>NZ_RQJW01000036.1 GCF_004028635.1 Streptomyces cyaneus | reverse complement strand
GAACAGCTGGTGCATGCCGACGAACCAGGCACCGAACCCGACCAGCATGAACAGCGAGATCTTGGTGAAGGTCACCGGGACGCCTACGGCCCGGGAGGACTCCTTGTTGCCGCCGACCGCGAAGATCCAGTTGCCGTACTTCGTGCGCAGCAGCACCCAGGTCGCCAGCGCCGCGAAGACCAGCCACCACACCACGGTGACCTTCACCTGCACACCGCCGACGTCGAAGGACGAGGCGAAGACCGCCTTGGCCTGCTCGAAGCCGTCCATGTTGCTGATGTCGTCGGTGGCGACGTTGTCGGTGATCAGCTTGGTCACCGCGAGGTTCACGCCCTGCAGGATCAGGAACGTGCCCAGGGTGACCAGGAAGCTCGGCAGCCCGGTCTTGACCAGCAGCCAGCCGTTGAACAGACCGATCGCGAGGGACACGATCAGGGCGACGATCACACCGACCCAGACGTTCATGCTCAGCTGGTAGGCGGTCATGCTCGCGGTCAACGCCGAGGTGATCACGGCGACACCGGAGGACAGGTCGAACTCGCCGCCGATCATCAGCAGCGCGACCGGCAGAGCCATGATCCCGATGGTCGACGACTGGTACAGGATGTTCGCCATCGAGCTGCCGTCACG
>NZ_RQJW01000035.1 GCF_004028635.1 Streptomyces cyaneus | reverse complement strand
GCGATGCGGTTCGAGGAGTACGCCGGCGAGTGGAAGGCCGGCCAGCGGGATCTGGGGCCGGCGTCTGTGGTGCACCTGGATTCGCTGCTGAACATTCATCTGCTGCCGCTGCTGGGCAGCCGGCGGATGAACTCCTTCGACCACAAGGTGGTTGAGGGCTTCCTGCAGACCATGGAGCGTAATGGCATCGGCCTGGCCGCTCAGGTGAACGCCTTCGACAAGCTGAAGGCGATCCTGCTGGACGCGAACCGGCTCGGGCTGTTCGACGACAACCCGGTGGCCGGGGTGAAGCCGCCGCAGTACGACCCCAAGCGGGTGGTGATCCCGTCACCGGAGCAGCTGGGTCAGATACGCACCGCCGGTGACGACAGTTTCCTGCTGGTCGCCGATCTGATGAGCGGGTGCGGCATGCGCAACGGTGAGGCGTTCGCGGTCAACCTCAACAACATCGTCGCCGACGACGTCTACCGCATCACCGAGCAGGTCAACCGGACCACCTGCCAGTACGAGCGTCTCAAGCACCGCAAGGTGGGCGAGTACCGGGACGTGCCCCTGCCCGCGCGGGTGAGGCAGAGCATCGAGTGGTACGCCGCCAAGCACGGCACCGTCGACGGCTACCTGCTGCGCCACCCGAGCGACCCGTCCCGCACGTTCCCGCATTACCACATCGCCAACCAGTGGCAGCGGATCAAGAAGGCCGGTCAGGTCGACATCCCTGATGGGATGGTCGTCTACGGCATGCGGCACTTCTTCGCCTCGAACTGCCTCACGCACGGCATTCCCATCACCGACGTCGCCGAGTGGATGGGCCACAAGACCATCGAGATCACCTTCAAGATCTACCGCCACCTCATGCCCGGCTCCATCAGCAAAGCCGCCAAGGTCCTCAACCTCGACCTCGCCGCATGAAAAGCACGCTCTGGGTGACAGCACGAGCGGTTCAGTCATCGCCAAGCGCGTAGGCCCCGACACTGCCTCAACTACAGCGACGCCGAGGCCGACCACCTGACGCTTAACGGCCGTTTCTGATGGCCAGCGGGGGATGCCGTA
>NZ_RQJW01000034.1 GCF_004028635.1 Streptomyces cyaneus | reverse complement strand
ACCGAAGGGAAGCGCCCGGAGGAAAGCCCGAGAGGGTGAGTACAAAGGAAGCGTCCGTTCCTTGAGAACTCAACAGCGTGCCAAAAATCAACGCCAGATATGTTGATACCCCGTCTCCGGCCATCAGGCTGGGGCGAGGTTCCTTTGAAAAAACACAGCGAGGACGCTGTGAACGGTCGGGCTTATTCCGCCTGACTGTTCCGCTCTCGTGGTGTCGACCGGCTGAATTAATTTTCTGGCCGAGTAAACATTCACGGAGAGTTTGATCCTGGCTCAGGACGAACGCTGGCGGCGTGCTTAACACATGCAAGTCGAACGATGAACCACTTCGGTGGGGATTAGTGGCGAACGGGTGAGTAACACGTGGGCAATCTGCCCTGCACTCTGGGACAAGCCCTGGAAACGGGGTCTAATACCGGATATCACTTCCACTCGCATGGGTGGGGGTCGAAAGCTCCGGCGGTGCAGGATGAGCCCGCGGCCTATCAGCTTGTTGGTGAGGTAACGGCTCACCAAGGCGACGACGGGTAGCCGGCCTGAGAGGGCGACCGGCCACACTGGGACTGAGACACGGCCCAGACTCCTACGGGAGGCAGCAGTGGGGAATATTGCACAATGGGCGAAAGCCTGATGCAGCGACGCCGCGTGAGGGATGACGGCCTTCGGGTTGTAAACCTCTTTCAGCAGGGAAGAAGCGAAAGTGACGGTACCTGCAGAAGAAGCGCCGGCTAACTACGTGCCAGCAGCCGCGGTAATACGTAGGGCGCAAGCGTTGTCCGGAATTATTGGGCGTAAAGAGCTCGTAGGCGGCTTGTCACGTCGGGTGTGAAAGCCCGGGGCTTAACCCCGGGTCTGCATTCGATACGGGCTAGCTAGAGTGTGGTAGGGGAGATCGGAATTCCTGGTGTAGCGGTGAAATGCGCAGATATCAGGAGGAACACCGGTGGCGAAGGCGGATCTCTGGGCCATTACTGACGCTGAGGAGCGAAAGCGTGGGGAGCGAACAGGATTAGATACCCTGGTAGTCCACGCCGTAAACGGTGGGAACTAGGTGTTGGCGACATTCCACGTCGTCGGTGCCGCAGCTAACGCATTAAGTTCCCCGCCTGGGGAGTACGGCCGCAAGGCTAAAACTCAAAGGAATTGACGGGGGCCCGCACAAGCAGCGGAGCATGTGGCTTAATTCGACGCAACGCGAAGAACCTTACCAAGGCTTGACATACACCGGAAACGGCCAGAGATGGTCGCCCCCTTGTGGTCGGTGTACAGGTGGTGCATGGCTGTCGTCAGCTCGTGTCGTGAGATGTTGGGTTAAGTCCCGCAACGAGCGCAACCCTTGTCCTGTGTTGCCAGCATGCCCTTCGGGGTGATGGGGACTCACAGGAGACCGCCGGGGTCAACTCGGAGGAAGGTGGGGACGACGTCAAGTCATCATGCCCCTTATGTCTTGGGCTGCACACGTGCTACAATGGCAGGTACAATGAGCTGCGATACCGTGAGGTGGAGCGAATCTCAAAAAGCCTGTCTCAGTTCGGATTGGGGTCTGCAACTCGACCCCATGAAGTCGGAGTTGCTAGTAATCGCAGATCAGCATTGCTGCGGTGAATACGTTCCCGGGCCTTGTACACACCGCCCGTCACGTCACGAAAGTCGGTAACACCCGAAGCCGGTGGCCCAACCCCTTGTGGGAGGGAGCTGTCGAAGGTGGGACTGGCGATTGGGACGAAGTCGTAACAAGGTAGCCGTACCGGAAGGTGCGGCTGGATCACCTCCTTTCTAAGGAGCACTTCTAGGCAGCCGCAAGGTTGTCCAGAGGCCAGTACATCAGCGAATGTCTGATGCTGGTTGCTCATGGGTGGAACGTTGATTATTCGGCACCGTCAGTCATCTCGGGCTGTTAGTACTGCTCTTCGGAGCGTGGAACGCTGATCACGAGTGGCGAGGGTGTCGGGCACGCTGTTGGGTGTCTGAGGGAATGAATTCCCTCGATGCCGGCCCCGGTGAAGCATCGCGTGAGTGGTGTGTGACGGGTGGCTGGTCGTTGTTTGAGAACTGCACAGTGGACGCGAGCATCTGTGGCCAAGTTTTTAAGGGCGCACGGTGGATGCCTTGGCACCAGGAACCGATGAAGGACGTGGGAGGCCACGATAGTCCCCGGGGAGTCGTCAACCAGGCTTTGATCCGGGGGTTTCCGAATGGGGAAACCCGGCAGTCGTCATGGGCTGTCACCCATACCTGAACACATAGGGTATGTGGAGGGAACGCGGGGAAGTGAAACATCTCAGTACCCGCAGGAAGAGAAAACAACCGTGATTCCGGGAGTAGTGGCGAGCGAAACTGGATGAGGCTAAACCGTATACGTGTGAGACCCGGCAGGGGTTGCGTATACGGGGTTGTGGGATCTCTCTTCTGTTGTCTGCCGGCAACAGGACGAGTCAGAAACCGTTGATGTAGGCGAAGGACATGCGAAAGGTCCGGCGTAGAGGGTAAGACCCCCGTAGTCGAAACGTCAGCGGCTCGTTTGAGAGACACCCAAGTAGCACGGGGCCCGAGAAATCCCGTGTGAATCTGGCGGGACCACCCGCTAAGCCTAAATATTCCCTGGTGACCGATAGCGGATAGTACCGTGAGGGAATGGTGAAAAGTACCCCGGGAGGGGAGTGAAATAGTACCTGAAACCGTGTGCCTACAAGCCGTGGGAGCGTCGGAATGTGCTTGCACATTCTCGTGACTGCGTGCCTTTTGAAGAATGAGCCTGCGAGTTTGCGGTGTGTTGCGAGGTTAACCCGTGTGGGGAAGCCGTAGCGAAAGCGAGTCCGAATAGGGCGATATAGTAGCGCGCTCAAGACCCGAAGCGGAGTGATCTAGCCATGGGCAGGTTGAAGCGGAGGTAAGACTTCGTGGAGGACCGAACCCACCAGGGTTGAAAACCTGGGGGATGACCTGTGGTTAGGGGTGAAAGGCCAATCAAACTCCGTGATAGCTGGTTCTCCCCGAAATGCATTTAGGTGCAGCGTCGTGTGTTTCTTGCCGGAGGTAGAGCACTGGATAGGCGATGGGCCCTACCGGGTTACTGACCTTAGCCAAACTCCGAATGCCGGTAAGTGAGAGCGCGGCAGTGAGACTGTGGGGGATAAGCTCCATGGTCGAGAGGGAAACAGCCCAGAGCATCGACTAAGGCCCCTAAGCGTACGCTAAGTGGGAAAGGATGTGGAGTCGCAGAGACAACCAGGAGGTTGGCTTAGAAGCAGCCACCCTTGAAAGAGTGCGTAATAGCTCACTGGTCTAGTGATTCCGCGCCGACAATGTAGCGGGGCTCAAGCGTACCGCCGAAGTCGTGTCATTGCAGCAGTAAGCCCCAACGGGTGCTGTGATGGGTAGGGGAGCGTCGTGTGCCGGGTGAAGCAGCACCGGAAGGTAGTTGTGGACGGTTCACGAGTGAGAATGCAGGCATGAGTAGCGATTCACACGTGAGAAACGTGTGCGCCGATTGACTAAGGGTTCCTGGGTCAAGCTGATCTGCCCAGGGTAAGTCGGGACCTAAGGCGAGGCCGACAGGCGTAGTCGATGGATAACCGGTTGATATTCCGGTACCCGCTGTGAAGCGTCAAACATCGAACCGGGCGATGCTAAGTCCGTGAAGCCGCCCCGGAGCCTTCGGGCAAAGGGGAGTGGTGGAGCCGACGAACCAGACCTGTAGTAGGTGAGTGATGGGGTGACGCAGGAAGGTAGTCCATCCCGGGCGGTGGTTGTCCCGGGGTAAGGGTGTAGGCCGAGTGGTAGGTAAATCCGCCGCTCATCAAGGCTGAGACCTGATGCCGAGCCGATTGTGGTGAAGTGGATGATCCTATGCTGTCGAGAAAAGCCTCTAGCGAGTTTCATGGCGGCCCGTACCCTAAACCGACTCAGGTGGTCAGGTAGAGAATACCGAGGCGTTCGGGTGAACTATGGTTAAGGAACTCGGCAAAATGCCCCCGTAACTTCGGGAGAAGGGGGGCCACACCCGGTGATCCAATTTACTTGGTGAGCTGGGGGTGGCCGCAGAGACCAGCGAGAAGCGACTGTTTACTAAAAACACAGGTCCGTGCGAAGCCGTAAGGCGATGTATACGGACTGACGCCTGCCCGGTGCTGGAACGTTAAGGGGACCGGTTAGTCAGGATTCGTCCTGGCGAAGCTGAGAACTTAAGCGCCAGTAAACGGCGGTGGTAACTATAACCATCCTAAGGTAGCGAAATTCCTTGTCGGGTAAGTTCCGACCTGCACGAATGGCGTAACGACTTCTCGACTGTCTCAACCATAGGCCCGGTGAAATTGCACTACGAGTAAAGATGCTCGTTTCGCGCAGCAGGACGGAAAGACCCCGGGACCTTTACTACAGTTTGATATTGGTGTTCGGTTCGGCTTGTGTAGGATAGCTGGGAGACTTTGAAGCAGCCACGCCAGTGGTTGTGGAGTCGTCGTTGAAATACCAGTCTGGTCGTGCTGGATGTCTAACCTGGGTCCGTGATCCGGATCAGGGACAGTGTCTGATGGGTAGTTTAACTGGGGCGGTTGCCTCCTAAAGAGTAACGGAGGCGCCCAAAGGTTCCCTCAGCCTGGTTGGCAATCAGGTGTTGAGTGTAAGTGCACAAGGGAGCTTGACTGTGAGACCGACGGGTCGAGCAGGGACGAAAGTCGGGACTAGTGATCCGGCGGTGGCTTGTGGAAGCGCCGTCGCTCAACGGATAAAAGGTACCCCGGGGATAACAGGCTGATCTTCCCCAAGAGTCCATATCGACGGGATGGTTTGGCACCTCGATGTCGGCTCGTCGCATCCTGGGGCTGGAGTCGGTCCCAAGGGTTGGGCTGTTCGCCCATTAAAGCGGTACGCGAGCTGGGTTTAGAACGTCGTGAGACAGTTCGGTCCCTATCCGCTGTGCGCGTAGGAGTCTTGAGAAGGGCTGTCCCTAGTACGAGAGGACCGGGACGGACGAACCTCTGGTGTGCCAGTTGTTCTGCCAAGGGCATGGCTGGTTGGCTACGTTCGGGAGGGATAACCGCTGAAAGCATCTAAGCGGGAAGCCTGCTTCGAGATGAGGACTCCCACCCACTTGATGGGGTAAGGCTCCCAGTAGACGACTGGGTTGATAGGCCGGATCTGGAAGCACGGTAACGTGTGGAGGTGACCGGTACTAATAGGCCGAGGGCTTGTCCTCAGTTGCTCGCGTCCACTGTGTTAGTTCTGAGGCAACGACCGT
>NZ_RQJW01000033.1 GCF_004028635.1 Streptomyces cyaneus | reverse complement strand
GGGCCACCGTTTCTTCGGCCCCCCTTTCGATCTCCGCTGCGGCCATGGAGGCGAGGAAGGCGTGGGCGAGCATGGCCAGCGTGATGTGCCGGTACCAGCCCGGGTAGCGGCGGACTTCGTACTGGTCCAGGCCGCATTCGTTCTTGGCGGCCTGGAAACACTCCTCGATCGTCCAGCGAATCCCGGCGATCCGCACCAGGGTCTGGGCGGTGGTACCGCTTGGCGCGTAGGCGAGGTAGTAGGCGATCTCTTCGCGCCTGGCCAGGCTGCGGCGGGCCAGCACCCACCGCTGGTGGGTGGGCTGGTCGCCGTCGAAGTCCGCGATGGTCGGCAGTTGGGCGGCTGCCCAGTCGTAGATGCGTGGTCCCTTGGCGCCGTCCCCACACGAGATCCGCTCCCACGCCTCCTCGGGTGCCTGGGCGACGCTGTGGTCGATGCGGCCGAAGCCTGCGTGGAGTTGCTGGGATTTCGGCACGGCCAGGACGTAGCCGACGCCGGCCTCCTCGAGACAGCGGCGCATCCGCCACTCCTGGCCGTAGGCGCAGTCACCGGTCACCCAGGCGATGGGCAGAGGCGAGGCCAGGGCCCGCAGGATCATCGCGCGGGCCAGCTCGCCCTTGGTCGAAAACCCCCGGCCGGCGGGGATCTTCGCCGACCGGCACCGCTCGGCGTCGTTCGTCCAGGACTTCGGCAAGTACAGCTCCCGGTCCACCAAGGCCCTGCCCTTGACCGAGGCATAGGCGGCGAACACCCCGATCTGACAATTCTCGGTGCGACCGGCCGTGCCGGAGTACTGCCGCTGAACACCGGCCGACGTGACCCCCTTCTTCAAAAAGCCGGTGTCGTCCACGACCAGCACCCCGTCCGGGCAGCCCAGCCGCTCGGTGACGTACTCCTGGACGTCGTCACGTACCTCGTCCGGCTCCCAGCGGCATGAGGCCAGCAACCGCTGCAGCCCGTCCGGTGTCCCGTGACCTGCGTACTCCGCGAGCTGCCAGCCGTTCTTCCTGCCGACCGGTCCCAGCAGCCCCCGCACGTAGTCCCGCATCCGCCGTCGCGGCTCCGCGCGGCCAAACCGTCCGCCCACCCGCACCAGCAACGACTCCAGCTCAGCTGACCACGATCCGATCTCCATACGATCCACATCGGACCAACGGCGCACCGCGACGACAAGTCACGAACCGCCATCACATGACGCACTGCCAGTCAGACAGCCTCAGAAACAGCACCCTGACCAGCACAGATACCGAAACACCGTTGGAATACCAGGAGTTCGGGCGGGCGGCCTACGTAGAGCCCTCGCGCTCGTGCTGGTCCAGCGTTCGCGGTCGCTCAAGGCTGCCTGCGTATGCCGTCGTTGGTGTCAGCTGGTGATGACAGGATGGACGGCGTGATGGAGCGCGTTGAGGCAGAGCGATTCACTAATGATGGCAACGACGCTGTGTCCGCCTCCCCGGGTCGGAGGCTCCCCGGGTACTGATCCAGGACAACTCCCTTCACTCCGCAGCGACCTGGCCAAGGTGGTGGACGCGTGCGAGCGTGGCGACGGCCGATGCCCGGACTCCGTCGGCCATCTCCTGGCGGGTCTCAACGCCCTGCTGATGCGCTAAGCGGATGCGCTGCAAGAGTACGGGATTCCGCGGCCGTACTGAGCGAACGGTTACTCAACTTGGGAAGCTGCGGCAATCTTGTGGCCCGCTGAAATGCTGACCTGGGCGAACAGCAGGTTCGCGGCCTCTTCGGCCCTGGCTGCTTTCACTGCCATTCCGGAACCGCTTGGCGAGTGGACTCGGTGGGCCAGTCTTGTTGAATGCGCACTCAGTTTTATTGGGGTGGCCAAATTCGTCATATTGTCTACGATGGAGTCACGGGGGTTCTTCATGGTCGACGATCGGGACCGCCCCGTGCAGGACTTCTTCAGATCGCCTCGGGGGAAACGTGAACAGGAGGCAAGGCGTCATGGCGAAGACGAATATCACCCGCCCAGTGACCGTAGCTGACACGAAGTCAGAGCCCGAAAATGTGGACGTGCGTCGCTTCAAGAACCATTGGGTGAGGAAGATCGTTGTCGGAGACGGGTCTGCCGCACCGGAGTTGCTCCGGGCCCAGGTTTTCCATCGCGCCAAGGTCCAGGGAACGACGGAATTTCACGACTACGAGACCATCGGGGACGACGAGCACGGCGAATTCGGCTTCTTGCAGGAAGTTGTACTGTCCACCGGCGGTCCGAGCCAAGAACTTCTGAGGTGGAGCAAGGGGTTCGGCGGCGAAGAACGCGTCGAGATCGAAATCAACGGATCGCTGCAAAGCGACACTGGCGCGTTGGTGGTCAGCATGGAGACGCGCTTCTATGAAGGCGCGACCGAGGGCACCACCGAATTGGAAGACAGTGACGTCTTCAATACCATCATCCCGAATGATCAGACATCGAACTTCGAGATCAATCTCGCCAACGACGAGGACGATTGGGCGAAGATCCGGGGCAGCATCGCGAACACCGTGCTCACCTGAAGGCACCAGTGATGGACGAGCAGAGCAGGGAGACCCGGAAACCGGCACGGCCGCCACGGGTCAGCCTTCCGGGGTTCGTCAACGAGGCTGACATCGGCCTGGGTGACGCCCTCAAACGGATCACGCGTGCTGCCACAGGTCAGCCGCCGTGCCGGGGATGCGAGCGGCGAGCCGAGACGCTCAACCGGTGGCTTGTGTTCTCCGGCAGGAGAAGTCGGGGTTCATAACTCCTACGAAGGAGTGCGCCATGACCGAACAGGACATGTCGCCACAGACATCGGAATACGTCGCGCCCGAGGAAAAGGGCTCCTGCGGGTGCGGGGGAAAGTGCAACCATTGTTCACAGACGCGCGGCTCGGTACCGCCGTCGTACGTCTACGCTGTGGGGCGAATCGAACCGCGCCTGCCGAGCCTAGGGATTGAAAAGGAGTTCGCGCAGGCGATGGGACGGGCCGAGACCGCCAGCATGACCGACCGTCAGGCCCTGCACACAATTCTCTCGGACCCGCAGAACCGCTACCTGAGCAAGCAGCTCTGTTACGTCATGGCCATCCGGGGCATCGACACCTACGTGGTGAGTCCTCGCGATCTGTTGGACTACGGAGTGCTGGTCGAGGCACTGGGCGCAGCACCCCGCACGTCCGACCTCCATGTGGTGATCGGAGTCCAGGGCCCCCTTGCCCCGCCTGACTTCTGTGGCGGGCTAGTGCTCCCCATGATCCTCTTCGATCAGATCTACGCGTTCGACGCAGACTCCCTTGTTGGCTCCCTCCCCAAGCCGGACGAAGCAGACGAGGAACAATTCCGCTCGGCAGCGGATGAGCTGTTCGAGCGCCTGATCCAAGTGGCAGACAATTCTGGTTCGTCCGACGAACACCGGGCCGTCAACTATTGCACGGTGCGTTACCCGGCGATTTACGAGCTAGCAGCACAGCGCTTCGCTACAGGGCAGGCACTGACCGCGATTGAGACCCGGCCATCGCGCCTGAGCGGCCCGCGCAACATCGTGGACGTCCTATTCTCGTATACGAACCGGAAGACGGACGTGACGGAGAAGTATTTCGTCCGGGTGGACGTCACGGAGGAATTCCCATTCCTCGTGACAAAGCTGTCTCCATACTATGACCGGTAATTCAGACGGCCGTGAGGAGCGTGCCGGAATGTCAACGCCACGCGCTACGGCAGAATTTTCGTTGTACCGAACAATCCATCACTACGGTACGGTGGCGAACCCCCGCTCAGCGGCAGGAGCAGTTAACCGGCCCACCGCGGGGGTACTCCGGGGGGGCTGGCTGGACGACTGCATCGAAACTTGCGAGTCCCTGGTGGGGCCTGATGCCCCTCCGGGCTACCCCTCGACGTCCGGGAAGTGCAGGGCATGGTGCCTGGAGCAGGGCCCACCGCCACCCGAACATCCTTCGTGTCTGGGGCCCGACCGGCAGAGCTGCATCTGGCCTTTGTCGTACGGGAGGATCAGGACAGAGTGCTGCCCGACAACCCACACGTGCTGCATGCACGACACCGGCTACAGTGCCAGCACCTACCTGAGGTGCTGTGCACCCGGATACAAATGCTGTGACGGCACATGTTGTCCGCCAGGCATGGAATGCTGTGGCGGCAAGTGCTACTGGGCCACGGAGCATCAGTGCAGCCCCGAGGGGCAGCTTTGCCCGGTTGGCCGTACCATCTGCTATGGCGAGTGCTGCGGGGAGAATGAGGAGTGCGTCGACAACCTGTGCACTCCGCGGGGCCAGGTCTGGTGTAACGGTAGTCTCTGCACCGGCAGGTGCATCCCAAACGTGGGCGACCCGTCTGGAGCGAAGGTCTGCTGCCCGCCCGGACGCCAGACCGAAGCTGGCTGCTGTCCGAGCAACCGGCCGATCTGCGGCGGTTCATGTTGCTCTAACGACGAGGCATGCGGGCGGGGAGCCTGCTGCAAGATAGGTGTCTGTTGCGAGAACGCCCCGTGCAAGCCCGGATACCACTGCTGCCACAACCGGCAGTGCTGCCCGAACAACAGGGTCTGCGGCCCTATCGATCCGGTGACGGGAGACATCCGCTGCCTGCGGCCCTGAGCGCGATGCGGCAGAGGCGACCGGGAGGATGATCACCTCGTGCGCTTCGTCCGGCGCAACAGAAGGTATGTCCAGTTAGGAAGCGCCGCGTCGGTGGTCTTCGCTTTGGTGCTCCTTCGGCCCGTGCTGGGCACCCCTGTAGCGCTGGCTCTGACAGTGGTAACCCTTCGACGCAAGCCCTGATAGAAGTTGGTGGGCCCGCGTCGGCGCAGCCCGCGCGGAGCGGGCCGAAGGCAGGAGTGGCGCGGGGAGCGGAGCTGGGAAGCGCGCCCGTCGGAGCGGAGCGCAGCCGGGGCTTGAACTCCTAGGGGGAAGCTGTTACCCAGCAGATTTTCGCGGCGTGCGAGACTGGACCTGGCGCACCTCGATTTCCCGCCTGTCTTGTGGCAGGCACGGTTAATCGGGGCGCTTGACCTCAAGGCCGTGCTCCAGATAGACGGTTCGTTCCTCGGACCGAGCCTTGACGGCTGCCTCGATCCGTGGCGCGAGCCGCGGGATCGTGAGGTCGGCCACGGAGGTCGTGGGGGTGGAAGTCGTACGCCCTGATCTCCGCGGCTTGGAGCTGGATCTGCCCTTGTAGTTCCGTCGGCAGGACGCCGCCGTCGAAGATGTAGAGGACCTCGTCCCCTTCGGCAGAGCTGGGAGCGAAGTCCGCCGCTACCCGGGCTGGTACCGGCACATCACGCTGGCCATGCTCGCCCACGCCTTCCTCGCCTCCATGGCCGCAGCGGAGATCGAAAGGGGGGCCGAAGAAACGGTGGCCC
>NZ_RQJW01000032.1 GCF_004028635.1 Streptomyces cyaneus | reverse complement strand
ACGAGCGGTTCAGTCATCGCCAAGCGCGTAGGCCCCGACACTGCCTCAACTACAGCGACGCCGAGGCCGACCACCTGACGCTTAACGGCCGTTTCTGATGGCCAGCGGGGGATGCCGTACCCCCTAATGCGTGTTACACAAGGCCGTGAGCTGGGCATTGGCATCTCCCCGGAATAGCCGGGGCATTAAGGGCTGAGTGGCTGGAGTGGAGACGTTCATCGGGCTGCGAGTGACGCAGTTTCAGCGTCTGTTGAAGATAGTGCAGGAGCGCGGCAGTAATGGCACCCTTCGGGGCCGGCCGTGGTCTCTGCCCCTGGCAGAGCGGGTGCTGGTGGTCGCGATGTACTACCGCACGAACCTGACCATGCGGCAGCTCGGCCCTCTATTCGGCGTCTCTTCCTCCACGGTGTGCCGGGTCATCCAACGGCTGGGGCCGCTGCTCGCGCTCGAGCCCGTTTCGCGCCCGGCCGATGCTGCCGACCGGTTGTGGATCGTGGACGGCACCCTGGTCCCCGCCCGCGACCGGAGCGTGGGCGCGTCCTCGCGTAACTACCGATTCTCGGCGAATGTGCAGGTCATTGTGGACGCCGACACCCGGCTCGTAGTGGCCGCGGGCCGGCCGCTGCCAGGCGCCACCGCGGACGCGGCCTAGCGGCGCTCCGGCCTGGCCGAACGCTGTGACGGGGTGACGGTGCTCGGTGATGGCACCTACCTCAACACCAGCCTGATCGTCCCGCACCGCAAATGCCCCGGACGCCCACTGCTGAGGGGCGCAGAGGAACACAACGCCGAGCACCGCAAGGTCCGTCCCTGCGTGGAGCACGTGATCGGACGGATGAAGAACTACAAGATCCTTCGCGAGTGCCGGCAGCGCGGCGATGGCCTCCACCACGCCGTGCAGGCCGTCGCCCGCATGCACAACCTCGCCCTCGCCGCATGACCAGACACACCAACACCCCAGCTCATGGGGCCTGATCACAGCCTTGTGTCCACACCCGCGGGTGCACCAGCGCGCTCTGCTCGGCCGATTCCTTGGCCTGTACCTCCCACAGATCCTGGAGGATGCCCTCTCAAAATGGACGGGCCGCGCCACTCATTCATCACGGCCAACGAGTGATCGCTGCACAGGTCCACCCATTGCGAGCGCTGGTCTGGAAAGGTCACGGCTCGGTAAGTGCGGCGGCCCTCTTCCTTGCCGCAGGCTGAGCACGGCTTTGCCAGGGGGCGGGGCGCAGCTTGCCTTGGCTTGCGCGCGGTCGGGTTCGGCCGGTGCGAGATCGAGGCGTGTCGCGCCCAAAGCCGCCAGTCACAGGGAGTTCTGTTCCCGCGCTTGGAGTTCCTCAGCAGACCGAGCCGGAGCCAATGCAGCCCAGCGCCAGTCCTCGCCGCTTGCAGGGAGGGCACAGTCAAGTGTCACGGCAATGACTGACACGTCCTCCTGCTGTCGCTGCGTCTCCGCCTCCTTCTCTTGGTACTGCCTCACTTCGGCCAAGCTATGGGCACTGGCCGGGCATTTGCGTTGTTTTGCGACGCTCCAACGATCACAGTGAAAGTAGGCCGTGAGGAAGATCCCGGCAGTCCTGGGGGATTGGAGGTACCCGGCTACAAGCTGAGTGGCCAATGCTGTATCGAGCGAGTCGTTCCAGCAGCCCTTGCATTCGATGACGACTTTGATCGGATCGTTCCCCGTGCCCTCGGTATCAGGTGCTTCGATCTGGATGTCTGTGCGCAGACCGGGGAAGCCTGGACGGCGCACTTGGACCTCACGGTTGATGACGACTCGGTGACCGCCGATGTCCTGCAGGAGAAAGGTTGCAACGATGTCACTAAAGTCTTCTTCCCAACACGGCCACCATTCGGAGTGATTCACACCGGCTCGGTCCCGGTTCCACAGAGCGACGACCGGCCCGTTGGGGCGATGGAGTGCCTTCGCGAAGCGATCAAGTGATTCGAGGACGATGTCGAGCAGGTGCCGCTCGTCCGCGATCCAGCGCAGCTGGGCTGCATCGGCGAGGCGGATCAGCTGCTCGGGTTCCACAGGTTGGACATATCGGGCGGCGGCTGTACGGGTGGCGGCGCGGGCGTCTACACGCAGTTGCCAGATTCCGGGGTACTCCTCGGAGAGGGCACGCAATGCGGTGGCGGCTTCCACCGTGCCTTTGTGGACAAGGATGTTCGGCAGAGTGCGGGACATGTCGCGCAGCCGGTCATCGTCGTCGACGAAGCCGGATTGCAGGGGCCGGTTGACAACGGCGTCGATCCCGATCTGGTTGACGAGCAACCGGTAGAAGTCCGCTAGGTCGCGTTCCGGGAGCAAGGCGACGGCGTTTGGCCAACTGCCCGGCGGGGCGGGCATCCGTGTCAGCCCGTGCAGGAAAGCATCAAGGCTGGCTGGGTCATCGAGGCGACGGCGGATGAGCGGCCAAACGAGCGGCAAGGTCGTGAGGTGCAGGAGGGCGACGGCCGCAAGCATCCATCGGACGTGTTCTGGTGAGTGGGGTGGGTGATCGGCTGGATTGTCGGCGAGCGCGGTGGCTAGTTGGAGCGACGCTTCCGCATCCCTGCGGACCGCAAGTTCGCTCAGAACGGCCTGCCACAGTTCTGGGCGTCGGTCCGGGTGCTTGGCCCAGCTATGCAGGGCTGGACGCGCGCTGTCCAACGGCAGTTCTGCGCATGTACGAGCGATGGTTCGTGCCACGTCGTCGTGGACGCCGTCAAGGACTGCTGTGATCAGACCGGAGAGTGCTGCTTCGGCCCTTTGTCCGCAGATGCGTAGCAGTCGTCGATGAGTGTCGTGTACGCCAGGGCTGGGGTGCATGGTGGCCAGGGCGACGGTCCATCCGGCCCATCTTGCGAGCTCTGGCGGGACGTTTGACAGGTCATCGACCAGAGCTAGGGCCGTGAGTTCGGGGGCGATGCGAAAGTCGATGGCGCCGTAGGGCACCAGGTTCTCGGCAGTCAAGGGCGAGACCGAACGCAGCACATGCAGGGCGGCCCGCGAGAGGAGGTCGTCCAGCTGGGTGCCGGCCGACGGCCGGGACGGCGCCTCGGTTACTGCAGCAAGCCATGAGCCTTCCCAGTTGGCGGGGGAACCGTCTGCTGTGTGGTGCAGCTCGCTGACAACCTGCGCCCAGGCGCTCCGTAGCTGATCCGGCGCAGTGGTGTGGACAGCGTCGAGCGCCGCGTGAAGGGCGGTTTCGTCGTAGGTGTTCTGTCTGCGCTCCGCCTCTCGGAGCTCGCGGTGCTCTCGCTCCCACGGCGACTCCGCTGGCGGGTTGTCCCAGAAGTCGGTGGCGGCGCGCAGAGTCGGATGAGAGGCTCGGGCGGCCTGAGCCCGTTCCAGCACGGTCCGCTCCTCGGGAGGCGGGAATGCAACAGCCAGGTGTGAGACTTGCTCATCGGCGGCAGACAGCAGGCCCCAGTGCTCCATCCAGTACAGGGCATCGGCCGAAGGAAGCAAGCCACCGATGACCCTGCCCACGTGCAATGCGAGGAACTGCTCTGCGCTGGCACGTGTGATCAGCAGTTCCGCAAGGCTGCGCCTGGTCTGAGCCTCCTGGCCCATTGCCTCTGCCAGATCCTGCAACGGGGTGTGCAGGTCCTGGCTGAAGAGGAGTTCATGCTGCCCGGCGAGCCCCAGCAAGGCTTCCGTCACATTGGACAGCACGGCGTCGGATAGCGGTTCCTGACCGGCGAGAGTGATGCCGCGGCCGAGAAGGGACACCGCAAGAGCACGGCTTCGATTGTCCTCCGAATCGCAAAGGGTGTCACGGGCCCAGGTGATGGCTTCATCCAGCTCCGGCACGTTGATGAGCTCTGGGATTTCCCGGCGCAGCATGTAGGCACGGCCGATCAGTTGTGGATCCGGGTCGCGCACACTGCTCAAGAACTCGGCCAGCGTGATGTGGGTTGGCCACAACTGTCGGAGCGCCGCCGCGACGACCTCGGGGGACTCGTCCTTGCTCAAGGCACGGATGCGCTGGACTTCTTCGGCATCTGGCGCGCTGATCCCAGTTAGGGCCGCCACCCGTACCTCGGCGTGGGCGTCTCGGTCTTCGGCGAGGATCAGCAATTCGGCGCTCAGCTCGGGCCGGCGGCATGCCCGGGCGATGCGGACAACTCCGAAGAGGAGGTTCACCTCTGTCGTGGCTTTGAGGTACGGGCGTAGCTGTTCCGCCAGCTGAGGGTGGTCCAAGCGGTGAAGTGAGGCGCTGTCGAGCCTGACGGTGTCGTCACTCTTGAGCAGGGTGAGGAGAGCATCAACTACCCGGGCCCGATCTCGCTCCGTTCGCCGGGCCAAGTCGGCGAGGAGCAGGACCAACGGATCATCCCGGAGCAGGTCTTCGAACACCGTTGTGCTCGTGTCGCTGCGCCAGGCAGCCACCTCCTGATGCGCGGGAAGGATGTGCCGGGACGGCCCGTCGCCGATCCACAGCAGCTCCCGCTCCACAGCTGCCTGAATGTCGCGGCGGCGCATGAACTCGGCGGCGAGGAACTCCTGGTAGCTCTTGTGCGCGAACTCCCAGCGGTAGTCGCCCAGTGGCCTCAGCAGACTCGACTCGGTCAACTGGCTCAGCTCGTTCATCGTGCACGGAACGGGACTCCCGAGGTGGCCGGGCTCATCGCCTGCGGCCAGGCGGGACAGTTCAAGGTCGTCGACAGTCAGCCCCCCGTCCGGGGGCGCTCCGTCCGCCAATGCGACATACGGACCGAACTGCAACGCGGCCGCAACCCGTGTGGCAACGGCAAACAGGTTCTCGGCTGATGCCTGGGTGCGTCGGATCTCCGCCCGCTTAGGGCGGCGGGTCTCCTTGCACAAGTGCAGGCACGCCTCGCTGTACGCCTCAGCAGTCGTAGCGGGGAGTGCTCCACGACTCGTGTAACTGGTCAGCATCTGCCGCAACGTCATCGGATGGATAGCCAGCGCTACCAAGCCGCGTTGCTGGACCAGGCGTGAGAAGGCGGCTGGGTCTTCCAAATGAACGGCGCGAGCGGCCAGAGTGACATCGTCCCGCGAGAGCGGCGCTAGACCGACCATCACCAATTGGTCCACGGCCCAAAGCCGGCACAGTTCTGTGTGCAGCCCGGACGGCCATCGAGCCGTGCGGCAACTGATGCGCAGACGCAGCCCCCTCCGAGCCTCATCCTCCAGACCTTCGACCTGCTCAATGATCAATTCGTCCAGTTCCAGCAGGTTGTCCAGCCCTTCGTCCAGGCCGTCCAGGAGCACGTGCCACTCAGTCGCATCGGTCGGCGGCTGGAACACCACGGCCAGTTTCGCCGCAGCGCGAGCCGCGTCTGTACCGCACCTACCGAGATCGAGCCGCTGCACAGGAAGACCCGCAGCCTCCAGGTCACGCTGTTCCTGCTCGAACGCGTACGACTTGCCCATGCCCCACTCACCCCGCAGGACGAGTACAGGTACCGCTCGCTCGTCAGCCAGCGGCCGCCCCGGAGCCGAGCCAGAAAACAAGGACGCCAACGGCCAGCCGTAGCGATCCGACTCTGGAAGTTCCCCCAGCGGGAAAACCCGCCGCTTCCACGGCAGACACGGCCACTCCATGACGCGCCACTCCCCACCGGTTCCCAGCGATACGACATCGACCGACGCAGCACTCACACCCTAAGAGGCACCACTGACACAATCCCTTCACCGAACGACCCTTCACCAGCCAGCAGACCAAGAACCCACCGGTGCCCTCCCCGTCCACCTCGCTCCCTCACTCACCGTGACTGATGCGCTTGATCAGCCCTCCTGCGACACTCCACCCATGCACCTCCACCGCAGCTCCTCTGGGAGAATCTGACGAGTACGAGCGTCTCCGGGGAGCGCGTGGGAAGAATCGGCTGGCTAACGAGGCACGAAGCTGAAAGACCACGAAAGTGAGATCCGTGCGGCAGCGATCTCGTCAGTACCTCCAGCGAGCGCAGGGAACGCGGCATCGTGCGGGCTGCGTCGGCGATGACCGCGGCGTCCTTCATGTCGGTCTTCGCCTCGCCGGGGTACAGATCGGCAATCCGCCACATGGCGAGTCCGAGCAGGTAAGCAACCTTGCAGCCCGCGTCGCGGGCGACCGTCAGGGGCAGGGCGCCGATCGAGGGGGGCTGGTCCACGATCACCAGGACAGTGCCGAACTTGGTCTTCAGCTTGGTGAAGACGTCGCCCAACTCCGGTTCGGTGCTGGGTAGTTGTTTGTCGAAGACCTTCTTGACGGTCAGGGTGAGGCCGCGCCCGTGGTGGCCGCTCTTGCCACGTCCAGGCCGAGAAAGACGCCTATCTCGTCGCTGTCGTTCCAGCCGTCCTCCCGAACGAACGTCGTGCGTGCTGGCCTGGGTGTGGCGTCGTGTGCGCATCCACCTTATGCAGACCTTCCGCCCGCAGGCGGCCAGGCGTCGCGCTCGGCCGGTCGGTAGTCGAACCTCTCATCAGCGTCTCCAACGGCGCCTCTCGGACCCGGGTGGCCCCACCCCCAGGTCATCGGGGCGACAGGGAGGACCAGCCATGCCGGGCCCGGAGGCCAGCCGTCCTCTTACAGGACCGCGAAGAAGAGAGCGGGGGAATACGGCATCCCCCGCTGGCCATCAGAAACGGCCGTTAAGCGTCAGGTGGTCGGCCTCGGCGTCGCTGTAGTTGAGGCAGTGTCGGGGCCTACGCGCTTGGCGATGACTGAACCGCTCGT
>NZ_RQJW01000031.1 GCF_004028635.1 Streptomyces cyaneus | reverse complement strand
GATAACCGCTGAAAGCATCTAAGCGGGAAGCCTGCTTCGAGATGAGGACTCCCACCCACTTGATGGGGTAAGGCTCCCAGTAGACGACTGGGTTGATAGGCCGGATCTGGAAGCACGGTAACGTGTGGAGGTGACCGGTACTAATAGGCCGAGGGCTTGTCCTCAGTTGCTCGCGTCCACTGTGTTAGTTCTGAGGCAACGACCGTGTTTTTTTCCGGTCTAACTTCATAGTGTTTCGGTGGTTATAGCGTGAGGGAAACGCCCGGTTACATTCCGAACCCGGAAGCTAAGCCTTACAGCGCCGATGGTACTGCAGGGGGGACCCTGTGGGAGAGTAGGACGCCGCCGAACTCCTTTTAGAGCGCTGGCTCTTGGGCATGCAGCCCGAGAGCCAGCGCTTTTTTGCGTTGAGGTAGGGTCAGGGGGCATCGTAGGTACGTTTCCCACAGGAGGCCCCCGGGTGGAGGTCCAGGAGACCCGTGTTCAGACGAACCGGGTCCTCACCATCCCCAACATCCTCAGCATGGCGCGGCTCGTTGGGGTGCCGCTGTTCCTGTGGCTGATTCTCAGGCCTGAGTTCGGTGGGCCGAAGAGTGACGGCTGGGCACTTCTGGTGCTGGCTCTGAGCGGCGTCAGTGACTACCTGGACGGCAAGCTCGCCCGGCGCTGGAACCAGGTCAGCAGCCTCGGCCGGCTTCTCGATCCCGCGGCCGATCGGCTCTACATCCTCTCGACTCTGGTCGGCCTCACCTGGCGCGAGATTCTGCCAGTCTGGTTGACCGCTGTACTTTTGGCGCGAGAACTGGTTCTGCTGGTGATGGTGGGCATTCTCAGGCGTCATGGCTATCCGCCGCCGCAGGTGAACTTCCTTGGGAAGGCAGCTACGTTCAACCTGATGTATGCCTTCCCGTTGTTGCTGCTCAGTGACGGAAGTGGCTGGATCCCGTCACTCGCTGCTATTTTCGGATGGGCGTTCGCCGGATGGGGTACAACGCTGTACTGGTGGGCAGGAGTCCTCTACGTGGTACAGGTCCGCCGCCTAGTCCGAGCGGACGCCATGGCCGATGGAACTCGCGGATTGAAGCGGGCGTAGCGGCTCGATGGCCCGCGGCGGAAAAGTGCGGGACAATCTGGACGGGTGAAGTCGGCTAGACCGTCGTCTCTTAGAGGAGGACGCTTCCGACATGAAGGCCGTCGTGATGGCCGGAGGCGAAGGCACACGCCTTCGCCCCATGACCTCAAGCATGCCCAAGCCGCTCCTGCCGGTGGTCAACCGGCCGATCATGGAGCACGTTCTGCGGCTGCTCAAAAGGCATGGGCTGAGTGAGACCGTCGTAACTGTGCAGTTCCTGGCCTCGCTGGTCAAGAACTACTTCGGTGACGGTGAAGAGCTCGGAATGGAGCTCAGCTATGCCAATGAGGAGAAGCCACTCGGTACCGCCGGAAGCGTCAAGAACGCCGAAGAGGCGTTGAAGGACGATGCTTTCCTCGTCATCTCCGGTGATGCCCTGACCGACTTCGACCTCACTGAGCTGATCAATTTCCACAAGGAGAAGGGCGCGCTGGTCACCGTCTGTCTGACCCGTGTGCCCAATCCACTGGAATTCGGCATCACCATTGTCGACGAGGAAGGCCGGGTTGAGCGCTTCCTTGAGAAGCCGACCTGGGGGCAGGTCTTCTCGGACACCGTGAACACCGGCATCTATGTCATGGAGCCCGAGGTCTTCGACTACGTCGAGGCCGATGTGCCCGTGGACTGGTCCGGCGATGTCTTCCCGCAGCTGATGAAGGAAGGCAAGCCGATCTATGGGTATGTCGCGGAGGGATATTGGGAGGACGTCGGTACTCACGAGAGCTATGTGAAGGCGCAGGCCGACGTCCTGGAGGGCAAGGTCGACGTCGAGATCGACGGCTTCGAGATCTCGCCAGGCGTGTGGGTGGCGGAGGGCGCCGAGGTGCATGCCGACGCCGTTCTCCGGGGGCCCCTGTACATCGGGGACTACGCCAAGGTCGAGGCTGGTGCGGAAATCCGGGAGCACACTGTCGTCGGCTCGAACGTCGTCGTGAAGAGCGGGGCGTTTCTGCACAAGGCTGTCGTGCACGACAACGTGTATGTGGGGCAGCACAGCAATCTGCGCGGTTGCGTCGTCGGGAAGAACACCGACATCATGCGTGCCGCTCGGATCGAGGACGGCGCGGTCATCGGTGATGAGTGCCTGATCGGTGAAGAATCGATCGTCCAGGGCAATGTGCGCGTCTATCCGTTCAAGACCATCGAGGCCGGCGCCTTCGTCAACACCTCGGTGATCTGGGAGTCGAGGGGCCAGGCGCATCTCTTCGGTGCTCGTGGTGTCTCCGGAATCCTGAACGTGGAGATCACGCCCGAGCTCGCCGTTCGCCTCGCCGGCGCCTATGCGACGACCCTGAAGAAGGGGTCCACCGTCACCACCGCCCGTGACCACTCCCGTGGTGCTCGTGCGCTGAAGCGGGCAGTCATCTCCGCGCTGCAGGCCAGCGCCATCGACGTACGAGATCTGGAGAACGTACCGCTGCCGGTGGCGCGGCAGCAGACCGCGCGGGGCAGTGCCGGCGGGATCATGATTCGGACGACGCCCGGGGTGCCGGATTCCGTGGACATCATGTTCTTCGACGGGCAGGGTGCTGACCTGTCGCAGGGCAGCCAGCGGAAGCTTGACCGGGTTTTCGCGCGGCAGGAGTACCGGCGTGCGTTCCCGGGAGAGATCGGGGATCTGTATTTTCCGGCGAGTGTCTTCGACTCGTACACCGGGTCGTTGTTGCGGAACGTCGATACGACCGGGATTTCGGAGTCGGGGCTGAAGGTCGTCGTGGACGCGTCGAACGGCAGCGCGGGGCTTGTGCTGCCCAGCCTGCTCGGGAAGCTCGGTGTGGACTCGCTGACCATCAACCCCGGTCTCGACGAGTCCAGGCCCACCGAGTCGGCGGATGCGCGGCGGTCGGGGTTGGTGCGGCTGGGAGAGATCGTGGCGTCCGCGCGGGCGGCGTTCGGGGTGCGGTTCGATCCCGTCGGTGAGCGGCTGTCGCTGGTCGACGAGAAGGGGCGGATCGTCGAGGACGACCGGGCCCTGCTCGTCATGCTCGACCTCGTGGCCGCGGAGCGGCGCAGTGGGCGGGTCGCGCTGCCGGTGACGACTACACGGATCGCCGAGCAGGTGGCGGCGTATCACGGGACGCAGGTGGAGTGGACGACCACCTCGCCGGATGATCTGACCCGGGTCGGTCGTGATGACACGACGATCTTCGGAGGTGACGGCAGGGGCGGCTTCATCGTCCCTGAGTTCAGCAGCGTCTTCGACGGTACGGCGGCCTTCGTACGGTTGATCGGGCTGGTGGCGCGGACGCAGCTCACGCTCAGCCAGATCGACGCGCGGATTCCGCGGGCGCATGTCATCAAGCGGGATCTTGCGACTCCCTGGGCCGTCAAGGGCTTGGTGATGCGGCGGGTCGTAGAGGCTGCCGGAGATCGCTTTGTCGACACGACCGACGGTGTTCGGGTCGTGGAGACCGACGGGCGTTGGGTGATGGTGCTGCCCGACCCGGCCGAGGCGGTCACCCATCTGTGGGCGGAAGGGCCGGATGACGCGTCCGCGCAGGCTCTGCTCGACGAGTGGGCGGCGGTCGTGGACAGCGCCGGTCGCTGAGACCCTCGCACGCGCGCGTGCCGGACAGGCGCCTCCAGGGGCCTGTCCGGCACGCCGGTGGGGCCATTCGGAGGTATCGGCCGCGACGTGCGACGATGTGCGGCATGCCGCAGCCCCCCGTTCGGAGCACACCTACGCGCCCCTCGCGCCCGGACGCGTCCATGTCGCTGCTCACCAACGTCATGGATCACAGCCTCGACGACGGGTACGCCGAGGCCGCCGCCCGGAAGAAGGCTGCGGGTGACGGGGGACTGCCCAAGACGCTGAGGGCGAAGCTCGGGCTCGCCGCCGGTCTGGTGCTCGCGGCGCTCGTGGTGACCGTGGGAGCGGCGCAGGCGCGGGTCGCGGCGCCCGTCATGGCCAAGGAGCGCGAGGAACTGATCGACCGCATCGACCGTGAGACCGCGGCGGCGGACAAGCTGGAGGGGACCGTCGACAAGCTGCGCGACGATGTGAGCGCGCGGCAGCGCGAGGCGCTGAAAGCGACCGGCGACAGTGATCAGGCGGAGCTCGTGGGCATCTTGTCGGGCGCTGTCGAGGTGCACGGGCCTGGTGTGAAGCTGGTCGTGAACGACGCCAAGGAAGCTTCCACGGGCGGCGACGGCAACCCGCGCGGGGCGTCCGGGTTCTCCGATACCGGGCGGGTGCGCGACCGTGACATGCAGCGTGTGGTCAACGGGCTGTGGGAGTCGGGCGCCGAGGCGATCTCCATCAACGGGCAGCGGCTGACGGCCCTGTCGGCGATCAGGGCCGCGGGTGACGCGATACTGGTCGACAACAAACCGCTGGTTCCGCCGTACACGGTGCTCGCGGTGGGGGACGGGGAGCGGCTCAGCGCGAGGTTCCAGGACAGCGCCGACGGGCTGTATCTGCATGCCCTGCAGGAGAACTTCGGGGTCAGGACCAGCATTTCGGTGCAGGACGACCTCCGGCTCCCTGCCGCACCGAGTGTGATCGTACGTACAGCACAGCCGAACACCGAGAAAACCGGGAAGGGCACATCGTGATCGCCGTACTGGGCCTCGTCGTGGGAGTCGTGGCCGGCCTGTTGGTCCGGCCTGAGGTTCCGGCGGTCGTCGAGCCTTACTTGCCGATCGCCGTCGTGGCGGCTCTCGACGCCGTCTTCGGAGGTCTGCGGGCCATGCTCGACGGGATCTTCGACGACAAGGTCTTCGTCGTGTCGTTCCTGTCCAATGTGGTCGTGGCCGCGCTGATCGTCTTCCTGGGCGACAAGTTGGGCGTGGGCGCCCAGCTGTCCACCGGTGTCGTCGTCGTGCTCGGCATCCGTATCTTCTCGAACGCCGCGGCGATTCGCCGGCACGTGTTCCGGGCGTGAGGCCGATGAACAGCCATGACGAGACGCCCGAGAACAGGCTGCGCAAGGAGCTGCCCGAGGAGGTGCCGGCCGACGGCGCGTCCGAGGTCGTGGACGCTCCCGAGGAGCAGCGGAGCGAGCTGACCGGGCGGCAGCGGCTGGCGAAGGGGCTGTGGCCGCCGCGCGTCACCAGGGCCCAACTGATCGTCGCCGTGCTGCTGTTCGGCCTCGGCTTCGGTCTCGCCGTCCAGGTCGCCTCGAACAGCGACGGTGACAGCGCCCTGCGTGGCGCACGTCAGGAAGATCTCGTTCGCATCCTCGATGAACTGGATGACCGTACTCAGCGTCTTGAGGACGAGAAGCAAGGTCTCGAGAAACAGCGCGACGAGCTGGAGAACAGCTCGAACCAGGCCGAGGAGGCTCGCAAGCAGACGGTCGAGAAGGAGAGGCAACTCGGCATTCTGGCGGGCACGGTGGCCGCGCAGGGACCTGGCATCACGATGACCATCGACGACACGAAGGGGACGGTCGAGGCGGACATGCTGCTCGACGCGATCCAGGAGCTGCGCGCGGCCGGCGCGGAGGCGATCCAGGTGAACGGCGTACGCGTTGTCGCAGGCACGTATCTGACGGATTCCGGCAACAGCGTGAGCGTCGACGGGAACAAGATCAACGCTCCCTATCGTTTCAAGGTCATCGGCAAACCGCAGGACCTCGAACCGGCGCTCAACATCCCTGGAGGCGTGGTGCAGACTCTTGAGAAGGAGCAGGCCACCGTGACCATCGAGCGGTCGGACAAGATCGTCGTGGACGCCTTGCGAGCAGCGAAGCGGCCTGACTACGCTCGGTCGTCCTCCCAGTGAACCGGGGGTGCATGGGGGACGTCCGGCGAGGGCATGAGGTTGCGGGGGGTCGGCGCACCGAATGGGTGGTGCGTGGTGGAAACTGTCTGGTGGAGACGGACGTTGTGAGGGTGTCCGGGTCGGTCAGAGAGTGCAGTCAGGGTTCGTCCTGCCCCACGGGCGGGTCTGTTTCGGTCAAGGGGAATCGCCCGTGAAGTTGTTTGCGAAGTTGTTCGGCAAGAGCGCGCGAGAGGGCAGCGACAACGCGACCGCTCGTCATCGCGCACAGGGGGACGATGAGGGCCAGCGCCCCCTGTTCAGGGATCAGGTGCCTGGGCCGGGCGGTGACATTCCTGGAGGTCAGGGCGCGCCGTCAGTTGACCCTGCCCGGTCCGGCGGCATAGGTTTCGGGCAACCGTCAACCTCAAGTACGGGTGGAGGGTTTTCCCCGATGTCGGCCCTGGTGTGTACGAGGTGCGGTAACCGCAACGCGGAGAACAGCCGCTTCTGTTCCAACTGCGGCGCGCCGCTGCGGGCCGGTGCGGCCCCCGAGCGTCCGTCCGAAACGACCTCCACGATCTCCATTTCCGGTCTTGAGGCCTACGACGCCGAGTCCACCGGCCAGACGCAGATTCCGGCGCTGTCTCCCGAGGCCCAGGCGGCCGTCGACGCGCTTCCGTTGGGTTCCGCGCTGCTGGTGGTGCGCCGTGGACCGAACTCGGGCAGTCGATTCCTGCTGGACGGCGATCTGACCACGGCCGGGCGGCACCCGCAGAGCGACATCTTCCTGGACGACGTGACGGTCTCGCGTCGGCACGTGGAATTCCGTCGCAGCCCGGACGGCTCGTTCACGGTGGCCGACGTCGGCAGTCTGAACGGCACGTACGTCAACCGCGAGCGGATCGACCAGGTCGCTCTGAACAACGGCGACGAGGTCCAGATCGGCAAGTACCGTCTGGTGTTCTACGCGAGCCAGCGGGGCTACTGACCCTCCCCCGGAGCCCGTCCGGGGAGACCCAGGGAAGGTCCATGCTGAAATCACCGAGCGGCGGTGCCGGGCACGGCATCGCCGCCACGGACAGTCGGCTGATGAGCATCGGCACAGTGCTGAACGCGCTGCGCGAGGAATTCCCTGACATCACCATCTCCAAGATCCGCTTTCTGGAGTCGGAGGGTCTCGTCGAGCCTCAGCGGACCCCCTCGGGGTACCGCAAGTTCAGCGCGCACGACGTCGAGCGGCTCGGACACGTGCTGAGGATGCAGCGGGACCACTATCTGCCGCTCAAGGTGATCCGAGAGCACCTGGACGCCATGGAACGCGGGGAGGCCGCACCGCTTCCGACCCTGTGCCGTCAGCGTGACGGCGAAGCCGCCGTCCTGGAGCCGGCCGAGAGGCGCACGGCGGCCCGGATCGGGCGGACGCAACTGCTCGCCGCCGCCGAGATCGGTGAGCAGGAGCTCGAGGAGTGGGAGTCGTACGGGCTGATCACTCCGCTCCCGGACGGGGCGTACGACGCGGAGGCGGTCACCGTGGCCTCGCTCGTCGCCGAGCTGGGGCGCTTCGGGATCGAGCCGAGGCATCTGCGGGTGATGAAGGGCGCCGCCGACCGTGAGGCGGGGCTCGTGGACCAGGTCGTGGCCCCGCTCAGGCGGCACCGCAATCCGCAGACCAGGGCGCACGCCGAGGCCCGTGCGAAGGAGCTCGCGGGGCTCACGGTGAAGCTGCACGCCGCGCTGGTGCAGACCGCTCTCGGGGTACGGCTGCCCTGAGCGGGGACATGCACATGAAGGCCGGATCGGCCACCCGTTCTCGGCCCGACTACCCAAACGTCCCGAGCACGGCCTAGGGTTGCTGTGTGAACGAGCTCGATGTCGTAGGTGTCCGGGTCGAAATGCCCTCCAACCAACCGATCGTGCTCCTGCGCGAAGTGGGAGGCGACCGCTACCTCCCCATCTGGATCGGGCCGGGGGAGGCGACGGCGATCGCTTTCGCCCAGCAGGGCATGGCCCCCGCGCGACCGCTGACCCACGACCTGTTCAAGGACGTGCTGGAGGCCGTCGGCCAGGAGCTCACCGAAGTACGCATCACGGACCTGCGTGAGGGCGTCTTCTACGCCGAGCTGGTCTTCGCCAGCGGCGTCGAGGTGAGCGCCCGCCCGTCCGATGCCATAGCGCTGGCCCTGCGCACCGGAACGCCGATCTACGGCAGCGACGGGGTGCTCGACGACGCGGGCATCGCGATCCCGGACGAGCAGGAGGACGAGGTGGAGAAGTTCCGCGAGTTCCTCGACCAGATCTCGCCCGAGGACTTCGGCACCAGCAGCCAGTGAGGCGGCGTGGGCGGCGGCCCGGCGGACTCGCGGTCCGTGGTGGTACGGCCCACAGTCGGTTACGGCTCAAATGCCGGTATTTGCCAGCGGCGAGCGCGAGCGTCCTACGCCCTGCTCCGAGCGCATTCGGCTAGCCTTTCCCCGCGGTGGGGTACGGGAAACCACTCCTAGGGTGATTATCACTCGGCGTGCCGAGTGTGGCGATCGTTGACGCACCCCTGGTGACTGCCTACCGTCGAGAAGGCAGGTCAAGGACGGAGGTCGGCGTGAGAAGCAGCGGCGACGGTACGGCTGGGGGTGCCCCCGGACGCAGTTTCGGGGCGAGCGGTCCGTACCCGCTTCAGAGCCCGCTTCAGGGCAGCGCGGCCGATCACGCTACGCAGCGACCGACGGCCGTGCCGAGCAGCGGCGGAGGGGCGGCGTCCATGGAGACCGAGCAGATCGGCTACCGCGGTCCGACGGCGTGTGCGGCCGCCGGCATCACGTACCGGCAACTGGACTACTGGGCGCGCACCGGCCTCGTCGAGCCGAGCGTGCGGCCTGCGTACGGGTCGGGAACCCAGCGGCTCTACAGCTTCCGGGACGTTGTCGTCCTGAAGATCGTCAAGCGGTTCCTCGACACCGGTGTGTCGTTGCAGAACATCCGTACCGCCGTGCAGCATCTGCGGGAGCGGGGCTTTCGTGATCTGGAGCGCATGACGCTGATGAGCGACGGCGCGACGGTGTACGAGTGCACGTCGCCGGATGAGGTGCACGCGCTCCTCCAGGGTGGGCAGGGGATCTTCGGGATCGCCGTGGGGGTGGTGTGGCGGGACGTCGAGAGTGCCTTGTCGCAGCTGCACGGGGAGCGGATCGACACCGGGGAGACGCTGGTCGGGCACAATCCGGCGGACGAGCTGGCTCGGCGGCGTAACCGGGCCGGCTGAGCCGTTCGTCTCGTCTTTGCGGTATTCGCCCAGGTGTCTCGGGGATCGGTCGGCGTTGGTCGACCGGGCGGTCGAGGTTCGACGGTCTGCGGGTCAGGCAGTGTGTGGGTCAGGCAGTCTGTGGGTCAGGCGGGCGCAGCAGGGCATTGTCAGTGGCGTGAGGCAGCATCGGAGATGTGAGAAACGCGCCCACGATCCTGCATCTCGACATGGATGCCTTCTACGCCTCGGTGGAGCAGGCATCCAAGCCGAGCCTGCGCGGGAAAGCCGTCATTGTGGGTGGGCTCGGGCCGCGGGGAGTCGTCGCCACCGCGTCCTATGAGGCTCGGGTTTTCGGGGTTCACTCGGCGATGCCCATGGCACAGGCGCGCCGGCTGGCGCCGAATGCCGCGTATCTCGTGCCGCGCTTCGGGATCTACCGTGACGTCAGCGAGCAGGTGATGGCGCTGCTGCGGGAGCTGTCGCCGCTGGTGGAGCCGCTGAGCCTGGATGAAGCCTTCGTGGATCTGGAGGCCGGGGGAGCGGCTTGGGACGAGGGGTCCGCGCGGCTGGTGGGGGCGAAGCTTCGCGCTGACATACGTGCGGTCACCGGGCTCGCCGGGTCGGTGGGGCTGGCCGCGTCCAAGATGCTGGCGAAGATCGCCTCGGAGCAGGCCAAGCCCGATGGGTTGGTGCTGATCGAGCCCGGGACCGAGCGGGAGTTGCTCGGGCCGATGTCCGTGCGGACGTTGCCGGGGGTGGGGCCGGCGACCGGGGACCATCTGCGGCGGGCCGGGATCCACACGGTCGAGGAGATCGCCGAGGCGGGTGAGGACGAGCTGGTAAGGCTGCTGGGCAAGGCTCATGGGCATGCCCTGTACGCCATGGCGCTGGCGCACGACGAGCGGCCGGTGGTGGCCGAGCGGGAGGCCAAGTCGGTGTCGGTCGAGGACACGTATGACGTGGACATTCACGACCGGGTTCGGGTGGGCCTGGAGGTGCAGCGGCTCGCTGATCGTTGTGTGCGGCGGTTGCGTGGGGCGGGGTTGTCGGGGCGGACCATCGTGCTGAAGGTGCGGCGCTACGACTTTTCGACCTTGACGCGGTCCGAGACGCTGCGTGGGCCCACGGATGATCCGGCGGTGGTGCGGGAGGCTGCGGCGCGGCTGCTGGAAGCCGTGGACACGACGGGTGGGGTGCGGTTGCTGGGGGTCGGGGTCAGTGGGCTGGCCGACTACACGCAGGAGGATCTGTTCGCGCAGGCCGCGGGGGAGCAGGTCGATCACCTCGAGGAGGTGGGTGACCAGGAGGAGCCTGTGGAGGAGCGGCACGACGTCCCTGTCGAGCGGCGGTGGTCTGCGGGGCACGATGTGCGGCATGCCGAGTATGGGCACGGGTGGGTGCAGGGGAGTGGGCTGGGGCGGGTGACTGTGCGGTTTGAGACGCCTGAGTCGGCGGAGCCGGGGCGGGTGCGGACGTTTCGGGTCGACGATCCGGAATTGGAGGGGGCGGATCCGTTGCCGTTGGTGCGGCGGAGACCTGGGGGGTCTGGGGGAAGTGGGGGAGGCGGTGGATCTGGGGGTGGTGTCTCTGAGGCTCGTGGGGATGGTGTCTCTGAGGCTGGTGGGGCTGGTGGGGCTGGGGCATTAGGGGTGGGGGAGGCTGGTCTGCGCGGGGCGAGTGCAGGAGTGGCAGAGGGGCCTGTGGTGCCTGGGTAGGGGCACGGGGGCGGGGGAATGCGGTACAGCGTTTAAGCGGCCGTGCGGTTCCTGGTGACTTGCCCGGCGTGGGGGTTCTGTGGGGCGGGGTCGCTCGCCCGCGCTGGCGGGGGGCCGCTGCGCCCACCCGTGCCGCCCCAGCGGCACGACTGCCCGCAGCTACGCAGGCTGGTGGCGGCCCGTGCTGTGGTGGTCTGTGGCTGCGGTTGGCGGGGTGGTCCGTGGCGTGGTGGTGC
>NZ_RQJW01000030.1 GCF_004028635.1 Streptomyces cyaneus | reverse complement strand
TGGGGTGCAGCCCGGCCGCGACCAGACCGGCGAAGTGCGCCATGTCGACCCACAGATACGCCTCGACCTCGTCGGCGATCCGCCGGAACTCCGCGAAGTCCAGCTGCCGCGGGTACGCCGACCACCCGGCGATGATCACCTTCGGCCGGTGCTCCTTGGCCAGCCGCTCCACCTCGGCCATGTCCACCAGACCGGAGTCGTCCACGTGGTAGGGGACGACGTTGAACTGCTTGCCGGAGAAGTTCAGCCGCATGCCGTGGGTGAGGTGGCCGCCGTGGGCCAGGTCCAGGCCCAGGATGGTGTCGCCGGGCTGGGCCAGCGCGAACAGGGCCGCCTGGTTGGCCGAAGCACCGGAGTGGGGCTGCACGTTGGCGTACTCGGCGCCGAACAGCTCCTTGATCCGGTCGATGGCGATCTGCTCGGCCACGTCGACGTGCTCACAGCCACCGTAGTAACGACGGCCCGGATAGCCCTCGGCGTACTTGTTCGTCAGGACCGAACCCTGGGCCTCCATGACCGCGACGGGCGCGAAGTTCTCGGAGGCGATCATCTCCAGGGTGGACTGCTGGCGCTCCAGCTCGGCGTCGAGCGCGGCGGCGATGGCCGGGTCGAGCTCGTGCAGGGGCGCGTTCAGAAGTGACTTGTCAGACATGTCAGTCATAAGGGGTTACGACTCCTCAGCCGGCGGTGTGGGCGTCGTACTCGTCCGCGGAGAGCAGGTCGGCCGGCTCCTCCGTGACGCGTACCTTGAACAGCCAGCCGCCCTCGAAGGGGGCGGAGTTCACCAGCGCCGGGTCGTTCACCACGTCCTCGTTGATCTCGGTGACCTCGCCGGTGACCGGGGAGTACAGGTCGGAGACCGACTTGGTCGACTCCAGCTCGCCGCAGGTGTCACCCGCGGTCACGGTCGAGCCGACCTCGGGGAGCTGGGCGTAGACGACATCGCCGAGCGCGTTGGCCGCGAACTCCGTGATGCCGACCGTCGCGACGCCGTCCTCGGCGGTCGACAGCCACTCGTGCTCCTTGCTGTAGCGCAGCTGCTGGGGGTTGCTCATGGCCTGAATTCTCCTGTACGCGCGGGAGTGGTGATGAATGGGGGACTGCTGGAAACGTGCGTGAGCAGCGGAAATGTGCGCAGGGTCACGCACGGGCCGCTGTCGGCCGCTACTTCTGGGCCAGTCTCTACGCCTGGGGTTACTTCTGCCGCTTGTAGAACGGCAGCGCCACGACCTCGTACGGCTCATGGCTGCCGCGGATGTCCACGCCGACCCCGGCCGTGCCCGGCGCCGAGTGCGCCGCGTCGACGTACGCCATGGCGATCGGCTTGCCCAGCGTGGGGGAGGGCGCACCGGAGGTGACCTCGCCGATCACCTCGCCACCGGCGACGACCGGGTACCCGGCGCGCGGGACGCGACGACCCTCGGCGACCAGGCCGACCAGGACGCGGGGCGGGTTCGACTCGGCGCGGGAGGCGGCCTCGGTCAGCGCCTCGCGCCCGACGAAGTCACCCTCCTTCTCGAACTTCACCACCCGGCCGAGCCCGGCGTCGAAGGGGGTGAGAGAGGTCGACAGCTCATGGCCGTACAGCGGCATGCCCGCCTCGAGGCGCAGGGTGTCCCGGCAGGACAGCCCGCACGGGACCAGGCCGACGCCCTCGCCCGCCTTGGTCAGCGCCTGCCACAGCTCGACGGCGTGCTCCGGCTTCACGAACAGCTCGAAGCCGTCCTCGCCGGTGTAGCCGGTGCGCGCGATGAGGGCGGGGACGCCGGCGACGGTGCCCGGCAGACCGGCGTAGTACTTCAGGCCGTCGAGGTCGGCATCGGTGAGGGACTTGAGGATGCCGGGAGACTCCGGGCCCTGCACGGCGATCAGGGCGTAAGCGTCCCGGTCGTCACGGACCTCGGCGTCGAAGCCCGCCACCCGCTCGGTCAGCGCGTCCAGCACGACCTGGGCGTTGGAGGCGTTGGCGACGATCATGTACTCGGTCTCGGCGAGCCGGTAGACGATCAGGTCGTCGAGGATGCCGCCGTCGGCCCGGCAGATCATGGTGTAGCGGGCGCGGCCGACGCCGACGGAGGCGATGTTGCCGACGAGCGCGTAGTTCAGCAGGTCGGCCGCCTGCGGCCCGGTGACCGTGATCTCGCCCATGTGGGAGAGGTCGAACAGGCCGGCCTTGGTGCGTACGGCGTTGTGCTCGTCGCGCTCGGAGCCGTAGCGCAGGGGCATGTCCCAGCCGGCGAAGTCGGTCATCGTCGCGCCGAGCGAGCGATGCAGGGCATCGAGCGCGGTGTGACGGAGTTCTTCTGTACTGCTCATCGGACGGTCGTCTCCAAGGGCATGACGGGCGAGGTCGTTCCTCCCCATCTGTCATCGGAACCTGAGAGGTTCGCCACGACCGCCACGGGGACGATCAGGACTTGCACCTTGGGTGGAGCCGCACCTCTGCTCGTCGGAGAGGGAGCGGCCCGCTTTTCAGATGTGCCTCGCCCGCGCGGTAACGGGGCCTGAGAGATTCAAGGGAGGGACTTGCTCCTTCGGCGCCCCGGCGATGCACTGCCAGGGACTCTCCCGCGCGGATTCAAACGGCCGGTATGCAGTTGGCGCCGACATCATTGCACGCCGGGCCGGTCTTCGGCAGGCCGCGTCTGTAACCGGCTTGTGGCGGGAAGCGAACAAAAAGCGAGAGATCCTCCATTACCTTCTCTTTACGCTCAGTGGGGATGGGGACTCCTGACCCCGGAGGAGGACGATGACGGTGAAGCGCACCACGGCGTACGCAACGACCTCGGGCCTCGCGCTGCCCAAGCAGCCCACGGCCCCGGCTGCCGAAGCCCGCGGCACGCGCCTCGCACCCGTGGTCCGCGACCTGCGCGAGCGCTCCGGCCACAGCCCGCACGCCCTGCTCTTCGGCCCCGAGGACCTCGTCGTGATCACCGGCCTGCCGGGCAGCGGCAAGTCCACGCTGATGCAGCGGACCGTGCAGGGCGCCCGCGTCGACTCCCAGGACACCCGGGACCGCTGGGCCGCCCGCATGCCCCGTTTCCTCCCCTACGCCGCCTACCGCCCCCTGGTCCGCCTCGCGCACTACGCCGGACTGCGCCGAGCCGTGCGTTCCGGGGGCGTCGTCGTGCACGACTGCGGTACGCAGGCCTGGGTGCGCGGCTGGCTGGCCCGCGAGGCCCGCCGCCGTGGCGGCACCCTGCACCTGCTGCTGCTCGACGTCACCCCGGGCACGGCCCTGGAAGGCCAGCGCGAACGCGGCCGGGGCGTCTCCCGCTACGCCTTCCTGCGCCACCGCAGGGCAGCCGCCCGCCTGCTGCGCTCGGTGGAGAAGGGCCACCTGCCCCAGGGCTGCGGCTCGGCGGTGCTGATTGACCGGGAGGCGGCGGACGTCCTGCGCCGGATCGGCTTCACGGGCTGAGCGGCCGTAGACCTGTACGGGGTGGTCACCCGCTAGCCTTTTGAGCCACAGCAGCGGTTCACGGCAGCGGTTCACAGCAGACGGTAGAGAGCAGATGGACTTCCCAGCGGATCTCCCCGCGGACTTCCCGGCACTGGCACACCCCCATCCGCACGGCGGTTGGCCCGGTAACGAACTGGAGGAGGTGCTCTCGGCCTCCCTCGGCCTGCCCTCGGCGGGCGGCCGGATCATCGAGGTGCTGGGCCGCAGCTTCGTCTGGGTGCCCCTGCCGGGCGGCGGCGGCCCGCACAGCGGCCCGCTGGACCTGCCCACGGTTCAGATCGAGGGCCAGGCGTACGTCCCGGTCTTCAGCTCCGAGGAACAGTTCCGCCAGGTCGTCGGCTCCCACATGTCGTACACCATCGCTCCCGCCGTGGAGTTCGCCCGCGGCCTGCCCCCGCAGGTGGGCATCGCCGTGAACCCGGACGGAGTGGTCGGTGTCCCGCTGCCCCCGGCGGCGGTGGCCGACCTCTGCCGGGTGGGCCGCACCCCGCTGGACGGCCTCAACTCCGGAGGCCGCGTCAAGCTCTACCAGCCCGACTGGCAGGACGACCCGATCGACTTCCTCGCGGCGGCGTCGGCGGAGTTCGCCGAGACCGGCGTGGTCGTGACGGCACGCCGCTGCCTCGCGGCGATCGAGACGGCCACCCCGGTGATGTTCATAGGCGTGGAACTCTCCCACTGGGAGGGCGACTTGCGCGCGGCCCCCATGGACGCCCTCGCCCGGGCGCTGGGCCGCACGCCGGTCCAGTGGCCGGTCAACCTGGTCCTCCTGGACGTCGCCCAGGACCCGGTGATCGACTGGATGCGCCAGCAGGTCCGCCCTTTCTACCAGCGGGTTTTCTAGCCGCCGGTAAGGGGCGACGCCGCCAGGGGCGCGGGGCTGTATCGATATGCGGCTCCGCCGCGCGGGCGCGACAAGCCACGTACCACCCGCAGCCCGCAGACCACATCAAGTCCCGAGCTTTCAACGCTTAAGCTGGCTTCGAAACCCACGTTTCCCGAAAGGGCGGTAAAAGGTGAGCGCGAGCGGCACCACCTCGACCGGACAGGTCGAGCACATGCTGCGCCAGGTGACGCCCGGGCGCTACGACGCCTACGAGGCCCTCCTGCGCGCGCTCGCGACCCCGTCCACCGGCCAGGTCTGGATGCTGCTGTGGCACGGCCAGGCCGGCTCCCCGGACGCCCAGTACGGAAACATGGAGGTCGACGGCCACGGCTACGCCCCGTGCGTCACCTCCGCCCAGGAGCTGTCGGCCAGCGGCTGGAACCGCAGTTACGAAGTGGTCGACGGAGTCGACGTGGCCCGCACTCTCTACCCGGACCACTTCGGCCTCTGGCTGAACCCGCACGCCCCGGGCGGCGGCGTCGGCATCCCCTGGCTCGACCTGCGCCGCATCGCCACGGGCCTGGACCGCCAGCCCGCAGGCCCGCTGCGGCTGTCCGAGCCCGGCATCGAGGTCCCGCAGTTCTACGCCCTGCTCGCGCAGAACGCCCACCGCACCCCGGCCGTGCGCTCACTGCGCCGCGCCTGGGTGCAGCCGGCCCTCGGTGCGCCGTATCTCGCCATCGGGCTCGACGTGTACGACACCAGCCCGCCCGCCGTGGACTCGGTGCGCTCGATGATGCTGCAGTCGATCGGCGCGTGTCCGGACGGACTGCCGGTGTCGACCGTGGCGATGTCCGACGAGTACGACCCGGTCGCCATGTGGATGCGGGCGAGCGCCCGCCCCTTCTACGACCGCGAGGCACACGCCCCCGCCTCCGCTCAGGCGCCGGCGGCCGGCTACGGCTACCCACCGGCACCGGGCCGTTACTGAGCAGTCGGCGGCTGAACCGCCGATCAGTCCGCAAACCGCCTGTCGTAGGCTGCGCAGGCCGCGCGCTTCGCTTTCGCAGGCATATCTCCGCGCGTAGATGCGATCGGAAGGTCCCGGTCCATCCTTATACGCCCCAAGTAGCCGGCGTCCGGCCCCCGTAACCCGTTGTTCGGATAACGGAACTCCCCAGACAGCATCACGGTTACGCATCCTTTCATCGCCAGGTCTGGCAACGAAACGCTGAAGCATTGAAGACTCCCGCACCAGGGGTGTTCGCCCCTGTGTACGACGAATGAGTACGACGGACTGATCATGCCGCCACAGCGGCAAGTGTGGGCCGGCTACCGCCGGTTGAGAGGGGTCCCTGCCTGATGACGGCACCATTGCACGAGCCGACCGCGGAAGTGGCCCCGAGCGCGGCCGAAGAGGCGGCCGTAGCCGGCACTGACGCGAAGGCCGTACAGGGACGTTCCCTGGGGCGAATCGCCTGGGAGCGCCTCAAGCGGGACAAACTCGCCCTGACGGGCGGTGCCGTGGTGCTGTTCCTCGTCGTTGTCGCGCTGCTCGCGCCCGTGATCACCAGCCTGTACGGGCAGGACCCGGACGCCTTTCACGAGGAACTGATCGACCCGCTGTTCGGTACGCCCACGGGGTCCCTGGGCGGGGTCAGCGGTGACCACTGGCTGGGAGTCGAGCCGGTCAATGGCCGCGACATCTTCGCCCGCATCCTCTACGGCGCCCGGATTTCCCTGCTGGTCGGCTTCCTGTCCGCGCTCGTCGCCGTCGTCCTCGGCACGATCCTGGGCGTGCTCGCCGGTTTCTTCGGCGGCTGGGTCGACTCCGTCATCAGCCGTGTGATGGACGGTCTGCTGGCCTTCCCGCAGCTGCTGTTCATCATCGCGCTGGTCTCCGTCATGCCGAACCAGATGCTGGGGCTGACCGGCTCGTCCGTGCGCGTGTTCGTGATGATTCTGGTCATCGGCTTCTTCGGCTGGCCCTATATCGGACGCGTGGTGCGCGGCCAAACGCTCTCCCTGCGAGAGAGGGAGTACGTCGAGGCGGCCCGCTCGCTGGGCGCCGGGCGGCTGTACATCCTGTTCAAGGAGCTGCTGCCCAACCTGGTCGCGCCGATCATCGTGTACACGACGATGATGATCCCCACCAACATCCTCACCGAGGCGGCACTCAGCTTCCTGGGCGTGGGCGTCAAACCGCCCACGTCCTCCTGGGGGCAGATGCTTTCGAGCGCGATCGACTACTACGACTCGGATCCCATGTACATGGTGGTCCCGGGCGTGGCGATCTTCATCACCGTTCTTGCCTTCAACCTCTTCGGCGACGGCGTGCGTGACGCGCTGGACCCGAAGGCCTCCCGCTGAACTGCCGTACCAAAAGTGTCCCGTGACACCTACACACGGGGTCTCTCATCAAATCCGGAGGATCCGAGATCGTGACTACCCAACGCACCTCAGGGCGGCGAAAGCAGGCGTGGGCCGCTGTCGCCGCGGTCGCCGCGCTGCTGACCACGGCGGCGTGCGGCGGCGGTGACAGCGACAGCAACGGCGGCTCGAAGACGGGCGCGGCCGGTTTCGACGCCGCGAACAACAAGGTCGCCCAGGCTTCCCTGGCCAAGAAGGGCGGCACGCTGAAGTTCGGTGGCGCCCAGGACGCCGACTCGTGGGACACCACGCGCGGCTACTACGGCTTCATGTGGAACTTCTCGCGCTACTACAGCCGCCAGCTCGTCACGAACAAGACGGAGCCCGGAAAGGCCGGCGCCGAGCTGACCCCGGACCTCGCCACCGGTCTCGCCAAGGTCACGGACGACGGCAAGACCTACACGTACACCCTGCGTGACGGCGTCACGTGGGAGGACGGCAAGCCGATCACGTCCAAGGACGTCAAGTACGGCATCGAGCGCGTCTGGGCGCAGGACGTGCTGTCCGGCGGCCCGGTCTACCTGAAGGACGTGCTGGACCCGAAGGGCGAGTACAAGGGCCCGTACAAGGACACCTCCAAGGACAAGCTGGGTCTGAAGGCGATCGAGACGCCGGACGACAAGACCATCGTCTTCAAGCTGCCGGCCGCCAACTCGGACTTCGAGGACATGCTGGGCCTGACCTCCGCGTCCCCGGTCCGCCAGGACAAGGACACCAAGTCCAAGTACGGACTGAAGCCGTTCTCCTCCGGCCCGTACAAGTTCCAGTCGTACAGCCCGGGCAAGGACCTGACCCTGGTCCGCAACACCGAGTGGAAGCAGGCCTCGGACCCGATCCGCAAGGCCTACCCGGACAAGATCACCGTCCAGTTCTTCTCGGACGCCAACCAGCTCGACCAGCGTCTGATCAACGGTGACCTGGACCTCGACATCAACCAGACCGGCATGTCGCCGCAGGGCCGCACCACCGCCCTGAAGCAGCACAAGGCCAACCTGGACAACCCGGTCACCGGCTACATCCGCTATGCGACCTTCCCGCAGAGCGTGGCGCCGTTCAACAACGCCGAGTGCCGCAAGGCCGTGATCTACGGCGCCGACCACGTGTCGCTGCAGACCGCGCGCGGTGGCCCGATCGCCGGTGGTGACATCGGCACCAACATGCTGCCCCCGTCCGTGGCGGGTGCCGAGGGCCAGAAGTACGACCCGTACGAGATCGCCGGAGCCAACAAGAAGGGCAACGTCGCCAAGGCCAAGGAAGCGCTGAAGGCCTGCGGCAAGCCGAACGGTTTCTCCACCACCATCGCCGTCCGCAACAACAAGCCGGTCGAGGTGGCCACCGCCCAGTCCCTGCAGGCGTCGCTGAAGAAGGTCGGGATCAACGCCCAGATCGACCAGTTCGACGGTTCGCAGACCTCCGGCATCATCGGTAGCCCCGAGAACGTGAAGAAGAAGGGCTACGGCATCATCATCATGGGCTGGGGTCCGGACTTCCCGACCGTCCAGGGCTACGGCATGCCGCTGTGGGACAGCAAGTACATCCTCGAGAGTGGTAACAACAACTTCGCCATGATCAAGGACAAGACGATCGACGGCCTGTTCGACCAGTACGTCACCACGCTGGACGACGCGGGCAAGACCAAGATCGCCACGGAGATCAACCACAAGGTGATGGAGGGCGGCTACTACCTGCCCTTCGTCTTCGAGAAGTTCATCAACTGGCGCTCGGACCGACTGGCGAACGTGTACACGACCGACGGCTACAGCGGGATGTACGACTTCGTCAACCTCGGCCTGAAGTCCACGACCTGATAACCGGCACACCCGCCGAACGGCACGAAAGGCAGGTGAAGGCCGGCGCGGCGTGATCGCGGGCCACCGGAAGACCTCCGGTGGCCCGCGGTCCGCAGCGGGCCGAGAGCTGTGCTCGCTTACCTCATCAGGCGGTTGTTCGCCGCCGCAGTGATGCTCGTGGTCATCATCCTGGTGGTCTTCGGCATCTTCTTCCTCGTCCCCAAGTGGGCGGGCGTCGACATCGCCTCGAGCTTCGTGGGCAAGCAGGCCGACCCCGCCGCCGTCGAGGCGGTGCGGCAGAAGCTCGGGCTCAGCGACCCGATCTACGCCCAGGTCTGGGAGTTCTTCAAGGGCATCTTCGCGGGCCGTACCTACGCGGCCGGCGGTGACGTCACCCACTGCTCCGCGCCGTGCTTCGGCTACTCGTTCCGCAGCGAGCAGGCCATCTGGCCGGTGCTGACCGACCGCTTCCCGGTGACCCTGGGTCTCGCGCTCGGCGCCGCCGTACTGTGGCTGATCTTCGGCATCGCGGCGGGTGTGCTCTCCGCGCTCAAGCGGGGCAGCATCTGGGACCGCGGCGCGATGGTCGTCGCGCTGTCGGGTGTCTCCCTGCCCATCTACTTCACCGGTCTGCTCTCCCTGTCGGTCTTCGTCTTCGGACTGGGCTGGTTCGACGGTCAGTACACGCCCCTGGAGGAGAGCTTCACCGGCTGGTTCGGCGGCATGATCCTGCCGTGGATCACGCTGGCGTTCCTCTACGCGGCGATGTACGCGCGCATCACCCGCGCCACCATGCTGGAGATCCTCGGCGAGGACTACATCCGCACCGCGCGCGCCAAGGGCCTCAAGGAGCAGACGGTCATAGGCAAGCACGCCATGCGCTCGACGATGACGCCCATCCTCACCATGCTCGGCATGGACCTCGGCGCGCTCATCGGCGGCGCGATCTTGACGGAGACGACGTTCAACCTGCCCGGCCTCGGCCAGGCGGTGCTCAACGCGATCAAGAACCAGGACCTGCCCGTCATCCTGGGCGTCACCTTGATCACTTCTCTCGCGGTGCTCATCGCCAACCTCGTGGTGGACGTCCTGTACGCCGTGATCGACCCCCGAGTGAGGCTGGCATGACCGAACTCAGCAAGACCGGAGCGGCCCTGGGGGAGCCCACGGGCACGTCGCCGGCCCCGACCTCCTTCCTGGAAGTGCGCGACCTGAAGGTGCACTTCCCGACCGACGACGGCCTGGTCAAGTCCGTCGACGGCCTCAGCTTCCAGCTGGAGAAGGGCAAGACCCTCGGCATCGTGGGCGAGTCGGGCTCCGGGAAGTCGGTGACCTCGCTCGGCATCATGGGCCTGCACACCGCCGGCCAGTACGGCAAGCGCAAGGCGCAGATCTCCGGCGAGATCTGGCTGAACGGCACCGAGTTGCTGTCCGCCGACCCGGACCATGTGCGCAAGCTGCGTGGCCGCGACATGGCGATGATCTTCCAGGACCCGCTGTCCGCGCTGCACCCGTACTACACGATCGGCCATCAGATCGTGGAGGCGTACCGGATCCACCACAAGGTGGACAAGAAGACGGCCAAGCGCCGTGCGGTCGAGATGCTCGACCGGGTGGGCATCCCGCAGCCGGACAAGCGCGTGGACAGCTACCCGCACGAGTTCTCCGGCGGTATGCGCCAGCGCGCGATGATCGCGATGTCGCTGGTCAACAACCCCGAGTTGCTCATCGCGGACGAGCCGACGACCGCCCTCGACGTGACCGTGCAGGCGCAGATCCTCGACCTGATCCGCGACCTGCAGAAGGAGTTCGGCTCCGCGGTCATCATCATCACGCACGATCTGGGAGTGGTCGCCGAACTCGCCGACGACATCCTGGTGATGTACGGCGGCCGCTGCGTCGAGCGTGGGCCGGCCGAGAAGGTGTTCTACGAGCCCCGGCACCCCTACACCTGGGGTCTGCTCGGCTCGATGCCGCGCCTGGACCGCGAGCAGCAGGAGCGGCTGATCCCGGTCAAGGGTTCACCGCCCTCCCTGATCAACGTCCCGTCCGGCTGCGCCTTCAACCCTCGCTGCCCGTACGCCGACGTCCCGAAGGACAACGTCACCCGCACGGTCCGCCCGGAGCTCTCCGAGGTCGGTAGCCGACACTGGGCGGCCTGCCACATGACGCAGGAGCAGCGGGAGCGTATCTGGACCGAAGAGATTGCGCCGAAGCTGTGAGCGAGGACAAAGCTGTGACCACTCCCGCGAAAGGCGACGGCACCGAGACGAGCGCCGCCGGCGCGGCCACCCTCACCAAGGACGCCGCCGCCGGCGAGACCCTGCTGAAGGTGACCGGGCTCCAGAAGCACTTTCCGATCAAGAAGGGCCTGCTCCAGCGGCAGGTCGGCGCGGTGCGTGCGGTCGACGGCATCGACTTCGAGGTCAAGGCCGGCGAAACCCTCGGTGTCGTGGGCGAATCGGGCTGCGGCAAGTCGACGATGGGCCGGCTGATCACCCGCCTGCTCGAGCCGACCGCCGGCAAGGTCGAGTTCGAGGGCAAGGACATCACGCACCTCGGCGTGAGCGGCATGCGTCCGCTCCGCCGCGATGTGCAGATGATCTTCCAGGACCCGTACTCGTCGTTGAACCCGCGCCACACCATCGGCACGATCGTCGGCGCCCCCTTCCGGCTGCAGGGCGTCGAGCCCGCCGGCGGCATCAAGAAGGAGGTCCAGCGGCTGCTCGAGGTCGTGGGCCTCAACCCCGAGCACTACAACCGCTATCCGCACGAGTTCTCCGGCGGCCAGCGCCAGCGCATCGGCATCGCCCGCGCGCTCGCGCTCAACCCGAAGCTGGTCGTGGCCGACGAGCCGGTCTCCGCGCTCGACGTGTCCATCCAGGCTCAGGTCGTCAACCTGCTCGACGACCTCCAGCAGGAGCTGGGCCTGACGTACGTGATCATCGCGCACGACCTCTCGGTCGTCCGGCACGTCTCGGACCGGATCGCGGTGATGTACCTCGGCAAGATCGTCGAACTGGCCGATCGCGAATCCCTGTACCGGGCACCGATGCACCCGTACACCAAGGCGCTGATGTCGGCGGTGCCGATTCCGGACCCGAGGCGCAAGCACGCCAAGAGCGAGCGCATCCTGCTCAAGGGCGACGTACCGTCGCCGATCTCCCCGCCGAGCGGCTGCCGGTTCCACACCCGGTGCTGGAAGGCGACGGAGATCTGCCGGACGACCGAGCCACCGCTCATCGAGCTGCGGCCCGCTCAGCAGGTCGCCTGCCACCACCCGGAGAACTTCGAGGACCAGGCGCCGCAGGACACGGTGCTCCTCACGGCTGCCAAGGAGGCCTCGGCGTTCGTGGCGGACGAGGTGCTGGCGGCGTCGGCACAGACGTCGGTGGCGGTGGCCGCCGAGGCCAATGGCTCCACCGAAGTGGAAGCGGATGCCGATGCGGATGCGGATGCGGACGCGGATGGTCAGGAGTCGACCGACCGGCAGAAGTGATTGCCTGTCGGACCCCTGACGAGCCCGGAGAACTCCGGGCTACTCCGTCCGGCACGCTGCAACACATGACGCGATGCAGGACATGACGCAATGCAGGACCGGCAGGTACCCCCTGCCGGTCCTGCATTTTGTTCGCGCCTGGTGGAGGACCTCTCGGGCTACCCCCAGACCAGCATTCGCCACGACACGGAAGGCTGCACCGCGAGCCTCATCGCCCGGTCGCTCTTCGCGCCGGCGAACCCCGTGGTGTACGCCGCCGTGGCATTGCATCCGGCCACTTCCAGGACGGAGCCACCGGACCCGTCGGTCACCTTCGCATCACCGGGCCCCAAGCAGATCAGCCGTACCGTGACCTGGGAACCCACCTTCGGCAAGGGCACGTCGAACCGCTGGGCACCGCGCCCGCTCTGCGCCACCAGCAATTTCCCGGACGGAGCCGAGGCCTCGAGAGATTTCAGCGTCGGCAACTCCATTTTCGCTGCCGCCGATGAATTCGCTGCCTTTCTCGGCAATGGCTGCTGCGCAGAGGAGCCTGAGTCGCCGCAGCCGGCCGCGGATATCAACACCGCGGACAGTACGGCCACGCGTGCCGCGCATTGCGAGAAACGACCGCCGGCGACGGAAATCATCCCTTGGTGCTCCAGAATGCCGGAAGGTGGTACGGGAGTTTCGCGACGCCATGGCGCGTGACCACCCACTTGCAGTTCGCGCCGTAGTGTCCGTACTGCCAATTCATCGTGTCCCGGTCGGCGCCGGCGTGAAGGTACCCCTTCCGCCAGGAGCTCGGTACCTTCCAACTGTCCGAGTAGGAGACCGATGCCGTCATCGTGAGCGCGAACGACAGCCCCAGGGTTTCCTTGGCGTTCGCGACGATGATGCTCTGTTCGCCCTGAACGGATCCGCTGATGGTGCCGGTGATCGATGCGCCTGCGGTGAGGGTGATGCCGAGCGTGTGTCCGCCCGGCGCACTGGACGGGGGCACCATTCCCACATGCTGGGATTTTACGGCGCTGTATTCATATGACGACTCGGTGCCGCAGTTGTCCGGATGTACTGCGGAGGGTGTGGCGGCCTGAGCTGAACTCGTACCGACGGCGACCAATGCGAGCAATGTCGCGCCGACCGTTGCGGTTCTCGCGTAGTGCGTCAAGTTGTTTCCCTGGTCGAGGAATGGAGGAGACCGTCAGCCACCCCGTGTGGTGACTCCTCCGCAATCGCAAACGTACGACAGGGGTTCCGTGGCGCAGTAGGTATTTTGTGATGTCCTTGCCAATGCTTTGTCAGTAGCCTCAAATAAGCCTCAGAGAGAATTCGGGCGAAAGCGCTTTGATGCTGCGGGTGGCGCGGAGACCCTCCGGGCGTGGCGGGCATCCAGTCACAGGCGAGAATGCTCGGGTGCTCCAGCAACTGTTCAGCCCGTCCGTCCAGCACACGCTCGACCTGATCGGCATCTTCGTCTTCGCGATCTCCGGCGCCCTGCTGGCCGTCCGCAAGAACTTCGACGTCTTCGGCATCGCCGTCCTCGCCGAGGTCACCGCCCTGGGCGGCGGGCTGTTCCGGGACGTGATCATCGGCGCCGTACCCCCGGCCGCCTTCACCGACCTGGGGTACTTCCTCACCCCGCTGCTCGCCGCGCTCCTCGTCTTCTTCCTCCACCCGCACGTGGAGCGCATCCAGACCGGAGTGAACGTCTTCGACGCGGCGGGCCTCGGCCTCTTCTGCGTCGCCGGGACGACGAAGGCGTACGACTACGGGCTGGGCCTGACCGCCTCCGCCTGCCTGGGCATGGCGACCGCCGTGGGCGGCGGTGTGCTGCGCGACGTCCTGGCCAACGAGGTGCCGTCACTGCTGCGTTGGGACCGCGACCTGTATGCGGTCCCGGCGATCGTCGGCGCCACGATGGTCGTGCTGTGCATCCGCTACGACGCCCTGAACCCGTTCACCAGCGCCCTCGCGGTCGTCACGGCGTTCGTGCTGCGGCTGCTGGCGATGCGGTACCACTGGCGAGCTCCGCGTGCCTGGAACCGGCGGTCGACGGTGCGAGAGGAGTAGTCCCGCCGGAGCCAGGCGCCGTACGGACCGGGTGCCGCGTGCCCATCACCTCGGTCAGCCAGCGGAACGCCGGGACGACCTGAGGCTTCCACAGCGCCATGGTGTGGCCGCCCGCACTGCGCGGGATGAACACCACGTCCACGGTCGTCGGCGCCTTCGCGGCCCGCTGGAGGGCCAGGGCCGCCTCGTACCCGTCCTTCGGCTGACCGGACAGGTAGAGCGCGACGCGCGGCGGGACCCGGGACTCCTTGAGGAGCATGTACGGGTTGTTCGCGGCCCGCAGCGCCGGGGACTTGCCGGCCAGCGACTGGGGTACTGCGGCGGGGTCGTTGTAGCCGGACATGCTGACCGCGGCCCGGTAGCGGTCGGGGTGGGCGATGGCCAGCTTCGCCGCGCAGTGCGCGCCCGCCGAGTACCCGGCGACCGCCCAGCCGTCCGGCGCGGCCTGGGCCCGGAAGTTGTCCATGACCATCTTCGGCACGTCGACGCTGAGCCAGCTGTCGGCGTTCACCTTGCCCGGGACGTTCGCACAGCCGGTGTCGAGTCCCGGCAGCAGCGTGGTGCGCGGCGAGACGATGATGAACGGCTCGATCTGCCCGCTGCGCATCAGCGGCGCCAGTTGCTGGGGCGCGTCCATCGTGCCGTACCAGGCCTTCGACGAGCCCGGGTAGCCCGGCAGCACCTCGACGACCGGGAACCTGTGATTGCGGTAGGCGGGGTCGCGGTACTGCGGCGGCAGCCAGACGTTGACCTCGGCGTGCACTCCGGACACCCGGCCCTTGAGCTGCGTGACGAGCACCCCGCCCTCCGTGCGCATGCCGGGGCCCTTGCCCGGCTTGAAGACCTGCCGGACCTTGGGCAGCTTCTCCAGCGCGATCCCGCCGGTGCCGCTCGCCCCGAGGTCGGCGGCCTCGTGCACATGGTCGCTGGTGCCGAGCAGGTCGCCCCAGTTGTCGTACAGCTGGTTGGAGTTGTTGACCAGCGTGAAGACCAGGGCGACCGCGGTGCCCTGGGCGAACAGCAGCATCAGCATCCGGGCGGCGGCCCGCAGGACCTTGGGTCCGCGCACCCGTGACCAGAGGACCAGCGGCAGCGCGACGGCGACGACGCACAGCGCGATGAGCGTGTAGAGGAATGGGGTCCCGGTGAGACTCATGTCCCGATAGAGGGCTTATCGGCGTCTCAGGTTTCGGACGGGGGATGACGCTTACCGAAAAGTTGCCCATATCTCAATGAGCCTCAGCCCTTCGGGGGCGGGAAAAGCTACCGCTTAGTAGTTACCTGTTGTACCGTTCATCCATGCCAGAAGCAGCCTCCGCCCCGACGGCCACGCAGGCCACGATCGGCGACAGCGAGTTCGACCGCGACACCGCGCTCACCCCGCGGGCCCCCGGCGTCTACGACATCGACCTCTCGGCCGGCTGGACCATCATCAGCGCCGTCAACGGCGGCTACCTGCTGGCCGTCCTCGGTCGCGCCCTCGCGGACGCCCTGCCGCACAGCGACCCGTTCACCATCTCCGCGCACTACCTGACCGCGTCCCAGCCGGGCCCGGCGGTCGTCCGCACGGACGTGGTGCGCACGGGACGGACGCTGTCGACCGGCCAGGCCTCGCTCTTCCAGTACGACGCCGAGGGCAACGAGATCGAGCGCATCCGCGTCCTCGCCTCGTACGGCGACCTCGACTCCCTCCCCGACGACGTCCGTACGACCGCCAAGCCGCCGGCGTTCCCGCCGCTGGAGCACTGCTTCGGCCCCGAGGACGGTCCCGCCCCCGTCGACGGCAGCTCGGCCATCACCGACCGTCTGATGCTCAAGCTCGACCCGTCCACCCTGGGCTGGGCGCTCGGTCAGCCGTCGGGCAAGGGCGAGATGCGGGCGTGGTTCGGCCTGGCCGACGGCCGGGACGCCGACCCGCTGTCGCTGCTGCTGGCGGTGGACGCACTGCCCCCGACCGCCTTCGAGATCGGCATCTCCGGCTGGGTCCCGACGGTCGAACTCACCGTCCACATACGGTGCCGCCCGGCCCCCGGCCCGCTGCGAGTGTCCATCACGACGCGCAACCTCGCGGGCGGCTTCCTGGAGGAGGACGCGGAGGTCTGGGACAGCGCGGACAGGCTGGTCGCACAGTCGAGGCAGCTGGCACGGGTGAGGCTGAGCTGAAGGCTCGTGGTCGCTTCTGTCACGGCCTTGTACCAGCGAGTAGCGTGAGGCTCCGAGGAAACGCGCAGGTCAGCGAGGCGTCTTTGGAGGCGCTTTGCCCGGCGCACAGGTCGCTTACAGCAGAGCCTCAACGAAGCCCCAAACTGCGTTGATTGAGTTCCCGCCCAGGACTTCCTCATCTTCCTTGGAGCGGTTTCTCATGAAGCGTGCGCGTCTCCTCCCCGCCGTGGCCCTGCTGGCGCTCTCGCCCCTGGCCCTGGCGGCCTGCGGCTCCGGCGACTCGTCGTCGACCTCGAACAGCGGCAACTCCGGCCAGCAGTCGTCGTCGTCGTGCCAGCAGCCGTCGGGCGCGTCCAGCGGGGCGCCGTCGGGCATGCCGAGCGGTGCTCCCTCGGGGGCGCCGTCGGCAGGGGCGTCGGGTGCTCCCTCGGGCGCGCCGAGCGGTGCGCCCAGCGGCGCCCCCGGCGGAGGGCAGGGTGGTGGCGGCCAGGGCGGCCCCGGCGGTGGCCAGGGCGGCGGCTGTGGCGGCCCGGGCGATGGTCAGGGCGGCGGGGCGGCTCCCAGCGGCGCCCCGAGCGGCGCCCCGAGCGCGGCGGCCACGGCGACCAAGAACTGACGCAGGACGCCGTAAGGCAGGGCGGCAATTCCGCCGTGTAGGAGCGGTACTTCCGCCGTATGACGTACGACAGGGGCGGCACTCCCGTGCAGCGGGGGCGCCGCCCCTGTCGTGCTGTCGGTGCTCAGTCCAGCCAGTGCTCCCGGCCGATGCTGATCAGCCGCATCTGGCGGGTCGCGACGTGGGCGACGCGCCGCCGCTCCTCCTCCGGCGCCTCCAGGACGTCCAGGAACAGCGAGGCCGTCATCAGCATCTGGTCGACGTAGAGGTCGGCGAGCATGAGGAGGTCGTCGTCGTTCCAGCCCGCGGAGACCGGGTCCTTGACGAGCGCGGCCTTCACCTCCTCGGCGAAACGCGCCAGTTGGTCCTGGATCGCCTCCCGCACCGACTGCACCCCGCCGTGCCGCTCGCGGGCGATGAAGCGGACGTGGGCCGGGTGGGTCGCCACGTGCTGGGCGATCAACCCGACGGCGCGCTCTATGCGTTGGTCGCTGTCGCCGGACGAGGAGACGATCGTGCGGATCATCGGATGCAGACTGCCCAGCGCCTCCTCGACGAGGGCGACACCGAGGTCGGCGGTGGAACGGAAGTGCCGGTAGAAGGCTGTCGGGGCGACGCCGACGGCGCGGGTGACCTCGCGCAGACCGAGACTGCTCAGGCTCTGCTCCTCCAGCAGTCCCAACGCGGCGTCCAGGAGCGCCTGTCGGGTCTTCTGTTTCTGGGCCTGCCGAAGGCCGAGGGTGTGACTCATACCATGCAGTTAACAACTGTTCTCTGGAATTGAAAAGCCGTGGGGCGCGCTAGACTTGGGAGTCAGTGAACAACTGTTACTACAACTGTTCACCGAAACGTAACGAGAGAGATCTCGGAGAGCAAGAGAGATCTCGGAGGGGGATTCGATCCCATGTTGTTCCTCGTCGCCGCACTTCTGCTGCTGGGCGTGCTGCTGGGCACCGTGGCCCACGCACCGCTCGCCTTCACCGCCGTCGCCGCCGCCGTGATCGTCGCCTGGCTGGGCATCTTCGCCGCCCGCGAGCGCCGCGCCCGCCGCAACTGACTCCACCCACCGCACCGCACCGACTCCTCGGGAGCTGATACCCATGCAACTCACCGCACCGGCCACCACCCGCCCCGGCACCCGCACCCGTACCCGCGACGCCGACGGCATGGCCGTGGCGTCCTTCATCCTGGGCCTCCTCGGCCTGCTGGTCTTCAACGTCTTCCTCGGCCCGGTCGCCATCGTCCTGGCGGCAGTGTCCCTGTGGCGCGGCACGAAGCGCCGGGGCCGGGCGTTCCTGGGCATGGGCCTGGGCGTCGCAGACCTGCTGGTCCTGCTGGCGTTCGTCCAGATGGACAACACGCTGTCCTGGAGCTTCTAGGAGACCCTGAGGTCTCCCGGAGGCGACGTCCGACCTGACGGCAAGCGGCCGGGGACGAGCCGCAGCCGTGAGCCGACGGCACTGGGGCCCGCGTGCTGCGAACCGTCTGCCGCGGCCATGTACCGCCGCGTGCCGCTTTGCGGCCAGTACCGCCTATCGCGGTCACGTACCGCCTATCGCGGCCATGTGACTGCTGCCGCCTGCCGCGGCTATGTACCGCTTGCCGCTATTGCGGCCATGTACCGCCTATCTCCTGCCGCGGCCACGTACCGCCTGCCACGGCCATGTAGCGCCGACCGCCGTTCCACCGCCGGGCCGATCGCCTTGGCGACCGCCGACCGCCGACCGCCGACCGCCGACCGCTGACCGCTGACCGCCGACCGCCGACCGCGAACCGCGAAGCGCCGACCGTCGGCCGCGAACCGCCGACCGCCCCCGGGTGACGGTGACCGCCGGGACCGCCGTGGGCAGTCGTTCCGCAGGGCGGAACGGGTGGGCACGGCCTGCAGCGCCGGGCGCGATCGTCGGCTCAGGCCAAGCGCAGCGCCCCGTGGGCACGGCCTGCAGCGCCGGGTGCATCGCGACCGACCTCAAGGGCAACTCGGGCAAGGTGCGACCTGGCTGCAACCCCGGGCAACCTTGACGCAAGGCCCTTTACCGGCGCCCTTTAGAATCGTGGCCACCATGGCTTACCTCGACCACGCCGCGACGACCCCCATGCTCCCGGAGGCGGCAGAGGCGCTGACCGCCCAGCTGAGCGTCACCGGCAACGCCTCCTCCCTCCACGCATCCGGCCGCCGCGCGAGGCGAACCGTCGAGGAGGCCCGCGAAACCCTCGCGGAAGCACTCGGCGCCCGCCCCAGCGAGGTCGTCTTCACCTCCGGCGGCACCGAGGCCGACAACCTCGCGATCAAGGGCCTGTACTGGTCCCGCCGCGACGCCGACCCCGCAGGGACCCGCACCCGCGTTCTCGCCAGCCCCGTGGAGCACCACGCGGTCCTCGACGCCGTCCACTGGCTCGGCGAACACGAGGGCGCCACCGTCGAGTACCTTCCCGTCGACTCCCACGGGCGGGTCCACCCGGACGCCCTGCGCGAAGCCATCGCCCGCAACCCCGACGACGTCGCCCTGGCCACCGTGATGTGGGCCAACAACGAGATCGGCACGGTCATGCCGATCCGCGAACTGGCCGACGCGGCAAGGGAGTTCGACGTCCCGCTGCACGCCGACGCCGTCCAGGCATTCGGCCAGGTCCCTGTCGACTTCGCCGCCTCAGGCCTCGCCGCGATGACCGTCTCCGGCCACAAGATCGGCGGCCCGTACGGTATCGGCGCCCTGCTCCTCGGCCGCGACCAGACTCCCGTACCCGTCCTGCACGGCGGTGGCCAGGAACGCCACGTCCGCTCCGGCACCCTCGACGTCCCCGCGGTCGCCTCCTTCGCGGTCGCCGGCCGCCTCGCCGCCGAGCAGCGCGAATGGTTCGCCCGGGAGATCGGCGCCCTGCGCGACGCCCTGGTCGAGGCCGTCCGTACGGCGGTCCCGGACGCGATCCTCGGCGGCGACCCGGCACCCGGCGGCCGCCTCCCGGCCAACGCGCACTTCACCTTCCCGGGCTGCGAGGGCGACTCCCTGCTCCTGCTCCTGGACGCCCAGGGCATCGAGTGCTCCACCGGCTCCGCCTGCACCGCGGGCGTCGCCCAGCCCAGCCACGTCCTGCTGGCCACCGGCACCGACCCCGACCTGGCCCGCGGCACCCTGCGCTTCTCCCTCGGCCACACCTCGACGGAGGCCGACGTCGAGGCGGTCGCCAAGGCGATCGGCCCGGCGGTGGAACGAGCGCGGGCGGCAGGGTTGACGTAGGGGGCGCAGAAGCCGCATGGGTTCCGGCGGGGCACACGGGTTCCGCCGCGCGCTCTCGTCGGCGGCCGGACACAGGCGGACACTCCGCCCGTGACACTCCGCCCGTGAACGTCGCCACCCAGGTCTTCGCCGTCGTCGTCTACCTCTGCGCGTGCCTGATCGCCTCCGCGCTCGTCTTCGCCGCCACCTTCCCCTGGCTGTGGCGGGGCGCGCTCGGCCAGGGACTGCCGCCCGCCGCGGCCCTGGTCGCCGCCCTGCTCTGACCGCTCACGCCTCCGCCGCGGGAGCCGCCCGCACCAGCTTCATGTACCGGTCCCAGTCCCAGTGCTCCCCGGGGTCCGTGTGGTCGGTCCCCGGCACCTCCACGTGTCCGATGATGTGCTCGCGGTCGACGGGGATGTCGTAGCGCGCGCATATCCGGGCCGTGAGCCGCGCCGAGGCCTCGTACATCTCGTCCGTGAGGTCCTGCGGCCGGTCCACGAAGCCCTCGTGCTCGATGCCGACACTGCGCTCGTTGTAGTCGCGGTTGCCCGCGTGGTAGGCCACGTCCAGCTCGCGGATCATCTGTGTGATGTGGCCGTCCTTGCGGACGATGTAGTGCGCGGCCGCCCCGTGCTCCGGGTCCTGGAACACCTTCACCGCGCTGGCGAAGCTGCCCTGGGTGACATGGATGATCACCATGTCTATGCCGTAGTCGTCGGGACGGTCCGCCCGTCTCCAGTTCGCGTCCGACGCCGCCACCCACCGCGCGCCCGCGTAGTCGACCTCGCCCTCCTTGCGCGGCTTCTCCACGCCCGGCACCCGCCACCACAGCCGCGCCAACTCGTCGCGAGCCAGCACGGCCGAGCCCACCGCGGCCGCCGTCCCGCCGATGAGCAACGCACGACGCCCGACCTTCCGGTCGCCGTCCTTCGAAGCCTTCCGCTGTCCCATGTGATCGTCAACGGATACTCGCGGGCCCTGGTTCCCACGCCCCCGTACCCTGGAAGGGTTATGACTCACACCGCGCAGCCCTCCCGCCCCCTTCGCGTCCTCGCCGCCATGTCCGGCGGGGTCGACTCCGCCGTCGCCGCCGCCCGCGCGGCCGAGGCGGGCCACGACGTCACCGGCGTCCACCTCGCGCTCTCCGCGAACCCTCAATCCTTCCGCACGGGCGCGCGGGGCTGTTGCACCATCGAGGACTCCCGCGACGCCCGCCGCGCCGCGGACGTCATCGGCATCCCGTTCTACGTGTGGGACCTCGCCGACCGCTTCCGCGAGGACGTGGTCGAGGACTTCATCGCCGAGTACGAGGCCGGCCGCACCCCGAACCCGTGCCTGCGCTGCAACGAGAAGATCAAGTTCGCGGCCCTGCTGGACAAGGCGCTGGCCCTCGGCTTCGACGCGGTCTGCACCGGCCACTACGCGACGGTCGTACTGAACGAGGACGGCACACGCGAGCTGCACCGCGCCTCCGACATGGCCAAGGACCAGTCGTACGTCCTCGGCGTCCTGGACGAGAAGCAGCTGGCGCACGCGATGTTCCCGCTCGGCGACACCCTGACGACGAAGGACGAGATCCGCGCGGAGGCCGAGCGCCGCGGCCTCGCGGTCGCCAAGAAGCCCGACTCGCACGACATCTGCTTCATCGCCGACGGAGACACCCAGGGCTTCCTCGCGAACCGGCTGGGCAAGGCGGAGGGCGACATCGTCGACGAGTCGGGAGCCAAGCTCGGCACGCACGAGGGGGCGTACGGCTTCACCATCGGCCAGCGCAAGGGCCTGCGCATCGGCACCCCGGCCGCCGACGGCAAGCCGCGCTACGTCCTCGACATCTCGCCGGTGAACAACACGGTCACGGTCGGCCCGGCGGCCTCCCTCGACGTCAGCGCCCTCACCGCCATCAAGCCCCGCTGGTGCGGCACCGCCCCGACCGGCCCCGGCACCTACACCGCGCAGCTCCGCGCCCACGGCGGCGAGACCGAGGTGACCGCCGAGCTGGTCGACGGCTCCCTGGAGGTCACCTTCGCGGAGCCGGTCCGCGGCGTCGCCCCAGGCCAGGCGATCGTGCTGTACGACGGCACGCGCGTGGTGGGCTCGGCGACGATCGCGTCGACGGTACGGGCCACGCCCACGAGCGTCTGAGTGAGGGACCCGGGGCCGTTCAGCGGCCGGCCCCGGCCTCGGTCACGCCTCGAAGAACTCCACCAGCACCGGCCCCAGCACCTCCGGCTCCACCATGTGCGTCTGCCCCGGAAGGCTCCGGTGCGACCCACCGGGCACGATCTCGGCTACCGCGCGTGCCGCCTCCTGCATCCACGCCGGGCTCGCGCTGCCGGCCACGGCCAGCACCGGGACCGTGATCGAGGCCAGCCGATCCCGGGGGACCAGACCGTCGCCCATCACGGCGTTGTCGTAGGCCAGGCTCGATGCGATCGTCTCCATGCCGCGCCACATGGGGGACTGGCGGGCACCCTGGATCATCTGCTCGGCCATCCCGGCCAGCCGCAGGAACAGCTCGACGGCGTCCCCGCGCCGGCCTTCCGCCAGCGCCTCGGTCAGCCGCTCGGTGTACTGCGCACGCTCCTTCGCGCCGCCCTCGTAGACCGCGAACGGCACCTCGTACACCGCGACCTGACGCACCGGCAGCCCACTCGCCGCCGCTTCGAGCGCGAGCGCGCCCCCCGAAGAGGTGCCGTACAACGCGGCCTCCCCACCCACCGCCTCGATCAGCGCGGCGAGGTCCTCGACCTCCCGCTCCACCGCGTACGGCGCCGTGTCACCGCTCTCGCCCCGCCCTCGGCGGTCGTACACGACGACCCTGAAGTGTTCGGACAGAGGCACGGCCAGCGGCGCCACGGTGCCCCCGGTGGACATCGCGCCGCTGATGAGGATCACCGGCGGCCCCTCACCCGAGATCTCGTACGCGATGGAGGTGCCGTCGGCCGAAAAGGTCTTCTTGTCCATGCCTGTGGAGACTGCCGTACGGCATGGCACTAATCGCTTACGACACTTCGACTTCGTAGAAGCAGAGGTGGTCCTTGATCTCGGCCACGTCCGGCTTCGGATCCGGGTAAGCCCAGACGAGGTCCGCCGTGTCGGGCAGCGACCAGTAGGAGGCCGTTCCCTTGAACGGGCAGTAGGTGTGTGTGTCGGAGGGCGTCAGCAGGTCCAGTCGTACGTCCTCGGCCGGGATGTAGTACCGCACGGGACAGCCCGTCTCCCGCAGGACCAGGGGCCGGTCGCTCTCCGCGAGGACCTGGTCGCCGTGGACCACCCGTACGCGCTGCGTGCCCTGCTCGATCGTGATCGTGTGTCCGTCAGCCATATCCGCAAAAGCGTTCGCGGGCGCCGGGTTCTTCCCGCGTACGGTGGCTCCATGCGAATCTGCGTCTTCCTCTCCGCCGCCGACCTCGACGACCGTTACACGCGCCCCGCGCGCGAGTTCGCGAAACTGCTGGGCAAGGGCGGGCACACGCTCGTGTGGGGCGGCTCCGACGTGGGTCTGATGAAGGTCGTGGCCGACGGGGTGCAGGAGGCGGGCGGACGGCTCGTCGGGGTCTCCGTGGAGTTCCTGGCCGCCAAGGTCCGCCCGGGCGTCGACGAGATGGTGATCGCGAAGGACCTGGCCGAGCGCAAAAAGCTGCTCCTGGAGAAGGCCGACGCGGTGGTGATCATGGTCGGTGGCACGGGGACCCTGGACGAGGCGACGGAGATCCTGGAACTGAAGAAGCACGGCCACACGGACATGCCGGTGGTCCTGCTCAACACCGCGGGCTTCTACGACGGCCTGAAGGAACAGTTCCGCCGCATGGAGGACGAGGGCTTCCTGCCCCGTCCGCTGACCGACCTGGTGTTCTTCGCGGAGGAGCCGGTGGGGGCGCTGGCGTACCTGGAGGAGAGCCAGGGAGTGGAGTGAGCCGGGGAGTGGAGCGACCGCGAGCTGATGCGAGCATGGCGGGCATGGCTACACATGTGATCACCGGAGCGGGCTCCGGCATCGGCGCGGCCGTCGCCCGCCGCCTGCACGCGCGCGGGGACGAACTCGTCCTCCACGCGCGCGACGCGGGCCGTGCGAAGGAGCTTGCGGCGGCGTTCCCCGGCGCGAAGACGCTGGTCGGCGACCTGGCGGACCCGGACAAGCTGTCCTGGGCCTTCTCCCACCAGACGCTCCCCGACCGGGTGGACTCCCTGCTCCACATCGCCGGAGTCGTCGACCTCGGCCCGGTCGGCGACCTGACCCCGAAGTCCTGGCGACACCAGCTCAACGTCAACCTGATCTCCCCGGCCGAGCTGACCCGCCACTTCCTCCCCCAACTCCGCGCCACCCGCGGCCACGTGGTCTTCGTGAACTCGGGCGCCGGCCTCAACGCTCACGCCGACTGGTCCGCGTACGCCGCGTCGAAGCACGGCCTGAAGGCCCTGGCGGACTCGCTCCGCCACGAGGAGCACGGCAACGGCATCCGCGTCACCTCGGTCTACCCCGGCCGCACCGCCAGCCCCATGCAGGCCAAGGTCCACCAGCAGGAGGGCAAGGAGTACGACGCGTCGAAGTGGATCGACCCCGAGTCGGTGGCGACGACGATCCTGATGGCCCTGGATCTCCCGAGGGACGCGGAGGTCAACGACCTGACGGTGCGGCCGGGGCGGTGATTTTCGCCCCCGCCGCCCCTACCCGTCCCGTCCCTGGGGGCTGCCGCCCCCAGACCCCCGCTTCGGCCCTGAACGGGCCTCGTCCTCAAACGCCGGACGGGCTGGAATGCCTGGACCGGCGTCGAGGGGTGAGGCCACCTGAAATCAGCCCCTCCGGCGTTTGAGGA
>NZ_RQJW01000029.1 GCF_004028635.1 Streptomyces cyaneus | reverse complement strand
CCCATGATCCACATGTCGGCGCCGATGCCCGGGCTGCGGACCGCGTCCGACAGCGGGCTGTAGGCGAACCAGCCGAAGTCGGCCGCACCCTGCGGGGTGAGGAAGCCGCCGACCGCGATGAGCGAGCCGAAGAGGTACAGCCAGTAGGCGAACATGTTCAGCCGCGGGAACGCCACGTCGGGCGCGCCGATCTGCAGCGGCATGATCCAGTTCGCGAAGCCGGCGAACAGCGGCGTCGCGAACATCAGCAGCATGATCGTGCCGTGCATCGTGAACGCCTGGTTGAACTGCTCGTTCGACATGATCTGCAGGCCCGGACGGGCCAGCTCGGCACGCATGAGCAGCGCCATCACGCCACCGATCACGAAGAACGCGAACGACGTGACGAGGTACAGCGTTCCGATCGTCTTGTGGTCGGTGGTGGTGAGCCACTTGACCACGACGTTGCCGGGCTGCTTGCGCCTGACCGGCAGCTCGTTCTCGTACGAGTCCTCAGCTGCCGCGGCACCCTGGGGTTCGTTGAGGATGCTCACAGGTTTGTCGTCTCCCGGTTCTTCTCGTGGCTCGTCTGCGCGATGCCGGCGGGAACGTAACCGGTCTGCCCCTTCTTGGCGAGGTCCTTGAGGTGCTGCTCGTACTCGTCGGGGGAGACGACCTTCACGTTGAACAGCATCCGGGAGTGGTCGACGCCGCACAGCTCGGCGCACTTGCCCAGGAAGGTGCCCTCCTTGTTGGGGGTCACCTCGAAGGCGTTGGTGTGGCCCGGGATGACGTCCTGCTTCATCAGGAACGGCACCACCCAGAAGGAGTGGATGACGTCACGCGAGGTGAGGACGAAGCGGACCGTCTTGCCCTTGGGCAGCCACAGGGTCGGGCCCGGGTTGCCCGTGTCCTGGTTCCGGGTGCCGGGGGTGCCGACGTCGTAGACACCGCCGGCGTTCGCCGGGAAGTCCTCCTTGAACCGGTCCGGAATGGCGGCCAGGTTCTTGTCGGTCTTCGCGTCGCCGGTGGAACCCTCGACGGGCTCGACGTAGTTGAAGCCCCAGCTCCACTGGTAGCCGACGACGTTGATGGTGACGTCGGGCTTGTCCTTGAGGCTGAGGAGCTTCGACTCGTCGCGTGCCGTGAAGTAGAACAGCACCGAGACGATGATGAGCGGGACCACCGTGTACAGCGCCTCGATCGGCATGTTGTACCGGGTCTGTGGGGGGACCTCGACCTTGGTGCGGCTACGCCGGTGGAAGATGGCGCTCCACAGGATGAGGCCCCACACCAGCACGCCGACGGCGAGCGCCGCCGCCCAGGAACCCTGCCAGAGGGAGAGGATCCGCGGAGCCTCTTCCGTGGCCGGGGTGGGCATACCAAGGCGAGGGAAGTCTTCCCAGTTGTACGAGCAACCGGTGGCTGTCGCCAGGACCAGGCCCGCAGTCATTGCCTGCAGCAGCTTCCGCCGCATCGGGCGCCGCGGCGAGCGGTCGGAGCCGTTGGGACTCACGTAGCGCCTTCCCGAGAGTCTCGCCCGCGCGGTATGGCTGCGGCCTGGCCTTCTCGCTGGTCGGTCGCCGCCCTGCGTCGGGCAGGGGTTTGGATGTTTATGCGGACCAAACCCTAGCCGACGCTCTCCGAGGGTTCGCGGGGAGGGGTGCCTACTGGGTGGGGTGGTTCGCTGGTTTGGCGGCTGCGGGTTGTTTTGGGCTGGTCGCGCAGTTCCCCGCGCCCCTTTGGGGCGCCCCAGTTGCCGGACGTTTAGCGTTGAGGTGTGTCCTACTTTGACGCTGCTTCCAGTGCTCCTCTTCATCCTGTTGCTCGGCAGGCTCTTCTGGCCTCCCTTGATGAGGGGTGGGCCGATCCGGCCCGTCTCTATCGGGAAGGGCGGCGGGCTCGGATGCTGCTGGATGCGGCTCGGGAGGCGGCTGCCGAGGCTGTGGGGTGCCGGGCCGATGAGTTGGTGTTCACCTCATCGGGGACGAAGGCCGTCCACTCGGGTGTCGCCGGGGTGTTGGCCGGGCGGCGGCGGGTCGGGCGTCACCTGATTGTGTCTGCCGTCGAACACTCCTCTGTGCTCCATGCGGCTGACACGCACGAGGCCGGGGGCGGTTCCGTCACGCAGGTCGCGGTGGATCGTGCGGGGGCGGTGAGTGTGGGCGCGTACGCGGATGCGCTTCGGCCGGACACCGCGCTCGCCTGTCTTCAGTCGGCCAACCACGAGGTCGGGACGGAGCAGCCGGTCGCCGAAGTGGCTGCCGTGTGCCGGGAGGCCGGGGTGCCGTTGCTGGTGGATGCGGCGCAGTCGCTCGGGTGGGGGCGGGTCGACGGGGACTGGTCGGTGTTGACCGGGAGTGCCCATAAGTGGGGTGGGCCGTCGGGGGTCGGGCTGCTCGTCGTACGGAAAGGGGTGCGGTTCGCTGCGCAAGGGCCCGTGGACGAGCGTGAGTCGGGGCGGGCGGCCGGGTTCGAGAACATCCCGGCGATCGTCGCGGCGGCGGCCTCGCTGCGTGCCGCGCAGGCGGAGGCGGCCCAAGAGGCGGTACGACTGCGGGAGCTGACGGAGCGGATCCGGGCGCGGGTGCCGGGGCTGGTGCCGGATGTGGAGGTGGTCGGCGATCCGGTGCGACGCCTTCCCGGCATCGTCACCTTCTCCTGTCTCTATGTCGACGGAGAGGCTTTGCTGCACGAACTGGACCGTGCCGGGTTCTCGGTCTCCTCCGGTTCGTCCTGCACGAGCAGCACGCTGACGCCCAGCCATGTGCTGAAGGCGATGGGCGTGCTGAGCGAGGGGAACGTGCGGGTGTCCCTGCCGTTCGGGACGGCGGAGGAGGACGTCGAGCGGTTCCTGGAGGTGTTGCCCGGGGCGGTGACCGCGGTGCGGGAGAAGCTGGGGGCGCCGGTCGCCGAGACGGTCGTACGGGACGACGTCCTGGTCGTGGACTCCCTCGGCAAGCGCTGCCCGATCCCGGTCATCGAGCTGGCGAAGGTCATCGGCGATGTGCCGGTGGGTGGGCTGGTGCGGGTCCTGTCGGACGACGAGGCGGCCCGGCTGGACATCCCGGCGTGGTGCGAGATGCGGGGCCAGGAATACGTAGGAGAGGAGCCGGCGGCAGAAGGAACGGCTTACCTTGTCCGCCGGGTGAGCTGACCCACCTCAGGGGCGCGGGGAACTGCGCGACCAGCCCCCCACGCACCCGCACACGACGACGCACCCGCCGAGGCAGACACGTAGTCGCACCCGGCCTCAGCCGAGGTGCTTGCGAACCTCCTCAGTGGCAGCGTCCCCGTACGCCTTGGTGAAGCGGTCCATGAAGTGCGCCCGGCGCAGCTGGTACTCCTGCGTGCCGACGGTCTCGATGACGAGCGTCGCCAGCATGCAGCCGACCTGCGCGGCCCGCTCCAGCGAGACGCCCCAGGCGAGGCCCGACAGGAACCCGGCGCGGAAGGCGTCGCCGACACCCGTGGGGTCGGCCTTGCGCTCCTCCTCCGGGCAGCCGACCTCGATCGGGTCCTCGCCGACGCTCTCGATGCGTACGCCGCGCGAGCCGAGGGTCGTGACGCGGTGGCCGACCTTGGACAGGATCTCCTCGTCCGTCCAGCCGGTCTTGGACTCGATGAGGCCCTTCTCGTACTCGTTCGAGAAGAGGTACGTCGCTCCGTCCAGCAGTATCCGGATCTCGTCGCCGTTCATGCGGGCGATCTGCTGGGAGAAGTCCGCGGCGAAGGGGATCTGGCGGGAGCGGCACTCCTCCGTGTGGCGGAGCATCGCCTCGGGGTCGTCGGCGCCGATGAGGACCAGGTCGAGGCCGCCGACGCGGTCGCCGACGGTCTTCAGCTCGATCAGGCGGGCCTCGCTCATCGCACCGGTGTAGAAGGAGCCGATCTGGTTGTGGTCGGCGTCGGTGGTGCAGACGAAGCGGGCGGTGTGCAGGGTCTCGGAGATACGGACCGAGTCGGTGTCGACGCCGTGCCGGTCCAGCCAGGCCCGGTACTCGTCGAAGTCGGAGCCCGCGGCGCCGACCAGGATCGGCTGCGTGCCCAGCTGTCCCATGCCGAAGGCGATGTTCGCGCCTACGCCGCCCCGGCGTACGTCCAGATTGTCGACCAGGAAGGAGAGCGAGACCGTGTGCAGCTGGTCCGCGACGAACTGGTCGGCGAAACGGCCGGGGAAGGTCATGAGGTGGTCGGTGGCGATGGAGCCGGTGACTGCGATGCGCACGGCGTGGAGTCTCCTGCGGGGAGGTTGGGTTGACAGTCCACGCTACCGTTCGTGACCGCGACTCTGAAGCAGGCAAAACTACCCGATAGTAGATCTTTCTTCGCGGGCTTCTGCGTGCCTACGGTTCCGCTATGACGAAAACCGAGGTCCACGCCCCCGCTCCGGCCGACCTGGAGGTCGACCTGGCGTCACTGCTCGGTGACTGCGCGCGGATGGCCCCCCACTGGACCGCTCCCGACCGTGTCCTTTCCCGTCCGATCTCCCCGTCACTCATCCATGGCGTAACCGTGCCGCCGAAGTCGGCGCGGCTGCTGGACGCGATGTCGGACTACGGCGACTGATCGGGCCACGGCGGCTGAACACCTTCGGCGGCCGAATCATCGAACTCCGGCGGCCGAATCGGCGCCTTTCAGGGAACCGTGCGCTCCCCCGCTGCGTCCCATCGCTGTCCCCCGTAAAGGGGATGCGGGATACGACCCGACAGCCGGCCTTTTGACAGGGTCGGGTCAGGGTCAAGGGACATGTGCGCAGCCGAAGGAGCGATGCGGTGAACACCGAGCGACCCGAGAACGACGACACGGGCGCCTCCGGCAAGGACGCGGAGGAGGCACGGGCGCAGAAGGGTGCCGTCGGCGCCGAGGGGCTCGGAGCCGAGGGTGAGGCGGCGGACGGAGCCCTTCGCCCCGAGGACGCCGAGGACGCCGAGGACAGCGGGGCCGACGAGGCCGTAGGAGCCGCGGAGGCCGCAACGGGCTCAGCGGCCACCGAAGCCGCAGACACCGAAGCCACCGTGGCCGGGGATGCATCGGCGGAGGAGGACGATAGGGAGGGGGCGTCGGTCTCGGCCGAGGCTGCCCCAGCTCCCGCAGCCGAGACCCCCGGCCCCGGCCTCACAGCCGCCGACCACCGGCACGACGACGCCCGCGACGGCTCCCGGCGCCGCTCCCCCGCGATCATCGCCTCCGTCGCTGCTGCCGTGCTGCTCGTCGGCGGCGGTGGGGCCTATCTCGCCGCGAGTGCGTCCGGAGGGTCGGACGGCGGTACGACGTCGGGGGCGGCCGGCGGTGGCACTCCCCCGCCGCTGCACCTCGACGGCTACACCGACGGCGGCGGCACCAACGGCATCGCACCCGGGGAGCCCAACCCGTACGGCGTCACCTACAAGGCCGACGGCGAGCTCGCGGACGGGCCCGGCTCGGCGCCGGTGTACCGGGCTCAGGGTGAGGTCGGCGCGGACGAGGTCGCGCGGCTGGCCAAGGCGCTCGGAGTGGACGGGAAGCCGGTGGCGCAGGGGCAGACCTGGAGGGTCGGGGCGCAGGACGGGGCGGGGCCGAGTCTGCAGGTGAACAAGCAGGCGCCGGGGACCTGGACGTTCTACCGGTACGCACCCGGCACCGACAACTGCGAGAGCACCACCGTCTGCAGCAAGGACGCCCCGGACCCCGCCGCCGACCCGGTGAGCGAGGACGCCGCGAAGCAGGCCGCCGCGCCGATTCTCAAGGCGGTGGGTCAGGACGACGCGAAGCTCGACGCGAGTCAGCTCATGGGCGCCCAGCGGGTCGTGAACGCGAATCCCCTGGTGGGCGGGTTGCCCACCTACGGTTGGACGACCGGGGTGACCGTGAGCACCCAGGGTGAGGTGGTCGGCGGAAGCGGCCAGTTGAAGGCGCCGGTGAAGGGGGACACGTACCCCGTGCTGGATGCCGAGAAGACGCTCGGGCTGATGAATGCGGCGCCGGGGACCGACCACCGCATGGGCATCGGCGGCTGTGCCAGCCCCGTACCGCTGAAGGACCGCCTCGAGGCGCCGTGCGGTTCGCAGGCGTCGACGGGTACGGGTGCGCCGGGCAAGGACACCATCACCGTCGAGAAGGCGGTGTTCGGGCTGGCCTCGCACTATGTGGACGCGCGGCAGACGCTGGTGCCTTCCTGGCTGTTCGAGGTGCGGGCGCCGGGCGCGCAGGACGGCTTCACCGTGACGTATCCGGCGATCGACCCGAAGTACCTGGCCTCCACCGCGCCGTCCGAGGAGCCGACCGGGCAGCCGAGCCCGCGGCCGACCGGGCCGAAGGACGAGCCGACCTCGGCGCCGGTCACGCGGAACGTGGCCGTGGACGGCTACACCGTCGAGGGCAGGGAACTGACCGTGGCCTTCACGGGCGGCGTGTGCGCCGAGTACAAGGTGACGGCGAGCGAGAGCGAGGACGAGGTGACGGTCCGGGTGACCGCGACCTCCCAGCCGGACAAGGTCTGCATCATGATCGCCAAGGTGTTCCACAAGACCGTGCAGCTGGACGAGCCGCTCGGCGACCGCAAGGTCGTGGGCACGGACGGGCAGGCGGTCCCGCTGGAGAAGCCCGGGACGCGGCTGCCGGACGCACCGCAGACGTCCGGGGCCCGGTAGGGATCCCCGGACAGACGAAGGCGGCGGCCCCGTCGGAGGGGGTCGCCGCCTTCCCGTGTGTCAGCCGGGCTCGGCTGAACAGCCGGGCTCAGCTGAAGGAGTCGCCGCAGGCGCAGGAGCCCGTCGCGTTCGGGTTGTCGATCGTGAAGCCCTGCTTCTCGATCGTGTCCACGAAGTCGATGGACGCGCCACCCAGGTACGGAGCGCTCATGCGGTCGGTGACGACCTTGACCCCGCCGAAGTCCTTGACGACGTCGCCGTCGAGCGAGCGCTCGTCGAAGAAGAGCTGGTAGCGCAGGCCGGAGCAGCCACCGGGCTGAACGGCGACACGCAGCGCGAGGTCGTCGCGGCCTTCCTGGTCGAGCAGGGCCTTGACCTTGGCCGCGGCGGCGTCACTAAGGATGATGCCGTCGGTGGCGGTGCTGGTCTCGTCCGATACGGACATCTACATCTCTCCCGGGTTGTACGGAGACTGCTTGCCGACGGTTGCAACCGGCGGGGCCGCGGATTCATTCCGGGGCCGGGCTCTTGTCTTTCGGTCCTTCTTCATGCTCGCACACGGCGCGCGAAGCGAAAACGTCTCATTCGGGAATACGCAGGCCCCCCAGCGGGATTCACGTCACATCGACGCGATGGCCATCGTCAAAGTGACGTGAACCGGTTATGATAGATAGCGTCAATTCGACGAAAAGTCGATGAAGGTGTCCCGCATGACCCGCCGGGTCCGATTCTCCGGACCCGGCGAGCCGCAGAACAGAAAGGGTGCGTGTCGTGACCACCGCCCAGACCACGGAGCTCGACGTACAGCCGACGCCCCTCGCCCTGCTGCTCCTCGGCCGTGAGGCCGACCCCAGGAGCGAGCGCGGCGTCGAGTGTCCCGGCGACCTGCCCTCGCCGTCCGACCCGGACCTGGTCGAGCGCGCCCGCGCGGCCAAGGAGAAGCTCGGGAACAAGGTCTTCGTGCTCGGCCACCACTACCAGCGCGACGAGGTCATCCAGTTCGCGGACGTGACCGGCGACTCCTTCAAGCTGGCCCGTGACGCGGCCGCGCGCCCGGAGGCCGAGTACATCGTGTTCTGCGGTGTGCACTTCATGGCGGAGTCGGCGGACATCCTGACGTCCGACGACCAGAAGGTGGTCCTGCCGGACCTGGCCGCCGGGTGCTCCATGGCCGACATGGCCACGGCCGAGCAGGTCGCCGAGTGCTGGGACGTGCTGACCGAGGCCGGCATAGCCGAGCAGGTCGTGCCGGTGTCGTACATGAACTCGTCCGCGGACATCAAGGCGTTCACGGGCAAGCACGGCGGCACCATCTGCACGTCGTCCAATGCCAAGCGGGCCCTGGACTGGGCGTTCGAGCAGGGCGAGAAGGTGCTGTTCCTGCCCGACCAGCACCTCGGGCGCAACACCGCGGTCCGGGACATGGGCATGTCCCTGGAGGACTGCGTCGTCTACAACCCGCACAAGCCGAACGGCGGGCTGACGGCGGACGAGCTGCGCGCCGCGAAGATGATCCTGTGGCGCGGCCACTGCTCGGTGCACGGCCGGTTCTCGCTCGACTCGGTGAACGACGTGCGCGAGCGCATCCCGGGCGTGAACGTTCTGGTCCACCCCGAGTGCAAGCACGAGGTCGTGGCCGCGGCGGACTACGTCGGTTCGACCGAGTACATCATCAAGGCCCTGGAGGCCGCCCCGGCCGGCTCCAAGTGGGCCATCGGGACCGAGCTGAACCTCGTACGCCGCCTGGCGAACCGTTTCGCTCCGGAGGGCAAGGAGATCGTCTTCCTCGACAAGACGGTCTGCTTCTGCTCCACGATGAACCGCATCGATCTGCCCCACCTGGTCTGGGCGCTGGAGTCCCTCGCCGAGGGCAACCTGGTCAACCGGATCGAGGTCGACAAGGAGACCGAGGCGTTCGCGAAGCTGGCGCTGGAGCGGATGCTGGCGCTGCCGTAGGTCCGGTCAGAGGTCCTTTGCTCACCCGGTCCTTCACTCACCCCGACACGGGTTTCCGGTCGGGGTGAGCGGGGTCGAGGGTGAAGATGTAGCCGTCCCCGGTGGTGACGACCAGGGCGCCCTTGCGGAGCAGCACCTCGGACTGCGCCCAACCCTGGTTCGTCACCTGCTGGGCGCGCGGTGGGGTCTCCCACAGCAGCGTGCCCTTCCTTGTGTCGAGGGCGGCGACCCGGCCGCTGGCGCTGGACAGATAGACCACGTGGGCACGCGGGTCGTGGGTGACATCGCTCGGCCGCTCCAGGCTCGTCCGGGTCTGCCACAGCCGCTCGCCGGTCCGGGCCGACACCGCGATCACCCGGCCGGAGGACGTGGCGAACCACAGGGTGCCGTCCGTCAGCGTCGCGTAGCCCCCGAACTCCTCCGCCAGCTTCGTCGTACTGTTCCTCCCCGATTCCGGATCCACCAGCCGGATCCGGGAGAACGCCTCCTTGTCCTCGACCGGGTCGAGGAAGAGCAGGCCTCCGTCGAACGTCCCGAGGAGAGTTGCGCGATAGGGCACCGTCAGGCGCCGCCCCGCTCCGTCGGCCCTGTCCAGTCCCAGGAGCAGCATGTTCTTCGAAGTCGGCACGTCCGGGGCGCACTTGAGGTAGAGGTCCTCGCCGGTGTCCGCCCAGTTGCAGTACTGCCCCGTCGGCAGCGGCGCCGTCCAGCGTTCGGTGCCGGTGCGCGGTGAGCGGGCGATCACCGAACGGCCGCTGTCGTCCGGGACGATCACGAGGTCGCCGGAGAGGTGCGGGCGGACCTGGCGCGTGTTCACCGTGCGGTGCCAGAGCCTCTTCCCGGTCCCCGTGTCGAGGGCGGCGACCGAGTACTCGGCGTCGCCGTCTCGCTCGGCGCGGTACTCCTGCTGAACCACCATCGTGTCGTCCACGACGCCGAGGACCGAGAACGTGTACCACCCGTTGCCCACGGCGGGCGGCACCCCGTCGGCCCGCCAGACGATCCGTCCGCTGAGCGCGTCGATGCGCATGGGCAGGGTCCCGTCGCCCGCGCAGTGGACGGCGCCCTCGTACACCTCGCACTCCGGGGCGTTCCCCAGGCTGTAGCCGGCGACGTCGGTCCCCTGCTTCACACCGCTCGCGGCGGTGGCGTCCACCGTCGTCTGCCAGGGCCTCCAGCCGGGCGGCACGGCCGCCCACCGGGAGGGCGCGGACTCGGCGGTGTTCGCCCCCGCCCCGGAGTCGTCGTCCGCGAGTCCGGGGCCGAGCAGCAGGTACCCCGTCAGGCCCAGAACGAGGGCGCCGACGGTGCCGACCGTGGCCCACAGGGGGCGTATGCGACTGCGCCGTCGGACAGAGGGCGCGGCGGGGCGGGTCCGGACCACGGCCATCTCGTCCACGCGCAGCGCCACGGTGGCCTGGTCCTGCGCACCCGCCTCCGGCAGAGCGGCCACGAACTCCCCTGCCAGTGCAGCCAGTTCGGGCCGGTCCGCGGGTTCCTTGGCCAGACAGCCTCCCAGGACCGTGCGCAGGGGCTCCGCCACGCCGTCCAGGGCGGGGGCGTCATGGACCACCCGATAGGCCGTGAGGTAGGGGCTGTCCGCGTCGAAGGGGCCCCGGCCCGTGGCCGCGAAGACCAACAGCGCGCCGAGGGAGAAGACGTCGGAGGCCGGGCCCACCGTGCGGGCGTCGGTGAGCTGTTCCGGTGACATGAACGGCGGGGTGCCGATCATCTGCCCCGTCTCGGTCAGCGGGTTGTGGTTCTCGGCCGCCCGCGAGATACCGAAGTCGATCACGCGCGGGCCGTCCTCGGCCATCAGGACGTTGGCGGGCTTGAGGTCCCGGTGGACCACCCCCGCCCGGTGGATGTCCCGCAGCGCCTCCACCAACCCGAGCGCCAGCCGCCGCAGTTCGGTGCCCTTCAGCGGTTCCCGGTCACGGATCCGGTCGGCGAGCGACTGCCCGGGCACGTACTGCGTCGCCATCCACGGCCGCGTCGCCTCCGGGTCGGCGTCCACCACCGGCGCGGTGAAGGCGCCGCTCACCTTGCGGACGGCGTCGATCTCCTGCCGGAAACGGGCGCGGAAGACCCGGTCCTCGGCGTACTGGGCGTGCACCACCTTGACGGCGACCTCGCGGCCGGAGCGCGATCTGCCCCGGTAGACGACGCCCATGCCGCCGGCGCCCAGCCGGTCCACCAGCTTGTACCCGCCGACCGACTTCGGATCGTCCTTGTGCAGTGGCACGCCCCGATCCCTCTCCCCCGTACGTCAGTTGGGTTCAAAGGATACGGCCGGGTCCCGTACCTCCACGTACGGGACCCGGCCTCGGTTGTTTCCGTCAGACACCCGCCGGTTGCGGCTCGTCCGACGCCGCCTCGGCGGGCACACCCGCCTTCTTCAGCCGCTTCGCCTCGCGCTTCTTCGCCCGGCGCTCCTTGCGGAGCTCCAGCATCGTGTAGAGCGTCGGGACAAGCAGCAGCGTCAGCATGGTCGAGGTGATCAGGCCGCCGATCACCACCACCGCCAGCGGCTGGGCGATGAAGCCGCCCTCGCCGGTGACGCCCAGCGCCATCGGGAGCAGGGCGAAGATCGTCGCCAGGGCCGTCATGAGGATGGGGCGCAGGCGGTGGCGACCACCCTCGATCACGGCCTCCACGACGCCGTAACCCTGGCTCCGGTACTGGTTGATGAGGTCGATCAGCACGATCGCGTTCGTCACCACGATGCCGATCAGCATCAGCATGCCGATCATCGCGGGGACGCCCATCGGAGTGCCGGTCGCCACCAGGAGGCCGATCGCGCCGGTCGCCGCGAACGGGATCGACACGAGCAGGATCAGCGGCTGGGCCAGCGAGCGGAAGGTCGCCACCAGCAGCATGAAGACGATCGCGATCGCCGCGAGCATCGCCAGGCCCAGGTTGGCGAACGCCTCGTCCTGGTCCTGCGAGACACCGCCGATCTCGGCCGTCGCGCCCGCCGGGAGCGTCAGTCCGTTGATCTTGGACTGGAGGTCCGCGCTCACCGCGCCGGTGTTGTCGCCGGTCGGCTTCGCGCTGATCGTGGCGGCACGCTGACCGTCGATCCGGGTCATCGAGACCGGGCCGTCCACCAGCTTCACGTCTGCGATGTCACCCAGCTTCACCGGGCCCAGAGGCAGGTCCTGAAGCTGCTTCAGGGTCTTCGCGGGCTTCGCCGACTTGATGACGATGTCCCGCTCGGTGTCGTCGAGGGTCGCCTGGGCCGCCGTGTTGCCGCGGACCGCCTGGGCGACGGCCATGCCGAGCGTCTGGTCGTTGAAGCCGGCCGCGGCCGCCTTGTCGTTGGCCTTGACCGAGATGCGCGGCACGCTCTGCGACAGGTCGCTGGTCACGTCCGTGACGTCGTCCAGGCCGGCCACCGCCCCCCGGACCTGCTCGGCCGCCTTGCGCAGGACGTCCCCGTCGGCCGCCTTCACGACGACGCTCAGGTCCTGGGCGCCGAAGCCGTCGCCGGCCGCGATGGTGGTCGTACCGATGCCGTCGAGCTTCTTCAGGCCCGTCTCGATGCGGTCCTGCACGTCGTCGTACGACGCCGAGTCCTCCAGCATCACCTGGTACGACGCCTGGTTGGTGTCGGTGCCGCCGCCGAAGGCCGCCATGAAGCCGGACGAGCCGACGGTGACCTGGTAGTCCTTGACACCCTTGGTGTCGGCGAGCAGCTGCTCGACCTTCTTCGCCTGCTCGTCGGTCGCCGCCAGGCTGGTGCCCGGCTTCAACTCCTGCTTGACGGTGAGGACTTCCTGCTCGCCCTGGTCGAAGAAGTTCGTCTTCAGCAGCGGAGCCATGCCGAACGTGCCGATGAGGACGACGATCGCCAGCAGCACGCTGGTCAGCCGGCGGCGCGTCGCGAACCGCAGGACGGGGACGTAGAAGCGCTGGAGCCTGCTCCTGGCCTCCTTCTCCTCGGCCTTGCGGCGGGCCTCGTCGGCGTCCTCGGGGGTGCCCTTCGGGGCGCGCAGGAACCAGTACGACAGGACCGGGACGACCGTCAGCGAGACCAGCAGCGACGCCAGCAGGGCGGCCGTCACCGTCAGGCTGAACGAGCCGAACAGCTCGCCCACCATGCCGCCGGTCAGGCCGATCGGCAGGAAGACGGCCACCGTGGTGAGGGTGGAGGACGTGACCGCGCCGGCGACCTCGCGGACCGCCTTGAGGATGGCCTCCTCGCGCTCCTCGCCGTAGCCGAGGTGCCGCTTGATGTTCTCCAGCACCACGATCGAGTCGTCGACGACACGGCCGATGGCGATGGTGAGCGCGCCGAGCGTCAGCATGTTCAGCGACAGGTCACGTGTCCACAGCACGATCAGGGCGAGCACGACCGACAGCGGGATGGAGACTGCCGTGACCAGCGTCGAACGGATCGACGCGAGGAAGACCAGGATGACGAGGACCGCGAAGAGCAGGCCGAGCGCACCCTCGGTGGTCAGACCGTCGATGGACTTCTTCACCGCCGGGCCCTGGTCGCTGACCACGGTGAGCGTGGCGTCCGAGCCGAGGTCCCCCCGTAGCTCCGGGAGCTTGTCGCGCACCGCGTCCGAGATCGCGACCGCGCTGCCGTCGCGGTCCATGGTGACCGCGACCGCGAGGGACGGCTTGCCGTCGGTACGGGTGATGGAGTCGGCCGCGGCCTGCTCCTGCTTGACGTCGGCCACATCACCGAGACGGACCGGCTTCTTCCCGGAGGCGGCAGCGCCCTCGCCGGTGACCATGAGGTCCTCGATCTGCTGGATCGAGGTGAAGCCGCCGCCCACCTGGACCGTGCGGTTGTCGCCGCCCTCGTCGAAGGAGCCCGCCGGGACGGTGGCACCGCCCGCCTGCAGGGCCTGGGAGAGGGCGGCCGAAGTGAGCCCCGCCTTGGCCAGCTTCGCGTCGTCCGGCGTGACGGTGACCTGGAGGTCCCGTACGCCGTCGACGGTGACCTGACCGACGCCGTCGATCTCCTTCAGGTCCGCGACGACGGTCCGGTCGAGCTGGTCGGCCAGGGCCTGCTGGTCCTGGCCGGAGGTCACGGCGAGGACGACGGTCGGGATGTCGTCCGTGGAACCGGCGATGACCTGCGGGTCCACGTCGTCCGGCAGCTGGGCGCGAGCCCGGTTGACGGCCTGCTGGACGTCGGCGACGAGCTGCTGGGTGTCGGGGCCGTAGTCGAAGGACGCCATGATCACGGCGTTGCCCTCGCTCGCGGTGGAGGTGACGCCGGTGATGCCGTCGACGGCTTCGAGGCTGTCCTCGATGGGCTCGACGACCTGCTTCTCGACCACGTCCGGGGAGGCGCCCTGGTACGGCGCCAGCACGGACACCATGGGCAGTTCGATGGAGGGCAGCAGCTGCTGCTTGAGCTGGGGTATCGCGATGGCGCCGAAGGCGATCGCGATGATCGACATCAGGCCTATCAGGGCACGTTGAGCAAGGCTGAATTTCGACAGCCAGGACATGGGTCAGGGTCTCTCTTCTGTGAGCGGCAGAAGTGGGCAGCGGACGTGGCATGGGCGTCTGTGAAACGCAGGTGTGGCACGCATGTGCGGCCCGCATGCGTTTCACAGATGAGCGCCCGCCCCTACACCCTGAGCCATCGGGGAGCCCGGATTCGTAGACCCCAGGTCCATTTCCTTATACGGCGCATACTCCGGGCGCAGTACGCCCGTCAGAGCTCACTCCACCCTTGGACGTACCAGGCCGGACTCGTACGCGATCACCACCAGCTGGGCCCGGTCACGGGCGCCGAGCTTGGACATGGCCCGGTTGACGTGCGTCTTCACGGTCAGCGGGCTGACCTCCAGCCGCTCGGCGATCTCGTCGTTGGAGTGCCCGCCGGCGACCTGGACCAGGACCTCGCGCTCGCGGACGGTGAGGGCGTCGAGCCGCTCGGCGCGGGCCGGGTCGCGGTCGTCGTCCGCGCCGTCGCCCTGGGCGAGGAAGCGGGCGATCAGGCCCTTGGTGGCGGCCGGGGACAGCAGGGCCTCGCCACCGGCCGCGATGCGGATGGCGCTGAGCAGTTCGTCGGGTTCGGAGCCCTTGCCGAGGAAGCCGGAGGCGCCGGCGCGCAGCGACTGCACCACGTAGTCGTCGACCTCGAAGGTGGTGAGGATGACGACGCGGACATGGGCGAGGGACGGGTCGGCGCTGATCATGCGGGTGGCGGCGAGGCCGTCGGTGCCGGGCATCCGGATGTCCATCAGCACGACGTCCGCCCGCTCCTCCTTGGCCAGCCGCACCGCCTCCGCCCCGTCGGACGCCTCCCCGACGACCTCCATGTCGGGCTCGGAGTCGACCAGCACCCGGAAGGCGCTGCGCAGGAGGGCCTGGTCGTCGGCGAGCAGGACGCGGATGGTCATGGCAGGTCCTCTGCGGGGCACGAGGTGGATGGCTTCGTCCTACGACAACTTCCGCGGGGTGCGCATGAGTTCCGCGGCGTCGTCATAGGGCGGTCATTCGGCAGTCATGCGGCGTCCTCGGCGGTCATACGGCGTCCTCCGCCGCGCGCGTACTGCTCTTGACCGGCAGGATCGCATGGACGCGGAAGCCGCCTCCGTAGCGGGGGCCGGTGGTGAGGGTGCCGCGCAGGGCGGTGACGCGCTCGCGCATGCCGAGCAGGCCGTGCCCACCGCCGTCCGGGATGTCGTCCTCGCCGGCGCCGTCGTCGAGGACGGTGATCTCGATGTTCGGCCCCACGCGGACGACGCTGACCTCGGCCTTCGCCTCCGGACCCGCGTGCTTCTGCACGTTGGTGAGGGCCTCCTGGATGACGCGGTAGGCGGCCAGGTCCACGGCGGCGGGGAGCGTGGTGCCCTGGTCGGCGCGGGCGACCTCCACCTGGAGGCCCGCGCTGCGGAACGTGCCCGCGAGTTCGTCGAGGCGGGCGAGGCCGGGGGCGGGTTCGGTGGGGGCCTCCGGGTCGCCGGACTGGCGGAGCAGGCCGACGGTCGCGCGGAGTTCGTTGAGCGCGGAGCGGCTGGCTTCGCGTACGTGGGCGAGGGCTTCCTTGGCCTGGTCGGGGCGCTTGTCCATGACGTGGGCGGCGACGCCGGCCTGGACGTTGACGAGGGCGATGTGGTGGGCGACGACGTCGTGCAGGTCCCGGGCGATACGGAGGCGCTCCTCGGCGACGCGGCGGCGGGCCTCCTCCTCGCGGGTGCGCTCCGCTCGTTCGGCGCGCTCGCGGATGGCGGCGACCATGGCACGGCGGCTGCGGACCGCGTCGCCCGCGGTGGCGCCGATGCCGGTCCAGGCGAAGATGCCGACGTTCTCCTGGGCGTACCAGGGCAGGGGGCCGGCGAGCATGGCGGAAGCGGTCAGGACGGTCATGGTGAGCAGGCCTACGCGCCAGGTGGTGGTGCGGTCGGTGGTCGAGGCGACGGTGTAGAGGGCGATGACCGCGGACATGGCGACCGGGGCGCGGGGGTCGCCGCTGACGCATTCGACGAGGGAGAAAGTGCCGGTGAGGGCGAGGACGGCCATGGGGGCGCGGCGGCGCAGGACCAGGGCTGCGGCGCCGAGGGTCATGAGCAGGAGGCTGAGCGCGTCCGGGGTGCGCAGGCCCCAGGTGACCCCGCTCTCGCCGTGCGGGTCCACGAACGAGCCGGCCACCATCGCGGCCAGTACGCCGACCGCCAGCGCGGCATCCAGCGCCATGGGGTGCGCCTTGAGGTGCTGCCGGGCGCGTATCCCTGCGGGGCTTGGAACGGGGGCCAACTGGAGGTTCCTTGTGGTGTGTGCCCGGCGTTGCAGTGCGCGTCGCCTGGGGGCTGCCGCCCCCAGAGCCCCGCTTCGGCCCTGAACGGGCCTCGTCCTCAAGCGCCGGACGGGCTGGATGATGCGGGCCGGCGTCCAGAGGCACCCCAGCTCAACCCGGGATCAACCCATCGTCGCTCAGCAGCTCCCGGACCTCCTCCAACGTCGCGTCCGAGGACGGGAGGATCAGCTCGGACGGTTCGAGGGAGTCGTCGGGCAGGGGCTCGCCGAGGTCGCGGACCTTGGACAGGAGTGCGTCGAGGGTGCGGCGGAAGCCGGGGCCGTCGCCGTTCTCCATTTCCACCAGGAGCTCGTCGTCGAGCTTGTTCAGCTCGGACAGGTGGCTGTCGGACAGCTTCACCTGCCCTTCACCCATGATCCGGACGATCATGTCGCCCATCTCGCCCTCCTCGGCGTGGGCCCCGGACGTCGGCTACTGCTTGTCGAAGCGCGGGGTGTCCTGCGGCTGTTGCTGGGACTGCGACTGGCCGTTGCCGCCCTCGATGGCCTGCTGGCCGCCCGACGAGCCTCCCGCCAGCTCCGCCTTCATGCGCTGCAGTTCCAGCTCTACATCCGTACCACCGGAGAGCCGGTCCAGCTCGGCCTGGATGTCGTCCTTGTGCATGCCGGACTGGTCGTCGAGGGCGCCGGAGGCGAGCAGTTCGTCGATCGCCCCGGCCCGCGCCTGGAGCTGGGCCGTCTTGTCCTCGGCCCGCTGGATCGCCAGGCCGACGTCGCCCATCTCCTCCGAGATGCCGGAGAACGCCTCGCCGATCCGGGTCTGGGCCTGCGCCGCCGTGTAGGTGGCCTTGATGGTCTCCTTCTTGGTACGGAAGGCGTCGACCTTCGCCTGCAGGCGCTGGGCCGCGAGGGTGAGCTTCTCCTCCTCGCCCTGCAGCGTCGCGTGCTGTGTCTCCAGGTCCGTCACCTGCTGCTGGAGGGCGGCGCGGCGCGAGAGCGCCTCGCGGGCCAGGTCCTCGCGGCCCAGCGCGAGCGCCTTGCGGCCCTGGTCCTCCAGCTTCGACGACTGCTGCTGGAGTTGGTTGAGCTGGAGCTCCAGGCGCTTGCGCGAGGTGGCCACGTCGGCGACGCCGCGGCGGACCTTCTGGAGCAGCTCCAGCTGCTTCTGGTACGAGTAATCGAGGGTCTCGCGCGGGTCCTCGGCCCGGTCAAGGGCCTTGTTCGCCTTCGCGCGGAAGATCATCCCCATACGCTTCATGACACCGCTCATGGGCTTCGCGCGCCCCCTTCTGACGTCCAGCTCCAGCTCTGCGACAGAACCCACAGTACGGGCCCTGCATCCATTGACGCACTGTTCGGGGACGGATGCGCTCATCCCCAAGGACGACTGCTGACGCTCCCGCTCCGGCGTAAGGAGTAGGTGACTCCCGGGTGGCTCGTGGGTGGACCCATGGGTGTCCACCCGGTGCCGCTCGAGTGCCCTCCCCGTGCCCGCCGGACGAACCGTCTGCAACGTCCCCTCTGTCCCCCTACGACGACTGGTGTTGCCGGATCGTTCCCCGCCGGGCTGACGTCCATGCCCCGGCACCCCGTACCCTTGGGTTTTGTGTTCCGTAGCCGTGCCAAGGAAGAGAAGGCCCAGGCCGCCGACAAGGCGCTGGTGACCGACTCCAATGAGACCCGTCACCCCGAGGCCCCGAAGGGCCGCCCCACGCCCAAGCGCAGTGAGGCCCAGTCGCAGCGTCGCAGCGTGGCCAACACGTCGATGACGCGCAAGGACGCCGCCAAGCGCCAGCGCGAGGAGCGGCGGGCCGCCCTGGAGAGGCAGCGCCAGGCGCTGGCCGGGGGCGACGAGCGGTATCTGCCGGCCCGCGACAAGGGTCCGGTCCGCAAGTTCGCGCGTGACTTCATCGACTCGCGCTTCAACATCGCGGAGTTCTTCCTGCCGATGGCCGTGGTCATCCTCGTGCTGAGCATGGTGCAGGTACCGGCGCTGCAGAACATCGCGCTGCTGCTGTGGCTGATCGTGATCGTGCTCATCGTGCTGGACTCGGTCGTCACCGGCTTCCGTCTGAAGAAGCGGCTCGCCGAGCGCTTCCCCGACGACAACAGGCGCGGTGCCGTCGCCTACGCACTGATGCGCTCCCTGCAGATGCGTCGGCTCCGACTGCCCAAGCCGCAGGTCAAGCGCGGAGAGCGGCCCTGAGCACAACCGCATTTTCCGGGGGTGCGGCCGACGCGTGGCTCAGTAAGTTGGGCGCTCTGCGCGATGTCGTACGACAAGAGCTGGTGGCCCGGCAGCTCGACGAGCAGATAGCCGGCCGGTTCCCGGTCGGGCAGCGGCTGCGGGTGCTCGACGTGGGGATGGGCCAGGGCACGCAGGCGCTGCGGCTGGCCAGGGCCGGGCATCAGGTGACCGGTGTCGAGCAGGACCCGAAGATGATCTCGGCGGCCCACGAGGAGCTCGCCGGCGAGCCCGAGGGGATCCGGGAGCGGGTCCGTATCGTCCAGGGGGACGGGCGGGACACCGGCGTCCACTTTCTGCCGGGCAGCTTCGATGTCGTGCTGTGCCACGGCGTGCTGATGTACATCGAGGAGCCCGATCCGCTGCTGGCCGGGCTGGCCCGGATGCTCGCCCCGGGCGGCCTGCTGTCGCTGCTCGTGCGCAACGGCGACGCGCTGGCCATGCGGCCGGGACTGGGTGGGGACTGGGGGGCTGCGCTGGCCGCCTTCGACACGACCGCGTACCGCAATCGGCTCGGACTCGACGTTCGAGCGGACCGGCTGGCCGAGCTGACGGCGACGCTCGCGGGGATCGGGGCGCCGCTGCACGCCTGGTACGGGGTACGGGTGTTCACCGACACGGCGGCCGACGGGGCGGAGATCCCGACGGACGTGGAGGCGTTGCTGGCGGTCGAGGAGCGGGCCGGGAAGACGGACCCCTACCGAAGCGTCGCGGCGTTGCTGCACCTGTGCGGAGTACGCGGCTGAGCTCGCCGCCCGGGCGCAGTACACGGCTCAGCCCACCGCCAAAGCGGAGCACGCCGCTCAGCTGACCGCCCGAGCCCAGCACGCGGCTGAGCTCGCTACCCGTGCACGGGGCGCGGCCCAGCACACCACCCGAGCCCAGCACGCGGCTGAGCTCGCTACCCGTGCACGGGGCGCGGCCCAGCACACCACCCGAGCCCAGCACGCCACTCAGCCACCCAAGCCCAGCACGCCCCCAGGACACCGGCCCGCCCGGCCCTGGGACGACGCGCTACTCAGCCCGCTACTGGGCGTGGTGCGCGGCTCAGCTCACCGCCCAAGCCCAGCACGCCGCTCCGCCACCCGAGCCCAGCACGCCACTCAGCTCGCTGTTTGTGCGCGGTGCGCGGCTAAGCTCACCGCCCAAGCGGAGCACCCCGCCCAGCCCACCACCCAAGCCAGCACGCCGCCCAGCCACTGCCCGAGCCCAGCACGCGGCTGAGCTCCCTACCCGTGCACGTTGCGCGGCTCATCTCACCACCCGAGCCCAGCACGCCACTCAGCCGGCCACCCAAGCCAACACGCGGCTGAGCTCGCTACCCATGCGCAGTACGCGGCTCAGCCCACCGCCCAAGCCAGCACACCGCTCAGCCCGCCACCCAAGCCCAGCACCCCGCTCAGCCCACCGCCCAAGCCCAGCACCCCGCCCAGCCCACCGCCCGTGTGCCGTGTGTGGTTGGGCTCGTTCGGGTGAGCAGTACGGGCCGGGTCCGCGTGGTGAGGTGAGACTCGGGGCATGGATGCTCGCCGTTTCCGTGCCCTGCGGTCGGCCCTTCCGGTCGCCGTCCTCTCCTGCTGCCTCGGCCTCTTCCTCTCCTTGCTCTCCGGGTGTTCCGGCTCCCCGTCCCCGGGCGGGAAAGAGGACACGACCACGCAGGCCGGCGTACCGATGGCGGTCACGGCGGTCGACGACCTCCAGGACGGCTACCTGAAGGTCATCAAGGACGTCCTGCCGTCGGTCGTACAGATCCAGGCCAGGAACGATCTGGGCTCGGGCATCGTCTACGACAGCCAGGGGCACATCGTCACGAACGCACACGTGGTCAGGGACGAGGACAGCTTCCGGGTGACGACCGCCAACAGCGAGGACACGCTCACCGCGCGGCTCGTCTCCTCGTACCCGCAGCAGGACCTCGCCGTCATCAAGCTGGACAAGGCGCCGAAGGGGCTGAAGGCGGCGACGTTCGGGGACTCGGCGAAGGTCGAGGTCGGGCAGATCGTGCTGGCCATGGGCTCGCCGCTCGGACTGTCGTCCAGCGTGACGCAGGGCATCGTGTCGGCGATCGGACGGACCGTCACCGAGGGCCGCAGCGAGGGCGGTACGGGCGCGACGATCGCCAACATGGTGCAGACGTCGGCCGCCATCAACCCCGGCAACAGCGGAGGTGCCCTGGTGAACCTCGACGGACGGGTCATCGGCATCCCGACGCTCGCCGCCACCGACCCCGGAGGGGGGCGCAGCGCGGCGGCCGGCATCGGGTTCGCGATCCCGGCGTCGACGGTGCGGACGATCGCCGACCAGATCGTGAAGGACGGCAGGGTCACCGACTCGGGCCGGGCGGCGCTCGGCATCACGGGCCGTACGGTCGTGAACGACGACTACGAGGTCGCGGGCGTCGCCGTCGTCGAGGTGATGACGGGCGGCGCGGCCGACAAGGCCGGGATCGAACCCGGGGACGTCATCACCCGGCTCGGTGACACGGACATCGACACCATCACCTCACTCGCCCAGGCGCTTGCCTCCGCCAGGCCGGGTGAGCGGACGACGGTGACGTACCAACGCAACGGCAGTGAGAAGACGGTGGATGTGACGCTGGGTGAGCAGTGACGGGAGGGCGGGGCGAGGGCCGTACGACCGGGTGGCCCTCGCCCCCTCCGCCTACGCCTGCTCGGCGTGCAGGCTCATCGGCCCGTAGATCTCCGCGGAGTCCTCGAACAGCCGCACCTGATCCGCACCGCCCTCGAGCAGCGCCTTCCAGTTCTCCCCGACCCAGGACTCGGCGTCCCCCTGGGTGGTGAACTCCTCGGGCTGCACCGCGGGCTGGACCTCAGCCCCGTCGGCCTTCTCGAACCGCCACGTCCATGCCGCCATGTACGCCTCCAAGGTGTCAGCACGTGCAGAGCAAGAGCCGGATCTTGGTCCGGCTCCTGCCCTGAGCCTAGCCGGATGCGCGAGACCTGCGCGGACGCGCGAAAATCGGTTCCGTGGAACTGACTCTCCTCGGCACCGGTGCCCCCGCGGGACTCCCCCGCCCCGACTGTCCGTGTGCGGCCTGTGCCGGCGCACTCGGCGACGATGCGCGGGCGGCCACCGCGTTGCTCGTGGACGGGGCGCTGTTGCTCGATCTGACGCCAGGGGCGGCGTTCGCGGCGGCGCGGGCGGGGCGTTCGCTGGGCGGCGTACGGCAGGTGTTGCTGTCGCATCCGCACAACGGGCCCGCCGTCGAGGTGCCGGCGGGGCTGCCGCAGCCCGGGCGGGTGCCGGACCGGCAGGAGTTGGCGCTGCTGACGGGGCATCGGGTGCGGGCGGTGGCGATGGACTCGCCGGGCACGGGGTACGCGGTGACCGGGCCGGGCGGGCAGCGGCTGCTCTATCTGCCGCCGGGGGGTGCGCCGGCCGGGCTCGAGGAGGGGGCCGTCGGGATGTACGACATGGTGGTCGCCGATGTCGTGGGACGGCCGGACGCGTTGGCCAAGCTGCGGGCGGTGGGGGCGGTCGGGCCGACGACGGATGTCATCGCCGTACATCTGGATCATGACGTGCCGCCGGGTGCCGAGTTGCGGCGGCGGCTGGCCGCGGCCGGGGCGCGGGCGGTGCCGGACGGGGCGACGCTGGTGGTGGGGGCGTACGAGGACGTGCCGGATGTGCCGCGGCGGACCTTGGTGCTGGGCGGGGCCCGGTCCGGGAAGTCGGTGGAGGCGGAGCGGCGGTTGGAGGCCTTCCCGGACGTGCTGTACGTGGCGACCGGGGGCACGCGGGGCGGCGACAACGAGTGGGCGGCGCGGGTTGCCGCGCACCGGGAGCGGCGGCCGGGGTCGTGGCGTACGGCCGAGACGTGCGACCTGGTGCCACTGCTGGCCGAGGCCGGGGCGCCGCTGCTCGTCGACTGTCTGTCCCTGTGGCTGACGGACGCGATGGACTCCGTCGGGGCGTGGGACGACGCGGTGTGGGCGGACGGCGGGGAGCGTGCGCTGCGGGAGCGGGTGCGGGAGTTGACGCAGGCGGTGCGGGCCACTCGGCGGACCCTGGTCGCCGTATCGAACGAGGTGGGGTCGGGGATCGTGCCGGCCACGGCGTCGGGGCGACGGTACCGGGACGAGCTGGGCCGGCTGAACGCCGCGTTCGCCGGGGAGTGCGAGCAGGTGGTGCTGGTGGTGGCGGGGCAGGCGCTGGTGCTGCGCGGCTGAGCGCTCCCTGGAAGAACGGTGACAAACCTGGGGGCCGGTGGGGGCTGGTCGCGGCCCGCGGCGGAGCCGCAGATCGATACAGCCCCACGCCCCTTGCGGGGCGCGGTACCGCACCGGACTTCGCCAAGACCGCTTAGGCCCTGTCGTCGAATTCCCGTCGTTCGTCCGGAGGGCGGGCCCGGCCGGCGGCGACGGGCGTGGACCCCTCGGCGAGCGGGTGTGCCGGAGGCTGCCGGGGCGGCGGGATTTTGGCGACGGTCTCAGGTCCGTGCGGTCGGGTCCTTGCGGGCGATGACGCGGTAGGTGTTCGAGAAGCGGGTGTGGCGCAGTACGGGGGCCAGGATGTGGTCGAGGGCCCAGGCCACGGCCACCAGGGGCGCGCACGCCCGGGACAGCGGCGAGGGCAGGAAGAACGCCAGCGCGCGCGAGGTCGTTGCCGCGAGGTCGTACGGGATGTGCGGGGTGCTGCGGTCCGTGGAGAGGATCGTGCAGCCCTGGGACTCCAATTCCCGGCGGAGCGTGTCCAGGGGGATCAGGTGCAGGTGGCCCGGGCGGCTGTGCGGGGTCCACCATCTGCCGAGCAGCACGGCGAACACGCAGCGCGGGTCGGGGAGTTCGAGGAGGAGGAGGCCGCCGGGTCGCAGGACCGTGAGGGCGGCGCGGAGCTCCTCGCGGGGGTCCCGGGTGTGCTCCAGGTGGCGGAACATGCTGACGATGTCGTAGCGGGCGCGCAGACGGGCCGTGATGCGGGCGTCCGTCAGATTGCCGACGTGGGCCTCCTCCACCCGCTCGGCCACGCGCGCGTGCAGGACGCGGTAGGTCGGGTCCAGGCCGTCGAACGCCGTGTACGGGAAGAGTTCCTTCGCCACCTCCGGGAAGCGGGCGTAGCCCGTGCCCACGTCCAGCCAGCTCTCCGGCTCGGGGAAGGACAGCGCCGCGCGGGCCGCGGCCCTCAGCCGACGGGACGGCAGCCGGGTGAGCCCCAGGTGCCGGGGGACGTACGGCTGGTTCCGGCATGCGGCGAGGGTGAACGCGCAGTCGGCGCGGGGTGGTTCGGGGGGTGCGGTCGCGGTCATGGCGGCTCCCGGGCGCGAGGGCGTATTGCGGGGCGTACGGGGCGGGCGTACGGCGGAGGCATACGGCGGGACGGTGCGAGCATGCCCCGACAATCCACTGCAAAACGGAACGTATGGGATGCCGATCTTGGGTGCAACGACGTCGCGCCGATGCGGGGGTGACGTGGCGGAGCCCCTGGTGGCCATGTGGCGCCGATCTGTTCGACCGGTGCCGGTACTGTTCGGCGAATGAGCTCGCTTAATCTCGACGACTTCACTGATCTGATCGAGCGCCCCGACGGTGGGGTGCGCCGTGACGCCGAGGCGCGCCGTGAGCGTCAGATCGTGCCGCCCGGGGCGCTGGGCCGCCTCGACGACTTGGGTGAGTGGCTGGCGGCCGCACAGTCCGCCGTACCGGTGCGGCCGATCGAACAGCCGAGGGTCGTGCTGTTCGCCGGTGACCACGGCGTCGCCGAGCTGGGTGTCTCGGCGCGACGGGCGGGCGGCGCCGTGGAGTTGGTGCGGGAGATCCTCGAGGGCGGTCGGCCGGTGTCCGTGCTCGCGCGGCGGCTCGGGGTTCCGGTGCGGGTCGTCGACATGGCACTGGACTGCGATCCGCAGTCGCTGCCGGAGGCCGTCGTACGGCATCGGGTGCGGCGCGGGAGCGGTCGTATCGATGTCGAGGACGCGTTGACGCTCAAGGAGGCGGAGGCCGCCTTCCGGGCCGGCGTGGCCGTGGCCGACGAGGAGGCCGACTCCGGTACGGATCTGGTGGTGCTCGGCGATGTGAGCGTCGGCGGCACCACGGCGGCCGGGGTGCTGGTCGCCGCGCTGTGCGGGACGGACGCCTCCGTGGTCACCGGACGGGGTGGGCTGGCCATCGACGACCTGGTGTGGATGCGCAAGTGCGCGGCGATCCGGGACGCTCTGCGCCGGGCGCGGCCCGTGCTCGGGGATCAGCTGCAGTTGCTCGCGACGGTGGGCGGCGCCGACCTCGCCGCGATCACCGGGTTCCTGCTGCAGAGCGCGGTGCGGAAGATGCCGGTCGTGCTGGACGGGGTGGTGGTCGCCGCCTGCGCCCTGGTGGGGCAGCGGATCGCGTTCCGGGCGCCGGACTGGTGGCTGGCCGCGCACAACAGCGGGGAGCCGGGGCAGGCGAAGGCGCTGGACCGGATGGCCCTGGAGCCCCTGCTCGACCCGGGCGTGAAGGTCGGCGAGGGCGCCGGAGGCTTGCTGGCCCTGCCGATGGTCCAGTCCGCCGCCGCGCTGGCCGCGGAGCTGCCGGAGAAGCCGGAGAAGCCGACGGAGTCCGAGGCGTTGGAGGCCGAGGCGCTGGAGTCCGAGGCGCTGGAGTCCGAGGCGCTGGGGGCCGAGAAGCCCGGGGCCGAGGCGGCGGAGGACGAGGAGCGCTCGGCGACCGAGTAGCGGATGGACGAAAAGGACAGTTCGTCACCACTGTCCGCATATGATCCCCGTTCGTGAGAGTTGACGCCCCCCGCCGCTGGGCCCGTGCCGAGTGGGGGGCGTTGTATCTCGCCGCGCGGGGACCGTTGGTGGAGCGGCGGTGGCGGGCCGTGCCGATGACCGTCGGGGCCGTTTGCCTGACGGGGCTCGTGCAGGTCGTGCAGCACCGGTCCTGGGGCTGTCAGGTCGTGCAGAACCTCGGGGCGGTGAAGGCCGAGGATCCGCTCTGGCAGGCGCTCCTGCGGACGCCGCTGTCGTTGTTCGTGCCCGCCCTCGACCTGCCGGTGTGGGGTGCGCTCGCGCAGATCCTGCTGGTCTTCGGGGTCGCCGAGCTCTGTCTGGGCTGGTGGCGGACGCTTCTCCTCGCGTACGTCGCGACCCTCGCCGGAACCCTGTACGCGCGCGTGGGCATCGCGCTCGGCCCGGGCCACCCGATCGGGCTGCCCGCCTCGGACGCGCAGGTCGTGGACACGGGACCGTCGGCGGCGGTGGTGGGCCTCGCCGTGTTCCTCGGGTGGCGCTACGGCGCGTATGTCACGGCCGGTGCGGTGATCGTGGCGATGGTGGTCGAGGTGGTGCTGGAGGGGAACCTCGCCGGGAAGGAGCACCTGGCGGCGATCGCAGCGGTGCTGGTGCTGTGCGCGGGGACGGCGCTGTGTCAGTGGCGTTCCAGGGCCCGGTCCACGTCGGGCGCGCCGCCGATCCAGTCCTGAAGTCTGCGGCTGGGGCCCGACCAGCGCCGGTCGTGGTGGAAGGCGCGCAGCTGAGCCCTGGCGCGGGCGCGCGGGCGGCGACGGTAGAAGCGTTTCGCCCAGGGGGAGGCGGGACGGGCCAGGCGGATGGCGCCGAACAGGGCGATGAACGGGATGATCACCCCGAAGATCGCGATCCGGGCCTTGCCCTTGGCGAGGGCGATCAGGGCGAAGAGGAAGTTCACGAGAACCGTACTGATCACCGACCCGCGGTCCTGCAACTCGTCGTCGCTGAGGTCGTTGACCCCGAAGGGTGCGAAGCCGAGGAGGAACAGGCCGGCCACGGCGGCGGTGAGCACGACCATCTCCACGCTCTTGCGGCCGGCCTCGGTCCAGTAGACGTCGTCCAGATGCACGATCAGCGCGAACTCGTCCATGACCAGGCCCGCGCCCATCCCGAAGACCACGGCTGCCACGGCGGCGCCGAAGCCGTGCTGACCGCCGGCGACCGCGCAGAAGCCGCCGATGACCGTGAGGACGATTCCGGGGACGACATGGTGGATGTGGACGGCGCCGGTCTCGATGTTGCGGAAGGGGCCTTTGCCCGCGCGGATCATGCGGGTGATGATCCGCGTGACGAGGAAGGTGACCACAAAGGCGGTCAGGGCCAGGAGCAGGGGCAGTTTGCCCGGTTCGATGATGTTGCGCTGCCACCAGTCACCCATGGTTTCAGTGTGTCCGGGACAGGGGTGGGCCGCCTGACGGGTACGGCGTCCGGGCTACTCTGCCGACGTGTCCATGACCCCACCGCCCCCGCACGGCCTCCGTTTGCACGGCCTCCGCTTCGCATTCGGCACCCTGAGCGTGCTCCCCGTCAAGGTGCGCCGGTGGGACCGGGAAGCGGCGCGCGGGGGGATGCTGTGCGCCCCGCTCGTCGGGGTGGTCCTCGGGTGCGGTGCCGCGATCGTCGCGCTCGTGCTGCTGTTCCTCGGCGCCGGACCGCTCCTCGCCGCCGTCGCGGGCGCCGCCGTCCCGGCCGTCCTCACCCGAGGGCTGCATCTCGACGGGCTCGCCGACACCGCGGACGGGCTCGGCAGCGGCAAGCCCGCCGAGGACGCGCTGCGGATCATGAAGCAGTCGGACATCGGGCCTTTCGGCGTCCTCACGCTCGTGTTCGTGGTGTTCGCGCAGGTGGCCGCCCTCTCCCAGCTGTACGGCGACTCGTGGGCCCGGGGCGCCCTCGCCACCGTCGTCTCGGCCGTCGCCGCCCGCCTCGCGCTCACCCTGGCCGCCCGGGCCGGCGTGCCCGCCGCACGGCCGGAGGGGCTCGGGGCGGCGGTGGCCGGGGTCGTTCCCGTGCGGAGCGCGGTGACCGTCGCCCTGGCCGTGACGGGCGTCGCGGCCGCGACAGGGGCCCTGCTCGGGACGTACGACATCGCCCGCACCGCCGTCGCGGTCCTGGCCGCACTCGCCGCCGCCGAACTCCTCCTACGGCACTGCACCCGCCGCTTCGGCGGCGTCACCGGTGACGTCTTCGGCGGGCTCGCGGAGACGGCGGCGACGACCGCGCTCGTGGTGCTGTCGCTGGGCTGAGGCGCGATCAGGCGGGTGGCCTCAGCAGACATCAACAGGCCCGGCGCCATACCCCCAGTTCGTACTTCTTCAGCATGGAACTCAGCTTCAGGCGACGCGACTGGGCGCAGAAGCTGCGCGTCGGGACCTCGTACTCGACGTGGAAAACCGCCTTGCCCGCCTTCACGAAGGGACTCAGGGTCGCGCATTCCCCGTACTGGGCGCACTGCTCGTTGACCGCGAAGTCGAAGTCGTCCACCAGCTCGGGGATCTGGTCCAGGTCGTTCTTCAGGCCGACCGCCATGCCCCGCTCGTGGGCCAGCCTGGCGATCAGGCGGTTGTAGCGGAGCTGGTCGCGCGCCTTGAGCGGGAAACCGGTGCGGTTCTTGTAGCCGTCCATGTTGTCGGGCTCCACCGCGTCGAAGCCCTTCTCACGGCACATGTCCAGCCGGTCCGCCATCAGCGGTTCCAGGACGTCCAGGCGACGGATGTCGAGCCAGCGCTCGCCCTCCCAGCCGTTGTCCTTGCCGATCACCGACTTCGGGAACTTCTCGGCGTCGGGGCGCCAGTCCTCCCAGGCGCCGGTGGAGAGATAGCAGATGACCTTGCGGTCCTCGTCGTGCAGCGCGGCGACGGTCTTCCCGGACTGGTCGAAGCCGTCGATGTCGTAGACCGGCACGTCGACGGTGGTGTCGATACGGCCGCGGAGCTGCCACTGCCAGGCCACCCCGGGGCGCGGCTGCCAGCGCGCGCCGCTCGGACCGTCCTCGCCGTCGTCGGCGTTGTCGGATGCCGTCGTGCAACCCGCGAGCAGGAGAAGCAGAACGGCCAGCGGAATGAGGCGTCTCACCGAGCGGGCTCCAGAGTGTGCGGCAACGTACCCCAAGGATGATCTCCCATCCCCGGTACCGCGCAGTGCACGGTGGCCCCGCGGGCGCGGGCCAGGTCCGCCACGTCAACTGCGGCCGGGACGCCGTACACCAGATGGCACAGGCGCACTCCGCCACCGCCCCGCCACTGCTGCGGGCCGAGCCGGGTGTACGACGCCCAGGTGCCCTCGAAGGTGACCAGGACGTCCGCGATCCTGGCGTACGACGGGTGCGGTGCCGTGCCGTGGTTCAGGACGAGCGTGCCGCAGCCGGCGCCCCAGGCCGCCGTCGCGAGCCGCTGGTAATACGCGAACTCCTCGCGGCCCGCGGCGACCTGGTCGAGGAAGACACCGGCCGCGGCGTACCAGTCGCGGTGCCGGGCGATGTCGCGTACGACGTCGGCGTGCGGTCTGCGGCCGTAGTCGGTGTCGGCGTAGCCGAGCACCCGCGCTCCCGCCGTCCGCAACCGGGTCGCGACCTCGGCGAACGCCGGGTCGGGCGTCTCGCCGGAGCCGCTGGCCGGGTTGAGGACGACCCCGTAGAGGCGGGGCGCGGCCGTGATGATCGCGTCCCATTCGGCGGGGCGGACGGACGGGTGCTCGTAGTACGGGACCAGTAGATCGTTCATCAGTGTCATCGGTGGGCGGTCACTCGCCCCAACAGGCCGCAGACCAGGCCGGTTTGGGCCACCGCCGCCGTTCCGTGGACGATCAGGGCGACCCCGTGCGGGCTGCCCGTGTGGGTCAGTAGGGCCACCGTCTGGGCGAGGGCGGCCCCGCAGCAGATCGTCGCCGCGCCGAGCACCGCGCCGAAGGACTGGAGCAGCAATCCCGTCCACAGGACCACGCCGAGCAGGAGCAGACCGGCGAGGCGGACGCCTGCGATGCCGGGGGCATGCGGCCACAGGGCCGAGGTGGCGAGGCTGAGCACGAGGAGGGCGAGCAGGTAGCCGGAGAGGCACTTCAGGACGGTGAGCACCGTGGTCCGCCAGAACGCCCTCGGCGTGCTGCTGGAGCGCAGGCCCGCCAGGCTGCCGCTGCGGAAGCGGTACAGCAGCCATTCGGCGGGGCCCATGCTGAGGGTGAGGGCGACGGCGGCGGGGGCCGCGATGGCGCTGTGCTGCTCGCCGGTCAGGAAATCGCCGAGGGCCGCGTAGAGGACCAGGACGCCTGTGGCCAGGCCGAAGAGGGCGTACGGGAGGGAGGCGGAGAGACGGGGGCCCATTGTCGTTGACTGACTGCGGGTGCGTCGTGGCTTGTCGCGCCCACGCGGCGGTAGCCGCAAATTCAATACAGCCCCGCGCCCCTTGGGGGGTGCCACCTCGCGTAGGCCTAGAAGCGCTACCACGGCAAGCGAACCCAAGAGAAGGGTGAGACGTACGGCGTCCGGCACCGGGTGGGCCAGCGCCAGCACCGCACCCGTCGCCATCGGCAACAACGCGGTCAGCAAGGCCCGTTCGCGGCCCATCACCAACAGGGCGGTAGCCGCGCCCAGGTACACCGACTGGCCGGCCGCGAAAGCCACGGCGGCCGGGTGGGCGGCGCCCGCGACCGTCAGGGCCACCAGGGCGCCGAGCAGCGCGCCGACCGGGGCGCCCAGGAGCAGAGCGCGGCGGGCGGCACCGCGGTCGCCCAACCCCAGCCACGCGTACGCCCGATGGGCGAGCCCCTGGTTCCACATCCAGCCGACCAATGCACTGGCCAGTAGCGGGACCGTGCCCGCGGGGAGGCCGACGTCGTCGTGCGGGCCCGCGAGGAGGGGGGCGCCGAGGACGTAGCCGAAGCCGGGGAGGGCGAAGACCAGCCCCCTGAGCAGGCAGCCGAGCAGGCCCACCTGCCAGGTGTCGTGGGCCGGGCCGTCCGGCTCCGGGTAGCGGCGCTCGACCCGCTCGTACAGTTCCTCGGCGAGGGCGAAGGAGTTCTTGACGCCGTAGCGCTCGCGTATCTGGTCGTCCGACAGTCCGTCGGACTCCAGCAGCGCGGCGATCTCGTCGGGGTGGACGGCGGCGGCTATGAAGTCGTCGAGGCGTTCGGCGAGTTCGTCGAAGGGGTCGGGCTGCGCCCAGCTGGGCTTGGTGCGCTGGCGCGGGACGGCGGGCAGGGTGTCGGGGCGGGCGCCGGGCGGCATCCAGATGCTTCCGCTCACCAGCCGGTTCCGTCCGTCGCAACCTTCTCGTACCAGGGATCGCGCAGTTCGAGGGTCCAGTCCGCGACCGTCTCGAGCGTGGGCTCGTACACCTCGCTGCCGTCCGCGAGCTCCTGATAAATAGTCCGGAAATTGTCCACGGAGCGGCGGAGCGTGAAGCGGTCGATCACGCGCTGGCGGGACAATTCGCCTAGTTTCAGGCGCCGTTCGTCGTCATGGAGGAGGGTGAGTGCGGCGGCGGCCATCTTCTCCGGCTCGCGCGGCGGGACGACGAGTCCCGTGTCGCCTACGGCCTCGCGCACTCCCCCGACGTCCGTCGAGACCGTCGTACGGCCGCAGGACATGGCCTCGATGATGGAGAACGGGAAGCCCTCGGAGATGGACGACAGCATGACGACATGACCGGCGGCGTAGGCGCGCCAGACCTCGCTGATGCGGCCCTCGAAGGTCAGGCCGTCCCTCACGCCCAGCTCGGCGGCGAGCTTCTCCAGCTTGGTGAGATAGGCCTCGCCGCCGGGTGGGACGGGGCCGAACAACCGCAGTCGGGTTTCGGGGAGTTCGGCGCGGACCATGCCGTAGGCCCGCAGCAGGGTCTCCAGGTCCTTGATGGGGTCGACGCGGCCGCACCAGGTGAGGGTGGGGACCTCGGGCTCGGGACCGGCGTGCGGGAAGGCGTGCGGGTCGACGCCGTTGTAGACCGTGCGGATCTTGTCGGCGTCGGCGCCGCCGCGCTCCTCCCAGCGGCGGTTGTACTGGTTGCAGGGGGTGATCAGGTCGGCCGTCCGGTACCCGAGTGAGTTCAGCTCACGGTAGAAGCCGAGCATGAACGCCTTCACGGGCCAGCGCTGGGCGTCGCTGCGGTAGCCGAGGTAGCGCTCGCGCAGATAGATGCCGTGCTCGGTGAGGAGGAAGGGCACGCCGTCCAGCTTGCGGGCGGCGAGGGCCGGGAGGGTGGCGAGGCCGCTGCTCACCGCGTGGGCGACGGAGTCTTCGGGGATGCGGATCCCGAGGGGGCGCAGGGCGTGTTCCAGCAGGTCGGTCGCGGTCAGGGCGTCGTGCACGGTGGGGCGGGCGGCCGCGGTCGGCAGATGCGGCATCGTCCAGATCCACATCAGCGACCGCAGCGCCGAATCGGTGCGCAGCGCCGCCGACAGGCGTCCGTCGCGGGCGAGTTGGGCCAGCTCGCACAGGGCGTCGCCGAAGTCGCAATCCCCCTCGGGGTCGAGGAAGGAGAGCAGGAAACGCTCGTAGGAGTCGGTGAAACGGCGCCGGGCCCTGCCGTACGGCGCGTGTTTGCGTCCCGGACGTGGGCCCCAGGTCGGTACGGAGGTGTGCCGGTAGACGTTCGGCGGCAGCTCCCAGGTGACGGGTTCGCGGCCGCTCCCCGTGAGCGACACGATGTGGAAGTCGACCTCGGGCATGCCCTTGACGAGCTGGTCGCACCAGGTGCTGACCCCGCCGTGGACGTGTGGATAGGTGCCTTCGGTGAGCATGGTGACATGACGGCCGGTGCGCATCGCTGCGTTGCTTCCCCCTGTTGTGCGGATGTTGTGCGGGGAACTGCTGCCCGGACCCCGACTGCGGGTCGTTTGTGGCTGGTCGCGCAGTTCCCCGCGCCCCTGACGGGGCGCTCCAGCTAAGGCAGCTTGAGCGTTACTGCCGACTGCAGTGGCTCCGGCGTGGTCCAAGCCGAGCGCCTGCCCGCGTACGGTGTCCCGAACGCGGTGGTGGAGAGCAGGAGTTGCTTCCCGGTGCCCTCCGGTGCGGTCACCGGGATCCGGGTCCCGGACGGTGCGGTGATCGTGACCGTGGTGCCGATCCGGTACGCCGTGACCTTGCCGGCCGCCAGCGCCGTCCGCCAGGCGGCGCGGCGCTGCAGCTCGGTGCCGATGGCGCTCTGCGCGAGGTTCTGTACGGGGGTGTTGTCGGCGAAGAGCGCCTGGTAGTCGGCGAGCACCTTGTCCAGGACCGGGTACAGCGTCCGGTCCTCGGCCAGGTTGGACTGGTGGGCGTAGTGCGGGCGCGGGTCGTTGCTGATCGCGTGCCCGAGGGCGGTGCGGGCCTCCAGCGGGACGATGTAGTCGGCGTACCCGGTGGCCGGGTCCAGCGGGTCGTCCAAGCAGGTGGAGGCGGGGTTGTTCGCGCAGATGCCGCTGCCGCCGTCGGCCGTGGAGGTGTAGATCCAGTTGTACTCGTCGACCATCTCCTCCTCGGTACCCACGTTGTAGTACACGTTCATCGGGTGCCGGGGCACGGTCAGGGCGGCGCCGACCGAACGCTGGTCGGGCTCACGGGAGTTGTCCGAGGCGGTCCACTTGACGCCGTTGTCGGCGAGGGCGCCGGCCAGGTTGGGGTTGTCGTCGGGCTGCTGCGGCAGGGTCTTCAGGCCCGAGTGCTCGCCGGTCACGAGTTCCGTGCGGTCGAGCGGGAGGCCCTTGGCGACGCCCCAGTCGTAGTTGTTGCGGATCTGCGCCGAGATCTCCGAGCGGCTCATGTACTGCGTCGAGCCGTCGGCGTTCTTGGCGCAGCTCCAGGGCACGGTCGAGGTGTCCTGGACGCAGCCGAGGTACGGGTGCGTGTAGGTGTGGTTGATCCAGCGGTACCGCGCCTTGTCGGCGAGCAGCCGGTCGGCGAGCGGGTCGGTGCCGCCGTTGACGCTCTTCCACTGCTCGCCGGACCCGGCGTTGTAGACCATGTCCAGCGTGAAGCCGTGCGCCTGCTGCCACTGCGCGGCGTGGACCGCGTCCTCGGCCGTCATACGGATCGGCGTGGTCCCCTCGCCGTCGCCGCCCGGGCAGTCGAAGTCACCTGGGGTGCAGTTGCGTGCGGTGTCCCAGCGGCTGTCGGGCGCGAAGACGTCGTCGACATGCACCGCGAAATAGTTGCGGGCCTGCCCCAGGTGCACGCCCTGGGTCAGCCATTCGACGATGCCACGGGCAAGGACCCGGAACTGCTGCTGGTACTCGTTGTACGCGAAGGTCACGACCAGTTCGCGGCGCCCGTCGTGGCTGTACTCACCGATCAGGCTGCCGCGCCCGGAGCCGGCGGGCACGGGGATGTCGACATAGCTGGTGAAGCCCGTACGGGGCCTGGCGACGAAGCCGTAACTCTCCTGTACGGACGTGTCGTTGTCCTCGAACGTGAAGGCGCCGTCGAGGTAGCCGAAATACCCTGCCTTGCCCTCGGTCGTGACGGACGCCGCCCGCCCGTCGAGGGTGCCGGCCCAGCCACCCTCGCTGGTGTAGTCGAGGCCGACGCCCGGGTGGGCCCAGGTGTAGGCGTCGACCTGCGGGATGCCGTAGGTCCGCTCGTAGCCCTCCAGCGCGGTCTGCTCGGCGGAGCCCGCGCCGAAGGGGGCCTCGCTCGGCAGGACTACGCCTTGGTACTTGGCCCGGGGTCTGCCGTTCACCGTGTCGCTGAGGAACGCGTCCGTGATGGTCGGGCGGTTCGCGTCGGTCAGGTCGACGGTGGTGTACGGGATGCCGGTGCTCTTGAGCTGGGCGGTGATGGCCCGGACGGGGCTGTCGCCGTTGTCCACGACCAGCACCCTGAGATCGATGCGCGGCGCCTCGGCGGCCGCGGCACCCGGGGCCGCCAGGCCCAGGGTCAGCAGACCCGCGGCCGTCAAGGCGGCGACGGCGTTTCTGCGGTTTCTCCAACTGTGCGCACTGGGCGCCATTGATTTGCCCCTTCCCCCCGGAAGATCCCCTCATGGCCGCACGTGACGAATCGACGGAGGATCCATGGAGATCATGCAAAGCGGCAAGCTGATCGCTCACCGGAAACCAGACGAGTGTGACTCAGCTCACCGATGGTGAGGATCAAGAAATGGCCACGACGCCACCGACAGGTGAACGCCCGTAGGAATGAGCGAACGCTCACACGAGCGTAGGCTCGTCCCGAGTGTTCGCCGTACCGGGGAAGGCCCCGCTGCTACCGCACCCGTAGGTCGGAACTAGGGTCGGCCGTCGGGCCCGGTCGACCCACACCATTCGGCCATCACAAACTTCACATCGGAAGCGAGATTTCACCACCGTGACTGCTCTCACTCTCAGCACCGCCGCGGCGCCCGGCCTGCGGGCCGACGCGATCGTGATCGGTGTCGCCAAGGGCGCTGCGTCCACGTCCGGGGGACTGGTTGTCGCACCGGGCGCAGAGGCCGTGGACAAGGCGTACGACGGCAAGCTCGCCGGCGTCCTGGAGACCCTCGGTGCCTCGGGCGCCGAGGGCGAGGTGACGAAGCTCCCTGCGCCCGCCGGCTTCAAGGCCCCGCTCGTGGTGGCGGTGGGCCTGGGTGCCGAGCCCGAGGACCCCAAGGACGGGGCCTACGACGGCGAGGCGCTGCGCAAGGCCGCCGGTGTCGCCGCCCGCGCCCTCGCCGGCTCCAAGAAGGCCGCGTTCGCGCTGCCGCTGGGCGACGCCGGTGACGTCGGCGCCGTCGCCGAGGGCGTGCTGCTCGGGGCGTACGCCTTCGACGCGTACAAGGGCAACGGCAACAACGCTCAGGACAAGAAGAAGAACGGCAAGGCGCCCCTCGCCGAGGCCGCGCTGCTCGGCGGCAAGCCTCGCGACAAGGAGCACAAGGCGGCGATCGAGCGCGCCACCGCCGTCTCCGAGGAGCTCAACCGCGCCCGCGACCTGATCAACACCCCGCCGAACGACCTCAACCCCGAGTCCTTCGCCGCGATCGTCTCGGCGGCGGCCAAGGAGCACGGCATCAAGGTGCAGGTGCTCGACGAGAAGGCGCTGACCAAGGGCGGCTACGGCGGCATCCTGGGCGTCGGCTCCGGGTCGGCGGCCGGTCCGCGGCTGGTGAAGCTGACGTACACGAGCTCCAAGGCGGCCAAGCACCTCGCCTTCGTCGGCAAGGGCATCACCTACGACTCGGGCGGCATCTCGCTGAAGCCGGCCGGGCACAACGAGACGATGAAGTGCGACATGAGCGGTGCGGCCGCCGTGTTCGCCGCCGTCGTCGCCGCCGCCCGGATCGGCCTCGACGTGAACGTCACCGGCTGGCTGGCGCTCGCCGAGAACATGCCGTCGGGCTCCGCCGTGCGCCCGGGTGACGTGCTGCGCATGTACAGCGGCAAGACGGTGGAGGTGCTCAACACCGACGCCGAGGGCCGGCTGGTGCTCGCGGACGCGCTGTGGGCGGCGTCGCAGGAGAAGCCGGACGCGATCGTCGACGTGGCGACGCTCACGGGTGCGATGGTGCTGGCGCTCGGCAACCGCACCTTCGGTGTGATGGCCAACGACGACGCGTTCCGCTCGGCGATCGTGGAGGCGGCCGAGGAGGTCGGTGAGGCGTCCTGGCCGATGCCGTTGCCGGAGCATCTGCGCAAGGGCATGGATTCGCCGACCGCCGACATCGCCAACATGGGTGAGCGCATGGGCGGTGGGCTGGTCGCGGGTCTCTTCCTGCGCGAGTTCGTGGGCGAGGGCATCACATGGGGGCACCTCGACATCGCCGGGCCCGCGTTCAACGAGGGTGGACCCTTCGGGTACACCCCGAAGGGTGGTACGGGGTCCGCGGTGCGGACGCTGGTGCGGCTGGCCGAGCTGACCGCCTCCGGCGACCTGGGCTGATGTCGTTCTGAGTGAGGGGGGTTCCGCGCGCGGGCAGGGCGGAGCCCCCCTCTTCCATGCGCGCCTTCCCTGCGCGCTCAACTGAACGTGGGACGTCTCACACACCGGCCCGGCGTCTCGTTCGGTGTGGACAAGTGCGAAGATGGGGCTCGGCAGGACAGGGCCCCACCCCAGGGCCGAAGAAAGAGCGGCCGGACACCAGCCGCCTGCCGGTCATCGAAGACCGGCGTACGGCGCACATGCATGGAGGACGTGACGTGGCGAACGACGCCAGCACCGTTTTCGACCTAGTGATCCTCGGCGGTGGTAGTGGCGGTTACGCCGCGGCCCTGCGCGGGGCGCAGCTGGGCCTGGACGTCGCCCTGATCGAGAAGGACAAGGTCGGCGGCACCTGCCTGCACCGGGGTTGCATCCCCACCAAGGCCCTGCTGCACGCGGGCGAGATCGCCGACCAGGCCCGCGAGAGCGCGCAGTTCGGCGTGAAGGCCACCTTCGAGGGCATCGACATCGCCGGGGTCCACAAGTACAAGGACGGCGTGATCGCCGGCCTGTACAAGGGTCTGCAGGGTCTCGTCGCCTCCCGCAAGGTGACGTACATCGAGGGTGAGGGCCGTCTGTCCTCCCCGACCTCCGTCGACGTCAACGGCCAGCGCATCCAGGGCCGCCACGTCCTGCTGGCGACCGGCTCCGTGCCGAAGTCGCTGCCGGGCCTGGAGATCGACGGCAACCGCATCATCTCCTCGGACCACGCCCTCGTCCTGGACCGCGTGCCGAAGTCCGCGATCATCCTGGGCGGCGGCGTCATCGGCGTCGAGTTCGCCTCGGCGTGGAAGTCCTTCGGCGCCGACGTCACGGTCATCGAGGGCCTGAAGCACCTCGTCCCGGTCGAGGACGAGAACTCTTCGAAGCTTCTTGAGCGCGCGTTCCGCAAGCGCGGCATCAAGTTCAACCTCGGCACCTTCTTCTCCAAGGCCGAGTACACCGCGGACGGTGTCAAGGTCACCCTCGCCGACGGCAAGGAGTTCGAGGCCGAGGTCCTCCTCGTCGCCGTCGGCCGCGGCCCCGTCTCCGCCGGTCTCGGCTACGAGGAGCAGGGCGTCGCCATGGACCGCGGCTACGTCCTCGTCGACGAGTACATGCGCACCAACGTCCCGACCATCTCCGCCGTCGGTGACCTCGTCCCGACGCTCCAGCTCGCGCACGTCGGCTTCGCCGAGGGCATCCTGGTGGCGGAGCGTCTGGCCGGTCTGAAGACCGTTCCGATCGACTACGACGGTGTTCCGCGGGTGACCTACTGCCACCCCGAGGTCGCCTCCGTCGGCATCACCGAGGCAAAGGCCAAGGAGATCTACGGCGCGGACAAGGTCGTCGCTCTGAAGTACAACCTGGCGGGCAACGGCAAGAGCAAGATCCTGAACACCGCGGGCGAGATCAAGCTCGTCCAGGTCAAGGACGGTGCCGTGGTCGGCGTCCACATGGTCGGTGACCGCATGGGCGAGCAGGTCGGCGAGGCCCAGCTGATCTACAACTGGGAGGCGCTGCCGGCCGAGGTCGCCCAGCTCATTCACGCCCACCCGACGCAGAACGAGGCGCTCGGCGAGGCCCACCTGGCCCTGGCCGGCAAGCCGCTGCACGCGCACGACTGACCCTCGGTCGACGAAGCGACTCCGCGTCTTAGCGACGACACAGACTTCCGCAATTCGTAAGGAGCAACCGAAACCATGGCGGTTTCCGTAACCCTTCCGGCGCTCGGCGAGAGCGTCACCGAGGGCACTGTCACCCGCTGGCTGAAGGCCGAGGGTGAGCGCGTCGAGGCCGACGAGCCGCTGCTCGAGGTCTCCACCGACAAGGTCGACACCGAGATCCCCTCCCCCGCCGCCGGCATCCTGGCCTCCATCAAGGTCGCCGAGGACGAGACGGTCGAGGTCGGCGCCGAGCTGGCCCTGATCGACGACGGCACGGGCGCCCCCGGTGCCGCCCCGGCGCCCGCCGCTGCCGAGGCCCCGGCCCCGGCCGCCGAGCCCGCTCCGGCCGCCGAGCCCTCCACCGAGCAGGCCGCCCCCGCTCCGGCCCCGACCGCCGAGGCCGCTGCCGGCGCCGGTACGGCCGAGGGCACGGACGTCGTCCTGCCCGCGCTCGGCGAGTCCGTCACCGAGGGCACCGTCACCCGCTGGCTGAAGTCGGTCGGTGACAGCGTCGAGGCCGACGAGCCGCTGCTCGAGGTCTCCACCGACAAGGTCGACACCGAGATCCCCGCCCCCACCTCCGGCACGCTGCTGGAGATCGTGGTCGGCGAGGACGAGACGGCCGAGGTCGGCGCCAAGCTGGCCGTCATCGGTGTCGCGGGTGCCGCTCCGGCGGCCGCCCCGGCCCCGGCTGCCCCGGCTCCCGCCGCCGCTGCCCCGGCCGCGCCCGCGGCTCCGGCTGCCCCCGCGGCT
>NZ_RQJW01000028.1 GCF_004028635.1 Streptomyces cyaneus | reverse complement strand
CGAAGTCCGCCGCTACCCGGGCTGGTACCGGCACATCACGCTGGCCATGCTCGCCCACGCCTTCCTCGCCTCCATGGCCGCAGCGGAGATCGAAAGGGGGGCCGAAGAAACGGTGGCCCTCACCTTGCTCCCCTCACCGTGGCAGAGGTGCGGCGACTGATGGACGCTGCCCGCACCGGCCACCAGCGGCACTGCCTCGAACACGCGCTGACCTGGTCCCGCTGGCGACGGCGGCACCAGGCGACCGCCCGCATGTGCCACTACAAACGGCGCACTGCGACGACAAGTCACGAACCGCCATCACATGACGCATCGCCAGTCAGGTAGCCTCAGAAACAGCACCCTGACCACCACAGATACCGAAACGCTGCTGGAGTACTAGTAGGGGGAGCATGCAGGCCGCTCAGTCGTCGGCTGCAACCTCCGCAGCATCCGTGGCCTCCGTGGTCAGCGTCGAGGCAACGGCGTCGACTGCGGCGCGCGCCTTCTGCTCCGGCACACCGGCCGCGATGAGCGTGGCGACGGCGGTGTGGGTGCCGTCGTCCTCCAGCGCCCCGGTGTTGACCTCCTCCAGGAGGGCCACCGTCATCGCCTCCAGACCGGCGCTCAGCACGGCCGGCGGCAGGTGCGAGTGGAAGACGCCGTCCCGCTGGCCTCGCTCGAGGATGGCCGTGCCCTCGGCGCGGGCCGGCGCCAGGACCTCGGCCACGCGTTCGGCGCCCAGGTCACGGCGGGCCAGCGCCAGCAGGAGCCGGTAGCGGTCCCCCACAGGCCAGAACGAGAACACGAAGTACGCGAGCGCCCGCTCGGCCGGCTCGTCCGGCCCGAAGTGCGCGGCCCCCGCCGCCAGCATGCTCCGCAGGGATTCGGAAGCCTCCTCGGCGAGCGCCTCCAGCAGCGCCGCGCGCCCGGGGAAGTGCCCGAAGAGGGTGCGCCGCACGACACCGGAGGCCCGCGCCAGCTCCTCCAGCGTGATGTCCGGGTTGCGGCCCAGCTCCTGGCGCGCCGTGGCCAGGATGCGCGCCCGGTTGGAGCGCGCGTTGCGTCGTTGGGGCACGCGGGCCATGGGCTTGGTCACGGAAACCTCGAACATCAGGGGTCAGATACGACGGGCGGGCCTGCGCAGACTGTACCGCCACCGAGATCTCCGAGGTCACAGCCCTGGGGCCATGGGGAGGCCGCGGGCGCACGAGCCGGAGTGCGCGCCCGACGGCCTGCGACCGCGAGGGCCGAGGTCGTGACCATTCATGTACTCCGGCTTTACAAGGGCAGCGGTAAGCTGGTGTACGAAACCGTTTCGTTCAGTGCGGTTGGCGCCGACTCCAGCAGGGAGAAGACAGGCATGGTCTCCGTACTCGTCGTCAACGACCAATACCTCCACCGGCTCGCCCTGCGTATGCTCCTGGCGGCCGAGCCAGACCTGACGGTCGTAGGCGAAGCGACGGACGCGGAGGGGGCGGTCCGGGCGAGTACCGCACTCCGCCCCGACATCGTCCTGATGGACAGCGACCTGTCCGGGACGGACAGCGTCGACACGATCCGACGCATCGCGCAGCCCTCACGCGTCCCCGACACCGCCGACCCCGGCCGTGCGGCGGGACGGGCTCCCCGTGTACTGGTCCTGACCCCGGCCGGCCAGGAGAGATACGCGTACGCCGCCCTGCGCGCCGGAGCCGGTGGATTCCTCCTCAATGACTCCGCCCCGGACGAAGTGACAGCGGCCGTCCGTATCGTGGCCGCCGGCGATGCCGTCATCACCCCGGGCCTGACCCGCGAACTGATCGACGCCGTCCGGCAGCAGCGCAGCCCCCGGCTCCGCCCTCACACACACGGCCTCGACACTCTCACCGGACGCGAACGCGATGTCCTGGTCGCCGTCGCCTCCGGCTGGTCCAACGCCGAGATCGCCGAGCGGTTGTCCATCGCCCCGACCACCGTCAAGACGCACGTCAGCAACATGCTCGCCAAGATCGGCGCCCGCGCCCGCGTCCAGGCGGTGACCTATGCCTACGAGTCCGGTCTGGTACGGCCGGCCGCCTGAGACATGCCGCCCCTCAGCCCCGGGAGTCGCTCCCGGACCCTGTCGCGAGCAGCCCGTTGACCACCAGCACCGCCAACTGTTCCGCCGTGGCGGTGAGTTGATCCGGTGAGGCGACCTCACCCCTACCCGGGCGCCGGGCCGGCGGCGTGTCCACGGCGGATCGGTAGAAGCCGGCGATGATTCGCCGCAGACACTCGGCGTCGTCGACCGAGGGATCCGGATCCGGATCGCCCTGCGGCAGGCGCGACAGCTGCGCTCCCAGGGCGCAGTGGATCACCGCACGCCAGAACGCCGCCATGGACCCGTACCGGTCGTTGATGAAGTTGTGGCTGACGCCCAGTCGCCGGGCCGGCTCGTGCGCGGAAGCACGGTCGTAGCCCAGATCCGCGAAGGCATCCAGCCCGCGCAGCAGGAGGCTCTCCTCCCTGCAGCAGAGCTTCGGCTACACGCCCATCAAGACCGGACCGGCCTTCCTGCCCATGGTCGCGGGGCTCATGCTCGCCTCCACGCTCACCTCCACAGCACTCGTCCCCCGCCTCGGCCCCAAGCCGGTGGTGCCACTGGCATGAGCCTGGCCACGGCCGACGTGCGGGCCGAGGACTCCGGCGTCGCCTCCGCCGCCGTCACCACCGCCCAGGCCGGCCTGGAGGCCTACTCCACCGCGTACTGGTGGTCGGCCGCGTTCTTCGTCGCCGGGCTCGTCGCGAGCGCCCTCCTCTACCGCCCTGGCCTACCGACCACCGACCCCGACCCGGCACCCGTCGTACACATGTGAGGCGCGAGGTCCTGGCTCCATTTCAGGCTCCAGGTGCCAGATTTCGACGGCCCATGGGGCGCCCGGTGGGCCGTTTCGGGCAGCAGCTGCCGTCTCACGGCAGTTGGCCCACTGCACGGGCCAACTGGCGTGCGGCGCTACACCATCCGGTGGCTAATGGCCGTTCCAGCGTTATTCATATCTACCGATTTCCTATCAATCCACTGTTCGGCTCTTGGTGCTGACCAGCCGTCACGAGGCCCTGAACCAAGTCGAGGAGAGTGGAGAAGATGACGACATCGCCGCGATGGCGATCCGTTCTGGCGTCGGCCGCCATGGCTGCCGCGCTCGCCGCAGCCGCGCTGACGAGCGCGGGAACCGCCTACGCCCACGACGACCACAAGACCCCGCATCCGCCGTACCCGGCGAAGCACGTCCACCCGGTGCACCCGGCCCACCCGGTCAAGCCCGAGAAGCCCACACACCCGGTCCACCCCGCCGGGCCGGAGAAGCCCGCCCACCCGGCCAAGCCGGAGAAGCCTGCTCACCCGGTCCACCCGGTCAAGCCCGTACATCCGGTGCATCCGGTGAAGCCCGTGCACCCGGTCAAGCCGGTCCACCCGGTCAAGCCCGTGCACCCGGTACAGCCCGTGCACCCGGTCAAACCCGTCCACCCGGTCAAGCCCGTGCACCCGGTACAGCCAGTCAAGCCGGTACACCCGGTCAAACCGGTCCACCCCGTCAAGCCCGTCCATCCGGTGCACCCCGTCAAGCCCCAACTCCCAGCCAAGCCGGTACACCCCGTCAAGCCCGTGCACCCGGTACACCCGGCCAAGCCCCAACTCCCAGCCAAGCCGGTACACCCCGTCAAGCCCGTGCACCCGGTACACCCGGTCAAGCCCAAGCTTCCGACCAAACCGGCGCTCCCCGCGAAGCCGGCACTGCCGGAGAAGCCCGCCCACCCGGTGCACCCGGTCAAGCCGAAGCTTCCGAACAAGCCCGCGCTCCCGGCCAAGCCCGTACTCCCCGCGAAGCCTGCACTCCCGGCCAAGCCCGCCATCCCCGCGAAGCCCGCCTTGCCGGCGAAGCCCAAGCTTCCAGCCAAGCCCGACCTGCCGGCCAAGCCCGTACTCCCCGCGAAGCCCGCACTCCCGGCAAAGCCCGCCATCCCTGCGAAGCCAGCCCTTCCGGCCAAGCCGAAGCTTCCAGCCAAGCCCGACCTGCCGGCAAAGCCCGCACTCCCCGCGAAGCCCGCACTCCCCGCGAAGCCAGCGCTCCCGGCCAAGCCGGCCCTCCCTGCAAAGCCCGCCTTGCCGGCCAAGCCGAAGCTTCCGAACAAGCCCGCGCTTCCGGCCAAGCCCGCGCTTCCGGCCAAGCCCGCCATCCCCGCAAAGCCAGCTCTCCCGGCAAAGCCCCAGCTCCCGAGCAAGCCCGCCATCCCGGCAAAACCCGCCATCCCCGCAAAGCCTGCCCTCCCCGCGAAGCCAGACCTCCCGGCCAAGCCCAAGCTCCCGAGCAAGCCCGCCATCCCCTCCAAGCCGGCCATCCCCTCCAAGCCGTCCATCCCCTCCAAGCCGTCCATCCCCTCCAAGCCGTCCTACCCGACCAAGCCCAAGCTCCCGAGCAAGCCCGACTACCCCAGCCACCCCAAGAAGCCCGACCACCCCAAGCACTCGCACTCGAAGAAGCACCACGGGTGACAGGGACAAGGAGAAGCTGACCCCTAGGGGCAGCCACAATGCCGGGCCCGGAAGCAGCCGGGCCCGGCATACCCGTGTGGTCAGCCGCGGAGCGCCTGGTGGAGGGCGTCCCGGCAGGCCGGGACGGCAGGATGCCCACCTCGGCTGCGGCGTACGACCGTAAAGACGCGGCGTGTGCACTCGCCGCGCGGATGCTGTCGCAGAGGGACCGTCGGGGGCTCCCCCTTCCAGACGAGGTCGGGGAGGAACGCGGCGGCTTGTTTCTGCTCGACGAGGCGGAGATGGCCTCACCCGTGGCGAGCGCGTCAGTGTCACCACCGGCGAGACCAGCGTGGCCGGCCTGAACTGCGGCGCCCCCTCCAGCATCGCCTGGCCCTATCTGCTCGGCGGCCTGGATGCGGCCGTTGCCGTCACGGACGGCGACAGCACCCGTGCGGCCGCCCGCCTCGCGGAGCTCGGGGTTTCCCCGGGTCCGTGCGGGGCCGCGGCACTCGTCGGTCTGCGCGCGGTGCTGAGCGGCCCGGGCTCCGACGAGCGCCGTGCGGCACTGGGGCTCCACGCGACCTCGGTGGTCACCCCGCTGAGCACCGAGGGCGCAACCCCCGACACGCACTCGACCTCATGCTGAACCATCTCGCAGTCGCGATCGGTGTGCTCGGCCGGGGCCCGGGACGCATTCCATACCGTGGGCAGGATCGCGACCGGGCTGATCGTCTGGGGCGCGACGACCGTGGCCGGACTCACGGCCGTGCCGACAGCCTCACCGAAGGCGTACCTGGCGCTCAAGCTCCTGGGCGCCGACTGTCTCGTGCTCCTCGGAGCGCAGGCAGGCACTGTGGCAGAACCACCCCGCCGCACTCACGCACCGGACCGACACCGACGCTCCTACCGACACCGGTCCCTCCAGCGGCGGAAGCCCATGGCGGACCTGCCTTGGACAGACGGCCCCGTCCTCCACAAGCCACGGGCCCACTGTGCGGCTCGGGCGGACCACGGGCGTCGTACTGATCGGCTTCGGTATCGCCCTGGCGACCGCCTCCCGCTGATACGCGGCGGGTGTCGAGCGGGCAGCCCCATCCACCGCGTGGATGTGCCGGATACGGGATTCGGATCGCTCGGAGGATGGCGGCTGGGAAGCCGGACCGCTCATAGTCGTCCTACCCGCACGCCGCTGTCCGCCGCCCGCCGTCCGGACCAGCCGCCACGTGCGGCACTCCGCAGCATGCCGTGCGCCATAGGCGCCCATGACAGGCATGCCCGCTCCTCTACCCGTCCCCTCTGGAGTCGCCATGCCCGGTTCCGCCCTGCCTCCTCACGCGGTCGACGTCGATGACGTCGATGACGTCGTCGCGTCGCCCGTGCCTGTCTCCGGTGCGGCCCATCTGTTGCGGGTGACGCTGCTGATGGCGGGCAGCTGTCTGCCCATCCTGGGTGCCGTGCTGATCGCCCCGGTGCTGCCGAAGATGCAGGACCACTTCGCCTCGACCCCGGGCGCCAAGGCGCTCGTCCCGCTCGCGCTGACCGTTCCGGCGCTGTCGCTGGCGCTGCTGGCGCCGTTCGCCGGGGTGATCGTGGACCGGCTGGGCCGCAAGCGCCTGCTGATCGTGACGACCGTGCTGTACGCCGTGTTCGGCACGGCACCGCTCTGGCTGGACTCGCTGGGCGCCATCATCGCGAGCCGCGCCCTGGTCGGGGTCGCCGAGGCCGCGATCATGACCTGCTGCACCACCCTGATCGGCGACTACTACAGCGGCCACCAGCGGGTGAAGTACCTCGCGCTGCAGACCATGTGCGCCTCCGCGTCGGCCACCGTCTTCTTCGCGCTCGGCGGCGCCGTGGGCGCGGCGGGCTGGAAGATGCCCTTCTGGGTCTACGCCGTGAGCCTGGTCCTCGCTCCCCTGATGGCCTCCGCCCTGCCCAGCCCGGCGGCCCGCACGGGCCACTCGACCCAGTCGACCCACTCGGCCGCCGACGGGACCCCGGCCCAGGCGGCGGGCCCCAGGGGCCACCGGTCCTTCCCCTGGCGGCAGTTGGCGGGCATCTGTGCCCTCACCTTCTTCGGGGCGATGGTCTTCTACACCGTCCCGGTCGAGATGGCGTACCTGCTCGACGACCTCGGCGTGGAGAACTCCGGCGCCATCGGTCTGGCCACCGCGATCGCGAGTGCCGCCACCGTCGGCGGCGCGATCACCTTCGCCCGGCTGAAGCGGGCCCCGGACCCGATGCTGCCCGCCGTCCTCGCAGTCTGCGCGGCCGGTTTCGGGGTGATGTTCCTGGCGGGCAACCCGCCGCTGCTGGTCGTCGGAGCGGTGATCAACTGCCTGGGTACGGGGATGCTGCTGCCCGCGTTGCTGACGAGTGCCATGTCCCGTCTGGCGTTCGAGGACCGTGGCCGTGGGACGGGGCTGTGGATGGCGGCCTTCTTCGGGGGTGAGTTCGTCTGCCCGCTGGTGCTGCTCGCCGTGGCGTCGGGGGTCGGGAGCCTCGCGGGGGCGGTTGGGGTGCTGGGGGTGGCTGCGGCACTGGTGGCGGCGGGGCTGTCGGCGGCCGCTCGGCGACGCCCCATGGGGCACGGGCAACTGCGCGACAAGCCGTGACGGAGCCCGCAGTAAGTCACCTCAGATCACCTCAGCTCCCCATCAGTCCTCCTCCATCAGTCTCCCTCACCAGTCCTCCCCCATCAGTCCTCCCTCATCAGCTCTCCTCCATCAACGTCGCCCCCACCTCCGCCGCCTTCTGCCGCAGCCAAATGTGCGCCGCATCCTGCGCATGCACCGGATGCCACCACAGCGCCTCCTGCACCGGTACGGCCTCGAAGGGGCAGGGCAGGACCCGTACCGCGGCGGAGCGGACCGCTCTGCGGGCCAGGCGTTCCTGGATCATCGCGACCCGGCGGGTGCCCTCCACCATGTACGGCAGCAGTTGGAAGGTCTGGACGGAGACCTCCACCTGGGGGCTGATGCCGAGCATGCTCAACTGGCGGGCGGCCGGGGCGTCGTAGGGGCGCTGATAGACGGCCCACGGCAGCCGGGCCAGGTGCTCGAGGGTGAGTTCGTGGCCGATGTCGGGGTGGTCGTCGGCGACCAGGCACAGCCAGCGGTCCTGGAAGAGGTCGACGGCCGGGAAACCGTCGATGACGCCGTGCGGCATCAGCAGTCCGTCCACCGTGCTCAGTACGGTCGCGGTGTTCTCCACGACCGAGGGCGCCGGGTGCTGGAAGGTGAGCCGGATGCCGGGCGCCTCGTGGTGTACGGCGCGGGCGAGCGCGGCGCCGAACGCGGCAGCGCCGTAGTCCGAGGCGAGCAGCGTGAACTCGCGGGCCTCGGCGGTCGGATCGAAGTCGGCCTGGCTGGCGAAGACGCGCTCCAGCAGGTCGCATGCGGTGGCGCTGCGGTCCCGCAACGCGACGCCGAGCGGCGTCAGTTCGTAGGAGTTCCCGGTCCGGGCGAGCAACTCGTCGTCGAAATGGCGGCGTAGCCGCGACAGCGCCGCGCTCATCGCCGGCTGGCTCAGTCCGATGCGCTCGCCGGCCCGGGTGACGTTGCGTTCCTCCAGTAGCGCGCGCAGGGCTACGACCAGGTTGAGGTCGAGTCGGGACAGGTTCACCGGGCACCACCTAGCGAGCGAAAGCCATCCATGTCGTGGATTCGGCGCATCCACAAGATTGATTTCCGTGATCCGCCGATCGAGGTCAGAGTAGACCGCAACCCAGCAGGAGGAAATCTGATGGCAACGCTCGTGCAACCTGCCGGCCCGTTCGCGCTCGGCACGTTCTCCACCCCGGACGGGGATCGGGATCCGTTCCCCGGTCTCCTGGCCGGGGGCCGGGTGCTCGACCTGAGCAGCGCCCTGGACTCGGCGCCGTCCGACGTGCGGGCCGTACTGGAACGGTGGGAGGACACGCTCCCGATGCTGCGCGCCCTGGCCGGCGACGACGCCCGGGAGTGGCAGCCGCTGGAGGGGCTGCGGGTGCACGCCCCGGTCGAGCCCCGGCAGATCTTCCAGTCCGGCGCCAACTACCGGCAGCACGTGATCGACCTGGAGGTCGCCCACCGCTCCCCCGACGACCCGCGCACGGTCGAGGAGGCGCGGGCCGAGATCGCCGCCGTCATGGACCGGCGGGCCGCCGAGGACCTGCCGTACGTCTTCATCGGTCTGCCCACCACCGTCGCCGGACCGTACGACGACGTCGTACTGCCCTCCTGGGCGCAACAGCCGGACTGGGAATTGGAGTTGGCGGCCGTCATCGCCAAGCCCGCCTACCGGGTCGGTGTCGAGGAAGCGATGGAGTACGTCGCCGGGTACACGATCGCCAACGACCTCACCGATCGGGCCACCGTCTTCCGCCGGGACATGAAGGCCATCGGCACCGACTGGCTGCGCTGCAAGAACGCCCCGGGCTTCACCCCGCTCGGCCCGTGGCTCGTGCCGGCCGAGTCGATCGCCGATCCCGATGATCTGCGGGTCACTCTCAAGCTCAACGGCGACACCATGCAGGACGAGTCCACCAAGGACATGCTCTTCGGCATCGCGCGGCTGGTGTCGTACATCTCCCAGACCGCCCAACTCCTGCCCGGCGACTGCGTGTTGACCGGCAGTCCGGCCGGCAACGGCATCCACTGGGGACGGCTGCTGCGCGACGGCGACGTGATGGAGGGGTCGATCACCGGTCTGGGCGTGCAGCGCACGCGCTGTGTGGAGGAGAAGCAGCGATGAGCCTGGACCGGCACGATCCCGAGGGCGCCGTCGCCGAGGCCGCCAAGGCGTACTCCAACTGGGGGCGCTGGGGCGAGGACGACGTGCTCGGCACCCTCAACTTCCTCGACGAGGCCAAGCGCCGGGAGGGCGCCGCCCTCGTACGGCGGGGCGTGAGCTTCTCGCTGTCGCAGCGGTTCGACATGAACGGGCCGCAGAAGGGCTGGCGCCGGCGCACCAACCCCGTGCACACGATGCTCGACACCGGCACCGACGCGGCCCTCGGCAACCAGGGCTTCCCGCACGGCATCGGCGGCGCCGACGACGTGATCGCGATGCCGTTGCAGTGCTCCACGCAGTGGGACGGGCTCGGGCACATCTTCGACCACGGCAACGCCTGGAACGGGCGGCCCGCCGAGAAGGTCGTCACCTCCGACGGCGACCTCGTCACCGGCATCGAGCACATGGCGCCGTACGTCGCCGGGCGTGGCGTGCTGCTGGACGTGGGCCGGGTCGTCGGGGAGGGCGGTGAGTTGCCCGACGGGTTCGCCGTCACCGAGGAGCATCTGACCGCGACCACCGAAGCCCACGGGGTGGCCGTCGGACGCGGTGACATCGTCGTCGTACGGACCGGGCAGCTGGCCCGGGTGCGCCGTGACGGCTGGGGCGAGTACGCCGGCGGGGCCGCGCCGGGGCTGTCGTTCACCACGGCGGGCTGGCTGCACCGTACCGAGATCGCGGCGGTCGCCACCGACACGTGGGGGTTCGAGGTACGGCCCAACGAGTTCGAGAACGCCTTCCAGCCGTTGCACCAGGTCGTCATCCCCAACATGGGGCTGCTGATCGGCGAGATGTGGGACCTGGAATCGCTCGCCGAGGACTGCGCGGCGGACGGCGTGTACGAGTTCTGGCTGACCGCCGCGCCGCTGCCGATCACCGGGGCCGTCGGCTCCCCCGTCAACCCCGTCGCCGTCAAGTAGCCGCCCGGCCGCCGGACGCGCCGACCCCCCCCCAAAAAAAAGAAAGCAGCCGACAGCAGCGGCACATCCGGCCCGCACCCCCGTCCCCCTCTCCCCACCCCTGTCCCCACCCCTGGTCCGCGCCCCCAGCGGGCGAGCCGCACCCCGCCGCCCGAAGCCGCGCGGCCCGAAATCGGGAGGTATCCCCGACATGGCTGATCGCCCCACCCGTTCCGTCCTCGTCATAGGCGGGGGCGCATCCGGCAACGCCGTCACCGTCCTGCTGCGCCGCGCCGGCATCGCCGTCGACCTGATCGAGGCCAGGCCCGACTGGAACGCCACCACCGGCTCCGGCATCACCCTCCAGGGCAACGCCCTGCGAGTCCTGCGCGAACTGGGCGTGTGGGAACAGGTGGAGGGCTCCGGGTACGCCTTCGGCTCGCTGGGTGTGACCGCCCCGGACGGCACCGTCCTGTTCGTCGCCGAGGACATCCAGACCGGTGGGGAGGACCTGCCCGCCACCCTCGGCATGCAGCGCCCCCGGCTCCAGCAGATCCTCATCGACGCGGTCCGCGCCTCCGGTGCCGGTGTGCGTCTCGGCACCACCGCCGAGAGCCTGGAGCAGGACGCCGACGGCGTCTCGGTGCGCTTCAGCGACGGCAGCGAGGGCCGCTACGACCTGGTGATCGGCGCCGACGGCCTCAACTCCGCCACCCGCGCCGCGATCGGCATCACCAACAAACCCGAGCCCACCGGCATGGCCATCTGGCGCATCGCCGCCCCACGGCCCGCGAGCGTCACCCGCACCGACCTCGCCTACGGCGGCACCGCCTACATCGCCGGCTACTGCCCCACCAGCGAGAACACCATCTACGCCTACGTCGTCGAAGCGTGCCGCGACCGCGCCTCCATCGACCCGGCCGCCTACGCCGACGAGATGCGCCGCATGGCACAGGGCTACGGCGGGGTCTGGCCGGAGATCACCGAGCACATCACCGACCCGAAGAAGGTCAACTACACCTGGTTCGACCGTCTGCTGGTCGAGGGCTCCTGGCACCGGGGCCGGGTCGTGCTCGTCGGCGACGCCGCCCACTGCTGCCCGCCCACCGTGGCCCAGGGTGCGGCCATGTCCCTGGAGGACGCCTCCGTGCTCGCCGAGCTGCTGACCGGCGGACGGGACTGGGACGACGAGCTGTTGCAGGCCTACCACGACCGCCGCATCCCCCGGGTGCGCACCGTCGTGGAGGCGTCCGTGCAGATCGGCCGGTGGCAGCTGGACGGCGTGCGCGACGCCGACATCGCCGGGCTGGTCGGCCGCACCATGAACCTCCTCAAGGAGCGCCCGTGACCGCCACCGCATCCTCCGCGCCGACCGTCGACGTCCACGCCCACCTCCTGCTCCCGGAGATCGAGGAGACCGTCGCCGGTCACCCCGGCCTCGCCGAGGCCCGCCACCTCGACGCCCGCCGCAACGGATCGGCGGCCCTCGCGGTGAACGGGCCCATGGTGGGCGCACGGGTGCCGAAGCTGACGGACGTCGACGTGCGCCTGGCGGCGATGGACGAGGCCGATGTCGACGTGCAGCTGGTGAGCCCCTCGCCGAACCACTACCACTACTGGGCCGACGCCCAACTGGCCGACAGGATCTGCCGGTTGGCCAACGAAGGCACCGCCGCGCACTGCGCCAAGGCCCCCGACCGGCTGCGCGGCCTCGGCCTCGTCCCCCTCCAGCACCCCGACCTCGCCGTCACGCTGCTCGACCACGCGCTGGACCAGGGGCTGAGGGGCGTGGAGATCTCCTCGCACGCCCCGGGTCCGGGCGGGGCACGGGAAGTGGAGCTGTCCGATCCGCGGCTCGCGCCCTTCTGGACACGCGCGGAGGAGACCGGCGCCGTCGTCTTCCTGCACCCCTTCGGCTGCACGCTCGACGAGCGCCTGGACCAGTGGTACCTGTCCAACACCGTCGGCCAGCCCACCGAGAACGCCGTCGCCCTCTCCCACCTCATCTTCTCCGGAGCCCTGGACCGCCATCCGGGCCTGAAGCTGCTCGCCGCGCACGGCGGCGGCTACCTCACCACCCACATCGGCCGCTCCGACCACGCCTGGCGGGCCCGCCCCGACGCCCGGGCCTGCTCCCGGGAGCCGAGCAGCTATCTGAAGCAGCTGTACTTCGACTCCCTCGTCCACGATCCGCACGTCCTGCGGGAGTTGATCCGCGTCGCCGGCGCCGACCGCGTCCTGCTCGGCTCCGACTTCCCCTTCGACATGGGCACCGACGACCCGCTGGCCGCCCTGCGCTCAGCGGGCCTGCCCGACCACGACTTCCACGCGGTGCGGGGCGGCAACGCCGCCGCCCTGCTGAACCTCGCCTGAGGAGGAACCCCCATGAGCAACCGCCTGCTCACCCACCTGCGCCACGTCGACCTCGCCGTACCCGACTACGACAAGCAGCTCGACTTCTACTCCGGCGTCTGGGGCCTGACCAAGGTCGCCGAGGACTCCGGCATCTCCTTCCTGGCCGCCGAGGGCAGCCCCGAGCAGTACGTCGTACGGCTGCGCAAGGCCGACGAGAAGCGCCTCGACCTGGTCTCCTACGGCGCGGGCAGCCCGGCCGACGTGGACGCCCTCGCGGAGCAACTCCTCGCCCAGGGCGTGCAGTTGATCTCCCAGCCGGGCAAGGTCGACACCCCCGGCGGCGGCTACGGCTTCCGCTTCTTCGACGTCGACGGCCGCACCATCGAGGTCTCGGCGGACGTCGAGGTGCGCCGGCACCGCAAGATCGAGGAGAAGGAGTCGATCCCGGTCAAGCTGTCGCACGTCGTCCTCAACTCGCCGGACCTGGACAAGACCCGCGAGTGGTACGAGCGCCACCTCGGCTTCCGCCTCTCCGACACGCTCGGCCATCCGCACATCGGCGACGTCATGCACTTCATGCGGATCAGCAACCAGCACCACTCCATGGCCATCGCCAAGGGCCCGCACACCTCCCTGCATCACATCTCCTTCGAGATGCGCGGGATCGACGAGTACATGCGCGGCTCCGGCCGTGTGATGCGCGCCGGCTTCAAGAAGATCTGGGGCCCGGGCCGGCACATGGCGGGCGACAACACCTTCACCTACTTCCTCGACCCGCACGGCAACACCGTCGAATACACCACCGAGCTGGAACTCCTCGACGAGGACACCTGGCACCCCCACGTCTACGACTTCTCCAAGCCCGAGGTCACCGACCAGTGGGGCACCGCCAACCCCATGAACGAACTGGTCACCAAGGAGTCCTTCAACGACCCCGACCGCGGCGTCTTCGTCGCCCCGCCGGTGTAAGGGGCGCCGACCATTGCGCATCGCCACTTACCTGTACGGGGGACGCCGTCGGTGCGGAGTCGTGGAGGGCAGCGTCGTTCGGGCTCTGCCGGACGGCACCTCACCCCTGAACGCCGCCGGCACCAGCCCTGTGGGCGACGCGGTCCCGCTGTCCGACGTACGCCTGCTGCCGCCGCTGGAGCCGCCGACCGTCCGGGACTTCGTCACTTTCGAGGAGCACGTGGAGGGCATACGGCGCTCCGTGGACGGGGCCGCCGGGGTGCCCGAGCGGTGGTACGCGGCCCCGACCTTCTACTTCACCAACCCTTACGCGGTGTACGGCCCGCACGACGACATCCCGGTGCCGCCGGGGTCGGCCGTGCTCGACTTCGAGCTGGAGGTGGCCGCCGTGATCGGCCGAGAGGGCCGCGACCTCACCCCGGAGCAGGCCCGCGACCACATCGTCGGCTACACGGTCTTCAACGACTGGTCCGCCCGCGACCTGCAGTCGGCGGAGATGAAGGTGGGCCTGGGCCCCTGCAAGGGCAAGGACACCGCCACCACCCTCGGCCCGCACCTCGTCACCGCCGACGAGCTGGAGCCGTACCGGGACACCGACGGTTTCCTGCGGCTGGCGCTGACCGCAGAGGTCAACGGCGAGGTGGTCGGCAAGGACCTGCTGTCCAACATGAGCTGGACCTTCGAGGAGATGGTCGCCTACGCCTCGCGCGGCACATGGGTACGTCCCGGAGACGTGCTCGGCTCGGGGACCTGCGGCAACGGCGGCTGCCTGGCGGAGTTGTGGGGCGTGCGCGGCCGGCAGGATCCGGCGCCGCTGAAGCCCGGCGACACCGTCACGCTCACCGTGGAGGGCATCGGTTCGGTGTCCAACACCGTGGTGGCGGGCCCTGATCCGGTGCCGGTGCCGGTCGCTCGACGTCGGCCCCGGGAGCGGCCGTGAGCGACCTGCGTCCCAAGAGGCTCCTCGGCAAGGTCGTCGTGGTCACGGGTGCGGCACGCGGCCAGGGCGCCGCCGAGGCCGAGGCACTGACCCGCGAGGGCGCCCAGGTGATCGCCACCGACGTGACGGACGCACCCGGCTGCCGCCGCCTCGACGTCACCAGCGACAAGGAGTGGTCCGAACTCACCGCCGAGCTACGGGAGTCGTACGGCGGTGTGCACGGCCTGGTCAACAACGCGGGCATCACCTGGCGCGCCCGACTCGGCGACGTACGCCCGGAGGACTTCGACCGTGTCCACGCCGTCAACGTCACCGGGCCGCTGCTCGGCATCCAGCACCTCGCCCCGTTGATGGCGCCGGGCGCGTCCATCGTCAACGTCGGCTCGACGGCCGCGCTCACCGGCCACTACCCGGTCGCCTACACGGCCAGCAAGTGGGCGCTGCGGGGCCTGTCGAAGGCGGCGGCGACCGAACTCGGCCCGCGCGGCATCCGCGTCAACACCATCCACCCCGGCTACATCGAGACCGAGATGACCGCCTCCGCGGCCCCCGCCTTCCGCGCGGCGAACATCCGCGAGACGCCGCTCGGCCGCACCGGCACCGTGGACGAGATCACCCCGCTCGTGGTGTTCCTGCTCTCCGACGACGCCTCCTTCATCACGGGCGCGGAGATCCCCGTGGACGGGGGTCTCACCGCGCACGGCGGCGTCAAGTCCCTCTCGGACGCGCTGCGTTCATGAGTCGCCACCAGCCGTCACCCCGGAAAGGCACCTGTGTGAACAAGGTCTGTGAGAGCGCCGCCGAGGCGGTCGCCGACATCCCCGACGGCGCGTCGCCGGCCGTCGGCGGCTTCGGCCGGGGTCTGGGCGTGCTGCTGGCGGCGGGTCGGATCGGTGTGCTGTGCGTGATCGGCGCCGTGGTGTCCGTGGTCGGCGTACGGAGGACCCCCGCGGCGGCCCGCCACTGAGGACCGGTGCGCTCAGGGGATCTCCTGTTCGGCCCAGATGATCTTTCCGTCGGCCGTGTAGCGGGCGCCCCAGCGATGGGCGAGCTGGGCCACCAGGAACAGGCCTCGCCCGCCCTCGTCCATGCTCCGGGCGTGCCGCAGCCGCGGGGCGGTGCTGCTCGCGTCGGAGACCTCGCAGGTCAGGCGGGAGTCGCGGAGCAGTCGTAGGCGGATGGGGGGTTCGGCGTAGCGGATCGCGTTGGTGACCAGCTCGCTCACGATCAGCTCGGTCGTCATGGCCAGTTCGTCGAGGCCCCATGCCTCCACCTGGCGGGTCGCCCGGGCCCGGATGTCGGCGACGGCGGCCGGGTCCACGGGCACGTCCCAGGAGACGACGTGGTCGGCGCCCAGGGCGTGGGTGCGCGCCAGGAGAAGGGCGATGTCGTCGGGCTGCGGTGCGGGCACGAGCCGGCCCACCACGGACGAGCACAGGGTGCCGAGGTCGAGGTCGTGCCGCGAGAGCAGGTCGCCGAGCCGGGACATGCCCCGTTCCATGTCATGGTCGGCCGCGTGCACGAGGCCGTCGGTGTAGAGGCCGAGCAGGCTGTTCTCGGCGAGCTCGATCTCGCAGGACTCGAACGCGATCCCGCCCAGCCCGAGCGGCGGCCCGGCGGGAGGCTCGGGGAAGGAGACCTGCCCGTCGGGTGCGACGACGACCGGTGGCGGGTGCCCGGCCCGGGCCATGGTGCAGCGCCTGGTGACCGGGTCGTACACGGCGTACAGGCAGGTCGCGCCGAGGAAGGCCGTCGTGCTCTGGTGGGCCGCCCCGGCCGTCTCGGCCGCACCGTCGCCGGGCTGCTCCTCGCTCAGGCGCAGCACGAGGTCGTCGAGGTGGGCCAGCAGTTCGTCGGGCGGCATCTCCATGTCGGCGAGGGTCTGCACGGCGGTGCGCAGCCGGCCCATGGTCGCCGCGGCGGTGATGCCGTGGCCGACCACGTCGCCGACGACGAGGCCCACCCGGGCGCCGGACAGCGGGATCACGTCGAACCAGTCGCCGCCGACCCCGCCCGACGGGTCCGCCGGCAGATAGGAGGACGCCACCTCCAGCGCCGTACCGCCCGACAAGGCCTGCGGCAGCAGACTGCGCTGCAGGGTGACCGCCGCCGCGTGTTCCCGGGTGTAGCGGCGGGCGTTGTCGACGCACAGCGCCGCTCGGGCCACCAGCTCCCGGGCGACGAGGACGTCGTCGGGCTGGAACGAGACGGGGTTGAGCGACCGTATGAACGTGGTGAGGCCCAGGGCGGTGTTCCGTGCCCGCATCGGCACGGAGATGAGGGAGTGCAGGCCGAACTCGCGCATGCTGGCCGCCCGTTCGGGCTGTTCGGTGGCCCACAGCTCGTCGGACGGGTCGAGGACCGGGATGAGGATCGGCTCACCGTCGACGATCAGATGCGCGTCGTGCGGCGGCGGCACGAAGTCGACCCGGTCACCGATCTGCGCCACCGCCTCCGGGCAGCCCTCGCGCACCGAGTTCATTCCGGCCCGGCGCATGACCGGCTTGGCGGGGGCCGGGCCCGCGTCGGTGAGCCACGCCCCGTGGCCCTCGGTGCTCAGGACGGGCTCCAGCAGGTCCACGACGACGAAGTCCGCGAAGCGGGGAACGGCGAAGTCGGCGAGCTCCTGCGCCGTGCGCAGCACGTCCAGCGTCGTGCCGATGCGGGTGCCGGCCTCGTTGACCAGCGCCAGCAGCTGGCGGGCGTTCCACCGCTCGGTGACGTCCGAGACCATGTAGCAGACCCCGGTGATCGAGTCGTCGGCGTCCACGAGGGGGAAGAAGGAGGTGGAGTAGGCGCGCCGGCGGTGCGGGTCGGCCCAGCTCCAGCCCACGTACTCGTAGTCGGTCACCGGGACGCCGGTGTCGAGGACCTTGCGCATCAGGCCCTCGATGGTCTCCGCCTGCAGCCCGGGCAGCAGTTCGCTCAGCCGGCGGCCGAGCCGCTGCTCACGGGGCACACCGCCGAAGCGTTCCAGGGTGTCGTTCAGCCAGACGTAGCGCAGCTGTGTGTCCATCACGGCCATGCCGACCGGCGAGCGGGTCAGGAAGCCGTCGAGGACGGACTGGCCCACCTCCCACTGCTGCCGCCGCTCACGCCCCGAGAGCAGAAAGCACTCGTCCGCGCCGATCCGGAAGGCCGCGGAGACCCGCAGGTCCACGTCGATACTGCGGCCGTCGCGATGCCGTACGGGGATGAGGCCGCTCCATCCCATGCCGGCCCGGCAGCGCGCCACGACACCGGCCACTCGCACCGGATCGCCGGGCATCGCCAGCAGCCGTGCGGCCGGGCCGCCGACGATCTCCGCCGCCGGGTGGCCGAGCAGGTCCTGCGCGGCCCGGGTCCAGCCGAGCACGACACCGCGTCCGGAGACCACCGCCGCCGCGTCGGAGGAGGCGTCCAGCAGGGCGCGCGCTCGTGTGGACGTGCGCGCGTCCGGGTCTTCTCGCGGAGCATCCATGGGTCCTCACGCAGCGTCCATGGGTCCCGTCCTGACACGACCATGTTCCTGCTTGTCCGGCCGATGTGCACGGGGCCGACGGCGCCCGGTCCCGTCCTGAGGGCCTGCCGGCGCGCTCGGAGTGGGCAAGGCGGCGGGGTGGGAGGGAGCATGGAGGTGCCGGTCGTCTCAGCCGTGGTACCCGGCTGTGACGGAGGCCGGCAGTCTCTGCCGGCCGGTGGCGGAGGAGCTGGGATGAGAGCCGAATCCTTCGAGTCCGACGGTGGCGGGTACGACCCCGAGCCGCCCCGGCCGACCGGCCTGCTGGACGTCCTGAGCGTGGCCGCGGTGGTCGTCGACGCCGACGGCCGCATCGTGTTCTGGACCCCGCAGGCCGAGGACCTCTTCGGCTACACCTCCGAGGAGGCCCTGGGCACGCACGCGGCACGGCTGTTCATCCACCCCGAGCACCTGCCGGCCGTGGCGAAGCTGTTCGCCGAGGTGCTGGAGACCGGCCGGAGCTGGGCCGGCGCCTTCCCCGTGCGGCACAAGGACGGCAGCACCGTCCTCACGGAGTTCCGCAACATGCGGCTGCTGGACGATCTCGGGGACGTGTACGCCCTGGGCATCGCGGCCGACCACTCGCTGCTCCAGCGCGTCGAGACCGACCTGGCGCTGTGCGAGCGGCTGATCAACCAGTCCCCGATCGGGATCGCCCTCCTCGACCCCGACCTGCACTATCTGCTGGTCAACCCGGCACTGGAGCGCATCGACGCCACACCGGCCGAGGACCACATCGGCCGTCGGCTGCGGGAGACCCTGCCCCTGCCCGACATCGACACCATCGAGTCCGCCCTGCGTCAGGTGCTCACCACGGGCACCCCGCTGCTCGACCAGTACCACGTGGGCCGACCGCCGGCCGACCCCGACCACGAGCACGCCTGGTCCCTGTCCTTCTACCGGCTGGACGACTCCAGCGGGCGGGTCCTGGGCGCGGCCATCTCGTTCGTCGACGTCACCGAGCGGCATCGCGCGGCCGCCGAGGCCGACCGTGCCCGGCGGCGCCTGGCCCTGGTCGCGGACGCCTCCACCCGGGTCGGCACCACGCTGGAGGTGGAGCGGACCGCCCGCGAACTGGCCGAGATCGCCGCCCCCGAGCTGGCCGACGTGGTCGCCGTGGACGTCCTGGACTCCGCGCTGGCCTGCCGCCGGATGCGCAAACCGGACAACGGTCCCGAGCTCTTCCGCGCCCTCGCCCTGAAGGCGGCCTACCCCAGCGTGGCCCTGCGTGCCGCCGACCCGCCCGGTGACCTCGCCGCCTACGACGGCGACCGCCTGGTCACCCTGTGCGTCCACACCGCCCGGCCGGTGCTGGTGCGCCATGTCGGCGAACACGATCTGCGGCGCATCGCCCGGGACGACGAGGCCACCGCCCTGCTCGCCCGCGCCGGCGTCCACTCCTATCTCGCCGTGCCGTTGATCGCGCACGGCGAGGTGCTGGGCGCCCTCGACCTCAAGCGCACCCGCAACCCGGTGCCGTTCGACCAGGACGACGTGGTCCTGGCGAGCGAGCTGGCCAGCCGTGCCGCCGTGGCCATCGACAACGCCCGCTGGTTCCAGAGCGTGCGCAACACCGCCCTCACCCTCCAGCGCAGCCTGCTGCCCGACCATGCGCCGCACCAGACCGGCCTGGAGCTCGCCTCCCGCTACCAGCCCGCCCAGGCCACCAGCGAGGTCGGCGGCGACTGGTACGACGTCATCCCGCTGGACGACGACAAGACCGCCCTGGTCGTCGGCGACGTCATGGGCAACGGCATCGACGCCGCCGCCACCATGGGCCGGCTGCGCACCGCCACCTGCGCCTACGCGGACCTCGACCTCGATCCCGGGGCCGTGCTCCAGCACCTGGACAAGATCACCTGCGATCTGGAGCACTACATCGTCACCTGCCTCTACGCGGTGTACGACCCCCGCACGAGGCAGTGCCACATCGCCAACGCGGGACACATGCCGCCCGCGCTGGCCCGCCCCGGCCAGGCGCCCGAACTGCTCGAACTGCCCGCGGGAGCCCCACTCGGCGTCGGCGGCATCCCCTTCGGGACCACCACGGTCGAGCTCGGTCCCGGCGATCTGCTGGTCCTGTACACCGACGGCCTCGTCGAGACCCGCCTCCACCCCATCGACGACCGCCTGAACGTCCTGCTCGGCTTCCTCGACGAACCGCAACGGCCCCTCGAGGAGACCTGCGACCTGCTGCTGTACGGCCTGCGCCATCCCGACGACCACGACGACGTCGCCCTTCTCGTCGCGCGGGTGCTGTAGACGCAGCCCGGCTTGTCCCCCGGTCACGCCGGTCCCGCCCACCTTGCCCGCGCCGCACGCCCGGCGCACGCTGTTCGTATGGGTGCACGTGAGGGCCCGACGCTGATCAGTTCTGTCCAGCGAGCCTTCCGCCTGCTGGAGGCGGTCAGCGCGCACGAGAACGGCGCGCCGGCGAAGCAGCTGGCCCGCGAGACGGGCCTGCCCCTGGCCACGGCGTACCACCTGCTGCGGACGCTGGTCCACGACGGGTACGTACGCAAGCTCGACGACGGCGGGTTCATCCTGGGCGAGCGGCTCCAGACGCTGCACACGACGGGCCGGGCGCAGGCGCTGCTCAGCCGGATCCGCCCCACGCTCGCCGCGCTGCGGGACGAGCTGTCGACCGCCGCCTACCTCACCTTCTACGAGGAGGGGGAGATCCGGGTCGCCGAGATCGTCGACGGGCCGCGCGCTCCGCGCGTCGATCTGTGGGTGGGGTTCGAGGACGCCGGGCACGCCACGGCGCTGGGCAAGTCTGTACTGCGTGAACTGGGCGACGACGCGCGCAAGGACTACCTGTCCCGGCATTCGCTCGCCGACCTCACGCCCAAGACGATCACCGATACGCCGGAGCTGCTCCGGCGGCTCGACTCCTCGCCGACCCCGGCGGTCACGGACCTGGAGGAGTACTCCCTCGGCACGGTCTGCGTCGCGGTGCCCGTGTACAGCGGGGACACCCTCGGCTCGCTCGGCGTCTCGCTGCGGGCCGACCGGCGCTCCCGGCTGGAGGAGATCACTACGCGGCTGCTCCCGGCCGCGAGCCGCGTGACGAGAGGCCTCTCGCTCACTATCTGAAAATGCAGTCCTTGTCCCGCCCGCGTCGAACCTATTTCCTAGACGAAACGGACATTTCTCGGGTGTATGCCCGCGGACACAGGTGAGGACAGCCGACAAGACATGAGCAAGGCCCCGCACCACGGTCGTGGCCACTGGCCGAGGCAACTGGTAGCCACTGCGCCCGTACTGCCCATCCTGATCGTCTTCGTCATCGTGCTCGTCGACCTCATCTGCGGGTCGGGGATGACCTCGGTGCCGCTGCTCGCCGTGGGTCCCGCGCTCGCCGCGACCACGAACGGGCCGCGCGGAGTGCTCTGTGTGGGGCTGCTCGCCGCGGCCCTGGGCGCGACCCTCGGGGTCCGGGACGGCGGAGAGGACCGCGAGCTGGCGGTCGTGCTGGCCGCCCTGATGGCCGTCACCCTGGCGAGTGTCCTGGCCAGCTCGCTGCGCGGGCGGCGCGAGCGGGTGCTGGCGGCCGTCCGCTCCGTCGCCGAGGCCGCTCAGCACGCCCTGCTGCAGCCCGTACCGGCGACGGTGGGGCCGTTCCAGGTGGCCGTCCGCTACAGCGCGGCCGCGGCGGAGGCCCGGATCGGCGGTGACCTCTACGCGCTCGTGTCCACGCCGTACGGGGTCAGGCTGATCGTCGGCGATGTGCGCGGCAAGGGGCTGCCGGCCGTGGGGACGGCCGCTCTGGTGCTCGGTGTCTTCCGCGAGGCCGCCTACGACGAGCCCGACCTCCTCGCCGTCGTCGCGCGGATCGAGCGGAGCCTGGCCCGCAACCTGGGCAGCGACGACTTCGTCACCGCCGTGGTCGCCGGGTATCCGCGGGCGGGTCAGCTGGAGGTGGTCAACTGCGGTCACGCGCCGCCGCTGCTGGTGCGTGACTCCGTCGTCGTACCGGTCGATCCGGACCTCCCGGCACCGCCCCTCGGGCTGCGCACCCTCTCGGGCGAGTCCCCCGCACTGCAGGTGCTGCCCTTCGCCGACGGGGACCAGTTGCTGCTCTACACCGACGGCGTCACCGAGGCCCGCAACCACGGCCGTGAGTTCTACCCGCTCGCCGAGGGGCTGGCGCGGCACGCGTCCGAGGAGCCGGCCCGCACGGTCACCGCACTCCACGACGAACTGCTGGCCCACGTGGGCGGCCGACTGCACGACGACGCGGCCCTGCTGCTGCTCCGCATCCCGGTCGCCGCGGAAACGCCGGTAACCGGGGGCATTACGTCCTGCTCCCCCGTAGATGCGGTTCGGCATCGTCCTTAGGGGCGCGGGGCTGCACTGAGTGTGCGGCTCCGCCGCGCGGGCGCGACCAGCCACGACGGGTCGGCAGACGAACGACGGCACAGCCCGGCACCCCCTCACGGCTCTCCCTGCGGAGCGCCCCGTGCTAGAAAAGAGGCATGGCCGCAGTCCTCGGCCGCCTGCGCTCCCTGTTGAGCGCGCGCACCGTCGCCCGGCAGGTCTTCGTGCTGCAGGCGGCGATCGTCCTGCTCCTCGTCGCCGCCGCGGTGGCGGCCCTGGTGCTGCAGGTCCGCAACGACACCCAGCGGGAGGCCCGCAACAGGTCCCTCGCCGTGGCCGAGTCCTTCGCGAACGCGCCGGGCGTCGCCGAGGCCCTGGCCGATCCGGACCCGACCGCGCTGCTCCAGCCGCGCGCCGAGGCGGCGCGCGAAGCCACCGACGTGGACTTCGTCGTCGTGATGACCAGGGACGGGATCCGCTACACGCACCCCAACCCCGACCAGATCGGCAAGCACTTCGTCGGCACCATCGCACCGGCCGCGGCGGGCGGGGTCGTACGGGAGACGTACACCGGAACCCTGGGCCCGTCCGTGCGGGCCGTGGTCCCCGTGACCGACGGCGACGGCGAGGTCGTCGGCCTGGTGGCGGCCGGGGTGACGCTGGCCAGCGTGGGCGGGATCGTGGACCACCAGCTGCCGGTGCTGCTCATCTCGGCGGCGGCCGCATTCGCCCTCGCCACCGGCGGGACCGCGCTGGTCAGCCGACGGCTGCTGCGGCAGACGCACGGGCTGGGGCCGGAAGAGATGACGCGGATGTACGAGCATCACGACGCCGTCCTGCACTCCGTACGGGAGGGTGTGCTGATCCTGGACGACCGGCGGCGGCTGGCGCTCGCGAACGACGAGGCGCGCCGGCTGCTGGGGCTGGCCGCGGACGCGGAGGGGCGGACCTGTCTCGACCTCGGCATCGGGCGTGACCTGGCCGGGCTGTTCGCCTCCGGGCGGGACGCCACCGACGAGGTGCACCTGGCGCGGGGCCGGCTGCTGGCCGTCAGCCAGCGGTCGACCGACCGGGCCGGCGGGCCGCCCGGCAGCGTGGCCACGCTGCGGGACACCACCGAGCTGCGGACGATGACCGGCCGGGCGGATGTGGCGCAGGAGCGGCTGAAGCTGCTGTACGACGCGGGGCTGGAGATCGGCACCACCCTCGATGTCACGCGTACCTCGCAGGAGCTGGCCGACTTCGCGGTACCGCGGTTCGCCGACTTCGTCAGCATCGACCTGGCGGATCCGGTGCTGCGCGGCGGGGAGCCGAAGCTGGGCCGCACGGACATGCGCCGGGTCGCGTTCCGGGGGGTGCGGGAGGGCAGCCCGCTCTATCCGATCGGGAAGCTGATCCACTTCGCCCCGGCCACCCCTCAGGCCTTCGGCTTCGGCACGGGCCAGACCGTGCTGGAGGCGGACATGCCCGCGTTTTCCGGCTGGCAGGACCAGGATCCCGAGAACGCCCGCAGACTGGTCGACTTCGGGATCCACACGATGCTCACGGTTCCGCTGCTCGCCCGTGGCGTCATCATGGGCATGGCCACCTTCTGGCGCGCCGACCGGCCCGAACCCTTCGAGCAGGACGACGTCTCCCTGGCCGAGGAGCTGGTGGCCCGCGCCGCCGTCAGCATCGACAATGCCCGCCGCTACACCCGCGAGCACACCCTGTCGGTCACGCTCCAGCGCAGCCTGCTGCCCCGGGCCCTGCCCGCCCAGAACGCCCTCGACGTCGCCTACCGCTATCTGCCCGCGCAGGCGGCGCAGGGCGGGGTCGGCGGGGACTGGTTCGACGTCATCCCGTTGCCGGGCGCGCGGGTGGCGCTGGTCGTCGGGGACGTGGTGGGACACGGGCTGCACGCGGCGGCCACGATGGGACGGCTCCGTACGGCGGTCCACAACTTCTCCACCCTGGATCTGCCGCCCGACGAACTCCTCGGCCATCTGGACGAGTTGGTGGTCCGTATCGATCAGGACGAAGGCGACGGCGAGGCCGCGCCGGTCACCGGGGCGACCTGCCTGTACGCCGTGTACGACCCGTCCTCCGGGCTGTGCTCCCTCGCCCGTGCGGGCCACCTCGAACCGGCCCTCGTGCACCCCGACGGCCGCGTCGAGTTCCCTGCCGTCCCCGGCGGGCCCCCGCTGGGCCTGGGCGGCAGCCTGCCCTTCGAGGCGACCGGGCTGCGGCTGCCCGAGGGCAGCGGTCTCGTGCTGTACACGGACGGGCTGGTCGAGGACCAGAGGCGGGACATCGACGAGGGTCTGGAGCTGCTGCGCGGGGCGCTCGCCGCGGCGCCGCCGACGCACTCCCGGACGCCGGAGGAGACGTGCAAGGCGGTGCTGGAGGCCCTGCTGCCCGAGCGTCCGCGCGACGACGTCGCCCTCGTCGTCGCGCGGACGCGGATGCTCCCCGCCGATCGCACGGCGTCCTGGGACGTGCCGGGCGACCCCTCGGCCGTGGCCCGGGTCCGGGCGGCGGCCACCCGGACCCTGGACGACTGGGGCCTGGCGGAGGAGGCGTTCACGACCGAGCTGATCCTCAGCGAGCTGGTCACGAACGCCCTCCGCCATGCCACCGGCCCCATCCACGTGCGTCTGATCCGCGACCGCGCCCTGATCTGCGAGGTCGCCGACGGCAGCAGCACCGCCCCGCATCTGCGCAGCGCGGCCACGACGGACGAGGGCGGACGGGGCCTGTTCCTGGTGGCGCAGTTTGCCGAGCGGTGGGGCACGCGGTACACCGCGGACGGCAAGGTGATCTGGACGGAACAGCCACTGCCGCAGGGACCGGCACCCGCCTGACGCGGGAGCCGGCACCCGACTGCCCCAGGACGACTCGCGGGCGCTCAGTCCTGGTGCGCCTCCAGCGCCGCCCGCACCCCTGATTCGAGGGCCCCCTCGATCCACGACGGCTTGACGGAGGTGTGGTCCCCGGCGAAGTACAGCGGCCCTTCGGGCGTGCGGATGGCTTCCAGCAGCTCGGTGTGCTGACCGGGGAGGAGCACGGACGCCTCCCCGTACGCGTATGGATCGCGCAGCCAGCTCTGCGTGCGCCCGGCCCCCGTGTAGAAGACCTCGACGCGCTGGCCGTAGACCTGTTGCAGCCCCCTCAGTGCGTGCGGGTAGCGGGCGTCCTCGTCGAGGGAGTCCCAGCGGGAGGCGTCGTCGGCCCAGCTGTAGGAGGCGAGGACGACGCCGCCCTTGCTGCCGTCGATCGGGTGGGAGGGGTTGATCATGAAGCGGTTGGAGTTGTCGGAGACGGACCCGCCGCCGATGATGTGCGCCGCCTCGGGCTGGTCGCGGGTGGCCCAGCGGTTGGCGGCGTAGTGGGCGCGCTGCGCGTCGCTGATGTGGCCGTCCGGGACGGAGGGGTGGGCGCCGAGCAGGCTGCCGTCGGCGGGGGCCTTGCCCTTGCGGTAGTCGTCGTAGAGCCCGGGCCGTACGGCGTCGAGTTCGCGCTTCCAGTCGTCCTCGGTGAACTCCCACCAGCGCAGGCCGAATTCGAGCAGCACCTTGGTGGCGCTGTCGTAGTGCAGCTCGGCCACCGCGCGCCGCTTCTTGTACGACATCAGCGGGCTGACCTGCACCTGCCGCAGCCCCGAGAAGGGCACGGTGACGATCGCGAGGTCGGCGGTGAACTGCTCGCGCACGACCTTGCCGTCGCGGCCCTCGGAGACGGTGTCGATCCACACGTGCGGGCCCTTGGCGTCGACGTGGGAGGTGTCGTCGGCGCCGGGCCGGCCGGGGGCCCAGTACTCGATGTGGGTCGCGCGCCGGTCCAGGCGCAGGACGTCGGCGACCTCCTTCAGCAGCGCGTCCGGCAGGGTCGCCGTGCCGCCGACCAGCTCCCAGAACTCGGTGTCGGGGCTGATCAGGGACTGGCTGATGAAGCTGTGGATGAAGGACAGCGGCAGCCGCGAGGTGAGGTTCTCCAGGGTGCCGATCAGGTCGATGGTCCGCTCGTCGAAGCCGGCCTCCTCGGTGAGGAACCGGTACATCGACCAGTCGCCGTACTTCTGCACGACCCGCGCCCAGCCCTTGACCCGCTCCGGCATCGGCTTGTCGACGCGCTTGCCGTCCGCCCCGACCGTGCTGAACTCGTCGCGTACGGGATCCAGGGCGCGGCGCAGGATGGTCGAGGAGGGCGTGTCCCAGTACTCGCGGGGGACGCCGAAGGAGCGGTTGATCCTGCGGGGCGCCTTTGCGTACTCGGAGCGGCGCACGCGGACGCCGTTGACGTGCAGCCAGGCGTTGTTGACGGGTTTGCCCTCGCCGTCGACGTCGACGAGATGGAACCGGCGTCGCTTGACGCCCAGCTGGTCGAGCAGGCTCATCACCAGCGGATGGCTGCCGGGGATGCGCATGGCACCGGCCTCCGCGTACTGGACCGGATCGGCGAAGGCCTGCGCCGCCTGCTCGTGCCCGCCGGTGCGGAAGGTCTTGATCCGGCCGCCGACCCGGTTGCCGTTGGCCTCGACGAGCGTGACATGGTGCCCGGCCCGCTTCAGCAGCCAGGCGGCCACCAGACCGGCGGGACCGGCGCCGACGACGAGGATTCTCCTCGCGGTCTTCGTCTTCGCGCGCGGCAGCCCGGAGTCCAGGATCGTCCGGTACGTCGGCACGAGCGGCCGGTCGCGGTCGTCGACCACCAGCAGAGCGCGGGCGACCGCCAGGCAGGTGTCCCAGTCGGCGGTGGTACGCGGGGACGCCTGCGGAGGTACGGCGGGTGCGGCGACGGCCGCGGTGGGAGTCAACGCGGCCAGGGCGGCCGTCGTGGCGGTCCTGGTGGTGAACTGCCGTCGGGAGAGGGAAGTCGGGCCGACAGGGGCGCGGTGATTGTCCATGTGCCCTGGATACGGGGGGAGTTGGGGGGTAGGTGGCCCATCGGCCAGTTCATCACCTGAACGGGCAAGCGCATCATCGCGCACCCGCGCCGGACGTGCGTCCGCACGCGGGTTTGTAAAGCGCATATGACGAAACCGTTGACGGGGGCATGGCCCACTTTTATGTTCTGTCCCAATCACGATCGGAATCACGAACTCCGTTCGAAATTACGGACAGGGACGGTCTCGAATGCCCCGGATGTCTCACCCGCCGCTCAGGAAGCGCCGCAGATCACTGATCCTCTGCGTACTCGCGGCGCTCCTCGCCCTGGTGGCGACCACGCAGCCGGCGTCCGCGGCGGACGGCCGCCCGTACACGAACCCGCTGAAGTCGTTCAAGGGCGCCGACCCGTGGCTGCAGTACCACGACGGCAACTACTACCTGATCACCACGACGTTCACCGGCATCCTCGGCATCCGCAAGTCACCGACTCTGGCGGGCCTCGCCACCGCGCCCAACGTGCAGGTGTATTCGGACACCACGTCCACGCGCAACACCAACATCTGGGCGCCGGAGATGCACCTGTTCAACGGCCACTGGTACGTGTACTACTCGGCCGGACAGAGCGGCGTCGCCTGCTGCGACTCGCAGCGCACGCACGTACTGGAGAGCGCCGGCACCGATCCCATGGGGCCGTACACCTACAAGGGTTCGCTCACCGGGTCGAACCTCACCCCGGGCGGCTGGCTGATCGACGCGAGTGTGCTGCAGGCCAACAACAAGCTGTACCTCGTCGGCAGCGGGTTCATCAACGGCAGTACGCAGAGCCTGGTCATCGCGCCGCTGAGCAATCCGTACACCCTGGCCGGCAACACCTTCACCATCATCTCCAGCCCGACCCTGGACTGGGAGCGCTCCGGCAACCCCGTCAACGAGGGCCCCGAGCCGCTCTACCACAACGGCCGCACCTTCCTGACGTACTCCGCGAGCTCCTGCCAGACCGCCGACTACAAGCTCGGCCAGCTGGAGCTGACCGGCTCCGACCCGCTGAACCCGGCGTCCTGGACGAAGAAGCAGACCCCCGTCTTCCAGCGCAGTGATGCCAACAGCGTCTACGGCCCCGGTCACAACGGCTTCTTCACCTCGCCCGACGGCACCGAGAACTGGATCGTCTACCACGCCAACTCCGCGTCCAACGGCGGCTGCGGCAACGGACGCACCACCCGCGCCCAGGAGTTCACCTGGAACGCCGACGGCACCCCGAACTTCGGCACCCCCGTCGCCCTCGGCACCACGCTCCCCGGCCCGTCCGGCGAGACGGCGGCGACGCCGACGTCGTACACCCTCGTCAACCGCAACAGCGGCAAGTGCCTCGACGTCAACGGCGGCAACACGGCCGACGGCACCAACATCTTCCAGTGGAGCTGCACCGGCGGCGCCAACCAGAAGTGGAAGCTGGAGGACCTCGGTGACGACACCAACCGGCTGGTCAACGTCGCCACCGGCAAGGTGATGGACACCGCGGAGTGCTCCGCCACCGACGGCGCGGACATCCGGCAGTGGTCCTGGCTGAACAACAAGTGCCAGCGCTACCGACTGGTCTTCACCGCGAGCGGCGACTACGTGCGGATCGTCAACGAGTCCACCGGCAAGGTCGCCGACGTCGCCGACTGCGGCACCGCGAACGGCACCGACGTACGGCAGTGGACGTGGCTGAACAACAACTGCCAGCAGTGGAAGCTCGTCCCCACCACCTGATCACCCCCCTCTGATCCCCCACTGATCAACCTCTGATCACCTCTCTGATCCGGAGAACTCCCTTGAGACGCATAGCCGTACGGCTGCTCATGGCCGTCCTCGTCGCCCTGGCGGCCTGCCTCGCCGGGCCGGCCCCCGCCGCCCAGGCCGCCGTCCCCGACTCCCCCGCCGTGACCTACACCAACCCGATCGCAGAGAAGCGGGCCGACCCGCACATCTTCAAACACACCGACGGCTACTACTACTTCACCGCGACCGTCCCCGAGTACGACCGCATCGTGCTGCGCCGGGCGACCACCATCCAGGGTCTGTCGACCGCGCCCGAGACCACGATCTGGACCAAGCACGCCAGCGGCGTGATGGGCGCGCACATCTGGGCGCCGGAGATCCACTTCATCGACGGCAAGTGGTACGTGTACTTCGCCGCCGGCTCCACCAGTGACGTGTGGGCCATCCGGATGTACGTCCTGGAGGGCACGGGCGCCAACCCGCTGACCGCCACCTGGGCCGAGAAGGGCCAGATCAAGACGACCTGGGAGAGCTTCTCGCTCGACGCCACGACCTTCGTCGTGAACGGTGTCCGCTACCTGGCCTGGGCCCAGCGCAACCCGTCCGAGAACAACAACACCAGCCTGTTCATCGCCAAGATGGCCAACCCCTGGACGATCACCGGTACCCCGGCGGAGATCTCGCAGCCCACGCTGTCCTGGGAGACGGTCGGCTACAAGGTCAACGAGGGCCCGGCGGTGATCCAGCACGGCGGCAAGGTCTTCATGACCTACTCGGCGAGCGCGACCGACGCCAACTACTGCCTGGGCATGCTGACCGCGTCGGCGAGCGCCGATCTGACCAACCCGGCGTCCTGGACGAAGGGTACGCAGCCGGTCTTCAAGTCCAGCGACACGACCTCGCAGTACGGCCCGGGCCACAACTCCTTCACCGTCTCCGAGGACGGCAAGTCCGACATCCTCGTCTACCACGACCGCAGCTACAAGAACATCACCGGCGACCCGCTCAACGACCCCAACCGCCGCACCCGCGTGCAGAAGGTGTACTGGAAGGCCGACGGCACCCCCGACTTCGGCATCCCGGTGGCCGACGGAGTCACGCCGCAGCGCTTCTCGTCGTACAACTTCGCGGACCGGTTCATCCGGCATTGGGAGTACCGCGCCAAGATCGAGGCCAACGTCTCCCCGCTCGCGGACTCGCAGTTCCGCGTCGTGACCGGCCTGGCCGGCAGCGGGACGGTCTCGCTGGAGTCGGCCAACTTCCCCGGCTACTACCTGCGGCACAAGAACTTCGAGGTGTGGGTGGAGAAGAACGACGGCACGGCGTCGTTCGCGTCCGACGCCAGCTTCTACAAGCGGGCCGGACTCGCCGACTCCGCCGGGGTCTCCTACGAGTCGTACAACTACGCCGGGCGCTACATCAGGCACTACGAGTACCTGCTGTACGTCCAGACCCCGAGCACGGCGACGGACAGGGCGGACGCCACGTTCTACGCCCAGTGAGGCGTCTCACCGGGCTCACGCGTCTCACCAGGTGAGGTACAGACGGTACGGGGAGCGGTGGATCATCGTCGGTCGCATGATGACCGGCTGGTCCGCCGCCAACCCCAGTCCCGGCAGCCGACGGGTCAACTCCTCCAGCGTGAGCCGGAGTTGCTCGCGGGCGAGCTGCGCGCCGGGGCAGCCGTGCACGCCGAGCCCGAAGGCGAGGTGGCGCTCCGGGGCGCGGGTGATGTCGAACTCGTCGGGGCGCGGATGCCGGGCGGGGTCGCGGTTGGCACCGGCGAAAGCCACGAACACCGTTGCCCCGGCGGGGAGTTCGGTGCCGGCCAGGGTGACCGGGCGGGTGGTGACCCGGTAGAAGCCCTGGAGGGCGCTGTCGTAGCGGGCGCCCTCCTCGACCGCCGCCGGGATCCGGTCGGGCTCGGCGCACAGCAACTCCCATTGGGCGCGATGCCGCAGCAGATGCAGGACGGTCGTGCCGATCAGGGCGGTGGTGGTCAGATGGCCGGCGATCAGCAGGTTCTGGAGGTGGGCGACGGCCTCGTGCCGCTGCTCCAGGGTGAGTTCGCCCTCGGTGACCGATGCCACGATGTCCGTGGCCAGGTCCTGACGGGGCTGCGCGTGCCGCGCCCGTATGTACCGGTCGAGGATGTGCTGCATCGCGACCACGTCCTCGGCGGCGGCGATCTGCTCGCTCTCCTCCAGAGGACGGAACAGCAGCTCCTCCGCGCGATGCCCGCCGTGCACGACGGCGGGCACATCGACGGGGTCGAGACCGACGATCCTGCCGATGACATCGCCGGGCAGGCGCTGGGCGTACGCCGACATCAGCTCGACCCCACCATCGTCCGCGAAGGTGTCCACCAGGGCGGCGGCGCGCTCGGCGGCGTACGGCAGGACGGCGGCGACCCGGGCCGGGGACAGGCCGCGCACGAGGGGCGCGCGCAGTTGCTGATGCCGGGTGCCGTCGGTGGTCACGACGACGGGGCGCCCGCCGAACCCGCCGCCGAGGACGGCGAGCGCGGCGGGCGACGGCAGCACGTCCGGCCGCAGGCTGTTCGCCGAGGAGAAGTCCCCGGGACGGCGCAGGACTTCGCGTACGTCGGTGTCGCGGGCGACCAGCCAGGCGTCGAGCTCGGGGACATACATCAGCCCCTGAGCACGGCGGGCCCGGTCGTAGTGCGGGTACGGGTCGCGCTGCAACTCGTCGAGTAAGTCGTGCGGTTCACGGTCCATGAGGTCCCCTCCCGACAGTGGTCCGGGTCGCGCTCATGGTGCCGTACTCAGAAGACGACGGACCAGCCCTCCCGTCCCGCCTGCTCGGCGGTGTACGAAACGCCGTCCACCTTCAGGTGCTCGGCGTCGAGGAGGCTGATCTCCCCGCCGTGGTTGCCGAGTTGGGCGCCGCCGCCGAGACGGACGATGAGGCAGGCACCGGCGGGCAGCAGGCGGGGCGGCACGGCCGACCTCTTGCCCAGCCGGTCCTGGAGGTGCCAGCCGGTCAGGTCGACGGGGTCGGGCGAGGCGTTGAGGAGGGTCACGGTCTCGGCCTCGGGGTCACGGTCTCGGCCTCGGGGTCCCCGCCGCGCGGGTTGACCAGCGCCGCGACGATGCGGACGGGCCGGGTGCCGGGCACGGGGCGCGTTCCGTCGACGTCCCCGATGGCGTGGCCGGTGACGTCGTCCGTCTCCCAGGACTGGCTCTGGAACGCGAGGAAGACGCCGACCCAGCGGGACTGCGCCGGGAAGTGGATCAGCATCCCGCCGTCCTGCCAGACGCCGTCGTCGTCGCGGAAGCGGCGGCTGTTGCCCTGGTTCATATGGATGTCGTGGACGCCGTTGCCCGGCAGGAAGCCGAAGATCTTGTCCTTGGCCCTCGGTTCGGGCCCCCAGCGCTCGCCGAAGAGGTACACGCGGGCCTCCGGGTCGGCGACCGCGCGGCGGACCGAGTGGTCGAGGAGGTCGGCGAGGTCGTTGTCGGGGCCTTCGAGGTCCGCGGGCAGCTTCCGCATCCGGGCCGGGTCGAAGAGGTTGCCGCGCACGTAGTCGAGGTTCGGGCCGCCGGGCCCGGGCGGCAGGGTGTTCCAGCCGCTCCCGAGCCCCTCCAGGCGGGCCGTGACCGGGTGCCGGAAGTCCTCGCTGACGAAGTACAGCAGCTCGGAGGGCCGCTGCTGGGACAGGACGTTGACGGCGGCGCGATAGTTCGTGCCGTGCTCGTCGGTGAGGTGGATCTGGTAGTGCGGTGTGTCGTCGGCGCCCTCGCGCCGGGTGTCGACGGCTCGTGCGATCAGTACGCCGTAGGTCTTCAGCGGCATGACGACCAACTCCCCCGGGAGGCGGGCGGGCTGCCCGCCCTTGGCAGGAAGGGTAGGGCGCGAGCACCGCGCCGGAAGGCGACTTGACCCTGCGTACGTCTGCTCGCCGACAGCCCGCTGGGCCAACTGCATGACCCGTGTACGAGCACGCCGACGACCAGCTCCGATTCCCTAAGATCGCTCCGTGGTCACCTTCCTCCTCGAACGCACGGTTCCGCTCCCTCACGACGAGGCGTGGCGCCGCCTGACGGAGTGGCCCCGGCACGGCGAAGTGGTCCCGCTGACCCGCGTCACGGTCACCACGCCCCCGCCGACCCACGTGGGTTCCCGTTTCGTGGCCCGCTCGGGAATCGGCCCGCTCGCCTTCGACGATCCGATGGAGGTCACGGTGTGGGAGCCGCCGGATGCGGACACCCCTGGTCTGTGCCGGCTGGAGAAGCGGGGCAGGGTGGTGACGGGATGGGCCGAGATCGAGGTACGGCCGGGGCCGGGCGGACGGGCCCGGGTGGTGTGGCGCGAGGAGCTGCGGGTGCGCCTGCTGCCGGGGATGTTCGACGGCGTACTGGAGCGGGCGGCGCGGTATGTGTTCGGGCGTGCGGTGAACCGGCTGCTGAGGCGGGCATGACCCGGGTCGCGCGGGCCCGCTGGGAGGAGCACTTCGCGCGGGGACGTGGCTTTCGGGGCGTCAAGGAGCGGGAACTGCGGCTGCTCGGCGAGGCGGTACGGCCACGCACCGGCGCCCGGGCCCTGGACGTCGGCTGCGGGCTCGGCACCTATGCCGCCGCACTCGCGGGCCTCGGCTACGACACGCTCGCCGTCGACTGGGCGGACGCGGCGGTGGCGGCGGCCCGCGACCGGTACGCGGATCTGGAGCCCCGCCTGCGCGTGCGCCGCCTCGACTTCGAGGACGCCACCGAGGTCGCGGCGCGTCTGCCCCGGGCCGGCTTCGACCTCGTGACGATGCGGCTGGTCCTCGCCTTCATGACGGACAAGAGGGCGATCGCACAACGGGTGCGGGGGCTGCTGGCACCGGGCGGGACGTGGGTGGTGACGACGCCGCTGGCGGGCCGGCTGCCGCTGGAGCGGCAGTACATCGGGGTGACGGCGCAGGACGTTGCGGCGGTGACGGAGGGGTGGGGTCGGGGTGAGTGGTACGACCTCGATGCGGGCGGGGTGCGGTGTTTCGTGCTGCGCTCCTGAGCCCTGCACAGCGACCGTGCCGCAGTGGGCCGCATGACGCAGACAGGGGCAACCGGCATGACACCGGACGAGGTTGAGGAACTGGCGGTGGACGGGCTGCGGTGGATGCTCTCGGGTGCGCGGGACACGGGCGGCGGGGGGCTCGGGTGGCCCGTCAGGGACTCGGACGACGATGTCGACCCGATGTTCTACAACGGTACGGCCGGAGTCGTGCCGGTGCTGCTGGAGGCGTGGCGGCACTTCGGGGACGACACGTATGCCGACCGGGCGCTGCGGGCGGCCCGCTCGCTCGTGGACGTGGTCGACGAGTACCCGGACGACTCGCTCTACTTCGGTCGCACCGGGATCGCGCTGGTACTGCGGACCGTCCATCGTGAACTCGGTTACGCAGACGCCGACTCGGCCGCAGGTCGGGCTCTGGACGGCGTGCGGTCACGGTTCGACGGGACGCGCTGGGGTGACCTGTTCGAGCTGATGGGCGGCAACGCGGGCATCGGGCTGGGCGCGCTGGCAGCCGGGGACGCCGATCTGGCCGTACTCGCGCTGGAGCCGTACGCGCGGACGGCGGAGACGACCGCGTCCGGCGTCACCTGGGAGTGGCGGCTGGGTGTGGCGGAGCGGCTGCATCACATGTCGCACGGCACGCTCGGGATCGCGTACGCGTTGGCCGCCGTGGGGTCGGCGACCGGCCGCACGGACTTCGTCGAGCTGGGGCAGGCCGCAGTCGCGGACGTCGTGGCCCGCGACGAGGACGGTCCGGACGGTTTCCTCGCGCCGCACTCCGATCCGCAGCGCCGCCCCGACCTGATCGAGCGCCACAGCTACGGCTGGTGCCACGGACCGGCCGGCGACGCCCATGTCTTCCGGCTGCTGCGGGACCTCACCGCCGACCCCGCCTGGGCCGCCCTGGCCGAGCGCTGCTGGCACACCGTGACCCACTCCGGGCTGCCCGAGCGGCTGCGCCCCGGCTTCTGGGACAACAACGCCCGCTGCTGCGGCACAGCGGGTGTGCTGGCGCTGGCCTGCGACCGGATCGCCGAGCAGGGCGACTCCCCCGACTTCGCCCGGGTGCTCGTCGCGGACATCGCCGCCCACTCCGTCCGGGACGCCGACGGCGCGCGCTGGTCCAACGTCGAGTACCGCAACACCCCGAGCGATCTCGAACCGGAGCCCGGGTGGGCCCAGGGCAACGCGGGGATCGTCCGCGAGCTCCTGCGCCACGTCAGGATCGGCCGGGGCGGCGACCCGGCCTACGCGTTCACCTGGCCCGACCAGCCGGTACCCCGGGCTCAGGCCACCGACCCGATCCGCGCGGCCGGCGTGGACGGGGACGCCGCGTCGTGATGGATCGGCGTGTGCGCGCCGGTCAGTGAGACCCCGCTCCCCCCACGCCGGCTCGCGACGATCTCCGAGGCGATCGACAGGGCCGTCTCCTCGGGGGTGCGGGCGCCGAGGTCCAGCCCGATGGGAGACCGCAGCCGCGCCAACTCCAGCTCGGTGACGCCGACTTCGCGCAGCCGCTCATTGCGGTCCAGGTGGGTGCGGCGGGAGCCCATCGCGCCGACGTACGCCACCGGGAGGCGCAACGCCAGCTGCAGCAGCGGTACGTCGAACTTGGCGTCGTGGGTCAGGACGCACAGGACGGTACGGGCGTCCACGGACGTCCGCTCCAGGTACTTGTGCGGCCACTCCACGACGATCTCGTCGGCCTCCGGGAAGCGGGCCTTCGTCGCGAACACGGGTCGGGCGTCGCACACCGTCACGTGGTAGTTCAGGAACTTGCCGATCCGCACCAGCGCCGACGCGAAGTCGATCGCGCCGAAGACGATCATCCGGGGCGGCGGCACCGAGGACTCGACCAGCACCGTCAGCGGGGCTCCGCAGCGCGAGCCCTGCTCGCCGATCTCCAGGGTGCCGGTGCGGCCCGCGTCCAGGAACGCGGCCGCCTCCGCCGCGACCGTGCGGTCCAGTTCGGGGTGGGCGCCGAAGCCGCCCTCGCAGGAGCTGTCGGGGCGGACCAGCAGCGCCCGGCCCGCAAGCTCGCTCGGCCCCGACACGATCCGTGCCACCGCCGCCGCCTCGCCGCCCGCGGCCGCCCGCAGCGCGGCCGCGAGGACCGGGCGGGCCGGATCACCGGCCCGAACCGGCGTGACGAGGATGTCGATGATGCCTCCGCAGGTCAGGCCGACGGCGAAGGCGTCCTCGTCGCTGTAGCCGAAGCGTTCCAGGACGGTCTCGCCGTCCTCCAGCGCCTGTTGGCACAGCTCGTACACCGCGCCCTCCACACAGCCGCCGGAGACCGAGCCGATGGCCGTGCCGTCGGCGTCCACCGCGAGCGCGGCACCGGGTTGCCGGGGTGCGCTGCCGCCGACCGCCACCACGGTGGCCACGGCGAAGTCACGTCCCTGCTCGACCCACCGGTGCAGCTCTTCGGCGATGTCCAGCATCTGTCGGTCTCCTTAACAGCGGTTGTGTGAAGGGCGTTTCCCGAAAGGCGGGAGCCGGAGCCGGCTAGTGCACGCCCATCCAGCTCTCAATGGGATTGAGGGCGAAATAGACCAGGAAGATGCCTGTCAGGGCCCACATGAACGCCCCGATCTCCCGAGCCTTGCCCTGCGCGACCTTGATGGCGACGTACGAGATGACACCGGCGGCGACACCGGCCGTGATCGAGTACGTGAACGGCATGATCACGACCGTGAGGAACACCGGGATCGCGGTGGCCCGGTCGGACCAGTCCACGTGCCGCGCGTTCATCATCATCATGGCGCCGATGACCACCAGGGCCGCAGCCGCGACCTCGCCCGGCACGATCGCCGTCAGCGGGGTGAAGAAGAGACAGGCCGCGAAGAACAGACCGGTGACGACCGAGGACAGGCCCGTACGGGCACCCTCGCCCACGCCCGTCGCCGACTCGACGAACACCGTCTGGCCCGACGCCCCGGACACGCCGCCGATCGCGCCGCCCGCGCCGTCGATGAACAGCGCCTTGGACAGGCCCGGCATCCGGCCCTTGTCGTCGGCCAGTTTGGCTTCGGTGCCGACGCCGATGATCGTCGCCATCGCGTCGAAGAACCCGGCGAGCACCAGGGTGAACACGATCATGCCGACCGTCATCGCGCCGACCTCGCCCCAGCCGCCGAACTCGACGTTGCCGAAGATCGAGAAGTCGGGCATGGACACCGCGCTGCCGTGCAGTTCGGGAGCGCCGCTGGCCCACTGCTTGGGGTCGATGACGTCGAGCGCGTTGAGGGCGACGGCGAGTACGGTGCCGCCGACGATGCCGATCAGAATGGCGCCGGGGACGCCGCGCGCCTGGAGCATGAAGATCGCGAGCAGCGTGACGGCGAAGAGCAGGACGGGCCAGCCGGCCAGTTCACCGGCCGGGCCGAGGGTGACCGGGGTCGCCTCGCCCTGGTGCACGAAACCGGCCTTGTAGAAGCCGATCAGGGCGACGAACAGGCCGATGCCCATGGTGATCGCGTGCTTCAGCGCGAGCGGGATCGCGTTCATGATCATCTCGCGCAGGCCGGTGACGACCAGCAGCATGATGACCACGCCGTACATCACGCACATGCCCATGGCCTGCGGCCAGGTCATCTGCGGGGCGACCTGTGAGGCGAGGACGCCGGAGACGGAGAGGCCGGCGGCGAGGGCCAGCGGCACCTTGCCGAAGAAGCCCATCAGCAGCGTGGTGAAGGCCGCCGCGAACGCGGTCGCGGTGATCAGGGCCTTCTGCGCGAGGGTGTCCCCCGCCGCGTCCTTGCCGGACAGGATCAGCGGGTTGAGCAGGAGGATGTACGCCATCGCCATGAAGGTGGTGACGCCGCCGCGCACCTCGCGCGCGATCGTGGATTCTCTCTTCGTTATGTGAAAGTACCGGTCGAGCCAGGACCTGCCGGCCGGGACGCGGGTGCCTTCTCCCGCGTCTTCGGCTGCGGTCGCCGGCTCCAGTGACTGCTGGGTCATGTGGGCCTACTCCCAAGGTTCAAAGGGGCACCCGCGTGTTGCTTCTGGGGATTGCGGGATTTGGGAAGGTGCTTCGGCCGCACGACCCGGGGGACGGCCCGAGACGAACGAACAGGATCTCTACTTGCTGGTGCTGCTGCTTTCCGAACTGCCGCGAGCGGTGCGGCGGTCCGGGTACTCCGGGCGGCGCGGCGGAGTGTGTGACGTTCCCTGCGCCGCCCGGAGAGACTTGCCCTACGCGGTGCCCGTGAGGTGTTCGGGCCGTACCGGCGTCCGGTTCAACTCCAGGCCCGTCGCATTCCGGATCGCCGCGAGGACGGCCGGGGTCGACGACAGGGTGGGAGCCTCGCCGATGCCCCGCAGCCCGTACGGGGCGTGGTCGTCGGCGAGTTCGAGCACGTCGACGGGGATGGTCGGCGTGTCGAGGATGGTCGGGAGCAGGTAGTCCGTGAAGGACGGGTTCCTGACCTTCGCGGTCTTGGGATCGACGATGATCTCCTCCATCACCGCGATGCCCATGCCCTGGAGGGTTCCGCCCTGGATCTGGCCGAGGACGGACAGCGGGTTGAGCGCCTTGCCGACGTCCTGGGCGCAGGCCAGCTCGATGACCTTCACCAGGCCGAGCTCGGTGTCGACCTCGACGACGGCGCGGTGCGCGGCGAAGGAGTACTGGACGTGGCCATTGCCCTGGCCGGTGCGCAGGTCGAAGGCCTCGGTCGGCCGGTGCCGCCACTCCTCCTCGACCTCGACGACCTCGCCTTCCAGGACGTCCGTGAGGTCGGCGAGCACTTCGCCGCCGTCGGTGACGACCTTGCCGCCTTCCAGCAGCAGCTCCGCCGTCGCCCAAGCCGGGTGGTAGGAGCCGAACTTGCGGCGCCCGATCTCCAGGACCTTCTCGCGGACCAGCTCGCAGGAGTTCTTGACGGCGCCGCCGGTGACGTACGTCTGCCGCGACGCGGACGTCGAACCGGCGCTGCCCACCTGCGTGTCCGCCGGGTGGATCGTCACCTGCGCGACGCCCAGCTCGGTACGGGCGATCTGCGCGTGGACGGTGACACCGCCCTGGCCGACCTCCGCCATCGCGGTGTGCACGGTCGCGACGGGCTCGCCGCCGACGACCTCCATGCGCACCTTGGCGGTGGAGTAGTCGTCGAAGCCCTCGGAGAAGCCGACGTTCTTGATGCCGACCGCGTAGCCGACACCGCGTACGACGCCTTCACCGTGCGTGGTGTTGGACAGACCGCCGGGCAGCTGCCGTACGTCCGCGCCCTCGCTGGACTCCCACTGGCGCTCCGGCGGCATCGGCATCGCCTTGACGCGGCGCAGGAGTTCGGCGACGGGAGCCGGGGAGTCGACCGGCTGCCCGGTCGGCATGATGGTCCCCTGCTCCATGGCGTTCAGCTGCCGGAACTCGATCGGGTCCATGCCGAGCTGCTTGGCCACCTTGTCCATCTGCGCCTCGTAGGCGAAGCACGCCTGGACCGCGCCGAAGCCGCGCATGGCGCCGCAGGGCGGGTTGTTGGTGTAGAGGGCGATGGCCTCGATGTCGACGTCCTCGACGACGTACGGGCCGATGCTGAGCGAGGAGGCGTTGCCGACGACCGCGGGGGACGCGGAGGCGTACGCGCCGCCGTCCAGCACGATCCGGCACTTGACGTGGGTGAGCTTGCCGTCCTTCGTGGCGCCGTGCTCGTAGTGGAGCTTGGCGGGGTGACGGTGGACGTGCCCGAAGAAGGACTCGAACCGGTTGTAAACGATCTTGACCGGCTTGCCCGTCCGCATCGCCAGCAGGCAGGCGTGGATCTGCATCGACAGGTCCTCGCGGCCACCGAAGGCACCGCCGACGCCGGACAGCGTCATCCGGACCTTGCTCTCGGGCAGGCCGAGCACCGGGGCGATCTGCTTCAGGTCGCTGTGCAGCCACTGGGTGGCGATGTAGAGGTGGACGCCGCCGTCCTCGTCCGGCACGGCGAGGCCGGACTCCGGGCCGAGGAAGGCCTGGTCCTGCATGCCGAAGGTGTACTCGCCCTTGACGATGACGTCGGCCCGCTTCGCCGCCTCGGCCGCGTCACCGCGGAAGATCGGCTGGCGGTGGACGATGTTCGGGTGCGGGACATGGCCGCTGTGGTGGTCGTCGCGGCCCTCGTGGACGAGGATCGCGTCAGGGGCGGTCGCGGAGGCCTCGTCGGTGATGACGGGCAGCTCGCGGTACTCGACCTTGATCTTCGCCGCGGCACGACGCGCGGTCTCCGGGTGGTCGGCGGCGACGATCGCCACCGGCTCACCGTGGTGGCGTACCTTGCCGTGCGCGAGGACCGGGGTGTCCTGGATCTCCAGGCCGTAGTTCTTCACGTCGGTCGGCAGGTCGTCGTACGTCATGACGGCGTAGACGCCGGCCATGGCGAGGGCCTCGCTCGTGTCGATGGACACGATCTCGGCGTGCGCGACGGTGGAGCGCAGGATCTGCCCCCAGAGCATGTCCTCGTGCCACATGTCGGACGAGTACGCGAACTCGCCGGTGACCTTGAGGGTGCCGTCCGGGCGGAGCGTGGACTCACCGATGCCGCCCTTGGTCTGGGACCCCTGGGTGATCTTCGTGGGAGCGCCATTCGTTGGCATGTCGCTCAGACCGCCTCTCCCTGCCGGGCGGCCGCGAGGCGGACCGCGTCCATGATCTTCTCGTAACCGGTGCAGCGGCACAGGTTGCCCGACAGGGCCTCGCGGATGTCCGCGTCGGTCGGGTTCGGGTTGCGCTCGAGCATCTCGTCGGCGGCGACCAGCAGACCCGGTGTGCAGAAGCCGCACTGGACGGCGCCGGCGTCGATGAACGCCTGCTGGATCGGGGAGAGTTCGGTGCCCTCGCCGGTCTGCGAGTCCTGCCCCTTGGCGGCCCACTGCTGAGAGTCCTGCAGCGACGTACCGGCCTTCCCGTCCGCACCACAGGCACCGGTCGCGCAACCACCGTGCTCGGCACGCTGCTTGGCGAAGTCGGCCAGCCCTTCGACGGTCACGACCTCACGGCCCTCGACCTGCCCGGCGGCGACCAGGCACGAACACACCGGCACACCATCCAGCCGGACCGTGCAGGACCCGCACTCCCCCTGCTCACAGGCGTTCTTCGACCCCGGCAGACCGAGCCGCTCGCGCAGCACGTACAGCAGGGACTCGCCCTCCCACACGTCGTCGGCTTCCTGCGGACGTCCATTGACAGTGAAGTTGACGCGCATCAGGCGACTCCCTCCGTGTGGGCGGCGGTGCCGCGATACGACTCCCAGGTCCAGGTCAGCGTGCGGCGGGCCATGATGCCGACCGCGTGGCGGCGGTAGCTCGCGGTGCCCCGGACGTCGTCGATCGGGTTGCAGGCGCCGGAGCACAGCTCCGCGAACTGCTTGGCGACCGACGGGGTGATGATCTTGCCGTTGTCCCAGAAGCCGCCCTCTTCGAGCGCCGCGTTCAGGAACTCCTCGGCGGCCTTGGCCCGCACGGGCGTGGGCGCGGCCGAGCCGATCCCGGTCCGCACGGTCCGCGTCTCCGGGTGCAGCGCGAGCCCGAACGCGCACACGGCGATGACCATGGCGTTGCGCGTGCCGACCTTCGAGTACTGCTGCGGTCCGTCGGCCTTCTTGATGTGTACGGCCCTGATGAGCTCGTCGGCGGCGAGCGCGTTGCGCTTCACGCCGGTGTAGAACTCGTCGATCGGGATACGGCGGCTGCCGCGCACCGACTCGACCTCGACCTCGGCGCCTGCCGCGAGCAGGGCGGGGTGGGCGTCGCCGGCCGGGGAGGCGGTGCCGAGGTTGCCGCCGACGCCACCGCGGTTGCGGATCTGCGGGGAGGCGACCGTGTGCGAGGCGAGGGCGAGGCCCGGCAGCTCGGCGCGCAGGTTCTCCATGATGTGGGTGTACGGGACGGAGGCGCCGAGCCGCACGCTGTCCTCGCCGACCTCCCACTCGTAGAGGTCGCCGATGCGGTTCAGGTCGAGGAGGTACTCGGGCCGGCGGTGGTCGAAGTTGATCTCGACCATCACATCGGTGCCACCCGCAATCGGCACAGCGGTGGGGTGCTCGGCCTTTGCGGCGAGCGCCTCCTCCCAGCTGGCGGGGCGAAGGAAGTCCATGACCGGCTCTCTTCTTCGTCTCGTGGGTCGTACGGTTTGAGCCAGATCAGGTGCGGCAGTCCCGGCTCGTTCATGTGCTGTTAACGCGCATTGACGTCAGTACACAGCGCCGTGCTCCACCGGGGTCAGTCACGGAAACCATGAAGGAGTTGGCTGGCCAGGGCGGGCATCTTGTAGATTCGTATGAACGGAGGTCACCAGTAACCTCCTGGTTTTTCCGTGGAAACGTGAGACACAGCCCTTGTGACCAGGGACACAGCCGGAACACAGCTCGGCGGATGTCGGTCATCACGCACCGGCCCGCCGGACGGGCCGCTCACCACACGACCCTTCTGGATCCATCGTAGATTTCGAGACAAAGAACGGCGGCGACGAGAATGCGGCTGCGCGCACTGCTGGACACCGACGCGCTGGGCCTCAAGCTGCTCGGCGGCGAGGAAGAGCTGGATCGCACCGTGCGCGGTGTGATGACCACCGACCTCAGGGACCCCAGCCGCTATCTCTCGGGCGGTGAGCTGGTCCTCACGGGGCTGGCCTGGCGCAGGGACGCCGCGGACTCCGAGCCTTTCGTGCGCATCCTGGCGCAGGCCGGTGTGGCGGCCCTGGCGGCCGGCGAGGCCGAGCTGGGCGACATCCCCGACGACCTGGTGCTGGCCTGCACCCGGCACCGTCTGCCCCTCTTCGCGGTGCACGAGTCGGTGGCGTTCGCGACGATCACCGAGCATGTCGTACGGCAGGTCAGCGGCGAGCGGGCCGGGGACCTCGCGGCCGTCGTCGACCGCCACCGCCGGATGATGACGTCGGGCCCGGCGGGCGGCGGCCCGGACGTCGTCCTCGACCTCCTCGGCTCGGACCTGGACCTGCGGGCGTGGGTGCTGTCACCGACGGGGCGGCTCATCGCGGGCTCGAAGGTGGGCGGCCCGGCGCTGCCCGCGGACATGTGCGCGAAGCTGGCGGCGGAGCACCTGTCGGCCGCCCGCACCGGCCGTCGCGGCCCCCACCGCATGGCCATAGGCAGCACGCCGTACTCCCTCTTCCCGATCCGCAGCAGCGGCCGCTCCCCGCGGGCCTCGCGGGACGTGCGCGAGACGGTGCTGTCGGACTGGCTGCTGGCCGTGGAGGCGGACGCTAGCGACTGGCCCGAGGAGCGGCTCGACCTGCTCCAGGGCGTCACACAGCTGATCGCGGTGGAACGGGACCGCAGGGACGCGGCCCGCACGGTCCGCCGCCGCCTCGCCCAGGAGGTCCTGGAGCTGGTCCAGACGGGCGCGGCGCCCGCCGAGATCGCCGCGCGCCTGCGGGTGGCGGCACCGGTCCTCCTGCCCGGCCTGGGCGCGGCCCCGCACTGGCAGGTGGTGGTGGCCCGCGTCGAGTGGGAGGGCCAGGACACCGAGCCCGGCCCGATCGCCCAGTCCCTCCTGGAGGAGATCCTGGTCGACCCGCTCGCGACCGGCCCGGAACCCTCCGACCGCATCGCCGTGGCCCACACCGGCGACGAGGCCATCGCGCTCGTCCCCCTCCCCGCGGTCTCCTCGGAGCACGACGGGTCCGAGGCGGGGATACACGCGGACGCCCTCCTCGACTCGATCCGGGACGCGCTGTCGGCGGGCCTGGACGGCGACGGCCGGGTCACCCTCGGCGTGAGCGCGGCGGTGCACTCGGCGGAGGGCCTGCGCGGCGCCCTGGAGGAGGCCCGGCACGCCCGCCGGGTGGCGGCGGCCCGCACGGGCCGGGTCTGCGCGGCAGGCCACCAGGAACTGGCCTCCCACGTCCTCCTGCTCCCCTTCGTGCCGGACGACGTACGCCGAGCCTTCACGGCCCGCCTGCTGGACCCCCTGCGCGACTACGACCGCCGCCACCGCGCCGAACTGATCCCCACCCTGGAAGCGTTCCTCGACTGCGACGGCTCCTGGACGCGCTGCGCGACCCGCCTCCACCTGCACGTCAACACACTGCGCTACCGAGTGGGGCGGATCGAGCAGTTGACGAGCCGGGACCTCTCCCGCCTGGAGGACAAGCTGGATTTCTTCTTGGCATTGCGGATGAGTTGACCTCGCGCGGGCCCACGCGAGCCGCCGCACGGATGGCACCAAGTGCCGCCGCTGTCCCACGACTTTGTGAAATCCTTCACCCACCCTCTTGGCCGAGCGCGCGAATTCGTGCTGAGATGCCGCCACCACTCAACAGCTCGATGGCGTGCTCGGGGAGGGCGAGGTGGCGCATACCGCCATGTCTGGTAACGGAACGACTGCCGGTGACGATCCACTCCAGACCGCGGTATGGCGGCTGCGCTCACGCGCTTGCTGGGCGGACGCGGCGGCCCTGCTACAGCCGGTGACCGCTCAGACCGCGCTCCAGCGGGCGTCGCTGCTGGTGGAGCGCTGTCTCTACACCGAGCAGGGCTGGGAAGAGGCCGAGGACGCGCTGCGCACGGCCGAGGCGCTCGCGCACGGTGACGACGAACGGGGCGCGGCCGCTTGTGAACGCGGGCAACTTGCCTACGCGTCGACACTGCACGGAGTGCGCGACCGGGCCGACGAGGCGCGGGCCGCCCTCGGCCGGGCAGCGGCACTGATCCCTCCGGGGGCGGCGGGCAGGGCCTTGCTCGACTTTCGCCGAGGGCTCCTGGCGGAGAACCTCGCGCGCTCGCCCCAGGCGGCGCGGGCGGCTTACCGCCGGGCACACGCGGGGGCGACGGCGCACCCCGATCCCCTCCTCCTCTCCTTCACGTGGCGTCACTTGGCCGGACTCGCCCTCCGGGACGGCGAGTTGGCGGAGGCCCGGCACGGCTTCGCCGAATCCCTCCGCATCCGCGAGGAGTTGGGCTACCTGGTGGGCACGGCGCCCGCGCTGGCGTCCCTCGCCGATGCGGAGACCGAGCCGGAGGCCTCGCGGCTCCGCGAGGAGGCCCGCCGGCTGTTCCGCCTCCTGGGCGGCGTACCGACCTGGCTGGCCCACCAGCTGGCCCCCACACCACCGGCAGCGGGAGCGGCCACGGCGTGACGCAGGGGCCGCATCTCCTCGCCCCCGCCGCCCCTACCCTTCCCGTCCCTGGGGGCCTGCGGCCCCCAGACCCCCGCTTCGGCCCTGAACGGGCCTCGTCCTCAAACGCCGGACGGGCTGGAATGCCTGGACCGGCGTCGAGAAGCGAAGCCCCGTGGGCCCGCAGTCGCCCCCGGCGGGAAGGGGACGTGCCGGGGGGTGTCCGCCCGCAGTGGCCGGCGTCAACACGCAGCACCTCTTGACCTAAGGCGACCGCCGGTCCGAGGAC
>NZ_RQJW01000027.1 GCF_004028635.1 Streptomyces cyaneus | reverse complement strand
GGCGTTTTTCAAATTTTTTTTATTTTTGGGGGGGGGCCCCCAACACTGTTGGGTGTGGGGCACACCCCACCCCCCTTGCACCACCCCCCGTATTGAGGAGTCCCCCCGTGGCCATCTCGGTCTTCGACCTGTTCTCGATCGGCATCGGCCCGTCCAGCTCCCACACGGTCGGCCCGATGCGCGCGGCACGCATGTTCGCCCGCCGTCTGCGCAACGAGGATCTGCTGGACTCCGTCGCGTCGGTCCGCGCCGAGCTGTACGGCTCTCTCGGGGCGACCGGCCACGGCCACGGCACCCCCAAGGCGGTGCTGCTGGGCCTGGAGGGCGCCTCGCCGCGCACGGTGGAGGTGGAGACGGCGGACGAGCGGGTCGAGGCGATCAAGTCGGAGGGCCGTCTGGCGCTGCTCGGCGACCACGAGATCACCTTCGACTTCGACAAGGACCTCGTGCTGCACCGCCGTAAGGCACTGCCCTACCACGCGAACGGCATGACGCTGTGGGCGTTCGACGCGTCCGGGGCGGAGCTGCTGTCGAAGACCTACTACTCGGTGGGCGGCGGCTTCGTCGTCGACGAGGCTGTGCTTGATCAGGACGTGGTCGGCGCGAACCCGATCAAGCTGGACGACACGGTCCTGAAGTACCCCTTCCGCACGGGCGACGAGTTGCTGCGCCTGACGCAGGAGACGGGCCTGTCGATCTCCGCGTTGATGCTGGAGAACGAGCGGGCCTGGCGCACGGAGGAGGAGATCCGCGAGGGCCTGCTGGAGATATGGCGGGTGATGCGGGAGTGCGTGTCGCGGGGGATGTCACGGGAGGGCATCCTGCCGGGCGGCCTGAAGGTCCGTCGCCGGGCGGCGAACACAGCCCGCAAGCTGCGCTCCGAAGGCGACCCGAAGGCGCTCGCCATGGAGTGGATCACGCTCTACGCGATGGCCGTGAACGAGGAGAACGCGGCCGGCGGCCGGGTGGTGACCGCACCGACGAACGGGGCCGCGGGCATCATCCCCGCGGTGCTCCACTACTACGTCAACTTCGCGGCGGGCGCGGCCTCCGAAGGAGAAAAGGAAGACGGAGTGGTCCGCTTCCTGCTGGCCGCCGGCGCCATCGGCATGCTCTTCAAGGAGAACGCGTCCATCTCCGGCGCCGAGGTCGGCTGCCAGGGCGAGGTGGGCTCGGCCTGCTCGATGGCGGCGGGCGCGCTGGCGGAGGTGCTCGGCGGCTCCCCGGAGCAGGTCGAGAACGCCGCCGAGATCGGCATGGAACACAACCTCGGCCTCACCTGCGACCCGGTCGGCGGCCTCGTCCAGATCCCCTGCATCGAGCGCAACGGCATGGCCGCGGTGAAGGCGGTCACGGCGGCGCGGATGGCGCTGCGCGGGGACGGCTCGCACAAGGTGTCCCTGGACAAGGTCATCAAGACGATGAAGGAGACGGGCGCCGACATGTCGGTGAAGTACAAGGAGACGGCGCGGGGCGGGCTGGCGGTCAACATCATCGAGTGCTGAAGGGATGGGCCCTGACCTGCGCGTTCGCTTCTTTCAGCGCTGTCAGGGCCTTCCTTGCTTACGCGGCGGAAAGTCCCTGGAAGCTCCCTGGGACAGACGTGAAAGTCCCTGAAAAATCCCTGGGAAGTCCCCACGGAAGGTGCTCTTGACCTGCGGGTTCGCGGTACGTGATCAACGCCGGATACACCGCTCACCCACCACTGGACGTATTAAATCGAACCCCTGGGCCCACCCGAGGGGTATCATTCGATACATGGACGCTGCGGAAAACTCGCGCCTGGAACAGCGGCTGGCCGGCCTCTCCCCCACATTCACGACGGCGCAAGCACGTCAGGCCCTGCTCTCCCCTCGCGATCTGGCGCACTTGGTCACGGAAGCGGAGATAGACGAACTCTCCCGTGGGGTGTACCGGCGGGCAGACGCCCCGGAGACCGCGCACGCGGATCTGCTGGCCGTGTGCGCACGGGCCCCTCGCGCCGTCGTATGCGGTGAATCCGCCCTGGCCCTGCATGAGCTGATCGACGACATCCCCGCGGCAGTACACATCGCCGTGCCGCGCGGTACACGCCGCCCGACGATTTCCTACCCGCCGACCGTGGTGGCGCAGTACGCCGCAAAGACCTTCGGCCTCGGCGTCGAACGGTTCGAAGCAGCCCCGGGAGAGAGCATCCCCGTGTACAACGCAGCCCGCAGCGTCGTCGACGCAATGCGCCACCGCAGCCGCATCGGCGAGAACCTCGCCCTCTCCGCGCTCGGCCGCTACCTGCGCCGAAGCGGACGCGGCGGGGTCGGCGAACTCCAGCACGTCGCACGCGAGTTGGACGCTCTCTCCGTCATCCGCCCCGCCGTAGAGGCGGTGCTCGCCTGATGGCCAACCCCACCCGCGACACCACCGCCGGCCGTGTCTACAACGACCTGCGCAACCTGGCCCGCCGCAACAGCCGGTCCACGGACGAGGTCATGGTCGAGTACGTCCTCGAACGGTTCCTCTACCGCCTGGCCACATCGCCCCTTGGCCGGGAACACTTCGTCCTCAAGGGTGGCCTGCTGCTCGCCCAGTTCGGCGCACGTCGAATGACTCGCGACATCGACATCCTCGGCCGCTCGTTCCCAGGCACCGAAACCGAGATCATCCGCAGGGTCGCGGCCATCGCCGCCACAGAGATCGACGACGGCGTCGCATTCGATCCCGCGACGCTCAAGACCGTCCCCATTCGTGAGGAGGACGAGTACCACGGTCTGCGCCTGTCCATGGCCGCCTCCATCGCCCGAGCACGACTCAAGCTCCAACTCGATATCAGCTTCGGCGACCCCGTCACCCCCGGCCCCAGGATCATCGACTACCCGCAGCAACTCACGACGGACAGCTTCCAGATCCTCGGCTACCCACTCGCCACCGTCATCGCCGAAAAACTCTCCACCGCCATGTCACTCGGCGACCTCAACACCCGCGACCGCGATTACGGCGACCTCTACCGCCTGCTCACCCTCAACGACCTGGACGGCCAGGAACTCACCACAGCGCTGACCGCCACCGCCACACACCGCGGCATCGCCCTGAAACCCCTCAGTACCACCATCACCGACCTCGGTGAGCGGCGCCAGACCTCGTACGCCGCCTGGCGCCGCCGACAAGGCACCGCCGCAACGAGCTACCCCGAACGCTTCACGGACGTCGTCCGGCAGGTCACTGCCTTCGCAGACACACTTCTCAACGGCGACGCCGTCACCCTCACTTGGAGTGCGGCGACCCTCACGTGGTCATGAACCAGACCTGGCCGACCGACCAGGCCTTCGGGGCGAACCCGGAACCTACGCATTACGAGACCGTGAGCGATCGTGTTGACTGGTGCCCGACCGTGCTGCTGAGTGACGATTTGCCTGATCAGAACTCTTGCAGCTAGTTGGTCTGTGCTACCTCGCAATACGCCGTCCAAAGGCGTCCGGCCACCTACTCGCCACCGAGAAGGGCACTTCGAGCGGCAAAAGAGCCGGGACACCAGAGTTGTCGCCTTCTCGCAGACAGAGTTGTACGAGTGCCAGTACGGGGCCGGGCCGCCGATCGCGGCCTCGCCCGTAGTCCGCGTCGTCCTCCGCCGGGTAGGCCGGAAGGGCCATCCTCGAAGTCTGGCTCTGCGCCGCACCTCGCCGCTGCTCAAGACGCACGATGTCCTCGGGCAGCGCGTAACGGTAATCGCCGGTCAGCACGTCGTACTCGAAGACGAGAACGTACTCCCGGTCCTCGTCCGTTCCGCACCTGTCGCACGGCTCCTGGTAACCGATGGCCTCCACCAGCTCCTGGCCTGGGATTCCCTTGTCATTGCCTCCCCACCTCACGCGCTCACCGATGCGGTAGGTGTCCAAATCGGCGTTGCAGAAGTGGAACTGCAGCGACATGGGCCCCTCGTTGCCGCACTGGGGACACGGGTGCAGCCGGGGCACGACGGCCAGGTTGTACAGCCCCACGGACGTTTCAACCTCCCACCTGGCCCTCCCGGGTACATCCGGGAGGGCCCCTGTGCATTTATCCTTCGCCGGACAAACCGTCGCTCACACACTGCGCGGAGCCGTACCGCGAGCGATACGGGCCGCTGCCGCCTGGTTGCGCACCACATGCCGGTCGAGTGGGACAGCCAGAAACACCGGGATCCCTCGCCGCTCGCTCTGCCCCGTTCACCTCACCCCCGCGCTGTTAGCCGATCACCATCCCTGAATCGAACGGACACAAACCGCGCAGGGCCGCCACGGTGAGAGCCGGCACCCTCGCCCATTCAGGATCGGTCGACCGCATCGTGATGCAGAGCTCACGGGCAGGTACCTGCCCGTGAACCCGGCGAAACGGTGACAGGCCACAGGTGAAGCCGGTCACGAACCCGGGCTCGGGCACATCCGCGTACACCAGGGCGAGGACCGCACCGTCCTCCGGTTCCCGTGCCGGAACATGCTGGATGTCCGGCGCCGCACCGAACATCGCCCCCAGGCCTTCTACGAAGCGTCCGAATCGGTCGCGGTCGTCTGGGTGAACCACCCGCACCTCACCTTTCGTCATACCGCGTGCCGGGTTCCCGGTCTCCATTCCGTGAGCCCCTTCGTCAGTCCCATGGAGTTCTCCAGGGGGTAATCCAAATCACCGAAAGCCTCCCTGAATCCGGGCTTCATGGTGAAAACATGCATGCCGAGACAACTTCCGCCGCCAAAGGCCTTCGGCCCCCGCCCTGTCGGGCGGGGGCCGAAGGCCTTCTAACCGTCGTCAGTCCAGCCGCTCAGGACGAACTCTGTCGGCCAGATGCACCAATGCTTCCTCCGGACTTCCGCCATAAAGGGCGAGAAACGCATCGTAGGCGCCGTACGTCCGCCCCCCCTCGGCGACGAGGAGCACGAGAGGACCGGAAGCCGCGGTCCCCACGGGCGTCAGCCTCTCTCCCGTTCGCTGCTCGTATCCCCTCAGCTTTTCGCCGTTGACGATGCGACTGGCGCGCTCGGCGTTCAGTTCGCAGCTGTGCGTCCCTGGATCGAGCGGATGACGGGGGTAATCGAAGCCAGTTCCGTTGAATTCCTCGACGAAACGCAGCGCCGTCGGCGAGCAGTGGATTCCCAGCTCATCCCAGACCTCCCTGATGTGCTGGATGTCCACTTCGGAGGCCATCCACCGGGCGTCCTCCGCCAGGATGTCCGACAGCCTTTCCGGCAGTCCTGCCTCGCGAGGGCTATCCGGCCGATCCGTCACGCGCGCCGCCCCCTCCCAGAATTCTTCTGCACCAGCCGCACGACGGGAACGGCGCTCCGTCCGCCCGAGTGATGGTGAAGTAGTCGATCTCGTCGAGGCTTGCTCCGACATCATTCATCAGATTGTTGCACGCGTGGAACTCCGCGCAGGTGCCCGGATCCCACTCCTCCAGATGGTTCCCCTGGGCCTGCATGTCCTGTGCTTCCTGCAGGCGGGGAGCGAGATCGGGGTGGACGTTTCCGGGTACAGCACCGCTTTCGCCGTAACGGCGCTCTCCCGTGTACCCGTCTCGCGCCCCGGCCCCGGCGGTGTTGTTGGTACCGCTCTTCTTGGCCTCCGCCCTCGTCCACTCGGGGAGGTCGTCGTCGGCGCTGCCCGCGGGGCTCTTCTTCGCGCCGCCGTCACCGCCCTTGCCGCCCTTGCCGCCGCCCTCTGTCTTCGCTCCGCCGGAGTCGCCCTTCTTGGCCGCCGGGGCCTCCTTCGCCTTGGCCGGAGGCGCGGCCTTCGGCGGGGGCTTGGGCTTGGGGGTGGACGGCGGAGTGACGTTCTCGGCGTTCTTGACCGCGTCCTTCGTCTTCTCGGTCGCCTTGACGGTGTCCGTTGCCGTGTCCACCGCGTTCACGGCCTTGTCGACGTACCGCACGCCCTTCGCCGCGGTCGCACCGTAGCCCGCGATCGGGATCGCGGAGGCGTAAGACAGGCCCGCGTCGATGTAGTTGCCCTCGGCCGTGTACCAGAGGCCGTTGAGGAGGTCCGCGGGCTCGCCGAGGCCGGGGACCAGGCCCACGACATCGAGGGCACCGTGACCGATCGGGCTGATCCAGGACTCACCCCAGTACAGGCCCGTCGGATCCGGGAAGGCCAGCGGGTTGTTGCGGCCGTAGGCATACGCGTTGAGGTGTTGCGGGTCCGCGACATTCAGCACGGGGTCGACGGAGACGAAGCGGCCTGCCGCCGGGTCGTACGCGCGGGCGCCGAGCTGTATCAGCTCCGTCGTCGCGTCCGCCGTGCCGCCCACGAAGGACTTGTCGCCGGGCCACGCGCCCGCCGCCGGCTTGGCGCCACGCAACTCGCCGAACGGCAACGTCCGACGCTGGGTGATCGCCGAGTCCGCGGCCTTGATCGCGATCTCCGCGGTGCCGTTCTGGCCACCCACCAGCCAGGTCACCCCGGCCGACGTCCGCACCGCGATCTTCTTGCCGCCGTGCGAGTAGTAGCGCGTGGCGGACAGGGAGTTCTTCGCCGTGTCGAGGCGGATCTCCTGGCTGCCCAGATACAGCGTGACCGCGCCCTTCTCCTTGCGGAGCAGGCGGCTTCCGTCCGGGCCGTACACATACGACGTCTTGTTCGCCTCGTCCAGCGTGTCGCCGGAGAGGTACGGGGTGACCGCGCTCAGGCGGCCCTCCTCGTCCCAGTCCAGCTTCTGGTCGACCGCCGGGGAGAGGTCCGTCGCCGCCTTGGTGCGGCGGACGGTGTTGCCCGCCTCGTCGTACTGGAAGCTCTGGGCCGCCGTCACTTCCTTGGCCGCCGTCGCGGTGCGCACCTCGGCCGACTTCAGGGCATGCGCGTGCGTCCCGCCCTTGGTGTCCTGGGCCTTCGGCACATACGTCGTCGTCTGCGTGATCGCCGCGTCTCCGGTCGCGCCGGTGGCGTGGCGGACCTCGCCGGTGCGGTTGCCCGCCGCGTCGTACGCGTAGGAGCGCCAGTACGGGGCCGGACCGCCGACGCTCGCCTCACCGGCGCTCGCCGCGCAGGCGGTGGCCGTCTGGGTCCACGCCTCGGTCAGGCGCCGCAGGTAGTCGTACGTGAAGCACTGGACGTCCGCGGTCTTGCCCTCAGGCGTGTCCGCGATCTTGAGAAGATTGCCGGTGGCGTCGTAGCCGTAGGTGATGTCGGAGTCCGGGGTCTTGACGATCTCCCGGTCGATGCGCGCGCGCTCCAGGCGCCGGGTGCCCTCCTCGTAGGTGTTGGTGAGCCAGGTGTACTTGTCCGCACTGGCCGTGCCCAGCGTCAGCTGGAGCATCTCGCCGTAGTTGGAGTAACGGGTCTCGCGGGCGTAGTCCGTCGTGTCGCCCAGAGTGAAGGACGGCAGGCCGGTCGCCGTGTAACCCGTGGTGATCGTCTCCGCCGGGAGCCCGCCGGCCGCCGGGAGGCGGACGTCATCGATCGAACCGTCCGGCTTGTACGACGCCGTCGCGGTGTACGTGCCGGCCAGCTTGCCGGTGTCCGCGGAAGCGGGGATGGTCACCGAGGTCTTCGTCGGCCGACCCGCCACGTCGTACGCATCGACCGACGAGACGTAGCCGTTGTCCCCCACCCACTTGGTGGCGGAGGCCAGACGCCCCTTGCCGTTGGGGACGGTCGCGCTGTCGTACTCCCAGGTCGTCAGCTTCTTGTCACCGTTGTACAGGGACCGCTGACGGCCCAGCTTGTCGTAGTTGAAGGTGAGGGTGATCTCGCGCTGGTTGCGGATCGTCTTCAGCTGGTCGAGGTCGTTGTACGTCATCCACGACGTGCCCGCGTCCGGGTCGACCGCCTTGGTCTGACGGCCGCGCACGTCGTAGTCGTACGACCAGACATTGCCCGACGTGTCCTTGACCTCGGTGACGCGTCCCGCCGCGTCATAGTCGTACGATGTCGTGTCCGCCGCACCGGTCGGCGAACTGGCCTTGAACTCCAGGACCTTGGTCTTCTGCCCCTGCGCGTCGGTGTACGTCGCGGTGGGCGTGGCGCCGGCCGGCGGGTCCACCGTCGTGTGGTCGCCGTGGTACGCGGTCTTCGTACGCCACTTCTCGGTGCCCGCGACGCGGAAGATCGAGTCGGTCGCCCGCCCCGCCCCGTCGTACACCGACTCCGTCTCCCGAGGCGTCCCCTCGGAGGCGTCCTTCACGTTCACGAACGTCGTACCGACGGCCGCCGAGTTGTAGAACGGCCCGATCTCGTTCACCGCCAGCCCGCGGCTGTCGTACTCGGTCGTCGTGATGACCCGCCCCGAGTTCGCCGCCGGGGTCTGCGTCTGGCGGGGCCTGAGCAGTCCGTCGGAGAGCTGGTGGCTGGTGGCCACCGAGCCGTTGGGCAGCAGCGACTTGGTGGTGGTGACCACCGCGTCGTTGTTGCGGACCAGGTAGGCGTACTCCAGGCTCGGCGTGTCCGAGGCCTTGGCGCGGCCCGGGAGCCAGACCTTCAGCAGGCGGCCGAGGGCGTCGTACTCCAGGTCGGTGCGCTGCTTGTTGGCGTCGACCGTGGAGGTGACCAGACCCCAGCGGCGGTCGACCGTGGAGGTGGTGGTGTTGCCGAGCGGGTCCTCGACCTTCATGCCGGTCACCGGGCCGCCGGTGGTCGGCGTGTACGTCGTCTTCGTCGCGTTGCCCGCCTGGTCGGCGGACTCGACGACACGGCCGTGGACGTCGTACTTGGCCGTCGAGGTCGTCACGTACTGCGGGGTGCCGTCGGCCGTGTAGCCCTTGACCTTCTCGCTGCGGACCACGTCGCCCTTGGTGGGCGTGGCGCCGTACGTGTCGCGGTCGTCGTACCAGGTGCGGACGTCGGAGATCGCCTCGCCCTTGTAGGAAGTGGGCGCGCCGTCGTCGCAGTTGACGGGGACGACCGTGACCCGCTTCAACAGCGTCAGCAGGTTCGCATCGGTGTTGCGGTTGTAGTGGTTCGTCGTGCAGGTGTCGTCGTCCTTGACCGCCAGGTCGCCGGAGTCGGAGGAGCGGACAAGCATGCCGTACGAGTCGTAGAAGTGCTCGATCGCGGCCCGACGGACCTTGCCGTCGTCCAGCGCGGTGCGGGTCTTGGTCGACTTCACCGCCGCGTAAGTCGCCTCGTCCGCGCCCTCCGTCGCCGTGGCGGCCGACTTCCAGGGCGTGCTGACCGTGCCGCTGATCTCCTCGGAGCCGTTGAAGGTGCGCTGCTCCAGCTGGAAGCCCTGGTGGCGGGCGTCGTCGCGCACCTTCGTGCCGTCGGAGGCGGTGACCGTGACGGACTTGGTGCCGCCGGACTCCTTCTCGCGGTCGCCGTCCATGCCCTGGAGGTAGGTGGTCTGGGTGCGCAGCTGCTTGCTGTTCTCGTCACCCGTCTTCACGGTGACGGTGCGGAAGCCGCGCCACTGGTTCCAGGTCTTCTTCTTGGTCTTGACGAGCTCGCTGTCGTCGAAGGCCCAGGCGGCGCCCGTGTAGTCGTAGGAGGTGACCTTGTTCGGGCCGGTGACGGTGACCTCGTCCTCGATCACCTCGTCGACGACGAACTTGTGGAACCAGTCCTCCTGCTCCCCGACCTTGCCCTCCTTCGACCAGAAGGACGGCATGCAGCGCTTGGTGTTGGTCTCGGGGGTGGGCAGGTTCGTGGGGGTGCACTCGGTCGGCTTGTAGTTGACCGAGATCGTGCCGCCGGTCTCCGACTGGATGGCCCGGATGCGCCACTTGTACATGGGCAGGCGGTCGTCAGCGCCCTTGTCGACGCGGTTGGCGTCCTGCCGCTCGTAGAAGGTGACCTTCGGGAGCTTGTTCGCGCCGTCCTTGCCGGAGTGGGTGACCGACTCCAGCCACATGGACGGGGAGTGGGTGGTGTCCGCGCTCTGGTACTTGTGCGCCAGCTCCCACTCGTCGACGTCGTCGTACTTGCCGTCGGACTTCAGGACCTGCGTGGTGACCTTCGCCAGGCGCTTGCGGGTGAAGAAGGTCGGGGACCACTGGTCCTTGCACTCGGTGTCGGAGGTGCAGATCTGCTCGAACGGCACGTCCGGCCAGCGGGTGGCGGTGGACTCCTTCAGGTCGCCGGGCTCACAGTCGGCGGCGGCGCCCTTGCAACGCTCGGCGGTGTCGAAGACGACCTGGGCGGGAGCGGCGGTGGAGTTCTCCTTGCCCTCCTGCTCGCCGTACTCGACCCGCTTGAGCCAGCCACCGCGGTCGTAGGAGACGACCTTGTCGCCGCGCACGGTGTCGTACTTGTTGGTCTCGGTGCCGTAGTAGTACGTCATCGAGTTGCCGTGCACGTCGACGACGTAGTCCAGGTTCCAACGCCAGGACTGCTGGCAGCGGGACTCTTTGAAGGTGTCCTTGTGGCAGGGCTCGTCCTTGTCGTCGCCGAAGACCGGCACCTCCCAGGAGGAGCCGGTGAACTCGGTGTCGGCGGCCTCGCGCTTGCCCTTGCCGAAGTGGTAGCGGGTGCCGTCGGTGGTGGTGACGACCCAGTACTCGTTGTTGTCGTCGGCGTTGAAGCCGTCGGTCCTGCGCTGGACGATCGTGCCGTCGTCCTGCTTCAGCCGCCATTCGTTCTCGGCCTTCTTGACCAGCTCGCCGGCCCGGCCGCCGAAGTTCATGGTGGCGTTGTCGGAGTGCCAGCACAGGTCGTACTTCTGCGACCCGGCCTCGTCGTGGCCGTCCTCCGTGCAGGAGCGGTACGACCGCTCGATGTAACCGGCGCTGAGGTCGAAGCCCTCACCGACCCAGGAGGTCTGGTTGTTGCTGGAAGCCGTACGGCCGTCCGTGGCCGCCGAGTTGTAGCCGAGTCCCAGCTGCGGGGACGGGCCCGCGATGGCGGGTGGGACCCGCAGCGGGTACTGCCAGGTGAAGGCACCGGTCTGGGCTGCGACCTGCCAGGACGCCGAGGGCGCGAGCGAGGTTGCGGTGTAGGAGCCGGAGCCGCCGGAGGGGGCGGCGGAGACCGCGAGGAGAGGCGCCTTGGCGCCTGCGGCGGCGGGCACGTCGGCGGTGAGCTTCTGCGCGCGGACGTCGTTGTCCGTGGCGAGCGGGGTGACCGTCTGGCAGGCGGCCGCCTTCGGCGTGGTCAGCGCACAGGCGGGCAGCTGGACCAGCCGCAGGCGCTGCGCCCAGTCGCCGCCGTAGGCCTGGGCGAAGGAGGCGTAGTCGACCTGGACGGCGACCTTGCCGGGCGCGGCAGGCTTACGGCCGTCCGCGCGCGTGACCTTCAGGAGCAGGCCGTCGATGCCGGCCTTGCGGGCGGCGGCATGGCCGAGGAGGTCGACCTTGGCGCGGGACGGGGAAGCGGCTTTCGCCGAGCGGGACTTGGGGGCGGCGAGGCGGACGGGCAGGCCGCCCGCGCGGATGCCGCTGCGCGCCCCGGCGCCCTCCAAGTCGACGGTGGCGCTGCCCGGCTTCGGCCAGGACGCCCTCGGGGTCCGCGAACTGCCGTACCCGGCAAGGTGCCTGAGCGGGGTGACCTGGCCGTCCTCCTCCACCACGGGGGTGGAGGGCACGTCCTGGGTCTTGGGCCGTCGCTGCTCACGGGCGTCGTCGTCGCCGAGTGCGGGGGCCGCCTGGAGCAGGGTCAGGGTCAGGGCCGCGGACACCGCCGTGGCCAGGTGTCTCGCCCATCTGTGGGCGTAATGTCTCCGTGTTGAGCGCATGCGCGCTCCCCTCCCGTGTGATGTGGGGTGCCCGGACGCCGGTGGTCTTCCGTGCGCCCGGGCGAAGCCGCTCTGGTCAGGAGATGCCGGTTGTCACAAGCAGCTAGTCGTTCGCCAGCCGGTAGATCTCCGTGCCGGAGAGCAGCCCGGGCACCAGCCGTACGTCGTCGATGTCGCCGGCGAAGTAGTCGCGCCAGGTGCCGTCGTACTGGGCTCGGCCGATGTTCAGGCCCTTGGTGGCATTCCAGACGCCGGTGACGGTGCTGCTTCCCTGTTCCTCGCCGTCGACGTAGAGGGTGAACTTCCGTGCCGCCGGGTCGTAAGTCCCCGCCAGGTGGGTCCACTTGCCGACGGTCGGCGGGCGCTCGCTCGTCGCCATGGCGCGGATGATGTCGGAGCCGTCCTTGTCGGCGATGTGGCGGCCGAAGATCCAGCGCTTGTAGGCCGTCGAGTAGTAGAGGTTGAGGCCGTTGCCGCTGCTTCCGGCCTGGCTGATCACCGAGATGTTCTCGCTCAGCGAGGTCGGCCGCACCCATGCCGAGATGGTGAACGCCTGCCCGGTGTGGACGGCGGAGGCGGCGGTGGCGTAGTCGCTGCTGCCGTTGAAGCGCAGAGCCTTGTCGGCGGCCTGAGTGGCGGAGTGGTTGCCCGCGACCCAGTCGGCGCCCTTGACCGTGAGGTCGCGGTCGTGGTCGGAGGTGTCGGGCGCGGTTGTCCCGGAGGTCTGGTCGAGGCCGTAGACGGCGGCGGCGCAGGAGTCGGCGAGGGCGTCCGCGCAGGCGCGGTCAGCGGTGAAGATGTACTTCTCCAGCGGGCCGCGGTTGCCGGCCTGGTCGACGCTGCGGACGTAGAGCACGTTCGGCCCGAAGGTGGAGGTCGGCACCTCGATGGTGGCGTTGCCGCCGAGGCTCGCGGGCGTGGCCTTGCGGCCGGGGGTGTCGCTGCCCAGGTCCCACTCGTAGTACTCGACGTCGTTCTTGAAGACGGAGTCGGAGTTGCCGTTCGCGGAGAGGGTGAAGTGCCTCTTGGCACCCACCGGCAGGTCCGTCTCGCCGTCCGTCGGCTTCACCAGCGGCTTGGTGTCGGGCCGTTCGGTGTCCACCACGAACTCGCACCAGTCCGACCAGTCCGAGTAGCCGGAGTCCTTCAGCTTGCCGGTCGAGCCGTCGTAGAGCTGGGCGTGCCACTTGTAGCCGTGGCCGTGGGTGAGTTCCCTGACGGGGATGTGCTCTTCGAAGACGCCCTCGTTTTGCGGGCCGTCATTGCCCTCGTAGACCATGGGCCGGCCGTCGACCTGGTCCCAGACGCGGAAGGTGGCGGTGAGGTTCTGGCCGGCGCCGTCGCTGTAGGAGTCGGCGTCGGTGCCGTTGACCGCCATGGTCGGGGTGTCGTCACGGATCCAGGGACGCTTGGTGTTGTCCGTGGTGCAGGTCTTCTCCTCCGGGTTGGTCAGCCGCTCGTTGTACGGCTTGCCCGGAGTGGTGTTGTACGTGACGACGAGCTTGGCGTTGTCGCCGCGGAACCGCTTCCAGGAGTTGGCGTCGTCCTCGTCGGCGGCCCGCAGCGAGAAGGCGATCGGGTCCTCGGCCTTGGCCTTCTTGCGGACGGTCGCGGTGAGGTTCTCGTTGCCCTCGTCGGCGTTGTCCTGGAAGTCGACCCAACTGGCCGGGGCATCGGGGCTGCAGCTGTCGCCGCGGCCGTATGCCACCGTGCGGTCGACCATGAGGTCGCCGTCCTTCGGCTTGTTGTTCCAGTTGGTGGCGGAGTCCACGCCGCCCTCGCTCACCGCGTGCAGGTTGACGGTGCTCTTCTGGCAGGAGAAGGAAAAGGTCTCGTAGACCTCGAAGACCGCTTTGGAGATCGTGCGGTTCTTCCAGCCGTCGGTGGAGAACTGGAAGTACATGCGGTTGGTGTACGGCGACGAGCTGCACACGTAGTACGTGCCGCCGATGGACTTGTACGAGCAGCGCCCGACGCCCTCGTCCTTCTTGAACTTGTGGAACTCGGTGCTCGGGTGGGCGCTGGAGACGTACAGCCACTCGCTCTTGGACATGCCGGCCTCCGGGTCGAGGTAGACCGGGAAGTCGGTGTCGGACGCGGTCAGCACGGAACGGTCGGGCTCAACGGTGACGGCGGATGCCGAGACGTCGAGGGCCATATCGGCGACCTTGGCCGCAGCGTCCGGCGCCTCCTGGGCGGGCATGTCGGTGCCCGAGGCGGGTACGGCGTCGGCGGGCACCCTGGTGTTGGAGGAGTCCCACATCTTGGGTCCCTGACCGCCGAAGACCCGCTCACCGGAGGCGTCCACGGCCTGGAGACCACCGGTCGGACCGGTGCTGAGGTCCAGGCCCTGCGACCGTACGGGCAACCGCAGTTCGGCCAGTTCCGGGCTGCGGGCCGCCTCCGGGGTCTTCACCTCCAGGACGTACGAGTAGCCGGTGACGGAGGCGCTGGCCAGCAGGTCCACGCCCGGGAGAACCTCGCGGTACTCGGCGGTGTCGCCGTCCAGGACCGGCTCCGGCAGCGGGGTCGGCCAGCGCAGGGTGAAGGACTTGCCCTCCTCGCCGAGCGTGACGAAGTCGGACGAGCCGCCCGCCGCGAAAGCCAGGTCAACGACGGCGGCCTTCGGCCCGACCGTGCCGTCCGGCCGACGTTCGAGGGTCGCGTCGGCCTTCACCCAGCTGCCGTCGGGACGCTCCACCCGCTGCGGCTCGACGCTGGTCTCGCTGGTCAACGAGCCGGCTGGGTTGGCGAAGACGAGTTCGTTCTCGGTGCGCTGCTGAATGATCTCCACCGGTTCGCCGGTCTCAGCTGCCAGTGCGAACGCGGCCGCCTCGCCCGAGGCCGGCGGTGTGCTGCCGGCCGCGCCGGCCGGACTGGTGACGGCGGGCAGCGCGCCCAGGACGACGGCGCTGCCGAGCAGCACGCCGAGCGTCCGGGCAGCACGAAGCCGCCGGAACCAAGGGTTGGTCATACCCTTGTCTCCCCCCAGGCTCTCCCCAGAGCCCGCTATGAAATTGATGTGGCCATGCTGTACAGCAGTGGCGAAAGAAACGTATGGGACGCCCTTGACCGAATCAAGGGCATTTCAAGAGTGAGCCACCCCACAGACCGCTTCCTGACGGTCGGTCAGGTTCTCGGAGAACTGCAGAACCATGACCAGAGACAGCACCACCGGTGCCATCCCGGGGCGCCACGAACCCCGAAGGCGGCAGTGAACGGCTCGTCAGCGACAACCTGGGGTTCCTCGATGCATTTCGGAGACCAGGGACGACGAAGGGGCGCCCTGGTCCGCATTGACGGCGCCTTCCGCACACAGCCGCCTGTAACCCAGCACCACAACAGGTCAGGGCCAGCGACCGCCCGAACGGGGACGCAGGTGGAGCGCGATTGTCGAGATGCCACAACCATCACTCCCCCCTGCGAACCTCCAATTTCACGGTTAGCCGAGAGCCGGTTTGCACGCTCGGCCACCACACGGCCACCACGACAATCCGAACAGCCCGAAGAAGAGTGACCACAAGATACAAAAGACCAGCTCACAGCCCTGCAGAGCAGAACCGCCACCGACTGCAAGCCTCAGACCTACGCATTGCGATGCACAGACCACACGTGCCCGATTGGCCCAAATTCCAAGGTCAACGAAAACAAGAAACCCCAGCCATCGAATGCCGCCCGAGCATCAACTGCCCAATCCCGCGGGCGCCTCACGCAGCATGGGATACGTTGTAATCACCGCCCGACAAGAAGTCCCCAAAAAGTCCCTGACGTGGTTCAAGGCAAGCCTGGGCATGCCAAAACTGCAGGTCAACCACATGATCAACAGCCGTCCACATGTAGGTGAAGTACAAGGAGACGGCGCGGGGCGGGCTGGCGGTCAACATCATCGAGTGCTGAGGGAACCCCTCACGAGGTGGGCGGCACCGCCGCCGACACCTCGGTCAGCAGGCGCTCGGCCTCCATGCCCCATCGCGAGACGATCACCAGGTCGCGTGCCGGATCCACCCACAGCAGGTGGCTGCCCCCGTTTCCGCGGGCGCAGCGTCCGGTGCGCGGCGCTCGGGGCCATACCGTGCCGTCGTCGTTGAGCCACCAGGACAGGCCGTACTCGGGCTTGACCCGGCAGGGCGTCCACAGCTCCTCGATCCAGCGACGCGACAGGACCTGACGCCCGCCCCATGTCCCGCCGCGCAGGCAGAGCCGGCCGATGCGGGCCAGGTCCAGGGCGCTGATCCACAGACCGCCGCCCCAGTGCGCGCCACCGGAGACCACCGGCACGGCGGCGCCGTCGATCTCGACCACCGAGTTCTCATAGCCGTGCCAGGACCACCCGTCGCAGGCGCCGATCGGCGTCATGACGCGGTCGCGCAGCACGTCCGGCAGGGCGCGGCCGAACAGGACCGTGAGCGCCAGCGCGGTCAGGTTCACCCGTACGTCGTTGTAGGCCCAGCCGGCGCCGGGCGGTCCCCCCGCCGACTCGGTGCCCTCCCGGGTGCTCTGCGCGTCCACCCACGTCGGCTTGGACCACAACTCACCCTCCCACTGGCTGGTTTGATCCAGCAGGTGGCGCCATGTGATCGCGCGCCCGTGGGAGCTGCTGCCGAACTCGGGCAGGTCCACCGACTCCGCCACCGGCTCGTCCAGGCGCAACACCCCGTCGTCGAACGCGACGCCCGCCACCAGCGACAGCACGCTCTTCGTGGCGCTGTACGCCATCTCCGCGCGCGTCGGGTCACCCCACGACGCGAGGACGGCGCCGCGCCGCACCACGACACCACTGACCCCCTGCCCGTCGAGGAGTGGGCCGATGACCTCGCGGTGCGAGGTGTCCGACACCTGAGCGGCGAGATACGCCGCCATGTCGTCGATGCCAGCCACCGGGCGCCCCGCCTGCGCACGCACGGCCCGCGCGAGTGCCGCAGCGTCCACTCCCTCCCAGGGGTCACCTGTCGGAGGTTCACATTTCCGTGTCATGGACGGATCACCCATGTCAAGGTGGGGCATACAACAAGTCCAACCCCTGTCCCCCCACCGGCACTTCAGGGAGCTCCCCACATGCTGCGCGGCATCGACGTAAGCGCGTACCAGTCCTCGACATACGACACCGACGGCCTCTCCTTCGTCTTCATCAAGGCGACCGAGGGCCGCTCCTACACCAACCCCAAACTCGCCGCCCAGACCAAGCGCGCCCGCGACGCGGGCCTGGTAGTCGGCTTCTACCACTTCCTGTGGCCCGGCAACCTCTCGGCCCAGGCGGAGTACTTCGTCAGCAAGGCCCCCGAGAGAGCGGGCGACATCCTCGCCGTCGACTGGGAGACCACGAGTGCGGGGACGCACGCGAGCAACGCGGAGAAGGACCTCTTCATCCGGAAGGTGAAGGAGAAGCGGCCCAACAACCCGGTGATCCTGTACGCGAACCGGCACTACTGGCTCAACGTCGACACGACGTCGTACGCCGGTGACGGGCTCTGGATCGCCGACTACGTGACCGCAGGCAAGCCCCGCATCCAGGCGAAGTGGCGCTTCCACCAGTACACGGACGACCCGCTGGACAAGAACGTCGCCCGCTTCGAAAGCAAGGCCGCGCTGCGGGAGTGGGCCGAGAACGCCTGACCGCATAGGCTCCGACCTGCGGCGAAGCAGTCGTCGCTGCGGAAGAGGGGAGCTTCTCGGCATGAGTGGGACTGTCGCGGCGGTCAGCAGTAACGGAACGTACTCGTTCACCAAGCCGAACCGGGAGAGCATCACGCTGATCGCCGGGCTCGGCGTGGAGGGCGACGTGCACGCGGGCGCCACCGTGAAGCACCGGTTCCGGATGCGGAAGGATCCCTCGCAGCCGAACCTGCGGCAAGTACACCTCATCCATGCGGAGTTGTTCGACGAGGTGCGCGAGGCGGGTTTCGAGGTGGCGGCCGGGGAGCTCGGGGAGAACGTCACCACGCAGGGCATCGATCTGCTCGGGCTGCCGACGGGGACGCTCCTGCGACTCGGGGGCGAGGCCGTCGTGGAGGTGACCGGGCTACGCAATCCCTGTGCACAGATCGACGGGTTTCAGCAGGGGTTGATGAAGCAGGTCGTCGGGCGGGACGCCGAGGGCGGTGTGCGGTTCAAGTCCGGGATCATGAGCGTCGTCCTCAGCGGAGGTGTGGTCAGGGCCGGGGACCCGATCCTCGTCCAGCTTCCGGACGGGCCGCACCGGCCCCTGGAGATCGTGTGACGTAGGCGCGCCGACGCGCCTCAGATCCGTACGACGATCTTGCCCGGCATGAACGAAAGGTGCCCGTTCACCACCGCAGCGATGAGCGGGCACCCTTCCTCATGCGTCACTCGTCACTCGTCACTTGTTCAGGAAGGACCAGAACTCGTCGAACGACAGGACCTTGTCGCCGTTCAGGTCGCGGCTCTTGATGATCGCCTCGGCGACCGACTCCGTCACGTTCCAGTCGCCGCCCTGGGCGAGCGCTGACTTGAACTCGGCGGCGGTGATGAACCCGTCTCCGTCCCCATCGATCCGCTCGAACTGCTTGCGCGCTTCCTCGATGTCGATGTGCGCCACCGGTCCGCCCCTTTTTCTCGCGTTTTGTCGTGTCTTGCTGGCGTGCTGCCGCAGGTCAGACTAACCGCCCGGCCGCGCCTGCAGCGCGGCGACCACCCAGGCGAAGTCCTCGGCGTACGACGGCTGGGGTTCGAGGCCCTTCACCACGGCCCACAGCTCCCGGTACCGGGCGACCCGTGAGCTCGAAGCCGCCGACAGCCGCTCCAGTACGGCGGCCCGGTCGGCGTCGCCGAGCAGCTGCCGCAGCACCTCCTCGGCCTCCGGTGCCTCGGGAGCGATGCCCTGGCGCCGTGCGTCGGCTGCGAGCTGCACCAGGCGGCTGATGAACCACAGGGACGTGCCCGCCGGGACATCCGGCCCGCGGTCCGCCGCATTGAACTCGATCATCCTGCGCATCAGCGCGCGGAAGTCCGGGTCCTGGATCATTTCCGCCAGTTCCACCCAGGCGTCCACCTGCTCCGGCGTGGGGTCGTCGGGCAGCTCCGCCGGTACGAACCGCAGCCGGCCGCGGATGTCGGGGTCGGCCGTATCGAGCCCCTCGAAGATCTCGCTCATGAAGTCGTCGACGATCCGCCTTCGCTCGGCCGCCGACAGCCGCGCCAGTTTGTTCACCAAGGTCATCTCCTCCGAGGTCGAGCCGCGCCGTGCCACGGTCGACAGCACGGCCCGGGTCACCTTCAGCGACCGGATCTGCGCGTCCAACGCCACCACATGCGCGGCCGCGACCTGCGCGACCGTCGCCTCCCCGGCCAGCACCTTGCGTACGTCGTCCAGGCCCAGGCCCAGCTCGCGCAGAGTGCGGATCAGTTCCAGCCGGGCGACGGACTCGGCGTCGTAGAGCCGGTAGCCGCCCGCGGAACGGGTCACCGGGGGCAGCACGCTCTCGTCCGACCAGTAGCGGATGGTGCGCACGGTCAGTCCGGTGGCCCGGGCCAGCTCGCCGATGGTGAGAAGTCCGGTGCCGTCTTCGATCATGTCTGCGAGTGTGGGCCTTCCAGTGGGTGGAGACTCAAGGAGCAGGACAGGGGCGGTCGTGGCGGAGACCTTGCGGGACATTCTCGACGCGGCGGCGCGGGGAGTCTTCCCGCCTGCGGACGGCCGTACGACTGTCGTCCCGCAGCCGTCGCACCACGACTCGGGCGTCCTCGCCTTCACCGCGCACTCCGTCGTCTTCACCGACGAGGATCCCGCGTGGGTGTACGCGGCACTGCGCGACGTCGACTGCGACGGGCTGGCCGCGCCGATGAATCCGCGCTTCCTGGCGGCTCTCATGGAGCGGACGGGACGTACGGCCGAGACCATGGACGCGGTGCTGGTCGGCTCCGCGTTGCCCGGTGAGCCGTCGCTCGCGCTGACCGAGATCGAGGATGCCGACCACCCCCGGATCGTCTACGCCCGACGGCGGCGCGACGACGTGCGCGCATGGGCGGCGGACGGCGGCGTGCTGGTGATGGGGCGCGGCGTCGCCGGGCGGCTGGAGGTCTCGGTCGAGGTGGACGACGCGGTACGGCATCGGGGGCTGGGGCGGCGGCTGGTGACCGCCGCCCGGCATCTGGTCACGGAGCCGCTGTGGGCGCAGGTCGCGCCGGGGAACGCCCGCAGCATGCGGGCGTTCCTGGCGGGCGGCTACCGACCGGTGGGCGCGGAGGCACTGCTGCACGCCCGGTAGGGCGTCAGTGCCAGGCCTCGTAGTGCGGGTTGCTCTGGCAGCCGCTCATGATCTCGACCTTGGTCGTCTTGTTCACCGGGCAGACCCCGATGATGTACTTCCGGGCGATCCCGCCGGGGAAGGCGACCTCGACCTGGTCGGCCCATTTGTGGGTGTCGCCGATGGTCTTGTTGACGTCGATGCCGCCGGGGGCGTCGATGTAGTAGTTCCAGCCGGACTTCCACCACGTCTTGTACAGGTCGTGGTCGTACGACGTGGAGACGTACGGGGAGGGCTGGTTGACGAGGACGTACTGCTCCAGGTCGTACTGGCCGTTCACCACGTCCTTGGGCTTGAAGCCCTCCTCGAAGACGATGTTCGGGCCACGGCCGTCGGCCCGGTAGAGCGTGCCGCAGGTGGTGCGCCACGCGGGGTCGGGGGTGATGCGGTCGATGTCGACGCGGCGGTCGGCGGCGGCCTTGACCTTGTCGTCGTACTGGACGGGACAGGCGGCCGGGGCGGGGGCGGCGGCCTTGGCGACGGTCGTGCGGGGCGAGGTGGGGACGGTCTCGGGGGCCGTTGCGGCCGTCGTCGCGAGGACGGCCGAGAGGGACAGGACGGCGGCAGCGGCCCGCCGCCGCAGGCGAGTTGTGATCATGGAGAGCACGATCCCGGGCCCGGGGCGGCGGGTCGTGGAACGTCACCCGTTCGGCGGCGTGTCCACTGACCGCGGGTCAACTACGTCTCGGCTAACGGAAGATGCCGGTGTGGCCCAGGGAGTAGCGGCCCGGCTGCGGGTAGACGGCGAGGCCGTGCGGGCCGCTGCCGACGGGGATGCGGGCGAGCTCCTGGCCGGTGCGGGTGTCGATGGCGTACACCTCGGAGTCGTAACGCCCCGACAGCCACAGCACCTTGCCGTCGGCGGAGACGCCGCCCATGTCGGGGCTGCCGCCGTCGGGGAGGTGCCACTTCTTGGTGAGCCTGTTCTGGGTGAAGTCGAAGACGGAGACGGAGCCCTCGCCTCGGTTGGAGACGTACATCTCGCGCGAGTCGCGGCTGACGTAGAGGCCGTGGCAGCCCTTGCCGGTGGGCAGGAGCGTGGGCTCGGTGAACTTGTCGCCGTCCAGGACCCACATGCCGTCCGCCATCATGTCGGCGATGTAGAACCTCTTGCCGTCCGGGGAGACCTTCACGTCCTGCGGCATGGCTCCGTCGAAGGGGAGTTTCTGCTGCCCGACGACCTTCATCCGCTCCGTGTCGACCTTCAGCAGTTCGCCGCTGAACTCGCAGGACACGATGAAATAGCGGCCGTCGAGGGAGAAGTCGGCGTGGTTGACGCCGTAACAGGTGACCGGCTCGGTCTTGATCCGCTTCATGGTGTGGGGGTCGCGGAAGACGAGTTCGCGGTCGAGGGAGGCCATGACGACGGCGTACTTGCCGTTGGGGGTGAAGTAGAGGTTGTAGGGGTCGTGGACCTCGACGTCCTTGCCCGCCTTGCCGGTCTTCGGGTCGATGGGGGTGAGGGTGTGGCCGCGGTTGTTGTTGACCCAGAGGGTCTTCAGGTCCCAGGACGGGACGACGTGTTGGGGCTGGCGGCCGACGGGGATCGTCTCGATGATCTCGTACGTCTTCGGGTCGATGACGGAGACCGTGTCCGACTCGGTGTTCGGGACGTAGACGCGGGACGGGAAGTCCTTGACGACCGGGGAGAGCTTGTTCGGGCGGTCGGCGGCGTAGACGTCCTTCGGGTCCAGGACGGGGGGCATGCCGGGCAGTCCCTGGACGGTCTTCTTCTTCGCCGGGGCGGGGATGGCGGCCTGGGTGGCGGCATGGGTGCCGCCGTGGGACTCGGGGGCGGGCCGGGTCTTGTCCTTGGCGGACTCGGTGCCGCAGGCGGCGAGGGCGAGGAGGCCTGCGCCGGCGAGGAGGGTGCGGTGGAGGAGGTTCATCGGCAGTTCTTCCAGTGCGGCGGGGATCGGTCGGTATGATCACTGGACCATTTAATGAGGATTGCGTCGAAAAACGCATGATTCACCCGATGGGCGGTTCGAGCGGGTCGCCGTCGCCGGGTTGTTTTCGCCCCCGCCGCCCCTACCCTTCCCGTCCTCCAGGGGCTGCCGCCCCTTCGACCCCGCCTCCTGGGGGCTGCCGCCCCCAGACCCCCGCTTCGGCCCTGAAGGGGCCTCGTCCTCAAACGCCGGACGGGCTGAAATACCTGGGCCGGCGCTGGGAAGTGACCGTCAGCGCCGCCAGGCACAGCCCCCAGCGAGTGGGTGGGGGTTCGGGATGGCAATGGCCTCGTCCTCGAACGCCGGACGGGCTGGATGATGCTGGCCGGCGCTGAGAGGTGAAGCCCCCTGCGGGTGGGTGAGGGCCGGGATGGTGGAGCGCCTCGTCCTCGAATGCCGGGCGGGCTGAATTGCCTGGGCCAGCGCCGGGAAGTGACCGGCGGCTCCGCGCGGCAGAGCCCCCAGCGGGTGGGCGCGGGGGCTGGGGATGGCCGTGCTCGTCCTCGGACCCGGGCGGGCTGGATGGTGCCGACCGGCGCTGGGAATTGACCGGCAGCGCCGCGAGGCACAGCCCCCAGCGAGTGGGTGGGGGCTAGGGATGGTGCGGCCTGGTTCTCGAGGGTGGGACAGGCCGACATGCATGCCTGGGCCCGCGTCGGGGAGTGACCGCCGCTGCATTCCGCTAGCGGTCCGCCACCCGCATCTCGAACCATGTCGTCTTGCCGCGCGGCAGCAGGTCCACGCCCCAGCGGTCGGAGAGTTTGTCCACCAGGAACAGGCCTCGGCCGCTGACGTCCATCTCCTGGACCGGCATCAGACAGGGCAGGCCGCGGGAAGGGTCGCGGACCTCGATGCGGATCCAGCCTCGGCGGCGGCGCATGCGGAGGCCGAAGACGCGGGCGCCGGTGTGGCGGACGGCGTTGCCGACCAGTTCCGAGACGAGCAGGACCGCGTCCTCCGTCATCTTCGGAGTCAGGCCCCACTGGCGCAGGACCACCACCTGGGCCAGCCGCCGCGCCGTCGCCGCGGACTCGGGGCGGGACGGGAGCGGAACCTCCGCCTCCGTGGGATTGCCGAACAGCTCCAACACCTTGGAGGCAGCTTCGTCCTCGGCCGCCGGCGACCAGCGCGCCGCGGCTGCACGGCTGTGTCCCCGCGGCTGTTCGATACCCTCCAGCCCCGCCATGCCCCCATCATGGCCGCCGACAGGGCCCTCCGGGGCCGTTCCCGTGGAATACACCCCCCGGAATCCCCCATTCCGAAGGGCTCCGTTGGCATATGACAGAGGCAGTTCGGTGTCGCTCGCAGCCCGTCTGACCTGCGACGAAGGGTCTGCTGGAGGCAATCGACGGGCTCCCTCGACAAGGCACGCTTAAGGTTGCCTTAAGGCTGCCATAAACCGCCCCATCGAGGGACCCGGATCAGACATCCCGTCAATTGCAAGTGATTCGGCGGAGTTTCAGACCGGGCTTTTCCCGGCTCTCAGAGGAACTTCGCCTTGCCCGGGCCCTCCTCCACGAAGCTCCGCATCCCCCGCTCCCGGTCCTCCGTCGCGAACAGCCCCGCGAACCAGCCCCGTTCGACCGCAAGGCCCGTCTCGATGTCCGTCTCCAGGCCCGTGTCGATCGACTCCTTCGCCGCACGCAGCGCGATCGCCGGACCCTGCGCCAGCTTCGCCGCCCAGGCGTGCGCCTCGGCGTAGACCTGGTCCGGCGCCACCACGCGGTCCACCAGGCCCAGCTCCCGCGCCTCGTCCGCCTTCACCATACGGCCCGTGAAGATCAGGTCCTTCGCCTTCGACGGGCCGATCAGGCGGGCCAGCCGCTGGGTGCCGCCCGCGCCCGGGATCAGACCGAGCAGGATCTCCGGCTGGCCCAGTTTGGCGTTGTCCCCGGCGATCCGGTAGTCCGCGCACAGCGCCAACTCGCAGCCGCCGCCGAGCGCGTAGCCCGTCACGGCCGCCACCACCGGCTTCGGGATCCGGGCCACCGCCGTGAACGACTCCTGCAGGGCCCGTGCGCGCAGGACCATCGCCGTGTGGTCCATGGCCTGCATCTCCTTGATGTCCGCGCCTGCCGCGAACACCTTCTCCCCGCCGTAGATCACCACGGCCCGTACGTCGTCACGACGGCCCGCCTCCTCGGCGAGTTCCTTGAGCCTGTCCTGGGTGGCGACGTCCAGCGCGTTCATGGGCGGGCGGTCGAGACGCAGGGTGCCGACGCCTTCGGCGACTTCGAGATTCACGGTCATGCCAGCAGGTTAACGGGGGCTAACGGCTACGGCCCCGGTGCCGTCGGTCACACCCGGCCGGGTGTCTGGGGGGGGTGTCCCCCAGGCAGGCACAGCACGGCGGCTAACGGCTGCGGCCCCGGTGCCGTACCTCACATCGAGGCACAGCTCCGGGGCCGCAGATCGTCGTAGGCCTACGCCTTCCACTTCTCCCACGACATGTTCCAGCCGTTCAGGCCGTTGTCGGGAGCGACCGTCGCGTCGTTGGAGTTCTTCACGACCACCACGTCGCCGATCATCGAGTGGTTGAAGAACCACGCGGCCGGCGTGCCGCCGTCCCAGGCGCCCTTGACGTCGCGCAGGCCGATGCAGCCGTGGCTGGCGTTGGTGTTGCCGAAGACGCCGCCACCCCAGTAGTTGCCGTGGATGAAGGTGCCGGAGTCGGTCAGGCGGGTGGCGTGCGGGACGTCGTCGATGTCGTACTCGCCGTCGTAGCCGACGGTGTCGCCGTTCATGCGGGTCTCGACGAACTTCTCGGTCATGACCATCTGGCCGTTCCAGGTGTCGTACCCGGGCTTGCCGGTGGTGACGGGGATGGTCTTGATGACCTTGCCGTCCTGCGTGACCTTCATCTTCTGGGTCTTCACGTCGACGACCGAGACCTGGTTGCGGCCGATGGTGAAGGAGATCTTCTTGTCCTGCTCGCCGTAGACGCCGTCGCGCCCCTCGACACCGTCGAGGTTGAGGTCGACGGTGACCTTCGTGCCGGCCTTCCAGTACTTCTCGGGACGGAAGTCGAGGCGGTCGTTGCCGAACCAGTGGCCGGCGACCTCGACGGCCGGCTCGGTCTTGATGGTGATGGCCTTCTCGACGTCCTCGGGGTTGGTGATGCCCCGGGTGAAGCGCAGCGAGAACGGCATTCCGACGCCGACCTTGGAGCCGTCCTCGGGCGTGAAGGTGCCGATGAAGGTGTTCTTCGGCGTCAGGGTGGTGAAGTCTGCCTCCTTGGCCGCCTCCAGGCCCTCGGCGTCCTTGGCGACCGCGTGCACCGTGTACGCCGTGGCGGCGGCGAGGTGCGTGGACGGCGTCCAGGTGGCGCCGTCGCCGGATATCTTGCCGTCGATCGCGTTGCCCTTGGCGTCCTTGACCTCGACGTCCGTCAGCTTGCCCTTGGCCGCCGTCACCTTCAGCGCGCCGCTGGTCTCGACGGACTTGGCTCCGTCGCCCGGAGCTATGGTCACGACCGCCTGCGACTTCTTGGTCTGTGCCGTGCCGGCGTCCTTGCCCTTGCCGTCACCGGACCCCGAGTCCGAGCCACCGCCCCCGCCGCACGCGGTGACGGCGAGCAGCAGCACCCCGGCCAGTGCCGCCATCTCCTTGCGTCCACGCCTCCCGCGCGCGTCAACCGACGCCCCCGATATCGGCCGCACGTTCAAGTCGTTCTCCCCTCCCCAGGCCTGGTCAGGCCCGCGCCCCCGCGCGTTTCCCGCGCGCACCGGCGCATATTAACCACAAGGTCATCTGCGTCGGCGCCACGCGATTGTCACCGTTCCGTTCCAACATCGGCAGATAGCCGGTTGGTCGAGCAACTCACCCCCCTGTCCTGTTACTTCACCGCACTCCCCGCCTTCCACTCCTTCCAGCCCATATTCCATCCTCCGAGCCCATTGTCAGGAGCGACCTTTTTGTCATTGCTGCGGACGACTTCGACGACGTCCCCGATCAGGCTGCGGTCGAAGAACCAGCCCGCGGGCGTCTCGGACCCGCCGCCCTTGACGTCCCTGAGCCCCACGCACCCGTGGCTGACATTGCTCCGTCCGAAGATGGAGGCGTCCGCCCAGTAGTTGCCGTGCAGGAAGGTGCCGGAGTCGGTGAGGCGCATGGCGTGGGGGACGTCCGGGATGTCGTACTCGCTCTTGCCGTTGGCCTTCTTGAAGCCGACCGTCGCGCCGTTCATCCGGGTCAGCTCGAGCATCTCGGTGACCACCATCTTGCCGTTGTACGTCGTGTTCTTGGGTGCGCCGGCCGTGATCGGCACCGTGGTGAGCAGTTCGCCGTCGCGCCGTACCTCCATGGTGTGCTCGGCCGCGTCGACGAGGGAGACCTGGTGGCGGCCGACGGTGAAGGAGAACGTCTTGTACTGCAGCCCGTACACCCCGGGCGCGCCTTCGACGTCCCGCAGCCGCAGTGCGACGGTGACCTGGGTGCCGGGCTTCCAGTAGTGCTCGGGGCGGAAGTCGAGGCGGGACTTGTGGAACCAGTGCGGGCGGATCTCCACGGCCGGCTCGGCGGTGACCTGGACGGCGCGTTCGACGGCGGCCCGGTTCTCGATCTCCCGGTTGAACTCCAGGGAGACGATCATTCCGGTGCCGACGGTGGAGCGGTTCTCCGGGGTGACGTATCCGATGAACCGCTCTTCGGGGACGTACGTGGTGAAGGTCGTGTGCCGTGCGCTGCGGCGCCCCTGGCCGTCGACGGCCACGGCGTCGATCGTGTACTTGGCGGCCAGCGCGAGCCCGGGGTCCACGGGCTCCCAGCGCCGGCCGTCCTTGGAGATGTGCCCGGGCACCGGGAACTCCTGCGCGTCCTGGGACTTGACGACCTTCACCGACTCCAGGTGGCCGCCCGGCACCCGGACGAGCAGCCTGTCGTCGGGGCGTACGCCCTTGCTGCGGTCGTCCGGCAGGACCCGGATGACGTCCTCGGGCGCCGGCGGTTTGCCCAGCATCTGGTCGACGCCGCCGCCGTCCGAGGTGCAGCCGGTCACCCCGGCCAGCAGGCCGGCCCATGTCAGTACGGCGGCCAACACGGCCCCCGCGCGCCGCGCGCGCCCTTGTACGTGCCTCACGAAGACCCCAACGACCGGGGCGGCCCTGGGGAAACGTGAGTGCGAGCCATGCGGTGGGCAGAACATGTGGGAGGACGACGCGACGGGGAGCCGCGGACGGGACGCCGGGGCTCTCCTTCCACATTCGTGTGGTCCCTGAGCCGTGGGAGGCCGACAGGTGTCGAGCGCAGCCGAGCAGGAGGCGGTGGCCGGGGCGGTCCCCGCTGAGGAGGGGCGCCCGGCCGCCGTCGTGAACGGCGCGCAGCGCAAGGCCCCTGCCGTGCCCGTATGGCCGGGCACGCCCGTGCCGCTCGGCGCCCGCTTCCGGGTCGGCCCGGACGGGGTGGCGGGCACCAACTTCGCGCTGTGGGCGGGCGGGGCGGAGGCCGTCGAGCTGTGTCTCTTCGACGAGGAGGGCAAGGAGACTCGGGCCAAGCTGACCGAACTGACGCACGAGATATGGCACGGCTTCGTGCCGGGCGTCATGCCGGGGCAGCGCTACGGCTACCGGGTGCACGGCCGCTGGGACCCGTGGACCGGCGGCCGCTGGAACCCGGCGAAGCTGCTCCTCGACCCGTACGCGCGCGCGGTGGACGGCGACTTCAGCCTGCCGCCCGAGGTGTACGGGCATGTCCGCGACTGGCCCCAGCAGCATGTCGCGGACACCGTGCGCGACGACCGGGACTCGGCGCCGTACGTCCCGAAGGGTGTCGTCGTCCACGATGACGACGACTGGGCGGACGACCGCCGGCCGAAGACGCCGTGGGCCGACTCGGTGATCTACGAGGTACATGTGCGGGGCTTCACCGAGCTGCACCCGGGGATTCCCGAGGAGCTGCGGGGCACCTACGCCGGGCTGGCGCACCCGGCCGCCGTCGAGCACCTCGTCAAGCTGGGCGTGACGGCGGTGGAACTGCTGCCGGTGCACCAGTTCGCGCACGAGGACCATCTGCTCCGCAAGGGCCTGCGCAACTACTGGGGCTACAACTCCATCGGCTACTTCGCCCCGCACGCCGCGTACGCCGCCTCCGGTACGACCGGTCAGCAGGTCGGCGAGTTCAAGCGGATGGTCCGCGCCCTGCACGCGGCCGGGATCGAGGTCATCCTCGACGTCGTCTACAACCACACGGCGGAGGCGGGCGAGCTGGGCCCGACGCTGTCGCTGAAGGGCATCGACAACCGCGGGTACTACCGGTTGCAGTCGGATGCGCGCCGGTACGCGGACTACACGGGCTGCGGCAACACACTGCACGTCGTCCAGCCGCACGTCCTGCGGCTCATCACCGACTCGCTGCGGTACTGGGTGACGGAGATGGGGGTGGACGGTTTCCGGTTCGATCTGGCCGCCGCGCTGGCCCGCTCCATGCACGACGTCGACATGCTGTCGCCGTTCCTCGCGGTCATCGCGCAGGATCCGGTGCTGCGGCGGGTGAAGCTGATCGCCGAGCCGTGGGACGTGGGCTCGGGCGGCTATCAGGTGGGCGCCTTCCCACCGCTGTGGACGGAGTGGAACGACCGCTACCGCAATGCCGTACGGGACTTCTGGCGGGGCGCGCTGCCGGACGTACGGGATCTGGGCTATCGCCTGTCGGGGTCGAGCGACCTGTACGCGTGGGGCGGGCGCAGGCCCTACGCCTCCGTCAACTTCGTGACCGCGCACGACGGTTTCACGCTGCGGGACCTGGTGTCCTACGAGCGCAAGCACAACGAGGCGAACGGGGAGGGCAACCGGGACGGGTCGAACGACAACCGGTCCTGGAACTGCGGGGCCGAGGGCGAGACGGACGACGAGCGCGTACGGGCGCTGCGGCGGCGGCAGCTGCGGAACCTGCTGACGACCCTGTTGCTGTCGACGGGCGTGCCGATGCTGGTCGCGGGTGACGAGCTGGGGCGCACCCAGCGGGGCAACAACAACGCGTACTGCCAGGACAACGAGATCAGCTGGCTGGACTGGGGGCTGCTGGAGCAACCGGGCTGGAAGGCGCTGTTCGACCTGACCTCCCGGCTGATCGAGCTGCGGCACCGGCATCCCGTGCTGCGCCGGCGCGCCTTCTTCTCCGGGCGGGCGCATTCGGCAGACGGGCTGCGGGACCTGGCCTGGTTCACCCTGCGCGGCACGGAGATGACCGAACGGGACTGGTACGCGCCCGCCGCCACGCTGGGCATGTACTTGTCCGGGCGGGACATCCCGGGACGGGACGAGCGGGGGGCGCCGATCCTCGACGACAGTTTCCTGGCCGTCCTGCACGCCGGGGACCGGCCGGTGAGCTTCGTGCTGCCGGGGCCGCCGTGGGCGGAGCGGTACGAGGTGGTCGTCGACACCTCGCGGGAGGAGCAGGGGCAGGCGCCGGGAGTGGAGCACCGGGCGGGGGCGGCGATCACGGTGCCGGCAAGGGCCGTACTGCTGCTGCGGGTGCTCGACTGAGGGTGATGGGCGACGGTGATTCGCGGGGGGGGTGATTTGCTGAGGCAGCGTTGCAGTCCCATGAACTCCGCGCCGGATTCCTGGTCACGGGGCCAGGCCCGCTGATCGACTGAAGCGCATGCCTGAGATATCCCGCCGTGCCTTCGGTGGTCTCGTCGGCGGTGGTGCCGTGACCGCCGTCGCCGGTACGACCACCGCCGCCGAAGCTGCCGCTGCCGTCGAAGCCGCCCCCGCCGAGCGCCCCTTCAGGGCCCGCCCCGCCGCCTCCGGCAAGCGCCCCAACATCCTCGTCATCCTCGGCGACGACCTCGGCTGGGCCGACCTGTCCTCGTACGGCGCCCCGCACATCAAGACCCCGCACCTGGACCGGCTGGCCCGGCAGGGGGTGCGGTTCACGAACGCGTACTCCGGGTCGGCGACCTGCTCGCCGACCCGGTTCAGCCTGTACACCGGGCGGTACCCGGGCCGTACGCCGGGCGGGCTCGCCGAGCCGATCGCCAACAAGACGCAGGGGCTGGACCCGAACCACCCCACACTCGCCTCGCTCCTGAAGAAGGCGGGCTACTCCACCGCCCTCATCGGCAAGTGGCACTGCGGCTGGCTGCCCGACTACAGCCCCACCAAGTCGGGCTGGGACGAGTTCTTCGGCAACTTCGGGGGCGTGCTGGAGTACTTCTCCAAGCTCGGCCAGCTGGGCACGTACGACCTCTACGAGGGCGACGCGGAGTACAAGGACCTGCGGTACTACACGACGGTCCTCACCGAGCGGGCCGTGGAGTACGTGAGTCGGGACCACGAGCAGCCGTGGCTGCTGAACCTCAACTTCACCACCCCGCACTGGCCCTGGCTCGCGGAGGGCGACGAGGAGACCGGCGCCGAGATCGCCGCGAAGATCCGCGCCGCCAAGTCCCAGGCGGAGGTGAGCAGGGCGCTCAACCACTACGACGGCGGCTCGGTCGAGAAGTACACGGAGATGGTGCAGAGCCTCGACGCCGCCGTCGGGGAGGTGCTCGGGGCGCTGCGCCGGTCCGGGCAGGAGGACGACACCGTCGTGGTGTTCGCGAGCGACAACGGCGGTGAGCGCTGGTCGTACCTGTGGCCGCTGAGCGGCGAGAAGTTCGTGCTCCAGGAGGGCGGCATCCGGGTGCCGACCCTCGTGCGCTGGCCCTCCCGCATCGACGGCCACCAGGTCAGCCACGAGCCGCTGTTCACCCCCGACTGGACGGCGACCCTGCTGGAGCTGGGCGGCGCCCGGCCCGACCCGGCGTTTCCGCTGGACGGCACCAGCCTCGCCGGGTACCTGCTGCGGGGCGAGGCGCTGCCGGAGAGGGACCTGTTCTGGCGGGTGCGTGCCAACCGGGCTCTCAGGCGCGGCGACTGGAAGTACTACCGGGACGCCGACGGCACCGACCACCTCTACGACCTCGCCGCCGACCAGCGCGAGCAGGCCGATCTCGCGCCCGACAAGCCCGAGTTGCTCGCCGAGCTGAAGGCGGCCTGGGAGAAGATCGCCGGCACCCTGCTGCCGTACCCGGCGTAGGGCCTGTTGTGAAAGTGGATCGTCTGTCAGACCTGCCTGGGATGCTCCAAGCATGGAGATGACAGTGCAGCTGACGATCGACTGCTCCGATCCGCAGAGAATGGTGGCTTTCTGGGCCGAGGCCCTGGGCTACGTGCCTGAGCCTCCGCCGGGCGGGCACGCCACGTGGCGTGCTTACTGGGCGGCGGTGGGGGTGCCCGAGGCAGAGTTGCCGGCCGGTGCCGGGGATATTCCGGAGTCGATCATCGATCCCGCGGGACGTGGACCGAGGGTGTGGTTCCAGCAGGTTCCGGAGGCGAAGGTCGCCAAGAACCGGTGGCACTTCGACCTGAAGGTCGGTGGGGGCCGTGACGTCCCACTGGACGTCCGCACACAGCGGGTCAAGGCTGCGGTGGAACGGCTGGTCAAAGCTGGTGCCACCGTGCTGCGGATCAAGGATGAGCCGGACATGGGGCTCTACGCCGCCGCCATGCAGGACCCCGAGGGCAACGAATTCGACGTCGTCTGAGGGCCGTTGCGACGGTGCTGGTCACTTAAGTCGGTTGATGCCGCACTCGACCGCATGCCGAGCCTTGTAGTCCTCGGCGTCGAATCTGGGCGGCCGACCGCCGCGAGAGCCCAGCCTCGTGCGGTTACGTGCCTGGTCGGCCTTGTCCGGGATGGTGCAACGGATGCCGCGTCGGCGCAGGTGGGCACGGTTTCTGCGGGAGGCGTACGCCTTGTCAGCCCTCACGCGATCGGGCCGCACACGTGGTCGGCCCGACCCGATGCGGGGCACGCGGACCTTCTCCAGCACGGGTTCGAACTGCGGCGAGTCCCCGCGCTGTCCAGCGGTGATCACGATGGACATGGGCTTCTGTCCCTGCTCGACGGCCAGGTGCAGCTTGGTGGTGAACCCGCCGCGCGAACGTCCCAGCCCGTGATCAGAGGGCTCGGTGAATGCGCCGCCGGGTGGTTCTTTCTGCAGGTCACCCCGTTTACGGGCCCCGGCCGCATGCTGGGGGTTGCCGATCAGGGCGAGCGCGATGAACAGGCGCTGCTTCTGGCCGCCGGAGAGCTGGGCGAACCGGGTGGTCGACTTGGCGGTCAGGCCGAGGCGTTCGGCGAGCGGCCGCCAGTCCAGCGGGCGCGGATAGAAGGCGGCGTACAGCTCCAGCGCCTCCCGGACGGTGAGCTTGGCCTGCAACTCGCTCCCCTGGAGCTGCGCGCCGAGCACCCGGCGGGTGGCCTGGTGGTCGGCGACGGGGTCGAGGCCGGTCACCCGGACCCGGCCCGCGTCGGGGACGCGCAGTCCCTCGACACACTCGACCGTGGTGGTCTTGCCGGCGCCGTTCGGACCGAGGATCCCGAAGATCTCGCCCTCCTCGACGGCGAAGGAGACGCCGTCGACCACGGGCCGGCCGCTGTAGGACTTGCGCAGCCCGCTGACTTCGACGACAGGTGTGGATGCCATGCCACGAGGGTCCCGGCGGGGCGGGTTCCGGCACATCGGCCGTCGCGCTCGAACAGGCATCAGCCGATCGGTTGATGCCGGCCTACGACTGGCCGGGCAAGGTTGTACGACCGCTCGAACACGCAGGTCGTAGGGCCGAAGGCCGATCCCGGTCCGGCCAAAACTCGGTGGGCAGTGTCAGTGGCGATCCGTAGGCTCGCTGCTGATGGTGACGACACGTGCAACCGCCGAGGACCGACCTGATCGAGCCGACCGTTCCGCCGTACGTACGCTGCTGCGCCTGTGGCCGTACGTCCGGCCGGTGCGCGTGCGGTTGTTCACCGCCGCATTCGTGGCCGTTGTCGCCTCCTGTACGTCGCTGGTCATTCCGCTCGTCCTGAAGTGGATGGTGGACGGGCCCGTCGCCGACCGGGATCCGGCGGGCGTGTGGCTCGGGGCGCTGTATCTGCTGCTGCTCGGCCTCGCGGAGGCGTTGCTGTTCGGGCTGCGGCGGTTGCTGGTGGCGCGGCCGCTGGCGGGCGTCGAGGCGGGGATGCGGGCGGATCTGTACCGGCATCTGCAGCGGCTCCCGGTGGCGTTCCACGACCGGTGGGCGTCGGGGCAGTTGCTGTCGCGGGGCACGACCGATCTGATGCTGCTGCGCATGTTCCTCGCCTTTCCGTTGACGTTCCTGCTGGTCAACGGCGTGACGATCCTCGTGGGCGTCATCATCATGCTGCTCCAGGACTGGACGCTGGGGCTGGTGATCCTGATCCCCGCCGTGCCCGTGATGGTCACTTGCGTGATCTTCGAGAAGCGGTACGCCGCGGTGGCGCGCCGCGCGCAGGACCAGGTCGGCGATCTGACGACGGTCGTCGAGGAGAGCGTGCTCGGCATCCGGATCATCAAGGGGTTCGGGCGGCACCGCAGTCAGGCGCTGGCGTTCCGGGAGCTGTCTCGCACACTGCGCGGCACTGAGCTGCGCAAGGCCCGGCTGCTGGCGACGATCTGGGGCGTCATCGTGACGCTGCCCGAGGTGGCCATCGGCGCGGCGCTGGTGCTGGGCGCGGTGCAGGTGGCGGACGGGGAGCTGTCGGCGGGGACGCTGGTGGCCTTCCTGTCGACCGCGCTCGCACTGCGCTGGCCCGTGGACTCGATCGGCTTCCTGCTGGCCATGAGCCAGGAGGCGGCGACGGCGACGGAGCGGTATTTCGAGGTCATGGACGCGGAGCCGGAGGGGCGCGAGGTCTCGACGGTGAAGGAGGACGGCGAGGACCTCGGACTGCGATTCCACGGCGTGCGGTTCCGCTATCCCGACGCCCCCGCCGACTCCCCGCCCGTCCTCGACCGCGTCGACCTCCACATCCGCCCCGGCGAGTCCATGGCCCTGGTCGGCGCGACCGGCAGCGGCAAGACGACCCTCACCGCCCTCGTCCCCCGCCTCCACGAGGTGACGTCGGGCCACATCACCCTCGACGGCGCCGACATCGCCGCCATGCCCCGAGAACAGCTGCGCTCCCTCGTCGCCGTCGCCTTCGAGGAGCCCACCCTCTTCTCGGCCAGCGTCGCGGACAACGTTCTCATGGGGACCGCAGACGGAGCCGGAGAGCCCGAGTTGGAGCGGGCGCTGGCCGTCGCGCAGGCCGACTTCGCGCACGCGCTGCCCCACGGCACCGAGACACAGGTGGGCGAACAGGGCCTCAGCCTCTCCGGCGGCCAGCGCCAGCGCCTCGCGCTCGCGCGGGCGGTCGTCGGCCGGCCCAGGTTCCTCGTCCTCGACGACCCCCTGTCCGCCCTCGACGTGCACACCGAGGCCGCCGTGGAGGCCGCACTGCGGGACGTGCTGGCGGAGACCACCGCCCTCATCGTCGCCCACCGCCCGTCCACCGTGCTCCTGGCGGACCGCGTCGCCCTGCTCTCCGACGGCCGTATCGCCGCCGTCGGCACCCACCACGAACTGCTGCGCAGCAACGCCGAGTACGCCCACCTCATGGCCGGGACCGAGGAGGCCGACCGATGACGGCGCCCACCACCACCGCACCGGGCAAGGACGAACCCGCCGGGGAACCCCGCAAGCCGCAGGACCCCTTCGACCGTGACGTCCTGCCCACTCCGCCGGGCGCCACCGCCGCCCTCCTGCGCTCGCTGCTCGCCCCGATGAAGGCCCGCGTCGCCGTCACCACGCTTCTGCTGCTGCTCCAGCAGGCGGCGGTGCAGGCGGGCCCGCTGCTGGTGGCGTACGCCATCGACTCGGCCGTACCGGCGTTCCGGCGCGACGATCTCGGGCCGCTGATCGCGGTCGCCGTCGGCTATCTGCTGTGCGCTCTCGTCTCCGGCGTGCTGCAGTACGCGTTCATCCTGCTCTCCGCCCGCGTCAACCAGGACGTGCTGCTCGACCTGCGCGGCCGTATCTTCCGCCACGCCCAGGCCCTCAGCGTCGACTTCCACGAGCGCTACACCTCGGGACGGCTCATCTCCCGCTCCACCACTGACGTGGAGTCCCTGCGCGAGCTGCTCAATGAGGGTCTGCAGGAACTCGTCACCGTCATCCTGTCCTTCGTCTACATCTCGGCGATGCTGCTCTGGCTCGACCTCGGCCTCGGCGCGGTCGCCGTGGCCTCCTTCGTGCCGCTGTATCTCCTGGTACGGCTCTACCGGCGGCGCGCCGCGCGCGTGTACACCCTGCGGTCCACCGCCATCGCCGCCGTGATCGTCAAGTTCGTCGAGACCATGAACGGCATCCGCCCGGTGCGCGCCTTCCGCCGCGAGGCCGCCAACGACGCCGACTTCCGCGTCCTCAACGCCCGGCACGAGCGGACGAACGGGGACGCCCTGCTGGAGATGGCCCGTTACGTCGTCGGCTCCCGGCTCGTCGCCAACACCGCGGTCGCGGGGATCGTGCTGTGGGGCGCCTACCGGGTCGCGGGCGGCTCGCTGGCCCTGGGTGTGCTGGCGGCCGCCGTGCTGTACCTGCGCCGCCTGTACGACCCGATCGACCGGCTCGGCATGTTCCTCAACTCCTACCAGTCGGCGGCGGCCTCCCTGGAGAAGATCGCCGGCCTGCTGGCCCAGACGCCGTCCGTCCCCGAGCCGTCGGCGCCCGTGCAGCTCCCGGCACTCGAGTCCCAGCACCCCGGCCGCGAGGTCGTCTTCGACGGCGTCCGGTTCGGCTACCGCACCGGAGGCGAGGTGCTGCCCCACTTCGACCTGACGATTCCGGCCGGGCAGACGGTCGCGGTCGTCGGCTCCACCGGCGCGGGCAAGTCGACGCTGGCCAAGCTGCTCGCCCGCTTCTACGACCCCTCCGACGGCCGGGTCCTCCTCGACGGCGTCGACCTGCGCGAGCTGGCCGTGCCCGAGCTACGGCGCGGGGTGGTGATGGTGACGCAGGAGGCGTTCCTGTTCTCCGGCACGGTCGCCGAGAACATCGCCATCGGGCGCCCTGACGCCACCCGCGAGGAGATCGAGCAGGCCGCGAAGGCCATCGGCGCGCACGACTTCATCAGCTCCCTCCCCGACGGCTACGACACCGACGTACGCAAGCGAGGCGGCCGCATCTCCGCCGGTCAGCGCCAACTCGTGGCGTTCGCCCGGGCGTTGCTCGCCGACCCGGCCGTGCTGATCCTCGACGAGGCGACCAGCTCCCTCGACATCCCCGGCGAACGGGCCGTGCAGCGCGCGATGTCGACGGTCCTGCACGGGCGTACGGCGGTCGTGATCGCCCACCGGCTGTCCACGGTCGAGATCGCGGACCGGGTGCTGGTCATGGAGCACGGGCAGATCGTCGAGGACGGCACACCGGCCGAACTCATCGCGGGGACGGGCAGGTTCGCGGATCTGCACCGGGCGTGGCGGGACAGTCTGGCGTAGCCGAACGGCACGAGTGGAGAACGGGGCACGGGGAGAGATGATCGACGCGTACGAGGATCCGGGCGAGCCCGACTGTCGCGGCGGCGCCCGCTATCTGTGGTGGCTGGTCACCCAGCAGGCGGGGCGGTCCGCGCTCGGGGCGCTGATCTCCGCCGTCTGGATGGTGCTGCTGGCGGCGACGCCGTATCTGCTCTCGCGCGCCGTGGACGAGGGCCTGGCGCCCGGTGACTACGCGGCGCTGGCCGCCTGGACCGGTGTGCTGACCGGGGTGCACGTGTTCAACGCCTGGCTGAGCATCATGCGGCACCGCACGATGACGCGGGTGCGGATGGACGCCCTGTTCCGCACCACCAAGGTCCTGGTCGGGCAGTCGGTCCGGCTCGGCGCCGCGCTGCCGCGCCGGATCGGGGCCGGGGAGGTCGTCACGATCGGGGTGGGTGACGTCCAGACGATCAGCAGCTGCCTGACCGTCATCGGCCCCGGTTTCGGCGCGATCGTCGCCTATCTCGCCGTCGCCGTACTGCTGCTGTCGGTATCGGTGCCGATCGCGGTCGTGGTGCTGCTCGGGATGCCGACGATCGCCGTGCTCGTCGGACCGCTGCTCGGCCGGCTGCAAGGCACCGAGACCGAGTACCGGGAGCGGCAGGGCGTACTGACCGCACGGATCGCCGACCTCGCGGGCGGCCTGCGCGTCCTCAACGGCCTCGGTGGCAAGGGCCTGGTCGCCGACGCCTTCCACCGCGACTCGCAGCGGCTGCGCGCGCAGGGGTACCGGGTCGGGGCGGTGACCAGCTGGGTGCAGGCGCTCGGGATGGGGCTGCCGACGCTGTTCCTGGCCGTGGTGACCTGGCTGGCGGCCCGCCTGGCCGCCCAAGGTGCCATCTCGGTGGGTGAGTTGGTGTCGGTCTACGGCTATGTCGCGGTCCTGGTCCGCCCGATGGCGTTCGTCGTCGACATGGTCTACGAGGTCGCGCGCGGCAGGGTGGCGGCGCGGCGAGTCGTACGGTTCCTGCGCCTGGAGCCGATGCCCGACACCGGCACCGGCACCGGCACCGGCACCGGCGACGCGCCCGCGGAGTCGGCGGCGCTGCACGACCCCGAGTCGGGCGTACGAGTGCTGCCGGGCCGCCTGACCGCACTGGCCGCCTCGCTGCCGGCCGACGCCACAGCCGTGGTGGACCGCCTGGGCCGCTACGTCCCGTCGGCGGCGACCTGGGGCACCGTGCCCCTGAGCGAGATCGCGTTGCCGCAGCTACGGGCACGCATCCTGGTCGCCGACCACGAGGCCGACCTGTTCGCGGGCACGCTGCGTGAGCTGATCGCCGGCCACGCGGACCCGGACGGCCGGGACGAAGCGGCGATCACAAGAGCGGTCCACACAGCAGTCGCCGAGGACATCGTCCGCGCCCTCCCCGACGGCCTCGACACCCCCATAGACGCCCAGGGCCGCAACCTCTCCGGCGGCCAACGCCAACGCGTCCGCCTGGTCCGCGCGCTGCTGGCCGACCCGGAGGTCCTGCTGGCCGTGGAGCCGACGTCAGCCCTGGACGCCCACACCGAGGCGAGGGTCGCGGAACGCCTGTACGCGGAGAGGCGGGGCCGTACGACGGTGGTGACGTCCACGTCCCCCCTGCTCCTGGACCGAGCTGACATCGTGCACTTCTTGGTCGACGGCAAGGTGGCGGCCACGGGCACACACCGCGAGCTGCTGGACGGGGAGCCGGGATACAGAGCACTGGTGGCGAGGGACGAAGACGCCGAGGAGATCTTGAGTTGACGGAGCGGAAACGCCTCAAGGGGCGCGGGGAACTGCGCGACAAGCCACAACGCACCCGCACCCGGCAAACCACCCGAAGTCCCGAGCTCGTGGCCGCAAAATCGAATGCGTGGGGTCACCTCCCCATCGCCGAGCCCCGAGATGTCCGACGAGCCGCCACCCGCCTGATCCGAGCCGACTCCAAAGCCTTCACAGCCACCCTCGCCCTGAACTCACTCGCCGCAATCGTCGGCCTGGCCGGCCCCTGGCTGGTGGGCCGCATCATCGACGAGGTCCGCGCCGGCCACGGCGTAACGGCCGTGGACAAACTGGCCCTGGCGATCCTGATGGCCGCAGCAGCCCAGCTGCTGCTGGCCCGCTGGGCCCGCTACGTGGGCCACCGCTTCGGCGAGCGAACCCTGGCCCGGGTCCGCGAGGAATTCGTGGACCGCACCCTCGCCCTCCCCGCAAACGTCGTGGAACGAGCCGGCGCCGGCGACCTCACCGCACGCGGCACCGCAGACGTCGCCCTCGTCGGCACGACCCTGCGCGACATCGGCCCCGAGCTGCTGATCAACTCCGTGCAGGCACTGTTCCTGCTGGTCGCCTTGGTCACGCTGGACCCCCTGCTCGGCCTGTGCGGAGTACTCGGCTTCGGCGGCATCTGGTGGGCCCTGCGCTGGTACCTGCGCAGGGCCCGCGACGGCTACCTCGCCGAGGGCGCGGCCACCTCGGAGGTCGCGGAGATCCTCGCGGCGACCGCGACCGGCGCCCGCACGGTGGAGGCCCTGCGCCTCGAACAGCGACGCGTGGCGGCGAGCCGCGACGCGCTGGAGACGTCCCGCCGCACCCGCTTCCACACCCTGTTCCTGCGCACCGTCTTCTTCCCGGCCGTCGAGGTGTCGTACGTCGTCCCCGTGGCGACGGTCCTGCTGCTCGGCGGCGTGCTGCTGGAGCAGGGCGCGCTGAGCCTGGGCTCGGTCGTCGCGGCCGCCCTGTATCTGCAACGGCTGAGCGAGCCGCTGGACGAGATCCTGATGCGGGTCGAGCAACTGCAGAGCAGCGGCGCCTCGTTCGCCCGCGTGGAGGGCCTGGCGCGAGCCCCGCAGGCGACGGACACCGGCTCGCCGACCCCCGCGGACGACCGGATCGACGTGACCGGCGTGCGCTACGCCTACGACCGCGGCGGCGAGGTCCTCAGCGACGTCGACCTGACCGTGCGGCCGGGGGAACGCCTCGCGGTGGTCGGCCCGTCCGGCGCCGGGAAGACGACCCTGAGCAGGCTGCTCGCGGGCGTCGACGCGCCGACCGCCGGCTCGGTGACGGTCGGCGGCGTCCCCGTCGTCGCGCTCGGCCCGGAGCAGCTGCGCCGCCAGGTCGTCCTGGTCACCCAGGAGCACCACGTCTTCCTCGGCACGGTCCGCGACAACCTCCGTATCGCCGAGCCGTCCGCCACGGACGAGGAGCTGTGGACCGCCCTCACCGCGGTCGGCGCCGACGCCTGGGTACGGCGGCTGCCCGACGGCCTCGACACGGCGCTGGGCGACGGCGGCTGCCGTACGGACGGCTCGCAGGCCCAGCAGCTCGCTCTCGCCCGTGTGGTGCTGGCCGACCCGCACACCCTGATCCTCGACGAGGCGACGGCCCTGCTCGACCCGACGACCGCCCGCCACACCGAGCGCGCCCTGGCCGCCGTACTGCAGGGCCGCACGGTCATCGCCATCGCCCACCGCCTGCACACCGCGCACGACGCGGACCGTGTGGCCGTGATGGAGAACGGCCGCCTCACCGAACTCGGCACCCACGACGACCTGGTCGCGGCGGACGGGGCGTATGCGGCGCTGTGGCGGTCGTGGCACGGGGAGCGGCCCGCCTCGCCCGGAACGGCGTAGGCCCGATCAGGCGATCTATGCTCGGTGCCAGCACTGTCCGCTTCTCCTGGGGAAGTCCGTTGAACTTCTGGTCGATCTACGAGCACGGCTTCGCGCGGGTCGCCGCGTGTACGGGTCACACCGTCATCGCCGACCCGCAGGCCAATGCCGAAGCGGCTCTGCGCCAGGCGCGTCGGTGCGCGGAGGAGGGCGTCGCCGTCGCCGTCTTCCCCGAGCTGGGCCTGACCGGCTACTCGATCGAGGACCTGCTGCTCCAGGACGCGGTGCTCGACGAGGTGGAGCAGGCGCTCGGAGTGGTGGTGGCCGGGTCGGCCGATCTGCTTCCGGTGCTGGTCGTCGGCGCCCCGCTGCGTCATCGCCACCGGATCTACAACTGCGCGGTGATCGTGCACCGTGGCAGGATCCTCGGCGTCGCGCCGAAGTCGTACCCGCCGAACTACCGGGAGTTCTACGAGCAGCGGCAGATCGCGTCCGGCGAGGACGAGCGCGGCGGGACGATCCGGGTCGGCGGCGAGGAGGTGCCGTTCGGCGTCGACCTGCTCTTCGAGGCCGAGGACATCCCCGGTCTCGTGCTGCACGCGGAGATCTGCGAGGACATGTGGGTGCCGGTGCCGCCGAGCGCGGAGGCGGCGCTGGCCGGCGCGACCGTGCTCGCCAACCTCTCGGGCAGCCCGATCACGGTCGGCCGGGCCGAGGACCGGCGGCTGCTGTGCCGCTCGGCGTCCTCGCGCTGTCTGGCGGCGTACGTGTACTCGGCGGCGGGTCTGGGTGAGTCGACCACCGACCTGTCCTGGGACGGGCAGACCATGATCTACGAGAACGGCGCCCTGCTGGCGGAGACGGACCGGTTCCCGCTCGATGCCCAGTACGCGGTGGCCGACGTCGACCTCGACCTGCTGCGGCAGGAGCGGCAGCGGATGGGCACGTTCGACGACAACCGCCGCGCCCACGCCACCCGGACCGGGGACTTCAGGCGGGTGCGGTTCCGGCTCGACCCGCCGGCGACGGACCTGGGCCTCAAGCGCCGGGTCGAGCGCTTCCCGTTCGTGCCCGCGGACGCCGAGCGCCTCGCCCTGGACTGCTACGAGGCGTACAACATCCAGGTCGCGGGCCTCCAGCAGCGGCTGGCCTCGATCGGCGGCCCGAAGGTGGTCATCGGGGTTTCCGGCGGCCTGGACTCCACGCACGCGCTGATCGTCGCCGCCCGGGCGATGGACCGCGCCGGGCGCCCGCGCAGCGACATCCTGGCCTTCACCCTGCCCGGCTTCGCCACCAGCGACCACACCAAGGACAACGCCCACAAGCTGATGAACTCGCTCGGCGTCACCGCGGCCGAGCTGGACATCACACCGACCGCGCGGCTGATGCTCAAGGAGATGGGCCACCCGTTCGCGTCCGGCGAGCCGGTGTACGACGTCACCTTCGAGAACGTGCAGGCCGGCCTGCGCACCGACTACCTGTTCCGCCTCGCCAACCAGCGCGGCGGCATCGTCCTCGGCACCGGCGACCTCTCGGAGCTGGCGCTCGGCTGGTCCACGTACGGCGTGGGCGACCAGATGAGCCACTACAACGTCAACGGCGGGGTACCGAAGACGCTGATCCAGCATCTGATCCGCTGGGTCATCACCAGCGAGCAGTTCGACGCGGAGACCGGCAAGACGCTCGCCGCGATCCTCGACACCGAGATCAGCCCGGAGCTGGTGCCGGGCGAGGAGATGCAGTCCACCGAGTCCAAGATCGGCCCGTACGCACTGCACGACTTCACGCTCTTCCACGTCCTGCGCTACGGCTTCCGGCCCTCGAAGATCGCCTTCCTGGCCTGGCACGCCTGGCACGACACGGACGCGGGCGCCTGGCCGCCGGGCTTCCCCGAGGCCAAGCGGGTGGCGTACGACCTGGCCGAGATCCGGCGCTGGCTGGAGGTCTTCTGCCGTCGCTTCTTCGCGTTCGCACAATTCAAGCGCTCGGCCATGCCGAACGGCCCGAAGGTCTCGGCGGGCGGCTCCCTCTCCCCGCGCGGCGACTGGCGTGCGCCGTCCGACGGTACGGCGCACGCATGGCTGCGGGATCTCGACCGCTTCGACGTGCTGGGCTCCGAGGGGTAGGCGGTACGGCGGGGACCTGTGGGCCCACACCATCCGGCTCGGGTGGGTGGGCCCTTACCGTTCCGGTCCGTATACCGAACATGAACTCCCGGACAACGAACGATTTCCGGCCAACTTCCTGACGCGGTCCTGACAGAAACCGCAATCAGCTGGCACTCTTCCCACGGCCGCGACACAGCAACCCCACAGCACCGTCACACGGCGGTGCCCGCGGCTGAACTCCCGCACGTGCACGTTGTTTCCGCACACGCACGTCGTTCTGCGTACCACCCCGCTCCGCCCGGACGGCCCACCCGCCGGCCGGTCTCCCCTGGCCGCGTGATCCGCGGCCGCGCAGAAGGAGTCAGTGTTGAGAGACAGTTCCTCCCACAGACGCACCTCCCACACGACGCGTCGTCACACCACGCAGCGCCGGGCCGCCGCCGTCGCCCTCGTCGGCGTGGCCGCCCTGATCGCCGCGGCCGTCCAGACGGGCGCCGCCACCGCAGCACCGGAGAAGGCACCGTCGGCTGCGGGCAAGGTCATACCGGGCGCCGAGTCCGTCAAGCTGTCCCCCGCCCAGCGCGCCGCGCTGATACGCGAGGCCAACGCCACCAAGGCGGAGACCGCGAAGGACCTGGGCCTCGGCGCCAAGGAGAAGCTGGTCGTCCGTGACGTCGTCAAGGACGGCAACGGCACGGTCCACACCCGCTACGAGCGGACCTACGACGGCCTGCCCGTCCTCGGCGGCGACCTGCTCGTCGAGACCGCCAAGTCCGGCGCGACCGAGGCCGTCACCAAGGCGACCCGCGCCGCCATCAAGCCGGCCACCACGACGGCCGCCGTACCGGCCGCCAAGGCGGAGAAGCAGGCGCTGGCCGCCGCGAAGGCGGAGAAGGCCAAGAGCCCGGACGTCAACAAGGCGCCCCGCAAGGTGATCTGGGCCGCGAACGGCAAGCCGACCGTGGCGTACGAGACGGTCGTCGGCGGCTTCCAGCACGACGGCACCCCGCAGGAACTGCACGTCATCACCGACGCCACCACCGGCGCCAAGCTGTACGAGTGGGAGGCGATCGAGACCGGCACCGGCAACACGGTGTACTCCGGCACGGTCACCCTCGGCACCACGCAGTCCGGTTCGACGTACAACCTCACGGACGGCGCGCGCGGCGGGCACAAGACGTACAACCTCAACCGCGGCACGTCCGGCACCGGCACGCTCTTCTCCGGCCCGGACGACGTCTGGGGCAACGGCAGCCCGTCCAACCTGGAGTCCGCGGCCGCCGACGCGCACTACGGTGCCGCGCTGACCTGGGACTACTACAAGAACGTGCACGGCCGTTCGGGTATCCGCGGCGACGGCGTCGGCGCGTACTCCCGGGTCCACTACGGCAACAACTACGTCAACGCGTTCTGGTCCGACAGCTGCTTCTGCATGACGTACGGCGACGGCTCGGGCAACACCAACCCGCTGACGTCGATCGACGTGGCCGCGCACGAGATGACCCACGGGCTCACCTCCAACACCGCGGGCCTGAACTACTCCGGCGAGTCCGGCGGTCTGAACGAAGCCACCTCCGACATCTTCGGCTCGACCGTCGAGTTCTACGCCAACAACTCCTCCGACGTCGGTGACTACCTCATCGGCGAGGAGATCAACATCAACGGCGACGGCACCCCGTTGCGCTACATGGACAAGCCGAGCAAGGACGGCTCGTCCAAGGACGCGTGGTACTCGGGCATCGGCTCGATCGACGTGCACTACTCGTCGGGCCCCGCGAACCACTTCTTCTACCTGCTCAGCGAGGGCAGCGGCACCAAGACCATCAACGGTGTCACCTACAACTCGCCCACCTCGGACGGCCTTCCGGTCACCGGCATCGGCCGGGACAAGGCGGAGAAGATCTGGTTCCGCGCGCTGACCACCAAGTTCACCTCCACGACCAACTACGCGGCCGCCCGCACCGGCACCCTCGCGGCGACCGGTGAGCTGTACGGCACCACGAGCGCCGAGTACAAGGCCGTGCAGGACGCCTGGGCGGGCATCAACGTCGGCTCGCGCTCCGACGGTGGCGGCGGCGGTGGCGGCACGTCCTTCGAGAGCGGAACCGACGTATCGATTCCGGACAACGGGGCGGCCGTGACCTCCCCGATCACGGTGTCCGGCCGGACCGGCAACGCACCGTCCAACCTCCAGGTCGCCGTGGACATCGTCCACACCTACGTCGGTGACCTCAAGGTGGACCTGGTCGCCCCCGACGGCACCGCGTACACGCTGAAGGGGTACGGCACGGGCGGCAGCTCGGACAACCTCAACACCACGTACACGGTGAACGCGTCCTCCGAAGTCGCCAACGGCGTCTGGCAGTTGCGCGTCCAGGACAACGCGGCCATCGACACCGGCTACATCAACAGCTGGAAGCTCACCTTCCCGTAGGCCCGTTCGCGGTCTGCCCAGGACAGGGCGCCGTCCCGGTGGGTTCAACTCCCGCCGGGGCGGCGCCCGTTCACATTTCAGAAACATTTACCGGACAGTCGAGTTTCGGCCAACATCACTACACCCTCCTGACATGTACGCGCCCCAGGTGTCACTCTTCCTCCACCCGCCGCACAAGCACCACTGCACCTCCCCCACAAAAGGAGCTCGTGTGACCCCCCTCTACGCGCGTCACAAGCGCACCACTCTGGCCATCGCCACCGCCGTGGCCGCCGGAGCCCTGCTCACCACCGGTCTGGCCACCGGCACTTCGGCCGCCGCCCCCGTGGAGGCCGGCACCAAGGCCACCCCGCTCGCCACCCCGGTCGCGCTCGCCCCCGCGGCGCGCACCGCGCTCATCAAGGACCAGCAGGCCGAGGCGACCGAAACCGCCGACGCGATAGGCCTCGGCGCCCAGGAGAGACTGGTCGTCAAGGACGTCGTCAAGGACGCCGACGGCACGGTCCACACCCGCTACGAGCGCACCTACGCGGGCCTGCCCGTCCTCGGCGGCGACCTCGTCGTCCACGAGTCGGCGTCCGGCGCGACCAAGGGCGTCACCAAGGCGACGAAGGCCACCATCAAGGTCGCCTCGCTCAAGCCGGCGATCACCGCGGCCAAGGCCGAGGGCCAGGCCGTGAAGCTGGCCAAGGCGGCAGGCTCGGAGAAGACCGAGGCGGACAAGGCGCCCCGCAAGGTGATCTGGGCGGCCGACGGCAAGCCGACCCTGGCGTACGAGACGATCGTCGGCGGCCTCCAGGAGGACGGCACCCCGAACGAGCTGCACGTCATCACCGACGCCGCCACCGGCAAGAAGCTGTACGAGTACCAGGGCATCGAGACCGGCAGCGGCAAGAGCGGCTACTCGGGCACGGTCACCCTCGGCACGTCGCTGTCGGGCTCGACGTACCAGCTGAACGACACCTCGCGCGGCAGCCACAAGACCTACAACCTGGCCCGTCGCACCTCCGGCACCGGCACCCTCTTCACCGACGCCGACGACACCTGGGGCACCGGCACGTTCGGCAGCTCCTCCAGCGACCAGACGGCCGCCGTCGACGCCGCCTACGGCGCCCAGGTCACCTGGGACTTCTACAAGAACACCTTCGGCCGCAGCGGCATCAAGAACGACGGCAAGGCCGCCTACTCCCGCGTCCACTACGGCAACGCGTACGTCAACGCGTTCTGGGACGACAGCTGCTTCTGCATGACGTACGGCGACGGCGAAGGCAACACCAAGCCCCTGACGTCGCTCGACGTGGCCGGCCACGAGATGACCCACGGCGTCACGTCGAACACGGCGGGCCTGAACTACAGCGGCGAGTCGGGCGGCCTGAACGAGGCCACCTCCGACATCTTCGGCACGGCGGTGGAGTTCTACGCGGCGAACTCCAGCGACGTCGGCGACTACCTCATCGGCGAGAAGATCGACATCAACGGCGACGGCACGCCGCTGCGCTACATGGACAAGCCGAGCAAGGACGGCTCGTCGGCCGACGCCTGGTCCTCCTCGCTGGGCGGCCTGGACGTCCACTACTCCTCGGGCCCCGCGAACCACTTCTTCTACCTCCTCTCGGAGGGCAGCGGCGCGAAGACGATCAACGGGGTCAGCTACAACTCCCCCACGTCCAACGGCTCCACGGTCACCGGCATCGGCCGCGCCAAGGCCGCCGCGATCTGGTACAAGGCCCTGACCGAGTACATGACGTCGACGACCAAGTACGCCGGCGCCCGTACGGCCACGCTGAACGCGGCGTCCGCCCTGTACGGCGGCACCGGCAGCACGGAGTACAAGGCGGTGGCGGCTGCGTGGTCGGCGGTCAACGTCGGCTGACGCAGATGTAGCCGGCTGGGCGGCACCCGGGACGAAGGCATCCCCGGGTGCCGCCTTACGCTTGGGACCCATGTCCTTCACGTACGACGACGTCGGCGCGACCCGTGAGCCCGGCTTCTGCCCGCCGGGCTTCCACCCTCTGCACGTACGCACCCGCATAGGCGAGGGCGAGAACGTCTTGCGCAGAGCCGCCGACGCGGTCATGACCTGGGAGATGCACCGCGCGATGGGCGTCGGCATAGACGCCTCCGCCGACCGCGCGGCCCCCGAGGTCGACGTCACGGTCACCCTCGCCGGCATGATCAAGGCGCCGTGCCGGGTGGTGTGGACGGTGGAGGAGCACCGGCGCATCGGCTGGGCGTACGGCACGCTTTCCGGTCATCCCGAATGCGGCGAGGAGTCGTTCATCGTGGACCGCACGGGGGACGGCACGGTGTGGCTGACGGTGAACGCGTTCAGCCGGGGGGCGAAGTGGTATGCGCGGGCGGGGGGACCGGCCACGCGGGGGTTGCAGCACGCGTATGCGCGGCGGTGCGGCAACGTGCTGCGGCAGCTGTGCGAGCGAGAGCTCGAGGAGGGCTGAGGGACACCTCAGCCCTTGAGGGCGTCACCGCATGAGGAGCCCCGCCCCCTCCCCCACCCCGTCCGAAGGCACCGCCACCAACCCCAGCTCCGCCCCCGACGCCAGCAACCGATGCGCCGGAAGAATCCGGACCGTATAGCCGTACGGCCCCGTCCGGTCCAAGGCGAGCGGTCCCTCGTACACCCAGCGTCCCTCCGCGTCCGGGCTCCCCACCGACTTCAGCGGTACCGTCGACGCGTCCGCGATGCGGTCCTCGGAGTCCACCCGGCCGGAGACCGCCTGGACCTCGACGTCGTCCGGCCCGAGGTCGCCCAGGCCCACCCGTACCCGGAGGCTGAGCGTCGAGCCGAGTTCCGCGGTGGGGGTCGCGGCGGACGTCTCCACGTGGTCGACCGTGACGCCGTGCCAGGCCGACCGGACCCGCGCCTTCCAAGCCGCCAGCTCGCGTGCCGCGTCCGGTGTCATCGCGCGGTGGGCGTGTGCGGCCGGGGTGTAGAGGCGCTCGACGTATTCGCGGACCATGCGCCCCGCCAGGACCTTCGGGCCGAGCAGCGTCAGGGTCTGGCGGACCATCTCGATCCAGCGGTCCGGCAGGCCGCCCGGACCGTGCTCGTAGAAGCGGGGGGTCACCCGCTGTTCCAGCAGGTCGTACAGCGCCGCCGCCTCTACGGCGTCGCGGTGGTCCGGGTCCGTGCCGGTGCCGTCCGCCGTGGGGATGGCCCAGCCGAAGTCCGGCTGGAACCACTCGTCCCACCAGCCGTCCAGCACCGACAGATTCAGGCACCCGTTCAGCGCCGCCTTCATACCGGACGTGCCGCACGCCTCCAACGGCCTGAGCGGGTTGTTCAGCCAGATGTCGCAGCCGGGGTACAGCTTCTGCGCCATCGCCATGCCGTAGTCCGGGAGGAAGACGATGCGGTGACGGACCCGAGGGTCGTCGGCGAACCGCACCAACTCCTGGACCAGGCGCTTTCCGCCGTCGTCCGCCGGGTGTGCTTTGCCCGCCACCACGATCTGGATCGGCCGCTCCGGGTGCAGGAGCAGGTCCATCAGGCGGTCGCGGTCACGGAGCATCAGCGTGAGGCGCTTGTACGACGGGACGCGGCGCGCGAATCCGATCGTCAGGACGTCGGGGTCCAGGACGCCGTCGATCCAGCCCAACTCCGCCGTACCGGCGCCGCGTTGCCGCCAGGAGGTGCGCAGACGGTCCCGCACCTCCGTCACCAGCTGCTCGCGCAGGTTCCGGCGCAGCTCCCAGATGTCCTGGTCGGGGATCTCAGCGACCGCGTCCCAGCGGTCCGAGCCGCCGACGGTCATCGCGTCCTCGGTGCGCTGGGCGCCGATCTGGCGGGCGCCGAGGCGGAAGACCTCGGGGGCGACCCAGGTCGGGGCGTGGACGCCGTTGGTGACCGAGGTGATGGGCACCTCGTCGGGGTCGAATCCCGGCCACAGGCCCGAGAACATCTCGCGGCTGACGTTGCCGTGGAGCAGCGAGACGCCGTTCGCCCGCTGACCCAGGCGCAGGCCCATCACCGCCATGTTGAAGAGGTTGGGTTCGCCGCCGGGGTAGGTCTCCATGCCGAGCTGGAGGATGCGCTCGACGTCGATGGTGGGGAGTTCGGCGTCGGGGCCGAAGTGGTGGGCGACCAGCTCGCGGTCGAAGCGGTCGATGCCGGCCGGGACGGGGGTGTGGGTGGTGAAGACCGTGCCGGCGCGGACCGCCTCCAGCGCCGAGTCGAAGTCCAGCCCCTCAGCGCACAGCTCCGCGATGCGCTCCAGGCCCAGGAAGCCCGCGTGACCCTCATTGGTGTGGAAGACCTCGGGGGTCGGGTGGCCGGTCAGACGGCAGTACGTCCGGACCGCCCGCACTCCTCCTATACCCAGCAGCATCTCCTGCAGCAGGCGGTGCTCGCTGCCGCCGCCGTAGAGCCGGTCGGTCACGCCGCGTTCGCCGAGGTCGTTCTCCTCGACGTCCGAGTCGAGCATCAGCAGGGGGACGCGGCCGACCTGGGCGAGCCAGACTCGGGCGTGCAGCTGCCTGCCGCCGGGCAGGGCGAGGGAGATCTGGGCGGGGGTGCCGTCGGGCTCCTTCAGGAGGGAGACCGGCAGCTCGTGGGGGTCCAGGACCGGGTAGTGCTCCTGCTGCCAGCCGTCCCGGGACAGGGTCTGCCGGAAGTAGCCGTGTCGGTAGAGCAGGCCGACGCCGATCAGCGGCACGCCGAGGTCGCTGGCCGCCTTGAGGTGGTCGCCGGCGAGGATGCCGAGGCCGCCGGAGTACTGGGGCAGGGCGGCCGTGATGCCGAACTCGGGGGAGAAGTAGGCGACGGCGGCGGGAAGTTCGGCCGAGTGGCCCTGGTACCAGCGCTCGCCGGTGACGTAGTCGTTGAGGTCGCCGGCGACCGCGGTCAGCCGGCGCAGGAAACGACGGTCCTCGGCCAGCTCCGCGAGCCGCCCGGGCGACACGCTGCCCAGCAGCCGTACGGGGTCGTTGCCCGAGGCGGCCCAGCACTCGGGGTCCACGGACTGGAAGAGATCGCGGGTCTCCGCATGCCAGGACCAGCGCAGGTTGCGCGCCAGGTCGCTCAGAGGCCGGAGGGGTGCGGGGAGGACTGGACGGACGGTGAATCGACGGATCGCCTTCACGGTTCCACCTCGGGCAGCGCGTGGCAGGGGACGCACGGCGGTGTGCGTCCCGTCATCGCCCCCGACGGTATCGGTATGCGGGGCTTCGTAACCACAGTGCGTTTTGCGGCTGTCAAGCGGAGGGGCAAGAGCACGTCCGTCCGAAAAATGCCGCAACCTTTACAGATCCCCCATGGCCGATATGGCCGATTCCGCCCCCGTAGGCGTCCTTGTGGCGACTTCTCACGGCACGAGAGGCTGACGGTGGCGCACCGGCCCACGTCGGGTGCACCCGGCGAACCAAGGCCGCCGTGCGCCGAGTTGAGGAGGGGAACTCACACCATGGCACGGACGCGCATACGGCGTCTGCGCTGGGCCGGTGGTCTGACCGCGGTGACCTGTGTCGCCGCGCTTTCGGCCACCACCATGCCCGCGCACGCCGCACCGGAAGGGCAGATACTCGGCGCCGGGGACCCCGGCTCCGTCAGCGGCAGTTACCTGGTGACACTCAAGGGGGGAACGAAGGCTCCGTCGGCGGCCGGAAAGAGCCTCGCCGAGAAGTACGGGGCGAAAATCAGCCACACCTACGGCACGGTCCTCAACGGCTATGCCGTACAGGCCAACGAGAGACAAGCCAAGCGCCTCGCGGCGGACTCCCGGGTCGCCTCGGTCGTCCAGGACACCCGCGTGATGCTGGAGCACAACCAGAAGAACCCGCCGTCCTGGGGTCTGGACCGCATCGACCAGCCGAACCTGCCCCTGGACAAGAGCTACACCTGGCCCGAGTCCGCGGGCGCCGGAGTGACGGTGTACGTGATCGACACCGGCATCCGTATCTCGCACAAGGACTTCGGCGGCCGGGCGAGCTACGGCTGGGACTTCGTCGGCAACGACAGGACCGCGAGCGACGGCAACGGGCACGGCACCCATGTCGCCGGCACGATCGCGCACGGCCGGTACGGCGTCGCCAAGAGCACCAAGGTCGTCGCCGTACGAGTCCTCGACAACGCGGGCAGCGGCACGACGGCCCAGGTCATCGCGGGCATCGACTGGGTGACCAAGCACGCGAAGAAGCCGGCGGTCGCCAACGTCAGCCTCGGTGGCTACCGCAACACCCAGCTGGACGCCGCCGTACGCAACTCCATCGCGTCCGGCGTCACCTACACGGTCGCGGCGGGCAACGACGGGCTGCCGGCCGGCCTGTACTCCCCCGCGGCGGTGCGGGAGGCCATCACCGTGGGCGCCACCGACAAGAAGGACGCGCGGGCGAGCTTCTCCAACTTCGGCGCGGCCTTGGACCTGTTCGCCCCGGGCGTCGCGATCACCTCCGCGTCGTACGCGAACGACACCGGCAAGGCGACCTTCTCCGGTACGTCGATGGCGTCGCCGCACGCGGCGGGGGTGGCCGCGCTCTATCTGGCCGACCATCCCAAGGCCGGGCCCGCACAGGTGTCCAAGGCGTTGGTGGCGCAGGCGGTGTCCGGCAAGGTCTCCGGCAGGGGGCTCGGCTCACCGAACAAACTCCTGCAAGTACCGGGCTCGTAGCGTCTGTTGTCGGCCAAGCGCAGGCACCGGCCCCGTTCCTCAAGAACGGGGCCGGTCTTGTGTGTAGACATACGCGTGAGTAGTTAACAAAGTGCCGGATTGCGTACCCGAATAGGGTGGGAAGGCTCCTCCGGTACACCCCACCTGTGCGCCCCCGGGCGCGCGCCCCACGCGGCGTAGCCGCAGCTCGACACAGTCACCACGCAGGACCCACCTCCCCACAGCCATCCGCCCACCCAAGTTGACGCGGACAGGAGCGGTCATGCCCGCCATGCACCACCAGTCGTCCTCACCCCCGACGTCCAGCACCGACGCACCCCCCGTACCTCGCGCCGTCACCGCCGACACCGGACCGCCGATCCCGGAGCGACCCTCCGCGAGCGAGACGGCCGGCGGCGTCGGGCGCATACCCGTCCTCGACGTCCGCCCGATCGTCCAGCACGGGCGCAGGCCAGCGAAGGCGGTGACCGGCGAGACCTTCGAGATCTCGGCCACCGTGTTCCGCGAGGGCCATGACGCCGTTTCCGCCAATGTCGTCCTGACCGATCCGGACGGCCGTCCCGGCCCCTGGACGCCGATGCACGAGCTGGCCCCGGGCACCGACCGCTGGGGCGCCACCGTCACCGTCGGCCGGCCCGGCCACTGGACCTACCGGGTCGAAGCCTGGGGCGATCCGGTCACCACATGGCGGCACCACGCCCAGATCAAGATCCCGGCCGGCATGGACACGGACCTGGTCCTGGAGGAGGGCGCGCGGCTGTGCGAGCGTGCGGCCGCCGACATGCCGGAGCACGAGGGACGGAAGGTGATCCTCGCGGCCGTCGAGGCCCTGCGGGACGAGAGCCGCCCGGCCGCCTGGCGGTTGGCGGCCGCGTTGACGCCCGAGGTGGATGGGGTGTTGGGGCGGTATCCGTTGCGGGATCTGGTCACGGCGTCGGATCCGCTGCCGCTGCTGGTGGAGCGCGAGCGGGCCCTGTACGGCTCCTGGTACGAGTTCTTCCCCCGCTCCGAGGGCACACCGCAGCGGCCCCACGGCACGTTCCGCACCGCCGCGCGCCGGCTGCCGGCGATCGCCGCGATGGGCTTCGACGTGGTCTACCTCCCGCCCATCCACCCCATCGGCACCACCTTCCGCAAGGGCCCGAACAACACGCTGTCCGCCGGACCCGACGACGTCGGCGTGCCCTGGGCGATCGGCTCCCCCGAGGGCGGCCACGACGCGATCCACCCCGACCTGGGCACCCTCGAGGACTTCGACCACTTCGTGACCCGGGCCGGCGAACTCGGCCTGGAGATCGCCCTCGACTTCGCCCTGCAGTGCTCCCCCGACCACCCCTGGGTACAAAAACACCCCGAGTGGTTCCACCACCGCCCCGACGGCACCATCGCCTACGCCGAGAACCCGCCGAAGAAGTACCAGGACATCTACCCCATCGCCTTCGACGCCGACCTGGACGGCCTGATCACCGAGACCCTGCGCGTCCTGCGGCACTGGATGGCCCACGGCGTGCGGATCTTCCGCGTGGACAACCCGCACACCAAACCC
>NZ_RQJW01000026.1 GCF_004028635.1 Streptomyces cyaneus | reverse complement strand
TCGTCCTCAAACGCCGGACGGGCTGAAAAACTCAGCCCCTCCGGCGTGTGAGGAGCGGGGGTCCAGGGGGCGGAGCCCCCTGGCGGGGTCGAAGGGGCGGAGCCCCTTAAATGACGGGAAGGGGAGGGGCGGCGGGGGCGAGGAAGGTCAGTTGGGCGACGCGCTCGGTGACGGCTTCGCGCCCTTCTTCAGGAAGCCCATGTCCTCGTACACCGGTGTCCGGAAGCCGAAGGCACCCGCGTTGGCGACGTTCTTCCTCGCCGCTGCCAGCTGGGGCCGCTGGTACAGCGGAATCGAGCCGGCCGCAGCCCAGATGCGGGAGTCGGCCTTGCGGATCAGGGACCGCGACTCGGACTCGTCGAGCGTGGCGATCGCCTGGTCGAAGAGCTGATCGACCTGGTCGGTGCCGACCCGCGTGTAGTTCTGCTCGACGTTCAGGGAACCGTCGGCCGCCGGCACCGGCTTGGCGTAGATGGGCCGGGCGTCGGTGGCGGGGTAGGCGGAGGCGGGCCACGAGTACAGGGCGAGGTCGTACTGGCCGGACGCGATGTGATCCTTGAAGTAGCTCTCGTCCTCGACCTTGGCGATCTCGGTCCGGATACCGACCCGCTCCAGCATGAGGCCGATCCGGTCCGCCACCGTCCGCAGCGTCTGAGAACCCTCCCCCGACGGCACCACGAAGCGCAGCGTCAGCGGCTTGCCGTTCTTCGCCAGCGGCAGGACCGCCGCGCCCGCCGGAGCGGCGGTACCCTGCGGAGCCGCAGTGCCCCGCGGAGCGTACGCGCCGGCCGCCCCGCCCTGCTGCACCTGCTTGTTGCCGTACTGCTTGCCGTCCTGGGCGAGATGCTCCCCGTCCCGGCCCTGGCCGCCGTCCGCCTTGTTGTCCTCACCGACGATGTACGTCCCGTCGTCCCCGCCCTCCGAGGACCCCGAGGACCCCGAGGCCCCCGTGTCCGAGTCCACCTTCGACTCCGACTTCTTGTGGGCCTTCTCGCTCTTCTCGCTCTTCTCGCCGTTCTCATCCTTCTCGCTCTTCCCCGCCTTCTTCCCCGCCTTCTCCCCCTCCGCCCCAGCCGCCTTCTCCCCCTTCTTCTCCTTGATCGGCCCGCCCCGCACCCACCCCGCGTCCGCCAGCAGCGCCTGCGCCTCCGCCGTGTCCTGGCCGCCGATCGCGCCGCTGTTGTCGGCGTACGCGGCCTGGCCGGACAGTGCGAGGTGGCTGCCGACCGGCTCGGTGGGCAGGCCGAGCGGGGCGAGGACCAGCTTGGCCAGCTCCTGGCGGTCGAGCGCGCGCGCCACGGCCCGCCGCACCCGCTCGTCGGCGAGCGGACCGTCGGCGCCGTTGAGGGCGAGTTGGGTGTACGCCGGTTCCAGGGACTTGCGTACCTCGAAGCCCCGGAACGCCGCCTGCTGCCGGCGCTCCTTGGTGGTCGTCGTCCTGCTGCCCCGATTCGGGCCCATCAGCGCCGTACCGGTGGCACTGGCGGTCGCACTGCGAGGAGGCGAGGCGAGCGCGATGCGCCGGGCCGCAGCGGGGTCGATCTCGGCCAGGTCGAGCTGCCCGGCGGCCAGCTGGGCGGCCCGCTCGTCGCGCGGCACGGCCCGCAGCACGATCTCGTTCAGCTTGGCCGGCTTCCCCCACCAGCGCGGATTGCGGGTGAGCCGGACCTCGTCGTCCTTGCGGTCGATCTTCTTCACGGCGAACGGCCCGGCGCTGACCTTGAGCTTGCGCCGCGCCCCGTCGTTGAACGAGTCCGGCGTGCCCATGACCTCCTTCGGGTACAGCGGCGAGAACAGCGACCGCCAGTCCGCGTACGGCCGCTCGAAGGTGACCCGCACCTCCAGGTCGTTGGCGCCGCGCTCGATCTTCTCGATGCGGTCGTAGCCGGCGTTGCGGGCGGTCCAGTAGGCGCTGTCCTTGCCGGACAGGGCCCGCCACTGGGCGGCGAAGTCGGCGGCGCCGATCTCGCGGCCGTCGCTCCAGACGGCCTGCTGGTTGAGCTTGTACAGGACGACCTGCTTGGGCTCGGTCTCGACGATCTTGGCGGACTCCAGGTAGTTCGGATTGCGCTCCGGCCGCCCGCTCTCGTCGAGCCGGAACATCGACGGCAGGGTGGCCTGCGCGATCCGGGTCGTGGTCGCGTCGGCGTCCGACTGGAAGGTGTTCAGCGTCTCCGGTACGGCGTCCACGGCCCACCGCAGCGTGCCGCCGTCGGCGAGCATGGCCCGGCCGGCCGGGGCGATGTCCTGCCCGGCCAGTGGCTTTCCGGCCGGGTCCGGGTCGCTGCAACCGGCGAGCACGGGCACCGCGAGCACACCAGCGGCCAGGAAGGCGACCGAGCGCATGACCGCGCCGCGGCCGGGCCTGGGTCCGACGCCGTCGTAGGACATCTCTCCGTCGTAGGACATCTCTGGTACCTCCGGGGAGCGGCTCCCGCCGGTGACAATAAGTGCGTTCTGATCACGTTTGGCGGTATTTTGGAGTTGATCAGATCTATGGGCCCCCACTGAAGAGGAAAGGGTTCGCCAGGCGGAGACGACACGGCGTCGGGGGCGCGCAAGGCCACCCGTGTGGAGCAATGCGCTCCCACGCGAGTGGAGCAACGCGCCCGCGCACTCCTGCAGCTCCCCCGGCGTACACAGAGCGCATGCGGGCGCGTGTCGGAGGCGTGCAATCCGCCAATCGCTGCACATCCCTTCACAGCGATAGGTGTGACGCGCAACACTCGCAGGCGCATGAACGTTGCCACCCAGGGCCGAAGGGCCCACGGAAGTGAGGTCACGTCATGTCCGTGCAAGACGACCTGACAACTGTCCAGCGCTGCCTCGACGACCTGGCCCGGTCGGTGGGCCGGCTGGAGAAACAGCTGGGCACCGGCGGGCTGGAGATGCGGCGCGTCCGCACCGACGCCAACCATCTGCGCGAGAGCGTGGCGCTGCTGCGGGACGCGGCCGCGACGCCGGCCACGCAGCGCAAGCCGGAGCTGGTCACCATCCCCGACACGCCGTACGACGACTCTCTGTGGATCGACACCGATGACGAGGGTCTCGGCGCCCGGGACCGCCGCGCCCCCTGATCCCTCCCCCTGACCCGACCGGAGTCATCCATTGGCCACTGGTACGGAACCCCATCTGAACAGCGGCGGCGTACGAACCGGTACGCGCGCCGCGATCTCCGCCCCGCACCTGCGGACCGACCGCTGGTGGCTGGCCCCGGCCGCCACCGCGGCCGGTCTGCTGGCGTTCATCGTGTACTCGACCTGGCGGGCCTTCGCCAACGCGGACTACTACGCGGCGCCGTACGTCTCCCCGTTCTACTCGCCCTGTCTGGCGGAGAACTGCGAGCCCATGCGCGCCGGGCCGAACTGGGACCTGTTCGGGAGCTGGTGGGGCATCTCCCCCGCGATCATCATCCTGATCTTCCCGCTCGGCTTCCGTCTGACCTGCTACTACTACCGCAAGGCCTACTACCGCGGCTTCTGGATGTCGCCCCCGGCCTGCGCGGTGGCGGAGCCGCACAAGAAGTACTCCGGTGAGACCCGCTTCCCGCTGATCCTGCAGAACATCCACCGGTACTTCTTCTACGCCGCGATCCCGGTCGCCGGGATCCTGACGTACGACACGGTGCTCGCCTTCCGCGACGAGAACTACGAGTGGGGCCACATGGGCCTCGGCACGCTCGTCTTCCTCGCCAACATCGTGCTGATCTGGGCGTACACCCTCTCCTGTCACTCCTGCCGGCACATCGTCGGCGGCAAGCTCAAGCACTTCTCCAAACACCCGGTGCGCTACCGGATGTGGCAGTGGATCGGGAAGCTCAACGCCCGCCACATGCTGCTCGCGTGGGCGTCGCTGGTGAGCGTGGCGCTCGCCGACTTCTACGTCTATCTCGTCGCGTCCGGGGTCTTCGACGATCCGCGCTTCTTCTAGATTTGGTGGGGACTGAACAGATGTCCGTGGTCGAACGGCAGGAGTGGGACGTCGTCGTGGTCGGCGCCGGCGGGGCGGGCCTCCGGGCGGCGATCGAGGCACGGGAGCGAGGCGCCCGCACGGCCGTGATCTGCAAGTCGCTGTTCGGCAAGGCGCACACGGTGATGGCCGAGGGCGGCATCGCGGCGGCCATGGCCAACGCCAACGAGCACGACAACTGGCAGGTCCACTTCCGCGACACCATGCGCGGCGGCAAGTTCCTCAACCAGTGGCGGATGGCCGAGCTGCACGCGCAAGAAGCCCCCGACCGGGTGTGGGAGCTGGAGACGTGGGGCGCGCTCTTCGACCGTACGAAGGACGGCCGCATCTCGCAGCGCAACTTCGGCGGCCATGAATACCCGCGCCTCGCGCACGTCGGCGACCGCACCGGCCTGGAGCTGATCCGCACGCTGCAACAGAAGATCGTCTCGTTGCAGCAGCAGGACAAGAAGGAGACCGGGGACTACGAGTCCCGGCTGAAGGTCTACCAGGAGTGCACGGTCACCCGGATCCTCAAGGACGGAAGCCGGGTCTCCGGTGTCTTCGCGTACGACCGCGAGACCGGCCGTTTCTTCGTCCTCGAAGCACCCTCCGTGGTGGTCGCGACGGGCGGCATCGGCAAGTCCTTCAAGGTGACGTCGAACTCCTGGGAGTACACCGGCGACGGCCATGCGCTGGCGCTGCTCGCCGGGGCACCCCTGCTGAACATGGAGTTCGTGCAGTTCCATCCGACGGGCATGGTCTGGCCGCCGTCGGTGAAGGGCATCCTGGTCACGGAGTCGGTGCGCGGCGACGGAGGGGTGCTGCGCAACTCCGAGGGCAAGCGGTTCATGTTCGACTACATCCCCGACGTCTTCAAGGAGAAGTACGCCCAGTCGGAGGAGGAGGGCGACCGCTGGTACGACGACCCGGACAACAACCGGCGCCCCCCGGAGCTGCTCCCGCGTGACGAGGTGGCTCGGGCCATCAACGCCGAGGTGAAGGCGGGGCGCGGCTCCCCGCACGGCGGGGTCTTCCTGGACGTGTCCACCCGGATGCCGGCCGACGTCATCCGCCGTCGCCTGCCCTCCATGTACCACCAGTTCAAGGAGCTGGCGGACGTGGACATCACGGCGGAGGCGATGGAGGTCGGGCCGACCTGCCACTACGTCATGGGCGGCATCGCGGTCGAGTCGGACACGGCGGCGGCGCGCGGGGTGCCGGGCCTGTACGCGGCCGGTGAGGTGGCCGGCGGGATGCACGGCTCGAACCGCCTGGGCGGGAATTCCCTGTCCGACCTGCTCGTCTTCGGCCGCCGGGCCGGCTGGCACGCCGCCGAGTACGCGGCCGCGCGGGCCTTCGAACGCCCCGAGGTCAGTGACATGGAGGTCGACACGGCGGCCGCGGAGGCGCTGCGCCCCTTCTCGGCCGAGGGGCCGGCCGGGTCCGAGGACGACGGGCGTCCGCCGGAGAACCCGTACACCCTCCACCAGGAACTGCAGCAGACCATGAACGACCTCGTCGGCATCATCCGCCGCGAGGGCGAGATGGAGCAGGCCCTGGAGAAGCTGGCGGAGCTGCGCGTACGCGCCCGCCGGGCCGGCGTCGAGGGCCACCGCCAGTTCAACCCCGGCTGGCACCTCGCGCTCGACCTGCGCAACATGCTGCTGGTCAGCGAGTGCGTGGCCCGGGCGGCGCTGGAGCGCACGGAGTCGCGGGGCGGCCACACCCGTGAGGACCACCCGACGATGGACCGCAAGTGGCGCAACATCAACCTGCTGTGCCAACTCACCGACCCGACCGGCGGGTTGGCGGCGACCGACCCCGAGCGCGGCCAGATCACCCTGCTACGCGAGACCACCGACCCCGTCCGCCAGGACCTGCTCGCTCTCTTCGACAAGGAGGAGCTGGTCAAGTACCTCGCCGAAGAGGAGCTCTACCAGTGAGCAGCTACGAGGCCCGCTTCAAGGTGTGGCGGGGCGATGTGCAGGGCGGCGGCCTGGAGGACTTCGCGGTCGAGGTGAACGACGGCGAGGTGGTCCTGGACATCATCCACCGCCTCCAGGCCACGCAGGCGCCCGACCTGGCCGTCCGCTGGAACTGCAAGGCGGGCAAGTGCGGTTCGTGTTCGGCGGAGATCAACGGGCGGCCGCGGCTGATGTGCATGACGCGGATGTCGGTGTTCACGCGCGAGGAGACGATCACGGTGACACCGCTGCGGGCGTTCCCGGTGGTTCGGGATCTCGTCACGGACGTGAACTTCAACTACGCCAAGGCGCGCGAGATCCCGTCCTTCGTACCGCCGGAGGGGCTGGCCCCGGGCGAGTACCGCATGATGCAGGAGGACGTGGACCGCTCGCAGGAGTTCCGCAAGTGCATCGAGTGCTTCCTGTGCCAGGACACCTGCCATGTCGTGCGCGACCACGAGGAGAACAAGCCGGCGTTCGCAGGCCCGCGCTTCCTGATGCGCGTCGCGGAACTGGACATGCACCCGCTGGACGCGGCCGCCGAGACGGGCCTGGACCGCAAGGCCACGGCCCAGGACGAACACGGCCTCGGCTACTGCAACATCACCAAGTGCTGCACGGAGGTCTGCCCCGAGGGCATCAAGATCACGGACAATGCGCTGATTCCCTTGAAGGAACGGGCCGTCGACCGCAAGTACGACCCGTTGGTGTGGCTGGGGTCGAAGATCAGGAGGAGGTCTTCGTAGCGTCGGTGCGGCCCGGTTTCGCGGCCAGGCGCTGGACGTACAGACCGAGGGAGCTCAGGACCAGGCCGACCAGGGCGTACCGGGAGTACCCGCCGGTCGGCCCCTGGAGCGGGCCGAGGAAGATGAACATTCCGATCCCGACCGCGAAGACCAGGGTGCCGTAGCCCCACACCCGGGGCCGCAGTACCTTGGCGCGCCCGCTCTCCGGTCCTGGGATGATCCGTCCGGTGGTGATCGCGACCACCCCGAACACCACCCCGACCGCCACCACCAGTGCGGCCGTCGTCACCAACGCTTCATGCATGCTGATCATGATTCCTGCAGCAGCTCCAGCACCCGCAAGAGATTTGACTCGGCGATGGCCCGCATCGGGCCAGGATTTGGGAAATCGCCGTCGAGGAGGCGGAGCGGGCCGGCGACGAGGTTGAGGTGCATGGCCAGCCGGTACAGCCGCAGCCGCTGCTCGTCCAGGCCGGAGGCGCGCAGGGTGTCGTAGTGCTGCGGGCTCGCGGGACGCGGGCTCTCGGGTCCCGGGCTCCCGGGCTCCCGGGTCCAGGACTCCCGCGCCGCGGACTCTTGGGTCCCGCACTCCCGCGCCGCGGACTCCCGCGTGCCCGGCTCCCGCGTGGTGGGCTCCTGGTCTGGTGGTCATGGGTCAGATGGTCGCGTCCTGTCGCGGCGACCGCAGGCGGTTTTCGGTTCAGGCGGTCGCCGCCCTGGCGCGCGCGTCCTTTACCGGGCTCCTCGGGTCCGGCTCCGGACCGCCTCCTCCCCTGGCCCACCCGGGTCCGCCCCACCCCGGGCGCACCCCGGTCGCGCGGTCGCATTCCTGCTCATACGCTCCGAAATGTGACGTCATCTTTGATCCGGGGCCGGCCGCGGCGTGGGGCCTCGCACATATCGGTGCGGGTCGTGCATGCCCTGGTGGGTGGGCTGGTGGGGGTGGCGTGGTTGGTGTTGCCGGGGATGACGATCGGGGGTGAGGGGCCGGTTGCGGGCGGGGCGGAGCGGCCCGTGGCCGGTGCGGTGGCTCAAGGGGAGGTCGGGGAGACGTCCGCTGTCGAGCTGGTGTTGCCGATGCTGGCCCTGGTCGCGGTGGTGGTGCTCGCGGCGTACGGGTTCCTGCGGCGGAGGCGTCGGGCGCGGGGGCGTACGACACCGGGTGGGGCGCCGGTTCGGGTCACCGAGCCTGCCGTCGCGGAACTCGGTGAGCGGGCGCGGGCCTTGCTGGTCGAGGCCGACGACTGGGTGCGGGTCAGTCGGGAGGAGCTCGGGTTCGTCGAGGGGCGGGTCGGGGTCGTCGGCGTCCGCCCGGACGCCTCGCTCGGGGCGGCGGACGTAGAGCCGTTCGCGCGGGTCCTGCGGGATGCCGAGGCCGAGCTGGCGGTCGCCTTTCGGATGCGGTGGCAGTACGAGAGCGGGGTTCCGGGGGAGGACGCGGCTCGGCGGCATGTGCTGGCGGGGATCGTCGGGCGGGCCGAGGAGGCGGGGCGGTTGCTGGACGCGCAGGCCGCCGCGTTCGACCGGCTGCGCGGGCTGGAGGAGGGCCTGGGCGGAGGGCTGAGCGAGGCGTTGGCCGTGGCGGAGGCGCGGTTCCGGGAGCTGGCCGGGCGTACCGGCGGTGCCGACGCGGCTCTCCGCGACCTCGGCGAGCGGTACGCCCCCTCGGCCCTCGCCGCCGTCGTGGGCCACGTCGAGCAGGCCAAGGACCGCCTGGTGTTCGCCACGACCAGCCTCAACCAGGCCCGCCAGAGGGCCGACTCGGGCGAGAACGGGCGGGCTGCGGGCCACTTGCGGTCCGCCGAGGGAGCCATCGCGCAGGCGGCCGTCTTCATCGACGGCATCGACCGGCTCGCCGGGGAGCTCGCGACGGCCGCCGCGATGGTTCCGGCCGCGCTGACCGGCGGGGAGGTGGAGATCGCCGGGGCCCGGGGATCGCCGGAGGGAGTGGGAGACGCGTACGTGGACGTCCCTCCCGGTGAGCTGCGCGCCCGTGTCACCCATGCCGACTTCGCCCTGGCCGTCGTACGGGAAATGCTGATCGCCGGGCCGTACGACCCCCTCGACCTGCTGCGGCGGATCGTGCGGGGCGTCGGGCCCGTCGTCGCCGGGCGGGCCGGTGTGTTTCCGGCCGCCGCGCTGGTGTGCGCACGCAGCGCGGTCGCCGATGCGGACGATGTGGTGGCGACACACCGGGCCGCTGTGGGCAGCGAGGCCCGGACCCGGCTGGCAGAGGCCCGGCGGCTGCTCACCGCCCCGGCCCCCGCGCCGACCGGTCGGTCCCCGCGTCGGGAGCTTGCCGACCTCCTCGCCGCCGACACCCTGGCCCAGCAGGCCCGGGAACTGGCCGAACAGGACGTACGGGTGCACGGCCATCCCGTCGACGGTCCCGGCGAGGACGTCAACGGACTCGCCGGAGCCGTCCTCGGCGGCGTCCTGCTGGGCGGCGAACCGGGCGGCGGCCCTCCCACGAGTTTCGGCGGCCCTCACACCCGGGGCCGCCGCGGAGGGACGGCACCTGCGTGAGGGGCTCACAGACTCGTGGTGTGGGCGGGAAACACCCGGCCGAAGGCGAAGCCGGACGTCACTGGCACTCAGAACAGGCTCAGCAACGCCTCCGCCGGATCCGCAAGCCCGTTCTCCCCGTCCGGCAGCGGCAGTTCGAACCACACCGTCTTGCCCCGCGGCGTACGCCGTGAGCCCCACGCCGCACTGAGCAGGCCGACCAGTTGCAGACCTCGCCCGCCCTCGTCCGTGTCACGGGCCCGGCGCCGCCGCGGCTGCACCAGCCCGGAGTCCCACACCTCGCACACCAGCGTGCGGTCCAGCAACAGCCTGAGCCTGATCTCCCCCTCCCCGTACCGAAGGGCGTTCGTGACCAGCTCGCTGACCAGCAGCTCCGTCGTGTCGACCAGGGGTTCCAGGTCCCACGACAGCAGCTGGCCGCGGGCGTACTCGCGGGCCCGGCCCACACTGCGCGGCTCGCGCGGCAGCGTCCAGTCGCCGACCGACTCGGCGGGCAGGCCCTGGACGCGGGCCATCAGCAGGGCGATGTCGTCCTCGCCATGGTGGCTGTCGAGGGTGTTGAGGACGTGGTCGCAGACGTCCTCCAGGGGGCGCGTGGGGTCGGTGAGCGCGCCCACGAAGGCCTGGAGGCCCTCGTCCAGGGGGTGGTCGCGGGACTCGACCAGTCCATCCGTGTAGAGCGCCAGCAGCGCACCCTCCGGCAGCTCGACCTCCACCTCCTCGAAGGGCTCCCCGCCCACGCCCAGCGGCATCCCCGGCGGCACGTCCAGCATCAGCGCCGCCTCGCCGGGCTCGACCAGGACCGGTGGGAGGTGACCGGCGTTCGCGAAGGTGCAGCGGCGCGTGACCGAGTCGTAGACCGCGTACACGCACGTCGCCAGGTACACCTCGGACAGGTCCGCCTCGCGGGGCCGGCGGGCCGCGCGGGTGGCCTGCTGGACGCCGCCGGGGGCACCCAGGCCGCGTGCGATCTCGTCCAACGCCGAGAGGACCTCGGCCGGTTCGAGGTCCAGCAACGCCAGCGTTCGGACGGCCGAACGCAGTTCGCCCATCGCCACGGCCGCGCGCAACCCTCGGCCCATGACGTCCCCGACGACCAACGCCGTACGGTGGCCGGGCAGTTCGATGACGTCGAACCAGTCACCGCCCACCTCGCTCGGGCGGTCGGACGAGGCGTTGCCGGGAAGGTAGCGGCAGGCGATGTCCAGGCCGGACGCGACCGGGTCCCCCGGCGGGAGCAGGGACCGTTGCAGTATCAGCGCGCGCTCGTGCTCACGCCGGTACAGGCGGGCGTTGTCGATGCACACGGCCGCCCGCGCCGCCAGCTCCACCGCCAACTCGCGGTCCCGGTCGCCGAACGGCTCGCTGCCCTTCGTACGGGCGAACTGCGCCAGTCCTACGACCGTGTCGTGGGCGACCATCGGCACGGCGAGCGTGGACTGCACGAGGCCGCCCTCCTCGCCGGGCACGTGCTGCGGCCGGGCGGTGCGCAGGGCGTCCGCGCAGGGCGAGTTGAAGGGGTAGTGGTGGACGGCGCCGACCGCGACCTGGGTGCCGGAGCCGATGAAGGGAGCGTCAGAGACCGCGCTGGCGAAGGCGACGCGGCGTAGCTCCGCGCTGCCGTCGGCGAGGCCGGGCGGGGTCTCGTCGCCGGCCAGCAGGCCCTGGTAGAGGTCGACCGTGGCCAGGTCGCAGAAGCCGGGCACCACGACGTCGAGGAGTTCGCGGGCCGTGGTCTCCAGGTCCAGGGAGTTGCCGATACGGGCACCGGCCTCGTTCAGCAGGGCGAGATTGCGCCGCGCGGCGGCCGCCTCGCGGGCGGCGGCGCGGCGGGCGGTGATGTCGATTCCGAGCCATGCGATGCCGATGGGACGGCCGCTGCCGCTGCGCACCCGGTAGAGGTTGACGGACCAGTGGCGGCGCTCGTCGGAACCGGGCAGGAAGCCCGTGACGTGCATGTCCGTGATGGAGTTGCCGCTCTCCAGGACCCGGCGCAGGGTGGCCGCGACGCGGTCGGCCTCGGGGCGGGGCAGATAGTCGTGGACATCGTGGCCCCTGTGGTCGTCCGGTGTGCCGCCGAAGAGGGAGGCGAACCGATGGTTGACGCGGCGGACCTTCAGTTCGGGGTCGATCAGCACGAAGCCGAACGGAGATTGACCGAATATCGCCTGCGAGGCGGCGAGGTCGGTCTCCATCCGGCGCAGCGTGCGGACGTCGACGACGATGCACACGGCAGCCTTCTCGGCGTCCTCGGTCCGCGTCGGCATGACGTACACCTCGGCGAGGCCGTCCGTGCCGCGCCCACCGTCGGAGTCGTCCGGCATCCGGAAGGGGACCACACCGGTCCACTCCCGCCCGTCGAGGATCTCGGCCATCTTGCGCTGGCCCTGCTCGCGCAGGTCCGGGTCGATGAACGCCTCGATGGGGTCCATGCCGACCGCGCGCTCGGCCGGGATGCCGAAGAGCTGCTCGGCGCGCAGGCTCCACTGGTCGACCAGGCCGTCGGGGCCGATGGAGAAGGACGCGACCTTGATGTAGTCGTAGATCGAGCCGGGTGGACTGCTCTGCCAGACGGCCTCGCCGGGGCGGAAATCGTCGGCGGCCTGTGTGTCGCGGGATGCCTGTGTGCCCTGCGAGGCCCGTGCGTCTCGGGAGGCCTGTGCGTCCTGGGAGGCCCGGGTGTCGTAGACCCGCTCTCCCGTGGCCTTCGCCCTCGCGCCGTCCGACGGGTCCTCGGACTCCGTGGCCTTCGCTGGTATCTCGCTCACGCGAACCGTCCCCTCCAGCTCACCGCGTCCGGCACCGGTCACCGGCAGCGGCTGCCCGCAGTATCCAGCACTACGGCCCCGCACGACACGGTGTTCACGATCACAGCACGGTCCCGATGGTTTTCGGTCCCGGCCGTGGAAACACTTCCAGTCTTCTAACCAGCGGACACGCCATCGAATCACGCGGGGCGCCAACTGCCACTGGCCTGAACCATTCGTTCGACAGGGCAGGGGCGCACGTACACCGCCATGGACGCCTACTGACGGGTCGTAGAGAGACCGGCGAGACCAGCGGATCACTGCGGCACCACGAGCTCGAACCACACCGTCTTGCCCGTGTTCCGCCCCGGCTTGGTTCCCCAGCGGCGCGAGGAGTGCGCCACGAGTTGGAGTCCGCGGCCGCTCTCGTCCTCGGGGTCGGCAACTCGTTCGAGGGGTGGGTCGGGGAGGGGATCGGAGACCTCGACCAGGAGGACGCCGCTGAGATCGACGGGGCGTACCAGGCGTACGCCGATGGGGCCCGTCGCGTGCCGCAGGGAGTTGGTCACCAGCTCACTGACCAGGAGCGCCGTGATGTCGGCGAGGCTGTCCAGGCCCCAGTCGCGCAGTCGGCCGCGAACGGCGGCCCGAGCGGCCCGCACGGCACCCGCCTCTGCGGGGAAGGTCCACTCGGCGCAGCCGTCTTCGGAGTCGATCACGCCGATCACTTCCCGGGCCAGCGGATCCCCATGTCCGGTTTCATGGGGTTAATGGGCACATACCCGATATTCGGTAGGCAGTACCGCATGAGGGGTCCGGTGCCTCAACTACCCCCGCCTGGCTCAGACAGGCCCCGCATACGGGCTCAAGCAGCCCCGATCTTCAGGCACAGGCACGCCCGGCCTCCGGGCTCAGGTACCCCAGACCTCCGGGCTCAGGCCACCCCCGGCCTCCGGACTCAGGGGCACCCCCGCCCTCCGGGCTCAGGCGCTGCCCGCTCCCAGCCGGCCCGCCACCTCCCGAACCGCCGGCACGTCCTGGTCCAGCCAGTCCACGTCCCAGAGTTCCCCGGGCGCCAGCCAGCGCAGCGCGTCGTGGTCCTGGAGGGGCTTGGGTTCGCCGGCGCCGGGGAGGAGGCGGGCCACCCACACGTGCAGGACGTACGGTGACTTCAGGGGCCACTGCCCCGGCACCCGCTCGACCACCTCGGCGTCCACACCGAGTTCCTCCCGCAGCTCCCGCACGAGCGCCGCCTCGGGCGTCTCGCCGGGCTCGACCTTCCCGCCGGGCAGCTCCCAGCGCCCGGCCAGCTCCTCGGGCGCACTGCGCCGCGCCGCGAGCAGGCGGCCCCCCTCCAACAGCGCGGCCCCGACCACGATCCGTTCCGTCATGCGTCGGAGCCTACGGGAGCAGCGATATGCCAGTGGTCGGCACGTCAGTGGTCGGCGCTGTCTCCGTTCGGCGCGATCCGCTCGACCCAGTACAGCTGCTTGTGCCCACGGCTATCGAGGCTGTCCGCGATCTTCTGGGCCTCCGCCCGTGTCGCGTACCGGCCCACGCGATAGCGATTGCCGCTGTCGTCCTGTCGAACGACGAGCCAGGGAAGAGTGATCGTGCTGTCGTTCATCGCGCCCCACTGCTCCTTCCCGCCCACGACCGCCCGAGTCCCTCCCCCAGCCTTCGGCCGGGGGGACCCCCATCTCGCTTCGCTCGCGGCCTGTGCCGTGCCCCGCCCGCTAAGGAAACCGCAATCCGCATATGCCCGAGCCTACGCCTAACCTTTACGCAGCGAATACGGCTTTTCACAAAGAGGTACGCAACCAGCCAAGTCGCAGGGGGCGCACGGCATCGAATGCGCCGTGCGCGGACGTCGATGCATCCGGTCACGGGGCATATCGAACACGCCCGTCACGACCTGCGAAAACGGCCAAAATCCAACGGGCGGGGACGGAGCGGGAGTTGAGGCTCAGTCGACCGCAACTGCCGTAAAGGTGTGCGCTACTTCACCAACGAGTGCGCTACTTCACCGGGAGGTGGTACGCGACCCGGTAGCGGTCCGCCGGGATCACCACGTCCGCCGTCTCCACGGGGCGGCCGGACGCGTAGTAGGTGCGCTGGATGACCACGACCACATGACCGGGGACGCCACCCAGCGTCAGCAGTTCCTCCGCCAGGCCGGGGCGCGCGCCCACCTCCTCCGTGACGTTGTCCACGACGACGTCGATGGCCGCCATGCGCTCGACGACGCCCATGCCGCCGAGCGGGCCCTCCTCGGGCAGCATCACGGGCGTGCGGCCGGTGACGGCGAGGGGCTCCCAGGACGTGGAGAGCATCATCGTCTCGCCCGCGTCCCGGAAGACGTACCTCGTGCACATGACGCGGTCGCCGGGCCGGATGCCGAGCCGCTCGGCGACGGCGCCGCTCGCCTCGGCCTGCTCACTGCTGGACTCCCAGGTGCCGCGCGTCTCGCCGTCGGCCTGCTCCTGACGGAAGGGTGTGGCACCGCTCGGCGGGCGGAAGCCGGAGCGGGAGATCCGGCGGGGCACGGGCCGCTCACGGACGTACGTCCCGGAGCCGGAACGGCCCTCGACCAGGCCCTCGGCCATCAGCACCTTGCGCGCCTCCAGCGCGACGGTGTCCGAGACGCCGTACTCCTCGCGGATTCTCGCCTGGGACGGGAGGCGGGTGTGCGGTGGCAGCGAGCCGTCGACGATCTTCTTGCGGAGATCACCCGCGACGCGCAGGTACGCCGGCTGCTCACCGAAAGTCACTGGCCGCTCCCATCAGGCTGTACAGACAGCAACAGCGTGGCAACCGTGGGTTGTCCCATGCAAGCAAAGGCCAGAGAATCACTCGATGTGATGACTTGTGTGTGCGGAGGGCTTTACGCAGGCACTTTCTCCCCGCTATAGCCGCGCTCACACCTCGAGGCCACCCGCGCCACCGCTCTCCTCTCCACTCCCCTCCCCGCTCTCGTAGTCGTCCTCGTACGTCGGCGCGGTGGTGTCCAGGCCCAGAGCCTTGCGGGCGGTGACTGTGGTGGGGCCGTCGACGTACTCGTACCCCTTGTCGTAGTGCGTGTAGTACGTGTCCGCGTCGGTGGCGGCGGCCGCCCGCGCCCAGTCCTTCTGCGCGTCCCGCATCTCCTCGATCAGGTCGGCGACCGGCCTCTTGGCACCGGCCGGCCAGGTGTGCCCACGCAACGCCTCGATCTGTTCGCCGAGCTCCGCCTCCACGTCCTTCGCCCAGGCCTGGTTCGCCGCCAGGTCGTCCTCGGGGTATTCCTCGGGCTCCTCGTACAGCGCGGTGTCGATGGCGTTGGTCGCGGAGAGGAAGGCGATCTGGTCCGCGTCGAGGGTCGTCGAGTCGCCGCGCAGCGAGCCGGTCAGCTTGCCGTTCTCCTGCGTGCTGCCGAACAGGCAGGTGATCTCGCGGTCGCCGATGCGCCAGCTCTGCCGGGACGGGACGAGGTAGTAGACGTCCACGTCGTCCGGTACGGCCCAGGTGTCCATGGCGTAACCGTCCTGGAGCCCGTAGCACTTGTCGTCGGCGGTCCGCTCGACCTCGTCGTCACCCGGGAAGGAGCCGCCCGGCAGCGTGACGACGGCGAACACCTCGCCGTCGTGCTCGCGGGCGCAGGGCACCTCGTCGACGTCGTAGGCGTCGCCCTCCAGGTTGCCGGTCGGCGTGTCGAAGCAGTCGCCCTTGGCGAGCGCGTAGGCGGTGCCCTGACCGCTCGCGGCGTCCCTGAAGCCGTCCCAGAAGTCGGAGGCGGAGCCCGTGGACAGCGCCAGCGCCCACAGCGCGAGCCCGACGGAGGACAGCACGGAACCGGCGATCGCCATGCCCTTGCCGCGCTCGCCCTTCTTCTTGATCTGCGCCAGCGCGATCAGCCCCAGCACCAACCCCACGGCCGGCACGAAGCAGAGGATGCCGAGGACGAGGGCGCCGATGGCGACGCCGTTGACGGGCGCGGGACGGCCGTAGGGGCCGTAGGGGTGGTACGGGTACGCATACGGTCCCGGGGCACCGGGTGCGCCGTAGGGGGACGGCGACGGCGGTGGGTACTGGCCCTGCGCGTACGGCCCTTGGGGCTGCTCCGGGGGCCCCTGTGGCTGCTGGGGTCCGGAGGGCGGAGGTATGGACACGGGTACCGTGCTCCTGGTTCAGGCGGCGGTGCCGGGCGGTGGGAACTGGCGTACGACTGGGCGAATGGTAAGGGCGGGGCGAGGGGGGACGTAATCGGGCTTACGAATACGACGATCCGGGCGGTCAATGGGTTGTCCGTCCGGTGGGCGAGGGCTTCGGGGGCTTCTGAAGGCGGCACCGTCTTCTCGGCGGCGGGTGTGTGGCCGCTGCTCGCGTTCCTGGCGGACGGGGCGGGTGGCCCGGCGCGGGCGGAGCTGGCGGACGCGGTGGGGCTGCCGGCGGACGAAGTTGCGGGCGCGGCGCGGGAGCTGCTGGGGGCGATGCGGGGGCTGGACTCGGCGCTCGGGTTGTGGACCAAGCGGACGCTGGAGCTGCGGGAGCGGTGGGAGGCGGGGTTGCCCGCGGAGGCGCACGGGGTGCTGACGGGGGACGCGCAGGCCGACAAGGGTGCGCTGGACGCCTGGGCGGTGAAGCGGACGGGTGGGCTGATCGAAGAGATGCCCGTCCTGCCGGCCGAGGACACCGATCTGGTGCTGGCGAGTGCGCTGGCGTTGCGGACTCAATGGCTGCGGCGCTTTTGGGAGTGGCCGATGACGCCGGAGAACGGACCCTGGAGCGACCGTACGCTGCTCGGCCTGCGCCGCCGCAGCGAGCTGCTGGACCGGGTCGGGGTCGCGGACACACCGGCCGGTCATGTCACCGAGCTGAAGGTGCTGGGCGACAACGCGATCGACGTGCATCTGCTGCTCGGCGAGGAGGGGATGACGGCCGGGGAGGTGCTGGGGGCCGGGGTGGACGTCCTGGCGCGCAGGCACCCGGTGGTGCCGGGACCGCAACTCCCTTACGGCGATGTGGGACCGGGACTGAGGGTGGTGAAGGAGCGCAACACCCGCCCGGTACCGCCGACGCTGGACATGAGGACGGTGGCGTTCGACATGAGCGCTCGCCACGACCTGCTGGCGCTGCACCGCGTGTTCGGCCTGACGACGGCGATGGACACGAGCCGCGGCCACTTCCCCGGCGTCAGTGACTTCCCGCTGGCCGTCGGTTCGGCTGGGCAGTCCGCGATGGCGCAGTTCGGCGCCCTGGGCTTCCGGGCGGCCGCGGTGACGGCCTTCTCCACCGCCCCGGGCAGCGCACCGCCCGCACTGCGCTGGGTGACCACCAGCGTCAAGGCCGTCTTCGACCGCCCCTTCGGCTTTCTCGCCCTGCACCGCCACACGCGGCTCGTCCTCGCGGCCGGCTGGGTCACGGACCCGGTGCCGTACCGCGAGGACGAGGAGGACTACTGACCCTGACGCGGGGTCAGCAGACGCGAGGTCAGAACTGCAGGGCCCAGGCGTCGATCCGCCCGGTGTCGAGGTTCGCGTTGTCGCTGACGCGGAGCTTCCACGTGCCGTTGGCAGCCTCCGAGGAGGCGTTCACGGAGTACGTGGTGTTGATGTTGTCCGAACTGCCGCCGGTGCCGTACGACTTCAGCGTGTACGCCGTGCCGTCGGGGGCGATCAGCTGGACCTGGAGGTCGCCGATGTACGTGTGGACGATGTGCACCTCGACGGCCAGGGCCGAGGGCGCGTTGCCGGAGACGCCGGAGACCGTCACCGGGGACTCGACCGTGGAGTTGTCGGCGATCGCGTAGTCACCGGTGTTCTCGAAGCGCGGGCCGGGCGGGGTGGTCGTGCCGCCGCCGACGTAGAGGAGCCGGTTGGGCGAGCCCGTGCCGGGGCTGGTGACGACGCCGGTCGTGGCGGCGGACGTCAGGGCCGAGGCGACCTGGGACGGGGTGGACGAGGGGTTGGCGGCGAGGTAGAGCGCGGCCGCGCCCGCGACGTGCGGGGTCGCCATCGACGTACCGGAGATGGTGTTGGTCGCCGAGTCGCTCGAGTTCCAGCTCGAGGTGATGGACGAGCCCGGCGCGAACAGGTCCAGGACCGACCCGTAGTTGGAGTAGCTCGCGCGCGCGTCGCCGCTCGTGGTCGCGCCGACCGTGATGGCCTCGGTGACGCGGGCGGGCGACCTGGTGGAGGCGTTGGTCGACTCGTTGCCGGCGGCGACGGCGAAGGTGACGCCGGAGGCGATGGCGTTGCGTACGGCCGTGTCGAGGGCGGAGTCGGCGCCGCCGCCGAGGGACATGTTGGCGACGGCCGGCTTCACCGCGTTCTGGGCGACCCAGTCGATACCGGCGACGACCTGGGCGGTCGTACCCGAACCGGAGTTGTCGAGGACGCGGACGCCGACGATCTTCGCCTTCTTGGCGACGCCGTACGACGTCCCGGCGACGGTGCCCGCGACGTGCGTGCCGTGGCCGTGGCCGTCCTGGGCGGTGTTGTCGTTGTCGATGGCGTCGTAGCCGTAGGAGGCACGCCCGCCGAAGTCGCTGTGGGTGATGCGGACGCCGGTGTCGATGACGTACGCGGTCACGCCCTGGCCGGCCGAGTCGGGGTAGGTGTACGAGCTGTTCAGCGGCAGGTTCTTCTGATCGATGCGGTCCAGGCCCCAGGAGGGCGGGTTGGTCTGGGTCGCGTCGATGCTGAAGGTGCGGTTCTGGACGACGGAGGCGACGGCCGGGTCGGCGGCGAGCGCCTTGGCCTCTGCCTCGGACGCCTCGATCGCGTAGCCGTTGAGGGCCTTCTTGTACGTCCGCTCGATGTCGGCGCCGTACTTCTCGACCAGGGCGCGCCCGGCCTTGGAGCCCGAACGGGCGTGGTCCGCCTTGAGGTTCACGAGGTAGCTGTCGGCAACGGCGTCTGCCGCGCCCGCGTACTGGATACGGCCCTCGGGAGCGGCCGCGGCGGGGAGAGCGGAGACGAGGCCCGCGGTGAGCACCGCGGTGGCCGCGGCGCTGAGGGCGGCCAGTCTTCGCCGGTTGTCTCTTCGGGAGTTACGCATCACTGCCATCTGAGGGGTCCTCCTCGAGTGGTGGTGCGCTTGTGGGGGTGACACCAGAGACGGCAGGGGCATGTCAATTCGCTGTGCCTCTCCTGTGTGTCAGCCGAAAGATTGAGGCCTCCACAGGAATTGCACAAGGGCCCTGCACGGCGAACTCCGCCCCCGCGGGGGAGGCCGGACGCCGTGCAGAGGCCCCAGTAGGTAACCGGTCAGTCGTCGAAGGCAGTCGCGCGAGTGCGCTTCTCCCAGGCGGCGACGTCCGCGCGCACCTGGTCCAAGTGACCGAGTACAGCCGTCACCCCGTCGTCGCCCAGCGGCAGCCGCAGCGGGGTCTGCTCGGCCTCCAGCGCGGCCAGGATGAGGGCCGCCGCCTTCGCCGGGTCGCCGGGCTGGCTGCCGTCGCCGTCGGAGACGAAGCCGCGGGTGTCGCTCACCTTGGGGTAGAGGCCGCTGTCCGTGCTGGCCCCGGCCCGGCCGGTCTCGAACAGTGCGGTGCGGAACGAACCCGGCTCGACGATCAGCACCTTGATGCCGAACTCGGCGACCTCGTCCGCCAGGCCCTCGGACAGGCCCTCCAGGGCGAACTTCGTTCCGCTGTACGCCGAGAAGCCGGCGAAGGACATCTGCCCGCCCATGCTGCTCATCTGCACGATCGCGCCGGAGCGCCGCTCGCGCATGTGCGGCAGTACGGCACGGGTGAGGGCGGCGGGCCCGAAGACATGCACGTCGAACAACGCGCGCAACTCCTGCTCGGTGGTCTCCTCGAAGGCGCCCACGTGCGTGCGGCCCGCATTGTTGACCAGGACGTCGATGCGGCCGTGGCGCGCGATCACGTCCCGTACGGCGGCTTCGGCGGCCCCCGTCTCCGTGACGTCCAGGCGCAGCGCCTCCACCTGATCGGGGTGCGCGGCCACGAGGTCGTCCAGCCCCTCGGGCCGCCGTACCGCACCCACCACCACGTCACCGTCGGCGAGCGCGGCCTCCGCGATGGCCCGCCCGAATCCGCTGCTCGCCCCTGTGATCATCCAGACCTTGTTCATGGCACAAGCCTGCAACCAGCGCCGGTTGCGCGTCCAAGACCCACGCTGATAACCGATGGTTATGACGATGGACGTTCATGTGCGGGACCTGCGCTACTTCGTGACGGTGGCCGAGGAGCTGCACTTCACCCGCGCGGCCGAGCGGCTGTACGTCTCCCAGCCCGCGCTCAGCAAACAGGTACGGGCGCTGGAGCGACAGCTGGGCGTGGAGCTGTTCCGCCGCGATCCGCAGGGCGTGGCCCTGACCGAGGCCGGCCTGGCCCTGCTGCCGCATGCGCGGCGGGTGCTGGACGCCTGGGCGGAGGGGGCGGCGGCGCTGGAGGCCGCCCGGGCGGCGGCGCGCGGCACACTGGTGGTCGGCATGAGCACCAGCCCGGGGCGCGGTGGCCTGCTCCCGGCGATCCGCTCCCGCTTCACCGCCGCGTACCCGGAGACGGTCCTGCGCCTGCGCCAGGTGAGCTGGGAGGACCCGACGGCGGGCCTGGCCGGTGGCGACGCCGACGTGGCCTTCGTCTGGCTGCCCCTGCCCGACGCCGAGCGCTACGCCTGGACGGTGGTCGCGCAGGAGCCCCGGCTGGTCGCTCTCCCGGAGTCCCACCCGCTCGCATCCCGGGCGGAGATCGACTTCAGGGACCTGCTGGACGAGCCGTTTCTCGCCCTGCCGGCGAGCGCGGGGCCGTTGCGCGACTACTGGCTGGCGCTGGAGGAGCGGGGCGGCCGTGCGCCGCGGATCGGTGCGGAGATCGCGAGCACGGAGGAGACGTACGAGGCACTGGTCGCGGGCCTCGGCATCTGCCTGGTCGCGACGGGCAACGCACCCCTCATCACCCTGGGCGGGGTGGTGACGCGCCCGGTACGCAGGCTCTCGCCGAGCCGTTACGCGCTGGCCTGGCGGAGGGAGGACGAGGGGCGGCCGCTGGTGCGGGCGTATGCGCAGGCGTGCCGGCGGGTGCCGAGGCCCGGGCTTGCGGGCCTCATGACATAGCGTCGGCTTCCGCACACGGCATCAACTTCCGTGCCATGCCCCTCACTTACTCCAGTGAGGGGCGCCGCCCATCACCCTGACTCATGCCAGCTGTGCGGGGCGCGGAAGCCCGGTGTGCGTTCCAGGCGGCGCCAGCCCGCCGTGCTGTCGGCGCAGGGCGCCGTGGCGGAGTCGGGCCGGGCGGCGGCTCGGGCGAGGAGGACCGCGGTGAGGGCTGCGATCTCCTCGGCGCTCGCCTGCCCCTTCTCGACGCGGAGTTCGGCGGCGACCGCGCCGGCCGTGGCGCTCACTGCGGGGGGTTGCCGTGCTTGCGCGACGGCAGGTCGGCGTGCTTCGTACGGAGCATCGCGAGCGAACGGATCAGGATCTCGCGGGTTTCCGCCGGGTCGATGACATCGTCGACCAGACCCCGCTCGGCCGCGTAGTACGGGTGCATCAGCTCGGACTTGTACTCCTTGACCATCTCGGCGCGCTTGGCCTCGGGGTCGTCGGCCGCGGCGATGTCGCGCCGGAAGATGACGTTGGCCGCGCCTTCCGCGCCCATCACCGCGATCTCGTTGGTCGGCCAGGCGAAGGTCAGATCGGCGCCGATGGACTGGGAGTCCAGCACGATGTACGCGCCGCCGTAGGCCTTGCGCAGGACGATCGAGACGCGGGGGACGGTGGCGTTGCAGTAGGCGTAGAGGAGTTTCGCGCCGTGGCGGATGATGCCGCCGTGCTCCTGGTCCGCCCCGGGCAGGAAGCCCGGCACGTCGAGCAGGGTCACGATCGGGATGTTGAAGGCGTCGCACATCGTCACGAAGCGACCGGCCTTCTCCGAGGCCGCGATGTCCAGGACCCCGGCCAGCGTCTGCGGCTGGTTGGCGACGATGCCCACCACCCGGCCGTCCAGCCGGGCCAGGCCGCAGACGATGTTCCGGGCCCAGCGCTCGTGGACCTCCAGCCAGTCGCCGTCGTCGACGAGCTCCTCGATCACCTTGTGCATGTCGTACGGCTGGTTGCCGTCCTGCGGCACCAGGTCGTAGAGCGTGGACGTGAGCCGGTTCACCGGGTCGTCCGTGGGGTGGACGGGCGGGTTCTGCCGGTTGTTGGACGGCAACAGGGAGAGCAGGTAGCGCACTTCCGCCAGACAGGTCTCCTCGTCCTCGTACACGAAGTGCGCCACACCGGACGTGGAGGCGTGCACATCCGCGCCGCCCAGCGCGTTCTGGGTGAGCTGCGCGCCGGTGACGGCGCTGACCACGTCCGGGCCGGTGATGAACATCTGCGCGGTCTCGCGGACCATGAACACGAAGTCCGTCAGCGCCGGCGAGTACGCCGCGCCGCCCGCGCACGGGCCGAGCATCACCGAGATCTGCGGGATCACCCCGGAGGCACGGGTGTTGCGCCGGAAGATCCCGCCGTAGCCGGCCAGCGCGGACACGCCCTCCTGGATCCGTGCCCCGGCCCCGTCGTTGAGGCTGACGAGCGGGGCGCCCGCCGAGAGCGCCATGTCCATGATCTTGTGGATCTTCGCGGCGTGCGCCTCACCGAGCGAGCCGCCGAAGATCCTGAAGTCATGCGCGTAGACGAAGACCGTGCGGCCGTCGACCGTGCCCCAGCCGGTGATCACTCCGTCCGTGTACGGCCGCTTGTGCTCGAGGCCGAAGCCGCTCGCCCGGTGCCGGCGCAGCTGCTCCACCTCCTGGAAGGAGCCGGGGTCCAGCAGCAGCGCGATCCGCTCCCGGGCCGTCAGCTTCCCTCTGGCGTGCTGCGCCCGGGTCGCCTGCTCCCCCGGGCCGGCCTCGGCCTGCGCCCGGATCCGAGCAAGGCCGGCCAGGTGCTCGCCGGTCAGCTCACCGGTCACCTCGTCGGTCACGGACATGGTTCCCCCTTACGTTTCCTCAGCCGGCGTGCGCGTGCGCGCCCCGCTCGGCGGCGGCCAGGCAGGCGCCCGTCCCCGAGCACAGGGCGGCGAACCTGCGGTCCACGTAGACCGCCGGCGCCCCCTTCTCCTCGACGTGCACGGACTGGACCTCGCCGAGCAGGATGATGTGGTCGCCCGCCGGGTAGCGCTCGTGGACCGTGCACTCGACGACCGCGAGCGCCCCGTCGAGCACGGTGCCTCCCCGTGCGGTGCGGATGAACTCCCCGCCCGCGAACTTGTCCGCGGACTTGCGCGCGAAGCGCATCGCCAGCTCGGTGTGGTCGTCGCGCAGCACGCTCACCGCGAACTCGCGGCAACTGTCGAACACCGGGAAGGAGTTGGCCGTACGGGCCAGGCAGACCAGCGCGAGCGGCGGCTCCATCGAGACGGACACGAACGAGCTGGCGGTGAATCCGTGCGGGACTCCCCCGCGGTCATGGGCGGTGACGAGCGCCACCCCGGCGGGCACCCGGGCCATGGCGTCCCGGAGCATTCCCTGGTCGGCGGCCATCTTTGACTCCTTAGGCGAGGCAGGTGGGCAGCCGCCCACCGTTGTAGGCGACCAGCTCCGAGAAGATCTCCATGGCGTCCCGCGGGGGCCTGCCCAGCAGCTCCTCGTGCGCCCGGTGCAGGTTCGCGACGAGGCGCTCCGCGTCCAGCAGGTCGGCGTAGGTGCCGAGGTCCGCCTCGCGCGCGGCCTCGAGCGGTGTCAGTCCGCTGTCGGCCGCCTCGGCGGCAAGCCGCTGGACCCAGCGCAGGTACTCCCGGTTGGCATCCAGCACCTCGGGTCCCGCCACCGGGCCGTGCCCGCCGACGACCACCTCGGGCTCCAGCTCCGCCAGCCGGTCGAGCGCGGCCAGCGTGCCGGACACCGAACCGAAGAGCACGAACGGGGTGACGCCCGACATGACGATGTCCCCGGCGAACAGCACCCGCTCCTCGGGCAGCCAGACCACCACGTCGTGGTCGGTGTGCGCGGGGCCGACGCGAAGCAGTTCGGTCCGTCGCTCGCCGACGTGCACGGTGAGCTGGTCGCGGAAGGTCACGGTCGGCGGCGTCACCTCGATCTCGCCCCAGTCGACGCGCGGCCAGAGCCCGGTGAGGGCCAGGCCCGTCGTCACCATGGCGGTCCGCATGTCCTCGTGCGCGATGATCTGCGTCCCCGGCGGGAAGACCTGGTTGCCGAACGCGTGGTCGCCGTGGAAGTGGGTGTTGACCACGGTGCGGCCCGGGCCCGCGGCGAGCTTGTCGACCGTCTCGGCCAGCCGCCGCGCCCTCGGGATCGTCGACAGCGTGTCGACGACGAGGGCGCCGTCGCCGCCCACGACGATGCCCGCGTTGCTGACACACCAGCCGCCGGGGGCCTGCTCGTAGGCGTAGACCCCCTCGGCGACCTCATGGACGGCGGCCGTCATGGCGCCGGCCTGGCAGCAGCGGCGGCTGCAGCTGCAGCCGCGTGGTTGAGCGTGGCCCGGCTGTTGGCGCCGAGCGCCTCACGCAGATAGGCGCGGGCGTCGGCGACGGTCGTGCCCTCGCCCAGGACCTCTTCGATCCGGGTCGGGTCGATCGCCACGGTGTGGCGGGCGGTGACTGTGTCCTTGTCGTTCTTGTCGTTCTTGTCGTTCTTGTCGAACAGCCAGGCGCCGCTGTGTCCGGAGAGCAGGGCGGGCGGGACGAGCTGCTTGTACACGATGCTCTCGCCGGGGAAACAGAGCCGGATCGAACGGGTCGTGTGCGTGCTGCCGTCCGCGGTCACCGTCTCCATGGTCATGTCCTGTACGCCGGGGGAACCGGTGTCCGCCGCCTCCTCGGTCAGCGTCACCTTCCCCACGTGCGGCAGCCGGTCCGGCCACAGGTCGCTGCGCTCGATGAAGGCGTAGGCGTCGTCGGCGGACGGCACCTGGAGCGTGTCCTCGAACGTGAACAGGAGCTCCTCGACGGGGTGTTGCTGCTCCGCGAGCCGGGCCAGCGCGGCCAGCTCCTTCTCGCTGTTCGCGTCCAGCGCCGCGCGCAGTCCCGGCAGGGCGGCTTCGTCGACGGCGGCGAAGTCGTGGGTCAGCACGATCTCGGTGCCGCCGCCGTCCTCCCGGAACTCCCAGCTCCCGCCCATCGAGGCGATGGGCGGCTGGGTGCGCTCCTGCCGGAACGTGACCCGCAGGGCATCGGGGTCCAGGGTCCGGCGGGACGTCCAGGTCTTCACCTGGCCGGCCACGCTCGCCCAGATCTGGAAGCGTTCCGTGCCCCGGTCGCGCTCCAGGATCCGCACATGCACCGCGGGTTCGAAGACGGCCGGCCAGAGTTCGGCCCGCGCGACCAGCTCGTACAGCCGTCGCGCCGGGGCCGGCGTCTTGCGGGTGTGGACCACCCGGTGCTCCACCCGGTGCTCTTCCGGCCGGCTCATGCTGCCTCGGCCAGCGCGCCGTTGACCAGGTCGAGCAGCTCGCGAGGGGTGTCGACACGGCCCGCGACGTCGTCGGGGATGGCCACGCCGTAGCGGCTCTCCAGCCGCGCCGCCGTCTCCATCAGGGCGAGCGAGTCGTAACCGATGGTCTCGAAGCGGGTGTCGAGGATGTCCCCGGACAGGTCCGTTCCGTCCGTCTCACCCGCGCATTCGATGAGGACGCGGCGCAGGTCGTCGATGGTCAGCAGGGTTGCCATTACGGTCTCCAGTTCTCGGTGTCGCTATGGGGTGGCTACGAGGTCGGTTCGGGGCGGCGCAGGACGACCGCCGAGTTGAAGCCCCAGCGGCCCCTGGCCAGGACCAGGGCGGTGCGCAGGGGCGCGGTGCGCGACTCTCCGAGCACCAGGTCGATGCCGTACTCCTGCGGTACGGACCGCACGCCCGCGGTCGGCGGGATCACGCCTTCGCGCAGGGACATCAGGGCGGTGACCACGTCGAGCGGGCCGCCGCCGGAGTAGAGGCGACCGGTCGTCGTCTTCGGGACGGTGACGGGCACGCCGTGGCTGCCGAACACCTGGCCGATGGCCCGGGCCTCAGCGGCGTCCAGCTCGGGTACGCCCGCGCCGTCGGCGAACACGACGTCGACGTCCTCGGGGCCGAGCCCGGCGTCGGTCAGCGCGAGCCGGATCGCGCGCTCCAGGCCCGGGGGCCGTCCGGAGCCGGGGGCGGGGTCGAAGGTCGAGGCACAGCCCGCGAGTTCCCCGTACGTCTCGTGCCGGCCCCGGGCCTCGGCCGCGGCGCTGTCCTCCAGGACGAGGATGGCGCCGCCCTCGCCCGGGACGTAGCCGGCCGCCTGCTCGTCGAAGGGCAGATAGGCCCGGGCCGGGTCGGTGGCGGTGCTGACCCGCCCGCCGGCGAGCTGTGAGACCCAGCCCCAGGGGTCGAGTGCCGAGTCGACGCCGCCGGAGACCACCAGCGGGGTGCCGCGGCGGATCGTGCGGCGGGCATGGGCGAGGGCGTCCAGGCCCCCGGCCTGCTCGGCGACCAGGGCACTGCTCGGGCCGCGCATGCCGTGCCGGATGGAGATCTGGCCGGTGTTCACCGCGTAGAACCATGCGAAGGACTCGTACACGCTGACCGACTTGGGGCCCTCGGTCCACAGCTTGCGGAACTCACGGTGCGTGAAGTCGAATCCGCCGCAGGCGTTGGCCGTGACCACGCCCATGTCGTAGTCGGTCAGCGACTCCGGGTCGGCCTTCGCGTCCTGGAGTGCCCAGGCCGCGGCGGTCAGCGCGAGCCGTGTGGAGGGGTCCGTCTGCGGCAGCAGCCGGCCCGGGACGTGGTCCGGCGCGTGGAAGTCGTCGATCTGGCCGGCGAGCGTGGCCGGGTACCGGCTCACGTCGAAGCGGGTGACCGGGCCGAGGCCGAAGCGGCCGGCCAGCACGGCCGCCCAGTACGGCTCCAGGCCGAGACCGTTGGGTGCGACGACGCCGACTCCGGTGATGAGGATGCTCATGCGACAGCCCCCGCAGCCTCGGCGCTGCGCAGGACCATGGCGCTCTGGAAGCCGCCGAAGCCGCTGCCCACGGTGAGTACGGTCCCCAGCTTCCGCTCTCGTGCCTCGAGCGGGACATAGTCGAGATCGCACTCGGGGTCGCTGGTGTGCAGGTTCGCGGTCGGTGGCACCACGCCGTGTTCGAGGGCGAGCACGCTGGCCGCGATCTCCAGCGAGCCGATCGCGCCGAGCGAGTGGCCGACCATCGACTTGATCGAGCTGACCGGCGTGCGCCGGGCGTGATCGCCGAGCGCCCGCTTGTACGCCGCGGTCTCGTGACGGTCGTTCTGCCGGGTGCCGGAGCCGTGGGCGTTGATGTAGTCGATGTCCGTGGCGTTGGTGCGGGACTCGTCGAGGGCGACCCGGATGGCCTCGGCCATCTCGCGGCCGTCGGCCTTCAGCCCCGTCATGTGGTACGCGTTGCAGCGCGTCGCGTACCCCGGTATCTCGGCGTGTATGTGGGCGCCGCGGGCCAGCGCGCTGTCGTAGTCCTCCAGGACGAACATCGCGGCTCCCTCGGCCAGTACGAAGCCGTCGCGCGTGCCGTCGAACGGCCGCGAGGCGTGCTCCGGGTCGTCGTTGCGCGACGTGGTGGCGCGGATCGCGTCGAAGCAGGCGACGACGATCGGGGTGATCGGGGTGTCGGCGGCCCCGGCGAGCATCACGTCGGCGCTGCCCTCCTCGATCAGCCGCACCGCGTGGCCCACGGAGTCCAGGCCCGAGGTGCAGCCGTTGGACACCATCGCGACCGGGCCCTCGGCGCCGACCGCCCAGGCCACTTCGGCCGGCATGACGCTGGGCACCAGGTAGTCGAACATGTGCCGGGACAGCCAGTCGGCGTCGACCTCCCATTCACGGCCGGAGTCCGACAGCAGCAGGTACTCGCGCTCCAGGCTGGTCGCGGCGGCCACCGCGCTGCCGAGGCTGACCCCGACCCGGGTGGGGTCCAGGCGATCGAACTCGAGTCCGCTCGCGGCGACGGCCTCGCGGGCACAGGCCACGGCGAACTGCGAGGCCCGGTCCATACGGTCGAGCTCGCGCGGGCCGAAGCCCTCGGCGACCGGGTCGAAATCGGCCTCCGCGGCAACCTGCGAACGGTACGGCGAGGGGTCGAAGAACGAGATCCGGCGCGTCGCCGTCCGCCCCGAGGTGAGCAGTTCCCAGAACTGCCGCGTGCCGTTCCCGCCCGGGGCGCGGACGCCGACGCCCGTGATGACGACTCTGCGCTTCAATCCGAACAGCTCCTTCGATGAGTTCGTCCGGTGGTCTTCGTCATCGTCGGCGCCGTGACTCGAAAGCGGCTCGAAGGCCGATACCAAGCCCCTCGATGCCGGATCCACCGTCGCGGCGTCCCAGCCGCACCCCACCTCTCTTCGACCGGCGTTCGAGCCTGGCGCCCAAGGCTGGGCAGGTGAGGGACCACTAAGCAGGGAGAGGGACACATGGCCACGCAGGGCTCGAAGGTCGCACTGGTGACGGGCGCAACGAGCGGTATCGGGCTGGAGATCGCCCGAAGGCTCGGTAAGGAGGGGTTGCAGGTCTACGTCTGCGCGCGCGGCGAGGAAGGGCTGCGCACGACGCTGAAGGAGCTGCGGGAAGCGGGCGTGGAGGCGGACGGCCGGACCTGCGACGTCCGCTCGGTCGCCGAGATCGAGGCCCTGGTCGCGGCGGTCGTCGAGCGCTACGGTCCGATCGACGTCCTGGTGAACAACGCGGGCCGGCCCGGTGGCGGTGCCACGGCCGAGCTCGCCGACGAGCTCTGGCTCGATGTGATCGACACCAATCTCACCAGCGTGTTCCGGGTGACCAAGCAGGTCCTGAAGGCCGGCGGCATGCTCGAGCGGGGATCCGGCCGGATCATCAACATCGCCTCGACGGGCGGGAAGCAGGGTGTGGTGCACGCCGCCCCGTACTCGGCGTCGAAGCACGGCGTGGTCGGTTTCAGCAAGGCGCTCGGCCTCGAACTGGCCAGGACCGGCATCACGGTGAACGCCGTCTGCCCCGGATTCGTCGAGACGCCGATGGCCGCGAACGTGCGCGAGCACTACTCGGAGATCTGGGAGGTGTCGACCGAGGAGGCCTTCGACCGGATCACCGCGCGCGTGCCGATCGGCCGGTATGTGCAGCCGTCCGAGGTGGCGGAGATGGTGGCCTATCTGATCGGGGACGGGGCGGCCGCGGTCACCGCGCAGGCGCTGAACGTCTGCGGCGGCCTGGGGAACTACTGACGCCCGGCGGCGCACCGACTCCTGGCGGTCCGTGAACGCGGTGGAGCCCCTCGCAGTCTGCGAGGGGCTCCACCGCGTTCACGGGCCGGCCGGTGTCTACGCGAGCACGTGGTCACCGTTGAGAATCTCCATATGCATGCGCTGGATTTCGGGTGTCGGATCCACCCCCAGTTCGTCGGAGAGTATCTGCCGGAGATTTCGGTACGATGCCAGTGCCTCCGCCCGCCGCCCCACCTGGTAGAGCGCGCCCATCAGCTTGGCGTGCAGGGTCTCGTTCAGCGGATGTGAAATTACCAGCGACCTCAGCTCCGGAATCATCGGCCCTATCCTGCCGAGCCGCCAATTCGCGTCGATGCGGAGCTGCACTCCGAAGAGCCGGAGCTCTTCCAGATGAGCGATATGACTTTCGAGCACCCGGCCGCACGGCACCGTGGACAGCGCCGGGCCGCGCCAGAGATCCAGTCCCGCGTTCAGCGAGGCGAGTGCCTCCTCGGGCCGGCCCTCCTCGAGCAGCCTGCTGCCGTTGCGGATCAGCCGCTCGACGATGGTGACATCGAGCTCGTCGTCGTCGATCAGGGCGAAGTAGCCGGGTGGCCGGGTCAGGACCAACTCCCGTTCCTCGCCGGTCACCTGATGCTCCGCCAGCAGCCGGCGGGTGTGGTAGACGTAGGTCTGCAATGTCGTCATGGCACTGCGCGGCGGATCGTCCGCCCACAGTTCCTCGATGAGCACCCCCGCGCCCACCACCTCATGCCGTCTGAGCAGCAGCAACGCCAGGAGTTGCGTTGCTTTCGAGGATTTAAGCGGAATTAACCGCCCCGTATCAGTGATTACATGAACATGCCCCAACAGATTGAATCTCATCCTGCGCCCCCGTCGAGATTCTCCGTTTTCTTAGGGGCGACGATAACAGGCCTACTTGACAAACTTCAATGTGGTTGGGGTCACAGAAGATCATTTATTTGTCAAAATATAAATCAGCGCAGCAAGCTGCGCTGATTCACACTTTACTGCTTTTCACTGGGAAACAGGAGCCGGTGCCTCCGAATTCGCAGAATCGGAAATTCCCGATCCGGCCATTTCCGCGGGAGTGTCCTCGCGCCGGAAGAGCGCGTGCGGCCACCACATCCACCGGCCGACATCGAGGGTGAGCGCGGTGACCAGGACCGACCGCACGATCATGGTGTCGAGCAGGATGCCCACCGCCACCGTGAAGCCGAGTTCGGCGATGAAGACCAGCGGCAGCGTGGCCAGGGCGGCGAAGGTCCCGGCCAGCACCAGACCGGCCGCGGTGATCACGCCACCGGTCGAGGTGAGGCCCTTGAGCGCCCCCTGCCGGGTGCCGAACCGGTTGCTCTCCTCCCTGATCCGGGTGACGAGGAAGATGTTGTAGTCGACGCCCAGGGCGACCAGGAAGACGAACACCCAGAGCGGGAAGGCGGAATCTGCCCCCGCGAAGTCGAAGACGTGGTTGAAGAAGAAGGCGGCGAGACCGAGCGCCGTGAAGAAGGACAGCACCACGCTCGCGATCAGCAGCAACGGAGCCACCAGGGCCCGCAGCAGCAGCGCGAGGATGCAGAACACCACGGCGAGGATCACCGGGATGATCAGGCCGCGGTCGCGGCTGGACGCCTCGCGCATGTCGTGCACGACGGCACTGCTGCCGCCCACCATCGCCTCCGCCCCGTCCAGCCGGCCGAGGCTCTCTCGGGCCGCGGTGACAGCGTCCATGGCCGCCGGACTGTCGGCTCCGGCGCTGAGCGTCGCCTCGAGATAGGCCAGCCCGTCCTTGACCTGGGGTTCCGCGACCTCAGTGACGCCGGGCACCTTCTCCAGCGCGCCGCGCACCTCGGCCGCCGAGGATTCCTTGGCGATGACGACCATCGGCTCACCGGAACCGGCCGGGAAGTGCCGGGCGAGGATCTCCTCACCCACCACCGACTCCGGCTTGGTCTTGAAGCCGTCCTTCTGCTGCAGCCCGTCGGCGTTCAGGGTGACGGCCAGCACGGCCACGGCGCCCAGCACCAGGCTGGTCGTGATCCAGACCGTACGCGGGCGGCCGGAGACCATGCGGGCGACCCGCGTCCACACGCCCCGGGTGATGTCGGGCTCCACGCCGTGCTTCGGCTTGGCCGGCCAGAAGATCCAGCGTCCGAAGATCACCAGCAGAGCGGGCAGCAGCGTCATCATCGACAGCAGGCCGACCAGCACGCCGACGGCACAGACGGGCCCGAGGCCCTTGGTGGAGTTCAGCGCGGCCAGCAGCAGGACGAGCATGCTGATGGCGACGGTGGCGGCGCTGGCCACGATGGCGGGACCCGCCCGGTGCAGCGCCACGGCCATGGCCTCGTGCCGGTCCTCGTGCCGCCGCAGCTCCTCCCGGTAGCGGGCGACGAGCAGCAGCGCGTAGTCGGTGGCCGCGCCGAGCACCAGCACCGTGAGGATCATCGCCGTCTGGGCGTTGACCGTGAGTCCCGCGTGCTTGGCCAGCAGGTAGATGATGGCCTGCGAGATCACCAGGGACATGCCCGCGGAGATCATCGGCAGCAGCCACAGCAGCGGACTGCGGTAGGTGACGACGAGGATCGTCACGACGATGAGGAGGGTGACCAGGGTCAGTTTGAAGTCGGCGCTGCTGAACGACTCCGCGGAGTCGGCGGCATAGCCGGTCGGGCCCGTCACATGGACGCCGAGACCGTCGGGTGCGTTCGGCTGCGCGGCCTTGCGCAGATCCTTGGTGGCCTCGTTGAGCCCCTCCCAGCCCTCCTTGCCGAGGTGGACGTTGACCACGGTGCGCAGGGCCTTGCCGTCCTTGGAGCGCACCGGGCCGAACGGCTCGCCCACCACGTTCTTGCCGTCCGCGAATTTCGCGGCGTCGGCCCGAGCCTTCGCCTCGTCGGCGGCCGTGATCCCGGAGGCGCGGTCGTAGACGACGATGGCCGGGCTGGTGTCGGCGGGCTGGAACTTCTCGGAGAGTTCGAGTACTTCGGTCGATTCGGCGTTGCCGGGCAGCCAGGCGGCGGCGTCGTTCGACTCGACGTCGCCGAGCTTTCCGGCCAGCGGCTGGAGCACGATCAGCAGACCGATCCAGCCCACGAGCACCAGCCACTTGAGCCGGCGGCCGCCGGGCCAGGCCAGCAGTTTGCGTGTCATCTAGAATCCCTCTTCCTCACGAGGCTTGGGCGGCAGCCGGAAGGCCAGCGCGAAGGCCACCGCGAGCAGTCCGATCACGATCCAGAGCGTGCGGACCATCGCGGTGCTGAAGTTCTCGGTGTGGGCGGTCTGCCAGGCCCGCGCCGTGGCCTCGGCCAGCTCCGGCCGGGCCTGCTGGATGTTCCGGCAGCTGTCCGGCGTCCGTTCGGAGTCCTTCTGGCTCGCCGATTCCTTCAGGCAGTCCCGCAGGTCGGCGAGGAGCCGGTCCTGCTCGGCCGACGTCGCCCCGGCGGCGGTGAGTTCGGCCCGGGTCCGGCTCTCGCCGTCGGCGACGCTCGCCGTGGCCTGGGAGCCGAGCAGCCCGAAGAACAGCGTCGCGAGCACCGCGACGCCGACCGCGAAGCCGAGTTGCTGGACCGCGGTGAGGACGCCGGAGGCGGTGCCGGCCTCCTGCTTGTCGACGTCGGCCAGGGCGATGTCGAAGAGCAGACCGATCATGATGCCCATGCCGAGTCCGGCCACGGCGATGCCGGGGACGAGCTCCCAGCTGGTCAGTCCGCCGGCCTGGTCGCCGATGGTCAGCAGCATGATCAGGACGCCGAGTGCCATCACCACGAGCCCGCCGTGCAGGGCCTTGCGGCCGAACTTCGCGCCCAGCACCGCCCCGGTCAGGATCGCGCCGACGACCAGGAACACCGACCAGGGCGTCATCGTCAGCGCGGCCCGGGTCGGGCTGAAGCCCAGGCCGATCTGCAGATGCAGACCGAGCAGCAGGGACATTCCGGAGATGCCGGTGAAGAACACCAGCGCCACCGCAAGGCCGGCGGCATAGCGGGACCGGCGCAGCAGGCTGAGCTCGATGAGCGTGGCGCCGCCGCGCTTCTCCTGCCGAAGTTCGTAGGCGACGAAGGCGGCGAGCACGGCCGCTCCGGCCGCCATCAGCACGAACGTCCAGGCGGGCCAGCCGCGTTCGCGCCCCTGGACTAGCGGGAAGATCAGCAGGGTCAGCCCGAGCGTCACCAGCAGCATGCCGCCGACGTCGAACTTCGGTCGTACGGGCGCCTTGCCCTCGGGCAGCAGCAGCACCGCACCGATGATCACGGCTGCCCCGATCGGCAGGTTGATCAGGAAGACGGACCGCCAGCCGGTGCCGAACAGATCGGCGTCGACCAGGAATCCGGCGATGATCGGGCCGAGCACGGCGCCCAGTCCGATGGCGGGCCCGAACGCGCCGAACGCCGCCGCGCTCTCCTTGGGCGGGAACATCTGCTTGATGAGGCCGAGCCCCTGCGGAATCATCAGCGCGCCCAGCCCGCCCTGCAGGAAGCGCGCGGCGATGAGCATCTCGGAACTGCCCGCCACCGCGCACAGCACGGAGGCCAGGGTGAATCCGACGGCGCCGATGACGAACATGCGCTTGCGGCCGTAGATGTCGCCCAGTCGGCCGCCGACCACGAGCAGGACCGCGAAGGCGAGCGTGTATCCGACGGTGATCCACTGGATGACGCTGAGGCTGCCGCCCAGGTCGGCGCGGACGGCGGGCGCGGCGATGTTCATGACCGTGCCGTCGAGCAGGTCCATGATCTCGGCGCCGAGGATGACTGCCAGCGCAGCCCAGCGGCGCGCGTAGGCCGGGGGCTCGGCCGCGGCTGCGTCCGGCCCGGGATCCTGCCCCGACACCAGTGCCGTCGGAGGCGCGGCGCCCCCGTCCGGCCCTTCTGCTTCAACGGAACTCATGGCATCCCCCGAGGTGTTCGACAGCAGGTCTATGGACGACCACCGTTCTATAGTGGAACGGTGGTCGTGTCAAGAAACGGTGGCCCGTCGATGCCATACGATGGGTGCCACCTGCTGCGAAGCGATGGAAGGAGGCCCATGCCCGAGGAGATCCCCGTACCTCCGTGGCGCCGGCCGAAGAAGGCGCCGCCGCGCATGCCCCTGACCCAGGACCGGATCGTCGACACGGCGCTCGGCATTCTCGACGCCGAGGGACTCGACGCGCTGAGCATGCGGCGGCTCGCACAGGAGCTGAAGACCGGGCACGCCTCGCTGTACGCGCACGTGGGGAACCGGGACGAGCTGCTCGACCTCGTCTTCGACCTCGTACTGACTGAGGTGGAGATCCCGGAGCCGGAGCCGGGGCGCTGGGCGGAGCAGGTCAAGGAGATGTGCCGGTCACTGCGGCGGATGTTCCTGGCCCACCGGGACCTGGCGCGCATCGCGATCGACCGGGTCCCGCTCGGCCCCAACGGGATCATGGGGATGGAGCGCACCCTGAACCTGCTGCGCGCGGGGGGCCTGCAGGACGAACTCGCCGCCTACGGGGGCGACCTGCTGTCGACCTTCGTCACGGCGGAGGCCCTGGAGCAGTCGTCCCGGCATTCCGGTGCGGAGCAGAGCGAGGAGCAGGCCGGCATGTTCGCCGACCAGCTCCACGGCTATCTGAAGTCGCTGCCGACCGCCCAGTTCCCGAACCTGGTCCATCTGGCCGGCCCGATCACCTCGCTCGACTCCGACCGCCGGTTCGAGCTCGGACTCGAGATCATCATTGCCGGCCTGGTGGCCGGAGCCGGGGCCGGCGACGGTGCGGACGACGGTGGCAGCAACAGTGCGGCCGCCACTGTCAGGCCGGCAGGATCGACCCCTGTGGGGTCATGAAGACGGCCTTCGGCGGTCCCATCAGACCGGGCAGAGAGCTCAGCGCCTCCCGCAGCTTCGCCGAGCGCGGGTCGGCGCTGAAGTTCTCCCGGTAGGCCTGCTCACTCTCCCACTGGGCGTAGTTGACGACCGCGGTGCCGTCCGTGCTCGCGTGATACGTGGCCGACAGAAAGCCGGGCACCTCGCGGATCCACTCCTGCACGCCACCCGTGGCCAGCTCCACCAGCTTGCGCTGGGTGGCGGGGCCGTCCACCGGGAAGGTGACGACGGCGACAAAGCCCACCTGGGGATCGTTCACTTCAGCCATCGTTGCTCCTCCTCAGCAGCTCTCCGGCATACAGCGTCGCTCCCGGCCCGAACTGCAGCCCGATATGGCTCGCAGCCGCGTGCACATCGCGCCAGAGGCGCTGCAGCGGGCTGTCCTGCGACTGCGCCCTGGTGCCCGCACTGGCGAACAGCCGGTCGGTCGCGGCGGTCAGCAGCTCGGCCGCAAGCGCGCAGTCCCGCGCCCCACGGCCGACGAGTTCACCGGTCACCCCGCCCGCGTCGGCGACCGCGGCGACCCGCTCCAGCAGCAGCTGGGCCGCGTCGATCTCGCCGGTGGCCCGGGCCAGGGTGTGCTCGTACAGCACACGGTCCTGGGACGAGACGGCGTTCTGCCCGGTCGGCCCGGCCAGCTTCGCGGCGATCCACGAGGTCCACACGGCCGCGGCGCCGCGGGCCGCGCCGAGCATCGGCAGCGCGAAAGCCAGCCCGTTGACCGCCCGCATGGGCACGGTGTGGCAGATCGCCTCCGCCCCCGGACCGACGCCGGCCGCGATGGCCGCACGGGTACAGGCCCGCGAGTCCGGCACGAACACCCCGTCGAGGACAAGGGTGTTGCTGCCCGTTCCGCGCATGCCCATCGGGTACCAGCTGTCGACGATGCCGTACGCGTCTCGCGGCACCGCGAAGAACCACGGCTCCTCCCCCGCCTTGGCGCACACCAGCGCCCAGTCGGAGTGGTCGACGACGCTGACGAACGGCCAGGTGCCCGAGAGGTGCCAGCCGCCCGCCGTCTTCTCGGCGCTGCCGAGCGGCATCAGGGCACCGACGATCAGCGCGTCGGGGCCGTCGGACCACAGCTCGGACTGGCCCTCGTCCGGCAGATAGGCGGCCATCCGGCCGAGGCTCGCCGTGAGCGAGGCGTACCAGGCGGTGGAGGCGCAGGCCTCGCCCAGCACCGCGACCGGCTCCACGAGCTCGGCGAAGGTCGCGGCCCGGCCGCCGTGCGCCACCGGGACGAAGTGGGCGGCGAAACCGGCCTCGAGGACCGCACGGACGACGTCGGGGCTCAGCCGGCGCTGCTGCTCGGCGTCGGCCGCCCGCTTCCCGGCGAGCTCGGCGATCCGGTGGGCGCCGGCCACCAGCGGTGACCGCGCCTGGATCTCCTGGGTCTGCTGGGTCATCGCGTCCTCGCTCATGCCGCGTCCATCGGGGCCCAGCCGGTCTTGGCCAGCCACTGGTCGAGGGTGAGCATCTGCGGGAACTGGGCGCGCAGCGTGGGGATGTCGGCGTGGTAGCCGATCCCGTTGAGCCAGGTGTACGAGATCGCCTGCCATTCGAAGCCCGTGCGGTGCAGCTCCGGTATCGGCACCGAGACGAAGCGGGCGGGCAGTCCGGTGTGCCGGCCGAACGCGTCCGCGATCTGCTCGCCGGTCAACTCGTCCCCGGCCAGCTCGATCTTGGCGCCGCCGAAGGTCTCGGGGTCGTCGAAGGCGTCGGCCGCGAAGTACCCGATGTCGGGGCCGCTGATCATCTGCAGGGTGTTGGTCGGCCCGAGCCCCCGCCGGAAGGTCAGCACGCCGTCCTCCATGACGAGGGGCGACATGTCGTGGTTCAGGTTCTCCATGAAGTACGACGGCCGCAGGAAGGTGAAGTTGAGCTCGTTCTCCTGGATCCGCTGCTCGATCGCGAGCTTGGACAGCCGCCAGTTCACGCCCTCCGGCTGCTCCGCCCCGCCGACCGAGCTGTGGACGTAGTGCTGGATGCCGAGGTCACGGGCGGCGTCGGCGCAGATCTTGCCCTGCCGCTCCTCGCCCTCCACGCCCGCCGGTGTCATCGGCGTCTGGATGCTGAAGACGCCGTACGCGCCCTTCATCGCCGCGCGCACCGACTCGGCGTCCTCGAGGTCGCCGGTGTGCAGGGTGGCGCCCAGTTCGCGCAGCTCCTTGGCCTTGGGCGCGCCCGGGTCGCGGACGAAGGCCCGCACGGTCCAGCCGCGTTCCAGCAGGTACCGGGCCGCGGAGCCGCCTTGCTTGCCGGTGGCGCCGAGGACCAGTACGGGCTTGTTCTCATCGGGCATGGCTGTGCCTTTCGTTGGTCGTCGTCACGAGTCGGTCGTCACGCGTCGCGGGAACCGGCGGGCGAGGTGGACACCGAGAGCCGGCGGGCCGACAGCCGCACCCCCTGACCGAAGTAGCGCTCCAGGAAGAGCCCCAGGCCGAAGGCGAGTCCGCGCGGCCGTACGGCCTCCTCCCGGCCGCCGTTGTCCCGCCGGAGCCAGCGCGCGTCCAGCGCGCGGAAGCCGATCCGGTCCACGGACAGCACCTCCTGCCCGTCGGCCTTCCAGTGGACGGTGCCGGCCGCGGCGTCGTAACCGACCTCGAGCCGGTGGAGCGTGCCAGGGGTGCGGTCCGCGACCGGGACGCAGTAGGTGAAGGACGCGAACTCGGCGTCCGGCTGCAGCGCGAGTCGCTCGTAGACCGCGTAGAGGCGGCCGTGCGTGAGGAAGAAGTCGAAGATCATGCCGGTCTCGAGGTCGACCGAGATCAGACCGCCCGCGCCGAGCCGGGCGTCCGTCGTCGCCTCGGCGACGTCGTCGTACGGGTGGGAGCGCAGGCCGAAGCCGCGCAGTCCCATCTCGGCCTTGACCGAGAGCAGTTCGCCCGGCACCGCGGTGAACCCGCCGCGCGCGGAGGCGGTGCCGCCGGTGGTGAAGGCCCCCCACCGCAGATGGAGCGGGGAACCGTCCGGCCCCGGCTTCGGCTCGGTGAACGCCGGCCGCCTGGTTCGAGGTTGGACGGCGCTCGGCACGACCGTCAGGCCGTCAGGGCCGCCGCGGACCACCCCGTCTCCTTCGGGGAGACCGTCGACCGGGCGCAGCCGCCATGGCGCGCCCGGTCCCTCGGTCACCAGTCCCCCGGTGAAATCCTCGCGGAAGATTTCTGTGCTCATCCGGCCCTCCCCGTGGTGTGCCCGTCCTACGGGCTCCACCCTGGCAAGAGGGCATCGAGGTCCGCTCGAAGCGGAGTCGAAGGCGCCTGGGTCACAGGCGCCTCAGTCAGAAGGCGCCTCGGTCAGACGTTGCGGCCGCGCTGAGCGGTGTCCTCGCCGAGGCCCCAGGTGATGATGCGCTTGGGGTGGATACGGATCATCGCGGTGCCGAAGTACGGGTGCGGCGGCTGGGCGTCGGTCAGTGCCTCGGCCCGGCCGCGCACTTCGATACCGCGTACGTTCCACGGCTGCATGGAGAGCAGATCGTCGACGACGAAGGCGACCTGGTCGTTCTTGCCGACGTTGCGGAACTTCTTGCTGGCCGTCAGGTTGTGCCCGCCGATGTCGATCGTGCCGGTCTCGGTGTTGATCGTGAACGAGACGGGATTGACCTGGGGCTGCCCGTCGGCCGCCACGGTGGCCAGCCGGCCGAGGTTCTGGGAGGCGTAGTACTCGAGCTCGTCAGGAGTAAAAGGCATGTCAGCTTCCTTGGGCCTTGGTCTTGGTGTGGTCGGAATGCTCCCGGCCGGGCACGGGGCCCGCCCCGGGCTTCGCGGTCATGACGGTGGAGGGCAGCCAGCGGAGCACGGCGAGGGCGCCCACGAGGGCCGCCGCGGCGGCTGCCCCGGCGGCCAGATGCATGGCGTCCAGGAAGGCCTGCCGTGCGGGACCGACAAGTCCGCTCTCCCCCAGCCGAGTCGCGGCCAGCAGCGTGGCGTCCAGGGACTCGCCGGCCTCGTGCCGCATGGAGGGCGGCAGTACGGCGAGCTCGTCCTCGATGCCGCTGCGGTAGGCGGCGCCCATCAGGGAACCGAGCACCGCGACGCCCAGGGCGCCGCCCAGCTGGCGCACGGTGTTGTTCATCGCGGAGGCCACGCCCGCCTTCTCGCGTGGAATCGCGTTCATGATGGACACGGCTGCGGTCGGCATGACGCAGGCTACGCCTGCTCCCAGTGCGGCGAACAAGGCGAGGATCAGCCAGAGCGGAGCGTGCTGGGTCACGAAGACGACTCCGGAGAGTGAGGCGGTCACGGCCAGCATGCCCGCCGCGCACACGTTCCGGGGCCCGATCGAGCGGACCAGGACTGTGCTGAGGGGCCCGCAGACCACGTTCGCGACGGCCAGCGCCACGGTGCAACTCCCGGCCTGCAGCGGGGTGTAGCCGCGCACGCTCTGCAGGTAGAAGGCGCTGAAGAAGAGGAACCCCATCATCGCGAAGCTGACGAAGCCGACGGCCACGACGGCGGCGGAGAAGGCCTTCAACCGGAAGAAGCCGAGCTCCAGCGAGGGTTCCGCGGTACGGCGCTCATGCCACAGGAACACACCCAGCAGGCCGAAACCCGCAAGGCCGGTTCCCCAGACCGTGGGCTCGGTGACCCCGCCGGTGCGGCCGGCCTCGATGATGCCGTAGACGAGGAACACGAGACCGGCGATCGAGAGCAGCAGCCCGGCCGCGTCGACGCGCTTGCCCTTGGCGCCCCGGGTCTCGGGCACCAGCAGCACCACCGCGACCAGGCAGACCGCGACGATCGGCACATTGATCAGGAAGACCGAGCCCCACCAGAAGTGCGCGAGCAGCAGCCCGCCGGTGACCGGTCCGATGCCCAGGGCGAAGCCGACCGAAGCCGCCCAGATCCCGAGGGCCTTGGGGCGCTCGCGCATCGGGAAGACGGCGGCGATGGTGGCCAGGGTGCTCGGCAGGACCGCCGCGCCGCTCACCCCCATGCAGGCGCGGGCGGCGATGAGCTGCTCCGGGGACCCGGCGTAGGCCCCGGCCAGGGACGAGAGTCCGAACAGGCCGAGGCCCAGCAGGAGTACGCGCCTGCGGCCCAGCCGGTCGCCGAGCACACCCCAGGTGAACAGCGTCGCCGCGAAGGCCAGGGTGTAGGCGCTGAGCACCCATTCGACCTGGCTGTGCGAGGCGCCGAGGCCCTGCTCCGGGTCGGTGAGGGTGCGCAGCGTCACGTTGAGCACGGTGTTGTCGAGGATGATGCTCACCAGGCTCAGGACCAGCACCGCGAGGATGGCCCAGCGCCGCGGATGCCCCTCGTGCGCCGGGCCGCCCGGCGCCGGGCCGCCCGGTCGAGCGGGAGCCGATGTCACAGGTCCGGCACCAGGACGAGCTTGCCGCGCACATGGCCCTGCTCCAGCCTGTGGTGGGCCTCGGCCGCCTTGGCGAAGGGGAAGACGGCCTCGACGTGCGGCCGCAGCCGGCCCTCGGCGCAGAGTGCGGCCAGGGCGGCGAGGCGCTCGGCGGACCGCACCACCTGCGGCATGACGATGCCTTCCTGGGCCGCAGCGCGGAAGTTGGCGATGGTGGCGATCCTGGCCCGGTCCGCGACGAGTTCGAGCGACACGGCGAGCGCCTCGGGTCCGCCGTGGCAGTCGAGGGCCGCGTCGACGCCGCCCGGGGCCAGGGCGCGCACCCGGTCGGCAAAGCCCGGCCCGTAGGCGACGGGCAGCGCGCCCAGCGAGCGCAGGAACTCGTGGTTGTGCTCGCCGGCGCTGCCGATCGCCGTGCCGCCCCGCTCGCGCACGAGCTGGACGGCGAGGCTGCCGACGCCGCCGGCCGCGGCGTGCACGAGCACGGTGTCCCCCTGGCCGACGCGCAGTGCGTCCAGGGCGATGTCCGCGGTCTGCCCGACGGCCGACAGGGACCCCGCGACCTCCCACGACAGCTCCGTCGGCTTGGCGGTGATCTGGTCCGCGCCGACGGCGAGGAGCTCGGTGCCGGACTGCATGACGGCGAACCCCAGCACCTCGTCGCCGGGCGCGAACCCGGTCACCTCCGGTCCGGTCCGCTCGACGACCCCGGCGAACTCGTTGCCGATGATCTGCGGGAACTCGACCGGATAACGACCCCGCATGCCGCCGGAGCGCACCCGGCAGTCGAACCCGTTGACCCCGGCGGCCCGCACCCGGACCGTCACCTGGCCCGGTCCTGGTACCGGCTCGGGCACATCGACGAGGCCCAGTACGTCCGGCCCGCCGAACTGGTGGATGGCTACGGCCTTAGGCATGCGTTCTCCACATTCGCTTGACGGCTGCTGTTACTTCGCGACCTGTGTGCTGGCCAGGACGGTCTGGGGCTTCGCCGGGTCCGGGAAGCACTCGAAGGGGCCCCACTCGTCCAGGATCGGCTGGTAGCGGTACCAGTAGAAGCCGGGCTGCTCGTAACTCGAGCCGCCCGGAACGAAGTTGAGCGTACCGGGGTCCTTCGGCGCCTTGTAGGTGACCTTCAGCGTCGGCAGGTCGAACTCGACACCGCCCTCGAGCGGACCGGACGCGCTGACGACGATGTCCGCGCCCTCGACCTTGACGGTGAGAGCGGAGTCACCGAGGCCGCTGCCGCCGGTGAGCTTCAGCTTCTTGACCTTCGCGCCCTCCGGGATCCGGTAGGCGACCCGCACGTCCTTGACGGTCTTGTTGTACTCGGCGAAGGCGGTGATCGGGGCCGGGTCGTACGTGGCCTGGAACTTTTTGCCCGCCTCGACCGAGGCGGGCACGGTGACATCGAACCCGCGCTTGTAGTCGTAGACCGGGTGCGTGTTGCCCTGCACCCAGGTGCGGCACTCGTACGGCACGTCCACGTTCGCGGCATGCGCGCTGGTGCCCAGGCTCATGACGGCCCCCAGGGCGATGGCGGACGCGGTGGTCAGACGTATCACGTGTTGACGCGACGAGGTCATGGAAAAGGTCTCCTTCGGACTCTTGGAATACGAACTCTTGGAGCGCGAACCCTTCGCTCGCGGCTCGGAACGGAGGTCAGGGAAGGGCCAGGGAAAGGCCGGGGAAGGGTCAGGGAATGAGTACGACCCGGCCCAGCTGGGCCCTGGCCTCGAGGATGGTGTGCGCCTCGGCGGCCCGCTCCAGGGGCAGCCGGGCGTGGACGGCGGACTTCACCTGGCCGTCGAGAAGCAGCCGGGTGAGTTCGGCGACGCCCGCCTCGTAGTCGTGCGGGCGGCCGCCCCGCCAGGCCGACAGCGCGAAGCCGGTGACGTACTTGATGCCGATGAGGTCCATCACCGACACCCGCGGGATCTCCAGCTCGCCGCCGGACGAGCCGTAGAACACCAGCCGGCCGCCCGGGGCGAGCAGGCGGATGCCCTGCTGCAGGACCTCGGCGCCGACGCCGTCCAGGATCAGGTCGGGTCCGCGTCCCCCGGTGAGTTCCCGGACCTCCTCGGCCCAGTGCGGGGAGCGGTGGTCGACGACGGCGTCGGCGCCCACGGTGCGGGCGAACTCGCGTTTGCCGGCCTCGCCCGCGGTGCCGATGATCTGGCCGGCCCCGGCTGCCCGGGCCAGCTGGACCGCGATATGGCCCACGCCGCCGGCCGCCGCGTGCACCAGCACCGTCTCGCCCTTGCTCAGCTGCCCGGTCCGCAGGATGCCGAGGGCGATCAGCCCGGTGCCCGGCAGGACCGCGGCCTCGGTGGCGTCCAGTTCCTCGGGTACGGGTACGACGGTGGCGGCGTCGACGACGACCTGCTCGGCGTAGGCGCCGTAGAGGGTGAAGGCGCCGACCCGGTCCCCCGGGCGCAGGCCCGCGACGTCAGGTCCCACCGCGGAGATCCTGCCCACCACGTCGCCGCCGAGGACGACGGGGAAGACCGGCTTCCACATCGGCGCGGGGAAGACCTCGCGCCGCATCTGGGTCTGCGCATGGCCGACGCTGACCGCCTCGACGGCGATGCGCACCTGGCCGGGGCCGGGCTCGGGGACCGGGCGCTCGGCGACGTACAGCACGTCGGGATCCCCGTACCGGTCGAACTGGACGGCACGCATCACTTCTTCTCCTCCTGGGACTGTTCGGTCCGCCCCAGGGCGGCCAGCACGGCGTGGTGCCGGTCGTCGCGGTCGCGGACCAGCTCGGCATAGGTGCGGTGGCCGTAGGCGGCTTCGGTCTGTTCGACCACGGTCTCGACGGCCTGTGGGGTGAGGGCGGGCTGTCCGAGCCCACGCCAGCCCTGTTCGAGGCCGCTGCCGAGATGCTCGAGCCACTTGCGCAGGCCGCCCGGGCCGCCGCCCAGGTGGAACGCGTGGAACGGGCCGACGGTGGACCAGCGCAGCCCGATCGAGTCGGTGACGATGCGGTCCAACTCCTCGACGGTGACCACGCCTTCGAGGACGAGGTGGATGCTCTCGCGCAGCAGCGCGGACTGCAGCCGGTTGGCGGCGAAGCCGGGCAGCGCCCTGCGCAGCACGACCGGGGTACGGCCGACCGACTCCAGGAAGGCCACCGCCCTGTCGACGGCGTCGGGGTCGGTGCGTTCCCCGCCGATCACCTCGACCAGCGGAACGATGTGCGGCGGGTTGAAGGGATGGGCGACGACCAGCCGGCCCGGTCCGGGCATGTCCCGGCTCAGGTCGTCGGGGAGCAGTTTCGACGTCGAGGACAGGACGAGGGAGTGGTCCGGGGCGGCCTCGCCGATCTCGGCGAACAGCCGCTGCTTGAGGGGCAGGTCGTCGGGGGCGTTCTCGGAGACGAAGTCCGCGCCGGTCACCGCCCGGCCGACGTCCGGCTCGTACTCGATCCGCGTCTCCAGCTCGTCCGCCCGGCCCGGAGAGAACAGTTCGAGCCCCTCGCGCACGATGCGACGGGCGTCAGGCCTGCGGCTGTTGACCCGTACGGTCAGCCCGTAGGCGCTGAACAGATTGATCCATCCCAGGCCGATCGTGCCCGCCCCGATCACTGTCACGGTGCTCATGACGTCGAGGCTGGCAGGGCCTGCTCGAACCCGGCTCGAGCGGGCTTCGAGGCCACGGGGCGACCGTGGCCGCATGACCATCACCGCGCTTCCCACCGGCCTGTATGCCGAGGTCCTGTCGTTCTACGGCCACCAGATGCAGAAGCTGGACGGCCGTGACTTCGCCGGCTACGCCGCGACCTTCACCGAGGACGGCGAGTTCAAGCACTCCCCGTCGCTGCCGGCCGCCCGCACCCGTGCCGGGATCACCGCCGTCCTGGAGGACTTCCACCGCAAGTTCGACGCGAGCAAGATCCAGCGCCGGCACTGGTTCAACCACGTGGCGCTGAGCGAGGCGGCCGACGGCTCGATCACGGCGACGAGCTACTGCCTGGTCCTCACCGTCCACGCCGACGTCAAGGAGCCCGAGTTCGGCCCGAGTTGCGTCGTGCACGACGTCCTGGTCCGGGGCGAGGACGGCGAGCTGCTGCTGCGGTCCCGCCATGTCACCCACGACCACGTCTTTCCCGGCTGAGCGTCTTTCCCGGCTGAGCGTCTTCAGAGAAGTCGGCAGCACCGATCCAGCTCGGGAACGCGGAGGGGGTCGGGCTCTGTTGAGCTCGCCCCCTCACAGCGGCCAGGCGGCCAGCAGTTCGCCGGGGCCGTAGGCGGCGTCGAGTCCCGCACAGTCGACGCCGCTGCGCGAGACCGCCACGACCGGGACGGGTTCTGCAGTGAGGGCGGAACGGTGGCGGTGCAGGGCTGCCAGGTCGTGCCGGTCGAAGGGGGATCGCTCCTGCCACTTGATCGAGCCGACGAACAGCAGCTTCTTGGCGACGGGGGCGCGGTCCGCCCCGACGATGTCGATCTCGATGTCGTTGGTGCGGGTCCAGTAGCCGCCCACCGCGGGGGCCGCAGGCAGCTGATCGTCGGGCAGTGTCCGGGCGAGCGCCTCGCGGACGAGCGGCTCGACGGCCCGGCCGCGCCAGCTGGTCCAGCTCTCCCGGATCCGCGCCAGGGCGAGATCGCCCCGTCCCCGCTCGATCTCCCCCATGGACGGACCGAGAAGGTGCAGCCAGAACCGCACGTAAGGATCCGTCACCCGGTAGCGGCGGTCCTTCGACGGACGCAGCGACACGGGCAGCTCCGCGGCGACGATCCGCTTGTCGGTGAGCAGCTCCAGCGCTCGCTGCAGCGGCGTGGCCCCGATCCCGCCGGCCGCGCGGGCGATGTTGGTGAAGGTCCGCTCGCCGCTGCCGATCGCCGCCAGCACCGTACGTGCCTGAGCCTGCGGCGGGAACTCCGCGGCCAGCGAGCGCTCGGCCGACACCAGTAGCGCCGAGACCGGATCATTCAACGCCTCGGCAAGGAAGTCCCACAGCCCCGCGCCGCGCGGCCAGTCCGCGCAGATCAGCGGCAGTCCGCCGGTGACCAGCGCGGCGTCGAAGGCTTCCGCCGGCTCCAGTCCCAGCATCCGCCCGACCTCGGCGGGGTTCAGCGGCCCGAGCACCATCTCCCGGCCGCGCTGGTGAAAAGGCCGCCCGTAGCTGTTCAGCGCCTCCATCATCGACAGATCCGAGCCGATGAGGACCAGCAGCACGAGCTTGGTCTCCAGCACCCGGTCCCATGCCCGCTGCAGCATCCCCTCGAAAGCGCCGTCGGCATCCATCAGGTACGGCACCTCGTCGATGACCAGCACACTCGCCCGGTCGGCGGGCAGTGCCGCGGCCAGCACATCGAACGCGGCGTCCCAGCTCTCCGGTCGAGCGGCGGCCACCAGCTGTGCCAGCGGCAGAGTCGACGCCTGGGCGTCCCGGGCCAGCCGTGCCAGATCATCCCCAGGGGACGCGCCGGTGGCGGCGTAGAACAGGAACGGCGCCCCGCAGCGCTCGACGAACCGCTCGACCAGCCGCGACTTGCCCACCCGGCGTCGCCCCCGCAGCATCACGCACCGCCCAGGCCGCTCTCCTCCGACCCCCGCGGCGACTTTCTGCAGCTCGCGCTCCAGCGTCGCCAGCTCCTGCCGACGACCGACGAAATCCACCATGACTGCCGACCTTCAGACGCTCAGCCGCCTCAGACGCTCGTTCGGCGCCGGACACTAACAGAAAAGTTAGTAACACCAATGTTAGCAACATGGCCGGAGCCGAGACGGTCGGCGATGCGGGCGGCGGTCTGGTCGCTGTGGGCCAGGAGGCGTTTGGCTTCGAGTACGACGCGACGGTCGATGAACTCCTTGGCGCCGAGGCCGGCGGCGGCGAGGGCGGCTCTGGAGAGGGTGCGGGCCGAGTAGCCGAGGAAGTGGGCGTAGTCCTCGACCCGGCGGGTGCGGGTGAAGTCCTTCTCCACGGCGTCACGGAAGCGCAGATAGGTGGCGTCGGGATCGGGGGCGGGGCCGCCCGAGTACCCGGGCAAGCGCGTCGAGTTCAAGAGGGCCTTCGCCGAGGGCGACCACGTCGTCCTGCACTGCCACCAGTTCTGGCCCGACGAGGAGAGGTCATCCCGCCCACGTCCGAGAACGCCAACACCGTGTTCTGAGCGCGGCTGCTGCTAGCCGCGCTGGTCCACCAGCTGGGCGAATGAGGTCATGCACGGCTGACAGTGGGGTGCGGTTTCCGCCTGCGCGGTGTCGGCGTCGGAGTGTTCGGTGTGTTCAAGGCGTCCGGTGAGCAATTGTCCGCACAGGGCCTGCGCGCTCTGTTTGGCCTTCAGGTGCCACACCACGGCTATGCCGTGGGCGTCGAGAGCGGGACACATCTCGTACATCAGGGGCCTCCCTGGATGGATGTTGTCTCTGCCCAGGAGACCGGATCACCCACGCCCGCACAGCACAGCGTGAGCCGATCGGGTGACAGCGGCAGCGGCAGCGGCCGTAAGCACCACTCATCGGCGAGACCGCTGGGCACGACGATGCCCGTCGGATGTCACCGCCATCCGGTGTGCGGCCCCCTCATTCGTCAGTCGTACACATGTACATGTAACCGCTGCTACATTCCTCGATGTGCCGAACAACGAAGCGCCCGTTCGCTGGCTCGTCCTCGTGATCAAGGTGCCCGCAGAACCCTCCCGACACCGCGTCGCCGTCTGGCGTGAGCTGCGCCGGATCGGTGCACTCTCCCTGGGGCAGGGCGTGTGGGCCGTGCCGGACGTACCGGTCTTCGCGGACGGCGTCTCCCGGGTGATCACGCTGACCGAGCAGGCCGGCGGACAGGCCATGACCCTCACCGCGTCCGGACGCGGTGCCGAGGACGCGGCCCGCTTCCAGGCGATGTTCACCGCCGCGCGGTCCGAGGACTGGACGGAGTTCCTCGCCGACTGCGGGAAGTTCGAGGCGGAGTTGGCGAAGGAGATCCGCATCGCCAAGTTCACCCTGGCCGAACTGGAGGAAGAGGAGCAGTCGCTGGAGCGGCTGCGGCGCTGGCACCGCGATCTCACCGCGCGCGACGTGTTCGGCGCACCGGAGGCCGCCACGGCCGGCAAGCGGCTCAAGGAGTGCACCGCCGCCTGCGAGGACTACGCGGAACGCGTCTTCCGGGCCCTGCACGAGACACCTGGGGGCCACGACCGATGAGCGGGACGACGACAGCGAAGTCGGCGCCTGCCCGGCAGATGTGGCCCCTTTACGCCGCCGGGTTCACCACGGCGTTCGGCGCGCACGGCATCGCCGCGAACCTCGGCGGCTTCTCCGAGGACGCGGTCACCTCCCTGCTGGTGCTGGGCGGCCTGCTCGCCCTGTACGACGGCGCCGAGGTGGTCCTCAAGCCGGTCTTCGGCACCCTCGCCGACCGGATCGGCGCCCGCCCGGTGCTGCTCGGCGGGCTCATCGCCTTCGCCGCGGCCTCCGCGCTGTACGTCGTGGCGGACAGCCCGGGCTGGCTGTGGGCCGCCCGACTCGGCCAGGGCGCAGCGGCCTCCGCCTTCTCCCCGTCCGCCTCCGCGCTGGTCGCCCGCCTCAACCCGGCCGCCAAGCACGGCCGCGCGTTCGGCAGTTACGGCTTCTACAAGTCCATCGGCTACACCCTCGGCCCACTGCTCGGCGGCGTCCTGGTCTGGGCGGGCGGCCTGCGGCTCCTGTTCGCCGTACTGGCGGTGCTGGGCGCGGCGGTCGCGGCCTGGGCGGCCATCGCCGTACCCGTCGTCCCGCCGCTGCCGAAGGCCCGACAGACGGTGCTGGACCTGGCCCGGCGGCTGGCCGACCCTGCCTTCCTCGCCCCGACCGGCGCGCTGGCCGCGGCGACCGCGGCCCTCTCGGTCGGCGTGGGCTTCCTGCCCGTCTCCGGCCGGGCGGCCGGACTCGGCACGGTCGCCACCGGCGCCGCCATCTCCGTACTCGCCGCCTGCGCCGCGATCGTCCAGCCGAAGGCCGGACGCGCACTGGACGACGGCCGTCTCACCACCCGCACCGGCATCACAGCCGGTCTGCTGCTCACCGCCACCGGCCTGGCCTGCGCCATGCTGCCCGGCCTGACCGGCGTACTGTCCGCAGCCGCCCTGATCGGAGCCGGAACCGGCCTGATCACCCCCCTCGGCTTCGCCGCCCTGGCCTCCGCGACCCCTCAGGAACGCCTGGGCCAGACCATGGGCTCCGCCGAACTCGGCCGCGAACTCGGCGACGCGGGCGGCCCGTTGCTAGTCGCCGGAGTAGCCACGCTCACCACCCTCACCTACGGCTACGCGACCCTGGCGGCCCTGCTCGCCGCAGGCCCCCTCATCGCGCTGGCCTACGGATCGGCGAAGGGGTCGGGCTCCGAAGAACCTGACCCCTTCTGACCTGCTTGTTCGCCACGTCAGCGACGCGGTGTTGTTGCATCCGCTCACACGTTGAAGCGGAACTCCACCACGTCCCCGTCCTGCATGACGTAGTCCTTGCCCTCCATCCGCGCCTTGCCCTTGGCGCGGGCCTCCGCCACCGAGCCGGTTTCCACCAGGTCGGCGAAGGAGATGACCTCGGCCTTGATGAAGCCCTTCTGGAAGTCGGTGTGGATGACGCCGGCGGCCTCGGGGGCGGTGGCGCCCTTCTTGATGGTCCAGGCGCGGGATTCCTTGGGGCCGGCCGTGAGGTAGGTCTGCAGGCCGAGGGTGTTGAAGCCGACACGGGCCAGGGTCGCGAGGCCCGGCTCCTGCGCGCCCACCGACTCCAGCAGCTCCATCGCGTCCTCCTCGTCGAGCTCGGCGAGGTCGGCCTCCAGCTTGGCGTTCAGGAAGATCGCCTCGGCGGGGGCGACCAGGGCGCGCTGCTCGTTCTTGAAGTCCTCGTCGACCAGTTCGTCCTCGTCGACGTTGAAGACGTAGAGGAAGGGCTTGGTGGTGAGCAGGTGCAGGTCGTGCAGGAGGGCCTCCTGGTCCGAGTCCTGCTTGATCCCGGCCGCGAACAGGGTCTGGCCCGCGTCCAGGATCTCCTTGGCCGCCTCGACCGCCGCCAGCTTCGGCGCGATGTCCTTCTTGATCCGCGACTCCTTCTGGAGGCGGGGCAGGACCTTCTCGATGGTCTGGAGGTCGGCGAGGATCAGCTCGGTGTTGATCGTCTCGATGTCGTCCTTGGGCGAGACCTTGCCGTCGACGTGGACGACGTTCTCGTCCTTGAAGGCGCGGATGACCTGGCAGATCGCGTCGGACTCACGGATGTTCGCGAGGAACTTGTTGCCCAGGCCCTCACCCTCGGAGGCGCCGCGCACGATGCCGGCGATGTCGACGAAGTCGACGGTGGCCGGGAGGACGCGCTGGGAGGAGAAGATCTCGGCCAGCTTGGTGAGGCGCGCGTCCGGGACGCCCACGACGCCCACGTTGGGCTCGATCGTGGCGAACGGGTAGTTGGCCGCCAGCACGTCGTTCTTGGTCAGGGCGTTGAACAGGGTCGACTTGCCGACATTGGGCAGACCGACGATTCCGATCGTGAGCGACACGTTGCGACTTCCCGTACGTGAGAGGACTTCAGGGGCTGGGCTGGGGCCCGGTCCTTCTTCGATCTTCGATGCAGATGACGCAGATGCACGGGCCGATCCACCAGTCTACGGCGTACCGGGACCGGACCCCGGCGGCCGAGGGCCGTCGTATCGAACACCTGGCCAAGGTCGGCCCCAGGGCGTGTCTGAGGACCGATTCACCACATAAACCGACCTAGGTTGGTGTGGTGGAGCCAGACAGGGCGCGACCTGCCGGGTATGACTCGCGACGCGGTACGCCGCCTCCGCTGCCGCCGCAGGCAGCACGGGGTGGGGGTGGTGCGGGGCGGGGCGGGGGCGGGTACGCGCGGGGTGAGCGCGGGTTCGCGTCGGACGGGGACAGTGTGGAGTGGGGCGAAGGTCGTACGAGGCGCGGCGCGGGCGGGTTCGCGCGAGGTGGGGGCGGTCGGGACGGTGGGGGCGGTCCAGGGGGTGCCAGTGGTGTGAGGGGTGCTGGTGGCGTGAGGGGTTCGGATCGGTCCGTCTGGGCGTCCCGGCCATCCGGTTCCGCCCCGGCGGCAAGGTCCTCCCGCCCCGTCCGGTCGTCCCGAGCCACCGCACCGACCCAGCCCGCCCGGTCGACCCGGCCCGTCTCGCAGCGCCGCCCGGGTACGGCCCCGGTGGCGGCGGCGGTACGGCGACCCGGGCCGTCCCCGGCGCCGCAGGCCGTGCGCCGGTTTCCCAACCCCCGGCTCACCGGCCTGGGCGGCGGCCTGTTCTGCGGTGCCGTGATGTTCCTGCTCGGCTATCTCGACGCGCTGCTGTTCGGGTCGTCGCTCGTGGTGTACAGCGTGCTGTTCCTGCCGGTGTGCGTGCTGACGGCGGTCTGGGTGCGCAGGGGCGACCTGATGACCGCGCCGGTGGTCGTGCCGATCGCCTTCGCGGTGGGGCTGGTTCCGGTGGCCGACCAGGGCGGGGGGCTCGGCGGTCACCTGATGGGGATCGTGACCGCCCTCGCCACTCAGGCCGGGTGGCTGTACGGGGGGACGCTGATCGCCGGTCTCATCGTGACCGTACGAAGGGTCCGCCTGATGGTGCGCAGGGCAGCGGCCCGCCGCCGGTCGGTGTGAGCGTCGCCCGGCTGTCGTACAGCAGTCCTTGAGCTGACCTTCAGCTGCCCCTCAGCCGTCCTTCTCCGCCGCCCGCATCGCCGCCCCCACGATCCCCGCGTTGTTCTGCAGCTGCGCCGGGACGATCTCCGCCTTGATGCCCTCGATGTAGTGCAGGAACTTCTGGGACTTCCTGCTCACCCCGCCGCCGACGATGAACAGCTCCGGGGAGAACAGCATCTCGACATGGGCGAGGTACTTCTGGACGCGGTGCGCCCAGTGCTCCCACGACAGGTCCTCGTCCTCCTTGGCCTTGCTGGAGGCGCGCTTCTCGGCGTCGTGGCCGTGGAGTTCGAGGTGGCCCAGCTCGGTGTTGGGGACCAGGGCTCCGTCGATGAACAGCGCGCTGCCGATGCCCGTGCCGAAGGTGAGGAGGATCACGGTGCCCCGGCGGTCGCGGCCCGCGCCGAAGTGCATCTCGGCCACGCCGGCCGCGTCCGCGTCGTTGACCACCGTCACCGGCAGGCCGCCGAGGCGCTCGCTGAACAACGCGCGTGCGTCCGTGTCGATCCAGCTTCTGTCGACGTTGGCCGCCGTACGGATCGTGGAGCCGTCGGTGACCACGCCGGGGAACGTCAGCCCGACCGGCCCCGTCCAGCCGTAGTGCTCGACGACCTGCTTCACACCGTCGGCCACCCCGTCGGGCGTGGCCGGGTGCGGAGTGAGCACCTTGAAGCGCTCCTGAGCGAGATCGCCCCTGTCGAGGTCCACCGGGGCACCCTTGATCCCGGATCCACCGATGTCCAAGCCGAAGATCTGCATGGCCCTACGTTACGACGGCGGACTGACAGTCACTCCCCGGAGTCACCGGAGCCGGCATCGGCCCTCGTGCGCTCGGCGATCAGCGCCGCCGCCTCCTCGCGCAGATCGCGGCGCAGCTCCTTCGGCAGGGAGAAGGTGATGGACTCCTCGGCCGCCTTGACGAGCTCGACGTCGCCGTAGCCGCGCTGGGCGAGCCACTCCAGGACCTCCTCGACGAGCACCTCCGGGACGGAGGCGCCGGAGGTGACACCCACCGTCGTCACGCCCTCCAGCCAGGCCTCGTCGATCTCACTCGCGAAGTCCACGAGGTAGGCCTCGCGCGAACCGGCCAGCTTGGCGACCTCGACCAGCCGCTTGGAGTTGGAGGAGTTGCGGGAGCCGACCACGATCACCAGCTCGGCCTCGGCGCCCATCTGCTTCACCGCGAGCTGGCGGTTCTGCGTGGCGTAGCAGATGTCGTCGCTGGGCGGGGAGATCAGCTGCGGGAACTTCTCCTTCAGCGCGTCGACCGTCTCCATGGTCTCGTCGACGGAGAGGGTGGTCTGCGACAGCCACACGATCTTCGACGGGTCACGGACCTCGACCTTGGCGACGTCGGCCGGGCCGTCGACGAGCTGGATGTGGTCGGGGGCCTCGCCGGACGTACCGATGACCTCTTCGTGGCCCTCGTGCCCGATCAGGAGGATGTCGTAGTCCTCGTTGGCGAAGCGGACGGCTTCCTTGTGGACCTTGGTGACCAGCGGGCAGGTCGCGTCGATGGTGGCGAGTTTGCCGCGCGCGGCCTCCTCGTGGACGACGGGGGCGACGCCGTGCGCCGAGAACATCACGATGTTGCCCGGCGGCACCTCCTCCGTCCGCTCGACGAAGACGGCGCCCTTCTTCTCCAGGGTCTGCACGACGTACTTGTTGTGGACGATCTCGTGCCGGACGTACACCGGAGCGCCGTACTGCTCCAGGGCTTTCTCGACGGCGATCACGGCGCGGTCCACACCCGCGCAGTAGCCACGGGGGGCGGCGAGCAGAACACGGCGGCCAGACGAAGCAGTCATGCGTCCCATCGTAAGGGTGCGTCCGGGGGGTCGAAGATCGCGCGGGTGACGGGTTGGTGGGGAGAGTGACGGTGGGCTGTGAGGGTGAGGGCCCGGGTTCCTCGCCCCCGCCGCCCCTACCCGTCCCGTACCTGGGGGCCTGCGGCCCCCAGACCCCCGCTTCGGCCCTGAAGGGGCCTCGTCCTCAAACGCCGGACGGGCTGAGTAACTCAGCCCCTCCGGCGTTTGAGGAGCGGGGGTCCAGGGGGCAGAGCCCCCTGGCGGGGTCGAAGGGGCGGAGCCCCTTCAAGGACGGGACGGGTAGG
>NZ_RQJW01000025.1 GCF_004028635.1 Streptomyces cyaneus | reverse complement strand
GTCGACCGGCGCGTCCGGAGCGGACAGCAACTGGAAGCGCCAGTCGCCGTCCAGGGGGAGTGCTCCGGAGCGCCGGTCGACGGCGTTCATGGGCAGCCGCCCCCAGGAGGTCACCTCGGGTGCCTCCCAGGGGCGCAGGGCGAGAAGTGCGTCGGTCATGACCCTTCCGAAGGGGGTGGTGACGTCGGTGACGTCGAGCCGGGCAGGATGCGGCCTTGGAGGTCCCAGGCGGGGTCGAGGGGGATGCCGAGGCGGTCCAGGACGGTGGGGGCGATGTCGATGAGGCGGGGCGTGTCCAGCCGGGTGCCGGCGGGCACGCCGGGCCCGGCGAGCACGACGAAGACCTCTCGCTCGGCACGCGTGTCGCCTCCGTGGCCGCCGGAGTCGAGATGTCCGTGGTCCGTGGTGACCAGCACGGTCCACTGCTCGTCCGCACGGGCGGGTTCGGAGCGTCGGGCGTCGATCGCCTCCAGCAGCCGCCCGAGGTGGGCGTCCTGCGTGAGCAGGGCCTGATCGTAGGCGGGGCTGAGGGGGCCGGTGGCGTGGCCGGCCTCGTCGGTGGCGCCGAAGTACACGAACACGACGTCTGGGTCGTGCTTGGTGAGCCAGCGTACGGCGGTGCGGGCGACGCGGCGGTCCGCGGTCTCGTAGCCGCGGGACTCGCCGTTGTGGCGCACACGTCGGCCGATGGCGCGGCCGAGGGTGCCGCGGCGGACCAGTGCCGGCCAGGACACCACGGCCGCCGTGCGCAGACCGGGCCGCGCGGTGCGGGCGCGGCTGAGGAAGTCGGGATAGCGGGAGTAGTCGGCGCCGGTGAAGTCGTTGCCGGTCACCCCGTGCCGGTCGGGCCACACCCCGGTCAGCACGCTCGACCAGCCGGGTCCGGAGTCGGTGTAGGCCATGCTGGTGGACGGCCCGCCGTCGGCCTGGCCGTCCACCTCGCCGTAGGGCAGCAGGCTGATCCCGACGGCACCCGCGGCCATCAGTCCGTGCAGCACGGGTGCGGTCGACGGCGAGCGCGTCAGCCGGTCGAAGCGCAGGCCGTCCATACCGACCACGAGCACCTTGCCGCGCCCGGACCGTCCCCCGCCGGCGGCATCCACCACGGCGCACCCCTCTCTCTCGACACCGGTTCAGCTGCCCTGTACCGCACCCTCGGTGGCGCCCGCGATGAACCCCCGCGCGAAGATCGTGAAGACCACGACCAGCGGGACGGCCGCCATGAGCACACCGGCCATGACCATGCTGTAGTCGGTGTTGTGGCCGAGGTTGAGCTGGGCCAGCTCGACCTGGAGCGTGACGTGGTCGGGGTTGGTGAGCACGATCAGCGGCCAGACGTAGTCGTTCCAGGCGTTGACGAAGGCGTAGATGGCGAGGAACGACAGTGCGGGCTTGATCATCGGCAGGGCGACGTTCCAGTACTGGCGGAAGAACCCGGCGCCGTCGATGCGCGCCGCGTCCAGCAGTTCGTCGGGCACACCGTTCTCGATGTACTGGCGCAGCCAGAAGATGCCGAAGGCGTTGGAGAGGGCGGGCCAGACCAGCGCCTTGAGCATGCCGACCCAGCCGAGCTCCGACATCAGGATGAACTGCGGCAGGACGGCCAGCTGGAGCGGCAGCATCATGAACACCAGCAGCGTGCCGAAGAGCACTTTGCGCCCGGGGAAGTCGAACTTGGCGAAGGCGAAGGCCGCCAGGGAGTCGATGAACAGCACCAGGACCGTGGTGACACACGCGACGACGAACGTGTTGAGCATCGACCCGAAGAAGTCGATGGTGTCGAGCACATGCCGGATGTTCTCCAGCAGATGGGAGCCGAACGTCAGCTTCGGCGGGCTCTGGTAGATGTCCTTGGTGGTGTTGGTCGCCATCACGATCGTCCACAGGAACGGGAAGACCGAGATCAGGACGGCCAGGCCGAGGAGGATGTGCGCGGTCAGGCCCCTGGGACGCCGCAGCCGTCGCTTCGCACCCGTGGCCGGCTGTGTCGTGGCAGCTGCCGTCATGACTTCCTCCCTCGTTGCACGATGCGCCAGTTGACGACGACTAGCACGATGATCAGTACGAAGAAGGCCCACACGATGGCCGCGCCGTAGCCGTAGTCGTTGTCGAGGAAGGCCGACTGGTAGAAGTACAGCAGCGTGGTCAGGCCGGCCTGGCCCGGGCCGCCCTGGTTCTGGTTGGCGGCGTTGCTGGCGAAGAGCACCTGGGGTTCGCTGAAGCTCTGCAGACCGTTGATCGTCGAGATGACGACGGTGAACAGGATGATGGGCCGCATGATCGGAATGGTGATCTGGAAGAAGGTCCGGATGGGTCCGGCGCCGTCCATCCTGGCCGCCTCGTAGATCGACTGCGGGATGGCCTGGAGGCCGGCCAGGTAGATGATCATGTTGTAGCCGGTCCACATCCAGGTCATCAACGCGGCGATCACGATTTTGATCAGCCACGGATTGCTCAGCCAGGGAACGGGCTGGATGCCGACCGTGCCCAGGATCGCGTTGACCAGACCGAAGTTGTTGCTGAACACCGCGCCGAAGAAGATCGCCACGGCGACGATCGACGTGACGTTCGGTACGTACAGGGCGATGCGGTAGAAGCCCTTGAAGCGGCGCACCGAGTGCAGCAGCGTCGCCAGCACCAGGGCGCCGAACAGCGTGGGGACGGTCGACAGGACCCAGATCAGCAGGGTGTTGCGGATCGACAGCCAGAAGACCGGGTCGTTCCAGAGGAACTCGTACTGCTGCAGGCCCACGAACTGCTTGGTGCCCAGGCCGTCGTAGCGCTGGAAGGACAGATACAGCGAATAGAAGACGGGGACGAACGAGAAGGCGAGGAAGACCAGGTAGAAGGGCGAGATCGCCAGGTACTGCCGCCAGTACGACAGCACCCCGCGGCGCGTCGGCCGAGCGGCGCCCGCGGGCGGGGTGCGCCGCGGGCGGAAACGGGCCGGGCCCGGCCCGCCGCGGTGCTCGCGCACCGCGGCGGGGCCGGTGACCGGAGGGGACGACACCTCAGCTCACCCCCTGTCGCCGGGCGATCTGCTTGGCCTGGCTGACCGCGTCGTTCCAGGCGTCGTCGGGCTTCTTGCCCTTGGCCTCGATGCTGCTCAGCTCGGCCGTGAAGGGAGCCATGACGGCGGAGTCCGCAGGTGCCTCGTAGCTCACCGGGATGGCCTCGGCGGCCGGGCCGAAGACCTCGATGATCTTCTGCCCGCCGAAGAAGGCGTCGGGACCCGTCATGGCCGCCATCTCGTACGTCGCCGGGGAGGCGGGGAAGATGGTGGCGTCCGTGTAGCTCTTGGCGTTGTTGTCCGGGCTGAGGATCCAGCTGATGATCTTGAACGCCTCTTCGGGGTTCCGGCACTGCGAGGGCAGGGCCAGGTAGGAGCCGCCCTGGTTGGCCGGCCCGTTCGGCGTCGCGCAGACCCGCCACTTCCCCTTGGTGCCCGGGGCGGCCGACTCGATGTCCAGCGCGTGCCAGGCGGCGCCGAGTTCGGTGGCCAGGTTCTTGCCGATGGCGGCGTTCCAGGTCTGGTCGTTGATCTTGGCGTCGATGCCGAGCGTGTAGGGGCGGATCGCCGTTTCCCACGCGGTACGGATGTGGTCCTGGTCGCCGATGAAGTGGTTGTCCTCGTCGATGAACCGCTTGGTGCCCTGGCCGACCGCGATGTTGAACACCGAGCTGATGTTGTTGACCAGGAAGACGCCGGGCACCGCCTTCTTCAGCTCGGAGCCGAGCGCGAAGTAGTCCTCCCAGGTCTTGGCTACGGCTGCGACCTTGGCCGGGTCGGTGGGCAGCCCGGCCTTGTCGAACAGGTCCGCGCGGTAGAAGAGCGCGGTGGGACCGATGTCGATCGGGAACCCGATCTGCTTGCCGTCCTTGGTCTGGGCGAGCTTGGTCTTCCACTCCAGGTACTGGGACGAGATCTTCTTGAAGCCCAGGTCGTTCAGGTCGAGGAAGCGGTCGGCGTTGGGCAGGAAGGAGGCTATGTCCTCGCCCTTGATGCCGGTGATGTCCGGCACGGAGGAGCCGCCCGCCGCGAGGGTCGTGGTGAGCTTCTGCTTGAAGTCGCCGCCGATGGAGGCGCTGGTCAGCTTGATCTGGCCCTTGAAGTGCGTCTTGGCCTCGGCGACCACCTTGTCGCTGAGGGCGCCGCCCCAGTACCACAGGGTCAGGTCCTTGCCGTTCTTGGTACCGCCGGATTCCGAGCCGCCACCGCAGGCGACGGTCAGGCCGGAGGCTGCCGCGGTGAAGACGGCGGCCTGGAGGAAGCCTCTACGAGAAAGGTCCACGGGTCACTCCTGTTGTTCCTGTACGACGTGGAGAGGGGGTTCGAGGGTCAGTGCCGCCGTTCACGGGCGTGTGGGCCGACGGACGTGTGCGGGGCCGGCGGGGTGACAGGGGCGTACTGCACGGGCGGTCCCACGTCCGCCGGGATCCGGTCGGCCAGGAAGCCGTACGCCCGCTTGAGGTCGGGGTCGGTCAGCGAGCGCCACCAACGGTCCACGCCGTACCAGCCCGGCGCGGCGAGCGCCCCGCCGTGATGCTGGACGGACAGCCCGGCGGCGAGCACGGCGAACCGCAGGCGTTCCGCCAGCGGCCAGCCGCCGAGCGAGGCCGCCACGAAGCTCGCGCCGAAGACGTCACCGGCGCCTGTCGCGTCGAGGACGTCGACGTCCAGGGCCGGTACCTCCGCGTACTCGCCGGTGATCTGGTCGACGGCCACGGCCCCGTCCCCGCCGCGTGTCACCACGGCCACCGGCACCAGCTCGCTGAGCGTGCCGAGGGCCGCGACCGCGCTGTCGGTGCGGGTGTAGGCCATCGCCTCGGTCTCGTTGGGGAGGAAGGCGTGACACAGGCGGAGCTGGTCGAGCAGGTCGGTGGACCACTGCTGGGTCGGGTCCCAGCCGACGTCGGCGTAGACCTGGGTGCCGTTCGCGGCGGCCTTGGCGATCCACTCGCGCGGTTCGGCCTCGATGTGCACGAGGGCCGTGCGCGCCTCGGGCGGTTCGCCCATCAGCGCGTCCTGTGAGTACGGGGGTTCCTGGCCGTGGGTGACGAGGGCCCGGTCGTGGCCGTAGGCGAGGGAGACGGTGACGGGGGTGGGCCAGCCGTCCGCCGTGCGGGAGAGCGAGAGGTCGATGTCCTCCTGGTCGCACAGCACGTCGCGGCAGTGCTCGCCGTAGAGGTCGTCGCCGAACACCGTGGCCAGCGAGGTCCTGAGGCCGAAGCGGGCGGCGGCCACCGCCAGGTTGGCGATGCCGCCGGGGCCGCAGCCCATGCCGCCGGTCCAGATCTCCTCGCCCGGTGTCGGGGGCTTTCCGAGCCCCGTGAGAACGAGGTCGTAGAAGAGCAGCCCGGTCAGCAGCACATCGGGCCGTTCGTCGTCCACGGATTCGTCCTCTCGTTCGGGACCCGCTCGGAGAGCTCGTCAAAACTCTTCATTTCGGTGACCGGAATCGTGCGCCGCTCAGCGAGATTGGTCAATACCTGAGCAGAAATAAGCATGGCGATGATTGAAGATGACGAGTAGTGTTCACGCCGTGCTAGCGGAACGACGACACCAACTCATCCTGCGGGCCCTGCGCGCCGGTGGCCCCGCGGCCGTGACCGATCTCTCCGAACAGCTGGGTGTGAGCCCCGCCACGATCCGGCGTGACCTGGTCAAACTCGAGGAGGACGGCCTCCTCACGCGGGTCCACGGCGGCGCCGTCGTGGAGGAGGGCGACCAGCCCTTCGCCGAGGTTGCGGAGATGCGCGTGGCCGAGAAGGACGCCATAGCCGCGCACGCCGCCGCGATGATCGAAGATGGTCAGTCGGTGCTGCTCGACATCGGCACCACCGCCTTCCGGCTGGCCCGCCAGCTGCACGGCCGCCGCCTCACCGTGATCACCAGCAACCTGGTGGTCTACGAGGAGCTCGCCGACGACGAGGGCATCGAACTGGTGCTGCTCGGCGGCATGCTCCGCCGCGAGTACCGCTCCCTGGTCGGCTTCCTCACCGAGGACAACCTGCGCCAGCTGCACGCCGACTGGCTGTTCCTCGGCACCAGCGGGGTGCGGCCCGGCGGGCAGGTCATGGACACCACGGTCGTCGAGGTGCCGGTCAAGCGGGCCATGATCAAGGCCGGCGACAAGGTCGTCCTGCTCGCCGACTCGGCGAAGTTCCCCGGGCACGGCATGGCGAAGGTGTGCGGTCCCGAGGAGCTGGACGTGGTGGTGACGAACGCGCCGGTCGACACGGCGACGCGGTCCTCCCTCCAGGAGGCGGGCGTCGAGGTCGTCGTGGCGGGAAAGGTTCAGACGTGAACCCGCCTCCGGCCGAAGCGGGCGGATTCCCGGCTCGGGCCGCCGCACCGCTCGGCGAACAGCGAGGTCTCACACCCTCCACACACCCCGGGTTGGCACCAGCCCGGGAGCTTGAAGCAGGTTCAAGGAGGTGGCGCGTGCTTGGTTCTAGCACCGCGTTGCGCGCAGCCTCCCCGATGGGAGGAACCCGGTGAAGCTGACGATTCTGGGCGGCGGCGGATTCCGCGTGCCGCTCGTGTACGGGGCGCTCCTCACGGACCGCGCCGAGGGCCGGGTCACCCATGTCGTGCTGCACGACATGGACGGACAGCGGCTCTCCGCGGTGACCCGCGTCCTCGCCGAGCAGGCGGCCGGGGTGCCCGACGCGCCCGAGGTGACCGCCACGACCGACCTGGACGAGGCCCTGCGCGGCGCCGACTTCGTCTTCTCGGCGATCCGCGTCGGAGGCCTGGAAGGCCGGGCGAACGACGAGCGGGTCGCGCTCGACCAGGGCGTCCTGGGCCAGGAGACGGTCGGCGCGGGCGGCATCGCCTACGGCCTGCGGACCGTTCCCGTCGCCGTCGACATCGCCCAGCGGGTGGCCCGGCTGGCCCCGGACGCCTGGGTCATCAACTTCACCAACCCCGCGGGCCTGGTCACCGAGGCCATGTCCCGCCACCTCGGCGACCGCGTCATCGGCATCTGCGACTCGCCGGTCGGCCTCGGCCGCCGTATCGCCCGGGTGCTCGGCGTGAAGAACCCCGGCGAGGCGTGGATCGACTACGTCGGCCTCAACCACCTCGGCTGGGTCCGCGGCCTGCGCGTCGCCGGCCGCGACGAACTCCCGCGCCTGCTCGCCGACCCCGATCTGCTCGGCTCCTTCGAGGAGGGCAAGCTCTTCGGCGTCGACTGGCTTCAGTCCCTCGGCGCGATCCCGAACGAATATCTGCACTACTACTACTTCAACCGGGAAGCCGTCCGCGCCTACCAGCAGGCCGAGAAGACCCGCGGCGCCTTCCTCGCCGACCAGCAGGCGCATTTCTACCGGGAGGTCGAGCAGTCGAACGCCTCCGCCCTGGAGGTCTGGGACCGCACCCGCGCCGAGCGCGAGGCCACCTACATGTCCGAGAACCGGGAGACCGCCGGCGCCGGCGAGCGCGACGCCGACGACCTCTCCGGCGGCTACGAGAAGGTGGCGCTCGCGCTGATGCGGGCCATCGCCCGCGACGAGCGCACGACCCTGATCCTCAACGTCCGCAACCAGGGCACGCTCTCGGTGCTCGACTCCGAGGCCGTCATCGAGGTGCCCTGCCTGGTCGACGCCAACGGCGCCCACCCGGTCGCCGTCGCGCCGCTGCCCGACCACGCCACCGGCCTCGTCTGCTCGGTCAAGGCGGTCGAGCGGGAGGTGCTGGCCGCCGCCGAGTCCGGCTCGCGCTCGACGGCGGTGAAGGCGTTCGCGCTGCACCCGCTGGTCGACTCGGTCAACGTCGCCCGCAGGCTGGTCGAGGGGTACTCCTCGGTCCACCCCGGCCTGGCGTACCTTAAATAGCGCTCGCCTCGGAAAGCGCTTTCACCCACCCTCGCTTCCCTCTCCGTTCTCTCCCTCCCTGGAGACCCTGATGCACGACGAACGCCGCCGGATCGAGGAACGCGTCGAGCGCGTCCACAACCAGCGCATCAAGCCCGCGATCTACTCGGCCACCGTCCCCTTCGAGGTCGAGGCCTGGCAGGCACCGGGGGAGCCGGTCTCCTTCGAGGAGGCCGCGGCCGCCCGCTACGCGCCCTTCGCGATGGACACCCCGTGGGGCCCGCCCTGGGGCACGACCTGGTTCCGGATGCGCGGCCGGGTGCCCGCCGAGTGGGCCGGACGACGCGTCGAGGCGGTCATCGACCTCGGCTTCGTGGGCGACTGGCCCGGCAACCAGGCCGAGGCCCTGGTCCACCTGCCCGACGGCCGGCCCCTGAAGGCGGTCAACCCGCTCAACCAGTACGTGCCGATCGGCAACCCGGTCTCCGGCGGTGAGGAGATCGACTACCTGGTCGAGGCCGCCTCCAACCCGGACATCCTGGCCGACAACTTCTCGAAGACGACCCAGCTCGGCGACGTCCTCACGGCGGGCGACAAGCCCCTCTACACCTTCCAGCGCGCCGACATCGCGGTCCTCGACGAGGAGGTCTGGCACCTCGACCTGGACATCCAGGTGCTGCGCGAGCTCATGGTCCACCTCGGCGAGCACGAGCCGCGCCGCCACGAGATCATGCATGCCCTCGACCGGGCCATGGACGCCCTCGACCTGGACGACGTCTCCGGCAGCGCCGCGGCCGTCCGCGAGCTGCTCGCGCCCGTCCTGGCCCGCCCCGCGCACGCCAGCGCGCACACGATCTCCGGTGTCGGCCACGCCCACATCGACTCGGCCTGGCTGTGGCCGATCCGGGAGACGAAGCGCAAGACGTCCCGCACCTTCTCCAACGTCACGTCGCTGGCCGACGAGTACGAGGACTTCATCTTCGCCTGCTCGCAGGCCCAGCAGTACGAGTGGGTGCGCGACAACTACCCGCACGTCTGGGCCCGCATCCAGGAGTCGGTGAAGAAGGGCCAGTGGGCGCCGGTCGGCGGCATGTGGGTGGAGGCCGACGGCAACCTGCCCGGCGGCGAGGCGATCGCCCGCCAGCTCGTCCACGGCAAGCGGTTCTTCATCGAGCACTTCGGCGTCGAGACCAAGGGCGTCTGGCTCCCGGACTCCTTCGGCTACACCGCCGCCTACCCGCAGCTCGCCAAGCTCGCCGGCAACGACTGGTTCCTGACCCAGAAGATCTCCTGGAACCAGACCAACAAGTTCCCCCACCACACCTTCTGGTGGGAGGGCATCGACGGCACCCGCATCTTCACCCACTTCCCGCCCGTCGACACCTACAACGCCCGCTTCAGCGGCGAGGAGATGGACCGCGCGGTCCGCAACTACTCCGAGAAGGGCGGCGGCACCCGCTCGCTGGCACCCTTCGGCTGGGGCGACGGCGGTGGCGGCCCCACCCGCGAGATCATGGAGCGGGCGCGCCGGCTGGCGGACCTGGAGGGCTCGCCGAAGGTCGTCGTCGAGCACCCGGACGAGTTCTTCGCCAAGGCCCGCGAGGAGTACCCGGACGCCCCGGTCTGGGTCGGCGAGCTCTACCTGGAGCTGCACCGCGCCACCTACACCTCCCAGGCCCGCACCAAGCAGGGCAACCGCCGCTCCGAACACCTGCTGCGCGAGGCCGAGCTGTGGGCGACGACGGCCGCGCTGCACACGCCGGGCTACTCCTACCCGTACGAGAAGCTGGACCGGCTGTGGAAGACGGTTCTGCTGCACCAGTTCCACGACATCCTGCCGGGGTCGTCCATTGCCTGGGTGCACCGCGAGGCGGAGGCCGAATACGCGCGTGTGGCCGAGGAGTTGGAGGCGCTGACGGCTCAGGCGGTCGCCGCACTGGGGGGTGGTGACACCCGCGTCTTCAACACCAGTCCGTACGAGCGCGCCGAGGTGGTGCGTACGTCCGAGGGCGCACCGGCGTATGTGAAGGTGCCCGCCAGTGGCAGTGCGCCCCTCGCCATCGCCGAGCCCTCGCAGCCGGTGCACGCGGAGGGCCGCGTCCTCGACAACGGCCTGGTCCGTGTGGAGGTGGCCGAGGACGGCACGCTGGCCTCCGTACGGGATCTGCGGGCCGGCCGTGAGGTCCTCGCCGACAAGGGCAACCTCCTGCGCCTGCACACCGACCTCCCGAACTACTGGGACGCCTGGGACATCGACAAGCACTACAAGAACCGCTTCACCGACCTGCTGGACGCCGAGTCCGTCACGGTCGTCGAGGCGAGCCCGCTCGTCGGTGCGATCCGTGTCGAGCGTGCTTTCGGCAAGGGCTCGAAGATCACCCAGACCATCACCCTGCGCGCCGACAGCCCCCGCATCGACTTCGAGACCGAGATCGACTGGCACGAGGCCGAGAAGATCCTCAAGGCGGGCTTCCCGGTGGACATCCGGGCCCCGCACTCCTCCGCCGAGATCCAGTTCGGCCACATCCAGCGCCCCACCCACACCAACACCAGCTGGGAGGCGGCCCGCTTCGAGGTCTCCGGCCACCGCTGGGTGCACATCGCCGAGCCCGGCTACGGCGTCGCGGTCATCAACGATTCGACGTACGGCCACGACGTCTCCCGCACGGTCCGCGAGGACGGCGGTACGACGACCAGGGTCAGCCTCAGCCTGGTCCGCGCGCCGCGCATCCCGGACCCCGAGGCCGACCAGGGCAAGCACCGCTTCACCTACTCCCTGCTGCCCGGCGCGAGCATCGAGGACGCCGTCGCCGAGGGCTACGCCCTCAACCTCCCCCTGCGGGTGGCGGATGCGGCGGGCGCGCCCGAGCCGGTCGTCTCCGTGGCCGGGAACGGTGTGACCGTCGAAGCGGTCAAGCTGGCCGACGACCGGTCCGGCGACGTCGTCGTACGCCTCTACGAGTCCAGCGGCGGCCGCGCGACCGGCGTCCTGCGCACCGGCTTCCCGCTCGCCGGCGCCCAGGTGACCGACCTGCTGGAGCGCCCACTGCAGGAGGACGCGGACCTCACTGGCGACGGCGGGGTGAACGTGACCCTGCGCCCCTTCCAGGTCCTCACGCTCCGCCTGAAGCGCGGCGAGGGGAGCTGACCCGGTGCCGATGCAACCCTGGTTCACCGACGCCAAGTTGGGGATCTTCATCCACTGGGGCATCTACGCCGTCGACGGCGTCCAGGAGTCCTGGTCGTTCTACGACGACATCGTCCCCTACGACCAGTACATGTCCCAGTTCGACCGCTTCACGGCATCCCGCTACGACCCGCGCGACTGGGCGAAGCTCTTCGCGCGGGCCGGCGCCAAGTACGCCGTACTGACCAGCCGCCACCACGACGGCGTCGCCCTGTGGGACACCGCCCACGGCGACCTGAACGTGGGCCGCGACCTGATCGGCGGTTACGCGGACGCCCTGCGGGAACAGGGCCTCAAGGTCGGCCTCTACTACTCGCACTCGGACTGGAGCCACCCCGACTACGCCTCCACGCGCAAGCCCGGCCGCCCGCCGGAGCTGGAGGACAACCGGTACTCCGAGGTCGCGGCCGAGGACGAGGACCTGGACGCCTGGGAACGCTTCCTCGCCTACCGGGACGGCCAGATCCGCGAACTCACCACCCGCTTCCAGCCGGACCTCATGTGGTTCGACGGCGAGTGGGACCGCAGTGAGGAGCAGTGGCGCATCCCCGAACTGGCCGCGCTGATCCGCTCCGAGGTGCCGGACGTCGTCTTCAACGCCCGCATGCTCAGCGAGGGCGACTACGCGACACCCGAACAGGGCGCCCCGGTCGTCCCGCCCGAGGGTCCCTGGGAGCTGTGCCTGACGATCAACGACTCCTGGGGCCACCAGCACCACGACCACAACCACAAGTCGGTCGACCAGCTGATCCGCTACTTCACCGAGACGATCGGCGGCGGTGGCAATCTGCTGCTCAGCGTCGGGCCGCGCGAGGACGGCACGATCCCGGCGGAGCAGGTCGAGCGCCTGGAGGGCCTCGGCGACTGGATCGCGAAGCACGCGGAGGCGGTGTACGGCACGGTGCGCGGTCTCCCGGGCGGCCACCATTACGGCCCGAGCACCCTCTCCGAGGACCGCCGCACCCTGTACCTGATCCTCTTCGACGCCCCGCGCGCCGAGATCAACGTACGCGGGCTGCTCGGTTCGGTACGCCGGGTCACGGTGCTCGGCAGCGGCAGGGAACTGGCCCATAGGATCACCGGCGGCCTGCATGAGACACCCGGGGTGCTCTGGATCGAGCCGCCCACCGAGGCGGACCTCGACCCGCACGCCACGGTGCTCGCCGTCGAACTGGACGGGGAGCTGGAGCTGTACCGCGGTTCGGGCCGCTTCTGACCCCTGCCCCTGAGACGCACCTTCGGGCCGGCCGGCCGCTGCCCCCGTGACAGCGCCGGCCGACCCGAAGCCCCCGTGCTTCCCCCGTTGTGGTGCGTTCCCCCGTGGTTCCCCGTGATCCCCCGTGGTTCCCCCGTTGCCTTTCACTCTTATGAGCGCGCTGTCGGCGCCCTGATACACCTCCTGAGAAAAAAGTTCTGCCTCAGCCGGTGAACCCGGCCGTGATGGACGTGAACTGCGAGTTGCTCTGGCTGATCCCGGAGCAGTTGCTCGTCACGCCGCCGCCCGGGCACGGCCGGTCGCGGTTGACCGACCAGAAGGCGAGGCGGGCGATGTGGTGCGAGTTCGCCCAGTCGCGGATCTGGGTCCAGATCGCGGGTGAGGTGAGCTCCTGCTGGTCGGACAGGCCGTTCATGCCGGAGATGCCGATGTGGGCGTAGGCGGTGGCGTCGTCCCACCCGAAGGTGGACTTCAGCTTGTTCTTCAGCCCCTCCGTCGCGTTCACGGTGTTGCCGTACATGTCGGCGCCGCCGCCGAAGTCGAACGGCATGATCGTGAAGACGTCGATGTCCGCGTTCAGCGCCTTGGCCTGCTCGATCAGCCGGTTGCCCCAGTACGTCGGCCCGGTCGTCGAGGTGCCGAAGGTGAGGACGGTCCGCAGCCCGGGGTTGTTCGCCTTGACGATCTTCAGGGCGTTCAGGATCCGGTCCTGCACGGTCGCGTTCTCGAACTCGTCGGTGTTCTCGATGTCGACGTCGATGGCCTTCAGCCCGTAGGCGTCGATCACCTTCTGGTACGCACCCGCCAGCGCCTGAGCCGACGAGCAGTTCGGACCGAGCTTGTTGCCGCTCCAGCCGCCGATCGACGGCACGATGTCACCGCCCGCCGAGCGGATGGAGTTGATGACGCTCTGGTCGTTGCCGCCGGTCAGCGGGCGCTGTCCGTCCCAGGCCGGGTTGCAGCCGCCGGAGGACAGGATGAACGCCATCGTGAACCACTTGATGCCGGTCGCGCTCATCACCGAGGTCGCGCTCGGCGGGTCGCCCCAGCCGAGGTAGAGGTAGGGCGCCGCCTGCTTGAAGCCGGTACCGCCACCGCCACCCGCGTCCGTCGTGACGGTCACGGCGTTGGAGGCCGCCGACACGTTCCCGGCCGCGTCCCGCGCCTTCACCGTGAAGGTGTGACTCGTGCTCGGCGACAGACCGCTGACCGTGGCACTCGTACCGGAGACGCTGAGCACCTGGCTCGAACCCCGGTAGATGTCGTAGGCCGTCACCCCGACGTTGTCCGTCGAGGCGTTCCACGCCAGCGACACGCTCGACGACGTCTTGCCGGTGGACCGCAGACTGCCCGGCACGGTCGGTGCCTGACTGTCGGAGCCGCCGCCACCTGGTCCGTCGAGGCTGATGTCGTCGGCGTAGTAGGTGCCCTGCGCGTACCAGCCGTGGACGTAGACGGTGGCGCTGGTCTGGGAGGCCCCGGTCGTGAAGGACAGTGACAGCCGACTGTACGCCGACGGCGACGACGTCCAGGTGGAGGCCCCGCCGTTCACCCCGAGGTAGACGTAGGACCCGCGCACCCAGCCGCTGAGCGTGTACACCGTGTTCGGCTGGACCGCGACGGTCTGGCTGCACTGGGCGATGTCACTCGAACTCACCGCCCCCGCAAGGGCCTTGGACCCACCGTGCACGGGGGAGGAGACGACCGAGCCGAGATTGCCGGTGCAGGACCACGGGGAGAGCCCGCCCGACTCGAAGCCGGCGTTGGACAGGACGTTGGCCGCATGGGCCGTACCGGGAAGGACGACGGCTCCGGTGACCGCGAGGGCGGCGGAGCCGAGCAGGGCGAGCAGTCGACGTCTGAGACGTCTGAGGGGTTGGTTGCGCACGCGATCTCCCTGGGAAGTGTGGGGTGTTCGGGAGTGCACGAGGTACAGACACGAGGTGCAGAGGAGTACGCCAACCAAGTTGGTATGGACCAATCCCGCTGTCAAGGCTGACGCCGGGATTGGTCCATACCGGAAGAACTAGAGAGGCAGGGCCTGGGCCGCACCACTCCCGACCGAGTCGACCGGCGCCGGCGCGGGCATCGCCGGCAGCAACGGCCCCTCGACCTCCGACCGCTGCTGCGGAATGGACACCGGCCGCAGCGGCCGCGGCCCGGAGACCACCGTGTAGTCCTGCCCGAGGAACGGCGGAGCCACCTCACCCGGATCCTCGCCGAGCGCCAACTGGACAGCCAGCCAAGGCACATTGACCCCGCACAGCGACAGCTGATGCAACCCACCGGCCGGCCGCGTGTTCACATCCATCAGCACCGGCGTCTCCCCGAACATCCGGAACTGGATGTTGGACAGATAGTGCAGTCCGAACCCCTCCGCGATCAGCCGCGCCGGCTCCAGCCACTGCTCCTGCAACGTGAACCCACGACGGCGACCGTTCTTGACCCGGCCGATGGCCAGCCGGACCCGGTTGTCGGGACCGGTGAGGCAGTCCACCGACACCTCCGGCTGCTCCAGCCGAGGCATGACCAGCCAGTCCACCTGATCGTCGGCCCGGCGCAGGGCGTCCACCACGAGATCCAGCTGCACATACGGAGTCGGGAACCCGCTGAGGTGCATGAGCGAGAAGGGGGCGCGCGTGATGACACGGAAGCCCACCCCGCCCGCACCGGACGCCGGCTTGAAGCAGGCCTTGTAACCCCCGGCCTCCAACTCCTCGACGGCGGCGACGAGTTCGTCGGCGGTGCGCACCCGCCACCAGGGCGGCACCGGCACCCCGATCGCCTGCACGGCCTCGTACGCGATCACCTTGTCCTGGAAGACCGCCACGGCCTCCGGCGGCGGAGCCAGCAGCGCCGTACCGGCCGCCTCGAACTCCGCGCGGTGCGCCACGATCGCCGACTGGTGCATCCGGGGCACGAACACGTCGATGCCGCGGCGTCGGCACTGGTCCAGGGCGTACTCGACGTATCCGGCCGGGGACAGGCCCTCCGGCTCCAGCTCGGCGGTGTCGGCGGCGGCCAGTACGGGCGAGTCGGCGTCCCCGTGCGTCGCATGGATCTCGACGGCCCGATCGCTGGGATTTCTCCGCAGCTGATCCATGAAGAACACGTTCTCCGCGTACGTGCGGTTGAGCCAGACGCGTACGCGAGAGACCATGCAGGGCCGTCCTTTCGGGTTCGCGGGCAGGGCAAAGCAGGCCCGTGCCCGGGCAGGGTGGTTGGAGGTACACCAAACCGCCCCGTGCGAAGGGACGTTCATGGCGGTGGTGTTGGGGCGATCATACGGCTTTCAAAGGGTGCCGCGTGCAACGTACGTGTTACGGAATTGCGGATCATTCCTGACCACCCCGGCCCGGCCCCGGCCGCAGTCGTACCGCCCTGTCGGACGACCGACGAGATCCCGCCGCGCAGACGAGATCCCGCCTTGTACAGGGATGGCACTCTGTGTTCTCGTGGTGTCATTCGTGTGATCGAACTCGGGTGATCGAAAGGGGCGAGGGTGACGTCGACGGCCGGCGGTGCCGGACAGCTGCTGGCCATCAGTGACCTGCACATCGGCTACGAGGAGAACCGCGCCCTCGTCGAGAAGATGCGCCCCGACTCCGACGACGACTGGCTGCTCGTCGCCGGCGACGTGGCGGAGACCGTGGCCGACATCCGCTGGGCCCTCGAGACTCTCGCCGGCCGCTTCCGCAAGGTCGTCTGGGCGCCGGGCAACCACGAACTGTGGACCCACCCGAAGGACTCCGTCACCCTGCGCGGCGTGGCCCGCTACGAGCACCTCGTCGACGTGTGCCGGGAACTCGGCGTGACGACCCCGGAGGACCCGTACCCCGTCTGGGACGGCCCCGGTGGCCCGGTGGCCGTGGCGCCGCTGTTCCTGCTGTACGACTACTCCTTCCTGCCCTCCGGCTGCACGACCAAGGAGGAGGGGCTGAAGTACGCGCACGGAACCGGGATCGTGTGCAACGACGAGTACCTGCTGCACCCCGATCCGTACCCGTCCCGCGAGGCCTGGTGCGAGGCCCGGGTCGCCGAGACGGAGCGTCGGCTCGCCGCACTGCCCGCGGACCTGCCCACCGTCCTCGTCAACCACTACCCGCTGGACCGGCACCCGATGGACGTCCTGTGGTACCCCGAGTTCGCCATGTGGTGCGGCACCCGGCTGACCGCGGACTGGCACCGCAGGTTCCGCGTCGAGACCATGGTCTACGGCCATCTGCACATCCCGAGGACCACCTGGCACGAGGGCGTCCGCTTCGAGGAGGTGTCCGTGGGATACCCCCGCGAGTGGCGCAAGCGACCGGAGCCGCCGGGACGGCTGCGCCGGATCCTGCCCGGGGAGGACGGGGCCCGTTGATCGAGGAACTGCTGCCGGACGCGGTCGTCACCGTCGAGGCGTACGGCGACGAGGAGCCCCCGAACACGGTCCTGTACCCCGAGGAGGAGGCGGTCGTCGCCCAGGCGGTCGGCAAGCGCCGCCGGGAGTTCGCCGTCGTCCGCTCCTGCGCGCGCCGCGCCATGGACAAGCTCGGCGTGCCACCGCAGCCGATCCTGCCCGGTGAACGCGGCGCCCCTACCTGGCCGGCCGGTCTGGTCGGCAGCATGACCCACTGCGACGGCTACAGCGCCGCCGCGCTGGTCCGCGCCACCGACCTGGCCTCCCTCGGCATCGACGCCGAACCCCACGGGACGCTCCCGGAGGGTGTCCTGTCCGCCGTCGCCCTGCCCGCCGAGGAGATCCGGCTGCGCCGGCTGGCCGACGGTCACCCCGGCATCCACTGGGACCGGCTCCTGTTCAGCGCCAAGGAGTCCGTCTACAAGGCATGGTTCCCCCTCACCGGAAAGTGGCTGGACTTCACCGAGGCCGACATCGACGTCTTCGCCGCCCCCGGTGACCGGCACAGCGGCGGTTTCCGGGCCCGGCTCCTCGTGCCGGGCCCGTGGGTGGGCGACCGCCGGGTCGACCTCTTCGAGGGCCGGTGGACGGTCCGACGGGGGCTGGTGGCGACCGCGGTGAGCGTGCCGCACACCTGAAGCCCCCAGGGCACCCCGCAGAGGTGCCCAGCGGTCCGCCATCGCTCCGCTAGGGCTCCGCGGGACACCAGTTCTGCAGCAGCCGGAAGAACTCCTGCTCGTTGCCGCTCAGTCCCGCGTCCGCCAGCGCCTGTTCCGCCTCGGCGAGGACGGAGGGCGGCACAACGGGTGGTCGGCGGGAGCCGGGGGGACCGTCGAACGCGGCTCGTACGGTGTGCAACAGCCGCAGATAGGCCTGGACGGCGGTGCGCTCGCGGTCGGTCAGTACGGCGGTGGGCATCGGTCGGCTCTCCCCAAGTCGGCGTCGTCGCGTCGCGCCCGGCATATGAGGGCGCATCACCAGCTTGCCGTCCACCACTGACAATCGGGTTCGTCCACGCGTCGGTTCGCCCGCTTAGCGGAGGCGAAACCTCCCCGAAATCCCTTGTGGGAAAGCCGTCCTACGCTGGAAGGAAGGGCTTTCGGCCGCGCTCTCGCGGCCTGGGAACGCGTACAGGAACGGAGGCGAGTACATGGTCGACGTCCCGCCACGGCACCCGGCGCGCGCGGTACGGCTGCGTCCGGTGGGTGACGGAGAACTCGAGTTGCATCACCGCGTCGTGCACGGCTACCGGCGCGCCTTCCGGATGGCCGGCGACGGTCCGGCGCTGGTACTGATCCACGGCATAGGCGACTCCTCCGACACCTGGGCCGAGCTGATCCCCGACCTCGCCCGCACGCACACCGTGATCGCCCCCGACCTGCTCGGCCACGGCGCCTCGGACAAGCCGCGCGCCGACTACTCGGTGGCCGCGTACGCGAACGGCGTGCGCGATCTGCTCACCACGCTCGGCATCGAGTCGGCGACGCTGGTCGGGCACTCGCTGGGCGGGGGAGTGGCGATGCAGTTCGCCTACCAGTTCCCCGAGCGCACCGAGCGGCTGATCCTGGTCAGCGCGGGCGGGGTGGGCCGCGAGGTCAACCCGGTGCTGCGGCTGGTGTCGCTGCCGGGCGCCCATCTGATGCTGTCGACGCTGCGGCTGCCGGGCATGCGGCTCCAAGTCGGGCTGGCGGTGCGCCTGATGAGGCTCCTGGACACCGACCTCGGCCAGGACGCGCCGGAACTGCTCACCCTTGTCGACGCCCTGCCCGACGAGACCTCGCGCAACGCCTTCATCCGTACCCTGCGGGCGGTTGTCGACTGGCGCGGGCAGGTGGTCACCATGCTGGACCGCTGCTATCTCACCGAGGGCATGCCGACCATGCTGCTGTGGGGCGACCGGGACAGTGTCGTGCCGGTGCGGCACGCCTACGGCGCGCACGAGGCGATGCCCGGCAGTCGGCTGGAGATCTTCGAAGGGGCGGGCCACTTCCCGTTCCACACCGACCCGGCGCGCTTCGTCGCCCTGGTCGAGGAGTTCACCAGCGACACGGAGCCCGCCGACTGGAGCCGCGAGAGCTGGCGCGAGCTGCTGCGGGCGGGGCGGCCCGGCACGGCGGCGGGGCAGCCGGACACGGCCCGTGCACGCGCGGTGGAACGGGATCTGCGGGAGGCGAGCGAACGCAGCGCGACGTGACCCGAGGGGCTACCAGAGGTGCTACCCGGGGCTGTACTCGGCCCGACGTGCCCTCGATCAGCCCTGTGGCCCGAGGTACCCCAGCGACGCCTCGATCCGCCCCGCCAGATGGTCCCGCTGCCCCCGCACCGACGAAACCGCCAGCCACGCACGGCACTTGCTGGCCAGCAGCAGACCGAAGGTCTCGGCCTCCATCTCCTCCGCCTGGTCGAAGTGGCTGCGGGCGGCGACCTTCAGGACCGTCGATCGCAGGTCGGCCTCGTCGTCGAGGAGACGGGCCGCCACGGTGGCGCCCTCGATGCTGTGGCTGCAGTGGCCGGCCTTCATGTGCCACAGCTCGTGGCCGAGGATCACCAACTGGTGGTCGGGGGCGGTGCGCTCCTCGATCACGACGAGATCCTGGTCGGTCATGTCGAGCCACAGCCCGCTGGCCGTGCCGGGCGGGAAGGCGGCCGTACGGAAGTGGACGGGTCGGCCGCGGCGTCTGCTCATCGCGTCGCACAGGGCGCCGTACAGCTTCTCGGGCGCCGCGGGCACGGGAAGCGTCAGCTCCGCGACCAACTCGCCGCACAGGCGGCGCATTTCCCTACCGATGCCCACAGTTCTCCCGTTCTTCCCCGTTTTCCCCTCCGGATCACGACTCGGGCCGCTTGACGCTTTCCAAGAGCATGTCCAGCCACTCCGCGACCTTGTCGCGGTGCTGGTCGGTGGGCAGTTGGGCGGCCCGCCAGGCGATGCCGCGCACGCCGTGGTCCTGCAGGAGTCTCTCCAGCGGATCCTCGGCGGCCTGGGCCGCCTCGCGCTCCGCGAGCTTTTGCAGCAGATCCTGCTCGGTGCGCTGGAGGGCGCCCGCGAGTGCCTCGGGGTCCTCGGCCGTGAGGAATCCGGCGTGCACACGGAAGAAGCGCTGGATGGCGTCGCAGTGTTCCATGGTGGGGCGCCGGTCGCCGTTGATGAGAGCGCCCGCCTGCTGGCGTGACATGCCCGCGCCGTCGGCGATCTCCTGCTGGGTGTACTTGCGGCCGTTAGGCTTGAGCCGGGTGCGGCGCAGGAGGTCGAGCCGCTGCAGGAACCGGGCCTGTACGTCCGGCTCGCCCGCCGGGCGGCCGCTCAGCAGGGCCTTGACCACGGGCTCCGGGACGCCGGAGGCGACGGACAGGCGGCCGGTGGCGAAGACCTCCGCGTGCGGCACGCCGAGCCGGTCGGCGAGCGCGGTGACACGAGCGACGACGGCCGGCAGTGCGGCCGTCGGCGTGGCGCCCGAACCCTCGAAGGCATCCGTCACCGACAGAACTCCTACGTCTCTCACAGGCTTCTCACAAACGGTTGCCGTGAACTCGACGGACATTACCGGTTGGTTCGAACTCACATCCAGGTCTCGCCACAACTGTGGCCAATTTCAGCCGTCAACAGGCATGGAATGCCACGATAGTTGACACGCCTCTGACCGGGGCAGCAGGATCAAGGCGCCGCGTGAAGGCCGCATAGGCAAGAGGGGTGACCTCCCGATGGCATATCAGGCAGGTGGGCAGCGGTCCGTACCGCGGCCCGCCCCCGAGAGTCCCGAGGCCCAGGCGTATCTACAGGACTACGCCACCCTCCTGGAGGCCGTGCCCTTCCCGTCCGTCATCCTCGACCACCGCTGGGACGTCGTTCTGGCGAACACCGCTTTCGCGTCACTTTTCCGCGGTGTGGGCCCGCATCCCACCGCCATGCCCGACGAGAACTTCCTCAGGTTCGTGCTCTTCCACCCGGATGCGAGCACGGTACTCGGCGAGCACGAGTCCAACTGGTGCCTGCCGATGCTGGCCCACTTCGCGGCCGCCGTGGAGCGACACGGCCACGACCACGGCCTGCAGGCCATCCGCCGGGAGATCGCCCAGGACCCGATCATGGAGGCCGCCTACCGGCAGGGCCTGCCGCACTGGATCCGCGCGGTCGGCGAGCGGGCCGTCGCCCATGACGGCGCCGTACGCCCGTTGCTGCATCCCGACCCGCGCTGGGGCGCGACCGAATGCCGGGTCGTCGACGAGACGCCCAGGACCCTTCAGGAGTTGGGCTACACCCGGCTGACGCTGGTGTTGCGCGAGGTGCGCCGCGACCGATCCAGGGTGCGCGGGGCCCGCCGTACCGCGGCCCATCTACGCGTGGTGCCCACCCCCGAGGACTGAACGGGGCACCGTCGGCGTTCAGGTCGCCGACGGCGCCCCGTCAGGGTGGACGCCGGTTCCTGTGAGGAGGAGGTGGCGTGGGACTGTTCCCTCCGACTGTGGTGTGTGACATAGTACTGCCGTGACCGAGCGACTGACCTGCGACGTCGTGGTCGTCGGAGCCGGGATGGTGGGCGCGGCCTGCGCCCTGTACACGGCCCGGGCGGGCCTCGACGTCATCCTCGTAGACCGTGGCCCGGTGGCCGGCGGCACGACCGGCGCCGGCGAGGGCAACATCCTCGTCTCCGACAAGGAGCCGGGCCCCGAGCTCGACCTCGCGCTGCTCTCCGGCCGCCTGTGGGGCGAACTGGCCCGGGAGTTCGGGGCGGCCGTCGAGTACGAGGCGAAGGGCGGTGTCGTCGTGGCCTCGTCCCCGGATGGGCTCGCGGCGCTGGAGCGGTTCGCCGAAGAGCAGCGCGCCGCGGGGGTCGTCGCGGAGCCGGTCGCGGATGACGCCCTGTACGACCTCGAAGCCCACCTGGCGCCGGGCCTGCCGGGCGGCGTCCACTACCCCCAGGACTGCCAGGTCATGCCCGCCCTGGCCGCCGCCCACCTCGCCCGCGCCTCGGGCACCCGCCTGTTCACCGGCCGGACGGTGACCGACGTCCTGCGCACGCCGGACGGCGCGGTGCGCGGCGTCCGCACGGACAAGGGCGACATCCACACCCCGGCCATCGTCAACGCGGCCGGCACCTGGGGCGGAGAGCTCGCCGCACTCGCGGGCGTCCGTCTCCCCGTCCTCCCGCGGCGCGGCTTCGTCCTCGTCACCGAGCCGCTGCCGCGCCTGGTCCGCCACAAGGTGTACGCCGCCGACTATGTGGCCGACGTGGCCAGCGACTCGGCGGCGCTGCAGACCTCGCCGGTCGTCGAGGGCACGGCGGCGGGCCCGATCCTGATCGGCGCGAGCCGCGAACGCGTCGGCTTCGACCGGACCTTCTCCCTGCCCGTCGTACGGGCGCTCGCGGCGGGCGCGACACGGCTGTTCCCGTTCCTGGCGGACGTGCACGCGATGCGTGCCTACCTGGGCTTCCGCCCGTACCTGCCCGACCACCTGCCCGCCATCGGCCCCGACCCCCGCGTACCCGGCCTGTACCACGCCTGCGGTCACGAGGGCGCCGGCATCGGACTCGCCACCGGAACCGGCCACTTGATCGCCCGGGCGCTGACCGCGAAGACCCCGGACCTGGACCCGACACCGTTCCGCCCCGACCGCTTCGCCGAGGAGGCCGTATGAGAACCCCTCTGAAGCTTGCCGACGCCCACCCGGGCCCAGCCTTCCCGGTCACCCTGGACGGCCGCGAGATCGAGGCACTGCCCGGCCAGACGGTGGCCGCCGCGCTCTGGGCGGCCGGGGTCACCTCCTGGCGCACCACCCGGGGCGAGGGCCGGCCACGCGGCGTCTTCTGCGGCATCGGCGTCTGCTTCGACTGCCTGGTCACCGTCAACGACCGTCCGAACCAGCGGGCTTGCCTGGTGCCATTGCACCCGGGCGACGCCATCCGCACACAGGAGGGGACGGGCCACGATGACTGACCTCGCGGTGATCGGCGCGGGTCCGGCGGGACTCGCCGCGGCGCTGGCGGCCGCCGCACGGGGCGTGCGGGTCGCGATCGTCGACTCGGCGACGGAAGCGGGCGGGCAGTTCTACCGTCAGCCCGCTTCCGGCCTGCGCTCACGCCGCCCGCAGGCCCTGCACCACCAGTGGCGAACCTGGGAACGGCTGAGGGACGGCCTGGCCGGGAGCGGTGCCCGGTTCGCCGTTCAATTCCTGACGGAGCATCATGTCTGGTCCGTGGAACGGGACTCCGACGGTTTTACCGTGCACGCCCTGCTCGGCCCCGAGCAGCGCGAGTCGGTTGCCGTGCGTGCCGACGCCGTACTCCTCGCCACCGGCGGCTACGAGCGGGTGCTCCCTTTCCCCGGCTGGACCCTTCCCGGTGTCGTCACCGCCGGTGGTGCGCAGGCGATGCTGAAGGGCGGGCTCGTGGTGCCGGGGCGCACGGCGGTCGTCGCCGGGACCGGGCCGTTGCTGCTGCCCGTGGCGACCGGGCTCGCGGCAGCCGGCGTCGAGGTCGCGGCACTCGTCGAGGCGGCAGGCCCCAAGGACCTTGTACGGCACGGTCGGGCCCTGGTCGGCAAGCTTCCCGAGGGCGCGGGATACGCGGCCCGCCTCCTGCGGCACCGCGTCCGCCTCCTCTCCCGGCACACGGTCGTCCGCGCCCACGGCGACGACCGGCTCACCGGCGTCACCGTCGCCGCGCTCGACACTCGCGGCCGCGTCCGCCCCGGCACCGAGCGGTACCTTCCGTGCGACACCCTCGCCGTCGGACACGGGATGCTCCCGCACACCGACCTCGCCGAGACCCTCGGCTGCCGCCTGGACGGGCTGACGGTGGCCGTCGACGACGAGCAGCGCACGGATGTGCCCGGCGTCTGGGCGGCGGGCGAGTCCACCGGCATCGGTGGCGCGGCCCTCGCCCTGGCCGAAGGGCACATCGCCGGACGCTCGATCGCCGCACGCCTCAGGGGCAGCGAACCCGATCCGGCACAGTGGGCGTCGGCTGCCAAGGCCCGTACGAGACTTCGGAAGTCCGCCGCCGCCCTCGACGCGGCGTATCCGCCGCCCGCGCACTGGAGCGACCAGGTCACCGACGACACCCTCGTCTGCCGTTGCGAGGAGGTCACCGCCGGGGCCGTCCGCGAGGCCGTGGACGAGCTCGGGGCGGGCGACGTCCGCACCGTGAAGCTGCTGACCCGGGCCGGAATGGGCTGGTGCCAGGGACGTGTGTGCGGGCCTGCGGTCGCCGGGCTCGCCGGATGTGAACTCACCCCGTCCCGGCGGCCGTTCGCGCGACCTGTACCGCTCGGTGTGCTCGCTCGGCAGCACGACATGGCCACGGAGAAAGGAACCTCATGACCGACCGAACGACCGACCACCGCCCCTGGCGCGGCGTCCTCGTCGCCACCGCGCTCCCCCTCGACGACGATCTCCGCGTCGACCACGACAAGTACGCCGAGCACTGCGCCTGGCTCGTCGACAACGGCTGTGACGGTGTCGTGCCGAACGGCTCCCTCGGTGAGTACCAGGTACTCACCCCCGAGGAGCGGGCGAAGGTCGTGGAGACCGCCGTGGCCGCGATCGGCGGCTCGCGGGTGATGCCCGGAGTGGCCGCCTACGGCTCGGCCGAGTCCCGCCGCTGGGCCGAGCAGGCGCGCGACGCCGGCTGTGAGTCCGTGATGCTGCTGCCGCCCAACGCCTACCGTGCCGACGAACGCTCGGTGCTGTTGCACTATGCGGAGGTCGCCGAGGCGGGCATCCCGATCGTGGCGTACAACAACCCCATCGACACCAAGGTCGACCTCGTCCCCGAACTGCTCGCGAAGCTGCACGGCGAGGGGTACATCCACGCGGTCAAGGAGTTCTCCGGCGATGTCCGCCGCGCCTACCAGCTAGCCGAACTCGCCCCGGAACTCGACCTGTTGATCGGTGCCGACGACGTACTGCTGGAGCTCGCGATCGCCGGCGCGAAGGGCTGGGTCGCCGGTTACCCGAACGCGCTGCCGCGGTCCACCGTCGAGCTGTACCACGCGGCCGTCGGCGGCGACCTGGGCACCGCCAAGAAGCTCTACGAGCAGTTGCACCCGCTGCTGCGCTGGGACTCCAAGGTCGAGTTCGTGCAGGCGATCAAGCTGTCCATGGACATCGTCGGCCGCCACGGGGGACGCTGTCGTCCACCGCGGGTGCCGCTGCTGCCGGAGCAGGAGGCCACGATCCGCGCCGCCACCGAGCAGGCCGTCGCCGCAGGGCTCGCGTAACCGCATTCGCGCTGATCGCAAAGCTGATCGCAAAGGAGGCTGGACCGTGCGCAGCAAACTCGTCCTGCACGCCGTCGACTCGCACACCGAGGGCATGCCCACCCGCGTCATCACCGGCGGCATCGGCACGATCCCCGGCGCGACGATGAACGAGCGGCGCCTGTACTTCCGTGAGCACCGCGACGACATCAAGCAGCTCCTGATGAACGAGCCGCGCGGCCACTCGGCGATGAGCGGCGCCGTCCTCCAGCCGCCCACCCGCCCCGACTGCGACTGGGGCGTGATCTACATCGAGGTCTCCGGCTATCTGCCGATGTGCGGACACGGCACGATCGGCGTGGCGACCGTGCTTGTCGAGACCGGCATGGTCGAGGTCGTCGAGCCGGTCACCACGATCAGGCTCGACACCCCGGCGGGCCTCGTCGTCGCCGAGGTCGCGGTGGAGGACGGCGCCGCGAAGGCGGTCACCCTGCAGAACGTGCCGTCCTTCTGCGTCGCCCTCGACCGCAAGATCACACTCGCCGACGGGCGCACGGTGACATACGACATGGCATACGGCGGCAACTTCTACGCCATCCTGCCGCTGGACCAGTTCGGGCTGCCCTTCGACCGCTCCCACAAGGACGACATCCTCACGGCGGGGCTCTCCCTCATGGCGGCGATCAACGCCGAGGACGAGCCCGTGCACCCCGAGGACCCGTCCATCCGCGGCTGCCACCACGTCCACCTGGTCGCACCCGGCGCCACGGCCCGCCGTTCCCGGCACGCCATGGCGATCCACCCCGGCTGGTTCGACCGCTCGCCCTGCGGCACGGGCACCAGTGCGCGGATGGCGCAGCTGCACGCCCGCGGTGAACTGCCGCTGCACACCGAGTTCGTGAACGAGTCCTTCATCGGGACACAGTTCACCGGCCGCCTGCTGGGCACCACCGAGGTCGCGGGGCGCCCCGCCGTCCTGCCCAGCTTCACCGGCCGCGCGTGGATCACCGGCACCGCGCAGTACCTGCTCGATCCGTCGGATCCGTTCCCGGCCGGGTTCGTGCTCTGAGCATTGAGGATAATGAGGCACCGTAACGCGTGACATTGCACAGCTAGGAGACCCATGGCCGCCCAGCGCACCGGCGCCCCGTCCGCCGCAGCCGCCCCCGCGCTGCCCAGCCTGGGCGGCAAGAAGAGCAGCTACCGGGAGCGGGTCGCCGACGCCCTGCGGGCCGCGCTGATCGCCGGGGAACTGCTCCCCGGCGAGGTGTACTCCGCGCCGGCGCTCGCCGGCCGCTTCGGAGTCTCGGCGACCCCGGTGCGCGAGGCCATGCTGGACCTGGTCAAGGAGGGCCTGGTCGACACCGTCCCCAACAAGGGCTTCCGGGTCACCGCGGTCTCCGAGAAACAGCTCGACGAGTACAAGCACATTCGTGCGCTCATCGAGATCCCGACGGTGGTGGAGCTGGCCGGGACCGCCGACAAGGTCTCCCTGGAGGCGCTGCGCCCCGCCGCCCGGGAGATCGTCCAGGCCGCCGTCTCAGGCGACCTCATCGCGTACGTCGAGGCCGACACCCGCTTCCACCTCGGGCTGCTCGCCCTCGCCGGCAACGCCCACCTCGTCGAGGTCGTCGGCGACCTCCGCAAACGCTCCCGCCTCTACGGGCTGACCGCGCTCGTCCAGGCCGGCCGTCTGCTGGCCTCCGCCGAGGAGCACCTGGAACTCCTCGACGCCTTGATCGCACGCGATGAGAGGGCGGTACGAGAGGTCATGACCCGGCACCTGGGCCACGTCCGCGGTTTGTGGGCTGCCGGTTGATGTCCACGCCCCTAAGGGCAGCGCCCCAAAGGGGCGCGGGGCTGTATCGATATGCGGCTCCGCCGCGTGGGCGCGACAAGCCCCCACGACCTGCAGCCTCCAGACGGCCTATTCGACCGAGCTCTTAGGACCCGGCTGCCCAACCCCCCGCTTCGCCGCCTGGATCTGCTCGTACACATGGGTACGCAGCTCGGCGAAGCGCGGATCCACGCGGGTGTGCAACTGGTCGCGCCCGGCGGGCAGATCGACCTTCAGCTGTTCCTGTACGACGGTGGGTGAGGCGGACAGCACGATGACCCGCTCGCCGAGATAGACCGCCTCGTCGATGTCATGGGTGACGAACAGGATCGTGATGCCGCGCTCCCGCCACAGCCCCCGCACCAGGTCCTCCAGATCGGCCCGGGTCTGCGCGTCCACCGCCGCGAACGGCTCGTCCATCAGCAGCACACGGGGCTCGTACGCCAGCGCCCGGGCGATGGCGACCCGCTGCTGCATACCGCCGGACAACTGCCAGGGGTACGCCGTGACAGCGTCCGCCAGCCCCACCGACTCCAGCGCGTCCCGCACCAGCTCCCGGCGTCGCGCCTTGCTCAGGTCCTTTTGTTTCAAAGGGAGTTCGACGTTCTCGCCGACCCGCATCCACGGGAACAGACTGCGCCCGTACTCCTGGAAGACGAACGCCATCCCGGGCGGCGGGCCGCTCACCTTCCGCCCCTCCAGCAGGACTTCGCCGCTCGTCGGCGTGAGCAGACCGCCCATGCATCTCAGCAGCGTCGTCTTGCCGCAGCCCGACGGGCCGACGAGACAGACCAGTTCACCCGCGTCGACGGTGAAGGTGAGGTCGCGTACCGCCTCCACGCGGCGCCCGGACCCCTCGTAGACCTTCTTCAGGCCGCGTACGTCGAGCATGGACCGCCCCTTCACGATGTTCACTCAAGGCCGCCGGGTGGTCGCGCGCAGACCGTGGTACCAGCCGAGCACCCGGCGCTCGACCAGTCGGAAGACGACGGAGAGCAGGAAGCCGAGCAGGCCGAGGACGAGGATGCCGGTCCACATGTCGGGGACCGCGAAGCTGCGTTGGAACTGGACGACGGTGTAGCCGATGCCGTTGTTGGCGGTGAACATCTCGCTGATGACCATGAGGATGATGCCGATCGAGAGTGCCTGGCGCAGCCCGGCGACGATCTGCGGGCTCGCCGAGCGCAGCACCAGATGGCGCAGGCGGGCGATTCCCGTGACGCCGTAGGAGCGGGCCGTCTCCAGCATCACCGAGTCGACGGCGCGCACGCCCTCCACGGTGTTGAGCAGGATCGGCCAGACGCAGCCGCTCGCGATCACGACGATCTTCATGGTGTCGCCGATGCCCGCGAACAGCATGATGACCGGGACCAGCACGGGCGGCGGCACGGCCCGCAGGAACTCCAGGACCGGTTCGCACACCGCGCGCACCCTGCGGTAGGAGCCGATGACCGTGCCGAGCGCGACGCCCACCACGGCAGCCGACGCATAGCCGCCCAGGAGGCGCAGGATGCTCGGTACGACGTCCGTGCGCAGCCGGTCGGCCGTCCAGACGTCCGGGAAAGTGTCGAGGATCGTCCGCAGCGGCGGCCAGAAGGGATCCGTGCTGCCGTCCGACGCCGCCCACCACACGGCGACCAGCACCACGGGCAGCGCGACGACGAAGAACAGTCGCGTCAGCAAGCGCCCGATCACACCGCCACCTCTCCGCGCACCGACTGGTGCCAGGCCAGCGCCCGCCGCTCCACCGTTCGCGCCCCGACGTTGATGAGCAGTCCCAGCAGGCCCGCGACGACGATGAGCGCGTACATCTCCGGCACCGCCTGCGAGGTCTGCGCCACCGCGATCTGCCGGCCCAAGCCCGGTGCTCCGATGACGAGTTCGGCGGTGATCGCGAGGATCAGCGCCACCGCGGCGGCGAGCCGCACACCGGTCATGACGTACGGCAGGGCCGTCGGCCACAGCACGTGGCGCACGCGCGCCCAGGTGCCGAGGCCGTAACTGCGTGCCGTCTCCTCGGCGATCGGGTCGACGTCCTGGACGCCGTACAGGGTCTGGATCAGTACCTGCCAGAAGGAGGCGTACACCACCAGCAGGAGCACCGACTTCAGTTCGGTGCCGTAGAGCAGCACGGCCAGCGGGATCAGCGCCACCGACGGGATGGGGCGCAGGAACTCGATCGTCGAGGCCGTCGCCTCGCGCAGGTACGGCACGACGGAGACGACCACGCCCGCGACGACACCGGCGCAGACCGCGATGGCCAGGCCCAGTGCCCAGCCGGTGAGGGTGTCGCCGAGTGCGCTCCAGAAGGCGGGGTCGGTGACCTCGTCCGCGAGCGCTTCGGCGATACGGCTCGTCGGCGGGAAGTACGCCTCCTTGACCAGGCCGAGCCGCGGCACCGCCTCGCCCAGGGCGAGGAAGGCCGCGAGCCCGGCCGCACCGAGTGCGACGTTCTCGCCCCTCATGCGTTCATGTCCCTCATGCGTCCGTCTCTCACGGCAGCAGCGCGTCCAGGTCGGGCGTCTTCTTGAACAGGCCGTCCTCCTCGCCGAGCTTCATGAGGGCCTCGATGGAGGCGCGGTTCGGCTCGCTCGGCCACTTCGGCAGGATCACCTGCTCCAGCACCGACGCCGGGATCTTGGTGTACGTCGTGACGATCTGCCGGGCCTCGTCCGGGTGGGCCTCGGCGTACGCGAGGGACTCGGCGGTGGCGTCCTGGAACTTCTTGACCACGTCCGGGTGTTGCTGCGCGTACTGCGCCGAGGTGAAGTACATGGCGACGGTGACTTCCGGCGCGACGTCGACCAAGGGCGAGGCGATCTCCCGGCCGCCCTGGCTGCGGATGGTGGCGGTCGCCGGCTCGACCACGCACGCGGCGTCGATCTGGCCGTTGTCGAGGGCGGCCGGCATCTGGTCGAAGGGCATCTCGACGAGCGTCACCTTGTCGGGGTCGCCGCCGGCCTTGCGCACCGCCTGGCGGACCGCGGTCTCGTTGATGTTCTTCAGGGTGTTGATGGCGACCTTCTTGCCCTCCAGCTGCTTCGGCGACTTGACGGTGCTGTCCTTCTTGACCATCAGGCCGTTGAAGTCCTTGCCCCGCACGCCGGTCGAGGCGATGCCGTTGGCGACGGCTTTCACGGGGACGCTGTTGGTCTGGGCGACCATCAGGGACGTCACATTGCTGAAGCCGAACTGGAACTGCCCGCTGACCACGCCGGGCACGATCGCCGCACCGCCCTGAGCGGCGGTGAACTCCAGTTTCAGGCCGTGCTTCTCGAAGAAGCCCTTCTTCTGGCCGAGATACAGCGGCGCGACATCCACGATCGGGATGATTCCGAGCTTGACGGTGGTGACACCGCCGGACGACGTGCCCGCGTCCGACGGACCGCCGTCGGACGAGCCACAGGCCGTCGCGGCGAGCAGCAGGACGCCGGCGGTGAGACCGGCCGACAGACGACGCATGGCTCCTCCTGTACAGACAACGGTGCAGCGGTGTTCCGACAGGTTGTGCGCAAGGCGCACAGTAGTGCGCGGGAATGCCCTGCGGGAAGGTAGAAGTCTCAACGGAGCCGGGTCGAAGCCGGGTCAAAGCCGGGTCAAATGGCTTCGCCGACACCATTGTTGACACGATTGGAGGTGGCGATGCTTCCGGGAGACCGCGCACCACACTTCGTGAGGTCCTTCGAGCGCGGCCTCGCCGTGATCCGCTCCTTCGACGCCGAGCACCCCGCCCGCACACTCAGCGAGGTCGCCCACACCTGCGACCTGACCCGCGCCGCCGCCCGCCGACTGCTGCTGACCCTCGCCGACCTCGGCTACGTCCACCAGGACGGGCGCCTCTTCCGCCTCACGCCGCGGGTGCTGGAGCTGGGCTACTCGTACCTCTCCAGCGTCACCCTGCCGCAGATCGCCGAGCCGCATCTCGAGCAACTCGTGGCGCAGGTACGGGAGTCGTCGTCGCTGTGCGTCCTGGACGGCGACGACATCGTGTACGTCGCCCGGGTCCCGACCCGACGCATCATGACCGCGTCCATCACGGTCGGTACCCGCTTCCCGGCGTATGTGACGTCGGTGGGCCGGGTGATCCTCGCGCATCTGCCGGAGGACGGCGTCGAACTCCGGCTCGCCCGAGCGGAGTTGAAGCCCCTGACCGCTCGCACGATCACCTCGCCGGACGACCTGCGGGCCGAACTGCGGCGCGTCCGCCGACAGGGATACGCCATCGTCGACCAGGAGTTGGAGGAGGGGCTCCGGTCGGTCGCCGCACCGGTACGGGAGCGGGACGGCGAGGTGGTGGCCGGCGTGAACATCGCGGTGCACGCCGGCCGCACCTCGGTGGACTCCATCCGTGCGGACCTGCTGCCGCATCTGCTCGCGGCGGTGGCCCGGATCGAGGCCGACCTGAGGATCACAGGTCCAGCACGAGCCGCTTCCCACGGCACCGGGACACACAGATCATCATCGTCTCGCCGCTCTCCTGCTCCTCCGCCGTGAGCACCGAGTCCCGATGTTCCGGGGTGCCGTCGAGGACGTCGGTCTCACAGGTCCCGCAGGTGCCCTCGGTGCAGGAGAACAGCACCTCGACACCGGCGGCACGCACGGCGTCGAGCACGGAGACGTCCGGGGACACGGTGACCGTCTTGCCGCTCTGCGCCAGCTCGACCTCGAACTCCGTGTTCTCGCCGTCCTCCTGCTCCTTCGGCGCGAACCGCTCCGTGTGCAGCAGCCCGGCCGGGCACCGCGCCTCCACCGCGTCCAGCAGGGGCCCGGGCCCGCAGCAGTAGACGAGCGTGCCCTCGGGGACGTCGTCGAGCACCGAGGCGAGGTCCAGAAGGCCGGTCTCGTCCTGGGGCGCGACGGTGACGCGGCCGCCGCCGTAACGGCTCAACTCCTCGGTGAACGCCATGGATCGACGGGTCCGCCCGCCGTACAGCAGCGTCCACTCGGCACCCGCCGCCTCGGCCGCCGCCAGCATGGGCAGGATCGGGGTGATGCCGATGCCGCCCGCGATGAAGCGGTAGCGGGGCGCGGGCCGCAGGGCGAAGTGGTTGCGCGGCCCGCGCACCCGAACCTTGTCGCCCTGCCCCAACTGCTCGTGCACATGGGCGGATCCACCCCGCCCGTCCGGCTCCCGCAGCACCGCGATCCGCCAGGCGTTCCGGTCCGCCGGATCGCCGCACAGCGAGTACTGCCGCTCCAGCTCCGGACCGAGCACGACATCGAGGTGCGCGCCCGGCTCCCACGCCGGGAGCTCGTCGCCCAGTGGGTGGCGCAGGGTGAGGGCGAGCACGCCGTCGGCCGCGAACTCCCTTCGGTCGACGACGAGTTCGGCTTCGTACACGGTCATGAGCTGTTTCCTTGCGGCTCGTGTCCCTGGGGGTGGTGACCCTCCGGCTGGTGTCCCTGTGGATGGGCGAGCATCCACTCCCACATCTCGATCGGGTCCTGCGAGGTGTGCTCGCGTCCGCAGTGACAGGTGCCGTGCAGGACGTCGGTGCCCGGCAGCCAGTCGATGCGGTAGATCTCCCCGGTGGGGCTGCCGCTCACAGGACCTTCTCCACGGGCTTGTCGCCCTCCTCGACCAGCCGGGCGAGGATACGGCGGGCGGCCAGGCCACCGGTGTCGATGTTGATGCTCAGCTCCTGGTAGCCGGTGCGCTCGGTGCCGAGGGTCTGCTGCAGCAGGTTGAGGGCGGTGACGTCCTGCATGACGACGGTGTGGTTGTTGCCGCGCAGGAACTCGGTGACCTCCTCGTCGTCGGTCGCCCAGTCCCGCGAGACCATCCAGAAGTCGTACACCTTGCCGTCGCCGGACGGTGTGATGGCGTACGTGATCTCGGTGTGGAAGCCGTTCGGGTCGCTGCCGTCCGCCTCGGGCAGCACGCCGACCGGGGCGATACGGCTGTGCAGCAGATACAGGCACGGGGCGTGGTACTCGATGTCCTGCCACCGGGTGATCCGGCCCTCGATGCCGGTCGACTTGGCGTAGAACGGCGGGCACTCGGCGTCGTCCATGTGCCGGCTGACCCGTACGATGCCGGCGCCCTCGTCGACCTCGGTGGTGATCGGCGTCTCGGCGACCTCGGGGGTGCCGATGTAGCCGCCGTGGAGGTAGGTCTCGTGGGACAGGTCGAGCAGGTTGTCGACGAGGAGGCCGTAGTCGCAGTCGATGGGCTCCATGCCGCGCACGGTGACCCAGCCGGGGGAGTCGAGGTGCTTGGCCCGCGGGATGCTCTGCGGGTCGGCGAGCGCCGGGTCACCTATCCACACCCAGATCAGCGAGTCCTGCTCGACCACGGGGTAGGAAGCCACGCGCGCCGTACGCGGGATGCGTTTCTGCCCCGGCACGTACACACACGCACCGGTCGTGTCGTACGTGAACCCGTGGTACCCACACACGATCCGGTCGCCGTCGAGCCGGGTCGGGGCCTCGGACAGCGGGTAGCGGCGGTGCACACAGCGGTCGTGCAGGACCACCGGAGTCCCGTCCTCTTCCGTGCGATAGAGGACGAGGGTCTCCCCAAGGATCGTCCGACCGAGCAACTCGCGCCCGACCTCATGGCTGTAGGCGGCGACGTACCACTGGTTCCTGGCGAAGGCGGTCGTGTGCGGCATCGTTGCGGCTCCCGTCTCTCTGTGATGGCGACATCGTCCGGAAGGGCGTCACGGGGGCGCAATACTGCTTCCGCCTCACGGAAGGGCCGATGTAAGAGGCCTGTTCAGAGGGTTGATCTGGATCAGCCGAGTTCGACCCGAGTGGGCGCCTACGACTTATGTCGCTGCAGCTTTGATGAATTGCGAAGAGTCAGGAGACCGGGGTGAGCTCGCCGGTCACGGGAGTGGGAGTGCTCATGACTCAGGTCACCTCTCCGCTCGGCGGTGACGTGTTCAATGGCGGGGCAGTGCCTCGGCCACGGCGGTCTGGGAGGGCTCGATGGTGGTCCGCCCGTCCTCGATGTCCCACAGCGTGTTCTGCAGCAGCCGGGCCAGGGTCCAGCCGGCCGCGCGCCGGCGGTCCAGGCCGAGCGCCTCGGTCAGCAGGTCGAAGCGGCGCCGCACCGCCCGGGGAGCGTCCCCGGTGGGGTGGAGTTTCTCCCAGCCGGTGTCGAGCGCCGGCCACAGGTCGAAGCCCGGATCGCCGACGAGGGGTTCGGGGTCGATGGCCAGCCACGGCTCGCGCTCGGCGGCGAGCACGTTGTCGTAGTGCAGGTCCCAGTGCAGCATCCGGTCGCCGGGCTCGTCGGCCAGCTCGGTGAGTGCCGACGCCCAGCCGTGCAGCCGCCGCTGGTCCTCGGGGGCCGGCAGGGCGGCGACGGCCGCCGGCACGGACGCCAGCATGTCGCGCGCGACGTCACCGAGGCTGCGCAGGCCCTCGGGCGCCGGGACGGAGTGCAGCCGGGCCATAAGTCCGGCCAAGGCGGTCATGGCCGGGCGTGCAGTAGCCGCACTGGAAGGCGTCCTGGTCGATGAACGCCTGTTGCAGGGGATGCAGTTGATCACCCTTGGCCAAACCCTCGATGGTGGTGACCTCGGCGCCCTCCAGCCGCACCGCCGGCGTCAGACAGGAGTTGACCCGCCGACCGTCGACCAGAACCGTGCACGCCCCGCAGGCCCCCGCGTTACAGCCCTTCTTGGAACCGGTCAGACCGAGGTGCTCGCGCAGCAGATCCAGCAGCGAGGTGCGGTTGTCGACCGTGACGGTGTGCCGCTCGCCGTTGACGGTCAACGAGACGCGGCTGCCCGGCGCCGCCTCGGCGGCAGCGACCTCCTCGGCGCCGACAAGCGAGGGACCCGCGATCAGACCGCCCGCCGCGGAGGTCGTTGCGATGAAGGCACGGCGCCACGGTGCGGACGCGGCCCGGGTGGGGGGAGACGTGGCTACTCGGGGGTTTCGGTAGACATGCTCACTCTCTCGACTCAGGGGAGTTGGGGGACTTGCTGATCGGCGTGAGCCCACGACGGAGTTCACCGTTGCCCCGCACGGCATTTCGGCTTCCGCCCTCAGCCTGGTGGGCCGACCGGACGTGTGGCAGGGCGGGTTTTGCCAGGTATTGACCAGCCAGGGTGTGACAGGGCCCCTCTCCCACCTGTCGCACATGGCACGGGACTGTCAGACTGTCCCGTTCGAGAAGCGGGGTCAGTTCTGGAGGACGCCGATGCGCCGCAGCCACGACCGGACTTCGGCATCGGCTTTCCGGACTTCCTCGCCGCGCACCGCGAGCCCTTCACCGATGGTCGCGCCCGGGCAGGAGGCCGCGTAGTCGCGCTCGGTGCTACCCAGCCCGCTCATCGCATGCGTCGTGACCGGATGGACCGTCTTGCCGCGGAAGTCGTACCTGTCGGCGAAGGTCGACATGATCATGGGCGCCCGGACGTTCCAGATGGGACTGGCCGGCAGCACCACGTCGTAACCGTCGATCGAGGCCAGGGGGTTGGCGATGGCGGGCCGTGCGTCGGCGTCCTGTTCGCGGACGTTGCGGGCGACCGTCGCGTCGTAGTCGTCGGAGTAGGGGTCGACGGCTTCGATACGGTGCACGTCGCACTCGATGTGCCCGCCGATCATGCGGGCGAGGACTTCGGTGTTGCCGGTCTTGAGGTTCGTACGCCCGCCGTGGGAGTAGTTCTCGCCCGGCCGGGAGAAGTAGGCCAGCAGGACCCGACTCCGACTCCCGGGCGAGGCCGTGGTGGCGGGGCGCTCGTCGTCCCCCGGCGCCGTGTCGCTCGACCGCGACGGGGAACAGCCGGTGATCTGGACACCGGTCATGACGGTCGCTCCTCCCAGGAGTACGCCGCGAAGGAGCGCGCGGCGTCCCGGCGCGGCGGGTTTGCCTTGCCGGGTGCCGCGTTGCCCCGCGGGCGGGTTCAGCGGTTGATCCATCGCTGCATGTGCTCCGGGTAGCGGTCGCCGCTGACGTCGATCCGGCGGCCGCCTCGGTGATCTCCGCCAGGTCCTCGGGGGCGAGCTCGATGTCCACCGCGCCCGTGTTCTCCCGCAGACGGTGGATCTTCGTGGTGCCGGGGATCGGCACGATCCAGGGGTGCTGGGCGAGCAGCCAGGCCAGCGCGATCTGGGCGTTGGTGGTGCCGTTGCGGGCGGCGACGGCCGACAACAGGTCGACGAGGGCCTGGTTGGCCGCGCGGGCCTCCTCGGTGAACCGCGGCAGGCTGCCTCGCAGGTCGGAGTCGCCGAAGGACGTGGTGCTGGAGATCGCGCCGGTCAGGAAACCCTTGCCCAGCGGGCTGAAGGGGACGAAGCCGATGCCGAGTTCGAGCAGCGTGGGCAGGATCCGCTCCTCGGGCTCGCGCCACCACAGGGAGTACTCGCTCTGCAGGGCCGTGACCGGCTGTACGGCGTGGGCGCGGCGGATGACGTCCACCCCGGCCTCGGACAGGCCGAAGTGCTTGACCTTGCCCGCCTCGATGAGTCCCTTCACCGCACCGGCGACCTCCTCGATCGGCACGTCGGGGTCGACACGGTGCTGGTAGAGCAGGTCGATGCTGTCCACGCCCAGCCGGCGCAGGGAGTCCTCCACCGTGGCCCGGATGTGCTCGGGGCGGCTGTCCAGGCCGGTGGACCGGGAGCCGTCGTAGGAGAAGCCGAACTTGGTGGCGATGACGACGTCGTCGCGTACGGGTGCCAGGGCCTGCCCGACCAGTTCCTCGTTGGTGAACGGGCCGTAGACCTGGGCGGTGTCGAAGAAGGTGACGCCCTGGTCGACGGCGGCGCGGATGAGGGCGATGCCGTCCTTGTCGTCGACGACGGCCGGGCCGGGCCGGGTTCCTTGCCGCGTTCCAGGCGGGCGTAGTAGTCGATGCTGATGCCGGCGAGGGTGGCCAGTTCCTCACGGCGCAGACCGGGCGTGCGGCGCAGTCCCGGGCCGACCGTGAGGCCGGCCTCGGCCGGGGTGGTCCGGACCCGGTGGGCGCGCAGGAAGCTGCCCAGCTCGGTGCCCCCGCTGGCGGGCTGCTCACGTGTCATGCCTTCGAGTGTGCGGATGGAGGTGACTGGCCTGTAGGCGTGTAGGGGGCCGTGTCATGCCCCTGAACACCGTTCCCTGGCACGGCGCGATCTGGCAGGCGATGCGTGTAAGAGAGGCCATTGCCGGTGTCGGGACACAACTGCCGGTCGGTGACGCCCAGCGACCGTCACTCGTTCGCCCGGGCCGTCGCCTCATCGTCGACGGGGATGCCCAGTCGGCCGGCCACGGTGGTGAGAGCCGTTCCCAGCGGGAGCGCGACCCGGGTGAGGGCGTGCCGGTCGCCGCGGGTCTGGTCCCGATTGACGATCAGCACCGGCTTCCCGGCCTGGGCTGCCTGGCGGACGAACCGGAGCCCGGACATCACCGTCAGCGAGGAACCCAGGACCAGCAGCGAGGCAGCCTCGCGGACCAGTTCGCGGCAGTGCTCGACCCGCGGCGGCGGAACGGTTTCGCCGAAGAACACCACGTCCGGTTTGAGGATGCCGCCGCAGACCGTGCAGGGCAGCACGCGGAAGTCCCCGACCTGTGCGTCGGTGAGGTCGGCGTCGCCGTCCGGGTTGATTCCGGCGGCCACCGGCTCGAAGCCCGCATTGGCCTCCTCCAGCCGCCGGGCGAGTTCGCGGCGCGGGCTGAAGGCGCCGCAGGAAAGACAGACGACCCGAGCCAGGCTGCCGTGCAGTTCCACGACGCCCTCGGTGCCGGCGGCCTGGTGCAGGCCGTCGACGTTCTGGGTGATCACGCCCGAGAGCAGGCCGTGCCGCGCGAACGCGGCCACGGCCCGGTGTCCGGCGTTGGGGCGGGCGCGGCCGAAGGTGCGCCAGCCGAGGTGGCTGCGCGCCCAGTACCGGCGCCGGGCCTGGCCACTGGCGGTGAAGTCCTGGTAGGTCATCGGAGTGTGCCGGCTCAGGCTCCCGCCCTCGCCGCGGTAGTCGGGGATGCCCGACTCCGTGGAGATGCCCGCCCCGCTGAGAACCAGCACACCACCAGTGCTCAACAGACCGGCGACCGGCTCCAGATCCGTGGTGCCCGGCGGCAGATCCGCGGTCGGGGTCCAGCTCACAGTGGGGCGCATGCGCATGCCGCCAGGGTACGGAACCGGCTGCCACCCCCGTTTCCGCTGTCGATGGCGCCGGTGGCTCGGATGCGGATGTGTCTCCGGCCGGGGTCGGTCGGAGGCACATCCGCGTGGACAGAACGGCTAGCGCACGTACCACTGGTTCCTGGCGAAGGCGCCGGAGCAGGGCCGAGCGCGGGCTCGCGCCCTCCTCCGCCGCCGAGGCCGAGTGAGCACTTCAGTCCGGGTTGTACGACGGACAAGTCCTGATCGCGGCGGCCCGGCGGCAGCGGCCTGCCTCTGGCCGCTGCGGTCCCCTCTGTGGCCGCATGGGTCAGTTCCCGCCGCCCGCCCGGTGCATAGGTTCCCCACAACACGTGAGACATCGGGAATGGAGGCGGACTGGTGAGTGAGAACCACTACGACACCTGTGTGATCGGTGCGGGCCCCGCAGGGCTGGCCGTCGCGAGGGCGCTGGCCGAGCGGGACCTGCCGTACACGCACATCGAGCGGCACACCGGACCGGGCGGACTGTGGGACATCGACAACCCGGGCAGCCCGATGTACGAGTCGGCCCACTTCATCTCCAGCAGGACCCTCTCCGGCTTCGGCGGCTGTCCGATGCCGGATCACTTCGCCGACTACCCGCCGCACCGGCAGATCCTGTCCTATCTGACGTCGTTCGCCGAGGCGTACGGACTCAGGGACCGGATCGAGTTCGGCACAGAGGTCCGCAGCGTGGAGAAGAACCCGGACGGCACCTGGACGGTCACGCGGGCCGACGGGCGGGCCGGCACACACCGGCAGGTCGTCGTGTGTACGGGCGCGCAGTGGCACCCCAACGTCCCCGACCTCCCCGGAGACTTCACCGGCGAGGTCCGCCACACGGTCACCTACCGCAACAGCGCTGAACTGCGGGGCAGGCGGGTGCTGGTGGTGGGTGCGGGGAACTCCGGGCTGGACATCGCCTGCGATGCGGCGCGGTCCGCCGACCACGCGGCGATCAGCATGCGCCGCGGATACTGGTTCATACCCAAGCACCTGTTCGGCCGGCCCGTGGACACCATCGCCGCGGGCGGACCCCACCTGCCGATGTGGCTGCAGCAGAAGCTGTTCGGCGGCCTGCTGCGGCTGCTCAACGGTGACCCTCGCAGGCTCGGTCTGCAAAAGCCCGACCACAAGCTGTTCGAGACCCACCCGGCCATCAACTCGCTGCTGATCCACCACCTCCAGCACGGCGACATCACGGCCAGGCCCGGCATCGCACGCGCCGAGGGCCGGACGGTGCACTTCACCGACGGCACCAGCGACGACTTCGACCTGATCCTGCTGGCCACGGGATACGTCCACAAAGTCCCCGTCGCGCAGAAGTACTTCGGCGACGAGCAGCACCCCGACCTCTACCTGTCCTCCTTCTCCCGCGAGCACGACGGCCTGTTCGGCGTCGGCTTCGTGGAGACCAACTCCGGGGCCTACCAACTCTTCGACAGCCAGGCCCAGTTGATCGCCTCCTTCATCCGGGACGCGAGGGCCGGGCTGCCGACCGCCGAGCGGTTCGCCCGCATGATCCGCAGCGACCGGCCGGACCTGTCCGGCGGACTGCGGTTCGTCGACTCGCCCCGCCACACCGGCTACGTCCACAGCGACGCCATCGTGAAGTACCTCGGCAAGGTCGCCCAGGGGATGGGCTGGCGTACCGCGGGCCTGCCGCCTCGGGCGACGTCCGTGCGACAGGAGGCGGTCGCGTCATGACGTACGACTTCCGTGACAAGGTCATCCTGGTGACCGGCGGCGCCGGAGGCATCGGCAGCGCCCTGTGCCACCGCTTCGCCGCGGGCGGTGCCCGCCTCCTCGTGGTCGACATCGACGAGCTGCGGGCCAATCGGACCGCTGCCGATCTGCCCGGGAGCGGGCATGCCGGGCTGGGCTGCGACCTGCTGGACCGCGCCGCGGTGGAGCAGATGCTCGACGGCATCGCCGCCACCCACGGCCGTATCGACGTCCTGGTGAACAACGTGGGCATGACCAGCGCGGAGCGCTTCGACGTGCGCAGCGTCGAGAGCATCGAGCGGGAGATCGACGTCAACCTGGTCGCCCCGCTGGTCACGACCCGGCTCGCCGTCCCGCTGCTGCGGAGCTCCGGTGATCCCCGAGTGATCACGACCGTGTCCCTCGGCGGGATCTTCCCGCTGGGCGAGACCCCCGTCTACACCGCCTCGAAGTTCGGGCTGCGGGGCGCGATGCTCGCCATCGGCCTTGACCTGCGGGACAAGGGCATCCAGGCCGGCTCAGTACTGCCGTCGGCGACCGACACGCGGATGCTCCGTCAGGAGGCCGTCGAGGGCGGGAACTCCCTGCAGTTCCAGGACACGCCGCAGCAGCCGTCCGATGTCGTCAGGGCGGTCGTGAGCCTGCTGGACAAGCCCCGCCTGGAGGCCTACGTCAGGCCCGGCGAGTCCCGGCTGGTGCGGTGCGCGATGCTGGCGCCGAACCTGCTGCCCAGGCTCTTCCCGCTGTTCCGCAAGCGGGGTGAGCGGGGCATGGCCCGCTATCTGGAGGACCTGCGCCGCAGGGGACTGGCCCGCCGGGGCGGCGGCGGCCGGTGGGAACTGGTGGAGGAAGCATGAGCGGGACGGACGTCACGGATGCCCACGGGACGCTCGACGTCGTCAATCCCGCGACAGGTGAGCTGATCACGACCGTACCGGCGGCGAGCGAGCAGGACGTCGCGCTCGCCGCGGAGCGGGCGCACAAGGTCTTCGTCAGCGGCGTCTGGCCCGGCCGGTCCCCGCGTGAGCGAGCCGCTGTCCTGCTACGCCTGGCCGACCTCATGGAGCGCGACGCCGAGCTCCTCGCCCGGCTGGACTGCGAGGACGCGGGCAAACCGATCACCGAGTGCCGTACCGGCGATGTGCCCGGGGCGATCGAGTCGATCCGCTGGTTCGCGGAGGCGGCCGACAAGGTCTTCGGCCGCATCGCCCCCACCGGTCACGAGAGCCTGGGCCTGGTGAGCCGGGAACCGGTCGGGGTGGCCGCCGCGATCCTGCCCTGGAACTACCCGCTGGCCATGGCCGCCTGGAAGGTCGGCCCTGCGCTCGCCGCGGGCAACTCCCTGCTGCTCAAGCCCGCCGAGGCCACCCCGCGCTCCACCCTGCACCTGGCCGGACTGGCGGCCGAGGCAGGTCTGCCGGACGGCGTGCTCACCGTGCTTCCCGGCCACGGCACCGTCACCGGTACGGCGCTCGCCCGCAACCCGCTCGTGCGCGCACTGTCGTTCACCGGATCCACCGCCACCGGACGCCGCGTCCTGGCCGACGCGGCGGAGACCAACTTCAAGCGGGTCTCCTTGGAGATGGGCGGCAAGAGCCCCCAGGTCCTGATGGCGGACGCGCTCGACTACGGCGACGAACTGCTCGACAACATGATCGAGGCCGCGTTCCTGACCATGGGGCAGAACTGCACCGCCGGCTCCCGCGTCCTGGTCCACCACAGCATCGCCGAGGAGGTGCTGGACCGGTTCACGGCCGCCGCGAAAAGCCTCACCATCGGCGATCCCGCCGACTCACGCACCCAGATGGGGCCGCTCATCAGCCGTGCCGCCTTCGACCGGGTCGCGTCGGCGGTGGACGCCGCCCGCTCCGCCGGAGCCCAGATCCACACCGGCGGGCTGCCGCACGGTCTTCCGCCGCGCGGTGCCTACTACCCGCCCACCGTGATCAGCCGGGCCCCGGCGGGCAGCGACGTGCTCACGAAGGAGCTGTTCGGCCCTGTCGTCACCGTCCAGACTTTCGCCTCTCAGGACGAGGCGGTGCGGTTGGCGAACGCCACCGAGTACGGGCTCGCCGCCTCGGTGTGGACCCGCGACCTCGACGCAGCGCTCCGGCTCGCGCGGGGCATCGAAGCCGGGGTGGTCTCCGTCAACGCGTACAGCGAAGGCGACATCACCACCCCCTTCGGCGGGTGGAAGCAGTCGGGGTTCGGCGGCGCGGAGAAGTCCACCGACGCCTTCGCGCAGTGGACCAGAGAGAAGACCGTCTGGATCCGTACGCGCTGACGCGGCGGCCCGGTGGCCGGTCTCGGTGGCCCTACGGCCCGGTGACGCGTGGGCACTCCCGCTACTGCTCCCCGGCCTCCCCGCGCAGCTGGGCCGGGGTCACCCCGTGCCAGCGGTGCACCGCTCGCCGCAGTGCTCGCACGTCGGAGAAACCCGCCTGCCGGGCGATGTCCCGCAGGGTCGGCTCGGGTCGGCGCATCAGCTGCTCGACCCGCTCGCGGCGCACCCCGTCGACGACCGCCTCGTACGTCGTGCCGCACTCGGCCAGCCGACGGCGCAGCGTGCGCTCGCTGGAAGCGTGCCGTCGGGCCTGCTCGACGAAGGACGGCACGTCGGGCAGGCTCTGCGCGATCGAAATCTCCAACACCTCCAGCAGATCCTGCTGATCGCGCCTCGACGCCACCTGCTCCTCCAGGAGCTCCACGACGGCGGTGTAGGTGACCCGGTCTCGGCCGGGCATCGGCCGCCCGGCCCATACCGTGGGGAACACCAAGCGGTTCCCCGTGGCGCCGAACCGGACCGGGCAGCGGAACAGGTCGGTGAACGGCCCGATGTCGCGTGGGGCGGGGAAGGCGAACTCGACGCTCTGCGGGGCGAATTCCGCCCCGGAACTCAGCCGCGTGAGGGTGACGACGCTGGCGAACGCCTCCTCGGCCAGGAAGACAGCGACCGCCGGATCGAGGGCGGGATCGGGCAGTTCGGCCCGCAGTACATAGCCGGCTTCCTCCTGCCCCGCCGACCAGACCACCATCGCCCCGGACAGGTTCTGGAAGCGCACGCCCGTCTCGATGGCCTCCCGCAGCGTCTCGGCGGCCATCTGGGCGAACCCCAGGAGACCCCAGGAGGTCAGATGCTGTGCGGCACCCACCCGCAGGCCCAGGTGAGCGTCACCGGTGAGCTCCAGCGCACGGCGGATGACGGCACTGCCCTGGCGGTAGGAAACTCGCAGCGCCGCCGAGCGCATCATCGCCTCGTCCAGCCCGACCCGGGCCAGCTCGGGCCGGAGATCGACTCCGTACCCGTCGGTGACCGGGGTGAGGCAGCGCAGGATGTTCGGCGGGATGGTCGCCGAAGTGCTGCGGCTGGTCCCCGGCGACCGCGCCGGGGCGGGGCTGTCGGACATGGTTCCTCGTGACCGGGCTTTGCTCGCTGCGCACACAGTAGAAGGATCCCTGGTGCGGGCCGTGATCCAGACCCGGCCCGCACCCGAACACACCTGCTCGACCTGCGCAGGCTACTTGCGGATCACGGAGGGGAGCAGGGGTAGTTGTTGCCGGTGCCCAACACAATGGAATTGATCGGGCTCAGATTTTCGACGAACCCCCACCCCGCAGAGATGATGGACGTGCCTCTGCCGGTGCCGTTGTAGCCGGTGCAGAGCTCCACCCAGGCGTCGTCGTACTGGTTGTTCATCACGTAGTGGTCGCCGAACTGGTTGCTGAGGTTGTGCGGGCCATAGGCCCAGTAGATGCCGCCGTTTTGGATACCCGAGTTCGGGTTGGCGGTGTTGTAGATGCACACGGCTCCGTACGGGCACCCGTAATCGTTGCGAGTCGCAGACGCGGGCCCGGCGGTAACGGCTATGAGTGACCCCGCTACCGCGACGGCCGAGACAGCCATCCTCGCCCATTTGCCGAAAATCGCAAGTACCTCCTTGTAGTGACGCGAGCGGGTCAGCAGTTGCGGATCGACCAGACCGGCTCCCAGTCCACGTCGGGTGCGTCGGTGCTGACCGGGAAGGTCTGGATCACGTTGCCGTTCTGACCGTAGAGCGTCGCCTGGGCGTTGTCGGTCTGGCTGTTCATGACTTCGCCCGTGCCGTGCCAGTTCGACAGGTAGTAGCGGTTGCAGTGGTACAGGAAGAAGACCCGCCACTGGTTGACCGTGGGGTCCCAGACGCCGGCGCAGAAGTTCCCCGTGTCACAGGTGATGTGGTCGCCGGAGGGCACCAGTTGCGAGGGGGCGGCTGGTGAGATCGTCGGAGAGACGGCGGACGTGGTGGAGGACGCCGCCTGGGCCGAGCCGGAGGCGCAGACGAGGCCCAGCACCAGGGTCATGGTGCCGATCACGCCGAGAAGGGATCGCTTGGTGCGCATGGGTTCGGTTACTCCTGCGGGTGTCGAGCGGTGGGAGTGAGGACGGGCGGATGCCGGTCGTGGCGCCGACGGGGCTGCGTGAGGAGAGACCCTCTGCGAGTCGGGCTGTTGCGGACTCGGAGAGGTGGTGCGCACCGCAACTTAGAGGGCCGCCGGACCCAACGGTCCCTGACAGATGTCAGGGACCCGCGCCGAGTCCAAAACGACAGAGCCACCGCTTGAGCCTGTCGATCGCCCGCTCGACGGTATGCGCTTGCTGTAGCGCTCTTCGGCGCTCAGGTGGAACTTGCTCTACGCGGCTCGCGGCGACACCAACGCCGCGCAGACGCGGCCGTGTTGGTCTCAGCCGTCATCCGCGATGATGGTGCGAGAGTGGCTCACGCGCCGGGAACCGCGATGATCGGCCGATCGTCCTAGTGGACGTGCTTCGCGCTCTCACCCCTGGAATCGGCCCGCATGCGGTGCCGGGCAAGGATAACGATGTCACCTGTGCGGCTTTTGACCACAAGCCGGCACCTCGTGGCGAACGATCCATCGACGCCTTCACGGCTGGGACGGGCGAGGTTGCGGAGCGGCGACTGTGACCAGGAGACACGCCTCACCCGTGCGGAGACGCCGGGCCGGCGGCAACCGGAATCGCCTCTGCGATCCAGGTGACCACATCGGGGGAAAGTCGGTATGGAAACGATCATTGTGCAGCCGCCCGGCCCGTCACGGCCGGGCGAAGTCGACGCAGGCGGGCCCGAGTTGCTGCATATGGGACCGGGCGACGTGGCCGACTTCGGACGCGGAGTGCCCGGCGGCCGGGACGTCTCCATCGTTCTGCCCGATCCAGGGATCTCCCGGCGGGCGGGGCGGCTGGAGGCGGCCGAGGACTACTGGCGGCTGTCGAACTTCAGCCGTGACACCGCGTACGCGGTCGAGAACCTGGAGGGTGCCGGCGAGTACATCACCGTCGCGCCCGGTCGGCTCGGAGCGCCGGTGCCCTTCGAGTTCTCCCGAGTCGTCCTGCCCGCGCTGTCCGGGACCGTCGACTTCAAGGTGTTCGCCCCGCAGCACGCCTATCTGGACGAGCGGTCCTCGCCCGGCGCAGGGGAGTTGACCGTGCATCCCTACGCGCTCGATGCGACGGCGAAGTACTTCCTGGTGCTGGTGGCCCTGTGCGAACCGCGGCTGCGCGACCCCTCGGACGGCACGCTGCCGGGCGCCGGGGACATCGCGGAGAGGCTCCGCCCGCTGGAGAGCTGTCGCGGTCTGACCCGCTCCGCGGTGAACTACCACATCGACTATCTGGCCTTCGCCAAGCTGCGTCTGGACGTCGGCGACGAGCCCGGAGCGGACGGCAACGCTCGCACGGGTGCCAAACGCGCCCGACTGGCGTCCCTCGCCCTGCGCTTCGGCCTGGTGCGCGAGGAGCATCTCGCCCTGCTGCCGTCCCGCAGAGGGACCGTCCCGCAGACGAGCGGCGCGTGAGCACGTCAGGCGCCGAGGAGGGCGCCCTCGAGATGCCGCGGCTGCCGGCGGGCTTCCGGATCGACGGCTGGGAGTTGGACTCCGTCATCGGGTCGGGCGGCTGGGGGACCGTGTACGAGGCCCGCGCGGTCGCGGACGGCACGATCGCGGCGGTGAAGGTGCTGCCTACCGGTGCCCTGGCGCCCGGTCAGCGTGCCGCACTCGGTGAACTGGTCGCGCGCGAGGTGCGGTTCAGTGCCGAAGCGGACCACCCGCACCTCGTACGGACGCATGCCGTATGCACCGTGGACGCGCCGGATCTGCCCGCGCTGGACGGGGCGATCGCGCTCGTCATGGACCGTGCCGAGGCCAGTCTGCGTCAGGTGCTGGACGCCGCCGGGACGGGCGGCCCGATCCCGGACGCCGTGCAGGTCCTGCGCGGCGTCGCCGCCGGGCTCGCCCATATGCACGGCGCCGGTTGGGTGCACGGCGACCTCAAACCCGCCAACGTGCTGCTGGGCCCGGACGGAGCGGTCTGGCTCGCCGACTTCGGCCTGGCCACCGAACTCGAGGGCACCCACGCCTACGTGCCGCCGCTCGGCACGCTCGACCACGTACCGCCCGAGTGGTGGTCCCAGCGCACCGGGGCGGACGGGACATTGGTGCGGCCGACCGCCGACATCTGGGCCTTCGGCGTCCTGGCCCACCAGGTGCTCACCGGCGGCCTGCACCCGTTCCCCGGCGCCACCGCGCGCGCCCGCTCGCTCGCCGCGCAGGCCTACGCCCGCGGCACCGCGCCCCTGCGTCTGGACGCCGGACTCGACGAGAACTGGCGCCGACTCATCGGCGACTGTCTGGCACCCGACCACGCGGGCCGCCTGCGCCACACCGCCGCGAGCCTCTCCGCCCGGATCGAGCAACTGGCAAGCCCGCGTGGCCGACGCCGGCTGCTGCCGGTCGCCGCCGTGGCGCTCGCCGCGGTGTCGGCCGCCGCCATCGCCGGGGTCGCGCTGCTCGGGGGAGGCGGGGGCGGCGGAGGCGGAGCGGACGACGAGGACGACCAGAGGCGCGGCACACCAGCCGTCGTCACCGGCGCGCACAGCCCGGCCGCCGGGGAGATCCCGGAGGACTCCGACGTACCCGAAGCACTGCGGCCGGTCATCGTGAAGGCCGCCCACCGCTGCACCGACGCGGAGGTCACGCCCGCGTTTCTCGCCGCCATGCTCAAGGCGGAGAGCGGGTTCGACGTGAACGCGGCCCGCCCGGCGAGCGAGGAGTACGGCATCGCCATGTGGACGCCGTCGGTGTTCCGGGCCTGGGCGGTCGACGGCGACGGCGACGGGGACAAGGACTACCGGTCGCCACCGGACGCGATCTCCACGATGTCGCTGTACGTGTGCTGGCTCGACCAGCAGTTCAAGAAGGCCGACATGCCCGCGGAGGATCTTCCCGCGCTGATGGCGGCCGGCTACCGCACGAGCGACCGCACGGTCATCACGGAGGGCGGCGTCCCCGAACGGGTGCGGCCCCACGTCGACAAAGTGCTCCGCTACCTCGCCGCCTACGAGCGGTGAGGTGGCGGAGCTGTCGCTCAAGGCTGTTCAGCAGTCCTTGACGTCCGGCATCTTGTTGTCGGGCGAGTTGATGTAGATGTTGGAGATCCAGCCGTTGTACTGGGGGAGGTAGGCCCACCATTCGTTGGTGTAGGGCGGTACGTCGACCTCCTCGCCCCTGGCCTGGCAGCCCACCAACACCTCGACGCCTGCGGGGAGTTGGGTGATGGGTGAGTTGCCCGTGCTGGGGTTGGGGCGGACGTTCACATGGTCGCTCCACGTGCCGTACCACCATCCCGTGGGCCGCACGGCTCCGGGGACGTTCAGGGAGCGGGTCAGCCGGCCGATGTTCGTGTACGCCTTCCCGTACGACGTGCCGACGGGATGCAGCGTGAACACGGCCACGATGGAGCGGTCACCGGCGCCGACGGTGCCCGTGCTGTGCAGCGCCGGCCGGGTCAGGTCCACGTCCGCGGCGGCGGCCGGAGCCGGGCCCGCCGGGCTCGCCATGTCCGTCGCGGTAGCGGTGCGCGGCGGGCCGCAGGTGCCCTTCTCGTACGAGGATCCCGCCCAGCCCTGCTTCACCGCCCACGGTTTCTCGAACGCCCCGGCGACGCCGAAGTGCTGGTCGAATTTGTCCGAGGCGCAGCGGGTGGACTGGCGCAGGTTCCCCATCACGAAGTCGCGCAGGGGGGCGGGCGCCGAGTCCAGGAGGTAGCGGTAGATCGTCACCGTGTCGCGGGCGGAGAGCGCGGTGTAGCCCCAGTAGCCCTCGTACCCGGTGGGCGGTGGTGCCGTGTCCTTGAGGCCGAGACGGCTCACCATGCGGGTGATGATCGCCGTACCGCCGTTGTCCGACCAGTAGTTGTTGGCCGCGTCGTCGTTGCTGCTGCGCAGCATCGGCTCCAGCCATGCCCGGTCGGTTGCGGGCACGGTGTAGTCGGGGCCCCGGTTCCACAGATAGTCCAGCGCCAGCAGCAGCTTGACGACCGAGGCGGAGCGGAAGCGTGTGCTCGAGTTGAGCTGCTCGGTGAAGGTACCGGTCTGCCGGTCGAAGACGGCGACCCCGGCGCTGACGCCGGCGGGCACCTCGACGGACGCGGCACCGGGCTGCACGGGCTGCCCGGCCGAGGTGTCGGCGGCGGCGGAGCCGGCCGCGCCGCCGATCAGCAGCAGCGCGGCGGCGGCAGCGAGAAGACGGAGCTTCACAGGTAGTGCTCCCTGAGATTGGTCGAGTTGACCGAGTCGATCGAGTCGATCGGTGTGAGGCCGGTGTACGGGCCTTCCTGCGGGGGGGGGAATGGTTGTTGACGACCCAGATAGAGACGGCATTGGCCCTAAAGGGCGTCCCAGACCTTGAAGTAGGCGATGTCGTCGTTCGCCCGGTCGCCCACATACGGCGTGGCGGAGCCGTAGTAGTAGAAGGTGGTCCGGCCGTCGTTGAGGACGGCCTGCTGCCCGTCGCAGTTGTTGTACGTCTCGAATGACGAGATCATGTAGCGCGACAGGCCGGTGTCGAGAAGGTAGCCCGACCCGTCGCATGGGCCGTAGTCCCCGTACACATGGGTCATGTCGCCGCCGAACCGGGCGTGCTGGTACCAGGTCATGAGCAGAGTCCCGGCGCTTCTTCTCGTCGCGGTGGACTTGCCGTCGGAACAGGTCCGGCTCTTCACCCGGGAGGCCTTTTCGCCGGGCTTCACGCGTTCCACCACCACGGTGCAGTATTTGCCCTGCGATGTCTCCGAGGCAGATGCCGGCGGTGCGAGTCCGACGAGACCGATCAGCGAGGCGGCCACAGCGAGCGTGCCGACCGTTCGGTTGCGCAGATGCATGGTGCTCCTCGCGGCTGGGATGACGGGGGCATCGTCCACGAAAGGCTAGGAGAGCGCGGGCAGGCACAGTCCTGACGGATGTCAGGGGGAGCCCGAGCCATGCATTCCGTACAGGGGTTGCCCTGACATGTGTCAGGAGTTCAACGCCCGCTCCCCGGCTAGGGTCTGGCCACGTCGCTGTTTGTAGATCAACGCCTTTAATTCTGAGACGAGGGGGACTTATGAGTCGCTCCATGGACCGCAGGATGCTGCTGAGGTCGGCCGGGTCGGCGGCGGTGGCGGGATCGCTGGGCGCGTTGGGTGTCGCGGCGTTCGCCACACCCGCGCACGCGGCACCCGGAACGATCAACACCGACCAGGTGATGGCCACCACCAATCGCGTGACCCACGCCCCGAACCAGCGCGGAACCATCGGCATCGAGCTCCGCTCGGGCTACTACAACGGCTACCAGTACGGCTGGGGGCGGCTCGTCGGCTCCGGCTGGGACCCGCGTGGCTGGATCTGGCTGGACATCAGCACGGACGGCGGCAGGACCTGGTCCTTCGCCGACGGCACCTACCTCTCGGACGGCACCGGCTACGCGCACACGTCCGGGTGGCTCACCCAGTCCGACGCGAACTACGTGTTCAGGGCCAGCTACGACAGCAATTTCAGGGCCGTCAACCCGTACGTCCAGAGCGGAATCTGGTGACGAGAACCGCAGACGCGGTCAAGGCTTCCCGCACGCGGACGAGCCCCGTTCCCGACCGGCGGGAACGGGGCCACTGAGGGGGACGGGTCAGAGCGCCGTCGCCGCGCTGTGGAGGTTCTTGGCGGCCAGGGCGAGGCCCTCGGTCTGGGAGTAGGCGGCGTCCTCGTGCTCGATGTTGACCGCCATGTCGGGGTCGATGTCGGCGAGGGCGCGCAGGAACTCGGTCCAGAAGGGGACGTCGTTGCCGAGGCCGACGGCGACGAACTTCCAGGCCGGGTTCTCGGGCCAGGCGTTGCACCAGAAGCCGTAGCCGGTGGGCACCTTGCCGGCCGCGTCGGCCGGCACGCGGGCGAAGGACGTGTCCAGGACGCCGCGGATGTCGGCGCCGGGGCAGAGGGTGGCGTCCTTCGCGGCGGCGTGGAACACCAGCGGGCCCAGCCACTTGATGGACGCGATGACGTCCATGCCCTGCCACATCAGGTGGGACGGGTCCATCTCGGCGCCCACATTGGTCAGGCCGCCCTCGTCGACCAGCCGCTTCAAGGTCACCGGCGAGAAGACGACGTTGTGCGGGTGCATCTCGACGGCGACCCGGACGTCGTTCTCCCGTGCCAGGGCGTCGATCTCCTTCCAGAACTCGACGGCCACGCCCCACTGGTAGTCCAGGACGTCCATGTAGACGCCGTCCCAGGGGTTGACGACCCAGGAGGGGTACTTGGCGTCGGGGTCGGAGCCCGGGGTGCCGGACATGGTGACGACGTGCTTGATGCCGAGCAGGCCGGCAAGGCGGATGGTGCGGCGCAGGTCGTCGGCGTGCTTGGGGCCCACGCCGGGGAGCGGGTTGAGGGGGTTGCCGTTGCAGTTGAGGCCGGTCAGCTCCATGCCGCGGTCGGCGAAGGTCGCCAGGTACTCCTCGCGGGCGGTGGCCGAGGAGAGCAGCAGGTCGACGGGGCAGTGCGGGGAGGGGATGAAGCCGCCGGTGTTGACCTCGACCGAGATCAGGCCGTTCGCCTGAAGGATGTCGAGGGCCTCGGTGAGGGTGCGGTCGTGCAGACAGGCGGTGTAGGCGCCGAGCTTGAGGGCCATGGGTCTTCAGTCTTTCTGTGCGGGGGGTCAGGCGACGGGCGGGACCGCGACGGCGGCGCCGCCGCCCAGGGAGGACTCGACGACGGCCTGGATGATCTCCATGGTCCGCAGTGCGTCGGCGAACGTGGCGCAGGCCGGCAGCGGCTCGGCGACACCGGCGACCTGGTCGAGGAAGGCACGGGCCTGGTAGGTGAAGTTGTCTCCGTTGGCGGCGCCCACTCCCGGCGCCTCCATCGGGACACCGCCGGCGAAGTACGGCGCATGCGGGCCGACGATGATCTGGCGGGCGCCGCGAGTACAGGCCTCGGGCTGGGCGTCGTCGAAGAGGTACTCGGCGGGCCGGTGCTGGTCGAACGCGGCCCGGCCGCCGACGCCCAGGACGTCGAAGGAGAGCCCGTTGGGCAGGCCGAAGCCGGTGCGCGTCACGGAGAAGGTGCCGACGAGACCGGACTCGAAGCGGGCGGTGAAGGACGCGGTGTCCTCGTTCTCGACCTCACCGAACTCGTCGGAGACGGGAGCCGCGTTGTGCCCGACGACCGCGCCCAGCGGCAGCGGCCGCTTGGGGATCTGCGTCGACAGCGAGGCACCGGAGACCGAGGTGATCGGGCCGGCCACGTACTCGGCGGCGTCGATGACGTGCGAGCCGACGTCGCCGAGCGCGCCGGAACCGGGACCGCCCTTGAACCGCCAGCTCAGCGGGCCGTTCGGGTCGGTCGCGTAGTCGCACCAGTACCGGCCGCTGAACAGGGTCAAATCACCCAGCTCGCCGCGCTGGACGTGCTGACGGATCGCGGCGATGCCGGGGGAGCGGCGAAAGGTGTACCCGACGGCGGTCACGACCTCGGCCGTGCGCTCCAACTCGGCCATCGCACGGGCGTCATCCATCGAGCCGGCCAGGGGCTTCTCGCACAGCACGTGCTTGCCCGCGGCGACCAGCGCCTCCGCGATCGGCCGGTGCAGGGCGTTGCCCACGACGATGCTGACGGCGTCGATCGTCGGGTCCTCGACGACGGCCTCCCAGCTCGGGAGCGCCTCCTCGAAGCCGTAGCGACGGGCGGCGTCCTCGCCCAGCTCGACATTGGCGTCGGCGATCGCGGCCAGGCGGACCGGCGGCAGCCCGGCGCCGAAGACCGTGTTGACGTTGCGATAACCGGCGGCGTGGCTGCGGCCGGCCATGCCGGCTCCGATCACCGCGACGGAGAGTGGTTTGGCGGAAGTTGTCATGGCGGTGCCTTTCGAAAGAAGAGTGACTACGCGGCGAACTGCCGAACCTCAGCTGGAGGTGGGGAAGTTGAACCCGGCGTCGACCTGCTGCTTGGGCTGCGGCCAGCGCGACGTGACGACCTTCGGCCGGGTGTAGAAGCGGATGCCCTCGGGGCCGTGGATCGGGGAGTCGCCGATGAGGGAGTCCTTCCAGCCGCCGAAGGAGTAGTACGACATCGGTACAGGCACCGGGACATTGACCCCGATCATGCCGACGTCGACCTTGCGCTGAAAGCGGCGGGCGGCTTCACCGGAGGCGGTGAACAGGGCGGTGCCGTTGCCGTAGGGGTTGGCGTTGATGAGGTCGATGGCCTGGTCGAGGGAGGCGGCACGGACGATCGCGAGGACCGGGCCGAACAGCTCCTCCTTGTAGGCGTCCATCTCGGTGGTGACGTGGTCGAGGAGGGAGGGGCCGGTGAAGAAGCCTTCCTCGTGGCCGGCGACCTTGAGTCCGCGGCCGTCGACGACGACGGTGGCGCCCTGCGCTGCCGCGCCGCCGACGGCGTTCTCGACGCGTTCCTGCGCGGCCTTGGTGACCAGGGGCCCCATCTCGGTGCCGGGGGCGTCGCCGGGGCCGACCTTCACCTCGCGGGCCTTGCGCTGAAGCACCTCGACCAGGGCGTCGGCGGCGTCACCGACGGCCACGGCCACCGACACGGCCATGCAGCGCTCACCGGCGGAGCCGTACGCACCCGCCGTGATGTGATCCGCGGCGAACTCCAGATCGGCGTCGGGCAGGACGACGGCGTGGTTCTTGGCGCCGCCGAGGGCCTGGACGCGCTTGCCGTGCGCGGTGGCCGTCTCGTGGACGTACTTGGCGATCGGCGTGGAGCCGACGAAGGAGACGGCCCGGACACCCGGGTGGGTGAGGATGGCGTCGACCGCGTCCTTGCCGCCGTGGACGACGTTGAAGACGCCGTCGGGAAGGCCGGCCTTCTTGTACAGCTCGGCCACGAAGTTCGCCGCCGACGGGTCGCGTTCGCTCGGCTTGAGGAGGAAGGTGTTGCCGGTCGCGATGGCGATCGGGTGCATCCACAGGGGCACCATCGCCGGGAAGTTGAACGGCGTGATGCCGGCGACGACGCCCAACGGCCGGCGGAAGTTGTGCACGTCCACACCACGCGAGACCTGGTCGGAGAAGGACCCCTTCAGCACGTCGCCGAGGCCGCAGGCGAACTCCACGACCTCCCGGCCGCGCACGATCTCGCCGCGCGCGTCGTCGATGGTCTTGCCGTGCTCCGCGGAGATGATCCGGCCCAGCTCCTCCTCGTGCTCGACGAGGAGCTGGCGGAAGGCGAACATCACCTGGGTCCGCTGGGTGAGGGACGACTCCGACCAGGTGTCGAAGGCCTGCGTGGCGGCGGCGACGGCGGTGTCCACGTCGGTGGCGCCGCCCAGGACCACCTGGGCCTGCTCGGCACCAGTGGCCGGGTTGAACACCGGCTGGGTGTCGGCGGCGGAGCCCGGGGCGGGGCTGCCGTTGATCCAGTGCTGGATGGTCTTCACGGTGCGGGTTTCCTTTGCGGGGACGGGACTTACAGGTAGTGGCGCTGGGCCCGCTTGTGGGCTGCGTACGTCTCGTAGGCGGTGCGGGTGGAGTCGAGGTCGGAGGTCTGGCTGACCGGGACGTCCCACCAGCCGTGGCCGGGCGGGTTCGGCCCGTAGAGGTCCGTCTCGACGTGCACGACGGTGGTGCGGGTCGCGGCCTTGGCCTTCTCCATCGCGCTGCGGAACTCCTCCACCGTGGCGGCATGCAGGACGTCCGCGCCGAGGGAGGAGGCGTTGGCGGCCAGGTCGACGGGCAGGACGTCGCCGTCGAGTCGGCCCGAATCGCCGTTCCGGTAGCGGTACTTGGTGCCGAAGCGCTGTGAGCCGAGTGACTCCGACAGCGCGCCGATGGAGGCGAAGCCGTGGTTCTGGACCAGGACGATGACGACCTTCAGGCCTTCGGAGACCATGGTCACGATCTCCTGAGCCATCATCAGATACGAGCCGTCACCGACCAGGACGACGACCTCCCGCGAAGGATCAGCCATCTTCGCGCCGACGCCGGCGGCGACCTCGTAGCCCATGCAGGAGTAGGCGTACTCGACGTGGTAGGCCTTCGGATCCCGCGCCCGCCACAGCTGCTGCAGGTCACCGGGCATCGACCCGGCAGCGTTGATGACCACGGCGCGGTCGTCGAGGACGTCGTTGAGCGCGCCGAGGATCTGGGTCTGGGCCGGGAGGTCACCGGTGTTGCGGTCCGGCGCGAAGCACTCCTCCTCGATCTTCCGGGTACGAGCGATCAGTTGACGGCTGCGCGAGCGGTACTCGGGCTCGACCTCCCAGTCCGTCAGTGCCCCCGCGAGGGCCTGGATGCCGAGCCGGGCATCCGCGACCAGGGGCTCGGCGGAGTGCTTGACGGCATCCAGGCGGGCCACGTTGAGATTGACGAAGGTGACGTCGGGATTGCCGAAGACGGTGTGGCTGGCGGTGGTGAAGTCGGAGTACCGCGTGCCGATCCCGAGCACCACGTCGGCGTCCTTCGCCAGCTCGTTGGCGGCATACGCACCGGTGGAGCCGATGCCACCGACCGCGTACGGGTGGTCCCACGGGACCGCGCCCTTGCCGGCGTGGGTGTCGGCGACGGGGATGCCGGTGGCCTCGGCGAAAGCGCGCAGCGCGGTCTCGGCACCGGAGTAGACGACACCGCCACCGGCCACGATCAGCGGCTTCCTCGCGTTACGGAGCAGCGCGGCGGCCCGCTCGACAGCGGCCTGTTCCGGCACGGGCCGGCCCACGTGCCACACCCGGCGCCGGAAGAAGGAGACGGGCCAGTCGTACGCCTCCGCCTGCACGTCCTGCGGCAACGCGAGCGTGACAGCACCGGTCTCCACCGGATCGGTCAGCACCCGCATCGCGGCCGGCGCCGCCGGAATCAACTGCTCGGGACGTGAGATCCGGTCGAAGTACTTCGATACGGCGCGGAAGGTGTCGTTGACGGTGACGTCCCCGCCCCGGGTGTCCTCCAGCTGCTGCAGCACCGGGTCGGCGGCCCGGGTGGCGAACATGTCGCTGGGCAGCAGCAGCACCGGCAGCCGGTTGGTCGTCGCCAGCGCCGCACCCGTGATCATGTTCGTCGAGCCGGGCCCCGTGGACGCGGTGCAGGCGAAGGTCGCCAGCCGGTCCCGCATCTTGGCGTACGCCACCGAGGCATGCACCATGCCCTGCTCGTTGCGGGCCAAGTAGTAAGGCAGATCGGCCTCTTCGGTCACCGCCGCCTGCAGCAGGGCCTGCCCGATCCCGGCCACGTTGCCGTGCCCGAAGATGCCCCACACGCCGGGGATCAGCCGCTGCTCCTGGCCGTCACGCTCGCTGTACTGGTTCGCCAGGAAGCGCACCAGGGCCTGGGCGGTGGTCAGTCGGACAGTGTTCATCGCTCGTCGATTCCTTCGAAGGGCAGCCGGTCGTCGACGTCCTGTGCGTTCCAGGTGGCCCGCACCCAGCCGTAGGCGGGGTCGTCACAGATCAGCCAGGCACGGTCCTGGCCGGGGCCCGCCATGACGTTCAGGTAGTAGAGGTCGTAACCGGGCGCGGCGATGGACGGGCCGTGCCAGCCGTGCGGGATCAGGACGGCGTCGCCGGAGCGGATCTCGGCGAGCACGTCGATGGGCCGGTCCTCGGTGCCGTACACGCGCTGGTAGCCGAAGCCGTTCTCACTGCCCGAGACCTCGAAGTAGTAGATCTCCTCCAGCTCCGACTCCTCGCCGGGCCGGGCCTCGTCGTGCTTGTGCGGGGGATACGACGACCAGTTGCCACCCGGCGTGAGCACTTCGCACACCAGCAGCTGCTCGGCCTCGAACGCCCCCGGCAGGCAGTAGTTGTTCACCTGCCGGGAACAGACCCCCGCCCCGCGCAGCTCGACGGGGACGTCCTCCTTGCGCCCGTACCGAGCCGGTTGACCTCCCCGCTCGGTACGGGCGGAGGGCAGCGCGAACCGGCCGCCGGCCGCGCTGCTGATCAGGGCATCCGACTCGCGGGGGAGGTAGGCGAAGTCGGTGACTGAGGCGAACACGCCTGTCCGCCCGGTGAGTTCGAAGGCCTTGCCGTCCGTGGTGACGGTGCACGAGCCCGTCAGCGGCAGGACCAGGAACTCGCAGTTCCCGGTGGACAGGGCGTGTGCCTCACCGGGCTGCAGGGTCAGGATCCTGAGCCCGGAGTATCCCCAGCCCGCCGACTCGGGCGTGACCAGGACGTCGTAGGGGCCCTCGGCCGAACTGCCCTTCGGCAGGTAGAACTTGCCCGTCTCGCTCACAGCAGGCTCACCGCCCGGTCCACGGCACCGGCGACGTCGCCGTCCGAGGGGTAGAGCAGGGAGCGGCCGACGACCAGGCCGCGTGCGGTGGGCTGCTTGAGGGCCCTGCCCCAGGAGGCGAAGGCGGCGTCGGCGTCCTTGACCTCGCCGCCCAGCAGCAGCGCCGGCAGCGTGGAGGAGGCGAGGACGCGCTCCATGTCGTCGACGACCGGCAGCTTCAGCCAGGTGTAGGCGGTACGGCGGCCGAGCCCCGAGGCGATGGTGATGGACTTGACGACGGCGTCGGTGGACAGGTCGTTGTGGATCTTCCCGTCCTGCCACACGGAGATGAACGGCTCGACCATCGCGATGAGTCGACGGTCGTTGAGCTCGTCCACGGCGCGGGCGGTGTTCGCCAGGGCGGACGGGGTCGCGGGGTCGCCCAGGGCGATACGCGTGAGCATCTTGCCGCCGTCGAAGCCCATCGCGGCGAGGGTCTCGGCGTCGCAGCCGGTGAACCGGTCGTCGATCTCGAACACCGAACCCGCAAGACCCGCCCGATTCATCGAGCCGAAGACGCTCTTGCCGTCCAGGACGCCGAGCAGCAGCAGGTCCTCGAGGATGTCGGCGGTGGCCAGTACGCCGGTCACGCCCGGCCGCTCCAGGGCGATGCACAGGCGGTCCAGTAGCCGGGCGCGGTCGGCCATGGCGTTCGGGTCGCCGCCGACGCCGTTGGCGCCGCGCGCCGGATGGTCGGCGGCGATGATCATCGCCTTGCCGTGCTCGCCGGTGAGCGAGGTGGCCTTGATGCGGCGTGCGGCCGCTGCCGCGATGGCGCCGGGGTCGTTGACCCGGGCGTCCACGATCCGGCTCACGTTGTCGGACAGCACGGCGTCACGCCTTTCGTTCAGTGGAGGATTCGGTGGCGGCTTCGGCGGGAGCTTCGATGGGGGAGCGGCTCGCCTCGCGGAGCTTGGCGTCGACCTCGGTCTCGGTCGGCATCGCGTCGGAGCAGGACAGGCGGCCCGCGACGATGGCGCCGGCGGCGTTGGCGAAGGACACCGTGCGGTGGGTGTCCCAGCCGGCCAGCAGCCCGTGGCAGAGCGCGCCGCCGAAGGCGTCACCGGCACCGAGTCCGTTGACCACGTCCACCGGGACCGGCGGGATCTCGGCGGCCGTACCGTCCCGGTCCATGGCCAGCACGCCCTTGGGGCCCTGCTTCACCACGGCCAGCTCGACCCCGGCCGCGAGCAGCGCCTTCGCCGCGGCATACGGCTCGCGCTCACCGGTCGCGACCTCGCACTCGTCGAGGTTGCCGACCGCGACCGTCGTGTGCCGCAGCGCCTCGGCGTAGTACGCGCGGGCCTCGGCCGGGTCGCTCCAGAACATCGGCCGCCAGTCCAGGTCGAAGACCGTCGCGCCCGCCTCGGCCCGGTGGGCGAGCGCGGCCAGGGTGGCCGAACGGCTCGGATCCTCGCTCAGGCCCGTGCCCGTGAACCAGAAGATCGCCGCGTCCCGCACCGCGTCCAGATCCACCTCGTCCGCCTGAATGTCCAGATCCGGAGCCTTCGGCAGCCGGTAGAAATACAGCGGGAAGTCATCCGGCGGGAAGATCTCGCAGAACGTCACCGGGGTCGGCGCGATGTCCGACGTACCGACGAAACGGGAGTCGACGCCGTACCCCTCCAGGGCGGAACGGACGAACCCCCCGAACGGGTCGCGGCCCGTCTTGGTGATCACGGCGGCGGAGTGCCCGTACCGGGCGGCGGCGACGGCGACGTTCGTCGGGCTGCCGCCCAGGTACTTGCCGAACGAGGTGACCTCCGTCAGTCCCACGCCCGTCTGGAGCGGATACACATCCACTCCCACGCGGCCGATGGTCAGCACTTCGAACGGCATCAGGCTGGTTCCCTTCGTGACTTCATGGCTTAAAGCGCTTTAAAAGCTCGCTAGCACGATGCCTTGCGCTTAAATGTCATGTCAATAGATTGTCTGGCTCAGATCGCCAGATATTCGGCGATCCTCTTGCGCATGAACAGGGACGACTCCTTGGCCCGTTCCTCCCATGCAAAGACACAGGCGGTCAGGGTCCCGTCGAAGCCGTTCGCGCGCAGTTCGCGGAAGAGCTCGTCGAAGTCGACCTCGCCCTGGCCCATGTCGAGGTGCTGGTGGATCCGAGCCGGTGTGCCGGGCGGATTGAGGATGTACCGGTTGCCGGACGACGCGGTGTGGTCGAAGGCGTCCGCCAGGTGGACGTGCGTGAGCAGGTCGCCGGCGTACTCGATGATGCCGGGGGCGTCGTTGCCGATGTGGAAGGTGTGCGGCGCGCAGTAGAGGAAGCTGACGTTCGGGTGGTTGATGCCCCGGATCAGGTTGATCGCGTCGTAGCCGTTCTCGATGAAGTCGTCCGGGTGAGGCTCCAGCGTGAGCGTGATGCCCTCGCGTTCGAAGAGGGGAAGCAGTTCGTCCATCGAGCGCCAGAACTGGGCCTCGCTGCGGTCCGATTCCTCGGGGCGGCCGTTGAACTCGGAGATCATGCTGTCCACGCCGAGGTCCGCGCAGATCTGGATGGAGCGCTTCCAGTAGCGTACGGCGGCTTGGCGGGCGTCCTCGTCCGGGCCGGACCAGCGGAACAGCGGCAGCAGGGAGGAGATGCCGACACCCGCCGAGTCCAGTGCCTTGCGGAACTTCCGTACGATGGCGTCGTCGACACGCGGGTGCCGGAAGAAGGGGATGAAGTCCTCTCGGGGGGAGAGCTCGATCCACTCGTAGCCCAACTCGGCCACGGTGGCCGGGAGTTCGAGCAATGGCACGTTGCGGATCATGTACGGGTCGAGGGCGATCTTCATGAGGGAATGCCTTCGGGTCAGTAGGAGAGGGTCGAGCGGGTGGTGGCGGGTGGTGGCGGGTGGTGGTGGGTGATGGTGGCTGGAGCGTGCGGCGTTGTCAGCCGGAGCCCTCGGGGGCCGTCACCACGGGTGCGGTGAGGTCTTTCTCTTCGGGGAGTTCCTCGACGTCGACGCCGCGTACCTGGCTCAACTCGTGCTTGAGTGCGGCCAGTTCGGTGCCGCCGGCCATGTGGTTGGTGAGCTCTTCGAGGCTGACCTCGTCACGGGAGGCGTTGAGCTCCATGGTGCCCAGGCGCAGGACGCTGAAGTGGTCGCCGACCATGTAGGCGTGGTGGGGGTTGTGGGTGATGAAGATGACGCCGAGGCCCTTCTCGCGGGCGGCGGCGATGTACTTCAGCACCACGCCGGACTGTTTGACGCCGAGGGCGGCGGTGGGCTCGTCCAGGATCAGGACGCGGGCGCCGAAGTAGACGGCGCGGGCGATGGCCACGCACTGGCGCTGGCCGCCGGAGAGGGTGCCGATGGGCTGTTCGAGGTCGTCGAGGACGATGCCCATGTTGCGCAGTTCTTCGTCGGCGGTCTTCTTCATCTTCTCGATGTCGAGACGGCGCAGCGGCCAGGGGCCCTTGGTCATCTCGGAGCCGAGGAAGAAGTTGCGCCAGACCGGCATGAGGGGGACCACGGCGAGGTCCTGGTAGACGGTGGCGATGCCCTTGTCGAGGGCTTCACGCGGGGTGGAGAACCGCACCGGTTCGCCGTCGACGAGGAACTCGCCCTCGGTGTGCTGGTGCAGTCCCGAGATGATTTTGATGAGGGTGGACTTGCCCGCGCCGTTGTCGCCGAGGACACAGGTGACCTGGCTGGGGAACACCTTCAGGTCGACGCCGTGCAGGGCGCGGATGTTGCCGTAGGACTTGCCGGCGTTGCGAAGTGCGACGACGGGGGCGCCGTCCTTGGGCGCCTCGTCCTGGAGGACAGTGCCGTGCGAGCCGGTTTCGTGAGTGGTTGTCATGGGGTCGGTCACCTCCGGGTCGCCGTGCGGCTGACCCACAGATTGATGAGGGTGGCGCCGAGGAGCATCACGCCGAGGAAGGCCTTGAACCAGTCCGGGTTCCAGCCGGCGTAGACGATGCCCTGCTGCACCATGCCGAACATGAAGGCACCGAAGACCGGCCCGATCGCCGAACCGGCACCACCGGTCAGCAGACAGCCGCCGATGACGGCCGCGGCGATGTAGATGAGTTCCTGGCCGACGCCCTCACCGGACTGCACGGTGTTGAAGGCGAACAGCTGGTGCATGCCGACGAACCAGGCACCGAACCCGACCAGCATGAACAGCGAGATCTTGGTGAAGGTCACCGGGACGCCTACGGCCCGGGAGGACTCCTTGTTGCCGCCGACCGCGAAGATCCAGTTGCCGTACTTCGTGCGCAGCAGCACCCAGGTCGCCAGCGCCGCGAAGACCAGCCACCACACCACGGTGACCTTCACCTGCACACCGCCGACGT
>NZ_RQJW01000024.1 GCF_004028635.1 Streptomyces cyaneus | reverse complement strand
GGCTGAAAAAACTCAGCCCCTCCGGCGTTTGAGGAGCGGGGGTCCAGGGGGCAGAGCCCCCTGGCGGGGTCGAAGGGGCGGAGCCCCTTCAAGGACGGGACGGGGAGGGGCGGCGGGGGCGAGGGAATCGGGGCTCACCCCGGCGCCGGGCGCCCTCGTAGAATCGCCGGGTGAACGCCCCCGTATCCCCGGCAGACGCCCTACGCAGCAGTCTCGCCACCCTCCTCGACGGCCTCCCACCCCGCCAGGCCGCCCAGGCCGTAGACCGGCTGATCGCCAACTACCGGGGCGCCACCCCCACCGACTCCCCGATCCTCCGCGACCGCGCCGACGTGGCCGCCTACGCCGCCTACCGAATGCCCGCCACCTTCGAGGCGGTCCACTCCGCGCTGGAGGCGTTCGCGGCGGCCGTACCGACATGGACCCCCACCAGCCACACCGACGTCGGCGGCGGCACCGGCGCCGCGACCTGGGCCGTCACCGCGACCTGGCCCGGCGAGCGCAGCGTCACCGTGCTGGACTGGGCCGAGCCCGCCCTGGCGACCGGCAAGGAGATCGCCGCCGCCAACCCGGCGTTGAAGGACGCCCGTTGGCAGCGCGCCCGGATCGGCAGCACCCTCACCCTCGACCCCACCGACCTCGTCACCGTCTCCTACGTCCTCAACGAACTCACCGCCCCCGACCGCACCGCCCTCCTCGACACCGTCGCGTCCGCCGCCCAGGCCGTCGTGATCGTCGAACCCGGCACCCCCGACGGCTACACCCGCGTCATCGAGGCCCGCGACCGTCTGATCGCCGCCGGCTTCCACGTCGCCGCCCCCTGCCCGCACAGCGCCGCCTGCCCCATCGTCCCCGGCACGGACTGGTGCCACTTCTCGGCCCGGGTCAGCCGTTCCTCCCTGCACCGCCAGATCAAGGGCGGCTCCCTCGCCTACGAGGACGAGAAGTTCAGCTACGTCGCCGCAACCCGCCTCCCGGTCACCCCGGCCCCCGCCCGCGTCGTACGCAAACCCCAGATCCGCAAGGGCCAGGTACTCCTCGACCTGTGCGAAACCGAGCCCTCCCTGCACCGCACCACGGTCACCAAACGACACGGTGACCTCTACAAGGCGGCCCGCGACGCAGCCTGGGGCGACCCCTGGCCGCCGGAGCTCGACTAGGACGGACCCTCGTCCTCCACTCCTTCATCGGCTTCCCCGAATTCCTCGGCCCCTTCGGCCCCCTCGGCCTGCTTCTGCTGGAACCTGCGCAGCAGCTCCCGTTTCTGGGTCGTGGGGTCCGTTCCTCCGCCGATCGGGCCGGTTCGACCGCCGCCGCGCAGGGCCTTGCGGCTGAGATTCCGGCGCGCTCCGCCGACTCCCAGCATGTTTCCGGCACCACTTCGAGCCATGGTCGGGCTCCTTTCCAGTCGGTCGTGAAACGATACGTATCGTCTCGACATCGTCAACCCGCTCAGGATCCGGCGAGACGTTGCGTCTTGTCAACCTGATAAATTCGAACCATGGCAGCCCAGAAGTCCGCCCAGCCCGCCCAGCCCGCACCCAACTCCACCCGCCGCAGCGAGCGCTCCCGTCGAGCCATCTACGACGCCGCCCTCGCTCTCGTCGCGGAGGTCGGCTACCCCAGGACCACCATCGAGGGCATCGCCGCCCGTGCAGGCGTCGGCAAGCAGACGATCTACCGGTGGTGGCCGTCGAAGGCCGAGGTGCTGATGGAAGCGTTCCTCGACCTCGGGGAACAGGCCGCGCAGGCCGCGGGGCAGGAGCCGTACGCCATCCCGGACACCGGAGACCTCGCCGCCGACCTCAAGGCCGTACTGCGCGCCACCGTCGACGAGTTGACGGACCCCCGCTTCGACGCCCCGTCCCGCGCCCTCGCCGCCGAGGGCCTGGTCAACGAGCAGCTCGGCCGGGAGTACGTGGCCAAGCTCCTCCTGCCCTCGCTCCAGCTCTACGTCGACCGGCTGCGCTCGGCACAGGAGGCCGGCCAGGTGCGCCCCGACCTCGACCCGCGCATCGCGCTCGAACTCTTCGTCTCGCCGCTGGCCCAGCGCTGGCTCCAGCACACGGGCCCGATCTCGTACGAGTACACCGACACCCTCGTCGACTACGCCCTGCACGGCCTCGCCCCGCGCTGAGCTCCCTGCGCCGGGCATGCTCCGCGAGGCGCGTAAATACCGCTAAAGCACCCCATGACCCTTGATCCAGGTGCCGTGTACGCCTCGCCCCACCTACCCCGGTTGTCCGCTACGGCCCCCCGGAGCGCAGGATGGTGGGACCATAGGGCATGCTGTTCCGCACGACAGCGAGGCGAGGGGATAGATGAGCGCGGAGTTGGGCGGCCGGACCGGCCTGCAGGGCAAACTCTCCCAGTGGCTGCGGGGACGCCGTCCGAAGGAGGCCGCCGACGACGGTGGCCGGGAGGCCCTGCTGCTCGCCGCCGCCGCGACAGGACTGCCTCTCTCGCCCGCCGCGCACCCGGCCGGCTACCGATGTTCCTGTGACCGGGTCGGATGTCCCACCCCCGCCCGGCACCCCGTGTCCTTCGCCTGGCAGACGCAGTCCACCACCGACCGCGCCCAGATCGAGCGCTGGGCCCGCCACCAGCCCGAGGCCAACTTCATCACCGCGACCGGCATGGTGCACGACGTCCTCGACGTACCGGTCGAGGCCGGGCGCGAGGCGCTGGAGCGGCTGCTCGCCGCCGGTGTCGAGGTCGGCCCCGTCGCCGAGAGCGACGACGGCCGCCTGCTGTTCTTCACCCTCACCCGCGGCACCCCCGAGGACGAGGACGAGTGGTGGCCCTGCGAGCTGGACTGCCACCCCGAGACCATGGACGAACATCCCGGACTGCGCTGGCACTGCCGCGGGTCCTATGTCCTCGTACCGCCCGCGAGGCTGCCCGGCGACGGCCAGAGCGTGCACTGGGTGCGCGGGCTCGAACACCCGCTGCCCGACCCGCTGACCCTGCTGGAAACCCTCACCGACGCCTGCGCCCGCCACGCCGGCCAGGAGCCCGACCACGTCTCCGCGGCCTGGCCCCTGCGCCGCTGAGGCACCGCAGCGCGGCGCGCTACTCGCCCTTCGCCGACGTCAGGCCCTGGGTCCGGCCGATGACCTGCACCTTGCCCGAGCCCTTCGGGTCCAGGGCGAGTTCGTTGGAGATGATCTCCATCGTCAGCGACTGCTTTATCTCGCCCTTCGTCAGCGCCTCCACCGCCTTGCCCGGCGAGGGGACGTTGGTGCCCGCATACGCCGTCCGCTTCTCGTAGTAGCGCGTGGTGAAGAACACCAGCGCGCTGCCGTCCACGGTGCGCAGCGCCAGCGGGGCGTAGTCGCCGCTCGTCAGCGGCTCGTCGATGAACTGGCTGACCAGGCCCGGCCGCTTGGCGGCCTTCTCCCGGTCGGCACGCCACGCGCTGGTGTGGCGGCCGGGCGCGAAGACGCCCTTGCCGTCCTTGAGATAGGCGGCGTACGACTTGCTCAAGTCCCCGGGCGGCACGGCCAGTTCGGTCGAGTTCGCGGGGACGGCCTCGGCCCAGCCGTCCTTGTCGGTCTTGAACTTCGGCAGGTCGCCGGGCGCCACCAGCGTCAGATACGTCCCCTCCCACGGCTCGTCCAGGCCGCCGCGGGTGAACACGAAGATCCAGCGCGCGTTGCCGAACTTGTTGCCGGCCGCGTCGGCCAGGAACCAGCGTGGCCAGCCTGCCTTCTTCGGGATCGTGTAGTTGACGTCCGACAACTCCAGCGGGGTGTGCGCCGCGTTGCCGCCGGGACTGACCGCCTTGCCCGCCTTCAGCCGGGCACTGTCGATGTCGCTCAGGGCGCCGGTGACGTAATCGGCGTCGAGCGAACTGTCGTACGCCTTGTCCGCCTTGTTGTACGCGGCTGTGAACTGCTGGAGGGCCTTGGCGGCCTCCGCCTTGGTGGCCGAGGGGAGTACTTCCTTCTCCCCGTGGACGACCACGCATCCGCTCGCCGTCAACGACAAAGCGGTCACGGAAGCCGCTATCAGTGCGCTCCGGTCAAGCCTGCGGAGCCTTCGAGGGCCGCGATCCCTGCTCATCAGGTGCCTTCACCTTCCCCTTCCCGGAGGCGAACCCTACCGGGGCCAGGAACAGCGCGAGCGTCGGGATCAGGTACAGCAGCCACACTGTGACCTGGAGGACGGTCGGGTCCGGCTGGAAGTTGAAGATGCCCTTCAGCAGGGTGCCGTACCAACTGGACGGATCGATGGTGTCGCTGATGTCGAAGGCGCGGTTTGTCAGGCCGGGCAGCCAGCGCGCCTCCTGCAGGTCGTGGAAGCCGTACGCCAGCACACCCGCCGCCACGACGACCAGCATGCCGCCGGTCCAGGTGAAGAACTTGGCGAGGTTGATGCGCAGCGCGCCGCGGTAGAACAGCCAGCCCAGCACGATGGCCGTGGCGATGCCGAGGGCGACGCCGATCAGCGGGCGCGGCGTGCCGTCGCCGGCCGCGCGCACCGACGCCCACACGAACAGGGCCGTCTCCAGGCCCTCCCGGCCGACCGCCAGGAACGCGGTCGCGACCAGCGCGCCCGTGCCCATCTGGAGCGCTGTGTCCAGCTTGCCGTGCAGCTCCGCCTTGAGGTGCCGGGCGGTGCGGCGCATCCAGAACACCATCCACGTCACCAGGCCGACCGCCAGCAGCGACAGGGAGCCGCCGAGCGCCTCCTGTGCCTCGAACGTCAGCTCCTGGGAGCCGAATTCGAGCGCGCAGCCGAAGCCGAGCGCGAGGGCGACCGCGACGCCGATGCCGATCCAGATGGGCTTCAGCGCGTCCCGGCGGTCCGTCTTGACCAGGTAGGCGATGAGGATGCAGACGACGAGGCTGGCTTCCAGCCCTTCGCGCAGGCCGATCAGATAGTTGGAGAACACGTGCTCACGCCTCCTTGGAGAACAGCGTCCGGCCCCACCAGTCGTCCTTGTCGCGGACGCCGGGCGGGACCGCGTAGATCGCCGAACCCACATGTTGGATGTACTCGTTGAGCACGTCGATGGCCAGGCTGCGCTGGATCGGGATGAAGCCCTTGCGGACGTCCTTCTGGTACGCCAGGAAGAACAGGCCCGCGTCCAGGCGGCCCAGGCCGTCGGTGCCGTCGGTGAAGGAGTAGCCGCGGCGCAGGATCGTCGCCCCGTCGTTGGAGTCGGGGTGCGCGAGCCGCACGTGCGCCTCGGGCTTCATCGCCTTCAGGAACGGCTCGTCGCGCTCCTTGGCCTTGCCGACCGGGGCGCCCTCGCCCTTGTCGCGGCCGATGATGTCCTCCTGCTCCTGCAGGGAGGTGCGATCCCAGGTCTCGATGTGCATACGGATGCGGCGGGCGACCAGATAGGAGCCGCCGACCATCCAGTCCGGGCCGGCCTTCTCGTCCACCCACACGAACTTCTTCAGCCGGTCCGTCTCCGTCCCGGCGATGTTGCGGGTGCCGTCCTTGAAGCCCATGAGGTTGCGCGGGGTCTGCTCCTCGGGCGTCGTGGACGAGGTCTTCCCGAAGCCGAGTTGGGACCACTTGATGACGACCTTGCCGAAGCCGATCCGGGCCAGGTTGCGGATCGCGTGCACGGCGACCTGCGGGTCGTCGGCGCACGCCTGGACGCACAGGTCGCCGCCGCTGCGGTTCTTGTCGAGGTTGTCGCCGGCGAACTGAGGCAGGTCGACGAGCGCCTCCGGCCGCTGGTCCGCCAGCCCGAACTTCTCGAACAGCGACGGACCGAATCCGATGGTGAGCGTCAGCCGCGACGGCTTCAGCCCCAGCGCCTCACCGGTGTCGTCCGGTGGTGCCTCGGGCAGACCGCCGAACCCGCCCTCGCCGACGGCCTGCCCCGCGGTCATCCGGCGCGCGGCCGCCGTCCAGTCCTTCAGCATCTGCACGAACTCGGCGCGGTCGTCGGTCTTCACGTCGAACGCGGCGAAGTGCAGCCGGTCCTGCACCGGGGTGGCGATGCCGGCCTGCTGTGCGCCATGGAAGGGAATCGCGGCGCCCGTCTCGGAGGCGGCCGGATCCAGGTCGTCGCCCGTGCGGGTCATCGCCACGGCACCGCCGGCCGCGACGGCACCGAGCGCGAGCCCGGCACCGCCCCAGCCGATCAGCGAACGGCGCGAGGGCGCGGGCGTGGTGGCCTCCGGCGTAGGGGCCGCCTCCGGTGTGGTGGCCTCGGAGGAGTTCGTGTCCGTCATGGTTGCGTCCCCTACTTCACGACGGCGGCAGCAAGCTTGGAGAGCGGCTCGGCGAGCGAGTTCACCGCGTCCGAGAGCTCCTTGCGGTCGGCCTCGCCGACCTTGTCGTACGAGGTGAAGTCATACGACGACTTGTCGGCGCGGTACTTGTCGAGCAGCGTGTTCAGTGCGGCGAACTGCTTGTCCAGCTCGGTGGTCAGCGCCTTGTCGTTCTCCTGCGCCACCGGCTTGAGCAGTTCGTACGACTTCTGCGCGCCCTCGACGTTGGCCTTGAAGTCGACCAGGTCGGTGTGCGAGTAGCGCTCCTCCTCGCCGGTGACCTTGCCGGTGGCGACCTCGTCGAGGAGTTCCTTGGCGCCGTTGCCCATGGAGGTCGGGGTGATCTCGGCCTTGCCGACCCGCTTCTGCCAGTCCTTCAGGTCGGTGATGAGCTGGTCGGCGAGGGTCTTGTCCTCAGCGGTGATCTTCTTGTCCTGCCAGAGGGACTTCTCCAGCCGGTGCCAGCCGGTCCACTTCTGGCCGCCCTTCAGACCGTCCGCGCGCAGGTCGACCTTCGGGTCGATGTCGCCGAAGGACTCGGCGACCGGCTCGGTGCGCTCCCAGCCGATGCGGGAGGGGGCGTAGGCCTTCTTGGCGGCCTCGATGTCGCCGTCCTTCACCGCCTTGGCGAACGCCTCGGCGAGCGGCAGGGTCTCGTCGGCCTGCTGCTGCGCGTAGGCACGGTACGCGGCAACGGCCTTGTCCAGCCGCGGATCGCGCTTGGCGGTCGTGCCCTTGCCGGTGGCCTTGACGGCCTGCCGGATGCCGTCGCCCTTCATGCCGGGCTTGCAGGCGATGGTGTAGTCGCCCGCCTTCACCTCGGCGGTGACGGTCTGCTTGGTGCCGGGGCCTATGTTCTCCCGCTCGGTGACGATGCGGTCGTCCGGGAAGAGGACGTAGACCTCGGTGACCTTGGAGCCCTTGTTCTCGATGGCGAGCTCGATGTGCCCAGCCGGGAACTCCTTCTTCGACACCTCACACTTGTCGTCGGTCGCGGTCACGTTGATGACCCCGTCACCGCCGTCCGAACTGCCTTTCTCGGTGCAGCCGGTGACGGCGGTCAGAGCCGCCGCGGTGGCTATGGCGGTGATGACGGACAGTCTGACGGCTCGCATGAAGGCTCCAGGAGATGGCCGAAAAGGTGCGTGACAGACCTCACATTGAACCAAGGTGAGGCTTGCCTAACGCAGATAAGGATCGCCTAAGTGGCCAAAAACAATCCCATAGAAGAGTCAAAGGAACGTCAAAGATTCCGTAGTGGCGTCACCAGTAGCCCTCCCGTTCGAGGGTGCGAAAGCACTTCGACGGGCTGGTCGTACACCTCCGACAGCAGCCGCTCGGAGAAGACCTCGGCGGGCGGCCCCTCCGCCGCGACCCGCCCGCCGCGCAGGACGGCGACCCGATGCGCGTAGGCCGCCGCGAGCCCCAGATCGTGGAGTACGACCACCACCGCGTCCCCGGCCCGCGCCCGCTCCCGGCACACCCGCAGCACCAACTCCTGGTGCTTGAGGTCGAGGGCCGCGGTCGGCTCGTCGAGCAGCAGCAGCGGCGCCCGCTGGGCCAGCACCCGGGCGAGCGCGACCCGGGCCCGCTCGCCACCGCTGAGCGCGGAGAACGGCCGCAGCGCGAAGTCGGTCACCTCGGTGGCGGCCATGGCTTCGGCGACGGCCGCGTCGTCGTCCTCCATGCCGAGGGAGGCCCAGGGCGCACGGCCCATCCGGACGACCTCCTCGACCGTGAAGGGAAAAGAGAGGGCCGCCGACTGCGGCAGCACCGCACGGCGAAGGGCGAGTTCGGGGGCGGACCAGTCGCTCGCCGGGCGGCCGTGGATCCGTACGGCCCCCTCGGCGGCCGGTAGGTCGGCGGCCAGCGCGCTCAACAGGGTGGACTTTCCAGCACCGTTGGGCCCGACGAGAGCGAGTACTTCACCGGCCCGGACGGTGACGGAGACGCCGGTCAGCACCTCGCGCACACCGAGACGAACGTGCAGCGACTCGGCGGCGGCGAGGATGTCGCCGGGTTCGGAGGGGGCTGGGGCAGTGGGGCGAGGGCGGAGCAGTCTCACGGAGGGTCCTTGTCGAGAAGGGGACTGGAGAACCAAAGGGGCGCGGGGCTGTGGTCGATTTGCGGCTCCGCCGCGTGGGCGCTACCAGCCCCCACTCACCCGCACCCGGCATACGACCCTCAGGCCCACCCCCCTTGCCGCCGCCGAGTCCGACGCAGCAGCCAGAAAAAGAACGGGCTGCCCAGCAGAGCCGTAAGCACACCGAGCGGCAACTCCGCGGGCGCCGCCACGGTCCGCGCAGCGAGATCCGCCGCGAGCAACACCACCGCCCCACCCAGTGCGCTGCCGGGAATGAGGAACCGGTGCCCGGGCCCCGCGGCCATCCGCAGCAGGTGCGGCACGACGAGGCCGATGAACCCGATGACGCCGGAGACGCTGACCGCGGCCGCCGTCAGCAGGGCGACGACCAGGATCAGCGCGATCCGCATCCGCTCCACGTCCACCCCCAGATGCCGGGCGGGCCGGTCGCCGAGCGCGAGCAGGTCCAGGCGGCGCGCGTACAGAGGGGCCACCACCAGGCCCAGGGCCGCGCAGGGCAGGACCGCCGTCACCTTGGGCCAGGTGGACTGGGCGAGGGAGCCGAGCTGCCAGAAGGTGATCTGGTTCACCGCGGCGGTGTCGGCGAGGAAGATGAACAGGCCGATGAGCGCCCCGGCGAAGGCGTTGACCGCGATGCCCATGAGGATCAGGGTCACGACCTCCGTACGGCCGCCCGAGCGGGACATCACGTACACCAGCAGCACCGTGCCGAGACCGGCGACGAAGGCCATCGCGGGGAGGGTCCAGTTGCCGAGGAAGGTCAGCCCGAGCGAGATGGCGGCCACCGCTCCGACCGCCGCGCCCAGGGAGACGCCGATGGTGCTCGGTTCGGCCAGCGGATTGCCGAACACGCCCTGCATCAGCGCGCCGGCACAGCCCAGCGAGGCCCCGATGAGCAGCGCGAGCACGATCCGAGGGAGGCGGACGTTCCACAACACGGACTCGGCGACCCGGTCCAACTCCCCGCCGCCGAGCCCGACTCGGTGCTGCACGGAGGCGAGGACGTCCCCGACCGGGGTCGGGTAGGCGCCGATGCCGGCGGCGACCGGGACGAGGGCGAGGAGGGCGACGCTCATGCCGACGGTCAGCAGCCAGGCGGCGGTGTGCCGTCTGCGGGGCGGCGGCGCCGCGGCCACGGCTTCGGGCGCGGCCTTCTCCAGCACGGTCATGCCGTATCCCCCTCTTACGCTTTCCGGTGGGCAAAGCTTAGGTTAGCCTTACCTTCACTCGCCACCGTCCGCTGGTGACCGTCAGGCACCGGCGGGGTGCGCAGGCGTAAGACTGTCCCCATGGACAGGGGGCACAGGGAACTGCTGGGGCCGACAAGGCTCGTGCTGAACGTAGAGGGCCGTACCGGCCCGCCGGTGTTGCGCTTCGAGACGGTGGGCGACGGCCGGATGCTGCTGCGGCAGGGAGAGCGGCCTCTCTTGCTGGGCCGGTCGGTGGGCGAGGGCTGTTGCCCGGAGCTGTATCTGCACCGCCTCGACGGCTACCGCTCGCCTTTGCCGCCGGTGCGTTCGGCGGCCATGCGCTCGTCCGTCAACTGGCCGCATCAGTACGCCCGTTGGCTGGAGGGGGCGGACGGGACCCCCTTGGCGGACGGCCGCTGGGAGCTGGCCCGGCGGACCGTCTTCGAACCGGGCGTCTGGAGCGAGGACTTCGTACGGGACTGGCCGACCGGTCGGCTGGAGCTGTACTGCGGTGGCGGCTGGCACGGAGTCCTCCCGCTGCGCCCGCTCTCCCCACCGGATGCCGGGCGGGTGAAGGCGTACCGCAAGCACGCCCGCGAGGGCACCCTCGCGCCCGTCCTGCTGTGGCGGGTGGCCTTCCTGGACGGCTGGCTGATCCTCGACGGCCACGACCGGGCGGTGGCGGCGCTGGCGGAGGAGCGGACGCCGGAGTGCGTGGAGTTGAGCCGGGTGGCCGACGAGGACAGCTGGCGGCGGGTGGCCGAAGAGGTGACCGAAGGACACCAGCACCGCATGCGACAGCTGGCGGCACGCCCCGATGATCCGGCTACGCAACGCCAACGGGCCACCCTGGAACGGGCGTACGCCGACACGATCGCCTCGTTGCCCTACGACGGACTCCGCACCCCCTTCCTCCCCCTCCCCGGCGGAGCCGCCACCTGGGACGACCTCGCCGCCCGCGTGATGTTTCAATTCCCCCGTGACTGACTACGACGTCCTCCGCGTCTTCTGCGGGCCGAGGGGCGGATACGGCAACGAACTCGGCGTCGTCCGCGAAGGCTCGGTGATCCCCGAGCGGGGCGAGCGGCAGGCGTTCGCCGCGAAGCTAGGCTTCAGTGAGACCGTGTTCGTGGACGACCCCGAGCGCGGGGGCATCGACATCTACACGCCGACCCTGCGCCTGCCCTTCGCCGGTCACCCCTGCGTCGGTACGGCCTGGCTGCTCGACGTGCCCGAACTGGTCACACCCGCGGGCGTGGTGGGCGCGCGGCTGGACGGGGAGTTCAGCTGGATCGAGGCGCGGGCGCAGTGGGCCCCGCCGCGCACCCTGCGGCAGTACGCGACGCCGGCCGAAGTGGATGACCTGGACGTACCGCCACCGGGTGAGTGGATCTACGCCTGGGCGTGGGAGGACGAGGCGGCCGGACGCATCCGGGCCCGCGGCTTCCCCGGCCGGGACGACGGCATCGAGGAGGACGAGGCGACCGGCGCGGCGGCGCTGCTGCTCACCGACCGCCTGGGGCGCGCCCTCAACATCACACAGGGAGCCGGGTCCCAGATCCTCACGGCACCGCAGCCGGGAGGGTGGGTCGAGGTCGGCGGGCGCGTGGTGCTGGAGCGCTGACACCTGGTGCGGACCGCCGGATGCCGCCACACTGGGCCCGTTGTCGGGGCGGGCGCTGGGGGGAACCGGTGGACGGCTGGGTCGCGCTGCTGTTGGTCGTCGTCGTGGGCGGATTCCTCGCGTGGTACGCCCACTATCCGTTTCTCCCGAGCAAGTGGCGGTACGCCTGGCCCGACTCCAAGCACCGCCCGCAGCGGCAGGCGCTGGCCAAGGCGCGCCGAGCTCGGCGGACGGGGAGGGACACGGCCGACCGCATCGTCGCGGATGCCGAACGCGGCTTCGCGGACGGCATCGAACCCCTCCAACGGCGTGTTCAGGAGCTGGGCAGGGCGCGGGAGGAGCTGCACCGGCAGGGCCCGGACCAAGAGGTGAAGCCGGAGCTGTGGCTGTGGCCGCTGGGACTCCTCGAGCACGAGCTGCTGTTTCTGAAGGAGGAGGCCGCCGAGGGGCAGGCCGAGCCCCGGAAAGTGGTCGGTGAGCGGTTGCCGCTGGACGGCCTCACCGTAAAACTCGAGCACTCCCAGGACTACGTCTACATCCGGGTGACCGTGCCGGACGGCACCAGGCGGAGTCAGCCGTACCCACGGCACCAGGAGGTCGCCGCGGACGCCCTGGTCGAGGCGATCCACAACCAGGTGGTGCGGCACGAGGAGTCCCGCCGGGACCTGCAGCGCCGCGACGCCGACCTCGTCGCCGAGATCGGGCGGGCCGAGGCCGCCCTGGCGAAGGCCGAGGAGGCGGGCCGTCCCGAGCTCGACGAGGCCAAGGAGCGCGCTCGTACCGAACGAGCGCGCGCCGATGCCGTCCTGCGTGCCGCGCGGGACACCTGGAAGACGGACGCCGGTGGCCTTCGGCCCTGGCGGTGAGAGAGGCGTCGCCGGGCTTCACGCCGACAGCGGGAACTCCTCGCCCAACGCCCGGAACACCGCCGTGTTCAGTGCGAACGCCCTCTTGCACTCCGCCACGATCCGCTGCTTCTCCAGGTCGTCCGCGTGCACCGCGTCCAGCAGTTCGCGGTAACTCCGCTTGAACGCCGCCGGGTTGGAGATCTCCTCGAAGACGTAGAAGCGGACCCCGTCGCCCTTGCGTGCGAAACCCCAGGTCTTCTCCGCCTTGGCGCGGATGATCTGGCCGCCGGAGAGGTCGCCGAGGTAGCGGGTGTAGTGGTGGGCGACATAGCCGGCCGGCCAGCCCTGGGCGCACTCCCGTACCCGGTCCGCGTAGGCCCGCGTCGCCGGCAGCGCCGACACTCCCGCCCGCCAGTTCGGGCCCCGCAGATGCGCCAGGTCCCGCTCCAGTGACGCCAGCCGGAACAGCTCCGGCTGGATGAACGGACCGGTCACCGGATCCGACGCCAGCCGCTCGGTGCCGGTCTCCAGCGCCTCGTACACGAACCACAGCTGCTCGGTGTAGCGGGCGTACGCGTCGACGCCGAGCCGTCCGCCGAGCAGGTCGCTCATGAACGTCGAGGTCTCGGCCTCGACGTGCTGCTCATGGGACGCGGTGCGGATGAGTGTCGAGAAGGACTCCATGGGGCACATCCTCTAAGGTAAGGCTTACCTAAGTCAATGGGTTGCCGACACCCTGTCGGTAAAAGCGTACAAGAGAAAGCCCGCCCTGGCAGGGCGGGCTCGGTGATCGGCGAGCGGTGATCGGCGACCAGTGATCAGGGCAACGTCAGGATCTCCGCCCCCGTCTCCGTCACCACCAGCGTGTGCTCGAACTGTGCGGTGCGCTTGCGGTCCTTCGTGACGACCGTCCAGCCGTCGTCCCACATGTCGTACTCGTGCGTGCCCAGCGTCAGCATCGGCTCGATGGTGAAGGTCATGCCGGGCTGGATGACCGTCGTCGCGTGCGGGCTGTCGTAGTGCGGGATGATCAGGCCCGAGTGGAAGGACGAGTTGATGCCGTGGCCCGTGAAGTCGCGGACCACGCCGTAGCCGAAGCGCTTGGCGTACGACTCGATCACCCGGCCGATGATGTTGATCTGCCGGCCCGGCTTGACCGCCTTGATCGCGCGGTTCAGGGATTCACGGGTGCGCTCGACGAGCAGGCGGCTCTCCTCGTCCACGTCGCCGACCAGGTACGTGGCGTTGTTGTCGCCGTGCACCCCGCCGATGTACGCCGTCACGTCGAGGTTGATGATGTCGCCGTCGCGCAGGACCGTGGAGTCGGGGATCCCGTGGCAGATCACCTCGTTGACGCTCGTGCACAGGGACTTGGGGAAGTTGCGGTAGCCGAGCGTGGAGGGGTAGGCCCCGTGGTCGCACATGTACTCGTGCGCCACCTTGTCCAGCTCGTCCGTCGTGACGCCGGGCGCGATCAGCTTCGCCGCCTCGGCCATCGCCCGCGCGGCGATACGGCCGGCGACGCGCATCGCCTCGACGGTCTCCGGGGTCTGCACCTCCGGACCCGTGTACGGCGTCGGCGCGGGCTTGCCGACGTACTCGGGGCGACGGATGTTTCCGGGCACGGAACGGGTGGGAGAGAGCTCCCCTGGTACGAGCAGCGACTGGCCAGACATGCCAGCGAGTCTAAGACAGCCGCCATGGGGGACCATGTCCGTGGCGATCCCAGGCGAGAGGAGCCGGTCATGGCCCTGTTCAAGAAGCGCACGGTCGGGAAGCCCGGCGAGTGGTACTACTGCCTCGTGCACAAGAAGGTCGAGGAGGGGCCGGAGTGCCCGGCCAAGGACCGCTTCGGGCCGTACACCAGCCGGCAGGAGGCCCAGCAGGCCATGGACCTCGCGCGCGAACGCAACCTCGAGTGGGAGAACGACCCCCGGTGGCACGACGCCCCGACGGGTCCGGCGGACGACGACTGATCAGGCCTGCGTCGCCCGCGCCGGTGCGGCTGCTGCCGCCGCCCGCTGCTCCCGCAGCCGTACCGCGTGCTCGTTCGTCCGCGCGTCGTACGTCATCAGCTTCGGCAGGCACAGCGCCAGCAGCCCCACCGCGCCCACGCACAGCAGCCCGCCCGACCAGATGGACGCCCGCACGCCCTTCCAGGCCGCGACACCGCCCCCGTAGGTCTGGCCGAGTTGCGGGCCGACCGAGTACGACAGCAGCTCGATCCCGGCGAGCCGGCCGCGCAGCTCGTCCGGGATCGTCTGGTTCCACATCACCCCGCGGAAGATGCCGCTGACCATGTCGGCAGCGCCGCCGACGGTCAGGAACAGCAGCACCAGCCATACGTTCCCCGAGACACCGGCGGCCGCGATGGCCAGGCCCCACAGCGCGGCCGACAGGACCACGACCCGCCCGTGCCGGTGCACCCGCGAGGTCCAGCCGCTGGTCAGGCTCACCAGCATCGCGCCGGCGGGGACGGCGGCATACATCAGGCCGAGCGCCCAGGGGGCGTGCAACTCGTCCGCGAGGAACGGCAGTACGGCGAGCGGCATCGCGAAGAGCATCGCCGCGATGTCGATGACGTACGTGCCGAGGAGCTCCTTGCGGCTCCAGGCGTACCGGGCGCCCTCGACGATCGCCTTGAGGGACGGCTGCGCGGCCTCGTGGGAGGCGGGGGAGGCGGCGATGCCGAGCGTGAGCAGGACGGAGACGACGAAGGTCAGCAGATCCGCGCCGTACGCCCAGCCGAGCCCCGCGTACGCGACGACCACGCCGGCCAGGGCCGGGCCCGCGACACCGCCGACCTGCCAGCGCAGCGCGTTCAGCGAGGCCGCGGCCGGGAGGTGGTCGTGGGCCACGATCCGGGGCAACAGGGCGTCCAGAGCCGGGCGTTGCACCGAGACGAGGGCGGAGGAGAGAGCGGCGACGACGTACAGCGGCCAGACGGTGGGGCTCGGCAGCAGCGCGTTGACCAGCAGTGCCGCGCTGAGCACCGCCTGCCCGGCCTCCGTCCACACGATCAGCTTCCGCTTGTCGAGCGCGTCGGCGAGCGCACCGCCGTACAGCCCGAACACGATCAACGGCACCAGCTCGACGGCCCCGATCGCCCCGACCGCCGCTGCGGACCCGGTCAGCTCCTTGATCTGCACCGGCAGCGCGACGAACGTCAGGAAGCTGCCGAAGGAGGAGATCAGGCCCGCCAGCCACAACCTCCGGAAGTCGGCGGAGGCCCGCCAGGGGGCGAGGTCGGGGAGTACGGCACGGAGGCGGGAGGGTGGGGGAGGGGAAGGGGGAGCTGGGGAAGCGGTGGGGGAGTCGTCCGTCACGAGGGGTCATGCTCGGGTGGCGTGGGGGCGGGGGCAAGCGGTTTTGCGAGCGGCCCGCCGGGGCGGGAGGGTCCGGGTCCCGGCCAGGTCACCAGCGAGCAGGGGGCGGTGCCGTCAGTGACTCCGCCAGCCGTGCCAGTCGGTCCCGGAACCGTCCGCGTCCCCTCGCGGAGGGCACCGCGTTCTCGCCGGCCGCCGCGCTCACCAGGTGCTGCACGGTGTCCAGGTCCAGCTCCGCACCCTCCGGCACGGCCAGCGTCTCGTGGGACATGGCCGTCAGCTCTCCCTCGTCGGCGCCGAGCGCCAGCACCGTCGTACCGGCCCGCCGGGCGTCGTGCACCCGTTCCAGGAGCGGCGCGCCGGGCTCGTGCGGCGACACCACCAGCAGCGTCTCTCCGCGCCGCGCCGCCGCCAATCGCCCCAGGCCGACCGCCAGATGCGCCGGATCCGAGGCGCGCGCGTCATGCCGTACGAGGGTCGGGGCGAGCTCCGGCGTCCCCGACCACGCGGCCTCGTCCACCAGATGGGCCGCCAGATGCCACGGCTCGTACTCCGGTGTGCCGACCAGCAGCAGCCCGCCCCCGTGCGAGACCGCCGACGACCGCAGCGCCCCCGCGAACCGCCGTGTGGCACCCAACCACTCGGTTCCGGCGAGCACTTCGCGCAACAAGGCGACACGTACGGCGTCCATGCGACCGCATCCTGCCGCAATCGGCCACTCGTGACCCGGAGTTCACCACGAATTCGCCCAACCTGGGCATAGGGATCCGTCATCCCACGGGTCACCGGCCATTCGAGGAGCCGCCATGACAGAGACCAGCGTCCCCTTCCGCGCCGGCCGCGAGGGCTACGCGAGTTTCCGCATCCCGGCCGTCGTCGCCACCGCCACCGGCACGCTCCTCGCGTTCTGCGAGGGTCGGGTCGAGTCCGCCGCCGACCACGGGCAGATCGACATCGTGCTGAAGCGGTCCACGGACGGCGGCCGCACCTGGGGCCCCCTCCAGGTGGCCGCCGACAACAACTGGCACCTCGCCGGCAACCCCGCCCCCGTCGTCCTCGACACCGGCCGCATCCTGCTCGTCTACATCCGCAACCACGCCACCGCCACCGAGGCCGCCATCCTGCGCGGCGAGATCAGCGACGCCGACGGCCGCCGGATCTGGGTGCGCCACAGCGACGACGACGGCGCCACCTGGTCCAGCTCGAAGGAGATCACCGCGCAGGTGAAGCGGCCGGGCTGGCGCTGGTACGCCACCACGCCCGGCCACGCGATCCAGCTCAGCACCGGCCGGGTCGTCGTCCCCGCCAACCACACGATCCCGCCCACCGGCGACGACATCGGCACGGAGGCCAGGTACAACAGCGGCCACTGTCTGCTCAGCGACGACCGGGGCGCCACCTGGCGCATCGGCTACGTCGACGAGAACACCGACGGCTACGTCAACGTCAACGAGACCACCGCCGCCGAACTCCCCGACGGCCGTGTCTACTTCAACACCCGCAACGACTCCCCGTCCCCCGGCAATCGCGCCGACGCCTACTCCGAGGACGGCGGCACGACCCTGGTGAAGCCCTTCCGCCCGCAGGCCGGCCTGCCCGCCCCCATCTGCGAGGGCAGCGTCCTGCAGCTCCGCGACCCCGACGTGCTCCTCTTCTCGGGCCCCGCCGACCCCGCCGCCCGCGCCCTGATGACCATCCGCGCCTCCACCGACGGCGGCCTCACCTGGCGGTCCGCGCACACGGTGGACGGTCTGCCCGCCGCGTACTCGGACCTCGTACGCATCGACGACGCGACGGTCGGACTCCTCTACGAGACCGGAGACTTCGGCCCGTACGAGAGCATCACCTTCCGGCGGGTGCCCGTGACGCACCTCACCTGAGCCGTGGGGGCGGGCGGGGGAGCCGTCAAGTCGGCCGACGTAAAGTCGGCCCATGACCTCTACCGACAGTGCACAGCAGCCCACCGACGCTCCCGCGAAGGCCCCGGCCAAGGACCCCTGGGACCTGCCCGACGTCTCCGGGCTCGTCGTCGGCGTGCTCGGCGGGACCGGGCCGCAGGGCAAGGGCCTCGCCTACCGGCTCGCCAAGGCCGGGCAGAAGGTGATCATCGGTTCGAGGGCGGCCGACCGCGCCCAGTCCGCCGCCGACGAGCTCGGGCACGGTGTCGAGGGCGCCGACAACGCCGAGTGCGCGCGGCGCAGCGACATCGTGATCGTCGCCGTGCCGTGGGAGGGCCACGGCAAGACGTTGGAGTCCCTGCGCGAGGAGCTGGCCGGCAAGCTGGTCGTCGACTGCGTCAACCCGCTCGGCTTCGACAAGAAGGGCGCCTACGCCCTGAAGCCGGAGGAGGGCAGCGCCGCCGAGCAGGCCGCCGCCCTGCTGCCGGAGTCCCGGGTGACGGCCGCCTTCCACCATCTGTCGGCGGTGCTGCTCCAGGACCCGGAGATCGACGAGATCGACACCGATGTGATGGTGCTCGGGGAGGTGCGGGCGGACGTGGAGATCGTCCAGGCGCTGGCCGGCCGTATCCCCGGCATGCGCGGGATCTTCGCGGGGCGGCTGCGCAATGCCCACCAGGTGGAGTCGCTGGTCGCGAACCTGATCTCGGTGAACCGGCGCTACAAGGCACACGCGGGGCTCCGCGTCACGGACGTGTGAGGGATGGGGGACACTGGTCGCCGTAGCAGTGTCCCCCGAAGGAGCCGACCGAAATGCCCCGCCTTGGTGTCTATACCCTGATCGTCTGTCTGCTGGCCGTGGCCGCGGCCGTGGTCTCCTTCGCGCAGGGCAGCTGGCTGGGGATCGTGTGGGTGCTGCTGGCCGGGCTGTCGTCGAACATGACCTGGTACTACATCAAGCGCGCCAAGGACGAGCGGCGGGGCTCCGTCACGAGCTGATCGAGCAGTACTCGCTCGTGCCCTGCCAGAAGCGGTAGAGGTCCTGGCCGCAGTAGCGCTCCAGGCCATGGACGCCCAGGCTGTCCAGCAGCGTGTTGATCAGCTGGAAGAACTCTTGGTTCACGGCGGGGAGCATGAGCAGCGCGAACACGAGCAGCAGGCCGAAGGGGGCCAACGGCTCCACCTGGCGCTTGATGTTGTGCGACAGCCAGGGCTCGATCACGCCGTAGCCGTCCAGGCCCGGGACCGGCATGAAGTTCAGGATCGCGGCCGTGACCTGGAGCAGCGCGAGGAAGGCGAGCGCGAACCGGAAGTCCCGGGGGACGCCGTCGAGCGCGTCCAGCCAGAACGGGGCGGTGCACACGACGGCGAAGAGGACGTTCGTCAGCGGGCCTGCCGCGGAGATCAGGCTGTGCCGCCAGCGCCCCCGGATCCGGCCGCGCTCGATGAAGACGGCACCGCCGGGGAGCCCGATGCCGCCCATGATCACGAAGATGACCGGGAGCACGATGCTGAGCAGCGCGTGCGTGTACTTCAGCGGGTTGAGGGTGAGATAGCCCTTCGCGCCGACCGAGGTGTCGCCGCTGTGCAGGGCGGTACGCGCGTGTGCGTACTCGTGCAGACACAGGGACACGATCCAGGCGGCGGTCACGAACAGGAACACGGCGAGGCCGGGCTGCTCGGCGAAGCCGGTCCAGGTGGCCCAGCCCGTCACCGCCGTGACGGCCAGGATCCCGACGAAGACGGGGCTGATCCGCCGGTCGCCGGAGCGGGTGATCGCGGTGGTCATGAGGGCGGGCTCCTGTGGGACGACGGGAGTACGGGGCGTCGGGCCTGCCCGACCGTACCGGGCGTACGGGGAAAACGTCTCGCGGTGGGGTGGTGGTTCCGGGGAGGGTGGGGGCATGGGGCTTTGGCATGTGTTCTACGCGGACTGGCAGATGGGGTGTTGCGGTACGCCGTTCGAGGTGGGGGACGAGGTGAGCTGGCCGCTGCTCCTCAATGACGCCGACGGCGTGCTGGGCGGCGGCTGGCACGACCAGCTCACCAAGATCGCCGGACCGGTGGCGGACCTGCCGGGGGACGACGCGGACCCGGTGCGGATCCTGCGGGAGGAGAGCGGGCTCGTGGTGGCTCTGTACGAGCATCCGGTCGACATCCTCGCGGAGGAGGAGCTGGGCGACGAGCGGCCGGGGGACTGGCTCCGCCTGGTCGGCCTCCTCACGGCCGAGTTCCACGGCGACCCGTGCCTGCCCGAGACGCGCGGCCGGATCCGGGCGATCCAGATCCTGACGCAGGGTTTCGCCGAGATGGCGCCGGGTTTGCTCACGCGGGAGCCGGTCCCCGGGGACCGGTCGCTGCGGGCGGTGTGGAAGTGCCCGAAGTGGTTCGCGGACGCCGACGCGGGCGTGATCGTGACCCTGGAGGTACCGGGCACCGACTCCTGGCTGTCACACGCGGTGCGCGAGGCCCGCGGCCTTCCGCACGAGGGCACGGCACCGGGCGCGGAGGTGACGGGCCTGGCGCCGGCCGCGCTGGCGGAGTTGCTTCAGACCCTGAGCACCGTCCCGGAACGGGGCTGAAGCCCCCGTCCGCTGCTCGCGCGCCGCGCCACGCAACCCTGTGACCGTCCCGACCCGACCAGAGACAATGGACCCCGTGCGCTATCGCATCCTCGGCACCACCCAGGTACTGCGCCCCGACGGCACCCCTGTTCCGGTGGGCGGGGCGCGACTGCGTGCCCTGCTGACCGTGCTGGCGCTGCGGGGCGGGCGGACCGTGCCCGCGAGCCTGCTGGTCGACGAGGTGTGGGACGGGGATCCGCCCGCCGATGCCACGGGCGCGCTCCAGGCGCTGGTCGGACGCTTGCGGCGAGCCCTCGGGGCGGGCGCGATCGTCTCGGCGCAGGGCGGGTACCGGCTCGCCGCCGCGCCCGACGACATCGACCTGCACCGGTTCGAGCGGCTGGCCGGCGAGGGCACGCGCGCGTTGGCCGACGGCGACCCCGCCAAGGCCGCCGTCGTCCTCGACGACGCCCTCGCCCTGTGGCACGGCCCCGCCCTCGCCGACCTCCCCGACCGCACCGCCGAGGCGTCCCGTCAGGAGACCCGGCGCCTGGACGCGCTGCGCGCCCGCCACACCGCCGCCCTCGCCCTCGGCCACGCCGAACAGGCCCTGCCCGAACTGACCGCCCTGTGCGACACCCACCCTCTGGACGAACCCCTCCAGGCGCTGCGCCTGCGCGCCCTGCGCGACGCGGGCCGCACGGCGGAGGCACTGGCCGCCTACGAGGACGTACGACAACTGCTGGCGGACCGGCTCGGGTCGGACCCGGGTCCCGAACTGCGGTCGCTGCACACGCGGTTGCTCCGGCCGACGGAGGACGCGGACGGGGCCGACACCGCTGGGCGAACGCACGACGACGGCTCTGCACCCGCCCGGTCCGCGACGCCCGCCGCCCGCGACGCGACCGACACCCAGGATTGCGGCGGGCCCGACCAGGGCGGGCCTGGCACTCGGGCTCGCGGGGAGGCTGTCGGTGGCGGGGCTGGTGCCTGGGCTCCTGGTGGTCCTGCCCGTGAGGGGGCTGATACCTGGGTCCCTGGTGGTCCCGCCGGCGACGGGCACGACACCCGGGCTCCCGGGGGCGCTGTCAGCGGTGGGGCCGACGCCTGGGCTCCTGGTGGTCCCGCCCGCGAGGCGGCTGACGCCTGGGCTCCCCGTGGTCCCGCCCGGGACGGGCAGGGCACCCGGGCTCCCGCCGGTGCCGACGACGTCGGTCCGGAGGTGGGGCGATCGGTGTCCGGCACCGGTGGTACGGGCGCGTTCCGCGCGGTGGCCGGACCCGGCGTTCCCGTCGACGCCGCCGCTCGTGCCACGGCCGCGCCCGACTCCGGCGCCCTTCACGCCCCCGCGGTCCCCGGCGAGACCCGCACCACCGACCCCACCGCCCACCCGGACGCCGCCCTCCCGACCCCCGGCAACCTCCGCGCCCGCCTCACCTCCTTCGTCGGCCGGGCGACCGATATCGAAGCCATCCGCGTCGACCTCTCCACCGCCCGACTCGTCACCCTGCTCGGCCCCGGCGGTGCCGGGAAGACGCGGCTGTCGCAGGAGGCCGCCGAGAGTGTGCGCGACGATGCCCCGGACGGGGTGTGGCTGGCCGAACTCGCGCCGGTCGACGACCCCGAGGCCGTACCGGAGGCCGTGCTCACCGCTCTCGGTGCCCGTGAGACCGTGCTGTACGGCGCCGGTGCCGAGGCCATGCGGGCCGCGTCCGACCGGTACGGCGACCCCGTCGAGCGGCTCGCCGAGCACTGCGGCAAGCGGCGCATGCTGCTGATCCTCGACAACTGCGAGCACGTCGTCGAGGCCGCCGCCCGGCTCGTGGCGGAGCTGCTGGAGCGCTGCCCGCAGCTGACCGTGCTCGCCACCAGTCGTGAACCCCTCGGCGTACCGGGGGAGTTGCTGCGGCCCGTGGACCCGCTGCCCGAGCCGTTCGCGCTGCGGCTGCTCGCCGACCGGGGCGCCGCGGCCAGGCCGGGCTTCCGGGTCGCGGACGATCCGGAGGCGTGCGCGGAGATCTGCCGGCGGCTCGACGGGCTGCCCCTCGCCATCGAGCTCGCCGCCGCACGCCTGCGCATGTTGACGCCACGTCAGATAGCCGACCGGCTCGACGACCGCTTCCGGCTGCTCACCTCGGGCAGCCGCACCGTGCTGCCCCGCCAGCAGACCCTCAGGGCGGTCGTGGACTGGTCCTGGGAGTTGCTGGACGAGGGTGAACGGGACGTGCTGCGGCGGCTGTCCGTGTTCGCCGGCGGATGCGATCTCGCCGCCGCCGAGGCCGTGTGCGGGCCCGTCGCACTGGAGGCGCTCGGCTCGCTCGTGGACAAGTCCCTGGTGGTGGCCGCCCCTGCGGGGGACGGGGGCATGCGCTACCGGCTGCTGGAGACCGTCGCCGAGTACGCCGGCGAGCGGCTCGACGAGACCGGTCGGCGTGCCGAGGCGGCGCGCGCCCATCTGACGTACTACCGCGAACTCGCCCGCACCACCGAACCGTTGCTGCGCGGTTCCGGCCAGCTCGCCGCCATCCAGCGGCTCGAGCGCGAGAGCGAGAACATCCGCGCCGCCCTGCACCACGCCATCGCCGTACGCGACGAGCAGGAGGCGATGTGCCTGGTGCTGTCGATGGCCTGGTACTGGCAGATGCGCGACCAGCGCATCGTCGCCCGCAACTGGTCCCGCGAGGTCCATGACCTCGGCCCCGACCCCTTCGCCGAGCCCGTCCGGCCCGCCGCCCCGCTGTGGGAGCGCTGCACGGCCACGCCGCCGCCCTGGACCGGCGAGGTCCTGGCGGAGGCCCGGCGCGGCGTCCATCTGGTCCATCTGGCCTGCATGGACACGGAGTTGGACCGCTGGCAGGCGCCCGAGGGGCAGCGGAAACTGCGCGCCGTCGGCGAGGCGTACCGGCCCGGACTCCCGCAGGGATGCCGGTTCCCCGGCTCCCTCTGGTTCTACGCCGTCCTGCTCACCGGGGACATGGCACGGGTGCGGACGATCGTCGACGCCGCTGTGGACACCTGTCGCGGCGTGCCCGGATACGAGTGGGACCTCGCCGCCGCCCTCCATATGCGGGCCAATCTGCTCGCCAACCGCACCGAGTGGGCGGGCGACGCCACCCGAGACGCCGACGAGGCGCTTGCCATCTACGGCCGCCTCGGCGATCGGTGGGGCACCGCGGAGGCGTTCGCCGCGCGCGCCGAAGGGCGTGAGCGCAGGGGCGACTACCGTGCGGCCGCCGCCGACTACGAGGCGGCGATGGAGCACGCCGAAGGTCTCGGCGCCCGCGCCCAGATGGGCGTGCTCAGCGCCCGGCTCGGCAGCGTCCTGATCGAGGCGGGCGAGGCCGAGCGCGGAGAGCGCCTGCTGCGCGAGGTCATCGACCAGGCGGCCGGCCCGAACGACCAGTCGATGCCCTTCGCCCGGCTGATCCTGGCCGGCCGGCTCGGCATGAGCGAACGGATCCCCGAGGCGCGTGAGCAACTCCGGCTGCTGCGCGAGCAGTTCAAGATCGCCCACTTCGTCATCTTCGACGCCTTCATCCTCGGCGCGGAGGCCTGGCTGGACGCGGCCGACGGCCGCTACCCGCAGTCCCTGGACCGGATCAGGCGGGCGCTGGAACGCGCCGAGGACCCGCTGTCCGAGGCCATCGCCCCGCAGATGCGCTCGGCGTATCTGACCACCGCCGCGTATGCCCTCGCCGGCATCGACGGCGGCGGCCGGGCCCACGACGCCGCCCGCTGCCTCGGCGCCGCAGACGCGCTGCTGCCACCGCGGCACGTCGCGACGTCCCAGGAGCGCGAGGTGTATGAACGGGCCGTGCAGCGCACGCGCGCCGCGCTCGGCGACGCGGCGTACGAGGCGGCGTACGCGGAGGGCGGCGGCCTCTCCGCCCGGGAGGCCGCCGCCCTGGTCTGACGACACCGACTCCGACGACACCGACTCCGACGCACACCGAGGCGGAGCCGGATGCGTCAGCTCTTCGTCCGGAACTTGTGGATCGCGATCGGCGCCATCACCGCCGTGATCGCCACCGACCAGCCCAGCGTCACCCACAGGTCGTGCGCGACCGGCCCGCCCACCATCAGTCCGCGCGCGGCGTCGGCGAGCGTGGACAGCGGGTTGTAGTCGGTGAACGCCTGCAGCCAGCCCGGCATCGACGTCGTCGGCGCGAAGATCGACGAGCCGAACTGCAGCGGGAACAACACCAGGAAGCCCATCGCCTGCACGGACTGCGCGTTCTTCATGATCACGCCCAGGGTGAGGAACACCCACATGATCGACGAGGCGAACGCCGTGGACAGGGCCACGGTGGCGAACAGCCCGGGCCAGTTGGTGATGTCGAACCCGACCGCCACGGAGACGATCATCAGCACGGTGGTCGCGAACAGCATCCGCAGCAGCTCCACCGAGATCTTCGCGAAGAGCACCGAGCCGCGCCCGATCGGCAGGGACCGGAAGCGGTCCATGCCACCGGAGTTGAAGTCCTGGCTGAAGCCGGTGCCGACGCCCTGGGACAGCGTCATGCTCATCATCGCGATCATGCCGGGGATCACGTACTGCACGTACTGGTCCTGCCCGCCGCCCAGCGCCTGCCCGATCGAGCCGCCGAAGACGAACACGAACAGCAGGGTGAAGATGACCGGCATCAGCAGCGCGTCGGCCATCGACTCCGGGTCCTGGCGGATCCACAGCAGGTTGCGGCGGACGAGGGCGCCGGTGTGCCGCAGATGCCCGCGCAGCGAGATGCGGGCGTCGTCGGTGGTAGCGGCGGTGGGGAGAGTGGTGGCGGCGCTCATACGGCGACCTCCTCGCGGTCGTCGGTGGGCACGGTGTCCTGCGGGGCACTGGCGCGATGGCCGGTGAGGGAGAGGAACACCTCGTCCAGGCTGGGCAGTTCGGTGCTGATGGAGCCGAGCGTGATGCCGCGGGCGGTGACGGCGCCGACGACGGCGGTCAGCTGCTCGTCGCTCAGGATCGGCACCAGGAGGGTGCCGGTGGCGGTGTCCACGGTCGTGGTCGCGAGGCCGGTGATGCCGAGGTCGTCGAGATACCCGGCGAGGGGCCGCAGCTGCAAGGCGTCCACCGGCCGGACCCGCAGCGTCCGCCCGCCGACCTTGGCCTTCAGCTCCTCGATGCCCCCGCCCGCGATGACCTTGCCCCGGTCGACGACGGTCAGTTCGGAGGCGAGCTGCTCGGCCTCCTCCATGTACTGGGTGGTCAGCAGCACGGTCACGCCGTCCCCGACCATGGCCTTGACCTCGTCCCACACCTCGTTGCGGGTCCGGGGGTCGAGCCCCGTGGTCGGCTCGTCGAGGAACAGCACGGCCGGCCGTCCGATCATGGAGGCCGCCAGGTCGAGCCGCCGCCGCATACCGCCGGAGTAGGTGCTGGCGGGCCGCTTGGCCGCCTCGGTCAGCGAGAACCGCTCCAGCAACGCGTCGGCACGCGTGCGTGCCTCCTTGCGGGGCAGGTCCAGGAGCCGCCCGATGAGATACAGGTTCTCCCACCCCGGGAGCTTCTCGTCGACGGAGGCGTACTGCCCGGTCAGCCCGATCACCCGGCGCAACTGCCGAGGCTGCCGTACGGCGTCGTATCCGGCGACCGTGGCCTGCCCGGAGTCCGGTGCCAGCAGCGTGGACAGGATCCGCACGAGGGTCGTCTTCCCGGCCCCGTTCGGCCCGAGCACCCCCATGACGGTGCCCTCGCGCACGTCCAGGTCCACACCGTCCAGAGCCTTGGTCTCGCCGTAGTGCTTGACCAACCCCCGCACAGAGACGGCGGTGCTCACGCCGCTCGGGTTCTTGTCGATTCGCGTCATGGGGATGACGGTGTCAGGGCACACCGACAAACGACCGACAGATCACCGACAGGCCCGACAGATCACCGACAGGGCGTACAGGTTCAGCGGAAGGGGGCGTCCGGTGATCACCGGACGCCCCCTTCGACGCAGGACTCGCAGGACTCGCAGGACCCGTAGGACTCGCGGACCTCAGTACCGAACCGTCTCGGCCTGCTGCGGAACATGCCCCGCGACCACGCGCTCCCGACCGGCCCGCGGAGCGACCCGGCGCCGGTCCACCGCGTACGCGGCCCCCGCGACCCCGAGCCCGAGCACGGCCAGCGCCGCGCCGGCCAGGGCCGGGGACGTCACGCCGAAGCCGGCGGCGAGGGCGAGGCCGCCGATCCAGGCGCCGCCCGCGTTCGCGAGGTTGAAGGCCGCCTGGTTGGCGGAGGAGGCGAGGGACGGGGCCGACGACGCCTTCTCCATCACCATCAGGTTGAGCGGGGAACCGGTCACGAACGCCGCCATGCCGAGCAACGTCACCGCCAGGGCCGCGCTCCATGCCGTCGACATCAGCAGCGGGAACAGGGCCAGTACCGCGGCCAGCGAGATCAGGCCGCCGAACAGGGTCCTGCGCATCGAGTGGTCCGCCAGGCGTCCGCCCAGCAGGTTGCCGATGGTCGCGCCCACGCCGAACAGCGCCAGCAGCAGCGTCACGCTGGCGTCGGCGTACCCGGCGGAGTCGGTCAGCATCGGCGTGATGTAGCTGTACGCGGCGAACAGCGCGCCGAAGCCCGCGACCGTCGTGCCGAGGGCGAGCCACACCGGCAGGGAGCGCAACGCCGCCAGCTCACCGCGCAGACCGACGGGCTGAGCGGCGTCCGCCTCGGCGCGCGGGATCAGCAGCGCCAGCGACGCCATGGCCGCCAGACCGATCGTGCTCACACCGAGGAAGGTCGCCCGCCAGCCCAGGTGCTGTCCCATCAGGGTGGCCACCGGCACGCCGGCGACATTGGCCACCGTCAGACCCAGGAACATCAGCGACACGGAGCGGGCCTTGCGCTCCGGCGCGACCATGTTCGTCGCCACGACCGCGCCGACGCCGAAGAAGGCGCCGTGCGGCAGTCCGCTCAGGAAGCGGGCGGCCACCAGCCAGTGGTAGTCGGGGGCGAAGGCGGACAGCGCGTTGCCCGCGACGAACAGGGCCATCAGGCCGATCAGGACGGTGCGGCGCGGCATGCGCGCCGTGACCGCCGCCAGCAGCGGGGCGCCGATCACGACGCCGAGCGCGTACGCCGAGACCAGATGCCCGGCGGTGGGGATGGATATGTGCAGGTCGTTCGCGACTTCGGGCAGGAGGCCCATCATCACGAACTCGGTGGTACCGATGCCGAAGGCGCCGACGGCGAGGGCGAGCAGGGCCAGGGGCATGAAAGCAGCCGTGCCTTTCGAGGGAGAGCGGAGTTCCGGATTTCCGGACGAAGCTTATGTTCATCGTCGGAACAAAGGCTCTCAGCCCCAGTATTCCCTCTGGTTACGAGGACGTGTCGACCTTCACACGAGCGGCCACCGGGAGGTGGTCACTCCCCGTCTCCGGCAGCGTCCACGAGCTCTCCGGCTCCAGGCCCTTCACCATGATCTGGTCGATCCGTGCCATCGGGAACGACGCCGGCCAGCTGAACCCGAACCCGCTGCCCGCCGCGCCCTGCGTGGAGCGCATCTGGGCGGTGACGGCGTTGAGCGCGCGGTCGTTCATCGTGCCGTTCAGGTCGCCGAGCAGGACCACCTGCTGCAGCTGCTCGTCGGCGATGGCCTCGCCCAGCGCGTTGGCACTCTTGTCGCGCTGCCGGGCGGTGAACCCGGCCTCCACCTTCACCCGCACCGACGGCAGGTGGGCGACGTACACCGCGACCTGCCCGGACGGCGTCGTCACCGTAGCTCGCATGGCACGGACCCAGCCCAGCTTGATGTCGACCGGCTTGACGCCGCTCAGCGGGTACTTGCTCCACAGCCCGACGGTGCCCTGCACCGAGTGGTACCTGTACGTCGAGGCCAGTGCCTTCTCGTACGTCGGGACCGCGCCGGCCGTCAGCTCCTCCAGGGCCACCACGTCCGCGCCGGACGCGGCGACGTCGCGGGCGGTGCCGGACGGATCGGCGTTGTCCGCGTTGACGTTGTGCGTGGCCACCGTGAGGTCGCCGCCGGCGCCGGTCCGGTCGACGAGGAGGCCGCCGAAGAGGTTCAGCCACACGATCGCCGGGAGCAGCACGGCGATGAGCGCGGTCGCGGACCTGCGGACCAGGGCCAGCAGGAGCAGCACCGGGATGAACAGACCCAGCCAGGGCAGGAACGTCTCGGTCAGGCTGCCGAGGTTGCCCACCGCGTTCGGGATCTGCGCGTGCAGCAGCATCACCAGGGCCAGGATCACCGCGAGGGCGGCCGCCACGATGCCGCGCCGCCAGATGCGTGGGTCGCCGCGCAAGCCCGCCACCAGGCCCTTCAGGCGGTCCATCAGGCGCCGAAGCCCAGATTCCCGGCGCTCGGGCCCCGAGCCGCCGTTGTCCGTCTCCGTCACGTACGCCTGCTGCGCCATACCGTCGCCTCACTACCTGCCGTGCACACCGTCGTCCCCCCGCGCCCAAAGAAACCCTAGGGGATGATCGGCCTCGTTCCTGCCGTACTCATGACGGCCGTACGGGGGCGAGGACGTACAAGTCGGCTTCACGAGTTCCGACTACGGCGAGGGAAAGCGCGCTCTGTGACGAAAGGCGCACATGCGATCTACGGAGTGCGCGAACTGACGGGCCGTAGACCTTCGAGCACGGCGTCGACCATCTGCTCCGCCAGCCCCTGCGGCAGCTCGGCGTCCGGGCGCATGACGGCACGCACCAGCATCGGGCCGAAGATCATGTCGTTCATCACGTCGACGTCGATGTCCGTGCGCAGTTCGCCGTTCTCCTGCCCGCGGCGCAGGATCGCGTGCTGTTTCCTGCGCCGCGGCTCGACGACGATCGCGTGATAGGCGGTCCAGATCTTCGGACTGCTCTTCATCTGGGCGATGACGTTGTGCAGGAGCACCGACGAACGGGTCATCAGACCGCGCCTGCGCAACTGCTCCATGAGCGCCACGAGATCGTCGCGCACCGACGTGCCGGGCAGTTCGGGGTCCGGAGGTTCGGCGGCCCGCACGACGTCGACGAACAGCTCCTCCTTGCCGCTCCAGCGGCGGTAGATGGTGGCCTTGCCGACGCCGACGGTGCGGGCGATGCGCTCGATGGACAGCTCCGCGAGCGGCACGCCCTCCTCCAGCAGCTTGATGACGCCCTCGATGATGGACCGCTCCACGGACTCGCTGCGGGGGCGGCCCCGGGCGGGTCCGTCCTGCCGGGGATGGCTGTCGGCGAGGCTCACTTGGGTCGGTCCTTTCGATGGGCTGTGCTGATTCTCCCTGGTGTACGGCGGTGTACGGCGACGGCGGGTGCGAAGCGTGTCGGCGTGTGCCCGCTCCGCTCCTACTCCGCGGCCGCCAACTCCCGCTCCGTCTCATCCTCCTGAGGTGCCGTCGGCCGCCCCGGCAGGAACAGCGCAACGACCACCGCGCCGAGCACCGCGACGCCCGCACCCCACAGCGCGGTGACGTGCATGGCGTGCAGGAAGGCGTCGTGGGCCGGTCCGACGAGGGCCTCGCCCCGCGTGCCGAGCCGGTCGGCGACGCCGAGCGTGGCCTCGATGGACTCACCCGCCGTGTGCCGTACGCCCTCCGGAAGCACCGTGAGCTTGTCCTCGATGCCGCCGCGGTACGCCGTCGACAGGACCGAACCCAGTACGGCGATGCCGAGCGCGCCGCCGACCTGGCGGAAGGTGTTGCTGAGGGCGGAGGCGGAGCCGGCCTTCTCGCGGGGCATGGCCTGCATGATGACGACGCTGATCGGCGTCATGATGTGCGCCATGGCGGCGCCCATCAGGAAGAACACGACCTCCAGGAGCCAGATCGGCGTGTCCGCCTCGAACGTGGCGAACGCGGCCAGGGTGGCGGCGATGAGCAGCATGGCCCCCGTGGTCGTGGCCCGGTTCCCGAACCGGTCGACGACGAGCCGGGCGCGCGGCGCGAAGATCATCTGGGCGGCGGCGAGCGGCAGCATCAGCAGGCCGGTCTGCAGGGGCGAGTAGCCGCGCACGCTCTGGGTGTAGAAGACCGAGAAGAAGGTCACGCCCATGAGGGCGAAGAAGACCAGCGCGATGACGCCGATCGCGGCCGAGAAGACCTTGTTCTTGAAGTACGTGACGTCGATGGACGGATGGTCGCTGCGCTTCTCGAACACGACGAAGGCGACGAGGACGGCGAGTCCGGCGGCGATCGTCGCGAGGACCGTCACGTCCGTGAAGTCGGCGAGCTGGCCGCCCTTGATGATGCCGTAGACGAGCAGGACGAGCCCGACGACGGAGAGCACGACGCCGATCGGGTCGATCCGCCCCGGCTTCGGATCACGCGAGTCCGGCACCAGCCACAGCATCAGCGCGAGCGCGAGCAGCACGATCGGCACGTTGATGAGGAAGACGGACCCCCACCAGAAGTGGTCGAGCAGCACACCGCCCGTGATGGGCCCGATGGCGATGGCGAGTCCGACGCCGCCGGCCCAGATGCCGATGGCCTTGGGCTGCTCGTCGCGCTCGAAGACGTTCATGAGGACGGCGAGGGTGGCCGGCATGACGAAGGCGGCACCGAGACCCATCACCGCGCGGAAGGCGATGAGCTCGCCGGGTGAGCCGGAGAACGCGGCGAGGGCGGAGCCGATGCCGAAGACCGCGAGACCGCCGAGCAGGACCTTCTTGCGGCCGAGCCGGTCGCCGAGGATGCCCGCGCTGAACAGCAGGCCGGCGAAGACGAGGGTGTAGGCGTTGATCGCCCACTCCAGCTCGCTCTGGGTGGCGCCCAGGCCGGTCGGCGCGGGCGTCGAGATGGTCTTGATGGCGACGTTCAGGATCGAGTTGTCGAGGACGACGATCAGCAGGCTCAGCATCAGCACGCCGAGGATCGCCCAGCGGCGCCGGTGCACGGCTTCCGGTATGCGGGGGCCGGTGTCAGGGGCGGGAGAAGTCATGCCGTCGAGCCTAGGGGATTTACGATACGACACCGTCTCGTATCGTAAATTTTTGCCGAGACCTTACGCGGAAAGAACGCGCACGGCTGCACGGGCGGAACGCACATGGACTGCACGGGGCAGAACTCACACGGGGTGGCCTAGCCCTCCCTGGCACGAAGTGCCACCATGGAGGGGATCCGGGGACGCCGTCAGGGCGCCTCGAGATGACAGAAGGAGCCGTTGCAATGACGCAGCTTTCGGCTGCCCAGACGCCTCAGGCGAAGCCCTCCGACGGTAGCAAGGCGCTGTACGGGGGGAAGGGCACCCGCCGCATCACTGTTCGGGACATCGCCCTCGCCAAGGAGCGGGGCGAGAAGTGGCCCATGCTTACCGCCTACGACGCGATGACCGCGTCCGTCTTCGACGAGGCCGGCATCCCGGTCATGCTCGTCGGCGACTCGGCGGGCAACTGCCACCTCGGCTACGACACGACCGTCCCCGTCACGCTCGACGAGATGACCATGCTGTCCGCCGCCGTCGTACGGGGCACCTCGCGCGCCCTGATCGTCGGCGACCTGCCCTTCGGCTCGTACCAGGAGGGCCCGGTGCAGGCGCTGCGCTCGGCGACCCGGCTGGTGAAGGAGGCGGGCGTCGGCGCCGTGAAGCTGGAGGGCGGCGAGCGCTCGCACGACCAGATCCGGCTGCTGGTCGAGTCCGGCATCCCGGTCATGGCCCACATCGGCCTGACCCCCCAGTCCGTCAACGCCATGGGCTACCGCGTCCAGGGCCGTGGCGAGGAGGCGGCCCAGCAACTGCTGCGCGACGCGAAGTCCGTCCAGGACGCGGGCGCGTTCGCGGTCGTCCTGGAACTGGTACCGGCGGAGCTCGCGGCCGAGGTCACCCGTGTCCTGCACATCCCGACGGTCGGCATCGGCGCCGGAGCCGAGACGGACGCGCAGGTCCTGGTCTGGACGGACATGCTGGGCCTGACCGGCGGCCGCGTCCCCAAGTTCGTGAAGCAGTACGCCAACCTCCGCGAGGTCATGGGCAACGCGGCGAAGGCGTTCGCGGACGACGTGGTCGGCGGAACGTTCCCCCTGGAGGAGCACTCCGTCCACTGAGCCCTTCCTGGGCTCGGAACCGCTCCGGGCTCGGACCGTTCCGGGTTCGGAACCCCCTGAACCACTGCGGCACCAAAGCGCCCCGCCGATCTTCCCCCGTCGGCGGGGCGCCCCTTTGTGCGGCCGAGCCGCCGGTCAGCGGCGGCGGTACGACTCCACGTAACCGCTCGCCGGCGTGCCCACGCCCGTCACGTCGTCGTAGCCCTTCACGGCCTGCAGTGAGCTGTCCTTGCCGAGGGATCGTACGGACGTGGTCAGGCCGCCCGTCGCGTCATAGCCGTTGACGTAGTCGACGCGTGCCACCGCGAGCCCGGAGCCCGTCGGGTTGTCCGTGACGTCGTGGTAGGCCTTCGAGCCGTACCTCGCGTAGAGCGCGGGGTTGGCGAAGCCGAGCGGCTTGCCGCCGCGCGCCTCCTGCGCCAGGGCCTGGACGGCCGCGATCACCGGCGAGGCGAGCGAGGTGCCGCCGAGGCGGTACTCGTCGTAGGCCTGCGTCTTGCCGTCCGGCATGGTCTGCGTCTGGCCCACCAGGAACCCGGTGTTCGGGTCGGCGATCGCCGCGATGTCCGGGACGACGCGGTTGCCGGCGGAGTTGTACGCCTTTGCCAGCGCGTCCGGCACGACGCCCTTCTGCCAGTACGGCTGGGCGACCGTCCTGCTGGTGCCGCCGCCCGCGCCGGAGTTGAAGGCGCCGGGGAAGTCGACCCAGCTCTTGCCGTCGCCCGACAGAACCGCCTTTTCCGTGCCCCAGCCGGTCTCCCACAGGTACTTGTCACCCTTGCCGACCGCCAGCGACGTGCCGCCGACCGCCGTCACCCACGCCGAACTCGCCGGGATGTCGACCTGCTTGGTGCCGCTGCTCGCGACCTCGTCGCCGTCGTCGCCGGAGGAGTAGTAGAAGCCGATGCCCTCGACCGCGCCGAACTGGAAGACCTGGTCGTAGGCGGCCGCGAGGTCCGGCGTCTGGGCGGCCTCGACCTCGCCCCAGGAGTTGGAGACGATGTCGGCGAGATGGTTGTCGACGATCTTGCTGAGCGAGTCCAGCAGGTCCTCGTCGTAGCAGGAGGCGGCGCCCACGTACGTGATCTGCGCGCCGGGCGCGACCGCGTGCACGGCCTCGACGTCGAGGGTCTCCTCGCCGTACCAGCCGGCGGCGCCGCACTCGTCGGTCCGCGTGTACTTCGCGGGCAGGACCTGGCGCAACTGGCCGCTGGTGTAGGCCGCGTCGCCGTTCCTCTTCGCGTAGGTGGCCGCGTCGAAGGCGATGGTCGGGGAGGCGTACGCGTCGGTGATGGCGATGCGCACGCCCTTGCCGGTGCGTGTGCCGGCGCCGTACGCCGCGCGCAGCTGCTTGCCGGTGTAGCCCTTGACGGCGTACGGGATCTTCGTGCCGTACGCGTCCGGCAGCGTGCTCGCCACGTTCGAGCCGTGGTACGTCGAGAACGGCCCGGCGTTGCGGAACACGGTCTCCGGCGGCGGGAGCTGGTCCTGGTGGCTCGCCAGGTGCGGCGCGTTGTCCAGGCCCGTGACGGTCAGCACGGCGTCCCTCACGCTGTCCGGCACCGAGGCGGTCGTCGTGGGCGCGCGGTAAGTCCTCGCGCCCTTGGTGTAGTTGTGCAGCTGCGTGCCGAACGCCTTCTCCGCGGCGGCCACCTCGCCGGTGACGGCGACATAGTGCTGCGTGACGTCCGTGACCTTCAGGCCCGCCGACGTCAACCAGCCCTTGACTGCGGCCACTTGGGCCCTGGTCGCGCCGAAGCGGGCCTGGGCCTGGTCGGCGCTCAGGTACTTGCCGTACGACGCCGAGCTCGGGTCCGACACGGCCTTCGCCCATGCGGCGAGGCCGGCCGCGTCCCGGCCCCGGAGGTAGACCCGTACGGAGACCTTGGCGCTGTCCGAGGCCGAGCCCCGGTCGGCCTTGGCCGTGGCCCAGGCGGGCTTGGTGCCGGAGAGCGTGCCCCGGCCCTGCTGGTCCGCGGCGTGCGCCGCCGGTATGCCGAGCGTCAGCGCGCCGGTGAGCAGAGGCAGTGTCGCCGCCATGCTCACCGAGGCGCGCAGCGCGGCGCGTCGATATCTCATGGAACCCCCTGTGCGGTTCGTGTGTGCGAGTGGATCACCCGACGGTGGCCACTTAAGCGACGAACCGTTCAGGCCAGGTCAATGCCCGGCCCAAGAAGGTCCCAACTAACCTAATGACAAAGCCATTTCACGAGCAGCCCAGGCGCTACGACCGCGGCTTCGCGCCCCGCTCCTTCAGCATGTCCGACATCAGGTCGATCTCCGACTGCTGCCCGTCGACCATGCCCTGCGCGAGCCGCTTCTCCACGTCGACCGCGCACTTGTCGACACAGCCCTCGGCCATGTGGATGCCGCCCTTGTGATGGTCCGTCATCAACTGGAGATAGAAGATCTCGGCCTGCTTGCCGCTGAGAGTGCCGAGCTTCTTCATCTCCGTGTTGGTCGCCATGCCCGGCATCAGCGCGCCGTCCTTGCCGGAGGCCATGTCGCCCATGCCCATCCAGGTCATCGGCGCGTCCGACGACACCTTCGGCGCCCCCCACAGGTCCAGCCAGCCCAACAGCATGCCGCGCTGGTTGGCCTGCGTCTGGGCGATGTCGTACGCGAGCCGCCGTACCTCTTCGTCCTTCGTGCGGTCGCGCACGATGTACGACATCTCCACGGCCTGCTGGTGGTGCACCGCCATGTCGCGTGCGAACCCGGCGTCCGCCGAGTCGGCGCTCGGCGTACTGCTCGAACCACCGTCCTCGGCGACCGCGTAGGTGATCGCGCCGGCCGCGACGAGCACTGCCGCCGCGGTTCCCGCTGTCCAGCCGACGTGCTGCTTCACTCCGACAGACCGCCCGTGCACGCCGCGCCGGGCTCGGGCGTCTGCTTGCCCTGGACGTACGTCTCGAAGAACTTGTTCACGTTCGGGTCGCTCGCGCTCGTCACCGTGCGCTGATGGCCCCACGCGGTGAGCATGATCGGGTCCTTCTGGTTGTCGTCCGGGCTCATCAGCGTGTACGGCGTCTTCTTCACCTTCGCCGCCAGCGCCTCGACATCGGCCTTGGACGCCTTGGAGGTGTACGTCACCCACACCGCGCCGTGCTCCAGCGAGTGCACGGCGTGCTCGTTCTTGAGCTCCTTGGTGTAGACGTCGCCGTTGCAGTTCATCCACACCTGGTTGTGGTCGCCGCCGACCGGGGGCTCCGAGGGGTACTTCACGCTCTTGGCGACGTGGGTGCGGCCCAGCGTCCCTTCCCAGGTCTTCACGCCGTCCTTGCCGGTCACGAACTTGCCGGTGGTCTTGGCGTCGGCCGCGGTGTCGCTCTTGTCGGACTGCGACCGGACCAGCACGACACCACCGACGACGAGACCGGCGACGATCACCACGCTGGCCGTGATCGTGAGGATGCGGTTGCGGCGCTCACGGGCCTGCTCGGCACGCCGCATCTCCTCTATTCGCGCCTTGCGCGAAGCGTTGCCCTTGTTCTTGGCGGAGCCCATGAGGTGTGGTCCTTCTGGGGAAAGGGACGGTCGGGTCCGCTGATCGTAATGGGGAAGGTGTGCCCTCTCGTAGAGAGGGCCCAGGAAAGTCCGGATCGGGACTACCCGTCCGACCGGCCGACAGTCGGCGGGGAAGGTGCGCCGGATATTTTGAACGGCGGATGCGCATTATCTACGCTGCCTCACATGCGGCTGTTGCGCTCCACCGACCTGGCACTGCGCCTCCTCATGCGGCTCGCCGTCCTCGGGGAGGCCACGCCGACGACCCGCGAGGTCGCGGCGGACATGGAGGTGCCGTACACGCACGCCGCCAAGGTCGTCGCCGAGTTGCAGCACATGGGCCTGGTGGACGCCCGCCGGGGCCGCGGCGGCGGGCTCACGCTCAGCGAGAAGGGCCGTACCGCGTCGGTCGGCGCGGTCGTGCGCGCCTTCGAAGGGGACGGCGACGTCGTCGAGTGCGAGGGCGACAACCCCTGCCCGCTGCACTCCGGGTGCCGGCTGCGGGGCGCCCTGCGGCGGGCCCAGGAGGCCTTCTTCGCCTCGCTGGACCCGCTGACGGTGACCGACGTGACCGCGGACCCGACCGGGCCGCTGCTGTTGCAGATCGGCCGGATGCCCTGAGGCCGGCCCGGCTCAGCCGTCCTGCTCAGCTCTCCCGCGCCAGCCAGAGGTCCGGCCCGAACACCTCGTAGTGGATGTCGGCCGGTGCCACGCCCTTCTCGATCAGCTGCGTCCGCACCGCCCGCATGAAGGGCAGCGGACCGCACAGATACGCGCGCGTGCCCTTCGGTACGGCGATGTCGCTCAGGTCGACCAGGCCGGTGCGGTGGGAGGCATGGGTGTCGTAGGCGTCCGCCACGTGCCCGGACTCGTACCAGAAGTGGACCGATGCGCCCGGCAGCTTCCCGGCGTACGCCTCGTGGTCGGCGCGCAGGGCGTGCTCGACGGGGGAGCGGTCGCCGTGCACGACGACCACCCGGCCCTCGTGCCCGGCGTCCGCGAGCTGACCCAGCATGGCGACCATCGGGGTCACGCCGATGCCGGCGGAGGCGAGGAGCAGCGGGGCGTCGGTACCCGCGAGCACGAGGTCGCCGTACGGCTCCGACAGACGCAGCCGGTCGCCGACGTCCACGCGCGCGTGGAGGTGGTTCGAGACCTCGCCGTCGGGAGACGTGCCGCCGCGAGCCGTATCGCCCTGCACCCGCTTCACGCTGATCTGGCGCAGGGGTGAGCCGGGCGCGGCGGACAGGCTGTACTGGCGTACCTGGCGGGCCCCGTCCGGCAGCTCGACCTGGACGGAGACGTACTGCCCGGCCCGGAAGTCCGGCACCGGACCGCCGTCGACCGGGCGCAGCCGGAAGGTGGCCACGTCGGCGGTCTCCTCGACGCGCGCGACGACCTCCCACTCCCGCCACCCGCCCCCACCGCGCTCCTCGTACAGCCGCTTCTCGATCGCGGTCAGCGCGTTCGTCATCAGCCAGTAGACCTCGTCCCAGGCGGCCGCGACCTCGGGTGTGACGGCCTCGCCGAGTACGTCGGCGATGGCGGCGAAGAGGTGCTCGTGGACGAGGGCGTACTGCTCGGCGGTGACGCCCAGGGAGGCGTGCTTGTGGGCGATGCGGCCCAGCATGGCGTCGGGCCGCTCGTGGGGGTGGTCCACGAGGTACGTCGCGAACGCGGCGATCGACCCGGCCAGGGCCTGCCGCTGGGTGCCGGCGGCCTGGTTGCCGCGGTTGAAGAGGTCGCGCAGCAGCTCGGGGCGGGCGGCGAACAGCCCGGCGTAGAAATGCTCGGTGATCTCACCGATGGCCCCGCCGACGACGGGGAGGGTGGCGCGCACGGTGGCGGCGGACTGCTCGGACAGCATCGGGTCTCCTCGGGCTCGACCGGGCGGCGCGAGGGCGGCCGCCCGCCCTCATTAAAACTTGCATCCAAGATGCAAATTAAAGTGGGGTGGGTCCTGAGGGACCGGGCATTACGGATGTCGGTCCGAGCAGGCAAGATGGGCGGCAGAGCAGTTCACCGGGCACTATGGCGGGACACCCGCCGTTTGCCGGGCGTTCGACCCGAGGTCGCTTCGGCGATCAAGGTGCGCAACGCGCCTGAAATGGTGTTGTGGTGTGATGCTCAGGTGCCCGACCGCCTCCCGCTGTACCGGAGACAGGCGGCCTGACCAGCAAGGATGGGGAAGCGGAAGATGGACAAGCAGCAGGAGTTCGTGCTCCGGACGTTGGAGGAGCGCGACATCCGGTTCGTACGGCTGTGGTTCACGGACGTGCTGGGCTTCCTCAAGTCCGTGGCCGTGGCGCCCGCAGAGCTGGAGCAGGCCTTCGACGAGGGCATCGGCTTCGACGGCTCGGCGATCGAGGGCTTCGCCCGCGTATACGAATCCGACATGATCGCCAAGCCGGATCCGTCGACCTTCCAGGTCCTGCCCTGGCGCGCGGAGGCCCCCGGCACGGCCCGCATGTTCTGCGACATCCTCATGCCGGACGGCTCCCCGTCCTTCGCGGACCCGCGCTACGTCCTCAAGCGTGCCCTGGCCCGCACCTCCGACCTGGGCTTCACCTTCTACACGCACCCCGAGATCGAGTTCTTCCTGCTGAAGGACCGCCCCCTCGACGGCTCGCGCCCCACCCCTGCCGACAACTCCGGCTACTTCGACCACACCCCGCAGAACATCGGCATGGACTTCCGCCGCCAGGCGATCACCATGCTGGAGTCGATGGGCATCTCGGTCGAGTTCTCCCACCACGAGGGCGCGCCGGGTCAGCAGGAAATTGATCTCAGGTATGCGGACGCGCTGTCCACCGCGGACAACATCATGACGTTCCGCCTGGTCATGAAGCAGGTGGCGCTGGAGCAGGGTGTCCAGGCGACGTTCATGCCGAAGCCGTTCTCCGAGCACCCCGGCAGCGGCATGCACACGCACCTCTCCCTCTTCGAGGGCGACCGCAACGCGTTCTACGAGTCCGGCTCCGAGTACCAGCTCTCCAAGGTCGGCCGCTCCTTCATCGCGGGCCTGCTCCGCCACGCCGCGGAGATCTCCGCGGTCACCAACCAGTGGGTGAACTCCTACAAGCGCATCTGGGGCGGCTCGGAGCGCACCGCGGGCGCCGGCGGCGAGGCCCCCTCGTACATCTGCTGGGGCCACAACAACCGCTCGGCCCTGGTCCGCGTCCCGATGTACAAGCCCGGCAAGACGGGCTCGGCACGGGTCGAGGTCCGCTCCCTGGACTCCGGCGCGAACCCCTACCTGGCGTACGCCGTGCTGCTGGCCGCCGGCCTCAAGGGCATCGAGCAGGGCTACGAGCTCCCGCCCGGCGCCGAGGACGACGTCTGGGCCCTCTCCAACGCCGAGCGCCGCGCGATGGGCATCGAGCCCCTCCCGCAGAACCTCGGCGAGGCGCTGACCCTCATGGAGAACAGCGACCTGGTCGCCGAGACGCTGGGCGAACACGTCTTCGACTTCTTCCTGCGCAACAAGCGCCAGGAGTGGGAGGAGTACCGCTCCGAGGTCACCGCGTTCGAGCTGCGGAAGAACCTGCCGGTGCTGTAAGGCTTCGCCGTGGGGCGCGGGGTCGTCCCGGCGGGATACCCCCCCGCGCCCCGGTGCGGCGTTACCGCCCGTGCTGGTTCGCCAGTTCCGTCAGGAACTGGTGCAGCGGCTCCGTCGCCCTGCGCCGGTACTCCTGGATCGACCAGCCGTTGCCGTCCGGGTCCGTGAAGTACATGAACGTCGCGCCGTCGTCGGGGGAGTACTGGACCGGCTCCGACACCTCGAGGCCGCGCTCCACCAGTTCCGCGTGGGCCGCCTTGATGTCGGCGACGCAGAGCTGGAGGCCTTGGTAGGAGCCGGGGGCGGGCTTGGTCTCGCCCTTGGTCAGGTCCCAGATGCTGTCGCCGAGCGCGATCGAACAGCCCGAGCCCGGAGGCGTGAGCTGGACGATGCGCATGCCGGGCATCACTTCCTGGTCGATGTCGACATGGAAGCCGACCTTGTCCCGGTAGAAGTCGCGGGCCCGGTCGATGTCGCTCACGGGCAGCGGGATCACTTCGAGCGTGAAGTCCATCGCTAGTCCTCCAAGGAGAATCGCCAACGGGTCTGGCTGAACGGTTCACCCTTACCGAAGCCGAAAACCGTGCGGGGCGCCACCGAGTAGACGTATGCGTGTCCCGCACCGTGCCGGAAAGCGCCGTCGGCGACGTCGAAGTGCCAGAAGCTGCCGTACTTCTCCTCCCAGGCGGCGGCCAGTTCGCGCAGCCGGGCGTCGTCGGTGACCCGCACCGCCTCGCCCTCGACCACCAGGTCGTAGCCGCGGTCCCAGGTGTTCGTGCCCGTCGTCAGGACGAGGTTCGGGTTCTCCGCCAGGTTCCGCGCCTTGCGCTCCTCCGGTCCCGTGCAGAAGTGCAGCGCGCCCCGCGACCACACCGCCGGCAGCGGGGTCACGTGCGGGCGCCCGTCCGGCCGTACCGTCGAGATCCAGAACAGCTCGGCCTCGGCCAGCAGCTTCTCGGCCTCGGCCCAGGGGACCGCCGTCGCCGCCTCGTCGCTGTAGCGCGCGTCCAGCCGGGTCTGGGGTTGCTTGTCGGTCATCGGGCGCCCTCCGGACATGTCGCTCGAATGTCGCTCCACCATGTTGACCGCGCACGCCGTCCAAACTCATCGGCGCCACTCGCAGGTACTCCGGTTAGGCTCGACCGCGTACGACCTTGATCGGGCGCGCACGACCCCGATCGGACGGGAGGCCGAGCATGACGGCGCCGGGGCGCAGGAGCAGTACCTTCAGTCGGCTGCTGCGGCACGGATTCACGGACCCCTCGGCCGCCGAGCGGCTCCTGGACAGCGCCGAGGTCGCGCCGATCAGGAACGACCCGGTGCTGCTCGAGGCCCTGGGCGCCACCGCCGACCCGGACCTGGCCCTGCACGGTCTCGTCCGGCTGCTCGAAGCGCAGCCCGACCACGTCGCCCAGCAGGAACTGCTGGACACCGTGATAGCGGCCAAGCCCCTGCGCGACCGCCTGCTCGGCGTGCTCGGCGCCTCCGCCGCGCTCGCCGACCACCTCGCCCGGCACCCGAGCGACTGGCAGGCGCTGGTCATGTACGAGCCGCGGGATCTGCACCCCGAGGTGGAGGAGTTCGAGCGCGGGCTGGCGGAGGCCGACGACCCGGTGTCGCTGCGCGTCGCCTACCGGCGCTGTCTGCTGTCCATCGCCGCACGGGACGTATGCGGCACGACCGACGTGGCCCAGACGGCCGCCGAGCTCGCCGACCTCGCCACCGCGACCCTGCGCGCGGCGCTGGCCATCGCCCGCGCGGCCGCCCCGGAGGACGCCGCGCTGTGCCGGCTCGCGGTGATCGCGATGGGCAAGTGCGGGGGCCATGAGCTGAACTACGTCTCCGACGTGGATGTGATCTTCGTGGGCGAGGCCGCCGACGGTGCCGACGAAGGCAAGGCACTGCGGTCCGCCACCAAGCTCGCCTCGCACATGATGCGGATCTGCTCCGAGACCACGGTCGAGGGCTCCATCTGGCCCGTGGACGCCAACCTGCGCCCCGAGGGCAGAAACGGCCCCCTCGTGCGCACGCTCAGCAGCCACCTCGCCTACTACCAGCGCTGGGCCAAGACCTGGGAGTTCCAGGCGCTGCTCAAGGCCCACCCGGTGGCGGGCGACATCGAACTGGGCGAGGAGTACGTCGCCGCGCTGGAACCCCTGGTCTGGAAGGCCGCCGAGCGGGAGAACTTCGTCGCCGACGTGCAGAAGATGCGCCGCCGGGTCGTCGAGAACATCCCCGTGGCCGAGCTGGACCGCCAGCTCAAGCTCGGCCCCGGAGGTCTGCGCGACGTCGAATTCGCCGTACAGCTGCTGCAGTTGGTGCACGGCCGGGACGACGCCTCCCTGCGCAGCGGCACCACCCTGGACGCCCTGCGCGCGCTCGCCGCCGGCGGCTACGTCGGCCGCGCGGACGCCGCACAGCTCGACGCCGCGTACCGCTTCCTGCGCTCCATGGAGCACCGCATCCAGCTCTACCGGCTGCGCCGCACGCACCTGGTGCCCGAGGACGAGGCCGACCTGCGCCGCATCGGCCGCTCCCTCGGCCTGCGCGCCGACCCGGTCGCCGAGCTGAACCGCGAATGGAAACGGCACGCGAGCGCCGTACGGCGACTGCACGAGAAGCTCTTCTACCGTCCGCTGCTCGACGCGGTCGCCCAACTCGCCCCGGGCGAGGCACGGTTGAGCGCCGAGGCGGCGCAGGAACGGATGACCGCGCTCGGATACGCCGATCCCGCCTCCGCGTTGCGCCACCTGGAGGCCCTGGCCTCCGGCGTCACCCGCAAGGCCGCGATCCAACGCACCCTGCTGCCGGTCCTGTTGGGCTGGTTCGCGGACTCGGCGGACCCGGACGCGGGTCTGCTGAACTTCCGCAAGGTGTCCGACGCGCTCGGCAAGACGCCTTGGTATCTGCGGCTGTTGCGGGACGAGGGCGCCGCCGCCGAGAACCTTGCCCGCGTCCTGTCGGCGGGCCGCCTCGCCCCCGACCTGCTGATGCGGGCACCGGAGGCGGTGGCGCTGCTCGGCGACGGCGACGGCGGCACCGGTCATCTGGAGCCGCGCTCGCGCAGCCACCTGGAGCAGGAGATCCTCGCCGGGGTGGGCCGCGCCGAGGGTGCCGCACAGGGGGTGACGGCGGCGCGCGGCGTGCGGCGCCGCGAGCTGTTCCGTACGGCCGCCGCCGACATCGTCGACTCCTACGGCACCGAGACGAAGCCGGCCGAGGCCGATCAGGGCGCCCTCGTCGACCGTGTCGGCGCGGCGGTGTCGGACCTGACGGCGGCGACGCTCGCGGGCACGCTCCGGGCCGTCGTCCGCGAGGGCTGGGGCGACACTCTGCCCACCCGTTTCGCGATCATCGGCATGGGCCGCTTCGGTGGGCACGAACTGGGCTACGGCAGTGACGCGGACGTCCTGTTCGTGCACGAGCCGCGGGAAGGCGTGGAGGAGCAGGAGGCCGCGCAGGCCGCGAACCGGGTGGTCGCGGAGATGCGCCGGCTGCTCCAGATCCCCAGCTCGGATCCGCCCCTGCTGATCGACGCCGACCTGCGGCCGGAGGGCAAGTCGGGCCCGCTGGTGCGCACGCTGAACTCGTACGAGGCGTACTACCGCCGCTGGTCCCTGGTCTGGGAGTCGCAGGCGCTGCTGAGGGCCGAGGCGGTGGCCGGGGACGAGGATCTGGGGCGCCGCTTCATCGACCTGATCGACCCCCTGCGCTACCCCGCGGAGGGGCTCGGCGAGGACGCCGTGCGCGAGATCCGCCGGCTGAAGGCCCGCATGGAGTCCGAGCGCATGCCGCGCGGCGCCGACCCCAAGCTGCACACCAAGCTCGGTCCCGGCGGGCTCTCCGACGTCGAGTGGACCGTCCAGCTCCTCCAGCTCCAGCACGGCTGGGCCGAGCCGGGCCTGCGGACGACGCGCACGCGGGAGGCCCTCGCCGCGGCGTGTGCGGCCGGGCTCATCCCGGCCGAGGAGGCGGCGATCCTGGACGAGGCGTGGGTGCTGGCGACGCGGGTCCGCAACGCCGTGATGCTGGTGCGCGGGCGGGCCGGCGACACCTTCCCGTCGGACCCGCGCGAGCTGGCGGCGGTGGGGCGCTACCTGGGGTCCGAGCCCGGTCACGTCGGCGACATGCTCGACGCCTACCGGCGCACGGCGCGTCGGGCGCGGAGCGTGGTGGAGGAGCTGTTCTACGGGGCGTGATGCCTGCGGCGGCCGGTAGCGGTCCGGTGGGTGGGGTGCGCGTAGCGCCTACGGTTTTGTGGCGCGGCGCTGTGTGGTGATGGCCGCCGCTGCGGGCGGACACTCCCCGGCACGTCCCGTTTCCGCTGTACGCGTTTCCGCCGTACGCGTTTTCGCTGTACGCGGCTGTGGCACCAGTTTCGGCAGTGCGTGCGGCAGCGCTCCGTACCAGAGCCACGCCACCGTGTAGCCGAACGCCAGGCAGAGGATGCCGCCCACCGCGTCCAGCCAGAAGTGGTTGGCCGTCGCGACGATCACCACCAGGGTCGCCGCGGGATAGAGGAGGCCCAGGAGTCGCACCCAGGGGATCCTCGCCAGGGCGAAGATCGTCAGGCCGGACCAGACGGACCAGCCGATGTGCATCGACGGCATCGCGGCGTACTGGTTCGACATGTTCTTCAGGTCGCCCGAGGCCATCGAACCCCAGGTGTCGTGGACCGTCACGGTGTCGATGAAGCCGCCGTTGGTCATCAGCCGTGGGGGAGCGAGCGGATACAGGTAGTAACCGACCAGGGCCACACCCGTGGTGGCGAAGAGGACCAGGCGGGTCGCCGCATAGCGGCCGGGGTGGCTGCGGTACAGCCAGACCAGGACGGCCAGGGTGACGATGAAGTGCAGCGTCGCGTAGTAGTAGTTCATGCCGACGATGAGCCAAGTCACCGAGTTCACGGCGTGATTGACCGACTCCTCGACGGCGATGCCGAGGTGGTGCTCCAGCTTCCAGAGCCAGTCGGCGTTGCTGAGCGCCTCGGCCTTCTGCTCCGGTACCGCGTTGCGGATCAGTGAGTACGTCCAGTAACTCACCGCGATCAGCAGGACCTCGAACCAGAGGCGGGGGCGGCGGGGGGTGCGCACTCGGCGCAGGGGGCCCCGCCCCGTTTCGTCCGCGTCGTCCGCGACGGGGTGCGGAACGGCCGCTTCCCGGCCTTCCAGTGTCGTCACGGTGGTGTCACCCATGGGCACAGAGTCTGCCAGAAAAGACTTCCCCGACCGATCATCCTCCGGTTGGGTTCAGGATGCACGTTCTACGGCGGGCGGACCGCGCCGGTCTCCTACCGATGCAGGGCGGGATGCGGGGATTCTCCGCCCTACGGACGACTTAGTGATGGTTTCTGTTCCCTGGGGCCGAAGCCGTCGAACCGCGCACCACCAGCTCCGGCATGAACACGAACTCGCTGTGGGGCGCCGGAGTCCCGCCGATCTCTTCGAGGAGCGTGCGCACCGCGGCCTGGCCCATCGCCGGGACCGGCTTGCGGACCGTGGTCAGGGGCGGGTCGGTGAAGGCGATCAGCGGGGAGTCGTCGAAGCCGACGACCGAGATGTCCTTCGGGACCTCCAGGCCGCGTTGCCGGGCCGCCCGTATCGCGCCGAGCGCCATCATGTCGCTGGCGCAGACGACCGCGGTGCAGTCGCGGTCGATGAGAGCGGTGGCGGCGGCCTGGCCACCCTCCAGGGTGTACAGGGAGTGCTGGATCAGTTCGGTCTCTATGACGTCCGCCGGCAGGTTGAGCTGCTCGTGCATCGTGCGGACGAAGCCCTCGATCTTGCGCTGGACCGGAACGAAGCGCTTGGGGCCGAGCGCGAGGCCGATGCGGGTGTGGCCCAGGGAGACCAGGTGCGTGACCGACAGGTTCATCGCGGCGCGGTCGTCGGGGGAGATGAAGGGCGCCTGGACCTTGGGGGAGAAGCCGTCGACCAGGACGAAGGGAACGCCCTGGGCGCGCAGACGCTCGTAGCGCTGCATGTCGGCGGTGGTGTCCGCGTGCAGCCCGGAGACGTAGATGATGCCGGCCACCCCGCGGTCGACGAGCATCTCCGTCAGCTCGTCCTCGGTCGAGCCGCCCGGCGTCTGCGTGGCCAGCACGGGGGTGTAGCCCTGCCTGGTCAGTGCCTGGCCGATGACCTGCGCCAGCGCCGGGAATATCGGGTTCTCCAGCTCCGGGGTGATCAGGCCCACCAGGCCCTCGCTGCGTTGCCGCAACCGCACCGGGCGCTCATAGCCGAGCACATCGAGTGCGGCCAGCACGGACTGGCGGGTGGTGGCGGCGACGCCCGGCTTGCCGTTGAGAACGCGGCTGACGGTCGCTTCGCTCACCCCCGCCTGAGCAGCGATGTCGGCAAGCCGTGTGGTCACGGAACTGGACTGTACCGGTCGCCTGTCGCCTTGCACACCAATCGGACGCCTTGGGCGACCTGTTGATCGGCCCGGTCCGGGTTGCTGCGTCATCGCGCTCCCTCGTGAAAGTGATGGCAAGAGCTTGCAGAGTCTTGCACAACCGGCCCCGCCCGTGCTCCACCCGCGTAAATAAGCGTCTCACCCCGGTCGCCAAGAGGTCACACGCGGATAACTTCGGAGACGTCTTGCACTTTTTTTCTGCAAGGTCTTTCGTAAGTCTTTCAGCGCTGTTACGTTCACGTCGCCCGGCGGCCGCAACGGCGCAGTCGGCAAGACAGCGAGGACAGGCAGACGGGGCCGTCCTCGCACCACACGGGCTTTCACCCTCAAGGAGATCTCATGCGGCGTGGCATAGCGGCCACCGCGCTGGTGGCGTCCCTCGCCCTCGCGGCGACGGCCTGCGGCGGCGGGGACGACAGCGGTAGCGACTCGAGCGGGCCGGTCACCATCACCTGGTGGGACACCTCCAACGCCACCAACGAAGCGCCGACGTACCAGGCCCTGGTCAAGGAGTTCGAGGCCGCCAACAAGGACATCAAGGTCAAGTACGTCAACGTCCCCTTCGACCAGGCGCAGAACAAGTTCGACACCGCCGCCGGCTCCAAGGGCGCCCCGGACGTGCTGCGCTCCGAGGTCGGCTGGACCCCCGCCTTCGCCAAGAAGGGCTTCTTCGCGCCGCTGGACGGCACCGAGGCCCTCGCCGACCAGGCCAAGTTCAAGTCCAACCTCGTCGAGCAGGCCAAGTACGAGGGCAAGACGTACGGCGTCCCGTTCACCACGGACACCCTCGCCTTCGTCTACAACAAGGACCTGTTCAAGAAGGCCGGCGTCGAGGCCCCCAAGACCTGGGACGACCTGAAGAAGGCCGCCGCCACGATCAAGGACAAGACCGGCGTCGACGGCTACTGGGGCTCCACCCAGGCCTACTACGCCCAGACGTTCCTCTACGGCGAGGGCACCGACACCGTCGACGCCGACGCCAAGAAGATCACCGTCAGCTCGGCCGCCGCCAAGAAGGGCTACGGCACCTGGCTGAGCCTCTTCGACGGCAAGGGCCTGCACAAGGCCGACACCACCGCCGACGCCTACGCCCACATCCAGGAGGCGTTCGTCAACGGCAAGGTCGCCGCGATCATGCAGGGCCCCTGGGAGATCACCAACTTCTACAAGGGCTCGGCGTTCAAGGACAAGGCCAACCTCGGCATCGCCACCGTCCCGGCCGGCTCCTCCGGCAAGGCGGGCGCCCCGACCGGCGGCCACAACCTCTCCGTGTACGCCGGCTCCGACGAGGCGCACCAGAAGGCCGCGCTGAAGTTCGTGAACTTCATGACCTCGGCGAAGGCCCAGGAGACCATCGCGCTGAAGAACAACACGCTGCCGACCCGCGACGACGCCTACACCGCCGAGGTCAAGGCCGACCCGGGCATCGCCGGCTACCAGACCGTGCTGTCCGCCGCCCAGCCGCGCCCGGCCCTGCCCGAGTACAGCTCCCTGTGGGGCCCGCTGGACACCGAGCTGCTGAAGGTCGCCGGGGGCAAGGAGTCCCTGGACAAGGGCCTGAGCAACGCCGAAGTCGCCATCGCCAAGCTGGTCCCGGACTTCAGCAAGTGAACCCGAGTGGCCGCCGGAACTCCCTGATCATGGGGGGAGAGTTCCGGCGGCCACCGGCCTGTGCGCCGTACACCATCGAGCCGTACACCCCTTGACCTGCCGAATTTCGAGAAGGTTGTCGAACCATGACAGTCGCCATCGACCGCGCGACCGGCAAGCGCCGCGGTGACCGCGCGCCGCGCCCCGGGCTGGGCCAGCGCCTCAAGCACGGCTACCAGAAGCACTGGTACGCCTACGCGATGATCGCCCCGGTGGTGATCGTCCTCGGCGTTCTCGTGATCTACCCCCTGGTGTACGGCTTCTACCTCACCCTCACCGACGCCAACAGCCTCAACAGCGCCCGCACGATCGGCGTCAACGAGATCGAGGCCACGTACAAGTTCATCGGCCTCGACAACTACGCCGACATCCTGTGGGGCGAGACGGCCTACGACCGCTTCTGGTCGCACTTCATCTGGACGATCTTCTGGACGGCGGCCTGCGTCACGCTCCACTACACGATCGGCCTCGGCCTCGCCCTGCTGCTCAACCAGAAGCTGCGCGGCCGCACCCTGTACCGGCTGATCCTGATCCTGCCGTGGGCCGTGCCGACCTTCGTCACCGTCTTCGGCTGGCGGTTCATGCTCGCCGACGGCGGCATCATCAACTCGTTCCTGGAGACGCTCCACCTGCCGACGCCACTGTGGCTGGAGGACACCTTCTGGCAGCGGTTCGCCGCGATCATGGTGAACACCTGGTGCGGTGTGCCGTTCATGATGCTCTCGCTGCTCGGCGGGCTGCAGTCCATCGACTCCTCGCTGTACGAGGCCTCGGAGATGGACGGCGCCAGCAAGTGGCAGCAGTTCCGGTACGTCACCCTGCCGGGCCTCAGGTCCGTCAGCTCCACCGTCGTACTCCTCGGCATCATCTGGACCTTCAACCAGTTCGCCATCATCTTCCTGCTGTTCGGCGACACCGCCCCGGACGCCCAGATCCTTGTCACCTGGGCCTACTACCTCGGCTTCGGACAGCAGCCGCGCGACTTCGCGCAGTCGGCCGCCTACGGCATCCTGCTGCTGGCCATCCTGATCGTCTTCACCTCCTTCTACCGCCGCTGGCTGAACCGCAACGACCAGCAGCTCGCGATCTGAGGCAGGAGTCCAGTCCCCATGAGTACGACCACTGTTGAGGCCCCGGTGACCAAGCAGGACTCCACGAGCACCGCACCGAAGAAGACGCGTCGGCGCGGCGAGAACAGCCGCGCCACGTCCCTCGTCTCCCACGGCATCCTGATCGTCGCGAGCCTGATCGCGCTCTTCCCGGTGGCCTGGCTGGTCTTCCTGTCCCTCGGCCCGGACAAGGACGACTACCTCCACCCGGGTGGCATCTGGAGCAAGATGTCGCTCTCCAACTACTCCTTCGTCCTGAAGGAGACAAAGTTCTTCGACTGGCTGCTGACCACGGCCGTCGTCACCCTCGGCACCACGCTCATCGGCGTGATCATCGCCGCCACCACCGGCTACGCGGTCTCGCGGATGCGCTTCCCCGGCTACAAGAAGTTCATGTGGGTCCTCCTGGTGACCCAGATGTTCCCGGTGGCCGTCCTCATGGTGCCGATGTACCAGATCCTGTCGGACCTGCAGCTCATCGACACCTACCCCGGTCTAATCCTCGTCTACTGCTCCACCGTCGTCCCGTACTGCGCGTGGCTGATGAAGGGCTACTTCGACACGATCCCGTTCGAGATCGACGAGGCGGGGCGCGTCGACGGGCTGTCTCCCTTCGGCACGTTCGCGCGGCTGATCCTGCCGCTCGCCAAGCCGGGCCTGGCGGTCGCCGCGTTCTACAGCTTCCTCACGGCCTTCGGCGAGGTCGCGTTCGCGTCGACGTTCATGCTGTCCGACACGAAGTACACCTTCGCCGTCGGTCTGCAGACCTTCGTCAGTGAGCACGACGCGCAGCGCAACCTCATGGCCGCCACCGCGGTGCTGATCGCCATACCGATCTCCGCGTTCTTCTACTTCGTGCAGAAGAACCTGGTGACCGGGCTCACCGCGGGCGGAACGAAGGGCTGAGCCCAGGGCTCACCACGACTCCCGCGCGCCTCGTCGCGCGGGTGGCGGCCGCGGTGCCCATCCGACCCCGCTGTCACCGCGGCCGCCTCACATCCGTGCGCCGAAGAATCCCGAGGGTTCCGTAAACCGCCGAAAACCTGCAAGCCGCACCATTCATCCATGACTCGAACTCCGTTACGTACCAAGGACGCCATGAGCCAGCACTCCGCAGCCCCGGCCCCGACCCCCACTTCCGCAGCGGCCGTCGCCACCGTCGCCAAGCGACGTGACTGGTGGCGGGACGCGGTGATCTACCAGGTCTATCCGCGCAGCTTCGCCGACAGCAACGGCGACGGCATGGGCGACCTGGAAGGCGTACGCTCACGCCTGCCGTACCTGCGCGACCTCGGTGTGGACGCCGTGTGGCTCAGCCCCTTCTACGCCTCCCCGCAGGCCGACGCCGGCTACGACGTCGCCGACTACCGGGCCGTCGACCCCATGTTCGGCAACCTGCTCGACGCGGACGCGCTGATCCGCGACGCCCACGAGCTGGGGCTGCGCATCATCGTCGACCTGGTGCCCAACCACTCCTCCGACCAGCACGAATGGTTCAAGCGGGCGGTCGCGGACGGCCCCGGCTCCCCGCTGCGCGACCGCTACCACTTCCGCCCCGGCAAGGGCGCGGACGGCGAACTCCCGCCCAACGACTGGGAGTCGATCTTCGGCGGCCCGGCGTGGACGCGGGTCACCGAGCCCGACGGCACCCCCGGCGAGTGGTACCTGCACCTCTTCGCCCCCGAGCAGCCCGACTTCAACTGGGAGCACCCGGCCGTCGGCGACGAGTTCCGCTCCATCCTGCGCTTCTGGCTCGACATGGGCGTCGACGGCTTCCGTATCGACGTCGCTCACGGCCTGGTGAAGGCGGAAGGGCTGCCGGACCTCGGATCCCACGAACAGCTCAAGCTGCTGGGCAACGATGTCATGCCGTTCTTCGACCAGGACGGCGTGCACGCGATCTACCGCCAGTGGCGCACGATCCTCGACGAGTACGCCGGGGAGCGGATCTTCGTCGCGGAGGCCTGGACGCCGACCGTCGAGCGCACCGCGAACTACGTCCGCCCGGACGAGCTCCACCAGGCCTTCAACTTCCAGTACCTGTCGACCGAGTGGGACGCCAAGGAGCTCCGCGAGGTCGTCGACCGCACCCTGGACGCGATGCGCCCGGTGGGTGCCCCGGCGACGTGGGTCCTGTCCAACCACGACGTCACCCGCCACGCCACCCGCTTCGCCAACCCGCCCGGCCTCGGCACCCAGATCCGCGTGGCCGGCGACCGTGCACTGGGCCTGCGTCGCGCCCGCGCCGCCACCCTGCTCATGCTCGCGCTGCCGGGTTCGGCGTACATCTACCAGGGCGAGGAACTGGGCCTCCCGGACGTCGTCGACCTCCCCGACGAGGTCCGCCAGGACCCGGCCTACTTCCGCGGCGAGGGCCAGGACGGCTTCCGCGACGGCTGCCGCGTCCCGATCCCGTGGACGCGCGAGGGCTCGTCGTACGGCTTCGGCGCCGGCGGCAGCTGGCTGCCGCAGCCGGAGGGCTGGGGCGAGCTGAGCGTCGAGGCGCAGACCGGCGACCCCGACTCCACGCTGGAGCTGTACCGCTCCGCGCTCGCCGTCCGCCGCGAGCAGCCCGACCTCGGCGCGGGTGAGTCGGTGGAGTGGCTGCGCGCACCCGAGGGCGTCCTGGCCTTCCGCCGTGGCGAGTTCGTCTGCGCCGCGAACACCACCGGCGAGTCCGTGACGCTCCCGTCCCACGGCCGGGTGCTGCTCACCAGCGGCGAGATCACCGAGGCGGACGGCGAGACGAAGGTCCCGTCGGACACGACGGTGTGGTGGACGACGGCCTGACGACTCCGCCGGAGGACAACACCGAGGGCCCTGCCGATCGATCGATCGGCAGGGCCCTCCGAACGAAGGCTCTACGCAGGTCTGGGATCCAACTACCCGTGAGGGTGGTGCAGTTGCGAAAGCACGTCAAGGCAACCGGTGAAAGTTCTTTCTGTGAATTTCCAACCTCTTGCTGTAAAGCTTTCGCTAGCGGTACGTTCTCGCCGACGCCCGGCAACGACGCCGTGCCGCGGCGCAGGGGGGAACCGAACTGAGCCGCACTCGCAAGGAGTTCAGCCTGTGATATCGAAAAGATCGGCTCCCGCGGTTGGCCTGACCGCGCTCGCCGCAACCGGAGCCGCGGTCGCGGCCCTCCTGGTCCCCAGCGGCACCGCATCCGCCTCCCCGCCCGGCACCAAGGACGTCACCGCGGTGATGTTCGAGTGGAACCTCGCCTCGGTCGCCAAGGAGTGCACCAACACCCTCGGCCCCGCCGGCTACGGCTACGTCCAGGTCTCCCCGCCCCAGGAGCACATCCAGGGCTCGCAGTGGTGGACCTCGTACCAGCCGGTCAGCTACAAGATCGCCGGCCGCCTCGGTGACGCCACCGCCTTCCAGAACATGGTGAACACCTGCCACAACGCGGGTGTGAAGGTCGTCGTCGACACCGTCATCAACCACATGTCCGCGGGCAGCGGCACCGGCACCGGCGGCTCGTCGTACACGAAGTACAACTACCCAGGCCTGTACTCCTCGGCCGACATGAACGACTGCACGGCCGCGATCAGCGACTACACCAACCGCACCAACGTCCAGAACTGCGAACTCGTCGGCCTCGCCGATCTGGACACCGGCGAGGAGTACGTCCGCGCCACCATCGCCGGGTACATGAACACCCTGCTCGGCTACGGCGTCGACGGCTTCCGCATCGACGCGGCCAAGCACATCCCGGCGGCCGACCTCGCCAACATCAAGTCGCGCCTGACCAACCCGTCGGCGTACTGGAAGCAGGAGGTCATCTACGGCAGCGGAGAGGCCGTCCAGCCCACCGAGTACACGGGCAACGGCGACGTGCAGGAGTTCCGCTATGCCTATGACCTCAAGCGCGTTTTTAACAACGAGAACCTCGCCTATCTGAAGAACTACGGCGAGGGCTGGGGCTACATGAGCGGCGGCGTCTCCGGTGTCTTCGTCGACAACCACGACACCGAGCGCAACGGCTCCACGCTCAACTACAAGGACGGTGCCAACTACACGCTGGCCAACGTCTTCATGCTGGCCTACCCGTACGGCGCTCCGGACATCAACTCCGGCTACGAGTGGTCCGACACGGACGCCGGCCCGCCCAACGGCGGCTCGGTGACGGCCTGCTGGCAGGACGGCTGGAAGTGCCAGCACGCCTGGCCGGAGATCATCCGCATGGTCGCCTTCCGCAACGCCACCCGCGGTGAGTCGGTCACGAACTGGTGGGACAACGGCGGTGACGCCATCGCGTTCGGGCGGGGCAGCAAGGGCTACGTGGCGATCAACCACGAGTCGAGCAGCCTGACCCGCACGTACCAGACGTCCCTCGCGGCGGGCACGTACTGCAACGTGCAGAACAACACGACGGTGACCGTGAACTCCAGCGGTCAGTTCACCGCCACCCTCGGCTCCAACACCGCCCTCGCGATCTACGCCGGCATGTCCAGCTGCTGAGCTCCCACTCTCTCTTCGGCCACCCGTGTCGCGGCTTCACACGCCGGCGCACGGGTGGCCGATCGAGTATCAGGGCCTGGACCCGACCGCCTCCGGCCCCTACAACACCCTGCCCTGGCGGCTCGGACTGCTGACACAGACGAACTCCAGTTGTTGAAAGGTCTTTCCGTTACTTTCACGACTCTTGCTGTAAGCCTTACGGCGGCGATACGGTCGCGCGGGGTCGGACCCACGTAGAGCCGCCGCAATCGCAAGGAGTCCATCTGTGATATCGAGATGGCCGGCGCCGTCGAGGCGCCGAACAGCTCATGCCGGACGGGTCGCTGCGGTCACCGTGACCGCGCTGGCCGCAGCACTCGTCCAGCCTCTCGCGGCGCGGGCGGACACCCCGCCTGAGCCCCCGTCCGACGCCAAGCTCGCCGCCGAGCCGGCCCGGCACGACGCCACCGGCGAGCAGTTCTACTTCGTCCTGCCGGACCGTTTCGCCAACGGCGACGCGAGCAACGACAAGGGCGGCCTCACCGGCTCCCGCCTCTCCACCGGCTACGACCCCACTGACAAGGGGTTCTACCAGGGCGGCGACCTCAAGGGCCTGACCAAGAAGCTCGACTACATCAAGGGCCTCGGCACCACCTCCATCTGGATGGCGCCGATCTTCAAGAACCAGCCCGTGCAGGGGACGGGGAGCAACGCCTCCGCCGGCTACCACGGCTACTGGATCACGGATTTCACCCAGGTCGACCCGCACTTCGGCACGAACAAGGACCTGGAGACCCTCATCTCCAAGGCCCACGCCAAGGGCATGAAGGTCTTCTTCGACGTCATCACCAACCACACCGCCGATGTCGTCGACTATGAGGAGAAGTCGTACGACTACCTCTCCAAGGGCGCCTTCCCGTACCTGACGAAGGACGGCGAGCCCTTCGACGACGCCGACTACGCGGACGGCAAGTCCAAGTTCCCCGCGGTCGACACCGACTCCTTCCCGCGCACCCCGACCGTCACGGCCGCGAAGAAGAACGTCAAGGTCCCGTCGTGGCTCAACGACCCGACGATGTACCACAACCGCGGCGACTCCACCTTCGCCGGTGAGAGCTCCACGCACGGCGACTTCGGCGGCCTCGACGACCTGTGGACCGAGCGACCCGAGGTCGTGACGGGCATGGAGAAGATCTACCAGCGCTGGGTCAGGGACTTCGACATCGACGGCTTCCGGATCGACACCGTGAAGCACGTCAACACGGCGTTCTGGACCCAGTGGGCCACGGCCCTCGACTCCTACGCCGCCAAGCAGGGCCGCGACGACTTCTTCATGTTCGGTGAGGTGTACTCCGCCGACACGAACATCACCGCCCCGTACGTCACCCAGGGCCGCCTCGACGCCACGCTCGACTTCCCCTTCCAGGAGGCGGCACGCCAGTACGCCTCCCAGGGCGGCAGCGCCAAGAAGCTGGCCTCCGTCTTCGGCGACGACTACAAGTACACGACCGACAAGGCCAACGCGTACGAGCAGGTCACCTTCCTCGGCAACCACGACATGGGCCGCATCGGGTACTTCCTGAACCAGGACAACCCGAAGGCGACCGACGCCGAGCTCCTCGCCAAGGACAGGCTCGCCAACGAGCTGATGTTCCTCAGCCGCGGCAACCCCGTCGTCTACTACGGCGACGAGCAGGGCTTCACCGGCGCCGGCGGCGACAAGGACGCCCGCCAGACCATGTTCGCCTCCAAGACCGCCGACTACCTCGACGACGACGAGATCGGCACCGACCGCACGCACGCGAGCGACGCCTACGACACCGGTGCGCCGCTGTACCGGCAGATCAGCAAGCTCGCCAAGCTCCGCAAGGCCAACCCGGCCCTCGCCGACGGCGTCCAGACCGAGCGCTACGCGGCCGACGGCGCCGGGATCTACGCCTTCTCCCGCACCGCCGCCAAGTCGGGCACCGAGTACCTCGTCGCCTTCAACAACGCCGGCGACGCCAAGACGGTGACCCTCCCGGTCGGTTCGGCGGACATGACGTACTCCGGCATCTACGGCACCCGGGCGAAGGCCGAGTCCGACGGCGACAAGAAGCTCACCGTCACCGTCCCCGCAGGCTCGGCGATCGTCCTCAAGGCCGCCGGCAAGCTCGCCAAGCCCGCCACCGAGCCGACCCTCACCCTCAAGGCCCCAGCCACCGGCGCCACCGGCACCGTGGAGCTCGGCGCCGACGTAGACGGCGGACAGCTCAACCGCGTCGTCTTCGCCGCCCAGGTCGGAGGCGGCAAGTGGAAGACCCTCGGCTCCGCAGACCACGCCCCGTACAAGGTCACGCAGACCATCGCAAAGGACGTACCGGCCGGCACCGCCCTGCGCTACAAGGCGGTCGTGATCGACTCCGCCGGCCGCACGGCGAGCGCGACCGCCGCGAGCACCACCGGCACCCAGCCCGCTCCCGAGATCCCCTCCGCCGCCTCCCGCGACTACGCGGTCGTCCACTACAAGCGCACCGACGGCGACTACGCGAACTGGGGCCTGTACGCCTGGGGCGACCTCGCCGACGGCGAGTCCACGAACTGGCCGGACAGCCACCCCTTCGTCGGCCGTGACGCCTACGGGGCCTTCGCCTACGTCAAGCTGAAGCCCGGCGCCTCCAGCGTCGGCTTCCTCGTCATCGACAAGGACGGCAACAAGGACGTCTCCGCCGACCGCACGATCGACGTCACCAAGACCGGCGAGGTCTGGATCGAGCAGGGCAAGACGGACGTACGCACGGAGAAGCCGGCGGCCGACTACCCGGCCCCGGACAAGACCAAGGCCGTCCTGCACTACCACCGCGCCGACGGTGCCTACGACGGCTGGGGCCTGCACGTCTGGACGGGTGCCGCGAACCCCACCGACTGGTCGAACCCCCTCAAGCCGGTCAAGACTGATGCCTATGGCGCAGTCTTCGAGGTACCGCTCACCGACGGTGCCACCAGCCTCAGCTACATCCTGCACAAGGGCGACGAGAAGGACCTGCCCAGCGACCAGTCGCTCGACCTCACGGCGAACGGCCACGAGGTGTGGCTGTTGAGCGGCCAGGAGAAGTACCTGCTCCCGCAGCCCGCGGGCTCCGCGGCCGCGCTCGACCTGAGCACCTCCAAGGCGGTCTGGATCGACCGGAACACCCTCGCCTGGAACGGCTCCGAGGCCGCCGCCTCCACCCAGCTGCTGTACAGCCGCCACGGCTCGATCGCCGTGAAGGACGGGGCGCTGACCAGCGACGACGAGCGCTGGCTGCGGCTGTCCAAGACCGGCCTCACAGACGCCCAGAAGGCGAAGTTCCCGCACCTGAAGGACTACACCGCCTGGACCGTCGACCCGCGCGACCGCGACCGGGTCCGCGAGGCCCTCGCCGGCCAGGTCGTCGCCTCCCAGCGGGCCGCGAACGGCGCCGTGCTCGCGGCGACCGGCGTCCAGCTCGCCGGCGTACTCGACGACCTGTACGCGGGTGCGACGAAGGCCGACCTCGGGCCGACCTTCGACAAGAGCGGCCGTCCCACGCTCGCCGTATGGGCGCCGACCGCGCAGAACGTCGCCCTGGAGCTCGGCGGCGACACGGTGAAGATGAAGCGGAACCCGACCACCGGCGTCTGGTCCGTCACCGGCCCCAAGGCGTGGAAGGGCAAGCCCTACCGGTACGTCGTGCGGGTCTGGGCGCCCAGCGTCCAGAAGGTCGTCACCAACAAGGTCACCGACCCCTACTCGGTCGCCCTGACCATCGACTCCGAGCGCAGCCTCGTCGTCGACCTGGACGACAGGTCCCTGGCGCCGAGCGGCTGGTCCTCGTACACCAAGCCCAAGGCCGTGCCGCTGAAGGACGCCCAGATCCAGGAGCTGCACATCCGGGACTTCTCGGTCGCCGACAAGACGGCCAGGAACCGGGGCACCTACCTCGCCTTCACCGACAAGGACAGCGACGGCTCCAAGCACCTGCGCGAGCTGGCGAAGTCGGGCACGTCGTACGTCCACCTCCTGCCCGCCTTCGACATCGCCACCATCCCCGAGAAGAAGTCCGACCAGGCGGTCACCGACTGCGACCTCGCCTCCTTCCCGGCCGACTCCGACAAGCATCAGGAGTGCGTGGCGAAGATCGCCGCGAAGGACGCCTTCAACTGGGGCTACGACCCGTACCACTACACGGTCCCCGAGGGCTCGTACGCCACCGACCCGAACGGCACCGGCCGTACGGTCGAGTTCCGCAAGATGGTCAAGGCCCTCAACGACGACGGCCTGCGGGTCGTCATGGACGTCGTCTACAACCACACCGCGGCCGGCGGGCAGGCGCAGACCAGCGTCCTCGACCGGATCGTCCCCGGCTACTACCAGCGGCTCCTAGCCGATGGCTCGGTCGCGAACAGCACCTGCTGCTCCAACACGGCCACCGAGAACGCCATGATGGGCAAGCTGGTCGTCGACTCGATCGTCACCTGGGCCAAGGAGTACAAGGTCGACGGCTTCCGCTTCGACCTGATGGGCCACCACCCGAAGGCCAACATCCTGGCGGTGCGGAAGGCCCTGGACGCGCTGACCCTCGCCAAGGACGGCGTCGACGGCAAGAAGATCATCCTGTACGGCGAGGGCTGGAACTTCGGCGAGGTCGCCGACGACGCCCGCTTCGTGCAGGCCACGCAGAAGAACATGGCGGGCACGGGCATCGCGACCTTCTCCGACCGCGCGCGCGACGCCGTACGCGGCGGCGGGCCCTTCGACGAGGACCCCGGCGTCCAGGGCTTCGCGTCCGGGCTGTACACCGACCCCAACTCGTCCAAGAACAACGGCACTTCGGCCGAGCAGAAGGCCCGCCTGCTGCACTACCAGGACCTGATCAAGGTGGGGCTCTCCGGCAACCTCGCCAAGTACCGGTTCACCGACACCGACGGCAAGGAGGTCACCGGAGCCGAGGTCGACTACAACGGACAGCCCGCCGGGTACGCGGACGCGCCGGGCGACGCCCTCGCCTACGCCGACGCGCACGACAACGAGTCGCTGTTCGACGCCCTCGCCTTCAAGCTGCCCGCCGGCACGAGCGCCGCCGACCGCGCCCGTATGCAGGTCCTCGCCATGGCCACGGCCACCCTCTCGCAGGGCCCGGCCCTCTCCCAGGCCGGCACCGACCTGCTGCGCTCGAAGTCGCTGGACCGCAACTCCTACGACAGCGGCGACTGGTTCAACGCCATCCACTGGAACTGCGCCGACGGCAACGGCTTCGGACGTGGACTGCCGATGGCGGCCGACAACGCGTCCAAGTGGCCGTACGCCAAGCCCCTGTTGAGCACCGTGCAGGTCGGCTGCGGGCAGATCCAGGGCGCTTCGGCGGCGTACCAGGACCTGTTGCGGATCCGCTCGACGGAGGGCGCGTTCTCCCTCGACACGGCCGACCAGGTGCAGTCGAAGCTGTCCTTCCCGCTGTCCGGCAAGGACGAGACGCCCGGCGTGATCACCATGCGGCTCGGTGACCTCGTCGTCGTCTTCAACGCGACGCCCGAGAAGCAGGAGCAGCGCATCGCCTCGCTCGCCGGCGAGGGCTACCAGCTGCATCCGGTGCAGGCCTCAGGGGCGGACCCTATCGTCAAGTCCTCGTCCTACGAGCAGAAAACCGGCACGTTCGCCGTTCCGGGGCGCAGTGTCGCCGTCTTCGCACGGGCCCATTGATGCGGCGCTAACTTGAGTGGGGCGGACCCGGTCACGGGCCCGCCCCACTTCACGTGTATCCGAGGGCTGCGGACGATGGACGGTTACGGCAGGCAGTCCGGCGCGACGGTGATGGTCGTCGACGACGTCTCGGCCAGCCGCTACGCCATGGGCGCCGTGCTGCGTCGCGCGGGCCACGACGTCGTGCCGGTCGCGAGCGCGGGCGAGGCGCTGAGCGAACTGGACGTACGGCTGCGCGCGGGCGCCCTGCCCGACGTGGCCCTCGTCGATGTGGGGCTGCCGGACATGAGCGGCTTCGAACTGTGCCGCCGGGTCAAGGCCCGGCCGTCCACGGCCGCGCTCCCCGTCGTCCACTTCTCGGCGACGGCCATGGAGGCGGGGGACCGGTGCCAGGGGCTCGACTCGGGCGCCGACGCCTACCTGACGGTGCCGGCCGAGCCGAGGGAGATCCAGGCCGTCGTCCATGCCGCGATGCGCAGGGCGCGCCGACGCACCGCGGCCGAGGCGCTCGCTCACCGGCTGACGCTGCTGTCCGAGGCCATCGTCACCGTGCAGACGGCGCGCTGCCTGGGGGAGCTGGCCGACGCGGCGGCAGCGGGGGCGGCCCGGCTCAGCGGTACGCCCGCCGTCGTCTTCGTCATCGGCCCGGACGGCGAACCGCACTGGGGCAGCTCGCCGAGCTCCCTCCACCTGCCCCGGAGCCATGGCTTCGCCCGCCCGGCGGGAACCCCCAACGCCCTGCCCGAGACCGCCCCGCACGTGGCGGCGGCACGGCTGATCACCCGGATCGCGGAGGGCCGGACCGGGCGGACAGGAGTGCACAGCACCGTCGTGCCCGCCTCGCTGTGGCCCGCCGGCTTCTTCCGGCCCGGCGTCCGGGAGGACGCCCGCCTGATAGTGGCGTCGGGCCAGGAGGGCCGAGTGCAGGTGTGCATCGCGACACCGGCATGTGCGGTGCCCCAAAGGGGCGCGGGGCGGTATCGATATGCGGCTCCGCCACGGGGCGCGACCAACCACGACGTCCCCGCAGACGCCCGACGACACAGCGCGGTACTTCCTGTCGCGGCACCTCCGGTGGAGCGCCCCGCGGAGCGACTCGCCCAGGCCACCGCGCTCGCCGCCGAACCGCTGCTGATGTACCAGGCGGAGCGGGACATCGCCCTGACCTTGCAGCACAGCTTTCTGCCCCAGCCGTACCGGCTGCCCGCGCTGCCCGGCGTGGAGGTCGTCGTCCGGTACGTGCCCGCGTCCCGGCAGGCCGAGATCGGCGGGGATTTCTACGCCGCCCTGCGCACCGAGGGCGGGGTGCTCACCGCGGTCGGGGACGTCGTCGGGCACTCACTGGACGCGGCCACGGTGATGGTCGAGATCCGGCACGCGCTGCGCGCCTACTGCGTCGAGGAGAGCGACCCCGGCACGCTCGCGGCACGGCTCGACCGGATGCTCCAGCACTACCACCCCGATGTCACCGCCACGGTCTGCCTGGCCCTGGTCGACCCCGGGACCGGGCGGGTCCGGATCGCCAACGCGGGGCACATTCCGCCGCTGCTCGTGCGGGACGCGGGCGACGCCGAGTACGTCCCGGTGGACGGTCCGCTGCTCGGGCTCGCCCTCGACCGGCCCGAGCCCAGCGAGCTGGTGCTGACCCGGGGGGACCGTCTGCTCATGGTCACCGACGGCCTCATCGAGACCCGCGGCATCGACCTCGCCGCCTCCATGGAGCAGCTGCGCACGGCCGCCGCCGAGGCTCCGGCAGGCCTCGACGCGCTGTGTGACACGCTGCTGAGCTGCTTCGGGCGGGGCCGGGAGGACGACATCGCGATGCTGGCGCTGCGGTTAGGGTGAGTCCGGATGCCGCCGTAGAACAGGAGTGCCCATGCCGCAGATCACCGTCGACTATTCCGGGGTACTGGCCCACGTCTTCGACCGGGAGGGTTTCGCGCGGGCGCTGCACACCGCGACGGTCGAGATCGCGGCGGCGAAGCCGGAGGCATGCAAGACACAGTTCCGGCGGAGCGAGTACACCGCGTTCGGCTATGAGGACCCCGAAGAGCAGGGCCACGCCATCGTGCACGTCACGCTCGGACTGCTCGCCGGCCGCACCGAGGAGACGAAGGCGAAGCTGACCGAGGCCGTCCTGGAACTGCTGCGCAAGCACGTGGAGGAGGACGAGTTCGTTCTGCACGCCTCCGCCGAGGTACGCGACCTCGACCCGTCCTACCGCAAGTTCGAACGCTAGGAAGCCAGCGAGATCAGCCGGGCGACCAGGTCGCTGAACGGACCGTCGGCCGGCTCCTCCTTCAGCATGCGGCGCAGCAGCGCGCCCATCTCCTCGTCATAGGCCGCGCTGACCGCGGCCAGCGCGGCGAAGTCGTGCACCAGCTGGGCCTCCAGCTCGGCGCGCGGGATGCGCCGCCCGTCCAGCCAGATCAGCGCCGTCGACTCGGCGAGCGAGATCCAGGAGCGGACGACCAGCTCCAGGCGCGCGGGCGGGTTCGCCACGTCCAGATGCGAAAGGATCTGGACATACGCGGCCTGCCGCACGGAGTCGATGAGCGCGTTCGTCGCCGTCGAGCCGACGGCCGGGCCGCCGCGCATCAGGGCGGAGAAACCGGGGCCGTGCTCGTCGACGAAGTCGAAGTACCGGCGCATCACCCGCAGCAGCCGCGCCCCCAGCGGCCCCTCCTGCGGCTCGACGAAACGGGCCGCGAGCTCCTCCGAGGCACGCTTCAACGCGGCTTCGTACAGGCTGAGTTTGCCGGGGAAGTAGTGGTAGACCAGCGGACGTGAGATGCCCGCCGCCGACGCTATCTCGTCGATGGAGACATCGTCGGGCGAGCGCTGGCTGAACAGTTCGAGGGCGACGCCGATCAACTGCTGCCGTCGCTCCTCGACTCCCATTCTTCGGCGTACCCCGGTAGTCATGCGAACACCTTACCGATCGAATTCAGCCCCGAACGGACCGGACCGACCACGGACGTTCACATATCGAGTACGAGTCGATCACCTCGCGCCCGCGACACGCAGATCAACATCGAGTCGGCCCGCTCCGCGTCCGTCAGCAGTTCGTCCCGGTGGTCCACCTCGCCCTCCAGCACCCGCTGTTGGCAGGTCCCGCAGAACCCCTGCTCGCAGGAGTACGCGGTGTTCGGCAGCTCGGCGCGCACGGTGGCCAGGACGGTCGAGTCCGCCGCCACGCTCAACGTCCGCCCGCTGCGCCGGAGTTCGACCTCGAAGGCGCCGCCTTGCGAGGCGCGTGGTGTGAACCGCTCCAGATGGACCCGCGGGAATCGCTCCTCCACCGCGGCCATCAGCCCCTCCGGACCACAGCAGTAGACGGCGGCACCCTCGGGCACGTCCGCGAGGACCACGTCGAGATCCGGCTGCCCCTCCACCACGGTCACCCGGTCCCCGCCCCCCAGCTTCCCGACCTCCTCCAGGAACGGCATCGAGGCGCGGTCCCGCCCGCAGTACAGCAACCGCCACTCCACACCCTCGGGCAGCGCCCGCAGCATCGGCAGGATCGGGGTGATGCCGATACCACCCGCGACGAACACGTACGACGACGCCTCGACGAGCGGGAAACGGTTCCGCGGCCCCCGCACCTCCAGCTCCATCCCCTCCCGCACCTGCTCGTGCACCTCGCGCGAGCCGCCCCGCCCGTCCGCGACCAGCCGGGTCGCCACGGTGTACGACGAGGTGTCCTCCGGGTCGCCGCACAGCGAGTACTGCCGCACCAGCCCCGACGGCAGCACGAGATCGAGATGCGCGCCGGGCTCCCAGCACGGCAAGTCGTGCCCCTCCAGGCGTAGTTGTACGACCCCCTCGGCGACCTCGTCGCGCGCGGCCACCAGCAGACGCAGCGCCCGCGACCGGGGCCGCCCGGAGATCGGCTCCTCCAGGGCGGGCATCGGCCACAGCGGCGAGGCCTGGATACGGCGGCGCATCGCCCGCCGGGCGAGCAGTGCGGCACCGGCGACCACGGCGACGGTCCGTAGCTTCGGCATCAGGCGGCACCCTTCTCGGCGGCCCGGGCGGCAGGGGAGGAAGCGAGGTAGGCGACGGCCTGCGCGGTGGAACCCTCCTGGGAGGGGTGGTACGAGCCGCTCAGATAACGGGGGATGGACTTGAGCATGTCGCCGGTCGTAGGCAGCAAGCCCCGTCGGCCACGGAGGTAAAAGTCCTTGAAGCTTGCCTTGCCGTCAACGAGCGTCGGGTCGTTCTCCATGAAGAACCGCGCCCCGCGTTGCCACAGGAACACCAGTGCGGTGAACGCCGTGGCCCACGTCCGTGCCCGCCGCCGATAGCTCCCGTCGACGTGCATGAACAGCTCGAAGGCGACCGACCGGTGCTCGACCTCCTCGGCGCCGTGCCAGCGCAGCAGGTCCAGCATGGTCGGGTCGGCGCCCCGGCGGTCCAGCTCCTCGGCGTTCAGCACCCAGTTGCCGAGGAACGCCGTGTAGTGCTCGATCGCCGCGATGAGCGCGACCCGCTCCATCAGCCACCACCGCCGCGCCCGGCCCGGGGGGAGGGTGCGGTCGCCGAGCAGCTTCTCGAAGAACCAGTCGACCTGCGCGGTGTACGGCGTCGGATCGAGCCCCTGCTCCCGCAGGTGCGGCAGCACCTCGTCATGGGCCTGCGAGTGCATCGCCTCCTGCCCGATGAACCCGATGACGTCCTCACGGAGCCGCTCGTCCCGTATGTACGGCAGCACCTGCTTGTAGACGTGCACGAACCACCGCTCACCGGCGGGCAGGAGCATATGCAGCACGTTGATGGTGTGCGTGGTGAACGGATCCCCGGGCACCCAGTGCAACGGGGTGTCGTCCCAGGAGAAAGACACCTTGCGGGCCTTGAGCGGCACCCGGTCCTGCGTATTAGACATGGCGTCAATGTACTGACGAGTAAGCCCGCGGTGAACCCCCGTGCACGCCCTTGTTCACATGCCTGTCAGCAAGACGCTCGACCGGGTCTCACCGCAGCCCGCTGATCGTGCGCCCGCTCTCCAGCGTGCCCTTCAACTCGGCCTGCGCGCCCTGCTTGGCCCGCACCGTGAGCAGGCTGCCCTCGGTGCTGCCGCGGGCCCCGCCCGTGGCCCGGATCGACTCCGTGTCCCGGGCGCCCGCCGCCAGCAGGTACCAGCCGCCCGTGTTCGCCTTCCACAACACCCCTGCCAGCACATGCGGATCCCGCGCCCCGCACGCCGATACGTTCTCGCCCTTCGCCGCCACCGCCGCCTGTGTCGCGCCCGGTGTCCGGAACTGGGCCAGCACCCGCTCTCCACCGCCCCGCCAGGTCTCGGCACGCGTGCACACCCAGTCCGCCGAGCCGGTCCCGTCGGGCAGCGCCTGCCGGGCGAACGCCCAGGCGTTGACCGTGCGCACGCCCGCGGAGCGCATCTGGCCCAGCCAGCAGGAGTACGGCGCCCAGGTGCGCAGCGCCGCCGCGCCGGACGCGTCCTTGACCGACCCGGGACGGCCGGTGGTGAGGCGGGCCGGGACCAGTTCGGCGAGGTCGGTCAGCAGGCGGGTGCCGGTGCTGTCGGTCAGCTGCAGGACGTTCCACGACGTGCACGTGCCGGCCTGCTGGGCGGCGGCGCTCGCCAGCGGCGAGGTGATGCCGTCGGTCAGGGTGAGGTCCATCGCCCCGGTGCGCGGCTTCAGCAGATCCCGCTCGGCCGCCCTCTTCACCCAGGGCGCCACCAGATAGCGGACGTTGCCGTCGGCCCGGCTCAGCACCACCGCGCTCGCCTCCGCCCTGGTCGCGCCGTCGACCCGGGAGAAGTCCAGGGCGGCGCCGGCCGTGCCCTCCTCGGGTTCGGCGTAGCGGACGATGCGCAGGCCGTCGTAGAGGATCACCACGTGCGCGTTGTCGACGGTCCCGGCGTACAGCAGCTGCGGCGCGCCGGGCGGGCCGCCCGACGGGGTGCCCGGGGTCGCCGAGACCGCGACCGTCTCGCCGGGGCGGGCCCAGACGGCGAGGGCGCGGCGCAGCAGGGCCGAGTCGTCGGTGAGGTCGCCGCGCGCGGGCCACACGGAGAAGTCGGTGCGGGCCGAGGACTGCCAGGCCAGTGCGGGGACCTTCGTCAACTGGGCCGGGTCGAGGGCGGCCTCGGCCGCCGGGTTCTGCGCGTACGAGGGGGCAGCGGCACTGCCCGGGCCCCAGCCCTCGCCGGGCAGACCGAGCAGCGCCCCGCACACCAGGAGGGCGGCCCCGGCGGCGAGCGCGGCCTTCGTGTGCTGCCTGCGCCGCATCAGGTCGGTGGGGCGGGCCTGCAGCGAGCAGGGATCGAACTCGGGGGAGTCGAGCAGCGCGTACTGCTCGGCCACGGTGTCGGCCTCGGCGAGCGCGTCGTCCACGTCCTCGACGCCGGCCGCCGTCAGTACGTCGCGTACGTCGCCGTCCTTGAGCTTCTCCAGGCCGCGCAGGACGTAGGCCGCCCGCGCCGGGCCGGACAGCGCCGACAACTGCTGGTCCAGGGCGAGTTCGTCGGCGCCGCCCGACCTGGGGAACAGGCGCAGGCCCCACACCTGGGGCAGCAGGGGCGGCAGCTGGGAGCGCTTGGGCCAGGCCAGGCGCTTGAGCGGCAGGCCCGCCTCCAGCGCCGTACGCAGGACCTGGAGGCGGAGGAAGGCGTACCCGGGGTCGCCGTCGCGGCCGGTCGACTGGGCCGGGATCGCGGGCGTCGCCGCCGCCCGGCCCCGGGGCAGTGCCCGCTGGGTGAGGGAGTGCGCGGTCACCACGCGCCGGTTGCGGCCGAGGCTCGGCGGCAGCACCAGGTAGGCGAGCCGGACGAGGCGCGGGTAGTGCTCGACGAGCGCGGCCTCGGCCCGCTCGACGTCGACGACCGGGTCGTCCGAGGCGGGTGCGGGGCGCGGGGCGACATCCTGTGACTGCACGTTCAGCAGAACGAGCGAATGGTCAGTTGGTCACCGTCACCCGGACCCGCCGGAGGCGTTTCCGGGCCTGCTCAGTACTCGGGCTCCAGCAGTGCCCTTGCGTAGTTCGCCATCGACCGCTGGTACCGCGGCAGATGCGGCGCGAGAGCACCCAGCACCAGCGCCAACCCCTCACGGTCACGCCCGAGGCTCGACAGGCACAGCGCCAGCGTCGCCCGTACGGCGTCGTCCAGCTCGTCGGAGGGCGCGTCCAGTTCGGGTGTCAGCAGCTTGACGCCCTCCTCGGCCTGCCCGATGTTCCTGAGCGAGCTGGAGAGCTGGATCTTGGCCCGGCGCCCCTTGTAGCCGGTCAGCCCTCGTGCGAGAGCCTCCCGGTACAGCGGTACCGCGTTGTCCGAATGCCCCGTCGAGTCCCAGGCGCACGCCTGCTCGAAGGGGCCGAGGGGGCTGTCGTCCGGCAGTTCGGCGACGAGGGCGTCGATGACGGCGCGGAAGTCGGCAGCCTCCTCCTCGGGGTAGGTGTCGAACGTCGCCCATGCCGCGGTCACGCGATCTTCCCAGTCCTGGTTCACCCGACCCACACTGGCACATCCGTACCCATGACAACCTCGGATTTGAGCGCATCGCACGCCACAGCCGTATGGGAGACGAGGGCCCCGCCGGGGCTCTGTGCGGCATGGACCGGAGGAACAGATGACATTGACCCGACCGATGCTCGCGCTGACCGGCGCGGTGGCGGTGCTCGCGCTGGCCGGCTGTGGCTCCGGCGGCGACAAGGAGGCCGAGGTGCCCAAGACGGCGACCGGCAGCCTGGAGCATCTGGCGGCCATGGCGAAGTGCGACCCGAACATGCAGACCGACGCCGACGAGATCCGCCAGGCCATCTGCAAGACCGGCAAGGAGAAGTACGTCCTCGCCACCTTCGCCACCGACCGCGGCCAGGCCGAGTGGCTGAGCGGCGCCAAGGACTACGGCGGCTACTACCTCGTCGGCCGCAAGTGGGTGGCCGTGGGCCAGGAGAAGACGGTCACGACGCTCCAGAGCAAGCTCGGCGGGACCATGGAAGAAGGGTCCGCGCACATGAACCCCGGTGGCAGTCACAACAGCGGCAGCCATCACGGTTGACCCGCTGGTCAATGGCCCAAGCGAAAGCCGGCGGTGGGAATTCCCACCGCCGGCTTCCTATTGGTTCAGAACCGGTTCAGGACTACTTGGACTACTGGCAGTCCTGGCCGCTGTTGATGCACTGGACCATCTCGTTCATCACGTTCTCGTCGAAGAAGTTGATGAAGTCGTTGTGGTCGGTGATCGCCTTGTGCAGCTGGTCCGGGAAGGAGTCCACCGCGTAGGCGTTCTGGACCTGGCCGTTCTGGATCTGCGGGGCCGGGACGTCGTAGACCAGGCGCACCTGGAGCTGCGGGATCGCCTGGAAGCCGTTGGCGCAGGTGCCGTCGCCCTGGACGAACGCCACGTGCGTACGGTGGTTGGCGCTGTCGATGTTCTGACCGTCCCAGCAACTCTGGAAGTTGGACGTCCGCACCACGGAGCTGCCCTGGGGGCAGATCGGGAGCTTGTCGTGCAACTGCACCTTGTCCTCGAAGCCGGTGCAGCTCCAGTTGGCGTTGGCGTTGTTGTTGCCGTTGACGAAGGACTTGGCGTCACCGGTGATGATGCGCAGCGCCGTCGGCATCGCGACGACATCGCTCGTCTTGTTGCCGACGAACTTCAGCTGTGCCTCGCTGGCCTGGATGATCGTGCCGACGTTGCCGTCCTGGCCGCCACCGGGGGCGTTCGCGTCGATGTCGTTCTGACCGTCCTGCACACGCAGCACCGGCCAGAAGTACGACGACTTGTCGCCCTGGTTCTGGCAGGTCGTGTCGCCGTTCGCCAGGTCCTGGTCGCTCGCGAAAGCGTTGTTGGCCTGGTTGCCCACGTAGTCGTGCTGGTGCTGCGCACCGTTGGAGACACCCGGGGCGACGATCACGTTGTCCGAGTTGCGGTTCTCGTTCTCGTTGGTACCGCAGTTCGTGGTGAAGCTGCCCGTCGAACCGGAGTCGCCGTTCGCGGGGAGGCCGTTCGCGCCGACGCCCAGCTGGGCGTTGCCCTGGACCTGGGTGATGTCCACGAAGTCGTTCGCCGACGGGCCGTTGCCGGCCTGGCCGCCGTTGCCCTGGTCCTGGCCGTCCTGACCGTCCTGGCCGTCCTGGTTCTGGTCCTGACCGTCTTGGTTCTGGTCCTGACCGTCCTGGTTCTGGCCGTCCTGGTTCTGGTCCTGGCCGTCCTGGTTCTGACCGTCGCCGGCGTTGCCGTCATTGGTCTCGGGCTGTTCGGCCGGGACGCCCTGGCACTGGGCGAGCTGGTCGAGGCCACCCGGCGCGGTTCCGCCCACGCGCCGGATGTTGATGCCGATCCGGTCGAGCGTGGCCGTCCGCTTGGACTTCAGCGGACCGAGGATCGCGTTGTTGACGAAGCCGGCGTCCCCCGCCTGGGCCTGACGCGTGTCCGCGAGACGCTTGTAGGCCTCAGTGATCTGCCGGTCGAGCAGCGCCAGCTCCTTGGCGACACCCTGGCGTGCGCTCCTCGGCACGTTCGTCAGCTTCTGGCCGACGTCCGGGCAGTCGATCGTGGCGACCTGGGCGCCCGCGGACTTCGTCTGGTTCCACCCGGAGTTGTCCTCGTGTGCCGAAGCATAGAAGTTGGCCCAGACAAGCCCGCCCCCACCGAGCGCTAGGGCCGCCGATGCGGCAATGGCCTTGGTGGCCAGCGGCGTACGGCGTTTTCGAATGTTGCGTCCCATGGAACTCCTCTGACTTCCTTTTTCGGGGCATCGAGGCGCCCGACAGGAGTGAAGCGGCTCCCATTCATACGGAGGGCGTCCCAGGGGTGTTCAGTCGCCTCGGAAATTGTTGAGAGATTCGTGAGAACGCTGTGTTCTCAACCGCCCCATAAACACCGGGAGTTGTTGATCCCCCACGGCGGGTGCACGGCCGGGTCCGTTTTCACCGGCCGTGGTCGAGATACGCGAGAACCGCCAGCACGCGACGGTTGTCGTCGTCCGACACCTCCAGGCCCAGTTTGGCGAAGATATTGGCGGTGTGCTTCGCGATCGCCCGTTCCGTGACGACCAGCCGGTCGGCGATCGCCGCGTTCGTCCGCCCCTGCGCCATCAGCTCCAGCACCTCCGTCTCGCGGGGCGTGAGCCGCGCCAGCGGCTGGTCGTCGGCCGCGCGCCGGCTCAGCAGCTGCTGGATCACCTGCGGGTCCATCGCGGTGCCGCCCGCAGCGACCCGCCGTACGGCGTCCACGAACTGCTCCGCGTCGAACACCCGGTCCTTCAGCAGATACCCCACCCCGCCGCTGCCGTCGGCGAGCAACTCCCGTGCGTAGAGCTGCTCCACGTGCTGGGAGAGGACCAGCACGGGCAGCCCCGGCTTCCTGCGGCGGGCCTGAAGCGCGCACTGCAGCCCCTCGTCGGTGTGCGTCGGCGGCAGGCGTACGTCGACCACGGCGACGTCCGGCTCCAGCTCGGCCAGCGCGCGGGCCAGCTCGGGGCCGGTCTCGACGGCCGCCGCGATCTCGAAGTCGTAGGCCTGGAGGAGCCGGACGAGTCCGTCGCGCAGCAGGAACAGGTCTTCGGCTAGGACAACGCGCAAGGAATCTCCATGGTGACCATGGTGGGACCGCCCGCAGGCGAGCTGACGGCCAGGACGCCGTCGAATGTACCCAGTCGCCGCTCGACTCCGGCGAGGCCCGAACCCGCCCCGATCACCGCGCCGCCCTTGCCGTTGTCGGTGACGGTGACGCGCAGCATGCCGTCGCCTGCCTTTTGCGTCGCGTGGTGCAGGTCGATCCAGATCCGGTCGGCGCCGGAGTGCTTGACGGCATTGGTGAGCACCTCGCTGACCGCGAAGTACGCCGCGGACTCCACGGGCGCCTCCGCACGCCCGGGCAGCTCCACGGTCACCTCGGTGGCCACGGGAATCCGCAGTGCCAACGCCCGTACGGCGTCGCCGAGTCCGCGTTCGGCGAGGACCGGCGGATGGATGCCGCGGACCAGGTCGCGCAGTTCGGCGAGCGCGTCGGCGGAGGACTTGCGGGCGTGTGCGAGGAGCTTCTTCGCCTGGTCCGGGTCCTTCTCGACGAGCATCTCGATGGTGCCGAGGTCCATGCCCATGGCGACCAGTCGCGCCTGCGCCCCGTCGTGAAGGTCGCGCTCGATACGCCGCAGTTCGGCGGCGGAGGTGTCGACGGCGTCGCGTCGGGTCTCGGTCAATACCCGTACGCGCTCGGCGAGTTGGCCTTGATTGGAGGCGAGGACGGCACGCGTGAGGCGGAAGTGGAGGTGGAACAGCGGGACGGTGAAGCGGTGGGCGAGGACGAGGAGCACGGCGCCCAGGGCGGCCGCGCCGAACGCGGACGTCTGGTCGCTCACCGGCACGAAGCCGTACCAGTACGGCCCGTACTCGACATACGGTCCGCCCGTCATGGTCCGCCACAGCCCGGCCGCCAGCGCGAACCCCTCCAGCGGGTAGAGCACGAGCACGGCGGGCAGCAGCGCGGTGGTGAAGCCCACCGTCATGTCGAACGGCAGCCACCGCAGGTCGCGCCAGGTCGCCGGATCACGCAGCATCCCGAAGGTGCGGGACCAGGGATTGGCGTCCTTCGGTATCGGGCGGTACGCCGGCGGAATCCGCACCCCGCCCCACTCCGCCGCGATGACCCGCCGCCAGTTCGCGAACGCCCGAACCCCCGTGAGCACCCACGGTGTCGTGACGATGCCCACGCCGATCGGGATCAGCGCGATGGACACCAGGGAGAGCGTGAAACAGAGCACGGCCCCCGGCAGCAGCACCAACGCCAGTCCCAGTCCCCGTAGTGCCGCGAGCACCATGCCCCGCGCCCTGCTGCCGCTCTTCGTCTCTGTGGTCGTCATGCCGCAAGTCTGGACGAGGCGGGGGAGCAGGTCACGGGGCCGAGACCCCCGATCAGGAGGTGGTGTCAGGTACACCCCCCACGCCCGCGAGCACCTTCGCCTCCACCTCCGGATCGAGCCCCTTCGACGTCCGGTCCGGCCGCATGGGCGCCGTGCCTCCGATGTCCGTCAGCCACCGCCAGGTGTCGGCGACGGTCTCCTCGACGGGCCGGCAGCGCAGTCCGGTCGCGACGGCTCGGGACACATCGGCGCTGTGCAGGGCGTCGTGCATGTCGCTGCCCGGCGGCACCCACACCGGCAACTGGGTCCACGGCTCGATGCCCGCGTCCAGGATCACCTCGGGTTCGGTCCAGCGCAGCTCGGCGGTCCCGCCGACGGTGGCCACGCACGCGTCGAGCAACTCGCCCATGGTGGCGTGTCCTTGCGGGCTCATCAGGTTGTACGGCCCGCTCAACTCCTGCTCCACCGCACCCAGGATCCACTCCGCGAGATCACGGATGTCGACGTACTGGAGCGGCAGATCCCGTGGCCCCGGGGCCAGCACCGGCCCGCCCCGGGCGATCCGGGTCAGCCACCACGGCAGCCTGCCGACGTTCTCGTACGGGCCGATGAGCAGCCCGGCGCGCACGAGTACCGAGCGGTCCGCCCCGAACTCCTCGACGGCGGCCAGCTCGCCGCCCCGCTTGTCCCGCAGGTAGTCGGTCTGCTCCGCGTCGGCCTCGGCGCCCTCGACCAGCGGCGCGTCCTCGCCGTACCCGGCGGGCGGGGCCCACTCGTACACCGAGCAACTCGACACGTACACATACCGTTCGGCGCGGCCCCGCAGCAGCCGCGCCGCGTCCCGCACCGCGCGGGGCGCCGCCGACCAGGTGTCGACGACGGCGTCCCACTCGCCGGTGTGCTCGGCGAGGGCGGCGAGCCCGTCGGACGCGGTGCGGTCACCCTGCAGCAACCGCACCCCGGCCGGGGGCTCGTGCCGCCCCCGGTTGAAGACGGTCACGTCCCAGCCGCGCCCGAGGGCCGCCTCCACGACGGCCAGCCCGGCGAACTCCGTACCACCCAGCACCAGAAGTCTCATGCCTCCGACTCTGCACGGTGCGGGCGCGGGACGGAACAGGTCTCTGCCGTCGGCAGAAGGCTTTCGAGGGTGCGGCCGCGTAGGTCAGCGCCCGGCCGGCGGGGCGTACTTGTACCCCACCCGACGCACCGTCCGGATGGTGTCCCGGTGCTCGGCGCCCAGCTTGCGGCGCAGCCGGGCGATGTGGACGTCGACGGTACGGCCGTCCCCCACATGCCCGTACCCCCACACCGTGGTGACCAGCTGGTCGCGGGTGTGCACGCGATGCGGGTTGGCCACCAGGTGGGCGAGGAGCTCGAACTCCAGGTAGGTGAGGTCGAGTTCACGCCCGTCGACCGCGGCGGTGCGCCGCACGGTGTCGACGCTGACGAGCGGGTCGCCGTCGACGTCCCGGGCCGGCGGGCCGACCGGTGGCTGCTGGTCGGCCGGGACGAGCACCAGGTAGCCGATCATCGGCGGCTGCCCCGGGAGCGTGGGCAGGGAGTGCTGGGGAGCGGGGAGCCAGGTGGCACCCGGCGGCAGGAGGTCCGCGACGTCGATCACCTCGTCCCGGTCCACGGCGCGCAGATGATGCCGTGAAGCGGTCGGGGTGGGGGAGTTGAGCGTGGCGGCGGAGGACAGAGAACGAGTGGTCGCCATGAGAGGTCAGCTCTTTCGCGCGAGAGGTCCATTGGGGAGGAACGTCGTTCGCGCTGGCCGAAGGCCGGGGAAATACGGCTTTAGAGGGCCGGCGCGTTCATCGCGCGGCAACACACCCGGTCGAAGTCGTGGTGCTGACGGGACGGCCAGAAGGGCTCCAGGTCGTGGCGACCTGTCGCGAGGTGCTTCTGGATGCTGGCCATGCCCCCATTGAAGCAGACGACGTGCACGTGCAGGACCCTCCTCTCACAGCTTGGACGCGAAGAGGGCGCCCACCGGACGGTGGGCGCCCCTCGGGAGCTACTGGGCGGATCAGACCTGGCCGGCCTTCTCCAGCGCGGAGCAGCAGGTGTCGACGAGCAGGCGGGTCACCACGTACGGGTCGACGTTGGCGTTCGGACGGCGGTCCTCGATGTAGCCCTTGCCGTCCTTCTCGACCTGCCACGGGATACGGACCGAGGCACCGCGGTTGGAGACGCCGTAGGAGTACTCGTTCCACGGGGCGGTCTCGTGCAGACCGGTCAGGCGGTCGTCGATGCCGGCGCCGTAGTTCTTGACGTGGTCGAGCGGCTTGGAGCCCTCACCGAGCGACTCGGCGGCGGTGATGATCGCCTCGTACGTCTCGCGCATCGCCTTGGTGGAGAAGTTGGTGTGCGCACCGGCGCCGTTCCAGTCGCCCTTCACCGGCTTCGGGTCCAGCGTCGCGGAGACACCGAAGTCCTCGGCGGTGCGGTAGAGCAGCCAGCGGGCGACCCACAGGTGGTCGGAGACCTCCAGCGGGGAGACCGGGCCGACCTGGAACTCCCACTGACCGGGCATGACCTCGGCGTTGATGCCGGAGATGGCGAGACCGGCGGCGAGGCAGTTGTCCAGGTGGGCCTCGACGACCTCACGGCCGAAGATCTCGTCGGCGCCGACGCCGCAGTAGTAGCCGCCCTGCGGGGCCGGGAAGCCGCCCTTGGGGAAGCCGAGCGGGTAGCCGTCCTGGAAGAAGGTGTACTCCTGCTCGATGCCGAAGATCGGCTCCTGAGCGGCGAACTTCTCGGCGACCTCGGTGAGCGCGGCACGGGTGTTGGACTCGTGCGGCGTCATGTCGATGTTGAGGACCTCGCACAGGACGAGGATGTCGTCGCCGCCGCGGATCGGGTCGGGGCAGGTGAAGACCGGCTTGAGGACACGGTCCGAGGAGTGGCCCTCGGCCTGGTTCGTGGAGGACCCGTCGAAGCCCCAGATCGGCAGCGCGTCCAGACCGACGGGCTCGCCCGTCATGATCTTCGTCTTGGAACGGAGCTTGGCGGTCGGCTGGGTGCCGTCGATCCAGATGTACTCAGCCTTGAAGGTCACGGGCCACTTCCTTCGGGGGTGTGTCTGACGCACTTGCGGGTGCTGCGGCGCTGCGGCACTGAGGCGCCGCTCGTTGATGCCCGCGAGCCTGTCAACAGGCGATTTCCCGGCCGTTGCTCGAATGTGAACCCCGTGTTACCTGGTGGTGGTGTGGCGCGATTCACGCTGTGAGCGGCCGTACAAAGTCGATACGCCGACATCCGTCCCTCTGGGCGGGAACGGCTCGACGCCTCGTATGCGATGGGAGTGAGGCACCGGGTGCACCCCACGCACGCGGGCCCTGCCGCTCGTGGCCGCGAGCGGCAGGGCCCATGACACGTACGCGTGGTTACCCGAGCCTCACCCCACCTTCTCGATCAGCGCCCGGCGAATCAGGAACTTGCCGGGCTCACGCACCTGCTCGAAGGCGGCGTTGTTGAGCAGCGCACAGCTACCGGAGACCGAAGTGACCTCCACCGTCGTGGACTTGTTGTTGTCCAGGTTGGTGACCTTCAGCTTCGTACCCGCAGGGAACTGGTTGCTGGATGCCGCAGGAGCCCCGCCCTCGCCTGAGAGCGTGACGGTCGAGCCGTTGCAGACCTGCTGCCCCGAGGCCGCGGCACCACCACCGGCGTCCCCCGCGTTCCCGTTGTCCCCGCCGTTCCCCGCATTGCCGGCGTTCCCAGCGTCCCCCGCATCGCCTGCATTCCCGGCGTTCCCCGCGTTCCCGGCGTCCCCCGCAGGAGCGCTCTGCGCCGGGGGCGAGGCCTGGGAGTCCTGAGCCGACTCCCCGACCGCGCACCCGGACGCTTCCTGTTGGACCTTGATCTGCGCGATGACGGCCTCGCGGTTGGCGATCCGGGCCTCGGACTGCGCGTCCGGATCGGCCCGTTGACCGTCGATGAACTTCTGGTTGTTGCCGAGAGCGGTGGCGAGGCCTTGGCAGACGTTGGAGTCTGCGGCCGACAGGGTCCTGGGACTCTGCGAGGCGTTCGACGTGCTCGCCATGACGAAGGCACCGCCTCCGGCCACCGTCGCCGCGCTCACGAACAGCGCGAGCTTCTTCTTCGTGCTGAGAGTTCTCCTACGCGACATGCGCGCCTCCTGAGAGGTAGGGGAGCGTACGTCGCTATGTACGAGATACCGAACGAGGTTACTCAGCGGTTACAGGAGTCACTGAAGTAACCTGCATCACACAAAGCTCAGCAGGGCATTTCAGCTTCAGCTTCAGCTCTCACGGGACAGCGCATCCCGCACCGCCTCTTCGGTACGCGCGACAACGGCCGTACCGTCGTCCGCGGTGATGATCGGCCGCTGGATCAGCTTGGGGTGCTCGGCCAGCGCCGTGATCCACCGCTCCCGCGAACCCGCGTCCCGGGCCCACTCCTTGACTCCGAGCTCCTTGGCGGCGGCCTCCTGGGTCCGGGTGATGTCCCAGGGCTCGAGCCCCAGCCGATCGAGGACGTCCCGGATCTCGGCCGCGGTCGGCACGTCGTCCAGATAGCGGCGGACGGTGTAGTCCGCTCCCTCGGCGTCGAGCAGGGTGATGGCGCTACGGCACTTGGAACAGGCCGGATTGATCCAGATCTCCATGCCGCTCACGGTATCCCGACCGGCTCGACCACCTCCGTCGACCGGGCCCGGGCTGCCTGCCCAGCCGTCGGCCCAGTCGCCCGCCCCACCGCTTGCCGGACAACCCGTGTTCGATTTTTCCGCCGCCTCACACACCCCTCCCGGCCCCGGTGTGACACAGTGACAATTTCGTTGCTGACCAGGGCATTTCATGGACGTCCGGGACCCTCGGATTGTCAGTGCCGGGCAGTAAACTGTAACCAGTGTTCGAGAGCGTCGCCGGGGAACCCGACCGGCGCTCTACCGCGACAGGAGGATGCCTGTGCCCGCTGCCGCACTGAAGCAGAAGCCGACCCGCAAGCCGCTGCCCACCCAGTCCACCGCGAAGCACCCGGTGCTGCTCGACCTGCCGTACGCGCCCGTGGAGAAGCGGCCCCTGCCGCCGGGCCGCCCGCGCGAGTGGTACATCACCCACAACCGCCGTCTCAAGGCCATGCGCCTGGCGATAGCCCTGCTCGACTCGGGCGTCCTCATGCCCAACCAGGCCCGCAACGACACGATCCGAAGCACCGCGGAGACGATCGGCGTGCACCCGCCGTCGGACACGACGTGCCACATGGTGCGGGCGTTCATGAGGTATTCGAGGTAAGCCGCGACGCCGGGTGCCCACACTGACCAAGGGCACCCGGCACTGCCCCTGCCAAGCGTGGGCGCCCCTACGCCGACAACTCCCGCTCCAGCGGCGTCCGGAACCGCGGTGTCACCCGAGCCGCCCCCACCCACCCCCGCAACCGCTCCGCCTCCAGGGCGACCGCGGCCTGAACCGCCCGCCGCTCCACGGCCCCCAGGTCCTCCAGCAGCCGCCAGACGATCTCCCCGTCCCCGCGCTGAGCCCAGCCGCCCACCACACGCCCGTTCCACCACACGGTCGGCCCCACATTGCCGCTACGGTCGAACAGCGACGGCCACAGCTCCGGCGCCAGATACCACTCCCGCTGCTGCCACCCCATCGCCGTGGGGTCGAGGGCGGGCAACAGCGCTGCCCACGGTTCCGCGGGCCCGGCCACCGGGCCGACGTCGCCGTCGACGACGTACCCCGTCCCCTCGTCGAGGGACACGGCCTGCGCGTCGATCGCCGCCAGCGCCCGGCGTACTTCGGTCACCTTCCACCCGGTCCACCACTTGAGGTCGGCCTCCGTCGCCGGCCCGCACACCGCGAGCCAGCGCCGCAGCAGCTCCGCCTGCGCCCCGGAGACGTCCAGCTCGGGATGGTCGGGTGCCACCGCCCATCTGAACTGCGAGGACGTCCAGGAGCCCAGGGGCCGCCCCCGCACCACCTTCCCCTCGACGCCCAGCACCCGCAGCAGCCGCGTCGAGACGGTGTGCACGCCCTCGTAGCTCTTGCCGGCCCCGTACACGAACCGCTCGCGCAACCGCGGCTCGTCCTCGGCGAGTTCGGCCGCCGTCGCCGGTCCGCGCCGGGCAAGCGCGGCCAGCGTCGACTCCTCGACCTCGGCCAGCCAGGCCGCGTCCGGCGCCCCAGCCGTCGCCATGTGCTTGACCAGCGTGGCCCGCTCCCGCGCGGCGACAGCGAGGCCGGTCGAGGCGTGCACGACGGCCGTCAAGCCGGTGGGGAACACGAACACGGTGTGCCGCATGCCGTGCATCCGAACCAGCGCCCGCTCCTCGTACAACGCCCGCTCGGTCTCCGCGACGGTCTGCGCGGGCTCCGCCAGCCGCGCGCCCACGGCCAGATACACGGTCGCCGGATCGGTGCCGTGCAGCGCGACCAGCGACTCGGCGACCTCGACCGGCCCCGCCGCCCGAGCGGCCCCGGCCAGCCGATGCCGCAACCCCAGCCGGGCCCGGCGCTCCGCCACCCCGATGTACCGCAGCCCGCCACCCATCCCGACCTCCACCCGTCACAACGCCCGTGACTGCATCTTCCCGGACCCCACTGACAACGGCCCCACACACCCGACCGCCCCTGTCACCCGATCGCCGTATCAGGCACGCGCGCGCACCACACCCCACACCCCCGCCGACCGAACCCTCCGCGGCAACGCCGCCCACAAACAGATCCCGCGCTCCGCGCACGCCTGCCGGAGGGGCGGCGCCCCCGTTCGCCTTCGTGCCGCAGTGCTCGGCCGTCAACGCACGTAGCCGCGGGCGGCGTCAGCCGTACCTGCCTGGGGCCTCAGCCGTACGTATCCGGGGCCTCAGCCGTACCGCTCCACCAACCCGCCCACATACGCCGTCAACCGTTCGCCCAGCACCTCCGCCGTCAGATCCGTCCGACCCAGCTCACGCCACGGCCCGGCGAGCTTGGCGGCGTCGGGGGAGTAGGCCAGGGCGTCCAGCAGCCGCCAGTACAAGTGGTCGGCCGGGGCGGCGAGTCGGCGCCCGCCGTGTGCCTCGTACCGCTCCCGGAAGCCGAGCCCGTGCTCCGGGCCGTGCAGCAGCGCGAGCGCCGTCGAGCAGTGGGCGACGTCGAGGTCGGCCGGTCCCCACGACGTCTCCACCCAGTCGACGACACCGCTGACCCGCAGCTCCGTGCCTTCCCCGCTGAACAGCACGTTCCCGGGGTGGAAGTCCCGGTGCAGGAAGCACCCTTCGTAGGCGGGGGGCTCGCGGCGGATCACGTCCACGGCTCGTTCCCAGAGCGCGCCGCCCGGCGTCCGTACCCTCCCCCACTCTCGGCTTCGCTCGAGCGGGGGGACCCCCATCGGGGACGTCCACGCCTGGTACGTACGCGGACGCTCCGCCGGTACGACCCGGTGGATCCCGGCGAGTTGGGCGGCCAGCAGGTCCAGGCGGCGGTCCAGGTCCTCCTCGTCGACCCGCACCCGGCCCGGCAGCAGGGACATCAGCAGTGCGGGGTGGTCGCAGTGCTCGGCCGTGGCGTCGACGGCGATCAACCGGGGCGCGGGAACGCCCTCCTGGGCGGCGAGCAGGGTGAGGACCGACGCCTCACGGGACAGCAGCCCGGGCGCGTGGCCGCGGAAGAAGGGCTTCACGAACGTGCGCAGCGCGAGCCCGGTGCCGTCGTCGAGGGTGAGCCGTCGCATCTGCGAGCTCCAGCCACCCTTCGCGAACGCGGTGCCGGTGACGGTCCGCCCCTGGGGCAGCTGCTTGGCCAGCCACGATCGGGTGGCCGTCCAGCCCCGGTCGCCCAGGCCGGTCAGTACGGCCGTCACGAACTCCCGCCGGTCCTCGGCATGCTCCTGGAACCACAGCCCCAGCATGTGCTCCGCGTCCGGCACCTCGAACCGGGTGAACTGCGCGCGAGCGGCCAGCACCTCCTGCACCGCCTCCGTCACGTCCGGCGGGATGATCGCGTCCGTCCCCGGCACCGCGAGCACCGCCCGCCCCTCGTACGCCCGCAGCACATCGAGCGCGGGAGCCGCACGCCAGCCGTCCGGCCTGCGGATGATCTCGCTGAACCGCCCGTCCCCCTCGCCGAACGGCACATCCCACGCCTCCTGCGCGTACACAGCGGGCGCGCACAGCCCCACCGCCGCCACGCGCTCCCCGTAGTGGCCGACGAGGTCCGCCACCGTCTGCCCGCTCATGCTGAACCCCACCACGATCAGCGGCCCGCCCGCCGGCACGCGCGCCTCGATGACGGCGACCGCCTGCTCCAGGCGCCGCCGCAGACTCAACTCCCGCAGTTCGCCGGTGCTTTCGCCGTGCCCCGAGAAATCGAAGGCGAGCCCACGGCAGCCGCGGGAGACGAACTCGGCGAGCAGCGGCAGCAGCCGTTCCTTGCTGCCGTTGCCCGCGCCGTGCAGCAGCACGACGGTGGCCGTCTCCGGGCCGCCGGCGTCACCGCCGTGGACGCCGCTGAGCAGTTCACCGTCGTGGGCGCATGTGAAAGGAGAGAGCTCGATCATGCGCCCATTCATTCACGGCACTCGGGTCCCGGGAAAAGGAGATGCACGCCAGGTGACCGGATCCCTACGCTGGACACGCGTAACGGAGCTGTTCACGCCGCTTTCCGCAGGGCAGGCGTCACCCTGCGGACTCGGGGCTACTCTCTACGCACCGACGGACGGTCGCCCATCCCCCAGCGCCCCGTCGGGACATCGGTCACCGCTCGAGATCCAGATTCAACCCACGCTCACGGAGGCCCGTGATGGGCACCATCGTCATGTCCGGGACTGTCGTCCTGGTGATCCTAGGATTCGGAAACCACCTCTACTGGCTCGCTGCCGTCGCCGTGCTCTTCCTCTACCTGCAGTACGGTCGCAGCTCCTCCGCGTCGAGCGGCGGAGCCGGGGGCGCCGGCGGCGGGGGAGGGGCCTCGTCGGGAGGTCCCATGCCCTCGGACTACCGCGCCTACCGAGACCGTCGTGACATGCAGGCCAAGTGGGAGCGCCGCTACCGCCGCGAGCGTCCCATGGAGGCCCGTCGTCAGGAGCGCGAGAAGAGCAAGTGAGACCAGCTCCGCTGGTAGCCGGAGGGGCCCCCGGTCACAGGCCGGGGGCACCCCACACCGGGAACCAGCGGTTCAGGTCCTGCTCGATCCGCAGGTCGTCGGCGAGCGCCGCCTTCACCCGTAGCTCCAGCGCATTGTCACGCCGTTCCGCCGCGCCGGGCAGCGGTGCGAAGGGATAGAACCTGCCCCGCTTGTAGAGATAGACGAGGGCGAGCCGTCTGCCCTGCCGCTCGTCCTCGAACCCGGCCAGCGAGCACAGCAGCTGCGGCCCGAAGCCGTTGACCTCCATCGCGCTGTTCACCGCGTGCAGGTCGTTGACCAGCTCCGGCAGCTGCTCGGGCATGCGCCGGGAGACCAGCCACGAGTAGCCGTAGGAGTCGCGTGTCAGCTCCACCGGGCGGCCCTCGCGCTCGGCGTCCGCGTCGAGCAGCGCCTGGACCTCGCGGTGTGTCTGCTCGAAGACCGCGCCCTCGACCGGGGCGAAGCACACCGCTCCGCTCCCGGTGGGCCGCAGCCCTACCGCCGCCTCCAGCGTCACCGCCGCCGACGGCAGCCTGAAGAGCTGGTCGAGATCGGGCGCGACCGGCTTCGTACGGCCGAGCAGGATGTCCAGCAGCCCCATGCTCACGCCCCTCCGGGAGCCGTCGTCTCGCCCAACTCGGCGGAGATCCGCCCCAGTTGGTCGAGCCGCTGCTCCAGACTCGGGTGCGTGGAGAAGAGCTGCGCAAGGCTGGGCTCGCGGCCCAGCGCCGGAGTGAAGTAGAAGGCGTTGAAGGCCTGGGCCGTGCGCAGGTCCTTGCTGGGAATCCGGGCGATGTCTCCTGTCACCTTGGTGAGCGCGGAGGCCAGCACCGAGGGCCGCCCGGTGAGCAGCGCCGCGGCCCGGTCGGCGGCCAGCTCCCGGTACCGGGACAGGGCCCGGATCAACAGGAAGCTGATCGCGTACACGGCCGCCGACACACCCAGTACGGCGGCGAAGACGACGGCGGTGTTCTGGTCCCGGCGTCCACCGCCGAACAGCTGCGAGTAGAAGGCGAACCGCACGATCAGTCCCGCGATCACGCCGAGGAACGAGGCCACCGTGATCACGGCGACGTCCTTGTGCGCCACATGCGACAACTCGTGCGCGAGCACACCCTCCAGCTCGTCCGGCTCCAGCCGTCGCAGCAGCCCGGTGGTCACACAGACCACGGCATGATCGGGATTGCGCCCGGTGGCGAACGCGTTCGGCATCTCCATGTCCGACACGGCGACCACGGGCTTCGGCATGTCGGCGAGGGCACACAGCCGGTCGACGACCCCGTGCAGCTCGGGATACTCCTCCCGCTCCACGACCCGCCCACGCATCGCGAACAGCGCGACCCGGTCCGAGAACCAGTACTGAGCCCCCAGCAGCCCCGCCGCCACGACCACGACGAGCACCCAGGACTTCAGCAGCACGATCAGCGCGGCGATGAACGCCACGTACAACAATCCGAGCAAAAACAGAGTGATCCCCATCCGGGCGGTCAACCGCCGATCACTCCGGAACCGGCTCTGCATCTCGCATCACCCCGCGCGCACTCAGGCACTCGTCCCACTGCCCAGTGTGCACCCGGTGACCCCCATGAACGGGTCGTGATCGGCCCTAGGGCCAGCAAAGACGCCGGTCTCAGTACGTCCGGAAGTTGATGTAGCCCAGCAGCACGATCACCCCGGCGACGCAGCCGAGCACGATCGCCGTGGACACCCAGCCCGACCGGCGCTGCCGCCGCGCCACATGATCGGGCTCGGCCCGGAACGGCACCGGAGCGGGCGGGTTCTCCTTCCAACGGGCGGCGAGCATACGGGCCCTGGCCGAGGGCTCCTTGTGCTCGGCGTTGTCCGCCCACTTCAGGTCGAACTCGCGCTCCTGGTCGTCGTGTTCGTGCTCCGGCATCCCGTCCACCCCCGTGTCGTCTCATCGGCAGAATAGAACATACGCCCGCGCCCCCGCTGTCGGTATGACAGCGGGGGCGCGGGCGTATGCCTCCGGTTCGAGAGACCGGTCAGGCGCCGATCACACGTCGAAGTAGAGCTCGAACTCGTGCGGGTGCGGACGCAGCTGCAGCGGGGCGATCTCGTTCGCGCGCTTGTAGTCGATCCACGTCTCGATCAGGTCCGGCGTGAAGACGTCGCCCTGGAGGAGGAACTCGTGGTCGGCCTCGAGCGAGTCGAGAACGGCCGGGAGCGAGGTGGGGACCTGCGCGACGCCCGCGTGCTCCTCGGGAGCCAGCTCGTAGAGGTCCTTGTCGATCGGCTCGGCCGGCTCGATCTTGTTCTTGATGCCGTCCAGGCCCGCCAGGAGCAGGGCCGAGAAGGCCAGGTACGGGTTGCCGGAGGAGTCGGGCGCGCGGAACTCGACGCGCTTGGCCTTCGGGTTGGAGCCCGTGATCGGGATACGCATCGCGGCGGAGCGGTTGCGCTGCGAGTACACCAGGTTGATCGGGGCCTCGAAGCCCGGCACCAGCCGGTGGTACGAGTTCACCGTCGGGTTGGTGAAGGCCAGCAGCGACGGGGCGTGCTTGAGGATGCCGCCGATGTAGTAGCGGGCGGTGTCCGACAGGCCCGCGTAACCGGCCTCGTCGTAGAAGAGCGGCTGGCCGCCGGTCCACAGCGACTGGTGGACGTGCATGCCCGAGCCGTTGTCACCGAAGATCGGCTTCGGCATGAAGGTCGCGGTCTTGCCGTTGCGCCAGGCCACGTTCTTCACGATGTACTTGAAGAGCTGCAGGTCGTCGGCGGCCGCGAGCAGCGTGTTGAACTTGTAGTTGATCTCGGCCTGGCCGGCGGTGCCCACCTCGTGGTGCTGGCGCTCGACCTTCAGGCCGGCCCGGTCCAGCTCCAGGGAGATCTCGGCGCGCAGGTCGGCGAAGTGGTCGACCGGCGGGACCGGGAAGTAACCGCCCTTGTAGCGGACCTTGTAACCACGGTTGTCCTCGAGGGCACCGGTGTTCCAGGCGCCCGCCTCGGAGTCGATGTGGTAGAAGGACTCGTTCGACGTGGTGGCGAAACGCACGCTGTCGAAGACGTAGAACTCGGCCTCGGGACCGAAGTACGCCGTGTCGGCGATCCCGGTGGAGGCGAGGTAGGCCTCGGCCTTCTTCGCCACGTTCCGCGGGTCACGGCTGTACTGCTCGCCGGTGATCGGGTCGTGGATGAAGAAGTTGATGTTGAGGGTCTTGTCCCGGCGGAACGGGTCGACCCGGGCGGTCGACAGGTCCGCGCGCAGCGCCATGTCGGACTCGTGGATGGCCTGGAAACCACGGATCGACGATCCGTCGAAGGCGAGCTCCTCGTCCGGGTCGAACGCCTCGACGGGCACCGTGAAGTGCTGCATGACGCCCGGCAGGTCGCAGAATCGGACGTCGACGAACTTGACGTCCTCGTCCGCGATGAACTTCTTGGCCTCGTCGGCGTTCTGGAACATCCAGCTCCTCCTACTCCCGACCGTCCGCGCCGGGGTGGTAGTTCGTTCGTGCGGCCAGTGCGGTGGCACACGCTGTCTTCGACCCTAGGGACGGGTGATTTCTCGGGCGTGACCCATTTGTTTCACCCACGTTAACCGGACATCCCGTACCGCACCCCACCTGTCCGTATCGCAAAACGCGCCCAGTACCGTGGATGCGTGGACAAGAGGCAAGCAATCGGATCCTGGCTCTCGGGCCCCCGCGCGGCCGCCGAGGACGCCGGTGTCGACTTCGGATACCGGGGTGAACAGCTCGGACTGCCGGAGGAGGGGCCGGGGTCGATCGCCCGCCCCGGCCGACGGCTCGGAGCACTCGCGGTCGACTGGGGTCTCTGCGTCTTGATCGCATACGGTCTCATCACCGACGGCTACGGCCAGGCGACCAGCAACTGGGCCCTGCTGCTGTTCTTCCTGATGAGCGCCCTGACCGTCGGCACCGTCGGCTTCACTCCGGGTAAGCGCCTCTTCGGCCTCCGTGTGGTCACCCTGGAGACCGGCACGGTCAACCCGCTGCGCGCCCTGCTGCGCTCGGCCCTGCTGTGCGTGGCGATCCCGGCCCTGATCTGGGACCGCGACGGCCGCGGCCTGCACGACCGGCTGGCCGGCACGGTCGAGGTCCGGGTCTGACACCAGCTCCTCGCGTACGACCTCCTCGCGTACGACGAAGGGGGCGCCCGGCAGGTGCCGGGCGCCCCCTTTTCTCGTAGGAGCTCTCTCGTGCGAGGGAGATCAACGGGCCTTCGGCCCGCCCTTCGGCAGCTTCATGCCCTTGGGCATCGGCCCCTTCGGCAACGGCATGTTGCTCATCAGGTCGCCCATCGCCTTCAGCCGGTCGTTGGTCGCGGTCACCTGGGGGCCGGTGAGCACGCGGGGCAGCTTCAGCATGGTGGTCCGCAGCTTCTTCAGCCCGACCTGCCCCTCGCCCGTGCCCACGATCAGGTCGTGCACCGGCACGTCCGCGACGATGCGGTTCATCTTCTTCTTCTCCGCGGCCAGCAGGCTCTTCACCCGGTTCGGGTTGCCCTCGGCGACCAGCACGATGCCGGCCTTGCCGACGGCCCGGTGCACCACGTCCTGGCTGCGGTTCATCGCCACCGCGGGCGTCGTCGTCCAGCCCCGGCCGATGTTGTCCAGCACAGCCGCGGCGGCGCCCGGCTGGCCCTCCATCTGCCCGAAGGCCGCCCGCTCGGCCCGGCGCCCGAACACGATCGCCGTCGCGAGGAAGGCGAGCAGCAGGCCCAGGATGCCGAGATAGATGGGGTGACCGATCAAGAAACCGATCGCGAGGAAGACACCGAAGGTGACGATTCCGACAGCCGCGAGTACAAGACCGATCTTCTTGTCGGCCCTGCGGGTCATCTTGTAGGTCAGAGCGATCTGCTTGAGTCGCCCGGGGTTCGCAGCATCCGCTGCCGTGTCCTTCCTCGCCATGCCACGAAGTCTACGTGGCCCGGGAAGCGGCGACGACGGCAGTGCCGCGTGGGAGCGGGGGAGAGGGCTCAGGGGCGGACGACAGTGACCTCGTCCAGGACGCGCTGGGCCTCGACCCGGTCCTTGGCGCGACGGCGGTCCTCCAGCACGGACGTCCAGGCGTTGCGGCGGGCGGTGCGCTGACCGCTGCTCATGAGCAGCGACTCGACGGCACGCAGTGCAGTGGTGAACGACGGGATGGCGGTGGCGCGAACGGGCGCGGCCTGCATGGTGGAGGTCCCCCCTCGGGAATGGCGGCTTTGGTGAGTGGTGCACGGGGTGTACAACCAGCGTCACTGATTGGTGTTACCAGGGCGTGACCGACCGGTCAAACACCAATGAAGCCTTGATGTGTCGCCCAAAACACTTGACGCGGCCCTGACGGGCCCCCTAGCTGCGGGGACGTCCAGGGCCGCGTCAATCGGCGGCTACCGAGAGGTAGTTGCTTGTGCGCGGATTCACACGAGCAGAGTGGCACTCCGTGCCATCAGACGGCCTGCGAGGCGACGTAGGAACCACCCCGCTGCGGAGCAGCTGAGTGTCGCTGTTCGACGGCCATCTGGTACAGCCGCCCGGCGCGGTACGACGAGCGCACCAGCGGCCCGGACATCACACCGGAGAAGCCGATCTGCTCGGCCTCCTCCTTCAGCTCCACGAACTCGTGCGGCTTGACCCAGCGCTCCACGGGGTGGTGCCGGACGCTCGGGCGCAGGTACTGCGTGATGGTGACCAGCTCGCAGCCCGCGTCATGCAGCTGCTGGAGCGCCTCACTGACCTCCTCGCGGGTCTCGCCCATGCCGAGGATGAGGTTCGACTTGGTGACCAGGCCGTAGTCGCGGGCCTCGGTGATGACCTTCAGGGAGCGCTCGTAGCGGAAGCCGGGGCGGATGCGCTTGAAGATCCGGGGCACCGTCTCGACGTTGTGCGCGAAGACCTCGGGGCGGGAGGCGAAGACCTCCTGGAGCAGCTCCGGTACGGCGTTGAAGTCCGGGGCGAGGAGCTCGACCTTGGTGCGGCCGGCCTCGCGGGAGGCGGTCTGCTCGTGGATCTGGCGGACCGTCTCCGCGTACAGCCAGGCGCCGCCGTCCTCCAGGTCGTCGCGGGCGACGCCGGTGATGGTGGCGTAGTTCAGGTCCATGGTGACCACGGACTCGCCGACGCGGCGCGGCTCGTCGCGGTCGAGCGCCTCGGGCTTTCCGGTGTCGATCTGGCAGAAGTCGCAGCGCCGGGTGCACTGGTCGCCGCCGATGAGGAAGGTCGCCTCACGGTCTTCCCAGCACTCGTAGATGTTGGGGCAGCCGGCTTCCTGGCAGACCGTGTGCAGGCCCTCGCTCTTCACGAGGTTCTGCATCTTCGTGTACTCGGGACCCATTTTCGCCCGGGTCTTGATCCACTCGGGCTTGCGCTCGATGGGGGTCTGGGCGTTCCTGACCTCCAGGCGCAGCATCTTGCGTCCGTCGGGTGTGACTGCGGACACATCGGCTCCCTGTAGCTTCGATTCTTCGGCGTACACCAGGGTACGCCCGTGTTTACTCAGCCCTGCTGTCAGGCCAACCCCATCGCCGCAGGGCGGATTCCCGGTCTCAGGCGGTCGTCTTCTCGATCTCCCGCGGCTTCAGGTCCGCGTTCTCCAGTACGTCCGTCAAGTGCCGTTCGACGACCGGCAGCACCTCGTCGATCGTGACGTCCCGGCCGAGCTCGTTCGCCAGGGAGGCGACGCCCGCGTCCCGGATCCCGCACGGGATGATCTTGTCGAACCACTTGTTGTCCGGGTTCACGTTCAGCGCGAAGCCATGCATGGTCACGCCCTTCGCGACCCGGATCCCGATCGCCGCGATCTTGCGGTCCTCGCGCCGCTGGCCGGCGTTGGACGGGGCGTACTCGGGCCCGTTCAGACGCGGGTCGAACTCCTCGTCGGTGAGGCGGGGGTCGAAGTCCAGCGACAGGCCGCCGAGGGCCGGACGCTGCTCGACGGGGTCGCCGAGGACCCATACGCCGCTGCGGCCCTCGACCCGGGTGGTCTCCAGGCCGAACTCCGCGCAGGTGCGGATCAGGGCCTCCTCCAGCCGCCGTACGTGGGCCACGACGTCCACGGGGCGCGGCAGCTTCTGGATCGGGTAGCCGACCAGCTGGCCCGGGCCGTGCCAGGTGATCTTGCCGCCGCGGTCCACGTCGATGACCGGCGTGCCGTCCAGGGGCCGCTCGTTGTCCGCCGTGCGCCGGCCCGCCGTGTAGACCGGCGGGTGTTCGAGCAGCAGGACCGTGTCGGGGATCTCGTCCTCGAACCGCGCCGCATGTACCCGGCGCTGCTCGTCCCACGCCTGCTGGTACTCGACGGCGTCCGCGCCGAATCCCATGCGGACGAACCGCAACTCACTCACGGCAAGCGCCTCCCTGGAAGAACCGGAAAGTCGTAAGGCACAAAGCGTGCCTACGCCACTGTACGACCGGCTCGATCGGGTGAGGTCCCCCGGTCCGCGTCAGCCCAGTAGGGCAATCCTCACACGATCGGATGAATAGGCGGCGGAATGTGCGATCGACTGCTTACTCTCCGCTACATTCGCGCCGTTCGAGCAGGCCAAAAGGGCTGCTCACCGGCAATCCGGGCACCCGCGGCGCACTGACCCCGCGAGGCCCGAAAGGCAGGAGACCGCACCGCAGATGACGGAACGACCCGCGCAGCGCACTCCCAACCGCCAGCTCGCCGCGCTCATCGCAGAAGCGGGATTCTCCAACGCGGGTCTCGCCCGCCGGGTGGACCAGCTCGGCCTCGAACACGGGCTTGATCTGAGATACGACAAGACATCGGTCACCCGCTGGCTGCGCGGACAGCAGCCGCGCGGTACGACCCCCGCCCTCATCGCCGAGGTCTTCACCCGCCGCCTCGGCCGCCGGCTCTCCGCCCAGGACCTCGGCCTCGACGCCTGCGCGCCCGTGTACGCGGGCCTGGAGTTCGCCGCGACCCCGGAGGAGGCCGTCGACATCGTCAGCGGCCTGTGGCGCAAGGACTCCGGCAGCCACGCCGAGCTCCGCAAGATCGCCTTCACCCCGGCAGGCCTCGTCGTGCCCAGCCGGGACTGGCTGATCGGCCGCGCCGACGAGAAGGTGGCCCGCGGCGAGCCCATCGCCCGCATCCCGGCCCAGGGCCGCCCAGGGGCCGTACCCCGCCAGCGCAGCCAGGGGGAGCGCGGCCCCGGCCAGAAGGTCACCGGCGGCGACATCGCCGCGCTGCGGTCGGTCGGCGAGCTGTTCCGCTCGCTCGACGACATGTACGGCGGCGGCCACGCCCGGCAGGCCCTCGTGCGCTACCTGGAGCACGAGTGCGAGCCGATGCTGCGCGGCACCTACGGCGAGCAGACCGGCCGCAAGCTGTTCGCCGCCGCCGCGGACCTCACGAGGCTCGCGGGCTGGACGTCGTACGACATCGCGGCGCACGGTCTCGCGCAGCGCTACTTCGTGCAGTCGCTGCGCCTCGCGCAGGCGGCCGGCGACCGGGCGTACGGCTCCTACGTCCTGGTCACCATGAGCCGCCAGGCCGTCTACCTCGGGCACGGCCGTGAGGCCGTCCAGCTCGCGCGCGTGGCGCAGCAGGGCGTGGGGACCAGCGCACCGCCGGTCGTCCAAGCCCTGCTGCACGGGTGCGAGGCGCGCGGGCACGGCGTACTGGGTGAGGTGCGCGCCTGTACGGCCTCCCTGGTGCGGGCCGAGCGCGCCCTCGAAGCGGCTCGCCCCGGCGACGACGTGCCGCACTGGGCACGGTTCTTCGACGAGGCGCAGCTCGCCGACGAGTTCGGGCACTGCCACCGGGATCTGCAGCAGTTCCGTGCGGCGGCCCAGCATGCGGAGCGGTCGCTGCAGCTGCGTGCGCCCGCGTTCGCCCGCAGCCGGCTGTTCTGCCGCGTCGTCCTTGCCTCCGCCCGGTTGGGGCTCGGTGAGCTCGATCAGGCCTGTGCGTTGGGGGCGGAGGCGGCGGGCGCTGCCGCGGAGATGCGGTCGGTACGGGCGATCGAGTACGTCAAGGACTTCGAGCGGAGGTTGGAGCCGTATCGGGACGCGGCGCCGGTGCGGGGGTATCGCGACAAGGTCGCGGCGTTGGGGTAGGGGGTATCGCCGTAACTCCGACTGGTGGATGCCCTGCGCGGCTGCGTTGTGGCTGGTCGCGCAGTTCCCCGCGCCCTTTATGGGGCGCGGGTGCCCCTGCGCCTTTAAGCCGCCGCTCGTAACGGCTCCGCCCGGTGCAGCGAGCCCGCCGCGCCCAGGTCCGTCAGGATGGCAGTCGCGGCGCGGTGGGCCGAGTGGAGGGCGCCCTGGACCGTGCTGGTGTCGCGGTGGTCGCCGCAGACGTACAGGCCCGCCAGGAGGCGCACCGGGCGGCGCAGGTCGTGGGGTGGGCGCATCGCCGGGACCGCCTCGGGGGTGTGGTGCACGGCGAGGGTCTCCCAGCGGGCCGTGGAGGTGCCGTAGAGGCGGGCCAGGTGCATCCGTACGGCTGTGTCGATGTCGGGTGGCGGCGTGCCGAGGACCGTCGAGGAGATGAGGGCCCGGCCTGCCGGGGTGCGGCTCGGGTCGACCTGGCTGATCACCGCCGTGTGCGCGACCGGGCCGCCCCGGTCGGCGTCGAGCAGGAGCGAGGCGCCGGTCGTCGGCGGTTCGTCGGTGGTGTGGTGGACGACCGTCACGGGGTGGAAGTCCGGTACGCGCAGGCCCGGCAGCAGTTCGGCGGCGGTTCGCGCGTCCGTCGCCAGCAGCACGGCCCGGCACCGTATCTCGCCGTGCTCCGCGGTCGTCACCGATGTCGTGGCGATCGACGTGACGCGCACGCCGGTGTGCACGGTGCCCGGCGGCAACGTCCGCGCGAGCAGCTCCGGCAGCGCCTCGGCGCCGCCCTCGGGCACGCACAGACGCCCGCTCATGAAGGTCCGCAGCGCGAGATCCGCACACCGGCTGGACGTCGTCAGATCCGGGTCGCACAGCAGCGCGGCGAGCAGCGGCCGCAGGAAGCCGTCGATGGTCCGCGCGGGGACGCCCCGCGCCGCGAGGGCCTGCGCGGCCGGCAACTCGGGGCGGGCCAGGAGCCGTTCGACGGGTGAGGCGGCGAGGCGGGCCAGCGCGGCACCCAGTCGGGCCTGGTCGACGGCGGTTCCCAGGGGGGCACTCGCACGCACCCTCGGCAGGGACGTCTGGCCCGGAACGCCCCGCACGGACGCCGCCCGAGGGGCGCTCGCCAGAGCGCGCACCGCATGCAGTGCGCCCCTCGTGCGCCTGGCGCTCATCGGCCTCGCCCACGCGCCCGCGCGGTGCCGGCGGCCGTCGCTGTGCAGCAGTACGCCCGGCGCGAAGGGGCGCAGCGCGAGCGTGTCGAGCGACGGAGTCAGACGTAGGTCGGGATATGCCGTCGAGAGGAGCTGGCCGATCCGGTCGAGCCGGAAGCCGTCGATCTTCTCGGTCGACATTCGGCCGCCCGGGTAGGGGGCGGCCTCCAGGACCGCGGTCGTTACTCCTGCGCTGGTCAGTCGATGCGCCGCGGAGAGTCCGGCGACCCCGGCTCCCACGATGACGACGTCCGCCTGGTACGCGGGCTCAAGCACGTGCCCCTCCTCGAGGTTGCGCGGCCGGTGGAGACGTGATGCCCCCAACAGGCTCCGGGGATACCCGAGTTCGGGACGAGGTTAGGGCCGTGATCGGTCAGAAACAGTCGCGCATGGGCAGAGCACGGTCGCACAGTGGTCGCATACGGGCGCCTGCTGCTGGCCGGGTTTTACGAGGCGGCCGCCCGGATTGCACCTTCGATCTCCGGGAACGCGAAGGTGAAACCCGACTCCAGCAACCGCTTCGGCAGCACCCTCTGACTGCCCAGCACATCCCCGGCCATCTCGCCGAGTACCGCCCGGAGCACCGGCGCGGGAACCGTGAAGAGCGTCGGCCTGTGCAGCACCCGCCCCATCGCCTCGGTGATCTCACGGTTCGTCAGCGGCTGCGGGGCGGTCACATTGAACGGGCCCGACAGGTCGTCGCGCTCGATCAGATGCCGGATGGCGGCCACCTCGTCGTGCAGCGACACGAACGACCAGTACTGCCGCCCGTCCCCCATGCGCCCGCCGACCCCGGCCTTGAACAGCGGGAACAGTCGCCCCCAGGCCCCGCCCTCGCGGGCCACCACCAGCCCCGTGCGCGGGAACACCGTCCGTACGCCCGCCTCCTGGGCCGGGGTCGCCGCGCCCTCCCAGTCGACGACCAGCGAGGGCAGGAAGCCCTCCCCGGGCGGGGCGCTCTCGTCGACTTCCCGCTCGCCGGTCTCGCCGTAGTAGCCGATCGCGCTGCCGTTGACGAAGACCCGGGGCCGCTCCTGAGGTTTCAGCGAGGCCACCGCCTCCGCGAGCGCCGCCGTGCCCAGGACCCGGCCGGACCGGAGCTTCGCCTTGTACGTCTCCGTCCAGCGGCGCGAACCCACGTTCGCCCCGGCCAGGTTGACCACCGCGTCGCATCCGGCGAGCCCGGCCGCATCCACGTACCTCCCCTCCGGATCCCAGCGCACCTCGTCCGCGGACCTGGGCGCGCGGCGCACCAGCCGCACCACCTCGTGTCCGTCCGCGGCCAGGGATCGCACCAGGGCGCTGCCGATGAGGCCGGAGGAGCCGGCCACCACAATCCTTGAAAGTTGCATGACTTCATCCTGCCTCTGACCACATGCTGCGCTTTCCCGGGGGGAGCCCCCGGACCCCCAGCCCGGTCGGATTCCCGTGCTCCGGTCATAGGGTGGCGCTCATGCCCGAGCCGTACCAGTCGCCATCGCCATCGCCGTCGTCATCGCCGTACATACGCACCGCCCTGCCCGACGACGAGGAGGAGCTGGCTCTCCTCGACCGTGTCACATGGTCACTCCTGCACGCGGTCACGCCACAGCCGCAGCCGCCGTACCGGCCGTTCTTCGACGAGCGCCACGCCCCCGACGACCATCTGGTCGCCGAGCTCGACCGCCGCATCGTGGGCTACATCCGCCTGGCCTTCCCGACCCCGCTCGCCGCCAACGCGCACGTACGGCAGATCCAGGGAATCGCCGTCGCCGACGAGGCCCGTGGCCGTGGTGTCGGCCGGGCGCTGGTCCGCGCGGCCGTCGAGGAGGCCCGCCGCCGGGGCGCCCGCCGCATCACGCTGCGCGTCCTCGGCCACAACACGCCGGCCCGCAAGCTGTACGAGGCCGAGGGGTTCGTGGTGGAGGGGGTGCTGCCGGAGGAGTTCTTCCTGGGCGGGGAGTATGTGGACGACGTGATCATGGGGCGCCGTCTCTGATCCGCTCGCCCCGGGAGGTGAGGTCAGGACGTGACGAGATCGCCCGTGTCCACCGGTGCCGTCGCGTTCGCGGCGCGCTTCGCGTCGGAGGCGACCTCGGCCGCCGTCAGGACGTAGCCGGTCTCGTCGTCGGAGGTGGAGCGGGCGAAGACGACGCCGAACACCTTGCCGTCGGTGGTCAGCAGCGGGCCGCCGGAGTTGCCGGGGCGGACGGTGGAGCGGATCGAGTAGATCTCGCGGGTGACGGTCTCGTCGTTGTAGATGTTCTGGCCGGTCGCCCGCACCCGGTTCGCGACCGTCGCCGCCTGGAGGTTCAGGTCGCCGTCCTCCGGGTAGCCCGCCACGACGGCCGAGTCGCCGCGGGTGGCGTCGTCGTCGAACCGCAGGACGGGGGCGCGCAGCTCGGGGACGTACAGCACGGCCACGTCCCGCTCCGGGTCGAAGAGCACGACCCGTGACTCGTACGACCGCCCGACGCCGCCGACCCGGACGCTCGGTTCGTCGATGCCGGCCACCACATGGGCGTTGGTCATCACGTGCTGTGGGGTGTAGACGAAGCCGCTGCCTTCGCGGCCCTGGGTGCCCGAGACACCCTCGATCTTGACCGTGCTGAGCTTGGCGGCGTTCGTCGCGGCAGGGGTGACGCTGTCGCCGGTGGGTCTTGCGACCTCGGCGGTCGACTCGTTCTCGAACGGGTTGAAGACCTGTGGGAAGCCTGCCTCGGTGAGTGCGGAGGTGGCCCGGGAGAACCAGGCGGGTGTCGTGTCCGGCATGGCCTCCTGCACGGTCCCGAGCAGCCGGGAGTCCCGGATCGCCGACGTGAGCAGCGGGGATGAGGACGCGGCGAGAACGCTTGCCGCGACCCAGGCCACGATCAGTACGGCCACCGAGTTGGCCACGGCCCCGCCGACGCCGTCGGCCACCCTGAGCGGCCCCCGGTCCAGCTCCCTGCGCAGCCGCAGAGCCAGCCGCCCCGCGAGCTCGTGCACCACCACCGCCGGGACCAGCACCGTGAGCACGGCGGTCACGGTCGCCTGCGTCGTCCCCGGTGTGACCAGGCCCATCATCCACGGCAGGATCCATACGCCGATCACCGCACCGCCCACGAAGCCGGCCAGCGAGACGCAGCCGGCGACCAGTCCACGCCGGTAGCCGGACGCTGCGTAGGCCAGGATCACCAGCAACAGCAGGATGTCGAGCAGGTCCACGGAGCCGCCTTTCTCTCGGACCCCTTAGTACGCGCGCGAGGCGCCTGTTGATCAGCACGCGCACGCGTACTGATCGGAACCGGCCACCCTGCGTGCACCTGGAGAAACGCCCCGGACCAGGACGATGGTTCCACCGCGTGGCACACCACACATCGCGGGCGGACCGGATCCGTCGGACAGTAGGACCATGTTTGCCTTCCGACGGGTCACCCGACGGGTCTTCCGACGAACACGGGGGAGACGGGGACCACGTGCCGTACGAATACCGTGGGCTGCGGGGATACCGGGGCGGTCGGGGGGTGGGGGTGGGCTGGGCGCGGGGCGGCAGAAGGGGGCTGCGCGCGGGCCGGGTGCGGAGCCGGAGGAGGAGACGGCTGCGCGCGGGTCGGGTGCGGGTTGGGACGAGGGGGATGCGTGCGGACCGGGAGTTGGGCTTGTAGAGGGTGCGGCGCTTGAGCCCGGTGTGGGTCGGGTTGGGGGCGCTGCCCGCGGGCCCGGTGCGGGGTGGGGCGAGGGGGATGCGTGCGGACCGGGAGTTGGGCTTGTAGAGGGTGCGGCGCTTGAGCCCGGTGTGGGTCGGGTTGGGGGCGCTGCCCGCGGGCCCGGTGCGGGGTGGGGCGAGGGGGATGCGTGCGGGTCCGGAGTAGGGCGTGAGCAGGGTGCGGCGCTTGAGCCGGGCGTGGGTCGGGTTGGGGGCGCTGCCCGCGGGCCGGGTGCGGAGCGTGAGCCGGGAGCGCGGAGGGCGGGGCGGGTCTCGGGAGCGCCCGAGGGAGGGGGCACGGGAGCGCCTGAGGGAAGGGGCATGGGAACGCCGGGTCCCTGGCGCCGAGCGCAGGCCGGGCGGGTCGCGGATTCCGGGCGGGCCATGGATGCCGGGCGGACGTCGGCGGGCGGGGGAGCGGCGGACGGCTTAGGGACGACGCCGGATACGGGAGCGTCGCTCGGTGCCTCGCGAACATCGCCTTGGGGGCGAGATGAGCCAGGGCTACGGGAAGAGCAGGCTGGGCGAAGAGAACCCGTCGTACGGGAGCAGGTGGCTGGGCGGAAAGCGTCGGCCGGGCAGGAGCCGCTGGTCGAGTGCGAGCAGCCGACGGGGCGGGAGCAGTCGGTCGGGCGAGAAGCGCCGGCCGGGCGGGAACAACCGGCTGGGCAGGGGCAGCCAGCCGTGCGAGAAGAGTCGGCTGGGCAGGAGCAGCCGGTCCGGTGGGAGCAGTCGGCTGGGCAGGAACAGTTGGCTGGTCGGGAGCGGTTGGTCGGGCGAGAGGGGGCGGCGGCCGAGCAGGAAGAGCCAGCCGTGCGTGAAGAGCCTGCTGCACGAGAACAGTCGGCTGGGCGGGGGCGGCTGGCCGAGCGGGAAGAGCCTGCCGTCCAGGAACAGCCTGCCGTGCAGGGACAGCCTGCCATCCAGGAACAGCCTGCCGAGCGGGGGCAGTTGGCTGGGCGGGAGCAGCCGGCCGTGCGAAATGAGCCTGCTGTACGGGAGCGGTCGGCTGGGCGGGAACGGGCGGCCGAGCGAGAAGAGGCGGCCGAGCGGAAGCAGTCGGTCGGCTCGGAGCGGTGGGCTGGCCCGGTGCGCGGTGCCGCGTGGCAGGCCCGATACCGGCAGCGGCCTCGAAACTTGCGGCAGGCCCAGGCCGGGCGGCGGTCCGGGGCCGGGCAGCACTCCCGTGCCCCACGCGACTCCCGAGCGCAGCACGACTCCCGAGCCCATCGCCACCCCCGAGGCCGGCTGCAGCTCCGAGCTGTGCGGCAGTCCGGGGACCGGCTGCAGGCTCCTGCCCGGCGGCGTTCCCGAGTTGGGCTGTGGCTGTCTGCTGGGCGGCGTTCCCGGGTCGGGCTGTGGCTGTCTGCCGGGCAGCGATGCCGGATCCGGCTGTGGTCCCCTGCCGGGGGGCAAGCCGGGATGTGGCCGCAGTCCGGTGCCGGGCGGCGTATACCGCCCACCGTGCTCGTGCTTCTCGGCTGTCTTCCCGGCCTCGCCGCCGTCCTCGCGCTGGTGCTGTGCGCGAGCGGGGTCGAGCGGGGTGTCGCGGAGTCCGGGCGGCAGGTCGTGGCGCGTCCGGCGGCCGTGCACAAGGCGGCCCGGCCGCACATCGTGCCGAGGTCGGTCTGGCTGGACGACGACACCCGGCACGCCCAGCCGCCCCCGCGCTACGACGACAAGGTCGTCGCCGTGTTCGTCCACCACACCGACTCGCCCAATGGCTACGACTGCGCCGACACGCCCCGCATCATCCGCTACCTGTACGCGGGCCAGACCGGCTTCCGTGACTGGGACGACGTCGGCTACAACTTCCTCGTCGACCGCTGCGGCACCATCTACGAGGGCCGCGCGGGCGGCGTCGACCGCCCCGTCACCGGCGCCCACACCCAGGGCTTCAACCACCGCACCACCGGCATAGCCGCCATCGGCACCTTCACGGCCGGCGTCCCCGTGCCGAAGGAGATGACCGACGCGATCGCCGCGCTGGCGGCGTGGAAGCTGGGGCTGTCCGACACGGACCCGCGCGCGACGGTCCGCCTGACCTCCAGCAACAGCCACAGCCGCTACTCCGCCGGCACCACTGCCATGCTCCCCGCGCTGGCCGGCCACACGGACGGTTACATGACCAGTTGCCCGGGCGCGGCGCTCAGCGCTCTCCTCCCGGAGATCAGGGAGACGGCGGCCCGTCTGCAGGGCAGACGCTGATCCGCACGCTCTCAGACACTCTCGGCCCACCAGCCGTTCGCCGACCCGCCGCCCCCACCCTTCACCGCCGCCCCAGATAAACCCCCAACGCCCGCTGCAGCACCCTGCCCTGGCTGCCGACTGGAAGTTCCCACTCCCCGAGGTACTCCACGGCGCGGCCGCCCGTGCCCGTCTTGAAGCGGAGGCGGCCCAGCAGGCGGTCCTCGGTGAGGGCGGGGGTGATGGAGCGCAGGTCGTACGTCTCGGCGCCCGCCGCACGGGCGTCACACAGCATGCGCCACAACAGTGCGCTGCTGGGTCGCAGTTGGCGCCCCCGGCGGCCGGACGCGGCGTACGAGTGCCAGGCGCGGGAGCCGACGTTGATCATCAGGGCAGCGGAGAGCACCTCGTCGTCGTACTCGGCGAGATAGAGGCGCAGCCGGTCGCCGTCCTCGGCGTTCAGGGCCTTCCACATGCGCCGGAAGTAGTCCAACGGGCGGGCCTTGAAGCCGTCGTGGGCGGCGGTTGCGGTGTACAGGCGGTGGAATTCGGGCAGGTCGGCCGCCGAGCCCCAGGAGACCCGGACGCCTGACGCCTCGGCCAGTCGCAGGGACTGTTCCCAGTGCGGTGCGAGGGCGCCGCGCAGTTCGTCCACCGAGCGCCCCGCCAACGTGATCTCACAGCCGTACCGCGGCTGACCGAGCCCGAAGCCGCTCCCGTCGTCCTCCTCGCACCGCCGCCACCCGAGCCGCCGCAGCCGCTCCGCGGCGTCGAGCGCGTATCCGTCGATGCCGGCCGGGGGCAGCTCGTGCAGATGACGTACGTCGGGGTCGGCGATGCCCGCCGCCACGGTGGCCGCGTCCCAGTGCCGTACGACGAGGGGCGGGCCGATCCGGACCGAGAACGCCCCGATCCGCTTCAGATGGGCGACGAGCGGGTCCAGCCAGCGCTCCAGCCGCGGCGTACGCCAGTCGATCCCGGGGCCGTCGGGGAGGTAGGCGAGGTAGCGCCGGGTTCCGGGCAGCGGCCGGTACAGGACCAGCGCCGTCGCGACCATCTCCCCGTCCTCGAACCAGCCGACACTCTCCGGCAGCCAGTCGGGCTTCACATCGCCCCACTCGGGGATCTGCAGATGGCTCGCGTCGGGATACCGCCGCAGATGGGCGAGGTGCTCCGCGCGCGGTATCTCCCGCACGAACAGGCTGGTCATGGGCAGGGTGCTCCTGGTCGGGGCGGCCACCCTAAGCCGGAGATCACGCAACGGGTCAAGAGACGGGGCGTGAACCTTCCCGACCCGGCCGGTGACGTCGGTCACCAGGCGAAAACGCCTCACAGGTTTCTCGTAGCCGACTCAAGGACCGCGCCGAGACTGCCTCCCTATCGTCATGCACACGCACTGACCGGAGGTGGGGATCATGAGCAGCAGCAGCGGCAACAACAGCGGCAGCAGCAAGCGTTTCTGGACGGTGGCCTGCGCGGTCGCGACCGTCGTCCTGGGGCCGGCCGCCGTCACGGCGTCCGCGCTCGACCAGGCCAACAAGGCCCCGATGTACCACGCGGTGCAGGCCGAGCAGACGCAGGCGTACATCCCGTCGGACCCGAGCCGCAGGCGGGCCATGGCCTGAGGTCCAGTCCTCGGTCTCAGCCCTCGGTCTCAGTCCTTGAAGCGCTCCCACAGTCTGGGGTACCGCTCCGCCAGTGCCCGTTCGTTCTCGAAGTCGACCGGTGCGCCCTCCGGTTCCGAGGGTGCGGGGGCGATGCCCAGGTCGGGGGCGACGGTGCCGGTGAGCTGCTCGTAGGCCTCGTCCGCGGCGTAGCCGAGTTCCTCGCCGTCGCCGTCGAACTCCTCGTCGAAGTCGCCCAGCAGGTCGGCGAGCGAGTCGGGCTCGTGCACACCGCCCTCGTACACCTCGCGGCCCTGGCCGATCAGCCAGCACCGGAAGAAGTCGAACGCGTCGTCGCTGGCCCCGTCCAGCAGGACCCAGGCGGCGCCCCACAGGTTCCAGGTGTACGCGCGGTTGTAGCGGGCCTCGAAGTGACGGGCGAAGTCCAGGACCATGTCCGGGTCCAGCTGGAGCAGCTTGTCCAGGAGCAGGTCGGCCTGCTCCTCGGGGTCGCCCTCGGCGGCCTCGCGGGTACCGTCGATCAGCTCCCAGAACTCCGTCTCGTCCATCACGGGTCAAGCATCGGCCCTGTGCGGGTGGGGCGCACGTGGAGTGCGACGGATTGTTATGCGTACCCCTCATGAGCGGTACAGCGCGGCCAGCCGTATCGCGTCGCTCGCGAAGCGCTCCCGCAGTGTCTCCGGCGCGAGCACCTCGACCTGCGGGCCGAGCGACGCGAGCTGGGTGTGGGCGACCTCCTCGGATTCCACCGGGAGGGTCAGCGTCACCCACCCGTCCTCGTCCGGGGCGTCCGCCGCGTCCAGTGCCTCCCGCGCGGACTGCGGATCGACGGCGTACGGCAGTGCACGCACCCCGTCCGGGGACACCCGCACCACGACCTCGGCCCGCAGAATGGACCGCGCGAACTGCTCCGCCCGCTCGTCCCAGAAGCCCGGCAGATCGAACTCCTCGTCCCGCTCGAACCGCCCGGACCGCCCGTCACCGGGGTCCACGGCGGTGAAGCGGTCGATGCGGTACACCCGGTACGAGCCGTGGCCCGCGACCCGGGCGCACAGGTACCAGACCCCCGCCTTCAGTACGAGCCCGTACGGCTCCAGCTCCCGCTCGACCTCGCTCTCCCCGCGCCGGTACCGGGCCACGATCCGCCGGTCGTCCCACACCGCGTCCGCGACGGCCGGCAGCAGCTCGGGGGCCTTCGTCTCCTTGAACCAGTTCGGGGCGTCCAGATGGAACCGCTGGGCGGCGGAACGGGAAGCGTCGCGCACGGAGGGCATCAGGGCCGCCGACACCTTCAGCCGGGCGGCGGAGGCGGCGTCCTCCAGCCCCATCTCCCGCAGCGCGCCCGGCACCCCGGACAGGAACAACGCCTCCGCCTCGCTCCGCGCGAGCCCTGTCAGCCGGGTCCGGTACCCGCCGATGAGCCGGTAACCCCCGGCCCGCCCCCGGTCGGCATACACCGGAACCCCCGCCTCCGACAACGCCTGCGCATCCCGCGTGACCGTTCGCTCGGACACCTCAAGCTCCCGCGCAAGCTCGGCAGCGGTCATGGACGGCCGGGACTGGAGCAACAGCACCATCTTGATCAGCCGGGCAGCACGCATACGGCCATCATGCCGGGGCCCACTGACAACACCGTCGACGACGAAGACGACGAAGACGACGAAGGGGTACGGCAGCCGCCGTACCCCTTCACTGAGCGTCAGTTGCTACAGGCCGTACTTCTCCCGCGCTTCCTTCACCGCCGTCGCCTTGACCTCGCCCCGCTTCGCGAGCTGGGCCAGCGCCGCGACGACGATCGACTCGGCGTCGACGCCGAAGTGGCGGCGGGCGGCCTCGCGGGTGTCGGAGAGGCCGAAGCCGTCCGCGCCCAGCGAGGAGTAGTCCTGCTCGACCCACTGCGCGATCTGGTCGGGCACCTGGCGCATGTAGTCGGAGACCGCCAGCACCGGGCCCTCGGCGCCGTGCAGCGCCTGACGGACGTACGGCACCCGCTCCTCGCCGCGCAGCAGGGCCGCGTCGGCCTCCAGCGCGTCGCGGCGGAGTTCCGTCCAGGAGGTCGCGGACCACACGTCGGCCGCCACGCCCCACTCCTCCGCGAGCAGCTTCTGCGCCTGGAGCACCCAGTGGATCGCCGTGCCGGAGCCCAGCAGCTGGATGCGCGGGGCGTTGGCCGCCGGGGACAGCTCGGCCGACTCCGCCGTGTTGAAGCGGTACAGGCCCTTGACGATGCCCTCGTCGATGCCGAGGCCCTGCGGCTTCGCGGGCTGCGGCATCGGCTCGTTGTAGACGGTGAGGTAGTAGAAGACGTTCGGGTCCTCACCCGGCGCCGCCTCGCCGTACATCCGGCGCAGACCGTCCTTGACGATCGCCGCGACCTCGTACGCGAACGCCGGGTCGTACGTCAGCGCCGCCGGGTTCGTCGCGGCGATGACGGGGGAGTGGCCGTCGGCGTGCTGCAGGCCCTCGCCCGTCAGCGTCGTACGGCCCGCCGTGGCGCCTACGAGGAAGCCGCGGCCGAGCTGGTCGCCGAGCTGCCACATCTGGTCGGCCGTGCGCTGCCAGCCGAACATCGAGTAGAAGATGTAGAACGGGATCATCGCTTCGCCGTGCGTGGAGTACGCGGTCGACGCGGCGATGAAGTCGGCCATCGAACCGGCCTCGGTGATCCCCTCGTTGAGGATCTGGCCGTTCTTGGCCTCCTTGTAGTACATCAGCTGGTCGCGGTCGACCGGCTCGTACGTCTGGCCCTTGGGGGAGTAGATCCCGAGGGACGGGAAGAGGCTCTCCATACCGAAGGTGCGTGCCTCGTCGGGCACGATCGGCACCCAGCGCTTGCCCGTCTCCTTGTCGCGGACCAGGTCCTTGATCAGGCGGACGAAGGCCATGGTGGTGGCCACGTTCTGGGAGCCGGAGCCCTTGTCGAAGGAGGCGAACGCCTTCTCCGCCGGGGCCGGCAGCGGGGCCACCGGGTGCACACGGCGGGCCGGGGCCGGGCCACCGAGGGCCGCGCGGCGCTCCTGGAGGTAGCGGACCTCGGGGGAGTCGGCGCCGGGGTGGCCGTAGGGGACGACCCCGTCGACGAAGTCGCTGTCCTTGATGGGCAGGTCGAGCAGGTCGCGCATCGCCTTGAACTCGTCCGCCGTCAGCTTCTTCATCTGGTGGTTGGCGTTCTTCGACGCGAAGCCCTCGCCGAGGGTGAAGCCCTTGACCGTCTGGGCCAGGATCACGGTCGGCGCGCCCTTGAACTCGACGGCGGCCTTGTATGCGGCGTAGACCTTGCGCGCCTCGTGACCACCGCGGGAGAGGTGGAAGCACTCCAGGATCTTGTCGTCGCTCAGCAGCTTCGCCATCTCGACGAGCGCCGGGTCCTTGCCGAAGAAGTCCTGGCGGATGTAGGCGGCGTCGCGGGTCTGGTACGTCTGCACCTGCGCGTCGGGTACCTCACGCAGCCGGCGTACGAGCGCGCCGGTCGTGTCGAGCTGGAACAGCTCGTCCCACGCCGTACCCCACAGCGTCTTGACGACGTTCCAGCCGGCGCCGCGGAACTGGGCCTCCAGCTCCTGCACGATCTTGAAGTTGGCGCGGACCGGGCCGTCGAGGCGCTGCAGGTTGCAGTTGATGACGAAGGTCAGGTTGTCCAGGCCCTCGCGGGAGGCCAGGGCGAGTGCCGCCGTGGACTCCGGCTCGTCCATCTCGCCGTCGCCGAGGAAGGCCCACACGTGGGACGCGGAGACGTCCTTGATGCCGCGGTTGGTGAGGTAGCGGTTGAAGCGGGCCTGGTAGATGGCGGAGAGAGGGCCGAGGCCCATCGACACCGTCGGGAACTCCCACAGCCAGGGGAGGCGGCGCGGGTGCGGGTACGACGGGAGACCGTCGCCGCCCGACTCGCGGCGGAAGTTGTCGAGGTGGTGCTCGTTCAGCCGGCCGTCGAGGAAGGCGCGGGCGTAGATGCCGGGGGAGGCGTGGCCCTGGATGTACAGCTGGTCGCCGGAGCCGGCCGCTTCCCCGGAGTCCTTGCCCTTGAAGAAGTGGTTGAAGCCGGTCTCGTAGAGCCAGGCCGCGGAGGCGAAGGTGGCGATGTGGCCGCCGACGCCGTGTTTGCTGCCCCGGGTCACCATGGCGGCCGCGTTCCAGCGGTTCCACGCGGTGATACGGGACTCCATCGCCTCGTCACCGGGCACGGACGGCTCGGCGGCGGTCGGGATGGTGTTGACGTAGTCCGTCTCGAGAAGCTTGGGCAGCGCGATGCCGGTGCCCTCGGCACGCTCCAGCGTGCGACGCATCAGGTACGCCGCACGATGCGGCCCGGCCGCCTTGGCGACCGCGTCCAGCGAGGCCTGCCATTCGGCGGTCTCCTCCGGGTCACGGTCCGGGAGCTGGTCGAGCGCGCTCGGCTGGATGGCGTTGGGGTCGGTCATGTCGCCGCCTTCCTCAGTCGAAGGGGGTTCCCTCATCTGTAAGGGTTCGGGGGTGCCCTTGGTCTTTGGCAGGACAGGGCGGTGGGCCTCGGTGCGGTGACACCATGCGGCTCCCGCCGCGCGGCCCGTCGGCGACTGTAACTCCCTGATCGATGATCGATCAAAGGGGGGAAGGCTAAAAAGTCTCGACATCGAGAAATTGGCATCCGGTGCCGGGGAAACAGGCACGCGGTGCCGCGTTTTCCCTGCTCACCTGAGTTCCGGGTGGCTAGCTTGGGCGGCTTGCGCCGGCTTCGGTGCGGACGGGGGTGTGGTCACCCCGTCGCTGCCTGCTGGGGCGTCCCGGTCTCCGTCCGGTCGGCGGCGGTCTGTCGGCCCTGCTCGCCCTCGGTGCGTTGCCGCTCCATGCGTTCGTGATCCTGGCGATGCCGTGTCGACTGCTCGCGGGTGATCACCTCGGTGGCGGCACCGACGGCGACCGCGACCGGCCATGCCATGGCTCCGGCTGCGGTCATCCCGCCGAGCAGCCCGTAGAAGGCTAGCCTGCGGGGCGACGGGAGCAGGGACGTGGCCGTGGTCGTGGCCGCTGACGTGGCCTTGCGGGCGCCCGAGAACATGTCGCCCGGTGTCACGTAGGGGATGGGAACCCGGGGGTGCGCGGTGTGCATGTGCACCACCTTGCCGCCGGTCCGCCTCTCGTCGTGCTGCTCCGGCTCGGCCTGGGTGCCGGCCTGGGCCTGGGTACCGGCCTCGGGCGGGGTCGGCTGCTGCGCTTGCTGGGTCTGTGGCTCTGGGGAAGTCATGACCGTCCTCCCCTGCTGGAAAGCGTGGGCAGTGGGTCCTTCCAGCCGCCTTCCATCGATACGCGCAGCTAAACCCGCCCTGAACGGACAATTCGTCCAGGTGGCTTGCGTCGCCGGTCAGGCGTGGGCGGCCGCCGCGGGTGCGCTCGTGCCGAACGCCTTCCAGAGCTGGATGGCCAGGCGCACCAGGACGGCCTCGAGCAGGGCGACCGCCACCTGGGTCAGGATCGTGGTGAGGATGTGTGGCATGGTGAGCCGCCTTTCGTGTGCGTCGAGCTGGGTACGGCTCCTTTGTCCGGTCCGATGTCAACCGGCAGGCTGCACCGGAGTGTCCTGCGGGTGAACCTTCCCCAGCGCGTCGACGGCGCCCCGGGCCACGGCGGGCACCAGCACGGCCCCCGCCGCCGGCGCCAGAGCGATCGTCCAGCCCACCGGACCGAGCGGCCGACTGTTGCCGAAGAAGTGGCTGAGCCCCGGCACGGTCACGACCACACCCAGCACCACCAGGGACCCCACCACGGCCGCGGCCACCATGGCGGGCAGCATGTCGGTGAGCAGGTTGACCGGGAGCAGCCGGCGGGCGTTCAGCGCACTGCGCCCGGTGAGCAGCGTGCTCCCCAGGGTGAAGATGATCTCGCCCAGGTTGCCGCCGAGCAGGATGCCCAGCGCCCTGCTCCGTGGCCGTCTCGCCGATCCGGCGGGCGATGCCGTCGCGCAGCGGCGGGGTGGACTCCACGAACTGGATCGCCGACATCACCAGCGGATGCAGGCCCCGCAGCCCACCGTAGGCCGCCCCTGCCCCTCACCTCATCGCGCTGCCCGCCCTCACCCCGTCCCCCCTCCTCGACAGCGGCATCGGCGGCAGCGACCACACCGACGACCATCCCGAGGTCGATATCCGGCGGCCCGCAGCCGACGTACACGCAGCCCAGCGTGCCGTTCACCTCGGCGCGGCTCACTCCCGGCAACTGCCGCAGCGTGGCCTGCAGTCGGCGCGCCGAGGCGGCCGTCCCAGCCGCCGGACCTCGATCTGCACACCCCCGGAGGTCCGCCACAGGCGGGCGTACGAGGCCGCAGCATCGGCCCGATCAACGGCAGCGCCGCCGGTACGGCGGTCAGACCCGCCGATGGTGGTGGGGTCCGGTGGTGTCTGGCCGTAACGAACTCGGCGCTTGCTACTCGCTCTCGTGCCGAGGCGCGCACCCCAGCACATGGGCCTTGACGAGCTCGGCGATCCGGGGATCCCGGCGCTGGAACGCGGCCACCAGCTCCTCGTGCTCCTCCGCGTACGACTGCTGCACCGTCCCGAGCCACCGGATGGACAGGGCCGTGAACACCTCGATACCCAGGCCCTCCCAGGTGTGCAGCAGCACCGAGTTGCCCGCCGCCCGCACCATTTCGCGGTGGAAGGCGACCGTGTGCCGCACCTGGGCCGTGCCGTCGGACTTGCGGTCGGCCTCGTACAGCGCGTTGACGTGCGGCTCCAGGGCGGAGCAGTCCAGCGCCAGCTTCTCCGCGGCCAGTTCGGCCGCGATCGCCTCCAGGCCGGCCCGGACCGGGTAGCTCTCCTCCAGGTCGGCGGCCGTCAGGCTCCGCACCCGCACGCCCTTGTTCGGCGCCGACTCGATCAGCCGCAGCGACTCCAGCTCGCGCAGCGCCTCCCGCACCGGTGTCTGGCTGACCTCCAGCTCGGTGGCGATCCGCCGCTCCACGATCCGCTCGCCCGGCTGCCAGCGACCGCTGATGATCCCCTCCAGGATGTGCTCGCGGATCTGTTCGCGCAGCGAGTGGATGACGGGGGCGGTCATGAGGGCTCCTTAGGGCGCGTTGACGTTTAGACAATACGGCCGTTGCGCTCCGCTGGGAGGGCCGACGGGGGTGCTTTCGTGCAGGTGAGACGAGACTTACACGGCGTGGGGCGTGTGGTGCGCAAGAGCTCGGTGTGATCTGTCGTCGGGCGGCTGCGGGTTGTCGGGGGCTGGTGGCGCCCACGCGGCGGATCCGCATATCGACACAGCCCCGCGCCCTTGAGGGGGTGGCAATCGACCTGCGTCGAAAGCCGACGCAAAGCCGATACGCAAAGCCGATACGCAAAGCCGACGCCCCGCCCGGAGAAGCTCCGGGCGGGGCGCCGTACTACCCGATCGGGGAGATCAGAGGCCGAGCTCGACCTCGAACTCGCCCGCCTCCAGGATCGCCTTGACCGCCGTCAGGTAACGGGCCGCGTCGGCGCCGTCCACCAGGCGGTGGTCGTAGGACAGGGTCAGGTACGTCATGTCGCGGACGCCGATGACCGTGCCCTCCTCCGTCTCGATGACGGCCGGGCGCTTGACCGTGGCGCCGATGCCGAGGATCGCGACCTGGCCCGGCGGCACGATGATCGTGTCGAAGAGCGCACCGCGCGAACCGGTGTTGGAGATGGTGAAGGTCGCGCCGGACAGCTCGTCGGGCGTGATCTTGTTGGCGCGGACCTTGCCCGCCAGCTCCGCCGTGGCCTTGGCGATGCCCGCGATGTTGAGGTCGCCGGCGTGCTTGATGACCGGGGTCATCAGGCCCTTCTCGGAGTCCACCGCGATACCGATGTTCTCGGTGTCGAAGTAGGTGATCGTGCCTTCGCCCTCGTTGATCTTGGCGTTGATGGGCGCGTGCGCCTTCAGCGCCTGGGCCGCGGCCTTGACGAAGAACGGCATCGGGGAGAGCTTGACGCCCTCACGGGCCGCGAACGCGTCCTTGGCGCGGGCGCGCAGCTTCATCAGACGCGTGACGTCGACCTCGACGACCGACGACAGCTGGGCCTGCTCGTGCAGCGCCTTGACCATGTTGTCGCCGATGACCTTGCGGATGCGGGGCATCTTGACGGTCTGGCCGCGGAGGGGGGAGGCCTCCAGCGTCGGCGCCTTCTTGGCAGCGGCGGCCGGAGCGGCAGCGGCCGGAGCCGGAGCAGCGGCGGCGGCCTTCGCGGCCTCGGCGGCGGCGATGACGTCCTGCTTGCGGATACGGCCGCCGACGCCGGTGCCCTTGACGGTGGCCAGGTCGACGCCGTTCTCGGCGGCGAGCTTGCGCACCAGCGGGGTGACGTAGGCGCCCTCGTCGGTCGGCTGGGCGGCAGCCGGAGCCGCCGGAGCCGGGGTGACCGGGGCCGGAGCGGCCGGCGCGGGGGCCGGGGCCGCGGGGGCGACCGGAGCCGGGGCGGCAGCGGCGGGCGCGGCCGGA
>NZ_RQJW01000023.1 GCF_004028635.1 Streptomyces cyaneus | reverse complement strand
GGGGGGGGGGGGGGGCGGCCGGGGGCCCCCCCCCCCCGGCCGGTTCAGGGCTTCTCGCCGTCCCGGTCGACGAGGGACTGGGTCGTCTTCATCTCGCAGAATGTGACCTCGCCCTTCTTGTGCGAGCGTCCAGCCGACGAGCCGTCCTCGTACTTCTCCTCGTAGTCGCGCACCGCGACCGACTGGTTCCCCTGGTACTGGAAGGTGTCGGGGTCGAGGAGGTACTCCCGGCGCTGAACGGCCTTGCTGCCCAGGTCCGGGTATATGGCGATGGCCTCATGCCCCATGGGGTCCTTCACCAGGTGCGGGACCACCTCGATCCCGGGGTCCGCGGCCAGGGCCCGGTACAGCTTGGCCATCCCCTGCGGAGGCACGGGATAGGCCTCGCTGAGGGTCGCCAGGAGCGCGAAGGTCTCGAGCTGCTCACCCGTCAAGCCGGTGTCCTTGCCCATGGGGAACATGTCCGCCGCCTGCTTCCGGATCTCGGCGGGGTCGTCCGGCAGCGAGGCGAGCAGGCGATACAGCCGCCGCTGCGAGGGCTCGTCGTCGCCGTCCTTGTCGTCCTCCCTCACGGGGCTGTCGTACTGGACCCACTCCTCGCTCACCTCGGGCTTGGCATTGGGCGCCGCGTCCGACGCTCCGTATCGGCACTGTGCGGTCTTCAGGTAGACCCACTGGCCGTCGCGCGGATGCAGATCCGGCTGCTGCGACACCACTTCCGCCGCCTGCTCCAGGAGTGCCGTCGCGGACGTCAGGTCGGGTCCGGCAGGCTGCACGCCGCGCTCGGGTCCATCGCCACCGACGAGCATGGTCACCAGCACCGCGATGGTGACCACCGTCGCGGCGACCCCCGCAGCCGTCACGCGCCAGTCCAGCCGCATCCTGCGGGCAGAGCCCTGCTGCGCTGCTCCCAGCAGCTTCTGGCGGCCGGGAACCAGCCGCACCCGGTCCGGCGTCGGCGCATCGGCGCGCAGCTCGTGCACCTTGGTCATGTCATCCATGGGTTACCGCCCCGTTGTGGTCGCTTACGAGGGTGGGGTCGGCGCCGAGCGCCGTACGCATCTTGCGCCGGGCCCGGCTCAGCCGGGAGCGGACCGTGCCGACCGGCACCCCGAGGGCGTCGGCACACTCCTGGTAAGTGAAGTCCGCCCAGGCGACCAGCAGCAGCACATGCCGGTCCTTCCCGGGCAAAGCCGCGATCGCCCCGGCCAGCGCCTGCTGCGAGGCCTCGGCCGTCACCCGCTCGTCGGCCCGTTCCGACCAGGACTCGGCCACCGGGTCGACGCCGGTACGGGCCAGCGCCCGCAGCGCCCGCACTTCGGAGCGGCGGTGGCTGCCGATGAGGTTGCCTGCGATGCCGTAGAGCCACGGCCGGGCACTGGCGCGCGCGACGTCGTAGCGTGCGCGGTTGCGGAAGGCGATGAGGAAGGTCTGCGCCGTGATGTCGTCGGCGTGACTGTCGCCCAGCCGGCGCATCACATACCGGTGGATCTCGGCGGCGTGTCTGTCGTAAAGCCTGGCGAATATCTCCGGCCGCTCCAGGGATTCCTGGATGAGCAGCGCGTCGTCGCTGGGTGGATCCCCCACGAGGCCCTCGCTTCTTCGTGTAATAGGAGTGGAGTGCAGTCCACTCCCTGTTGTCCGAAGCGGCCAGGAGGGTTCACGCGCAGGTATTGATCTGACCATACCGGCGATCACCAGCGCGATGTCCAGCAGCTTTGCGGCGTTCGCACTCTCGCTGAGGAACAGCATCCCGCTGGCGGCGATGGGGGGCGGTCCCGCCGCCCGCCCAGATGGCGTACACCGTCCCGACCTCGAGCGTCTTGAACCCCGTAGAGATGTTGTAACTCCGGCACTCGCGAACGGTGCCCCCGCCATCTCGGAGCCTGAGCGCCCCCGCCGGAGGCGTGTCTCTGACTTCCTCGCTTCTGCCCGATGCACGTAGCGCGCCGCCGTGCGCGGGCCTTGAACCAGTAGAGAGAGTTGTAACTCAGTCGGCCTGCTGGGGCTGTGCCACGGCCGCCCCGCCACCACCCTCCACGGCCCCCGCGGCGCCCAGTTCCTCGCTGAAGTCGAGACGTCCGACCCCCAGCTGGTCAGGCCCGCTGGACCGGAAACTACAAGCGCGGCAACGAGCGCACCGCCCGAAACCACCCCCGCAACCGCCACTGACCCCGCATCCGCCAAATGGTCGCCAGGTAAGGGAACGGTAAAACGCCTCCGCTCGTTCACCCACCATGACAGCTATGACCCCCGGCTCGAACATCCCTCTCTCCGCCGCGCGCGTGACGGTGGACGTCGCCGCCCCGGTGCGGCTCGACGTATCGGGCCTGCTGCTCACCGCCGACGGCAAGGTGCGCTCCGACGACGACTTCATCTTCTACAACCAGCCGACCGGCCCCGGCGTGACGTACCGCTCCGGCGGCGGCACCAGCCCCGACGCGATCACGGTCGACACGGCGGCCGTTCCCCCCGGCATCGAGAAGATCGTCGTCACCGCCAGCCCGGACGCGGCCGGCCAGACCTTCCAGGGCATCGAACCGACGGCCACCATCCGCAACGCGGACGACAACAGCGTCCTGGCCACCTTCACGCCCCCGCAGCTCGGCACCGAGACGGCCCTGGTGATCGTCGAGGTCTACCTGCGCAACGGCGCCTGGAAGGCCCGCGCGGTCGGTCAGGGCTACGCCAACGGCCTGGCCGGCATCGCCACCGACTTCGGTGTCACGGTCGAGGAACCGACCCCGGCCCCCGCCCCGGTGGCCCCGCCGCAGCCCACCATGCAGCCCCCGGTCGCCCCGCCGGCCCCGCCGATGTCCACTCCCCCGGCGCCCCAGGCTCCCGCCGCTCCCCCGGCCCCGCCCGCGCCTCCCGCCCCCGGCGCCGGAAAGATCAATCTCGACAAGGGCCGCGTCAGCCTCCAGAAGAACCAGACCGTCTCCCTGGTCAAGGGCGGCCGCCCTCTGCTCTCCCAGGTCAAGATGGGCCTCGGCTGGGAGCCGGCGTACCGCGGCAAGGACATCGACCTCGACGCCTCGGTCATCGCCTACGGCCCGCAGCGCAACCACATCGACAGCTGCTACTTCGGCAAGCTCCAGATCGTGCAGGGCGCGATCCGCCACTCCGGCGACAACCTCACGGGCGAGGGCGGAGGCGACGACGAGGTCATCACCGTCGACCTCGGACGCCTGCCCCAGGAGGTCACCGGCCTCGTCTTCACGGTCAACTCCTTCTCCGGCCAGAAGTTCACCGAGGTCGCCAAGGCCTACTGCCGACTGATGGACGCCGCCTCCGGCGAGGAACTCGTCCGCTTCGACCTCACCAACGCCGAAGCGCAGACGGGCGTGATGATGGCGAAGTTGATCAAGCAGTTCTCCGGTGAGTGGGAGATGACAGCCATGGGCGACTTCGTGAAGTCCCGCACGGTGAGGGGGATGGTGAAGCCGGCGGCACAGGCGCTGTAGACAGCCGTACGACGTCCAAGGGCGCCCCACCCCACAGGGGGCGCCCGGCGCATCGGCGACGGTATCGCGGCGCTCCGCACCCCAGGAGACCCGACACGGCGACGCTCCGCGCCATTACCGCAAGAGGCGATTCCTCCCCGGCGTGAACGCCAGGCGTCCCTGCAAGAATCAGTCTCAAGGGACGTGCACAGCCGATGTGTTGAGGTTTGCCGTTGGTGTCGAGGGTCAGGCCAATGTTCAGGCGCGGATCAGGCAGAGGCTCGCACCACCAGCTCGGGGATGATCCACGCGTCCGGGCCGCTCATCGGGTCCGCACCCGCACGCAGCCGGGCCACCTGCTCGACAGCCAGCCGACCGAGCCGCCGTTTGTCGATGTGCAGGGTGCTCAGGGCGGGCTCCACCAGCTCGCCCAGCGACAGTCCGTCGAAGCCCAGGACGGCCAGGTCGTCCGGCACCCGTCGGCCGCGGCGCCGCGCGGTACGCATCGCGCCGACAGCGATCAGGTCGTTGAAGCCGAAGACGGCCGTGATGTCGGGCCGGGCGTCCAGCAGTTGCTCCATGCCGGCCTCGCCCCCGGCCACGCTGTGCTCGGGACACAGCGCGATCCAGCTGCCGTCAACGGGCAGGTCGTGCCGCCGGGCCTCTTCCAGGAAGGCCACCCGTCGCGGGCCGGGGCCGTGCACCCCGTCGAGCATGCCGATCCTGCGGTGACCGGCACCCACCAGGTGTGCCATGCCCTGTTCGAGACCGGCGGCGGCGTCGATGCCCACGGCCGCGAAACGGGTCTGCTGCGGGCCGCGCTCCAACAGCACCAGCGGTACGCCCCCGAGGTGCCGGGCGAGCACGTCGTCCGGGCTCTTGAAGTAGCCGATGACCGCGTCCGCCTGATGGGACAGCACATCGAGCGCCTCCCGCTCCCGGGCCTCGTCGATGCGGGAGTCCCATACGACGACCTGCCAGCCGCGCTGCTCGGCCGCCTCCAGCACGCCCGCGGCCACCTCGGGGAAGAAGGGGTTCATCAGGTCCGGGATCACCAGCCCCGCCGTCACGGTCCCCTTCTGCACGAGGCCGCGCGCGAACCGGCTGGGCCGGTAGTCCAGCAGCCGCGCCGCCTCCAGCACCCGTTCCTTCGTGGCCGGGTCGATCTCGCCCTTGTCGTTGACCGCGCGGGAGACCGTCTGCCGGGACACCCCGGCCAGCTTGGCGACATCGTGGATCGTGGCCCGGCGGCGGGTGCCGTCAGGCTGCTCGACACTCGGCTCCCGCTGCTGATCGTCCGCCCACACGCTGAGCACTGTATCCGGCCAGGTGCGCGCGACGGCAGGGCCCGGTACCGCCGGGTGATCGACGAGGGGGGCGTAGGGGCAAGGTGGAGTCCCTGCCGCATGAGGACCAGGCCCAGACGTCGGGAACGCCGGAATCCTCCCGCCGGGACGGCACTCACCGTAATCTCGTCCCGGGGATCGTGAACGAGGGGCGGGCATATGGCTGTTGGTGCCGGGGCGGCGTGCTTCATCAGTTACGCGCGGGACGACCAGGCCTGGGCCGAGTGGGTGGCGTGGCAGTTGGAGGACGCCGGGTACGAGGTGTGGCTGGACACCTGGTCTCTGCGTCCGGGCGCCGACTTCATGGCTGAGATCCGGGCCGCGGTCAGTCGGTCCGAGGTGATGCTCGTTCTCGTCTCACCGTCGTATGCGCACAGCCGGCATGCCCGGGCGGAGCTGGAGTCCTTTCTTTCCGCGGGGAAGCGGGCGATCCCTGTCCTGTTGCACGACGGCCCGGTCCCGGACGGTCTCGACGTCCTCGGTGAGCGGCAGTTCGTGCGCCTCGTCGGTCTCGACGACGATCAGGTTGCCCGTTCCCTTCTGTTGCGCGCTGTCGACCCCGAACGCCCGCCGGTCGGCGGTCGATTGCGCCGCCTCGGTGCCACCAGCCCCCGACTGCCGGGCAGTCGGCCCCGCGTGTGGAACGTGCCCGAGCGCAACGACCGGTTCGTGGGCCGGGTCGACCTGCTGAAGCAGCTGCGGGCCGCGCTGACGGAGCGGTCCCGGGCGGTCCTCGTGGGGGACCCCGGCATGGGCAAGACCCAGCTGGCCATCGAGTACGCCCACCGGTTCGCGGGAGAGTACGAACTCGTCTGGTGGATCGGGCCGGGCCGCGGATCCATATCTGCCCAGCTCGCCGAGCTCGCGGTGCGGCTCGGGGCCGCCTCCCGCGACACGGTGCCCGGGGAAGCGGCCAGGGCCGTCACCGCGGAGCTGCGGACCCGCAACCGGTGGTTGCTGGTCTTCGACGACGTACTCGACGTCGGCCGGCTGCCCGAGGAGCTCAGGGAGGACATGGGCAACGGCCAGATCCTCGTCGTCTCCCGGGAGCGAGACCGTACCGACGTCGGAGAACCCATCGAGGTGGGTCGGCTCACGCCCGAGGAGTCCTCCGCCCTGCTGCGCACGCTGGTGCCCACGATGAGCGAGCAGGACGCCGAGGTGGTGGCGGCCGACATGGGGGACATCCCACTGGCCGTGGGCATGGCGGCGGGTTCCCTCAGCCGTGGGGGCTCCGTGAGCGCCTATCTCGAGGCGCTGTCGGAGGACGGATCCGTGGAGAACCCGCCGCAGGTGCTCCAGCATGTCGTGCGGCTCGGCCTGGACCGGCTGGCCGCGGAAGACGAGCGAGCGGTCGCGCTCCTGTCGGCCTGCGCGCTGCTCGCCCCGCAGCCTTTCCAGCTCCGGGACTGCGTACGGGTACCGGACTGGGCCCCGGAGCCCCTCGCCGTACTGCTGCGGACGTCCCAGGCGAGGGAGTCGGCGCTGCGCGCGGTGCACCGGTACGGCCTCGGCCACGGCGGCGACGGCGTCCTGCGCATCCACCCGGCCGCGCACTCCGCACTGCGCGACCTGCTCTCCCCGGGCGACCGGGCGACCGCTGCTCTCGGCGCCCAGGCTCTGCTGGTGGCGGCCCTCCCCTCCCTGCACACGCCGTCGGAGGCCTGGGCGCCGCTGCTGCCGCATCTGCTGGCGGTGGCCCCACGGGACCTGACCAGGCGCGAGGGACTCTCGGCGGTGTGCGTGGGATGCACGCGGCTGGTGCTGGACGGGGAAGCCGCGACCGCCGTGCCCCGGCTGACGGAGCTGCGCGAGGCCGCGCGGTCCCGGCTCGGTGCGGACGACGCGACCACGATGGAGATCACGTCGTACCTGGTCAATGGCTTGCAGGCGACGGGAGAGCCCCGGGCCGCCCTGCCGCTGGCCGAGACCCTCTTGGACTGGGAGCGGCGCACTTTCGGCGACGACTCGCCGATGGCCCTTGAAACCGCCGTGCAACTGACGACGCTGCTCTCCGACACGGGCGAAGCGGCAGCGGCCGTGGAACTCGGCTTGACGACCCGGACGCGGCTGCGTGAGGTCCTCGGACCGGACCACCCCCTCCCGCTCGGTCTCTCCGCCAGGCTGCTGGTGTCGATGGGCGCACTCGGCGCATGGGAAGACGCCCGGACCCTCGGGGAGGACACCCTGTCCCGGCACCGGCGCGTGCTCGGCGCCCACCACCCGGACACCCTCCGCACAGCCACGTACCTGGCCGCCCTGTACGCGAACCTCGGTGACCTGAAACGGTCCCTGAATCTGCGCGACGACGTCCTCCATGGCCTCAGTCTCACCCTCGGCCCCCGCGATCCGGCCGCGTTGCGAGCCGCTGCTCCCCTGGCCGCGCTGCTGATCCGCATGGAGCGCCACGAGGAGGCCCAGCAGCGTCTCCACTTCACCTACACGCGCCAGCGGGAGACGCTGGGCCCCGATCACGTCGACTGCCTGCGCACCTCCTGTCTGCTGGCCGGCGCGTATCTCGCCGTCCACGACGTCGAGACCGCGCTGACCTGGGCGAGGCGCGCGTACGAGGGGAATGTGCGCTTCTGGGGCAGGGGCGACGCCGAGACCGATCAGACGGCGGAGCTCCTGGCCACATGTCTTCGGAAGAGCGGTCGGCCGGACGAAGCATGGGCGGTGCTGAGCGAGAACTTCCCCGTGGATTGGTCCCCGGCGGACGCGGACGCGCCGGGGACGAGCGAGAGCCTCCCTGCCGAATGGCCCCTGGTGGACGCGGACCGGATCGTCGCCGACCTCCTCGACGGCTGGTCCCGCGCGACCGGTGACGTCCCGGCGCCGGACCGCCGCACCAGCAGGCCGCCCCAGCCGTCCGAGTCCCGGTCCGCGCGCCCTTCGGTGAAGCGTCCGGGCGAGGAGTGCGTACTGGTCAGCCATGTCGAGGCCGACCGCATATGGGCCGACTGGGTCGCGTTCGAGCTGGAGCAACTCGGCTACGCGGTGGTGACGGAGGTCGAGGACACCCACCTCGGGCGGCCGTGGCCCCAGGTGTCGGACATCGTCCTCGTACTGCTGTCCCCCACGTATCTGGCCTCGATGACTCCCACCGCCTGGAACTCCGACGAGTGGAGCGCGCTGCTGCGCGGCGACTCGGCCGACGGGCCGCGCCTGGTGCCGCTCTTCGTCCGGCCGGTGGAGCCCGACCGGCTACCGCCGCCGCTCCGCGCCCGGATCACGCCGGCCCTGTACGACCTCGACCCGGACGCCGCCCGCGACCTGCTGCGGTTCGCCCTGGAACCGAAGCACGTCACCCGTCCTCCCGTGTTCCCCGGGGCGACCGGTCCCGACGACGACGGCCAGGCTTTGCTGACCCGGCAACTCGTCAACGCGCTGGCGCGTACGGCCATTCTGCAGAGCCGGGACAGCTTCCACTCCTTGGTCGCCCCGCTCGGCGTGCCCGTCCGGGACGAGGTGTCCTCACGGACCAGGCTCTTCGAGATCGTCCGCAGCCTGAAGGCCCGTCCGGGCGGTCTGACCCAGCTGGTGGACGCCCTCGAAGCGGTCGAACCGGAGAGTCTGGCGGTGACGGAGGCCCGCCACATCGTCGGTGAGATCGAGCAACGCCGGGCGAACCGGTGACCGCCGCCCTTCCGCCGGACGCGGCCGGCGGGGGCCCGCCACCGGTGCCGTACTGGTTCTTCACCGGCTACTCGGACGACCGGAGCATGTTCCCGCTGGTCAAGCGCTTCCACAACGACGTCCAGAAGCAGGTCAAGCAGATGCTGGGCAATGCGGTCCCCGGCAAAGGATTCCTGGACATCGAGGACATCAAGCCGGGTGAGCGCTGGGAGGACCGGGTCGTCACGAACGGCGTCTGCACGGCCAGGGCGATGCTGGCCCTGTACTCGCCCAGCTATTTCCAGAGTCACTGGTGCGCCCATGAATGGACGGTGTTCAACGCCCGGCTGAGCCGCCGCGCGAGCCTGATCGACTCCCCGCTCCTCATCGGCGTGCTCTGGCAGAAGATCGGTCTGAAGTTGCCGGAGCCCAACACCGCGTACCAGTACGTGCGCTTCGATGACGACACCAGATACGAGCAGCGCGGGCTGGTGTCGATCGTCCCGCGTGGCCAGGGCCCGGGCGACCAGGAGTACGAGGACGTCGTTCACGAGGTGGCCCGCCTCCTCGTCGAAGCCCACTCCGCTGCCCTCGAGCCCGTTCGGTTCGAGGACATCGCGACGCTGCGCCCGCAGTTCGGTGCCGAGTCGTCGCTGCCGGTCGACTATGTGCTCGCCTACACCGACCGGGACAAGGACCGCGACTGGGGCGGCTGGGCGTACAGCCAGCTCCACCCGGGGCACGACGTCGACGTTCTCCCCGCGGAGTGTTTCGGCCGCGCACCGGCGAAACTGCTCAAATCTTCGTTGCTCCGCGCGAAGCGCGTGGTCGTGCTGCTGTCCCGGGACAGCCTCACCGACCGATGTCTGAACAGATCGGTCCTGGAGGAGATATACACCGACCCGGACCTCAAGCACGATCTACCGCGACTCGTCCCGGTGTTCATCGACCACGTTCCCCCGGAGGAAGTCCCGGCCGGACTGCCCCTGGAAGACATCGCCGCGCTGTACGACATCCCGGATCCGCTGTCTCAGCGCGAAATCCTCCTCACCGCCGTCAACGCCCCGGTCACCACCCGGGCAGTCGCCAGGAAGATCCCGCCCGCTTTCCCGTCCACTGCCGTCAGCTCCTTCGAGAGCAGACTGGTCGACAAGCTCTCCGTGGCCTCGTCCCTGATCGACAGGGACATCCGGTCCATCTGGTTCGAGGCGACCGGGTTCGACACCGCCGAGGAACCCAAATCGGACCTGCCGACGCGCCCTTGGCTCCTTGCCGTCGTACGCATCGCCAAAAAGCGGCCCGACGGCTACGAGCATCTCGCTCGCGCCCTGGAGGTCATCGACTCCGAGAGTCCCGAAAGCATCGAGGTACGCAAGCTCGTCGACAGCCACACTCCCTAGAACAGCGCGCTGTACGCATTCAGCGCCGGCTGCCCGCCGAGGTGTGCGTACAGCACGGTCGACTCCCGCCCGATCTCCCCGCGCCGGACCAGGTCGATCATCCCGGCCATCGACTTGCCCTCGTACACGGGGTCGGTGACCATGCCCTCCGTCCGTGCCGCGAGCCGCATGGCCTCCAGCGTCGGCTCGTCGGGGATGCCGTACGTGCCCGCGTGGTACCGCTCGTCGAGCTCGACGTCGGCCTCGGTCAACTCGCGCCTGACGCCGATGAGTTGTCCGGCGTCGTGGGCGATCCGGGCGATCTGCTCACGGGTGGTGGCGGGCTTGGCCGAGGCGTCGATGCCGAGGACGCGCCGCGGGCGGCCACCCGCCTCCTCCAGGGCGGCGAAGCCTGCGACCATGCCGGCCTGGGTGGAGCCCGTCACCGAGCACACGATCACCGTGTCGAAGAAGACCCCCAACTCCCTTTCCTGCTCGGCCACTTCATGGGCCCAGCTGGCGAACCCCAGTCCACCGAGCGGGTGGTCGGAGGCCCCGGCCGGGATGGCGTACGGCTTGCCCCCCGCCTCCTCGACCTCCCTGAGCGCCCGCTCCCAGCTTTCCTTGATGCCGATCCCGAAACCGGCCCGCACAAGGCGAACGTCGGCTCCGGCGAGGCGGCTGACGAGGATGTTGCCCACCTTGTCGTAGACGGAGTCGGGCCAGTCCACCCAACTCTCCTGGACCAGCACACACTTGAGACCGGCGCGGGCGGCGCAGGCGGCGACCTGACGGGTGTGGTTGGACTGCACGCCGCCGATCGAGACGAGGGTGTCGCAGCCCTGCGCGAGCGCGTCGGCGATCAGGTACTCCAGCTTGCGGGTCTTGTTGCCGCCGTACGCGACACCGGAGTTGCAGTCCTCGCGCTTGGCCCAGAGGGAGGCGCCACCGAGGTGCTCGGTCAGGCGCGGGAGGGGGTGCACGGGGGACGGGCCGAAGAGGAGGGGGTAACGCTCGTAGGAGGAGAGGGACATGGGGCGCCTCCAGGGCAACGGCGTCGGTCGGAGTCGGCGTCAGTCGATGTCGACGTCATCGGTGTCGATCAGGTCGGCCAGCTCGGCGAGGGTGCGCCAGATCTCCGCCGTGACACGGACCGCTGCGTCCACGTCACCGGTGGCGCACGCCTCGATCAACCGCTCGTGCAGCCCGGCCGAACGGCAAGTCCCGCCCTCGCCGAAGCGCCGTCGCTCCAGGCGGCGGATGAGCGGGGTGTAGCGGGCGACGGTGGCGGCGGCCGCGCGGTTGCCGCTCACCCGCACCAGTACGTCGTGCAGCTCGTCGTCGGCCCGCAGAGCGAGGCCCACCTCGCCCGCGGCGACGGCGGCGGCGAAGCGCTCGTTGGCGGCGCGCATGATCTCCACGTCAGCGGCCATCAGCAGGGGCACGGCGACCCGCGTCACCAGCTCGTGCATGGCGCCGACCACGGCTGCCGCGTCCCGTACGTCGGCGGCCACAACCGGCGTCACCCGCGTGTAGCTCTGCGGCTTGCTCTCCAGCAGCCCCTCGTCCACGAGCCGCGAGAACGCCTCGCGCACCGGCGCCCGGGACAGCCCGAGCTGTTCGGCGATATCGGCGTCCCGCACCACCGCACCGGGCTCGATCTCCCCAGCCACGATGGCGTCCCGGATCGCTGTGTAGGCCTGGTCCCTGAGCAGGGTGCGGCCTACGGGTCGTATCGCCCGCCTCGCCTCCACGAACTGAAATGTTAGATGTCAAACCCTGGAAGTGGGAAGAGAGAGTGGCCCGCACTCCCCACGCGGTGCGGGCCACTCTCGCCCGAGGCACTCGGCCTCAGGCAGCCCAGGGCCAGTCGGCGTCCCGGGCGGACTCAAGCAGCGGCACCATCCGGAAAGCCGCGTCCGACAGGCCCCCGAAGGTGTGCCGGTTGCCCTTCCCCGACGGGCCGTGCCCCGCTCGGTACCCGGCCAGGTTCCAGGTGTAGACCGGCACATCGGCCGGGACCTGCTCGGTCGGGTCGCCGTGGCGGCTGGGCGCGTACTGCTCGTCCGTGACGATGAGTACGCGGTCGTGCTTCCGGTAGTGCCGGCGCACCGCCTCGGTGGTGTCGGTGCCGCCGAGGTCACCGAAGCGCTCCAGCACCTTCAGCACCGACTCGCCGCGACGGAAGGCGACCTCGTCGCTGTCCGTCCCGAACTGGACGAGATCCGCGTCCGCCGCCCGCAGTGCGAGCGCCGTGCCGAAGATCGCCGCCGCGTCGGCGCGGTTGAGCTGCGAGCGGTCGGACAGCCGCGACCAGAACATCGAGCCCGAGCGGTCGACGAGGACCAGCGTCCGGCCGGGCAGCGCGGGCACGTTGGCCAGCGAGTGGCCGAGCGCCTGCTCCAGCGGGTACGCCCAGCGCAGCGACGGCGCGTGCTGGTAGGCGGCGAGGTACCGGAAGGGGAACTGCCGCGAGCGTACGACCTCCGCCGGGTCGCTGATCCGGGCCGCCACCTGCGCGGCCACCTCGTCCGAGACTCCGGCCTCGTCGAAGTTCCGCAGGTTGCGGACCAGCGCCATGGAACCCATGGACGGGATCACGGCCTCCCAGGCCGCCTTGTCCATCGGCCCCTGCAGCCAGCCCGCCAGCGCCTCCCACGTCATCCCGGCCGCCGCGAGCCGCTCGGCACCGCCCTCCGACGTGACCACCGCACGCCGCTCCTCCACGGGCAGCGCCATCAGCTCGCGGTGCGCGACCAGGGTCCGGTTGGACTCCGGGGGCAGCGCGGTGTCGGGGTTGTGCCGGCGGTCGAGGGCGTACTGGAACAGCTCGCCCTGCCACGGCTTGTCCGGGTCCGGGGCCGCGTGCACCAGGTTGAGGACGTCGCCGAAGCGGTAGCCCTTGGACGCGGTGTCGTACTTCAGCAGCGACTTGCCGCCGTAGAGACGCCGTACGGCGTCGGCGATACCGCGCTTGACGGGCTTCGGGACGTTGCGGCCGTACATCGCGGTCCAGTAGGCGAGCAGTTCGCCGGGTTCGTCGGGCCGCTGGAGTACGGAGTCGATGACCTGCCGGTTGGTCGGGCCGTCGGTGACGCCCGCGTCGAGGCGTGCCTTCACGTACTCGGCGGCGCCCACGATCGAGGCCGTACGGAGGTTGCCCTCGCCGCGCAGCCAGCCGAGCAGTCCGGCGGTCCACTCCGGGTCGGTGACGGCGAGCTCGGCCACGAGCCGCGCGAACCGGTCGTCGCGGTCGGCGCCGGACTCGTAAAAGGTCTGCTGCGTGACGAAGTTGGAGACGGCGAGCAGGAAGACTTCGGAGCGCGCGTCGCGCTCGCGGCCACGGCCGCCCTCGTACGTACGCAGCACCCGCCCCGTCGAGGTGACCCGCGAGGTCGGCCGCGGCTTGGCGGCACGCGTGTTGAATCGCGCCATGGTGAATTCCCCCCGAATTCATTGGTGTTTCGGAGGGAGGCACAGCAAAAGGTGGGTGCCCGAGATCAGGAGTCGGCGACGGACTTTAGCCTGGTGCTCTACCGAATTGAGCTACACCGACCCGAAGTCGATGACGGGACTCGAACCCGCAACCGCCAGATCCAATGAAGTAACCGTTGCCTGCGCACCGGGCACCCACCATGAGCTGCGCCTCCCGAGATCAAGTCGGCTGCGGCGTGGGATTCTCTTGGAAAGAAGTAGCCGCCGCCTTCGCACCGGGAGGTGCGTGACGTTGTGATCTCACTGTAGGAGGCGCAACTCGAGCCGGGCGAGTGAATTAATTACCGCCGCTGCCGCTTCCAGGGCCCGGTGATGGCGAGCATGATGCCCGGGGTCTGGATGTTGGCGTAAAGGGTCCTGCCGTCACACGAGAAGGTGACGCCGGTGAACTCGCTGTACTCCGGCTCCTCCTCGGTCCCGATGTTCAGCTCGTTGCGGGCGATGGGGTACGTGCGGCCGCTGTCCGTGGCGCCGAAGAGGTGCTGGATGCCTTCCCCGTCCTCGGCGATGACCAGGCCGCCGTACGGGGACACGGTGATGTTGTCGGGGCCGTCGAAGGCTCCGTCCTTGGCCGGGTCGGGGTTGACGCCGAGCAGGACCTTCAGCGTGAGCGTGCGGCGCTTGGGGTCGTAGAACCAGACCTGGCCGTCGTGCTGGACGGGGCTCTCCGCACGGGCGTAGGAGGAGACGATGTAGGCGCCGCCGTCGCCCCACCACATGCCCTCCAGCTTGCGGGCGCGGGTGATCTCGCCGGCGGCGAACTGCTTGCGCACGGGCGTGGTCTTCGCGTCGCGGTCGGGGACGTCGACCCAGTCGACGCCGTAGACCGTGCCGATCTTTGTGGCGCGGGAGAGGTCGTCGATGAACTTGCCGCCGGAGTCGAAGCACTTGGGCGCCTGGAGGACACCGGCGTCGTCGGCGAGCGTGCGGAACTTGCCGCGGCCGTACTCGAAGCCCTTCGGCGGGGTCCAGCGGAAGAACAGGCCGTTGGGTGAGGCCGCGTCCTCGGTGAGGTAGGCGTGGCCGCGCTTGGGGTCGATGACGACGGCCTCGTGGTCGTAGCGGCCGAAGAACTTCAGCGGCTTGGGGTCGCGGTTGGCGCGCCGGTCGATGGGGTCGACCTCGAAGACGTAGCCGTGGTCCTTGGTCATGCCGTTGGTGCCGGCCTTGTCGGAGTTCTCCTCGCAGGTGAGCCAGGTGCCCCAAGGGGTGCTGCCGCCCGCGCAGTTGGTGGAGGTGCCCGCGATGCCGACCCATTCGGCGACCTGGCCGCCGGGGCGGACCTCGACGACGGTGCAGCCGCCGGCCGCGGCGGGGTCGTAGACGAGGCCCTCGGTGAGCGGGACCGGGTACTTCCAGTTGGCGCGCGGGCCCTTCAGCTCGTGGTTGTTGACGAGGAGGGTGGTGCCGCGGGGGCCGTCGAAGGTGGCCGTGCCGTCGTGGTTGGAGGGGGTGTACTCGCCCGACTCCAGCTTGGTCTTCCCGCTGTAGGTGATGACGCGGTACTTGAACCCGGCGGGCAGCGCGAGGATGCCCTCGGGGTCCGGGATCAGCGGTCCGTACCCGACACCGCCGTACGCCGCCGCCTCGCCCGTGCTCTCGGCGTCGGTGGACGCGAGCGCGTTCGGGGCGGAGCCGAGAGCGCCGACACTGCCCGCCAGTGCGACACCGGCACCGGTGATCGCGGAGTTTCTGGCGAAGTCCCTGCGGGTGAGCGACATGGTGTCTCCTGTGACGGTGGGTGTGCCGTGGGAGGTGGCGGACTCCGGTCGGCGCAACCGTCCCGCCCATGCCTGAACACAGGTTGAACACCAGGCGTCCTCAGGGCACCCGCTTCCATGAACCAACGCCGGGCGCAGGCAACCCCCTAGGGACGCGGGGAACTGCGCGACCAGCCCCCACGCACCCGCACCCGCCAACCGGCCGTCAACCCCCCTGCTGCGACCGCGCCTTGAACGCAGCCTTCCGCGCTTCCTTAGCGATCTTCTTGTCCGGATGCAACCGCCCCATCGCCTCCAGCACATCCGCCGTGGCCGGATGATCGACCCGCCACGCCGCCGCGAAGAACCCACTGTGCTGCGCGGCCAGCCCCTCCACCAGCGCCCTCAGCTCCTCGGAGTTCCCCTCGGCCGCCAGTTGCGCGGCAACCGTGTCGACGGTCAGCCAGAACACCAGGTCCTGGGACGGCGCCGGAACGTCGGAGAACCCCGCCTCGGTCAGCCACACACGGGCCAGCCCGCCCAGTTCCGGATCGTCGAGAACCTCCCGCAGCGCCGGCTCGGCCTCCGCCCCCACCAGGGACAGCGCCTGCTGGCAGCGCAGCCGTCGCAGCGGCGCCCCGGCGTCCAGGCCCCGCGCCGCAGCCAGCAACTCCCGTGCCGCGGCGAGGGATTCGCGCCGGGCCAGCCACTGCTCGGTCTCGGCCTGCGCGGCGTTCTGCGGAAAGGCGGCCGTGCCGTCGAGCAGCGCGTCGGCGCCCTTGTCCGCGAGGTCCCCGACCGCGGGCGCCTCGAACCCGGCCTCCAGCAGCCGGGCCCGCAGCCCGTACAGCCCGAGCGGGGTCAGCCGCACCATGCCGTAGCGCGAGACGTCGGTGTCGTCGACGGCGGCCGACGGCTCCTCGGCGGCGCCTTCGACGTCCGCCATCAGCGCCTCGTCCACCGGCTGGTACGCCACGAGCCCGACCGGCTCCAGCAGCCGGAACTGGTCGTCCAGGCGCATCATCGCGTCGGACACCTGCTCCAGCACGTCGTTCGTGGGTTCGCCCATGTCGCTGGGCACGATCATCGACGCGGCGAGGGCGGGCAGCGGCACGGCCCCCTCCCCCGGCGCATCCTCGCTGACCGTCAGCAGGTACAGGTTGCCGAGCACCCCGTCGAGGAACTCGGCCTCGGCCTCCGGGTCCCAGTCCAGCGAGGAGAAGTCGACCTCGCCGCCCTCGTCCATGGCGTCGACCAGGTCGTCGAGGTCGGGCACGCTCGCATCCGCGAGTACCGCCTCCAGAGCCCCTGTCCACACTTCGAGTACGTCCTGCGGCGAACCGCTGGTCAGCAGGGCCAGCTCCGCGCCGGCGGCGACCGTGCCCGCCTCCTCGTCGACGACCTCGACCAGCCCGGTGTCGACGGCCACCCGCCAGGCCTCGCTCGCGTACGCGGCGGCGTCGTCCCCGCTCAGCCCGAGCAGCTCGGCGGCGGCCGGGAGTTGCTCGTCGGCGAGCCCGCCGCCGGCGTCGACCCGGGTGTCGGGCCCGGCCCAGCGGGCCAGCCGCGCGGCCCGGGAGAGCAACGGCGTGGACAGCGCGTCCCGCGCCAGCTCCGCTTCGGGATGCAGCCGCACCGGCGGCAGGGGGGAGCGGGAGCTCTCTGACATCGGTTGGTTCTCCTCGGACGCTCTGCAGTGCCGTACGCAACACGGCTCAGCCGCTGCACATCACGGCTCAACCGCTCAGCCTAGACGGATTTCCACCCATGCCGCCCGGTTCATCTCCCGGTCGGGAGGTGTACATGGCCGAAACCTTGACAACTGGTGTGACCAGGCAGGAGATTGACGCGCGTAGAAACCGGGCGGACATCTGTTCACTGTATTTTCTACGCGCGTCGCCACCGCCCCACCGGTCGCGCCTGCACCCACCGTTCCATGCACCACCCTCGTCCCGGCGCCCACGTACGTCCCCGGAGGGATTCCCGTTGCCGAGCAAGAAGTCCGCGCGTCTCGCCGCGCTCACCGTCGCCGCCGTCTGTTCCGCGGCTTCCACCGTTGTCCTCACCGCGCCCGCGCACGCCGACTCCGTGCGCATCCATGACATCCAGGGCAGCACCCGAATATCCCCGTACGCCGGCAAGCAGGTCGCGGATGTGGCCGGAATCGTCACCGGCGTGCGCACCTACGGCTCGTCCAGAGGCTTCTGGATCCAGGATCCGGACGCGGATGCCGACCCGGCCACCAGCGAGGGCGTCTTCGTCTTCACCAGCTCCGTCCCGAAGGTCGCCGTGGGCGACTCGGTCCTGGTCTCCGGCACGGTCGCCGAGTACGTCCCGGGCGGCGCCTCCTCCGGCAACCAGTCGCTGACCGAGATCACCAAGCCGACGATCACCGTCGTCTCCGGCGGCAACGCCGTCCCGGCCGCGACGGTCGTCGACGAGGACTCGGTGCCGGACGCGTACGCCCCGGTCGGCGACACCGCCGCGAACGGCTCGGTCAACGGCCTGACGCTTCAGCCGTCGAAGTACGCCCTCGACCACTACGAGTCCCTGGAGGGCATGAACCTCCAGGTCGCCGACGCACGCGTGGTCACCGCGACCGACCCGTACAGCGAGCTGTGGGTCACGGTGAAGCCGTGGGAGCACCGCAACCGCCGCGGCGGCACGGTCTACGGCTCCTACGAGTCGCAGAACACCGGACGCCTGCAGATCCAGTCGCTGGGCGCCACGGCCGACTTCCCGGTCGCGAACGTCGGCGACACTCTCGCCGGCACCACCACCGGCCCGCTGGACTACAGCCAGTTCGGTGGCTACACCCTCGTCGCGAGCGAGCTCGGCACGCTCAAGAGCGGTGGCATCAAGCGGGAGACGACCCAGAAGCAGGGGCGCGGCGAGCTGGCGGTCGCGACGTACAACGTCGAGAACCTCGACCCGTCCGACGCCACCTTCGCCGAGCACGCCTCCGCGATCGTGAACAACCTCCAGTCGCCCGACATCGTGTCCCTGGAGGAGATCCAGGACAACAACGGCGCGAAGAACGACGGTACGGTCGCCGCCGACCAGACGATGCAGAAGCTGATCGACGCGATCGTGGCCGCGGGTGGCCCGGCGTACGAGTGGCGTTCCATCGACCCGGTCGACAAGGCCGACGGTGGGGAGCCGGGCGGCAACATCCGCCAGGTGTTCCTGTTCAACCCCGAGCGGGTCTCCTTCATCGACCGCGCGGGCGGCGACGCGACGACCGCCGTCGGCGTGACCAAGGCGAACGGCAAGGCGGCCCTGACGGTCTCCCCCGGTCGTATCGACCCGGCGAACGCCGCCTGGACCAACAGCCGCAAGCCGCTGGCCGGCGAGTTCGTCTTCCGCGGCCGCACGGTCTTCGTGATCGCCAACCACTTCGCCTCCAAGGGCGGCGACCAGTCGCTGCACGCGCAGTACCAGCCGCCGACCCGCAGCTCGGAGACCCAGCGCCACCTCCAGGCGAGTGCCGTCAACGCCTTCGTCAAGGACATCCTGGCCGTCCAGAAGAACGCGGACGTCGTCACGCTCGGCGACATCAACGACTTCGAGTTCTCCGGCACCGCCAAGCTGCTGGAGGACGACGGCGCACTGTGGTCGGCGATCAAGTCGCTGCCCAAGAGCGAGCGTTACTCGTACGTCTACCAGGGCAACGCCCAGACCCTGGACCAGATCCTGATCAGCCCGTCGATCCGGCGCTCCTGCGACTTCGAGTACGACAGCGTGCACGTCAACTCGGAGTTCAACGACCAGATCAGCGACCACGACCCGCAGGTGCTGCGGTTCCGCCCGTAGCCCCGGCCAGGCTCAGGACTGGCTGAACACGCCGTTCAGCCAGTCCTGCCAGGCGGCTTCGCACTCCTTGATGTCGGTGCCCGGCGTGAAGTCGTGCAGGGAGATGCCGACCGGGTAGCCCCAGTGGTTGCGCCCGAAGAAGCGGGTGAGGCCCCGGTCCGTGCGCAGCCCGATGAAGTACGGGTTGCGGAAGTCGACCACGGCGTCGAACTCGTCGGGCCCGTGGACCGTCACCCGCGTACCCGCGGACACGTCCTCCCCGACGCCGAGCGCCCGCCCGACGGCGACGAGCGCGTCCGCGGCCTTCGACGCCTCAGGTCCGTCGAAGGTCGCGAAGGCGGCGGTCCGGCCGTCGAAGTGCGTCAGGTACTGGCGCAGAGTGTGCAGGTAGAACTCGGTGTGCTTGGCGGCGCCGTCGTACTGGTTGTCCCAGTCGTCGACGAAGATCCCGCTGTGCACGTACCGCACCCAGGCCCGACGGCCCTCGTCGCGTGACTCGATCGTGTAGTCGAGCTGGTTGGCGGTCTGCTCGGAGATCCCCTCGACGTCCTCGACGCGGTTGGTGTAGCGGTGCGGCGGGTCCCAGGCGGTAACCGTCGATCCGAAGGGCCCCTTGCCGCCCTCGCGCGGCTCCGGCGGCTCCATCGGCCACAGCCAGCCGCCGGTGCCGGAGGTGACCGCCTCCCAGACCTGCTCGGGCGTGGCGTCGACCTCGAACTCGCGGGCGATCTCGAATTCCTTGGACATGGTGGACTCCTGCTTACTGGCTGTCGAGTTCAGGGTTCTGGTTCTGGTTCTGGTTCTGGTTCTGGGACTTGACCGTGGGATGGACGGCCACGACGATGCGGTGATCCCGGCCGCTCTCGGCGTCGGGCGCGTCGTACTTGCGGATCAGCGCGCTCACACCCGCCGTCAACTCCTCGATGAACGCGGCCCGTTCGGCGGCCGAGGCGAAACGGACCTCGCCGTCCAGCGCGTATGTCGCCAGCCGCTTGCGGGCCTTCGCCGCGCCGGTGATCAGCGAACCGACGTCCCTCACGAGCCGGGCGCCGAGCGCGAGCAGCCAGCGCGCGGAGAGCTGGTCCCGGAAGCGGTCCGGATCCGGCTGCACGGAGGCGAGCGCGAGCGGCGAGATCACGTACGACGCGGCGGTCGCCCGCATCAGCCGCTCGGTGACGTTGCCCTTGCGCCGCTCACCGGCCAGCTCGACCAGGCCATGCCGCTCCAGCGCCTTGAGGTGGTAGTTCACCTTCTGCCGGGGCAGCCCGACCTTCCCGGCCAGCATGGCGGCCGACGCGGGCCCGGCCGCCAGCTCGGCGAGCAGCCTGGCCCTTATGGGGTCCAGCGAGACGGCTGCGGCCTCGGGGTCCTCGATCACGGTGACGTCCAGCATGGGACCACCGTCTCACCGAAAACTTTTTTTGTCCAGACGGTTCGGCTTGTCGGTGAGAGGTCTGGTGTACGGCCGGCTCGTCGGAGTCAGTCGGGCACGAGGCCGAGGGCGTAGTCGTACCGGCTGACCGTGCTGCTCTTGAGCCCCGGCCAGTTCTGCACGCGGTGCCACAGCTCGGTCGCCGAGCCGATGCCGTCGCCCGGGGCGGCGAGGGCGTCGATGTGGGCCTGGGCGCTCTCCCACTCGGCGTAGTTGAGAACGCGGGTGCCGTCGGTGCTGAGGTGGAAGTGTCCGGAGATGCCGCCGGGGTGGGGGTCGGGCTCGCCCTCCAGCGCCTCGAAGACGGCGTCGACCCAGGCACGCTGCCGGTCGGGGTCGGGGCCCTCGAACTCGACGTCGACGATCACGATGCAGCCGGGGACGCGCGGGTCGCCCTCGCGGCCGGCGCTGCGGTAGTGCCGGTACCGGCCGAGCCAGAGCCGCTCGATGCCCGGTACGGCGGTGTCGATCTCGTCGTTGCGCTGCTGCCGGTGGGTCCTCACGAAGGCCTCGTACGCCTGCTCGCTCGCCCACTGCGAGTGGTGCAGGAGGGTGGAGCCGTCCTGGCCGGCGTAGACGTAGTAGCCGAGAAGATCATCCGTGGGCCAGGGGCGGCGTTCCCAGGTGCCGGCGATCGCCTCGACGCTCTGCTTCTGCCGGAGGGGGGTGCCCACCCGCCAGGTGCTGAAGAAGGGGGCACCGACCTCGGGGCGGGTGAGGTCGGGGTGGGTGTCGGTGCGGCGGGTCATGGAGGCCTCCGGGAATCGGCGGTCGATGGGTGCACCGATCACCTTTCGACCTCAACCGGACTTGAGGTCAAGCGGGCCCATGGAGGACAAGGGTTCACTGGATCGCGCAGCGCGGCGCGGGACCGGTGACCGGTCCCGCGCCGTCTTGCCGCCTGCTGCCTGCTGCTCAGGCCCCGTACTCGTCCCGCCGGCGCCTCAGTGATGCCCGTGGCGTCGCCGCCGCAGCACCTCCGTCGCGACCACCGCTCCCACTGCCGCCCCGACGATCAGCACCGGCCGCGGGTGCCGCCGCCCGGCCTGGACGGCGGTGCGGACGGGGCTCGGCAGGCCGTGCTCCACGGTGTGTCCCGCGTGCGTCGCCTTGTCGTGGACGGTGTGTCCGGCGTGGGTCGCCCGGTCCTGCACGGCGTGCCCTGCCTGGGACGCCCGGTCCTGCACCACATGCCCCGCCTGGGACGCCCGGTCCTGCACGACATGACCCGCTCGCGTCGCCCGGTCCTGCAGCGCATGGCCCGCCTGGACCGCGCTGCTGCGCAGCTGCACGGTCATCGCGCCCGCCTTGTCCTTGAGGTCGGCGGCACGCGCCTGGGCCCGGCCCTTCACATCCGCCTTCCCGGCCAACTCGGCCACGGTGTCCCCGAGTTCGCCGCGCGTCTGCTCGATCTGCCGCCGCAGCTCCTCGGGCCCCTTGGCCCCGCCGGCCGCCTTCGCAGCTGCCGCCTTCGCGGCCTCGCCGCCCGTTCCCCCCGCTGCCTTGTCCGTCATCGGTGCGCCCTTTCCTTGATCTCCTCGACATCCGCCCTGACGCTGCCCAGGGCCTCCTCCGGCGTGGGAGGCGTCGCGCGCCGCAGCTGGGCGCGGCCGGTCGCGGCAAGCAGGCCCGCGACGGCGAACAGCACCGCCGTCACGATCAGCGCCGCGGCCCACACGGACAGCGTCAACGAGAGCGCGGCAGTGGCCGTCGCGGCCAGGAACAACAGGCCGGCGTAGGCGAAGGCGCCCGCCGCGCCCAGCAGCCCGCCGCCTCTGCCCGCGCGCCGGCCCTTCTGGGCCAGCTCCTCCTTGGCGAGGGCGACTTCCTGCCGTACGAGACGGGAGAGCTGTTCACTGGCCTGTCCGACGAGTTCGCCCACCGAGTGGTGCGCGTCCTGCCCCCGCTCGGGGGCCGTGGTCCCGGTCACCGTGATCCGCCTCCTCTCGGTTCGGAACACCCGGGTACCCGGACCGGCCCCCGCTATCCCTTCCGTCCGCCGCCCGGTCCACGCTCGCCCAGCCGGGCCAGCTGGGCCTGGAACCAGTCGAGGCGGGCCTGCAACAGCGCGGCCTCGGCGGCGAGTTCGGGCACGCCGAGATCCTTGGCGTACCCGAGGTCGGCCACCGCCACGGACGCCGCCCCCTTCCCGGCCACCACCCGCAGCCCCTCCCCGCCCAGCCGGGCGAACCCCGCGAGCGAGACGGACGTACGGCCGCACAGGCAGCCCGCACAGGAAGGAGCGAGGGCCGTCCAGCCGGGGCGGCCCCAGCCGGCGTCGGCCAGGGCGGCGGCGACCGTACCGCAGGCACACGGGCCGACCGTGGCGGTGCGCACCCGCTGGCGGGCGTAGCGGAAGCCGCGCTCGAAGCGGATGTACCGGCCCAGCACGGTGACCTCAAGCAGTACGGCCGCCCGATGCTCGGCCGTGCACAGCAGCGCCTCGGCCGTCCTACGGTCATGCACACAGTGGAAGCCGCAGTCGCAGCGGCGGCTCGGCGCCCGGTGCCGCAGGCCGTAGACGCAGGACGCGTCTGCCAGGACTCCGTACGGCAGCGCGCCGCCCAGCGACACACCGGTGAACCCGGCCCGGGTGCCGTCCTGGGACAGCATCGGGTGGGCGATCTTGTATCCGGTCGGCGGCTCCGTCGGGCGTTCCTCCGGAAGCCGCAGTCTCATCGGGCGGCCGGGACCTCTTCGGGCGCCTTCATTTCCTCGATCTCCTCGGGGAGCTGGAGTTCGGGCTCTTCCTCGCGGGTCTGCGGCCGCTCTTGCGCGACTCCGGTGGCGAGTGCCTTGCCAAGCTTCATGACGCCTCCCATGACCTGGGGCCTATGACCGTCCTGGCCATAGTGACCCATGGCGCCCGAGTTTGGACATAGGGCCTACGAACGGCCAGACAGACCCCCACCCCACAGCATCACTTATCAATACTTCGTAGAAGAATTAAGTGGAGCTTCACAGTCGACCCGCCGAGACTACTTCCATGACCACCACGCCCTCCCCCGCCCCGCCCTTCGGCCGCGCCCTGTGCGCCATGATCACGCCCTTCACCGAGGCGGGATCGCTCGACGTCGACGGCGCCCAGCGTCTCGCCGAGCGGCTGGTGTCCGAGGGGTGCGACGGGCTCGTGCTCTCCGGTACGACGGGCGAGTCGCCGACCACGACGGACGCCGAGAAGTCGGAGCTGATCAGGGCCGTGCGGGAGGCGGTGGGCGACCGGGCGTCGGTCGTCGCAGGGGTGGGCACCTTCGACACCCGGCACACCGTCGAGCTGGCCCTGGCGGCCGAAAAGGCGGGCGCCGACGGTCTGTTGGTGGTCGCGCCGTACTACAGCAAGCCCCCGCAGGACGCCGTCGAGGCACACTTCCGCGAGGTCGCCGACGCCGCCGGACTGCCCCTCGCGCTGTACGACATCCCGGGCCGCACCGGCACCCGCATCGAGCCGGAGACACTGATCCGACTCGCCGAGCACCCGCGCGTCGTGGCGGTGAAGGACTGCTCCTACGACTTCCTCGGCGCCCAAAAGGTGCTGTCGCGGACCGAGTTGGCGTACTACGCGGGGTGCGACGAGCACAACCTCGCGCTGTACGCGGTAGGGGGCGCGGGATACATCAGTACGGTCGCCAATGTCGTTCCCGCCCAACTCCGGGCGGTCCTCGACGCGTTCGAGGCGGGCGACACCCCCGTGTCCGCCCGCCTCCAACAACGTGCCACGCCGCTCATCGAGTTGATGATGTCGGCGGGGCTGCCCGGCTCGGTCACCGCCAAGGCCCTGCTCCATGAACTGGGCCTGCCCGCGGGTCCCGTCCGCGCACCGCTGCGGCCCGCCCGCCGCGAGGCGGTCGATGGGCTGCTGGCGGCGTACCAGGAGTTGGTCACCGACTGATCAGCGCTCGGCGAAGACGGGCTCCCAGCGCCCCGCGCCCCCGTCGTTGCCCTTGCGGAAGCCGCTGAGAGGAACCGTCTTGTCGCTGCCGATGGTGACCTTCACGAGCCGCTGGTGGAACTCGTTCTTGCCGTCCTTCGCGATGTCCCAGGCGATCAGCGACGCGTCGCCGACCCAGGCGAGCAGCTGCTGCCCGCGCACCTCGGTCTTCTCTCCGGTGCGGGCGTCGATGACCCAGGAGGACGTCTTCCACTTCTCACCCGCGAAGTCACCGGCGACCAGCCGGCCGCTGGGCGACTGCCACGCGTCGACGTACCACTGCAGATGCTTCTGGTCCGCCGGTACGTCGACCTCGGCGCCCGTGAGGTCGTAGAACTGCTTGCCGATCTCTCCCATGGGGTTCCCGGCCCAGACATGCCTGCCGTCGGGGCTGAGCGCGAAGTCCTGGCGGGCGTTGATGAAGCTGTCGCCCATGGGATCGGTCGGGTCGCTTTCGAGCTTGACCGCGCTCCAGGAGCCCTTGCCGGAGACCACGTCCAGGACGTAGAAACCGGTACGGCTCGACGGCTGCTTCTGGTCCCAGCCGTCGGAACCCTGCATCTTGACCAGCTGGTCGGGGTTCTCGCTGTAGGTCGTCGCGACCAGCTTCAGACCGTCGCGCGAGAACGAGAGTCCGGCGACCTTGTGGTCGAGCTGGATCCACCGCGCGACCTTGCCGGTGGCCAGGTCGAGCATTCCGATCCGTGAGGCGGGCAGGTTCCGCTCCAGGACGGCGGCGGTCTTCATGCCCGGGGCGACGGCGACGTAGGACCACTGGGTGGTCTTCACGTATTTGTCCGTCTTCTGGTCCAGCAGCCAGTAGTCGCGGACGCGTTCGGCCCGGTCGGCGGAGTGCTTGACGGTCCGGGGGATGTAGTACGCGGCCAGCACCGTGTTGCCGGCCGAGATCAGCTCGCGCGGCGGCGACTGGTCCGGGTGCGCGATGTCCTTGCTCTGCTGTACGACGTCCGCGGGCCGCACGTCCTCCTTCCCGGAGTCCAGCAGCGGCACCGCCACGCCGATGGCGACGACGGCAGCGGTGGCCGCGGCGACGGAGACGATCCGCCGGGTGCGTCGGCGTCGGCGCACCACCAGGACCCGGTCGGCGAGCCCCGGTCCCGTAGACGTCTGTTCGTCGGCCAGCTCCCGCAGCGAGTCACGCACGAGTTCCTCGACGTTCACGGTCGCACCTCCACGGGCGAGAAGTCACGGGACGGCTGCGACTCGACGTCGGCCGGGCCCAGGGCCGCCAGCTCGGGCGCGAGCGCGCGCAGCCGGGCGAGCGAACGATGGGCGGTGGACCGTACGGTGCCCACGGAACAGCCCAGGACACGGGCCACGTCGGCCTCCGGCAGGTCCTCGAAATAGCGCAGCACCAGCACCATCCGCTGCCGTGCCGTCAACCGGGCCAACGCCCCGCGCATCAGCAGCCGTAGCTCCGCGGCGGGCGCGGCGTCCGGGCTCGCGCCGGCCTCGGGCGGCTCGGCGACGGTGAGTTCGCGCCGACGCCACTTCAGCCGCCAGCGGCTGATCTGCTGCCGGTACAGGATCTGACGTACATACGCCTCCGGCTCGTCGATGCGGTGCCAGCGACCGACCGCCTTGATCAGGGCGTTCTGCAGGAGGTCCTCCGCGGCGTGCCGGTCGCCGCCGGTCAGCAGTACGGCGGTCTTCAGCAACGCGGACGACCGGTTCTCCACGAACTCCCGAAAGCTGTCCTGCGCTTCGGCATCCATCGTCACCTTCTCTTCCCCCGGGCGGGCCCGGCGCCCGTCTCTCCTATCCCCTATGACGCGTGCGGGGCGCCGCCGCTATGCCGGCACGGGGAAGAAATCCTGGATCTCCGGGAAAGGTCCTCTCCAGGAACGGTCCTGGAGACCCAGGAAGGGGCCGGGACCGGGCCCGGTGCGCGGTCAGCCCCACTTGTACCCGTCGCCGAAGAGCAGGAAGTGCTCCAGCACATCCTCCATCGGATCATCCACCTGCCCGACGTTGACCAACCCGATGCGGGGTCCGTTGTGCGAGCCGGTGTTGGTCTCGTCGGCGTGCGCGGTCCCGGCCGGCAGCCAGCACGCCGCCCCCGCGGCCAGCGTGCCGACCACCAGGCGGAGTACGGCCCTGGTCCACACGTTCGTCTTCACTCGACCGGTCATCGGCCCTCATTTCGTCGGTTCGGCTTGTGATCGGAAACTGCGTCCACCCGTTCATCTGCCTGGACCGCAATGAGGTCACGTCGAGTAACCCGTACGTGAGCGCGCCGCGTCACCACCGGTTGCCATACGCCGGGCGCCCTCCCACGGACCGTGTCCGGCCATGGAAGGGCGCCCGGCGATGGATCGGCTGCTGCTGATCAGTTGTGGCTGTGCAGGATCTCGTTCAGGCCGCCCCACACCGCGTTGTTCGGGCGGGCCTCGACGGTGCCGGTGACCGAGTTGCGGCGGAAGAGGATGTTGGAGGCGCCGGAGAGTTCGCGGGCCTTGACGATCTGGCCGTCGGGCATGGTGATGCGGGTGCCGGCGGTGACATAGAGGCCGGCCTCGACGACGCACTCGTCGCCGAGCGCGATGCCGACGCCCGCCTCGGCGCCGATCAGGCAGCGCTCGCCGATGGAGATGATCACGTTGCCGCCGCCGGACAGGGTGCCCATCGTCGACGCGCCGCCACCGATGTCGGAGCCGTCGCCGACGATGACGCCCGCGGAGATACGGCCCTCGACCATGGAGGTGCCGAGGGTGCCGGCGTTGAAGTTGACGAAGCCCTCGTGCATGACGGTGGTGCCCTCGGCGAGGTGGGCACCGAGCCGCACGCGGTCGGCGTCGGCGATGCGGACGCCCTTGGGGGCCACGTAGTCCGTCATGCGCGGGAACTTGTCGATCGAGGTCACCTGGAGGTGCAGGCCCTCGGCGCGGGCGTTCAGGCGGACCTTCTCGACGTCGTCGACGGCGACCGGGCCGAGGGAGGTCCAGGCGACGTTGGCGAGGAACCCGAACTGGCCCTCCAGGCTCAGGCCGTGCGGCTTGACCAGGCGGTGGGAGAGCAGGTGCAGGCGCAGGTAGACGTCGTGCGCGTCGATCGGCTTCTCGTCGATCGAGGCGATGACCGTGCGGACCGCGACGACCTCGACGCCCCGGCGCGCATCCGGCCCGATCGCCTTCGCGGCGCCCTCGCCGAGCAGCTCGACGGCGCGCTCGGCGGACAGCCGCTCGCTGCCGGAGGGACCCGGCTCGGCGACGAGCTCGGGCGCGGGGAACCAGGTGTCGAGAACAGTGCCGTCAGCAGCGATCGTGGCGAGGCCGGCGGCCACGGCGCCGGTGGTGCGAGGAGCAGTCGTGTCGGTCATGAGGGCAACCTAACCGGCGGGGGGCCGCCCGGGCCAACCGACGGGTGGGCCGTCTCAGGGTGCGGGCCGTCGGCGACCGAGGGAAGGTGGGTGACCTGCTGCCGAGGCGGGCCGGGGGCCGCGCTGCCGGGTCTGGACGGTCAGCGGATCACGCGGCGCAGTACATCGCGCGCGTACCCCTCGTCGTACGGCACCTCGGTGAGCAGCACCTGCAGACAGATCCCGTCCATCAGCGCCACCAGCGCCCGCGCCGTGACCGCGTCCGTACGCCGGGACAGCCGGTCGGCGAGGTCCTGGGCCCACTCGGCGGCGACCGGGCGCAGGGCGGGGCGGCGCAGGGCGGCGAGGTAGAGCTCGTACTCCAGCTCGACGCCGGTGCGGTCGCCCGCGAGCCACTCGCCCATCCAGCTCGCGAGTTCGGTGGCGAGGTCGGTCTCCGGGTCCTCCAGGCCACCGCGCGAGGCGATCACCTTGGCGAAGCCCTCGCTCGCCTGGCGCAGGGCGGCGACCATCAGGTCGTCGAGGGTCTTGAAGTGGTACGTGGTGGAGCCGAGCGGCACATCCGCCTCGGCGGCGACGGTGCGGTGGCTCAGCCCCGCGATGCCTTTCTCCCCGACGACCCGGATCGCCGCGTCGATGATCCGCTGGCGCCGCTCGGGGTCGTAACGCCGGGGCATCAGTGCGCACCGCCCAGGTTCAGCACGACCACGCCGACGATGATCAGCGCGATCCCTGCGGCCTTCACGACGGTCATCCCCTCCCCCATGAAGGCGATCCCTATCGCGACGATGGCCGCGGTGCCGACGCCGGCCCAGATCGCATACGCCGTGCCCACGGAGACGGTCTTCAGGGTCTGGGCGAGCAGCGCGAAGGAGACGACGTATCCGAGCGCGGTCAGCAGCGACGGCCACAGCCTGCTGAAGCCGTCGCTGTACTTCATGGCGGTCGTGGCGGCCACCTCGGCCGCGATGGCTCCGGCGAGCAGCAGGTATCCCATGCGTACGATCGTACACAACGTTGCGTACGGGCGTACACAAAGGGGTTCTCGGTGACTCCAAGGGCGGGGCGGCTTCCCCAATGCGGCGTTGCGCAGCCGGATTTACTCGTTCCAAACGGCTGCTCCGAGAGCACAGGGTCCACTAGTGTTTCACCGTTCACATACCGCGCCTTCGCAGCCGCGGCTGTCGTCGCGTGACGCCGCTGGAGGATCAGCGCATGCCAGAAAACAAGTCCCGGCCGCCTCAGGACCAACCTTGGGAGAACGGCTGGGCCCCGGACACCTCCCGGGCACCGGGGACGCGCCGCCTGTGGCTGGCGGGCGGGATGGCGGTGGCGACGATCGTCGCCTGCGCCACGGCAATTGTCGTGACGGACAGGGCGCCTGACGCGACGTCACGCTCGGCGCGGGCCGACGACACCACGTCCGTCCCCGGCCTGATCTCCTTCGCCACCCCGTCGAAGACGGCTCCCCCGAAGGGCAAGAGCGGCCTGTCGACGCCCGAGGCGACCACGAGGGCACCCCGCCAACAGGAGGCCGGCGCGCCCAAGCCCGCGCCGGAGCCGGAGCAGAAGCCGTCCAAGTCGCCTTCCCACGAGGGGGGTTCGTCGAGCGCCTCGAAGCCTCCGGCCACCACCTGGCGCTCCGTGCGCTCGGTCAACTACCCCGACCGCTACTGGCACGCGAGCGGCGGCTACGTGAAGCTGGACCAGGTCAGCGGCTCGGAGAGCCGCGAGGACTCCACCTTCAAGCTGATCAAGGGCCTGAGCGACGCCTCCTGCTACTCCTTCGCCACAGCCGACGGCAGCTACCTGCGCCACCGCAGCTTCGTCCTCCGCTCCGAACGCAACGACGGCTCCGCCCTGTTCAAGCAGGACGCCACCTTCTGCGCCCGCTCAGCGGCGTACTCGGGCGCGGTCATGCTGGAGTCGGTCAACTACCCGGGCCGTTTCCTGCGTCACCAGAACTTCCAGCTCCGCCTGGCCCCGTACGAGCACAGCGGCCTGTACCTGGCGGACTCGGCGTTCCGGTTGGTGGCGGGGCTGGCCTGAGCCCGCACGCGCGAGTGGCCCCCGGCGAAACCGCCGAGGGCCACTGCACAGTCGTACGGACGGACTCAGACGTTGAATCCCAGCGCCCGAAGCTGCTCACGACCGTCGTCCGTGATCTTGTCCGGGCCCCACGGCGGCATCCACACCCAGTTGATGCGCAGCTCGCTGACGAGACCGTCCGTGGCGGACTTGGCCTGGTCCTCGATGACGTCCGTCAGCGGGCAGGCCGCCGAGGTCAGGGTCATGTCGAGCGTCGCGATGTTCGCGTCGTCGATGTGGATGCCGTAGATCAGGCCGAGGTTGACGACGTCGATACCCAGCTCGGGGTCGACGACGTCGTACAGCGCCTCACGGACCTCTTCCTCCGAGGCCGGCTTCATCTCAACGGTCTCGCTCATGCCGTCTTCCTTTCGGCGTCGGCTCCGCCCAGCACCTGGGCCGTCGCGTCCTTCCACGCCATCCAGCTCAGGAGGGCGCACTTGACCCGGGCGGGGTACTTGGAGACGCCGGCGAACGCGACCGCGTCCTCCAGCACCTCCTCCATCGCGTCATCGGGCTCGAGCTTCCCCTTGGACTGCATCAGCTCCAGGAAGGTCTCCTGGATCTTCTGCGCGTCCGACAGGTCCTTGCCGACGAGGAGCTCGTTCAGCACGGACGCCGAGGCCTGGCTGATCGAGCAGCCCTGACCCTCGTAGGAGACGTCCTCGATCTTCGTGCCGTCGTACTTCACACGCAGGGTGATCTCGTCGCCGCACGTCGGGTTCACGTGGTGCACCTCGGCGTCGCCATCCCTCAGACCACGCCCGTGCGGGTTCTTGTAGTGGTCCAGGATGACTTCCTGGTACATCGAATCCAGCTTCATGCGATCGCTCGTCCCGTCCCGTCAGCCGAAGAAGTTCCGTACGTGCTCCAGCCCGTCGACCAGAGCGTCGATCTCGGTCGGCGTGGAGTACAGATAGAACGACGCTCGCGTGGTCGCAGGAATTCCGTACCGGAGGCAGACCGGCCGCGCGCAGTGGTGGCCGACCCGGACCGCGATGCCCTGCTCGTCGAGGACCTGGCCCACGTCGTGCGGGTGGATGTCGCCGAGCGTGAAGGAGATCGCGGCGCCGCGGTCCTCGGCCGTCGTGGGGCCGATGATCCGCAGGTCCGGGACCTCCGCCAGCCGCTTCACCGCGTACTCGGTGAGCGCGTGCTCATGGGCGAGGATCTTGTCCATGCCGATCGAGTTCAAGTAGTCGATCGCCGCGCCCAGACCGACCGCCTGCGCGACCGGCGGCGTGCCCGCCTCGAACTTGTGCGGGGCGGGAGCGTACGTCGACGAGTGCATCGACACGGTCTCGATCATCTCGCCGCCGCCCAGGAACGGGGGCAGGTCCTCCAGCAGCTCCTGGCGGCCCCACAGGACGCCGATGCCGGTCGGGCCGCACATCTTGTGGCCGGTGAAGGCCACGAAGTCGGCCTGGAGCGACTGCACGTCCAGCGGCATGTGCGGCGCCGCCTGCGAGGCGTCGATGCAGACCAGCGCGCCGACCTCCTGCGCACGGCGCACTATCGCCTCGACCGGGTTGACCGTGCCCAGGATGTTCGACACCAGCACGAAGGAGACGATCTTCGTCTTCTCCGTGATGATCTCGTCGATGTTGGACAGGTCCAGGCGGCCGTCGTCCGTGAGACCGAACCACTTCAGCTTCGCGCCCGTGCGCTGCGCGAGCAGCTGCCACGGCACGATGTTGGAGTGGTGCTCCATCTCGGTGATGACGATCTCGGTCTCGTGGTCCACCCGGTAGGGCTCGTCGGCCCAGCCCAGCATGTTCGCCACGAGGTTGAGGGACTCGGAGGCGTTCTTGGTGAAGATCACCTCGTTGCGGCTGGGCGCGTTGATGAACTCCGCGACCTTGTCGCGCGCACCCTCGTACAGCGCCGTGGCCTCCTCGGCGAGCACATGCACACCGCGGTGGACGTTGGCGTTGTAGCGCTCGTAGTACTCGCTCAAGGCGTCCAGTACCTGGCGCGGCTTCTGCGAGGTCGCCGCGTTGTCCAGGTAGACAAGCTTCTTACCGTCGTGGACCTGTCGGTCCAGGATGGGGAAGTCCTTGCGGATCGCCTCGGTGTCGAGGAGGCCCGGCAGCTGTGTCACGCGGATGCGCCACCCTTCGTGTATGCCTCGTAGCCCTCGTTCTCCAGCTTGTCGGCGAGCTCGGCACCGCCGGACTCGACGATGCGCCCGCCGGAGAAGACGTGGACCTGGTCGGGCTTGATGTAGCGCAGGATGCGCGTGTAGTGCGTGATCAGCAGGGTGCCGACCTCACCGGTCTCACGGACGCGGTTGACGCCCTCGGAGACGACGCGCAGGGCGTCGACGTCCAGACCGGAGTCGGTCTCGTCGAGGATCGCGACCTTCGGCTTGAGCAGCTCCAGCTGAAGGATCTCGTGGCGCTTCTTCTCACCGCCGGAGAAGCCCTCGTTGACGTTGCGCTCGGCGAAGGACGGGTCCATGTTGAGGCGCTCCATGGCCTCCTTGACCTCCTTCACCCAGGTGCGCAGCTTGGGGGCCTCGCCGCGGATGGCGGTGGCGGAGGTGCGCAGGAAGTTGGAGACCGAGACGCCGGGGACCTCGACCGGGTACTGCATCGCCAGGAACAGGCCGGCGCGGGCGCGCTCGTCGACGGACATCTCCAGGACGTCCTCGCCGTCGAGAGTGACGGTGCCGCCGGTGATCGTGTACTTCGGGTGACCCGCGAGGGAGTAGGCGAGGGTCGACTTGCCCGAGCCGTTGGGGCCCATGATGGCGTGCGTCTCGCCCTGCTTCACGGTGAGGTCGACGCCCTTGAGGATCTCCTTCGTGGCGTTGTCGGCCTCGACGGTGACGTGCAGGTCTCGGATTTCAAGCGTTGCCATGGGTGCCTCAGGACTCCTGGGTGAGGGAGACGAGAACGTCGTCCCCTTCGATCTTTACGGGGTATACGGGGACGGGGCGCGTCGCGGGTAGGCCGGACGGCTTGCCGGTTCTGAGGTCGAACGCGGAGCCGTGCAGCCAGCACTCGATCTGGCAGTCCTCCACCTCGCCCTCGGAGAGCGAGACGTTCGCGTGGGAGCAGATGTCGTAGATGGCGAACACCTCCCCCTCGGTCTGCACGACCGAGACCGGCGTGCCGTCGAGTTCCACCCGCTTCGGGGTGTCCTCCTCCAGCTCGCTCAGCCCACAGACGCGTACGAAGGTGGTCATCAGACCGACGCCTCCAGCTCCTCGTCGATCTTCACGAGGAGGCGCTCCTGGATGTCGTCGACACCGATCTGCTGGACGAGCTCGGCGAAGAAGCCGCGGACCACCAGGCGACGGGCCTCGTCGGCGGGGATGCCGCGGGCCATCAGGTAGAAGAGCTGCTCGTCGTCGAAGCGGCCGGTCGCGGAGGCGTGGCCGGCGCCGACGATCTCGCCGGTCTCGATCTCCAGGTTCGGCACGGAGTCGACCCGGGCGCCGTCCGTGAGGACGAGGTTCCGGTTCATCTCGTACGTGTCCGTGCCCTCGGCCTTGGCCTCGATGAGGACGTCGCCGATCCACACGGCGTGCGCGTCGTCGCCCTGGAGCGCGCCCTTGTAGGCGACGTTGGACTTGCAGTGCGGGGTGTTGTGGTCGACGAGGAGACGGTGCTCCTGGTGCTGGCCCGCGTCGGTGAAGTAGAGGCCGAAGAGCTCGGCCTCACCGCCGGTGCCGGCGTAGGCGACGCGCGGGTGGAGGCGTACGAGGTCGCCGCCGAAGGTGACCACGAACGACTTGAAGGTGGCGTCCCGGCCGATCAGCGCGTTGTGCTGGCCCACGTGCACGGCCTTGTCGTCCCAGTCCTGGACGGAGACGACGGTGAGCTTGGCGCCGTCCCCCAGGATGTAGTCGACGTTGGCGGCGAGCACCGCGTCACCGGTGTGGTCGATGACGACGACGGCCTCGGCGAAGGCTCCGAGCTCCACGACCTGGTGGCCGTAGGCGACCCCGCCCGTGCCGTGCACGGCGATACGGATCGGCTCGGTGAGGACCGTCTCCTTGGGGACGGTGACGACACCGGCCTTCTCGAACGCCGAGTACGCCTGGGCGGCGACGCGGTCCACGGGGGTGCCCGCCTTGCCCAGGCGGGCATCGTCACGGCCGACGGTCTCGACGGTGACGCCCTCGGGGGCCTCGACGGTGACCTGCAGGCCGTCGCCGGTCGCCACGGCGGTGCCGTCGTGCAGCCCGCGCAGGCGCTCCAGCGGGGTGAACCGCCACTCCTCCTCGCGGCCGTGCGGGACCGGGAAGTCCGCGACGTCGAAGGACGGGGGCGCGCTCATGCGCGTGGCGACGGTCGACTCGGCGGCCACCGCGATCTGGCCCGCGGTGGTGGACCCCACGGGGATGTTCTGAGCCTCAGCCATGGCTGTCGGTCTGCTCTCTTCCTACGTCAGAAATTGCTGGCTGCTGTCGAGGGCGGGTCTTAACCGACCGCGCCTTCCATCTGCAGCTCGATCAGCCGGTTGAGCTCGAGGGCGTACTCCATCGGCAGCTCCTTCGCGATGGGCTCGACGAAGCCGCGCACGATCATCGCCATCGCCTCGAACTCGCTCAGACCGCGGCTCATCAGGTAGAAGAGCTGGTCCTCGGAGACCTTGGAGACGGTGGCCTCGTGGCCCATGGACACGTCGTCCTCGCGGACGTCCACGTAGGGGTACGTGTCGGAGCGGGAGATGGTGTCGACGAGCAGCGCGTCGCACAGCACGTTGGACTTCGAGCCGTGGGCGCCCTCGCCGATCTCCACCAGACCACGGTAGGAGGTACGGCCGCCACCGCGGGCGACGGACTTCGACACGATGTTGGAGGACGTGTTCGGCGCCATGTGGACCATCTTGGAGCCGGCATCCTGGTGCTGCCCCTCGCCCGCGAAGGCGATGGACAGGGTCTCGCCCTTGGCGTGCTCGCCCATCAGGTAGACGGCCGGGTACTTCATCGTCACCTTGGAGCCGATGTTGCCGTCGATCCACTCCATGGTCGCGCCCTCGTAGGCGACGGCGCGCTTGGTGACCAGGTTGTAGACGTTGTTCGACCAGTTCTGGATGGTCGTGTAGCGGCAGCGGGCGTTCTTCTTGACGATGATCTCGACGACCGCGGAGTGCAGCGAGTCCGACTTGTAGATCGGGGCCGTACAACCCTCGACGTAGTGCACGTACGCGCCCTCGTCGACGATGATCAGGGTCCGCTCGAACTGGCCCATGTTCTCCGTGTTGATACGGAAGTAGGCCTGGAGCGGGATCTCCACGTGGACGCCCGGCGGGACGTAGATGAACGAGCCACCCGACCACACGGCGGTGTTCAGCGACGCGAACTTGTTGTCACCGACCGGGATGACGGTCCCGAAGTACTCCTTGAAGAGCTCCGGGTGCTCCTTCAGGGCCGTGTCGGTGTCGAGGAAGATGACGCCCTGCTCCTCCAGGTCCTCGCGGATCTGGTGGTAGACGACCTCGGACTCGTACTGGGCCGCGACACCGGCGACGAGGCGCTGCTTCTCCGCCTCGGGGATGCCGAGCTTGTCGTACGTGTTCTTGATGTCCTCGGGCAGGTCCTCCCAGGACTCCGCCTGCTTCTCCGTGGAACGCACGAAGTACTTGATGTTGTCGAAGTCGATACCGGAAAGGTCCGAGCCCCAGTTGGGCATGGGCTTCTTGTCGAACAGGCGCAGACCCTTGAGACGAAGCTTGGTCATCCACTCCGGCTCGGACTTCTTCGCGGAGATGTCCTTGACGACATCCTCGCTCAGACCGCGCTTCGCAGAGGCGCCGGCTTCGTCGGAGTCGGCCCAGCCGTATTCGTACTTACCCAGACCCTCGAGCTCAGGGTGGGCAGTCTCCTCGATGGGGAGAGTCATGCGGGGTTCCTCCCGGCCGTGCTTGCAGATGCGTTGTCGCTATGAACTTGCGTGTGGGAAATCTTCGGGATGTACGTCGTGCAGACGCCGTCGCCGTGCGCGATGGTCGCCAGTCTCTGGACGTGTGTTCCGAGCAGTTCGGCGAAGATCTCCGTCTCCGCCTCGCACAGCTGCGGGAACTGCTCCGCGACGTGGGCGACCGGGCAGTGGTGCTGGCACAGCTGCTCGCCTTTTTGCGGGAGGGGTGCGCTGCGCGCCGTAGCAGCGTACCCGTCCACGCTCAGGGCCTTGGCCAGGGCTTCGGTGCGCTCGTCAGGACTGACGGCCTCGATCGCCTTGCGGTACGCGCTCGCCTGGGCGGCGATCCGGGCCCGGGCGAAGGCGGCGACCGCCTCCTGCCCGCCCTCGCGCTCGGCGATCCACTTCAGGGCGTCCGCGGCGAGCTTGTCGTACGACTGGTCGAAGGCGTCGCGGCCGCAGTCGGTGAGCGCGAAGACCTTGGCGGGACGGCCACGCGTGCGCGTGCCGTACACCCGCTGTTCGCGGGCCTCCACGACATCGTCCGCGACCAGCGCGTCCAGATGCCTGCGTACGGCTGCCTGGGTGAGTCCCAGCCGGCCGGCCAGCTCGGCGACGGTCGAGGGGCCGTGGTCCAGGATTGACCGCGCGACCCGGTTGCGCGTGGAGCGCTCTCCGGTCGCGAGCTCCTCCTGAGGGGTCCCCATGGGGGTCTCCCGAGCCTCGCCGACGTTTTTCACAACGCCATTGTTGCGTAATTCCTCAGAGGCAGGCAAGCCGCGTCCGGGCCCCTCGACGGTGCCCTGCGTCACTTAGGCATACCTAATCTGACCTGCGGGAATGATCTTTGATCGATCAATTCGGTGGCGCCGCCGGGCTCCCTCCGGGACACTCCCGAACCATGTCGACACCCCCTCCGACCGGCCCTCTTGTCACCCGTGACACCCTCGCCGCACACATGCGCGAGCTCGGCGTCCAAAGCGGTGAAACGCTCCTGGTGCACTCCTCCCTCAGCTCCCTCGGCTGGGTCTGCGGAGGCGCCGTCGCGGTCGTCCAGGCACTGCTCGACGCGCTCGGCCCGGACGGCACGCTGGTGGTCCCCACCCAGACCGGCGACCTCTCGGACCCGGCGGTGTGGGTCAACCCGCCGGTGCCGGAGGAGTGGTGGGAGACGATCCGGGCGACCATGCCCGCGTACGACCCCCTGATCACGCCCACGCGCGGGGTCGGCGTCGTCCCGGAGACCGTACGGACCTGGCCGGGCGCCCTGCGCAGTGCGCATCCGCAGACGTCCTTCGCCGCCCTCGGGCCGCGAGCCGGGGAGATCGTCGAGGGACACGCCACGGACTGCCGCCTCGGCGAGCGCAGCCCGCTGGCACGGCTGGAGTCGCTCCACGCGCGCGTGCTGCTGCTCGGCGCCGGTTACGACGCGTGCACCTGCTTCCATCTGGCCGAGTACCGGATCCCGTCACCGCTGGTCAAGGTGGGGCGGCCGGGGCCCGCGGGGTGGGAGGTGGTGACCGAGGTTTCGATCACCTCGGAGCGGTTCGACGAGCTGGGCCATGACTTCGAGCGGGACCGTCCCGTCGTACGCGGACAGGTGGGCGCGGCCGACGTACGGCTGTTTCCGCTGGCCGACGCGGTGGCGTACGCGGAGCGGTGGCTGGAGATACACCGGCCCCGCGCCGAGGAGATCTGAACCGGGCCGGATGGAGAGATGCGAACCCGGCCGTTCGGGTTACCTGCCGCGTACCTAGACTCTGGAGCCATGCGAACTGAGCCCGTGGTCCAGGTCCAGGCCCTGGTGAAGCGGTACGGCGACAAAACCGCGGTGAACGGCCTCGACCTGGTGGCCCGGGCCGGTGTCACCGCCGTCCTCGGACCCAACGGCGCGGGCAAGACCACGACGGTCGAGACCTGCGAGGGGTACCGGAAGCCGGACTCCGGCACGGTGCGCGTCCTGGGCCTCGACCCGGTGAGACAGTCCGGCGAGCTGCGGCCGCGTATCGGCGTGATGCTGCAGTCCGGCGGCGTGTACTCGGGCGCACGGGCGGACGAGATGCTGCGGCATGTGGCGAAGCTGCACGCGCACCCCCTGGACGTCGACGCCCTCATCGAGCGGCTCGGTCTCGCCAGCTGCGGCCGGACCACGTACCGCCGCCTGTCCGGCGGTCAGCAGCAGCGGCTGGCGCTCGCCATGGCCGTGGTCGGCCGCCCGGAGCTGGTGTTCCTGGACGAGCCGACGGCCGGCCTCGACCCGCAGGCCCGCCGGGCCACCTGGGACCTGGTCCGGGACCTGCGCGCCGACGGTGTCTCCGTGATCCTCACGACCCACTACATGGACGAGGCCGAGCAGCTCGCCGACGACGTCGCGATCATCGACGCGGGCCAGGTCATCGCCCAGGGCTCCCCGGAGGAGCTGTGCCGGGGCGGCGCCGAGAACACCCTCCGCTTCACCGGCCGCCCCGGCCTGGACGTGGGGTCCCTGCTCAAGGCCCTGCCCGCGGACTGCACAGCGGCGGAGCTGACGCCGGGCTCGTACCGGGTCGTCGGCAAGGTCGACCCGCAGCTGCTCGCGACGGTGACGTCGTGGTGTGCGCAGCACGGAGTGATGCCGGAGAAGATCTCGGTGGAGCGCCACACCCTCGAAGACGTCTTCCTGGAGCTGACCGGCAAGGAGCTGCGTTCGTGACCACCGTCGGTACGGGTGCGTACACCCCGAAGCCAGGGGCGGCCCCCCTCCCCCGCATGATCGCGGCCCAGGCGGCGCTCGAGACGAAGATGCTGCTGCGCAACGGCGAGCAGCTGCTCCTGACCGTCGTGATCCCGACCCTCCTGCTGGTCCTCTTCAGCTCGGTGGACATCGTCGACACCGGCGCCGGCGAGGCCGTCGACTTCCTGACCCCCGGCATCCTCGCGCTCGCCGTGATGTCGACGGCGTTCACGGGGCAAGCGATCGCCACGGGCTTCGAGCGCCGGTACGGCGTGCTGAAGCGGCTGGCCGCCTCGCCGCTGCCCCGCTGGGCGCTGATGACGGCGAAGACGGCGTCGGTGCTGGTCACGGAGGTCCTCCAGATCCTCCTGCTGACGGTGATCGCCTTCGCGCTGGGCTGGTCGCCGCACGGGAATCCGGCAGCCGTCGTCCTCCTGCTGATCCTGGGGACGGCCGCCTTCTCGGGGCTGGGCCTGCTGATGGCCGGCACCCTCAAGGCCGAGGCCACCCTGGCCGCGGCCAACCTGGTCTTCCTGCTGCTCCTCGTCGGCGGCGGGGTCATCGTGCCGCTGGACAAGTTCCCGCCCGGCGCGCAGGACGTGCTCGGCCTGCTGCCGATCTCGGCCCTGTCGGACGGGCTGCGCGACGTACTCCAGCACGGGGCCGGGATGCCATGGGGCGACCTGGGGATCCTGGCGGCGTGGGCGGTCGTCGGGCTGGCGGCGGCGGGGAAGTTCTTCCGCTGGGAGTAGACCGGGCCAGGCCTCCCGGGGACCCTCGTGAAAGCGTGCACAAGCGGCCGCCTACGATAGGGCGCGTGCCAAACGTGACCCGCGCCGACGCCGTAGCGGCCGTGCGCAACCCGCTCGCCTTCATCGCCGCACGCTGGACCCCGACCCCGAGGACGGTCCAACGGGCGGCTCTCGCCGCGCTCGTGATGTCGGTGGTCATCGTGGTCACCGGCGGTGCGGTACGGCTCACCGGGTCCGGGCTCGGCTGCCCGACCTGGCCCAAGTGCACCGACGACTCGCTGACCGCCACCAGCGCCATGGGCGTGCACGGTGCCATCGAGTTCGGCAACCGCATGCTGACGTACGTGCTGTGCGCCGCCGTCGGCTGGGCGATCATCGCCGCGCGCTCCGAGAAGCCGTTCCGGCGCAGCCTGACCCGGCTGGGCTGGGCGCAGTTCTGGATCGTGATGAGCAACGCGGTGCTCGGCGGCATCGTCGTCCTGGTCGGCCTCAACCCGTACACGGTCGCGGCCCACTTCCTGCTCTCCTCCGCCCTGATCGCCGTCGCCACGGTGATGTGGCAGCGCACCCGGGAGGGCGACGCGGCGCCGCGCCCCCTGGTCGGCAAGGCGGTGCAGCAGCTGGTGTGGTTCCTGGTCGCGGCCTCCGCGCTGCTGATCGCGGTCGGCACGGTCGTCACCGGCGCGGGTCCGCACGCGGGTGACTCCAGCGAGGTCGAGCGGATGCCGCTCGACTGGGAGAACGTCACCAAGCTGCACGCCGTGCTGGCCTGGATCGTCGTCACCCTGACGTTCGCCCTGTGGTTCGTCCTCAAGGCGGTCGACGCCCCGAAGGGCCCCCTCAACCGCACCCGCGACCTCTTCCTGATCCTCCTGGCCCAGGGCGTCATCGGCTACGTCCAGTACTTCACGGACCTCCCGGAGATCCTGGTCGGCCTGCACATGCTCGGCTCGGCCGTGACGTGGATCGCCGTTCTGCGAGTGATGCTGGCCCTGCGGGAACGGCCCGAGGCGGAACTGCCCGACCTGCCCGTTCAGTCGTACGAGGCCACGAGCGCGTCGATCGCCGGCCCCAGGTAGGCCCGGGTCAGCCCGGCCCTGCGCGCCGCCCACTCCTCGGTCGGCGGCGCGGCGGAGTCGTCGTAGCGGCGCCTGCGGATGTCCTCGACCACCTCTACCGATGCCCCGAGGCCGGGCAGCAGGTCCAGGGCCTCCCGCTTGGTGATCAGGCGTCCGTCGCGCAGGGTGACACTCGCCCGAGCGAAGGTGATCAGCCCCAGGGCGACCCAGACGTCCCGCGTCCACAACGGAGCATTGTCGACGGCCGGCCGCCAGAAGTCCCGCTGGTCGCGTACGACGAAGTCGCCGAGCTCCCGGTCCGAAACCGGCGGCAGCAGGGCGGCGGGGGCCCGCCCGTGCAGCACTCGTCCGAAGGCGTGCAGCTCGCGCCGGGTCACCGGGGTCACCGTCCGTTTGAACAGCTCCTCGTGTGCCCAGGTGAGATGGCGTCGGCCGGGGTCGTCCGCCGACTCGGGCGTCAGGTACGTGCAGTGCAGCAGCGCGGCGAGCGGCTCGGCCCGCAGCCGGGCGTGGAGCTTCGCCAGCCGCCAGACGGTGCGGGGCGTGAGCGGGCCGTCCAGTACGGCGATCAGGTCCAGGTCGCTGCGGCCCTCCTGGTAGTCGCCGCCGGCGAGCGAGCCGTGCGCCCAGACGGCGAGGGGAGCGAGCGGCTCCAGCTCCGTGAGAAAGCGGTCGAGTAAGGCATCCGTCGGCATCCACCCAGTCTGTCCGGCTCACTCCAGCCCGTACACCCGGCGTGCGTTCCCCGCCGCCACCATCCCCGCCACCCGCTGTGCGTCAGCCAGCGACCATGCCCCCTCGGCCACCCAGCCGCCGAGTACCCGGCCGAGGGCCTCGCGGAAGAGATGGGCGCCCACCACATGCAGTTCGGGCAGGCCCTGGGCCCCGCTGGAGAAGAGGATCTTGCCGAAGGGGGCCAGTTCCAGGATCTCGGCGAGGATCGTGGCCGCGCGGGCGCCCGTGCGGATGAGGGCGGCGCCCGAGTCGGCGTAGACGTGCGAGAAGACGCCGGCCAGGTGGGCGGCGTGGCGGTGGTACGGGTAGCCGTGCAGCAGGATCAGGTCGGTGCCGAGGCCGGCCGTCGAGCGGACGAAGTCCGTCAGCAGTACCGGGTCCGTGCGGTCGATGCGCAGGCCGGGCTCCCCGAGCCCCGCATGCAGCTGGAGCGGCAGTCCGGACGCCACCGCGATCCACAGCAGGTGCCGTAGCAGCACCGGGTCGCTCAGCTCACCGCCGACGGTGCGGGCCGCCAGCCAGCGCCCCGCCGCGCCCCGCACCTCCCCCGGTCCCGGTGGCTCGGGCGCGAGGGCGAGGCCGTGCCGTACGCCCGCCACGGAGGTGAAGGCCACCGCGTTCGCCGCCGCGCCGTGCACCGACTCGGCGAGGTTGGCCAGGAAGGACTCGACGGTGCCCGAGGTGTCGGCGACCTGTTCGGCGAGGAGTTCGAGGCGCACGATCTCATGGGCGTCGGCGGACGCGGCCGACGCCATCTCCGGGGGGCCGGTGAGATCGCCGGGCAGGCCGGTGTCGATCAGATACGTCGTGATGCCGCTGCCGCGCAGCAGGCGCCGGCCCGCCTCCAGTACGCCGAGTTCACGGCGCCGGGCGAGATAGCGGGCGGGCGGGCAGTGCGGTTCCAGGCCGAGCAGCGGGGGGCACCAACGTCGTACGGCGAAGCCCGTCTGCGTGTCGAAGAGCGTGGTGCCGGGAGCCGGTGGGCCTTCGGTGCGGGCCAACTGGGCCTCGAAGGTGCCGAGGCCCAGCTCCGTTCGCAGTACGCCGTGGCAGTACTGGTCCACGAGGGACGGCGTGTCGATCATCCGGGCTCCCCGTGGGCTGGACCGTGTGTTCCTCACAGGTCCTAACGGGTGAACCGGGCATCAGGTGTTGGTGTCACACACCCCATGCGAAACGTCGACAGGTATCAGCCGTTGCTCGGTCCGCCGACCTGGATGCCCGCCATGCGGCTCCACTCGTACGGGCCGGTCTTCACCTTGGCCGCGAACTCGCCGTCGAAGGATTCGTGGCGCGTGACCCCGGCCTTCTCCACCGCCTTCTCGGCGGTCTCGTACGACGGTGCCACCAGGTCGCCCCAGCCGCCGTCCTCACCCACGAGGACGATGCGGGCGCCGCGCTGTCCGATGTACGCGACCTGGGCCTCGGCGCCGCCGTGGGACTTCGCGAAGGTGTTGATCTGCTTGGCCAGCTTGGCCACCTTGTCTGCCATGGCCAGGATGCTACCGACGAGTAGATCGAATGGCGACGGGCGGGGTGAGTGACCCGCGCCTCAGCGCGCCTACCTCAGGAAGGGGTCCACCGCGACCGCCACGAACAGCAGCGACACATACGTGATCGACCAGTGGAACAGGCGCATCTCCTTCAGCTTCGCGCCCGTCACCTCCGCCTTCGCGCGGTTCTGCAGCGCGTGCGCCTCCCACAGCCACCAGCCGCCCGCGGCCAGCGCGACCGCGGTGTAGAACCAGCCCGTGTAGCCGAGCGGCGTCAACAGCAGCGACACCGCCACCATCACCCAGCTGTAGATGACGATCTGCTTGGCGACGACCTTGTTGGAGGCCATCACCGGGAGCATCGGCACGCCCACGCGCGCGTAGTCCTCCTTCACCTTCATGGACAGCGGCCAGTAGTGCGGCGGCGTCCAGAAGAAGATCACCAGGAAGAGGATGAGCGGCGCCCAGGTGAGGGAGTTCGTGACGGCCGTCCAGCCGATCAGTACGGGCATGCAGCCCGCGATGCCGCCCCACACGATGTTCTGCGACGTACGGCGCTTGAGGATCATCGTGTAGACGACGACGTAGAAGAGGAGCGCGCCGAGGGAGAGCCAGGCGCTCAGCCAGTTGACGGTGAGGCCGAACAGCAGCGTCGAGACGACCGCCAGCGTGATGCCGAAGGCCAGGCACTCGCGCGGGCTGACCATCCCGGTGACCAGCGGGCGCTGCGAGGTGCGGTCCATGAGCGCGTCGATGTCACGGTCGATGTACATGTTCAGCGCGTTGGCGCCGCCGGCCGAGAGGTAGCCGCCGATGCAGGTGAGGAGCACCAGACCGAGGTCGGGCACGCCCTGCTCGGCCAGGAACATCACCGGAACGGTGGTGATCAGCAGCAGCTCGATGATCCGCGGCTTGGTAAGCGCCACGAACGCCTTGACCCGGGCCCCGATCGGCCGCCGGCTCGGGCTCTGGCTCGTCCCGATAATCCCCGCTGGACGGGATTCAACGGCCGTCACGCACACCCCTGACAGAGACATCCCAGCAAGCCTCCCCGTGTGAAGTCCCGGTAAAGGCTCGCGCGTACCACGCCACTGTAGACGTTGCCCAGACCCGGACATTCGCGGGGGTCGGGTCGTGTTGGGCGGCGCTGTCGGAAGAGCTCCCCGGCACTCTGTTGAGCACTCGGACGAGCGGCTGCGTATTCAGTTGCCGAATGCGATCCAGCCCAGCGGGGAGGCGGATCCCCGCGAGTCCCGGCAGTCTGGAATGACTCGAAAAGACGCACGTACTTACGGGGGTAGGCTCGACCACGGCCGGGGCGCCCCGTGCACCGGCATTCGACATGCGTGACATGTGGAGAGGAGCCCTGACCCAGGGTGAGCACCAAGCCGACCACCACAGACCTCGAGTGGACCGAGTTGGACCAGCGGGCCGTCGACACCGCCCGCGTCCTGGCCGCCGATGCCGTACAGAAGGTCGGCAACGGCCATCCGGGTACGGCGATGAGCCTGGCGCCTGCCGCCTACACCCTCTTCCAGAAGGTGATGCGGCACGACCCGGCCGACCCGGAGTGGGTCGCCCGCGACCGCTTCGTGCTGTCTGCCGGCCACTCGTCCCTGACCCTCTACACCCAGCTGTACCTGGCCGGCTTCGGCCTGGAGCTGGACGACCTCAAGGCGTTCCGGACGTGGGGTTCGAAGACCCCCGGTCACCCGGAGTACGGCCACACCAAGGGCGTCGAGACGACGACCGGCCCGCTCGGCCAGGGTGTCGCCAACGCCGTCGGCATGGCGATGGCCGCCCGCTACGAGCGCGGCCTGTTCGACCCGGAGGCCGCCGAGGGCACCTCCCCCTTCGACCACTTCGTCTACGTCATCGCCGGTGACGGCTGCCTCCAGGAGGGCATCTCCGCCGAGGCGTCCTCGCTGGCCGGCCACCAGAAGCTCGGCAACCTGGTCCTGCTGTGGGACGACAACCACATCTCGATCGAGGGCGACACCGAGACGGCCGTCTCCGAGGACACCGTCAAGCGGTACGAGGCGTACGGCTGGCATGTGCAGCGGATCGCCCCGAAGCCGGACGGCGACCTCGACCCGCACGCCATCTACAACGCGATCGAGGAAGCGAAGAAGGTCACGGACAAGCCGTCCTTCATCGCGATGCGCTCGATCATCGCCTGGCCCGCCCCGAACGCGCAGAACACCGAGGCCGCCCACGGCTCGGCGCTCGGCGACGACGAGGTCGCGGCCACCAAGCGCGTCCTCGGCTTCGACCCGGAGCAGTCCTTCGAGGTCTCCGAGGAGGTCATCGCCCACACCCGCCAGGCCCTCGACCGCGGTCGCCAGGCGAAGGCGGAGTGGGAGAAGCAGCTCCAGGAGTGGCGCAACAGCAACCCGGAGCGCGCCGCCGAGTTCGACCGCGTCAGCAAGGGCGAGCTCCCCACGGGCTGGGAGGAGAAGATCCCGGTCTTCGAGCCCGGCAAGGGCGTCGCGACGCGTGCCGCGTCCGGCAAGGTCCTCCAGGCGCTGGGTGCCGTCATCCCCGAGCTCTGGGGTGGCTCGGCCGACCTGGCCGGCTCCAACAACACGACGATCGACAAGGACAGTTCGTTCCTGCCGGCGGACAACCCGCTGCCGGAGGCGAACCCGTACGGCCGCACGATCCACTTCGGCATCCGCGAGCACTCCATGGCCGCGGAGATGAACGGCATCGCGCTGCACGGCAACACCCGTATCTACGGCGGCACCTTCCTCGTCTTCTCCGACTACATGCGCAACGCGGTGCGGCTGTCGGCGCTGATGCACCTGCCGGTGACGTACGTGTGGACGCACGACTCGATCGGTCTGGGCGAGGACGGCCCGACCCACCAGCCCATCGAGCACCTGGCCTCGCTGCGTGCCATCCCGGGCCTCAATGTCGTGCGCCCGGCCGACGCCAACGAGACCGCGATCGCCTGGCGCGAGATCCTCAAGCGCTACACGAAGGTCTTCGGCAAGGGTGCCCCGCACGGTCTGGCGCTGACCCGTCAGGGCGTGCCGACGTACGAGCCCAACGAGGATGCCGCCAAGGGCGGTTACGTCCTCTTCGAGGCGTCGAACGGGACTCCCGAGGTCGTCCTCGTCGCCACCGGTTCCGAGGTGCACGTCGCCGTCGAGGCGCGCGAGCAGCTGGAGGCCGACGGTGTGCCGACGCGGGTCGTGTCCATGCCGTCCGTGGAGTGGTTCGAGGAGCAGGACCAGGGGTACCGGGACAGCGTCCTGCCGCCGTCGGTGAAGGCGCGGGTCGCGGTGGAGGCCGGGATCGGTCTGACCTGGCAGAAGTACGTCGGGGACGCCGGCCGCATCGTTTCCCTGGAGCACTTCGGTGCTTCCGCCGACGGCAAGGTCCTCTTCCGCGAGTTCGGCTTCACTGCCGAGAACGTGGCCGCCAAGGCCCGGGAATCCCTCGCCGCTGCCCAGCGCTGACGCTCATATACGACACGTAGGAGATGTAATTCCATGACAGACGCACTCAAGCGCCTCTCCGAAGAAGGCGTCGCGATCTGGCTGGACGACCTGTCGCGCAAGCGGATCACGTCCGGCAACCTCGCCGAGCTGATCGACCAGCAGCACGTCGTGGGCGTCACCACCAACCCGACGATCTTCCAGAAGGCGATCTCTTCCGGGGACGGTTACGAGCAGCAGCTCGAGGACCTCGCCGCGCGCAAGGTCACCGTCGAAGAGGCCGTACGCATGATCACGACGGCGGACGTCCGTGACGCCGCCGACATCCTGCGCCCCGTCTTCGACGCCACCGGCGGCCAGGACGGCCGGGTGTCGATCGAGGTCGACCCGCGTCTGGCGCACAACACCAAGGCGACGGTCGCCGAGGCCAAGCAGCTGGCCTGGCTGGTGGACCGCCCCAACACCCTCATCAAGATCCCGGCCACCAAGGCGGGCCTGCCGGCCATCACCGAGGTGATCGGCAACGGCATCAGCGTCAACGTCACGCTGATCTTCTCGCTCGAGCGCTACCGCGAGGTCATGAACGCCTACCTCGCCGGGCTGGAGAAGGCCAAGGCGAAGGGCCTGGATCTGTCACTGATCCACTCCGTGGCGTCCTTCTTCGTGTCCCGCGTGGACACCGAGATCGACAAGCGGCTCGACGCGCTGGGCACCGACGAGGCCAAGGCCGCGCGCGGCAAGGCCGCCGTCGCCAACGCCCGGCTCGCCTACCAGGCGTACGAGGAAGTCTTCTCCACCGACCGCTGGAGCGTGCTGGAGAACGGGGGCGCCAACAAGCAGCGTGCGCTGTGGGCCTCCACCGGCGTGAAGGACCCGGCCTACAAGGCGACCCTGTACGTCGACGACCTGGTCGCGCCGAACACGGTCAACACCATGCCGGAGGCCACCCTTCAGGCGACCGAGGAGAGCGGCTCGATCACCGGCAACACCATCGCCGGCACCTACGCGCAGGCCCGCGCGGACCTGGACGCCGTCGAGAAGCTCGGGATCTCGTACGACGACGTGGTCCAGGTGCTGGAGGACGAGGGCGTCGAGAAGTTCGAGGCGTCCTGGAACGACCTGCTGAAGTCGACCGAGGCGGAGCTCGAGCGCCTCGCCCCCTCGGAGGGCTGATCCCTTGCCACCCTTCAACGTCACTGAAGCGAACCCGCTTCGTGACGCCGCCGACCGACGGCTCCCGCGTATCGCGGGGCCGTCGGGCCTGGTGATCTTCGGCGTTACGGGCGATTTGTCACGTAAAAAGCTGATGCCCGCCGTGTACGACCTCGCCAACCGGGGTCTGCTGCCGCCGGGCTTCTCGCTGGTCGGCTTCGCCCGCCGCGAGTGGGCCCACGAGGACTTCGCACAGGAGGTCCACGACGCGGTCAAGGAGCATGCCCGCACCCCCTTCCGCGAGGAGGTCTGGCAGCAGCTCATCCAAGGCATGCGCTTCGTCCAGGGCACCTTCGACGACGACGACGCCTTCGAGCGGCTGCGCGGCACCATCGAGGAGCTGGACAAGGCACAGGGCACGGGCGGCAACTTCGCCTTCTACCTGTCGGTGCCGCCACGCTCCTTCCCGGTGGTCATCCAGCAGCTGAAGAAGCACGGCCTCGCCGACCAGACGGGCGGCTCCTGGCGGCGCGCGGTCATCGAGAAGCCCTTCGGCCACGACCTGAAGTCGGCCGAGGAGCTCAACAAGGTCGTCCACGAGGTCTTCGCCCCGGACCAGGTCTTCCGCATCGACCACTACCTGGGCAAGGAGACCGTCCAGAACATCCTGGCGCTGCGCTTCGCCAACACGATGTTCGAGCCGATCTGGAACCGGTCCTTCGTGGACCACGTGCAGATCACCATGGCCGAGGACATCGGCATCGGCGGCCGCGCCGGCTACTACGACGGCATCGGCGCCGCCCGTGACGTCATCCAGAACCACCTCCTGCAGCTGATGGCCCTGACCGCCATGGAGGAGCCCGCCTCCTTCGACGCGGACGCGCTGGCGGCGGAGAAGACCAAGGTGCTCGGTGCCGTACGGCTGCCGAAGAACCTGGGCCGGGACACGGTGTTCGGGCAGTACGCGGCCGGCTGGCAGGGCGGCGAGAAGGCGGTCGGGTACCTCCAGGAGGAGGGCATCGACGCCAAGTCGAAGACCGACACGTACGCCGCGATCAAGCTGGGGATCGACAACCGCCGCTGGGCGGGCGTCCCCTTCTATCTGCGCACCGGCAAGCGGCTCGGCCGCCGCGTGACGGAGATCGCGGTCGTGTTCCAGCGGGCGCCGCACTCCCCCTTCGACACGACGGCCACCGAGGAGCTGGGCCAGAACGCGATCGTGATCCGCGTCCAGCCCGACGAGGGCGTCACGGTCCGCTTCGGCTCCAAGGTCCCCGGCACCTCGATGGAGATCCGGGACGTGTCGATGGACTTCGCGTACGGCGAGTCCTTCACGGAGTCCTCGCCCGAGGCGTACGAGCGGCTGATCCTCGACGTCCTGCTCGGCGACGCGAACCTCTTCCCGCGCACCGAGGAGGTCGAGCTGTCCTGGAAGATCCTCGACCCGATCGAGGAGTACTGGGACACGCACGGCAGGCCCGCCCAGTACCCGGCCGGTACCTGGGGCCCCGTCGAGGCGGACGAAATGCTCGAGCGAGACGGACGGAGCTGGCGCCGGCCATGAAGATAGACCTCACGGACACCACGGCCAGCAAGATCAACAAGGCACTGGTGCAGGGCCGCCGCGCCATCGGCACGCCGGCCGTCGGCATGGTGCTCACGCTGGTCATCGTCACGGACGAGGAGAACGCGTACGACGCGCTCAAGGCCGCCAACGACGCCTCGCACGAGCACCCCTCGCGCACGCTGGTGGTCATCAAGCGCGTCTCGCGCTCGCCCCGCGACCGTACGCAGTCCCGGCTGGACGCCGAGGTGCGGGTGGGCGCCGACGCGGGCAGCGGTGAAACGGTCGTCCTGCGCCTGTACGGCGAGGTGTCCGACCACGCCCAGTCGGTCGTCCTGCCCCTGCTCCTGCCGGACGCCCCGGTGGTGGTCTGGTGGCCGGTGAACGCGCCGCTCGACCCGGCGAACGACCCGCTGGGCGCGCTGGCCCAGCGCCGGGTGACGGACACATACGCCTCGGAGCAGCCGGTACGGGAGCTGTCGGCGCGGGCGGACACCTACACACCCGGCGACACCGATCTCTCCTGGACCCGGATCACTCCGTGGCGCTCGATGCTGGCGGCGGCTCTGGACCAGGTGGTCTGCGAGGTGAAGGCCGTCGAGGTGGAGGGCGAGGAGTTCAACCCGAGCTGTGAGCTGCTGGCGATGTGGCTCGCGGACCGGCTGGACGTGCCGGTGAAGCGGTCACTGTCGGGTGGGCCGGGGTTGACGGCGGTCCGGATGGACACCGACTGCGGCCCGATAGTGCTGGACCGCGCGGACGGTTCCCTGGCGACCCTCTCCATCCAGGGCCAGCCGAACCGTGCGGTGGCGCTGAAGCGGCGGGAGACGGCCGAGCTGATCGCGGAGGAGCTGCGGCGGCTCGACCCGGACGACACCTACGCGTCGGCGCTGCGGTTCGGGGTGGAGCGGTTGAACTCCGGTCCGGCTTCGGCGGTTCGGGGTGCCGAGGCCGCGGTGGCCAAGGCTGTGCAGGCCGTGGCGCTGGCCGAGGCTGCCGTGGCGAGGGCCGAGGAGCCGTCGGCCGAGGAGCCGTCGGCCGAGGACAGTGGGGAGGGATCGCCGGCCAAAGGAGAATCGGTCGGAGCGCCCACCGAAATCGCTGCGAAAGCACCCGGGAAGGAAGCGAAGGCGCAGGAACCGGTGACGAAGGCGGCGGCGAAGTGAGTACTCCTCAGCTGGTCGTGCACCACGACAAGGAGCTGATGGCGCAGGCCGCGGCGGCCCGGCTGATCACGAAGATCGTGGACGCCCAGGCCTCCCGGGGCTCGGCGTCCGTGGTCCTCACCGGCGGCCGCAACGGCAACGGCCTGCTGGCCGCCCTCGCGGCCGCGCCCGCCCGGGACGCCATTGACTGGACCCGGCTGGACCTCTGGTGGGGCGACGAACGCTTCCTCCCCGAGGGCGACCCGGAGCGCAATGTCACGCAGGCCCGCGAGGCTCTGCTGGACTCGGTGCCTCTGGATCCGAAGCGGGTGCATGCCATGCCCGCGTCGGACGGTCCGTTCGGTACGGACGTGGAAGCGGCGGCCGCGTCGTACGCGGAGGAACTGGCGAGGTCGGCGGGCCCCGAGAACCACGGCTCGGTCCCCACCTTCGACGTCCTCATGCTGGGCGTGGGCCCCGACACCCACGTCGCTTCCCTGTTCCCGGAACTCCCGGCGGTACGGGAGACGGAGCGCACGGTTGTCGGCGTCCACGGCGCCCCTAAGCCCCCGCCGACCCGTGTGACCCTCACGCTCCCGGCGATCCGGGCGGCTCGTGAGGTGTGGCTGCTGGCGGCCGGCGAGGACAAGGCGCAGGCCGCGGCGATCGCCCTGTCGGGCGCGGGCGAGATCCAGGCGCCGGCGGCGGGGGCGTACGGGCGCTCCAGGACCCTGTGGTTGCTGGACGCGGCGGCGGCATCGCAGCTGCCGCGGTCGCTGTATCCGCCTGCGTCTGCGTGAGAGGGGGGTGTGCGGCGGGGATGGATTTCGCCCCCGCCGCCCCTACCCTTCCCGTCCTTGAAGGGGCTCCGCCCCTTCAACCCCACCAGGGGGCTCCGCCCCCTGGACCCCCGCTCCTCAAACGCCGGAGGGGCTGATTTACCCAGCCCGTCCGGCGTTTGAGGACGAGGCCCCTTCAGGGCCGAAGCGGGGGTCTGGGGGCCGCAGGCCCCCAGGGACGGGACGGGTAGGGGCGGCGGGGGCGTAAACCCTCGCCGCGCCCGGCGTCACGCGTCCCCGAACCGCTCCCCCTTCTTCGCCTTCTCCACGAGCAGTGCCGGCGGCGTGAACCGCTCCCCGTACCGGTCCGCCAGCTCACGCGCGCGTGCGACGAAGCCGGGAAGGCCACCCTCGTAGCCGTTGATGTACTGCAGGACGCCCCCCGTCCAGCCGGGGAAGCCGATGCCGAAGATGGAGCCGATGTTGGCGTCGGCGACGGACGTCAGGACGCCCTCCTCAAGGAGCCTGACCGTGTCGAGTGCCTCGGAGAACAGCATGCGTTCCTGCATGTCCCGGAACGGGATCTCGGCACCCGCGCGCGTGAAGTGCTCGCGCAGGCCCGGCCACAGGGCCGTCCGCTTGCCGTCCGCGTCGTAGTCGTAGAAGCCGGCTCCCCCGCTGCGCCCCGTGCGGTCGAACTCGTCGACCATGCGGTCGATGACGGCCTCGGCGGGGTGGGACGTCCAGGTGCCGCCCGCCTCCTCCACGGCCCGCTTGGACTCGCCCCGGATCTTGCGCGGCAGCGTGAGCGTCAGTTCGTCCATCAGGGAGAGGACCTTGGCGGGGTAGCCGGCCTGGGCCGCCGCCTGTTCGACCGACGCGGGCTCGATGCCCTCGCCGACCATCGCCACGCCCTCGTTGATGAAGTGGCCGATGACGCGGGAGGTGAAGAAGCCGCGGGAGTCGTTGACGACGATCGGCGTCTTGTTGATCTGCCGGACCAGGTCGAAGGCGCGGGCCAGCGCCTCCTCACCGGTGCGCTCGCCCTTGATGATCTCGACCAGCGGCATCTTGTCGACGGGCGAGAAGAAGTGGAGGCCGATGAAGTCCGCCTGGCGCTCGACGCCCTCGGCCAGCGCGGTGATCGGCAGCGTGGAGGTGTTGGAGCACAGCAGCGCGTCCGGCGCGACGATGTCCTGGATCTCCTGGAACACCTTGTGCTTGAGCTCCGGGTTCTCGAAGACGGCCTCGATGACCGCGTCACAGCCGGCCACGCCCTGAGGGTCGGCCGTCGGCGTGATGCGGGCCAGCAGCGCGTCGGCCTTCTCCTGCGTCGTACGGCCCCGGGAGACCGCCTTCGCGCACAGCTTCTCGGAGTAGCCCTTGCCCTTGACCGCGGCTTCGAGCGACACGTCCTTCAGGACGACCTCGATGCCCGCGCGGGCGCACGAGTAGGCAATGCCCGCACCCATCATCCCGGCGCCCAGGACGGCGACCTTGCGGACCCTCCGCGCCTCGATCCCCGTGGGGCGGTTGGCGCCGGAGTTGACGGCCTGGAGGTCGAAGAAGAACGCCTGGATCATGTTCTTCGACGTCTGGCCCGCCGCCAGCTCCACGAAGTAGCGGGCCTCGATGACCTGCGCCGTCTCGAAGTCGACCTGCGAGCCCTCGACGGCGGCCGCGAGGATGTTGCGCGGGGCCGGGTAGGGGGCGCCGTTCGTCTGCTTGCGCAAGTTGGCCGGGAAGGCGGGCAGGTTCGCCGCGAACTTGGGGTTGGCGGGCGTGCCGCCGGGGATCCTGTAGCCCGGCTTGTCCCAGGGCTGCTGCGACTCGGGGTTGGCCTCGATGAAGGCGCGGGCCTTGGCGAGCAGTTCCTCCTGGGTGGCGGCCACGTCGTCGATCAGGCCGTTCTGCAGGGCGCGTTGCGGGTTGTACTGGGTGCCCTGGAGGAGAACCTTGAGCAGCGCGTCGGCGATGCCGAGGAGGCGGACGGTGCGTGCGACGCCGCCACCGCCGGGCAGCAGGCCGAGGGTGACCTCGGGGCAGCCGATCTTGGAGCCGGGGGCGTCGAGGGCGATGCGGTGGTGGCAGGCGAGCGCGATCTCGTAACCGCCGCCCAGGGCCGCGCCGTTCATCGCGGCGACGACCGGCTTGCCCAGGGTCTCGATGCGCCGCAGGTTGCGCTTGATCTCCATGCCGCCGTCGAACAGGTCCTGCGCGGTCTCGGGGGTGACCCGGATCAGGTCGCGCAGGTCGCCGCCGGCGAAGAAGGTCTTCTTGGCGGAGGTGATGATGACACCGCGGATGGTGTCCTTCTCGGCCTCCAGCCGGTCGGTGATCACGGCGAGGGAGTCGCGGAACGCCTGGTTCATGGTGTTCGCGGACTGGTTGGGGTCGTCGAGGACGAGGGTGACGACGCCGGTGCGGTCCTGTTCCCAGCGGATGGTGGTGCTCTGAGTCATGACGAGGTCTCCGTAGAAGTCTCTGAAGTCTCTTGGTTCCGCCGGGTGTTCAGATGCGCTCGACGACGGTGGCGATGCCCATGCCGCCGCCGACACAGAGGGTCGCGAGGCCGTACCGCTTGTCCTGTCGCTCCAGTTCGTCGACGAGCGAGCCGAGGATCATCGCGCCCGTAGCGCCGAGCGGGTGGCCGAGGGCGATGGCGCCGCCGTTGACGTTGACCTTGTCCAGGGACAGGCCCATGTCCCGCACGAAGCGCAGGACGACCGCGGCGAAGGCCTCGTTGATCTCGACGAGGTCGATGTCGTCGATGGTCAGCCCGGCCTTGGCGAGCGCCTTGCGGGTGGCGGGCGCGGGGCCGGTGAGCATGATGGTGGGCTCGGAGCCGGAGACGGTGGCGGAGACGATCCGCGCGCGGGGCGTGAGTCCGTAGCGCTCGCCGACCTCCTTGGAGCCGATGGCGACCAGCGAGGCGCCGTCGACGATGCCGGAGGAGTTGCCCGCGTGGTGGACGTGGTCGATCTTCTCGACCCAGTGGTACTTCTGCAGCGCCACGGCGTCGAAGCCGCCGAGGTCACCGATGTCGGCGAAGGACGGCTTCAGCTTGGCGAGGGAGTCGGCGGTCGTGCCCGGGCGCATGTGCTCGTCGTGGTCGAGGACGACGAGGCCGCTGCGGTCCTTGACGGGGACGACCGAGCGGTCGAACCGGCCCTCCTTCCAGGCCGTCGCCGCCCGCTCCTGGGACAGGGCCGCGTACTCGTCGACGTCGCGGCGCGAGAAGCCCTCGATGGTGGCGATCAGGTCGGCGCCGATGCCCTGCGGCACGAAGTTGACGGCGAGGTTGGTCATCGGGTCGTTGAACCAGGCGCCGCCGTCGGAGGCCATCGGCACCCGGGACATGGACTCCACGCCGCCCGCGAGGACGAGGTCCTCGAAGCCCGAACGGACCTTGGCGGCGGCCATGTTCACGGCCTCCAGGCCCGACGCACAGAAGCGGTTCTCCTGTACGCCCGCGACGGTGTCCGGCAGTCCGGCGGCGATCGCGGCGATGCGGGCGATGTCGGAGCCCTGGTCGCCGACCGGGCCGACGACGCCCAGCACGATGTCGTCGATCGCGGCCGGGTCCAGGCCGGGGAAACGGTCGCGGAGCTCGTGGATGAGGCCGACGACCAGGTCGATGGGCTTGGTGCCGTGCAGGGCGCCGTTCGCCTTGCCGCGGCCGCGCGGGGTGCGGATCGCGTCGTACACGTACGCTTCGGTGCTCACTGGTAAGCCTTTCGGGGTGAAGGTCAGCCGAGCAACAGGGCTTCAGCCGAGCAGGGAGCGGCCGATGATCTCCTTCATGATCTCGGTGGTCCCGCCGTAGATGGTCTGGATGCGGCCGTCCGTGAAGGCCCGGGCGATGGGGTACTCGGTCATGTAGCCGTAGCCGCCGTGCAGTTGGAGACAGCGGTCGGTGACCCGCTTCTGCAGCTCGGTCGCCCACCACTTGGCCATGGAGGCGTGCACGGCGTCGAGCGTGCCGTTCGCGTGGTCCTCGATGCAGCGATCGAGGAACGCGCGCGTGACGGCGCACTCGGTGGCCATCTCGGCTATCTCGAAGCGGATGTGCTGCTTGGTGGCGAGCGGCCGACCGAAGGCCTCGCGCTCCTTGACGTACTCGGTGGTGATCTCCAGCAGATGCTCGGCGGCGGCGATCGCGGAGACGGCGATACTCAGGCGCTCCTGGGCGAGGTTCGTCATCAGATGGACGAAGGCACCGTTGAACTCGCCGAGGAGGTTCTCCTTGGGCACGCGTACGTCGTGGAAGAACAGCTCGGCCGTGTCCTGCGCCTTCTGGCCGATCTTGTCTAGGTTGCGGCCGCGCTCGAAGCCGTCCATGCCGCGCTCGACGACGAGCAGCGACAGTCCGTGCGCGCCGCCGTCGGGGGTGGTCTTCGCGACGACGACGACCAGGTCGGCGAGGATGCCGTTGGAGATGAACGTCTTGGAGCCGTTCAGCACCCAGTGGTCGCCGCGGTCCTCGGCGTGGGTGCGGATGCCCTGGAGGTCCGAGCCGGCGCCGGGCTCGGTCATGGCGATGGCGGTGATCAGCGTGCCGTCGCAGAAGCCGGGCAGCCAGCGCCGCTTCTGCTCGTCGGTGGCGAGCGAGGTGAGGTACGGGCCGATGATGTCGTTGTGCAGGCCGAGGGCGAGTCCCGGGGCGCCCGCGCGCGTGAACTCCTCGGCGAGTACGGCGCTGTAGCGGAAGTCGGGGGTGCCGCCGCCTCCGTACTCCTCGGGGACGGCGAATCCGAGCAGGCCCTGCTTTCCGGCCGCACGCCAGACGTCGCGGGAGACGATGCCGTCCTTCTCCCACTGGTCGTAGTACGGCAACACCTCACGGTCCAGGAAGCTGCGCACGGTCGCGCGGAACGCGTCGTGCTCGGGGGCGAAGATCTGCCGCTTCATTCGAGGCCCTTCGTGTCGTGGCCGCTCATGTCGGGGCCCTTCGTCAGTTCGGGTACGTCCCAGTCGCGGGCCACTTCCGCCGTGTCGGCGCCCGGTTGCGCGGGGCCGGTGCGTACGGCGGTGGGGGTGGCGGAGAAGCGGGGCGCGGGGGCGGGCTGGGTGATGCCGCCGTGGTCGGTGAAGGTGCCGCGGGCGGCGAGGTGGGGGTGGTGCGGGGCCTCGCGCAGCGACAGGACGGGGGCCACACAGGCGTCGGAGCCCTCGAAGACGGCCGTCCACTCATCCCTGGTACGGGACTTGAAGCGGGCCGCGACCGCCTCGCGCAGCTCGCCCCAGCGGGACCAGTCCTTGCGGGCGGAGGCGAAGTCCGTGAGGTCGAGCAGCTCCAGGAACTCGGCGTAGAACTGGGGTTCCAGGGCGCCGACCGCCATGTACTTGCCGTCGGCCGTCTCATAGGTGCCGTAGTAGGGGCAGCCGCCGTCGAGGAGGTTGGCGCCACGTCGGTCCTGCCAGCCGCCGGCGGCGAGCATGCCGTGGATCATCGCGGCGAGGTGGGAGGTGCCGTCGACGATGGCGGCGTCGACGACCTGGCCGGTGCCGCTCGCGCGCGCGTGGTGGAGCGCGGCGAGGACGCCGACGACGAGGTAGAGGGAGCCGCCCGCGTAGTCGCCGACCAGGTTGGCGGGGACGGCCGGTGGCTCGTCCGGACTGCCGATCATGCCGAGGGTGCCGGTGAGCGCGATGTACGCGATGTCGTGGCCGGCGCGATGGGCGAGCGGCCCTTCCTGGCCCCAGCCGGTCATGCGGCCGTAGACCAGCGCCGGGTTGCGGGCGTGGCAGGCCTCGGGGCCGACGCCGAGGCGCTCGGCGACGCCCGGGCGGTAGCCCTCGATGAGGACGTCGGCGCGGGTGGCGAGGTCGAGGACGCGGGCGGGACCGTCGGGGGACTTCAGGTCGACGATCACCGAGCGCTTGTTGCGGTTGGTGACGTCGTACTCGGTGTCGATGGCGAGTCCCGTGCCGCCGGGCCGGTCCACGCGGACCACGTCGGCGCCCAGGTCGGCGAGGAGCATGGCGGCGAACGGGCCGGGCCCGATTCCGGCCAGCTCGACCACGCGCACGCCGGTGAGCGGGCCGTGCCCGGGCGTCGTTGCCTTTGTCATCCAGCCCCCATCGGCGTGACACAACTGATGTAACACCAGTGATGCTAGGAATGTGTCCCAGCGGACACAAGACCTGAGAGAGCAAGCGCTTAGCCAATTTACCGGCCAGTCACCGTGCGTCGAGCTCCGCTATCAGCCGCTTCGGCGCGATCACCCGGTAGCTCTCCTCCACCCAGTCGCACAGCAGCTCCGCCGCCGGGGCGCCCTTCTGCTCGAGCGGGATGCTCACCCAGCCCGACTTGCCCAAGCCGTACCCGGCGGGCTCGGCGCCCGGGCAGGTCAGGGCGTGGGCGTGGGCCGATTCGTCCTTGAGCTTGACCGTTATGCCGAGCGGATAGCTGCCGTCGTCGACGCCCAGGAAGACGAACACCTTCTTGTTGACCTTCGCGACCGTCTCACCCCACGGGAACTCCTCGGCCGCGCCCGGCATCGCGAGGGCGAACTCGCGCACTTTCTCCCACTTCTTCAGGGCATTCCTGGGCACGGCCACCGCTTACCTCCCGGCCTCGTCGTCGGGCTCCGCACACCTCACGCTAGCCTCGGCCACCGACAACGGCGCGTGCTGCGAGACCGAGGGGTGTCATGACCAGGCTGAACAGGACGGATCGTCCGTACGACATCGTGCTCTTCGGGGCCACGGGCTTCGTCGGGACGCTCACCGCGGAGTACCTCGCCGCGCACGCCCCCGAGGGGCTGCGCTGGGCGATCGCCGGCCGCAGCAAGGGCAAGCTGGAGCGGCTGCGCGAGTCGCTGCCCGGCGGCGCGGGGATCGGGGTGCTGGAGGCCGACGTCGCCGATCCGGCCTCGATGCGCCGTCTCGCCGAGCACGCGCGCGTGGTGGCCACGACGGTGGGCCCTTACGTGACCTACGGCGAGGACCTGGTCGCCGCCTGCGCGGACACCGGGGCCGACTACCTCGACCTGTCGGGTGAGCCGGAGTTCGTGGACCGGACCTACGTCCGGCACGACGCACGCGCGCGTGAGACGGGTGCGCGTCTGGTGCACGCCTGCGGCTTCGACTCGGTCCCGCACGACCTGGGCGTGTACTTCACCGTCCGGCAACTGCCGGAGGGCGTTCCGCTGACCGTTGACGGGTTCGTGACCGCCGACGCCACGTTCTCGGGCGGCACCTTCGCGTCGGCGCTGAACCAGTTCTCACGCGGCCGCCAGATGCTGACCGCCGCACGTGACCGCGCCCGCCACGAGCCGCGGCTGATGGGGCGCCGGGCACTGGCACCGACGGGTGCGCCCCGGTTCGCCAAGGAGGTCGGCGCCTGGGCGGTGCCGCTACCGACGATCGACCCGCAGATCGTCAAGCGCTCCGCGAGGGCCCTCGAGCGCTACGGCCCCGACTTCCGCTACCGCCACTACGCCGCCGTACGGCATCTGCCCATCGCCGTCGGCGGGGTCGCCGCGATGGGCGCGCTCGTCACGGCCGCCCAACTGCCGCCCGCCCGGCGCTGGTTGTCCGACCGGCTGAAGCCCGGCGAGGGGCCGAGCCCCGAAAAGCGCGCGAAGAGCTGGTTCTCGGTCCGCTTCGTCGGCGAGGGCGGTGGCCGACGGGTCTTCACCGAGGTGGCGGGCGGCGACCCCGGATACGGCGAGACGGCGAAGATGTTCGCCGAGTCGGCCCTGTCCCTCGCCTTCGACGACCTGCCGCCCACGGCCGGCCAGGTCACGACGGCCGTCGCGATGGGGGACGCGCTGATCGAGCGGTTGCGCGGGGCGGGGATCACGTTCCGGGTGGCCGCGACCCGCTGAACCGATTCTGCGGCGGCCGTTCCACCTGACGGTGGAACGGCCCTGCCCCTGAGCGGTCTGGCGAAGTCCGGTGCGGTACCGCTCCCCGCAAGGAGCGCGGGGCTGTATCGATATGCGGCTCCGCCGCAGGGCACGACCAACCCTCACCGGAGCAGGTCTGTCACCGTTCTTCCAGCGGAACCCTTAGAGCGGCCACCCCGCGATGGTGTAGATCATCCCGACGATCCAGCCCAGCCCGGCCAGCGTGGCAAGGACCAGCGCGGCCGTCACAGCACGCTCGACGGGGCGGTCGGGGTCGGCGAGAGGCTTCGGGGAGCGGTGCGTCGTCATGAGGGCTAGCCTGCCGATCAGCGCAGGGGGCGACATCCGTACGGGTACTCAGACGACGTACTCAGTCGGCCCCGTCGGTCGTCGGCCAGTCCCCCAACGCTTCCGCGATCCGTTCCCGCACGGCCGGATCGGGCGCGGACGTGGCGATCCGGACGGCGAGGGGGCCGATCTGCCAGCCCGCGTGATGGTCGTAGAAGGGAGGGGGCCCTGCCTCGTTGTGGGCGACTTTGCCGACCAGCTCCGCGAGGCGAACCAGCAGCCGCTGCTGGTCCGTCGGATGCTCCCAGGCATCGAGTCCTCGCCCGCGGACCAGCCCGAACACCTCGCTGCCCCGGCTCCACCGATCGCGGTCGCCCGCCAGTTCCACCGCGGCGTCGATCTCCGGGGTCCGGCCCAGGCCCGCCGCCGCTGCCGCGAGCACCCGCCCCGCCCACGCCACGGGCAGGGGCTGGCGCTCGAACAGGGACCGCCCCCACGTCCGGGTGGGGTCCGCCGCCGCCCGAGCGGCGAGTTCCGGCCTCGGAGCCGTCGCCTCCTTCAGTGCCTGGCGGCACAACGAGTCCGCGCGGCGTGTCGTCTCCGGGAGTCGGTACTCGGGGGTCAGGGCGAGGGTGTGGGCGCAGGCGTTGTCGAGGCTCATGCGGTGGCCGACCGAGACGAAGACCGGTTTGACGGCGTCGCGGGTGCGCAGGGCGCGGCCGACCTCCTCGTCGCCCGCCATGAGCGGCGCGGACGATCCGCGTGCCGGGGCGGGTTCGTCGTGGGTGAAGGTGAAGGGGTTCTTGGCCACGCCGATCGTCGGCAGGCCGGTGAGGACGCCGAGGTGGCTGGCGAGGCCGAAGCGGCGGGGGTGGGCGAGGCCGTAGCCGTCGCAGACGACCGTGCCGGGCTCGCGGGGCAGGGCGTCGAGGGCGGCCAGCACCGTGGGGATCTCGCGGAAGGCGAGGAGGCCGGGGACGTACGGGAAGGAGATCCGGCCGACTGCCGTGGCCTCGGCGACGACGTCGAGGGTCGCCGCGTCCAGGACGACCGCCGCCGCGACGACCACGTCCCGCTCGTCGTCGTAGGCCACGTCGACCCCGGTCACGTGGCCGACTCCGGGCGGCGGACCCGGTTCGTCGAGCACCACCCGCGCCCGCAGTTCGTCCTGGACGGCGCGGGCCTCTTCCTCGGTCGCGGGCCAGCCCGCGGGAATGCGTACGGTCGTCATGGTGGGGACGAGCGTACGGGGCCCGGGGCGGCCGCGACGGGCTCGGGGGTACGCTCGTGATCATGTTCGTACTCGAGCTGACCTACACCGCCCCGCTCGATGCCGTCGACGCCGTGCTGGAGGCCCATGTGGCGTGGCTCGACGAGCAGTACGAGAAGGGGACGTTCCTCGCGTCCGGGCGCAAGAACCCCCGCGACGGCGGGGTGATCCTCGCCGTCGCGGAGGACCGGGCGCGGATCGAGGAGCTCGTCGCGACGGACCCGTTCGTCGGCGCCGGCGTCTGCGCGTACCGCGTCACCGAGTTCGCCGCCACGAAGACGGCGCCGGAGCTGGAGCGCTACCGCGAGACGCCCGGCTGAGCCTCACTTGTTGCCCAGCGCCTGCTTGAGCTGGGTCTTGTTCATGTCCGAACGCCCGTGGATGTTGCGCTTTTTGGCTTCCTCGTACAACTGGTCGTAAGTGGGGCCCTGGGAGCCCTTACCGGACCGCTGGCCGCCCCGCTTGCCCGAGGACATGTCCTGGGTGGACGTGCGGCTGGCGGTCTTCGACTCACCGGAGCGGGCGCGCTCCTTGTTCACCGTCCGCGATGCGATCTCCTTGGCTCGCTCGGTGCTCTCGCCCCGGTCCTGGGCGCTCTTCTTGATGTGCTCGTACTGGCGTTCCCGCTTGGGGCTCGAACCGCGTGGCATGTCCGGTCACTCCTCTCGCAGTCGGCGCCCGAGTACCCACATTCCGGCGTCAGCTCTCCAGCCGCGCGACCCGGCCCTTCTCGCCCGCCGCCCAGCAGCCCAGATCCGGCGTGCAGTCCACGGTGTCGTACGAGCCGGTGTCGACGGCCCGCCAGGTGCGGCCGCCGTCCGTCGTCAGGTCGGTGCCGGTGGGGCCGACCGCGAGGGCGGCGGTACGGCTGTGCGGGAGCCAGGCGACGCCGGAACGGTAGGCGGGCGGGGGCGTGGCGGCGGGCGACCAGCTGTGGCCGCCGTCGGCGGTGCGTGCGGCGGCCTGCGGGGAGGCCTGGTCGGGGCGGTAGTCGCCGCCGACCGCAAGGCCGTGCGTACGGTCGCGGAAGGCGAGCGCGAAGACGCCGCGGGCCGGGTCGCCCGCCGGGATCGACGTGTCGGCGGCCGTCCAGGTCAGCCCCCGGTCGGCGGAGTGCAGCACACGCGCGCGTGCGGCCCCGCCGGTGGCCAGCCAGACGTCCTTCGGCCCGGAACTGACCAGACACTGTCCACTGGCGGCGAACCCGGCCTCGCCGTCCAGCGCGGCGGGCATTCCCTCGCCGGGCAGCACCTTCCACGAGCGGCCGCCGTCACTGGTCGACAGGATGCGGAACCTTCCGTCCACCGGGTCGCTCATCGCCAGGCCGTGGCGGCGGTCGAAGAAGGTCATGCAGTCGTAGAAGGCCCGCGCGTCGGTGTTGCGGAAGGACTCGGTCCATGTCGCGCCGCCGTCCTCCGTGCGGTACACGCGCGACGCCTCGCCCTCTCCGATGGCCAGCACCACGGCGCGCCGCCCGTCGAACGCCTCGATGTCCCGGAACTGCAGCTCGGCGGCGCCGGGCGGCGAGCCGTTCCGCCAGGTCGCGCCGCCGTCGGTGGTGCGCAGGACGGTGCCCTGGGTTCCGGCCAGCCAGGCGGTGTTCCGGCTGACCGCGGACAGCCCACGGAAGCGCACCTCGGCAGTGCCGCTGTCCTTGAGCTCCCAGTGCGGCGCCCGGCGCTCCGGCTCGTGCGCCTGCGCAGGTACGGCCGTCAGCGCGGCCAGCGCCGCCCCGCACGCCACCCCCGCGGCCACTGTCCGAAATGTACGCCCCGACCGTCGCGTGCTCCCCGAACGCCTCATGGCGGGGGAAGCTAGCCCACCACCCCGGTGTCGTCCAGATGGCCCCGCCGGCCACATGTGACTTTCCCGGCACGGGAGGACGAACGAGCCACTCCCATGCATGACGGCGGTGACAGAGGTCACTCGAATCTGGGATGCACGGATTGGCTGATTCCGTCGTCTCTACCAGTGCCCGGTCTCGTCCGCCCGGAAGTTCGTCCAGCTGTCACAAGGGAGCATGGCGTTGTCCACCGTAATCGAGCAGCCCGTTGAGGCCCGTCTCGTCGCCGCCGCACCGCGGATGCCGAGCATTCCCGCGACCCTTCACTACGACCGGCGCGACCCGTTCGCCGTCCGCATGACGTTCCCGGCCCCGGCCACCCTGGAGGGCGTGGAGGTCTGCTGGACCTTCAGCCGCGAGCTGCTCGTGGCCGGCCTGGAGGGGCCCGAGGGGCACGGCGACGTCCGGGTGCGGCCGTACGGCTTCGAGCGTACGGTGCTGGAGTTCCATGCGCCCGAGGGCACGGCCGTCGTGCACATCCGCACGGGCGACGTGCAGCGCTTCCTGCGGTCCACCAGCGAGCTGGTGCCTCTCGGTCTGGAGCACCTCCAGCTCGACCTGGACCGTGACCTGGCGGAACTGATGCGGGACGCTTGCTGAGGCGGGATTCTCGCCCCGCCGCTCCCACCCGTCCCGCCCCGTCCCGTCCCGTCCTTGGAGGGGGCTCGGGGTAGTCCAGCCGAACCTGCGCTCATTTAATTCCGTTGACAGCCCCGGGCCCCCCTCCTAACGTCTACAACGGTCCTGTTGCCGTCGATTGGAGAAGGACGTTGCTCGTCTGAGGTCCTGAGACACCGCGTCACACCTGAGGTGTGTGTGCGCTGCGTGCGACCTCGGCGTTCGAGCCGTCCTCCGGAGCAGGGCTTTTCTCATGGCCCAGAGGCCCCATGAGGCCTCCCCGTTGGTCGCCGGTGTCTCGATACGCGTTTGCCCTTGATCGCTTCGAGCATCCGCGGAGGCCCGTATGTCTACTTCCATCACCTGTACGTCCCTCTCCTTCACCTGGCCCGACGGCACTCCCGTCTTCGAGGGCCTCGACGTCGCGTTCGGCCCCGGCCGGACCGGGCTGGTCGGCGTCAACGGGTCAGGGAAATCAACCCTGTTGAAGCTCATCGCCGGTGAACTCGCCCCGGCCGACGGCGCCGTGCGCGTCGCGGGCGAGGTCGGCTACCTCCCGCAGAACGTCACGCTCGACACCGCCCTCAAGGTCGACGAGGCCCTCGGTATCGCGGCCCAGCGAGCCGCACTGCACGCCATCGAGGCGGGCGACGCGGCCGAGGAGCACTTCGAGACCGTCGGCGACGACTGGGACGTGGAGGAGCGGGCCCTGGCCACCCTCGGCGAACTGGGGCTCGGCCACGTCGAGTTGGACCGGACGATCGGCGAAGTGTCGGGCGGCGAGTCGGTGCTGTTGCGCCTGGCCGCACTGCTGCTGCGCCGACCTGACGTCCTGCTGCTCGACGAGCCCACCAACAACCTCGACCTGTACGCACGCAGGCGGCTCTACGCAGCCGTCGCCGCCTGGCCGGGGGTGATGGTGGTGGTCAGCCACGACCGCGAACTCCTGGACCTCGTCGACCAGATCGCCGATCTGCGCTCGGGGGAGATCACCTGGTACGGCGGAAACTACTCCGCGTACGAGGAGGCACTCGCCACCGAGCAGGAGGCCGCCGAGCGCATGGTGCGCGTCGCCGAGGCCGATCTGAAGAAGCAGAAGCGCGAACTGGTCGACGCCCAGGTCAAGTTGGCCCGACGCAAGCGGTACGGGCAGAAGATGTGGGACCAGAAGCGCGAGCCGAAGATCGTCATGGGTGCGCGCAAGCGGGCGGCACAGGAGTCCGCCGGCAAGCACCGCATCATGCACGAGGAGAAGCTCGCCGAGGCCAAGGAACGGCTCGACGAAGCGGTGGACGCCGTACGGGACGACGACGAGATCCGCGTCGACCTGCCGTACACGGCCGTACCACCGGGCCGGAACGTCCTCACGCTCATGGACCTGGAGCTGGCCTACGGTGCGCGCGTGAGCGGCGGCTTCGATCTGCGCGGACCGGAGCGGATCGCGCTGATCGGGCGCAACGGCGCGGGCAAGACGACGCTCCTGCGGACGATCGCCGGGGAGCTGCCGCCGGTGTCGGGTGAGGTGACGGCACACGTCCCGCTCCGCTTCCTGCCGCAGCGGCTCGACGTGCTCGACGGCGAGCTCTCGGTCGCCGAGAACGTGGCCCGGTTCGCGCCGGACGCCACCAACAACCGGATCCGGGCGCGGCTGGCCCGCTTCCTGTTCCGGGGCGCCCGCGCCGACCAGAAGGCGGCGACCCTGTCCGGCGGTGAGCGCTTCCGGGCGGCGCTGGCCGCGCTGCTGCTGGCCGAGCCCGCGCCGCAGCTGCTGATGCTGGACGAGCCGACGAACAACCTGGACATGGCGAGCGTACGGCAGCTCACCACGGCCCTGGAGTCGTACGAGGGGGCGCTGCTCGTGGCCAGCCACGACCTGCCGTTCCTGGAGTCGATCGGCATCACACGTTGGCTGATGATGGAGGACGGAGAACTCAGGGAAATCACGCCAGAAGCTGTCGGGTATCCCGCCTAGCTTCGGTCGGTGTGCAGCACCGGCTGCCGACACCCGGCGCCGGCTGCGCGCCCTGCGGGACTGTCCGCGCTCTCCGGCGGTGAACGACTGGGGTCCCCCAGGCCCTTCAGGCACTGGGGGAGTCTCAAGGATGATCTTCGAGGGCTCTCCGCGACAGCTCCTCGAATCCCCCGCCTCCTTCACCGCGGAGCATCTCAGGAGGGCCACAGCCTGCCCCCGAGGGTTTTGTACGGGCGGGTAGGCCCTGCATGATGGCGGGTCGGTGCCCCTTCATCATGGGCGCCGCAACCCGCCACCGATCCGGAGATCCCGCCGTGCCCAGCAAGAAGGCCCTCGTCCGCCGCCCGAGCCCGCGCCTCGCCGAAGGGCTGGTGACGCACATCGAGCGGGAGAAGGTCGACGTCGATCTCGCGGTCGAGCAGTGGGAGGCGTACACGGAGGCCCTGCGCACGCACGGCTGGGAGACGATCGAGGTCGATCCGGCCGACGACTGCCCCGACTCGGTGTTCGTCGAGGACACGGTCGTCATGTACCGGAACGTCGCGCTGATCACCCGGCCCGGCGCCGAGTCCCGGCGCGAGGAGACCATCGGCGTCGAGGAGGCCGTGGCCTCGCTCGGCTGCTCCGTGAACTGGATCTGGGAGCCGGGCACGCTGGACGGCGGCGACGTGCTGAAGGTCGGCGACACGATCTACGTCGGCCGTGGGGGCCGCACCAACGCGGCCGGCGTCCAGCAGCTGCGGGCCGCCTTCGAGCCGCTGGGGGCGCGGGTCGTCGCCGTACCGGTGAGCAAGGTGTTGCACCTGAAGTCGGCGATCACCGCACTGCCCGACGGTACGATCCTCGGGCGCATCCCGCAGCTGGACGTCCCCTCCCTCTTCCCCCGCTTCCTGCCGGTGCCGGAGGAGTCCGGGGCGCATGTGGTGCTGCTCGGGGGCGACAAGCTGCTCATGGCCGCGAGCGCGCCGAAGACGGCGGAGCTGCTCGCCGACCTCGGCCACGAGCCCGTTCAGGTCGACATCAGCGAGTTCGAGAAGCTCGAAGGATGTGTGACATGCCTCTCGGTGCGGATGCGGGATCTGTACGCCTGACCGCCTGAGCGGATCGCGCCTTCAGCCCCGGGACCTGCGGGTCCCGGGGCTTTGCGCATACCCGTGAAATCCCGGCCGCACGGCGGCTGATCAGCACTCTTTACGTCGCCCTTAACCTACGGCTTCGTAACCTACGGGTTCGTAGCCTACGATCCCGTAAGTTCCGGCAACCGCTCGCCGGTCAGTTTCCTGTGCTGTGCGTCCCCCTGGAGTTCCCGTGACGATCACTTCCCCTCACCTCGGCAGCCCGTCCTCCGCCTGGACCGACGCCCGACTGCTGTACGCGTTGGAGGAAGTGGTCGAGACCGAACTCAACCGGCATCTGAAGGTCGCCAAGGACTGGATGCCGCACGAGTACGTGCCATGGACGGACGGCCGCAACTTCCCGGGCCTCTTCGAGGACGGGGAGGCCTGGGACAAGGAGCAGTCCAAGGTCACCGAGATCGGCCGCATCGCGCTCGTGGTGAACCTCCTGACCGAGGACAACCTGCCCAGCTACCACCACGAGATCGCCTCGCTCTTCGGCCGTGACGGCGCCTGGGGTACGTGGGTGCACCGCTGGACCGCCGAGGAGGGGCGGCACGGCATCGTGATGCGCGACTACCTGCTCACCTCGCGCGCGGTGGACCCGGACAAGCTGGAGCAGTTCCGCATGTCCCACATGAGCGAGGGCTTCGAGTCGGACAACCGGCACTCGATGCTGCACTCGGTCGCCTACGTCGCCTTCCAGGAGCTCGCGACCCGCATCTCGCACCGCAACACCGGGCACCAGTCGGGCGACCCGATCTGCGACCGCATGCTGGCGCGCATCGCGACCGACGAGAACCTCCACATGGTCTTCTACCGGAACCTGCTGAAGGCCGCGTTCGAACTCGCCCCCGACCTGACGATGCAGGCGGTACGGGACGTGGTCGTCAACTTCCGCATGCCCGGCCACGGCATCCCCGGCTTCGAGCGCGCGGCAGCGCAGATGGCCATCGGCGAGGTCTACAACCTGCGCATCCACCACGACGACGTCCTCCAGCCCGTCCTCCGCCACCTGAAGGTCCTGGAGATCGACGGCCTCGGCCCCGAGGGCCAGAAGGCCCAGGAGGAACTGGGCCTCTACATGGGCGGCCTGGACGCGGAAGCCCTGAAGTTCGACGAGAAGCTGGCAGCCCGAAAGGCCCGGATGGCGGCTCGGGCTGGGGGCTGAGGGCCGGGAGCTGAAGGTCGGGGGCCGGGGGCCGAGGGCCGAAGGCCGGGAGCTGACGGCGGGGGCTGAAGGCCGGGAGCTGACGGCCGGGGGCTGAAGGCCAGGAGCTGACGGCCGGGGTGGCGCGCTGGCGCTACGTGCCGCGGCCACGGCCCGAGAGGCCGGGGTCGAGCACCGCCGGCACGTCCCCAGGCCGGGGCTACCGCCAGAACGCCGGGCCTACGGGCCCGCGCTGCAGGCCGAGGACCAAAGCTACGGGTCGAGGCCGAGGGCCGGGGGCTGAAGGCCAGGAGCTGAGGGCCGGGGTTGAGCACCGGCGCTACGTGCTGCGGCCACGGCCCAAGGGGCCGGGGTTGAGTACCGCCGGCACGTCCCCAGGCCGGGACTACAGGCCGAGGGCCTGGGCTACGCGACGAGGGCTGAAGGCCGAGGGCCGGAGCTACGGCCAGGGCGCCGGACCTACGGGCCCGCGCTACAGGCCGAGGCCAAGGCTACGGCTACAGGTCGGGATTGAGCGCCGAGGTACGTGCCGGGGCCGGAGTATCAGCCCGAGAGCCTGGACCACCGGTTGACGTGGGGCGCCTGGACTCGACGATGATCGGCACGGCGACCGTGCTTGCGGCACGCTTCACGCTCGGCACGATGTACGCCCACTTCGTCACCGGCGGCTTCCGGCACGAGGCGGCCTGGAATGCGTAAGGGCCTCCCCACCCTGCAGTTGCCGCACGCGTATCCGCTCGCCGGTGCCCCGGCGCGCAAGGACGCGCTGCTCGGCTGGACGAGCGCCGCGGGCTGCCTGACGGCGGCCGGAGCAGGCGGTCACGCTGGGCGCCGCAGGGGCAGAGATGCTGGTTGGGTGAGGCGCGGCAACGCCGACGCGGACGTGGCGGTTCAGCGTGACGTACGCCTGAGCGCCAGGCGTTCCTTCTCCGACAGGCCGCCCCAGACGCCGAAGCGTTCGTCGTTGTCGAGCGCGTACTCGAGGCAGGCGGAGCGGATCGGGCACAGGCCGCAGATCCGCTTCGCCTCCCGTACGGAGCTGCCCGGCTCGGGGAAGAAGAAGTCCGCCCCGGTCTGCGCGCACAACGCCTCCTGCTGCCAGTCCAGCTCGGGCGAGGTGACCGTCGTGATCGTGTCGATGTGCATGCGCAGGATCGTGCCGGTCGGCGAAAAACGTTCGATCAACGCGGGATCAACGCCGCGCCGCAGGGCCCCCGGCCGACTCGATGGTCTCCCTCCGCGCGCCGCGGTGCACGGCGGCGCGCGGAAACGGGTGAAAACCAGGAAGGCCCTTGCCGGTCACCTACGGTGACCACGGCCGTCGCCTCAGCCGGCGGCAGCGCTCCGGCAGCGATTGTCAGTGGGCGGTGCAAGACTCGGCAGAGCAGACAGCAGAACGGACAGCACAACAGGCAACGGGACCCTTCCGAGGAGGGCGATGATGCTCACCACTCGTTATGTCACCGGCGCGCCGAACTGGATCGATCTCGGCACACCCGACATCGAGGGCGCCAGTTCCTTCTACGGCGGCCTGTTCGGCTGGCGGTTCCAGCCGGGTGGGCCCGAGACCGGCGGGTACGGGCTCTTCCAACTGGACGGCAGGACGACGGCCGGCGGTATGCAGACCACCGAGGAGCAGGGTCCGCCGTCCTGGACGGTGTACTTCCAGACACCGGACGCGGACGCCACCGCGAAGGCGGCCGAGCAGGCGCACGGCTCGGTGCTGATCCAGCCCATGGACGTGATGGACCTGGGCCGCATGGCCATCCTCGCCGACAAGGCGGGCGTGTCCTTCGGCCTCTGGCAGCCCGGAAGCAACAAGGGCCTCGACGTCGTCCAGGAGCCCGGCTCGCTGTGCTGGTTGGAGCTGTACACCACGGACGTACCGGCCGCGGCAGGCTTCTACCACGCGACGCTGGGACTGGAGACCTTCGCTCTGGACTTCTACGGCGGCACGTACACGACGTTCGGCCCGGCCGGAGAAGGGGAGGACGCCATGTTCGGCGGGGTCGTCGACAAGGCCGACGACCCGGCGGAGGCGCAGGGACCGGCGTACTGGCTGCCGTACTTCGAGGTCACGGACACCGACGCCACGGTCGCCAAGGCGCAGGAGCTGGGCGGCACGGTCCGTATGCCGGCCACCGACCTGCCGGACGTCGGCCGTATCGCCAAGCTCACCGACCCGTACGGCGCACGCTTCGCGGTGATCAAGAGCGCGCCGCCGCAGAGCTGAGGGGGGGACCAATGCCTCGGCCGGCCGTACTGCGCACGGACGACCGGACTGCGCGGACGGCCGGATTACACGGACGACCCGACTACACGGACGACCGGACTACGCGGACGCGCGACGTACCAGCGTGGTAGGCAGCACCACACTGGACGGTGCGGCGCCGACGCCCTGCTCGACTGCGTGCCGGTCGAGGCCCCGGAGCAACAGCCGGGCCATCAACCGGCCCATCTCCTCTATGTCCTGACGGACCGTCGTGAGCGACGGCTCGGTCTGTTCCGCGACCGGCAGCATGTCGTCGAACCCGACCACCGCGACGTCCTCCGGCACCCGCCGCCCCGACTCACGCAGCACCCGCAGTGCCCCCGCCGCGGTGAGGTCGTTGGCGGCGAACACGGCGTCCAGGTCCGGGCAGCGTACGAGGAGTTCCCGCATCGCCCGCTCGCCGCCGGCCGGTGTGAAGTCGCCCTCGACGATGAGCCGCGGATCGGCGTCGACCATGACATCCCGGTAGCCGTCGAGCCGGTCCACCGCCGACGTCTGGTCGAGGGCGCCGGTGATGTGCGCGATGCGGCTGCGGCCGAGGCCGACGAGGTGGCGTACAGCGTCGCGGGCGCCGCCACGGTTGTCGCTGTCGACGTACACCACGCCACGCCGGTCGCCGCTCCAGTCGGGGCGTCCGCCGAACACGGTGGGGACTCCGGCGTGCTGGATCAGTCCGGGCAGCGGGTCGTCGAGGTGCAGTGAGAAGACGAGCGCTCCGTCGACATGCCCGCCGGCGAGATAGCGGCCGACCCGGGCGTGGTCGTCGCGACCCTCTGTGAGGAGCAGTACCAGCTGGTTGTCGTGTGCCGTCAACTCCTTGCTGATCCCACGGAGTTGCAGCGCGAAGAAGGGGTCGGCGAAGACGCGGGTCTCCGGTTCGGCGACGACGACGGCGATGGCGTCGTGCCGCCGGGTGACCAGGCTGCGAGCGGCCTGGTTGGGCACGTACCCGAGCTCCTCCACCGCCTTGCGGACCCGCTCCACGAGGGGCTCGCGCACCCCGTCCCCGCCGTTGACCACCCGGGACACGGTGGCCCGCGAGACCCCGGCCCGTGCGGCCACGGCCTCCAGGGTGGGGCGCTGGGCGGTGTCGGTCACTTCGGGGCTCCTCGTGGGTGGCTGCGGATCAGGATAGCCGTGGCGGGAGCCGGAGGTGAGAGCGCTCTCGGATCACCGAAACCGCTGCTGGAACTCACGCCTCACGCCAGCAGATCCACCCGCCGCCCCACACCCTGCCGCTCCGCCGCCCGATACGCCACCCAGCTCAGCGCCAGGTCCTGCCAGGGCAGCCCGACCGGCGCGTAGACGGTACGGCCCTCGACGCTCACGCGCCCCGGATGCGCGCCCCGCAGCACCTCCCCCAGGGTGGCCTGCGCAGCCGCCACCGGAAGGCCGGGCGCCGCCAACGCCCCCATGTTCGCGGCGAGTTCACGGTCGTCCACGACGAGCAGCGCGGCTCGAAGGAGATCGGCGGCCAGCTCCTGCTTGCCGGGCTCGTCGGCGCCCAGGCTCGTGAAGTGCTGGCCGTCCCGCGTGTCCGACAGCCGCAGCAGCGGCGCCCGCGACCAGGTCGCCAGCAGTACGGTGTCGGCGGTCGCCGCGACCTCTCTCGCCGAGCCGACCACCCGGCCGCCTCCGTGCCGTGCGGCGAACGCGGCGGCCCGGTCCGCGTCAGTGTCATGGACGACGAGTGCGCGCCGCGGCCGCAGCACGGCCAGCCCGCGCACCATCAACTCGGCCTGGGCGCCGGCACCGATCACGCCGAGGACTTCTCCCGAGCCGGCCAGCACGTGCGTACCCAACGCCGCCGACAGCCCCGTACGCCACGCCGTCACCGTGGCCGAGTCCAGCAGCGCCAGCAACTCCCCGTCCCGCCCGCTGTGCAGGCAGACCACCCCGCGCAACGCGGGCCGCGCGCCGGGGAACTTGGCGTTGACCTTCACGGTGTACGCCTCGATGCCCGGCAGCAGGCCGGGGATCAGCGCGGTGGCCGTGCCCGGGAACGGCAGATCGGTCCGCAGCCGCTGCCCTGCGACCCGTATGGCGTCCGCGTCCCGGAATCCCTCTCGCAGCGCGGTCAGGCAAGCCTGCGGCTGTAGTACGGACTCCAGGTCACCACGCGTCAGAACAAGCGTCACCCGCCCATGATGCGTCAGTGTTCGTGCTCGCCCGACTGATTTCCGTGCTCGTGCGGCTCGTACCCGGGAATCGTCCCGTCCGCCTTCTTCACCAGGAACAACCCCACCATCCCCATGTCGGAGTGGCTCTGCACATGGCAGTGGTACATCCACGCCCCCGCCCCGACCCCCTCCCCCGCGATCACCTGGAACCCGAACGAGTCAGCCGGGCCGACGATCTTGTTGTCGATGACCTGGCTGGGGTCGTCGGGCCCGGTGAGCATGCCCGTGCGGTTGTCCGCCCAGCGGTGACCGTGCATGTGGAAGGTGTGGTAGTACTCGCCGTGCGTGATCATCACGAACTCGACGCGATCGCCCACCGTCGCCTCGAAGTCGGGACCGCTGTGCGCCGGCTTGTTGTTGATCAGCATGTCGTTGAAGACGATGGTGTGGGTCGCGTCCGGGAGGATGTCGCCCTTGCGCCGGACGATCACCGGCCCGTAGAGGCCCTTGCGGATGCCGCCCGTGCCGTGCTCGGTGCCGACGACGTGGTCGTGGTAGTGCCAGTAACCGGCGCTGCCCGCCCGCCAGGTGCCGTCCTTGCGGCGGCCGGGGGCGTGGGTGCGCCAGGTGTAGGTGCGGGTGCCGCCGGGCTCGACGTCGCTCTTGTTCAACTTCGTGCCGTCGCTGGTGATTTCGTAGTCGAGGCCGTGGACGTGCAGGCTCACCGGCACGTCCATCGTGTTCTCGAACTCGACGTGCAGAGTGTCGCCCTCGTTGAGCTCGATCAGCGGGCCGGGGATCGTGGCCTTACCCTTCTCCAGGCCGTAGCCCATCTGTCCGTCGGCGAGCTTCTCGGCGTACAGCTTGATGTGCCGGACCTCGCCGCCGGCCGGGGCCGTCCTCGGGGGTGTTTCGGCGCTCACGGCCTCGGGCACCGACGCCAGGGACAACGATGTCGCGACGGTCGCACCGCCCAGCAACACGCGTCTGTTGAAGGCACGCCGGTCGAAGCCGCGTCTGCCGAAGCTGCCCTCGTTCATGCCGAACTCCCTACGGCGGTACGGAAATTACGGGGATGAACCGGTGAGACGGTACCGGCCACTCCGCCGTTTATCCACATGCAGGACAAAGTTGGTCCCAGTACGGCCATAGGTATTGGCGAGTCGTTCAAAGGGGTCTAGCTTCCTTGTCGCTGTTGCTGTGACCGTGGAGGTGCCCATGCACTTACGAGGGTTGAGCACGAGAAGACAGACCTGGGTGGCCACTGTGACCACCGGGATCGTCGCCGCCGGGCTGATGTCGGCTCCGGCGGCCGACGCGCGCCCGGTTCCGGAACCACCCCTGACAACGATGTCCGTCAAGTCGCCGCCGGGCGGCGCGAATGTTCGGGTGCTCATCTTCTACGGGTCCGCGGCCGCCGGCGACGAGTCGCCTCTGGTGAACGCCGGCATCGAGGCGATCGAGAAGATCGGCCTGTCGGGTCCGACCGACCAGCGTTTCAAGGTCGAGGCCACGAACGACGCCTCGGTCTTCACCGATGAGACCGAGCTGGGCCGTTTCAACGCCATCGTGTTCCTGACCGGCGGCGGCGACGTCCTCGACCCCGAGCAGGAGGCGGGCCTGGAGGCCTATATGGAGGCGGGCGGCGGTTTCGTCGGCATCCATGACGCGGCCCGCGCCGAGCCGTACTCGGACTGGTTCACCGGCCTCGTCGGCGCCCGCCCGGCGGCCGGCGGCCCGACGAACGTACAGCGAGCCGTCGTCGAGGTCGGTGACCGGCAGCATCCGGCCACCAAGGAACTGCCGGTGCAGTGGAAACGGCCGGACAAGTGGCTGAACTGGGCGAAGAACCCGTCGGGTGCGGTGCACACCGTGGCCCGGGTACGGGAGTCGAGCTACCAGCCGGGCACGGGCGCCAACGGCTGGGACCATCCGGTGAGTTGGTGCCGTGACTACGACGGCGGCCGCTCCTTCTACACCGGCATGGGCGGCACGGTGTCGTCGTACGACGAGACCGACTTCCGTACGCATCTGCGCGGCGCCCTGCTGTGGACCACCCGGCTCGTGCGGGCCGACTGCAAGGCCACCATCACCGGCAACTACAAGGCCGAGCGCCTCACCCAGCCCAACCAGCCCGGCCAAAACGACCAGATCGGCGAGCCGCACGGCCTGGTCACGGCTCCCGACGGCCGCGTCCTGTACATCGGCCGGGGTGGCGCCGACTCCTCCCAGCCGGTGATCACCGACTGGAACAACCCGGACATCGGCAAGGGCAAGGGCGAGATCCACGTCTACGACCCGAAGACCAAGAAAGTCACCCTGGCCGGGGCGTTGACGGTCTTCGGCAACAAGGGCGGTGGCGACGAGCTGATCAAGGTCGAGGAGGGGCTCCTCGGCATCGAACTCGACCCGCGCTTCGAGGAGAACGGCTGGGTGTATCTGCACTACACCCCGCACTCCCAGATCAACCGCGACACCAGGATGGCCGAGCGGCGCGTCTCCCGCTTCACGCTCGACCTCGCCACCGACAAGCTGGACATGGGCAGTGAGAAAGTGCTGCTCAAGTGGCCGGTGCAGGTCCACAGTTGCTGCCATGCGGGCGGCGGGATGGCCTGGGACTCCAAGGGCAACCTGTACATCGCGACGGGCGACAACAACTCCAGCCGCTTCAGCGACGGTTACTCGGGCAACAACCCCGAGCCGAACTACAAGGGCGTGTCCTTCGCCGACGCGCGCCGCACCGCCGGCAACACCAACAACCTCAACGGCAAGATCCTGCGCATCCACCCGGAGCCCGACGGCACGTACACACTGCCGGAGGGCAACCTCTTCACGGGCCGGGAGACCGACGAGGGCGGCGGCAAGACGCGCGGCGAGATCTATGTGATGGGGGTCAGGAACCCCGCTCGGATCTTCGTCGACAAGAAGACGGACATCCTGTACGCGGGCTGGGTCGGCCCGGACGCCTCGGCGCCCTCCCCCACGTGGGGCCCGGCGAAGTACGACACGTTCGCCGTCATCACCAAAGCGAGCAACCGGGGTTGGCCGTACTGCATGGGCAACAAGCAGCCCTACCGGGACCGCAATCTGCCCGACCCGACCAAGCCACTGGGCTGGTACGACTGCGACCACCCGAAGAACGAGTCGCCGAACAACGACGGCCTCGTCAACCTCCCGCCGGTCACCGGCAACAACATCTGGTACTCGCCTCAGGGCGGCGCCCCGGACTTCCCGCGCGACGCCAACGGTGTCCCGTCGTACAAGCAGGAGGAGTCCACGTATCTGCTGCCGTGGCTCAAGGGCGGAGGCCAGGCGGCGATGAACGGGCCGTTCTACCGGTACGACGCGGCGAGCGCCGGCGAGACCAAGTGGCCGGCCTACTGGGACGGCAAGTGGTTCGTCGGCGACTTCTACGACGCCGACCAGCCGCGCAACGCGGTGATCACCGACCCGAAGACGCACGGTGACGGCGGTCTGCCGGTCCACTCGGAGTCGCTGAAGAAGATCGTGCCGATCGGCAACGACGGCATCAAGAACCTCATGGACTGGAAGTTCGGTCCGGACGGCGCGCTGTACGTACTCGACTACGGCCGCGGCTTCTTCACCTCGGACGTCAAGTCGGCGCTGTGGCGGGTCACTTACACGGGCGGCGGGCCCACTCCGGCCGCCGACCAGCTGGCGAGGGGGACGCAGTGACACGACAACGAAGAATGTGGGCGGCCCTGTTGGCCGCGCTGCTCGTGGTGCTCGGGCTGCAGGCGTTGCCCGCGACCGGACAACCACAGCCGCTGCCGCAGCCGCAAGCAGCCGCCGAACAGGTCCTGACCTGGACCGCCGGCGACGACATCACCAAGTACGCCTCGGCACCCACGACCGCCGTGGCAGGCACGGCGACGATCGTCTTCGAGAACAGCACGGCGACCGGCAACACCACCGGAATGCCGCACACGTTGACGTTCGACACCTCCGACCCCGAGTTCAACAACGACGTCCAGCTCAACATCCTTGCCAACCCGAACGACGACCAGGGCGGCCGCCACACCGCCGAGGTCACGCTCACTCCCGGCCGCTACCGCTACTACTGCACGATTCCCGGCCACGGCCAGATGCAGGGCATCCTCGTGGTGACCGAGGGCAGCGGCGAGGACACGACGGCACCCGAGGCGTCGGCCCACGTCAGCGGGACACAGAACTCGCAGGGGCAGTACGTCGGTTCGGCGAGCGTGGCGATCCACGCCACCGACGAGGCGGGCGGCTCCGGGGTCGACCACGCCGAATACGCGATCGGCGACGCGGGCGCCTGGCAGCCGTACACCACCCCGGTCGTCGTCGACCAGGTCGGCGACCACAAGATCCGTTACCGCGCCTTCGACAAAGCGGGGAACGTCTCGGCAGAGAAGAGTGTCGCGTTCACGGTCGCGGCGCCGCAGACCGACGATACGACCCCGCCGGAGACGTCGGCGACGGTCAGCGGGGAGCAGAACCCCGACGGCACGTACGTCGACATGGCGACCGTCACCGTCTCCGCCTCCGACACCGGTTCCGGCGTCAACACCATCGAGTACGCGATCGGCTCCGGCGCCTGGCAGCCGTACACCGCGCCCGTGATGGTGCACGAGGTCGGCAGCCATACGGTGCGCTACCGGGCCACCGACAAGGCGGGGAACGTCGCGGCCGAGAAGAGCGTGCAGTTCACGGTCGTGGCGGCGCCCCAGCCGGACACGACCGCGCCGGTCACCGGCGTGAGTGTCGAGGGCACGAAGAACTCGTCCGGGGCGTACATCGGCAACGCCAAGGTGACGGTCACCGCGACCGACGAGCACCACGGCTCGGGTGTCGACCGGATCGAGTACTCGCTCGACGGCGGGCCGTATCTCGCGTACGGCGCCCCGGTGGTCGTCGACCGCGCGGGCACGCACACCCTCGCGTACCGGGCGACGGACAAGGCCGGCAACACCTCCGCGGCCCGCACGGTGACCTTCACGGTGGTGGCCGGCCAGGTCCCGGCCCCCAACTGCCCCGAATTCGACGAGCGGTTGACGGTGATCGTCGGCACGGTGGACTCAGGCGTCCCCAACCGGCTCACCAACAACCGTTGCCGGATAAACGAGTTGATCGAGGACGAGAAGCAATGGACGTCCCACGCGCTGTTCCTCAAGCACGTGACGACGGTCCTCGACAAGCTGCTCAAGGAAGGGGTCGTCGACCAGCGCGAGTACGACGCCATCCGCAAGGCCGCCCGGCAGTCAGGCATCGGCAAGCCCGGACAGACCGAGGGCTACCGCACGATCCTCGACGGCAGCGCGGAGTCGTTCGCCAAGTGGCAGCAGGTGGGCGGCGGTTCGTTCGCACCGAACGGCGACGGCTCGATCACGAGTGGCACCAGCAAGCCCGGGCTGGGCATGCTGTGGTTCCCCGAGCGCAAGTACGGCGACTTCTCGCTCCGGCTCCAGTGGCGCGACGACGCCCCGGGCACCGGCAACGCCAACTCCGGTGTCTTCGTCCGCTTCCCGTGGATCCACGACCACCCCGAGGAGTCACGGCCCGAGTGGGTCGCCATCAAGTACGGGCACGAGGTGCAGGTGCTCGACCGTCCTGACGGCGACATGTACAAGACGGGCTCGATCTACGGCTTCGACCGCGTGGGCCTCGCCGGTGCCGGCGTCACCCAGAAGGGCACCTGGAACGACTACGAGATCCGCGTCGTCGACCAGCACTACTCGGTCTACCGCAACGGCGTGCTGATCAACGAGTTCGACAACATCGGCAGCCAGGACTTCACCCCGCCCCGCTCGGACGACCCGGGCACGGACGGACGACGGTTCGCCTCCGGCCACATCGGCCTCCAGGTGCACGGCACGACGGATGTGGTCTCGTACCGGGACATCCGGATCAAGGAGCTGTAACAACGGCTCCCGAACGCAGGCGGGTCGTCCCCTTCCGCGGGCTCACAATTCGCGCGGAAGGGGACCTCGTCCGGGGACGCTCCTCTACACTTCCGGCATCACGGCGGATTGAGCGCCACGGGGGACGGGGGCGTGCATGCCCGAATTGGACGACGACAACGGCACGACAGGGGACGAACCCACCTTCCAGCAGCGCGTTCTGGCCTTGGGCGTACCCCTCGGGGACGGCACCCAGCACATGAATCTCAACGCCCTCAAGGAACTCGTCGGGTCCGATCCCGAACAGACCGCGGCCACCTGCCGTCAGTGCGTACACCTCGCCAGGCAGCGTGCCGGCACCTGGCACGGACACGCCCAGCTGGCGCAGACACTCGCCGCACTGTACGAGGACGAGTTCGACGACGACACGCTGTCCGTATGGGTGGCGGACGAACTCGAGTCAGCGGGGCTCGTGGTCACGGAACCCGAAGTCGGCATCCTCGACGCCGAGTCGGACCGGTTGATCTCCGTCGACGAAGTGCCCGATGAGCGGCCGATGCTGATCACGGTGGAACGACAGATGCTCGACTCGGCCGACATCTATCCCTTCGTCGCCCTGTTCTCCCGCCACGAGGGCGAGCGGGGACCGGAACGGCTTCAGCAGCTCAGGGAGTTACGCGGCCGGGTGGCCATCTCCTTCGACATCCCGCCGGACGATCCGCGCGAGGTGTGGGAGGTTCCCGAGGTACGGGCCTATGTCTTCCTCCTCTCCGAACGACTGCCTTATCTGCCGTACTACTTCCTGCCGGAGCGTCTCGGGACGCTGTTCACCTGGCTGTCCTGTCTGGCGCCGGAAGACGCGTGGTCGGGAGGGGGTGTACGGCTCGACCACCCAGGCGTCATCCTCCAGGCCGCGAGGTTCCTGCACTGCACCCGACGTTTCGCGGAGTGGCTCCAGGATGATCCGGACGAGGCCGCACGACTGGTCTTCGGCGACTGGCCCGAAGGGTTCCTGGAGCATCTGAACGTCCTCGTCGAGGAACTCGGTGACAGGCTGGGCGATGGCTTCTGACCGGGACGGAACAGGAGTTGTCGATGTCGTGTCGGCCGTGCTGGACGGACGACTGGCCAAAGCCGATGCCGAGGAGATCATTCGCAGCACGGCCGGTGCCGTCGACTGGTCGAGACGATGGGCCGAAGTGGCGCATCTTCAGTCGATGATCGACGCGGCCCACAGCGTGGACGGCGTCCTGGTCCTGACGGACCTCGCTGACGCGGCCGCCGAACCGCTCGGCGGTGTCGTGCGCGGCCAGGTCCTCGGCAGCGGAGCTCTGCGCCTGCTCGAACTGAACCTTCCGGAACCGGCCCTGCCGCTCCTCGAACGGGCTGTGGACCTGCTGGCCGACGACGAACTGACACAACTGGAGGCCCGAAGGTTCCGCCTTCGCGCGCTTGTCCTGCTGGACCGTCGGGAGGAGTTCTTCCAGGACTGTCCCGCGGTCGTCGCATCCGCCGAACGGCTGGGGAGTGCGAACGACCTCTGCATGCTGCTGTTCGACGAGGCGACCCTGGCGGCACGGAGCGGGGACACCGTAAGGGCTCTGGACCAGGTGCGCGCCGCGTGCCGGGTCCGTGCCCGCATCACGTCGGACCGGGCCGGCGAGATCCTGCACACGCCGGCCAGATTCGCGATCCAGCACGCCCTGTTCGCCCGGCAGGCCGGTCAGTTCGAGGAGGCGCTCACCGCCTTGGAGGACGCCCGGAGCCTGGCGCTCGCCGCGGACGATCGTCTCACAGCCGCGTTCGCCCTCAGTGAGGCGGGCATCACGTGGGAGATGCTCGGCGATGTGCGGCGCGCCAACTACTTCCTCAACGATGCGGCGGCGGAGGCCGACCGCGCGGGTCACCGCAACTGGGCGGGCCACTGGCGGCACGATCTGACGGGGCTGGAGGCGGACGGGGAGGAGGGCGCATCGGCATGGCAGCGCGCGTCGGCGATCATGTTGCGCGCGCCCGAGCGGGCAGCGGAGGCCGTGCCGCTGTTCCGGAAGGCCATCGCCGACGCCCGCCGTGTGCACCAGACCGACCTCGAAGCCGACGCCCGCAACGCGCTCGGGGCCGCGCTCGCTCAGTGCAAACAGCCGGAACAGGCCGAGATGGCACTGCGAGCGGCCATCGCTACGGCCCGGCGCTCCGACGACGCGCTGCGGGAGGTCCGTTCCCGCACCAACCTCGCCCGTCACCTCCTCTACCAGACCTGGGTGGACGAGGCCCGCCACGAGATCGATCAGTCCATCGAGCTGGGTGAGCGACTGCGCGATGGTGCCACCACCGTCGAGCTGAGCCAGAACGTGGCGATCACCCTCTCCCGTGCGTACGACACCGCCATTTTCATGGCTGCCGTCCTGCACCAGGCCGGCGACGACACCAGCGAGGGCCCCGGTCGCACCGGCATGCGACCGCGTCCCGACGCGCTGCTGGAACTGGGGCAGCGCGCCCGCGCTGCCACCACGACCGAGGCGCTGCGCGTCGGCCGGATCGTCGAGGAGCACGCCGACCCCGAGCTGGTGTCCGCCATGCTCGATCTGCGGGCCGCCGAGGCCGCCGTCCAGCTGGCCGCGGCGCACCGCGAGAGCCTCACCGAATCCGTGGCCGAGCGGGACCGGACCGCACAGCGTCTGGAGCGGGCGGCCGACGCCAGGAAGCTGACACTCGCCGTGAGTTCCGCTCCGGTACCGACGGACGAGTTGGCCGCCGCGCTGGCCCCTCAGGAGGTGCTCGTCGACCTGCTGACCGTGCCCGAGGGAGTCGTCGTCACCTGCCTCGCGGACACCGGACAAGCCTCGGCTCGGCTGATCGCCTGGGACGAGAGCACGCGGCGTCGGTTCCTCCGCCGGCTGCAGCGCGCCTATCGCGAGTCCCTGGACCCCCACCCCGACGAGGTGGACGAGACGCGCTTCCTCGTGCGGGAGGCCCTCCGGGATCTCGACACGGTACTTCTCGGCCCCGTGGCCGAGACGGTCGAGTCGGTCTGCTCCCGGCCGCCCCGGCGGGTTCTGATCAGTCCGGAGAACGAGCTGTTCCACCTGCCGTACTGGCGGCTGGCGACGCGGTGGGAAAACAGTGCCGTGAGCGTGCTCCCGACGCCCGGAGCCCTGCCTCTGCTGCGGGCGCGACAGCGTGACGGCCGGCGTCCCTGGATCTCGGTGGGAGACCCTTCCGGAACACTGCCGCACGCCGCCGGGGACGTCTCGGCGGGGCTGGGCTATCAGGACTGCGCTCCGGAGATCGGCCGGTTGCTCGCCACGCTGCCGGAGGCGGGGCGAGTGCATTTCGCCTGCCACGGACACTTCGACGCCGAGAACTCCTATCTCTCCGGGCTCGAGGTGCTGCCGTCGCCTTCGCCGGATCCGCTCGGGGCGCGGCGGACGACCGCGTCCGGGTCCGGCCTGTTCACCGCGGCGCAGATCACCGGGCGGCTGCACATGCCGCACTGCACGCTGGTGGTCCTCTCGGCGTGCACGTCGGGGCTGTCCCGGCTCCATGCGGCCAGCGAGTTCACCAGTCTGCCCGGAGCGTTCCTGGTCGCCGGGGCCCGCAATGTCGTGGCATCCCTGTGGCCCGCTTCCGACTCGGCAGCGGCGTTGTTGATGCGGGCGTTCTACTTTGCGTACGAGGGCAGCCCGTCCGCCGCGCTGGCAGCGGCACGGGAACGGCTCGCCACCATGTCCCGGGCCGAGGCGGCCTCGCTGCTGGACACCGACGATCTGCCGCCGTTCGACCCCCCGTTCGCCGACAGCATGTACATCGACTGCTTCCAACACTACGGAGTCGACTGATGGCCGATCCCTCCCGGAAGTTCGTCCGCTCCCTCACCGGGCTCTGGGGCCCGGGCTACTGGGTGACCTGGCATCCGTCGTCACGGCAGGCGCTGGGCGCGTACGGCACGGTACTCAAGCGGACCGTCGTGCCTGTCGGCAACCTCCGCGATCAGGACATCGAGTCGGCCTCTGTGGATCCCCGAACCGATGACGGGCTGGTCTGGTACACCAAAGGCGCTGTCGAGGTGACGCACGGCACCGTGGCGCAGACAGGCGTACCGGTGGCGAACCTGGCCGATGCCCAAGGCCGCATGAAGGTCACGTTCACCCGCAAGTACGCCGTCCTCGTCGTGTACCAGGGGTTGAGCGAACATCATCTCGCGTCCCAGCCGAAGGTGGCGAAGCAACTGCTGAACCGCTATCTCGCCGGGGACTGGGAGTTGGACTGGTGTGTGGTCAGCCACCTCGTGACCGCGCAGTCCGGCACGGTTCTCATGGCTCGGGAGAAGGGCGCCACGATCGAGTTCACCGCGAGGGCAACCGCCGGAGCGGGGCCGGCCGGCCTCGCCGATCTGGCCTCGAAGGCGCGCAGCACCCATTCCTCCGAGCTGGTGTGCGAGCTGGTCGGCGCTACGGTGACACCCTTCTACCGGGTGCTGCGGCTGCGCCGCAGGTTCCTACGGGGGATCGAGGCCGCTTACGGGTATGTGCCCGGCCTGCGGACGTCCCGCGACCGCCCGGCCGAGGTACCGCCCGAGATCCTGGAGGAGATCCAGGACACTCCGGAGGCGGCCCTGGAGTACGTCCCGCAGCCCGATCCGGATCCGGCAGTCGAAGAGGGCGAGTAGCCGAGGCGTACTCAGGTCTTGCGGGCCCGGCTCGGCTGCACCCTCTTCGGCTCCCCCGGCATCTTCGGATACTCGGGTGGGTACGGCAGGTCGCCGAGGCCGTGGTCGTGTTCGTCCTTGTTGGCCAGTTCCAGCAGCGCGTCCAGCGAGAAGCGGTGGTCGTCCATGTCCGCGTGCACGTCGCCGAGTTCGGCGAAGCGCGCGGGCATGGTCGCGAGGTCGAAGTCCTGGGGGTGGGCCTCGCCGACCTCCTCCCAGCGCAGGGGGGCCGAGACGGGGGCGTGGGGGCGTGGTCGTACGGAATAGGCGGAGGCGATCGTGCGGTCGCGTGCCGTCTGGTTGTAGTCGATGAAGATGCGTTCGCCTCTCTCCTCCTTCCACCACTTGATCGTCACCTGCTCGGGCATCCGGCGTTCCATCTCGCGGCCGACCGCGATGGCGGCGCGCCGGACCTGGGTGAAGGTCCAGCGCGGCTCGATGGGCACGAAGACGTGCAGGCCGCGGCCGCCGGAGGTCTTGGGCCAGCCGCGCAGGCCGCCGAACTCGTCCAGGACGGCGCGCAGTTCGTGGGCGGCGCGGACGGCGTCGTCGAAGTCGGTGCCGGGCTGTGGGTCCAGGTCGATGCGGAGTTCGTCGGGGCTGTCCACGTCGTCGCGGCGCACCGGCCAGGGGTGGAAGGTGAGCGTGCCGTACTGGGCGGCCCACAGGACGGCGGCCTCCTCGGTGGGGCACATCTCGTCGGCGCTGCGGCCGCTGGGGAACGTGATGTGGGCGGTGGGGATCCAGTCGGGCATGTTCTTGGGCGCCCGCTTCTGGAAGAACCACTCGCCGGTGACGCCGTCCGGGTAGCGCTCCAGGGTGGTGGGGCGGTTGCGCAGGGCGCGCAGGATGCCGGGGCCGACTGCGATGTAGTAGCGGGCGAGGTCCAGCTTGGTGAAGCCGCGCTCGGGGAAGAAGATCTTGCCCGGGTTGGACAGGCGAACGGTCCGGCCGCCCGCTTCCAGTTCCACCGCTTCGCCCATGCGAGCCACGGTAGGCGGACCCGGCACACCTCGCACACCGGGCGGCGGCAGCCGTATGCGAGCAGAATCGACAGCATGGACCTGCCGGTGATGCCGCCCGTGAAGCCGATGCTCGCCAAGTCGGTGGCGAAGATCCCGCCGGGCATGCAGTACGAGGCGAAGTGGGACGGGTTTCGGGCGATCGCATTTCGGGATCGGGACGAGGTCGAGTTGGGGAGCCGTACGGGCAAGACTTTGACCAGGTACTTTCCCGAGCTGGTGGCGGGGTTGAAGGAGCGGCTGCCCGAGCGGTGCGTGCTGGACGGGGAGATCGTCATCGCTCGGGAGGGACGGCTGGACTTCGACGCGCTCACCGAGCGCATCCACCCGGCCGACTCCCGGGTGCGGATGCTGGCCGAGCGGACCCCGGCGTCGTTCGTGGCCTTCGACCTGCTGGCGCTGGCGGACGAGTCGCTGCTGGAGACCCCGCTGGCGGACCGGCGGGCGATGCTCACCATGGCGCTGTCCGGGGTGACGGCGCCGGTGCATGTGGCGCCGGCGACGACCGACATCGAGACGGCTCAGGGGTGGTTCGAGCAGTACGAGGGGGCCGGACTGGACGGTGTCATCGCCAAGCCGCTCACCCTGCGCTACCTCCAGGACGAGCGGGCCATGTTCAAGATCAAGCACGAGCGCACGGCGGACGTCGTCGTCGCGGGCTACCGCCTGCACAAGAGCGGACCGGTCGTGGGCTCCTTGCTGCTCGGTCTCCACGACGAACGGGGCACCCTCCAGCATGTGGGTGTGTCGGCGGCGTTCCCCATGAAGCGGCGCGCCGAACTCATCGAGGAGCTGGAGCCGCTGCGCATGGCGGATGCCGCGGGGCATCCCTGGGCGGCCTGGGCCGAGGAGGCGGCCCACGAGTCGGCCCGGCTGCCGGGCGCGCCGAGCCGCTGGTCGGGCAAGAAGGACCTGTCCTGGGTGCCGCTCAGGCCGGAGCGGGTGGCCGAGGTGGCGTACGACCACATGGAGAACGGGGTGCGTTTCCGGCACACGGCCCGCTTCCGCCGCTGGCGCCCGGACCGCACGCCCGAGAGCTGCACCTACGCGCAGTTGGAGGAGCCGGTCCGCTACGACCTCGCGGAGATCTTCGCGCCGCAGGCCTGACAGGGAGTAGGCGTGACAGGGACTTCGCCACAGGCCGGACGGGAAAGCCGAGCCGGAGTCAGGGCTTCATCAGCACCTTGACCGCACCTTCCTGCTTGCGCTGGAACATCTCGTACGCGTGCGGGGCGTCGCTCAGCGGCACGCGGTGCGTGGCGAAGTCGTCGACGCCGAGGGGGTCCTCGTCCGTCAGGTACGGCATGATGTCGTCGCTCCAGCGGCGCACGTTGGCCTGCCCCATCCGGAGCTGGATCTGCTTGTCGAACAGGGTGAGCAGCGGTATCGGGTCCGCCGTGCCGCCGTACACGCCGGACAGGGAGATCGTGCCGCCGCGCCGCACCAGGTCGATGGCGGTGTAGAGGGCGGAGAGCCGGTCGACGCTGAAGCGTTCGGCGAGCGGACCGCTCAGCTTGCGCGGCAGCATCGCCGAGGCCTGCTGGGCCAGCCGCGCGGCGGCGCTGCCATGGGCTTCGGTGCCGACCGCGTCGATGACGGCGTCGGGACCGCGGCCGTCGGTCTGGTCACGGATGGCGGCGACCAGTTCCTTCTCGTCGTCGAAGCTCCTGAGGTCGTACGTCTCGACACCCCGCTCGCGCGCCCGCCGCAGCCGTTCGGGGACCAGGTCCACGCCGAACACCCGCCCGGCACCGAGCACCTGGGCGACCCGGCAGGCCATGTCGCCGATGGGCCCGAGGCCGAGCACGGCGATGCTGCCGCCCTCCGGGATCTCGGCGTAGCGGACCGCCTGCCAGGCGGTGGGCAGGACGTCGGAGAGATAGACGAACCGGTCGTCGGCCGGTCCTTCCGGGATCTTGATCGGGCCGAACTGCGCCTGCGGGACCCGCAGGTACTCGGCCTGGGCGCCCGGCACCGCACCGTACAGACGGGTGTAGCCGAACAGGGCGGCGCCCATGCCCTCGCCGGTGACCTGGGTGGTCTCGCACTGGGTCGGCAGCCCGGTCAGGCACATCCAGCAGTTGCCGCAGGCGATCTGGAACGGCACCACGACCCGGTCCCCCGCCTGCAGGTCCGGCACCGCGGCGCCGACCTCCTCGACGATGCCGATCGGTTCGTGACCGAGGATGTCCCCCGGTGTCATGAACGGCGTCAGCACCTCGTACAAGTGCAGGTCGGAGCCGCACAACCCGGTGGACGTGATGCGGATGACCGCGTCCGTCGGCTCCTGGATCGTCGGATCGGGCACGTTCTCCACGCGCACGTCCCGCTTGCCCTGCCAGGTCACAGCCCTCATCGCCCGCGCTCCCTCCGTCACGTGTGCGCGTCCGCTCGTGCGGTGGCCGCCCGGGTACCCCTGCGCTCCCCGGCCGAACCGCTGGTCAGGTAGGGCCGCCGGTTCAGGTATGGCCTCCTATCAACTGATAAGTGCACAATTAACTACACGGACAGGGCGGGTGGCTGCGGGTGACGACGGTGAGCAGGCAACCGGTGAGCGGGCAACCAGGGGCGCGCACGAGACGCGCCACGACCATGGCGGGGCTGCTGGCCGTCATCCTGACGGCTTCCCTGGCGGCCGGATGCACGACGTCCGACGGCCCACGCGAGGACGGCCGCGGCCGGGAGCGTCCGCCCTCGCCGGCTACGAGCGAGAGCCGCGTGAACGACGCCTCAGTGCTCGCCGTGAAGATCGACAACGTCCGCGCCGCCCGGCCCCCCACGGGCCTGGACGCCGCTGACATCGTGTACGTCGAACAGGTCGAGGCCGGGCTGAGCCGGCTGATGGCGGTGTACGCACAGAAGCTGCCGGAGGTCATCGGACCGGTGCGCAGCGCCCGGGAGAGCGATCTGGAGCTACTGGGCCAGTTCGACCGGCCGACGCTCGCCTTCTCCGGTGCGCAGGGCAAGCTCCTGCCGCTGATCGACAAGGCGCCACTACAGGCGACGCCCCCCGAAAAGGCGGCCGACGCCTACTTCCGCGGCACGGACAGGCCTTCGCCGCACAACCTCTATCTGCGGCCCGGCCGGCTGATGTCCGCCGCCCCGGGCACCTCCGTGCTGACGACCGGCTTCCGCTTCGGCGCGGCGCCCGCGGGCGGCGAGGCCGAGACCTCGCGGACGGTGCGTTACCCGGCGGCCCGGTTCACCTTCACCTGGTCCGAGAGCCAGCAGCGCTGGCTGGTCGCCATGGACGGCAAGGCCGCCGAGACGACGGACGGCAAGCGGCTGGCGGCCGGCACGGTCGTCGTGCAGTACGTGAAGATACGCACGTCCGCCTTCCATGACTCCGGCGGCAACTTCACGCCGTACACCGAGACCGTGGGCTCCGGGAAGGCGGAGGTGCTGCGCGACGGGCGCGCCTACGACGTCAACTGGAAGCGCCCGAAGGCCTCGGAGGGCACCGCGTTCACGACCGGCGAAGGCGAGCCGATGAACTTCCAGCACGGCCAGGTGTGGGTGGTGCTCGCGAAGGCGCCCTGAGCATTCCGGGTGTCCGGGGCCCGGGGCCCGGGGCCCGGGGCCCGGGGATGAGGCTTTCCGGGCGAGCAGCCGGAGGGCCGCGAATCAGCTTTGCGTGACGAGGGGTTCGGCCGGGTTGCGGAGCCCCTCGGCCGCGTCCGCGACCCGTCGGATCAGGTCGAAGAACAGCGTCTGCTCCTCGGCGGACAGCGGGGCCAGGAAGACCTGGTTCATCCGGGCCGTGCGGACGGTCAGCTTCTTGTGGGTGCGCAGTCCGTCGTCCGTCAGGCGCAGCAGGAAGCGACGGCCGTCCTGGGGGTCGCGCACCTTGTCGAGCAGCCCGCGGCGGCCGAGCCTGCTGATCACCTCGGCGATCGTGGACCGGTCGAGCCCCACCCGCTCCCCCACCGTCCGCTGGTCCAGACCCGGCTCGGCGACGAGCGCGTTGAGGACGGCGAACTGGGGTGAGGTGATCTCCTCGGAGACCATCGTGTTCCACAGCAGGTAGTGCGCCTGCTGGAGCCGCCGGGCGAGGTGCCCGGGGTGGGTGGTGAGGTCCACCGCGGCCATGTGCGCTCCCGAGGTCGAATTCGTTGGTGTACTGAACGATAACCGCACACACCCACCCCTGTCTCTGTCATCCGCCTTCACTCGATCCACCTGACCTGCGTTAATTCAGGGGTCTTGACGCCTGGCCGCTCCAGTGGCAGCGTGAGGAAGACCTCGCTGAAATACTCAGTGCCCTGAGTAATTGGAGAGATGGGGCTTACGGATGGACAAGGTGGTCGCCACAGCCGCTGAGGCAGTGGCCGATGTGCCCGAGGGCGCTTCGCTCGCGGTGGGCGGTTTCGGGCTGAGTGGTGTGCCGAACGTGCTCATCCAGGCCCTGTACGAGCAGGGCACCGGCGGACTGTCGGTGGTCTCCAACAACTGCGGGGCGATGGAGTCGGGGCTCGCGGTGTTGCTGTCGGCGGGGCGGATCGCCCGGGTGACCGGCTCCTACATCGGCGCCAACAAGGAGTTCGCCCGGCAGTACCTGGCCGGCGAGCTGGAGGTGGAGATGATCCCGCAGGGCACGCTCGCCGAGCGACTGCGGGCGGGCGGCGCCGGGATCCCCGCGTTCTTCACGCCGGCCGGGGTGGGTACGCAGGTCGCCGACGGGGGGCTGCCCTGGCGTTACGACGGCCAGGGCGGGGTCGCTCTGGCTTCGCCGCCGAAGGAGGTGCGGGAGTTCGACGGCACCGAGTATGTGCTGGAGCGGGGCATCCGTACCGACTTCGCGCTGGTGCGGGCGGCCAAGGGCGACCGGCACGGGAACCTGGTGTTCAACAAGTCCTCCCGCAACTTCAATCCTTTGGCGGCGATGGCGGGCAAGGTCACCATCGCCGAGGTGGAGGAGCTGGTGGAGCCCGGCGAGCTCGACCCGGACGCGGTGCATCTGCCGGGGATCTTCGTCCAGCGGGTGCTGGCGCTCACCCCGGAGCAGGCGGCGGACAAGCAGATCGAACAGCGCACGATTGCCGTGCCTACGGCACGAGGGACGGTGGCCCAGTCATGACGTGGACGCGGGAAGAGATGGCCGCGCGGGCCGCACGCGAGCTCGAGGACGGCCAGTACGTCAACCTCGGCATCGGACTGCCGACACTGATCCCGAACTACCTGCCCGAGGGCGTGGAGGTGATCCTGGAGTCGGAGAACGGCATCCTGGGCACCGGCCCCTACCCCACCGAGGATCAGGTCGACCCCGATCTGATCAACGCGGGCAAGGAGACCGTGACCGTGCTGCCGGGGGCGTCCTTCTTCGACTCGGCGCTGTCGTTCTCGATGATCCGGGGCGGGCACATCGACGTGGCCGTGCTGGGCGCCATGCAGGTGTCGGAGTCCGGTGACCTGGCGAACTGGGCCATCCCCGGCAAGATGATCACCGGGATCGGCGGGGCGATGGACCTGGTCCACGGGGCCCGCACGGTCATCGTGGTGATGACCCACACCGCCAAGGACGGCAGCCCGAAGATCCTCACCGAGTGCGCGCTGCCGCTCACCGGCAAAGCCTGTGTGAACCGGATCATCACCGACCTGGGCGTGATGGACGTGACACAGGACGGTCTGGTGTTGACCGAGACCGCGCCCGGCGTGAGCGTCGACGAGATCATCGCCAAGACCGACGCCAAACTCACCGTCGCGGAGGGCCTGCTGTGAACCCGGTGTACATCGTCGACGCGGTCCGTACCCCGATCGGCCGCTACAACGGCGCCCTCGCCGCCGTGCGTCCGGACGACCTCGGCGCCCACGCCATCCGTGAACTCCTCGCCCGGACCCCGGAGTTGGACCCGTCCCGGATCGAGGACGTGTACTTCGGCAACGCCAACGGCGCCGGCGAGGAGAACCGCAACGTCGGCCGCATGGCCGCCCTGCTGGCCGGTCTGCCCACCTCGGTGCCGGGCGTGACGGTCAACCGGCTGTGCGCGTCGGGGCTGGAGGCGGTGATCCAGGCGGCCCGCGCGATCGCGGTCGGGGACGCCTCCATCGCCGTGGCCGGCGGGGTGGAGTCGATGACCCGGGCACCGTATGTGCTGCCCAAGTCGGACAGGCCGTTCCCGGCCGGGCACACCGAGTTGTACTCCACCACCCTGGGCTGGCGCATGGTCAACCCGAGGATGGAACCGCAGTGGACCATCCCGCTCGGCGAGTCCGCCGAGCTCATCGCGGAGAAGCACAAGATCAGCCGCGAGCAGCAGGACGAGTTCGCGCTCGCCAGCCACCACAAGGCCGCCAAGGCCCAGGAGGCAGGCCTCTTCGACGCCGAACTCGCACCCGTGTCGATCCCTCAGCGCAAGGGCGACCCGGTCGTCTTCGGCGCCGACGAGTGCGTACGGCCGGACGCCTCCCTCGCGGCGATGGCCAAGCTGAAGCCGTCCTTCCGCACCTCCGAGGGCACGGTGACCGCGGGCAATGCCTCACCGCTCAACGACGGTGCCGCGGCCCTGCTGCTGGTCGACGAGGAGGGCCTGAGGGCCACCGGCCGCGAGCCCCTCGCCCGCGTCAGCGCCTCCGGTGTCTCCGCGATCGACCCGCACTACTTCGGGCTCGCTCCGGTCGAGGCCGTCAATCGCGCGCTCGCCAAGGCGGGCAAGGGATTCGGCGACCTGGCGACCCTGGAGCTCAACGAGGCCTTCGCCGCCCAGGTCCTGGGCTGCGTCGCCGAATGGCCCGAGTTCGACCCGGCCGTCCTCAACCCCCAGGGCGGCGCCATCGCCCTCGGTCACCCCCTCGGCGCCTCCGGTGCCCGCCTCGCCGGCACCGTCGCCCATCAACTCGCCCGCAAGGGCAGCGGAACCGGCGTCGCCACCCTCTGCATCGGCGTCGGCCAGGGCCTCGCCCTCGTCCTGGAGCGCTAAGAACCCCCCGAGGAACCCTCATGACTCTCACGCAACACGACATCGACCAGGAGATCGCGGCCGAGCACGCCGCGTACGAGAAGCGGGTCGCCGACGGAGCGCCCGTCGAGCATCAGCCGCGCCGCGACTACGCGCCGTACCGCTCCTCGGTCCTGCGTCACCCCAAGCAGCCGCCGATCGCGATCGACGTCACCAAGGACCCGGAGCTGGTGGAGCTGTCCTCCCCCGCCTTCGGGGAGCGGGACATCACCGAGATCGACAACGACCTCACCAAGCAGCACAACGGCGAGCCGATCGGTGAGCGGATCACCGTCTCCGGCCGGCTGCTGGACCGCGACGGCCGCCCGATCCGCGGCCAGCTCATCGAGATCTGGCAGGCGAACTCGGCCGGCCGCTACGCCCACCAGCGCGAGCAGCACGACGCCCCGCTGGACCCGAACTTCACGGGCGTCGGCCGCACGCTGACGGACGACCGCGGCTTCTACGAGTTCACCACCGTCCAGCCGGGCCCGTACCCCTGGCGCCAGCACGTCAACGCCTGGCGGCCGGCGCACATCCACTTCTCGCTCTTCGGCACGGCGTTCACCCAGCGGCTCGTGACACAGATGTACTTCCCCAGCGACCCGCTGTTCCCGTACGACCCGATCATCCAGTCGGTGACGGACGACGCGGCCCGCCAGCGGCTCGTCGCCACCTACGACCACAGCCTGTCGGTGCCGGAGTTCTCGATGGGCTACCACTGGGACATCGTGCTCGACGGGCCGAACGCCACCTGGATCGAAGAAGGGCGCTGACCTGCCATGACGAAGATCGACACGAGCCGTCCCGAGACCGTGCTCCCGACCCCGTCGCACACGGTGGGCCCCTTCTACGGCCACGCCCTGCCCTTCCCCGGCGGCGGCGACATCGCCCCGGTCGGCCACCCCGACACGATCGCGATCCAGGGATACGTCCACGACGGCGAGGGCAACCCGCTGCCGGACGCGTTCGTGGAGCTGTGGGGCGCCGACCCGGACGGCAACGTCCCGCAGGTCGACGGCTCGATGCGGCGCGACCCGGCGAGCGGTGGCTTCCTGGGCCGCAACGGGGTGGAGTTCACGGGCTGGGGGCGTATCCAGACGGACGCCAACGGCCACTGGTCCGCACGGACGCTGCGGCCGGGGGCGCGCGGGCAGAGCGCGCCGTACATCAGCGTGTGCGTGTTCGCGCGCGGGCTGCTGGTGCACCTGTTCACCCGCATCTACCTGCCGGGCGACGAGGCGGCCCTCGCCGCGGACCCGCTGCTGGCCCGCGTGCCGGCCGAGCGGCGCGACACGCTGATCGCGCGAGAGCAGCGCGATGGCACCTACCGTTTCGACATCCGCCTTCAGGGCGAAGGCGAGACGGTCTTCCTGGAGTTCCAGTGACTTCTCCCGATTCGGACACCGGCCTGCTGGCCCCCGGGTGGGCAGGCTCCCCCGCCGCCTCCGTAACCGGTAACGGCGCCTATCTCCAGGCGCTGCTGGACGCGGAGGCCGCTCTCACCCGGGCGCAGGCCTTGCTGGGGCTGGCCCCGGCCGAGGCGGCGACCGCGGTGACCGAGGCTGCCGACGCCGGCCGCTTCGACGTTCGGTCCCTCGCCGAGCGTGCGCGCGGCGGCGGAAACCCGGTCATCCCGCTGGTCGGCGACCTGACCAAGGCGGTCGGTGCGCAGTACGGCCCGTACGTCCACCGGGGTGCGACCAGCCAGGACATCCTGGACACGGCCACGATGTTGGTCGCGGCGCGCGCACTGGACGTCGTACTGGCCGACCTCGACCGCACCCAGCAGGCCCTGGCCCGCCTCGCCGCCGAGTACCGCGACGCCGTGATGCCGGGCCGGACGCTCACCCAGCACGCCGTACCGACGACGTTCGGGCTGAAGGCGGCCGGGTGGCGGGCGCTGGTACTCGACGCGCGGGACCGGGTGACGGGCGTACGGGACTCGCTGCCCGCCCAACTCGGGGGTGCGGCGGGGACGTTGGCGGCCTTCGGGGCGTACGGTGCGAGCGATCCGACCGCGCTGCCGGCGGCGTACGCCCGCGAACTCGGTCTGCGGGCACCCGACCTGCCCTGGCACACGCTGCGTACGCCCGTCGCCGATCTCGCCGGATGCCTGGCCTTCACGGCGGGCGCGCTCGGCAAGCTCGCCGGGGACGTCCTCACCCTGTCCCGCACCGAGATCGCCGAGGTCACGGAAGGCAGCGGCGGGGGTTCGTCCGCGATGCCGCACAAGTCCAATCCCGTACGGTCCACCCTCATCGCCTCCGCCGCGCGGCGGGCGCCTCAGCTCGCGGCCACGTTGTACGGGTCGCTGGCGGCGGAGGACGAACGGCCGGCCGGGGCCTGGCATGCGGAGTGGGAGCCGCTGCGGGAGTTGCTGCGGCTGGTCGGCGGGGCCGCCCGGGATGCCGTCGAGCTGGCCGAGGGACTGCGGGCCAGGCCCGATGTCATGCGGGAACACCTGGATCTCACCCATGGGTTGATCGTCTCCGAGCGGCTGTCCGCCGAGCTGGCTCCGATGCTGGGCCGGGCTCGCGCCAAGGCCCTGCTCACGGACCTGGCCAAGCGGACCTACACCGAGGGACGCTCGCTGGCCGAACTGCTCGCCGAGGAACCGGAGTTGAAGGACGTCGACCTCGACGAGCTCACCGACCCCGCCCGTTACACCGGCTCCGCCGGAGTCCTCACCGACCGTGCTCTGGAGCGACGTTGACCACCAAACTCCTCAACCACCGTGCCGAGGGATCCCCTTCGGCGCCCCCGCTGCTGCTCGGACCCTCCCTCGGCACCTCGTACGCCCTGTGGGACAAGGTCGCTCCCGAGCTGTCGATCACCCATCGGGTGATCCGCTGGGACCTGCCGGGGCACGGGGGTTCGGCGGCCGATCTGATCGGGGCGGGCGCGACGGTGGGTGACCTCGCCGACCTGGTGCTCGCGCTCGCAGACTCGCTCGGCGTCGAACGGTTCGCGTACGCGGGGGTGTCGCTGGGTGGTGCGGTGGGGCTGCATCTGGCCGTGCGCCATCCCGAACGCCTCTCCTCGCTGGCCGTGATCTGTTCGTCGGCGCACTTCAACGGTGCGAAGCCGTGGGAGGAGCGGGCCGCGCTGGTGCGGCGCGAGGGGCTGGCCGGCTTGGCGGAGAGCGCGGACGCCCGGTGGTTCACGTCCGGGTTCACCGTGCCGGAGCTGGTCGCCGACCATCGCAACGCCGATCCGGGCGCGTACGCCGCCTGCTGTGACGCGCTGGCCGCGTTCGATCTGCGGGACGATCTGGCGTCCATCACCGCGCCCTCGCTGCTGATCGCCGGGCGTGACGATCCGGCGACTCCGCCGCCGCATCTGCGGGAGATCGCGGACGCCGTGCCCGGTGCCGCGCTCGTCGAGATCCCGGGGGCCTCGCACCTGGCGCCGGCACAGTGTCCGGAGGCCGTGCTGACGGCACTGCGGGCGCACTTCGACGGAGCAGCCGGGGGCGCCAAGCGGGGCATGGAGGTGCGGCGCGAGGTGCTCGGAGACACCCACGTCGACCGGGCACAGGCCCGGCAGACGCCCTTCACCGCACGCTTCCAGGACTTCATCTCGCGCTACGCCTGGGGCGAGATCTGGACCGACCCGACACTCACCCGCCGTGAGCGCAGCATGATCACCCTGACGGCGCTGGTCGCGCACGGCCACTACGACGAGCTGGCCATGCATGTGCGGGCGGCCCGGCGCAACGGGCTGACGCCGGACGAGATCGGCGCCGTACTGCTGCAGACGGCCGTGTACTGCGGGGTGCCGGCGGCGAACTCGGCGTTCGCGGCGGCGCAGCGCGTCCTCGCGGAAGAGGAAGGGTGACCCTGCTGGTCGTAGCCTCAGCAGCACCTCGCGCATGCCTCCACCACGTGTCTACGGTGGAGGCATGTCCACGATTCTCATCACCGGCGCCACGTCCGGTCTCGGCCGGTACGTAGCCTTCGAGCTGGTCCGCTCGGGGCACGTCGTCCTCGCGCACGGACGCGACCCGGGCCGTACGGAGCAGCTGGTCGCCGAGCTGCGCACCGAGGGTGACGCCGAGGGGTTCGTCGCCGATCTGGCCTCGCTGACGCAGGTGCGCGAGTTGGGCGCGCATGTCGCCGACGCGCATCCCGACCTGGACGTGCTGATCAACAACGCGGGCGTGGGTGCGGGCGCCCCCGGCACGGGACGCGAACTGAGCGTCGACGGACACGAACTACGGCTCGCCGTCAACTACTTGGCGCCGGTGGCACTGACCCGCGCCCTGCTTCCGGTACTGCGTGCGAACACACCCGCCCGGATCGTCAACGTGGGCTCGGTCGGCCAGGAGCCCCTCGACTTCGACGACGTCGAGTTCCGACGCCGATACGACGGCTTCGCGGCGTACCGGCGAGCCAAATTCGCCCTGGCGGCCCATACCTTCGCCCTCGCCGAGGAGTTGGCGGACACAGGTGTCACCGTGAACGTGCTCCACCCGGCGACCTTCATGGACACGGCGATGGTGCGCGAAGGCGGGTTCACCTCCTTCAACACGGTGGCCGACGGCGCCCCGGGCGTCCTGGCCCTGGCGACCCAGGACCTGGGCACGGGCGCCTACTTCGACGGCACGAGCCCGTCCCGGGCGCACGAGGGGACGTACGACCCGGAAGTGCGCAAGCGGCTGGCCGCGGTCACCGATCAGCTGCTGGCCCTCTGACCCGCCGCACGCCTCTTCGGACCCGTCTCACACCACGCCCGACAGCAACGCCGACTCCGCCTGCGCCACCAGCCCGTCCGCACCGCACGACCGCGCCAGCGTCAGCCCCCGCCGCAGCTCCGCGGAGGAGCGGGCGACGATGCCGTACTCGACGCGGGCGGCGGCGTGTTCGTACTGGCAGGGCGAGGCCTCCAGATAGGTGACGGCCTGTTCGGCCAGACGCACCGCGCGCTGCCCGGTCTCCAGCGCGGCAGCGCAGCGCAGGGCCTCGCCGATGGCGGTGTCGGTGCCGAAGCGCTCGGCGTGCCGGCGGACGTCGGTGGCGAGCCGGGCGGCGCGCGCCGGGTCCACGCTCGCGAGGGCGCGGGCCAGGTCGACGGCCCAGGGGACCATCACCGGGTTGTGGTGACCGCGCACGGCCGCCGCCTTCTCCGCCTCCTCCAGTTCGTTGATGCCCTCCTGGGTGCGGCCGACGGCGAGGAGCAGACGGCCGCGGACCGAGCGCGGGTCCGGCAGGACGATGGTGGACGGGTACGGCGGTGCGAAGCCGTACTGCTCGGCGATCTCCCACGCCTCGTCGACATGGCCGCGGGCGAGCAGCGTGTCGACGAGGTTGCAGGTGGCGGACCAGTGCAGGGGCAGTCGGCGGCCGACGCGCTCGGCGAGTTCGAGTGACTGGCGCAGGGACGCCTCGGCCTCGCGCAGCCGGCCGCGCCTGCGGTGGCCGAGCCCGACGTAGGCATGGCCCAGGGCGAGGTGACCGCCGCGCCAGCCGGCCGACTCCCAGGTGCGCAGGGCCTCCATGTACAGGGCCTCGGCCCGGTCGAGCCGGTCCGTGTAGGCGTACGCGTTGGCCAGCATGAAGATGATCTCGGGGCCCCACTCGGTGTCGGTCCAGCCGAGTCCTGGCGCGAGGCGGCCGTTGACGAGCGCCCGGTCGCACACCTCGACGATTTCCTCGGCGTTCTCGCCGCGGGCCATGGCGTCGAAGCCGCGCAGCATGAGCAGGGCGCGCTCGGAGTTGTCCCGGCCGGTGCAGGTACCGGCGAGTTCGGCGAGTCGCTCCCGGCGGTTCGGCGATGTCGCCTCGCCCGCGTGGATGCTCTCCCACATGTACTGCACCGCCTGGAGGCGCAGTTTGGCGGGGCCGACCTGGTGCCGGGCGGCCTCCGCCTCGACCGTGCGGACCGCCTCCTCCAACTGGTCGTTGTGCAGCAGTGCTTGGGAGAGGCGGAAGACGGCGTCGACGCGCTCACCGCCGTCCAGGCCGGGCATGGCGAGCGCGGTCTGGAGGTGGTCGACGGTGGTGGCGGGCGCGGTGAGCAGGGTGGCACAGCCGAGTTCGAACAGCACGCGCGCATGGGCGTCGGGTACGGGCGGTTCCAGCAGGGCTCGCTCCAGGCAGCGGCGGGCCGCGTCGGGGGCGCCGACGGCGAGGTGTTCGCGGGCCGCCTCGCGCAGCTGCTCGACGAGTTCCTCGTCGTTGTCCGGGTGGACCTCCAGCAGGTGGCGGGCGGCGACCGCGGCTCCGCGTCCGTTGTCGGTGACGACTCGGGCGGCGATGCCGTGCATGGCGGTGCGCAGGGCGTCCGGGATGGAGTTGTAGACGGCGGAGGCGATCAGCGGGTGGACGAACTGCAGGTCGCCGTCGTCCGCCAGCGGGTTGGCGGGGTCGGGCACGGTGAGGATACGGGCGGTGCGCAGCAGTTCGGCGCACCGCCCGGCGTCCTCGGTGCTCATCTGGGCCAGCTCCGCCACCAGATCCACGGTGATCTCGGTGCCGAGGATCGCGGCCGCCCAGGCGAACCGGGTGGCCTCGACACCGAGGTCCTTGAGCCTGGCGACGAGGCCGCCGCCGCGGGCCGAACGGTTCAGGTCGCGCAGTTCGCCGGCCGCGGACTCGGTCGGCTCGAACTCGCTGTCCTGCACCTTGGCGAGGAGTTCGACGGTCTCGTACGGGTTGCCGCCGGTGACGGCCCAGACCTCGCGGCAGAACGGGGCGTCGGCGTGCGCGCCCAGGGTGGCGCGGGTGAGGCCGGCGGTCGCGTCCGGGGTGAGGGCGCTCAGGTTGGCGACGGAGCTGCCGGCGGCGGCGACCGCGTCGAGGTGGCGGGCGCTGTCGCCGCTGACCTCGCCGGGGCGGCGGGCGACCACGACCAGGACGTTCTGTTCGCCGAGGCGCTCGGCGAACGCGGCGAGCCAGCGCAGGGTCTCCTGGTCGGCCCAGTGGGCGTCGTCGATCAAGAGCACGAGCGGCCAGTCGCGCCGGGCCAGCCTGCGCACGGCGGCCACCAGTCCGTCGCACACGCCCTGCGGGTCGGCCTGGCGCTCGCCGGGGTCCGTTATGCCGAGGGCGGGTCCGGCGATGTCGTACCAGTCGCCGAGGTATTCACGCGCCTCTTCCGGCATCAGCGACAGCAGCGCCGGCTGCAGCAGCTGCCGTACGACGTTGAAGGGCACGGAACTCAGGGTCTCGCTGCCGCGGGTGGACCACACCGTGCAGCCGCGGGCCTCGGCGATGCGGCGTGTCTCGGCCAGCAGCGCGGTCTTGCCGATTCCCGCCTCGCCCCGCAGCACCAGCAGACTGCCCGAGGAGGACTTGTCGGCGCACAGGGTGTCGAGGGCCCGCTCGACGGCGGCGAGTTCCTCGTCGCGCTCCCACAGGGAAGCCGAGGCGGCCTGTGTGGGCCGTACCTCCGTCATCCCGCTACCTCCCCAAGTCGCCCGAACGACGTACGACCTCGAGCGTAGCCGTCCGGCTGCCTAAGTGGAGGCCGGTCGGGGCACCTGTTGCCGTGATGGGTGACAGCGGGTGCGGGCGGGCGACGCGAAGGGCCCCCGACCTGCCCCGCAGTTACTTACCGACAGTCAAAAACCGACGTCCGAACGACAGTCGAGAGGCGCGGGAATGACGCTGACTTCCCATGGTCGAGGCACGGTCCGGTCCCGCAGGGCGCTGGTCGCGGGTTCGGTGGGCAACTTCATCGAGTGGTACGAGTTCGGTGTCTACGGCTACTTCGCGACGATCATCGCGGCGCGCTTCTTCACTCCGGAGGGCGGCAGCGAGGCCGAGGCGCTGGTGAGGACGTACGCGTCGTTCGCCCTGGCGTTCTTCTTCCGGCCGGTCGGCGCGGCCCTGTTCGGCCGGCTCGGCGACCGGATCGGCCGGCGGCCGGTGCTGATCGTGGTGATCCTGCTGATGACCGGGGCGACGACCCTGATCGGGGTGCTGCCGACGTACGCCACGGTCGGCGCCCTCGCCCCCTGGCTGCTGACGTTCCTGAGGGTGCTTCAGGGGTTGTCGGCCGGTGGCGAGTTCGGTGGGGCGGTGTCGGTGATGACCGAGTTCGCGCCACCCGGGCGGCGCGGGCTGTACGGGTCGTGGCAGTCGTTCACGGTGGCGCTGGGGCTGCTCGGCGGTGCGGGGGCGGCGGCGCTGCTCGCGACCGTGCTGACCGAGCGGCAACTGGGTGACTGGGGCTGGCGGTTGCCGTTCCTGCTGACGCTGCCGCTGGGTCTTGGCGCCCTGTGGCTGCGGCTCAGGCTGGACGAGACGCCGGCGTTCCGGGAGGAGCGGGAGGCCGAGCGGCCGCCCGTGCGTGAGGTCGCGGGGGCGATCGCGCTGGGCGCCGGGCGGATCATGGGGTGGGCGGCGGCCGGGTACACCTTCCTGGTCGTGCTGCCGTCGTATCTGCAGTCCACGCTGGACGCGACCTTCCAGCAGGCCCTGATCGCCACAGTGCTGGCCAATCTGGGGTTCGCGCTGACGATCGTGCCGGCCGGCCGGATCAGCGACCGCTTCGGGCGGCGGACGGTGATGCTGACGGGGGCGGTGCTGGTGGTGGTCCTCGCGGTGCCGCTGCTCAACCTTCTCCAGGACCCGGGCGTTTCCCTCACCGTGAAGGGTGCGGCGGTGTGTGGCGCGGGTGCCGTCGTGGGTCTGATGGCGGGCCCCGGCCCGGCGATGCTCGCCGAGCTGTTCCCGACGAACGTGCGCTACACGGGGCTGGGACTCGCCTACGCCCTGTCCAATGCGGTGTTCTCGGGCTGCGCCGGCCTCATCATCACGGAGACGATCGAACGAACGGGGAACGTGGACATCCCCGCGTACTACGCGGCGGCGACATGCGCGGTGAGCGTCCTCGCACTGGCCAAGACACCACGACGGAAGGCGGGTTGAACGAATGCGGGTGATCGGCCTGATGTCGGGCACGTCGTACGACGCCATCGACGCGGCGGCGGCCGAACTGGACCTCGTCGGCGACAGCCTCGCCCTCAAGCCGCTGGGACTGGTGAGCGAGGCGTACGACGACCGACTGCGGGAGACGCTCACGGCGGCGCTGCCACCGGGGATGATCTCGATGGCCGAGGTATGCCGGCTGGACACGCGTATCGGGCAGGCCTTCGCGGCGGCGGCCGTCCGCGCCGACCGTGAACTGTGCGACGGGATGGCCGAGTTGGTCGCCTCGCACGGGCAGACGGTGTACCACTGGGCCGAGGACGGGCAGGTGTACGGCACGCTGCAGCTCGGGCAGCCCGCGTGGATCGCCGAGGCGACCGGGCTTCCCGTCGTCGCCGATTTCCGGCCGCGCGACATCGCCGCCGGCGGCCAGGGCGCGCCGCTGGTCAGCCTGGTCGACCTGCTGTGGCTGCGCGGCCGGCCGGGCACGCCCGTCGCCCTCAACCTCGGCGGCATCGCCAACCTCACGGCGCCCGACGGGACCGCCTTCGACACCGGGCCGGGCTGTGCGCTCATCGACGCGGCGGCGACGGGGTTCAGCGGTGGGCGCCTCGCGTACGACGTGGACGGGGCGCTTGCCGGTCGCGGCAGCGTCCACGAGCCGCTGCTGCGACGGCTGCTGGAGGAGCCCTACTACGCGCTGCCCGCGCCGAAGACGACCGGAAAGGAGCTGTTCCACCTCGGCCATCTGCGCGACGCGCTGGCCGGGTTCGGGACGCTGCCCGCCGAGGACGTCGTCGCCACCCTCACCCTGCTCACGGCCCGTACGGTCGCCGACGCCGTGCGCGCGGTGGGCGCCACGGAGGTGATCGCCTCGGGTGGCGGGACGCGCAACCCCGTACTCATGCGCATGCTCGGGCAGCGGCTGCCGGGGGTGGCGCTGCGCACCTCCGACGAGTTGGGGCTGCCGTCGGCCGCGAAGGAGGCGTACGCCTTCGCCGTGCTGGGGTTTCTGACCGCGCACGGGCTGCCCGGCACCGATCCGGCGGCCACCGGAGCCCGGCACGCCCGCGTGCTCGGCTCGATCACCCCGGGCCGCGACGGGCTCCGGCTCCCGCCGCCCGCTCGGGATCGACCCGTCCTGCTCGTCCTGAACTGACTCGGACCGAAAGCCCGGCGGGCGGGGCCGGATCGCGCGGTGTTGTGGAGGGCCGGACAGCGAGGTGTTGTGGAGGGCCGGCGCGCGAGGTGGTTGCGGAGGGCCGGCGCTCGAGGTGTTGCGGAGGGCCGGCGCTCGAGGTGGTTGCGGAGGGCCGGATCGCAAAGCGTGGGGCCGGATCCGGAAGAGCTGGGGTCGAACGCCGAAGGACCGGGCCCCAACGCCGAAGGCCGGGGACTGATCCTGAGGAGCCCGAGCCGGATCTCGAAGAGTCGGAGCCTGAACCCAAAGAGCTCGGGCCGGATCCGGAACGGCTCGGGCCCGAACCCTGAAGGACCGGGACTCGAACCCAAGGAGCCCAAGCCCGCCCCCGAAGAGCCCAGACCACACCCCGAAGGACCGGGACCCAAACCCAAAGAACCCAAGCCCGACCCCCAAGAGCCCAGACCACACCCCGAAGGACCGGGACCCAAACCCAAAGAACCCAAGCCCGACCCCCAAGAGCCCAGACCACACCCCGAAGGACCGGGACCCAAACCCAAAGAACCCAAGCCCGACCCCCAAGAGCCCAGACCACACCCCGAAGAGCCGGGGCCCGAACTCGAAGAGCCCAGGCCGGATCTCGAAGAGCCCAGGCCGGATCCTCTCATCCGACTTTCACCGAGGCCTCATACGGTGGACCCATGACGCAGGTGACTCCTCCCGGCTGGTATCCCGACCCGGGCCAGAAAAGTGACGGTCCGCCCACCGAGCGCTGGTGGGACGGCAAGGCATGGACGGACCAGGTCCGGCCCGCGGGGTCGGCCGACGTATGGGGTCCTCCCGAGCAACTGTCGGCCGACGGCGCGTATCCGGTGCATCCGGGGTATCCCGGCCAACTGCAGTCGGGCGGGCGGCGCGGCCTGCGCACGGGCATAGCCGTGGGGGTGGCCGCGGTGGTCCTCGCGAGCATCGGCGTCGGCGTGTACGCGCTGACCGCCGACGACGGCTCGGGCGGCGGCAGCGCCAACTCCCAGCAGCAGGGCCCGGGCGGGCCCGGTGGCGGTCAGGGCGGGCCCTTCGGGGACTCCGGTGGCGGCAACGGCGGCGGCAGCGGCGGTTCCGGCGGGCAGTCCCCCTCCCCCGGCCAGTCCGAGGCGCCGAGGGTCGAGAGCGGTTCGGTGACCGACCCGGTCAGCGGGATCAGCATCGCCATCCCGGACGGCTGGTACGGCCAGCAGATCAACTGGGGCGCGCACGTGGGGTCGAACGAGACGTACAAGTGCCCCTCCGACACCTCCCAGACCTGTATGAAGGGCGGCGCCTACTCGGCCCCGGCGCTCGCGCTCGGCACCAAGGGCGACACGGCCGAGGAGGTCGCCAAGGCGGACATCGCGGCGAACGCCGAGGAGTCCTACGGCAAGGGGTACGGAGAGATCACCTCGCACGAGGTGCTGGCCTCCGAGGCGGTGACCGTGGCCGGGCAGAAGGGCTATCTGGTCCGCTGGAAGGCGGTCACGAGCAAGGGCGCCGACGGCTATGTCGAGTCCCTCGCCTTCCCCTCGCCCGTCAGTGAGCAGCAGATCGTCGTGGTCCGCATCGGCGTCGACGCCGGGGAGCAGTCGGTCATCGACGAGATCGCCAAGGGCATCAAGGTGTCCACCGGCGGCGGCAACGGCCAGGACGTCTGACACACCCCGGACATCAAGCGGCCGGGTGGGGCGCCCCTCCGCTCAAGGGGCACCCCACCCGGCCGGGGGGTGCGCGCCGCCCCCGTCCCCACGGTGCGGCGCGGAACAGGTCGTCGTCCAGTCATCCCATGGACGGCGGCCTGAGTCTCAGGTCAGACCGAGCGTCGGCAGCACGGCGGCCCGCACGAACCGGACGATGTATTCGGGGTCGGCGTCCTCGCCCTCCAGGATGGGACGCGCCCGCAGCACGCCGAAGATCTGCGCCGGGATGTACTCCAGCGCCGGATGGTCGGCGGCGACTTCCCCGCGCTCGACCCCGCGCCGCAGGATCTCCCGCAGCGCGTCGAGCTCGGGGTCGATGAGTGCCTCGCGCAGGGCCCGCTGGAGTTCCGGGTCCTGCATGACGGCATGGCCGAGCGCCTGGAAGAGCCGGGTGTCCTTGCCCGACCACGCCCCCGCGGCCCGGGCGGCCTCGCACAGGTCGCCGGCGAGCGTGCCGGTGTCGATGCCCTCGAAGCGGGTCCGCCGGCTGGCGCGCAGGGCGGCCGCCACGAACTGCGGCTTCGTCTTCCACTGCCGGTAGAGCGTGGACTTGCTGCAGCGCGTGCTGGCGGCGACGCCCTCCATGGTGACGGAGTCGTAGCCACACGCGCGGATCTGTTCGAGCACAGCGTCGAAGAACTCCTGCTCACGCTCGGCCGTGATCTTGGAGCGGCGCGAGGCGGCGACCGTCTCCGGTCCGTCCGCGGCCTGCGACGTCATGAGCTCTTCTCCTCACTCGGGTGCGGCGGCCCCGCGGTGCGAAGGAGGCCGCGCTTCCAGTGTGTCGTACGTCTATCGATACGCCACTGTACCGGAACGCTCCCGTATCGGTACAGTGGCGTATCGGTACAGGGGCGTTTCGGTACGTCCACGTATCGATGAGTTGGCCGAGCGCGCACAGTCAGCAGCTCGACAAGCTCACGCGGCAGCATCCAGCTCCACCCGCACCACCTAGCACCACCCAGCAACACCCAGCACCACCCACCGTCTGCGAAAGGGCCGGGGGAATGAATGGCCGCACCGAGCCTGCTCAGGCGGAGACCGACGCGATAGCGCGGCCTCCGCTCGTCCGGGAGCTCCTGCTCGTCGTAGGGCTCTTCCTCGTCTACAAGTTCGGCCGGCAGCTCGCGACCGGCCACACCGCCGAGGCCTTCCGCAACGCGGACCGGGTGTGGGACCTGGAACGAGCCGTCCATCTGCCCGGCGAGGGATCGGTGCAGAACCTGCTGCTGCACGGCGACACGCTCATACACATCGCGAACACCTACTACGCGACCGTCCACTTCCCGGCCACCGCGGCCTTCCTGATCTGGCTCTACCTGCGGCGCCCCACGCACTACGTCTGGGCCCGCCGCGTCCTCGCCGCGGTCACCGCCGCCGCCCTGGTGGTGCATCTGACGTTCCCGCTCGCCCCGCCGCGCATGCTGGCCGCGACCGGTCTGATCGACACCGGGCAGGTCTACGGCCCCTCCGTGTACGGCTCGCCCGAGACCGACCATCTCTCGAACCAGTTCGCGGCGATGCCGTCGCTGCACTTCGGCTGGGCGCTGATGGTGGCGATCGGCCTGATCGTGGCGACCCGGTCGCGGTGGCGCCGGCTGTGGCTGCTGCACCCGCTGGTGACCTTGCTGGTCATCGTGGGCACGGCCAACCACTACTGGCTCGACGCGATCGTGGCGACGGCCATGCTCGGCGTCGCGCTCGCGGTGATCAACCTGCCGCAGCGCACGGCGACGACGGCCGGACGCGGCGCCGACAAGCTCGTACCGGCAGCCCGGGACGAGGAAGCCGTACTCGTGGGAGCAGGCCGATGAACGCCACCCTCCTCGCCGTCGTCCTGTCCCTCTTCTCCGCCGTCGCCTACGCCGCCGCGGCCGTCGCCCAGGAGCGGCTGGCCTCCCGCGTCCAGGGGTCGGGAACGCTGCGGCTGCTGGGCTCCGGCGCCTGGTGGGGGTCGGTTGTGCTGAACGGCTCCGGTGCGCTGCTGCACGTCCTGGCCCTGAAGTACGGTCCGCTGACCGTGGTGCAGCCGCTCGGCGCGCTCACCCTGGTGGCTGCCGTGCCGCTGGGCGCGCGCATCGCGGGCCGGCGGGTCAGCGCGGTCGAGTGGCGGGGTACGGCGCTGACGCTCGTCGGCCTGGCCGCGATCCTCGTCACGGCGTCGGGGCACGCGCCCGACGAGGTACTGAGCACGTCCGAGGCGCTCGCGGTCGCGGCGGTGACGGTGGCGCTGATCGGCATGCTGTCGCGGCCGGGGGCCCGGCCGGGGTTGCGGCACGCGGCCGCGTCCGGCTTCGCCTCCGGGGTGGCCTCGGCGCTCACGCAGACCGTGACCGTGGCCCTGACGGACCACTCCGCTCCACTGCTCAGCCTCCAGGTGGCCGGGGTGGCGCTGCTGATCGCGGCCCTCGCGGCGAGCGGACTGCTGCTGTCGCAGACCGCCTACCAGGGTGGCCTGGGCGCCCCGCTCGCGGTGGTGACGCTGGCGAACCCGCTGGCCGCCGCGGTGATCGGCCTCGCCCTGCTCGGCGAGCGACTGCAGGGCGGCGCGGCAGGCATCCTGCTGGCGCTGACCGGGGCGGGGCTGGCGTCCTGGGGCGTGGTGCTGCTCACCCGGGCGACACCGGAGCCGGCCGCGGACGAGGAGCACCTCGATCCCGCGCCGGTCGACGACGAGCACCCCGTGGCCGCCGTACTGGCCCTGGAGCCCGAATCGGCGAAGCCGGAGCCTGCGTTGGTGCCCCGGCAACCGGAGCCGGGGCACCTCACAGCACTCTGATCCGGGCTACTCGGTGATGATCGCCGGGTCGCTCACACCCGGCCGCCCGTTCTCGACGTGCCCGGCGAACCGCCGCAGGAACGCCGGGTCGCCGTCGGCGGTGACGGTCAGGTCGTACCAGCGCCGGCTCACCGTCAGGTCGACGGTGCGCCGTACCGTGGCGCCGGGCCGTACCGTCACCGTCGTGGGGCGGCCGCCGTACCCGTTGGTGACCTTGAGCACCACCGCGGCAGGGCCCTTGTTGGTGAAGGTCAGCTCGACGTCGTCGCCGGTGTGCCGGGCGGTGACCTCGGGACCGGCGGCATTGTTCGAGCCCTTGAACCAGCGCACGAAGCCGGCCGGGCCGTGCACGGTCAGGTCGTACGAGCCGTTCGAGTACGCCGAGTTCCAGGTGTCGGCGATGGTCTTGCCGGCCTCGGTGGTGTACGTCCAGGGGCCGTCGGTGCGGTTGCCGGACGTCACATGGAAGGCGGCACCGGCCTTGGCGCCGGAGGCGAACGTCAGCGTGAACTTGCCGGCCGCGGCGTCGACGGAACCGTCCACGTGCGGGACGTACTTGAGCGGGCGGGAGCGACGCAGACCGCGCTCCTGCCTGGGCATGTCCGGGTCGGCCGGCGGAGTCGGCTTGTAGTCGGGGTGCCGCTCGCGGTCCTGCGGCTCGTACTCGTCCGTCTCCGGCAGCGCGGCCGGGCGGCTGTCCTTGCGGGAGAAGTCGAAGGCCGAGGTCAGGTCGCCGCAGATGGCCCGGCGCCAGGGGGAGATGTTGGTCTCCTTGACGCCGAATCGGCGCTCCATGAACTGGAGGATCGAGGTGTGGTCGAGGGTCTCGGAGGTGACGTAACCGCCCTTGCTCCACGGCGAGACGACCAGCATCGGCACACGCGGACCGAGACCGTACGGGCCGGCCGGGCGCTTGCTGTCGCCCGGGTAGAGGTCGAGGGAGACGTCGACCGTGGACTTGCCCCGCGAGGCGTCCTTCGGCGGGAGCGGGGGCACGACGTGGTCGAAGAAGCCGTCGTTCTCGTCGTACGTGATGAACAGGGCGGTCTTGGACCAGACCTCCGGGTTGGCGGTCAGCGCGTCCAGGACCTGGGCGATGTACCAGGCGCCGTAGTTCGAGGGCCAGTTGGAGTGCTCGGAGAAGGCCTCGGGGGCAGCGATCCAGGAGATCTGCGGCAGCTTGCCGGCCTTGACGTCGGCCTTGAGCCGGTCGAAGTAGCCGTCGCCGCTCTTGACGTCGGTGCCGGTGCGCGCCTTGTCGTACCAGGGGTCGCCGGCCTTGGCGTTGCGGTACTTGTTGAAGTACAGCAGCGAGTTGTCGCCGTAGTTTCCGCGGTAGGCGTCCTCGATCCAGCCCCAGGAGCCGGCCGCGTCGAGGCCGTCGCCGATGTCCTGGTAGATCTTCCAGGTGATGCCGGCCTGCTCCAGGCGCTCGGGGTAGGTCGTCCAGCCGTAGCCGAGCTCGTCGTTGCCGAGGACCGGGCCGCCGCCGGTGCCGTCGTTGCCCGTGTAGCCCGTCCACATGTAGTAGCGGTTCGGGTCGGTCGAGCCGATGAACGAGCAGTGGTAGGCGTCGCAGACGGTGAAGGCGTCGGCGAGGGCGTAGTGGAAGGGGATGTCCTCACGGGTCAGGTACGCCATGGTCGTGGTGCCCTTGGCGGGTATCCACTTGTCGTACTTGCCGCCGTTGTAGGCCTGCTGGCCGTCGGTCCAGCCGTGCGGGAGGCCCTCCAGGAACTGCATGCCGAGGTCGTCGGCGTCCGGGTGGAACGGGAGGATGTCCTTGGTGCCGTTCGACTGGTGCCAGTTCGACTTGCCGTTGTCCAGCTTCACCGGGCGCGGGTCACCGAAGCCGCGGACACCGCGCAGCTTGCCGAAGTAGTGGTCGAAGGAACGGTTCTCCTGCATCAGGACGACGATGTGCTCGACGTCCTCGATCGACCCTGTGCGGTGGTTCGCGGGAATCGCGGCGGCACGCTGGATGCTGCTCGACAGGGCCGTGAACGCCGTGGTCGCGCCCGCGAGTTGAAGGAATCTGCGGCGATTGACTTCGGGCATGAGTGAGGGACCTCTTCCCATAGGGGGTGATTTGACCGCCGGCTGGTGACGGAAGCCGCGCGGAAGGAGTGTTCCAGGAGCACCAAACGTCAGGGAAGGGTCCGGTGGCGCTCGTGTGAAAGTCGTCGGTACGGGAGGTGTGCCGGGACCCGGGTGCGGGGATGGTCGCGATCATGACAGAGACGACGCGCACGGATTCCCCGCCGACGAAACGGCCCGTACGCCAGCTCCTCGCCGCCTCGGTCGGCAACGCCGTGGAGTGGTACGACTGGTACGCCTACACCTTCCTCGCCACCTATATCGCTGCCGAGGTCTTCCCCAAGAGCGCGGACAACTCCCTGGTGCCGCTGCTGTCGACGTTCGCGGTCTTCGCGGTGGGCTTCTTCATGCGTCCGGTGGGCGGACTGCTCATGGGCGCGATCGCGGACCGCCGCGGCCGACGCGCCGCCCTGACGGTCACCATTCTGCTGATGGGCGGCAGCAGCCTGCTGGTCGGCCTGACCCCGACGTACGAAGCGATCGGCGTCCTCGCTCCGGTGGTCCTGGTCCTCGCCCGCCTGCTCCAAGGCCTCTCGGTGGGCGGCGAGTTCGCGGCGTCGACGACGTTCCTGGTCGAGTCGGCGGGGCCGGGCCGGCGCGGCCTGTTCTCCAGCTTCCAGTACGTGTCGACGACCGCCGGGCAGCTCGTGGCGTCCGGTATCGCGACGCTGCTGGTGGACACGTTGAGCGACGGGCAGATGAACGGCTGGGGCTGGCGGCTGCCCTTCGTCCTCGGCGCCGTACTCAGCCTGGTCGGCTTCTGGATCCGGCAGGGCGCACAGGAGACGAGGAGCGCCGAGCAGCAACAGGCCCCACGCCCCGGCCTGTTGGAGGCACTGCGCCGCCACCCTCGCCAGTCCCTCCTCATCTGCGGGATAACGGCGGGCGGCACCATCGCGTACTACACATGGACGTCGTACCTGCCGACGTACGCCGAACTCAACGCGGGCATCGAGAAGTCGGACGCGCTGCTCGCGGGCACGATCTCGCTGGCCTTCTTCGGCCTGCTCCAGCCCCTCGGCGGCCTGCTCTCCGACCGCTTCGGCCGCCGCCCCCTACTCCTCTTCTTCGGCCTGGGCTTCACCCTCCTCACCGTCCCGCTGCTGCACGCCCTGCGCGACTCGTTCGCGGTGCTGCTGCTCGTGCAGTGCGCGGGCATGGTGCTGCTGACCGGGTTCACCTCGATCAGCGCGGCGGTGAACGCCGAGGTGTTTCCGCCCCGGGTGCGGGCGGCGGGCATCGGGTTCCCGTACTCGCTGACGGTCGCGATGTTCGGCGGTACGGCGCCGTACGTCGGCACGTTGTTCAAGGAGCTGGGTCACGCGGGCCTGTTCCCCTGGTACGTCGCCGCGCTGTGCCTCGGCTCGTCGCTGGTGTATCTGCGGCTGCCGGAAACCTCGCACAAGCCGCTGGAGCGATGAGCCGTTCGGGACTCAGCGGTTGCAGCGCGGGAGGGGTGAGACCGCCTCCTTCGCCGACGCCGACTGCGACTGCGACTGCGACTGCGAGGCACGCACGTCAGCCGGTCCCACGGCTCAACGAGGTCCGGCGATGGTCCCGCGTACGACGAGCTGCGGGGTGAGGACCACCTCACGCGGCTCGGTGCGGTCCTGGTCCAGGCGTTCCACGGCTGCGGCGACCGCGTACCGGGCCTGTTCCCGGGCCCCCTGGCTGACCGTGGTCAGGTTGAAGCAGCTCAGGCGGGAGAGCGTGTCGTCGTCGTAGCCGACCACGGACACCTCGCCGGGGACGGCGACTGCGGCGCGCTGGAGAGCGGCGAGGACGCCGATGGCGCACTGGTCGTTGAAGGCGACGACGGCGGTAGGGAGGTCGCCGGAGTCGAGGAGTTGGCGGGCGGCACGTTCGCCGGCCTCCTCGGTGTTGTCTCCGCGCAGGACCCTGATCTGCGCGTCCAGGCCGTGCCGACGCATCGCGGTGCGGTACCCGCGGCGCCGGTCCGTGGCGATCACGCCCTTGCCGCCGTCGACATAGGCGATCTCGCGGTGACCGCGGCCCACCAGGTGGTCGACGATCTGGCCGACCCCTTCGTCGTCGGCGGTGCGGACGACATCCAGCTCGCCGTCGGCGATGCGGCGGCCGACGACGATGACGGGCGCCTTGCGGTCGAGGGCGGCGAGGGTGTCGGCGGGGGCGGTCGGGCCGAGCAGGATCAGGGCCTCGCTACGGAAGGCCAGCAGCGTCTCGACGGCGGTGTGCTCGTCGCGGGTGCGGGTCTGGGTGCTCAGGACGAGGTCGTAGCCGACCTCTTCGGCGGCCGTGTGCAGATGCTCGACCAGTTCGGCGTGGAACGGGCTGTGGACGTCGACCATGACGCCGAGCAACCGGGTGCGTCTGCTGGCGAGCATGCTTGCGGTGCGGTCCACCTGGTAGCCGAGGTCGGCGGCGGCCTTCAGGACGCGCTGCCGGGTGCGCTCACTGGGCCCGGGCACACCGCGCAGTACGAGGGACACGGACGCGGTGGACACACCGACCCGCGCGGCCACGTCCTCCAGCCGGGGGCGCTTGTTCGTGCCGTTCCGACGCCCGGAGTCGACATCGCCCACTTGGACCTCCCCGGCAATCTCTTGGCGCAACACCCTTGACACATCCGTGAAACCGGACTGATAGTACCAGCACTTAAAGCGCTTTAAAACATTCTGTTGTACCGACAAAGTCAGTCCCCGTTCACGCCGGACGGAACGTGCGGGCGCCTATCGCTCCGCACTCTCCGACTCCGACTCCGGCTCCGGCTCCCCTGGCCGATCCAGGCCCGGCCCCCTCGCACAGTGAGGTGCACGCGCATGAACCGCACACCCCTCTCCCGCTCCCGCTCCCGCAGACTCGCCTCCGCCGTGGCCGTGGCCGCCGCGGCCGCGCTGGTCCTCGCCGGCTGTTCCAGCAGCTCCGGCGGCAAGCAGGCCGAGGAAGCCGACAGCAACGTGTCGGCCGGCAAGGCCACCACTCCCCGTATGACGATCGCGATGGTCACCCACGCGCCCTCCGGCGACACCTTCTGGGACACCATCCGCAAGGGTGCCGAGGCCGCGGCCGCGAAGGACAACGTCAAGCTGATCTACTCCAACGACGAGACCGCCGCCGACCAGGCCAACCTGGTGCAGAACGCGATCGACCAGAAGGTCGACGGCATCGCGGTCACCCTCGCCAAGCCGGACGCCATGAAGGCCGTCGTCGAGAAGGCCGTCAAGGCCGGCATCCCGGTCGTCGGCTTCAACGCCGGGATGTCCGACTGGCAGAAGCAGGGCCTGCTGTCCTTCTTCGGCCAGGACGAGGCCATCTCCGGCGAGGCTCTCGGCACGCGGCTCAACTCCACCGACGCCAAGCACGCCCTGTGTGTCGTCCAGGTCCAGGGCGCGGTCAACCTGGAGCAGCGCTGCGCCGGTGTGGAGAAGGGCTTCAAGGGCAAGACCGACAAGCTGTACGTCAACGGCGCCGACATGCCGTCCGTGAAGTCGACGATCACCGCGAAGCTCAAGCAGGACTCCTCCATCGACCAGGTGGTCACGCTCGGCGCCCCGATCGCGCTGACCGCCGCGCAGTCCGTGGACGAGACCGGCAGCAAGGCAAGGATCGCCACCTTCGACCTGAACAAGGAGCTCATCGCGGCCATCAAGGACGGCGACATCGAGTTCGCCGTCGACCAGCAGCCCTACCTGCAGGGCTATCTGGCGATCGACTCCCTGTGGCTCTACAAGAACAACGGCAACTACAGCGGTGGCGGTGAGGCGCCGATCCTGACGGGTCCGGCGTTCGTCGACAAGGCCAATGTGGACACCATCGCCGCGTTCGCCGCGAAGGGCACCCGGTGATGAGCATGACGCAGCAGGCTGGGCCGGTGGTGACCTCACCGCCGGCCCCCGGCCCCGGTCAGGAGAAAGACGGGCGGACCAAGGCACGCCCTGTGGCGCTTCAGCTGCTCGCCCGCCCCGAGGTGGGCGTCTTTCTCGGCGCCGTCGCGGTGCTGATCTTCTTCCTGGTCGCGGCACCCCCGGTCCGTGACGGCAGCTCGATGGCGAACATCCTGTACCAGTCGTCGACCATCGGGATCATGGCTCTGCCGGTCGCGCTGCTGATGATCGGCGGCGAGTTCGACCTGTCCTCCGGTGTCGCCGTGATCACCT
>NZ_RQJW01000022.1 GCF_004028635.1 Streptomyces cyaneus | reverse complement strand
GTCCTTCGACGTCGGCGGTGTGCAGGTGAAGGTCACCGTGGTGTGGTGGCTGGTCTTCGCGGCGCTGGCGACCTGGGTGCTGCTGCGCACGAAGTACGGCAACTGGATCTTCGCGGTCGGCGGCAACCAGGGCAGCGCCCGCGCGGTCGGTGTGCCGGTGACCTTCACCAAGATCTCGCTGTTCATGCTGGTCGGGTTCGGTGCCTGGTTCGTCGGCATGCACCAGCTGTTCTCGTTCAACACCGTGCAGTCCGGTGAGGGTGTGGGCCAGGAGCTCATCTACATCGCCGCGGCCGTCATCGGCGGCTGTCTGCTGACCGGCGGCGCCGGTTCGGCGATCGGCCCGGTCTTCGGCGCCTTCATGTTCGGCATGGTGCAGCAGGGCATCGTCTACGCCGGCTGGAACCCGGACTGGTTCAAGGCCTTCCTCGGCGTGATGCTCCTCGGCGCCGTCCTCATCAATCTGTGGGTCCAGCGCACGGCGACCCGGAGGTGACCCGAATGACAACCAACGGAACCGGCACCCACGGCGCCATCCTCGAGGACAAGGTCCCCGACAAGGACACGGCGGTCGTCGAACTGCGGTCGGCAGGCAAGTCCTACGGCAACATCCGTGCCCTGCACGGCGTCGACCTGAAGGTGTTCCCCAGCCAGGTCACCTGTGTCCTCGGCGACAACGGCGCGGGCAAGTCCACCCTCATCAAAATCATCTCGGGGCTGCACCAGCACACCGAGGGCGAGTTCCTCGTCGACGGCGAACCGGTGCGGTTCTCCACCCCGCGTGAAGCCCTCGACAAGGGCATCGCCACCGTCTACCAGGACCTCGCCGTGGTCCCCCTGATGCCGGTCTGGCGCAACTTCTTCCTCGGCTCCGAGATGACCAAGGGCCCCTGGCCACTGCGCCGTCTCGACATCGAGAAGATGAAGAAGACCGCCGACGAGGAACTGCGCAACATGGGCATCGTCCTCGACGACCTCGAGCAGCCCATCGGCACCCTCTCCGGCGGCCAGCGCCAGTGCGTGGCCATCGCCCGCGCCGTCTACTTCGGCGCCCGCGTGCTGATCCTGGACGAGCCCACCGCCGCCCTCGGCGTCAAGCAGTCCGGTGTCGTGCTGAAGTACATCGCCGCCGCCCGCGAGAAGGGCCTGGGCGTCATCTTCATCACCCACAACCCCCACCACGCCTACATGGTCGGCGACCACTTCAGCGTCCTGCGCCTGGGCACCATGGAGCTCAACGCCTCCCGTGACGAGGTCAGCCTCGAAGAGCTCACCAACCACATGGCCGGCGGCACCGAACTGGCCGCACTCAAGCACGAGTTGAGCCAGGTACGCGGCGTCGACGTCGAGGAACTCCCCGAAGAGAAAGACCTCACCGCACCCGTGGCGTCCTCGGAAGGGAAGTCCTGACATGCCCCCTGTGCTGGACCGCATCCGGGTCGGCTCGGCCCCGGACTCCTGGGGCGTCTGGTTCCCCGACGACCCCGTACAGGTGCCCTGGGAACGCTTCCTCGACGAGGTCGCCGAGGCCGGCTACCCCTGGATCGAGCTGGGCCCGTACGGCTATCTGCCGACCGACCCGGCCCGCCTCACCAACGAGGTGAACAAGCGCAACCTCAAGGTGTCGGCGGGCACGGTCTTCACCGGCCTGCACCGCGGCCCCTCCGTCTGGGAGTCCACCTGGGCGCACGTCAGCGAGGTCGCCGCCCTCACGCAGGCCATGGGGGCGAAGCACCTGGTCGTCATCCCGTCCTTCTGGCGGGACGACAAGACCGCCGAGATCCTGGAGCCGCCGGAGCTCACCGGCGAGCAGTGGGCCCACCTGACCAAGGGCATGGAGCGGCTCGGGCACGAGGTGAAGGAGACCTACGGCCTCGACATCGTCGTGCACCCGCACGCCGACACCCACATCGACACCGAGGCCCACGTCGAGCGCTTCCTCGACTCGACCGACTCCGACCTGGTCAACCTCTGCCTGGACACCGGTCACTACGCCTACTGCGGTGGCGACAGCGTCAAGCTGATCGAGACCTACGGCGAGCGCATCGGCTATCTGCACCTCAAGCAGGTCGACCCGGAGATCCTCGCGGACGTGGTGAAGAACGAGATCCCGTTCGGACCCGCGGTCCAGCGCGGCGTGATGTGCGAACCACCGGCCGGTGTACCGGAGTTGGGTCCCGTCCTGGAGGCCGCGCAGAAGCTGAACGTGGACCTGTTCGCGATCGTCGAGCAGGACATGTACCCGTGCGAGCCGGACAAGCCGCTGCCCATCGCGGTGCGCACCCGTAAGTTCCTGAGGTCCTGCGGCGCCTGACGACCCGAAAGGACGGCCGATCACCATGACTCAGCGTCCGCACACGCTCGGAGTCGCAGTCATCGGTACCGGAAAGATGGGTGCGGACCATGTGCGCCGCATCCAGGAGGTCACCAGCGGCGCACGGGTGACCGCCGTCGTGGACGTCGACGCGGAACGCGCCAAATCGGTCGCGGCCCGCGTCGACGGCTGCACCGTCCACACCGACCCGGCCGCCGCGATGGCGTCGGCCGACGTCGACGCGGTGATCGTCGCCTCACCGGGCCCCGCCCACGAGGCGGCGCTCCTCGCGGCCTTCGAGCACGATCTGCCGGTGCTGTGCGAGAAGCCCCTCACCCCCGACGCGGCGTCCGCGCTGCGGGTCCTGGAGGCCGAGCAGAAGCTGGGCCGGCGCCGGGTCCAGGTGGGCTTCATGCGGCGCTACGACGCCGAGTACATGAAGCTCAAGTCCCTGCTGGCGACAGGCCAGTTGGGCCGCCCCCTGATGCTGCACAACCGGCACCGCAATGTCGCCAGCCCGCCCGGCTGGACGTCCGAGATGCTCATCAACGACTCCGTGACGCACGAGATGGACGTGACCCGCTGGCTGCTCGGCCACGAGATCACGGCCGTCACCGTGCTGACCCCGACGCCGTCCGACAACGCCCCGGACGGCATCCGCGACCCGCAGTTCGTGGTCTTCGAGACGGACGGCGGCGCGATCGTCGACGTCGAGATCTACGTCAACTGCGGCTTCGGCTACCAGGTCCAGGCCGAGGTCGTCTGCGAACGCGGCACCGGCCGCGTCGGCGACGGCCACGCCCTGGTCACCAACGCGGCCGGCCGCTGGGGCGGCATCATCGCCCAGGACTACATCGAGCGGTTCGCCGACGCCTACGACCGTGAGGTCCAGGCCTGGGTGGACGCCACCCGGCGTGGCGAGGTCACCGGGCCCAGCGCGTGGGACGGGTACGCCGTGGCGGCGGTGTGCGAGGCGGGCGTACGGGCGTTGGAGGAAGGGGGCCGGGTCGCCGTGGAACTCGTCGACAGGCCCGCGCTGTACGCGAATTGACCTGCTGTCGGCTCACCCTGACATGAGCGGACGGCTGAGGGCCGGGGAGAATCTCCCCGGCCCTCTTTTCGTGCCCGAGCGTCAGCCCGCGAGCGTCGTACGCGGACGCGGCTCGAAGCCCGCCGCCCGGTAGGACTCGTCGATCAGCGACATCGTCGCCAGCGCGTCGTCCGCGTCCAGCGGGAGCGGGGCGTCCCGGCGTATGTGCGCGGCGAGCGCCTCCAGTTGGTAGGTGTACGACGAGCGCGTGCCGAGCCGCTCCGTCCGCTCGCCCTGGGCCGTGCGCACCACGACCCGGTCGTCGCGGTGCGGCAGCACGAAGTTCGGCGCGAACGCCTCGCCCCGGGAGCCGACGATCCGGCAGCTCATCTCCAGCTCGCCGTACGCCATGTGACAGCGGGCCGACGCGGTCGCCCCGCCGGGGAACTCCAGCTCGGCGTCCAGCCACTCGTCGACGCCGGGCGCCCCGGCCCGCTCGCCGCCCCGCGCGCGGACGAGGCGCGGGGCACCGCCCGCCCAGGGGGCGAGCATCCGCACCGCGTGCAGGCTGTAGCAGCCGAGGTCCATCACGGCGCCGCCCGCGAGGGTCAGCGACCAGCGCGGGTCCGAGTCGTCCGGCGCCGGAATGGCGACCAGCGTCTCCACCCGCTGCAGCTCGCCGAGTTCACCGCTCTCCAGAATCTCGTGCAGGCGGCGGGTAACCGGGTGGAAGAGGTAGTGGAACGCCTCCATGAAGACGGTTGCGGACTTGGCGGCCGCCTCCCGAACCTCGGCGGCCTCCTCGGCGTTGCTCGCCGACGGCTTCTCCGACAGCACATGTTTGCCGGCCGCGAGGGCGGCGAGGTTCCACGGCCCGTGCAGGCCGTTGGCGAGCGGGTTGTAGACGACCTCGACCTCGGGATCGGCGAGCAGGTCGGTGTAGGAGTCCACCACCCGCTCCACGTCGTGCTCGTCGGCGAACGCCTCGGCGCGGGACCGGTCGCGCGCGGCCACCGCCACGAGGCGGTGGCCGGTCGTCCGGGCCGGGCCGACGAGGGAGAGCTCGGTGATGCGTGCCGCGCCCAGTACTCCGATGCGCAGTGGTTCCCGGCCCGGGTCGCTCATGCCTGTCGTACCTCCTCGATCGTCACCGGACGGTGCTCGTGCAGCGACAGTGTGCACGCATCGGCGATCCAGCCCGCCTCCAGTGCGTCCTCGATCGTGCACGGTGAAGGCCGGGTACCCGCCACGACCTCCGTGAACGCGGTGAGTTCGGCGCGGTAGGCCGCGGTGAAGCGGTCCATGAAGAAGTCGTGCGGGGTGCCCGCCGGGAAGGTCACGCCGGGCTCGACCGAGCGCAGCGGCAGCTTGTCCTCCAGGCCGACCGCGATGGAGTCCGTGAAGCCGTGGATCTCCATGCGGACGTCGTAACCCCGGGCGTTGTGGCGGGAGTTGGAGACCACCGCGATCGTGCCGTCGTCCAGGGTGAGGATGGCGCCGGTGGTGTCGGCGTCGCCCGCCTCCTTGATGTAGTCGGCGCCCTTGTTGCCGCCGACGGCGTACACCTCGGTCACCTCACGGCCGGTCACCCAGCGGATGATGTCGAAGTCGTGCACCGAACAGTCCCGGAAGATGCCACCGGAGGCGGCGATGTACGCGGCCGGCGGCGGGGCCGGGTCCAGCGTGGTCGAGCGGACCGTGTGCAGCTTGCCGAGCTCGCCGCTCTGCACGGCGGCGCGGGCGTTGACGAAACCGGTGTCGAAGCGGCGGTTGTAGCCGATCTGGATCGGCACGTCCTTGCCCTGGACGGCCTTGAGCACCTCCACGCCCTCGCTCATGGTCTTGGCGACGGGCTTCTCGCAGAAGACGGGGATGCCGGCCTCGACCCCGGCCAGGATCAGCGCCGGGTGGGCGTCGGTCGCTGCCGCGACGACGATGCCGTCCACGCCGGCCGCCAGCAGGGCCTCGGGCGAGTCCACGACCTCGGCGCCGAACCGCTCCGCGGCGGCCTTGGCGGCGTCCGCGAACGGGTCGGTGACGACGAGGGAGTCGACCGCGTCGAGTCCGGAGAGGGTCTCGGCGTGGAAGGCGCCGATGCGGCCGAGGCCGAGGATTCCGATACGCATGGGGGTGGGTGCTCCTTGCAAGCGGTGGTACGGGGAGGTGGGGAAGGTCAGTCGAGTCCGCCGAGGACGTTCTGGTCCCAGTCGATCACCGAACCGGTGACGACCCCGGACCGGTCCGACAGCAGGAAGACCACGAAGTCGGCGATTTCGTCCGGCTGGCCGAGCTTGCCCATCGGCAGCCTGGCGGCCGCCTGCTCGCGCCAGTCGTCACCGGCGTCGTGGAAGTTCTTCTGCGTCGCGTCCTCGCCCTCGGTCGCCGTCCAGCCGATGTTCAGGCCGTTGATCCGGATCCGGTCCCAGCGGTGCGCGTGCGCAGCGTTGCGGGTCAGCCCGATCAGACCGGCCTTGGCGGAGACGTACGGCGCGAGGAACGGCTGCCCGCCGTGCGCCGAGGACGTGATGATGTTGACGATCGTGCCGGGGGCCTTGCGCGCGACCATGTCCGAGACGGCGGCCTGCATCGCGAAGAAGGGTGCCTTGAGGTTGATCGCGATGTGCTGGTCGAACAGCTCGGGCGTGGTGTCGAGCAGCGTGCCCCGGGAGGTCAGCCCCGCCGAGTTGACCAGGCAGTCGATCCGCCCGTACGCGTCGACGACTTCGGCGACGGACGCCTTGGCCTGCTCGGCGTCCGCGAGGTCGGCCCGTACGAACAGGGCCTTGCCCCCGTCGGCGGCCAGCTCGGCCACCAGCGCCTCACCGGGCTCGGTACGCCGCCCGGTGACGGCCACCACCGCCCCCTCGCGGACGGCAGCCCGCGCGATCGCCGCGCCGACGCCCTGGCTGCCGCCGTTGACGAGGACGACCTTGTCGTCGAGAAGTCCCATGTCTTTCCGGGTCCTTTCAGCTCTGGTCAGCTCTGGCGCCGCTCGGCGCCGGCCCGCAGCTCGTCCCGCAGAGCCTTGGGAGTCCATGCCTCGCGCAGCGCGCGCCGTACGACGTCCGCCTGCGAGGGCGGGGCCAGGCCGGCCACCGGCGGATCGCTGTCGAGGTTCGTGGGGAAGGGGTAGCCCTCGGCGCTCGCGGCGATCACGTTCGCCCACCAGGGCTCGTCCGCGCCTTCGCTCAGGCGGCGCAGCAGCACGGGGTAGACGGCGTTCGTGACCGCCTCGCGGTCCACCGTCTCCATCGCCCGCCCGAACGCGGAGGACACCTGCAGCAGGTTCGCCATGCGCCGGATGCCCGACGAGCGGTTGGTGCCGGCCGCGTGGAACAGCGCCGGGTTGAAGAAGGCCGCGTCGCCCTTGGCGAGGGGGAGCTGGACGTGGTGCGCCTCGAAGTGGGCCTGGAAGTCCGGCAGTCGCCACGCGAGGTAGCCCGGCTCGTACGTCTGCGAGTACGGCAGGTACAGCGTGGGTCCGGACTCGACGGGCATGTCGCAGTGCGCGACGGCGCCCTGGAGGGTGAGCACGGGGGAGAGGCGGTGGACGTGGGCCGGGTACGCGGCCGCCACGTCGTTCGGCAGGAACCCCAGATGGTAGTCACGGTGCACGGTTTGGGCCACGCCGCCCGGGTTGACCACGTTGACCTGCGAGGTGACCTGGTAGCCGGGGCCGAGCCAGGCGGTGGAGACCAGAGCCAGGATGTCGTTGGCGTAGTAGTCGGCGAACGCCTCGGCGTCGTACAGCGCCGCCTTCTCCAGCGCGTTCCACACCCGGTCGTTCGCGCCGGGCTTGGCGAAGTGGTCGCCCGCCTCGGCGCCGGACGCGCGCTGCTCGGCGATCAGGGCGTCGAACACCTCGGTGAGCCGGTCGACGACGCTCGGGTCCGAGAACGCGCCCTGGAAGACCACGATGCCGGGGCCGTCGCTGAGGGCGCGCACCAGCTCGGCCTGGACCTCCCGGCGGTTCTCGGCCCGGCGCAGCCGCTCACTGTCGTAGAGCAGGACATTGCGCTCCACGGAGGCGGCGTACGGGTAGTCGGCGAGGTCGGTCGTCCGCTCGACGAGGGCGCGGAAGCTGTCGAGGTCGCAGTCCTGCTCGGACAGCCAGGAGCGGCGGTGTACGGAGGTGAAGGACATCGGTGTCCTCTCGGTGACAGGGGCGACTCAGCGCTGTCATTCTTGTCATGACAATCCCCTCGAACAACCAGCAGGCGACCATCAAAAACCCCTCAAGGAGCCGTCGCATGGGCCACCCCTTCCCGATCCGGGAGATCGCACGTCAGGCGGGTCTGAGCGAGGCCACGGTGGACCGGGTCCTGAACGGCCGGGGAGGGGTGCGGGAGAGCACCGCGCGGGAGGTCCAGCAGGCCATAGCCGACCTGGACCGCCAGCGCACCCAGGTTCGGCTGCTGGGCCGGACCTTCATGATCGACATGGTGGTGCAGGCGCCCGAGCGGTTCACCACCGCCGTGCGCGCCGCCCTGGAGGCCGAGCTGCCGTCCCTGCACCCGGCCGTCGTGCGCTCACGCTTCCACTTCCGTGAGACCGGGCCGGTGCCGGAGCTGTGCCGCACACTGGACCGCATCGCCCGGCGCGGCTCGCAGGGCGTGATCCTCAAGGCCCCGGACGTCCCCGAGGTCACGGCCGCCGTCAGCCGGCTCGTGGAGGCGGGCATCCCGGTCGTGACCCTGGTGACCGACCTGCCCTCCACCGCCCGCCTCGCCTACGTCGGCATCGACAACCGGGCCGCCGGCGCCACCGCCGCGTACCTGATGGGTCAGTGGCTGGGGGAGCGGCCCGGCAATGTGCTGACCAGCCTCAGCAGCGGCTTCTTCCGCAACGAGGAGGAGCGCGAGATGGGCTTCCGCGGCGCCATGCGCGCCCTGCACCCCGACCGCACGCTCGTCGAGATCGCCGAGGGGCAGGGCCTGGACGCCACCCAGTACGACCTGGTCAGGGCCGCGCTGGAACGCGACCCGGACATCCGTGCCGTCTACTCGATCGGCGGCGGCAACATCGCCACCCTGCGCGCCTTCGAGGAACTGGGCCGCGACTGCGCGGTGTTCGTCGCCCACGACCTCGACCACGACAACACCCGTCTGCTGCGCGAACACCGCCTGTCCGCCGTACTCCACCACGATCTGCGCCAGGACATGCGCGAGGCCTGCCACATCGTGATGCGGGCGCACGGCGCGCTGCCGCCCGCGGGGCCCACGCTGCCGTCGGCGATCCAGGTGGTGACGCCGTACAACATGCCCACGCCCATCCGGTGACGGTCGGGGCCGTCGCCCTGGCGTGTATCCCCGCTCGACAGGTCCCGGCTCCCTACCGTCGTGCGCATGTGGAAATCGAACCCGGACGGCGGGCCCGAGCGGCTGGTGGCGCTCGCCGACGGCGTGTTCGCCATCGCCATCACGCTGCTCGTCCTGGACTTCTACGTGCCACGGGGACTCGACGGCGCGGAGTACGACGACGCCCTGCACGAACTGATCCCGAACCTCGGCGCCTACGCGCTCACCGTGCTGGTGCTCGGCGCCTTCTGGCGTGAACACCGCCGCATCTTCCGCCTCGTGAGGCAGATCGACGGACAGGTGATCTCGCTGTCCATCCTGGGCCTGGGCGTCGCGGCCCTGCTGCCCTTCCCCACCAAGCTCATCGCCGAGTACGGCCAGGAGCCCACCTCGGTCGCCGCCTACGCGGGGGCGGTCGCCGCCCTCGGCGCCGCCCACCTCGCCCTGCTTCTCCTCCTGGCCGGGCGCCCCTGGCTGCGCGACGGGGCGGCGCCGCCGGAGGGCTTCCGCCTGTTCGCGCTCGACCTCGCGGTGACGGTGCTGGTGTTCTCCCTCAGCGTCCCGCTCGCCCTGGCCGTCGGCTCCGCCGCCATGTGGCTGTGGCTCGCCCTGGCCCCGGTGAAACTGGCCATCGGCCTGCGTGCGGCCCGGGCACGCTGACGCCGGCCCTCACGCCCCCGTGGCCACGTCCACCCACGCGCCACTGCGCGCCGACCGCACCATCGCGTCCAGTACGGCCGCACTGCGCACGGCGTCGGCCGGCGTGGCCCCGTGCGGTGTGCCCTCGGCGACCGAGCGCAGGAAGCGGTACGCCTCCACTACCTTCAGGTCGTCGTAGCCCATGGCGTTCGCCGCGCCCGGCTGGAAGGCGCCGAACTCGCCGTCGCCCGGGCCGACGTACACCGTGCTGACCGGCTGGTCCTGGTAGGTCGTGCCGCGGCTGACGCCCAGCTCGTTCATCCGGCGGAAGTCCCAGAAGACCGCGCCCTTGGTGCCGTGCACCTCGAAGCCGTAGTTGTTCTGCTCCCCGACCGAGACCCGGCAGGCCTCCAGGACGCCGCGCGCGCCCGAGGCGAAGCGCAGCAGGCAGTTGACGTAGTCCTCGTTCTCGACGGGGCCGAGCTCGCCGCCGGTGGCGCGGGTGTGACCGGCGGTGGCGCGGGTGGGGCGGGCCCGTTCCGGGATGAAGACGGCCGTGTCGGCGGTCAGCGACGTGATGTCACCGAGCAGGTACCGGGCCAGGTCCGCGCCGTGCGAGGCGAGGTCGCCCAGTACCCCGCTGCCTCCGCGCTCCTTCTCGTAACGCCAGGTCAGAGCCCCCTCGGGGTGAGCCGCGTAGTCGCTGAAGAGGCGGATGCGGACGTGGGTGACCGTGCCGATCTCGCCGGCGGCGATCAGATCGCGGGCCGCCTCGACGGCGGGGGCGTTGCGGTAGTTGAAGCCGACCGCGCCCTGGACACCGGCCTTGGCGACCGCCTCGGCCACCGTCTGGGCGTCCGCGAGTGTCAGGCCCACCGGCTTCTCGATCCAGATGTGCTTGCCGGCCTCGGCCATCGCCACACCGATCTCGCGGTGCAGGAAGTTCGGGGCGGTGATGCTCACGGCCCGCACGCTCGGGTCGGCGGCCACCTCGCGCCAGTCGCGGGTGGTCGAGGCGAACCCGAACTGTGCGGCGGCCTCCTCGGCCCGGCCCGGCACCTCCTCGGCCACCGTCACCAGCCGCGGACGCAGGGCCAGCTGCGGATAGTGGTGCGGGACGCGGGCGTACGCCTGGGTGTGCACCCGGCCCATCCAGCCGAACCCGATGACGGCGACACCGAGCGAATCCACCATGACAGCCTCATTTTGGAACGGTCCATTTTCCTGTCCAGGCCACCTTGGGTGCCGTTTCCCCTGGGTGTCAACCCTTTGACAAGCCCCACAGGGTCATGGAACGGTCCATGCCATGAGACCGCCGACGATCCGCGACGTGGCCGACCGGGCCGGCGTCTCCAAGTCGCTGGTCTCGCTGGTGCTGCGCGGCTCCGACCAGGTACGGCCGGAGAAACGGGACGCCGTCCTGCGCGCCGTACGCGAACTCGGCTACCGCCCCAACGCCGCCGCGCGCAGCCTCAGCGAGCAGCGCACCCGCACGGTCGGCGTCCTCCTGAACGACCTGCGCAACCCGTGGTTCGTCGACATGCTCGACGGCCTCAACTCGCTCCTGCACGACAACGGCCTGCACATGCTGCTCGCCGACGCCCGCCTCAACCGCCGCACCGGCCAGGATCCGACCGGCCCCTTCCTCGATCTGCGGGTCGACGGCCTGGTCGTGGTCGGCACGCTCCCCGACCCGGCCGCGCTCGAAGCGGTGGCCGCGCGCATCCCTGTCGTGGTGGCCGGTGCCCGTGAGCCGGTGCCGTCCGGCGTCGACGTGGTGGCGGGCGACGACGAGCGGGGCGCCCGCCTGGTCGCCGAGCACCTCATCGGCCTCGGGCACCGGCGCATCGCGCACATCGCGGGGTACGGCGCGGTGGGCGAGCTGCGCCGGCGGAGCTTCGAGGCGGCGATGCGGGAGCACGGCCTCGGGGACGAGGCGGTCGTCGAGCCCAGCGACATGACAGAGGAGGGCGGTTATCGCACCACCGTCCGCCTGCTCAGCCGCCCCGAGCGACCCACGGCCGTCTTCGCCGTCAACGACATCGCCGCCGTCGGCGCGCTCTCCGCGGCCGAGGAACTGGGGCTGCGCGTGCCGCGCGACCTGTCGATCGTCGGCTACGACAACACGAGCATCGCCCGCCTGCGCCACGTATGGCTCACCACGGTCGACAACACCAGCCACGAGGTCGGGCGGCGCGCGGCCCGCTGCCTCCTGGAGCGCTTCGAGGGCACCGGGGGGCAGGGACGGGTCCAACTCGCCACACCCACCCTGGAGATCCGGGGCTCCACGGCGCCCCCGCTCACAGATTGATCGCGTACGCCTCGCGCAGCGTCTCGTGCACCGTCCACGTCGTACGGTCGCCCTCGCGCAGGACGGCCATGTCCCCGGGCCCCCCTTCAGCGTCGGCCCGTCCTCGACCTCGATGGTGGCCGACCCGCTGATCACGACGAACAACGCGTGCCGCGCTCGGTTTCAGCACAGCCTTGTGCTCAATACGGCAGACAAAATTGTTGACAATTATGTTTGGCTAGATTTACGTTCGACAGGCACTCACTCAGGGAGGGCACATGCCGAAGGAAGCCCGTCCGAGCACCGGAGAGCAGGCCAAGCAGCATGCGTTCGCGCAGTTGCGGCAGGCGATCCTGCACGGCGAGATGGCACCGGCGCAGCGGCTGGTGGAGAACGAGCTCGCCGAGCAGTTCGGGGTGACACGGGCCAGCATCCGCGCGGCACTCATCGATCTGGAGGCTCAGGGACTGGTCGAGCGGATCCGCAACCGCGGCTCGCGGGTGCGGGTGGTGACCGTCGAGGAAGCGGTCGCCATCACCGAGTGCCGGATGGCCCTGGAGGGGCTCTGCGCGGCCAAGGCCGCCGTCGCCGCCAGCGACGAGCAGTTGACCCTGCTGGCGGACCTGGGCGCGGCGATGACCAAGGCCGTGGCCGACGGCGAGCCGATGACGTACTCCGAGCTCAACCAGGAACTGCACGCCAGGATCCGGGAGTTCTCCGGCCAGCGCACGGCCGTGGAACTGCTGGAGCGGCTCAACGCACAACTGGTGCGCCACCGCTTCCAGTTGGCGCTCAGGCCGGGACGCCCGCAGCACTCCCTGAACGAGCATCTGGCCATGATCGAGACGATCAGGGCCAGGGACCCGCAGGCGGCCGAGGCGGCCGTCCGCGCCCACCTCACCAGCGTGATCGAGGCACTGCGCGACTGATCACGGCGGTGTGGGGCGGGCGCGCACCTGTCACTCGAGGAGAACCAGCAATGACGCATGCCGATGCGCCCTCCCCCACGCTCGAACAACCTCGCGCCGGGGGACCCCCGTCGCCACCGCGCTCGACCCTCGTCATCACCGCGCACGCCGGGGACTTCGTGTGGCGGGCGGGCGGTGCCGTCGCCCTGGCCGCCTCCCGGGGTGAGCAGGTCACCATCGCCTGCCTGACCTTCGGTGAGCGCGGCGAGTCCGCCAAGGCCTGGCGCGAGGGCAGGAAGCTCGACGAGATCAAGGCGATACGCCGCGACGAGGCCGAGCGTGCCGCCGCCACCCTCGGCGCCGAGGTCCGCTTCTTCGACGCCGGCGACTACCCGCTGGTCGCCACCGCCGAGCTGACCGACCAGCTCGTCGCGGTCTACCGCGAGACCCAGCCCGACGTCGTCCTCACCCACCCCACCGAGGACCCGTACAACGGCGACCATCCGGCCGCCAACCGCATGGCCCTGGAAGCCCGCATCCTCGCCCAGGCCATCGGCTACCCGGGCGACGGAGACATCATCGGCGCGCCGCCCGTCTTCTACTTCGAGCCGCACCAGCCCGAGATGAGCGGCTTCAAGCCCGAAGTCCTCCTCGACATCACCGAGGTGTGGGACACCAAGCGGGGGGCCATGGAGTGTCTCGGCGCCCAGCAGCACCTGTGGGACTACTACACCGACCTCGCCGTCCGCCGCGGCGTCCAGCTCAAGCGCAACGCCGGACCCAACCTGGGCCTGGCCCACAAGACCATGGCCGAGGCGTACATGCGCCCCTACCCGCAGATCGCGAAGGAGCTGGCATGAGCGGCGTGATCGTCACCAACCCGCCGAAGGCGGAGCTGAAGGACGTCGACGCGCTGGCCGGCTTCGGCGTGGCGACGGTGAGCGAGGCGATGGGCCGAACCGGCCTGCTGGGCCCGGGGATTCGCCCCGTGCAGCAGGGCGTACGGATCGCCGGCACCGCCGTGACGGTGCTCAGCTGGCCCGGCGACAACCTCATGATCCACGCTGCCGTGGAGCAGTGCGGCGAGGGCGACATCCTCGTCGTCACCACCACCTCCCCGTCCACCGACGGCCTGTTCGGCGAGCTGTTCGCGACCGCCCTGAAGCAACGCGGCGTACGCGGTGTCGTCATCAACACCGGCATCCGCGACACCCAGGAACTGCGGGACATGCGCTTCGCCGCCTGGTCCCGGGTGGTCAGCGCGCAGGGCACCGTCAAGGCCACCGGCGGCTCGGTGAACGTGCCGGTCGCCATGGACGGCCAGGTCATCCGCCCCGGCGACGTGATCCTCGCCGACGACGACGGGGTGGTGGTCGTCCCCCGCGAGCGTGCCCGGGCGACGGTGGAGAAGGCCGAGGCCCGCGAGGCCAAGGAGGCCGCGACACGCGCCGCGTTCCTCGACGGCCAACTCGGCCTGGATCGCTACGGGTTGCGGGAGACGCTCGTACGGCTCGGCGTGACATACAAGTCCTACGACGAGTACGTCCGCGAGGAGGCACAGCCGTGAGCGGGCCCGTGGAGGTCCGCTGCATGCTCATGCGCGGCGGCACCTCCAAGGGCGCGTACTTCCTCGCCGAGGACCTCCCCGCCGAACCCGCCCTGCGCGACGAGCTGTTGCTGCGCGTCATGGGTAGCCCGGACGAGCGGCAGATCGACGGCCTGGGCGGCGGGCACCCGCTCACCAGCAAGGTCGCGGTGGTCTCGCCCTCGCCGGGTCCGGGCGCCGATGTCGACTATCTCTTCCTCCAAGTGGCCGTCGAGCAGCCCGAAGTGAGCAACCGTCAGAACTGCGGGAACATCCTCGCGGGTATAGGGCCGTTCGCCGTGGAGCGCGGCCTGGTCCCGGCGGGGGAGGAGCGGACCTCCGTCCGCATCCGCATGGTCAACACCGGCGACCTCGCCACCGCGACCTTCCCGACGCCGGGCGGCCACGTCGACTACACGGGCGAGGCGGAGATCTCGGGCGTGCCCGGCTCGGCCGCCCCCGTGCTGATCGAATTCCCGCCCGGCACCGCGCAGTTGCTGCCCACCGGCAACGTCCGCGATCTGATCGACGGCATCCCGGTGACCTGCGTGGACAACGGCATGCCGACCGTCCTCATCCAGGCCGCCGCACTCGACGTCACCGGCTACGAGGCGCCCAGGGACCTGGAGGAGAACCTCGCCCTCGCCGAGCGGCTTCGTGAACTCCGGCTGGCGGCGGGCAAGTTGATGGGACTCGGCGACGTCTCGGACACCACCGTCCCCAAGCTCACACTCCTCGCCCCGCCCCGGGACGGCGGCACGATCACCACCCGCACCTTCATCCCGGTCCGCTGCCATACGTCGATCGGCGTACTCGGCGCCGCCGGCGTCGCCGCTGGTCTGCGCGTCGAAGGCGGCGTCGCCGCGGACCTCGCGGAGCTGCCCGCCGACGGCGACCGCGTCCGCATCGAACACCCCACGGGCTTCCTGGACATCGAGAGCAGCCTCGCCACCGACTCCGCAGGCCTGCCCACCGCCCGCCGCACCGCCGTCGTCCGTACGGCCCGCAAGATCTTCGACGGCACCGTCTTCCCCCGGTCCGCCGAGACGGCCCCACTCCCCGCGCCCACCCCCGGAGGCCCCCGATGACCCCGCCGCTCGGCGACATCGCCCACATCGGCCACGCCCAGCTGTTCACCCCCGACCTGGCCGCCAGCGTCGCCTTCTTCACCGACTACCTGGGCCTCACCGTCAACGGCCAGGACGGCGACACGGTCTATCTGCGGACCTTCGACGACTACGAGCACCACAGCCTGGTCCTCACCGCCCGCGAGCAGCCAGGACTCGGCCGCCTCGCCTTGCGCACCTCCAGTGAGGAGGCACTGCACCGCCGTATCAAGGCAGTTGAGGCCGCCGGCGGCTCGGGCAAGTGGGTCGAGGACGAGCCCGGCATCGGCAAGCTCTACCTCACCACCGACCCCGACGGACACGAGCACGCCCTGTACTGGGAGAGCGAGTACTACCAGGCGCCGCAGGAGCTGAAGCCCGCGCTGAAGAACCAGCCGCAGGCCAAGCCCAACAGGGGCGTCGGCGTACGACGGCTCGACCATGTCAACTTCCTCGCCGCCGACGTGCTCGCCAACGCCGAGTTCCAGGAACAGGTGCTGGGCGCCCGGCCCACCGAGCAGATCCAGCTCAACTCCGGGAAGATCGCCGCCCGTTGGCTCACCTTCACCAACAAGTCGTACGACGTCGTCTACACCTCGGACTGGACCGGCTCCGCCGGTCGGCTGCACCACATCGCCTTCGCGACCGACACCCGCGAGGAGATCCTGCGCGCCGCCGACCTCGCCATCGACAGCGGCGTGTTCATCGAGACGGGTCCGCACAAGCACGCCATCCAGCAGACGTTCTTCCTGTACGTCTACGAGCCCGGCGGCAACCGCATCGAGCTGTGCAACCCGCTCACGCGACTCGTGCTGGCCCCCGACTGGCCGCTGATCACCTGGACCGAGGCCGAGCGGGCCAAGGGGCAGGCGTGGGGCCTGAAGACGATCGAGTCCTTCCACACGCACGGGACCCCGCCGGTCGCCTGATGCGCCGGTAGGCACCGTCGGCGCCCGCGCCGCACTTGTTCAGCCCTTCTTTCCAGGCGTTGCTGGATTGTCGCTGAGATTGTTGACAAAAACGTTGACTACATTGTCCCGGCTCCTTAGCGTCTGGCGCACAACGCACGAGAGGAAAACAAGGATGTCCTCCTCCCCCTCCCCAACCGCTCGCGTCGGCAGACTGGCCGTACTCGCCGTCGGCCTGTGCTGGCTGGCCGTCCTCTTCGACGGCCTGGACATGTTCATCTACGGCTCGGTGCTGCCCCACATGCTGGCGGAGAAGGCCCTGGGCCTGACCCCCGACCAGGCCGGTGACCTGGGCAGTTACGCCACCTTCGGCATGCTGATCGGCGCGCTGACCGCGGGCACGGTCGCCGACCGGATCGGCCGCAAGAAGCTGATGGTCGCCTGCGTCGCGCTCTTTTCGCTGGCCTCCGGGCTTTGTGCGATGGCGGGCAGCGTCGCGGTGTTCGGCCTCGGCCGCACGCTCGCCGGTATCGGCCTCGGTGGTCTGCTGCCGACCGCGATCAGCATGGTCTCCGACTACGCCCCGCGCGGCCGCGGCGCCCTCACCGTCGGCATGCTGATGACCGCCCATCACGCGGGCGGCATCCTCTCTGCCTACGTCGCCCTGTGGGTCGTCGAACCCCTGGGCTGGCGGGCCGCGTTCTGGTTCTGCGTGCTCCCGCTGCTCTTCGTGCCGGTGCTCGCCAGGTTCCTGCCCGAGTCGCTGAGCTTCCTTCTCGCCAAGGGCCGCGGCGAGGAAGCCGGCGAGCTGGCCCGGCGCTACGAGGTCGAGCTGCCCACCGCCCCGGCCGACAAGCGGCCCGCCGCCGACCGCCGGCACTCCCTGGCCAACCTCTTCCGGGACGGCGAATGGACCCAGACCCTGCTGTACTGGCTGGCCTCCTTCGGCGGTCTGCTCCTCGTCTACGGCGTCGCCACCTGGCTGCCCACCCTGATGCGCGGCGAGGGCTACAACCTCGGCTCCGCGCTGACCTTCGTGGTCCTGTTCAACCTCGGCGGCATCGTCGGCATGCTGGTCGCCGGACGCGCCTCCGACCGCTTCGGCGCCCCACGGATCTCGGCGATCTGGTTCGCGCTGACCGCCGCCGGAGTCTTCCTGCTCAGCGTCCACATGCCGCTGGCGCTCACCTTCACGGTGGTGTTCCTGACCGGAGTGTTCCTCAACAGCGCGCAGACCATGATCTACGCGACGGTCTCCATCCGCTCCAGCCCCGAGAACCGCGCCACCGCCGTCGGCTGGACCTCCGGCATGGGTCGCTTCGGTGCCGTCTTCGGGCCATGGCTGGGCGGCCAGTTGCTCGCCGCGAACAAGGGCGACTGGGGGTTCACCGCGTTCGCCCTCGCGGGCCTGTCGTCCATGGTCTTCATCGGCATCGCCGCACTGCGCGGCTCGAAGCGGACGACCCGGTCCGGCAGTGAGCAGGAGCTGATCGGCGCGCACTGACGGCCCATCGAGGGGCCCATTGATGGGGCACTGATTGGCGTCCGTCATATGTACCGATGAGCCGAACTGGGATATACGACTGTCTCGCGTATTGTTGCGTCATATGCCCGCTGTGACGCAGGGCGGCTTTCGGTGCGTCGGGTGCGGATGAGTGAATTGTTAAGGGGGAACGGGGACATGACGGGACTTCTCGCGTTGGTGGCCGTCGTCGGGTACATGGCCACCGCCGGTCTGCCGTGGTGGGTGGTGGTGGCCGTGGCCCTGCTGATGGCGGGGTTCGCCGCGGGGAGGTCCGGGAGCCCGGGCAAGGGCGCCAAAAGCACTACGGCGCCCGGGAGTTGGGACAGGGGCGCCAGAAGCACTGCGACCCCCGGAGGTTGGGACAGGGACGCCAGGAGCACTGCGACCCCCGGAGGTTGGGACAGGGACGCCAGGTGCATCCCGGCGCCCTCGAGTCCGTGCGAGGGTGCCGGAATCGCCCCGGCGACCGGCCCGGTGGGTGAGCCCGTCCGGTCCTCGGCCGACGCCTGGTCGACCGCCCCGCCGGTCGCGGTGAACGCAGGTGCCGCGTGCCCGGAAGAGTGACCGGGGCGCGCAGCGGTCAACGGCGGGGCGCCCCGAACCCTCAGACGGTGCGGCTTCCGGTGGCCTCCCGCACATGCCGGGCGATCATCGCGTAGACCTCCCGCGCCTTCTGGTCGTCGTTCCCGTCGTACCCGTGGTCGGCCCCGGCCACTTCGTGGTGCTCGACCAGCGCACCGGCCCGCCGCAGCCGCTCGGCATAACGCTCGCCCTCGGCCCGCAGCAGGTCGTACTCGGCGGTGATCACCAGGGCCGGGGCGATGCCCTTCAGGTCCGCGGTGTCCGACGGATGCGCCGGCGACACGAGCCGGTCGTCGCGCCGCCGTACGTCCGGTACGTACGACGTGTCGAAGACATCGGCCATCCAGGGCCGCAGCATCGGCTTGGCGATGGCGGCGCGCTTCTTTCTGGAACTGGTCGCCAGGTCGAGTGGGGGATAGTGCAACACCTGCAGCGCGATCGAGGGCCCGCCCTCTTCAAGAGCCTGCCGCGCCACGGCCGCCGCGAGTCCGCCGCCGGCGCTCTGTCCGCCCACGGTGAGCCGGCCACCGTCCCAGCCCTCCTCCGCGCCGTGCTCGGCGACCCACCGGACCACGTCGTACGCCTGCCGGGGTGGCGCCGGGAACGGATGCTGCGGTGCGACGACGTAGTCCACGTTGATCACGACCGCCCCCGCCTCCGCGGCGAGGGTGCGGCACAGCGGGTCGTCCAGCTCGGTCAGCGTCATCACATAGCCGCCGCCGTGGAAGTTGATGTGCACCGGGGGAGCGGGTTCGGCGTTCGCGGGCAGATACACGGTGGCCCGGGCAGCGGCGATCGACGTCGGAATCGTCAACTCGCGTACCTTGCGCGGATATTCGGGGAATCGCGCATGCGAGGCAGCGGCGGAGCCGCGGCCACCGGAACGGCGGTCCGCCATCACGGTCACGCGTTGCATCGCCTTGGCGACGAGGGCGGCCACCGCGGGCCGGGCCAGGAGGGACATGAGGCTCCGATCGGTCGCGGCCCGTGGGCCGGCCCGGTGATGGACGAGGCTGCTTGATTTAGGCAATTATAGGTGACAACAATTATGGGTCAAGGGGTCGAATCGAGGAGGTCGGGCGCGTATGGGGTAGGGTTGACCTGCGTGATCACGCGGTTCGCCGCGCGACATACGCCGGGACGTGGCGCAGCTTGGTAGCGCACTTGACTGGGGGTCAAGGGGTCGCAGGTTCAAATCCTGTCGTCCCGACTTTGCGAAGTCGCAGGTCAGAGGTCGTTTCGGAGCAATCCGAAGCGGCCTTTTGGTCATTTTTGGAGACCGCGACCCATTTCCGGCTCCATGCCGGCCCGCACGGGCTCATCGATCTGCCGCACCGGCTCATGCACCGTCAGCTTGCCTTCGTCGATTCGCCAGAGCACATCCGCGCGCGCGGCGAGCTTGGGCTCGTCGGTGACGTAGATGACCGTGCCCGGATACCGCTCGAGCAGACGTTCCATCAGGTCGGAACCGAACGCTTCTTCCGATCTGACCTCGTCCAGCAGCAGAACCCGGGGCCCGCTGCGCAGCGCCCGTACCATCGCGACCTGGTAACGCACGGCCATGGAAAGACCGTGGCCGTTTTCGCCCACCCGGGTGCGCAGACCGTCGGGCAGCAGGGCGGCCAGGGCCTCGATGTGTTCCTCGTCCGCCCTTTTGGCCGCGTCCGGCGGTTCGCCGTACCGCAGGTTCTTGTCGACGCTGCCGCGCAGCAAGGGCAGTTCGGGGCTGGTCAGCCTGATCATCCGCCGCACCGATTCGGGGTCGTGCCGGGCGAGGTCCTGGCCGTCGAGCAGCACCGCGCCGGCGTCCGGCTCCTGCAGTCGCGCGATGAGGCGAAGCAACAGCGACTTCCCCGCGCTCGGCGGCCCCTGCAGCACGATCCGCTGCCCGGGCAACGCGACGGCCGACGCGTCCAGGACACCGTCCACGCGCAGTCCTTCGAGTTCCAGCCGCCCGGGCCCGTGCGCGAGCGGCTCGGCTCCGCGCAGTCCGGCCAGCGGCGTCCGCGCCGAGAGGACCTCGGCGATGCGCCGCCGCGCGACGCGCGAATGCTGCCAGTGCTCCTGCACACGGACCAGCGACGACAGGGGGCCACCGAGGAAGTTCGCCACCGTCAGCAGCGAGGCGAGTACCTCCCAGGTGGTGCCCGCCACCAGGCCCACCGTGACCACGACCAGCAGGATCCCGATCCCGCACGCCTCGGCCGTCGCCGACATCGCTCCGGTGAGACGGGCTTGGCGCACCATGGCGCGACCGTAATCACGACTGCGCCGCCGCATGACCCGGCGCTCCTGCTCGACCCGTCCGAGGGACTGCATGACGGCCGTGTGCGTGACCCGCTCGTTGACGAAGGCGGCGAGCTTGCCGTTGTGCCGCCTGGTCTCACGTACGCGTTCGCGCAGCCGCCGCCCGAAGAGCGCGACGGCGGCCGCGGCGAGGAGGATCAGCGCCGCCGACAGCGCGCCGATGCCCGGCGCGATGACGGCCAGGACGACGAGCGCGCACGTCACGAACACCCCGTCCACCAGGATCGGTGCCACACCCTTGCTGATCCACAGCCGCAGGGCGGAGGCGTCACCGGTGAAGCGGAGCACGGTCACACCGACCGTGCGCCGGAAGGGTCCCCCCGCCTCGCTTGCGGCGACGTGGTCGAAGAGACGCATTCTGACGCTGTGTACGTAGCTCTGCGCCAGCCGTTCCGCGAGCGGTTCGCCCGCCGCCTTCAGCAGTACGGTCGCGCAGGCCGACGTGACCAGCCCGACGGCCAGTGTGGTGGGCGAGTAACCGGCGACGTGCGTGTAGAGGGCGCTGCGGTCGTGGCCGGACGCGATCTCCCGGCCGTGCGTGATGCGGTAGGCCGCACCATGCACCAGGAGAGCGAAGCCGACCACGCAGACCGCCTGCGCAAAACCCGCGAGCACCAGAAGGAGCATCAGCCGGCGCCGCGCACCGCCGAGGGTGTGCGGCATCCGGACGCGCTGCCGTCCTGCCGTGGTCACGCCACTGTTTCGGCCGTCAGGGGAGCGCTGTACTCCGTCAGCCGACTGCGTTCCTGCGGCAGTCCGCCGTGGTCCGCCAGTCGACCGCCGTCGTCCGACAGCACGCTGCCGTCGCCTACGACGCCCCTGCCCGGGACGGCACCCGCGAGCAACTGATCGGTGACGGACGGGTCGGACAGGGCGGCCGTTGCGTACACCGGGACGTCCACGCAGGCCACCGCTTCGGCCACGGCCAGCGGAGAGGACGTCAGTACCCCGCTCAGGGCCACGACGGGAAGTCCCTCTTCACGCAGCATCCGTACCCCTGCCACTGCGCTGACCGACTCACCGGCCGCGAACACGATGCCGTCCACGCCCGCACGGAATTCCGGCGTCCGCATCAGCGCTGCCGTCTCCCGTTGCAGGAGCCCGTCCGCGACCTCCAGCACGATGGCGTCTGCCTGGTGACTCGTGAGGTCCGTGATCGCGCTGCGCAGAATACGGATCACCTGCGGCATCGGCAGTTGGTAGGTGGTGGGGAAACCCAGGTCGGTGAAGTCGATGACCCGCGACGCGCCCGCGTCGGCCATCAGCGTCGGGTCCCCGGGAGCGCCGGTGCCGGTCACCTTTGCCGCGCCGACCCGACGGCCGGCCAGGCCGAGGCCGCGGATGAGGGCGGCGGCCACGGTCGTCTTGCCCGAGTTCATCGATGTGCCGAGTACGGCGATGGTGCGCGGGCGCGCGGCGAGGACCGGCACCACGGGCCGGGCCAGCCGGGCCAGGTTGATGACTTCGCCGTGCTCGTCGGTCACCAGGCCGAGGGGCTCCACTCGGGTGGGGGACTTCATTTTGGAGTGGGAGGACACGACCCGCCCCGCTATGCCGCCTCCGGCGACCAGGTCACAGGGCCCGAGGTCGCCGGGCACCTCCGCCTCGAATTGATCCGGGGCGTAGCGCGCGCCGTAGGCGACCACGACCGTGTCGCCGACGAAGAGCCGATTCCGCTTTCCGTGTACTTGCCCGAGGAATCTGTGCTGGCCGATTTCGGTCACCCGGCACAGCACCAGATCGCCCGCCCGTGGAGGCCGATCCTCCACGCTCAGTCCCAGGGTTCTGGTGCTTCCGTAGCCCAGCTCGACAAGGCGGCGAGCGGTGTAGGAAACCTTCGCCACCTCGTTGCCGGAAGAATTGAACCGCACGCTCTGCATCGATTTCTCCTTACCCCTTCGTCCCGCGGAGCACCAGCATCCGCCGCGCTCGCAGAGTGCGCACTCCGGCCGACGTCATCTGCGGCAATCCGAACTCCTTATGGACGAGTCCCCCTGCTCACGGACCACGGCATCTCGCTGTGGCCCCGCAACACCCGGGTCGCCCGGAGTGGGACGGTCGTCGCCACCCTGGGCTTCCTGGCGCCGGGGGAGCCCTGAAGTCCGCGTACTGATTCCGCCTACTGATTCGGGAAGCCCTCACCTCGTACGGGAGGGGTCCCGCGACGGGGGCCGAAACTGGTCAGTGCGTCGGGCGCCTGCCGAGAAGCTGTCGAACCGAGCAGCTGTTGAACCGAGAATCTGCTGACCGAGAAGCTCACAAGCCGAGGAGACCAGCGATGCCCCTCTCCACCAGCCTCGCGCGTGGTGTCGCGCCCACCGCGCCCGGGACTCTGCACGCCCGTACGGTCACCGGTGAGCTCAGCGCACCGCCCCGCCAGGGGCTGACGGTTCGCTTCGGGCGCGGTGAGAAGCCGGACGTGGACCTGGGGGTCGGCGTGGACGACCTGCGGGTGAGCCGACGGCACGGCGAGCTGACGTACCGTCAAGGGCTGTGGTGGCTGCGCAACACCGGGCAGCAACTGGTCCGGCTGCCCCGCGGCCGGATGATGCATCTCGCCACCGAGCCGATCCCGCTCGCCACCGGCTACACCCCGCTGTTCGTGAAGGGCTCCGGCTACCGTGAGCACCTGGTCGAGCTGTACGTCGCGGGCCACGACGACCAGGGGCCGGTGTCGCGCAGGCGAGCCGAGACCGTACGACCGGAAACCTGGTCGCTGGACGACGACGAGCGGCTGTTGCTGGTGGTCCTCGGCCAGCGGTACCTGCTGTACGAGGAGGACCCCCGCCCACTGACATACCGTCAGGCCGCCGAGCGGCTCGGCTATCTCCGCCCGGACGCCAAGTGGAACGAGCGCAGGATCGAGTTCCGCATCGAGGCCGTACGCCGTCGGCTGCACGGCACCGGCTTCAAGTACCCGCTGCTGCACGACAAGTCCGAGGGCCGCCCCGCCGACAACAGTCTGCTGCACAACCTGATCAGGGGGCTCGTGGAGTCGACGACCCTCGTGCCGCCGGACCTGGAGCTGATGGAGGACGACGAGGCCTGGCCGGACTCCGGGCTCTGAGGAGGCATCAAAGCCCCCGCATCGACACCGCCCGCGTCAGCGCGCGCGGAGTTCGGCCGCGGCTGAGGTCGCGAGGTCCCTGGCCATCGTGCAGAGCTTGTCCGTGGACTGTCGCCCGCCGACCTCCAGGCGCACCATCTCGGCGGCGGTCTCGGCGTCCTGCCCGCTGTACCTGCGGTACTCGACGTAGGCCGTACAGGTGTCGCCGTCGTCGTTCTGTTCGACGATCGTGCGGTATCCGCTGAGTGTGACGGCCGTGGCGCCGTCCTCGGCGGACTTGGGCTGGTCGCGGAAGAAGCTCACTTCCGCATCCAGCTCGTCGACGTCGCTCTGCCACTCGCAGCTCCAGTTCGCGACGCCGACCTCCGGCACGTCGACCTTGAGGCCGGGAACGGCGGACAGTGCCTTGGCATCGAGCAGTTCGCAGGCGTCGGCCCAGGCCAGTGAGTTGCGCGGGTAGGCCGGTGAACGGCGGGGTACCGGACCCCGGTTGAGGATCTCGGCCGCGCTCGTGGCGGCCTTGTCGGCGACCGTGCACAAGGTGGCGTTGCCGCCGACCACGGAACCCTTGCCCATGTTGACGCGGACCCCGACCAGGGTGTCCTCGGTGTCGCCGTCGGACGTCAGCAGCAGCTTGCACTCGTCGCTCTCGGCCTGCTCCGCACGGATGCCGATCCGGCCGATGGTGCGGGAGGGCTTCGACCCCTCCGGCGGCGAGCCCCGAAGGAGACCGACCGACACATCGATCCGGGTCCTGGCGTCGACGCTTACGAGCATGTCGCAGCGGTCGAAGTTCCCGTAGTCCACGTCCACGCGGACGTCCCCGTCGCCGAACTGGTCGAGAGCGGCGGGGTCGGCCAGGGCGCACACGTCGGCCGTGTGCGGATCGCCGATCAGGGCCTGTGGTTCGCCGTCCGAGGCGTTCTTCTCCACTCGGCTCTGGCCGGGCTCGGGGCCGGTCTTCGCGTCGTCGTCGCCGCGGTCAGGGAGGACGACGAGTCCCAGGGCCAGTACGGCACTGATGCCGAGAGCGGCCGCGATCAGTGGCAGACGCCGGCGTCGGCGCCCGGTGACGGTGGTGGCCGTGTCCCGGGAGGTTTCCCGGTCGGATCCGGCGACTTCCGTCAGCAGCCGCCCGACCTCGGCGGCGTCGGGGCGTTGCCGCGGATCGCGTTGCAGCATGGCGGTGAGCACGGGGTAGAGCGGTCCCACGGCGGCGGCGTCCAGCTCGACGACGCCCTGCTCGGCCTTCCAGTACCTCAGCCGCTCGGCTTCCTCGCCGTCGTGCCCCGTCCCGGCGGGGTCGGCGTGCTCCTCGGGGACGTCACCGCGCGGTGGCACGCCGGTGACCAGGGCGTGGAGGGTGGCGGCCAGGCAGAACACGTCCGACGCAGGCCGCGGGACGTTGCCCCGGGCCAGCTCGGGGGCGGCGTAGTCGGGGGTGAAGCTGAACGGGCCGTTGACGGTGATGGTCTCGGTGCCGCCGACCCGATAGGCGGCACCGAAGTCGAGTAACTTCGCGGCCCCGTGCCGGGTGAGGCCGATGTTGGCGGGCTTGACGTCGCAGTGGACGATGCCCGCTTCGTGCAGGGCGGCCAGTGCGTCGGCGAGCTCGGCACCGATGCGGGCCGCCCGCGCCGGAGAGACCGTCGGCTGCCGGTCCAGGCCGCCGCCGGGCACGTACTCCATGACGAACCAATAGGTCTCCGGCCCGGCGTCGTCCTGCCGTACGGTCACGACGTCGAACAGGGTCACCACGTGGGGATGGTCGCGGAACTTGGCCATGGCACGCGGTTCGCCCAGCAGCCGCCGCACCGCGGTCTCGCCCTCGCCCTGCGGCCGCTCCGGCTTCAGCGCGACGTCCTGGCCCACCACCCTGTCGTGGGCCAGCCACACGTCGCCGCCCCGCCCCGCGCCGATGACTTCCCTGAGGACATAGCGGTCGGCGAACTCGTCCCCGGAACGCACGGATCTTCCCCCTCGGTCGACTCCGGAACGCACACGGCCACGGTCCAGGGCCGCGCGCATGGATCGAACTTACTGCGTACGGAGGGCCGTACGCAGTGTCTACCCAGAGCCTTCATCAGTCGCACGCATGCGTAGACGCGGGCGGCACCACGGGGCACGGGAGGGGTCCCGGGAGGGGCGTCTACGGTACGCCTCGGCCCGTACCGAACACCCCCTACGGAGGAGACCGACTCCATGCGCAGCACCCGGACCCTCGTGCTCGCCGGCATCACCGCGACTGTCTCGACCGCCACGCTCACGCTCTCCGCCCACGCCGGCACACCGACGCCGCACGGGCAGTCGGCCGCCCGGTGTACGTACCCCTCCGACGTGCTCGACCTGACGAACTGGAAGCTGACGCTGCCCACCGGCGAGGACGAGGACCCCACCGAGATCACCCAACCCGAGCTGGCGACCTTCTCCGCCGATCCCTGGTTCCGGGCCGAAGCCGGCTGCGCCGCGGTCGGCTTCCGGGCCGCCGTCAACGGTGTGACGACGGGAGGTTCCAGCTATCCGCGCGCCGAGCTGCGGGAGATGACCGACGGCGGCGAGGACGAAGCCGCCTGGTCCACCACGGACGGCACGCACACCCTCGTGGTCAGGGAGGCGTTCACGGCACTGCCCGCCGAACGGCCGTGGGTGGTCGGCGCCCAGGTCCACGGCGGGGACGACGACGTCACCGTCTTCCGCCTCGAAGGCAGCAGCCTCTACATCACCGACGGCGACGACCGCCACCACCACCTCGTCACCGACGACTACGAGCTGGGCACCGAGTTCGAGGCCAAGTTCGTGGCGAAGGACGGGGAGATCGACGCGTACTACAACGGCAGGCTGCAGACCACGATCTCCCACGACGGCGACACCAACTACTTCAAGGCCGGGGCCTACACGCAGGCCAACTGCAACAACTCCGAGCCGTGCACCGCCGACAACTACGGCGAGGTCCGCATCTCCCGCATCAAGGTCACCCACTCCTGACCGGCGGACGGCGGACGGCGGACGGCGGCCGGACCGTGCCGGTTTCCGGGAGGGCCCGGGACGTGCGTCGAGCGAATGCCCTATGGCATCAACTTGCCGCCAGATCGGGAGAGTTGACGGTGGCTTCATTCCGAATGTCGGCGGGTGTCGGCCCACGCCCAGCGAGGGGGGCCGGCCCAGGCGGCGGCGTGCCGGCGGAGGATCCAGGAGCGGGACCCGGGGGGTCCGGCCGCCTTGGTCGGGCCGGCGAGGATCGACCTGCTCGGCCGACGCGGCCCACGGGCGGCGCTCGCCCGGCACCGTGGTCGTACGGCACTGGCCGTCGCGGTCTGTGCGGTGGCCGCGATCACGGCGGGCGCGGTCGCCCTCACGGACGGCCCCGCCAGGTCGGCCGGGCCCCTCGCAGGCCGACCTGGCGGGGCAGTCGCGCCCGGCGACTCGACGCCGGACGCAGCAGGCACGGGAGCGCGCCCGTGAGGGGGTCCGCCGAGCGGAGGCGGCCGCGGGGCCGACCCGCGCACTGCGGGCACTCGGCATACGACCGGCGGTGCAAGGGAGTTCCGTGGAGGTCGCCCTCGCCGACGGGCTCTCCTCCGAGGGCGCCGAGCTGACTCCGATCGGCGCCGAGCGGCTGGCTGTGCGCGCCCCGCGAAGCAGCCGCTCCGTCCTCTCCCTGTGGCGTGCACCCATCGCCGCCCGGGAGCGGAGCGCCGCCAGTGGCATGCCCCCTCACCGCCTTCACCACGGCTGCCGTACCCGATTGCCGCGAAGGACCCGAGGGGCGCGGGCACGATCAGGCCCGGGTGGGCGATCCTCGCTCACCCGGGCCGTGGGACCTTGCTCAGCAGGCGAACTGGCTCAGCGGGTGACCAGCAGCCCCCGCCCGCGCAGTACGCGCCGCTCCAGCGGGCTGAAGATCAGCAGCTCGATGGCGATGCCGACGAGCAGGATCAGGAAGATGGCCAGGAACACCTGCGACATGCTGCTGTTGTTGCGGCCGTTCTCCAGGAGTTGGCCCAGGCCCACGCCCAGGTCGGGGTGGGAGGCGATGATCTCCGCCGCCATCAGCGAGCGCCAGGAGAAGGCCCAGCCCTGCTTCAGGCCCGCCAGATAGCCGGGCAGCGCGGCCGGCATCACGATGTGCCGGGCCTCGCGCAGCCCGGTCGCGCCCAGGGTCCGTCCGGCGCGCAGGAACAGCGGGGGGATCTGGTCGATGCCCGCGACGAGGCCGTTGGCGATGGAGGGGACGGCGCCGAGGAGGATCACGGCGTACATCATCGAGTTGTTCAGGCCCAGCCAGAGGACCGCGGGTGCCACCCAGGCCACGGACGGCAAGGACTGCAGGCCGGACAGGATGGGGCCGATGGCGGCCCGGACGAACTTCACCCGGGCGACGAGCAGGCCGAGTGGGGTGCCGATGGCGAGGGCCATGAGGAAGCCGAGCAGGCCGCGTGAGACGGATGTCCAGATGTAGTCGAAGAGGGTGCCCTGCAGCCAGGACTCGCGGACCTCGCCCCAGACGTCGGACGGCGAGGGCAGCTTGTAGGCGGGGGCGGCCTCGGCCCACACCAGCAGTTGCCACACCACCAGCACCAGCACGATCGCGGTGACGGGCGGCAGCACCTTGCGGGTCAGGGTCTCGCGCAGCGGCGTACGCCCTACCTGCACCGAGTCCAGGGCGTCGAGTCCGGCCTCAAGTCCCGCCAGATCGTTCGGGTCCTGCGGCTCACCGGCCGCCGTGGAGCCGTCCTTGGTGACATCGACCTTGATGTCGACGCCGTTGTCAGTGCTGGCCATGGCGGCGGATCTCCCCACGCAGTTCTTCGGTGATCTCGACGGACAGCTCGGCGACCGCGCTGTCCTCGATGCGGCGCGGCTGCGGAATGCCGACCGTCCACTCCCGGGCGATACGGCCGGGGCGGGAGGACAGCAGGACGACGCGCTGAGCGAGCCGCACCGCCTCGCGCACGTTGTGCGTGACGAACAGCACCGACACCCCCGTCTCGCGCCAGATGCGGGTCAGTTCGTCGTGCAGTACGTCACGGGTGATCGCGTCCAGCGCGGCGAACGGCTCGTCCATCAGCAGCAGCTTGCTGTCCTGGGCCAGGGCACGGGCCAGCGCCACGCGCTGGCGCATACCGCCGGACAGCTCGTGCACCCGCTTGCCGTACGCGCCCTGCAGCCGCACGAGTTCGAGCAGCCGTTCCGCCTCCGGCCGGCGCTCCGCCTTGGCGACCCCGCGCAGCTTCAGCGCGAGCTCGATGTTCTTGCCCGCGGTCAGCCACGGGAACAGGGCGTGCTCCTGGAACATCAGGGCGGGCCGGCCGTCCGTGCCGATCGAGCCGGCGGACGGCCGGTCCAGCCCCGCGACCAGGTTGAGCAGCGTGGACTTGCCGCAGCCGGAGGCCCCCAGGAGGGTGACGAACTCGCCGGGTGCGACATCGAGCGTGATGTCGTCCAGCACGAGCTGTTGCCCGCCGCGTGTGCCCGGCACCGGGAAGGACTTCGAGACGTGCTCGATTCGGGCGGCGTAGGTCACCGCCGTGGCGTCCTCGGCGACCTCGGCGGTCGTGGCCGTGGGAGTGGCCATGGTCGTCACCTCCTGGGAACTCATCGGATGCGGTGGTCCTTACTTGACGCCGAGACCGGCGTCGTCGACCTCGTCCTTGCCGGCGGCCTTGAGGACCTTGTTGAGCGGCGCGAGGTCGTAGATGCCCTTGAGATCGGGCTTCTCCAGCAGACCGGCCTTGACCGCGTGCTCGGCCTCGGTGTCGAGCGTGGCGGCCAGCGGGTCGTCGAGGAAGGTGATCGACTTCCAGGCCGGGTCGATGACCTCGGCGGGCAGGGCCTTGCCGGACTCCGCCTTCAGCGCCTCGTTGGCCGCGGCCTTGGCCTTGTCCGGGTTGGCGTTGATCCACTCGTTGGTCTTCACCGAGCCGCGCAGCACGGCCTCGACGACGTCCGGGTGCTCCTTCAGGAAGTCCTGCCGCACGATGATGTTCGTGATCACGAACTTCTTGTCCGGCCACAGGTCGCCCTCGTCGAGCAGCACCTTGCCGCCCTCGGCGACCAGCTTCGACGCGGTCGGCTCCGGCACCCAGGCACCGTCGATCGAACCGGACTTGTAGGCGTCCGGCGTGATCTTGTTGTCCGTGCGGACCACGGAGACGTCACCCTTGCCGCTCTCCGCGTCGACCTTCCAGCCCTGCTCGGAGATCCAGTTGAGCAGCGCGACGTCCTGGGTGTTGCCGAGCTGCGGCGTGGCGATCTTCTTGCCCTTGACGTCCTTGAGGGACTTGATCTTCTCCGGGTTGACGACGAGCTTCACGCCGCCCGACGCCGAACCGGAGATGATGCGCAGGTTCTTGCCCGCCGCCTTGGTGTAGCCGTTGATGGCCGGGGAGGGACCGATCCAGCCGATGTCGAGGTCGCCGGAGTTCAGCGCCTCGATCTCCGACGGACCGGCGTTGAACGTCGACGGCTTGATCACGGTGCCGCCGAGCTCCTTCTGGAGCAGGCCCTCCTGGATGCCCACCAGAGCGGTGGCGTGCGTCAGGTTCGGGAAGTAGCCGATGTTCACCTCATCGACGGAGAGCTTCTTGGCGTCCGCCGCGACCTGGGTCTGCTTGTCGCTGTCGGTGGACTCGGCGCCGTAGCCGCAGGCGGTCAGCAGCAGAGGGAGCGCCGCTATGACGGCGAGGGTACGCAGGGCGGTGAGCGGTCTTGCGGCAGACACAGGGGTGTCCTCTCAAGGGAAGGAAGGGAGTTCAGGCAGGTACGGCAGGGGAGGCGCGGAGCCGCTTCACGCGCACCGGCACACCAGTTGCCCGCAGTCCCGGCGGGACGGCAGGGGGCGCAGTGGTGTGCGTGGGGGGTGGGTGCGCGTTGCGGGGAGTCTCAGACGAGCCGACAGATGGCGCTGGACGTACGGCCGAAGTCGATGTGGCGACGCGAGGTCAGGAGGGACGGCAACAGGTCCGTGCGGTTGCGCGTGCTCATGGCGACCCCACCCCCACAGATTCCTAGTTTTCCTACCTGGTTGATGGGGATCGTGGCAGAAGCTTGCGGCTATCCCAAGTGGTTGTTCATATAATGGACGCTTCCTTCTCTCCATTTGAGAAGTCCCAGGTCAGAGGCCCGGCGCCAAGGGCGCGCAAAAGCGCGCGCGCCACCGCGTCATTCTGGCGGAAGGCGGGCGCGTCGGTGCGGGGACGGGCGAAAGCGGCGACGGCACGGCTGTTGGTGGGGGCGCCCAGAGCGATGCGGCGGGGGTGCGTGTCGCCGAGGGACGGGTCGACGACGTGGGCGTTCGCGGGGGAGACGGCGAGCAGACCGGAGCGGTGGGTGTGGGTGGGGTCGGTGATGACCTCCTCGGTGAGGGCGCCGGCCCGGTGCAGCTCGCGCAGGAGGGGGTCCTCGGTGCGGTCGAGCGAGGGCCCGGGAAGGTATGCCTCGATCAGCGCGGTGGCGTGGACCGTGTGGCCGGGGACGGTGGGGCTGGTCGCGGTGAAGGTGCCGGCGGTCTCGTCGGTGCCGATCCGGACGCCGGCGCCCACGAAGCGGACGATCCCGGCCCGGGACAGGGCGAGGAGCTGACGCAGGCGGAAGCCGGGCGGGCCGGAGGCCAGGAAGCTGAAGAAGCCGTGCCACCAGCCGTCGAGCTGCTCGGCGACGGACCGTGCCGTCAGCCGCCCCGCGGCGACGAGGCGGGGCAGTTGCCCGTAGAGGGAGAGCAGGGCGAGGAACGCCCCGAGGTCGGCACTGAACTCCGGATCCTCGCGACGGGCGACGTCCCGGGCGATGTGATCGCGCAGGTGGTCCTGGAAGTCGTCCGGGGTGGTGAAGGCGAGGCCGTCCAGGGGGTGGTCCAGGGCCTCGAAGTCCAGTCGGTCCGCCGGGTCGGGCACGGCCGTGGCGACGAGGGCGGCCATCTCGTCGGCGTACCAGCCGAGGCGGTCGTACGCGGCTACGAAGTCCGGCCAGGGCAGCGATGTGCGCTCGGGGTGGGCGTGGAAGAGCTCGTGGTAGTGGCCGAAGCCGATCTCCTTGGCCATCAGCGGCCACACGTCGCGCCGCAGGTCCAGTGGGCGGCCCTCGGCGAGCAGCGCGTCGAGGGCTTCCGGGCCGAAGTACCGGGGCAGCGGTGGCCGGGGGCCCCGGAGCTGGTAGCGGGTCTTGGAGTGGTACGGCACACCCCGCCGCGATCCGACGTGCAGGACGGGCTCGCGGCCGGACGGGAGGTAGGTGAGGGTGCCGTCGGCTTCGGTGCGGTAGGTGCCGCCGCGGCCCTCGGTGAGCATGGCCATCAGGTCGATGAAGGCGAGCCCGAAACCGCGCAGGACGACATGCTCGCCGGGATGCAGCGCGGACAGATCGGCGTCGGCGGAGAACTCCGGCGGGAGGTGGAAACGGCCGTGGCGGCGGGCGAAGGCGGCGTGGTCACGGTGCTCGGCGGCGGGGGTGGAGCCGATGTGTCCCTGGGCGAGGACCACCAGGTCGGCGGTGAGCGGGGTGGCGCGGTCGGCCAGGTGCACCTGCTGCGGGCCGTCCGGGGGGCCGGTGACCGCGGTCGCGGTGGTGCGGTGCCACTCCACGGTGACACCGGGCGGCAACTGGGCCAGGGCCCTGCGGAACACCCAGTCCAGGTAGGCGCTCTGGGCGCGGCGCGTGGGGAAGTCGGCCCCGGCGAGCGTCCGCAGCTCGGCCAGCACCTCCGGGTCGGAGGGCTCGGCGTACGGGGCATGACGTGGGCCCCGGCCGGAGAACTGGGCGGCCCATTCGGCGAGCGAGGGGCCCGGCCGTACCGGACCCTCGATGGTCGACGACTCGTCCGTGAACATGGTGACGTCCTCGGCCATGGAGTTCATCCGCAGCAGCGCGGACTGTTCGTGCCGCCAGACCCGCCCCGGCCCCGGCGGGTGCGGGTCCACCAGATGGATGCGCAACTCCCATGCCTTGTCCCACAGTTCGGGCGCGTTGGCGGCGATGCGCTCCAGCAGCCCTGTGGCACGCGGCCCCGCGCCGACGACGACCAGCACGGCCGGGGAGAGGGTGCCGCTCACCGGTGACCGCCGATCGCCGGGCGGGCGTCGGCGGCTGTCGCCGCGCTCAACCGGTGGCGTACTGCGTTCAGTCGGCCGCGCAGCCGCTGCAGCGGAGTGGGCGGCAGGGTGCGGGCGTCGCCGCGCGCGTAGTACCGCTCGACGTAGAACTGACCCGCGCTCAGCACCGTGGTGACCGCGATGTACCAGAGGGTGGCGACCATCAGCAGCGGGATGACCTGGTAGGTCTGGTTGTAGATCAGCTGCACCGAATAGAGCAGGTCGTGCACGGCCAGCACGCTGACGATGCTGGTGCCCTTGAGGGTGCCGATCAGCATGTTCCCGGCGGTCGGCACGATGGAGCGCATCGCCTGCGGGACGACGACCCGGCGCAGGGTGCGGCGTCTGCTCAGGCCGAGTGCCTGAGCGGCCTCGGTCTGCCCGGCGTCCACGGAGAGGATGCCGCCGCGCACCACCTCGGCGGCGTAGGCGGTCTCGTGCAGGGTCAGGCCGATGACGGCGGTGAGGGTGGGACCGAGCAGATTGACCGTCTTGACGGTGAGGAACTGCGGGCCGAACGGGATGCCGAGGCCCAGCGTCGGGTACAGGGCGCCGATGTTGAACCAGAACAGCAGCTGCACCAGCAGCGGTGTGGACCGGAAGATCCACACATAGCCCCAACTCAGCGTGCGCAGCACGGGGTTGGCGGACAGGCGCATGACCGCGAGTACGGTACCGAGCAGGAAGCCGAGGACCATCACCACGGCGGTCAGCCACAGGGAGAGCAGCAACCCGTCGAGCACGGCGGTGGTGGTGAAGTACCGGCCCACCACGGCCCACTGGAAGGCCTCGTTGCGGACCACGGAGTTGAGCACCATCGCGAAGAGCAGCAGAGCGAAGACGGCGGTCAGCCACCGGCCGGCGTGCCGGCGCGGCACGATCCGGGGCGGGTCGACGCCGACCAGCGGGGGGCTCTTCGTTGCGGGACCGGACGTGAGATCGGGCGACGTGACCATGGGGGAGGCTCTCCGGGGGAGGGGAGGCGGGCGTGGGTGACCCCGGTGGCACTCGGTGCGGCCGGGGCTCGGTGTCGTCACGCTCGCCGCGTCCCTCAACGCGGCCGGAGAGGCTGCCGCGCAACGCGGAGCCGATCCGCCGTCGATCGTATGTGCCCATGCCATCGATGTGTCAACAGCACGCCGACGGAACGGCTGTCCAGGCGTTCCGGCATCCGGGAGCCGCTTGACGGGGAGCACGATGTCCTGCTCAATTGGTCGCATGACTGCCCAGCAGCGCTTGGTCACGCGCGATCACATCGACTTCGGTCGGGTGTGGTCCGCGGCGTGTTGCGCCTGACTCGGCAGCGGGCCCTCTGACCGGCCCTTCCCTCCCTCGGTGACCCCGTCGCGGGCCGAGTTCTCCTTTCGCGCGCTGCCGCACCACTGCCTTGCGTCCTCACCGACGCCCGGCGTCGTCACGCCCGTACCGAAACCGTCAGCTGTCGACTGACGGGTCGTCACCCATGCCTGCACACAAGGCAGTTGCGTCATGTCTGCCTGCTCGCGTGCGGCATTCCCGAAAGGTCATACCCATGCCCGTGGAGTTCCTCGGCATCGCCGCCACCAACGACGGCTCCGAAACCACGCCGCGCTCCGGCGCCGCGTTCGACAAGGAGTACACACTCCGGCTCGCCCGGGCGCACGAGGACCACGGCTGGGACCGGGTGCTGTTCGCCTACGGCTCCGGATCGCCGGACCCCGCCCCGGCCGCCGCGTACATCGCGAGCCGGCTGGAGCGCCTGCAGATCCTGCTCGCCCACCGGCCCAACGTCTCGTACCCCACCTTCGCCGCCAAGACCTTCGCCACCCTCGACCAGATCAGCGAGGGCCGGCTGACCGTGCACTTCATCACCGGCGGCAACGACCACGAACAGGGCCGCGAGGGCGACACGCTCACCAAGGACGAGCGCTACGCCCGCACCCGCGAGTACATCCGGATCGTCAAGAAGATCTGGACCACCCGCGAGCCCTTCGACCACGAGGGCGAGCACTACCGCTTCCACGACTTCGTCAGCGACGTCTTCCCGGTCCAACAGCCCCGCCCGGGCGTGTCGTTCGGCGGCTCGTCGGCCGCCGCGTACGCCGCCGGAGGCGCCGAGGCCGACATCTACTGCCTGTGGGGCGAGCCCCTGGCGAAGACCGCCGAGCAGATCGAGAACGTGAAGGCCGCCGCGAAGGCCGCGGGCCGTACCGACGTGCCGCGCATCCAGGTCGCCTTCCGCCCGATCATCGCCCCGACCGAGGAACTGGCCTGGGAGAAGGCCCACCGCACGGTCGGCGCCATCCGGGAGCGGCGCGAGACGGGACTCGTACGGCACCACCGCAGCGGCGCACCCGAGAACGCCGGGTCGCAGCGGCTGATCGCCATCGCCGAGGCGGGGGAGCGCTACGACCGCGCCCTGTGGACCCCGACCGCCGCCGCGACCGGTGGCGCGGGCAACTCCAACGCCCTGGTCGGCACCCCGGAGACGGTCGCCCGGGCGCTGCTCGACTACTACGACCTCGGCGTCGACATCCTCTCCGCGCGCGGCTACGACCTGCTGGGCGATGCCATCGACTTCGGCCGGTACGTGATCCCGATCGTCCGCGAGGAGGTCGCCAAGCGCGACGCCGAGCGGGCGGCACGCGGGACGCAGACCCTCGCGGCGGTGAACGGATGACCTCCGCACCGGAGTTGACGGTCATACAGGTGCCTGTCTCCGACCCCCGGGTCGAGCCCCTGCTGCGTGAACTCGGCCACGAGTACTCCACCCGCTACGGCAAGGACGCGCACGCCGAGATCTCCCGCTACCCGGACGAGGAGTTCACCGAACCGTACGGCGGTCTGCTCCTGTTGCTGCTGGAACGGGGCGAACCCGTCGCGGGCGGCGCCTTCCGCCGGTACGACACGAACACGGCCGAGCTGAAGCGCATCTGGACGCACTCCGCGCACCGCAGACGCGGCCTCGCCCGGCGCGTCGTCGCCGAGTTGGAGCGGGAGGCGAGCGCACGCGGCTACCGGCGGATCTATCTGACCACCGGCCCCCGCCAGCCCGAGGCCCGCGGCCTGTACCTGGCCACCGGCTACACACCGCTGTTCGACACGGAGGCCGACCCGGAGACCATCGGCCCGCTGCCGTTCGAGAAGCACCTCGCAGCCCGGGAACGCACGGGAAGGGCCCTCGACCAGTGAACCTCCGCATGATCAGAACCCGTCTGCACGGCGCCGCCGCCCTCGCCCTGCTGCCCCTGCTCGCGCTGACCGCCTGCGGCTCCGGCACCGGCACCGGCGGTACGGCGGCGGTGGGTGCCCAGGGTTCTCCCGCACCGACCGACGACCCGGTCGCCGCCGTACGCGAGGTGGACTCCGTCGCGGCCCTGCTGCCCGCCGACGTACGCAAGGCGGGCACGCTGCGGGTCGGCAGCTCGATCGGGTTCCCGCCCGGGGCGTACTACCCGAACGGCACGGACAAGGCCCCCGCGGGCCAGGACATCGACCTAGCCGACGCGGTGGCCAAGGTGCTCGGCGTGAAGCTGGAGCGCCAGGACGCCTCCTTCGAGACGATCCTGCCCGCCCTCGGCAGCGGCAAGTACGACTTCGGCACCGGCAACTTCGGCGTCACCAGCGAGCGCCTGAAGACCATCGACTTCGTCACCTACATCAACGACGGCCAGGGCTTCGCGGTGAAGAAGGGCAATACCGCCCTCAAGTCGAAGATCACCGACCTCACCCAGCTGTGCGGGCTGACCATCGGCACCGGCGCCGGTACCACCTTCGAGGCGACCCTGACCGCGCAGAAGGGCGTGTGCGCCGAGGCGGGCAAGAAGCCGTACGACGTGAAGGTCTACTCGGAGAACGCGGCGACGCTGACCGCGCTCCAGCAGGGCCGTATCGACGTGATCATGTCGACGATCAACGGTCTGCGTTACCAGGCGGCCCAGCCCGCGTCACAGACCACGTTCCTGGGCGAGTTCCACCGCCTCGACGTCGGCTTCGCCTTCAAGAAGGGCTCCCCGCTCACCAAGGCCTTCCAGGCGGCCGTCAACGAACTGATCAAGGACGGCACCTACGCCCGGATCCTCGCCAAGTGGGGTACCTCCGCCTCCGCGATCGACGCGTCGCGGATCAACCCGCCCGAGCACAGGTGACCCATGAGCAGCGACACCATCACTGAACCCGTCCCGCAACTGGCCGAAGCACCAGCCGAGTTGAAGGTAGTGCCGGCCCGCCACTACGCCCGCTGGGCCGCCGGCGGCATCGTGATCGTGCTGGTCGCCCAGTTCATCCACGGCCTGGCCACCAACCCCGTCTGGGAGTGGAACGTCTTCCGTGACTACTTCCTCTCCGAGACGATCGTCCAGGCAGTGTGGGTGACCCTCCAGCTCACCGCCTACGCCACCGTCCTCGGCTTCCTCCTCGGCACCGTGCTCGCCTTCATGCGCCTGTCGCGCAGCCCGGTGCTCTCGACCGTAGCCCGGACCTATATCTGGATCTTCCGGTCGATCCCGATGATCGTCCAGCTGGTGTTCTGGTTCAACCTCAGCGCGCTGTACGAGGAGTTGGGCGTCGGCATCCCCTTCGGCCCGGTGTTCTGGTCCGTCGACAGCAACGCCCTCATCGGCACCATCGGCGCCGCCGTCATCGGCCTGACCCTGCACCAGGCGGCGTACGCCGCCGAGATTGTCCGCGGCGGCGTCCTCTCCGTCGACCACGGACAGCTGGAGGCGGCCGCGGCGCTGGGCATCCCCCGGCTGCGGCAGATCCGCCGGATCGTGCTGCCGCAGGCCATGCGCGCCATCCTGCCCACGGCCGGCAACGAGATCATCGGCCTGCTCAAGGGCACCTCGGTGGTCTACGTGATGTCCATCGGCGAGCTCTTCTACCAGGTGCAGGTGATCTACGGACGCAACGGCCGGGTGATCCCGCTGCTGCTGGTCGCCACCGCCTGGTACGTCGTTCTCACCTCCCTGCTCTCGGTCGCCCAGTACTACGTGGAACGCCGCTACGCCCGCGGCGCCGACCGCACCCCGCCACCCACCCCGCTCCAGCGCCTCCGGCGACGGTTCGTGACGAAGGAGATCTCATGAGTGCCGTCATGGTCGACGTCCACGGCGTCCACAAGAGCTTCGGCCCCCTGGAGGTGCTGCGCGGTGTCGACCTGTTGGTCCGCGCCGGCGAGGTGACCGTGATCCTCGGCCCGTCCGGCTCCGGGAAGTCCACACTGCTGCGCACCATCAACCACCTGGAGAAGGTCAACCGCGGCTGGATCAGCATCGACGGCGAACTCATCGGCTACCGCCGTTCGGGGAACAAGCTGCACGAGCTGAAGGAGAAGGACGTTCTGAGGCAGCGGACGAACATCGGGTTCGTCTTCCAGAACTTCAACCTCTTCCCGCATCTGACCGTCCTGGACAACCTCGTCGAGGCTCCCGTCTCCGCGCTGCGCCGCCCGCGCAGGGAGGCGGAGGAGACGGCCCGCCGGCTCCTCGACCGGGTCGGCCTCGCCGACAAGGCCGACACCTATCCGCGGCAGCTCTCCGGCGGCCAGCAGCAGCGCGTGGCCATCGCCCGCGCGCTCGCCCTCGAACCGAAGGTGCTGCTCTTCGACGAGCCCACCTCGGCGCTGGACCCGGAGCTCGTCGGTGAAGTCCTCGACGTCATCAAGGACTTGGCCGAATCCGGGACCACCATGATCGTCGTGACCCATGAGATCGGCTTCGCCCGCGAGGTCGCCGACACCGTGGTGTTCATGGACGGCGGAGTCGTCGTGGAGCAGGGGCCGCCCTCGGCCGTCCTGGACAACCCGCGCCAGGAACGCACCCGCGCCTTCCTCTCCAAGGTCCTCTGACCAGCCCACAACCCAGTTTCACAGCCCTGTTTCGCATGCAAGGAGAACGACCGTGACCCCCAGCCTCGCCCGCCGCCGCACCACCGTAGCCGCGCTCGGACTCGCCTCCGCCCTCATCCTCGCCGCCTGCGCCAACCCCACCGACGGCGGCACCACCGAGGTCGCCGCCACATCGGGCGCCAAGACGAAGATCAACCTCAGCCCCGACCAGGACCGCATCACCACGGGCAAGGTCGAGTCCATAGCCGCCGAGGTCCCGGAGAAGATCCGCAAGAGAGGCACCCTGGAACTCGTCGCCTCGTCCGGCTCCGCCGCGCCGCTGACCTTCTACGCCACCGACAACAAGACCGTCATCGGCGTCGAGCCGGACCTCGCGTACCTGGTCGCCGACGTCCTCGGTCTCAAGCCGCACATCAACACGGTGTCCTGGGAGAACATCTTCGTCGGCCTCGACAGCGCCAAGTACGACGCCGGTTTCAGCAACATCACCGTCACCGAGGAGCGCAAGGAGAAGTACGACTTCGCCACCTACCGCGAGGACAACCTGGCCTTCGAGGCGAAGAAGGGCAGCGGCCTGAAGGTCACCGGCCCCGCGGACGTGTCGGGCCGGACGGTCGCCGTGGGCAGCGGCACCAACCAGGAGAAGCTGCTGATCGAGTGGAGCAAGGAGAACGAGAAGGCCGGCCGCAAGCCGGTGGACATCAAGTACTACCAGAACGACAGCGACACTTACCTGGCCCTCCAGTCCGGCCGCATCGACCTCTACCTCGGTCCCAACCCGACCGCCGCCTACCACGCGGCCACCACCGGGAAGACGGAGGTCGTCGGCACCTACTCCGGCGCCGGCGCCACCCTTCAGGGCCTCATCGCGGCCACCACCAAGAAGGACAGCGGCCTGGTCGAGCCGCTCGCCGACGCCCTCAACCACGTCATCGAGAACGGGACGTACGCGAAGGTGCTGCAGCGCTGGGGCCTGTCCGACGAGGCCGTGACCAAGTCGGAGATCAACCCGCCCGGCCTGCCCAAGACCGACAAGTAGCCGACACCGCCTACAGGACACGAGGTCATGCCCCGCGAACTCCACCTCTCCGTCGAACTGGGCCGCGCCGGCCACCCCTCCGCCGCGGCCCTGACCGCCGCCCACTGGACGGACCTGATCGGTCTCGCCGAGCAGGGCGCCCTGGACTTCGTCACCCTCGAGGACTCCCTCGCGCCACCGCCCGACGACAGCGGCGGCCGACTTGACGCGGTGGCCGTCCTCGCCCGCGTCGCACCCCTGACCAGCCGCATCGGCCTCGTCCCGACGGTGACCACCACCCACACCGAGCCCTTCCACACCTCCACCGCCCTGGCCACCCTCGACTTCGTCAGCGAGGGGCGGGCGGGCTGGCTCGTGGACGTCTCCGCCGGCGAGGCCGAAGCCCGCGCCGTGGGGCGCCGTGAACCCGCACCGACGCCCGAGCTGTGGGCCGAGGCGGTCGACGCGGCCGAGGTCGCCGTCCGACTCTGGGACAGCTGGGAGGACGACGCGGAGATACGGGACGCGGCCACCGGACGCTTCATCGACCGCGACCGGCTGCACTACATCGACTTCGAGGGCCCGCACTTCTCCGTCCGCGGCCCGTCCATCGTCCCCCGCCCACCGCAGGGCAGGCCGCCCATCGCCGTCGCCCTCGACGTGCACGACTCCGACGGTCGGTGGGCGCTGGCCGCCGGCCATGCCGACGTCGTCCTGCTCGACGCCGGCGAACCGGCCACGGCACGGCTTGCCCGAACGGCGCTGCAGCGCCGGGCGGCAGAGGCCGGACGGCCCCCGGGAACGCTGCGGGTGCTGCTCCGCGTCGCGGTCGACCTCGGCGGGCGCACCGGATCCCTCCCGCCCGCAGACACGGCCCGCTTCACCGGAACCGCCGCGGACCTCGCCGACCTGCTCGCCGACCGGCACACGGCCACCGGCGTCGACGGCTTCCACCTCCGGCCCGCCTCGACCCCCGCCGACCTGCCCACAGTGGTCCACGACCTCGTACCGGCGCTGCGCGAGCGCGGCCTCTTCCGCACCGCCTACACCGGCACCACCCTCCGCGACCACCTCGGCCTGCCCCGCCCGGCCGGCCGCTACGCCCGACAGACGGAGGCAGCCCGATGACACGGACGACAACGACAACGGGTACACGAACGACAACGGGTACACGAGTGACCACGACAACGGGCGGCCGCCGCAAGCAGATTCACCTCGCCGCGCACTTCCCCGGCGTCAACAACACCACCGTGTGGCAGGACCCGGACTCCGGCAGCCAGATCGACTTCTCGTCCTTCCGGCATCTCGCGCGCACGGCGGAGCGCGGCAGGTTCGACTTCTTCTTCCTCGCCGAGGGCCTGCGGCTGCGCGAACGCAAGGGCCTGATCCACGACCTCGACGTCGTCGGCCGCCCCGAGTCCCTGACCGTGCTGAACGCCCTCGCCGCCGTCACCGAGCACCTGGGCCTGGCCGCCACGGTCAACGCGACCTTCAACGAGCCGTACGAACTCGCCCGCCGCTTCGCCTCGCTGGACCACCTCTCCGGCGGGCGCGCCGCCTGGAACGTCGTCACCACCTCCGACACGTTCACCGGCGCCAACTTCCGCCGCGGCGGCTATCTGGACCGCGCGGACCGGTACCTGCGTGCCGAGGAGTTCGTCGAGGTGGCCCGCGCCCTGTGGGACTCCTGGCCGGCCGACGGCGCCCCGCGCACCGTGCGCCACACCGGGCCCCAGTTCGGCATCACGGCCCGCGCCACCGTGCCGCACTCGCCGCAACGGCACCCGGTGCTGATCCAGGCCGGCGACTCCGACGAGGGACGCGAGTTCGCCGCCCGCACCGCCGACGTCGTCTTCAGCCGCCACGGCACCCTGGAGGCGGGCCGCGCCTTCCACGCCGACGTCAAACGGCGCCTGGCGCGGTACGGCCGCCAGCCCGACGAGCTGAAGATCATGCCCGGCGTCACCTTCGTGCTCGGGGACAGCGAGGCGGAGGCGCAGGAGCGTGCCGCACACCTCCGCCGGCAGCAGGTGAGCCCGCAGACCGCGATCGCGTTCGTGGAGAACGTCTGGGGCCGCGACCTGTCCGCGTACGACCCCGACGGCCCGCTGCCCGACCTCGACCCGGTGCCGGACAGCGACGTCGTCCAGGGCTGGGCGCACGCGGGCGACCGCTTCGGCATCGCGGCCAAGTGGCGGGCCCTGGCGGAGGAGAAGCACCTGTCCATCCGCGAGCTGGCCATCGAACAGACCGCCCGGCAGTCCTTCATCGGCACCCCGGCCACGGTCGCCGCCACCATCGACGAGTACGTACAGACCGACGCCGCCGACGGCTTCATCCTCGTACCGCACCTCACCCCGGGCGGCCTGGACGAGTTCGTCGACCGCGTGATCCCACTGCTCCAGGAACGCGGCACCTTCCGCACCGAGTACGAGGGCCCCACCCTGCGCGACCACCTGGGCCTTGCTCGTCCCGGCGGCGAGGGACGACACGAGCGGGCCGCGTCGACTCCGGCAGGTTGAGGGATGCTCGTCAGCATCGGCGGACTGCCCGGCACCGGCAAGACCACACTGGCGCGACTGCTGGCTGCACGGACGGGAGCGGTCCATCTGCGAGTCGACACGATCGAGCAGGCGATCGTCCGCTCCGGCCTGGCACAGCACCCGGTCGGACCCGTCGGCTACGTCGTCGGATACGCCCTGGCCGACGAGCATCTCCGGCAGGGGCTGACCGTGATCGCGGAGTCGGTGAATCCGCTGGCCGTCACACGCGACGCGTGGCGTGATGTCGGTGTGGGAGCCGGTGCCGCGACCATCGAGGTGGAGGTGGTCTGCTCGGATCCCGCCGAGCACAGGCGGCGCGTGACGGCGCGGTCGTCCGACATCCCCGGACTGCCCCTGCCCGACTGGCGGCAGGTCCTTGCCCGCGCTTACGAGCCGTGGGAGCGAGAGCACCTGGTGATCGACACTGCGGGGCAGACCCCGCAGGAGTCCTTCGCCCGGCTGGCCCGGCATGTAGACGCACGCTGAGCCGTCCCCGTACCGCGATGTCGGTTTCACGAAGAGTCGCTGTACGCGCGGGCGTTGCGCACGAACAGCTCGTGCAGATCGCGGACCGCCCGGGGTACCGAGCCGGAAGGACGGCTCTGCAGCACCAGCAGCACGTCGGTCGCGTCGCCCGCGAGCGGTCGTACGGTGATCGCGCCGCGCCGCTCCAGGGGGTCGCCGATGACGCTGAAGTCGGGCAGGACCGTCGCCCCCAGCCCCTCGGCGACCATCAGCTTGCCCATCTCGGCGCCGTCGGTGGAGTAGGAGAAGGATGGCGTACGGCCGTCGAGCAGCCGGTGCAGGAAACGGTGCATCACATAGCCGGACCGCATCACCACCAGCGGCTCGGCCAGGAGGCTGTCCGCGTCCACCGCCTCCAGGGCGGCCAACGGACTGTCCGGACGCACACACACCACCGGTCGGCCGCGCAGCAGTTCCGTGGTCTCGAAGCCGGGCGGCATGTCGTCGCCCCCGAGGTAGTTGACCAGCCCCAGATCGAACGCGCCCTCCAGGAGCCCGCGTTGGATCTCCGACTGCTGTGCGCCGACCAACTCGACCTGGGTGAGCGGGTGCGAGGCCCGGAACTCCCGCACCGTCGGGATGACCAGCGGCACGGTGGCCGTGTTCACCGTGCCGAGGCGGACCATGCGGCTGATGCGGTGCTGGTCGCCGGCCGCCCCGCGCAGCCGGTCGACCGCGTCCAGCACACTCATGATGTGCGGCAGCAGCTCCCGGCCCTCGTCGCTGATCTTCGCCCCTGACCGCTTGCGCTCCAGCAGGTCCACGCCGAGCTCCCGTTCCAGATTGCGCACGGTCTCGCTGAGCGCCGGCTGGGACAGGTGCAGTTCCTCGGCGGCGCGCCGAAGCGACCCCGATCGCGTGACGGCGGCGATGTATTCCAGCTGTTCGATACGCACCACAGGAGCGTGCCGCCTGCCGCGCGCCGCGTTCAAGGGAATCCCTGTCACAACCTCGTGAATACCGACTCTCAGCATGTGGAATCACCTCCGGGCATTCTTGACCCGCCGGACTCCCCACTGCTTTGATCGATGGCATGAAGCGACCGGATCTCACGCGGCGACGCCACGTCGACCTCGCGCGTGTCTCCAGCTCCTGCTGTCGCTGTCGGGTCTGATCCCACCAGCTCGGCCTCCGAGGGAAACCCTCGCACTCGCGCCGATCTCCCTTCGCGCATTTCACTGCCGGCCGATTTCCGTGCTGATTTCGGCTTTCCCCGGGCCGGCGTTCCCGCACGCCTGAATCCCGATCACTGAACACATTTCCCTGTCACGCACGCGCCGTTTTCGCGTGCGCAGTCATGCCAGGAGTTCCCCATGCCCGTACCGCCCGGATCCGACCCCGCCCGCTTCGCCTACTGGGTGCCGAACGTCAGCGGCGGCCTGGTCACCAGCACCATCGAGCAGCGCACCGACTGGGGCTACGACTACAACCGCGAACTGGCCGTCCTCGCCGAGAACAACGGCTTCGACTACGCCCTCAGCCAGGTCCGCTACATGGCCAGCTACGGCGCCGAGTTCCAGCACGAGTCGACCAGCTTCAGCCTCGCCCTGCTCCTCGCCACCCAGCGCCTGAAGGTCATCGCCGCCGTCCACCCCGGCCTGTGGCACCCCGGCGTCCTCGCCAAACTCGGCGCCACCGCCGACCACCTGTCGAACGGCCGCTTCGCGGTCAACGTCGTCAGCGGCTGGTTCAAGGGCGAGTTCACCGCGCTGGGCGAGCCGTGGCTGGAGCACGACGAGCGCTACCGCCGCTCCGAGGAGTTCATCACCGCGCTGCGCAAGATCTGGACCGAGGACCACACCGAACTCGCCGGTGACTTCTACCGGTTGCGTGACTTCTCCCTCAAGCCCAAGCCACTGAACACCGCCGAGCGGCCGCACCCGGAGATCTTCCAGGGCGGCAACTCCAGCGCCGCCCGCGCGATGGCGGGCCGGGTCTCCGACTGGTACTTCAGCAACGGCAAGGACTTCGACGGCGTCACCGAGCAGATCAACGACGTCCGTGCCGCCGCCGCCCAAGTGGGCCGCAGGGCTCCGAAGTTCGGCCTCAACGGCTTCCTCATCGCCCGCGACACCGAGGCCGAGGCCCGCGACACGCTCCGCGAGATCGTCGCCAAGGCCAACACCGAGGCCGTCCACGGCTTCCGCGACGCCGTCCAGCAGGCCGGTCCGTCCACCGCCGACGGCAAGGGCATGTGGCAGGACTCCAGCTTCGAGGACCTCGTCCAGTACAACGACGGCTTCCGCACCGGCCTGATCGGCACGCCTGAGCAGATCGCCGAGCGGATCGTCGCCTACAAGCGGCTCGGCGTCGACCTCTTCCTCCTCGGCTTCCTGCACTACCTGGAGGAGGTCGAGTACTTCGGCAAGCGGGTGCTGCCCCTCGTGCGCGAACTGGAGGCCCAGCAAGCCGAGTCGGAGCCCGTCGCCGCCGCCCGCGCCTGAACCGTCACCCGTACCCACAGCTGAGAAGGGGATCCCCATGAGCACCGCCGCACCGGCCGACTGGAAGACCGCCCCCGCCCCGAAGGACGCCCAGGGCTGGATCACCCGCGCCACCGAGGTCGCCGCCGTCCTCGCCACCGACGCCGCCGCCCGCGACAAGGCCGCCGCCACCCCGTACGCCGAGGTCCAGCTGCTGAAGGACGCAGGCCTGGTCACCCTCCTCGGCCCCGTCGAGCACGGCGGCGCGGGCCAGGACTGGCCCACCGCCTACCGCGTCGTCCGCGAGGTCGCCAAGGCCGACGGCTCCATCGGCCAGCTGCTCGGCTACCACTACCTGTGGAACTGGGCCGCCCGACTGGTCGGCACCCGCGAACAGTGGGAGCAGGTCGAGGCCGAGGCCGCCCGCAACCGGTGGTTCTTCGGCGGCGCGGTCAACCCGCGCGACGAGGACGTGGCGGTGAAGGACGAGGGCGACACGCTCACCTTCACCGGCCGCAAGTCCTTCTCCACCGGCAGCAAGGTCTCCGACGTCACCGTGCTCGAAGGCGTCCTGGAGGGCACCGACGACCACGTCTTCGCCATCGTCCCGTCCGACAGCGAGGGTCTGACCTTCCACGACGACTGGGACAACATCGGCCAGCGCCTCACCGAGAGCGGCGGCGTCACCCTCGACGCCGTACGCGTCCCCTGGTCGGCCGCGGCGGGCTACGTGGACAAGCAGTTCCGGCCGCGCATCTACAACACCCTCAATGTGCCCACCATCCAGCTCGTCTTCGTCAACTTCTACCTCGGCATCGCCGCCGGCGCCCTGGAGACCGCCGCCACCTACACCCGGACCAAGTCCCGCGCCTGGCTGCACGGCGGCCACGAGCGCGCCGTCGACGAGCCGTACGTCATCGACACCTACGGCGACCTCACCGCCAAGCTGTGGGCCGCCGAAGCGCTGGCCGACGCCGTCGCCGCCGAGGGCCAGAAGCTGCACGACGACCCGGACGCGGTCACCGAACAGGCCCGCGGCGAGTTCGAGGTACGGGTGGCCGCCGTGAAGGCCCGCGCCACCGACGTGGCCCTGGAGATCACCAACCGGATCTTCGAGGTGACCGGCGCCCGCGCCACCGCCTCCACCGAGGGCCTCGACCGCTTCTGGCGCAACGTCCGCACGCACACGCTCCACGACCCGGTGGCCTACAAGCGCCGCGAGATCGGCCGCCACGTCCTCACCGGCGAACTGCCGCAGCCCACCTGGTACTCCTGAAAGGTCGGTCCTCCCATGGCCACCATCCTCTCTGTCTCCGGCAGCCCCTCCGCCACCTCCCGCACCGCCCGGCTGCTGCGCCACCTGGACGACCGGCTCCGGGCCCACGGGCACGACGTGATCCCGTTCGACGTCCGCACCCTCCCGCCCGAGGCCCTGCTGCACGCCGACTTCCGGCATACCGCGATCGTCGAGGCCACCGCCCTCTTCGAGCGCGCGGACGGCATCGTGATCGGCACCCCCGTCTACAAGGCCGCCTACTCCGGCCTGCTGAAGTCGCTGCTGGACCTGCTCCCGCAGTACGCGCTCGCGGGCAAGACCGTCCTGCCGCTGGCCACCGGCGGCACCACCGCCCACGTCCTGGCCATCGACTACGCCCTGCGCCCCGTGCTGAACTCCATGGGCCCCGCCCACATCACGCCGGGCTGGTTCACCCTCGACAAGGACATCACCGTGGGCGACGACGGCACCCTGACGGTCTCACCGGGCGCCGCCGAGGCCCTGGCCCAGGTCACCGACCAGTTCTCGCTCGCCCTCGGTGGCCGCCCGACCCTGCTGGCGGCCACCGGATGAGCGCCGCGACCGTGATCGCCGACGACGCCGAGGCCCTCGCGGTCGCCGCCGAACTGGCCGCGGACTTCCGCAAGGACGCAGCCGAACGGGACGCGCGCCGCCGGCTTCCGCACGCGGAGGTGGAGCGGCTGTCCGCCTCCGGACTGCTCGGGGTGACAGTGCCCGCGGAGCTGGGCGGCGCGGACGTCAGTGCCGAGACCCTCGCCGAGATCTTCCGGCTGCTGGCCTCGGCCGACGCCAGCCTCGCGCAGATCCCGCAGAGCCACTTCGTGTACGTGGGCGTGCTGCGTCGGCAAGGGACGCGGGAGCAACAGGCGTTCTTCCTCGGCGAGGTGCTGGCGGGGAAGCGCTTCGGCAACGCCCAGTCCGAGGCGGGCACCAGCCACGTACAGGACATCCGTACGCGGCTCAGGCGGCGCCCGGACGGGTCGTACGTCCTCGACGGCGTCAAGCACTACTCCACCGGCGCCCTGTTCGCCGACTGGATCCCCGTCCTCGCCCGAGCCGACGACGACAACCTGCACGTGGCGTACGTACCGCGGGGCGCGCCCGGCCTCACGGTCGTGGACGACTGGGACGGCATGGGACAGCGCACCACCGCCAGCGGAACCGTCCGCCTGGAGTCGGTGCCCGTGCCCGCCGACCGGGTGGTGCCGCACCACCTCACCTTCCAAGGGCCCCAACTCCACGGTGCCGTCGCCCAGTTGCTGCATGCCGCCATCGACGCCGGGATCGCCTCCGGAGCACTGGCCGAGGCCGTGGAGTTCGTCCGTACGAAGAGCCGCCCCTGGTTCGAGAGCGTCGGCGAGGGGCATGCGACGGCCGCCGAGGACCCCTTGCTCATCCAGCGGTTCGGGGAACTGGCCATCCGGGTGCGGGCCGCCGACGCGCTGCTCGCCACCGCGGCCAGGTCCGTGGACGCCGCCCGCGCCGACCTGACCGACGACTCGGCGGCCGAGGCCTCGATCGCGGTGGCCGCGGCCAAGGTGACCGCGGCGGAGGCCGCCGTGGAGGTCGGCAGCGCCCTGTTCGAGGTGGCCGGCACCCGCGCGGCGCTCGACTCCCTGGGGCTGCACCGCCATTGGCGCGACGCCCGCACCCACACCCTGCACGACCCGGCCCGCTGGAAGGTCCAGCACATCGGCCGCCATGTGCTCAGCGGCACCAGGCCGCCCCGGCACGGCCTGCTGTGACGAGCGACCCCGCACGCTCCTGACCTTCCTGCCCGGCCTTTCTGATCGGAGACCCGACGTGTCCCTCACCTTCCACTGGTTCCTGCCCACCAACGGCGACAGCCGCCACGTCGTCGGCGGCGGCCACGGCACCCCCGCCACGGCGTCCGGCCGCGACCGGCCGCCGACGGTCGCCTACCTCAGCCAGATCGCCCGCGCCGCCGAGGACCTGGGCTTCGTCGGCGCGCTCACGCCGACCGGCGCCTGGTGCGAGGACGCATGGCTGACGACCGCCATGGTCAGTCAGAACACCGAACGCCTTAAGTTCCTGGTCGCCTTCCGGCCCGGCTTCGTCTCGCCGACGCTCGCCGCGCAGATGGCGTCCACCTTCCAGCGGCAGACCGGCGGACGGCTCCTGCTCAACGTGGTCACGGGCGGCGAGAGCCACGAGCAGCGCGCCTACGGCGACTTCCTCGACAAGGACGACCGTTACCGCCGTACCGGTGAATTCCTGGAGGTCGTACGGCAGTTGTGGGAGGGCAAGACCGTCGATCTCGCCGGTGAGCACCTCCAGGTCGAGGACGCGAAGCTGGCCCGTGTGCCCGACCCGATACCGGAGGTGTACTTCGGCGGCTCCTCGCCCATCGCCGGTGAGATCGCCGCCCGGCACGTCGACGTCTATCTCACCTGGGGCGAGCCGCCGGCCGCCGTCGCCGAGAAGATCGCCTGGATCCGGGCGCTGGCCGAGAAGGAGGGCCGGAGCGTCCGCTTCGGCATCCGCCTGCACGTCATCACCCGGGACACCGGCGAGCAGGCGTGGGCGGAGGCCCGGCGGCTGCTGGACGGCTTCGACGCGGAGACGGTACGGGCCGTACAGGCCGGGCTCGCCCGCAGCGAGTCCGAGGGGCAGCAGCGCATGCTCGCCCTGCACGGGGGCGGACGGGACGACCTGGAGATCCACCCGAACCTCTGGGCCGGTATCGGGCTGGTGCGGGGCGGCGCCGGGACTGCGCTGGTCGGCAGCCACGACGAGGTCGCCGAGCGGATCGCCGAGTACCACCGCCTGGGCATCGACGAGTTCGTGCTCTCCGGCTACCCGCACCTGGAGGAGGCGTACTGGTTCGGCGAGGGCGTCCTGCCGCGGCTGGAGGCGCAGGGGCTGTGGAACCACCCGTTCCGTAGCGCGACGGCCGCACAGCCCGTGGCTCAGATCCCCTTCGCAGAGCGGTAATCAGCCAGATCGGCGGGTATTCCCTAGATTTCCTATCGAATTACTAGGGAAGTGTTGACCCCCCTCGGGTGAGCGAGTGAGGATGACGTTGACCGGGTCGGCCGGGCAACCCGGAATCGCGTTCTCTTCTGCCTTGAAGGAAGTCAGCCATGACAAGCGCACCCCCGGCCGACACGGCGACCGCAGCGGGAACCGAGCCGGCCGACTGGCTGCACACAGCCCGTGAGCTGGCGGACGACCTGGCCACGGACGCGGTCGAGCGCGAGCAGGCCGGCAAGCCGCCGCTCGACGAGATTGCGCGGCTGCGTGAATCGGGGCTGCTGACGCTGCTGGTGCCGGCCGCGCACGGCGGCGGGGGCGCGGACTGGCGCACCGCCTACACGGCCGTACGGATCCTCTCCGCGGCCGACGGATCCGTCGGCCACCTGCTGGGCAGCCACTACTTCCTGTCCTACTGCGCCCGGTTCTTCGCCGGCCCCGACCGTGCCGCGCGCGTGGAGCGGGCGTTCACGGCCGGGCAGTGGTACTGGGGAGGCGGCATCGCCTCGCAGGAACCGCCCCTGATGCTGACCCCGACGGCCAACGGCTATGTACTGGACGGCCATCAGAGGTACGGCTCCGGAGTCGGGGTCGCCGACCGGCTGGTGGTCCGTGCCGCCGTGCCCGGCACCGGCGAGCCCCTCGCCGTCCTCGTCGACCCCGCCCACCCGGGCCTCGTGAACGGCAGCGGCGGCGACACCTTCGGCCAGCGGCTGGCGGCCGCCGGCGGCGTGGGGTTCGACTCCGTGCCGGTCGGGGCCGACGACGTGCTCGGCTCCCTCTCCGCGGACGACGGCGCCCTGTCGCCCTTCGCCGGCCTCGCCGCGCCGACCGCCCGGCTGGTCTCCGCCCAGTTCTGTCTCGGCGTCGCCGAGGGGCTGCTCGGTGAGGTGCGCGAGCACGGAAGGGCGGCGCAGTCCGCCTGGCAGCCGTTCTCACCCCAGCCCTGGCCGGGCAGCCCGCCGCAGGACCCGTACGTGCTCACCGCGTACGGCGAGCTCGCCGTCGCCGCACGTGCCGCGTCCGCCCTCGCCGACCAGGCGGTGACCGCCCTGACCCGCGGCCTCGCACGGGGCGACGACCTCGACGACGAGGAGTGCGCGGAGATCGCCGTCCTCGCGAGCGCGGCCGAGGCGGCCGCCTCCAGGGCCGCGCAGGAGATCACCACCCATGCCATGGACGCCGTCGGTGTGCCCGCCGCCTTTACGCGGCACGGCCTGGACCGCTTCTGGCGCGACACCCGCACGCACACCCTGCGCGAGCCGGTCGCCCACCGACTGCGCGAGGTCGGGGACTACTTCCTCAACGGCGCACACCCCCCGTTCAGCCTCCCCGCCTGACGGAGGGGACGGCGGGCGAGGATCGGGCACGGCGGTGATGGATAATCTCAGCATGCGGATCTCGGCGAGAGCGGACTATGCGGTGCGGGCGGCGTTGGAGCTGGCCGCGGCCGGTGACGACACCTCGCTCAAGGCCGAAGCGATCGCCGAGGCACAGGGCATCCCGCACAAGTTCCTGGAGGGCATCCTCGGCGACCTGCGCCGGGGCGGCCTCGTGGTCAGCCAGCGCGGCGGCAAGGGCGGCTACCGGCTCGCCCGCCCCGCCGACTCGATCCCCATCGCGGACGTGATCCGCGTGGCGGACGGCCCCCTGGTCTCGGTGCGCGGCGTACGCCCGCCCGACCTCTCCTACATCGGCCCGGCGGAGTCCCTGCTCCCGCTGTGGATCGCCGTACGCGCCAACGTCCGCAAGATCCTCGGCGAGGTCACCCTCGCCGATGTGGCCGCGGCCAAGCTGCCCGACGACGTCCTGAGCCTCGCGGACGACCCCGAGGCCTGGACGAATCCCTGACCGACGTCTCGTCACGACGAATCCCTGCCCCACGTCTCACTGCTCGGCGGCCCTCTTGACGCGGCCGGGATGTGGCCCGAGACTCCACTACGGGAATCCTAGTGAATTGGTAGGGAAACATGGGCCGCTCCGCGCTGGACCTCGGCAGTGACACGGTCCGTGTCGCCGTCCGGCCGCTGCCCCTGCTGACGTCCCGCCGCCACATCGACCTCGTGCGTGTGTGCAGTGCGGCAAGTTCCCCGCAGGGCGAGGGCGTCGTACCCGCCCGCGCCTGAACCCCACCCCCCACGCTCATCTACCGCATCCCGGCCGCGCCGAAGCCGCCGCGCGCCCTCGCCGTCGTATGCCCGTGACCGAGCACCCCAGGGAGACCCATGTCCGCCCCTTCCCCGACCGCCGTGCCGTCCTTCCGGAGCAGGATCGGCTGTGACGCGCGCAGCGGTTACTACGCCGCGCCCCGCCGCTACCGGCTCCACCTGTCGCTCTCATGTCCGCGCTGCCTGCGGATCGCCGTCACGCACAGCCTCCTCGGCCTCGACGACGTCCTCCCGGTGACGCTGCTGCCCGCCGTGCCCGACGCCCCGGACGGAGGGCACCAGGAGCTGCGCCCGCTGTACGAGGCCAGTTCGCACCAGCACCCCGGACCGGCCGCGGCGCCGGTGCTCAGCGACACCTGGACCGGCACGATCGTGAGCACCCACGCCCCCGACATCCTGCGGGACCTGGCCCGGCGGTTCGGCGGCCACGGCCCGGACCTCTTCCCGTACGGCGCCGAGGAGGCCGTCGAGAACATCGGCCGACTCTGCGAGCAGGGCATCACCGAGGCCGCGCAGCGCGCCGGACAGCCCGACGTCGACCCGGCGGCACGCGACACCGCGCTCGCCACCCTGCTGCACACCCTGGACGCGCTGGAGCGGCGGCTGGCCTGCCAGGAGTACGTACACGGCGACGAACCGACCCTCGCGGACGTCGAGTTGTGGGTGACGCTGGTGCAACTGGACACCGTGCACCGCCATCACCTGGACGCCGCCGCGGTCACCCGCATCACCGACCACCCGCATCTGTGGACCTACGCACGACGCCTCGCGGCCCACCCCGCCTTCGGCGCCCACCTCGACCTGGACGGCATCGCCCGCAGGCACCACGCCCACTGCCGGGGCGAGGAGGCGGCGGGCGCGGCGGTACAGATCGTGGACTGGGCGGCCGCCGCACGCGAGGTCAGTCAGCCGGTCGGTCGGCCGGTTTCTCCCACACCGACACGTGCTTGCCGCTCTCGCTCGTGAACGGCTCGCGCGTCCAGTCCTCCCAGCGGTCGCGCAGCCGTAGGCCGGCCAGCCGGGCCATCAGGTCCAGCTCGGCCGGCCAGACGTACCGGAACGGGATGGACCAGTGCTCGGCGCGGCCGTCGGTGATGGTGACGTAGTTGGAGCTCATCGCCTGGGTGGCGACGTCGTAGGTGTCGAACGCCCAGCGTGTGTCGCTGATGTGGAACGGTACGGCGTTCTGCCCGGGCGGCAGCCGGCGCAGGTCGGGTACGCCCACCTCGACGACGAAGCAGCCGCCGGGCCGCAGATGGGCTGCGGCGTTGCGGAAGCAGTCGACCTGGGCGTCCTGGGTCGTCAGATTGGCGATCGTGTTGAAGACGAGGTAGGCGAGCGAGAACTCGCCCGCCACCCGCGTCGTCGCGAAGTCCCCGATTGTCACGTCGATCGCCTCGCCGCCGGGCTTGGCCCGCAGTCGCTCCACCATCGCGCGGGACAGGTCGATGCCGTGCACCGGGACCCCGCGGCCGGACAGCGGCAGTGCGATCCGGCCGGTGCCGATGCCGAGTTCCAGCGCCGGGCCGTCGCCGGCGAGGTCGGCCAGCAGGTCGACCGCCGGGTCCACCACGCCAGGGCGGAACATGTCGGCCGCCGAGTCGTCGTAGTCGGCAGCGATGTTCTCTCCGAAGTAGCCGTCGTCGTCGATCACGTCGGGACCGTACAGTCGGCCGCCGTCCCTGGGCACGCGATTTTCGGCAGGGCTGTCGATCGGGGTGCCGGCACCACCGTGAGCGGGGGGCTGGGACGACTGCCTTCGCCGACTTCGCCACCTAGCTTCGTGCCTGAAGGAAGCAAGGAGTTGGCCCAAGGCAGTCCTAGGAGACGTCATGAGTGCATTGAGCAGGCGGAACGTGTTGCGCGGGGGCCTGGTCGCCACGACGGCGGGGGTCGTGGTGCCCGGGCTGGGCACGGGCGCGGTCGCGGCGGCGGACGGGACGTCCTGCCCGGCGCCGCCCGGAGCGGCCATGGTCGGCCGCGGCGAGCCGCGGTACCGGTCCCTGGCGTCCCGGGGCTACAACCGTCGGTTCGTGGGCGAGCCGGAGCACGTCTGGGTGGTCGGCACGACCGCGCACGTCGTACGGGCCGTGCAGCAGGCGGTGGACAGCGGCCGGCGCATCACGGTCCGTAGCGGCGGCCACGGCTTCGAGAACTTCGTCGGCGACCCGGCCGTGGAGGTGGTCGTCGACATGTCTGCCATGGCGGGCGTCTCGTACGACCCGGGCCGCCGTGCCTTCGCCGTGGAGGCCGGTGCTCTGCTGGGCGACGTCTACCGGAGGCTGTACCTGGGCTGGGGAGTGACGGTCCCGGCCGGCTGGTGCTCCGGTGTGGGCGTCGGCGGGCATGTCCTGGGCGGTGGCTATGGGCCGCTGTCCCGGCTGATGGGCCTGTCCGTGGACCATCTGTACGCGGTCGAAGTGGTCGTCGTGGACCGGGCGGGGAAGGCCCGCAGCGTGGTGGCCACACGTGAACTCGCCGATCCCAACCGGGACTTGTGGTGGGCCCACACCGGCGGCGGAGGCGGCAGCTTCGGCATCGTCACCCGCTACTGGTTCCGGACGCCCGGCGCCGAGGGCGACGACCCGTCCGGCCTGCTGCCCGCGCCGCCGTCCGGTGTGCTGAGCTTCTCGGTCTCCTGGGACTGGCAGCAGCTCGACAAGACGTCGTTCGCCCGGCTGGTCCGCAACCACGGCGCATGGGCCGAACGGCACAGCGCCCCCGACTCCCCGTACCTCGCCCTCTACAGCGAACTGGCCCTCACCCGCCGCCCGTCGGGCACGGTCTTCATGATCGGCCAGGTGGCCGCCGACTCCGGCGCCGAACGGATGCTGGACGAGCACATCGCCGCGATCAACCGGGGCGTGCCCGTCCAGCCGGTCCGCACCGTGCGGAACCAGGCCTGGCTGGCCGCCGCCCTGGCCGGCTCACCGGGCGACCCCGGCCCCGTCTACCGACTGAAGGTCAAGTCGGGCTACCTGCGCCGACGTTTCACCGACCGACAGATCGAGGCCCTGCACCACCACCTCACCCGCTCCGACTACGACCACCCCGGCGGCAGCCTGAGCCTCTACACCCACGGCGGCAAGGTCAACACCGTGGCCCCGGACGCGACCGCGACCCCCCACCGCGACGCGAGCATCAAGATGTTCTACGCCAACGGCTGGGAGGACCCCCGCGACGACGCCCGGCACATCGGCTGGCTGCGCGAGCTCTACGAGGACCTGTACGCCGACACCGGCGGCGCCCCCGCTGCCGCCGACGGCGCGTTCATCAACTACCCGGACACCGACCTCGCCGACCCCGCCCGGAACACCGGCGCACCCTGGCACGCCCTCTACTTCGGCGACAACTACCGCCGGCTCCAACGCATCAAGGCGAAGTGGGACCCCCGCAACGTCTTCCACCACGCCCTGTCGGTACGCGCGGCCTGAGGGCCGTTCACTCCTCCCAGTCCAGCTGATGCTCGGGCGTCCCCGCAGACCTCCCGTACGCGACCGCCTCGGCCCGCCCATCCTCGTCGCCGCGCCGGTAGCGGAACACCTTCCCGGCGAAGACGACCACACGATCGTCCCCGGCGATGAAGTCGACGTACCAGCCGTTCTCGGGCTCCAGCACCGCCGCGAACGCTTCCGCGAGCGTCGTGACGTCGTCGCCGTCGCTCTCCCACTCGACGAGCGTCCACAGCCCGGGCTGGCCCTCGGCCGCGCTCGCCGAGACGTCGACCCGGCTGACCTTGCGCAGCCGCAGGCCCCGCGGCTGGAAGTCGGCGCCGGGGCGGAGGCTCTCGCCGATGAGGTATCCGGTGATCACGTGCTGTCTCCCTGGGGTCGTGGGGATGTGTGGGATGCCTGCGGGCGACGCTACGACCGTATGGCTGACATCCTGTGTCAGCCATACGGTGAGGAAGTGAGCGCCCGATGCGAGCGGACCGGCTGCTGTCGCTGCTGCTGTGCCTGCAGTCGCGCGGGCGGATGACGGCTCGTCAACTCGCCGACGAGCTGGAGGTGTCGGTCCGTACCGTCTACCGGGACCTGGAGGCGCTCGCCGCCGCCGGTGTGCCGGTCGTGGCAAGCGGTGGCCCGGGCGGGGGCTGCCGCCTGATGGACGGCTGGCGCAGCCCGCTGCTCGGGATCAGCGCCGAGGAGGCCACGGCCCTGCTCGCCGTCTCCGCGGGCGGCCCCCTGGAGAGGCTCGGGCTCGGCGACGCGCTGTCCCAGGCGCGACTGAAGCTGGTGGCGTCACTGCCCGCGGCGGGCCGGGCCGATACGCAGGCCGCCGCCGCACGTTTCCACATCGACACCCAGGCCTGGTTCAGGCCGCCCGAACTCGTCCCACATCTCGCCGAGTTGGTCGACGCCGTGCGGGGCGATGGGCGGTTGCGGCTCACACACCGGCGCCCTGACGGCCGTACGACCAAGAAGACCGTCGATCCGCTGGGACTGGTCGCCAAGGCGGGCGTGTGGTACCTGGTCGCGCGCTCCCGGGACGGAATCCGTGCTCACCGCGCCGCCCGGATCACCGGCGTGGAGCGGCTGACCGGCACCTTCGCCCGTCCCGGCGACTTCGACCTCGCGGAGTTCTGGTCGCGCTGGACGACGGAGTTCGAGGCGAGCCTGGACCAACTCCCCGTCGCCGTACGCCTGACGACCTACGCCCTCGCCGCCCTGCCCGCGATCCTCGGCGACACCAGATCCGCCGCAAACGCGACCCCGGACCCGGAGGACGGCTGGCACCGGCTCACCCTGCACTTCGACTCGCCGCTCGCGGCCCGGCGTCGACTCCTCGGCTTCGGACCGGAGCTGGAAGTGCTCGAACCGGCAGATGTGCGGGCGGACTTGGCGGAGACGGCCCGCCGCATCGCCGACCGTTACGGTCACTGAAAGGCATGGCCGGGAGTACGTCGCCCTCCCCCGAAGGCGGCGTACTCCCGGCCGCTTCCCCCGGCACCGGACAGTGGACTTGTCGCGTCCGTGCGCGTCAGCGGATCCGTGCTGTCACCAGCACATGACCGCCGTCTCGCCCGAACCCCAGTTGGCATACAGACGCACCCGGACGACATAGCGGCGGCCCTTGACCAGGCGGGCCTTGACGGTGGCGTTGTGCGGCGTGCCCCCGTCGTCCTGGGCGGAGAGGTAACGGGGCTCGCCGTCCCGTTCCTCGAAGAGCACCACCACCGTGTCGCTGTCGCCGAAGGTGCCCACGGTGTACTCGCGGGTCTCCGGCGGCTCGACGACGAAGTCGGCCTGCTCGGCCGGCCCGAGCCGCAGCGGTACCGAGCGGAACGGCACCAGCTCCTGCGGCCCCGGCGTTTCGGCCGGCGGGTACCAGCGCCGGACGAACTCCTTGTCGGTCCTGGACAGCACGCCCGCCGGGTTCAGGCCCGCGCGGAACTGCTCCGGCTCCAGGATCAGCCCGGCCGAGAAGGGGTACTCCATGATCGAGTGCGGGTCCCAGACGGAGCCGTTGACCTCGTTCGGGTCGAGCTTGCGCAGGATGTTGAAGAACGTCTTGTCACGGCTCCAGAAGTTCGGCGGGCCCGCCAGATCGGCGAACACGGCCTCGTCGTCCCAGTGGATGCCGGCGAACGGGCTCTGGTGCTCGTGCAGCATGCCGAGCGCGTGCCCGATCTCGTGCAGGGCCGTCGCGCGCTCCCCGGGCACGGTCAGGTCCCAGCCGAAGTTCATCGTGCGGTCGTTGAGGCCTACGCGGAGCGCGTCCCTGCCCACGTTCGACCAGGAGCCGTCCCCCGACTGGAACCCGATGCGCAGCTCGGCCTCCGACCGGTCTCGCACCTCCACGAACGACAGCCCGATGCCGAGGCCCTGCCACTCCTGGAAGCACTCGCGCACGACATCCCGCTGTTCCTTGCCGCCCACCCACGACACGCGCTGGGCCTTGCCGGTCTCCGGGTCGGGGATCACGGATCCGTCGGAGTCCCGGTCGAAGAAGTAGTAGTGCAGCACGGTGCCGTTGACCCACATGCGACGCCCGCTGATGAGCGCACTGAGCCGCTCGGCGGCCAGCCCCGGGGCGAAGGCGGGGGCCGACGCTTGCGCGAGGGAGCAGTAGCGAGCGGTCATGCCGAACAGGTTGCCGTCGACCCGCCGCAATCGCCTGAGTCGAGGGCTACTCAAGTCCCCGTGTATCAGATGTGAGTCACCGCGCTCCTATTGCCGTGATGACTTTCGAACGAGACGCGAAGACCCTGGAACTGCCCTGGCCGTTCACCGGCCGGGAGAACGAACTCGAACTGGTCCGAGGGTCCTTGACCGCCGGTCGGCACGGCATCGTGATCACCGGCCCGGCGGGCTGCGGCAAGACCCGGCTGGTCACCGAGGCCGTCCGCGGCACCGACTGCGTCAGGGTGGCCGGCACCCCCGAGACCCGCCGCATCCGCTTGGCCGCGTTCGCACACCTCGTGCCCGAGACGGCCTCCCTGCACGGCGCGTTCCAGCACCTGTCCGGCGTACGACAGCTCCTGGTCGACGATGCGCACCTGCTCGACGACGCCTCGGCCGCCCTCGTCCACCAGCTGGCCGTGCACGGACGCACCCGTCTCCTGGTCGTCACCACCGACGGCGCCCCGGCCCCGGGCGCGATCTCCCGGCTGTGGACCGGTGAACTCCTGCCCCGTCTCACCCTGGAGCCGCTGCCCCGCGAGGAGACCGCCGAACTGCTGGCGGGCGGAGCCGGGGGCGGTCGCCTGGAGCCGCTCACCGTGAACCGGCTGCACCGCCTGTGCCAGGGGGACCTGCGGCTGCTGCGCGACCTGGTGGGCGCGGTCCGCGAACGCGGGCTGCTCAGCCGGGTCGCCGACTCGGACGAGTGGGCGTGGCGCGGCCCGCTGCCGGTCACCGCGACCGTACGGGAACGTACCGCGCACGTCCTCGACCGCACCTGCCCCGAAGAGCGCGAGACCCTCGAACGCCTCGCCTTCGCCGAGCCGTTGCCCTTGGACCTGGACGAACTCCACCTCCTTGCCCTGGAACACCTTGAGGCCGACTCCCTGGTCCACGTCGACGACCAGGGCGCCGTCCGCCTCGCCCACCCCCTGCACGGCCCGGTGCTGCGGGCCGCGGCCGGCCGGCTGCGGGCGAGGCGGCTGTCCCGTACGCCCGAGCAGTGCGGCGCCGCCCTCGACGTCGAGCGGGCCGCGCTGACCGGCCGCATCGAGCGGACGGACGTACGGGCGATGCCGACGCCCGTGGGGGAGTGGCTGGTCGCGGAGGGCGCGCCGGTGCCGGCCGGGTACGCGGCCGTACGCGCCCGGTTCGCGCGGCTGCGCGGGGAGCTGCGCGAGGCCGCGGCATGGGCGCGGGAGGGGCTGCGGCACGGCGCTGACGATCCGTCCTGCCGCCTCGAACTCGCCCTCGCCGCAGCGCAGTCGGGCGACGCCCCGGCCGCGCACAAGATCCTGGGTGGCCGCCCCCACGGGGGTGGGGCGGTCACCCGGCCGGCAACGGCCCGCGGCGATGCCGACGGGCCTGTCGAGGCGCTCGCCGGCGACGCCGACGGGAGTGTCGAGGCGCTCGCCGGCGATGCGTACGACGCCGTCCGCCTCGGCGCCCCCGAGCGTGCCGTGGGCCGCCTGACCGGGGTCTTCGCCGCACACGCCGACGCGCTCGCCCGCGGCGACGGCCTCGCGCTCGACCAGGTGGCCGAAGAGCTGGCGGAGCGCGGCTTCCTGCTGTTCGCGGCCGAGGCGCACGCCCAGGCCGTACGGGCCCACCGCGACCCGCGCGCCGCCCGCACCGCACGCACGCGTGCCGTCGCCCTGGCCCGCCGCTGCCAGGGCGCCCGCACCCCGGCACTGTCCGGCCTCGTCCTCGGCGAACTGACCGCCCGGCAACGGCAGATCGTCACCCTGGCGGCCACGGGGATGAGCAACCGGCAGATCGCCGAGAAGCTCACCCTGTCCGTCCGCACCGTCGGCAACCACCTCTACAGCGCCTACGCCCGCCTCGGTGCCAGCGACCGCGGCGCACTGCCGTGGCTGGTGGAACTGCCGGACGCGCAGCCGGCGTAGGGGAGTCGGTACCTCCTCCGTCGATCAGGCCGCACCGAACGCCGAGAACGCCCACCCGGTCGCCTGGTGCAGCGCGTCGCCCGGGAGTGCCGCCCGGGCGTCGCGCAGGGCCTCCGCCAGAGAGAGCCCCTCGCTGAGTCCCTTGTGCAGCGCGAGCATCAGCGGCACCACCGCGGCGTCGTTGACGGGGGCCGTGCACGCCACCACCCCGGCCGTGCCCAGCGGCAGCAGCGCGGTGACCAGGCCGAGCAGTTCGTCGGCGCCGACGGAGGCGAACCGGGCGGTGTCGCAGCAGGAGAGGATGATCCGGTACGGGCTGCGGTCCAGGCGCTCGAAGTCGTGCACGATGAGTGGCCCGTCGGCCATCCGCAGCGACGAGAACAGGGGGCTGTCCGTACGGAACGCGCCATGGGCGGCGATGTGGGCCAGCGCGGCCCCGTCGAGCTCCTCCAGTACGCGCGGCACGCGCGCGTCGGCGTGCTCCAGGACGACCGCACCGCCGTACCGGCCGGCCAGGTGCGGCACCTCCGCGCCGCCGGTCGCCAGCCCAGGCCCGCGCACCAGCACAGGGCGGCCGCCCGGCGGCGGCTCGGTCTCCCGGGCACGCAGCCAACTGCTCGCCGACGGCGACACACTGAGCACCCGGTCCCGCAGCGACGGCAGCAGCGCCCACGGCACACGGTGCAGCCGGGCCGGCGGTACGACCACGACGGGGCCCTCGCCCAGATGCGCCACGGCCGGACCGAGCAGCAGCTCCTCCAGTCGCCGCCCCGCCGCCTCCACCACCGGCAGCCGACCCTCCGCACCCGGGTGCGCCAGCCGCCGCAGCCCGGCCTGGACGTGCTCGGCCTCGGTCTCCGCCTCGGCCAGCAGCCCGCCCTTGTACCGGCGCACCCGCCCCCGCCCGCACAACAGCACCTGAACCCGCCCGTCCAGCACGGCGAGTTCGACCAGCCGCACCTCGTCGCCTAGCCGCTGAAGCAGCCGGCCCGGGTCGAAGCGGTAGCCGTCGCCGGGCGTGTCGCCGCGCATGTGCAGCGTCCGGGCACGTATCTCCCGCTCCAGACGCCGCTGTTCACGCTCCAGCACCGGAAGGGGACGGGCCTCACTGCGGGCCTCCTCGGCGCGCGCCGCGATCTCCCGGAACGCCGTCAGGTCGCTCTGCAGCTCCGGATCGGCCGGCGGCCGGGTCGGCGGCGTCGACAGCGCGGTGGCCCGCCAGCGCTCGCTCCACACCAACAGCCGGCGCGGGCTGCCGGAGTCGAGGCTGGCCTGCTGGGCCAGCGCGGCGAGCTCGGCGCCCTGCGCGGTGGCCCGGGCCCTGAGCTCCGAGGCGCCCAGCGTCATCCGGTGGGCGTCGAGCACGTCCAGGCCACGCCGGCAGGCCTCCAGGACGCCGCGCCCCGACCCGGCCGCCTGCGCCCGCAGCGCCTGCGCCGCCCAGCCCGTCATCCGCGCCAGCGGCGGCCCGCTGCGCCTGCTGCGGGCGGCGACGGCCAGATGCTGCTCGGCGTCGGCCCGCCAGCCCAGGGCGAGCGCCATCCGGCCCGCGAGCAGCGACGCCTCCGGCGCGGCCGGCGCGCCGAAGGAGGCCAGCCGTTCGGCGACCGCCGCCGTGTCGGCCACCAGTCGGCCCGAGCTGCGCCCGGCGGCCACCCGCGCCTCGATCAGCACCAGCCGGGCGTGCGTCTCCCACCACATGCGCCGCTGCCCGGCGAACAGCCGTACGGCCATGTCGGCGCGCGCGATCGCCGTGTGCGCCTCGCCCGCCAGCCGGGCGGCACGCGCGGCGGCCAGCAGCAGCTCCGCCTTGCGGGTGGACTGGCCGCCTATCCCGTCGAGCACGGAGATCGCCGCGTCCGCCTCGGCCAGCGCCTCCGGGGCCAGCCCGGCCGCCATCAGCACCTCGCAGCGGCGGATGTTCAGCATGAACGTCGGCGTGCCTAGCTTGGCGTACCGCTCCTCCGCCTCGTCGAGCAGCCGCAGCGCCGCCGGGATGTCGCCCGACCGGAACGCCGCGAGACCCCGGCTCTCCACCGCGTCGGCCTTGTCGTGCTCCTGGCCCGTGGTGTCCCACAGCGCCTCGGCCGCCGTGAAGTCGGCATCCGCACGGTCCATCGCGCCGAGCGCCAGATGCACGGTCGCGCGCAGGGTCAGCGCCCGCGCCGTCCAGATGACGTCCTCCGCCTGCCGCAGCACGGGGATCGCCTTGCGTACGTCCTCCAGTGCCTCCCGGTGATGACCCAGGACCCAGCGTGCGTAGGCCCGACGGAACAGCACGCGCGCGCGTGTGTGTCCGCTGCCGCGCGCGACCCCGCGCTCCAGCGCGGCCAGCCCCTGCTGAGTGCGCCCCGCATGCACCAACGCGACCCCGAGCGCCGCCAGGGCGTCCGCCTCCCGGTCGGCCGAATCCGCGCGTGCCGCGAGATCCCGGGCACGCCGCAGGTGGTACAGGGCGATGCGCATGTCGCCCCAGTCCCGCTGCCAGATGCCGATCACCTGGTGGGCGACGGAGGCGTGCCACGGCGACGGATCGGCGTCGAGCACCCCTTCCGCCCTCGCCAGCGCGTCGTTCGGGGCGGCGAACACCATCGGCAGCAGTTCGAGAACCGAGTCGCTTCCCGCTGTCACTCCACGGATGGTAGTTGCCACGGAACCGTGCCACACCGGTTTGGCGCTGTATCAATGAGCGACCGTCAGGCTCTGACTGACGAACGTCGCCTCAGGGGGAGGACCCGCCATGGCACCACAGCGATTCCACGAGCAGTTCGAGCAGATCCAGCGCTCCATGCCCGACGTCCCCCTCGCGATGGGACCGGACGACTCCGCCGAGTTCATCTACGAGAAGGGCTACGTACTGGTCCGCGACGGCGAGGACGCCCGTGTCGTCGAGGACACCGTGCGGGCGCACTTCACCGCCCACCCCGACCTGGTCCAGGACAACGTGCGCCGCGCGAGCCCGCAGACCAACCGCTCAGGCATCACCCGCATCCAGGTCGGTGACCCCGGCGAGGGCGACCGGAGCGGCGACCCGACGGTCGCGCACGCCCTGCGCGCCCTGCGCGAGACGGAGGGACGGGCCGGACGGCGCATCGTCAGCCGCAACCACCTGGTGGGGATCACGGGGCGGGTCAACTCCTGTCCCGGCGACGAACCCGTGCCGGCCCCGCTCGTCGGCGGGATCAACCCCGCGGCGGCCGAGGGCGTCCACGACCCGGACACCGCGGTCGGCGTCCTCGTCATCGACACCGGCCTCGTGCACGACTTCCGCTCCTTCCCGCTGCTGGCCCACACCGAGGGCGATGCCCAGGTCAAGGAGTGCGACGACGACGGCATCCTCCAGCAGTACGTCGGCCACGGGACCTTCATCGCCGGGCTCGTCGGCGCCGTCGCGCCCAACACGGACATCACGGTCCGCAACTCCCTCAACGACGCGGGCGCCATCCTGGAGTCCGAGTTCGGCGAGAAGCTCTTCGAGGCCGTCGACGTGGGCGGCTGGCCCGACATCCTCAGCCTCTCCGCCGGCACCTCCAACGGCCGCACCGACGCCCTGCTCGGCGTCGAGGCCTTCATGCAGGAGCTGCGCGACCAGCGCACCCTGCTCGTCGCGGCGGCCGGCAACAACGGCAGCGCCATGCCCTTCTGGCCCGCCGCCTACGCCGACCTGCCCGACTACCAGGACGTCGTGCTGTCGGTCGGAGCGCTGCGCGGCGACGGCGAGTTCGGCGCCTGTTTCAGCAACCACGGCGGCTGGGTGAAGGTGTACGCGCCCGGCGAGCGCCTCACCAGCGCCCTCACCGGCTTCGACGCGCCCGTGCCGTACGTGTACCAGCACTCCACCTACGACGACTGCCGGTACGGCTTCGGCTACTCCTGCACCTGCCAGTCCCCGCGCCACACCGGCGTGTTGAGCGAGCAGGGCGGCACCACCAAGCCCGACCAGGTGATGTTCGAGGGGCTCGCGTACTGGAGCGGCACCTCGTTCGCCACTCCGATCGTCGCCGGCATGGTCGCCGCCCACATGACCGCGCAGCAGGAACGCGACCCGCGTGTCGCCCGGTACAAGATGCTCGCGGCGAACTCCGGGTTCGCGGAGGTGCGGGGGGCGCATGTGCCGGCCCTTCGCCCTCCGACCTGGCGCCCTGCCCCCGTCACGCCCCCGGCTCCTCGCTCATGAGGGTCGGAACCGTCCCCTCCGCGGCGTACGATGACTTGCCGTACACGAGGGGTGGGGCTGTGGACCGTGCAGATGTCGGTGCCTTGGTCCAGTCCGCCGTCGACGGTGACGCGGCGGCCTGGAAGGCGCTCGTGGAAGGGCTGAGCCCACTGGTGTGGTCCGTCGTGCGCGCGCACCGGCTGGGCGACGCCGACGCCCATGAGGTCTACCAGACCGTCTGGTTCCGCTTTGCCCAGCACCTCGGGCGCATCCGTGAACCCGAGAAGGCCGGATCCTGGCTCGCGAGCACCGCACGGCACGAGTGTCTGAAGGTGCTCAAGAGCTCAAGGCGGCTGACGGTGACGAGCGATCCGCAGCTGCTCGACCGGGTCAGCGAGGAACGTACGCCCGAACAGTCGGTCCTGGACTCGGAGGAGGCGGCCGCCGAGAGTGAGCGCATCCGCTGGATGTGGCAGGAGTTCGAGGAACTCGGCGACCGCTGCCGCCAGTTGCTGCGCGTGCTGATGGCCTCGCCGCCGCCCAGCTACCAGGAGGTGTCCGCCGCACTGGGCATCGCCGTGGGCAGCATCGGGCCGCTGCGCCAGCGCTGTCTGCGCCGACTTCGGGCCCGCATCGACGCACGGGGAGCGCTGTGAACGACGACATGAACGACGAAGTGACGGGCGAAGAGCCCCTCGGCGAACAGTCCCTGGGCGACGACGGGTTCGCCGTCGAGTTGCTGGAGGAGGAACTCCGCCAGGCCGCCACCATCCTGGACCCGGTCCCCGCCCAACTGCGGCAGATCGCCGTCGAGGCGTTCGCACTGCACGACCTCGACGCTCGGATCGCCGAGTTGACCTTCGACTCGGTGGTGGACGCCATTCCGGTCAGGGGAGCGACGGACGTGCCGCGGATGCTGACCTTCCGCGCCGGCGAGGTGACCGTCGACGTGGAGGTGAGCACGCACGGGCTAATGGGGCAGGTGCTGCCGCCGCAGCAGGCGCGGATCGAGGTGCTCGGCGGCCCGCAGACGGTCATGCCGGTCGTGGCCGACGACATGGGCCGCTTCACCAGTGACGCACCGCCGAGCGGCCCCTTCGCCCTGCGGCTGCGGACCGGCGGGGAGGTCGTGGTCACGGAGTGGCTGCGGGCCTGACCCACCGCGTCAGCGGGAGGCGGCGTCCACCAGCGCCGCCAGCGCCCGCGCGAGCCGGGTGAGTCCGGGACCGGCCGGACCGCCCGGCTCCGCCATGTACGTGTCCCGACGGATCTCGATCATCAGGGCGGCCACCCGGGGATCGGTGCCGTAGAACTCCAGCGGGACGTACGTGCCGCTGAACGGGCTGTCCAGCCCCGTCTCCCCGCACGGCGCGAACGCCTCCCGGGCCGCGGCGAGCAGTTCGGGCGGCGTGTGGAAGGAGTCGGTGCCCAGGCAGACCGGCGGCCGTGGGCCCACTCCGTGCAGTTCGTAGGGGAGCGGCGCGGTCGGGTAGGAGTGGACGTCGATGATCACGGCCCGGCCGGTGACGGTGAGCCGATCGGCCACGGCGTCCGTCATGGCCTTCGCGTACGGCCGGAAGTACCGCTCGACGAGCGGCTCGGGGTCGGCGTCCGCAGGCCTCAGCGGTGCCTTGTGCGTGGTCCGCGTGTAGACGGCACCCATGCCCACGGCCAGCATCTCCTCCCGCTCGTCCGGGAACCGCTCCGGATCGACGACCAGCCGCGAGAGCCGGTTGACGAACCGCCACGGGGTGATCTCCGCCGCCCCGACCGCCTCCTGAGCGAGCTCCGCGGTGTGCGCGTCGACGATGTGGTCCAGCTCCCGCTCCAGCGCGGAGTCGTCCAGCACGATCCCCGCGCGCACCTCGGGCGGTATCTCCCGCGCCGAGTGCGGCACATGCAGGATCACCGGCGACCCCTCGGCTCCGGGGAGCAACTCGAACGACGGCACGGCAGGGGTCATCACAGCTGCTCCCGGGGCGTTGTCAGTGGCGTGGTGCACCATCACAGCATGAACATCAGCAACCAGCGGCCCGCCGACCTGGCTGCGCCGTACGTCCTGATCCGGGGCAGGTGACGCAGGTGACCGTGCATGAGCTCTCCCGTGCCGAAGCCCGCCGTATTGCCGTGCGCGCCCAGCTGTTGGACGGCTCCCGGCCGACCGGGCTGCTCGATGTCATGAGACGGCTGACTTTGCTGCAGATCGACCCGACCGCCGCCATAGCGCCCAACGCCGATCTCGTGGCGTGGAGCCGGCTCGGGTCCGCCGGTTACTCACCGGCCGACCTGACCGCCGCCCTCGCCGACCGGACGGTGCTGGAGTTGCAGGCCATGATCCGGCCCGGTGAGGATCTCGCGCTGTACCGCGCCGAGATGGCCGAGTGGCCCGAGCGGGGGACACCTTCCTCCTGGCGTGAGTACCACCGCACGTGGGTGGGCGCCAACGACGCCTGCCGCCGGGACATACTCGACCGGCTCGGCGCCGCAGGGCCGCTGCCTTCCCGCGAACTGCCCGACACCTGCGCACTGCCGTGGAAGTCGAGCGGGTGGACCAATAACCGCAATGTCACCAAGCTCCTGGAGCTCATGGTGCAGCGCGGCGAGGTCGCCGTGGCGGGACGCCGCGGCGGTGACCGCCTGTGGGACCTGGCCGAGCGGGTCTACCCGGACACGCCCGCGGTCCCCGTGCAGGAGGCGCTGCGTATCCGGGACGAGCGACGGCTGCGGGCGTTGGGCATCGCCCGCGCGCGAGGCCCGGAGTGCCAGGTCGAGCCGGCGGACGTGGGGGAGGCCGGTGAGCCGGCCGTCGTCGAAGGCGTGCGGGGCAAGTGGCGTGTGGATCCAGCCCAGTTGGGGCTGACCTTCGAGGGACGGGCCGCCCTGCTCTCCCCGTTCGACCGGCTCGTCCACGACCGTAGACGCACCACCGAGCTGTTCGAGTACGAGTACCAGCTGGAGATGTACAAGCCCGCCGCCAAGCGCCGCTGGGGGTACTTCGCGCTTCCCGTCCTCTACGGCGATCGGCTGGTCGGAAAGCTCGACGCCGCCGCCGAGCGCAAGGCCGGAGTGCTGCGCGTGAACGCGATCCACGAGGACGTGCCGTTCACCAAGGCCATGAGCGCGGAGATCGGCCGGGAGATCGAGGACCTGGCCCGCTGGCTGGAGCTGGAGCTCGCGCTGCCCGGCTGAGGGTCGGCCCGGCCCACTGCCACACGCGGTGCCGGGGCGGAAACCCCATCGCCGTCAGACGTTGAGCAGCACCCCGCGGGCCAGGAAGGCCGACGTCTCATCGGCGTCGGCTCCCAGGGCCATGTGTACCGTCTCCCAGAGCCGGGTCCAGCCGCCCCGTATCGCCTCGCCGAACGCGTGGTCGCCCGCCGCCTCGGCGGCGGCCACGGCCGGGCAGGACTGGAGCTGCATGGCCAGTCGGTCGGGCTGCTCCATGACGAGCCGGGTGCACGCCTGCGCCACGGCGTGGCGCGCCTGCGCGCCCTCCAGTGCCCTGGCCGCCTCCTCCATGACCAGGCGGGTGTCCTCCAAGGACCTGAGCGCGGCGGCGACGAATATGGCCCTCTTGTCGGGGAAAAGCCGGAACAGGTACGGCTGCGAGACGCCCACGCGCCGGGCGATCGCCCCGGTCGAGGTGGCGTGGTAGCCCTGCCGCGCGAACTCCGCCGGCGCCACGAGCACCACGGCCTCCCGCCGAGCTGCCGCGCTCGTCCTCACCATGCGGACGGGTTCACCCCTCCGTGTCCGCCGGGCGGGGCCGGCGCGGGATGCCGAGGGCGCACAGTGCGCCGGCGAAGACGACCGCCACGCCGACCCACACCGCGGGACGCAGTCCGTCGACGAACTGCTGCGGGCCCTGCGGGCCGCCGTACGTCACGAACACCGTGCTGAGTACGGCGATGCCGAGCGCGCCGCCGATCTCCCGCACCGTCGTGTTGGCGCCCGACGCCTTGCCCGCGTGTTCCTTGGCGACCGAGCCGAGCACGACGGCCGCCGTCGGCGCGAACACGAAGCCCATGCCGATGCCGGCCACGATCATGGGGCCGACCAGGGAGGAGTACGCCGTGTCGGTGTCGGCGACCAGGTTGATCCAGCCCAGGCCGACGCCCTGCAGGAACAGACCCAGGGCCATGAGCCGGCCGCCGCCGACCTTGTCGGTGAGCAGCCCGGCGACCGGGGCGACGAACATCGGCATGAGGGTCCACGCGAGGGTGCGGACACCTGCCTCCAGCGGGGTGCGCGGGGGCACGATCTGCAGGTACTGGGCGAGCAGGAACAGGGAGCCGAAGACGCCGAAATACATGGTCGCGGAGACGATGTTGGTGAGGGTGAAGGCGCGTACCCGGTAGAAGGACAGCGGCAACATGGGATGGGGGACGCGGGCCTCCCAGGCGACGAAGAGGGCCAGCAGCACGGCGCCGGCCGCGAACGCCCCCAGCACCTTCGCCGAGGTCCAGCCGTCCTGCTCGCCATGCACGATGGCCCACACCACGGCGCACAGGCCGGCCGCGGCCAGCAGCATGCCCACCAGGTCGAGGCGGACTTCGGGCAGGGAGCTCTCGCGCAGGGCGAAGAGGACCAACGGGACGGCGATCACGCACACCGGCACGTTGATCCAGAAGATCCACCGCCAGTCCAGGCCGTCGACCACCGCGCCGCCCGCCACCGGACCCATCGCCACGGCCAGGCCGCTCACGCCGGACCACACGCCAAGTGCCATGGCGCGCAGCCGCTCCGGCACCGCGTGGGAGAGCAGAGTCAGCGACAGCGGCATCACGGCCGCCGCGCCGAAGCCCTGGATCGCGCGGAAGGTGATCAGCTGGGCGCTCGTGTCGGACAGTCCGCAGCCGATGGAGGCCATCGTGAACACGGCGATGCCGAGCAGGAAGACGCGGCGGCGGCCGAAGCGGTCGCCGAGCGCCGCGCCGGTCATCAGCAGACAGGCGAAGCTGAGCACGTAGGCGTTGACGAACCACTGCAACTGCTGGGTGGTGGCGTCCAGATCGACGGCCAGGGTGTGCAGGGCGGTCGAGACGACGAGGTTGTCGAGCGCGACCATGAACATGGGCACGCTGCACGCCACGATCGCCAGCCACAGGGGGATGTGCCGGCCGGCGGGGGAGTCCGGTGTGGTGACGGGGTCGGCGAGGGCCGGGTTCTGTTCGGACAGCGTCATGGCGGGGGTCTCTCCTCGGGGAGGGGCTGGGCCGGTGAGGGCTCAGAAGCCGGTGGTCTGCTGCTCGGCGAGCCGGCGCCGGGCGTCCGCCCAGTCGATGGGCAGGTCGGCGGCCGGGACCTGCCAGAACGTGAAGGTCGAGTCCTTCATCGTGGGCCGCAGGCCGGTCATGATCGAGCGGTGCGGTTCGGTCTTCGCGTACGCGTACAGCGCCTCCTTGTCCTGCCAGGCCGACAGGGTCCAGAAGGTGCGCTTGAACGGCTCGGCGATCAGCGAGGCGCCGTACGCGCCGGGCGCGCCGGAGACCTGCTTCCACGCGGCCAGGGACTTCAGGAAGAAGCGCGGCACGTCCTTGAGCGAGCGCACCTCGAAGCGGGATGCCATGACGAACGCCTGGGCGTCCGGGGCGGGGGTGGTGACGGTGGTCCAGGGCAGAGTGGGCATGGCTGTGGCCTTCTCCGGCTGCTCGTAGGGATAGAATTGGATATCTCTACTATCCAGATTAGACAGTCAAGGTATCCAATTTCCAGAGCGGAGTCGATCCCGAATGCGCATGTCCGAACTGAGCCGCCGCAGCGGCACCTCCGTGACGACGATCAAGTACTACATCCGCGAGGGCCTGCTCCCGCCCGGACGGCAGACCGCCGCGACGCAGGCCGAGTACGACGAGCAGCATCTGCGCCGGCTGCGCCTGATCCGCGCTCTCGTCGGCGTGCGGGGTCTGTCCGTGAGTGCCGCCCGGGACGTACTGAACGCCCTGGCCGAGCAGACCGGCGACACCCACGTCGTCCTGGGTCTCGCCCTCGGTGCGATCCGGCTGGCCGAGGAGCCCGCGGCCGACTCGCCCGAGACAGCCGAAGTCGACGACCTGGTCAAGGAGTTGGGCTGGAACGTGCACGAGGCGGCCCCGGCCAGGGCCGCCCTCGCCGAGACCCTGACCTCGCTGCGCACCCTCGGCGCCCCCCTGCACTGGCGCACCCTGCTGCCCTACGCCCACCTGGCCGAACAGACCGCGTCCGTCGATCTCGACCAACTCGACGGCATCGAGGATCCGCTGGAACTGGCGGAGCGCGCGCTGCTGCTGACCGTCCTCCTGGAGCCCGCGCTGCTGGCGCTGCGGCGCATGGCCCAGGAGAACGAGTCGGCAAGGCGGCACGGGGAGCACTGAGCCCCTCGGCGGGTCAGCGCCGTTCGTGCAGAAGCTGGGCAGCCGCCTCCGCGCCCGCCGACTGCCGCTCGCGCAGCGCCATGTCGATGACCGGGTGGGTGTAGGAACTCCGCGATGGCCGAAGCGGCATCCACCGGGCCGGGCGGGTCCAGGGTGACGAAGTCGTCCCCTTCTACGGCGATCAGGGCCGCCGCGTCCCGCTGCACGCCACCTCCGTGGGGTTGGTGCTGCTGGCCCACGCGGGCGAGCTGCTGCAGAGCGAGGTCTGCGCCGCCCCGCTGCACGCCTACACCCGACACACCATGGTGGACGGCACCGCACCGAGGCGTTACCTGTCGAAGGTCAGGTGCGACGGGTAGGCCGTCGTCCACGGCACCCTGATCGAAGGGCGCTCCGGGCTGGCCTTTCCCGTGCGCGACGAGCGCGGCCTCGTGATCGCGGCCGTCGCTGTCGTGGGCTCCCCCGAGCTGGTCCGGCCGACACGGGTCGCCCACCAGGTCCGCGCCGCGGCCTGTGCTGTCTCGCGGGGTCTGCGGGCGGCGCGGACAGGGGCGCAGGAGGTCGGGGCATGAGGGCGACCGGTCGTGTCCGGCCGCGGTCCGTCGGCCTCCGTCCGACCGAGGCCCCGGCGGGCTGAGATACGACTGCGCCCCGGCAGGCGGGCTGCCTGCCGGGGCGCAGTCAGGAACAGGTCACGTCAGCTCAGGGACGCCAGCGCCTCGTTCCAGGTGGCCGACGGGCGCATGACCGCGGCGGCCTTGGCCGGGTCGGGCTGGTAGTAGCCGCCGATCTCGGCCGGCTTGCCCTGGACGGCGTTCAGCTCGTCGACGATCTTCTGCTCGTTGGCGGTGAGCGTCTCGGCGTGCGGGGCGAAGGCCTTGGCCAGGTCCGCGTCGTCGGTCTGCTTGGCCAGCTCCTGCGCCCAGTACAGGGACAGGTAGAAGTGGCTGCCGCGGTTGTCGATGCCGCCGACGCGACGGGTCGGGGACTTGTCCTCGTTGAGGAAGGTCGCCGTGGCGCGGTCGAGGGTGTCGGCGAGGACCTTCGCGCGGGTGTTGCCGGTGGCCGTCGCGTACTGCTCCAGGGACGGCACCAGCGCGAAGAACTCACCGAGGGAGTCCCAGCGCAGGTAGTCCTCCTTGACCAGCTGCTGGACGTGCTTCGGCGCCGAGCCGCCGGCGCCCGTCTCGAACAGGCCGCCGCCCGCCATCAGCGGGACGACCGACAGCATCTTGGCGCTGGTGCCCAGCTCCAGGATGGGGAAGAGGTCGGTCAGGTAGTCGCGCAGGACGTTACCGGTGACCGAGATCGTGTTCTCGCCGCGGCGGATGCGCTCCACCGACAGCTTGGTGGCGTCGACCGGGGCGAGGATGCGGATGTCCAGGCCCTCGGTGTCGTGCTCCGGCAGGTACGCGTTGACCTTGGCGATCAGGTTGGCGTCGTGCGCACGGGTCTCGTCCAGCCAGAACACGGCCGGGTCGCCGGTGGCGCGGGCGCGGGTGACGGCCAGCTTCACCCAGTCCTTGATCGGCGCGTCCTTGGTCTGGCAGGCACGGAAGATGTCGCCCTCGGCGACCGGCTGCTCGATGAGCACGTTGCCGGCCTGGTCGACCAGGCGGACCGTACCGGCGGCCTTGATCTCGAAGGTCTTGTCGTGCGAGCCGTACTCCTCGGCCTTCTGCGCCATGAGGCCGACGTTCGGGACCGAGCCCATGGTCGACGGGTCGTAGGCGCCGTTGGCACGGCAGTCGTCGAGCACGGCCTGGTAGACGCCGGCGTAGGAGGAGTCCGGCAGGACGGCCAGGGTGTCGGCCTCCTGGCCGTCCGGGCCCCACATGTGGCCGGAGGTGCGGATCATGGCCGGCATCGAGGCGTCGACGATCACATCGGACGGCACGTGCAGGTTGGTGATGCCCTTGTCGGAGTCGACCATGGCCAGCTCCGGGCCCTCGGCGATCTCCGCGTCGAAGGACGCCTTGATCTCGGCGCCGTTCGGCAGCGCGTCCAGGCCCTTGAGGATGCCGCCCAGACCGTCGTTCGGGGACAGACCGGCGGCGGCGAGCGCCTGGCCGTACTTCTCGAAGGTCTTCGGGAAGAAGGCGCGCACGACGTGGCCGAAGACGATCGGGTCGGAGACCTTCATCATCGTCGCCTTGAGGTGCACGGAGAACAGCACGCCCTCGGCCTTGGCCTTGGCGACCTGCGCGGTCAGGAACTCGCGCAGCGCGGCGACGCGCATCACGGAGGCGTCGACGACCTCACCGGCGAGGACCGGTACGGACTCGCGCAGGACGGTGGTGGAGCCGTCCTCGGCGACGAGCTCGATCTTCAGCGCGCCGGCCTCGGAGATCACGACGGACTTCTCGGTGGAGCGGAAGTCGTTATGGCCCATGGTCGCCACGTTGGTCTTGGACTCGGGGGTCCAGGCGCCCATGCGGTGCGGGTGGGTCTTGGCGTAGTTCTTGACCGACGCGGGGGCGCGGCGGTCGGAGTTGCCCTCACGCAGGACCGGGTTCACCGCGGAACCCTTGATCTTGTCGTAGCGGGCCTGGATCTCCCGCTCCTCGTCGGTCTTCGGGTCGTCCGGGTAGTTCGGCAGCGCGTAGCCCTGGCCCTGCAGCTCGGCGATGGCGGCCTTGAGCTGCGGGATCGACGCCGAGATGTTCGGCAGCTTGATGATGTTGGCCTCGGGCGTCTTCGCGAGCTCACCGAGCTCGGCGAGGGCGTCCGGGATGCGCTGGTCCTCGGTCAGGTACTCCGGGAACACCGCGATGATGCGGCCGGCCAGCGAGATGTCACGCGTCTCCACGGCGACACCCGCCTGCGAGGCGTACGCCTGGACCACCGGCAGGAAGGAATACGTCGCCAGGGCCGGGGCCTCGTCAGTGTGCGTATAGATGATGGTCGAGTCAGTCACCGGGTGCTCCGCTCCACGTCTGCAACATTGCTCGACATCAAGATATCTCGTGATCGACCTCGGCTCGACAGGGGTCCGCACAGCGGTGCGGGGATGTCTGCCGAGATCTCGGATCCGCGCAAACGGATGCACCGCCTCCGTGCAACCGGATCACCTGATCCCACAGTCATGTAGGGAGATCACCGATCCGGCGGCCGGTCCTGACCACCCGGCCGCCCGAGCGAAAGCGGACCATGAGATATCGCAGCAGAGTGACGGCCCCAGCGGCCGCCCTGATCGGCACGGCAGCGGCCCTGACCGCCGCCCCCTCCGCCCACGCGGCACCGACGCGCACGGGGACGTCGGCCGCCAGGACCTCCGGAACCCCGGGCCCCGAGACCCTCGGCGACCCCGTCTACCCGGCCCTCGGCAATGACGGCTACCGCGTCGCGGCCTACCACCTCGACTTCGCCTACGACGCCACGACCCGCCTGGTCGATGCCACCGCGACCCTGCGGATCCGCACCACCCAGGCCCTGACCCGCTTCTCCCTCGACGCCCTCGGCCTCGACATACGCGCCGTCCGCGTCGGCGGCCGCACGGCGACGTTCGAGCAGGTCGGCGAGAAGCTGCGCATCACGCCGGCCCGGACCCTGCCCGCCAAGTCCGGGGTCACCGTCTGCGTCGAGTACTCGGCGGACCCGCGCCGTATCCCGCCGCCGCACACCGGCTGGGTCGACACGCTGGACGGGTTCGCAGTCTGCTGCCAGCCGAACTTGGCCCACACCGTCTTCCCGTGCAACGACCACCCCTCCGACAAGGCCGACTTCACGTTCCGCATAACCGTCCCCGGCGGCCTGCGCGGCGTGGCCACCGGCCTGCTCGAACGCACCGAGAGCCTCTCCGGCGGCCGTACCGCCTACACGTACCGCTCCCGCGAGCCCATGGCCACCGAACTGGTGCAGATCACGGTCGGCGACTACGTGATCAAGGACCGGCAGGGCCCGCACGGCCTCCCGCTGCGCGACGTCGTCCCGGTCGCGCGCGCCGAGGCACTGGAACCGGCGCTCGCGCTGACGCCGAACCTGGTCCAGTGGCTGGAGGCGCGGCTCGGGGCCTACCCCTTCGAGACGTACGGCCTACTGCCCTGCAACTCCGACGCCCCGAACGCCTTCGACTTCACCGGCCTGGAGACCCAGACCCTGACCATCTACAAGCCGAACTATCTGCTCCAGGCGGAGCCGAAGATCGGCTCGCACATGATGCACGAGCTGGTCCACTCCTACTTCGGCAACAGCGTCAGCCCCGCCTCCTGGGCCGACCTGTGGATCAACGAGGGCCACGCCGACTTCTACGGGCTGCTCTACCGCTACGAGCGCGGCTGGCCGGACTCCCTGGGCATGACCACCCTGGAAGCCCGGATGAAGCACACCTACGCGCAGGGCGACCAGTGGCGGCGCGACTCCGGGCCGGTCGCCGCGCCCAACGAGGCCAACCTGTTCGACGGCCAGCGCTACCTGGGCGGCGTGCTGGTCCTGTACGCGCTGCGCAACCTCGTCGGCGAGAGCGCCTTCAACGCGCTGGAGCGCGCCTTCCTCGACCGGTACCGCAACTCCTCGGCGTCGACGGCCGACTACATCGCCGTCGCCTCGGAGGTCTCCGGTCAGGATCTGTCCGGATTCCTTCGGGACTGGCTGTACGGCACGAAGACGCCGCGGATGCCGGGGCACCCGGACTGGACGGTCACGCCGGTGAACCCGGCGCTCGCCGCGCCGCACAGCCGTAAGCGCAGCCGCTCTCACGACAACTCGGCCACCCTGTAGGGACGTCCGGGCAGGTCAGTCGAGGCGGACGGGGGTCACCTCGTCCGCCTCTCCGGGGATGCGCTGCTGCGGTATGGCCACCGTCCCCTGCTGGATCGCCACCGTCCGCGTGGGCGCCGGGATGCGGATGCCCTCCAGGCGGTAGCGCTTGTGCAGGCGCTTGATGAACTCGTGCTTGATCCGGTACTGGTCACTGAACTCACCGACACCCAGGATGACCGTGAAGCCGATCCGGGAGTCGCCGAAGGTGTGGAAGCGGATGATCGGCTCATGGTCGGGGAGGGCGCCCTCGACCTCGGTCATCACCTCGCCGATGACCTCGTTGGTGACGCGCTCGACGTGGTCCAGGTCGCTGTCGTAGGCGACACCGACCTGGACGAGGATCGTCAACTCCTGCTCGGGACGCATGAAGTTGGTCATGTTCGTCTTCGCGAGTTCCCCGTTGGGGATGACGATCAGGTTGTTGGAGAGCGCGCGCACGGTCGTCTGGCGCCAGTTGATGTCCTCGACGTAGCCCTCCTCACCGCTTGCCAGCCTGATGTAGTCGCCGGGCTGGACGGTCTTGGAGGCGAGGATGTGGATGCCCGCGAAGAGATTGGCGAGCGTGTCCTGCAGGGCGAGCGCGACGGCCAGACCGCCGACGCCCAGGGCGGTGAGCAGGGGCGCTATGGAGATGCCCAGGGTCTGGAGCACCACCAGGAAGCCGATGGCCAGGACCAGGATCCGGGTGATGTTGACGAAGATCGTGGCCGAGCCGGCGACGCCGGGGCGGGACTGGGTGACCGTCCGCATCAGGCCGGCGACCCCGCGAGCCGTGGCCAGCGTCACCACGAAGATGAGCAGCACGGTCAGGATCTGATTGACGTTGTGCTGGACCGTCCGGGTCAGCGGCAGCGCCGCGCCCGCGGAGGCCGCGCCGCCGAGGAAGGCCGCCCACGGCACCACGGTCCGCAGTGTGTCGACGATGAGGTCGTCGCCGCTCCAGCGGGTCCGGTCGGCGTGCTTGCCCAGCCAGCGCAGCAGCATCCGCAGCAGGAAGGCCGCCAACAGCCCCGCCGCCAGCGCGATCCCGGCGATGACCAGGTCGTCCACAGTGAGCGCTCGCTTCACCGGTCACCTCCGTGGTGAAGAGCTGCGGCGAACCCCTTCGCCGACGGCCGGATGTGAAGTCTCGTCACGTTGTCACCTGCTCGATTTCCGCGATGTGCCATCGTGTCGGCCACCCGTCCCCCGAGGCCGGCACGAGGGCTCATCCTGCCGTATCGGGCACACGCGTTCGTACCAGGATCGGCGGCCGGACGGCGTCTTGGGCCGGTTTCGGGCATTCTCCGCCGAACGGCCGGTGCCAGAGGGGCACTCGCCGCCCCCGACCTGGGTACGCAGAGCGCCGCTCGACGCCCGCGCACCCCCGGCGGCAGGCCCTCCGGCACCAAGGCCCTCGTCGTCCGCCCCGAACGCGACGTCATCGGCGGGCGCCGGACAGATGGCCTGGATACGACGCCATCAGACCCGCGACGCAGTCGCCACCGCCGGCGACGCCCGGCTCGTCCACCGGCTCACCGGCGCGTATGTCGCGGACGCCCGCCACCACAGGTCGTGCCCGGCTCCTCGACCTCGACCGGGCGAACTGGCCGGAACGCGCGCTCGACCTCCACGTATTGTCGGACGAACGGCTCCCGGAGGTCGTCGACGCTGCCACCCCGTCGGTCGGACCCGCGCGGCCCTCGTCACGCGGACCCGGGTGAGCCTCACACGTCCGTGAACGAGCCGTGCCTTCCGGCGCCGGAGGCGAAGCGTGCCGCACCCTGAAGGCTCTGCGCCAACACGCCCATGCCGTGCCGGAGTTCACTTTGCAGTGCGGCCGTCTCGTCCAGCCCTTCCTGGTCGAGGACGGACGCCCGGTCGGCGCGCAGACACGCCTGCGGGAACCCTGCGATCGCGGCGGCCAGCGCCTCCGCCTCGGCGCGGGCGTGTCCGGTCGGTACGACACGGTTGGCGAGCCCCATCTCGTGGGCCTCGCTCGCCGGCACCGGCCGTCCCGTCAGGATCATGTCCAGCGCGCGGCTCGTGCCGATCAGCCGGGGCAGCCGTACCGTGCCGCCGTCGATGAGGGGCACGCCCCAGCGACGGCAGAACACACCGAAGACGGCGTCCTCCTCGGCGACCCGCAGATCGCACCAGAGCGCCAGTTCGAGGCCCCCGGCCACGGCGTGCCCGGCGACCGCGGCGATCACCGGCTTGGACAGTCGCAGCCGGGTCGGCCCCATCGGACCGTCCCCCTCCTCGGTGACCTGGTTGCTCCGGTCGCCGCCCAGCGCCTTGAGGTCGGCGCCCGCGCAGAACGTGCCGCCCTCGCCCCACAGCACCGCCACCCGTGCTTCGTCGTCGGCCTCGAACTCCCGGAAGGCAGCGGCGAGTTCGGCGGCGGTCGGGCCGTCGACGGCGTTACGGACCTCGGGGCGGGAGAGGACGACGGTGGTGACGTGTCCGTCGCGCTCGACGCGGACCGGCATGGCGGGGCCCCTTTCCGTGGGTCGGACCCCGCACGTTACTGAGCTGTCAGATGACCTTCCACCGCACCAGCGCCCCCAGCGTCAACGCCCCCGGCAGCAGCGGCAGCCACACCGTGATGATCCGGTACGCCAGCACCACCGCCGTCGCCACCGCCACCGGGCCGCCCGCCGCCACCAGCGCCACGACCAGCGCCGCCTCGACCGAGCCGAGCCCACCCGGCGTGGGCACCAGGGCGACGGCGACGGTCGCCGCCAGATACGCGAGCGCCATGTGCGCGGGCGGCACGTCCAGCCCCAGGGCGAGGCCCACCAGGACCAGGCCGGCCGCCTGGAGGATGGGGAAGGCCAGCGAACCGCCCCACAGCGCCAGCGCCCGGGACGGGCGGGTGTGCACCGAGCGCGCTTCGCCGAGCGCGCTGCGCAGGAACGTCAGCACGGCGGTGCGCAGTCGGCGTACGAGTGCGAAGACGGCCACGACCACGACAGCCGCCGCGCCGACGACGAGCAACAGCGGGCCCCACGCCCCCTCCGGCAGAAGCGGCCCGAGCCGCAGCGCGTCGGGGAAGGCGATCAACAGCGCGGCCAGCAGGCCGACGCGGGCCACACTCTCCGCGAGCAGATACAGCGCCAGCGCGGCCGAGGAGCGGGCCAGCGGCAGCCCGCACACCGTCATGAAGCGCAGGTTGACCGCGCTCGCGCCAAGGCCGGTGGGCAGCAGGTGGTTGGCCGAGCCGGCCGCGAACTGCGTGACGAGCAGCCGTAGCTTGGGCAGCCGGTCGATCACGGCGCCCTGCCGGGTCACCGCCGCCGCGACCCAGGTCAGGCAGGTGGCGCAGGCCGCGGCGAGCAGCCACGGCCACTTGGCCGTCGCCAGCTGGCCGATGCCCTCGGCGAGCACGGAACGGTGCTGCACCGCGACCACGACGACGAGGACGAGTGGGAGCAGGCACAGTATCTGGCGGAGCGGGAGACGCCCGAGCAGGCGTCCCGCGGGGAGTCGTACGGCTGTCACACTCGCAGAGGGTCTCCGCGCTGCGACAACGCCGGGTTGCGGCAGCGGAGACGGCGCCTTACAGACCGGCGTCTTGCGGACCTGCGCCTCACGGACCGGCTGCGGGTGGCTGTCGATCTTCGACGAGTCGGCGATATTGACCTCAACACCGCTTGAGGTTCTAAGTTCCTGCTCATGAGTATGGAGACCACAGCCTGGACACAGCTGTACGGCGTCATGAACGCCCAGCAGGAGCGCCGGCCGTTCGCCCGCGCCACGCTGCGCCGCATCGTCGCCTTCGCCCGCCCGCACCGCCGCAGGATCGCGCTCTTCGTCGTGCTCGGGGTGGCGACCGCGCTGCTCGCCGTCGCGACCCCCGTACTGGCCGGCCGCGTCGTCGACGCGATCGTGACGGGTGGCGACGAGGGCAGGGTCGTCCGTCTGGCCCTGCTGATCGCCCTGATCGCGGTGGCGGAGGCGGCGCTCGGGATCCTCGGGCGGCGCCTGTCGGCGAGGCTCGGCGAGGGTCTCATCCTCGATCTGCGGGCGGCTGTGTTCGATCATGTGCAGCGCATGCCGGTCGCGTTCTTCACACGTACTCGTACGGGAGCGCTCGTCTCCCGTCTCAACAACGACGTGATCGGCGCCCAGCGCGCCTTCAGCAACACGCTGTCCGGAGTGGTCAGCAACCTCGTCACGCTGCTGCTCACCCTCGCCGTCATGCTCACCCTGTCCTGGCAGATCACCCTGCTCGCCCTGGCCCTGCTCCCGGTGTTCGTGATCCCGGCCCGGCGCATGGGCCACCGCATGGCCGGCATGCAGCGGGAGGCGGCCGCGCTCAACGCGGCGATGGGCACCCGCATGACCGAGCGCTTCTCGGCGCCCGGCGCCACGCTGGTCAAGCTGTTCGGGCGCCCGGAGGAGGAGTCGCAGGAGTTCGCGAGCCGGGCCAGGCGGGTGGCCGACATCGGCGTACGGACGGCCACCGCCCAGTCGATGTTCATCACCGCGCTCACCCTGGTGTCCGCCCTGGCCCTCGCCCTCGTCTACGGCCTCGGCGGCTGGTTCGCCCTGCGCGGCACGCTGGAGCCGGGCGCCGTCGTCTCGCTGGCCCTGCTCCTGACCCGTATGTACGCCCCGCTCACCGCGCTCGCGGGCGCCCGCGTCGAGGTCATGAGCGCCCTCGTCAGCTTCGAGCGCGTCTTCGAGGTGCTCGACCTCAAGCCGCTGATCGAAGAGAAGCCGGACGCGCAGAAGGTCCCCGACGGCCCCGTGTCGGTGGAGTTCGACAACGTCCGCTTCGGCTACCCCTCCGCCGACAAGGTCTCCCTGGCCTCCCTGGAGGAGGTGGCGACCCTCGACACCCGCGGCGGCGCCGAGGTGCTGCACGGCATCTCCTTCCGCGCCGAACCCGGGCAGACGGTCGCCCTGGTCGGCTCGTCCGGCGCGGGCAAGTCGACCGTCGCCCAGCTGCTGCCGCGGCTGTACGACGTCGACGAGGGCGCCGTACGCGTGGGTGGCGTCGACGTCCGAGACGTGAGCGCCGAGTCCCTGCGGGCCACCCTCGGCATGGTCACCCAGGACGGTCACCTCTTCCACGACAGTGTCCGCGCCAACCTGCTGCTGGCCCGCCCCGCCGCCACCGACGACGAACTCTGGGACGCCCTGCGCCGCTCCCGCCTCGACGATCTCGTACGGTCCCTGCCCGACGGCCTCGACACCGTGGTCGGCGAGCGCGGCTACCGGCTCTCCGGCGGCGAACGCCAGCGGATGACCATCGCCCGGTTGCTGCTGGCCCGCCAGCGCGTCGTCATCCTCGACGAGGCCACCGCCCATCTGGACAACACCTCCGAGGCCGCCGTCCAGGAGGCGCTCACCGAGGCGCTGCAGGGCAGGACCGCGGTCGTGATCGCCCACCGGCTGTCCACCGTGCGGGCGGCGGACCAGATCCTGGTGGTCGAGGCCGGCCGGATCGTCGAACGCGGCACCCACGAGGAACTGCTCATGGCCGGCGGGCGGTACGCCGAGCTGTACCGGACGCAGTTCGCACAGGGGCAGCGCGACGTCACGGAGGTCGAGACGGCGGCGTAAGCGGATCTACAGGGGCGCGTCAACCCCGCAGGATCACACAAAGTCCGACAGGATCATTGATTCGGTTCTGTTCGCATCCTAGGGTTCGTTCGGTTTACCAACAGCACCGCACACGATCTGACGCTCCCTCAAGCCCCGCGCAGCGCACTGTCGTCCCGAGGAAGGCCACGGTCATGCCGCACGCTCCCGAGTCTCCCGCCGGTCACCGGAGCCACCCCGAGGGTGTGCCCGTCAGCCGGCGCCGCCTCCTGGAGGGCGGAGCCGCCGTCCTCGGCGCGCTCGCCCTGCCCGGATCGTCCGCCGCCACGGTGCACGCGGCCGACGGGGGCGGGGCGGCGGCCGGCACCCCGGAGTGGAACGGGCACATCGACATCTTCCGGATCGGGACCCAGCCGCCGCACACCACCCTCATGCCGTACGCGGACGTCAGGCAGGCGCTGGACGCGGACCGGACGCGCTCGCCGTACAGACTCGGCCTCGACGGGAAGTGGAAGTTCGCCTACGCGGACCGGCCCGACGACCGGGACACCGACTTCTACCGCACCGACGTCGACGACAGCGACTGGGACAGCATCCCCGTCCCCTCCGTCTGGCAGATGCACGGCTACGACCGCCCGATCTTCGTCAACATCACCTACCCCTGGTGGGGTCCCAACGGGCTCGGCGAGGAGGCGCAGCCCCCGGCGGCGCCCACCAGGTTCAACCCGGTGGGGCAGTACCGGCGGACCTTCACCGTGCCGCGCGGCTGGGCAGGACGGCGTACCTTCCTGCACTTCGAAGGGGTCAAGTCCGCGCACTACGTGTGGATCAACGGGGAGTTGGTGGGGTACGCCGAGGACTCCTTCACGCCCGCCGAGTACGACATCACCGAGCACCTCAAGCCGGGCACCAACCAGATCGCCGTGGAGGTGTACCGCTTCTCCGACGGGGACTGGCTCGAAGACCAGGACATGATCCGGCTGAGCGGGATCTTCCGCTCGGTCTACCTCTACTCCACGCCCGAAGTCCACCTGCGCGACTTCAAGCTGGACACCCCGCTGAGCGACGACTACACGGCCGCCGAGCTGTCCGTCACCGCGAGCGTGCGCTCGTACGGGGATCGGGGCGAGGGCGGCTACTCCGTCGAGACCCAGCTGTACGACGCCCGCGGCCACGCCGTCTGGTCCCGCCCGCTCCAGCAGGCCGTGGACCTCGCGTCCGCCGCCATCGGTGAGGACGTGACCGTCCGGGCGAGCAGAGCCGTGCCCGCGCCCGAGCTGTGGTCCGCCGAGCACCCGAACCTCTACACCGCCGTCCTCCGCCTCCGTGACCCGGCCGGCAAGGTGATCGAGACGCTCTCGCACCGCGTCGGCCTGCGCGAGTTCGCGCTCAAGGACGGCCTGATGCGGATCAATGGCCGGCCCGTCTCCTTCCGGGGCACGAACCGGCACGAGATGCACCCCGACAGCGGCATGGCGCTCACCCGAGCGCACATGGTCAAGGACATCGAGATCATCAAGCGGATGAACATGAACAGCGTCCGCACCTCGCACTACCCCAACAACCCGCTGTGGTACGAACTCGCCGACGAGTACGGCCTGTACCTCGTGGACGAGACCAACCTCGAGACCCACGGCATCCGCGGCGAGTACCCGGGCAACCACGCGGACTGGACCAAGGCGTGCGTGGCCCGGGCCCAGAGCATGGTCCACCGCGACAAGAACCACGCCTCGGTGGTCATCTGGTCGCTCGGCAACGAAGCCGGCGGCGGCAGCACCTTCGTCGCCATGCACGACTGGATCAAGTCGTACGACCGCACGCGCGTCATCCAGTACGAGGGCGACGACCGGCCGACGATCAGCGACATCCGCTCGGAGATGTACGACAGTCCCTCCCGCGTCGAGCAGCGCGCGAAGGACACGGCCGACACCCGGCCGTACGTCATGATCGAGTACGCCCACGCGATGGGGAACTCGAACGGCAACCTCACCAAGTACTGGGACCTCGTCCGCCGCTACGACGTCCTCCAGGGCGGCTGGATCTGGGACTTCGTCGACCAGTCCCTGAGCTGGCCCGTGCCCGCGCGCAAGATCCTCACCGAGTCCGGGCCCGGCGGGGTGCGCGGTGAGGTCCTCACCGCGAGCGGCACCTTCGATCGTGCCAAAGGTGTCTCCGGCGCCACCGTCTTCGCCCGCGACGAGCGGCTCGACCTCACGGGCTCGCTCACCCTGGAGGCCTGGGTCACCCCCCACTACACCGGCTACCACCAGCCGATCCTCGCCAAGGGCGACACCCAGTACGCCCTCAAGCAGTCGGACCGGACCCTGGAGTTCTTCATCTACGGCGGCGGCCAGTGGATCACCGCGAACTGGGCCCTCCCGGACGACTGGACCGGCAGCGAGCACCACATCGCCGGTGTCTTCGACGCGGACGCGGGCACGCTGACCCTCTACGTCGACGGCGCGGTCAAGGCGACCCGGACCACCACGCGCAAGCCCAGCAGCAACACCGCGCCCCTCGCGCTCGCCACCGACGTCGACAACCCCACGCGGGAGTTCAGCGGCACGATCCGCCGGGCACGCGTGTACGCCCGTGCGCTGAGCGCGGCCGAGCTCGGCTCCGACAGCCGTGGCCCCGGTGACGAGGGCGTACGGTTCTGGTTCGACGCGGCCACCGTCGAACTCGCCGAGAAGCGGCCGCGCGAGAAGACCTTCTTCCCGTACGGCGGTGACTGGGGCGACAACCCCAACGACGGGACCTCCAACGCGGACGGCATCGTCACCGCCGACCGCCGGCTCACCGGCAAGGCGGCCGAGGTCAAGCAGGTCTACCAGGCCGTGCGCGCGGCACCGGCCGCCGGCGATTCACTGGCTCCCGGGGCGGCGATCACCCTCACCAACGAGTACCTGTTCACCAACCTCCGTGAGTTCGACGGCCGTTGGGCCCTGGTCGCCGACGGCGATGTCGTACGGCACGGCAGGCTGAGCCGCAGCCAGCTGGACGTCCCTCCGCTCAGCAGCAAGGACATCACGCTGCCGGTGCGGCTGCCGGACGACCCGGCGCCGGGCACCGAGTACTTCCTCCAGCTCTCCTTCACCACCAAGGAGCCCACCCCGTGGGCGAAGGCCGGATTCGAGGTGGCCAAGCAGCAACTCCCCGTCGCCGCCGACAGCCCGGCCGTGACCCCCGTACCGCTGGCGAGCGTGCCGGCACTGCGGTACGAGGACGCGGACAAGGGCGTCACGGTGAAGGGCCAGGGCTTCTCCGTGACCCTCGACAAGAGCAGCGGCGTCATCACGTCGTACGAGGCCCGGGGTACCCGGCTCATCACCTCCGGGCCCGTGCCGAACTTCTGGCGGGCGCCCACCGAGAACGACCGCGGCAACGGCCAGCACACCCGCAATCAGACCTGGCGCGACGCGGGCGCGCGGCGCAAGGTGACGGACGTGAGCGTGCGCACCCTGGGCGACAAGGCCGTCGAGATCAAGGTCAGCGGCACACTGCCCACGACGGTCGAGTCGACGTACACCACCACCTACACGGTGTTCGGCAACGGCGAGATCAAGGTCGACAACACCCTGCGCCCGGGCGCGGCGTCCCTGCCGTACATCCCGGAGGTCGGCACGCTGCTGCTCCTGCCCGGGCGTTTCGAGCGTCTGCGCTACTACGGCCGCGGGCCCGAGGAGAACTACTGCGACCGCAACGACGGCACCGACGTCGGCGTGTACTCCTCAACCGTCTCCGGCCAGTGGACCCCCTACATCCGCCCCCAGGAGAACGGCAACAAGACCGACGTCCGCTGGATCGCGCTCACCGACGGCACCGGCACCGGCCTGCTCGTCTCCGGCGAGCCCCTGCTGGAGGTCAACGCCTCGCACTTCACCCCCGAGGACCTGTCGTCCGGGGTGCGCCACGACTACCAGCTCACCCCGCGCGACGAGGTCGTCCTCCGCGTGAACCACCGGCAGATGGGCCTGGGCGGCGACAACAGCTGGGGCGCCCACACCCACGACGAGTACAAGCTGTTCGCGAACCGCGACTACTCCTACACCTACCGACTGCGCCCGCTGACCGACGTCACCGAGGCGATGGCGGCTTCGCGCAGGCCCACGGCGGTGGAGTAGACCGGGAGGCGCCGGCCGATCCCGGCGGTTCTGTCAGGGGAGCCTGAGCGTGGGGCGGTAGGCGTCGAGCCAGGTGGCGAGATCCAACGTTCGCTCGAGACCCAGCCGGGTCAGCCTGTCCATCCCGGCTGTGTCCTTCCCGGTCGCGCTCTGCAGCCACTGCCGGTTCACCAACTCGAAGACTCCGTGGCCGCGATCGCTCAGCAGCTCCTTGGCCTGCCGTTGGAGCTCCTGGGCGTAATAGGGGTCCTGCGTGGAGGGATAGGCGCTCTTCGGGCGCCAGACGACCGACTCCGGCAGCATGTCCTTGACGGCACCCCTAAGCAGGCTCTTCTCCCGACCGTCGTAGGTCTTCAACGACCAGGGCGTGTTGTAGACGTACTCGACGATCCGGTGATCGCAGAACGGCACCCGGACCTCCAGCCCGAGCGCCATGCTCAGCCGGTCCTTCCGGTCGAGGAGGTAGCGCATGAACCGGGTCAGGTGCAGATGGATCATGATCCGCATGCGGTGCTCGAAGTCGTCCTCGGAGGCGTAGACGTCGCCGGAGTCGAGCCGCTCGACCTCTCCCAGAGCACTCGCGTACGAGTCCTTCCGGTACTCCTCCAGCCCGAGGCCGGACCACAGCTGCGGGTTGAGGCCCGTGCCGTCCTTGTCGAACGCGCCGATGTTGAGCGCGATCCAGGGAAACGCCTGGGCCTGCTGGATCTGGGGGACGTGCATGTGCTTGTAGCCGCCGAATATCTCGTCGGCCGCCTCGCCCGACAGGGCCACCGTCGACCTCTGCCGGATCTCCTTGAAGAGCAGATACAGGGAGAAGTCGATGTCGCCCATCGTCATCGGCAGGTCGCGCGCGCCGATCACGGCCTGTCGGATCTCCGGGTCGGCCAGTGTCTTCGGGCCGATCACGATGTCGGCGTGCTCCGAACCGACATGCTCCGCGACGTCCTTCACATAGGGCGCGTCGGGAGTGTCCCGCAGGTCGTCCGACTTGAAGTTCGCCGCGTGGTCCATGAAGTCGACAGCGAACGTCCGCACCCGCTCGTCGCCCAGATGGGCCGCGGACAGCGCGGTGAGCGTGCCGGAATCCAGGCCACCGGACAGCAGCACGCAGCGCGGCACGTCCGCGACGAGCTGTCGGCGCACCGTGTCCTCGAGCAGCTCGCGGACACGTCCGACCGTGGTGGTCACGTCGTCCGTGTGCGGACGGGTCTCCAGCCGCCAGTAGGTGCGCTCCCGAAGTCCGCCGGCGTCGATCGTGACCACGGTGCCGGGCTCGACCTGCCGCATGCCCGACCAGATCGCGTGCCCGGGGGTGAAGCAGTACGAGAACGTCTCACGCAGTCCGTCCGCGTCGACCACGCGCTCGGCGAGCGGGTTGGCCAAAATCGCCTTCGGCTCCGAGCCGAACAGCAGGCCGTCGGAGGTGCGGTAGTAGTAGAACGGCTTGATCCCGAGCCGGTCGCGGATCATCACCAGTTTCTGGACCCGTGCATCCCAGATCGCGAACGCGTACATGCCGTTGAGCCGCTCGGCCACGGCCTCGCCCCAGCACAGGTATCCGCGCAGGACGACCTCCGTGTCACTGGCGGTCTCGAAGCGCTCTCCTCGCCGGACCAACTCATGCCGCAGCTCGGTGAAGTTGTAGGTCTCGCCGCTGTAGACGAGGGTCACCTCGCCGGTCGGGGTCCGCACCGTCATCGGCTGCTTCCCGCCGGGCAGGTCGATCACGGCCAGCCTTCGGTGACCGAGGGCGGCGTGCCGATCGACCCATGTGCCGGAGGCATCGGGGCCCCGGCACGCCATGGTCTGCGTCATGGCGTCCAGGGTCTCCCGCTCGCGGGTGAGGTCACGGTCGAACGAAATCCAGCCGGTTATGCCACACATCTGCCGTCCTCCTGTGGTCTGCAGAAAGATCCCGCAAGTCCGCTCGCTCACCCGCTCGCACGAGTCCCTCGGTACCGCCGTCGCGCCGGATCAGCGGCGGCGCGGCGTCTCGCTCTCCCCGACGTGCGTCTCGATCCACTCCTTCAGCGGCCGCGTGGCCGTCCAGAGTTCGCGCACGGCCTCGATGGCCCGCGGCTGATGCATCCAGTCGGCCAGTTGGTGCTTCTTGATGACCACCGCGCCCTTCCAGCGCAGGAGTTCGCCGCGGGGGTGATCCGGAGAGAAGCCGGTGGGGACCCGCTTGAGCACGGGCTGCATGCCCGGCTCCACCGGCAGTCCCTGATCGGCCAACTGCCGCTGGATGCTGTCGAACTCCGCCGCGGACTCGCCGCCGTCGATGGCGGTGCGGAACCGCTTGATCTGGTCCGGCGCCAGGGCCATGGCCCCACCCGCCAGCCGCATGCCGTCGGCGTCCAGCCGGAGGAAGGCGCCGATGCCGCCGACCGCCCGGTCGCTGGTGGTGACACCGACCCAGGTCTTGTACGGGGACTTGTCCTGGGAGAACCTGACGTCACGGTTGGGCCGGAAGGTGCGCAGCGGCCCGAACTCGTCCTCCAGGTCCGCCATGAGACGGTTCACCGGCTCCTTCACGGACGCCTCCCAGACGGCCCGGTGAGCCTCCCAGTACGTCTTGGAGTTGTCCTTCTCCAAGCCCTCCAGGAAGGTGAACAGTTCGGGCGGGAACCCCTCGAAGGGCGGGGTGGTCCGGGCACCCTTCTCAGTCGTCACTACCGCTCACCTTCCTGTTGTAGTCCAGGGCCTCCGTCATCCAGCCGTCGAAGGCCTCGTCCGATTCGATGCCGTGGTCGGCGACGACGATCCAGCCCTTGCCCATGGGCTTCCCGCGCATCTCCGCCCAGTCGGCGCCCTCCCGCTCCAACAGCTTCTCGGCCCGGTCGGGGTCGCAGCGGACCATGAGGCGGCCGTCCGTGTTGGCCGTGACCGCCATGCTTCCGTTGACCATGAAGGCGAGAGCACCGAACATCCTCACCTCGCGCACCTGCCGCTGGGTGGAGAGGGCTTCTCTGATCCGGTCTGCGAGTTCCTGGTCGTACGCCATCGTCGACTGCCCTCCTAGATCGTGGTGGCCAGGGGCAGCGCCGGATCGCCGCTCCATTCCACGAGGCCGTCATCGTAGAGAGCGACGTCACGCACGCCCAGCATCTGCAGCGCGAACGCGTCAATGGTGGCGTCCACCCCAGCGGCGCAGTACGCGACGACCTGTTGGGCCTGCGTGGCACCGACTGCCTCGAACCTGGCGGTGAGTTGCCGGGCAGGGAGGAAGCAGCCGGTGTCCGGGTCGAGGAGCGCCGCCGCCGGAACGTTGACGCTGGAGGGGATGTGGCCGATGCGGCCGTGCGCGACCGGGATGTGGCCGGCGTGCTGTTCGGGTGACAACGCGTTGACGAGGCGGACGCCGGGGACGTCGATGGCGGCCTGCACCTGGTCACGGGTGACGAACAGCTCGGGACGGGGCCGGGGTGTGAAGCTGCCGCGGCTCACCTGGGGAACGTCCTTGCTCACCGGGCGGCCCTCGGCGGTCCACTTCCTCCAGCCCCCGTTGAGCACGGCGGCGTTGTCGTGGCCGAGCCATCGCAGCATCCACCAGAGCCGGGTCGCGAACGCCGTGTGGGCGCGGTCGTAGAGGATCACGGTGTCGTCGTTGCTGATACCGAGCCGCTCGATGGCGGCGGCCAGGACGTCGGCCGACGGAATGGCGAACGGCTTGGGCGCGGTGGGGTCGGCCAGTTCCACGAGGAGATCGGCGAAGACGGCGCCCGGGACATGCCCCTCGAGGTAGCCCTCGTGACCGGGGCCGAGATCGACGCCGCCCTCGGGGAGCAGCGACAGGTTCACCGTGCAGTCGACGACGACGATCCCCGGCCGTCCCAGCTGCTCGGCGAGCCACTCGGTCCCGACGAGCGCCGAGGGCAGCCGTGCGGTGTCGGGGCGGGCAACGCCCTTGCCGTCCCGAACGCCGGCCGACCTCACGTCCGGCCCGTCCGTACCGCCCACGGTCCCGGCAAGGGTGACGGGGTCGGACACCGGCCCGCGGGTCATCAGCGCCGCGGCGAGCACGGCGATGAGGAGCGTGCAGCCGGCGCAGATCAGGAACGCGACATGGATGGCATCGACGAAGGACTGATGCACCGCCGAGGTGAACTCGCCCCGGTCGACGGGCAGATCGGGGATCGCCCCCGCACCCTGACCGGCACTCGCGCCCGATCCGCCGATGCGTTCCGCGATCTGGTGGCCCGCGCCTGTGGCCACGCCCAGATCGGTGAGAGCCGCGACGACCTTGTCCTTGAAAACCGTCACGACGACCGTGCCCAGAACCGCCGCACCGGCGGTGAATCCCGCGATCCTCGTGGTGTTGATCATCGAGGAACCCAGACCCGCCCGTTCCGGAGGCGTGGACGCCATCACGGCCAGCGTCAGCGGGGCGAACATGCAGCCGATGCCGCCACCGACGAGCCCGAGCTTCCACCACACCGAGCCGAATCCGGAGTCCGCCTCCACCGTCATCAACAGCAGGAAGCCGGCACTCACCAGCACCCCGCCCACGATGATCGGAATGCGCGGCCCGAGCTTGCCGGCGATGGTGCTCGCCGGCGGCGAGAAGAAGAAGATGCCCAGCGTCAGCGGGAGCAGACGCAGACCCGTCTCCAGCGCCGAATGCGCCTGCACGGTCTGGAAGTACTGGGCCATGAAGAACATCGCACCGACGATGATGAATCCGAGCAGCGACGCGATGACACTGGACACCGCGAAGGTGCGGTTGCGGAACAGATCGAGCGGCAGCATCGGCTCCCGGCTGCGCATCTCCACGGCCAGGAACGCGCCGAGCAGCAGCACGGATCCGACCAGAAGGCCGACGATCAGCGGGGATCCCCATCCCTCACGCTCGCCCTGGATCAGCCCCATGATCAGGCAGAACAGACCAGCGGTCACGAGGATCTGGCCAGGGACGTCGAGATGGCCGGCGCCTGGGTTCCGCGACTCGATCAGCCAACGGACGCCGAGGACCAGGGCCAGCACGCCGACCGGCAGGTTGATCAGGAAGATCGCGTGCCAGCTGAACGACTCGATCAGCACGCCGCCGAACAGCGGGCCCAGGGCCAGCGCCACACCGGAGACGGCCGTCCAGATACCGATCGCCTTCGCCCGGCCCGGCGGGTCACTGAAGGTCGACACCAACAGGGAAAGGCTTCCGGTTTCGATGGCGGCGGCGCCGATCCCCTGCAGCACCCGGCCGAGGACGAGCACACTGAAGCTGTCCGTGAAACCGCACAGGGCGGAGCCGATGACGAAGACGACCAGCCCCGTGAGGAACACCCGTTTGCGGCCGAGCCGGTCTCCTAAGGTGCCGGTCGTCAGCATCAGCGCGGCGAATGGCAGCGTGTAGGCGTCGACGGTCCACTGGAGTTGCGAGATCTCCGCGCCGAGATCCTTCTGGATCTCGCCGAGGGCGACGAAGATGATGGACCCGTCGAGCAGGACCATGAACGACCCCAGGCTGGTGACCAGGAGCGTCAGGGCCCTGCTGCTGCGTGATGTTGTCTCCATGGTGCGTGAGCTCCCTGAGAATGTGCGTGGTGAGGGGCTCAGCCGGCGGTCGGCTGCTCCTGGTACTTCGGGAAGAGGCTGAGGAACTGGGGAGGCACGAGGAAGGGGTGCACCTCCACGCGGTCCCACACCTTGTTGACGATGTAGGGCTCGTTCTTGAGCCATTCGTCGATCTCGTCGCGGGTCTCGAAGTCGACGATCAGAACTCCGCCGGCCATCTTTCCGGCGCCGTCGAGAATTCCCCCGCCGAACAGGAAGCTTCCGTCGGCCATCATCTTCTCGCCGTTGGCCATATGGGCCGGACGGACGAGCATCCGCCGCTCGAAGGTCCCGGGGGCGGTGCTGTCGTAGGCGATGACTGCGTACAGCAATGCGGCTGTCCTTTCCGTGCGCCGCCGAGGCGGGCGGTCAGTCCTCGTCCCGCCGGCCCCAGACCGAAACGGTGATCGGGGTGTACAGGACCGTGTCCGAGGGCTGCTGGAGCTCGTCGAAGGCAGCCTCGATCTCCTTCTGTCCCATGAGGCCGACCTTGGTGATCATGGGGGCGAGCTTGGCCAGACTCAGCACGATGGTCTGCATCTCGGGAGTGCCCGCCTGCACCGCGGTGAGCTGGCAGTCGGTGCCCATGAACTTGAGTCCCGTGCGGCGGAATGCCGGCAGGAGCTTCATTCCGTATCCGGGGTCGGCGCCACCGAAATAGAAGAAGGTCTCCAGGGCGGTGGCGGCCCGGGTGAGCAGCGGAGAGGGCGGATCGACCCGCTGAATGCTGCGGATGTCGGCCTCTTCGACCAGAAGGTGCCCACCGGGCTTGAGTGCTTTGGCGAACTCACCGAGTACGCGCTCCCGGTCCGGCAGATGCATCAGGAGGATCTTGGAGTGGACGAGGTCGTAGGCGCCTTCGTCCAGCGGTGTCGTCGTGATGTCCTGCTGCCGGATCTCGAGGTTGGGCGCGGACAGCCCTTCCATGTACGCGGTCTCGATGTCGATGGCATGGACCTTGCCGAAGTGGCCGACCCGGTTGGACAGCCATCGTGCGATCGATCCCGCGCCCGCCCCGACTTCGGCACAGGTCCACCCCTCGCGGACCCCGATCTGTTCGAGGTAGCGGATGGTGGCGGGGTCGGTGAGGGCCGCGACCTGCTCCAGGCGGACCTTCTCGGGATCGCTTTCGTGCTCGGCCGGTTTGTGCACGTCGTCAACTCCTCGGTCAGGTGTCAGACGCCGGTTTCGAAGAGCTTGGGGACCTTCATCGCGAGCATCATGTCGCCCTTGACCTTGAGCTTTCCGGTCATGAAGGCACGCATCGCGTCCTGGCGGCCCTCGGCGATCGCGACCCATGTCTCGCTGCTGGTCACGAAGGTCGTGTCGGGCTCGTCGACCCCACCCGGGATGAGACGGCCCTGCCCGTCCTTGATCTCGAAGGCCCAGATGCCCGGGTCCACATCGGTGATCTTCCATTGCAGGGTCCGGTTCAGGCCTGCGGCGGCCTCCGTGTTGAAGCGTGTCGACAGGTGTTCGAACAGCTCTCCGACGGTCATGGACATCGGTCGGCTCCTTGTGGTCAGTCCAGGCCGAGTTGGCTCTGGATCTCTTTGACCTGCGGATACACATCGAACAGCTGGAGGTAGTTGCCCTCCGGGTCCTTCACACCGAACGTGCGGCCCGACACCATGTCGACGACCGGGGTCCGGATCTCGTAGCCACCCTCCGCTGCCGTCTTGTGGGCCACCTCGGCGTCGTCCACGGCGAAGCCGAGCATGAGTCCTCCGCTGGCCTCCGGGATGTCCGCCTGGGTGGGCTTGCCGGCCCTGGTCGCCACGTCCTGGATGATGATGCTGGTGGAGCGCTTCTCCGAGCGCAGCCATACGAAGTCGCCCTCGGGGGCGGTGAATTGCGGGACGACGCGGAAGCCGAGCAGGTCGGTGTAGAAGGCCTTGGTCCGTTCCACGTCGTTTGCGATGATGGTCACCGCGTCCAGGTGCGAGAGCACTGTGCGGTCCCTTTCTCGGGCAGGGGATGTGCGTCGGACAGGGGATGTGCGGGAGGCAGCCTCTGCGGCTGCTCGGTGAAGCTAGTCCCGGCGACTTACCGACCGCTTACGGGTCGGGAAAGTGGTGCCGCCGCCCTCGTGAGGCGGGGTCAGGTCATCGAGCCGGAGGATGCCGTACAGATAGCGGGCGGCGATGTCCACCGTCGACGCCCCTGAACCGGCGCCGGGGTTCGGAACGTCTTCGTGATCGGGCGCGACCCGGCTGAGGCCGAGCCGCCTGCGCAGCCCCAGCACGAGCAACTCCCGCGTCGCGGTGGACATGCTGGACGTCCGTTGCCCTGGTGGTCGGGTCATGAGTCCCCCTCGATCCAGCAGAAGGGGACTTTCCGGCGGCGCGGTTACAGACGACTTACACCGGGAGCAAGGTGGCTGAATCGAGGCCCTATAGCTTTCGCTTGCTGCTGGCAGCATGCCTGGTCAAGCCGGAGGGCGGTCCGCGCGGCAGGCCGGGATCCGCCGGGATGTGGGTACTTAGGTGACCAACACTTGCATACCGGGTGTTTCGGATGGTTCCGCCCGGGGAACGACGGGTCGACCGTGGTGCTGTTCAGGGAGTACGGGGGGCGGAATGGACGGATCACCAGGGGGATCGCCGGACGAAGCCGGCCGGTCGGCCGGTGCGCGCGGGGAGTATGAGGCGTGGCTCTTCGGCCCGTTCCGGGTGCATCGTGCGGGCGCCCCGTTGGGGGACCCGCGCAGAGGGCGGGCGAGCGCGCGCACGCTGCTCAAGTGGTTTCTGCTCAACCCCGGACAGGAGTTCCGCGACAGTGAGCTCTCGGACGTGCTCTGGCCCGGCAGTCCGGGGAACCGGGCGAACCGGCTCCATGTGACACAGCACTCCCTGCGTCGGATCCTGGAGCCCGAGCTCGCCACCAGGCAGCCGTCGAGATTCATCCGCTCGGACCCGAACGGGCACTACTGGTTCGACCCGTCCGGCTGCTGGTGGACGGATGCCGAGGACGTCGTGCTGCTGTCGAAGTCCGCGTGTGCCGCACGAAGGGCGGGCAACACACCTGCGGCGATAGCGTCGTACGAACGCTTACTGGCCTACTACGACCAGGGCTTCCTGCCGGAGGAGGTGTACCACGACGCCTTCGCCCCCTTCCGGGCGGCCCATGAGCGCGGCCACGAGGAAGCCCTGCTTCAGCTGTTACGTCTGCACCGCCGGGCCGGTCATCTCTATGAGGCGCTGACCTGCGCGATGAGGATTCTGGACCGTGACCCCTACGCGGAGGAGGCGGCCACAGCCGTCGTGGAGATCCATCTCCAGCAAGGCAGTCTGACGGGGGCCGTTGCGCAGCTCGAGCAGTTCGTCGGCCTCCTGCAGGAGGATCTCGGGGTGCCGCCCAGCCCTGAACTGCGGGCATTGTGGGAGCGGGTGAGGCGGGCGCGATGACGCCGAGGCCGGGGCATCGCGCCCAGCTGCGGCGGCCCCTGACCTGCCGTCACCTTCCACCGCTACGCCCTGCGGGCTACCACCTCCTGGCTGACCGCCGCCAGACGGTCCCAGTCGTCGGCCATCCCGGCGCGGCTGCCGATCTCCCGCATCACGGCGGTGAACAGGGCCCCCGACTTGATCAGCTGAGGACGGATGTGGCCGAACACCTCCAGCGTCACGATGCCGTACAGCTGTGCCCAGGACAGTTCGAACAGCCAGATCAGGCCCAGCCCGTCCTTGCCGAGGAGTCCGACGAGGTCGGGTCTGCCGTCCCCGCCGGGGGAGTGGACGGCCGCGAACGCGTCGTCGAGCTCCTCGCGGGCGGGTACGGGAAACGGGCGCTGCTGCGACAGTCTGACGAAGATCCCCCCGAAGAACTCGGCGAACTTCTGCACCCCGTCGGCGGCGCCCGTCGCGGTGGACGGCGCGAGCGGATGCAGCGGCTTGCCGGCTTCGGACCGGGTGACGTGCTCCCCCGAGAGGGAGTTCGTGTGGAACACCAGCTGGAACTCGTCGATGTGCTCCAGCGCCCAGCAGCGGAAGGCGGTGGCGGCCGCGACCATCTGCGCCGCGGGGTCGTCGTCGCCGTAGGGCTGGGCCGTCGTGGACATCTCGCGGACGATCTCGGCGAAGATGTGGTTCGACAGGAGCTGGTTGAGCGCGGCGACGTTGCCGACGTACCGGTACAGCGCGGGCGCGGTGAAGCCCATCTCGGACGCCACGGCACGCAGCGTCACCTCGCGGCCCTCACGCAGCAGCGACCGGCCGGCCTGGACGATCTCATCGAGGGTGGACTGTCGCAGACGCTCCCTGCGGCTCAACGCCGGGCGCGTCGGCTCCACGCGCCCGGGATCGACCTGACTCATCCGGCACCTCCAAGTTCTTCACCGTCAAGGCGCGCAGAAAGGCAGGTATGCCCAGCTGCCGGATCCACGGTAACGCTTGACAACGCTCGTGAACACCGTTCACCGTTAACGCTAGTAACTGACCCAATACCCATACACGATCGCTACGCAACAAAACGGGGAGGGCGAACGTGCGAGGTATGACATCGGGACCAGCCCTGCTTCCGGAGCCCGAGTGGAGCCATCCACGGGATCGGGAGCACCAAGCCACCTACCGGGCCTACCTGTTCGGGCCCTTTCGGGTCTTCAAGGGGGAAGAAGTGCTCGGCCGGCGTCGGCAACGCCGGGAGAAGGCGCTGTTGTTGCTCAAGTGGTTCCTGCTGAACCCCGGCAAGCCGGTGTCCATGGACCAGCTCATCGACCTCGGCTGGCAGGACACCGCCCCGGACAAGGCGGCCAGCGGCTTCCATGTCGGCATGCACTGCCTGCGGCGGATGCTCGAGCCGGATCTGCGGCCGGGTCAGGAGTCGTCCTTCATCCATCGCAGCGGCACCAACTTCTACCGCTTCGAAGCCGACGAAGGGTGGTGGAGCGACGTGCACGAGGTGGAGCGGCTCTTCGAGCAGGCGCGCGGCTGCGACGCCCGTGGGGACACACGCCGTGCCTGCTTCTACTACAGCAGGGTCGCCGCCTACACCGTCCGCCGGTTCCTCGAGGGTGAGGAGGCCCAGCAGCAGTGGCTGGCCCCCTACCGCAGGCAGTACGAGGGACTCTCCGCACAGGCGTTGCTCCGTCTGATCCAGATCCACAGTGAACGAGGCGAGCTGGACGAGGCGCTGGAGTACGCCTACGAAAAGCTGCGGCTGGACCCGTACAACGAACTGGCCGTCACCACCATCGTCGAGGCCCACCTCAAGCTCGGCCGGGCCGCGTATGCGCTGGACCAGCTGTCACTGTTCCTGCGGTCCGTCGAGCGCGACCTCGGCGCCGCTCCGGGCAGCCACCTGCTGGCGCTGCGGGAGCGGATCATGCATACGCCGCAGCTCGGCCGCGTTCCAGGGAGGCCGGCCCCCGCCCCGGCGCGGCGGGACGTCACCGCGGTGATCTGAGTAGACGTCACCGCAGTGATCTGAGTACCGCTCCGGCGCGGGCGGCAAGGGCCCTGGCGGGCGCCTGCCCCGACCGATCCACGGCGCGATGACGTCCGTGCGCTTCGGGGCGCGGCGCCCGGCCCGACGCCACGACCCTGCGCTCACGGCCCAGCGGTCACGACCCCGCGCTCACGACGCCGCGGTCACGATCCGGCCGCCCGGGCCTCCGCGGCGATGAACGGTGCCTGGTTGAAGATGATCCGCATATGCGTGATGGTGCCGTCCTGAACCGTCAGGCACTCTGCCCCGGGAGCACTCTCGACCGGCAGCGTCCTGGTGTCGTACATCAGCAGCGCCGTCGTCTCGTCACCGAAAGCGGCCAGCAGGCTGGAGTCGGTGAGAATGTGCGTGAAGGGCTCCATGAACCCCCTGAACGCATCGGCGCCCTGGAGGCGTCCGGCCGGTGCCTCGCACACGATGTCGTCGTCGATGTAGGTCATGGCCCGGTCGAAGTCGTGACCGGTCCAGGCCCGGTGGTAGGCGAGAGCGGTCTCCAGGGCTGGGCTGGGTGCGTCGATCATGGCAGCTTCCTGTTGTGTCGAGGTGAACGCGCGGCGCTCGATCGAGAGCCGACCGCTGCCCCCTGCTCAACCGGGTCAGGCCCGCCGGGGACACGCCCCCCGCCGTCCGGGGCCGCCGAATCGCCCATGGGCGAAGGGAATCGATGCCCTCAGCTTGCACATGAAGTAAGTCCTCCGTAATCCCGCCACCGATAGTCATTTGGGATGAAGGGGGATGCATGACCCAACCAGCACGACATCGCATATCCGACCTGTCTGCGGAGAAGCGGGCCCTGCTCGCTCAGAAGCTCCGGACGCGTGTCGCCGGTGGCACCACCAGGCCCGACCACTACGACGCCGTGATTCTGGGAGGCGGGGCCGCCGGCCTCACCCTGGCGCTCCACCTTCGCCGGGAGCGGCCGGGCATCCGGGTGCTGGTCGCCGAGAGGCAGCGGCACCCCGTGCCCGAGGCCACACACAAGGTCGGCGAATCGACCGTGGAGATCGCCGCCCACTACCTGCGGGACATCCTCGGACTCGGCGAACACCTTCAGACACAGCAGATCCGCAAGTTCGGTCTGCGCATGTTCTTCAGCAGCGAGGACAACGCCGACATCGCCGAGCGCGTGGAACTCGGCAGTTCGGTCTTCCCTCCGCTGGCCACCTATCAACTCGACCGCGGACGCCTGGAGAACGAACTCGGCGCGGCCTGTTCCCGGGAGGGCGTCGAGTTCCTCCCGGGCAGCAAGGTCGTCGACGTCGCGTTCTCACCCGACGGGTCCCACCACGAGGTCCAGTTGCTCACGGACAGCGAGCAACACAGCGTCCGGGCCCGCTGGGTGATCGACGCCACCGGACGCGGCCGGCTCCTGCCGCGCCGGTTCGGACTCCGCAAGGACGTGGGCCACAAGGCCAACGCCGCCTGGTTCAGGGTCGGGCACCCCATCGACCTCGGAACCTGGAGCGACGACGAGGCATGGCACGCCCGGATCCGCGAGGGCCGGCGGGAACTGTCCACCAACCACCTGATGGGACCGGGCTACTGGGTCTGGCTCATCCGGCTCGCCTCCGGATCCATCAGCATCGGCATCGTCGCGGACGCCGACGCGCACCGGTTCGAGGACTTCAACACCCTGGAACGGGCCCTGGACTGGCTCGCCGAGCACGAACCGCAGTGCGCCCGGGCCGTCGAGGAACACCGCGACAAGATCCAGGACTTCCGGGTGATGAAGGACTACTCCTACAGCTGCGACCAGGTCTACGACGGCAGCGCACGCTGGTGCCTCACCGGCGAGTCCGGGATCTTCCTCGACCCGCTCTACTCCCCGGGCCTGGATCTGATCGCCATCAGCAACGCACTGGTGGCCGACCTCGTCACCAGGTCCCTGGACGGCGAGGACGTATCGGCCCTGGCGTCCGTGCACGACGCGCTCTTCAGGCGTGTCACCGACATGTGGCTCGCCGTCTACGAGAACCAGTACGCGCTGATGGGCAACGCCCGCGTGATGTCCTCCAAGGTCATCTGGGACACCGCCTTCTACTGGGGGGTCTTCGGCCTGCTCTTCTTCCAGGACAAGTTCCGCACCGTGGCCGGCAGTCCCTCCGTGGCCGCCGACCTGGAACGCCTCACCGACATCAGCAACCGGGTCCAGGCGTTCTTCCGCGAGTGGGCGGCCATCGACGACTCCCCCCTCGAGGCCGGGTTCGTCGACCTGTACTCCCCGCTGAACTTCATGGTGAAGCTGCACGCCGGCATGGCCGACGACCTGCCCGGCAACAGCTTCCCCGAGCGCTTCTCGGACAACGCCAGGCTCCTGGCCCAACTGGCCGGGCAACTGGTCACCGCGGTCATCGACGCCCACGGCGACCGGTACGACGACGACCGCGTCATCGCCCAGGTCCAGTCCTGGCAGCGGGATCCCCTGATCGCCGACCTGATCGCCACCCATCGGCGCGAGCGGCAGCACAACCCCACCAGTGAGGGCTGGATCGCCCTGCGCCCGTCCCGCACGGGGGAGAACAGCGCAGGTCACGAACCGAACGGAGCGGACAGCATGGAACAGCAGAGCAGTGAGGTGAGCTATGCCTGACATCTCCGAGCGCTTCGACGTGGCGATCCTCGGCGGCGGCATCACCGGCCTGACCCTGGCCCTCCAACTCAAGCGCACCGACCCCGACCTCCAGGTCACCGTCCTCGAACGGGGGCAGCACCCGGTGCCCGAGGCCGCCCACAAGGTCGGCGAGTCCAGCGTCGAGGTCCAGGCACACTATCTGCGCGACGTCCTCGGCCTCGAAGAGCACCTCGAGCGGGACCAGTTGCACAAGTTCGGCCTGCGGATGTTCCTCACCCACGCGGGCAACGAGGACATCACCCGGCGTGTCGAGTACGGCCAGATCAGCGAGGCTCCGCTGGCCTCCTACCAGCTCGACCGCGGCCGGCTGGAGAACGCGCTCGGCACCATGGTCGCCGACCTCGGCGTCGACTTCCGCCAGCGCTGCAAGGTCCGCGACGTGGAGCTCGCCGACGGCGACGACGACCACGTCGTACGCGTCCTCGACGGCGAACACGAGCAAGAGCACACGCTGCGGGCCCGGTGGGTCGTAGACGCGACGGGACGCGCCGGGCTGCTCAAGCGCAAGCTGGGTCTGGCCAGGCCGGTCGGGCACCGGGCGAACGCCTCCTGGTTCCGCATCGAGCACGAGATCGACGTGCACCAGTGGTCCGACGACGAGCAGTGGCGGGCCCGGGTCGACGGCGGCCTGCGTCGGCTGTCCACCAACCACCTGATGGGCCCCGGATACTGGGTCTGGCTCATCCCGCTCGCGTCGGGCTCGACGAGCGTCGGCATCGTCGCCGAGGACGAGGCCCACTCCTTCGAGGGGTTCAACACCCTCCAGCGGACCCTGGACTGGCTCGCCGAGCACGAGCCCCAGTGTGCGGCCGAGGTGCGGCGGCACCTGGAGAAGATCCAGGACTTCCGGGTGATGAAGGACTACGCCTACGGCTGCACGCAGGTGTACTCCGAGGACCGGTGGTGCCTGACCGGGGAGGCGGGGGTCTCGATCGACCCGCTCTACTCCTCCGGCGGCGACCTGATGGCGATCAGCAACGGCCTCATCACCGATCTCGTCACACGGGACAGCCGCGGCGAGGACGTGCGGGAGAAGGCCGTGGCCCACAACCAGGTGTACCTGGTGCTCAGCGAGATCTGGCTGGTCGCCTACGAGGGCCAGTACCCCGTCATGGGCAACCCGCAGGTGATGGTGGCGAAGGTCATCTGGGACACGATCATCTACTGGGCCGTACCCGGCCTGCTGTTCTTCCACGACAAGTTCCGCCGCCTCGGCGACAGCCCCGCGGCGTTCGCCAATCTCCAGCGCACATGGCTGCTCCACACGCGGGTCCAGCAGTTCTTCAGGGAGTGGCACCTCGTCAGCAACGAGCCCGCCTCCGACGTCTTCGCGGATCCGTACAGCCTGCTCGACTTCATCGTCGACCTGCACAACGGCATGGCGGCGGGCCTCGCCGACGACGAGCTCGAGGAGCAGTTCGGACGCAATGTGGACCTGCTGGAGCACATCGCGGGCCAGTTGGTCAGCACCGTCGTCGAGCGCCTGGAACAGCGCGGTGCCGACGACGCGGCCAAGGCCCGGATCGAGGAGTGGCGCTGCGACGAACTGCTGCGGGAAGCCGTCGAACGGTACAAGGAGCGCGACCCGGTCGACCCCATCGACAGCGCCTGGATCACCCTCGGCAGCCGGCCCGCGGCGGTGACGCCATGACCGACACCAGCGCGATGAACGACCGCGGCGCCGCGCGGACGGCGCCCGACGACCTCGTCGATGTCGCCGTCGTCGGTGGCGGCGCCGCCGGGCTGACTCTGGCCCTGCAACTGCTCGGGCAGCGCCCCGGCACCCGGATCGTGGTGCTGGAACGCCAGGGACACCCGGTGCCGGAGGCGACGCACAAGGTCGGCGAGTCCACCGTGGAGATCGCCGGCTACTACCTGCGGGAGGTCCTCGGGCTCGGACACCACCTGCAGTCCCAGCAGTTGAACAAGTACGGACTGCGGATGTTCTTCTCCAAGGACGGCAACGACGACATCACCCGCCGTGTGGAACTCGGCCACTCGGTCCGCCCGCCGGGCGCGGTGGGCACCTACCAGCTCGACCGCGGCCGCCTGGAGAACGCCCTGGGCCATGAACTTCTCGCCCGTGGAGTGCGGTTCCTGCCCGGGACGAAGGTCGAGAGCGTGGACCTGCGGCCCGATGCCGAGCACCACCGGCTGCACGTCCGCACCGACGACGGCGCCACCCGGCAGATCCACGCGAAGTGGGTCGTCGACGCCACCGGCCGGGCGTCGCTGCTGAAGCGACGGCTCGGCCTCGCCAAGAAGGTCGGGCACCGGGCCAACGCCGTCTGGTTCCGCGTCGGCTGCCCCATCGACGTCGATCAGTGGTCCGACGACCCCGACTGGCACGCGCGGATCGAGGAGGGACGGCGGGAGCTGTCCACGAACCACCTGATGGGCCCGGGCTACTGGGTCTGGCTGATCAGGCTCGCCTCCGGATCCACCAGCGTGGGCATCGTGACCGACCCGGACCTCCACGGATTCGAGCAGCTCAACCGGTTCGAGCGCGCTTTGGAATGGCTCGACCGGCACGAGCCGCAGTGCGCCGGCATCGTCCGCCGGCACCGCGACAAGCTGCAGGACTTCCGCGTCATGAAGGACTACGCCTACAGCTGCGAGCAGGTCTTCTCCGCGGACCGCTGGTGCCTCGCCGGGGAGGCCGGCGTCTTCCTGGACCCCCTGTACTCCCCGGGGCTTGACCTGATCGCGATCAGCAACAGCCTGATCACCGACCTGGTCACGCACGCGCTCGACGGCGACGACACCGCGGAACGCGCCGCGATCCACAACCAGGTGTTCCTGCTGATCGCCGAGGGCTGGCTCAGCATCTACGAGAAGCAGTACGCGCTGATGGGCAATGCGCGGGTGATGCTCACCAAGGTGATCTGGGACACCGCCGTGTACTGGGCCGTTCCCGGGCTGCTGTACTTCCACGACGTGCTGCGGCACCTGGGCGACCGGCCCGACATGGTCGTCGGTCTGGCCCGCTTCAGCACCGCCAGCCAGGAGGTCCAGCGCTTCTTCCGGGAATGGAGCGCGGTCGACGACGAACCACGCGACCAGGCACCCTTCGTGCGCTTCTACGACTTCGACTTCATGAGCCGCCTCCACATCGGCATGACAGCGGGCCTCGCGGACGCGGACCTGGCCACGCAGTTCGAGGCCAACATCCGTTTCATCGAGCGCCTGTCGGGCCAACTGGTCGCGACCGTGCTGGAGGAGTTCGAGGCCGAACCCTGGAACCCGGCCAAGCGGGAGCAGGCGCGGCGCTGGCGGGCCGACGAGGCCCTGATGGCCCTCGTCGAGGTCCATCTGCGCGAACAGGAGTCGACGCCGCTCGGTGACCAGTGGATCAGGCTCCGTCCGGCCGACGAGGCCGTCGGCACGGGGGAGTCCCGGTGACCGCCGCGCCGGGCGACGGCGGCGCCCTGCGCGAACGCGTGGCACGCCTGCCCGACGACAAGCGCGCCCGCCTGCTGCGCCAACTTCGCGGCCGGCCGTACGCCCCCCAGGACGAGGACAGCTGGTTCGTGCGGTACTCCGCCGCCGACGCACCCGTACTCCGGCTGTTCTGCTTCCCCTATGCCGGGGCCGGCGGTTCGGTGTTCCGCACCTGGAGCGAGGGGCTGCCCGCCGGCGTCGATCTGTGGGCGGCCCAGCTGCCGGGCCGCGAGTCCCGGGTGACCGAACCCGCCCTGCGGCAGCTGGATCCGCTGGTCGAGTCCCTGTACGAGGCCGTCCTGCCGCGGCTGGACCTGCCGTACGCGTTCTTCGGCCACAGCATGGGCGCGCTGGTGGCGTTCGAGCTCACCCGGCGCCTGCGTCGTGCGGGGGCACCACAGCCGTCCCGGCTGCTCCTCGCCGCGTTCCGGGCGCCCCAGCTGCCCAACCCCAACATCAGGATCCATCACATGCCCGACGAAGTGCTCAGAACGGTGCTGCGCAAGGAGGGCACGCCCCCGGAGGTGCTCGACAACGGGGAGCTGATGCGGGCTCTGCTGCCCATGCTCCGGGCCGACTTCGAACTGTGCGACACCTATCGGTACCGCGACGAGCTCCCCTTGACGATGCCCGTGTCGGTCTTCGGCGGTGACCAGGACGTGCGCGTCAGCCGCAGTGATCTCGACATGTGGCGGTCGCAGGCCGGCGGGCCGTTCCGGCTCGTCATGCTCCCGGGCTCTCACTTCTTCCTGCACAGCTCACAGGACCTGCTGCTGGCCGAACTCTCCCGGGAGCTCGGGGCGGTGGCCGCTCGCACCGAGGAAGGAGAAAGGTGCCATGACTGACCGGCCTACGGACGAACCGGCGCCGGAACCCATCGCCATCATCGGGATCGGTTGCCGCTTTCCGGGCGGAGCCACGACGCCCGCCGCTTTCTGGGAACTCCTGTGCACCGGAGTGGACGCCACCCGTGAAGTGCCCCCGGACCGCTGGGAAACCGGCAAGTTCCACGACCCGGACGGCGCCAAGCTCGGCAAGATGGCCACCCTGCGAGGCGGATTCCTCGACCGGATCGACGAGTTCGATGCCCAGTTCTTCGGGATCTCCCCGCGCGAGGCTATCTGGCTGGACCCCCAGCAGCGTCTTCTGCTCCATGCCGCATGGGAGGCCCTGGAGGACGGCGGCCAGGTGTCCGCCCGGCTCGCCGGCAGCGACACGGGTGTCTTCATGGGCGGCTTCACCCTGGACTACCAGCTGCTCCAGAACTACGGCGTGCACAGCCGCTACGAGCTCCAGACGCACTCGGCCACCGGCATGATGATGACGATGCTGGCCAACCGGCTGTCGTACTCCTTCGACTTCCGGGGACCGAGCCTCGCCGTGGACACCGCGTGCTCCGGCTCCCTGGTGGCGGTGCACCTGGCGGCCCGGAGCCTGTGGAACGGCGAGTGCTCCCTCGCCCTCGCGGGCGGCGTGAACGTCATGATCGCGCCGAACATGACCATCGCCGAATCCAAGGGCGGATTCCTGTCCCCCGACGGCCGCTGCAAGGCGTTCGACGCGTCCGCCGACGGATACGCGCGAGGCGAGGGCGCCGGCGTCGTGGTCCTCAAGCCGCTGGCACGAGCGCTGGCGGACGGCGACCCGGTCTACGCACTGATCCGGGGGACGGCCGTGTCCCAGGACGGCCACAGCAACGGCATCACCGTCCCCAACGGTGACGCCCAGGAGGCGGCCATGCGCGCGGCCTGCCGGCAGGCCGGCGTCGCGCCGCACACGGTCCAGTACGTCGAGGCACACGGAACCGGAACGCCCGTCGGGGATCCCGTCGAGGCAGGTGCCATCGGCCGGGTGTTCTCCGAAGGACGCCCCACCGGTGACCGTGTGGTCATCGGGTCGGTCAAGACGAACATCGGGCACCTCGAGGCGGCGGCCGGAGTGGCGGGCCTGATCAAGACGGCACTGTCCCTCAAGCACGGCCGCATCCCGGGGCAGCTGCATCACCGCCAACCCAACCCGGCCATCCCGTTCGACGCCCTTCAACTCCACGTCCAGACGGAGCTGGGCGACTGGCCGCCGGCGCCAGGGCCGCGCCTCGCCGGGGTCAACTCCTTCGGTTTCGGCGGTACGAACGCCCATGTGGTCCTCCAGGGCCCTCCCGCCGAGCAGCCGGTCGAGCCGTACGCGGACGACGACCGCCCGTACCTCGTCCCGCTGTCGGCCCGCAGCCCCGAGGCGCTGTCGGACATGGCGGCGGCCCTGGGGGAGGCGCTGGCGGACAGCCCGCACGCCTTGCGGGACGTGGGCCATACGCGCGCGCTGCGGCGCACTCACCACGACCACCGGCTCGCGGTCGTCGCGGCGAGCGCGGCCGAGGCCGCCGAGAAGCTCGGCGCCTTCAGCGCGGGCCGCGAAGCCAAGGGTGTGGCATCCGGTCGCGTCCAGGCCGGGAAACCGCCGAAGCTGGCCTTCGTCTGTTCCGGGATGGGCCCGCAGTGGTGGGCCATGGCCCGGCAGCTGTTGGACAGCGAGCCCGTCTTCCGGGCCGTCGTCGAACGATGCGACAGAGAGCTGGGCAAGTACACCGGCTGGTCACTGCTCGACGAACTCCTCGCGCCCGAGGAGCAGTCCCGCATGGCCGAGACCGAGGTCGCGCAACCGGCCAACCTCGCCGTCCAGCTGGGCCTGGCCGAGCTGTGGCGTTCCTGGGGCATCGAACCCGACGGGGTCGTCGGGCACAGCACCGGGGAGGTCGCCGCGCAGTACCTGGCGGGCGTTCTCGGCTTCGAGGACGCCATCAAGGTGAACTACTACCGCAGCAGCCTCCAGCAGCGGGCCACCGGAAACGGCCGGATGCTCGCGGTCGGTATGACCCCCGAGACCCTGAACCAGGCCGTCGCGGACGCGGGGCCCCTGGTCTCGGTCGCGGCGGTCAACAGCCCGACCGCGGTCACGCTGGCCGGGGACGCGGCGATCCTCGAGGACATGGCGGCGCAGCTGGAGACCTTCGGGGTCTTCCACCGGTTCCTGACCGTCAAGGTGCCGTACCACAGCCACTACATGGACCCGTTGCGCGCGGACCTGGAGAAGGGGCTCGCCGACCTCCGCCCGGCCTCCGCCGCCCTTCCCCTGTACTCGACCGTGACCGGCACGCGCATCGACGGCCGGGGCGCGGACGCTCACTACTGGTGGCAGAACGTTCGCGCGACAGTCCTGTTCGCGGCCGCCTTCCGCCAGATGGTGGCCGACGGATACACCCACTTCGTCGAACTCGGCCCCCACCCCGTACTGGCCGGCTCCATGAGGGAACTGCTGGCGGAGCAGCAGCAGGACGGGCTGGTCGTTGCGTCCCTGCGCCGCGACGAATCCGACGACGTGGTGCTCCTCGGTTCCCTGGGCGCCCTCTACAGCCACGGCCACGAGATCCAGTGGGAGACGTTCTACGGCGACGACGCCCGCCTGCTTCAACTTCCGCCCTACCCATGGCAGTTGAAGAGGTACTGGAACGAATCGCTGGAGGCCCGGGAAGACCGCCACTACACGGAGGTCCACCCCCTGCTGGGACAGCGGATGAACGCCGTCCACCCCACCTGGGAGCGGGAGCTCAACCCACGGCTCCTGCGCTACCTGGCCGACCACCGTGTCCAGGGCAACACCGTGCTTCCCGGCGCCGCGTTCATCGAACTGGCCCTGGCGGCGGCGGTCGAGGTGTACGGCGAGGGGGATCACGCCCTCGAGAAGCTGGAGCTGCGCAAGGCCCTCGTGCTCCCCGACACGGCCGACCCGCGGGTACGCACCACCCTCTACCCCGAGTCGGGCCGGGTCGAGGTCGCCGGCTTCGCGGCCACACCCGGCGGCGACCGCACCTGGACACTGCACGCGACAGCCCGGCTCAGCCGGCGCCCGCCCGTCCGCACCGAGCGAGACCTCGCCGGCGCACGCGACGCCTGTGAGAAGCACGTGTCGCGTGCGGACTTCGACGGCCTCGTCCAGCAGATGGGCTTCGAGTACGGGCCGGCGTTCCAGGCGGTGGAGGAGATCGTCACCGGCCCGCGGGGGGCCGTCGGACGGGTGACCGTCCCCGCCTGCGTCCGCGACGAGCTGGGGACGTACCGGTTCCATCCCAGCCTGATCGACGCCGCGTTCCAGGTCCTGCTCACCTCCGCCGCACCAGGAGTGACGGACGGGACGCTCCCGGCCGGCCCCTACCTGCCCGTGGGCGTCGACAGCGTCACCGTTCTCGGGCGCCCCGCCGACGAGATGTACGTGGTGGCCGAGGTCACCAGCGCCGACGCACGCGTCATCGTCAGCGACATCGCCCTCTGCGACGACCAGGGAAGGGTTCTCGTCGACATCCGCGGCTTTCGAGCACAGTCCCTCGACGCCGTGGCCAGTCTCACCCCCGAACGTATCGACCAGGGCCTCTACGAAGTCCAGTGGCGTGAGTCGCCGCGCGAGGACGCCGCGGAGCCGGAAGCCGACGGCGCGAGCGCGCGGGACGACGACGAGGCGAGCACCTGGGTGCTCTTCACGGACGCGACCGGGGTGGGCGCCGAGGTGGCCCGGTGCCTCACTCGGGCCGGACGCCGCGTCGTCACCGTGGCCCCCGGCGAGGTGCCCGAGCCCGCCGAGACCTCGGCCGGTGGCTATGTGATCGACCCCGCCGACGTCGAGCACTACAAGCGGCTGCTGCGGAAAATCGCTCAACAGACCGAGATCGGCAGGGTCCTGCACCTGTGGAGCCTCGACCTGCCCTTCAGCGAGGACATGCCGGTCACGGCGCTGCGCGACGCCCAGGACCGCGGCGTGCTCTCGGTCCTGCACCTGATGCAGGCGCTCTCCGCCGAGGTCACCCAGCGGCTGCCACGCGTATGGCTGGTCACCCGCACGGCACAGGCGGTCGAAGACAGCCCTCGGCCCCTCGCCCTGCCGCAGTCCCCGATGTGGGGCGTCGGCCGTGTCATCGGCCACCAGGAGTTCGCCGGGATGTGGGGCGGCATCGTCGACCTCGATGCCGGGCCGGAAGCGGAGCAGGCGCGCCGTCTCGTCGAGGAGGTCAGCGCACCCGGCGGCGAGGATCAGGTCGCGTTCCGAGGCGTGCAGCGGTACGTCGCACGCCTGGCGCGGGCCGGCGAGCACCTCACCCCGGCCTTCCCGACGACCCTGCGCGATGACGCGACCTACCTGGTCACGGGCGGCGCGGGAGCGCTCGGTCGCCTGGTCGCCCGGTTCCTGGGCGACCGCGGAGCCCGCCACCTCGTCCTGATGGGACGGACCTCCCTGCCCCCGCGCGACGCCTGGCACGACCTGCCCGCCCAGCACCCGCGGCGCGAACTGGTCGAGGAGCTGCTCCGCCTGGAACGCCGCGGCGTGCATGTCCACTACGCCGCGGTCGACTCCGCCGACGAGGCTCAGCTGCACGCCTGGTTCGCCGAACACCAGCGCCTTCGGCGGCCCCCGGTCGGGGGTGTCGTCCACGCCGCCGGGGTCGTCGAGGACGAGCTGATGCTCCGGATGAACCGGGACACCTTCCAGCGGGTCATGCGCCCCAAGGTCGGCGGCGGCTGGCTGCTGCACCGTCTGTTCGCCGACACCCCACTGGACTTCTTCGTCCTGTTCGGCTCGGTCGGATCGGTCATCGCATCCGCAGGCCAGGCCAACTACGCGTCCGCGAACGCCTTCCTCGACGCGCTGGCCCACCACCGCCGGTCCCTCGGTCTGCCCGCCCTGAGCATCGGCTGGGGGCCCTGGTCGATCGGCATGGTGGAGCAGCTCAACCTGGAGCAGATGTACGCGCGACGGGGCATCGAGCTGATCACCCCCGAAGCCGGGGCGCGCATCCTCGGCCGTCTCATCGGCCAGCGCCCGGCACACGTGGTGGCGATCACCGCCGACTGGGCGACCGCCCGGGCGACCTCGATGGGAGGACAGCTCCCGCCGCTGTTCGCCGAGCTCGGCACGGAACAGGCCGACCTGCCCGGCGAGGACGACCTGGCCGACGCCGGCGCCGTTCTCGACGCCCTGTGCCGCACACCCGAGGCGCACCGCCTGGACGCGCTTGCGGAGCACCTGCACGACATCGTCGCGCTGGTGCTCAAGCTGGATCCGGCGGAGTTCGGCCACGAGGAGAACCTCAGCAACCTCGGCGTCGACTCCCTGATGGCCGTCGAGATCAAGCACCGTATCGACGCCACCCTGCGCGCCGACGTCTCGGTCCTGGACCTCCTCCAGGGCGTGACCGTCCTCGGCCTCGCCCACCGGATCCTGCCGCTCCTCGCCCTGGAGAAGCCCGGCGAACAGGACCTCGCCGGGACGGCCGCGCCCCACCCCGACCCACCGGGCGAGGGACCGCGGGAGGAGGAACTCGCCGCCCTGCTCGCGCAGATCCCCCCCGACGAACTCGAACAACTCCTCGACGAACTGGAGCAGGACCCCTCCGAGAGCCCCACCGAGAACCCGACGGGAGCGATGAACAATGGCACTGTCGCTTAGCAGACTGCGTCGCGCCGTGATGGGCGTCTCGGACGCGGAGGCGACCGCCTTCAGCCGCGGCGACACCCCGACCTGGAAACACCTCGAGACCGTCGTACGCACCGCCGTCGGCGGCTATCACGCGGTCCTCGACGGCAGCCGCCTCGACGACCTCGTCCCCCGCCTGGACCGGATCCCCCTGGAGTTCCGCGGATACGCCTACGAAGGCGCCGCCATGGGACTGACCGGCCTCGACTGCTTCCTGCCGGGCACATCCCGGCTCCAGGCCTACATGGACGGTCCCGGCAACCCGCACATCTACATGGTCCACATCGGGGCGGGGGAGGCGCTGGCCAGGTTGCGCCGCAAACCGGAACCCTTCATGCGCCGCCTGACCGATCCCGCGCTGCGCTGGCTGGTGATGGACGGTTACGGCTTCCACGAAGGCTTCTTCAAGCAGCGCCGGTTCGTGGAACGGCAACAGGTCCCCGTACATCTGTCGCCCTTCGCCCGGCGCGTCTTCGACCAGGGAGTGGGGCGGAGCATCTGGTTCACCTCCGGCGCCGACGTCGACCGGATCGCTTCGACCATCGCCGCGTTCCCGGCGCACCGGCACGCCGATCTGTGGCTGGGCATCGGCGTGGCCTGCGGATATGTCGGCGGGGTCGGCAGGCCCACCGTCGAGGCGCTGCGCCTGGCCGCCGGGCGGCACACGTCGCGCATGGCCGTGGGAACGGCGTTCGTCGCCAAGGGCCGCCTGCGGGCCGGCAACCTGATACCCGACACCGAGCTGGCCTGTGAAGTGCTCTGCGGCGTCTGCGCCCAGGATGCCGCCCGACTCGTCGACCGGGCCTTCGAGGACCTGCCCGACACCCGGTCCGCGCCCGCGTACGACACGCTTCAGCGGCGTCTGGAGACCAGCCTCGCCGTCGCTCCCTCGACGAAGGGGGACACGGCATGAGCGTGCTGGGTGCTGTGATGAGGCCGCTGTTCGAGGTCGCCCCGTCGGATCTCCCCGCCTCGGTGGGCACGGGCGCGGGCGCGGAGCGGCTCAGCAGGGTCGTGTTCACCGTCACGGAGTGCTGCGAGCTCACGCTCCTGACCCGCCGAGAGGCGGCCCTGGTGCCCAAGCTGGACGCGTACCCCGAGGAGTTGCGGGGGTTCGCCTACGAGGGAGCGGGGGTCGGGCTCGCGGCGCTGGACCAGCTGCTGCCGTGGAAGCAACGCACCCGCCGCTTCGTCGACCGGGCGGCGAGCGAGTACATCTTCGCGGTCTACCTCGGCGCGGGCATGGGCCTCGCCCGGATGCGCCGCAACCCGGAACCGTTCCGCCGACGCCTGCGGGACGACGTGTTCAACTGGGCCGTCCTCGACGGATACGGCTTCCACGAGGGCTTCTTCGCCTACCGCCGCCATGTGCAGGAGCGTGCCACGCCGAGACATCTCAGTGGCTACGGACTGAGCGCCTTCGACCACGGACTCGGACGCAGCATCTGGTTCGCCACGGGCGCGGACGTCGAGCGGGTCGCGGCGACCATCGAGGCGTTCCCCGAGTCACGCCGGGGCGATCTGTGGGCCGGTGTCGGTCTGGCCTGCGGATACACAGGCGGGGTCGACGAACCGACGGTCGAGGCGCTGCGGAATCGTGCGGACGGCTGCCGGAGCCGGCTCGCCGAAGGCGTGATCGTGGCGGCCAGAGCCCGGCACCAGGTGGGCAATCCGGCCGAGCACAACGAGATCGCCTGTCGGGTGATCTGCGAAATCGACAGCGGCAAGGCCGCGGACATCGCCGCCGAGGCCCTGGTCGACCTCCCCACCGACGGCGTCGAACCGGCCTATGAGATCTGGCGCCGACGCATTCGGCGGCAGTTCGCCTGAGTCACATCCACCAATCCGAGACCTCGGGGGCAACGTGTCCAACTCGGAAATCGCCATTCTCTTCTTCCTGCAACTGACCGCCATCCTCGCGGCCTGCCGCCTCGTCGGCCTGCTCGTCCGGAGGATGGGGCAGCCGCAGGTCGTGGGCGAGATGATCGCCGGCGTCCTGCTGGGGCCGTCCCTGCTGGGGCTGCTGGCTCCGCACTGGCAGGAGAAACTGTTCCCCACCGGCCCGTCCATGACCATGATCTACGTGGTCGCCCAGGTCGGACTGGTGCTGTACATGTTCCTGGTCGGCCTGGAGTTCGACACCGGGCTGATCCGTCACCGAATCCCCAGCGCCGTTTCGATCTCCCTGTCCGGGGTCTTCGCGCCGCTCGTGCTGGGCGCCCTGACCGCGGCGCTGCTCGTGCGACAGGACGGCAAGTTCTTCACCGAGGGCGTCGAGACCTGGCAGGCCATGCTGTTCATGGGATCGGCCATCGCCATCACCGCCTTCCCGATGCTCGCCCGCATCATCTTCGAGCGTCGGCTGACGGGGACTTCGCTGGGCACCCTCGCACTGGCGGCCGGAGCCACGGACGACGCGATCTCCTGGTGCCTGCTCGCGGTCGTCCTCGCCGTGTTCAAGAACGACACACAGATCGCCTTCCTGGCCATCGGCGGTGGCGTCCTCTACGCGGTTTTCGTGCTGACCGTGGGCAAGCGGCTGCTGAGCCGACTGGGCACCAAGGCCGAGCGGGAGGGCGGGGTGAGCTCGCCTCTCATGGCGCTGGTGCTGATGCTGCTCATGCTGGCGGCCTGGTTCACCGACTACGTCGGTATCTACGCGGTGTTCGGCGCCTTCATCCTCGGCGCGGCGATGCCCCGCGGTGTCTTCGCCGAGCGCATACGCCGCGCCTTCGAGCCGCTCACCACCCATCTGCTGCTGCCGCTCTTCTTCGTGTTCTCCGGCCTGAACACCGAGATCGGCCTCGTCAACAGCGTCACGCTGTGGGGAGTGGCGCTGCTCATCCTGCTGGTCTCCGTACTGGGCAAGGGCGTCGCCTGCTGGTTCGCGGCCCGGCTCAACAAGGAGCCACAGCGTGAGGCCCTGGCGCTGGGAAGCCTGATGAACGCGCGGGGCCTCATGGAGCTCATCCTGCTCAACATCGGACTCCAGGCCGGCCTGATCACCCCGACCCTCTTCACCATCCTGGTCTTCATGGCCATCGCGACCACGCTCATGGCCACCCCGCTGTTCGAGCTCGTCTACGGCCGGTTCCGCCCCCAGCCCGCTCCCGTCCCCGAAGCCGCCGAAGGGGCTGCCACGAGCCTTGCCGAGGCGGGAGGAGGTTCGCGATGAGCCTGCCGCTCGGCACGCTGCTCAAGCCGATCTTCCCGCTGTCCGCCGAGTCCTTTCCCAAAATGGCGGCTGAACGCTTCGGCGCCCAGGAAGACATGGACAAGACCTGGCTCATGTTCGAGCCGGTCGCCCGCACCCTGGTGGACAGCTTCTACATGACGCTGAACCACCCACGCCACGAGGACCTGGTCCCACGGCTGAACGCGACGCCGCCCGAACTGCGGGGCATCGCCTACGAGGGCGCCGGCATGGGGCTGATGCTGCTCGACAGCCTCGCCCCGTACAAGAAGCGGCTGCCCGCTTTCATCCACGGCCCCGGCGCGCCCTACCGGTGCCTGATCTACATCGGTGCGGGACTCGTCCTGCCACGTGTCCCCGTCGCCCCGCAGCGTTTCCTCGCCCGTCAGGACCCCTTCCTGCGCTGGCTGGTGATGGACGGTTACGGCTTCTACGAGGGGTTCTTCTCCTGGCGTGACACGGTCGAGCGGCACCGGCCCCCGCGCCGGATCCACGGATACGCGGCCCGCGCCTTCGACCAGGGCCTGGGGCGCAGTCTGTGGTTCTCCACCGGCGCCAATGTCGAACGGATCATCGACACGGTGAACTCCTTCCCTTCCCGGCGTCAGGGTGACATCTGGAGCGGCATCGGCCTGGCCTGCGCGTACGCCGCGGGCGTCATGGACCGCAACGCCGTCGTCACCCTCCTGAAGGCGGCCGGCGAGCACGGAGCCGACCTCGCCACGGGCACCGCGGTCGCATCGATCTTCCGTGAGCAGTCCGGGCAGCCGGCCCCGCACACCGACCTGGCGTGCGAGGCCGTGTGGGGGAGGGGAGGGGCGGAGGTCGCCGCCCTCGCCCACGAGGCCGGCCTGCGCCTGGGCCGAGCGGGCACCGACGACCGATCGGACCCGGAACCCGCCTACGCGCGGTGGCGCCAGGAGATCCGGGCCGCCTGGCTCAGCACCTCGGTCCCGGTCCCGGGAGTGAAGGAGCTCGGCGCATGACCACTGTCGGAGCGGTCCGCAGGCGGCTGTTCGGAATCCCGTCCGCCAAAGCGGTGTTCTCCCGGCCGGGATTCGCCCCGGAGGCATGGGAGCGGTTCGCACCGGTGGCGACCTCTCTCATGGAGGGCTACCACGCGGCACTCGAGGACCCCAGGATGCCCGTTCTCGCCTCGCGTCTGGAGGCGGTCGAACCCGCGCTGAAGGGGTTCGCCTACGAAGGCGCGGGCATGGGGCTGGCGGCACTGGACGCCACCGCGCCCTGGAAGCGGCGGCTCGAGGCCTTCGCCGCCGGGCCCGGCGCTCGCCATGTCTACCCGGTCTACGTCGGGGTGGGCCTCGCCTACGCCAGGCTGAGGCGAACCCCGGAAAGCCAACTGGCCGGGCTCGACCCGCTGCTGGGCTGGGTGACGGCCGACGGCTACGGATTCCACGAGGCCTTCTTCAAGCGCCGGCGCTACGTCGAGCAGCACGCCGTACCGACGCGGCTGTCCCGGCACGGCCGGCAGTACTTCGACCAAGGAGTGGGCCGCGCGCTGTGGTTCTCCAACGGCGGGGTGGTCGACCGTGTCACCCGGCTCGTCGCCGGATTCCAGCCCGACAGGCACGCGGACCTGTGGAGCGGTGTAGGTCTCGCGTCCGCCTACGGCGGTGGCGTGGACGAGGCCGCCCTGCGCGCGGTCCTCGCCCAAGCCTCCGCCTACCGGCCACAACTGGCCCGGGGTGCGGCGACCGCCGCGTGGGGACGCCGCACCGCGGGCAACCCGGCCGCGCACACCGACCTCGCCTGCCGGATCTTCTGCGAACGCGGCAGCGATGACGCGGCCGACGTCGTCGAGGAAGCGGCCCGCGACCTGCCCGTGATCAGCGTGGAACCCCGCTACGAGATCTGGCGCAGGCGCACCGAAGACCGGCTCGCTGCCTGAGCGTACGAAGAAGAGATGCGAAGAAGAGATGCGAAGCAGAGGTACGACGAAGAGGTACGACGAAGGGAATCGGCCGTGTACGACGCCATCGTGATCGGTGCCCGTGTGTCCGGCGCACCCACTGCCATGCTGCTCGCCAGGAAGGGGTACCGCGTACTCCTGCTGGACCGGGCCACCTTCCCCAGTGACACCGTCTCCACCCACATGATCACTGTCGAGGGCAGCGCCCAGCTCCGGCGCTGGGGGCTGCTCGGCCAGATAGAGGCCTCGCGGTGCCCGGCCGTGACGAACATCGTCCTCGATCTCTGCTTCGACAGGTACGGCCACTTCACCCTGGAGGGCTTCCCCTACCCGGACGACGACGGATTCGCCGCCATCTACGCCCCCAAGCGCACCATCCTCGACAAGATCCTGGTGGACGCCGCCGCGGCGGCCGGCGCCGTGGTCCGCGAGGGTTTCACCGTGCAGGAGGTGCTCACCGACGACGGCAAGGTCGTAGGGGTGCGCGGACGAGGAGCCAGCGGCATCTCCATCACCGAGCGGGCCCGGATGGTCATCGGCGCGGACGGCATGCGGTCGATCGTCGCCCGGACCGTCGAGGCCCCCGAGTACCACGTCGTACCGCCCAAGGCCTTCGGCTACTACACCTACTGGGACGACGTGGAACTCATGGGCCTGGAGTTCTACACCCGCCCCGGCAGCACCGTCATCGCCTTCCCGACCCACGACGACCAGGCCGCCGTCTTCGTCGAACGGCCCGAGCGTGACTTCGCCGACTTCAAGACCGACGTGCGCGCCCACTACCTCAAGACGGTGAACGACATCGCGCCCGGGCTGGGAGCACGCCTCGAAACCGGGCGCCTCGCACATCGGTTCATGGGCGCGGGGAACCGCCCCAACTTCTTCCGCAAGCCCTTCGGACCCGGTTGGGCCCTGGTCGGTGACGCCGGTGTCCACAAGGACCCCATCACCGCACAGGGCATCACCGACGCGTTCCGGGACGCCGAACTCCTGGCCCAGGCCCTCGACGCCGGATTCTCCGGGAGGACGCCCCTGGAAACGGCGCTGAGCACCTACGAGTACAAGCGCAACGAGGCGCTGAAGCCCCTCTACGACTTCATCGTCGACCACGCGGCGATGGAGCCGTTCGACCCGGCTTTCCAGGACGTGCTCGCCGCGATGCGGGGCAACCAGGACGCCATAGACCGGTTCTTCGGAGTCATCCAGAACACCGTCCCCTGGGCGGAGTTCTTCACCCCCAAGAACCTGTCCGCCCTCATGGGGCTCACCGAAACGGACGTCCACGACGGGCCGGAACTCGCCGAGGCCGGCTGAGTCGGCCGGACCGACCGACCGACCATCTTCGCAGCGGAGGTTCCCATGACCTACGTGATCACTGAAGCCTGTGCGGACAGCAAGGACGCCGCCTGCTGGGAGGCGTGTCCCGCCGATGCGATCCACCCCGGACCGCGGGACGCGTCCTTCGGGGAGCACGCCCAGCTCTACATCGACCCGACCGCGTGCATCGACTGCAGCGCCTGTGAACCGGTCTGTCCGGTGGAGGCGATCTACCCCGAAGAGGACGTCCCGGAGGCGTCACAGGACTCCATCGCGGCGAACCGCGACTTCTTCGCGGCCCGCCCGTCCTGAGACCACAGTGCCGAACGCCCTTGAGCTGCAGCGAGCAGACAGGGAGCCGGTCATCTCCGCAGGTCAGGCAGGGCGAGCGTATCGCCGAAGGGCCGTCCGGAACCGGGCAACCGGTGCCGGACGGCCCCCTGCTCTCGGCCGACGCCCAGCGGTCGGCGGGTTGGTGGCGCTTCCTGAAAGCGGTCTGACCGCGCTCGCGTGCCCTGTCAAGGGCCGGAGCCGGTTGAGCGGCAGTAAGTGTTGCTCAGGATTGTGTTGATCCGCTTGCCGTCGGCTTCGGTCACCCGGTGGTTCGCTGTGCTGAACCGCCGAGCGGCGACCTGATCAGCATGGGGGACGTTGCGCCGGAGGTCGACGCATTGTGCATCGGCTTTGGCGATGTCCTCGGGTGCGCCGAGCGCAGGGTCGACATAGCGCAAGGCGCTCTGGAGCGCGGCGATACGCGCTGCTTCGAAGGCCTCATCAACCATGGAGCCCGTGTCCGGCGCGGGGTCTGCCGGGAGGCTGTCGGCGGGGGGCTGGGGCGAAGCGGTGTCCGGAGCGGCCGAGGTCTCGGCCACACTCGCTGACGTCCCGCCCCCGCTCGGTTCGTCCGGGGCGACCTTGCCCGGACCGTCGTTCCCACATCCCGCGAGCAGCAGCGCCACGATGGGGGCGGCCACGACGGGAAGGCCTGAGCGTCGCGTGAAAGGCGTCCGGCGCATGTCTCCACTCCTGGGCGAGAACTGACGGCTCCTTGCCGGCCTCATCCTGGCGGGTCGTGCCCGGGACCGGTCCCGGCCCGGGGCGGCAGGGCGGGCCAGACCCCCTCAAGCTCCAAGACTCGCTGCGGTGTCAGTCTGCTGAAGTATCCTTCCCGCCGCCGCACACCGACTGGGAGGACCAAGAGAATTGACTGGCCTGTCTGCTTTCCCGATGCCCTTTCATGCTTCCCGTTCCATATCGTTCGCAACACCCCGCACGCTGCGGGAACTTCAGATGATGCAGTGCAGCGCCCACATTCGGGCGAAGCCGGGATGGTTCGGCAAGATGAACGACGCCGACATCGTCGCCAGGTGGACGCAAGAAGCGGTCGCCCAGGGCCTGACCGAAGCGCAGGTTGGCTACGTGCTTGCCGAACTCGCGCATTACGCCGCACTGCGGGACGGAGTAACCGGCGTCGAGGTCTCCGCCGTCGACGGGGTGTGGCAGTCGGACACTCTGGTCGACAACGAGCTCAGATCCCGGCTGCGCGACGCGGTTCGGGTTCTGGAACAAATCCCCGAAGCGGAACAGGACTGGCATCCTGGATCCGATGGTCAGGTACTGGATCTGGTTCATCCCTCACTGTTCTGCCTCGTGCGCGAGGTGAGCGGCGCGCCGGAGTGGGCTTGGCAGAACCCGACGGACCGCTATTCGCGGTATGAATTCTCGGAGAGATTCCAGTGGCTGCCCACTGACGTCGACGTCAGTGACGACGGCGATGTCGCCTTCCGTTCGTACATTAACAACGTCCACCCCGATACTCATCGCGAACTAGCCGCCGTCCTGCCGGACTTGTTCGCGCGCGTGCGCCCGCTGCTGGAGAACGTACTCACCGATCTGCGCCATCCGCGGCCCCTGCGGATCGAGACCGATCCTTACGGGTGGTACGACTCGGAGCCGGAGTATCCGGACAAATCATCCTACGGTGATGATGAGGCCTACGCGGAAGCCGTCCGTGCATGGGAAGTGGCCCAGGACGACTGGTGGGAAAACCGTCGCCCGGTCATCCCGGACGCCCCGGCCTTCACCCCGCCCGAGTTGCCCGATGAATCCGCCCGAGTCGACCTGCGCGGTCGCCGTCTCCAGGTCATCGTCAAGCTCGCCACCATTCATCTCACCCCGGACAAGCCCGAGTACTCTGGCGGTTCCTGGCATGTCGAGGGGATGTTGAACGAGCGGATCGTCTCGACCGCCATCTATTACTGGGACAGCGAGAACATCACCGAAAGCCGGCTGAGTTTCCGGGCGGCACTCGACGACCCGCACTACGAGCAGAACGACGACAACGGTCTGCGTGAGGTTTATGGCCTGGAGGACGAAGACGCGCTGAACCAGATGCTGGGATCGGCGTCTACCCCGGCGGGCCGCTGCCTGGCGTTCCCGAACATCCTCCAACATCGCGTCGGCTCATTCCGCCTCGAGGACCACACCCGCCCGGGATATCGCAAAATTCTCGCGTTCTTCCTGGTCGACCCGTCGGAAAGGATCGTCTCGACATCCGATGTGCCACCGCAACAACCATGGTCCGACACCTCGACCATGACGCTTGAGCAGGCCATGAACTACCGCGAACAACTCATGCAGGAACGCAAGTTCTTCGTCAACGAACACAACGAGCAGCTCTACGAACGAGAATTCTCCCTCTGCGAGCACTGAATCTCTTCCATCCTGAAGACGCGCAGGTCAGGAGGGTGTGGACAGCCTCGACGATGGTGCCGATACGGCGGGTGGAGCACTGGCCCGCCACCGACCCGGTCGGGCGGCTGCTGCGGATCTCGCCGACGCTGCCCGGCCGCGCGCACGATCTCCCTGCAGCCCGCACCCACCGGATCATCCGGATCTGTGAACGCCAGGGCGTTCGCATCCTCGCCGCCCGCGCCTACAGGGGAGCCGGCCCGTGGCACCCCCCCAGACGCCGGGCGGCGGCGCCCTGCGGCCGGAACCCGTGCCGGAGGGCGAGCCGCCGCAACAGCGACGGTGGGAAGGCCTTCGCCCAAGGGCAGAAGCCCGTCATGGTCTTCCTGTCGTGGATCACCAAGGACTGCACCCCCCGCCGGTCGGCGCCGCAGGACACTACCTGGTGATCGAGGTGGCGGCGCTGCCCGAGTCCGCCCGGTGGGCGCTGGTCACTCGGGGCTGAACGAGGGCGGAAGGTTCGTCAAAGGAAGTTGGACCGTCCCCCTCCGCAACGGCGACACCACGGCCTGCCTCTCGCCGGACGACGCGTACCGGCTCCCGAACGACGGCTTGCGCGTGCGGCGGGAGCCCGCCGCCACCACGCCGGCACCAGTGCCGCTCTTCCAGAGCACCCCCGACCGCCCGAAGGGGCTCGTTGCCGAGACAAGCGGAGCGGCACGTTGTGGCGATGGTCACGACCCGCTTCGACCCCCGTTGCGTAGGCTGGCGTAGGTCATTCGCGGTGGGGCAGCACAGCTGCTGGGAATGCGTCTGAGCGCCCACGGCCGTGGCCTGATGCACCGTCAGGAAAGTCGGCATTCGGTCAGCATGAGTCCTCAAAAACCCAGGGAAAGCTGCCCGGACATGCGACTGGCTGTAAGGTGTGGAAACAGCCCTTGACCTGCATAAACGCAGGCAGGGAGCCTACTTGCAGGAGTACACCGATGTTGCGCACCATGTTCAAGTCCAAGATCCACCGCGCCACCGTCACCCAGGCCGACCTGCACTACGTGGGATCGGTGACCATCGACGCGGACCTCCTCGATGCCGCCGACCTGCTCCCCGGCGAGCTCGTCCACATCGTGGACATCACCAACGGCGCCCGTCTGGAGACCTACGTCATCGAGGGCGAGCGCGGCTCGGGGGTCGTCGGGATCAACGGTGCCGCCGCTCATCTCGTCCACCCCGGCGACCTGGTGATCATCATCAGTTACGCTCAGCTGGCCGACGCCGAGGCGAGGGAGTTCGAGCCGCGGGTCGTGCACGTGGACGGCGCCAACCGGATCGTGGCCCTGGGCGCCGACCCGTCCGAGCCGGTGCCGGGCTCCGACCAGGAGCGCAGCCCGCAGGCCGTGCCGGTGGCCTGACCTCACTCATCTGCAGCCTGACGACGGGACCAGGAGCGTGCGTGGCATGAGCGGCACAGAGATCCGCGACGACCGGGCGGCGGGTCGCTTGGAGGCCCTTCAGGGTGACGAAGTCACGGGCCGCATCGAGTACTTCGTCCTCGAGTCCCCGGCGCGCGCCCTCGTCCCCGTCCACACCATCGTGGAACCTGCCCACGAGGGGAAGGGCATCGCGGGCTCCCTGGCACGCGAGCTGTACGTCATGGCGGCGCGCGAGCAAGTCGTCGTCGCGCCGCTGTGCCCGTACGTCGTGAAGTGGGCCGAGCGCCACCCCGACGAGGCCCCGGCGGCCGACCCCGAGCTGCTGGAGGCGGCGAAGGACTGGCTGCGGGCGCACCCGGGGAGGTTCTGATGCTCGCCCTCCTGCACACCTCGCCCTTGCACATCCCCGTCTTCGACGCGCTGCGCGACGAGGACCATCAGGGCCTTGAACTACGGCACTTCGTCGACGAGGAACTGCTGGCCCGGGCCCGCCGCGAGGGCCCCGAAGCCGTCGTGGGCGACGTCCGGGACGCGCTGCGCAAGGCCGTCGCCGACGGTGCGCGGGCCGTGCTGTGCACCTGCTCGACCATCGGCGGTATCGCGGAGGCGGCCGCCGCCGAGGCCGGGGTGCCGGTGCTGCGCGTGGACCGTCCGATGGCGGCGGCCGCGGTGGCCGAGGGGCCCCGTGTCGTCGTCCTGGCCACGGTGGAGAGCACGTTCGGTCCGACGGTGTCCTTGATCGAGGAGGAGGGCCACCGTGCGGGGCGCCCCGTCGACGTGCGGACCCACCTCGTCGAGGGCGCGTGGGAGCACTTCGACGCGGGGGACCTCGACGGGTGCGCACGTCTGGTGGCGTCCGCGGCGGACGAGGTCACGGATGCCGACGTGATCGTCCTCGCCCAGGTCTCCATCGCACGGGCCCAGCAGCTGACCACGACACCGGTGCCCGTACTGTCCAGCCCCCGCCCGGGCCTGGCGGCGGGAGCTCAGGCTCTGCACCCGCGGTAGGCCCACCTGGGCGCCCGCAGTGACGCGGGTGAGTGACTGGTGGCGCGGCCGTCGGGTACGCGGGGGAGTAGTCCAGAGCCGACGCGTACCGATTGGCTGGAGGACGCCATGACGAACCCGTTCCCGGACCCCGTCCACCCGGACCCGACCCCGGGCCCGGAGCCGCAGCCCCCGAAGCCACACCCGGTCCCGCCCCCGGAGCCACCGCCGGCCCCCGAGCCGCCTCCGACCCCGGGCCCACCTCCCACGCCCGGGCCGTCCCCGACCCCGGGACCGCCTCCGACCCCGGGTCCACCCCCCACGCCCGGGCCGCCTCCCACGCCGGGGCCACCCCCGCCCGCACCGTCACCGCCGACCC
>NZ_RQJW01000021.1 GCF_004028635.1 Streptomyces cyaneus | reverse complement strand
GATAACCGCTGAAAGCATCTAAGCGGGAAGCCTGCTTCGAGATGAGGACTCCCACCCACTTGATGGGGTAAGGCTCCCAGTAGACGACTGGGTTGATAGGCCGGATCTGGAAGCACGGTAACGTGTGAAGGTGACCGGTACTAATAGGCCGAGGGCTTGTCCTCAGTTGCTCGCGTCCACTGTGTTAGTTCTGAGGCAACGACCGTTGCCGGTTTTTTGAGTAGAACAGACAACAGAAGAGTGTGCTTGTTCGCTCGAAACCATTAGGGTTTCGGTGGTTATAGCGTGAGGGAAACGCCCGGTTACATTCCGAACCCGGAAGCTAAGCCTTACAGCGCCGATGGTACTGCAGGGGGGACCCTGTGGGAGAGTAGGACGCCGCCGAACAATCTTTGGAGGACCTCTGGTCCCAGCGTCAAGCTGGGACCAGAGGTCCTTTTTTGTTTTTCCGGAGCGCGCCGGGTAGCCGGCTGCGCGAGAATGACTTGCGGTACCGAAGACAGGAGTCACCGATGTCCACCAACTCTCCCGACGATCGACCGGAGCGCGACCAGCGGCGACGGGACAGTGGTGACCGCGGCGACCGTGGAGACCGTGGCGGTTTCCGCGGAGGCCGCGGTGGCCAGGGTGACCGCGGTGACCGTGGCGGTTTCCGTCGGGACGACCGGCGCGATGACAACCGCGGTGGTTCGGATCGCGGTGGCCATGGCCGCCGCGAGGACAACCGCGGCGGACACGGTCGGCGTGACGACCGCCCGCGTGACGACCGTGGTGACCGTGGCGGTTTCCGTCGGGACGACCGTCGGGACGACAACCGGGGCGGTGGGTACGGCCGGCGTGACGATCGTCGTGAAGGCGACCGTGGCCCCCGTCCGGCATTCCAGCGAGACGACCGTGACCGGGGCTTCCGTAGTGACGATCGGGACCGCGGCTTCCGTCGGGACGATCGTGGGGACCGCGGAGGCGAGCGTCCGCCGTTCCGTCGTGACGACCGTGGAGACCGTGGGGACCGGCCCTCGTTCCGTCGTGACGACCGAGGGGAGCGCCCGCCCTTCCGTCGTGACGACCGTGGGGAGCGCCGAGACGGCGACCGTGGTGGCTTCCGTCGGGACGACAGCCGGGGCGAGCGCGGGGGGTTCCGTGGCCGTGACGACCGTGGCGGACGCGGCGGCCCTCGTCGTGACGATCGTGGCGGCCGTCCCGGAGGCTTCCGGGGGCGCGACGACCGGCGCGGCGGTGACAGCCGATTCCGTGACGACCGGGATCGGGACCGCGAGCCGATCAAGCGGCTGCCGATCCCGGAGGACGTCACGGGCGACGAGATCGATCAGGACGTACGACAGGAGCTGTTGAGCCTGCCGAAGACGCTCGCGGAGGACGTCGCCAAGAACCTGGTGATGGTGGCGCGGCTCATCGATGAGGACCCCGAGGGCGCTTACGGCTACTCCAGGGTGGCCCTGCGGCTGGCGTCGCGTGTCGCGGCCGTACGTGAGGCGGCCGGGTTCGCGGCGTACGCGAATCAGAAGTACGCCGAAGCGCTCGCCGAGTTCCGGGCGGCGCGGCGGATGACCGGGACCGTCGACCTGTGGCCGCTCATGGCCGACTGCGAGCGTGGGCTCGGGCGGCCGGAGAAGGCGCTGGACATGGCCGGGGCGCCCGAGGTGCACAAGCTGGACAAGGCCGGGCAGGTCGAGATGCGGCTCGTCGCGGCCGGCGCCCGGCGTGACCTGGGGCAGCTGGACGCGGCCATCGTGACGCTGCAGAGCCCCGAGCTCGCCTCCAACGCCGTACAGCCGTGGACCGCGCGGCTGCGGTACGCGTATGCCGACGCGCTGCTCGCGGCCGGGCGGCAGGGTGAGGCGCGGGAGTGGTTCGCCAAGGCCGTCGAGGCCGACAAGGACGGCAGCACCGATGCCTCCGACCGGCTCGCCGAGCTGGACGGTGTCGAGTTCGTCGACGCCTTCGACGAGAGCGAGGGCGAGAACGACGGGGAAAGCGAGAGCGAGACCGAGGGCCACGGCGGTCAGCAGGCTCCGGGCGGGCCCGATGAGGGCCGCGAGGAGTGAGCGGCGCGTGAAGTGAAGGGCGGGATCCCGGGCTGGGGTCCCGCCCTTCGGCGTTCAGAGGTCCAGGGCGCGCAGGACCAGGCCCGAGGCCGGTTTCGGGCCGAAGGACGTCGACTTGCGGGGCATGGTGACGCCCTGGCGGGCGAGTTCGCGTACGACGTCCTCGCGGACGGGGTGCATGAGGACGGCCGTACCGCCGTCGCGTTCCGCCTTCTCGACGGTGGCGGCGGTGTCGTGGATGTAGGCGATGCGGGTGGGGTCGTCCTCGGGGATGTGCCAGATCTCGGCCAGGAGCGTGGCGTGCAGGACCGTTGCGTCCAGGGTGCGCCAGGCGGCCGGGCGGTCGGTGGGGACCGTGCGGGCCAGGAGGGCCGGCTCCGGGTGGTCGACGAGGTGGAAGGCGCCGTCTCCGGCGAGGAGGAAGGCGTTGCCTGCGCAGGCCGCGTCGGCCAAAGCCTCCAGGGCCCCGGACAGGGGGACTTCGAGGCGGCGTACGCGGAACAGGCCGTCGAGGGCGGCGAGGGCGTCCGGCACCGGCAGGCCTAGCAGGAGACGGTGGATGGCGCGGACGCGGAGGGGGTAGCGGGCCGTGTCCACGAGGAGGACCAGGCCGTAGTCCCAGGGGCTGGGGGAGGGGTGCTCCGCGCGTAGCCGGCGGTACGTCGCCCAGCGGTGGTGGCCGTCGGCGATCAGGGCCTGGTGGCGGGCCAGGTCGGACTGGATGCGGGCCAGGTCCGTGGGGTCGGTGATCGACCACAGGCGGTGGCTGAAGCCGTCCTCCGTGGTGGTCGAGAAGAGCGGCGGGCGCTCCACCGTGTGCTCGATGACGGCCGTCGCGTCGGCCGCCGTGCCGTTGCCGCGGTACGTCAGCAGCAGGGGCTCGAGGTTGGCGGAGGTGGCGCGCATCAGGGCCGCTCGGTCGGCGACGACGTGTGGCATGACGTCCTCGTGCGGCAGGACCAGGCCCTCCGACGGCTCGGTGACACGCAGGGCGCCGATGATGCCGCGCTGCAGCATGCCGTCGCCGTCGTGCTGTTCGTAGACGTACAGGCCGGGCTCGGGGTCGGCCGTCAGTACGCCCTCGGACAGCCAGCGGCGCAGGGTCTTGGCCGCCTGCTCGTTGCGGGCGCCGGCGGTGTCGGCCTGGGGGAGGATCAGGCGGACGATGTTGTGCGGATCCGAGTCCTGGAGGTGGTGCAGGCCGTCGGGGCGGACGACGACGTCGTACGGAGGAGATGTCACGGCGGCAAGGCTGCCGACCCGGTCGGGGTCGTAGCGAAGACCTCGGAACGGGGTGAGTTCGAGGCCTCGGCGCGCCGTTGCTTCCGGGTGACCTGCTGTGTTCATCCCGGCATCGTACGGGTGTCAGTGGCATGGGGGATGATCGGGGAAAGCCGTCGAACGAGGAGCGATGCGGAATGAGCCAGAGCGTCAGGACGAGGCCCGAGGGCAGTGGCCAGGCCCTGAGCGAGGCGTACGACACGGCGCTGCTCGACCTCGACGGAGTGGTGTACGCCGGGGGGCATGCGATCGTGCATGCCGTCGAGTCGCTCGCCACGGCCCGTGCGGGCGGGATGCATCTCGCGTACGTCACGAACAACGCCCTGCGGACGCCGGACACTGTGGCCGCGCATCTGACGGAGCTGGGGATACCCACGGGTGCGGGCGACGTCATCACCTCCGCGCAGGCGGTCGCGCGGCTGATCAGTGAGCAGGTGCCGGCGGGCGCCCGGGTGCTGGTGATCGGCGGGGAGGGGCTGCGGGTGGCGCTGCGGGAGCGCGGGCTGGAGCCGGTGGAGTCGGCGGACGACGATCCGGCGGCGGTCGTGCAGGGGTACGGCGGGCCCGAGTTGCCGTGGGGGCGGTTCGCGGAGGCCTCTTACGCCGTCGCGCGCGGGGTGCCCTGGTTCGCGTCCAACACCGACCTGACGATTCCGAGCGGGCGTGGGATCGCGCCGGGCAACGGGGCGGCGGTGGCAGTCGTACGGATAGCCACCGGCGCCGAGCCGCAGGTGGCGGGCAAGCCGCTGCCTCCGATGCACCGGGAGACCATCCTGCGGACGGGTGCCGAGCGGCCGCTGGTGGTCGGGGACCGGCTGGACACGGACATCGAGGGCGCTTTCAACGGGGGCGTCGACTCGCTGCTCGTCCTGACCGGGGTGACCGACGGCGCGCAGTTGCTCGCCGCGCCGCCGCAGCACCGGCCGACCTATGTCGATGCGGATCTGCGGGGGTTGCTCACCGGGCAGCCGGAGGTCGTGGCGGACGGGGGCGGCTTCCGGTGTGGTGGCTGGACGGCCACCGCCGGAGTGGAGCGGCTGGAACTCGACGGTGACGGTGCGGGCTTGGACGGGCTGCGGGCGTTGTGCGCGGCCGCCTGGACGGCGGCTGGTGAGGGTGTGTGCGAGCTGGAAGCGGGGAAGGCGTTGGCGCGGCTGGGGTTGTGAGCCGGCGTACGGCTTCGGGGTGCGGGCGGGCGCGGGCACGCAGCGGGATCGTGGCTGAATAGCAGGGTAGGCTAACCTAACTGCGTGTTGGTCGACAGTCCTCCCGAACAGCGCGCGGACTCCGTGTCCGCGCCGCCAACCCGACGGGCGCTGCGTGCCGTTGGGCTGCTCGTCTCCGTCCTGATTCTGGTGGTCGTCGCGATGGCGAGCATCGCGATCGGGGCGAAACAGCTGTCCATGGGGGAGGTCTGGCACGGCTTGTTCGAGAGCTCGGGGACCTACGGCGACGTCGTGGTCGGCGACCGGATCTCGCGCACCGTGCTCGGACTGCTCGCCGGCGCCGCCCTCGGTCTCGCCGGTGCCGTGCTCCAGGCGCTCACCCGTAACCCGCTCGCCGATCCCGGTCTGCTCGGCATCAATGCGGGCGCGTCCGCCGCGGTCGTCACCGCCATCACCTTCTTCGGCGTCACGAGCCTGAGCGGCTACGTCTGGTTCGCCTTCCTCGGCGCGGCCGCGGTCGGGGCCATGGTCTGGTTCCTCGGCGGCAGCCGGGGTGCCACGCCGGTGCGGCTCGCGCTCGCCGGTACGGCGATCAGCGCCGCGCTCTACGGCTATCTCCAGGCCGTGATGATCATGGACAACGCGGCGCTCAACAAGATGCGCTTCTGGACGGTCGGTTCGCTGACCTCGGCGACGGACTCGACCATCAAGCAGGTGCTGCCGTTCCTCGTCGTCGGCATGGTGCTCGCGCTCGCGCTCGCCCGGCCGCTGAACGCCATGGAGATGGGCGACGACACCGCCAAGGCCCTCGGCGCCAACCTGAACCGCACCCGGGTGCTGTCGATGCTCGCCGCGACCGTGCTGTGCGGGGCCGCGACCGCCGCCTGCGGGCCGATCGTGTTCGTCGGCCTGATGGTGCCGCACGTCGTACGGTCCTTCACCGGCCCCGACCTGCGCTGGATCCTGCCGTACGCGGCCGTCCTGTCGCCCGTGCTGCTGCTCGGCGCCGACGTCCTCGGCCGGATCGTGGCCCGGCCCTCGGAGCTTCAGGTCGGCATCGTCACCGCGATCCTCGGCGGACCGGTCTTCATCTTTCTCGTACGACGGCGGAGGACGGCCCAGCTGTGAAGACCGCAGTGAAGAGCGACGCGAAGAGCGCATCGAAGAACGCGTCGAAGAACGCAGCGAAGAGCGAAGCGAAGTCCGCAGGGCGCACCGGCCGTTCCAACCGTGCCGTGCGGACACCGGGCGGGCTCTCCGTCCGGCTGGACGTCCGGGCGCTGACCGTCGTCATCCTGTTGCTGCTCGCCGCGCTCGCCGCGAGCGTCGTGCTGATCGGCACCGGAGACTTCCCGATCTCGGCGGGCGACGTACTCAAGACGCTGGCCGGCGACGGCAACGCGGGGCAGGAGTTCATCGTCAACGAGCTGCGGCTGCCCAGGGTCCTGGTCGGGCTCCTGGTCGGTGCCTCGCTCGGCCTCGGTGGTGCGCTGTTCCAGGCGCTGTCCCGCAACCCGCTGGGCAGCCCGGACATCCTCGGTCTCGGGCAGGGAGCCACGGCCGGGGCGCTCGTGGTGATCGTCCTGCTCTCCGGGAGCGCCACGCAGGTCACCGTCGGCGCTCTGGCGGGCGGACTCGCGACCGGGCTCGCCATCTATCTGCTCGCCTGGAAGCGGGGCGTGCACGGTTATCGACTGGTGCTGGTCGGTATCGGCATGTCCGCGATCATGACGGCGGTCAACGGCTATCTGCTGACCAAGGCCGACCTCGTCGACGCGGCCCGCGCGGTCGTATGGATGACCGGCTCCCTCAGCGGCCGTGACTGGGCCCAGGTCTGGCCGCTGCTCGCGCTGTGCGCCGTCCTCGTACCGCTCGTCCTCGCCAATGCGCGCGGGCTGCGGATGATGGAGATGGGCGACGATGTGTCGTACGCCCTGGGAGTGCGCGTCGAACGCGTACGGCTGCTGCTGATGCTGGCCGCCGTGCTGCTCACCGCGGCCGCCACCGCCGCCGCCGGTCCCGTCAGCTTCGTGGCGCTCACCGCCCCGCAGCTCGCCCGGCGCCTGACCCGCTCGCCCGGGCCGAACCTGCTGCCCTCCCTGTGCATGGGCGCTGCCCTCCTCGTCACCGCCGACTGGATCTCCCAGCGGGTCTTCGGCGCCGACCAGATGCCCGTGGGCGTGGTCACCGGAGTGCTGGGCGGCGTGTACCTGCTCTGGCTGCTGGTCACCGAGCGCAAGGCGGGCCGGATATGAGCGCCGGCAGCAGCATCGGCAGCGAGAGCCTCAGCAGAGAGAGTCTCAACAGCGGGCCGAACAACGGGCTGAAGAACCGAAGGAGCATTGTGAACCGCCTGTCCGCCGACAACGTCACCCTCGCCTACGACCAGCGGGTCATCGCCGAGCAGCTGTCGGTGGAGATACCCGACAACTCCTTCACGGTGATCGTCGGCCCGAACGCATGCGGCAAGTCCACGCTGCTGCGGGCGCTGTCGCGGATGCTCAAGCCCAGCCAGGGCCGGGTGCTGCTGGACGGGCAGATCATCCAGTCGATGCCGGCGAAGAAGGTCGCACGCACGCTGGGTCTGCTGCCGCAGTCCTCGATCGCGCCCGACGGGATCACCGTCGCCGACCTGGTGGGCCGCGGCCGCTACCCGCACCAGGGGATCCTGCGCCAGTGGTCGACCGAGGACGAGCGGGTCGTACAGGAGTCGATGGAGCAGACCGGGGTCGCCGAACTCGCGGATCGCTATGTCGACGAACTGTCCGGCGGCCAGCGCCAGCGCGTGTGGATCGCCATGGCACTCGCCCAGCAGACGCCGCTGCTGCTGCTCGACGAGCCGACGACCTACCTCGACATCCAGCACCAGATCGACGTCCTCGACCTGTGCGCCCAGCTGCACGAGGAGCAGGGGCGCACGCTGGTCGCCGTGCTGCACGACCTCAACCACGCCGCCCGGTACGCGACCCACCTCATCGCCCTGCGCGGCGGGAAGATCATCGCTGAGGGCGCGCCGAACGACATCGTCACGGCCGAGCTGGTCGAGGAGGTCTTCGGGCTGCGGTGCCAGGTCATCGACGACCCCGAGACCGGGACGCCGTTGGTGGTGCCGGCGGCGCGGAAGGCGCGGGAGCAGGTCAAGAAGGTCGTGGCTACAGAAGCTTCCTGAGGAGCAGCAGGTCGCGCACGCCCGCGTGCAGCTTCAGCCGGCCCGAGCCCCAGGCCTTGGCGAAGTTCAGCTCGCCGCCGACCAGGGCGACCAGGTCGTCGCCGGTCATGATCAGTCTGATCTGCGCCTTCTCTCGGGGTGGGCCCTGGAGAGTCTCATGGACGTGGATCCGGCTCCCCGCCATGCGGCCGGCGAACGTGACGTCCAGGTCGGTGATGTGGCAGCTCACCGAGCGGTCCAGGGCCGCGGCCGTGCGGACGTCCCCTTCGGCACGCTGCATGTTGTCCGAGAGCTTTTCGAGTGCGGCGCGGCACTCCTCAATCGTGGCCATCGCGATCGACGGTACCCCAGCGGTTCGGGGTAGCGTCTGGGCATGAGCGACACGGTTCCGGAGACGGAGTTCCCGGAGGAGGAGGCCACAGCGGACGTGGCCGAGGTCGAGGTGGCCACAGCGGACGGGGTCGTGGCCGAGGTGGCCGCAGCTGATGTGGCCGGGCTCGCGGTCGAACCCGAGTACGACCCCGCCGCCCCCGCCCCGCTGAACGTCCCCCGCACCCCCACCGGCAACGCCGACGTCGACGCCCAGCTGGAGCGGCTCGGTGATGCCGACCACCTCGCCACGGACGGGCACCTCGAGGTGTACGAGGATGTACATCGGGGGCTGCGCGACGCGCTCACCGCGCTCGACGCCCGCCCGGGACCTCCGGCGCCCCCGTCGATGCCTGGGATGAGGAGCTGAACCGAACGTGGCAGGAGTCGCACGCCGCCGTCTTGACGCGGAGCTGGTCCGCCGGAAGCTGGCGCGCTCGCGCGAGCACGCCAGCCAGCTGATCGCCGCCGGGCGGGTCTCCGTAGGCAAGACCGTCGCGACCAAGCCGGCCACTCAGGTGGAGACCGCGGCGGCGATCGTCGTCGCGACCGACGGCAGCGATCCCGAGTACGTGTCCCGGGGCGGGCACAAGCTCGCGGGCGCGCTGGAGGCCTTCGTGCCCCAGGGGCTCGTGGTGGAAGGGCGCCGGGCGCTGGACGCCGGCGCGTCCACCGGGGGTTTCACCGACGTCCTGCTGCGGTCGGGGGCCGCCCATGTGGTCGCCGTCGACGTCGGATACGGACAACTCGCCTGGACTCTCCAGAGTGATGAACGCGTCACCGTCAAGGACCGTACGAACGTACGCGAGTTGACGCTCGAAGCGATCGATGGGGAGCCAGTGGATCTTGTCGTGGGGGATCTGTCCTTCATCCCGCTCGGACTGGTGCTGCCCGCCCTGGTGCGGTGCGTGAAGCCGGACGCGGACCTGGTGATGATGGTCAAGCCACAGTTCGAGGTGGGGAAGGAACGGCTGGGGAGCGGCGGGGTCGTCCGAAGCTCTCAGCTGCGGGCCGAGGCCGTGCGCGGCGTGGCCGAGAAGGCGTGGGAACTCGGGCTCGGGGTGAAGGGGGTCACGGCCAGTCCGTTGCCCGGACCCTCCGGGAATGTCGAGTATTTTCTGTGGCTGCGTGCCGGGGCGCCCGCCCTGGACCCGGCCGACGTTGACCGTGCAGTTGCGGAGGGGCCGCGTTGACACAGAACCGAGCTCGTACTGTCTTTCTGCTCGCCCACACGGGGCGGCCCGCGGCCATTCGCAGCGCCGAGCTGGTGGTCAAGGGACTGCTGCGGTCGGGGATCGGCGTGCGGGTGCTGGAGGCTGAGGCGGAGGATCTGCCGCTGCCGGACGAGGTGGAGCTCGTCAAGGAGGCGACCGCGCAGTGCCTCGACGGGTGCGAGCTGCTGATAGTGCTGGGCGGCGACGGGACGCTGCTGCGGGGCGCCGAGTTCGCGCGGGCGTCCGGCGTGCCGATGCTGGGCGTCAACCTCGGGCGCGTCGGGTTCCTCGCGGAGGCCGAGCGGGACGATCTCGACAAGGTTGTCGACCGGGTGGTGACCAAGGCGTACGAGGTCGAGGAGCGGATGACCGTCGACGTCGTCGTGCATCAGAACGGCGACATCGTGCACACGGACTGGGCGCTCAATGAGGCGGCCGTGCAGAAGGCCGGTGCCGAGAAGCTGCTCGAGGTCGTGCTGGAGATCGACGGGCGGCCGGTTACCGGGTTCGGGTGCGACGGGATCGTGCTGTCGACTCCTACCGGGTCGACGGCGTATGCCTTCTCCGCCGGTGGGCCTGTGGTGTGGCCCGAGGTTGAGGCGCTGTTGATGGTGCCGATCAGTGCGCATGCGCTGTTTGCGAAGCCGTTGGTCACTTCGCCGGATTCGGTGCTTGCGGTGGAGGTTCTGCCGCATATCCCGCCGGGGGTTTTGTGGTGTGACGGGCGGCGCACTGTTGAGTTGCCGCCGGGGGCGCGGGTCGAGGTGCGGCGGGGGGCTGTGCCGGTGCGGCTGGCTCGGCTGCATCATGCTTCGTTCACGGATCGGTTGGTTGCGAAGTTTGCGTTGCCGGTTTCCGGGTGGCGGGGGGCGCCTCACTAGCCGGCTGTGGGGGGTTGTGCGGGAGCGCGGGCGGCTGCGGGTGGTTCGTGGTTGCTCGCGCAGTTCCCCGCGCCCCTTGGGCCGGACCACTCACCCGAGTGACAATGTGCGGTCGGTACACATTCGTCACCTGGACCTTCACATGACTGAGGCTGGGGGCCGTCGCACTCTGCGCCCCCGACCTCGTAAGGTCGTGTCCGTGTTGGAGGAGATGCGGATACGGTCGCTCGGAGTCATCGACGACGCAGTCGTCGAGCTGTCGCCGGGATTCACCGCTGTCACGGGTGAGACGGGTGCAGGCAAGACCATGGTGGTCACCAGCCTGGGGCTGTTGCTCGGTGGGCGGGCGGACCCGGCGCTCGTGCGGATCGGGGCCGAGAAGGCGGTAGTCGAGGGGCGGATCGCCGTGCCTTCGGGCGCGCCGGTCGTCGTACGGGTCGAGGAGGCCGGGGCCGAGCTCGACGACGGGGCGTTGCTGATCAGCCGTACCGTTTCCGCCGAGGGGCGGTCGCGGGCGCATCTCGGTGGGCGCAGTGTGCCCGTGGGGATGCTGGCCGAGCTCGCCGACGAGCTGGTGGCCGTGCATGGGCAGACCGATCAGCAGGGGTTGCTGAAGCTGGCCCGGCAGCGGCAGGCGCTCGACCGGTACGCGGGGGATTCCGTCGCCGTGCCGCTCGCCAAGTACACCGAGGCCTATCGGCGGCTGCGAGCCGTCTCCGTGGAGCTCGACGAGATCGTCACGCGCGCGCGTGAGCGGGCTCAGGAAGCAGACATGCTGCGGTTCGGGCTCGACGAGATCGCGGGTGTCGAGCCGCGGGCCGGTGAGGACGTGGAGCTCGCGGAGGAGGCCGAGCGGCTGGGGCACGCGGAGGCGCTGTCGTCGGCCGCCACGGTCGCTCACGCCGCGCTCGCCGGTAACCCGGAGGATCCCGAGGGCATCGACGCGACGACGCTTGTCGCCGGTGCACAGCGGGCCCTGGACGCCGTGCGGTCGCACGATCCGGCGCTGGCGGCGCTCGCCGACCGGATCGGGGAGATCGGGATCCTGCTGGGTGATGTCGCCGGGGAGTTGGCCGGGTACGCCGATGACCTGGACGCGGATCCCTTGCGGCTCGCGGCCGTCGAGGAGCGGCGGGCCGCGCTGAACGCGCTCACGCGGAAGTACGGCGAGAACGTCGCCTCCGTGCTCGCCTGGGCCGAGGAGAGCGCGGCGCGGCTGACCGAGCTGGACAGCGACGACGAGCGGATCGAGGAGCTGACCGCCGAGCGGGATGCGCTGCGATCCGAGCTGGGCGGGCTGGCGCAGGCCTTGACCGATGCGCGGACGGACGCCGCCGAGCGGTTCGCCGCCGCCGTGACGGCGGAGCTGGCCTCGCTCGCGATGCCGCACGCGCGCGTGTCCTTCGACATCCGGCAGACCGAGGACCCCGAGGGCGTGGAGGTCGGCGGGCGTGCGGTCGCCTATGGGCCGTCGGGTGTGGACGAGGTCGAGCTGCTGCTCGCTCCGCATCCGGGAGCGCCGCCCCGGCCCATCGCGAAGGGCGCGTCCGGCGGTGAGCTCTCGCGCGTGATGCTCGCCGTCGAGGTCGTGTTCGCGGGGACCGATCCCGTGCCCACGTACCTCTTCGACGAGGTCGACGCCGGCGTCGGCGGCAAGGCGGCCGTGGAGATCGGACGCCGGCTCGCACGGCTGGCGAAGAGCGCGCAGGTCGTCGTGGTCACCCACCTGCCGCAGGTCGCCGCCTTCGCCGACCGGCAGTTGCTCGTCGAGAAGACCAATGACGGGTCGGTCACCCGGTCCGGGGTGAAGGTGCTGGAGGGCGAGGAGCGGGTCCGGGAGCTGTCCCGGATGCTCGCCGGGCAGGAGGACTCCGAGACCGCGCGGGCGCACGCGGAGGAGCTGCTGGCGACGGCTCGGGCGGACGGGTAAGGACGTGTAGCGAGAGAGCACTGCCGGAGCGGGCCGTGCGCCGTCGTGGCGCACGGCCCGTGTCACTCCGGGCGGTTCGTTCTCTGTCTGGCCATGTGGTAGGCCCACGCGTGCGTGGACACCTTCTTCTCCACGGCGAAGTGGCGGCCCGTGGCCTCGTCCAGGACCTGATGGAACTCCTCCATCAACGAGGCCCAGTCGGCGACGTCGAAATCGCTGTCCGTCCAGCCGTAGCGACTTCAGTTCGTGTTTCACGGCGGCGAAGAACGACAGGTGCTCGCGCTCGCCCACGCCGATGCGGACTCCGCGCTCGCGGAGCCGGTCCTTGACTTCCTCCGGCGCGTCGACCCATTTGTCAGGGCTGTCGCGGAGTTCGGCGTAGTCCACCCAGGCCCAGAAGCTCTCGGCGTCGGCGACGTCCGGGGCCTCGGCGTGATGGGCCGGGCACAACAGGGCGAAGTTGCGAACGTCGTTGGAGCCGCCGAGCTGGGTGGGCACCACATGGGCACGCTCCACCGGCGTGCGCCAGCACACCAGGCAACCGGCCTCCTCCAGGCCCAGGTAGTCGGCGATGGCCTTCACACTGGGCCGGGATCTGCGGTCTTGCGGAGTACGCTCACGGGGCTTCACGGGGAGCGCGGAGGGGTCGTAGCCGTAGTCGCTATCGCTACCGTCGTCCGGGTAGCCGATGCGCAGGGCGTCCGGGAGGTCGTCGCGCTGCCTCTTGGGGTTGCGGACATGGAGCAGCGGGGTGCTGATCTCGGTGAGGTACTCGCCCAGGTAGCCCATGGCGAAGTCCTGCATCAACTCGATCGCGTCGTGGTCGTACCCGCCGGCGTCGTTGCGATGGCCCTGGACGTCCAGGTAGAGGTGGCGAGGTGCGCCGGGCGAATGCTTCTGGGCCGCCTGCACGCACTCGAAGATGCGCTGCGCGCTTCGCTCGAAGTTCTCGTACACCTTCATGTCGTGGTAGATCGCAACTGCCTTGCCCACGCGTGGTTTCCGAGTCTGCTGACGCGGCCTCTTCGCCATGTGTCCCCCTGGACTGCCCTGACGGTACGAGAACGCATCGTCGCAGACGGCTCTGACAACGCCCTGATGTCGCGGGGCGACGGCCGCCGAGGCATGCTCCACGTGCGCATGTTCGGCCACACCCCCCACCCCGGCTCACTCGTGCAGGTGACTCGGCCCGCCGCGTTGCCCGGCGTCTGCGCCGCCTTCGGCCTCCCGCCGTTCCCGGAACGCCCGTACGTCCTGGCATCCTTGGCGTAAACACGTCGTATGCGCAGGGATCCTCGCGGTACACCCCCTCCGCCCGATCCTTCTGTACTTTCTTCGTGACCGCCCGACCCGAACCAGGAGCCCCGGCCACGTGACCCCCGTGAGCAGCCACTCACCGCACGGCCAGTCGTCGCTGCGCACCGTGCAGGTGCTGGGCGGCGGCAACGCCGGCAGCAGCGCGCATGTGCGATCGCTGGCCTCGGGGCTGGTCGCGCGGGGCGTGCGGGTCACCGTGTGCGCCCCTGTCGAGGCCGATCGCGCCTACGGCTTCACCGGGGCCGGCGCCGAGCACGTACACGTGCCACGCAGCAGCGATCCCGCCTCCGTGGCCGCCCTGCGGGCCGCGTGCGCCGACGCCGACCTGGTGCACGCGCACGGGCTGCACGCGTCCTTCCGCGCCGTGCTCGCGCTCAGCGGGCGGCGTACTCCGCTCGTCGTCACCTGGCACGACCGGGCGCACGCCGAGGGGGCCCGCGCGCATCTCGTGCGGCTGTTGGAGCGGCGGGTCGTCAAGGCGGCCTCCGTCGTGCTCGGGACCACCTCGGCGCTCGTGGACCGGGCCCGCCGGACCGGTGCGCGGGACGCACGCCTCGCCGCCGTCGCGATGCCCGGGACGCGCAGTGCCGTCGAGCACGACGACCCCGACCGGCTGCGGCCCAAGGTCCGCGCCGAACTCGGGGCCACTGGGCGTCCGTTGCTGATCGCTGTCGGCTCGCTGGAGCGGCATCGCGGGTACGACGTGCTGCTGGACGCCTCGCGCGCGTGGCGGCGGCTCGATCCCGTGCCGTTGGTCGTGATCGCGGGGGAGGGGGAGCTGCGGGCCGCGCTGCAGCGCCGGATCGAGGACGAGGGGCTGCCCGTACGGCTCATCGGGCGGCGCGACGACGTCTCCGAGCTGCTCGCCGCCGCCGACATCGCGTTGCTGCCGAGCAGTTGGGAGTCGCGGTCCGTGCTCGCCCAGGAGGCCCTTCACGCGCGCGTGCCGCTCGTCGCCACCGAGGTCGGCGGCGTCCCGGAGCTCGTCGGCGACGCGGCCGAACTCGTCCCGTACGGCGATCCGGAGGCGCTCGCCGACGCCGTCGTACGGCTGCTCGGCGATCCCGAGCGCCGGGAGCTCCTCAGGGAGCGCGGCGGGCGGCAGGCTGCGACCTGGCCGACCGAGGACGAGACGGTCGCCCAAGTGCTCAGCGTGTACGACGAGTTGACGCAGCCGCAGCCCATGATCTAGACGGCGCAAGCGTCACTACCGGTCTCTCCCTCCCTCCTCTACCCGGCATGCCTTCGCGCCCGCAGCGCCAGGCTCAACGCCAGCACCGTCTGCGGGTCGTCGAGGTCGGTGCCGAGCAACTCGCCGATGCGGGCGAGGCGGTTGTAGAGCGTCTGCCGGTTGAGGTGCAGCTCGCGGGCCGTCTCCGCCTTGCGGCCCGCGTGCGCCAAGTACGTCTCCAGAGTGGGCAGCAGGGGTGGCCGGGAGCGGTTGTCGTGGTCGCGGAGCGGGCCGATCGCACGGTCCACGAAGGCCGCGAGGTCCGGGTGGTCGCGCAGCCGCCACAGCAGCAGGTCGATGTCCAGGCGCCGGGCGTCGTACCAGGGGCGGTCGGACAGGCCCTGCGCCGCCGTCGCCGTCTCCGCCGCGTGTCTGAGGCTCGCCGAGGCCGCCGCCCAGCCGCCCGCGACCCCGACCACCACGACCGGGGGCTGCGCGCCCGGCCGCTGGATCCCGGCCCGCTCGACACCCGCCCGCAACGCCGCCGCGACCCGGTCCGCGACCGCCGACCGCTCCGACTCCGCACGCAGGCCCAGCAGCAGCGGGACGCGACCTTCGACCGGACGTACGCCCAGCAGCACCGGAACTCCCACCGACGCCAGCTCCTCGCCGACCGCGCGCGCCAGTACCGCCCAGCCACCGCCGGGGGACAGCACGTCCCCCAGCCGCATGACGACCGGCAGCAGCGGGCTGTCACCCGGCTTGAAGCCCAGCACGCGCGCCTGTGCCGGGGCGTCCTCGGCGGCGATACGGCCCTCCGCGAGGTCGGTCAGGAAGTCGCCGCGACCGCGTGCCGCCAGCTCCTCCTCCTGGCGTGCCTGCATCAGCACCACGGCCAGGATGCCCGCGGCCCGCTCGGCGGCGATCCGGTGCACCGGCCCGAGAGGGCCCCGTACGGGCAGGAGCGCGAGACGGGCCCGGACCGACCCCGTCCCCGGGCCGCCCCCCGGAACATCCACCAGCACCGACCCGGCGGGCGGCGGCGCGTCCTTGTGCTGCCCGCGCAGCCCCTCCCACACCTGCAACGGATCCGCGCCCTCGGGGCCGGCCCCGGCGGCGTACAGCAGCCGCCCGTCCGTCGTCTCCAGGAAGACCGGGTTGCCGCTGAAGTCCGCCAGGATGCCGAGCACTTGGGGCACACCGCCGCCGCCGAGCAGTGCTTCCGTGCACCGGCGGTGCACCTCCTCCGCCCGTTGCAGCAGCGCGTAGTGGCCGTTGACGATCTCGGTGTGGATCTCCTCGGTGACCGTCACGAAAGGCACCTCGCGGTGCAGCTGGACCAGCGGCAGACCGGCCGTACGTGCCGTGTCGACCAGCGCGGCGGGCAGCCGCGTGAAGCGCGGGCCCAGCTCGACGACGAGGGCCGCGATGCCGCGCTCGGCGAGGGTGCGCACGAACGCGCGCTGGTCGGCCGGACGGGTGCCGAGGCCGTAGCCCGTGGTGAGCAGCAGCTCCCCGCCCTTCAGCAGGGAGGCGATGTGGGGCACCTCACCCGCGTGCACCCAGCGCACGGTCCGCCCCAGCCGGTCGGCGCCCGCGATGACCTCGGGGAGCCCGCTGCGCAGGCCGGGCAGCTCCAGCGCCCGCCGCACGGTGATCCCGGCGCCGTGGGTGCCGAAGCCGCTGTCCATGTCGCCCGTAGCGCTGCCCGCACCACTGCCCGTACCGCTGTCCATGTGCCGGACGCTACCCGCGGTCATGCTTCCACGACATATCCGGACCGTTACGGAGACGATCAACGGCCGCCGGCGCCCGACAAAGCGTCGCGCCCGGCGCCGGATCGCCGGACTCCCTGTCGGTTGTGGCATGCGTCACGGCACCGCCACACTGACGCATCCGAAGCGCAGCGCCACTTCACCTTCGGATTTCGTTGCGAACGCACCTCGAGAGGGACGGAATGACGAAAACACCCGCGCGTGAGGTACCGCGAGAAGTACACCGGCTCAAGGCGAATTCCGTGGGCCTGACGGGCGTCGTCTTCATGGCGGTCGCCACCGCCGCGCCGATCACCGCGATGACCGGGAACCTGCCCATCGCGGTCGGCTTCGGCAACGGCACGGGCGCGCCCGCCGGCTACCTCTTCGCGACGCTCGTGCTGACGGTGTTCTCCGTCGGATACGTCGCCATGGCCCGCCGTATCACCGCCGCCGGCGCCTTCTACGGCTACATCTCCCACGGCCTGGGCCGGATCACCGGCATGGCCTCCGGGATGCTCGCCGTGCTGGCGTACATCGTCTTCGAGGCCTCCATCGTCGGTGTCTTCTCGTACTTCGCGCAGACGACGGTCCACGACCAACTCGGCCTGGATCTCCCGTGGATCCTGTACGCCGCCGCCATGCTGCTCGTCACCGCTGTCCTGGCGTACTTCGACATCAACCTCACCGCGAAGGCCCTCGGGGTGATGCTGGTCGCCGAGATCGCGGTCCTGTTCGTGGTCGCCACGGCCGTGCTGCTGAACGGCGGCGGCCCCGACGGCATCCCCGTCGAGCCCATCAACCCCAAGAACGCCTTCACCGGTGCCTCCGCCGGCCTCGGCCTGTTCTTCGCCTTCTGGTCGTGGGTCGGCTTCGAGTCGACGGCGATGTACGGCGAGGAGTCCCGCGACCCCAAGCGCGTCATCCCGCGCGCGACGCTGATCTCCGTCATCGGCGTCGGGATCTTCTACATCTACGTGTCCTGGATGACCATCGCCGGCAACGGACTCAAGGCCTCCGTCGAGATCTCCTCCGGCACCAGCCCGCTCGACCTGTTCTTCGACCCGGCGCACGCCTACCTCGGCGCCTGGGCGGTCGACGCCTTCCAATGGCTGCTGATCACCGGGTCGTTCGCCTGCGGGATGGCCTTCCACCAGTGCGCGGCCCGCTATCTGTACGCCATCGGCCGCGAGGGCTTCCTGCACCCCGCCCTCGGCCGTACGCACGCCCGGCACGGGTCGCCGCACATCGCCTCCTTCGTGCAGTCGGTCATCGCGGTCGGGCTCGTCGGTGCCTTCTGGCTGACCGGGCAGGACCCGTACATCCACCTGTACACACTGCTGGCGATCCTCGGCACGATGGCGATCCTCATCGTGCAGACCCTGTGCTCCTTCGCGGTCATCGGCTACTTCCGCAGGAACCACCCCGAGGACAGGCACTGGTTCCGCACGCTCACCGCTCCACTGCTCGGCGGGATCGGCATGATCGCGGTCGTGGGGCTGCTGGTGACCAACCTGGACACCGCGGCCGGTACGGCGGCCGACTCGCTGCTCTTCAAGGCCATCCCGTGGATCGTGGGGCTGGTCTTCTTCGGCGGGCTGGGGCTCGGCTGGTATCTGAAGCTCCGGCGGCCGGAGCGCTACGACATCATCGGCCGGATCGTGCTGGAGGACTCGGCCGAGCGGGCGGAAACCCCGGTTGGGGCGCGCTCCGCGGGGTAGCGGCGCCTCCATGGACTTCAGCGTGGTTGCCGTGGCACGGGAGGACGACAGTCCGGTCGAGGAGCCGTTGCGGGTGGCGGTGGTCGCCGATCGGCTCGGGTACCGCGAGGTGTGGGCGGGGGAGGGGCCGACCTGGGACTCCTTCGTCCTTGCCGCGGCGATCGGGCGGGCCACCGAGCGGGTCGCGCTCACGGCAGGTCCGGTGGCGGTGTCGGTGCGCGAGCCGTTCGGCATCGCGCGGGGTGCCGCCTCGGTCGCCGCCGTCACCGGGCGGCCGGTCGGGGTGGCGCTGGGAACGTCCAGCAAGCGGGTGGTCGAGGGCGTGCACGGGGTGCCGCGGACGCGGCCCGCGGCGGCGATGGAGGCCTCGGCGGCAGCCCTGCGTGTCTTCCTGCACGGCAAGCCCGGCGAACCGGTCGTCCCCGGTAGCACCTTCCCACGCCGCCTCCCACCTCCCGGCGGCCCGCTCACCGTGGCGGCGTTCGGCGACCGCGCGATCGCCACGGCTGCCGCGCACGCCGACCGGATGCTGCTCGACCTCGTCTCGCCGGAACAGGTCCGCGTGCTGCGGGCGAAACTCGAAGCGGCCACCGAGCGCGCGGGGCGTACCTCGCCGCCGACCCTGGCCGCCTGGCTGCCCGCCGCCGTCGATCCGGACCCGGCGTCCCTCGCGCAGGTCCTGCGGAGCATCGCCGGATATCTGACGGTGCCGGGCTACAGCGACATGTTCGAGGCGGCCGGCTTCGGGGAGGCGGTCGAGCTGGCCCGTACCGGTGCAGACCCCGCCACGCTGGTCGGGGCACTGCCCGCTGCGGCGGCGGGCATGGTCGGTCTCGTGGGCGACTCGGACGCCGTACGCGCGCGTGTCGAGGAGTACGCCGAGGCAGGGCTCGACGAGATCGCCCTCGTCCCGGCGACGGCCGGTGATCCGGGCGGGGAGCGGACGCTGACGGCATTCAGGCAGGTCTGGTGACCGCATTCAGGCAAGCCTGGTGACGGCGCTCAGGCCGGCCTGATGTTGTGGTTGAAGCGGAAGACGTTGTCCGGGTCGTACCGCCGCTTCAGCTCGGCCAGCCGCCGGGTGTTCTCGGCGCCGAGCCCCGCCACCACACGCTCCGGGCCCTCGTCGCCGATGAAGTTCAGATAGACCGCGCCGGTGCTCCACGGCCGCACGTCCGTGCGCACGTCGCGGACCCACTGCCGGCACCGCTCGTCGTCCGCCGGGTCCTCCCACATGCCGTAGGGGTGCACGGCCCAGGGCGCGTCCCGGTAGGGCACGGGGTACTCGTGCGGTCCTGTGGCGATCGCGCCGCCCTGCGGGAGCAGGGCGTGCTGGGTGCCGGTCGGTACCGGCATGGCCTGTGCGCCGGCGCAGTAGACGTCGACGAAGTCGTCCGGCGCGCCCGTCAGATACTCCGCCGACCAGTAGTGCCGCATACCGGGCGGATCGTCGATCATGCACTGCACGTCGGCGTACGGCATCGCCCCGACGATCTCCGCCTCGTGCGGCAACGCCAGCAGCGGCTCGGCGTACTTGCGCATGTCGTCCTCGGTGCCGGCGTACGTCAGGAGCGCACCGCACACCAGTGAGCCGACCAGGGGCGGCGGTACGAAGTCCTCGGGCGGGCCGGTGAAGTGCAGGATGCCGCCGCCCACCTCGTCGGGGCCGGACTCGATCACGTCGCGGAAGGTGCGGACGGCGTCAGGGGCGGACTCCGGCCGGTACAGCAGCAACGCGATGGAGAAGTCCGGCAGCTCGTGCAGCTTCAGCGTGATCGCGGTGGCGATGCCGAAGTTGCCGCCGCCTCCGTGCAGGGCCCAGAACAGGTCCGGGTTCTCGTCCGCGTTGGCATGGACCCGGCTGCCGTCGGCGGTGACCAGTTCGACGCCGAGCAGATTGTCCACGGCGAGCCCGCACCAGCGGTCCAGCCAGCCGGTGCCGCCGCCGAGGACGAAGCCGCCGACGCCGGTGGTCGAGGCCCGGCCGCCTGTCGTGGCGAGGTCGTACACCTGGGTGGCGCGGTCCAGGTCGCTCATCGTGGCGCCGCCCGCGACCCGTACCGCCTCGGCCCCGGGGTGGACGGTGACCGCGCGCATGTGGCGCAGGTCGACGACCAGGCCGTTGTCGTTCAGCGCCATGCCCGCGACACTGTGCCCGCCGCCACGCACCGCGATGTTCAGATCCAGCTCCCGGGCGAACCGCACGGCCCGCACGACGTCGTCCCCGTCCACGCACTGCGCGATCACCGCGGGCCGCCGGTCGATCATGGTGTTGAAGACGCCCCGGGCGTCGTCGTAACCGAAATCCCCAGGGGCGAACACATCCCCGGCGAGATCCTCACGCAGCGCGTTGAGGGCCGCGCCCGCCTTCGAGTGGGAAGCCATGGCAGCCCCCTTCCGAAAAGGGGCAAATCGCTGGCTTCCAGGCTAGGCGGGCGCGTTCCGTCCGTCCTGTTGGGCGTGCTGGGCGACGATAGGCGGGCCTTTCCGCAGGCCCTGTCAGCCGCCGTACGCCCCGGACGCCGTCAGTCGCAGGGCCGTGTCGATCAGTGGAACGTGGCTGAAGGCCTGCGGGAAGTTGCCGACCTGGCGCTGCAGGCGCGGGTCCCACTCCTCGGCGAGCAGACCGAGGTCGTTACGCAGCGACAGCAGCTTCTCGAACAGCTTGCGGGCCTCGTCGACGCGGCCGATCATCGCCAGGTCGTCCGCCATCCAGAACGAGCAGGCAAGGAAGGCGCCCTCGTCACCGGGGAGCCCGTCGACGCCCTCGTCCTCGCCCTGCGTCGGGTAGCGCAGGATGAAGCCGTCCGCAGTGGACAGCTCGCGCTGGATCGCCTCGATGGTGCCGATGACGCGCTTGTCGTCCGGCGGCAGGAAGCCCATCTGCGGGATCAGCAGCAGGGAGGCGTCCAGCTCCTTCGAGCCGTACGACTGCGTGAAGGTGTTGCGCTCCTTGTCGTAACCCTTCTCACACACGTCCCGGTGGATGTCGTCGCGCAGCTCGCGCCAGCGCTCCAGCGGGCCGTCGGCGTCGCCGGACTCGATGAGCTTGATCGTGCGGTCGACGGCGACCCAGGCCATGACCTTGGAGTGCACGAAGTGCCGGCGCGGCCCGCGGACCTCCCAGATGCCCTCGTCCGGCTGGTCCCAGTGGTCCTCGAGGTAGCGGATCAGCTTGAGCTGGAGCAGCGAGGCGTAGTCGCTGCGGGCCAGGCCGGTCATGTGGGCCAGGTGCAGGGCCTCGGTGACCTCGCCGTACACGTCCAGCTGGAGCTGGTGCGCGGCGCCGTTGCCGACCCGGACCGGCGCGGAGTTCTCGTAGCCGGGCAGCCAGTCCAGCTCGGCCTCGCCGAGTTCGCGCTCGCCCGCGATGCCGTACATGATCTGGAGGTTCTCCGGGTCGCCCGCGACCGCCCTGAGCAGCCACTCGCGCCAGGCGCGGGCCTCCTCGCGGTAGCCGGTGCGCAGCAGCGACGACAGGGTGATCGCCGCGTCGCGCAGCCAGGTGTAGCGGTAGTCCCAGTTGCGGACGCCGCCGATCTCCTCCGGCAGGGAGGTCGTCGGCGCGGCGACGATGCCGCCGGTCGGGGCGTACGTCAGCGCCTTCAGCGTGATCAGCGAGCGGATCACCGCCTCGCGGTACGGCCCGTGGTACGTGCAGTGCTCCACCCACTCCCGCCAGAAGTCCTCCGTCGCCTCCAGCGACTGCTCCGGCTCCGGCAGCGGCGGCGGCTCCTTGTGCGAGGCCTGCCAGGAGATCGTGAACGCGAAGCGGTCGCCGGGTGCCACCGTGAAGTCGGAGTACGTCGTCAGCGACTTGCCGTACGTCTCGCGGTCGGTGTCGAACCACACCGAGTCCGGGCCCGCGACGGCCACCGTGCGCCCCTCGTGCTTGTGCACCCACGGCACGATCCGGCCGTACGAGAAACGCATCCTGAGCGCCGAGCGCATCGGCACCCGGCCCGAGACGCCCTCCACGATCCGGATCAGCTGGGGCGCGCCGTCACGCGGGGGCATGAAGTCGATCACCCGGACCGTGCCGCGCGGTGTGTCCCACTCGGACTCCAGGATCAGGGAGTCGCCGCGGTAGCTGCGCCGGGCCGCGGTGGGCGGCTCCGCGTCGGAGGCGTGGGCGGGACCGAGCCGCCAGAAGCCGTGCTCCTCGGTGCCCAGCAGGCCGGCGAAGATGGCATGCGAGTCGAAGCGGGGCAGGCACAGCCAGTCCACCGTGCCGTCCCGGCAGACCAGCGCCGCTGTCTGCATGTCTCCGATGAGTGCGTAGTCTTCGATGCGCCCGGCCACGTGCAACTCCAGTCGAACGGCCACGTCACCCCCTACTGAGAAGGGGGCTCTCGCTTAGTGCGGTCAAGGGGTGGGTTTTGTAATGCGTCGTTGAGCGGTGAAGCAAAGCAGTCGTCTCGGCCGTGAGGCAACACGACAGTCTCTTCTCAACAACCTCTGCTCAACGAACTGACGAGCTCTCGTTGTTCCGGTGGTTACGGGCGAGGGGTGGTGCCGTGTTGCCGGCCGGGCTCGGCAGCGAATGTCCGAGCAGGATACGACGCACGTAGATGATCTGTGTGCCGCTCCGGGCAACCCGGGTCGGCCGAACGGGTGAGCAATGGGTGACCGACGAGTGGGAGACCGGTGAAGCGTACGGATCTGTGCAGGCACGTGTGCGGAGCGTGGCCGGAAGCTGTCGGTCTCAGTCGCTGATACCCTGGTAGCCCGTGGACCGGTGGGCGTGAAGACCCCCGAACCGCACTTCAAGATCGCGACCACGGGAGCCCCCTCTTGGCCATGCCGCCCGCTGCTTTTCGAAACAGCACCACGACGACCAAGCACATCTTCGTCACCGGGGGTGTCGCCTCCTCGCTCGGAAAGGGCCTGACGGCCTCCAGCCTCGGCATGCTGCTCAAGGCGCGGGGTCTGCGCGTCGTGATGCAGAAGCTGGACCCGTACCTCAATGTCGACCCTGGCACGATGAACCCCTTCCAGCACGGTGAGGTGTTCGTCACCAACGACGGCGCCGAGACCGACCTGGACATCGGTCACTACGAGCGGTTCCTCGACCGTGACCTGGACGGATCCGCGAACGTCACCACCGGTCAGGTGTACTCGACGGTGATCGCCAAGGAGCGCCGCGGCGAGTACCTGGGCGACACCGTGCAGGTCATCCCGCACATCACCAACGAGATCAAGCACCGCATCCGCCGCATGGCGACGGACGAGGTCGACGTCGTGATCACGGAGGTCGGCGGCACGGTCGGCGACATCGAGTCGCTGCCCTTCCTGGAGACCGTCCGCCAGGTCCGTCACGAGGTCGGTCGTGACAACGTCTTCGTCGTCCACATCTCGCTCCTGCCGTACATCGGCCCCTCGGGAGAGCTGAAGACGAAGCCGACCCAGCACTCGGTTGCGGCTCTGCGCAACATCGGTATTCAGCCAGATGCGATCGTGCTGCGCTGCGACCGCGAGGTGCCGACCGCGATCAAGCGGAAGATCAGCCTGATGTGCGACGTCGACGAGGCGGCCGTGGTGGCCTGCCCCGACGCCCGCTCGATCTACGACATCCCGAAGACCGTGCACGGCGAGGGCCTGGACGCCTATGTCGTGCGCAAGCTGGACCTGCCGTTCCGCGACGTGGACTGGACGACCTGGGACGACCTGCTCGACCGCGTCCACAACCCCGACCACGAGATCACCCTCGCCCTGGTCGGCAAGTACATCGACCTGCCCGACGCCTACCTCTCGGTCACCGAGGCGCTGCGCGCGGGCGGCTTCGCCAACAAGGCCCGCGTGAAGATCAAGTGGGTCACCTCCGACGACTGCAAGACCCCGGCCGGCGCCAAGCAGCAGCTCGCCGACGTCGACGGCATCTGCATCCCGGGCGGCTTCGGCGACCGCGGTGTGCTCGGCAAGGTCGGCGCGATCAAGTACGCCCGCGAGAACAGGATCCCGCTGCTCGGCCTGTGCCTGGGCCTGCAGTGCATCGTGATCGAGGCGGCCCGCAACCTCGCCGACATCGGCGACGCCAACTCCACCGAGTTCGACCCGGCCACCTCCCACCCGGTCATCTCCACCATGGCCGAGCAGCTCGACATCGTCGCCGGTGAGGGCGACATGGGCGGCACCATGCGGCTCGGCATGTACCCGGCCAAGCTGGCCGAGGGCTCCATCGTGCGCGAGGTGTACGACGGCAAGGAGTACGTCGAGGAGCGGCACCGTCACCGGTACGAGGTGAACAACGCCTACCGCGCGGAGCTGGAGAAGAAGGCGGGCATCCTGTTCTCCGGCACGTCGCCCGACAGCAAGCTCGTCGAGTACGTGGAATACCCGCGCGAGGTCCACCCTTACCTGGTGGCCACGCAGGCCCACCCCGAGCTGCGCTCGCGCCCGACGCGCCCGCACCCGCTGTTCGCCGGCCTCGTGAAGGCGGCCGTCGAACGCCAGCAGGCCGAGGGCGTCGGCAAGAATTCGAAGTAACACGAGAGTTGTACGGTGGCCGGGGTGCAAACCTTCAAAGGTGCGCACCCCGGTTTTGTTTGGCGCGTTCTTTTCAAAGCGTGTGGAAGGGCAGGGCATGGCGATCAAGGACACCCCGGAGGAGTGGGAGATCCGGGCGACGGAGACCCCCTTCGTGGGCAACAAGACCTCCGTCCGCACGGACGACGTGGTCATGCCCGGCGGCTCGGTGGTCCGGCGCGACTACCAGGTCCACCCCGGTTCGGTGGCCGTCCTCGCCCTCGACGACGAGGACCGTGTCCTGCTCATCAAGCAGTACCGCCACCCGGTGCGGCAGAAGCTGTGGGAGATCCCGGCCGGCCTGCTCGACATCCCCGGCGAGAACCCACTGCACGCCGCCCAGCGCGAGCTGTACGAGGAGGCCCACGTCAAGGCCGAGGACTGGCGGGTGCTGACGGACGTCTACACCACGCCCGGCGGCTGCGACGAGGCCGTACGGATCTTCCTCGCCCGCAACCTGTCGGAGGCCGACGGGGACCGCTTCGAGGTGGAGGACGAGGAGGCCGACATGGAGCATGCGCGCGTGCCGGTCGACGAGCTCGTCCGGGCGGTGCTCGCGGGCGAGTTGCACAACAACTGCCTCGTCGTGGGCGCGCTGTCACTGGTCGCGGCCAGGAACGGCGACGGGGTCGACGCGCTGCGCCCGGCGGAGGCGCCCTGGCCCGCCCGCCCCTTCGAGTCCTGAACGAACACATCCCCGCTTGCGGTGTGAAGATCGGCTGATCCGATCGAGCGACGTCCATGCCGTGCCCGCCGTGCTCCACGCGGAACGTAGCAGAGCGTGAACTAGGCTCTGGATACGCCCGAACCGGAGTCCCGGCGGGCTTGCGCGTGTGGTGGGACGGGAGTGTGGCCCGTGACGGATCAGGTGGTGGACACAGGCGGCCCGCAGGTGTCGGCGCAGGCGTCCGACCATAACCAATTCCTGGGCCGCACGCGCGAGTTGAAGGAGCTCCGCGCCGACATCGAGCGGGCGGGCCTGGACACCCTCTCCGGTCGCAAGGCGCCACGCGCGCGCGTGCTGCTCATCGCCGGCCGCCCCGGCTCGGGCCGCACCGCGCTCGCCGCGGAACTGGTACGGCAGGTGGCGGACCGTTACCCGGACGGCGTGCTGCGCGCCCGCCTGAGCGAGCCCGACGGCACCCCCGTCCCCGTCGGGCGCACCGCCCGTGAACTGCTCACCGCCCTGGACCTGCCGAGCCCGCCCGGCGCCGCCGAGGACGACCTCACGGCGGCCCTCCGCGAGGCCCTGGCCGAGCGCCGGATCCTGCTCCTGCTCGACGACGCGGCCGAGGCGGAGCAGGTCGACGCCCTGCTGCCGGACACACCGGAGTGCCTGGTCGTGGCCGTCTCCCACGGCCCGCTGACCGGGATCTCGGACGTGCGGCCCTGCACGCTGGGCGGCCTGGACACCAAGTCGGCGGTGGAGCTGCTGGCCCGGTACGCCGGCTCGGTCCGCATCACCGTCGACCCGCGGGCCGCCGAGGGCCTTGTCGAGGTGTGCCAGGGGCAGCCCGCCGCGCTGATGCTGGCGGGTGGCTGGCTCGCCGCCCGCCCCAAGGCGGCCGTCGCCGACCTCGCCAAGCAGGTGCACGCCGAGGGCGAGGAGGGCACACCGCTCAGCCGGGTCTTCCGGCTCGTCTACGCGTCCCTGCCGGTTCCCGCCGCCCGGATACTGCGGCTGCTGTCCCTCGCCCCGGGCGGCCTCGTCGATCCGCACACCGCTTCCGCTCTCGCCGGCTGCTCGGTCGACGGCGCCCACACCACCCTGGACGACTTCGCCGCCCTCGGCCTGCTGCACGCCGTCGCCTCGCCGCTGCCGCAGTACGAGGTCCCGGCCTGTCTGCACCCCCTCCTCAAGGCCCTCGCCGAGACCCAGGACCGCCCCGGCGAGATCCAGCTGGCGCGTGCCCGCATGCTGGAGCGGACGGTACGGCTGCTGCAGTCCTGCCGGGCGATCACCGAGACCGACGACCCCGAGGCCCGGCAGAAACTCCTCGGCACGCCCCGCGCCCTGCGCTTCCCCAACCCCAGGGCGGCCGCGGACTGGATCGGCATCCGCAGGCCCGCCCTGCTGGCCTCGGCCCGTGCCGCGGTCGCCGACGGGGAGCTGGACACCCTGGCCCGGCGCCTGATGTCCCAGCTGGTCAGGGCCATGGTCGCGCACTTCGGCACGCAGGCGGCCGCCGGCGACCTGTACGGCATCCACCGCATGGTCCTCGATGTGGCCGAGCGCCGGAACCTGCCCCGCGAGAAGGCCGCGGCCCTGCTGAACCTCGGCGACCTCGACGCCCGGACCGGGCGGACAAAGGCCGCGCTCGTGAGCTTTCGGGCCGCGCTGGACGCCGGACGGGAGGCAAATGACCCGTACGCGACCGGTCGCGCGATGGAATCCGTAGGCGGCGCCCACCTGGAGCTCGGTGACTACGACCGGGCCGCCGACTGGTTCGGCCGGGCGCTGGCCCAGCGGCTGGCCCGGGGGGAGCGCGCCGACGCCGCCCGGCTGTACGGCCGTATCGGCGCCGCCCACACCTATGCGGGCCGGTACGGCGAGGCGCTGCGCAACTGGCGGGCCGCGATCGCCGGGCATCGCAAGAACGGCGATGTCGCGGGCCACGCACGGGCGTTGAGCGAGCTGGCGCGGGTCCAGGAGTACGCGGGGCGGCCCGAGGAATCGCTGCGTACCTGCCAGGAGGCGGTGGAGTTGGCTCGGCGCGCCGAGGATCCACGGCTCCAGGCCGCGCTGTACCTGCGGCTCGCCGACACCCTGGAACACCTCGGCGATCCCGCGGCCGCGCAGCTGCACCGGGGCGCGGCCCGGCGGATGCTGGGAGAGGAGCCTCAGGAATCCGATGCGGCCGAGCCTGAGCCCGTGACGGAGCCGGTGGCAGAAGCCGTGACAGAGGCCGTGACAGAGCCCGAGCAAGAGGCTTTCGAGCCGGAACACGACGCTAACGCCTGCGAAATCCGTAGTACATCCGCCAAAGATTGATGCAATGAAAGGCTAGACAGAGAGAACGCCTTCATTAGACTGGCTCTGCCGCACCTTCTCCTGCGGTGTCTCCCGGTGTGCCCTGCATGCCTGGGTATGTCTTGCAATGCCCCCACACCCTCTGAGCCAAGGACCGTGATCGACGTGAAGGTCGGCATCCCCCGCGAGGTCAAGAACAACGAGTTCCGGGTGGCCATCACCCCCGCCGGCGTGCACGAGCTGGTGCGCCACGGCCACCAGGTCGTCATCGAGCAGGGAGCCGGTGTCGGCTCGTCGATCCCGGACAGCGAGTACATCGCCGCAGGCGCCCGGATCCTGCCGACCGCCGACGAGGTGTGGGCCACCGCCGACCTGCTGCTGAAGGTCAAGGAGCCCATCGCCGAGGAGTACCACCGCCTCCGCAAGGACCAGACGCTCTTCACCTACCTGCACCTGGCCGCCTCCAAGGAGTGCACGGACGCACTCATCGAGTCCGGCACCACGGCGATCGCATACGAGACCGTCGAGCTGCCCAGCCGCGCGCTCCCGCTGCTCGCCCCGATGTCCGAGGTCGCGGGCCGGTTGGCCCCGCAGGTCGGCGCCTACCACCTGATGCGCTCGGCCGGCGGCCGTGGCGTGCTCCCCGGTGGCGTCCCCGGCACCCAGCCCGCGAAGGCCGTCGTCATCGGCGGCGGCGTCTCCGGCTGGAACGCGACGCAGATCGCCGTCGGCATGGGCTTCCACGTCACGCTGCTCGACCGCGACATCAACAAGCTGCGCGAGGCGGACAAGGTCTTCGGCACCAAGGTCCGGGCGATCATGTCCAACGCCTTCGAGCTCGAGAAGGCCGTCCTGGAGGCCGACCTCGTCATCGGCGCCGTCCTGATCCCGGGCGCCAAGGCCCCCAAGCTGGTCACCAACGAGCTGGTCTCGCGGATGAAGCCGGGAAGTGTCCTTGTCGACATCGCGATCGACCAGGGCGGCTGCTTCGAGGACTCCCGCCCCACGACGCACGCCGAGCCGACCTTCCAGGTCCACAACTCGGTCTTCTACTGCGTCGCCAACATGCCCGGCGCGGTGCCCAACACCTCCACCTACGCGCTGACCAACGCCACGCTGCCCTACATCGTCGAACTGGCCAACCGCGGCTGGGTGGAGGCCCTGCGCCGCGACCCCGCGCTGGCCAAGGGCCTCAACACGCATGACGGCAAGGTGGTTTACCGGGAGGTCGCGGAGGCACACGACCTGGAGCACGTCGAGCTCGAATCGCTGCTCGGCTGAGCCGATCGGCTAAGTCACTTTCTGGTAAAGGCGATACGTCAACAAGAGTCGTCAACCGTACGCACCCGGCCGGACCTTGCCCGAAAAGGTCCGGCCGGATGTGTGTATGGTCACTTTGCGACTCTCGGTCAACTCGCCTCGAACGCAACCCTTAGACCGATTCGTACACCGGTGAAACCTGCCGTGCGACGGCCGTACGCCCTTGACAGCGGGATGTTTCATTGTCGACACATCTGCCCGGTCCGGCGGATTGTGTTGCTGCGGACCGCCGACACGCCATAGAGTCGCCAACCGTCGGCATGGTGCCACGCTGACCTGTCTAGAAGTTTCCTGGTCCCCAAGGAGGTAAGACGACTTGTGAATGAGTCGACATTTTCTCCCGGGGGTGGTCAACCAGGAATGCCGGTACGGGGCCAGGGTCCCGCGGGATTCGAGGCTGTCGGCTCCGTCGCGGTGCGCACCTTCGCAGCCCACCAGGGTCACCTGACCTCAGGGGTGACTCAGCCAGCAAACATGAGCATGGATGGCCATCACGTGAACGCCATGGCCGGCGACGGAAGTGGCGCGCCCCACAACCACTTCGCCGACTACGACGAACTGCCCGAGGGGCACTTCTACGACCCCGACGCGGAGTACGAGCCCGATCCCGAGTACGCGGCCACGCTCGCGCCCGACGCTGCCCGTCAGCGCCGTGAGCGCATCGGCCCGACCGGGCGCCCGCTGCCGTACTTCCCGATTCCGGGCCCGCTGACCGATCACGGTCCCGCGAAGATCATCGCGATGTGCAACCAGAAGGGCGGCGTCGGCAAGACGACGTCGACCATCAACCTGGGTGCCGCACTCGCGGAGTACGGACGCCGGGTCCTGCTCGTCGACTTCGACCCGCAGGGCGCGCTGTCGGTCGGCCTCGGCGTCAACCCGATGGAGCTCGACCTCACCGTCTACAACCTGCTCATGGAGCGGGGCATGTCGGCGGACGAGGTGCTCCTGAAGACGGCGGTCCCCAACATGGACCTGCTGCCGAGCAACATCGACCTGTCGGCCGCCGAGGTCCAGCTGGTGAGTGAGGTCGCGCGCGAGTCCACGCTCCAGCGCGCCCTGAAGCCGCTGCTGCCGGACTACGACTTCATCGTGATCGACTGTCAGCCCTCGCTGGGTCTGCTCACGGTGAACGCGCTGACGGCCGCCCACAAGGTGATCGTGCCCCTGGAGTGCGAGTTCTTCGCCCTGCGAGGTGTCGCGCTGCTGACGGAGACCATCGAGAAGGTCCAGGAGCGGCTCAACCCGGAGCTGGAGCTCGACGGGATCCTCGCCACGATGTACGACTCGCGCACGGTGCACAGCCGTGAGGTGCTCGCGCGTGTCGTCGAGGCGTTCGACGATCACGTCTACCACACGGTCATCGGGCGCACGGTCCGCTTCCCGGAGACCACGGTCGCCGGTGAGCCGATCACCACGTACGCCTCCAACTCCGTCGGTGCCGCCGCCTATCGCCAGCTCGCCAGGGAGGTGCTCGCCCGGTGTCACGCCGAGTGAGTCTGCCGGGGGCCGACGAACTGTTCCGCACGACAGGGGGTACGGCGCTCCAGCCGTCCACTCCCCGGCGCCCGGCCAACGGCGAGGTCCGGGTGCCGGCTCCCGCGGGGGAGAGCGACGCCGCCGCCGCGGCGGAGGACGCGCCGCAGTCGGTGCCCGCACAGGGCGGTGACGGCGATGGCGCGGAGCATGTGGCGGCTGACACGGAGTCGGTCGACGCCGGTGAGTCGCGCAGCCGTGCCGCTGCCGCTGAGCGCTCCGCGCGACGTCAGGGGGCGCAGGAAGGTTCTGCCGGGGCCTCTGCGGGTGCCCTCGGCGGTTCCGCCGCGTCCGGCGCCGCTGCCTCTGCCGCCGCGCCGCGCAAGCGTGGGCGGGGAGGCACGCGTCGGCCCAGTGGTCGTGAACGGCACGACGAGAAGATCACCGTGTACGTCTCCGCCGAGGAGCTCATGGATCTGGAGCACGCGCGTCTGGTGCTCCGCGGTGAGCACGGGCTGGCCGTCGACCGCGGGCGGATCGTCCGCGAGGCGGTGGCCGTGGTGCTGGCCGATCTGGAGTCCCGCGGGGACGCGAGCATCCTCGTACGACGGCTTCGCGGGCGGTAGCGGTAGCCTGCGGGGGCCATGACCTCGAACGACGTTCCCGCCTCGGCCTCCGGCGCAGCAGCCGGTCGTCGGCGTGCGCTGGGGCGAGGGCCGGGGGCGGCACCGGTGGCTCCGCCGGTTGAGCCGGTGTCTGCGCCTCCTGCGGAGAGCTCGTCGGTGGCCGAGGCTGAGTCTCCGACTGAGGCCGCTGGGCCGTTGTGCCCACCCGTTCCTCCCCCGGTGCCGGCAGGGCCTGGGGGGACCACCGGCGGAACGCCTGCCCACAACGGTGGCGGCTACGATGTGGAACCGCCCTCTGCCGAGCCCGAAGAGCCCGAGGCCAGCCGGCCGCAGCAGGAGATGCGAGCTGCTGAGCCGAAGCCCGCTGCCCAGGACGTGGCCGACCCGCCGGAAGTCGGCGCCGAGCCCGAAGAATCCGACGACGGTGTCTTCAAGGTTCGGCTCTCCAACTTCGAGGGGCCCTTCGATCTCCTTCTCCAGCTGATCTCCAAGCACAAGCTCGATGTCACCGAAGTCGCGTTGTCCAAGGTGACCGACGAGTTCATGGCGCACATCAGGGCGATGGGGTCGGACTGGGATCTCGACGAGACGACCGAGTTTCTCGTGGTCGCGGCCACCTTGCTCGACCTCAAGGCGGCCCGGCTGCTGCCCTCCGCCGAGGTGGAGGACGAGGCCGACCTCGCGTTGCTGGAGGCGCGGGACCTGCTGTTCGCGCGGCTGCTGCAGTACCGGGCGTACAAGCAGATCGCCGACATCTTCAGCCGACGGCTCGATGACGAGGCCCGGCGTTACCCCCGTACCGTCGGGCTCGAGCCGCAGCACGCCGAGCTGTTGCCCGAGGTCGTCATCAGCATCGGGGCGGAAGGATTCGCCAAGCTCGCGGTCAAGGCGATGCAGCCCAAGCCCAAGCCGCAGGTCTACGTCGATCACATTCACGCCCCGCTGGTGAGTGTGCAGGAGCAGGCCGGGATCGTCGTCGCACGGCTCAAGGAGCTCGGCGAGGCCAGCTTCCGGGCCCTCGTCGAGGACACCGACGACACCCTCACCGTCGTAGCGCGATTTCTGGCTCTGCTGGAGCTGTACCGCGAGAAGGCCGTGGCCCTCGACCAGGAGACCGCGCTCGGGGAGCTCGTCGTGCGCTGGACCGGTGGGGACGGGGACGAGGCGCCGATGGTGACCGACGAGTTCGACCGGCCGCCCGAGCCGCCCAAGGAGGAGGAGAAGAAGGCGTGAGTGAGGACACAACCGAGCTTCCGGCCGGGCTGCGTACCGTCGCCGACCTCGACCTCAAGCCCGCCCTTGAGGCGATGCTCATGGTCGTGGACGAACCTGCGACCGAGGAGCGCCTCGCGAAGCTCCTGGAGCGGCCGCGACGCCAGATCGCCGATGCCCTGCGGGAGCTGGCCGACGAGTACGCCGTGCAGGGGCGCGGCTTCGAGCTGCGGTTCGTCGCGGGCGGCTGGCGTTTCTACACCCGCTCCGAGTACGCGGCCGCCGTCGAACGTCTGGTGCTCGACGGTCAGACGGCCCGCCTCACCCAGGCCGCCCTGGAGACCCTGGCGGTCGTCGCGTACCGCCAGCCGGTCAGCCGCAGCCGCGTCTCCGCCGTGCGCGGAGTGAACTGTGACGGTGTCATGCGCACCCTCCTTCAGCGCGGGCTGGTCGAGGAGGCGGGCACGGAACCCGAAACAGGTGCGATCCTGTACAGGACGACGAACTACTTCCTTGAGCGAATGGGCCTGCGCGGCCTGGACGAGCTCCCGGAGCTCGCGCCCTTCCTCCCGGAGGCGGAGGCGATCGAGGCCGAGACGCTGGAAGGAGTCCCGTCGTTCGATCCGGACGCTCCGGATTCCGAGGACGCAGACGACAAGACGGAACTTTGATGCGAAGCAGCAGCGGCAGGAACAGCAGCGGAAACAACGGCGGGAGCCGTGGTGGCAACAGCGGCGGCCGCGGCGGGAGCAGTGGTGGCCGCGGTAATTACCGCGGCGCCGGTAACAACCGCGACGACAAGCAGGGCGGCCGGCCGAAGAAGCCGCGCCCGGAGGAGCGGCGCTACGACGTAGGCCCCGGGGCGACGCAGGACGGCCCGAAGTCCGGCCGCGGTGCCTCCGCGCGCGGAGGTGCCAAGGGCGGGCCCAAGCAGGGCCAGCAGCGCGGCACCGGTCGGGGCCGTTGGGCCCCGGCGACGTCCCGCGAGTACGACGCGCGCGCCGAGGAGCGCAACCGCGAGCGCTACGCGGGCAAGAAGGACGTCAAGCTGCCCAAGACCTTCCCGGGCGCCGAGCAGGAGGGTGAGCGCCTGCAGAAGGTGCTCGCGCGCGCGGGTTACGGCTCCCGGCGTGCCTGCGAGGAGCTGATCGAGCAGGCGCGGGTCGAGGTCAACGGCGAGATCGTGCTGGAGCAGGGCAAGCGGGTCGACCCGGAGAAGGACGAGGTCAAGGTCGACGGCCTGACCGTCGCCACGCAGTCGTACCAGTTCTTCTCGCTCAACAAGCCCGCCGGTGTCGTCTCGACGATGGAGGACCCCGACGGCCGTCAGTGCCTCGGCGACTACGTCACCAACCGTGAGACCCGGCTCTTCCACGTCGGACGGCTCGACACCGAGACCGAGGGCGTCATCCTGCTCACCAACCACGGCGAGCTGGCGCACCGCCTCACCCACCCCAAGTACGGCGTCAAGAAGACCTACCTCGCGGCCATCGTCGGCCCGATCCCGCGCGACCTGGGCAAGAAGCTCAAGGACGGCATCCAGCTGGAGGACGGCTACGCGCGCGCGGACCACTTCCGGGTCGTCGAGCAGACCGGCAAGAACTACCTGGTCGAGGTCACCCTCCACGAGGGTCGCAAGCACATCGTCCGCCGCATGCTGGCGGAGGCGGGCTTCCCCGTCGAGAAGCTGGTGCGCACCGCCTTCGGGCCCATCACCCTCGGCGACCAGAAGTCGGGCTGGCTGCGGCGGCTGTCGAACACCGAGGTCGGCATGCTGATGCAGGAAGTCGATCTGTAGTCCTGTAGTCCTGTAGTCCCGTACGCGTGCGTGCAGGCCGGTTCCGGGTGCCGACCCGGGACCGGCCGATGTGTTTTCGCCCCTGCGCCGGTCTGTATCCGTGACGGAGGGAGCGGGCATGAGGACCACCACGGCGGATCGCGAGGAGCGCGGGCGACCGAAGACCCGGGAGGCATCCCGTACGGCGCCTGAGGGGCCGCTGAGGGCTTTATGGGGCCTGTCATGAACTCCGGCGAGCTGCTGGAGCGTTCGCTCGCCTACACGCTCGGCGGCGTCGCGGGTGTGGAGGCCGGGGATCTGCGGCGCGGGACGCCGTGCGGCGAGTGGGATCTGGGGGAGCTGCTCGGACACCTCGACGACTCGCTGGACGCCTTGTACGAGGGTTTGACCGGCGGCCGCATCGGGCTGTTCCCGCGCGCCGACCGCGTCTGCGGCTTCCGTACGCGCGCGTGCGCTGTGCTCGGCGCCTGGGCGGCCGGGCCCGCCGGGGACCGCGTCCTGGTCGGTGAGCGGCCGCTGGACGTGCGGGTGATGGGAGCCGTGGGCGCCGTCGAGATCGCCGTGCACGGGTGGGACGTCGCCCAGGCCTGCGGCCGGCCGAGGCCCATCCCGGTCGCGCTCGCGGCCGAGCTGCTGAACGTCGCCCGTTGTGTGGTCACGGAGGAGGACAGGGGGGTGCGGTTCGCCGCACCGGTCGCGGTGCCGCCACGCGCGCGTGCCGATGTCCGGCTGCTGGCCTTCCTGGGCCGTCGCGAGTCCTTTGCCTGACCGGGGTTGTGCCGTTACCCCACCCTCTTTATAGTCGTGATGACTATAAAAGCTGTTGAGGGGGTGGGTGGGTTCTCATGAGCATGAACTACGACAAATACGCGCACGAGCCCTTCGCCGTCACCGCCGACCTCGCCGTCCTCACCATCCGCGACGGCGTCCTGAAGGTCCTGCTCGTCGAGCGCGGGCAGGAGCCGTACAAGGGGCACTGGGCGTTGCCCGGCGGGTTCGTGCAGCCGGACGAGTCGGCGGAGACGGCCGCCCGGCGTGAACTCGCCGAGGAGACCGGCCTGTCGGACGTCTCCGGGCTGCACCTGGAGCAGCTGCGGACCTACAGCGAGCCCGACCGCGACCCCCGGATGCGGGTCGTGACGGTCGCCTTCACCGCGCTGCTGCCCCACCTGCCCGAACCGCACGGCGGCAGCGACGCGGCGCAGGCGCGCTGGGTGCCGTACGACACGGCGGGGCCGCTCGCCTTCGACCACGACCGGATCCTGGCCGACGCCCATGAACGCGTCGGCGCCAAGCTCGAGTACACCTGTCTCGCCACCGCCTTCTGCCCGCCCGAGTTCACGCTCGGCGAGCTGCAACAGGTCTACGAGACGGTGTGGGGCACCGCCCTCGACCGGCCCAACTTCCGCCGCAAGGTGCTCGCCACGCCGGGCTTCGTCGAACCCGTGCCCGGCGCCGCCCGGCTCACCGGCGGCCGCGGCAAACCGGCCGCGCTGTACAGCGCGGGCACCGCCACCGCCCTCCACCCGCCCCTGCTGCGGCCCACCCCGGAAGGACGCCCCGCATGACCACGACCACCGTCCGCAAGCGCGCCGCCACCGGCTCCCTGCTCGGCCTCGCCCTCGGCGACGCGCTCGGCTTCCCTACCGAGTTCAACGACGTGCCGACGATCCTCGCCAAGTGCGGGCCCTGGCGCGAGATGGAGCTGCCGACGCCGGCGATCGTCACCGACGACACCCAGATGACGCTGGCGTTGGGGAAGGGGCTACGGACGGCGATGGACATGGGCGTACTCGGGCCCGACGCGTTGGCGGAGCCGGTGCGTGCGGAGTTCATCGCGTGGAATCGCTCGCCGGAGAACAACCGCGCCCCGGGCAACACCTGCCTCAGGGCTTGCGACCTGCTGGAGCGCCCGGACCTGCCCTGGCAGGACGCCAGCCAGATCGGCTCCAAGGGCTGCGGCGCCAACATGCGCGTCGCGCCCCTAGGTCTCGTCCCCGGTCTGAGCGACGAACAGCGGGCGGGCGCCGCCCAGTTGCAGTCCGCGCTCACCCACGGGCATCCCACGGCGCTCGCCGCGTCCGACCTGACCGCGCACGCCGTACGGCTCCTCGCGCAGGGCGCCGAGCCGACCGGGCTGGTCGGGTTGCTGCGGTCGTACGCCTATGAGAACCGCAGCCGGTACCACGAGCGCTGGCTCGGCGACTTGTGGACCCGCAGCCAGGACCCCACCCCCGAGCACTTCATCGCGCGCGGCTGGGACGAGTGCCTGGAGATCCTCGGCCGCCTCCAGGACGCCGTACGCACGGCCTCGCCCGAGACCGACCCGTGCCTGGCCACCGGCGCGGGCTGGATCGCCGAAGAGGCCCTCGCGACCGGGTTGCTGTGCTTCCTGCTGTTCGTCGACGAGCCGCTGACGGCCCTGCGCCGGGCCGCCTGCACGTCCGGGGACTCGGACTCGATCGCGTGCCTGACGGGAGCGTTCGCGGGCGCCTGGCTCGGGGCCGACGCCTGGCCGACGCAGTGGGCGGACCGGATCGAGTACCGGGGGGACCTGCTGACCCTCGGGGCGCTCTGGGACGCTTGACGGATGATCGACGCCCTGGACATCGACCTCATGCCCGTCGTCGCCGAACAGCCCGACCCGGTGCTGTTCGCGACGGTCTCCGGCGCGCACCTTTACGGCTTCCCGTCACGCGACTCGGACGTCGACCTGCGGGGCGTGCACCTGCTGCCGACCGCCGACCTCGTCGGGCTCCGGGAGCCGGACGAGACGCGGTCACGGATGTGGGTGCGGGACGGCGTCGAGATGGACCTGGTCACGCACGACCTGCGCAAGTTCGTACGGCTGATGCTGCGGCGTAACGGCTATGTCCTGGAGCAGCTGTTGTCGCCGCTCGTCGTGCACAGCACGGACGCCCACCGGGAGCTGGCCGAACTCGCGCCCGGCGTCGTCACCAGCCACCACGCGCATCACTACCGGGGGTTCGGCGGCACGCAGTGGCGGCTCTTCGAGAAGACCGGCGAGCTCAAGCCCCTGCTCTACACCTTCCGCGTGCTGCTCACCGGCATCCATCTGATGCGCAGTGGTGAGGTGCAGCCGCATCTGCCGACGTTGCTCCGGGAGGTCGACGCGCCCGCCTATCTGCCGGAGCTGATCGACGCCAAGGCCGAGCAGGAGCACGGGGCCGCCGACGTCGAGCACGCGCGCGTGGCGGCCGACGTCGAGCGACTGCACAGTGTGCTGGACGAGGCGCAGGCGGCCTCAGCGCTGCCCGACGCTCCGAGCACCTACGACGCCCTGCACGCCTTCGTCGTACGGACCCGGCTGGAGGGCTGACGAGCGGCGGACGCGGATCAGGAAGTCCTCGACCCGGCGGCGGTCCGGCTCGGCCGGCAGCGGGCTGTGGTGGGCGGCATCCTCCGCCTCCCTCGACAGGCGGGTCATCCGGGACTCCACCTCCGGCCACGGGACTTCGCCGCGCTTGACCTCCAGCAGTGCCGCGCGCCCGTCGCCCACGTCGATCGTCAGGCGGCCGGTGCGCAGCAGGTCGCGGGCGCTCGCCAGGAGGCGCAACAGGTGCATCGCGTGCTTCCAGCGCGGGACGCCGTGGGCGCGGACGTCCGCCTCCAGCTTCTTGCGCTGCCCGAGCGCGTAGCGCGTGAACGTCTCCAAGGCCTGGCGGGACAGGAACGCCTCGCGCAGCTCGAGGAGTTCGCGGCCCGTGTCGTCGACGTACTCCACGAGCGGGGAGTGCAGGCACTCCAGGATGTTCGGGTTGGCGCGCAGGGCCAGCTCGCAGAAGCGTTCCAGCTCCCAGCTGAACTGCTCCTCCAGCGGGCCTTCGACGTGCGTCGGCGGCTTGTCGAAGCGCCAGAAGAGGGCGGTGGGAGCGAGGAACACGCCCCGGCGGTCGGTGTCGCTGCCGTCCGTGGCCAGACCGAAGGCGCGCGAGCCCATGACGCAGGCGTAGATCGTGTGGTCGCGTACCAGGGTCTCGGGGTGCATGCCCCGGAGCGTACGGGGCGGATCACGCCAGGCGGATCGAATTTCCGTCCACGGTGATCTTCTTCTCGGGCAGTGGCCTCGTCGCCGGAGGGTTGGCCACCGAGCCGTCCGTGATGTTGAACTTGCTGCCGTGGCAGGTGCAGTTGATCGTGCCGTCCGAGACATTGGCGACCGTGCACCGCTGGTGTGTGCAGATGGCGGAGAAGGCCTTGAACTCGCCGTCCTTCGGCTGGGTCACCACCACTTCCTCGTTCTTGAAGATCGTGCCGCCGCCCACCGGGATGTCGCTCGTGGTGGCCAACTCCTGGCCGGGGGAGAGGCTGGGGGCCGAGTCGCCGGTGCCGCCGGAATCGCCGCAGCTCGCGACGAGCGCTGCCGCACCCGTCGCGCCCGTCGCGATGAGGATCGTGCGCCGCGTCGGACCGTTGGTCATGTCGTCACTCCGAAAGTGCGGAAGAACCAGAGGGCGGAAGTCAGCCAGATGATCGTGAGAGCGGTGAGAACCAGCCCGCCGACGATCGGCAGCAGCCAGCCGGGGAGTCGCTCCGAGCGGAGCAACAGCATCTTTGCACTGAAAGCACCGAAGAAGAAGCAACCCAGGAGAGAGTGCCAGAAAACGCGCGTTTCGTACGTCTGGTAGCCCATGGCGTACAGGCAGTGCACCGCCACGGGGACGGAGACCAGGAACGCCGCGCGCCCCGACCAGCGATGCAGTGCGGACGACCAGGCCGGCCCCGGCAGCTTGCCGTACAGCATGAACGCGGAGACCAGCTGCACCAGCGCGAAGAAGATCGCCGCCGTCGCCAGCCATGACTTGACCGCGCCGGTGCTGCTGAACCCGGCGAGGTTGAAGGCCGTCCCGCTCGGGTCGTGGACCTTGCCGTACGCCCCGAGGGCCACCGCGACCGCGCAGGCGACCAGCGCCGGGACCAGATAGCGGGCGGGGTGCGGGCGGCGGTGGCCGGGGGGCGGGGACGGGAAGTCCTGGGTGACGGCGTTCGGGTCGACGGTCATGATCGACTCCCGTGAGGAGGGGGATCGAGGAGGAGGGGAGCGGGCAGGGGGTGCAGGTGAGGGCAGGATCGAGGAGTGGATCAGGGGGCGGCGGGGCCGGCCGTGAGCCGCTGTCCGTCGACCGTCACCGCGCCCGTCCGCGGGTCGAGCCGCGGGGCGGGCGAGGGCTTGCCGTCGCGGGTGAGGACGCCGACCTGCCGGCCGTCCGGCAGCACGATCCAGCCGCCGTCGACCTCGGCGCCGCGCACGGTGGAGGTGGCCCGGTACAGGCCCGACGGCTTCTTCGTCCTGGCGGCGGTGAAGGCGTGGTGCCCGCCGTCGATGTCGACCGTGCCGCGGATCTGCTTGCCGTCCTCGAGGGTGCCGTTCAGCACGGAACCGTCCTTGCCGGTGAGCCGCATGGTCCCGTCATCGTTCACATCGCCGCGCAGCCAGGACTCCTTGGCGCGGCCATCACAGAAGTACGCGATCGCCCTGCCGTCGCGCAGGGTGAGGGCGACGGCGGAGGAGTCGTCGTCGGTGCGGCCTGCGTAGCGGGCGTCGGGGACGGGGGCGGGCGCCGTGGTGGGCGAGGGTGACGATGACGGGGTCGTCCCGGTGGGCGTCGGTGACGCCGTCACCGCGGGCGACTCCTTCGTGGTGTCCGCGGACGAGGACGAGGTGTTCTTCGTCCCCGTCGTCGCGTTGAGCGACAGCATGAACACGCCGACCAACAGTCCCGCGAGAAGGGTGAGCAAGGGTCCGGGACGCTTCATGAGGCCTCCCCCGAGGCGAGCTTCCTGCCCATGAGAGCGGACCCGTGGCCCGGCGTCCAGGGGCGCACGGAGGTGTTCGCAGTCCGGTAGCGAAATCGGGATACACGGGTGACAGTGCCGCAAAGCTGACTTCGGGCGTCAGTCGGTGTCTCAGCGGGCGGGCGACATACGTCCGCCGCGCACGGGCTGACTAGGCTGGACCGGCGAAGAGCCGATCCGTACAGCAGCAAGGAGCAGAGCCGTGGCGGTACGAGCGGTCCGGGGGGCCGTCCAACTGGAGCGGGACGAGGCCGGCCACATGGACGAGCAGGTCGGGGCCCTGCTCACGGAGATCCTGGAGCGCAACGGCCTCACCGCGGACGACCTCATCAGCATCTGGTTCACGGCCACACCCGATCTGCACAGCGACTTCCCGGCGGCCGCCGCCCGCAAGCTCGGCATCGTCGACGTACCGCTGATCTGCGCCCAGGAACTGGACATCGCCGGCGCCATGCCGCGGGTCGTGCGCGTCCTCGCGCACATCGAGTCGGACCAGCCCCGGGCCGACATCGCGCATGTCTACCTCGGCGCCGCGGCCGCCCTGCGCAAGGACATCGCCCAGTGAGAACCGCACTCGTCATCGGCACCGGTCTCATCGGTACGTCCGCCGCGCTGGCGCTGGCGGGGCGCGGTGTCGTCGTCCACCTCGCCGACCACGACTCCGAGCAGGCCCGTACGGCGGCCGCGCTCGGGGCCGGCACGGACGAGGCGCCCGAGGGGCCCGTGGACCTCGCGATCGTCGCCGCCCCGCCCGCGCACGTGGCCGGGGTGCTGGCCGACGCCATGCGCCGGGGTGTGGCCCGCGGCTACCTCGACGTGGCCAGCGTCAAGGGTGGGCCGCGGCGTGAGCTGGAGGCGCTCGGGCTCGACCTGTCGTCGTACATCGGTACGCATCCCATGTCGGGCCGTGAGAAGTCCGGGCCGCTGGCCGCGACCGGGGATCTCTTCGAGGGCCGTCCCTGGGTGCTGACGCCGACCCGCGACACCGACACCGAGGTGCTGAACCTCGCCCTGGAGCTGGTCTCGCACTGCCGTGCCGTGCCGGTGGTGATGGATGCCGACGCCCACGACCGGGCGGTCGCGCTGGTGTCGCACATGCCGCACCTGATGTCCAGCATGGTCGCGGCGCGGCTGCAGAACGCCGAGGAGGCGGCCGTACGGCTGTGCGGTCAGGGCATTCGTGACGTGACCCGGATCGCCGCGTCCGATCCGGGGATGTGGATCGACATCCTCTCCGCGAACCCGGGGCCGGTCGCCGATCTGCTCACGGATGTCGCCGCGGATCTTGAGGAGACGGTGCGGGCGCTGCGGGCGCTGCAGTCGTCCGACGACGTCAAGCGGCTGGAGGGGACGTCCGGGATCGAGGACGTGCTGCGGCGCGGGAACGCGGGGCAGGTGCGGGTGCCCGGCAAGCACGGGGCGGCTCCTCGGGTGTACGAGGTCGTCGCGGTGCTGATCGACGACCAGCCGGGGCAGCTGGCTCGGATCTTCGCGGATGCGGGGCGGGCCGGGGTCAACATCGAGGACGTACGGATCGAGCACGCGACGGGGCAGCAGGCCGGTCTGGTGCAGTTGATGGTGGAGCCGAAGGCGGCGCCGGTGCTCAGTGCTGCGCTGCGGGAGCGGGGCTGGGCGATCCGCCAGTAGGGTTTCTCGCCCCCGCCGCCCCTACCCTTCCCGTCCTTGAAGGGGCTCCGCCCCTTCGACCCCGCCAGGGGGCTCCGCCCCCTGGACCCCCATTGGCCCTGAACGGGCCTCGTCCTCAAACGCCGGACGGGCTGATTTTGCCTGCCCTCGCCGGCCAGTGGCTGCGCGGCCGGACGAGTGACCCGTACCCAGTAACCTTGTGCGGGGCACGTTCGCGCCCCGCCCCTCTCGCCTCACCGCACCAGGAAGGTGTTCCCCCGTGGAAAACGGTGCCGCCAAGCCCGTGATTGTCGCCATCGACGGCCCCTCCGGCACGGGCAAGTCGAGCACGTCGAAGGCCGTCGCCGCGCAGCTCGGGCTGAGCTACCTCGACACCGGCGCCCAGTACCGGGCGATCACCTGGTGGATGGTGACCAACGGGATCGACCTCGAGGACCCGTCCGCGATCGCCGCCGTGGCCGGCAAGCCCGAGATCGTCTCCGGCACCGACCCGGCGAACCCGACGATCACCGTCGACGGCACCGACGTGGCCGGCCCGATCCGCACCCAGGAGGTCACCTCCAAGGTCAGCGCGGTGAGTGCGGTGCCGGAGGTTCGTGCGCGGATCACCGAGCTGCAGCGCTCCCTCGCGACCTCCGCGGAGATCGGCATCGTCGTCGAGGGCCGTGACATCGGTACGACCGTGCTGCCCGACGCCCACCTGAAGATCTTCCTCACCGCCTCCCCGGAGGCCCGCGCCGCCCGCCGCAGCGGAGAGCTGAAGGGCGCCGACGTACACACGACCCGCGAGGCGCTGCTGAAGCGGGACGCGGCCGACTCCAGCCGCAAGACCTCGCCGCTCGCCAAGGCGGACGACGCGGTCGAGGTGGACACCACCGAGCTCACGCTGCAGCAGGTCATCGAGTGCGTCGTCACGCTCGTCGAGGAGAAGCGAGCCGGAAAGTGACCGCCCACCCGTCGCCTGTCCACCACCCGTCGTCGAGGCGCCCCGCGTCGCCCCTGCCGGCTTCCGAGAAGGGCGCCGAGGTCGGGCGACGCATCGGCGTCGGCCTGATGTACGGGCTGTGGAAGCCGCGCGTGCTCGGCGCCTGGAAGGTGCCCGCGACCGGGCCGGTGATATTCGCCGTCAACCACTCCCACAACATCGACGGCCCGATGGTCATGGGCGTGGCGCCCCGGCCGACGCACTTCCTGATCAAGAAGGAGGCGTTCGTCGGTCCGCTCGACCCCTTCCTGACCGGCATCGGTCAGCTGAAGGTGGACCGTCATTCCGCCGACCGTACGGCCATCACGCAGGCGCTCGACGTCCTGTCGGCCGGCGGTGTGCTCGGCATCTTCCCGGAGGGCACCCGGGGCGAGGGCGACTTCGCCTCCCTGCGCGCCGGGCTCGCGTACTTCGCGGTGCGCAGCGGGGCGCCGGTGGTCCCGATCGCCGTGCTGGGAAGTTCCGAACGGCAGGGACGGTTGATAAAGGGGCTGCCTCCGCTGCGCAGCCGCATCGACGTCGTCTTCGGCGACCCGTTCGAGGCGGGCGACGGCAGCGGACGGCGTACCCGCAAGGCGCTGGACGAGGCGACCGAGCGCATCCAGAAGCAGCTCACCGCGCACCTGGAAAACGCCAGGCGGCTGACCGGCCGCTAGGCGACACTGAGTAGTGGATCAATCCGGGAGAAAACATCCGGGTTGTCCACCGATGACCACTATGAACGAGGTACGGACTTCATGAACGACCACATCCACTCCGAGGGCTCGCTCGAAGAGCATGACCACGGAGAGCTTGGCGATGCCGAGTACGCGGAGTTCATGGAGCTCGCCGCGGAAGAGGGCTTCGACCTCGAGGACGTCGAGGGGGCCATCGAAGCGGCCGGTCATGGTCCGCTGCCCGTCCTCGCCGTCGTCGGGCGGCCGAATGTCGGCAAGTCGACTCTCGTCAACCGGATCATCGGGCGCCGCGAGGCGGTCGTCGAGGACAAGCCCGGCGTCACCCGTGACCGTGTGACCTACGAGGCCGAGTGGGCGGGCCGCCGCTTCAAGGTCGTCGACACCGGCGGCTGGGAGCAGGACGTCTTCGGCATCGACGCGTCCGTGGCCGCGCAGGCCGAGTTCGCGATCGAGGCCGCCGACGCCGTCGTGTTCGTCGTCGACGCCAAGGTGGGCGCCACCGACACCGACGAAGCCGTCGTACGACTGCTGCGCAAGGCCGGCAAGCCCGTGGTGCTGTGCGCCAACAAGGTCGACGGTCCCAGTGGTGAGGCGGACGCCGCGTATCTGTGGTCGCTGGGTCTGGGGGAGCCGCACCCCGTCTCCGCGCTGCACGGCCGTGGCACCGGCGACATGCTGGACGCCGTCCTGGAGGCGCTGCCGGAGGCACCGCGCGAGTTCGTCGGCGGGGCCGGCGTCGGTGGCCCGCGCCGCATCGCCCTGATCGGCCGTCCGAACGTCGGCAAGTCGTCCCTGCTGAACAAGGTGGCGGGCGAGGAGCGCGTCGTCGTCAACGAGCTGGCCGGCACCACCCGTGACCCGGTCGACGAGCTCATCGAACTGGGCGGCGTGACCTGGAAGTTCGTCGACACGGCGGGTATCCGCAAGCGCGTCCACCTCCAGCAGGGCGCCGACTACTACGCCTCGCTGCGCACCGCGGCCGCCGTCGAGAAGGCCGAGGTCGCCGTCGTGCTGATCGACGGCTCCGAGTCCATCTCGGTACAGGACCAGCGCATCGTCACGATGGCCGTGGAGGCGGGCCGCGCGATGGTGATCGCCTACAACAAGTGGGACACCCTCGACGAGGAGCGCCGCTACTACCTGGAGCGGGAGATCGAGACCGAGTTCGGTCAGGTCGCCTGGGCGCCGCGCGTCAACGTCTCGGCGCGCACCGGCCGTCACATGGAGAAGCTGGTCCCCGCGATCGAGACCGCGCTGGCGGGCTGGGAGACCCGGGTTCCGACCGGTCGGCTCAACGCCTTCCTCGGCGAGCTGGTCGCCGCCCACCCCCACCCGATCCGCGGCGGCAAGCAGCCCCGTATCCTCTTCGGCACCCAGGCCGGCACCAAGCCCCCGCGGTTCGTGCTCTTCGCCTCCGGCTTCATCGAGGCGGGCTACCGCCGCTTCATCGAGCGCCGGCTGCGCGAGGAGTTCGGCTTCGAGGGCACGCCGATCCACATCTCCGTGCGGGTGCGGGAGAAGCGCGGAAGCAAGAAGAAGTAACTGCGGCAGAAGAAGTAACTGCGCACAGCTGAAGGGCGGCCCGGTGAGGGCCGCCCTTTCGTGTGATTCAGCCTCTGCGCGCCGGGGGCAGCGCGGCCGGGACGTGGTGCATCCCCGTGCCCTGCGGGCCGATATGCCCGACGCGCTGCCACTGTGGCTGCTGGCCGTTGCCCTGGCGCGCGCTGTGGGCCCCCGCGCTGTAGGCGGTGTACGAGCTGCTGAACGACCCCGGGCGGTGACCTCCGTACGAGCCCGTACTCCGTGGGATGTTCCCGAACGCGATGAACCCCAGGTCCTCCTCGCCGCTGCGGTCACCCGGCAGCGAGCGGAAGGATTTGACGTACTCGGCGTAGAGCGCGTCGTAGATCGGCGTGGCCGATGGGCCGCCCTGAAGGCGGGGAACGTCGTATGCATGCACGTATGTCCAAACGACCCCGCGCTCGAAGAGATGCGGCCGCCGTGAAGGATCGCCTGCTCATCGGCGGCGCGGGCAACGCCTCAGGGGCGTGGGGCAGGTGTTCTCAGGTCCCCGCGAGAGGGAGCGCGGCCCCGACCAACTTCCCGTTCGCCGCCGCCTTGTCCAGCGCCTCCCGCAGCAGATCCTCCCGGGGCTGACGCCCGATCGAACCCACCGGTGCGGCGAACATCAGTACCTGCTGATGCTTGTTCGCCGCCGCCCGCCATCCGTCGGTCACCAGCAGCGGCTGATGCGCCTGCCACCAGGCGACCGGCTGTCCCCCGCCCGTCCCCGGCTGGAGAACCGCGTGCAGCTGCCCCATGGCCAGCAGCACGGACCAGCCGTGCAGTACCGGCGGCGCCTCGGCCAGCTCCGTCACCGGCATGAACCCCTGCTCGATGAGCAGCGGCAGGAAGTCGTCACCGGCACCGATCGTCCCGGGGCGCACGATGGGCCCGGTCGGCTCGACGACCAGGGCGGGGTGCAGCTCCCCGGCGATCAGCACCAGCCCGCTGGTCACGCCGAGTACGGCCTGCTCCGGCACGATCGACTCCGGCTCCAGGTCGACCCGGTCGCCGGTGATGGACTTCACGGCACCCTGCAACTGCTCCTCGGTGACCTGGACGACCTGCGAGGGCAGGCAGGTGGCGTGGGCGAAGGCGAGGACGGCGGTCTCGTCCCCGATGAACAGGACGGTGCTGGTGCGCTCCTGTTCGGAGTCGCCCGGGGTGCGGCAGGACGTGCAGTCGTAACTGCCGGGGGCGTTCTCTCCGGCGAGCAGCCGGTCGGCTTCTTCGTCGCCGATCTCGGCACGTACCTCGTCGCTGACGTCGAGCATGCGCGGCACGGTTGGCTCCCTCGGGATGCGGTGCGTGGCGGGGCCGGGTGGCTCCCGGTCCGTGAACCGGCGGGTGCCGGGCTCATGAAGAAGACAACGGACGATCTGTGGCGGGAGTCACGCACCACGGCGAACGGAATCGAACCATCCACCGCACACCGTCACCTCGGGTGCGGAATCGCGCACTCTGCGTCAAGTCCTTGGAAATGCAAGGAAGTTGGTGGCGTGTGGTGCATCACAGATCGTCGGGGTTGGTGGTCGACAAATCCGGAAATCAGCGAATGAAGTGGGTGGCCGGAAATCGCCGATACCGGAGGTAACGGCGAACTGGCCTGGAACGACGAGGAGTTGGTTGATGCCGACCGGCCGCCCTCCCTACATTCCTCGGCCGTGTGCAACGAGCACCGCTCGGGTACGTCCGCCGGCCCGCAACAAGCCAGCTCGCAGTACCGACTCCGGCGGACGGGGCGAGCGCGACTCACGCGCCCCATGGCGTGGGAGTGGCGTTCCGCCCTGGGGGACCCCGAGTCCTTCGAGAGGGACCTACATGTCCGAATGTGCCGATAACACTCACGACAACGCTCTCAAGACGCAGCAGGCTCCCAGCTGGAGCCGGACTCGTACGACGGCGGTCCTCGCCGGGGCGGCACTGCTCGCCCCGCTCGGGCTGCTGGCCGCCACCGGCAACGCCGCGGCGGCGGACGGCGGAGTGTGGGACCGCATCGCACAGTGCGAGAGCGGCGGCAACTGGCACATCAACACCGGCAACGGCTACTACGGCGGACTGCAGTTCGCCGCCTCCACCTGGCGCGCGTACGGCGGTACGGCCTACGCGCCGACGGCGGACCAGGCGAGCAAGGACCAGCAGATCGCCGTGGCCACCAAGGTCCAGCGCGCCCAGGGATGGGGGGCGTGGCCGACCTGTTCGGCCCGGGCCGGAGCGTACGGGAGCGCACCCGCGGCTTCCGCCGCCGGCTCGGCCTCCTCCTCCACCAAGGCGGCCCCGTCGACTCCCGCTCAGGCGCCGGAGCGTTCGTCGGGACACCCGAACCGCGGCTCGTCCCGCGGTGACTACACCGTCCGTGAGGGCGACACGCTGAGCGGCATCGCCGCCCGGCACGGAACCACCTGGCAGCGGCTCTACGCCGCCAACAGGTCCGTCATCGGCGCCGATCCCCATCTGATCGTGCCCGGGCAGCGCCTCGAACTCTGAGTGTCGCTCCCTGTCCCGGGCGTGGGGCCCCATCCGGTCCGCCGACCGGGTGGGGCCCCGGCGGCCCTCGGACGCGCCGCCCCGGTCGGCCGCAATAAGCTGCCTAGCGTGCTGATATGAAATGCACACCACTCGCGATCGCCCTGGCCGCCGCCCTGTTCACCGCCGTTCCTGCGGGAACGTCGCACGCAGCGCAGGCAACGCACCCGACGCGCCATATCCATACGGCGCCACTACAACCGGCCCCCGGACCACCGCCCAAACCCGCGGCGTACGGCTGCGCCAAGGATCAGTGGCCCTGGGGCTGTGTCGCCAAGTGTGAGAGCGGCGGCAATTGGCGCATCAACACCGGCAACGGCCACTACGGGGGCCTGCAGTTCTCACAGTCGACCTGGGAGGGCTTCGGCGGGGCGAAGTACGCCCCGCGCGCGGACCTCGCCACCCGCAAGGAGCAGATCACCATCGCCCGGAAAGTGGTCGCGGTGCAGGGGTGGGGGGCCTGGCCGCAGTGCTCCAGGCGGTACGGGCTCAAGGGCCGTATGAGCATGGAGAGACCCGGCGTCACGGATCGGCTGGCCGCGAAGACCTCGCTGCTCATCCGGAAGGGCTCGACGCTGATCCGGAAGGGCTCGACCCGGTTCGGCGCGCTGCACGGCGCTCCCACTCGCCGGTCTCTCCGCTGAACACGACCGCTCCCCGCCGCAGTTCGTAGACGAGCGCCGCCTTGCCGCGCAGCACGCGCGGCAGGCGCTGCTCGGCGATGATCACACAGGCGTCGAGTTCGCTCAGCAGTTCGTACGTACGGTTCGCGACCGTGGGCGACATGCCCTGTGCCGGCTCGTCAACGAGCACCACGCGCGCGCGTGCCAGCAGGGCACGGGAGAGGGCGAGCATGCGCTGCTCGCCGCCGGAGAGGGTGCCGGCGCGGCGTGCGAGGAGGGGCGCGAGCCGGGGGTAGGCGTCGAGGGCGAGGTCGTACGAGTCGGCCGCGAGTTCCAGGTTCTCCCGCACGGTGAGGGAGCCGAACGCCGCCTGCCGCTCGGGGACCAGGCACAGTCCGCGGCGGGCCCGCTCGTAGGCGGGCATTCGGGTCACGTCGGCGCCGTCCCAGACCACCGCGCCGCCCGACAGGGGCAGGGTGCCGGCCAGGGCGCGCAGGGCGGTCGTACGGCCCGATCCGTTGCGTCCCAGCAGAACGGTGAGGCCGGGGCCGGGGGCGGCCAAGGTGACGCCGTGCAGGGCCTCCAGGGGGCCGTAGCGCACGCGCGCGTGGCGCAGGGAGATCGTGGTCATACGGGCGTCTCCTGGGAGCCTGCGACGTCGAGCACGCGGTCGGGCGGGCCGGAGGCGACGATGCGGCCCGCGGCCATGACGTGCACGGTGTCGGCGAGGTCGGCGACCAGGTCGAGGTCGTGCTCGACGACGAGCAGGGCCGTGCCGTCGGCCGCCAGGGCTTTCAGGATCCGGGCCAGTGCGGTGACTTCGGCGGTGTCGAGGCCGGCGGCGGGTTCGTCGAGCAGCAGCACGCGCGGGCTGCCCGCGAGAGCGCGGGCCAGTTCGACGCGGCGCAGTGTGCCGGTGGGCAGGGCGGCGGCGGGCATGGCCCGTACGGGGCCGTCGAGGTCGAGGAGTGTGAGGGCTCGTTCCACGGCCGCGGGGTCTCGGACTCGGCCGTGCTCGGCGCCTACGCGGACGTTCTCGGCCACGGTCAAGGAGGGGAATACGGCCAGTTGCTGGAAGGTGCGGGCGATGCCGAGGCGGGTGCGGGCGTGTGCGGGCAGGCGGGTGATGTCCCGGGTGCCGAGCAGGACTTGGCCGTGGGCGGGGCGGTGGGTGCCGGCCAGGCAGTGGAACAGGGTGCTCTTTCCGGCGCCGTTGGGGCCGATGATCGCGGTGATGTGGCCGGGGGGGATGGTGAGGGTGACGTCGTCGAGGGCCGTGAAGCCGCCGTAGCGGGCCTGGAGGTGGTGGGTGGTGAGGGGGGCGGTGTTGGGTGCGGGTGCGTGGGTGGGCACGCGGTCTTCGGCCGCGTTCGGGTTCCCACCCGCACCGCCCGTGCAACTTTCGTCGTCGGATGCTGGTGGCCCCTGCGGGGGCTGAGCGCCGTCGGCGGCCGCGGCGGTTCGGTCCCTGCCATGGGCTCCGCTGCCCGCGCTGCCCGTCAGTACGGTCACGCCCGCCGGTGTCCGACGTGGCGTCGTCCGCTGACGCGCCGGCCGCAGGCGCCTGCGTACCTCCGCCCCCAGCGCCGTGAGAGTCGCCCCCCGCCGCAACCGCAGCCTCCCCGCCGTCGCCCGCAACGCCTCGTACGGCCCCCCGGGGAAGCGGCCCACGAGTACCGCCAGTACGCCGATCAGGGCCGCCGCCACCCCGCCCCGGGCGCCCGCGTCCAGGCCCACCAGGAGGGCGGCCGCGGCCAGTGCGCCCAGGGTGCTGTCGGCGCCCAGGACGACTACCGCGGCGAACCAGAGGAGGCCGCGGACGGGGTCGTAGGCGGCCGGGTCGAAGGCGCGTAGGCCCATGCCGAGCAGGCCGCCGCCCAGTGCTGCCAGGGCGGCGCCCGAGACGAACGCCAGGAGCTTCAACGAGGGCACCTGGACGCCTGCCGCCGATGCGCCCGCCTCGTGGTCCCGCATCGCCGCCAGGGCCCGGCCCGTGCGGCCACGGCGCAGCAGCCAGGTCGTCAGCAGGGCGGCCGCGAGGAGGGCCAGCTCCAGGACGTAGTACGCGCGGTCGCCCTCAAAGCCGGCCGGGCGGCCCAGGGACAGGCCCGAGATCGCGTACGGCTGGGCGAAGACGAAGCGGCTCACGCCGACGCCCACCGCGAAGGTCGCCAGCGCCAGGGCGAGGCCCCGGCGGCTGATCGCCGGCCAGCCGGTGAGGAGCCCCAAGGGGGCCACGAGGGCGACCGCCAGCCCCAGTGCCGCGAGTTCCGGCAGACGCGGTACGCCCGGGAAGCGGCCCGCCGCCAGGAGGGCCGTGAACAGGGCGCCCAGGCCCGCGTACGCCGCCTGGCCGAGGGAGATCTGGCCGCCGCGGCCCGTGACGACGACCAGGGACAGCAGCACCACGGCCAGCGCCGGCACCTGCACCGACGTATGCAGGTCCGAGCCCGCGAAGCCCAGGGGGAGCAGGAACAGCACCGCCGCCACGATCCAGGCGCCCGGCGGCGTCGGCACGCGCGCGGTGGCCGTGCGGGGCAGGGCGTCGCGGGTGCCGACGCGGGGGAGGGCCAGGGCCGCGATCAGCAGGGCCACGACGAAGAGGTTCGTGCTGATGGCCTGCAGGAGGGGCGCGCCCCAGCCCGACGGGTGCAGGCGCGTCAGCTGGCTCTGGGCCACACCGATGGCCAGCGCGGCCACCACCGCGATCGGCAGGCTGCGCATCCTCGCGGCCACCGCTACCGCCACCACCTCCATGACCAGCAGCGGCAGGCCGTACGGGTCCAGGCGGACGTACGGCGCCAGCAGTACGCCGGTCAGGCCCGCCGTGAACGAGCCGAACGCCCAGCCGGCCGCCGCCACCCGGTCCGCGTCGATGCCCCCGAGGACGGCCAGTTGGCGGTCGTCGACCACGGCACGCAGCTCACGGCCGAAGCGCGTCCAGCGGATCACCGCGCCGACGGCGGCAGCGAGCAGCAGCGCCACCGCCAGCTGGCCCCACGGATCCGCCGACACCAGCTCCGGTGCGTCGTCCCGCGCCCCCTGACCCCATAGCAGCGCCGCGCCGCCCACCAGCAGCACGAACACCCCGATGGACGCGACCAGGGTCTGCGCCGGGTCGCTGCCCAGGACCGCGAGCGGCCGGAAGACGAATCGTTCCAGCGCCATCCCGATCCCGGGCGCGACCAGCAGCAGTGTCACCGTCGCGCCCGCCCACAGCGGCCAGCCCCACTCCACCACGCACTGCCGCAGCACATACGCGCACACCATCGCGATCGCCCCGTGCGCGAAGTTCAGCACCCCGGTCGCGCGGTACGTCACGATCAGGCCGATTCCGGTGAGCGCGGCGGCGCTGCCGACCGACAGTCCGGCCAGGGTGAGGTCGTACGTCAGGGAGGACATCAGTCATCCGCTTCGGCGGGTTCACAGATCGGGCAGGGGCCCAGTTCGCCGCTCCTCACCAGCTTCGCATCGACCGGAACCGCCTCCACCTTCCCGGCGACCAGCGGGCAGTCCGCGCGGTGCCAGAGGGTGCCGCCGGGCACCATCAGCAGGTCCCCGCTGACCGCGAGCGGCGCCCCGGCCGCCTGCCCGGACTCCTCCGTGTCGGCGGGCTCTGCGGCGACCAGGAGGCCGTACAGCTCCTCCACGCGCGCGGCGGCGAGCGCGCCCCGGCCGTGGGTCAGCAGCACCGCCCCGGCGATGATCAGCGCGGCGCCGGGGACCGTGCAGGACGCGAGATACGGCAGCTGCCGCTCGGCGAACCGCTCGCCGGAGATGCCGTACCAGCCGATGACGCACAGCACCGCGCCCGCCGCGAGCGCGGCCCAGCCGGCCCACAGGGCGGGGTGCACGGTCCGCAGTCGGGCTGTCCGCATCGCCGGCTCCCACACGTCGGGTTTCGGTGCACGCGCAGCGGGTTTCTGCGCATGTGCCTGTCCATGTCAGCCAATGGCTTGCACTATGCCTCCTGCAAGCTGACCCTGAAAGCACCGGGCGCACACGGCCCGGATCGACACCCGGTGGTGAGCCAGATGGTTCTCGGGAGCGACCTCAGGCGGAGCAACGCACACAGGGGGCGGGGTGCGGCGCTGGCGGCCGCCCTGCTCCTCTTCCTCGCCCCGGGCCTCGCGGCCTGCAGCGACGACGAGGGCGGCGGCGGCAACGAGACGCCGCCGACGCCGACCGTCGAACAGACCGAGCCGACCGAGCAGTCCCCGGCCGCGACGGCACCCCCCGACATCGGGGCTGCCGAGACGGAGATCAAGCAGAACTGGCAGAAGTTCTTCGACCCGGACACGGCGCTGGAGGACAAGCAGACCGTCCTGGAGAACGGCGAGCAGATGGCGCCGGTCCTGCAGGCGTTCAGCGGTGACGAGCGCGGCGGGCAGGTCCAGGCGACGGTCTCCAAGATCGAGTTCACCTCGCCGACCGAGGCGAACGTGACGTACGACCTGACCCTGAAGGGCGCGACCGCCCTGCCGAACGCCTCCGGGACCGCGGTCGAACAGGACGGCACCTGGAAGGTGTCCGCCAAGACACTGTGCGCTCTGGTCCAGTTGAGCGGCAATGGGTCGCCGATCCCGGGGTGCTGAGGCGGCGATCGCCGTGGTGGTGCTGGCTCTGAGTACGGCGTGCGGCAGCAGGCTGCCGGAGAGCGACTTCGAGCATCGCGACCGCGGCACGCCCTCGGCGCCCGCAGCGGACCGCAGCCCGGTCCGGGTCGGCATCATCACCAGCGCCACCAGCCCGGTCGGCGGCAGTGCCTTCACCGGCCCGCGCGACGGGGCCAAGGCCTGGTTCGAGCGCCTCAACGCGCGCGGCGGCATCGACGGCCGCCGCGTCGAGGTGCGCGAGTGCGACGACGGCGGCAGCGGCGTCGGCAACAACGAGTGCGTGCACGAGCTGATCGACGAGGAGAAGGTCGTCGCCCTGGTCGCCACCACCGCCCTGGACTACGCGGGCGCCGAGCGCGTCTCACGCGCACGCGTGCCCGACATCGGCGGCCAGCCCATCGGGGCCGCCTACGACACCTACTCGCACCTGTACGGCATCTACGGCAGCCTCGCGCCCCGCGACGGCACGACCGGCTGGGACGGCAAGCAGTACGGCGGCACGGAGGTCTACCGCTACTTCAAGCGCGAGCACGGCGCCCGCACGGCCGCCGTCGTCTCCTACAACCAGCCCGCGTCCGCCGCCTACGCCCGGCTCGTCGAGCGGGGGCTGAAGGCCGAGGGCTACAAGGTGGTCACCGAGCAGGTCGACTTCGCGCTGCCCAACTTCCGCGCGGTGGCGGCCGATCTGAAGGAGCAGGGCGCCGACCTCGTCTTCGACGCCATCGACACCCACGGCAACGCCCGGCTGTGCCAAGCGATGGACGACGTCGGCGCCGAGGTCACCGCCAAGGTCACGAACGTACAGAACTGGACGTCCACCGTCGCCGAGGACTACAAGGACTCCCCGCGCTGCCGCAACGCCCTGTGGGCGACCGGGTCGTCCCGCAACCACGAGGACACGGACCAGGACGCCGTACGGGAGTTCCGGGACGCCACCAAGGGGCTGAAGGCGCACTCCCAGTGGCAGTTGGAGGGCTGGGCTGCGGCGATGTGGTTCACGGACGCGGCGAAGTCGTGTGCCGAGCAGGGCATCACGCGCGTGTGTGTCGACGACTTCATGAACCGCAGCCAGGGATACACCGCCGACGGCCTGCTGATCCCGGTCAGGTTCGAGCGACTGGCCGAGCCGCCGAAGAGCCGCCGTACCTGTCTGTCGGTGGCCCGCTGGGAGGACGACAGGGGCTGGGTCTCCCAAGGGGACATGAACAACACGTGCTTCGAGGTCCCTCAGTTGTCGTATCAGCCGTGAGGGGCAACCAAAAGGCCGCATCGTCGGTCCAACCGACAGAGCACAGAGCCGAGGGAGGAACCGCAGCGTATGACGCCCGTGTCGCAGGCAGTACCCCTGCGTGCCGACTGCATCGCGGATTCGGCCGGCGGGCTGACCTTCGACGTCACCTCGGCCGGGGTCACCGAAACGGCCCACCTGGTCCTGCGCCACCGCGAGGGCCACGAGGAGGTCACCCTGCCCCTGACCCCGGCCACGACGGGCCGCCTGCGCGCCGCGCTGCCGAGCAGTGTCGCTCTGCCGGAGGGCCACTGGGACGCGTACGCACGGGTGACGGAGGGGGAGCCGCACCGCTTGGCTCCGGGTGCCATGAAGGTGCACTCCCTCGCTTCCCGAGTCCCGTACGAGACCCGCCAGGGCAACCTGAGCGTGGAGTGCCGGGTGCCGGCCACGCCTTTAGCTAGGGGGCTTGCTCGCTCTTCGGCTCGGGCTGCGGAGCCTCCAACGCGTGCGCCGGGTGGTGCAGATCGAACGCCGGGGACTCGGAGCGGATCCGCGGCAGCGAGCTGAAGTTGTGCCGCGGCGGAGGGCAGGAGGTCGCCCACTCCAGGGAGCGGCCGTAGCCCCAGGGGTCGTCGACCTCGACCTTCTTGCCGTACTTGGCGGTCTTCCACACGTTGTAGAGGAACGGCAGCGTCGACAGGCCGAGCAGGAACGCGCCGATCGTCGAGATCGTGTTCAGTGCCGTGAAGCCGTCGGCGGCGAGATAGTCGGCGTACCGGCGCGGCATGCCCTCCGCGCCCAGCCAGTGCTGCACCAGGAACGTGGTGTGGAAGCCGACGAACAGCGTCCAGAAGTGGATCTTGCCGAGGCGTTCGTCGAGCATCTTCCCGGTGAACTTGGGCCACCAGAAGTGGAACCCGGCGAAGATCGCGAAGACGACGGTGCCGAAGACGACGTAGTGGAAGTGGGCGACGACGAAGTACGAGTCGGAGACGTGGAAGTCCATCGGCGGCGACGCCAGGATCACCCCGGTCAGCCCGCCGAACAGGAACGTCACAAGGAAGCCGGTCGCCCACAGCATGGGTGTCTCGAAGGACAGCGAGCCCTTGATCATGGTGCCGGTCCAGTTGAAGAACTTCACGCCGGTCGGCACCGCGATCAGGAAGCTCATGAAGGAGAAGAACGGCAGCAAGACCGCGCCCGTGACGAACATGTGGTGCGCCCACACCACCACCGACAGACCGGTGATCGCCATCGTCGCCGCGACCAGCGTCAGATAGCCGAACATCGGCTTGCGCGAGAAGACCGGGATGATCTCGCTGATGATGCCGAAGAACGGCAGCGCGATGATGTACACCTCGGGATGGCCGAAGAACCAGAACAGGTGCTGCCACAGCAGCGCCCCGCCGTTGCCTGCGTCGAACACCACCGAGCCGAACCGGCGGTCCGCCTCCAGCACCAGCAGCGCCGCCGCCAGCACCGGGAACGCCATCAGGATCAGGATCGACGTGAACAGCGTGTTCCACACGAAGATCGGCATCCGGAACATGGTCATGCCGGGGGCACGCATCCCGATGATCGTGGTGATGAAGTTGACCGCGCCGAGGATGGTGCCGAAGCCGGCCAGCGCGAGGCCCATGATCCACAGGTCGGGGCCGATGCCGGGCGAGCGCTCCAGGCTGTTGAGCGGCGCGTAGGCGAACCAGCCGAACGCGGCCGGCCCGTCCGGCACGATCAGCGAGCCCATCACGATCAGGCCGCCGAACAGGAAGAGCCAGTACGAGAACATGTTCAGCCGTGGGAAGGCGACGTCCGGGGCGCCGATCTGCAGCGGCATCAGCTCGTTGGCGAAGCCCGCGAAGGTCGGCGTCGCGAAGAGCAGCAGCATGATCGTGCCGTGCATGGTGAACAGCTGGTTGAACTGCTCGTTGCTCAGCAACTGCATCCCGGGCCGAGCCAGCTCGGCCCGCATCAGCAGGGCCATGACGCCGCCGGCCAGGAAGAACCCGAAGGACGTGATCAGGTAGAGATGGCCGATCTTCTTGTGGTCGGTGGTGGTCAGCCAGTCGACGACCACTCGTCCGGGCTCTCTGGTCCGCTCGGGCCGTGCCGTCACCCGTACGGTCTGCGTCCCCATCGCTCGCCCCTTCGCTCGTAGCGCCCCGGGCCCGCTGAAAGCCCGCGCCGCACGCGCCGACGCGAGCTCACGCCATGATGCTCGCGGCGACACCGCTCCGACAGAGGGCGTACGGAGGTTCTGTGGTGGAACCATGTACTTTCTGTGCGAAACCGGCTCCCGCCGTCGGCACGGAATCGGAGAGAAAAGAAGTCCGGAGGCGGTTCCCCGGGAACCTTTCCGGCGGGCAATTGGCCAGGCCGGTGCGACACGCGGGAATTACGATCTAATGCCTGCGGAAGGCCTATGGAACCGCTCGTCCGTGTGACGAAGTGTGGCCGAAACGCGTGTCGTGATTCTGTGACAAAAGCGTGACCGGAGGGGGATGTGTGACCTGGATGGCCGCTACAAAGGATCCCGGTCCGCTCTGGCCCGATCCTTCGCTCAGGCCCTAGCGTGGCGGCATGGCACCCATTCCGAAACCCCCTGCCGAACCCCAGGACAGCCCGGACACATATGTCGGTCTCGACGCCGACCGGGCCGAGCGGCTCGCCCGTGACCGAGGGTGGTCGACGGTGCGTTCGCTGCCGCCGGGGGCGATCATCACCATGGAATACCGCAGCGGCCGCCTGAACTTCGAGGTCAAGGACGGCCGGGTGGCGCGGTCCTGGAAGGGCTGACGAAGAGCCGGCGAGGGCTGACACAGGGCGACGGCCCCGGTTCCTGTCGAGGAACCGGGGCCGTCGTCGTGCGGGGGTGGTTGTGTGTACCGAACCCCGCGGTCCGGGGTGGGTCAGCCTCCGGTGAGGGGGCGGGCCGCCGGGGCAGTGCCGCGGGTGATGCGGTCGGTGTGCGGCGGGCGGCGGCTGCCGACCGGGGTGAGCGGAGTGCGCTCCGGGCGGGCCGTGTGCGGGCCGGGCGCCAGATAGACGGGCGCCCGGGGCGAGCGGGGTGCGGAGGTCGCCTCGCGTGCCGCGACCTCGTCGTCGGCGGCTGTGGCCCGCGGCTTGAGCAGCACCGGGGTCGTGACCGGGGCGGTCTGCACGGGAACGGCGGCGGTCCGACGCTCGCGCCAGCGGTCGCGCAGGTCGAAGATCCAGGCCTCGGAGCGGGCGATCAGCGGCTCGAACCACGGCAGGGCGAGCATGATCAGCAGGCCGGCGGCCCAGCCGAGCAGAACGTCGCTCAGCCAGTGCGTACCGAGGTAGACGGTGGACAGGCCGACGCCCAGCGAAGTCACCGCCGACAGGGCCGACAGCCAGCGGCGCGCTCTCGGGGTCGAGGCCAGATAGGCCAGGATTCCCCAGGTCACCACGGCGTTGGCGGTGTGGCCGCTGGGGAATATATCGCCGCCCAGGCCCATCTCGTTGGAGCCGATGGTGGTCGCGTAGTGCGGTCCGAGGCGGCCCATGCCGAGCTTGGCGGCACCGACGGTGATGTTCAGCAGGAGCAGCGAGACACCGAGCGCGAGCAGCGGCCGCAGTGTGTGCTGCCGCCAGGAACGCCAGCCCAGCCAGGCCGCGACCATCACGGCGGTCGGGCCGCGCTGGCCGAGCACCACGTAGTAGTCGACGAACGCGTGGATCTCCGCCCACTGCTGGTACGGACGGAAGAACATGACCTGCCAGTCGAGCCGGACCAGCCACGAGGTGATGACGACGGCCCACACGATGGCCCCGTAGAAGGCCAGGGTCGCGGCGAACAGCACGATCCTGTGCGGGGTCATCCGCGGCACATCGATGTGGGCCGGGCGTTCTGGTTCCCGGTCCAGCCTGGCGAAGACCCGGTCCAGACGGGTCAGCTTTCGTTCGGTACACACCCAATCGACGTTACAGCGAGTGAGCGCAGTACAAGGGCGATTCCACGGCTTTGTGATGACGATGTGATGTGGGATTCCTCTCAGGGGGAGGTTTATTTCCAAGGAATCCGTAATCATCGGGCGCTACATCCTTCAATTCCTTTGATCATTCTGGCGGTTCGTTTTTCGCTGCTTATGAATTAGTTAACCGAATGATGGGATGGAATTCCCCTGGAGCTCACCGCGCCGGCCCGGCCCCGAGCGGCGGTGGACGGGGCGGGAGCGCTGCTGGACGTGGCGTACGCCACACGCGTTCTGTGCGGGGTCTGAGAGGTCCGCCACTCGGCACCGACGCGGACTCGCGTACTCTGACGAGTCACTCGCCCTTCGTTGCGCGGGCCGGAGACCACCGCTCCTCTCCGGCCGAGTCACGGGGAGTCCCCACCCCGTGAGCCCGCCGGGGCGAGGGAACATCTGGGAGGTACGTACATGTCCGGGACGACCACGGCCGCCGCTGCGCTGCGCCGTCGGGCGGCCGGGGCCGGTGCCAACCGCTGGGTCGTCCTCGTCGTCCTCTGCGTCAGCCTGCTGCTCGTCGCGGTCGACGCGACGGTGCTGCACGTTGCGGTGCCCGCCGTCACCGAGGACCTCCGGCCCGGCGCGATAGAACTGCTCTGGATCGTCGACATCTATCCGCTGGTCTGCGCCTCGCTGCTGATCCTCTTCGGCACGCTCGGTGACCGCGTGGGCCGCAGACGGGTCCTGCTTCTCGGGTACGGCCTCTTCGGCCTCGCCTCCGGCCTCGCGGCCCTCGCGCACGACCCACAGGTGCTGATCCTGGCCCGCGCCCTGCTCGGCGTCGGCGGCGCGATGATCATGCCCGCGACCCTGTCGATCCTGCGCCAGGTCTTCCCCGACCGGCGCGAGCGCGCCCTCGCGATCGGCATCTGGAGCGCGGTGGCCGCGGTGGGCGCGGCGGTCGGGCCACTGCTCGGCGGCTTCCTCCTCGAGCACTTCTGGTGGGGCTCGGTCTTCCTCGTCAACATCCCGCTGATGCTGGTCAGCCTCCCGGTGGGACGACTGCTGCTGCCCGAGTCGAAGGGCGACGGCAAGGGCCCCTGGGACGTGGTCGGCGCGCTGATGGCGGCGGCCGGTCTGTTCGGCGTCGTCCTGGGCGTGAAGCGGCTCGGCGGCGGGGAGGAGGTGGCCAGCCTGTTCACCGTGGTGCCGTTGGTGGTCGGTGCGGTGCTGCTGTTCCTTTTCGTACGACGGCAGCGGCGCCGGGAGTTTCCGCTGGTGGACCTGCGGATGTTCGCGCGCCCGGCTTTCAGTACGTCCGTCGGGTGCATCGTGCTGGCGATGCTCGCACTGGTGGGGCTCGAGCTGATCGCGGCGCAGTATCTGCAGCTGGTGCTGGGACTGTCGCCGCTGGAGACGGGGCTACGGCTGCTGCCGCTGACGTTCGCGGCGATGGCGTCCGGCCTCGCGGGGGCGCGGATGCTGCGGCGGTTCGGGCCGCGGCGGATGGTGTGTTTCGGTTTCTGTCTGACGGCCGTCGCGGTGCTGCTGCTGACGGCCATGGGCGGCGAGGACAATCCCGGTCTGCTGTTGTCCGGGTTTGTGCTGCTGGGCTTCGGACTGGAGACGACGCTCTTCGGGGCGTACGAGTCGATGCTGAGCGAGGCTCCGCCCGAGCAGGCCGGCGGGGCGGCGGCGATCGGCGAAACGTCGTACCAGCTGGGCGCGGGGATCGGCATCGCGCTGCTGGGCAGCGTGATGAACGCGGCGTATGCCCCCGGGCTGGCGAACGTTCCGGGTGTTCCGCCGCCGGCCTCCGCGGCGGCTTCGCACTCGCTGGGTGAGGCCTACGACGTTGCCGCGCAGCTGGGCGGGCCTGCGGGGGTTGCCCTGCAGCGGGCGGCTCGGGACTGTTTCGTGCACGGGCTGCATGTGACGTTGCTGGTGAGTGCGGCTCTGCTGCTGCTGGGCGCGGTGATGGCGTTGCGGTTGCCGCGGGTCATGCAGTGTGAGGCGCCTGCGGTGGAGCTGCCCAAGCCGAGGGAAGTCGCGGAGTCCCGCGTCTCTGCTTGACCAGCCTTTTCCCACCCACGCACCACCCGTTTCCAGTTCGTTGATGGGTGGACCTCTCCTGTGGGGGTCGTCCGCCGTTGGCGGCTTGCGGTGTGTGGGGATGTCTACTGGACGCGCACGGCACTGCGTCGTAGCGTCTGGGCAGAGCCGTAACTAGCGGTGCTAGTTTTCATCGTTGCCGGAGGGTGTCCCATGTCCGCGTCCTCGAAGTTGCCCCCGTTCGACCCCGCCGACCCCCTCGGCATCGACGACCTCCTGGAGCCCGAGGACCTGGCGATTCGGAGCACCGTGCGGGAGTGGGCCGCGGACAGGGTCGTGCCGTACGTCGCCGAGTGGTACGAGAAGGGCGAGCTGCCGGAGATTCGTGAGCTCGCCCGGGAACTCGGGGAGATCGGTGCCCTCGGGATGTCGCTCGACGGGTACGGGTGTGCCGGTGCGTCCGCCGTGCAGTACGGGCTTGCCTGTCTGGAGCTGGAGGCCGCCGACTCCGGGATCCGGTCCCTGGTCTCCGTGCAGGGCTCCCTCGCCATGTACGCCATTCACCGGTTCGGGAGCGAGGAGCAGAAGCAGCGGTGGCTGCCTCGTATGGCTGCGGGCGAGGTCATCGGGTGCTTCGGGCTGACCGAGCCCGACCACGGGTCCGACCCCGCCTCGATGCGGACCTACGCCAAGCGGGACGGCTCCGACTGGGTGCTCAACGGGCGCAAGATGTGGATCACCAACGGGTCCGTCGCCGGGGTCGCCGTCGTGTGGGCGCAGACCGACGAGGGGATCCGCGGGTTTGTCGTGCCCGCCGACAGCGCCGGGTTCTCCGCCCCGGAGATCAAGCACAAGCTGTCGCTACGAGCCTCCGTCACCAGTGAACTCGTCCTCGACGACGTACGGCTGCCCGCCGATGCCGTGCTGCCCGACGTGGTCGGGCTCAAGGGGCCGCTCAGCTGTCTGTCGCACGCCCGCTACGGGATCGTATGGGGGGCCATGGGAGCGGCGCGTTCCTGTTTCGAGGCCGCCGTCGAATACGCGAAGACGCGGGAGCAGTTCGGTCGGCCGATCGGTGGCTTCCAGCTCACCCAGGCCAAACTCGCCGACATGGCGCTCGAACTGCACAAGGGGATTCTGCTCGCCCATCACCTGGGGCGGCGTTTGGACGCCGGCCGCCTGCGTCCCGAGCAGGTCAGCTTCGGCAAGCTCAACAACGTCCGAGAGGCCATCGACATCTGCCGTACGTCCCGGACCATCCTCGGTGCCAACGGGATCTCGCTCGAATACCCCGTGATGCGGCACGCGACCAACCTCGAGTCGGTGCTCACCTACGAGGGCACCGTCGAGATGCACCAGCTCGTGCTGGGCAAGGCGCTCACTGGACTCGACGCCTTCCGCTGATCCCCACCAGGGGGCAGGGCCGGCGAGCGGCCCTGCCTCAGCTCTGGTTGTAGAAGCCGTCCGTGCGGTGTTGCGACGCCTCCCCGCTGATGATCTCCGTGTCGGCCGGGGTCAGCAGGAACACGCGGTTGGACACGCGGTCGATCGAGCCGCGCAGACCGAAGATGAGCCCCGCCGCGAAGTCGACGACGCGCTTGGCGTCGGCCGGCTCCATGGCTGTGAGGTTCATGATGACCGGAACCCCGTCCCGGAACAGCTCACCGATGGCGCGGGCGTCCCGGAAGCTGTCCGGAGTGACCGTGCCGATGCGGCGGCCCTTCTCCTCGGCGACGTCCGTGGCCACCTTGACCCGCGGGTCGGTGACCCAGGCATCCCCGGGCTCGGTCCCTTCGGAGTAGTCGTCGTCGTAGTAACGCTCGTCATCGTTGTCGTCAACGAGGCCCAGCCAGGCACTCGCCTTGCGCACCGATCCCATGGACGCCTCCTCTCACAGCGGTCTCTCTTACATTCCGCATCCCTATGGTCATCCATGATGCGGACGTCGCGCCAAGTGGATAGACGCCGCGCGGGGGGTTTGTGACGGTACTGGTGCACAGCGAATACGTCGAGAGCCCGTGTCCCCCAAGGGGCATGCCACGTACGGCTGCTGACTGTGAGTGAAATATGATTCTTCGCGGCGTATGGGTGACGCGGGGTGCGTACGGGTGAACGAGTCGGCCATGGTGATCCGTACCACGATCGATACGATGCGGCAGCTCAGCGTCGTGCGAAGCGTCGTAAGAACCACGGGGGTACGAGGTGTTCGGAATCGTCAGGCCATGTCGTCATCGGCTCGGAGAGAAGCTCGCCGGTCAATGGATGGCGCATTTGTGCGGGTTGTGCCTCTCGTTGCGCGGGGATCACGGTCAGTTCGCGCGGATCGTGACGAACTACGACGGGCTCCTTATCTCCGTTCTGACGGAGGCTCAAGCCGAGAAGAGCAGTGCGCTGCGGCGTACGGCGGGACCGTGCGCGTTGCGCGGGATGCGGACCGCGTCCGTCGCGCAGGGTGAGGGCGCGCGGCTCGCCGCGGCCGTCTCGCTGGTGCTCGCCTCGGCCAAGGTGCGTGACCATGTGGCCGACGGGGACGGGCTGCTGGCCCGTAAGCCGGTTGCGCTCGCCGCGCGCCGGGTGGCCGCCGGGTGGGGTGCCGCGGGTGCCCGTACCGGGTCGGCCGTCGGGTTCGACACCGCCGTACTCGTCGACGCCGTGGACCGGCAGATCGGCATCGAGGCGCTCGCCGGGCCCGGGACGCCGATCCTTGCCGTGACCGAGCCGACCGAGACGGCGACCGCCGCCGCCTTCGCGCACACCGCGATCCTGGCCGGACGGCCGCACAACGCCGAGCCGCTCGCCGAGGCCGGGCGCCTCTTCGGACGGCTGGCGCACCTTTTGGACGCCGTGGAGGACCAGGCGGCCGACGCCATGGCGGGTGCGTGGAACCCCCTCACCGCGACCGGGACCTCGCTGCCCGAGGCGCGGCGGCTCGCCGACGACGCCGTGCGGGGAGTGCGGCTGGCGCTGCGCGAGGTGGAGTTCAGCGATGCCAAGCTCGCGCATCTGCTCCTCGTGCACGAGTTGCGGCGCTCGGTGGACCGGGCGTTCGGCACGGTGCCGACGTGTGCGTCGCACCAGGCCGGGCCCTATGGGCAGCCGCCACAGCAGGGGCAGTCGCCGCAGGGGCAGGGGCCGTACGGGCAGGGGCCGTACGGGGCGCCGCAGAATCCGTATGCGGGACAGAACCCGTACGCGGGCGGGAATCCGTATGCGGGCGGTGGGGGAGCGCCCGGCGGTGGCCATGGTGGCCATGGCGGTGGCGGTGGTGACTTCGGTGGGTTCGGCGGTGGGCCGGCCCCGCAGCCGCCGAAGGGGCGGCGTGGGTTCTGGGCCGGCTGCGGGATGTTCTGGCTGCTGTGCTGCACCTGCAAGCTGTGCTGCGCGAAGGAGTACGAGGGCCCGTGGTCCCGCAAGAAGCGCGAGGGCTGCTGCCGTGACTGCGACTGTGACGGCTGCGACTGCTGCTGCCCCTGCGACGGCTGCTAGGCGCTCCGCTTGGGTGCCGTGATGGGGGAGTGCCGCGATGGGTGGCAATCGTCTGCGGGTCCGTCGTGGCTGGTCGCGCAGTTCCCCGCGCCCCTGGGGACGCTGCCGAACCGCCGCCGCGGGGGAGCGCAAGCTGCGCTGACCGGGGCAGGAGCGGCCAAATTGTACAGGTGGTTCAAAAGTTGACGGCCGAAAGGCGCTCTTGCGCCAACCGGCCGTTCGGCCGAATACTCCCCCTCAGCGCTTGTCAGGGGCACGACTTGTTCGGAATCCGAACGGGCGGCCGTCTGACTGCGCCTCACGGGCCCCACCCCACGCGGGCCCCCGACTTCCCTTGGAGGGAACGAAACGTGAGGATCAAGCGCACCACCCCCCGCAGCGGCATTACGAGACGGACCCGGCTGATCGCCGTTTCCTCCGGCCTCGTGGCCGCAGCCGCGATCGCGATCCCCAACGCGACCGCCGCCGACTCTCCCACCACCTTCAGCGCCGCCGAACTCAAGAGCGCCAGCGGCTCGGTGCTTAAGGCCGACATCCCGGGCACCGCCTGGGCGGTCGACAGCAAGACCAACCGCGTCACGGTGACCGTCGACAGCACGGTCTCCCAGGCGGAGATAGCGAAGATCAAGCAGCAGGCCGGGGACAATGCCGACGCGCTCACGATCAAGCGCACCCCCGGCAAGTTCAGCAAGTTCATCCAGGGCGGCGACGCCATCTATGCGAGTAGCTGGCGCTGCTCGCTCGGCTTCAACGTCCAGGACAGCAGCGGCAACCAGTACTTCCTGACGGCCGGGCACTGCACCGACGGCGCGGGCACCTGGTACTCCAACTCCGGCCGCACCACGGTCATCGGCTCGACCGCCGGCTCCAGCTTCCCGGGCAACGACTACGGCATCGTGCGCTACTCCGGGTCCGTCAGCCGGCCCGGCACCGCGAACGGCGTGGACATCACCCGCGCGGCCACGCCGAGCGTGGGCACGACCGTCATCCGTGACGGCTCCACCACCGGTACGCACAGCGGCCGGGTCACCGCCCTGAACGCGACCGTCAACTACGGCGGCGGCGACGTCGTCTCCGGTCTGATCCAGACCACCGTCTGCGCCGAGCCCGGCGACTCCGGCGGTTCGCTCTACGGCAGCAACGGCACCGCGTACGGTCTGACCTCCGGCGGCAGCGGCAACTGCACCTCCGGCGGCACGACCTTCTTCCAGCCGGTCACCGAGGCCCTCAGCGCGTACGGCGTCAGCGTCTACTGACACCTCTGTTCGGCCTGATCGACAGCCGGCAGCATGTGAGCCCCCGCACGCAACTGTCGTGCGGGGGCTCGCCCTTGGTCGCGGGGCGGGGTTACCGTCGAGGTGCAAACAGTCCTCCCTGTGATGCGCCCACGTCGGACCCCGGGGGGTCGTGATGGTCGAGGAGCTGGTGGCGGCGGGAGTGACGCTCGCGTCCGCCGGTGCGGTGTACGTGGCGGCGGCCGCGCGGGTCGTCAAACAGTACGAACGGGGTGTGGTCTTCCGCCTCGGGAAGCTCCGGACCCAGGTGCGCGGGCCCGGGTTCACCATGATCGTGCCGGGTGTCGACAAACTGCGCAAAGTGAACATGCAGATCGTGACGATGCCCGTGCCCGCGCAGGAGGGCATCACCCGGGACAACGTCACCGTGCGGGTCGACGCCGTCGTCTACTTCAAGGTGACCTCGCCGGCCGAGGCGGTCGTGCGGGTGGAGGACTATCGGTTCGCCGTCTCACAGATGGCCCAGACGTCGCTTCGGTCCATCATCGGCAAGAGCGAGCTGGACGATCTGCTGTCCAACCGCGAAAAGCTCAACCAAGGGCTGGAGTTGATGATCGACAGTCCGGCCGTGGAGTGGGGCGTGACGATCGACCGGGTGGACATCAAGGACGTTTCGCTGCCCGAGACCATGAAGCGGTCGATGGCCCGGCAGGCGGAGGCCGACCGGGAGCGGCGGGCGCGGGTGATCAACGCCGACGCGGAGCTCCAGGCCTCCAAGAAGCTGGCGGAGGCGGCGCATCAGATGTCCGACGCGCCCGCGGCTCTTCAGCTTCGGCTGCTGCAGACGGTGATGGCGGTGGCGGCCGAGAAGAACTCCACGTTGGTTCTTCCGATTCCGGTGGAGTTGTTGCGGTTTTTGGAGAAAGGGGCGCAGGGGGTCGGCTTCGGGGGGCGGTCGTCTGTGGGGCCGTCGGCCGTGGAGGGTGAAGTTCCGCCTCTTGAGCCGCGCTTGGATTCGGCTCCCGAAGGGTCGATTTCAAGACAGGAGTAGACCTCACGCGTTGCGTATGGTTCGCTCGCTTGCAGTGTTTGCTGTGCGAAGAGGCCCCGTGTGACTGTGCACGGTCAAGACGATGGGGGGCGTGCAACCGTGTTCTACGCGCGTCCGGAAGTCGACCTTGTGCGCTCCCTGCGGGTCTCGGAATAGTGAGCGTTGTTCAACCGGCCCGGGCGTGGCTTTTGTTGTGTGCCGCCTCCGTAGCCGTACGCCTTCCGGTTCGTGAGGTCCCCACAACCTCTCGGGCCGACCCCCCACAGGAGGACGTAAGTTGAAGCACCGACGCATACCCAAGCGGCGTGCAGCCGTGGCAGGTGCGGGCATCGCCGCACTGGTTGCCGCGGGAGTGACCTTGCAGACTGCGAACGCCAGTGAGACGCCCGAGGCGCCCGCGCTGAAGACCCTGTCGGTCGGCGCGGCCGGAAAGCTCGCCTCGACGCTGGCGAAGGACCTCGGCGCGGATGCCGCGGGTACCTACTACGACGCGCAGACCAAGAACCTTGTCGTGAACGTCCTCGACGAGGCCGCCGCCGACGCCGTCGAGGCGGCCGGCGCCAAGGCCCGGGTCGTCGAGAACTCCCTCGCCGAGCTGAAGAGCGCCCGTACGACGCTCAAGCAGGACGCGACCATCCCCGGCACCGCCTGGGTGACGGACCCGGCGACCAACAAGGTCGTCGTCACCGCCGACCGTACGGTGTCCGACGCCGAGTGGACCAAGCTCGGCAAGGTCGTCGACGGGCTGGGCGCCACGGCGGAACTCAAGCGGACGAAGGGTGAGTTCAAGCCCTTCATCGCGGGCGGTGACGCCATCAGCGGTGGCGGTGGGCGTTGCTCGCTCGGCTTCAACGTCGTCAAGGGCGGTGAGCCCTTCTTCCTGACCGCCGGACACTGCACCGAGTCCATCTCGACGTGGTCGGACTCCAGCGGCAAGGAGATCGGCACCAACGAGACCTCCAGCTTCCCGGACAACGACTACGGGCTGGTCAAGTACACCGCCGAGGTCGACCACCCGAGCGAGGTCAACCTCTACAACGGCTCCTCGCAGGCCATCAGCGGTGCCGCCGAGGCCACCGTGGGCATGGCGGTCACCCGTAGCGGCTCCACCACCCAGGTGCACGAGGGCAAGGTGACCGGGCTGGACGCCACCGTGAACTACGGCAACGGTGACATCGTCAACGGGCTGATCCAGACCGACGTCTGCGCCGAGCCCGGTGACAGCGGTGGCTCGCTGTTCTCCGGCGACAAGGCGATCGGTCTGACGTCCGGGGGCAGCGGTGACTGCACCTCCGGTGGGGAGACCTTCTTCCAGCCGGTGACCGAGGCGCTGTCGGCCACGGGTACCGAGATCGGCTGACGGTTCGTCGCTTCGTGAAGTCCCGCCCCTTGTGTGAGGGGCGGGACTTTCGCGTTCGTTGTGGTCGGGCTTGGGTTGTGGGCCCGTGGTGCGTCTACGGCGTCTTCGTCCTGGCGCCCGTTCGGAGCCATGTCGCCAGTAGCGTGATCGTGATTCCTGCCGCCGCCCATGCCGACAGGACCAGCAGTGAGGCGGTCGTGTCGTTGCCCTTGAAGTAGGCGACCGAGCGGGTTGTCCAGGTTCCCGCGCCCGGGGGTAGTGCCGGGCCGATGTCTCTCCAGAACGGGGGGAGCAGTGGGGGTGGGAGGGCGCCGCCCGCGCTCGGGTTGCCCAGGATGACGACGATCAGGATGACCAGGCCGATGCCGGCCAGGCCGAAGATGGCCTGGAAGGCGAGCGTGGCCGCGCCTACCGCGAAGATGATCAGGGCGCCGACGCCCCAGAGGGCGGCGATGCTGCCGGGGAGGGCGCCCAGGATCGGGCCGACGATCAAGGCGCCGCCGAGTCCGCCGACGATGGCGACGACGGCCATGGCGATGAGGCGGATCACCGAGCGTTTCGGGGTGGGGCGGCCGGCACCCGAGCTGATCGTCATGATCGATGCGCAGAGGTAGCCGCCTACGCACCAGCCCACGGTCACGTAGAAGGACGTGAGCCCGTTGGCGTCGTGCGGGTCGGCGGGGGCCACGTCGATGGTGCGCAGGGTGCGTGCCTCGGATTTCTCCAGGGTGGTGACCAGGTTCTCCAGGGTGGTGGCCAGGACTCTGCCGCCTCCGGTGGCGACCAGGAGGGTGTCGGTGGTGCTCGCTGGGTTGATCAGTAGGGCGCCGTCGATCTCCCGGTTCAGGATTTGCTTGCGGGCTGTTGCCGCATCGGTCGCTGTGCGTGGGTCCAGGGGATCGCCGGGCAGGTTTTTCAGACGGTCCACCGTTTGCTGGGCGGCTACCTCGGGCGCCACGACCCCGAAGGGGACGTCCTTGGGCTTCGGGTCGTGGAGTGCGCCCACGTAGGAGGCGATGAAGAGCAGAGCGAGGGCGACCACGCCGGTCACGAGCAGCGTGGCTCGTGGAGTGACGGCGTCCTTCACCTCGGCCATGAAGGAGCGGGGTGGAGTGTCGGCGCCCGTGGTCTGCGTCATGCCCCCACGGTCCGGGCCGTCGGGCGTTTGCGCAGGTGGGAGGCGGCCGAACGGATGTCGTACGGATGTTCGAGAAACGGTCCGGAAATGGTCTATGGTGGGGGTGGGAGAGTTGGGAACTGATGTTCGAGAGCTGGTGTTCGACCGGCCTCGGGCTCATGAGTCGGGAGGTGCGTGTGCCGGGTTTCACGCATCTGCACACCGTCTCCGGGTTCTCCCTGCGGTACGGCGCCTCGCACCCGGAGCGGCTGGCCGAGCGCGCCTCCGAGCGGGGTATGGATGCCCTGGCTCTTACCGACCGGGACTCACTCGGGGGTGCGGTCCGTTTCGCCAAGGCCTGTGCGGCGGCGGGGGTGCGGCCGTTGTTCGGCGTGGAGCTCGCCGTGGAGGAGTTCGAGTTCGGGCTTTCGGGAGCGGGTGAGTCTGCGGGGCGGCGGCGTCGGGTTCCGGTGCGGGGCGGTGCCTTTGTCGATGAGTCGATGTCTCGTGTCACCTTTCTTGCTCGAGATGGGGCTCGGGGGTGGGCCGATCTATGCCGAATCGTTTCGGCTGCGCATGCGGGGGAGGGGCCGCCGCTGCTGCCCCGGGCGGACAACCGGGGCGACGGCCTGATCGTTCTGCTCGGGACCGAGTCCGATGTGGGGCGTGCGCTTGCCGCCGGTCGTCCCGATCGGGCGGCCCGGCTGCTCGGGCCCTGGCGGGAGGTCTACGGCGACTCCTTGCGGCTGGAGGCCGTCTGGCACGGGCGCAAGGGCACCGGGCCGGGATCGCTGCGGCTGGCCGCTCGTACCGTGGGCTTCGCCGCCGAGCAGCGGGTGCGGCCTGTGCTGAGCAATGCCGTCCGGTATGCCGATCCTGGTCTGGGGCCGGTCGCCGATGTGCTGGACGCCGCGCGTCGGCTCGTGCCCATCGACTCCACCAAGGAGCTGGACTCCGGTGAAGCCTGGCTCAAGGGTGCGGATGAGATGGCGCGTGTCGCCGAGCGGGTCGTCGAGGCCGCCGGTTTCCGGCGCGACACCGCGTATCGGCTGCTGGAGCAGACCGGGGCGGTCGCCGCCGAGTGTCTTGTCGATCCCGAGGACGACCTCGGTATCGGCAGCGTTCACTTCCCCGAGCCGTACCTCGTCGGGGCCGGGCAGCGCACCGCCCAGCGGGCGCTCGCCTCGCGGGCGGTGGCGGGCATGGTGCAGCGTGGCTATGACGGGCGGCGGGCGTACTGGGAGCGGATGCATCAGGAACTGGACATCATCGCCTATCACGGGTTCGCTTCTTACTTCCTGACGGTCGCTCAAGTCGTTGATGACGTAAGGAAGATGGGGATTCGAGTGGCTGCGCGTGGGTCCGGTGCGGGGTCGCTCGTCAATCACCTGCTCGGCATCGCGCACGCCGACCCCGTGGAGCACGGGCTGCTGATGGAACGCTTCCTGTCCAAGCGCCGGCTGGTGCTGCCCGACATCGATATCGACGTGGAGTCCGCGCGGCGGCTGGAGGTCTATCGCGCGATCATCGACCGGTTCGGGACCGAGCGGGTCGCGACCGTCTCGATGCCGGAGACCTATCGGGTGCGGCATGCGATCCGGGACGTGGGTGCGGCTTTGTCCATGGATCCGGCTGACATCGACCGCATCGCCAAGTCCTTCCCGCACATCCGGGCGCGAGATGCCCGGGCGGCGCTGGACGAGCTGCCCGAGCTCAGGAAGCTGGCGGGGGAGCGGGAGAAGTACGGCAGGCTGTGGGAGCTGACGGAGGCTCTTGACGCCCTTCCGCGTGGCATCGCCATGCACCCGTGCGGGGTGCTGCTCTCCGACGCCTCCCTGCTGTCCCGTACGCCCGTCATGCCGACCAGCGGCGAGGGCTTCCCCATGTCGCAGTTCGACAAGGACGACGTCGAGGACCTCGGGCTGCTCAAGCTCGACGTGCTGGGCGTGCGGATGCAGTCGGCGATGGCGCACGCGGTCGCGGAGGTGGAGCGGGTCACGGGGGAGCGGATCGACCTGGACGCGCTCGACTTCGAGCGGGGGGAGGGCGACCCGGCGACGTATCGGCTCATTCGTTCGACGGAGACGCTCGGCTGCTTCCAGATCGAGTCGCCGGGGCAGCGGGACCTGGTCGGGCGGCTCCAGCCGGCCACCTTCCATGACCTTGTCGTCGACATCTCGCTCTTCCGGCCGGGGCCGGTCGCCGCCGACATGGTGCGACCGTTCATCGAGGCGCGGCACGGGCGGGCGCCGGTGCGCTATCCGCACAAGGACCTGGAGGAGCCGCTGCGGGAGACGTACGGGGTCGTCGTCTTCCACGAGCAGATCATCGACATCGTGCACATCATGACCGGGTGCGGGCGGGATGAGGCGGATCGGGTGCGGCGGGGGCTGTCGGATCCTGAATCGCAGGGGCGGATCCGGGTGTGGTTCGCGCAGCACGCGGCGGCGGGCGGGTACGACGCGGAGACCATCCGGCGGACCTGGGAGATCGTCGAGGCCTTCGGGTCGTACGGCTTCTGCAAGGCGCACGCTGTCGCCTTCGCCGTGCCGACCTATCAGTCGGCCTGGCTGAAGGCCCATCACCCGGCCGCCTTCTATGCGGGGCTGCTCACCCATGACCCCGGGATGTATCCGAAGCGGCTGCTGCTGGCGGACGCGCGACGGCGCGGGGTGCCGATCCTGCCGTTGGACGTGAACGTGTCGGGGGTCGCACACCGTATCGAACTGGTGTCTGAATCTGGGGGTTCGCGAGGGGGTTGGGGGCTGCGACTCGCCCTCTCCGATGTGCATGGCATCAGTGAGGCCGAGGCGGCGCGGATCGCGCAGGGGCAGCCGTATGCCTCGCTGCTCGATTTCTGGGAGCGGGGGCGGCCGAGCCGACCGCTCGCTCAAAGGCTTGCGCAGGTCGGCGCGTTGGACGCCTTCGGCGCCAACCGGCGTGATCTGCAACTGCACCTGACCGAGCTGCAGCGAGGCGCCCGGGGTGGCGGCGGGGGCCAACTCCCGCTGGCGGGTGGGCGGAAGACGGCTGCGGCCGGGCTGCCCGACCTCAGCTCGGCGGAGCGGCTCAGCGCCGAGCTGGGTGTGCTGTCGATGGATGCCTCGCGCAATCTGATGGACGATCACCGGGCCTTCCTCGATGAGTTGGGTGTCGTTTCGGCGAAGCGGCTGCGGGACGCCCGGCATGGGGAGACCGTGCTGGTCGCGGGCGCCAAGGCGGCTACCCAGACGCCGCCGATCCGGTCCGGCAAGCGGGTCGTCTTCAGCACCCTGGACGACGGGACGGGCCTGGTCGACCTCGCCTTCTTCGACGACTCGCACGACGCGTGTGCCCACACCGTCTTCCACTCCTGGCTGCTGCTGGTGCGCGGGGTCGTGCAGCGGCGCGGTCCGCGCAGTCTGAGCGTGGTGGGCTCCGCCGCCTGGAATCTCGCCGAGCTGATCGAGCTGCGCGACGAGGGCGGCCTGGACGTGGTGGCGGCGCGGCTGGCGGAGCCGGTGGCGGCGGCGACGGGGGACGGCGGGGATCCGGCGCGGGGCCGGCGAATCCAAATGCCCACCGGATACGAACTGAACCCGTGGGCCGATCTGCGACCGGCGGGTCAAGAGCCTTCACAGGTACGGAAGTTGTGGCACCAGAGTCCGGGGAGTGCGGGATGACCATCCTCTGCGTACGTTTCCAGCTGCCGCCGATGTACGAGGCGGCCCTGCCGGGGCTGCTCGGATTGCTGGAGGACTTCACGCCGGTCGTCCAGGCGCTGCCACCGGACGGCGCGCTGGTCGATCTGCGGGGCGCCGAACGGTACTTCGGGCGCGATGCGGTAGAGCTGGCGTCGGTGATCCGGGTGCGCGCCCTCGCCCACCACGGCGTCGACTGCGTGATCGGTGCCGGGCCGGGGCCGATGCTGGCCCGCGTGGCACTGCGGGACGCCCGGCCCGGGGTGACGTGTGCCGTCCCCGAGGAGCCGGGCGCCATCGCGGAGTTCCTCGCCGAGAAGCCCGTCGCCGCGCTGCCCGGCGTCGGCGCCGCCACCACCCGCACCCTGTGCGAGTACGGCCTCGACACCCTCGGCCTGGTCGCCGCCGCACCCCTGTCCACGCTCCAGCGTCTGGTGGGCGTGAAGGTCGGCCGTGAGCTGCACGAGAAGGCGAGCGGAGTCGACCGGGGACGGGTGGTGCCGAACGCCGTGTCACGGTCGCTGGCCGCCGAACGTCCCTTCACCCGCGACGAGTTGGACCCCGACCGGCATCGCCGCGCCCTGCTCTCGGCCGCCGAGGAGCTGGGCGCCCGGCTGCGTGCCCTGGACAAGGTCTGCCGCACGCTGACCCTCACCGCGCGCTATGCCGACCGCTCCTCGACGACCCGCAGCCGTACGCTGAAGGAGCCGACGGCCCACTCGGCGGCGCTGACCAGGGCGGCATACGGCATGTACGACGCCCTCGGCCTCCAGCGCGCCCGCGTTCGCTCCCTCGCCCTGCGCGCCGAGGGCCTCGACCCCGCCGAGCACGCCTCCTACCAGCTCACCTTCGACCCGCTCGACGAGAAGGCCCGCCGCATCGAGGAGGTCGCGGACCGTGCGCGAGCGAAGTTCGGGGCGCGTGCGGTGATGCCGGGGGCGCTCGCCTCGTCAGGGGTCAGTTGGCCCACGGCGGCGTGATGCGCGTGCCGTCGGCCAGCTCCGCCGTCAGGCCGATGGACGTGGTGACCCAGGTGACGGCGGTCCGGTCGGTCGGGTTCTCGACGGCCAGGGTCGCACCGGGGTTGATGATCAGGGTGTCGCCCGCCGTGATCCGGTCGGTGCGGTCGTCGAGCGTGATCAGCAGCTCGCCGTCGAGGAGGTGGAGGATCTCCTCCCGGTTGACGGTGTGTGCGGGCGCCTTGGTCCCGGCCGGGATCTCGCCGCGCCAGGCGCACAGCTCCTTGCTGCCGGTGTGCGGGGTGGCGTACGAGACGAAGCGGGCGCCGTGGATTTCGTGGGTGACGGCTTCGGATGCGCGGATGACTGGCACGGGGGCCTCCTGGGCGTGGATGGTCGAGTTGGACGGGCGAGGTAGAAGGGCGAGTTAGGCGGGCGAGGTAGACGGTCCATATGGTCAAGCGACTTGACCATATGGACCTATGGTCAAGCTGCTTGACCAATTCGTCAAGGGTGTTTCAATGCCTGCGTGCAGAACTCCGAAGCCATCGCCCTGTCCGCCGCACTGCTCGCCGTCGCCGGTGAGCTCACGCAACGCATCCATGACGGCGTGGTCGCCCGGGGCTTCGAGGGGGTGAGGCCCGCGCACGGTTTCGCGTTCGCCCGGCTCGCCCCCGGTGGTGCGACGGTCACCGACCTTGCCGTCCATCTCGGTGTGACCAAGCAGGCGGCCAGTCAGCTCGTCGACGAGATCGTGCGCAAGGGGTACGCCGAGCGCCGGCCGCATCCCGATGACGCGCGTGCCCGGCTGGTCGTGCTGACCGAGCTGGGGTGGGCCTGCACTAGGGCGGCCGAGGAAGCGGCTGCGGATGCGGTGCGGGCGTGGAGTGATGTCCTCGGGGAGGGTGAAGTGCGGGCGCTCTATGGGCAGTTGGTGCGCATCGCGCCCTATAGGCCCATCAAGCCCGCCTGGTGACGGTTCATCAGTAGTTGTGAACCGCCCCTTACTATCACTGGAAGTTTTTACTGACGCGTAACTTCACACTTCTCCTACTCGCCCGTAACTTGACGAGTGAACAGCATCCTCGTGATCCGGATCACAGGGTAAGGCCGTCGCACCTCCCTTGAGCCGCAAGGAGATCACACGATGCTGCCCTGGAAACGAGTGCTCAGACCCCTGGCCGCGCTGCTGCTGACCGCCGCGGTCGCCGTCGTCCCCGCCGCCACCACCGCCCAGGCGGCCGAGGCGGCGGCGACCTCGAACAGTGGCTGGAACGACTACTCCTGCAAGCCGTCCGCCGCCCACCCCCGCCCCGTAGTCCTCGTGCACGGCACCTTCGCGAACTCCGTCGACAACTGGCTGGGACTCGCGCCCTACCTGGAGAACCGCGGCTACTGCGTCTTCTCCCTCGACTACGGCCAACTCCCGGGCGTGCCGTTCTTCCACGCCCTCGGTCCGATCGACAAGTCGGCCGAGCAACTCTCCGCCTATGTCGACAAGGTGCTCGCCGCGACCGGCGCCGCCGAGGCCGACCTCGTCGGCCACTCGCAGGGCGGCATGATGCCCCGCTACTACCTCAAGTTCCTCGGCGGTGCCGCCAAGGTGAACGCCCTCGTCGGCATCGCGCCCAACAACCACGGCACCACCCTGGCAGGGCTCACCAATCTGCTGCCGTACTTCCCCGGCGCGGAGGACTTGCTCTCCACCGCCACTCCCGCCCTGGCCCAGCAGGTCGTCGGATCCGACTTCATGACCAAGCTCAACGCGGGCGGCGACACCGTCCCCGGCGTCCGCTACACGGTCATCGCCACCAAGTACGACGAGGTGGTCACGCCGTACCGCAGTCAGTTCCTGAACGGGCCCGGCGTGACCAACGTCCTGATCCAGGACCTGTGCGCGGTCGACATATCCGAGCACGCGTTCCTGGGGCTGACCGACCGGATCGCCTTCCACGAGGTGGCCAACGCGCTCGACCCGTCCCGCGCCACCCCCACCACCTGTGCGTCCGTGATCGGTTGAACATACTGCCGGGGCCTGACCGGCCTGAGCCGCCGGTCAGGCCCCGGAACACTGGGCCGCAGAGCCCCTGGGGCAGTGGAGCCCTGGGGTGGCGGAGCCCTGGGTCAGCGGCCGTAGCGGCCGCCGTCGGCCGCCGCTCGCCTGCGCACCGACGCGAACAGGACCGCCGAACCCAGCGACAGGGTCGCCGCACCGCCCATCGCGAGATACGCCGTGCTGCTGTCCCCGCCCGTCTCGGCGAGGTTCTCGGTGGCGCCGGCCGCCTTCGGCCGGTTGGCCGGGGCGATGGACCGGTCCTCCTCGGCCGCCGCGACCGGCTCGGCCGCGACCGGCTCGGCCGACGTGTCGGCGTCCTGGTCCCCGTGGCCGTGGTGCTCGATCGTCGACTGGTCGGCACCGTCCTCGATCTGCTCCTCGGAGGGTGCGGAGGCGCTCGGCGCCGGCGCGGCCTCGCCGCTGTTGCCACCACCGCTACCGCCCCCGAACGTGACGTCCGAGCAGGAGTAGAACGCCTCCGGGCTGTCCGAGCGCTGCCAGACCGCGTACAGCAACTGCTTGCCCGAGCGCTGGGGCAGGCTGCCGGAGAAGGTGTAGAAGCCGCCCGAGGCTGCCGGGTCGGTGGCCGTCGCCACCGGGTTCGCCAGGTCCAGGTCGTCCCAGGCCAGCGGCTTCGTCGGGTCGTAACCGGCCTTGGTGAGGTAGACCTTGAAGGTGCCCTTGTGCGGGGCGGTCACGCGGTACTTGAAGGTGTACGACCCGCTGCTCACGCTCGTCGCCGGCCAGTCGGCGCGGGCCAGGTCGAGGCCCTTGAACTCGTCGCTGTTCGCGCTGCACAGCTTGCCGTCCGGGATCAGCTCCTGGTGGCGGCCGGCCGCGTCGCCGATGCGTATGCCGTTCCAGTCGTAGAGGGCCTGGGTGCCGCCGGCCGCGACCGCCGCCTTGCAGGCGGCGGACCTCGGGCTCTCGGGGCCTTCCGCGTAACACTGCGAGACCCGGCTGACCGGATCGCCCATCGAACCGTGCGCCGACGCCGGGGCCGTGGCGAGGGCGGTCAGGGCGAGCGGGGTCAGGCCGAGGGTGGCGACGGCGGCGGCCTTGCGGCGTGCGGGCATGAAAGATCTCCTCGAAGGGGTCCTGATGCGTGGGGTGAATCCCGTGGGGGCGATCAGAAGCTAGCCCGAGGAAACCGCGAAATCGCCTGCTGGAGGCGGGTGATGGCGATCTTTAGGGTCGCCTTAAGGGAGTGTTCGGACTGCGATCAGGTAGGTACCGTCGCGGTATGACGGACGACGACATCAGGTCGGCGGTCGACGCCGACGTATGCGCAGTGAAGGCCGTGACCGATGCCGCCTACGAGCACTACATAGAGCGCATCGGACGGGCGCCCGTGCCCATGGAGGCGGACCACGCGGCGGACGTGGCCGCGGGGAAGGTGTTCGTGACGGGGGATCCCGTGATCGGGCTCGTCGTGCTGGAGGCGCACGAGGACCATCTGTTCCTCGACAGCATCGCCGTCCACCCCGACGCGCACGGCAGGGGCGTGGGGCGACGGCTGCTGCACTTCGTGGACGCACGCGCGCGTGCGCTCGGCCTGCCCGAGGTCAGGCTCTACACGAACGCGCTGATGTGGGAGAACCAGAAGATCTACCCGAAGTACGGCTACGAGGTCGTCGAGCGTCGTGTGGACGGGCCCTACGACCGCATCCACTACCGCAAGCGGGTCGCTTGACGCGTTTCTCGCGACGGCGACCGGCAGGGCGTTTCAGCCTTCCGGCCACCAGGTTCGCGCGATGTCCTTGCGGACCTCCGGTCGTCCCGAGGGGGACTCGTCGGCCTCCTCCTGGAGCCGGCGGGCATCCGTCTTCCTCTTCAGCGGCTTCTGCACGGTCACACGGCGCATGGCTGCCTCCTTCAAGGTCCACCGAGTTCCGCTTTGTCACGGAGATAGACCCTTTTGGCGAGAGTTCCTCATCGCTGCAGGTCCTGTCAGTGGCGGCTGTCACCATTCGACTGTCAGTGGCGGGTGTCACTCTTGGCCCATGACGAACGGTGAACACACCATCACAGGGGCGGGTATGGGCGATGTGGACTGGGACGCGGCGGCCGCCTCCTTCGACGACGAGCCGGACCACGGCCTGCGCGACCCCGAGGTGCGCCAGGCCTGGGCTGCCCGGCTGCGGTCCTGGCTGCCCGAGCGCCCGTCCGACCTCCTCGACCTGGGCTGCGGCACCGGCAGCCTGTCGCTCCTCGCGGCCGAACAGGGACACCACGTCACAGGGGTGGACCGGTCCGCGCCGATGGTGGACCTCGCCCGCGCCAAGCTCGCCGGGCGAGACGCGGCGTTCCTCGTCGGCGACGCGGCGGCGCCACCGGTGGGGGAGGAGCGGTTCGACGTGGTGCTCGTACGGCATGTCCTGTGGGCCCTGCCCGACCCGGGCCGTGTCCTACGGCACTGGCGCGGGCTGCTGCGCCCGGGAGGGCGGTTCGTGCTGGTCGAGGGGGTGTGGGGGACGACCGCGCCCACGGTCGGTGTACCGGCGGACCGGCTCACCGCTCTCCTCGCACCGCTCGTCGGGGACGTGCGCGTGGAGCCACTGTCCGCGGACGCGCGGCTGTGGGGCAAGGATGTGGACGACGAGCGGTACGCGGTGGTGGCGTGGGTGGACTGACTGGGGGCGAGGTGGCCTGAACCGAGGAGCGCTGTCGGGAGTCATCCCAGCAGCCCCGCCAAGCCCTCCCCGCGCGCCAGCGCCTCCAGTGCGTCCAGCGCGGATACGGCGGCCGCGGCGGCCTGCGGATCCGTCTGCCCGAGGCCGCTCTCGGCGAACTCGTCCTCGTCCAGGCGGCGCACATCCGAGCCGTCGGCGGAGCACCACAGGTCCAGGTCGAGATCCTCGACGACCAGCTCAGTGCCGGACAGCGTGGCCGGGCGGGTGACGTCGCAGTACCAGCCCTTGAGGGCGCCCGTGGCGTCGCGGACCTCCTTCACGGCGTACCAGCGGTCGCGCCAGTAGTACTCGGTGAAGACGTCGCCCGGCTCGAAGCGGACGAAGCCGAAGTCGCGGACCCCGGCACCGGACCAGGGGGCGCGGACGGCGATGCGGGTGCCGTCGTCGGAGAGCAGCTCGGCCGCGTAACGGATCTTCGTACGGCCGGCCTTGACCAGGACCACATCCAGCAGACGTCCCTGGTCAGCCGAGTTCGCGGACATAGCGCACCTCCGTCGCGCAGATCTCGTAGCCGAACCACTTGTTGATCGCGAGCATCGGGCCGTTGCCGGTGTCGTTGCCCGTGAACGCCTCCGTGAGACCGGCGGCACGGGCGCGGTGCAGGGAGTCGTTCTTGGCGAGTTTGGCCAGGCCGCGGCCGCGGAAGTCACGGGCGGTGCCGGTGATGACGGTGCCGTACCGGGTGCCACCGTCCGTGCGGGCCACGCTGAAGGCGACGGGGCGGCCGTCGACGACGGCGACGGAGGTCAGCTCGCGGCTGAGGAGGGGGTGGTTCCAGGTCTCGTCCAGCCAGGCCTCGTAGTCCGTGAACTCGTAGGCGACGTCGCTCGGTTCGTCCGACGCCGCCTCGGCGTCCAGCTCGAACAGCGGGCGCGGATCGTCCGCGAAGTCGGCCCCCGTGCGCAGCTCCACGCCCGGGGGCGGGGCCTGGAGCGAGGGCAGCGTGCCGTTCACCAGATCCAGACGGAGGAAGTGCGCCGAGCGGCCCTCGCGATAGCCGTGCCGTTCGGCGAAGGCGCGGTTGCCCGGTGCGTCGAGGATCCAGGCGAACAGCCTGGTCGCTCCTCGCTCGGCCAGGTACTCCTCGGCGGTGCGGACCAGCAGCGCGCCCGCACCGCGGCGGGTGCGCTCCGGGTGGACGTACACGTTGACGAAGGCCTGGCCGGGCTCCGGGCTGTCGTTGACGAGCCCGACCTGGGCGGTGCCGATCACCTCGCCGTTCTCCTCCGCGACGAGCGGCCGGTAGTGGGCGTCCGGGTGCATGTGGGTGACGTCGTAGGCGACGGACTCCGGGGTCACCAGAAAGAAGGGGAGTGCGAGGTGCCGGACGTGGGCGAAGCCCTCGACGTCGGCTCGGACCTCGGGACGGAGGGGGCGCACAGTCATAGTCATCACGGCGCACGCTACGGGGGAGTTGAGCCAGGGTGCCTCTTATTTTCCGGCGGGTACGGGACAATCGCTGCGTGACCTTGAAGATCCACATCGATGACAGTGCCGCGCCGTACGAGCAGGTGCGGGCGCAGATCTCCGAGCAGGCGCGTTCGGGGGTGCTGCCGGTCGGGTACCGGCTGCCGACCGTGCGAGGGCTGGCGGAGTCGCTGGGGCTCGCGGCCAACACGGTCGCCAAGGCGTACCGGGCGCTGGAGAGCGACGGCGTGATCGAGACGCGGGGGCGCAACGGCACGTTCGTGGCGGCCGCCGGCTCGGCCGCCGAGCGTGAGCTGGCGTCGGCTGCGCAGGCATACGTGGAGCGGGCTCGTAGGCTCGGGCTCGCTGAGGCCGACGCGTTGGCGGCCGTGCGGGATGCCCTGCGTGCGGCTTACGGAGAGTAGTCAGCGGCGTGCGGCGAACTCCGGCGTGCGGGTGACCGTAAGGCCCGCTCGCGTCGCCGCCCTACCGAAGACCACCGCGTCCTGCACCGCCGCCCCGCCGGGGTCGTTGTTGAAATACGCGTACATGTCCTCGGCGTCGGACCAGGTGGTCGCGATGCGGTCGACCCAGGTCTCCAGGGAGCGTCGGCCGTAGCGGGGCCAGGGGTGCGCGCGGCCCTCGTGGAAGCGGACGTAGCCCCAGTCCGTGGTGCGCCACAGGGGAGTCACCGGCCGGGCCTGGACGTCGGCCCAGCACAGGGCGGCACCCCGGGACTCCAGCACCTGGCGGGTCTTGGCCGCCCACCAGGATTCGTGGCGGGGCTCGACCGCGATCCGCGTCCCCGACGGGAAGCAGGCCAGGCAGGCGTCCAGGAGGTCGGGGTCGGCGCGCAGGGTCGGCGGCAGTTGGAGGAGGACCGGCCCCAGGCGGTCGCCCAAGCCCGCCGCGTGGGACATCAGACGGTGGACCGGCTCCTCGGGATCCTTGAGGCGCTTGATGTGGGTGAGGTAGCGGCTCGCCTTCACCGCGACCACGAAGTCCCGCGGCACCCGGTCACGCCAGGCCTCGAAGTTCTCCCGCGTCGGCAACCGGTAGAACGCGTTGTTGATCTCCACCGTGGCGAAGCACTCCGTGTACTCCTCCAGCCACAGGCGCATGGGCACATCGGGGGGATAGAAGGCACCCCGCCAGTCTCTGTACTGCCATCCCGACGTCCCGATGAACAGGGTCATACCACCATGAAAGCACCGGAGGGCTACAGGTAAAGCCCCGCGTCCGCCCCGTCCCGCGGGTCCGGCAGCGACGTCGGCGACGTGCCCCGCTTCAGCGCGTACAGCTCCGCCAGGGTCGCCCCCTCCCGGCCGACACCCTCGTCGGTGCCCAGCCAGTTCACCGCCTCCCGGCGCGTCAGCGCCCCCACCTCGATGCGGGCCAGACAGCGGCCGGGGCGGACGACGGCGGGGTGCAGGCGCTCCAGGTCCTCGTTGGTCGTCACGCCGACCAGGACGTTGCGGCCCTGGCCCAGCAGGCCGTCCGTCAGGTTCAGCAACCGCGACAGCGCCTGGCCCGCCGTGTGCTTCGCCTCGCCGCGGATCAGCTCGTCGCAGTCCTCCAGGAGCAGCAGCCGCCAGCGGCCCTTGCCCGTCCCGTCCTCCTCGCCGATCGCGATGTCCATCAGATAGCCGACGTCACTGAAGAGCCGCTCCGGGTCCAGCACGCAGTCCACCTGGCACCAGTCCCGCCAGGAGCGGGCCAGCGTCCGCAGCGCCGACGTCTTGCCGGTGCCCGGCGGGCCGTGCAACAGGAGCAGGCGGCCCGCGATGTCCTCGGGCGTCGTCTTCATCAGGCGGTCCATCGCGTCGGCGACCGGCGCGGTGTAGTTGGCCCGCACCTCGTCCCAGGTGCCCGCCGAGATCTGCCGGGTCGTGCGATGCGGGCCGCGCCTGGGGGAGACGTACCAGAAGCCCATGGTCACGTTCTCCGGCTGCGGCTCGGGCTCGTCCGCCGCGCCGTCCGTCGCCTCGCCCAGTACCCGCGCCGCCAGTTCCTCACTGGTCGCGGTCACGGTGACGTCGGCGCCGCGGTTCCACCGGGAGACCAACAGGGTCCAGCCGTCGCCCTCCGCCAGCGTCGCGCTGCGGTCGTCGTCGCGGGCGGTGCGCAGCACACGGGCGCCCGGCGGCAGGAGCGTCGCCCCGGACCGTACGCGGTCGATGTTCGCCGCGTGCGAGTACGGCTGCTCGCCCGTCGCGAAGCGGCCGAGGAACAGCGCGTCGACGACGTCGGACGGCGAGTCGCTGTCGTCGACGTTGAGCCGGATCGGCAGAGCGTCGTGTGGGTTCGCAGACATGCGGCCATGATCCGTCACGCGGCGGGCCCGTGCACCCGGTTTCCGTCGCACGTCCCGCCAACGGGCCACGTCCGGGCCGGGGCCGGCCCGCAGCATGCCGTGCCCGAAGCTTCCGCTGTATCCCCTCCGTCCTGTTACAGGACCGTGTAGTTGCGAAACCTGCCCGAGCGGCTGTCACCGCCGTTACCGTTGTCCTTGATGGGACGTCATGGGTGGAATTCGGGGGCGCGACGGTGGCGGCTCACCGCGCTGCTCGGCGTGGGCGCTGTGGCTCTGGCCCTGGTAGTGACCCTGCTCAGCACGCTTCCGGGGAACGGTGTGAACACCGACGGCACTTCACGCGACGGCGACAAGGTGCACGGCACCCCGACCGCCACGCCGGACGCCACGAATCCCGAGGTGGGCTGGGGGTTCACCCACACCAAGCACAGCGCCGACGAGGGCGCCGCCGCGGCCGTGCAGCGCGTCGAGGGACGGCTCGCGGACGCCGGGGGGCTACCGCAGATCCAGCACATCATGGGCTGGGGCGCCGACAACCCCGAGCCGGTCGAGGGGCGTTACGACTTCGAGGCGATGGACCGCCGTATCGACTTCGTCCGCGCCTCCGGCAGCACCCCCGTCGTCACCCTGTGCTGCGCCCCCGACTGGATGAAGGGCGGCAGGGCCGGCGTCGACAACACGAACTGGAGCCAGGCCGCACTGGAGACGGCGCCCGAGCCCGAGCACTTCGAGGACTTCGCCGCGCTGGCCGTGACCGTCGCCAAGCGCTATCCGGACGTACGGCACTTCATCGTGTGGAACGAGTTCAAGGGCTTCTGGAACGACGCCGAGGCCCGCTGGGACTACGAGGGCTACACCCGCCTCTACAACCTCATCTACAAGGCGTTGAAGAAGGTCGACCCGGACATCATGGTCGGCGGGCCCTACCTCGTGATGGACAGCGTCGACCCGCGCGCGGAGGAGGCCTCGACGGCCCTGACGGGCAGTTGGGGTGCCCTGGACCAGCGCACCGTCGATGCCTTCGGGTACTGGAACGAGCACAAGGTGGGCGCCGACTTCGTCGTGGTGGACGGCTCCAGCTACACCCGTGACGACGAGTTGCTGCCCGACGAGTTCGCGGCCACCGACAAGTTCACGGCGGTGGGCCGGTGGGTGCGGCGGCAGACCGGTGACCTGCCGCTGTGGTGGGCCGAGTACTACGTCGAGCCCGCCGACGGCAACGACGACCGCAAGGGCTGGTCCGAGGCCCGCCGAGTCGCCGTCCAGGCCGCCGGAATGATCGCGTTGGCCGAGGGGGGCGCCTCCTCCGCCTTCTACTGGAACCCGCAGGAGGAGAAGGGCACCGAGTGCGCCGGCTGTCTGTGGACGCCGACCGACACCGCGGGCGGCGGCGAGAAGCTGCCGATGTACGACCTGATCTCCCGGTTCGGCAAGGAGTTCCGGCCCGGCACCGAGTACAAGAAGGTGTCCGTGGACAAGCCCGACGTCCGGGTCCTGGCCACCGACAAGGTGGTCCTGGTCGTGAACGCCCTCGACCGGCAGACCAGCGCGAAGATCGACGGCGAGAAGGTCGAGCTGCAGGCGTACGAGGTGAAGTGGCTCAGGCGCTGAGCCACTTCACCCCTGCGCGATCGGCTATTTGATCGTCAGGAACCGCTGCACCAACGAAGCCAGCAGCACCGCCAGCAGCGGCAGCGAGAACCAGAAGCTGCTCTGCAGCCACCGCAGTTGCCGCACGCTGGGCGCCATCGCCACCCGGACGACCTCGCGGGCCATCAGCAGCACGATCAGCGCGACCGCCGCGAGCCCGCCGACCACCGACCAGGGCGTCCAGGTCACCTGCGGCCCGATCGGACCGGGATCGGCCTTCGGGACCTCACCCGCCGGCTGCTTCCTCAGCGCGTACATCGTCACGTCGGCGTTGACGAAGACCTTCTTCAGCTCCTGCCGCTTGTCCAGGTTCTGGATCAGCCGTGTCTCCCAGGTCGCCGAATAGCCCACGTCCAGCCGGAGATAGGTGACCTGACCCCGGTTGATCATCAGATACGAGTTCGGGCCCGCGTCCTTCAGGGCCTTCACCAGCCCCGACACCAGCACCGGGTCGACCGGCGCCTGCGTCGGCACGTACGAGACCTTCTCCATGTCCCGCGAGCCCCACGGCATCGCCGGCGTCACATCGTTGACCGGGTCGCTGCTCAGCCACAGCAGCCGCAGCGTCGGGTCGTCATGGGCGTACACGTACTCCATGGCGGCGACCTCGCCGGGCCGCACCCGCTCGAACGGCTCGTTGCCCCAACGGGCCACCAGGAAGCCGCCCATGAGGACCAGGCCCGCCATGAGCGCGGCCAGCGGCGCGAGGCTCACCCGGTCCTTGTCGCGCTCCTTCGCGGTGACGCCGGTGCGTGGGAACAGGGCGAGTCCGGCCAGCAGGGCCGCGCCGGGCAGGGCGAACATGAAGACGCGCAGCGCCATCTCGCCGCCGTACGACTGCATGCCGAAGCCGAGGAACGGCACGAAGGTGAGGACGAGCAGCGAGCGCTCCCGGTAGTGGTGGAAGCGCCGTCGCCACCAGCCCCAGCAGGCGAAGGCCATCACACCGCCGGCCAGCAGCACGCGCGTGTACAGCACGAGCTTGTGGGTGGAGCTGCCGCCCTCGATACGGCCGGAGACGGACGACGACACATTGCTGCCGACGCCGCCGACGCCGCCGAAGAGTTCGTCGAAGTGGCCCGACCAGTACGGCTCGGCCATGAAGCCGATCCAGACGGTCACCATGACGCCGAACAGGATGGGCAGGCCGCGCAGTTCGGACTTGCCGATCAGGACGAGCGCCGTCAGCACGCCCAGCATCACGAACGGCGTGAGCTGGTGGGCCGGGACGCTCGCCGCGAACAGGCCGGTGACGACCATGAGCAGGACGGCCTGCTGCCGCCGGTTCGTCGGCTCGACCTCGATCTCGCCGGGGCGCCGCTTCGTCCAGATCACATGCGGCGCGCGGAACCAGACCAGCAGGATCGCCGCGAACACCAGGTACAGCAGATAGGTGAAGCCCTGCGGCGAGAAGTAGTCCTGGCCCACCCAGCCGCTGAGCACGAAGATCCAGATGCCGGTCCACTTGGCCCGCCAGCTCGCCCGCATCGAGCGCACGAGAAGGAACATCGGGACCAGGTACAGCAGTTGCATGGCCAGCGGCCACCAGCGGATGACCGCGGTGAGGTCGCTGACCCCGCACGCCTTCGCGGCGAACGCGGCCACCGCGAAGAAGCCCGGCCAGCTCCAGCGCGCGTCCAGGTCGGGCACGGCGGACCCGGTGCGGTCGATGTAGTCGAGGAAGCCGAGGTGCTGCCAGGCCGTCGCGAACCGCGGCTCGGTCTCGATCAGGGCGGGCAGGGAGTGCAGCGACACGACCGTCGCGAGCAGGGTGACCAGCAGCAGCGCCTTGTGCTCGCGGCCCAGCCACAGCAGCGAGGCGAACACCACCGCCAGCAGCGCGGCGCCGACCAGCGTCGGCAGCGGCAGCACGGAGATCAGCCCGAGCCCGCCCATCGCGTCCAGATCGGCCTCGCCGAGCCGCAGCGCCGGCACCCAGTACAGCAGCAGCGCGGCGACCAGCAGACAGCCGAGGACGACCCCGAGACGCGTCGGCAGCAGCCGCTCACGCCGGCTCGACGAGGGCGCCTCGGGCTGTCGTACGGCCTCTTCGGACGGCATGGGCGGCTCTTCCCGTACGGCGGACTCCTGCCGTACGACGGCCTCCTCCCGTACGGCAGCCTCCTCGCGCTCCTCCGGTAGGGACTCTTCGCCCTTGCCCACGTCGAAGTCGGCCTCGAACGGCGCGTCCACCTCGGCGGGCCCCAGCGAGGCCTCCGAGCCCGGCTCGCGATCCTGGACCGGCAGCCCGACTTCCGGCTTGCGCGCCCAGGTCGGCCGGTGTTCCGGGCGTACCGGCGGCGTGCCCGTGGGCGGCGTTCCCGGGCCCGGGCGGACGTCCGGCCGGCGTTCCAGGTGGTCGAAGTCGACGTGGACGCCGAGGGCGAGCGTGTCGGTGTCGAGCGCCCAGCCGGGCATGCGCCCCCGCGCCCCCTCGGGCACCTCACGCGCCCCCAGGTCGGCGAGGTCACCGTCCGGGGCCGCGTCCTCGGGCACCTCGGCCGACGACGCCCGCGCGGTCCGGTACAGCTTGGGCGCGGCGATCGCGACGATCACCGCGAGGGAGAAGATCTCGGCGACACCGGCGCCGGTCAGACCCATGCGGGGAAGCAGCAGCAGCGTCAGGCCGAGTACCAGGGCGCAGAGCAGGCCCTGCAGCCAGGCCAGTCCGGCGGTGCGGCTCTGGGCCCGCAGGACCGCGAAGTACGTCTCCATCACGACCCGCAGCAGCGCGCCGACGGCGAACCAGCGCAGCAGCGGGGTGGCCGCGTCCGCGTAGCCCTGGCCGAAGACGCCCAGGATCCAGGGCGCCCCGAAGAACAGGATCGCGGCGACCGGCAGCATGATCCGCGCCATGCGCCGCAGCGCGGCACGGGTGTTGGCCGCCAGCCGTCCCGGGTCGTGCGAGCCCTCGACCGTGAGGGAGGCGCCCATGTTGATGGCGAGCAGATTGACCGTGCCGCCGATGGTGGCCGTGATGTAGAAGTACGCGTTGTCCTCCGAGGAGACCTGCGCCGCCACGATCACGGGGATCAGATAGACCACGGCGAGGGAGAACAGCGAGCCCGTGTAGTCGCCCGCCAGGAACTTCCCGATCTCCCTCAGCGACGGGGGAGTGGTGCGCTCTTCGGTCGCCTCCATATGGCGTGGCACCAGGCGCCGGAACACCAGCCAGCCCAGCGGCAGCACCGACACCGCGATCGCCGCGACCCACGACACGAAGACACCGGCGGTGGGGATCGCCACCGCGAAGGCCACCAGCAGACCCAGCTTCACCGCGGAGAACACGGTGTTGCCGACCGGCACCCACACCGCACTGCGCAGCCCGGTCAGCACACCGTCCTGGAGGGTGAGCAGGTTCCAGGCGATGACGGCCACGACGAAGAAGAGCCCGCCCGCCGCCCCGTTCAGGAAGCGGTACGACGGCCCCCACAAATCCAGCGTCAGCAGGAAGGCGCCCGCAGCGAGAGCGACGACCACGCAACTGCCCGCGTACGTCTGGAAGATCAGGCGGAGGCTCCTGCGTCCCGCCACCGGGATGAAGCGGGCCAGCGCCCCCGTCAGCGTCACCGCCGTCAGTCCCGCGAGGAACTTCATCGCGGCGATCGCGGCGGAGCCCTGGCCGACCGCGGACTCGGAGTAGTAGCGGGCGGCGGCCAGCCAGAAACCGAGCCCCAGCACGGCGGAGATGCCCGTGTTGATCATCAGGGCGTAGGCGTTGCGGAACAGCTGACTGCCCCCGGAGGGCCCGCCCATGCCGGGCAGGCGAAGCCGGCGCCCCGACTGCTCGGGCGCCGCCGCGTCCGTCGACGCGGGCTCGGTCGTGGTCGTCGTGTCAGACACGGGAACGGCTGGCCTTCCGGCGGACCTGTCGGGCTCTGCGGACCACGGCGTACCCCTTGGTCAGGGCGCGGTCCCTGGCGAAAGTGCGGGTGATCGCACGGCCCTCGACCATCCGCCGGAACTCCTCGATTCCGGTGCCTCGGCGCACGGTCAGGCGGGTGAGGGCGTACGGCCCCTGCCGCCGCCGTGCGAGGCCGTTGTTGACGGCGAGCGCCTGGGCGTACCCCGTCTCGTGCACCGCCTCGCGCACCCGGCGGCTGGAGTAGCCGTACGGGTAGGCGAACGAGGCCGGGACGGTGCCGAGTTCGTCCGAGATGATCTCCTTGCAGAGGATCAGCTCGGAGCGCAGCCTGCCGTCCGGGAGCTGGTCGAGCTGGGGGTGCGTGTGGCTGTGGCCGCCGATCTCGACGTCCGCCTCGGCGAGTTCGCGGACCTGGTCCCAGTCGAGCATGGTGTCCAGGCCGCCGCCGGTGTCGTGCGGGCCCTTCAGCCAGCCCGTGGAGACGAACAGCGTGGCCGGGAAGCCCTGCTTGGCGAGCACGGGCAGGGCGTGTCGGTGCACGCCCTCGTAGCCGTCGTCGAAGGTGATCAGCACCGGCCGTTGGGGCAAGGGTTTGCCGGAGCGCCAGCGCGCCGCGAGATCGGCCGTGCGTACCGGAGTCAGGCCCAGATCGCCGATCAGCGCCATCTGCTCCGCGAACGCCTCCGGCGCCACCGACAGTTCGCGGGTGGCGTCGTTCGGCGAGGTGGAGACGGCGTGGTACATGAGAATCGGCACGCGCGCGTCGCTCATCTGATGCCCCCCTTGATGCCGGCTTCCCCCTCCGTGCCGGCTTTCCCTTCGCTCCCGGCTTTCCCTTCGGTGTCGGCCTTCTCCTCCATCCCCGCCACCGAGTACGTAACGCCGCCCCGGCGGGCCCGGACACTCCCCACGACGTACCCACCGGCCGCCGTGAGTACCCCGGCGACGATCGCGCCCGCCCGCCCCGCACCGCCCGGCCGGGCCAGCACGGCGTCGCGCAGCCCACGCGCCACCCCGGCCGGCAGCACCCGGGTGGTGTACCGGCGTTCGGACTCAAGCCCCTTGTCGGCGCCCACACTTCGGGCCACCAGCGCCTTCGACAGGCCCTCGGCGTACGTACGCGTACGGAAGTACCGGAAGTGCTCGCGCGCTCCGGGCACCCGGTGGTGGATCACCGCACGGTCGTCGATGAGCAGCACCGCGTCGGGCCGGGCCCGCGTCAGCCGGATGCACAGCTCCGTCTCCTCGCAGCCCAGCGGCAGCCGGTCGCCGTCGCGCCCGATGCCGGAGGCGAAACCGCCCGCGAAGTCGAACGCCGTACGCCGGAAGGAGGCGTTGCCGCCCAGGACGTTGCGCACTCGGACCCGACCGCGCGGCAGGCCCCGGTAGGTGCAGCCGACCACCCAGTCGAACTCCTCCGGGAACCAGTCCGGCCGGCGCCCCGACGCCCAGATCGGCTCCGTGCGCCCGCCGACGGCCATGACGTGCGGATCGGCGTACCCCGCGGCAAAGTGCCGGAGCCAGTCGCGCTCGGCCACGGCGTCGTCGTCGAGGAAGGCGATCACCTCGCCGTACGAGGCCGCGATGCCGGTGTTGCGGCCCGCGGACAGCCCGCGGGGGCCCGCGTTGGCGAGCACCCGCACATCGGTCGCCTCTTTGTATTCCTTGGTCAGCCGGTCCAGGAGCGCCTCGTTGTGGTCGACGACCAGCAGCGTCTCCAGGGCCGGGTACGACTGCGCGCGCACCGAGGAGACCGCCGCGAGGATGTCCTCCCAGCGGTCCTCGGTGTACGCGCAGATCACGACGGAGATGTAGGGACCGCTCAAGACACCTCTCCCCGCACCGAGTCGAGCATCGGGGAGTGGGGCGCCCGGCGGCGCAGGGCACGCCGGTTGGAGCGCTCCTTCAGGATCACCTTGAGCACCCTCAGCCCGTCCCGCACGGCCCGCAGATTGCTCGTGCCGTGGATGCGGAGGTACTCGTGGCTGGGTATCTCCTGCACCTTCAGCCCCGCCTTGACGACCCGGATGTTCATCAGGGTCTCCACCTCGAAGCCGGTGCAGTCGAGGTCGATCTTGTCCAGGCAGTGCCGCCAGAACGCGTTGTATCCATAGCAGAGATCGGTGTAGCGGGCGCCGAACTTGCGGTTGACGGCCGTGCACAGCGCCCAGTTGCCGAGCTTGCGGATCGGCGTCATGTCGTCGGTTCCGCCGCCGTTGGCGAAGCGGGACCCCTTGGCGAAGTCCGCGCCCGAGACCAGGGCGGAGACGTAACTGACGATCTCCTGGCCGTCGGCCGAGCCGTCCGCGTCGACCATCACGATGATGTCGCCGGTGGCCGCCTCGAACCCGGTGATCAGGGCATCCCCCTTGCCCTTGCCGCGCTGCCGCACGACCTTGACCTCCGGCCACAGCTCACGGGCCACTTCGACGGTGTTGTCGGTGGAGTTGCCGTCCACCAGGACGACCTCGTGTATCCAGTCCGGAAGGGTCTTGAAGACGTACGGGAGATTCTCGGCCTCGTTCATGGCCGGAATCACCACGCTCACCGGCGGGGTGATGGCCATGTGCGAGGAGACAGGGCGGTACTTGCCGACTGTTGACAGACCTTCGTCCGCAACCGCCGGGCGCAGAACAGAACTCATGAGTCTGGTCCCTCTCGTCCGGTGGACCGCCCGCCCCTGGGCGGCCCGGTATTTTGTCCGGTTCGAAAGGGGGGTTCTCACTCACGGCACGGCTGACCGGCTCCCTGCCGACTGGCTTTCCGTGTACGTGAAGTGAGCTGGCAAATCTGGCCGACCGCCGCCAAAACGGCAGCCGGTCGCGCGGCACGACTCGGTCACACATGCGAACACCGTCACCGAGCACCCCCCTACCGCGCCCCGCGCCGGGACCGTCGCGGTCCTTGAGCCCTCCCCTAGAGCCGCCTATGACCGTCCGATGCGCGTGATATGTACGACGGTATTGATGATTGAGCCTGTATGGCAAGAGCTGGAACGAGCCCTCACGTTTTTGTTGGTTTGACCGGAGTTACCTGCCTACCGAGCGGATCTTCCCCATGCGCTTGAGGAGCCGGTCCGCCGGTTCGAACAGCTCCGGCCGGGTCTGCACCGTGTTGCGCAGCGCGCGGACCGGGGCACGGCGTGCCCGGTGTCCGAACGCGACCGGGTGACGCCGGGTCACCCACCCCTCCGACACCTGCAACTCGCGGGTCTTCAGGGAGTCCTTGTATTCCTTCTGGCCCCGGCCGAGATCGAGATAGGCGATGCCGTCGGTGGCTGCCGCCTCGGCCATGCGCAGATGCAGGACCAGGCCCGGCGAGTACTTCGAGAACGCCGGGTCGTAGGCCGGGAACCAGCAGGCCAGCACCCGCTCGGTGCGCAGCCCGAAGTGCGCGGCGATCGGCTTGCCGGCCGCGTACAGCACCGACAGGATCCCCGCGAACGGATCGGAGCGGGTGTGGAACAGCTGGTCCACGAGCCGGGTGATCCACTCGTGCGCGAAGCGGTCGCTGCGCCCGGTCCTGCGGTACTGCGCGGACTTCCAGGCCATCAGCGTGCGCAGCGCGGCCGGATCACGCTCGTCGTGCACATAGCGCACACCCTCGTGGTCCCGGCCCAGCTTGCGCTCCTTGGCGAGCGTCGTCCTGGTGAACTTCGGTGACTGCTCGCGGAGTTGGCGCAGATACGCCTCGTACCCCTGGTCGACGTCCATGACCGGGGACGGGAACGTGCCGGACGCCTCCGCCTCGAATGCCGCCTGGCCCTCCACCAGGTGGTCGAACTCCCATACGGCGAGCCCGCACGCCTTCAGCAGCTCCCTGGCATCCCAGGTGAACCCGGGCCGGTGCACCACACCCTGGGCGTCCGAGACGCCGAGGCCGACGGCCCGGCCGACACCGGCCGCCGTCCGCTGGAACGGGAAGAACGCGGCCGGTTCGCCGCCCTCCCGTACGACCGCGATCCGCACCCCGCGCCGGCAGCGGCCGACCGCGAGCGCGAACTCGGGGGACAGAAAGGGGTTGCCCAGCTCGGGCGAACCCTGCAGATGGGCCTTGGACTGCATCGATGTCCATGCCGCCCGGTCGGCGGAGCTGAGCTCGCCGGGGCGGTACACGCTGATGTCCACGTCAGTCAGTCCGCCTTCGCGTCGTACGGCCGCGCATCCGCCGCAGCAGAACCAGCAGGAGAATGACGGCGCTGATCGCGGTCACGGCCACGATTCCGCCGCGTACCGACCACCGGTGCACGGCGAGCATGCCCTGGGCCACCAGCATGTTGACGACGACGGCGCCCGCAACCGCGGCGACGGTCCGGCCGAAGGGTTCCAGCCCGCGCAGTGCGGCGGCGATCGCCGCGGCCGGTGCGGCGAGCAGGAAGAACAGCGTGAACGGGCCGCGCAGCGGCGAGCCCGAGTCGACCAGCGCGAGCACCGCGCCGAATCCCCCCGCCGCCGTGGCGGCGCCCGCGAGCAGCGGCGTCAGGTCCCTCCCCGGTCCTGGCCGCGCACGCTCGGTGTCCTGAGCTTTGGCTCTGGATGAAGCTGTCTTGATACGTAAGGTCTGCATTGGCGACTTTGCCCCCCGAAGCGCCGGATGCCGGGCTTCAATGTGGCTCAGCTCCGTGGGGGCCGTCAAGACGTCCCCCGCAGACGCCGGGCGTCTGCGGGGGACGGTTCGTTCAGATCGTGCGGTGTGCTGTGACGGGAGTTGTCACGGGGGCTGCTACGGGACGAGCTTCAGCAGCCGGTTGGGCGAGCCGCTGCCGGCGCTGGTGACGACGTTGGTGGTGGCGCCGCTCGTCAGGGCCGAGGCGACCGTGGCCGGGGTGGCCGAGGTGTGGCCCGCCAGGTACACCGCGGCCGCGCCCGCGACGTGCGGGGTGGCCATCGACGTACCGGAGATGGTGTTCGTCGCCGTGTCGCTGGTGTTCCAGCCCGCCGTGATCGAGGAGCCGGGCGCGAAGATGTCCAGGACCGAGCCGTAGTTCGAGTAGCTGGCCCGGGCGTCCGAGCTGGTGGTGGCGCCGACCGTGATCGCCGCCGGGACGCGGGCCGGGGAGTACGAGGAGGCGTTGGCGCTGCTGTTGCCCGCCGCGACCGCGTAGGTCACTCCGCTGGCGATCGAGTTGGCGACGGCGGTGTCCAGCGAGGTGGAGGCGCCGCCGCCGAGCGACATGTTGGCGACCGAGGGACCGGAGTGGTTGTTGGTCACCCAGTCGATGCCCGCGATCACACCCGCGGTGGTGCCGGAGCCCGCGTTGTCGAGCACGCGCACCGCCACGATCTTCGCCTGCTTGGCGACGCCGTAGGTGGTACCCGCGATCGTGGTGGCCACATGGGTGCCGTGGCCGTTGCCGTCGGAGGCGGTGGTGTCGCCGTCGACGGCGTCGTAGCCGTAGGAGGCACGGCCACTGATCTGCTGGTGCGTGATGCGGACGCCGGTGTCGATGACGTACACCGTCACGCCGCTGCCCGCCGTGTCCGGGTAGGTGTAGGTGCCCGACAGCGGGAGCGAGGTCTGGTCGATGCGGTCCAGGCCCCACGGGGCGCTGGACTGCGTGGCGTCCATCCGGACGCGCTGGTTCTGCTCCACGGAGGCCACCGCCGGGTCGGCGGCGAGTCTCTTGGCCTCGGTCGCGGAGAGGGTGGCGGTATAGCCGTTCAGTGCCTTGGTGAAGGTCTTCTTCACCGTGCCGCCGTACTCCTCCACCACGTCCTTGCCGGCGGCCGAGGACGCCTTGAGGCCGGCGCTCTTCTTGAGCGTGACGATGTAGCTGTCCTTGATCGCCGTGGGGGAGCCGGCGGCCAGGACCTTGCCCTCGGCCGGGGCGGCCTGGGCGGGCAGGGACGTGAGTCCGCCGACGAGGGCGGCGGTCGCCAGGCTGGTTATCGCGGCGAACCGGATCTTCTTGCTACGCAGTTGTGCCATTACGAGGGAGTCCTCCTCTTGGCGGCGCGCATGGGTGGTGCGCGCACATGTGGGGGGTGCGCGCGTCCTCGCACGCACGGCCCGGAACGTCGCGTTCCCGTTCCAAGCCGAGGTAAAGGATCTGTGCTCCAGCCATGGAGAACAAGAGAGTTGACGACCTGTCAACAATCCTGTCATGAACACGAAATCAAACGGACAGTGAACCCACAGGGTGAGGTCCTCGATGACCGGAAAAGTCTTGGCATGGACACTTCCCGTCAACACGCGTAGTTGGTACGACGGTTATGGCAGTGATCCTGCTATAGGGAGGTTCCATGAGACGTTCCCGACTTTCCGTATACGTCGCCTCACTCCTCCTCGCCGTCGGCACCGCCCTCACCGGGGCCGCCACCGCGCAGGCCGCCGACACCGCCGCCGCCGGCGGCTATGTGGCTCTCGGCGACTCCTACTCCTCCGGCCTCGGCGCGGGCAGCTACATCAGTGCCAGCGGCGACTGCAAGCGCAGCACGAAGGCGTACCCGTACCTGTGGGCCGCCGCGAACTCACCCTCGTCCTTCGACTTCACGGCTTGCTCGGGCGCTCAAACGAGTGATGTGACCGCCAATCAGCTCGGCCCGCTCGACTCCACCACCGCACTCGTGTCCATCACGATCGGCGGCAACGACGCAGGCTTCGCCGACATCATGACGACCTGTGTGCTCCAGTCCGACAGCGCCTGCGTCTCACGGATCAACACCGCGAAGGCGTTCGTCGACTCGACGCTGCCCGGCCGTCTCGACACCGTCTACACGGCCATCCGGAGCAAGGCCCCGTCCGCCCATGTGGTCGTGCTCGGCTACCCCCGCTTCTACAAGCTGGGCGTGTCCACGTGCCTCGGCCTGTCCGAGGCCAAGCGCAGGGCACTCAACGACGCGGCCGACTACATCGACGCCGCGACCGAGAAGCGCGCCCTGGACCACGGATTCACCTTCGGCGACGTACGACCCACGTTCACCGGGCACGAGCTCTGCTCCGGCAGCTCGTGGATGCACGCCGTGAACTGGCTCAACATCCCGGAGTCGTACCACCCGACGGCCGCGGGCCAGTCGGGTGGTTATCTGCCGGTACTCAACAGCGTGGCCTGACCCGTCGCGAGTCGCCGGTCCTATGAGCTCGGCGACTCGTCAGGCGTTGGCGAGACCCCGCCCGTCGGGGTCTCCGTCTCGCAGGTCACCGAGAACGGCACCGAGTTGGACTTCGTCTCCACCGGGTCACGCACCTCGACGCTGATCTCGTTCTCGAACGTCCCGCTGTCCGAATTCCCGGGGGATGTCGTCACGAACGCCCGGTCCTGCTTGGTCCGCCCCTCGCCCTCCTGGAACGACAGGGTCTTCCAGCCCTGGTCCATGACGTCGCCGTCTTTCGACACCCAGCGATAGCTGACCTGTGCCGGCAGTCGCCCCACCGTGAACGTCGCCGTGAAGGCGGGGGCGTCGCCGCTCGGCGGCGGACAGGGCCCGGAGTACTCCAGGTTCGAGCCCGCCAACGTCACCTTCACGGACTGCGGTGCCGAAGAGGGCGTGTCACTGCTGCTCGGGCTGGGGCTCGGCGTCGGGCTCCGGCCCCCTCCGGAGGCGTTCTCCTCCTCGGTCTCCTTCGGTGTGGCCCCGCCGGTCCGGCTGGTGGTGCTGTCGCCGCCCGCCTCGCCCCCGCCGCCCCCGCGGTTGAGGAGGCCGTACGTCAGACCTGCCACGGCCAGTGCGAGGACGACGATGCCCGCGATCAGGGTGAGGGTGGCGCGCCGGTTGCGGTCGGGGCGGTCGGGCGCACTGTCCCGGGCAGCGGCCGCGGCCGGTGAGGGCCTGGTCGGTCCGGGCGGGGGGACGGGGGCCGTGGGGGCGGTCTGCGACGGCGCCGGGAAAGCCGCGACGGTCGGGGGGTACGGGGACGCCTGCACGGGGTCCGCGCGAAGCGTCCCGCCCGCGCCGATGATGCGCAGGTCCTGCTCGGCCCGGTCGGCCGGCAGTCGCTCGGCCGGGTCCTTGCGCAGCAGCCCCTCGATGACGGGGGTGAGCGGACCGGCCCGGTGCGGCGGCGGCAGTTCCTCGTCGACGATCGCGCGCAGGGTGCTGAGCGGGGTGTTCTGGCGGAACGGGGAGTTGCCCTCCACGGCCGCGTAGAGGAGTACGCCGAGGGACCACAGGTCGGACTCCGGGCCGGGCGTGCGGCCCAGCGCCCGCTCCGGGGCGAGGAACTCGGGGGAGCCGATGACCTCGCCGGTCATCGTCAGCGCGGAGCTGCCCTCGACCATGGCGATGCCGAAGTCGGTGAGGACGACCCGGCCGTCGTTCGACATCAGCACGTTGGCCGGCTTCACATCCCGGTGCAGCACCCCGGCCTCGTGCGCCGCCCGCAGCGCTGCCAGCACCTCGGCGCCGATGTGCGCGACGCGCTGCGGGTCCAGCGGGCCCTCGGCGTCCAGCAGCTCCGCCAGCGAGATGCCGCGGACCAGCTCCATCACGATCCAGGGTCTGCCGTCCTGCGTGGCCACGTCGTACACCGTGACGACATTGCGGTTGGCGACCCGCGCGGCCGCCCACGCCTCGCGCTCCAGCCGGGCGTACATCCGCTCGACCTCCGAGGCCGGCAGCCCGTGCGGCGCGCGCACCTCCTTGACCGCGACCTCGCGGTACAGCAGCTCGTCACGGGCCCGCCACACGGTGCCCATGCCGCCCTCGCCGAGCGGGGACAGGAGGCGGTAGCGGCCCGCGATCAGACGTTCACTGCCCGATTCTTCGGACACGGGCGTCCCCCATTCGCATCCGTGTGAAATCTCCACTCCGCACGATTTCTACCCAAAAGTAGCTCAGCCGAGTGCGGATGCCGCCCCCTGGAGAACCAATCCGGCCCCGATCAGTACGACGAGCACCGCGGATCCCAGTGGTGCGGTCCTGCGGACGAAGACCGTCAGGGGGTGGGTCGTCCAGCGGGGCTGCCTGTCCAGCACCCGCGTCACTCCGGTACCCAGCCGCACGACGGCGAACCCGGCCGCGGTGAGGGTGAGCGCGAGCCCCACGCCGTACGCCACGACGAGCAGCAGCCCGAACCACGCCTTCCCGAGCGCCGCCGCGCCGACGAGTACGACGACCGCGGAGGGACTGGGCACGAGCCCGCCGGCGAAGCCGAGGAGGATCGTGCCGCGGAGGGTGGGGGCGGTGGCGTGGGTGTGGGTGAAGCCGCCGTGGGTGTGTTCCACGGCGGAGTGCGGGTGGTCGTGGTGGTGATGGTGGTCGTGAGCGTGAGCGTGAGCGTGAGCGTGGTCGTCGGTGTGGTCGTGGTGGTGACTGGGGGCGTGCGTGTGGCCGTCCGATGCGGAGTGGCTGTGCGCGGCGACCAGAACCGGTACCCGCTCATGGGTGTGGTCGGCTTCGTGTACATGGGTGTGGGCGTGCCCGTGCGCGTGACCCCGGTTCCGCCATGCCCGGCGTACCAGCGTCGCCCCCGCCAGTGTCACCAGGGCGCCGCTCGCGATGCCCAGCCAGGTGATGACCGACGGTGCCGCCGCCGAACCGGCCGTGACCAGGACGCCCAGGGCCACCACGCCCAGGGTGTGAGTGACCGTCACCGAGGCGGCCAGCGGGAGGACGTCCTTCATACGGGCCTTGCCGCCGCGGGCCGCCGCCACCGCGGCCATCAGGGTCTTGCCGTGGCCCGGGGCGAGCGCGTGCATCGCGCCGAGGAAGACCGCGATGACCAGGGCGAGGGCGGCGAAGCCGACGGTGAGGTCCTGGCGGGAGACCAGGCCGTCCAGGGCCCGCGTCCAGCGGTCGGCGCCGCGCGGCAGCACGGAGGAGGTGGCAGCGTCCTGCTCCGCCTCGGCCAGGGCCGGTCCGCCGGGGCGCACGCGCACGGACGCGGTCCTGGTGTCGGCCGGAGAGGAGAGCAACTCGCCGGGGTACTCGGTCAGTTCGCGGGAGACCGACTCCTTCGGCACGTCCGAGGCGGTGAGTGTCGTACGGTCGCCGCGCGCCGTGATCTCCCGCCAGCCGGGGCCGGATTCAGCGCCCGCGCTGCGGAAGCCGAGGGCGACCGTGGCGTCCTCGGGGAGCGGCGCCGTCAGCCGGCACTCCACGCGCAGGGTGTCCAGCCCGGCCTGACCGGGCCGCACGCGCGCGTGGCTGCTGTTCAGCGTCAGAGCGACCGTACGGCCGTCCACGGTGACCTCGCTGCCCCGCGCGGCGTTCTCGCAGCGCTGCCGGGCCCACCCCGCGAGGCCCGCCTTCTCGATCTCCGGCTCGGCCTGCGTCGCCGGGATCTCGGCGAGGTCCTCGACATGGTGGACGCGCAGTTCGCCGGGGGCGGCGACGAGGCCGTCGTAGCGGTTGACGGTGAAGTTGCCGAGGGGGTGCGCGCTCGCGGGAGAAGTGGGGAACAGCGCGAGCGCGCAGGCCGCCGTGAGGACGGCGGCGCAGGAGGCGAACAGTCGACGGGGGGTCACTTGGCCGCCTCCAGGTCCTTGAGCGCCGTACGGGCTTCGCGGGCGCCCAGCGGTGAGAAGCCGGGGTTCAGCTTCAGCGCGGCTCGCAGGTGCTCGCGGGCGTCCTCGGCGTGGCCCGTGGCGCGCTCGATGATCCCGCGGTGATAGAGGAACGCGGCGCTGCGGTAGCCGGTCGCCGTTGCCCTGCGGGCGTAGGGAAGGGCCTCCTCGTCCTTGCCGTTGACGTGCAGCGCCCAGGCGAGGGCGTCCGCCGTGTGCACGGTGCGGCGGCGGTCCCACTCGGCGCGGGCGGCGCGCAGGGCGGAGGCCTTGTCGCCGTGGTCGGCGGCCGCGAGGGCGGTGTCGAGGTCGGCGTTGACGCCGTTGGCACGGGCCAGGGCGGTCCAGGCGTCGACGAGGGCGTACTGGTCGTCGGCCCTGACCTTGTCGCCGGCCGCTTCGTACAGCTCGCCGAGTTCGACGAGCGGGCCGGGCAGGGGATACCGGGAGACGACGTCCGCCAGGCCCTTCGTCGCGGCCTCCCGCTCCCCGCTCGCGGCCTGCGCGCGGGCGCGGCCTTCAAGAGCGGGGACGTAGTTCTCGTCGGCGGCCAGGGCGCGGGCGTAGTGGGTGAGCGCCGTGTCGTAGTCGCCCTGGTTCCAGGCGAGTTGGCCCAGCTGGGTGGCGACATACGCGATGTCGCCGGGCGTGACGGCGGAGGAGAGCGCCTGTTCCAGCACGCGCTCGGCGGTCGTCACGTCGCCGCGCAGCTCGTGCACGTAGGCGTACCGCGTGAAGACCGGGATGCCCGGGCGGCGGTCGTCGGCGGTGTCGGCGGCCTTGGCGGCGTCGGTGTAGCGGCCGAGTTCGACGAGGGCGTCGACGCGGGTGCACAGGGCGCGTTCGCTGTAGGGGTTCACCTTCAGGGCCTGGTCAGCGTACTTCAGGGCGTCCTCGAAGTCGTGCCGGGCCGCGGCGAGGGCGGCGCGGCCGGCGAGGGCCTGGTCGTTGTCGGGTTCCAGGGACAGGGAGCGCTTGAAGGCCTGGTCGGCCTGGGGGTAGCGGGAGGGGTCGCCCTTGGTGCGGGCCTGCTCGACGTAGGCGAGGCCGAGGGTCGACCAGCTGCTGAAGTCCCTCGGCTGGTCACGGAGGTGCGCCTGGAGGGAGGAGATGCCGGTGTCGAGGTCGCCGGTCGCGAGGAGGCCGGGTGACACGGGGACTGACGCGGCGGCGACGCTCTGGCCGGTGTTGTCGCGTGCGGCGCCGAGTGCGATGGAGCCGGCGGTGAGGGCGATGGCCAACAGGGCGGAGCATCCCGCGACATGGAGTGCCCGGCTGCGGCGGGCGGCCGCGGCGACGCGGCGTACGGCGGCGATGCGCTGCGCGCGGGCTTCCTCGCCCCCGCCGCCCCTACCCGTCCCATCCTCAAGGGGCTCCGCCCCTTCGACCCCGTCAGGGGCGCTGTCCCCGGACCCCGCAGAGGGCTGCGCCCCCGGACCCCGCTTCGGCCTGGACGGCCTCGTCCTCAAGCGCCGGACGGGCTGGGGTGCGCTGTCGTTCGTCCGCGGGGCCATGCCCTCTCCTCGATCGGCTCTTCAACAACTCGTTGTCACTGCGGCGGCGCGGCCCGCGCCGTGGGGGATGAGTACTGCGCGGGCCGCGCCAGTTGGGGGGCGGCAGACGACCGACGGCCTAGTACGCCCGGTCCCGCATCCGGCGCCACCACATCAGGGCCCCGCCGATCAGCAGGATCCCCAGCGCGCCGGCGCCGGCCGAACCGGCGATCAGGGTCGTGTCGTCCAGGCCGCCGGAGGCACCCGCCGGCTGGAGTGCGTCGCCGAGCTGGCTGCGGACATCGGTCCCGCCGTCCGTGCCCTTGGCGAGCGGGCCGCGGGAGCCCTCGGTGGGCAGGGCGACGTACGGGAAGGCCTTCTCGAAGTCCTTGTCGTTCTTGTCGACCGCGTCGCCCAAGTCGTTCTTGGCGCCCAGCAGTTCACCCTCGACGACCTGGAGCGAGGCGTCGATCACGTCGTCGGTGAGGCGACGGCCGTTCGGGAAGCCCGCGTTGTCGCCGTCGAGGACACCGAGCCGCTTCGGTTTGGCGGCCGGCTTGATCGAGGTGTTCAGGCGCAGCATCTCCGAAGGCGTCACGTGCGGCGGCTGGTTGAGGTCCTTCACACCCTTGAGGAAGACGTCCACCAGGTCGTTGCGCGGCTCGTCGGGCGCCGGGATCTTGTAGATCGCCTCGATGAGCTTCGGCAGCTCGGGGTTGGTGACGTTCTTCAGGAACTGGGCGTCGTCCCAGGGCGCGGACGCGTTGAACTTGTCCTTGTCCTTGAGAGGGTTCACGACCTCGTTCACCAGCGGGCTGCCCAGGCGCGAGACCTGCTCGTAGTAGCCCTTGGCGTTCTTGCGCTGCGTCGTCGACCAGATGCCGACGATCGGCTGGTCCGCCGACTCGGCGATCATGTGGTTCGGGACCTGCAGGGCTATGGAGTTGACGTTGTAGCCCTTGAGCGTGTCGTTGCCGACCTCGGAGAGGTTCCCGCCGTACAGCAGGTCGAAGACGCGCAGGTCCAGGAAGAACGGGTCGTCGGCCTGCCCGGCGAACGACGTCGCGTCACCCGCGAGCTTGTGGACGGCCTGTTCGCGCAGCTTGGCGTAGTCCGGCATGGACGCCTTGCCCACGTTCGACGGCGCCACCGGTACGTCGTTGGCGACCTTCGTCTTCGACACCAGGTGCTGGTCCTTGAGCTTCAGCAGCTCGACGTCGTACGTCTGCGTGATGTTGAGGTCGGGGTCGTCCAGGCTCTCGACCGGACCGGTGTTGTACAGGAACGTCTTCTTGTTCTTGATGTGCGTGTCGAAGGTGAAGCGGTAGAGCAACTCGCCCTGCGCGTCACCGTTGTTGTCGATGTGGATGTCGTACTGGGCGTCCTCGGCGAACGTGAAGAAGTTCGGGCCGCCGGCCGGCTCCTCGAACGGGATCCAGTTCGCGATGATCGTCGTCGTGTCCGGCTTGTCCGGGCTGACGAACGCGTAGACGTCCGTGTTGTCGTACTGCGGGGTCCCCGAGATCAGCGGGGCCTCCCGGTGGCTGGAGGCGGAGGCCGCCCCCGGTGCCAGCGCGGCGACGCCGGCGGCTGTGAGCCCCCCGGCGGCCAGCGCACCACATACGAGGGTCGCGAGGCCCCTGCGTCCCGCGCCGCTCCTGGAATTAGGTGTCATGCCGTCCGTCCTCAGTGCCAACTTGCCTGACGAACCCGATTCGGAGCCGTCGTCAGGGTGGATTGGTTCGAATCCCAAGCGTTCTTACGGCGGAACTGAAAAGTTGTTTCATCTGTGGGCGACCCGCGTTTTCGGCGCGCTGATCCGTAACCCCATCCGGAGGTGGGTTCGTTGCGAATGCCTCGTGGGACGAGACGGCCGCGCTGCGGTCTGGCTGGAGGGGGAGACGAGTTGGAGGCGGACGAGCTGCTGGTGCTCGTGGCGGGCGGTGACCAGAAGGCGTTCGAGGAGCTGTACGGGCTGGTCTCCGGGCCGGTGTACGGGCTCGTGCGGCGTGTGGTGCGCGACCCCGCCCAGTCCGAGGAGGTGGCCCAGGAAGTGCTGCTCGAACTGTGGCGGTCCGCCACGAAGTTCGACCCGGGCCGGGGCAGTGCCCTGTCCTGGGTCCTCACCCTCGCCCACCGCCGCGCCGTCGACCGGGTGCGCAGCGCCCGCGCGGCCGGCGAGCGTGAGCAGCGCGAGGCACTGCGCGCGAACCACCCGGCCTTCGACCAGGTCGCCGAGGAGGTCGAGGCCGGCCTCGAACGCGAATGGGTGCGCCGCTGCCTGGACCGCCTCACCGCCCTGCAACGCCAGTCCGTCACCCTCGCCTACTACGACGGCTACACCTACCGTGAAGTGGCCGAGCGGCTCTCCCTGCCGCTGGGCACGGTCAAGACCCGTATGCGCGACGGACTCACCCAGCTGCGCAAGTGCCTGGGAGGCGTCGCGTGAGCTTCATGGACCGACTGCTCCGGCGCGCGGACCTGCACTCCCTCGCCGCCCCCTACGCCCTCGACGCCCTGGAACCCGCCGAACGGCTGCGCTTCGAGAAGCACCTCAAGACCTGCGACAGCTGCGCCGCCGAGGTGCGGGCCCTGTCCGAGGACGCCGTCCGCCTCGCCTGGTCGACGGCCGCCCCGGCGCCGGCCGCGATGCGCGACCGGGTCCTGGCCGCCGTACGCACGACTCCGCAGGAGTCCGCCGGGTGGGAGTCGGCACGTGCGCGTGCGCCTCAGCTGCCGCCGCATGTGTGGGGCACCCAGCCGCCGCCACGCAGCCGTGCGGCCAGGTCGCGCCCCTTGCTGGCGCCGTTCGCCACCGCCACGGCCGCTGCGGCCCTCGTCGTCGCCTCGCTCTTCGCCGTCCAGGCCGACAAGACGCAGGATCAGCTGGACGCGCAGCGGGAGCGGGCAAGTGAGATCGCTAACGTTCTGGCCGCGCCCGACGCCCGAGCCGTCGCCGGCGAGGACGCGCAGGGGCGGACAATCGGAGTGGTTGCCTCCGCATCGGAGGGGCGTGCCGTCGTCACTCTGAGCGGATATGGCGAGCTGTCGAGCGGCCGGGTGCACCAGCTCTGGCAGATGCGCCCCGATGCGCAACCGCGCTCCCTTGGGCTCTTCGACGGCGACACGCCCTTGGTCGCGTCCGGTCTCGACAAGTCCGCGACGTCACTGGCTGTGACGGTGGAGCCTGACGGAGGCTCACCGCAACCCACCAGCCAGCCGGTTGTCCAACTCGCCCTGAAATCGGTTGGATTCGGAGAGTAATCAGGGATGGGTTGTCAACACCCTTACGGGGAAGGTGAATCCTGTGACCGCGATACACGCGTGCCCCACCGGGGCGATAGGGTTAACCTGCCCGGGCCGGGTGGACTCGTACGGGTGGGGAGTGACATGGATCAGATAACAGTGCGCAGCAGGGCCAGGGTCCCTGCGATCACCTGCGGGAGCAGCGCGACCAGTTCGCGCCTCGACCGCCATCTCTCGGTGCTGGCGGGTCCCGCCGTGCCACAGACAGAGGCGGCCGAAGCGACCTCGCTGATGCGTGAACTGACCACTCGTGACACCACGACCGCGCGTAGCGACCAGGGTGCGCGGGTTCGCCGCGTCTCGCTCTTCGCCCCGCTGCGTCGGCTGCGCCGTTCGCTGTTCGGCGGTCGCTGAGTCACACCGGCGTTCCCGGCCGAACGTTTTCGAGGGCCCGCGCTCGACATGCCACGCCGTCCCGACGCTGTACTGCGTTGCCGCCGTCCGTCATCCCCACGGCACGCAGCGGCGCCCCGGCGGGCAGGCCGAGCGCGGGTGTAACCCCCCAACCCCCCACTCAGTCTTCCGGCTTCATCGTCACCGCTCGCCGTGTGCGTACCTGCGCACGGCGAGCGGCGCGAACACCGCGATCAGCACGGCGCACCAGGCGAGCGACCCGGCGACGGGATGGGCGACCGGCCAAGCGGCACCGTCCGGTACGGGCGCATTGCCGAAGAGATCCCGCAGGGCCGTGGTGACCGCGCTGATCGGGTTCCACTCGGCGAGCGTGCGCAGCCAGCCCGGCAGGCCGTCGGTCGGAATGTATGCGTTGGACAGCAGCGGCAGGATGAAGGTCGCCCCGCCCAGCTGACCGGCGGCCTCCTCATTGCGCGTCAGCAGCCCCAGGAATATCCCGACCCACGCCATCGCGAACCGGAACAGCAGCAACAGCCCGATCGCGCCTACGGCTTCGAGCGCCGACCCCTCGACACGCCAGCCCACCGCGAGGCCGACCAGCAGGAACGGCACGGTCCCGGCGGCCGTAACGATCAGATCCGCGGCCGCCTGCCCCAGCGGCACGGCGGCGCGGCTCATGGGCAGCGTCCGGAAACGGTCCATCACGCCGCGGTGGGTGTCCTGGGCGGCCTGGAACATGCCGGTCATGAGCCCGTTGGCCGCGGTCGCCACCAGCAGGCCGGGGACCAGGAAGGACCGGTACTGCGCGCCGGGCATCGCCAGCGCGCTGCCGAGGACATAGCCGAAGAACAGCAACATGGTGATCGGCATGGTCTGGGTCAGGATCAGCAGCCCCGGGTTGTTCCGGATCCGCCGCAGCTGCCGGCCCAGCATCGCGCCGCCGTCGTACGCCAGGGTGCTCATGCGGCACGCTCCTCTTCCTGGGCCCCCTGGACTTCCTGGGCTTCCTGGGCTTCCTGGGTGAGTCGTAGGAACACATCGTCGAGAGTCGGTGGTTTGAGGCTCGCGTCGAGCAACGGCACGCCCGCCGCGTCGAGTTCACGCACCAGACGCGGGAGCGTGAGCGTGCTGTCACGGGTCACCGCGGTGACGGCGCGCCTGTCGTGGTCGAACGACGGCTCGGTGCCGGTGAGTTGATCCAGTACGGCCGCCGCCTTCACCATCACGTCGGCCTCGGTGACGACGACTTCGACATGCGCGCCGATCAGCGCCTTGAACTGGGCCGGTGAGCCCGTGTGCGCGACCCGGCCGCGGTCCACGAGGGCGATGTCGTCGGCGAGTCGGTCGGCCTCCTCCAGGTACTGCGTGGTCAGCAGTACGGTCGTGCCGTCGGCGGTCAGCTCGCGCACCGCGTCCCAGATCTGGTTGCGGCTGGCGGGGTCGAGCCCGGTGGTCGGCTCGTCGAGGAACAGGACGTCCGGGCGGCGCACGAGACTCGCCGCCAGGTCCAGGCGGCGCCGCATCCCGCCGGAGTACGTGGACACCGCCCGGTCGGCCGCCTCGGCCAGCCCGAAGCGGTCCAGGAGCTCGTCGGCCCGCCCGGCCGGCCCGCGCACCCGGTGCAGCCGGGCGAACAGCCGGAGGTTCTGGCGGCCGGTGAGGTCCCCGTCGACCGACGCGTACTGCCCGGTGACGCCGATCCGGCGCCGTACCGCCGCCGCCTCCCGCACCAGGTCGTGCCCGGCTATGCGCGCCGAGCCCGCGTCCGGCCGCAGCAGCGTCGTCAGCAGGCGTACGGCCGTGGTCTTGCCCGCGCCGTTCGGCCCGAGGACCCCGCAGATCGTCCCCTCCGCGACCGCGAGGTCCAGTCCACGCAGGGCGTGGACCTCGCCGAACCGCCTCTCCAGACCTTCACTAAGTACAGCGTACGTAGAAGTCATGGCTCGACCATAGCGCACTACGTACGGTGTACGTAACTAGGATGGTGGTCGAGGTGATGATCGATGGCGGGCAAGGCGGCTGAACCCGGAGTGATCTGGGCCCGGCCTGAGCGGACCGGGCGGGGGCCGAGACCGGCGTACACCCGTGCCGACATCGCGGCGGCGGCGGTGCGGATCGCCGACGCCGAGGGGCTGGACGCGGTGTCGATGCGGCGGGTGGCCGGCGAGCTCGGGTGCGGCACGATGTCGCTGTACAACTACGTCCCCCGCAAGGAGGACCTGTACGAGCTGATGGTCGACGCGGTCAGCGCGGAGCACGAGCTGTGGGGGCCGGCCGGGGACTGGCGGGCGGACATGCGCCGCGTCGCCCAGCAGACCCGGGCGCTGATGCACCGGCACCCGTGGCTGACCCGGCTGATGTCACCGGTCTACGGCTTCAGCCCGAACGCCCTGCGCTACCTGGAGCACTGTCTGACCTGCCTGGATCCGCTTCAGGCGCCCTACGGCATGAAGATGCAGCTCGTCGGGATGCTGAACGGCTGTGTGACGTCGTACGTCGCCACCGAACTGGCCGGCGCCGAGCGGACGCGGTCGCTGCCGTGGTCGCAGGAGCAGGAGAACGCGGTCCGGATCGCCTATTTCGGGAGTCAGGTGGCCACGGGGGCCTATCCGAGGCTGGCCGCGGCGTTCACCGAGGACCCGGGGCCGATCGATCTCGAGGGGGCCTTCGAGTTGATGCTGAACCGGATGCTGGACGCCTTCGAGCCCAGGGACTAGAGCAACGCGAACTGACCCTCCGGGCCTTCCTCGTGGTGGTCCAGGACCGATGCCGGGCGGCGTGCCGCTTCCGGCACCGGGAGCACGCCCGCCTTCCTCAACTCCGCCGTCGTGATCGGAGCCGTCACCTTCAACTCCTCGCGCTGCGGACCCAGTTCGGCGAGCAGCGCCAGGATCGTGATCAGCTCCAGGAGCTCCGACGTCCAGGTCTGCGGCCAGGTCGGCGGGCGGATCGCCGCCAGCGTGCCGGGTTCCGGCTCGGCGGTGCGGGCCGTGAACCACTCCTGAAGGACCCGCACCCCGCTCACCTCGAAGTCCCAGGCCTGAGGGGGCACGGGGGAGATGCGGCCGTCGTCGAGGTGGAGGGCCTCCTCGTCGCGGTCGTAGTGGAGAGTCAGCGGGCGGGCCGGGAGGGGGGCGCGCACGTACGGGCGGCGGCCGCCGGGCAGCTTCGGGCGGTCGCCGTGGCGGCGCATGAGCCACAGCAGGCGGTGGCCCAACTCGACGCCGCGCGACCAGAGTTCGGGGTCGTCCGTGAGCGGGACGGTGAGGTCGGGGCGGGCGGCCGCCAGGATCCAGGCCAGGGCGTCGACCGGGGCGGGGGAGTGGCCGAGCCGGGACGTGAGGTGCTTCAGCAGACCCGGGGCCAGATTGGGTTCCTCGCCGCCGGGGCGGCGGTAGAGGGGGTGGATGCGGCCCGGGCGGAGCAGTGGGAGCAGCGAGGTCGCCAGCAAGGGAGAGTCGGGCGTCTGCAGGACGAAGACCTGGTGCTCGTCCGCCACCCGCCACAGCTCGGGGCGGGCCGCGTCGATCAGGCGGTGGTCGGGGATCAGCCACTGCTCGTCGAACGGGGCGGGCAGCACGCGTACCGGCTCGGCACACGGGCCCGTCGCGCGGACCAGCTTCTCCGTGCCGGTGGACTGGCCCGGCAGCTGTCCGACCGCCGAGTGCAGCGTGCGCGAGCGCGTCGGCTCCAGCAGGGCCTCCCGGTCCGGGCCCTCGGCCTTCACAAAGGCGTCCCAGCGGGCCTTCAGGGACGCCGCGTCGGGTCCCGTCGGCCACCCCCGGCCGAGCCGCGGCGGTGCGACGGACCACGGCATGAGGTCCGCCAGCAGCGGAGCGTCGTCGTGCGTCACGCTGGGCATCGTACGACGTGTCGCCGACAGGCATCGGGGTCACATGGGTCAGGTGGCATCGAGGGTCACCGTGAAGGAGAAGCGGTCGCCCCGGTAGTGGATGACCGCCGCGTCCAGCACCCGGCCGCCCGTGTCGTACGTCACGCCCGTGTAGTGCAGGATCGGGCTCAGCAGCGGGACTTGGAGCAACCGCGCCGTCTCCGGGTCCGCGAGGCGTGCCTCCACCGTGTCCGTGATGCGGCTGATGTCCGCTCCGACGACGTCCCGCAGCACCTTGGTCATCGGCCAGCGCGCCAGGTCGTCCAGGTCGATACGCGCGGCCAGTTCGGGACGGACGTAGTTGCGGGCGTGGTTGGTCGGCTCGCCGGTCTTCTCGTCGCTGCGCAGGCGGTGGTACGTCGCCACCTCGTCGACGTCCGGGAAGTGCTCGGCGAGTTCGGCCGGCACCGGCGCCTTGCCGTGGTCCAGCAGCTCGGTCGTCATGCCGGACTGCTGGGCCACGATCGCGTCCACCGAGCCGAGCAGCCGCACGGGGGTGCCCCGGCGGACGTCCGGCTCGATGAAGGTGCCGCGTCTGCGGTGGCGGGTGATCAGGCCCTCGTCCTCCAGCTCCTTCAGCGCCTGCCGCATGGTCAGCACGCTCACGCCGTAGTGCTCGGCCAACTGCTCCTCGGTGGGCAGCCGCAGCGGGTCCTGGGGCCGGCGGCCCAGTATCGAGGCGCGCAGCGACTGCGACACCTGGTACCAGAGCGGCAGCTTGCGGTTCAGGACGATCGAGTCCGGGGCGAAGGAGGTCACGGGCCCATCCGTACCGGTCGGGGATCTCTACTGCAAGGGGCGGAAGTGGCGCTCCAGGCCCTGCCAGACGTCGTCGTAGCGCTGTTGCAGGTGCTCCGCGCCTGCCGCCTGCGGGGTGAGCGTCACCGGCCAGCGGGTCTCGAACATGAACGCAAGGCCGTCATCGATCTTCTGCGGCTTCAGCTCGGCGGCGCTCGCCTTGTCGAACGTCTCCTGGTCCGGGCCGTGCGCCGACATCATGTTGTGCAGCGAACCACCGCCCGGCACAAAGCCCCCAGGACCGGCGGTCTTCGCGTCGTAGGCGCCCTCGATGAGGCCCATGTACTCGCTCATCACGTTCCGGTGGAAGTACGGCGGCCGGAAGGTGTCCTCACCCACCAGCCAGCGCGGCGCGAAGACCACGAAGTCGACGCCGGCCAGGCCCGGGGTGTCCGACGGGGACGTCAGCACCGTGAAGATCGACGGGTCGGGATGGTCGTACGAGATGGTGCCGATCACATTGAAACGGCGCAGGTCATAGACGTACGGCACATGGTTGCCGTGCCAGGCGACCACGTCGAGGGGGGAGTGGTCGTAGGTGGCCGTCCAGAGGTTGCCGCAGAACTTGTTCACCACCTCCACCGGGCCCTCGGTGTCCTCGTAAGCGGCGACCGGCGCCTGGAAGTCGCGGGCGTTCGCCAGGCCGTTGGCGCCGATCGGGCCGAGGTCGGGGAGGTGGAAGGGCGCCCCATAGTTCTCGCACACATAACCGCGCGCTGAGGCATCCAACAGCTCCACACGGAAGCGCACCCCACGTGGAACCAGCGCCACATGTCCCGGCTCCACATGCAGCAGCCCGAATTCCGTGCGCAGCAGCAGTCCGCCGAGCTCCGGCACGATCAGCAGCTCGCCGTCGGCGTCGCTGAAGACGCGGTCCATGGAGGAGTCGGCGTGATACAGGTGCACGGCCATGCCGGTGCGCTGGGTCGCGTCGCCGTTGCCGCCCAGGGTCCACAGGCCGGCCAGGAAGTCGGTGCCGGGTGCGGGCTCGGGCAGGGGGTTCCAGCGCAGACGGTTCGGGTCCGGCACGGACTGAGTGAAGGGGGCCGTACGGATCGCGCCGTTGTCCGTGCGGGTGAACGCCGGGTGCGCGGCCGACGGGCGGATGCGGTACAGCCACGAGCGGCGGTTGTGGGCCCTCGGCTCGGTGAAGGCCGAACCGCTCAGCTGCTCGGCGTAGAGGCCGAGCGGGGCGCGCTGTGGTGAGTTGCGGCCCTCGGGAAGGGCGCCGGGCACCGCCTCCGAGCTGTGCTCGTTGCCGAAACCGGAAAGGTAGGTCAGCCCTTCCGCGGTCTTCCGTGCATCCCCGCTCATGATCGCTCCCTTGAGATCTGATTCCTATGCTTCACCGTAGGATTGCGGTTTCGTGAGCGCAAGAGTTCCGCTGATCCTCCTCTGGAAGTACGACGAGAACCGGACCCCGACCAGACTTCAGGGGGATCCGGCTGTCGGAGGGGTGTTCTAGTCTCCCGGCATGTCGTGGACACGGAGGCTGCTCGCCGTGCCCGCGGTCTGTGTCCTGCTGCTGACCGGATCCGTGGGCTGCGGCTCCAGTGATGCCCGGAATCAGGGGGAGAGCGGCGCGTCGCCCTCCCCGGTGGGCAAGGTCCTCGACGACACCGACGACGGCGGGCGGCACTACCGCGAGGTGGACGAGGACGACGCGCCCGAGGTCGGCATCGAGGTCCAGCCGGACCCGGACGAGGGCGCCTGGGACGTGCGGCTGACCCTTCGCCACTTCCGCTTCTCGCCCGCCGGTACGAAGGCGCAGGCGGTGGCCGGTCGCGGGCTCGCGTATCTCTATGTGGACGGCCGTCTCATCGCCAGGCTCCGCACCCCCGAGTGCCGCCTCGCGGCCGACCTCGTCCCGCGCGGTACGCACAAGGTCACCGTCCGCCTGTACGCCGACGACGGCACGGTGTGGGCGGTGGACGGCGACCCCGTCGAGCGCACCGCCGACATCACGGCGTCGGAGGCGGAGGCGACCGTGCTGCCGACGTCGACCCCCTCCACCACGGCGTCGACCGAGGCGGGCTCGGCACTGAGTGCGCCGGGCACCCGGCTCCGTACAGGGGGTCGAGGTTCACCGGACCGAGGCGGAAAGGCATCATGAAGACCGTGCCCCACCCAGAAACGCTTCGCCGGGCGCCTGTGCAGCGGCGCAGCGCCGAACGGCTCACCAGGATCCTGGACGCCTGTGCCGACCTCCTCGACGAGGTCGGCTACGACGACCTGAGCACGCGGGCCGTCGCCCAGCGCGCCGGCGTTCCCATCGGCTCGGTCTACCGCTTCTTCGGCAACAAACGCCAGATGGCCGACGCCCTCGCCCAGCGCAACCTCGAGCGCTACACCGCCCGCATCACCGAGCGCCTGAAGGGGGCCGGTGACGGCGGCTGGCGGGTGGCCATGGACGCCGTGCTCGACGAGTACATCGCCATGAAGCGCACCGCGCCCGGCTTCTCCCTCGTCGACTTCGGCAACCAGATCCCGGTCGGCACCCGCAGCGAACCCAACCACCGCGTCGCCGACCGCCTCACCGAACTGCTCTCCGGCTACCTCGACCGCGAACCGGACGAGGACCTGCGCCGCATCTTCCTCATCGCGGTCGAGACCGCCGACACCCTGGTCCACCTCGCCTTCCGGGTGGCGCCGGAGGGTGACGAGCGCGTCATCGAGGAGGCTCGGGAGATGCTGCGGGCGTATCTGGCGCGGGTGCTGGACTGACGCGGGTACCGGACGGTGCTGGATTGACGCGGGTGCCCGCGTTGCCGGACTGACGCGGGTACCCGGCGGAGAGGTCCGGTCGCGACCTCCGGGCCGCCGGTGCGCGAATTTCCGACCTCGTCCCCGCCGGGGACTCCCCTCCATGCATACCGGTCGGTATGCTCGGCCTGAGTCCATGCGTCACCGCTGCCGCCACCCCGGGAGGACCCGTGTCCCGCACCGCACTGCGCATCTGCCCCCTGTGCGAGGCCACCTGCGGCCTGACGCTCACCATCGAGGGGACGAAGGTCACCGGTGCCCGCGGTGACCGCGACGACGTGTTCAGCAAGGGGTTCATCTGCCCCAAGGGCGCCTCCTTCGGTGCCGTCGACGGCGACCCCGACCGGCTGCGCACCCCGCTCGTGCGCAAGGACGGCGAGTTGCGCGAGGCCACCTGGGAGGAGGCCTTCGACGCGGTCGCCGCCGGTATCCGCCCGGTCGTCGAACGGTACGGCCCGAACTCGGTGGGCATCGTGCTCGGCAACCCCAACGTGCACACCATGGCCGGCGCCCTCTACCCGACGGTCCTGCTCGCCGGCCTGCGCACCCGCAGCCTGTTCACCGCGTCCACGGTCGACCAGATGCCCAAGCACGTCTCCAGCGGCCTGCTCTACGGCGACGCCAACGCGATCCCGGTACCGGACCTGGACCACACCGACCATCTGCTCCTCATCGGCGCCAACCCGCTGGAGTCCAACGGCAGCCTGTGCACCGCCCCCGACTTCCCCGGCAAGCTGAAGGCCCTCAAGGCCCGCGGCGGCACCCTCACCGTCATCGACCCGCGCCGCACCCGCACCGCCAAACTCGCCGACCGGCACATCGCGATCCGGCCCGGGACGGATGCCTTGCTCCTCGCGGCGATGGCCTACGCGCTCTTCGAGGAGGGGCTCGCCGATCCGCGGGAGCTGACCCCGCACCTCCAGGGGCTCGACGAACTCCGGGACGCCGTACGGGACTTCACCCCCGAAGCCGTCGCCGGCGCCTGCGACGTGGACGCCGGCACGATCCGCACCCTCGCCCGCGAACTCGCCGCCGCCCCCACCGCCGCCGTCTACGGGCGCATCGGCAGCTGCACCGTCCCGCACGGCACGCTGGCCAGCTGGCTGGTCGACGTACTGAACATCCTCACCGGCAACCTGGACCGCCCCGGCGGCGCCCTCTTCCCGCAGGCAGCCACCGACAAGACGCCGCGCCCCGCCGGACCCGGCCACGGCTTCGCGCTCGGGCGCTGGCGCTCCCGGGTCGGGCAACACCCCGAGGCGAAGGGTGAGTTGCCGCTCTCCGCACTGGCCGAGGAGATCGACACCGCAACGACCGAGGGCGAGCCGATCCGGGCCGTCATCTCCATCGCCGCCAACCCCGTCCTGTCGGCGCCCGACGGCGACCGCCTCGACAAGGCCCTCGGCTCGCTCGACTTCATGGTCAGCGTCGACCCGTACCTCAACGAGACCTCGCGCCACGCGGACGTCGTGCTGCCGCCGCCCCCGCCCTCGCAGAGCCCGCACCACGACTTCGCCTTCAACACCCTCGCCGTGCGCAACCAGGTCCGCTACACCCGCCCCGCGGTCCCGCTGGAGCCGGGCAGGATGCCCGAGACCGAGATCCTGGCCCGGCTCATCCTGGCCGCCACGGGCATGCACGGCGCGGACCCGTCCGCCGTCGACGCGATGGTCATCGACCAGACCCTCGGCAAGGCGGTGAAGGAGCCGCACTCACCCGTGCACGGCCGGGACCCGCGCGAACTCGCCGCTCGGCTCGACGGCGTCAACGGCCCCGAGCGGCGACTCGACCTGATGCTGCGCCTCGGCCCGTACGGCGACGGCTTCGGCGTACGACCGGACGGGCTGACCCTTCAGAAGCTGCTCGCCCATCCGCACGGCATCGACCTCGGACCGCTCGCATCCCGGCTGCCGCAGCCGCTGAAGACCGTCAGCGGCAAGGTCGAGCTGCTGCCGCAGCCCATCGCCGACGACCTGCCCCGCCTCCGTGAGGCGCTGCGGGACCGCCCCGACGGGCTGGTCCTGGTGGGCCGCCGCCATCTGCGCTCCAACAACAGCTGGATGCACAACGTGCCCGCCCTCACCGGCGGCACCAACCGCTGCACCCTGCACATCCACCCCGAGGACGCCGAACGGCTCGGCGTACGGGACGGGGCGGCCGTACGCCTCAAGGGCGCCGGGGGAGAGGTGACCGCCCCCGCCGAGGTCACCGACGGCGTGCGCCCGGGCGTGGTGAGCCTGCCGCACGGCTGGGGGCACGACCGCCCCGGCACCCGCCTCAGCCACGCCGCCGCCGACCCCGGCGTCAACGTCAACCAGCTCCTCGACGGCAGCCTGCTCGACCCGCTGTCGGGCAACGCGGTGCTCAACGGGGTGCCGGTCGAAGTGGTCCCGGTGGCCGAAAAGATCACGGCTCTGACCTGAGCAAAGCTCTGACCTGGAGTTTTGCGCTTATTGCTCGCATGTCAACGTCTTGTTAACGCTGTTTGAAGAGACCTAACGTCGTCCCACCGCCGGCCCTGGTGGGTCGTTCAAGGGCGAACGTTAGGTATCCACTCATGCTGACCATCCTTGGCTTCGCCATGATCGCGACCTTCCTGGTCCTGATCATGATGAAGAAGATGTCGCCGATCGCGGCGCTCGTGCTGATTCCGGCACTGTTCTGCGTCTTCGTCGGAAAGGGCGCCAAGCTCGGTGACTACGTCATCGACGGCGTCACCAGCCTCGCCCCCACCGCGGCGATGCTCATGTTCGCGATCGTCTACTTCGGTGTGATGATCGATGTCGGCCTCTTCGACCCGATCGTTCGGGGGATCCTGAAGTTCGCCAAGGCCGACCCGATGCGGATCGTCGTCGGTACGGCGATCCTCGCCTCGATCGTCTCGCTCGACGGCGACGGCTCGACCACCTTCATGATCACGGTCTCGGCGATGTACCCGCTGTACAAGCGCCTGAAGATGAGCCTGGTCGTGATGACCGGTGTCGCCGCCATGGCCAACGGCGTGATGAACACCCTGCCGTGGGGCGGCCCGACCGCCCGCGCCGCCACCGCACTCAAGCTCGACGCCAGCGACATCTTCGTCCCGATGATCCCGGCCCTCGCCGTCGGCCTGCTGGGCGTCTTCGTCCTCTCGTACTTCCTCGGCCTGCGCGAGCGTAAGCGCCTGGGCGTGCTGACGCTGGACGAGGTCCTGGTGGAGGAGAAGGTCGAGGAGAAGGAGTCCGAGACGGTCCTCGTGGGTGCCGGCGGCTCCGGTGACTCGAAGACCCCCGCGGCCTCCGGCGGCGCCGGCTCCGGCACCGACGCCGAGGACGACGAGGAGGAGCGCTTCACGGTCCTCGACCCCAACCGCGCCACCCTGCGCCCCAAGCTGTACTGGTTCAACGCGCTGGTCACGGCCACCCTGCTCACCGCCATGATCATGGAGTGGCTGCCGATTCCGGTGCTGTTCATCCTCGGCGCCGCGCTCGTGCTCACCGTGAACTTCCCGCACATCCCGGACCAGAAGGCCCGCCTCGCCGCCCACGCCGACAACGTCCTGAACGTCTCCGGCATGGTCTTCGCCGCCGCCGTCTTCACCGGCGTCCTTCAGGGCACCGGCATGGTCGACCACATGGCCCGCTGGATGGTCGACGTCATCCCCGAGGGCATGGGCCCGCACATGGCCCTGGTCACCGGTCTGCTGAGCCTTCCGCTCACCTACTTCATGTCGAACGACGGCTTCTACTTCGGCGTCCTCCCGGTCCTCGCCGAGGCCGGCGCGGCCCACGGTGTCTCCCCGCTGGAGATGGCCCGTGCCTCCCTGGTCGGCCAGCCGCTGCACATGTCGAGCCCGCTCGTCCCGGCCGTGTACGTCCTGGTCGGCATGGCCAAGGTGGAGTTCGGCGACCACACCAAGTTCGTGGTGAAGTGGGCGGCGCTCACCTGCCTGATCATCCTCGCGGCGGGCATGCTCTTCGGCATCATCTGAACCGCCTGAACCAAACGAACGATCTGATTCAACCAACCATCTGATTCAACCAACCGTCTGAATCAACCTGGTCCGCAAGTACCTTTCCAGGAGGACCCGTTCATGGCGCCCGGTGGGAATCGCGGCTGGCTGCTCCGCCTCGTCATCGCCTTCAGCTTCGCGCAGGGGGCGGTGTCGATGGCCCGGCCCGCCGTCTCCTACCGGGCGCTGGCGTTGGGCGCGGACGAGCGGGCGATCGGTGTGATCGCGGGTGTGTACGCCCTGCTTCCGTTGTTCGCGGCCGTCCCGCTGGGCCGCCGCACCGACCACGGCCGCTGTGCGCCGCTGCTGCCCGTCGGTGTGGTCCTCATATCCGGCGGCTGCGCGATGAGCGGCCTCGCGAACTCCCTCTGGGCTATGGCCGTCTGGAGCGGTGTGATGGGCCTCGGCCACCTCTGCTTCGTCATCGGCGCCCAGTCGCTCGTCGCCCGCCAGTCCGCCCCGCACGAACAGGACCGCAACTTCGGTCACTTCACCATCGGTGCCTCCCTCGGCCAGCTGGTCGGGCCGATCGCCGCGGGCGCGCTGATCGGCGGCCGGGACATGGCGGGCACCAGCGCCCTCGCCCTGCTGGTGGCGGGCGCGGGCGGCGCGGTCGCGTTCACCTCGCTGTGGCGCATAGAGAGCCGTACGACGGCCAAGTCCCGCAAGGAGCAAGGCGAACGGGTCCCCGTGCAGCGCATCCTGCGGACCCGAGGCGTGCCCGCCGGTATCTTCATCAGCCTGGCCGTGCTGTCCGCGACCGACATCCTCACCGCCTACCTCCCGGTGGTCGGCGAGCACCGGGGCATCGCCCCGTCCGTGATCGGCCTGCTGCTGAGCCTGCGCGCGGCGGCCACCATCGCGTGCCGTCTGGTCCTGACGCCCCTGCTGCGGCTGCTCGGCCGGACCCTGCTGCTGACCGTGACCTGTCTGCTGGCGGCCCTGCTGTGCGCCGGGATCGCGCTGCCGGTGCCGGTGTGGGCACTGGCGCTGATGCTGGCGGTGCTGGGCTTCTGCCTGGGCGTCGGCCAGCCGCTGTCCATGACGACGGTCGTCCAGGCGGCCCCCGAGGGCGCCCGCTCCACCGCCCTCGCCCTGCGGCTGACCGGCAACCGCCTGGGCCAGGTGGCCGCGCCGGCGTCGGCCGGTCTGGTCGCCGGCGTAGCGGGTGTGGCTGCGCCGTTCGTGATGCTGGGGGCGCTGTTGCTGCTGTCGGCGGGCATTGCGCTGCGGGCGCCGGGGCGGCCCGAGGGGCCCGAAGGGTCCGGAACGGACGCGCGGGAGCGGCCGAAGCGTTCCGGATTCCGCCGGACGAGTGGTATCTGACGACGCGCCGGGCGTAGTGCGGCGAGTCGCCGTGCACGTGAAGGAGAGTCAGGCGAAAGAGCGATTTGTATGAAAATCGTCTGAATCCGAGGAGCGTGTTCATGCCCACCCTGACACCCTCACGAACCTTCCGCGCCCGCGCGGGCGCCACAGTCGTCCTCACCGCCCTCGCCGCGGCGGGCGCGTCGTGGGTGGCGGCGCCGACCGCGTCGGCCCAAGGGGAGAACGGCGACATCAGGATCCACCGCGAGGGAGTGCCGTACGGGGTCTCGAAGGACGACCCCGTGGTCTGCCGGTTCTACCTCGACGCGGTCAACTTCGACATCCTCGCCTCGATCGCGTACACCATCACGCCCCAGCCTCCGCTGCCCACCGCCGCCACCGTCACCGGCACCATCGCGCTGGCAGGGGGTGCCGGTCACACCGATGTGCTGGGGCTGGCGGACGGGCAGTACAAGATCACCTGGGTCGTGACGGGCCACCCGCCGAAGGAGAAGGTCTTCCGCGTCAGGTGCCACGACGACCGGCACAACGGGGCACACGGTCCGCGCGGGCACATCGAGGACCACGGCAACAACGAAGGATGGGGGCGTGGCGACCACGACGGCCCGAGGGGCGGTGTGCACGCGGGCGGTGGCGGCCTCGTCGACACCGCGGCCGCGTACGCACCGGTGACGGCCGCGGCCGCCGTGGGCCTGGTCGCCGTCGGCGGCACCGCGTACGTCCGCAGGACCCGCCGGCGGCCCGATGGTGCCGCGTAGGCGCAGACGCAGGCCCTGGCACCGGACCCGCGCCTACCGCCTTGCCAGGACGGCCATGCTCACGGTCGTCCTGGTACTGGTGGTGGTGCGGTGCGACGGACATGGCACGCCGACCGCGCCGGAAGGATCCCACGGCTCCGGCAACCTGGCGGCCGCAGGCCCGGCCCACGCCGCCTCCCCGGCCGAGCCGACGCGCCCACCCCGCCCGCTGCCACGCTCCCGGCCGACGACCGTCCGCATCCCGAGCCTGGGCATCGACGCCCCGATCACGGGCCTCGGGCTCGACGGGAACCGGGAGTTGGAGACGCCGCCCATCGACAAACCGAACATCGTCGGCTGGTACGAGGGCGGCCCCACACCCGGCGAGCCCGGCACCGCCATCGCGGTCGGCCACCGGGACACCACGACCGGCGCCGCCGTGTTCGCCGGACTCGCCTCGGTCAAGCGCGGCAAGCAGATCGAGGCGCGGCGCGCGGACGGCCGTACCGCCGTCTACACCGTGGACCGGGTGAAGGTCTACGACAAGGCGGGCTTCCCCGACAAGGAGGTCTACGGCCCGACCCGGCGCCCGGAACTGCGCGTGATCACCTGCGGTGGCCTGTTCAGCCGACGCACGGGTTACACGAGCAACGTGGTGGTCTTCGCCCACCTGACCGCCACGAAATGACCGGACCCTTCCCCGGCCGGGCACATTCCGTTAACTTCCGTGACTCACGGGCCCCGTACGACCCGCACGAGGCTTTCGGACACACGGAGCAGCGGCGCTCCGAACAGCCCCCGGGGGCGGCAGTCATGACACGCGCCATCTCTCTGCACGACGTGAGCAAGGCCTACACGCGAGGAGTCCGCGTCGTGGACCGGCTCTCGCTGGACATCGAGCCCGGCGAGTTCCTCGTCCTCCTCGGGCCCTCCGGCTGCGGCAAATCCACCGTCCTCAGAATGATCGCCGGCCTGGAGGAGATCGACGAGGGCGAGTTGCTGCTGGACGGCGAGTACGCCAACGACCTGCTGCCCGCTGCCCGGCACATGGCGATGGTCTTCCAGAACTTCGCCCTCTACCCGAGCATGACCAGCCGCGACAACATCGGCTTCCCGCTGCGCATCGAGGCACCCGGCGCGGACCCGCGCCCCCGGGTGGACGCCACCGCCCGCATGCTGGGCATCGAGGACCTCCTCGACCGCTTCCCCGCCCAGCTCTCCGGCGGCGAACGCCAGCGCGTCGCCATGGGCCGGGCCATCGCCCGCCACCCCACCGCGTTCCTGATGGACGAGCCGCTGTCCAACCTCGACGCCAAGCTCCGAGGCCACCTGCGCGCCGAAATCTCCGGCCTCACCCGGAAGCTGGGCGTCACCACGGTGTACGTCACCCACGACCAGGCCGAGGCGATGTCGCTCGGCGACCGGGTCGCCGTCCTGCGCGGCGGCGTCCTCCAGCAGGTCGGCGCCCCGCGCTCCGTCTACGCCCTGCCCCGCAACGTCTTCGTCGCCGCCTTCATCGGCACCCCGCGCATCAACCTCCTGCGCGGCGTCGTTCGTGCCCCGCTCGACGGAGCCATGACCATCAGCCTCGGCAAGCAGTACCTCCGCCTGCCCGAACCCCTGTCCTTGGACCATCAGTTGCTCCGCGTCCAGCAGGGCCGCGAGGTCATCGTGGGCCTGCGCTCGGAGGCCGTACGGATCGCCAAGCCGGCCGCCGCCCGGCCCGGCGAGGTGCACATCACCGGCCTGGTCGAGCATGTGGAGTTCCAGGGGCACGAGGTCCTCGTCCACTTCAACACCGGCTCCCGCCCCGCGGTCGTACCCGATCTCGAAGCGCCGCGCGTCGCGGCCCGGCCCACAAGGCGGCGTCGCCGTGCGGGCGGCCGGGACGGCACCGTCCTGGACCGCCTCCGGGAACGCGCGGGAGCCCTGCGCGCCGGGCCGGTGGTGGTCCTCGACCAGCCGGGCGACGCCGCTCCCGAGCCCGCGCCGCCCGAGGGCCGACTCCCCGGCGACCTCATCGTCCGCACCACGCCCGACATCGACTTCCGCCACGGCATGCAGGTCCCTCTCCTCGTCGACCTCGCTCACCTGTTCGTCTTCGACCAGCACGGCGAACGCATCTGCCCGGCGCCGGCGAGGCTTCCCGACCTGGAGGAGTGAGGTCCGTCCGGTATGGCTAGTTATGGGCCATGAATGTGCACTTCACTCGAACCCGGGCCGTCCTCGCCGCCGTTGGCCTCCTGCTGGCCGTCGGCGCCCCGACCGCGTACGCCACCCTCGACGACGGCGCCACCGCGGCGCCGGCCGCGTCCTCCGCGCCGCTGCGGGGGGAGCCGTACATCGAGACGCAGCTGTTCTTCGGCACCGCGCGCCCCGACGGCGGCCCGGCCGTCACCGACCAGCAGTTCATGGCGTTCGTCGACAAGGAGGTCACGCCCGACTTCCCGGACGGGCTCACGATCCAGGCCGGGCGCGGACAGTGGCGGGACGCGAGCGGCACGATCGAGAAGGAGCGGTCGTACGAGCTGATCCTGCTCTACCCGCGGGCGGGGGCGCAGAGCAGCGACCGCAAGATCGAGGAGATCCGTCGTGCCTACGAGAAGGCCTTCGGCCAGGAGGCGGTGGGGAGGGTGGACGACGAGGCGCGCGTCGACTTCTGATGTCATGGGCCGCGCGGCACAGCCGCATGTCGACACATGCTGGCGCATAAAAACTAACGCCGCTAGTTTATGAGTTCGGACGACGAGGCAGCCCGCCCTGGAGGAAGCGCAATGAAGGCACACGACGGCATGTACATCGACGGCGCCTGGCGCCCCGCCGCGGGCCGGGACGTGATCGAGGTGGTCAACCCGGCCGACGGGCAGGTCGTCGGCCGGGTCCCGGCCGGCACCGCCGAGGACGTCGACACCGCCGTACGGGCCGCCCGCGCCGCCCTCCCGGGCTGGGCCGCGACCCCGCCCGCCGAACGGGCCGCGCGGCTGGCCGCCCTCCGGGACGTCCTGGAGGCCCGCAAGGACGAGATCGCCGAGACGGTCACCGCCGAACTCGGCTCGCCGCTGAAGTTCTCGCAGGGCGTGCACGCGGGCGTGCCGATCGCGGTCGCGGGGTCGTACGCCGAGCTGGCGGCGACGTACGCCTTCGAGGAGAAGGTCGGCAACTCGACCGTGTACCACGAGCCCATCGGTGTGGTCGGCGCCATCACGCCCTGGAACTACCCGCTGCACCAGGTCGTGGCCAAGGCCGCCCCGGCGCTGGCCGCCGGCTGCACGGTCGTGCTGAAGCCCGCCGAGGACACCCCGCTGGTCGCCCAGCTCTTCGCCGAGGCGGTGCACGAGGCCGGGGTACCCGCGGGCGTCTTCAACCTGGTCACCGGCCGCGGCCCGGTCGCCGGCCAGGCGCTCGCCGAGCACCCGGACGTCGACCTGGTCTCCTTCACCGGCTCCACGGCCGTCGGCCGGCAGATCGCCACGGTGGCGGGCGCGGCGATCAAGAAGGTCGCCCTGGAGCTCGGCGGCAAGTCCGCCAACGTCATCCTCCCGAGCGCCGACCTGGCCAAGGCGGTCAACGTCGGCGTCGCCAACGTCATGTCCAACTCCGGACAGACGTGCAGCGCCTGGACGCGGATGCTGGTGCACCGGGACCAGTACGACGAGGCCGTGGAGCTGGCCGCGGACGCCGCCGCGAAGTACGGCGAACGCATCGGGCCGGTGGTGAGCGCCAAGCAGCAGGAGCGGGTGCTCGGCTACATCGAGAAGGGCGTGGCCGAGGGGGCACGGCTGGTCGCGGGTGGCCCCGAAGCGCCGCGCGAGCAGGGCTGCTTCGTCAGCCCGACCGTCTTCGCCGACGTGACGCCCGAGATGACCATCGCGCAGGAGGAGATCTTCGGCCCGGTCCTGTCGATCCTGAAGTACGAGGACGAAGAGGACGCCCTGCGGATCGCCAACGGCACGGTCTACGGCCTCTCGGGCGCCGTCTGGGCGGGCGAGGAGGCGGAGGCGGTGGCCTTCGCGCGCCGTATGGACACCGGGCAGGTCGACATCAACGGCGGCCGCTTCAACCCGCTCGCTCCCTTCGGCGGCTACAAGCAGTCGGGCGTCGGCCGCGAACTCGGCACGCACGGCCTGGCCGAGTACCTCCAGACCAAGTCCCTCCAGTTCTGAGGAGTCTTCACGTGGTTCGCGCAGCAGTCCTGCCCGCAGTGGGCGCTCCCCTGGAGATCACCGAGATCGACCTCCCGGACCCGGGCCCCGGCCAGGTCCGCGTCCGTCTCGCCGCCGCCGGCGTCTGTCACTCCGACCTGTCCTTGTCCAACGGCACCATGCGCGTCCCGGTCCCCGCGGTCCTCGGTCACGAGGGCGCCGGCACGGTCCTGGCCGTGGGCGAGGGCGTCACCCACGTCGCGCCGGGCGACGCGGTGGTCCTCAACTGGGCCCCGTCCTGCGGCAGCTGCCACGCCTGCTCGCTCGGCGAGGTCTGGCTGTGCGCCAACGCGCTGAACGGCGCGGCCGACGTCTACGCCCGCACCGCCGACGGCACCGACCTCCACCCCGGCCTGAACGTCGCGGCGTTCGCCGAGGAGACGGTCGTGTCGGCGGGCTGCCTCCTGCCGCTCCCGGACGGTGTCCCGCTCACCGACGCCGCCCTGCTGGGCTGCGCCGTCCTCACCGGCTACGGCGCCGTGCACCACTCGGCGCGGGTCCAGCCGGGCGAGACGGTCGCGGTGTACGGCGTCGGGGGAGTGGGCCTCGCCGCACTGCAGGCTGCCAGGATCGCGGACGCGGCGAAGATCGTCGCGGTCGATGTCTCCCCGGAGAAGGAGGAGCTGGCCCGGGCGGCGGGCGCCACGGACTACGTCGTCGCCTCCGAGAACACGGCCCGCGAGATCCGCGCCCTCACCGGCAAGCAGGGCGTCGACGTGGCCGTCGAGTGCGTGGGCCGCGCGAGCACGATCCGCACGGCCTGGGACTCCACCCGCCGGGGCGGCCGCACCACGGTCGTCGGCATCGGCGGCAAGGACCAGCAGGTCACCTTCAACGCCCTGGAGATCTTCCACTGGGGCCGCACCCTCTCCGGCTGCGTCTACGGCAACTCCGACCCGGCCCGTGACCTGCCGGTACTGGCCGAGCACGTCCGCGCGGGCCGCCTGGACCTGGGCGCGCTGGTGACGGAGCGGATCGCCCTGGAGGGCATCCCGGCGGCGTTCGAGAACATGCTGGCGGGGAAGGGCGGCAGGGCGCTGGTGGTGTTCTGAGACCCATGGTTGCCCGGAGCGCTCAGGTGCTCCGGGCAACCTTCGCGCACACCCGTTGACCGCATACCGTCCAGTCAGTATGTTCCCGGGAACGTCCCCACCGCACCCACCGGAGTGTGCACGCATGGACACGTCCCCTTCCGCTCCCCCCGCTCCCACCTCGACTGTTCCGCCCTCTGCCAACCGCCGCCGCGTCGCCACCGCCGCGGCTCTGGCTTCCGCGGTCGAGTGGTACGACTACTTCGTCTTCGGCATCGCCGCCGCTCTCGTCCTCGGCGATCTCTACTTCCCCGCCGGCAGCTCGACCGCCGGCGTGCTCGCCGCCTTCGCCACCTTCGCCGTCGGCTTCCTGGCCCGCCCTCTCGGCGGCATCGTCGCAGGCCAGCTCGGTGACAAGCGTGGCCGCAAGCCGATGCTGGTCCTCGCGCTCACCCTGATGGGCATCGCCACCACGGGCATCGGCCTGCTCCCGACGTACGACACGATCGGCGTCGCCGCCCCGATCCTGCTGGTCCTCTTCCGCGTGCTGCAGGGCATCGCCGTCGGCGCCCAGTGGGGCGGCGCGATGCTGATGGCCACCGAGTACGCCCCCGAGGGCAAGCGCGGCATCTACGGCAGCTTCGTCCAGCTCGGCGTCCCCATCGGCGTGGTGACCGCCAACACGGTGTTCCTGCTCGCCGGAGCCTTCACCACCGACTCCCAGTTCGCGGCCTGGGCCTGGCGCGTGCCGTTCCTCGTCGGCCTGCTCGTCCTCGTGCTCGCCTGGTACATCCACACACGCGTCGAGGAGACCCCCGAGTTCCGGGAGGCGGAGAAGAAGCTGGCCGAGCAGGAGAAGGCCGAGCAGTCCTCCCCGCTGCGCACGATCCTGAAGGGCCACCTCGGCACGGTCCTGCTCGCCGGCGGCTCCTTCGCCGTGAACACCGCGACCTTCTACATCATCATCACGGGCGTGCTGGACTACACGACCCGCGAGCTCGGCATGAAGAAGAGCGCCGTCCTCACCGTCTCGCTCTGCATCAGCCTCACCCAGCTGATCCTGATCCCGGCCGCCGCCGCGCTCTCGGACAAGATCGGCCGTATCCGCATCTACGCGCTCGGCGCGGCCGGCATCGGCCTGTGGGCCGTACCGCTGTTCCTGCTGATCGACACCGGGTCGCTGCTGTGGCTGGCGGTCGGCACGTTCGTCGCCAGCTGTTTCCTCAGCATCATGTACGGCCCTCAGGCGGCCCTGTTCGCCGAGTTGTTCACGCCCGAGATGCGCTACACGGGCGCCTCCCTCGGCTACCAGATCGCGGCCGTCCTCGGCGGCGGCCTCGCCCCGTTCGTCATGGTGCTGCTGCTGGAAGCCACCGGCACCTCGATGGCGGTGTCCGGCTACATCATCGGCCTGTCGGTGATCGCCCTGCTGTCCATCAAGGTCCTTGCGGACAGGGCGCGTTCACGCTGACTCCCGGGTCTGCTCGGGTTGTGGTGCCACCGCCACGACCCGAGCCGCCCGCGTCCGGGACCGTGACACGGCGACCCCGGCCAGGCACAGCGCCCCGCCCGCCAGGGTGAGCAGCCCCGGCACCTCGCCCAGCGCCAGCCAGGACATCAGCACGACAAGCGCGGGGACCGCGTAGGTGGTCGCGCCCATCCGGCTGGCGGTCGTGCGGGCCAGGGCGTACGCCCAGGTCGTGAAGGCGAGCGCCAGCGAGAAGACGCCCAGATAGACCAGGTTGAGGGTCGCGGAGAGGGAGGCGTCGGCCACGTCGTCGACGAGCTGCCCGCTGAACGGCAGGCAGACGACCGCGCCGACCAGGCACCCGAACGTCGTCACTTGGAGCGGGCTCGCCTGGCCGAGCGCCGGCTTCTGCGCCACCACGCCGCCCGCGTACCCGACCGCGGCGAGCAGGCACAGCACCACCCCGAGCACCGAGGACCCGCCTCCGCCCGACATCGACAGACCCACGGTCACCGCACCGGCGAACGACACCGCCATCCCCGCCAGCAGCCGCGGCGGCATCGGGTCACCGAGCAGCCGGGCGCCCAGCAGCGCGATGAGGATCGGCCCGATGTTCACGACGAGCGCCGCCGTACCGGCGTCCACCTGCTGCTCGCCCCAGTTCAGCACGACGCTGTAGAAGCCGAACCACAGCAGTCCCGATATCGCGATCCCGGGCCAGGCCGCCCGCGGAGGCACCCCCTCTCGCCGGACGAGACAGATCACCCCGAGCACCAGGGCACCTACGAGCAGCCGCCCCAGCGCCAGCGCGCCCGGCGAGTACTCCTCACCCGCACTGCGGATGGAGACGAAGGCGGAGGCCCACAACACGACGGTGACGGTGGCGGCACCGGCGGCGAGTAGCTCGGTGCGGCGGGCGGGGGAGACGTTCATCATGCTCCAGAGGCTAGGAGGGGAGAGGGACCGAGGGCTTGCGGATTTCGGACGCAGGGGTGGGGCGTGCGGATCTGAGAGGCGCGGCATCTGTCAAAGCGGCGTCTACTGCCGCCAACCAGGGGCGCGGGGCTGTGTTGAATCTGCGGCTACCGCCGCGTGGGGGCGACCAGCCCCCGCACAGCCGCACCCGGCGCACCACACGGCCCCCACCCCCTTGGCCGCCCAGCTCACCGCAATGCCCCCGCTTCGATGCCAAGCAGCTCCCGAAGCGCCCGCTCCCCCGACGGAGTCACCTTCACGGCCCGCTCCGACCCGATCCGCACACACCACCCCACCTCCAGCGCATGCCGGCACAGGGCCGCCCCCGCTACCCCCGCGAGATGGGGGCGGCGTTCGGTCCAGTCGAGGCAGGCGCGGGCCAAGGGGCGGCGGCCGGTGCGGTTGAGGGGGATGCCGGCACTGTCGAACCAGCCGAGCCCCGCGTCCGTCAACGCGAACCCCGTGTCCTGCCGCAGCAGCCCCCGCGAGGTCAACGCGTCCGTGACCGCGATGCCGAGCCGTCCGGCGAGATGGTCGTAGCAGGTGCGGCCGCGCGCCATGGCAGACCCGGCACTGGACTCGCGCAGGTTCCGCGGCCGTACGTCGGCAGTCGGCGACACCTGCGCGGCGAGGTCCTCCACCAGCTGCGCCACGCGCGCGTCGGCCAGCCGCACATACCGGTGCCGCCCCTGCCGCTCCTCGGCGAGCAGCCCGCCCGCGACGAGCTTGCTCAGATGCTCGCTCAGCGTCGACGCCGCGACCCCGGCGTGCCGCGCCAGCTCACCGGCGGTCCACGCCCGCCCGTCGAGCAGTGCCAGCAGACAGGCCGCCCGGGTCTCGTCGGCGATGAGTCCGGCGAGCCGGGCCAGCTGCGGTGCCTGGGGGTCCCTGGTGGTCATGCGTCCCAGCATGCGGCACGGACATTTCGGTGGCCGCCGAACTGTGGCTAGGTGGGCCGCCCGACCTGCTCGTACTGTCGCGCGAGGCCGTCCAGCAGCGCCGTGAGGCCAGTCTCGAAGGCCCGTTCGTCGATCTTCTCCTGCTGCTCGGCGAGAAGATGGGCCTGCCCGAGGTGGGGGTAGTCGGCGGGGTCGTACGCGCTCGCGTCGTCCACGAAGCCCCCGGCGAACGAGCCGAGCGCCGAGCCCATGATGAAGTACCGCATCAGCGCGCCGATGGACGTGGCCTGCGCCGGCGGCCAGCCCGCGGCGACCATCGCGCCGTAGACGGCGTCCGCGAGGCGGAGTCCGGCGGGGCGGCGGCCGGGGCCCTGGGCGAGGACCGGGACGACGTTCGGGTGGTCGCGCAGGGCGGCCCGGTAGGAGACGGCCCAGTCGTGCAGCGCGGTCCGCCAGTCCCGGCCGTCCTCGAACATCGACAGGTCGACCTGGGCGCTGACCGAGTCGGCGACCGCCTCCAGGATCTGGTCCTTCGTGCGGAAGTGGTTGTAGAGGGACGGGCCGCTCACGCCCAGTTCGGCGGCGAGCCGGCGCGTGGAGACGGCTGCGAGGCCCTCCGCGTCCACGAGTTCGCGAGCCGTCTCGACGATCCGGTCGTAGCTGAGGAGGGGCTTGCGCGGTCGGGCCATGGCGCACATAGTAGGGCTGCCGAACGGAAACTAGCAGTGCTAATTTAAATGTACGGCTTTCAAGTGTGGTGGTGATTCCACCGTCTGTGGGGTGACTTCGGTATGAACCTGGAGCTCAGCGAGGAGCAGACCGCCGTCCGGCGGCTCGCCCGGGACTTCGTGGAGCGCGAGATCGCCCCGAATGTCATCGCCTGGGACCGCGCCGAGGAGGTCGACCGCGCAGTCGTGAAGAAGCTCGGCGAGGTCGGCTTCCTGGGTCTGACGATCGACGAGGAGTACGGCGGCTCGGGCGGCGACCATCTCGCGTACTGCCTGGTGACCGAGGAACTCGGCCGCGGCGACTCGTCCGTGCGCGGCATCGTGTCCGTCTCCCTGGGCCTGGTCGCCAAGACCATCGCCGCCTGGGGGAGTGAGGAGCAGAAGCGGCAGTGGCTGCCGGGGCTCACCGCCGGCGACTACGTCGGCTGCTTCGGCCTCACCGAACCCGGCACCGGATCCGACGCGGGCAACCTCACCACGCGCGCGGTCCGCGACGGCGACGACTACGTCATCAGCGGCACCAAGATGTTCATCACGAACGGCACCTGGGCCGACGTCGTCCTGCTCTTCGCCCGCTCCACCGACGCACCGGGCCACAAGGGCGTCTCCGCCTTCCTGGTCCCCACCGACACCCCAGGCCTGACCCGCCGCACCATCCACGGCAAGCTCGGCCTGCGCGGCCAGGCCACCGCCGAGCTGGTGTTGGAGGACGCGCGGGTGCCCGCCGAGGCCATGCTGGGGGAGGAGGGCAAGGGCTTCTCGGTCGCCATGTCGGCCCTGGCCAAGGGGCGGATGTCGGTCGCCGCGGGGTGCGTCGGCATAGCCCAGGCCGCCCTGGACGCGGCCGTCCGATACGCCGGTGAACGCGAGCAGTTCGGCCGGACCATCGCCCACCACCAGCTGGTCCAGGAGCTGCTCAGCGACATCGCCGTGGACGTGGACGCGGCCCGGCTGCTGACCTGGCGGGTCGCCGACCTGATCGACCGGGGGCAGCCGTTCACCGTCGAGTCCTCCAAGGCCAAGCTCTTCGCCTCCGAAGCTGCCGTGCGCGCCGCCAACAACGCCCTCCAGGTCTTCGGCGGCTACGGCTACATCGACGAGTACCCGGCGGGCAAGCTGCTGCGCGACGCCCGCGTGATGACCCTCTACGAGGGCACGAGCCAGATCCAGAAGCTGGTCATCGGGCGGGCGCTGACGGGGGTTTCGGCGTTCTGAGTACCTTGCTGAGTACTTCAGCGGATGTGGCCGGTGTCACCGTCGCCGACCCTGTTCTCCATGAGTGACACACCGGTCAAGCAACAGAGCACGGCGGCGTTCTACGGTCAGGCCGTGGCCTCCTTCGCCATCGCCATGGCCGCCACCGCGATCGGTATCTTCCGGTTGAACGCCGACGCCTGGGTGCGGGGCTTTCTCGCGATCGCGGTCCTCTACCTGGTGACCTCGGCGTTCACGCTCGCGAAAGTGATCCGGGACCGCCAGGAGGCCGGACAGATCGTGAGCCGGGTGGACCAGGCGCGGCTGGAGAAGCTCCTGTCGGAACACGATCCCTTCGAAAAGCTCTGAAAGCCCTGAAAGCTCCGAACGGCCACGCTAAGCGCCCGCTCACCTTCGGCGGTATGGTGGTTCCTCTGTCAGCGAGAGGGGCGAGTGAGCGATGAGTACGGCGGAGGAGACGGCCGGCGGAGAGACGTCGGCGTGGGGTGAGGTCACGCCCGACGCGGCCCGGCGGCTGCTGATCGCCGCCGTGGAGGCCTTCGCCGAGCGCGGCTACCACGCCACGACGACCCGTGACATCGCGGGCCGCGCCGGCATGAGCCCGGCCGCGCTCTACATCCACTACAAAACCAAGGAAGAGCTGCTCCACCGCATCAGCAGGATCGGCCACGAGAAGGCGCTCGAGATCCTGCGTACGGCCTCCCGCCGCGAGGGCACGGCGGCCGAGCGGCTCGCCGACGCGGTGAGCTCCTTCGTCCGCTGGCACGCCGGCGGGCGCACGACTGCCCGGGTCGTGCAGTACGAGCTGGACTCGCTCGGCCCGGACGCCCGCGCCGAGATCCTCGCACTGCGCCGGCAGTGTGACGCCGAGGTGCGCGGGATCATCGAGGACGGTGTGGCGGCGGGCGAGTTCGACGTCCTGGACGTCAAGGGGACCACCCTCGCCGTGCTCTCCCTCTGCATCGACGTGGCCCGCTGGTTCAGTGTCGACGGTCCTTGGACGCCCGACGAGGTCGGCGCGCTCTACGCCGACCTCGTCCTGCGGATGGTGGGGGCGAAGTAGCCTCCGGGCCGCTCAGACGTAGAAGCGGGCCACCGACTCGGCCACACAGACCGGCTTGTCCCCGCCCTCGCGCTCCAGGGTGTAGGCGACGGTCAACTGGGCGCCGCCGGGCACGTCCTCGACGTTGCTGATCTTCGCGGTGGCGCGCAACCGCGAGCCGACGGGCACGGGCGAGGGGAAACGGACCTTGTTGGTGCCGTAGTTGACGCCCATCTTCACGCCCTCGACCTTGATCAGCTGGGGTCCGAAGAGCGGCAGGAGCGACAACGTGAGGTACCCGTGGGCGATGGTGGTGCCGAAGGGGCCGGCGGCGGCCTTCTCCGGGTCGATGTGGATCCACTGATGATCGCCGGTGGCCTCGGCGAACAGGTCGATCCGCTTCTGGTCGATCTCCAGCCAGTCGGTGTACCCCAGCTGCTCGCCCACCGCCGCCTTCAGGTCGTCGACGGACGTGAAGATCCTCGGCTCTGCCATGTCCCGGCCTCTCGTGTCGCAGTTCCGCACATCTAAGCGACTGCTTAGCATGGTCGGGGTCGGGGCTCATGTCAACGGAACGGGTGTCCGACGCGGTAGGTAGGCTCTGAGGGGTGCCCCAGATCCCCGAGAAGATCCACGAGCTGACCGTCGGCCAGCTGTCGGCGCGTAGCGGCGCCGCCGTCTCCGCCCTGCACTTCTACGAGTCCAAGGGCCTGATCAGCAGTCGCCGCACCTCCGGCAACCAGCGGCGCTACACCCGTGACACCCTCCGCCGGGTCGCCTTCGTGCGGGCCGCGCAACGCGTCGGCATCCCCCTGGCCACGATCCGCGAGGCCCTCGCCGAACTCCCCGAGGAGCGCACGCCCACCCATGAGGACTGGGCGCGCCTGTCGGAGGCCTGGCGCTCGGAGCTGGAGGAGCGCATCAAGCAACTGAACCGCCTCCGCGACCACTTGACCGACTGCATCGGTTGCGGCTGCCTCTCCCTGGACACGTGCGTGCTGTCCAACCCGGACGATGTGTTCGGCGAACGGCTGACGGGGTCGCGGCTGCTGGTGGAGCAAGGGGGAGGGGGAGGCCGTCAGGGGCGGAGGCAGGGTGAGCCGGGGGCGGGGACCTGCAGCTGACGGCGCCGGGATGCTGGACCGGCTTGGGCGGGGGTGGTTCGCCCCGCCCGTCAAGACGCCGCAGCGCCGCCCTTCACTCGTACTCCGTCCCGCCCTTCCGTGTCAGGTACGCCGGGCTGACCGCCTTCGCGATGGCCCGACCCCCGGTCACCGTGCTGTACCGCTCGACTGCCGGACGTATCACCACGCCCTCCCGCAGATGCAGCTCCCGCCCCGAGACGGTCTCGCGCCCCGTGGCGACCTCCAGCACCCGCTCGATGTCGTACGGCCCCTCGAACAGCCTTGGCGCCAAGGGGAGTTCGCCCTCCAGCACCTCCGCAGCGTCCAGCCACCGCACCCGACCGTCGATCTCCGCGGACACATCGAACACGGCGTACCCCAGGGTCGCCCGTCGCCCGTCGGCCCCGTACGTCAGGTCCTGCACGCCCGCGCCGTACACCTCGCCGAAGATGCCCACCCGGCGCGCCCCCAGCCGCTCGGCCAGCCGGGCCGCCGCCTCGGCGACACCGTGCCCGCGCACCGCCCGCCAGTACAGGTTCCGCGACTCCTCCTTCAGGGCCAGCGACTTCGCCCCGAAGCCCTTGGAGGAGACGTACACCCGGTCCTCGTCGGCCACATACGTCAGCAGGCACGCCGAGCCGTGCAGCTTCTCGGTCAGCACGACGGGCTCACCCGGCACGAAGATGTCCGGATACCGCTGGATGTTCTCGATGTCGACCCAGGGCAACAGATCCGGCGCCGACTCCACCTCACCGGACATCGTGGGCGGGATCGGCGGCACCCACTTGGTGACCCCGAGCACCTCGGCGAAGTCGGTCCCCTCCGCAGCCGCCCGCGCCAGATCGACGTCGGCCAGTGCCTTCGGCCGGCACACGATCCCCTGCGACAGCTCACCGCGCAGCCGCACCGCCTTGACCCGGTCGGCCTTGCTCCCCGCCAGCCGCCCGGTCAGCCCCAGCTCCTCGATCAGCTCGGCGGGCAGCACGGACTGCTCGGGGATGTACACGGCGGCCTCGCCGGTGCGGTACGCGCCCTTGGCGACAACGGCCCGGTACAGGCCCACCTGGGCCAGTTCGAGGGCGTCGGCGTTCGGATGCTCGTGGACGGTCAGCACTTCGGCGGTGACGCGCAGCGTCGACATGAGGGGCTCCTTCAGGACCTCAGGTTCGTTTCATCGCCCCCAACTGTCCGGACGGGAAAGGGCTGGAGCGACCGGAATTGCGGCTGGTATCGTCGCGATCTTCGGCCGGCGGCACGCTGCCGCGCACGGAGTCCTGACGGGGTCGACTTCCATGCCCTCACCTGCCCTTGACGCTGCTCTCGCGGACATCGAAACGGTCTTCAACGGGTTCGCCAGCCCTACGGAGATCGGCTGCGAGCGGTGCTTCGATCCGGAGGAGACGGCGTATCTGCGCACGCCGTACACGCGTGTGCCCGCCGACCTGGTTCGCAGGTTCGTCTTCAAGGTTCCCGATCACTTCGAGGACCACGCCGCCGTGATGCGGCGCCTGCTGCCGCAGATGGCGCGGGCGATGGCGGACGGCAGCATGGACGTGGCGTGGTGGGGGCACGGGCTGACCCGCGTGGACTGGCACTCCTGGCCGACGGAGCAGTCCGACGCCATCCAGGCGTTCCTGACCGCCTGGTGGCGGGATGCCCTCGCGTCCCCCGAGCCGCCGCATCCGGTCACCGACGTATTCGACTGCTGTTCCGCGATCGCCGGGACCGTGACGCCCTTCCTTGCCGACTGGATCCGGCATCCCGTCGCCGACACACACCTCGTGGCTTGCGCACGCCGGTGGCTGGCCGACCTCCTCGCCGATGACCTGCCGCTCACCTGCGGGTTCGACGAGGGCAACGAGGCGGCCGTCGCGGAGTTGCAGTCTTGGTTCGCTCGCAACGCTCCCGCCCGCCTCCGCGCCCGAGGCGAGCCCGACCTCGCGATGGAGGCCGAACTCCTCGCCCTGCCCTACGACGACCGCTGGACCCACCCGTACTGGTACAAGCCCTCCGCCACCAACTGAGCGTTCGACACGGCCCGTTCCCCGTCCGGCAGGACCAGCGTGTCCTCCAGGCCGATGCGCGTCGCCAGCCCCAGCCGCCCCGCCAGCCGCAGCACCGGCCACGCGCCCCCGTCCTCCCCGTGCAGCAGCACCGGGCGGCCGAACGCCGAGCCCAGGTCGGTCAGCAACGCACGCGCGGTCTCCTCGGCCGACTCCGCGGACGTGTCCGTCACCTCCGCCAGCACCCGCAGCACCCTCGGCCCCAGCGGCGAGGCGGCGAACCGGGCCGCCCCATCGGTGCCGGACCAGATGCCCGCCTCGACGCCCACGCCTTGCTCGATCAGCGCCGCGGCCACCTCCTCGGCGCCCGGCTCATGCCAGTTGACCGAGGCGTGGTCGGGAAGAACAGAGAGCGCCGACCAGCTTCGTATCCGCTCCACCCGGGCCGCCGTATCCGGTTCCGCCCAGGCGCCCGTCGTCACGCCGACCGGCACCGACACCCGGGCCCGTATCGCCTCCAGCGTCGGTGCGAGCACGCGCGGCGACAGACTGTCCTGCCCGCAGGGAGTCTTGGGGTGGACATGGATGTCCGTGGCCCCGGCCGCAACGGCCTCGGCCGCGGAGTCGGCCAGTGCCTCCGGCGAGAGCGGCACCACCGCACCGTCGCCCGCCCCTCGGGGCCCGTTCAGACACACCTGGATCATGTCTCGATGGTGCCAGCCACCACTGACAACGGGGATGGCCGAGAGGGCACTGACGAGGGGAGTGGGTCGGCAAGGCGGCGAAATCGCTGCGGCAAAAGGGGGTGCGGCATCCCCAGCGCACCCCCGTCGTACTAGGCGGAAACCAGCAGCCGCCGTTCGCGCCGCGACGCCGCCAGCGCTTCGGGCGTGAGCACCGGACGCGGCACCACGATCCCGCAGTCCGTGCAGACCGGCCCCGACGACGGTTCATGGGCCAGGTCGTACTGCCAGATCAGCCGCTCACCGCCGCACACCGGGCACTCCGAACCCGGTTCGCGCTCCAGCGCGGAGATCAGTCGGCGCAGCACCTCGGCCAGCGGTTCATCCGGGTGGACCCGGGGGTTGTCGCACCAGGCGACTCCGAAACCGCCCCAGGTCAGCCGGTGCCAGTCGTCCACGGTGCCCGGCCTGCGCAGTCCGTCGTGCTTCTCCTTTTTGCGTCGCTCGGCGAACTCGACCTCATAGGCCAGCCAGACCGAACGCGCCTCCTCCAACTCGTCCAACGCGGCCACGAGCCGCGCCGGATCGGGGGAACGGTCCTCCGGACCGAACCCTGCCCGGGAGCACAAGTGGTCCCAGGTCGCCCTGTGCCCGTAAGGAGCGAACCGCTCAAGGCACTTACGCAGCGAGTAGCGTCGCAGCGCCAGATCGCACCGTGGGTCTCGCACCTGTCTCGCCAGACTCCGGAAACCGGCCATCGCCCTGCACCTCCGTCACACCTGCACCTGTACTTCGGTCACTTCGGCGTCGTCGCACGGACTTCGCGCGACGTTGACGAATAGACGTATCGACAAGCGATTCGGCTCCATTGGATTTCCGATGACCTCCATAGCGAGCCCTGGTGACTCCAAAAAGTGACGCATGTTCACCTTCAATCCCGGGGATACCGCCGGTAACGTCCGGCCCACCCACGTCGGTAGGAGCTGCCATGCCACGGCGTACCCCACGCAACGCCCTAGACAGACTGAGAACTCCCGGCAGATTCCCCGGGTTCCTGAAGACGGCATCCATATGCGCCTTGATTGCCGGTCTTTTGTCGCCAATCTCTCAAGCCGCCACCGCGCCCGAGGCGTCCGCAGCGGAGGCCGAGGTCACGGCCGCGAACGACCACTGCGGGAACCAGTGCTCCGACATCCTGCCGCCGGGCCAGAACGGCAACGCCACTCTCGCCCAGATCCTGCTCAACCAGGCCTTCGGCACCCTGCCCGAACATGCCTCGGACCAGCTGGGCCCCTACGCCAACCTGGCCAAGGGCTACTCCGGCCTCACCAACGCGACGATCAACAACTTCTTCAACGACGCCTCCTTCGGCGTCCCCTCCGACCAAGTCGCCTCCACCATCAATCCCGCCGGACGCAGCGACGTGACGATCGTCCGTGACAAGAAGACGGGTGTGCCGCACATCACCGGTACCACCAGATACGGCACGGAGTTCGGCGCGGGCTATGCGGCCGCCCAGGACCGGCTGTGGCTGATGGACGTCTTCCGGCATGTCGGACGCGGTCAGTTGACCTCGTTCGCCGGCGGAGCGCCCTCCAACCAGGGCCTCGAGCAGGAGTTCTACCGCCACGCGCCGTACACCGAGGCGGATCTGCAGGCACAGATCGACAACGCCGTCGCCGCGGCCGGCGACCGGGGCAAGCAGGCACTCGCCGACGTGGGCGCCTACATCGACGGCATCAACTCCTACATCGACGCCTCCGACAGCGGCCGTTACTTCCCCGGCGAGTACGTCCTGACCGGGCACAAGGACTCGGTCACCAACGCGGGCACGATCGAGCACTTCAAGCCCACCGACCTGGTCGCACTGGCGTCCGTGATCGGCGCCCTGTTCGGCTCCGGAGGCGGCGGCGAGGTCAACAACGCCCTCTCCCTGCTGGCCGCCCAGGAGAAGTACGGCGTGACCGAGGGAACGAAGCTCTGGGAGTCGTTCCGCGAGCGCAACGACCCGGAGGCGGTCGTCACCGTCCACGACAAGAGCTTCCCGTACGCCACCAAGCCCGCCGATCCGCAGGGCGAGGCCCTGCCCGCCGCGGACTCGGTGACCGAGGAGCAGCTGGTCTACGACCGTACGGGCAGCGCGGCCGGATCCGCCGCGACGACCGCCTCCACCACCGCGGCCGAGACCGCCATGACCTCGGCCAAGCGGGGCATGTCCAACGCCCTCGTGGTCAGCGGCGAGCACACCGCGAGCGGCCACCCGGTCGCCGTCTTCGGCCCGCAGACCGGCTACTTCGCACCCCAGCTGCTCCTGCTCCAGGAGATCCAGGGGCCGGGCATCAGCGCCCGCGGCGCCTCCTTCGCCGGTCTGAGCATGTACGTCGAGCTCGGCCGCGGCCAGGACTACGCGTGGAGCGCGACGACCTCAGGCCAGGACATCATCGACACCTACGCCGTCGAGCTGTGCCAGGACGACTACCACTACCTGTACCGCGGCACCTGCACCGCGATGGACAAGGTCGAGCAGAAGAACGCCTGGAAGCCGACGACCGCCGACGGGACCGCCGAGGGGTCGTACACGATGCGCGTGTGGCGGACGAAGTACGGTCCCGTCACACACCGCGCGACCGTCGGCGGCAAGAAGGTCGCCTACACCACCCTGCGCTCCTCCTACCTGCACGAGGCCGACTCGATCGTCGGCTTCCAGATGCTGAACGACCCGGACTACGTCAAGGGCCCGGAGGACTTCCAGAAGGCGGTGCAGCACATCAACTACACCTTCAACTGGTTCTACGCCGACTCCGAGCACACCGCCTACTACAACAGCGGCGACAACCCGGTCCGGGCGACCGGCGTCGACGCGGAGTTCCCGGTATGGGCGCAGTCGGCGTACGAGTGGCGGGGCTGGGATCCGACGACGAACGCGGCGCAGTACACCCCGCCCTCCGCCCACCCCAACTCCATCGACCAGGACTACTACATCTCCTGGAACAACAAGCAGGCCAAGGACTACACCACCGCCCCCTGGGGCGACGGCTCGGTCCACCGCGGCAACCTGCTGGAGAGCCGGGTGAAGAAACTGGTCGACGCGGGCGGCGTGACCCGGGCCTCGCTGGTGAAGGCGATGGCCGACGCGGGCCTTGCCGACCTGCGGGCCGAGGACGTACTGCCGGATCTGCTCAAGGCCGTCACCAGCTCCACGGTGACCGACTCGACGGCCGCGGCGGCCGTGAGCAAGCTCCAGGCGTGGATCTCGGCGGGCGCCAAGCGCACCGAGACGTCGGCCGGTTCGAAGACGTACGCCAACGCCGACGCGATCCGGATCCTGGACGCGTGGTGGCCGCTGCTGGTGAAGGCCGAGTTCGAACCGGGTCTGGGCAGTGAGCTCTACGCCGCCATGACCGCCAACCTGCCCATCGACGAGTCCCCCTCCGCCGCGCACGGCCCGACCGGCTCGCACGCCGGAAGCTCCTTCCAGTACGGCTGGTGGTCCTATGTCGACAAGGACATCCGGGCCGTGCTCGGGGAGTCGGTACAGGGTCCGCTCGACCGGAAGTACTGCGGCGGCGGCAGCCTCAGCGCCTGCCGGGACATCCTGATCAGCACCCTGAAGGAAGCGGCCGGCAAGACCGCGGCCCAGGTCTACCCCGGCGACGACCAGTGCTCGGCGGGCGATCAGTGGTGCGCCGACTCGATCGTCCAGCGGACGCTGGGCGGCATCAAGCACAGCAAGATCAGCTGGCAGAACCGGCCGACGTACCAGCAGGTCGTGGAGTTCACGTCACATCGGTGACGGGTCAGCGGCGGCGGGTCACTCGATGCGGCCCGCCGTCAGCACCACCTGCGCCAACTCCCGGTGCAGGATGTCGCTGTGCGCTCCCGCAGGCGGTCCGCCGCGCCTGACGACCGCCGCCGCGTCGATGTTCACGCATCCCGACGTCGGCAGTGTCGCCTTCAGCGCGTCGGCCAGCTTGAGCGACCGTGTCCCCGGCACCGCCTGCACCCCGTCGTGCCCCATCGCACCCCACTTGGCACCCAGCATCCGCCCGATGTCCAGGGCCGCGACCCCTTCCGCGTCGCCCGCCATGCGGGAGGCCAGCGGATACATCGTGGACAGGGCCGAGTCGTGCCGCGAGTAGCAGCACACCAGCGGCCCGTCGATCCGGTTGTGCTGGCCCTCCAGCACCCCGCCGGCCCGGGTGTCGTGCGGCAGCCGGGACGCGAACGCGTAGTGCGAGAAGGCACCTTGGAGCAGCGTCACGGACTTCACGGTGTGCACCCCCTTCGGCAGCCCGCGCAACGCGAACGACACCAGCCGCGCACCGAAGCTGTGGCCGACGAGATGCACCCGCACCTCGGGCGCCCGTGCGGCCAGTTGCCCGACCAGCCGGCCCAGCCCACGCTCACCGACCGTGCCCGCGCGCCGCTTCATGGCGTAGTACGTCGCCTGCCGCAGCAGTTCGTGCGCGCCCTCCCACGGGTTCGGCAACGAGAACGATGCCGCTCCGTCCGGCGCTCCGTCGGGCGCTTCGAGATGTGTCAGCGCCTGCGCGAACTCCTCGCACACGGCCGCGGTCGACCCCGAGAACATGTCCGGCGAGTTCTGCGGCACGCCCTCCGCCAGCGTGTCCGCCGCGAACAGCACCTGCGGCCCCGGCGGCACGATGTCCACCAGCATCCGCACCAGCCGCCCGAACTCCTCCAACTCCCCTTCCTCACGGGGCTGTTGATCCAGCATCCGGGCGATCTGGTCGATCACGGTCGCCCGCCCCGGGAACGTCTCCAGCAGCGCGTGCCGCGTGTCCTTGTCGAGCGCCGGGCGGCGGGGCATCTCGGCCGCCACGGCCCGCGGAAAGTCCGGGATCGGCTCGTCCGAGAACCGCATCGACGGCCAGACCACACCCACGTACCCGATCTTCGCCGCCGGAGCGAGCTGCGGGATCGGCGCGAAGAAGCGGTCGTAGAGCCGGGTCGCCCCCGAGCGGTCGTTGTTCCAGCCGTGCGCGAAGACGATCAGATCACGGACGTGGTGCTGCGCCACCCCGGCCAGCAGCCGGTCCCGCTTGCCGGCGTCCGGATCCCCGTCCGCGTCGAAGGTCAGCTCCCAGTAAGGAGTCACGCTCACTGCCGGATTCGCCATGACAGGCCCCCTCGTCCCCCGTAGTGGTGCGATACGGGCGCATCGTCCTGCTACCGGGCGCGAATGGCCATACGTCGTCACTCATCCGGGGCACGCAATTGAGGCGCTCATTTGTACAGCAGGTACTCCCTGCGCACCCGCCGGAACGCCGCGAGCTCCTGGTGCCAGCCCGCCACCACCTCGTCGGCGCTCGCGCCCGCGTCGATCATCGTGCGCACCTGTGTGGAGCCGGTGAGCTTGTCGATCCAGTTGTCGGGGCGCCAACCGAAGCCGCTCCAGACCTTCTTGGCGGTCACGAGCAGGGCGATTCCGGTGCGGACGGGGTCGTACGCGGCCCGGTCGTGCACATGGATCTGTACGCCGCCGATGGTCTTGCCCTGGAACTTCGAGAACGTGGGCGCGAAGTACGCCTCCCTGAAGTGCACGCCGGGCAGGTCGAGTTCGCCTGCGGCGGCCGCCCAGCGTCCGTCGATGCCTTCCGCGCCCAGCAGTTCGAAGGGGCGGGTGGTGCCGCGTCCCTCCGACAGGTTCGTGCCCTCGAAGAGGCAGGTCCCCGAGTACACCAGCGCGGTGTCCGGCGTCGGCATGTTCGGGCTCGGCGGCACCCAGGGCAGGCCCCAGGCGTCGTAGAACTCGGACCGCCGCCAGCCCGTCATCCGTACGGTCTCCAGGGGTACCGGGGTGGTGAGGAACTCCCCGTTGAACAGCCGCGCCAGCTCGGCGACCGTCATGCCGTGCGCCTGGGAGATGGGCCGGCGGCCGACGAAGCTGGCGAACTCCTCGTGCAGGACCGGGCCTTGGGCCGCCCGTCCGGTCACGGGGTTCGGGCGGTCGAGTACGACGAAGCGCTTGCCGGCGAGTTGGGCCGCCTCCATGCAGTCGTAGAGGGTCCAGATGTACGTGTAGAAGCGGGCGCCCACGTCCTGGATGTCGAAGACGATCGTGTCCACGCCGGACGCGGTGAAGATGTCGGCGAGGGGACGGCCGCTCTTGAGGTACGTGTCGTAGACCGGGAGACCGGTCGCGGGGTCGTCGTAGCGGCCCTCGGAGCCGCCTGCCTGGGCGGTGCCGCGGAAGCCGTGTTCGGGGCCGAAGACGGCCCGTAGGTTCACCCGGTCGTCGGCGTGCATGACGTCGACGATGTGACGTACGTCGCGGGTTACGCCGGTGGGGTTCGTCACGATACCGACGCGCTGGCCGCTGAGCTGGGCGTAGGCGTTTGCGGTGAGGTTCTCGAAGCCTGTGCGTAGGTGCCTGCGGAGCTCGGCCCCGGAGGCCTGGGAGGCTGTGGTGAGTGAAGCTGCTGCCGTTGTCGCTGCGAGAAGGGCTCGTCTGGATAGGCGCATGGGGGGCACGGTATTGCTCCCGCAGGTTGTGTGGAAGGTGCCGGGCGGTTGGTGGCTGGTCGCGCAGTTCCCCGCGCCCCAGGTGGGCTGCCGTTGCCCTTCCTCTGATACATACCGACCGGTTAGTCTGTCCAGTGCAAGAGAGCCGCAGCCGAAGGAGACCGATGGTGGAAGCCGTTCAGGGTGCCGGAGTCGTCGTTACCGGGGCTGGGGGTGGCATCGGGGCGGCCCTCGCCCGGCGCTTCGCCGCCGAGGGGGCTCGTGTCGTCGTCAATGATCTGGATGCCGGGAAGGCCCAGGCGGTCGCCGATGAGATCGGCGGCGTCGCGGTGCCGGGTGATGCCTCCTCGATCGTCTCCGAGGCCCGCGAGGCGCTCGATGGCACCGTCGACGTCTACTGCGCCAACGCCGGTGTCGCCTTCGGAGGCGAGGACCCAGGTCAGTCTCTCGACGAGAAGGCCTGGACGGTGTCCTGGGACGTCAATGTCATGGCACACGTGCGTGCCGCCAACGAACTGCTCCCGGCCTGGCTGGAGCGGGGGAGCGGGCGGTTCGTGTCCACCGTCTCCGCCGCCGGGCTGCTGACGATGATCGGGGCCGCGCCCTACGCCGTCACCAAGCACGGCGCCTACGCCTTCGCCGAGTATCTGTCGCTGACGTACCGCCACCGCGGGATCAAGGTCCACGCCATCTGCCCGCAGGGTGTGCGCACCGACATGCTCGCCGCCACCGGCAGCGCGGGCGACCTGGTGCTCCACCCGACGGCCATCGAGCCGGACGACGTCGCGGACGCCCTGTTCAAGGGCATCGACGAGGACCGCTTCCTGATCCTGCCGCACCCCGAGGTCGCCGGGTACTACCAGGCGCGGGCCACCGAACCGGACCGCTGGCTGACCAGCATGAACCACCTCCAGCAGAAGTGGGAGGCGAACCGGTGACCGACGCCTCCGCCTACGCGGCCAAGCCCTGGCTGGCCCTGCTCAGCGACGCCCAGCGCGCCCCGATAGACCCGGCCGACACCCTCGTGCACGCCCTGCGCCGGGTGGTCGCCGAGACCCCGGACCGCACCTTCCTCGCCTACTTCGACGGCCGCCTGACCTACCGCGAGGTCGACGAGCTCAGCGACTCCGTCGCCGGACACCTCGCCGCCCGCGGCCTGGAGCGCGGCGACCGGGTGGCGATCCTGCTGCAGAACTCCCCGCACTTCGTGCTCGCGCTGCTGGGCGCCTGGAAGGCGGGCGCGATCGTCGTGCCCGTCAACCCGATGTACAAGTCGGGGGAGGTCGGTCACGTCCTGCGGGACGGTGAGGTGGCCGCACTGATCTGTTCCGACCGGGCCTGGGAGTCGTATCTGCGCGAGACGGCGGCCGAGTCGCCGGTGCGGATCGCCCTCACCGGCTGTGAGTTGGATTTCCAGACTCGCAACGACGCGCGCGTGCTGTCCTTCGAGCGGCTGCCGCAGGCCGACGACGCCGAGGACCTGGCGGTCGTCGCACGCGCCGGGCACAAGGCGCCGCAGGGCCGTGACCTCGGCCCGTCCGACATCGCGCTGATCAGCTACACCTCGGGCACCAGCGGCACCCCCAAGGGCGCCACCAACACGCACGGCAACATCATGTACAACGCCGAGCGGCAGCGGACCGGACTGGAGCTGCCCGAGGTGCCCGTCTACTTCGCGATGGCGCCCCTGTTCCACATCACCGGGATGGTCTGCCAGCTCGGCGCCTGTCTCGACAGCGCGGGCACGCTCGTGCTGGCGTACCGCTTCGAGGCCGGTGTCGTGCTCGACGCGTTCGCCGAGCACGGGCCCCACTACACCGTCGGCCCGTCGACCGCGTTCATGGCGCTGGCCGCCCACCCGGCGGTCACCCGCGACCACTTCGCCTCCTTCCGGATGATCTCCTCCGGCGGCGCCCCACTGCCGCCCGCCCTGGTGGAGAAGTTCCGGGCCGGCCTGGGGCCGTACATCCGCAACGGCTACGGCCTCACCGAGTGCACCGCCCCCTGCGCCTCCGTCCCGCCAGGCCTGGAGGCCCCCGTCGACCCGGTCTCCGGCACGCTCGCCGTGGGGCTGCCGGGGCCCGAGACGGTCGTACGGATCGTCGACGACGCGGGCGAGGAAGTGCCGTTCGGCGAACAGGGCGAGATCCTGGTGCGCGGGCCGCAGGTCGTCCCCGGCTACTGGCGGCGCCCCGACGCCACCGCCGAGACCTTCCCCGACGGCGAGCTGCGCACCGGGGACATCGGGTTCATGGACGCCGAGGGCTGGCTCTACGTCGTCGACCGCAAGAAAGACATGATCAACGCGTCCGGCTTCAAGGTCTGGCCGCGCGAGGTCGAGGACGTGCTCTACACCCACCCGGCGGTGCGCGAGGCGGCCGTCGTCGGGGTGGCCGACGGGTACCGCGGGGAGACCGTCAAGGCGTACATCAGCCTCCGTCCGGGTGCGGAAACGGACCCCGACGCACTCGCTGCGTACTGCAGGGAGAGACTGGCCGCCTACAAATATCCGCGGCAGGTGGAGATCCTGCCCGACTTGCCCAAGACGGCAAGTGGGAAGATCCTCCGTCGGGAACTTCGTTCCCGCGCGAACGACGGCTAGACAGCAGGCAGACATCTCGGAAAGGCAGGTGGCGGCACAGTGGCCAGGACGACGGACGGTGACGGCACGCCCGTCCCGCAGCGGCTGCTCGCCGCCGCCACCCGGCTCTTCGCCGAGCGGGGTTACGACCGCACCTCGGTGCAGGAGATCGTCGAGGCGGCCGGCGTCACCAAAGGGGCGCTGTACCACTACTTCGGTTCCAAGGACGACCTTCTGCACGAGGTGTACGCGCGCGTGCTGCGCGTTCAGCAGGAGCGGCTGGACGCGTTCGCGAACGCCGACGAGCCCATCGAGAAGCGGCTCAGAGGCGCTGCCGCCGACGTCGTCGTCACGACGATCGAGAACCTCGACGACGCGATGATCTTCTTCCGCTCCATGCACCACCTGAGCCCGGAGAAGAACAAGCAGGTGCGCGCCGAGCGCCGGCGCTACCACGAACGCTTCCGTGCGCTCATCGAGGAAGGTCAGGAGTCGGGCGTCTTCTCGAAGGCGACCCCGGCCGACCTGGTGGTCGACTACCACTTCGGGTCCGTCCACCATCTGTCGACCTGGTACCGCCCGGACGGCCCGATGGGCCCCCAGGAGGTCGCGGACCATTTGGCGGACTTGCTGCTGCGGGCACTGCGTCCCTGACGCCGGTCCAGTTCCTCGCCCCCGCCGCCCCTACCCGTCCCGTCCCTGGGGGCCTGCGGCCCCCAGACCCCCGCTTCGGCCCTGAAGGGGCCTCGTCCTCAAACGCCGGACGGGCTGAAAAAACTCAGCCCCTCCGGCGTTTGAGGAGCGGGGGTCCAGGGGGCAGAGC
>NZ_RQJW01000020.1 GCF_004028635.1 Streptomyces cyaneus | reverse complement strand
CCTCAAACGCCGGACGGGCTGGGTAAATCAGCCCCTCCGGCGTTTGAGGAGCGGGGGTCCAGGGGGCGGAGCCCCCTGGCGGGGTCGAAGGGGCGGAGCCCCTTCAAGGACGGGAAGGGTAGGGGCGGCGGGGGCGAGTAACCGCCCGGTGTACCCCCACGTACCGCTGAGCGACACGCACCCCTTGCCACCCGCCCCGCCGCCCCGGACGCTGGTCGGCGAAGTGTGAACCCCTCCCGGCCCGTCCCCCCCAAGGAGCGCTCCATGGGATCCCGCCCCGCCCTCGCCCTGCTGGACATCCTGCGCAGCGAGGGCGTGGACCGCGTCTTCGGCAACCCGGGAACCACCGAACTCCCCTTCCTGGCAGCGCTCTCGCAGACAGACGACGCCCCCGAATACGTCCTCGGCATCCACGAGGGCGCCGTCGTCTCCATGGCCGACGGCTACGCCCGCGGCACCGGCCGCCCCGCCTTCGTGAGCCTGCACATCGCAGCCGGCCTGGCCAACGGCCTGATCGGCCTGCTCAACGCCCGCCGCTCCCGCACCCCCCTCGTGGTGACGGCCGGCCAGCAGGACCGCCGCCACCTCCAGCAGGACCCGATGCTCTCGGGCGACCTGACGGGCCTCGCGGCCCCCGCGGTGAAGGCGACGTTCGACGTCCAGCACGCCCGCGACCTCCCGCTAGCCCTGCGCCGCGCCTTCGCGCTCGCCGTACGGCCGCCCGCAGGGCCCGTGTTCCTCTCCGTCCCGATGGATCTCCTCGGCGAGGACACCGAGGTCGAGGTCCCGGCCCGTACCCCCACACCCGCACCGGGACCGGCCGCGGGCCTGGAACGCGCCGCCCTCCTGCTCGGCGACGCCACCCGCCCCGCGATCGTCGCCGGCGACGGCGTGGGCCGCGAGGATGCCCTAGGCGCGCTCATACGCACGGCGGAGGCCTGCGGCGCCACCGTCCACCACCAACCGATGGCCGACTGCCTGAACTTCCCGACCACGCACCCCCTCCACGCCGGGATGCTGCCCCCGCGCCACGACGCCATCCGCACCGCGCTCGCCACGCACGACACCGTGCTGATCGCCGGCGCGCACGCCTTCACCCCGCATCACTACACGCCCGGCCCCGCCCTGCCGCCCGGACTCACCGTCGTACAACTCGACTCCGACCCGGACGAGATCGGCCGCAACTTCCCCGCCGACACCGGCCTCGTCGGCGCCCTCGCCCCCTCCCTGCACCGCCTCGCCGAACTGCTCCACGACCGCGTACCCGACCACACCGCCAAGTCCCGCATCCTGCACGCGGGCGAACAGCACGCCGCCGAGCGCGACCGTGCCGAGGCCGCGGCCCGCGCCGCCTACTCCCAGGCGCCACTCGCCCCCTGGGCCGCCGCCCACGCCGTGGCCCGTGGTCTGCCGCCCGACGCCGTGGTCGTCGAAGAGGCCATCACTGTCGGCCTGTTGTTACGCCGCCTCGTCCGCCTCGACCGACCCGGCAGCTACACCCACACCGTCGGCGGCGGCCTCGGCTGGGGCATCGGCGCCGCCGTGGGCCGAGCGCTCGCCGAACCGGGCCGGCCGGTGGTCGCCGTCCTGGGCGACGGCTGCACGCTGTTCGGCCTGCAGGGCCTGTGGAGCGCCGCCCGGCAGGCCGCCCCCGTCCTGTTCGTGGTGATGAGCAACGGCGCCTACCGCACCCTCCAGGACACCTACGAGTCGATGGGCGGCCAGGGCGTCTGCCCGGGCACCGAGCTGGGGCACCTGGACTTCACCCAGGCCGCGGGCTTCTTCGGCGTCGACGCGGTACGGGCGCAGAGCGCGACCCATCTGCACGAACTGGTCGCCGGGGCGGGGAGGTTGACCCGGCCGCTCTTGGTCGACGTGCCCCTGCGCTCATGACGACACCCCACGCCCTTGTGGCGCCGACCCACACACGCGTGCCGAGGGCCCACCACGCCCACGCAGACGACCCACCGCACCCATACCCACGAATGGGTGACGTACAGGACCGCGATGCCGCGTCCGGTGAGGGTGCGCAGGACTCGTTCGAGGCGGTCGACGGCGGCGGCCGGGAGGGCGGACGTCGGCTCGTCGAGGGCCAGGAGCTTCGGCGTGCGCAGCAGAGCCCGTGCGATCTCCGTCAACTGCTGCGTCCGTGGCCGGCACGCCGCAAGTCGGACCCAGGTGCCGTCGGACCTCGTGTCGACGCTGCTGTACGTCGTCGACGAGGGCAGTGGCTTCCTGACCGGGCAGACCCTCAGCGTGTCAGGCGGATCCGCGTTCCTCTGAGATGCCGCCCAGCCACTCCCGCAGGTCTTCGCGCAGCGAGCGCTGAAACGTCGTCAGCAGGGCCTGTACCACCACGGGTTGCATATAAGCGGAGAGCGACTTCACGTCCTGCGCGGTGCGCTGGGCCACCTCGCCGCGGAAGAGCTGCGACAGTTCGTGCGCGGCGGCCCGCGCATGCTCGATGAGGACATTGCGCGCGGCGAGGATCGCCTCCTGCGACAGCGGTACGTCCAGCAGCCCGACCCCGAGCCGCAGCAGCCCGAGGTCAACGCGGTAATGGGTGTCGTCGACCTCGATGACACCCATCGCGGCCAGCCGCTCCACGTCGTCGTCGCCGAGCGCCCGCCCGGCCCGCCGCTCCAGCTCCGCCCGCGTCACCGTCTCCACGGCCTCCGGCGCCCAGGAGGCCACCACGGCCCGGTGAATGGCGAGGTCATGGGCGTCCAGATCGGGTGGCAGCTGCTGCACATACCGTTCGATGGCCGCCAGCGTCATGCCCTGCTGCTGCAACTCCTCGATGAGCGCCAGCCGGGCCAGATGCTCGCGCCCGTAGTGCCCCACTCTGCGCGGACCGATCACCGGGGGCGGCAGCAGCCCCTTGGTGCCGTAGAACCGCACCGTGCGGACTGTCACACCCGCCCGCGCGGCCAGTTCGTCGATCGTGAGGGTCGGCCCCTCGGTGGTGTCGGTCGTCATGTGCAGCAGTATCGCTGTCTCACCAGTGCTGTGACACCTCCCGAGGCCCATGGGACGGTGCGGGACCGCCGTGTGAGAAGTAACGCTCTGTGACATGCGCCACCGCATGAGCCGCATCCCTGGGGGAAGGTGACCCCTTGGTCTGCGCCTTTACCGAGGGCGCAGGCCATACGTACGTCCGGACACCCGAGCGCGACCCGCTCGGGCGCACCAGAGAGTGGTACCCCCGTGAGCAAGGACGCCGTGAACACGGCAGTGGCCGCACCCCGTACCGACGCGGCCTCGATGCCCGCGGACGCGGGCGACGCCGGTTACAGCAAGGACCTCAAGGCCCGCCACGTCAACATGATCGCCATCGGCGGGGCCATCGGCACCGGCCTCTTCCTCGGCGCCGGCGGCCGCCTCCACAACGCGGGCCCGGCGCTGGCGATCGCCTACCTGGTCTGCGGCATCTTCGCCTTCTTCGTGGTGCGGGCACTCGGCGAGCTCGTGCTCTACCGCCCCTCGTCCGGCTCCTTCGTGTCGTACGCGCGCGAGTTCCTCGGCGAGAAGGGCGCCTATGTCGCCGGCTGGATGTACTTCCTGAACTGGTCGACGACCGGCATCGCCGACATCACCGCGATCGCGCTCTACACGCACTACTGGAGCCTGTTCACCGACATCCCGCAGTGGGTGCTGGCCCTGATCGCCCTGGCGGTGGTCCTGGCGGTGAACCTGATCTCGGTGAAGATCTTCGGCGAGATGGAGTTCTGGTTCGCGATCATCAAGGTCGCCACGCTGGTGGCCTTCATGTTCGTCGGCATCTTCCTGCTCGCCACTCAGCACGAGGTGGGCGGCACGACGCCCGGCCTGAGCGTGATCACCGACAACGGCGGCGTCTTCCCGCACGGCATGATGCCCGTCGTCCTGGTCATGCAGGGCGTGATCTTCGCGTACGCCGCGCTGGAGCTGGTCGGCGTCGCCGCGGGCGAGACCGCCGAGCCGGAGAAGGTCGTCCCGCGCGCGGTGAACTCGATCATGTGGCGCGTCGGCCTCTTCTACGTCGGCTCGGTCGTCCTCCTGGCCCTTCTCCTGCCCGGCTCGGTGTACTCGGCCGACGAGAGCCCCTTCGTCACGGTCCTGTCGAAGATCGGCGTCGAGGGCGCGGGCGACGTGATGAACCTCGTGGTCCTGACGGCGGCGATGTCCTCCCTCAACTCCGGCCTGTACTCCACGGGCCGCATCCTGCGCTCGATGGCGATGGCGGGCTCGGCCCCGAAGTTCACCGCCCGCATGAACCGCAGCCAGGTGCCCTACGGCGGCATCCTGCTCACCTGCGCGGTGTGCGTGCTCGGCGTCGGCCTGAACTACGCCATGCCCAGCCAGGCCTTCGAGATCGTGCTGAACGTCGCCTCCCTCGGCATCATCTCGACCTGGGTGATCATCATGATCTGCCACCTGATCTTCGTCCGCCGCGCCAAGGCGGGCCTGGTGGCCCGGCCCTCCTTCCGCCTCCCCGGCAGCCCGGTCACCGAGATCGTGACGATCGCCTTCCTGCTGTCCGTGCTCGCCCTGATGTGGAACGACCCCGAGGTCGGCCGCAAGACCCTCCTCCTCATCCCGGTCATCGCGGCGATGCTGGTGGGCGGCTGGTACGCGATCCGACGCCGGGTCGCGAAGGCGGCGGACCAGGAGCTGACCCAGTTCACGAAGTAGAGCCACTGTCAGTGGCAGCACCTACGGTGGCGTCATGTCGGAGATCACGTATGTCCGGGGTGACGCCACCGTTCCGTCGGTGAAGGGCGTCAAGGTGATCGCCCATGTCTGCAACGACATAGGGGGATGGGGGAAGGGCTTCGTCCTGGCCATATCGCGCCGCTGGCCGGAACCGGAGAAGTCCTACCGCGCATGGCACCGCGAGCGGGCCTCGAACGACTTCGGGCTGGGCGCGGTCCAGTTCGTCCAGGTCGAGCCGTACGTCTGGGTCGCCAACATGGTCGGGCAGCGCGGCATCCGCACGGGGAGCAAGGGGGTCCCCGTGCGCTACGAGGCGATCGACACGGCGCTGGGACGGCTGGCGGACAAGGCGACCGAACTCGGCGCGTCCGTGCACATGCCGCGGATAGGGTGCGGGTTGGCCGGCGGCAAGTGGTCCCGCGTCGAGCCGATGATCGCCGAGCGGCTTGTGCGGCGCGGGATCGCCGTCACCGTCTATGACCATGGGGAGCGCGGGAGTTGAGCCGCGAACGTGTACGACCAAGGGGTGGGAAGGTGTACGGCCAAGGGGTGGGTCGGGATTGAGCCGTGATATCGACGTCCTCGTGCTGGGCGGCGCGGGCGTGGACACCATCGTGTACGTCCCCGAGCTGCCGCTCCCGTACGCCGACAGCTACATGATCGACAGTGGGATCCATGCCCGCGCCGGTCAGACCGGGGATTTCGTGGCCGCCGGTCTGAGCAGCCTTGGCCTGCGCACCCACCACATCGACTTCCTCGGTGACGATCCCGAGGGCGACCTCGTCCGAGCCCTGCACCGCGAGCACGGCATCGCCCTGACCGCGATCCCGCAGCCGGCCGGCACCAAGCGCGCGGTGAACCTGGTCGGGCCGGACGGACGGCGGCTGTCCCTGTACGACATCAGCAGGGGGTACCCGGACGACCGGTTCCCCGAAGACACGCTGCGGACCCTCGCCGGGGCCAGCCGTCACGCGCATGTGTCGATCACCCACCCCGGCACCCACGCCCTGCCCGCCCTCCGCGAGGCCGGCGTCACGCTCTCCACCGACCTGCACAACTGGGACGGGGAGAACCCGTACCACGAACCGTTCGCGTACACGGCCGACGTGGTGTTCCTCTCCGCGGCCGCCTTGACCGACCCGGAGCGGACCATGCGCCGCATCGCCGAGCGGGGGAGGGCCGAGGTGGTCGTCGCCACCGCCGGAGCCGAGGGCGCGTACCTCCTGACCGACGGCGTGGTCACACACGTTCCCACGGTGACCCCGCCGGCACCGGTGGTCGACTCCAACGGCGCCGGCGACGCCTTCGCGGCAGCCTTCCTCTACGGCAGGCTGTCCGGCGAGCCACCGCACCGGTGCGCTCTGTACGGTGCGGTGGCCGGCGCCCACGCCTGCACGGTGCCGTCGACGGAGACGGACACGATAGGCCTGAGCGAACTACTCAGGCGCGCTGCGACGCCCTGAAGGGACGCGGGGCTGTGTCGAGCGGCGCGCTCAGTGCTCGTGCTCGTCCTCGTGCTGCTTGCCGCGCCCGGCCCCATGGTCATGCACGCCATTCGTCGCCGCGATCTTCTGCCACGACTTCGGCCGCACCGGAGCCGTCGAAGCCTTCGCGATCGACGCCGCCCGGGCCGTGGGCGCCGACGGCTTCGACGGCTGGAACAGCCACGTGTCGAAGAGCGCCGCCAGCGGCTGCCCGGACACCTCCTCGGCGTACCGCTGGAAGTCGGCGACCGAAGCGTTGCCGTAGGCGTACTTCTGCGTCCAGCCCTTGAGGATGGCGAAGAACGCCTCGTCCCCGATCTCGTTGCGCAGCGCCTGCAGAGCCAGCGCACCCCGGTCGTAGACGGCGATGTGGAACTGCTTCTCCGGCCCCGGGTCACCGGGCTTGACCGTCCAGAACGGATCGTCGGCCGCACGCGAGGCGTACACGTAGTCGGCGATCTCCTGCGCCGTCCCCTCGCCCTCGTGCTCCGACCACAGCCACTGCGCGTACCGCGCGAAGCCCTCGTTGACCCAGATGTCCTTCCAGTCCTTCACGGACACCAGGTCGCCGTACCACTGATGGGCCAGCTCATGGACGACGACGGAGGTGTTCGACCCGTTCGCGAAGTTCGCCGGGCTGTAGAACGGCCGGGTCTGCGTCTCCAGCGCGTACCCGGTGTCGGTGTTCGGCACATACCCGCCGAGCGCGTTGTAGGGGTACGGCCCGAAGTACTCGCTCAGCCAGTCGGCGATCTCCCCGGTCCGCTCGATGCTCGCCTTCGCCGCACCGGTCTTGTCGCCCAGCTCCTTGCTGTAGGCGTTGATGACCGGAATGCCGCTCTCGCTCGTCCCCGTGGTGACGTCGAACTTGCCGACCGCGAGCGTGGCGAGATACGTCGCCTGAGGCTTGTTCGAGCGCCAGTTGTAGCGGGTCCAGCCGAGCCGTGAACTCGTCGACTGCAGCGTGCCGTTGGAGATGGCCTGCGTGCCGTCGGGCACGAGCACGGAGACGTCGTACGTCGCCTTGTCGAGCGGGTGGTCGTTGCTCGGGAACCACCACCAGGCGGCCTCGGGCTCGTTCGCCGCGACACCGCCGTCCGGGGTGCGGTGCCAGCTGGTGAAGCCGTACGCCTTCTTCGACGACGGCACACCGCGGTAGCGCACGACGACCGTGATGGCCGTGCCCTTGGCCAGCGGGCTCTTCGGTGTGATCTCCAGTTCGTGTTCGCCCGACGTCGCGAAGGACGCCTTGGCGCCGTTGACCCGGACCTCGCTGACATCCAGCAGAAAGTCCAGATTGAAGCGGGACAGATCCTGCGTGGTCCTCGCCAGCAGGGTCGCCGTACCCTCCAACTCGTCCGTGGCCGGCTGGTACTTCAGCCGGAGGTCGTAGTGGGAGACGTCGTATCCGCCGTTGCCGTAGGCCGGGTAGTAGGGGTCGCCGATGCCCGGAGCGCCGGGGGAGTGGCTCGCGGCCGACGCCGGGATCGCCAGCATCAAAGAGGCGGCTGCGAGCGCGCCCGGCGCCATGATTCTGCGGTGCACGAAAGCTCCAAGTCGTAGGGGCCCGAAGTCTGTCCGGAGCCTATTCACCACCTGTGCCTCCGGTGTGTCCATGACCACTGCTGTCACACGATCGCCATTCGGCCGACATCAGCCGACCCGCCCCAGGGGCGTTTATCAGCCACGCGAGACCTCATGGGTCATCAGCCCCCCTCTTCTGCACGGGAGTTGACCGATGTACCGTCCGCGCATGCCGATACGCATGCGCTTCACGATCTGGAGACCGCTCGCGACAGTGGCCACGGCTGCCCTGATGGCCACGTTCCTGACGCCCGCGACGGCGCACGCCGCCGCGCGGGAGAGCAGACCCGTCTACTCGTACGACAACGCCATCCGCGAGGCCGTATGGGTGGACACCGGACTCGACCACGACCGCGACGGAAAGACCGACCGCGTCGCCGTCGACATCGTCCGCCCCCGGGAGGCGGCTCGGCAGGGCCGCAAGATACCCGTCATCATGGACGCCAGCCCGTACTACTCCTGCTGCGGGCGCGGCAACGAGGGCCAGAAGAAGACGTACGACGCCAACGGGAACGTCGTGCAGATGCCGCTGTTCTACGACAACTACTTCGTGCCCCGCGGCTACGCCTTCGTCGGCGTCGACCTCGCCGGCACCAACCGCTCCGACGGCTGCGTGGACGTCGGCGGCCGCTCCGACATCCTCTCCGCGAAGGCCGTCGTCGACTGGCTGAACGGTCGCGCCAAGGCGTACACGACCCGCACCGGCCCCACCAAGGCCAAGGCGGCGTGGACCAACGGCCGCACCGGCATGATCGGCAAGAGCTGGGACGGCACCATAGCCAACGGCGTCGCCGCCACCGGGGTCGAGGGCCTGAAGACCATCGTCCCGATCAGCGCCATCTCCTCCTGGTACGACTACTACTTCCAGCAGGGCGCCCCGCTGTACGACTCCGGCCCCGACTGGCTCTCCGACTACGTCGAGAGCCCCGACGCTCGCGCCAAGTGCGGCGCGGTCCAGCAGATGATCGTCGACGGGGCCCCGCGCACCGGCGACTGGACGCCGCTGTGGACCGAGCGTGACTACGTGAAGGACGCCCGCAAGGTCAAGGCCAGCGTTTTCGCGATCCACGGCATGCAGGACCTCAACGTCCGTATGAAGCACCTCGGCCAGTGGTGGGACGCCCTGGCGAAGCACGGCGTCGAGCGCAAGATCTGGCTCTCCCAGACCGGCCACGTCGACCCCTTCGACTTCCGCCGCGCGGACTGGGTCGACACCCTGCACCGCTGGTTCGACCACGAACTCCTCGGCTACGACAACGGCATCGACCGCGAGCCGATGGCCGACATCGAACGCCACCCCGACCAGTGGGTCACCTCCCAGGCCTGGCCGCCGCGCGGCACCGACACCACCACCCTGCGCCCCGCCAAGGGCACCCAGGCCGGCGTCGGTACCCTCGGCCTGCGCACGGGCAACGGCACCGAGGCCTTCACCGACGACCCGCAGCACAGCGAGACCGACTGGGCCGCGCACATCGACCAGCCCACCCCCGACAAGGCGGGCTTCGTGACCGGGCCGCTCACCCGCGACCTGCGTCTGTCCGGCTCCTCCGAGGTCACCGTCACCGCGACCCCGACCACCTCGACGGCCCACCTCTCCGCCGTCCTGGTCGACCTCGGCCCCGACACCATCCGCGACTACGCGACCAGCGGCGAGGGCATCAGCACGCTCACCGACCGCACCTGCTGGGGCGTCAGCACCGCCGGTGACAGCGCCTGCTTCAAGGAGACCAAGGCCAAGACCGCCGACGTCGACTACACGGTCGTCAGCCGCGGCTGGGCCGATCTGGGCAACTACGCCTCGGATCTGAAGGGCGTACCGCTCACCCCGGGTAAGCCGTACACCATCACCCTCGACCTGGCGGCCACCGACCACGTGGTCCCGGCGGGTCACCGCCTCGCCCTGATCATCGCGGGCACGGACAAGGACCTGATCGATCCTCCGTCGACCAAGCCGACCCTCACCCTCGATCTCTCCCGTACGAAGGCCCGCGTCCCGCTGGTCGGCGGTGCCCCCGCCTTCGCACGCGCCACGGCGGGCTCCGTGTCCGTGGCTCCCCAGGCCACGCCCCTCGACGGCGTGACCGCACCCCGCAGCATCCACCGCATCCCGGAGGGAGGCCAGTGACCCGTATCCGAACCGTCACCCTCGTCGCGGCGGCCCTCGCCGCATCCCTCGTCGCCGTACCGGCCCACGCCGCCGACTCCCCGCCCCGCACCGGCTTCGAGCAGTCGAACGGCGCCGGCTGGACCGGGGAAACCGAGGAACAGGACTTCCTCGCGGCCGTCGACAAGGCGAGCGACCGGGTCTCCGTCGCCCGCATCGGTACGACGAAACAGGGCCGCCCGCTCCAACTGGTCCGCATCGGCACCGGCCCCACCCCGAACAAGGTGCTGCTCATCTGCAGCCAGCACGGCGACGAACCCTCCGGCCGCGAGGCCTGCCTGTCCACCGTCCGCGACCTGGCCTACGCGAAGGACCGCCAGACCCGGCGCTTCCTGGAGCGCACCACCCTGCTGGTCGTGCCCACCGCCAACCCCGACGGCCGGGCCGCCGACACCCGCGGCAACAGCGACGGCGTGGACATCAACCGCGACCACATCGCGCTGCGGACCGCCGAAGGGCGCGCCATGGCCGCGGTCATCCGCGACCAGCGCCCCGACGTGGTCTACGACCTGCACGAGTACGGCGCCACACCGCAGTACTACGACAAGGACCTGTTCGACCTGTGGCCCCGCAACCTCAACACGGACGGCCACGTCCACGACGAGGCACAGGCCCTGTCCCACTCGTACGTACGCCCCGCCGCCACGGGCGCCGGCTACTCGACCGGCACGTACGGCATCTGGACCGACCCGGTCACCGGCGATCCGATCCGGCAGGTCGCCGGTGACGGCCAGGAACGCATCCTGCGGAACATGTCCGGCGTCAAGCACTCGGTGGGCCTGCTCATCGAGAGTCGCGTCGACCCGCTCACCGATGAGGAGAAGGCGGACGAGGCGCTGAACAACCGGCGCCGGGTGAGCTCCCAACTCGCCGCGCTGGACGGCCTGTTCGAGTTCACCGACGCCCGCCGCGGCCGGATCGAGGTGGCGACCGGCACGGCCCGGCTCGCCGGCTACGCCGACACCGGACCCGTCTACCTCGGCGGCGCCGACAACGACCCGCCCGAACCTGCCGAGGTGATCCAGGACCCGCCCTGCGGGTACCGGCTCACCCCCGACCAGTACACGCAGGTGAGGGACGAACTCGCCCTGCACGGAGTGAAGGCGAAGGCGACCGTCACGGGCGCCCTGGTCCCGCTCCGCCAGTCCCTGCGCGCCCTCGTCCCGCTGCTCCTCGACGAACGCGCCCCGTATCACCTCACAGCCGGTGAGCCCGACACCGACTGCTGAAACGGCTGCGTTCGACGGGTTCTGTGGTAGGCCCTGGGAGACGATGTGGAACCGGCGTATCCACTGTTTCCAGGGGAAGGTGCCGCAGATGACTGAAGATCTCAAGAAGCGGGGTGGCCGGGAAGGTCCTCCGGACGTTTCCGGCCATCCGAGCACGGACCGCGTGGTGTTCGGCGTCACCGCCGCCATCACCGTGGCCTTCGTGATCTGGGGCTGGGCGGCCACGGACTCGCTGGAGAGCGTGTCCACGAAGATGCTCGACGGCCTGATCCACAACGGCGGCTGGGCCTTCATGCTCGCCGCCTCGTGCTTCGTGGTCTTCGCGCTGTGGCTCGCGATCAGCCGCTACGGCCGCATCCACCTCGGCGCCGAGGGCGAGGAACCCGAGTTCAAGACCGTCTCCTGGGTCGCGATGATGTTCAGCGCGGGCATGGGCATCGGCCTGATGTTCTACGGCGTCAGCGAGCCGCTCTCGCACTACACGACCCCGCCCCCGGGCACGGACCCCGCCAACTCCGGCGAACGCATGGAGACGGCGATGGCCACCACCCTCTTCCACTGGACGCTGCACCCCTGGGCGATCTACGCGGTGGTCGGCCTCGGCATCGCCTACAGCACCTTCCGCAAGCGCCGGCGCCAGACCATCAGCGCCGTCTTCACCCCGCTGATCGGGGAGAAGCATGCGAACGGCGTCGGGGGACGGGTGATCGACATCCTCGCGATCATCGCCACCGTCTTCGGCTCCGCGGCCTCACTGGGCCTCGGCGCCCTCCAGATCGGCTCCGGGTTCCAGGAGCTGGACTGGATGGACGAGGTCAGCACCGGCCTGCTCGTCACGATCATCGCCGTACTGACCCTGGCCTTCGTGCTCTCGGCCGTCTCCGGCATCGAGCGGGGCATCCAGTGGCTGTCCAACACCAATATGGTGCTCGCCCTGATCCTCGCGGTCTTCGTGTTCATCGCGGGCCCCACGATCATCGTGCTCGACCTGCTGCCCACGTCGATCTTCTCCTATCTGGGCGACCTGCCCCAGCTCGCCGGCCGCACCGAGGCCAGCGGCGGCGAGGGCGTCGCGGACTGGCTCGGCAGCTGGACCGTCTTCTACTGGGCCTGGTGGATCTCCTGGACGCCCTTCGTCGGCATGTTCATCGCCCGCATCAGCCGCGGCCGCACCATCCGGCAGTTCGTCGGCGGCGTCATCCTCGTGCCCAGCACCGTCAGCCTCGTCTGGTTCGCGATCTTCGGCGGTACGGCGATGAAGCTGAAGGAGGGCGGCGCACTCGGCGGCGAGGACACCCCCGAAGGCCAACTCTTCGGCGTCCTTCAGGAGTTCCCCATCGCGACCGCCACCAGCCTGCTCGTGATGATCCTGGTCGGCATCTTCTTCGTCTCGGGAGCCGACGCCGCCTCCATCGTGATGGGCACGCTCTCCCAGAAGGGCGCCCTGGAACCCGGCCGCTTCGTCGTCGTGTTCTGGGGAGTGGTGACCGGGGGCGTCGCCGCCATCATGCTGCTCGTCGGCAGCGGCCAGGGCGACGCGCTCACCGGCCTGCAGAACCTCACCATCCTGGCCGCCGCGCCCTTCGTGCTGGTGATGATCGGCATGTGCGTCGCCCTCATGCGCGATCTGCGCCGGGACCCGGTCATCGTGCGCGGCGAGATGGGCGCCGAGGCCGTCGAGCTCGCCGTGATCGAGGGCCACAAGAGGTTCGACGGCGAATTCGAGATCAAGGTCGGGCCGGGCCCCGGCACCGAGGCGGAGGGCGACCCGCTGGGCCACGACCACGGCTGAGAGCCCGTGAACGGTGCGCACTCAGGAGGAGGCGAGCCCGGCCGCCTCCTCCGCGCACCCCCACGCCACGGTCACACCCGCCCCGCCATGCCCGTAGTTGTGCACCAACACCCGCCCGCCCGGCAGTGGTTCACGCTCCAGCCGTACCGGGTCCCGCCCCGGCCGCAGCCCCACCCGGTGCCCCAGCACCCGCGCCCCCGCGATCTCAGGCCGCAGCGCCGCACACCGCCGTACGATCGCCGCGGCCACCTCCGGATCCGGCTCCGGTGACCAGTCGTCCTCGACCGCGGTACCGCCCAGGAGCAGTCGCCCGGGCTGCGGGAAGTAGTACGCCATCTCCCCGTCGGCGTCGGTCGAGGTCAGCCAGGTGCGGATGCCCGGGTTCTCCACGACGACCAGTTGCCCGCGCACGGGGCGCACGGACGCGTCCGGCACCAGCTCACGAGCGCCGAGTCCCGTGCAGTTGACCACGACCGGCGCCTCGACCTCCCCGAAGCCGGACACCGACCGCGTCTCGATCACACCGCCCGCCTTCAGGAACCGGTCCCGCAGCCACGGCAGAAACGTCGCCATGTCGATCACCGGCAGCCGCGCCCACAGCCCCGAACCGGCGTACTCCTCGGCCGTCGTCGCGCGCAGCCCCGGCAGCCGGGCCGTGGCCCACGCGTCCGCCTCGTCCAGGCTCGCCCCGCCCAGTACGCCTTCGACCATGCGTACGCCGGTCGGCTCGCTGCGCTCCGCCAGCTCCTCGTACACATCCAGGGAGCGCAAGGCCCATGCCCGCGCCAGCGCGAGCGGCTCGATCCGGTACGGCCACCAAAGCGCCCCCGCAACCGCCGAGGTGGTCGCTTCGACGGGATCCCGCGTCCACACCCGTACGCGCGCACCACGTTCGGCCAGCACGAGGGCCGTGGTCAGCCCGATGACACCGCCGCCGACCACCACGACATCGTCCACCTGTTCGCTCCCCATGCCGGGACGTTAGCGGAATATGTCATGCCGTGCTCATATCGGTCCGGTCCTGGGGATACTCACAGCATGTCTGCCGAGTACGCGACCTTCGGCCTGGCACCGGCGATGCGTGCCGGTGGAGTCCTCGCCAACGGTGACTACCAGGTGCACCGGGACTTCGTGGACTTCATCGTCGACGGACGCCCGCTGCTGTTCCAGCTCTCCGACCTCGACGCCGTCTCCCCACTCGCCTCCGACGTCCCGCCCGCCATCTTCACCGCCCAGGTCCGCAGCCTGCTCCTGGAGGCGGACGCCCCGCTTCCGGGCGGCCGGTACGTCATCTACGGCTGCCCGGACTGCGAGGACCTCGCCTGCGGCGCCGTCACCGCGCTCATCGACAAGGTCGGCGACGACTACATCTGGCGGGACTTCGCCTGGCAGACCGACGAACACGCCGACCTGGAGCTCAACGGCTACCACGGCATCGGGCCCTTCCGCTTCCACGGCGCCGAATACCGAGCGGCGCTCGGCTCCCTGCTCGACGGCGCGTCCGAGGCGCCGCGCCGCCGGGTGCTCCTCATCGGCGCCCGCGTCGCCCTCCTGGCCAAGCTCGCCGCCGCCCTGCGCACCATCGGCATCGGCGCCGACATCACTCATGACGTGGGCGGCGTCCCCGCCGACGAGCTGCGTGCCTACGGCGCCGTCGCCTTCGGACGGGCGATCGGACAGGAGCAGCGCACCGCCGTGCGCCGCGCCTTCGCGGACGCCGGAGTCGACGTGGCGTACGTCGACGGCCTCGCGCCGATCGTGCCGTTGCTGGTCGCGCAGATCGAACACGCCCTGGACCGCAGCCCTGCCGAACAGCGCCGGCTGACCCGCCTGGTGGCCGCCGACGGCGAGGCCGGTGTCGAGGTCACCTCCCCCTGCCGGGTCCGCCTCACCGCGTACCGCCTCGACCGCCTGTACCGCACCCACACGCACGAGCTCTTCGACGGCGTCCTGGAAACGGGCCGCCACCGGATCGCGCTGGACACGAAGGCGGTGAAGGGGGAGTCGTTCGTGGTGGCTCGGACGTCGGGGAGCGTGCTGGTGGAGGCGGTTGCGCTCCGCTAGGACCGCCGCGATGGGGTGGGTGCCGCGAGAGGTCGTGGGTCGTCTGCAGGCTCGCTGTGGCTGGTCGCGCAGTTCCCCGCGCCCCTTTGAGGGCGTCGTCCTCCCCGGCGATCTTGCGTGCCGGAAAACCCCGACGCGTCCCGTGCGCCCCGCCCATTAGGATCGCTCCCTGTGACCGCAACCCTCGTCGTCAAGAACCTCGCCGCCGGCCACGGCGACCGTGCCCTGTTCAGTGGGCTCGACCTCGTCGTCGCGCCCGGAGACGTGATCGGCCTGGTCGGGGCCAACGGCGCGGGCAAGTCCACGCTGCTGCGCCTGCTCGCCGGGCTGACCGCGCCGGAGGAGGGCGAGCTGCGGCTGTCCCCGCCGACCGCGACCGTCGGTCACCTCCCGCAGGAGCCGGAGCGGCGCCCGGGCGAGACCGTGCGGGAGTTCCTGGCCCGGCGTACCGGGGTCGCCGAGGCCCAGCGGGCGATGGACGAGGCCACGCAGGCCCTGGTCGACGGAGCGCCCGGCGCGGACGACGCGTACGCGACGAGCCTGGAGCGCTGGCTGGGACTGGGCGGCGCCGACCTCGACGAGCGGGCCGAGGAGGTCGCCGACTCGCTGGGCCTGGCGGTGGACCTGGACCAGCCCATGACGTCCCTGTCGGGCGGCCAGGCGGCGCGCGCCGGACTGGCCTCGCTGCTGCTGTCGCGCTACGACGTCTTCCTCCTCGACGAGCCGACGAACGACCTCGACCTCGACGGCCTGGAGCGCCTGGAACGCTTCGTCGGCGGCCTGCGCGCCGGGACGGTGGTCGTCAGCCACGACCGCGAGTTCCTCACCCGCACGGTCACCAAGGTCCTCGAACTCGACCTCGCCCAACAGCAGATCAACCTCTACGGCGGCGGCTACGCGGCCTACCTGGAGGAGCGCGAGGTGGCCCGCCGGCACGCCCGCGACGACTACGAGGAGTACGCCGACAAGCGCGCCGCCCTCCAGGACCGGGCGCAGATGCAGCGCTCCTGGATGGACAAGGGCGTCAAGAACGCCCGGCGCAAGGCGAACAACGACAACGACAAGATCGGCCGCAAGTTCCGCAGCGAGGCCAGCGAGAAACAGGCCGCCAAGGCCCGCCAGACCCAGCGCATGATCGAGCGCCTGGACGTCGTCGAGGAGCCGCGCAAGGAGTGGGACCTGCGCATGGAGATCGCGTCGGCACCGCGCTCGGGCGCCGTGGTCGCGACCCTGCGGGACGCCGAGGTACGACGCGGAGACTTCACCCTCGGCCCGGTGTCCCTGCAGATCGACTGGGCCGACCGGGTGGCGGTCACGGGCGCCAACGGCGCGGGCAAGTCGACGCTGCTCGGCGCCCTGCTGGGCCGCGTCCCCCTGACCGCGGGACAGGCGACGCTCGGCTCGGGCGTCCTGATCGGCGAGGTCGACCAGGCCCGCAAGCTGTTCCACGGCGACGAGTCCCTGCTGGATGCCTTCTGCGCGGCGGTCCCGGACACGGAACCGGTCGAAGTCCGCACTCTCCTGGCCAAGTTCGGCCTCAAGACGGACCACGTCGTGCGCTCGGCCGCCACTCTCTCCCCGGGCGAACGCACCCGCGCGGCCCTCGCCCTCCTCCAGGGCAAGGGCGTCAACCTCCTGGTCCTGGACGAGCCCACGAACCACCTCGACCTGCCGGCCATCGAGCAACTGGAATCGGCCCTGGACGCTTACGAGGGCACGCTGCTCCTGGTCACCCACGACCGCCGCATGCTCGACGCGGTCCACGTCACCCGCCGTCTCGAAGTCGCCGACGGCAAGGTGACCGAAGCAAGGTGACCGAAGCAAGGTGACCGAACGCTGAGGCGTGTCCGTCAGCCCTGCCCTCGGTCAGCGCAGCAGCGCGCAGACGAAGTTCTCCTGCACGGCGCGCAGGTTCTGCAGCAGATCGGGCTTGAGGGCCTGGTTGATCTGGGTGGTGACGGAGAAGGTCAGCGACCGGCGCCCGTCCGGCGTGGCGGCGATCAGCTGCGTGTAGCCGAGGGTGTTGCCGGTGTGCCCCAGCACCACGCCGCACCGGGTCGTGTACCGGAAGAGGGCCAGTCCCGCGTCGTTGCGCCCCGGCCCGGCGGGCTCGGACGCCGCCCCGGGGATCCAGCGCCGCTGCTCCCGTACGACGTGGGGGCCGTACAGCCGGCCGCCGACGTAGCCGCGGACGAAGCGGGTCATGTCGACGGGCGTCGACACGACGCCGCCCGACGCCCAGACACCGGACATGCTCAGCACTTCGCTGACGTCCTCCGGAGGCGAGGGCGGGCTCACGTCGTAGCCGTGCAGATAGGGCCTCGGCATCCGGTAGCCCTGCGGCAGGCTCGTGTTGCGCAGGCCCAGCGGCCGGTACACCAATGCCTCCAGCAGACGCTCGTACCGGACGCCGGTCGCCGCTTCCGCCATCAGGGCGACGGCGATGTTGTCGGAGTTGGAGTACTGGTACCGGGAGCCGGGCCGGAACCGCAGCGGCTGGTCGGCGACGTAGTCGAGCAGCCTGCGGGAGTCGAAGCGGTGCCGGGGGTCGGCGCTGACGGTCGCCACGAAAGCCGGGGCCTGCGCGAAGTCGGGCAGTCCGCTGGTGTGGTTCAGCAGCTGGCGCAGCGTCACGGCGCCCCAGGCCCGCGGCAGACGGGGCACCCGCTCGCGCAGGGTGTCGTCCAGACGCAGATATCGGCGGTCGACGAGGGACAGCGCCACCGCGCCGCTGAACGCCTTGGCCACACTGGCGATCCGCATGTGGTCGTACGGGTCGGGCTTACGGCCGGTCTGCAGGTCCGCGACGCCTGCCCGGACGACCCGGCTGCCCCTGCCGTCGCGGAGGACAGCGATGACGCCGGGCGGGCCGCCCGGCGCGCGGACCAGCTCCTCCAGCTGCTGCTGGAGGGTGTCGTCGGGGTGCGGTCCGGGCCGAGTGGCGGCTTCCACGCCCGCCGGGGACAGCAGGACCAGGCAGGCGGCGAAGACGGAGACCGCCCCGAGGCGGGGCCCGAACGGGGTACGGCGGCGGGGTGAGTTGGGCATCGGCACTCCAGGGCGGCGGTGGGCACGCGGATCGGGCGTCCAGCTTCGCCCGCCCGGAGCCGGGCAGCCGATCGTGCTACTGCACATGGCCCAACGGGCCGCCCTCCGCGGATCGGCCGAGCCGCGCGGCCAGGGTCGGGTAGTCGACGACGAGGCCGTCGTCGTCGAACTCGATGTCACTGCGGAAGTCGCCGGAGACGAAACGAATCCGGCCGTGCCCCAGATGCCGATAGGTCTGCCGCGAGGGCAGGACGGCCAGATCCGGCACCGACACCCACGCCATCAGGAACTCCCGCTCCCCGGAGGCCAGATGAAGCCCGTGCCGCAGCACAGGCATCGTGTTGGTGAGCGGGCACAGACCTAGGTCGCAGTCGAGGGCGCCGTCGGCCTCGGGCAGACGCATACCGTTCGCAGTCCAGCGGCCCGCTCCGTCATGCCGTAGATCGAGCGTGCGAACGCCCTGCGCCGACTCGGCGGTGACGTACAGCCGACGCGTCACGAAGGCGTCGGCCGTGTCGAGTTCGTACGAGATCCAGTACGGCTGCGGAACCGTACCGACCGCTCGGCCGCGGGCCCGCAGGGCGTCGCCACCGAGCGAGATCCAGGCGGTCTCGATGCCCCTGCTCTCCGACACTTCCCAGGTGATGACACGCGACCTCGGCATGCCGTCACCCTAGGTGCGAAACGGCCCGGGCTCTCCGTTCCGTACCGGAGAGCCCGGGCCCGCGTGTCGACTCAGCGCTTGCCCTGCTTGGGGTCGAGCAGACCCGCGCGGCGCAGGGCGTCGGCCATCGCGCTGTTGGCCGGAGGCGGCGCCTGACGCGACCCGCCACCACCCGCACCGCCACCGCCGCCCCGGCCCTGCCGCTGCTGCGGCGGCCGTCCGCCGCGCTGCCGGCGCTCACCGCCGCCTCCGCCCCCGCCTTGCTGCCCCTGCGCAGCCGCCTCGTCGTCGAGGCGCAGGGTCAGGGAGATCCGCTTGCGCGGGATGTCGACGTCGAGGACCTTCACCTTGACGATGTCACCGGGCTTGACCACGTCACGGGGGTCCTTGACGAAGGTCTTCGACAGCGCGGAGACGTGCGCCAGACCGTCCTGGTGGACACCGACGTCGATGAACGCCCCGAAGGCCGCCACGTTCGTCACGACGCCCTCCAGGACCATCCCGGACGTCAGGTCGGAGATCTTCTCGACGCCCTCCTTGAAGGTGGCCGTCTTGAAGGCCGGCCGCGGGTCGCGCCCGGGCTTCTCCAGCTCCTTGAGGATGTCCGACACGGTCGGCAGACCGAACGTCTCGTCCACGAAGTCGTTCGGCTTCAGCGACCGCAGCACGCCCGTGTTGCCGATGAGCGAGGCCACCTCCTGGCCGGAGGTCTTCACCATGCGCCGGACGACCGGGTACGCCTCGGGGTGCACGCTGGAGGCGTCCAGCGGGTCGTCGCCGCCGCGGATGCGCAGGAAGCCCGCGCACTGCTCGTACGCCTTCGGGCCGAGCCGTGCCACGCCCTTCAGCTGGGTGCGCGACTTGAAGGGGCCGTTCGCGTCCCGGTGCGCCACGATGTTCTCCGCCAGCCCGGAGGTGATGCCGGAGACCCGGGCGAGCAGCGGTGCCGACGCCGTGTTGACGTCCACCCCCACGCCGTTCACACAGTCCTCCACCACCGCGTCCAGCGAGCGCGACAGCTTCACCTCGGACAGGTCGTGCTGGTACTGGCCGACGCCGATCGACTTCGGGTCGATCTTCACCAGCTCGGCCAGCGGGTCCTGCAGACGGCGGGCGATCGACACCGCGCCGCGCAGCGACACGTCCATGTCGGGCAGCTCCTGCGAGGCGAACGCCGAGGCCGAGTACACCGAGGCGCCCGCCTCGGACACCATCACCTTGGTGAGCTTCAACTCGGGGTGCTTGGTGATGAGTTCACCGGCGAGCTTGTCGGTCTCGCGGGACGCCGTGCCGTTGCCGATCGCGACCAGCTCGACCGCGTGCTCCTTGGCCAGCCGGGCCAGCTTGGCGATCGCCTCGTCCCACTTGTTCGCCGGGACGTGCGGGTAGATGACGTCCGTCGCGACGACCTTGCCGGTCGCGTCGACCACCGCGACCTTCACGCCCGTACGGAAGCCCGGGTCGAGACCCAGCGTCGCGCGTGTGCCGGCGGGGGCGGCGAGCAGCAGGTCGCGGAGGTTGGCGGCGAAGACGCCCACGGCCTCGTCCTCGGCGGCCGTGCGCAGCCGCAGCCGCAGGTCGATGCCGAGATGGACCAGGATCCGGGTCCGCCAGGCCCAACGGACCGTGTCCGTCAGCCACTTGTCGGCGGGACGGCCGCGGTCGGCGATCTGGAACTTGTGGGCGACGATCCCCTCGTACGACGAAGGACCCTCGGTGGGCTCCTCCGGCTCCAGGACGAGGTCGAGGACCTCCTCCTTCTCGCCGCGCAGCATCGCCAGGATGCGGTGCGAGGGCAGCTCGGTGAACGGCTCGGCGAAGTCGAAGTAGTCGGCGAACTTCGCGCCCGCCTCCTCCTTGCCGTCGCGCACTTTGGCCGCGAGCCGCCCGCGCACCCACATGCGCTCACGCAACTCACCGATCAGGTCGGCGTCCTCCGAGAACCGCTCGGTGAGAATCGCCCGGGCCCCGTCGAGGGCCGCCTGCGGATCGGCCACACCCTTGTCGGCGTCGACGAACGCGGCGGCAGCGGCCAGCGGCTCGACAGTCGGGTCACCGAGCAGCCCCTCGGCGAGCGGCTCGAGCCCGGCCTCGCGCGCGATCTGGGCCTTGGTCCTGCGCTTGGGCTTGTACGGCAGATAGATGTCCTCGAGCCGCGCCTTGGTCTCGGCGCCGCGGATCTGCGCCTCCAGTTCCTCGGTCAGCTTGCCCTGCTCGCGCACCGACTCGAGGATCGCCGTCCGCCGCTCCTCCAGCTCCCGCAGATAGCGCAGCCGCTCCTCGATCGTGCGCAGCTGCGCGTCGTCGAGCATCTCGGTCGCTTCCTTGCGGTAGCGGGCGATGAAGGGCACCGTCGAACCGCCGTCGAGCAGCTCCACGGCAGCCTTCACCTGCCGCTCTCGTACGCCGAGCTCCGCGGCGATCCTGCCTTCGATGGACCCTACGAGGGGTGTCGTCACGATCCCGTCCCGCCTTCTCACTGAGGTTGCGCGGCAATTGTGGCAGGTGGCACCGACAACCGGGGATCAGGGCGGCAACCCGGCCGGTCGTGGCGGGCGGAATCAGGCCCTGCGGCTTCGCGTACTGCTCGAGGCGCCGCCGAAGAGCCGGGCCAGCGCCCGGAACGGCAGCGTCACGACCGTGGCGATCGCACCACCGATCTGCCGCAACACGTCTGCGATTGCACGGAACACTTGATTCCCCTTTCCTCTTCGGCCACGACGGCCGACTGGGGACCGGGTACCGCGGCTCGGGCCCGCCATGCAGCGCGGGCCCGATCAAGGTGTCCGTCCGTGCCTGAGGCGACTCCTGGCAGCCCTTGGCCCTTAGCCCTGGCCCTCAGCCCTTGCCGAGCAGATCCGCCGGGAACGCCCCCGCCGCCACCGCGGCCCGCGCGAATCCCGCACCGAGTTCCGTCAGCCGTGCGACCCCCTCCGCGCCGAGGTGTTCGTACGGTGCCCGGTCCAGGCGGTCCGTCTCGGACTCGATCTCCTCGCGCAGGGCGACGCCCTTGGGCGTGAGCTCGCCCGAGTCGTCCAGCAGACCTCGCTCGCGCAGCCGGTCGGAGGCCGCGTCCCAGTCCTCCTGGGTCCAGCCGCGGCTGGAGAACACCCACTTCGGCGTCATGCCCTTGCCGGTCGCGGTGTGGGTCACCACCGCCTCCAGCCCGTCGAGCTCCGCGGCCATCAGGACGGTGAGGTGCCCGTCACCGCGGTGCTCGCGCAGCAGCGTGGTGGCGTGGAAGTAGGCCAGGTGCGGCTCCTCGGGGACCGATAGATCCGCGTGCGCCGAGTACAGCGGCCGCGCACTGCGCGAACAGCCCTCGGTCGCCCGGAGCGCGAGCCGTGCGGCCTGTGCCATTTCCGCGGACGCCACCGCCTCCTCGCCGAGCAGCCGCCGCAGCAGCGTGTCGATCGCACGCGCGCGTGCCGCCAGCACGTCCTCGGGCGAGGCGATCGCCCAGACCGCCGGTACGTGCCGGGCGACCAGCTCGTGCTTGTAGTTGTAGAACGTCGCCGTCACCGCGCCCGCACCGACCGGACCCAGCGCGGCGGCCCGTACCGCGAAATTGACGGCCCTGGGATGCGTGATCCCGAGAGCGGCCAGTTCCTTGCCCAGCTCGGGAGCGAAGTACGACGTCGCGTGCAGGGAGTTGAGCACGTTGTGGCAGCGGCGACCGGCACGGGGCTCAAGGGCGGCAGTAGTCATGGCCCGCAGGTTACCAACCGCTTGGTACGTCCTCTGTGCGCACGCGGAGCATGGCAGGAAAGGTGGGGTTCTCGTCATTGCGGCTATCCCCGGGCTGCCGAAGAATCGAGCACATGGCGCAGCGAACCGTTCTCCTCCTCCTGTTCGACGGCGTGCAGAGCCTCGATGTCACCGGCCCGCTGGAGGTCTTCGCGGGGGCCGAGTTGCACACCCCGGGCACGTACCGCATCCGTACGGCCTCGCTGGACGGCGCCCCCGTGCGCACCTCCAGCGGCCTGACCGTCGTACCGGACGAATCACTCGCGGACAGCGACGATCCGCACACCCTGCTGGTCCCGGGCGGCCAGGGCACCCGGAGTCCCGACACGCGGCTCACCGACTGGCTGCGCGAGCACGGGCCGCGGGCCGAGCGGCTGGTCTCGGTGTGCACCGGCGCGATCCGGCTCGCCCAGGCGGGCCTCCTGGACGGCCGCCGCGCCACCACCCACTGGGCGTACTGCGCCAAGCTCGCCCGCGACCACCCGGCCGTCGAGGTCGACCCCGACCCGATCTATGTGCGCGACGGACACGTCTCGACGTCCGCCGGCGTCACCTCGGGCATCGACCTCGCCCTCGCCCTGGTGGAGGAGGACCTCGGCCGGGACGCGGCCCTCGCCATCGCCCGGCACCTGGTCGTCTTCCTCCGCCGACCCGGGAACCAGGCCCAGTTCAGCGCCCAGCTCGCCGCCCAGACCGCCCAGCGCGAGCCACTGCGCGAGGTCCAGCAGTGGATCACCGAGCATCCCGGCGAGGACCTGTCGGTGGAGGCGCTCGCCGCCCGCGCCCGCCTCTCGCCCCGTCACTTCGCCCGCGCCTTCCAGACCGAGACCGGCATGACCCCGGGCCGCTACGTCGACCGCGTCCGCCTCGAACACGCCCGCCGGCTGCTGGAGGACACCGCCGACGGCATCGAGGAGATCTCCCGCACCAGCGGCTACGGCACCCCGGAGGCGATGCGCCGCGCCTTCGTCAGAACCCTCGGCGCGGCCCCCTCCGAGTACCGCCGCCGCTTCCACCCGACCCCTGTGCACTGAAGGGCCCACGATGCAGTTCGCGATCGTCCTCTACGACCGTTTCACCGCCCTCGACGCCGTCGGACCGTACGAGACGCTCGGCCGGCTGCCGGACTCCGAGCTCGTCTTCGTCGCCGAGGAGAGCGGCCCCGTCCGCAGCGACAGCGGGAACCTCGCGCTGATCGCGGACAAGACGCTGGCCGAGGTGCCGAACCCCGATGTCGTGGTCGTCCCCGGCGGGCCGGGGCAGACCGCGCAGATGGAGAACAAGGCCCTCCTCGACTGGATCCGCGCCGCCGACGCCACCAGCACCTGGACGACGTCCGTGTGCACCGGCTCCCTGCTGCTCGCCGCCGCGGGCCTCCTCGAAGGGCGCCGTGCGACCTCGCACTGGCTGGCCCTCGACGAGCTGCGGAGGTTCGGCGTCGAACCGACGGGGGAGCGGGTGGTGACCGACGGCAAGTACGTCACCGCGGCCGGGGTGTCCTCCGGCATCGACATGGGGCTCGCCCTGCTCGGCCACCTCGCCGGCGACTTCGTCGCCCAGGCCGTACAGCTGGGGATCGAGTACGACCCGCAGCCGCCCTACGACGCCGGAGCCCCGCACAAGGCGCCCGCGGACGTCGTCGAGCTGCTCCGGTCGAGGAGCCGTTTCATCCTCGGCCAGGAACCGACCACGTGAACCGCGGCTGACGGCGCTCCAGGAACGCGGCGACCCCCTCCGCGGTGTCGCCGCTGCCGCGCGCCTGCTCCCTCCAGTGACCGTCCCGGTCGGTGCGCCCGTCCGCGAACTCCTTCGCCGCGGCCTGCGTCAGCTGCGAGCGCGACACCAGGATGCGGGTGAACTCCACGGCCCGCTTGCCGAGTTCGCCCTCCGGCAGCACCTCGTCCACCAGGCCCGTACGCAGCGCCCGCTCCGCGTCGATCAACTCGCCCGAGAACAACAGGTACTTGGTGGTAGCCGGTCCCACCAGCGACGCCAACCGCCGTGTGGAGGACGCCGGATATACGATCCCGAGCTTCGCCGGCGTCACCCCGAACAGCGACCCCTCCTCGGCGAACCGCAGATCACACGCGGCCGCCAGCTGCGAACCGCCACCCACACAGTGCCCCCGGATCGCCGCCAGCGTCGGCTTCGGGAAGGCGGCCAGCGCCTCCTCGGCCGCCACGGCCAGCCCCTGGGCCTCCTGAGGGGACCCCTGGAGCGTGGAGATGTCGGCGCCCGCGCAGAACGTCCCGCCCTCACCGGTCAGCACCAGCGCCCGTACCGTGGGATCGGCGGCCAGGGTGTCGAGCAGCGGCGGCAGCGCTCGCCACATCGCGGCCGTCATCGCGTTGCGCTTGGCCGGATGGTGGATGACGACGGTGGCGACCGAGTCGGCGACACTGTGCAGCAGCTGGGGCTCCATGACCCGGATGCTATCCGCCGGCATCGAACGGCGATCAAGAAGGTCCGCGAGGCCGAGCCAAACCCGTACAACCCGAATAGTTCGCCAAGTCGGCACGAGCGGAACAGGAGCGGTCCCACATCTGACGGTGTCATACGCCAACGATCAGAAACGCTCGATACCTGCTGACTTGTGTTCAGTTCTACGGCCTGGACCTGCGCGGTACCAACACTCGACGTGTGGTGACAATCGAGCGCGAGGGTGGCGACCGGACGATGGAGAACCACGGGCGCGGGTCCGGCCCACGCCCAGCAGGCGGCGCGGACGAGCCCCTCGGTCAGCGGCCGCCGAATCCACTGCCGTACGAGGGCGTCTGGCGGTTCACCGCTCCCGCCGTCGACGCCTCTGTCCCGCAGGCGCGGCACGCCGTACGGGACCTGCTGTACCGCCAAGGTGTGCCGGTCTCGGACGACCTGGTCCAGGGCTTGCTGCTGATCGTCTCGGAGCTGGTCACGAACGCCGTCCGGCACGCGGCGCTGCTGTCGCCGACGCTGGCCGTGGAGGTCGCCGTCGGCGCCGAGTGGCTGCGGGTGTCAGTGGAGGACAACCATCCCTACCGCCCGACCGCCCTGGAGGCGGACCACGGCCAGACCGGCGGCCGCGGGCTGCTGCTGGTGCGCGAGGTCACGCGGGAGGCCGGCGGCGTGTGCGACGTCGAGCACACGGCGAGCGGCGGCAAGGTGATCTGGGCCGCCGTCCCGCTCAAACCCGTGCGCGTGCCCTGAGGCCCTGGCACTCGTCACCAGTCGGCAGACGGGCCCGTCAGCTCTCTGATCGCGGGGCGGGCCGCGTCGAGCACCGTCATGAACCAGGACGAGAAGGTGTCCTTCGCATGGCGCTCCGCCAGTTCGGCCGAGGTCACGAAGGCCGTCGCGCCGACCTCCTCCGCGTCCGGCCGCAGCGGGGACTGCACCAGGCCGACGAAGAGGTGGTTGTACTCCTGCTCCACCAGGCCCGAGTCGGGGTCCGGGTGGTTGTAGCGGACCGTGCCCGCCTCGGCGAGCAGTGACGGGGAGACACCGAGTTCCTCGTGCGTGCGCCGGGCCGCGGCCGCGAAGGGTGCCTCGCCGGGGTAGGGGTGACCGCAGCAGGTGTTGGACCACACGCCGGGGGAGTGGTACTTGCCGAGCGCCCGCTGCTGGAGCAGCAGCCGGCCGCGCTCGTCGAAGAGGAACACGGAGAAGGCGCGGTGCAGCTGCCCCGGCGGCTGATGGGCGGCGAGCTTCTCCGCGGTGCCGATCGTCACACCGTTCTCGTCGACCAGTTCCAGCAAAATCGCGTCTGCGGCGCCGTTCGACGGACTGTGCGTCGCGGTCGCAGGTGTGATCGGCATACCCATCCTTCGCATCGGTCTTGCGCCCCAAGTGTGCCGTACGAATCCGGCACTCCCGGCAGTTGATCGTGCCCGGCGCGGCGGGCACGGAACCGTCGGCGGGGGTGCTGTGAGCATGAGGACGCAACCGACCACCGGATCGCTGCATTCCGCCCGTACTGGCGTTTTATCGGACCGTACGGCTGTTTCAGCACGGACCGTACGGTTGTCTCAGTAGCAGAGCCGGGCCTCGTGCTCCGCGTGCCCGCTCGGCTCCAGCTGGAAGGTGCAGTGCTCCACGTCGAAATGGTGGCCCAGGCAGCCCTGGAGCTCGTGCAGCATCTTCTCGTAGCCGATCGCGTTCAGGACGTCGGAGCTCACCACCACGTGCGCCGACAGCACCGGCATACCGGACGTGATCGTCCAGGCGTGCAGATCGTGGACGTCCTCGACGCCGTCCAGGGCGAGTATGTGGGCCCGCACTTGCGCCATGTCGACGTCCTTGGGGGCCGACTCCAGCAGGACGTCGAGGGTCTCGCGCAGCAGTTTGAAGGTGCGCGGCACGATCATCAGGCCGATGACCAGCGAGGCGATCGGGTCGGCGGCCTGCCACCCGGTGGCCAGGATCACCACCGCCGAGATCAGCACCGCCAGCGAGCCCAGCGCGTCGGCGGCCACCTCCAGGAAGGCGCCGCGTACGTTCAGGCTCTCCTTCTGGCCACGCATCAGCAGGGTCAGCGAGATCATGTTCGCGACCAGGCCGATCGCACCGAACACGATCATGAGGCCGCCCTCGGTGTTCGCGGGCGTGAAGAACCGCTGGATCGCCTCGTACAGGACGTAGCCGCCGACGCCGAGCAGCAGCAGGCAGTTGGCGAGGGCGGCGAGGATCTCCGCGCGGGCGTAGCCGAAGGTGCGCGTCGTGCTCGGCGGCCGGTTCGCGAAGTGGATGGCGAGCAGGGCCATGCCCAGGCCGAGCGCGTCGGTCGCCATGTGCGCCGCGTCCGCGATCAGGGCGAGCGAGTCCGCGGCCACACCGCCGACGATCTCGACCACCATGACACCGAGCGTGATCGACAGCGCCACACGCAGTCTTCCGCGATACGCGGCAGCCGCCGTGCCGGTCGGGGGCGCATGCGAGTGCGCGTGCCCGTGATCGTGCCCAGCCCCCATGTGAAAGCCGCCCTTCCGTGGTCCGTCCGACGATCGGTATTTCCGTCCGGGATCACAGTGAACTACGGGCGGGGGGTATCGGGCAACGCGGCACTGAACACCGTTGTCATGTGCCCTGACCTGCGGAAACGATCCGCAGGTCAAGGCTGTGCGCATGATCGGCCGCTGATCAGCCGCCGTGGTGCAGCAGCCACCCCTGCCACGCCGACTCCACCATCTCGCGTACCCCGCGCCGAGCCGTCCAGCCGAGCTCCTCGGCGGCCAGTGCGGCCGAGGCGACCGCGCGCGGGGCGTCCCCGGGGCGCCGGGCCTCCACCACGGCGGGGCGCCGGTCGCCGGTGATCTCGCCGATGACGGTGATCAGCTCGCGGACGGAGACCCCCTCGCCGCGACCGATGTTGACCGTCAGGTCGCCGCTCGCGTCCGCCGCGGTGAGCCGCCGGGCCGCCGCGAGGTGCGCCTCGGCAAGGTCGGCGACATGGATGTAGTCGCGGATGCAGGTGCCGTCGGGCGTCGGATAGTCGTCACCGAAGATCCGCGGAGCCTCGTCGCGGGTGAGCCGGTCGAAGACCATGGGGACGATGTTGAAGACGCCCGTGTCGGCCAGCTCGGGCGCGGCGGCGCCCGCGACATTGAAATAGCGCAGGCACACGGTCGCGATGCCGTGTGCCCGGCCCGCCGCCCGCACCAGCCACTCCCCGGCGAGCTTGGTCTCGCCGTACGGGTTCACCGGCGCGCATCCGGTGTCCTCCGTGATGAGATCCACATCCGGGTTGCCGTAGACGGCGGCGGAGGAGGAGAACACGAACCGCTTGATGCCCGCCTCGGCGACCGTCTCCAGGAGCGTGGTGAGACCGCCCACGTTCTCCCGGTAGTAGCGCGTCGGCTGCGCCACGGACTCCCCGACCTGCTTGCGTGCGGCGAGATGCACCACACCCGTCACCGCGTGCTCGGCCAGCACCCGCTTCAGCAGGTCACCGTCCAGCGACGAGCCCTCGACGAGCGGGATGCCCGAAGGCAGCCGCGCGGGATGTCCGGCCGAGAGGTCGTCCAGTACGAGGACACGCTCGCCGGCGTCGGTCATGGCCCGCGCCACATGTGCTCCGATGTAGCCGGCTCCGCCGGTGATCAGCCATGTCATGGTCGTTCACCCTATGCCGAGGTACAGGCGGTGGAACCAATGTCCTTGATGTCCCGTCTGTGAGTACGGGTTTGTGGGCAGGACCCGAAATCCCCGATGATGATCGCGGCAATGCTCTGGGAAAACCACGTTGATCGCTCCGCCAAACGGGTGGTGAACGTCGGCTTGCGACAATCCGATAGCCTCTGCCGACATGCCGCCCGGGCCCTCGGTAACGGGCGCCCCCACACATGCACATGACCGGCCGGACACGCCGGTACCCAGGGAGTGAGTTCGGTTGTCGACCGCCATCCTGACCGGTCCGCCGGTCCCCGGATCGTCGATCGAGGGCGATCTGCGGTCCCTCGGCTACGACGTGCGGGTCGCCGCCGACCCGGCCGACGCCGAGACGCTCCTCGCCCAGGTGCCCGGTGACCAGCGGGTCGCCGTGGTCGACGCCCGCTTCGTCGGCCACCTGCACGCGCTGCGCCTCGGCCTGACCGACCCCCGCTTCCCGCTGGCCGCGATCCAGGGCGCCGTGACGGCCCAGCCGGCCGGCCGCCAGGCGCTGACCCGCGCCATGGCCCGCGAGAACTCCGCGGGCGGCGGGACGGCAGTGGCCGTCGACAGCCTCGCCGACCGCATCGTCGCCGCCCTCGACGACGAAGGCACCGACGTCCAGCGCCCCGAGCTCGGCAGCCTGGTCGCCACTGTCCCGGCCGACCCTCAGGCCCGCAACGAGGCACGGCAGGCCGTCGCCGCCGTCGACGACGAGGCCGTACGTCTGAAGTCGGCGGTGAAGTCCCGCGACGGCTTCTTCACCACCTTCTTCATCAGCCCGTACTCCCGCTACATCGCCCGCTGGTGCGCCCGCCGTGGCCTGACCCCGAACCAGGTCACCACCGCCTCCCTGCTCACCGCGCTCATCGCGGCGGGCTGCGCGGCCACCGGCACCCGGGGCGGCTTCATCGCGGCCGGCCTCCTGCTGATCTTCTCGTTCGTGCTGGACTGCACCGACGGCCAGCTTGCCCGCTACTCCCTGCAGTACTCCACGCTCGGCGCCTGGCTGGACGCCACCTTCGACCGGGCCAAGGAGTACGCCTACTACGCCGGGCTCGCACTCGGTGCGGCCCGCGGTGGCGACGACGTATGGGCGCTCGCCCTGGGCGCCATGGTCCTGCAGACCTGCCGGCACGTTGTGGACTTCTCCTTCAACGAGGCCAACCACGACGCCACCGCCAACACCAGCCCCACCGCCGCCCTCTCCGACAAGCTCGACAGCGTCGGCTGGACGGTGTGGGTGCGCCGGATGATCGTGCTGCCGATCGGCGAGCGCTGGGCGATGATCGCGGTGCTGACGGCGGCGACGACTCCCCGGATCACCTTCTACGTGCTGCTCATCGGCTGCGCCTTCGCGGCGACGTACACGACGGCGGGCCGGGTCCTGCGGTCGGTGACGCGGAAGGCCAGGCGTACGGCCCGGGCCGCGCAGGCGCTGGCGGACCTCGCGGACAACGGACCCCTGGCCTCCTTCGTGGCCCGTGTCACGCGTGCCGTGCTCGGCGCCCCGCTGCTGGTCGCGCTGGGCGGGACGGCCGTCCTCGCCGTGTCCCTGTTCTCCGGGGCGACCTGGGCACCCGTCGCGGGTGCCGTCGTCTACGCGATCACTGCCGGTCAGGCCCTGTACCGCCCCCTCAAGGGCGCCCTCGACTGGCTCGTCCCGCCCGTCTTCCGCGCCGCCGAATACGGCACCGTCCTGATCCTCGCGGCCAAATCCGAGGTGAACGGAGCCCTTCCTGCGGCTTTCGGCCTGGTGGCGGCCGTCGCCTACCATCACTACGACACGGTGTACCGCATCCGCGGCAACGCCGGAGCGCCCCCGGCCTGGCTGGTGCGCGCCATCGGGGGGCACGAAGGACGGACGCTGCTCGTCACCGTCCTCGCCGCGGTGCTCTCCGCCTCGCAGTTCACGGTCGCGCTCACGGCCCTCGCCGTGGTCGTGGCCCTGGTGGTGCTCGTCGAGAGCATCCGCTTCTGGGTGTCCTCCGGGGCGCCCGCCGTACACGATGAAGGAGAACCCGCATGATCGGCCTCGTGCTGGCGGCCGGCGCCGGACGGCGTCTGCGCCCCTACACCGACAGCCTTCCCAAGGCTCTGGTGCCGGTGGGGCCCGCGGGCATAGAGGGCGAACCAACGGTTCTCGATCTGACCCTCGGCAACTTCGCTGAGATCGGGCTGACCGAGGTCGCGATCATCGTCGGCTACCGCAAGGAGGCCGTGTACGCGCGCAAGGAAGCCCTTGAGCAGAAGTACGGCCTGAAGCTCACCCTCATCGACAACGACAAGGCCGAGGAGTGGAACAACGCCTACTCCCTGTGGTGCGGCCGTGACGCCCTCAAGGACGGCGTGATCCTCGCCAACGGCGACACCGTCCACCCGGTCTCCGTCGAGAAGACGCTGCTCGCCGCCCGCGGCGAGGGCAAGAAGATCATCCTCGCCCTGGACACGGTGAAGAGCCTGGCCGACGAGGAGATGAAGGTCGTCGTCGACCCCGAGAAGGGCATGACGAAGATCACCAAGCTGATGGACCCCGCCGAGGCCACCGGCGAGTACATCGGCGTCACCCTCATCGAGGGCGACGCAGCCCCCGAGCTGGCCGACGCGCTGAAGACCGTGTGGGAGACCGACCCGCAGCAGTTCTACGAGCACGGCTACCAGGAGCTCGTGAACCGCGGCTTCCGGATCGACGTGGCGCCGATCGGCGACGTCAAGTGGGTGGAGATCGACAACCACGACGATCTCGCCCGTGGACGGGAGATCGCGTGCCAGTACTGACCCGGCTCATCCCCTCGCCGGTCGTCGTCGACATCCGCCCGGGTGCCCTCGACGACCTCGGCAGTGTGCTCGCCGACGAGCGCATCTCACACTCCGGCAAGCTGGCCGTCGCCGTCAGCAACGGCTCCGGCGCCCGGCTGAAGGAGCGGCTCGCTCCCGCGCTGCCCGGCGCCAGCTGGTACGAGGTCGGCGGCGGCACCCTCGACGACGCGATCCGGCTGGCCGGCGACATAAAGGCCGGCCACTACGACGCGGTCGTCGGGCTCGGCGGCGGCAAGATCATCGACTGCGCCAAGTTCGCTGCGGCGCGCGTCGGCCTGCCCCTGGTCGCCGTACCGACGAACCTCGCGCACGACGGCCTGTGCTCGCCGGTCGCCACCCTCGACAACGACGCGGGCCGCGGCTCCTACGGTGTGCCGAACCCGATCGCGGTCGTCATCGACCTGGACGTCATCCACGACGCTCCGGCACGCTTCGTGCGCGCGGGCATCGGCGACGCCATCTCCAACATCTCCGCGATCGCGGACTGGGAGCTCGCCAACCGCGTCAACGGCGAGAAGATCGACGGCCTCGCCGCCGCGATCGCCCGGCAGGCCGGCGAGGCGGTACTCCGCCACCCCGGCGGCATAGGAGACACCGACTTCCTGCAGGTGCTGGCCGAGGCGCTGGTGCTCAGCGGTATCGCCATGTCGGTGTCGGGCGACTCCCGCCCGTCCTCCGGGGCGTGCCACGAGATCAACCACGCCTTCGACCTGCTGTTCCCCAAGCGTGCCGCCGCCCACGGCGAGCAGTGCGGACTGGGCGCGGCCTTCGCGATGTACCTGCGCGGGGCCCACGAGGAGTCGGCCTACATGGCCGAGGTGCTGCGTCGGCACGGGCTCCCGGTGCTGCCGGAGGAGATCGGCTTCACGGACGACGAGTTCGTCCGTGTCGTCGAGTTCGCTCCGCAGACCCGGCCCGGCCGCTACACGATCCTCGAACACCTCGACCTGACCACCGACCAGATCAAGGACATCTACGCCGACTATGTCAAGGCCATCGGTAGCTGAACTCCGCCCCGTCGTTCACCCCGCGGGGGTGAAGGACCGGCGCAGCGGTGAGCACTGGATGGGACGCCTCTACATGCGCGAGGTGTCCCTGCGGGTCGACCGCTACCTGGTGAACACCAGGGTCACGCCCAACCAGCTCACGTACCTGATGACCGTCTGTGGTGTCCTCGCGGCCCCGGCACTCCTGGTGCCGGGGATCCCGGGGGCGGTGCTCGGCGTGGTCATGGTCCAGCTCTATCTGCTGCTGGACTGTGTCGACGGCGAGATCGCGCGCTGGAGGAAGCAGTACTCGCTCGGCGGGGTCTACATGGACCGCGTCGGCGCCTACCTCACCGACGCCGCGGTGCTCGTCGGCTTCGGTCTGCGCGCCGCCGACCTGTGGGGCAGCGGCCGTATCGACTGGCTGTGGGCGTTCCTCGGCACCCTGGCCGCGCTCGGCGCGATCCTGATCAAGGCGGAGACCGACCTCGTCGGTGTCGCCCGGCACCAGAACGGGCTGGCGCCGGTCAAGGAGGCCGCCTCCGAGATGCGCTCCTCCGGCATGGCGCTGGCCCGCAAGGCCGCCGCCGCCCTCAAGTTCCACCGCCTGGTCCTCGGCATCGAGGCGTCCCTGCTGATCCTGGTGCTGGCGATCGTCGACCAGGTCCGCGGCGACCTGTTCTTCTCCCGGCTCGGCGTCGCGGTGCTGGCCGGCATCGCACTGCTGCAGACCCTGCTGCACCTCGTGTCCATCCTCGCCTCGAGCAGGCTGAAGTGAGCGCGCCGATGAAGGTCGGTGCGGTGATCATCACCATGGGCAACCGCCCCGACGAGCTCCGTGCCCTGCTCGACTCGGTCGCCAAGCAGGACGGCGACCGGGTCCAGGTCGTCGTGGTCGGCAACGGCTCCCCGGTGCCCGATGTCCCCGAAGGCGTCCGCACGATCGAGCTGCCCGAGAACCTCGGCATCCCCGGCGGCCGCAATATCGGCATCGAGGCCTTCGGCCCCAGCGGGCGCGATGTCGACATACTGCTGTTCCTCGACGACGACGGCCTCCTCGCCCACCACGACACCGCCGAGCTGTGCCGAGAGGCCTTCGCCGCCGACCCCGAGCTCGGCATCATCAGCTTCCGCATCGCCGACCCGGACACCGGCGTCACTCAGCGCCGCCACGTCCCCCGGCTGCGCGCCTCCGACCCGATGCGCTCCTCCCGGGTCACCACCTTCCTCGGCGGCGCCAACGCCGTCCGCACCCAGGTCTTCGCCGAGGTCGGCGGGCTGCCGGACGAGTTCTTCTACGCCCATGAGGAAACCGACCTGGCATGGCGGGCCCTCGACGCGGGCTGGATGATCGACTACCGGTCCGACATGGTGCTGTTCCACCCGACGACCGCGCCCTCCCGGCACGCGGTCTACCACCGCATGGTCGCCCGCAACCGCGTCTGGCTCGCCCGCCGCAACCTCCCCGCCCTCCTCGTCCCGGTCTATCTGGGCGTCTGGATGCTGCTCACCCTCCTGCGCCGCCCCTCCCGGCCCGCCCTGAAGGCATGGTTCGGTGGATTCAGGGAAGGCTGGACCACTCCGTGCGGTCCCCGCAGGCCCATGAAGTGGCGTACGGTGTGGCGGCTGACTCGACTGGGCCGACCTCCCGTCATCTGACAAGCTCGACCCTTAGAGCAACCGGGCCGTATCCGGCCCGAGGGTTCATGCCAGGCCCGCACAGGCTGCGCATCTCGAAGACGAAAGTTTCAACTGGTGAGTGAGACAACGCACGACGGTTCGGTCGCGGTGAGCGCGCCTCCGTCGCCCGACGAGGGCCTCACGGCGGCACAGCTCGCCGCCAAGTACGGGCTGTCCGTGAGCGGCGCCCGCCCCTCGCTGCTGGAGTACGTCCGCCAGCTCTGGGACCGGCGGCACTTCATCCTCGCGTTCTCGCGGGCGAAGCTGACCGCCCAGTACAGCCAGGCGAAGCTCGGCCAGCTGTGGCAGGTGGCCACGCCCCTGCTGAACGCGGCGGTGTACTTCTTCATCTTCGGCCTCATCCTCAAGGCCGACCGCGGCATGGCCCGCGAGGTGTACATCCCGTTCCTCGTCACGGGCGTGTTCGTGTTCACCTTCACCCAGAGCTCGGTGATGGCGGGCGTACGCGCGATCTCCGGCAACCTCGGCCTGGTCCGCGCGCTGCACTTCCCGCGCGCCTCGCTGCCGATCTCCTTCGCGCTCCAGCAGCTCCAGCAGCTGCTGTTCTCGATGATCGTGCTGTTCGCCGTGGCCGTGGCCTTCGGCAGCTACCCGGCCATGTCCTGGCTGCTGATCCTTCCGGTGCTCGTCCTGCAGTTCCTCTTCAACACCGGCCTTGCGATGATCATGGCCCGGGCGGGCGCCAAGACGCCGGACCTGGCGCAGCTCATGCCGTTCGTGATGCGTACGTGGATGTACGCGTCCGGCGTGATGTTCTCCATCCCGATCATGCTGAAGGACCGGCCGGACTGGATCGCGACCGTCCTGCAGTGGAACCCGGCCGCCATCTACATGGACCTGATGCGCTTCGCCCTCATCGACGGCTACGGCTCCGAGAACCTCCCCGACCACGTCTGGGCGGCCGCGCTCGGCTGGGCCGTGCTGTTCGCCGTCGGGGGCTTCGTGTATTTCTGGAAGGCGGAGGAGAGGTACGGCCGTGGCTGAGCAGAAGACGGATGCCCTCATTCCCACCGTCATCGCCGACGAACTGCACATCGTCTACCGCGTCAACGGCGCCAAGACCGGCAAGGGCAGCGCCACCGCCGCCCTCAGCCGCATCGTCAAGCGCGGCGAGGAGCGCGGGGTGCGCAAGGTGCACGCCGTCCGCGGCGTCTCCTTCACCGCCTACCGTGGCGAGGCCATCGGCCTCATCGGCTCCAACGGCTCCGGCAAGTCCACCCTGCTGCGCGCCATCGCCGGCCTGCTCCCGCCCGAGAAGGGCAAGGTCTACACCGACGGCCAGCCCTCGCTGCTGGGTGTGAACGCGGCCCTGATGAACGACCTGACCGGCGAGCGCAACGTCATATTGGGCGGGCTCGCCATGGGCATGTCCCGCGAGCAGATCAAGGAGCGCTACCAGGACATCGTCGACTTCTCCGGCATCAACGAGAAGGGCGACTTCATCACCCTGCCGATGCGCACCTACTCCTCCGGCATGGCGGCCCGGCTCCGCTTCTCCATCGCCGCCGCCAAGGACCACGACGTCCTCATGATCGACGAGGCGCTGGCCACCGGCGACCGCAAGTTCCAGAAGCGCTCCGAGGAACGCATCCGCGAGCTGCGCAAGGAAGCCGGCACCGTGTTTCTGGTCAGTCACAACAACAAGTCGATCCGCGACACCTGCAATCGCGTTCTGTGGCTGGAACGCGGCGAGCTGCGGATGGACGGACCGACGGACGAGGTCCTCAAGGAGTACGAGAAGTTCACGGGCAAGTAGTCCACCCGGACATGGGCCGTGCGGCCCAGCACGCTTCCCAGGGCCCCGCCGGAACTGCCCGGCGGGGCCCCGCGTCTGCAAAGGAAACGTCAACTCCGGCTGGCCGTAGGAATCTTGACGCCAATCGGTGTGTTCTTGTGATGTGCAGGACACCCCCACGGGCCCGGCCCCGTTGTACAACGTAAGCTGTACCGGTACCGAAACGCGGCAAGTGGGGCGATAAGGCGCGACACCCCTCTCTCCGGGCTGCGGCGCGGACAGCCGGGCGGCGTGTCCGAAATAGTGTGCATTGGGTCTGCGGTGTAGAACGGGAGATGTGACGGCAATGGCTACGGAAACTCCCCAGCTCCACGCAGCATGTGCCGTCCCCGCGCCAGGCAGTCCACGGTGACGGGAACAAGCACGCGCGCAGGTGATCCAGCGCGCGGCACGCTCGACAAGGCCGCTGCGGAGAACTTTCCCGTGGCGCCGTTCTTCCTGCCCAGAGCCTGGCGCACCGACCTCATGGCCGTCTACGGCTTCGCCCGCCTGGTCGACGACATCGGTGACGGCGATCTCGCGCCCGGCGGCGCCGACGCCCGTCTGCTCGGCGTGTCGCCCAAGGACGCCGAGGACCCTCTCGTCCTCCTCGACGCCTTCGAGGCCGACCTGCGCCGCGTCTTCGACGGCACCCCGCGCCACCCCTTGCTGCGCCGTCTGCAGCCGACCGTCCGCCGCCGCTCGCTGGTCCCCGAGCCCTTCCTCGGCCTGATCGCCGCCAACCGCCAGGACCAGCTCGTGGGGCGGTACGAGACCTACGACGATCTCCTTGCCTACTGCGAACTGTCCGCCAACCCCGTCGGCCGTCTCGTCCTCGCCGTCACCGGCACCGAGACCCCCGAGCGGATTCGCCGCTCCGACGCGGTGTGCACGGCACTGCAGATCGTCGAGCACCTCCAGGACGTCGCCGAGGACCTCGGTCGTGACCGGATCTATCTGCCGGCGGACGACATGAAGCGCTTTCACGTCGAGGAAACCGATCTAGCGGCAAAAACAGCAGGCGCATCGGTGCGCGCACTGGTTGCATACGAAGCGGAACGTGCCCAGAACCTCCTGAATGAAGGCACCCCCTTGGTGGGTAGCGTCCACGGCAGGCTCAAGCTGCTGCTCGCGGGTTTCGTGGCGGGGGGAAGGGCGGCAATCCGTGCGATCGCCGCCGCCGAATACGACGTACTTCCCGGCCCGCCCAAGGCCAGCAAGCTTCAGCTGCTGCGCGAGGTGGGCGTGACTCTGCGAGGAGAGGGGTGATCCGGACCGTGGAGTCTGCACCACACGCGTCCGCACCGGTACTCGCCGCCTACAGCTACTGCGAGGCCGTCACCGGACAGCAAGCCCGTAACTTCGCCTATGGCATCAGGCTGCTGCCCACGCCCAAGCGCCGCGCGATGTCGGCGTTGTACGCGTTCTCGCGCCGCGTCGACGACATCGGCGACGGCGCGCTGACCGCCGAGGTCAAGGTCGCCAGACTCGAGGACACCCGGGAGTTGCTGACCCGGATCCGCGACCGGTCGGTCGACGAGGACGACATCGACCCCGTGGCTGTAGCCCTCGCCCATGCCGCCGACACCTTCCCGATCCCGCTCGGTGGCCTGGACGAGCTCATCGAGGGCGTCCTGATGGACGTGCGCGGCGAGGCCTACGAGACCTGGGACGATCTGAAGGTCTACTGCCGCTGTGTCGCGGGTGCCATCGGCCGGCTCTCGCTCGGCGTGTTCGGCACCGAACCGGGGGCGCGCGGCGTCGAGCGCGCGCCCGAGTATGCCGACACGCTCGGGCTCGCGCTGCAACTCACCAACATCCTGCGCGACGTCCGTGAGGACGCCGAGGGCGGCCGCACCTATCTGCCCTCCGACGACCTCGCCAAGTTCGGCTGCTCGGTCGGCTTCAGCGGGCCGAACCCACCGGAGGGCTCCGACTTCGCGGGCCTCGTGCACTTCGAAGTGCGTAGGGCCCGCGCTCTTTTCGCCGAGGGCTACCGGCTGCTCCCCATGCTGGACCGGCGCAGCGGCGCCTGTGTCGCCGCCATGGCCGGCATCTACCGCCGCCTCCTTGACCGTATCGAGCGCGACCCGGAGGCCGTGCTGCGCGGCCGGGTCTCCCTGCCGGGGCGCGAGAAGGCGTACGTCGCCGTGCGCGGCCTGAGCGGTCTGGACGCCCGGCATGTGACCCGTCGTACCGTCAGGAGGCGTGCCTGATGGACATTCCGGTCCAAGGTGATGCCGCCGGCGAAAAGTGGCGGGCAACCCTCCGCTGCTTGGACGCGTCCCTGACTGAGACGATCGGCCGTGCACCGTTCAAGCACCGGCACGGCGGTCGCGCAGGGGAGGGTGCACGATGACCGACGGCATGGGGGCCGAAGGCTCACTCGCGGACATCCCGGGACGTCCCGGGAGGGACGCCGTCGTGGTCGGCGGCGGGCTCGCCGGCATCACCGCCGCGCTCGCGCTCGCCGACGCCGGGGTGCGCGTGACCCTGATCGAGGGCAGGCCGAGGCTCGGTGGGCTCGCCTTCTCCTTCCAGCGCGGCGAACTCACCGTCGACAACGGCCAGCATGTGTACCTGCGCTGCTGCACCGCCTACCGCTGGTTCCTCGACCGGATCGAGGGGACGGCGCTGGCGCCGCTGCAGGATCGTCTCGACGTGCCCGTCCTCGACGTCGCGCGGCCCGAGGGGCGGCGGCTCGGCAGGCTGCGGCGCGACGAACTGCCCGTACCCCTGCACCTGGGCCGGAGCCTGGCGACGTATCCGCATCTGTCCCTCGCCGATCGTGCCAAGGTCGGACGTGCCGCGCTCGCGCTCAAGGGGCTCGACCTCGCCGATCCGGCCCTGGACGCACAGGACTTCGGCAGCTGGCTGGCCGCGCACGGCCAGTCGGCGCGTGCCGTCGAGGCCCTGTGGGACCTGGTCGGGGTCGCCACCCTCAACGCGGTCGCGGGCGACGCCTCGCTGGGGCTCGCCGCGATGGTGTTCAAGACCGGTCTGCTGTCCGACCCGGGCGCGGCCGACATCGGCTGGGCGCACGTCCCGCTGGGCGAACTGCATGACCGGCTGGCCCGCAAGGCGCTCGACTCCGCGGGCGTCCGTACCGAGGTCCGTACACGCGTCACCTCCATCTCTACTGACGAAAACGGGCGTTGGAGCGTTCAGGTTCCCGGCGAGACGCTCCAGGCGGACGCGGTCGTGCTCGCCGTGGCCCAGCGCGAGGCGCACGACCTGCTGCCCCAGGGCGCTCTCGACGCACCGGAACAACTGCTTCAGATCGGCACCGCGCCGATCCTCAACGTCCATGTCGTGTACGAACGCAAGGTGCTCAGCAGGCCCTTCTTCGCGGCCCTCGGCACCCCGGTGCAGTGGGTGTTCGACCGCACCGACGCCTCCGGGCTCAGGGACGGGCAGTACCTCGCCCTGTCCCAGTCGGCAGCGCAGGACGAGATCGACGAGCCGGTCGCCGCACTGCGTGAGCGGTATCTGCCCGAGCTGGAGCGGCTGTTGCCCAGGGCACGCGGCGCGGAAGTGAAGGACTTCTTCGTGACCAGGGAGCGCACAGCGACGTTCGCTCCCACCCCCGGCGTCGGGCGGCTGCGGCCCGGCGCCCGTACCAAAGTCCCCGGCCTCTACCTGGCCGGTGCGTGGACCGCCACAGGGTGGCCCGCGACCATGGAGAGTGCGGTCCGCAGTGGTGTGAGTGCGGCCGGCGCCGCGCTGAGCGCCCTGGGCCGGCCCCGCCCCAGCCACCTCTTCGACGTCGAGGAGGCGGCGTGATGCTGAATCAGCGCACGGCGGCAGGCCCCCGCACCCCCGGTACCGCAACAAGAGGAGAGACTGTGCCCACTGTGCCCCCGGCCGAGAAGGCCGCTCGAGAGACCGCGGTCGACGTGACCGCGCTCCTGGAGCGCGGTAGGACCCTGGCCACACCGGTACTGCGGGCGGCGATCGACCGCCTGGCCCCTCCCATGGACACCGTTTCCGCCTACCACTTCGGCTGGATCGACGCCGACGGCAACCCCACGGCCGGCGACGGCGGCAAGGCCGTACGCCCCGCCCTCGCGGTGCTCTCCGCCGAGGTCACCGGCGCCGCGCCCGAGGTCGGCATCCCCGGCGCCGTCGCCGTCGAACTCGTCCACAACTTCTCACTCCTGCACGACGACCTGATGGACGGCGACGAACAGCGCCGCCACCGCGACACCGTCTGGAAGGTGCACGGCCCCGCCCAGGCCATCCTCGTCGGCGACGCCCTGTTCGCCCTCGCCAACGAGGTACTGCTGGAGCTCGGCACCGTCGAGGCCGGCCGCGCCACCCGCCGTCTGACCACCGCCACCCGCGCCCTCATCGACGGCCAGGCGCAGGACATCTCCTACGAGCACCGCGACCGCGTCAGCGTCGAGGAGTGCCTGGAGATGGAGGGCAACAAGACCGGCGCCCTGCTCGCCTGCGCCAGCTCCATCGGCGCGGTGCTCGGCGGCGCCGACGACCGTACCGCCGACACCCTGGAGAAGTACGGCTACCACCTGGGCCTGGCCTTCCAGGCCGTCGACGACCTCCTGGGCATCTGGGGCGACCCGGTCTCCACCGGCAAGCAGACCTGGAGCGACCTGCGCCAGCGCAAGAAGTCCCTGCCGGTCGTGGCCGCGCTCGCGGCGGGCGGCTCCGCCTCCGAGCGGCTCGGCGAGATCCTCGCCGCCGACGCCAAGAGCAGCGACTTCGAGAACTTCTCCGAGGAGGAGTTCGCGGCCCGCGCCGCCCTCATCGAGGAGGCGGGCGGCCGCGAGTGGACCGCCGAGGAGGCACGCCGTCAGCACGCCGTCGCCGTCGAGGCGCTCGACGCCGTCGACATGCCCGAGCAGGTGCGGGCGCAGTTCACGGCGCTCGCCGACTTCGTCGTCGTACGGAAGAGATGATCACCACCGGGCGAAAAGAGATGATCAGTATCGGTCGAATAGCCCTCGCGTAGTCGCCGGCCGGTGTGGCGGGAACCAGCGCACCGGCCGACGGCGGACCCACAGCAGACGCAACTCCAGTAGCACTGCACGAAGGGGAAGCCATGACAGCGACGACCGACGGAAGCACCGGGGCACTCCCGCCCCGGGCAGCCGCGGCCAGCGACACCGAAAACCCCGGGGCGGCCGGGGTGCACGAAGCCGCCGTACGCGCGACCCGGCGCGCCACCGACTTCCTGCTGGCGAAGCAGGACGACCAGGGCTGGTGGAAGGGCGACCTCGAGACGAACGTCACCATGGACGCCGAGGACTTACTGCTCCGTCAGTTCCTGGGCATCCGCGACGAGGCGACCACACAGGCCGCCGCGCTCTTCATCCGCGGTGAGCAGCGCGAGGACGGCACGTGGGGCACCTTCTACGGCGCGCCGGGCGAACTCTCCGCCACCGTCGAGGCGTACGTCGCTCTCCGCCTGGCCGGCGACGCGCCGGACGCCCCGCACATGGCCAAGGCTTCCGCCTGGATCCGCGAGCAGGGCGGTATCGCCGCCGCCCGGGTGTTCACCCGGATCTGGCTGGCCCTGTTCGGCTGGTGGAAGTGGGAGGACCTGCCCGAACTTCCGCCGGAGCTCATCTACTTCCCCCAGTGGGTCCCGCTCAACATCTACGACTTCGGCTGCTGGGCCCGGCAGACCATCGTCCCGCTGACGATCGTCTCCGCGAAGCGCCCGGTACGGCCCGCACCGTTCCCGCTCGACGAACTGCACACCGACCCGGCCAACCCCAACCCGCCGAGGCCCCTTGCTCCGGCGGCCAGTTGGGACGGCGCCTTCCAGCGGCTCGACAAGGCGCTGCACCAGCTGCGCAAGGTCGCCCCGCGCAGGCTGCGCAGAGCCGCCATGAACAGCGCAGCCCGCTGGATCATCGAGCGGCAGGAGAACGACGGCTGCTGGGGCGGCATCCAGCCCCCGGCGGTGTACTCGATCATCGCCCTGCACCTGCTCGGCTACGACCTCGAACACCCCGTCATGCGTGAGGGGTTGGCGTCGCTGGACCGTTTCGCCGTCTGGCGCGAGGACGGGGCCCGGATGATCGAAGCCTGCCAGTCACCGGTCTGGGACACGTGCCTGGCGACGATCGCGCTGGTGGACGCGGGTGTGCCCGCCGATCATCCGCAGCTCGTCAAGGCCGCGGACTGGATGCTGGGCGAGGAGATCGTCCGGCCCGGCGACTGGGCGGTCAAGCGGCCCCAACTGCCGCCCGGCGGCTGGGCGTTCGAGTTCCACAACGACAACTACCCCGACATCGACGACACCGCCGAGGTGGTCCTCGCGCTGCGCCGGGTCAAGCACCACGACCCGGAGCGGGTGGAGAAGGCGATCGGGCGCGGGGTGCGCTGGAACCTCGGGATGCAGTCGAAGAACGGGGCGTGGGGCGCCTTCGACGTCGACAACACCAGCCCGTTTCCCAACCGGCTGCCGTTCTGCGACTTCGGCGAGGTCATCGACCCGCCGTCGGCGGACGTCACCGCGCACGTCGTCGAGATGCTCGCCGTCGAGGGCCTCGCGCACGACCCGCGCACCCGGCGGGGCATCCAGTGGCTGCTCGCCGAACAGGAGCCGGACGGCTCGTGGTTCGGGCGCTGGGGCGTCAACTACGTCTACGGCACCGGGTCGGTCGTACCCGCCCTGGTGGCGGCCGGGTTCCCGGGCTCGCACCCGGCGATCCGCCGTGCCGTGACCTGGCTGGAGTCCGTCCAGAACGACGACGGCGGCTGGGGCGAGGACCTGCGCTCCTACAAGTACGTCAAGGAGTGGAGCGGCAAGGGCGCCTCGACCGCCTCGCAGACCGCGTGGGCACTGATGGCCCTGCTGGCCGCGGGGGAGAAGGACTCCAAGGCCGTCGAGCGCGGCATCGAGTGGCTCGCTGCCACCCAGCGCGAGGACGGGTCATGGGACGAGCCCTACTTCACCGGCACCGGCTTCCCTTGGGACTTCTCCATCAACTACCACCTCTACCGGCAGGTGTTCCCGCTCACCGCGCTCGGCCGGTACGTACACGGAGAGCCCTTCGCCGAGAGGGCCGAGAAGGGCGGCACGTCCGGGAAACCGCTCGCCGAGGCCAAGGGGAGCTGATGAGCCCGCAGCCCGCCCCGGCCCCGCTGCTGATCGCCTGTGCGCTCGGCATCGAGCAGTTCGCCCTGCGCACGAGCGACCGCGGCGGCGCCGGCGGGCCGGTCACCGTGCTGCGGACCGGCATGGGGCCACGGGCGGCCGAGCGCTCCGTCACCCGGGTCCTGGCCGACCCGGCCCTCAGCGGAGCCGCCGTGCTCGCCACGGGCTTCTGCGCGGGGCTCGCTCCCGGGATGCACCCCGGCGATCTGGTGGTCGCCGAGGAGACCCGGGATCCGGCGGGAACCGTTCCGTGCGTAGGAACCGACCTACTCGTCAAAGAGCTCGCGCGGACCGTCCCGGGCCGCACCGTCCACACCGGGCCGCTCACCGGCTCCGATCACGTCGTCCGAGGTCAGGAACGGTCGGATCTGCTCGCGACCGGCGCGATCGCGGTCGACATGGAGTCCGCGGCCACGCTTCTGAGCGCCGTACGCACCGGCGAGCGCCCGGTTGCGGCCGTCCGGGTGGTCGTGGACGCTCCAGAACATGAACTGGTCCGGATCGGCACGTTGCGCGGTGGAATATCGGCTTTCCGTGTCCTTCGTTCCGTTCTCCCTGCTTTCTTCGAATGGCACCGTTCTTTGCTGCTCCCCAGGAGGTGAGCCAGATGGCCATGCCGCTGCGTCAGTCCATCAAGGTCGCTACATACTTGGCCGAACAAAAGCTCCGCAGGCGGGACAAGTTTCCGCTGATCGTCGAGCTGGAACCGCTCTTCGCCTGCAACCTCAAGTGCGAGGGCTGCGGCAAGATCCAGCACCCGGCCGGCGTACTCAAGCAGCGCATGCCGGTCGCCCAGGCGGTGGGAGCGGTGCTCGAATCCGGTGCGCCGATGGTGTCCATCGCCGGCGGTGAGCCTCTGATGCACCCGCAGATCGACGAGATCGTGCGGCAGCTGGTGGCCAAGCGGAAATACGTGTTCCTGTGCACCAACGCCATGCTGCTGCGCAAGAAGATGGACAAGTTCACACCCTCGCCGTACTTCGCCTTCGCGGTGCACATCGACGGCCTGCGCGAGCGGCACGACGAGTCCGTGGCGAAGGAGGGCGTGTTCGACGAGGCCGTGGAGGCCATCAAGGAGGCCAAGCGGCGCGGCTTCCGGGTCACCACCAACTCGACCTTCTTCAACACCGACACCCCGCAGACGATCATCGAGGTCCTCAACTACCTCAACGACGACCTCAAGGTCGACGAGATGATGATCTCGCCCGCCTACGCCTACGAGAAGGCCCCCGACCAGGAGCACTTCCTGGGCGTCGAGCAGACCCGCGAACTGTTCAAGAAGGCCTTCGCGGGCGGCAACCGCAGGAAGTGGCGGCTCAACCACTCGCCGCTGTTCCTCGACTTCCTCGAGGGCAAGGTCGACTTCCCGTGCACCGCCTGGGCCATCCCGAACTACTCGCTGTTCGGCTGGCAGCGGCCCTGCTACCTGATGAGCGACGGGTACGTCCCCACGTACCGCGAGCTGATCGAGGAGACCGACTGGGACAAGTACGGCCGCGGCAAGGACCCGCGCTGCGCCAACTGCATGGCGCACTGCGGCTACGAGCCCACCGCCGTCCTTGCCACCATGGGCTCGCTCAAGGAGTCGCTGCGCGCCATGCGCGAGACGGTCTCCGGAAACCGGGAGTGACACCATGACCGCCATCTCCTTGGGCGTCCCCGAGGTACCCCTCCGGCCGATCGCCGAGCGGCGTGTGTCGCGGCAGATCCAGGTCGGCCCGGTGGCGGTCGGGGGCGGTGCCCCTGTGTCGGTGCAGTCGATGACGACGACCCGTACGTCCGACATCGGCGCCACCTTGCAGCAGATCGCCGAGCTGACGGCGTCGGGCTGCCAGATCGTGCGCGTGGCCTGCCCGACGCAGGACGACGCGGACGCGCTCGCGACCATCGCCCGCAAGTCGCAGATCCCGGTGATCGCCGACATCCACTTCCAGCCGAAGTACGTGTTCGCGGCGATCGAGGCCGGCTGCGCGGCCGTACGCGTCAACCCCGGCAACATCAAACAGTTCGACGACAAGGTCAAGGAGATCGCGCGGGTCGCCAAGGACCACGGCACGCCCATCCGCATCGGCGTCAACGCCGGGTCCCTCGACAGGCGGCTGTTGCAGAAGTACGGCAGGGCGACGCCGGAGGCGCTGGTGGAGTCGGCGCTGTGGGAGGCCTCGCTCTTCGAGGAGCACGACTTCCGGGACATCAAGATCTCGGTGAAGCACAACGACCCCGTGGTGATGGTCAACGCCTACCAGCAGCTCGCCGAGCAGTGCGACTACCCGCTGCACCTCGGGGTGACGGAGGCCGGTCCCGCCTTCCAGGGCACGATCAAGTCGGCCGTCGCCTTCGGCGCGCTGCTGTCGCGGGGGATCGGCGACACCATCCGGGTGTCGTTGAGCGCCCCGCCCGCCGAGGAGGTCAAGGTCGGCATCCAGATCCTTCAGTCGCTGGGGCTCAGGCAGCGGCGCCTGGAGATCGTCTCCTGTCCGTCGTGCGGGCGTGCGCAGGTCGACGTCTACAAGCTGGCCGACGAGGTCACGGCCGGCCTGGAGGGCATGGAAGTGCCGTTGCGGGTAGCCGTCATGGGCTGTGTGGTCAACGGTCCCGGCGAGGCGCGGGAGGCGGACCTGGGGGTCGCCTCCGGCAACGGCAAGGGGCAGATCTTCGTCAAGGGCGAGGTCATCAAGACCGTCCCCGAGTCGAAGATCGTGGAGACGCTGATCGACGAGGCGATGAAGATCGCCGAGCAGATGGAGCAGGACGAGCAGAACGGGGCCGCATCGGGCGCCCCCACCGTCACGGGGAAACCAGAAGTGACTGTGAGCTGAACCAAGGCACGGACCGAGAGGGGGCCCGAGCGTGACGATTCTGGAGAGCATCCGGGGACCACGTGACCTGAAGGCGCTGTCCGAGGCGGAACTCGGTGAACTGTCCGACGAGATCAGGGAGTTCCTGGTGCACGCGGTCGCCAGGACCGGCGGACATCTCGGGCCCAACCTGGGGGTGGTGGAACTCTCCATCGCGCTCCACCGGGTCTTCGAGTCACCGGTCGACCGCATCGTCTGGGACACCGGTCACCAGAGCTACGTACACAAACTTTTGACGGGACGTCAGGACTTCTCCAAGCTGCGCGGCAAGGGCGGTCTGTCCGGGTACCCCTCGCGCGAGGAGTCCGAGCACGACATCGTCGAGAACAGCCATGCCTCCACCGCGCTCGGCTGGGCCGACGGACTCGCCAAGGCCCGCGAGGTACAGGGGGAGAAGGGGCATGTCGTCGCGGTCATCGGCGACGGGGCGCTCACCGGCGGCATGGCCTGGGAGGCGCTGAACAACATCGCGGCCGCCAAGGACCGGCCGCTGATCATCGTCGTCAACGACAACGAGCGGTCGTACGCGCCGACCATCGGCGGCCTCGCCAACCACCTGGCCACCCTGCGCACGACCGACAGCTACGAGAAGGTCCTGGCCTGGGGGAAGGACGTACTGCTGCGGACCCCGCTCGTGGGCAACACGATCTACGAGTCCCTGCACGGCGCGAAGAAGGGGTTCAAGGACGCCTTCGCCCCGCAGGGCATGTTCGAGGACCTGGGACTGAAGTACGTCGGCCCGATCGACGGGCACGACATCGGGGCCGTCGAGTCCGCGATGCGGCGTGCGAAACGCTTCCACGGGCCGGTGCTCGTCCACTGCCTGACGGAGAAGGGGCGCGGCTACGAGCCCGCCCTCGCCCACGAGGAGGACCACTTCCACACCGTCGGCGTGATGGATCCGCTGACCTGCGAGCCGCTCGCTCCGTCCAACGGTCCGTCCTGGACCTCGGTGTTCGGCGACGAGATCGTGCGGATCGGCGAGGAGCGGCAGGACGTCGTGGCGATCACGGCGGCCATGCTGCACCCGGTCGGGCTCGGCAAGTTCGCGGAGCGGTTCCCGGACCGGGTGTGGGACGTCGGGATCGCCGAGCAGCATGCGGCCGTGTCGGCGGCGGGGCTGGCGACGGGCGGGGTGCACCCGGTCGTCGCCGTCTACGCCACCTTCCTGAACCGTGCCTTCGACCAGCTTCTGATGGACGTCGCGCTGCACCGCTGCGGGGTGACGTTCGTGCTGGACCGGGCTGGCGTCACCGGCGTGGACGGGCCCTCCCACAACGGCATGTGGGACATGTCGATCCTCCAGGTCGTGCCCGGCCTCAGGATCGCCGCGCCGCGCGACGCCGACCAGCTGCGGGCGCAGCTGCGGGAGGCCGTGGCCGTCGACGACGCGCCGACGCTCGTGCGGTTCCCGAAGGAGTCGGTGGGGCCGTCGATCCCGGCGGTGGACCGGGTGGGCGGGCTGGACGTGCTGCACCGGGACGTGGGCGAGCCGGAGGTCCTCCTCGTCGCCGTCGGTGTGATGGCCCCGGTGTGCCTCCAGGCGGCCGAGCTGCTTCAGGCCCGCGGCATCAACTGCACCGTCGTCGACCCGCGTTGGGTCAAGCCGGTCGACCCGGCGCTCCCGCCCCTCGCCGCACAGCACCGGTTGGTGGCCGTGGTCGAGGACAACAGCCGCTCGGCCGGGGTCGGCGCCGCCGTGGCGCTGGCGCTGGGTGACGCCGAAGTCGACGTACCGGTACGGCGGTTCGGCATCCCGGAGCAGTTCCTCGCGCACGCCAAGCGGGGCGAGGTGCTCGCCGACATCGGGCTGACGCCTGTCGAGATCGCCGGCCGGATCAGCGCGAGCCTGGCCCTGAAGGAGGCCGAGGACAGCCTGGCCGTGTCAGTCAAGGAGAAAGCTGAATGACCACGGAGTTCGACCTCGGCAGACTCCTGTCCGAGCGCGGAGCCGAGCGCTACGAGCTGCACACCCGGTACCTCAACCACCAGCTCCCGCGCATGCTGCACACCATCGGCTTCGACAAGGTCTACGAGCGGGCCGAGGGCGCGTACTTCTGGGACGCGGACGGCGACGACTACCTGGACATGCTCGCCGGGTTCGGGGTGATGGGCCTGGGGCGCCACCACCCCGTCGTCCGCAAGGCGCTGCACGACGTCCTGGACGCCCGGCTCGCCGACCTCACCCGCTTCGACTGCCAGCCGCTGCCCGGGCTGCTGGCCGAGAAGCTGCTCGCACACAGCCCGCACCTGGACCGGGTGTTCTTCGGCAACAGCGGCACGGAGGCGGTGGAGACTGCGCTGAAGTTCGCGCGGTTCGTCACCGGCAAGCCGCGGATCCTGTACTGCGACCACGCTTTCCACGGACTGACCACGGGCTCGCTGTCGGTGAACGGCGAGTCCGGCTTCCGGGACGGATTCGCTCCGCTGCTGCCGGACACGGCCGTACCGCTCGGCGATCTCGATGCCCTGGCACGGGAATTGAAGAAGGGAGACGTGGCGGGCCTCATCGTCGAACCCATCCAGGGCAAGGGCGTGCACGAGGCTCCCCCCGGCTGTCTGCGGGCCGCCCAGGAGCTGCTGCATCGGCACAAGGCGCTGCTCATCGCCGACGAGGTGCAGACGGGCCTCGGCCGTACCGGCGACTTCTACGCCTACCAGCACGAGGACGGTGTCGAGCCGGACCTGGTGTGCGTGGCCAAGGCCCTCTCCGGCGGGTATGTGCCCGTGGGCGCCACCCTCGGCAAGGACTGGATCTTCAAGAAGGTCTACTCGTCCATGGACCGTGTGCTGGTCCACTCGGCGAGCTTCGGGTCCAACGCGCAGGCCATGGCGGCCGGGCTCGCCGTGCTGTCCGTCATGGAGAACGAGCAGGTCGTCGCGAATGCCCGGGCCACGGGTGAGCTGCTGAAGTCCCGGCTCGCGGCGCTGATCGACAAGTACGAGCTGCTCGCCGACGTCCGTGGCCGGGGCCTGATGATCGGCATTGAGTTCGGCAGGCCCAACTCGCTGAAGCTGCGGGGGCGTTGGAGCATGCTGCAGGCCGCGCGCAAGGGCCTGTTCGCGCAGATGGTCGTCGTGCCGTTGCTGCAGCGGCATCGGATCCTCACCCAGGTCTCCGGCGATCACCTGGAGGTGATCAAGCTGATTCCGCCGCTGATCATCGGCGAGCGGGAGGTGGACCGGTTCGTCGACGCCTTCACGGATGTGATGGACGACGCGCACAGTGGGGGCGGGCTGATGTGGGACTTCGGCAAGACGTTGATCAAGCAGGCGGTCGCCAACCGGTGAGGGCCGGGTGGGCGGCGCGGCTGGGGGGCCGGGGCCGGGGTCTGGGTCGGGAGAAGTCTTTGCCTCTGAGGCAAGAAATTTGCCGGTGAGGCAAGCCTCCGGCTGAATGGGGAGCATGAGCTCTCCCGAGATCGAGCCGGAGGCCGATTCGACCGGGCCGCAGGCCCTTCCCGTCGTCGCGCCCCAGCTCCGTGCGCTGCGCCGCCGCGCCTCCCTCACGCTGGAGGCCGCAGCCCGTACCGCCGGGCTGTCGCCCGCCCACCTCTCCCGCCTGGAGACCGGGCAGCGCCAGCCCTCGCTGCCGATGCTGCTCGCGCTCGCGCGTATCTACGGTACGACCGTCTCCGAGCTGCTCGGCGAGACGGTCGCCGACCGGGACGCCGTCGTCCGCGCCGCCGACATGGAGCCGACCACGGCCGGCGGCTGGACGTACTGGCAGGCAGGCGCGCCCGGGCGTGGGATGCAGGCCCTGCGCGTCCACGTGCCGTACGGCGCGCAGGGCGACATCGTGCGAGTGCACCCCGGCGAGGAGTGGCTCCATGTACTCGAGGGGCGGCTGCGGCTGCAGCTCGGGGACACCACGCACCGGCTCGCGCCCGGCGACAGCGCGCACTTCGACTCGCTGACCCCGCACCGCATCGCCGCCCAGGACCAGGGCGGGGTCGAGCTTCTCTTCGTCCACACCCTGTTGCAGAGCCCCACGGCAACGCTGTGCCTGGGCCCCACCCCCGGAGAGACGCCATGAGTGACATGGAGGAGAAGTTCCCGCGCGCCCTGTGGGTGCGGCTCATCATCTACATCGCGGTGGGGCACGTCTTCGCGGCCTTCATCTACCTGCTGTTCGAGGTGGGAGCGAAGTAGGCACGCCCGGGGCGCGCGGTGGCCGCCGCGCGGCGCGTCAGTCGAGCAGCCGGTCCCGCAGTCGCTCCCGGATCTCCGGGGTGACCCCCAGCGCCTGCTCCAGGTAGGTGTCGACGCCGCCCCACGTCTCCTCGATCGTCTCGAAGGCGGCCGTCAGATACTCGGCGCGCGCGTCGAAGAGCGGGCTGAGCAGCTCCATGACCTCGGGGGAGTACGCCGAAACGGAGCTGCTGCTGCGGTGCACCTTGTAGCGGCGGTGCTTGGCGTTGGACTCCAGGTAGTCGGTGAGGATCGCCTCGCGCTCGACGCCGAGGGCGAGCAGTGTCACGGCGATGGACAGGCCGGCGCGGTCCTTGCCGGCCGCGCAGTGCATCAGGGCGGGGACGCTGTCCTCGGCGAGCGCGTGCAGCACCTGGGAGTGCTCGGCGGTGCGCTCCTTGATGATCGTGCGGTAGGAGGTGATCATCCGGCCCGCGGCCTTGCCGTCCGCCAGGATCTCCCGGAGCTGGTCGATGTCGCCGTCCCGGACCATCTTCCAGAACTCCGCGCCGTCGGCGGGATCGGACAGCGGCAGGTTCACATTGCGCACGCCCGAAAGCTCGACGTCCGGCCCTTCGAGCTTCTGGTCCGCCGCGTTGCGGAAGTCGAAGATCGTGTGCAGCCCCAGGGAGTCGAGGAAGGCGGCGTCCTCCTCGGTCGCGTGCGCGAGGTGGCCGCTGCGGAACAGCACTCCGTGCCGCACCCGCCGTCCGTCCACGGTCGGCAGTCCGCCCACATCGCGGAAGTTGCGAACTCCGGCCAGTTCGGGCTCGGTCGACGGGATCTGCTGCGTCACGGGGGCTCCTCCCAGTCGGCCCCGCCGACGCGGCTCGGCGTGCGGCCGACGGGGTGCGCTCTCGACCATACGACATGGATACCTGGCCCAATGAGTTGTCCACAGGCGTTGCCTCGGGGCCCCACAGCCCATGATGATGTTGGTACTTGATCGCACCTGTTCGTCTCTGTGAGGGCTTGATGCTGGAGATCTCCGACAACGGCCGTACGTGGCTCCTCACCGGCCCGACCAGCAGTTACGCCGTCCATCTGACCGAGGGTGACGAACTCCTGCACCTCCACTGGGGGCCACGGATCGCGCTCGCCGACGCCGAGGCACTCGCCGTACGCCCGCTGCCGGAGTACTGGCCCTTCGAGTCCCCGCTCGACGGACGCGAGGAGTACCCGGTCGAGGGCGGCCCCCGCTTCGTGCGGCCCGCCCTGTCCGTGCGCACCGAGGAGCGGCGCGGCACCGAGTGGGGTTTCGAGCGGTACGAGACCGAGGGCGACGAGCTGCGGCTGCGCTTTCGTGACGGCGGGCTGAACGTCACCCTGCACTACCGGATGCGCGGGGACGTCGTGGAGCGCTGGGTGACCCTGGAGAATCAGGGGCCCGCCCTGGAGCTGCTGCGCGCCGACTCCGCCACCTGGACGCTGCCCGACCGGGAGGAGTGGCGGCTGTCCCAGCTGCACGGCCGCTGGGGCGCCGAGTCCCGGCTCGCGCGATCCCCCCTCACCTACGGTGAGAAGGTCATCGGCAGCCGACGCGGGCACACCGGCCACCAGCACCTGCCGTGGGTCGCGCTCGACACGGACGCCACCGAGGAGCGCGGCGAGGTCTACGGCTGCGCCCTCGGCTGGTCCGGGTCCTGGCGCATCGCCGTGGCCCAACTCCCGGACGCGCGCGTGCAGATCACCGGCGGCGCCGGGTACGACGACTCGGGGCTGTTGCGGCTGGCGGCGGGGGAGTCCTTCGTGACGCCCGTCTTCGCCGGGCTGTGGAGCGACGGTGGCTTCGGCGGGGCGAGCCGGGCCTGGCACGGGTACCAGCGCGCGTACGTGATCCCGGACGCCGACCGGGACCGGCCGGTGCTGTTCAACTCCTGGGAGGCGACGGAGTTCGACATCTCCGAGGAGCAGCAGAGTGTGCTCGCGCGGCGGGCGGCGGCCATCGGTGTCGAGCTGTTCGTGGTCGACGACGGCTGGTTCGGGACGCGCACCAGCGACCGCGCCGGGCTCGGCGACTGGACACCCAACCCCGACCGCTTCTCGTCCGGCCTCAAGCCGCTGGCCGAGTACGTGCACGCGCTCGGCATGCAGTTCGGTATCTGGGTCGAACCGGAAATGGTCAATCCGGACAGCGAGCTGTACCGGGCCCACCCGGACTGGGTGCAGCATCAAACGGGACGAAAGCGGACGGAATTCCGCAATCAGCTCGTATTGAACCTCGCGCGCGACGACGTCCAGGAGTACCTCTGGGAGCAGCTCGACGGGCTCCTCTCCAGCGCACCGATCGACTATGTGAAGTGGGACTTCAACCGCTGCTTCACCGACGCCGGCTGGCCCGGTGAGCCGTACCCGCAGCGCCTGTGGGTCGACCACGTGCGCGCGCTGTACGGCCTGCTGGACCGGCTGCGGGCCGCTCACCCGGGCGTCGCCTTCGAGTCCTGCTCGGGCGGCGGTGGACGGATCGACCTCGGCGTACTGAGCCGCACGGACCAGGTGTGGACCTCGGACAACACCGACCCCCTCGACCGGCTCTCCATCCAGCACGGCTTCAGCCAGCTCCACCCGGCCCGGGTCATGGCGGCCTGGGTCACCGACAGCCCGAACGCCATGCTCAACCACCGCGCCAGCTCGCTGCGCTTCCGCTTCGTCAGTGCCATGGCGGGAGTGCTCGGCGTCGGCGGTGACCTCACCCGCTGGAGCGAGGACGAGCTCGCCGAGGCCGGGAAATGGGTGGCGCTCTACAAGGAGATCCGGCCGGTGGTTCAGCGCGGCGATCTCTATCGGCTGCGCCCTCCGCGGGGCGGGCTGAGCGCGGTGCAGTACTCGCTCGGAGGCGAGACGGTCGTCCTGGCCTGGCTCCAGGCGCAGAGCTACGGCGAGCCCGTCCCGGCGCTGCGGCTGCGTGCCCTCGACCCGACAGCATCGTACGAATGCCTTGAAACGGGCGAAATTCACCGAGGTGCCGTACTGGTGCATCACGGACTGCGTACCGGTCTGCGTGGCGACCTTGATGCGACGGTTATCCGTCTGCGTCGCATCTAGGAGTTCTGTCCGAATTGGCGCCTTAATTCCAACTCGCTCTGGGGTAAAGGAAGCTGGAGCGGTGCCACGTGAGGAGCGTCATATTCGTGACCGTGCGTCGCCCGTCATGTTCACGTAATTCACGTGCTTTTCAAGGGCTTTTGGGTCGGGCGACGCGCGGATAATCCACGGAGGGTGACCGGTAATTCCCACAAGGGATCAACAGGAACGCATTCGGACGGAACCTCTCACTTGTTCCTTTGCGTCTTCCTCGCTTACGTTCGCCACCAATCCGGACGGACGCCCAATCCTGCCGCCGCCCGGAGCCCGCGCAAACTCACCCGACCACGGCAGGAGCGGGGGACCCACAGGTACAACCGCCTGTTCCGGTCTCCGGAACGGCTAGGGGTAAAGCCGCGTTTCGGCGCGGCCGGGCATCTCCAGCCCGCACCCGACAGCTCACCTCGCAGGCGACGGAGAGGAATTCGCCATGCCCGCGAAGGGTAAGCACCGCCGCCCGAAGTCCCAGCGTTTCACCCGCTCCATCGCCGTCGCCGGAACCGGTGGCGCCGCTCTCGCCCTCCCGCTCATCGGGGCCACGGGCGCCCACGCCGCTCCCTCGCAGTCCGTTTCGGAAAAGGCCGTTCAGTCCCTTCCGGCCGCCGAGAAGAAGGCGGTCGAGAAGAAGGCCGCCGAGAAGAAGACGGGCGTGCGGACCTATTCGGTGAGGGTCGGTGATTACCTCTCGAAGATCGCCGACGAGCAGAACGTCAGCGGTGGCTGGAAGAAGCTCTACGCCGACAACCGCGAGGCCGTCGGCGAGGACCCGTCGCTGATCCACCCCGGTCTGAAGCTCACGATCGGCAAGAAGGCCACGGCGAGTGCCCCCAAGTCCTCGTCGTCTTCCTCCTCTTCCTCCTCTTCGGCTCCCTCCAAGGGCTCGTCCGCCGCGAAGTCCGCCACGGAGTCCTCCGCGTCGAAGAAGACCACCACGGCCGACCGGAGTGCTGAGACCACCAGCACCGCGAGTGGCTTCTCCGCCCCGGTCGCCGGTGCCGCCGTCAGCACCGCCTACAAGGTGGCGGGCAGCATGTGGTCCAGCGGCTACCACACCGGTGTGGACTTCGTGACCCCGACCGGTACCGCGCTGAAGGCCGTGGGTGCGGGCACGGTCGTCTCCGCGGGCTGGGGCGGCGCTTACGGCAACCAGGTCGTCATCCAGCTCGCCGACGGCTACTACGCCCAGTACGCCCACCTGTCGTCGCTCTCCGTCTCGGCCGGCCAGGCCGTGACCGCGGGCCAGCAGCTCGGCCTCTCCGGCGCGACCGGCAATGTGACCGGACCGCACCTGCACTTCGAGATCCGCACCACGCCGGACTACGGCTCGGACGTGGACCCGGTCGCCTACCTCCGTTCGAAGGGCATCCCGGTCGGCTGACGACCCCTTTCCTCGGAACCACCTGCCGGTTCCTCGGAACCGTCTGCCGGTTCCTCAGAACCACCTGCCTGACACGCAACCGAAGGCCGGACCCCGATCCCCGGGTCCGGCCTTCGGTGTGTGCGGCTTTGCTCGTTCATGATCGCTCCATTGCGGTCTTGTGGCAGGGGTGTCCAAGGTGTCGACAGTGAGGGGAGGGTGAGGACACAGTGATCTCCATGCCGATGCAAGCGCTTTCTGTGGCTCATGGAGGTCCACGTGTCCGACGTCGACAGACGTATGCCCTTGGCCGCTGCGGTGGCGGTCGGGCTGCTCCTCGGCGCTCCGCAGCCCGCTTTCGCGTCCGCTGAGCCGAACGTCGTACGGCCTGACGACCGGCGTCTCGCCTACGAGGGGCACTGGGGCCGGACCGCCGAGGCGGCCACCACCGTCAACTCGGGCTCCCGGCTGCGCTTCCGCTTCACCGGCGGCAGCGTCCACGCCCTCTTCGACGTCGCCTCGATCACCGTCCCCGCACAGATCTACGTGTCGGTCGACGGCGGGCCGAAGCGACTGCACGCGGTCGACCGGAGCGATCTGGAGATCACGGCTGCCGGCCGGGGACCCCACTCGGTCGAGATCTCCGTCAAGGACGTCTTCTCCCGGGCGAACCGCTGGACTCCGCCACTGGAGACGGGGGTCGTCCTGACCGGACTACGGCTCGACTACGGCGGGCGCCTGCTGCATCAACCCGCCCGCAGCCACCGGAAGTTGGCCTTCTACGGCGACTCCATCACGCAGGGCGTCATGGCTCTGTGCGAGGTGAACACCTCCGACTGCGCCGACGGTACGGCGGCCTACCCCACGCTGGTCGCCGACGCCCTGCGCGCCTCGCTCACCCAGGTCGGCTTCGGTCGCCAGGGCGTGATCCAGACCGGCAACGGGGGAGTGCCGGCCGCGCCGGACGCGTACGGCTGGAACCACGCGGACTCCTGGGCCGAGCCAGACCGCCGGGCCGACGTGATCGTGGTGAACCAGGGCACCAACGACGCGGCGTACGGCTCGGACGAATTCCAGGTCGCCTACCGCGCCTACCTCGACAAACTGCGGGCCGCCGCGCCGCACGCCGGCATCCTCGCGCTGCGCCCGTTCAACGGCGCACACGCCGACGACATCGCCGCCGTGGTCGGTGAACTCGCCGACCCGCGCACCGAGTTCGTCGACACGACCGACTGGCTCTCCCCGGCGGACGGGGACTTCAACGGCACCGTCCACCCCAGCACCCGAGGCCATCGCAAGGTGGCCGACCGACTGATCGCCCTGCTCGCAAAGGAGCTCCAGTGAACCTCGACCGACGCCGAAGAATCGGCGCCGTCGCCGCCGCGACCCTGCTGGCCGGCCTGTTCTCCGCGCCCGCCGGCCACTCCGTGGAGAAACCGCACCGGATCGTGGAGAACCTGGACCGCGGCCTGGTCGCCGTCCCCTCCGGCGGGGGAACCTTCCTCAGCTGGCGACTCCTCGGCACCGAGTACGCGCGGTACGGCGACGCCATCGCCTTCAACGTGTACAAGAACGGGCGGCGACTGAACCGCGCCCCGGTGACCAAGTCGACGACCTACCAGGACAACACCCCCGGCACGGGCACGTACACCGTGCGCGCGATCGTGGGCGGACGTGAGCAACAGCCGAGCCCGGCCGCTCTCGACCTCGGGCAGGGCTACGCCGAGATCCCGCTCGCCGCCGCCGACGGCTACACCGTGCAGCACGCCTGGCCCGGCGACCTCGACGGCGACGGACGCTACGAACTCGTCGTCAGCCGCCTCTCGCAGACCCGCGACAAGCCCGATCTGCTGGAGGCGTACACCCTCACCGGCGAGCGGCTCTGGCGAGTCGACCTCGGCCCCGGCTCGTACACGCAGGTGGGCGGCAACGGCGCCAACGACCCCGCGCCCGCCGCGATCAGCGGTTCGACGGCGATCGGCGGCTACCGCAACGACGACAACGTCACGGTGTACGACCTCGACGGCGACGGCAGGGCCGAGGTGCTGGTGCACACCGCCGACGGCACCACCTTCGCCGACGGTTCGAAGGTCACCGCCGCCTCGCCCGCGAACCAGTTCGTCTCCGTGATCGACGGCGCGACCGGCACCGAGCGCACCCGGCAGCCCGTACCCGACGACTTCGCGACCGACGGCCCGTCCGGCGGCCACTTCGGCATCGCCCACCTCGACGGCGCACACCCCAGCCTCGTCACGAAGCTGGTCACGCGTGTCGGCGCCCGGCGCGGAGCCTTCCGCATCCTCTTCCAGACCTGGGACTTCAACGGGACCGACCTGACCCGCCGTTGGAAGTACGTCGTGCCCGCCGACAGCGGCGCGACCAGCTTCCACCAGATCCGCACGGTCGACGTCGACCAGGACGGCACGGACGAGATCGCCGACGGCAACTACGTCGTCAACAGCGACGGCACCCTGCGTTACGTCGTCGACGGCGCCGGACACGGGGACCGCTTCCACATCGCCGACCTCGACCCCGACCGCCCCGGCCTGGAGGGCTTCGCGATCCAGCAGGCGGAGCTGGGAGTCGTACCGAAGTTCCCCTGGTACTACTACGACGCCGACACGGGCGAGCGCCTGGTGACCGGCCGGCACCCCGCCGACTGGGAGAACGACACCGACATCGACGTCGGCCGCGGCAGCACCGGCGACATCGACCCGAACCACCCCGGCTACGAGTACTGGACCTCCACCGCCGACGTCACCGCACCGGGCGCGGGCGTCTACAACGTCCAGGACGGCAAGGTCTCCACGACCACCCCCAGCGTCAACTTCCGTATCTGGTGGGACGGTGACAAGGCGTCAGAGCTCCTCGACTACACGCACGTCGAGAAGTGGGACCCGGCGACCCAGACCAGCGCGAAGATCTTCGAGCCCTCGGGTGTCGTGTCGGGTCCCCGCAACGCGACCCCGTTCTACGGCGACATCCTCGGCGACTGGCGCGAGGAGATCCTCGCCGAGACCGCCGACCACACCGCACTACGCCTCTACACCACCACCGAGCCCACGAGGACGCGCCTGTACACCCTCGCCCAGAACCCCGAGTACCGCCTCGGCTGGACCGTACGGGGCTACCTGCAGTCGACGTACACGGACTACTACCTCGGCACCGAGACCCGTCGCGTGCCGAAGCCCACGATCACTCTCCCGGAAGGGGACGTCTCCCATGACGACCACGCGTAGAGCCTTCGGAGCCCTGGCCGCCGGCGCCGCCCTCGCAGCCCTCGCTCCGGCGGGGACGGCGAGCGCCACGCCCCGCCACCGTCGCCTCATAGCCCACGACGACTTCCGTCACGGCCTGGGGCAATGGGCGGTGGAACTCGAGAAGGGCGGCACCGTCACCGCCTCCCGCGGGGTCCTGGAGGTCGACGTACCCGCCGGGGCGACGGTCTGGTTCAAGAAGCGGCTGGAAGGGCCGTATGTCATCGAGTACACGGCCACGCCCATATCGGCAGGCGGTGTCAACGACCGCGTCTCCGACCTGAACAACTTCTGGAACGCGACCGACGTCCGCTCCCCGGACGACATCTTCGCCACCCCGCGCGGCGGGGCGCTGGCGGAGTACGACCACCTCAAGACGTACTACGTCGGCTACGGTGCCAACACCAACACCACGACGAGGCTGCGCCGGTACGTCGGCCAGGCCGGGGTCCGCCCGCTGATCTACGACTACACGGAGCCGCTGCTCGTGGCGAACGAGCCCAACCACGTCCGGATCGTCTCCGACGGCTCGACCGTGCGGTGGTGGAACAACGGGCGGCTCGTCTTCGACTACACCGACCAGGAGCCCTATACCAGTGGCCACTTCGCCTTCCGGACCACCTGGAGCCATTTCCGGATCGGCGACTTCCGGGTGTGGCGGTTGAGCCCACAACGCCCCTGATCAGAGGCTTATTCCAGGTTTGGCCAACACTTTACAAGTGGCTTATCTCACCGACCGTCAACCCCTCCTTACGGTCGCGTAGGTCACATTCGAAGGTGAATCATGTGCCGATGTGGCAGACGATTCGAAGAGTGACAGCAGATCAGTGATCGGGTCGTACGTTGCGGTGGGGGACAGCTTCACCGAGGGCGTCGGCGACCCCGGCCCCGACGGGGCGTTCGTCGGCTGGGCCGACCGGTTCGCGGTACTGCTCGCGGACCGGCGGCCCGAGGGCGCCTTCAAGTACACGAACCTCGCCGTACGCGGCAAACTGCTCGACCAGATCGTCGAGGACCAGCTTCCGAAGGCCGTCGAACTGGCCCCGGACCTGGTCTCGTTCTGTGCGGGCGGCAACGACATCATCCGACCCGGAACCGACCCCGACGAGGTGGCCGAGCGCTTCGAGCGGGCGATCATCCGGCTCACCTCCGCCGTCGGCACCGTCATGGTGACGACCGGCTTCGACACCCGTGGCGTGCCCGTGCTGAAGCATCTGCGCGGCAAGATCGCCACCTACAACGGTCATGTGCGGGCCATCGCCGACCGGTACGGCTGTCCGGTGCTCGACCTGTGGTCCCTGAAGACCATTCAGGACCGCAGGGCCTGGGACGACGACCGGCTCCACCTCTCTGCGGAGGGGCACACGCGTGTGGCGCTCCGCGCGGGCCAGGTCCTCGGCCTGGAGGTGCCGGCCGACCCGGACCAGCCCTGGCCACCGCTCCCGGCCCGCGGCACTCTCGACATCCGCCGGGACGACGTCCACTGGGCACGCGAGTACCTGGTGCCGTGGATCGGACGGCGCCTGCGCGGCGAGTCGTCGGGGGACCATGTGACGGCCAAGGGCGCGCTGTCCCCGGACGACATCAAGATGCGGATCGAATCGGTGGCTTGAGGCGACGCCTCGGTGGTGTGGGCCGGGCCCTGTTCGGGGGCGCGGCCCACACGGCTGTCGTCACCGTGGTGAAGCGACCACCGGCGATCGCCCACCTCACCGCGCCGTCGTCAACGCCTTCCGCTCCAGCCCCAGTTCCCGGGCGAGCGCCTCGTCCGCCCACTGCTGGGCACGCGCGCGTGACACCGCGCCCGGATACGACGTCAGCTGCACGGCCAGCCCGTCGAGCAGGGCCGTCAGACGCAGGGCCGTGCCGGTGGGGTCCGGGCAGCGGAACTCGTCCGCGGCCACTCCCTGCTCGATGACCTCGGCGAGGGCCGCCTTCCACTGCCGGTCGAGGTCCCGTGTGACCTCCTGCAACGCGGGCTCGCGCAGCGCCGCCGCCCAGCCCTCGATCCACAGCCGCCAGCCCTTGGCCTGGCCGGTCGGCGCGTACCAGCGCACGGCCGCCCGCAGCCGCCGCAGCGCCGTCGTACGGCGGCCCAGCAGCCTGCGCAGACGGGCCAGATCGCCCTCGGCCGCGTGCGCGAACGCGGCGGCGACCAGTTTCTCCTTCGTGGCGAAGTGATAGAGCACCAGCGCGTTGCTCACCCCGAGGGCCGAGGCCACGTCGGCGATCCTGACCGCCGACACGCCCCGCGCCTCTATCTGCTCGACGGCGGCCCGCAGCAATTCCTCACGCCGCTCGGCCACACTCAACCGCACTCTTGCCACTCGGCCACCCTAAAGCCTCGCCACGAGCCGTTCCTGTGGCCGCGGTCGACGGGCCCTTCCCGCCGCCGTCACCGGTGCAGGCCGAAGCGCTCCGCGATCACCGGCAGCCGGTCGGCCGCGATGGCGTGCGCGGCGGCCCGGGGTGTCGTCCCGTCGGCCTCGGCGCGGGTCAGGGTGCGGTCGGTCAGGGCGCGCATCGACCGTTGCGTATGGGCGAACGCCTCGTCCGCGTCCGGGCCGATGTCGCCGAACAGCGTCCACCACCACCAGGCGTTCGTGGCCGAGTTGACCACGACGTCCGGCAACACCGTGACGCCCCGCGCGGCCAGCAGTTCCTCCGCCTCGGGCCGAACCGGCATGTTGGCCGCCTCGGCGATCCAGCGGGCGGTGATCCGCCCCTGGTTCGCGGCGTCGATCACATACGAGACGGCCGCCGGCACCAGCACCTCCGCCTCGACCGACAACCAGGCGTCGCCCGGCAGTTCACGGTCACCGGGGCGCAGCGCCGCGCGGTCGACCGTGCCGTACACGTCACGTGCCGCCAGCAGAGACTCGATGTCGAGGCCCGCCGGGTTGGCGATCGTGCCCTTGATGTCGGCGACGGCCACGACCGTGAGCCCCGCGCGCGTGAGGAAGCGCGCCGTGGCCCCGCCCATGGTTCCGAGACCCTGTACGGCGACGCGCGTCCTCCAGTACGGCACACCGGCCCGGTCCAGTGCCGTGAGCACCGACTCGGCGACCCCGCAGCCGCCGACCAGCTCGTCGAGCCCGATGCCGTCCACCTCGACCGCGAACGCGTCCGCGAGCCGCCGACGGGCGCCTGCCTCGTCGTCGAGCAGCGGATACACGGCCTGGACGGACGAGACGAGCCCCACCTCGGCGGCCGCCCGGTCGACCACGTCCTGGGTGAGACCGAGGTCCTCGCCCGTGGTCCAAAAGCTCTCGATATACGGCCGCATGGTCCGCAGATAGCGCACCAGGAGCCCGTACGCCTCCGGATCGCGGGGATCGCAGTCGATGCCGCCCTTGGCGCCGCCCAGGGGGACGTACCGCGCCTCGGGGTCGTAGTGCAGGGCTTCCTTCATGCTCATGCCGCGGGCGAGCCCGGTGACCTCGTCCAGTGTGCAGCCCGGCCGCATCCGCAGCCCGCCGCTGGACACGCCGCGCACCAGCCGGTCGACGACCAGGAAGCCCTGGCGGCCGGTGATGTGGTCGGTCCAGGTGAGCGACAGCAGGGGAGTGGTCATGGGGTCTCCGGAGGGGGCGATGGTCGCCGCGCACGGTTACTGAACGATGGGTCAGTATCAAATTGGGGCGAGGACATGTCAACGTACGGAATGGATCAGGGGGCGTACGGGGTTGTCGGAGGGGCTGACCATAATGGACTTTCTCACCGACTCCACCTGGAGGTACCGTGGCCGGTTTTCGTTTCCCGAGCTCCGGGCTCAGCGCCCTGCGGCCCGAGGCCTTCGGCGTGGACCCGAGCGGTGAGCGCATGGCGCGTATCCGCAATTCGCCGCACTTCCGGGACGGGGTCTTCCAGAACCCCGGAGGCGCCGCCCGAACCAGACCCTCGGGCTCGATGACGGAGTTCGCAAAGGTCTTCTTCGACAAGGACACCCGGCCCCGCCGTGCCCCGAAGGGCACCGTGCCGGTGCACCCCACCACCTACGCCGATCTGGCGAAGCCGCCCGTCGGCGGGCTCCGCCTGACCTGGATGGGGCACTCGAGCGTCCTCGCGGAGATCGACGGCCATCGGGTGCTGTTCGACCCCGTGTGGGGCGAGCGCTGCTCCCCGTTCCCCTTCGCCGGTCCCAAGCGGCTGCATCCCGTGCCGTTGCCGCTCGCCGCGCTCGGGCCGGTCGACGTCGTCGTCATCTCCCACGACCACTACGACCACCTCGACCTGCCCACGATCAAGGCGCTGGCGGGCACGGACACGCTCTTCGCCGTACCGCTCGGCGTGGGCGCCCACCTCGAACACTGGGGTGTGTCCGCCGACCGGCTGCGCGAGCTGGACTGGCACGAGGCGACGAAGGTCGGCGGCCTCACCCTGACCGCGACCCCGGCCCGCCACTTCTGTGGTCGCGGACTGCGCAACACACAGCACACGCTCTGGGCGTCCTGGGTCGTCGCCTCGGACGAACACCGGATCTTTCACAGTGGTGACACCGGCTACTTCGACGGCTTCAAGGACATCGGAGCCGACAACGGCCCGTTCGACGCCACGATGATCCAGCTCGGCGCCTACTCGGACTTCTGGCCCGACATCCACATGACGCCGGATGAGGCCGTCCGGGCCCACCTCGATCTTCAGGGCGGCGATCCGTCCGTGGGTGTCATGCTGCCGATCCACTGGGGCACCTTCAATCTGGCGACGCATCCGTGGGCGGAGCCGGGGGAGTGGACGATGCGGGCCACCCACAAAGCCGGGGTGACGATGGCGGCTCCGCTCTGCGGTGAGCCCTTCGAACCGGCCTCGGTGCCGCAAGTGACGCCGTGGTGGCGTGAGGCGGCCGAAGCGCCCGCCGGGGGCTGGCCGGCATGGCCGCCGGTCGCGCCGGGGCCGGACGCTGTGGTGGTCGCCTAGGTAGGTCTGTGGCAGGTCTGTGGACCTTGCGGGTGGGCGCTGACCCGTCCTGACGCGGTGGGCGGTTCCGTGCGGGAGTGGTCCCCATTTCTGTCGGATGGGACGCCGAGTCTGCGTCGGCGCCCCGCCCTCGGTGCTGTCCTGGCGTGAAGCGAAACAGTGCGCGCGCTCGTCGGCTCCGCGCGCCCCTGTGGGGTGGCTCGCTCGGGGGCGTGCAGGAGTGTGCCTGGGCGCCCGCGAGGCCGTATGCGCCGATACTGCCGGTGACGTTCTGGGAGTCGGAGAGTCGGGCCCGCGGAGTGCTGAATCGTCCCCGCCGGGGCTGTCAGGGGTGCTGGAAGGGCGGGTCAGCGAGGGGTGGGGCGTAGGAAGCGCCCCGCCCCTCGACTTTTCTTCGTGACCACTTCTGACCAGCTCTGATCGCTCGCTCGCTCCTTGTGGGCGAACCGTGGAGCGGGTTATCGGTCTGTCGTACGAGACCTCATACCAGAGCGGGACGCTGCCTGCCGGACTTTGTCAACTGCCCACCGCACATGATGCGGAGGCGACTACTGTCAGTGTCCGTTGGGCGACACGGAGCCGAATTCGTCGGCTCTGTCGACCGACATCGCGATGGCGCATGCCCCGGCCCGCGCAGACCCGCGCGCACCCCAAGGCCCCGACCGACGGACCAGTACTGAGGACCCCGATGTCTCAACTCCGCGCCCCGGCCGCACGCGCAGACCGCCGTGAGGGCGGGCGGCACGGGCGCCCGGCCGCCCGCACCGCACCAGCGCTGCCCGAGACCCACATACGGCCCCAACTGCTGCGCCTGGCCGTGCTGCCGCCCACCGCGGTGGCGCTCAGCGCCTGCGCGGCAGTGCTGTTCGTCGTGCGCACCACTGGAGCGCGGCCGAGCCTCACCCTGTGGGGGGTGCTGGCCGGCGCTGTCTCGGTGACCCTCGCGGGCATCCTGATCGCCGCAGTGGCCGCCAACCGCACCGCCAAGTCCGTGAGCGACCGCATCGGCGCACTGCGACGCAGCAGCGCACGCGGCGAGGCCGATCTGCGGGCCCTCGTCGAGGCGTTGCGGCGCGGCGACGGGCCGCCGAAGCGCAAGACGCGCAGCGGTCCGCCCGAGGGCGCCGACGACTTCGAACTGCTCGCCGCCGATCTGGCCCGCGCCCACGACGGGGCCGTCACCGCCGTCGTCCACGCCTCCCAGCTCTCCAGTCAGGCAGGCAGCGAACAGAAGCTCGAGGTCTTCGTCAACCTCGCCCGGCGTCTTCAGTCGCTCGTGCACCGCGAGATCTCCATCCTCGACGAGCTGGAGAACGAGATCGAGGACCCCGACCTGCTCAAGGGCCTCTTCCACGTCGACCACCTCGCCACCCGCATCCGCCGGCACGCCGAGAACCTCGCCGTGCTCGGCGGCGCCGTCTCCCGTCGGCAGTGGAGCAATCCGGTCTCCATGACCGAGGTGCTGCGCTCGGCCATCGCGGAGGTCGAGCAGTACTCCAGGGTCAAGCTCGTGCCGCCGATCGACGGCACCCTGCGCGGCCACGCCGTCGCCGACGTCATCCACCTGCTGGCCGAACTCGTCGAGAACGCCACGGTGTTCTCCGCCCCGCACACCCAAGTGCTGCTCCGGGCCAACCTCGTGACCTCCGGGCTCGCCGTCGAGGTCGAGGACCGTGGCCTCGGCATGCCCGTCGGCGAGCAGAACCGTATGAACGCCCTGCTCGCCGACCCCGACCAGGTCAACGTCGCCAGCCTGCTGGCGGACGGGCGCATCGGCCTGTTCGTCGTGTCGCAGCTCGCCAAGCGGCACGGCATCCATGTGCGCCTGCAGACCAATATCTACGGCGGTGTCCAGGCCGTTCTCGTGGTGCCGCAGGGGTTGCTGGGGGCGGAACCGGGGGCGCGTGGAGGTGTCGTGCGGGCGCAGGCGCAGGCGCAGGCGCAGGCGCAGGCTCAGGAGCCGCCGCCCGCCCCGCCGCAAGGGGCAGCGGGTAGGTCCGTACCGTCGCACTCCCCGGCGCAGGCCCGTCCGCAGCAGGCGTCGGCGCCGGTGCCGCCCCAGCAGCAGCGCCAGCCCGGATCGGCTGCGCCGGCCGCGTCGGAGGGCGGGCAGTGGGGTGGGCAGCATGGCGGGCTGCGGGGTGCGACCGAGGCGGCGCCGGGGACGCCGGGTCGGCAGGAGCCGCAGGCCGGTGCAAGGGGTGCGGCACCCGGGACGAACGGCAGCGGACCGGCACCCCTGCCCGTGCGCGGTGCCCACGAGGGGCGTGCCAACCCGGCGGAGGCCGTGCCCGGCATCAGGCCCGACGAACGCCGGCTCGTCGCGGAGAACTCCGTCACACCGCCGACCCCGCGCAACAACACCGTCCGCGGCACCATGGACAAGCCTCAACTGCCCCGTCGCCGGGCCCAGGAACACATCGCCCCCCAACTCCGCGAAGGCCCTGCCCCGCGCCAGGAATCCGATTGCCTCGCCGGGCATGACCCGGGGCTGATGGCGGCCTTCCAACGGGGGGTCGGGCTTGCGGAGGCGCAGCAGCACATGGAGGCGGCGCACATGGATGCGGCGCATACGGATGCGGCGCATGTGGAGACCGGGTACGCGGGGGCTGGGCATGTGGAGGTTGGGCACGTAGATGCCGGGCACATGGAGGCCGGCCGGATGGACGCCGGGCACATGGGAGCCGGACATATGGATGGCGAGCACATGGGCGGCGGGCACATGGCCGACGGGGCCGAGGAGTTGAGGCGCGGGGAAGCCGGACGCGGAGAACCAGGGCACGGCAGCGGGCACATGGGTGCGCTGCATACGGATGTAGGGCGCATGGATGCGCGGCATATGGGCGCAGGCCACATGGACGCCCCGCACACGGTGTCAGGGCACACGCTGTCGGGGCACGCCTCGTCTGGCCAGGTGGTGGCGGGTCACATGGTCTCGGGTCACATGGACGTTGTCGCGGGCCACATGGACGCAGGCCACATGGACTCGCAACACACGTCCACCGCACAGCCGACAGCCTCCACATCCGCATCCCTCTACATGCGCTCACCGCACACGACCTCTGACATGAGGTCACCCGACCCGCAGCCGACACGCCTGGACCCCGCACCCCCCGAACCCACCCGTCTGGAGTCCGTGCGTCCGGCGCCGATCCGTCTGGAGCCGACGAGCCTCGACACAGGTCGACCGCAGCCCACACACCTGCGCCCGACCTCCCTGGATGCGTTCCACACCGACGTGACCCCCATGACCCGCCGGCCACCCATGGACGTATCGCCCATGGACCCGACCCACACACCCGAGACGCACCCCGGGTCCGCGCCCGGCGCCGACCACACCACCCGGCACGACGGGAGCGCACCAGCCGGATGACCATGCCCCTGACCAGCTCGAAGTCCGCCTGGAAGACCACCCCCACCCCCAGCGCTCCCGCTGACCTTCGTACCTCAAGGAGTCGATCCATCATGGCGAGCGAAGCGCCGACCGCCCATGTCTCCGACCTCGACTGGCTGATGAGCGGCCTCGTGCAGCGCGTACCGCACACCACCAGCGCGGTACTCCTCTCCTGCGACGGGCTCGTGAAGTCGGTTCACGGCCTCGACCCGGACAGCGCCGACCACATGGCCGCCCTGGCCTCAGGCCTGTACTCCCTCGGCCGCAGCGCCGGGGTCCGCTTCGGCGACGGCGGGGACGTGCGCCAGGTCGTCGTCGAACTCGACTCGACGCTGCTCTTCGTGACCACGGCCGGTTCCGGCACCTGTCTCGCCGTGCTGGCCGGCCGCGAGGCCGACGCGGCGGTGCTGGGCTACGAGATGGCGATGCTGGTCAAGAGCGTCCGCCCCTACCTGGTCACCGCACCACGGCAGCACTCCGTCGAACCGTCGGCGATGAGGCCTTGAACGTGACGGCGGCCGGCGACGGGCCCTGGCTCGACGAGGCGGCCGGACGGCTGGTGCGCCCTTTCACGGTCAGCAACGGCCGTACGCGGCCCACCATCGTGCTCGACCTCATGTCGCAGGTGATGGCCACCGGGGCGACCCCCCTCGGCTACCTGGGCCCCGAGCACGAGCAGGCGCTGGACCTGTGCCGCGCCCCCGTCTCGGTCGCCGAGGTAGCCGCCCACCTGAAGCTGCCGGCTGTGGTCACCAAGGTGCTGCTGTCGGACCTCGTCGACGGCGGGGCGCTCACCACCAAGCCCCCCGAGTTCCACCACAACCCGACAGACCGGGCTCTTCTGGAGGCAGTGCTCGATGGACTACGACGACAGCTCTGACCCGTTCCCCACCGCGCTGAAGATCTTGGTGGCGGGAGGGTTCGGGGCAGGCAAGACGACCTTCGTGGGCGCGGTGAGCGAGATCGCGCCGCTCAGCACGGAGGAACTGCTCACCACGGTCAGCGCCGCGACCGACAGTCTGGAGGGCGTCGAGAACAAGGTCGAGACGACGGTCGCCATGGACTTCGGCCGCATCACGCTCGACCCGGAACATGTCCTGTATCTGTTCGGCACGCCCGGACAGGAACGCTTCTGGTTCATGTGGGACGAACTCTCCGAGGGTGCGCTCGGCGCGGTCATCCTCGCCGACACCCGGCGCCTGGAGGACTGCTTCGCCGCCGTCGACTTCTTCGAGCAGCGCGGCCTCGGCTTCATCGTCGCGATCAACGAGTTCGACGGGGCCTATCGGTACGACCCCGAGGAGGTCCGCGCCGCCATCGACCTCGACCCGGAGATCCCCGTCGTCCGCTGTGACGCCAGGATCTCCAGCTCCGGTGTCCAGACCCTGCTGACACTCGTCCGGCATCTCATCGCGCACACGCCGGCACACGCGCCGAGCCACGGCGCCCACATGTGACACCCGCACACACCAGGACGGAGCCGCATATGACCTACGCCCACAGCGACGGAATCCGCCCATGAGCTACGGCCCACCCCGCCCCATCGCTCGCCTGCTGCTCACCCCCGAGGACAAGGAGGCCCCCGCTCGCGCACGTCGACTGCTGAGCCTGGGCCTGGGCGAGCACGCGGACCCGGCCCTCGACGTCTTCGCGGACCATCTCGCCGCCCTCACCGGGGCGCCGTACGCCATGGTCAACTTCATCGACGAGAACCGGCAGTTCTTCGCAGGCCTGCATGTGCGGCACAGGGTGACCCTTGAGCGCTCCGATGACGCCAAGCCGCAGCTGGGCCGCTATATGGAGCGCGACCATGGGTTTTGCCCCCATGTGGTCGTGCGACGCAAGGCGTTGGTCCTGGAGGACGTGTGCGACTATCCGCGTTTCGCCGGCAATCCGATCGTCGACGAGTTCGGCATCCGCTCCTACATGGGGGCACCGCTCATCGACAGTACGGGGATGGTGCTCGGCACGGTGTGTGTCGTCGATGTGGAGCCGCGGCCGTGGGGGAGGGCGGGGCTGGAGACCATCAAGGCATCGGCGGCAGACCTGATCACGCGGCTGGAGCGACGGGAGGTCGACGGGCTCCCACTGCTCTGACGGCGGACGGTCGACCGCCGGTCATCTGCCGGCCGACCGGTCCGGGGCGTGTATCGGGGGACGGGCACAGCGACGCCGTACCTCGGCCGAGGGCGTGAAGGAAAGCTGTGGCGCCGCTTAAGAAATCCTCGATGGACCGGGGCGCCGTCGTACGGCAGATTGCTACGCGATTCCACCCCTCTCCCCGGTTGCGGGCTCCCTCGGCATGCCCGCGGCCCGCAGCCGGGACTCACCCTCAGGAGCCGTAGCGTTGAAGGCGCTGGTCAAGGAGAAGGCGGAGCCCGGGCTCTGGCTCGCGGACGTTCCAGAACCGGCCGTCGGACCCGGCGACGTACTGATCAAGGTGCTGCGCACCGGGATCTGCGGCACCGATCTGCACATCCGGTCCTGGGACGGCTGGGCCCAGCAGGCGATCCGCACCCCGCTCGTGGTCGGCCACGAGTTCGTTGGCGAAGTCGTGGAGACGGGCCGCGACGTCACCGACATCGCCATCGGCGACCAGGTCAGCGGTGAGGGCCATCTCGTCTGCGGCAAGTGCCGCAACTGCCTCGCCGGGCGGCGCCACCTGTGCCGGGCCACCATCGGCCTCGGTGTAGGCCGCGACGGTGCCTTCGCCGAGTACGTTGCCCTGCCCGCCACCAATGTCTGGGTGCACCGTGTGCCCGTCGACCTCGACATCGCCGCGATCTTCGACCCGTTCGGCAACGCCGTGCACACCGCGCTGTCGTTCCCGCTGGTCGGCGAGGACGTCCTGATCACCGGCGCCGGTCCGATCGGCCTGATGGCGGCGGCCGTGGCCCGGCACGCGGGCGCGCGCAACGTCGTGATCACCGACGTGAGCGAGGAACGGCTCGAACTGGCGCGCAAGGTGGGCGTGAGCCTCGCGCTGAACGTGTCGGAGGCGAGCATCGCCCACGGGCAGCGCGAACTCGGCCTGCGCGAGGGCTTCGACATCGGCCTGGAGATGTCCGGCCGCCCCGAGGCCATGCGCGACATGATCGCCAACATGACGCACGGCGGCCGGATCGCCATGCTCGGCCTGCCCGCGCAGGAGTTCCCCGTCGACTGGGCCCGCATCGTCACCTCGATGATCACCATCAAGGGCATCTACGGCCGCGAGATGTTCGAGACCTGGTATGCGATGTCCGTCCTGCTGGAGGGCGGCCTCGACCTCGCCCCCGTGATCACCGGCCGGTACGGCTACCGCGACTTCGAGGCGGCGTTCGCCGACGCGGCGAGCGGCCGCGGCGGCAAGGTCATCCTCGACTGGTCCGCGTAACCGCGCGTACCCCCCGATCTGTGCAACTCCCCCCAACCGCGAGCACCTTCAGGAGCTGTCCGATGTTCGACTCCGTGCGCGACGACCTCCGCGCCACCCTCGACGAGATCCGCGCCGCCGGCCTGCACAAGCCCGAGCGTGTGATCGGCACCCCGCAGTCCGCGACCGTCGACGTGACCGCGGGCGGCCGCCCGGGCGAGGTCCTCAACTTCTGTGCCAACAACTACCTCGGCCTCGCCGACCACCCCGAGGTGATCGCCGCCGCCCACGGGGCCCTCGACCGCTGGGGCTACGGCATGGCGTCCGTCCGCTTCATCTGCGGCACGCAGGAGGTGCACAAGGAACTGGAGGCGCGGCTGTCCGCCTTCCTCGGCCAGGAGGACACGATCCTGTACTCCTCCTGCTTCGACGCCAACGGCGGCGTGTTCGAGACACTGCTCGGCGAGGAGGACGCGGTGATCTCCGACGCGCTGAACCACGCGTCGATCATCGACGGCATCCGCCTGTCCAAGGCCCGCCGGTTCCGCTACGCCAACCGCGATCTGGCCGACCTGGAGCGACAGTTGAAGGAGGCACAGTCCGCGAGGCGCCGACTGATCGTCACCGACGGCGTCTTCTCGATGGACGGCTATGTGGCCCCGCTGCGCGAGATCTGTGACCTCGCCGACCGCTACGACGCCATGGTCATGGTCGACGACTCGCACGCCGTCGGCTTCGTCGGCCCCGGCGGCCGCGGCACGCCCGAGCTGCACGGCGTCATGGACCGCGTCGACATCATCACAGGCACCCTCGGCAAGGCACTCGGCGGCGCCTCCGGCGGCTACGTCGCGGCCCGCGCCGAGATCGTCGCCCTGCTGCGCCAGCGCTCGCGGCCGTACCTCTTCTCCAACACGCTCGCCCCGGTGATCGCGGCGGCCTCGCTCAAGGTCCTCGACCTGCTGGAGTCGGCGGACGACCTGCGCGTGCGGCTGAACGAGAACACCGCACTGTTCCGCCGCCGGATGACCGAGGAGGGCTTCGAGATCCTTCCCGGCGAGCACGCCATCGCGCCCGTGATGATCGGCGACGCGGCCAAGGCGGGCCTGCTGGCGGAGCTGCTGCTGGAGCGTGGCGTGTACGTGATCGGCTTCTCGTACCCGGTCGTGCCGCAGGGCCGGGCCCGCATCCGCGTCCAGCTGTCCGCCGCGCACTCGACGGACGACGTCAACCGTGCCGTCGATGCCTTCGTCGCGGCCCGGGCGGAACTGGAAGCCTGACGTCCGACCGGCCCTGACATATTGCGATAATCGATCCCATGATCGAAGCGCGGCGGCTCCACATACTCCGTGCGGTGGCCGACCACCGTACGGTGACGGCGGCTGCCGCCGCGCTGTATCTGACCCCGTCGGCCGTCTCCCAGCAGCTGACCGCCCTCGAGCAGGAGACGGGCCACCGCCTGGTGGAGCGCGGTGCCAAGGGCGTACGGCTGACCCCGGCCGGCGAGATCCTGCTCAGCCACGCCAACGCCGTCCTCGCCCAGCTGGAGCGGGCGGAAGCCGAGCTCGCGGCGTACAGCTCGGGCGCGGCAGGCACGGTCACGGTCGCCTCCTTCGCGACCGGCATCGCCCTGGTCGTCGCGCCGGCGGTGGGCCGCCTCGCCATGACGTCCCCCGGCATCCGCATCCGCGTCCAGGACGCCGAGGGCGACGCCAGCCTGCCGATGGTGCTGGACCGGCAGGTCGACATCGCGGTGGCCGTCGAGTACCGGGGGGCGCCGCCCGCCGACGACCCGCGCCTGGCCCACGTGCCGCTGTACGCCGAGCCCTTCGACGCGGTCGTCCCGGTGAGCCACCGGTTGGCCGACGCGGCCGAGGTCCCGCTCGCCGAACTGGCCAAGGACCCGTGGATCGGCCCGTACCCCGGCAACCCCTGCCACGACGTGGTCGTCCTGGCCTGCGAGAATGCCGGCTTCCAGCCCCGCCTCGAACACTCCTCGGACGACTTCCGAGCCGTCGTCGCCCTCGCCTCGGCCGACGCGGGAGTGGCGCTCGTACCGCGCTCGGCGCTGCGCGGCATGGACCTCACGGGCGTCGTCGTACGGCCCGTGGACGGGGTCGCGCCCACGCGCCGGGTCTTCGCGGCCGTGCGGCGAGGTGCCGAGGAGCACCCGTTGATCCGGCCGGTGCTGGACGCGCTCGGGGACGTGGCGGGGGAGTGAGCCTCCCGTAACACTGTCGTTTCATATCTGGGATAACATCCCGGATGTGAAACAGATGGACGATAGTGGAGTCCCCGACACGGTCGACACCCGCCTTGGCGCCCGCCTGGCCGAGCTGCGCTCCGAACATGGCTGGTCCCTCGGCGAGTTGGCGGAACGCACCGGCATCAGCCGGTCGACCCTGTCCCGGGCCGAGCGGGCGGAGATCAGCCCCACCGCCTCGCTGCTGAACCGCCTGTGTCACGTCTACGGCCGGACCATGTCCCAACTGCTCAGCGAGGTCGAGTCCGAGCCCGCGCTGCTGGTGCGGGCGGCCGAGCAGCCGGTGTGGGAGGACCGCGCCTCCGGATTCGTACGCCGTTCGGTGTCGCCGCCGCATGCCGGGCTGCGCGCCGAACTCGTCGAGGGACAGCTCGCCGCGGGCGCCGACATCGCGTACGACAGGCCGCCCGTACCGGGGTTGGAGCAGCACATCTGGGTGCTGGAAGGGGAGCTCGACGTGACGGTTCAGGAGGTCGAGCACCATCTCGGCGTCGGGGACTGTTTGCGGATGCGGGTGTGGGGGCCGACGCGGTTCCGGTGCGCGGGGACCGGAGCGGTGCGGTACCTGCTGGCGGTGGTGCTGCCGTGATCGTGACGCGACTGGACGAGGCCCAACTGCTGGACAGGATCGAGGAGTTGGCCGACCTGCTGGTGGACACCGTGCAGGACGGTGCCTCCGTCGGCTTCCTCGCGCCTCTCGACCGTACGGCTGCCATGGCCTGGTGGAAGGAGCGCGCGGCCGGCGTCGGCGCCGGGCGGCTGGCTGTGTGGGTGGCGCAGGAGGGTGGGCGAACCGTTGGCACGGTCAGCCTGGACTTCCCCGACAAACCGAACAGCCGCCACCGCGCCGAGTTGGTCAAGCTGATGGTGCACCGGGACGCGCGGGGGCGGGGCCTCGGCCGCAGGCTCCTGACGACCGCGGAGCAGGCGGCGATCGGCGCCGGTGTCACCCTCCTGCACCTGGACACCGAGACCGACAGCCTCGCCGAGCGCCTGTACGACTCGGCCGGCTGGACCCGCGCCGGGGTGATCCCCGACTACGCGGCGAGCCCGGCCGGAGTGCTGCGGCCCACGACGATCTACTACAAGTACCTGTGACCGGTCGCCCGACTGTCAGCGCAGCGGCCCGATTGTCAGTGCCGCGTGGAACACTCCCCGTCGTTGATCGACAAAGGGCCCAAAGGGTCGAACAAGCGGTACGCCAAGGGGGATTGCCTGGCATGGGTGTGAGTATCTCGTTCATCAGCGCGACGACGGAGGAGCTGGCCAGGGCGGAGCGGGAGCCGAGTTGGGCCGAGGAATACGTCGACCAGCTGTACGACGGCGACAACTTCCCGGCCCCGGACCGCCCCTTCGGCGGGCCGGACAAGGCTTGGGGCGGCCTCCAGTTCCTGTTCGACGAGGCGGAGGTGCCTCTCGAATTCCTGATGGACGGGTTCATGATCCTGGAGGACGGCACTCTGTTCGGGTGGGACGCGGAACAAATAGCGAGCCTGGCCCGGCAGCTGGGGGCAACTCCGTGGGAGCGGTTGGCTGCCCACTACGACCCGGAGCGGATGGCGAAGGACGCCGTGTACCCCAACACGTGGAAAATCGACCCCGAGGGCGAGCTCGGCTGGCTCGAGCACGCCTACGAGGGACTGGTCGAGTTCTTCGGCGCGGCGGCCGAGCGCGGCCACGGGGCATTCATGAACTTCAGCTTCTAGGGTCCGTTACCGGGGGCTGTCTCGCGGGGGGAGAGAGACCGGCCCCTCTCACCAGGTGATTGTCAGTGCCGGCCGCTACCGTGCCTCTCATGCCGGATGCCGAAGACGTACGCCGTATCGCCCTTTCCCTGCCGGACACGACGGAGAAGATCGCCTGGAGCATGCCCACGTTCCGGGTCGCGGGCAAGATGTTCGCCACGCTGCCCGAGGACGAGAGCTCCATCGCGGTGCGCTGCCCCAAGGAGGAGCGCGACGAACTCGTCCTGGCCGAGCCGGAGAAGTTCTGGATCGCCGACCACGAGGCGCAGTTCGCCTGGGTGCGGGTCCGGCTCGCCGCCGTCGAGGACGAGGACGAACTGCGCGACATCCTTGCCGACTCCTGGCGCCAGGCCGCCCCGTCGCGCCTGCTGGATGCCTACCCCGAGTTGGGTCTGCCGACCGGCGACTGATCATCCGCCCTGGGACGCCGCGAACACCCCGGGCAGCCCCGGGTGTCCCGGGTGCCCCGGGCGCCCCGGACAAAAGGAGTGCGCGACCACCGACCCGAGTGCGGTATTGTTTCCATGCGCGTTCGGCCGGGGGAAACCCCAGGTCAGACGGCACCGGGACGTGGCGCAGCTTGGTAGCGCACTTGACTGGGGGTCAAGGGGTCGCAGGTTCAAATCCTGTCGTCCCGACTACTATAGGACTACGTAGTCGCAGGTCAGGGCCTTGGATCACTTAGGTGAGACGGGGCCCTTGATCGTTTCCAGGGCTCATATCTCGCAATTTCTCACGAATGACGAAGTGCGTGACGATTCGCACGGGGACAAGCGCTCAGTCAGCTCCTGACCCGCTGCACCGACCTGCGCCCAGTCAGTGGGGCCGCCACGAGTCCTCCAGGGCAGCATCGACGCCGCCATGTCAGTCGGTCGTGGCGCATGGCGCTCGCTCGCCTCGGCGACATGGTCCCCCCACTAAACCGCAGGTCAGCGACGCTTCCCAAGGGATGGCAGCCCGCCAGACACCGTCCGCACGCTGGTGCTGACACGTACTTCGCGCAACGCCTCGTTGGTGGACCAAGCTGGCTGAACACTGTTGTTGGCCATCCAGGACAGACAGGCATGGCGCGCGTCGTACAGGCGGACCCGGCGTACACCTGCCGCCTCCATAAGCTTCTGCGCTTCACGCCGAAGCTTGTCCGTCTTGAACAGGCTTAGAAGCCATCTCATTTGGCGAGTCTGCGGTAGCAGATGAGGGTGCAGGCGACGCTGGCGAAGGCCAGGAGATCGATCTGACAGCTGGCCATCTGCTGTCAGCGAATCCGCCTGGCCGGGCGGTGATCCCGGTGCTTGTGTGTCGGTATGGAGATCCTGGTTCTTGGCGGAACGGCATGGGTGGCTCGGGAGTTGTCGCGGCAGGCGATCGAACGCGGCCACCGGGTGACCTGCCTCGCGCGTGGCGAGAGCGGAGAAGTCGCGGACGGAGCGACACTGGTCGCCGCCGACCGGCGTGATCCATCGGCGTACGAGCCCCTGCTCGACCGGGTATGGGACGCGGTCGTCGAGGTGTCATGGCAGCCGGGCTTCGTTCGTGGAGCGCTCGACGTGCTGGGCAGCAAGGCCGGGCACTGGGTGTATGTCTCGTCCGGCAACGCCTACGCCTCCCACGCCACGCTGGGGGCGGACGAGTCCGCGGCCCTGCTCGCCCCGACCGACCGGAGCGAGGTCGACCGCGAGTTGTACGGCGAGGCGAAGGTCGCCTGCGAGCAGGCGTCGACGGCCGCTGTGGGCGACCGTCTCCTCATCGCACGAGCCGGGCTCATCGGCGGCCCGGGCGATCACAGCGGGCGTTCCGGCTACTGGGTCGCCCGCGCCGCACGCGATCCGCGAGGGCCGATGCTGGTCCCCGACACACCGGACGTGCCCACCCAAGTGGTCGACGTGCGGGACCTCACCTCCTGGCTGCTCGACTGCGCGGAGACGGGAACCACTGGCACATACAACGCTGTCGGCCCGGTCGTTCCGTTCGAAGAGTGGATCGAGCTGTCTCGCGCCGCCGGCGGGCACACCGGTCCGGTGGTCACCGCCGAATCGGCGTGGCTGCTCGCCAACGGCGTGGCCCAGTACATGGGGCCCGAATCGCTGGCGATGTGGCTGGTTGAGCCGGGCTGGGAAGGGTGGTCGGCCCGGGACGGGTCCTCGGCACGCGCCGCGGGGCTGCGTCACCGGCCCCCGGCAGAGATGCTGGCCGACACGCTGCGCTGGGAACGCGAGCAGGGGCTGGACCGGGAAAGGCGCGCGGGCCTCAGCGCGCAGCGCGAGCGCGAGTTGCTCGACGCCCTCGGCTGACGGCGCTGGACCGGTCTCGCACACCCGAGCGTCCAGTCCGATGTGCTTGCTGTCTCAGCTGGACTGGTCGGTGGAGGGGCTGATGGGTGCTGTCCTGAGATCGGGCTTGGTGGCGGCGTCACGCTCCTTTGTCGCCCCCGAATACCTGGTGGCAAGGCCAATCAGTTGGGGCGCTGCGTTCTCGACGACGAAGAAGAGCGAGTCGCGGGAACGGTGAGTCTGAGCCGGCCCGGGGGCGGGGCGATCTGTCTGATGGGATCTCAGCGGGTAATGCCGAGAGTGTAGTTGCCAAAGGACATCGAATCCGGCCGTTTGCCTGACCGGACCGCCACGAGATCAGGAATCCCGGTGTGTCACCGAGACGTATTTGAATCTTCTGATTTTAATCTCCGATGACCGTACGAAGTCGATCTCTCACGGATCGCACCCACATCACTCCATCGGAGATGACATATGAACAAGCTTCGCAAGGCTGCCGTCGTGGTCGTTGCCCTCGGCAGCGTCGGACTTCTGAGCGCCGGCACCGCCACCGCTCAGGGCCTCGACAGCCACGACGACAAGGGTAAGAAGGGCGGAGACAGCTTCAGCGTCCTGCAGAGCTCCAACTGTAAGTCGCACGACTTGAACATCGACATCCTCGGTCAGGTCGGCATCCTCAACGGGCTGCTGGGCAACGCGCTCAACGGCGAGGGCAACGCCGGTGGGCAGAGCAAGCACATCGGCTCGACCATGGGCTGCAACAACAGCGCCTTCTAGAGCCTGTTGAGAGGGTTTCTGTCGGTTCTGGGCTCAGTCCGCGTGGGAACCGGGATGGTCGCGCCTCTATATCCCGCGTCTGCGCAGGCCGGGCCCACCGATAGGCAGGGTCGCTCCCGATAGGGCAGGCCCCGGCATTCTCCTGCGGGGGGACGACCAGGGCTGGTTCAGAACCCCTTGGCGGGGCTTGTTCTGCTGACTCTGAGGCCTTACCGGTGGAGGTCCGCCCGGCAGATCAGGTCCCGGCGTTGTCGCCGGAACGTCTAGCCTCATGGGTGTGGTCCCTTCATCTGATGGTGGTGGGAGCCAGGCGCCTCGGTCACTTGACCTGCCAGGGTGAGTGTGGCCGGGGCGTCATCCCGCGTGTTGCGGGTAGGTAGGTGAACTTCGGGGCCATCTCACTGCCGCAGATGAACGTACGCGACGCCTGCGAGACGATCCACTGTGCCTTTCTGGACTTCGACGCTCCGTCGGTGTGGCACCGCTCGGCCATCTGCCAGAGCCGGCGCCAATTGGCGCCCGGAGTGAGCGGACCGACGTAGGCGATCTGTTGGTCATCCACGATCGTGCTTGCGTAGCCGAAGACGGGCCCGCACATGGAGAAGACGGTTACCCTTCCCCGGTCCTCGGTTCTTTCGGCAGTTGCCGTAAAAACTCCCTGTTTGTACGTAGGGTCCCGAAACGTGAGGGACGGACTCCAACGGCTGCCACTGACAGCGGCCAGGGATCAGCAGCAAGGGCCGTCATCGCATGACCATCAGGCACGGTCCAGCGCAATGCCGCCGCCCCTTTCAGGCGCCGCTTCTCGGTCGGCAGCGGCGCAGGTCGGCGGCAGCCTCGCCGGTGACGAGTTCCTGCGCGAGGAGCCGGCCGACCGTGGGCGCCAGGGTGACGGCCGAGTGCAGGACGGCCACGTACACGGACCCGTCCGGGGTGAGTGGGCCGAGCAGTGGGCCGTCGGCCGGTAGCGGGCGGGCGCTGACACGGGCGTCCAGGACACGGCAGCCGTCCGCCCCGTGGAAGGCCGCTTGCAGGCGCCGCAGCGCGGTGTCCCTTCGGACGGCCGGGGGACGGTCATCAGCAGTTGCCCCTTCCGCCCTTCCCGTACCTCGAAATCCGGCCCCGCGACGATCGTTCGCACCAGCCCGGGCGGCGCCGTGAGACGCACCAGGCAGGCGGGGGACACGCCGATGGGCAGCGCCACGCCCAGCGGCGCGACCAGCTCGGGGACTGCGGTACCGGCCGCCAGGACCACTGTCGACGCCGGATGGAATCCCGCGGACGAGGTCACCCCCGTAACCCGCCTGTCGGTGGTCTTCAGCGCCACCCCGGGCGCACCGAGGACCACCTGCGCGCCCAGCGCGCGAGCGGCTCGGACCAGCGCGCCCGTGACCGCCACCGGATCCACTCCGCCGTCCGACGGCGTGTGCACCGCCCACTCGGGAGGCACGCGCAGCCCGGGTTCCAGCCCCCTGATCTCCTCTGCCCCCACCCAGCGAACCGCTCCAGCGCACCGCCACGTCCGGCAGCTCGGCCTCCAGCCGCCGGTAGTCCGCCAGTACCGAACCCCGCAGATCCTCGGCGCCACCGGGCCAGTCACCGCCACAGCCCCCGATCCACGCGAAGGAGCCGCCGGTCACCCCGGTCGCCGGCGCGGTTCCCCGGTCGATCAGGGTCACCGGCGCTCCACGGCGCGCCAGGTGGTACGCCACGGACGCGCCGACGATTCCGGCGCCGACCACGACGACGGACATCCCCCGCGCCCCCTCGGCGGTCAGATCACGCAGCCCACATGCGCCAGCGCCTGCTTCAGCAGCACCCCGTGCCCGCCCGGCATCTCGCCCTGCACCGCGAGGGACAGGGCCTCCTGCGGGCTGAACCAGACCAGGTCGAGGGCGTCCTGGCGGGGGCGGCAGTCACCGGTGACCGGGACGACGTAGGCGAGGGAGACGGCGTGCTGGCGCGGGTCGTGGTACGCCGTGATGCCCTGCGTCGGGAAGTACTCCGCGACGGTGAACGGCTGCAGCGAGGTCGGGACGCGAGGGAGCGCCACCGGGCCGAGGTCCTTCTCCAGGTGGCGCAGGAGGGCGTCGCGGACCCGCTCGTGGTGCAGCACGCGGCCGGAGACCAGGGTCCGGCTGACCGTACCGTCCGGTCCGATGCGCAGCAGGAGGCCGATGCTGGTGACCTCTCCGCTGTCGTCGACGCGCACGGGCACGGCCTCGACGTACAGGATCGGCATGCGCGCGCGTGCCATCTCCAGCTCGTCGGGGGACAGCCAGCCGGGCGTGGTTTCGGTCATGTCAGACATTGCTTGATCATACTTTCCGGGAATTGCGAACGCTCAGTCGCGGGGCTGACGGGGTTCGGGGACGGGAGCAGGAGCAAGGGGCGCCGAGCCGGTGGAACTCGGCCAGACCATACGCGTCGGAGCTGTACAGCAGCAGGACGGGGAGTCCCAGGTCGACCACCGTCCACAGCTCAGGCCGCCGCCGAGGCGAGCTTCGCCGCCGTCGGGATCGTCTTCGCCCGGCCGATGCCCGCCGTGTCGACGTAGGCCAGGACGACCCCGTGCACACCCCGCCCGGACAGCTCGCCGCTGAGCGGGCCGGCCCGATCGACGTCACCGGGACGTCCTCCCGGGACGGGGTCGGCAAGGGTGGTCATACGGTCTCCTCGACGAGCTCGGGGGCCGGTCCACGCCGGTCTGTGCCGGACTGTGTCGGTCTGTTCCGGCCGTGTGGTCCCGGCCGGCTCAGGGTTTCACGGCCACCGCGCCGTACTGCGGCACCGGGGTGGGCGAGCCCGGGGCGCGCCACTGCGAGCAGGACACCATGCCCGGCTCCAGCAGCTCCAGCCCGTCGAAGAAGGCGGCGATGTCCGTGCCGCTGCGGGCCGTGATCGGCGGCGTGGCGTTCTCGTTCCAGAACTTCATCGCCGGGATCTGGCCCTCGCCGCCGAGCTCGGAGTCGAAGGTCGGGTGCGTCAGGACCAGGAGGCTGCCGGAGGGGACCGCGGCCAGGACGCGCCGCACGATCTCGCGGGCCTTGTCGTAGTCCAGGACGAAGTTGAGGATGCCCAGCATCATCACGGCGACGGGTTCGGTGAAGTCCAGGGTCTGCCCGGCGCGTTCGACGATGGCGTCCGGGTCGTGCACATCGGCGTCGATGTAGGCGGTGACGCCCTCGTGGGTGCCGGTCAGCAGGGTGCGGGCGTGCACGAGGACGATCGGGTCGTTGTCGACGTACACGATCCGGGACTCGGGCGCGACCAGCTGGGCGATCTCGTGGGTGTTCTCCGCCGTCGGCAGCCCGGTGCCGATGTCCAGGAACTGTCGTACGCCCCGCTCCTCGGCCACGAAGCGCACCGCACGGCCGAGGAACTCGCGGTCCGCGCGCGCGATGTCCCGGATGATCGGGAACATCCCCGCGACATGCTCGCCGACCTGCTGGTCGACCTCGTAGTTGTCCTTGCCACCGATCCAGTAGTTCCACACGCGCGCGTTGTGCGCCACACCGGTGTTCAGCTTCGCCGACCCGCCCGACGGGGTGTGGCCATCACTCACGACTCGTCCTCTCCTCGCACGAACGACCGAAACCGGCCATCGCCGCCATTGTGCCGTTCCGTTGATCACGCTGTCCCGGGAATCGGCAGAGCCGACACGGCTGTTGGCGTTCGGCGGGGCGAACTGCGGTGAACTGCGGGGCGAACTGCCGGAAGTGTCACTCGATCTCGCTGGGGCTCGCTGCGGGCGTCTTGCCGGCCTGGACGTCCTTGAGGCGCTGGGTGCCGTTCTCCAGGGCGTCCTTGACGGAGTCCTCCTCGGCCTCGTCGAGGCCGCCCGCCGTGACGGTGATCGCGTCGGCGGCACCGACGCGTACGGCGGCGACCTCAAGGGTGAGCGTGGCGGGCGTGTCGTCCACGGTGCCCTTCACCGTCACCAGCAGGCCCTCGCGGGCGTCGCCCACGTCGGGCAGCGACGTCTCGACCACCTGGACGGTGCGCTCCTCGCCGTTGTCGGTCGCGGTGAACTGGTCGCACTTCTCGGGCAGGGTCGCCATCCAGTCCAGGGAGTCCTGGGGGTCGGTCCGGTCATAGGCGGCGACCTGGTACAGCAGCCGCGAGTCGCCCTGCTCGAAGCCGCGCAGCGCGGACGCTCCCGACGGCCGGCCCAGCAGGTCGTCGTCGAAGAGGGAGTCGAGGAGCCGCTGACAGTCGGCGGCGTCGGCCTTGGCGGTGAGGAAGTCGGAGACGTCGACCGTGCCGACGAGCAGACCGTCGTGCCAGTTCTCCGCCTCGGTGTCCTTGACCTGCGTCCAGTCGTCCTCGATGTCCGCCTCCGTGATCAGCGCGGCCCGGGCGCCGGCCTCGGTGAGAGCGGGGCTGGGAGAGTAGGTCGGCTGCTTCCGTGCGAGCGGTGACGCGGAGACGTCCGAGGCCCGTGCACCGTTTCCGCTGCCGTTCCCGTCGTCCGAGCAGGCTGCGGTGGTCAGCAGCGCGCCTGCCGCCAGGGCCGAGGCGACGACACGGACGGGGCGGGAAGGACGACGGCTCATTGCGGGGCCTCCGGAGGACGCGGGACACATGAGAGGACGCGGGACATGTGTCCTCAGCGCACCATCGGCCCTCCCGGCCCACCAGCGGCACCGGCCCGTTCGGGTGAGCGCGGCCGGGAGGCCCGGCGGGTCACGCGCCGGGCTGCCCGTACCCGTGCTGCCAGGCCCAGGCGGCGATCTCGACGCGGTTCCGGGCGGACAGTTTGAGCTGGACGCTGGACAGGTGCGTCTTGACCGTGGACAGGGAGACGTACAACTCGGCGGCGATCTCGGCGTTCGTACGGCCGAGGGCGACCAGCCGGACGACGTCGAGTTCGCGGTCGGTGAGGGGCTCCGCGGGCGGGGCGGGCTTCGCCGGGGCGGCGGAGACGGCCTGCGAGGCGGCGGTGGCGGCCTGTGGGGCGGTGAGGTGTTTGAGCAGGCGGACCGTGACCGAGGGCGAGACCAGTGAGTCGCCGGCCGCGGCGGCACGGACCGCCTCCGCGAGGAGGGTGGGCCCCGAGTCCTTCAGCAGGAACCCGCACGCGCCGCCGCGCAGCGCCCCGTACACGTACTCGTCGAGGTCGAACGTCGTCACCACGACCACCCGCATCGGGTCTGCCACTTCGGGCCCCGCCAGCAGCCGGGTGGCCTCCAATCCGTCCAGTTTCGGCATCCGGATGTCCAGCAGACACACGTCGGGCCGCTCCCGCCGCGCCAGCGCCACCGCCTCCTCGCCGTCGGCGGCCTCGGCGACCACGGTGATGTCGGGCTGGGCGTTGAGGAAGAAGCGGAAGCCGGTGCGGACCATCTCCTGGTCGTCGGCGATGAGGACGCGGATGGGTGCGCCGGGCGGGGTCGGGACGGTCATGGCTCGATCATGCCTCACGGGGTTCACACAGGGGCCTGCGCGCAGCTGCGGGCAGGCCCTTCGACGGTCGTTCGGCTCGGCGGCCGGTCGGCTCTCAGTCGGCGGTCTGTGCCGGGTCGGCGGTCGACTTGCGCAGCAGCGGCCGGCTGCCGGAGATCGCGGCGAACATGGCGAGCACGCCGACGACGACACAGACGACGAGTTCGATCGCCCCGGAGGTGTTGATGGTGGCGCCGGCCGCCTTGTTGAGCTGGTAGGAGCCGTAGGCGCCCATGGCGGTGGTGCCGCCGGCCAGGACCGCCAAGGGGATGACGGTCTCCCGGACCCGCGCTCTGTCCAGCACCTTCAGCGGGGTTCCCGCCAGCCGCAGCAGGCCGTAGACGCGGCGCCGGTCGAGGACGTTCGCGGCGGCGGTCAGACCGGCGGAGGCGGCGGCGACCAGGAAGCTCAGCGCCAGGGTGCCGATGGTGACGGCGTCCAGTCGGTCGAAGGTGGCCTTGTCCGCCCCGCCGGCGTAGTCCTGGCCGTAGGGGAGCCGCCCCGTGCCGAGCGGGGTGAGGACGGTGACGGCGGTGTCGAGCTGCGCCGGGCCGCCCTCGACGTGGGCGATGACGCCGGGGCCGCCGCCGAGGAGGTTGTCATAGGCGTCGGTGCGGCCGGTGGTGACGGTCGCGGTGACGCCCGCCCGGTGCAGCAGGGTGCGCGCCTCGCCGGCCGCGTGCCGGGCGTCGGCGGCATGGGCCGTGCTCACCGCGACCTGGCCCTGGTACTGGGAGGTGTCGCTGCCGAGCAGGCTGACGGAGAAGAACCCGGCGGCGAACCCGGCCAGTACCAGCCCGCTGACCGTGCGCCAGGCGCCGCGCGGGTCGTCGCTGAGCCTGCGCCCGGCCAGCAGCGTCGCCGGACGCTTGGCGAACCGGCTCACCAGGCGGCCGAGCCGGTCCACCACCCAGGGGCCGAACAGCCAGAACGCGCCGTAGAACAGCAGGAGCAGAGCGACGGCCTGCCTCGCCTGAAGGCCCCCGCCGCTGAACATGAAGATGACGGCCAGGGCCGCCGCGAAGAAGGCGAGGCGGATCATGCGGGTGCGCCGGGGGTCGGCCTGCTGGGCGACACCGAGGGGCGAGGTGGCCACCTGGCGCAGCATCGAGACGGCGCTGACGGTGATGAGGGCGGTGACTACGGCCACGACCGTCGCCAGCCAGGGCAGTCCGACCCACAGCGTGTCGACGTACCAGGTGCCCACGCCGAACGGCACCTGAGCGAGCGCGGGCAGCAGCGCCACATACGCGAGGGCCCCGGTCAGGGCCCCGGCCGCGCCGAGTGCCGCCGCTTCCAGGGCGGTCATGGCGATGATCTGGCGCGGGGTCGCCCCGGCCAGCCGCAGGGCGGCGAGCCGCTGCTCACGCCGGGCCGCGCCGAGGCGTCCGGCGGCCGCCGACAGTACGACCACGGGCATCGCGAGCAGGACGACGCCCAGGACGGCGATTCCCTGGTCGCCGGAGGTGAACATGCTCGCCGTGTCGCCGTTGAACCCGGCGATCCCCGCGCGCTCCATCTGCCCGATGTCGAACCAGGAGGAGCTGCCCCCGGCCGCCTTCGACACGGCCGGGTCGGTGGGCGTGCGGCCGACGACGGCGACGAGTTCGTCCGGGGCGGCGAGGCCGGCGGTGCCGATCGTGCCGTAGGACCTCACCTTCGGGAAACGGTCGGCGAGTTGGTTCGCGGGCAGCTTGTGCAGCAGCTCGGCCAGGGCCGGCGACACGTACACCTCGCCCTGCTTCGGGAAGGAGCTCAGGCCGGGCGGCGCGGGGGTCTGGTGGCGGCCGGGCAGCTGGGCCAGGGAGACGACGGTGACCGGCTCGTGGCGGACGTAGGTCGTGGCGAGCGCCTGGACGGCGGTGGCCTGCTTCGCCGGTACGGCCTCAGGGGTGCGCCACTTGGTGTGGTCGGCGCGGGTGCCGGCGCCGAGGGTGGCGGCGATGATCACCAGCATCACGAAGGCGCCGACGGCCGCGGCCCCGGCCGCCAGGAGGTGGCTCTGCAGGCCGCGGCGGCCGGAGGATCTGGTCAGGTGCCAGGTCAAGGGCAGTACGGGGGAACGCATGGCGGGCTCCGGGGGAAGGCGGGGTCAGGCGACCGTGAACTGGCTGTAGTTGCTGATCCGGCCGTCCCGGACCTGGAGGACGCGGTCGCAGTGGGCGGCGACGTCGGCGTCATGAGTGACCATCACCAGAGCGGCACCCGTGTTCCGGGTCGCGAAGGTCAGCAACTGGATCACTTCGGTGCTGGTGCGCTGGTCCAGCGCGCCGGTCGGCTCGTCGGCGAAGACCACGTCCGGCTCGACGGCCAGCGCGCGGGCGATGGCGACGCGCTGCGCCTGTCCGCCGGAGAGTTGGCCGGGGCGGCGCTGCTCAAGGCCGTCCAGGCCGAGTGGCGCGAACCAGCGGCGGGCCCGGGCGACGGCCTGCCGGCGCGGCATGCCCTCCAGCATCAGCGGCAGGGCGACGTTCTCCTCGGCGGGCAGCTCCGGCAGCAACTGGCCGAACTGGAAGACGAACCCGAACTTCTTGCGGCGCAGCGCGCTCAGCCGGTTCTCGCCCAGGTCGTCGAGGCGCTCGCCGCGCAGCAGCACCTGGCCTGCGTCGGGCCGGATGATCCCGGCGAGGGTGTGCAGCAGGGTCGACTTGCCGGACCCGGACGGGCCCATGATCGCCAGGGAGTCGCGCTCACGGACCTCCACGTCCACGCCGGCGAGGGCGATGGTGGAGCCGTACTTCTTGACGAGGCCGTGGCCGGCCAGAACGGTGCTCATGGTGTTTCGTGGCCCCTTCTCAGCTTGTTCTCAGCGTTCTTCTCAGCGCTCGAACTTCCAGGTGACGCTCTTCGCGTCGGCCTTGGTCACACGGACGGGGATGTCGACGGCCCTGCCGTCGCTCTTCTTGCCGGTGCAGGTGATGGTGGCTCCGGCCACGGCCTTGAGGCCGGTCGGGCAGGTGATGCCGGAGACCTTGTCGCCGACCCAGGGCAGCGGGTGGATCTTGCTCTCGGTGCGGCCCGCGACCACCTTTGCCGCGAGCGCCCGGTGGCCGTCCACCGACACGGTGCTGTACTCGTCCAGGCTGCTGGTCGACTCGGTGCCGGAGAGCAGATAGGTGCCGAGGCCGCCCAGCGCGACCACAGCGGTCACGCCGCCGACGACGCCGACGAGGAACTTGCTGCGCTGCATCGCGTACTCCTGATGTCCGTGGTGAGGATGCGGCTCCACCCTCGCCCGCACGCCCGGGCGCGCGCCTCGGCCATAAGGTCGGCGTCAGCGGTGGGCCCCTCGGCCGATCGGCCGATCCCGCCGAGTACGGCCTCGCCTACCGTGATCGGCATGAAGTCCGTTTCCCCCCGCGGCTGCGCCCGAGGCTTCGCCGTCGGCGTCCTGCTGGCTGCCTGTGTCGTCGACGTCCTGTACGCGGGCGCCGACGGGACGAGCGTCCTGCCGACGGCCAGCCCCGTCTGGCCCATCCTGGTGGTGCTGCTGGTGGGTCTGGCCGCCGTGCTGTGGCCGGTCGGGCGGCGGCCCGAGTGGCTCACGCCGCAGGTGCGCACGGCCGTGCCCGCCGTCGTCTCCGCCCTGTACTCGGTGGGCTCCCTGCTGGCCCTCAAGGCGAACATCTTCGGTCCCGGCGAGGTCCTGATCCTGCTGTGTCTGCTGTTCGTCGCGGTACGGCACTGCCCGCCGCGCTGGGCCTGGGGGTGCGGAGCCCTCGACGTGGGCGCGCTGTTGCTGCTGCCGGTTCGGTATCGCGGGTCGTTGGACGCCGACGTGCTGGGCTTCGTGGTGGGCGGCCTGGTCCTGGTCGGCGTCTTCGCTGGGCTCGCCGTGTACCTGCGCACCCTGGACTACCGGCGAACGATCGCCGTCACCGAGACCCGGCGCTCCGAACGCGTCGCCATCGCCGCCGACCTGCACGACTTCGTCGCCCACCATGTCACCGGGATCCTCGTGCAGACGCAGATGGCCCGCATGATGGCGCAGACCCAGCCGCGGGAGCTCGACCCGGTGCTGGCCGGCATCGAACGCGCCGCGACCGAAGCCCTCGCGTCGATGCGCCGCACGGTCGGCGTGCTGCGTGACACCGGGGAGGAGGCGGCCGACCGCCGCCCGGTCGGCGACCTGGCGGGCATCGCCGATCTGACGGACGGATTCGCGGGCCCGATCCAGCAGGTCACCCTGCGCCGCGACCCCGCCGTGTCCGACGACCTGCCCCACGAGGTGCAGGCCGCGGCCTTCCGGGTGGTGCAGGAGGCGCTGACCAACATCCGGCGCCACGCTGCTGACGCCGCGCACATCGAAGTCCGGCTGCGGGACGACGCCGGAGGCCTGGAGGTGTCGGTCGCGGACGACGGACGGGGCGGCACCCAACTCCCGGCGGCCGCGCACGGCGGCGGCTTCGGCCTCGTCGGTCTGAAGGAGCGGGTGACCGCACTGGGCGGCGAACTGCACGCCGGGCCGCGGGGCGAGGTGGGGTGGGAGGTGCGGGCGGTGTTTCCGGCGGGGAGGCGCTGAGCCTGGGGCGGGGCGGTGGTGCCGGGGAGGCGCTGAGCCGCGAGTGAGGCGGTGCCGAGGAGGTGCTGAGCCCGGTCGAGGTGGTGGCGCCGAGGGGGCGCCGAGCCTCGATCGAGGGGGTGATGCCGAGAAGGGAGCGCAGACCTGTCGCTCTGGCGTCGTGGCCGACCCCGGCTGTTCAATGGGGCTGCACACCACACGACCCAGCGGCCCACGAGAACCGGGGGAGGAGCCGTCCGTGTCACCCGCCACCGCGCCACCGGCGGTCGGAGCGCGTATCCGGCAGGCGCGCCTCGCGCGCGGGACGAGTGTGCGCGCTCTGGCCCGCGAGGTCGGGGTCTCGGCGAGCCTGATCTCGCAGATCGAGACCGGCAAGAGCCAGCCCTCCGTGAGCACGCTGTACGCCATCACCACAGCCCTCGGCATCTCCCTGGAGTCGCTCTTCGTCGCGGACGAGACCGCAGCCGTGGCCCCCGTGGCGGCAGTCCCCGGCACCGTCCTGCAAGCCCTGGCCGCCTTCGCCGCCGACCCCGGCCGCCGCATCGGCCCGCTGGTCACGCCGGGCGAGCGGGAGGTGCTGGAGCTGGACTCGGGTGTCGTGTGGGAGCGTCTCGGCCATGTTCCCGGCACCGATGTCGACTTCCTCCAGGTGACCTACCGACCCGGCGGCGCCTCCTCCAGCTCCGGCGGCCTCATGCGCCACGCGGGCACCGAGTACGGCTGTCTGACCTCGGGCGAGCTGATCCTCACCCTCGGTTTCGACGAGTACACGCTGCACCCCGGCGACGCCGTCTGCTTCGAGTCGACGACCCCGCACCGCTACCGCAATGATGGTGACGTACCGGCCGTGGGCGTCTGGTTCGTGTTCAGTGACACTTGACACTCGCCGCGTGCGGTCGTTCACTCCGAAGCGGGGGTGTTCGCCATGGCGATCCGCACATTCGGACCCAACGCCGTCGACTGGGAAGAGCGCGTCGACCTGGACCGGCTGCGCAGGCAGCGGCTGGCCCGCCTCGACGAGACCCTGAACCGCTCCGAGCTGGGCGCGCTGCTCAGCTTCGACTTCGCCAACATCCGCTACATGACCGCCACGCACATCGGCACCTGGGCGATGGACAAGCTGATCCGCTTCGCCCTGCTGGTGCGCGGCGGCGAACCGATCGTCTGGGACTTCGGCTCCGCCGCCCGCCACCACCAGCTCTACAACCCGTGGCTCGACTACAGCGACGGCAAGGAAGACGGCCCGCCCACCGGCGCCCGCGCCGGCATCTCGACACTCCGCGGCGCCTTCCACCCGGACGCCGGGATCGCCCAGGACGTCGCCGCGAAGATCGCCACCGAGCTGCGCGAACACGGGCTGGCGGGCGAGCCGCTCGGTATCGACGTCGCCGAGATGCCCATCCTCACCGCCCTGCGCGCCGAGGGCATCGAGGTCGTCGACGGACAGCAGGTCTTCCTAGAAGCCCGCCGCATCAAGACGCCGGACGAGATCTCCCTGCTCACCCAGGCCTGCGCCATGGTCGACGCGGCGTACGAGGAGCTGTACGGCTATCTGCGCCCCGGCGTGCGCGAGAACGAGTGCGTCGGACTCGTCAGCAAGGTGCTGTACGACCTCGGCAGCGAGTACGTCGAGGGCGTCAACGCGATCTCCGGCGAGCGCTGTTCACCCCACCCGCACGTCTACAGCGACCGCCTGATCCGCCCCGGCGACCCCGCCTTTTTCGACATCCTGCACAGCCACCTCGGATACCGCACCTGCTACTACCGCACCTTCGCCGTCGGCAGCGCCTCCAGCGCCCAGCGCGACGCCTACGTCCGCTGCCGTGAGTACATGGACCGGGCCATCGCCCTGGTCCGACCCGGTGCGACCACCGCCGACATCGTCCAAGTCTGGCCGCGCGCCGAGGAGTTCGGCTTCGCCGACGAGACCGCCGCCTTCGCCCTCCAGTACGGCCACGGCGTCGGCCTGTCGATCTGGGAGAAGCCGATCTTCAGCCGGCTGGTCTCCCTCGACCACCCCGAAGTCCTCGAAGAGGGCATGGTGTTCGCCCTGGAGACCTACTGGCCCGCCTCTGACGGCTGGTCCGCCGCCCGCATCGAGGAGGAACTGGTCGTCACGGCCGACGGCTGCGAGGTCATCACCAAGTTCCCGGCGGAGGAACTGCTGGTCGCGGGCCGCAAGTACTGGACGGTGGGCGGCGAGCTGAACACCCGGCGCGAGTCGCAGTCCCATCTCAACACCTCGCTCAATACCTCGCTCAACCCCTCCCTCGACACATCCTTCGACACTTCTCGTGGCGACGGGACGCGCTGATGGACCCGGCCGAACTCCTCGCCGCCTACGAGCAGATGGCCGTCATCCGCCGTACGGAGAAGGCCGCGCACGACCTGTTCCTGCAGGGTCTCGTCAAGGGCACCACCCACCTCGCCGCCGGGCACGAGGCCGTAGCCGTCGGCGCGAGCGCCGCCCTGCGCCCCGACGACTACGTCTTCGCCACCTACCGCGGCCACCACCACGCCATGGCACGCGGGGCCACCCCGGAGGAGTGCCTCGCCGAACTCATGAGCCGGGCGACAGGGTTGTGCCAGGCCAAGGGCGGCTCCATGCACCTGACCAAGGCGTCCACCGGCATGCTCGGTTCGTACGCCATCGTCGGCGCCCACCTCCCGATGGCGGCCGGTGCCGCCTGGTCGGCCCGACTGCGCGGCACCGACCAGATCGCGGTCGCCTTCTTCGGCGACGGCGCCACCAACATCGGCGCCTTCCACGAGGCGCTCAACCTGGCCGCCGTATGGAAGCTGCCCGTGCTGTTCGTCTGCGAGAACAACCTCTACATGGAGTACACCCCGATCGCTGACGTCACGGCGGTGCCCCGGCCCGCGGCCGACCGGGCGCCCGCGTACGGCATCCCGGGCGAGGTGGTGGACGGCAACGACGTCGTCGCCGTACAGGAAGCGGTGGCCCGGCTCGCGGGGCGGGCCCGGGCAGGAGACGGGCCCGCACTGTTGGAGGCGGAGACCTATCGGCACTTCGGGCACAGCCGCGCCGATCCGGCCACCTACCGTCCGGCCGAGGAGGTCGAGCGGTGGCTGAAGCACGACCCGTTGGACCTGGCGCGGGGGCGACTCGCCGAGCTGGGAGTAGCGCCGGAGACGATCAGCGAGGCCGACGAGCGCGCAAGTGCCGTCGTGGCGAAGGCGGTCGAGGCCGCGAAGGCCGCACCGCCACCCGATCCGCGCGAGGCGCTGACCGACGTATGGGCCGACGGAGGTGCGGCGTGGCGGACGTGATCAGCTACCGGGAGGCGGTCGCCGAGGGCATCGCTCGGGAGATGCGGCGCGATCCCACCGTCGTATGCCTGGGTGAGGACATCGGCGAGGCGGGCGGGGTGTTCAAGACGACCGTGGGGCTGCGGAAGGAGTTCGGGCCCGAGCGGGTGTGGGACACGCCCATATCCGAGCAGGCCATCGTGGGGGCCGCCATGGGTGCCGCGATGACCGGGATGCGGCCGGTCGCCGAGATCATGTTCTCCGACTTCCTGGCCTGTTGCTGGGACTACCTCGCCAACGAGATCCCGAAGGTGCGGTACATGACGGGCGGTCAGGTCACCGTCCCGCTCGTCGTGCACACCGCCAACGGTGGCGGGCTCGGCTTCGGGGCCCAGCACTCCCAGGCCACCGAGAACTGGGCGTTCACGATCCCCGGCCTGAAGATCGCCGCACCGTCGACCCCGGCCGACGTGGTCGGCATGATGGCGGCGGCGATCCGCAGCGACGACCCGGTGGTCTTCTTCGAGCACAAGGGGCTCCTCGCCACCAAGGGCGCGCCCCCGCCGCCGGACCATGTCGTCGAGCTGGGTCGCGCCGCGGTCGTCCGCGAGGGAGCCGACATCACCCTCGTCGCGCTCGCCTCGATGGTGCCCGTCGCGCTCAAGGCCGCCGCACTCCTGTCCGGCGACGGCATCGAGGCCGAGGTCGTCGACCTGCGCTGTCTCGTGCCGCTGGACGTGAGCACTGTGCTCGCCTCACTCGGCAGGACCTCGCGGCTCGTCACCGTGGAGGAGAACCCGTACCAGGGCGGCTGGGGCGCGACGCTCGTCTCGGTCGTCGCCGACGAGGGGTTCGGCCTGCTGGACGCGCCGGTCAGGCGGGTGGCGGGGGAGTGCGTGCCCCTGCCGTTCGCCGACGCACTCGAAGAGGAGGTCATTCCCACCGTCGAGAAGGTCGTGGCGGCCGTCCGGGACCTCGCCGCGTACTGAACACCCCATGGGAGGAAGAACGATGACCCATCGGATACTCCTGCGCGCCGGTCATGTGCTGTCGATGGACCCCGCGATCGGGGACCTGCCCCAGGGCGACGTCCTCATCGAGGACGGGACGATCGCCGCGGTGGACCGGGAGATCAGCGCCGACGCCGAAGTGCTCGACATGAGCGGCCGGATCGTGATCCCCGGATTCGTCGACACCCACCGCCACACCTGGGAGGCGCCCATCCGCAACGTCGCCCCCGACGCCACCCTGGACGACTACTTCGTCGACATCCTCGACACCTTCGCGCCGCTGTACACCCCCGAGGACGTGTACGCCGGCAACCTCGCGGGCTCGCTGGAGTGCCTGAACGCCGGCATCACCACCCTCGTCGACTGGTCCCACATCAACAACACGCCCGCCCACCCGGACGCCGCGATCCAGGCGCTCACGGAGACCGGCATCCGCGCCCAGTACGCCTACGGCAGCGCCAACACCTCGCTCGCCGACTACTGGTTCGAGAGCAAGATCGCGGTACCGGGCGACGACGTACGGCGGATCCGCAGCACCTACTTCTCCTCCGACGACGGCCTGCTGACCATGGCACTGGCCACCCGCGGCCCGGGGTTCTGCGTCAACGACGTCGTCGCCGCCGAGTGGGCCCTCGCCCGCGAGCTGGGCATCCCGATCACCGTGCACGTGGCCATGGGCCGGCTCGCGGGCCGCTTCGGCATGGTCAAGCAGCTCCACGGCCTGGGGCTCCTCGGCTCCGACACCACCTACGTCCACTGCTGCTACCTCAGCGACGAGGAGTGGCAGATGGTCGCCGACAGCGGCGGCACGGTGTCGATAGCGCCGCAGGTCGAGGTGCAGATGGGGCACGGCTGGCCGCCCGTGATGAAGGCCATCGAGTACGGACTGCGGCCGTCCCTGAGCATCGACGTCGTCACCACCGTGCCCGGCGACATGTTCACCCAGATCCGCGCGGCCTTCGGCGCCGAGCGCGCCCGCGTCAACGCCGACTGCTGGAAGGCCAACATGCCGGTGCCGGACACCATGTTGACGGCACGTCAGATGCTGGATATCGCGACCCGCAACGGCGCACATGTGGCGGGCCTCGAACACCGCACCGGCTCCCTGACCCCCGGCAAGCGCGCCGACGTCGTCGCGATCGACGCCACCGCGCTGAACGTCGCCCCGGTGCACGATGCGGCCGCCGCGGTGACCTTGTCGGCCGATGTCTCCAACGTCGACACCGTCATCGTCGACGGCGTCATCCGCAAGCGCGACGGCAGGCTCGTGGCCGACCTCGACCGGGCCCGGCGCCTGGTCGAGGAGTCCCGCGACCGGCTCCTCGCGGCGAAGGAGGCGAAGAGCGCGGCATGACCAGACACCTGGTGCGCCGGGCCGTCGACGTTCCGGAGCCCCCGTACGACGAACTCGGGTACCGGCGGCGGACGTTGGTCGGCGAGGACGACGGTAGTGTGCACACCGGCTTCGGCCTGTGCGGGATACGGCCCGACGGCAGGGTCCCGGCCCATGTGCACTCGTACGAGGAGAGCTTCCACCTGCTCTACGGGGCTGTGATCCTCGATGTGCCCGAAGGGGCGTACCTTCTCGAAGAGGGCGACTACGGCATCCTCCCGACCGGCGTCCCGCACGCCTGGCGCGGCGCCGGGGACCTCGCCGGCCGCTGGGCCGACATGCTCGCCCCCGTGCCGCGGGCCCGCTACGGGTACGACACCCAGGCGGTGCCCGCGCTGCCCGAGCGCGACCCCGTCCGCATCGACGTCCGGGACCCGCGTACCCGGTCCTTCGGCCACTTCGAGCCCGTGCAGATGGACCTCGGCAAGCAGGCGCAGGACCTGCTCGCGGTGTCGGCGAGCATGCGCACCGCGCTGCTCGTGTACAGCGGGATCACCGTGAAGATGATGGTCGACAGCGACCTCGGCGCGGTCGCCTCGACCATGTTCATGGTGCAGTACGCGCCCGACGGCGTCGCAGGCACGCACGACCACCCCTTCGAGGAGACGTACCTGTTCCTCGAAGGGGAGGCGGACGCGGTGTTCGACGGCGAGCGGTACCTGCTCGGTCCCGGCGACTGCGCCTGGGCGGGCGCCGGTTGCGTGCACGGCTTCGCCAACGCCGGTCAGGGTCCGCTGCGTTGGCTGGAGACACAGGCGCCGCAGCCGCCGCCGCGCCATTCCTACCGGTTCACGCGGGACTGGGAGTATCTGAGGGAGGCCCTGGAGCCATGAGCAGTGTCCTCGTAGTGGGCGGTACGTCCGGGATCGGCCTGGAGTTCGCCCGGATGCGGGCCGGACGCGGGGACGAAGTCGTCCTGACCGGCCGCGACGGCCATCGCGCCGATATCATCGCCAAGGAGTTCGGTGCCCGCGGAATCGCCCTCGACCTCGGCCGGCCGGGGGAGATCGCCGCCGCGCTGGCCGACGTCGGGCGCGTCGACCACCTGGTCGTCGCGGGCGTCTCGCGCGACGACAACAAGGTCACCGAGTACGACATCGACGCCGCGCTGCGGCTCGTCACCCTCAAACTCGTCGGCTACACCGAGGTCGTGCACACCTTGACGTCCAGGCTGCACGACGACAGCGCGATCGTGCTGTTCGGCGGACAGGCCAAGGAACGCCCCTACCCGGGCGCGACGACGGTCGCGACGGTCAACGCGGGTGTGAGGGGACTGATGAACACCCTCGCCGTCGAACTCGCCCCGATCCGGGTGAACGCCGTCCACCCGGGCGTCGTCGGTGACAGCCCCTACTGGCAGGCCAAACCGGAGAAGGTGCTCGCCGCCCTGCGCACCGAGACCCCCATCGGCCGGCTCGCCACCATGGCCGACGTGGCCGACGCCGTGGACTTCCTGCTGCGCAACGGGTCGGTCAACGCGGTCGAACTGAGCGTGGACGGGGGGTGGTTGCTCGGCTGAGCGAGGGAGCTGGGTGAGGGAGCTGACTGGGAGTGGGGTCAGCTTGAGGCTGCTTGACGCCGACTGCGGATCAGCGCTTGATGCCGACCGCGCCGTACAGGGACACAGGCCCTTCCTCCTGGGACACGGGCCCTTCCTTCGCCCCGTCCTCGTCCGCCGAGGGGCGCCAGTCCGACAGGGAGACGATCCCCGGTTCCAGCAGCTCAAGTCCTTCGAAGAGTCGGCCCATTTCGGCGTGCGAACGGGCCACGAGCGTCACGCCGCCGGCCGTGTAGGCCTCGATGCCCCGACGGACGTTCTCCGGATCGAAGTCCGCCGTCATGGCCGAGAGCACCAGACAGCTGCCCGGCGCCAGCGCGCCGACCAAGGTGTCCACGAGCCGGTGGGCGCCGTCGTCGTCCGCGATGAAGTGCAGGAGTGCGATCAGCGACAGAGCGACGGGACGGTCGAAGTCGAGGACGGACGCGGCCCTTTCGAGGATCCGCTCCGGCTCACGCGCATCGGCCTGCACATACTCGGTCACGCCCTCCGGGGTGCCGCGCAGTAGGGTCGCCGCGTGGGCGAGCACGATCGGGTCGTTGTCGACGTACACCACCCGCGCGTCCGGGACGACCGACTGGGCGATCTGGTGCAGGTTGGGCTCGGTCGGGATGCCGGAACCGACATCGAGGAACTGCCGGATCCCCGTGTCCCGCACGACCGCCCGCGTGGCCCGCTCCATGAACCGCCGGTTGGCCCGCGCATGCCGCGGAGCATCCCCCTGCAGCGCGGCGATCTGCCGTCCGAGTTCCTCGTCGACGGGGTAGTTGTCCTTGCCGCCGAGGAACCAGTCGTACACCCGCGCCGGATGCGGCCTGCTCGTGTCGATGCGTGATACCGCCGGCTCGGTCCCGGTCACGCAGGCCTCCTGTGCTCGACGGCGCTCGACTGTGTTCGACAATGGCGTGTGCGCGCAGTCTTTCACGATCATGCGGCCCGGCGGAGGCTGTCTTCGGCCACCTCCTTGTCGACTGCGGCACGCACCAACGCGGCGGCGAGCACGGCCGGTTCGGTGCTCCCGGCGAGGTCGGCCAGCCGGTCCGGGTCCTTGGGCAGACCGAGCCGCTGTGCGCCCGAGAGTGCCTTGCCGTCCAGGTAGGGCGCCACTTCCGGCCAGACCCGCTGGGCCTCGCGCAGGAAGATGTCGGCGCCCGCCGGACCCATGCCGGGGAACTCCTGCAGCAGACGGCGCAGTTCGGCGACGTCACCGTCCGCCTCCTTGCGCAGCCGCCGCAGATCGCCGCCCCAGCGCTCGGTCAACAGCTCTGCCCCGTCGCCGAGTTGGGTGGCGGTGCGCTCGTCGTAGCGCCGGTAACCGCCCCGGCCCAGCGCGTCCACCCGCTCCTGCCAGTCGGCGTCGGCCATCCGGCGCGGATCGCGCAGCCCCGCCTCGTACAGGGCGCGGGCGGTGTCCAGCGCGATCGAGCCACGGATCCGGGCACTGAGCAGGAGCGCCAGCACCAGCAGCCGGTACAGCGGCTGCGGGGTGTCCTTCAGCGGGATGCCGGCCTCCTCGGCGAACGTCTGCCCGTGCGCGCGCACGAGTTCCCGTACCACGCGCTTGTCGTCGCTCACGGCCGTAGCGGATCGTGGCCGATCGTCATCAGCTGATGCCGACGGCGGGTCTGTTCGGGCTCGGGCTCGTTCTCCAGGTCGGCCTCGGCGGTGACGGTGTCCACGACGTCGTACATCACCTGGATGTCGTCGTCCGTGAGGTCCGTGCGCCGCTTCTGGAGGATCGCGAGGACGTGTTGCCCGGTCGGTGTGCCGGCCTGGTCCGGCAGCGGTTCGGTCTCCTCGTCCGCGTCACTGACCCGCAGCCAGGTGGCCAGCTCCTGCGAGGTCATGTTCACCACGCGGTGGAAGTCCTGCCACAGCGTGTCGAGTTCGAGGGCGTCGGTCATGGTGCCCCTCCTTGGCGAGTACGGCTGTGCGTGTACGACCGTGTCACTCGTCGCGCGGCCAGTTCTCGGCGTCGAACATCCAGCGCTGCTTCTCCAGCTCGCTCGTGATGCCGATCAGCAGGTCCTGCGTCACCGGGTCCGGCTCTGCGGTCGCGTCGATACGCTCGCGCAGCCGCTCTATGGCCGCCGCCAGGGAGTCCACGACCAGTTGCACGACCTCGGTGTCGCGCAGCCAGCCCTCCTTGGGGCCGGGCAGTGTGTAGGCCGCGGCGATGGTCTCCGGCCGGCCGTCGGGCGGCAGGCCGAGCGCCGCGGAGCGTTCGGCGACCGTGTCGGAGAACGAGCGGGCCACCGACACCACGTCGTCGAGCTGCAGATGGATCGAGCGGAACCGCGGTCCCACGATGTTCCAGTGCGCCTGCTTCCCGATCAGCGAGAGTCCGAGAAGATCGACGAGAGTGCTCTGCAGGGCCTCCCCGGCGACCCGGCGAGCCGGTTCGGGCAGCGTGCTCTTGACGACAGTCATTCCGAGCTCCTCCTTCTGGCTTGGTCATGGCCGGTACGGAGCGGCGCGGCGCCGCATTCACTCCGGGCGCTCCAGGCGCTCCCGGACCTGCCCAGCTGCTGCAACCACTCCATGCGGGCGCGGGTGCCCAGGGCGAACCGGTGCAAAACGCTAGGTGTCTCGGTGTGCGAACACGCCGTCCAGGAAGTGGATCAGGTCCGCGAACACCTCCGCCCGGTTCGTCTCGTGGAACACCTCGTGCCGGGCCCCCGGGTAGACGCGCTCGGTCAGCTCGTCCCCGCGCAGCTCCTCGACGCCGACCCGGCTGCCGGGGAGCGGGACCAGCCGGTCCTCGGCGCCGTGCAGCCACAGCAGCGGCAGACGCCCGAGGTCGCCGCCCTTGGATACGGTGTCCAGCGTCCGGGCGAACGCCTCCACCGTCGGCCGCTTCATCGGGCCGTGCCAGACCAGCGGATCCGCCGCGTATGCCGCGCCCACCTCGGGGTCGCGGGACAGTGCCGCCGGGCTGATCGGGGTGTCGGGGATCTCGTCCAGGGCGAGCAGTCGCCGGGGCAGCGCCCAGTCGCCGATCACGGGCCCGGACAGCACCAGGGCGGTGAGCCCGGCGCCGTGGAGCTGCGCGTAGCGGGCGGCGATCAGGCCGCCCATGGAGTGCCCGATCAGGACGACGGGCAGGTCCGGATGCGCGGCCCGGGCCAGGTCGGCGACGGCGTGTACATCGGCGACCACGTCCTCGAAGTCCTCGATCACCACGCGCTCGCCCGCCGACCTCCCGTGACCGACGTGATCCGGTCCGAACACGGCCGCTCCGTGCTCGACGAGGACGTCCGCCACACCGGCGTAACGGCCGACATGCTCTCCGTAGCCGTGGATCACGAGCGCGAGACAGCGGGGCCGAGAGTTCGGCCATTCGCGTACGACGATCGGTCCCCGGCTTGCGGCAAGGACATGCTCGCGGGTGTCGGCCATGTCTCCTCGTCCCCTACGGCTGCGTCGGTGAAGGTGCCCGGGGATCTTCCCAGGGCGCGGCGGGTCGGTCTATAGTCCAAAACTAGCGGTGCTAATTAAATGGGTGTCGATTCATACTGCCCGGTCAGGAGACTGTCGTGCGTCCCGTCCACTTCGCGGCCGCCCGCCGCACCCCCATCGGCAAACTGCGTGGAGCGCTGTCGTCGGTACGCCCCGACGACCTCGCCGCGACCGTGATCCGGGGTCTCGTCGCGGAGGTGCCCGCACTCGACCCGGCGCGCATCGACGACGTCTACTGGGGCGCCGCCAACCAGGCCGGCGAGGACAACCGCAACGTCGCCCGGATGGCCGCGCTGCTGGCCGGCCTGCCGGAGACGGTGCCGGGCGCGACGGTCAACCGGCTGTGCGCCTCCGGCCTCGAAGCGGTCACCACGGCCGCCCGCACCATCGCGGCGGGCGAGGCCGACATCGTGCTGGCCGGCGGTTCCGAGTCCATGAGCCGCGCCCCCTTCGTTCTGCCCCGCCCCGACGAGGCGCTGCCCCACCGCATCGAGACCGCCGACACCCGCCTCGGCTGGCGCCTGGTCAACCCGGCGATGAAGGACCTGCACGGCCTGCTGTCGATGGGCGAGACCGCCGAGGAGGTCGCCGAGCGCTACGGCGTCCCCCGCGAGCGACAGGACGAGTTCGCACTGCGCAGCCACCAACGGGCCGCCGAGGCCCGCAAGAACGGCCACTTCGACGACGAACTCCTGCCGGTCGAGCGCCCGGACGGCGTGCTGATCGACAGTGACGAATGCATCCGCGAGGACACGTCGTACGAGAAGCTCTCCCGGCTGAAGCCGGTCTTCCGGCAGGGCGGCACGGTCACCGCGGGCAACGCCTCACCGATGAACGACGGCGCCGCCGCACTGCTCCTGGTCAGCGAGGAGGCCCTCGACGAACTGGGCCTGGAGTCCCTCGGCCGCTATGTCGCCGGCGCCTCGGCGGGCGTCCACCCCGACGTGATGGGCATCGGCCCCGTCCCCGCCACCCGCAAGGCCCTGGCCCGCGCCGACTGGACGATCGGCGACATCCAGGAGGCCGAGTTCAACGAGGCGTTCGCGGCGCAGGCACTCGCCTGTATGGACCAGCTCGGCATCGATCCCGAGCTGGTCAACCCCAGCGGGGGCGCGATCGCGCTGGGGCACCCGCTGGGCTGCTCGGGCGCACGCATCCTCACGACGCTGCTGCACCGGATGCGGCGGACGGGGGCGGAGCGGGGGCTGGCGACCATGTGTGTGGGCGTGGGGCAGGGGAGCGCGGTGCTGGTGGAGCGGCACTAGCAATCTCCCAACTGACGAGACACTCCTTACGGGCGTCGCTTAGGTGCGCATAGCATCGGTCTCCGCATGGACACGATGACTCTCTGGCACATCACCGGTTGGGAGTTCGCCGCGCTCGCCTTCGCGGCCCTGCTCGTCGGCTTCTCCAAGACGGCCGTGAGCGGAGCCAACACGGTCAGCCTCGCGATCTTCGCCGCCGTGCTGCCCGCCCGCGCCTCCACCGGCGTCCTGTTGCCGATCCTGATCGCCGGGGACGTGCTCGCCGTCCTCACCTATCGGCGCCATGCCCACTGGCCCACGCTGTGGCGGCTGTTCCCCGCGGTCGCGGCCGGCGTCGTCTTCGGCACGGTGTTCCTGATGTGGGCGGACGACGGGATCGTCCGTACGTCGATCGGCGCGATCCTGCTGCTGATGGCGGGCGTGACGGTGTGGCGCCGCCGTACGGCCGACAAGGAGGAGCAACCGGATTCGGTCACCACGCGGGCCGGCCGGGTCAAGGCCCGCTCCTACGGCGTCCTGGGCGGCTTCACCACCATGGTCGCCAACGCGGGCGGCCCGGTGATGTCGATGTACCTGCTGTCGGCCGGCTTCCGAAAGCTCGGCTTCCTCGGGACGTCCGCCTTCTTCTTCCTGATCGTCAACGTCTCCAAGGTGCCCTTCAGCGCCGGACTCGGCCTGATCGACGGTCCCTCGCTGCTGCTCGACGCGGCGCTCGTGGTGTTCGTCGTGCCGGGTGCGTTCATCGGCAAGTGGGCTGTGAACCGGATCAACCAGCGGCTGTTCGAGCAACTCGTGATCGCGGCGACAGTCGTGGGCGGGGTACAGCTACTGCTGCGCTGACCCCCGTAGCTTCCGCAGGCAAAGCCGGTGTCCCCTCTTCCATTGCTTCTGTACGTGGGCGAAGTGGGGGACGGGGGACGGGACGGGAGCGCGGTGAAGGCGCTCCCGATGACTGCTTTCGCGGAGGAGGCCTCGCATCACCCGCGGCGAACGGCCACGGCCACGTTGTAAGGACCGGCGCCGACCGGGATGGTGGCGACGACGCGTCCGGTGCCGGTGTTGACCACCTTGGTCACGCGGGCGTCGGCGCCCGAGGTCACGTAGGCGCGACTCCCGTCGGCACCGAGCGCGATGCCCTCCGCGCCCGCGCCGATGTCCAGGTAGCGGCTCACGGTGCCGGTGTCGGCGTCGATGACCGACACCCCGTCGTGGCCGAAGCCGGAGGTGACGTAGACGCGGCGGCTGTCCGGGGTGACGGCGAGTTGTTCCGCGCCCTCGGGCAGCGTCACGGCGACGGCGTCTTCGGACTCGGGTTCCCTGGGGTCGATCACCGCGACGGCGTCGGTGCCGGGGCCCAGGGTCACGTAGACCCGGCGGCCGTCGGGCGCGATCGCCACGTCGAAGGGGGCGGCGGCCGGGGAGGTGAAGCGGATGGTGTCGACCACTTCCTCCCTGGCCGTGGAGATCACCGACACAGTGCCGGAGCGCAGGTTCGTCACGTAGGCGTGGGAGCCGTCCGGAGTGACGGCGACGTTCTGCGGCCAGCGGCCGACGTCGATGGTCTTCCTGACCCGGTTGGTGGCGGTGTCAATGACCGACACCGTGTTACTGCGGGCGTTCGTCACGTAGACCCGCCTGTTGTTCGGGGACACGGCGACGCCTTCGGGGCGCTGCCCGACGTGGATGGTCCGGATCGCCGCCCTGCGGGTGGTGTCGATCACCGAGACGGTGTCGGTGCCGGCCCCGCCCGTCACGTACACGTGCTCGTCACTGGGGCTGACGGCGACGTCCGACACGCCCGCGGGAACGGAGACGGTCCGAACGACGGAGTTCTCGGCTGTGTCGATGACCGAGACCGTGCGGGAGCCGGAGTTCGCGACATAGGCATGGCGGCCGCAGTGCCGGCTCTGGTCTGCCGCGGCGGTCTGAGGTGCCGTCAGTGTCATGGTGAGCAGGGCGGCCATGGCGCCGCCGCCCGCCGCTCTCCCCAGGGCCCGCGACCGCCGTCCCTGCTCGTGCCGCGCGGAACTGCTCTGGGACTGCTGATTCGGGCGTACGCCGTGCACGGGACCTCCATGGCCAATCACCGGATCCGGAAGGAACCGATCCAGAATCGGGTGCCGTGGCACCCCGCCGTGGCAGGTGATCGTTACGCCGCGTGGAGCGTCACGCGTTTGCCGACCTACAGGCCACCGATCGGGTGAAGGATGGTCGGGCATCCCTGTGGTCCCGCCCCTTCTTCGCGATGGCGGTAACGACTCATCAGATGCGCCCACGCGCTGAAGACCCGCCATACCCGATCACTGCGACCCCAGGCGGAGCCCACCTCACTACTGGGTCGTGCGTGCCGCGAGAGGGGAACAGGCGTTTCTATCCTTGCCGCGCCGCGGAAGCTTCGGTGCACGAGGCGAACAGCATCACCCGGTCGCCGGACTGCCTTCGCCCGACAGAGTGAAGACGGTGTGAGGCTTCCTGTGATCCGCTCGCGCCCCATCCGATTCGGGCGAAAAGCCCGCATACGTTGACCGCGGCGCCTCCGCCCCGCCTCGGCGACCGTGCCGCCATGGTGCGCGGGGGCCGAAAGGACATCCGTCATGCCTGTGTTCGCCCTTCGTCGCGGAGCTCCAATGCGCCCATGTGATACCAGGACCAGACGCCGCTACCGTCTCGTGCGCCGAAGCCTCGCCGCCGCCGTTGCCGCGCTGAGTGCGGCATTCGCACTGACCGGCACCGCGTTCGCGGACCTGCCGGGCGCCAGCCCCCTGCTCACCCGGGCGCCATACCTCTCGGACGCGACCTCGACCTCGATGCGTGTGAACTGGGGGACCAGCACCCAGACCAGGGGCACCGTCAGGTGGGGGCCGCTGGGTAACTGCACGGCCAACACCGCCACCGCGCTCGGGCTGGGGACGCCTATCAGCGTCAACGGGACGACCCAGTACCAGAACAGGGTGCTCGTCTCCGGACTGTCCCCCGGAACGCAGTACTGCTACCGGGTCTTCACCGGCGACGCCACGCCCGTGGACCTCCTCGGTACCAATCCTTCCCCCACGTTCACCACGCTGGAGCCGGCCGGCGGGGCCACGCCGTTCAGCTTCGCCGTCATGGGCGACTGGGGTGACACGACCAACAGCGGAGTCAACGACGGCTCGCTCAACGTCAACCAGGCCAACCTGTGGTCGCAGCTCGGCAACAGCGGGGTCCGGTTCGCCCTGTCCGCCGGCGACGTCGCCTACCCCGCCGGCAGTCAGACCAGCTACGGCGACCTCAACCAGACCGGCGTCAACATCAGCGCGGTCTTCCGTCGCGAGTACTGGGCCTATCCCGGGCAGCACCTCCCGATGTTCATCACCAACGGCAACCACGGCCGGAACATGACGGCGCTGACGAACTGGCCCGAGACCACCACCGCCACCGCCTCCGGCGGAAGGTACGCGATGGAAAACTACCCGTCGTTCTTCGGTACCACTCCGGCCAGCTACCCGAGCACCTATTACGCGTTCGACAGCGGCCCTGTGCGCTTCTACGTGCTCGACGCCTCGTGGAGCGACAGCAATCTGGGCTCCGCGACCGGCGGCACCTGCGGGAGCGGCAGCAGCTGCAAGATGTACCAGATCGACGCAGCCGCCCACTGGTCGACGACGTCCGCCCAATACCAGTGGCTGCAGAACGACCTGACCGCGCACCCGGGCGGTCTCAAGGTCGCCGTGTTCCACTTCCCGCTGCGGTCCGACAACTCCGCCCAAAAGGGAGACACGTTCCTCCAGAACACCCCGGGCAACCCCAACAGCCTGGAGCAGTTGCTGCATGACAACGGCGTGAACCTGGTGTTCAACGGCCACGGCCACCACTACCAGCGCAATGTGGCACCGCCCGGCGGTGTCCCCAGCTATGTGACCGGCGCCGGCGGCGCCAAACTGCACTCGGTCAGCACCTGCTCCGCGACCGACGCGTACGCCATCAGCTGGACCTACACCTCGAACCGGGGCAAGGTCTGCGGCGGCGCGCCGGTGCCGACCGCTGACTCCCAGGTGTTCCACTTCCTGAAGGTTTCGGTGAACGGCACCACGCTGACCGTCACACCGACCAACTCCCTGGGCAACACCTTCGACGAGCAGGTCTACAACTTCGCGAGCGACAGCTCCGCGCCCACGCCGGTCGGTGGCCTCACCGTCGGCCGTTCGGGCTCCACCACCAGCGTGGTGAGCTGGACAGCGGCGAGTGACAACATCGGCGTGGCCGCGTACGACGTGTACCGCAACGGCACCTACCTCGCCACGGTAGCGCCCAACAAGCTGACGTTCAGCGACAAGACAGCCGCCTGCCCGGCAACCTACAGCTATGAAGTGCGGGCTCGCGACCTGGCGGACAACACCAGCGCGGCAACCGCGTCCGTGACCTGCTGAAGGCACCGGGTCACCCATGGCGCCATCGGGCCGCCGGTCATCGGGCTCTCCCATGACCGGCGGCCCCCGACATCAGCGCGGTCTTCGGGCCGTCACCTCCGCGTGACGGTGAGCGGTTTGGCGACGACGACCGATTGCCCGTCCTTGCTGGCGTAGAAATGGACCACGAACGTACCCGGCGCGTGCAGAGCTATGAAGTCCATGCTGGCGGTGCCGAGCGTGTTTGTCGTGGCAGCCTTCCAGCGGACACCTTTGCCCGCAGCATTCGTGATTTCGGCAAACACGCGCACCTCGCTCGCGGCTGTCTTCGCCGCCGCCGACCTTTGTGCTCGCACGACGACCCGGAACTGTTCCCCGATCGCGACGGCTGTCGGCATGTCCACAGCGACGGAAAGCTTGCCGGAGCCTGTCGTCGGCGTCGGCGTCGCCTGTGCGACGGGGATTCCATCGGGCACGATCCGCCAGGCCGGATGCAGTTCGGCGGCACGTCGTTCGTTGCGGTCGAGGACCCACGCGCCGAAGAACGTCGCATGCTTGCCCACCGACGGGATGATCACGTACCGCGCGTCGGGCGGGATCACCTCGACGTTGAGAAGGCCCTGGTTTGCCGAGCGCAGATAGCGCTGAAACTTCTCGTCCACCGCAACCGTCAGGTGCACATTGCCATCATTGGGTCGGTATTGCACCTTCCGTACGACCCCGCTGACGGTCGCGCAGTTGGCGACGACGGTCAGCCGCGTGGGGTTGTGGACGTGCGTGAGTGGTTCGCTCCGGCAAGGAACTCCTTCGCCGCTCCAACTCGGCGCGGTCGGGGTGCCAGTCCGCTGCGGGACGAGCAGAGCGACGAGAACCGCAACGACGGTCGCGAAGACAACGGCAGCGGCGACGGCCAACCGGCGGCGGCTCAACCGGTGGACGGGCGCTTCGACCTTGAGGTCTCCCGCCGGACGGCGGAGTATCGTCGGCGCCTCGTGCTGCCTCATGGCCGTGCCTCCAACCGTGTCACCGTGGAGCAGCTGCCGGCGGTGTCCTGCACCACCAGTGGCCAGGTCGGGTGATCAGGAGCGGGCGGCGGGAAGGCGGGCGAGATCGTGCCTTTGGCGTCGGTGAATCCGTCGCCGCACACACTCACTTGCCCGGCTGTGGCGGTCGTCCGCAGGACCGGCTTCGGTGGGGTCCGCTCGGCATAGTTACCCGTCCGGTCCGACATCGTCGGCTTGGGGAACACCAGAGACGCATACCGGCCCGCTGAGTCCGTCATGACGAGCAGAGATCGTGGACGGGTCCGCTGCGGCGTGGCCAGCGTGACGGACGCCGAGCCATCCTGGTCGGAACGGCCGCGCGCGACAACCTTTCCGTTGTACGTCACCGTAAGCGGCGAGTTCACCATGAAACCACTACCGGTCACGGATACCGTCGGTCCGTTGACCTTGAGGTCAATAACAGGCCGGGGGCGGTGGGTCGTCAGTCGGTAGATCCATGTCCGCGCCTCATGGTGGCGGTATTCGACGTGGACCAACTGGCCGTGATAGCGCTCGACATACATCTGCAGGCGGCGCTGTGAAGCCGTGCGGATCACCTGGTCTTCCGTTGGCGGGTCGTCTCCCCATGGCGTGTAGTAAACGAGGTACGACACCGTCCCGTCCGCAATCAACCGGTTCGGCCAATCCGTCACCCAGTCCCGCGGTGTATGCGCGCCCCCCGTTGGAGCGGATGCTGGGACGATCTCTCCACCCGGCAGGATCGTTGCGAGGTTGAAGCGCCCGAACGGATAGGAATCGCGGTGCGCGTAGTAGGCGAAGACATATTGTGCCGAGCCGTGGGACAGGACCATCACACCTGCGTCCCTCGGAGATTCCGCCGCGATCCACTTGGCCGCCTCGCGCAGACCAGGGTAGGGCCTGTCGTCGAACGACTTTGTGATGTTCGGGACGGCCGCCACGATCACCGCGACCGCGAGAACGGCCGGGGTCCACCGAAGAAGTTGCGGCCGTCGCAGCGCGTAGGAGGCCGAACCGAGCGCACGGCCGGCGAGGATCGACACCGCCGGAATCACCGGGACGATGTAGTTGAACGCTTTCAGCGAGTAGAGCGAATAGAAGCAAGCCATTGCGAAGATCCACAGAAGCAACAGCTTGTCGCCACGAGTCCGGCGGCGGACAGCAAAGGCGATCCCCAGCACCCACAACGCCACCACTATCGCGCCCTCGTAGGAGAGCAACAGCCTTTCGTAGTAGTACCACGGAACGGCGCTGTTCCGCCGCAAGCTCGATCCAAGGAACCCTCTGAAGGTATCCCAGTGCTGAACGATCTGTATGATCGCCGGCACGCAGGCCACCACCGCCGCGAGCGCGGCGAGAGACAGGTGACGGGGAGTCGCGAGCTTGCGTACGTTTCTGGCGAAGGCGACATAGACGATTGCCACCGCCAACGCGAGCCCGCCGGTGACCTTGGCCTGGATGGTCAGGGTGCCCGCGGCGGCCATTGCGTACAGCCACCAGGGGCGCTCGGTGTGCACGAACCTGACCGCGCACAGAATGGTCAAGGTGCCGAAAAATGCGAGCGTGGAGTCCAGCAGAGCAAGTCGGCCCAGCGAGATCGAGTAGCCACTGATCGCGAACATGAGTGCTGCGAACAGCGCGCTGCGCCGGCCGTAGAACGTCAGAGCTATCCAGTAGATCACCGGCACCGTCAGTGTGCTGAATACAGCGGAGACGACACGCCCTGACACGTCCCCGACCCCGAATATCCGGAATACGACCGACAGTATTTCCTGATACAGCAGGAAGTTGGAGTTCCCGCGGCTGATCAGTATGAAGTAGCGGTCGAGCTCGTGGGCGCCGGCCAGCACGCCGGCCTGGCCGACATAGACGGCCTCGTCACCGCGCAGGCCGATTCGCTGCAGTTGTACCAGTCGCAGGACCGCAGCCAGGATGACGATGCCGAGAAGTGGCAGGTTGACTCTGCCGACGAGGCGCAACAACAATTCCCGACGGGGCGGCAGCGCCTGCCGTGGCTCCGATCCAGTCGCAGTTGTGCCCATTACTTCCCCTGAGGTTGTCTCCGGGACAGAAATATGGATCTGAGTACGGACGACACCACGGCGGTGGTGGTGCACGGCGCGCGGGCCTGCCGCATCATGACGGTCCTCCGGCGTGCATCGAGCGAAGGGCGCCCGGCATGGCGAGCGGAGTGTCGAACTGCCAACCCCAGTGCGGCCATTCCGCGCTGTCGACGTGGGTGGCGGCACCCGTCGGCACCCCTTCCCGGGCCAGCAGGCGGGGGATCTCGTCGGCCCAGCCGAAGGAGTCGGAGGCCAGTGCCCTGACCCGGACTCCGGACAGGAATCCGGCGAGGATCTCCCGTTCACGGACGCGCAGTTGGGCGTGGTCGAGGCCGTCGACAGTGAGGGCCGGCGCGAAGTAGCGGAAGGGCGGGAAGCCGTACGCGTCCTCGGTGTTTCCCAGCAGCCGCCGGAGCGCCTCGTCGTAGGGCACGTCGGCCAGTCGGGGGGCGCCCCGCTCGATGACGAACAGGTCCCGTACGGCGGTGGCGGTGCCGATGGCGCAGGGAACGAGCCGGTCGACGGCGTACTTGGGCGGTGGCACGACGATCTGAGTGAGGGCATTGATGGCCATGATGGGCAGGTTGAGGCGGGCGAGGGTGAGAGCGAACGAGCGGCCTTCCTTGGAATGCAGCCGGCTCTGCACCATCAGCTTCATCCATTCCGTTCTGGTCAGGTCTTCGGCGTGGACCGCGCGCAGGGTGTGGGCGCTGATGGTGAGCGGTTTGGGGAAGCACAGCGCGTGTCCGCCGGCGTCGATCAAGGTCATGTCGTCGGAGAGGAAACGTCCGCCGTGCTCGCGCAGGAGTCTGAGGACGGTGGCGGTCTTGCCGGTGTCGGTCAGGGCGGAGAGCATCACGCCCGTTCCGCCCAGCTCGAGGCACGCGGAGTGCAGCAGCATCCAGCCGCGGGGCACGAGGACGAAGCGCAGCAGCGCCTCGATCACATTGGTGTAGACGACGTGCGGTGAATGCGCCAGCAGTGGGCTGACCTCCACGGAGATCGGGTGGCCCAGATCGACCCGGAAGTTGGCGCCCATGCGCCCGAGTTGCTCCTCGTACCGCAGGCTTGCGGGGCAGCCGTCGACCTCGCGGGCGAGTTCGGTCAGGGCGACGCGGTGATGCGGCGTGCGGCGCCCGATGTCGCTGACCCGGACGACGATGTCGCAGCCGGCCGGGGACAGCCATTGGGCGCGGAAGAACTCCAGCTCGGGCAGGGGTACTTGGGATCCGATGGTGACCTGGCCGGCGATGTCGTAGCGGTGGGACAGGTACCGCGTCCGCTTGTGCGCGCCGTGCGCCGTGGACGGAGTGGCGGCCGAAGCCGCGGGATCGACCAGCATGCGCGCCGGGTCACGCTTCCCCGTGGGACGGTCGCCGGCCCCGTAGATGATCCGGTCGCTGAACAGGAAGCGCAGCAGGAACAGCAGCACGAGTGTGATGACGTTGGACGTGAGAACTCCGACCCCGATGCTCACCAGCCAGGCCAGGACCGGCAGGCGGCCGAGCAGCAGCAGGTTGTTCAGCGCGAAGAAGCGGACGCCGCGGCCAGGGCGGGTGCCACGGCCGGTGCCCCGGTAGACCAGGGCTTCGATGAGGGCGAAGTTCCAGGCCGTGGACACCTGGGTCGCCAGGGCCGCGCCCAGCAGGGCCGGCATGTGCAGGAAGCTGTAGAAGAACCACAGTCCGGCCGTGTTCACCCCGATCCCGCTCACTCCGACGAGGCCGAAGCCGAGGAGCCGGCCGAGTTCGGCTGCGCGGCCGCCGCGCTGCCGGCGTCCCGCGCGCAGCCGCGCGAGATGGCGCAGGTAGGTGATTCCCTCGCGGAGCGAGGCCTTGGATCGGCCCGCGGCCCGCGGCGCGAAGGTGTAGGCCACCTCGGCGATCCGCGCCGACGGGTTGCGGACGAGGATCTCAAGGAGGATCTTGAACCCGAGCGGATTGAGCCGGTCCAGGTCGACGGCGTCCTTGCGGAAGGCGAACAGCCCGCTCATCGGGTCGGAGACCGTGGCCAGGCAGCGTGGGAAGAACGCTTTCGCGAGAAGGCCGCTGCCGTTGGAGGCGACAGACCGCCCGGCGCCGCCCAGGCCTGCGCTGGAGCCCGATCCGGCGTGGCGGGTCCCGATCACGATCTCGGCCTCGTGCCCCAGGGCAGTTCGGGCGATTGCCGCCGCCGCTTCCGGAGGATGCTGCAGGTCGGCGTCCATCACCAGTACCCACGCGCCGCGCGCCTCCCGTGCTCCGGCGAGTACCGCGCCGGCCAGCCCCGCCGACCGCGCCCCGGGGGCGCGATGCAGCATCCGAACGCGTTTTGGACACAGTGCGGCGTGAGCCGCGGCGGTGGCGGGGGTGTCGTCGTCGCTGTCATCGACGAACAGGACCTCGACGGGCAGGCGCATGAAGGCGTCACCCAGGGACTGCAGCAGCAGAGGGATCACCTCCTGCTCGTTCCGGGTCGGCACGACGACGGTGAGCCGCGGCGTACTGGCTCCCGGTGGTCCGTTGAGGTCCACGCACGGTGAGGTGGCGAGGGGGCGGGTGTCGGTGCCGGTCATCAGCACGGCCTCCTGACCTGGGAAGATGCCACAATTTCACGTATACGTACGCTGTGCTTTCTCCAGTACGTTTACGTTGTAAATGTACGACCATTCTGCGAGTCGGTATCTGTCAGGTCAAGGGCAAACAAACTAAAAGTGAACAAATGGGTAGCCGGTGGTGTACGGGCTACTGCTCCGCCGGCTCCCGCAGTTCCGCCAGCAGCGCGGGCAGATCGGCGAAGGAGTCGATCACATGGTCGGGCGTGCCGCTCGCGGCCCGATGGGTCTCCGGCAGGTACTTACCGGTCCTGACCAGCACCCCGGTGACACCGGCCCGCTGCGCCGCCAGCACATCGGACTCGATGTCGTCCCCCACCATCACCGCAGCCCCCGCGCCGACCCCCACATGCGCCAGCGCCGCCTCGAAGAACGCGGCCGACGGCTTGCCCGTGATCTCCGCCTCGACCCGCGCGGCCTTCTCCAGACCGACCAGGAACGCGCCGGTGTCGAGCTGCAACCCCTCGTCCGTGCGCCAGTACAGATTCCGGTGCATCGCCACCAGCCGCGCCCCGCGCTGCAGATGCCCGAAGGCCCGGTTGAGCGCCGTGTAGTCGAACTCGGGCCCGGCACCCCCGACGACCACGACCTCCGGAGCGGCGTCGCCCTCGTCTCCGTCGACGACGGTGACGCCGCCCAGGTCCTCCGCGATGTCCCCGCTGTTCAGCAGCGCACACCGGGCACCCGGACAGTGCTCCGTGAGATACGCCGCGGTCACGGCGGGCGCGGTCAGGATGTCCTCCGCGGACACCGGGAACCCCGCCTCCGCCAGCACCTGGGCGATCGACGCCCGCGTCCGCGAGGTCGTGTTCGTGACCAGCACCACGCCAAGCCCGGCCTCACGGATCTCCCGCAGCGCCTCGACCGCGCCGGGCAGCGGCTGCCACGAGACGGTGAGGACGCCGTCGATGTCGATGAGGACGGCACGTACGGATCCCATGCGAGGACGATAGCCATCGAGAGGGCGATGGCCATCGATCGGCGCGGCACCGCTCAATAAGCGATGCCGACCCCCTCGATCCTGCTCCAGGCCCGCTCCTGAGCAGCCGTCATGGCGGGCCACCGCAGCCCGCCCGGCCGCGGCTCGACACGCGAGGCGTACGGCGACGGGACGAACGCCGGGTCGTAGAAGCATCCGGCACCGTAGGTGCGGTCGAACACACCGCAGGACGCCGCGATGGAACCCGGTGTGGGCCGCTCGCCCGTCCGCACCCACCTGTCCAGGGCCGCCATGGAGGTGGCGTACTCGGCGTCGCTCAGCTCACTGTGCTCGTTCTCCCGCGTGAACGTCTGCACCAGTTGCCCGTCCCGACCGGCCCCGCGCAGTGTGTCCCGATACGCCGCCTCGTGCTCCACGAACGCCGTCGGGTCGCCGATCGCACGCAGCGTCAGCACCGGCAGCGCGACCTCGCCCGTGAGATCGCTGTCGTAGGACAGATCCCGTACGGCCGCCGGGTTCGCGGCGAACCGCTCGACACCGGCGTTGAGCGCCTCGTCGTCATGCGACCCGGAGTAGCGAATGCCCTGGTTGCCGAAGGGATTGCGGCCCCCGAGACGGTTGTGCACGATGTCCCGGAACGTGAAGGTCGCGAACCGCAGATGCGACTCCAGCGTGCGCTCCGGGATCCTCGTGACGGCCAGGATGTCGTCGAGATTGCGCTGCTGCAGCGCGGTCCGCTTCTCGGGCGCCGACGCGTAACCGGTGCACTCCTGCAGTCGGGCGCGCAGCCCGTCGGTCGTCATGGCCGAGCCGGCGCGCAGGCCCTGCCACAGCGGGTACTGCGGCTCGGTCGGGCGGGGGTGGTTGCCGCAGTAGTACTGGTAGACGACGCGCAGGTCCACGCGGTAGTCGTAGCCACGCGAGCCACCGGCGAGGACGCCGTTGGTGAGCAGCGCCCCGTCGTACGCGCCCTGGCTCTGGCCGTAGGTCTCCACGACCTTCGCGGCGACGTTGCCGCCCCACGACTGGCCGTGCACATACGTCCGCCGCGGCTTGCCGAACTCCTCGACGAACAGCCTGCGCACGCTCTCGGTGTCGGCTGCGGCCATGCGCGTCCCGTAGCCACCCCGGCGGTACGACGAACCGGCCCAGGCGTAGCCCTCTTTCACCATCACCGACCACCGGCGCAGGTCGTCGCGGCTGCGGTTCGGGTCGGAGTCCGGGGCGAGGTCGGGGCCGCCGTGGGCGTGCACGACGAGCGAGCCGTTCCAGTCGTCGGGCACGGCCATCGTGTAGTACGCGCCGTTGAGGTCGCGGCCGCTGTAGCAGTCGGCCTTGCCGACCAGATCGGCGGGACACTCGGCGGACGCGGGTCCCGCCGCTTCTCCCCGGGCGTTGGAGGCGCCGACGAGGATGCCGACCGTGAGGGACCCGGCCAGCAGGGCGGCCAGCGCCGTACGCCGCCGTGGGGCGAGGGGAACAGGAACAGACCTGCGGATCAGTGCGTGCGCTCTCGTCCAGTCCAAGACGCTGCTCCTCGTCCTCGTCGGCGCGTCGTCGAGCCGTGCGCCGCGATGCTAGGGAGGGACGCGGCGAGGGACCACGATCTGATCGTTGTGTTCATAGTGTTCGCGGAGCCGGTCCGGACCGGCCATCGGAACTCGCCCTTTCGGGCACCGCAGGTCGCGCTTCGGCACGTACCCGCCGCCCGTACGGACCCTCCGCCGCGCTCCCCGCGCAGCACCTCGTACGCTCGCCCCATGTCCCCCCGCCACGTCCTGATCCTCGGCGGCACCACCGAGGCCCGCGAACTCGCCGCAGCGCTCACGACGTACCCCGGCGTCCGCGTCACCACCTCGCTCGCGGGGCGGGTGTCGCGGCCGGGCGCGGTCGAAGGGGAGGTACGCGTCGGGGGCTTCGGCGGAGCGGAGGGCCTGGCCGACTGGCTGCGCGCCGAGCAGGTCGACACCGTCGTCGACGCCACTCATCCCTTCGCGGAGTCGATCACGGCGAACGCGGCCCGCGCCGTGACGGCGACGGGGGTGCCGGCGGTGGTCCTGCGCCGGCCTGGGTGGCGACCTGGCCCCGAGGACCGTTGGCACGAGGTCGCTTCGCTCGACGAGGCCGCGGCCCTGCTGCCGAGCCTGGCCCGCCGCGTCTTCCTGACCACCGGCCGCCTGGGCCTGGCGGCCTTCGCCCACCTGACGGACCTGTACTTCGTCGTACGCTCCGTCGACCCGCCCGAGCCGCCGATGCCCCCACACACCGAAGTCCTGCTGGCCCGCGGCCCGTTCACGACGGCCGACGAGTGCGCTCTGCTGCGGGAGCACCGCATCGACGTCCTGGTGACGAAGGACAGCGGCGGAGCGGCGACCTCGGCCAAACTCACGGCCGCCCGCGAACTCGCTCTCCCGGTCGTGGTCGTACGACGCCCCCCGCTCCCGGACGGCGTGGACGCGGTGCCCGATGTGGCGGGGGTGCTGGAGCGGCTGGGCCTCAGCCCGTGACTGCCCCCGAGCCCCCGAACCCCGGAGCCACGGGCCCCCGAGCCCCCCGAGCCGGTGAGCCCGGCGAGCGGCGGGCCGCAGTTCAGAACCTGTGAACAGACCCCCGTCGTCCGCCCGAAGGGCGTGCACTGCGGCGGCAGGGCCCCCGCGCGAGGCTGTTCGAGCGTCGGGTATCGCAGCGCAGGCGGGGGTTTGTCCCCGGGCTCTCAGCGCGACTTGCTCAGCGCCGGCTCCTTCGCCCGGCCGGGCAACCCGGAGCTCAGGTCCTCCACCAGCAGCCGCTTGGCGATCGTGTGAACCGCGTTGCGCAGGTCCGTGCCCGGTGGGCGGCCGATGTCCTCGTGCACCCGGGCCTCCAGCCATGTGCCCCAGGCCTCGCCGATGACTTGGGCCTCACGGGCGCCAGCCTCGGTGTGGGAGAGGAGGGAGCCGTCGCGGGTGAGGTAGCCCTCGTCGACCATGCGGTCGAAGACCGGCAGCAGCACTTCGGGAGGCATGTGCCGGCGGGCCGCGATCAGGCCGAGGCCGGCGTGGCCCACCAGGCGTGTCAGCAGCTCGACCTGGATCACCGCCCAGGCGCCGGCCACGTCGAGGCGGGTGTCGGAGTCCGCGATGATCCGGCGTGCGGTGTCCGGCCCCAGGCCGCCGATGATCTTCCCGACGGATGCCTCCAGCACCCGCTGGGCGTTGGCGTCGTGCGGTGACGCGAACCCGTCGCCCATGTCGGTGGACCCCATGCGCGCACTGTCGCGCAGCGGCACCTGCTTGAGGAACAGGGCGACCACGAAGCCGACCGCCGCGACCGGCACCGTCCACAGGAAGACGGTCTGGAGCGTGTCGGCGTAGGCGTCGACGATCGGCGCGGCTGCGGCAGACGGCAGCCCGTGCAGGCCCTCGGGGCTGGTCGCGGCCTGGGTGAGAGCGGCTGGATCGATGCCGGTGCCCGTCCGCGCAGCGGCCTCGACGCCCTCCGTGAGGTTGGAGGTGAGCGTGTTCGTGTAGATCGTGCCGAAGACGGCCGTGCCGAACGAACTGCCCAGCGTACGGAAGAAGGTGACGCCCGAGGTCGCGGTGCCGAGGTCGGTGTACCCGACGGTGTTCTGCACGGCGATCGTCAGGACCTGCATGCACAGGCCGATGCCGGTGCCCAGCACGAACATGTACAGCGACTCCAGCCAGGCACCGGACGACGGCCCCATGAGGGACATCAGGAACAGCCCGACCCCCATCACCAAGGAGCCGACGATCGGGAAGATCCGGTACTTCCCCGTCTTGCTGACCACGTTGCCGCTGAACACCGACGCGATGAGCAGCCCGACCACCATCGGCAGCGTCCGTACACCCGAGATCGTGGCCGAGTCGCCGTCGACGTACTGGAGATAGGTCGGCAGATACGTCATCGCGCCGAGCATCGCGAAGCCCACGATGAAGCTGAGGACGGAGCAGACCGTGAAGACCGGGTTGGCGAACAGCCGCATGGGCAGCATCGGTTCCGCTGCCCGGGTCTCCGCCCAGCAGAACAGGCCCAGCGCGACCACGCCACCGACGAACAGGCCGATGATGACGCCGGAGCCCCACGCGTACTCGTTGCCGCCCCAACTCGTCGCCAGAATCAGTGCGCTGGCGCCGACCGCCACGAGCGTGATGCCCAGGTAGTCGATGACGGGCCGCGTCGCCGACTTCACCACCGGGATGGTCCGGGCGGCCGCTACGACGACGAGGATCGCGATCGGCACATTGACGTAGAACGCCCAGCGCCAGGTGAGGTGATCGGTGAACAGGCCGCCGAGCAGCGGTCCGATCACGGTCGCCACACCGAACACGGCACCGATCGCGCCCTGGTACTTGCCGCGCTCCCTCAACGGGATGACATCCGCGATCAACGCCATCGCCGTCACCATCAGACCGCCGGCCCCGACGCCCTGCATCGCCCGCCAGACGATCAGCAGGGTCATGTTGGAGGCCAGCCCGCACAGGAACGAGCCCGTGATGAACACGATCGCGGAGACCTGAAAGACCACCTTGCGCCCGAACTGGTCGCCGAACTTGCCGACCAGCACTGTCGCGACGGTCTCCGCGAGCAGGTACGACGTCACCACCCACGACATGTGCTCGGCGCCGCCCAGATCCGACACGATCGTCGGCAGCGCCGTGCCCACGATCGTCTGGTCGAGGGCCGCGAGCAGCATCCCCAGCATGATCGTCACGAAGACGACATTGCGGCGCCGCGCGTCCAGTACGGGCGGCTGTGAGGCGGCGGGCGGGGCGGTTTCCTCGGCGAGCGTCACGGAGCCACGATCACAGCGGCGGCCCGAGGGCGCATGCGGGGACGGTCCGCTCGGGTGCAGTGCGGATCTCGGCGGCTCCCGAGACGCTCCCGCTGAGCCACCTGCCCCTCCCTACTGATCCTCCCGCCTCTTCGGCGCGCCCCTGCCCCTGCCCCTGCTACTCCTTCTGCTCCCGCGGCACCTTCTGCTCCTTCTGCTCCTCCTGCTCCGCCGGATTCCGGCGAAGCAGATAGGTGTCCATGATCCAGCCCTTGCGCTCCCTGGCCTCGGCGCGCAACTGCTCGATGCGGGGCGCGGCTTCGGCGATCGGGCCGGAGGCGAGGATCTCGTCCGGGGTGCCTATGTACGCGCCCCAGTAGATGTCGATGTCCTGGTCGGCGTACTGCCGGAAGGCCTGGTGGGCGTCGAGCATGACGACCACGTCGTCCACGCCGTCCGGGAAGCCCTCGGCCAGCCGTCGGCCGGTGGTGATCTGCACGGGCCGGGCGACCCGGTTGAGCCCCGTCCGGTGCCGGGCGACGAGAGCGGAGACGCTGCTGATGCCGGGCACGACGTCGTACTCGAAGGCCACCGCGCCCTTGTCCAGGACTTCTTCCAGGATCGCGAGCGTGCTGTCGTACAGCGCGGGATCACCCCACACCAGGAACGCGCCGGTCTCGTCCGCGCCCAGCTCCTCGGCGATCAGCCGCTCGTAGATCCCGGCGCGGGCACTGCGCCAGTCCCCGACGGCCGGGGAGTACGCGGCACCCCCCGCCGACCGGTCCCGGTCCGGGTCCCGCGCCTCGACGACCCGATACGTCCCCTCCGGTATGTGCGCGTCCAGCATGTCCCGGCGCAGCTGCGTGAGGTCGGACTTCACCTCGCCCTTGTCGAGGATGAAGAACACGTCTGTACTCCGCAGGGCCCTGACCGCCTGCAGCGTCAGCTGCTCCGGGTCGCCCGCGCCGATACCGATGACATGAATCTTTCGCACGCCCCGAGTCTGCCGCACGCCACTGACAACGCGGACACCGCGTCCGATCCGTCGGCGCCGAGGGTCCGAGAGCGCGGGGGCCGCGGCGGACGGATCCCTGCCCCGGGTTCCCGCCCCCCCCCGCTACGACTCCCCGCGCAACCTCGGCGCCCGCCCCCGCGCATCCACTGCCTCGTCGCCCGCCTCCACGACCCCCGCCAGCTCCCGCGCCCACGCGACCAGCCCCGGCAGATCCATCCCGTACGGCCGCTGCCCCCCGGCCCCCGACGACCACTCCTCCACGGCACCCGCCCCCCGCCGCAGCAACCTCGCCCCGCCCGTCACGTTCCCCCGGGCCGAGTGGGTGAGGCCCACCGCGAGCTGGGCCAGGCCGCGCCACAGGGCCCGTTCCTCCTGCGGGCCCGTCTTCCAGGCGTCCTCGAAGACCTCGTGCGCATGGAACGGTTTCCCCGCGTCCAGCAGCTGCTGTGCCTCCACGACGCTCTGCTCCGGGGTGCGTACGACGCCCTCGGGCTGGCGGGCGACGCCGTCCGCGCCGTAGGGGAGGGGGCGCCCGAGACCGTCCCGGGGGCGCGCGTTGCGTGCCCGGCCCTCGTTGTCCCGGTCCCGAGCGTCGGTCTGCCGTCCTGACGGTGTGGTGGCCATGCACCGATTGTCCATCGAGGTGCCTGCCCCTCGCCGGGCGCCCTTTTCGGCACGGTCCCCGGCGTGGGGTAAAGTTCTGCTTGCGTGATCACGCGGTTCGCCGCGCGACAGGCACCGGGACGTGGCGCAGCTTGGTAGCGCACTTGACTGGGGGTCAAGGGGTCGCAGGTTCAAATCCTGTCGTCCCGACCGGAGTCCGCTCCGTAGTCGCAGGTCAGGGTCTTGATTCACTTCAGTGGATCAAGACCCTTGATCATTTCTGGGGCCCCTGATGTGCGAGATGGATCCCTCCCTCGACGAACACGGCACGGCCGTGGTGTGGCACCTGAAGATCAAACAGAACTCGATCACCAATCCTCGGCGTGCCGCTGGAACAAATCGGGTTTTTTCATATTAACCTCCGTTAACCGTACGAAGTCGATCCCTCACGGATCGCACCCACGTCATTCCACCGGAGATGAACATGCACAAGCTTCGCAAGGCTGCCGTCCTGGTTGTCGCGCTCGGCAGCGCCGGACTCCTGAGCGCCGGGACCGCCACCGCGCAGGGCCTCGACGGCGACGGCGGGAACAAGATCCTGCAGAGCTCCAACTGCAAGTCGCACGACCTGAACCTCGACGTCCTCGGCCAGGTCGGCATTCTCAACGGCCTGCTGGGCAACGCGCTCAACGGCGAGGGCAACGCCGGTGGGCAGGACACCCACCTGGGCTCGACCATGGGCTGCAACAGCAGCGCCTTCTAGCGCGTGTTCGGGGCGCAGGGGCAAATCCTGTCGTCCTGAGGTTGCGAAGGGTCTTCGCGGGCGAGAGCCTGCGAGGGCCCTTTTCGTGTGGGGTCGGCCGAGGCGCCCGCCGTCCGGGCCGGTGGCGGGGTAAGGCTCGCTCATGACGTTCAAGAGTCCCGTTCAGCGGGGTGGCCCGGGGCGTGGCCGGTTCGACCAGTTCGCCCAGTACGCCTCCAACTTCACCAGCTCGCCGGTGTTCTTCCTGGTCTGCCTGATCCTCGTCGGCTTCTTCATCGCCTCCAGCGCGGCGCACCTGGAGATCGACGTGCTCCTGCTGGCGGGCGGGGCCATGACCGCGGTGACCCTGCTGCTCCTGGCCCTGCTGAAGAATGCCGAGATGCGCGCCGAACACGCGATCCAGCGCAAGCTCGACGCAATCGCCGAGGCCCTGGTGGATGTGTACAAGGGAGAGCAGAGCGAGGCCGTCGACAGGCTGAGGGACGCGATCCGGATGGAGGAAGAGACCTGACCGAGGCGGGCGAAACGCCGCCGTGATCCTTTCCGCGCACCCGGAAACCGGCGAGCATGCCATGTCATGAACATTTTGCTCGTCGCGAGCGCGTTCAACAGCCTGTCCCAGCGTGTGTACGCCGAACTGGCGGACCTCGGGCACCGGGTGGACGTCGTCCTCGCCTCACACGGTCCCGACGCGGTCCGCGCCGCCGTACAGGAGACGCGCCCGGAGCTGATCATCGCTCCGATGCTGAGGACGGCGCTCCCCGAGGACGTATGGCGGGAGCACACCTGCCTCGTCGTGCACCCGGGACCGCCCGGCGATCGCGGTCCCTCCTCCCTGGACTGGGCGATCGCCGAGGCGGCGCCGCGCTGGGGAGTGACGGTGCTCCAGGCCGAGGCGTCGATGGACGCGGGCGACATCTGGGCGTCCGAGCCGTTCCCGGTGCCGTCGGTGGGCAAGAGCGACCTCTACCGAAACGAGGTCTCCGACGCCGCCTCGGCCGCCGTTCTGCTGGCCGTCCGGCGGTACGCCGACGGTTCGTTCAAGCCGCGGCCGCAGAGCGATCCCGAGGTCGGGGTGGTGTGGCGTGACTTCTTCCGGCAGGAGCAGCGGCGGATCGACTGGGGGAGGGACGGTACCGACGTGGTGCTGCGCAAGCTGCGCGGGGGCGACTCGCAGCCCGGTGTGCTGGACGAACTCCTCGGCCGAGAGGTGTTCTTGCACGGCGGGCATCCCGAGGACCGGCTGCGCGGACGGCCCGGTGAGCTGCTGGCCACGAGGGCGGGGGCGGTGTGCCGGGCCACCCGGGACGGCGCGGTGTGGATCCCGGAACTGCGCCCTCGTAAGAGTTCCGGCGACCCCGCGCCGTTCCGCCGCCCGGCGGCCTCCGTGCTCGCGTCCTTCGCGGCCGACGGCGCACGGAGCAGTGACCGTCCGCACGGGTTGCCGGAGGACTCCGCCCCGCTCGAACTGCCCGCCGACCGGCGCACCTGGACCGACATCCGGTACCGGCAGCAGGGCGACATCGGCTTCCTGACGTTCTCCTTCCCCGGCGGGGCGATGAGCACCGACCACTGCCGCAGGCTGCTCGCCGCCTACCGGTACGCCCTCGCCCGCCCCACCTCGGTGCTGGTCCTCGGCGGAGTCCGGGACTTCTTCTCCAACGGCATCCATCTGAACGTCATCGAGGCGGCCGCCGACCCGGCCGGCGAGTCCTGGGCGAACCTCAACGCCATGGACGACCTGGTCGAAGCCGTCCTGCGCACCACCGACCGGCTGGTGGTGGCGGCGCTCTGCGGCAACGCGGCGGCCGGCGGCCTGATGCTCGCCCTGGCCGCCGACGAGGTGTGGTGCCGCGCGGGCGCCGTCCTCAACCCGCACTACCGGCGGATGGGCCTGTACGGCTCGGAGTACTGGACGTACACGCTGCCGCGCCGCGTCGGAACGGAGACGGCCCGGCGGCTGACGAGCGAGGCGCTGCCCGTCAGCGCCGCCACGGCCGCGCGGATCGGACTGGTGAACCGGCTGGTGCCGGTCGCAGTACAGGAGTTCGCCGCCGAGACCGAGCGCAGGGCGGCCGACCTCGCCGCCGCCCCGGATCTCGCGCGGCGGATCGCCGCCAAGGCCTCGGCCCGGCAGGCGGACGAGGAGCAGCGACCGCTCGCGGACCACCGGCGCGCCGAACTCGCCCGTATGCGCGCCATCTTCTTCGACCCGCAAGCTCCCTACCACGCCCTGCGGTCGGCCTTCGTCCGCAAGCAGCCGGGCGGCTCCGACCGGCCGCTGAGCGGGGGCGCGCGATGATCCGCCGCGGTGCGCGTCTGCTGGTGGCGGGCGTCGGCAACATCTTCCTCGCGGACGACGCCTTCGGCCCCGAGGTCGTCCGCGCCCTGGAGCGGCGCCCGCTGCCGACAGAGGTGCGGGTGCGGGACTTCGGTATCCGCGGCCTGGACCTCGCGTACGAACTGCTCGACGGCTACGACGTCGTCGTCCTGGTCGACGCGGCCGAACGGGGCCACTCACCCGGCACGCTGTCCCTGATCGAGCCGGAGCTCCCCGACGGTGCCCGGGGCGCGGCCCCGCCCGAGGCGCACGGCATGGACCCGGCGAGGGTCCTCGCCCTGGCCGCCCACCTGGGCGACGGACCGCTGCCGCGCGTTCTCGTGCTCGCCTGCGAACCCCAGCTACGGCCGCGCGGCGACGAGGACATCGTCCCGGGCCTCAGCGCACCGGTCGTGGACGCGGTCGGCCGGGCCGTCGAGGCCCTGCACGCCATGGTCCCCGTCCTGCTCGCCGAACCCGCGGCCACACCCCCGTTGAGCCGCCCGGAGGAATCCACGGACCCCTCCACGGCCGGGCTCGCCTGCCCGGTGGCCGGAGGCGTCGAGGATCGATAGCCGCAGACCGGTTTGCGCGGTTTGCACCCGATTCACTGTCGAGCCCGCCGCGAGGAGCAGCGCCCATGTGCGATTCCATGGACGTCACCCAGGCCGCCCAGGCCGCCCAGGCCGTCCTGGCGAAGAACGACGGCCTCGCCGCGAGCCTGCGCGCCGAACTGGCCCGGCGCGCGGTGAGCGTGGTCAATCTGCTGTCCAGCCCGGGCAGCGGCAAGACCGAACTGCTCGGACGGGTCCTGGCCCGTGCCGTGGAGCGGGGCGTCCCGGTGGCCGCGCTCACCGCCGACCTGGCGACGGAGAACGACGCCCGCCGGCTCGCCCGCTCCGGAGCACCGGTGAAACAGCTGCTGACCGACGGGCTGTGCCATCTGGAGGCCCGGCAACTGCGCGGCCACGTGGACAACTGGCTGCCCGAGGACACCGCGCTGCTCTTCGTGGAGAACGTCGGCAACCTCGTCTGCCCCGCCTCCTACGACCTCGGCGAAAGCCTGCGGATCGTGCTCATGGCGGTGACCGAGGGCGAGGACAAGCCGCTGAAGTACCCCACCGCCTTCGGCTCCGCCCATCTGGTGGTCCTCACCAAGATGGATCTGGCCGAGCCCGCCGGCTTCGACCCGGCGGCCTTCGACGCCCATGTGCGGCGGGTCAACCCCGGGGTGGAGATCGTACGGTCGTGTGCCCGCACCGGCGACGGTGTCGACACCGTCCTGGAGCGGGTCCTCGCCGCGCGGGACGGAGCCCCCGTCCACCGGCCGCCCCTCGCGCCGCGCCCCCACGGCCACGTCCATGAGCACGCGCAAGCGGACTCCGGCCTCGCGGCCGGCCGCGTCTCGTGACAGCGCCCACCACCACTCGGGCGGTGCGCCGCCGTGTCACGGTGCGCGGCACGGTGCAGGGCGTGGGCTTCCGCCCGTACGTGCACCGCCTGGCCACCGACCTCACGCTGTCCGGGTTCGTCAGCAACACGGCGTACGGCGTGCTCATCGAGGTGGAGGGCACACCGGACGGTGTCGCCCGTTTCTGCGACCGGTTGGCCGCCGAGCCTCCACCGCTCGCCGCCGTCACCGGCATCGGCGTCGAGGACGTGCCCGTCACGGCTGCCGACGCCGCCTTCACGATCCGCTCCACCGAGCAGTCCCCGGGCCGCACCCAGCTCCCACCCGACACCGCGACCTGCGCCGACTGCCTGCGCGAGCTGGCCGCCCCGGCCGACCGCCGACACCGGCACCCCTTCGTCACCTGCACCCACTGCGGGCCCCGCTTCACCATCGCCACCGGGATGCCGTACGACCGGGCGGTCACCACCATGACCGGCTTCCCGATGTGTCCCGCCTGCGCCCGGGAGTACGGCGATCCCGGCGACCGCCGCTTCCACGCCCAGCCCGTGGCGTGCCCCGACTGCGGTCCCCGGCTGCGGCTGGTTCCCGCGGCCGGCACTGACATCCGCCCCGCCCGGGACGGCGACGCGCTGACGGCGGCACGGGCACTGCTGGCCGTCGGACGGATCGTCGCCGTGAAGGGCCTCGGCGGCTACCACCTGGCGTGCGACGCCACCGACGCACGGGCCGTCGACGCACTGCGCACCCGCAAGGCGCGGGGCGGCAAGCCCTTCGCGGTGATGTGCGCCGACCTCGCCGACGCGGAGCGGCTCGCCGAGGTCTCCGCCGCCGAGCGAGCCGCGCTCACCGGTCCCCGGCGCCCCATCGTCCTGCTGCGCCCACGCCCGTCGAACCTCGCACCGGGCGTGTGCCCCGGCAGCCCCCACCTCGGCGTGATGCTGCCCTACACCCCCGTGCACACGCTGCTGTTCGGGCTGCCCGGCGATCCTCCGGGCCCCCGTGTGCTGGTCATGACGAGCGGCAACCGCTCGGGTGAACCGATCGTCACGGACGACGACGAGGCACTGACCCGGCTCGCTGGACTGGCCGACGCCTGGCTCGCCCACGACCGCGCCATCGCCTCGCCGTGCGACGACTCCCTGCTGCGGGTGCGCCCCGACGGCACCGAGCAGGTGCTGCGCCGCTCCCGTGGGTATGTACCCCGGCCGCTGCGTCTGCCGGTTGCGGTGCGCCCCGCCCTCGCGGTCGGCGGCGACCTGAAGAACGCACTCTGTATCGGCGAGGGCGACCAGGCCTGGTTCGGCCCGCACATCGGCGACATGGGCGACCTGACCACCCTGGAGGCCGCCCGGCGCGCGGAGTCGCACCTGCGGCGCCTGACCGGCGTGAGCCCCGAACTCGTCGCCGCCGACCGGCACCCCGGATACCACTCCAGCCGGTGGGCTCGGCAGCGGGCGCTCCAACTCGCCCGGCCCTCGCCCGTGTTCGTCCAGCACCATCACGCGCACCTCGCCTCCACCATGGCCGAGCACGGCCTCGACGGCACCACACCCGTGATCGGCGTCGCCTTCGACGGCACCGGTTACGGCGACGACGGCACCGTCTGGGGCGGCGAGTTCCTGCTCGCCGACTACACCGGCTACCGGCGCTTCGCCCACCTCACCCCCGCCCCGCTCCCCGGCGGTGACGCGGGCGTGGCCAACCCCTGCCGTCTGGCGCTGGCCCGGCTGTGGGCCGCAGGGCTGCCGTGGGACGCGGACCTGCCGAGCGTGGCCGCGTGCGAGGCCGAGGAACTCGCTGTGCTGGAGCGGCAGTTGACGCGCAACGTGGCCTGCGTGCCGACGTCCGGCATGGGCCGCCTCTTCGACGCCGTGTCGTCCCTCGCGGGCGTGTGCCATCGCGCGGGCTACGAGGCCCAGGCCGCCCTGGAGCTGGAGGCGGTGGCCCATTCGGCCTGGGGTGGAGACAGCGCGGCGTACGCCTTCGGCGTCGGCCCCCTGGGGTGCGACCCGGCCCCCGTGCTGAGCGCGCTCCTCGCCGACCTGCGACGCGGCACCCCGGCACCGGTGATCGCCGCGCGCTTCCACCGCGGCGTCGCCCGCGCCGTCCTGGAGATCTGCCGAAAGGCACGCCGGGCCACCGGTCTGACCACCGTCGCCCTCAGCGGCGGAGTCTTCGCCAACGGGCTGCTGGAGCTGGAGTGCACGGCGCTGCTGGCCGGCGACGGCTTCGCGGTACTGCGGCACGGCGAAGTCCCGCCGAACGACGGTGGGTTGGCCCTCGGCCAGCTGGTGGTCGCGGCACACGAACGACAGAAGGAGTGACCCATGTGTCTGGCAGTGCCCGGCAAGGTCGTGTCCATCGACGCCGGCGCCGATCCGCTCACCGGGCTGATCGACTTCGGCGGCGTGCAGAAGGAGGCGTGTCTGGAGTACGTCCCCGAGGTGCGTGTCGGTGAGTACGTCATCGTGCATGTCGGCTTCGCGCTCCAGCGCCTGGACGAGGAGTCGGCGCTGGCCTCCCTGAAGCTCTTCGAGGAACTGGGGCTGCTGGAGGAGGAGTTCGGCGACGCCTGGGAGCAGGCGGCCCGGGACGCGGGAGTCGCAGCCGTGACCGAGGAAGCCCGAGAGAGCGAGGCCCGGTGAAGTACATCGACGAGTTCAACGACCCCGAGCTGGCCCGGCGCCTGCTGGACGAGATCCGCGCCACCGCCACCCGGCCCTGGGCCCTGATGGAGGTGTGCGGTGGGCAGACCCACTCCATCATCCGGCACGGCATCGACCAACTGCTGCCCGAACAGGTAGAGTTGATCCACGGCCCCGGCTGCCCCGTCTGCGTCACCCCGCTGGACGTCATCGACCAGGCACTGGAGATCGCCGCGCGACCCGGGGTGATCTTCTGCTCCTTCGGCGACATGCTCCGCGTCCCGGGCACCGACCGCGACCTGTTCCGGGTCAAGGGCGAGGGCGGCGACGTACGCGTGGTCTATTCGCCGCTCGACGCCCTGGAGCTCGCCCGCCGGAACCCGGACCGTGAGGTGGTCTTCTTCGCCATCGGCTTCGAGACCACCGCCCCCGCCAACGCCATGGCCGTGCACCAGGCCCGCCGTCTGGGGCTGACCAACTTCAGCCTGCTGGTGTCCCATGTGCGGGTGCCCCCGGCCATCGAGGCCATCATGACGGCCCCCGCCTGCCGGGTGCAGGGTTTCCTGGCCGCCGGGCATGTGTGCAGCGTGATGGGCACGGCCGAGTACCCGCAGCTCGCCGAGCGGTTCCGCGTTCCGCTCGTGGTGACCGGCTTCGAACCGCTGGACATCCTGGAGGGCATCCGCCGGGCGGTGCGCCAACTGGAGCGCGGTGAGCACCGGGTGGAGAACGCGTACGCCCGTGCCGTACGCGCGGACGGCAACCCGGCCGCCGTACGCATGATCGAGGAGGTGTTCGAGGTCACCGACCGCAACTGGCGCGGCATCGGGCGCATCCCGCTGAGCGGCTGGCGGCTGACCGAGGCGTTCCGCGCGTACGACGCCGAGCACCGCTTCGACGTCACGGACATCCGGACGGAGGAGCCCGCCGAGTGCCGTAGCGGCGAGGTGCTCCAGGGGCTCATCAAGCCGACCGACTGCGCCGCGTTCGGCACCACCTGCACCCCGCGCACCCCGCTCGGCGCGACCATGGTCTCCAGCGAGGGCGCCTGCGCGGCCTACTACCTGTACCGCCGGATGAACGGCCCGACGCCGCAGGCCGCCCAAGCCGTCCGCGAGGAGATGAACCCCGTTGCCTGAACTCGCCGACACGACCGTCGACCCCGCCGTCGATCCCGCCGACTGGAGCTGCCCCGCCCCGCTTCGCGACCAGCCCGTCGTGGTGATGGGGCACGGCGGAGGCGGCGCCCTGTCCGCCGAGCTGATGGAGCAGGTCTTCGCCCCGGCCTACGGCAACGCCACCCTGGCCGCGCTCGCCGACTCCGCCGTCCTCGAACTGGGCGGCGCCCGGCTGGCCTTCTCCACCGACTCCTACGTGGTCCGGCCGCTGTTCTTCCCCGGGGGCAGCCTCGGCGACCTCGCGGTCAACGGCACCGTCAACGACCTGGCGATGAGCGGCGCCCGGCCCGCCTATCTGTCCGCCGCCTTCGTACTCGAAGAGGGCGTGGAGCTGACCGTCGTCGAACGGATCGCGCGTGCCATGGGCGCGGCGGCCGAGGCGGCGGGGGTCGTCGTGGCCACGGGCGACACCAAGGTGGTGGAGTCCGGGCACGGCGACGGCGTGTACGTCACCACCGCAGGGGTGGGGCTCGTCCCCGAGGGCGTGGACATCCGGCCGCAGCGGGCCCGGCCCGGTGACGCCGTCATCGTCAGCGGTCCGATCGGCCTGCACGGCGTGGCGATCATGAGCGTGCGGGAGGGGCTGGAGTTCGGCGTCGAGATCGCCAGCGACACCGCACCGCTGGCGGACCTGGTGGCGGCCATGCTGGCGGTCACCCCGGACGTCCATGTGCTGCGCGACCCCACCCGCGGCGGTCTGGCCGCGTCCCTCAACGAGATCGCCCGCGCCTCGGGCACCGGCGTCCGGCTGCGGGAACGCGCCATCCCGGTGCCGGACGCCGTCGCCAACGCCTGCGGCTTCCTGGGCCTCGACCCCCTCTACGTCGCCAACGAGGGCCGGCTCGTCGCCTTCGTGCCCCCGTCGGCGGCGGAGGAGGTCCTCGCGGCCATGCGCGCCCACCCGCAGGGCACCGGCGCCACGCTGATCGGGGAGTGCGTCGCCGAGCACCCGGGCATGGTCGTGGTCTCGACCGGCCTCGGCGGCACCCGGGTGGTGGACCTGCCGCTCGGCGAGCAGCTGCCGCGCATCTGCTGACCGGGACACGAGTGGGCCCCGCCGAGGCGTCGGCGGGGCCCACTCCTGTCATGCCGGGGCCGGTAAGGGCTCGATCCCGATGATCTCCAGTTCCCGGCCGCTGCGCAGCTCGGTGGAGGGCTGGTCGCAGCGCGGGCACCAGAAGAACGGCGGCATGCCCACCGGGAACTCTTCGGAGCACGGGCCGCAGTAGGCCTGCGCGGGGACCTCCTCGACCACGAGCCGGGCGGCGGCGAGGGCGGTGCCGTCGCGGGCCACCTCGAAGGCGAAGTCCAGCGCGTCGGGAACGACCCCCGCCAGCTCGCCGACCCGGACGGTCACCGCCGAGACGGCTTCCGTCCCGTCGGCCCGGGCGAGTTCATCGGCCCGCTCGATGATCGCCGTCGCGATCGACAACTCGTGCACGGCGGGCTCACGGGTAGCGGCGGCCCGCGCGCAGGCCGCCGGCCATCCGCCAGATCCGCATCTCGCGCCGCAGGCTGGGGAACTCCCGGACGAACAGTGCCACGGCCACGGCACCCGCCACAGCGGCCTCGGCCATCAGCACCCGTTGCCCCGTCCTCCCGGCTTCCGCGACAGCCGTTCTCCCTGCTGGTTGGACCTTCATTCAGACGACTCCCTGTCGTTCCTCATCCCGGCGGGATGTTCGGCATGACGTCCAGGAGAGCGTCGTGCCGCTTCCAATGGATCCCGGTGGAGCGGCGCGCGTCGGCGGTGCCGTCCTTGTGGTGCCCCTTCTGCTGGTCGTAGGGCCCCGCGTTGCCCTGGTGCATACCGGGCACGTGCCCGGTCGAGTCGGGCTTGGCCTGGGGTCGGCCGACCCTGATCTTGCCCATGGGGTGCTCTCCTTCCTCTGCCTCGCCTCCGCGTCGCGGAGTGCGGGGTCATGGCCGCTCGGTGAGGTCCTCGAAGAACTGCTCGACGGCCGGCCAGACCCGTCCGCCGCCGGACAGGCCCCGCCATTCCCGGCGTACGACGGCGACCATCCGGAAGCAGTCGTCGACGGGCACGATCCAGTGGTGGTCGAGGCCGTGGACGGTGTTCACGAGCAGGGCCTCCACGTCCGGTTCCAGGGAGGCGAGCTGCGGCCACGCCTCGACAAGCCGTTGCCAGGCCGCCGCGTCCACCTCCCAGCGCATGGCCCCGGCCGGGCTCGGGCCCTCGGCGGTGACCGTGCCGTCGGCCCGGGGCACGAAGAAGACCAGGCCCACGGGCACGCCCAGGACCTCAGTGTCCACCCGGGGCAGCCGGATCCGCCTGCGGGGAACGAGCCGGTAGCGCCCCTCGCCCGCGCCTTGGTCGGCGAACAGCACCGAGCAGGGGCCGCAGGCGCAGCGGACCTGCTCTCCTCCCGTGTCGTACAGATGCGCGTGCTCGTCGGGCACCGGCGCGGCGCACAGGTCGCACCGCTCCGCCTCGGCCCTCGCGGTGGCGTCCGCCGAAGAGCGGATGAGGCGGGCCAGGGCTCCGTCCGTGGTCACCGCGCACCTCGGTGCGTGAGCGTGGTCAGGGGTACGAAGGCGGGGGCCGGGGCCTGCGGGGCCTGTAGCGACTCCACGGACGTCAGCTCCGGCGCGACGGCGAGCACCGCCTCCCGGACCACGGTGGTGACGTCGGCCGACCCTCCGCCGCACCCGGAACCGCAACCGCCGCCCGCCGTCAGCCGGACCCGGCCCACTTCTCCCTCCACGCCGGCCCATTCCACGTCGCCGCCGCTCTCCCGCACGGCGGGCCGCAGCCGTTCGACCGCGCGGGCCGCCCGGCGTTCGACGGGCTCGGGGTGGATGGCGTGCAGCACCAGCAGATGCCCCAACAGCTCGTCGTCGGCGAGACGTTCGGCCAGCTGCCCGTCCGCGTGGTCCATGACCCGGGCCAGCGCCTCGCCATAGACCTCGGTGAGCAGCCGTACCGACTCGACCGCGGAGCGGGTGGTGGGGCCGGGGGCGGATTCGAGGCCCTCCAGCAGCTCGTCGAGCCGGGCCAGGCGGGCCTCGACGGCCGGGTCCGCGAGCCGCTCGGCCGGGGCGCCGGCCTCAGCCATGGTTCGCTCCGTACGTCGGCGAGTGCAGGGTGGTCAGCGTCTTGCCCTTGCCGACGTACATGTGCACACCGCACGGCAGACAGGGGTCGAAACTGCGGACGGTGCGCATGATGTCGACGCCCTTGAAGTCGTCCGGGCCGTTCTCCTCGAAGATGGGCTGCCCCTGGACGGCGTCCTCGTACGGGCCGGGGGTGCCGAACTTGTCGCGGGGGCTGGCGTTCCACGGGGTGGGCGGGTACGGGTGGTAGTTGGCGATCTTCTTGTCCTTGATCACCAGGTGGTGGGAGAGGACACCGCGCACCGCCTCGTGGAAACCGCACCCGATCGCCTCGTCCGGCACCTCGAAGTTCTCGAACACCTTGGTGTCGCCGGACCGCACCAGCCCCATGGCCTCTTCCAGGAACTGCAGGGCCATGGCGGCCGCGTAGGCGACGAAGTACGGCCGGGCGCGGTCCCGTTCGATGGTGTTGCTCCACTTGGGGATGCGCCACTCCAGGGTGGTCTCCGGCAGCGTCTCGCCCTTGGGCAGCGAGATGCGCACGCTGTGGCCGGTGGCCTTGATGTACGGGGTTTCGACCAGGCCGCTCAGTGCGGTCGACCACAGCCGGGCGAGCGGGCCGCCGCCGGTGTCCAGGGCGAGGTGGTCCCCGGTGCGCCCGTCGAGCCAGCGCGGGCTCATCACCCAGCTGTACTTGCCGTCGAAGTCGCGCTTCTGCGGCACCGGGACGGTGGTCTGGTTCCACGGGTGGCGCATGTCGACCGGGTTGCCGAGCGGGTCATGGGTCACGAAGGGCTGCTCGTTGACCCAGTCCTCGTAGTAGGAGCTGCCCAGCATGATGCGCAGGCCGAGGTTGATGTCGACCAGGTTGTTGGTGACCAGCTCACCGTCGACGACGACGCCCGGGGTGACGTACATCGCCTTGCCCCACCGGTTCATGTTCTCGTAGCGGTAGTCGACGACGTCGGGGTCCTGGAAGGCGCCCCAGCAGCCCAGCAGGATGCGGCGCCGGCCGACCTCCTCGTAGCCGGGCAGCGCCTCGTAGAAGAAGTCGAAGACGTCGTCGTTCATCGCGACGGCCTTCTTCACGAAGTCGATGACCCGCATGAGCCGGCTGAGGTAGTCGGTGAAGACGGTCGGCTGCGGCAGCGTGCCGACACCGCCGGGGTACAGCGTGGACGGGTGGACGTGCCGCCCCTCCATCAGGCAGAACATCTCGCGGGTGACCCGGCTGACCTTCAGGGCCTCCTTGTAGACCTCGCCCTCGAAGGGGTTGAAGGCCTTCATGATGGCGCCGATCGTGCGGTAGCCGTGGATGTCCCCGCGGGGCGCGTCGGTGCGTTCCGCGCGGGCCAGCAGGCCGGGGTTGGTGGCCTTGACCATCGCCTCGCAGAAGTCCACGAACACCAGGTTGTCCTGGAAGATCGTGTGGTCGAACATGTACTCGGCCGCCTCGCCGAGGTTGACGATGTGCTCGGCGAGCCGGGGCGGTTTGACGCCGTAGGCCATCTGCTGGGCGTAGTCGGAGCACGTGGTGTGGTTGTCGCCGCAGATCCCGCAGATGCGGGAGGTGATGAAGCCCGCGTCGCGCGGGTCCTTGCCCTTCATGAACACCGAGTAGCCGCGGAAGAGCGACGAGGTGCTGTGGCACTCCACGACTTCCCGGTTGGCGAAGTCGATCTTCGTGTAGATGCCCAGGTTGCCGATGATCCGGGTGATCGGATCCCAGGACATGTCCACGATCTGCGCCGGCTTGCGTCCCGTGGGCCGGGCCTCGGTTGTGGTCATCGCTGTTACTGCCCCTCGCTGTCGGTCGGTGTCCGTAGGTCCCTGGTGGGGTGGGTGTCGCGCGGTGTCAGGGCCGCCAGTGCGGGTCGTAACCGCTGGTGAGCTTCCGCTTGTTGTGGCGCCATTTGGGTTCGTGGTTGACCAGCTCGTTCGTGAAGCCGCGCAGGCGGCGGATGACGGCGCCGTACGGCTTGATGGCGATCGACGACAGCGTTCCGCCGGGCGGCTCGTCCATGAACGGCATGAATGCGTCGGGGAAGCCGGGCATGGTGCAGCCGATGCAGATGCCGCCGACGTTCGGGCAGCCGCCGATGCCGGCCATCCAGCCGCGCTTGGGCACGTTGCAGTTGACCACCGGGCCCCAACAGCCCGTCTTGACCAGGCACTTGGGGGAGTTGTAGTCACCGGCGAAGCTGGCCTGCTCGTAGTACGAGCCTCGGTCGCAGCCCTCGTGGACCGTCTTCCCGAACAGCCACTGCGGGCGCAGCATGTGGTCCAGCGGCGGCGGGGGAGCGGAGCCGGCCGCGTGGTAGAGGACCCAGATCAGGGTCTCCATGAAGTTCTCCGGCTGGATCGGACAGCCCGGCACGTTCACCACGGGCAGCCCGCCCTGCGACCTGAAGTCCCAGCCCAGATAGTCGGCGAGGCCCATGCATCCGGTCGGGTTGCCGGCCATCGCGTGGATGCCGCCGAAGGTGGCGCAGGTGCCGGCGGCCACCACCGCCCAGGCCCTCGGGGCCAGTTCGTCGATCCAGTGGTTCAGGGTCTGCGGCTCACCGGTCTCCGGGTCGTTGCCGAAGGACGTCCAGTAGCCGTCGCCCTCGATGACGTTCTGGTTGGGGACCGAACCCTCGATGACGAGGATGAACGGCGCCAGGTCACCGCGGGCCGCCGCCCGGTAGGGGGCGAGGAAGTCCTCGCCGCCCAGGCTCGGGGAGAGCACCTTGTTGACCAGGTTCACCTTCGGCAGGCCCGGGATCAGCCCGAGCACCAGATCCTCGATGGAGGGCTGGTCGGCGGCTGTCAGGGAGACGGTGTCGCCGTCGCAGCTCATGCCCTCGGAGATCCAGAGGATGTGGATCTCGTCGAAGCCCTGCCGGTCCTCGCCGCGGCTGGGTTCGCCGCTGACCTCGGTGGTGGCGCTGTGCGTCGTCATGTCATCGGCCTCCGCTGCGGGGGGTGGGGGAGCCGGTCGGCTCCAGTGGTTCGAGTTCGTCGGGCCGGAAGTAGTGGAAGCGGCCGTACCAGGTGTGCAGTTCGGACGCGGGGTCGTCGTCGAGGGTGACGGCGAGGTGCGTGCTGCCGTCCACGTCGTGGAATACGGCGGCCACCTGGGCGGTCCGGCCGACCAGGAACATGTCCTGGGCGTCGGCGCCCCGGCCGCGCGGGCAGAGCCGCACGCGGCTGCCCGCGCCGAGGGGAACGCCGTCGACGAGCACGGTGTCGGTGGTCGGCGACAGCCCGGCGTCGGCACCCTCCTGCCACCAGGCGGGGCGGTCGGGAGCTTCGGCGACCGGGGTGACCGGCGAGGCGGGACGTTCGGCGGCCGGGGTGACCGGTGAGGCGGGAGGTTCGGCGCCCGGGGTGACCGGTGAGCCCGGAACTTCGGGGGCCGGGGTGACCGGCGTCAGGGAGCGGACGGCGCCGTGCAGGCGCGCGAAGACCTCCGGGGGCATGGTGTCGACCCGGTCGAGGATCGCGGCGGCCCGTGGGTCGGTGGCGCGCGCCTCGCGCTTCTCCTCGTCCGTCAGCAGCATCGTGCGCAGGGTGAGGATCTCGTCGATCTCCGCCGCGTCGTGCAGATCGCCCGGGCTCTCCGGGGCCACCTGCGGATGGTCGGGAAGGATGATCGGCGAGGAGAGCAGAAGGTCTCCGATGACGCCGGTGCCGGTGCCGGCCTCCTCAGCGGGCGGTTCTCCGCCGAGAACGGGAAAGGCGAACTCGTTCCGGCACGCGCGGGCGTGCTCCTCCAACGGTGCGGGCGGATCGATCAGCGAGACGAACTCCACGCCCTGGCCGGCGACGAGCGTGTGCGTGGCGACGAGGGCACCGCGCAGGGCCTCGTCGCGGGGGATGTGCGGCTCGGGCGCGGGCCCGGTGTTCGCGGTGAGCACCCGGAGCCGGTACACGTCCTGCGCGAGCCGCTCGGCCGCGAGCGTGGTGTGCGCCCGGACCTCCTCGCGCCGCCGCACGACCCGTCCGACGCCCCCCGGCAACGGCTCGATGTCCGTGCCGGCTGCCGCTCCCACCGGAGCGGTGTGTTCACCCGTCAGCAGGTCGTCCAGTGGGACGGCGAGGTCGACCTCGCGCGCTACCGCCTCGTCGAAGGTCAGATGCGCCACGCCGTCGTCCGTCCGAAGCGACGCGACCGCACGGTGGCTGCCGTCCCGGCCCGCCTCCTCCATCTGCTTGTGCTGCAGCTGCAGGTACCGCACCCTCACCCGTACGACAGCGCCTGGTCCTCGGACGCGCAGCAGACACTCGGTCTGCTGGTACCAGGAGTCCGCGGAGCCGGACACGCCGGGTACGACGGGGCCGGACGCCTCCACCCAGTCGCGCGGGAACAGCACCCCGAACTGCCACCTGACGCGGTTCTTGGCCGAGGAGCGACGGTAGGGGTACAGGAGGTAGCCCTCGTAGAGGACGGCGTCGGCGACGGCGCTCAGCTGTTCGAAGCCGCTGGGGGACCGGTCCGGTGGCACATCCTCGCCGCCTCCCGGAACAGCACGCGGCGCGCAGCCCTCGATCAGGCCCTCCGACATCCCGCCTCCTCGGATCCGTTTGCGCGCCCATCCCTTCCACCAAGGTCACATCGCTAACAGCCCCCCGCCTCCTCCGGACCAGCAACACTGAGCCGTTCAGGGGAGCAGGTGTGGTCGCGGTCGACGAAAACCACACACGCGGAGTTGAGTCATCCCGCTCCGGTCACTGCCACGACAGCGGCTTCCGGCTCCTCGCGCGCCGGCCGGTACGTAGGCTCGCTCCGAGAGTTCTCCCGCAGCGAAGGGGCAAGCATGACCACCGTCTTCTCCCGCATCATCGACGGCGAGCTTCCCGCCCGGTTCGTCTGGCAGGACCCGCACGCGACGGCGTTCCTGTCCATCGCCCCCCTGACGCCCGGGCACACCCTCGTCGTGCCCCGGCGCGAGGTCGACCAGTGGACGCAGGTCGACGGTGAACTGCTGGCCCACTGCATGCAGGTGGCCCAGGCGGTCGGCCAGGGTGTGCAGCGGGCGTGGAACGCTCCGCGCGCCGGACTGCTCATCGCCGGTTTCGAGGTGCCGCACCTGCACATTCACGTGGCGCCCGTGTGGGGCATGGGGGACCTCGACTTCTCCCACGCGAAGCCGGAAGAGGACATGTCGGCCCTGGACGAGGCGGCGGACAAACTCCGCACCGCCCTGCGCGAACTCGGCTTCGAGCAGGCCGTGCCACCGGGGTCCTGAAGCGGGCTCGTATGGGCGTGGGAGCGTGAGGCGCAGGAGGACGTACGGGCACAGCCCCTCGGATCACCGGCGCTGATAGGCTCCCGTTTCCGATCATGAGCATGGTCATTCGGTGAACGGGGATGGAGCGGGGGGCTCGATGCGGACGATTCCCATGACGACGACGGCACTGGTGTGTTTGCTCACCGCGGCCGCGCTCACCGGGTGCGGGGGCGGCGATGGCGCCGCCGAGAAGTCCGCGGCAGACCTGCTCGACGAGGCCAACGACACGATGCGCGCACTGCGTTCCGTGACGGTCGACATGAGCAACACCCCGGCCAACGACCGCAACGGCACGGTGACGATGCGCCTGAAGACCGATCTGAAGAACCGGTGCACGGCGAAGACCACGTGGGCCGAGAACGGCAGCCTCGAACAGATCAGGATCGGGGAGACGGACTACGTCCGCCCGGACAAGACGTACCTCGAGAACTGGAGCGGCAGGCAGGTCGCCGACGTCCGGCCGAAGCAGTGGGCGAAGGTGCCCGCCGCGGACGCGCAGCCCGGCGACGGACTGGCCGCGTGCACCTGGACGTTCGAGTCGTTCGGCAAGGCGAAGAAGGGTGCGGCCACCCACGTCGGCGACCTGGATGCGATCGCCGTGCACGTCACGGACAAGGCGGACAACGAAGGGACGTACACCTTCTACGTGGCCACCGAGGGAAAGCCGTACCTGCTGAGAACCGTCTACAAGGGCGGCGGCAACGTCACCACCACGTCGTTCAGCGGCTTCGACGAGCCCTTGGAGGTCCGGCCACCCGCGGCGGGGCAGGTGCTGGACAAGGCCGACGTCGGGCAGTGAAGGATGGTAGAAGCGGGCCATGACCAACTCGTTCATCCATCCGGCCGGTGCCCGATGACCGCCGGCATCGACACCCCCGACCGCCGTGGCCGCACCGGACTCGACCAGACCGGCCGGGACCTGACCGGCAACCCCCGGGTCAAGGTGCGGGACGTGCAGCTGCTGTCCAGCCACTGGTACGTCGAGCGCACGACGACCTTCGACTTCCAGCACGCCGACGGCACCTGGAGCACCCAGCAGCGCGAGACGCACGACCGCGGCAACGGGGCGACCATGCTGCTGTACGACGCCGAACGTGAAACCGTCCTGCTCACCCGCCAGTTCCGCTTCCCGGTGTACGTCAACGGCCACCCCGACGGCATGCTCGTCGAGACGCCGGGCGGGCTCCTCGACGACGATGACGAGCACCCGGAGATCGCCGTACGGCGCGAGGTCGTGGAGGAGACCGGGCACACCATCGGCGAGGTCCGGCACGTCTTCGACGTCTACATGAGCCCCGGCTCGGTCACCGAACGCGTCAGCTTCTACGCCGCCGCCTACGGCCCCTCGACCCGCACCCACGAGGGCGGTGGCCTGGACGAGGAGGGCGAGGACATCGAGATCGTCGAACTGCCCTTCCGCCGGGCCCTGGAGATGATCCGCACCGGGGAGATCGCCGACGCCAAGACCATCATGCTGCTCCAGTGGGCGGCGCTGGAGGGGCCGTTCGCCCGCTGAGCGCCTCTCAGGGTGCGCCGACGAAACGGTCGATCACCGCGTCCACCCCGGCGGCCAGGCCCTCCGGTCCGCCCCGCTCGGCGAGCGCCGGGGCGATCGCGCGCAGCGTGGGCAGCTCATGGGGCGGCATGCGGTGCAGGCCGAGACGGAAGGCGGGGTCCGGCTCGTCGGGGTTGTCGACCATGGCCCTCAGCTCCACGGACACGTATCCGAGGACCCAGGCGGTGAAGGCGTGGAAGACGGCGCAGGTGCGCTCCTCGTCGAGCCCTGCCCCCCGGAGCAGAGCGAGCACCCGCTCATGGTCTCTGAGGACCGCCGACGGCCTCCGGGCCAGTGGAACCGCCATCATGCGCGTGGCGATCAGCGGCACCACCCGAGGGTGGGCGAGGCAGACCTCATAAGTGATCAGGGCGATGCGGTGCAGGTCGGCCCGCCACTCGGGCCGCCCGGCACCGGTGCCTTCGGCCGGTGCCGCCCCCGCGCCGGACGCCTCGCCGAGTCGGTCCTCCAGCTCCAGGTAGAGGGCCTCGACCAGCCCGTCCAGAAGCGCGTCCTTGCCGGCCGCGTAGCGGTACAGGGCCATGGCCTCGACGCCGAGTTCGGAGCCGAGGCGACGCATGCTCAGGGCGGAGAGACCCTCGCGATCAACCAGTTCCAGTGCGGCGGCCAGCACCCGCTCCCGACTGAGCCTGCCGTGCCGCCCGCGGTCACTCGCACGCCGGGCCGGACCTGCCTCCGGGTCGTTCTTCATTCGCCCTCTCCTTACCGCTCGACCGCTGCGACGTGGCATCCGGCCATGCCCGGATGACCGTCAGCCGTGACCGTCGTATCCTGGAACTGCGGCAAAGTGCACAACGGCGTACTCCGATCATGAGTTCCCCCATCGAGGATTACGCCCTCATCAGCGACCTGGAAACCGCCGCGATGGTCGGCATGGACGGGTCCCTCGACTGGTTGTGCTTGCCGCGATTCGACTCTCCCGCCTGTCTGGCCGCGCTGCTGGGCACGCGGGCCAATGGTTTCTGGCGGGTGGCTCCGCGTGTGGGTGGGCGCTGTACGCGTCGGCACTACCGGCAGGGCACGCTGGTCCTCGAAACCGAGTGGCGGGGCGCAAGCGGCACGGTTCGGGTCACGGACTTCATGCCGCCGCGTGCGCCGTGCGTGGTCCGCGTAGTCGAGGGCGTGTCGGGTTCCGTGCCCATGCGCAGCGAGCTGCGGCTGCGATTCCACCAGGGCCGTGTCGTGCCGTGGGTCCGGGACGCCGAGGCCGGCACGGTGGCGGTGGCCGGGCCTGACGCCGTCTGGCTGCACGCCGACGGGCCGGTACGCGTGCCGGACCAGCAGGACTCCACCGTGCTCGACTTCACGGTCCCGGCCGGTCACCGGCTGGCCCTGACCCTCGTATGGTCACCGTCGCACCTTCCCGGGGCGCCCGCTGCGCTCTCCGTCCCGGCGGAAACGGCACTGAAGGAGACCTGTGACTTCTGGCGGCGCTGGACCGCCCAGTGCCGCTACGAGGGACCCTGGCGGGACGCGGTGGTACGGTCCCTCATCACCCTCAAGGCGCTCACCTACGCCCCCACGGGCGGCATTGTCGCGGCGCCGACCACCTCGCTTCCCGGATGCATCGGGGGCGAACGCAACTGGGATCACCGGTTCTGCTGGCTGCGCGACTCCACCCTGACCCTGTCCTGCCTGCTGCGCAGCGGTTACCGGGACGAGGCCACGGCATGGCTGAACTGGCTGATGCGAGCCATCGCGGGTGACCCCGCCGAGCTGCAGACCGTGTACGGCGTCGCGGGACAGCGGCTCCTGCACGAGACCGAGGCGCCTTGGCTGCAGGGTTACGAGCAATCGCGGCCGGTCCGGTTCGGGAACTCGGCGGAGGGCCAGTTCCAGCTGGATGTGTACGGCGAGGTCATGGACGCCCTCTGCCTGTCGCTGCAGGCAGGGATCACCATGCCGGCCCGCGTCTGGAGCCTGGTGGAGGCGCTGATGAGCCACCTCGTGCGGCACTGGCGCGAACCCGATCAAGGGCTGTGGCAGGTACGCGGTCCGGGGCGGCAGTTCGTCCATTCCAAGGTCATGGTCTGGGTGGCCGCCGACCGGGCGCTGCGCATGGGGGAGATGCTCGGCCGCGACGGCCCTTCGGCCCAGTGGCGGGCTCTGCGGGACGAGGTGCACCGGGAGGTCTGCCGGGAGGGGTGGGACGCACGGCAGGGCTCCTTCGTGCAGTTCTACGGCTCCTCGGCCCTGGACGCCTCGGCCCTGCTGATCCCCCGGCTCGGCTTCCTGCCGGCGCGGGACGAGCGGGTGCGCGGCACGGTTCGGGCCGCACAGCGGCTGAACCACGGTGGGTTCGTCCGGCGGTACGACCCCGCAGAGCATGGCGTGCACGACGTGGACGGCATGCGCGGCCCCGAGGGCACCTTCGTGGCGTGCACCCTGTGGTACGCCGATGCACTCGCCGCCACCGGGCATCCCGGGCAGGCCCGGGAGGTCTTCGAACGGGCCCTCGCCATCCGCAACGACGTCGGTCTGCTCGCCGAGCAGTGGGACCCGGACGCGGGTCGTCAACTGGGCAACGCGCCGCAGGCGTTCAGCCACATCGCCCTGGTGGAGACGGCGTTCGCCCTGTCATCAGCACCATCCCCGAGTCGCCGTAGTCCGGGAGCGTCGGGTCGGCGTTGATCCGGGTCACCGAGAGCCGCTCGGTCAGCGGCGCGAACACCTCCCGGACGGCGTCCGGGTCCACGGGGCAGCCCGGCCAGCGTGAGGCACGGCCGATGCGGTACGTGGGCATGTTCTCCATGAACGCGGCCACCAGATACCCGCCCGGGACCACGCAGTGGGCGAAGAGGCGGCAGAACTCGGTGAACTCCGTGAAGTCCTCGGTCGCGCCCTCGGCCACGAAGTGCATCGAGGCGAGACTGTACATGCCGGGCGGCAGGGCCCGGACGTCGCCGTGCACGACCCGTACCCGCGACAGTGCCTCCGGAAGGGAGGCCGGAAGGCTCGGGACATTCCGCCTGCACAGCGCGTAGAAGGGCTGCCAGCTGGCGTCGGGGCCGAGGTGGAGCTGCCCGGTCAGATAGGCGACGTTGGCCGCACCCGCCTCCACGGCGTCGACGCGGCGGCCGGCGGAGGCGGCCAGCATGAGCGGGTACAGGTTGGGTCCGGCACCGAACTCCACGGACCGTGCGATGCTCCCGGGTGCCAGCTCCCGGTACAGCCCCGCGTGGTGGGCGATGACCGCCGCGTCGGACGGGTGCAGTTCGCGGTAGTTCTCGGCGAGGTAGTCCTGGACGGGCCAGCTGTCCCAGTCCACGTCGTCGTTGCGGATCGGCACGGCACCTGGGGCCTTGGACGTGGGCATTCCCGGCTCACCTCTTGCGCCTCAGGACGCGGTGCTCGGCCAGCAGACTCAGCGTGTCGTTGAGCCGGTCGATGTCCTCGTCGGAGTTGAGTGCCGTGACCTGGATCCGGAAGCCGACCCGGTCCCGGGGGACGAGGGGGTAGGCCGCGAGCGTCACGTAGATGCCGCGCTCCCACAGGAACCGGGCGACCGCTTCCAGATCGGCGGCGTCGGCGAGCGGGATCTCCACGATCGGGAACTCGCGGATGCTCGGGGTGGCCAGGCCGAGGCCGCGGACGTGTCGGAGCACCCGCACGGTCTTGCGGTGGAGATCGGCACGGATGGCGTCCCCCCGGCGGTCGTTGACCCCCAGACCGGCGAGCGCCGTGGCCAGCGACGCCGTCGGCGAGGGGCCGGAGTAGAGATACGGGCCGGCGGCGGTCTTCAGGTGGTCCTTGAGCCGGGAGGGCAGGGCGAGGAAGGCCAGCAGCGAGGAGTACGCCTTGGAGAAGCCGCCGACGAGCACGATGCCGTCGTAGGTCTCACCCGTGTGCCGGACGACGCTGTTGCCGCGCGATCCGTAGGGGCAGGACTCCGCTGCGGTCCGCTCCCCGATGACACCGAAACCGTGGGTGTCGTCCACGTACAGTGTCGCGCCCCGGTCCCGGCAGATCCGGGCGAGCACCGGCAGGTCGGGGCTGTTCCCGCTCATGCTGTCGACACCGTCCAGGCAGACCAGCCGGGGGCCGTCGGACGGCAGGGCCCGCAGCAGGGCGTCCAGCTCGTCGGGCCGGTCGGCGTGGAAGCGCTGCAGCCGGGCGCCGTGGCCCCGGGCCGACACGCAGCCGTCGTACACGGTCTTGTGCGCTCTGGCCTCGACGAAGACATGGCCCGCTTCGGCGAGGACCGGGATCACCGAGGCGTGGATCAGGGTGGCCGTGGGCAGCAGCAGTGTGTCCGGCGCTCCGAGCAGCGCGGCGAGCCGCTCCTCGATCTCCGGGTAGAGCCGCGGGCTGCCCAGCAGCCGCGACCAGCTGGGGTGCGTCCCCCACCGCCGTACGACCGGTTCGATCTCGTCGATGATCTCGGGGTCCCAGTCGAAGCCCAGGTAGTTGCAGGAAGCGAAGTCGATCAGCCAGTGGTCACCGCTGCGGATGTGCCGGCCGCGCACCTCGTCCAGCACGGCGTCGCTCATGGGGCTCGTCCGCCGCAGGTCGTCGAGGTCCTCCCACCGTGGGTCACGCCTACTTCCCGGGATCCCGACGTCGAGGTCGATGGCTCGCATGGTGCTGCTCCCTTGTGTTCAGGCCCGAGGAGACGGCCGGACGCCGCCGTGCTGTTGGAGCACGGCCTCTCCCTGCTCCACCGTCATCGGCCGGGCGAACAGGTAGCCCTGCCCGTACCCACAGCCGATGTCCGCCAGCAGCTCCCACTGCTGCTGGTTCTCGATGCCCTCGGCGATCACCTGAAGCCCGAGCGTGTCGGCCAGGTGGATGATGCCCTCGACCAGGGCGACCTGTCGGGGATCCTGGGGGACCTCGTCGATGAACGACTTGTCGATCTTGAGTACGTCGATGGGGAAGTCCCGGAGATAGCGCAATGAGGAGTACCCGGTGCCGAAGTCGTCGACCGCGATGCGCACGCCGAGGTCCTTCAACGTCCCGATGAGCGTGTCGATCTGCTCGGTCCGCTGCATGAGCACCGACTCGGTGAGCTCCAGCTGCAGCGTGCCGGGTGCCAGACCGGCGGTGTCCAGGGCCCTGCACACCTCGTCCAGGAAGCCCGTGTCCCGCCACTGCCGGGCGGACACATTGACGCTGAGATACGGCGGTCCGGTCCGCCGGGCGTGGTGCTGCAGCCGGGCGATGTCGGCCGTGGCGTGATGCAGCACCCAGGTGCCCAGCGCCGAGATGTGGCCCGTCTCCTCGGCGAGCGGGATGAACTGCCCCGGTGGGACGGGCTCGCTTCCCAGGCGCGGCCAGCGGGCCAGCGCCTCGAAGCCCACGACCTCGCCCGCGGGGATGTCCACGACCGGCTGGTAGCGCAGGGTGAACTCCTGCTGAGCGATCGCACTGTTGAGGCGCGCCTGCAGGTCGTGGCGTGCCAGCACGCGGGCGCGCTGCTGGGGCTGGTAGCGGCGCCACTGGCGCTTCCCGGACGCCTTGGCCGCGTACAGGGCCAGATCGGCGAGGGCCAGCAGTTCCTCGGCGTTCGGGCTGTCCCTGGCCGTGGCCACACCCACGCTGGCGGAGATGCTCACCGACTCGTCCGCCAGTTGGAACGGCCGGTTGAGCGCCTGGATCACCTGCGCGGCCAGGAGTTCGGCGTCGAGGGGCTGCTTCGCGTCCTCCATCAGTACGGCGAACTCGTCGCCGCCGAGCCGGGCCGCCGTGTCCGTACGGCGCAGCGTCCACGACAGGCGCTGTCCCACGGCGCACAGCAGCCGGTCGCCGACCGAGTGGCCCAGCGTGTCATTGACGATCTTGAAGTCGTCCAGGTCGATGAAGAGCAGACAGGTGATCGTCGATTCACGGCGGCTGCGCAGCAGCGCACGCTCCGTCCGCTCCAGCAGCAGTGTCCGGTTGGGCAGACCGGTCAGCGAGTCGTGGAAGGCCCGCTGGGTGAGTTCGTGCTCCAGCTGACGCTGCTCGGTGACGTCCCGCAACGTCACGACCAGACCGCCCACGGTCCGGTCCTGTCGCAGGTCGCGGCAGCGTACCTCCACCTCGATGCGCGCTCCCTCCCGCACCACCCACCAGTGGTCGTGCGCCTCCTGCCGCCCGCTGTTGCGCAGGGTCGTCAGAGTGCGGATCACCCGGTCCCGATCCTGCGGATCGAGCAGTTCCGGCAGGTGCCTCCCGGTCAGCTCGACGCTGCTGCCGAACACGGCCTGCGCGGACGGAGTGGCGTAGCGGACGGTTGCGTCGTCGTTGACGATGAGAATGACGTCCGTGGCGTTCCGCACCAGGGTGCGGAAGTACGCCTCGCTCTCCGTGCGGATGATCTCCCGCCGCAGCGCGATCCGCTCCGTCGCCAGCCCCGCCTCCGAGGCCAGGATCTCCAGCGAGCCGCGCATCTCGGCGAGCTGCCGCTGTGGGCCGGCCGCCATCAGCGCGCCCGGAAGCTCGCCACCGGCCGGGCGGTCGGGCTGGACCATGGGGCAGACCAGGGTGGTCGGCAGGCCCCCGAGCCGGGCGGCGATCTCCGGCCCCAACACGGTGATGGGGAGCAGGAGGGTGCGGTGGAGGGCGGGATCGGGCGATTTGTTCGAGGACGGCTCGGCACGATCCGTGACCGGTCGGCCGTCGATCCAGATGGGGGACCGCGCGAGTCGCTCGTACAGGTCCTGGGCGTCCCGGGCCGACAGGAGCATGGCCACATGCGGGGTCTTCGGGCCGAACAGCGTGGCGATCGCCGTGTCGCAGGTCCGGGCGATCTCCTCCGGCCAGAACGCGGCCACCAGTGAGGCGGCCGCGGTGCGCAGCGCCTGCTCCCGCGCCACGGCCTTGCGGTGCGCCGCGACCATCACCGCGAGCCGCAGGATCACCAGCAGGAACAGCACAGCTGAGAACGGGCCCAATACCGCCGCGTCGCGCACGTGACCCGCGCGCTCCTCGTACACCAGGATGGCGGGTGGGATCAACGTGGCCGCCGTGAGCAGCAGAAGTCGGCGCCAGGGCGGCAGCAGAGACTGCGGCTGGGAATCCGACGCGGTCAGCTCCGCCATCGAGGGGTGCAGCGCGGCCAGCCCCCAAGCTGTGTAGAAGACGATCCAGCCGGAGTCCAGCAGTGTGCCGGTCTGCCATGTGTCGTTCAGCTGGAGGATCCCGTAGGCGATGTCGAAGCAGAGCAGGGTGAGCGTGCCCAGCACGAGCAGCTGGACGGCACGGTTGGGACCGGATCCGGGGCTGGGGGCCAGCAGCCGTACGAGGAGCGCCAGCACCAGGATGTCCCCGAGCGGGTAGGCGATGCTGATCGCACGCTGCTGCCAGGTGAGGCCCTCCAGGCGGGCGAGCGGCTGCACCAGATACACCCAGACCGGCAGGGCGAGCCCCGCGGTGATGATCAGCGCGTCCAGCAGGCTCGGCAGATCATGGCCCACCCAGCGGTACCGCACCAGACCGAACAGACCCGCGGCGAACAAGGGATACACGGCGAGGTAGCAGGCGTCCGCCGGGGACGGGAACGGATTGGACGCGGCGAAATAGGCCTCCTGCACGTTGTAGTAGGTGTCGCCCGCGGCGAAGGCGAGCAGCCCGGCGGCGAGCACCCACCACGGCCATCGGTGCGCGGGCCGGTGGAGGTGCACACCCGTGAGGACGGCGGCAGCCCCCGCCAGCCCGATGACGGCCCACAGCGGCGTGAGCAGGTCCGGGACGGTCATGTACAGGCCGGTGATGGCCCCGACCAGCGCGACGTGGGCGGCCATCAGCCGGTGGGCCGGCAGCAAGGTCAAGCGCCTCCCCGAATCGGAGGACACCGGGCCGCGCGGAATGTGCCAAATTGCGCTTCCAGTAACGATCATAGGCCCGGTCGGCGACCTGCTGCACCTCCTCCCCCCACCCTCGGCGAGGGTCATGAGGCGTCCCGGCGACAGCCGTGCCAGGCTCCGCTGTCGGCCCGCCCCACGGGCCGTGCGGACAGTCGAAAGCCACACGGCGCTACTCCTTCGCGTCCGGTCGCCAGGAGGAGTCGGCGTAGCCGTGCGGGTTGAGCCGCTGGAAGCGCCAGGCGTCCCGGCACAGGCCTGCGAGATCCCGGGTGGGACGCCAGCCCCAGGCCCGCTTCACCGCGGTCGGGTCGACGACGAGTTCGGCGACGTCTCCCGGGCGGCGGGGCCCGACCTCATGAGGGATGGGCCGGCCGCACTCCCTGGAGAACGCGGCGGCGACATCGAGGACGGAACTGCCTTCTCCGACGCCCAGGTTGTACACGCGCATGCCCGACCTGTCGCCGAGGTGGTCGAGCGCGACGCGGTGCGCCTCGACGGCGTCCATGACATGGAGATAGTCGCGGACCGCGGTTCCGTCATGGGTCGGGTAGTCGTCGCCGAAGACCTCGAGACGCTCCCGCAGGCCGTCGGCCACCTGGGCGAGATACGGCAGCAGGTGGCCGGGCGTGGCGCGGGGATCCTGGCCGAGCAGTCCGCTGGGGTGGGCCCCGGCCGGGGTGGAGTACCGCAGGCACAACACGCTGTACTCGGGGCGGCGGCGGCAGACATCGGCGAGGATCTGCTCGCAGATCCACTTCGAGGCCGCGTACGGGCTGGTGGGCCGGGCCGGCGTGGTCTCTTCCAGCGGCCCGTGTCCGGCGTCGCCGTAGACAGCACAGGACGACGGGTACACGAGCCGGTGCACCCCGTGCTCGTGCATGGCCCCCAGCAGGGCGGTCGTGCCACCCACATTGGTGTCGTAGTACTCGACGGGCATCCGCGTCGACCTGCCCCCGGCCTTGTGCGCGGCAAAGTGCACAACGGCGTCCACGGAGTGTCGGTCGAAGACGGCCGACAGGGCGTGTCGATCACGGATGTCCAGCTCGTAGACCGCACCGACGAAGCGGCCGGCGATCCGTTCCATACGGGCGAAGACCTGCGGAGTGCTGTTGGAGTAGTCATCGACCACGATCACCTCGTAGCCGTGGTCGAGGAGTTCCACGCAGGCGTGGCTGCCCATGAAGCCGGCCCCGCCGGTGACCAGAACGGTCGACGGCGTCCACGGAGCTTCACTTCCCTCGGCTGGTCTGCTCGCCATGGCAGGACACTCCTGCTGGTGTGCACCGTATGTTTACGGCGTATATGTACAACTTTGCACCATTGGTCCCTTGATGGCAAGGCCGCGGTCGCACGGGAGCGCTTGACTTGAAGCGCGCTCCAGCCTGAAGACTCCATTCACGTGCCCCGACCGCGGGCACGAACGGGAGGGAACGACATGAGGTACCGCACCATCGGCACCACCCCGGACACCCGCCGAGAGGTCAGCGTCCTCGCGCTCGGCGCGATGCTGTTCGGCTCGCAGACCGACGAGGAGACCTCCTTCGCCGTGCTCGACCGCTATGTCGAGGCCGGCGGGACCTTCATCGACACGTCCGACAACTACGCCTTCTGGGCCGACGGCGGCCAGGGCGGGCAGAGCGAGGAACTGCTCGGCCGGTGGCGCCGCAGTCGTGGCATCGGCGAGGAGATCGTCATCGCCACCAAGCTCGGCGCCCGCCCGCTCGCCCCCGGCACCAGCTACGTCGACAACGCCGAGGGCCTGTCGGCGAAGGTGATCCGCGAGTCCGCCGAGCGCAGCCGCGACCGGCTCGGCGTGGCGAAGCTGGACCTCCTCTACGCCCACATCGAGGACCAGCGGGTCCCCCTCCAGGAGACCGTCGAGGGATTCGCCGAGCTGGTGAGCGAGGGCTCGGTCGGTCTCCTCGGCGTCAGCAACCACGCGATCTGGCGGGTGGAGCGGGCCCGCGCCCTCGCCGCCGCGGCCGGACTGCCCGGCTACGAGGTGCTCCAGTACGCCCACAGCCACCTGCGGCCCCGCTTCGACGTACCCGAGGGACTCTTCCCCGACGGCAGCCTCGGCCACGCCGGCCCCGACCTGCTCAGCTATCTGCGGGCCGAGCCCGGCCTCACCCTGGTCGCCTACTCGCCGCTGCTGAAGGGCGCCTACACCCACCCGGACCGGCTCCCCGCCGACTTCGACCACCCGGGCACCCCGGCCCGCCTGACCGTACTGCGCGAGGTCGCCCAGGAGACCGGGGCCACCGTCAACCAGGTCGTCCTGGCCTGGCAGATCGGCGCCGAGCTGCCGATCGTCCCGCTGGTCGGCGCGTCGTCCGTGGCCCAGCTGGAGGAGAGCCTGGCCGCCGTGGACCTGGAGCTGACCCCGGAGCAGCGGGCACGGCTCGACGCGGCCCACTGACCACCCGGCCCTCCGAACGCTGCGGGAGTACGCTCCGAAACGGAGCCGAAGGAGAGTGGGCCATGCCTCTGTTCCCCAACGAGCGGAACGTCCGTACGACCCCCGAAGGCCTCCTGTGGGAGCCCAGCGAGCGCTGGGTGCGTGGCCGCAAGGGTGACGTCACCGTCGTCGACAGCCGGCACCCCGTACTCGTGTGGGAGCCCGACCTGCCCGTGCCCTGCTACACGTTCCCGCGTGACGACGTCCGCACGGACCTCCTCCGCCCGGCCAAGAACCCACCGACGGGCAAACACACCGGTTCACACACCTTCTACGACCTCGAAGTCGACGGAGAGCTGGTGGAGAACGCGGCATGGACCTTCCCGGCCGCCGACCTCGCCGGACACATCTCCTTCGAGTGGTTCCGGCGCTGGGGGAGCGGCCTCGACCACTGGTACGAGGAGGAGGAAGAGATCTTCGTCCACCCGCGCGACCCGCACAAACGGGTGGACGCCATGCCCAGCAGCCGCCATGTCCAGATCGAGATCGACGGCACCCTCGTAGCCGACACCCACCGCCCGGTGCTGCTGTTCGAGACCGGGCTGCCGACGCGGTACTACATGCCCCGCGAGGACGTCCGGCTCGACCTGTTCGAGCCCACCGACCACCGCACCGGGTGCCCGTACAAGGGCACGGCCCAGTACTGGACCTGGAGCGGTGAGGGTGAGGTCCCTCGGAACATCGTCTGGAGTTACGCCGAGCCGCTGGCCGCGGTGGGCCCCGTCAAAGGGCTCGTGGCCTTCTACAACGAGGCCGTCGACATCACCGTGGACGGCGAACGACTGGACCGGCCGGTCACCCCGTTCACCGCGAGCCTCAAACCCTGACCAGCAACTGAAAGTCGAACGCGTACCGGGACGCCCGGTAGATGTGCGTCCCGTACTCGACCGGCCGACCCGTGTCGTCGTACGCCGTGCGCTGCATGGTCAGCAGCGCGGCGCCCTCCTTCTCGTCGAGGCGCTCGGCCTCCTCGGCGGTCGCGCAGCGGGCGCCGACGGTCTGGCGGGCGCTGTGCAGGGTGATGCCGACGGCCCGCATCATCCGGTACAGGCCGGTCGACTCCAGGCGGGCCGTGTCGAGGTCGAGCAGGCTCGCGGGGAGGTAGTTGCAGAGAATGGCCACGGGCTGACCGTGGGTGCTGCGCAGCCGCTCCAGGACCGTGACCTCCGCGCCCTCCGCGATGCCGAGCGCGGCCGCGACGTCGGCGGTCGCCGGGACGCGCTCGTTGCGGACGACCTGAGTGGTCGGACCCTGGCCGGCCGCTTCCAGGTCGTCGTAGAGACTGCTGAGCTCCAGCGGGCGCTTGACCTGGCTGTGCACCACCTGGGTGCCCACCCCGCGCCGCCGGACCAGCAGCCCCTTGTCGACGAGCGACTGGATGGCCTGCCGGACGGTGGGCCGGGACAGGCCCAGCCGCACCGACAGGTCGACCTCGTTGCCCAGGAGGTTGCCCGGGGCGAGGGCCCCGTGCTCGATCGCCGCCTCCAGCTGCTGGGCGAGCTGGTAGTACAGCGGCACCGGACTGCCCCGGTCCAGGGCGAAGTCCAGCGAGTCCAGCGCGGAGGCGGACACGGCACGTGCTGAGCCGCGGGTCTTCGCCATGGGACGACCTCCCTGTCAGGGTGTCAGGAGTTGCTGGGGAAACCGAGGTTGATGCCACCGTCGGACGGGTCCGGCCAGCGCGTGGTGATCACCTTGCCCTGGGTGTAGAAGGCGATGCCGTCGTTGCCGTAGATGTGCAGGTCACCGAAGAGCGAGTCCTTCCAGCCACCGAAGGAGTGGTAGCCGACCGGCACCGGGATCGGCACGTTCACGCCGACCATGCCCGCCTTGACCTCCAGCTGGAAGCGTCGGGCGGCGCCGCCGTCGCGGGTGAAGATCGCGGTGCCGTTGCCCCAACGGGAGTCGTTGATGAGCTTGATGGCCTCTTCGTACGTCTCCGCGCGCACCACGGCCAGCACGGGGCCGAAGATCTCGTCCCGGTACGCGTCGGCCGTCAGCGGCACCCGGTCGAGCAGCGAGACACCCAGGAAGAAGCCGTCCTCGTGGCCCTCGACCGAGTAGCCGGTGCCGTCCACGACGACCTCGGCGCCCTGCTCGGCCGCGCTCGCCACGTACGACGCCACCTTGTCGCGGTGCTCGCGCGTGATCAGCGGGCCCATCTCGGACGCGGGGTCGTTGCCGGGGCCGATGCGCAGGTTCTTCGCGCGCTCGGCGATCTTGCCGACCAGCTCGTCGCCGGTGTCGCCGACCGCGACCACGACCGACACGGCCATGCAGCGCTCGCCCGCCGAGCCGTAGGCGGCGTTGATGGCCTGGTCGGCGGCGAAGTCGAGGTCGGCGTCGGGCAGGACCAGCATGTGGTTCTTGGCGCCGCCCAGGGCCTGCACGCGCTTGCCGTGCTCAACTGCCTTGAGCTGGATGTACTTCGCGATGGGCGTCGAGCCGACGAAGGAGACCGCCTCGATGTCCGGGTGCTCCAGGAGCCGGTCCACGGCCACCTTGTCGCCCTGCACGACGTTCAGCACACCGTCCGGCAGTCCGGCCTCGGAGGCCAGTTCGGCCAGCCGGAAGGACGCCGACGGGTCCTTCTCGCTCGGCTTCAGCACAAAGGTGTTGCCGCACGCGATGGCCAGCGGGAACATCCACATCGGCACCATGGCCGGGAAGTTGAACGGCGTGATGCCGGCGACCACACCCAGCGGCTGGCGGATCGAGGCCACGTCCACCCGGGTGGACACCTGCGTCGACAGCTCGCCCTTCAGCTGCACGGAGATCCCGCATGCCAGCTCCACGATCTCCAGACCGCGCGCCACCTCGCCGAGCGCGTCGGAGTGCACCTTGCCGTGCTCGGCGGTGATCAGCTCGGCGATCTCGTCGCGGTGCGCGTCGAGCAGCTCGCGGTACTTGAAGAGGATCGCGGTGCGCTTGGCCAGGGAGGACTGGCCCCAGCTCTCGAAGGCGGCCTTGGCGGAGGCGACGGCGGCGTCCACCTCGTCGACGGTCGCGAAGGCGACCTGCTTCTCCTGGGCGCCGGTGGCCGGGTTGTAGACGGGGGCGAAGCGGCCGGAGCCGCCCTCCACGGGCTTGCCGTCGATCCAGTGGGTGATGGTCTTCATGGTGCGAAAGGGCCTTTCGTAAGGGGGAGTTCAGAGGTGGTGACGGCGTTCGGCGACGTTCCGGTCGTAGCGTTCGCGGGCCTCGACGGCGGCCTCGCGGGAGGCGACCTCGGCCACGGGCACGTCCCACCAGGCCTCGGCGCCCGGCGAGGTCGGGTTCAGGATGTCGGTCTCGACGTACACGCAGGTCGGCCGGTCGGAGGCACGGGCCGTGGCCAGCGCCTCGCGCAGCTCGCGCACCGTCTTGGCGCGCAGCACGTCCATGCCGAGGCTGGCCGCGTTGGCGGCGAGGTCGACGGGGAGCGGGGCGCCGGTGAAGGTGCCGTCGGCGGCGCGGTAGCGGTAGTCGGTGGCGAAGCGCTCGGCGCCGATCTCGGCCGACAGGCCGCCGATGGAGGCGTAGCCGTGGTTCTGGATCAGGACGATGTTGACCGGCAGCCCTTCCTGGACCGCGGTGACGATCTCCGTCGGCATCATCAGGTAGGTGCCGTCGCCGACCAGCGACCACACGGCCGTGTCCGGGGCGGCCTGCTGGATGCCGATCCCGGCCGGGATCTCGTAGCCCATGCAGGAGTAGCCGTACTCCAGGTGGTACTGGCGCGGTGAGCGGGACCGCCACAGCTTGTGCAGGTCGCCCGGGAGCGAACCGGCCGCGTTGATCACCACGTCGTCGTCGCCGACGACCGCGTCCAGCGCGCCCAGCACCTGGGTCTGCGTCGGTACGGCGCTCTCGTCGTCGGCACGGTAGGCGGCCTCGACCACTGCGTCCCAACGCTCCTTGCCGGCGCCGTACTCGGCCTCGTACGCCGCGTCCACCCGGTGGCCGGAAAGCGCCTCCGTGAGGGCCGTGAGCCCGGCCCGCGCGTCGCAGACCAGCGTGCGCGCGGCCAGCTTGTGCGCGTCGAAGCCGGTGATGTTGAGGTTCAGGAAGCGTACGTCCGGGTTCTGGAAGAGCGTGCCCGAGGCGGTCGTGAAGTCCGTGTATCTCGTCCCCACGCCGATCACCAGGTCGGCCGCGCGGGCGATGTCGTCGCTGACCGAGGTGCCGGTGTGGCCGATGCCGCCGAGGTCGGCGGGGTGGTCGTAACGCAGCGAGCCCTTGCCGGCCTGGGTGGAGGAGACCGGGATGCCGGTGGCCTCGACGAAGGCCTTCAGCGCCGCCTCGGCCTCGCTGTGGTGGACGCCGCCGCCCGCCACGATCAGCGGGCGCTCGGCGGCCCGGATCGCCTCGACGGCCTCCGCCAGCTCGACCGGGTCGGGCGCGGGGCGCCGTACGTACCAGACGCGCTCGGCGAAGAACTCCTGAGGCCAGTCGTACGCCTCCGCCTGGACGTCCTGGGGAAGCGCCAGCGTCACCGCGCCGGTCTCGGCCGGGTCGGCGAGCACGCGCATGGCGTTCAGCGCGGACGGGATCAGGGCCTCGGGGCGGGTGATCCGGTCGAAGTAGCGGGAGACCGGGCGCAGGGTGTCGTTGACCGACACGTCCGCCTCCGTCGGGTGCTCCAGCTGCTGGAGCAGCGGGTCGGGGGCGTGCGAGGCGAAGTAGTCGCCGGGGAGGAGGAGGACGGGCAGACGGTTGATGGTGGCGAGGGCGGCACCGGTGACGAGGTTCGTCGCGCCGGGGCCGATGGACGTCGTCACCGCCTGCGCCGAGAGGCGGTTGAGCTGACGGGCGTAGCCGACGGCCGCGTGCACCATGGACTGCTCGTTGCGGCCCTGGTGGTACGGCATGACGTCCTCGCCCGCCTGGACCAGGGCCTGGCCGATGCCGGCCACATTGCCGTGGCCGAAGATGCCCCAGGTGCCGGCGATCAGCCGGTGCCGTACACCGTCGCGCTCGGTGTACTGGACGGACAGGAACCGCACCAGCGCCTGGGCGACGGTCAGGCGGACGGTGGATTGGCTCATCGAGGACCTCACTGGGATGGAGCGGTGTAGAGGGGCAGACGGGGGTCGACGGGCTGGTCCGGCCAGGTGCCGCGGATCCAGGCGTGGTCGGGGTGGTCGCAGATCAGCCAGGCGCGCTCGGCCTCGGGGCCCGCCATGACGTTGAGGTAGTACATGTGGTGGCCGGGCACTGCCATGGAGGGCCCGTGCCAGCCGTCGGGGATCAGCACGACGTCGCCACCGCGCACCTCCGCCAGGACGTCGGTGTTACGGCCGTGTCCGGACGGGGAGACGCGCTGGTAGCCGAGGCCGGGGGTGCCGTCGTGGTCGGCGAACTCGAAGTAGTAGACCTCTTCCAGCACCGACTCCTCGCCGGGGCGGTGCTCGTCGTGCTTGTGCGGCGGGAAGGACGACCAGTTGCCGCCCGGCGTGATCACCTCGACCGCGATCAGCTTGTCGCACTCGAAGACCCCGGCCGCGCCGAAGTTGTTCACCTGACGGCTGCTGTTGCCGGTGCCGCGCAGCTCCACCGGCACCGACGACGCCGGGCCGTACCGGGCGGGCAGCCGCCGTGTGCAGCGCGCGCCGGTCAGCGCGAACCGTCCGCCGCCGGTCGACGAGACGGTCGTACGGGCATCGCGCGGCACGTAGGCGAAGTCGCTCACGCCGCTGAACACGCTGTCACGGCCGGTGAGTCGGAAGGTGTCATGGCCGAAATCGTCCGTATTCTCGACCGTGCAGCCTCCGCTCAGCGACAGGACGATCCACTCGCTGTCACCGGTGTCGAAGCTGTGCGAGCCGCCGGGCGGCAGCTCCAGGATCCGCAGGCTGGAGTAGCCCCAGCCGGCCTTCTCGGGCGTGACGTCCACGACGTACGGGCCGCCGAGCGCCTTTCCCGCGGGAAGGTGATAGGTCATCGTGTTCTCCGCCTCACAATCCGGGTCACAACAGGCCGACGGCCGTGTCCACCGCCGTCTCCACGCTGCCCTCGGCCGGGTAGAGCAGCGAGCGTCCGACGACCATCCCCTGCACGGTGGGGAGCCGGAGCGCCTTGCGCCAGCGCTCGTACGCCCCGGCTTGTTCTTCGGCGGAGCCCCCGACCTCACCGCCGAGCAGGACGACGGGGAGCGTGGACGTCTCAAGAACTTCGGCCATGTCGTCGGGGTCATGGGTGACGGGCAGTTTCAGCCAGGTGTACGCCGAAGTGCCGCCCAGACCCGACGCGATGGCGATCGACTTCGTGACGGCCTCGGCGGACAGGTCGTTACGCACCTGGCCGTCGATCCGCCGGGAGATGAACGGCTCGACGAACAGCGGGAGTTGCCGGGCGGCCATGTCGTCGATGGCGCGGGCCGTGGTCTCCAGGGTGGTCAGCGAGCCCGCGTCCTCGTAGTCGATGCGCACCAGCAGCTTGCCCGCGTCGAAGCGCAGCCGGGCGATGTCCTCGGCGCGGTGACCGGTGAAGCGGTCGTCCATCTCGAAGGACGCCCCGGCCAGGCCGCCGCGGTTCATGGAGCCCATGACAACCTTGTCGTCGAGGACGCCGAGGAGCAGCAGGTCCTCCAGGATGTCGGCGGTGGCCAGCACCCCGTCGACGCCGGGCCGCGACAGCGCGATGCAGAGACGTTCCAGCAGATCGGCCCGGTTGGCCATGGCCAACCTCCGGTCGCCGACGCCGAGCGCGCCGCGCGCCGGGTGGTCGGCGGCCACGATCATCAGGCGGCCGCTGTCGCCGATCAGCGGTCGGCGCACCCGGCGTGCTGCGGCCTCGGCGATCGCCTCGGGGTGCCGGGCTCTGACCGCGGTGAGGTCGGGGATGGTCATGCTCAAAGGAAAGCTCCGTTCAGGGATGCTCGGTCGGCCGTCACGACGCCTGCGCGAGGAGGTCCTCGACCTCGGACTCGGTGGGCATCGCGGAGGAGCAGGCGAGGCGGGAGGCGACGAGGGCGCCGGCGGCGTTGGCGTACCGCATGGTTGTGGCCAGTTCCCAGCCGGACAGCAGCCCGTGGACCAGCGAGCCGCCGAAGGCGTCGCCCGCGCCGAGCCCGTTGGCCACCTCGACCGGCACCGGCGGCACCTCGGCCTCCGTGCCGTCGCGGTGCACCGCCAGCACGCCCTTGGGGCCCTGCTTGACCACCGCCAGCTCGACGCCGGCCGCCAGCAGCGCCTCGGCGCAGGCGCGCGGCTCGCGGACGCCGGTGGCGACCTCGCACTCGTCGAGGTTGCCGACCGCGACCGTGGCGTGCCGCAGCGCCTCGGCGTAGTACGGGCGGGCCTCCTCCGGGTCCCGCCAGAACATGGGGCGCCAGTCGAGGTCGAAGACCGTGGTGCCCGCCTTGTCGCGCGCCTTGAGGGCGGCGAGGGTGGCGGAGCGGCTCGGCTCCTCGCTCAGGCCGGTGCCGGTGATCCAGAAGACCCGGGTCGAGCGGATGGCCCAGTAGTCAAGCTCGTCGGAATGTATCTCCAGGTCAGGCGCCTTAGGCTGCCGGTAGAAGTACAGCGGGAAGTCGTCCGGCGGGAAGATCTCGCAGAACGTCACCGGCGTCGGGTACGCCGCGACCGGCGTCACCCAGCGGTCGTCGACGCCGAAGTCCTTCAGGGCCTCGTGCAGGTAGGCGCCGAACGGGTCGTCGCCGGTGCGGGTGATCACCGCGGTGGTACGGCCCAGCCGGGCGGCGGCGACGGCGACGTTCGCGGCCGAGCCACCGAGGAATTTGCCGAACGTCTCCACCTGCGTCAGAGGTAGGCCAGACTGCAGGGGGTAGAGATCAACTCCTATCCTTCCCATCGTGATCAAGTCGAAGGACTTGGCTGACTCGGCCATGCGCGACGCTCCTACAGCTGGACAGGGGGTGCGGGTCCCAGCGGGCCTGCCGCCTCCCAGGTGTAGGGCGTGGAGGCCGACGCTGTCAATACTTTGTACTTACATTCGGACCTGAGTGTGAAATGATGTCTTAACAAAGTATTGACAGCGGGCGCATCCAGGGATTGGATCCCTTCCCAGCGAACCCGCCGTGTTCTACGGCACACGACCCGGACTTCCCAGGGGTCCGGGCCATGGATCCAGTGATCATCCCTTTCCCCCCGTCGCACACCCCCGTCGCACAGTGAGGTGCTGGAAAGATGGACCGCTACTACCCCCGCTCCCGCAAGCTGGCCCCTATGGTGGCCATGGCTGCCGCGGCTGCGCTGACCCTCGCAGGATGCTCCAGCAGCTCCGGTGGCAAGCAGGCCGAGGAGGGTGGGGAGAACGCTTCCGCGGGCAAGGCCAACACCCCCCGGATGACCGTCGCTCTGGTCACGCACCAGTCGGCCGGTGACACCTTCTGGGACATCGTCCGCAAGGGCGCCGAGGCCGCCGCCGCGAAGGACAACGTCAAGCTGATCTACTCCAACGACCCGAACGCCGGCAACCAGGCCAACCTGGTCCAGAACGCGATCGACCAGAAGGTCGACGGCATCGCGATCACCCTCGCCAAGCCCGACGCCATGAAGGACGTCGTCAGCAAGGCGAAGGCCAAGGGCATACCGGTGGTCGGCCTCAACTCCGGTGTGAGCGAGTGGCAGAAGCTCGGTCTGATGGAGTTCTTCGGACAGGACGAGACCGTCGCGGGCGAGGCGCTCGGCAAGCGGCTGAACGAGGCCGGCGCCAAGAAGGCCGTCTGTGTCATCCAGGAACAGGGCAACATCGGCCTGGAGCAGCGCTGCGCGGGTGTGAAGAAGACCTTCGAGGGTGACGTCGAGAACCTCAACGTCAACGGCACCGACATGCCGTCCGTGAAGTCGACGATCACCGCGAAGCTCAAGACGGACAGCGACATCGACTACGTCGTCGCCCTCGGCGCCCCGTACGCGCTGACGGCCGCGCAGTCCGTGGACGAGGCGGGCAGCAAGGCGAAGGTCGCCACCTTCGACCTCAACAACCAGCTGACCGGAGCGATCAAGAAGGGCGACATCGAGTTCGCCGTCGACCAGCAGCCCTACCTGCAGGGCTACCTGGCGATCGACTCCCTGTGGCTCTACAAGAACAACGGCAACTACATGGGCGGCGGCGAGGCACCGGTGCTGACCGGACCTGCCTTCGTCGACAAGACGAATGTCGAGACGATCGACAAGTTCGCCGCGAAGGGCACTCGGTGACGAACATGACCCAACAGGCTGAGCCGGCGGTGACCTCACCGCCGGCCCCCGGCCCCGGCAAGGAATCCGACGGGCGTACCCAGCAGCGGCCAGTGGCGCTGCGTCTTCTCGCCCGTCCCGAGGTGGGCGTCTTTCTCGGCGCCGTCGCGGTGCTGATCTTCTTCCTCATCACGGCTCCGGCCGTGCGTGACGGCAGCTCGATGGCGAACATCCTGTACCAGTCGTCGACCATCGGGATCATGGCTCTGCCGGTCGCGCTGCTGATGATCGGCGGCGAGTTCGACCTGTCCTCCGGTGTCGCCGTGATCACCT
>NZ_RQJW01000019.1 GCF_004028635.1 Streptomyces cyaneus | reverse complement strand
CCCCCCCCGCCGCCCGAGCCCAAGGCCGTACCGGGGCGCAACACCGCCTGGCGGAAGTGGCCCAGTGCTCGTGAGCCTTCACTGAAGCCCTGCTCGTCTCTGCACCACAAGCGCACCAGATCGAGCGGGGAACAGCGGGGAACCACGGTGAAAGCAGCCCGGTCCGACGGAGCCAAGATCCGATCGTTCGCGCAGGTCAAAGCCCGAACCGTCCTCACATGCTCGCAGCTTCCCAAGTTGAGGGCGCCGCAGTGCAGTTACACGCTGTGCTGTACAGCAGCCTCGCGCGCACCCGACCATGGCCGAGGGCAGCTCCAGAGTCCGGGGAGGGGAAAGCGTGGCGGACAAGGAAGCGGCAATCCGCGCTGTGGCGCGCCGCGCTGACCATGTGTACTGGGTACGAGAGTGGCCCGACAAGCCGACCTGGCGGGACCGACTTCGCCGATGGATGGACCCCTCCCAGGGTTGGGCACACGGCGATGTGCAGCCAGCCCACTTCATCGTCGGTCCGGAGCGGACGTACCTCATCGACCTCGCCCTTGCCCGAGGCGGACGCGTGCCCGAGGGGTACGACTTCCCGTTCCGCGGCTGCCTCGTCCACTACGAGGCGCCGGAGATCTCCCGCAGCGTGCTCGACACGGGAGAGGCCGAGCCGACGCAGGAAGCCGATGTCTATGCTCTCGGCGCTTCCTTGCTGATCTCAGCCACGGGCTGGCGGGCGGTCGAGTATCCGGACGATGCTCAGCTTCCTGTGCAGCGGGAGGCCGTGGCGAACGGTCGGCGGCGGCCGGTGAAGGCGCCTGGCGAGCTGGGCAAGTTGATCGACGCGATGCTCAGCCATACTCCCGAGGATCGGCCCACCATCTACGAGGTGGGCGCGGCCCTGAGCTGATCCCGGAGCCCCGGTTCAACCAGCGTCTCCAGCGTGGTTGAACCGGGGGAGGCCTTGAAGAGGTGGACCCCTTCAAGGATGGGGCGGGTAGGGGCGGCGGGGGCGAAGAAGGCCTACGGGACCACCACGATCTTCCTGCCGACCCCCGACGCGAACTGCCCCAGTGCCTCCGGGTACCGCTCCAGCGGGATCCGGTCGCTGATGAAGATCTCGGGGTCGAGGACACCGCCCGCGAACAGTTCCGCCGCTCGTTCGAAGCTGTGCAGGACCGCCATCGAACCGGTGATGGTGATCTCCTGGTTGTAGATGCGGTACGGGTCGATCGTCACGCGCGTCGCGTAGTCCGCCACCCCGAACTGCAGGAACGTGCCCGCCTTGGCCACCCGGTCCAGACCGTCCTGGATCGCCGCCGCGTTGCCCGTGGCGTCGACGACCAGGTCCCAGCCCTGGGGGCGGTCCAGCTCGTCCGGGTTCGCCGCGGAGGCCGAGACGCCCAGCCTGCGCGCCGTCTCCAGACGGGCCGGATTCACGTCGACCACGTCGACGCTCGCCGCGCCCGTCCGCTTGGCGAGCTCCAGCATCATCAGGCCCATCGTTCCCGAGCCGTAGATCAGGACGTGGGCGCCGAGGCGGGAGCGGAGGACGTCGTAGCCGCGTACCGCGCAGGACAACGGCTCGACCAGTGCCGCGTCCTGGGTGCGGACGTGTTCGGGGAGCCGTACGCAGTTGGCCACCGGGGCCACCGCGTACTGCGCCGCGCCGCCCGCTGTCGTCACGCCGATCGCCGCCCAGCGTTCGCAGAGGTTGTTGTGGCCGGTACGGCAGTACCGGCACTCGTAGCAGTACAACGAGGGGTCGACCGCCACCCGGTCGCCGACCGCGAGCTCCGTGACCTGGGTGCCGACCCCGACCACCTCGCCCGCGAACTCGTGCCCGGGCACGATCGGCAGCTTCGGGGCGAACTCGCCCTGGAGGATGTGCAGGTCCGTGCCGCACAGGCCGCAGGCCGCGACCTCGACCACGACCTCGCGCGGGCCGGGCGTCGGGTCGGGGACCTCGGCGACGATTGCCTTGCCCACGGACTCGATGACGGCGGCCTTCATTTCACGGCTCCCAACGACAGGCCCTGGACCAGCTTGTCCTGGGCGGCGAACCCCGCGGCGAGCACCGGCAGGGAGATGACGAGCGACGCGGCGCACACCTTCGCCAGGAACAGGCCCTGGCTGGTGATGAAGCCGGTCAGGAAGACGGGGGCGGTCTCCGCCACCACGCCGGTCAGTACGCGGGCGAAGAGCAGTTCGTTCCAGCTGAAGATGAAGCAGATCAGGGCTGTCGCGGCGATGCCGGGCAACGCGATGGGGGCCACCACGCGCGTGAGGATCGTCGGCAGCTTCGCGCCGTCCACCCTTGCCGCCTCGATGATCGCCACCGGGATCTCGGCCAGGAAGGACTGCATCATCCACACCGCGATCGGCAGATTCATGGAGGTGTAGAGGATGACCAGCAGCCAGATGTTGTCGAGCATGTCCGTGTTCTTCGCGAACAGGTAGAGCGGCAACAGGCCCGCCACGGCCGGCAGCATCTTCGTGGACAGGAAGAAGAACAGGACGTCAGTCCACTTCTTCACCGGGCGGATCGACAGGGCGTACGCCGCCGGGAGGGCGAGGACCAGGACGAAGAGTGTCGACGCCACCGACGCCACCGTCGAGTTGATCAGCGCCGGCCAGGGGCTGGCCCCGCCGCCCGCCCCGAAGAACTCGCGGTAGCCGTCCAGCGTCAGTGACGCGGCGAAGGACGGCGGATTGGTCGCCGCGTCCTCCTCGGAGTGGAAGGACGTCAAAGCCATCCACGCGATCGGCAGGAAGAAGACGATCCCGAGCAGCCAGGCCACCAGGCCCAGGCCAACTCCCTTGCGGCGGCTGCGAAGTCGTACGGCCACTGCACTCATGCGCGCGACACCTCCTCGCGGAACAGGGACGACACCACGCGCAGCGCGAAGGTCGCGATGATGATCGAGCCGATGACCACCAGGACGCCCGCGGCCGAGGCGAGGCCGTTCTCATGGGCCTGGTAGAAGCTCTGGTAGACGGTGTAGGGGAGGTTGGCGGTGCCCAGGCCGCCGGATGTGATCGTGAAGACCGCGTCGAAGTTCTGGACGATGTAGATCGAGCCCAGCAGGGCGCCGAGTTCGAGGTAGCGGCGCAGGTGCGGGAGCGTCAGGTGGCGGAAGATCTGCCAGTCGCTCGCGCCGTCGACCCTCGCCGCCTCGATCTGCTCGTTGTCGCGGCTCTGCAGGCCGGCCAGCAGGATCAGCATCATGAACGGCGTCCACTGCCAGACGAGGGAGGCCTCGACCGCGAGCAGCGGGGTGTTGGAGATCCAGTCGGGCTGTGGGCCGCCCACATAGTGCAACAACCCATTGAACAGGCCGTATTCGGGGTTGTAGAGCACATGTTTCCAGAGGAGGGCCGCTGCTACCGGCACCACCAGGAACGGGGCGATCAGCAGGGTGCGGACCACTGAGCGGCCCTTGAACTTCCGGTCCAGGAGCAGTGCCAGGACCAGGCCCAGGACCAGGCTGGCCAGCACCACCGCGACCGTCAGCAGCACGGTCGTCCACACCGAGTGCCGCAGATCGGCGTCGGTGAGGACTTCCCGGTAGTTGTCGATGCCGGTGAAGTGGCGGGCGTCGGGGTAGAGGGCGTTCCAGTCGAAGAACGAGATCACCAGCGTGGCCACGAAGGGCAGCTGGGTCACCACGATCATGAAGACCAGGGCGGGCAGCAAGGGGGCCCGGGTCGCCCAGGCGCGCAGCCGGGCGGAGGGTTGACGCGTCGTATGCATGGGTGTCGTGGCCACGGGGGCCGTAGTCGTCGCTGTCATCGCCCCTCGTACTCCTCGGAGATCTTCTCGGCGAGCTGCTGGGACTTCTTGAGGGCCGAGTCGACGGACTGGCGTCCGGCGATGGCCGCGCTGATCTCCTGGGAGACCTTGGTGCCGAGGTCGGTGAACTCGGGGATGCCGACGAACTGGATGCCGGGCGCGGGGCGCGGCTGTACGCCGGGGTCGTTCGGGCGGGCGCCCTCGATGGCCTCCTTGGTCATCTCCTGGAAGGCGGCCGCCTCCTTGCGGTACGCCGGGTCGGCGTAGGTGGAGGCGCGCTTGCCGGCCGGGACGTTGGACCAGCCGATCTCGTCGCCGACCAGCTGCTCGTACTGCTTGCTGGACGCCCAGGAGACGAACTTCCAGGCGTTGTCGGGGTTGCGGGACGCCTGTTGGATGCCCCAGGCCCAGGTGTAGAGCCAGCCGGAGGACTCCGTCTTCTCGACGGGCGCCGGTGCGTAGCCGACCTTGCCCTTGACGGGGGAGTTGGCCGACTCCAGGGAACCGGCCGCGGAGGTGGCGTCGTACCACATGGCGACCTTGCCCTGCGTCATGTTGTTCAGGCACTCGGCGAAGCCGGACTGGGCCGCTCCCGACTCACCGTGCTCACGGACCAGGTCGACATAGAACTTCGTCGCCTTCTCCCACTCGGGGGAGTCGAGCTGTGCCTTCCAGTTCTTGTCGAACCAGGTGCCGCCGAAGGTGTTCACGACGGTGGTGAGCGGGGCCATCACCTCGCCCCAGCCCGGCAGGCCGCGCAGACAGATGCCCTTCATGCCGGGCTGCGCGCCGTCCGCCTTCGCGGCGAGGTCGGCCACCTGCTGCCAGGTGGGGTGCGCGGGCATGGTGAGCCCCTTCTCCTCGAACACGTCCTTGCGGTACATCAGGAAGGACGACTCGCCGTAGAAGGGCTGGCCGTAGAGCTTGCCGTCGTCGCCGGTGAGGGACTGGCGCATCGGCTTGAGGACGTCCTGCTCGTCGTACCCCGGGTCCTTGGCGACGTACGAGTTCATCTCCTGCAGCCAGCCGTTGCGGGCGTAGATCGGTATCTCGTAGTTGGAGAGGGTGGCCACGTCGTACTGGCCGGCCTGGTTGGCGAAGTCCTGGCTGATCTTGTCGCGGACGTCGTTCTCGGGCAGGACGGTGAAGTTGACCTTGATGCCGGTCTCTTCGGTGAAGTGGGGTGCGAGCTTTTGCAGCTCTGTCATCTGGGGGTTGTTGACCATCAGGACATTGATGGCGTTGCCCCCGGAGCCTGCTCCGCCCGCTCCGACCCAGCAGCCGGAGAGCAGCGGGGCGAGCAGCGTCCCTGCGGCGGCCATGGCGAGCGTGGCTCGCGGTGGCCGCCGTCGGCTCTGGGTTCGCATGGATCGCTCCTGGACGTGAAGGGGGGATGTGAGGGGGGAGGGGGAGGTAAAAGGCGGAGGTAAATGGGGACGTGTGGGGAGATAAGGGGTGTCGGTAGGCGTGAACGTGCCCTATAGGGGAGTGCGTTGGATTTTCAGACGCGGATGACCTGTGGTCCCAGCAGTGAGTAGCGGTGGGCCTCGGCCGTCGGAAGCAGCGTGCTCGTGACGATCGCCTCCAGCGCGCCGACATCGGCGAACCGGCAGAAGCTGACCGCTCCGAACTTGTTGTGCGCGCCCGCGAAGACGGTGCGGCGCGAGGCCCGGATGGCCTGCGCCTTGACCTCGCTCACCGCGGGGTCGGGGGTGGTCAGACCGTGTTCGCGGGAGATGCCGTTGGCCCCGATGTACGCCAGGTCGATGACGAAACCGGCCAGCATCTTCGTGGTCCAGTGGTCGACGGTCGCAAGGGTGCCGGAGCGCACCCGGCCGCCGAGCAGCAGCACCGAGACGTTCTCGGCCTCGGCCAGCGCGCCGGCCACCGGCAGGGACGCGGTGACCACGGTCAGCGGCCGGTCCCGGGGCAGCGCCTCGGCGATGAGCTGCGGGGTGAAGCCCTCGTCGACGAAGACCGTCTCGGCGTCCCCGAGCAGCTCGGCCGCGGCGGCCGCGATCCGGCGCTTCTCGGGGACATGGCTGGTGGCGCGGAAGGCGAGCGTCGTCTCGAAGGCGGCGCTCTCCACGGGGTAGGCGCCGCCATGGGTGCGGCGGAGCAGCCCGTGGTCCTCCAGCACGCGCAGATCCCGCCGTACGGTCTCCTTGGCCACGCCCAGCTCGGTGGCGAGCGCGGAGACGTCGACCGCGCCGGTGGCCCGGGCGACCCGCACGATCTCACGTTGGCGCTCTTCGGCGGTTTTCGCAGTGTTCGCCGTCATCGCCGACACCTGCCTTACGTCCTTGCTTGCCCGAGTCCTTGCCTGCCCGTTCGGGCCCGGTGAGGGCCGTGCAGCAAGTTCTACCGGGGGTACGCGGGGCTGACCAGGCCTGTTGCGGGCTCGATACTGCCCGTTTATGACCGTTCGACTCGGCGTGTGCCCGCTGCGGACCTGCGCGGTAGCCGGGGTCCGGCGTGGGTTCGGGCAGGAGGCGTGCCCGAATGCGGCGGCGGGCAGGCCCGTTCGGTGCCCGCCCGCCGCCGCGAACGATCGTTTTCCGCCGAGCGACGGAGTCGGTGACGTCAGTACGGCCAGATGGGCGGGTCGCTGACGAAGTGGCCGCCCAGGTAGGCGTGCGCGATGTTGTCCGGTTCGAGGTCGCCCTGCTCGGCGATGAGCTTCTCGGCGTATGGCTCGGAGTCGTCCTGCGGCTCGTAGCCGAGGGCGCGGGCGGTGGTGAGGTCCCACCACAGGCGCGTGTTCGCGGAGGAGCCGTAGACGACGGTGTGCTCGACGTTCTCGGCGGTCAGGGCCGCGTGGAAGAGGCGGGCGCCGTCGGCCGGGCTCATCCACAGCGAGAGCATGCGGACGCTGGTCGGCTCGGGGAAGCAGGAGCCGATGCGGACGGACACCGTCTCCAGGCCGTGCTTGTCCCAGTAGAACTGGGCGAGGTCCTCGCCGAAGGACTTGGACAGGCCGTAGAACGTGTCCGGGCGGTGCGCGGCGTCGATCGGGATGAGGGGGTCGTCGCCCTGGGGGCGGGGCGTGAAGCCGACGGCGTGGTTGGAGGAGGCGAAGACGATGCGCTCCACGCCTTCCTCGCGGGCAGCCTCGTACAGGTGGTAGGTGCCCTCGATGTTCGCCCTGAGGATCTTCTCGAACGGGGCTTCCAGGGAGATGCCCGCGAGATGGATGATCGCGTCGACGCCCCGCACGGCCTCGCGCACCGCGTCCTTGTCGGCGAGGTCGGCGACGATCGCGTCCGGCTCGCCCTCGACGGGGCGCAGATCGAGCAGCCGCAGCTCGTAGCCGTACGCCGGGAGCAGGTCCCGCATCAGGGTGCCGAGGCCGCCGGCGGCGCCGGTGAGCAGAACGGTGCGGGGGGCTGGCATCCTCGGTTCTCCTTCAATCAGCGGCCGCATGCGTGCACGGTATTCACATTCATGGACTAGTTAAGGATCATCACCCCTCGTCGTCAAGGGTGGTGCAGCCTGTGTTCATAACCGTAAACTCTGATCAGAATCCTGCACTTACCGTCTCGTTCTAGGGAGAGCCCGTGACGCCTGCCCCCCTCGCCGCTCGCCTCGGCATCCCCAGCGGGCCCCTGTTCTTCCCGGTCACGGCGTACGGGCCCGAGGGCTCGGTCGACCTCGACACGTACCGCACCCATGTGCGCCGAGGCGTCGAGGCCGGGGCCGCCGCCGTGTTCGCATGCTGCGGCACCGGGGAGTTCCACGCGCTCACGCCCGAGGAGTTCGAGGCGTGCGTGCGGGCGGCCGTCGAGGCGGCGGCGGGACGCGTGCCGGTCGTCGCGGGCGCCGGGTACGGCACCGCCCTCGCCGTGCGGTACGCGAGGCTCGCCGAGGCGGCCGGTGCCGACGGGCTGCTCGCCATGCCGCCGTATCTCGTCGTCGCCGGGCAGGAGGGGCTGCTGCGGCACTACAAGGAGATCGCCGCGGCGACCGCGCTCCCCGTCATCGTCTACCAGCGCGACAACGCCGTGTTCACCCCGGAAACCGTCGTCGAACTGGCCCGCACGGACGGCGTCATCGGGCTCAAGGACGGCCTCGGCGACCTGGACCTCATGCAGCGCATCGTCAGCGCCGTACGCACCGAGGCCCCCGGTGACTTCCTCTACTTCAACGGCCTGCCGACCGCCGAACAGACCCAGCTCGCCTACCGCGCCATCGGCGTCCCGCTCTACTCCTCCGCCGTGTTCTGCTTCGCCCCCGAGATCGCCCTCGCCTTCTACCGGGCGCTGGAGGCGGGCGACGACACCACGGTGAACCGCCTCCTGGACGGCTTCTACCGCCCGTTCGTCGAACTGCGCGCCCAGGGCCGCGGATACGCCGTCGCCCTCGTCAAGGCCGGCGTACGGCTGCGCGGGCCGGCCGTAGGGGAGGTCCGGCCTCCGCTGCACGAGCCGAGCGAGGATCATGTCAAGCAGCTCGCCGAGGTGATCGAGCGCGGATACGCGCTGCTGGAGAAGGAGCCGGAGGACACCAAGTGAAGGCGTCGACATTCGTCTACCCCTGGGACGTCAACGGAGACCCGGAGGCACCCGGGAGAATCGCCGCCCTCGGCGTACGGCAGGTGACGCTCGCCGCCGCCTACCACTCCACCCGCGCTCTCACCCCCCGCCACCCGCGCCACCGCATCGTCACCGCCGAGCACGCATCCGTGCTGTATCCGACCGACGACCGGTGGCAGGGCCGGGAGCTGCGCCCCTACCCGGCCGGGGACTGGGCGCCCGGCGACGCCTACGGAGAGGCGGCCGCCGCGCTCGCGGACGCCGGTCTGGAGGTGCACACCTGGGTGGTCCTGGCGCACAACTCCCGCCTGGGCGCCGAGCACCCCGACACCTCGGTCGTCAACGCCTACGGCGACCGCTACCCCTGGGCCCCCTGCATCGCACAGCCCGCCACGCGCGCGTACCTCGTCGATCTCGCCGCCGAGGCCGCCGTACGGCCCGGTGCGCACGGCACCGAACTGGAGTCCCTCGGCTGGTACGGGCTGCAGCACCTGCACGCGCACGACAAGACCGGCGGGGTCCCGCTCGGCGACGCCGGCATGTACCTGATGGCGCTCTGCTTCTGCCCGACCTGCAAGGAGGGCTACGGCGACCAGGGCCTGGACGCCGACGAGCTGGCCGCCGCCGTACGTGCCGCCCTGGAACCGCTGTGGCAGGGCACCGTCGCCGACGAGGGCTGGGCCGGGGTCGAGAAGCTGCTCGGCGAGTCGAACGCGGCGGCCACGCGCGCGTGGCGCGACGAAACCGCCCGTACGCTCCAGGAGACGGCGGTCCGGGCGGTCCGCGCGGCCGCCCCCGACGGCTTCCAGATCCTGCTGCACGCCGACCCCGTGACGTACCACGTCGGCGCCAACCCGGGCGTCGACCCCGAGCACGTCCTCTCCGTCGCGGACGGTGTGGTCGTGCCCTGCGCGGGCGGCCCCGGCCTGCTGACGCCCTTCGCCGAGCAGGGCCGCGAGGGCACGGTCGTCGCCGCCAACTTCGGTGTGGTCTCCGGGATGGGCGGCAGCCCGGGCACGCTGGCGTCGGACGCGGCACGCGCGCGTGAGCTGGGGGCCACGGAAATCCGGCTCTATCACGCGGGGTTGGCGTCGGACGGCGACTTGGTGGCGGTACGGGAGGCGCTCGCCGCGCTCTGAAGCAGCGGCATCGCGGTCACCAGCCAGGCCAGGCCCAGGACGGCCAACAGCAGCCGCACGTCGAGCAGTTCGACCAGCGCCGCCCCCACCGCCAGCCCGATGACATTCGGCGCGAAGACGAGTGTGTTGGCCGTGGCGGCGGTACGGCCGAGCAGCGCGTCCGGTGTCTCGCGCTGTACGGCGGTGAGCGCGGCGATCAGCACGCACGGCAGCCCCGCGCCGATCGCCGCGCTGCAGACCAGGGCCACCGGGTCGGACGGGATTGCCCGCAGGCTCGTGGCGGCGGCCGTCAGGGCGATGCCGTACGCGGCGAAACGGCGTTCGCCGAGGCGGCGCAGCGCGGGGCCGGAGAGCAGCCCGATCGCCACCGAGCCAGCGCCCTGGACGGCGTACAGCACACCGGCGTACGCGGGGTCGTGCCCGAGGCCGTCGATCACGGCGTAGGTCATCGCGCCGTTGAGACCGGCGAAGAGCATGGTGGTGCCGCCGGCCAGGACGAGAGGCCGCAGCCGGGGGTGCGTCCAGAGGTGGCGGGCCCCCTCGGCGGTCCGTGCCCGCCAACTGCCGGCCGGCGGCTCGGGCGTGCTCTCGCGGACACGGAGGCAGGCGTACAGGCCGGTCGCGACCACGAACGTCACGGCGTCGAGCAGGGCGACGCTCGCGCCGCCGTACGCCGCGTAGAGGCCGGCGCCGGCCAGCGGGGCGAGAAGCTTCATGCCCTCGGTGGCCGTCATGCGCAGCCCGTTGAAGTCGCCGAGCAGGGACGCGGGGACCGCGCCGGCGACGAGGGCGGACTCGGCGGCGTCGTGCACCACGCCTGCGGCGCCGTAGACGAACAGGACCGCGAAGAGGAGCCAGAGGCGGGCCGGGGAGTCGACGGTGAAGAGGGTGAGCAGCAGGGCGGCCAGGAGGAGGTTCGCGCCGATCAGCAGCGGTTTGCGGCGCGTGCGGTCGGCGAGCGTGCCGAGGAGGGGGCCGGCCAGGGTGGGCGCCCACATGGCGAGCATGCACAGCGCGGCCAGACCGTCGGATCCGGTGAGGTCCTTGACCCATACGCCGGATGCCAGCCACAACGCCGAGGTGCCGAAGCCGGAGACCACGATTCCGGAGAGGTAGAGGGCGGAGTTGCGGTCGCGCAGGATGCGGGGGAGTGTCCAGGTGGTGGTGCGGGTCGTCGTCATGGCACGCCATCGTGGGTCTAAGGCGGGGGCGTAGGGATCGGGAAAGTGCCTTAGACGGCGCGTTCTTCGTGCGCGCAGGGTGAACAGTGCGCCAATTCCCTGTGTGCGACCGTAATTTGATCGTGACTCCGGGGTGGGGCGCAAGGTAATGTTCAGGCAAAGAGGCGCTCGCGGCAGTCAAGGGAGCCGCGACCGGACAGAGCTCGAAGGAGGCAATGGTGTTCGATCTCCGGACCGAGGCAGAAATGAGGCTGTTCTCGGAAAAGACGGCCCGGGAACTCGCTCTGAAGAAGCAGCGGGATGAGGATGTCGAGTCCGAAGAGTTCACGACCACGCAGACGTCGGCCGCCATTGCGCCGGAGCCGGTCGGCTGACGTTCGGCTCGAAGTACTGTGACGGTCCGTCGGATTCTGCGGCGGGCCGTTTTTCGTTGTCCGGAAAGGGGAATCGATGAGGACCCTGCACTTCGGCCTTCGCGTGGCCGACCTCGAACGATCGCTCGCGTTCTACACGGCCGTCGGCTATGAAGTGATCGGGAGCGTCCCCGAAACCCCGTTCGGAAGCCTGACCATGCTCAAGCTCCCCGGCGACGAGTTCGTCAGCATCGAACTCGTCCACGATCCCGCGGGGGGATACAAGGCCGAGGCCGGTAACAGCAGCGTCCTCAACCATTTCGTCATCAAGGTGGAGTCGATGGCGGCCACGATCGACGAACTCGCCGCGCAGGGCATCGATGCCGAGGAACCCGTATCCCCGGACGGTTCGAACGACTTCCTGACGGCATGGCTCACCGATCCGGACGGCAACCGGATCGAGCTGGTCCAGTGGCCGGCGGGGCATCCCGACGGCATCTCGGGCGCGGACTGGACGGGCTGACCGGACGGACTGACTGGACGGACTGAGCCGGGGCCGAGGTGGGGCACGTGCTCCGGGGCGCGGCGGGAATCCGTTGGAAGCTGCCGGTGATGCTTATGGGGCGGCTGAGGGCCCGGTGCACCTCCTCGCTGGGCTGCGCGATTTGCGACCTGGTGATCGCGCTGTGGTGCTTCGCGGGCGGGAAGATGCCGGGGGAGCTGTTGGGGTGGGGGAGCCGGCTGGGGTGGAGTGCCGGGGCCGGTGCGGGGCGTATGACGGGCTTGCTCGGTTGAGGGAAGGCCGCCGGAGCCGCAGCCGGAGCGCGCGGAGCCGGGGGCTGGGTCCGGCGCGCCTGGGCCACCTCGGCCCCCCGGGGCCGCAACCGCACAGGGGTGCGAGGAGACGGTTCGGCTCCCATGACGCCGCTCGACGGCGATGCCGTGGCGGAGACCCGGGGGCCGAGACGATGACCGGCCGGTCCGGGCTCGACTGCCCGTCCCGTTCCGCTGCGGCGCGCCCGCCCTCCCGTCCTCGACCGTCCACTCCGCCGATGAGTTCCGCGAGCGCCGCCGATTAGTGCCGATTAGTTTCGTGACCCCCGCCGGTCTACCTCTCGGGAACCCATCTGTGAGGAGCCACCCCATGACCGACACGACCCTCGATCTCGGACCGCAGGCCCGCGTCATCGCCCGCCTCGCGGAGGGCGTCACCGACGACCAGCTCTCGGCGCCTACGCCCTGCCCGGAGATGGCGGTGCGCAACCTGCTGGGCCACCTGCTCGGTCTGGCCGTCGCCTTTCGTGATGCCGGCCGCAAGGACCTGGGCGTCACGACCGACACCAGCCCCGAAGCCGCCGTACCGGACATCGGACCGGGCTGGCGCGAGGAGCTGCCCAAGGTGCTCGACGAACTGGCCGAGGCATGGCGCGCTCCGGACGCGCGGGTCGGCATGACTCGTGCGGGCGGCGTGGACCTGCCCGGTGCGGTGGCGGCGGCAGTGGCCACGGACGAGCTGGTGATCCACGGCTGGGACCTGGCCGTGGCCACGGGCCGGCCGTACGCACCGGACCCGGCCGCCCTCCAGGCGTCGTACGACTTCCTCCGCGCCGCCGCCGACGACCCCGACCGCGGCGGCATCTTCGGCCCGGTCGTGCCGGTGCCGGACGAGGCGTCTTTGCTGGACCGCGCGGTGGGGCTGAGCGGGCGGGATCCGGGGTGGCAGCGGCCGTAACCCTCCTCGGCGACTCCGGTGAGGGCCTGCCCCGCCCGGATCAGTCGTACGGTTGAAAGAGGGATAGGCACGCCGGTTGCAGACCGAGAGAAAGCCACCCGTACCGACACCCGTACCGACCGAAACGAAAGGCGGGTCACGGGCGGTGACGCACGTGTCCCGACAGTAAGCCGGGAGGCCAGCGATGCCTTCGGACACGATCATCCAAGCCACGGACTTCGTACGGGACCGGCTCTTCATAGGCGGTGACATGGTCGAGCCGGAGGGCGATGACCTGCTCGAGGTCATCTCCCCGGCCACCGAGGAGCCGATCGGTTCGGCTCCCTCCTCGACGCCCGCCGACGTGGACCGAGCCGTCCGCGCGGCTCGTGCAGCCTTCGACGACGGACCGTGGCCGCGCATGTCGCCTCAGGAGCGGGCCGACGCGCTGGATCCCTTCACCGCCTATCTCCGCGCGCGCGTCCCCCTGATCGCCCAGCTCATCACCGAGGAGATGGGCTCGCCCATCAGCTTCTCCAATCGCCTCCAGGCACCGGTTCCGGTGATGCTCCTCGACTACTTCCGAGGGCTGGCCGCGACCTTCCCGTTCGAGGAGGACCGAGCCGGCCTCACCGGACCGGCGCGGATCCTGAGGGAACCGATGGGGGTCGTCGGGCAGATCGTGCCGTGGAACGTTCCGCTCATCCTCACCATGGCGAACCTCGCCCCGGCCCTGGTCGCCGGCTGCACCGTGGTGCTCAAGCCCGCGCCCGAGACGCCGCTCGACGCATATCTGCTCGCCGAGGCCGCGATGGAAGCCCAGTTGCCTCCGGGCGTGCTCAACATCGTGCCTGCCGACAGGCCGAGCAGCGAGGCGCTCGTCCGCCATCCGCTGGTGGACAAGATCAGTTTCACCGGTAGCTCCGCCACCGGGCGACGGGTCGCCGCCCTGTGCGGCGAGCAGTTCAAGCGCGTCACCCTCGAATGCGGTGGGAAGTCGCCCGCCATCATCCTCGAGGACGCCGACATCGACAGCGTCGTACCGGCCCTCATGCCATTTGCGATCATGATGTCCGGACAGCAGTGCCTGGCGCAGACACGGATCCTCGCCCATCGCAGCCGCTACCGGCAGACCGTCGATGCGATCTCCCAAGCAGCGGCCGAGCTGACGGTCGGTGATCCGCACGATCCCGCCACCGAGGTCGGCCCGCTGGTGGCGGAACGCCAGCGGCGCCGGGTCGAGGACTACATCGCCGACGGGCGGCGGGAAGGTGCGACGACCACCGTGGGCGGCGGCCGGCCCGCGGGGCAGCCGAAGGGCTGGTACGTCGAGTCGACGGTCTTCGCCGACGTCGACAGCTCCATGCGCATCGCCCAGAACGAGATCTTCGGCCCCGTACTGGTCGTGATCCCGTTCGACGACGACAACGACGCCGTCCGTATTGCCAACGACTCGAAGTACGGCTTGTCGGGAAGCGTATGGACCCCTGACGAGGACCGCGCCATGCGGATCGCTCGCCGAGTCCGCACCGGAAGCCTGACCCTCAACGGGTTCCGGATCGAGTTCGCCGCGCCCTTCGGCGGCTACAAGGAATCCGGGGTCGGTCGTGAGTTCGGCCCCGAGGGACTCAGCTCGTTCCTCGAGTACAAGACGATCAACCTCCCCAACGGAGCAGCCCACTGACTGCACATCAGTCGACAGCCCCCCTGCTAGTGTGCGCCGGTGTCAACGATCAAGCAGTTCCAAGTCACCTTCGACTGCGCAGAACCTGAGCGCGTTGCTCGTTTCTGGTGCGAGGTGTTGGGGTACGTCGTACCGCCGCCACCGGAGGGGTTCGCCACCTGGGAGGATTTCAACCGCTCCCAGGATCCCGAGGATCAGGGTTCATGGTTCGCCTGCAGTGATCCCTCAGGTGTTGGCCCGCGCCTCTACTTTCAGCGCGTCCCCGAAGGCAAGGTCGCCAAGAATCGGGTGCATCTTGACGTGAGGGTCGGCACCGGGCTCGTGGGGGAAGAGCGCCTGGCCGCGCTCGAAGCCGAATGCGCACGACTGATCCCGCTCGGCGCGGTACGCGTGCGACTCCTGTATGACGGCAACGATTCATGCATCGTGATGCAGGACATCGAGGGCAACGAGTTCTGTCTCGACTGAGCGCCCACTCGCATGCCCCTCACCCTCACCGTCCTCGGCACCGCATCCCCGCACCCCGGCCCCGGCTATCTGGTGCGCGGGGGAGGGGCCGAGGTGTGGGTGGACGCCGGGACCGGGACCTTCGCGGAATTGCAGCGGCATACCGATCCGGCACGGCTCAGCGCGATCTGGATCTCGCACCTGCACGCCGATCACAACGCCGATCTGCTCGCCGCCTTCTACGGGCTGGCCTATGGCGGGCTCACTCCGGACGCGCCCATTCCGGTGTACGCGCCGGGCGACTGCGCGCTGGGGGTACCTCCCACGCGTTAAGCAGTGGGGGAGTCTCGCCGCCTTCCTCGGGCGGCCCGACGCCGGGTTCCTGAGCGGCATCCTCGACTTCCGGACCCTGTACGACGGCCACACCGTCCAGCACGGTGACCTGCTGCTCACCTCGCGTGCCGTCGTGCACGACGTCGAGGCGTACGGGGTGCGGATCGAGAGCGGTGGGCGGGTGCTCGCGTACTCCGGGGACAGCGGGCCCTGCCCCGCCCTCACCGAACTCGCCCGCGACGCCGACCTGTTCCTCTGCGAGGCCGACATCGACGCGCATCGCGATGGCGAACAGGTGCACCTGACGCCCGAGGACGCCGGAACCGTCGCCCGCCGGGCGGGTGTACGGGAGCTCGTCGTCACGCATGTCGGGCCCACGCTCACGCCGGAGGCGGCGACGGTGCGCGCTGCCGAGGCCTTCGGTGGGCCCACCGCCACCGCACGCGAAGGTCACGTGCTGCGCGTCTGACGGGCAACCAGCAACCAGCAGTCGGCAACCCCGCCCAGCACCCGGCAACCCCAACTTCCTTTGTAAGAAGCATTGACGAAACATGCGCCCCCTCTTACCTTCATCGCGTCGTACTTCGTACGTCATATATGAGACGCGATACGTGAGATCCCATACCTGAGATCCCATACGCGAGAGTCATCTCGCGAAGATCCGAGAGGCGCGCATGACCTCTGTGCCCACGCCGATCCCCTCCCGCACGCAGTACGTGCTGGAGGAGATCAAACGACGCATCCTCACCGGGCAGTTGACGCCCGGTCAGGCCCTGGTCGAGACCGAGCTCGCCGCGCAGTTCGGGGTGTCCAAGACGCCGGTGCGCGAGGCACTCAAGACGCTGGCCGGGACCGGGCTGGTCGTGATGAGCCAGTACAAGGGCGTCACGGTGCGCATGGTGGACGCGGACATGGCGCGCGAGGTCTACGACGTGCGGCTGCTGCTGGAGCCCGAGGCACTGAAGCGGGCCGTGAAGCGCGGGGCCTCTCTCGATGCCGCGCGTGCTGCCCTGACCCGCGCCGACGCCGCCGCCGACACCGCCGAACGGTCGCTCGCCAACCGGGAGTTCCACCGCGCCCTCTATCTGCCGTGCGGCAACCCGCTGCTCGGCCGGATGCTCGACGAGGTCCGCGACCAGGCGGCCCTCGTCTCCGCCGTCGCCTGGGCCGCCTCCCCGTCCTGGGAGCGGGAGGCCGGCGAGCACCGGGAGATCCTGCGGCTCGCGCTCGAAGGGGACGCGGACGGCGCCGCGCGCGCCCTGCACGCCCACATCGCGTCGTTCGTCGAGCGGGCCTTCCCTGACACGGAGATCGAGGCCCAGGGAGAGGACGGTCCGGCATGACCACGACGTTCGAGACCCAGCGGACGGCCCTGGCCGACGTGGTGGCGATCCCGGTGACCCCGTTCGCCGAGGACGGCCGCGTCGACCAGGACGTCCACCGGGCCCTGCTGCGTCGTCTGCTCGACGGGGGCGTCACCACCCTCACCCCCAACGGCAACACCGGCGAGTTCTACGCCCTCAGCCCCGAAGAGCGCCGCCTCGTCACCGAGTTGACCGTCGACGAGGCCGCAGACCGCGCCGTCATCCTCGTCGGCGTCGGCCACGACGTGCCCACCGCCATCGCCTCCGCCCGGCACGCCCGCGAGCTCGGCGCCCAGATGGTGATGGTCCATCAGCCCGTCCACCCGTACGTCTCCCAGAACGGCTGGGTCGACTACCACCGCGCCATCGCCGCCGCCGTGCCCGAGCTCGGCGTCGTCCCGTACATCCGCAACGCCCAGCTCAGCGGCGCCCGCCTCGCCGAACTCGCCGACGACTGCCCGAACGTCATCGGCGTGAAGTACGCCGTACCGGACGCCGCCAAGTTCGCCGCCTTCGCGCGGGATGCCGGGCTCGATCGCTTCGTGTGGGTCGCGGGGCTCGCCGAGCCCTACGCCCCCTCGTACTTCTCCGCGGGCGCCACCGGCTTCACCTCCGGACTGGTGAACGTCGCCCCGTCCGTCTCGCTGAACATGATCGAAGCGCTTCGATCCGGGGACTACCCGGGTGCGATGAAGGTCTGGGAGCAGATCCGCCGCTTCGAGGAGCTGCGCGCCGCGAACGGCTCCGCCAACAACGTCACCGTCGTCAAGGAGGCCCTCGCCTCCCTCGGCCTGTGCCGCCGCGACGTCCGCCCGCCGAGCCGGCATCTGCCCGAGGACGAGCGCGCCGAGGTCGCCGCGATAGCCGCCGGGTGGTCGATATGACCGACAAGATCGACGGGCCTGCGAGGAAGCGCCCCGAGGAACTCAGAAGCCATCAGTGGTACGGCACCGAGGGGCAGTTGCGCACCTGGTCCCACAACGCCCGTATGCGGCAGCTCGGTTACGAGGCGGAGGAGTACCGGGGCCGCCCGGTGATCGCCGTCCTCAACACGTGGTCCGACATCAACCCCTGCCACGTTCATCTGCGTGAGCGTGCCGAGGCGGTCAAGCGGGGGGTGTGGCAGGCCGGGGGCTTCCCGCTCGAGTTCCCGGTCGCCACGGTCTCGGAGACGTACCAGAAGCCGACCCCGATGCTCTATCGCAACCTGCTCGCGATGGAGACGGAGGAGCTGCTGCGGTCGTATCCGATCGACGCGGCGGTGCTGCTCGGCGGCTGCGACAAGTCGACGCCGGCGCTGCTGATGGGCGCGGCCTCGGCCGACGTACCGTCGATCTTCGCGCCCGCGGGGCCGATGCTGCCGGGGCACTGGCGCGGTGAGACCCTCGGGTCCGGCACCGACATGTGGAAGTACTGGGACGAGCACCGCGCGGGCAACCTGACGGACTGTGAACTGCGGGAATTGCAGGGCGGGTTGGCGCGATCGCCCGGTCACTGCATGACCATGGGGACCGCGTCCACGATGACCGCGGCGGCGGAAGCCCTCGGCATGACCCTGCCGGGCGCCTCCTCGATCCCGGCCGTCGACTCCGGGCACGAGCGGATGGCCGCCGCCTCCGGGCGCCGCGCCGTCGAGCTCGCCTGGACCGGGCTGAAGCCGTCCGAGATCCTCACCCGCGAGGCCTTCGAGGACGCCGTCACCACGGTGCTCGGGCTCGGGGGCTCCACCAACGCGGTCATCCATCTCATCGCGATGGCGGGCCGTGCGGGCATCAGGCTCACCCTCGACGACTTCGACCGCATCGCCCGTACCGTGCCGGTGCTCGCCAACGTCCGGCCGGGCGGACAGACCTACCTCATGGAGGACTTCTACTTCGCCGGCGGCCTGCCCGCCTTCCTCTCACGGATCACCGACCTGCTGCACCTGGACCGGCCGACCGTGAACGGCACCCTGGGTGAGCAGATCGAGGGCACCGTCGTCCACAACGACGACGTCATCCGCACCCGCGAGAACCCTGTCGCCGGCGAGGGCGGGGTGGCCGTGCTGCGCGGCAACCTCTGCCCGGACGGGGCCGTCATCAAGCACATCGCCGCCGAGCAGCACCTGCTCAAGCACACCGGGCCCGCCGTCGTCTTCGACGACTACAAGACGATGCAGCGGACCATCAACGACCCGTCGCTCGGCATCACCGCCGACAGCGTGCTCGTGCTGCGCAACGCCGGGCCCAAGGGCGGCCCGGGCATGCCCGAGTACGGCATGCTGCCGATCCCCGACCACCTGCTGAAGCAGGGCGTACGGGACATGGTGCGGATCTCCGACGCCCGGATGAGCGGCACCAGTTACGGCGCGTGCGTGCTGCACATCGCGCCCGAGTCGTACGTCGGCGGACCGCTGGCCCTCGTACGCACCGGGGACACGATCACCCTGGACGTCGCGGCGCGCGTCCTCCAACTCAACGTGGACGACGATGAGTTGGAGCGCCGCCGAGCCGAGTGGAGCCCACCGCCCACCCGCTATGAGCGAGGCTACGGCGCCCTCTACAACGAACAGATCACCCAGGCCGACACCGGCTGCGACTTCGAGTTCCTGGCCCACCCGGGCAACGTCCCGGACCCATACGCAAGCTGACTCGCGCCCCGCAGGGGGCGCGGGGAACTGCGCGACCGGCCACAACGCGTCCGCAGCCGCCACACCGCCACGAGAGGCACCCCGTTTCGCGAGATCCGGGCCAACCCCTACACAGCGAGAAAGCGCTTCCTGCACCACAAAAGCAAGCCGCACGCACGACGTCTGAGAACGGAGACCAGTCATGGCCCAAGCCGCAGCCGTGGCGAAACCGCCCACGCCACCCCGGCGACGCCGTGCCTCCGCCACGCCGCGCAGGCTCCCTTATCTGCTGATCGCCCCGGCGGCCCTGCTCATGCTGGGCTTCATCGCCTACCCGGTCATCAGCGTCTTCTACTACAGCCTGCAGGAGTACAACCCCACCAAACCGTGGCGGAACGGCTTCGCGGGCCTCGACAACTTCGTCCACGCCTTCACCGACGACCCGCTGTTCTGGGACACCCTGGTCTTCAGCGCCAAGTGGGTGTTCGTCGAGGTCGGACTGCAGCTGCTGTTCGGGCTCGCGCTCGCCCTGATCGTCAACCAGACGTTCGCGGGAAGGGCGCTGGGACGCGCCCTGGTCTTCTCCCCGTGGGCCGTCTCCGGCGTGCTGACCTCGGCGATCTGGGTGCTCCTCTACAACTCCCAGACGGGCATCACCCGTTACCTCGCGGACGTCGGCATCGGCTCCTACGGCACCAGCTGGCTGTCGGACACCTCCACCGTGTTCCCGGCGGCGGTCGTCGCCGACCTGTGGCGCGGGGTGCCCTTCTTCGCGATCCTCATCCTCGCCGACCTCCAGTCCGTCTCGAAGGACCTGTACGAGGCCGCCGAGGTCGACGGGGCCAGCCGGATCAAGCAGTTCTGGCACATCACGCTGCCCCATCTGAAGGACGCCATCGTCCTGTCCACGCTGCTGCGCGCGGTGTGGGAGTTCAACAACGTCGACCTGCTCTACACACTGACCGGCGGCGGCCCCGCGGGGGAGACCATGACCCTGCCGCTGTACATCGCCAACACCAGCGTCGACGCGCACAACTTCGGTTACGCGTCCGCCCTGACCACGGTCGCGTTCGTGATCCTGCTCTTCTGCTCGATCGTCTATCTGCGGCTGAGCAAGTTCGGAGGTGAGGACAAGTGAGCGTCAAGGAAGCCACCAAGGCCGCGCCCGCCCCCATGCGTGCCGCCCCCGAACCGCCGCGTACGTCGAAGAAGAACCGATCCTGGGACGAGGTCCCGCGTTGGCAGATCTATCTGCCGCTGTCGATCTACCTGGTCTTCACCCTGATCCCCTTCTACTGGATCCTGCTCTTCTCCCTGCGCCCGGCCAGCTCGACCTCGCTCGTACCCTGGCCGATCACCTTCGACCACTTCGAGAAGGTCTGGACGGAGCGGAGCTTCGGCACCTACTTCCAGAACAGTGTCCTGGTCGGCGTCGCCACCCTGCTGATGACGACCCTCGTCGCCCTGGCCGGCGGCTACGCCCTCGCGCGCTTCAACTTCAAGATCAAGCGCGCCTTCATGCTCGCCCTGCTGTGCTCCCAGTTCGTGCCGGGCGCGCTGCTCCTGGTGCCGCTGTTCGAGACCTTCGCCGAGCTGCAGATGATCAACTCGCTGGCCAGCGTCATCATCGCGGAGACGGTCTTCCAGTTGCCGCTGTCGATGATCCTGATCAGCAACTTCATCAAGAACGTGCCGTACTCCCTGGAGGAGGCGGCCTGGGTCGACGGCTGCAACCGGATGACGGCCTTCAGGATCGTCGTCCTGCCGCTTCTGCGACCCGGTCTGATCGCCGTCGGCTCCTTCGCCTTCGTGCACTCCTGGAACCACTTCCTGTTCGCCCTGATGTTCCTCAACAACCCGGAGAAGCAGACCATCCCGGTCGGCCTCAACACCCTGATGGGCGCCGACAGCGTCGACCTGGGCGCACTGGCCGCGGGCGGCATCATCGCGGCCGTACCCGTCGTGATCGTCTTCGCCTTCATCCAGAAGTGGCTGATCACGGGCTTCAGCGCGGGGGCGGTGAAGGGATGAGACTCCGTCGGACCACCGTGACATGCGCCCTGCCGGCTGATCACCTCGTGCGACGCGAAGGTGGTGCGGGGAGGACAAGGCCCCGTCGGATCGTGGTCGCCGAGGCCCTGAGAAGAGTCCTGTGCATCCCCGCCCGCGCCGCGGCCCGCGGCAGCCTGCCCGCGGACGACCGTCGAGCCTGCACGGGGGCGGGCTCGACCGTCCGCGAGGTGCGCGCGGCCGCCCGCCGGGCCGCGGGTGCCCCGAAGCCGTCGCCCGCCGGTCACCGTGCGGGGGTGGTGTCGATATGAAGTACCGTCAGATCGCTGTTACCGGCGCGCTGTTGGGACTCCTGTGCGTCCCGGCCCACGCCGAGGCCCGGGACATCAGCCGCGACACCTTGCCCGCGCACGACGGCTGGGCCTCCGAGGGCGAAGGCACCACCGGAGGCGCCGCCGCCGACGACGCGCACGTGTACACCGTCACCGACCGCAGTGAGCTCGTCCGCGCTCTCGACGGCGGCAGCGCCACGCCGAAGATCATCAGGATCGCCGGCACCATCGACGCCAACACCGACGACGACGGCGACCACCTGGACTGCGCCGACTACGCCACCGACGGCTACAGCACCAGGAAGTACCTGGCCGCCTACGACCCGCGTACCTGGGGCTCCGCCAAGCCCAGCGGCCCGCAGGAGGAGGCTCGCCAGGCCTCGGCCGCCCAGCAGGCCGAGCGGATCGAGCTGACGGTCGGCTCCAACACCACCCTCGTCGGACTCGGCGACAGCGCGGTCCTCAAGGGCGCGAGCCTCCAGCTCAGGGGCGCGAACGACGTCATCGTCCGCAACCTCGAACTCCGCGACGCCTACGACTGCTTCCCGGTCTGGCAGCCCAACACCGGCGGCCTCGGCGACTGGAAGACGGCGTACGACAACATCTGGCTGCGCGGCGCCACCCACGTCTGGATCGACCATGTGACCCTCAGCGACAAGGGCCACCCGGACGAGAAGGAACCCACCTGCTTCGGCCGCAACTACCTGCGCCACGACGGCCTGCTGGACATCACCAACGCCTCCGACCTGGTCACCGTCTCCTGGAGCCGGTTCGCCGACCACGACAAGGCGATCCTCATCGGCAACGGCGACACGGCCACCGGGGATCGGGGCAAGCTGCGGGTCACCCTGCACCACAACGAGTTCGAGTCCGTCGTCCAGCGCGCCCCACGCGTCCGCTTCGGGCAGGTGCACCTCTACAACAACCGGTACGTCGTCCCGGCCGACGCCCACGACTACCGCTACTCCATCGGCGTGTCGACCGAGTCCGCCGTCTTCGCCGAGAACAACGCCTTCACCACCCCCGGCCACGTCGAGGCCGCAGACCTGGTCAAGAGCTGGAACGGCACCGCCCTCCACCAGTCCGGCACCCTGTTCAACGGCTATCCGGTGGATCTGCTCGCCATCCACAACGCCTACAACTCCGGCAGCGAGCGTGATCTCACGGCCGACGTCGGCTGGACACCTACCCTGCACACAAAGATCGACAGCGCTGCCACGGCCGACCGAGAGGTGGCACGCGGCGCGGGCGCAGGGAGGATCCCATGAGCACTGCCGTACCCATCGTCCTGGCGGGCGCGCGCGGCCACGGCCGCCGGCACCTGGAGAACATCCGCCGGCTTCAGGACAAGGGGATCGTACGGCTGGCGGGCATCTGCGAGCTGACCCCGCTGAGCGCGGACGAACTCCCCGAAGGCCTGGGAACGCCGGAACAGTCCGCCGACTTCGGCGCGCTCCTCGACTCCACCGGCGCGAGCGTCGCGGTGGTCTGCACGCCGATCCCGACCCACACCGACCTGGCGCTCGCGGCCGTGGGCAAGGGCGTGCACATCCTGTTGGAGAAGCCGCCCGCCCCGTCGTACGCCGAGTTCCGGCGCATGGCCGACGGGGTCGCCGAGGCCGGGGTCGTCTGCCAGATCGGCTTCCAGTCGCTGGGCTCGCACGCGGTGCCCGCGATCCGGACGCTGATGGCCGAGGGCGCGATCGGTGAGATCGTCGGGATCGGCGGGGCCGGTGCCTGGGCCCGCGCCGAGGCGTACTACCGACGGGCGCCCTGGGCGGGCAAGCGCAGGATGAACGGCGTCGACGTGATCGACGGGGTACTCACCAACCCCCTCGCGCACGCCGTCGCCACCGCCCTCGCGCTGGGCGGCACGACCCGCGCGGAGGACGTCACCGCCATCGAGACCGAACTGCTGCGCGCCAACGCCATCGAGTCCGACGACACCTCCTGCGTCCGCGTCACCACCGCGCACGGCCCCCAGGTCGTCGTCGCCGCGACCCTGTGCGCGGAGGACCCGGACGAGCCGTACGTGGTCGTGCACGGCGAACACGGCCGGATCACCTTCTGGTACAAGCAGGACCGAGTCCTGCTCCAGCGCGCGAACCACGGCCCCGAGGAGTACGAGTACGGCCGCACCGACCTGCTGGAGAACCTCGTCGAGCACCTCACCGACGGCACCGACCTGCTGGTCACACCCGAGGCGACCGGCGCCTTCATGAAGGTCGTTGAAGCGATTCGACGGGCCCCCGACCCGACCCCGCTGCCGGACGAGGCCTGGCAGCTGCTCCCCGACGAGCAGCGCCGGGTCGTGCCCGGCATCGACGGCCTCGTCGCGGCCGCCGCCGACACCCTCGCCCTCTACTCCGAGCTGGGCGCCCCCTGGGCCCTTCCGGCACGAACGAAAGAGGTGAGCACCTGATGACCCCCCACGACACCGCGGTGCTGCGCGTCGCGGGCCGACCGGTCGGCCGGTACGTCACCCGGCCCGAACTGCCGCCCCGGCTCTCCCCGCGCCCGTATCTGCACCCCGTCACCACCCTGGCCGGCACGGCGGTCACCGAACTCAGCCCGGCCGACCACATACACCACCTCGGCGTCGGTGTAGCCGTTCCCGACGTCGAGGGGCACAACTTCTGGGGCGGACGCACCTACGTCCGCGACCAGGGCCCGACCGAGCTCGACAACCACGGCGCCCAGCGGCACACCGCCTTCCAGCTGCGCGACCCCGACGGCTTCGTCGAGGAGCTGCGGTGGGTGGCGGCAGGGGCCGAGCTGCTGCGCGAGCGCCGTACGGTCGCGACCACCGAACTCACCGCGTCCGCCTGGGCGTTGGACTTCACCTACTCCCTCACCAACGTGACCGCGAACATGCTGTCGATCGGCAGCCCGGCCACCAACGGACGGCCCGGCGCGGCCTACGGCGGCTTCTTCTGGCGTGCCCGCAAGGAGCAGGAGCCCCCGCAGGTCTTCACCGTCGACCGCGAGGGCGAGGCGGCCGTCCATGGCACCCGCGCCGACTGGGTCGCCCTCGCGGGCAGCACCTGGACGCTCGTCTTCGCGGGGGCCACCGACCAGACCCGGCAGGACCCGTGGTTCGTGCGCGCCGAGGAGTATCCGGGCGTCGGGTCCTCGCTGGCCGCCGAGGAGCGGCTGGCCGTTCCGCCGGGCGAGACCGTCGTACGGCGGATCGTCACCGTCGTCGCCGACGGACGGCTTCCCCGTCTCGAAGCGGCGGCCTTGGTCCGCAAGGCGGTGAGCCAGTGACGACCGACGTGTATCGCAACCCCGTCCTGAACGCCGACTGGTCCGACCCGGACGTCGTCCGCGTCGGCGACGACTTCTACCTCACCGCCTCCAGCTTCGGCCGCGCCCCCGGCCTGCCCCTGCTGCACTCCCGCGACCTGGTCAACTGGACGCTGGTGGGCCACGCCGTCGAACGTCTCGAACCGGCCGAGGAGTTCGCGGCGCCCCGCCACGACTGCGGCGTCTGGGCCCCGTCCCTCCGCCACCACGACGACCGCTTCTGGATCTTCTGGGGCGACCCCGACCAGGGCATCTTCCAGGTCAACGCCCCCGAGATCCGCGGCCCTTGGACCCGCCCGCACCTGGTGAAGCAGGGCAAGGGCCTGATCGACCCCTGCCCCCTGTGGGACGAGGAGACCGGCGAGGCCTACCTCGTGCACGCCTGGGCCAAGTCCCGGTCGGGGGTGAAGAACCGGCTCACCGGCCACCGTATGCACCCCGACGGCACCGAACTCCTCGACGAGGGCAAGCTGATCGTCGACGGCGACCGGATCCCCGGCTGGTTCACCCTCGAAGGACCGAAGCTCTACCGGCACGACGGCTGGTTCTGGATCCTGGCGCCCGCCGGGGGAGTGGAGACCGGCTGGCAGGGCGCCTTCCGCTCGCGCGAGTTCTTCGGGCCGTACGAGGAGAAGATCGTCCTCGAACAGAAGGACACCGACGTCAACGGGCCGCACCAGGGCGGCTGGGTGCGCACCCCGTCCGGTGAGGACTGGTTCCTGCACTTCCAGCAGCGGGGCGCCTACGGCCGTGTCGTCCACCTCCAGCCGATGCGCTGGGGTGCCGACGGCTGGCCGGTGTTCGGCGACGACGGCGCCCCCGTCGCCGAACACCGCACCCCCGACCTGCCGCCGCAGCCGCCCGCCGCGCCCGCCACCGACGACGACTTCCCCGGCGGACGCTTCGGCCGCCAGTGGTCCTGGACCGCCAATCCGCAGGACGGCTGGGCCACCCAGCACTCCGGCGACGGCCTGAAGCTGGCCTGCGTCCGCTCGGCCGACGCCCACGACCTGCGCAAACTGCCGAACATCCTCACGCAGCGACTGCCCGGCACGCCGTGTGCGGTCGAGGTCGAACTACGGCTGGACGGCGAGGAACCGGGGGCACGGGCGGGACTCGCGGTGCTCGGGGACGCGTTCGGCTGGATCGGGCTCCAGCGGGGCACGGACGGAGAGGTGCACGTGGTGCACCGGTTCGCCGAGGCCGTCGCGGAGAAGGAACGGGACGCCGAACACGCGCGGCTCGCGCCTCAGGGGCGGGTACGGCTGCGCATCGAGATCGGGGCGGGGGCGCGCTGCCGGTTCTTCTACGACGTCGGGGAGGGCCTGCGCCCGTCCGGCCCCGTCTTCGCGGCCACCCCTTGGCGCTGGGTCGGCGCCCTGCTCGGCCTGTTCGCCCTCGCGCCCGCCGGTCCGGGACACGCCGGCGCGGCGAGCTTCACACAGTTCCGGATCACCTCCTTGTAACCCACCCGATGCCTGTTGGGAGCCGCAATGACGCACCTCCATGGCAAGCGCTTGCCGAGACCGGGGTACGGCAGGGTCGTGGCCACCGTGCTCGGACTGGTGGCCGCCCTGTGCCTCGGGGCGGTAGGCGAGGCGCAGGCCGTCGGCCCTGCTCCGACCGCTGCCGCCACTGCCCCGACCGACTCGTCCGCCGATCGCTGGACCGATCAGCCGCACGGCTTCGCCTCGCTGGCCGGTGGGACCACCGGCGGCGCGGGCGGCAAGGTCGTGACCGTCACCGACCAGGCCTCACTCGCGAAGTACGCGGCGGCCGAGGAGCCGTACGTCATCCGGGTGTCGGGGGCGATCGCCGTCGAGCCCTTCGGCTCGGACATCGTCGTGACCTCGAACAAGACCGTCATCGGCGTCGGGGACACCGGAGAGATCGTCCACGGGGAGCTGCACCTCAACCCCGGTACGAGCAATGTCATCATCCGCAACCTGACGATCCGCGACTCCTATGTCGAGGGCGACTGGGACGGCAAGACCACCGACTTCGACGCCATCCAGATGGACACCGTCGACCACGTCTGGATCGACCACAACCGCCTCACGCACATGGGCGACGGACTGCTCGACATCCGCAAGGACAGCCGCTACATCACCGTCTCCTACAACCAGTTCACCAGCCACAACAAGGCCTTCGGGATCGGCTGGACCACCAACGTCCAGACCGAGATCACGATCGACCACAACTGGTTCACGGGAACGAAGCAACGCAATCCGTCCGCCGACAACTGCGCCTACGCCCACCTCTACAACAACTACCTCTCGGCGCAGGTGTCCGACGGCGACCCGACGTGGACGTACGGGAACTGGTCGCGCGGACAGACCAAGATGGTCATCGAGAACAGCTACTACGACGGAGTCCAGCATCCCTACCAGGCCGACGCCACCGCCCAGTTGGTGCAGCGCGGCTCGATCCTGAAGAACGTCAGCGGGCGGCAGGACGCGTGGGGGACGGCCTTCGATCCGCGCGAGTTCTACGACTACCGGCTCGATGCGGCCGCCGCCGTACCGGCGTTGGTGAAGAAGTTCTCCGGACCGCAGAAGCGGATCGGCGTGACCCTGCACGTCCCGGCCGACTACCCGACCGTGCAGGCCGCCGTGGACGCCGTGCCCGACGGCAACGCCGTGCCGGTCACGATCGCGGTGGCTCCGGGGACGTACCGCGCCAAGGTCTACATCCCCGCGACCAAGCCGAACATCGTGCTGCGGGGGACTGGACACGACCGGTCCGACACCGTCATCGTCTTCGACACGCCTGCCGCGTACGGCGGTTCGACGGGGAGCGCGACGGTCCGGATCGCCGCGAACGACGTCACCGCCCGCAACCTCACCTTCAGCAACGACTTCGACGAGGCCGCGGTCGAGCTGAACGGCGAGCAGGCCCTCGCCATGAAGACCACCGGTGACCGGATCGTCTTCGAGGACACCGCCTTCCTGGGCAACCAGGACACCCTGATGACCGACAGCCCCAAGCTGGACGTGATCAACCGGGTCTACATCCGCGACTCGTACATCGAGGGCGACGTCGACTTCGTGTACGGGCGGGCGACCACCGTCATCGAGCGGTCGGTCGTCCGGGCGCTGAGCCGGGGCTCGGACACCAACAACGGGTACATCACGGCCGCTTCGACCTGGACCGGCAACCCGTACGGGTTCCTGATCACCGGGTCGAAGATCGTGAGCGACGCGCCGGCCGGGACCTTCCACCTGGGGCGGCCGTGGCATCCGGGCGGGGAGCCGAACGCCGTCGCGCAGGTGCTGATCAGGGACACCTGGCTGCCCGCCGCGATCAAGTCCTCTCCGTGGACCGACATGAGCGGCTTCTCGTGGAAGGACGCGCGCTTCACCGAGTACCGCAACTTCGGTCCGGGCGCGGCCGTGACCGCGGACCGGCCGCAGATGAGCGCGGACGAGGCGCGGGTCCACACCGTCGCCGACTACCTCCGGGGCACGGACGGCTGGGCGCCGTACGCGCGCCACTGAGACCCCCACAACTGCATATCTCCTACTCGATCCAGAAGCGTTTGATCCAGCAGTGTTTGATCCAGAAGAAGAGAGCCGACCAATGAAGATCAGCATTCGCAGAAGCAGGCGCGCCGCCGTGGCCGTCGCTCTGGGCTCCGTCCTGGCCCTGACCGCCACCGCCTGCGGTGACGACGGCAGCGGCGCCGGCGGCGACAAGGGCGAAGAGGGCAGCGGCAAGGGCGAGATCGTCTTCTGGGACAACAACGGCGGTGTCCGCACCGACATCTGGAAGGAGGTCATCGCCGACTTCGAGAAGGCGAACCCCGACATCAAGGTCGAGTACGTCGGGATCCCGTCCACCGACTACCAGTCCAAGGTGGACACCGCCATCCAGGGCGGCGGCCTGCCGGACGTCGGTGGCGTCGGCGCGGCGATGCTCGCCGGGTTCGCCGCGCAGAACGCGCTGGAGCCGCTGGACGACCGGCTGGCCAAGTCCTCCCTGAACGGCAAGCTCAACGAGGACATGGTCACCTCGCTGAAGGCCGCGGGCGGCGGGGACGACAAGCTGTACTCGATCCCGACCTCCGCGAACAACGGTGTGCTGTACTACCGCACCGATCTGTTCAAGAAGGCCGGGCTGGACGAGCCGACCACCTGGGACAAGTTCTACGCGGCCGCGGAGAAGCTGACCGACGCCAAGAAGAACGAGTTCGGATACACCATCCGTGGTGGCGCCGGTTCCATCGCCCAGGCGCTGGACGCGATGTACGGGCAGTCCGGGATCACGTCCTTCTGGGACGCGAGCGGTGCGAAGACGACCGTCAACGACCCGAAGAACGTGGCCGCGTTGGAGAAGTACGCCGCGCTCTTCAAGAAGGTCACTCCGGCCGCCGACCTGAACAACGACTTCACCAAGATGGTCGCCCAGTGGGATTCCGGCACGATCGGGATGCTGAACCACAACCTGGGGTCGTACCAGGACCATGTGAAGGCGCTGGGGACGGAGAAGTTCCGGGGCATTCCGCAGCCGGTCGGCTCCGCCGGTAAGCGGGTCCAGGTGTCCAACCCGGTTGACGGGATCGGCCTCTTCAAGAGCTCCAAGAACAAGGAGGCCGCCTGGAAGTTCATCGAGTTCGCCCTCTCGCACGACGAGAACTCGAAGTTCAACGAGTCGGCGGGGCAGGTGCCGGCGAACAACGACGCCGCCAAGGATGCGTGGATCTCCAAGGCCGAGCCCACGAAGCTGGCTGCCGCCGCGCTGACTGACGGTTCTACGACGATCGTGCAGCTGCCGTACTACCTGCCTGACTGGAACACCATCTCCAAGGCCGACAACGAGCCGAACTTCCAGAAGGTGCTGAACGGGGACATGAGCGCCAAGGAGTTCCTGGACACGATGGCTGACCAGCTGAACAAGGCTCAGGCTGAGTGGGAGGAAAGGAACGGCTAGGAGCTCGGTGGCTTCTCTGCGCGGCCGGCCGCGGGTTGTGTGTGGCTGGTCGCGCAGTTCCCCGCGCCCCTGGGTACGTTGCCGCTCCCGCGTTTGAAAGGCACCGCCGAACGAACCTACCCCAGTAGCTCTGTTGAGAAAGGCACCCCTCGTGTCGCTCACCCGCAGACAGGTAACCCTGGCGGCCGTGGCCGCCGCCCCGCTCGCCCTCGCGGCCACCGGTACCGCCCAAGCAGCGCAGCGCCCTCGCACCCTCTACATCGCCGGTGATTCCACCGCCGCCCAGAAATACGCCGACGCCGCCCCCGAGACCGGGTGGGGTATGGCGCTCCCCTTCTTTCTGCACAAGGATCGGCCCGTTTCCAATCACGCGGTGAACGGGCGCAGTTCGAAGAGCTTTGTGGATGAAGGGCGGCTCGACGTCATTCTCCAGGCCATTCGCCCCGGGGACTTCCTTCTCGTCCAGTTCGCCCACAACGACGAGAAGGCCGCCGACCCCACCCGGTACACCGAGCCCTGGACGACGTACCAGGACTATCTGCGTCTGTACATCGACGGCGCCCGTGCTCGGGGCGCCCGGCCCGTCCTCGCCACCGCCGTCGAGCGCCGGAAGTTCGACGCCGGCGGCAACGCCGTGCCGACCCACGGCGACTATCCGGCAGCGATGCGTGCGCTCGCCCAGGAGGAGCGCGTCACGTTGCTCGACATCCAGGCCCTGTCCCTCGCGTTGTGGCAGCAGCTCGGGGTCGAGGGGACGAAGACGTACTTCAACTGGACCGCCACCGAGCAGGACAACACGCACTTCAACCCGCCGGGCGCGATCGCCGTGGCGCGTCTTGTGGCGCGGGAGCTGCTGCGGACGCGGGTGCTCGGTGCGCAGGACGTGCGCCGGCTCGACGAAGAGATCCCGGAGTCCTGGATCACCTGGCCGCAGGCCGCCGCGTAACCACCCCGACCGCAGAAAAGAGAGCCGCACAATGAACGCACAGGTATGGCATGGGCATGTCATAACAAAGGCCGCGGTGCTGATCGGCTGCACCGCGCTCGTCCTCGGTCTCACCGGGACCGGTGCCCAGGCCGGGCCCCGTGACCTCGGCCGCCAGGTCCTCGGTTCGGGCGACGGCTGGGGCTCCGAGGGGGCGGGGACGACCGGGGGGTCGGCCGCCGATGCCGAGCACGTCTACACCGTCACCACCTGGGCCGAGTTCAAGGCCGCGTTGAAGGCCGGCGGCGACGCGCCCAAGATCATCAAGGTCAAGGGCATGATCGACGCCGTCTCCCAGGGCTGCGAGGCCTTCGTCACCGACGGGTACGACCTGCAGCAGTACCTCAAGGACTACGACCCGGCCGTCTACGGCAACGACAAGGTCGCCATGGGCCCGCAGGAGGACGCGCGGGTCGCCTCCGCCGCCAAGCAGGACACGGAGATCAAGGCCAACATCCCCAGCAACACCACCATCGTCGGCGTCGGCAAGAACTCCGGCATCCTCGGCGGCAGCATCCAGATCAAGGGCGTCTCGAACGTCATCCTGCGCAACCTCACCATCGAGGCCCCGCTCGACTGCTTCCCCAAGTGGGACCCGACCGACGACAACAAGACCGGCAACTGGAACTCCGAGTACGACACCGTGGTCGTCTACGGCACCGATCACGTGTGGCTCGACCACAACACGTTCACCGACGGGCGCTACCCCGACAGCGAGCGTCCGGTCTACTTCGGCAAGGTCTTCCAGCAGCACGACGGGCTGACGGACATCGTGCGCGGCTCCAACTATGTGACCGTGTCCTGGAACCGCTACGAGAACCACGACAAGAACATGCTGATCGGCAACGGCGACGGCCTGGCCACCACCGACGGCGGCAAGCTCAAGGTCACCATGCACCACAACCGCTTCGAGGGCATCCTCCAGCGCTCCCCGCGGGTGCGGTTCGGGCAGGTCGACGTCTACAACAACCACTACGTGGTGACCGAGGAGCAGAAGGACGACTACTACATCTTCGGTGTCGGCATCTCCTCGCAGCTCCACGCCAGCGACAACAGCATCTCGCTGCCGGCCGGCGCGAGCGTCGGCAAGGTGCTGAAGAAGTGGAACGAGTCGCCGCTGACCGCCGAGAACAACTACGTCAACGGCAAGCTGACGGACCTCATCGCGGTCCACAACGCCGAGATCCCGGCGGAGACCCTCCAGTCCGGCGCCGGATGGAAGCCGACCCTGCGGACGAAGGTCGACAACCCCAAGGCGCTGCCGGGGATCCTCGACCGCTGCGCGGGCGCCGGCCGCCTGCACTGACCCACGCCACCCGCACCGGGCCGGGGCGCACAGCCCCGGCCCCGCTCCACCACCCCCCACGGCGAGGAAGTACCCCGATCACCCCGATCACCCCGATCACTCGGATGACTCGGCTCACCCCGATCCCTCGGATCACCTCCGAAGAGTCGCACCGCGAAGGAGCCCCCGCATGCCCTCGCCCCACCGCCAACTACCCCTGTCCAGAAGGGGATTCCTGCTGGCAGGCGCCGCAGCTGGCACCGCCCTGGCGCTCGCGTCGGCCCCCGCCCGAGCCGTCGGCGCCCGGCCGCGCCCCTTCGGCCGGTACGGTTCACCGGCCGCCCGCCTGACCGCGCAGACCCTGTACGTCGACGCGTCCGGCCAGGGCGACTTCACCTCCGTCCGGGCCGCCGTGACCGCCGCGACCGGCAGCGGCTGGACGCTGGTCATCGCGCCGGGGACGTACCGGGAGACCGTCGCCGTCGACGTGACCCGTACGGAGATGACCTGGCTCGGCGCCGGCGACGACCCGCGTGACGTCGTCATCGTCTACGACAACGCCGCCGGCACCCCCAAGCCGGGCGGCGGAACCTACGGCACCACCGGATCCGCCACCACCACCGTGCAGGCCGCCGGCTTCACCGCCCGCCACATCACCTTCGCCAACGACTGGCTGCGCGCCGACCACCCCGGCATCTCCGGCACCCAGGCCGTCGCCATCAAGGTGCAGGGCGACCGGTCCGCGTTCCACCACTGCCGGTTCCTCGGCCACCAGGACACCCTGTACGCCGACTCGACGGCCCTGACCGTCTTCGCCCGCCAGTACTTCTCCCACTGCCATGTCGAGGGCGACGTCGACTTCGTCTTCGGCCGGGCCACGGCCGTATACGAGCACTGCCACTTCCGGACCCTGACCCGCACCGACCTGACGTCGGCCCCGTACGGCTTCGTCTTCGCGCCCTCGACGGCGGGCGCCAACCCGCTCGGGTACCTGGTGACCAGGAGCCGTGTCAGCAGCGAGGCGCCGGACGCCTACTACAAGCTGGCCCGCCCCTGGGTGCCCAGCTCCGACACCACCGCCCGCCCCTCCCTCGTCGTCCGGGACACCCACCTCGGTCCCGGCATCGACGCGGTCGCGCCCTACACCAACATGTCGGACGCCTTCCCCTGGCAGAACCAGCGCTTCGCCGAGTACCGCAACTCCGGCCCCGGCGCCGAGATCACGGTCCCCGAGAACCGGCCCCAACTCACCGACGTACAGGCCGAGTCGGCGACCCGCGCGGCCTACCTCGGGGACTGGCAGCCGTGGAAGGAGGCGTGCTGACATGCGCAGGCGCGCCTTTATCGCGGCCGGGGCGGGCCTGATCCTCGCCAGGGCCACCCCCGCCTTCGCCGCCGGGTCCCGCCGTGTCCTGCACGTGCGCCCCGGCGACTCCGTCCAGGCGGCCGTGGACGCGGTGGACGGCCCCGGCTGGACGATCGTCGTGCATCCGGGGACGTACCGTGAGGTCGTCAACGTGCCCGTCGGCAAGGCGGAGTTGACCCTGCGCGGCGCCTCCTGCGACCCGCGCGACGCCGTCATCGTCTACGACAACGCGAACGGCACGCAGAAGCCCGACGGCTCGGGAACGTACGGCACCGCGGGCTCCGCCACCTTCACCTCGGCCGCCCCCGGCCTCACCGTCCGCGATCTGACCCTCGCCAACGACTGGCTGCGCGCCGACCATCCCGACATCACCGGCACCCAGGCGGTGGCGGCGTACACGTACGGCGACCGCACCCACTTCGAGAACGTCCGGCTGCTGGCCCACCAGGACACGCTGTTCGTCGAGACGAGCGCGCTGGCCGCCTTCGACCGGCAGTACTTCCACCGTTGCTACATCGAGGGCGACGTCGACTTCGTCTTCGGCCGGGCGACCGCCGTCTTCGAGGAGTGCCACTTCCACACGCTGCGGCGGGACGTGGACTTCACCCCCAAGGGCATGGTCTTCGCACCGTCCACCGCCCGCGCCAACCCCCGCGGCATCCTCGCCGTCCGCTCCCGCATCACCTCCGGCGCCGAGGACGCGGCGTACAAGCTGGCCCGGCCGTGGGTGCCGACGTACGAGACGAGCGCCTGGCCGTCCCTCGTCGTGCGGGACACCCGGATCGGGCCCGGCATCGATCCCGTCGCGCCCTACACCAACATGCGGGAGCAGTATCCCTGGCAGACCATGCGGTTCCGGGAGTACCGCAACTCCGGCCCGGGCGCGGTGATCTCGGTTCCGGAGAACCGGCCTCAACTGACCCCCAAGGAAGCCGAGGCGCACACCAAGCGGACGTATCTCGGCGACTGGCGGCCCGGTGCGTAGGGCCGCCGCCGTCCTGCTCGCCGGTGCGTGTCTGCTCTGGGCGCCCGAGGCCTTCGCCGGCGAGCAGCGCGGCCCCGTCGGCTGGGCCGCCACCGGCCCCGGCACCACCGGCGGGGAGAGCGGCACCACCTGGACGGTGCGCACTCGCGCCGAGCTCAAGGAGGCCCTGGCCAACTCCGGCGACCCCACCGCCCCCAAGGTGATCCGGGTCGTCGGCGACGTCAACGGCCATGAGGCGGACGACGGTTCACTGCTCGGGGAGCAGGACTACGCGCCCGGGTACGACCTCGCCAGGTACATGTCCTGCTTCGGTGAGGACGGCACGACCTGGTCCGACACCCGCTACGACTACTGCAGACAGCAGCGTCAGCTCCGCCAGACCGGGTCGAACAAGGAGAAGGCGCAGATCCAGCTGACCGTGCCGAGCAACACCACGCTCGTCGGGGTCGGGGACGACGCCCGGCTCCTCGGGGTCTTCCTGACGGTCAACACCGGCACGAACATCGTCGTGCGGAACCTGCATCTCGAAGCCCCCGTCGACCACTTCACCAGCTGGTCGCCGGACGACGGCACACAGGGCAACTGGAACGCCCGCTTCGACGCGCTGACCGTCATCACCGGCAAGAACATCTGGATCGACCACTGCACCTTCACCGACGGCCGCTTCCCGGACCGCGAGGCGCCGCTCGGCTTCCACGGCGAGCATGTGCAGCGGCACGACGGCCTGCTGGACATCGAGGACGGCTCCGACTTCGTCACCGTCTCCGACAGCCGCTTCGACGACCACGACAAGGCGCTCCTCATCGGATCGGGCGACGGACGCGGCGACCGCGACCGGGGGCACCTCAAGGTGACCTTCGTCCGGAACCTGTTCACCGACATCGTGCAGCGCGGGCCCCGCGTCCGCTTCGGGCAGGTGCACGTCGTCAACAACGTGTACCGGGGGAGGGCCGAGGACACCCTCTACGCGCTCGGGGTCGGCGTGGAGTCCGCGATCTTCTCGGAGCGCAACGTCTTCAGTTACCCGAGGGGCGGGCCGTCCCTCGCCGTCGCCGCCTACGGGGGCCGGCACTTCCACGACACCGGCTCCTGGTTCAACGGTCGCCCTGCCCGGCTGAACGCGGTGGCCGGCGGCCTGGGGCTCACCGACGACGTCGGCTGGCATCCGGCCGACGTGTACGAGTACCGGCCGCTGATGTCCAGGGCGGGGGTCGAGCACTACGTCCTGGCCCATGCCGGGGCGGGGAGGCCGCATGCCTGACGCGATGGGACGCCGGACATTCGTGACAGGGGCCGCGGCAGTGGCCCTGGCAGCGGGAACCGGTGGCGCCGAGGCGGCGGCCGACCTCGTCGGCGGCAACCTCCCCGACTTCCACCAGGCCCTCAAGGCCGAGCTGACCTTCCCGCTCGCCTGGGGCACCTCACCGATCCGCGACTTCCGGGCCTGGCGGCGCGCCGCCCGCACCAAGGTCGAGGAACACCTCCTCGTCGACCGCCAGAACGGGACGCCGTACGCACCGGAGTTCACCGCAGGCCCTCAAGAGGACGGATACACAAGGGAGTTGGTCACCCTCTCCCTCAGCCGCCACGAACGCGTCCGCGCCGCCCTGCTCACCCCGCAGGGACCCGGACCCTTCCCCGCCGTCCTCCTGTTCCACGACCACGGGGCCAAGTTCGACATCGGCAAGGAGAAGCTCGTCCGGCCCTGGTACGACGACACCCGGCTCGCCTCCGCGCAGGCCTGGGCCGACAGGTACTTCAGCGGGCGGTTCATCGGCGACGAGCTGGCCCGGCGCGGCTATGTCGTCCTGTGCGCGGACGCCCTCGGCTGGGGCGACCGCGGGCCCCTCGCCTACGCCGAGCAGCAGGCCCTGGCCTCCAACTTCTACAACCTCGGCTCCTCACTCGCCGGACTGATGGCCCGCGAAGACGCCCGGGCCGCCGAATTCCTGGCGGGCCTCGAGAGGGTGGACGCACGCCGGGTCGCGGCCGTCGGGTTCTCCATGGGCGCCTACCGCGCCTGGCAGACCGCCGCGCTGACCGACGCGGTCGCGGCCACCGCCGCCGTCTGCTGGATGACCGGCCTGAAGGAAATGATGGTGCCCGGCAACAACACCCTGCGCGGGCAGTCCTCGTACTACATGCTCCACCCCGGGCTTCCCCGGTTCCTCGACTTCCCCGACGTGGCGAGCATCGCCGCACCCAGGCCGATGCTCTTCTTCGACGGCGGGCTCGACCCGCTGTTCCCCGCCGACGGCGTCCGCGTGGCGTACGACAAGCTGCGCGCCGTCTGGCACTCCCGCCATGCCGAGGAGCGGTTGCACCTGAAGACCTGGCCCGACCTCGGCCATGTCTTCGTCGACCGCATGCAGGACGAGGTCTTCGCATGGCTCGACACCGTCCTGTGCACGTGAACCATCCCCCCACCCGCACGAGCACCCGCACGAGAAAGGACCCGCTCTCCATGTCTCGTCGTACCGCACTCGCCGCCACAGCGGCCCTCACCCTGGGCGCCGGCCTGGCCGTCCTGCCCACCCAGGCCCAGGCCGCGACCGTGGTCGTCAGCAACTCCACCGACCTGTCCAACGCCATCAAGAACGCCACCGCCGGCACCGTCATCCAGGTCCGCGGCGGCACGTACTACCCGACGGCCACGCTCCAGTCCACGGCCAACGGCACCTCCTCCTCGCCGATCACACTCACCGCGTACGGCTCGGAGACCGTCAAGATCGCCGGGTCGTCGCTGCCCTCCGGCTCCTGGATCTTCAAGCTGACCGCCGACTACTGGAACGTCTCCAACATCACCTTCCAGAACTCCCCGGACAGCGCGGTCGTCTGCCAGTCCTGCACCGGCACCAACTGGAACAACATCAAGACCATCAACGGCGGCGACTCCGGCTTCACGCTCACCGGCGACGGGACCGTCAACAACACGGTCAGGAACATCGACTCCTACGGCCACTACGACGCCGCGGGCCACGGCGAGAACGCCGACGGCATCGCCGTGAAGTTCGGCTCCGGCACCGGAAACCTGATCACCGGCGCCCGCCTCTACAACAACTCGGACGACGGTCTGGACTTCTGGTCCTTCTCCTCGCCCGTCACCGTCGAGCACACGTGGGCCTTCGGCAACGGCAAGAACCGCTGGTCCGACTCCGCCTTCGCGGGCGACGGCAACGGCTACAAGCTCGGCGGCGACGGCGAGACCGTGGCCCATGTGATCAACAACTCCGCCGCCTGGGACAACGCCGGCAACGGCTTCACCGAGAACAGCAACAAGGGCGCGATCGTCATCAACCGCACCACCGCCTACGCCAACGCCAAGTGGGGGTACTACTTCGCCACCGGGGCCGCCAGGCTCGGCAAGAACCTCGCCGTGAGCAATGGCGGCGGCCAGGTGAACAAGGGCTCGTCGGTGGTCTCGGCCGGCAACAACTGGGACTCCGGGATATCGACCCCGGCGTTCAGGTCCACGGACGCATCGAGCACGTACAACGCCCGCAGTTCGAGCGGCACCCTGCCCGCGACGACGTTCCTGACGACGGGCAGCACGACCATCGGGGCGACGATGGACTGACCTGCCCGGGGGAGCGCGAGGCCCGTTCGTCCGTGACCCGTTCGTCCGTGACCCGTTCGTCCGTGAGACAGGTAAAGATCGGGCAACGGGTCTCGCGCTCATGAGGGTGACGCGCGTAGAAATCTTTGTCATGCATAAACCACTGCGTATCGCGGCCGTCACCGCCGCCTGTGCCGTCGCCGGTGCCGCCCTCTACGGCGCCGGCGCCGCCACGGCCGGACAGTCGACCGCGAACAGCACCCACGAGCCCTACAACATAGGGCTGCTGGTCAAGGACATAGACACCTACTACGGCACCACGCCCGACGCGAACGGCGTGTACCAGGCGTCCAAGGACAGCCCCTACGCCAAGGACCTGGCGAGTATCGACAAGGCCGCCCGGAAGTACATCGACAAGGCGGCCCGCAAGGCGCTGCACAAGGGCGAGAAGCCGGCCGTCGTCTTCGACATCGACGACACCCTGCTGCTCAGCCTGGACTACGAGAAGAAGACCAACTACACGTACAACAGCGCCACTTGGGCCGAGTACGTCAACAAGGCGGACCGTCCGGCCGTCTTCGGCAGCCCGGAACTGGTGCGGTACGCCGAGTCCAAGGGCGTCGAGGTCTTCTACAACTCGGGCCTGAGCGAGGCGCAGCGCTCCGCCGCCGTCGAGAACCTGAAGAAGGTCGGCGCCGATGTGAACCTCGACGCCGACCACATGTTCCTCAAGGACAAGGCGAACCCGCCGGCCTACCTCGCCGAGTGCGCCACGCCGGGCACCTGGAACTGCACGACCGTGCAGTACAAGTCCGGCACCCGGCAGCACATCGAGGACGACCTCGGCTACGAGATCATCGCCAACTTCGGCGACCAGTACAGCGACCTCGAAGGCGGCTACGCGGACCGGACGTACAAGCTGCCGAACCCGACGTACTTCGTCAGCTGAGCCTCACCGCCGTACGGGACGGATCCCCTCCAGCGTCGGCACCACCGGCTCGATCGTGCCGTCGGCCGCGAACCGCATCCGGTCGACGGTCGTCTCGCGGTGCATGCCGTCGCCGCCCGGCCTGCCGGGCCCGTTGAGGGCGAACCGGTGGTAGACGACGTACCAGTCGTCGGTGCCGGGGGCGTTGACCACCGAGTGGTGACCCGTGCCGAGGATCCCGTACTCGGGACGCTTCTGCAGGATCGTGCCCCGCTTGGTCCACGGGCCGAGCGGGGACGGTCCCGTCGCATAGGCGACGTGGTAGTTCTCGCTGCGGGTGTCGTCCTCGGACCACATGAAGTAGTACGTGCCCTTCCGCTTGATCACGAAGGAGCCCTCGCGGAAGTTGTCCGGCGTGATGTCCCGCACCTTCGACGCGTCGTACGACACCATGTCGTCGTTCAGCGGGACCACATACCCGTGCCCGTTGCCCCAGTAGAGATACGACGTCCCGTCGTCGTCCGTGAAGACAGCCGGGTCGATCATCTGGCCCTGCAGCGAACCGCCCTTCGCGACCAGCGGCTTGCCCAGCGCGTCCTTGAACGGGCCGGCCGGGGAGTCGGCCACCGCCACGCCGATCTGCTGCTCGGCGCAGAAGTAGAAGTAGTACTTGCCGTCGCGCTCGGCGATCGCCGGCGCCCAGGCGTACTTGTCGGCCCAGGAGACCTCCGGACCGAGATCCAGGATGACCCCGTGGTCCTTCCAGTGGACCAGGTCCTTCGACGAGTACGCCTTGAATTTGGTCCCGCTCCAGCCCTGGAAGCCGTCCGTCGTCGGGTAGATCCAGTACTCGCCGTCGAGGTAGTGCACGTCCGGGTCGGCGTTGAGGCCGGGCAGGGTGGGGCTGTTGGTGCGCACCGCCTCGACCGTCCAGGTGCGCTTCGTGCCGTCCGCGGCGGTCACCGTGTACTTCTGCGGCTTGCGGAAGTCGCGCCGGGTGCCGGAGGGCGGGCTGACCGTGGCGCCCGCACCGATCGCCAGCTTCGGGGCGAGGCGGGACAGGTCCGCGTCCGGCCGCATGGGGAGCACTGCCTTCGAGGCGCTCTCCGTGACGATCGCGTACCCCTTCTGGTCCTTCACGGTCGCGTCCACGACAGAGGCGGGGCTCGCGGGGTACGCGGCCAGCAGCCGGTCGTACTCCGCCTGCGTCACCGGGATCACCGTGCCGTGCCGGGGGCTGGCGGGCAGCTGGTAGTCGGTGGACGGGGTCCACTTGCCCGAGTCGAGGTCGGTCGTCTCGAAGGGGACGTAGCCGCGGCCGCCGTACTCGTCGATGAACAGGTACCACTTCTCCTCGGTGTTCGACTTGAACACCGTCGGCCCCTCGCCCCGGTCCATCGCGCCGCTGCCGACGCAGTCGGCCACGAAGTCGTACGACGTGTCGGTCAGGCTCGTCGACTTCTCCGCGGTGATGAACTTCGAGCAGGGGCTGGAGGAGCTGGGGTCCCGCTCGTCCTTGGTGTAGCGGTAGTAGGTGTCCTTGTGCTTCACCACCGTCGAGTCGATGACCGAGTAGCCGGGGTCGTCCCAGACCTTCGGCGCGCTGAAGGTGCGGAAGTCCTTCGTGGTCGCGTACAGCATCTTGTTGTACGTCGATCCGGTGTGGTCGGGGTCGTCGTCGGCGTACAGCTTCGACGCCCAGAAGACGACGAACTCACCCAGGCTGTCGTCCCAGTACGCCTCCGGCGCCCAGGTGTTGCCCGCGTTGTCGGGGGAGACCTTCACCAGGCGCTGGTCGGTCCAGTGGACCAGGTCGGTGGACTCCCAGACCATGATCGACTTGCTGCCGTGCCGCTGGACCTGGTCCCAACTGCCGCTGCTGTTCCGGTACATCCGCAGATCGGTCGCGATCATGTAGAACTTGTCGCCCTCGGGGGAGCGGATCACGAACGGGTCGCGCAGGCCCTTCTCGCCGATCGTGGAGGTGAGGACCGGCTTGCCGGCGTTCAGCTCCCGCCAGTGCAGCGGGTCGTTGCCGCGGCTGAGGGCGTAGCGGATCTGCTCGCCGTCGGCGGTGCCCTCGCCGGTGAAGTAGGCGAAGAGATAGCCGGCGTACTTGGGGTGTGTCACGGGTGGTGCTCCGGAGTTCGCGGTACCGGGCGGGGCGGTGAGAAGAGCGAGAAGCAGCGAGAGACAGGCGACTAGGAGGATTCGTGGGCGCATGTCACTCCTGTGTGGGTGTGGGGGTTCCTGTTGAGTCGTGTGCGCCTTCGGAGTCTCACCAGTGGGAAACAGCACGTCAATCGATGAGTGCGAGATGAGGGCCGACGAAAGTTTCGCTTGCTTTCGGTGAGGCGCGGCAACCTTCCCGGGCCCCGGCGGCGACCGGATGTCAGAAGCGGGCCGGGGCGGCCCCTCCGGCCCGCTTCGTCCCCATTCCCCAGGAAAGGAACGCCCCGTGCGTTTGAGCACCGGCCGTCACCGCAGGACCCGTACCCTGGCCGTCGCCGCGGCGATCGCCGTCGCCTCGGGGGCGGGCGGCGTCTACCTCGGCCTCTCGGGCGGTGGCGCCGAGGCCGCCTCGACGACGGTCACCGTGTCCACCACCGCTCAGCTGGAGTCGGCCGTCAAGAGCGCTGCCGCCGGTACGACCATCCAGGTCCGCGGCGGCACCTACCAGCCGACCGCCACCCTCAAGTCCACGGCGAACGGCACGAGTTCGGCCCGGATCACGCTGCAGGCGTACGGCAGCGAGAAGGTGAAGATCGACGGGGCCAAGCTGCCCGACGGCTCCTGGCTGGCCGGGATCTACGGCGACTACTGGACCGTCCAGAACCTCACCTTCGTCAACGCCCCGGCCCAGGGCTTCGTCGCCACGTCGTCGGTGGGCGGCGTCTTCAAGAACCTCGTCACCGCGAACAACGGCGACTCCGGGTTCACGCTGCGCGGCGACGGCACCACGAACAATCTCGTGCAGAACCTGGACAGTTACGGCAACTACGACCCGGCCGGGCACGGTCAGAACGCCGACGGGATCGCCGTGAAGTTCGGCTCCGGGACGGGCAACAAGATCACCGGAGCGCGGTTGTACAACAACTCCGATGACGGGCTCGACCTCTGGCAGTTCTCCTCGCCGGTCACCATCGAGCACACCTGGGCCTTCGGCAACGGCAAGAACCGCTGGTCCGACTCCGCCTTCGAGGGCAACGGCAACGGCTTCAAGCTGGGCGGCGGAGGGGCGTCCGTCGCGCACGTCGTCAACAACAACGCGGCCTGGGACAACACGCTGCACGGCTTCACGGAGAACTCCAACACCGGGGCCATCGCCCTCAACCGCAACACCGCCTACGCCAACGCCGAGTCCGGCTTCTACTTCGCCACCGGCAAGGCGCGACTGGCCCGCAATCTCGCCGTGAGCAACAAGGGCGGACTGTCCAAGCTGGGGTCGTCGACCGTCAGCGCGGCGAACAACTGGGACAGCGGTGTCGCGACCCCGTCCTTCAAGTCGAAGGACGCCGCCACGGCGTATGCCTCCCGGCGGGCGAGCGGGGCGTTGCCGTCGACCACGTTCCTGACGACGGGGTCGGCGACGATCGGGTCGACGATGAACTGACTGCCGCAAAGGGCCGGTTGCGGGCTGCCGGCCCGTCGTGGCTGGTCGCGCCCACGCGGCGAAGCCGCAAATTGACACAGCCCCGCGCCCCTTGGGGCGCGAACGCCCCCGCCGGTCGTCACCGGCGGGGGCGTTCCACTGCTGACCGAGGGGGGCTCAGGTCAGCAGGTCCAGACAGTCGAACGAGGTGCCCGGGCTGAGGTGAGCCGAGCCGCTCGAACCACTGACGATGTTGAGCTTCAGGACGTTGTACTGGGTGGTGTCCGTCTTCCACGCACTACTAGGGACGTTGAACGTGAACGTGTGGTTGTTCCCTCGGTAGGAACCCGTGGTGAGGGAACGCGTCGAGGGTTGTGTGGGAGCTGTGGGGACGGCCGAGACCCAGTCGTTCACGGTGATGCGCGGCCGGCCGTTCAGGAACGCGTCCGTCACCCCGACCCGCAGCGTGTGCGCCGCCGCGGCCTGCTCCTTGGACAGCTTGAAGTAGACCAGGACACTGTCGTTGACGTCCTTCCACATGTACGCCGGGAAGGAGGCCGCGGCACCGCCGCTGCCGATCGTCACGTTCCCCGTCCACTTCGCCGCGCGGCCGTCGGACGGATGGGCGTACGTCATCAGCTCGGCGTTCTTGAACCCGCCGGGCGTGCCGTCCCAGTCGCCGAGCCGCCAGATGGTCCTGGCCGTCGACGGGTCGCCTGCGATGGTGATGCTGTGCAGCGACGTCGTAGCGCCCGCGGTCACCTTCACCGTGCCGGTGTGCACGGCGAGTTCGCCCTTGTACACGGTCATCGTGTACGTCCCCGGCAGCATCCCCTTGCAGGAGAACGCCCCCGACCCGGCCGCGGCCTTCGTCCAGTACTGCGCGTCCTTGTTCGCGATGCCCACGGTGTACGCGTACTTGGCGTCCATGCCCTTCAGACCCACGCCCGCCACCCTGCCGCGACCGGACGCGCCGACCCAGCCGGTGATGCCGAGGCCGTCCACCCAGGAGGTGTCCAGCTTGGAATGGGAGAGAGCCGACGACGGGGCGCCGCCGTCCGTGAAGGACAGGACGTACGGGCCCTGGAGGCCGTAGCGCTCCGGCTCGGTCTGCGCCTGGTTGTAGTGCAGGATCTCGTACAGTCCGGCGCTGTTTTCTTTGGAGTGCCGCAGCGCCGGACTGCAGGAGGTGACGGTGGACGTACCTGGCCCTGAATCCACGTTCGAGTGCTTGCCGCCGTACCGTTCCTGGGCAGTGAGCGGGGGTAAGTCCGCGCACTGGCACGCCCCGAACGGTGCTGGGCGCACTGGTGGTCCGCTTTCGCGTCCCGGGCGGCGACACGGATCCTGTCCGTGGTCCGAGCCGGGCGGGCGGAGTCCCTTACGACCTGGCCTGTGGGCGCGGCCAGAGGCGACGGGGAGGCCCTGAACCATCTCTCTGGTGGAGCAGGGGCCCCGCACGCCGGCGCCGCACTCGGCGTCCCAGATCGCGATGTTCACGCTACCCCCCGCTGAGCCCGGCCACCACAAGCCTGTGAGCCGACTGTCACACGATCGAGTCGACTTGCCCCACATGCCCTCTCGCGCACCAGGGGCGTGATGTCGCCGGTGGCGGCGACGCCGATCGCGGAGGCCCCGAGCACCCGTCTGCGGGTGACGTGTCTCTTGTGCGTGCTCACAGGTCGTGCTCCGGGGGACGGCCCGGGAGACGACCCGGGGGAGGTGCTTGAACGTTCACTCACTGGTACGTGAGGTCAGATGACGAGAACTTGCAGTTGGTTCCGTCCGGGCCGGTGCCGAGTTCCTTCGGCTCCTTGCCGCTGCTGTTGCCCTCGAAGCGGGTGCAGGTCTTGATCTTCTTGCCGCTGTCGCCGTGGATGCGGATCTTGCGCAGCGCGGCCGTGTCGCCGTAGTTGGCGTTGATGCCGACGATGGACTTGCCGGGCGCGGTGACGTCCACGTCGTTGATGATGATCGTGCGCTTGTACTGCGTGGAGCAGTTGCCGCAGGAGCGCACCAGCTTGCCGAAGTTCTCCACCTGGAACTTGGAGACGACCAGCTTGCCCGCCCCGTTGAACTGCAGCACCTTGTCGTCGGCGTTCTTCGCGCCGCCGCCGTACACCGTGTACACGGCCGAGGACGACTTGCCCTTGAAGGTGGCGGCGTCCTCGCCGACGTCCAGCCACCACACGTTCTGCAGCGTGCAGGAGCCCTTGCAGTGGACGCCGTCCGCGGCCGGGGTGCCGATGATGACGTTCTTGAGGACCGCGCCGTCGGCCAGCTCGAAGATCGGGTCCTGACCCTCCTCCTGGCCGCTGCCGCCGAGATCACCGGTCCCGTAGAACTTCGCCAGCTTGCCGTCGTACGTGCCCGACACCGGGATCGTCTTCGACACCGGCTTGCTGCCGTTGGGTGTCGGCCAGGACGCGGCGGCACCGGCCGTGGACATTAACGACGTGGTGAGGATCGCGGCGCCGGTGATACCGAGCGCGGAGGCCCCGGCGAGCACCGCCCGGCGCCGGGTGACCTTGCGGCGGTGACTGACGCGCTGTTCGGCTCGTGCTGTCATTACCCGATTCCTTGCGTGGGGGATCTTTGCGCCTCTTGGTCGCCCCCGGTGAAGGAAGGGTTGCCGTGCCCTCGGGATTCTTTTACGAATCCCCTTCGTCTGTGGCGGAGTTGCCGCCGTGGCCTGCGAAGTCGCCCGCCACGGACAGCTGTTCGCCGCCCGCGGTGGCCGTCATCGCATAGCTGTCGTCCTTGGCGTCCCGGCCGCCGCGCTCATGGTCGTACTGCCCCGCGAACACCCACTCGCCCGCAGGGACCGTACGGCCCTCCTTGAGCACCCAGGTGTAGACGAGGAAGCCGTCCTTCTCCTCGACCGTCAGCGTGAAGTCGTCCTCGGGCAGCGAGCGCCAGGCGCCGGTCGAGGTGACCCCGCCGGTCTGCGCGACCTTCAACTGGACGGTGAGCGCGGTGAGTTGCTTGCTCGCCCTGAGCGTCAGATCGCTCTGTGCCCAGAAGTCGTTGCTGTGCGGGTCCACCGAGCCGTTCGACCAGAGGGGGCCGTCCTCCTCACCCTTGGCGGCGGGTGGATCGTCCGTGGCGGTCGGCTGCCGCGGCGGCGCCTCGGCCGTCTCGCGGGACTCCGGCGTGTCCTTGGGCGTCGGGTCCGCCGGCGGGGCGGGCGGGACCGGGGGCCGGCTCGTCGCGTCCGGCGACGGGGTGGGCGTCGGCGAGGTGGCCACCGTCTGCTTGGGGGTGTCCTCCTTCACGGCGGACGCCACGGCGTAACCGCCGACCGCGAGGACACCGGCGACCGCGGCCGTCGCGCTCACCACCCGGAACCAGCCGTACACCGGGGGACGGGTCGCCCGGTGCACGGGCCGGGTCTGCCCGGCGGGCTCCGCCATGCCGCGCTCCACCCGGGCCAGGATCCGCGCGCGGTCGGGTTGGTGCGTCTCGGCCGCCTCGTGCAGCCGGGCGCGCAGTTCGTCGTGCACGTCCCCCCGCATCATCGGTTCCTTCCTCCGGTGTCGCCGCTGCGAGCCATCGCCGCGGCGTGCACCTTGAGCGGAGTGCCCTGCGTCCCGAGCAGCCGTTGCAGCTCTGCCATCCCCTTCGAGGTCTGGCTCTTCACCGTACCGACCGAGATGCCCAGGGCGAGCGCGGTGTCCTTCTCGGAGAGGTCGAAGGCGTGCCGCAGCACCACACAGGCGCGTTTGCGGAACGGAAGTCTACGCAACGCCCCCTGGACGTCGACGACACCCGCGACGTCCGGGTTCTCCGTCTTCTCCTCGCGCTGCGACCAGAACAGGGCGATCCGCCGCCGCTCCCGGACCGCGCTGCGGATCTTGGTGCGGGCCAGATTGGCCACGACCCCGCGCGCGTATGCCACCGGATGGTCGGCGGTGCGTACCCGGTCCCAGCGGTGCCACAGCGCCAGCAAGGCGTCCGCCGCCAGATCGTCGGCCGCGTCCGCCTCACCCGTCAACAGATGAGCCAAGCGCGAGAGTTCGGCATAGTGGCGCTCGAAGAAGGCATGGAACTCCACGGAGGCGGTGTCGTCGACGACCGTGCCCACGGGCGACCCCTCCTGCCTGTGAGTGGCATATGTATGACATGTGATCGTCCGGCGATCATTTCGCGATCATCCGGTCGAGGTCCGGAAGCGTAGCAGTGATCGAATGCTCGGTTCGTACGAGGCTTCGAACGCCGTGTGGCACGTCGCACGTGAGCAGCCCTGATTCCGTAACACGGAGAAAACCTGAAACACGTTCAACGCGGGAACAATCCAGCCAGCATCCGCACACCGATCAGTCAGGCAACAAGGAGCGAGAGCCATGTCCGAATCCCAGAAGGTGACCGACCGGCCAAGTGCCGCGCCACCAGGCGCGAACAGCGTCGACCGGTTCTTCAAGATCTCCGAACGGGGATCCACCTTCGCCCGTGAGATACGCGGCGGCTTCGCCACGTTCTTCACGATGGCCTACATCCTTGTCCTGAATCCCATCATCCTCGGCAGCGCGAAGGACAAGTTCGGCCACCAGTTGGATGCGGTCCAACTCACCACCGCCACCGCCCTGGTGGCCGCGGTCATGACGATCATCATGGGCGTCGGCGGCAACCTCCCGCTCGCACTCGCCGCCGGCCTGGGCCTCAACGCCGTCGTCGCCTTCCAGATCGCCCCGTTGATGTCCTGGGACGACGCGATGGGCCTGGTCGTCCTCGAAGGCCTGCTGATCTGCGTACTCGTGCTCACCGGTCTGCGCGAGGCCGTCATGCACGCCATTCCGCAACCGCTCAAGCAGGCGATCAGCGTCGGCATCGGCCTGTTCATCGCCTTCATCGGCTTCGTCGACGCCGGGTTCGTCAGCCGCATCCCGGACGCCGCGAACACCACCGTCCCGGTTCAGCTGGGCGGCACCGGCACGCTCACCGGGTGGCCGATCCTCGTCTTCTGTCTCGGGGTTCTGCTGACGATCGCCCTGCTCGCCCGCAAGGTGAAGGGCGCCATCCTGATCAGCATCGTCACCATGACGGTCGTCGCGATGATCATCAACTCGGTCGCCGACATCAAGGCCTGGGGCCTGACCACGCCGGCGTGGCCCGACAAGGTGGTCGACACCCCCGACTTCGGACTCATCGGCGACTTCAGCCTGTTCGGCGCGTTCGGCGAGACCACGGCCATCACCGTCGTGCTGCTGATCTTCACGCTGATCCTGTCCGACTTCTTCGACACCATGGGCACCGTCGTCGGCATCAGCGCGGAAGCGGGGCTGCTGGACGAGCAGGGCAAGGTGCCGGGCCTCGGCCGGGTGCTGCTGATCGACGGTGCCGCGGCGGCCGCCGGTGGTGCGGCCTCGTCGTCCTCCGCGACCTCCTACATCGAGTCGGCGGCAGGCGTCGGCGAGGGCGCGCGCACGGGCTTCTCCAACCTGATCACCGGCGGCATGTTCGCCCTGGCGCTCTTCCTGACCCCGCTGCTCACGATCGTCCCGCTCCAGGCGGCGGCCCCGGCCCTGGTCGCCGTCGGCTTCCTGATGATGACCCAGGTCAAGCACATCGACTGGGACAAGTACGAGATCGCCATCCCGGCGTTCCTGACCATCGCCGTGATGCCGTTCACGTACTCGATCACCAACGGGATCGGGGCGGGGTTCCTCGCCTACGTCGTGATCAAGGTGGTGCTCGGCAAGGCGAAGGAGATCCACTGGCTGCTGTGGGGGACCTCGGTGCTGTTCCTGGTGTACTTCGCCATCAATCCGATCGAGCAGATCCTGGGCGTGAAGTAAGTACGTGAAGTGACCAAGGGGCGCTGCGCGACCAGTGCGGATCCGTTGTAGCTGGTCGCGCAGTTCCCCGCGCCCCCAAGGGTGTTACTGCAACGCTGCTTTCATGATCGCCTTGGCCACCGGCGCCGCCAGCCCGTTGCCGCTGACCTCCGACCGCGCCGCGTTCGACTGCTCCACGATCACCGCCACGGCGACCTCCTTGCCGTCCGCCTTCCCGTAGGACGTGAACCAGGCGTACGGCGTCTTGCTGTTGTTCTCGCCGTGCTGAGCCGTGCCCGTCTTGCCGCCCACCGTCGCGCCCGAGATCTGCGCGTTGGTGCCCGTGCCCTTCTCGACGACCGTCTGCATCGCCGACTGGAGCTGCTCGGCGGTGTCGGAGCTGACGATCTCCTTGGTGTCCGCGCTGTCGTTGTAGTTCTCCAGCACGTCGCCGCCGCCGTCGGTGATCTGGGACACCATATGGGGCGAGACCAGCTTGCCGCCGTTGGCTATGGCGGCCGACACCATGGCCATCTGCAGCGGGGTCGCGGTGACGTCGAACTGGCCGATGCCGGACAGGGCGGTCTGCGCCTCGTCCATGTCGGAGGGGTACACGCTGGTGTACGCCCGCACCGGCACGTCCTGCTTCTCGTCGTTGAAGCCGAACTTCTCGGCCATCGACCTGACCTTGTCCTGGCCCAGGTCGACGGCCATCTTCCCGAAGACGTTGTTGCAGGAGTACTGCAGCGCGACCCGGATCGAGGCGTTCTCGCAGGGGGCGGAGAGGTTCTCGTTCGTCAGCTTGTCGCTCGACTGCGGCAGCGGGTACGGGTCCGGGCTGTTCGTCTTGTCGTCCACCGACGAGTACAGCCCGTCCTCCAGCGCGGCCGCCGCCACGACCAGCTTGAACGTCGAACCCGGTGGCAGCGGCTGGCGCAGCGCGCGGTTCGTCATCGGCTTGTCGGAGTCCTTGGTCAGCTGCTCCCAGACTTCCTTGTCGCCGGTGGTGATGCGCGACGGGTCGTACGAGGGGGTGGAGACCGTCGCGAGGATCTTCCCCGTGGTGGGGTCGATCGCGACCGCGCCGCCCTTGTTGTCGCCGAGCGCGTCGTACGCCGCCTTCTGCACATCCGGGTCGATCGTCGTGATCACATTGCCCGGATCAGCCCGCTTGTCGGTGATCGTGTCCATCACGCTCTTCAGCCGGGTGTCGCTGCCGTCGAGCAGGTCCTGGTAGACGCCCTCCAGCTGGGTGGCTCCGTACGCCTGCGAGCTGTAGCCGGTCACGGCCGAGTACAGCGCGCCGTCGGTGTACGTCCGCTTGTACGCGAGGTCACCGCTCTTCGTGCGCGCCGAGCCGGTGATGGCTTCGCCGCCCACGACGATGTTGCCGAGCGGCTCGCTGTACAGCGCGATCGTGTTCCGCCGGTTGTTCTTGTCGTCCGCGAGCGCCTGGCCTTCGTAGAACTGCACCCAGGTCGCCCTGACCAGCAGAGCGAACACCAGCAGCAGCGCGAAGACGGACGCCCGCCTGATCGTCTTGTTCATCCCACCCGAGAGGACGATCAGGATGGGGCGGAACGTTCCCTTCCGCCCTGTTTTCTCATCGAGCGTTCATGAAGCCCGCCTCGTAGGCGGCGATCACGGCCTGCGTGCGGTCGCGGGTCCCGGTCTTCGCCAGGACCGCCGCCACATGCGACTTCACGGTGGCCGCACCGACCTCCATGCGCCGCGCGATCTCCGCGTTGGTCAGGCCCTGTGCCATCAGCCGCAGCACCTCGCTCTCGCGGCCCGTGAGCTTCGCCACCCACGGCGGCGGGGCGGGGTACGCGCGCGCGTGCTCGGCCGCGAGGCTGCGTACGGCCGACGGGAACAGCAGGGTGTCGGTGCGCGAGACCAGTCGTACGGCCTGGACCAGCGCGTCGGCCTCCGCCCGCTTCAGCAGGAACCCGGCGGCTCCGGCACGCAGGGCGTCGTACACATAGGAGTCGTTCTCGAACGTGGTGACGACGACGATGCGGGGCGCCTCGTCCAGCGTGGCCAGGATCTGCTCGGTCGCCCGGATGCCGTCGATCTCCGGCATACGGACGTCCATGAGGACCACGTCGGGCCGCCGCTCCCGCACGACGGACACCGCCTCGGCCCCGGTCGCCGCCTCACCGACCACCTCCAGGTCCGGCTCGGCGGAGAGGATGGCGCGCAGGGCGGTGCGGACCATGCGCTCGTCGTCGGCGAGGACGATGCGGATCGCTGCGCGGGGCGTCATGCGTGTTCCCTCAGGGTCGGCGGGCGTGTCATGCGGATCGTCTCGGGGTCGGTGGTCGCCGGTGTTGTGCGAGCCGTCGCGGGTGCGGGGGCGGGGTCCCATGGGCGGTGTCTCCCGGTCGGCGGCCGTGATGTCATGCCGGGCCCTTCATCGGCAGCCGCACGCGCAGGCGCCAGATGCCCGCCACCGCGCCGGTCTTTACCGGCACCGCCCCTGCCGCCCCTGCTTCCGCCGTCCCTGCCTCCATGGTTCCGCCCAGCAGTCGTGCCCGGTCGGCTATGCCGCGCAGGCCGTGGCCGCCGCCGGGCCGGCACCCGGGGGCGCAGGCGATGGGATTCTCGACGGTGATCTCCAGGTGCCCGTCGGCCACTTCGATCCGCAGCCGCACGGTCACCTGGTCACCGGCGTGCTTGAGGGCGTTGCTCAGCCCCTCCTGGACGATGCGGTAGGCCTCGCGGGACAGGACGGGCGGCAGGGCCTCGGGGTCGGCGCAGAGCGTGGCGCTCACCCGCAGCCCGCCCGCGCGGGTGCGGCGCAGCAGGCCGCCGAGGTCGGCGGCGAGGGTGGGCGCCGGGGCCGTACCGGGAGTGTCGCCGTCCCTCAACACGCCGAGGACGGTGTCGAGTTCACCGACCGTGCGCCGGGTCGTGTCCTCGATCGCGGCGAGGGCCTCGCGGACGAACTCCGGGTCGGTGTCGAGGAGCCGGCGGGCCGCGCTCGCCTGGAGGGTGACGGCGCTGAGGGCGTGGCCCACGGAGTCGTGCAGCTCGCGCGCGAGCCGGTTGCGCACGGCGAGGTCCGCGGCGCGTGCCTCGGCCGCCGCGAGCCGGTCCTCGGGCGTGGGTCCGAGCAGCGCGGGCGCCCAGCGGGCGAGGAGCGTCCCGGAGACGGCCGCGCAGCAGGCGAGCGCGAGCATGGTTGCCATGCCCGCGACCGGCGCGAGCGCCAACACCCAGGGCTGGTCGAGGGCTTCGGGCAACTCGACGGCCTCGGCACCGCCCAGCCAGACGATCAGCGGCAGTGCGGTGAGGAAGCCGGCGAACGGCGGCACCGCCAGCGACATCCCCGAGATGATCCCGCCGAACCCGAGATGCAGCGTGAACCACGCCGCCGCACGCCCCTTCGCGGCCCGCGTCCGGGCGGGACGGTGGGCCAGCAGACCCGCCTCGACACCGCACAGCGACCGCACGGCACCCGCCTCCAGGGGCCGGATCAGCGGGAACAGGACGGCCGTGAGGGCGGCGAGGGGCAAGCCGACGGCGAAGGAGAGCAGTTGCAGGGGCAGGTCGTTGAAGACGTACCTGGAGTCGGTGGCGGGGCCGACGACGAGCTGGCCGACGAAGACGTACGGCATGGCGAGCGCGCCGCCGAGGATCAGATGGATCCAGCGCCGGCGCGCCCGCCGCCCGAACAGGAACCGGGTGAACTGGCTCACGCCGTACGACGTTTCCGGCTCGCGGAGCGCTCCGCGAGGAAGTGGACGCCGAGGCAGGCGACGAGTATGCCGACGATCATCTCGCCAGCGTAGGCGAGGTTCATCAGCGCTGTCGGACGGTCGGCGATGTCGGTGAGAGGGGCCAGCGACAACCAGCCCGCCCAGCAGACCAGGGCGGCGGAACCGACCCAGACGAGGGCGAGCGGCACCTTGACGGACAGGGCTCGGCCGCGCCGGAAAGCGAGGAGGAAACCGCCGGTGACGGCCATGGCGAGGAAGACGGCGTACAGGACCTCCATGACGTAGAAGTCACTGGTCCGGTCGGCGATGCGGGTCCCGCCCAGTCCGGCGGTGCTGCCGCACGCCCACAGGACGTGGGCGGTCAGGGGCAGCAGGGCGAGTACGGCGGCCGCGACGGCGACCGCCCGCTGGGCCGCTCCGATGACACCCAGGGGGAGTTCCCAGACCCGCCCTTGCCACAGGTGGCCCCAGCGGTCCCGGGCGTAGAGCACGAACAGCGCGCCGAGGGTGAGTCCCTGCACGATGAACCCGGTGTAGACGACCCCGAAGACCCAGGTGTCGAGGAACGGCTTCCCGTCGCCGTCCGTGCTGTCCACCGTTCCGCCGAGCGCGCTGACGAGGAGCTGGATCGGGAACCCGGCCATGAGCGGCGTGAGCAGCCCGGTGGCCACCCAGGCGGGGAGGGCCAGCAGCCAGGCGGGCACGCGCAGCCCCCACGGCCGGGTCAGCACCAGCGCGAGCACGATCACGGCCGCGTCCATGAGGACGGTGATGCTGTTGGCGACGGCGATACTCGCCCGGTGCTCCAGCAGCGGGCTGCCGTCCGGGATCCCGATGTGACTGCCGGCGAGCCAGGCCACCTTGAGGGCGAGATACGGCCCGCAGGAGACGATGGCGACGGCGCGCAGGAGCCGACGGGACCGGCCGAGACCCATGGCGGGCTTCACCGGAGCAGGAGCGAGTGTCTGCGTCATGCGTCCACGCTCCCGTGCGCCGGGTGCCGGGCACCTCCTGCGCGCCGACGATCCGTCTCCGCCGGACGGGGGAGGGGCCCTCACTCCTCAGGTCACCCCTCCAGATGCAGCACGAACTCGTCGATCTCCTCGCCCCGCGCGTTCGCGAACCCCCTCGCCCGCGCGGTCACCCGGAACCCGCACTTGTGCAACACCCGCAGCGAGCCCTCGTTGTCCGCCGCCGCCCGGGCGTACAGCGGGCGTTCGGGGACCTCGGTGAGCAGCCCGCGCAGCGCGGCCGTGGCGATGCCCCGTCCCCAGTACGCCCGGTCCACCCAGTACGTCACCTCGCGTTCGCCCGGCTCCCCGTACACCGCCGTGCTGCCCACCACGTCACCGTCGGCCAGGATCGTGCGCAGGACGTCGCCCGAGGACCGGATCCGTTTCCAGTGCGCGTCGAAGGCGTCCCGGTCGGCCGGGTCCTTGGGGGTGAAGGCCGCCATGTGCAGGGCCTCCGGGTCGTTCAACTGCCGGTAGAAGACCGGCAAGTCACTGTCGTGCACCTCGCGGAGTTCCACATCCATGGAGTCAGAGCCTACGAACCCATGGTGTCAGAGCCTACGAGTGGCCAGGGTCAGTCTGTCCCGCGCGTCGAACAGTGCGTCCTTCACCATCTGCTCGTGCGCGGGCGTCAGCCGGGCCACCGGCACCGAGCAGCTGATCGCGTCGCGGGCCGGGGTGCGATACGGGATCGCCACCCCGAAGCAGCGCAGACCGAGGGTGTTCTCCTCGCGGTCCACGGCGAAGCCCTGCTCGCGGACCTGGTGGAGCTCCTCGATGAGCTTCTCGCGGTCGGTGATGGTGTTCTCGGTCAGCGCGGGGAGCGTCTCCGGGAGCATCTTGCGGACCTGCTCGTCCGTGTAGGTGCTCAGCAGCGCCTTGCCGAGGGACGTGGAGTGGGCCGGGAGCCGGCGTCCGACCCGGGTGAAGGGGCGCAGATAGTGCTGGGACTGGCGGGTGGCCAGGTAGACGACGTTCGTGCCGTCCAGACGGGCCAGGTGGATCGTCTCGGTCGTGTCGTCCGACAGGCGGTCCAGCGTCGGACGGGCCGCCGCCACGACCTCGTCGCCGTCGATGTAGGAGGTGCCGACCAGCAGTGCCCGTACGCCGATGCCGTACCGCGTGCCCGTCGCGTCCGTCTCCACCCAGCCCAGCTCGACGAGCGTGCGCAGCAACATGTAGAGGCTGGACTTGGGGTATCCGACGGCCTCCTGGACCGACGCGAGGGAGTGCATGCCGGGGCGTCCGGCGAAGTATTCGAGCAGTTCAACCGTCCGTACAGCGGACTTGACCTGCGCCCCGCCGCCCGTCTCGCCAGCCGACATCGCCCTTGACCCCTTCGTTCGACGGGAAATAGTCTCCACAGCATATTCATCATCAGAGACAGCGTTCAGTATATCGAACGACCCTGGTGGATGACCCCGTACTGCGGCAATACATGTGTGGAGGGACCCGCGGTGGCAGCAGCACCAGTCTGGAGTGTCGACCCCCGAACCGGGAAGCAGCGTGAACAGGTTGCGGTGGAGGCCACAGCCCAGGAGGTGGACACCGCCGTCCGCGCCGCGCACGACGTGCGCGGCGCCCTCGCCGACCGCACGGTCCGCGCGGCCTTCCTGCGCACCGCCGCCGACCGGCTCCAGGCGGCCAAGGACCAGCTCGTCGAGGCCGCCGACGCCGAGACCGCGCTCGGCCCCGTCCGCCTCACCGGCGAACTCGCCCGCACCTGCTACCAGCTGCGGGCCTTCGCCGACATCGTCGACGAGGGCGCCTTCCTCGACGTCGTCATCAACCACCCCGACGACACCGCGACCCCGCCGATCCCGGACCTGCGCCGCTACAAGGTGCCCCTCGGCGTCGTCGCCGTCTACTCGGCCTCGAACTTCCCCTTCGCCTTCTCCGTCGCCGGCGGCGACACCGCGAGCGCGCTGGGCGCGGGCTGCCCGGTCGTCGTCAAGGCCCACCCCGACCACCCGGCGCTGTCCGAGCTGGTCGCGGCCGTCCTGCGGCGGGCCGCCGCCGAGCACGGCATCCCCGAGGGTGTCATCGGCCTCGTGCACGGCTTCGAGGCGGGCATCGAGCTGATCAAGCACCCGCTGGTCACCGCGGCCGGCTTCACCGGTTCGATCCGGGGTGGCCGCGCCCTCTTCGACGCGGCGGCCGCGCGGCCGGTGCCGATCCCCTTCCACGGCGAGCTGGGCTCGCTGAACCCCGTCGTGATCACCGAGGCCGCGGCCGCCGAGCGCGCGGAGGCCATCGGAACGGGGCTCGCGGGCTCGATGACGCTGGGCGTCGGGCAGTTCTGTGTGAAGCCGGGCCTTGTGCTGGTGCCGTCCGGCGCCGCGGGCGACGGCCTGGTCAAGTCGCTCACGGACGCCGTCAGCGACACCGACGCCGGTGTCCTGCTCGACCACCGCATGCGGGACAACTTCATCGCCGGGGTTGCCGAGCGTGCGGAGCTCGCGGACGTGGAGTCGCCGGTGACGCCGGGTGCGGGTGGTGAGCACACGGTCAGTGCGGGCTTCCTGACGGTCGCGGCCGAGAAGCTGACCAGCGAGGGGGCGTACGACCTGCTCCTGGAGGAGTGCTTCGGCCCGGTGACGGTGGTGGCCCGCTACGACGACGACGCGCAGGCGCAGGCCGTGCTGTCCCGTCTGCCGGGCAACCTCACGGCAACGGTTCATCTGTCGGCCGAGGAGGCGGCGGGTGAGGGCCGGGGCGCGGAGATCCTCGCGGAGCTGACGCCGCTGGCCGGGCGTGTGCTGGTGAACGGGTGGCCGACGGGTGTCGCCGTCGCGGCGGCCCAGCACCACGGCGGTCCGTACCCGGCTACGACCTCGACGTCCACGTCGGTGGGCGGTACGGCCATCGAGCGGTGGATGCGGCCGGTCGCGTATCAGGGTGCCCCTGAGGCGCTGCTGCCCAAGGAGCTCCGCGACGACAATCCGCTGGGACTGCCTCGCAGGTTCAACGGGCGTTTGGAGCGATAGCGCCGTAGGGGTGCGGGGAGTCTTCGGGCTGCGGGTTCGTCGTGGCTTGTCGCGCAGTTCCCCGCGCCCCTGGTTGGCACACTGCACCTGAGACACTGAGGCGATGGACGTGGAACTTCCCGAACTGCCTTTCCCGCTCCGTACCTATGGACCCGACGGTCACTGGGCCTACGAGGACGGCATGCTCTCCGGGTGGGCCGGGCCCCGGCAGGACCGGTTCGTGCCGCCCACCGGGGAGGCGCTGGACCCCGCCTCCGACGCGCCGCGGCTTCTGGGTGCGCCCGAGGGTGACTTCCAGCTGATCGCCCGCGTCACCGTCGGGTTCGCCGCCGCCTTCGATGCCGGGGTGCTCTACGTCCATGTCGGGGAGCGGGCCTGGGCCAAGCTGTGTCTGGAGTACTCCCCGGACGTGCCCACCGTGTGCACGGTGGTCACTCGGGGGCACTCCGACGACGCCAACTCCTTCACCGTGGAGGGGAGTTCGGTCTGGCTGCGGGTGAGCCGGACCGAGCGGGCCTTCGCCTTCCACGCCTCCCGGGACGGCGAGCGCTGGACCTTCGTCCGGCTCTTCACGCTGGGGGACGAGAAGGAGACGGACGCCGCCCTGGTCGGCTTCATGACGCAGTCGCCGATGGGGGAGGGGTGTGTCGTGACGTACGACCACCTCGAGTTCAGGCCGAACTGGCCGAAGGACCTGCGAGACGGAAGCTGAGCAGGCCCGTCACCGCCAGCAGGGCCGCGCTGATCACCAGGCTCAGCCGCATCCCCGCCACGAAGCCGTCGGAGATCAACGCCCCGAACGCGGCGATGCCCAGCGCCCCGGCCATCTGCCGCGCCGAGTTGAGGACGCCGGCCGCCAGACCCGCCCGTTCGGCGGGCACGGCGTCCAGCATCGCCGCGGTCAGCGGCGGCACCGTCAGCGCGCAGCCCAACGCCATGGGGACGAGGAGCAGGGCCACCAGGACGGGAGACGTCCTGGAGTCGACGTACAGGATCAAGAGCAGTCCTACGACGGCCAGGCCCTGCCCGACCACCATGGGCAACCGGGCGCCGTAGCGGCCCGCGAGCTTGCCCGCCGCCACGTTCGTCACCGCGATCAGGCCCGTCATCGGCAGGAACATCAGCCCGGCCTGCAGCGCGGAACGGCCCTGCACCTGCTGGAAGAAGAGCGAGAAGACGAACACCAGGCTGTAGAAGGCCACGCTGACCGCCGCTCCCGCGGCGACCGTCACCGCCACGGTCCGGTTGCGGAAGAGGGCGAGGGGGACGACCGGGTGCGGCTGCCGTGCCTCGATCCTGAGGAACGCGACCGCGGCCACGACGGCCACCGCCAGCGCCGCCCACCCCGCCGTCCCGCCCTCGATCACCGCGAACGTCAGCGCCGTCAGAGCCACCACCGCCGTCACCTGACCGGGCAGGTCCAGCGGTGCCGGGCGGCGCTCCGAGCGCGGGGCGCGGATCAGCAGCGCGAGGATCAGCGCCCCGACGGGGAGGTTGACGAAGAAGATCCCGCGCCAGTCCCAGGCCGTCGTCAGCATGCCGCCCGCCACCGGACCCAGCGCCACCGCCACCGAACCGCCCGCCGCCCACGCGGCCACCGCCCGGGCCCGCCGCGCCGGATCGGCGTACGCCTGCCGCACCAGCGCCAGCGAGGCCGGCAGCACCACGGCCGCCGCGACGCCCTGCACCACCCGCGCGCCGATCAGGGCGGGCAGGTTCGGCGCCAGGCCGCATGCCGCCGAGGCGAGCGTGAAGACGGTGGTGCCGAGCGCGAACGCCCGGCTCGCCCCCACCCGGTCCGAGAAGGCCCCGGTGGACAGCATCAGCGCGGCGAAGGCCAGGGTGTAGGCGTCGACGACCCACTGCAGGCCGGACATCCCGCCACCGAGGGATGAACCGATCGCGGGCAGGGCCACGTTCACGATGGACGCGTCGAGGCAGACCAGCGCGAAGCCGAGGAGGCCGGCGGTGAGGGTCAGCGCGGAGGAGAAGCTCTTGGGCCCCGACTCGCCCTTCGTGGAGGCGAGTTCGTCGACCTTGCGGGTCTGGTTCGTTGACATGCCCTCCATGCTGCGGATCCGCGCCGCCGTACAGTAGTGGCCGGAATGCCATGCACCCGGAGGTTCTGGCCATGCCCACGCCGTTCGCACCGCACCGGATCGCCGTCGTCGCGCCCTCGCCGGTCTCGATGTTCAACCTCGCCATCCCGGAGATGCTGTTCGGCAAGGTCGAGGTGGCGGGGTGGCCGGGTTACGAGGTGGTCATCTGTGCCGCCGATCCCGGACCCGTGCCCACCACCGGCGGCCTCGACCTGTATGTGCGGCACGGACTCGACGCCGTACGGGAGGCGGACACCGTGCTCGTCGCCGGGACCGGGGAGCCCTTCGAGCCGGAGCCGCGGATCGTCACCGCCGTCCGCGAGGCGGCCGCCGACGGCAGGCGGATCGCGTCCCTGTGCACCGGCGCCTTCCAACTCGCCGAGGCGGGCCTGCTGCACGGGCGCCGCGCCACGACGTACTGGGCGCACGCCGAGGAACTGCGCCGCCGGTACCCGCACGTCGACCTGCGCGGCGATGTGCTGTACGTCCAGGACGGACCGTACGTGACCTCCTCCGGCTACGCCGCCGGCATCGACCTGTGTCTGCACATCATCCGTACCGACTACGGCGCCGCCGTCGCCAACGAGGTCGCCCGGCTGGCGCTCGTCGCCCCCGTACGGCCCGGCGGCCAGACCCAGTTCACCCAGACCCCGCTGCCGCCCGAGCGCGGCACGGCCTGCGCCGACACCCGCGGCTGGGCCATGCGCAACCTCGACAAGCCGCTCACCCTCACCGACCTGGCCCGCCACGCCGGCGTCAGCGTCCGCACCCTCACCCGCCGCTTCCACGCCGAGAGCGGGGTGAGCCCGCTGCAGTGGCTGCTCCACCAGCGCATCGAGCGCGCCAAGGAACTGCTGGAGACCACCGCCCTGCCGATGGACCAGGTGGCCCACGCCTGCGGCCTGGGCACCGCCGACTCACTGCGGGGGCATCTGGTCCGCCGTACGGGGCTGACCCCGAGCGCCTACCGGGCGCAGTTCAGCCGGCTCGGAACCGGGGCGTCCGAGGCCACGTCCTCCGTTGCATGATCGGTGACCGAGTGACCGCGACCCAGGTGATCCGTACCGTCCTGTCCGCCGAGACGGAGCTGGTCGCCGCCCTGCACGCGCGCGCCCGCGCGACGTACTACCCGGACGGGATCCCGGACGACGGCACCGACTGGTCCGCCGCCTGGCGCACCGCCATCGAGCGGCCCGACGGGCATGTGCTGTGCGTCGTCGAGCAGAGCCGGATCGTCGGTCTCGCCTCCTTCCGCACCCCGGAGGACACCCCTGCCGACACGGTCAAGCTGTTCCAGTTCCACGTCGACCCCGACTGGTGGGGTCGTGGCGTCGGTACCGCCCTGCATGCCGCCTGTGTGGAGCAGTGGCGGGCGGACGGGAAGCGCACGGCCGTGCTCGACGTGCATGTGGACAACCGGCGTGCGCAGATCTTCTACGCCGGCCGGGGCTGGCGTCCGGACCCGCAGAACCCGCCCGCCGACGGGGACCACCACCTGAACCTGTGCTTCACCGTGCCCAGGGAATGAACCCCGCTGATTGAACGTTCACGCACTAACCGGAGGAGTCCCCGTACCCGTACGACTGGAGAGAGCCACACACATGCGCGTCGAGATCTGGAGCGACATCGCCTGCCCCTGGTGCTACGTGGGCAAGGCCCGCTTCGAGAAGGCGCTCGAGGCCTTCCCGCACCGCGACCAGGTCGAGGTGGTGCACCGCTCGTTCGAGCTGGACCCCGGGCGCGCCAAGGGCGACATCCAGCCCGTGATCACCATGCTCACCAGGAAGTACGGCATGAGCGCGGCCCAGGCCCAGGCCGGCGAGGAGAACCTCGGCGCGCAGGCCGCCGCGGAGGGACTCGACTACCGCACCGAAGGCCGCGACCACGGCAACACCTTCGACATGCACCGCCTCCTGCACCTCGCCAAGGAGCACGGCAGGCAGGACGAGCTGATCCAGATCCTCTACCGGGCGAACTTCGCCGAGGAGCGGTCCGTCTTCTCCGAGGGCGACGAGCGGCTCGTGGAGCTGGCCGTCGCGGCCGGACTCGACGCCGACGACGTGCGCAAGGTCCTCGCCGACCCGGACGCCTACGCCGACGACGTGCGCGCCGACGAGCGCGAGGCCGCCCAGCTCGGCGCCACGGGCGTGCCGTTCTTCGTCCTCGACCGCAAGTTCGGCGTCTCCGGCGCCCAGCCCGCCGAGGTCTTCCAGCAGGCGCTGACGCAGGCGTGGGGCGAGCGGTCGCCGCTCACGCTGATCGAGCAGGGCGACGCGGACGCGTGCGGTCCGGATGGCTGCGCGGTGCCGCAGCACTGAGCTGCTGAGCGAACCCGCAGGTCGGGGCCGATCTATAAGCGTTCCTTAGCGAAACCACGTAAAGATTCGCAATGGACCGATAGGTGTTCAGGGCCCACAGTGGAGCCATGGAGACCTTCGAGAGCCTGGTCCGCGCCGAGTTCGCACCGAAGAACGTCTATCTCAACACCGCGAGCAGCGCCCTGCTGCCGGCCCGCACCGTCACCGCCCTGCACCGGGCCGTGCGGATGCGGGCCGAGGGCACGCCGCTCGGCCCTCTGTACGAGGACGTGGAGGTCGTGCGCGCCTCCTTCGCCCGGCTGGCCGGCGTCCCGGTCGAGCGGGTCGCGACCGGGGCCTCGGTCGCCGAGTACGGCGGGCTGATCGCGGCCTCGCTCCCCGCAGGTGCCGAAGTCCTCACCGCGGAGGCCGACTTCGCCTCCCTCGTGAACCCCTTCCACATGCGCGGCGACCTCAAGGTGCGCGCCGTCCCGTTGGACCGCCTCGCCGAGTCCGTCCGCCCGGACACCGCACTCGTCGCGGTCAGCGCCGCGCAGTCCGCCGACGGCCGGATCGCCGACCTGCCCGCCGTGCGCGCGGCGGCACTGGCGCAGGGGGCGCGCACCTACGTCGACGCCTCCCAGTCGGCCGGATGGCTGCCGCTGGAGGCCGGCGCGTACGATTTCGTCGCCGCCGTCGGCTTCAAGTGGCTCCTGGGCCCGCACGGCGTCGCGTTCTGCGTCGTCCCGGAGGACTTCGGCGGGCTGACGCCGCTGCTCGCCGGGTGGGTCGCCGGAGAGGCCCCCTGGGACAGCTGCTACGGCCCCGTCGAGGACCTCGCCCACTCCGCTCGGCGCTTCGACATCAGCCCCAGCCTCTTCACCTACGCCGGGCTGCGCACGTCCCTGGAGCTGATCGAGGAACTCGGCGTGTCCGCCATCCAGGCCCATGACCTCGACCTCGCCGACCGCTTCCGCGCGGGCCTTGCGACCCTCGGCCACGAACCGGTGCCCTCGCCCGGCTCGGCGATCGTCTCCGTGCCCGGACTCGGCCACCGCCAGCCCGAGCTGAGCGCGGCCGGAATCGAGGTCGCCAACCGCGCGGGCAACCTGCGCGCGGCCTTCCACCTCTACAACACCCCCGCGGATGTCGACCGGTTGCTGGACGTCCTCTCGGCCTGAACCTGCGGTGACTTACCACGATCGTGTGATCGTCGGCTCGTGGGCTTGCGCTGTGCTGAGAGGGCCGAGGTAGTGTCGTCGCGCAATCTGGGACGCCGGGTGTGGCGTCAGCGTGCGGGGCCCCTGCTCCACCAGCGAGATGGTTCAGGGCCTCCCCGTCGCCTCTGGCCGCACCCACATGGCCAGATCGTGAGGGACTCCGCCCGCCCGGCTCGGACCACGGACGTGATCCGTGTCGCCGCCCGGGATGTGAAAGCGGATGACCAGTGCGCCCAAGACCGTTCGGGGCGTGCGGCTGATCGGAGCTTTCCCGGTCGGTTCCCAGGAACGGTGGTGGTGCCGGTGGAGCAGACCGGCAGCGGGGCCGTTCGCCCCATGGCAATCGCCCACCGATCGGCGGGCGCGCGGCAGGCCGGTGTTGTGGGGCGCTACAAGGGGCACCCGCAACCCGGCCACCGCCGAGGTCGTCGTCCACCTCGCCTACGTCGCGGGCCGCACCTACCGGCAGGCCGCCGTGGAGCTGGGGATACCCGAGGGCACGGCCAAGACCCGGCTGCGCACCGCCCTGCGTACCTTGGCGGAGACTTTGGCCGACCCACCGGACCCGGCGCTCGAAAGAGGCGCATGATGGCGAGAGGGGTACGAACCGGGGACAGGCACGGGCAGGAGGTGGGCGCGCGGTGACCGACGATCACGAGGCGGTACGGGAGCTGCTTGCCGCCTGGGCCTTCGGCGCCCTCGACCCGGCCGACGAGAAGACGGTCCCGCCGCACCTGGCCGAGTGCGAGAGCTGCGCGGCGGAGGCGGAACTGCTGCGGGAGACGGTACGACTGCTGGAGGGGCCGCCGCGGAACGCTCCCGCGGCGCCGGACGAGGTCTTGTTGTCCCTCGCCCTGCGCGCCCGCTCCGCCGCCCCGCGCGTCGCCGAGCACGTCGCTCCCTACTCCGCCGCGGTCGCCGGCCTGAAGGCACTGCTCCCCGAGCTGGAAGGCCACTGGACCACGCCGGTCGTGCACGACTGGGACGTGCACGCCACCGTCGCCCACCTCCTCGCCGCCGACGAGCACCTGGCCTCCCTGCTCGGCGTCGGCGCCCGGGTGCCGCCCTCGCGGATCGCGCAGGGCACCCGCTGGGAGGACGCCTGGAACCGCCGTACCGCCGATGTCATCGCGCACGAGCACGGCCGTACGCCCGAGGAGACCGTGGCCGACTGGTCCGCGCAGGCGGCCGAGCTGCTCGGCACGCCGGAGGCCCGCGATGCCCAACTGGCCGCCCGGGCCGTGACGTTGATGGGGCTGCGGCTGCCCGTCGCCGACCACTTCCTGGTGCGCGGCTTCGAGACGTGGATCCACACCGACGACATCGGCCGCGCACTCGGCATCGCCGTCCCGCCCCCGCCCCAGGAGCACCTTCACCAGCTGATCCGCCTCGCCGTACGCGTCCTCGGCCTGGCTCTGGGAACCACCGCGCCCCCGGTGCTCTTCTCGGTCACCGGGGGCGAGGAGTGGGTGCTGGGGTCGGCGGACGAGCCCGTGCGGGCCGAACTCGCCGTCGATCCGGTCGACTTCTGCCTGCTGGTCGGCGGACGATACGCCCCGGAGGCGGTGCCGAGGGGTGCCACGGGCGACGCGGCCGCCGTACGGAACGTACTGGAGACGGCCGCGTCGCTGGCGTGGCTGTGAGGATCACTTCACGTGTGAGCGTCACTTCACGGGGGTGAAGTCCCTCGCGCCGATGAACTCCGGCCGCCGTATCGGAGCCGCGAAGGGCTCGACGGCCGCGTTCTCCACGCTGTTGAACACGATGAACACGTTGCTGCGCGGGAACGGCGTGATGTTGTCGCCGGAGCCGTGCATGCAGTTGCAGTCGAACCAGGTAGCCGAACCGGCCTTGCCCGTGAAGAGCTTGATGCCGTACTCGGAGGCCATCTTGGTCAGCGCCTCGTCGGACGGCGTGCCCGCGTCCTGCATCTGCAGGGACTTTTTGTAGTTGTCCTTCGGCGTGGCACCCGCACAGCCCAGGAACGTGCGGTGCGAGCCCGGCATGATCATGAGCCCGCCGTTGGTGTCGTAGTTCTCGGTCAGCGCGATCGAGACGGACACCGTACGCATGTTGGGCAGGCCGTCCTCGGCGTGCCAGGTCTCGAAGTCGGAGTGCCAGTAGAAGCCACTGGCCCCGAAGCCCGGCTTGACGTTGATCCGCGACTGGTGGACGTACACGTCCGAGCCGAGGATCTGCCGGGCCCGGCCGACGACCCGCTCGTCGCGCACCAGAGAGGCGAACACCTCACTGATCTTGTGCACTTCGAAGACGGACCGGATCTCCTTGGACTTCGGCTCGATGATCGAGCGCTCGTCCGCACGGATCGCCGGGTCGGTGACCAGCCGCTCCAACTCCTGTGCGTAGACCGCGACCTCGTCCTCGGTGATGAGCTGGTCGATGGCGAGGAAGCCGTCGCGCTCGAAGGACTGCAGGTCGGTCGTCGCGATCGGGCCGGGCGTGTCGGGGGAGCCCCAGACGACGGGGTCCTGGCGCGGCGTCGACACCTCGGTGGCGGCGCGGCTGGGGTAGAGATCGGTGACGTTTGCGGTCATGGCGGTGGTCATGGGTTTCTCACACCTCCTCGGGCTCGGTGAGCAGCGGGTACACGCCGTTCTCGTCGTGGTCCTCCCGGCCGGTCACGGGCGGGTTGAAGACGCAGAGGCAGCGGAAGTCCTCCTTGATCCGCAGCGTGTGCCTCTCGTGCCCGTCCAGGAGGTACATGGTCCCGGGCGTGATGGTGTGCGTCCGCCCGGTCTCGTGGTCGGTCAGCTCGGCCTCGCCCTCGACGCAGACGACGGCCTCGATGTGGTTCGCGTACCACATCGACGTCTCCGTACCCGCGTACAGGATCGTCTCGTGCAGGGAGAAGCCGACCTTCTCCTTGGCGAGGACGATGCGCTTGCTCTCCCAGGTGCCGGACGCCGATTTCACATGGCGGTCGGTTCCTTCGATGTCCTTGAACGAACGGACGATCACGGTGCTGCGATGCCTCCTAGGTGGTGTTTCAGATGGTTTCCCGCACGGAGCGGGCGAGGACGCTGAGCCCCTCGTCCAGCTCCTCCGGGGTGATCGTGAGCGCCGGAAGCAGCTTCACGACCTCGCTCTCGGGGCCCGACGTCTCGATGAGCAGCCCGAGTTCGAAGGCTCGGTGCGCGACCCGTCCGGCGCGCTCCTTGTCGTGGAACTCCAGGCCCCACACGAGCCCGCGCCCGCGGTACTCCTTCACATCGGCGAGGTTCTCCTCGGTGATGGAGATGAGCGCCTGCTCGATCTGCTCCCCGCGCTTACGGGTCTGCTTCTCCATCGCGGACCCGTCCGCCCAGTACGTCTCCAGGGCGGCCGTGGCCGTGACGAAGGCGGGGTTGTTGCCGCGGAAGGTGCCGTTGTGCTCGCCCGGCTCCCAGATGTCCAGCTCGGGCTTGAACAGGCACAGGGACATGGGCAGTCCGTAGCCGCTGATGGACTTGGACACGGTGACGATGTCGGGCGTGATCCCGGCCTCCTCGAACGAGAAGAAGGCCCCGGTCCGCCCGCACCCCATCTGGATGTCGTCGACGATGAGCAGCATGTCCTGCCGCTCGCACAGCTCGGCGAGCGCCCGCAGCCACTCCTTGCGGGCGACGTTGATGCCGCCCTCGCCCTGCACGGTCTCCACGATCACGGCGGCGGGCTTGTTGAGCCCGGACCCCTGGTCCTCGAGCAGGCGCTCGAACCAGAGGAAGTCCTCGACCGTGCCGTCGAAGTAGTTGTCGAACGGCATCGGCGTGCCGTGCACGAGCGGGATCCCGGCGCCGGCCCGCTTGAAGGCGTTGCCGGTGACGGCGAGCGACCCCAGGGACATCCCGTGGAAGGCATTGGTGAAGGACACGATGGCCTCGCGCCCCTTCACCTTCCGAGCCAGCTTCAGCGCCGACTCGACGGCGTTCGTACCCGTGGGCCCCGGGAACATGACCTTGTACGGCAGGTCACGCGGCCGCAGCACGATGTTCTGGAAGGACTCCAGGAAGGCGCGCTTGGCGCTGGTGGACATGTCGAGCCCGTGCGTGACACCGTCCCGCTCCAGGTAGTCGATCAACGCCCGTTTCAGGACGGGGTTGTTGTGCCCGTAGTTCAGGGAGCCGGCCCCGGCGAAGAAGTCCAGATACTCGTGGCCGTCCTCGTCGTACATGCGGCTGCCGCGCGCGCGGTCGAAGACGGTGGGCCAGCCGCGGCAGTAGCTGCGTACCTCGGACTCCAGGGTCTCGAAGACGCTGAGGTCGGGCTGGGTGATGGTCACGACGAATCGCTCCTCGTTTGCGTGGGGGGAGTGCGTGCTGGTCGTCAGCTGGTCGTCAGGGGGAGAGGGGACCGATGCGGTAGAGGACTTCGGGGTCGTGCGGCCCGTCGGGGAACAGGCCGGCATCGAACAGCACCTCGCGCTCCAGGGCGGCACCGTGCCGCTCCGCGAAGGCGCCGAACAGCCGCTCGGAGGCGGTGTTGCCCGGGGTGATGGTGGTCTCGACGCTCGTGACGCCGTACTCGCGACCGGCTCGCGCGACGAGCCCGTCGAGCAGCGCGGCGGCGATCCCGCGTCCGCGGTGCGTGTCGTCCACGGCCACCTGCCAGACGAGCAGGGTCTGCGGACGATCCGGCCGTACGTACCCGGTGACGAAGCCGACCGGCTCCCCGCGCTCGTCGCGGGCGACGGCCGAGGTGTCGGCGAAGTCGCGGCACCACAGCAGATAGCTGTACGACGAGTTGAGGTCGAGGGCCTTGGAGTCCCGGGCAATCCGCCACAGCGCGGCCCCGTCGGCCACCGCCGGACGGTCGATTTGCAGGTCTGCTTGTGCGGCAGTCATGCGAATTGAATTTACCGAGGGAAATTCGAAATTGCATGGCCGGGAGGGGTTACGTGTGAGGTCCGGGTGTGTTATCACGCGGGCGTGAGGTGTGGCGCGGATCAGGGGTGGATCGCACCGCTCTGTCCGGTTAATACCGCACAAAAGGGGCGCGATGTGGAACGCGTCACAGCCATGTAACTCCCACGAGATCTGCCCGAATTCCTCCAGTTGGTGTTCGCGGAATCTTTGCGTTTAGGTCCGGCGAAAGCGGGCAGAAGAGAATGGGAAGCTGCCCTGGAAAGGAATTCGAGAATTACACCGAATTCAGGCTCCGGTAACTCCGTCGATGCGCTCCCGCAGAATGTCGGCGTGGCCGTTGTGCCGTGCGTACTCCTCGATCATGTGAATGAGCACCCACCGCAGACTGACCTCGACCCCGGCCATCGGCCCGTCCCCGATCCGCCCCACACTCTCCAGCGCCCGCCCGGCACACACCTCCCGCCCCCGCGCGATCTCCCGCCGCCACACCGCGAGCGCCTCCCCGATCCCACGCCCGGCATCGAGGGCGTACCCGCTCTCGTTCCCCTCCCCGTACACCGGCGGCACGTCGAGCCCACCCACCACCCGCTGGAACCAGTTCCGCTCACACTCCGCGAGGTGCTGCACCAGCCCGAGCAACGTCAACTCCGACGACTCGACCGAGGCAAGCCGCAGCTGCACGTCGTCCAGCCCCGAGCACTTGAGCTCCAGGGTGGCGCGATGGAAGGCGAGCCAGCTTTCGAGCATGGGGAGCTCGTCGCCGGTCAGGAGGGGGAGGGGGCGGCCGTCGGGGAGGAGTTCCGGGGTGTTGGTGGTCATGCCGGGAGCGTGGCACGGCGGACGGACCGGCGGTACGGCTTTCAGCGCGGGGCGAATCTCGGGGGTGCGGCCTCACTGCGGCGGCGGTCACTTCCCGGCGCCGGCCGGCATCATCCAGCCCGTCCGGCGGTCACTTCCCAGCGCCGGTCCAAGCATTTCAGCCCGTCCGGCGTTTGAGGACGAGGCCGTTCAGGCCGACGGGGGTCCAGGGGGCAAAGCCCCCTGGCGGGGTCGAAGGGGCGGAGCCCCTTCAAGGACGGGACGGGTAGGGGCGGCGGGGGCGAAGGAGCCAGGCCCCAGCCCCCGACTACCGCCAGGCTTCCTCCACCACCCGCAACGCCCCCTCCACATCCACACCCAGCCCCTTCTCCGCCAGCGCAGCCCCCAACGCCGCCACACACCCCCGCACCGCACCCGACGCCGCATCCACCCCGTAGTGATTGACCCGAATCATCTCCTTGGCCAACGCCCCACCCCCCGCGGCCAGCGGCAACGCAGGGTCGCCCGCCAGCGCCCGAGCCACCACCTCCGACGCCACCACCCCCGCCGGCGCCCGAAGCGTCGTAGCGACAGGAGCGGCCTCCCCGGCGTCGTACACATACGGCTCCAAGCCCCCACCCAGCGCAACCGCCCCGGCCCGAGTCGACAGCGCGGCGGCCCGGTGCCGGGCCATCACCGCATCCAGCCCGTCCCCCTCGATCCGCTCCACACAAGCCTCGAGCGCCAGCATCTCCAGCTGCGCAGGCGCATGCAGCAGCGCCTTCCGCCCACCGTCGATCCACCGCTCCTTCCAGTCGAGCAGCGACAGATACGACCGCCGCGGCGCCCTGGGGTTCGCCGCCATCCGCACCCACGCCCGCTCGCTCACCGACACCGCCGAAACCCCGGCCGGCCCGCCCATCGCCTTCTGCGCCCCGATGACGCACAGGTCCACGCCCCATGCGTCCGGCAGCACCGGCTCGGCCCCGATCGACGCCACGGCGTCCAGGTAGAACAGCGCCCCGTGCGCCCGCACGACCTCACCGATCTCCGCGACGGGGTTGGTGTTGCCGGTCGCCGCCTCCGCATGCACCAGGGACACGAAGTCGATCTCCGGGTGCTCGGCGAAGGCCTCCCGGACCTGGTCCGCCGTGACGGCCGTATGGAAGGGCACCGCCAGATCGATCACGGTCGCACCGCAGTCACGCAGCCAGTCCCCGAAGGTCTGCCCGTACGGACCGGTGATCACGTTCAGCGCGACCGTGCCGGGCCCGGCCGTCCCCCGGATCGCCCCTTCCAGCGGCAGCAGCGCCTCGCCCTGCATGATCACGACGTCCTGCTCGGTCCCGAGCAGCCGCGCCACCCGGTCCTCGATGGCGGCGAATCGGCCGGCGCTCAGCGGGGTCAGGTCCAGGAAGGGATGGGTCACGGCGGGCTCTCTTCGCTCTCTTCGCTCCGGATCGACGAGGACGAGCGTAAACCGGGCGGTGACTGGGCAGTGACCGGGCGCCCCACACCCCTTCTCGCCCCCCTTCCCGCCCACTTCCGTCCCTCCCCATCCCCTCCCAACCGCCTCCCCGCACCCGACTTCTTAGGTCGAACGGCCCCTTAACCATCGGTTTGGTTTGAGGAACTCAAACCTCTCCTTATAATCGGAACCCACAGTTCCCTGACAGGAGGCTCCCCGTGAAGACGACCCTCGGGCGCCGGACCCGCATTCTGGCCGCCACCACCGCGACGGCCGGGCTGGTGCTCGTGGCCGGCTGCTCCTCCGACGACAACGGCGGCAGCGGTACGAAGACGGCGGCCGGCGGTGTCGAAGTCGTCAAGGCGGGCCGGCTCACCACCTGCACCCACCTGCCGTATCCGCCGTTCCAGTCGGAGATCGACGGCAAGGTGCAGGGCTTCGACGTCTCCCTCATCGACCTGGTCGCGGACGACCTGGGCGTGAAGCAGACGATCGTCGACCAGCCCTTCGAGAACTTCAAGACCGGCGGCTCCCTCAACGCCGGGCAGTGCGACCTCGCCGCCGCCGGCATGACCATCACCGAGGAGCGCAAGAAGAACGTCGACTTCTCGGACCCGTACTTCGAGGCCACCCAGGCCGTCCTCGTCGACAAGAAGAGCGGCATCTCCTCCTTCGCGGACCTCAAGGGCAAGAAGGTCGGCGCCCAGGCACAGACGACCGGCGAGGACTACGCCAAGAGCAAGGGCCTGGACCCCGTCTCCTTCGAGTCCTCCGACGCCGTCATCAACGGCCTGCGCACCGGCCAGGTGCAGGCGGTCGTCATCGACTACCCGGTCGTCCAGGGCTGGCTGAAGGACAAGGCCAACGCGGCCGCCTTCGAGGTCGCCGAGCAGATCAACACCGGTGAGCAGTACGGTTTCACGGTGAAGAAGGGCAACACCAAGCTCCGCGAGGCCATCAACAAGGCGATCAAGGACGCGAAGGCCGACGGCACGTACAAGAAGCTGTACGAGCAGTGGATCGGCCCGTACGACGAGTCCGCCGCCTCCGCCTCGCCCGCCGCGTCCTGACCCCATGACCGACACCACCGGCAACGACGTACGTCTCCAGCCGAAGCAGCCCAAGAAAAAGGGCCTGACCCGGCGTCAGAAGCGCAGTCTGTCGCGCGGCATCCAGTACGTCGTCTTCGTCGCGGCCGTGATCGCCTTCGCGGTCGCGGCCGACTGGGACCGACTGGCGAACCAGTTCGCGCAGGAGGACATCGCGGAGCAGATGTTCCCCGAGGTCATCACGCTCGCGCTGAAGAACACCGTGCTGTACACGGTGTCCGGCTTCGCCGTCGGGCTGGTCCTCGGCATGGTGATCGCGCTGATGCGGCTGTCGTCCGTGGGGCCGTACCGCTGGCTCGCCGGCGTCTACATCGAGATCTTCCGCGGTCTGCCCGCCCTGCTGATCTTCATCTTCATCGGGGTCGCCGTGCCGCTGGCCTTCCCGGGCACGGAGATCCCGGGCGGTACGTACGGCAAGGTCGCCCTCGCGCTCGGCCTGGTGGCCGCCGCGTACATGGCGGAGACGATCCGTGCGGGCATCCAGGCCGTGCCCAAGGGACAGATGGAGGCGGCGCGTTCGCTCGGCTTCTCGCCCGCCCGCGCCATGATCTCGATCATCATCCCGCAGGCGTTCCGGATCATCCTCCCGCCGCTGACCAACGAACTCGTCCTGCTCTTCAAGGACTCCTCGCTGGTGCTGTTCCTCGGTGTGACGCTGGAGGAGCGCGAGCTGTCCAAGTTCGGCCGTGACCTCGCCAGCCAGACCGCCAACTCCACGCCGATCCTGGTCGCGGGCCTGTGCTATCTGCTGGTCACGATCCCGCTCGGCTTCGTCGTACGCCGCATGGAGGCGAAGGCCCAGGAGGCCGTGAAGTGACAGAGAAGACCCTTGGCTCCCGACCGGAGATCGAAGTCCGCGGCCTGTACAAGTCCTTCGGCGACAACGAGGTGCTGCGCGGCATCGACCTGGAGATCAACCAGGGCGAGGTCGTGTGCGTGATCGGCCCGTCCGGCTCGGGCAAGTCGACCCTGCTGCGCTGCGTGAACCTGCTCGAAGAGCCCACCAAGGGCCAGGTCTTCGTCGGCGGCACCGAGCTCACCGACCCGGACGTCGACATCGACGCCGTACGCCGCCGTATCGGCATGGTCTTCCAGCAGTTCAACCTGTTCCCGCACCTCACGGTGACCGAGAACCTCAGCCTGCCGCAGCGCCGGGTCCTCAGGCGCGACAAGGCGACGGCCGCGAAGGTCGCCGCCGAGAACCTGGAGCGGGTCGGCCTGTCCGAGAAGGCCTCGGCATACCCGGCCTCCCTCTCCGGCGGCCAGCAGCAGCGTGTCGCCATCGCCCGCGCCCTCGCCATGGGCCCCGAGGTGATGCTCTTCGACGAGCCGACCTCCGCGCTGGACCCCGAGCTGGTGGGGGACGTACTGGCCGTCATGCGCATGCTCGCGAACGAGGGCATGACCATGATGGTCGTCACCCACGAGATGACCTTCGCGCGCGAGGTCGCCGACCGCGTCGTCTTCATGGACGGCGGAGTGATCGTCGAGGACGGCACCCCGGACCAGGTCATCGGCAGCCCGCAGCACGAACGCACCCGCCACTTCCTCTCCCGCCTCCTCGACCCGGCGATGGCCGAGGTGGAGGAGGAGACCTCGGACCAGGTGGGCAAGGGCGACTAGCCGGTCACCAGGGTCCGGTCATTAAGGTGCAGTACATGAGCGATCGCGCGGGTGCGCTGCACGTGAAGGGCCGGGTCCTGGTCGGGCCCGAAGACGTCCGGGACGAACTGTGGGTCGTCGACGGCCGGATCTCGTACGACCGTCCCGTCGGCGCCCGCGACATCCCTACCGTCGAGGGCTGGGCCCTGCCCGGCCTCGTCGACGCCCACTGCCATGTGGGCCTCGGCCCGCACGGCCCGGTCGACGACGACATCGCGGAGAAGCAGGCGCTGACCGACCGCGAGGCGGGCACCCTGCTGATCCGCGACGCCGGCTCGCCCTCCGACACCCGCTGGGTCGACGACCGCGAGGACCTGCCGAAGATCATCAGGGCTGGCCGGCACATCGCCCGCACCCGCCGCTACATCCGCGGCTACGCCCATGAGATCGAACCGGAGGACCTGGTCGCCTACGTCGCCCAGGAGGCCCGGCGCGGCGACGGCTGGGTCAAGCTGGTCGGCGACTGGATCGACCGCGACCTCGGGGACCTCGCGCCGACCTGGCCGCGGGAGGCGGTGGAGGCGGCCATCGCCGAGGCCCACCGCCTGGACGCCCGGGTGACCGCGCACTGCTTCTCGGAGGATTCGCTGCAGGACCTCGTCGAGTCGGGCATCGACTGCATCGAACACGCCACCGGCCTGACGGAGGACCTGATCCCCCTCTTCGCCGCGCGCGGCGTGGCGATCGTGCCGACCCTGGTCAACATCGCGACCTTCCCGAAGCTGGCCGACGGCGGCGAGTCGAGGTTCCCCCGCTGGTCGGCCCATATGCGCCGACTCCACGAACGCCGCTACGACACGGTCCGCTCCGCCTACGACGCCGGCATCCCCGTCTTCGTGGGCACGGACGCGGGCGGCACCCTGCCCCACGGTCTGGTGGCCGCCGAGGTGGCGGAACTGGTCACCGCAGGCATCCCCGCGGTCGAAGCCCTCGCGGCGACGACCTGGGCTGCCAGGGCGTGGCTCGGCCGTCCCGGCCTGGAGGAGGGGGCGGCGGCGGACCTGGTCGTGTACGAGTCCGACCCGCGGGCCGACGTACGGGTGTTGGCGGCGCCTCGACGGATCGTCCTGAACGGGAAGATCGTGGGCTGAGCTTCGGTTGTTGCGCGTTGCGCTTTGCGCGTTGCGCCTGTGACTGTGGAGAACGTGCGTGCCCTGAGGTTCGAAAACCTGCACGGGAAACACACGTAGGGGTGAACTCCCGGCAGGATGCTGACCGGGCCTTCCGCATGCGCGATTCTTGGCAGGTCCCGAGCAAGTCTCCTCCGAGGGGTCCCCACCTTGAACGGCAAGAACTTCCGCATGCCCGCACGCCGTCTCGCCACCGTCGCGACGGCCACCGCCCTGGCCGCCGGGCCCGCGGTCCTGGCCGGCGCGGGGCCCGCGTACGCGACCGGTGACGAGGGTCGCGCGAGCGCCGTCGTGCTGCGCACCGGGCTCGACGTCTCCCTGCTCAACAAGACCGTGAACGTCCCGCTCGCGGTCTCCCTGAACGAGGTGCAGGCCCCGCAGAGCGCCGAAAAGTCCACGCTGACGGCCCAGTTGAACGGCGTGGACGGCGGAAAGCCGTTCAGCGTGCTGAGTGCGCAGGTCGCCTCGTCGAAGGCGACGGTCGCGGGCGGCAAGGCCGAGGGGTACACCAACCTCGCCCACGCCAAGGTCCACGTCCCCGGCCTGCCGCTGCTCTCCCTCATCGAGGTCGGCCAGGTCACCTCCAAGGCGACCTGCGAGGCCGGTAAGACGCCGACCGCCTCGTCCAACCTGCTGGGCGACGTCACCGTGCTGGGCAAGAAGGTCACGCTGACCGCGGGCGGGACCACGAAGGTCGAGGTGCCGGGCGTGGGCGACGTGCGCCTGGACTACTCCAAGACGGAGACCGCGTCGCGTACGGCCGCCGCCACCGCCCTCGAACTCAAGGTCTCCGTCAACCCGTTGAAGCTGAACGTGGCCGACGTCCAGGGCAACCTGACCCTGGCCGAGGCGACCTGCGAAACGCCGGACGCGCCCGCGCAGGCAGCCGACCCGAGCACCGAGCCGAGCGCCACCCCCGGCACCGGTTCGGCCGGCGACGTGAAGCCCCAGGGTGAGGCCGCCGACGACGGCCTCGCGGAGACCGGCGGCAACTCCATGACGCCGTACATCGCGGGCGGCGCGGTCGCTCTGCTCCTCGCGGGTGGGGGAGCGGTGGCGCTGGCTCGGCGCGGCAGGAGCTGACACCGGAGGATCCGCACCCAGTCAACAGCCCTTCTTGTCAGGGCTGTTGACTGGCGTCTGAAAACGTTTTAGCTTCCCCTCACTCCGACTCCGAGAGATGAGGGGATCAGTGGAGCGTAAACGCTTACAGTCCCGCGCCCTCCTCCTGCTCATGCTCCCCGGCCTCGCCTGGCTCAGCGACGCGACAGAGCCATCGCCTGGTCAAGCGCCCGCAGGAACCGGTTGATCGTCCCCCGGTCCCGCACCGCCAGCCGCAGCCACTCCTCGCCCAGCCCGGGGAAGGTGTCCCCGCGCCGCACCGCGAACCCGAGCTCGCGCAGGTGCTCCCGTACCGTGGCCGCCCTCGGCAGTCGTACGAGGACGAAGGGGCCCTCGGCGGGCCCGACCACCCGGAGTCCGGCCGACGCGAACTCGCCGAGTCCCGCAACGAGATGGGCCCGGTCGGCGGCGATGCGGTGGGCCGCGTGGGCGGCCTCCGCCAGTGCCTGCGACGACACACAGGCCTCGGCGGCGGCCAGCGCGGGCGTGGAGACCGGCCACAGGGGCTGGGCGCGCTCCAGGTCGGCGATGGTGTCCGGGGCGGCCAGGACGTAGCCGATGCGCAGGCCGGCCAGGCCCCAGGTCTTGGTCAGGCTGCGCAGCACCACCAGACCCGGCACGTCCGTCCGCCCCGCCAGCGCCTCCCGCTCACCCGGCACCGCGTCCATGAACGCCTCGTCCACCACCAACGTCCGCCCGGGGCGGGCGAGTTCGGCGATGGATGCGGCCGGGTGGAGCACCGAGGTCGGATTCGTCGGGTTGCCGATCACCACCAGGTCGGCGTCCTCGGGGACGGCCGCAGGATCGAGCCGGAAGCCGTCCTCCTCCCGCAGCAGCACCCGGTCGACCGTGTGCCCCGCGTCCCGCAGCGCCGCCTCCGGCTCCGTGAACTGCGGGTGCACGACGACCGGTTGACGCACCTTCAGGGCGCGGGCGAGCAGGACGAACGCCTCCGCCGCCCCGGCCGTCAGCAGCACCCGCTCCACCGGCAGCCCGTGCCGCGCCGCCACCGCCGCCCGCGCGGCCCGCCCGTCCGGGTAGGCCGCGAGCGAACCCAGCGATCCGGCGATCCGCTCGCGCAGCCACGCGGGCGGCGTGTCCGCGCGGACGTTCACGGCGAGGTCGACGAGCGCCGAGCCGTCGTCACGGACCTCGGCGTCGCCGTGGTGGCGGAGGTCGTGCGCCTCGGTCGGCGTGTGATCAGTGGGCATGTGAGTGGGCGCCATGGTGGTGGCCGTGGTCGTGATGACCGTGTCCGTGGTGGTGGCCGTCGTCGTCGGGGTGGAAGTGCGGCTGCTGGGGCAGCCCGACCTTGTCCTCGAAGCCGGGCAGCGCGATGCGGTACACGCACGAGTCGCAGTTCATGCGCAGGTCGCCCTTGAGGGCCTCCTCGTACCGCTCCATCACCAGGTCGAGCAGCTCCGGCTCCGGGCCGATGACGTCGGCCGAGTGCACCTCGACCTCCGGGTGCGCGGCCGCCCAGCCCTCCGTCTGCTGGCGCACACGGTCCGGCAGGATGCCGGTGAAGAGGAAGTAGGGGAGGACGACTATCTTCCGCGCCCCCAGCTTCACGCAGCGGTCCAGGCCGCTCGGCACGTCCGGCGCCGCGAGCGACACGAACGCCGTCTCCACACCCGCGTATCCACGCCCCTCCCACAGCAGCCGTGCCGCCTTGTGGACCTCGGCGTTGGCGTCCGGGTCGGTCGACCCGCGCCCGACCAGCAGGACGGTGACGTCGGCACGGTCGCCGGGCGTGCGCCCCTCGGCGGCGCCGAGCGCCTCGTCGAGCCGCCGCTCGAGCACGGACAGCAGCGACGGGTGCGGGCCCAGCGGGCGGCCGTAGGTGTACGAGATCCCGGGGTGCCGCTCCTTCTCGCGGGCCAGCGCCGCCGGGATGTCACCCTTGGCGTGCCCGGCGGACACCAGCATCAGCGGCACCGCGGCGAAACGCCGTACGCCCCGCTCGACCAGCTCGGTCACGGCCTCGCCCAGTGGCGGCGGGGACAGCTCGATGAAGCCGCCCGCGACGGGCAGTTCGGGGTGGCGGGCCCCCAGCTCCCGGACGAAGTCGCGGAACGCCTCGGCTCCGGCCTCGTCCCGGGTGCCATGACCGGCGATGAGCAGGGCGGGCGGCGGGGTGGTCACGATTTCTCCTCGGAGTGCGAATCGGCGTGGGGGACGGGGTGGGGAACGGGTTCGGAACCGGGTTCGGAAACGGGGTGGTACAGCAGGGCGTTCAGCGCGGCGGAGGCGACCGCCGAACCGCCCTTCTCGGACACGTTGCTCACGGCGGGCAGCCCGCTCTCGCGCAACGCGGCCTTGGACTCGACCGCGCCGACGAAGCCGACGGGCAGGCCGATGACGAGCGCCGGGGCGGCGTCCAGGGTCAGCAGCTCCTCCAGCGCGGTCGGCGCGTTGCCGATCACCCAGAGGGCACCCGGGCCGACCTGCTCGTAGGCGAGCCGGATGGCATGCGCCGAACGCGTCAGCCCGGTACCTGCCACGGCGTCCCGGAGCCGGCAGACCGTCTCCCGCCGGGTGATGCCGGCGGCGACCATCTCGACGTCCACGACGACCGGTGCCCCGGCGTGCAGCGCGGCGTGCGCCTTCGCCAACTCGCCCTCGTCCATGACCAGGTCGGTCGCGTAGTCGAGGTCGGCGGCGGAGTGGATGACCCGCTCGACGACCGCACGGGTCAGCGGCGGGAAGTGCGAGGTGTCCAGGCGGGCGCGCAGCCGCCGGTAGGACTCCACCTCGATCGGATGGACGACGCGGTCCACACGGTCCACATGGTCTGCACGGGCCACTTGGTTCACTGGGCGCCCTCCTGCTGCTGTGCGCTCTCCTGCCAGCGGTAGCCGCGCGGCGTCACCATGCGCCCCGCGATGTCCCGGGTCGCCGTGTTGCCCACCGTCACGACCGTCATCATGTCGACCGTCGCCGGGTCGAGTGCGCCCAGTGTCGTGAGCCGACTGGACTCGTCCGGCCGCGACGCGTTCCGTACGACACCGACCGGCGTCGTCGGCTTCCGGTGCTCGGCGAGGATCGCCAGGGCCTTGGGCAGCTGCCAGTCCCGGCCCCGGGAGCGGGGGTTGTAGAAGGTGACCACGATGTCCGCCTCGGCCGCCGCCCGCACCCGCCGCTCGATGACCTCCCACGGAGTGTGCAGGTCGGACAGGCTGATCGACACGTGGTCGTGCCCGAGCGGCGCACCGAGGATCGCGGCGGCCGCGAGGGCGGCGGTGACGCCCGGGACCCCGATCACGTCGATGTCGTCGGAGGCCTCGGCGAGCGCGGGGGAGGCCATGGCGTACACGCCCGCGTCCCCGCTGCCGATCAGCGCGACGGCCTGCCCCTTGCGGGCCTCCTCGACCGCCGTCCGGGCCCGCTCCTCCTCGGCGCCGAGCCCCGACTCCAGGACCCGCGTGCCGGGCCGCAGCAGATCGCGGATCTGGTCGACGTACTGGTCGAGCCCGACGAGCACGGAGGCGCGCCGCAGCTCCGCCTTCGCGCGCGGCGTCAGCAGGTCCCGGGCGCCCGGCCCGAGCCCGACGACCGCGAGCCGCCCGCGCCCCGGCCGCCGTACGACGGCACAGGTCGCCATCGCCGGCTGCCCGTCGGCGCGTTCCGACTTGCGCTTGGGTACGAGGAGTTCGCCACCGCGCACGAGGGCGGCGGCCTCGGCGACGGAGGGGGTGCCGACGGCGGCGAGGGGCGCGTCGGAGGGGTTGGGGACCTCGACGCCCGCGAGCTGCTCGGCGGAGTGGGTCACCACCGGCACACCGAGCCGCTCGGCGGCCTCGACGATGCCGGGTTCGTCGGCCTTGGCGTCGACGGTGGCGAGTTCGGCGACGGACTTGAGAGAGAGGCCGGCCGCGCCGAGCGTGCTCTCGATCAGCCCGAGCACCTCGTCGACCGGGGCGCCCTTGGAGGCGCCGACGCCGACGACGAGGGACGGCGGGCGCAGGACGACCTCGCGCTCCGCGACGCGCTCGACGAGCCGGTCCGTCAGACGGATGGTGTAGGAACCCTCGCCACTCTCGGAACCCTCGGCACCCCCGGCACCCTCGGCGGCGACCGGGAGCGGGGGCAGCGGCCAGGCCAACTCGGCCTTCAGAGCCACCGGCTCACCGTCGAGCAGGGCCCGCGAGACCGCGGCGACATCGCCCTCGACCGGAAACCCGAGCGTGTCCAGACCGGGCACCCCCACGGCATCGGTCGCCGTCGTCACCACGGGCTCGGCGCCCAGCAACTCCCCGACCTCCCGGGCGAGTTCATTGGCCCCGCCGCCATGCCCGCCGACCAGCGACACGGCGAACCGCCCGCTCTCGTCGACGCACACCACGCCCGGGTCGGTCGCCTTGTCACCCAGCAGCGGGGCGATCAGCCGTACGACCGCCCCCGTCGCGAGAAGGCACACGAGCTGCTCGCACTCCGCGAACGCCCGCCGTACGGCGTCCCCGACGGGCCCGTCGTACACGCGCGCGCGGTCCGGCCATGCCGCGGCCAGCCGGTCCCGCGCCGCCGCCCCCGCCGCGGTGGCGGAAATGAGGCCGATCACTGGGCAACTCCTTCGATACGGCCGTCGGGCCTGACACCCCACAGCAGAAAAACGGGATTGGTCGCCGCCAGCCGGGTCACGTCCCCCGGCAGCGGCGCGAGCCGCGACGACTGCAACTGCACCCCGTCGCAGTCGAACCCGGCACCCTTCAGCGCCTCGCGGACGGCCGGCACCCGGTCCAGCGCCGCCATGGCGACCACGACCGCCCGGCGCGCCCGCCGCGCGCACGCGGTGACGATGGCGGGCAGCTCACGTCCCCCGCCCCCGATGAACACGGCGTCCGGATCGTCGAGGTCGGACAGCACGGTGGGCGCCGCCCCGTGCACGACATGGACGTCGACGCCGTGCGCGGCGGCGTTGGCGCGGATCCGCTCGACGCCGTCCGGGGTCTTCTCGACCGCGGTGACGGCGGCACCGAGCCGCGCGCACTCGACGGCCACCGACCCGGAGCCCGCGCCGACGTCCCAGACCAGGTCACCCAGCCGGGGCCCTAGCCGGGCCAGCGCGAGCGCCCGTACCTCGAACTTGGTGATCATGGAGTCGCGGTGGGCGAACTCGTCCTCGTCCAGGGCCCATTGAGCAGGGCCGGTCCCAGGGCCGGCGAGCGTCCGCACGGCGCCGAGCGCCCGCGTCCGGTCCAGGCACAGGACGACGCTCACCGCCGTACCCCAGTCCCGCGCGGCGGCCTCGGCAGCGGTGACCCGCTCGACGCGCTCGTCGGCGGAGCCGAGCGCCGAAGCCACGACGAGGACCCTGCGGTCGGCCCTGAGCGCCGCCCCGAGTTCCGCCGGCCCGGCCCCCGGCCCGGTCAGCACGGCGACCTTGGGCCGCGCCCGGCACACATTCACGGCCGTCCGCAGATCCCGCCCGTGCGCGCTGACGACCACCGCGTCGTCCCACGGCAGCCCGACCCGTGCGAAGGCGGCGGCGACGGAGGACACACCGGCCCGCACATCGAGCCGCTCCGCACCGAACCGCTCGGCCAGCGCCCGCACGATCCCGAAGAACCCCGGATCACCGGAGGCGAGCACCACGACCCGGCTCTGCTTGTCCAGGTGTCGTTCGACGACGTCCAGCGCGGGCGCCAGCGGACCGAGCACGACCTGCTCGGCATCCTCCGGCACCGGCGCGGACGCCAGATGACGCCGGCCGCCCACGACCAGCCGGGCCCCGGCCAGCACATCGGCGGGAACCGGCGCCCCCGTCCCCGTACCGAAGACCGTGATCATGTACTCGCACCCCGCTGACGCAACGCCCTGCGGGCCTCCGGGTCGGCCTTGCGGTACCCGTGGAAGTGACCGGGGTGGTAGAGGTGCGAGCGGGTGCCCTCGGCGTCGAGCGCCGGGCCCACCAGGAAGAGAGTGTGCTTCCAGAGCTTGTGCTCCTTGACGGTCTCCTCCAGCGTCGCGATCGTGCACCGCACGATCAGCTCCTCCGGCCAGGTGGCCTGGTAGGCGACGACGACCGGCGTGGACGTCGGATACCCGCCCTCCAACAGCTCCCGCACGAGCTGCCCGCTGCGAGCCGCCGACAGGAAGATCGCCATGGTGGTCCCGTGCTTGGCGAACTCCCGCACCTCCTCGCCGGGCGGCATCGGCGTCTTGCCGCCACCGAGCCGGGTGAGCACGACGGACTGCGCGACCTCCGGGATGGTCAGCTCGCGCTGCGCGAGTGCGGCGACGGCGGAGAAGGCGGAGACACCGGGAACGACCTCGGTGGCGATACCGATGCGGGCACACCGGTCGAGCTGCTCCTGGGTGCCGCCCCACAGGGCGGGGTCACCGGAGTGAATACGGGCGACGCGCAGGCCCTCTGCTCGGGCCCGCTCGTAGACGGCGACGACGTCCTCCAGGGACATGGTCGCCGAGTCGAGGATCTCCGCGTCCTCGCGCGCGTGCTCGAGGACCTCCGCCTGCACCAGGCTGGCCGCCCAGATCACGATGTCGGCCTCGGCGATGGCGCGCGCGCCACGGAACGTCAGCAGATCGGCGGCGCCGGGGCCGGCACCGACGAAGGTCACCTTGCCGGTGGGGGCATCGGCCATGGGAACGGTCCTTTTCTACGGGGATCAGCGGGGGTGGGTGTCAGGGCGTCGTACGGACGTCAGAGCTTGCCGCCCCGCCCGCCGTCGCGCCGGGCGGGTGCGATGAGGGTGGAGAGGTAGGGGAGGGGCGCGTCACCAAGGCCGGCGGCCGACTGGATGGACTCCTCCGCCAGCCCCAGCGCCGACCCCCACACGGCATCCTCGATCCGCCCGGTCTCCCGCAGCGCCTCGGCGACCTCCCGCGCCTGCCGCCCGAACTTGTAGGCGACGACGGTCCCGGGCCCGCTGAGGGCTTCCTTGAGCACCGTCGCCCCCGCCGTGACGGGCACGAGCGTGAGCGGCTCGGTCCCCTCGGTGAGCACGGCTCCCGAACGGGCGGCGAGGTCCTGCATGGCGGTGATGCCGGGGACGGTCTCGACGACGGTGCCGGGCAGCGACTCGCCGATGGTCTGGGCGAGATAGGTGAAGGTGGAATAGACGTTGGGGTCACCGATGGTGGCGAAGGCGACGGTGGAATGGCCGCGCAGCAACTCGGCCACCCGCTCGCCCGCCGCATCCCAGGCGGCCTCGCGCCGAGCCCGGTCGGTGCGCTCGTTGAGCGCGAACACGACCCGCACGACCTTCTCCTCGGGCACGTAATGCAGAACGGTCGCCTCGGCCCGCCCCGGCTCCCCGCCATCGTTTCCATCAGACCCGGCCATCACGGGTACGACGACGACATCGGCGGCGCGCAGAGCATTGACGCCCTTCACGGTCACCAGCTCCGGGTCGCCGGGACCGACCCCGACTCCGATCAACCTGCTGCTGCTCATGACGTCCGGCACCTCTCCACGAACCGACGGGCGACACCGGGCTGCGAGGCCCAGTGCGTGTGCAGATAACTCGCGTGCACGCCCTGCTGTACGAAACCTTCGACCCGCGGTCGAGGGGCGCGCACCCCCCAGGCGGGCGCCGTCCCCGAGCCGGGCTCGACGACGGTCCGATGAAACTCGTGCCCCCGCATCCGCGTCCCCGCGCCGGCGAGCACACTGTCGCTCACGGCGACGGCGTCCCGATACCCGAGCGTGAGCCGCTCGCTCATGCGCGCGGTGGCATCCAGCACCCCGCACATCGGCTGCCCATCGAGCTCCCGACAGAGATAGAGCAGCCCCGCACACTCGGCGGCGACGGGAGCCCCGGTCGACGCGAAGTCTCCGATGGCCTTGCGGAGGGGTTCGTTGGCGGTCAGCTCAGCGGCGTACACCTCGGGAAACCCACCCCCGACGACCAGGCCACGGGTACCTTCGGGGAGCTGCTCGTCACGCAGGGGATCGAAGGCGACGACGTCGGCACCGGCGGCGGCGAGCAGCTCGACGTGCTCGGCGTAGGAGAACGTGAACGCCGATCCACCGGCAATGGCGACGACAGGCTTGTCCGCAGCTCCGAAGGCGGCCGCACTTCTGGACGCCGGCCCGTGCCTTTCAGCCGGTCCGGCGCTTGAGGACGAGGCCCCTTCAGGGCCGAAGCGGGGGTCTGGGGGCGCAGCCCCCAGGGACGGGACGGGAAGGGGCGGCGGGGGCGAAGAATCCAAGACCCCAGCCGCATCCCAAGCCGCACCCGACAACGCACCCGCACTCCGCGCCAGCCCAGCGAGGGCCTCCAGATCGCACCCCGCAGAAACCTGCGCAGCCATCGCCGCCACCGCATCCAAGGCGGCAGCCCGCCGCTCCGCAACCGGAACCAACCCCAGATGCCGAGACGGCGTATCCACCTGAGCCACCCGCCGCAGCACCCCCAACACAGGCACCCCGGCCGACTCCAACGCCTCCCGCAACAACTCCTCATGCCGATCGGACGCGACCTTGTTCAGGATCACGCCCCCGACCCGCACCTGCGGATCCCACGAGGCGAACCCGTGCACCAGCGCCGCAACGGACCGCGACTGCGACGACGCGTCGACGACCAGCACGACAGGCGCCCGCAGAAGCTTGGCGACATGGGCGGTGGACGCCAGTTCACCCTCCCCCGCGGCCCCGTCGTACATCCCCATCACACCCTCGACGACGGCGATGTCGCACCCACGCGCCCCATGCGCGAACAGCGGCCCGATCAGCTCCGGCCCGCACAGGTACGCGTCGAGGTTCCGCCCCACCCGCCCGGTGGCGAGCGCGTGATACCCGGGATCGATGTAGTCCGGCCCCACCTTGTGCGGGGACACGGCAAGCCCCCGCGCGGCGAACGCGGCCATCAACCCCGTGGCAACGGTGGTCTTGCCGCTGCCCGAGGAGGGCGCGGCAATGACCAGCCGTGGGACGGACGCACTCACCACTCGATGCCCCTCTGGCCCTTCTGGCCCACGTCCATCGGGTGCTTGACCTTCGACATGTCGGTCACGAGGTCGGCGAACTCGACGAGCTTGTCGGGCGCGTTGCGCCCGGTGATGACCACATGCTGGTTCCCGGGCCGATTGCGCAGCACATCGACGACCTCATCGGTGTCCACCCACCCCCAGTGCATCGGGTAAGCGAACTCGTCGAGCACATACAGCTTGTACGTCTCGGCGGCCAGGTCCCGCTTGACCTGCTCCCAGCCCTCCCGGGCCTTCTCCTCGTTGTCCATCTGATCGTCACGCTGCACCCACGACCAGCCCTCACCCATCTTGTGCCAGTCGACGGTCCCGCCCTCACCGCTGGCGCCCAGCACCCGCAGCGCGTTCTCCTCGCCGACCTTCCACTTGGCCGACTTGACGAACTGGAACACCCCGATGGGCCACCCCTGATTCCAGGCGCGCAGCGCGAGCCCGAAGGCGGCGGTGGACTTGCCCTTCCCGATCCCGGTGTGCACGACGACGAGCGGCCGATTACGACGCTGACGGGTCGTCAGACCATCGTCCGGCACCACACTCGGCTGTCCCTGCGGCATTACGCGGCCCTCCTCTGTACGTCCTTCACCAGCCCGGCGATCGAGTCCGCCCGCAGCTCGTCCAATGTCACGGCAGTACCGCCGAGCTCACCCGCGAGCTGTCCGGCGAGCCCCAGCCGCACCGGCCCCGACTCGCAGTCCACGACCACGGAGGCGACCCCTTCGGCCGCGAACAGCCGAGCCGCGCGCCCCGCGAGCGCGACCGGCTCCGGCCCACCCGTGGCCCGCCCGTCCGTCACGACGACAAGCAGCGCCCGCCGCGCCGGATCCCGCAGCCGCTCCACTCGCAGCACGTCATGAGCCTTCAGCAGCCCGGCGGCCAACGGCGTCCGCCCACCCGTCGGCAGCGACTCCAGCCGGGCAGCAGCCGCATCCACCGACGAGGTCGGCGGCAGCGCGACATCCGCGGCCGACCCCCGAAACGTCACGAGCCCGACCTTGTCCCGCCGCTGGTACGCATCGAGCAGCAGCGACAGCACGGCCCCCTTCACCGCACTCATCCGCTGCCGCGCCGCCATCGACCCGGAGGCGTCCACGACGAACAGCACGAGGTTCCCCTCGCGCCCTTCCCGCGTCGCCTGCCGCAGATCGTCCCGGCGCAGTACCAGCCCGGGGCCGGACCGCCCGCGCGCACGCTGATGCGGCGCTGCCGCCTGCACGGTGGCCGCCAGGTGCAGCTTGGTCAGGGCCCCTCGGGGACGCCGAGCCCCCGTCGTCCGCCCATGCTCCGTGCGCGCCCGCGAACGCCGCCCGGCGGCACCGTCCCCGAGCCCCGGGACGCTCAGCACCTTGGTACGGAACGGCTCGGCGGCCCGAACGGCGGACTGCTCGCCCGAACCGGCCCCGGAAGCCTGCGGCTCCCCGCCCTCACCGGCCTCGGGCTGGGCGCCGGACCCACCGTCACTCTGCGGCCCCTCGGACGGCGGCTGCCCGCCACCTCCACCGGGCCCGTCCGGGTCGGGGTCCTCGTCGCCCTCACTCTCACCGGAGAACTCCTCCAGCGTCTGGTCGAGCTTGTCCTCGTCGAGCCCAGGCGCGTCGAAGGGGTTGCGCCGTCGCCGATGCGGCAGCGCGAGCAGCGCCGCCTGTCGCACGTCCTCCGCCAGCACATCCGTGCGCCCGGCCCACGCGGCCAGCGCGGTGGCCGTACGGGCCATCACGATGTCGGCCCGCATCCCGTCCACCTCGAAGGCGGCACAGGTCGCCGCGATCTGCCGCAGCGCCCCGTCGCCCAGCCGCACCGACGGCAGCAGCTCCCGCGCCGCCACGATCCGTGCCCGTACGGCGGCCTCCTCGTCCGCCCACCGCGCGGCGAAGGCGGCCGGATCGTCGTCGTACGCGAGCCGCCGCCGTACGACCTCCACCCGCTGGTCGGGCTCACGTGAGGCCGCGACCTCGACGGTCAGCCCGAACCGGTCGAGCAGCTGCGGCCGCAGCTCGCCCTCCTCGGGGTTCATGGTGCCGACGAGCAGGAAGCGGGCGGCGTGCCGGACGGAGACGCCCTCGCGTTCGACGTACGACGCGCCCATCGCCGCCGCGTCCAGCAGCAGGTCGACCAGGTGGTCGTGGAGGAGGTTGACCTCGTCGACGTACAGGATTCCGCGGTGGGCGTCGGCGAGCAGGCCGGGCTCGAAGGCCTTCACGCCCTCGGCCAGGGCCCGCTCGATGTCCAGCGCGCCCACCAGCCGGTCCTCGGAGGCGCCGACGGGGAGTTCGACCATGCGGGCGGGGCGCTCGCCGCCTGCCCCCGCTTCGTGCGGTCCGTCCGGGCAGGCGGGGTCGGGAGCGGTCGGGTCGCACGAGAAACGGCACCCGGCGACCACCGGCACCTCGGGCATGAGCGCCGAAAGCGCCCGTACGGCCGTCGACTTGGCCGTGCCCTTCTCGCCGCGCACCAGCACACCGCCGACCGCCGGCGACACGGCGTTCAGCAGCAGCGCGAGCCGCAGATCGTCCTGGCCGACAACGGCCGTAAAGGGGAAGGGAGTTGTCACTTCTCGTCGCCCTCCAAGTCGCCTTCCAGCTCCAGGTACGTGGCGCGCAGCCGCTCCAGCGTGTCGGCGTCCGGCTCGGCCCACAGCCCGCGGTCGGCGGCCTCCAGCAGTCGCTCGGTGATGCCGCGCAGCGCCCAGGGGTTGGACTTCTTCATGAAGTCCCGGTTCTCCGGGTCGAAGACGTACTCGGCGCTCAGCTTCTCGTACATCCAGTCGTCGACGACCCCAGCCGTGGCGTCGTACCCGAAGAGGTAGTCCACGGTCGCCGCCATCTCGAAGGCGCCCTTGTAGCCGTGCCGGCGCATGGCCGCCATCCAGCGGGGGTTGACCACGCGGGCGCGGAAGACGCGGTGGGTCTCCTCGCCGAGGGTGCGGGTCTTCACCTGGTCGGGGGTGGCCGAATCGCCCACGTACGCCTCGGGGTTGGCGCCCGTCAGGTGGCGCACCATGGCGACCATGCCGCCGTGGTACTGGAAGTAGTCGTCGGCGTCGACGAGGTCGTGCTCGCGCGTGTCGACGTTCTTGGCGGCGACGTTGATCCGCTTGAACGCGGTCTCCATGTCCCCGCGCGCCGCCTGCCCGTCGAGCCCGCGCCCGTAGGCGTAGCCGCCCCAGACGGCGTACACCTCGGCCAGGTCGGCGTCCGAGCGCCAGTTGCGGGCGTCGATCAGCGGCAGCAGGCCGGCGCCGTACGCCCCCGGCTTGGAGCCGAAGATGCGGGCCGTCGCGCGCCGCCGGTCGCCGTGCTCGGCGGTGTCCTCGTCGGCGTGGGCGCGCACGAAGTTCCGGTCGGCCGGCTCGTCCAGCTCGGCCACCTTGCGGACGGCGTCGTCGATCAGCGCGACGACGTGCGGGAAGGCGTCCCGGAAGAAGCCGGAGATGCGCACCGTGACGTCGATGCGCGGGCGGCCGAGCTCCTCCAGGCCGATGACCTCGAAGCCGGTCACCCGGCGCGAGGCGTCGTCCCACACCGGACGGCAGCCGAGCAGTGCGAGGATCTCGGCGATGTCGTCGCCCTGGGTGCGCATCGCGGACGTGCCCCAGACCGTCAGGCCGACGGACTTCGGGTACTCGCCGGTGTCCTGGAGGTAGCGGGCGACCAGCGAGTCGGCGAGCGACTGGCCGACCTCCCAACTCAGCCTGGACGGGATGGCCTTGGGGTCGACGGAGTAGAAGTTGCGGCCGGTCGGCAGCACGTTCACGAGCCCGCGCGTCGGAGAACCGGACGGACCGGCCGGCACGTAGCCGCCGTCGAGCGCCTTGAGGATGTGCCCGATCTCGTCGGTGGTCTTCGCCAGCCGAGGCACGACCTCGTTGCAGGCGAACTCCAACACGGCGACGGCGTCGGGGAGTTCGTTGCCGACAACGGCGCGCACCAGAGGACGGCTCTCCGCGACCGCCCAGCCGCGCTCCTCCATCCCCTCCGCGATCCGCCGGCACAGCTGCTCCAGCAGATCGATCGCGTCGGCGGCCGTACGCGACGGACCCTCGACGAGGTCGGACAGCTCCACCGGCACCTTCACCGGAGCCCCCGGCTCGCCCAGCAACTCCTTCTCGTCGAGCCCGAAATGAGCGGCCAGCGAAGCCCGCAGCCCCGGCAGGGCATTGGCCTGCCCGCCCCACACCTGCGAGGCGCGCAGCACGGCCAGCACGAGGTTGACGCGCGGTTCACCGACCGGCCCGCCACCCAGAATGTGCAGCCCGTCGCGGATCTGTACGTCCTTGATCTCGCAAAGATAGCCGTCGATGTGCATGACGAACTCGTCGAACGAGTCGTCGTCCGGCTGCTCGTCGACATGCAGGTCGTGGTGCAGCTCGGCCGCCTTCACCAGCGTCCAGATCTGCGCACGGACCGCCGGCGCCTTCGTCGGGTCCAGGTCGGAGACGAGCGCGTACTCGTCGAGGAGCTGCTCCAGTTTGGCCAGGTCGCCGTAGGTGTCGGCGCGAGCCATCGGCGGCACGAGGTGGTCGACGACGGTGGCGTGCCCGCGGCGCTTGGCCTGGGTGCCCTCGCCGGGGTCGTTGACGATGAAGGGGTAGATCAGCGGGAGGTTCCCGAGCACGGCGTCCGGCGCGCAACCGCCGCTGAGCCCGAGTCCCTTGCCCGGCAGCCACTCCATCGTGCCGTGCTTGCCCATGTGCACGATGGCGTCGGCGCCGAACGAGTTTTCCAGCCACCGGTAGGCGGCCATGTAGTGGTGCGACGGCGGCATGTCCGGGTCGTGGTAGATCGCGATCGGGTTCTCGCCGAAGCCGCGCGGCGGCTGGATCATCACGACGACGTTCCCGAACTGCAGCGACGCGAGGACGATGTCGTCCCCGTCGACGTAAAGCGACCCCGGCGGCTCACCCCACGCCTCCAACATGGCATCGCGCAGCTCGGGATCGAGCTTGTCGAACCAGGCCCGGTAGTCGGCCAGCGGTACGCGAGCGGGCGCGGAGGCCAACTGGTCCTCGGTGAGCCACTCGACGTCGTGCCCGCCCGCCTCGATGAGCCGGTGGATCAACTCGTCGCCGCCCGCGGGGTACTCGGTGAGGCCGTACCCGGCATCCTTGAGGGCGTCCAGCACCCGCACGGCCGAGGCGGGCGTGTCGAGGCCGACCGCGTTGCCGACGCGCGAGTGCTTGGTCGGGTAGGCGGTGAACACGAGCGCGAGCTTCTTCTCGGCGTTCGGCTTGTGCTTCAACTGCGCATGCCGTACGGCGATCCCGGCGACGCGCGCGGCCCGCTCCGGATCGGCGACGTACACGGGTACGTCGTCGGGGCCCTGCTCCTTGAAGGAGAAGGGGACGGTGATGAGGCGGCCGTCGAACTCGGGGATCGCGACCTGCATCGCCGCGTCCATGGGGGAGAGGGCGGCGTCGGACTCGTCCCAGGCGGCCCGGGACGAGGTGAGGCAGAGACCCTGCAGCACGGGCACGTCGAGCTCGGCCAGCCTGCCGATGTCCCACGCCTCCTCGTCGCCGCCCGCCGACGCCTGCGAGGCGTGCGTGCCGCCCGCCGCGAGGACGGTGGCGACCAGAGTGTCGGCCTTGCCGAGGATCTCGTACAGTTCCGGGTCCGCACCGCGCAGCGAACCGCAGTACACGGGGAGGGCGTTGGCGCCGCGTGCCTCGATGGCGTCGCACAGGGTGTCCACGAAGGCGGTGTTGCCGCTCAGCTCATGGGCCCGGTAGAAGAGCACACCGACGGTCGGACGCCCGTCGGTGAAGGGACGCTCGCCGTGGACGCCGTACTCCGGCATCTTCTGCGGCTCGACGAACCCCTCGCCCGTGAGCAGCACGGTGTCGGAGAGGAACCGGGCGAGCTCGGTGAGGTTGGCGGGCCCGCCCTCCACGAGGTACTTCAGCGCCTCGGCCACGACACCGGCGGGGACGGACGACTCGGCCATGAGCTCCGCGTCCGGGACGGCCTCGCCGCCCAGCAGCACGGTCGGGACCCCGGACGCCTTCAGCTTGGCGAGCCCGTCCTCCCAGGCCCGCTTGCCGCCCAGCAGCCGTACGACGGCGATGTCCGCGCCGTCGAGCAGCGCGGGCAACTCGCTCTCGACGTCCACGCGGGTCGGGTTGCCGATCCGGTAGTCGGCACCGGAGGCGGCGCGGGCCGCCAGCAGATCCGTGTCGGCGGTCGACAACAACAACACAGTGCTCATGCGGGCGCTCCCGGTGGAATGAAAGGCAGTCCTTGCGGCGCGCCCGACTCGATGAGCCGCCAGAGCGCGTCCGTGTCCGCGTGCTGTTCGATCAGGTCGCCGAGCCGGTCGAGCTGCTCCTCGCGCAGCGCGGCGAACGAAGTGTCGGCGGCCGGCACGAAGCGACGGCCCGCGGCGGCCGCCACCTCACGCAGAAAGGCCCGCCGGAAACCGTCCGACTCCAGCGAGCCGTGCCAGTGCGTGCCCCAGGTCTGCCCGACCCGGCAGCCGTCCAAGCTGTGTCCTTTGTCATCAGAGATGAACGCTTCACCTGCGCTGACGGAGGCGACCCCGTGATGGATCTCGTACCCCTCGACCTGCTCGCCGAGGGCTTCCCCGGTCGGCCGGGTGAGGGTCTTCTCGCGGGCGAACCGCACCCGTACGGGCAGGATCCCGAGCCCGTCGACGTGGCCCCTGCGGCTCTCGACCTCGTCCTCGATGTGCTCGCCGAGCACCTGGAAGCCGCCGCAGATGCCGAGGAGGGGCTTTTGTTCGGCGGCCCTGCGCTGCAGGGCTTGGGCCAGCCCCCGCTCCCGGAGCCACTCAAGGGCCTTGACCGTTCCCCTCGTACCCGGAACGACGACGAGATCGGCGTCCGCGAGCTCCTCGGGCCGGTCCACGAACCGCACGACCACACCGGGTTCGGCGGCGAGGGCGTCCACGTCCGTGAAGTTGGACATCAGGGGGATGGCGCAGACCGCGACGCGCAGGACGTCCTCGCCGACGGGCGAGGAGACCTGGGATTCCCGCACCGCCCCGCGCAGCGACACCCGCAGCCCGTCCTCCTCGTCGATGCCCAGGCCGTGCTGGAAGGGCAGGACGCCGTAGGTGTGGCGCCCGGTGAGCCCGTGCAGCATGTCGAGCCCGGGCTCCAGGAGGCTGACGTCCCCCCGGAACTTGTTGACGAGGAATCCCGCGACGAGAGCCTGATCCTCGGGCGACAGCAGGGCGAGGGTCCCGAAGAAGGAGGCGAAGACGCCACCACGGTCGATGTCCCCGACCACGACCACAGGAAGCCCGGCATTCCGGGCGATCCCCATGTTCACGATGTCGGTCCGCCTGAGATTGATCTCAGCCGGGCTCCCGGCCCCCTCACAGATCACCGCGTCATACGTGCCCCGCAACTCGGCGAGACAGTCGAGCACGGTCCCGAGGAGTTGCTGCTGCCGCCCGCCGTGATACCCACGGGCACTCATCTCCCCGACCGGCTTCCCCATGAGCACGACCTGGCTGCTCTGCTCGCCACCGGGCTTGAGCAGCACCGGATTCATGAGCGCGGTCGGCTCGACCCGACAGGCCTGCGCCTGCATGGCCTGCGCCCGCCCGATCTCGGCCCCTTCCCGCGTCACGAACGAATTGAGGGACATGTTCTGCGCCTTGAACGGCGCGACCTTGACCCCCTGCCGCACCAGCCACCGGCAGATCCCGGCGGTGACGACGCTCTTGCCGGCGTCCGAGGTGGTACCGGCGACGAGAAGCCCACCGCCCGTCATGACGTACGCCCCTTCACGATGCGGCGCACGGCGACACTGACGCCGAGCGCGAGCCAACTGACGCGCTGCGAGAGCCGTACGGCACGCTCGATGTCGCTGACTCGAACGGCGCGTCCGGCGTCCCCGTTGAGAACGGGCCGGTGCTCGACCCGCCCGCCGTACGACAAGGTCCCGCCGAGCCGCACCCTCAGCGCCCCCGCGAACGAGGCCTCGACGGGTCCGGCGTTGGGGCTGGGATGCTTGGCGGCATCGGCCCGCCAGGCCTGGACAGCCCCCCGCGGATCGCCCCCCGCGAGGGTGGCCAGCACGGCGGTGAGCCGCGCCCCCGGCCACCCGGCCACATCGTCGAGCCGAGCCGAAGCCCACCCGTACCGGCGGTACTTGGCCGACTTGTGCCCGACCATGGCGTCAAGGGTGTTCACGGCCCGAAACCCGACCAGCCCCGGCACGCCACCGACGGCCCCCCACACCAGCGCCCCCACCACCGCGTCGGAGGTGTTCTCGGCAACGGACTCGACCACGGCCCGCGCGATCCCGTCCGCGTCCAGCGCCTGCGGATCCCGCCCGCACAGATGCGGCAGCCGCTCCCGGGCCCCTTCCACGTCCCCCGCCTCCAGGGCCCGCCCGATGCTCCGGGCCTCCCGCGCCAGCGAAGTCCCCCCGACAACAGCCCAGGTGGCGGCGGCGGTCAGCGTGACGGAGGCGGCAGGGGAGGTACGGACGGCACGGGCGGCGACGGCGCCGAGCGCCACCGCGCCGCCGGCGCACACTGCGGTGTGCAGCGCACCCCACGCGCGGTGGTCGCGCCACAAAAACCGTTCCACGGAGGTGGCCGCCCGCCCGAACGCGGCGACCGGATGCCCCCGGCGCGGGTCGCCGAGCAGCAGATCACCGAGAAGTCCGGCGGCGGCGCCGTACGCGAAGACGCGATCGGCACGCATCGGGGTCAGCCGACCGTCGGTTCAGACGAGGGTCCGACACTGCATCTCGATCGGCAGGCGAGCATCGCGTTATGTCCTCACTCAGGGTGTCCACGCCCTGGTTCGACGAGACCGGCGGCGAGAGTTCCTGGCTCCCGGGGCTATCTACCCCGGTGACAGTGGCGGGACCGCGCCGGATTCACACCGGCTTCCTCTCCTGCCGCCGTATATGGCTCCGGCAGTCCACCACGGGGTTGGAAGGGGCGTCAACTTGCCGTTGACCTGCGCGGGGAGAGTGTGCAGAACCCCACACGAGTGACACCGGCTAGCACGCCGCCAGGGCCCAGATGACCGACTCGGAGCCAATTCCCCGTGGCGGGTGGCGTTCCGTGAAGCCGGTTGCGGCGGGGGGCCGCGGCACCTCCAATACGTCGTACGAAGCACTACGAGCCGGGGGGAACTCCACCAAACCGTATGACTATTGATGACACCGGTGTACCGGGAGAATCCGCTCGATTCCTGGAAGAGTTCGGCGCGACGGTGGTACGGGTGTGCGGCGGCGACGGGCGGCCCGTCGGGACCGGGTTCCTGCTGGCACCGGGCACGGTGGCCACCTGCGCCCATGTCGTCGCCGACGCGCTGGGCACCGACGCGGGGTCGTCGACGCCGCCCGCGGCGCCGGTGACCGTGGAGTTCCCGCTGCGGCCGGGCGCGGTGAGGTACGAGGCGTCGGTGTCGGCCTGGCGGCCGGTGGCGGGGGACGGCACCGGGGACATCGCACTGCTGAGGCTGCCGGAAGGGGCGCCCGCCGGTGCGGTCCCTCTCGCGGACGCCGCCGACGTCTGGCACCACCGTTTCCGCGTTCTCGGCTTCCCCGCCAGCGCCGAGCACGGCGCCTGGATCGGCGGCCGGCTGCTCGGCGCGGTCAGCCAGGGCTGGATCTCGATGGAGACGGACAGCACGGCCCACCGCATCGCCCCCGGATGCAGCGGAGCACCGGTCTGGGACGAGGACATCGGCGCGGTCATCGGCATGACGGTCGCGACCGACCGCGGTGCCGCCGCCGTGACGTCGTATCTGATCCCGGCCGCCGCCCTCCTGGACCTCCAGCCGGGCCTGCGCCGCTGCCCCTACCAAGGGCTCGACGCCTTCCGTGAGGAGGACGCCGAGTACTTCTTCGGCCGTGAGGAGGAGACCCGTCGGCTCCTCGACGCGGTCGAACGGCACTTGGTGGTGCCGGTCGTCGGCCCGTCCGGCAGCGGGAAGACCTCCCTGGTACGGGCGGGAGTCCTGCCCCGTCTGAGGGCTGAGGGGTTCACCGTCTCCGAGCTCCGCCCCCTGCCGGGTACCCGGGCGTCGGTGACGGTGGCCCGGGCGGTGGTGGGGTTGCTGGAGGCGGGGGCATCCACATCCACATCCACATCCGCATCCGCAGATGCAGGGCTGGGCGGCGACGCTTCTGCTGCGGCTGGCTCCGCTTCCGGACCCTGGGGAGTGCCGGGCCCTCGTCCAGAGCCGGGCTCGACGTCTGCGTCCGGTTCTGGCACGGTCCCGGCGCACCCTGCGCCCGCCGCGCCCGGCCCCGCCCTGGCCGTCGTCGAGCACGAGCGCGCCGCACTCGTCCTGGCCGATCTGCTGGACTCCGCCGACGGCACGACCCCCGCCGAACTCGGACGACGTCTGCTCGACCACTGCGGCCCTCGCGGCCACGTCTTCTTCCTCAACCAACTGGAGGAGACCGTCGCCGCCGAACCGGCCACCGCCCGCGCCCTGCTTGCCCTGATGGTCGGTATGGTCTCGGTCCCGGCCGAAGGGCGGCGGCTGCGCGTGGTGGCCACCCTGCGCTCGTCCTGCCTGGACGAACTCGCCGACCCCGGCACCGCCCGCTTCCTCAGCGACTGTGCCCAAGTGGTCGCGCCACTCGGCCGATCGGGCCTGCTGCGTGCCGTCGAGGGGCCTGCCGCCCGGGTCCCCGGCCTCACCCTCGACACCGGCCTGGCCCAACGCATCGTCGACGACGCCGAGGACGAGCCGGGCCATCTGCCTCTGGTGGAGTTCGCCCTCACGGAACTCTGGGCGCACGAGAAGGGCATCCGCCTCACCCACTCCGGCTACGAGGCCCTGGGCGGTGTCGCCGGCGCCCTGTCCGCCCACGCCGAGCAGCGGGTCGGCGAGGTCATCGTCGCGCACGGCGAGGCCCCGGTCCGCCGCCTGTTCACCCAACTCGCCCGCCCCGACGACGCGGGCGGCTTCACCCGCAAGCCGGTACGCCTCGCGCCCCTGCCGCCCGAACTCCGGTCCGCCGCCGAGGCCCTGGCAACCCGAACCCGCTTCATCCGCATCACCCACGGCCCCGACGACGACCCCATCGTCGACCTCGCCCACGAGGAACTGGTCCGCGCCTGGGGCCCCCTGAAAAAGTGGCTGGACGATTCCCGCAACTTCCGGGCCTGGCAGGAACGGCTGCTGCAGGCACTCGCCCACTGGAAGGAGACGGGGGAGGAACCGGGCGCGCTGCTGCGGGGGACGATGCTGGCCACGTCGCTGGAGTGGCTGGGGGATCCGGATCACCGCGAGGACATCACACCGGCGGAGCGTGACTATGTGCAGCTCAGCCGCAGGCATCAGCAACGGGGCCTGCGGCGGTGGCGGCTGGCGACAGCGGTGATGGTGGTGCTGGCGCTGGTGGCGGGCTGTCTGGCGGTCGAGACATGGCGCGGGGGACTGGCCCTGGAGGAACGTGTGCGGACCATGGCGTCCCGGCGGCTGACGGAGGAGGCCGCCCGGCTGGCGACGACCGATCCGGGCATGGCCGCGCGGCTGTCCGTGGCCGCGTGGCACAACGCACCCGCCAAGGAGGCTCGGCAGGCGCTGCTTGAGGCCTACCTCGGCGGCATGTCGGTGATCTCCGGGCATGCGGGGCAAGGATCCGAGCCCATCCGGAGCATCGACGTCACCCCGGACGGCTCCACGGTCGTGACCACGTCCGTCAGCCGGGACGGCGTCGCGCACGCCCGGGTGTGGACGGGGCTCGCCGACGGGCGGGCGAGCTGGTGGCAGGTGCCGGGTCTGACCGGTGGAGGAGCTCCCGAACGCGCCGAGCTCAGCGATGACGGCGGGTTGCTGGCCATCGTGTCCGCCGACGGGTCGGTCCACTGTTACGACGTACGCGCCCACAAGCACCTGTGGACCGGACAGCAGCCGACGCTGGGGACCGGGCGTGTGCCCGAGACCATGGCGCTCGACTTCTCGGACAGCGGCCGGCTGCTGCTCCGCCTCGTCGCCGACCGTTACGCCGACAAGGGGAGGGCGCACAGCTCTCGGACCCAGGTCTGGCAGAGCCGGACGGGCAAGGTGGAGCAGGCGTCGCGGAAGGGGGTACCGAGTGGGCCGGTGGCAGCCGATGCCGCGCTGGTCGGGGAGGGCCGGGACGTCGTCTACCTCAGCCGGTACGACAGCCGGAGCGAAGCACGGGTGCAGAATCTGGTGACCGGCGGGGACCCGCGTACCGTCGCGGACGCCGAGTGGATCTCCCACCGGGGCGCGGGGGTCGTCGTGGACCGCGGCCATGGCCGGCACGCGCTGATCCGGTTGGCGGGCTCTCATGGCGCCGAGGGAAGGCCGTTTCTGGCGATTGATCCGGGTGGTCCGGATCTCACCGGACGCTATGCGGTGGAGAGTGGCACCACACAGGTGACCCAGTACGAGGTGATCGACACGGGCACCGGCAAGCGGTACCGCGCACCGGGCGTCTCCTCGTCCGAAGAGGACGAGGAGCAGCTCGTCGGTGTCCTTCCGGGCGAGGGGGAGGGGGCGGCCCCGCGCATTCTGCTGGCGTCGGCGTCGGATCTGCTGGTCCTGCGGACGGAGGAGCAGTCCAGCATGCCGCTACCCGACCCCGCGCCCGGCGTCGGTTCGAATGAAGCCACATACATGAGAAGCCCGGACGGCGCGTACCGCGCTCAGACCGCGAGTTCCGACGCCAGGTTCGCGGAGGCTCCGGAGAGACTGGTCGTGGCGCGGCCGGGCGTGGAGAACCAGGCGCAACCGGTGGTGGTGGAGGAGTTCAAAGACGGCTCGGCGGGCGGGTTCTTCACCACGAACGGCAGGCATCTGGTCCTGTGGGGCGAGGACAAGATCTCCTTCCGCGACCCGGACAGCCCGAGGGAGGCGCGGGTGCGGCCGTACCCGGGCCTTTCCGACGCTGCTCCCCTCCAGGGCGGGGCAGTGGTGCTCCTGACATCCCGGCAACTGATCCGGTACGACTTCGCATCGGACAAGCCCAGGGTCCTGGGCGTGGATCCCTGTGGCGCTCCGGGCCTGCTGTGCCGTGGGTTCGCCGTCCGTCCCGGACGCCGTGACGAAGTGGCAGTCGGCCACAGCAGCGGCGAGCTGGTCATCTGGAACACGAAGACCGGCCGGGCGCGCAGGGACACCGGCATCATGGTGACGGAGCCGGACGGGACCTACGTGAAGCTGGCCTTCGACCCGCGGGGCCGGACGGTCGCCACCTCGATGGACGCCAGGACGATCCAGCGATGGGACGTGGAAACCGGCAAACGGGTCGGGCTGGCCATCGAGGCGGACGAAGAGACGTCAGTGAGGCAACTGGCCGACGACGGAACCCTGCTCAGCGATGAAGGGAGCGTAAGCCTGGCTTTGTGGCGGCCCGAGGATCGGGACGAGCCCTATGTCACGTTCCCGTTCACCGCCCACCCGGAGGATCTGCACCTGACGGCCGACCGTCTCACCTTCCGCCAGGGCAACTCCGAGCTGACCATCCCCCTGGACCCCGAGGCCTGGCACAAGGCCCTGTGCCGTCACTGGACCTCGTACACCCCGGAGGAGCGGCTCATCCTCGACCGCGCCGGATCGGTGACGGACTCGCCGTGCCCGTAGCGGCCCAGAAAAGCCGACCGGGCGGGCGCGAGGACCGTCGTCCCCGCACCCGCCCGGTGCGTGCCGTATGTCAGACCACGCCGGCTCAGGCCACGATCAGATAGATCCCGTACCCCACAGCCGCCGCACACGCCGCGAAGCACGCGTACGCACCGGTGACCGCCAGGGCGGCCGAGCCGCCCTGGGCCGAGGCCTTCTCCTGGCGGGACAGGCCCGCGATGCCGAGGGTGAACAGGCCCACCAGGGCCACCGTGACCACGAGGCTGACGCCGAAGACGGAGCCGAGGGCCGCCCAGTCGATCTTCATGATTCTTCTTCCTGGGTAACTGGGGTGAGTAACCGGGCGGGGGTCAGACGGCGGCCTGCGAGGGCGCCGACTCGGAGGACGGAGCCGGGATCGTGGCCGCCAGCTCCTCGGTCGCCGCGCTGCCCGTGGGCGGCGGGGTCACGGCGGCGATCGCCGTGGTGACGACGCCGGCCGGCTCGTCGGTCTCGTTGACGTTCGTGTGGTCGACGACCTCGCGGCGCGAGAGCTTCCAGATGGCGGCGCTGGAGCCGACCAGGAAGATCGCGACGAGGGCCGTGCCCCAGGCGCCGAAGCCCGTCACGTACTCCGCGAGCGCGCCGACCAGGGCGGCCGCCGGGAGCGTGAGGCCCCAGGCGACGAACATCCGGGTGGCCGTCGACCAGCGCACCACGCCGCCCTTGCGGCCGAGGCCCGCGCCCATCACCGCGCCGGAGACGGAGTGCGTGGTGGAGAGGGAGAAGCCGAGGTGGGAGGAGGCCAGGATGACCGTCGCGGCGCTCGTCTGGGCGGCGAAGCCCTGCTGCGGCTGGAGGTCGGTCAGGCCCTTGCCCATGGTGCGGATGATGCGCCAGCCGCCGAGGTAGGTGCCGAGCGCGATGGCCAGACCCGCGGAGAGGATGACCCACATGGGCGGGTCGGAGTCGGGGGCGAGGGTGCCGCCGGCGACCAGGGCGAGGGTGATGATGCCCATCGTCTTCTGGGCGTCGTTGGTGCCGTGGGCGAGGGAGACCAGGCCGGCGGAGGCGATCTGGCCGGCGCGGTAGCCCTTCTTGGCGGCGTTGCCGTCGGCCTTCTTGCCGAGGGAGTACGACAGCCGCGTGGCCAGCAGCGCGGCGATGCCCGCGACCAGCGGGGCGGCGATCGCCGGGATCAGCACCTTGGTGACGAGCACGTCCCCGTGGACCGCGCCGATGCCGGCCGAGGCGACGGTGGCGCCGATCAGTCCGCCCATGAGGGCGTGCGAGGAGCTGGAGGGCAGGCCTACCAGCCAGGTCAGCAGGTTCCAGAGGATCGCGCCGACCAACGCGGCGAATATGACCTCGGGGCGGATGCCGGTCTCGTCGACGAGACCTTTGGAGATCGTGTTGGCGACCTCCACGGAGAGGAAGGCGCCGACAAGGTTCAGCACGGCGGACATGGCCACCGCGACCTTGGGCTTGAGTGCACCGGTCGAGATGGTCGTGGCCATCGCGTTGGCGGTGTCGTGGAAACCGTTCGTGAAATCGAACGCAAGTGCGGTTACTACCACAATCGCGAGGATCAGCGAGAAGTTTTCCATTTACCCAGGCAATCGTTCGAGGTCATCGGTCGGTTGACCGTAGGAAACCTGAGTGAACGGAAGGTGAACTGGGGCAGGCCGCACGGTGTCTGGAGGAGGTGGTTGTTCTGTCGAAAGCGGAGGCTCCCGCTCCAACGGCCTCCATCGGTCACCGAGCGGCCCAGGCGCCGCAAGGGTCAGTAGCCCCGGGCAAACTTCCTCAGCTGGGTCATGGACCCGTTGAAGAGATTCTGGTCACCCGGCAGGCTGCCGCTGCCGTTGTCGTACTGCCAGATGGTCCAGTACTGCCATCCGGCCGGCAGTGCCCCCGCCGTCGCGGAGTCGTAGCGGGCTATCCACAGCGCGTGATTCGAGGCGAAGGCGCGGCTGGCACCGGTGCATGTGTTCCACCAGTGCGTGGTGGTGTAGATCACCGGACGGCGGCCGGTCAGCCGCTTCACCTCATTGCTGAAGGACTGGATCCAGCTGACCATCTTCGCCTTGCTCAGCCCGTAGCACTTGTGCTTGCTGTACGGGTTGTATTCGATGTCCAGCGCTGGCGGCAGGGTCCAGCCGTCCGACTTCCAGCCGCCGCCGTTGCGCACGAAGTGCGCCGCCTGCGCCTGGCCCGACGACTTGTTCGGCAGCGCGAAGTGGTACGCGCCGCGTACCAGGCCCACGTTGCGGGAGCCGTTGTACTGCTGGTTGAAGTATGGGTTGCGGTAGGTGTGGGACTCCGTCGCCTTGACGTAGACGAACCTGGCGCCCTTCGCCTTCGAGCTCTGCCAGTTGACGTTCTTCTGGTGGGACGAGACGTCATGTCCCTTGGGCTTGCCGGCCGCCGCGGCCGGAATCTCGGCGAGCGCGGTCCCCCCAAGGGTGAGCGCCGCCACGGATATCGCTATGAGGCGGGAGCGGTGACGGGACGGTTTGCGATCACGGGCCATATTTCCCCCCGGAATGGCGACGTGCACAACAAATCTCCCAGAGATTACTGGAAGGTCATTGAATGCCGATCGATCTCCGGCCAAGCATGGGAAGAGGGTGATGTATCCGTATATGCACCCTTCCGGACGTCGGTCTTCCGCCCTAGAGTGCCCCGGCTCGGTTGCGACTTGAGGCCGCGTCGCGGTCCCGGCTGGCAGGATCGCCGTATGGCTGAGGAGCGGCGGGACCAGCGGGATCAGCGGGGCGCGCGCGATGCGCGGGATGCGCGGGAAGGCGTACAGGAAGTGGGGGAGCCGTGGGGCAGGCGTGTGCGCCCCGAGGAGGCGGATGCCTGGGAGTCCCTCGTGGCGACGGCCCGCCGGACCGTGTCCGAGGGGCTGGTCGTCGGCACGTCCGGCAATGTCTCGGTGCGCGTCGGTGACACGGTGCTGGTCACGCCGTCGGGAGTGCCGTACGACCGCCTGACGCCCCAGGACGTGACGGGGGTCGACCTGGACGGCAGGCAGGTGCTGGGCGCGCTGGTACCGACGAGCGAGCTGCCCATGCACCTCGCCGTCTATCGCGCCACGGACGCCGGCGCCGTCGTGCACACCCACGCGGTCCACGCGACGGCCGTCTCGACCCTGGTGCCGGAGCTCCCCCTGATCCACTACATGGCGGGCGCCCTCGGAGGCCCCGTCCGGGTTGCCCCCTATGCGACATACGGCACCCGGGAGTTGGCCGAGAACATGCTCCAGGCCCTCACCGACCGCACCGCCTGCCTCCTCCAGAACCACGGCACGATCACCTACGGCACGACCCTGGACCAGGCCTACGACCGCACGGCCCAACTCGAGTGGATGTCCCGCCTGTGGCTCACGGCGACCTCGGTACCCGGCCTGTCCCCGACGCTGCTGTCGGAGGGACAGGTGGCGGAGGCGGGGGAGCGGCTGCGGGGGTACGGGCAGCGGGGGTAGGCGGTGCGGGTGCGCGCTAGCGCGCCCTGCAAGTCGCTGTGCCCGGTGACTCGGTTCAGCCGACGGAGTCACTCCCACTGGCCGGTCCCCCTCTCCACCCGGACACTGGATCCGTGCGCACTGTCAAAACGACGGCCGCTGCCGTCACCGTGGCTCTCGCCGCCGGCGTTGCGAGCGTCGCCGCCGGGCGGTTCGCCAGTGGCGCCGCGCTGAAGGCGCCCCCTGGCAGGCCCCTGCCCACCGAACCCAGGCTCACCGTGCACGCCACGGCGGCCGGCCAGATCGCGCTCACCCGCGACCTGGCCTCCCTGCGCCCCGGCACCTACGGCCTCTCCGGCGACGGCTCGCACGCGGTCGTCGGCCCCGTCCTCGCCGCGGCGAACCACTCCGCCGACACCGTCGTACGCCGCCTGGTACGCGTCACACACGGCACCTTCCGGCCCGGCGACAGCGTCTGGCTCACCCCGAACGTCCACGTCGGCAACCCGAGCGCCGCCCTCGGCCTCGACCACGCCGACGTCGACATCCCGGGCGAACTCGGCGCCCTGCCCGCATGGTTCGTCCCTGGCGCCCGCGACACCTGGGTCATCGCGGTGCACGGCCTCGGCACCACCCGCGAACACGCCATGAACGTCATGGAGTTCCTCAACGGCCGCCACTTCCCGGTCCTCGCCCTCGCCTACCGCGGCGACCTCGGCGCACCCCGCCCGCCGGACGGCCTGAACCACTTCGGCGAGACCGAGTGGCGCGACCTGGACGCGGCCATGCGCTACGCCGTGCGGTACGGCGCCAAGCAGCTCGTCCTGCTCGGCTGGTCCACCGGCGCGACGATGGCGCTGCGCGCCGCCGCGCACTCGGGGCTGCGTGACCATGTCTCGGGCCTGGTCCTGGACTCCCCGGTGCTCAGCTGGGAAGCCACGCTGCGCGCCCTGGCCACGGCCCGCCACACGCCGAGCGCGCTGCTGCCGCTCGCCGTCCGCGCGGCACAGGGCCGCACCGGCCTGAACATCGACCGCGTCACCGACACCGGCGCCCCCGGCCGCCTCACGGTGCCGACCCTGATCTTCCACGGCCCCGACGACAGGGTGGCCCCCTGGACCCTCTCCCGCCGCCTGGCCGAGGCCCACCCCAACCTGGTGGCCATCAACACCGTCAAGAACGCTCCCCACGCCGCCATGTGGAACGCCGACCCCGAGTCCTACGAAGAGTCCCTGCGCCGCTTCATCACGCCGCTCATGTGACGCTCCTGTGCCCCATCGGCGTGCGGCCCCCGCCCGGGGGGCGCCCGGTTCCCGTCCGGCCCTCTCTTCCACGGCCGCCCCCGGTCCGCCGCTCCCAGCCTTGCTCCCACCCTCGGCCGGCTACCTTCACCCCGCCCCACCCCACCCCTCCCGCACCGGTCGCGCAGATTCCGTTTAACCCCGTACCACTGGCCTGTTATCGGTCCCCCGCCGCTCGCAGGACCCCGTGCGTTGGCCATCCCCGTCGCCCCTCGTGACATTCCGTTTGGGTTTTCGGACCGTCAACCGGAAGACTGCACCCGTGACGTCCCGTATCCCGCGCGACTCCAGGCTTCGACTCGTCCGCCCGCGACCCCTGGCCGCCGCCCCCTCAGCTGTGAACCAGCGGCGCCCACGCCGCCCCGCGCCCCGCCCTCCGGAGGGCACACCGGCCCGGGCCGAGCTGGCCAGAATGGCTCGCTCCTGCCTGGCCACCGCGGCCCGCGTCGCCCACTGGGCCGACGCCGCGCTGCGCCCCGGCCGCGACGGTGCGAACCCCGACGGCAAGGGCACCCTCTCCGACGAGACCGCCGAACGCGCGGCCCAGGACCTCGGCCTGACCGTCGCTCAGGTCCGCGCCGACTGGGACACCGCCCGCCTCGCCGGCCTCGTCGAGGTGCACGGCGACAGCGCCCGCCCCGGCTGGCGGCTGCGCGCCTGGGACCGCGACGACAGCGCCGTACTGCGCGGCTGGGTCGCCCTCTTCGACGCCTGGTCGCTCGCCCACCCGGAACCCGACCAGCTCGCGCACGGCGCCGTGGCCGACGTCGTCTCGGCCATGCCCCAGTTGCTCTCCTTCCTGCAGTTGTCCGCCGGGCCGGTCCCGGTGGAGCAGCTCCTGGACCTGCTGGAACAGCGGGTCACCGAACTGCGCACCGAGCGCTGCGAGATCCCTTACGGCCCGCAGCCCGAGCCGGTCGCCGACCCGGCCACGCCCGCCGAGGACACGCCCCTCGCCCCCCTCCTCGACTGGGCCCTGCACGCCCTCGCCTCCGTCGGCGCTCTCACCTACGGCGACGGCCAGGCCACGCTCACCCCGCTCGGCAACTGGGCGGTCTGGGTCAAGCTGGAGCAGATCTGCGTCGCCGCCCAGAGCCCCGCCGGGAACATCGAGCAGGCGGCCGAGGACATGCTCCGCGGCTGCGCCCAGCTCCGCCCGAACGCCGCCCGCGACGAATACCGCGCCTGGCTCGCCGCCCGCCCCGTCGGCAGCGCCGTCACCGAACTCCTCGACGCCGCCCGGGGCGAGGACGCCCTGCTGCGCGGCCTCGCCTTCGAGGCCCTGCGCGTCGTCGGCGCCCCCGCCGAGCCCGACGTACGCGCCGTCCACGACGAGCCGACCCTGCGGCCGTACGCCCTGCTGTGGCTCGCCGAGCACGACGGCGTCGACCCCGAGGACGCCCACGAGGTGCTCACCCGGGAAGAGGCCACCTGGCTGTGGGTCGACACCGCCGCCGCCGTCGCCGACCACGGCGAGGCCCCGATGCTCGTACGGCACCTGGAGTCCGCGGTGCAGCCGACCGTCCCCGCGCTCCTCGCCGAGGTCCGTGCCGTCGGTCACCCGCGCACCGTGCAGGTCCTGGTCGCGCTCGCCGCCGCGCACCCCGACCCCGCGCTCGCGAAGGCCGTACGCCGCGCAGCCTTCCAGGTGCACACCGGGGGGAGCTGAGCCGGGCCGGCGCTCAGCCCTTTATCTCCGGGGCGTAGGTGCCGAAGCTCCACACATTGCCCTCGACGTCCCGGGCCATGTAGTCCCGCGAGCCGTAGTCCTGGTCCGTCGGGGGCATCAGGATCTCCGCGCCGTGCTCCACGGCCCGTCGGTGGTGTGCGTCGACGTCGTCCACGACGACGTACACCCCGGTCGTGCCCGCGTCCTTCATCACCTTGTCGAAGGCGCTGCCGGTGCCCTTCGAGCCGAGCATCACCGCGCCGTTGCCCTGCACCAGCTCGGCGTGTGCCACCGAGCCGTCCTCGCCCTCGTAGACCGCCGACTCCGTGAATCCGAAGGCTTCCGTGAGCTGTTTGATCGCCTCCTTCGCGTCCGCGTACAGCAGCGTCGGGTAGATGCTCGGACGCCCACCGCTCGTGCCCGCCATGCCGATCACCCCTTCGTGATCAATCGCAGTGATCCTTGCTGTCGACTGCCGGAATTCCAATCCGCAGCCAGTCTTGCAGCGACCACTGACAACGGCCCGTGAGCCGAGGCACCGAGCCCGTCCGCAGGGCCGAACGGGGGAGCGACCCCGCCAACTCGCCGTGTCCCGACGGCATGCGCTCACCACCCGCCTCGGACATGACTACGCTCTGCGCCTGATCCGCCGGAAGCGGACGTCGGGACGGGCCGAGAAGGCCCCGGGACGGGTTCCAAGGGGGCGTTGGTGGTCCTTCTACCGACCGAGGCGACAAAGCCGAACCGCGCCCTCCCGGAGGCCGCGAGGGACTCGCAGAGCTGCTCCCCAACCGCCCCCGCCCAGAGCCCCCGCCGAGCCCGATGACCCTCGACTCCGCCGGCCTCCCGAGCATCGCCGACCCTGCCGCATCCGAGCTCCCCGCATCCGAGCTCCCCGCCTCCGGGCTCCCCACGTCCGGGCTCCCCGCATCCGAGGACCTCCCCGACCCGCCCCCGCCCGCAACCCCACCGCCCACCCCGCGCCGCCCCCTCCACATCCCCCGCCCACTCCGCGCAGCCGCCCTGCTCCTTCTCGTTCTCCTCGCACCCCCGCTCCTCATCGCCGCCCACCTCGCCCGCCCCACCCCCTACGGCGACCACCTCACCGGTCACGCGACCGTCCACGCGCGCGTGCGCCAAGCCACCACCCCACAGCCGCCGACGCCGTGGCCCACGCACTTCCGCACGCGCGAAGCGGCCATCGAGGCCTACGACCCCCGCACCGGCGCGACCCACTGGCGCTACACCCGTGAAGGCCGGCGTCCGCTCAGCTCAGTCAGCTCAGTCCGCTCAGACCGCGCACGCATGTCGCTTCACGCGCGCGTGGAGGCGATCACGCTCTGGGACGACGGCATGGTCACCGACACCGACGGCCGTTCCGTGCGCTGGCACCGAGCCCTGCCCGCGGCGGGTGACTGGCTGCCGGGACAGGGCGGCACCGGCGTCCTGCGCCCCCTCGGACGCGGCATCCTCGCCGTCGTGACGCCGCACCGCGTCTCCGCGTACCGCATCACCGATGGCGATCTGCGCTGGGTGCTGCCCGCGCGTGAGGGCTGCGCGTTCGAGCCCGCACGTGCCGAACATCACGGTGCGGCGCTTCTCATCGCCCAGCCCTGCCCCCACGCGGCCTGGACCGCCCAGCTCGTCGCCGTGGACGACCTGGGACGGATCGCCCCGCACCGCCGACCGCTCGGTAACGAAGTCGGCAACCGCATCGGCAACGAAGTGGTCCAAGAAGGCGGCAGGCCCCGGTCCGAACACCTGGACCCAGAAAAAGTGGTTGCACGGCCCCGTTAGACTGGCCCCCATGGCCATTCTCCTCGCGCATTAGACGGCGGGAACGTCCTCAGCCGCCCATCCCGCCACCCACCCCGCCCTGGAGTCTGTCCGTGATCTCCGCCTCCGGTATCGAGCTGCGCGCCGGTGCGCGCGTCCTCATCGAGTCCGCGACCTTCCGCGTAGCCAAGGGCGACCGCATCGGCCTCGTCGGCCGCAACGGCGCCGGCAAGACCACCCTCACCAAGTGCCTCGCCGGCGAAGGCCTCCCCGCCGGCGGCAACATCACCCGTTCCGGCGAGGTCGGCTACCTCCCGCAGGACCCCCGCACCGGCGACCTGGACGTCCTCGCCCGCGACCGTATCCTCTCCGCGCGCGGCCTGGACGTACTGATCCGCAAGATGCGCGACAACGAACAGCGCATCGCCAACGGCCAGGGCGCCACCCGTGAGAAGGCGCTCAAGCAGTACGAGCGCCAGGAGACTGAGTTCCTCACCAAGGGCGGGTACGCCGCCGAGGCCGAGGCCGCCACCATCGCCGCCGCGCTCAACCTGCCCGACCGGGTGCTCGGCCAGCCCCTGCACACGCTCTCCGGCGGTCAGCGCCGCCGTATCGAGCTCGCTCGCATCCTGTTCTCGGACGCCGACACACTGCTGCTCGACGAGCCGACCAACCACCTCGACGCGGACTCGATCGTCTGGCTGCGCGACTACCTGAAGACCTACCGCGGCGGCTTCATCGTCATCTCCCACGACGTCGACCTGGTCGAGACGGTCGTCAACAAGGTGTTCTACCTGGACGCCAACCGCGCCCAGATCGACATCTACAACATGGGCTGGAAGCTCTACCAGCAGCAGCGCGAGGCCGACGAGAAGCGCCGCAAGCGCGAGCGGCAGAACGCCGAGAAGAAGGCCGCCGCGCTGCACTCGCAGGCGGACAAGATGCGGGCGAAGGCCACCAAGACCGTCGCCGCGCAGAACATGGCGAAGCGGGCCGACCGGCTGCTCGCCGGCCTCGACGCGGTCCGCGTCTCCGACAAGGTCGCCAAGCTCCGCTTCCCGGAGCCCGCGCCCTGCGGCAAGACCCCGCTGACCGCCGAGGGCCTGTCGAAGTCGTACGGCTCGCTGGAGATCTTCACCGACGTCGACCTGGCCATCGACAAGGGCTCCAGGGTCGTCATCCTCGGCCTCAACGGCGCCGGCAAGACCACCCTGCTGCGCCTGCTGGCGGGCGCCGAGCAGCCCGACACGGGCGCCGTCATCCCGGGCCACGGCCTCAAGATCGGCTACTACGCCCAGGAGCACGAGACCCTCGACCCGGAGCGCTCGGTCCTGGAGAACATGCGCTCGTCCGCCCCCGACCTGGACCTCGTCGAGGTCCGCAAGGTGCTCGGCTCGTTCCTGTTCTCCGGCGACGACGTCGACAAGCCGGCCGGGGTCCTCTCCGGCGGCGAGAAGACCCGCCTCGCCCTCGCGACCCTGGTCGTCTCCTCGGCGAACGTCCTGCTCCTCGACGAGCCCACCAACAACCTCGACCCGGCCAGCCGCGAGGAGATCCTCGGCGCGCTGCGCACCTACAAGGGAGCGGTCGTGCTCGTCACCCACGACGAGGGCGCCGTCGAGGCGCTCCAGCCGGAGCGGATCATTCTGCTGCCGGACGGTGTCGAGGACCTCTGGGGCGCCGACTACGCGGATCTCGTCGCCCTGGCTTGATCGAATGCGTGATCAACAGGCTATGGATCATTCGGCCTATCGGTGATCCATCATCTGTGTGAGATCTCCTCGTACCGAGGTGTGTACTACATCGATTTCACGGCCGAGTCCTTTATCGACAAGGGCTCGGCCGTCCCGCGTCTCTGACCTGGTACTTCGCGAAAGAACCCGTTCGGCCGTACGGACAACTCGCGGCGGAATTGCAGATTCCGCATGTGGGGATGTGCTCCTGTCGTCAAAACCATGTCTCACGGACCTTGCCGAATGGGTGGCCATGAAGCCCCGGAGGGGTGATCATGAGGAGACCAGAGCGCACTTCCCATGAGGAGGCACGGGTGGCCGAGACTCTGAAGAAGGGCAGCCGGGTAACCGGCGCCGCGCGCGACAAGCTCGCGGCAGACCTGAAGAAGAAGTACGACTCCGGTGCGAGCATTCGGGCACTGGCCGAGGAAACCGGCCGCTCGTATGGCTTCGTGCACCGGATGCTCAGCGAGTCGGGCGTCACGCTTCGTGGGCGTGGCGGTGCGACACGAGGCAAGAAGGCCGCCGGCTGAGACCGGGCGGCCCATCGGCTTCGATGGTGGCCACCCGGTCGGTCGGTTGATCGGCCGGGTGGTTACTGTGCAGTCACTTAGGGGGTGCCCTCCGGGCATCCCGTGATGACCGCACTCATCGGAGGCACCCCATGGCTTCGTCCGACCAGGAACTCGCTCCCCTGCTCGACAAGAACGGCGTACGGCTCACCGTCGACGGCGCGATCGCCACGGTGACGCTGAACAACCCGGTCAAGCGCAATGCGCAGAGCCCCGCCATGTGGCGGACGCTCGGCGAGGCCGGGCAGTTGCTGCCGGGCAGCGTGCGTGTCGTCGTGCTGCGTGGTGAGGGCAAGTCCTTCTCCGCAGGGCTCGACCGGCAGATGTTCACGCCTGAGGGGATCGAGGGCGAGCCCTCGTTCATCGAACTCGCGCGCAGCAGCGACGGCGAACTCGACGCTGCCATCGCCGAGTTCCAGGAGGGCTTCACCTGGTGGCGGCGTAACGACATCGTGTCCATCGCCGCCGTACAGGGCCATGCCATCGGGGCGGGCTTCCAGCTCGCGCTCGCCTGTGACGTGCGCGTCGTCGCCGACGACGTGCAGTTCGCCATGCGTGAGACCAGCCTCGGGCTGGTGCCGGACCTGACGGGTACGCATCCGCTGGTCGGGCTGGTCGGATACGGCCGTGCGCTGGAGATCTGCGTGACGGGCCGGTTCGTGCTGGCCGAGGAGGCCGTGAGCAGTGGGCTGGCCAACCTCGCGGTGCCCGCCGAACAGCTCGACGACGCCGTACGGGATCTGGCGGGTGCCATCGTAGCCGCGCCGCGGGATGCCGTGATCGAGACCAAGGCGCTGCTTCGTGGTGCCGTGGACCGTACGTACGACGAGCAGCGTGGCGCCGAGCGGGCTGCGCAGGCGCGGCGGCTGCGGGACCTGGCCGGCCTCGGCGAATGAGCCATGCGCTGATCAGCCGACGGCCGTGATCAGTACCGCGACCGTCGGGCGATCGGCCAGCGCCTCTCCTACCCACTCGCGGACCTCCCGGGCCACCTCCACGGACCGGCGGTCCGCGCTCACCGCGATCTCCACGCGCACGTGACGGCGCGGCAGGGCGGCCTCGTCCTGCCGTTCCTCGTCCTGCCGTTCCTCGATGTGCACGGCACGGCCCAACCCGCCCAGAGCGCCCGTCAGCCCGGTCACGCCCGGTACCGCCAGGGCCGCGGCTGCGACGCGCTCCTCGTCGGGGCTCCCGGGCTCGGCGGCCCGCGTCGGCTCGGGCTGCCGTACGGGAGCGGGTTGCGCGTCCTCGTCGAGCAGGGCCGTGACCCGCAGGTCCACCTCGGTCACTGTCAGGCCAAGGCCTTCCGTGGCCGCGGTGGCCAGCAGGCCACGCAACCGATCCGCCGTCGTGGGCAGCGCCTCGGCCGCCGTCGCCGCGAAGTCCGCCGTCACCCGTAGAGGCCCCGGCGGCAAGGCGCTCGGCGGCGGCGGTACGGCCGCCTCGTCGGCGTCGTCCGGGTCGACGAGCGCGATCCGGAGCGCGTCCAGCCGTACCCCGCGCATGTCCTCCGCCGCGCGCCGCAGCACCGCCTCGGCCGCCCCCTCGGCGATCCACGCGCCGTCGTGCGGGCCGCCCAGGGGCAGGAGCCTGCCGAGGCCGAGCTGTCGTTTCACTGCCTGCGTCCACCGGTCCGCCGTCGTCATTCCTCCAGCCTGCCGTATCCCTGGCGCGCGATCGCGTAACCATGACTAACGTGGTCAAGGGAGGACAACCGAAAAGGACATACGGCCATGACTGAGACGACGGAGCAGAGCCGGGGGACGGAGGGCGAGGCCCTCAGCACACGCAAGACGCAGGCGCCCAGGCGCGGCGGCGGAGACCCCGGCACCCGGGGCCGGACGACCATCGCGGACGGCGTCGTGGAGAAGATCGCCGGGATGGCCGCACGCGATGTGGACGGCGTGCACGCCATGGGCAGCGGGCTGTCACGGACCATCGGGGCCGTGCGCGACCGGGTGCCGGGCGGGACGAAGTCGGTGACGCGGGGGGTGAAGGCCGAGGTCGGCGAGGTGCAGGCCGCGCTCGACCTGGAGATCGTCGTCGAGTACGGCGTCTCGATCTCCGACGTCGCCCGGGACGTGCGCGAGAACGTGATCAACGCCGTGGAGCGGATGACCGGCCTCGAAGTCGTCGAGGTCAACATCGCGGTGAGTGATGTGAAGCTTCCGGAGGAAGAGGAAGAGGAACCGGAGCGCCGGATCCAGTGAGGCGTCGGCGACCGACAACTCAGCGGCCGGGCGCTGCTGAGGAGCTGAGGAGCGCACCATGAGCATGGCCGTGGTCGGCATGATCGCCGGCATGGCACTGGGCTTCGCCGGGTATTTCGGTGGATTCGGCGCCTTCCTGCTGGTGGCGGCCCTTGGCGCCGTCGGCTTCGTCGTCGGGCAGTTCGTGGAGGGGCAGTACGAGCTCGGTGACTTCTTCCGGCGCCGCGACGAACGGCGGCGGTGAGGCCGGTGAGCGCGGGGGCCGGTGAGCTCGGCGGACCCCGTCCCGTTGTCCCGCCCGGTGAGCGCGGGGCGACCCGGATCACCGACCGGGTCGTCGCGAAGGTCGCCTCGCAGGCCGCACGCGAGGCGGTGGGGACGCCGGCCAAGGACGCCGCCCGCCCGTACGCCGACGTCGTCGTCGCCCACGACACCGCCCGCGTCCGCGTCCACCTCGAACTCGACTACCCCACCGACATCGGCGCCCGATGCGCGGCCGTGCGTCGGCATGTCGTGGAGCGGGTAGGCGCGTTGGTGGGCATGGAGGTGCCGGAGGTCGCCGTGCATGTGGAGCGGCTGCACCCGGCGCCCGGGCAGGGCGCGGCACGCGGGAGGACGCGATGAGCGAGTCCCAAGGTTCCGAAGGCACCACACAACGACTGCCGGTCATCGAGAAGGAGACCGGACCCGACCCCCTCGACCAGTCGGCGTCGGCGGCCGCCTACGAGCCGCCGCCCCCGGTCGACGGCGAGGGCGGCGGCGAGGGCCGCTTCTGGTCGGCACGCCGGATCCCGGCCGCGATCACGGCGCTCCTGCTCTTCCTCGCCGCCGGATTCTTCCTGTACGACATCGCCGCCGTGCGCGCCGACCGGCCCGCCATGCGCTGGCGCCGGGAATTCGCCCACCAGCTCGCCGAACGCCCCCTCGACGACATCTGGGTGCTGGTCGGCGCGGGCGTCGCCGCGGTCCTCGGGCTGTGGCTGCTGGTCCTGGCCGTCACGCCCGGCCTGCGCTCGGTCCTGCCGATGCGGCGCACCCACCCCGACGTCCGCGCCGGGCTCCACCGCGACCTGGCCGCCCTCGTCCTGCGCGACCGGGCCATGGAGGTCTCCGGGGTCCAGTCGGTACGGGTACGGGCGAGGCGGTCCCGGGCCGATGTCCGCGCCGTGTCGCACTTCCGCGACCTGGACGACGTACGCGCCGACCTGGACAGCACGCTCGCCGACGCGATCAGGGGCCTGGGGCTGGCCCGGCCGCCCTCGCTGTCGGTGCATGTACGGCGGCTCGGACGGAAGGGGTGAGGGCCGTGCTCAGGGTGGTCAACCGGGTGCTGATCGGGCTTGTCGGGCTGGTGCTGCTCGTGATCGGCGGCTCCGTACTGGCCGTGGGACTGGGGCTGGAGCCCCCGTCCTGGTGGATCCACGACAGCAAGCACGACGTACTGCTCAGCGACGCCGAGCGGACGCGCTGGCGGGACGACGGCTGGTGGTGGCCGACCGTCATCGCCGTGCTGGCCGTCCTGGTCCTGCTCGCCCTGTGGTGGCTGACCTCGGTCCTGCGCCGACACCGCCTCGCCGAGGTCCTGGTCGACACCGGCGACGGCGAGGGCGCCCTGCTTCGGGGCCGGGCCCTGGAGGGCGTACTGGCAGGTGAGGCAGGGGGGTTGGAGGGCGTCCAGCGCGCCCGGGTCCACCTGACGGGCAGGCGCAGCACCCCCGAGACCCGGGTGCGCCTCCTGCTGGAACCACATGTGGACCCGGGCACCGCGTTGAACGACCTCTCCGCACAGGCCCTCACCCACGCCCGCAATTCAGCGGGCCTCGCGGCCTTGCCTACAGAGGTACGCCTGAAGGGCGCCAAACACCGTGCGGAGAGGGTCAGTTAGAACCTGGGCTGCCGGAACCCGGGCTGCTAGAACCCGTGCCGCATCCCGCCGTCCACCGGCAGCATGATCCCCGTCAGATATGACGCGGCCGGAGACAACAAGAACGCCGCCGCACGCCCGAACTCCTCCGGCGCCCCATACCGCCGCAACGGAATCCGCGCCTCGTTGGCAGCCCGAGTGGCCTCCGGATCCGCCGACAGGCCGTCCAGCTCGCGCACGCGATCCGTGTCGATCCGGGACGGCAGCAACCCCACGACCCGAATTCCCCGCGGCCCCAATTCGTCCGCAAGGGACTTGGCGAACCCGGCCAGTCCGGGGCGCAGCCCATTCGAAATGGTCAGCCCCGGAATCGGCTCATGCACCGAGCCCGACAGCACGAACCCGATGACCCCGCCGGCGTCCAGTTCCGCCGCTGCCGCCCGCGCCAGCCGAACCGCCCCCAGAAACACCGACTCGAACGCGGCCTGCCACTGCTCGTCCGTGTTGTCGGCGACGAACCCGGCCGGCGGCCCGCCGACGCTCACGAGGATGCCGTCGAAGCCCCCGAACGCATCCCGCGCGGCAGCGATCAACCGTGCTGCCGCGTCCGGCTCGGCGTTGTCGACGGCCAGCCCGAGGGCGTTCGGCCCCAGTTCGGCCGCAGCGGCGTCGACTCGCTCCTTGTCCCTGCCCGTCAGGACGACCTTCGCCCCGTCGGCCACGAGCTCACGCGCCGCCGCGTTGCCCAGTCCACGGGTGGCCCCCGTGACGACGTACACCCGGTCCTTCAGTCCAAGATCCATGGCCCCTATCCTGCCCCGTCGCCCCCGAACAGGGCGAGGGCGGTGTTCACCAGGCCGATGTGACTGAAGGCCTGCGGGAAGTTGCCGAGCTGGCGGTCGGTCACCGGGTCGTACTCCTCGGACAGCAGGCCCACGTCGTTGGCGAGCCCCGCCAACCGGTCGAACAGCTCGCGTGCCTCGCCCGTCCGACCCGTCATGTGCAGCGCCTCCGCGAGCCAGAACGAGCACGCCAGGAACGTGCCCTCGCCGCCCGGCAGCCCGTCTACGGCCGTCCCGTCGGTGCTGTAGCGGCGCAGGAACCCGTCATGGCTGAGCTCGGCGCGGATCGCGTCGATGGTGCCGGTGACGCGCGGGTCGTCCGGCGGCAGGAAGCCGACGCGCGGGATGAGCAGCAGGGCGGCATCGAGTTCGCGGGAGCCGTAGGACTGGGTGAAGGTGTTCCGCTCGGCGTCGTAGCCCTTGTCGCACACCTCGCGGTGCACCTCGTCGCGCAGCTCGCGCCAGCCGTCGAGGTCGCCCTTCAGCTTCGGGTTCTTCTCCAGGGTGCGCACGGCGCGGTCCGCGGCCACCCACACCATCACCTTCGAGTGCACGAAGTGGCGGCGGCCGCCGCGCACCTCCCACAGACCCTCGTCCGGCTGCCGCCACTCCGTGCGCAGCCACTCCATGAGGGAGGACTGGATCGCCCACATGTGCGGCTTGATGGGCAGACCCGCTTCCCGGGCCAGTGCCAGGGTGTCCATGACCTCGCCGTACACGTCCAACTGCAGCTGTTTCACGGCCTCGTTGCCGATGCGTACGGGAACGGAGCCGGCGAAGCCGGACAGCCACGGCACCTCGAACTCGGGCAGCCGCCGCTCGCCCGCCAGCCCGTACATGATCTGCAGGTCGGCAGGGTCACCCGCGACCGCGCGCACCAGCCAGTTGCGCCATGCCTCGGCCTCCTCCCGATAGCCCGCTGACAGCCCCACGTTCAGCAGGAGGGTGGAGTCGCGCAGCCAGCAGTAGCGGTAGTCCCAGTTGCGGACACCGCCCAGTTCCTCGGGGAGCGAGGTGGTGGCGGCGGCGACGATACCGCCGGTCGGCCGGTAGGTGAGGGCCTTGAGGGTGATCAGGGAGCGGACGACGGCGTCCCGGTACGGGCCGTCGTAGTGGCAGCGCCCCACCCACTTGCGCCAGTCCCGGACGCTGACGTGCAACGCCTTGTACGGGTCTACGAGCGGCGGGCGCCGCTCGTGCGAGGGGTGCCAGGTGAGGACGAACGCGACCTTCTCGCCCTTCTCGACCGTGAACTCCGAGTGCGTACCGAAGTCCTTGCCCCAGGTGTGCACATGGGGTTCGCTGCGCAGCCAGACCGAGTCGGGGCCGGCGACGGCCACCCGGTGCCCGTCGGACTTGCGCACCCAGGGGACGATCGAGCCGTAGTCGAAGCGGATCCGCAGAATGCTGCGCACGGTGACGCGGCCGCTGAGGCCTTCCACGATGCGCACGAGGTCGGGGGCGCGGTCGCGTTGGGGCATCAGGTCGGTGACGCGGATCGCGCCCTCATCGGTCTCCCACTCGGTGTCGAGCACCAGGGTGTCGCGGCGGTAGGCGCGGCGGGTGCAGGGGCCTTTCGCGTGTTTGGGGGCGATGCGCCAGTGGCCGTTGTCGCTGTCGCCGAGGAGCTTGGCGAAGCAGGCTCCCGAGTCGAAGCGGGGCAGACACAGCCAGTCGACGGAGCCGTCCCTGCCGATCAGAGCGGCCGTCTGCTCGTCGCCGATGAGGGCGTAGTCCTCGATGCGCGGGTGCACGCAAATGCGGGTTCCCCCAGGGGCGGTGGGCCAATCAGGGGTGAGGCCGGGGGAGTGACCCGCCCGTCGGGGATCCGGTGAGTGATACGTCCGCCGGGGATCCGGTGATTGACACGGCCGCCGGGGACCCCGTGCCGGAGAAGATCACGCCGGGATCCGCGGGGGCCTGGTTGAGGACCCACAGCCCGATCAGCGTGGCCAGGGCGAAGACGACCGCGACGAGGACGGCGAGGACGAGCCGGCGTCGGCGTTCCCGGCGCAGCCACTCGCCGCGCGCCGTGCGATAGGCGTCGGGCGCCGCCTGCACCCCGTCGGCGAGCGCGGAGAGAGCCTCGCGCAGCTCCCGCTCGGTGCGGTCCGCACCGGTGCCACGCGGCGGAGTCGCATCTCGATACGTCATCGCCGGGCCTCCATCGCCTGGGTCAGGGCGGCGAGGCCGCGTGCCGTATGGGTCTTGACGGAGCCGCAGGAGATCCCCATCGCCGCGGCGATCTCACCCTCCTTCAGTCCGAGCCAGTGCCGCAGCACCAGCGCCTCGCGCTGCCGGGCCGGCAGCTGCTGCAGCGCGTCGATCAGCACACGCTGGTCGTCGCGCAGGAGCGCGGTGCTCTCGGCGGAGGCGACGAGTTCGTCGGCCGGCTTCTCGACATGCTTGCGGGCCACTTGGAGGTGCCGTATCCGCATCCGCGTCAGATTGCACACCGTGGAGCGCAGATACGCCTCCGCCGCCTCGGTGTCCCGCAGGCGCCGCCACTTCCGGTAGATCTGGTAGTAGGCCTCCGCCACCACGTTCTCCGGATCGTCGGCCCCGAGCAGGACGGCGAGGCGCAGCATCGAGGAGTAGTGCAGCTCGAACAGGCGGGCAAGGCCGGCCTCGCGCTCCAGGTCGGCCGGGTCGCTCGCCGCGGGAGCGAGGGGCACGGCCGGGAGGGCGGCAGCGCCGGTCTCGCGTCTCAGGTGCTGTCTCACGGGTTGTTCGCTCCCGTCTCGGGGCGCCGCCTGACGCTCAGGCGCGACGGCAGATCGGTGACGTCGGCGCCGCGCGGGACGCCGAAGCGTTCGAGCACCGCGGTCCCGGCCACGGCGACGGTCAGGTTGAGGAACAGGGCGGCGAGCCCGGCGTAGATCTCCGGCCCGGAGCCGAGGGGCACGATCGAGGAGAACCCCTCCCGTACGACCATGTAGGTCCCCGCCACCATGCCCACGCCCCACCCGGCGAGCAGCGCCCGCGGATGCAGCCGCCCGGTGAACAGCCCGATCGCGACGGCCGGGAAGATCTGCAGGATCCAGACCCCGCCGAGGAGTTGGAGGTTGATGGCGTCCTGGTCGCGCAGCCCGAACACGAACGCCACCGCGCCCACCTTGGCGGTCAGCGACACCGCCTTGGCGATGCGCACCTGCCGCTTGGGCGTGGCCGTCGGATGGACGTACTCGACGTACACATTGCGTACGAAGCTCGTGGCGGCCGCGATCGACATCACCGCCGCGGGGACCAGCGCCCCCACGGTGATCGCCCCGAACACCAGCCCGGCCAGCGGCGCCGGCATCAGCCGGTCGACCAGCATCGGTACGGCGGCCTCGGCGCCGCCCGCCGGGGCGCGGACGCCGGTCGCGAGGGCCGCGATGCCCAGGAAGCCGAAGAGGGCGAGCAGGCCGGTCCAGGCGGGCAGCGCCACGGACACCTTGCGCAGCGTCCGCGGGCCGTCGGCGGCGAAGCCGGCGGTGAGTACGTGCGGGTACATCAGCAGGGCGAGCGCGGAGCCGAGGGCGAGGGTGGCGTAGGCGGGCTGCTGCTCGGGGGTCAGGAGCAGCGCCGGGCCGCCGATGCGTTCGGCCGCACCGTCGAAGACGGCCCCCGGGCCGCTCAGCCGGTCGAGGACCAGCCAGGTCACCGCGGTCAGCGAGACGAAGACGGCCACGGCCTTGAGCGCGGAGATGACGGTGGGGGCGCGCAGCCCGTGCCGGTAGGTGGCGACGGCCAGCCCCGCGAACAGGCCCACCATCACCAGATCACCGGCCGCACCCCGCGGATACACGCCCCCGGCCGTCAGCACCGCCCGTATGCCGAGCAGTTGCAGCGCGAGATACGGCATGGTCGCGAGGATCCCGGTCAGCGCGACCACCAGGGCCAGCGGGGCCGAGCCGTACCGGCCGCGCACGAAGTCGGCCGCGGTGACGTAGCCGTGCCGGCGGGCCACGGTCCACAGGCGGCTCAGCAGCACGAAGGCGATCGGGCAGATGATCACCGTGTACGGCACCGCGAAGAAGGCGGGGGCGCCGTTGCCGTACGCCAGGCCCGGTATGGCGGCGAAGGTGTACGCGGTGAAGATCGTGCCGCCGAGCAGCAGCCAGGTCCACACCGGGCCGAGGCTGCGGTCGGCCAGTGCCCAGCCCTCCAGGGAGGGCAGCCGGTCGCTGGGGTGCAGGCGCCGCGCGGTCACGGCGAGCAGCGACGCCCCGCCGATCACGGCGAGGAACGTCGCGGTCATGGCGCCATCGGCCATGGGTCACCGTCCTTGGTGTGCCTGTGCCCTTGGGACCTACGCGTAAGTTGCGCGAGCGGCCGATACGGAGGACAGAAAACCGGCGGGAAATTTCCTTGAAATTCGCTGTCAACCGGTCCGAGGGGGTGGGCAACTCTTGCACAGACCGACAGCGAGCGGGAGGGAGCTCCTGTCCCAGCCGCCTGTCGATCTGCCGAGTCACCTCTGACTCGCCCTTTCAAGGAGCCGCCATGCCCACATCAGCCCTGCCCGAAAACGGCCGTCGAGTGCCCGAAAAGCGCGCAATGTCCCCTCGGTCGATCCTCCTCTGGACCACCGTCTCCCTCCTCGGCGCCGTCGCCTGGGGTGTCCTCGCGTTGGCCCGAGGCGAGGAGATCTCCGCGGTCTGGCTGGTGGTCGCCGCGCTCGGCTCGTACGCCATCGCCTACCGCTTCTACTCCCGCTTCGTCGCCCGCCGCGTACTGAAGCCGGACGACCGCCGGGCCACCCCTGCCGAGCGACTGGAGGACGGCGTCGACTTCCAGCCCACCGACCGCCGGGTGCTCCTCGGCCACCACTTCGCCGCCATCGCGGGCGCAGGGCCGCTGGTCGGTCCCGTGCTCGCGGCCCAGATGGGCTATCTGCCCGGCACGCTCTGGATCGTCGCCGGGGTCATCTTCGCCGGGGCGGTGCAGGACATGGTCGTGCTGTTCCTGTCCATGCGGCGGGACGGCAAGTCGCTGGGGCAGATGGCCCGCGAGGAGATCGGCCGGGTGGGCGGCGCGGCCGCGCTGGTCGCCGTATTCGCGATCATGATCATCCTGCTGGGTGTGCTGGCCCTGGTCGTGGTCAACGCCCTCGCCCACTCGCCGTGGGGCACCTTCTCCGTGGCCATGACCATCCCCATCGCCCTGTTCATGGGCTTCTGGCTGCACCGCATCCGCCCGGGCCGGGTCGTCGAGACCAGCCTCATCGGCGTGGCGCTGCTGCTGCTCGCGATCGTCGGCGGCAGCTGGATCCAGGAGTCCTCGCTGGCCGGCGCCTTCACCCTCAGCCCGACCACCCTCGTCCTGTGCCTCGTCGGCTACGGCTTCGTCGCCTCCGTACTCCCGGTGTGGATGCTGCTCGCCCCGCGCGACTACCTCTCCACGTTCATGAAGATCGGCACGATCGCCCTGCTCGCTGTGGGTGTCGTGGTCGCCGCCCCCGTGCTGCGCGCGGACGCGGTGAGCGACTTCGCCTCGACCGGCGCGGGTCCGGTCTTCGCCGGCTCCCTCTTCCCCTTCCTGTTCATCACCATCGCGTGCGGCGCACTGTCCGGCTTCCACGCGCTGGTCGCGTCCGGTACGACTCCGAAGCTGATCCAGAAGGAGTCCCAGGTCCGGCTGATCGGATACGGCGCGATGCTGATGGAGTCATTCGTCGCGATCATGGCGCTGATCGCGGCGGCGACCCTGGAGCCGGGCCTGTACTACGCCATGAACGCCCCCGCCGGCCTCCTCGGTACGACGGCCGAGTCGGCGTCCCAGGCCGTGGCGGGCCTCGGCTTCACGATCACCCCCGACCAGCTGACCCAGGCGGCCAAGGCCGTCGAGGAGCAGACGCTGATCGCCCGTTCCGGCGGCGCCCCGACCCTCGCCGTCGGCATGTCGGAGATCTTCTCCGGCGTCTTCGGCGGCACCGCGATGAAGGCCTTCTGGTACCACTTCGCGATCATGTTCGAGGCGCTGTTCATCCTGACCACGGTCGACGCGGGCACCCGCGTCGGGCGCTTCATGCTCCAGGACATGCTCGGCAATGTGTGGAAGCCGATCGGCCGGGTCAACTGGAAGCCGGGCATCTGGCTGTGCAGCGGCCTCGTCGTGGCGGCCTGGGGCTACTTCCTCTACACCGGCGCCACCGACCCGCTGGGCGGAATCAACCAGCTCTTCCCGCTCTTCGGCATCGCCAACCAGCTCCTGGCAGCCGTGGCGCTGACCGTCTGCACCACGGTCCTGATCAAGTCCGGCCGGCTGCGCTGGGCCTGGGTCACCGGCGTCCCGCTCGCCTGGGTCGTCGCGATCACCTTCACCGCGGGTTGGCAGAAGATCTTCTCCGACGACCCCAAGATCGGCTTCTTCGCCCAGCGCGCCAAGTACGCCGACGGCATCGACAACGGCCAGGTCCTGCCGCCCGCCAAGACCCTCGACGACATGCACACCGTGGTCACCAACTCCACCGTCGACGGCGTACTGATCGCGCTGTTCCTGCTGCTGGTCGCAGTCGTGATCGTCAACGCGGCGGTGGTGTGCGTCCGGTCGATACGCCGTCCCGGCTCACTGCCGACCACCGAGGCACCGTACGTCGAGTCCCGCATCGACGTGCCCGAGCAGGCGGGTGAGCCGCTGGTGGGGGCGCGGTCGTGAGGGCGGTGCGCTGGGTGCGGGCGGTGCGGTGGTACGTACGGGAACTGATGCAGGTGCTGAGCCTGCTGCACCGGGAGGAGCACCGGCAGGGGCGTTGCTGCTGAGTGCCGGCTCAGTGGACCCACCCAAGGGGCGCGGGGCTGTGCCCAATATGCGGCTCCGCCGCGTGGGCGCGACCAGCCCCCAACAACCCGCAGTCGCCGGACGTACTAGCCACACATGGCGAGTGGGCGGACCCTACACACCCACCGGCTCCGCCTCCACCGCCTTCTCCTGGTTCGCCGCCCGGTCACGAGCCTCCCGGCGAGCCAGGATCACCCACCCGATGGGAACGCCCGCTGCGAACAGCCACCACTGAAGGGCGTACGCATAGTTCAGCGGGGCGTTCTCCTCGCCCGGCTTCCCGATCAGCTCCGGCGTGTCACCCTTCGGCTCGGGCGCCGTCTGCACCAGGTACCCGCCGAGCACCCGCGCATCGAGGCGCCCCGCCTCCTGCTCGCTGCTGATCAGCATGACCTGCCGGTCGGGAAGCCCCTTGAGGTTCTTGATGCCGCTGGCCTCGGTCGTCTCGTCGGGCATCAGTCGCCCGGTGACGGTGACACGCCCGCTCGGCGGCGCCGGGATCTTGGGGAAGGCCGTCTGGCTGGGACCGTCGGCGGGGATCCAGCCGCGGTTGACCAGCACCACCTTGCCGTCCGTCAGGACGAAGGGGGTGAGCACATGGAAGCCGACCTCTTCGTCGGCGTTGACGCGCCGCCTGACGACGACCTCCCGGTCGGCGTCGAAGTGGCCCACGGCCGTCACGCTGCGGTACCGCTCCTTGGTGGTGACCGTGTGCCCCGGGGAGGTCAGCTTCTCCACGGGTACCGGCTTCGCGCCCAGCGCGTCGGCGACCAGCTGGTTCCGGGCGGAGCGCTCCTCGTAGCGGTGCATCTGCCAGATGCCCAGCCTGATCATCGTGGGGATGAGGACGAGGGCGACCAGCGTGAGGATCACCCACTGCCGGGACAACAGGAAGCGGTACACCCCACGACCGTACAACTCGGTCGTGGGGTGCGTTCAGGCGGGTACGGGTCCGGGTGCGGGGCCTGGTACGGGTCCGGGCCGCGTCACACTTTGTCGACGATCCCCACCTTTCCCTCCTCGCGGGCGCAGTGGGCACCGCAGTACCACTGGCCCTCGACCTCGACGCCCTGCCCGATGATCTGGACGCGGCAGTGCTCGCAGACGGGTGCCATGCGGTGGATCGCACAGGAGAAGCAGTCGAAGACGTGCACCGCGCCCTGCGCGTGCACCTCGAAGGTCATGCCGTAGTCGTTTCCGCATACTTCACATGTCGCCATGCGCCACAGGGTGAGCCGTCATCGCGGCCCGGGCGAGACGGCTCCGGGCGAGTCGCGCGGCAATCACCCGTCCGTACGGTCACGGCTCCGACGCCGGTTCCACGTCCCGCAGGAGTTGCCCGAAGGCCGCCTCGTCGATCACCGGCGTCCCGTACTGGCGGGCCTTGACCACCTTCGACGTGCCCGCGTCCGGGTCGTTGGTGACGAGCAGGCTGGTCAGCCGGGACAGGCTCGTCGACACATGCAGCCCGGCCTCGATCGCGCGGTCCTCCAGCAGGTCGCGCTCGATCGACGTGTCGCCGGAGAAGGCGACCCGCATGCCTTGTTTGAGCCGTTTGCCCTCTTCGTAGCGCCCCGGGTTGGGGTAGGGGCAGGCGGGCCTCTTGCGGGACGGACGCCAACTGGTCGGCCGGTAGCCACTGGAGCCGTCGTAGCCGCTGTAGCCGCCCGCCTGCTGTCCGATCCGGGGCGTGGCGGTGTCCCGCCACTCGGTCAGTGGCCGGCACTCCTGCAGCGGCAGCCGCACGCTGCCCGCCGCCGCGGCCCGCAGACTCGGCCGGAACGCCTCCGCCAGCACGCGCGCGTCGTCCAGCGCGTGGTGCGCGCGCTGCTGTACGACGCCGAAGTGCGCGGCGAGCGACTCCAGCTTGTGGTTGGGCAGCGGCAGGTCCAGCTCCTTGGACAGCGCGATGGTGCACAGCCGCTGCCGTACCGGGGCCTCGCGCTCCGCGCGCGCGTACTCCCGCGCGATCATCTGCCAGTCGAAGACGGCGTTGTGCGCGACGAGCACCCGGCCGTCGAGCCGGGCCGAGAACTCCTCGGCGATGTCCGGGAAAAGGGGTGCCGCTTCGAGCATCTCGCTCGTCAGACCGTGGATCCAGACCGGGCCCGGGTCCCGCTCCGGGTTGACCAGCGTGTACCAGTGGTCCTCGACCTCGCCGCGCGCGTCCAGCCGGTAGACGGCCGCGGAGATTATCCGGTCGTCCCGGGCCAGGCCCGTGGTCTCCACGTCAACGACCGCGTATCCCTGGGGATACGCGGCCGGCCAAGCTGTGGCGGAGGGCGCTGCGGTCGTACGGTCTTCGAGCATGGTCACTGAGGATACGGGCCGGGACTGACACTGCCGGCCGTCAGGTGCCTTGCTCCGCCCGCCCGTTCGAGGGCTGCGAACGTCAGCGCGCCAACCGGTCGGCGCGCGCACGGTGTTGCCGCGGTGTGCTGCCGTGTCCCGATGAACCTGATGAGCCCGATGCCTGCCCGGGAGCGTCGGTACATCCCTGATGTCCCCCTCGGTGCAATCCTCCGCATGTGACCGAACCAACGCATGACGAGGCCCACGGCGGCGCGCTGGGTGAGCGGCTGAACTGGCTGCGGGCGGCCGTTCTCGGGGCGAACGACGGCATCGTGTCGACCGCCGGACTCGTCGTCGGTGTGGCCGGCGCGACGGACGACCGCTCCGCCCTGCTCACGGCCGGGCTGGCCGGGCTGCTCGCCGGGTCGATGTCGATGGCGGCGGGGGAGTACGTCTCGGTGTCCACCCAGCGCGACTCGGAGAAGGCCGCGTTGGCCCTGGAGAAGCGGGAGTTGCGGGAGCGGCCGGAGGCGGAGCTGGAGGAGCTGGCAGGGCTGCTCGAGCGACGGGGGTTGTCCCGGGAGGTGGCCTCGGAGGCGGCGGTCCAGCTGACGGAAAGGGACGCGCTACGGGCACACGCGCGCGTGGAGCTCGGTATCGACCCGGACCGGCTGACCAACCCGTGGCACGCGGCGTGGGCGAGCTTCCTGGCGTTCACGGCCGGGGCGCTGCTGCCGCTGCTGGCCATGGTGCTGCCGCCGGCGCACTGGCGGCTGGCGGTCACCGTCGCCTCCGTACTGGCCGCCCTCGCGCTGACCGGCTGGAGCAGCGCCCGCCTGGGCGCCGCCGCCCCGCCCCGCGCGGTGCTGCGCAATGTGGCGGGCGGCGCGCTGGCCATGGGGGTCACCTACGCGGCCGGGACGCTGCTGGGGGCGGCGGGGGTGTAGCGCCCACGGCTCCGGACGGCGGGCGCTCGGAGCGCGCCGGGCGCCGACGGCGACGTACGGTGAGGTGAGCTCGAACACCCCCCGAGCGCAGGTACCACCGGACACGAGAAGGACCCGCGCCATGCGTGCCACCACCATCCACGCCCCCTTCGACATGCGCGTGGAGGACGTGCCCGATCCCGTGGTGCAGCAGCCCACCGACGCCGTGGTCCGGGTGCTGCGCGCCTGCATCTGCGGCAGCGACCTGTGGGCGTACCGGGGCGAGTCGGCGCGGCAGCCGGGCCAGCGGATCGGCCACGAGTTCCTCGGCGTCGTCGAGGAGACCGGTTCCGAGGTGACCGGCGTCGAGCGGGGCGACCTCGTCGTCGCGCCCTTCATGTGGTCCGACGGCGTCTGCGACTACTGCCGCGAGGGCCTCACCACCTCCTGCGAGCACGGCGGCTTCTGGGGCACCGTCGGCTCCGACGGCGGCCAGGGCGAGGCCGTGCGCGTCCCCTACGCCGACGGCACCCTCGTCCAGCTCCCCAAGGACGCCGCCTCCGACGACCACCTGCTCTCCGCCCTGCTGACCCTCTCCGACGTCATGGGCACCGGCCACCACGCCGCCCTCGGCGCCGGAGCCCGCCCGGGTGCCACGGTCGCCGTCGTGGGTGACGGCGCCGTAGGACTGTGCGCGGTGCTCGCGGCCAAGCGGCTCGGTGCCGAGCGGATCATCGCGCTGGGCCGCCACCGGGTCCGCACGGACATCGCGCGCCGCTTCGGCGCCACCGAGGTCGTCGCCGAGCGCGGCGACGCGGCCGTGGAGGCGGTACGCGAACTCACCCGCGGCCAGGGCGCGCACGCCGTCGTCGAGGCCGTCGGTACCGAACAGTCCATGCGTACGGCGGTCGACATCACCCGCGACGGCGGCGCCATCGGCTTCGTCGGTGTGCCGCACGGCAGCGGCACGGGTCTCGACCTCGGCGTCATGTTCGACCGCAACATCGCGCTGCGTGGAGGCGTCGCGCCGGTCCGCGCCTACATCCCCCACCTGCTGCCCGACGTCCTGGACGGCACGATCGACCCGTCGCCCGTCTTCGACCTGACGATCGGGCTGGAGGACGTCCCCGCCGGCTACAAGGCGATGGACGAGCGCACGGCGCTCAAGGTGATGGTCACCGACTGAGGCCGTGAGCAAGCCTGCTGAGGACCTGATGGGCTCACCAGCGGATCGGCACCGGCAGCGCCGTCAGCAGGCCCGACAGGGCGACCACCACACCCAGAGCCACGACCTCCGCCCGCGCCGGAGAGCAGGCCGTCAACGGGTCGGCCGCCCGGCGCAGCCTGATCCGTGCCCACAGGGCGAGCGCGGCCACGGCCGCCACCAGGATCACCTTGGCCAGCAGGGCACGCCCGTACGCCGTCTCGGTCAGCTGCTCCAGGATCGTGTCCGACGGCATCCGGCGCAGCGAGCTCCACACTCCCGTCGCCGTGATGGCGGCGAGCAGTACGGCCGCCACGCGCGCGTAGAGCCCCAGCAGGGCCCCGCCCGTCTCCGTGCCGCCCCATCCGCGCAGGGTCCGCAGCGCGTGCAGCAGCCCGCCGGCCCAGAGCGACGCGCAGGCCAAGTGCACCAGCGTCAGCCCGGAGCCGAGCAGCGGGCCGTGCTCGGTGGTGGGGTGGGCACGCAGCGCCTCGGCGACCACGACCGCGGCCAGCGGCCAGACCTGGGTGGCGGGCCGGCGTGAGAGGGCGCACAGCCCGGTCACGGCGAAGGCGTTGACCTGCAGCAGCGCGAGCTTGCCGTCGCGTGACGCGTACAGGCCGCCGACGTCGAGGTCGGAGGGGCTGTGCGGCACGAGGTTGCCGGTGGACACCACCGAGGCCAGGCCCAGGGCGGCGACGAAACCGGCGCCGGCCGCGTACGGCGCCCAACTGCGGGGCATGGCCGGGGGAGCGCCGGGCACGTGTCGGGCCAGCCGGTTCACGAACAGCTCGCCCAGCGGGACGCACAGCGCCGCGAACAGCACCGTACGCAGCAGCCCGATCCCGGCGGTGCCGGGCGCGGCGGCCTCCCCGGTACCGCGCAGCGCGGCCGACGGCCCGAGCAGCGGGATCAACGCCGCCAGCGCCACCAGGACGAGCACGGCGACGGCCCGGCCTACGCCGGGGCGAGGTCTGGGCGCGCTCCCGTCGGACACGCCAAGGGAGGGTCTCGTCAACGTCACCTCGTGATCTTCACAAAGCATCACAGAGTCGGGCAAGTGCCGGAAAACAAGTGAGGGAACGGCATTCCGTCCATGGGTACGTTTCCGACAACCCCGGCGCTCAGACCCACCGCGCCGGATCCGTGCCCCACACCCCCGGTGGCCGGGCCCAGTCGACCGGACCGCCCTCGAACGACACCGGCGACAGGGCGTACCGCAGCCGCCCGAGGGCACTGTCCCTCTCGGCGAGCCAGGCATCGGGCCCGTCGTACGGCATGTTCCCCGCGTTCCCCGCAGGGCCCGGCTGGATCTGGTTCGTCAGCCAGGCCGCCGTGCGCGCCAGTGACAGCCGTACGCACCGGCCGTACCCCTGCTCCGCCCGCTCGGTCAACGCCCGCAGCACGGCCGCCGCCAGCAGATACCCCGTCCCGTGGTCGAGGGCCTGCGCGGGCAGCGCGCCGGGCCGCTCGGCCGACCCCTCGATCGCGGCGATTCCGGTGGCGGCCTGCACGAGGCTGTCGAAGCCGCGCCGGCCGGCCCACGGCCCGTACGACCCCCATGCCGACAGCTGCGCCACGACCAGCCCGGGCCGCCGCTCGGCCAGTTCCCGGGCCGACAGCCCGAACCGGTCCAGGGCGCCGGGCCGGTACCCGGTGACGACGACGTCCGCGGCCGCCAGGAGTTCCTCGAAGGCGCGCCGGTCCGCCACCAGGTCCAGCGTCGCCGAGCGCTTCCCGAAGCCCGTGTCGGCGTGCTGGTCCGCCAGTTCGGGCAGCTGGGGCGCGTCCACGCGCAGAACGTCCGCGCCGAGCAGCGCGAGCGTGCGCGTGGCGACCGGTCCCGCGATGACCCGCGTCAGATCCAGTACGCGCACTCCGGCGGCGGGCAGCAGGGGCGCACCGTCGAGCGGCGGGAGGGCACGCGCGCGTGCCGTGTTCAGCCGTTCGCGCTCGACGAGCGGCCGTCGGGCCACCGCGGCCGCCTGCTCGTGCGCCGCCCACTCCTCGGGCGTACGCAGCGCCACGGCCAGCCCGCCGGCCGCGTACACGGACTCCTCCACCTCATGCGAGGTCCGCTCGGCGAGCGTCGCCCCGACGGCGTCCGGATCCTCCTCCGTCATCCCCAGTGCGGCCAGCAGCCGGGCCCGGTGATGCGGATAGTTGGCATGCGTGCGCACCCAGCCGTCCGCCGTTCGCCAGAACCGCGACAACGGAGCGAAGGTGACCGGCGCGCGCCCGTCGACCAGCAGATGCCGTTCACTCACGAAAGCCGTGGCGATCGCCCCGTCGTCCAGCCGCACCCCGGGCACCTCGGCGAGCCCGGCCCGCCGTGCGCCCAGCTCGGCCGCGGCCAACGCGCACGCACCCACACAGGCGCGCGCCAACTCCCGTACGGGGAGGCGCGCATGGAGCGTGCCTCCCCGCAGCACGGTGGACACCCGCGGGAGAAGGGCGGGGTCGCCTCCCACCGCGGACCAGGCGGACTCGATTCCAGTCATGACTGCACTATGCAGTGTTGATTCGATTTCCAGTATCGATTCGATCAACATGTCGACCGGGAGTGCCGCCGCAGTACATCAGACCTGCCCGATCAATCAACCGCGTCCAGTGCGTTGACGATGCCGACCCCGTAGAACCCGTTGAACCGCTTGCCGCCCTCGCACACCGCGTCCTGCTTGCCGTCGCCGTTCTGGTCGTAGGACTCCGGGCAGCCCGGGTTGTCCGCCTGGGCCTTGAGCAGCGCCTTCAGCTGGGCCGGAGTCGCGTACGGGTACCGGGACTTCAGCAGCGCTGCGACGCCCGCGGCGTGCGGGGCGGCCATCGACGTGCCCTGCAGGAAGCCGTACTTGCCGTCCGGGACGGTGGACAGGATGCGGCCGTTCTTCGACGGGGTGTCCGGGATCTGGTAGAGCCGGTCGCCGCCCGGCGCCGCGATGTCGATGACGCCGTAACCGTAGGAGGAGTAGTACGACTTGAGGTTCTGTACGCCCGTGGCGCTGACCGTGACGACACCCGGCAGCTGCGTCGGTACGTCGAAGCATTCGTGCGGGTCGACGGTGCGCTTGACCGCGGTCGAGTCGTCGGGGCTGCTCTCGTCGACGATCGCGTCGGAGTCCAGGTCGTGGTTGGAGTTGCCGGCCGACGCGAAGTTGAGGGTGCCCTTGTTCTGGGCGTACAGCTGGGCCCTGTTGACCGCATCGACGATGGCCCGCTGGTCCGGATCGTCCATGCAGTTGTACAGCCATGGATCGACGTAGTAGCTGTTGTTCGTGATCTCGACGCCGTGGTCGGCGGCGAACACGAAGGCGCACACGACGCTCTCGGGGTAGTAGAGACCGTTGACCGGATCGCTCACCTTGATCCCGGAGACCTTGACGCCGGGGGCGACGCCGGCGACACCGATGCCGTTGCGGGGCGCGGCTATCTCCCCCGCCACATGCGTGCCGTGGGCGTCGGCGCTCGTGTAGGGCCGCCAGGCGCCCTCACTGGTGTCCGCCTTGCCGCCGGCGCAGTTCGCCGACTGGGCGGCGGAGAAGTTCGGTGCGAGGTCGGGGTGGGTGTCGTCGACGCCGTTGTCGATCACGGCGACGGTCACCCTGTCGCTGCCCGGGTTGATCTTCGCCGCCCGGTCGGCGCCGATGGCGCGCAGGTCCCACTGGTCGGCTTCGAGTGGCTCGCTGTCGGCCGCCGCGCCGGTCGCGCTCGTCGTCTTCGCGGCCTGCTTCTTGGTCATGGGCTGGACGGGGCCCTCGTCCGTCGCCCCGGCGGCGGTCAGGGGCGCCGTACGTGTCGCACCCGCCGACTGGACCCCGCGCACCGCGCGTATCGCCTGGGCGAAGCCGGGGTTCGCGGAGTGGACGACGATCACGCCTATCCGTGCGTACGTGATCACCACCGTCCCGTCGGCCGCGGTGATCGCCTTCTTCACCGACTCGATCGTGCGGCGGTCCGGGCTGGTATTGACGACGTACGCCAGCGAGGGCGCGTCCGTGGCCCGCACTGTCGGCTCCGCGAGTGATGCCGCTGAGGCCCCCGTCGGCAGGAAGCCGAGCGAGGCGGTCAGCGAAAGAACGAGGGGTACGGCGAGGCCGAGACGGCGTCTGGACCGCAGATGAGCCATGGGATCTCCACATCATCCGGAACGAGACCGCCCGAGACGCAGGTGGGCGCTCGGGCAGGTACATGACGAGTGGTGCAGAGGTGAAGCTATCCCCGAACTTACTGGCCAGCAATCTGACCCGGGGCGACTTCGGAAAGAAGGCCGGGGAGTTGAACCGGTCCTCGCGTGGCGCCGTGACGTTGAACAGGAGGCGCGAGCACGAGCGAGCCCCCTGTCGGATCACGCGCCGGAGCCCTAACATCGCCACCCGGCTCAAGTGATCCATATCACTGCGAGGAACAGAGCCGTCCATGTCCGTACCCGATCCGTCCCCGACTTCCGATCCGCCGCCCACCCCCGATCCGTCCCCGTCCACCGTCGCAACAGCGCCCGCAACGCGAGGAGACTCCGTGGCCACCGACGCACCGCCCCCCTCGAAAGAGACACACAAACTCCCCTCCACCGAGGAGTTCACCGAGGTGCAGGAGAGCGCGGAGTTCGGTGAACTGCGCCGCTCCTACCGCTCCTTCGCCTTTCCGCTGACCGTCGCCTTCATCGCCTGGTACCTGCTGTACGTCCTGCTCTCCAACTACGCGGGCGACTTCATGGGCACCAAGCTGTTCGGCAACATCAACGTCGCGTTCGTCTTCGGTATCGCCCAGTTCCTCACCACGTTCCTCATTGCCTGGTGGTACTCGCGCCACGCCGGCGCCAAGCTCGACCCCAAGGCTGAGGCCATCAAGACCCGTATGGAGGGCGGCGCATGAGCCCCGCGATGACCCATGTGCAGCTCGCCGCCAACGAGGCCAGCGAGCACCGGCCGCTGATCATCACCCTGTTCGCGTGCTTCGTGGTCGCGACCCTGTTCATCACCGTCTGGGCGGGCCGCCAGACCAAGGACGCCGCCGACTTCTACGCGGGCGGCCGGTCGTTCAGCGCCTTCCAGAACGGCCTCGCCGTCTCCGGCGACTACATGTCCGCCGCGTCCTTCCTCGGCATCGCGGGCGCCATCGCCCTCTTCGGATACGACGGCTTCCTCTACTCCATCGGATTCCTGGTCGCCTGGCTGGTCGCCCTGCTCCTGGTGGCCGAGCCGCTCAGGAACTCCGGCCGCTACACGATGGGTGACGTCCTCGCGTACCGCATGCGCCAGCGCCCGGTGCGTACGGCGGCCGGCACCTCCACCATCGTCGTGTCGATCTTCTACCTGCTCGCCCAGATGGCCGGCGCGGGCGTCCTGGTCTCGCTGCTGCTCGGCATCACCACCGACGCGGGCAAGATCCTGATCGTCGCCCTCGTCGGCGTCCTGATGATCGTGTACGTCTCCATCGGCGGCATGAAGGGCACCACCTGGGTCCAGATGGTCAAGGCCGTGCTGCTCATCGGCGGCACCATCCTGATCACCTTCCTGGTGCTGCTGAAGTTCAACTTCAACATCTCCGACCTGCTCGGCAAGGCCGCCGAGAACAGCGGCAAGGGCGCCGCCTTCCTGGAGCCCGGCCTCCAGTACGGCGCCACCGGCACCTCCAAGCTGGACTTCATCTCCCTCGGCATCGCCCTGGTCCTCGGCACCGCCGGTCTGCCGCACATCCTGATCCGCTTCTACACGGTGCCCAACGCCAAGGCCGCCCGTAAGTCCGTGAACTGGGCCATCGGCATCATCGGCGGCTTCTACCTGATGACCATCGCCCTCGGCTTCGGCGCCGCCGCGCTCATCTCGCAGGACGAGATCATCGCCTCCAACCCGTCCGGCAATACGGCGGCACCACTGCTCGCCCTGCACCTCGGCGGCGTCGACTCGGCCTGGGGCGCGATCCTGCTCGCCACCATCTCGGCGGTGGCCTTCGCGACGATCCTCGCGGTGGTCGCCGGCCTGACCCTGGCCTCGTCCTCGTCGTTCGCCCACGACATCTACGCGAACGTGATCAAGAAGGGCCAGGCCACCGAGAAGGAGGAGATCCGGGCCGCCCGCCTCGCCACCATCGGCATCGGCGCCGTCTCCATCCTCCTCGGCGCCCTCGCCCGCGACCTGAACGTCGCCGGCCTGGTCGCCCTGGCCTTCGCGGTCGCCGCCTCCGCCAACCTGCCGACGATCCTCTACAGCCTGTTCTGGAAGCGGTTCACCACCCAGGGCGCGCTGTGGTCGATCTACGGCGGTCTGATCGTCGCCGTCGGCCTGGTGCTGTTCTCGCCCGTCGTCTCCGGCGACCCCAAGGCGATGTTCCCCGACGTCGACTTCGCCTGGTTCCCGCTGAAGAACCCGGGCATCATCTCCATCCCGTTCGGCTTCTTCATGGGCTGGCTCGGCACGGTCCTGTCCAAGGAAGAGCCCGACGCCGGCAAGTACGCGGAGCTGGAGGTCCGGTCCCTCACCGGCACCGGCGCCCACTGAGCCCGACCCCTGAAGCGGCCGCGTCGTAGATCCCTACGACGCGGCCGCGTCGTACGTCGTGGGATCGGGCCGGTGTCGCTGTCAGTGCGGTCACGTAGGCTCGCAGGTGACAGAAGTTGAATCTGGTCGTGACGAGGGAGGGGGCCCACGTGCTCATCGACACCTACGGCCGAGTGGCCACCGACCTGAGGGTCTCGCTGACGGACCGCTGCAACCTGCGCTGTACGTACTGCATGCCCGAGGAGGGCCTGCAGTGGCTCGCCAAGCCCGACCTGCTCACGGACGACGAGATCGTCCGCCTGATCGAGATCGCGGTCACCTCCCTCGGTATCGAGGAGGTCCGCTTCACCGGCGGTGAGCCCCTGCTGCGCCCCGGCCTGGTCGGCATAGTCGAGCGGGTCGCGGCCCTGGAGCCCCGCCCCCAGATGTCCCTGACGACGAACGGCATCGGCCTCAAGCGCACCGCGGCCGCCCTGAAGGCGGCGGGCCTGGACCGGGTCAACGTCTCCCTGGACACCCTGCGCCCGGACGTCTTCAAGACGCTCACCCGCCGTGACCGCCACAAGGACGTCATCGAGGGCCTGTACGCCGCCCGCGACGCCGGCCTGACCCCGGTCAAGGTCAACTCGGTCCTGATGCCGGGCCTGAACGACGACGAGGCCCCGGACCTGCTGGCCTGGGCGGTGGAGCACGACTACGAACTGCGCTTCATCGAGCAGATGCCGCTGGACGCCCAGCACGGCTGGAAGCGCGACGGCATGATCACGGCAGGAGACATCCTGACCTCCCTGCGGACCCGCTTCGAGCTGACCGAGGAGGGCGCGGAGAAGCGCGGCTCGGCCCCGGCGGAGCGCTGGCTGGTCGACGGCGGCCCGCACGTGGTCGGCGTGATCGCCTCCGTCACCCGCCCGTTCTGCTCGGCCTGCGACCGCACCCGCCTGACGGCCGACGGCCAGGTCCGCACCTGCCTGTTCGCCCAGGAGGAGACGGACCTGCGCGCGGCCCTGCGCTCCGGCGCCCCGGACGAGGAGATCGCCCGGATCTGGCGGCTGGCGATGTGGGGCAAGAAGGCGGGCGCGGGCCTGGACGACCCGTCCTTCGTGCAGCCGGATCGCCCGATGTCTGCCATCGGCGGCTAGGCCCTGTCGTTTGGATCAGGCCGGCTGTGAGGTGCAGTGCCTTCAGCCGGCCCGAGCGGGGTCTGGTGCGTGCAGCTGCAAGGCGGAGGAGGGAGTCGACGCGGAGCGTCGGCGAGTGACGACAACGCGGCAGATGCGCGTGCCAGGGCCCGCGACGCCGGGATGATCCAAACGACAGGGCCTAGGGGCAACGCCCCTTCAGGGGCGCGGGGCTGTATCGATATGCGGCTCCGCCGCGGGGCGCGACCAGCCACGATGGCGCCGCACACGCCCCACGACCCACGCCACCCCGAACCGATGGCGTGCCCTCAAGCCCCCCGCGCTTCCCACTCCTCGAGCAGGACCACGTCCTTCAAAAACCCCCGCACCCCGAGGAACTGCGACAAATGCTCGCGATGCTCCTCGCAAGCGAGCCACGTCTTGCGCCGCTCCGGCGTATGAATCTTCGGGTTGTTCCACGCCAACACCCACACGGCGTCGGCACGGCACCCCTTGGCAGAACAGATCGGCGTCTCGTCACTCACAGATTCGTCTCACAAGTTCGCGCACAAAAAGGCGACGCCGAGCAGCCACGGGGGGAGCTGCCCGGCGTCGGTCCGTCGCTCCGACGGGGGATGCGGAGCGCCTACGAAGTATGTCACGGGTAACCCGTCGCCCGGCACCGGAACAACACTATTGATCTGAGCTTTTCCTGAGCTTGGCGCGGACTCGACTTCCGGAGGGAAGCGGTCCGCAGGATCACGCCTCGTCGTGCGGTTTCCTTTGTTCGCCCGGCACGGAGTCGCCCGCGACATCTTCCGGGACCGATTCCGCGAAACCGTCATTCGTCCGCGGCGGCGTGATCATCGGCCGCATCGGAGCGGTCACGAACGTCGACGGCAAGGACGGCGCATTCTCCCGCCCCGCGTTGGCGATCACCACCGCGATGTACGGCAGGATCGCCCCGAGCACCAACGCCACGATCGCGACGTGCCGTTCGACGTTCCACAGCGTGGCCGCGAGGATCACCGACACCGTACGGACCGACATCGAGATGATGTACCGGCGCTGGCGTGCACGCACATCGTCATGGAGGCCCGCCCGGGCCCCGGTGATCCGGAACACTTCGGTGTTGCCGCCCGCGTGCAGCTTCCGCATCACATTCCACCATCCGCCCGCATCGGACTCTCCCCCTGCCCGGACCCGCCCGCCCCCCGGTCGGGGACCCGGGCCAGGACACGTCCCACGTTACGCCCCGGCTCCGCCGCCTACGAGACCGGGGCCCCTGTCACCTGGGGGAACGCCCTCAGCCGTAACGCGTACGGCCGCACCCGGCATGCGACGTACCGCGCCCGGACCAACACTGGGCGTAATGCTCACCCGAGCCGTACGAGGAGGCAGCCATGGGCTGGTTGTGGGCGATCATCGTGGGATTCGTGCTCGGCCTGATCGCGAAGTTGCTCATCCCGGGCAAGCAGCACAGCCCTCTCTGGCTGACCACCATCTTCGGCATCCTCGGCGCCATCGTCGGCAACTCCATCGCCCGCGCGTTCGGCGTCGACTCGACCCGCGGCATCGACTGGAGCCGTCACGTCTTCCAGATCGTCGCCGCGGTGATCATCGTGTATGTGGGCGACATGCTGTACATGGCGACGCTGGGCAAGCGTAAGGAGCGGGCGTGATCCAAACGCCCCAAGGGGTGCGGGGCTGTATCGATATGCGGCTCCGCCGCGGGGTGCGGCCAGCCACGACGAAGCCGCAGCCCGCAGATCACCGCACCCCTGTGGCGCAACCCGCGGGGCGCTACGCTCCGGTGACCTCGACCGCCGCCAGGTTCTTCTTCCCTCGCCGCAGCACCAGCCACCGCCCGTGCAGCAGGTCCTCCTTCGCGGGCACCGCGTCCTCGCCGGCGACCTTGACGTTGTTCACGTAGGCCCCGCCCTCCTTCACGGTGCGGCGCGCGGCGGACTTGCTGGCGACCAGGCCGACCTCGGCGAAGAGGTCGACGACCTGGCCGAGCTGCTCGACCTGGATGTGCGGCACCTCGGAGAGGGCCGCGGCAAGCGTCCTGTCGTCCAGCTCCGTCAGCTCGCCCTGGCCGAAGAGGGCCTTCGACGCGGCGATCACGGCGGCCGTCTGGTCGGCGCCGTGCACCAGCGTCGTCAGCTCCTCGGCCAGCGCGCGCTGCGCGGCACGGGCCTGCGGACGCTCCTCGGTCTGCTTCTCCAGCTCCTCCAGCTCCGCACGGGACTTGAAGGACAGGATGCGCATGTACGTCGAGATGTCCCGGTCGTCCGCGTTCAGCCAGAACTGGTAGAACGCGTACGGCGTCGTCATCTCCGGGTCGAGCCAGATGGCGCCGCCCTCGGTCTTGCCGAACTTGGTGCCGTCCGCCTTGGTCATCAGCGGCGTCGCCAGAGCGTGCACGCCTGCGTGCGGCTCCAGCTTGTGGATCAGGTCAAGACCCGCGGTGAGGTTGCCCCACTGGTCGCTGCCGCCCTGCTGGAGCGTGCAACCGTACCGCCGGTACAGCTCCAGGAAGTCCATGCCCTGCAGCAGCTGGTAGCTGAACTCCGTGTAGCTGATGCCCTCTTCGGACTGCAGACGGCGGGCGACCGAGTCCTTGGTCAGCATCTTGTTGACGCGGAAGTGCTTGCCGATGTCCCGCAGGAACTCGATGGCCGACATGCCGGCCGTCCAGTCCAGGTTGTTCACCATCACGGCGGCGTTCTCGCCCTCGAAGGACAGGAACGGCTCGATCTGCCCGCGCAGGCGGTTCACCCAGTTCGCGACCGTCTCCGGGTCGTTCAGCGTGCGCTCGGCCGTCGGGCGGGGGTCGCCGATCTGGCCCGTGGCACCGCCGACCAGCGCCAGCGGGCGCAGGCCCGCCTGCTGGAGGCGGCGCATGGTGAGGACCTGGACCAGGTGGCCGACGTGCAGGCTGGCCGCGGTCGGGTCGAAACCGCAATAGAACGTGACGGGACCGTCCGCGAGCGCCTTGCGCAATGCGTCCTCGTCAGTGGACAGGGCGATCACGCCACGCCACTTCAGCTCGTCGACGATGTCCGTCACGGTTCTCGTGTCTCCTTGAAGATCTTCGGGCAGTCGGGTGACAGCCGACTACGAGGTTATACGCCCTGACTGACAGAGCTCATGTTGAAATCGGGGACGCGCAGCGCCGGCATCGCCGCCCTGGTGAACCAGTCGCTCCACTCCCGGGGCAATGTCTTCTCCGTACGCCCCGCCTCCGTGGCCCGCCCCAGCAGGCCCACCGGCGATTCGTTGAACCGGAAGTTGTTGACCTCGCCGGTCACCTCACCGTTCTCGACGAGGTACACCCCGTCTCGGGTCAGGCCGGTGAGCAGCAGCGTCGCCGGGTCGACCTCGCGGATGTACCACAGGCAGGTCAGCAGCAGTCCGCGCTCGGTGTTCGCGACCATCTCCTCGAGCGAGCGGTCCTCGCCGCCGTCCAGGATCAGGTTGTCGGCGCCCGGCGCGACCGGCAGACCGGTCAGCCCGGCACTGTGGCGGGTGGTCGTGAGGTGCTTGAGCTCGCCCTCGCGCATCCACTCGGTGGCGGCGATCGGCAGCCCGTTGTCGAACACCGACTGGTCCCCGCCGGAGGAGTGCGCGATCACGAAGGGCGCGGACTCCAGACCCGGCTCGTTCGGGTCGCTGCGCAGGGTCAGCGGCAGCTCGCTCAGCCTCTCGCCGACGCGTGTCTTGCCGCCCGGCTTGGAGAACACCGTCCGGCCCTCGACCGCGTCCCGCCCCGACGCCGACCACATCTGGTAGATCAGCAGGTCGGCCACGGCGGTCGGCGGCAGCAGCGTCTCGTACCGGCCCGCCGGCAGCTCCAGGCGCCGCTCGGCCCAGCCGAGGCGTACGGCAAGCTCGGCGTCCAGCGCCGTCGGGTCCACGTCCTTGAAGTCCCGCGTGGAGCGCCCCGCCCACGCCGAGCGGGTACGGTCCGGGGACTTGGCGTTCAGCTCCAGCGTCCCGTTGGGCTGGTCGTGCCGCAGCCGTAGCCCCGTGGACGTGCCCACGTACGTCGACACCAGCTCATGGTTGGCGAAGCCGTACAGCTCCCGCCCACCCGCACGCGCGCGTGCGAACGCCTCACCGAGCGCCGGGGCGAAGTCCGCGAAGACGGTGGACGACGTCTCGGCCGGCGCGTCCGTGAAGTCCGGCGACGCCGGTACGTCCGTCACCAGCGGCTGCGCGTCCTCGGCGGGCCCGGCACCGCGCGCGGCGGCCTCGGCGGCCCGCACCAGCGGCTCCAGCTCCTGCGCGGTCACGGCCGACCGGGACACGACCCCGGATGCCGTGCCCTCCTTGCCGTCCACGGTCGCGACGACGGTGAGCGTCCGCCCGCGCGTGACGCCGTTCGTGGTGAGCGCGTTGCCCGCCCAGCGCAGATTGGCGGTCGACTGCTCGTCGGCGATGACGACACACCCGTCGGCCCGGGAAAGCTCCAGGGCACGCTCGACGATCTCGTGCGGCTTGTGCGCCTTGTTGGAGTGAGCGCTCATCGACCGGCCTCCTGCGTGGTGTTCAGAATGTTGACTCCCTTGAAGAGGGCCGACGGGCAGCCGTGCGAGACCGCCGCGACCTGCCCCGGCTGGGCCTTGCCGCAGTTGAACGCGCCGCCGAGCACATAGGTCTGCGGACCACCGACGGCCGCCATCGAGCCCCAGAAGTCCGTGGTCGTCGCCTGATAGGCCACGTCCCGCAGCTGGCCGGTGATCCGACCGTTCTCGATCTTGAAGAAGCGCTGCCCGGTGAACTGGAAGTTGTAGCGCTGCATGTCGATCGACCAGGACCGGTCGCCGACGACGTAGATCCCGCGGTCGACGCTCCCGATCAGATCCTCGGTCGACATCCCGGCCGGATCCGGCTGCAGCGACACATTGGCCATGCGCTGCACCGGCACATGCCCGGGGGAGTCGGCGAACGCGCACCCGTTGGACCGCTCGAACCCGGTCAGCTTCGCGATCCGCCGGTCCAGCTGGTAGCCGACGAGGGTGCCGTCCTTGACCAGGTCCCAGGACTGGCCCTCGACGCCCTCGTCGTCGTACCCGATGGTCGCGAGGCCGTGCTCGGCGGTGCGGTCACCGGTGACGTTCATCAGGTCGGAGCCGTACCTGAGCTTGCCGAGCTGGTCGAAGGTGGCGAAGGAGGTGCCGGCGTAGGCGGCCTCGTAGCCGAGGGCGCGGTCCAGTTCGGTGGCGTGGCCGATGGACTCGTGGATGGTCAGCCACAGGTTGGAGGGGTCGACGACGAGGTCGTACGGCCCCGCCTCCACGCTCGGCGCCCGCATCTTCTCGGCGAGCAGCTCCGGGATCCGCTCCAGCTCGCCCTCCCAGTCCCAGCCGGTGCCCGTCAGGTACTCCCAGCCGCGCCCCACGGGCGGCGCGATGGTGCGCATGGAGTCGAACTCGCCGCTCGACTCGTCCACCGACACGGCGGTCAGCTGCGGGTGCAGCCGGACACGCTGCTGGGTGGTCACGGTCCCGGCGGTGTCGGCGTAGAACTTGTTCTCGTGGACGGTGAGCAGCGAGGCGTCGACGTGGTTGACCCCGTCCGCCGCCAGCAGCCGCGCGCTCCAGTCCGCCAGCAGCGCCGACTTCTCCTCGTCGGGCACCGTGAACGGATCGATCTCGTACGACGAGATCCACGTCTTCTCGGCATGCACGGGCTCGTCGGCGAGCTCCACCCGCTCGTCCGACCCGGCGGCCTTGATCACCTGGGCGGACAGCTTCGCCATCGCCACCGCCTGCGAGGCGACCTTGGCGGCGGCGTCCAGCGTCAGATCCACCCCGGAGGCGAACCCCCAGGTCCCGCCGTGCACGACCCGCACCGCGTACCCGAGGTCGGTGGTGTCCGACGACCCGGCGAGCCTGGCGTCCCTCAGGCGCCAGGACGCGCTGCGCACCCGCTCGAACCGGAAGTCCGCGTGCTCGGCCCCCAGCGCACGCGCGCGTGCCAGCGCGGCGTCGGCCAGGGCGCGTAGCGGAAGCGCCGTAAAGGCTTCGTCGATCGTATGAGGCACGGAGGTCTCCCTGCTGTCGTGGCCTGTCGGCACCGATCATGTCGCGCGAGCGGGGCGTCGGACCACACGTTTCCGGCTGGAGTGCGCATCATTCTGTAGGGACCCGACAGTGACACCCGTACGCCACTGTCGGTGCCCGAATGTCCCCAGGCGGGACCGGCCCGATAGGTTTTCGGGGAAGCCGCCTGCCATCCACGTGTTCGGGCGGGTGTGTCAGACCTCTATCGAAAGGGTGATCCGTTGAGCCGCTCGGTTCTCGTCACCGGAGGCAACCGGGGCATCGGCCTCGCCATCGCCCGCGCTTTCGCCGACGCCGGCGACAAGGTCGCGATCACGTACCGCTCGGGTGAGCCGCCGGCCGGCTTCCTGGCCGTCAAGTGCGACATCACCGACACCGAGCAGGTGGAGCAGGCCTACAAGGAGATCGAGGCCGAGCACGGCCCGGTCGAGGTTCTGATCGCCAACGCCGGCATCACCAAGGACCAGCTCCTGATGCGCATGTCCGAGGAGGACTTCACCTCGGTCATCGACACCAACCTCACCGGCACCTTCCGCGTGGTCAAGCGCGCCAACCGCGGCATGCTGCGCGCAAAGAAGGGCCGCGTGGTGCTCATTTCGTCGGTCGTCGGCCTCTACGGCGGCCCCGGCCAGGCCAACTACGCCGCCTCCAAGGCCGCCCTGGTCGGCTTCGCGCGCTCTCTCGCCCGTGAGCTGGGTTCGCGCAACATCACCTTCAACGTCGTCGCGCCCGGCTTCGTCGACACCGACATGACCAAGGTGCTCACCGACGAGCAGCGCGAGGGCATCGTGAAGCAGGTGCCCCTCGGTCGTTACGCGCAGCCGGAGGAGATCGCCGCGACGGTGCGGTTCCTCGCCTCGGACGACGCTTCGTACATCACTGGAGCCGTCATCCCCGTTGACGGCGGACTGGGAATGGGTCACTGATCACCATGGCTGGAATCCTCGAGGGCAAGAAGATCCTCATCACCGGTGTGCTGATGGAGTCCTCCATCGCCTTCCACGCCGCCAAGCTGGCCCAGGAGCAGGGCGCGGAGATCATCCTGACCGCCTGGCCGCGTCCGACGCTGACCGAGCGCATCGCCAAGAAGCTCCCCCAGCCGGAGAAGGTCAAGGTCCTGGAGCTCGACGTCTCCAACGACGAGCACCTCGCCCGCCTGGAGAGCCAGGTGCGTGAGCACCTGGGCGACAAGCTCGACGGCATCGTGCACTCCATCGGCTTCGCGCCGCAGGACGCGCTCGGCGGCAACTTCCTCAACACGCCCTTCGAGTCCGTGGCCACCGCCATGCACGTCTCCGCCTTCTCCCTGAAGTCGCTGACGATGGCGCTGCTCCCGCTGATGACCGAGGGCGGCTCCGTCGTCGGCCTCACCTTCGACGCGCAGTTCGCCTGGCCGCAGTACGACTGGATGGGCCCGACCAAGGCCGCTCTGGAGGCCACGAACCGCTACATGGCGCGTGACCTGGGCAAGCACGACATCCGCTGCAACCTGGTTTCGGCGGGCCCGCTCGGCTCCATGGCCGCGAAGTCCATCCCCGGCTTCGCCGAGCTGGCGTCCGTGTGGGACAGCCGCTCCCCGCTGGAGTGGAAGCTGGAGGACCCGGAGCCGGCCGGCCGCGGCATCGTCGCCCTGCTGAGCGACTGGTTCCCGAAGACCACCGGCGAGATCATCCACGTGGACGGCGGCCTGCACGCCATCGGAGCCTGACCCCCCGTACATCGACCACGTCGCCGACGCCCCGTTTCTCCCGCAGCGCGGGGGAGCGGGGCGTCACCCGTTCGGCCTATCCGGCCGGGCGGGCCAGACCCACAACTGCGCACCCTGGAGTACGCGTTCATCACGCGAGCCCCTCTCCCGTACGGCCGAGGAGGTCCCGTTGTGCGCTTGTCCCGCCGCCTGGCCTCGACGACCGTCGCCGTCGCCCTCGTACTGCCCCTGTCGTACGAGGCGCTGGCCCACGCACGCGTGCCCGCCGTTCAGGCGGAGCCCCGGGAGCCGTTCGGCGCCGCGTGCCGCATACGCGTCAGCGGCTCCCAGGTGACCGTCTACTGCCACAACCCCTATCCGGACACGGACCGGGTGAGTCTGCACGTGGAGTGCGCCCGCTGGTGGGACATCGACAGTGACGGCTCCCCGGTGGCGGCCGGGCCGGCGCAGACCGTGCGGCTGACCGGGCGCTGCTGGAAAGAGGTCGGCTCGGTGTGGATCAGTCACGGGCGGGAGAGCTGAAGCGCCCCGGACGGCACAGGAACGGATAGCTCGCCGCCTCCGTCGCGGCCGCCGCCGCGTCTCCCGCGCGGATCGCATCGACCAGCCGGGCATGGTCCATGTGCGTCTCCGGCGTCAGCTCCTCGCCGACGTCCTCGCGCAGCCAGTCCCGCAGTACCTCGCCCAGGTCCGCGTACATCGCCGTCATCACGTCGTTGTGGGAGGCCGCCACCACCGCCAGATGGAAGGTCGCGTCGGCCGCCACGAACGCCTCCGCGTCACCCGACTCCCAGGCCTCCTCCCGCCGCACCAGCAGGGCGTCCAGCTGCTTGAGGTCCTTCTCCGTACGCCGCTCGGCGGCCAGCTTCGCGGCGGCGGACTCCAGGGTGGAGCGCAGCTCGGCGATGTGCCGGGGGTCGGCGTCGGCGAAGCGGCGGTGCATGACACCGGCCAGCTCGCTGGTCGCCACCACGTAGGTGCCGGAGCCCTGGCGGATGTCCAGCAGGCCGTTGTGCGCGAGCGCGCGGACCGCCTCACGGACCGTGTTGCGGGCCACGCCGAGCTGCTCGACCAGCTCGGGCTCCGTCGGGATACGGGAGCCGACCGGCCATTCGCCCGAGGTGATCTGGTTCCGCAACGCCGCGATGACCTGCTCGGACAGTGCCGAGCGGCGGGGGTGGCTCAGGGGCATGGCACACCTTCGCACGTCAGGACCGGGACCGGGCGGGCCGGGGGTGGACAACCAATCATCCCATGATTCTATGATGGGCGACATGGCTAGCGAGGAGACCCGGACTACGACGTCCACGCGGATACGCACCCATGGGGAGCGCACCCATGAGGCGCGTACCCCTGAGCCACGCACCCCCACAGGGCCGACCACGCGCGCGTGGACGATCCGGCTGCTCGTGCTCGGCATCGTGCTGACCGCGCTGAACCTCCGCCCCGCCATCACCAGCCTCGGCGCCCTCCTCGAAGAGGTTCGCGACGGGCTCGGCATGAGCGGCAGCGTGGCCGGACTGCTCACCTCCGTGCCCCCGCTCTGCTTCGCCGTCTTCGGCGTCATGGCCCCGCGCCTGGCCCGCCGCTTCGGCCCGGGCGCGGTGGTGTGCGCGGGCATGGCCGCCATCACCGCGGGCCTTCTCATACGGCCGTACACGGGCAGCACGGCCGGTTTCCTGGCCGCCAGCGCACTCGCCCTCATGGGCATCGCGGTCAGCAACGTCCTGATGCCGGTCATCGTCAAGCGCTGGTTCCCGGACCGGGTCGGCTCCATGACCGGCCTGTACTCGATGGCCCTCGCGCTCGGCACCGCGTCCGCGGCGGCGGTGACGGTGCCCATGACCGAGGTGCTGGGCGGGAGTTGGCAGACCGGGCTCGCGGTGTGGGCGGCGCTCGCGGCGACGGCCGTACTGCCGTGGATCCCGTTCGTACGGGACCGGGGGGCGGGGCCCGCCGCGTCCGCGCAGGAGGCCCCCGCGCGCGTGGACGCGCCCCCGCTGCGGATCACCCGGAGCCGCACCTCCTGGGCCCTCGCCGTCTACTTCGGGCTTCAGGCCACCGGCGCCTACATCACGATGGGCTGGATGGCGCAGATCTTCCGGGACGCGGGAGTGCACGCCGGCACGGCGGGGCTGCTGCTCGCCGTCACGATGGTGATGGGCGTGCCGCTGGCCTTCGTCATCCCGCGCCTCGCCACCAGGCTGCCCCACCAGGGGCCGATCGTGCTCGCGCTGGGCGCCTGCGGCCTCGCCGGATACGCCGGTCTGTACCTCGCACCGGCCGCCGGTTCCTGGGCCTGGGCCCTGCTGCTGGGCGTCTCCAACTGCTCGTTCCCGTTGGCCCTCACGATGGTCGGCATGCGGGCCAGGACCAGCGCGGGCGTGGCCCAGCTGTCGGGCTTCGCGCAGAGCACCGGCTATCTGATCTCGATCCCCGGCCCGCTCCTGGTGGGCGTGCTCTACCAGCACAGCGGCGGCTGGGGGCTGCCGATCGCGCTCATGGCGGGCCTGATGATCCCGCAGATGGCGGTAGGTGTCCTGGCGGGACGCGACCGCACGGTGGAGGACGAGGCGGCTCGCTGACCCCGGCCCGCTGACCCCGGCCCGCTGAGCCTCACCCCGGCCGACCCGCCCCGGACGGCGGGTGCGAGACTTGCCGTATGCCAGTGCTCGACCCGAACCCCCAGAACGGCCAGAAGAAGATGCTGCTCGTCTTCGGCGCGTTCCTCGCCATCTTCGTGGTCATCGCCATCGTCGCGACGATCGCCTCCCCCTGACACACGTCGTCCTGCCGATGGTGGGGCTAGCACCACCATCCCCTAGGGGGCGAGTGTCAGGGTCAACTGGGTGGATCACCGGATGGGTTGAGGGTCGAGGAGTCCGTAACTTCGAAGTGTGACCGCGAGAGGCGGACACGGACCACTCGAAGACCCACGGAGGCGTCATGTCGGCCCGCACGCACACCCCGCCCCACCCGGCGTCCACGGGCCGTGCCGACATCCGGCTGCCCTGGTGGGCCCTCGCCCTGCCGACGCTCGCCTTCGTCACGCTGTTGATGCTGATCATCAACCCGTCCGACGCGCAGGCGGCGACCGCCGAGCCCGCGATCACCCAGCTCTTCGAGCGCATACAGCAGTTGATCACGCGCTGAGCACTACAGAAGCCGCCCGTCAACTACCTGCGCCCCATGGCCTGTTTCATGCGAAGCTGGATCTCATGAGCGTCGCAGAACCCCGCAGGATTGTCCTCTTCCGGCATGCGAAAGCCGACTGGCCACAGGTCACCGACCACGAGCGGCCGCTCGCTGATCGGGGCCGAATGGACGCGGCAGAGGCCGGCCGCAGGCTGGCCGACACCGACATCCCCTTCGATCTGGCCCTGTGCTCCACCGCGACCCGGACTCGGGAGACCTGGAAGCTCGCCGTCCACGAGTTCCCGCACCGGCCGAAAACCATCTACGAAGAGCGGGTCTACGAGGCCTCACCCGGCGAGCTGATCGCCGTGCTCAACGAAACACCCGACGACGTCCAGAGCGTCCTGCTGATCGGCCACAACCCGGGCGTGCAGGGACTCGCCGAGATCCTGTCCGGCTCGGCCGAGGACGAGGCGCGCGAGCGGATGAGCCGCCGCGGCTTCCCGGCCGCCGCCTTCGCCGTCCTCTCCTTCAGCGGCCCCTGGAAGACGCTGGAGCCCGGCGTGGGCACCCTGCTGGACTACTGGGCACCGTCCGAGTGACAGACCCACGCGTAGGGGCCCGGCGCCGTCCCGGTGCCGGGCCCCTACGCACCCAGGGCTTCATTGCGCGGGTCGTCAGCCCTCGTCGTGCATGTCCGCCGCCTCGACCTCTTCACGGGTGACGCCCAGCAGATACAGGACCGTGTCCAGGAACGGCACGTTCACCGCCGTGTGCGCCGCCTCCCGCACCACCGGCTTGGCGTTGAAGGCGACGCCCAGACCGGCCGCGTTCAGCATGTCCAGGTCGTTGGCGCCGTCGCCGATCGCCACCGTCTGCGACAGCGGCACCCCCGCCTCCGCGGCGAACCGGCGCAGCAGCCGCGCCTTGCCCGCCCGGTCCACGATCTCGCCGGTGACCCTGCCCGTCAGCTTGCCGTCGACGATCTCCAGCGTGTTCGCCTGGGCGAAGTCGAGCCCGAGCCGCTCCTTCAGATCATCGGTGACCTGGGTGAACCCACCCGAGACGACCCCGACTTGATAGCCGAGCCGCTTCAGCGTACGGATCAGCGTGCGCGCACCCGGCGTCAGCCGCACCTCGCTGCGCACCTTCTCCACCACCGACGCGTCCAGCCCCTCCAGCAGCGCCACGCGCGCGTGCAGCGACTGCTCGAAGTCCAGCTCCCCGCGCATCGCGGCCGCCGTCACCTCGGCCACCTTGTCCTCGCAGCCGGCGTGCGCGGCGAAGAGCTCGATCACCTCGTCCTGGATGAGGGTCGAGTCCACGTCCATGACGACCAGGCGCTGCGCCCGCCGGTGCAGACCGGCCGCGACGACGGCGATGTCGACACCCAGTGCCGCCGCGTCGGTCACCAGGGCGGTGCGCAGCGGCTCGGTCTCCACGCCGGAGACCGCGAACTCCACTGCCGTCACGGGGTACTTGGCGAGCCGGAAGATACGGTCGATGTTGCCGCCGGACTTGGTGATCCGGCCGGCGATCGCGGCCGTCGCCTCCGCGGTGAGCGGGTGCCCGAGCACCGTCACCAGGGAGCGTCCGAGGCCGCGCGGACGGTTGTCGCCCAGGCCGGAGATGATCTCCGCCTGCATCTTCATCGACTCGGCCCAGCTGTGTACCGTCGCCCGGAGGTCCCCCTCCAACCCGGCAGGAGGCTGCGTCACGAGCGCGCACAGCGTGATCCGGCCACGGGTGAGGACCTGCTCGATGTCGACCACGTCGACGGAGTAGGCGGCCAGCGTGTCGAAGAGGCCGGCCGTGATTCCCGGCCTGTCCTTCCCGAAGATCTTGACGAGAAGTGTGGGGATGTCGGAGGTCTGCGAAGCGCTCATGGTGCTTCCACCGTATCCGGCACCCAGTGCCTGCCGCCCCTGAGGTCCGTCTAGCGGACACGGAACACTGGGTGTCTGTCGGGTGGCGTGAGTCTTACGTTCGGGTCACGGCTGCACCAGTAGCTATGAGCCGACGCAGGAGTACCTGTGAGTCATCGAGGTCACCCACTCGTGCCGGACGCGACTGCGGACGTACCGCGGCCGTGCCCGAGAGGCGTACTGCGGTGGCCTCGCCCGGGCGGATCACCGCGGCCCGGACGCATCACCGCGAGGCGTGCCGACCCGCTGCCGCCTCGGGGATGGCCCCGCAGCCCGACCCCGCGCGGGATCAGGGGTGCCCCTTCGGCTTCCCCGGCGGCGGGGGAGGGGGTGGCGGAGGCGGAGGCGGTGGACCGTCGTCCCCTCCGGACCGCGACCGATTCCCACGCCGACGAGGGGGGCGAGGCGACCTCGGGGGTGGTGTGAACGGCCGGGCGACCGTGGGCGCGCCGTACATGTCGTCGCCACCGGGGCGCGGCGGCTCACCGTACTGAGGGGCGCGGGGCTGCGGGGCGCCCCCCGGAGGCGGAGCTGCGTCCGGCGGCCGCGCGTCCTCCGGCTCGCGCAGGTGGTCCGGCTTGCGCAGATACGGGTTCGTCGCCGGGTTCGGTGGCCGGTACGGCGTGCCGGGCGTGTACGGCCCGGACCGGCTCACATACGACGAAGCCCCGGCACCCTCGGCCGCCGATCCCGTCCATCCCACCGAGCCCGGCGTACCTGCAGATCCCGGAGTCCCCGCACCCGCCCCCACCTCACCCCGAGCCAGCGGCGCCGCCCGCTGCCCCGCAGCCCCCGTCGCCCGGGCCAGCAGTGCCCCCACGGCACCCGCCCCCGCGCCCCAAGCCGCCCCCAGGAGCAGCGCCATACCGAGGTTGCCCCGCAGCTCCACTCCGGCGCCGAACGCGTCGAAGCCCAGTACCGACAGCGAGGCATCCACGGACAGCTGCGTCAGCCACGCGAGCAACGGCAGCGTCAACGCCGTGGCGATCCCCAGCCGCAGCGCACACCGCCCGGCGAAACCGAGGGGCCCTGGATCCCGTACGCCCCGGGAAGCTGGACCTCCTGCCGCGGCGGCTCCCGATGGCCGTACGGCACCCGGATCCGGCCCCCCGACCGCACCGCCCCCCGATCCCCGTACGCCCCAGGAACCACCCGAGCCACCCACCGACCTTCCACCCGAAGCCACCCCGCCGTGAGCCCCCGGAGCCTCGCCGGGCCCGTCGCCACCGCCCCGTCCCCCGCCCTCGACGCCACCCCGCGCCCCCACCGGCGTCCGCGCCGCTGTCAGCACGCCTGCGAGCAGCATCATCAGTGCGGCCGCGACCCCCAGCAGCCACACCCGTCCGTCCAGGTCCGCCAGCCTGCTCAGCGTCACGGACTGGTCGGCGCCGCCGTTCAGCAGGTCGTCCAGGGGATCCGGGAGCAGGCCGACCAGCGCCCCCGTGGCCCGGCCGTCGAACGGTACGAGCAGGCCGATCGGGATGCCGAGCCAGACGCCGTTCGGGGCGCCGAGCAGGGCGGCGCCCGCGATCCGCTTGGGGTGGTCGTCGCCGATCGCCGCGTACGCCGCCGCCGCGAGCCCTGCCGCGACCGCCACCAGCAGCACCGTGACGAGGGCGGACGCGGCGGGTCGAACGACGCGGTGCACGGCCTCCCAGCCGCGCGGCAGCGGGGTGCGGCGCGAGGCCAGCAGGGCGATCAGCAGGATGCCGGCGGACCAGGCCATGCCGCCGAGCAGCGTCGGCGCCGTATCCACCGTGAAGCCCACCGCCGCCTTCGCGTCGATGAGGTCGCCGATCTGGTCGGGCAGCAGGCCGCCGATGTCCCCGATGTCACCCACCCCGGGGATCTCGATTCCGCCGCCGCCCCCGCCACCCCCGGGCAGGTCGTCGAGCCCCAGCGAACTCCCGTCGATCGTGATGACGTCGTGTCCCGCCCAGGCGAGTCCGCTCAGCATCGCCACGAACAGCGCGACCACTGCGCCCACGCGCGCGAGGAGTTCGGCAGGCGCGATCACAACTCCCGCGCCCCGCAAGGACCGTAAGAAGAACCACGACAGCAGCACCGCGCCGACCAGGCTCACGCCCAGTGGCGTGATCTCGATGGCGGTCGCCGCCTCCGCGCCCGTCAGCCCGAAAGCAGACACATCACCGGACGGTGTGACAGAACCACCCGCCCCAAGGGCCACCACCGCCGCGGTCATCGGACCCAACGAACCCGCCGTGTCCGCCTCCAGCAGATGCAGACCGAGTGCCGCCGTACCCGCCATCCCGATCAACGCCCAGCTCACGCAGGCGATCGCGGACAGCAGGATGTCTCCCCACGGCAGCCGTGTGCCGTGCCTCGCGGTCTCGACGTTCGTGGACGCGGTCATGGCAGACCCCCCGATCCGCGGCGCGGCGACTGTTCGCCGCGCATGTCCCCCTCGCGTGGATTACCACTCTCCGGGCTGATTTCAACCCCGTCAACGGAACCAGTCGAAGCGCGTATGCGTGCTCCTCACAAGGCCCGACTTTCGGTCAGGGGGCGGAGCCTGAAATAGTTCCCGACGATGTTCGACATCCCTAGACTCCCTGTGTTGGGGGTAACTCGGGGGACTACTCAGTGGGGCTGGAGTGCCGGAACTCGTACTGGAATTGAACGGACGGACCTGGACGCTCGATCCGTCCAGGTCCTACAACCTCGGACGCGATCCGCAGGGCGACATCGTGTTCGACGACGCCAGAGTGTCCTGGCGGCACGCCACGATCAGCTGGAGCGGCCGTAGTTGGGTCATCGAGGACAACGGCAGTACCAACGGCACCTTCGTGCAGGGCCAGCGGATACACCAGCTGGAGATCGGCCCCGGCTCGGCCGTGCACCTGGGCAACGCGACGGACGGACCGTGCCTGAACCTCTCCGGCACCGCGGCATCCGTCGCCTCTCCGCAGGCCCAGCCGCAGCAGCAGCCGTACGCCGCGCAGGGGGCGCAGGCGGGCTGGGCCCAGCAGGCACCGGCTCCTCAGCAGGCCCCGGCCCAGCAGGTTCCGCAGCAGCAGGCCCCGCAGGCCGGCTGGCAGCAGCCGCAGCAGGCCGCCGCGCACATCCCGCACCAGCAGGGCCCCGGTGGTGGTGCGGGGGCGCCGCCGGTCTACGGCGACCGCAGCCCCACCACCTTCCACCAGTTCGCCATCGGCCGTGTCATGCGCATCGGCCGTGCTCTGGAGAACGAGCTGGTCGTCTCCGACCTGCAGGTCTCCCGCCACCACGCCGAGTTCCACTCGATGCCCGACGGCCGCATGGAGATCCGCGACCTCGGCTCCCACAACGGCACGTACGTCAACGGCCAGCCGATTGCCAAGGGCGGCTCGCAGCTGCTGGGCCCGGCGGACATCGTGGGTGTCGGTCACTCCACGTTCCGGATCGTCGGTGACCGCCTCGAGGAGTTCGTCGACACCGGTGAGGTCTCCTTCTCGGCACGTCACCTGACCGTCACGGTCGACGGCGGCAAGCAGATCCTCAAGGACGTCTCCTTCGGCGTCCCCGAGAAGTCGCTCATCGCGGTCATCGGACCGTCCGGTTCCGGCAAGTCGACCCTGCTCAAGGCGCTCACCGGCTACCGGCCCGCGAACCAGGGCGACGTCCTCTACGACAACCGGAACCTCTACAAGCAGTTCGCCGAGCTGCGCCAGCGCATCGGTCTGGTCCCGCAGGACGACATCCTGCACAAGGAGCTGACCGTCAAGAAGGCCCTCAAGTACGCGGCCAAGCTCCGCTTCCCCGCCGACACCACGGGCAAGGAGCGCGAGGCCCGTATCGACGAGGTGCTGCGCGAGCTGAAGCTGGACATCCACAAGGAGAAGAAGGTCACCTCCCTCTCCGGCGGCCAGCGCAAGCGCGTCTCGGTGGCCCTGGAGCTCCTCACCAAGCCGTCGCTGATCTTCCTCGACGAGCCCACCTCCGGCCTCGACCCGGGCATGGACCGCGATGTCATGCAGCTGCTGCGCGGCCTCGCCGACGACGGCCGTACGGTCCTCGTCGTCACCCACTCCGTGGCCGAGCTGGCGCTGTGCGACAAGCTCCTGGTGATGGCGCCGGGCGGTGCGGTCGCCTACTTCGGCCCGCCCGAGGAGGCGCTGAACTTCTTCGGCTACGACACCTGGGCCGACGTCTTCTCCGCCTTCGAGAACTACCGCGACTACGACTGGGCGGGACGCTGGAAGGGCTCGCAGCACTACCAGATGTACGCCGCGGACATCGACGCCGTTGCGCCGCAGTCCGTACAGATGCCTCCGATGCAGGCGATGAAGCCGCCGAAGCCGCAGGGCTGGATGTCCCAGTTCGTCACGCTGGTGCGCCGCTATGTGTCGGTGATCGCCTCCGACAAGGGCTTCCTCGCCCTGATGGTGATCCTGCCGGGCGTCCTCGGCGCGGTGAGCCTGCTGATCGACGCGGGCAAGGACCTGCTGCCCAACCCGGCCAATCCGCAGACCGGCCGGATCATCCCGAACGGCACGGCCACCACCGTCCTGCTGATCCTCGCGGTCGGCGCCTGCTTCGCGGGCGCCGCGAACTCCGTGCGTGAGCTGATCAAGGAACGGGTCATCTACGAGCGCGAGCGGGCGACCGGCCTGTCCCGCTCGGCGTACCTGATGTCCAAGGTGTTCGTGCTCGGCCTGATCACCGTGCTGCAGGGCCTGATGGTCGGCGTGATCGGCTTCGCCAGCCGGGAGATCCCGGAGGAGGGCCTGGTCCTCGGCAACCTGACGCTCCTGGAGCTCTCCCTGCCGATCATGGCGCTGGGCTTCACCTCGATGATGTTCGGCCTGATCATCTCGGCGCTGGTGAAGACGGCCGAGAAGACGATGCCGCTGCTGGTCATGTTCGCGATCATCCAGGTCGTGTTCACGGGTTGCCTGTTCGCCCTGAACGGCTCGATCGGCGTCAATCAGTTCTCGTACCTGATGCCGTCGCGCTGGGCCGTGGGCGCCGCGGGTGCCACGCTCGACTTCAACAAGATCAGCCCGCCCGACAAGGGCGAGAGCAACGACCCGCTCTGGGAGCACACCGTCGGCGCCTGGACCATGGACATGCTCGCCCTGATCGTCCTCGGTGTGATCTGCGGCATCTTCGTGGCCCGCTTCCTGCGCCGGCACGAGCCCGAGGTCATGCGCAAGTAGTCGCTGTCGCGAGCAACCGCAGTCGTACGACGTCCGAAGGGCGGCACCCCGTCAGGAGGGTGCCGCCCTTCGGCGTACGCGATTGAGGCCCGCGCCTACCTCACTCAGTACGCGCTGTTGACGTTGTCGATCGAGCCGTACCGGTCGGCCGCGTAGTTGGCGGCGGCGGTGAGGTTGGCGACCGGGTCGTACTGGCTCCAGGCAGTGCCCGGGACGTGGTACGCGTCGAAGGTCGGCTTGATGACCTGGAGCAGACCGATCGACGGAACACCGTTCTGGGCGTTGATGTCCCAGTTGTTGATCGCGTTCGGGTTGCCCGAGGACTCCCGCATGGTGTTGCGGTAGAGACCGTTGTAGGTGCCCGGGATGTCGTGCTTCTTCATGATGTCCAGGGCCTCACGGATCCAGCCGTCGAGGTTGTTGGCGTAGGTCTTGGCGGCGACCGGCTTGACCTGGGCGCGCTCGGTGGACCGGCTCGCGGCCTCGTTCGCCTTGCGCGCGGCCTCGGCCTTCTTCTTGGCGGCAGCCTCGGCGGCCCTCTTCTTGGCGGCTGCTTCGGCGGCCTCGTGCTTGTCGTGGGCCACCGCGGCCCTGTGCTTGGCGGCAGCCACGGCAGCCTTGTGCTTGGCCGACATCTCCTCGGCCTTCACGCTCTCGGAGGCGAGCCGGTCGGTGACGCTGGCCTTGACGTCCTTGATCTGCTCACTGCTGTACGCCACCTGGCCCGTGGGGGCCTCGGCCGTGGTCGTCCGTGCGTTGCCGGGGACGGCGGTGAAGGCGAGGGCGGCGGCACCGAGGGTGGCGACACCGGCGACCGCGATCTTGTTCCGCTTGGTCAGGGCACGGGCACGACTGAGAGCACGGTTGTTGGTGTTCTTGAGCATGGCAGATGGACCTCTTCGAATAGCGCGGAGGTCGCTCGCTGTCCGGCGGGGGACACGGGTGCTTCCGGCACAAACGCCGCGGGCGGAACCCGCGGCGCTGAGCGACGAGAGCAATTCTTAGCGGCCGCAAAATTGCGTGGCAAAGGTGTGACGTACGATCCCCGATAGTGGACCCGTGAAGGGCAAATCGGGACAGACAGGACTGTCTGTCCCGCTCAAAAGGGACGTCGTCACCTACTACGGACTTTCGTACGTGACGTGGGCCCTATGTGCGGGCTCACATCGGGCCCGTAACAGTCTCACCGGCAGTTGCTGGCGCAATGCTCTGAGTGAGGGCTCTCCGTCGGGAGGATGAGATGCACGTCGCCGAACTCGTGCCACAGGTACAGCCCGCGCAGCGCCTCGTCATAGCTGCGGTCGATCGCGGCTCGTCCGGCGACCGCCTCCAGCATCAGAAGATGCGAGGCCTCCGGCTCGTGCAGCCCGGTCAGCAGCCCGTCCACCACCCGCACCCCGCGCTCCGGGGTGACCACGAGATCCGTCCACCCTTCACGCGCGCGTACGACGCCGTCGGCGCCCGCCGCCGACTCCACGGCCCGCACGGCCGTCGTCCCGACGGCGACGATCCGCCCGTCTGTCGCCTTCGCCGCGTTGATCAGCCGGGCCGACGCCTCGGGCACCGCGAACCGCTCCGGATACGGCGGCTCGTGCGCCTCCGCCGAGGCCACCCCGGTGTGCAACATGATCGGCGCGAACTGCACACCCCGGCTCACCAGCTCCGTCACCATCCGCACCGTGAAGGGCCGCGCCGCGCTCGGCATCTCCGCACTACCTGCCCCGTCGGCCGACGGCAGCGCGAACACCGTCTGATACACGGACAACGGCTGGTCCCGCTCCGTATAGGAGTAACGAATAGGCCGCCCGTACTCCCGCATCAGCCTGAGGACTACTGAGCCTTGGGGGCCGGCGCTTTCTGTGTCTTGGGGGCCAGTGCCGCCGGCTGGCTGTGGGCCGGTGCTGCCTGCTAGCTGGGGGGCCGTGCCCATTGCCCCCTGTGGACGGGTGCCGCCTGTGCCGCGTGGGCCGGGGCTCCCTGTGTCCTGTGGGCGGGTGCCGCCTGCTCGGTCGGGGTCCGTGCCCATTGCCCCCGCTGGGGCGGCGCTCCCTGTGTCGTGGAGGCCCGTGCCCCCTGTGTCGTGGGGGCCTGCGCCCCCGGCTCCCTGTGCGCCCGTGCCCATCGCCCCCTGCGGACCGGCGCCCCTCGCCCCCCGTGGGCCGGGGCTCCCTGTGTCCTGTGGGCCCGTGCCGCCTGCTCCCTGTGGGCCCGTGCCCATCGCCCCCTGCGGACCGGCGCCCCTCGCCCCGCGTGGGCCGGGGCTCCCTGTGTCCCGTGGGCCCGTGCCGCCTGCTCCCCGGGGGTGGTCCATGTCCCCTTCACCCTGAGGGCCGGCGCCCCCTGCCCCCTGCGGGTCGGTACGCCCCGCGCCCTGGGGCCCGGCGACCCGCGCCCACCACAGCCGCTCGCTCCCCGCGCTCAGCGGCTCCTCAAGGACGAGCCGAACACCCCCCGGGAACCGCACCTCAGTCCCCGCGGGCCCGCCCGCACGCGCGCGCGTGGTGCCCCGCTCGTCGGGATCCCGCAGCTCGACCGCCCACCGCCCGTCGTCCCCGCGCGTGGAGAAGTGCACCACCACGCGCGCGTGCCCGATCCGCCCGTCCACCGCGGCGGCCAGCGTCTCCGACGTGTTGACGACCAGGAGATCCCCCGCCCGCAGCAGCCGCGGCAGCTCGCCGAACGCGTGGTGCGACACCTCGGTCCCCCGCGACACCAGCAGCCGTACGGCATCCCGGTCCAGCCCCGGCCCGCGCTGCTCGGCGGGAATCCGCGCCGACAGCTCCTCCGGCACCCGCACTGTCAGGGTCATCGCCCTCCCTCCAGCAAGGAGGGCGCCCCGTAGCGCCCACTCGCCGGACGCTCGTCCAGCAGCCGCAGGAAGGCCGGCACCACACTGGCCGGCGTCGGCCGCGGATCGTCGTCGTCCGGTACGGCCGCCGCATACAGGTCCGTGGCCATGTCCCCGGGGTCGACCGCCCAGACCCGCAGCCCTGGCTCCTCCTCGCCGAGCACCGCCGCGAGATGGTCCAGGGCGGCCTTCGACGCCCCGTACCCGCCCCACGTCTCGTACGCCTCGGCGGCCGCGTCCGAGCTGACGGTGATCACCGCGCCCGTCCCGGACGCCCGCAGCAGAGGCAGCGCCTCCTGAACAAGGGCCAGCGCGGCGATCACGTTCACCTCCAGCGCCCGCCGCAGCCCCTCCAGGGGCAGCGCGTCCAGCCGTACCAGCGGCTCGGCGCCCAGCGCGCTGGCGTTGCTCACCAGCAGATCGACGCCGCCCAGCTTCCAGGCGGCCGCCACCAGCTCGGACCGGTGCCGGGCGTCCGTGACGTCCCCAGGCACCGCCGTCACGCGCGTGCCGTACGCCAGGAGCCCGGCCGCCGTCTCCTGGAGGACCTCGGGGGTCCTGGCGTCGAGCACCAGATCCCAGCCGTGCGCGGCCAGCCCCTCGGCGAGCGCACGCCCCAGCCCCTTCGAGGCCCCCGTGATGATCGCTACCGGCATGACAACCGTCCCCTCGTCCCAGGCCGCCTCCGTCGGCGGTGTCCTCAACGTAGGAACCGGGACACCCGCCCCGCCTCGGACGCGGGCCGCAAAGCCGCGGGGCCCTTCGTCCTACGCCGCGCACCCCGGGCCGTTCGCCCTACGCCGCTGATCCCGGGACCAGGGGACTAGGACCGCCGCCCTAGTAGGCCGCCGTCACAGGTCCGATCCGCCTGTCATACCCCGCCGGTACCGTGAGGGCATGAGTCAAGGCCCCAGGTCCGGCCTCGCCGCGGTGAGCTCCGCGTTGCTGGCCATGAGCAGGCATCTCGAGGTGCGCGACGTCCTCAAGACGATCGTCGCCTCGGCCCGCGAGCTGCTCGACGCGCAGTACGCCGCGCTCGGCGTCCCCGACGACCACGGGGGCTTCGCCCAGTTCGTGGTCGACGGCGTCAGTGACGAGCAGTGGAAGGCCATCGGGCCCCTCCCGCGCCAGCACGGCATCCTCGCCGCGATGCTCCAGGAGGCCGAGGTCGAGCGCCTCGCCGACGTACGCAAGGACCCCCGCTTCGAGGGCTGGCCGACCGCCCACCCCGACATGTCCGACTTCCTCGGCCTGCCCATCCGCGACGGCGATGAGGTCATCGGTGCACTCTTCCTGGCCAACAAGAACTGCCCGAAGCCTGAGGGAAGCTGCGGCTTCACGCAGGAGGACGAGGAACTCCTCGGCATCCTCGCCCAGCATGCCGCGATCGCCCTCACCAACGCCCGCCTCTACGAACGCAGCCGCGAACTGACGATCGCCGAGGAACGCTCACGCCTGGCCCACGAACTGCACGACGCGGTCAGCCAGAAGCTGTTCTCCCTGCGCCTGACGGCCCAGGCTGCCGCAGCCCTGATCGACCGCGACCCGTCCCGCGCCAAGGGTGAGATGCACCAGGTGGCCGCACTCGCCGCCGAGGCCGCCGACGAACTGCGCGCCGCGGTCGTCGAGTTGCGCCCCGCCGCCCTCGACGAGGACGGCCTCGTCGCCACCCTGCGCACCCAGATCCACGTCCTCGACCGCGCCCACACCGCGCGCGTGACCTTCGCCGGCCGCGGCGTGAAGGCCCTGCCCGCCGCCCAGGAAGAGGCCGTACTGCGCGTCGCCCAGGAAGCCCTGCACAACGCCCTGCGGCACTCCGGAGCCGAGCACGTCGACGTGACACTGGACCGGCGCGGCAGCGGGGCAGTCCTGCGGGTCACGGACAACGGCAGCGGCTTCGACCCGAAGGCGATACGCCGAGCCGGACGCCACCTCGGCCTGGTCTCCATGCGGGACCGGACGAACGGGGTGGGCGGCACGCTGACCGTGGAATCGGCGCCCGGCAAGGGCACCACGATCGAGATGGAGGTCCCCGGTGGCTGACGCAATCAAGGTGCTGCTCGTCGACGACCACCAGGTGGTCCGCCGGGGCCTGCGCACCTTCCTCGAAGTGCAGGACGACATCGAGGTCGTGGGCGAGGCCGCCGACGGCGCCGAGGGAGTGGCCCGTGCTGAGGAACTGAAGCCGGACGTCGTCCTGATGGACGTCAAGATGCCGGGCATGGACGGCGTCGACGCCCTGCGCAAGCTCCGCGAACTGGACAACCCCGCGCGCGTGCTGATCGTCACCAGCTTCACCGAACAGCGCACGGTGATCCCGGCCCTGCGCGCGGGCGCCGCCGGGTACGTCTACAAGGACGTCGACCCGGACGCGCTCGCCGGAGCCATCCGCTCGGTCCACGCCGGCCACATCCTGCTCCAACCCGAGGTCGCGGGCGCCCTGTTGTCCCAGGAAGAGGCCAACTCGGGGCAGGGGAGAGGTGGTTCGCTGACCGAGCGGGAGCGCGAGGTCCTCGGCCTGATCGCGGACGGCCGCTCGAACCGCGAGATAGCCAGAGCCCTGGTCCTGTCGGAGAAGACCGTCAAGACACACGTCTCGAACATCCTGATGAAGCTCGACCTGGCGGACCGCACGCAGGCCGCGCTGTGGGCCGTACGCCATGGCGTGACCGGCTGAAACGCTCTCCGCAGGACGTGACGGACGGCAATACGGAGGGTTCCGCTCCGGACTGAGATTCATACCGTCGTGGGAATGTCCCCCAGATGGCGCATCCTCCGTGGATCTCCGCCGTTTTCCAGTGCGTGCTGCGGCGACTGCCGCGGCAATCGCAAGGAGGGCTCAGAAGTGAAGAACCTGAAGAAGGCAGCGGCCGTGACGATGGTGGCGGGCAGCCTGCTGGCCGCCGGTGCGGGCGTGGCCTCCGCCACCAGCGGTGCGCACGCCGACGGCAAGGCCGTGGGCTCCCCGGGCGTCGCCTCGGGCAACCTCGTCCAGGTCCCGGTGGATGTGCCGGTCAACGTCTCCGGCAACACCGTGAACGTCGTCGGCCTGCTGAACCCCGCCTTCGACAACCTGGCCGTCAACCACTGACGTCCGCTGACTTCTGCCGCACAGCGAGCAGTGACCTCCGGCCTCCCGGGTTTCCCGGGAGGCCGGTCAGTTTGTCAGGGCTCTGTTGCTGTGCCGGGCCGCGCGGCCCACCCCGTCCAGCCCCATCGCCGAGAACCAGCACGATCAGCGCTCAGCGAGCCCCCCGCTCCCGCTCCTCCACGTACGCGTTGTACGCGGCAACGAGCGCCCGCCGAGCCACCCGCTCCACCGGCCGCAACGCAGCAGCCCGAGCCCCCATCTCCGAGGCACTCATCGCTCCGCCGTGGCCGTTCTCATACGCCAGCGAAACCAGCAACCCCACCCGCTGCGCAAGCTCCAGCACCCGTACCGCCCGTGGCGGATACCCCGGCGCCAGCACCTCCCGCCCCCGCTCGGCCCGAGCCCGATACGCATCGATCGCCGCCTCGGCCACGGGCCCCGACCCGGCCACGTCCAGCCGCGACAACACCTCCGTCGCATCCCGCAAGGCCTCGGCCAGCTCCCGTTCGGCCTCACCCAGCGACGGCACATCCGCGGGCGGCGCCTCCCGCACCGGCAGCACATGCCAGACGACCTCGACATGTACATCACCGTCGGGCCCGGCCTCGTACACCTCAGGCACCAACCCCAACGCGGCGCCGTGACAGATCACCGCCTCCTCGGCGTCCAGCGCCCGCGCATTGAACTCCGGCGGCCCGCTCAGCCCCAGCGGATGCCCCGGCGCGGGCAGTGCGACCCGCAGCCCGCTCACCCCGAGCGTCCGCAGCCGCCCCAGCGCCAGCGTGAGCCCGACGGGCGCCGACTCACCCGGCAACCCCTCCACCCGGTGCACCGCATCGTCCCCGACGATCTCGAGCACAGCGTCATCCGGCGAGACAAGTCCGGCCAAAAGGGCATTTCCCCAAGCCGCAAGGCGTCCTGAACGTGGTTCCGAGAGCATGCCCCCACCCTAAGGACAGGACCGATGGAATGAAGCGCCCGACCGGTGGCGTAGATTTCCTTGAGGGCTGCGCCCACGGGCGCACGCGACCACCGAGACGCCGAGACGCCGACACCGGTCACACTGCAAGGGGAGACAACGCGCTCATGAGCGATGTTCTGGAGCTTCAGGACGTATCCGTGGTCCGTGAGGGCCGGGCTCTGGTGGACCAGGTCTCCTGGTCGGTCAAGGAAGGCGAGCGCTGGGTCATCCTCGGCCCCAACGGCGCCGGCAAGACCACGCTCCTGAACCTCGCCTCCAGCTACCTCTACCCCAGCCAGGGATCCGTCTCCATCCTCGGCGAGACCCTCGGCAGGCCCGGCACCGACGTCTTCGAGCTGCGCCCGCGCATCGGCATGGCCGGCATCGCCATGACCGAGAAGCTGCCCAAGCGCCAGACCGTCCTGCAGACCGTGCTGACCGCCGCGTACGGCATGACCGCCACCTGGAACGAGGACTACGAGGAGATCGACGAGCAGCGCGCCCGCGCCTTCCTCGACCGCCTCGGCATGAGCGAGTACCTCGACCGGAAGTTCGGCACCCTCTCCGAGGGCGAGCGCAAGCGCACCCTCATCAGCCGCGCCCTGATGGCCGACCCGGAGCTGCTCCTCCTCGACGAGCCCGCCGCCGGCCTCGACCTCGGCGGCCGCGAGGACCTCGTCCGCCGTCTCGGCCGACTCGCCCGCGACCCGATCGCCCCCTCGATGCTCATGGTCACCCACCACGTCGAGGAGATCCCCCCGGGCTTCACCCACGTCCTGATGATCCGCCAGGGCAAGGTCCTCGCCGCCGGCCCGATGGAACTCGAACTCACCTCCCGCAACCTCTCCCTCTGCTTCGGCCTCCCGCTCGTCGTCGAACAGGTTGGCGAGCGCTGGACGGCACAGGGCCTCCCCCTGTCCTGACCCGGCCCTTCACCCCGCGAAACCCCGGTAAGAAGGCTCTTCAAACTGATCGGCGCCCTGTCCGCGACAGGGCCCGCGGTCCTACCATGACCATGTGGAAATCGACGCGTGGGTTTGGTGGTTGATCGGCGCGGCAGCGCTCGGTATCGGTCTCGTGATCACCGCGATGCCCGAACTCGGCATGCTGGCGGTGGGCGCCGTCGCGGCCGCCGTGGTCGCCGGCATCTTCGGCGGTGACGCCGTCGTCCAGGTCGTGTCCTTCGTCATCATCTCGACCGCACTCATCGCCGTCGTACGGCCCATCGCGAACCGACATCGCGCACAGCGGCCCCAACTCGCCACCGGCATCGAGGCGTTGAAGGGCAAGCAGGCCGTCGTACTGGAGCGCGTCGACGCCTCCGGCGGCCGGATCAAGCTCGCCGGAGAGGTCTGGTCGGCCCGCTCCCTCGACACCGACCGCGCCTACGAAGTAGGCCAGGAAGTGGACGTCGTGGACATCGAGGGGGCCACGGCGATCGTCATGTGACCTCGCACGACGTAAGTGGCGCGAACGCGCCACGGGCCACGCGACGGTCTGTCAGACTCGACCAGCAAGATCTTCAACAACCGTAAGATCTGCCGAAGTTGCCGCAGCGGAGAAGGGGTACGGGGAAACGACGATGGAACCGGTCATCATCGTCTTGATCATTCTGGTGGTGTTGGTCTTCATCGCCCTGATCAAGACGATCCAGGTTATTCCACAGGCGAGTGCGGCCATCGTCGAACGCTTCGGCCGATACACGCGGACACTCAACGCGGGCCTCAACATCGTGGTCCCGTTCATCGACACCATCCGCAACCGCATCGACCTGCGCGAACAGGTCGTACCGTTCCCGCCGCAGCCGGTGATCACCCAGGACAACCTGGTCGTGAACATCGACACCGTCATCTACTACCAGGTGACCGACGCCCGCGCCGCCACCTACGAAGTCGCCAGCTACATCCAGGCGATCGAGCAGCTGACGGTCACCACGCTCCGCAACATCATCGGCGGCATGGACCTGGAGCGCACCCTGACCTCCCGCGAGGAGATCAACGCGGCCCTGCGCGGCGTCCTGGACGAGGCGACGGGCAAGTGGGGCATCCGCGTCAACCGAGTCGAGCTCAAGGCGATCGAACCCCCCACCTCCATCCAGGACTCGATGGAGAAGCAGATGCGCGCCGACCGCGACAAGCGCGCCGCGATCCTCACCGCCGAAGGTACGCGCCAGGCAGCCATCCTCACCGCAGAGGGCGAGAAGCAGTCCCAGATCCTCCGCGCAGAGGGCGAGGCCAAGGCGGCGGCCCTGCGAGCCGAGGGCGAGGCCCAGGCAGTCCGCACGGTCTTCGAGGCCATCCACGCCGGCGACCCGGACCAGAAGCTCCTCTCCTACCAGTACCTCCAGATGCTCCCGAAGATCGCCGAAGGCGACGCCAACAAGCTCTGGATCGTCCCCAGCGAAATCGGCGACGCCCTCAAGGGCCTGTCGGGCGCCATGGGCAACTTCGGCGGCATGGGCGGTGGTTCGGGCAACGGATCTTCCGGCAACAGCGGCTCGGGAACGGAACGCCGAGAGAAGCCGTCGATCGACTGAGGCAAGGACGGCCGTACGAAGATGGGGCCCGCCTTCGTGAAGAAGGCGGGCCCTGACGTCCCCAGGGGCGCGGGGCTGTATCGATGTGCGGCTCCGCCGCGTGGGCGCGACAAGCCACAAACAAGCCGCAGCCAACCAACAACCTCAAGCCCTACGGCGATTGCTCACGCAGCGTCCAGTGCCAGCCAATCCGGCAGCGCCGCAAACTCGTCGGCCCCCAGCGCCAGCAACATCGCATCAGCAGGCGTCGGCTCGAACGGCTCCCGAAGCAACGGCATACCCGCCTGCTCAGGCGTCCGGTCAGCCTTCCGATGATTGTCCTCCGCACACGAGGCGACCGTATTCAGCCATGTGTCCTGCCCACCCCGCGACCGAGGAACGACGTGGTCCACGGTCGTAGCCCTACGCCCGCAGTACGCGCACCGGTGCCGGTCCCGCACCAGCACACCCCGCCTCGACCACGGCGCTTGTCTTCGGAACGGCACCCGCACGTACCTGCAGAGCCGAATCACCCGGGGCGCCGGTATGTCCACCGCGGCTCCACGCATCCGCAGTTCGGGGTGGGACTGCTCGACGACGGCCTTGTCCTGAAGCACCAGAACGACGGCTCTGTTCAACGTCACCGTCGACAGCGGCTCGAAGCTCGCGTTCAGTACCAGCGTGTCCCGCATTACAGCCCACCTCCCGTGTGCACCTGCCCACCCCCTGGCGGACTGGGATCAACTCTGGCCGGGCACGCCGAGATGGACAACGAAATAAAAAATGCCCGCCCCTGATCACTTCCAAGACCAGAGGCGGGCAAACGTTCCATGAACGTCAGGCTTCAGCGAACATCAGTCCTCGGCAGGCACCTCGTACTCACCGATCACATGGGCGCGCGCGATCGCGTGGAACCGCAGATTGAAGCCGACGACGGCCGGACTGGCGTCCGAGTCCGGACCGAGCTTCTCCTGGTCCACGGCGTACACCGTGAACACATAGCGGTGCGGCCCGTCCCCGGCGGGCGGCGCGGCCCCGCCGAAGTCCTTCGACCCGTAGTCGTTCCGCGCCTGTACGGCACCCTCAGGCAGCCCCTCGAACTTGCCGCTGCCCGCACCCGCCGGCAGCTCGGTCACCGAGGCCGGGATGTCGAAGACGACCCAGTGCCAGAACCCGCTGCCCGTAGGGGCATCGGGGTCGTAGCAGGTCACGGCGAAGCTCTTGGTCTCGGCCGGGAAGCCCTCCCAGCGCAGCTGCGGCGAGGTGTTGCCGGCCGCGTAGACCTGAGCGTCCTTGAGGGTCCCGCCTTGCTCGACGTCCTCGCTCGTGACCGTGAAGGACGGCACGGGCGGATGGAAGTCGTGGGGCAGCGGCCGCCTCTTGAGCTCGGTCACGTCGATACCTCCTGAGGGAACAGCGGAATCAGTAGCTCCGAGCCTAGGACCAGTTGCGCTTGCTGCCGACCTCGGACAGCCACTGGTTGAGATACGCCGCCCAGTCGGTCCCCTGGAAGTCGTTCAGACCCACCTGGAACGACCGGAAGGTGTCGCTGCCCGAGCTGAACAGCCCCGGCTTCTTGTCCATTTCCAGAACGACGTCCATCGCGTGCTCGTCCGCGACGAAGCTCAACTCGACCTGGTTGATACCGCGGTACTGCTGCGGCGGGAAGAACTCGATCTCCTGGTAGAACGGCAGCTTCTGCCGCGTACCCCGGATGTGGCCGCGCTCCATGTCCGCGTTCTTGAAGCGGAAGCCCAGCTGGATGAAGGCGTCGAGGATCGCCTTCTGCGCGGGCAGCGGGTGCACGTTGATCGGGTCCAGGTCGGTGGAGTCCACGGCCCGGGCGATCGACAGCTCCGTGGTCACACCGATGTTCATGCCACGCAGCGTCTGACCGTCGATCGTCGTGACCGGCGTCTCCCACGGGATCTCCAGCCCGAAGGGCACGGCGTGCACACCCCCGGCCTGCAGCTCGAAGGCACCACCGAGCTGAAGCTTCGTGAACTCGATGTCCTGCTTGTACTCCGAGTCCTGGCCCTCGACCTCGACACGTGCCTGCAGGCCGACAGACAGGCCCTCGATGTCCTGCTTCACGGACCCGCCCTGAATCCGCACCTCACCCTGGACGACACCGCCCGGAACGACGTTGACCTCAGTCAGCACCGTCTCGACCGAAGCCCCACCGGCCCCCAGGCTCGCGAGCAGCTTCTTGAACGCCATGACTCTCCTCTTTTCAGAGTGGATCCTTGATCCCTACAAACGCGATCCGGCCGTGGCCGGTTCCGCGCTCTCACCCTGGCAAGCAGCACGCCCCCTGACCACCCCGCTGCGACCACCCGTCTGCACTACCCTCGGACGGCATGATCGCGACCCCCGACCGTACGCCCCTCCCCAGGAACTTCTTCGACCGGCCCGTCCTGGAGGTCGCCCCCGACCTCCTGGGCCGCCTCCTCGTACGCACCACCCCGGACGGTCCGATCACCCTCCGCCTCACGGAGGTCGAGGCCTACGACGGCCCGAACGACCCCGGCTCACACGCCTACCGCGGGCGCACGCCCCGCAACGACGTGATGTTCGGTCCCCCCGGACACGTCTACGTCTACTTCACCTACGGCATGTGGCACTGCATGAACCTGGTGTGCGGCCCCGACGGCCAGGCGAGCGCGGTCCTGCTGCGCGCCGGCGAGATCGTCGAGGGAGCCGAGCTCGCCCGCAAACGTCGACTCTCGGCCCGCAACGACAAGGAACTGGCCAAAGGCCCAGCCCGCCTGGCCACCGCCCTGGGCGTGGACCGCGCCCTGGACGGCACGGACGCATGCGCCTCCGGCGAGACACCCCTATACGTCCTCGCCGGCACCCCGGTCCCCTCGGACCAGGTACGAAACGGCCCACGCACCGGCGTGGCAGGCGACGGCGGCAACGGAGACGCCCACCCCTGGCGCTACTGGATCGCCAACGACCCCACAGTGAGCCCCTATCGGGCCCATGTCCCGAGGCGCCGCCGAAGTTGACGCACCTAGGCGAGGCGCGTAACGTAGCCCGAGCCGCTGAACCGGGTACTGCGAAGTCAGCAGCCGGAGCGGCTAACCCACTACCTACGAACACCCCTCAGCGGGGTCGAATTCGGCGTGCCCGCATGCCTGAATTCGGATCCGCAGAACCCCGATTATGAATCGGGCGGGGGAATCGGCTAACGTAGTGAATGTCGAAAGGCCGCCGGGCGAAAGCCCAGAGCCCCACGGCAATCCCGCCGACAGGGAATCGGATCGGAAAAGGATCTGATAGAGTCGGAAACGCAAGACCGAAGGGAAGCGCCCGGAGGAAAGCCCGAGAGGGTGAGTACAAAGGAAGCGTCCGTTCCTTGAGAACTCAACAGCGTGCCAAAA
>NZ_ML138680.1:121986-165581 GCF_004028635.1 Streptomyces cyaneus | reverse complement strand
CGGCGTTTGAGGACGAGGCCCCTTCAGGGCCGAAGCGGGGGTCTGGGGGCCGCAGGCCCCCAGGACGGCGGGGTCGAAGGGGCGGCAGCCCCTGGAGGACGGGAAGGGTAGGGGCGGCGGGGGCGAAGACCCTCTGCGGGCGGGGGCTGGGGACGGCGCAACCTCCCCCTCAAACGCCGGACAGACTGGAATGCCCGGCCGACGTTTTGAGGGTGCCGCCTGAAGGTGCCTCCCCCTCAGCCGCCCAGTTCCTGATGCCGTGCCGCCAGGCTCGCCTTGCCCTGGTCCGTCAGTGAGCCGTGCAGTCGCAGGCGGGAGATGCCGCCGTCCGGGAAGATGTCCACGCGCGCGTGGGTGCCGACGGCGGGGGTCGGCAGGACGAAGCGGTGGTTGGTGTCGGGCTGGAGGCGGGTGCGCGGGAGGATCTCGGTCCACTCGCCGGCCCCGCCTTCATCGGCATCCTTCACCGAGACCGACGCCCAGCCCGCGCTGTTGCCCTTCAGGTACGCCGTGTCGATCTCGATCGCCCGGATCTGGGACTGCGCCACCAGCCGGTAGCGGATCCAGTCGTTGCCCTGGTCGCGGCGTCGGCGCGTCTCCCAGCCGTCGTCCATCTTGCGGGAGCGGCCCGGCTGGATGGTGTTCGTGGCGGGCGAGTAGAAGAGGTTGGAGGCGTCCTCGACCTGGCCGCCGTTCTCCAGGGCGACCACGTCGAAGGTGCTCAGCACCTCCAGCCACTGCGGGTCCGGTGCCACCTCGCCGTACACGCGCAGGCGGGCGATGCCACCGTCGGGGTGCTGGTTGACCCGCAGGTGGGTGAAGCGCTGTTCGACGGCGATGGAGAAACCATTCGCCGCATGTCCGCCCACCGGAGTGCGCGGCACCAGCGGGGTCCACTTCACATCGTCCGCCAGCAGCTCCTCGGGCGACGGAGAGCCCGGCACCGAGGTGCCCTCGACGGACACAGCCTGCGGATAGTTGCCGCGGAAGTGGGCCGTGTCGACGACGATCCCGCGGATCACGCCGGGCGCGCCGAGGCGTACCAGCGCCCAGTCGTGGTCCTCGGCCGTCGGCCACGGGTGGTCGGCGGACGCGCCGCGGCGACGCCTCGTCTCCCAGCCGTCCATGATCTTGCCCTTGTGCCCGAAGTGCTCGGGGTCGAACTCGGCCCGCTCGGGCACCAGCAGGTTCTCGCGCTGGGCGAAGAACTCGTCGTTGGCGGCGACGACACCGGCGCCGAGCCGGCGGTCGGCGAGGTTGGCGTACTGGGTGAAGGGGAAGTCGGCGGTGCGGTAGTCCGCGTACGGGTCGCCGCCTCCGTAGGGGTTCGCGTCGCCAGTGAAGCTGGGTATCGCCGTCACGAGGTGTGCCTTTCAGGAATCGGCCGCTGCGGGTGCGGGAGAGGTGGTCAGTGGGCGCGGGCGAGCAGATGGCCCTTCGGGTCGGTGAACTCGCCCTCGGCCACGATGCGTTCGCCGCGCAGCCAGGTGGACTTCACGACGCCGTACAGGGTCTTGCCCGCGTACGCCGTCACGCGGTTGCGGTGCTGGAGGGCGGCCGGGTCCACGGTGAACGTCTCATCGGGAGCGAGGACCGCGAAGTCGGCGTCACGGCCCGCCTCGATGGCGCCCTTCTGATCCAGTCCGACGAGCTGCGCCGTCCGCTCGGACATCCAGCGGACCACGTCCTCCAGGCCGTGCCCGCGCCGGCGGGCCTCGGTCCACACGGCCGCCAGGCTCAGCTGAAGTCCGGAGATACCGCCCCAGGCGGTCGCGAAGTCGTCGGTCTTCAGGTCGGCCGTGGAGGGCGAGTGGTCGGTCACCACGCAGTCGATCGTGCCGTCGGCCAGCGCCTGCCAGAGCAGGTCCTGGTTGGCGGACTCGCGGATCGGGGGGCAGCACTTGAACTCGCTGGCGCCGTCCGGGACTTCCTCGGCGGTCAGGGTCAGGTAGTGCGGGCAGGTCTCGACGGTGATCCGTACGCCGTCCCGCTTGGCCTCGGCGATCAGCGGCAGCGCGTCGCTGGACGAGAGGTGGAGTACGTGTACGCGCGCGTGGAGGCGCTTCGCCTGGTCGATCAGCTGGGCGATCGCCGTGTCCTCCGCGTCGCGCGGGCGCGAGGCCAGGAAGTCGGCGTACTTGGGGCCGCCCTGCTGCGGGGCGGCGTCGAGGTGGTGCGGGTCCTCGGCGTGCACGATGAGCAGGCCGCCGAAGGAGGCGATCTCGGCCAGGGACTGGGCGAGCCGGTCCTGGTCGAGGTGCGGGAACTCGTCGACGCCGGACGGGGACAGGAACGCCTTGAAGCCGAAGACGCCGGCCTCGTGCAGCGGGCGCAGGTCCTTGACGTTGTCGGGCAGGGCGCCGCCCCAGAAGCCGACGTCGATGTGGGCCTTGTCGGCGGCGACTTCCTGTTTGGTGCGGAGGTTCTCGACCGTCGTGGTGGGCGGCAGGGAGTTGAGCGGCATGTCGACAAGGGTGGTGATGCCGCCGGCCGCCGCCGCGCGCGTGGCGGTCCAGAAGCCCTCCCACTCGGTGCGGCCGGGGTCGTTGACGTGCACGTGCGTGTCGACCAGGCCGGGCAGCAGGACGTCGTCGCCGAGGTCCTCCAGCCGGGCGCCGGCCGGGACTTCGGCGTCGTACCCGAGTACGGCCGTGATCTTGCCGGCGGAGACCGCGACCGAAGCGGCCCGTGTCCCCTCCGGAGTGATGACGCGCCTCGAGCGCAGCACCAGTTCGACGTCGGACACCCGGACCCCTCTCTGCCGCCGTTAACTTCCGCGTAACGGAATTCAACTTTCTGTTGAAGGAGTCTCCGCTCCCGCTTCCGTGCCGTCAAGGGCACACTTCTCCACAGTGCACCCACCCCATGCACTCTGGACGTTTCCACAAAGCGGAATTAGAATTCCAGCACGCAGAACGTAGCTACGTACAAGCGGGGAGTCAACCGACTGGCGGGTAGGCTTGCGCCCTCCCATCGGTCCCGAAAGGAACGCGCCGTGCCGACGTCCAGCGCCAGCACCACCGACTCCGCCAGGTCCAACAACAGTGGCGGTGTCCAGTCCCTCGAGCGCGCCTTCGACCTGCTGGAGAGGATGGCGGACGCGGGCGGCGAGGTCGGTCTGAGCGAGCTGTCCGCGAGCAGCGGGCTGCCGCTGCCCACCATCCACCGCCTCATGCGGACGCTCGTCGCGTGCGGATACGTACGCCAGCAGCCCAACCGCCGCTACGCCCTCGGCCCGCGCCTGATCCGCCTCGGCGAGTCCGCCGCCCGGCTCCTCGGCACCTGGGCCCGGCCCTACCTCGCCCGGCTGGTCGAGGAGACCGGCGAGACGGCGAACATGGCCCTGCTCGACGGCGACGAGATCGTGTACGTCGCCCAGGTGCCGTCCAAGCACTCGATGCGCATGTTCACCGAGGTCGGCCGGCGCGTGCTGCCGCACTCCACGGGTGTCGGCAAGGCGCTGCTCGCCGGGTTCCCGCCGGAGGAGGTGCGCGCCCTGCTGTACCGCACCGGCATGCCCGCCGCCACGGAGAAGACGATCACCACCCCGGACGGCTTCCTGGCGGCCCTGGAGGACGTGCGGCGCAACGGCTACGCGGTCGACGACAACGAGCAGGAGGTCGGCGTCCGCTGCCTCGCGGTCTCGGTCCCCAACTCCCCCACCGCGGCCGCCATTTCGATCTCGGGCCCGGCGGGCCGCGTCACGGAGGCCGCGACGGACAAGATCGTGCCGGTGCTGCAGCAGGTGGCCGTGGAGCTGTCCGAGGCGCTGGCGAGCTCGACTCCGACGGCATAGATCCGCATAGATCCGCGGGCGCGCCTACGCTGAAGGCAGGGGCCTCAGCGGAGCGAGGTGGCCACCATGCTGCAGGAGAACAAGCACTGGTCCTCGGGAAAGTGGCAGGTCAAGGAGGGTAGCGCCGACGCGTTCATCGAGCGCTGGCGGGAGTTCCTCACCTGGACCAAAGAGGCGCACCAGGGGTTCCTCGGGGCCCGGCTGATCCGGGACCTCAGGAGCCCGAACTCCTTCGTTTCCTTCGCCACCTGGCAGGACCTCGACTCGATGCGAGCCTGGCAGGGCGACCCCGAGTTCAAGAAGCGCTTCGACGCCGCCTACGTCCTGTGCGAGGACATGCAGAGCGGCGGCTACGAGACGGTCGTCGACATCTGAGCCCTGGGCGCGCGGAACGGCCCCGGTTCAGCGGCGCGGCGGTTCCCCGAACAGGTCCACCGCGTCGCGCACGTCCGACAGGCCCCGGGACAACGCGCTGACCGACCCGATCGCGCCGGCGATCAGCAACAGCGACCTGCGCAGCCGCGGAATCTCCGGCGCCCTGTCGATCGTCATCGCGGCCAGCGCGGCAAGCTCGTCCTCGGCGATGCCCCGGTCGGGGAACTCGGAGGGATGCGCGGCGAGTTCGCGGCGCAGACGGGACACCGCCGTCCGCAGTTCCGCCACCCTCGGGTCCTCGTCGCTGCCCGTCACCGGCCTCTGTCCCAAGCTCCGCAACACAGCACTCCCCCCTCGCACGCCGTTGTGCGCCAGTAGTCCCGCTCCCCCGTCGAGCCCCCCTGGCGGTGGTCGGGCGCCGGGGACGCGGGTCAGTAAACGCCACCGGTGCCGGGCGCGCCACCGTACGGACCGAAATTCAGCCCAAGGAAACCCGGCGCACGCGTGGACGTCAGGTATGCAGGACGCATGACGGAGAAAGAAGCACCCCCGGTCGCCGGTCTGCTCCTCGCCGCGGGCGGTGGACGACGGCTCGGCGGACGGCCCAAGGCACTGCTCAGGCACCGCGGCCGGCCGCTCGTCGAGTACGCGGTCGGGGTACTGCGCGCGGCCGGCTGTGCCCGCGTGCACGTGGTGCTGGGTGCACAGGCCGCCGCCGTGCGGGAGCGTGCGGAGCTCGGTGACTGTGTGCTGGTGGAGAACCCCGACTGGGCCGACGGGATGGGCTCCTCCCTGCGCGCCGGGCTCGACTCGCTCGCCGGTTCGGGGGCGAGGGCGGCGCTCGTCTCGCTCGTCGACCAGCCCGGCATCGGGGAGGAGGCGGTCGCGCGGGTGCTCGCCGCGTACGAGGACGAGACGTCGCTCGCCTCGGCCGCGTACGACGGCGTACGCGGGCATCCCGTCCTCTTCGGCGCCGCCCACTGGGCGGGCGTCGTGGCGACTGCGACCGGTGATCGAGGGGCACGCGCTTATCTGAAGGAGCGTGAGGCGGCGATCCGTCTCGTCGAGTGCGGGGATGTGGCGCGGCCTTACGACATCGACACGGAGGCCGATCTCGTCCACCTTGAGTGAGGGCGGTGGCACCCAGAGCCACCTTGCCTCGACTCAGAGAATCTCGACATCAACAAACCATTGAACTTCCACCATGAGGAAACTAGTATCCACTGTTCAGAAGCGCCCGTCCTCCCCCAGCTCTCGGCTTCGCTCGAGCCGGGGGACCCCCATCACGGGCGTTCCTCGCCGTATCCGGGAAGACTGGCACCCGGTGCCAAAGCTCGACCGCTCGTCTTCGTAGTTCGCTGAAGGAAGTGACAGCTCATGTCCGCACCAGCGCCGTCCCCGCTGGCCATCGTCGACGCCGAGCCCCTGCCCCGGCAGGAGGAGGTCCTCACGGAGGCGGCCCTCGCCTTCGTGGCCGAGCTGCACCGCCGGTTCACACCCCGGCGTGACGAGCTCCTCGCCCGCCGTGCCGAGCGTCGCGCCGAGATCGCCCGTACGTCCACGCTCGACTTCCTCCCGGAGACGGCCGCGATCCGCGCGGACGACTCCTGGCGGGTGGCTCCGTGCCCGCCCGCGCTGCAGGACCGCCGGGTGGAGATCACCGGCCCCACCGACCGCAAGATGACCATCAACGCCCTCAACTCGGGCGCGAAGATCTGGCTCGCGGACTTCGAGGACGCCTCGGCGCCCACCTGGGAGAACGTGGTCCTCGGCCAGGTGAACATGGCCGACGCCTACACCAGGAACATCGACTTCACGGACGAGCGCACCGGCAAGTCGTACGCCCTGCGCCCGAACGAGGAGCTGGCGACCGTCGTCATGCGCCCCCGCGGCTGGCACCTGAACGAGCGCCACCTCGTCGACGCGGACGGCCACCCGGTCCCCGGCGCGCTGGTCGACTTCGGCCTGTACTTCTTCCACAACGCCCAGCGCCTGCTCGACCTCGGCAAGGGCCCGTACTTCTACCTCCCGAAGACGGAGTCGCACCTGGAGGCCCGCCTCTGGAACGAGGTGTTCGTCTTCGCGCAGGACTACGTCGGCATCCCGCAGGGCACCGTCCGCGCGACCGTCCTGATCGAGACGATCACGGCGGCGTACGAGATGGAGGAGATCCTCTACGAACTGCGCGACCACGCCTCCGGGTTGAACGCGGGCCGCTGGGACTACCTGTTCTCCATCGTCAAGAACTTCCGTGACGGCGGCGCCAAGTTCGTCCTGCCGGACCGCAACGCGGTGACGATGACCGCCCCGTTCATGCGGGCGTACACCGAACTCCTCGTCCGCACCTGCCACAAGCGCGGTGCGCACGCGATCGGCGGCATGGCGGCGTTCATCCCGTCCCGCCGGGACGCCGAGGTCAACAAGGTGGCCTTCGAGAAGGTCCGCGCCGACAAGGACCGCGAGGCCGGCGACGGCTTCGACGGCTCCTGGGTCGCCCACCCCGACCTGGTCCCGATCGCCATGGAGTCCTTCGACAAGGTCCTCGGCGACAAGCCGAACCAGAAGGACCGCCTGCGCGAGGACGTCCACGTCGAGGCGGCCGACCTGATCGCCATCGACTCGCTGGACGCCAAGCCGACGTACAACGGCCTGATCAACGCCGTGCAGGTCGGCATCCGTTACATCGAGGCCTGGCTGCGCGGCCTCGGCGCGGTCGCCATCTTCAACCTCATGGAGGACGCGGCCACCGCCGAGATCTCCCGCTCCCAGATCTGGCAGTGGATCAACGCGGGCGTCGAGTTCGAGAACGGCGAGAAGGCCACGCCGGAGCTGGCCCGCAAGGTCGCCGCCGAGGAACTGTCCAACATCCGCGCGGAGATCGGCGAGGAGGCCTTCGCGGCCGGCCACTGGCAGCAGGCCCACGACCTGCTCCTGGAGGTCTCCCTCGACGAGAACTACGCGGACTTCCTGACGCTGCCGGCGTACGAGCAACTGAAGGGCTGAGCCCTCAGGAAGCCGGTTTGTCCGAGTGGCCCAGGGACTTTCCCGGGGCCACTCGGTCGCGTACGACCTGCTTGACCGCCGTGGGCTCGGGGAAGCCCTGCTCGCGGCGGTCCCATACGACCTCGTCGTCGACGCGGACGACGAAGACGCCGCCCTTGCCGGGCTTCAGCGCCAGCTCGGACAGCTCCGCCTCGAAGGTCGTGAGCAGCTCCTGCGCCAGCCATGCCGCGCGCGGCAGCCAGCGGCACTGGGTGCAGTACTCGATCTCTACCCGGCCACTCATCCGAGGTGCACCGACCAATCCTGTTCCGCGGCCGGCTTGCCGTGCAGGTCGGGGACCCGCTTGAGCCAGTTCGGCCGGCCTTGCTGTGTCTTCGCCGCCCGCTGGGCCTCCTCGGCGGCGAGTTCCTCCCGGGTGGGGAAGTCGGTGGGGAGCCAGGCCGAGGACGCCTGTACGCGCGCGTGGAGGTGGGCGATGTAGGCGTCGCGGACCTCTCCGGGGCTCATGAAGCCCGGTTCGGCGCTCAGCCACGCGTCCGGGACCTCCGCCACGACCTCCCGCAGCAGTGCCTCGGTGACCTTCGGCGCCAGCTCGGCGTCGGCCGCGCGCACGTCGGGGGCGTAGTGGCCGAGGGCGTGGTGACGGAAGTCGTACGCCTTCGCGGGGTCCGTGCCGTCCCAGCGATGGTGGAAGACGAGCGCGGCGCCGTGGTCGATGAGCCACAGGCGCGGCGGCACGGTCCCCAGCGTGGGCCAGACCATCAGGTTGGAGCTGTGGACCGTACGGTCGACGTTGGCGGTCAGGGCGTCCAGCCAGACGATGCGGCCCGCCTCCAGCGGGTCGACTCGGAATGCCTTGGCGACCTCCGGGGTGAAGTCCACCGCGCCCGGGAGGTAGTCCATGCCGAGGTTGACGCCCGCGCTGGACGCGTGCAGTTCCCGCACCTCCTGGTGCGGTTCGTTGTCCGCGATCGCGGGATCGAAGTGGACCAGGACCAGCTCGGGGAAGCGCAGCCCCAGGGCGCGGGCCAGTTCCCCCACGATCACCTCGGCGACCAGCGCCTTGCGGCCCTGCGCGGAGCCGGTGAACTTCACGACGTAGGTGCCCAGGTCGTCGGCCTCGACGACTCCGGGCACGGAGCCGCCGGACCGCAGTGGCTCGATGTAGCGAGTGGCGGTGACCCTTCTCAACATCTTCCGAGGCCCCACACGTCGTTTGCCTTATATTCCACGACCAGCTCCCACGCCCCTGCCTCCGGCGTCCGGCATGAAGTGACCATAGTAACCAAGCGTGACGGCGCCCGGTCTAGAACAGAGCCTCCACGCACTGCTCGATCGCGGTCACGTCCGCTGCGACCGCGGCGGTGGCGTGGACGCCGGGGGCGATGAAACCGAGCCAGCGCAGGAGGGTGTTGCGGCGCGGCTCGTCGCGGGCGAGTTCCGTCTGCACCTGCTCGGCGGCCTCGACCAGTTCCGCCCCGTCCTCGTACTGCTCCTGGTTGCGGCGGAGTTCGTCCAGCAGAACGCCGACCGCGGTGCGCAGTTCTTCGACGGCCGCCGCGTGCTCTGCCGGCGTCGGAGTTCCGGTCACCGTGGCGTGACCCAAGGCGAGCGTGCTCCGCTCGATGCGCACGTCCCGCCCGGCCTGAATGCCGCTGACGTGACTCGCCGACTCATGTGCCCCGCGATCCGACATCACGTCACCTCTGCCTTACGGGCTGCGAGTTCCGCAACAGGCCGCCGCCTCCGGCGCGCACGCTGGAGCGCTTGATGGAGATGTCACGCCCCGCGAACAGACCGGAGTTGTAGATGGTGGTCTGGCGCTGGATCAGGTCGCTGGAGTCGATGTTGTGATCCTCGAGAAACTGCACCAGGGCGTCCAGGACACGGTGCTCGATCGTCTTGGCGTACAACTCCCGGTCCAGTGACTGGAAGTACCGGTGGAAGAACCGATCGCTCGCCTCCTCCCGAAGGCTGAACTTCGAGCCGTAGTCGAAGGTGCGCATGCGGATCGAGCGCTCCTGCCTGCGTTGTGCGCGGTGCCTCTCGAGCGGCGCGAAGAGGTCTCTCAGGAGCGCGAAGGGCGCGCGGACCAGCAGGACCGGGGTGCGTGCACCCGCCTCGCCGACCAGTCGGCACCACTGCCGGAAGGTAGGTGAGTCCAGCAACCTGTCCACCGTCCGGTACTTCTCCCGCACGGGCGGGAGCAGACAGTTGCTGCCCTCGATGAACGCGATGTCACGACCGGACAGCAGCGCGCATCTCAGGAACATGGTGATGACCAGTTCGCCGCTCCAGCCAGTGACCCGGACCGCCAGATAGGGCCGGGCGCGGCCCTTGCCATCCTCGCGCAGCTCGCGCAGGAGGGCGTCCGAAACCTGCGCTCCGGGCGGCCCGCCCAGGTTGCGCAGCACCTCGGCGCGGGTTCGGTCGTCGATTCCGATCAGCAGGTCGGCCCCGTTGACCAGGAGCACGTCGGCGACGTCCATGCCGGGCAGTTCGAGCGCCCCGACCCTGGCGGAGATATGGGCGTTGAGGTCATGGATGGTGAACGGGATGACCTGCTTCCCGGCCTCGGCGCGTCCGGTGTTCAGGGCGAACGACCAGGTTCTGTAGGTCTCACCGTGCCCGACGAAGGGCTCGAAGCGGGAGGAGACCACGACATTGCCCCTGTCACGGAGTTCGATCGCCTCAAGACGTGCGGCGTCCCTGGCCGTCGGTGGCCGAGGGGACTGCCTCGGGTCGAAGTTCTCCCGTTTCAACTTCCGGGAGACGACGCCGTAGTGCACCGACACCAATTCGGCGGCCACGATCACCCAGGCTACGAGCAGCCCCAGGAACAGGGACACACCTTGGGTGAAGGGCAGGGTGATCACTATGACGAGCAGCAGGAGGAGGAGTACGACGTCCCGCCGCCGCTGGCGGGTGCGGGCGGCCAGAGCGTGTCGCAACACGCAACCAAGGTCCACGCCGGGCGAGGAAGCCGCGGCACGCCGCGGCTCGTGCACGATCCGGGCCACTGCCTTGCGGGCGAGCCCGATATCGGTATGCATCGCCGCACACAGGTACCGGGTGACGTCATAGGAGAAGTGAGGGGGAGGGGGTGCTCCCGCCGAGGGCGTCGACTGCGGCATGGGCGGGAGGGGAACCGGCGTACCTGCTGAATCGCGCTCGGGCCGGATCTGCCACGGAGGCGGCGGGGGCGGCGGAGGAACGGGCGGGCGGCCGCGAGATGCGCCGCCGGGTGGGTCGACGGACGAGTTCATCGCTATTGCCTCGGGGATTTCGTTCAAGTGCGGCACATGGGCATTGACACCCTGTGCGTGATCAGCAACTCAGCCGAGCCGTATTCATTTTACTCCGCTTTATTCATTTTTGCTCGCCTTTGATCCCGTGGCACCGAGGGTCGCACTCGACGGATGCGCCGTGCGCCGCCGTGAAGGGTTCCGCCCCATCCGGAAAGCGGCCTGACGCTCCATCAGAGGAAGCGTCACCTCTCGTTGCCGCTGCCCGCCAGGGAGTTCGGGAGAGGCAGATAGCGGGCGTCGGCGCCGTCCGCGCCCGACCAGCGCAGCAGCAGGTTGGTCTTGCCGGGGAGGGTGGGGGCCGACAGCAGGCCGGCGATCTCGGGGAGTTCGTGGCGAGCCAGTTCGCGGCGCGCGGCGGGCCACGGGTCGTACCCGGGGTGTCGCTCGGCGAGGGCAGCCGCGACCTCGCACAGATGGTTCACGACCAGGCAGTACACCAGCCGCTGCCACCCGGCCGGGCGGGAGACGTCCGACAGCAGCTTCACGCCCTCGGCGTCCCGGAACAGGGCCTGCACGGGAATGCCGTCGGCATCCACGGCAACCAGCGTGTTCTGCAGATGCGCTTCGAGTACGACGCCGTGGTCGGCGAAGGCCGCGAGGGCGGGCGGGACGACCGCGCTGAGGTACGCCTCCCACCAGGCCGCCGGGTCCGCCGTACCGTCGAGCGGGCTGCCCTCGAAGCCCTCCACGAGTCCGGCGGCCAGCAGCGGCGTCGCGCCCGGCAGCAGACTGCCGCGCAGCCCGTCGCGGACCAGGACGGCGAGTTCCTCGAAGGCGAAGTCGGCGGTGCGGTAGCCGCGGTCGCTCAGCCAGGCCGCGCGGCCGTTGGCGAAGGCCGCCGTGGCCGCGGCGTCGGTGCGGCGCAGTTTCAGCAGGTCGTGGCGCCACAGCCGGCGGATGTCATTGGTGATGCGCACGTCCAGGCTGAACTTGAGGAAGAGGTCGCTCTCGGGGACGTACAGCGTGCGGATCGCGGCCGTCGGCCAGGCGTCGAATCCGGTCGTGCCCAACCGGATCAGCCGGCCGTCGGCGAAGGCCGGCGCGAGGTCGACGAGGTCGAGCTGCCAGGGGTGCGCGGGCAGCAGCCGGTAGCCGGGTGGGGCCTCACCCAGGGCGTCCAGGGCGGATGTGTCGCCCTCCTCGACGACCGCGTCCTCGCGCAGGCCGAGCAGTGTCAGCGGGAAGCGGGCGTGCGCCTCGGGGGCGTACGGAAGCCAGGCCGCGACCGGGCCGCCGCCGCGCGCCTTGGGGGCGGGGTGGTAGGGGTGGCCGGTGAGGAGGGACTGCTCGGAGCGCAGGTACGGGTCGTCCGGCGGCGTCGCACGCACGCGTGCCGTGAGCAAGGCGGCCACCGCGTCCCGGCTGTCGATCATCTCGGCGGGCAGTTCGTGGTTGGACAGACCGGTGTGGCGGCGCAGTTCGTCGGCGACGAGCTTGACGAGCTCTGTGTGCCCGATGCGCTGCCAGGCACCGGCCACGTCCACCTCGGGCTCGGCCGGCCGCCGTCCGCCGAGGACCCGCAGCAGGCGGCCCGTGCCGGGCAGCCGGTACACCTGCCGCTCGCCGGACCCGCCCTGCGGTTCGGCCACCTCGCGCAGCAGGCAGTTGAGGAGGGGCGCGACCGCGTGGGCGTCGGCGCATGCCGCGACGTCGGCTGCGGGTGGAGGGTTGAGGTGCACGCGATCCACTCGTTCTCTACGGTCCGTTCGGGTGGGAAGACGATCAGTATGTCTGTCGTCGGTGCCTGCCCCGACGCCCTACTCGTACCCGAGGAGCCCGCCCGTGCACCGTTCCCCCAGCGCCGAGGCCGAGGTCGCCGCCGAACTGGCCGATGTACGCCCCCACCTCGCCTCGCGCTACGCGGCCGAGCTCCCCGGGGCCCGGGCGGCGGTGCTGACCCGGCTGTGGCGTGCCCTCGCGCACGAGCCCATGCCCTGGGTCGCCCACCGTGAGCCGGGCCGGGAGGGCCTCACCCTGCGCCTTTCCGACGGCCGCCGTCTGCACGGCCCGCGCGCGGACCCGTACGCCACCGCCGCGTATGTCACCGCCGTACGGCTCGACGAGACGTCGTACGACGACCCGGCCCGGCTGCTGACCGACCTCTCCGTACCGCACGGGACGTCTCTCGCCGCCGAACTCGGCCACAGCGTCGCCTCGTTGGCGCTGTCACGGGCCGGGCAGGAGGCCGGGCAGGGCGCTCACTCGAAGGAGTGGCCGGTGCGCGACTGGGAGTGGGAGCAGCGGGTGGTCGACGGGCATCCGTTCCACCCCAACTGCCGTTCCCGGCCCGGATTCTCGGTCGCCGAGCAACTGGCGTACGGGCCCGAGCACGGGTCGGTCGTCACGCTGGGGCTGGTGTCGGTGCGGGCGGAGGAGTGCCTGGTGACGGGTGAGTGGCCGGAGGGGATGCGGGACGGGGAGCGGCTGCTGATCCCCGTGCATCCGTGGCAGGCCGACCATGTGCTCAAGCGCCCCTGCGATCCCTTCGACGACGGTGTCGCCGCGCATCCGCTGATGTCCCTGCGGACGCTCGCCCTCCCCGGCGGCCCGCACGTCAAGACCGCGCTGAGCGCCCGGCTGACGTCCTCGGTGCGGGACATCTCGGTGTACTCGATCGCCCTGTCGGCCACGTTGTCGGACTTCGCCGAGACGCTGGCGGCGCGGACGGACGGGCTGCTGCACATCACCCGCACGCTGGGGGCCGCCACGGCCAACTCACCCGACCTGGCAGCCGTGCTGCGCGAGTCGCCGCAGGAGTACGCGGGGCCCGGGGAACGGGTCGTGCCGGTGGCCGCGCTCGCCACCACCGAGTTGCCCGAGTCGCCCGCATGGCTGGCCGAGTTCGCGCGTCTCGCCCTCGCCGTGGGGCTGCGGCTGCTGGAACTCGGCGTCGCGCTGGAGGCACACGGGCAGAACCTGCTGGTGGTGCTGTCGCCCGACGGCTCCCCGGTGCGCCTGGTCTACCGCGACCTCGCCGACATCCGGGTCTGTCCGGCCCGGCTGGCCCGGCACGGCATCCCCATGCCGGAGCTGACCGGCCGGATCGTCACGGACGACGTGACGACCCTGCGCCGCAAGCTGTTCGGCTCGCTGGTGGCCGGGGCGCTGGCGGGTACGGCGGGCTCGGGCGCGGCGTTGCGCGCGGCGCTGGAGGCGGTCGTACCGGATCTGCCGGGCACCGCGGATCTCGCCGTACTGCGCGAGGAGCGGCTGCCCACGAAGGCGTTGACGTTGATGCGGCTGTCGCCGGGGACGCCCGGGGATCAGTGGGCGGAGCTGCCCAATCCGCTGGACACCGAGGTGTTCTGACCGGTGGTGCGACACATGTTCTGACAGGGGTTCTGACCTCGTTTTGAAGCGGGACACCTCTGATCAATAGGATCCGCCGATGATCAGAACACAACGGCTGGCGGCCGGGGTCTGCGCCCTGCTCGCCGCGCTCACGGCCGGGATAGCCTTCCCGGCCGGGGCGGTCGCCGACGAGACCACCGCCACCGCTCCGAAGGTCGATCTCGTGATCGACGTCAGCGGCTCGATGCGGGCGAAGGACATCGACGGCCAGTCGCGGATGGCCGCGGCGAAGCAGGCCTTCAACGAGGTGCTGGACGCGACGCCCGAGGAGGTCCAGCTCGGCATCCGCACCCTCGGCGCCAACTACCCGGGCGACGACCGCAAGACGGGCTGCAAGGACACGGCTCAGCTCTACCCGGTCGGCCCGCTGGACCGCACCGAGGCCAAGACGGCGGTGGCGACCCTGACGCCCACCGGCTGGACGCCGATCGGTCCCGCGCTGCTGAAGGCGGCCGAGGACCTGGACGGCGGCGAGGGCTCCAAGCGGATCGTGCTGATCAGCGACGGGGAGGACACCTGCGCCCCGCTCGACCCGTGCGAGGTGGCCCGCGAGATCGCCGCCAAGGGCATCGGCCTGACCATCGACACGCTCGGCCTGGTCCCGAACACCAAGATGCGGCAGCAGCTGAGCTGCATCGCCGAGGCGACCGGCGGTACGTTCACCTCGGTCGAGCACACCGATGAACTCGCCGACAAGGTCAACCAGTTGGTGGACCGTGCGGCCGATCCGGTGGTGACGCCGGTCGCGACGACGGGCGCGGACCAGTGTGCGAAGGCGCCCACGCTGAACTCCGGCCTGTACACCGACCGCGAGGAGTTCGGGCAGCAGCGCTGGTACCGCGTGAAGGTCCCGCACGGCTGGGAACTGCGCGCCTCGGTGAGCGTCGCGGCCGACCGTGAGGTGAACCCGTCGTACGGGCTGCTGCTGCGCGCGACGACCGAGGGCGGCCGGGAGATCGTCCGCGGCGAGGCGGCGGGCAACGGCCGTACCGATGTGATCTCGACGGGGCTGCGCTACCCGAAGGCCGAGGCGGAGGACGCGGAGGGCGAGATCGCGCCCGAGACCGTCTGTCTCCAGGTCACGCACTCCTTCTCTCCCGCCGGTGGCGTGAAGACCACCCCCGGTCTACCGCTCGAAGTGACCATCGACGTCGTGCACGGGCCGGACGCGTCGAACGACGTGGCCTCCTTCGGCCTCGGGCGCGGCTGGTGGCTGCTCGGCGCGCTCATCCTCACCGGCTTCCTCGCCGGTCTCGTCTGGGGCTGGCTGTCGCGCTGGCGGGTAGCGGTCTGGAGGACCAACTGATGCGGATCACACGCGTGTTGAGCGCTTCTCTGCTCATGCTCGGACTGGCGGTCACCCCGGCGGTCGCCGACTCCTCGCCCTCGCCGAGCGCGTCGGAGGACGGCGGCGCGCCGACCGAGGCGGGCACCTCCTTCCGTACGGCTACGGAGATCGAGCAGGGGCAGACGGCCACGGCGAGCGGCTCCGCGGGCGACTACCTGTACTGGTCGTTCCCCGCGGACGCCGGACAGCGCCCCACCGTCAAGGCGACGGTGAAGCTGCCGGACACGCACGCCGCCGAGACCTGGCAGATCGACGTCTACGACGGCCTGCGCCGCCGCCAGTCCTGCCAGTACGGGGCACAGACGCGCGCCGCCGCGGCTGGGGGCACCCCCTCTGGGGGAGCCGCCTCCGTGGATCTGACCTGCGTCCTGCGTACCGTGCGCGCGTGGTCGGAGCCGTGGGCCAATGACCCGCTGCCGGGCACGTACTACATCCGGCTGACGGTCGTGAACCTGGCCACGTCCGACCTCGGTCTGCCAGTCGGCGCCGAGGTCCGGGTCGACTCCGAGGACGTCGGCGGGGCGGCGGCGGTGGACGGGTCGCTGGCTCACCCGCTGGTGCCGGGGGCCGGCGCCATCGCCCAGGGCGGCGAGGAGGAGTCGACCAAGGAGGCACTGCTCGCGAGCCTTGAACCCAGCGGCGGCTGGGCATCCGGCTGGTGGTCCGACCGGTGGGTGTGGACCGCGATCGGCGGCGCGCTGGCCGCGCTCGCGGGTGTCGGCGGATATGCGCTGACGCGCGGGTCGGGTCGGCCGTCGCGGGTGACGCCGGGGGCCTGACGGCTCGTCAACCATGCAACGAGGGCCCGCCGTGCTCGGCCGCACGGCGGGCCTCGTGCCGGTCAGATGTCACGCAGGGCCTTGATCAACCGCTCAGATGTCACGCAGGGCCTTGGCCAACGCCCCGTCCCCGGTCACCTCGATACGACCGCCCCGCACGGCATCGATCACACTCAACTCCCCCCGCGCGACCGCCTCACACGTCCCGGAACCCAGGACCAGCCGCGCATCGGGCTCTCCAGGAGCGGGCCCGTCGTCGTAGACCGGCCCGCCCTCCGCACCGACGTACAGATGGAAGTCCCCCTCCTCCAGCCGGACTTCGACGAGCCCCTCCCCCGCCCCGCTCTCCCGCAGGGATCGCAGCAGAGGCAGCGCGAACCAGTGCGCGCGCACCGCGTCGGTGGGCCGCCGCTCGCCGAGCTCGGCCTGACCCCACTCCCCCAGCGCCTGAAGCACGGGCAGCAACTCCCGCCCCCGCGAGGTGAGTTCGTACACATACGCCGCGCCGGGCGGTGGCAGCCGACGCCGGGTGCTGAGTCCGTCCTGCTCCATGTCCTTCAGTCGTGAGGCCAGTACGTCCGTGCTGACGCCCGGCAGATCGGCGTGCAGGTCGGTGTAGCGCCGCGGCCCGGCCAGCAACTCCCGGACGATCAGCAGGGTCCAGCGGTCACCGACGAGGTCGAGCGCGCGGGCGGCGGAGCAGTACTGGTCGTAGCTTCGGCGAGGTGACATGCGACGCAGTGTAGACATGTTGTTGGACTTTCCAAGCTCGAACTTGGTAAAACCAAGCAACACACGAAACCGGAGGGGCGAGCGCGCATGGAGTTCCGGCAGTCGAGCAAGCTGAGCGAGGTCTGTTACGAGATCCGCGGCCCGGTGATCGAGCACGCGAACGCGCTGGAGGAGGCAGGCCACAGTGTGCTGCGCCTGAACACCGGCAACCCCGCGCTCTTCGGCTTCGAGGCGCCGGAGGAGATCCTCCAGGACATGATCCGGATGCTGCCCCAGGCGCACGGCTACACCGACTCGCGCGGCATCCTCTCCGCCCGCCGGGCCGTGGCCCAGCGGTACCAGACGCTGGGCCTGGAGGTCGGCGTCGACGACGTCTTCCTCGGCAACGGTGTGTCCGAGCTGGTCTCCATGGCCGTACAGGCGCTGGTCGAGGACGGCGACGAGATCCTCATCCCCGCCCCGGACTTCCCCCTCTGGACCGCGGTGACCACCCTGGCCGGCGGCAAGGCGGTGCACTACCTCTGCGACGAGCAGGCCGACTGGTACCCGGACCTGGACGACATGGCGTCGAAGATCACGGACCGCACGCGCGCCGTGGTCATCATCAACCCGAACAACCCGACCGGCGCGGTCTACCCCAAGGAGATCCTGGAGGGCATCCTCGACCTAGCCCGCCGGCACGGCCTGATGGTGTTCGCCGACGAGATCTACGACCAGATCCTGTACGACGACGCGGTCCACCACTCGGTCGCCGCCCTCGCCCCCGACCTGGTGGTCCTCACTTTCTGCGGCCTGTCGAAGACGTACCGGGTGGCGGGCTTCCGCTCCGGCTGGCTCGTCGTGACCGGCCCGAAGCAGCACGCGAAGGACTATCTGGAGGGCCTGACGATGCTGGCCTCCATGCGGCTGTGCGCCAACGCGCCCGCCCAGTACGCCATCCAGGCCGCGCTCGGAGGCCGCCAGTCCATCCGCGAGCTGACCACCCCCGGCGGCCGTCTGTACGAGCAGCGCAACGTGGCCTGGGAGAAGCTCAACGAGATCCCCGGAGTGTCGTGCGTGAAGCCGAAGGGCTCGCTGTACGCGTTCCCGCGGCTCGACCCCAAGGTGTACAAGATCCACGACGACGAGAAGTTCGTCCTGGACCTGCTGCTGCGGGAGAAGATCCAGGTCGTGCAGGGCACGGGCTTCAACTGGCCGACACCTGACCACTTCCGGATCCTGACCCTGCCGTACGCCGAGGACCTGGAGGCGGCGATCGGGCGGATCGGGCGGTTCCTCAGCGGGTATCGGCAGACCTGAGCGGATGCCGGCAGACCTGAGCGCGCACCGGCCGATGTGACCGCGCCGGCGTGGGTAGAACCTGTCCATGAGTACCCGCCCTCTTCTGCTCCTCGACGTGGACGGTCCCCTCAACCCCTTCCGCGCCCCGTTCCTCCGTCATCGCGGCTACGTCACCCGGCGGCTGCATCCGGCGAACTGGTCGGCCCGCCAGACACCGGGGTCCCGGCGGCTGCGCCGCGGGCTGCGGGTCCGGTTGCACCCGGGGCACGGGGCGCGGCTGCTGGCGCTGCCGTACGAGTTGGCGTGGGCCACCACCTGGATGCACCAGGCCAACGAGATGATCGCGCCGGTGGTCGGGCTGCCCGGTGATCTGCCGGTCATCGAGTGGCCCGAGCTGTTCGTGCCGGATCCCGAGGGGCTGTACTGGAAGACACGGCACGTGCTGGCGTGGGCGGCGGGGCGGCCCTTCGTCTGGGTCGACGACATGGTCACCGATCTCGACGTACGGCATGTAGCGGCCCACCACGACGCGGCCGCGCTGCTGCTGACGGTCGACGCGCGCAGGGGACTGCGTGAGCGTGATTTCGCGGAGTTGGAGCGCTGGGCTCTTAGCCTGTGACGCATGGGTGATCTCCTTCTCGTCCGGCACGGTGAGACCGAGTGGTCGCGATCGGGGCGGCACACCGGCTGGACGGACGTTCCGCTGACCGAGCACGGGCGTCAGGAGGCGCGGCGGCTGGTGCCGCTGGTCCGGTCGCATCGGATCGGGGCCGCGTTCGTCAGCCCGTCGCAGCGGGCGCGGGAGACCGCCGAGCTGATCGGGGTACGGGACGCCCGCGTCGACGCCGACCTGCGGGAGTGGGACTACGGCGGGTACGAGGGCGTCACCACCGTGCAGATCCAGCGGGAGCGTCCCGGGTGGTTCCTGTTCACGGACGGGGTCGCGCCCGGGCCGCCGGAGCACCCCGGGGAGCGCCCGGAGCAGGTCGGGGAGCGTGCCGACCGGGTCCTCGGCAGGGTGGACGCCGCCCTCGCGAACACGGAGGGCGTCGTCCTGCTGATCGCCCACGGGCACTTCCTGCGGGTGCTCACCGCCCGCCGCCTCGGGCTGGCGCCTGAGCACGGGGCCCACTTCCAGCTGGCCACGGGCGCGCTGTGCCGGCTCGGCACCGAGCACGGGCGGCCGGTGATCGCCGGGTGGAATGTCAGACCCCCGGCGTAGCCTGCGAAGCGGGTGAGGCCCCACGCAGGAAGGAACACGCCGTGACCCGACCGCCGACCGCCGCGCAACGGCGTGTCATCGACGCCGCCGATCCCGTGACCGGGCGGCTCAGAGGTACGGAGGCGCAGCTCGCGGCGCTGGTGAAGCGGGGGCTCGCCTTTCGGCACCCGCGGCCGCCGCACGATCACTTTCTGACGCCGGCCGGGCATCGTATACGGGAGGTGGAGGCGAGTGCGCCCGAGCAACCGGAGCAGGCTCCTGCGGCCACCGGCGTCTTCGCCGCGCGCATCGGCGGTGAGGAGGACGCGCCGAAGGCGGGCCCGGCTCGGGTCCGTGAGGTGCACAGCGCCTGGCAGGGGCTCTTGGAGCTGCGCCGGATGACCAATCGGGACGGTGCCGTGGACCGGCCGTGCGGCTGGGAGCGTACGCATCTGGTGCAGGCCGCTGCGCTCGCCCTGGAGGCGGCGGGGCATCGTCCGGCGGAGCAGGACTCCGAGGAGGGTTACCGGGTGCGGGCGACCCCTCAGCCGGAGGCGGTCGCCGTGCGCGATCCGGACGGCGCGCGGCTGCGGGCCTGCGCCGCCACACTGGAAGAGGCTGGCTGGCAGGTCGGCGAACACGCCGAGTCTCGTACAAGAGCGCGATATCTGCTGGCATCCCCGCGCCGGGCATGACCGGCATGCCAAGATCGGTGCGCAGGGCATCGAATTGTGAGAAGGGGAAGCAGTGAGCGAGCCGTTTTCCGTCCGGATCACCGTCCGCGGCTACGAGACCGACGTGCAGGGGCACGTCAACCAGAGCGTGTACATCAACTATGCGGAGCACGCTCGCTGGTCGCTGCTCCAGGCCGCCGGCATCAGCCAGGCGGGCCTCATAGGCAAAGGGGTGGGCCCCGTCGCGCTGGAGACGACCATCCGCTACAAACGGGAACTCCTCGCCGGTGACGAGGTCGACGTGTCGTGCGCCTTCGAGTGGTCGGGCGGCAAGACGTTCCGCATCCAGCAGATCATCCGCAAGACCGACGGCACGGTGGCGGCCGAGCTCACGGCGGTCGGTGGCCTGCTGAACCTCGAGGAACGCAGGATGGTGGCCGATCCGCAGGACTACTTCAAGGAACTGGCCACGGACCCGAGCCTGTTCGGGCTCTAGCCAACACCGGCTCGGACTCCGGTCACACCAACTCCGGTGCGTGCTCGTCGTCGTAGGCGGCCCGCGATTCCTCTGCTACGGCGAGTTGCTCACCGGCACAGCGTTCCTGCCGGAGCCGATCGCGATCGGCTTGCTGATGCTGGGCCTGTCGGCCCGTACCGTCGGCCGCTTCGGCACATACCGGGTGCTACTGGCTGGACGTACTCCCGCCGCTGCTTCTGCTCGCAGCGGCGGTGCTGTGGGAACGGCGGGGCTGAGAGGGGCGCGTAGTGGCCTGGTGCCGGCGCGCAGGCCCGCAACCGGCGACGACGGGTGGATCGTCCGCCTGGAGTGGCTGGAACACCTCGGTCGGAATTCGGATGCGGGAAGTCCCGGACACCTGGGATGCTCCCGGTCCATGGCCGCACGACGCATCAAGCCCAGCCTCTACATCTCCGTCGACATCGAGGCCGACGGCCCGATCCCGGGTCCGTACTCGATGCTGAGCCTCGGCGCGGCGGTCGCCGGAGTCCAGGATGCCGACGGGTTCACGGCGGCCGACCCCGAGCAGCACACCTTCTATCGCGAACTCCGCCCGATCAGCGAGGAGTTCGTGCCCGAGGCGCTGGCCGTGAGCGGGCTCGACCGCGAGCGCCTACGGAAAGAGGGCCTCGACCCCGCGCTCGCCCTCGCGCAGTTCACGCGCTGGGTTCGCGAGGTCGGCGGCGACGCGCAGCCGGTGATGTGCGGCTACCCGGCGTCGTACGACTGGACGTTCCTGTACTGGTACTTGATCCGCTTCACCGGGGCGAGTCCCTTCGGCCACTCGGGCTGCCTGGACATGAAGACGTTGTACGCGACGAAAGCCGGGCTGCCGCTGCGGGCCGTGGCCAAAGGCACCATGCCGCGCGAGCTGCTGTCGCGGCGCCGTCACACGCATCATGCGCGGGACGACGCCATCGAGCAGGCCGAGCTGTTCGCCAACCTCATGGGGTGGCCGGGGCCCGGGTCGCCGACCCGGTGATCTCCTCCCCTGCCTCCATGGGGTGGGTGACGTCCTGCGCGTCCCGGCCCTTGCCGAGGTGGTTGAAGACGAGGTTGAGCGCCACCGCCGCCACACAGCCCGTCGAGATGCCCGAGTCCAGGACGATCCGCACCGTCTCCGGGAAGGCGTGGTAGAACTCCGGCGCGGTGATGGGGACGATGCCGACGGCCAGGGAGACGGCGACGATCAGGACGTTGTTGTCCTTGTCGAGGCCGGCCCGGACCAGGGTCTGGATGCCGCTCGCCGCGACCGAGCCGAAGAGGACCACGCCCGCGCCGCCGAGCACCGGGCGCGGTACGACCGCGATGAGCGACGCCGCCATCGGGCACAGGCCCATCAGGACGAGGAAGCCGCCGCCGACAGCGACTACGTACCGGCTGCGGATCTTCGTCATCGCGACCAGGCCGATGTTCTGTGCGAAGGCGCTGCACATGAAGCCGTTGAAGAGGGGGCTGATCGCGGAGCCGAGGGTGTCGGCGCGCAGGCCCGCCGCGATGGTCTTCTCGTCGGCCGGGCGCTCGACGATCTCGCCCAACGCCAGCATGTCGGCCGTCGATTCGGTCATCGAGACCACCATGACCACGCACAGCGAGATGATCGCGGCGAGCTGGAACTGCGGGGCGCCGAAGTGGAACGGGGTCGGGAAGCCGATGACGTCCGCGTCCGCCACCGGCCCGAAGTCCGTGACGCCGAACGGGATCGCGATCAGTGTGCCGACAACCAGGCCGAGCAGCACGGCGATTTGTTTGACGAACCCTCGGGTGAAGCGGCGCAGGAGCAGGACGATCAGCAGGGTTCCGGCTGCCAGGCCCAGGTTCGTCGCCGAGCCGTAGTCGTTCGCGGCCGGGTCGGGCCCTTGCGCCCAGTTGAAGGCGACCGGCAGCAGGGAGATGCCGATCAGCGTGATGACCGTACCCGTCACCACGGGTGGGAAGAAGCGGACGGCCTTGCTGAAGAAGGGGGCTGCCAGGAAGCCGAGCAGGCCGGCGACGATGACCGCGCCGAAGATGATCGGCAGGGCGTCGGACTTGTCCTCGGTGGAGGCGACGACCGCGGTCATGGGGGCGACGCCGGCGAAGGTGACGCCGTTGACGAACGGCAGCCGGGCGCCGATCTTCCAGATGCCGAGGGTCTGGAGGAAGGTGGCGAGGCCCGCGGTGAACAGGCAGGCGCCGGTGAGGAAGGTCAGGTCGGTGGCGGACAGGCCTATGGCCGCGCCGACTATCAGGGGTGGGGCGACGACTCCCGCGTACATGGCGGCCACGTGTTGCAGACCGGTGGTCGCCATTTTCAGGGCGGGTAGTTTCTCGTCTACGGGGTGGGTCGAAACGGGCTGGGCGGACACTGCGGCTCTCCTCCGGTCGGTTAAACGCGTCGGCTCTGACGCGGGTTCAAGGAGGTGGTACGCGGTCGTGCGGGACCGGGGACGGGCCCGTTCTGGGGGAAACGGAGACCGTTCCGGGGCGCACGCGTCCACGCGCGCCCCGGAGACGGCCGCCATGGACCCCGCTCGGGTCCACGGCCACCGGTCGGGAGCCGTCCCTCTCGACCGGAGATCTTCAACTGGTCAGGCCTACGTCAGGCCTGCGTCAGGCCTGCGCGGCGATCCTCGCCAGGCGCTGTGCCTCTTCCCGCGTGGCGCGGGCGATGGCGTCCTCGTCGGCCGTGAGCAGCCGCCCGTCCTCCACGATCTGCCGGCCGTTCACGAAGGACGCCGTGACCGGGGCCGCCGCGCCGAAGACCAGCGCGGTCACCGGGTCGGCGATGGAGGCGTGGGCGAGGGTGTCCAGCCTCCACAGCACCAGGTCGGCCAGCTTGCCCGGCTCCAGCGAGCCGATCTCGGCGGCGCGGCCGAGGACCTGGGCACCGCCGTACGTCCCGAGGCGCAGGGCCTGCCGGGCGTTCAGGGCGGCCTCGCGGTGGGCGCCGAGGCGGTTGATGAGCAGGGCGTTGCGCAGTTCGGTGTGCAGCTCGCCGGACTCGTTGGACGCCGTGCCGTCGACGCCGAGGCCGACCGGGACGCCCGCCGCGAGCATGTCGGGGACGCGGGCGATGCCGGCCGCGAGGCGGGCGTTGGAGGACGGGCAGTGGGCGACGCCCGTCTTCGTACGGGCGAAGGCGGCGATGTCGGAGTCGTTCATGTGGACGCAGTGCGCCATCCACACGTCCTCGCCGAGCCAGCCGGTGGACTCGAAGTAGTCGGTCGGGCCCATGCCGAACAGCTCGTGGCAGAACTTCTCCTCCTCCACGGTCTCCGAGCCGTGGGTGTGCATGCGCACGCCGAGGCGGCGGGCCAGCTCGGCGCCCTGCTTGAGGAGCTCGGTGGAGATGGAGAAGGGGGAGCAGGGGGCGACGGCGACCTGGGTCATCGCGTCGAAGGAGGCGTCGTGGTGCCGCTTGACGGTCTCCTCGGTCCCGGCCAGCGCGCCTTCGAGGGTCTCGACGGCGAAGTCCGGCGGCAGCCCGCCGTCCTTCTCGCTGCGGTCCATGGAGCCGCGGGCGAGGGTGAAGCGGACACCCATGTCGCGGGCGGCGCCGATGATGGCGCCGGAGAGGTCGCCGGAGCCCTGCGGGTAGACGTAGTGGTGGTCCATGGCGGTGGTCACGCCACCGCGGGCCATCATCGCCAGCGAGCCCTGCGCGGCGGAGCGCACCATCTGCTCGTCGATGCGCGCCCACGTCGGGTAGAGGGCGACGAGCCAGTTGAAGAGGTTGTGGTCCGTGGCCAGGCCCCGGGTGATCCACTGGTAGAAGTGGTGATGGGTGTTGACCAGGCCGGGGGTGACCAGGTGCCCGGTGGCGTCGATACGGCGTACGACGTTCTCCAGGCCCTCGGGCGCCTTGCCCGCGCCGAGCGACTCGATGCGGTTGTCCGCGATGACGACGTGGCCCGTGGCGTACTCGGTGTCGTTCGCGTCCACCGTCGCGATCGAACAGTTCTCGATGACGATGCGCTGGGCTGCTGCCATGATTCGCCCCTTTTTCACGGGAGTTGTGCTGAGTTCGAGAGGGCACGGCAGGACCCTGGGGGATTTGAGTACCGCGGCCGGGGAGCCTTCAAAGGCCCGCTCCTCCGGCCGCGGGTGCCGAAATGGAGTTGCTGGCTTACAGGTTGGTGAGGTCCATGGGGATCTTCGCCTCGCAGCCGTCCCGCAGGATGGTGGCCTCGATCAGGCCGTAGGGGCGGTCGGCGGCGAAGTACACCTCGTTGTCGTTCTTCAGCCCGAACGGCTCCAGGTCCACCAGGAAGTGGTGCTTGTTCGGGAGGGAGAAGCGGACCTCGTCTATCTCGCTGCGGTTGTTGATGATGCGCGAGCCCATTTGGTACAGGGTCTGCTGGAGCGAGAGCGAGTAGGTCTCGGCGAAGGCCTGGAGCATGTGCTTCTTGGTCTGCTCGTAGGACTTCTCCCAGTTGGGCATCCGCTGCTCGTCGTCGGTCCAGTTGAACCGCCAGCGGCCGGATACCTGGGTGGCCAGGATGCGGTCGTACGCCTCCTGGAGCGTCGTGTACTTGTCCTTGACGTAGCCCCAGAACTCGGAGTTGGTCGAGTTCATCACGACGAGGTCCTTGAGGCCGGAGATGACCTCCCACTTCTCACCGTCGTAGGTGATCTGCGTGACCCGCGTCTCCTGGCCCTTGCGGACGAAGGAGTGCTTGACCTCGTCCGCGCCGATGAACTGCGAGTTGGCGTCGGAGGCCTCGATCCGCTCCCAGGCGTACTCCTCGATGCGGATCCGGGCCTGGTGGATCGGCTCCTGCGAGGTGACGAAGTGACGGGCGAGGTGGATGCCGAACTGCTCGGCCGACTCGATGCCGTGCTCCTTGGCGAACGCGTACACCGTGTTCTTGGTGGTGTCGGTCGGCAGGACGTTGGCGTTCGAGCCGGAGTAGTGGACCTCGTCCATGTCGCCGCTCAGCGCCACGGATACGTTCAGGTCCTTGATGTGATGGGTGGCGCCGTCCCGCGTGATCTTTACGACTCGGTTCTCGGCCTTGCCGTACTGGTTCTGTCCCAGGATCGTGGGCATGTCTGCTAGCTCCCTCGGTAAACGGAGTAGCCGAACGGGTTGAGCAGCAGCGGCACGTGGTAGTGCTCCCCGGGCTTGACGGCGAAGGTGATCGCCACCTCGGGGAAGAACACGGCACCGCTGTCCCGATTCGCGGGGGCGTCCTGCTGCGCATCGGCTTGCTTCTTCTCGAAGTACGACTCCACCGCGAAGTCGAGCCGTACGTGTGTGGTCCCCTCCGGCAGCGCCGGGAGGTCCTTGCACCGCCCGTCCGCATCGGTCGCGGAGCCGCCGAGCGCCTGCCACTCGGCATCCCGGCCGCTGCGGGCCGAGAGCTGGATGGCGACGCCCTCGGCGGGGCGGCCGATGCTGGTGTCCAGGATGTGCGTGGACACCGAGGCGGTGGTGCTGGTGCTCATGGCTTGGTCAGTCCTCTTCGACGAGTCGGGCGAGCCGGATACGGTTGATCTTGCCCAGCTCGGTGCGGACGATCTCCCGCTCCTGCTCCGGCGAGTTGCCGATCCGTTCCTTGACCGCGTCGCGCATCTGCTCGCCGGTCCGGCCAGTTGCGCAGATCAGGAAGACGTGGCCGAACTTGTCCTGGTAGGCCAGGTTGAGTTCGAGCATCTCCGCCTTGAGCTCCTCGGAGGCGCCGGCCATGCCGCGCTGCTCCCTCGCCGAGGTCGGATCGCCCGGCTTGGGGCGGCCGATCGGCGGGTGCCCGGCCATCGCCTCGGCCAGGTCCTCGGCGGTCAGCTCGGCCATGGCGGCGTCACTGGCGGCGTAGAGGTCGTCGGCGGTGGCACAGGGACGGGCGGCGAGCAGCCGCTTCGCCCACGCCGTGGAGGCGCACGCCTCGTGGAGAGCGGCGTAGGCCGCGTGCTCCTCCAGGGCGTTGAACCGGGCCAGGCCCGGGGGCGTGGAATTCGACGTCACGGGAGCCTCCGTGGCCGCGAAGGGCGGCCTTCGTACTGAACGGGCGTGCCGATAGCTAACGCCCTACGACGACGAGACGTCAACACTTTGTTGAAAATTCGCGGTAACGAAACCGGGCAGGGCGCCTCAGGCACCCTTCTCACGGTTGAGGTAGTTGTAGACCGTGAAGCGGCTCACCCCGAGCGCACTTGCCACGGTCTCCACGCCGTGCCGCACGGAGAAGGCGCCGCGCGCCTCGAGTATCCGCACGACCTCCTGCTTGGCCTTGCGGTCCAGGTCCGCCAGCGGCTTGCCCTTCCTGCGCTCCATGGCGGCCAGGATGTGGTCCAGGGAGTCGGCCAGCTGAGGCAGACGCACGGCGACGACGTCGGCACCCTCCCAGGAGAGCACGACGTCCTCGGGGCCGGCCTCGTCCGGCGGGAGAATCTCGCCGCCCATGGCGTCGACCAGCGGCTTCACGGCCGCGATGAAGGGCTCGTCCCCGGTACCGGTCACTCCTCGCCCTCCCCGACCACATTGAGCTGGAGCGAGATCCGGGTGGCACCGGCCTCCAGGGACTTGCGCAGCAGGGCGTCCACGGCGGTGAGCACGGCGTCGGCGCCGCCCTCGGCCGTGTTTCCGAACGGGCCGACGTCCACCGCGTCGAGCTCGGCCGCCTCGACGACCTCGCGGGCCACCAGCGCGTGCGCGGGTGCCTCGTCGAGGTCGAAGGGCTCGGTCGTGAACTCCACTCTCAATCGCACGCGCTCAACCTAACGCGCGGTGCCACCTTCCGCCGAGCCCTCTTGACAAGCTCGGACACACAACGGCAATCTTCCAATACGCAGAAACTAACTTCCGCAATACGGAATCTCGACAAACGGAAGGGAGCGCCGGCGACATGCCAGGTTTTGGATTGGACACAGCCGCAGAGCAGCGCTTCAACGTCAACCTGTCGATCCTCTTCACGGAACTCCCGCTCCTGGAGCGCCCCGCGGCCGCCGCCGCGGCCGGCTTCACCGCGGTCGAGCTGTGGTGGCCCTGGGTCGACTCCCCCACCCCCGAGCAGTCCGAGCTCGACGCCCTGAAGAAGGCGATCGAGGACGCGGGCGTCCAGCTCACCGGCCTGAACTTCTACGCCGGTCAGCTTCCGGGCCCCGACCGGGGCGCCCTGTCGATCCCGGGCGAGGAGTCGGAGAAGTTCCGCGCCAACATCGACGTGGCCGCCGACTTCGCCCAGTCCCTGGGCTGCCGGGCGCTCAACGCCCTGTACGGCAACCGCGTCGAGGGCGTGGACCCCGCCGAGCAGGACGCGCTCGCGCTGGAGAACCTGACCCTCGCGGCCCGGGCCGCCGACCGGATCGGCGCGATCCTGCTGATCGAGACCCTCAACAAGCCGGAGTCACCGCTGTACCCGCTGGTGACCGCCCCGGCCGGCGTCGGCATCGTCGACAAGGTCAACGAGGCGACCGGGCTGGGCAACGCCAAGTTCCTGATGGACCTCTACCACCTGTCCATGAACGGCGAGGACCTGCCGCAGGTGATCGAGCAGTACGCCGCGAAGACCGGCCACGTGCAGATCGCCGACAACCCGGGCCGTGGCGCGCCTGGCACGGGGACGCTGCCGCTGGCGGAACTGTTGGGCCAGCTGCAGAAGGCGGGCTACGAGGGCTGGGTCGGCCTGGAGTACAAGCCGGGCGACCGCCCGAGCGCGGAGGCGTTCGACTGGCTGCCGGTGGAGCTGCGCGCCGCCCGCTGACGGCACCGCCCCTGAGGGCTGCCGCCCCCAGACCCCCGCTTCGGCCCCGAAAGGGCCTCGTCCTCAAACGCCGGACGGGCTGATTGTCGCCGACCGGCACCCACACGCAGACGTACCACAGCAGTTCAGAGAGGTACCCCCATCATGAGCAACCTCCCCAAGATCGCCTGGATAGGCCTCGGCATCATGGGCTCCCCCATGTCCGAGAACCTGATCAAGGCGGGTTACGACGTCACCGGCTTCACCCTGGAGCAGGACAAGCTGGACCGCCTGGCCGCCGCCGGTGGCACGGTCGCCGGTTCGATCGCCGAGGCCGTGAAGGACGCCGACGTCGTCATCACGATGGTGCCGGCCTCCCCGCAGGTCGAGGCCATCTCCTACGGCCCCGACGGCATCCTGGAGAACGCCAAGTCCGGCGCGCTGCTGATCGACATGTCCTCGATCACCCCGCAGACCTCGGTCGACCTGGCGAAGGCCGCCAAGGGCAAGGGCATCCGCGTCCTGGACGCCCCCGTGTCCGGCGGTGAGGCCGGTGCCATCGAGGCCGTACTGTCGATCATGGTCGGCGGCGAGCAGGCCGACTTCGACACCGCGAAGCCGATCCTCGAGGCCCTCGGCAAGACGATCGTGCTGTGCGGTCCGCACGGCTCGGGTCAGACCGTGAAGGCGGCCAACCAGCTGATCGTCGCCGTGAACATCCAGGCGTGCGCCGAAGCCGTGGTCTTCCTGGAGAAGTCGGGCGTGGACCTGAAGGCCGCGCTGGACGTCCTCAACGGCGGCCTGGCCGGCTCGACCGTACTGACCCGGAAGAAGGACAACTTCCTGAACCGGGACTTCAAGCCCGGCTTCCGCATCGACCTGCACCACAAGGACATGGGCATCGTCACGGACGCCGCCCGCAACGTCGGCGCCGCCCTTCCGGTCGGTGCCGTGGTCGCCCAGCTGGTCGCGTCCCTGCGTGCGCAGGGCGACGGCGGCCTGGACCACTCGGCCCTGCTGCGGGCTGTGGAGCGCCTCTCCGGCGCCCAGGTCTGACGACCGCCACTGAGGTCTGACGACCCCGAGACTTCCGGGCCGCGGCGCCGCTGACACTTGTCCTGTCGCGCCCAGGCGGCGCCGCGGCCCGGAATCACCTTCAACAAATCGTTGATTTAACTTCAACAAACTGTTGACGCCCGATCGTCCCACTCCTACGCTCCACAAAGCGGAAACAGTTTTCCGCTGACACCCGCACGGAAGGTCCACGATGTCGAAGCGCGTGCTCACCACCGAGTCCGGCGCCCCGGTCGCCGACAACCAGAACTCAGCCTCCGCCGGCGTCGGCGGCCCGCTCCTGCTCCAGGACCAGCACCTCCTGGAGAAGCTGGCGCGCTTCAACCGCGAGCGCATCCCGGAGCGCGTGGTGCACGCCCGGGGCTCCGGCGCGTACGGCCACTTCGAGGTGACCGACGACGTCACCGGCTTCACCCACGCCGACTTCCTGAGCGCGGTGGGCAAGCGGACCGAGGTGTTCCTGCGCTTCTCGACCGTGGCCGACAGCCTGGGCGGCGCGGACGCGGTCCGCGACCCGCGCGGCTTCGCGGTCAAGTTCTATACGGAAGAGGGCAATTACGACCTCGTCGGGAACAACACCCCGGTGTTCTTCATCAAGGACCCGATCAAGTTCCCCGACTTCATCCACTCGCAGAAGCGCGACCCGTTCACGGGCCGTCAGGAGCCGGACAACGTCTGGGACTTCTGGGCGCACGCCCCCGAGGCCACGCACCAGGTGACCTGGCTGATGGGCGACCGCGGCATCCCGGCGTCGTACCGCCACATGAACGGCTACGGCTCGCACACCTACCAGTGGACGAACGCCGAGGGCGAGGCCTTCTTCGTCAAGTACCACTTCAAGACGAACCAGGGCATCCGCTGCCTGAGCGCCGAGCAGGGCGCCGAGCTCGCGGGCAAGGACCCCAACTCGCACCAGACGGACCTGCTCCAGGCCATCGAGCGGGGCGTGCACCCGTCCTGGACGCTCTACGTCCAGCTGATGCCGGCGGCCGAGGCGGCCGACTACCGCTTCAACCCGTTCGACCTCACCAAGGTCTGGCCGCACAAGGACTACCCGCTGCAGCGCGTTGGCCGGCTGGTCCTCGACCGCAACCCGGACAACGTCTTCGCCGAGGTCGAGCAGGCCGCGTTCTCCCCGAACAACTTCGTGCCGGGCATCGGCCCCTCGCCCGACAAGATGCTCCAGGGCCGCCTGTTCGCCTACGCGGACGCCCACCGCTACCGCCTGGGCGTCAACCACACCCAGCTGGCCGTCAACGCCCCCAGGGCGACCGTGGCCGACAACTACGGCCGAGACGGCTTCATGGCGACCAACTCCCAGGGCCGCGCGGCGAAGAACTACGAGCCGAACTCCTACGACGGCCCGGTGGAGACCGGCCGCCCGCTGTCGGCGCCGCTGGCGGTGACCGGCCACACCGGCACCCACGAGGCACCGCTCCACACCAAGGACGACCACTTCTTCCAGGCGGGCGAGCTGTACCGCCTCATGTCCGCCGAGGAGAAGTCCCGGCTGATCGCGAACATCGCCGGTGGCCTCTCCCAGGTCTCCCGCGACGACGTGATCGAGAAGAACCTGGCCCACTTCCACGCCGCCGACCCGGAGTACGGCAGGCGCGTGGAGGAGGCGGTCCGCGCCCTGCGCGAGGACTGAACCCCAAGGCGGCGTCCGTCTCCTGACGGTAGGTCATAAGACGGACGCACCGCCCGCGCCGCACGACCGAGCGACCCGGATGAGGGGTGGTCGCTCGGACCGGGGCACGGGCAACGCGAGGACCGCGGCGGCGTGCGAGCCAGTGCGGTGGTGAAGGTCCCGGCCTCCTTCTTCGACCTGAGGGAAGGAGCCCCCGGTGCCGTCGCAACCGCCGCGGTCCCAAGCCCCCCAAGACCCCGTCCGGCGGCGCGAACGTCCTGTCGCGCCCAGCCTCGCACCGTCGGACGGCTACAACCGCATACCTCACCGGCTGAAGAGCGCCGGGTACGGACGGTCCCGTACCCGGCGCTCTTCGGCGTCTTCCGAGTCGGACTCAGGGCCAGACAGAGCGCGGTAGCTTGGCCGTATGCCTTCCGTACTGGTTGTCGGTTACGACCCGCAGGCGATACCCGGCGTCGACGCGCAGGCCCTTCGGGCGGTGCTGGACAAGGAGTTGACCCGGTTCGGCGAGCACGGCATCGACGCGGCCATGACGCTGGTCGTGTTCGACGAGTCGGCCGAGCCCACCCTCATCGCGTCCTTGGTCGAGCGTCCGTGGGACGTGGTGGTCGTCGGGGGTGGGATCCGCAAGACGGAGCAGTTGCTGCCGCTCTTCGAGCAGATCGTGAACCTGATCCGACGCCATGCGCCCCAGGCCGCCATCGCGTTCAACACCAGTGGCGGGGACAGTGTCGAGGCGGCCCGGCGCCGGCTCTGAGGCGCTGACTTCTGCCCGCCCCGCCAGGTCCCGAGCCAGGCCGACGTACGCCCGGCGGCGTACGCCGACTACGGAACCCTCAAATCAACCTCTGAACACACGTCGGGGGGCTTCAACTCACCCCTGCCGTGGGCACATTCTTTTCACGCGAGGCCCGCCGACACGGGGGCGGCGGGCCCCGCGACGGGGGACACGAAAAACGGGGGAAACGCAAGACGGGGGACACGCAAGACGGGGGACACGCAAGGGGCGGCCCAACCCATCGGTTGGACCGCCCCTCGGTGCAGCGAGACGCGTCAGACCTTCAGCGTCTTGATCGACGTAGGCGCATGCTCCGGCTCCGTGGCGATCTCCTCGAACTCCATCACATTGCTGATGTCGTTCGTCGTCGACATGGAGATGTTGGTGACCCGCTCCAGGATCGCCTCGACGACGACCGGGACCTGGTGCTCGGCGGCGAGCTTCTTGGCCTGCTCCAGGGCGGCGCCCAGCTCGTTCGGGTCGGTCACCCGGATCGCCTTGCAGCCGAGGCCCTCGGCGACCTTGACGTGGTCGACGCCGTAGACGCCCAGCTCGGGCGAGTTGATGTTCTCGAACTCCAGCTTGACCTGGAAGTCGATGTCGAACGCCCGCTGCGCCTGACGGATCAGGCCCAGGTAGGAGTTGTTGACCAGGACATGGACGTACGGGATCTTGTGCTGCGCCCCGACCGCCAGCTCCTCGATCATGAACTGGAAGTCGTAGTCGCCGGACAGGGCGACGACCTGCGCCTCCGGGTCGGCCTTGGCGACGCCCAGCGCGGCCGGGATCGTCCAGCCGAGCGGGCCCGCCTGGCCGCAGTTGATCCAGTGCCGCGGCTTGAAGACGTGCAGCATCTGGGCGCCGGCGATCTGGGAGAGGCCGATGGTGGAGACGTACCGGGTCTCCGGGCCGAAGGCCTTGTTCATCTCCTCGTAGACGCGCTGCGGCTTGATCGGGATGTCGTCGAAGTGCGTACGGCGCTGGAGAGTCGCCTTCCTCTCCTGCGCGGACGCCGCCCACGCCGAGCGGTCGGGCAGCTTGCCTTCCGCCTTCAGCTCCCGTGCCACCTCGACGAACAGCTCCAGGGCCGCCTTCGCGTCCGACGCGATGCCGTAGTCCGGGGCGAAGATCTTGCCGATCTGGGTGGGCTCGACGTCGACGTGGACGAACTTCCGCCCAGCCGTGTAGACGTCCAGCTTGCCGGTGTGGCGGTTGGCCCAGCGGTTGCCGATGCCGAGGACGAAGTCGGACTCCAGGAAGGTCGCGTTGCCGTAGCGGTGCGAGGTCTGCAGGCCGACCATGCCGGCGTTCAGCTCGTGGTCGTCGGGCAGCAGACCCCAGCCCATCAGGGTCGGGACGACCGGGGTGCCGGTCAACTCGGCGAACTCGACGAGGAGTTCGGCGGCATCGGCATTGATGACACCGCCGCCGGCGACGATCAGCGGGCGCTCGGACGCGTTCAGCATCCCGATCGCCTTCTCGATCTGGGCGCGGCTCGCGGCGGGCTTGTAGACCGGGAGCGGCTCGTACGTCTCCGGGTCGAACTCGATCTCCGTCAGCTGGACGTCGATCGGCAGATCGATCAGGACGGGGCCGGGGCGGCCGGAGCGCATCAGGTGGAACGCCTGCTGGAAGACGCCGGGGACCTGCGCGGCCTCCAGGACGGTCACCGCCATCTTCGTGACCGGCTTGGCGATCGACGCGATGTCGACGGCCTGGAAGTCCTCTTTGTGGATCACGGCGGTCGGCGCCTGGCCGGTGATGCACAGGATCGGGATGGAGTCACCGATCGCGGAGTACAGGCCGGTGATCATGTCGGTGCCGGCGGGGCCGGACGTGCCGATGCAGACGCCGATGTTGCCCGGGTGCGTGCGGGTGTAGCCCTCGGCCATGTGCGAGGCGCCCTCCACATGGCGGGCGAGGGTGTGGTGGATCCCGCCGGAGGCCTTGAGCGCCGCATAGAAGGGGTTGATCGCCGCGCCCGGCACGCCGAACGCGTTGCTGACGCCCTCGCGCTTGAGGATCTCGACTGCCGCTCGGGCAGCGGTCATACGAGCCATTGAGTACTCCTGCTTCGGCTGTCGGATTCGCACTCCCGTCGCGCCCCGCGGTGAGCAATTCCGTGACGATGGCATCCCCGCGATCCGACTTATTCCGTATCGCGGAAATTGTTTTCTACTATCTGGAAGCAATGTAGGTGGACCGGTGAAGACCGTCAAGGGGCGGACAACCAGGCCCTACCTGGAGGACGATGGGTGCGCTGTCCGATGCGAGGTCGTCCTGGAGTGGGCCATGTCCGAGAGCGTGTCGGTGCGCTGCCCGGCCTGCCGGCGCGAGCATCTCTACGAGGCACCCGCCTATCCGTGTGAGTGCGGGGCGCCCGTCGCACCGGCGCTGGACCCGCACGGGACGGCGACGGCCATCACCCATCGCACGTGGGACGACGAATGGGTCGGCGTGCGCTGTACGGCATGCGGCCGGGAGAACGAGTGGCCCCGCCCGGAGCTGGGCTGCCCCTGCGGGACGGTGCTGCGTGTCCCGGTGGCGCGGTCGGACATGGACTCTGCGCGGGAGGCGGACACCGGCTCGGCACAAGAGGCCGACACGGGCTCGGTACGAGAGGCCGACACGGGCTCGGCGCGAGAGGCGGGCAAAGGCTCGGCGCCGCGGAAGGCCCCGGCCGCGCGCCGCGTCTTCCAGCCCGTCACGATCCGCACCGCGCGCGACGCGGTCACGGCAGCCGCCGTCTATCTGCGCTGGCTCGGCTACCGGGACATCCGCCGCGCCGACCAGCGGCCCCCGACCGGCATCGGCATCGCCGCCCACGGCCTGCTCGCCCAGGTCGACCCGACCGTACGCCCGGCCTCCCTGCGGGACGTGGAGTGCCTGTGGCTGACGGCCATGACGGAGTCGGCGGCCTGCGTGTACTTCTCCCTCGCCGGATACGCCCCCGACGCCCGCGCCCAAGCCGATTCCCTCGGCGTCCCCCTGTTCGTCCTCGACCTCACGGGCACGCCCCAGCCGGTCAACACCCTCGCCGACGAACTGGACGCGACGGGGGCCCAGTAATCCGCTCGCGCCCGGCGCAGCCGCCGACGGACACTCGGCACATGCGCATCCGCCCCGCCCGGCCCGACGAGCTCCCGGCCCTCCAGGACATCGAGCGCGCGGCAGGAGCCGCCTTCCGCGACCTCGGCATGGCGGCGATCGCCGACGACGAGCCGCCCGCCCTGGACGTTCTGGAGCACTATCGCCGGGCCGGCCGCACCTGGGTCGCCTGCGACGACGGTGACTGCCCGGTCGGCTATCTGATCTGCGAGCCCGTCGACGGCGCCCTGCACATCGAGCAGGTCTCGGTGCACCCGGACCGCGCGCGTCGCCGTATCGGCCGGGCCCTTCTCGCGTACGCCGCCGACCGCGCCCGCGAGGAGGGCCTGACCGCTCTCACCCTGACCACCTTCACCGACGTCCCGTGGAACGCGCCGTACTACGAACGCCTCGGCGTCCGTGTCCTGGACGAGGCCGGGCTCACCCCGGGGCTACGGAAGATCCGCGCCCACGAGGCGGAACTCGGCCTCGACCGATGGCCACGGGTCTGCATGCGCCGCGGCTGAGCATGCGCCACGGCCGGTCATGTGCCGCGGCCGGCCTCAGAGGACCCCGTACTTCTCCCGCAGCTCCACCTTCCGCACCTTCCCGGACACCGTCATCGGGAAGGAGTCGAGGATCTGCAACCGGCTCGGGATCTTGTAGTGCGCCAGCTGCCCGTCGCAGAAGGCCCGTAGCTCCTCCAGCGTCAGCGGATCGGCCGAGTCGCGCGCGATGACGCAGGCCAGCACCTCCTCGCCGTAGCGCTCGTGCGGCACCCCGACGACCTGGACGTCCGCGATCTTGGGGTGGGCGTACAGGAACTCCTCGATCTCTCGGGGGTAGATGTTCTCGCCGCCCCGGATGATCATGTCCTTGATGCGGCCGACGATCTCGACGTAGCCGTCCTCCCGCATCGTCGCGAGGTCACCGGTGTGCATCCAGCGCCCGGGGTCGACGGCCTCGACGGTCTTCTCGGGCTCGTTCCAGTAGCCGAGCATCACGCTGTAGCCGCGGGTGCACAGCTCTCCCGCCTTGCCCCGCGGCTGGGTCACGCCGGTCGCCGGGTCGACGATCTTCACCTCGATGTGCGGCAGCACGCGGCCGACCGTGCCGGTGCGGTGCTCCAGGTCGTCGTCGCGCCGGGTCTGCGTCGAGACGGGCGAGGTCTCCGTCATGCCGTAGCAGATCGACACCTCGGCCATGTGCATCTCGGTGACCACCCGCTTCATCACCTCCACCGGGCAGGGCGAGCCCGCCATGATCCCGGTGCGCAGGGAGGAGAGGTCGTACGACGCGAAGTCGGGGTGATTCAGCTCCGCGATGAACATGGTCGGTACGCCGTACAGCGAGGTGCAGCGCTCCTGCTGGACGGCCTCCAGCGTGGCCTTCGGGTCGAAGGACGGGGCCGGGATGACGATGCAGGCGCCGTGGGAGGTGGCGGCCAGATTGCCCATGACCATGCCGAAGCAGTGGTAGAAGGGCACGGGAACGCACACCCGGTCCTGCTCGCTGTAGGCGATCAACTCCCCGACGAAATAACCGTTGTTGAGGATGTTGTGGTGGGAGAGGGTGGCCCCCTTCGGGAAGCCCGTCGTGCCCGACGTGTACTGGATGTTGATCGGGTCGTCGCAGGACAGCTCCTCGTACGGCACCGGCGTTCCCCGCGCGATCAGCGCCTCCCAGCTCGGGTCCCCGATGAATACGGTCTCCCGCAGCTGCGGGCACTTGGCGCGCACCTGCTCGACCATCGCCCGGTAGTCGCTCGTCTTGTGGCTGAGGGAGGCGAACAGCAGCGAGATCCCGGCCTGCTTGAGGACGTACTCGACCTCATGGGTGCGATAGGCCGGGTTGATGTTCACCATGATCGCGCCGATGCGGGCCGTGGCGTACTGGACCAGGACCCACTCGGGACAGTTGATCGCCCAGATGCCCACCCGGTCGCCCTTGGCCACGCCACTGGCCAGCAGCGCGTACGCCAGCCGGTCGACGTCCGCCGCGAACCGGGCGTAGGTCCAGCGCCGCCCGGACGGTACGTCTACCAGCGCCTCCCGGTCCGGCCACGCGGCCACCGACCGGTCCAGGTTGGCCCCGATCGTCTCGCCGAGCAGGACCGTCTCGCTCGTGCCGTGGGTGTACGACAGCTGCGCGGTCACCGGAAGTCCTCCTCGCGGTACTCGGCGTCCGACCCGGTGGCGGTGGCCTCGCGCAGCTCGATGCGGCGGATCTTGCCGGAGACGGTCTTGGGCAGCGGCGCGAACTCCAGGCGGCGGACGCGCTTGTACGGCGCCAGGACCTCCCGTGAGTGCTCGAAGAGCACCTTGGCCGTGTCGGGGCCCGGCTCCCAGCCCTCCGCAAGGACGACGTACGCCTTCGGCACCGCGAGCCGAAGCTCGTCCGGCGCGGGCACGACGGCAGCCTCGGCGACCGCCTCGTGCTCCAGCAGGGCGCTCTCGAGCTCGAACGGGGAGATCTTGTAGTCACTCGCCTTGAACACGTCGTCCGCTCGCCCCACGTACGTGATGTATCCGTCGGCGTCCCGCGAACCGATGTCACCCGTCCGGTAGTAGCCGCCGGCCATCGCCTCCGCCGTACGGTCGGCGTCGCCGTGGTAGCCGGTCATCACGCCGACGGGGCGGGCGGACAGGTCGAGGGCGATCTCGCCCTCCTCGGCCCCCGGCGCGCCGGAGACCGGGTCGAGGAGTTCGACGCGGAAGCCGGGGCTGGGGCGGCCCATCGAGCCGGTCTTCAGGGGCTGGCCGGGGCTGTTGGAGACCTGGACGGCCGTCTCGGTCTGCCCGAAGCCGTCCCGGATGGTCACGCCCCAGGCCTCCCGCACCCGCTCGATGACCTCGGGGTTGAGCGGCTCACCGGCGGCGACGGCCTCGCGGGGCGGGGTGCGCAGCGCGCTCAGGTCGGCCTGGATGAGCATGCGCCAGACCGTCGGCGGAGCGCAGAAGGTGGTGACGCCGGCACGGTCCATCTCCGCCATCAGCCGGGCCGCGTCGAAGCGCGTGTAGTTGTGGATGAAGACGGTCGCCTCCGCGTTCCACGGGGCGAAGAGGTTGGACCAGGCGTGCTTGGCCCAGCCGGGCGAGGAGATGTTCAGGTGCACGTCGCCGGGCTTGAGGCCGATCCAGTACATGGTGGCCAGGTGCCCGATCGGGTACGAGGTGTGGGTGTGCTCGACCAGCTTGGGGCGGGCGGTGGTGCCGGAGGTGAAGTAGAGCATCAGCGGGTCGTCGGAGGCGGTCGGCCCGTCGGGGGTGAACTCGGCGGGGGCGGCGTACGCGTCCTCGTACGACTGCCAGCCCTCGCGCACCCCGCCGACGGTGATGCGCGTGTAGCGGCCGGGCACCTCGTCGAACTTGCCGGTGTCCTCGGCTCGGACCAGCACATGCCGGACGCGTCCGCGCTCCACCCGGTCGCGCAGGTCGGCGGGGCCGAGCAGCGGGGTGGCCGGGATGACGACGGCGCGCAGCTTCATGGCGGCCAGGGCGGTCTCCCACAGCTCGGCCTGGTTGCCGAGCATGACGAGGATGCGGTCCTCGGCGCGAACGCCGCGCGCCCGCAGCCAGTTCGCGACCCGAGCGGACCGCTCGGCCATCTCGGTGAAGGACAGCTGGACCTCGCTGCCGTCCTCCTCGACGATGTGCAGTGCGGTGCGGTCGTTTCCGTCCGCGATGACGTCGAACCAGTCGAGCGCCCAGTTGAACCGCTCGGGCCGGGGCCAGGCGAAGCCCTCGTAGGCGGTGGCGTAGTCCTCGCGGTGGTCGAGCAGGAAGTCCCGCGCACTGCGGAACAACTCCGTCCCCGTAGTCATCTGTCCTCCTGGTTACCGGACCTTGCCGGGCGGCTCTCTGTCATCGTGTAATCCGTGACGTGGGTCTCACTACCCCCGAACGGGGGTGTGCGCTCCGGGAAGCAGCGGTGAAAGGGCGAGTACGTGGCAGTGGACGCGGCCGCATCGGCGGACATAAGGGGCGCGCTGGCGCGCCTGCGCCGCTCGACCGGGCTCCCGGTCGCCTTCGGCGGCCTGGTGGAGTCGGGGCGCCCGCGCATGCGCATCAGCGAACTGAACGGCACAGCCACCGATTCCCTCAGCAGACTCGCGGTGACCGCCGGCAACGGCCTGGGCGGCAAGGCCGTGGCCCTCGCCCGCCCCTGCGCGGTCACGGACTACTCCGTCTCCCGGCAGATCACCCACGAGTACGACGCCGCGGTCGCCGCGGAGGGCCTGCGTTCGGTGCTGGCGGTCCCGGTCGTCGTACGGCGCCGGGTGCGCGGTGTCCTGTACGGCGCCCTGCGCACGGCCCAGCCCCTGGGCGACCGCACCCTGACGGCGGCCGTGGAGGCGGCGCGGGACGTGGAGCAGTCGCTGGTGGTGCGGGAGGAGGTGCGGGGGTTGCTGGAGGCGGCCCGGCCGGAGCCGGCGCGGCTCGAGACGGCTCCGTCCGGGCGGGGCTCGGCGTGGGAGCAGGTCCGCGAGGCCCACGCGACTCTGCGGGCCCTGGCCCCACGCATCAGCGACCCCGCCCTGCGCGCGGAGCTCCTGGATGCCTGCGGCCTCCTGACGGAGAGGCCCGCCCTGAACGGCGTGCAGCTGTCCCCCCGCGAACTGGATGTGCTGGCCTGCGTGGCCGCCGGCTCGACCAACGCGCTCGCCGCCGAGCGGCTGGGGCTGCGGGCGGAGACGGTCAAGGGGTACCTGCGGTCGGCGATGCGGAAGCTGGGCACGCACACCCGGGGCGAGACGGTGGTGGCGGCACGCCGGGCGGGGTTGCTGCCGTAGGAGTGCGAGGCGTCCGGGCGGATCCGGCCCACCCCCGACGACCCCTCATTCATTCATCCCTGCTTTGAATTTCCCTATGCTCCACCGCTGTTATTTGCCTCACCATGTCTTCGGTCCGAATTTCAAAGATCCGTTGCCTAATATTGGCCCGAACACGACACACGGAGGGGAGCGGTGACCGTGCGACGGGACTTCAAGGAGCCTGCGAGATGCCGCCCCGACCAGGTCATCGGCAGGGAGGAGCTGTTCAGCGCGGCGCGTGAGCAGCTCGGACGGGGCGGCAGCGTGCTGCTTCACGGGCCTGCCGGAATTGGGAAGTCGACGGTCCTGCGGGCATTGGCCGGGGAATACGGCGGGGCGGCACGCACCGTGCTGCGCTGCTCGCCCACGGAGTCCGAATCCCATCTCCCGTTCCTCGCCCTGGCCGACCTCCTCGGCCTGGTCCTGGACGAGGTGTCCGAGCGGCTCCCCACCGCCCAGCGCATCGCCCTGGAGTCGGCCCTCACCGGTCGCGGTGAGTCCACCCTCCAGCGCGACGGCCTCGCCCTGCGGCTGGCCGTGCTGTCCGCGCTGCGCGCCCTCGCCGACACCGGCCCCGTCCTCGTCGTCGCCGACGACCTCCAGTGGCTCGACCCGGCCAGCGCCGAACTCCTCGGCTTCGCCGCCCGCCGCCTCGGCGACACCCCGGTGCGGATGCTGTGCGCGGTCCGGACCGACGGCCAGGAGTACGACCGCCATCTACGCGCGTCCCCGCCGGACACCCTCGCGGTACGGCTGGGCCCCCTCTCCAGCGCCCAGATGTCCGCCCTCCTCGACCACCGCGGCTACACCGGCCTGCCCCGCTCCACGGTCCGGGACATCCACCGCACCAGCGGCGGCAACGCCCTGTTCGCCCTCGAACTGGGCCGCGCCCTCGCCGAGAACCCCACCCCGCCCCGCCCCGGCGAGCCCCTGCCGGTGCCCACCTCGCTGCGCGCCCTGGTGCTGAACCGCCTGGAGATGCTGTCGCAGGAGGCGCGCCGCACCCTCCTCGTCGCGAGCGCGGGCGCCCGTCCCACGCTGGCCCTGCTGCACGCGGCCGGCCGCGACAACGCCGAGGCCGAGACCGCCCAGGCCGCCGAACTCGGGCTGTTGGCGACCGAGCCCGAGGGCCCCGCCGTACGGTTCGCGCACCCGATGATCTCCGCCGCGCTCTACGCGGAGGCGCCCGCGCAGGAGCGCCGGGCCGCGCACGCCGCGCTGTCCACGGTGGCCTCCGACCCGATCGAGCGCGCCCGGCACCTGGCCCTCGCGACCACCGGCACCGACCCGGAGGTCGCGGCCCGGCTCGCCGAGGCCGCCGCCCTGGCCCGCGACCGGGGAGCGCCGTCGGTGGCCGCGCAGCTCTCCCTGCTCGCCGCCCGGCACACCCCGGCGGAAGCTTCGCAGAGCCCGGAGGTGCTGCGGCTGGAGGCCGCCGAGGACGCGATCACCGCCGGTGAGCTGGATCTCGCCCGGGACATCGCCCGGGAGGTGCTCACCCGGGCGACGGTGCCCGCGGACCGGGTACGGGCCTGGATCGCGGTGATCGAGACGGCGGGCCATGCCATGACAGAGGTCGACGCGGTCTTCCCGCAGGCCCTGGCCGACGCGGGTGACGACCCGAAGCTGCTCGCCCTGGTCCACTACCAGTTGACGTGGCGCGCCCTGCTCGTGGACGGCGACTTCGACGAGGCCCGGGGGGAGGCCGCGTACGTGGCGGAGTTGGCCGCGCGGGCCGGCGACCGGTACACCGAGCTGATGGCGCTCGCCTTCCAGGCCCAGATCGAGACCCTGATGGGCCACGCGGACGCCCCCGCGACCATTCGACGGGCGCTGGAGGAACCCCAGGACCCGAGGGTGGCCTGCCATCACAACGGGGCCGGTTACTCCCGCTTCCGCTGGCTGATCATGAGCGACCAGCTGCCCGAGGCCCGCGCCACGGTCACCGCGCTGCTGCGCGAGGTGCGCCGGCACGGCTGGGTGGAGAGCGAGGTGCACTTCCTGCGCGGGGTCGCGGAGACCGAACTGCACTCCGGGCACTGCGGACGCGCCCTCGACCTGGCCCGCGAGAGCCTGCGCCTGGCCCGCGACACCGGGATCGGCGAGGTGGCCTCCGCCGTGCTGACCTCGCTCGCGGAGGCCGCGGGCGGGGATGTGGACCGGGCGTTGTCGCTGGCCCGGGAAGCGGTGGAGCACGCCGAGGAGGACGGCGACCAGATGTACGTCTCCCGCGCCCTGGCCGCCCTCGGCCACGCCCAGCTGGTCGCCGGGGACGTGGAGGCGGCGGTGCGTTCGCTGCGCCGGGTGCGCGAGGTGGAGCAGGGCCTCGGCATCACCGACCCGGCGCGCGGCCGATGGCACGGCGATCTGGCCGAGGCCCTGGTGCGCAGCGGCGAGTTCGCGGAGGCGCAGGACGTCATCGACGTCACGCGCGAGCAGGCGCTGCGGCTGGACCGCGAGAGCGTGCTGGCGGTCCTCGACCGGGCCGAGGCGCTGATCCGCGCGGCACGGGGCGAACAGGACGCCGCCGTGGCCCAGTTGACATCGGCACAGGACCGGCTCGCCAAACTGGGATACGGCCTGGAGGAGGCCCGGGCCGCCTTCGCGCTGGCCCAGCTGCGCACCGGCACTCCGGGCCCGACCTCGTACGACGAGGCGGCCCGGCTGTTCCGCCGCTGCCGGGCGCTGCCCTGGCTGCGGCAGGTCGAGGCGGCGGCCGCCGCGCGTCCCGTGGAGGCGGCCCCCACCCCCGCCTCCACGCCGGACGGTCTCGACGGTCTGGACGGGCTCGCCTCGATGGAACGTCAGGTCGCCGCGCTCGTCATGGAGGGCGCGACCAACCGGGAGATCGCAGCGCGCCTGTTCATCAGCGTCAAAACGGTCGAAGCGACACTTACCCGCGTCTATCGCAAACTCGGGATCCGATCGCGGGTCGACATCGTCAGATTGGCGGCGGGGCGCCGGACGACATGAGGTCGAGGCGCCGTACAGGGTGAGTTCGGGCTGAGTTCGGGGCGCCTTACGCGGTGAGTTCACCCGTCTTTGTCGGTCCGCGCAGGTTTAGCCGGACACGACCGAGGGTTTTCCCTGCCCAACTCCCTTAGGGGGTTCCCTCATTGGGAAGGGGAACTTCCGGGACCTACCTTATGGATGTGCCGCTCGCCGGGCACACGGGGGTCGGTCCCGCGACCCCCGTGCACACCCCCCACACCCGCGCGACCCCCCACCGGCAACCCCCACTGAGGAGACTCATGTTCGGGCTCACCCGCGCCAGAAAGGCCGCCGCCGTCGTGGCGACCGCCGCCGCCGCCGCGGCCGCACTGCTCAGCGCCCCCACCGCTGAGGCCGCGTCGACGCGCATCGTGGGCGGTACGACGACCACGACGACCGCGTACCCCTTCGTCATGCAGATCACGGACGCCTCGCAGAACCAGTTCTGCGGTGGCACGCTCGTCTCCGCGACCAAGGTGGTCACCGCCGCCCACTGTATGGTCGGCGAGACGACGAGCAGCGTCCGCGTCGTCGGCGGCCGCACCTACCTCAACGGCACGAACGGCACGGTCAGCCGGGTCAGCAACATCTGGGTCCACCCGGACTACACCGACGCCACCGACGGCAACGACGTGGCCGTGCTGACCCTTTCGACCTCGATGCCGTACACGACGGCCTCGTACGTCGACTCCTCGGACACCGGTGTGTACGCGGCCGGCACCACCGCCCGCATCCTCGGCTGGGGCACCACCTCCTCGAACGGCAGCTCCTCCAACCAGCTGCGGACGGCGACCGTGCCGATCGTCTCCAACTCCAGCTGCGCGAGCTCCTACGGTTCGCAGTTCATCGCGTCCGACATGGTCTGCGCCGGATACACCTCCGGCGGCACTGACACCTGCCAGGGCGACAGCGGCGGTCCCCTGCTCATCGGGGGCGTCCTGGCAGGGATAACTTCCTGGGGCGAAGGCTGCGCCCAGGCCGGTTACCCGGGGGTATACACCCGGCTGACCACCTTCTCGGACGAGGTGACCGAACAGGTCGAGTCGTAACCGGGAACGGCACCCAGAGGGTCTCCTGAGCACACCTCAGGTGCAAGACCAGGGGGCGTTGGGGGGGGGCCCCGCCCGGCCCCCCACCCCCCCCAAACAATCGCCGGGGAGTGGGGGGGGGGG
>NZ_ML138680.1:0-121976 GCF_004028635.1 Streptomyces cyaneus | reverse complement strand
GGCAACGGCCCCCCGCGGGACTCCTGAGCACCCCACCGGTCCAAGACCAGGGGGCGTTGCGGGCCTCCACGAGCGGCCCGCAACGCCCCCTATCCATGTCCGCTGTCAGTGGGGCCTGTTTGAATGGCTGACGGATGGGGGTGATGGGCATGGTGTCCGCAGACCGTTTGCTGGCCTTCGCCGCGATGTCGGTGTTGGTGATCGTGATCCCGGGGCCGAGTGTCCTGTTCGTCATCGGCCGCGCCCTGGCCCATGGCCGGCGCAGCGCCGTGGCGACCGCCCTCGGCAATGTCTTCGGCTCGTATCTGCTGGTGGTTGCGGTCGCGGTCGGCATCGGCTCGTTGGTCGAGCGGTCCGTGACGATCTACCTGGCGGTGAAACTGGCCGGCGCGGCGTATCTGGTCTATCTGGGCGTGCAGGCGTTCCGGCACCGCAAGGAGTTGAGGGCGGCGGCGATACGGGCCCAGCCGACGGAAGCCTCACGCGGTGATCTCCGTGCGGTCCTCGACGGCGTCCTCGTCGGTGTCACCAACCCCAAGGGCGTGGTGTTCTTCGCCGCCGTACTCCCCCAGTTCGTGGACCACTCGGCGGGCCGTGTCCCGCTGCAGATGCTGCTGTTGGGCCTGGTCCCGATCTCCATCGGCCTGGTCACGGACACCCTGTGGGGCCTGACCGCGTCGGCGGCCCGCACCTGGTTCGCCCGCTCCGACCGCCGGTTGTCGCTGATAGGCGGAGCGGGTGGCTGCACGATGATCGGGCTCGGGGTGACGGTCGCGGTGACGGGTCGGGCTGAGTGACGACTGGGTTGATCGCCTAGGGGATGACGGTCCCGAAGCGGATGTCGTACGACGCGTCCGGATGCATCACCGTCAGCATCCGCTCCCCCTCCTCGGTCACCTCCCCGCGCTGGGCCTTGGTGAGCTCGGTGAACTCCTCGATGACCAGGGCGTCGCCGAGGATCCGCCACACGCCCACGAGGAACCCGTCGACGAGCAGGGGGCAGTAGACCGTGTTCGCCTGCCAGGTGCGGCCACGGTTCGCGGGCGGAATCACACGGGTGCGGTCGGCGTGGGAGAGCAGGACGTTGTCGAACTCGGGCAGGAAGCGGGGTGGCGCCGGGGTTTCCGGGTCCGGGCGCGGGGCGTCGGGGAGGTCGAAGAGTTCGACGCCGCTCTCGTCCCGGAAGGTGACCAGGTCGGGGCGGAGCCGTTCGAAGGCGGCGCGCATCCGGGTCAGGCCGGACCAGGTCTGCATGTCCTTCACGGAGGCCGGCCCGAACGCGGCCAGGTAGCGCAGGACCGTGGCGTCCGGGGAGGCGGCCGGCTCGGCGGGGCGGCCCAGCCAGTGTTCGGCGGTGGTGAGGGAGACCTGGGCGCTGCGGCCCCACAGTCCGCGCGGGGTGACTTGGACGAGGGGCAGCGTGCAGCGGGCGGCGACGGCGAGGGACTGCGGGTCGGCGTCCGGCCACTCGGCGCTGAGGGCCTCGCGCAGCTGCTTCATGGTGCGGGGCTCGGCCTCGACGAGTTCGCGGGCCAGCACGCCGAGCCGGTCCAGGTCGACGCCGACGAGGCCCTTGCGGAAGTAGTTGATCTCGCGGTCCCGGGCGGGCTGCACCAGCGGACGCAGGGTGAGACTGTCGTCGGCGGTGTGCAGGTGGATGGTCGAGCGCATGGTGACGATGCGCACGGCCGCACGGTCGGCCAGCAGTCCGGACAGTTCCTCGGGCGTGAAGCCGTCGAGGCGGGCGGCGAGCGCGTAGTACGGCGGCTTGACCTCCTGGGCCTGCAGGCCGACGAGATGCTCCACGGCTGCCATCGCGGACAGCGGCGAGCGGCGCAGCAGCAGTTGCCGGTCGAGGGTGGCGCGGTTGAGAGCGCGGGTGCTGAGCTGAGGGCTCGCCGCGGTCGTGGTCTGTTTCGTACTGCGCTGGGCGACGGTCCGCTCGGTCGAGGCCTGCTTGTTGGTCGAGGTCTGCTCGTTGGTCGTAGTCCGCTTCGTCATGCTCGGCACGCTAGCGAGGCTTGCGGACAACTTCAGTCCGCAATTCCCACCGGATCCCGGATCGGCTCACTCCCACCCGCGCCACCCGCGCCATTCGCCCCGTATATCCTGCTCCGTGATCACGCACACGCATTCGTCGCCCCAACCGGGAGGCAGCCGCGATGTCCGAGCGACGCGCACGCCCCGCCTCGAAGAACCCCATGAAGTCCGTCTGGCGCCGAGCGGTGACTCCATCGCAGCCACCGAAGCCACCGGAGCCGGCACCCCCGGCACACTCTGCGGCCTCCGACACCACCGAGGTGGCGAGCGTCGTGGAGGCGGCGCTGTACCAGGACGGCGTCCGGGTCTCCTCCCCCGCCACCCTCGCCGAGACCTACCGCGAACTGCGCGACCAGCCCTCCGGCATGGCATGGATCGGCCTGGCCCGCCCCACGGAATCCGAACTCCTCTCCCTGGCGGCCGAGTTCGATCTGCACCCGCTCGCGGTCGAGGACGCGATGGAGGCACACCAGCGGCCCAAGCTGGAGCGTTACGGCGACACGCTCTTCGTGGTCCTGCGCGCCGCCCGCTACCTGGACGCTCCCGAGGAGGTCGACTTCGGCGAACTGCACGTGTTTGTCGGCCCCGACTTCGTGATCACGGTCCGCCACGGCGCGGCCCCCGATCTGTCGGCGGTGCGCCGGCGCATGGAGGAGACCCCGGAACTGCTCAAACTCGGCCCGGAGGCGGTGCTCTACGCGATACTGGACGCGGTGGTCGACGGCTATGAGCCGGTGGTGGTGGGCGTCCAGACCGACATCGACGAGATCGAGACCGAGGTCTTCCGCGGCGACCCCGAGGTCTCTCGCCGTATCTACGAACTCTCCCGCGAAATGGTCGAGTTCCAGCGCGCCACCCGCCCCTTGGTCGGCATGCTGCACGGCCTGATGGCCGGCTTCTCCAAATACGGCACGGACGAGGAACTGCAGCGCTACCTCCGCGACGTCGCCGACCACGTCACCCACACCAGCGAACGCGTCGACGGCTTCCGCCAGGCCCTCACCGAAATCCTCACGGTGAACGCGACGCTGGTCACGCAACAACAGAACGCGGAGATGCGGGCGTTGGCGGAGGCGGGGTTCGAGCAGAACGAGGAGATCAAGAAGATCTCGTCGTGGGCGGCGATCCTGTTCGCTCCGACGCTGGTCGGAACGATTTACGGCATGAACTTCAAGCACATGCCGGAGCTGGGCTGGCCTCTCGGATACCCGTTTGCGATCGGCCTGATGGGGGTTGTTTGCGTCAGTTTGTACGTGATTTTCAAGCGGCGGGACTGGCTCTAGCATCCGACAATCGCTCTTCAAGTGTCTCAGTCGGTGCCGGGTTGGACGAGCTTGAAGACGAGGCGGGCGGCGGCCCGTTGGGCGGCTTGGCGCAGGCGCATCGGGGCCGGGCGGGCCGGAGTCTGTGCGGGAGTGCCTGTCGGGCGGGGGAAGAGGGATTCGGCGTTGGTGCGGTTGACGGCCTGGAGGACACCGGGGTCGACACCGCTGTCGAGGCCGTTGGCGAAGTACTGGCTCGCGATGGCGGGGGCGAACGGCCAGTCGCTGCCGAAGAGGACATGTCCGGGGCGGGCAAAGGCGAGCAGCGTGGGCAGGGCGGCGGAGCTGGAGGACAGCGCGGTGTCGTAGTAGAGGCTGCGGAAGTCGTCCAGCACGTCCAGGGGGCTGCGTCCGGTGCCGCCGGCGATGGCGACGGCCATGCGGTGGGAGGCGTAGGGCACGAAGCCGCCGGCGTGGCTGAGGATGAACCGGATGTTCGGGTACGTGCGTACGACGCCGTTGCGGACCAGGAGGTATGCGGCCCGGGTGGTGTCGAGGAGGAAGTCGGCGGCGAACGGCGGGATCCCGTCGACAGCGGGTGCCGGGAGGTCGGCGGGGTGGACGAACACGACAGCGCCCCGGTCGTTCAGGGTCTGCCACAGTTCGTCCTGGCCGCCCGCGCCGACGTAGACGCCCTGGTTGTTGGCGAGCAGGGTGACCCCGTCGGCCCCCAGCTCGTCCAGGGCCCGCTTGGCCTCGACGGCGGAGGCGGCGACATCTGGCATGGGCAGCGTGGCGAAGTACCCGAAACGGCCCGCGTGTTCGGCGGCGAGGGACGCGGAGAAATCGTTGAGCTGCCGGGCCAGGTCGCCGGCCTCGCCCGGATCGGTGAGGAAGCCGGTGCCCGGGGTGGAGACGGACACGATCGCCGTGGCGGTGCCCAGCAGGTCCATCAGCTCCAGGGCCGACTCGGCGCTCCACTCGGGCAGCTCACGGCCGCCGGCCTCGGCGATGCCCGCCTGGGCGAGGAGGTCCCGGTAGAAGGAGGGAACGATGTGCTGGTGGACATCGACCCGGCCCGCTGCGCCGGTCACGAGGCGTCCTCCTGGGCCTTCTGGGCGGTGAGCAGGTCGAGCGCCACGTCGGTGAGCATGTCTTCCTGGCCGCCGACCATGCCCCGCCGTCCGACCTCGACGAGCAGGGCACGCGCGTCGATGCCGTAGCGGGCAGAGGCGGTCTCGGCGTGGCGCAGGAAGCTGGAGTACACGCCTGCGTAGCCGAGGGTGAGGGTTTCGCGGTCGACCTGAACGGGGCGGTCCTGCAGCGGTCGTACGAGGTCGTCGGCCGCGTCCTGCAGGGCGAACAGGTCGCAGCCGTGGGCGTGTCCGAGCTTGTCGGCGGCGGCGATGAACACCTCCAGCGGGGCGTTGCCGGCACCGGCGCCCATGCCCGCGAGGCTGGCGTCGACGCGGTGGGCGCCGTGTTCGACGGCGGTGAGGGAGTTGGCCACGCCGAGGGAGAGGTTGTGGTGGGCGTGGATGCCGATCTCGGTGGCCGCATCGAGGGTCTGGCGCAGGGCGTCGACGCGTTCGGCGACCCCATCCATGGTCAGGGCGCCGCCGGAGTCGACGACGTAGACGCAGGTGGCGCCATAACTCTCCATCAGCTTCGCCTGGCGGGCGAGGTGTGCGGAGTCGGTCATGTGGCTCATCATCAGGAAGCCGACGGTGTCCATGCCCAACTCCCGCGCGGCCGCGATGTGCTGGGCGGAGATGTCGGCCTCGGTGCAGTGCGTGGCCACGCGGACAACAGATGCCCCGGCGCGGTGGGCGTCGCGCAGGTCGTGGACGGAGCCGATGCCGGGCAGCAGCAGCGTGGCGACCCGCGCGCGGGTCACGGCGCCGGCAACGGCCTCGATCCACTCCAGATCCGTGTGGGCGCCGAAGCCGTACACGCAGGAGGAGCCGGCTAGGCCGTCGCCGTGCGCGACCTCGATGGAGTCCACTCCGGCCGCGTCCAGGGCGGCGGCTACGGTGACCGCCTGGTCGACCGTGTACTGGTGGCGGATGGCGTGCATGCCGTCCCGCAGGGTGACGTCGCTGATGTAGAGGCGGCTCATCGGGCGGCTCCCGCGGGGGTCTGCGCGTACTGGGCGTGTTGGGCGATGCGCTCGGCGGCGGCGACGGCCGCGGAGGTCATGATGTCGAGGTTTCCGGCGTAGGCGGGCAGGTAGTCGGCGGCGCCGGTGACTTCGAGCATCACCGTCACCTTGGTGCCGGTGAACTTGCCCGTCTGCGGGATGTACAGGGGTTTTTCCGGGCCGTACACGTCGAACTGAACCCTCTGCTTGAGCCGGTAGCCGGGCACGTAGGCCTGCACCTTCTCGGCCATGGCCAGGATGCTGTTCTCGATGGCGGCGTGGTCGCAGTCGCCCTCGATGAGGCAGTACACGGTGTTGCGCATCAGCAGCGGCGGCTCGGCCGGGTTGAGGATCATCACGGCCTTGCTGCGCTGCGCGCCGGCGACCTCGCGCAGGGCGCGGGAGGTGGTCTCGGTGAACTCGTCGATGTTGGCGCGGGTGCCGGGTCCGGCCGACCGGGCGGCGATGGAGGAGACGATCTCGGCGTAGGCGACGGGGGCGACCTGCGCGACCGCGGCGGCGATCGGGACGGTGGCCTGGCCGCCGCAGGTGACCATGTTGAGGTTCGGGGCGTCGAGGTGGGCGTCGAGGTTGACCACGGGCACGCAGTACGGCCCGACGGCGGCCGGCGTGAGGTCGAGGACGCGGACGCCGGTGGGCTCCAGCCTGGCCCAGTTCGCCTGGTGGGCGGTGGCGGAGGTGGCGTCGAAGACCAGCTTGATGTCGGCGAACTCGGGCAGTGCCAGGAGCCCGTCCACGCCGTCGGCGGTGGTGGCGATGCCCAGACGGCGGGCGCGGGCCAGACCGTCGGAGGTGGGGTCGATGCCGACCATCGCTCCCATCGTCAGCGCGCCGGAGCCACGCAGGATCTTGATCATGAGGTCGGTGCCGATGTTGCCGGAGCCGATGACGGCGACCGGCCACGGGGCGGGGGCAGGAGGCATGAAGGAGTCCTCGTGTGAGTGTGGGAAGGGCGGGGGGTGCCTCAGACGAAGGTCACCGACACCGGGCCGAGGGCGCTGAAGCGCGCCTCGATCTTCTGGCCGGCGCTGACGAAGGGGGCGGTGGTCATTGCGCCGGGCAGCACCACGTGTCCGGGCTCCAGGGTGACGCCGAAGCCTGCGAGGGTGTTGGCCAGCCAGGCGACCGCGGCCGCCGGATGGCCCAGCACTTCCTTCCCGCTGCCCGAGGCGACGCGCTCCCCGTCGACGACCAGGTCCACGAGGACGGCAGGGAGATCGGGTACCTCGGACAGGGGTGTCCAGGGGCCGCAGACCAGGCCGGCGGAGCTGGCGTTGTCGGCGACCGTGTCGACCAGGGTGATCTCCCAGTCGCGGATCCGGCTGTCGACGATCTCCAGCGCGGGCGCGACCGCGTCGGTGGCGCCCAGGACGTCCTCGACGGTGATGCCCGGTCCGCGCAGGGGCTCGGCGAGGCGGAAGCAGATCTCCGGTTCGATGCGCGGCCGGCAGTAGCGTGCCGCGAGCACGCTGCTGCCGTCGCGGTGGACCATGTCGTCCAGCAAGTGACCGAAGTCCGGCTCGTCCACGCCGAGAAGCTGCTGCATGGCGGTCGCGGTCAGCCCGACCTTGTGGCCGACGATGCTCGCTCCGTCGGCCAGGCGCCGGGCAATGTTGCCCTGCTGGACGGCATAGGCGTCTGCCAGCTCCAGGCCGGGCAACAGGGCCGACAGCGGGTCGATCGGCGCCACGTGATGCTCGGCCTCACGCAGGAGCCGACGGGCTTTCTCACGCTGTGGCGCGGTCAGGGTCATCCCTTGCTCCTCGATGCCATGCGGCCGGCCGCGTCACAGACCAACTGTGCATGCAGCTCGAACATCGCCACCAGGTCGACGGCGTCGCCGTGGATCTCCCGGTGCACGAACAGACCGTCGGCGCCGGCGACGGCGTAGGTGGTGAGCATGCGCACGGCGTCCTCGTCCAGATCCGGGAACACGGTCCCGGCCACCTCGGTGATCTTCTGGGTGGCGATGTCACGGACCTGGAGGAACACCGTCCGGCCCCGGGGCTCGCTGGGCCGCCGCTCCAGAGCGAGCATCAGGCCGAGGCGCAGGAAGTCCGGCGCGTCGACCAGTGACTTGGCCACGTTCGCCGCCATGACGGTGACCCGCTCCAGCGGCGTGCCCGTCTCTTCGCCGGGCAGCTCGACGGCTGCCAGCCAGGTCTCGAAGCTGCGCTCGATGACAGCGGCGATCAGGTCGTCCTTGTCCTTGAAGTGCCAGTAGATCGAGCTCGCCGGCAGCCCGCACTTGGCACTGACCGCCGCGATGGACGTGCCCTCGTAACCGCGCTCGCCCGCAATCTCCACCGTGGCGTCGAGGATGCGCTGCCGTGACTCCACCCCGTTCGCCCGCTTCTTGCGCGTCATCTGCGGCCTGCTCATCGGATGCGCCCTTCCTGTCCTGCCGGCACTTGACCCCGTTCTCCACCCACCTTACCGTAGCGGTCGTTCCAACTGTAGTAAACGCTACAGCAACGTGTTCGCAACACACCGCGACAGGGACGACAGCGAGGTGCCTGGTGAGCGAGTTCAGAGCCGGAGACATGACCTACGACGTGGCGGTGATCGGCTACGGGCCCACCGGCGTCACCGCCGCGAACCTGTTGGGGGCGATGGGCCTACGGGTCGTCGTCGTCGAACGCGACGCCGAGATCTACACCCGCGCCCGCGCGATCTCCACCGACGAGGAGGTCCTGCGGATCTGGCAGCGCACCGGTCTGGCCGACCGGCTGAAGCAGGACATGCTGGCCGAGCGGCCCCTCGACTTCGTCGACGCGCGCGGCCGGCCGTTCCTCAGCGCGCACCCCACCCCGCGCGGACACAGGCATCCGCCGCAGATGTTCATCTACCAGCCGGCGCTGGAGCAGGTCCTGCGCGACGGGGTCACCCGCTACCCGAACGTGGAGGTGCTGCTGCGGCACGAGTGTCTGCGGCTGCGCCAGTCCGCAGACGGGGCGGGCGTGGAGCTGACGGTGGTCAGCACCGCCGACGACTCCGTGCACCGCCTGCGCGCCACGTACGTGATCGCGGCCGACGGCGGCTCCAGCCTCACCCGGGCGCAGCTCAACATCGGCTACGAGGGCAAGACGTACGAGGACCGCTGGGTCGTCATCGACACCGAGATGCTGAAGCCGTGGCCGGACCACGACCGGCTGCGCTTCCGCTGTGACCCGGCCCGGCCCGCCGTCGACTGCCCGACCCCGCTCGGGCACCACCGCTGGGAGTTCCCGATCCTGCCGGGCGACGACGAGAAGCACCTCACCAGCGACGACGCCGTGTACGGGCTGGTCTCCCGGTACGGGATCAGCCGGGACGACATCAAGATCCTGCGGGCCACCGTCTACAGCCACCACGTGCGCTTCGCCTCCCGCTTCCGGGTCGGCAAGGTCTTCCTGGCCGGTGACGCCGCCCACGCCATGCCGCCGTGGATCGGCCAGGGCATGGCCGCCGGCGTACGCGACGTGGCCAACCTGTGCTGGAAGCTCCGCTCGGTGCTGCGCGGCGAACTGCCCGAGACCGTGCTCGACAGCTACGAGACCGAGCGCAAGCCCCACGTCAAGGAGATCACCAAGCGGGCGGCCTTCGTCGGGCGGATCATCACCGAACGGCGCCCGCCCGTCACCCGGGTCCGCGACTGCGCGCTGCGTGCCCTGAATCATGTGCCGGGCTTCGGCGACTGGCTCCAGGACTCGCGCTGGATACCCGTCGCCTACTACTCCGACGGACTGCAGGCCCGCCCCCGCACCAGGGCGTCCGGCCGCCAGATCCCCCAGCCCTGGGTGACCGGGCCCGACGGCGTACGGGTCCGGCTGGACGACGCGCTCGGCGGCCGCTGGCTGCTTCTGCACGCGGGGCCGGCCGCTCCCCAGCCCGCCTGGGACCGCCTGGACCTTCCGGCGCTCACCGTCACGCCGGCCGGGTCCCGCCCGGCCGACGGCACCCTCGTCGACAGCGACGGCGTCCTGCTGGCCTGGATGGCCGAGCACCGGGCGGCCACCCTCGCCCTGCGACCGGACGCCTACGTGTACGCCGCCGCGGCCACCGGCGCCCAACTCCCGCCGCCCCCGGCCGGATTCGCTCCCGCAGCGCAGCCGACCGCCAGCACGAGCCAGTGAGGACACGATGACCACACAGACCGAACTGCCGCCGATGCAGGAGTACCTGCTCGACTCCGCCGGGAAGAAGATCTTCGTCGCCGAGACGGGGGACGGCCCGCCGGTCCTGCTGCTGCACGGCGGCGGCCCCGGTGCGTCCGGCGTCTCCAACTACGCCCGCAACATCGCCGCGCTGGCGAAGGAGTACCGGGTCATCGTGCCCGACCTGCCCGGCTACGGGCGCAGCAGCAAGGGCGTGGACGGCGCCGATCCCTTCGGCTACCTCGCCGACGGCATCCGCGGCGTGCTGGACCGACTCGGCCTGGACCGCGCCCACATGGTCGGCAACTCGTACGGCGGCGCCTGTGCCCTGCGGCTGGCACTGGACACGCCCGAGCGCGTGGAGCGGATGGTCCTCATGGGCCCCGGCGGCATCGGCACCACCCGTGCCCTGCCCACGCCCGGCCTCAACAGCCTGCTCAACTATTACTCCGGGGACGGTCCTTCGCGGCTGAAGCTGGAGAAGTTCATCCGCACCTACCTCGTCTTCAACGCCGCCGAGGTCCCGGACTCCGTGATCGACGCGCGCTACCGGGACAGCATCGACCCGGAAGTTGTCGCCACCCCGCCGCTGCGCCGTCCGTCCGGCCCGAACGCGCTGCGCACGCTGTGGAAGATGGACTTCACCCGCGACCAGCGCCTGGCCCGCTTCCCCGTGCCCACGCTGGTGCTGTGGGGCGCCGCCGACAAGGTCAACCGGCCCAGCGGCGGGCGCCTGCTGGCCGAGCGCATGCCCGACTGCGACCTGTATCTGGTGGCCAACACCGGCCACTGGGTGCAGTTCGAACGCGCCGACCTCTTCAACCGCCTGTGCGCCGACTTCCTGGCGGGCCGGCGATGAACACGCCGCACGCTCCGTCCGTCTTCGGCGCGGTCCACCTCGGCTACATCGTCATCGAGACCGACCGCTTCACCGACTGGCGCCGCTTCGGCACCGACGCCATCGGCATGCACCACGACGACCTCGACACCGGCCTGATGCGCTTCCGCCTCGACGACCAGGAATGCCGCTTCCTGCTGCAGCGCGGCCCGGCCGAGGACGTCGTCGCCACCGGCTGGCACATCGACGATCACGCCACCTTCGAACGGATCGAGGCCCGCATCCGCGTCCATGGCGTCCCCGTCACCGAGGGCACGCCCGACGAAGCGGCGCTACGCGGCGTCGAACGCCTGCTGCGTTTCCCCGGCCCCAAGGGCATCACCCAGGAGATCTACACGAGCCCGGTGAAGTCGGCGGAGCCCCTGCGGATGCTCGCCTCCGGCTTCGTCACCGGCGACTCCGGCATGGGCCACATCGCGGTCACGTCCGCCAGGCCGGCGCAGATCCGCGGCTACTTCAACACCGTCTTCGACGCCCGCCTGACCGACTACATCGACGAGACCATCAGCGGCGTCAAACTCAAGATCCGCTTCCTGCGGGTCAACGAACGCCACCACTCCATCGCCATCGCCGCCGTCCGCGGCCTGCCGATCGACCCGGTCCGCACCCGCATCCAGCACCTCAACATCCAGGCCGCCACCCTCGACGACGTGGCCCGCAGCTACCAGCGGGTGCACGAACTCGGCTTCGACATGGCCCTGTCCGTCGGCCAGCACACCAACGACAAGGAACTCTCCTACTACGCCCGCACTCCCTCGGGCTTCGAGTGGGAGGTCGGCTGGAACCCCGTCGTCATCGACGAGACCACGTGGCAGCCCACCACCCACCGGGGCATCAGCATCTGGGGCCACACGCCCGTCGGCCAGACCATCGTCGACAAGCTCGACCAGTTCCGCCTCGGGGCCCGCTCCCTCGCCCACCCCGAGAAGACCGTCCCCGCCCTCAGCGGCCCCGGAATCCCCGATGACTGATCGCCGGGCCGGCCGGACCGGCCTCCCCCACCGGACCGGCCGGCCCGCAGAATCGTCCGTGCCGCGTCGTCGGGGGAGATGCGGGCCGGCTTTGGGCGAGGCATGACGGGTGAGGTCCGATGTCGGTGTCCGCAGGAACACGGCAGAGTCTCGACGGTCCTGGGGAGCGTGTGGGGAGAACCGACCGCGCAACGCGGCACGATCCTGAGAAACGCCGAAAGACTCATCTGCGCAGGCCATAGGCGCCCAAGCTCGCATCGTCGCAGGTCAGAGCCACCGGGTAGACAACTTCAAGAAGATCTCGTCCTGGGCGGCCATTCTGTTCGCGCCGATGCTGGTCGGGACGATCTACGGGATGAACTTCAAGCACATGCCGGAGTTGCACTGTGTGCTCGGATATCCCTTTGCGATCGCCCTGATGGGGGTTGTGTGTACGAGTTTGTACGTGATCTTCAAGCGGCGGGACTGGATTTGAGTGGCCACTACTAAGGGTCCTGGTCAGGGGCTACTACGCGTCATCCCGCACGTACACCATCAGCCTTATCAATTCTGCGCAACTCCTGCGCAACCTCTACGAGGTCATCCGCACAACCGGACAGTATCTCTGCGACGGCATTTCTATCATGCTTTGGAACGGTGTAAGCGAGACGCTTCCAGTCTCTAACGTCGTACAACTGTTTACGCAGTTGCCGTAGAATGAATCGACCGTTTTCGGTCAGTCGGAGTGACGGATCCTTACAGAGCCGGTCCAGCAGAATGACGCGCCGCGCCAGGTCGGGCGCCGACTGATTGGGCACAGCAGACGAAATGCTGGTGGGTTCCGGCCTAGAACCTGTCCGATGTTTTTCCGGGACCGGTTCCTGACCGTTGGCGAGGCGCCTCCGGACATCACGGGCTGTGCCCGTGGAAATCCCTGACTGTCGGGCGATCTCCCGCAGCGATGCGTTCGGATTCTGTCTGATGACCTCGGCTGCCGTCAGGCGTCCCGCCGCTGTGCTCGACGGGCGAGCCCGCCCGTCGATTCCGATACGCACCGGTTGCGTGCCTTCATCACCGGCCTGCCTCCGCATTGCTGCGACGTACTTGGCGCTCAGCCCGCTCAGCTTGGCGATGCTCCGGTCTGACCATTCCGGATGATACTGGAGGATGCGTAACACTGCCTCTCTGCGCTCCTCACGGGAGAGAGGCAGTCCATGGCGAGCATTGGCTTCCACCGCATGCGTGAAAGCGTCCCTCTCGTCGCCCTCGAACCACTGCGCGGCGAGCGTGCGCTGGTTACGCAGGATCATCGCATGCACCCGATGCATGCCGTCCACCACACGCATGGTCTCCCGGTGCACCAGAATCGGCGGGAGTTCCGCCTCGTTCTCAGCAAGGCGCTTCACATGTTCGAGGTCGATGGCGAAACGTGGCGAGTCGGCCGGCCGCAGAACTCCTATTTCGACCTGAAAGACGGTCTCCTGATTCTGAAAGAGAACCGACATGCGGGATCCTCCCGGGCTTCAAATCACTGAACCCAAAATTTTTGACGTGTAACAACCACAGCAGACACGAATCGCTCAACCAGCCGATGCGACCGACCTCGAACCATGTCCTGTCGGACCAGACTTCTTTGGGGCCGGCGCCGGCGCGACGCTACTTCCTCGAAGTGCTGTCCCGCGAAGTGCGTTTCGCCGGACAACGCTGATGAACTCCCATCGTCGCGAGTCAGCGGGCGCCGCTCCCCAATTCTCCGCCCACAGGTCGATCGTCACTCGGTGGATCAAGGCTCACATGCCCCGGCCTGGCGATCAGGTTGAGATCGAGCGCCATACAACGAATTCCGCCGCCAGCCTTAATGAATTCGTCGACGGGAGAGATGCATACGGTGAATCCCCAGTCCAAGAGCGCCGACCTGACTCGCGGCGGGCAAGAGGGCATCACCACAGTGTTTCCGACCACTACGGAGTTGGCGCAAAAGGACAGCGCTTCGTCAATACTGATGACCAGCGGCTCTGGCACCAGGCTCTCGATGACCCGCCGCCCCTCCTGATCCCAGACGTCGGGCGCATAGATTGCTCGACGGTCGTCGAGCGGGCAGAAGGACATGTCGAGGTGATAGAAGCGCGGGTCGACGATCGGGACCGTCACCACCTGTTTGTCGAACACGCGGGACAGATGCATTGCCGCGGCGGGTGACGTGCGTGGTCCGTTGCCACACAGCAGCACGTCGCCGAAGCGGACCACGTCTCCCCCCTCCAGGTACATATCAGGATCGTCGGGCCAGGGAATCTCGGCAAACCCGTGTTCCAGAAGCCACGTCGCACCGAACGCGGCCTCGTCCCGGCGCTCAGGATGCCGGAAGCGACCACGGACGAAACATCCCCCCGCCACAATCCCTACATCCGTCGGGAACACCATGTCCGACAGTCCGGGCAGCGAGGGAAAGTGATGGACCTCGGCGCCGGCAGCCCGCAGGTTTGCGACGAGGCCCTCCCATTCACGCCAACTCTTCTTGCGATCGGGGCGTCGCTCGGCCGACATCCACGGATTGATCTCGAAGGTGACATCGAAGTGGTCGGGGCTGCACAGGAGGAACTTCTTCTGCGATTTCAGTGAACCAGTAGGAAGACCAGCAGAAATCATAATCAGCTCTCTTTTGGCGATGAACTATTCTGAGCTATCAGAGGAGGACTCGCGAATCGGCGCCGACACGGATCTCGCGCGACTTGCGCAGATCACGGCTGACCACGATCTTCTTCAGCCACCGGTCGGTGCCGTCGTAGGCGGCACGGAACGAGCGACGGCCATGCACAGCCCGGAAATTATCGATGAAAAGGATCTCTCCAGCGCGCACTACGATGTCCTGAAGACCTGCTTCGAGCTTCTGAGTCGCCAGTTCCAGAGCATCCTCCGCCAGGCTGTCTCCCGGGACCGCTGACATGAAATACGGATCGATACGCAGGTAGGGACGATCGACTCCACCGAAGAGGACCGCCGTGGGGACCGGCGCATCAGCGGCCTGCACGATGGTGGAGCGTGGATGCATGAGGTCCGCCCGGGCGTTACGTACATGTTCGTCATCGGGCCGGATCAAGAATCGCGGCTCGGACAGAACCTGCATAACCTCCTCGGGCAGTTCCAGCTTGGCGACACTTGCATACGTGGTGGGCACCTCACCGTGATTGCGCATGCCCATCAGACCCAAATAGTCGCAGCGGTACGGATGGAAACCATCCTCGGTGTGCCACTCCAACTGGTCGGCGCTACCATGGCCACTTTGCTGGCGCTCCTCTCCATAGATTGGAACGACGTTTTGCACCAGGTTGCCGCGCTGCAGCGTCGACCAGCCGAATGGATCACCCAACAGTGAAGCCACCAACGTAAGGAAGAACTCCTCACGCCGCGTCGAGGCGGGATCCGCCTGTTTCGACCAGTGCGGCGGCGTCGGCCCGATTCTAGAATCATCCACCTGAAATCCACGCACAACGACAGCCGCCGCTGTTTCATTTAGCCGGAACGTTCGCACGAAACGCGTAAGGTCATCGGGCAGGCCGGCGGCTATCCGCGGCGCATCGAGTAGAAATTCTGGCACTTGTGCGTGAAGGTATTCAGCGCTTGCGCTGGCCAGGACGTTCTCGATCGTCTGCAGATCAACCGGATTTACGTCAAAGTAGACGAGCTCGGTGGATTGAGATGTAGCGGTCATTGCGGTCCTCCGAGAAGGGTGTGATCGCCGCTTGCCTGACAGACCTGCGGGCCTCAATAGCACGTAGACGCTCAACGGAAGCGCACTCGAGGGCGCATTGCCGAGTTTTCCGGCGGCGCCTGCCGAGAACAAGGATGAATGCCCGGCACTTTAGGGACGGAATATTGCCTGCTGGATGCCTGTTGGATTCCTGGTTGTCGACAACAGTGGAGGCGTTGCTATATCGTCGATCTTTCGTGAGGGTCCGTCGGCGGAGTCGGTGGGCCCTTTCGCTTTGCGGAGTTGATGGCCTGGTTGTCGCGTCGGGGGGCAGCTGGGGGTGGGCGGGTGCGTGAGCCGTTCGGGAGCGGCGATGATCTGGCCGGTCCAGGCCTAGTGCTGGGTGCGGCGGAGAATCCTGCGTCGGCTGGTGGTGACGGGCTGAGCGGCTGCGGAGAACGGGGGCAATCGCAGGCGGCGGGTGTCCCGGAGCCGAGTCTTTGCGGCGTTGTCGCACGTTCGAGGGGCGGTCTCCATGAGACCGCCCTGCACGTCCGGAGTCCTGCTGCACTAGTAGTGACACCGGCGGGCGACTGCTTGACGTCGGCGGCGCCAGTTCGACCAGCTCAGCGCGTGGTGTCGTGCTCGGTGTCCGCGCAGCTGCGGGGGTCGGGGACAACAAGCTGCCAGGAGTCGCCGAACCTCCGCCACTGTGAGCTCGACGGCCCCGGCAGCCCCACTGGTTGTGCCCCCTTATCTCCGGCCTGGTGTGCCGTGGCGGCGAGGAAGTCGTGCACGACGCACGAAGCCTCCCTCAAGCTCGCCTGCTGTCTGATCACCCACCGGCAGCTCCGTTCATTGCGTTGCCGTTGTCAGAGGTCGTTCTCTTTCCGAACCTCGTGTGTGGTTCTCGCTGGTCAGATATGGGATAGCCGCTGTTGCGGGAGTCTTGGCTTGTTGCTGGCCGAGATGTCGTGGGGGGTGGCGGATGCCGTCGATGCGGGCGGTGTTGGAAGCGCGGCGGAAGGCCGCGGCGGTGGGTGTGGGGGAACTCGAAGCCGAGCTGGAACGGGTGCGGGCGGCTCTGGCGGACGCGGAAGAAGTACTCAGGCGCCGGGTGATCGGCCTGGAGCAGTATCTGGAGGCATTGGCCGAGGCGGATGCGCCCGCCGAAGTGATCGGCGGGGTGTCACAGCGGAAGCCGCGTCACCAAGATGACGGTCTACAACCTGATCCACAGCAGGCACCTACCGGCCATCCGGGTCGGCCGCTCCTTCCGTGTGCCCGAACAAGCCGTCTACGCATTTCTGCGTGAAAGCTGGGAAGCCGCCAACGTCGACGGCCTGTGACCACACTTGGGCTGCCCCAGACTGCTGGCGACGACGGACAACCGACGCGTTTCGGCCTCGGAGTCCTAGCCCAGACACCAGCCGCAAAGTAGGTCGCGGGTAGCCGGACTACTCGAGGGCCGGCCTGAAGGGGTCCGGTTGCTCCTGCTGCGGAACGGGGGGGTGGGGCGGCCTGATGCCGTTCTGCCTCCCACCGTTCCTGTTCCCGGTGGTCCCGTTCCTCCCGGTAGGCCGCCTCCGCTCGGACATACCGTGGGGCTGTCCAGACCGTGAACAACGGTTCCAGCTGGTACAACGTGCGCTGCACGATCCGGCGGTAAGGAACGGCGCGATCTGCGAACACCCACCCTAGGAACTCCGCCAGCGGCACCTGCGGGCCTGCCTCCCCAAAACCCCCCGCGAACCGCGCCAAGCCCTCCGCTACGACTAGGCTGCCGCCCTCGTCGGTCACCAGGCGCACTGAGGGGACCAGCCCCAGCCACGGCGGCCGCAGCCGGTCGCTGAACCACACCGACCGAACGTCGTTCACACGCATCCGCTCCGTGCGGGCCGCGATGGCGTCCGGCGTGATAGGCGACAACTGTGCCTCCAGAGCTACCCGCCAGGTCCCGCCCGGGTCGCTCGCCATGACGTCCGCCGGCCACACGCCCTCGGGACCGCGCGCCTCCATCTCGCAGTGCGCGCCCGTGGCTCGGGCCGCCGTCGCAAGTTCCAGCTTGAGTAGGTGATGAGCCATCGACTCTCCGGCGGTCGCACATTCCGGAGCGCCCGGGGCATGGGCGAAGAATCGCAACCCGGTCGGCGAGACCTTCGCCCGGACCCGGTGCCGGCATTCGGCACATACCAAGTGCGCGGACGGCCTCACCTGCCAGACGTCCGCCCACGCTCGCCCACAGCCGGGATCCGGCAGATGAGCGAAGACCGTCCCCCACTGCTCGTGTACGGCACGGAACGCCATGGGGTGCCCCCTCCTGGTCGGTCTGCAACCGGAACGTGCCCCACGGGACCGGCAGTTCCTCACGCCCGCCACCGTCATGCGGATGCTGCGCGAACACGACGACCAGACCGCCAGGGCGGCGAGCGCCTGATTACCCCCGCTACTTTGCGGCTGGTGTCTGGGCTAGGACTCCGAGGCCGTTTCCGCAGTGAGGTGTACGCATTTACCCCGACAGGCCCGGACAGCCTGTAACTCTCGCCACTGGTCCGTCTGTCGTAGCTATACGAGAACCGGGCCTTCCCGCGCACGACAAAGGTGATGCTGAGCTCAGCTCCCGCCTGCGACAGTTGGCGGATGGCGAAGCTCCCCCTCGACCCGCACCTGATGGAGCGCACGGTCGTCGACCTCGCGGCCGCGGCCTTCAAGAACGCGCGCGCCCTGCACACCAGCGCCCAGGCGGTCCTGGACGCACACCAGTGGCCTGCGTCTTTCTCGTTCGCCGCGCTGGCCCTCGAAGAGGTCGGCAAGGCCGCGCTGTGCATGATGACGCTCTCCATGCCTCCCGCCGTGCGCGAGGAGTTCCGCCCCGACTTCGAGAAGGCGTTCACCCACCACCAGACCAAGGCGGAGTTCGCCCACCTGGTCATGGCGATGGCAGGTGACGACGTGCCGGCCAGCATCGAGCAGCTGGTGGACGATGTGGTCGCGGCCGCCCGCCGAACGAACGCCGTGAAGTTCCGCGGTCTGTACGTCGACTACACCGACACCGGGGCGCTTCTGCAGCCCCAGGACGTCGGCGAGAGTGATGCCCGGTGGATGGTCGCCGCCGTTACCGCCGCGCTCGCTGAGGCATGCCCGGCCGAGGACGCCGTCGCCGAGCCGGACGTCTTCCTGGACTTCATGCGACAGTGGCAGGACAGCGTGGACCTCGACGCTCTCGGGGCCTACGTCGAGGCGGCCCCGGAGCAGTTCCTCACTCAGGTGCGGGCCATGGTCCGCGACGACGTGTCCCCGCCGGATCTGTTCCTGGGCCCCGTCCTCGCCGAGCAGGTCGCCGCTGCCGACACCCGTGCGGCGCTGTCGGCCGGGACGGACCGGCTGCCCGGCAACAGCTAGGAGCTACGGTCAGACCTGTTGGGTCCAACCGGTCTAACTGCCCTGGAGCTGGGCGTCGTCAGTCACCCGCGCAGAGCAATACTCCTCCCGGGTCCGCGCCCCGGGCCGTGATCGATTGCGCCGAGCTGCGCCATCTGATCGAGTTGGTACGCGACTGATCCCGTACTCGACAGGCCCACGCTCCTGGCGATCTCCCGCATCGAGGGGGTCTCGCCGTGCTCGGCGGTCGCCACGATGTCGCGGATCCCCATGTTCGTCCCCAGCGCGAAGGGAGCGAGCAGCAGGCGGCGCTGGAGGACGGCGCGGTCGATGCGCTCGTAGGCGGCGACCGAGGCGAACTCGTCGGTGAAGCTGGTGAGGAAGTCGGCGTTCTTCAGCACGTCCAGCAGATCGAGCACGCCCCAGCGGCGTATGACCTCGTCCTTGAGCGCCTGGAGGCCGGTGGACTCGTCCAGCCTCTCCAGTTTCGGAACCTTGATCCACGGTTCTCCGTGCCGGTTGGTGACCTTCACCCCGCCCGCCGAGCCGTCTGCGAGCGCCCCGGACAGCCGGTCCAGGGCCTCGGTCATCCGCCGCTTCAGGTCTGTGATGAACGCCTCGGGGTCCGTGGGCTGGCGGATCGCCGCGTAGTGCACGGTGCGGGTGGCCTCGAAGTCGCCGGGCAGGTCGTCCCACTGGTGGACTGTCGGTATTCGAGGGTTGCAGTATTCGCCGTAGAGCGAGCAGTTCCGTACCCGGCTCGGTCACGTCAGCGGTGACAAGGTGTAAAGCTCTCGCCGAAGGGTCGCTGTCTGCGCGAAGACGCCGGAGCAAGAAGAAGACTGGCCTCTTGTGGTGAACCCGCGCCGGCCGCCCGCGCTCCGGTGCGGGCCTTCGCCCTCTGCCACCGCGCCGTACGGCCCCCTCCTGGCAGCGGCAATCCCGCGCGGCAGAAAGCTCACCGGCGCTACGAGGTTCACGGCGCCGGTAGGGCACCGATCTGCTGCATCACCCCGAGGAGATCGGGCTGGCCCCGTTCGCCGACGATCCGGCCGTCGGCCAGGTGGTAGAAGTTCATGGCCTGCACCGAGATCTTGTTGCCGCTCGCCGGGATCCCGAAGAATTCACCGTCGTGGGTTCCCCGCATGGTGAACCGCGCGGCCACCGTGTCGCCTTCGGTGACCGTCTCCTCCAGCGTCCACTGGACGTCCGGGAAGGCGCTGCGCATCATCCCGAGGACTTCCAAGTACCCATCGGGCCCCCGCAGTGGTTCCGGGTGGCTTGGCGCGTGGAACACCGCGTCCGGAGAAATGACCTCGCGGGCGAGATCCTCGTTGCCCGTGTTGATGAACTCGACGAAACGGTTCATCACTGACTCGCTGGACTGCGATGGCATCTTGCTGTGCCTCTCCAGAGACGTTGGGTGGGTACCTGGGAGCTTACATCGAATCGATGTCTACATCGATTCGATGTTCGCATGCGAAGATAGGGTCATGCTGGAACTCGCGATACTCGGCTTCCTCGCCGAGGGACCCCTGCCTGGACACGAGCTGCGCCGCCGCGTCTCACAGCTGACCGGCTATACGCGGCCGGTCAGTGACGGCAGCCTGTATCCGGCGATCAACCGTCTGACCAGGGCGGGCCTGATCGAGCGGCGCGCCGACCCAGCTGCGGGGGCGGCCCGGTATGTGCTCAGCCCGACCGCGGCCGGACGGGCCGAAATGCTTCAGCGTCTGCGCAAGCCCGCCGACCACGAGATCACCGACTTCACCCGGTTCTACGTCGTCCTTGCCTTCCTCTCCCACCTGCCCGACGTGGCCGAACAGCACGCGGTGCTGCGCAGACGGCTGGAGTTCCTGGAAGAACCGGCGAGCTTCTTCTACGACAACGAGCGGCCCCTGCGTGCCGAGGAGGTCGCCGACCCCTACCGGCGGGGCATGCTGCTCACCGCCCGCGCCACCAGCCGCGCCGAACGGACCTGGCTGCGCGAGACCCTCGGGGAGGAACCGCCCGCATTCGACACCGCATGCACCGTCAGCGATCCGCATGCGCCCGCCGCTCCCGCGAGCTGACTGTCCACGGAGGTACCCCCATGCTTGCTTCCTGGTACGACGAACAGGGCCCCGCCGCCGATGTCCTGCACGTCGGCGAACTCCCTGATCCCGTCCCCGGCCCCGGCGAGGTCCGCGTCCGCGTCACCGTCTCGGGCGTCAACCCCGGCGACACCAAGAAACGGCGCGGCTGGCTCGGCTCGTCCATGCCCTTCCCGCGAGTGATCCCGCACAGCGACGCCGTCGGAGTCATCGACGCCGTGGGCGCCCAAGTCGACGCCCGCCGCGTCGGACAACGGGTCTGGGTATACGGCGCCCAGTCCTACCGCCCCTTCGGCACCGCCGCCCAGTACACCCTCGTACCCGACCACCAGGCCGCACCCCTGCCCGACCACCTCAGTGACGAGCTGGGGGCGAGCCTCGGCATCCCCGGCATCACCGCCCACCGCACCGTCTTCGCCGACGGCCCGGTCGACGGCCAACTGATCCTGGTCCACGGCGTTCTCGGCGGCGTCGGCTCCCTGGCCGCCCAGCTCGCCCACTGGGCCGGCGCCACCGTGATCGCCACCGTCCGCCGCACCGCCGACCTCGACCTCGTCGACCCGGCCGTCGTCTCCCATGCCATCGCCCTGGACACCGGCGACCCCGCCGCGGCCATCCGCTCGTACGCGCCGCGAGGCGTCGACCGGATCATCGAGGTCGCGCTGTCCGACAACGCCGACCTCGACAACGCCATCGCCGCCAACAACGCCGTCATCGCCGCCTACGCCACCCGCACGGACCGCACCGAGATCCCCTTCTGGCCGCTGCTGTTCAACAACGTCACCCTGCGGCTGCTCGGCAGCGACGACTTCCCCGCCGAGGCCAAGCGCCAGGCCGCCCGAGACCTCACCTCCGCAGCCGCCGTCGGCGCCCTCACCGTCGACGTCGGCGACCGTCACCCGCTGGACGACATCGCCAAGGCCCACGACCACGTCGACGCCGGCGGTGGCCACGGCCGCATCCTGCTCACCATCCCCCAATAAGGCAGACTCGGAACACTGCCCTGCTCAACTGCCTAGCCCTACGGGTCGGCCCGTCGCGCTGCCAAGTAATCGGACCAGTTCCCGCCGGCGAGGGTGGCCCAGCGTTCGGCTGTCTTGGGGTGGATGCCGAGCAGGTCGGCGATGACCATGGGCGGCAGGGCTACCAGGGCGTCCGTCATGGCGGTGTTCCGTGCAGCGCGGGCGGGCAGACCGTGGCGTCTCAAGGTGTCGGCGAGGCCGAGAGGGTTGCGCGGGCGTCCAGGGCTGTGACCGGGCAAGAGGTATCTGCATCCGGCCGCGTTGCTGTGCCGGGGGCTGTACTGCCGCTGATCGTCGATGAGGCGGGCGAGCTTGGGCGGGAGCACGAAGGGGTGGTGGTTGACCGTCAGGTAGGTATGCCCCTGGTCGCGGCGAATGTGGTCGTCGGTGAGTTCGACGATGCGGGTCAGGGGGAGGGCGTAGAGGCGGACGAGAGCAGCCGCGACGCGGACCTCCAGGGGCAACGCCGTGTCGTTGAAGCAGCGCAGCAGCTCTTTTCGGTGCTCCTCCTCGGCCTGGAAGTGGCCCGGGAGTTGGGCGGCTGAGCGCTCGATGACCAGATCGGGCGGGCAGAGACGTCGTGCAGTGCTCCAGCGGAGGAAGGGGATGGAACGGGAGCGCAGGGTTGGCCGCTCGATCGCCCAGGTGTCCAGATGCCGCTGCTGGAGCTGGGAGAGACTCAGGTGCTGGGTGCCGAGCCAGTTCAGGAAGTTCATGGCGGCGAGGACGTTGCCGCAGTCACCCTTGTGTGCGGCGTAGGTGTAACGGCCGCGGGATGAGCGTCGGCGGGCGTCGCGGATGATGTGCCACTCGGCGAACGGACGGATGAGGTTGGCGTGCCGCGCTGGCAGTTCGGCCACGGTCCGTTCGACCCAGTTGGTGAGGAGGGCGAGATTCTCATCGCGTGGCGGCAGGATGCCGGCGGTGACGAGTAGCCCACGCACGTAGGCGGTGGCAGCCCGCTGCGGCAGCGTGTCCAGGGATTTGTGGTTCAGCGCTTCGGGATCGAGTGCCAAGCGTCCCAGCAGATGGGCGGTAGGGCTTCGGCGCAGCCACGGCAGGACGCGGTAGGGGTTGTCCGCTCCGGTCAGTACCGCGGCGAGGGGTTGGAGTGGCTGGGCCACGCTTGCGTCCGCGGAGAGCAGATCGGTCACGCGGGCGGCCAGGGTGCAGCGGGGGCAGCGGCGGCCGGAGTAGAGGTCCGCCGGCTCATCGCAGGCTGAACAACGCTCGACCGGTTCGTCGGGGAACGAGTACGCCTTGCACAGGAGGGTTCCCTCGGCCGTCTGACCGATCAGGATGCGCTGTCGGTTGCACGAGGCGCACGGTGCATGGCCCTCCGTGCCGCCGATGATGCAGTCCCATGCCGCGTTGGGGGTGACGTTCGAATGTGCCATCGCCTCAACACGAGGGTATTGGCACAAGAACGTCCGGTTCGAGACCACCGACGACGACCGACTCCACGCCAAGATCACCGGTCCCAACATCGGCCTGTACGACCCCACTGTCACCCCATTCGTGTTCGCCGGCCCTGACGTTCATGACGCCTTCGATGGCGCTCGGTACTGCGCGCAATCCACGAGCGCCAGCAACGCCTGAAGAGACATCGAGCTGATACGGCGAGTTCCGCTGATCGCTCACATACACCGGAGGTCACGCAGAAAGGAGGCGCGATGTCGCTGGATGATGAGGACGATGACTGGGAGTCACTCCTCAATCTGCCACCGATGCTCGGCGTCGCCCCGCTGCTCGCGCTCGCCGGCATGGGGTTGAGCAAGCTGCTGCGCCGAGGACAGCACGGGCCGCAGAAGTGGGATTGCGTGAAGCTCGTCCATGCCGATGACCTTCAGACATGGACCGTATTTCCGCGGTATCAGGACATCGATACCCTGACGTACGGGGACTACCGCGTCGGCGCCGAGGCTCTGCGCAAAGTCCGCAAACGGGTGGCGCCGCTACTGAAGGTCCGTCGGAAGCTCGCCGATCTCGACTCAGACCAGGTCGTCAGCTACCACACCGAGTACGTGGATGTGCCGAGGTCGCTCCTGCGGCAACCGGTGCGTTTGAGGCTCAAGCATGAGCGGATCCCGGGCACATGGCTCGAGAGCGACGATGGGACGGTGTCGATGTCCTCCAGCGGGGACTCGGTGCTGGTCCGGGCGGGGTGGGGCCGACGCCTGACCGCTGTCCGCTTCGTCGGCCCATCCCGCGTCGCTCACAAGGAAGCAATCGAACGCATCACGCAGGAGTGGGAAGCGGCGACCGAGGAGCAGCGGAGCGAGCTGGCTGAAGTCGAGACGAGCCGCTTCGGGCATCCGGTGCTCTTCGTCTCACACCGCTGGGAGACGGACGAGCATCCGGACCCAACCGGGCAGCAACTGCAGCGGCTTCGCGCCCTGAAGGACTGCTGGATCGTTTACGACTACGCGTCATTCCCGCAGCTGCCGCGGACGGAGGCAGAGGAGGCGCAATTCAAACAGATCCTCGATTCCATGGCTGAACTGATCACCAAGGTCGTCATCCTCTCCTCGCCGGATTACCTCACGCGAGGCTGGCTGGTCTTCGAGTATCTGGTGGCCTCGCTCGCGGCGGACATCGTCTGCGACGAAGTGAACGACCCCGACTTCGTCAACTTGCGTGACTGGGTGGCCACCCAGGCCCCGCTGCCGACCAACCTCTGGCGGGACAGCTGGGAATCGCAGCAGAACAACCACATCAACAGGATGGTCCTCGCCGCGGTGAACCGGCTGCTGCCGACCTACGGCAACGCTCGATTTCGGACGGAACACGACTCCACCAAAGTCACCGAGCTGCTCGTCGAGCGTCTCAAGGCGCAGTTGCCGCCACGCAAGGAGTATCAGCTGTACCTAGGCGAGTGGAAGAGCGTCCCGTGGACGGCCGAGGACCTCGCCAAGGCGTTCCAAGGCGAGATCGAGATCCCGCCCGACCATTCGATGAATGTGAGGCCATTCCGGACGCGTGTGCCGACAACACTCGAAGAAGCCGTCGCTCAAAAATACAAGGTGCGAAAGCCGAGTTGGAAGGACCGCACGAACCCATTCGGGTTACTTTGATGAGATTCCACCCCTGTGCCGTCCTCGCCCAGGGCGAAGATCACGGCATTGTTCGGGGTGCCGGTGATGTTGTCGTTCCCGCTCGTACCGGTGATCGCGGCCGTGGCGGTCGCGCAGTCGGCGCCGGCGCCGCGGCCAACAGCACCGACACATTGTCGCATCGTGGACCCTGAGTAGGCCATCGCGGTCCCGGACGGGAAACCAGCGCCTTCTCAAGCGCCAACAGCCAGGCTAGCGACCAGAACTGACACTCCAGCACCTCCTTCAGCTAGCCTGCCGGGGCGCCCGACCGGCCTCCACCGGCTGATGGGGCCCCCACGCGACACGGTCTGGATCACCGCCTGTCAAAACTTCTGACAGCAACACCGGCTTCCCGGGCCGTCCCTATTCCGACCCCGTATCGGCCTGCGACTGCTCTGAACGTCCGATCCTGCTCTATCAGGCTGGTTGGGAGGTCACTGCGTCTGCTTGCGGGTCTGCTTCACTTCCTGATCAACGGCCCAGGCGTCGGCGACCGGGCCGAGGTGGCCGAGCTTGTCGGGGTTGATGACCGAGCGGATGGTCTGGATCTGCCCGTCGAGCACGTCGAGGGCGAGGATGTGGAGGACCTTGCCGTCGCGATCGCGGAAGAGCGCGCCCGGCTGGCCGTTGACCTCGTGCGGTTCGAACGTGATGTCGACCTGTGCCATCAGCGGGTAGACGGTGGCGAGCAGCCTGGCCACGTTCTCGGCGCCGGCGACGGCCCTGGCCAGCTGCGGGGCCTTGCCACCGCCGTCCCCGACGAGCTGGACTTCGGCCGACAGCAGACTCTGCAGTCCGTCCACGTCTCCCTGCGCCAGTGCCTCGAAGAACCGCCTCGCCAGCTCCTGCCGCTCCTGCCGGTCCGCTTCGAACCGGGGCCGCCCCTCGTGCATGTGGCGGCGTGCCCGTACGAGCAGCTGTCGGCACGCCGCCTCCGAGCGTCCCACGGCCGCGGCGATCTCGTCGAAGCCGAAGGCGAAGACCTCCCGCAGCACGAACACTGACCGCTCCAGCGGGCTGAGCCGCTCCAGGAGCAGCAGCGCCGCCATTGACACCGAGTCGGCCAGCTCCGCCGCGCGGGCCGGGTCCTCGTACGGATCGTCCAACAGCGGCTCGGGGAGCCACGGTCCGACGTACTCCTCCCGTCGCACCCGGGCGGAGCGCAGCACGTCGATGGCAATCCGGGTCACCGTGGCCGACAAGAACGCCTTGGCCGACACGGGCCGGGTGGTCGAGGCGTCGTAGCGGAGCCAGGTTTCCTGCACCGCGTCCTCCGCCTCGCCCACGCTGCCCAGGATCCGGTACGCGATCGAGAACAGCAGCGGCCGCAGCTCCTCGAACTCCTCGACCTTGCTCACGCCGACTCCCCCTTGCGGTCTGAGTGCCCGGCCGGACCCGCGCCGACGAGGCATCTTTCGAAGATCATCCGATGTGTGAGCGGAGCGGACAACGCCCGCGCCCGCGGACGACCTGATGGCCTTGAGCATGCCGTCCCGGCCCCGGCAGGCCTGACCCGGGCCAGGGGTGCGGTGGCGGTTCAGTGGAACTGTCCGACCTGGTAATCGCCGGCCGGCTGCTGGGTGATGATGTTCAGCCGGTTCACCGTGTTCATGAACGAGACCAGCAGCACGAGGGCCGTGAGCTGCTCCTCGTCATAGTGCTGGGCGGCACGCGCCCACACCTCGTCGCTGACCCCGGTGGCCGCGTCCGCGACCCGGGTCCCCTGCTCCGCCAATGCGAGCGCGGCGCGTTCAGCCTCGGTGAAGACCGTTGCTTCCCGCCAAGCCGCGATCAAGTTCAGCCGCACCGGGCTCTCGCCGGCCGCGGCGGCTTCCTTGGTGTGCATGTCGATGCAGACCGCGCAGCCGTTGATCTGGCTCACGCGCAGCGCCACCAACTCCTGCGTCGTGGCCGACAGCGGCAATTCCTTCAGCTCCCGGCCAGCCGACATGAAGTACTTGAGCGCCTTGCCGGCGGTCGGGTTGGCGAAGTAGTTCAATCGCGCGTCCATCGTGTGCTCCTCCACGTTCGTCGATGCCTTCACACCCGAGACGAGGCGGCCCTCACTCCTGTGACACGGCACGGTGTGACCCACGTCTCTCCACTGTCTGGGTCCGGGCATGTCACAGGCCGAGTCGCTGCCTCGTCTCGGGTGCGGAAGTCCTCGATCAGGGAGTTGATGATGAACGTCGCGCTGTGGATCATCGCTGGGGTGCTCGCCGCTGTCTGCCTGGTGGGCAGCTCCAAGATGTTCGTGCCGCAGGAGAAGCTGGCCGCGATGGGCTCCTCTGCACAGTGGGTCCTGGAGTTCAGCCCCGGCGCTCTCAAGGCCATCGGCGCCGTCGAGCTGCTGGCTGCGGTAGGCCTGATTCTGCCCGCGGTGCTCGACATCGCGCCGGTGCTGGTGCCGCTGGCCGCCACCGGACTTGTTGTGCTGTTTGCCTGCGCGGTCACCATGCGTCTGCGCCGTGGCGAGAAGGCCACGATCGCCGGCGACCTGATCTACCTCGCCCTGGCTGCCTTCGTCGCATGGGGCCGTTTCGGTCCCATGCCCTTCACCAGCTGACCACCGGGGTCGAGTGCCGTCCAGGCCCGGCTTACTCCTCCTTGCCGTCGTCGTCATCGTCGAGGTCGACGGCGTCCGGGTCACGCAGGGGCCGCAGCCCGCTGACCGGCTGGGAGGCGGTGAAGTTGTACCGGCCCAGGACGTTCAGATTCTTGTGCTTGAGCGGTAAGAGCCGGGCGACGTCCTCGTCGCGGATCTCGTGGCCCTCCGCCCGGAGCTGGGCGACCGCGGCTTCGATGTAGCGAGTCGTCCAGAGAACGACCGCATTCAAAACGAGACCCAGCGAGCCCAACTGATCTTCCATCCCGTCCCGGTATGCCTGGTGGATGGTGCCCTTCTGATCCGGGACAGCCTGCCGGATCTCTCCTTCATAGCTCCGCAGATCGACTGGGCAGCGCGTCATCCAACGAGTCGTTCCGAGCAACTGGCTAGGCGAATCCCTCGACTACACCGCGATGCCGCCGGTCCTGGAAGAGGGCACACCGCTCGCCTGGGTGCCGTCCCCTCCCGTCATCCGCCATCTTCTGGCCGCGCCTGATGCACAAGCTCGCGCTGAAGTGCTGGAGGCGGACACCGAGGAGATCGTGGCCTCGTGCCGAGAGGCTCTCAGCGCCGTCAGTCAACCGGACCTCCGTCAGCAGGCAACCTTGCTTGACGATTGCCTGACCATGGTTGACACCAGCATGTTGGCGGGGGCTCAAGCGCTCGCCGCGTCTGTCTGGGGCACGGTCTACCGGGGCGTATGGCGTGCCGAACCGGCCTTGAAGACGGCTGGCTTCTTCAAGTACAAGGACGTGGCCAAGAAGCTCCCCAAGATCGATCTGGACGACTCCACCTTGCTGCAGTTCCGTCAGGCCTGCGTTTTCGCACGGTTCGTGAAGGCTTGCGAGGACTTCCACGACAGCCATCCGATTCCCACCGCCTTCAACCGTCACGCCACTGCTCACGCCGCCGGATCCGCCCAGTACAGCAAAGCGAACGCGCTGACGGCACTCATGCTGGCCGTGAGCCTCGTGTGCGAACTGCAACAGGGGGACCTCTCCCATTCGATGCGCAGGTGACGATCACACTGGTACGCGGTGGGCTGGTCGGGATGATGCGGGTCCGTGCGATCGATCCCGGCTAGGACGCGTTCGCCGGGTGTTCGCGGCACTCGCGAACATCGCCACGTCTACAACGTGGATCAGAGCGGACGATCGCGGCGCGCAGCTCCGCGCGCTGCTGTGCTTGCTGGACGTGCCGGTTGCGGCGCACGGTGGACCGCTCCTGCCGGCGGAAGCCGACCAGGATCCCCAGCACGCCGATGACGCCGATGATGGTGGATGAGGCCAGTTCCATGCTCATGTCTCCTTGACCCAGGTCGAGTTGGGCGGTGGAACGGCGAACCCCCGGCGCGTGGCCGGGGGTTCGGGCGGGGGCTACCAGGAGCTCGGGGCGTACTTCTCGATCAGGCTCATCAGCCAGTCGGGGACGTCGACTCCGGGGGTGGTGCTCCACAGGCTGATGTTGTCGGCGACCATGTCGACGACGCCGTTCGGCAGGACGGAGGGCCAGGCGGGGCGGGCGGTTAGGCCAGCAGCAGGTCGTCGTCGCTGAACGGCATCGTGAAGTCGTCGTCGGGGTGGGTTCCGACGTGGTCGGGGCCGCTCCACTCGTTGAGGTTGTGGGTACCGCGCTTGTTGAGTCGGCGGTTGCAGGTGTAGCCGTCCTTGCTCATCAGGCCGTACACGCCCTCCAGAGCGAGCGGGTTGCGGAACGGCGCCTTCGGGCGGGTGAAGGTGGGTGCCCGGGTGGCCGTACTCGGTGGTGGCCGCACTGGAGACCGGCCGCACGTCCTGGACGGCGGTGCTGGACGCGGTCCGCCTGGAGCCCGGCGCCGATGTCGCCGCCGTGACCACGGTTCAGATCCGCGAGGTCGTCGAGCGGCTGGTCGCCGCCGGCCAGTGGCGGCCGGGTGACCCGAGGGTCCTGGTTGTGCTTGACGCGGGATACGACGCTCCGCGCATCGCCCACCTGCTAGTGCTGTGACCGGGAAGGTTTGCCGGGTTGAGTAGGCTGAGCCGCTGCGATCAGGGAGGGCGGGGATGACGCGGAGGCCGTCCGTCGATGAAGCCGTGGGGCTACTTGAAGGCGAGCTGGAGGCGGGGCAGCGCGCGCTCGCCGACCTTGGCACGGAAGACGTCTGGCAGGCTTTCCTCCGCTTCGGCCGACGGCTGTTCGACATCTCCGGAGCGCCTGATGGTGACGGCCTTCTTTTCCAGTACGGAACCTACTCGTTCGACGGTTCTCCGACGTTCATGGTCGACCTGACACGGCAGTTCGAAGTCTTCGACGCCGATGGTGATCACGATCATTACGTGCAGGTCCACTGCGAGGTCCGATACGGATCCGAACCTGCCCTGGAAGCCCTGGGAAGCTTCGACTCGTGGTTCTTCCACGGTGCTGGTGATGATCTCGAAGAATGGGCCCGAGAACTGACCGAGCTGTCAGCTTGGACGACGATCAGGACGCTCACGCCGACCGAGATCAGGGTGTTTCAGGAGCAGGTGTGATTGCTCAAGCAGCAGTCGTAACCGGCCGGCCGCCCCATCGGACGTGTTTCTCACTTCGGATGCGGGCGCGTTCACGTCACTGGTTCGCGAGGACGTCGGGGTGGCGTCGGCTCTGGTTGCGCCAGCGCAGGTAGGCGTGCAGGGCCCGGGTCTGCACGATGTGGTTCGCATGGTTGGAGTTGGCCAGCGTGAACTGTCGCAGCGGTCCGAAGTGAGCCTCGATGGGGTTGGCCCAGGACGCGTAGGTTGGGGTGAAGCACAGCTCGACCTTGTTCCGGTCTGCCCACCTGCGGATTCGCCAGTTCAGGTGGGCGGAAAGGTTGTCGAGGATCACGTAGATCGGGGCGCCGTCCGGACGGGCGGCGCGGATGGACCGCAGGGCGGCCCAGGTGTGGTCGATGCCCTTACGACGCCGGTTGATCCCCCACAGCTTGTCGTCGCCGACCGAGTGGCAGCCGTGGAAGTAGGTGATGCCGTGGGTGCGGCGATAGGTCGCCGGCAGCCGCTCCGGCTTGCCTCGTTCGGCCCAGCAGGAGCCGGCGGTCGGCCGGATGCCGAGTGGGCCGAACTCGTCAAAGGCGAAGGTACGGTCCGGTCGCTCGTTGATGGCGTACTCGATCCGGGCCAGCTTGGCGTCGAAGTCCGAGTCCGGGGACTCCTTCCACGTCTTCGTGCGTTGAAAGGAGACCCCGTGGCGGGCCAGTAAGCAGCGCAGTGTCTCCCGGCCGATCGTGATCGGCCGGGAGACGTTCCGGCGCAGGTGATCGACAAGTTTGCGGATCGACCAGCGCGTGAAGGGCTTGCCGAGGGCGGTGGGGCGGGTGATGGCCGTCTGGATGACGAAGTCCTCGTCGTCACAGTTGAGCAGGCGGGGACGGCCTCCCGCCCACTGAGGGTTGAGGCATGCGAGCCCGATCTCATTGAAGCGGTGGATCACGTCCCTCACAGTGTCTTCGTTTGCCTGCACCAGGCGGGCGATGACCGGGACGGTGCTGCCGCCAGCCGAGGCCAGCAGCATCATCGCCCGCCTGAACTGCACTGAGCTCGTGCTGCCCCGTCGCACGATCTGCTGAAGCCTCTGCCCCTCCCGCTCAGTCAGCCTGCGAACCCTGACCGGTAGTGCCATTCCCGCCCCCTGGTTGAAGTCCACGTCCAACCAGCACAACGAGCAACCCGGCAAACGTTCCCGGTCACAGCACTAGCGTCGGCGATCCGGTGCTGGTGACCAGCGCCTGGGGCCTCAGCGGCCCAGACGCCGATGAAGACGATCCTGTGAGCTGGCTGCCCTATGAAGTAGTCGGTCGGTTCTTCGGCAGGGTTCTTGGGTCGCTTGTTCGGTCGGTAGCTGGGGCCGTTCATGATGACCTGGTGGCTGGTGTTGATCAGCCGGTCCAGGAGCGATTCGGCAACGACGGGGTTGGGGAAAAGGGGATACCAGTCGCTGGGTGCCCGGTTGCTAGTGATGATCAAGGAACGGCCCTGTCGCTCGGAGACGAGCTCGTAGAGGTCGTCGGCCTGGGCCGCGGGCAGTTGGCGCATGGCAAAGTCGTCGAGGATGAGGACGTCGGGGCGGACGAGTTCGCGGATCCGTTTCTCCAGGTGCGGTCCGCGTGGCCGCCGGCGAGGTCGGCGAGGATGCGGCTGGTCTTGGCGAAGCGGACGTGGGCGCCCTGGCGGATGGCGAGGTGGCCGAGGGCCTGGGCGATATGGGTTTTGCCGACGCCGACCGGGCCGAAGAGGATGACCGACTCGCCTGCGTGGAGCCAGCGCAGGGCTCCCAGGTCCCGAATCTGCGCGGCGGGCAGTTTCGAGGAGGCGGTGAAGTCGAACTCCTCGAGGGTGACCTGCGGCTCGAACTTGGCCCGCTGCAGGCGGCGTTGGAAGGCGACGGTCTCGCGGCGGGTGATCTCGTCCTGGCAGAGGACCTGGAGAAAGTCGAGGTGCCCGAGCTCGCCGCCGTGGGCCTGAGCCAGGCGGGCGTCGAGGGCCAGCATGCCGGACAGTCGCAGGGCCTTCAGTGACTCCCGCAGGGCGGCGTCCATCACGGTCAGGCTGAGTCCGAAAAAGCGGCGCAGAACTTCTGGGCGAGTTCGGCCAGCGGCGATCGGTATACGGGAGTGTCGGACATCGGGTTCGAACGGGCAGCAGAGGTGTAGGGTCTCGCAGTTCGCGTCCCACGACGCCGCTGTGACCTGTGGCTTTTCGCGGTGTCTCACGCCGTTTCCAGCCGCTCAGTCTCACGACCGTGTCCAGATCCTCAGGGAAACGGCTCCGGGGTTGTCCCGTCTCCTTAGATCTTGGTGTAGGGGGCGCGAGGGCTCCCGCCGCAGGGTCTCCAGTGCTCCGTGTGCCTCCGAAGCCGTGTGGGTCTGTGGTTGTCCGGGCTGGTGCTGCGGAAGGTCATCGCTGTGTCCTGGCGGCATCGGGGAGGTCGGCTGCGGTGGTTGCGGGGGCGGTCGGAGCGGGCTGCATGGACATGGACGCTCTGCGGGGGCGGGTCGAGGCGGTGCTGGCGGAGTTCCTGGACCGCCGCGCTGAGGAGGCTGCTCAGTGCGGGTATCCCGTCGAAGCCGCTGAGGTGCTGCGCGGGCTGCTGTTCGCGGGCGGCAAGCGCATCCGGCCGGCGCTGTGCGCACTGGGATGGGCGTGCGAGGGCCGTACATCGGTGCCCGCGCCGGTGGTGCGGGTAGGTGCGGCGCTGGAGATGTTCCACACTTTCGCCCTGATCCACGACGACGTCATGGACGGCAGCAGTACCCGTCGAGGCCGGCCGACGGCGCACCGGGTGCTGGCCGCCCGGCACGCCGGACACGCGGATGCGGACCGGCTGGGTACCAGCGCGGCCGTCCTCGTCGGTGATGTGGCGCTGGTCTGGTCCGAGCAGCTCGTGCGCACGGCCGGGTTGACCGCTGCGCAGTTGGCCGGGGTGTTCCCGGTGCTGGATGTGATGCGCACGGAGCTGATGTACGGCCAGTACCTGGACCTGCTCGCCACCGGTGAGCCGACCGAGGATGTCGCGCACGCGCTGAAGATCGCCCGTTTCAAGACCGCCAAGTACAGCGTGGAGCGCCCCCTGCACCTGGGCGCCGAGCTCGCCGAGGCAGGCCCTGGGCTCCCGGCGGCGCTGAGCTCTTTCGCCCTGCCGGCCGGCGAGGCGTTCCAGCTGCGCGACGACCTGCTCGGGGTGTTCGGCGACCCGGTCGTCACCGGCAAGCCGGCCGCCGAGGATCTGCGGGATGCCAAACACACCGTGCTGGTCGCCCTGGCCCTGCGCGCCGACAACGGCCGCTACGGAATCCGCTCCCTGTTGTGTGACCGGGAGCGGGGGACGGGCCGGATCGCCGCGTTGCGGTCGGCTCTTGAGGCATGCGGGGCCCGTGCCGCGGTCGAGGACATGATCGCCGACCGGTGCCGCCAAGCCCTGGACGCCTTGGAGCACCCGCTCATCGACCCGGCCGCCGCCGCCACTTTGGGCGCGCTCACCCGGTCCCTGTGCAGCAGAACCGCGTGAACTGCAGCCGAATCCTGCCAGCGTGCCCTGGCTCCGAGCGGCTCCCATCCACAGCCCGCCCTCCGCCACCCCGCACCGAGAGGACCGCCCGCGCGGCAGCACCCGCACCCGCCCCTCCTGTCCCCGTCTACACACGAAGTAGGAGGCTCCACCTTGAGTGTCCGCGACCAGACCGGCCCGGCAGTGCCCACCGCACCCGGGCGTCTGCCCGGCCTGGGGCACACCGTCCAGCTGTACCGGCGTCCGCTGGAGTTCCTTGCCTCCCTCACCGCTCTGGGAGACGTGGTCCGTGTCTATCTCGGCCCACTTCCCGCCTACGTGCTCACCGCCCCCGACGTGGTCCGCCAGGTCCTGCACGACGGCGGGCAGAACTTCGACAAGGGCCGTCTGTTCGAGCGGTCGCGGCCACTGGTCGGCCAGGGCCTGCTCACCGCTCAACCGCAACTGCACCGTATCCAGCGGCCGATGATCCAACCGGCCTTCCACCGGGCCCGGATCGCCCAGTACACCGCCACCATGCGCGCCGCAGCCGAGGAAACCATGGCCGCCTGGCAGCCGGGCCAGACCGTGGCCATCGACCGGGCCATGACCGACCTCACCCTCAGCGTCATCGCCCGCACCCTCTTCTCCGCCCCGCCCGGCAGCGCGGCCTTCACCGAGGTCCACCAGACCCTGCCGGTCTTCGTCAGCGGAGCCGGCCTGCGCGCCCTGCTCCCCGCCTGGCTGCTGCGCCTGCCCCTGCCCGCCAACCGCCGCTTCACCGATGCCGTCGCCCGCCTGCTCGCCCTCACCGACCAGGCCGTCAGCAGCCACAGCAGCACCCCCAACCGCCCCGACGGAGCTGACGGACCTGACGGCCCGGAGGACGTCCTCTCCCTCCTCCTGCAGGCCCGCGACGAGCACGGCCGTGCGATGAGCGCCCAGCAACTGCGCGACGAGGTGCTCACTTTGATCATCGCCGGAACCGAGACCAGCCAGGCCGCCCTCACCTGGGCCCTCCACCTCACCGCCACCCACCCGACGGTCGAACAGCGCCTGCACGAGGAGGTCGACACCGTCCTGGAAGGACGCCCCGTCACCTTCACCGACCTCCCGCACCTGCCCCACACCACCCGGATCGTCAACGAGGTCCTGCGCCTGTACCCGCCCTGGCTGCTCATGCGCCGCGCCCTGCGCCCGGTCACACTCGGCCCCGCCCGCTTGCCGGCCGGCACCGAGATCATCTACAGCCCCTACCTGCTCCACCACGACCCGCGCCACTTCCCCGACCCGGACCGCTTCGACCCCGACCGCTGGCTGACCGACCGCGCCCGCACCCTGCCCCGCGGCGCCTACATCCCCTTCGGTGCCGGCCCGCGCAAATGCATCGGCGACTCCTTCGCCGCCGCACAGGCCACCACCGTCCTGGCCACCCTCGCCGCCCAATGGACCCTGCGGCCCCACACCAGTACCCCCGCCATACCCCGCCCGACCGGCCCGCTCATCCGCCCGCCCGAGCTGCGCATGAGCGTCCTGCCCCGCCACCCGCACCCCACCAGCCCTGGGGAAGACCGTGCCCCCGCGTCTTGACGACCCTCCGGCCGCACCCTCCCCTTCCCCTGCTGGTATCCGTCCCGTCTCCCGTGATCAGCGCGACCTCAAGGAGCGACATCGCATGGGAAACGACCCGATTCCTGTGATCACCCTTCCGTTCCCTGTCCGCAAGCACCCCATGGCAGAGGCGATCGAGACGCACACGCGCCGGTGGGCCCACCAGTTCGGCCTGGCCCGCAGTGAGGCCGCGGTCCGCACCCTGGCATGCAGCAGGTTCGGCGAGTTCGGCGCCTACGCCTACCCCGCTGTGGGGCTGGTCGAGGCCCAGCTGGCAGCGGACTGGCTCGGGTGGCTGTTCATCGCCGATGACCAGCTCGAAGTAGGCAACTACGGCACCACACAGTCATGGAGAGAGGTCACTCAAGCTGTACGAGGAGTCCTGGAACCTTCTCCTGCGGCCGCCGTCGCAGGGCCCATGGCCGACGCGCCACTGATCCGAGCCCTCGATGACATCTCACACCGCCTGGACCAACTGGGCTCACCGGCCTGGAAGAAGCGCTTTGCCCGGCACTTCATGGAGGCCATGGCGGCAGCCGCGCGCGAGATCGACCTGCGCGACCGCAAGACCGCGCCCCGCCTCTTCGAATACGCCGCACTGCGCCGGGAAGCCGGCGGCGTCATCCCCTGCTTTGACCTCATCGAGATCTGCCGTCCGGACAGCGAAGTCCCGGCGGACGTCCACACATCGGCCAGCTTCAGGGAGTTCGTCGCCACCGCAACCGACATCGTCTCCTGGACCAACGACCTGCGCTCGGTGGACAAAGAGGTCGCCTGCGGGATCATGTCCAACATCGTCCTGGTCCTGCAGCACCAGGGACAGCTCTCACGCGAACAGGCGCTCGGTGCGGCCCACGCTCTCATCGACGACCGGATCAAGGATCTCCTGGCCGCCGAGCACCACCTGTCCGGCCTGGTCGACGACCTGGCCCTGGACGCACCGACGCAGGAAGCGCTCCGGTGGTACGTGGCCGGTGTCCGGGACTGGATCGCAGGTTCCAACCACTGGCACAGCAAAGGCACCGACCGCTTCCTCGGCGCCGGCACCGAGCACGTCGAAGACCTCCTGGATCCACACGCACGATGAAGCGGCCCAGCCAATACGGCGAGAAGGACTCGGAACAGCGAACCGACTGACCAGCCTGTCTCAGATTTGTGGCCGATCGGCCACCGGGTGGTCTTCGGTCGTGAGGTTCGGCCACGGAATCTGAGATCCCACAGGTCAGGGCTATGTCTGGGTCATGTCGACGAAGCGGGAGTAGTGGCCCTGGAAGGCGACCGTGATGGTCGCGGTGGGCCCGTGGCGATGCTTGGCGACGATGAAGTCGGCCTCGCCGGCCCGGGGCGAGTCCTTCTCGTAGGCGTCCTCGCGGTGCAGGAGGATCACAACGTCGGCGTTGTCCTCGAGGGCGCCGGAGTCCCGAAGGTCGTTGATCATCGGCTTCTTGTCGATGCGCTGCTCGGGACTGCGGTTGAGGGTGGAGATGGCGACGATCGGCAGACGGAGCTCCTTGGCCAGGAGTTTCAGGCAGCGGGCGATGTCGGAGATCTCCTCGTAGCGGGAACCGAGCGGCCTGGTGCCGTAGGTGAGCAGGTGAACGGCATCGACGACGATGAGCTGTACGCCTGCCCGGGCCTGCAGGTAGCGGCAGTGGGCGCGCAGGTCGTGGACGTTGGAGTAGGCGCCGTCCTGGATGTAGATCGGAGCGGCGCTGACCTCGGGCATCCGCCGGGCGAGGCGGGTCCAGTCCTCGTCGATCATGGTGCCGGAGCGCATGGTGCAGCGACCCGACCAGCCCGGCACCATCGGCGCCGACATCCGCCTGACCGGCGCGTTTCGTGCGGAACACCGCCGTACGGGCCGCGGCCGCCACGCTGTCCGCGCTGCTCACACAAGTCACGGCACGCTACCGAGCCCGGCGACGCGATCTAGGAGGCGCCGAGGAGTACAGTCACCCCTTCGCGTTTACTGACCTTCAAAGCGTGGTGTCGTGAGGGCCGACAGGGCGTGATCCTGACGGCCTGCTCCAGCCCAAGCCATAAGAACTCTGTCGCTCCGTCTGTGGTCGGTGCGCTATAAACGGGCCGGTGACCTTGACTGTTGAGCGAACAGACGCACGCACATGGCCTGATGAGCAGATGCAGGAGCTCTTCAGCGAGGGCTTCCCGGAGTTCATCACAGCCGATCGGCTGGCCAAGCAGTACATCGGCAGGATCAGGGAGTGGTTCGCCGACCTCAATCTCACGCTGGTGGACGACCACGGCATGCCTGTCGCGGCCGGCTGGGGTATACCGATCCGGTGGGATGGGCGAACGGAGACACTCCCCACTGGCTACACCCAGGCCACGATCCGCGCCGTGGAGGGCCGAGAACGAGGCGTCGAACCCGACACGCTGGTGATCTGCGGAGCAATCGTCACCCCGTCACTCAAAGGACGCGGCTTGGCCGGGGAGACACTCAAAGCACTGCGCCAGCTCGCCGAGGATGCAGGATGGCCGCGCATCATTGCACCGGTCCGCCCGACCTTGAAAGCCCGCTACCCACTGACGTCCATCGAGGCCTTCATGAGGTGGACCCGTGAGGACGGTATGGCCCTCGATCCATGGATCCGGACGCACCAGCGTCTGGGCGCCCGCATTCTCGCAGCGGCTCCCGAGTCGCAAACCATGACCGGCACGGTCGCTGAGTGGGAGGGGTGGACCGGCATGGTTTTCCCCGAAACGGGTGACTACGTCATCCCTGAAGGGCTGAGCTTGCTACGGCTCGACCGCTCCGCTGATCGGGGCACCTACGTAGAGCCCAATGTCTGGATGCAGCACATCTGAATACCGAAAGGGCTCTCCGACTACCGCGTTGAGTGCGTGATGTCGTCATGGTGGCTGGCATCGGAGTCCGGTGCCGGTGAGGCAGCCGTCGAGGACATCGTGGCGGTACTGGAGCTGGCGTAGGCCGCGTCGGACGGCAGTGATCAAGTCATCGGGGTCGGCGAAGGCGCGATTGGCCACGGTGGTGCGTCGTAGGACGGACCAGATGCCCTCGACCGGGTTGAGGTCGGGAGCGTAAGGCGGCAGTTGGAAGACCGTGAGCCAGTCGCGGTCGGCGATGTAGCGGTGCATGCCGGCGGTGAGGTGGGTGTTGAGGTTGTCCCAGACCAGCACGTTCGGGCTGCCAAGCTGCTGGTGCGCGGTCTGGATCAGGTCGCGGAAGTCCTTCCAGGAGAAGCTTTTGCGCCCATCGGGCCTGACGTCCGGGCAGGGCCGGTAGATCAGCCGTGAGGATTCGCCGGTCTTGTAGCAGGCCAGGGCGGCCACCGATAAGCGCCGGCGGGAGCGGCCCCGGACGCGAACCACAGGGGTGTGGCCGCGGCGGGACCAGGTGCGAGTGGTAGGCGGCGTCATCGAGAATCCGGCTTCGTCCTCGAAGACGAGCCAGGCGTCGAGCGCCGCCACGGTCCTTCCACCTGGGGCCAGGTCTCCTTCATCCAGCCGGCCACCACGTTCTCGTCCCGCTCGATCGCCCGCCGGGCGGGGACCTGGCAGCTCCAGCCGTGCCGCTTGAGCAGGGCGGCCACCCCTTGCACGGTGTAGCTCTTGTGGAAGCGGCGCCCGATCAGCGTCTTGATCCGTGACAGGGTCCAGGTCTGGTCCGGCCACCCATGTGCCGCCGGCCCCTTGGCCAGCTCACGCTCCAGCACGGCGAACAGTGCGTCGCTGAGCAGCGGCAGCGATGCCGGGCCCTTTGAGGCCAGGGCTCTCGGCCCGTCCTGCGACCAAGCCTTGCGCCAACGCTGTACCGACCGGACACTGACCCGCAGGTCGTGAGCGATGACCGTGTTGTTCTCCCCTGCCTGAACCGCTCGGCCGCCTGCAACCGCAACTTCTCGCGGAAGGCGCGCCGTTCGTCGGTCAGCCCGCCCCCTTGCGCATACCTCATGCGGGCGGCATACCGCAGGGATCACGAGACGTCAGCCCCTACGACACCACGCTTTGAAGGTCAGTAGCCGCTGTTAGGCCGTCTCGTCGTGTGCGGGGAGAGGGGGAGCATTCCGGACCACTGGGCTCACGGAGGCGACGATCGCGGTGATTAGCACCACCGTGGACAGCACGAATACGGAGCCGTTTGGTCCGAGGGAGGTGAGCAGGTAGCCGGCACCGAGGGAGGCCAGAGGCATAGCCCCCCAGGACAGGGTCATGGCCGCGCTGTTGACGCGCCCCAGCAACTCGTTGGGAACCAGGACGGTTATGTAAGTGATGATCACGACGTTCCACAGCGGTCCGACGAAGGCAGTGGCAGCACCGATGACGCCGATCAGCAGCGGGCTGGACGCAAGCGCGAATAGGGGCAGTAGTGCAGCCCATATCCAATTGACCCCGATGATGACGGCCTTGGGAGTGAAGTGGCGATGCAATCTGGCCGCCGCTAGAGCTCCGATCAAACCCCCACCGCTGTAGATGCCGAGCATGATGCCGATGGTGGTGGGTGTAGCGCCGTCGTGTTGGGCGAGCACGACGATGATCAATATGAGGGCCTGAAACACTAGGTTGCTGACGGCGATCAGCAAGATCGCGGCGCGGATGAGGGGATGTCTCCAGATCCAGCGCAGGCCCGCAGTGGTGGCTTGCCACAGTGATTCCGCTTTTGTCGTCGTCTGATTCTGCAAGCTGCTTCGGATGAACAGCAGCCCGATAGAAGCAATCAGGTAGGAGAGCGCGTCAACCACAAACGGCACGGCACGGCCGATGCCGAAGAGTAGGCCGCCCAGGGGCGGACCGGCCAGAGCTGCACCGCGGCTCCTGGCTTCGTTATGGGCCACCGCGGTCGGCAAAAGCGTGGTCGGAATGATCACGGGAAGGGCTGCGCGCTCGGCCAGCCCAAAGAAGACAAAACACAGCCCTTGCACGAAGGCGACCACAACCAGATGTGCGATCGTGATCATGCCCAACCACATGGCGATCGGGATGGTCGACAGGGCCAGACCCGCGGTGAGCTCGCTGATCAGAAGGATCCGACGGCGGTTCCACCGATCCACCAGCGACCCGGCAGGCAGGTGAGCGACAAGAAAGGGCAGCGTTCCGGCGGCGCCGACGATTCCGGCGTCAGAGGGCGATCCGGTGGTCGCGAGAACCAGGAGCGGCATCGCCGTCCCACTGATCCGCGCGCCCAGGGTCGAGACAACCTGACCGCCCCACAGGGCGATGAACTCGCGGTTGCGCCACAGCGACTGCCGTTCGGGGGTTCCCGGCGTGACGGGGGCGGTCACGACGCTTCCCCACGGTCCGGGGCCGAAAACGCGTGACAGATCGCGGAGCTGAGCACTCCGGTGATGCCGGCGGGCAGAAGCCACTCGGTTTCAATGAGCCGAGCGAAATGGCCATCCCTCTCAGTCCGTGCGCTACCAGTCGCCGGTTTGGCCGTGGCGTACAAGTTCGTCACAACTCATCAACTCCTCGAGCGGCTACAGCGGCCGGATGCCTTGGGCTAACGGCTGGATGGTGAGGAATCGGGGTTGCTTCGCAAGGTCAGGCTCGATGCGAGGTCGCCCAGCCGGCCCGGCAGCGTATCCTCCGTCGCCGCCGTCAGCAGACCGAGGTAGGCCTCAGTGAGGGTTTCAGCTGCGCCGGCGGTAAACAGCGAGGTGTTGTACTGGAGGACGACGGCAGTTTCCGGTCCGCGCCGGGACACCGTCAGAACGAGGTCGAATTGACCCAGCCCGTGCGGCAGGTTATACGCGTGAGCGTGGTGGCCCGGCGGCAGGGCGCGCCGAGCCAACTCCGTCGTGTCCTCCTCGTTCGCCACGCAGAGCACGTTGATCAGTCCAGCCCGGTTCGCTTCGCGCGGCTGCTCGACCAGTCTTGGCATCAGGGCAAACGGGTACTTGCGGTGCGCGAGACCGGACCACAGTTCGGTTTTGGTCCGCTGCAGCAGATCAGCGAATGAATCATCGGCCTCAACTCGTGCCGGAAACGGAAGAGTATTGACGTAGTAGCCGATCGCCGCCCGGTCTCGTACACCAGGACGCACGTCGGTTGGATACCCGACGAGTCGGAGGCGCGCCCCGGAAAGGCTGTACAGGAGGAGCTGGAAGACAGCGAACATGAGCACGAATGGGGTCGTGTCAGTTTTGCCGCAGAGTGTAGTTATTCGATCACGCAGGCTATGGGAGAGGAGGGTCTCGGTCTCGTCGCCCTCGAAACGGTAGACATGTGGGCGCGTCAGGTCACCGACCAGTAGGGGGTCATTGGGCACGGTTTGCAGGACGCTCTGCCAGTAACGTCGCGCAGACTCGCCGCGCGGCGAGCGCAAGAATTTCTGCTCGCGTTGCACGAAGTCGAGATATTGCGCGCCCGTGTCTGCCTCACCGGAAACCGTCTGGCTGGCGTATTCAGACTTCGTGGCACCGAGTTCCTGATCGTCTGGTCTCGGGCCGACCTGCGGAAGCGGACCAGCGACTCTGCTCCCGTACGCGGCCAACAGGTCGTGGAGCAAGCTGAGAATGGAGGAGTTGTCCAGCGCGATGTGGTGTGCACTCACTACGAGTAGTGAACTGCAAGTCTCCGCTCGGAGCAGTGACACCCGCACGGGAGCCTCGCAGTCCAGCCGGAAGGGACGCTGGGAAGCCTCGATCGCAGCCGCGTGCAGCGCGCCAGCTTCGTCCGGGCCCCCGATGTGGCACATCTCAAAAACCGACAAATACGGTGCGGCGGCCTTGGGGAGTCGCCGGAGACCCGCTCTGGTCGATCGAAACAAGCAGCTAAGCATGCTGTTTCCGGAGACGACTGCATGGACGGCCGATTCAAGTGCCGCGACGTCCACATCGAAATCTAGTCTCAGCGCTAGATTGATGTTGTACGCGCTGCTGTCAGGCGCCAGCGCCTGCAGGAACCACAGCGCCTCCTGCCCCACGCTCAAGGCACAACCGTCCACAGTTGGCACAGTGTTGCTGGCCATAGGGAATGCGTGCTCCCAATCCTCATGTCCGCGAGGTGCAGACTCCTTTCTCCAAGTAGGGCACGGGGGTGCCAGGCGAGCCAGGCAGAGTGGCGGCAACTTGCCTGCCTGAGCTTCCTCCTCCTTCCTCCCGCGATGCGGAAGGTGTTGACAGAGGGCAGATGAGTCTCATGTGCGGGGCCCATACCATGCCTGCCTCGAGGAAGCACCCGCTGGAATTGCGTGAGCGTGCGCTCGGTGCCCCGCGCTGCCGAGCCGAAGCCCGTCAACCGCCGTATGACCGAAGAACTCAGCGTGCATCACAAGGCCCTGCGCGGCTGGATCCACCAGGCCGGCCGAGGCCAACGTCGGTGAGCGAGATGACCTGCTGACCACCGAGGAGAAGGAAAAGATCACCCCGCCCCGGCCCAGGTGACGGCGCTCCTCGACGAGCACCCGCATCTGAAGGGCGGGCCCGTGACCTCACACCCACCCAACAGACCGTCAACCGTGCGCTGTCCGCTGCCCGGGCACCGGTCGAGCGTGGCATCGCACGGCTGAAGTCATGGCGGATCTTCCGCAGGTCTCGGTGCAGCCCGAAACCGAATGACGTCAATCGCCGCCGCCGTCCTCGCGCTTGATCAACCTCTGGACAGCCCACCTCATGAAAGCGCGACGCTAGACATCGGGCCGCACATCGTCTTCCGCGATGAGGACGCCGGTCCGCCGCACCCGAGGTCACGAACTCTCGCCACCTGACGACACATCAGCCGAGATCGCTCGATTGCACCTCGATCAGCAGGTCTTTCACCAGCTTCTTAGCCGTATCGAACGGAACGGCGTCGGTGTCAACGAAGAGGCGGACTGCCAGGTCGGTACCATCCGACCCCAGGTACACCCCGAACCGGGAGGGGCTGTAATCCAGGGATCCGGTCTCGGCCAGAGTGATCCCATGAGAGCTCTGCTCCACTGCCGCTCCGTGGATCTTCCCGAGCTTCTGCTCCATCCTGAAGTTCACGAAGTGGGCCACGGGCCCGTATCCAACATAGCGACCGTCAGCGCAGGTTCGGGCTATGAGCGTGTCCACGTCGGACTGGTCATAGTAGGCATGTCGATGCCCGTTCATGAGGGAAGTCCACAGTTCGGCGGAGAGGCGTGGGAACGTCTTACCCAGTGCGTCCGGGACGCCGATGATCCCTTGCTGTGCAAGCGTGCCGACGTACCCCTCCGCCTGCGGCAGGTAGCGATTGGAATACGTCACGCCAAGCGGGAAGGAATCCAGCCCGGAATGTCTGGCCAGGGAACGCACCAGCGCCGCCATGCAAACATTGGACGCCGATGTTCGTAGCTTCCGCGCCTTTCGATCCGCCTCCTCGCCGGCACCGACAGCGTGCGCAGCCAGCATGAGAAATCGATCACCTCGATCCGGCCAGCTATTCTCATCGGGCTCGCGACGCGGAAAGAGTTCATCTGGGAATTCCTCCAGCACCTTTTGCCAGTAGGCCAGACTACGATCGTTCCACTTGCTTCCCATATCGGACTGCTCAGAGTCTGCCCGTGACAGGGGGGTCTGCGTCACCGCGCCATCAGCCTCGGCATCTCCCCCAGGTCGTTGGACCAGATCCCTGAACTCCCGCTCCAGAATGTCGCACGCGTCGCCGTCCACCGCCATGTGTGAGGCGCCGACGACAACCCATTGTGGGGCGTCCCGAGACGTCAGAATCAGAAACCGGACCGGATACTCCTTGTCGAGCGAGAACTCTTCTTTCGCGATGAGATCCGTGGCCGCCGTAACGTCGCGCTCGGTCCAGGCGCCGGCCTGCTCCTCCACGAGGATCTCGAACCCACCCTCCGCCCTGACGTGCTGGACCAGATTGCCGTCCTGATGCGTGATCATCGTGCGCAGGGCCTCGTGTCGACACACCAACGTGCGCAGCGCCGCTACTACCAGCGCAGCGTCGGCACCGGTCGGCACGGCCCAAACCCGACGCATGACGAAGCGACGCCGGTCTCCGGGGTGCCGGTCCAGGACCGGCCAGATGTGACGCTGCCCCCAAGTGGCGGGACCAACCCTCTCGTTCAATCCTTCGAACACAAAGCTGAGCGTTCTCGTCATGTGCGCCTCCAAGGAGTATCTATGCGCGTACTCACGACTGATGGGCACCAGATTCGGAACGTCCGCCGAATACCTTCCTGACATCCAACCTGGTCTTTCCGACTCATATTGAAGTGACAGGCTTACCCACCAAGGCTTCATGGACGAACGGGGCTCGCCGGTAACGATAAGGGGAATCAGGGTCGGCAAGCACCAGTGACAATTCACGGAGCTCGGAGAGTATGGCGAGCGGCGCCGCAGGCCCCTGCACGCCAAGTCTCACAGACTCTGCCATAACTTCCTTGACCGTGAACTCCTTGCGCTCGTACCGCATAAGGCGTTCCAAGAGGTCACGGTGAACTTCCGTCAGCAGATCCAGGTCCCAGCGGATGCTCTCCGCGACGGATCGCTGGTGAGGAAGCAGCCCGTGATCGTTGGTCCACAGCATCTCCACCGTGGGCCCCTCCGCCAACAGCGTCTCGATCGGCACAGCCCGCATCTGCTCAGCCGCGAATTCCAGATTGCGCGGAATGCCTCCGAGTCGTCGGCACAGCTCCACCAGGGGTGATACATCGTGCCCAAGACCTGCCGCAGTAGCGAAGTCCTCACCGAGGTGCCGAAGCACGAGTTCCACCGCGGTCGCGTGCTGGGAACCCTCGCCGTTGCCCCCGACTTCGAGGGGCCGAATCTCCTGGTTGACCCCGATCCTTTCCGTCAGCCGACGTCGCGCCGTGATGAGGATGTGCAGTCCTGGAAATCTGCCGAGGAGCAGACGGCAAGCGGCAGCGACACCCGCTGGTACGTGCTCCGCGTTGTCGAGGACGAGGAGCCACCTGCAGTCCTCGCCCTCACCTGCGAAGTCAGATACGGCGGCATCTGAATCGAATGCCGTACCCACACTTGGCATTTGCCTGCCGACGCACTCAGCGATCCGTTGCAGGATGGCTGCTGTCCAGTCACTGCTGCGAGAGCGCTCCAGGGTGAGGTCACCGAGCTCCACGAAGGCGACGCCATGGCGAAATGATTCGCTCACGTTGGACGCCACGGCGAAGGCATACCGTGTCTTGCCCACTCCCCCGGGACCGGTAAGCGTCGTCAACCGATGACTCGTAACGGCCTCTTCAAGCTCTTCAAGCACCGCCGGCGGCCCGATGAGCGGTGTCGTGGGCGGCTGCGGCCCACGCCAGTGGCTCATAACCTGCACAGGACTCGTCTGACGCATGACGCCCCCTGGCACGTTCAACACATGCGCCAGTAACTCAACCGACGACTGACGCGGGTTCTGCACCCGGCCCAGCTCCAGGTTCCTGATCGTTCGTACGCTCAGCCCCGAGTATTCGGCCAGTTGCTCCTGTGTCCAGCCCCGCCGTTTCCTGAGCATCACGACTTGCTTCGCCAGCACCATGCATCCCCGTTTCACTCAAGGCGTACAGTCCCATGAGGCCTGCCGATCACTGAGCAAGCCGCGTCCTATAGAATGAATCGATTCAATCCAGCTGCGGACACTCTCCGCCCACCCGGCAGCCAGAGCGCGGACTTTCGTGCACCCTTATCCTCTTTGCACCAAACTTCCCGCAAAGTGCAGGCGGAGCCCTAGCGATGCTTCCATCAGCCCCACGCAGCCGGAAAGTGCCTATCGGCGGGCTTCGATTGATCTAAGCCACTTCAAGATTTTACTGTCCCATTAGAAATGCATTACCAATCGATGACACATAAACGGGATGACCAGAACATACTCCTCAAAACTCCCACAGAACCAAAGTAAGCGCTTTCTAGCTTCCGGAATCGACGACCCGAGAATCGGCCTGAACTTAATGGCTGACGCCTCACCCGCCCGCCAGATCCTGAACCGATTCACCTGGAGTCCACCGCTACCCCCACGTCGATCAGGTTGGGGAATATCGCCATCGTTCACATATAGGAGGATCTGGCGGCAGAGGGAGGCGGAGCTTCTCGCCACGGCTGTGCGCAGCCGTTCCTCGTCAGGCTCCGGCAGCGCGGGGATGCCCTTGATCACCCACAGCTTCCACACCGGTGGACTCGGCCCGCACGACGCTGCGCGCTCTACGCCGGTGAAGCAGCAGCTCGACGGGTAGCAAGAGCGCCACCTCGGCCACCCAGCCACCTGCACGGGATGCCAGGCCAGCGCGGGAGCCGCCGCGACGTTCGCGGCCAGGGACACCACGATGCCGAGCAGAAGCTGCAGCCCAGACCACCCAGTGCTCCCGGAGCCCGGCAGTACCAATCCAGCCGGAGCAGCCCCCGGCGTGCCGTCGGGTAGGCCGCCAGCGAGGTGCCTGTGACCAGGCCCTTTCCGACGGCCTTCCACCGAACCGGGCATGCTCGCGACGCGGCGGGCCGCATCCCCCTGCGTCAGAAGGCGCGGCTGTTGAGCAAGCCCGAGACCTGGCACTACACCTGGAACTCGGAGGACCGGCTCACCTCCGTCATCACCCCGGACGGTACCCACTGGCGCTACCTCCACGACCCACGCTGGGCCGGCGCCGGTGCGGTCGCATGGCCAAGCAGCGCCTGGCCGCTGACGGTGAAACGGTCGCCGAGCAGAGGGACTTCACCTGGGACGGCACCACTCTGCGAACAGACCACCAGCGCAGCCGAGTTGGCCCACCCCGTCACTGTCAGCTGGGGCCACCGAGACCTGCAACCCGTCGCCCAGACCGAACGCGTGGGTGCCGTCGATATGTCCCAGGACGAGATCGACTCCCGCTTCTTCGCGATCGTCATCGACCTCGTGGGCACGCCCGCCGAACTGCTCGACGAGAACGGTGTCGGCGTGGCGTTGTGTTCCTCTTTCCAGGCCGGTGCCCCGGTAGCCGCCGTCCGCGATCACCGTGGTCCTACCAACGGCGTCCTTGGCGCCGGAGGGTCCCCATGCCTTGCAGTCGTTGCGGTTACCCGGCACCGGCCGGCCGACGGCAACGGCGAGGCGGGGGTCGGCGTCGATGACGACCTGGTGATTGGTGGAGTACCGATAGTTTTTCGACTGCTCGGCGATGGTGTGATCGCGGGTGGGGATCAGGGTGCCGTCTGCGATGAGCACGGTGTCCTTACGGAACCGCTTGCGCTGCTGAAGCGCTAGCGACGGCCCGAGGTGGTCGAGGATGCGGTCGGCAGCCGATTTCGACACCCCGAACAGCGGTGCCAGCAGCCGCGGGGTGAGGTTCGTGCGCCAGTACGCGGCCAGCAGCAGGACTCGGTCTTCGAGCGGCAAGCTCCAGGGCCGGCCCTTGCGGACCGGGTCCGCCCCCTCGCGCCGCAACGCGGTGATCAGCTTGCTGAACTGACGCGGGCTCAGCCCGGTGAACGGGGCTTTCCAGGACGGCTCGGACGCCGTGATCACGCCAGCCACAGCAAGATCGTCTCACTGGGGTGTGCTGGGGTCCCCCTCTGCCCGTCGCTGGCCAGGCCACATGTCCCCATACGCGGCGTCCATGAATTGGACCTGCGGCCCGCGCAGCGCGGACGCGTCGGTTATCTCGCCTCGGGACACTCTGGCCGCCGACCGGCGGCCATCCCAACACCGTTGCCCGCTTGGTCAGCTTCGCCTGCTGCAGCGACCAGCGAGAGCACCCCGCGGCGGGCACCTAACTCAATTCGGACCTTCCTCGCCCATCCGTCACCCGTTGGATCGAGGCTCAGCCGGCGCTGCCTTCCCTGTGCGAATCCGGTCCACCGCCTCCCACAGCGTTCGAGGGGTCCGGAACATCTCCATCAAGGGAGCGTCTTCCGAGATGGTGATGTCGTACGCCTGTTCAATTGCCACCAGCAAGCCGACGATGCGCATCGAGTCCAGTCCTAGCTCGGTGAGCGAGACATCTGTGACGTCGTCGGGCGGCAATGAAGGTTCAGGGGCAAGTACGTCCCGCAGCAGCTTGTCGAACACGTCGTCCCAGGGACGCCGGCCTACTTCCTCTACAGAACTTGTGACGGGCTTCGGGAGATCGTCGAACACCAGCGTGCCATCCGAGCGCAGCGGCCATTCCTCGAGCGTGGTCCACGACTCCGGGATGAAACGTCGGGGTATCTTCCGATCGACAAGCCAGCGCCGAACGGAATCCACGTCCACGTTCGTTGCATCGGCCGGCCGCACGTAGGCAATCAGGCGTGGGTTCTCCTGGGGGTCCGTGCGGACCAGCACCTGGCTGTCGCGCACTGACGGATGACGGTCGATCAGTTCACGCACCTGCAGCAACGCAGTCGCCGCCTGCTCCGGCCACAGCGCCGCGTCATCCGGATCGAGTTCCGCATGGCCGAGCAGTTCGAGGGCACCGTCGAGCCCCGTGCGGGCAGCCACTCCAGTCCGATGCAAAGGAGTGCCAAGCTCGGAGATCGGGTCTGCCACGTGTTCACACCCGAGGATCGAGGCCCCATCGTGAACGCCGTGCGCCGGCGCGATCGGTAGCGGGCAGGTTGCCCCTCCGATCCACAGATCCCCCGAGACGCCACGCGGCACTGGTAGCCGGTCGGGGCCCAGCACCCGGACAGATATTCCGGTAGCAATGCGTGCGGAGCAAGACACCGCCGCGGAGCGGGCTGCCGTTGGGGGGAGCCCTGTCAGTTGCTGCAATACGGATGTGATTCTGTTTCCGCCGATTCCGACTCCGCCTGCCCACCGGACCAGCCCTCCCGGATCAGGCTGATCAGCGGCGAGCCGCAACTCAACGTCGTGGACCGAACCACCCGGTCCCAGCGCCATCTCTTCGGCCACTCGACGGTACAACCCCACCAGCACCGGGGCAGCCTCAGGGCTCAGCAGATGATTGTCCACATTGAGGCAAAGCATCCCTGGCGCGGTGAATATGTGCAGACCGAACTCGTTGACGTTGTCGTTGTAGATCAGCTCACCGTCGACGAGATCCGAATCGAGCTGGTAGAAGTCCAAATAGTTGAAGAACACGTCCAAAAGACGGTCGGCGCCCCCGAATTCCTGCTGCAGCAACGGCATCGGGTACACACGGTGCGGCCACATTTCGGTCAACCGATCATATACCGCATGCACCACCTCGCCCCACGTTCGTTGCCCCTCGGGCATCCGAAACGGCAGGGTGTTGAGGAACATGCCGAATACTCGGTCGGCCCCCACCGCCTCCGGCCTTGCGTCACACGCAAGACCGGTGAAGAACCTCTCCGAACCCGCGACGATCCGCATCACGGTGAGGTGGAGGGAGAGCAGTACTGCCTTGTGTGAGGTGCGGGTCTGTTCGGCCAGCCGTCGCAGCTCGACGTCCAGGTCGCGCAGGTCCACAAAGTATTTGTCCCGCCTCCTGGCGACGGACGGCAGATCCTGCCAGCTGACCGGAAGCCGCGGCTCGGAGCACCCCTCCAAAGTGCGACTCCAGTAGGCGCGATCTTCTTCGCGCTCTCTGGCCTTCATCTCAGTGACGATGTAGTCCGCGTAACGGAACGGCACGGGTTCCGGTGGAACTGGCTGCTCCCCGTTGCGCAGCGCGCGATATACGGTGAGAGTCTCCATGATCATGCTATTGAAGCCCCATCCCTCCAGGATGGGATGAAATTCCGTCACGCTCAGCCACCATCGAGTCCGATCGGGGCGCTTGTGTGCGTGCACCCGGATGAGCGGAGCCGACGTTGGCTTCATCGGTGCCCGCCGTTCGGCCGCACAGAAATCCTTGAGCACGGGCAGCCAATCCTCCGGCTCGCCGTCAGACATCGTGGTCGACCTCACCGCGATCTCTGCGTTGCGGTGCACCAGCTGCAACGGGACCGAATAGCCGGACAGGTCGAAGGATGTGCGTAGCGCCTCGTGCCGGTCCACTACGGTCTGCATGGCCTGCTGCAGGAGCACGACGTCGAGCGGAGTGTCGTCGTGGATGAGGTAGCAGGTGGTGTCCTGGTACGTGCTGAGCATCGGCTGGGAGCGATACTCGACCAGCATGCCGAGCTGTGATGCGGCCAACGGGTACGCGTCGACCACGTCCGCCGGCAGCGCCGCTCGGTCCTCAGCGCCGATCAGCGCGAACGGCTCGACCGGGTCCGGCAGGCGCTCTACCGCTCCACGACTGGAAACGGCTGCGATCAGTTCGGCCACCGACTGGAACGCGAACAGGTCGGTCGCCGACACGTCCAATCCTGCGTCGCGCAGCCGGCCCGCCAGCGCGACAGCTCGGAGCGAGTCTCCGCCCACATCGAAGAAGTTGTCGTCCGGATCCGGGTCGTCGGACCCCAATGCTTCCGCCCAGGCCTCCACCACGAGCGCGGCCACACGCTCCGGCGATCCAGCATGCCGTGGCTGTACTGCCAACGCCTCCGACGGAGGATTCAGCGCGGCCTCCGGCGGTTCAGCAACGGGCTCTTCAGGATTCGGAGGGACGGTGCGCTGCTCATCGACCAAGGCGTACGAAGTCCCCAGTTCTGCCACCTGCGCCCCGGTATCGCGCACCCCGTCCTCGAGTACTGCGCGCCAGCACTCGGCCCACGTGGTTGCTGTTTCCTCCTTGATTGCATCCGCCGCATAGTCCAGCCGCCCCGCGAACCGGCCGTCCGGCAGAACGGCAGCATGCAGGTTCACATCAAACTTGGCCACTGGCGTCTCTGCGAGAGTCAGCTTCTCCACCATGAGGCCGGGCAGGCGAAACGCATCATCGTCGGGCTCAGCCATGTCAAACATCGCCTGGAACAGCGGATTCACGCCCGGCGTACGCACCGGGTTGAGGTCGTTGACCACATGGGCGAACGGAGCCCTTCGGTGGTCCAGCCCTCTCAGCAGCCCGGTGCGCACCTCGTCCAGGAGCTCACCGAACGACACGCCCGGACGTGGATGCGCCCGCACCACGATGGTGTTCACCATGTATCCGATGGTGTCGGACAGCTCAGGCAGCGTCCTTAACGTTGCGGGCAGTCCGACCGCGACATCGTCGGTTTGCGCGATCCGTCCTAGCGCCGCATGGAAAGCAGTAAGCAACACCGCGAATGGGGTAGTCCGTCGAGCCGCGGCGAGCGCGCGCACCGCGTCGGAAGTCGCTGCCGAGATCTCCACTGTGACCGCCCCGCCGCGTCCATCCGCCCGGCTCGGACGTGGCCGGTCGAGCGGAAGCGGCAATTCGCTTACGTCGGCCAGTGTGGAACGCCAGTAGGCCAGATGCGGTTCGAGTCGCTCTTGGGTCAGATTGGCGTGCTCCCAGGCCGCGAAGTCGGAGTACTGCAACGCCAATTCGGGTAGCCGGGCTGCCCGTCCAGTCACCCGCGCTTCGTACAACTCTCCCAGCTCACGACCGATCTGGGCCGATCCGTCACAGGCAATGTGGTGGATAGTCACCACCATCAGGTGGAGCAGGTCGCTCAGCTTGATCAAGGTCACTCGCAGCGGCTGTTCTGCCGTCAGGTCGAACGGACGAGCCTGCGCCCAATTGACTATCTCTCGCGCTCGCTTCTCACGGCGGGGCGCCGGTAGGGGTGTCAGATCGATCTCTTGCCATGCCGGGTCGGCAGTTGGGGCGACGCTCTGGACGACATCTTGAGGGCTCTCCGGTCCCGCATCCGTATAGCAGGTCCGCAGTATTTCGTGCCGGGATGCCAGGTCTTTCCACGCGAGACGCAGTGCCTCAGGATTCAGCGGGCCCGTGATACGCAACGCCCAAGGCATCAGGTAAGCCGGGCTGCGAAGGTTTGTTTGCTGCAAGGACCACATCTGCCGCTGTCCGGCCGAGAGAGGGCATGGCCGGTCGCGGTCCGTCCTGCCAACAATCCCGCGCGCCTCAGCCCCTTGCTGCCGGCGCCGATCCGCCTTCTGCCGCGGCTGAGCTCCCAGCCCATGGTCGATCTGGTTGGACACCATATTGATCTCACCTATTCCCGCGCATTAATGCTGGCCTCGAGCTGTGAACTGACTGGCACGGTGAATCACCGCTGCGGCTTCAACCGGCACACGCATCCTGTGCCTCAAGCAGCCGCTCGACCTCGCCACTGAGCGCGGCAGCAGTTGGATCGTCGAAGAAGACCTGCATCGACACTTCCACGCCGAAGGTGTTCTGGATGCTCCACAGGAGCCTCGCGACTGTCAGCGAATTGCCGCCGCGGCTCAGTACGTCGTCGTCGGCGCCCACGTCATCCTGCTGGAGCATTTCGCGTATGAGGTCGAGTACCGTGTCGGCCAACGGCGACGTATCCCTCGCCCTCACGGCAGCTGCTGTGTCATCGCCACTGCCGGTGCAGATCGGCGGCTCCAGATTCTCGGTTTGCTCCGCCATCAGCGCGGTCCCTTCGCGATTGTCGGACTTGTACATCCAGCAACCCCGACCGCGGCATCAGGGTCCACCGCAAACTCACCTGCCAGTAACTGGAACTGCTCCGCCAGCTCGAACGCAGTGTGATCGGGCACCACGTCGACCGCATACTCAACGAACCCGCCGAACCCACCGGCTGCGCGCGGCCACAGGGTCAGTGCGACGTCTGTCCGCGCAACTCGCCGTCCCTCGGTGAGCAGTCGCTGGTCTCGGTCACTCACCTCTTGGCCGACCAGCCCGTCCCCGCTCAGGGAGAACAGCGTCTGAAACACGGGGGTGCGCGACCGGTCGCGCTCCGGCTTCAGAGCATCCAGCACCTGCTCAAAGGGCACCATGTGTCGGGCGAAAGACTCCCGGTGCACCTGCTCGACGCGTTCTACGGCCACGCGGAAGGGCATATCCGGCGTCAGTCTTGCTCGGATCACCACAACGTTGATGAACAGGCCGACAATGTCGTTCATTTCGGTGCGATCACGTCCGACGTGTGGGGTGCCGACGCCGAAGTCCCACGACCCACCGAACCGAGCCAGCAGCACGGTCCAGAGCGTGAGAAACACAGTGTGGGCCGATGCCCCGGTCTCCCGGCCCACCGCGAGCAAAGCCGCGGCGACTTCGGCAGATACCGCTGTCTCCACACTCTTACCGTCGATCCCACGAACCGGCTTCCGCATCTCCGCCCCGGGCAGGGCGAGCGGTGAGATACCTGCCAGAGCGCGACGCCAGTAGCCAAGCTCCTCGGAGACCACTTGCGGGGTGAGGCGGTCGCGCTGCCAGGCCACGGCATCCCGGTACCTGATGGGCAGTGTGGGCAGGGCCGACGGCCTGCCTGCGTGGATGGCCTCGACGAACTCACGGAGGTCACGTTCCAACAGCCGTGCGGACCAGCCGTCTCCGGCAATGTGGTGGCACACCAGGACCAGAAGTTGCTCAGCCCCTCCATCGCGGATCAATCGATAGCGCACGGGGGGCGCTGAGACCAGGTCGAAGCCTTCCGCGAGAGCCGCTCGCACCTGACCGAGGACATCGGACGGCGTTGTGTCGACAGTTTCGAAGTCCGGAGTGAACGCTGCCTCAGTCGAGCCGGACACGGGTACACGCGTGGTGCGCTGTTCCGTGCCAGGCAGGACAACGGCGTGCAGCCCGGCGGAGTCCATGTCATAGCGCGTCCGGAGTGGTTCGTGGCGGGACACCAATTGCCCTACCGCTTGGCGCAACGTCGTTTCGCTGATGTCCGACGGGAACCACACCAGGACCGGCAGCAGGTATTCGGCGCTACGTGGGTTCATTCGGTCCTGTACCCAGAAGCGCTCCTGGCCGGCGGACAGCGGGATGCGCGCCCCCTCGGGCAGAGCATCAATCGGCTGGCCCTGGGACGCCTCGGCCAGCAGCCGAGCCTGTGCCCGCGGAGTGGGCGCGAGGTACAGGTCCCGAAAATCTGGTGCTGGACCGGACGCCTCGGCCAGGACGGCAGCGAGCGTGGTCAGGAGTAGGGAGCTGCCTCCGCGGCGGAAGAAGTCGTCGTCGAGCGCGACTTCGTCGATGCCCAGTACCTCCCGCCAGGCCGCAAGTACCAGTGTCTGCTCAGTAGTCACCGAGCAGGACGAGTCCAGATCGTGGCCGGGTACCACGGCCGTGCTACCCGCCGTGGCAGGGCGCCCCGACGTCAGTCCGGTCGGGGTCGATTCCGGAAGCCGTGACCGATCGACCTTTCCGCTCGTATTCACGGGCAGCGCGACAACAGTGCGGACGACCGACGGCACGAAGGGGGCCGGTAACTGGCTGCGCAGAACGCTCATCAGGTCGGCCGGCTCATCGCCGTCGGTGGTCACGATCCATGCACCGAGTCGGCGGTGGCCACTCGAGTCATCGATGGGCGCGACGGCGGCTGCGACTATTTTCGGATGGCGTTCCAGCACCGACTCGACCTCGCCGGGTTCGATCCGCACGCCGTTGATCTTCATTTGATTGTCTACTCGCCCGGCGAATGTCAATCTGCCATCAGCGACTTGACGCACCAGATCGCCGGTTCGGTACATCCGGGCGCCGGGCGGTCCGAATGGGTCGGGGACGAATCTCTCGGCGGTCTGGGCGGGGTCCATGTCGTATCCACGAGCGACACCGGCACCGGCCACATACAGCTCGAACAACGTGTCCGTATCACCTTGTGTGCCAAGTTCTGGGCTCTCGCCGGGCTCGACCCCAGCCGGTATCAACCGCACCTGCACGTTGTCGATGGGGTGGCCAATCGGCATCGGCCCGGTCTCCCGCTCGGGCTCACACCGGGCCGCCGTGACGTCGATCGTGCACTCCGTAGGTCCATAAGCGTTCCAGATATCGACGTCGAGTCGTTTGCGGACCTGCTGGCACAGCTCGGCGTGCAGCGGTTCACCAGCGCTGACAAGGACGCGCAGTCTGCGGCAGTCCTCCAGGCCAGGTTCCACTGCCAGCAGGCGCAGCATCGAAGGGACTATCTGGAGCACCGTCGCGCCGGTCTCGGCCAGGGATGCCACCAAGGCGGTCGCGTCCCGCCCGGCGTCCGGACGACCGAAGACCACTGGCGCACCGATGACGAGCGGCGTGATGATCTCACTGACTGCGGGGTCGAAGGTAAGCGGAGTCTTCTGTAAGAATCGATCTTCCGCTGTCATACCGAACGCTCGGATCCCCCACTGCACACGGTTGGCAATCCCTGCGTGCTCGGCTACGACCCTTTTGGGCGTACCTGTCGAGCCGGAGGTGAACAACATATACGCAGCACTGCGAGGTGGGGTTGGGCCAGCAGGAACGTAGGCCGCTGTCGCAGCCTCCGGCACTGGGTTCGGCGCTGGGTTCGGCGCTTCGATCTGTATGACCGGGAGTTTCGCCCCAACATTCTCGACCCATGACTGACCGTCGGTCAGCAGCGCGGAGGTGTTGGCCAATTCAATTACCCAGGCCTGGCGTTCCACAGGAGCGAGCGGGTCGACCGGCACAAAACAAGCACCCGCGAGCCAGGTCCCCACAATTGCGGCGACCAGTCCGGGGCCTGGAGCGACCAGGATTCCGACCGTCGACTCTGCGCCGACGCCGTTCGCGCGGAGGGCGGCTGCCACCTGCGTCGCCCGGACACCCAGCTCGCGATAGGTAACGACTCCGTCACCGGAAATCACGGCGGGGGATTCCGGATATCGCTGGAATGAGTCCCGGATGAGTTCCGGCAGCATCAAAGACATGATCTACCTCCCCACGGACGATGCGGGCGAAGCCAAACCCTCAGTGCTGCGTACGCTCAGCGGACGCAGGTCTCGCCACACCGCCGCGATCCGGGTGAGGCAAGCCCGCTTGGTGCCGGTGTAGCCGTCGCGCTGCCATCCCGACGGCGGCTCACGATGCGCCGGCCACACGGAATACTGCTCCTCGTCGTTGAACACCACCTGGTAGAGCGGCTCCGACAGCGCGTCGTGCTCGGAAGGGTTCTTGTTCACTGTGCTCCTTTCGCTGGCATCTTCGCTTTCACTCCCGACGGCCGGCATTACGTCGCGCTGCCCGGATGAGATCTGGCAGCCTGGCTTCCAGTTCGCTTCTGTCGACCTTGCCGTTGGCAGTCAATGGAAGGGCCGCTACGACCACCAAGTCGGACGGGACCATGTAGTCCGGGAGTTCGCGGGAAAGCCGGGCCCGCACCTGCGCGAGGTTCGGCGGATGGTTCGGCTCGGGAACAACGAATGCGGCCAAGCGCGCGGGGTGGCCGACCGCAGTCACGACCCCGTCAGCAACCCCCGGTATGCGGCGTAATGCCTCGCGCACCTCTCCTACCTCGACTCGGTAGCCTCGGACCTTCACTTGATGGTCGGTGCGACCGAGGAAATCCAGGTCACCCGAGTCCGTCCAGCGGGCGCGATCGCCGGTCCGGTAGAGCCGAGACCCGGGAGCGCCGTATGGGTCGGGGAGGAATCGCTCCGCCGAGAGCGCGGGATCTCCCAGGTATCCGTAAGCGACACCCGCACCACCGACATGCACTTCACCCGGGACTCCGACGGGAACCGGCTCAAGCATCTCGTCGAGCACGTACATCGTCGTATTGGGAATTGGCCGGCCCAGGGGTATCAGACCGTCGGGGTCGGGATCGCCTACCTGCTGACCCGAGTTTCCTACCGTGATCTCGGTTGGGCCGTACTCGGTCGCCACCGTGGTCCCGCCCGGCCCGGCGAGGTCGATCCAACGCCTTGCCAGTTCACCAGTGAAGGCGTCACCCGCCGCGATCAGCACACCGGCCAGACCGGACGCCTCCAGCTGCTCCAGCTCCAGGCTCAACATGTTGAGATGGCCGGGGGTGCACTTGATGAAGCTGTACGGACCATTGCTTGCGAGGAGGGTGCCCAGGTCCGCCGGATCAAGCGGATCAGGCAGCAGGTGCACTGCCTGCCCGACAATGAGCGGCGCGAACAGGCTGGGTACACCGAGGTCGAACCCGATGGAACTGAAGAAGGGCGAACCGCCTGATCCCCGGGAGGCATAGTTCTCGGCCGCCCACAGCACATAGTTGACCAAACCTGCGTGGTGTACGAGCACGCCCTTTGGACGACCGGTGGACCCGGAGGTGTACATCACGTATGCCGGGCTCCCCGGGCTCGGCCGTACTGCAGGGCTGAGCTTGTCGGCGGTGCCGTAGGAACGTCTCTGGTCCAGCGACAATGCGGTGTCGAGTACGAGGGTGCTCACGCCTTCGACGCAGTCCCATATCGGCAGGTCGCTGGCGGATGTGACTACAAGCTGACAGCGTGCGGAGGCAACCATCGCGTGCAGTCGACTGGCAGGCAGACCTACATCCAGCGGCAGATAGGGGGCGCCTGTCTTCCACACGCCGAACAGCACCGGCAGCAGGCTGGGGCCACTGCGCAGCGACACGCCCACTGGTCGGTCCCGGCCCACCTCGCACTCCGCCAGCAATTCAGCGATGTGGTCGGATTGCTCGTCCAGTTCCCGGTAGGTGATGACCGCGTCGTCACTCCGCACCGCGACGGCGTCAGGGCTCCGCTGAGCTTGCGCCTGGAACAAGTCAAGGACTGTCTTGCGCGGTCGCTCTACCTGGGGGCCCGAGCTCCACTTCCCGAGCACGGCCAGCCGTTCCTGGTCCGGCAGACATGCTGTGCCCACATCCCCGTCGGGATCGGCTGCGGACGCCACCAGAGCGCACCTGTACAGGTCTTTGAGTCTGCCGAATGCGGCCGGGGACAGGGCACGGCTGTCTGCGGACAACAGCAGCCCGTCTTTCCGCGCTGAGACTACTAGCCCGTACCTGGCCTGAGGCGTGCCTGCTGCGTCGTTCCCGTCATCGCCGGCGGAGCGGGCCGTCAAGGAAAGTCCTTCGACATCGAACAGCACACGTGCTGCTGAGTCGTCATGAGCCGGACCGGTGGCTGTCAACCTGACTGGACCGTCCGCGACGGAGTCGAGACCGCCCAGCATCGAGGCGCACGCTGAGGCCAGGTCGTGCCACGTACGCGCCTGCCACAAGTCCACCTGTACTTCGCGCTCCGTACCGCCGGCCATGCGGACGGCGGTACGGAACCGGCGGTCCTCCCACAGCATGTCCAGGACCTTGACATGAACCGCGAGCAGCGCCGGCAGCAAGGCATCCTTGTCCTTGCGCCTTCCGTCGACGCCGACGCCGACGCCGACGCCGACCAGCCTCTCGGCCGATATCAACGCCTCGCACCGGCTGTTGACCTCTGCCGCGTCCACCAACCGCCATGCCGTTGGTAGTGACATCACCTGAGACTCGGTCACGCCTGAGCCTCCACGTCAAGCAGCTCACCGATCAGGTCGGCCACCAGCGCAGCCGCATGCTGGAGCAGGTAGTGCGGGGCGTCCAGCATGTGCACCGAGATACCGGCGGTCGTCTCCGCCGCCCAGGCCCTGAGCGCTTGCTCCGAGATGAACTGGTCCTGCCGCCCGCCGAGCACCGCGATGGGGGTGGTAAGTGGCGGTCCGGGCGAGTACTGCAGCCGCTCGACCACGCGGTAGTCCGCTCGCATCACCCGCGCGACCATCTTCATGAGATCTGGGTCGGCCAGCACCTGCGGCGCCATCCCGCCATAGCCCACCACCCGGGCCAGCAACTCGTCCCGTGGCAACAGGTGCAAGGGATCTCTGACGTTTCGCACCGATGGCCCCTCCGCCGACGAGACCACCACCAGAACCGGCGCCGGACCATCCGAGAGCTGAAGCCGACGGGCGCATTCATACGCCAGCACGCTGCCGGAACAGTGCCCGAGGAGCACGAACGGCCGGTCAAGTAGAGAGGACATTGCGGCGAGCACTGCGTCTACCGCCTGCTCAGGCTCGTCCAGCAGTGGCTCTCCCATCCGGTTCTCACGTCCGGGGAACCGCACAGCACACAGTTCGACTTCGGCAGGGAGCAGGTCCGCCCACGCGTTGAACGCCGCACCGCCGGCGCCGACATGCGGAAAGCACACCAGTCGCAGCAAAGGATCTGGGACCACTCGCGGTCGGGCGAACCAACGTCGTTCCCTTTTCGAATCGACCGGAACAACTTCGGCTGCAGCCCGTTCAGAAGAAGATGGAACAGGGTTCACTACACACGTCCCTTCCGCAGCGCGTCAGCGAGACGCGGGTCGCGCAGCGCACCCGCCGGCGACTCCAGCCCGTGGTCCAACTGGCAGACCTCCATAGAGGTCAATCCAGGTCCCCATGCCTTTTCGGCGACCACTTGACGCGCTCCGTCCGCGGCCAGCAGCGACGGCCCGTCGTAGCGGTGGAAGCCGTCGAACTGCCGCTCTGCGACCGCAGACGTAAGCTCCACCCAGGTCGCTTGCCGATGAACCAGCTCCTCTGGTGATTCGACGTCCTCGAACCAGCCCGCCGCATGCGCCTGATGGAGCAGATCGCGCCCATCGGCACCGTCTCCCAGCCCGAACCGGCCACCGAGCACCGCGACCCGCTCGCGCAACAAGGCGTCACGGGGTGGCACTGCAACACCCGGCAGCGAAGGCGACACGAGCGCGAGCAGATCGACCTGCCTTCCGGCTGCCTGCAGCGCCCGAGCTACCTCATGGGCGAACACCGCTCCGATGCCGAAACCCGCGATCGACACCGGCTCGCCCAGCTGCTTTGCGTTTACCGCCTCGGCCAGGACGTACGACAATGCGACAATTCCTGCGCCGTCCGTGACCGAACCGTCCAGGCCGGGCAGGTGAAGGCTGTGGATCGGACGGCCAAGTTCCCAACGAAGAAGCGCCGTTTGCTCGGCTACGCGGTGGCTGTCCGAGTGGATCACGACCAGCGGGCTTCCATATCCCTCGTCACTGGTCAGCGCACTCACGGTGCTGCTTCGCGTGGCGAGCGCAATCTCCGGCCACTTCGTGTGTGCCGCGGCGCTGACCAAAGAGAGCAGGCGCTCCGGAGCCCGGTCGAGGGAGCGCACCGTGATCGACTCCGCCAACCGTGCCGGCGTAGGGTGCCGCAGCGCCTGCGATGCACGGAGCTCCAGCCCAAGCTTGCGCGCTTGGAGCACAATCTCAAGGATGGCAAGCGAGTCGCCGCCAAGTTCGAAGAAATCGTCATCGGGGCCAACCGGATGGCCAAAGTGCTCGCCCCACAGAGAGCACATCATGGATTCTATGATGTGGGTGGGCATGCGTTTCGGCGGACCGCCGACTGCATTGGTCATTTAGTGATTCTCCCGCCGTCGGTCAGCCACGCAGCCTCACCGCTTGCCCTATCCGCCAGCAAAAGCTGGCGGAGGCCGCGATGCAGTGGACAGCAACCAACCTTCACTGCCATACCGTTGCGCGGTCCAGGCATCGAAGCGGCAAGTTGTGGACGGTGATTTGCCGCTTCCGTGCCTGGAAAGTCCCATGCGGCCCATGACGACATTAGAGATATGGACGCTACGGCAGGAACAGCGATCGCGGCAGACGACCAGGAACACCACAGCAACCGGATTCGACTCACGCAGGAGGAGGCGGAGCACACAGCCGTCTTGGCCAATCGCCTTACCCGGACGCAAACGGCTGCCGTAGACCACCCTCAGTGGATCGCCGCAGCCCGGTCCGCAGGCTGCGAGCTCCCCGTCCGGCTGCTCCAGACAGTTAGGTCCTATCGCAATGATCCGGGACCCGAAGGACTCCTATTGGTCAGCCGACTACCGATCCCAAGTGACGCGCTTCCTCCAACCCCAAGCGCTCCGGAGTCCGCTGAACTCTCGGCAACAGTGCCGGCTGCGATCGCAATGCTGGTGGGCCTGCAGCTTGGCGAGATCGTCGCCTACCGCAACGAGAAGCGTGGGGCACTGGTCCAGAACGTTGTGCCGGTGCGAATGCTGGAGAACTCGCAGAGCAATGGCGGCTCAGTCTCTCTGCAATTCCACACGGAGAACGCGTTTCATCCCAACCGACCGGACTATGTCGGCCTGTTGTGCCTGCGTCCCGCACACCAGGAGGAAGTGGGCACGTACGTTGCCAGCATCCGCCAAGCCCTCCCGCTACTGTCCGACAAAGACCGGGCGATCCTGTGCGAGAACCGATTCATAACCAGCCCACCGCCGTCATTCCGATCAGAGCAGAAGACGGAGCCACATCCGCTGCTCAGCGGGGACATCGACGACCCGGATATCCGAGTGGACTTCCATGCCACCGCGGCCCTGGACGACACGGGGGCCGAAGCGATGTCGCGGCTGGGCGAAGCTCTCGCCGCCGTCCGGTCCGCACTCCATCTACGGCACGGTGACATGGTGTTCCTGGACAACCGCCTCGTCGTGCACGGTCGCAGCGCATTCACACCGCGGTATGACGGGACCGATCGCTGGCTCCACAGGGTTTTTGTGCACCTGGACAATCGGCGCAGCCGAGCACGACGACCGGGGGGCGGCGCTGTCCTGATGTGAATCGCGCACTGAGCGGGATTTTGGTATAGGCGAATTGCCGTATATTTCCTAGTAGGTTCCTAGCCAGGTGGGTGTGGTCTCGTCCGTTGTGCGCTTGGCGCGGCTGTCGATCGAGGCGATGTGGATCACGACCTCGGAGCCGCCGGGCAGGGTCTCGTAGTCGCGGGCGGCTTCGCCCCGTGCTCGACGACGGTGTTCTTGAAGCCGGTGCCGACCCAGCTCTTGCAAGGCGCCAGACCCTGATCCGCACCGACTCCGCGGCCGGCACCCACGACGTACTGCAGGTCCCCGCCCCGGCCTGGACCCCAGCCATTGAGATCGACGCACAGGCCAGCCCGTGACAGAACCCGGGCCACCGAGCCCACCGCCTGCAATTCCGCCTGTTCTCCGCGGCCGCTCAGCTCGGCACCACCAGCCCGCCCAGCATCAGCTCCGCAAAGCGAAAGGGCCCACCGACTCCGCCGATGGACCCTCACGAAAGATCGAAGCTAACGGGGCTTCTCAGCCATCCTCCCGAGACCTGCCCAGTTACACATGTCCCCTGTCATACCTCGTACTCCACCCCGACGCCGCCGAAGTGCAGTCGGCTTTCGACGACAACCTGGTCCCCATTCTTGTCGTAGCCAGTCAGGAGGCCTGCTTCCATGAGGCGCAGTACCAGTTGGCTGCTAATTTCGTGCCGGCCCGCGCTGCGGAGGCGCTTGATCAGGGCACGGTAGCCGAACTCCTCCTCGACGAGCTCCTGGAACACCTGGAGGGTTTGCTCGTCCATGGGGTATTGGGCCATGTCCAAGCCGTCCTGGTTGGAAAGAATCTCTCGCTGTTCCAGACGAAATGTCTGCGGGGCGACGCGATAGTGCGGCTTCAGCAGGGCCTTGGTTCCGGTCCAGCGCAGCCGGGTTATGCTGTTCAGCCGATTCGTCAGGTCGCTGATCCACCGGACCCGGGCTGCGTTCAACTCAGCCTCGGAGAACTCGTCGCTGAGCGTCGCGCGCTGATGCCTGCCGATGGAAATCATCGTGGCGGCTCGATCACGGAAATTGGGAACCGTCGATCCGGTGCCTTCCTGGCCGTTGTCCACGAGCTTCTCGAACCACTTTCGCCGGCTCAGACGCTCGTCGTCGGACTCGGTGATCCGCCGCTTGCGCCAGAACTCGGAGTTCGGCTCGGTGAAGGAGGCGTAAGTATAGAACGACGCGAGGAACTCATGGTACTCCTCGTAGGCCGCGCGATAGGTACGGTTATACCATGCGTGGACTTCCTCCTGCTCGTCCTCGGCCTGAGTGATCCTGTCGATCGCAGCGGCCGCGCAAACCGCGGACTGCGAAGCCAGGTGCACGCCTTGGGAGAACAGCGGATCGGTAAAGCATGCCGCATCGCCACAAAGAAAGTACCGCTCCGCGGAGAATCGTTCGGCCTCATACGACCAGTCCTGAACAATCCTGACCTCGTCCACCATTTCTGTGCCCGCGAGAAGCTTTGTGGCGCCAGCACATTTCGCGAGGGTGGTTCGGTAGAATTCCTCCGCGCCGAGTTTACGGACTTCAGCAGCCTTGTCACGATCGACGACGATACCAACGCTGTATAGATCATCCTTGATCGGGATCATCCAGACCCAGCCGTCCTCGAACGTTATCGAGTACGTGGTGCCCTTCAGGTCGCCACTGAAAGGGTCACTCAGGTTGAAGTAGGACCAGATTGCGAAGTTCTTGTAGAACTCGTCGTAACGCCGCACGCCGAGTTGACGAGCCAGCGGACCACCGGCACCACCCGCATCGATGACGAAATCACTTTCATGGTGAAGGGTTTCGCCGTTCCGGAGTGCGGTGAGAGATACGCCGTCCGTTCGAGATACGTCTACCTCAGTCACGTTGGCTTGCTCGATCACCGTGATTCCACGACTCTTGACCTCGTCAAGCAGGAGCTTGTCGAATTCTTCTCGTTTAACCTGGATGGCGTGGCCATAAACCCAAGGAGTGACCTTGGGGGCCGCAAACGAGAAAGTCCACGGTGCCTGACCTTGTCCCCAGAGAAAGGTAGCAGAGGGCTTTTTTATATAGTTCTGGGCTTCGATCTTCTCCTGGAGGCCGAGTCGACTCAGTATCGACATGGTTCCCGGCAGTAGGGACTCACCTATGCGGTAACGCGGGAATCGGCTCCTCTCGTAGATGGTGACCTCGTGGCCGAGCTTGTTCAGGGTGAGGGCCGCAACGCTGCCGGCCGGACCGCCCCCGATGATGGAAACCTTCGATCGTGCCATCACACTCTCCCTGTACTGGACAAATTCAGGTCATTTGCTGTGCAGGTGATGCTGTTCAGGCCGGGTTGCTTCTTGGACTAGGGCGCACCTTTTTGAGACGGCCTGATATCTCGAGGTTCTCGACCACGGCGATCTTCGATGGAATCTTGAACGGTTCCACGCGGCCCGTGAGGAACTCGATGACGTGTTTCCGAATCTCCGCGCGGGACAACCCATCCTTGACTTTGATATCTGCGCATACCGTTTGACCGGTGATGGCGTTCGGTCGTCCATAAACCGTACAGTCCTCGATAAGCGGGCTGCTCAGCAGGATGGATTCCAGCTCAAGGGGTAGCAGCTTCTCCCCTCCCACGTTGATGACTTCTTTGGCCCGGCCCTTGATCCGGAGGTAGCCGTCTGCGGATTCCTCGACAAGATCCCCCGTCCGGAACCAGCCGTCCTCCGTGAGGGAGGCGTCCGTGTAGTTCAGGTACCCGAGAAACTGAGTCCTGGATTTCAAATACAGTTCGCCATCGACGATTCGGTATTCAACATTGGCATCAGAAATCTTGAAGTATGTGCTGGTAGAGGACTCGCTCGTGGTCGTGGCGATACCGGTCTCGCTCGTGCCGAAGGTCTGCAGCAGCCTTACTCCGGGAAAGCACTCATTGACGCGCCTCAGTAGTTCCTCGGACATCGGCTCAGTGCCATAAGTGATGAGGCGCAGGCTGCTGAGGTCGTACATGCGATGGTAGCCGCCGACCATGATGAGGTTCAGGAAAGTTGGGCTGGTGGGGAGTACAAGTATCCGATGTTCTTGAATCAGTCGGCAAATCTCTTCCGGGACACGCTGGTGCGGAAGTATCGCAGTACCGCCGACGAGCAGCGCGCTGAGTAAGGAGTTGATTCCACCGATATGGTCGAACATCAGGACCATCAGAATATTCAACGATTTTGATCGGCGTCGAGGGCGCTTTTGAAGTTTCTCGCCGATCAAGTCGTCCAGATTATGCAGAATGAGCTTAGGGGTGCCGGTGCTGCCACTGCTGAGCAGCACGAGACCGGCGGCGTTCTGAGCACTGAGACTACTGAGCAAATCTGCGGAACGCCGATTCGGCTTTTCCAGAGCCTGCACATCAAATTCGATGCCCGGCTTTACCAGGTACTTGGGATTGCAGTACTCGGTGATGGCTTCGAGGTTCTTATCGTTGAGGGTGGAGACCGGCACGACGACATTCCGGTTGATGAACAACGCGAAGAGTGCCGCAATGGAGTTCAGCGAGTGGTCACCTTGAACGATGATCGTGTCGTGCGGCGCCACGCCGTGTGCGCTGAGTTGAGTCTGAGTCCAACGGATCCGGTCCAGGAGGTCGGCATATGTGAAGGCCACCTGCTGGTCGTACAGCGCGATGCGGGTGCCGAAGTCATCGAAGCGACGAATTAATTCATCACGCATCTCAGCGCACTCCCCCAAGCATGACGGTTTCCCCTGTGACGAATGCCGACTGCCGGCCTATGAGGAACTCGACAGGGCCCAAAATATCGGGCATTGTGCACATTCGGCGTATGGCTTGGCGCTCCACCAGAGCATCGATCTTCGATTGGGATACCGTCCTGGTCAGGACTGTACGCACCGGAGGCAACCCGAGCGCATTGACTCGGATGTCGAACCCGGCCAGCTCCTTGCTCATGACCCAGACGAGCTGTTCGACCGCTCTCTTGCTGGCCGTGTACACCAGGTGCCCTTCCAGTGCCCACGGCACGGCAACCGTGGAAATGTTCAAGATTGCCGTGGATGGCTCCCTCGATTTGCGAAGCAGCTTCACCGCTTCCCGACAGGAGTTCAGGACTCCGAAGAAGTTGAGGTCGAAGATTCTCCTCGCTGTCTCGTCCGGAGTCGTCATGAAATGATTCATGGTGGACGTGCCGGCATTGTTGATAAGTGCATCGAGATAGCCATGCTCGTGACGAACCTCCCGGAACATCCTCTTTACCTGAGAAATCTCCGAGAGGTCTATTTGATGGTGATGGTATTTCGGGTGTTCGATGGATGAGGGCCTTCTGCTGCAGCCGATGACCTGGTGGCCCGATTCAAGGAAGTGCTCGGCCAGGTACTTACCAACTCCAGTGCGCGTACCGGTGATCAAGATATTCATGCGGTCGCGCCAGCCAGGTGCAGCTCCCCCTCAATGAATCCTATCAATCGACGGACACTGCTGAACGGGCTCACCCGCAGAGAAACGGCCTTTTCAGAAACGAGCGACACTTCCACGCCGAACTCGTCCTCAAGTCCCTCTTCCAGCTGCGAAAGGAATGCCACCAGATACATCGACTCGAATACCCCGTTATCGCCGTACAGGCACAGGTCGAATATATTGTCGGTGGGGATATTTTCCTCGCGCATTTCATTGATCCCCTCGATCGTCGCCACAATTAGTTGCAGGATTCGATCGGTCATAGTCGAGACTCCCCACGTCGGACCCCGGTATCCGAATCTTTATGGCACAGGGGCGAGGTGCACGCAAGGTCCGTGCAACTGCGCCCATTGCACACTTGCACACCACTCAGAGAGGCTTTCTCGACTCAGAGAGGTTTCTCGGTTGCGGCTCGTACTTCTCCGAAGTGCGCGTTACTAGCCGTCCGTCGGCGCAGCATCAGCACGGCCGGGCGCCCAGGTGCTGTGCTGGTTCGATTAGGCGGTGCCGCTCTGCCGCGACAGGCAAGGCCGGCGGCAGGTGAATTGCCGCCGCGCTGCCTGGCCCGTGCGAGTTCCCGGTGCCGTACTGGGGGTGAAGATCGAGACAATCACATCGGCGGTGCTGCATTTTCCTGTTCGCGGCCGATGCCGCGCCTGCGGACAGTCTGGGTGATCTCCAGTCGAAATCTGCCTCTCCGAGGGGCCCAGACCACCTGACGATCACATGTCCTGCAACCCGACCAACCGAAGGAGTTCACAGACGTGACTTCCCACGCCACGACGGAGCCGGTGGACGGCACGCTGCCGGCCAATCCTGTCGAGGAAGCGCATGCGGATGTGCCACTTGCCCGCCTCATCAGTTCCGGCTGGCTGTTGCCCACAGGCGTCGCGGGCCTGCTCGGCTTCACGGCGAAGTTCGAGTCCGCGGTTTCCGCGCTGCAGGAAACACTCACGCGCACCCATCCGACGGGCACTCCCGGCCCTTCCTTTCTCGCCCCTGTGATGCCTCGCACCCATATCGAGCGTGCCGAGTACGCCGAAGCCTTCCCGCACCTCCTCGCCGCGGTCCACGCACTCCCGCCGGGCACCGCCCAGTCGACCATGCCCGGCGAGGATGCACGTATGCCCACCGAAGCTGTGCTTACCCCCGCCGCCTGCTACAGCCTCTATCCCTCCATGGCCGACCGCACCCTGGAGGCATCGCAGTACTTCGACGTGGCTGGTTCCTGCTACCGGCATGAGGAGACCAGCGAGGTCGGCCGGTTCCGCTCCTTCCGCATGCGTGAGTTCGTTGCTGTAGGTACCGAAGACACCGCACTCAGCTGGCGTGCGGACTGGATGGAACGCTGTCGCAGGCTGTTCACCGATATCGGGCTCGATGTACAGGTCCAGGCTGCCAGCGATCCGTTCTTCGGACCCGGTGCGCGTTTCATGCGGTCCAGTCAGCTGCAGCAGAGTCTGAAGTACGAGTTCGTCGCCCCCGTATGCGACGGTGACGACGGCACCGCGATCGCCTCTGTCAACTTGCACAAGGACCACCTCGGGCTGCGCTTCGCCATCGGCGCTCCAGGTGGTGGCCCGGCACACAGCAGTTGCGCGGCCTTCGGTCTGGAGCGCATCGTCCTGGCTCTCATACACCAGCACGGCGACAGTCTTGCCGACTGGCCGGCCCAACTGGGTCGAGTCCGACATGCGGCGTAACTGGTGACCTCCGGCTGACGGCGGGAGACTGGTGCCGTCGGTGCTCGGTCTGCTGGAGGCTCGGGAGAAGAAGGTCCGGGAAGAGGGTCGCGCGGTTGCGGGCCGCGCTCGGCGAGGCGGAGGCTGCGCTTCAGCGGCTGTTGGATGCCCGTGCAACGGTGGCTGAGGTGCTGGCCGAACCGTCTTGCGTTGTCGCGGAGCCTGCGCGGAGCGCGGTGGCGGTGGTGCCGCAGCGGGCCGAAGGCATGGAGGCGCCGGACTACCAAAGGCGAAACGCCTCATGGAGTGAGGGTGGGCCCGGCAGGTGCAGCCCGGAGTGTTCACCCTGAACGGCCAGGACTCCCCCGCCCTGCGATCCCTCCTGGCCGCTCCGTCCGAGTCCGCGCAGCACCGCCTCCGGCACCGGCACCGCCTCCGCCTCCGGCACCGGCACCGGCACCGGCACCCCACACCATGGCGGCTCGCGTGCCTACTTGGACACCTCGGCCCTGGCAGCCGTCAGGCGACAGCCGGCTGTTGGGCCACCCGGAGGTTCAGGGACTGGTGGTAGCGGCGCAGCAGGAGGAGGGCCGTGGCGGCCAGGCCGGTCAGGAGACCGAGCCAGACTCCCTCCGTCTCCCACCCGGCGAGGTGCCCGAAGAGCCAGGCGGCGGGCAGGCCGATCAACCAGTAGCCGACGAGGGTGATGCGGAAGCCGCTCTTGGTGTCGTCCAGGCCGCGCAGCAGTCCGACGCCGATGTTCTGCGTGCAGTCGAAGAACTGCAGGACGGCTGCGATGAGAAGAAGGTTGGTGGCGATGTCCGTGGCGCTGTGCCCGTCGGTGGCCGAGGGGTCGAGGAACGGGCGCAGGACCAGGCCGGGGACGGTGAGGTAGAGGACGCCGACCACGGCCATCACCGCCGCCGCGCAGGCCAGCGCCGTGTTCTTGATGCGCCGGGCGGCGGCGATCCGGTCCAGGGCGAGTTCGCGGCTGACGTTGAGGGACGCGGCGTGGGACAGGCCGACGGCGATCTGGAAGACGATGTAGATGAGCTGGTTGACGGCGGTGTGCGCGGCGAGGGCGGCGCTGCCGAACGTGCCGATCAGGAGGGCGACGACGGAGAAGAAGCCCGCCTCGGAGCCGTAGGTCGCCGCGATCGGCACGCCGAGGCCGGTCAGGCGGCGCAGGGTGGCCGGGCGGGCCTTCCAGATCCGTACGTCCAGCAGCGGGGCGAGCCGGGGGTCGCGGCGCGCGGAGGCGTACAGGGCCAGGCAGGTCAGCGCGTACACCAGGGAGGTGGAGACGCCGATGCCGGGCAGGCCCAGCTCGGGCAGGATCCAAGTGCCGTGGATGAGCGCCCAGTTGAGGGCCACGTTCACGGCGACCGACGCGACCGTGATCCGCAGCAGGGCCTGCGGGCGGCGCAGCCCCACGGTGAACTGGCGTATCGCCTGGAACCACAGGCAGGGGATCAGGCCGGGGGCGAGGGCGAGCAGGACCGGCCAGGCCGTGTCCACGACCTCGGGGTCCTGGCCGAGGTAGGCGACGGCTCGCCCGATCAGCAGGATGACGAGCGCGCCGACGGCGCCGGCCAGGGTAGCCAGCGCCAGGGCGGCGCGGACGACGTCCCGGACCTCCTCCGCCGCCGCGTCGGTGAGGTCGTCGTCCTCGTCCTCGCGCGCGGAGGCGGCGGAGACCTGGTTGCCGACGGCGGTGACCAGGCCGACGCCCATGGTGCGCAGTTGGTTGAAGATGACCAGCGCCAGGCCGCCGCCGGCCAGTGCCTCGGCGCCCATCAGGCCCATCATCACCGTGTCGGTGGTGGTGAGGGCGACCTGGGCGAGCTGGGTCAGGGCAAGCGGTACGGCCAGGGTCGCCAGGGCGCGGCTGTCCTGGAGCAGGGTGGTGAGCGGTGTGGGCATCGGTGTCAGTTCTCGCGGAGTTTGGTCAGCAGCTCGTCGATCTCGCGCTCGACGGCCGGGTCGATGAGGGAACGGGCGTGCATCCAGTCGTCGTCGAAGACGGTGTCCATGTACTTCTCGCCTCCGTCGTTGATCAGCGCGACCATAGTCGTGCCCGGTGCGAGAGAGGACATGCGGGTCAGTGCCTCGTACACGACTCCGCCCGCGGAGCCGCCGATGAGGAGCCCGGTGCGGCGGGCCACCACCCGTGCGGTGGCGAACGCTTCCACGTCTCCGACCTTCACGCCCTCGTCCAGCAGGTCGTAGTCCACCATCGCGCCGATGGTCGCGCCCTCGGGGGTGCCGGTGCCGGACTGGTAGTAGTCGTGGGCGGGCGGCCCGAAGGCGATCGATCCCTTCGGCTCGACCCCGACGATCCGCACGTCCGGCACGGTCTTGCGCAGCTCGCCGCCGGTCCCGAAGAGCCCACCGCCGGTTCCCACCGCGCCGATCAATATGTCGATACGGCCGTCCAGGGCGGCGTCGAGTTCATGCGCCACCGGGCGGTAACCGTCCCCGTTGGCCGGGTTGTTGTGCTGCTCGGTGAAGTAGGCGTTGTCGCTCTCGGCCGCCAGCTTCTCGGCGAACTCCTCGCGGGCGGCCGTGGCCAGTTCCTCGTCGCCCTCCTCGGCGACGTAGACGAGTTCGGCGCCGAGCGCCTTCATGCCGCGCAGCTTGTCGGCGGCGGCGTGATGGTCGACGACCGCGGTGAAGGTGTAGCCGCGCTCGGCAGCGATCACGGCCAGGCCGAGTCCGGTGTTGCCGGAGGTGGACTCGACGACGCGGCCGCCGGGGCGCAGCAGGCCGCGGTCCTCGGCGTCGAGGACCATCTGGCGGGCCATGCGGATCTTCGCGGTGCCGGTCGGGTTGAACTGTTCGAGCTTGAGCAGCAGTCGGCTGCCGGTGTCGGTGCGGCACAGCTCGAAGAGCGGGGTGTGGCCGATGAGGTCGGAGACCCGGCTGACCACGGAGGGACGCGAGAGCGCCTTGTCCATCGGATGGCTCCAGTGTTCGAGGGGAGAGAGTCAGGCGAGTGGAGGGCGGTCGAGCCGCCAGCGGGTGGGGCCGCCGTCGGTGTCGAGGACGACCTTCGGGGGGAGCGGCAGCTCGTGGAAGGGGGACTCGTTGGAGTCCATCTGGTATCCGGCGGTGTTGGGGTAGACGAGCAGGTCGCCTGGGCTCGGCCGGGTGGGGAGCAGCACCTTGCGCCAGGTGAGCATGTCCGACTCCAGGCAGGTGGCGCCGCCGACGCACGCGGCGTACGACGGGCCGCCGTCGGTGTCCGAGAGCAGCACCGGATCCGGCAGGTACTCGCTGTCGAACCACTGCTCGGACAGGCTCAGGCTGCTGCCGTCCACGGTGACGATGCCGTATCCCGAGGAGCGGTCCTTGACTCCCTGGACTCGGAACACCGTGCACCCGGCGCGGTCCAGCAGCGCCCGCCCCGGTTCCAGCAGGAGCTTCACACCGGCCGCACGCAGACGTTCGGCGAGGTCGTGCGCGCCGAGGACGGCACGCAGAGCCTCGGCGCCGGCCACGGGCGAGTGGTACGGGTAGAAGTCCCCCGGGGCGAAGGACTTGCCCGCGTGGTAGTGGTCGGGCCGCTGCTCGCGCAGGAAGCCCTCCCAGTGCTCGGCGTCGGTGTAGTCGACGGCGAAGCCGCCGCCGATGCTGATCCGGTCCGCTCTCAGGCCGACCGCCCGCGCCTTGAGGCACAGGTCGACGAGTTCGCCCGCCAGTCGGGCGCGTGGTTCGGTGTCGTAGCCGGACAGGTGGAAGGAGAAGCCCTCCATCACGACGGCCTCCTCCCCGGCTTGCGCGCACCGGGCGAGGGCGGATTCCAACTCCATGTCGTCCAGCCCGAATCGGCTGTGCGGCTGGGCCGGCGGCAGCCGCCTCAGCAGCACCCGCGCCGGACGTCCGACGGCCCGCGCCTGGCCGATGACGCTCTCCAGCTCGTCCGGCGCGTCCACGGCGATCAGGCAACCCTGCAGCACGGCGACTCGCAGCAGGCCCTCGGCCTTGGCGGGCCCGGTGACCACGATCCGCTCGCCGCGCACCCCGTGCCCGAGCGCGTCCCGCAGTTCACCGGCGCTGGCCACGTCCACGCCCGTCCCGGACAGCGCGCAGCGCTCCAGCCATACGGCGGCCTTGTTGGCCTTCTTCGCGTAGTACACCCGGCCTTCGACACCGGCCTCCTCCAACACCCGGCTGAAGGCGGCCACGTTGGCGTCGAAGCGGTCGGGCAGCAGCAGGTGGAACGGGCCGCCGAGCGCGTACGACAGCTCGCGCGGCAGTGCGCCGCGCAGGATCGCGTCGAGCTGCGGATCCGGATGGGCGGGCAACGGCGGTGCCGCCACGGATGTGCGGGTCACTGCCACAACCGCACCCGCGTTCCCAGGTCCTGTTCGATGGCCAGCTGCGCGAACCGGTGCCCGAGCGCGATGTCGGTGACGACCAGGCCGCTGTTGTACGCGAAGATCCGCTCGTCGGCGGAGCGCCGCCCCTCTGCGCGGCCTGCCACCACCTCGGGGAACTCCGCGTCCACGGCGGGGAAGTTGCCGTCCGCGTCGGCCATGTCGGTGCCGGTGACCTTCATCTGCGCCTCGCTGGTGGCGATGACCCGGTCCGCCTCCTGCAGGGTCGAGGGGGCGATGCCGTGCCCGACGAGGATCGACAGCGCGCTCGGTTTCAGGTCGGCCGCCTCGACCGCGGCGGGGGTGTGCTGTCCTGCGGTGGCGACCACGATGTCGGCGTCGGCAGCGGCGGCCCGTACGTCGTCCACCACCTCCAACTCCCGCTCGGGGAAGTAACGGTGGAGCTGCTCGCGGACCGCGGCGAGGCCGTCGGGGTGGGTGCCGTAGACCATGAGCCGGTCCAGGTCCGGCAGTGTGGTGAGCAGGAACGGCAGGGCCAGCCGGCCCTGGGTGCCGGTGCCGATGACGAGGGCGCTGCGGCTGCCGGGCGCCGCGCACTCGCGGGCCAGCAGCGCGGAGACAGCCGGGGTGCGCAGTGAGCCGATGCGGCCGCAGTCCATCATCGCGACGGGCAGTCCGGTGACGTCGTCGTAGATCGTCAGCGTCGTGTAGTAGTGCTGCTCGTCGCGGGAGCGGTCCAGGCCGTGCTTGTACGACGTCTTGATCGCGACGACCTGGCGGACGCCGTCGCGCCCGAGCATGGCGTACGAGACGGAGTGGCCGTCCTCGGGCTTGACGGTGAGTTTGCGCGGGTTGGCCGACTTGCCGTCGGCCAGCGTGCGGTACGCCTGCTCGACGACGTCGACCACGTCGGCCAGGGAGATGTCGATGCCCGCGAGGTCGCTGGTGCTCAGGATGCGCAGGGTCTTGTCGTCGGCGGGTATGCCGGTCACAGCTGGGTCCCTTCGTGCGACGGTGAGTTGGCGGCGGATCAGACGAGGGCGACGAGCGCGGCCTGGCCGTATCCGTGTTCGTCGGCCTCGGCGAGGGGGCGGCTGCGGCGGCCGGGGACGCGTACCGAGGCGCGCTTGAGCCAGCGGTCGGTGCCGTCGTAGCGGGGTTTGAAGGGCACCCGGCCGTGGACGACCAGGTCGTTGTCGACTACCAGGATGTCGCCGGGCTCCAGGGCGACGGCGACCGAGACGCGTTCCAGCTCGGCGGTCAGCCGGTCGTAGGCGGCGCGGTAGTCGGCGGGGGCCTCGTCGAGCGGGGTGTAGGCGGGGTCGTAGCGCAGGGTCGGGCCGGCCTCGGTCTGCCACAGGGCGGGGACCTTCGGCGGTTCCTCGCCTGTGAAGGACTGGGCTTCGGCGTAGGCGTCGTCGGGGAGGATCGGCAGCATCGGCCGGGACAGCAGTGCGACGTCGGCCGGGTCGAGCCGGACCTTGCGGACGCTGGCGGCGGTGGTGGCGACGGCGTCGTGGTTGCGCATGCAGGCGAGCAGCAGCAGATGGGCTCGGCCGGGGTGGAAGGCGTCCTCGGTGTGCGGGCTGAGCAGCACGGTGCTGCTGGCGCCGGTCTGCTCGGCCTCGTGGCCGGGCGAGGGCACGATGTTGTGCACGAACCGGCCCTCCTGCTGGCCCTCCCAGGCGATCGGGTGGCCCATGGCCGTGGCGAGCAGCAGCAGGATCACGTCCCAGGCGGCCGCGCGGTCACCTGCCGTGGCCCAGCTTTCGGGCGTGGGGCCGACGTCGGAGTCTTCGAGGGGCAGGCCGCGCAGGACGTACAGGCCGTCGTCGGTGTCGACTGGGCGGCAGGGATGCAGGATCGTTTCGCCGAATCGGGCGGTGGATTCCGCGATACGGCGGAGCAGTTCGGGCCGGGCGGCTGAACTGCCGAACTCGGCGAGGATCTTGTGGGCGGTGTCGGTCAGCTCGTCGACGGCGTGCGGATCGAGCTGGCGCAGGGGTACGGCTCCCGTGGGCATGGCGCAGTCATCCGTTCCGGGTGCGGGTGCGGTGCAGGTGGCTCTGAACGCCGACCTCGTTTCCCTGTGGGTCGGCTGTGTGATCGCGGCCGAAAACGTATCAGTGGAATTTAGGTTAGGCAACCCTAACCATTTGGATGCGCCCCCCAGCGACACAACCGTGCCGTTCATGCCAACCCGCGCCCCTGTGCGCCATTTGACGCTCCGACAAAAGCGAGGAAACCGCTCCGCATAGCTTGCGCAAAGGATCTTCTTAGGGTAGGCACACCTAAGCAATCTGCACCCGTGCGAGCTGGAACGAGGTCGTAAGTGAACGTGAACAGGCGTCAAGTACTGTGGGCCGGTGGCGGGATCGGAGCGGCCGTGCTCCTCGCCGCGTGCGGCGGCGGTGACGAGACCTCCTCCGACTCGCCGGCGAAGGCGAACGAGAAGCCCCGCCGCGGTGGCACTCTGCGGGTGGGCGCACTGGGCCGCGCCTCGGCCATCACCCGCGATCCGCACGGCACGCAGGCCAACGAGAGCGACTACCTGATCATCTCCCTCGTCCACGACACCCTGACGGTTCCGGGCACCAAGCCCAACACCGTTCCCCGGCTGGCGGCTTCCTGGAAGGCGTCGGACGACCTGAAGACCTGGACCTTCACACTCGCCAAGGGAGCGAAGTTCCACGACGGCACCCCGGTCACCGCCGAGGACGTCGTCTGGTCGCTCAAGCGGCTGCGCAACACGCCCTCCGGTGCCTCCCGGCTGCCGGGCATCAAGCCCGAGAACATCAAGGCCGAGGGCGACGACACGGTCGTACTCGTCTCCGACTACGCCAACGCCGAACTGCCCCAGCTGACCCGCCTGACGACGTTCGTGCTGAAGAAGGACACCGCGGAGAAGGACCTCGGCAAGGCACCCGGCACCGGCCCCTTCAAGCTGGACTGGTTCCGTTCCGGCAACGCCCGTCTCGTCCGCAACGAGGACTGGTACGGCGGGGAGGTGTACCTCGACGCCATCGAGGTCAAGATCTTCGAGAGCCCTCAGGCCATGGCGAACGCCCTGTTGGCCGGGCAGATCGACGTCGCCTCCAACGTCGGTGCGGTGGCGGCCCGTACGGCCGAGAAGCGCGGCGACATCCAGATCGTGCGCCGCCCCAACGACATGGCGATGCCGATCGTCATGCGCACCACCGACGGCCCGTTCGCTGACGCGAAGGTGCGGGAGGCGCTGCGGCTGGCCGTGGACCGCGAGGCGATGGTCAAGCAGGTGCTGTCCGGATACGGCACGGTCGCCAACGACATCCTCGGCACCGGTGACCCCGCCTACGCCAAGGACATCCCGCAGCGCAAGCGAGACCTGGCCAAGGCCAAGCAGCTGCTGAAGGAAGCCGACTTCGACCTGTCGAAGACGTACAAGCTGCTGACCACCGAGGACATTCCGGGTCTCGCCGAGGCGGCGACCCTGTTCGCCTCTCAGGTGCGCGAGGCCGGCGTCAAGGTCGAGGTGGTCAAGCAGGAGTCGGCCACCTTCTGGGAGAAGACCTGGCTCAAGGGCGACCTGTACACCACGTACTGGGGCACGAACGACTCCGTGGTGTTCTTCGCCAGCAAGACGCTGGTGTCCGACTCCGGGCAGAACGAGGCCGGTTGGAAGAACGCCGAGTTCGACGCGGCGTACAAGAAGGCCATGGCCACCAAGGACGCGGCGGCCCGGGCCAAGATCCTGCGCGAGCTCCAGCAGATCGAGTACGACGCGTCCGGCTATCTGCTGTGGGGCATGGCCGACGGCATCGACCTGGCGGGCGCGGCCGTGCGTAACCTGCCCACCCTGCCCGGTTACGGGCGCGTCCAGCTCGAGACGGCATGGCTGGCTCGCTGACGACGACGGCACAGCACGAACCGGCCGCGGGGGCAGGGCGGTTGACGCACGCCGCCCTGTCCGCGGCCGGTGTGGTCGTACGCCGGATCCTGCTGCTGGCCGTGCTGCTCGCCGTCGTCTTCGCCGCCGTGGAACTGCTCCCCGGTGACGCCGCCAACGCCACCTCCGAACGCGGAGAGAGCGCCGCCGACCTGGCCGAGCGGCGCCATCTGCTCGGCCTGGACCGGCCGGTCCTCGAACGCTTCTGGGACTGGATGACCGGCCTGCCCACCGGTGACCTGGGCACCTCCGCGCGCGGGGAGTCGGTCGCCGACCTGCTCTCCCGCCCCTTCCCCAACACCCTGTTGCTCGGCGGGCTCGCCCTGCTGCTCACTCTCGTCGCCTCCGTCGCCCTCGGCTGCTGGGCGGCGGCCAAGCCGGGCGGACCGCTGGACCGGGCCGTGTCGGCGAGCGCCACCGGCATCCTCGCGCTGCCCGAGTTCGTCGTCGCGGTCGCCCTCGTCCTCGTCTTCGCGCTCTGGACGGACTGGCTCCCCGCCGTCACGCTCACCGACGCCGACGGCTCGCCCGCCTCCTGGGAGATGCTCGTGCTGCCCGTCCTCGCCCTGGCGATCCCGCAGATCGGCTGGAACACCCGCATCGTGCGGGCCGCTCTGGCCGACGAGGCCAAGGCTCCGCACATCGAGACCGCCGTCCTCGACGGACTCCCCCGCGGCCGGATCCTCACCCACCACCTGCTGCCGGGCGCCCTGCCCACCATCACGGCCGGCCTCGCCACCTCCACGGGCATGCTCCTGGGGGGCGCGGTCGTGGTGGAGACCATCTTCAACTACCCCGGCATCGGCTCCGTCCTCGCCGGTGCGGTCGCCGACCGGGACAGCCCCGTCATCGCCGGAGTCGTCGCCGTGACCGGGGTCGTCATCACCGGCGTACTCCTGCTCGCCGACCTCGTACGCGCCTGGGCCTCGGGAGGGCGGGCATGACCGACACCACCGTGACTGTCGCCGCTCCGGCACGTCACCGCCTCGCCCTGCGCGTTCTGCCGGCCCTGCTGCTCACCGCGCTGGCCCTGGCCGGCCCCTGGCTCGCCCCGCACGCCATCGACGCCCCGGTCACCGCGCCGTATGCGGAACCCGGCGGCGAAGCCCCGTTCGGCGGAGACCAGTTGGGGCGTGACGTACTCAGCCGCGTCCTCGCCGGAGGACGCGAACTCGTCGTCACTTCCCTGCTCGTCGCCGTCCTCGTCACGGCGGCGGCCGCCGTGCTCGGCGCGGTCAGCGCCCTGCGCCCGGCCGTCGGACGGATCGTCGAGCGCGCCGCCGACGTGCTGATGCTGCTGCCCGCCGTGCTCGGCATCCTCCTCATCACCCTGTCCTGGCCGGACGGCGGACGACTCGCCGTCGTGACCGCCTCCTTCTTCCTGGGCGTGCCGTATGCGGTACGCCTGGTCGCCGGCGCGGCCGCGCCCGTGGCCGCCTCCGGGTACGTGGAGGCAGCGGCCATCGGCGGGGAGCGACTGTGGTACCTGGTGGTCCGGGAGGTGCTGCCCAACCTGCGTGCGACGCTGCTCGCCCTGTTCGGGCTGCGGTTCGTGGCGGCCGTGTACCTCGTGGCCACCGCCGGCTTCCTCCAGGTCGGCCCTCAACCACCGGCCGCCGACTGGGCGTTGATGATCCGTGAGAATTCCGGCGGCATCCTCCTCAACCCCTGGGCCGTCCTCGCCCCCAGCATCGCCATCGGCCTGCTCGCCATGAGCGTCAACCTGGCGGCCGCCGCCCTCGTCCCCATGACCGGCCGGAAGGCGGTGCCCGCACTGTGAACCACACACCCGACTGGTACTCCGACAGCCGAGCGTCGGACGGGAAGGGCGCGGTGCGCGTCTCGGGCCTGACGGTCACCGCTCCGAACGGCCGTCTCCTGCTGGATGGGGCAGACCTGGAGCTCACCCCCGGCCATGTCACCGCCGTCGTCGGCCCTTCCGGCTGCGGAAAGACGACCCTGCTGCGGGCCGTGACCGGCACGCTGCCTCAGGGCACCGAACGCACCACCGGCAGCATCACGGTCCTCGGCCAGGACCCTCTGGCCCTCCCCGCCCCCGCCCTGCGCGCCCTGCGCCGCCACCACCTCGCCTTCGTCGGCCAGGACCCCGGCTCCGCCCTCAACCCCCGTATGAAGGTGCGCCGGCTCCTCTCCGAAGTCGCCGTGGACAAGAGCGCCGAGGCGATCCGGGCACAACTCGCCGAAGTCCGCCTGCCGGTCGACGACGGCCTGCCGGACCGCCGCATCGGGGGCCTGTCGGGTGGTCAGCAACGCCGGGTGGCCCTCGCCCGCGCCCTGGCCCGCCGCCCCGCGGTGCTCCTCCTCGACGAACCGACGGCCGGTCTCGACCCGGCCCTGCGCGACGAGATCGCCGACCTCCTACGGCACCTCGCCGAGAGTCACCGGCTGGCCATCGGCCTGTCCTGCCACGACCCGGCCCTGGTCGATCGGCTCGCGGACGAAGTGGTGGACCTGAGCGGCGCACGCCCGACGGCAACGGTGCGGCAGGTCGCACCCAAGCCCGCGCCCATTGCGCCCGACGGCCCGCCCACCCTCACCGTGACCGCCCTGCACGCGGCCCACCTGCACCGGGGCCGCCGCGTCCCCGTCCTGCACGACATCGGCCTCACGCTCGCCGCCGGAAGCAGGCTGGGCGTCGTCGGTGCCTCCGGCTCCGGCAAGACGACCCTGCTGCGCGCCCTGGTGGGCCTCCACGTCCCGACCGCCGGCAGCATCGAGCTGGAGAGCACCGGCCTCGCCCCCACAGCCCACCGCCGCTCCCGCGACCAGCGCCGCCGCCTCCAGCTCGTACCGCAGGACCCGCTCGGCACGCTCAACCCCAGCCGCACGGTCGGAGCGGCCCTGCGCCGCCCCCTCCTGCTGCACCGCCGGTCGGGTCGGGCCGAGGCCCCGGGCCGGGTCCTGGAACTCCTGGAACAGGTCGGCCTGCCCGCCGCCTTCGCCGACCGCTACCCACACGAGCTCTCCGGCGGACAACGCCAACGTGTGTCCATAGCCCGTGCACTGGCAGCCGACCCCGATGTCCTGATCTGCGACGAGGTCACCTCCGCCCTCGACGCGGACACCGCTGTCGCCGTCATGGACGTGCTGACGGAACTCCGCGACCGGCGCGACCTGTCACTGATCCTCGTCAGCCACGACCTGCACCTGGTCGCAGACCGGACGGACTCGGTCGTCGTGATGTCCGAAGGACGCATCGTCGATTCGGGCCCCACCACACAGCTGTTCAGCTCACCCACACACCCGGTGACCGTCGCGCTGGCCACGGGGGTGGCGCCCGGCGGGGAGAAGCTGCGTACGTCGTGGTGATGACGAGCGGGTCCTGCGGCACGAGCTGGAGGCGGCGGCGCTGGTCGCGGGAGCGGCGTGTGGCAGGAGGTCGGCGGCATCCTGGCCGGCACCGCCTCAGCGTCTGCCGGCCTGACGGCCCGGCCTCACTTCAGGTGCCGGTCGAAGAACCGGCCCCCGTCCTCCAGCTCGAACCACGGGGTGCCGGTGTGCCCGCCCATATTGGCGTGCAGCGTCTTCTCCTTGCTGCCGAAGGCGTCGAACAGGTCCAGGGCCCGTTGCCGGGGGTTCCCTTCGTCGTCCCACTGCAGGAGCAACAGCAGCGGAATGGTGACCTGCCGGGCCTCCTCGCGCTGGGTGCGGGGCACGTAACCCCCGGCGAAGAAGCCTGCGGCCGCGATGCGCGGTTCGACCACCGCAAGGCGGATGCCGAGGGCGGTCCACCCCGAGTATCCGACCGGGCCGCCGATCTCGGGCAGCGCGAGGAGGGCGTCCAGGGTGGGTGGCCATTCCGGGACGGCCTTTTCGACCAGCGGACCGACGAGGGACTCGAAGATCTCGTCGACCGGCTCGCCGGCCTGCATCGCCCGGCGGAGGTCGGCGCGGGCCTGCTCGTCGGCGGCGGAACGGGGCCGGTCACCGCACCCGGCGGCGTCGATGGAGGCCACCGCGTAGCCGTACGCAGCGGTTTGGCGGGCCCGGGCCACCAGCCGGGGTTGCCCCTTGGGCAGGCCGTTGTTGTGGGCCATCAGGATCAGCGGAGCCGGTGCGGACGAGGATGCGGATCCAGGCGTCCAGAGGGTGCCGGGGATCTCGCCGAGGGTGAATTCGCGTTCGAGGACGCCGTCGTCGAGACGCTGTTCAGAAGTGAATCGCATGGTCGTGCCTTTCGGGAGTGCGCTTGAACGGCGCTCCCGGACGACCTATCGCCCGACCGCGACCCCGGAGGGGAGCACCCACGTCGATACTGCGTTCACGGGTACCACCTCCTCGTCTCTGGCACGGCCTCCGGAAAGTAGCAGTGGCCGCCGTGGTCCGGCCAACGGTTTTTACGGGTCGGCCGATCGGGTCCGCCGTGCTCATGACACAAGATCGGCTATCATCGCTGGTCAGAAGGCCTGGACCGCCACGGGGGTGTGCGGCCGTTCAGATCAGGGGGCGGGAACATGTCAGGTGCGGGCTCGGACGGCTACAGGATCCATGCGAGCGGCATGGACGGCGAGGCCGGAAAGCTCGACCGGGCAGGCGACGACGTCGGCGCCATACGCAAGGCCGTGGAAGACCACATGTGCTACGCACCGGACGCTCTCGGCGGCTCCGACTCCGGCCCCGCGTACAACAACTTCGCCGCCGCCTGGCAGGACGAGGCGAAGACGCTGGAAGCCGCACTGCACGAACTCGCGGACAAGGTCAGCATCTCCCAGCGGAACTACGTGAGCGCCGACCACGAGACCATCGTCGCGCTGCACTCCGCGGGCGCGGGCGACGGCCTGACGACCATGCCCGCACCCGCCGCTGCCCACCCGGGGACGACCACGGGCCTCACCCCGGGCGCGCGCCCCGCCGCCCTCGGCGGGCCGCCCATCGGCACCCAGCCCACCCCGGGCGCGCCGCCAGCGAGCCTCGCCGACTTCGACTGACTCACCGACCGGCACACGCCACACGGATCGACATACAGATCGACACACGGCGACCGCGCGCACCCGGCCGACGTGTGTGCTTCCACCTGACACCTGAGCAAGGACAGCGGGGCTCTCACCACATGGCTGACGCAGGCGAATCCACCACCGACCGCAAGGAAAGGATCGACCGTCACATAGGAGACCTCGCGGCGGCCGGCAGCAAGAACGAGGTCCTGGACGCCATCGACAACCTCCTCGGTGTCTCCGCGCCGGTCGGTTCCCCGAGCACCCTGGACGCCATCGCCCAGCGCTACAAGAGCCAGGCCGACGATGCCGCGGACGTACAGGACCGGGTCGAGAAGGTCGCCGCGTCAGGGCTTCCGTCGGTGTGGGTGGGCAGCACCGGCGCCAAGGCGGCAGAGGTGGTGGCGGCGGCCGGCCGTTCCGCCGAGCAGATGGCCGAGGCGTTCCGTAAGGCGTCCAAGGCCCTCTACGACCTCTCTGACGCACTCACCTCCGCCCAGTCCAAGGACGGCGACGGCCGCGAGCAGCTGCGCCGGGCCCGCACGATGCTCGGCGGCGAGGACGGCTTCTTCGACGACATGGTCGAGAAGGACGACGAGGAAGCCGAACGCAAGCGGGCCCAGGACATCGCGGGAGCGGGGGCCAACCTGCTCTACGCCGCCGCGCAGGAGGCGGACGACGCGGCGCGGGCGGCGGCGCGGGAGCTGAACAAGTACGCGGCCGAGGCCCGTGCCGGGCAGATGCACACCGACAACATCTCCGCCGCCGACCGCCTCGTCCTCGCCGACGTCGGCGTGTTCGGGGGCCCGCAGGAGCAGAACGAACTCCTCACCGCGGGCGACCTCGAACGTTCCGGCCGTTTCATGGAGAGGATGAACGCGCGGGACGAGGCCCGCTTCGAGCGGATGCTCGCGGATGCCAAGACGCCGCAGGAGCGGGCGTATCTGGTCAAGGCGCTGGCCGCGGGCTATGACGTGGACCAGGTCGGCCAGTTCCGCGACAAGATCCACGGCAAGGACCCGTACTGGCTTCAGCAGCACCTCAGCCCGATCGTCACGGCCGGCGACGGCAAGGTGAACGAGGGGCTCAACCCGGACGGGTCGAACAAGAACACCGACTACCAGTGGTTCGGCGACGAGAAGTGGTCCCAGGAGGGCAACACCTGTGTGCCGTCGAGCACCGTGACCGCCCGCGCCATGGTCGATCCCCTCTACGCCCTGGAGTTGACCGGCGGACCGTCCGGGCAGGAGAACGACCCCGACGCCTTCCGCGACCGTCTCCACGACGAACAGCTGCGCCTGCACGAGGAAGGCGACGGCGACTACACGCACTTTTGGTCCGACGTTCCGGACGGGATGGACAGCGACGGGCAGAACGAGATCGCCAACGACGAGATCAGCCCGCACACCGGCAGCACGTACGAATACCAGCAGGTGCGCGGTGCGGACGAGCGCCGTGACGTGCTGACGGACATCGAGAAGTCCGTCGCCGAGGGCAGACCCGTTCCCATCGAAGTGGAGGGGTACGACAAGGACGGCCGGCACGGACACCAGATGATGGTGATCGGCCAGGAGGGCGACATGCTGCAGATCTACAACCCGTGGGGCCAGACGACCTGGGTCAGCGAGGACGACTTCGTCAACGGCCACATGGACAAGGCCTCCGACTCCCGCATGCCCGACGCGTACGCCGTCCACCTGCCCGCCGACCGATAAGTGAGCGTCATGACCAGCGCCCTGCGCCGACTCGCCCTTCCCGCCCTGCTGATGACCGTGCTCGCGGGCTGCGGCCTCACCGGGCCGGACACCTACGAGCTGGATGAGAAGCAGATACAGGTGGATGCGGGGGAGGAGTTCACGCTGTCCGTTCCGGTCGACACCGCGATGGGCGAGTGGTGGTACCTGACATCGCCGGAGCCCGACCCCGACGTGGTCCGCAAGACGGACAAGCGGGAGGAGATCGAGGCCGACGACGACGCCGTCGGCAGCGGGAGCGGAACGGACTTCTTCGACTTCAAGGCCGTCGGTCCCGGCACGACGGAGATCCGGCTCATCCAGTGCCCGCACGGTGCCTGCGCCGGCGGCGGCGATGCCGGCGGTCCCGTCACCCCCTCCCCTGTCCCCAGCGGCAGTCCCACCCCCCAGAGGAAGTACCGAGCCACCATCCACACCTACACCGTCACCGTGAGGAAGCCATGACCCCCGCGCCGCAGACCTCGCCGCCCGGCCGGACCGACGACGAACTGGCGCAGTCGGACATCCCGGCGATGCTGCGTTACGGCCTCTCCTTCGCCGGACCGCAACGCACCGCCCTCTTCGGCGACGGCGCGGTGGGCGCCGCCGTCCTGCTGGACCGGCTCGGCATCCAGCCGCGGGCGGTGGCCTTCCTCGCCAAGGTGGTGCGCAGCGGCGGTGTCCGGTACGCGGCCGAGCTGCGCGAGCCGGTGCCGGGCGATGAGGCGGTGTCCATGGTGCGTGCGTGGCTGGAGTCTGCGGCCACCGCCGCCGCTGGGCTCGACGGCGACGAGGAGGCCGCCCGCTGGCTGGAGGCCGTCGCCGAACTGCTCAGCCTCCGGTACGTCCACCGCTCCCGGGCAGCCGGGGAGTGAGCGGCGGGTCTCCGGATCACTGAAGCATTCGGGCGAGTTCGTCCAGCGGGGCGGTCACGCGGCGCGCCTGGGCCGGGGCGCTGAGGGCGGCGGAGCCGAGGGCCATGACGACGGCGTACATCGCGAAGCCGTTCAGAGTGAGTGCGCCAGCGAGGAAGAGGAACGGGCAGCTGCGGGCACCCGGCCTGACTTCGCTGGTCCGTTCGCTCTGTGGCCGGGGTGCCGTCGGCCAGGGAGCTCGGAGTGCGAGCGCGTGGGCGGGAATGGTGACGGCGGCGAGGATCGCCGCGAGAATCGCGCCGCCGCACCGGCTGCGCTTGCCGGCGGTGCCGGACTCGTTGCCTCTCGGTAAAGTGCCTGCTCACGAGGGCGCCCCGGGGCCTTGGAGCGGCGTACAGTGAAGCGAACGGGAGCACTTCGCACACCGGTCGCCACGTCGGTGTCGTTCCCGGCGAGCAGCAACACCGACCTCCAGGAGGAGGCCGGGGACAGGTCCGCGTCATGACCGCGACCATCGAACCTACGATCATCGAAGAACGCCTGCCTTCGGCGTCGGCCAGGCTGTCCCTGGCCCCGAGCGGCTCGGTTCCAGCGCTCCTGGACGGTGCCTGGTGGCCCCGCTCCCGTGATCTCATCCGGGAGATCCCCACTCCGACGAACGCGCTGGACGTGTGCTGGGGCCGGAACACCCACGTCACCGTGAACCCGGCCCACTGGCCCGTCATCCCGCGCAAGGTCCCCGTCATCCTCCGTCGCCGTGATCATCTTCGTGATCATCGCGGGAACATTCCTGACCCACCGGCTCAAGGATCGGGGCGTTCCGCTGAACATCGCGTGGGGCGACGGCCGTCACACCCACCGACACGTCGCCCCTGCGGAGCCGGTGCGCTCCTGGCTGTTGACCAGCCAGTCCTCCCGGGACGATCACACACAGCCGGACGAAATCCGAGGAGATGCCCCTCAGCGGGGAAGGTGGATACCGCCCCGGACGTCCGGGTTTCCGTCAGTGCCGGCACGAGAGGCAGGCGACCATGGCGACACTGCACGAGCGGCAGCATTACCGCGAGGCGATCATGAAGAGCCTGTACGAGGCCATGGAAGGCAATCGCCTCCTCGGCCTCACCGGGGCACAGCTGCGCGAGGACCTGGCCATGCCCGAGGAGGACCTGGCGGCCGCCTGCACGTACTTGGCGGCCGAGGGACTGATCCAGGTCGACTGGGCGAGAGGAAACACACCCGCGATGGCCACACTGACGCACAAGGGGATCCAGTTCATGGAGACCGAGGAGAAGGACAGTGACTGACACGGCACGGGCCGCCCTCAGGGCTCATGTCCTCCCATATGACTGAAAAGACGTCCCGGGCATACCCTGGTGAGTGGGTCCGCGCACTCTCACGTGCAACGACCCGGAAGGGCGGCCCCGGTGTGTATACGCCGGGGCCGTTGTGTCACGGGCACCCGACCTGCCGGGTCAGGCACTCTCCGCTGGCATGAAGGAAGGGGCACGACAGGCTGCCTGTTGCGTGCCGGGCGTCCATGCGATGGGCGATGCCGGCGGGAAGTCCGTCACCAGCGGGGTGAAGGTCGAGGTCGGCGAGGTACAGACCACGGTCGACCTGGAGCTCGTCGTCGAGTACGGCGTCTCCATCATCAAGGTCGCGGGCGACGTCAGAGAGAACGTGATCGCTGCCATCGAGCGGATGACCGGGAACAACCAGAACGGCGGCTCGAGTAATCGCTCGCCGGAGCCAAAGCGGGCGAGGAGCGCGCGATGGGTATGGCCGCGGTTGGCCTGTTCACCGGGATGACGCCGGTTTTCGCAGGGCGGTTCGCCGACGGTGAGGGGAACTCGGCGACCTCTTCCACACCCGCGAGCACGGCAACCGGCGGCGGTGAGACCAGCCGCTCCTCGGAGGACGACCGCCGACGCCGACGGAAGCGAGCCGACGTCCAGGAGCGGTCCGTCCGGCCCCTTCGGGGAGTAGCGTGAATGCATCGGGAGCATTTCGCACACCGGCTCCGATGCCGGTGTCGTTCCCAGTGAGCAACGACACCGGGCAGCTGCACTCGCGCAGAGGTCCGGAGACGGGTTCGCGCGATGTCCGCGACCACCTCTCCTCCCCCGCTACGGGCCGTTCCCTTCAGGACCCCGACCGCGCGCCTCGCGCTGAAATCCGTGAGTCCTTCACCAGGGCACGTGGAGCTGGACGGCGCCTGGTGGCCTCGGTCACGTGACCTGACCCACGAACTCTCCGCTCTGGCGGACGTACTGGATCCACTGTGGGGACGGATCACCCATATCGCCGTCAACCCGCGCTACTGGCCGACACTCCCGCGCGAGATCCTCGTCAACGGCCATGTGGTGGAGGTCGGTTGGTTCACGTCGGAGCAGGATCCGCACAAGATCCTGCTGCTGTCCTACACCGCGGGCCGCTGGGACCTCCTGGTGATCCCCCCGGAGACGGGCGCCCCCTCGGCCGCCCGGCTGATGGCAGCCGCGAGCGCGAACACCGGCCCGCCGACGACCGCGACCGCCCTCGTGGCGGCGGAACAGGCCGGCAAAACATCCTCGTCGTGCGCGGCGACCACTGTCCGGCCCGGCCGGCCCGGCCGGCTGACGGGAAGACTCCTGCCAACCGACGTGCACGGACGAGTGGTTGATGTCAGACGCGACGGGCCGCGACCCGGTCCGCCGTCGGCCACCGGACGTCGTGCACCCAGCCGAGGCGTTCGAGGAGGCGGATGACGGCGGCGGACGGGTCGAGCTGGCCGCGGTCGACGCCGTGCCGGGCGCTGGTGGGGTCGGCGTGGTGGAGGTTGTGCCAGCTCTCGCCGAACGAGAGCAGGGCGAGGGGCCACAGGTTGGTGGCCCGGTCGTGGCGCCGGGTGCGGAACGGGCGCTCACCGATCATGTGACAGAGGGAGTTCACGCTCCAGGTGACGTGATGGAGCAGCGCGATGCGCACAAATCCCGCCCACAGCAAGGCGGTTACCCCGTACCGCCAGGTACCGCCGATGGCCCAGCCCGCCCCGAACGGCAGGGCGAGGGTGAGGACGCACAGCGCTGGGAAGGCGCGGGAGACGGCGCGGATGTCGCGGTCGGCCAGCAGGTCGGGGGCGTAACGCTCCGCCGGGGTGCGCTCGTTGCGGAACAGCCAGCCGACGTGGGCGTGGACCAGTCCGCGCAACTGGCCGCGCAGGTGCGTGCCGTAGCGGTACGGGGAGTGCGGGTCGCCGGGCTGGTCGGTGAAGGCGTGGTGGCGGCGGTGGGTGGCGACCCAGCCGATGACGTCGCCCTGGACGCTCAGCGAGCCCGCCACCGCGAGCGCGATCCGCACGGGTCGGACGGCCCGGTAGCCGCCGTGGGTGAGGCCACGGTGGAAGCCGACCGTGACGCCGAGACCCGTGATCGTGTAGAGGACGAGGGCGAGCACGATGTCGGCGGGATGGATGAGACTCCCCCACAACAGCCAGCCGGCCAGGCCGAGCGCCACGAACGGCAGGATGACGATCACCGCCGTCACCGTCACGTACAGCCACTCACCGCCATCGCGCGCGGGCACCGGGCCGTCCGGCGGGAACGGGGAGGTGCCGTCGTAGCTCCGGGGCGGCGGGGCGGGGTCCGACGGTGTGACCGTCGTGGACGTGGTCGGACTGAGTGGCATAGGTGGGCTCCTCGGCCTGGATGCGGATGGCGCGGCCGGGGTCACGGGCTGCCCATGGGATGGGAGTCGTGAGGGCGGGGCCGGATCGGACACCGGCATACGAAGAGCCCTCGCTTTCTCCACCGTACTCCCGCACGCTCCGAGACGAGGCGGGCCGGATCGCGTGACCACCGCGTTGACACGGACCGTGGCCGGGCATTGACTGGCAGCACGGTGCAGGGCCATGCGACCCCGGAACACACGGCGAAGCATTCCGCCTTCCCGCCTCGCCCAGACCTCGCGGGAACCCACCTACCCGACAACAGCGAGGCCGGCCATGACCGTTTCACGGACCATCAGGAACCAGGCGCAGACGATGAAGGGCAGGATCACGGAGGAGCTCGGCCGGGTCACCCGCAACAGGCGACTGCAACGCCGAGGCACGACCGACCGGGTCTCCGGAAGCCTGAAGCAGGCCGCGACGAAGGCCAAGGGCGCCTTCAGGCGGAACGGAAGCAGCCCCCGATGATGTACGACCGGACACGCGCACAGCAGCCCGCGGGCCAGGCCCGGGGCCCCGCCGAGCGCCGTACCCCAGGCCCGGAACCACTGCTCCCGTCGGACGAGCAGGACAAGATCGTCCAACGCCTCCGGCACGCCCTCAACACCTTCGCCGACACCCCGCTCGAGGCACTGGAAGAGGCCGAGAGCGCCTATGACGAAGCCACCGCCCAGCTCGTGAACGCCCTCGCGGAACGGCGGCGTCTCCTTCGCGCCGGCTGGCAGGCCCGCGACCTGGAGACACAGTCCGACGGACTGCGGCTCGCACTGAGGCAGTATCGGGAGATCACCCAGCGACTGCTCCACATCTAGGCGGCCACTACTCCGCGCCGCGGCGTTGCGCGGAGTAGTGTGGACAGTACCGAGGGCATTTCGTACACCGGCTACCATGCCGGGTCGTTCTCGGCGAAAGATGAAACCCGGGCCGCTGCAAGAGGCGGCCCGGAGACGGGTCCGCATCATGTCGGCGACCTTGCTTCCACCACTGCCGCACCCCGAGCCCGTCGCAGCCCCGGCCGCGCGTCTCGCCCTGAAGACCGACGGCGCCTCCCGTGGTCTCCTGGACGGTGCCTGGTGGCCCCGCTCCCGGGATCTGCTGAGCGAACTGCCGGCACTGACCGACGTGTTGGACCCCTTGTGGGGCCGCATCACCCGCATCGCCGTCAACCCGGAGCACTGGCCGGTCATCCCCCGCAAGGTTCCCGTGGACGGCCATATCGTCAAGGTCGGCTGGTTCACCCCGGAGATCGACCCGCACAAACTGCTGCTGCTCTCCTACGGCACCGGCCGTTGGGACCTGCTGATCATCCCGCCCGAGACCGACGCGGAGTCGGCGGCCCGGCTGATGGCTGCCGCGTCCGACTACGACGGCCCGCCGCTGACCGCGAGCGCGCTCATCGCCGCGGACGAGGCCCGGCACGGCGTCTCCGTGACCGACGGGCCGCTGGACCCGGACGAGGCATGGGAGTACGAGGGCGGTGCCTCCGCGGTGTCCGCGGCGGTTCCGGAAAGGACCGGTCCGCTCGGTCGGGCCGGCCGCCTGATCATCGGTTTGTGAGGTGGCCGCAATGAACGCCTTCCTGACGGCCGCCGCCTTCGTGGTTCTCATCGCAGTGGCGGCATACGTGATCCACCGGCTCAACATCCAGCACGCCGAGAGAATCGCCGTGCACCGGTACAGCGCCCCCCTGCCCGGCCGCCGCGGCCGCGGCACCCCGCAGCCTCCGATGGGACCGGACCGGTCCGAGTCGCCGACCACGGGCGAACGGCGGGACCACCGCGACGGAGGCCGCGGCCGTTTCCCGCCGCGCCGCCGACGCAGCCGTACCACTCACCCCAGGTGACCAGCCGGTCTCCGTCGCCGTGCACAACGGGACGGAGAGCCATCGAGCCATCTGTTCCGATCGTGTGTGACATGCCGCCTCTGGCGTAATGGGCCGTTCGACGTGGCCCGCCGCGTCACTCTGTGCGGGTTGATCGCGGTCGTGTCAGGAGCCCGTGTGTACAGATCACGTGAGCGGGTCGAGCGCATCCGCTGTGACCGCAGGACGGGCCGCGCGTGTCGGTGCGGGCGCTGGACTCGCGGCACGAGGTGAGCATGGACACGGCGGCCGAAGCTTCGACGACGCCGGTGCGGGAGTGCGGTTATGGCGGAAGGTAAGCGCCGACCCGACGAGGGCGTGCTGGACCGTTCGGAAGGGTTCGGTGAGCGGCTGCTGGGGGTGCTGCTGGACCGGGCACACGAGATGCCGCCGCAGCTGATCGCCCCGCTGATCGCGGAAGAGGTGGCCAGGGTCGGTGGCCGCGACGTCTCGATCCTGCTGCAGGACTACGGCCAGCTGGTGTTGGTGCCGTTGCCGGGGCGGCGGCTGGTGGTCGGCGAGCCTGAGCCGATCGGTGACTCTCCTGCCGGCACAGCCTTTCTGCATGCGACCACCGTCGAGGTGCCGCAGTCCGACAGCGTCCGGATGTATCTGCCGTTGCTGGACGGCAGCGACCAGGTGGGCGTGATGGCCCTCACCCTGGACACCGTCGATGACGACGACCGGCGACTGCTGCGCAGGCTCGCCGGCCTGGTCGCCGACATGCTGGTCACCAAGCACAGCTACACCGATCAGTTCTTCTTCGCCCGGCGCCGCGAACCGATGAGCGTGGCCGCGGAGATCCAGTGGTCCCTGCTGCCGCCGCTGGCGATGGCCGTCCCTCAGGTCGCGGTTGCCGGAATCCTGGAGCCCGCCTACGACGTCGCCGGCGACAGCTTCGACTACGCCCTCAACGAGGACATCCTGCACGTGGCCATGGTCGATGCGATGGGCCACGGCCTGGACGCGGCCACGATGGCGACCGTCGCCGTCGGGGCCTACCGGCACGCCAGACGTGCCGGCATCGGCCTGTCCGAGATCTACACGTTCATGGACCGGGCCATCGCCGAACAGTTCGGGCCCGACCACTTCGTTACCGCCCAGATGATGCGTCTGAACATCACGACGGGCCACCTGCAGTGGGTCAACGCGGGCCACCCCGCACCACTGCTGATCCGTGACCACAAGGTCGTCCGGCAGCTGGGAGGTCCGACCACCTTGCCCGTCGGCTTCGGCGGTGAGGAGCCCCGGATCAGCGGGCTGATGCTCCAACGCGGCGACCGGGTGCTGTGCTTCACCGACGGCCTGATCGAGGAGCACGAAGCCGGCGAAGAGCAATTCGGCGAAGAGCAACTCATCCACTGGGTCAACCGCATCGAACACACAGACAAGGGAGTACGAGCGGTGGTGCGCTCACTCTCCCACGCCCTGAAGCAGGAACGGGGCGGCCGCACCACCGACGACGCGACCCTCTTCCTGATCGAATGGCGAGGGGGCGCCGCCGACCACCTCGCGCTCCTGTAGTGAGCCGACAACCGCACAACCGGCTCCGTCACACGATGCGAGGGACTACGCTGCTGTGTAGACGTCCCAGACCCCGGCGGCATGCTGTTGCTGAACACAGATGGCTGCGGGGTGCGGACTCTTCGTCTGTCACCCGGCGCTTCCCTGGAGGGAACTGGGTGGGTCCTCTGTCCTGCTGCGCAGGCCGGCGGACCGGCCGTTGCTCTGCCTCCGCCGAAAGTACGCCCCTGCCGGGATCGCGCTCAGGGTGCCGGAACTCCGGCTCACCGCGCCGCTGCCGGATGGTCTTCCGAACCGAGGCGTCATGCCCCTCTCACAGCTCACCGTCCACCGCCGTGACCAAAGGAAACAGGCGCTGATCACCCTGTCCGGTGAGATCGACCTCGAATCCGCGCCGTTGGTGCGCGAGTCCCTGCAGCGGTGCCTGCGGGACGGTATCCACACCATCGACGTCGACCTCACCCCCGTCACCTTCTGCGACTGCAGCGGACTCAACGCCTTCCTCCACGCTGCACAGCAGACCACCGAGGCCGGGGGGACCCTGCGACTGCACCATCCGCCGACGACACTGGCTCGGATTCTCGACCTGGCCGGCTGTGGGTTCCTGCTCCTCGACCTTCCGCGCGACCACTTGCCATCTCCTCTCGGCGACACCCCGACCGCGCCCCGTCCAGCCCCGCCCCACCGGTCTGTCCCGCTTATGCCTGTTCTCTCGGGCGATGTGCGATGACGGCCGAACCCGGGCGGGGACAGTCACGGGAGCCGGGCGACGGCCAGCCGCCCGCCGTGGCTCCGGCGCGGTTGCGTCGGCTGAGCCGTTGGCTGGTGGAGGGCCTGCGTGAGGATCTGGCGAGGCTGTATGTGGAGTCCCATGCAACGGCGCCAGGGGATCCATACCGCCGTCCCAGCCGCCAGAACTTCCTGAACCGTCTCACCGTGGACATGCGCCGGCCGGGATTCGCCATGGTGATCGCCGAGACGGACAGCCTGACGGGATGCGCCTTCGGATTCCCGGTGGGCGGCGACGGCTCCTGGTGGCTCGGCTTCGACGGAGCATTGCCGCGCAGCATCGAACAACTCACAGCGTCCGGCAACGTCTTCGCGTTCGCCGCCATCCTGATCCGGCCGCACCCGCAGGACCGGGAACTCGCCCGTCGTGTGCAGGAGCGGCTGCTGACCGACCATCAGGCATCGCTCGGCGCCACCCTGGTGGACCGGGCCGATCGCCCGACCCTCGCCGCGCTCCGCTCCTGGGGGTGGCTGGATGTCGGAGAGCTTCGCAGGCCGGCGGGCGCCACCACGTTCCGCGCGCTGGTACTTCCCTTCGGGGAACGCACCACGGCGAGGCTGGAGGGCCTTGTCACGATGCCTGGAGGCGGTGGCCCCGGTCGGCCCTGACAGGCGGTCGACCCGCATTCGGATGCTGGTGGCCGAGCAGGCGGTCCGACGAGGTGCCCGGGTGAGTGTGGTGGACGTATGCACCGCGGCCGTGGCCGCGCTGCCGGTCGGCGGGGCCGGGCTGTCGGCGATGTCCAAGGCAGCGCCGAGCCATCCGCTGTGCAGCACCGACGACATCAGCGAGCAACTGGAAGAGCTCCAGCTCACCCTGGGCGAGGGGCCCTGCGTGGACGCCTTCGTACGCGGCTCGGCCGTCCTGACACCCGATCTGCGCATCACTGAACTTCAGGATCACTGGGCCGTGTTCGCCGACGCGGCCCTGGAAGCCGGAGCCCGCGCGGTGTTCTCGCTCCCCCTGCAGAAGGGGGCGATCAGCCCGGGAGTTCTGGACCTGTACGCCAACATTCCGACCGTACTGGACACGGAGGAACTGGCCGACGCACTCGCGTTCGCCGATCTCGCGACGCTGCTCCTGCTCGACACAAGGATCGACGAGACCGGCGCGCCGACCGGCGGGCCTGTGCCGGACCACAGCATCGAGGACCTGGGCGCACACCGAGCAGAGATCGACCAGGCCAGCGGAATGCTCACTGCTCAGCTCGGAGTCGGCATCGAAGAAGCCTTCGTCCGGCTCCGCGCCCATGCCTATGCGCGGGGACGCCGGCTCGCGGACGTGGCCGCCGACGTGGTGGCCAGACGGCTTCGTTTCTCCCCGGACGCCGAGCCGGATCAGGGCAAGGAGGAAACCTGACGTTCGGTGCCGGCCGAGGAACGTGCCGTACTTCCCGCCCCTTCGGGCAGGGACTAGTCTCAATCGAGGGTGCCCACGATGGATCAACAGCTTCTGGCCAAGACCTTCGTCGAGTTGGCCGACAATCTGGTCGCCGACTTCGACCTCATCGATTTCCTGCGCCTGCTGACCGACCGCTGCGTCGGCATGCTCGACGTGAGCGCCGCCGGGGTGCTGCTCGCCGACCGGGACGGCAAACTCCGCGTCATGGCCGCCTCCGACGAACAGGTGCGCCTGCTGGAGCTCTTCCAGCTCCAGAACGACGAAGGCCCCTGCCTCGAATGCTTCCGCACCGGCGTACCGGTGATCGTCCCCGACCTCGGCACGGCGACCGCCCGCTGGCCGCGCTTCGCGGTGGCGGCCCAGCGCGGCGGGTTCGGGGCGGTCCAGGCCCTGCCCATGCGTTTGCGGGACGAGATCGTCGGCGCCCTGAACCTCTTCCGCACCACCCCCGGCCCCTTCGACCCGGCCGCCACACCCGTCGCCCAGGCCCTGGCCGACGTCGCCACCATCAGCCTGCTGCAAGAACGCACCGCTCAACGCAGCACGGTGCTCAACGAACAACTGCAGACGGCGCTGAACAGCCGGGTACTGATCGAACAGGCCAAGGGGAAGCTCGCCGAACGCCAGGACATCGACATGGAACAGGCGTTCAGCGCGCTGCGCGGCTACGCCCGCTCCCACAACCGGCGCCTGGCCGATGTGGCCCGCGCCCTCATCGACGGTTCCGAACCCCTCACCGGGCTGGGGTCCTGACGGCGGTTTGAGTTCCGGTCATGGCGTGGATCGCTCGCCGTCCCCTGGGCGCGCACGCCGTCATCTCCGGTCCGCCGGGTGGAGGCGCCTCAGTGCTCGGCGCAGCTCCCGCTGCATCGGTTCCGGGAGCATCCGGTCCTTCGTCGTGGCGCCAGGGCCATCACCATGCCTCGTGCCTGGTCGATGACCGCACGGTTCGCCATCGCCCGACCCAACTGCTGGTTCCTGGCACGCAGCCCCCTTGGTTCTCCCCTGGTTCTCCGCGTGAAATCGCCGCAGCGCACACCGCATCCGCACCGGGAGCGACTTGCCCTCCCAGGCCGCGACCAGGACCCCGGCCACCTCCGAACGCAACCGTGGCTACCTGGCCACTTCACGGATCACCTGCGGTGTTCGCGATCCCGACGGTCCTCGCGCCGCCAGCGCGCCCGATTCTGACGGCTGTAGCGGCGGTCCCAGCGTTCCTGGCGATTCCGGCGCTCCTGATAGTCCCGGTAGTCCCCGAGATCGAAACTGCCGCTGCGGCTCCGGCCGCCGCCTCGATCGCGGCCGTGGCGGGTGGCGGCATAGACCAGCACCGCCGCAGCCACCCACCAAATGGGATCGAGGAAACCTAAGCCGAACAGGACCGTGACGAGGATGAGGAGCAGGACGAACACGAGGGGCCTCCCCGGGAGCGGGACAGGGCATCGATACCGGGGACTGGGGCCTCACTCCACAGCGTAGTCCTGCCCAAGGGTTACGGACAGCGTGCGACGTGAGCGCGTCCTGCCAGGCACGCGAAATGACCAGTTGCAGGGCCGCATCTCATCTGCGCCGTTTCAGTACCTGTGTCATGCGTGGGAGTTCCTCGTACAGCAGTCGGCCGACCAGCGCACCGCCGAATACGATGACACCCACGCCGACCAGCCAGGACTGGATGACGAGGACGGTTCCGACAGGTCCGTAGGTGACGGCGTTGGATGCGATCAACGGCGAGAAGACGAGCCTGGAGAAGACCCTCAGGCCGAGCAGCCCGATCACGGTGGCCACGGCGCCGGGCAGCAGGGCACGCCAGCGGATCCTCCCGCCGAGCAGCAGGCGCTGGGACCACCACAGGAACAGCACGGCACTCAGCGACGCGACGGCACCACCTGCCAGGGGCTCACGCCGCAGCGTGGTGGTGGCGGAGACGTAGAGGTATCCGGTGAGGACGCCGAGCCACACCACATGCCGCCACCTTGCCCACCAGCGGGCCGGAGGCAGGCCCCAGACCTTCTCGTAGCCGGTCTGCACCACCGCGCCGAAGCTCAGACCGAACACGGCAAGGGCGGCGATACCGAACGCAGTCGTGGTCCGCAGTGCCTGGCCGGGCGGGGTGAACAACTGCTCGACCTGCTGCCTGGAGGCCGTCGACACGCCGAGCCCTTCCCCCAGCCACTGTGCGAACCCCCTCCCGTGTTCGGGATCGGCAGCGGAGACAATGATCAGCAGCGGCACCAGCGTGAGAAACCCCAGCGCGGCGAAGCCCAGCGAACGCGACCACAGCTCAATGTCCCTGCTCCGCCGCCATCCGCGCCCGACCGGCGAACGGCTGATCATATGGCGCAGCGGCCCGAAGCGAGATGAACGGTCCGCGGGGCCGGAAGGCTTCATCGGCATGCCTGTCGACTACCACGTTCGGAACGCTTGCCGCGTGAGGGCGCGACGCAGAGATACCCGGATAACCTGGAAGAACAAAGGGCTACCGGGCTCAGCGGGCTGCGACTGCCCGAGAGGGCGGCTCGTACCGGCACGGATCAACGGCTCAGGAGGCAGGCCATGATCCTCGCGCGCCGCTGATCGCCCGCTCAGCCACCCAAGGGAGGTGGACGCGTCATGGCCCTCTTGCTGTTTCTCGTTCTGGTCGCCGTCGTGCTGGGAATCATCGGAGTGGCGGCGGAGGGGCTGGGCTACCTGCTGATCATCGGCATCGTGATCCTTGTGGCTGCGCTGGGCCTCATCGCCGTCCGCTGGTCCCAGCGCACCGGTCACCGCCCCCTCCGATAACGGGTGAGCCCGGGCGGCGGCGTCAGGCCACCCGGTCCAGGAACGTCAGCACGGAGGCGTCCTCCTCGATCAGCGGGGAGAGGGCGGCGTTGAACGGGCCGCCGTACGGGGCCTTGAGGTGCGCCTGGAAGGCGTCCTCGTCCCGGTACACCTCGAAGATCCAGAAGGCGCGTGGATGGGACGCCTTGGTGTAGACGTCGAAGACGAGGTTGCCTTCCTCCTCGCGCACCTTCCCGGCGTAGTCCCGGATCAGGCGGGCGACCTCGTCCTCCGCTCCCTTGCGGGCGGTGAACTCGGCGAGCAGGGTCTTCTTCACGGTCTGGTGTCCTTGTCAGTCGTGGATGGAATCGAGGTGCCAGACCCGGGCCTGGTCCAGCTTCACGGAGCCGTTCTCGGCGAAGACCTGCACTCCCTGGCTGGCGGGGTCGGGGAAGATCTGGTCGGTGATCACGGCCTCGCCGCTGCCGCCGAAGACCTCGACGGACGACCAGTCGACGAGGATCCGTAGCTTCACCTTGCCGTTGCTGGCCTGCAGCGGCGCCCGTTGGACGCCGGGGAAGGTGCTGTTGAAGTCCACGGCACCCGAGTGGGTGCGGTCGACGTAGAGCTCCTGCGTCGTGGTGTCGTACCCGATGACGGTCTCCTCTCCCCCGTCGCCGGTGCGCACCTTCAGGCCGAACCGTTCGGCGTCCTTGAGGGAGAAGGTCGCCTCGATGTCGAGCGCCTTGCCCTTGGCCGCGGGGCCGATCAGGGGTTGTGCGGTGTTCTTGACGGTGATCCCGGTAGCGGACGCCGGCAGCTTCGGCCGCAGGGACGTCAGGGTGTTCACCGGCTTGCTGGTCAGTCGGACACGGCCGTCGATGGTGCGCAGGGCCATCTCGCGGGGGATGCTCTGCGCGCCGCGCCACGGGGAGGTGGGGATGGCGCCGCTGTAGTCCCAGTTGTTCATCCAGCCGATCATGTACCGCTTGCCGCCGGGGGCGTTCTCCCAGGACACGGCCGCGTAGTAGTCCTTGCCGTAGTCGGCCCAGTCGGCGCGCTGCACGACGGAGAGGGCGGGGGTGTCGGCGGCGGTGAACTGGTCGGCGAGGATGTGGCCCCAGCCGGCGGTGTTCATGTCGACGACCTGGATCTGCGCCTTCTTGCCGGTGTAGGGGCGCATGTCGAAGGAAGCCCAGTCCAGCGTCTCGCTGTTGGATCCGGTGGCGCTGCGGACGATCTTGCCGTCGACGATCAGGTTGACGGACGTCTCCTGGGAGACCGGCTTGGCCTGGGTGTCGGACAGCATGATGTGGTCGACGTTGAGGTGGCCCCAGCCGCCGGTGTTGTCGTCGACGATCTTTATCTGCGCCTTCTTGCCGGCGAGGTCGCGGACGTCCCAGGAGGCCCAGTTGAGTGCCTCGGCGTCCTGTCCGGTGGCGCTGCGGACCACCTGGCCGTCGACGAGGAGTTCGACGGCGGTGGGGTTGTCGGAGCCGACGGGGTGGTTGCCGCCGCCGATGAGGAAGTTGACGTAGTCCTTGTCGATGGTGAACTCGGGTGAGGTGAGGGCGCCGGTGGTGGAGTCGCCGTTGAGGTAGGAGTTGACCAGGCCGTCGCCCAGGAATCCGGAGACCTCCTGCTGGTTGGGGAGGGTGCCGGTGGCCGGTGCGGTGCCGAAGGCATCCCCGGTCGTCGTCCAGCCGCCGTAGGTGCCGCCCTCGAAGTCGGCGAGGACCGTGCCCTCGGGCGGCGGTCCCTGCTCCATGACGGTTCCGGGCACGTGTGCGTGCCGGCCGCCGCCGACCTTGAAGTTCAAGTAGCGGCTGTCGACGGTGAATTCGGGCGAGGTGAGGGTGCCGGTGGCGCCGTCACCCGCGTGGAAGCTGTTGGCGAGGCCCTTGCCGTCGAAGCCGTCGACCGTGCCCTGACCGTTCAGCGCCCCGGCTGCCGGTGCCTGACCGAACGCGGTGCCGGTGGTCGTCCACGCACCGAAGTCGCCGCTCTCGAAGTCCTGCACCACCGTGCCGGTGGGCGGTGTGTAGGTGCCCTTGTCCTCGGCGGTGAACTTATTGCCGTCGAAGTCGCCGATGAAGTATTGGGCGGCCGAACCGCCCGCGATGCCTCCGGGGTTGATGTTGACGACCAGGACCCACTTGATGTTGTCCGGGTCCCCGTCGACCGCGAGGGGGAACAGGTCGGGGCACTCCCACACGCCTCCCGTCGCACCGGCCGGCCCGAACTCGCTGAGCTGCGTCCAGTCCTTGAGGTTCTTGGACGAGTAGAACTGCACCTTGTGCTCGGTGGACAGCGACACCGTCATCAGCCAGCTCTTGGTGGGGGCGTACCACTGGACCTTGGGGTCGCGGAATTCCCTGGAGCCGATGTCGAGTACGGGATTGCCCTGGTACTTGGTCCAGGTGCGGCCGCGGTCGGTGCTGTAGGCGAGTGACTGGGCCTGTGTGCCGCCGTTCTTGTAGGCGCTGGTGTAGATCGCCACCATGGGCGGGTTCTTCGTGGTGCCGAAGCCCGTGGTGTTGTTCCAGTCGACGACGGCACTGCCCGAGAAGACCATCTCCTCGTCGTCGTGCGACAGGGCGAGCGGCAACTCCTCCCAGTGCACGAGGTCCTTGCTCACCGCGTGCCCCCAGGACATGTCACCCCAGGAGTTGCCGTTCGGGTTGTACTGGTAGAAGAGGTGGTACTCGCCCTTGTAGTACACGAGGCCGTTGGGGTCGTTCATCCAGTTCTTCTCCGGGGTGAAGTGGAACTGGGGGCGATAGGTCTCGGCGTACGGCGGGGTGTCGGCAGCGACGGCTCGGGGGGCGGCGAGCGGGGCTGCGGACAGGGCGCAGACGGTTGCCACCGCCGCGACCAGCCGCGTGCGGGCATGCGGGGATACGCGTCCAGAGCTCATGGTGTCTCCTGTGCTGCGGCCGTCCACGCTGCGGAGCCTGCTGCCCGGCACGGACGGACCGAAGAGTGACGCCTCGCCGGCACCGTCGTCCACGGCGCCTTGGCAAGGTGGTGTCATCGTTGACCTGTGTCATCGATGACATCGATTGGCCCGATGATGGAGGCATCCGGCCATTGCGTCAACGGGTGCGATCCTGATTGACCCGGCGCGGCTCGGCTGCCTGCTTATGCGCGCCCGGCCGGCGCGGGCTGCGCCAACTCGCTCTGCCACGGCGGGTTGGGACCGGCGACCGAGCAGGTCAGGGCCGCAACCTGGGTGGCGAAGCGGCAGGCTTCGGCGACATCGTCGAGGCGGAGTTCCGTCAGCCGGCCGCCGAGGAGGCCGCGGGCCCCGAGGTGGTGCAGCAGCCCGGCAGCGAAGGAGTCCCCTGCACCCACAGTGTCGACCACCCGTGTCGCCACCGCGGGCACTTGCAGCCGTTCGCCGTCGAGTGAGGCCAGGGCGCCGTCGGCACCGCGTGTGATCACGACGAGCCGCGCCCCGGCCGCGTGCCAGATGTCGCACGCCCGCTCGGGCGACGTACCGGGCAGCAGGAGTTCCAGGTCGTCCTCGCTCAGCCGGAGCACATCGGCGAGGTCGCACCAGTGGGCCAGCCGGGCGCGGTAGACCTCCGGGTCCACCAGCAGCGGACGGACATTGGGGTCGATGCTGATGGTCGCCCGAGGGGCTGCCGCCGCCAGGAAGTCCTCCACCACCGCCGCGCCGGGCTCCCGGACCAGAGCCAGGGATCCGGTGTGCACGCAGGCGGATTCGGACAGGTCCACCCGCTTCAGCTCCTCGGCCGTCCACTGCCAGTCGGCCGTGTTCTGCGCATGGAAGGAGAAGGTGGCCTGCCCCTGCTCGTCCAGCTCCGCCACGGCCAGCGTGCTGGGCTCCGCGGCCTCGACGGCGCTCGACAGGTCCACCCCGGATGCCTCCAGGTGAGCCCGGAACAGGCGGCCGAACACATCGCCGGACAGCCGTGCGAGGAAGCGTGCCGGGGTGCCGAGGCGGGCCAGGGCGACGGCCGTGTTCGCAGGTCCGCCGCCGGGCAGGACACGCAGGGCGAGTTCGTTCGAGGTGCTCGCGGGTTCGGTGAACGCGTCCGCGACGCACTCTCCCAGGACGGTGATCTGGCGCGGGCTCATGGGCTGCTCTTCTCTGCGAACGCACGGGCGAAAGCGGGCACGAACCGGGCATCCGCCGCGACCGTTACGGACTTGTGTCGGGTGCAAGGCATTGACGTTGCCGGGAGGCGGAGTCCATCATCCTCGGCAAGCAGTGTCAACGATGACATAAGTCAACGATGACACCTCGGGACGGCATGCTCCGATGCCGCCGCACCGCCCGCAATCCCGCAGGAGTCGTTCATGTCTCGCACCCCTCGTCTGCCCTCAGCCCTCCTCAGAGCCGCCGCGTGCACCGGCCTGGCAGCCCTCACCCTGACGGCCTGCGGATCCGGCTCCGGAACGGACACCGCCGGCTCCGGTTCGGGCAGCGTCAAGGTCGGTCTGATCACCAAGACCGACACCAACCCGTTCTTCGTGAAGATGAAGGAAGGCGCGGAGAAGGCCGCCAAGGCCGACGGCGTCCAACTGATGACCGCCGCGGGCAAGTTCGACGGGGACAACGCCGGTCAGGTCACCGCGATCGAGAACATGGTCGCCGCCGGGGTGAAGGGCATCCTGATCACCCCCAGCGACTCCAAGGCGATCGTGCCCGCGATCGAGAAGGCCAAGGCCAAGGGAGTCCTGGTCATCGCACTGGACACCCCGACCGAGCCGGAGAGCGCCGTCGACGCCCTCTTCGCCACCGACAACCTCAAGGCCGGCGAGCTGATCGGCGAGTACGCCAAGGCCGCCATGAAGGGCAAGACGGCGAAGATAGCCGCCCTCGACCTCGCGCCGGGCGTCTCCGTCGGCGTCCAGCGGCACAACGGCTTCCTCAAGGGCTTCGGCGCCACCGACAAGGACGTCGCATGCGCCCAGGACACCGGCGGCGACCAGGCCAAGGGCCAGACCGCCATGGAGAACTGCCTCCAGAAGGAACCCGGCATCAACGTCGTCTACACGATCAACGAGCCGGCCGCCCTGGGCGCGTACACCGCGCTGAAGGCCAAGGGCCGGGAGAAGGACGTCCTGATCGTCTCCGTCGACGGCGGCTGCACCGGCACCCAGGCCGTCAAGGACGGCAAGATCGCCGCGACCTCCCAGCAGTACCCGCTGAAGATGGCCGCCGAGGGCGTCAAGGCCGTCGTGACGTACGCCAAGGACGGCAAGAAGGCGTCCGGTTACACCGACACGGGCGTCACCCTGATCACCGACAAGGCGCAGGACGGGGTCACGTCCAAGGACACCGCCTTCGGCCTGGAGAACTGCTGGGGCTGAGCCGGCCCCGAGGACCGTACGTTCGCCGCCCCTCCCCTCAGCGGGGCGGCCGGCCCCTCCTCCCCGACCGGGGACGGCCGCCCCCTCGCCTCCTTGCCCTCCCTGTTCTCCGGCAAGGCCGGACAAGGACTTCAGTCTTCCGACAAGGACTTCGCATGACCGCCACGTCCACGCCTCCGAGCACGTCCTCGCCGTACGCCGAGCTCAAAGCGCCGACCACGGCCCGCCAACTGCTCACGGCACCGACCACCGGCCCGCTGGTCGCCCTCCTTCTCGCCTGCGCCTTCTTCTCCTTCTCGACCGACCAGTTCCTCACCGGCGGGAACTTCTCGCTGATCGTGCAGCAGGTCATGGTCGTCGGCACGCTCGCCATCGGTCAGACCCTGATCATCCTGACCGCGGGCATCGACCTGTCGTGCGGTGCGGTGATGGCGTTCGGCAGCATCATGATCGCCAAGATGGCCGCCGAGGGCTCCCTGCCCCCGCTCGTCGCCATCGCCCTGGGCATAGCCGTCTGCGGCGGCTTCGGCCTGCTGAACGGGCTGCTGGTGCAGAAGATCCCGCTGCCGCCGTTCATCGTCACCCTCGGCATGCTCAACGTGGCGTTCGCGCTGACCCACATCTACTCCGAGGAGCAGACGGTCACCAACCTGCCCGGCCCGCTGACGGCTCTCGGGCAGACCTTCCCGCTCGGCCACACCGACATCACCTACGGCTCCCTGGTCACCATCGCCCTGTTCCTCCTCCTCGCCTACGCGCTGAGCAGCACCGGCTGGGGCCGGCACGTCTACGCCCTGGGCAACAGCCAGGAAGCGGCGCGCCTGAACGGCATCCGCACCTCCCGCCTGACCATCGGCGTCTACACGGTGGCCGGCCTGCTCTACGGCATCGCCGCCCTGTTGCTCATCTCCCGCACCGGAGTCGGCGACCCGCAGGCCGGCCAGACCGACAACCTCGACAGCATCACCGCGGTGGTCCTCGGCGGCACCAGCCTCTTCGGCGGCCGCGGCTCGGTGCTGGGCACCTTCATCGGCGTCCTCATCGTGGGCGTCTTCCGCAACGGCCTGCAGCTGATGGGCGTCGCCTCCATCTACCAGACGCTGATCACCGGAGTCCTGGTGATCCTCGCGGTGACCGTCGACCAGATCTCCCGGAAGAAGGCCCGATGACCGCCACCTCCTCCCCCACCCCGGTGCTGCAGGCCCGCGGTCTGGTCAAGCGCTATGGCCATGTCACCGCCATCGACGGTGCCGACTTCGACCTGCTGCCCGGCGAGGTCCTCGCCGTCATCGGCGACAACGGCGCCGGAAAGACCAGCCTGATCAAGGCACTTACCGGTGCGGTGGTTCCCGACGCGGGCGAGATCCGGCTCAACGGCAAGCCGATCCAGTTCTCCGGGCCGCAGAGCGCACGCGCCCATGGCATCGAGACGGTCTATCAGGACCTCGCCGTGGCCGCCTCCATGGACATCGCCTCCAACATGTTCCTCGGCCGTGAACTGCGCCGGCCCGGCGTCCTCGGCAGTGTCTTCCGCATGCTGGACAAGAAGCGGATGCGTCAGGAGGCCGCCGAGCACATGGCCGACCTGAAGATCGGCCTGCGTTCGCTGACGCAGTCGGTCGAGACCCTCTCCGGCGGACAGCGACAGGCCGTCGCGGTCGCCCGTTCCGTCGCCTGGGCCCGCAGCGTCGTCGTCATGGACGAGCCCACCGCCGCGCTCGGCGTCAAGGAGTCCGGTCAGGTCCTGGACCTCATCCGCCGCGTCCGCGACAAGGGCATGCCGGTCGTCCTGATCAGCCACAACATGCCCCACGTCTTCGAGATCGCCGACCGGATCCACGTCCACCGGCTGGGCAAGCGCGCTGCCGTGATCAAGCCGTCCGACTACTCCATGGCGGAGGTCGTCGCCATCATGACCGGCGCGCTCACCGTGGACGCGGCCGGAGATACTGTCGTAGCGGATTCCGAGGCGGCGAAGGCCGCGGGAGTCCAGGCCACCTGACCACATCACTCGACACTCGACGGAATCCGGCCGAGGCCGCGGCCGGAACCGACGAGCACAGGAGACCGTTCCTCCATGGCAGCGAACCGCCGCCCCACCCTGGCCGACGTCGCCCGAGAAGTGGGCGTCAGCGCCAAAACCGTCTCCCGCGTCCTCAACGAGGACGGGCCCGCCTCGGCCCAGACCAGGGAACAGGTGCTCGCCGCCGTCGCCAAGCTCGGCTTCCAGCCGAACCTCATGGCCCGCAACATCCGCGTCGGCGGACCCGACACCACCATCGGACTGGTCATCCCCGACCTCGGCAACCCCTTCTTCGGGGCCGTGGCCAGGAGCATCGAGGACACGGTCCGCGACCGCGGACTGACCCTGCTCATGGGCTCCTCCGCAGACGACCCCGACCGCGAACGCGCGTTGACGGACAAGTTCCTCGCCCGCCGGGTCAGCATCCTGATGGTCGTGCCGTCCGTCGGCGCCGACCACTCCCACCTCAAGACCCACCGCACCGCGGGCCTGCCCGTCGTCTTCCTCGACCGTCCGGGAGCGGGCCTGTCCACCGACAGCGTCGTCAGCTCCAACCGCGCGGGCGCCCACGACGGCATCGCCCACCTCGTCGCCCACGGCCACCGACGCATCGGCTTCGTCGGCGACCTCCCCACCAAGCTCTACACCCGCCGCGAGCGCATGGCCGGATACCGCGCGGCCCTGCAGGAAGCCGACATCCCGTACGACCGCTCCCTGGTCACCGATGCCCACGACCAGCACGGGGCCTCCACCGCGACCTCCCAGCTCCTGGGCCTGGCGGATCCGCCCACCGCCCTCTTCGCCGGCAACAACATCGTCGCCCTGGGCATAGTGACCGAACTCGCCCGCAGCAACCGCAAGGACGTCGCGGTCGTCGCCTTCGACGACTTGGAACTCGCCGAGGCGCTCGAACCGGCCCTGACGGTCGTCGCCCAGGACCCGGAGGAAATCGGCAGATCGGCAGCGGCCACCGCCCTGGCCCGCCTCGACGGCGACCGTTCCCGCGCCCGCACCATCACCGTCCCCACCCGACTGATCGTCCGCGGCTCGGGCGAACGCCCTGCCCCCGCGATGCAGCAAACGTGACGTGGGGATGTCGGGCCATGATGCAGGATCGCCCTGTGAACAACGCCAGCAGACGCACCGTCCTCGCATCCGTCGCCGCCGTCGCCGGCGGCCTGCCCACCCTCAATGCCGTGATGGGCGGCGGCGCCACGCCGGCCGCGGCAGCCGACCTGTGGGTCGTACGACGAGCCTGCCATCGCGTAGCCCTCGGCGAGCAGTTCCGCGCGTACGGCCTCGGTGGGGGCGTTCCTGGCGACGAGGGGGCCGAAGCCGTGGCTGAACAGCAGCAAGGTGCCGTTCCATTCCGTACCTCGGACCTTCCACTCGGGTTACGGCCACACCGCCGCCTCCGGCGCCGAGAACGGCGACAAGTCCTCCGCCCTCGGCTACTTCTTCACGATGGCCGCCCAGCACGGCATGCGCTGCATCAGTCTGGGCGTGCAGCCGGGCTGGGTGTCGGTGCCGACGCCCAGCCCCCGGCCGGCCGGTGCCTTGTCACCTGATGCGGATCTCGGCCAGCTGCAGGCGGTACTTGGCCGTCTCGTCGGCGGCGGGCGTACCGAGCCGGGTGACATTGATCCGCAGGTAGCGGCCCGTCGCCCCCGTGAGGGTGTACGTCTGGGCGGCTCCGCCCGGATTGGCCTGGCCGGTGACGGTGCGGACGGTGGTGTAGGAGGCGGCCCCCTCGGCGCGGGTCCGGATCGTGAAGTCGGCCGGGAAGCCCGCACTGCCTCCGCCGGCTCCCCCGGTGTCGGTGCGCGGGTGGAGGGCGACGGAGCCGATGGCCCGGTCGGCTCCGAGGTCGACCTCGATCCAGACCGGGGTCGCGCTGACGTCGGCGGCGGGGAAGTCGATGCTGGTGAAGCCCTTGGCGCCGCCCACACTGGTGCCGGTGCCGTCCAGGATCCGGGTCTTGCCCCAGTCGCCGTTCTCCAGCGTGTAGTTGGCGGTGACGGTCGTCGCGGCGGTCGGGATCGTGAGCTCGGCGAGTTGGAGGCGGTACTTGGTGGTCTCGTCGGCGGCGGGCGTGCCGAGCTTGGTGGCTTGCAGACGGACGTACCGGGCGGTGGTGGTCTTGAAGCCGTACGTCTGCGGGAGCCCGCTCGGGTTGGGTTCGGCGGTGACCGTGCGGACGGTGGTGTAGGTGCCGGCTCCGTCGGGGCGGGTCTGGATCGTGAAGTCGACCGGGAAGCCCGCGGTTCCACCGCCGGCCGCAGCGGTGTCGGTGCGCGGGAAGAGGCGTAGGGCGTCGAGGTCGGTGTCGGCCCCGAGGTCGATCTCGATCCACACGGGGTTCGCGCTGACGTCCGCCGAGGAGAACTCGTTGCTGGTGTAGCCCTTGGCGCCCGTCACGCCGGTGAGCTTGCCGTCGGTGAGCCGGTTCCTGCCCCAGTCGCCGTTCTCCAGGCTGTTGTTGCTGGTGACCGGCCGGCCCAGGGCGAGGTTGTCGAGCCGGCCCGTGCCGGTGGCAGTGAAGGTCCAGGTGCCCGGCCGCACGGTGAAGTAGATGTACGAGGCGTCCTTGCCGTCGTACGTCAGGCCGCTGACGCTGCCGGTGGAGGAGCCGTTCGTGTACACCGTGGTGCCGTTGGCGGTGACGGCCGGCTGGGAGCCGCCGTAAGTGGGCACGCCCACCCGGGCGGTCGTGCCGCTCGGCGAGGTGAGCGTGAGCGTGGCCTTGGTTCCGTCGCGCTCGATGCCGAAGCGGATGTCGCCCTTGACGGTGGGCGTGACGGTGTTGATCTTCGTGAGGGTGCCGGTCTGCGGGACGACTTCGTACGTCGTCCAGCCGGGCCCGGTCGGGCGGACACCGGCGGCGTAGGCGGACAGCGCGTACAGCGGGCCGCCGTTCCAGGCGTGGTTGTCGGTGCCGTCGGCCTTGGTCCACAGCTCCCACAGGGTGTGGCAGGCGGGGTCGGCGACCTGCGCGGCGAAGCGGTTGCGCATCCGCTCCTCGGCGACGCCGGCCGCGCCCATGAGGTACAGCGCCTCCAGGACGTAGAACTCCATGTACGGGCTGGCGTTGAGGTGGGTGCGCAGCACCTCGGTGACCGCCCGGTGGCGGGAGGCGGGGGCCAGGCCTGCGACGACGGCGAGGGCGTTGGCCCGGTCGTCGCTGTCGCGGGTGTAGCCGGGCGAGCGGTACTCGTTCCGGGACGAATTCCACAGCACGCGGTCGAAGTTGGCCTTGATGCTGTCGCGCCTGGCCTTCCAGCCGGCGACGTCGCCGGTGTTGCCGCTGAGGTCGGCCAGCTTGGCGGCGGTGTCCAGGGCCAGGTAGTACCAGCAGTTGTCCAGGACACGGGCGTCGATGTCGCTGCCCCAGTCCTCCCAGTCCCAGTCCCCGGCGCGGTGGTTGACCAGGCCGTCACCGTCCAGGCTCCACAGGTTCAGGTACTTCTTCACGGCCGGGTAGGCGCCGGTGACCGCGCCGGCGTTGCCGGTGTAGAGGTAGTACGTCCAGAACGACCACACCGAGGCGAGCATCTGGACGGGCAGTTCGGCGGTCCAGATGGTCGAGGGGACCGGGGAGTAGAGCGCGCCGCTGTCCTTCTGCCAAGCGGCCAGCTGCGAGATGGCCTTCGCGCCGAGGGCGTGGGAGCGGGTGTCGAAGGTGTAGAAGCCCTCCTTGAGCTGGTTGACGACATCGCCCCACCACTGGGCGCGCTCGCGGGTGGGGCAGTCCATGTAGTTGTCCCGCATGTTGACGTACATGGTGCGGGCGGCCTTGGTCCACAGGGTGTCCAGGAAGGCGTCGCTGCTGCTGAACGACCCGGCGAAATCGGTGTCGTAGCCGGACTCCCGGTACTTCAGCTCCAGGATCGTCACGCCGGCCGGGATCGTGTACCGCACGGCCGTACCGCTCATCCACGCCAGGGGCTCGAACTCCTGGACCCCGCCGGTGCAGACGTAGGTGGCGCGCATGTTGTACTGCGTCCCCGGCTCGATCCCGGTCAGGCCCGCGCCGTCGTCGTAGTGATCGGTCTGGATGCCGATCACCGCACCGGCCGGAGCGTCCACCTTCAGAAACGGGGTCACCTGGATGTTGGTCGGCAAGGTGGCCGAGATCGCGGTGGGACCCTGTCCCGTGGTCGGCAGCGAGGCGGCGTTGGTGTAGGACTTCAGACCGGAGTAGCGGAACTGCGGGATGGGCCGCTGGACGAGGTCGTTCCAGGGTGCGGCACCGGCGGCACCGAAGTCGGTCGGTGCCGTCCAGGCGCCGTCGTTGAAGCCGGGGGACCGCCAGCCCGACACGACGGCGGCGGCTCGGGCGTCGTAGAAGATGTTGGACTCGGGCAGCCGGAAGTTGACCTGCGTGCCGCTGGTGTTGTTCGAGTAGCCCGGGTGGACGGTGTGCTTCCAGTTGGTGTCGCTGACCACCCGCGTGGTCGTCGCGCCCGTCGTGATCTCGGACTGGAACAGCAGCCCGCCCTTGCCGCTGCTGTTGTGCGAGAAGCCCTGCTTGCCGAAGTACCACACCAGCAGGGCCACCGTGTTGGTCCCGCTGGTCAGGTACGGGGCGAGGTCGATCTCGTCGTAGTAGGTGTCCGTACGGTTGGGGCCGCGCTTGAGGCCGCCCTCGAAGACCACCAGCGTGCCGTTCACCCACAGCCAGTACTTCGAGTCGGCCGCGATCCGTGTCACGGCTTTCGACGGTGCCGACGGCAGGGTGAACGATCTGCGGAACGCCACCCACTGGTTCGCCGAACTGGCCGGGGCCCAGATCCACTTCGCGGTCCAGGAGACGGCGGCCGACGCCGTCGATGCGAGCCCTGGAAGGAGCACCGAGCCGAGAGTGGGAGCGAGCGACACGGCTATGGCAGAGCGCAGGACGGACCGGCGGGACACACGCTTCATTGCGGTTCCTTCAGCAAGGGCGGGACTGAATCAGGAGCGGGAGCAGGGAGCAAGATCAGGAGCAGGATCAGGAGTAGTTGTTTGAATCGATTCAATTGATGTGTGCAGGCGCGATGCTGTGCCCTCCGTAAGGGGATGTCAATACTCCGCGCGGATCCGCAGGGGCTGCGCCGCTCCAGGGAGTGTCACTTGCCGCAACCAGGCACCGTTCCCCCACTCGGTTCTCCCGGCTCCACAGGTTGACCCCGATTGCCGTCGTTCGCAAGGGAGTTGTCGCAGGTCACGGCGTGAAGCGGAAGGAGAATGCCCCGGGTTCCGCTTGACCTGCCCCAGCACCCCAGCCATGGTGATCCCGTAGTCGCACGATTACAGAGAGTTCCGAGGCTGGGGGCGTGAGGATGTCGGGGGATTCGTACGGAACGGACGCGTTCGCGATCGTGGGTCTGGGGTGCCGGCTGCCCGGTGGGATCGTGGATCTGGCCGGGTTGTGGGAGGCGCTGGAGGCCGGGCGGGATCTCGTCGGGGTGGTCCCGGAGGACCGGTTCGACAGTGCGCGGTTCGTCGACACCGCGATGACGCGGCCGGGGAAGTCGTACACCGCGCGCGGCGGGTTTCTGGCGGACATCGCCGGGTTCGACGCGGACTACTTCGGGATCTCGCCGCGGGAGGCGGCGCAGATGGACCCGCAGCACCGGCTGCTGCTGGAGACGGCCGTAGAGGCGCTGGACGACGCGGGGATCGACCCCGGGACGTTGGCGGGCTCCGACACCTGTGTGTTCGTCGGCGTCTCGGACTTCTCCTACGGCGGGCTGCAGATGGTCAGGGCGCGGCGGCTGAATGCCTATTCCATGGCGGGCACGGCCCATTCGATCGCGGCGAACAGGCTGTCGCATTTCTTCGACCTGCGCGGGCCCAGCATGGCCGTCGACACCGCCTGCTCGTCGTCGCTGGTGGCCGTGGAACGCGCCTGCCAGGAGCTCGCGTCGGGCGGCAGCCGTGTGGCGCTGGCGGGCGGGGTCAACGTACTGCTGAACCCTGCGGGATTCGTCGGGTTCAGCCAGGCGTCGATGCTGTCGAAGCGGGGCCGGTGCGCGGCGTTCTCGGCGGACGCCGACGGGTTCGTCAGGGCCGAGGGTGCGGGCGTGGTGGTGCTGAAACCGCTGGCCGACGCCCTGGCCGACGGCGACCGGATCCACGGGGTGATCGCCGGAGCCGGCAGCAACTGCGACGGGCACACCGTCGGACTGGCCCTGCCCAGCGCGCGGGCCCAGGAGGACCTGCTGCGGCGAGTGTACGAGCGGGCCGGGATCGCGCCCGACGAGGTCGGGTACGTGGAGGCACACGGCACCGGCACGCAGGCAGGCGATCCGGCCGAGTGCACTGCGCTGGGCCGAGTGCTGGGCGTCGCACGGACGGTGGGGCCGCTGCCCATCGGGTCGGTGAAGTCCAACGTGGGGCATCTGGAGCCGGCGTCGGGCATGGCGGGGCTGTTCAAGGCCCTCGCGGTGCTGCGGTACGGCACGATCCCCGCCTCACTGCATCTGGAACCGCTCAACCCCGGCATCGACTTCGCCGGGCTGGGGCTGGAGCCGGTCGACCGGGCGCGTCCGCTGGCGTCGGGGGGCCGGCGGCGCTTCGTGGGCGTGAACTCCTTCGGGTTCGGCGGGGCCAACGCCCATGTCGTCGTCGGCCCGCCGCCGTCCCCCGCCCCGCGGCCGGGTGCGGATGCGGTCGGCGAACTGCCGGTGATCGCGTCGGGGCGCACCCCGCAGGCGGCCGAGGAGGCGGCGCGGCGGTTGGCCGCCCGGCTGACGGGCGCCGCACCGGAGAAGTCGGCAGATCCGACGGAGCAGGCGGAGTTCTACGACATCGCGGCCACCACCGGCGTCCGCCGCGCCAGGCACCGCTTCCGCCGCGTGGCGCTCGCCTCGTCCCCGCACGAGGCCGCGCGGATCCTGACCGACGACGGCGTGACCGGTGAGGCGGTCGAACGCGGCCGGGTCGGGCTGGTCTTCGCGGGCAACGGCTCGCAGTGGGCGGGGATGGCCGCCGACCTGCTGGACGCCGACCCGGTGTTCTGCGCCCAGGTGGAGGCGGTCGACGGCGCGTTGGCGCCCCGGATCGGCTGGTCGGTCGCCGCGCAGCTGCGCCGGCCGCCGGACGAGTGGGGGCTGGAGGCCACCGAGGTGGCGCAGCCGCTGCTGTTCGCGGTGCAGGCCGGGATCGTCGCGGCCTTGCGTGCACGGGGCCTGAAGTGGACGGTCGCGCTCGGGCACAGCGTCGGTGAGGTGGCCGCCGCGTACGCCGTCGACGCGCTGACGCTGCAGGAGGCGGCGTGGGTGGTCGCCGAGCGCAGCCGGGCCCAGGCGGCCACGGCCGGCCGGGGCCGGATGGCCGCGGTGGGGTTGCCGTCGGCCGAGGCGGAGCGGGCCCTGTCGCCGTACCCGGGTCTGGTCGTGGCCGCCGTGAACAGTGCCCGGGACGTGACGATCGCCGGGCCGGTGAACCAACTCAAGTCGCTGGGCGAGGAGTTGGCGGCCCGCGAGGTGTTCTTCCGGCTCATGGACCTCGACTACGCCTTCCACAGCCCGGTCATGGAGCGGGTCCGCGCCCCGCTGGCCGTCGGCCTCGACGGGTTGGCCCCGAGCGGCAGCACCGAGGCGCTGATCTCCACGGTCACCGGCGGCCCGGTGCCCGCGAGCGGCCTGGACGCCGAGTACTGGTGGCGCAACGTCCGCGAGCCGGTCCGGTTCGCCGCCGCCGTCGAGCACGCCCTGGACGCGGGCGTCGACGTCCTGCTGGAGGTCGGCCCCCATGCCGTCCTGCGCACGTACCTGCGCCGGATCACCGCCGGACGCGACCGGGTGGCCGTACTCGACACCCTGCGCCGCGGCGCCGCCGGCCCGGCCACGTTGCGCCGGTCGGTCGAGGCGCTGATCGCCGCCGGGGCGGAGATGGACCGGACGCGCTGGTTCCCGCGCCCCGCCCGGGTGGCGGACCTCCCCGCGTATCCGTGGCAGCGGGAGCGGCACTGGAGCGGCACCCCGCAGCAGTGGATCATCAGCAGCGGATCGGGACGGCTGGACCACCCCCTGCTGGGCGAGCGGCTGCCGACGGCGGAGCCCTCCTGGCACGGGCCGGTCGAACCGGTGCTGGTGCCCTGGCTGGCCGACCACAAGGTCGCCGGGTCGGTGGTGCTCCCCGCGACGGGTTACGTCGAGATGGCGCTGGCCGCCGGCCGGCGGCTGCTGGACGGCCCGGTGGAACTGGCCTGGCTGGAGGTGAGCCGCCCGCTGGTCGTCCCGTGGGACCGGGCCGGGGACGTCCACTTGCAGCTCGGGTTCTCCCCCGACGACGGCATGGTGTCCATCACCAGCACCGAGGCGACGGACGGCGACGAGGCCGACGGCACTCGGCCCCGTCCGCACGCCCGGTGCCGGGTCCGCGAGCTGATCGGCCACCCACCCGTCCGGATCGACCTGACCGCAGTGCGCGCCCGCTGCACCCGCCGGGGCGACGCCGACGCCCTGTACCCCGAACTGGCCGTGGCCGGCCTGGACTACGGGCCCGCGTTCCGGCAGCTCGCACGGCTGCACATCGGGGACGGGGAGGTGCTGGCGGCCTACCGGCACACCACGGACGCGGCCGACACCGCGCAGTACGTGGTGCATCCGGCGCTGCTGGACGGCGCTCTGCAGGCCTGCGTGCCGCTCGTGGCCGCCCGGGCCGGCACCGGCCAATGCTGGCTTCCGGCCGCGATCGGGGCTGTACGCGTGTGGCGGAGTCCGTCCGTGACGGGGATGCTGCACGTCCGCGACCGCACGCGCGGCACCGCCGAGCTCTGCTTCGACATCGCCGTCACCGACCCGGACGGCAGCGTCACCGCCGAACTGGACGGCGTACGCATGCGGCGGGTGCCCGGACCGGCCGACCGGGCGCCCCTGCGGTACGAGACCGTGCTGCGGGCCGCGCCGCATCTCCACCTGCCGGCCGCGCCCTCGCCGCTGCCCTGCAACCATGACCTCGCCGCTGCCGCCGTGGGGAGCGTCGACGCGCTGGACGCCGGCTGGCGCTGCGCGCGCTTCGCGGACTTCGTCGACCGGCTGAAGCAGGTGACCGCCCATGTGGCCGCCGCCGCGTTCGGGGATCTGCTGCCCGCGGACGTGGCCGGGTTCACGGCCGCCGACCTGATCCGGCAGGGGATGCTCCCCGGATACGACCGGCTGGCGCGGGCCCTGCTCGCCCTGATGGCCGGTCACGGTCTGGCCGCGGCCGGCGAGGACGGACGGTGGCGGCTTTCCGGCGCCCCGGACCCGGGGTACCTCCTGGCCCGGCTGCCCATGGACTTCCCGGCCTACAGTGCCGAAGTGCAGCTGGCGACCGGCCAGTTGTCGCACCTGCCGCAGGTGCTGCGCGGCGAGCGCGACCCACTGCACCTGCTGACCGGCCAGGGGTCGCAGGAAGCCCTGGAGCAGTTCTACGACGTGGCGCCGTCGAGCCGGTTCCACAACCGGATCGTCGCCGCGCTCACGGCACAGATCGCGCGGACCTGGCCCGAGGACCGGCCCCTGCGGATCCTGGAGATCGGCGCGGGCACGGGTGGCACCGCCGCCACGGTGCTGCCGGTACTGCCGCCAGAGCGGACCGTCTACCACTTCACCGACGTCTCCGCGGGCTTCTTCGCCCGCGCCCGACACCGTTTCGGCGACCACGACTTCGTCGACTACCACCCGTTCGACCTGAACGCCGACCTGGCCGAACAGGGCTTCGCCGACGGCGCCTACGACCTGATCGTCGCGGCCAATTCCCTGCACACCGCGACGGACCTGCGGGCGGCTCTGCACCGGGTACGCAAGCTGCTGGCCCCCGGTGGCCGACTGGTGGCCCTCGAGGTACACGACACCGACTATCTGCTGCCGTTCTTCGGCACGCTGGACAGCTTCTGGAGCCACGACGACGAACTGCGTGCGGACTCGCCCCTGTTGAGCCGGGACCAGTGGGCCGATGTGCTGCCCGCATGCGGCCTCGGCGATGTCGTCTGCCTCGGTGGCAGTATCGAGTCACCGGCCCGGGACGGCCTCTCCGTGCTGCTGGCCTCGGCTCCCGCATACGAGACCGCCCCACCCGCGCTGCCCCGCCCGGACGACGGCACCCGGTGGATCGTGGCCGCGGAGAGCGAGACCGAGACGCCGCTTGCCCAGCACCTCGCCGCGCTCCTGGCCGACGGCGGAACACGGTCCGTCCCGGTGACGCCCGCTCCCGTCGACCCTGCGGCCTGGACGGCGTCGCTCACCGGTGACGGCGACCCGGCCGTGGTGCTCGTGCTGGGCGACTCCCCCGCCGACTCCCCTGTCGACTCCCCTGCCGATCCGCAGGCGATGCTCGACCGGGCCGTACGGCGTGCGGCCACGCTGCGTGGCCTGGCCGCGGCCTGCCGGCGCCTCCCGGACGGCGCCCGGCCCGCCCTGTGGCTGGTGACCCGGCCCAGCGGCGCGCTGCCCGCACCCGAACGCGCCGCCCATCCGCAGGACGCCGCCGCCTGGGGCGTGGCCCGCACGCTGGCCAACGAGCACCCCGACCTGCGGGTGACCCGGCTGTCGCTGGAACGCCTCGGCGACCCTGCCGTCGACGCGCACCGGCTGGCCCGCGAACTGCTGGAACCCGCCGTGTCGTTCGGTGACGAGGAGGGCTCTGCCGCACGTGAGGACGAGATCGTCATCACCTCGGGCGGCCGCTTCGTACCCCGGGAACGCGAACTCCCGTCCGGCGAGTACATCGAGCGGGGCGGTGACGAAAGCTTCGCCCTTCAGATCCGCGCGCCCGGGCTGTCGTACGAGCCGGTCTGGACCCGGACCCCGGCCGTCGCTCCCGGGACCGGTGAGGTGGTGATCGCGGTGCGTGCCGCCGCGCTGAACTACCGCGACATCATGCAGGCGACGGGGCTGCTGCCCCCGGAGGCGGGCGAAGGGGGCTTCGGCGGGGACGGACCCGGGCTGGAATGCGCCGGGATCGTCACGGCCGTGGGCGAGGGCGTGGGCGACGTGGCCGTCGGGGACCGGGTCTGCGCGGTCGCGCCGGCCTGTCTGGCCTCGCACACAGTGGCTCCCGCGGCGGCCGTCGTGAAGATCCCCGACGGTCTCGGTTTCGCGGCGGCCGCCACCCTGCCGGTGGCCTTCCTGACGGTCCACTACGCGCTGCACGATCTGGCGCGGCTCGCGGCCGGGGAGACCGTGCTGGTGCACGGCGCCGCCGGCGGGGTGGGGCTGGCCGCCGTCCAGTACGCCCGTCTGGTGGGGGCCACGGTGATCGCCACCGCGGGCAGCCCGGCCAAGCGCGACCTGCTGCACGCGCTGGGCATCGAGCACGTACTGGATTCCCGGAGCCTGGACTTCGCCGGTCAGGCGCTGCGGATCACCGGTGGGCGCGGGGTCGACGTGGTGCTCAACTCGCTGGCCGGGCAGGCCATCGACCGGGGCCTGGAGACGCTGCGGCCCGGCGGCCGGTTCATCGAACTCGGCAAGCGCGACATCTACGCCAACAAGCCGCTGCTCATGCGGCCGTTCAGCCGCAACATCGCCTTCTTCGGCGTCGACGTCACCGCCCTGCTGTGCGACGCGGCCGGGCTCGCACACGGCAGGCGTCTGCTGTCCGGGGTCGCCGAACGGGTGGCGGACGGCCGCTACCGGCCGCTGCCGCACACCGTGTACCCGGCCGCACGGGTCGGCGAGGCGTTCGCGCTGCTGCAGCACTCGCGGCACATCGGCAAGGTCGTCGTGAGCCTCGATCCGCAGGACGGCCCGGTTCCCGTCCGCGTCCGGCCCGAGCCGCCCCGGCTCGACCCCGAGGGCACCTATCTGGTCACCGGCGGGCTGGGCGGCTACGGCGCCGCGACGGCCCGTTGGCTCGCCGACCGCGGCGCCCGCCGTCTGGCCCTGGTCTCCCGGCGGGGCGCCGACGGTCCGGAGGCTGCCGAGGTGCTGTCCGACCTGGCCGCGCTGGGTGTGACCGCCACCCCGTACGCCGCCGACGTCACCGACGCGGCCGCCATGGCCGAGGTGATCAGCCGAGTCGACGCCACCGGGCACCGGCTCGCGGGTGTCGTCCACGCGGCGATGACGCTCGACGACGCCCCGCTCACCGAACTCACCGACGAGCGGATCCGCGCGGTACTGGCCCCCAAGGTGGCCGGCGCGGCGATCCTCGACGCACTGACCCGCGAGCACGACCTGCGGCTGTTCTGGCTGTACTCCTCCTTCGCCACGGCCGTCGGCAACGTCAAGCAGTCCGCCTACGTCGGCGGCAACCTGTTCACCGAGGCGCTGGCCCGCACACGGCACGGCGCGCGACCCACTCTCGCCGTCAACTGGGGTGCGCTCGGGGACTGCGGCCATATCGCCCGCGAGGGCCTCGCACCTTCCATGGAGGCGCTCGGCACCGTCCCCATCGGCTCGCGCGAGGCGCTGTCCGCCCTGGCAACGCTCGCGGCGTCCGGCAGCGCCGTCGCCGGCGTCGGCCGATACGACTGGGCCCGGCTGCGCACCTTCCTGCCGACCCTGACCACACCCCGCTTCGCGGCGCTGCTGCCCGCCGACGGCGACATGGGCGGCCACACCCGCCAGGACCTCGTGGCGGCCCTGGCCGGCCGTACCGCCGAAGAGGCGCTGAAGACGGTCAGCGACACACTCGCCGAGTACCTGGCCCAGATCCTGCAGACCGACGCCGCCCGCCTCGACCCGAAGCTGCCGCTGCAGGACTACGGCGTCGACTCACTGATGGCCGCCGAGCTGCTGACCACACTGCGGCAACGCCTCGATGTCGAGATCCCGCCCCTCGAACTCCTCCAGGGCGGCGTCACCGTCACCGATCTCGCCCGCCATGTGCTGCTGCGCCTCGGCGTGCGCACCACCGACACCGCCAACGGCTGAAAGGGAGGCCCGTCATGGTGACCTGTCAGGAACCCGATACCCCCACGGCCGACACCCCCACGGCCGACACCCCGACGGCCGACACCCCGACGGCCGATGCCCCGGCGGCGGACCGCATCGAAGGCCTTCTCAGCTTCGGTCCCCTCATCGGCGGCATCGCCGTCCCCAGCCCGACCGAGTGGGTCTACGCACTGCGCGCGAGCGCGCTGATCGACGACCCCATCGGCGGCGGCTGCTACCGCAACGCGCTCAACGCCGGGCGCATGGGCCCCGACGCCCACCCGGAGACGATCCTGGGGCGCTGCGCCGTCGCCGGACCCGGCCTCATGCAGACCGCGTTGCGCACCGCACGGGCGGCCGCGGACGAATGGGGCGGCAGTCCGCGAGCCCGACGCGCCGCCGTCGCCGACGCGTTCCGCACACGGCTGCGAGAGCACGCGGACGCGCTGACCGACCTCCTGGTCGAGGAAGGGCACCCGGTCCGGCTGGCCCGCATGGAGGTCGCCGACCTCGTCACCTTCTTCGGGGCCGAGACCACCGACTGGTGTCTGCGGCAGCTGGAGACACGGCACACCACCGGCGGACGGACGGTGTCGCTGCGCCGGGTGCCGGACGGCGTCGTATGCGTGCAGCCGCCGCAGAACACGCCGGCGTTGAGTGTCGGCGCGGCCTTCCAGTCCGTGCTGGCGGGCAACGCGCTGGTGGTGCGGCTGTCCCGGCAGGCGCCGATCGCCGCGATGTATCTGCTGGAGCGGATCGCCGTGCCGGCGCTGGCCGAGGCCGGTGCCCCGCCCGGAATCCTGTCGGCGCTGTGCACCGATCCGGCCCAGGCGCTGGACGCCTGGCTGGACAGTCCGCTGGTGGACGACGTGCTGTACTTCGGCGACTCGATCCGCGGCGAACAGATCGAGAAGGCGTGCCTCGTCGCGGGCAAGAAGCCGATCCTCGAACTCGGCGGCAACGACATGGTCGTGGTGTGGCGCGACGCGCCCCTCGACCGGGCCGTGGACGCGCTGCTGGAGTCGTACCACGGCAGCGGGCAGATCTGCTGTGCGCCCAACATCGCGCTCGTCCATCCGGAGATCGCCGACCGGCTGACCGACCAACTCGCCGAACGGGTCGGGGCGTTGCGGCCGGGCTTCCCCGACGATCCCGAGGTGGTGCTGGCCGCCACGCCCAACACCGCCGGATACGACGCCGCGCTCGCCGACGCCCGGCGGGCGGGCGCCCGGGTGCTGACCGGCGGACGCCATCTGGACGTGGGCGGCCGGGAGAGCGACGTCGCCGTCTTCGCGGAGCCGGCGCTCATCCGGGTCGACGGGCTCGCCCGGGCGCGGGAGCTGCGGTCGGTCCGGCACGAGACGTTCTTCCCGATGCTGACCGTCGTCGTCCCCGAGCCCGCCGGTGACGACGAACTCCTCGCCGAGACGGTGTCGTTCGTCGCCGCCGGCGCCTACGGTCTGCGCAACTCCCTGTGGGCCGAGGACCCGGCGGTCGTCGAACGGTTCGTCCGGGACGTCCGCTCGTGCGGCCAGCTCCGGGTGAACGACTCGCACCTCGCGGGTGTTCCGTACCTGTCCAACCACGGTGGCCCGGGGCTGAGCGGCGACCGGTTCGGCGAGCTCAACTACCCGATGCTGCGCACCAGCCGCCTCCAGGGCGTGTCCGTGGCGCAGTCCCCGCCCGCGCAGTCCGACGGCGTCGCCCCCTACCTCCCGGCGCGACGCAGGCCCAGGGTCGAGGCGGTCCGGGAGTACCCGCCCGGCTGGCCGCCCGAGGAGCTGCCCGGCGGGCTGCCGGCCCCCTTCACCGAGGCGTTCCAGCACGACCCGTACCCGACGCTGCACTGGCTGCGCGAGCACCGGCCGGTGAGCCGGATCATGGCCCCGGACGGTCCGGGCTGGCTGCTGACCCGCTACGACGACGTCCGCCGGGCCCACACCGACCCGCGGGTGAGCTGCGACAGCAAACGCATCACCGCCGGCCGTATGTGGCTGCGGCACTGGCCGTCCGAGCTGCGGGAGCGGCTCTTCACCCACCTGCTGGACAGTGACGACCCACGCCATGCCGAACTGCGGGCGATCATGCGGCCGTTCTTCACACCCGCGCGCCAGGAGCAGTGGCGTTCCCGGGTGCAGCGCGTCGTCGACACCCGGATCGACCAGATCGTGGACCGGGGCCGTGCCGATCTGATGGCGGCCGTCGCCTACCCGCTCGGCGGCAACGTCCTGTTCTCCGTCCTCGGCGCAACCCCGCCCCGGATGAACCATCTGCGGGCGATGATCTGGCGTACCGCCGAATGGAACAACGACGTCCCCTACGTGGCGGCGCTCGCCCACGAGATCGACGCGTTCGTCCGCAGGGCCGTCGCCGAGAAGCGCCGCGCCCCCGGCGACGACCTGATCTCGCTGCTCGTCCGGGCCCGCGACGAGGACGGTCTGATCGGTGAGGACGAGCTGCACGGCCAGGTCATGATGATGCTGGTGGCGGGCCAGGACCCCAGCATCAACAGCGTCGGCAACAGCCTGTACGCCCTGCTCTCCCACCCCGGCCAACTCGCCGAACTCCGTGGCGACCCGACCCTGCTGGAGACGGGCATCGGTGAACTCCTCCGCTACGAGAGCCCGTTGCCGTTCACGAGTTGGCGGGGCACCCTCGAAGCGGTCGAGTTCGGCGAGGTGACCGTCCCGGCGAACGAGTCCCTGTTCCTGTGCCTCGGCGCGGCCAACCGGGACCCCGCCCGCTTCCCCGACCCCGACCGGCTCGATCTGCACCGGCCCACCCCCGGCCATCTGGCGTTCGGGCACGGCGCGCACTACTGCCTGGGCGCCCTCATCGGCCGGATGACGGCCGAGGCCGCCGTCACCACCGTCCTGCGCCGGCTGCCCGGCCTGCGGCTGGACGGCACGCCTCGGTGGCGGCCCAGCATGTTCGAGCGCGGACTCAGCGCCCTGCCCGTCGCCTGGGACCTGCCACGAAAAGCGCAGAAGACACAGAGGACACAGAAGGCGAAGAAGGGACAGAGGCTGCAGAAGATGCAGAAGCCCCAGAAAGGGGCGGTTCGGTGAACCGTGCCGAGATCCTCGCCGAACTGAGGGCGATGCTCGCCGAGTTCGGTGACGTCGACCCCGAACAGGTCGACGAGCAGACCGCGTTCATCGCGGACCTCGCCCTCGACTCGCTCGTCCTGGTGCGGATGACCGTCGTCGCCGAGGAGCGGTTCGGGGTGCGTATCCCCGACGAGGTCGCCTGGGAGCTGGACACGGTCGGTGCCGTGGTCGGATACGTCGAGGAGGCCCTGGCCGGACGGGTCGGAGCCGGCGGTGAGTGAGCTCGTCCGGTTCCTGCGCGAGAAGATGTGGCTCTTCGGCGACACCCGCTGGTACGCGCGGGCGGACAGCGTCCGGGGCGAGCTCGTCGAGGTGGAACGTCTCGGGTACGCCCAACTCGACGCACGGGCCCGAGCGGTGGGGGCATGGCTGGCCGAGCGGACACCGCCCGGGGCACGCGTGCTGCTGATGTATCCGGCGGGCCTGGAGTTCTTCGCGGTCTTCCTCGGCTGCCTGTACTCCGGACGGGTCGCCATCCCCGCACCGCTGCCGGCCACCGACCGGCGGGCCCTGGAACGCGCCGAGGGCATCATCCGCGACGCGGACGTCGGGCTGGTCCTCAGCGACACCTCTCACCAGCCGAGACTCGGCTCCTGGCTGGCGGGTCTGGGCCGCACATCACGGACGGAGTGCATCGCGACCGACGGGACTGACAGGAACGGCGGGACTGACAGGAACGGCGGGACTGGCGGGACCGTCCTGCCGGACCCCGGTGCCTGGTCCCCCCTCGCCCTGGAGCTCTCCGCGACCGCCTACATCCAGTACACCTCCGGGTCGACGAGCGAGCCGCGCGGTGTCGTCATCACCCACCGGAACCTGCTGCACAACCTGCTGGCGATCAGGGAGAAGCTCCTCCCCGAGGACGTCCTGGACGAACTGCGCCTCGACCCGTCGCAGTGCGGCGCCGGATGGCTCCCGCACTACCACGACATGGGCCTGGTCGGCATGCTGCTCAGCCCGCTCACGAGCTGCGGCAACCTAGTCTTCTGCTCCCCGGTGTCCTTCATCGCCCACCCGCTGCTGTGGCTCCAGATGATCAGCCGGTACCGGGCCTTCTACACCCTCGCCCCGAATTTCGGCTACGACTGGCTGCTGAGGAGCCTCAAGGACGGCCAACTCACCGACCTGGACCCGGACTTGAACCCGGACTTGAACCTGGACTGCCTGCGCTTCGCACTGAGCGGCGCCGAGCCCGTCCGCGCCGACGTCCTGAACGCGGTCGCCCGCCGACTCGCCCCCATCGGCTTCCGTCCGGACATCTGGGCGCCCAGCTACGGCCTGGCCGAGGCCACCCTCATGGTGACCGGCACGTCCTGCGGCAGCGGCCCGACCGTGACGCGCTTCGACCGGGACGCCCTGGAGACCGGGCGCGCCGCGCCCACCCCGGACGGCGTCGCCCTGGTCGGCTGCGGCCGCCCCACCGGCGCCGAGGTCAGGATCGTCGACCCCACGACCTCCTCTCCCCTACCGGACGGACAGGTCGGCGAGGTCTGGGTGCGCGGCGACAGCATCGCCGACGGCTACCTCAACGACCCACACGCCACCGCCGACCACTTCTGCGCCGTCACCGCCGACGGCGACGGCCCGTACCTGCGCACCGGAGACCTCGGCTTCCTCCAGGACGGCGAGCTCTACGTCACCGGCCGCGCCAAGGACCTGATCATCGTCAACGGCCGCAACATCCACCCCCAGGACATTGAACGCATCAGCGAGACAACCGACCCCGCGACCGGCCCCTGCGCCGCCTTCGCCCTGCCCGACGCCTCCGGCCAGGAGCAGATCGTCCTCGTCCAGGAGCTCCGACCGCTCCACCTGAGCGGCCGCACGCCCGCAGCCCTCGCCGACCTCATCAGAAAGCGCCTGGCCCAAGAACTGCGGCTGGCCGTCCAAGTCGTCATCGTCGGACCGATGAGCGTGCCCCGCACCACCAGCGGCAAGATCCAGCGCTCACGAACCCGCGACGAACTCCGCTCGACGGGCCTCGATCCGCTGCACTCGGACCTCCTCGCCCCGGCCGACCCGACCCCTCGACCGAGCCCCTGACGCGCCGCACGGACCCCCGGCCCCGAAGGCAGCTCACGCCGGGCGCGGCCTCCTGCTCCTCGTAGGCGAGGCCCGACACCTGGATCTTCTCCAGGACCATGCGCAGGCGGGCCGGGTCGGTGATCGAGTGCGAGGTGAGGCTGTGCAGCTGCAGCGGACGGGACAGCACCTCCTCCATCAACTCGGCACCGGAGAAGGCCAGCAGGGCCTTGCCCACGTCGGCGCAGTTCAGCGGCAGGCTGCCGCCGATGCAGGAGGGCAGCCGCAGGGCCTCGTGGCCGTGGATGCGTTCGAGGTAGACCACCTCCATGCCCTCCCGGACGCCACGGCGTCGACCTGGTGGCCATGTTCGAACTCCACGCCGACCTGGTCTTCGCGGCGGCCACGCGCATGGCAGCGAGGGATTAGCAGGGGGAGCTAGTAGCGGGGGCTAAGGCGTGCCTCTTTGATGCGCTGAGCAGTTGATCGGATGTGTCTGTCCGGTTGGTGATCAGTGATGCGATGTGGGACCGGATCGAGCCGTTGATGCCGGCCGATCCGGTCCGTGGACGACGATGGGCCGACCACCGCCGCACGATCGAGGCCATCGCGTGGAAGTACCGCACCTGCTCGCCCTGGCGCGACCTGCCCGCAGAACTCGGCTCCTTCAAGACCGCGCACAAGCGACTGCTGCGCTGGGCCGTCGACGGAACGTGGGAGAAGATCTTCGCCGCCGTCCTGGCCGCGGCGGACGCCGACGACGATATCGGCTGGACTGCCTCGGTGGATTCCACCGTCTGCCGGGCCCACCAGCACGCTGCCGGAGCCCGCAAAGGGTGAACTGATCCGTGGAGAGCCCGCCGACCACGCCCTCGGACGCTCCCGCGGCGGCCTGAGCACCAAGGTCCACCTGGCCAGCGACAGCCGGGCACGGCCTCTGGCCATCACGGTCACCGCCGGGCAGGCAGGTGACGCACCGTCGTTCACCGCCGTGATGGCCGCGCTCCGAGTGCCCCGCGCCGGGCGGGGGCGTCCCCGCACCAGACCGGACATGGTGATCGCGGACCGGGCGTACTCCTCCCGCGCGATCCGGTCCCACCTGCGGCAACGGCGCATCAGGGCGGTCATCCCGCAGCCCGTGGACCAGGTCCGCAACCGGCTCCGGCGCGGCCCGCGTGGCGGTCGGCCACTGGGCTTCGATGCCGATGCCTACAAGCAGCGGAACACGGTCGAGCGGTGCATCAACCGCCTCAAGCAGTGGCGTGGCCTGGCCATGCGCACCGACAAACTCGCCATCGCCTACCAGGCCGCACTTCACCTCGCGGCCATCCTCATCTGGGCCCGTAGATGACCAAAGAGACAGCACCTAGTACTCCAGCAGCGTTTCGGTATCTGTGCTGGTCAGGGTGCTGTTTCTGAGGCTACCTGACTGGCGATGCGTCATGTGATGGCGGTTCGTGACTTGTCGTCGCAGTGCGCCGTTTGTAGTGGCACATGCGGGCGGTCGCCTGGTGCCGCCGTCGCC
>NZ_RQJW01000016.1 GCF_004028635.1 Streptomyces cyaneus | reverse complement strand
CCCATGATCCACATGTCGGCGCCGATGCCCGGGCTGCGGACCGCGTCCGACAGCGGGCTGTAGGCGAACCAGCCGAAGTCGGCCGCACCCTGCGGGGTGAGGAAGCCGCCGACCGCGATCAGCGAGCCGAAGAGGTACAGCCAGTAGGCGAACATGTTCAGCCGCGGGAACGCCACGTCGGGCGCGCCGATCTGCAGCGGCATGATCCAGTTCGCGAAGCCGGCGAACAGCGGCGTCGCGAACATCAGCAGCATGATCGTGCCGTGCATCGTGAACGCCTGGTTGAACTGCTCGTTCGACATGATCTGCAGGCCCGGACGGGCCAGCTCGGCGCGCATGAGCAGCGCCATCACACCACCGATGCAGAAGAACGCGAACGACGTGACCAAATAGAGCGTTCCGATCGTTTTGTGATCCGTGGTGGTCAGCCACTGGACGGCTTTGACGCTCTTGATGTTTCTGATCCTCTTCACGCCCCGCCTGTGTCCGCGCACCACCCCGCACGTCACACTCGAGTGACGCGACAAGAATCACGGAAACGGGTGTGACGATCCGGCCGGTGCCGGACACGAACGGAACATGAGCAACGACGAGATCTTCGCCGCTGCCTATCGCGAGCACTACTGGGCGGTCAGCCGCTATGTCGCGCGGCGACTGGACGGGCGCACGAGTGAGGTCGAGGAAGTGGTGGCGGAGGTGTTCACCGTCGCCTGGCGGCGCCGGGACGCCCTCCCGGCCACGCCGCTGCCCTGGCTGTACGGCGTGGCACGCAACTGCCTGGCGAACGCGGTACGCGGCTACGGGCGACGCCGGCGACTGGTCGACCGGCTCGGCAACGACGAGACCGCGCACGGCCGGCACATCGTGGACAGCCCCGACTCGGAGGCACCGGGCGCCTGGGTGCACGAGGCGCTGAACCGGCTGTCCCCGGCCGACCAGGAGGTGCTGCGGCTGACGGCGTGGGAGGAACTGGGCGTCGAGGAGGTCGCCGTGGCCCTCGGCTGCGGCAGCCGGGCCGCGGCCATGCGGCTGCACCGGGCCCGGCGCCGGCTGAGAGCGGAGATCGACCGCATGTGCCCGCCGACCGCGCCCAAGGAACGAAGCCATGGCTGACGAACTCGAACTTCTGCGCCGAGCCAACCCGGTACCGGTCGACGGTCCCCACTTCGGCGACGGCCCACTGGACCACCACGCCGAACGGCACCTCGACCGGCTGCTGCACGAACGCCCGTCCCCTCTCCGTCGCCGTACCCGGCTCGCCTGGGGCCTCGCGGCCACGACCGTCGTCGCCGCACTCGTGTCGGCCCTGCTGTTCACCGGCCAGACCACCGCCCCGGCGGTCGCCGCACCCCGCCCACTGCTCGTGCAGGCCGACTCCACCCCCGTATCCCTGAAGACCCTGGCCGAGCGGGCGCAGGCGGCTGCGGCCGACGGTTCGCCGAAGCTCCGCAAGGGCACGCACGTGCAGTCGTGGAGCATGGGCATGAGCGACGACAAGCCGCCGATCACGCTTCCCGAGGAGCGCATCGTGCGCTGGAACGCCGACGACAGCCACACGGAGATCGTCGCGGCGACCGACCCGCGCCACCCGGGCCTGCCCGTCCTCGGCGGCGAAGGGGGACTCGTCGAGGACGGCCATGTCCTCAGCAGGCAGACCTACCCGCCCAGTTGGAGCGACGCCCCGCCGCAGTCGCCGCCTCCGACCGACGTCGCACGCCTGCGTGCGTACCTTCAGGAGGCCGGGTACAGCAGGACCGCGCTGAACACCGGCGAACTCCTCGACGCCGTCGCCTCGCTGCTCGACACCTGGACCCTCGGCGCCCGCGAGTCGGCGACGCTCGCGCGGCTCCTTGCGGACACCGAGGGGCTCAGGCCCGTCGGGCAGGTGACGGACCGGCTCGGGCGGCGCGGACAGGCGTACGTGTACGACGGATCCGGCCCCCGCCGCATGCTGATCATGGACCCGGCCACCGGTGCCGTACTCGGTCTGGAGACCACGTTCACGAAGGCGGAGCCGGAGTACGGCGTCAGGGCCGGCGACGTGATGTCGTACAGCGCCTGGATGCGCTGACCCGGAGCCATCACATCCCGAGCTGCCGGGCGGCGGCGTCCACGGTCTGCTCCAGCAGCGTGGCGATGGTCATCGGACCGACGCCGCCCGGCACCGGAGTGATGAGCGAGGCCCGCTCGACGGCGGAGTCGAAGTCGACGTCGCCGACGTTCCCCGCGTTGTAGCCGGCGTCGATCACGACGGCGCCGGGCTTGATGTCCTGGCCTCGGATCAGCCGCGGCCGGCCCACGGCGGCGACCACGATGTCCGCCTCACGCACGGCCGCGGACAGATCCGCCGTACGGGAGTGGCAGCACGTCACCGTCGCGTCGCGGGCCAGGAGCAGCATGCCGGCCGGCTTGCCGAGGATCGCGCTGCGGCCGACGACCACGGCACGCCTGCCGGCCGGGTCGACGCCGTACTCGTCGAGCAGCCGCACGATCCCGCCGGGGGTGCACGATACGAACCCCGGCAGCCCGAAGCTCATCGTCGCGAAAGAGGCGAAGGTGACACCGTCGACGTCCTTCTCCGGCGCGATCGACTCGAACGCCGCCCGCTCGTCGATGTGCGGGCCGATCGGATGCTGGAGCAGGATGCCGTGCACGCCGGGGTCGGTCGACAGGTCGCGCAGGGTGCCGACGAGCTGTTCCGTGGTGGTGTCGGCGGGCAGCGGCACGTGGCGCGAGGTGATGCCGGCCTTGCGGCAGCGGTTCTGCTTCATGCGGACGTACGTCACGGACGCGGGGTCCTCGCCGACCAGCACGGTCGCGAGACAGGGCGCGGTGCCGGTGCGTTCGGTGAGGTCGGCCGCCTTCTTGGCGGTCTCGTCGACGATCCGCCGGGCGAGCGCGGTGCCCTCCTCCCCCAGTGCCTCAAGGGCCTGGGAGGTGCCCCCAGCCGGGCCTGAGTCATGATCCACTCCTGGGCTGGTTGTCCGGTTCGCCCAGGCGCACGGCATCGACTCCGCGTCGATTTGTCCAGGGGCCGCTCCCCGGTGGTGCTCCACCTCAGCGCCAGTCACAGCCCACGGCCCACCCTGACGGAGGGGGCGCAAGGCCCGGACAGCGCGTCCGTACGCGGGCCGTCAGGGACCGCGCAGGCGTCGTCGGTCCTGTTCGTCCCACTTACGGGTGTCGCGCGGTGCTGTGTAGGGCTCCTCGTCGGGTGGGTGTCCGCCGGCGATCGCGCGCTGTCGTACGGCCTCCGCGTCGAATTCCAGGCCGAGCAGAATGGCCAGGTTGCCGACCCACAGCCATACCAGGAAGACGATCACGCCCGCCATGGTGCCGTAGGTCTTGTTGTACGAGGCGAAGTTGGCGACGTAGAACGCGAAGCCCGCGGAGGCGATCAGCCAGATCAGCAGGGCGAGGAAGCTGCCCGGAGTGATCCATCTGAACCCGCGCACCCTGGCGTTGGGAGTCGCCCAGTACAGGATCGCGATCATGGTGGTCACCAGCACGGCCAGGACGGGCCACTTGGCGATGTCCCAGACCGTCAGAGCCGTGTCGCCGATGCCGAGCGTGGAGCCGACCTGCCGGGCCAGGGCGCCGGTGAAGACGACGATCAGCGCGCTGATCACGGCCAGCACCATGAGGACGACGGTCACCGCGAGCCGGACCGGGAGGACCTTCCACACCGGGCGCCCCTCGGGCATGTCGTAGACCGCGTTGGCGGTGCGGATGAAGGCAGCGACATAGCCGGAGGCCGACCACACGGCCAGGACGAGGCCGACGACGGCCATGACGGAGCCGAGACCGCCGTTGCCCTGCAACTGCTCGACCGCACGCGTGAGGATGTCCCGGGCCGAGCCGGGCGCGAGCTGGTTGATGTTGTCCAGGACCTTGTCGGTGGCCGACCTGCCGACCAGCCCGAGCACGGACACCAGCACCAGCAGGGCCGGGAAGAGCGACAGCACGCTGTAGTAGGTCAGGGCCGCCGCGCGGTCGGTCAGCTCGTCGTCCTTGAACTCACGCAGCGTCCCCTTCATCGCCGCCCGCCATGATCGTCCGGGCAGCTCGGTCGGCGTGTCGGGGGACTGCCGCTCCACCTGCGGATCGGGCCCGAAGCGCTCCTGCGAGGTCTCCTCCCCGGCTGCGCCCTGCCCTGCCCGGTCGGAATCCGGTGGCGTAGGCGGCCCGTGTCGCACCTGGTGATCCTTGTGCCTGGGCCGGTGATCTTTGTGCCTGGATCTGAGTAGCCGAGTCATGTTCCCCCGGGTATCCCGGCCCTGCCCCCTCAAGCGTCGTCGCGCGATTGCGGACCGGCGGCCCGGTCCACCGGCCGGTCGGCGCGGGACGAAAACCCCGCGACGGCTCCGATGCGGACTGTTACCGTCGATCCCATGAAGGTCATCAGGCACACCGACACCGCAGCCGCGCGAGCGCCCCGCTCGACGGCTGCCGACGCCTGATCCCACCCCTCCCGGCGGCCGGAAACGGCCCGCCGGTGTGTGCTTCCGCCTTCCCTGGTCGCACGCTGTTCCGCGGCTCTTTTCCGGTCCCCACGACCGAAGGAACCGCGATGAACACCGACCAGATCGTCCGCACCTTCACCGACTGGTTCCGCGAGCGCGGACACGAGCCGGTCAACGGAGGCACACTCCTGCCGTCGCCCTCCGACCCCGTGCTGTTCACCACCTCGGGCATGCACCCCCTCACGCCCTACCTCGAAGGCCGCCCGCATCCACAGGGCCGGCGCCTGATCAGCCTCCAGCGCTGTCTGCGCACCACCGACCTCGACGAGGTCGGCGACCGCACCCATCTGACCGTGTTCGAGATGCTCGGCTCCTGGTCGCTGGGCGACTACGGCCATTCGCAGAGCCTGCGTTGGGGCTACGAGCTGCTGCGCGGCGGCTTCGGCATCCCGCCCGGACGCATGTACGTCACCGTCTTCGGTGGTGACGACGAGGTCGGCCCCGACATCGAATCGCTGGACACCTGGCGTGAGTTGGGCCTGCCCGTGGAGCCGACCCGGGACGAGAACTGGTGGTCCCACGACCCCGTCGGCCTGTGCGGTCCCGACTCGGAGATCTTCGTATGGACCGGCGACCCCGGCACCCCACCGCAGGGCACCCCCACCAGCGACCCGCGATGGGTCGAGGTCTGGAACCACGTGAGCATGCGCTACCGCCGCGAAAGCGACGGCAGCCTTCAGCCCCTCCAACGGCCCGGTATCGACACCGGTATGGGACTGGAACGGCTGGTGACGGTCCTCCAGGGCCACAACTCCGTCTACGACAGCGACCTGTTCGAACCCTGGACGAGGCTCCTGCCGCCGCTGTGGAACCTGGACGAGACATCGACCCGCCTGGTCTGCGACCACCTGCGCTCCGGCATCGTCGTCATCGGCGACGGCGTACGGCCGTCCAACGCCGGACGCGGCTACGTCCTGCGCCGCCTGATCCGCCGCGTCCTCACGACACTGTGGCGCGACGATCCCTCACGCACCCTCTCCGACCTGCCCGACGAACTCCTCCGGCACACCCTGGACCACTTTCGGCAACCCCTCGGCACCGGGCCGGTGCGCGAGGTGCTGCTGGACGAGGAACGGCGGTTCGACAGGCTCCTCGAGCGCGGCCGTCGCGTGCTGGGCCGACCGGAGTTCAACGGCCCGTTGAGCGACGAGGACTACCACTACCTCCATGACACGCACGGACTGCCCCGCGAGCTCGTCACCACGCTCCGCACGCCGTAACCGCTCAGAAGGCCTGCCACGAAGGTCCGGGCCGGCCGGCAGCCGGCCCGGACCTTCGGTGGTTCCCTTCCTACTCGTCCCACGCCTCGATCAGGATCTGCCGGGAGATCTTGCCGTCGCGCAGCGTGATCATCGACTCGGACAGGACGCGCACCCCGTCCGCGTACTCACAGGACTCGCTGTAGGCCGCGCGGTCGCCCTGGATCACACAGCCCTCCAGTTTGTGCGTCATGTTGCGGCTGTAGACGTCGTCGAGCATGTCCGAGATCTCGCCTCGACCATGCAGAACCTTGGGGTGGCTGGGCTGGGCGTTGCGGTTCACGACGCGCAGTTCCGCGTCGTCCGTGTACAGCGACAAAAGCGTCTCCGGGGTCTGTCCCTCTATGCCCCGGCGCAGTGTTTCGGTGTCGAACGAGGGGCTGGTGGCTGTGCCCATGGTGACCTCCTTCGAGGCCCGCGGCAGGGGCGAGGTGCGGACCGCGACGGCCTCTCCTACGAGGCTCCTCCGCCCCGCCGGACTCGGCAAGCGCAGCCGCAGCGGTGCGCCTGACGAGTGAGTGGCGCCGGGCGGCCGTGTCCGGCGACGGCCCGCCGCGTTGCAGAAAGCATGATCTCAACACGACGTATCGTCGCCGCCGTTGGTCTGGCCGCCGGAATCACCGGACTCACCGTGCCGATGGCGAACGCGGCCGACGTGGACGCCGCCCCTCGCAACGCCGCCCCCCGCAACGCGGGCTCGCTGAACCCGGTCGCCACGCTCGACTCGCTCGCCATGACCGGCATCCCCGAGCAGCACAAGCACCGGGTCCCGCGGGTCTCCCAGCAGCTGGGCCACCTCAACCACCTCAACGGCCTGAAGCAACTTCCCTAGGTCACCGACCCACAGCAAGGGCCGCCCGGACAACGCCGGGCGGCCCTTCGTGTGTGCCGAGAGTGACGCGCCGACTACCCGGCGGTGTCCAGGAAGTGGAAGCCCGGCCTGGGGTGCATCAGGAAGTCGTGGTGGGAGATGTTCCAGGCGTAGGCCCCCGCCAGCGAGAACGCCACCCGGTCCCCGGCCCTGAGCCCCGGCGCGGGCACATGGCGGGCCAGCAGGTCCTTCGGCGTGCACAGCTGGCCGGCGAGGGTGACCAGCTCGCCGTCGGCGGCCGGACGCGGCCACGGGTGCGGCCAGGTGTCGACCGGCAGGACGGAACAGGGCTGGTCGTGGCCCTTCGTCGCCGGGGTCCGCAGATGATGCGTGCCGCCCCGCACGACGCCGAACTCCTCGCCGTGGCTGTGTTTCACGTCCAGCACCTCGGTCGCGTACCAGCCGCAGTACGCCGTCAGCGCCCGGCCCGGCTCGATACGCAGGATCAGCTCCGGGTGCGTCTCGGTGAGCCGGGCCAGCCCGCTGCCGTACTCGGCCCAGTCGAAGCGGCGCTCCGGATCGGCGTAGTCGACGTGCATGCCGCCGCCCACGTTCACCTCGGCGAGCCGCACGCCCAGGCCCGTCGCCCAGCCGACGATCGACTCCGCCACCGCCACCTGCTCAGCCGCCTCCAAACCGCTGGCCAAGTGGGCGTGGATACCGCGCAGTTCGAGGTGCGGATATGTCCCGTCGGCGAGGGCGCGGACAGCCGCGGCAGCCTGGACCGGGTCCATCCCGAACGGTGTCGGACGCCCGCCCATCGCCAGCGAGCTGCCCGCCAGCGACCCGTCGGCCACCGGCAGATTGACCCGGGGCAGCACGCGCCGGCCGCCGACCCGGCGCGTACAACCCGACGACCAGGCGGCCGGTCTCCCCGGTGTGCTGACGGTCCCTCATGAAGAGGCCCTGCGCGCCGAGTTGCGTGCCGCAGTCGCCGATCACATGGGTCCGCTCCTGGAGGCGATCGGCCCCGTCGCGCGACGCGGCCCACGTGCCCTGTGGGGCATGGTCGGCGACGACCTGGTCTCCGGGATCTGGTACCTCGGCCGCACGCTCGGCCGCGAGGACGACGCCGTACGGGCCGCCACGCAACTGATGCCGACCGGCGTCGCCCCCTACCCCGCCGGCGCCGACTTCCGCTACCTGACCACCGACGACGGACGACGGCACCCGACACGCACCCGCACCGGCTGCTGCATGTACTACACGGTCCGTCCGGACGAGGCGTGCACCACCTGCCCCCGTACCTGCGACGCGGAACGGCTGCGCAGACTCCAGAGCTGAGCCTGCGTCAACTCACCGTCCCCGGCGGTTCATTCGGCCGTTGCCAGGAACTGGGTCGCGGCGAGCTCCGCGTAGAGCGGATCGGCCGCCACCAGTTCCCGGTGCGTGCCCACCGCGCGCACCCGGCCCGCGTCCATCACCACGATCCGGTCGGCCGTCGTCACCGTCGACAGCCGGTGCGCCACGACCAGAACCGTGGTCGTACGGGCGACATCGGCGACCGTGTCGCGCAGCGCCGCCTCGTTCACCGCGTCGAGCTGCGAGGTGGCCTCGTCGAGGAGCAGCAGACGGGGGCGGCGCAGCAGCGCGCGGGCAATGGCGACGCGCTGGCGTTCGCCGCCGGAGAGCTTGGTGCCCCGGTGACCGACGAGCGTGTCGACGCCCGCGGGCAGCCGCGCGACCAGGCCGTCGAGGCGCGTCGTCTTCAGCACGCGCGTGAGGGCGTCGTCGTCCGCGTCCGGGTTGCCCAGCAGCAGGTTGTCCCGCAGCGAACCGGACAGCACCGGGGCGTCCTGCTCCACATAGCCGATCGCGGAACGCAGTTGGGGCAGCTCCCAGTCGGCGAGGTCCCGCCCGTCGAGCGTGATGGCCCCGCCCTCGGGGTCGTAGAACCGCTCGATGAGGGAGAACACGGTCGTCTTGCCCGCGCCGGACGGGCCGACGAACGCCGTCATGCCCTGGGCCGGTACGGCGAACGTCACCCCGTGGTGGACGTAGGGCAGATCGTCGGCGTACCGGAAGCGCACGTCCGCGAACGCGACGGCGGCCGGCTCCGCCCCGGCTCCGGGCAACGGCGCGGGTGCGGCGGCCGGTTCGGCGGGCAGCCGCAGCGCCTCCTGGATCCGGGCGAGCGCCGCCGAGCCCGTCTGGTACTGCGTGATCGCGCCGACGACCTGCTGGATCGGCGACATCAGATAGAAGACGTACAGCAGGAAGGCGACCAGCGTGCCGACGTCGACGGCCCCGGTCGCCACCCGCGCCCCACCCACCGCGAGCACCGTGATGAAGGCGATCTGCATGGCGAGCCCGGCGGTGTTGCCCGCCGCCGCCGACCACTTGGCGGCCCGCACGCTCTGCCGCCACGACTCCTCGGCGGCCTCGTGCAGCGTCCGTTCCTCCCGGTGCTCGGCGCCCGACGCCTTCACCGTGCGCAGCGCGCCGAGGATCCGCTCCAGCGAGGCCCCCATCACCCCGACCGCGTCCTGCGCCTGCCGGCTGGCCCGGTTGATGCGCGGCACGATCACACCGAGGATCGTGCCGGCGCCCAGGATCACGGCGAGCGTGACCGCCAGCAGCACCGGATCGACCAGGCCCATCATCACCACCGTCGCCACCAGCGTCAGCCCGCCAGTGCCGAGGCCCACCAGCGAGTCGGTCGTGACCTCGCGCAGCAGCGTCGTGTCGGAGGTGATGCGGGCCATCAGATCGCCCGGCTCACTGCGGTCCACGGCGGTGATGCGCAGCCGTAGCAGGTACGACGACAGGGCGCGCCGGGCGCCGAGCACCACCGACTCGGCGGTGCGCCGCAACACGTACGAACCCAGCGCGCCCACCGCGGCGTTGGCGACCACCAGCCCTGACATGATCAGCAGCGCGCCGGTGATGGCCCGGTCGTGGGACAGGTCGTCGATCAACTCCCGCGCCACCAGCGGCAGCAGCAACCCGGTGGCGCCCGTGACCAGCGAGAGCACGGCGCCCGCCAGCAGGGCCCACCGGTGCGGGCGGACGTAGCCCAGGAGCAGCCGCCAGGTGGGCGGGGCGGTTTCGGTCTCGGCGATGCTCACGGAGCTCCTCAGGAGTCGTACGGAGCATTCAGGCTACGTCGGCTCCCTCCCGCGGAGCCTTCCAGTTTCGTGCCACGGCGAGCGCCAGGGGCCGCTGCGCGCCGTCCGGCAGACAGCCCTCCAGCATGCCGGTGAGGACGTCACCCGGACCGAGCTCGACGCAGACCGTCACACCGTCGCGGAGCAGTCGGCCGGCGGCGTCCGCGAAACGGATCGGTTCGCGTATCGCCCACACCCAGAAGTCCGGCGTCGCCGCCTCGGCCCCGACCGGCTCGGCGGTGGTGTCGGAGAGGAGAGGCAGACGCGGGGCACGCAGGTCGAGCGACCCCAAGGCACGGCGGTAGTCGTCCAGCAGGGCGTCGAAGTGAGGGGAGTGGGGTGCCACGTCCAGGCGGAGCACATGCGTACGGCGACCTCGGGCCGCCCACTCCTCGCAGATCCGCCGCACCGCCGCACGGTCGCCCGACACGACCACCGACCGTGGCCCGTTGACCGCCGCGAGCACCGCCCCCGGCCCCGGGCTCAGCTCCTCGGGGGACGCCTCCACGGCCGCCATGCACCCCGTCTTCGGCAGCGCGCCCGCGAGCCGGGCCAGCGTGCCGACCGCACGGCAGGCGTCCGGCACCGAGAGCACGCCCGCCGTGTGCGCGGCGGCCATGTGCCCGGCCGAGTACCCGAACAGCACGTCCGGGCGCACACCCTGACTCTCCAGCAGCCGGTACTGCGCGATCTGCAGCGCGAAGATCGCCGGATAGCCGAACGCGACGCGGTCGAGCAGGGCGGCGGTGGGCGTACCCGCCTCGGCGAACATCACCTCCCGCAACGGCACGTCGACATACGGACCGAGCAGCCCGCACACCTCGTCGAGGGCGTCGGCGAACACCGGGGAGGAGCCGTAGAGCGCGCGCCCCATGCCCGGCTGCTGCGATCCGGCAGCCGAGAACAGGAACGCGACACGCCCCCGCGGCACCCGCACCGAGGCCGCCGCCCGCGCAGGCGCAGCGCGCGTCTTGGTCAGCCGTGCCACCACCTCCTCGACCGAGGCGCACACGACGATCCGCTCCAGATCCCCGGGATGCAGGAAGCCCTCGTCCCGCGCGTGCTCCAGGAAGGACAGCAGCGGGCGGTAGAAACCGGACGGGTCGAGGAGCAGACACGGTTTGCGGTGGATCTGCAGCTGCGCCCAGGACAGCACCTCCAGCAGCTCCTCCGCCGTGCCCAGCCCGCCCGGCAGCGCCACGAAGGCGTCGCCCTCGGCGGCCATCCGCGCCTTGCGCTCATGCATGTCACCGACCACGACGAGGTCGGTGAGCCCCGTGTGGGTGATCTCGTACGGCAGCATGAGGTGCGGTACGACTCCGGTCACCGCCCCGCCGGCGGTCAGCGCCCCGTCCGCGACGGCGCCCATGAGACCGGTGCGCGCACCGCCGTAGACCAACCGCAGGCCGGCCCCGGCCAGCGCGCGGCCGAGTTCGGCGGCGGTGCGCAGATGGCCTGGACCGCGGCCGGGGGAGGCACCGCAGAAGACGGTCACCGCGGTCACGTCCACAGGCCGTACCCCCTGGTGAGGACGTGGTGCGGGTCGTACCGATCCTTGGCGCGGACGACATCCGGCCAGACGGGGCCGAAGTGGGCGCGCCAGTCCCCGGGCGACATCGGCAGCGCACCGACCGGGTGGAGGACGCCGCCGACGGTCCTGGCCCGCTCGTACAGCGCCCGGTTGGCGGCGACCAGACGCCGTACGACGCCCGGCGCGGCGGGCGGTGCCGTGCGCATCAGGGCGAGCAGGCACAGGAGTTCGCCCGCGGGCCTGCGCAGCAGCGGGGCGTGCAGAGTGCGGCCCGTCAGGGGGCGGAGCTGGACGGTGCCGCAGAAGCGCAGGCCGTGTTGCGCGCTCTCGGCCAGCACGGTCGGGACGAACGAGCCCGCGGCCTCCTCGGGCAGCAGCAGGGTGAGCCAGGGGTGCGGGCGCTCCCACTCACCCGTGGCGCGCAGCAGACGCTCGTCGCGGTCCAGGCGGTGCACATACTCGGCGTACGACAGGTCCGCGATCTCCTCGGTGTCCCGGTCGTGGTCCAGGTCGCCGATCGACAGCTCGTCGTCGGCGGGCGGTCCGCCGTCGTACGGTACGACCGCCTCGACCATGTAGCGCCAGCTCCCGCAGAGCCCCGGCCGTGCCTGGCCCGCCACATGGCTGAAGCGGCTGTCGCGGGCCAGGCGCCGCTGATCGGTGAGGTAGGTGCCCGGGGCGTCGTGATAGAGGCGGTAGCGGCGGACATGGGTCGGCGCGGGCACCAGGGCGAGGGTGGCCCGGAGGATCAGGGCGCACTGGCCGAGCCCCGCCAGGACCGCGCGGAAGAGCTCCGGACGCCGGTCGGGGGCGCAGACCAGCCGCTCACCCGTGCCGGTGACGACCTCCAACTCCCGTACCCAGTCGGCCACGAGACCGTACCGATGGCTGGAGCCGCCGAAGCCGCCGGTGCTCAGCAGCCCGCCTACGCTGCCGCCGAGGTGGTCGGGCAGTACCGGCGGCGTGAGCCCCGCGGCGAGCGCCGCCCGCACGACGTCGCGCCACAGCGCACCGGCCCCGGCGGTCAGCGTCCGCTCCTTCGGCACACAGCGCACCTCGTCGAGGGCGCTCATGTCGACGACGTAGCCGCCGTGCGCCTGCCCCTGCCCGTACAGGGCCTGTCCGGCGCCGCGCGCGGAGACCGGCAGCCCGTGCGGCCCGGCGAAGCGGACGAGTTCCTGCACGTCCGTGGCGGAACGGGCCGTGACCACGCCGAGCGGACTGGAGCCGACGATATGGCCGAAATCGGTGGAGGCCTCTTTCATCTCGGACCTCACCCCCGAGTTCACCCCGGACCGCATCCCGGACGCGCCCGTCATGCCGCACGCTCCAGCATGCCGAAGTCGAATGCGTGGACCGTCGTCGCGTTCTCGAAAATTTCGGCGAACACGCGATGTTGGAGAATGCCGTGTTCCGCATGCCGCTCGGCGATGAGACCGGCGATCCGGTGCAGGATGCGTTCGGGAATTTCCTGTCTGTCGATGGTCGCCGCATCAAGTGAGTATTTCGCACAGCATTCGAGCACGGCCTCGAATCCGTTGACGGACGCGGCCAGCCGCCGCTGCCGCGGATCGTGCCAGAGCGCGGCGAGTTCCTGGAGCAGCCCCGGGCCGCAGGCGCTGGGCGTGAGCATCTCGCGGGCCCGGCGGGTGAGGTTGGCGAGGTACACGTCGTACTCGGGCAGCTCGAGCAGACGGACCGTCAGCCGCCAGGCGAGCTGTGGCCTGCGGGCGCACAGCACCCGCAACAGCGAGATCGAGCCACCCTCGATGATGACCAGCCGGTGCCGGGCGGCGAGCCGCTCCACGAGCTCGACGAGCGCGTCCGCGGCCCGAGTCGCGGACAGGTCGCCGTCGGCGAACGTCCGGTCCCCGAGCCAGTGGCGGCGCACGCCCGGCACGTCGGCCCCGGCACGGGCGCTGGTCGTGGCGAGGTCGGTGAAGCACTGCAAGCGGTCGGCGACGACGATCGGGGCGCCGGTCACCCGGGCCAGCTCGGTGGCGGCCGCGCTCTTGCCGACGCCGGTCGGCCCCGCGATCAGATGGACGAACGGACGGACCGCGGGAGACGTTTCGTGCTCGACCATGGCGGGATGTCCCCTTCCGCTTCGGGTACGGGAAAGACCACTGCCAAGTTACGCAGCACAGCCTGTGGGGGACACCCAGTGGAAAGCCCGGACCGGGCAAAGAGACGGCTACATTCCTCTGGGCTTGTTAAAGGTTCAAGAGCATCTCGGTGGAAGAAGTAACTTCGGGGAATCCAGGGTCATATGAGTGGCCGTCGCATTCTTTCTCAACGAATTCATGACGCGTCGCAGGAACCCGTCCCCAGGAGGACCCGCCGTGCACCCAGACATGCTGCAGGCCGTCGCCGAATCCCTGCCCGGCGCCCGCCCGTCCGGGCCCGCCGAGCACGGCACCGTCCTCGTCGGCTACCGCGCCGTGGAGGAACTGGCGCGGTTCGCCACCGATCCGCGCTGGAGCGTCCACGTCCCCGGCCATCCCGACGAGGTACGCCACACGATCCGGCGCGCCGTGCGACGCGGCGAGCGGGCGTACGTGCACCTGTCCGGAGAGTCCAACGACGAACCGCGCTGCCCGACGGATGGCTTCGAACTCGTCCGGGAAGGGTTCGACGGCGTCGTCCTCGCGGTCGGTGCCGCCCTCGACCCCGTGCTGCGTGCCACGGCAGGCCTCGACCTGGCCGTGCTCTACGCGGCCACCGTCCGCCCCTTCGACGAGGTCGGCCTGCGCACCGCTGTGCTGGCCGCCGACCACGCGGACGTCGTGCTCGTCGAGCCCGGACCCCCCGGCCTGTCGGCCCGGCATGTCGCCGAGACCCTGGTGCACGTACCGCACCGACTGCTGCCCCTGGGCGGCGCGGACGGCCTGGACGAGGACGCCCTCGCCCGGACCGTCCGGGACTTCCTCAGGTGACCGGCGCCTGTCCACGCCGAGCCAGGGTGGTCAGGGTCGCTTCGAGGTCCGCTGGACGCGGGCGGTTGTGCGGGAGCTTCGACAGCAGTACGGCCATGCCGCAGGAGTCGGTGAGCGCCGAGAAGACGAGGCCGCCCGCGATGCCGGCGGACAGCAACTGCCAGGCCGGGTGCAGGAGTCCGAGGCCGAGACCGGCCAGGACGACGGTGCCCGCGGTGAAACGGACCTGGCGCTCCATGGACCACGCGCCGCGCGAGGTCGCCGTCGGCCGGTGCAGTTCGTGCCCGCGCTGCGCCCAGCCCTGGGTGCCGCCCGTCAGGGTCATGGCCCGAATGCCGTGCTCGGCGAGGACGCGGCAGGCGTTCTGCGAGCGGGCTCCGGAGGCGCACACCACCAGGAGCTGCTCGCCGGGGAGTCGGCGCAGGGCCGGCAGGGCGCTCTCGATCCGGTCCAGGGGGATGTTCAGGGCGTCGGGCAGATGGCCTGTGGCGTACTCGCCCGGCGTGCGGACGTCGACGACGGTCAGACCGGCCAGACGGGAGCGGGCCTCGTCGACGTCGAGGGCGAGGGGGCCGTGGGGTGCGGTCATGGGAAATGAGATCCTTTCCGAGGAGGAGGTAAAATACCCCCAAGGGTATGTGGCGGGGTGTGCAGGGGAGTGATCGTGGAGCTGCAGTTCGAGGGCGATGACCTCAAGTCCGTGCTGAACCGGCTGCGCCGGGCGCAGGGGCAGATCTCCGGGGTGATCAAGATGATCGAGGAGGGCCGCGACTGCGAGGAGGTCGTCACCCAGCTGGCCGCCGCCTCCCGCGCCCTCGACCGGGCCGGCTTCGCGATCATCGCGACCGGGCTGCAGCAGTGCCTCACCGACGTCGAGAAGGGCCGGAGCAACGGCGAGACGACCCAGCAGATGAAGGCGCGGCTGGAGAAGCTGTTCCTGTCGCTGGCGTAGGGGTGTCGGGGGCGCAGGCCCGGTTGTCACGGGGGCATCCGGGCCCGCATGGCCGTGGTCGCGTGCCCGGTCGTCATACGACGGCGTCGGCCAGCATGAACACGGCCACCGCCAGCAGGACGTACGCGAAGATCCGCTGAAGCGTGCCGCCCGAAACCTTCACGGCGAGACGCTTGCCGTCCCACGCGCCGAGCACCGCGGCCGCGGCGAACGGTCCGACGGTTCTCCAGTCGAGGCTCACGGCCGAGCCCGCCCGGGCCGCCAGCGCGACCAGTGAGTTGACGGTGATGACCAGCAGGCTGGTGCCCACGGCGGCCCGCATGCGCAGCCCCACCACATTCACCAGCGCCGGTACGGCGAGGAAGCCTCCGCCCACCCCTAGCACCCCGGTCACCGCACCGAGCCCCGCGCCGGCCCGGACGACCCGACCGGGATGCACCGGCACGTCGTCGTGCCGTACCGAGGCCGACGGTCGCAGCATGCGCAGCGCGGCAAGCGCGGCGATCACCGCGAAGGCGCCGGTGAGCAGCCCGGCAGGCAGCCGCCCGGACACCGCACCGCCGACCGCCGCCGGTACCAGGCCCGCCGCCGCGAAGACCCCTCCGGCGCGCCACCGCACCGCGCCCTCGCGGGCGTGCGCGGCGAGCGCGGTGGCGGAGGTGACGGCGACGACGACCAGGCTCGCGCCGGCGGCCGCGGCGGGCGGGAAACCGAGCAGGTACATCAACGCGGGCACGGCCAGCACACTGCCGCCACCCCCCAACGCCCCGAGCGCGAGCCCGGTGACGCCACCGGCGAGCAGACCGAGGACGAGGGTGCTCACCGGGGCCGGCCGGGGGTACCCGCCCCCGACTCCGCCACCACGGGGAGCCCCGCCTCGACCCAGGCCCGCATGCCGCCGACGACGTCCACGACGTCCGTGCCGCCGCGTGCCGTGAGCAGGGCCGCGGCCTCGCGGGAGCGCTTGCCGGAGCGGCAGATCGCGACGATCGGGCGGCCCCGCGCGGCCTTCGGCAGCAGTTCCCCGGCCGTGAGCGAGGAGAGCGGCGCGAGTACGGCGCCCGGGGCGTGCCCCTCGGCCCACTCGTCGGCCTCGCGGACGTCCAGGAGGACGGCGTCCGAGCCTGCCCGCTCCTCGGCCTCGGCCGCAGTGATACGCGCCATGGGCAGCCCGGCGTCGCGTGCCGCGGTGAACCCGTCGTCGACGGCGACGACTTCGCGTCCCGCCGCGTCGAGCAGCGAGGCGGCGATGGCGGCCCGCATACCGCCGGCACAGTGCACCCACACCGTACCGCCCGGTATCTCCGGCAGCCGGTCGCGCAGGTGGTGCAGCGGAATGTGCACCGAGCCCTTGATGTGGCCGGCATCGCGCTCGGAGTCGCGCCGCACGTCCAGGACCACCACGCCGTCCTGTGCGGCCAGTTCGGCGAAGGTGCCGCGCGGGAAGGAGCGCGGCCGCTCGCCCTCCCGTAGCCATTCGGTGGGGGTGCCGGTCGCGGACGCGGCCGGTCGGTCGATGCCGACCCGGACGAGTTCCCGCTGGGCGTGGGCCAGTTGGGCCGGGCTCTCGGCCAGCAGGGTGACCGGCTTGCCCCACGGCAGCAGCCAGGCCAGATAGGTGGCGAGCTGCCCCTCGGCCTCGAAGTTGAGCGACCCGGCGACATGCCCCTCGGCGAAGGCGACCCGGTTGCGCAGATCCACCACCCACTCCCCGGCGGCCAGCCGCGCCGCGATCTCCTCGGCGTCGGCCGGGCGGGGCGGCGTCAGATCCACCGGAGCCGGGCCCTGTGTGTTGGCCGGACCCATGTGCGCGTAGTACGCGGGGATGTCGTCCAACCCGGCGAGCAGGTCGGCGACGAACGCGTCGACGTCCTTCACCAGGGCCTCGTTCACGGCGCGCTCACGTCCGATCGTGGTCTCCGCCCCGCCCGCGGCCTGGGTGGCGGAGCAGAAGCTGCCGAAGCCGTGCGTCGGCAGGACCGCCGTCTCGTCCGGCAACTCGGCGGCCAGCCGGTGCGCGGAGTCGTACTGCGCCCGCGCCAGCCGCCCCGTCAGCCCTGGTTCGACCAGGTCGGGCCGCCCGACGGTGCCGATGAGCAGGGAACCGCCGGTGAAGACGGCCACCGCGCGTGCGATCCCCTGCCGGGCCTCCCTCTGGACCTCCTCCTGCGTCTCCTCCTGGTCCTTCTCCTGGATCTCTTCCAGGACGTACGAGGTGTGGTGCGGGGTGTGCCCGGGAGTGGCCAGGGCGCGCAGCACCAGGCCGTCGTCGATCTCCGTACGGTCCCCGTCGGCGACCGGCACCCGCTCGTACCCGACCCGTGCCGCCGCCGGCACCAGGTAGGCGGCGCCGGTGATCCGGGCCAGTTCCAGGCCGCCGCTCACATAGTCGTTGTGCACATGGGTCTCGACCACATGTGTGATGCGCACACCCCGCCGCGCGGCGGCCGCGATCACCCGGTCGATGTCCCTGGGCGGATCGACCACCGCGGCGCTGTGCGCGCCGCCCGCCAGATAGCCGCGGTTGCCCAGTCCCGGCACGTCGATGGTGTCGACGAAGTACACGGCAGCACTCCTCTCCTGGTGAAGCCCGTGAGCTCCCCCGGTCGAAAATTACCCCCGGGGGTATATGGAACACAGTAGCAGGGTACCCCCGGGGGTATTTTTGGAACATGGCCTGAAGCGCATGTGAAGGCCCTGGCTCCGTGCCTTTACCGATCAGTCACGTCTAGGGTCGGAAGTGGACGAAGAGCCGCCGAGCGAAGGGTTCAGCACCATGGCGCAGGAAGTACGGGGCGTGATCGCATCCGGCAAGGACGAGGCCGTGCGCGTGGAGACGATCGTCGTGCCGGACCCGGGGCCGGGAGAAGCCGTCGTACGGATCCAGGCCTGCGGAGTCTGTCATACCGACCTGCACTACAAACAGGGCGGCATCAGCGACGACTTCCCCTTCCTGCTGGGCCACGAGGCGGCCGGCGTGGTGGAGTCGGTCGGCGACGGTGTCACGGACGTCGCGCCCGGTGACTTCGTGATCCTCAACTGGCGCGCGGTGTGCGGGAAGTGCCGGGCCTGTCTGCGCGGCCGCCCCTGGTACTGCTTCGACACCCACAACGCGACGCAGAAGATGACCCTGGCCTCGACCGGCCAGGAACTCTCGCCGGCGCTCGGTATTGGCGCGTTCGCGGAGAAGACGCTGGTCGCGGCCGGACAGTGCACGAAGGTCGACGCGGCGGTGGCCCCGGAGGTCGCCGGTCTGCTCGGCTGCGGGGTGATGGCCGGGATCGGTGCCGCGATCAACACCGGCAACGTCGGCCGGGGCGACACGGTCGCGGTGATCGGCTGCGGTGGTGTCGGGGACGCGGCGATCGCCGGATCGAACCTGGCAGGGGCGGCGAAGATCATCGCCGTGGACATCGACGACCGCAAGCTGGACAAGGCCCGCGCGATGGGCGCCACCCACACCGTCAACTCGCGCGAGAGCGACCCCGTCGAGGCGATCCGCGAGCTGACCGGCGGCCACGGCGCGGACGTGGTGATCGAGGCGGTCGGCCGCCCGGAGACGTACCAGCAGGCCTTCTACGCCCGCGACCTCGCCGGCACGGTCGTCCTGGTGGGCGTGCCCACCCCGCAGATGAAGCTGGAACTGCCGCTGCTTGACGTCTTCGGCCGCGGCGGCGCGCTCAAGTCCTCCTGGTACGGCGACTGCCTGCCCTCCCGCGACTTCCCGATGCTGATCGACCTGCATCTGCAAGGCCGCCTGGACCTGGGGGCGTTCGTCACCGAGACCATCCAACTGGACGAGGTGGAGAAGGCCTTCGAGCGGATGCACCACGGCGACGTGCTGCGCTCGGTGGTGATGCTCTGATGGCCGCCCGCATCGAACGCCTCGTCACCTCCGGGCAGTTCAGCCTCGACGGCGGAACCTGGGACGTCGACAACAACGTCTGGCTCGTCGGCGACGACCACGAGGTCATCGTCATCGACGCCGCCCATGACGCCGACGCGATCGCCGAGGCCGTCGGTGACCGGCGCCTCACCGCGATCGTGTGCACCCACGCCCACAACGACCACATCGACGCCGCGCCCGCCCTGGCCGACCGCACCGGCGCCACGATCTGGCTCCACCCCGACGACCTGCCGCTGTGGAAGCAGACCCATCCGGACCGCGACCCCGACGCCCACCTCGTGGACGGCCAGATCATCGAAGGTGCGGGCGCCGACCTCACGGTCCTGCACACCCCGGGCCACGCGCCGGGCGCGGTCTGCCTGCACGACCCCGGCCTGGGCGTCGTCTTCACCGGCGACACCCTGTTCAAGGGCGGCCCCGGCGCCACCGGCCGCTCCTACTCCCACTTCCCGACGATCGTCGGCTCGATCCGCACCCGTCTGCTCACCCTCCCGCCCGACACCAAGGTCCTCACCGGCCACGGCGACGCGACCACCATCGGAGCGGAGGCGCCCCACCTCCAGGAGTGGATCGACCGCGGCCACTGAGGCCGGCAAGCGTGGTCAGGGCCGGAAAACCAATGGTCGGAGACGAGAGCCCGCCATACGATCGCGCCCCATGACCACCAACACGCTCGTGACCCTGCATGACGTACGCGTCCTGCGCTGCGCTCCCGACGGCCCGCCCCTGGACGGCGAGAGCGCGGCGCTCGATCTGATCGGCGACGCCTACGGGCAGGAGGCCCAGTTGGTCGCGGTGCCGGTGGAGCGGGTCGCAGACGAGTTCTTCCAACTCCGGTCGGGCGTCGCGGGCGCGGTCATGCAGAAGTTCGTGAACTACCGGGTGCGCCTCGCCGTGGTCGGCGACGTCTCCCACCACATCGCCGAGAGCACGGCCCTGCGCGACTTCGTCCACGAGACCAACAACGGCGGCCACATCTGGTTCCTGCCGACCTACGACGCACTCGACGCGCGGCTGCGCCCGGCCGGGTGACCCCTCAGCAGGGCCAGTAAAAGACGACAGAAGATGTCCGGCTTACCCGGCACCCTCAAGAGCGACATCGCTCGTACAGGGTCGGGAGGCCGGACATGTCACAACCGGTGAAGGACAAGAAGGAAAAGAAGGGCAAGGGGGGCAAGGTCGCGCTGGTCGCCGGGGCGACACGGGGTGCCGGACGCGGCATCGCCGTCGAGCTCGGCGCGGTCGGCGCCACCGTCTACGTGACGGGACGCAGCACGCGCGCCCGGCGCTCGGAGTACGACCGCCCCGAGACGATCGAGGACACCGCCGACCTGGTCACCGAGGCCGGCGGCCACGGCGTCGCCGTACCCACCGACCACCTCGACCCGGCGCAGGTCCGCGCCCTCGTCGACCGCATCGCGGACGAACAGGGCCGACTCGACGTCCTCGTCAACGACATCTGGGGCGGCGAGAAACTCTTCGCCTGGGACAGCCCGATCTGGGAGCACGACCTCGACAACGGCCTGCGGCTGCTGCGGCTCGCGGTCGAGACCCACGCGATCACCAACCACCACGCCCTGCCCCTCCTCCTGCGCCACCCCGGCGGACTCGTGGTCGAGATGACCGACGGCACGGCCGACTACAACGGCGCCCACTACCGCAACTCCTTCTTCTACGATCTCGCCAAGTCGTCCGTCCTGCGCATGGCCTTCTCCCTCGGCCACGAACTCGGACCGCGCGGCGCCACCGCCGTCGCGCTGACCCCGGGCTGGCTGCGCTCGGAGATGATGCTGGAGGCCTTCGGAGTGCGGGAGGACAACTGGCGCGACGCCCTCGAACGCGTCCCGCACTTCGCCATCTCCGAGACCCCGCGCTATGTGGGCCGAGCCGTCGCCGCCCTCGCCGCCGACCCCGACGTGGCCCGCTGGAACGGCGAGTCCCTCTCCAGCGGGCAGCTCGCGCGGGTCTACGGCTTCACGGACCTCGACGGCAGCCGGCCCGACGCCTGGCGGTACCTCGTCGAGGTCCAGGACACGGGGAAGCCCGCGGACACGACCGGTTACCGCTGAGGCGGCACCGGCCACCCCTGGGGCGGCAGCGGGTCGGCCGCGCGGATGGGCCAGCGTGCGGAGTGGCCGGGCGGCAGTCCCAGATCCTCCCGTACGGCCGTGTAGTAGCCCTCCCGTCCGGCGCGCTGGCGTTCCAGCAGCACCTGCCAGGCCTGCGGATCCTGCCTGCCCTCGCGCACGAACCGCTCCATCTCCAACGCCGTCAGGACCCAGGCCCGCGCCTTGTCCACCACCGCGGGGCTGCCCAGCATGATCAGCGCTTCACCCGAGGGATCCCGGCGGGTAGTCGCGTCGGCGAGCAGCGGCTTGGCTTCGTCGAGGGACAGGGGGTCCGGGTGCGGGTCGTTGCCGAGCTTGGCGGCGACCCGGTACGTCACCGTGACCGTCTTCTTCACCGACTGCGCGTAGTCGGCGTACACCGCCAGCCGCCGCTCCTCCCAACGCGCCGTCTGCTCCCGCCGAAACCTCACCTGGTCGCCCCGCACGACCGCCATATACGAACCGAGCGCGCCGATCACGACGCCGATGAGCGCGGGGAGTTGCTGAATGAACACCGACATGGACGCACGCTATCTGCCCGGATGATCGTTCCGGCACTACGGTGCGGTGCATGACGGACACAACGCGCTTCGCAGGGTACGGAGTCCTGATCACCGGCGCGGCCCGCGGCATCGGCGCGGCCGTCGCCCGCCGACTCGCCGAGGAGGGCGCCCGCGTGCTCGTCACGGACGTGGACGGGCCCGAGGCCGAGAAGACCGCGTCGAAGCTGCGGGAGTCGGGGCTCACGGCGCGGGCGTCGGCGTGCGACGTCGCCGACCGGGCGTCCGTCGAGGCGGCCGTCGCCCACGCCGTCGACACCTTCGGCTCCCTCGACGTCCTGGTCAACAGCGCGGCCTCCTGCACACCCGACACCCCACTCTTCGAGGACGGCCCGGACGAGGCGTGGGCCCGCGACCTCGACGTGACCCTGACCGGCACCTACCGCTGCTGCCGTGCCGCCCTCCCGCACCTGGCCGCCGGCGGCCGCGGGGCCATCGTCAACATCGGCTCCGTCAACGGCCTCCAGGACTTCGGCAACCACGCCTACAGCGCCGCCAAGGCCGGCCTCGGCTCCCTCACCCGCACCCTCGCCGGGCACGCCGCCTCCCGCGCAGTCCGCGTGAACCTGGTGACGCCGGGCACGGTGCGGACCTCGGCGTGGGAGGGGAGGGAAGCGGAACTCGACGCGATCCGGCCGCTCTACCCCCTGGGACGGGTCGGCGAGCCCGAGGACATCGCCGCCGCCGTCGCCTTCCTGGCGTCCCGCGACGCGGCCTGGATCACCGGCACCACCCTCACCGTCGACGGCGGCCTGACGGCGGTCAACACGGGCTTCCACGTGGGGACACGGCAGCGGGGAGGCGCATGAGCGACCCATGGAACGGCTCCCCGCCGACGTGGCGGGGAGCCCCTGGAACGCTGTACGCGGGTCGCGGTGGCTACCGCGGCGCGACCGTCTCCTTCGTGCCGTTGCCGCGGATCCGCTCCCGTACCACCGAGATCCCGATCACCAGGGCGGCGACGAGCACGGAGAGCAGGACCTGACTGCGGCCACCGCCCTCGCTGTCGTCGGTGAGCATGTAGACGAGCACGAACGAGATCATCGCGATCGTCGCCCACGTCAGATACGGGAACAGCCACATCCGGACCACCAGCTTGTCCGGGCTCTCGCGCAGGATGATCCCCCGCATCCGCAGTTGCGAGAAGCAGATGACCAGCCACACGAAGAGCGCCACCGCGCCCGAGGAGTTCAGCAGGAACTGGAAGACGGTGTCCTTCCACAGGTAGTTGAAGACGACCGCGACGAAGCCGAAGGCCACCGAGGCCAGGATCGCCGCCTGCGGGACACCGCGGGAGTTGGTGCGGACGAAGGACTGGGGGGCGTCGCCGCGCTGGCCGAGGGAGAAGGCCATGCGGGAGGCGGTGTAGAGGCCGGAGTTGAGACAGGACAGCACGGCCGTCAGCACGACCACGTTCATGATCTGCCCGGCGTGCGGGATACCGATCGAGTCCAGGGCCGCCACGTACGAGCCGTGCTTCTTGATCGAGGGGTCGTTCCACGGCAGCAGCGAGACCACGACCAGGATCGAGCCGACGTAGAACACGCCGACCCGCCAGATCACGCTGCGGGTGGCCTTGGCGACGGCCCGCCGCGCGTCCGGGGACTCACCGGCGGCGAGGGTGACGATCTCGCTGCCCATGAAGGAGAAGACGACCAGCAGGATGCCGGTGAGGATCGTGCCGGGCCCGTTGGGCAGGAAACCGCCGTGCTCGGTGAGATTGCCGAAGCCGGTCGCGGCGTGGTCGGAGCCGGGCAGCACACCGAAGATCGCCAGGCCGCCCAGGACGATGAAGCCCGATATGGCGACGACCTTGATGCCCGCGAACCAGAACTCGAACTCGCCGAAGGAGCCGACCGAGGCCAGGTTCGTCGCGGTGAGCACCACCATCACGATCAGCGCCCAGGCCCACTGCGGTACGGCCGGCACCCATCCCTCCAGGATCACGGCACCCGCGGTCGCCTCCACGGCGAGTACGACGACCCAGAAGAACCAGTACAGCCAGCCGATCGAGAACCCGGCCCAGCGACCGAGCGCCCGGTCCGCGTAGGCGGAGAAGGAGCCGGAGGAGGGATTGGCCGCGGCCATCTCGCCGAGCATCCGCATCACGAAGACGACCAGGGCGCCGACCAGCACGTACGACACCAGGATGCCGGGTCCGGCGGCGGCGATACCGGAGGCGGAACCCACGAAGAGACCGGCGCCGATCACCCCGCCGATGGCGATCATCGACAGATGGCGGTTCTTGAGACCGGCCCGCAGACCAGCCTGCTCCGGGGGCTGCCCAGCTGCGGGTGGTGCGGTATCAGGGGGGAGAGAACCGAGGGGACGTGTAGTCATGTCGACATCCATTGAGTGGTTGGGAGGGCCTGAGGGGGAGTCGGCGCCCGGGGAAAGCGTTCACGGCATGGAGCAGGTGTCCCGCTCCGTCTCTTCGTGGGAGGTGAGCCGTGTCACTTGGGGAAATGGATTTGCGCAAGCGTATGGGGGGCCGTGGGGCGACGTGTTTGTGAAGGACGAACAAACTGGACCGCAATGCCTGTACGAGCGGCCAATGCGCGGTCGGCGTCAGTCGGTGGCTGGCAGCCGCAGCTGGAGCATGGCCAGCAGACGCTGGTCGGGACGGCTCAGATCGAGACCGGTCAGCTCCTCGGCCCGGCGAAGGCGGTAGCGCAGCGTGTTGGGGTGCACGTGCAGCTGGGCGGCGGCCTCCCGGACGTCGCCGAGGGCGTTCAGGTAGACCAGCAGGGACTCGGCCAGCCGGCCCTGATGGGCGCTGTCGTGTGCCACCAGGGCGGTCAGCCGTGGATCCCGTATCTCGGGGTGGCTGGAGAGCAGCGTCAGCATCTCGCTGACCAGCACTTCCGCCTGGATGTCGGGCAGCGCGGCGACCGCGGTGGGAAGGCCGGCGCCCATCATGGCGTCGAGGATGCGGTCGGACTCCCGGCGTGACTCGGGGACGTCGCCGAGCCGGGACACCAGGCAGCCGACCGAGCCCCGCAGCGGCAGACCCAGGTGGCGGCGTGCCGCGTCGGTGATCTCCTGGCCCCAGCCGCGCAGTGTGTCCGTGTCGATACTGCGGGGCAGCTGGGGCAGAAGCACATAGATACGGGGGTCGAGCTGGGTGACCAACGCGCTGCGGTGCCGTGCGGCGATGTGCACCGAGATCAGGTTGGTGACCTCGGTGTGGGTCAGCTCCGGTGCGGCGCCGACAGGACTCGTCTCCGGCGCGGCGACGACCTCCGCGGTCCCGTACGAGAACCCCAGGACGGCGGCCGGGAGGCCGGCGTCGAATCCCAGGTGGGTGGCGAGTGGCTGTGGCCCGGTGCTCCCCTCCAGCAGTCCGGCCAGCAGGGTCCGGGTGAGCGTCAGGTCCTCCGAGAGCTCCCGGCGGCGGCGCACCAGGTGGTGCGCGGCGACCCGGGCGGCGCCCAGAAGTGCCTGCTCCGAGTGGTCGGACAGAGGCGTCGAGCCCTCCTGCACCCAGATGGTGCCCAGCTGCCGGTCCCCGGACCGGATCGCCACCGCGAGCCGGCGGCGGATCCCCAGCTCCGGGTGGCTGTCGATACCGATCACCTGGTCGCTGGAGTGCAGGTGCTGGAACACGCCCCACTCGCGCAGCTTGGCCAGATACGCCTCCGGTCCCTGCCAGCCGAGGATGGAGCGCCGCCGCAGGTCGTCGATCTCGTCGGAGTCGGTGGAGCGGGAGTAGGCCAGCACCCGGTTGGCGGCGTCCTCGATGCTGACGATGCCGCTGGTCAGGATGGCGGTGGTCTGGGCGAGCGAGAACAGGTCGCCCTCGTCCGCTCCTTCTCCGGGATATCCCGGAGGGGCGTGGTCGAGGGCGGCGCGGGCCAATGTGTTCACCTGCTCCCAGCGCGCTTCACTGCGCAGCGACAGCAGGGCCACCCCGGCCTCGGCGGCGGTCTCGCTGAGGGCCGCGGCCTGGCCGGGACCGTCCAGTTTGACCACGACGGCTGCGGCTCCGTCCCGTGCGGCGGCCCGCAGCGCGGGAAGGGCGGCTCGGCCACGGGCACCGATGACGAGGACCAACTCGCCCGGCTGCGCGGTCGGAGGGTCCTCGGGGTCGAGCAGGGCAACGCCCCGTATCTCGACGTCGAGCCCGGCGGGAGCGGCCTGCGCCTCCACCAGAGTGTCACCCAGGGCCATCAGCAATTGGCGCAGGCTGATGCCGGCTGGGGGCGGAGACACCGCGGCCGGATCCATGAACGTCGCCTCTGCTGGGAACCATGGCGGACCTCGATGTTATCCGCACGGGCGAGGCGGGCCTCCATGGGGCATGGCGGCCGTCGCCTGCTCAGGACTTCCCGACACCACACATGCCGTCGAGCCCGGAAGCGATCCCGGCGACCCCTGATCCGTGTCGGCCTCGGACACACGCCAGTCGCTGAACGCCGCCCGCAGCCCGGGCGTCCCGCCGCACACGGTCGGCGTCAGGAATGCCTCAGCGAGCGTGAAACAGACGACGCCGACCCGGACCATCACGAGCAGCGTGAGCTGTTCACGGTCCCGGCCTTGGCTACGACGATCGCCGGTCGCCCCCCAGCGCGTCGAGGGCGTCGGCGAGCAGGTCGACTCGGTGGTCGCACCGGTCATGGATGCCCCGCTGTGCGCATCGCGCAGCCCGAACAGCGCCGGCAGCCGACTCACCCGTCAGTCCCCGGCCGGCGAGGCCAGTACGGGGTCCTAACGGCAGCGTAGGCACAATTTCACCGTTTGGTCACAGCCGCGCCAGGCCCACAACCCACGACCCCGCGCACCTGTCTAGCTGGCAGAGAACGCACGAATCACATGGGGAGAGGCCTGGTCATGGCGGACATACGCAGACGGCGAGCAGTCGCACTCGGCATCACCGGAGGACTGGTCGCACCGCTCACGCTCGCGCTCGGCGCCGCGCCGGCGCAGGCCGCGAGCTGTACGACGCAGACCGGGCCCTACCAGAAGCAGGTGGAGAAGTTCCTCGGCCGACCGGTCGACGGCCAGCAGTCCACCGCCGACTGCAAGGCCATCCAGGCCTTCCAGACCAAGCACGGCATCACCCCGAACGCCGGCTACGCGGGTTCCGTCACCTGGGGCGTGATGGACCTCATGAACAAGCAGAAGGTCGTCGGCAACAACCCGAACAGGGACGGCAAGTGCCCCGTCAACAAGGGTCGTATCGCCTGTGTGAACCTCACGCTCCAGCTGAGCTGGATCCAGGACGGGGACAGGCTGGTGTACGGCCCCGTACCGGTCCGCACCGGCCGCAACGGGTACGAGACGCGCACAGGACTGAAGAAGATCTACTGGCGGGACATCGACCATGTGTCGAGCATCTACAACGTGCCGATGCCGTACTCCCAGTTCTTCGACGGCGGCCAGGCCTTCCACTCGGTCGGCGTCAGCATGTGGAACCCGCCGGGTTCGCACGGCTGCGTCAACATGACCAAGACCGTCGCGAAGAAGTACTGGTCGCTGCTGAAGAACGGCGACGACGTCTTCGTCTACGGCCGCAAGCCGGGCACCTGAGGCAGCACAGGCACCCGGCTCACGCAGGAACGTCACGCCTCGGGGGCGTCCCCGAAGTCCGGGATCTCCAGCCTGACCCCGCCCTGCCGCGCGGACTCGTGCGCGACGATGCCCGGCAGGGTGTAGCGGGCCGCGACCCACGCGTTCACGGACGGCAGGGTGCGGGTGTTGACGGCCGTCACGAAGTCGTCCACCAGGAAGTGGTGGCTGCCCTCATGGCCGTTGTGCAGGTTGTCGAACTGTCGAGGCAGCCGCGACCGGTCGTGCACCGGCGCCGAACCCGAGGTGAAGGCGGCCCGCAGATCCGGCGAGATGTGCTGGAGTGACGGGTCGTCAGGAGCCATGGTGGGCTTGGGCTCCAGCAGCTCGCTGATGTCCTTGACCCCCTTCTTGTCCTGCCACAGGGCCACCGTCGCGAGCTGCTCCATGCTCGCCTCGGTGCCGAAGAACCTGAAGCGCGACTCCCGTATGTGCGAGGGATAGCCGACCCGCCGGAACTCGTTCGTACGGAACGAGCCGCCGCCCGCGACCTCGAACAGCGCGGTCGCGTTGGACACGTCGTTGTCGAACTGGCTGACGGACCTGTCGAAGACGCCGTCGCCGCGGTCGTCCACCACCCCGATCGCCGACACGCTGACCGCGTGCGTCTGCCAAGCCCCCAGCACACCGCCGACCGCATGCGTCGGATACAGCAGCGGGGGATAGCTGGCGGTCGCCTTCCAGGTCTCGCCGCCGCTGTACTGGTACGCCTCGTAGAACCCCAGGTCCATGTCGTGGACGTAGTCGCCCTCGGCGTAGAAGAGCCGCCCGAAGGCGCCCTCGGCGATCTGGTTGCGGGCGTGCACCGTCGCCGGGTTGTACTGGCTGGTCTCGCCCATCATGTAGGTCAGGCCGGTCGCCTTGACCGCGTCGATGATCGCCGCGATCTCCTCCGTGGTGATCGCCATGGGGACCGCGGAGTAGACGTGCTTGCCGGCGTTCAGGCCTTGGAGCACCAGCGGGCCGTGGGTCCAGCGCTGGGTGAAGATCGCGACGGCGTCGACGGCCTTCGACTCCAGCATGGCCTCGTACGAGGGGAAGGTGCCGGCCAGTCCCTGTGCGTCGGCGAGCTGCTCGGCCCGCTCGGGCAGCAGATCGGTGACGTACACGTCGCTGACACCGGGGTGGGCCTGGAACAGCGTGGCGAACTGGCCGGAGAACTGGCCGGCGCCGACGATGCCGAGGGAGAACGTCATGGAGCAAGTGCCCTTCACTGGTGGAGAGATCACTGGGAGAGGATCAGGTTGATCTGGTCGTTGGTCTTGGTCAGACCGCTCACCGGGGCGTCGTTGGCGAAGACCCCCTGCATCGCGGGGCGCATCAGGGAGTACACGTCCGCCGCGTAGTCGGTGATCGGGAAGGAGAACGTGGTGGAGTTCTTCTTGTCGGTGACCGGTTCGGTGAACGCGGACACGTCGATGCCCTTCTTCTTGTACGCCGCCACGGCCGCCTGGGTGCCGTCAGGGGTCGCGGGGAAGACGATGCCGTAACTGCCGACGGTCTTCTGGCACTCGTTCGAGGCCAGGTACTGGACCCACTTCTTCGCGCCCGCCTTGTTGCGGGCGTCCTTGGTGATGGAGTCGGCGAGGCCGTTCATCATGGTGGCCCGCTTGCCGGTCGGGCCGACCGGTGTGGGTGCGGTGCCGACGTCGAGGCCCTTGGTGCCGTAGTACGTGGAGATCATCCAGGCACCGTCGAAGGAGGTCGCCGCCTTACCGGAGGCGACCTGGGCGTTGGCCGGGTTGGCGCCGTCGGTGTAGTCGGTGAAGGGCGCGAGGTAGCCCTTCTTCGCCAGCCCGAAGTACCAGTCGACCACCGACTGGAACGTCTTGCTGTCGTACTGGTACTCGGTGCCCCAGCGCGCCTTGTCCGTGTAGTGCCAGCCCGCCGAGCCGGTGAACGGGCTCCACGTGGTCTGCCCGTCGCCGTCGCCCGCGCCGGCCGTGGCCAGCCCGTAGACCTTGACGTTCTTCTTGTCGAAGCCCTTCTCGTCCCCGCGCTTGCCGTTCTTGTCGACCGTCAGGTGCGCGATGGCCTTTTCGAAGGTGCCGCCGTCCTTCGGGTTCCAGGAGAGGGTGTCGAGCTCCTCGCCGGTGAGCCCGGCCTCCTTGACCATCTTCTGGTTGTAGAAGAGGGCGACGGTGTCCCAGTCCTTGGGCGCGCCGTAGCGATGACCGTCCTGGCCCTTCCAGTTGGCGGCGAGCCCCGCCTGGTAGGCGGAGTCGTCGATGTTCAGGTCGTCCAGCGGTTCGAGCACGTTCAGGTCGGCGAACTGCCCGAACCTCTGGATGTGGTCGGTGAAGACGTCCGGCTCGGTGCCGGCGATGAAGCTGGCGGTGAGCTTGGTCCAGTAGTCGGCCCAGCCCATCTGGGTGATCTTCACCTTCAGGCCCGGATTCTCCTTCTCGAACCCCTTCGCACAGGCCTGGTACGCGGGCAGTTGATTGGCGTCCCACAGCCAGTACGTCACCGTGTTTGCGCCCGACCCGGCCGCGCCGTCCTTCGCGCAGCCGGTGGCCAGGGACAGTGCCAGCGCCCCCACGAGCGCCACGGCCGTACGCATACGAACTCGCATCCCTGTCCCCTTACTTGACGCCGGTGAAGCTGATGGAACTGACGATGCGGCGTGCGAAGCAGCCGAAGAGCGCGAGCATCGGGAGCGCGGCGATGAGCGTGGCCGCCATCAGGCCGGACCAGTCGTAGCCGGTCTGCGGGGTCTGCGCCCGGAAGATGGCCAGCGCCACGGTGAGCACGCGCGAACTGTCGCTGTAGGACACCATCAGCGGCCAGAAGTAGTCGTTCCAGGCGGTGATGTACGTCAGCAGTCCCAGCGTGAGGATCGGGGTGGACGCCATCGGCAGCATCACCCGGAAGAAGATCCGGATCTTCCCGGCCCCGTCCAGCAGGGCGGCCTCCTCCACCTCCCGCGGCACGTTCATGAAGAACTGCCGCAGGAAGAACACCGCGAACGGCGTCATGAACATCGTCGGCAGCGCCACGCCCAACAGGTTGTCCACCAGGCCGAGTTGCTTGATCAGCACGAAGTTGGGCAGCAGCGTGAAGATGGTCGGCACCATCAGCCCGGCCAGGAACAGCCCGAACACCTTCTCCCGTCCGCGCCAGCGCAGCCGGGCGAAGGCGTACGCGGCCATGGCGGAGAAGAAGATCTGGCACACGGTGATCAGGGTCGAAACGATCACCGAATTGATCAGATAGCGCCAGAACTTGAGCCCGCCGCCCGAACCGCCCTGGGCGATCGCCTCCTCGGCCGACTGCAGGCCGAGCGCCCGCTCGAAGCCTCCAGTGGTGAGGTCCACCGGCAGCGGATCGCCGGGGTGGGCGGCGAGGGCGGTGTTCGTGGACAGCGCGGTGCGCAGGATCCAGTAGAACGGCAGCAGCGTGATGAGCACGATGGCGGCCATCACCGCCCAGGCCATCACCCGCCCGAAGGAGGGCCTGCGCCTCACGCGCCGTACGGTCGTGGTGTCTGCCACGGCAGCCATGTCGCGTCTCCCTTCCCTCAGCCGAGGTCGCTCTGGCCGGCCCGGGTGAGCCGGTACTGCAGGACGGTGATCGCGCTCAGCACGACCAGCAGGGCCACCGACATCGCCGAGGCGTACCCGAACTGGAAGCGGCCGAAGGCGGCGCCGTAGATGTAGTACTGCAGGACGTTCGTGGCGTTCGCGGGACCGCCCGCGGTCGTCACGGCGACCGTGTCGAACACCTGGAACGAACCGATCACCGTCATGATCAGAACGACCGCCAGGACCGGCCGCAGCAAGGGCATCGTGATCCGCCAGAACATCCGCCACTCGCGCGCGCCGTCCACCTTCGCGGCCTCGTACACGTCGTTCGGTATCGCCATCAGACCGGCGAACAGCAGCAGCGCGGTGTAGCCGACGTGCCGCCACACATTGATCAGAGCGATCGTCGGGACCGCCCAGGTCTCGTCCGCCAGGAACGGGATCCGGTCGAAGCCGAGCCCGGCGATGATCTCGTTGCCGATGCCGAGCTGGGTGTCCAGGATCCAGAGCCAGACGATGCCGGCGACGACGTTCGACATCAGATACGGCGTGAGTACGACCCCGCGCAGCACCGCCGACTGGGTCAGCCGCTGCAGCAGCACGGCGATGGCGAGCGCCGAGACCGTCTGCACACCGATGTTGATGGCCACGTACTCGACGGTGACGGTGAGTGAGTCCCAGAAGATCGGGTCGTTGACCATCCGCACGTAGTTGTCCAGGCCCACCCACTCCGGCGGCGTGAGCAGGTTGAAGCGGGTGAAGCTCAGATAGACGCCCCGCAGCGTCGGCCAGAGCAGGAAGACCAGGAAGCCCAACATCGCCGGAGCGATGAACACCGCGGCGAGCCGCCCGTCCCCCTGGTTCTCGCGGGAGCGTGCCCGCCGCGTCCTCGACTTGGTCCCTGCCCCCGTCGCGCCGCCCAAGGGCAGACGTGACGGAGGGCTGCTGGAGGCGATGGTCATCGGGAGACTCCCTCGTCTGCGGCTCGTCCTCGGCCACTTACTTTTGTGGCGGAAGAATCCAGCCGTCAAGAGGGGTGCGAACATCTTCTCCGAGCCATGCTGATCGCCATAGACTGGCCTGGTTGCTTTTGTAGAGAAAAAAATCATGTGGGAGCCTGACGACCATGACCGCAGTAGCCGCCAGCTGGCTTCCCCTCAGCCCCGGTGAGCGCTCGGTGGCGATCGAGGTGCTCCTCGGTGGCCCGGTGTCGCGCACCGAACTCGCCCGGCGGCTCGATCTGTCCGCGGGCAGCCTCACCCGGCTGACCAAACCGCTGATCGAGTCGGGACTCCTCGTCGAGGTCCCCGAGGCGGGCGCTCCGGCGGAGGTGCGCCAGGGCCGCCCGTCCCAGCCGCTGGACGTCGTCGCCGAATCCCGCTCCTTCATCGGCTTCAAGATCACCGAGGACATGGTCTACGGCGTCGTCACGACCCTCAGGAGCGAGATCGTCGCCCGCTACGACCGCCCTCTCGGCACCCCGGACCCCGCCGAGGTCGTGGACGTGCTGGGGGAGATGACCGACGAGCTCGCCGGCAGTCACCCCCGGCTCGCCGGCATCGGCATCGGTGTGGGCGGGCTCGTCGAGGACCGGGCCGTGGTCGGGGAGTCACCGTTCCTGCACTGGCGCGACGTCCCGCTCGCCGAACTGGTCGAGGAGCGCACGGGACTGCCGGTCGTCGTGGAGAACGACGTGGCCGCCCTCGTCGAGGCCGAGACCTGGTTCGGCGCCGGCCGCGGCCTCGACCGCTTCGTCGTCCTCACCATCGGAGCCGGCATCGGCTACGGGCTGGTCCTGGGCGGCAAGCGGGTGCCGTACGCCGAGGAGGACCGGGGTTTCGGGCGGCACTGGATCGTGAACCCCAACGGTCCGCTCACCCCCGACGGGGCACGCGGCAGCGCCGTCTCCCTGCTGACCATCCCCAACATCCGCTACCAGGTGCAGGCCGCCACCGGCCGTGACCGCACATACGAGGAGATCCTCGAGCTCGCCGCGGCGGGCGAGCCGATGTCCTCCCGTGTCATCGAGGAGGCGGCCCGCGCGCTGGGCACCCTGGTCGCCCAGATCGGCAACTTCGTGCTGCCGCAGAAGATCCTGCTCGCCGGAGAGGGGGTGGGCCTCATGGACGTCGCCGGCCGGACTGTGACGGAGACCATCCGCGCCCACCGGCACCCGCTGGCCGCGCCGATCGACCTCGAGACCAAGGTGTCCGACTTCCACGACTGGGCGCGTGGTGCCGCCGTTCTCGCGATCCAGGTGCTGGTGCTCGGGGCGGCGGACGCCTGAACTCCTCGCCCTGCGTTGACAGATGGACGTGATCAGCAACACGGTCCAAAATGTCCGTATTGTGCGAGCTTACTCACAGTGCCTTCACGCCGGGAGCCGTATGCTTCACAGCATGTCCACCACTGTTGAATTCGCCTCCGATCGCTCGGCTGACGAGGTCAACGAGGAGATCCGGGCGCTGTGGCGCCGGGCGGGCGGGACACTGAGCGTCGAGGAGCGCGAGGAGTACCAGCGCCTCGTCCTGGAGTGGGCCGCCGCGGTCCCACAGCCGGCGAAGGCGGCCTGAGCACCCTCCCGGGCACAGGCCCGAGCATCTTCCTCGAAGCGCCTCGCCACGCATCGGAACACCCTCCGAGGGCACCCCTGATCCAATGGGTGCCCTTCTCGCACTGACCTCGGCCGTCTGCTACGGCATATCGACTTCGCCGGCGGCATGCTCTCCAGGCGCGCACACTTCGCCGCCGTCACCTTCATCGGCCAACTCGGCGGGCTGGTCCTCGCCACCGCCGCCGCACTCCTCGTCGCCCCGGTGGCATGGACGGGAGTTGTGGCTTCCGGCGCGGCAGCGGCGACCGCACTGCTGACCCTGACCCTGGGGTGACAGCTCGGCCCCGTCAGCCCCAGGTCGCCGAGTAGTAGCGCCGGTACGCCTTGCGGTCCTGTTCCGCGCGGATGAAGCGGGCCGCCACCAGCGCGACCATGCTCCCCGCGATGACCAGCAGCCCCGGTCCGACGTTCTTCGGGTCGGTGAGCCTGGACAACAGGGTCGACGCATCCGCATCGATGATCGGGGTCGACGAGCCGGGCGACGCCGCACCGGGCGCGATCGCGCTCTGTGTGGCCGACGCCGAGGGTGTCGGAGCGGGCGAGCCGTTCTGCTGCCCGGAGCCGTTCGGTGCCGCGACGATCAGCTTCATGCCGAGCGAGTCCAGCGCCTTGGTCACCGGCTGGAAGAAGGTCGTGCCGCCCGCGTTGCAGTCGCCGCTGCCGCCCGACGTCACACCCAGCGCGATCCCCTCGGAGAACATCGGGCCACCGCTGTCCCCGGGTTCGGCGCACACGTTCGTCTCGATGAGCCCCGTGACCGTGCCCTCCGGGTAGTTGACCGTCGCGTTGACCGCGGTCACCTCACCGTCGCGCAGCCCGCTCGTGCTGCCGCTGCGGAACACCCGCTGCCCCACCGCCGGGTCGGCCAGACCCGTGATCCGCACACCCTTGCCGTCCCCGATGGACACCACCTCGGCGCCGGCGCCGGCGTCCCCGCTCGCATACTCCACCAGGGAGAAGTCCGCGCCGGGGAAGTTCTGCTTGACGGTCCGGCCGATCTGCTGGGTGCCCCGGTTGTCGGCGAACCACACGGAACCGTCCGGCCCGCAGTGCCCGGCCGTGAGGATGAAGTCGCGCTGTCCGTCGGTGACGTTGAAACCGGCCGAACAGCGCCCGGCGGTCGACAGCAGCGGCAGTGCGCCGTTGAGCCGTGTCGTGAACGTGCCCTCGGTGCGCTCCATGCGGACGAAGCCGCCCATGCCGTCGGCGAGCTTCGTCATCCGGGACCAGTCGGTGGCCGAGACGGTGCTGTCGCCCCGTACGACCACCTCGTTGGACCGGTAGTCCATGACCCATGCCGTGCCGGCCACCCTGGGCGCCGAACGCAGCGTCGACGTCGCCGAATTCAGCTCGTCCATGCTGTGGTCGACCATCTTCGCCTCGGCGCCCGCCTGCCGCACCTCGGCGGCCGCCGCCTCGTCGGTGACCGCGACGACCGGCTTCCCGTCGGAGCCGATCCAACTGCCCGCCGTACGGGAAGAGCCCAGGCGTGAGACCAGGTCGCTGCCGGTGTCGGTGGCCGGAGCGGCGTAGGTGCGTGGGCCGGTGGAGCCGTCGGGGGGTTCGCTCGCCACAGCGCGTGTGACCATCGTTCCTCCGAGGAGGAGTCCGCCGACGGCCGCCAGCCGTGTCACTCGCCGGACGAGACGTCGTCGTGCGTGCCTCATGCAGGGCTCCCGAACCAGTACAGCGCGGCGTGAACGCCGCGGGGCCCTCCCGGAGTTGAGCACCCTCTCTCCATACGGAGCTCGGCACGCCCGTGTTCACCGCACAGATGATCCTTCTCGCGTCGGCGCCGTTCCCGGTCACCGCACGGCCACCTATCTTGTGCCCCATGACCAGGATCCCGCACGCAACGTCCGGTGAACCGAATCCCCTGCGCACCCTCACCCTCGACCGGCTGCGACGACGTACGAGCATGAAGTGGCGCGCCTACCCCGAAGACGTCCTGCCGCTGTGGGTGGCGGAGATGGACGTACCTCTCGCCGAACCCGTCGTCCGCGCGCTCACCGACGCCCTCGCGCTCGGCGACACCGGCTACCCGGCGGGCACCGGCTACGCCGAGGCGCTCGCCGGTTTCGCGGAGAAGCGCTGGGGCTGGGACGGGCCGGCCGTGGAGCGGACGGCGATCGTGCCCGACGTGATGCTGGGTGTGGTCGAGATGCTCAAACTGGTCACCGGACCGGGCGATCCGGTCGTGGTGAACTCGCCCGTGTATCCGCCGTTCTACCAGTTCGTCGAGCACATGGACCGGCGGGTGATCGAGGCGCCGCTGGGCGCGGACCTGCGCATCGACCTCGACACCTTGCAACAGACCTTTCGCCGGGCGACGGAGGGCGGCGGCCGACGCGCCGCCTTCCTGCTGTGCAGCCCCCACAACCCGACCGGTACCGTGCACACCGCCGGCGAACTGGCCGCCGTAGCCGCCCTCGCCGACCGCCACGGCGTACGCGTCGTCACCGACGAGATCCACGCACCGATCACCGCCGGCGGAGTCGAGTTCGTGCCGTACCTGAGTGTCCCCGGCGGCGAGAACGGGCTGTCGCTGATGTCGGCGTCCAAGGCATGGAACCTGGCCGGCCTCAAGGCGGCCCTGGCCATCGCGGGCCCCGAGGCCGCAGCCGACCTGGCCCGGCTGCCCGAAGAGGTGAGCCACGGACCCAGCCACCTCGGCGTCATAGCCCACAGCGCCGCCCTGCGCGACGGCGCCGACTGGCTCGACCACCTGCTGGCAGGCCTGGACGACAACCGTCGCCTGCTCGCGGACCTCCTCGCCGAGCACCTCCCGGCGATCACCTACCGTCCCGCTGAGGCCACCTACCTCGCCTGGCTCGACTGCCGCGCCCTCGGCCTCGGCGACGACCCGGCGGAGGTCTTCCTCCAGCGCGGCCGGGTCGCGCTCAACTCCGGGATCCCCTTCGGGACCGGCGGCGCGGGGCACGTACGGCTGAACCTGGCGACGTCACCCGAGCTGCTCGCGGAGGGGGTACGGCGGATGGTGGCGGCGCTCGACTGAGCCGGGCCGGGGGTGGGGCGACGTCCGGCGCCCCACCCTGCCTACACTTCCCGCCATGGACGACACGTCGCTGGAGCAGCTCGGCGCGGGCAAGTACCTGCTCATCACCAGCTACCGCAAGAACGGCACCGGTGTCGCCACACCGGTCTGGGTGGTCCGCGACTCGGACGCACTCGGCGTCTGGACGGTCGCCGACTCCTGGAAGGTCAAGCGGATCCGCGCCCGCGGCGACGTCCTCGTCGGCCCCTGCGACCTGCGCGGCAAGCCCACCGGCGACCAGGTCCCCGCCACCGCCGAGATCTGCGACGAGGCGACCAGCGCCCGCTACCGCCGGCTCATCGCCCGCAAGTACGGGATCACCGGCCGCCTCACACTGCTCGGCAGCCGACTGCGCCGCGGTGTGAACGGCACAGTCGGCATACGGATCACGCTGACGCCCTGACCGAGGTCACGGACGTCAGCGTGCCGTGTCACGAGCCGTCCAGCACCGTGCCCGTGATCACCGGGGCGCCGGGCTGCGGCTCACCGGAGTCGTCGGCCGCCTGCAGACGCAGCGACTCGGCCTGCTCGGCCACCTGGTCCTTGACCGTCGGTATCCTCAGCTCCGCGGACGTCCGGCCCGCCGGGACGCTCACCCAGACATAGAAGCCGTCCACCTTGGACAACGGCCGTTCCGGATCCGGGGACGCGCCGGTGTTCTCCTCGAGCCAGCGGGGGTCGACGTCCTTCGTCGACAGTTCCCGCCCGTCGGTGACCGGCACCACGGCGTATGCTCCGCCCACCTCCGCGTCGGCCACCGCCGACAAGGTCACCCGCCACTTCAGCGGCTGACCCTCGGTCACCCGGTCGGCGACCGGCGTCACGGACATCGTCGGTATCGGGTCGTCGTTCTCGACGGTCACCCCGCCCAGATGGGCGCCGACCACGGCGGTACGGACCGCCTTCACGAACACTTCCTGGCCCGTGTCGTAGCCGTAGCGGGTGTTGCCCTCCACCTTGACCGGTACGTCGATGGACTGCGTGCCCGGCCGGACCGTCACCAGCCGGTCCTTGACACCGCCCGTGGCCGGGTCGGTGACGAACAGCCGGACCTGCCCACTGCCCTGTCCCGAGACCCGGGCCGGCACCCGGTACGTGCGTACGCCCGAGTCCCCTTCCTTGACGGTCAGCCGGCCGAGGTCGACCCGGGGGAGCCGAGCCTCGCGCACCTCGGGCGTGCCCGGACGCCAGCCCCAGGCGTCCATCAGCCAGGCCCGCCCGGACCGCGTGCGCGGCGTCAGCTCAAGGGACTTGACGTGCTTCAGGTCGAGTGCGGCCGCGTCGTCGGCCCCGATCGGCACGCGTACTTCGCGCGCCCAGTAGGAGGCGGTCCGGTCCGTCCCCGGCAGGCCGTCGACCTTCACGCGGCCGAGGGTCCGGTGCCGTCCGGTGGTGTCGGTGACGGAGACGTCCAGCTGCGTGCCGGTGCTGTTCGGCGGCACGATGACGCGCAGCGCCAGCGCCTTGTCGCCCGCCAGGGACAGCGGCCGGTCGGGTCGGATGCGTGCGGCGGAGCCCGCCGCGGACCAGCGCAGCGCGACCGCGCGGCGGCCGGGCTCGCGGTCGGTCTCCCACTGCGCGAAGTGCGGTGAGGTACCGGCCGTCTCCGACGACAGACAGGCCTTGGCCGCGGACGGGTCCACCGCCGAGCACAGCCGGCCTCCGCTCACGGTGACCTTGCCGTCCGGCAGGAACCCGCCGCCGCGGCGTGCGCCCACGGCATGGGTGAGGACGTGCGCGGGATCGGCCGAGGGCGCGCGGCGGCCGGAGCCGTCGAGCAGCGGACGAACCCGGTCGTCCCGGGCGACGAACAGCCGTGCCGCCGCCGCGATGTAGGTGGCGCCGGCCTTGTGCTGCTGGTCGGCGGTCAGCCGGGTCCTGGTGCCGGGGGAGCAGACCGGGTCGCGCTCCTCCTCGTCGCTCCAGAAGTCGTCGTCGGCGGGCGCCTCGGCCTGCCCCGGCGTCCACTCGCTGTTGAAGTAGTTGTGGTTGGCGCCCACCATGTACACGGCACTGTGCAGCGCGGCACCGCGGCTGACCTGGCGGGTGCCGTCGATGTACACCTCACCCTGCAGGTCGGAGACATCGCCGTCACAGCCCGGCAGGATCGTCATCGACGGCACGTCCGCGACCGGGTTCTGGCCGAAGATCGTCGGGCCGATGAGTACGGTGCCGCGGATCCGCCAGGACACCGGGCCGTGATAACCGTCCTGGTCCGCGGGCGGCGGGTAAAGGCTGTCCATCGCGGCCCGGTTGACGCCCTCGCCGCCCCGCGAGTGTCCCACCAGCAGCACACGCGACAGGTCGGCCCTGGGTGCCTGCCGTACGGCCGCCGGTGCCGTGCTCGGGTGCGCGGACCAGCCGGCCCAGCGGGCGAGATGCTGCCGTACGAGCGACGAACGGGCCTGTGCGCCGCCGTCCTCGGCGCGCCAGTCCTGGCCGTTGATGCCGTTGGCGGAGATCGACACCGTCACATAGCCCTGGGAGGCCAGCAGTCGCTGGTCGCGCAGGTAGCCGCGGTGGCTCGGCACCGGCTTGGAGCCGGCCGCGCAGGGCCAGTCGCCGGTGATCTCGCCCTGCGGTGTGTAGCAGGTGAAGTGGCGTCCGTGCAGGAACAGGGCGAGCGGCCGGCGGCCGTCGGCACCCTTGGGCGCCACGACCACGGCACGCATCTCGACCGGCTGGGCGAAACCGGGCAGCCGTACCGGGGCGAGGTCGTACTCGCCGGTGACGGTCCGGTACGCGCCCGGCTTGCCTGGGTCGACGGGGTTCGCCGGCAGTCGCTGCGGGGTGGTCACCGCCTGGCGTTCACCTCGACCGGTGCTGACCTCGGGTGCGTCCAACCGGCGCCCTGCGGCCCGCACTTGAAGGTTCTCGACGGAGGCCAGCGGGACACCGTCGAGGCCGAGGCGGAACGTGCGCCCGTCCTTCGCCGGCGCCGGACGGCCGAGCAGCCGGTCACCGGCGTAGAACTCGACCCGGGCGTCCCCCATCGGCACCCGTTCGTCGGACCGCCACATCAGCTTCCGTGCGGAACCCTCACCGGTGATGCTCCAGTCCGGCGGCAGACCGCCGCCGCTGTCCACCGAGTCCCCCAACGACCGTACATCGGACGCCTGTTGAGCCTGAGCCCACCCTGGCGACGCCCCCACCACCGCGAGTAACGCCACCGCGGTGACCCATATTCGCCGGGCACGGATCACGTGCCCCTCCTTCCGCTCGCCCCAGGACGGCCCCGGGGCCCTCACTCCGAGAGGACGGAAGGAGGTGCTTGTGCGTTGCCTGTGAAGGAAGGGAACGATGATGGACCGGGCGGTCGACCGATGACCGGGTCGGTGGCTGAGGACTGGGTGGGCGGCCGACGGGAAAGGCCACCACAATGAGCCGAACTCCCCACCGTCGCACCGCCGTCGTCGGCACCGGCCACCGCGCCCAGACCTTCACCCGTGCCCTCGCCGAACGCCCCGGCCACCTCGTCGCCGCCCTCTGCGACCCCAGCCCCACCCGGATGGCCTTCCACAACCGGCTGCTGGCCGAGGCCGGCGCACCCGCCGCCACCCGGTGGGAGCCGGACCGCTTCACCGACATGCTCGCCACGGAGGACATCGACGAGGTCGTCGTCACCACGATCGACGTGGAACACGATCGCTACATCGTCCCTGCCCTGAAAGCGGGCTGCCGCGTCGTGACCGAGAAACCGATGACCGTCGACGCCGCCCGCTGCGCCCGCATCCTCGACACGGTCCGTGAGACGGGCAACTCCCTCACCGTCGCCTTCAACTACCGCTTCAACCCCGTGCACGAGAAGGTCCGCGACCTGCTCGCCGACGGCGCGATCGGCGAGGTCCTCTCCGTGCACTTCGAGTGGCTGCTCGACGTACGCCACGGCGCGGACTACTTCCGCCGCTGGCACCGGGACAAGCGCAACAGCGGCGGCCTGATGGTGCACAAGTCGAGCCACCACTTCGACCTGGTCAACTGGTGGCTCGGGGACGAGCCGAGGGACGTCTTCGGCTACGGGCGGCTCGGCTTCTACGGCCCTGAGGCGGGCGAACGCCATGGGCTGCGCCGGGACTACGACCGCGCCCACGGGGCCGAGCAGGCCGCCGACGACCCCTTCGCCCTGGACCTGGCGGCCAACGACACCCTACGGGCTCTCTACCTCGACGCCGAGCGGGACGACGGGTACCTGCGCGACCGCAACGTCTTCGGCGGGCCCGTCTCCATCGAGGACGACATGGCCGTCCTCGTGCGATACGCCCGGGGCGCGACGATGACGTACCACCTCACCGCGTACTCCCCGTGGGAGGGCTACCGGGTCATGTTCAACGGCAGCGCCGGACGGCTGGAACTCGAGGTCGAGGAGAGCCGCTGGCAGCCGCCCCGGACCCGGATCGGCTCCGGCAGCGGTGCGGTGCACGGAGACACGGCCGCCGAGCACGCGGGCGGCGCACGGCTCACGCTGCGTCCGCTGTGGCGGCCTCCGGTGGACATCCCGCTCGTGACCGCCCACGAGGCGCACGGCGGGGGAGACCCGCGCATGCTGGACGCCCTGTTCGGCCCCGTCGATCCGGCGCGGGCGGCCGACGCAGGTACGGCTGAACGCGCGGTCGCGCACCCCACGGCCACCGAACGCGACGGCGCGCTGGCCCTGGCCGTCGGGCTCGCCGCCAACCGGTGCTTCGAGACGGGACGCCCCGTCGCCGTACCGGAGTTGATCCCCGGGATCAGCAAGCGCTCAGACGGTCGGTCAGGCGGACGGTCAGACGGTCAGGGGGCTCAGGTCCAGGCCCGGTAGGGCTCGTCGATCAGCTGGAACACCGGCTCGCCCCGGACCGGGTCCTGCGCCGTGGACAGCCGGACCCGGTCCCCGCTGTGGATGCCGATGGGCGGGCCCATGACCCGGCCGCGCACGACGAACCCCTCGGCCATCTCGACGAGCGACACATTGCGCGCGGCGGGGGTGTTGCGGTGGACCACCGTGGAGTGACGTACCGTCCCCACGCCCTCGCTGCGCTCCGTGCGCAGGTCACTGCCCTGGCAGACCGGACACAGCAGCCGGTGGTACATCGCGGTGCCGCACCAGGTGCAGCGCTGGAAGAGAACGGCCTCCGTGCCCGGGGCCGCGGGATCGAGCACGCCGGCCGCGGAACCGGCGGTCTGACGAGCAACAACGCTTCCTGAGTGGTGGTACACGCTGGTCAACTCCCTGCACTCGGCCGGAATCCCACGTGCGCGGGACACCCGTGCACGCACGTGCCCGGTTCACCGTGCCACCGTGCACAGCGTCAGCGTATGGCACTCAGTGCCACACGTAAAGGCACTCCGTACCCTGAATCTGTCCGGGATTTCGATCAGTCGCGCCCGAGCGTGGCCTCGATCTCCTGGACGACCCGCCACAGCGGGGCGCCGCGCCGGGACACGACGACCACCACGTCCTCGGGCTGCTCGTCACCGGCGGGGCTCGGGGGAGGGGCGGCGCCGAAGGCGGTCTGCACATACCCCAGGGCGTGGTCCACCGCGGCGCTCGCATCGCCCTGGCCGTCCGAGCGCAGCCAGGAGCGCAGCGCGTTGTTGTGCGCCGCGACCACGGCGGCGGCGATCACATCGGCCTGCAGGGTGCCGTCGCGCCGGCCGGCGAAGCGCTCGCGCAGATACTCGGCCAGGGCGCGCTCGTAGCGCCACACCACCGACAGCTCGTAGGCACGCAGGCCCGGCACCTGCTTGGTGAGCCGGTAGCGCTGCACCGAGAAGGTCGGGTTCTCCGCGTACATGCGCAGCACCAGCCGGGCCGCGTCGCACACCCGTTGCACCGGCTCGTGCTCCTCGCCGCTCGCGGCGAGGAAGGCCGTCATGTCGGCCAGGCACCGCTCGTGGTCGGGGAAGACCACGTCCTCCTTGGACGGGAAGTAGCGGAAGAACGACCGCCGTCCGACACCGGCCAGCGCCACGATGTCGTCGACGGTCGTCTGCTCGTAGCCCCGCTCCAGGAACAGCTGGAAAGCCGCCGCGACCAGTGCCTCCCGCATCGGGGGCTTCGCCGCCCCGGCCTCCGTCTTCTCGTCGCGGCCGGGCGCCGCGCTGCTGGAGCTCATGGACGCGAACGTAGCACCAGAGCGAGGTCTGTGGCACTCAGTGCGCTGTTGGCAGGGTACTGAGTGCTGCCAGTTCTTCGTCCGAGGCCGGCTCCCCCGAGTCGGGCAGCAGTTGGGGGATGCCGTCGATCACGGGGTAGCGGCGGCGCAGGCGGGGGTTGTACAGCGCGGAACCCGGTTCGTCCAGGACTAGTGGGCCCTTGTCGAGCGGACAGACCAGGATCCTCAGCAGCGGGTCGTCGGGCTTCATGAGCGGTTCCCTTCGGGGGCGGGGCGGTGCGCGTCGTGACGCGGCAGGGTGAGTACGACGGCCAGGGCGAGCGCGGTGCCGCCCAGGCGCAGGGTCAGCCGCAGCGGGTCCTGCGGGAGCGGTTCGCCGAACGCGACCGTGCCGCTCGCCACGCTGAACACGCAGGTGACGGTGGTGCACACGGGCACGATCAGCGAGGCCCGGCAACGTTGCAGGGCGGTCTGTGACAGCACGAGACCGAAAGCTCCGGTGAGGAGCAGGAGGTAGGGGTAGGGGGAGACGAGCAGAGCCGGGACGGCGTCGCCGAGCCCCGTGGCGGCCAGCCGACCTGACACGCCCTTGATCGCGAGCGAGCTCACCCCGTACAACAGCCCGATCGCCACGGCGTACACCACACCCGACGTCGGCGGCCGATGGCGCCGCCGGGCCCGCCGCTCGGCCGTGCCGTACAGCCACAGGCCGAGGGCGAGCGCCGGAACGCACAGCGCGAGCAGAGTGCCGGCCGGAGCGCTGCGGGCGATCGGCTCGCTGCTGTCGTGCAGGGAAGCCACCAACATCAGCAGCGCCAGCCCGATGACGGCGACACCCCGCCGCTCGGCGGCCGTCAGCCGCTCGCCCAGCACCACCGAGGAGAGCAGGAGCAGCAGCACCAGCCCGGAGACGAACAGCCCCTGCGCGGCCGCGATCGGCAGGACCCGGTAGACGGCCAGCTGAGCGGCGAAGCCCAGGGCCAGGGCCAGCGCGCCGCCGATCCACAGCGGACTGCCGGCGAGCAGGCGCAGCGCCCGGCCCGGCCGTGCGGCGTGCAGCGGCGGCAGACCGGCCAGCGCCCGCTTCTCCAGCACGAAACCGGTGCTGTAGAGGACGTTCGCCAGCAGCGCCGCGACCACTCCCCAGACCACGGTGCTACCGCCTCCTGGCATGCACGAGGAGGATCGAGGAGAGCGACGGCAGCCGGCAGGCCAGCCGGTCCAGCGGACGCAGCGGACTCGGAACCCCGTGGAAGGGAGCGCCCTCCAGCCGTACGACCTCGAAGCCGGACGCCGTCACGAACTCCCGCAGCGCTCGCGCCGTGAACAGCCGCAGGTGGCCCACCACTTGGCTGCCCGGCCTGCCGTGGACGCGGCGCAGACTCACCTCGGAGAAGACGGGCTGGACCCCGCCGACCAGCAGCGCCCGGTTGTACCAGGCGGCGAGGTTCGGCGTGGAGAGCATCAGATGACCGCCCGGCCGCAGCACCCGACGCAGCTCGTCGAGGGCACCGTCGGGGTCGACGAGGTGCTCGACGACCTCGCTGAACAGCACCGCGTCCGCACTGCCGGACGCGAACGGCAGCCCGCCGTCGGACAGTTGACCCCGCACCACCTGAGGCAGCCACCGCGTCGCCCGGCGCAGCGCGTCCTGCGACCAGTCGACGCCCACGATCCGGTGCCCGTCCAGGACCCGCGCGGCGACGGCCGCCGCCGAGCCGTCCCCGCATCCCACGTCGAGCACAGTGGCCGGCGGGCGGCCCGGCCCTGCGGGACCGAGCGCGCGGGCCAGCATCCGGGCCTGCCGCCGGCTGCGGTCCTCGCCGGAGGCGACCGGGACGGCCGGGTCCTCGTAGAAGTCCCGAAGTCCCGGGGCGGGAGCTGTGGTGGTCAGGGACGGCGGCGATGTGGTCATGGCGCGCTCCGGGAGCCGTAGGTGAGGGAGAGGCAGTCCTCGAAGACACGGGCCAGGGCGGCGCCGGCCGTGTCGTCGAGGAGGTCGCGCGACCAGCGCAGCGTCATGTGCAGCCGTCCGCCGGTGGAGGCCGCCGCCAGGCTCAGTCCACGGGGCATGCGGGCGGGCGCGGAGAACCACACGGCACGGGCCCGCCCCGCGTCGCCGAAGTCCAGCGGATACGGCACCCGCCCGAGGTTGCTGAGCAGCAGGGTCGACGTCCAGGGAGCGGCGGCCCGACGCACACCACGGGTGAGCGCGCCGCGCACACCGACCGGAAGCAGGGGCGCCGTCAGCAGGGCCGCTCCCGGTCCGAGGGATGCGCGCGGCTGTGACTTCAGCGCCCGGGTGCGCCGGGCGGTGGTGTGCAGCAACCGGGTCACGGCGGCCGGATCGGGACGGCGTGCCAGGAGCAGCGGTGCGTCGGAGCGGTCGTCCGGCGTCACCGGCACCTCGACGAGGCGCGTCCCGTTCCCGAGGGGCATCTCCATGCCGCGGCAACGGTCGTCCACGGGCACGGTGATCCGCACCGGCCGGCCGGGCCTGCCGTGGGACAGGTTCCAGCGGCCCACCATCAGGGAGGCGGCGACCAGGAGTTGATCGTTCACGGTCCAGGGAGCGGCCGGATCGGGTTGCGGCAGTGGCAGTTCCCTCAGGAGCATGCCATTCACCGCAGCGCCTGCTCGCGTCGGTCGGGGAACGGTGTCGCGGGCCAGCCGCGCGGGCCTGGCCCATCGCGTACGGCCGTCCCCGCGCTGCCCCGCGTGTGCCCGGCGCACGGGCGCGATCCCTCCCGTGGCCGTGCTCTCCCCTCCGTAGAGCGCGGCCGTCGTGGCGAGGATCCGCAACCCGGTCGGCGCGTCGAGTGCGGTGTGGTGCACGGTGAGCAGCAGGACGGACCGTACGCCGTCCAGGGCGACCACCTCCAGACGCACCGGCGGCGACCGGTGCAGCGGCGGACACAGCGCGAGCGCCCGGGCGCGGGCACGGACCAGGGCGTCGGGCCCCGGCCCGGCGAAACTCACCGGGTCCACGTCCGGCGTGCCGGTCAGCTCCCACGCGTAGGACCGCCGGTACCAGCGGTGCGGTGCCTGCCGTACGAGGATCCGGGGGTGCAGGAGCAGCGCCCGGTGGAACGCCTCCCGCAGCCGCCGCGGGTCCGGTCGGCCGGGCAGATGAACCTCGATGTGAACGCTCTCCGGCTCGTCGTCGCTGAGACAGTGCCGGGACACCTCGTCGACGGTGGGAAACGCCAGCCGTCCCGCGACCGGAGCTCCGCCGCCCGCGACGAGGGGATCTGCCTGCAGCGCGGTCACCGCGTCCCGCCTCTCGCGTCGACGCCGGCTCTCGTCCGGCCCGCGCCGGTCGTCACCACGGCCGCGGTGAGGGCCACGAGCGCCAGCACCTGCGCGATCGCGCCGAACGCTCCGCGATCCGCGGCAACCGGCGCCCCCGCCCCCGTGGCCGCCGCGATGCCCGCACCGGCCATGGCGGCCGCCGCGACCGGGACCAGAGCGCCGGGTCGCAGCCGGGCGACCAGCGCGAGCCCGGGGACCACCAGGGCGAGCGGTCCCGCCACCAGTGCCACGACGGCGGTCAGCGCCACTGTTCCGAGGAGCGGACCGGGCGCCGGAGGAACTTCCGTGTGTCCGGCCGAGATCCGAGCGGTACGTCGCCGACCCACGAAGGCGAGTGCCACGAGCGCGGCGACCCCGACCGCCCCGCCGATCAGCGCGGTCCGGTACGGCCCCGCGGGCTCGTACTCCATGTGCACGGTGCCGGACTTCCCGGCCGGGATCAGCCAGGCCTGCTGCCAGCCGTCGAGCCGGACCGGGGTGAGCTCCTCGCCGTTCAGCGTGGCCTTCCAGCCGTCGTTGACGTTCTCGTACGTCCGCAGGTACGACACCTCGCCCGACCCGGCGGACACGGAGACCGAGCGGCTGTCGCCGGTCCACTTCCGTACGGTGACCTCGCGGTCCGCCGCGGCGGAGACGGCACGCGGCTCGCCCCGGGACAGCGTGACGTCCGTGATCGCGAGCGGTCCGGTGTCGCCGGCCTCCACGCGGTGCCTGCCGAAGGCCAGCTCCAGCCTGCCGTCCTTCGCCTCGTCGCCCGCGCAGAGCTCCACCGTCACCGGCCGCCGCTCCGTCAGGTCGCTGACCAGCCCGGACGCCTTCGTCGGACGGAGCGTGCCGTCGACGTCGAGCGCCGGACCCTGTCCGCACGGAAGCGAGAAGCGGGCGTCCGGCTCGGGCTGCGGCACACGGAGCCCGGCGAGCGCGGGCACGTACACCTCGCTCAGGCCCACGGGGAGTTGGAGCCGTTCGTCGGCCACGGGGTGGTAGAGGGTCAGCGGCGCTGTCTTGGTGACCGTGATGTCCAGGCGGTCGGTGGTGATCGCGTCGAACCGCGCGAGCCCGTCGGAGTCCACGTCGGCCGTCGCCGTGCCGTCCGGCGAGCTGATCCGCACCTGCTCGGGCCGGGAGGACAGACCGCCCGCCGCCCCGAGGACGATCTCGTCGATCTCCTTCCTGCCCGGCCAGCTCAGATGGATCACCGGCCGGTCCCCGGCGATCCAGGCCGTCGTCAGGTCGCCGTCGACCAGGTTCCGCGCGCCGAGCGCGATGCCGCTACGGCCGGTGGAGTCGGCGGACACGGTGATTCGCTGCCGCTGCTGCGGGGCGACGCGGTCCAGCAGGCGGTCCAGTGCGTCGCCGGGCACGGCCACGGCCCGGGCCGACACGTCGTACGTGCCCATGCCCTCCCGGGTGTGGAACTGCCGGTGCAGTCCGGCTTCCGTCGAGGCCGGAGCGAGCCCGCCCGGGTCGGTGCCGCGGTGCAGCGAGTAGACCTGCGCGTCGGCGTGGGTGCGCTCGGCGTCGTTCGGCAGGGCCAGCAGCCGGGTCACCTTCACCCCTGGCACGGTCACCTCGGAGAATCCGGCGCCGGACAGCCCGGGGCGCGCCGACTCGGCGTCCAGGATCTCGATCTTCAGCCACTTCGCCCGGCCCTCGGGCGCGCGCACCGACTGCTGCTCACCGTCCGGCCGCAGTGTGCTGTCGACCGAACCCCGGTCCGTCTCGATCCGCACCCGCGTGGGAGCGGGCCGCGTGGCGTCCGCGGGGAGCGGGGTCAGCCGGAGCGACGCCGGCAGGTCGGTCGACGCGGTGAAGTCCACGCGCAGCCATTGGCCGGCCGGCTCACCCGGGCTGCCTTCGGCCCACGCGGTCTCGGGATTGCCGTCGAAGGCGTTCACCGGGTCGTACTGCGGCAGGTGGAACAGCCAGTTCCCGCTACTGGACGCCCTCACCGACGCCGCACCGCGCAACACGGCCGTCGTCTGGTGGTCGGCGCCTTGCGCAGGCAGGATCTGCTTGGGCTGCTCGCCCGGGTTCTGGAGGCTGCCGGAAGGGTTCTGCTCGGTGGCGGTGTAGGTGTACGAGGTGTTGGAGTTGACCAGGCCGAAGCGGGTGTCGGCGCGGCGCAGTTGGTCGGCGTCGGCCTTGACCGCCGGGGTGTCGACTCCGGGGTGGGGGTCCCCGGTCAGCACGGCGGGCCGGTCGCGCAGCGCCGGGTCGGCGGAGAGCTGGAGCAGTGCCTCGGGGCCGCCGCTCACGACGGCCGTGTCGTCGGCCGCGTCGATCCCGACGAGCCCCGGCCGCTCGGCGGCGCCTGCGGGCTCGTAGATCTCGACCGCCTGGAGGCGCGGATAGAGGCCCTGCACCTGGACAGGGGTGTCGGCGGGGATGCGCCCGGCAGTCACGAGCGGGCCGAAGCCGGCGGCCTTGCGATAGCCGGAGGCCTCCAGGGTCCGCCTGACCGTCTGCGGCGGTACGTAACCGATCTGGTCGGGGTCGAGGTCGTTGCGCACGACCACCTCGTGCAGCCCGGCCCGCGCCAGATACGACTGCAGGCCCGGCACCTCACCACCCGACAACAGGGCCTGCTCGACCGCGTCCAGCGTCCGCCGCGAGCCGGCGGTGCCGAACGGCACGAAGTCGCGTTGCGCCCACCGGGTCTTCGCCAAGACGTCGAAGGGCTGGTCGATGGGAGAGCCCCAGGTGTAGGTCCCGTGCGCGGTTGCCGGTACGACGAGGGCGCGGCTGTCCGCGGCGTGCTCGTCCAGCCAGTCGGCGGCCTGCTCCCAGTGGGAGGGCAGCTTGGTGAACGCGCCCGGCTGGAGGATGGTGCCGTTGACGTACGGCCACGCGAGACCCGGCAGGACGATCAGTGCGGCGATCACCGGGACGTACCGGCGACCGCTCGACGCCCGGGTCCTTCGGCGCTCGGCGAGCACCGCCGTCAGGTGCGCCATGCCCAGGGCCAGCGCGAGGGCGAGCCCCGGCTGGAACTTGTAGATGTTGCGGAACGGCCTGAGCGGACCGTCCAGCCACCCCTGCACCGCGTCGTGGAAGGGCGCGCCGAGGACGCCGCCGTATCCCGCGAGGGCGATCAGTGCGACGGCCAGCACGGTCAGCAGCAGCCAGCGCCGCTCGGGGATGTCCCGGCGGGCCAGACCCGCCAGGCCCAGGGCGGCGGCGAACGCCGAGCCGAGCACGGCGGTGACCGACGCGGCGACGGTCCAGCCCGCCGGCAGCCAGGCCTCACCGAAGTTGAGGTACGCCACCCAGTTGCCGGCGCCGCGCAGCAGCTCGGTCGCGGACATGGTGGCCGTGGTGGTGTCCGCCTGCTCGACGTACGGCATGAAGTCCTCGCCGTAGAAGCGCAGAAGCAGTAGCGGCACCGTCCACCAGGCGGTCGCCAGCACCACGCCGGGCAGCCACCAGGCGAGCAGTGCGCGGCGCCGGGGGCCCTTCGGGCGGCTGAGCAGATAGAGCCCGACTGGCAGTAGTGCGGCCAGAGTTGAGGCGGCGTTGACTCCGCCCATGCAGGGGATGAGCAGGGCGGAGCGGGCGGCGGCGAGGCGCGGGCTCAGCGTCGCGGAGGCGAGGGGCAGCAGCACCCAGGGCAGCAGGGCCCCGGGCAGCGCGGCGGCGGACGTCGAGCCGACGACGACGGTGAACGTGGGCCACAGCGCGTACGCCACCGCACCCAGCAGCCGGGTTCCGGACGAACCGACGCCCAGCCGCTCGGCCAGTCGCAGCGCACCCCAGAACGCCGCGGTCACCACGATCGACAGCCACAGCCGCTCGGCCAGCCACACCGGCAGGTGCAGCAGGTCCGTCAGGGCGTAGTACGGCAGCATCGGGAAGGCGTAACCGACGTATTGGTCAAAGATGCCGCCGAAGCCGGCCCGGTCGTGCCAGAGCTGACCGAGGTCGCCGAGGAAGCGCAGTGGATCGGCGGCCACTGCGAGCTTCGTCTCGAAGGTCATCCGTCCCGGGGACACCGCGACGAACGCCGTCAGTACGGCCGCCCAGAACCCGAACAGCAGGCGTCGTCCGCGCCGTTGCACGGGCGGGGCCGTCGGCGCGGGTGCGGGGGAGGCGTGTGCGGGAGCCTGGACGGTGGTGCTCATGAGCGTGCCTCGCTGGATCGTGCCTGGCTGCCGAGGGACGTCGCCGCAGAGCCGGTGCGGCGCAGGATCAGCAGGAGATTCCAGGCGGCGATCTCTCTCAGTCCGGGGACCCGGGCGATGACGCCCGGGAGGAAGGGCCAGTAGCGGGATCGGGCCGAGACGACGCGTACGTCCTCGCGTCCGCGCACGTGCCGCAGGGTGGGGCCGATGTGCAGGGGGAAGAGGTTCTCGCCGACGGTGTGCTTGGCCTCGCGCCCGGTCCGTCGCCGGTAGCGCTCGCGCGCCCGGCGCGCTCCGAGGTAGTGCCAGGGCGCGGTCTCGTGGCCGCCCCACGGGGAGAGCCAGTTGGTGAACGACAGATAGATCAGCCCGTCCGGCCGGGTCACCCGGACCATCTCGCTGAGGAAGGTCGCCGGGTCCGCCACATGCTCCAGGACGTTCGAGGAGAAGCACACGTCGGCGACACCGTCGGGCACCGGCAGCAGATAGCCGTCGGCGACCACCGCACCCTCCGGCGGGCGGCCGCGCGAGGCCAACTCGCCGAGGTCGGGCTCGAAGAGGTAGCCGTGGGCGCCCCGGCGGCGGAACTCCTCGGTGAAGTGGCCGGGGCCGCCGCCGACATCGAGGACGATCCGGCCGCGCAGGTCGGTGTGGCGCGCCACCTGGGCGACCGCGTCGCGCGCCAGCAGCGAGTAGCAGGCCTCGGGGTCGGTCTGCTCCCGCATGAAGGCCCGCAGCAGCGTGAACGACCGGCGCAGGGAGGGGTCCCTGAGGGGACCTTCGGCGACCTCAGTCATGTGCGCTCACCTCACGCGCCGTCGGGAAGTTCGGCAACGGCCGCTGACGGGACGCTGTGTCCGGGCGCGACGCGGGGGAGGGGCAGGCCGGGCGCCACGGGCGAGCCGACCGGCGTGGGCCGTACCGTGCGGCAGGCCTCCGCGGCCACCTCCCGGAACTGCCGGACGGTGCTGCTCCACCGGAAGTTCTCGGCGCGCGCCTCGGCGGCACGGCCCATGACGCTACGGCGCGCCGGGCTGAGCGCGAGAGTGCACCAGGCCGCGGCGAACGAGCTCTCGCCCCCGGCCAGCACCCCCGTCACCCCGTCCACGACGGAGTCCCGCAGACCGGGTACGTCGAAGCCGACGGCCGGGGTGCCACGCGCGGCCGCCTCGGTGACCACCAGGCCCCAGCCCTCCACCAGGGACGGATGCAGCAGCAGCCACGCCTGGCACAGCAGCCGGTGCTTCTCCGCCTCCGAGACCCGGCCGGTGAACACCACATCGGGCCCGGCCATGGCCTGAAGCCGCTCCCGCTCGGGGCCGTCGCCGATGATGACGAGCTGCCCGCCGGTGACCGGACGCACCCGCTCCCACAGCCGCAGCAGAAGATCGATCCGCTTGTACTCGACCAGCCGCCCGACGGCGACGAACAGCGGCCCGGGGGCCTTGGGCAGCAGCGGTCCGGGCGCGTCGACGCCGTTGTGGACCACCCTGATCCGGTCCGGCGGGGCACCGATGGCGCGCAGTGCCGCGGCGGTGGAGTCGGACACGGCGACCGTCAGGCTGTCGCGGTGCGGGCCGGCCAGCGCCCAGTGCTCCAGTCTGCGGCCGAGCCGGGCCATGGGGCCCGGGTAGCGCATGTCCCACAGGTCGGTGTGCACATGGTTCACCAGGCACAGCGTCGGCCCCTTGTGCCACAGCGGAGCCAGGTACGGCATGCCGTTGCACACCTCCACCAGGAGGTCGCACGCGCCGACCTGACGGGCGAACGCCCGCTTGGCGCGCAGGAAATGACCGGCGTCGCCGCCCGCCGACACCACGCGGTAGTCGCGGTACGCCGCCGGGCCGCCGCACAGCAGAGTGACCTGGTGTCCCGCGGCGGTGAGTCCGTCGGCGATGCGGTCGACGAGGAGTTCGGAGCCGCCGGCGGCGGGGTTGTCCAGGTCGCGGCGGGCCAGGAAGACGATCCGTCGCGGATACGGCGACGAGCCGGAGGCGGTGACTTCGGCGCCGGGGGTACGACGACGAGCGGTACCGGGCTGAGCGGTACGGGGGTGAGCGGGGGCGATCTTCTCCTGGCCGGAGACCAGGGAGGAAGCGTGCTGGGGCATCGTTGCTCCAACTCGTCGGATGCGGGGGCGGGGAGTGGGGAGCCGGGCGTCCGGGGGAGACACGCTGGGCGGGGACGTCATAGGACGGTCGGGCCGGTTCCGGGAAGAACGCGGAGGTACTGGTTAGTAACGTAAGTTTTCGGATTGAGCGTTCGATCTGGCTACGCACGAAGGTGACAATTTCTCCCTGTCTGCGCCCCTGGATCAGTCACCTGTGTGAGTCCTGTCGGCCCTCTGTGAGTCCTCCACCACCGCACGGTGTCGCCGTCCGCGGACCAGGAACGTCAGCCCGGCAGCCATGAGCACGCCGCCCGTGACGGTGGCGAGCGTGGGCGCGGTCTCGCCCAGCACTTCCAGTCGCCGGCTGTCGCGCGAGGTCTCCGCCACCTGGGTGCGCCGGGTCGCGTCGGTGAACTCCACCCGGTCGCTCGCCAGCAGCGTGACGGCGTCGGCCCGGGCACCCGGAGCCCGGAGCGTGATCTTCGGTGCGATGCGCGCGTTCATGATCCGGCCGGTGCGCTGCTCCACCACCAGCTCGATCCCGGCGTTCGCATACCACTCCTCGGCCGCCACCTGCCGCTGCTTCGGCCGTCCCACCAGCGATCCGGGCACGTCACGAGTGACGCCCGTCCGCCTGGGCTCCACGGCGCCGGTGAACCGGTAGCCCTCGTGCCCGAGCACCTTCTCGGTCCCGGAGAACTTCAGCGGTACGGCTCCGCCCAGCACGCCGTCCCACCACTGGTAGGTGCGCTTTTGCACGTCGAACGGAAACTTCAGATAGGCGTCGCCCCTGAACGACGGCTGCTCGCCGCAGCAGTGCACCGGCAGGTTGGTCCGCCGGTCCGTCACCCAGCGCTCGGTGGTCCACTGCAGCGACCGGCGTGGGTCCCGAAGCGGCAGTGTGGTGGGGGTGTCGATCTGCGTGGAGACGTTCCACACCGCGTGCCCGCTGCGCTCGGCGGCGGCCACGTCGCCCACGATCCGGCGGGTGATCGTGATCTGCTTTCCGTGCACGGTCTCCAGGACGCCGGTGTCGAAATAGCTGCCGGTCCCGGTGAGGACCGAACTCGTCTCGACATCCACCGGCGTGCGCTTGACCCGGGGCTCCACATACCGGTCGAGTAGCTGGCCGAAAACCAGCGTGAAGACGCCCAAACCGAGCAAAATCAATGGCAGAACGGAAGCTGTACGGCGCATGAGGGCACTCCGGTGGCAGCGGAAAGATGCAGACTGCGCGACGGTGCGCGAGACAGTCCGGCTCACCCGGGGCGAATCTGGCCTACCGGGGAGTAAGTAGTTATGACCGGCGAAATTAAGCCGCTATTGACCCGGTGTCAACACTGACTTAATACTGATCGTGCCGGACCGGGCCGGAACGCTGGGTGACAACCTCATCGACCGAGAGGCTTCTCGTCCCCATGCCCAGAATGCTCATGCCCACCATCCTCGCCGCCCTCCTGACGTGCGCACTCTCCGCCACCCTGGCCGTGGGCGCCGCCTTCGGCCTCGTCGCCGCCCTGACCGCAACTCCCGAGCAGCCGAACGTGCCGCTGGTCACCTTCCCCGACCCGGCGGGCGACCGGTCTGCGCCCGCGCCACGCACGCAGACCGCCGATCGCTAGGAGATGGTGCCCGTGCCCGCGCCCCGCGCCTGGCACAAGGTGCCGCCGGAACAGGTACGGCGATTCGCCGACCTGGCCATGGAGCAGGTACCGGACATCGCGCAGGACATCCTGCGAGGCATGCGCCAGGAGTTCCCGAACCTCGAGCTGACGACCGACGACATGGGTGTGCCGAAGGCACTCCTGGCGATTCGGCTCGCCCTCGAGAGCTTCCTGGCGCAGCTGACCACCGACATCGAGCGACCCCGCGAACTCCCCGAGGTCTTCCGGGAGTTCGGACGCAATCAGGCACTCAAGGGCCGTCGCCTGGACTCCCTTCAGGCCATTTACCGGCTGAACGTACGGCTGGCCTGGCGCAGCCTCGCCGAGATCGGGCAGAAGGTCGAGATTCCGCCACCGGCGATGTACGAACTCGCCGAGTCCGCGTTCGAGTACCTCGATGAGCTCGTGTCCCATTCCGTGCACGGTTACGCCGAGGTCGCCGCCGGCCAGGCGGGGGAGCGGATCCGTCGCCAACGCCTGCTGGTCGACCTCCTCCTCACCGAGCACCGCACCGACCCGTCCGACGTCCTCGCCGAACGCGCCGCGAGCGCCGACTGGCCGCTGCCTCAGGAGGTCGCGGTGGCCGTGCTTCTCCGTCCCGCCCAGCAACTCGTCACCCCCGCCCTGGGTGACGAGGTCCTGCTGGACCTGGACGGCGAGCACCCCCGGCTGGTGCTGGCGGACCCCGAGGCACCCGGCCGCGTCGAGCGGCTGCACCGCGCCATGGGTGGCTGGTCCGGAGCGATCGGCCCCGCAGTTCCCGTCACGCAGGCCGCCACGTCACTGCAGTGGGCGGCGGCGGCCGCGCGGATGATCCAGGACGGCCTGCTTCCGCAGGGCCGCCTTCTGCGCTGCAGCGAACACGCCGAGGCGCTCGTGCTGCTCCCCGCCGAGAAACTGATCGACGACCTCGCGCGGCGCCGGCTGGCCCAGCTGACCGAGGCCGGGCCGGAGCAGGCCCGCCGCCTGGCCGAGACGCTGCTCGCCTGGCTGGAGACCCAGGGCGGAGCGCCCGAGGTGGCCGCCCGGTTGGGCGTCCATCCTCAGACGGTCCGCAACCGACTGCGCCAGATCCGGGACCTGTGGGGCGAGGACCTGGACGACCCCGACCGCCGCTTCGAACTCGAACTCGTCCTGCGAACGCGCCGGTTGCGCGGGGAGCTCGCGGGCCCGAGCGCCTGAGTGAGCACTTGAGTGAGCACCTGGGTGATCGTATTGATCGCAAACGATCGATATGATTGTGGGCGTAGAGTGTGCAGCTCGGGATCACGCTCCGCGTGCGCCTGTGGATCGTTCGACCGGCTTTGCCTCAGGGGGAACCGATGCGACTGCACGTCGACCAGCGCCATGAGCGGGTACTCGAACTCGTCCGGGAGCGGGGCAGCCTCCGGGTCTCCGAACTCGCCGCCGAACTCGGCGTCTCGGCGGTCACCCTGAGGCGTGACGTGGAGGCGCTCGCCACGCAGGGCCGGGTCCAGCGGCTGCACGGTGCGGTGGTGTGGCCGGGGGATACGGCCGTCGAGGCGGGGGAGCGGTCGGAGGGTGCCGACGGCGCCGAGGGCGCGGTGATCGGAATGATCGTCCCGACCACGAACTACATCTTCGCGGACATCGTCCGCGGCGCCCGCGAGGCCGTGGCGGCACAAGGCGGCCGCCTGGTCCTGGGGGTGTCCGGATACGTCGACTCCGAGGACCCCGTCCAGGCCGAACACCTCCTCTCGGGTGGCGCGCAGGGGCTGCTCGTCGCGCCCAGCTGGTTCGGCGGGGTCCCCGCGGACGGCCAGGAGAAGTGGCTGCTGGAGCACGCTGTGCCCGCCGTCCTGGTCGAACGCCTGGCCCCACCCGGAAACCCCGCCGCGGTACTCGACCGGGTGCGCACCGACCGTGCCCACGGCGCCGCCGTCGCCGTCGGCCACTTCGCGAGCCTCGGGCACCGCAAGATCACCGCCGTCCTGCAGGAGGGCCCCCACGCCACTCAGATCACCGCCGGCTACCAGGCTGCCGTGCAGGCCCTGGGCCTCGACGTGGACAAGGGCGCCCCGACCGTGCGCGAACACGGGGACTACGAAGCCAGTGTCGACTACCTCGTCGAGGCGGTGAAGAAGCGCCGAGTCACCGCCGCACTGGTGCACAGCGACGAGGACGCGATCGTGCTGGTGCCGCGACTGCAGGCATGCGGCATCCGGGTACCGAACGACCTTGCACTGATCGCGTACGAGGACGAGGTGGCCGGCCTCTCCGACGTACCACTCACCGCCGTCGCGCCCCCCACCCGCGCGGTGGGGGAACTGTCCGCGAAGCTACTGCTGGAGCGCCTCGCGGAACGCCGCAATGGTCGGCAGCCGAGCCCGCGCCAACACCTCGACCTGCTCCCGGAGTTGAGGATCCGTTCGTCCTGCGGCGCTGGATCGATCGCCGAATGAGCGATCAGCGATCACCCCAACCGGACGGTGATCTAGGTCGCACGCGCCGACCTGACGGGCGAACGCCCGCTTGGCGCGCAAATGCTCAATGGAACATGCCGAATTGAGCGTATCGATCGTTTGAGGGAGGCGGTCGGCAAGTCGCTCGGCTCTTTCCGCTGAACCGGCGGGACGGCAACCCCGTATCACTTCTCGGGGAATGGCGAAGCCCGTGAAGACGGGACGGAAGGAGAGTGGCGTGCCCACACGGTCCGACCCCGAGCAGCCCGACGAAGGGCCGGCCCTGGAGCCGATCCGCGTCCTGCGGCCGCGCCGCACCGACGCCCTGGCGGAGTTGTTCAACGAGTTGGAGCAGGACCGCAACGGCTACGAGACCGTGGCCGTTCCCGGGGCCTTGCCCGGCGCCGAGGACGCGACACAGGAACTGCCACCCGTCGCCGGGGACACGAGGATCGCACCGCGCGGCAGCGGTGCCCGCCCCGGTCCGGCCGTATCCGGCCCCGGATTTCGCCGCGCCGCCGTCGCGGTCGCCGTGACCGCGGCTGCGGTCGTCGGTTTCGGTGGGGCCCTGCTGCTCTCCGGCCGAAGCGACGGCGCGGCGGCCGATGATGCGGCCGGCGACGCGGCTCCGTCCGCGACCGCCTCCCCGTCGACCGCCCCCACCGAGGCAGCCCCGGGAGCACCCGGCGCCGGTGACCCCGGCGAACCTCCCGCCTGCACCGCGTCCTTCCGGACCGTCAACAGTTGGCAGGGCGGCTACCAGGGCGAGGTGACGGTGACCAACGCACCCGCCTCCTCCGCTTCCTCCGCCTCCGGCTGGACCGCGACGGTCGTACCGGCGGACGGCGCCCGCTTGACCCAGGTCTGGGACGGCACTCTCACCACGACCCGGGACGGCACGGCCACCGTTGCCAACGCGTCATGGAACGGGAAGCTGGACCCCGGTGCGAGCGTCAAGTTCGGTTTCATCGCCGACGCCTCGGCCTCGACCGGCGCCCCGTCGGCGACGGTCACCTGCGCGGCGACGAGCGACGCGTCCTGACGCCCGGCGCGACTTGGAGAGCGCCCGGTCACCACCCGTGGTCGGTCACCACCCGTGGTAGGTCGGCACCCTGGTCGTTCAGGGCCCGTGGTCGTTCAGCGCCCGTGGTCGATCAGTGCCTGGGACACCGCACGCACGCTGCGGGCGATGTGCTGAAGCTGCATGACCTCCGCCGCGTACAGCTTGATGGTGTGCTCGATGACGGACTCGGGCATGCCGAGCGCGGGCAGGTCGGCCCGTGCGGTCTGCAGCGCGGTGCGGGCGACCCGGATCTCGTTCTGGACCTGGATCTGCGCATGGCGGGCGAGCAGGACGGGGTGGCGGATCAGGGCCGGATAGCTGGCGTAGCGGGCCGGCACCAGCTCGCGCAGCCACTTGGCCGCCGAGCGCTCCCAGTCGTAGGAACCGGGGGTCTTGACCTGGCACGGCCAGTCCGAGCTGATGCGCGTGGTCGTCAGAGTCATGGTCATCGCTTCCGGGTGTGCGGCGTCGTTCGGGGTGTCCGACGGGGTCGGGGCGGCCCCGGCCTAGGGGATGACCGGGGCCGCCGCCACGGGCGCTCGCGCAGGCGATGCCCGACCGAACAGCCCGAGCGCCGACGCGGGTAGGAGACGGCGGCTGTGGCTGTTCGTTGAGGAGCCCTCAGAGGCAGACGGCGTTCGCACGGCGGATGGGGTGACGTGCGCATGAGCGGACCGGCTGCTTTCTGCGGGCGGATGGTGCGTGTGAAGTATTTATATATGCCGTCCGCTTTGCAAGGAGTATGAAAACATTCATGCGTGATTTGAGGTGAATGGTTCCCCTGCGGTGCGGTTTGTCTGGAGTGGGATTCGCCCGCGAGGGCAGGCGCAGCGACGGCTGGGTCAGTCGCGGAGGAAGAACTGGTGCTGGTCGGAGATCTGCTCGTAGTCCTCTAGCCGCGCCTGCGTCCGCTCCGGGTCGGCGTCGGTCATGGCCTGCAGCAGTGCGGAGGCCATCACGCCGGGCGCGGCGTAGGAGTCGAAGACCAGCCGGGAGCCGGTGCCGGTGGCGAAGACGACGTCGGCCGTGTCGGCCACCGGTCCGAGCGCCAGGTCGGTGACCAGGGCGACTTTCAGCCCGGCGCTGCGCGCGACCCGAACGGCGGTGAGCGTCTCCTGGGCGTGCCGGGGCATGGAGAACGCCAGTACCCAGGTGCCGCCCGCCTCGCGCGACTGCAGCAGCGAGTCGTAGGCGACGCTGCCGCCCCGGGTCACCAGCCGCACGTCGGGGTGGATGCGGCGTGCCGCGTAGGCGAAGTACTCGGCGAGGGACGCCGAGATGCGCAACCCGAGGATGGTCAGGGGGGTCGACTGCGACAGTTTGCGGCCGATGTCGATCACCTGGTCGGGATCGGCGAAGTCGCGCCGCAGGTTCTCCAGGTTCTCGATCTCGGCGTCCACCGCGGACTGCAGTTCGTTGGCGCCGTTCTCCTCGGCGGCCTCGGGGCCCCTGGCGAGGGTGCCCAGGGCGATCGACTGGAGCTTCTCCCGTAGCGCGGGGTAACCGCTGAACCCGACCGCCGCGGCGAAACGCGTCACCGACGGCTGGCTCACGCCGACCCGTTCCGCCAGATCGGTGATCGAAAGGAACGCGGCCTCGGTGATGTGCTCGATCAGGTACTGGGCGATGCGCCGCTGCCCGGGGGAGAGTCGAGGGTGGTCGAAGAGTGTCCTGAGCTGGGAAGTCGGGGATGCTTCCACTTCTGGAGCGGTCTTTCCCGAGGTGATCGCGGATGCCTGTGCGCGTGCCTGCTGCGGCGATGGCAGGGAGGCGCCTCCATTGTCTTCCACAGTGCTTCAACATAGCTCACACACCGTGGCGACCAGGGCCCCTCCGAAAGTCCACTTTCATCGGCGATAGATCGTGATCGAATGGCCGACCGTATCGATCGGACGACTACTGTCGATCAATACGGCCATCCGCCCGGTCGCCTTGGCCACCGAGGAGTCCGACACGATCAGCAGCCCGCGCACTTCGCCGACGGGCACCTTGCGCGGATCGTCGGCGCGGATGCCGTAGAAGGACGGCACCCCGCTGCCCTTGTACACGAGCCAGATCCGCTCGCCCCGGTACCGCTCGCGCAGCCGGTCCGCGAGTCTGCCGAGGTCCTGACCCCAGTCCACGTTGGAATCGTGCAACCGCAGATGAGTCTTGGCCGGACCACCGAACGCCTCATTGGAGTACGGCAGATAGTAGGGGTACGTCCGCACCGAACTGACCACCACGAACAGCGCCAGTGCCCCCACCGCGACCGGCACCCACCGCCACCGCACCGCGAGCACACAGCCCGCCGCCACCGCCAGGAACATCGGCACGAACACGGCGTACCGCGTGCCGAAGTCCCGCGAGCCGGTCATCGCGGCGGCCAGGAGTACGGCGGTCGGGACGAGCAGATAGGGCGCCGCGGGCCGCAGCCGCCGTACCGCCACGACCGCGACGGCACCGGCCGCCCACAGCGTGAGCATGCCGAGCGGCGTCTTCACCAGGAGCGCGGTCGGCAGGTAGTACCAGAGCGACCCGGTGTAGAGCCGCCCGAACAGGAAGCCCTCCCACGGGTAGTTCTCGAAGCCGAACTGGACGCGCATCCCGTCCCGGTACGCCTCCGGGAACGGCAGCAGATCGACGAGTAGCCCCCGCAGTCCGTGTACGTCGGGCACAGGCTGCTGCGGCGACCAGCGCAGCCGCGGGTCGACCACCAGATACGAGGCCCATACGACGGCGAGCGCGGCCAGCGCCACCACACCCGCGCCCGCGAGCGCCCGCGCAAGCCTCCTGTGGATCGGCTTCGAAGCTGTCGGCTCCGAGGCCGACCGCGCGGACCAGACCGACACTGCGGCGAGCCCCAGCAGCACCGGAACCGCCGCCAGCGTGCTCATCTTCGTGGCCAGGGCCGCACCCAGCGCCACGCCGGCGGCCGGCACGAACAGACGAGGCCGTCGACGGGCCCGCCACAGCAGCCACGCCGACGTCAGCACAAACCCGGCCGCGGGTACGTCCAGGGTGGCCAGCGAGCCGTGCGCGATGACATCGGGGGAGAAGGCGTACAAGCCGAGCGCGATCAAACCGCCCACCACGCCCACGAGTTCACGGGCGAAAGCGAAGACGATCAATCCGAACAGAAGCGTCAAAACGATCACGGGCAGTCGGGCGAACAGCATCAGGTGCCACGGATCGTTCCCGGACTCATACAGCAGATGCCGCCCCAGCCGGCCCTGATCGCCGGTGAAGGACCCGTCGACATGCGGATCGGCCAACCCCACTCCGACGGCGATGACCAGCTTCCCCAGCGGCGGATGCTCGGGGTTGTAGCGGAGGCGGTGCTCATGCAGATAGTCGGCCGCCGTACCCACGTACACGGGCTCGTCGATCGTCGGCGTCTGCTGCACGGCGGTCGTCACCATCGCCACGGCCATCTGGCCGAGCAGCACCACGACGAGGAGCGGCACGACCCAGCGCCTGCGGAACGGCCGCGAGGGTTCCAAGGGCTGCGAGGCCTGTGAGGGCCGCGCGTCGGGCGTACCGGGCATGCCGGGTGTGCCGGGGCCCGCCTCCGGGGCCGGGGCCGAGTGCTGTTCGAGCGCCATCATCCGCTCCGCGGCGCCGTCGACCCCGCGGCGGCGGGAGGTGATCCGGAGCCGGCCCATGGGCCTACTCTGCATCAGCTCCCGCCGGGAGGCGGCGTTACCGCTTCAGGAGTCGTACCGACAGACCGTCCGTCGTATATACGGGTACGGCTCGCAGCGTGTCGGAGTTCAGCTCCACACGGTCGAACTGGCCGCGCAGCTGCGCCGCCTCGATGACCGCAACCGTGGTCCCGGCGACCGGCGGGCGCTCCGCGTCGAGGTGCAGCGACAGCACGCTGCCCCGGCCCAGCTGGACCCGGCGGGACACCTCGAGGGCGGGACCGTGGTTCTTGCGGACCAGCAGTTCCAGGGTCGTGTCGCCCTGCTGGACGTACGTACCGCGCACGCGCAGGACCTTGTCCACCCGCAGCGTGCCGCCCACCACCCGCACGTCGCCCTGCCCGAGGGCGTTCGGCGACGCGGCGACGAGGACGCCGTCCTCGACGACGGTGCCGCCGTGGTAGCGGTTGTGGCCCGTCAGGGTGAGCGTGCCGGTGCCGCGCTTGGTCAGGCCGCCGTCGCCCGCGATGTCGTTGCGCCAGCTGTCCGCCGCGCCGAAGCCCCCGGCCGCCTTGTCGAGCGTGACGGTCACGTCGGAGTCGAAGGAGCCGTAACCGTCCGCCGCGGCGAACAGGTCGAGCCGCCCCCACTGCTCGAAGCCGTCCAGCAGGACGTACCCGGCGGGCAGCGCGGTCGAGCGCAGCACCTCGCGGCGCTGGTCCGCGGTCAGATACGGCTGGCGCGTCTCCAGCAGCACCTCGGCGCCCTTCGGCACGGTCAGGGGCTCGTCGCGGCCCTGCCGGGTCAGCACGTACGTCAGCTTGGGCTTGACCGTGCGGGCGTTGGCGTCCCGGTCGGCGTACGGGTCGGTGTCGGTGCCGGCCGAGTGGGCGTACGCGTACAGCGTGTCGGCCGTCGTGCCGGTCCGCTGCCCGAAGTACGCCAGGGCCTGGGCCCGGGCGGCGGCCTTGAGTTCGGCGTTGGCCGGGTCGGCGAGGGCGGCGGCGGCCAGGGCGGTGGCCATGATGCGGCCGCCGAGGACGTCGACCGTGGAGTGCATGCCCGCCACGATCCGGGTGTGGCTGAGCTCGAAGGCGCGGGTCACCATCTCCTGGAAACGCTCGGGCACGGCGTAGGCGTAGGCCAGGGCTGCCAGGTGCAGGGCGTTGGTGTGTCCGCTGGGGAAGCCGCCGTCCTCGGCCGCGTTCTCGCCGCGCTGGCGCAGCAACTGCGGGGCGACGACCACCTCCGACTCGTAGACGGGGAAGCCGAACGCGTCCTTCTTGCCGGTGTCGACGACCTCGCTGTCCTCGTTCATCCGCCACGGACGCGGGTACTGGAAGGCGAACTTGGCCGGGTTGCCGGAGGCGAACGGGCCGCGCACGGTGTCGACCAGCTTGGCCACCTTGCCGAGCTCGGAGTCGTAGGACCCCGCGCCGATCGCGGAACCGGCCGGGGCGTCGGCGGGCAGGGCGTCGCTGATCTTCCCGGCGGGGGTGCCGTCCGGAGCGCTGGTGATCGATGTGACCGCCTTGGCGCCCGACTTGTACAAGTCGGCCAGCGGACCGAGCCCGGCGATCACCGAGTAGCTCTGGTGCTGACGGTCGACGATGAACGATTCCTTCGCCTGCGCGTCCGTGCGCGCGGTGGTGATCCGGGCGCAGTAGCGCATGTTGGCGCGCAGTACCTCGGGCATCAGCGGTATGCCGGTGTTCCAGGCGCCGCCGGTCTTCCACACCTTCGCGAAGCCGCCCAGGGCCCGGATGACGGCGTTGGTCTCGGGCGTCTGGTTCGCCACGACGTTGGACTTGTAGTCGTCGACGAACGCGAGGGCGCCCGTGGCGGCCTTGGCGTCCGTGGCGGCCAGCCACGTGGCGAAAGTGGGCGCGGCCAGCACACCGGCCGAGGCGCCCAGCGACGTCTTGAGGAAACCCCTTCGGTTCACGGCGAGTTCACTGACCGACGCGGGGGAGCGGTGCCCGGCTGATGACGGCATGCGTCTGCCTCTCTGGAGTTCTTCGGCCGTACGGCCGGGGGGATCGAATGGATCGAGTGGAGCGACTCGACCGAAGTGCGCGTTCGAGGCGAACAGAGCCGTCCGTGGCACATGAAATGGTCGAGTCGTACGAGCGAAGATCTACGGTCCAGTTGTGTCGGAGTCGGGATGGCCCGGCGTCCGGCAGATGTCATAGCAGTGAACGAGCGAGCGCCACCGCCCCCTCGACCGGCGGCGCCTCGAGCGGCTGCGGCCGGGCCCCCGGCACGCGGTCGGCGAGCGCGGAGGTGAAGGCGTCGTAGAGGAGAGGCTGGGCAAGGACGGTGGTGCCGGCGACGACGACGTCGTCCACCACGACCCCGCGCGCGGCGAGCAGCCCGACGAGCGCGGCCAGCGCACGGCCGCCCTCGTCGATCACCGCGCGCGCGAGGGGTGAGCCGGTCTCGGCGGCCGCGAAGACCACCGGCGCGTGCCGGCCCCACTGCGCGGAGATGTCCTTGACGCTCTCCAACGCGGCGCCGAGCGCGGGTACTTCGGCGACGCCGAACGCGTCGAGGAGCCCGAGCGCCAGGGCGTCGGGCTCCTCTCCGCAGTCGTGTGCCGCCCAGACGGCCCGCGTGGCCTCGCGGACGAGGCCGGCCGCGCCGCCCTCGTCGCCGAGCACCGCACCCCAGCCGCCGATCTGCACGGGGGTGCCGTCGGCCAGCCGGCCGACGGCGACGGAACCGGTGCCGGCGACCAGGCCGACGCCCTTGTCCAATCCGGCGGCGGGTACGAGGAGTTCGGCGTCGCCCACGACCAGTGCGGGCGCGTCGAAGTGGAGTTGCAGCGCGGTACGGATCTGGGCGCACTGGCGAGGCGTTTCACAGGCGTGCCCGCCCAGGGCCAGCGCGGACGGGCGGACACCTGTGGGCAGGGCGTCGGCGACCAGCGAGGCCAGCCGGCCGGCGGCGGCCACGGGGTCGTGCGGCCGCCAGCCGCTGCTCGTCCTGACGTGATCGGCGACCAGGGCGTCCCCGGCGTAGGCGCGGAGATGCGTCTTGGTGCCGCCCACGTCGATACCGACCACGAGTGGCGTCGTTTCCTGCACGGGTCCTCTTTCGTCGTTGCGCAGCGCGATGACGGCGGGCGAACCGTGTCAAGCGCTCCGCTGGACGTGCCGCGCTGGGGCGTCGTTCGTGTGCGGCGCCATCGTGGCTGGTCGCGCCCGCGCGGCGGAGCCGTACATTCAGCGCAGCCCCGCGCCCGTTCGGGGCGCTGCCGGAACCGCCGTGGACTTCGCTCAGGGAACGGGCGTTGAAGAATCGGGAAGCCCCGGGACGGGCCTCGTGCGGAACACGGCAGGCGAGTACCGTGCACTTCGTTAGGAAGTTAACTAACGAAGTAGGGTGCGCGTCAAGAGGCGCGGAAACCCGATGCCGAACGTCCTTGGCGGCCCTTGGTGGAGCCGGGGAAGTCCGGGTGTGTTCCGGTGCCGTCCGGTGTGTACTCGCGGCGTGCGGGCGAAGGTTCTCGGTGGGGGTGCCCCCGGTCGAACGAAGTTGCGACTGGGGGAGGAGCTGCTGGGGTCTTCGGCCGGTGCGCGAGACTGCGTGCCGGGCGGTGCGGGAGCGCGCCCGGACTGCCCCGGCGCTGCCCGGCCGTCGCCGCACCACCTGGGGAGAGCATGGACCTGAGCGAGAGCGCGCGTGCGGTGTTCGCCGTGCTGGCCGCGGCCGGCAGTGCGACCCGGCCGCAGCTCGCGAGCCTGGCGGGCCTGTCCAAGCCCACCGTGTCCTCCGCCGTCGCGGAGCTGGAGAGCGCTCGGCTGGCCGCCCACTCCGGCACCGCCTCCGGCGGCACGGGCCGTTCCGCCGCCGTCTACGGTCTCGGGCCTGCCGCCGGGGCGGTGCTCGCCGTAGACCTCGGTCCCGCCCTGACCCGGGTGCGTGGCTGCGCCCTGGACGGCACCTTGCTCGCCCAGGCCACCGGGACCCGGGAGGAGGCCGCCGACGTGGTGCGCGAGGCACTCGTCGCGCTGCCCGCCGACGCCCCGCTGCGCACCGTCGTCGTCGCCGTCGGCGACGTCACCGCACCCGAGAAGGAGGGCGCCGGCGTGCGCCCGGCCACGGCCAAGGCCGGCCCCGTCTTCGACGCCATGGCCGTCGCCCTGCCGCCGGGCGTTCCCGTCCACCTCGAGAACAATGTCAACTGCGCCGCGCTCGCCGAACTGCACGAGGGCGCCGCGCGCGGCCGGCGCACCTTCGGCTACCTGCGGATCGGTGTCGGTATCGGCCTCGGCATCGTGGTCGGCGGTGAGGTACTGCGCGGAGCCAACGGTGCCGCCGGTGAGCTGGCCCGGCTGCCCTACCCGTGGGACGACGGCCGTGAGCCGCGCCACGAGGCCCTGGAGGAGTACATCGGCGCCCGCTCGCTCCTGCGCCGCGCGGCCGAGGCCTGGCCGGACGAGGACGGCCCGTGCCCGCGCACCGCCGAGCAGCTCTTCGCCTTGGCCGGGGAGGGCAGGCCCGCGGCGCGCGCCGTGATCGGCCGCCACGCCACCGATGTCGGTCGCCTCGCCGCCGCCGTGACCGCCGTACTGGACCCAGGGCTGATCGTGCTCGGCGGCAGTACCGGCGCGGACCCGCAGGTGCTGGCCGGTGTGCAGGCCGAGCTCGCCCGGCTGAGCTGGCCCACCGAAGTGGTCAGCAGCACGGTCGGAGATCTCGGCACGGTCGTGGGCGCCGCACGGCTCGCGGTTTCCCGAGGAGTCCAAACCGTGACCGAGGCCGCGGGGGCGAAGCATTGACGGCCTCCGACTCGATCTGCCAATGTCCGGACAAGCGCTTTCTAAGTCGGCCGGGACGCCGACTCCGGGTGAGCCTCCCGCCCGTACTCGAAGTACGGCAGCCGCACGAGGGCGTGCTTGTGCGACGACGGCCCTCATGGCCGGGGATCCCACCCGTCAAGGCGATGCGGCCGGGCGAGGCCGCGCCCCCCGGAAAGCGAAATCTCCTGCAAAATGCACCCGTGCCGCCTCGGCTGGCGCCGTGCTTCTTCCGCTACGACGAAAAGGGATTGAAGATGACCAATGTGGGTGTGCGGCGCTCCCGCCGACTCGGCCGCGGCGGCATGCGCCGCGTGGTTCCCCTCGCTGCCGTGGCAACGGCAGGTGCCCTGCTGCTCTCCGCCTGCGGAGGGGGATCCGACTCGGGCGGGACTTCCAAGTCGCTGACGTTCTGGATCTCCACGGTCCCGGGGCAGGACGCGGGCTGGAAGAAGATGGTGGCGCAGTACGAGAAGGAAACCGGCGTCAAGGTCAAGCTCGTCAACATCCCCTACGACGGCTACACGACGAAGCTGCACAACGCCGCGCAGGCGAACTCCCTGCCCGACGTGGCGGCCGTGCCGGCGCTGGACCCGATCTGGTCGAACAAGCTGATCGATCTCAGCTCCATCGCCAACAACAAGACCAACAAGATCAATGGCAACTTCCTCGCCAAGGACTCGTCCGGGAAGGTGCTGTCCATCCCCTCGGACGTCACCGCGTCCGGCATGTTCATCAACAAGTCGCTCTTCGAGAAGGCCGGCGTCTCCTACCCGACCTCGCCCCAGAAGACCTGGACCTGGACCGAGTTCATCAAGGCGGCCGACAAGGTCCGGGAGAAGACCGACGCCAAGTACTCCCTGACGTTCGACCAGTCGCCGTCCCGGCTGCGCGCCATGGTGTACGAGATGGGCGGGAAGTACGTCCACGCCGACGACTCCGGCAAGTTCTCGGTGGACGCGGCGACCAAGAAGGCCGTGAACACCTTCGTCGGATGGAACGACGACAAGACCATGCCGAAGTCGGTGTGGACCAGCGGCGCCGACCCGTCCGCCATGTTCCAGAGCGGTGACGTCGTCGCCTACTGGTCCGGCGTGTGGCAGGTTCCCGCCTTCGCGGAGAGCATCAAGAAGTTCGAGTGGGCGAGCGTCCCGACGCCCGCCCAGCCGGTGCAGGCCAGCGACGTCAACAGCGGCGGCATGACGGTCGGCTTCAACAACAACCCCGACGCGGCCACCGCCGCGACGAAGTTCCTGTCCTGGCTGTACGAGCCGGCCCACTACCAGGCGCTGTGCGAGGCGTCCGGGTTCCTGCCGGTCGAGAGCGGTCTGAACCCGAAGTACCCCTTCAAGTCCGAGGCGGCGCAGGCGGCGTTCAAGCTGTACAACGAGTCGATCCCGCTCTACGACCCGATCTCCGGCTACTTCAACGGCGCGCAGACGAACTGGGTGCTGAAGGGCAAGAGCCTCACCGAGGACCCGACCAAGACGGAGCTCGGCAAGGCGATCAACGGCCAGCAGTCGGCCGACAAGGCCCTGCAGAACATCGTGGACGGCTACAACCAGCAGGTTGGCGGCTGATCGTAGGCCGACAGGCCCGGGCGGCGGGGTCGAGACACCGCCGCCCGGGCCTGCGGACCCCACGTGATGCAGGGCTCATGGCCTGAGCCCACAGGAAACCATTCCACCAGCACGGAGTCAGGAAGATGACAAAACGCGCCTCGGACGTGTCCGTGAGCCCGCCCAGGAGACGCAGCAAGTACACGCTCGCGCCGCTCGTCCTCATCGCGGCCAATGTCGTGCTCTTCGCGCTGTTCTTCGTCTGGCCGGCGGTGATCGGGCTCGTCTACTCCTTCACGAACTACACGGGCGTAGGGGCGTTCCAGTTCGTCGGACTGGACAACTACAGCAACCTGTTCGGGGACTCCACGTTCTACGACGCGATGACCCGGACGCTGCTGTACACCGTGCTCTTCGTTCCGATGAACTTCGTGTTCTCGCTGCTCATCGCCAACCTGCTGGTGAGCAAGCACGCCAAGGGCGTGTCGGTCGCCCGCGTCTTCTTCTTCATCCCGTGGCTGCTGTCGCCCATCGTCGTGGGTGTCCTGTGGCGATGGCTGTTCGGCGAGAACTTCGGACTGGTCAACTACCTCATCGAGAAGGTCGGCGGAAGTGCCGTTCCGTGGCAGTCGAACGCGGACCTGTCGCTGCTGGTGGTCGTGGTGGCGGCATCCTGGGCCTGGACGGGCTTCTCCATGCTGCTGTTCATCGCGGCGATCAAGAACGTACCGACGTCGTACTACGAGGCGGCCGCGCTCGACGGCGCCGGTCCGTGGCGCCAGTTCATCAGCATCACACTGCCGAGCATCGCGCCGACTTCCTTCATCGTCATCCTGCTCAACACCATCCACGGGATGAAGGAGTACCCGCTGTTCGCCTCCCTCAACAACGGCGGACCCGGAACGTCGAACAACCTGCTCGTCCAGTACATCTACCAGACCGGCTTCAAATCGGGCCAGATCGGCTACGCGAGCGCCGCGTCGTTCGTGCTCATGCTCATCCTGATGGCCGTCGCGATCATCCAGCTGATGGTCAACCGGCGGGTGGAGAACCGATGACAACCACAGACATGCCACGCAAGGTCGACGCCGGGCCCGGACGGGCTGTCCGCAAGAAGCGGCCCAGCGGCGCGGCCAGTGGTGGGCTTCGGCGCGCGGTGCCCGCGACGACCCTGCTGTGGGTCCTGGCGGCCCTCTACGGGATTCCGGTGCTGTGGTTCGTCCTCAGCTCCTTCAAACCGGCGGGTGACCTGTTCTCCCTTCCGCTGACGCTGTTCCCGAACAACCCCACCGTGTCGGGTTACAAGGCGGCATGGGACAGCGCCAACTTCTCCCAGTACTTCATCAACACGACCATCGTGTGTGTGATCGCGACGATCCTCACGGTGGGAGTCAGCTGCTGCACGGGGTACGCGCTGGCCAAGTACGACAACAAGTGGCTCAAGGTCTTCTTCGTCGGCATCCTGGCCACCACGATGCTGCCGTCCGAGGTCATGCTCGCCCCGCAGTTCCTGGTGGTTCGCGACCTCGGCCTCTACAACTCGCTCGCCGGCATCATCCTCCCGGCCGTGCTCACCGCGACCGGATGCTTCATGTTCCGCCAGTTCTTCCTGACGGTCCCCGACGAGCTCATCGAGGCCGCCCGCATCGACGGCGCGCGTGAGCTGTCGATCTTCCTGAGGATCATGGTGCCGATCTCCCGGCCCATCATGCTGACGCTCGCCATCCTGTCGTTCCAGTGGCGGTGGAACGACTACATCTGGCCGCTGCTGATGCTCAACGACCCCGAAAAGTTCACCGTGCAGATCGGCATCCAGAGCCTTGTCGGGGCGCAGAACATCAACTGGTCGGTGCTGCTCGGCGGATCGGTCATCTCCATGATCCCGCTGATCCTCGTCTTCCTGGTGTTCCAGCGTTACGTCATGAATGCCGACATCAACGCCGGACTGAAGGACTGACCTTGCCCACCCCGCTCGACCACGAGTTCGTCCACGCGGCGGCCCGCGCCGCCGACCGGCAGGCCGCCCCGCTGGCAGCCGGCCCCGACGAGGAACCCGCCGGTGTGCCGCACCGTGGTCTGGCGCGGCGGGTGAAGACCCTGGTCGCGGCATACCGTTCCCCGGACTCGGCACTGCACGGCAGCGGGCAGGCCGTCGCCGCCGCGATGACCCACCTCCGTGCCCTGCGGGCCGCGCAGACCACCACCGGCCTCTTCGCCGGCGGCGACAACGTGCAGTCACCGCCGGACTCCGCGTTCACCGTCAACGACGTGTGCGACGCGCACGTCCTCGCCGCCGACGGAGGGCCGGAACTGCGCGAGGTCACGGCCGCGCTCGCCGAGATCGCCGGCGCCGCCTCCGGCAGCCTCCTGACCGGTGGGGTGCACACCCCGAACCACCGCTGGGAGCTGTCGGCGGCGCTGGCCCGGCTGCACCGGTCGTTCCCCGACGACCGGCTGCTCGACCGCATCGAGGAGTGGCTCTCCGAGGGCGTCGACATCGACGCGGAGGGCCTGTACTCGGAACGCAGTGCCGTCTACGCGTCCATCGTGACCAACCCGGCGCTGCTGTTGCTGGCCGAGGTGCTCGGGCGTACCGACCTGCTGGACGCCGTCGAACGCAACCTCGCCGCGACCCTGGACCTGATCAGGCCGGACGGCACGGTGGAGACCGTCCACTCGCGCCGCCAGGACCAGAGGCTTTCGTTCGCGCTGTGGCCCTACCTGCCGCACTACCGGCTGCTCGCGATCCGCACCGGCCGGGGCGACTTCGCCCGCGCGGCCCGCCTGGCGGCCGCCGACGGCATCGACGACCCCGACCTGCTCGCCCAGACCCTCCTCACCCCGGATCTGTGCCGTGCCCTGCCGGCCCCGGACGCGGAGAAGCTCCCGCGCGACCGGTACCTCCCCACCGCACGCCTCGCCGCACACGTCTCGGCCACCGCGCACACCGTGGTGTACGGCGGCTCCGACGTGCCCGAGCACCGGCGCATCCGCTCGGGCCTCGCCTGCAACCCCACCTTCCTGCGGCTGTTCGCCGGTGCCGCCGTCCTCGACGCGGTCCGCGTCTCGCGGGTGTTCTTCGACCTGGGCCCATTCCGTGCCGCCGAGATGGAACAGCTCGCCGACAACCGGTACCGGCTCACCCAAACCCTCACAACCGCCTACTACCAGCCGCTCCCGAAGGACCGGAGGCGCGACGACGGCGCCTACCGCCTGGTGGACGAGGGCCGCTTCTCCGCGGCGATGGCCTTCCCCGACCGCCCTCAGGACGAGGTCTCCCACACGACCCGAGTCGAGGTCGACCTGCGGGAGGACGGGGCCGACCTGCGGATCGACATCAGCGGCCCACCGGTGCCCTGGACCCTCGAACTGACCTTCCGGCCGGGTGGCGAGCCGCAGGGCGTCGTCCCGATCGGCGAAGGACGCTGGTGCCTGACGACCGGACCGATGACCTACCGGGTCGGCGACGACGAGATCCGGGTCGAGGCCGACGTCGAGGCAGGCGAACCGCTCGCCGGGCCGGACCGGAGCGACGTACTACGGTACGACCCGGGTCAGGACTACACCGTGGTGGGCGGCACCGATGCCACGACCGGGAACCGCGTCTACATCGGTGGACTCGGCCCGCACACACTGACCGTCACACTGCGCGCTGTCCGACCCGCACCTGTCGCGTGACCCCGACGACCTACACCATGGCCATCTCAGGCATGAAGGGCTGACCACCCGTGCATCTCCCTCGCCAGCTCGGCGCCCTGCACGACCTCCCCGACACCCCCGATGCGTACGACGCCGTCCTCGCCGGTGTCGCGGAGCAGGCCCTGGCCCGGCTCACGCCGGAGGGCAACCTGGAACACCCGGACTGCGTCGACGACATCGGCGACACCTCCCTCGGCATCACCTCGCTGCTCGCCCTCGCCTGGCAGCGCGGCAAGGACCCGCGTCTGCCCGAGGCGGTGCGCCGCAGCCTCGCCTTCCACCTGCGTGAGCGGGTGTACACCGAGGACAACCCCGGCTACCCGAACCTGAAGGCGCGCAACACGGGTCTGCCGTACGCCCGCTACACCCTCGCCTCCGGCGCCCACCCCATCGGCGACTGGCCGAGCACGGTGTGGGCGCTCCTCCAGGCCGTCAACGTGCTGGACCTGGCGGACGGGCTCGTCCAGGGCGAGCAGCGCGCTGAACTCGTCGAGGTGGCGCACGGCTACTGGCGCTGGCTGACCGAGGCGACCTTCTTCAACCCGCAGGAGGCGGGCAACCAGGCCATCGGCTGTATCGTCGGCGGGTTGATGCTGGCCCGCCATCTCCCGCCGGAGCAGGGCGAGCCGGTGCGTTCGCGCGCGCTCGCCCTGTACGCCGACAAGATCCGCGCCCACCGCGTCGCGGACCGAGGCGCTCTGCTGCCTCCCGAGCACGGCGGCGCCTACGACAACAACTACGGCCCGATCTCCCTGTCCTTCCTCGCCCAGGCCCACCGGATCAGCGGCGAGGAGATCTTCGCCGAGGACGGCGACGCGCTCGCCCGCTACATCGACGCCCGGCTGACGGGCGGCGGCTTCGACAACGGCGGCCCGCGCTACAGCGAGCAGCACAGCGGCTTCGAGTCGGTCCTGGGCCTGCGCTACTTCGGTGCCCGGATCGGATCCGACCTCGGCCGCTACCGGGGCGACAGCCGCTGGGGCCGGCACGCGGTCAAGGCGGACGGCAAGGTCGACGGTCACTTCGCGTGGATGCTGGTCTGGCAGATCCAGGACGCCACCCGCTGGCACCGCACACCGTCGACCGCTCCCGCCCGCCACCAACTGCGCGCGGGCACGGTCTCGGTGGCCTTCGACGACCGTATGACCCCGTCGCTGGTCGAGGCCGCGGGCACCTACTACCTCCCCGCGGCGGTGAACCGGCAGCACGGCTTCGGCCCGGTGACGGACGGCTTCCTGTTCTGCCGCCCGATGGGCGAGGTCCGGGTCCGAGACGTCCGCGCCGACCGGCTCACCGCCAAGCTGGTCACCAAGCCGGTCGTCGGCCGCGACCACGTCCTGCGCCATGTCCGGTCCCTGTACGTCACCGACGGCACCAGCCTGTGGACGACCGTTGCGGTGGAACGGCTCCCCGGATCGCCGTATCTGCTCGCCGGCCTGCCGTACGCCGCCGACGACGGCGACCGCGTACGCAGGATCGCGGACGGCGAGGTCACATCGGCCGGTGCACTCCGTCTGACGCACCCGGAGTCGGACGGCGTGGAGCACTTCGACGCCCGCGCGGACCTGACCCAGGAACAGGCGGCCTTCGCCCTGGCGGCCGATCCCCGCGGCTACGGCAACCCCGACGAGGGCTGGAGCCACCTGGTCAGCTCGACGGCCCTGGAGGCCGAACCGGCCCCCGGCGCCCCGCAGGACCTGCACGTCTTCGCCGTACGCTACGGGCCGACGGGTCCCTTCGCGCCCACCTTCGCGCACGACGGTTCAGCGCTGACGGTCCGCACCGAGGCGTTCACCGCCGTGATCGGCGAGGCGGCCGGCGACGCAGACGGAGAGCCGGAGCTGACCCCTGACGGCCTCGTAACGCGGACGGAGATGTCCAGGCCCATGGACCGTCAGGCTCTCGTGCGGGCGGCCGGCGGCTCCTGGGGGAGGGGGAACGCCGTGCCGGGCACGACCAGGTCCGCCCTGTCCCGGGTCGCTGCGACCAGCTCCGCGTTGCGCTGGTCCGAGCCCAGCACCCACGCCACCGCCTGCTCGTGCGGCTTGCCGAACTCCTCGTGCCGGGCGACCAGCCGCCGGAGCCGCTCCGGCTCGTCGAGCTCGCAGAACCACACCTCGTCCAACTGCGGCCGCACCCGCGCCCACGCCCCCGTGTCCAGCAGCAGATAGTTGCCCTCGGTCACCACCAGCCGGGCCGTCGGCTCCACAGGAACGGCCCCGGCGATCGGCTGCTCCAGGACCCGCTCGAAGCCGGGCGCGTACACGATGCCACCGCCGGCCTCCTCGTGGAGGCGCCGCAGCAGCGCCGCGTACCCCGCCGCGTCGAAGGTGTCGGGCGCACCCTTGCGGTCCCGGCGCCCGAGCCGGTCCAGCTCGACGTCGGCGAGGTGGAAGCCGTCCATCGGCACGTGGGCGACCCAGGGCTCCCCGGCACCGTTCAGCTCCCGCACCAAGTGCTCGGCGAGCGTCGTCTTGCCCGCACCGGGGCTGCCGGCGATGCCGAGGACGGCACGGCGGCCGTCGCGGGGAAGGGACCGGGCGCGGACGAGGAGATCGTCGAAGGTCAGGGCCACACAGCAGAGTGTGTCACCCGGCCGGCACGACTGACGGCCGGCCTGCGTCAGGCACCTGGCCGAACATCTCGCCGCACGCTTGTCCTCTACGGGTTAGTTTGTCCGTGTTTTCGGTGCTTTCCCGGCTCCCCGCTGCCCAACTCGCCCGGCCACGGGGCTCAGAAACCCTGCGACGCGTAGGGGGAGGGGCGGACGATGGTCCACGGCACGAAGCCCATGCTCGTGAGCACGGGGTGGCGCGACGACTCGCTCGTGGCCAACCGGTCGTGGCGGTCGGGCGGTGACGGACTGCTCGCCGCCGTGGCAGGCCTCTTCACCCTCGCCCAACTCCTCCTCGTGCGGCCCTCGATGGGCCTCGGCTGGGACGAGGTGGTGTATGTCAGCCAGGTCGGCACCGAGGCGCCGGCAGCCTTCTTCAGCGCACCACGCGCGCGTGGCGTCTCGCTGCTGGTGTGGCCCATCGCCTCCTGGTCGTCGTCCACGACTCTGCTGCGGGTCTTTCTCGCCGTCCTGTCCGGACTCGGCCTGTATCTCGCCCTGCGCGCCTGGCGCGGACTGTTCCCGGCCCGGGTCCTGGCCGGCGCGGGCGCCTTCTTCGCCACCCTGTGGATGACCCTCTTCTACGGCCCACAGGCCATGCCCAACCTCTGGGTCGCGCTCGGCGCCCTGCTCTGCGTCGGCTGCTTCCTGCGCGCCCGCGCCGACCGCCTGCACCGCCTCGACCGACGGGCCCTGTGGGGCGTCCTGGCCGGTGCCACGCTGATGGCGTGGATGCGGCCCACCGACGCCGTATGGGTCACGCTGCCGCTGCTCGCCCTCGCGCTGGTGGCACAGCACTGGCGACTCGGGGCCGCCCTCCTGGCGGGCCTCGCGGCCGGCGGCGCCGAGTGGGTCATCGAGGCGTACCTCAGCTTCGGCGGCCTGCACGAACGACTGAACGCGGCCTCCCGCATCCAGGGCGACCTCGGCTGGAACCTCGCCGTCGACGACCAGCTGCGCAGCCTCGTCGGCAGCACCCTGTGCCGGCCCTGCAACGGCGAGATGCCCCACCCGGCCGTCTTCGCCTGGTGGTTCGTCCTCCCCCTGCTCGCCGTCTACGGCCTGGCGATCGCGATCCGAGGCGTACGCACCACCCGCACCCTCCTCCCGCTGGTCTGCGCCGGGACGGCCGCCTTCCCCTACCTGTTCCTCATCGGATACGCGGCGCCCCGCTTCCTCCTGCCCGCCTACGCACTCGTCGCCATTCCCGTCGCGGACGCCCTGCTCCACCTCCTCATCGCGCCGTCCGGCCGGTGGCGCCCCGCCGTCGCCGCGGTGATCGCGCTCGGGCTCGCCGGACATCTGGCCGTGCAGTACGCCGTCCTGCACCGCGCCGTGGACCGCACGACCGCCGGCCGCCACGCCTGGGCCCACTCCGCCGCCGAGCTCCACCGCCTCGGCGTACGCCCGCCCTGTCTGCTCACCGGGCACGAGGCCATTCCCGTCGGCTACTACACGGGCTGCTCCTCCGGCGCGATCCGTGGCCACAACGCCAACACCACCACAGCCGACATCCTGCGGACCGCCCGCAGCGTCCCGGTCGGCGCCCTCACCCCACCCGGCGGCAAGCCTCCCCGGTACGCCCGCGACTGGAAGCTGCACCGCCTCGACGGCCTCGACGTCCGCATCGCCCCGGCGCCGGGCGCGGGCGGGCCGGCCTGACGCCGGAGCAGGGCCCCCACCACACCCCGGAGCCGACGTGCCCAGTGGCACACCGTCCTCACGCTCACCGTCCTGGCGGCTGTCGCCCGCCTGGCCCGCAGCCCATGGCCGGTACTGGAGACCGGCGCGGTCCGACTCGCCGTCGCCGACCGCCGCATGCGCCGTGGCCGCCGGCCGCCCTGCTGCCCACACCCGGCGGTCGCCTCCGCGGTGCTCGGACATCGTCTGCTGACGGTGTCGGTTCGCAGGGCACTGTGAGCGGCAAAGGCGTTTCCCGGGCGGCCGGTTCAGGTAGGAGTCCGGTTGTCGGCCGACTGTCGACCGGTTGTCGGTCCGCACGGAGGAGGGGGAGCGTGATGGCGAGCAGTGAGCACGACGGACGGTTGGGGGAAGAGTTCTTCACTCCGGGGACCTCGTCCTTCACCGACTTCCTGGCGGCCCACCGCCCGGCCCTGCTGCCCATGCGCCGCCCCTTCCCCGACGGCGTCCGCGCCGCACCCGACCGCTTCCCGCACGGCACCACGGTGCTGGCCCTCACCTACCGTGACGGCGTGCTGATCGCCGGCGACCGCAGGGCCACCATGGGCAACCTCATCGCCCAGCGCGACCTGGAGAAGGTCCACCCCGCGGACGACTACACCGCGGTCGCCTTCGCCGGCACCGTCGGACTCGCGCTGGACATGGTGAAGCTCTACCAAGTCGAGTTGAAGCACTTCGAGAAGATCGAGGGCATCCCGATGACCCTCAAGGCGAAGGCGACCCGTCTCGCCGGCATGATCCGCCAGAACCTCGGCCAGGCCATGCAGGGCCTCGCCGTCGTCCCGCTCCTCGCCGGCTACGACTTCGGGGCCCCCGAGGGCGCGCGAGGACGCATCTTCGACTTCGAGGTGGTCGGGGGACCGTACGAGAAGTACGACTTCCACGCCGAGGGCTCCGGATCGCCGTACGCCCGCGGCGCTCTGAAGAAGCTGTACCGGGCGGGGATGTCCCGGCGTGAGGCTGCCCTGGCCGCGCTGCAGGCGCTGTACGACGCGGCGGACGACGACTCCGCGACCGGTGGACCGGACATCAACCGCCGGATCTTCCCCATCGTTTCGGTGATCACGGAGGACGGCTTCGAGCGGCTGCCCGAGTCGGAGACCGAGGAGCTGAGCCGCGAGATCGTGGAGCAGCGCCGCAGCCGCCCGGACGGTCCGAACGCCACCCCCTGACGGGCCTTCAGTCCTCCCCCTTTCCCTCTGCATGGCCAAGAACTGCCACGGCCTTTACTGCACATGGTTTGCAAGTACTGGAGGATGGCCGCAGGCTGTACAACGCAGCCGCCCGCCACAAGAAAGTCACTCCCTCCCCGATGACGGCTGCCCCTGGCTCCACTCCGACCCTCCCCGCCATGGCCCCCGCGCAGCGCACGGCCTGGCACCGCGTCCGTACCTCCATGACGCGGCAGGAGTGGAGCAGGGTCGGCGGCATGGCCGCGTTCGTGCTGGCCCTGCACATCATCGGTTGGTTCACCCTGGTCGCCGTCGTGGCGCCCGAGCACTACAGCCTCGGCGCGCAGTCCTTCGGTATCGGCATCGGCGTCACCGCGTACACGCTCGGCATGCGGCACGCCTTCGACGCTGACCACATCGCGGCGATCGACAACACCACCCGCAAGCTCATGGGGGAGGGGCAGCGGCCGCTGTCGGTCGGCTTCTGGTTCTCGCTCGGCCACTCCAGTGTCGTCATGGCCCTGGCGCTCCTGCTCTCCTTCGGCGTGAAGACCCTGGCCGGACCGCTCCGCGACGACGGCTCCCGCCTCCACGACATCACCGGCCTGATCGGTACGACGGTCTCCGGGGCCTTCCTCTATCTGATCGCCGCGATCAACCTGGTCGCCCTCGCCGGCATCTGGAAGGTGTTCCGCCGGATGCGCTCGGGCCACTACGACGAGGCGGCCCTGGAAGAGCAGCTGAACAAGCGCGGCTTCATGAACCGGCTCCTCGGCCGGGTCACGAGGTCGGTCACCAAGCCCTGGCACATGTATCCGCTCGGCCTGCTCTTCGGCCTCGGCTTCGACACCGCCACCGAGGTCGCCCTGCTCGTCCTGGCGGGTTCGGGCGCCGCCTCCGGTCTGCCCTGGTACGCGATCGTCTGCCTGCCCGTCCTCTTCGCCGCCGGCATGTCGCTGCTGGACACGATCGACGGCACGTTCATGAACTTCGCCTACGGCTGGGCGTTCTCCCAGCCGGTCCGCAAGGTCTACTACAACCTCACCGTCACCGGCCTGTCCGTCGCGGTCGCCCTGCTCATCGGCACGGTCGAGCTCCTCGCGGACCGCCTCGCCCTGCACGGCCCGTTCTGGAGCTGGATCACCGGCCTCGACCTCAACACCGTCGGCTTCGTCGTCGTAGGCCTCTTCGCCGCGACCTGGATCGTCGCCCTCCTGGTGTGGCGGATCGGCCGGATCGAGGAGAGGTGGACGGCGGGGCCGCACACCGAATCACCTTGAGACAAGGCGGGATTGCCTTGAGAAATGGCCGGATCGCCTGGGACAAGGCCCAACCGGCTCGCCGCTAGCCGGTCATCCGCGCAGCACCATCTCCCCCCGCCACCTCACGAACTGCTTCTCCGGATCGCCGAGGTACACCCACGGAGCCCGCGTGGCCCGGCGGCCCAGCATCCGGAACAGGGCTGCGGCGATGTCGTGGGCACCCGCGTAACACGCCGCGTGCGCCAGGTAGTTGAGGTCGCGCAGCTCCCCGGGGGCCACGCTGTTGTCGGTGCGGCCCATGATCCAGCGCTCCCAGGTCCGGCGTACGTCACTGACGGCGCCGTCGTGACTCCAGTGCTGTCCGAGTCCCACGGAGGCATGCTGCCCCTTGGCCGCGTCCAGGGCGTAGCGGAACTCCTCGACGCGGGCGTACTGCACGAGCACCGGCAGCGCGCAGCCCGGCGGTGCGACGCCGGCCGCGTCGCGGGCGAAGTCGTACATCTGGCCGTGGGTGCCGTGCCAGCGCGAGGAGTAGTAGTGCAGGATTTGGAGGTGGCCCTCCACGCTGTACGGGTCGCGCTGGTGCAACTCGTCCCACCACAGCCCCAGTTCCTGGCGGCGTATGCCCGACGGATACAGCCGGGCGACGGAGATCAGCGAGATCCACGGCGTCGGATCGTCGGGGTACGTGTCGGCGGCCTTGAGGCACGACAGCACCGCGGTGTCGATGCGCTGCTGGTCGATCGGTGTGCCCCGGCCCGCGGCGATGGCCAGATTGAACGCCCGGGCCGTCTCCGTCGCCGCCCGCAGCACCAGCGCGTCGGCGCTGTGCGGCTCGGCGGCCAGCCATGACTCCACCGTCGAACTGCCCGCACAGGCCTGCGCGAGCAGCCGGATCCGGTGGCCTCGCACCAGCCAATCGGGGCCGGTGGCCCGCAGCAGTTCCCGCAGCCCCTGCCAGCGGCCGATGACGATGTCCTGGCGGGCGCAGGTGAGGGGGGCGTCCCCGCAGTCGGGGTCGAAGTCGGGAGTGAAGTCGCGTTTGAAGCTGCCTCGCGGCATCGCGGGTCCCCTCAGAAGTCGGTGGGAAGACCCTCGTGGACAGGGGAGTTCGGGCCGCCGACGCCGGCCGGGACGTAGTCCGCCTCGACGGTCCGCGCGGCGTCCAGCTTGGCCGGCCGGTAGTAGTCGCTGCCCTGCCGCCAGTACCAGAGCATCGGGATCAGCCCGGCCGCGAGACCGCCGATGCCGATCGCGATCGCGGACCTGCTCAGCTCGCCCAGCGACTCGACGAAGATCCAGAACATGAACAGCGCCCCGAGCAACGGCCACAGACCGCCGAGCAAGAAGTTGCCCACCGACTTCAGCAGCATCCGGCGGTAGGCGACGACCACGGCGAGACCCGTCAGTCCGTAGTAGACGGCGATCTGCAGCCCGATCGCCGAGATGGCGTCGGAGAGGATGTCGCCCACCGTGCCCAGGGAGTTGGCGGCGATGAACATCGCCAGCGCCACCACGCCCACCACCGCGATCGCCACCCACGGCGTGTTCCACCGGCGGTGCACACGGCCCAGCGCGGACGGCATCGTACGGTCCCGGCCCATCGCGAACAGCGAGCGCGTGACCTGGATCAGCGTGGTCTCCAGGGTGGCGATGGTGGACAGCATCACCGCCACGATCAGCAACTTGCCGCCCCAGCCCGGCCACACCTCCTCGCCGAGCACGGCCAGCACGTTGGCGTCGTTCTCCTGGATCTGCTTCGCGGAGAGGATGACGTTCACCGCGATGGTGAACACCTCGAACAGCAGGAAGACGATGCCGACGCCGATGAGCCCCGCGAGGCCCGTCGTACGGCGGCTGTTGCGGGTCTCCTCACTGAGGTTGCTGGTGACGTCCCAGCCCCAGTAGTAGAACGCGGCGATCAACGCCCCCGAGGCGAACCCGGTCACCCCGTCGAAGTGCCCGAAGCCGAGCCAGGACCAGTCGAACGCCCGGGCACTGCCCGAGTGGAAGAGGGCGAGTACGGCGAACAGAGCCAGTATCGCCAGCTCGACACCGGACATCACCAGCTGCGCCCGGACGGTGAGGCGGGCGCCGCCCAGCACCACGAACAGCATGATCAGGAACCAGCCGGCACCGACCAGCGTCGACAGCGCGGTGTTCTCGGCGAGTTCCTCGTCGAAGAGGGCGAGCGTCATCGACCCGGCCGGCAGGGAACCGGCCACCATGAAGATGGTCGCGGAGATCACCAGCGCCCAGCCGCTGATGAAGCCCAGGAAGGGGTGCAGCGTACGCCCGACCCAGGAGTAACTGGCGCCCGCGTTCACGTCGATCCGGCTGAGATAGCTGAAGGCCAGCGCGATGCCCAGCATCGGTATCGCGCAGTACAGCAGCGCGGCCGGACTGGCCAGGCCCACCGTGCCGACGAGGACCGCCGTGGTCGCGGCGATCGAGTAGGCCGGGGCGCTGCCCGCGACCGCCATCACCACCGTGTCGAACGTACCGAGGACATTGGCCTGCAGCCCTCTGCCCCTGCTGTTGCTCATCGATGCGCTGCTTTCCGTTGTGCACGACGCGAGGGCGAACCGGCCCCGACGGCGTATGGGGGGTGGGGTGGTACAACGCCACGGACCGTGGAGGGTTGACCTCGGGGCAGGGGCGGCACAAAGGGGTGGCGGATACGGCACGTCGGTGCGTCGCCGTACGGTCACGCCGTGTGTGCGAGTGATGATAGCCCTACTCATTGAGGCTTCAAGGGCGTTGAGATCCTCCGGGGTTGGAGAGCGCACAACGGGAAACGCGGTTCAGGACGCGCACAGCGCACGACCATCCGACGCACGCGAGTGAGGGAGGCCGGCATGGACACCGAACACACGCCCTCCGAGCCGATGGCGGACGACGCCTACCAGCCCACCGGCAGCAACGAGGAACAGCAGGACGCGGCGCCGCTCGATCCGCAGGACGCGGTGGACGAGCGGACCTACGACGAGACCCTCGACGAGGGTTACTCCCCGCCGGAGCGGCCGCTCGGGGTCACCAAGCACGGCACCACGGCCGCCGAACAGCACGAGGGTGAGACCCTCGACCAACGCCTCACCCAGGAAGTCCCCGAGGCGACGGAACCCGCCTCCGACCAGGACGCCGACGACACGGCGCCCGGCGCGGAGGAGGCCGCGGTACACGTCGTCGACGACACCCAGCTGCCGGGGAACCCGGAGAACCGCTAGAACCGCTAGAGAACCCCGGGAACCGCGAGTAGACCGGGCGCGCCGCTCAGTCCCCGATCCGGTCGATCTGGCGCAGCCTGTTCGTGGCGTCCAGCGCGGCGACCTTGTACGACTCGGCGAGCGTCGGGTAGTTGAACACCGCGTTGACCAGATAGTCGACGGTGCCGCCGCACCCCATCACCGACTGCCCGATGTGGATGAGCTCCGTCGCCCCCGTACCGAAGCAGTGCACCCCGAGCAGCGTGCGGTCCTCGGGGGAGACCAGCAGCTTCAGCATGCCGTGCGAGTCGCCGATGATCTGCCCGCGGGCCAGCTCCCGATAGCGGGAGACGCCGACCTCGAACGGCACCCGGTCCTCGGTGAGCTGGTCCTCGGTCCGCCCCACGAAGCTGATCTCCGGGATGGTGTAGATGCCGATCGGCTGGAGGTTGTGCATCCCGCCGACGGGCTCCCCGAAGGCGTGATACGCCGCCGCCCGCCCTTGCTCCATCGAGGTCGCGGCCAGCGCCGGAAAGCCGATGACGTCGCCGACGGCGTAGATGTGTGGCACCTCGGTGCGGTAGTGCTCGTCGACCGTGATCCGGCCGCGCGGGTCCGCGGTGAGCCCGGCCTTGTCCAGGTCCAGCTCGTCGGTGAGCCCCTGCCGGCCCGCCGAGTACATCACCGCGTCGGCGGGGATCTTCTTGCCGCTCTCCAGGATGGTCAGCGTGCCGCGGGGATGCTGCTCGACCGCGGCGACGGTCTCGCCGAAGCGGAACGTCACGGCGAGGTCCCGCAGGTGGTACTTGAGCGACTCGATCACCTCGACGTCGCACATGTCGAGCATTCCCGCGCGCTTCTCCACCACGGTGACCTTGCTGCCGAGTGCGGCGAACATGCTGGCGTACTCCATGCCGATGACACCGGCACCGACGATGACCATGGAACGCGGCACCCGCTCCAGCGCGAGGACGTTGTCCGAGTCCATGATCGTCCGCCCGTCGAACTCCACACTGCCGGGCCGGGCGGGCCGGGTGCCGGTGGCGATGACGATGTGCTCGGCGGTGAGCAGCCGTTCGTGGCCGGTGACCTCGTGCAGGGCGACGGTGTGCGGGTCGACGAAGCGGCCGGTCCCGGCGTACAGGGCGACGTGGTTGCGGGAGAGCTGGCTGCGGATGACGTCCACCTCGCGGCCGACCACGTGCTGGGTGCGGGCGGTCAGGTCGGCGACGGTGATGTCCTCCTTGAGCCGGTAGCTCTGCCCGTACAGATCGCGCTGGGTCAGACCGGTGAGGTACAGCACCGCCTCGCGCAGGGTCTTGGAGGGGATGGTCCCGGTGTGGATGGAGACGCCGCCGACCATGTCGGGGCGGTCGACGACGGCGACCCGGCGGCCCAGCTTGGCCGCGGCGATGGCGGCTTTCTGGCCACCCGGTCCGGATCCGATGACGAGCATGTCGAAGTCGGGCACCTTCAGGAGTCTGACAGTCGCAAGACCCCTTTCGAAAGGGTGAGCCCGAAACCATTACCGGCGTGAAGTGACAGGGAAGGAACGGAAGTTGCGCCACCTCCCGCCGATGCCGCAGCGCGACATGCGCGTACGGGTCGATAATGCGGGTATGGGGCATCGACTCGCCGACGTGAGCGCACCGGCCAGGCTGGCCGCCCCCGAGGAGGGCATCGGCCAGGACGAACTGGCACTCGCCACCCGCAACCACGGCCTCCCGCTCGAAGCCCTGCGCTACGACCTCACCCCGCCCGGCCTGCACTACGTCCTGACCCACTACGACATCCCCTACGTCCCCGACGACACCCCCTGGCACCTCACCCTCGGCGGCCGCGTCCGCCGCCCGCTGCGCCTGGACCTGGCCGATCTGCGGACGTTCCCGCAGGTCACCACCCGGGTCACACTGGAGTGCGCCGGCAATGGCCGGGCCCTGCTGACACCCCGGCCGGTGAGCCAGCCCTGGCTGGTCGAGGCGGTCGGCACCGCCGAGTGGACGGGCGTACCGCTGCGCCTGCTGCTCGCCGAGACCGGAGTCGAGCCCGGCGCGGTCGACGTGGTCTTCACGGGCGCCGACCACGGAGTCGAGCGCGGCGTCGAGCAGGACTACCGGCGCGCTCTGCCCGTCGACGTGGCCACGGGCAGCGATCCGGAGGTGCTGGTGGCGTACGCCATGAACGGTGCCCCGCTGCCCCCGCAGCACGGCCGCCCGCTACGGCTGGTCGTGCCCGGGTGGTACGGCATGGCGCATGTGAAGTGGCTGCGCGAGGTGACCGTCACCGACGTGCCGTTCACGGGTTTCCAGCAGGCCGTGGCCTACCGACTGCGCCGTCACCCCGAGGACGAGGGCGAGCCCGTCACCCGCATCGCCCCCCGAGCCCTGCTCGTTCCGCCGGGCTTCCCCGACTTCATGTCCCGTTCCCGAGTGGTCCGGCCCGGCCCGGTGCCCCTGGAGGGGCGTGCCTGGTCCGGGCGCGGGCCGGTGACGCGCGTCGAGGTCAGCGCGGACGCGGGGCGCAGCTGGCAGGAGGCCGAGCTGGAGCCGGACGCCGGTCACCGGTGGGCGTGGCGCCGCTGGCGGCACAGCTGGACGGCGACCCCGGGCACACACGTGCTGAGCGCACGGGCCACCGACGCCTGGGGCCAGACCCAGCCACTGGAGCCGCTCTGGAGCCGCGGGGGTTTCGCCAACAACGTCGTGCAGCGGGTGCCGGTGCTCTGTTCGCGGGAGGGCGGGGGTGAGTCCGGGTGAGGCGGCCCGGCCCGGCGCGGCGTAGCACGGCATGGCGTGGCGCGCACGGCAGGCGCACATGGCCGCCGCTCCGGGTGCCGGCCCGCACCCGGGGGCGACCTGTGCGGATCGTGGCCGTCTCGGCTAGGGCAGCAGCTTGTCGAGCGCGGACGGCCCCTCTGCCTCCAGCTTGCGCTTGGCCCATTCCAGGTTGCGCGGGGTGAGGTCCTTGCCTGAGGCAAGCACGATGTCCTCGGGGGACACATCGGTGCCGGTGCGGGCGTGGAGCAGGTCGTCCGGGGTGGTGCGCTCCTCGGACGGCCCGGACGCTTCGGGCTGGGACGTCGGCATCATCTCTGCTCCTCGGATCCGGATCACTACTTCGGGCCCGGTGCGGTCATCGGGTCTGCTATCACCATTCAACGCCGGAGCGGACCCTGCATCCGGAGGCGCCAGGACCCCGCTGCGCACCGGTCGCCCCTTGGACACCCGGAGTACCTCTCCGCTCCCGCGATGAAACCGAGGGTGCCCAAGGGTTGCCCAAGGGCCGAGGGCCCTCGCAGGCCGCGTCAGCCCTCGAAGGGCGTGAGCGTCAGCCTGATCCCCGTAGGCGCCGTGTCCTGGATGTACGAGGCGAAGTCGGCCACGTCGTCGAAGGCGAAGCCGTACGCCTTGCCGTCCTCGGTGGCGGCGTGCATCGCCTTGGCGTAATGGTTCGTGAGGCCGGTCCGGTAGAAGGTGGCGGCGTCGGTCGTCGGCTGGGCCGGGTGGCTGAGCAGCGTCGAGCGGTTGAAACCGGCACCGAGTACGGCGGCGACGGGGCCGGTGGTGCCGTCGTTGGGGGCGGCGAGGTTGCCGTCGCAGAACAGCACGTCCCGGGTCGACGGCTTGGCGAAGGACACCTGAGCGGGCCCGCCGAAGGTGAACCGGTCACCGCGCACCCGCCCCGTGAACGTACCCGCGTTGGTGGTGACGGTCAGGTCCCGCCCGGCGTACGTGCTCCACACCTCGTCGATGTACGGGGCGAAGTAGTCCTTGGCGAACAGGCCGGCATCCAGGCCGTGTCCCGGGGCGATCACGCGCGTGTCGTCCACGACGAGCCGCGCGAACTCCTCGACCTGGCGCACCGCGGCGAACGCGGCCGCCCGCCCGCCGGCGCGCAGCTTGCCCGCCGTCTGGTCCTTGGCACCGGTCAGCCGAATGCTCAGGGGGACGCTGAACATGTCGACCATGGTGGTGTTGCAGAACATTCCGGAGGCGTTGTACGTGAACTCGGCACAGTCGTGCAGCACCGGGTAGTTGGGGTCGGAAGCCACCCAGCCCGCCGGGTACTGCAGCGCGGCATTTCCGTTGCCGTCAGTGACGGCCTTGAACTTGAGCTTCTGGCCGAGCGACACATAGATCCGCCCGGACATGTAGGGGAGGGACAGCCGGGTCTCGCCGCTGCCGGCCAGGCCGATGGCGTAGTCGGTGAAGCCGTCGGGGCCGTTGTCCGACAGCGCGATCGGCGCAAGGGTCCCGTCGGGTGTGACCCGCACCTGCCTGCCGTCCAGGTTGCCCACGATGTAGACGTGGACGTTCGCGTTGCCGAAGGAGCCGCTGTCGTTGACGATCGTCAGCGGCAGCGGCCCCGCCGCGGCGGGATCGACGCCGTCCGCGGGTGTACCCGCGAGGGCGTAGGGGGCCATGGTGGCGACGGCGGGGGCGGCCACCGCCGCGCCGCCGAGGGCGAAGAGAAGCCTGCGTCGGCCGAGGTTGCGCTGATGACGGGGTGTCATGTGGGGGGTCTCCCGGAGCACTTGTGGGGGTGTGCGGGCTGCGGTGGCGAGGCGGACGTGCTGCTCGAGAGCTGGCTCGGGACCATAGTGAGAGCGCTCTCGAACTTGGCCTGGACGCCAACGATGGGCCCCGATGGTACGCACGACCCCCACCTCAGCCAATACCTCTGCGTCTCGCTCAAATCCACCTGAACTGCGGGAACTTGAAGCGCCATGGAATGACCACGACTGCTTAACCCTCCCCTAAGGCCCACTTAAGCCCGCAGGCCTCTGAGAGCGCTCCCGGGAGCTCCCGAGCACTCGTGGACGCAGGGGCGTACCCGCCTCCAGGAGTCGCCCGAAAATTCCGTGGACGGACCCGAGAGAGATCACGTACCGTTTGGCTCCACGCCCTGAGACGGACGGAAGGAGGCGAGTGCCGTGCGATTCACACCTTTTCAGCGCTCCCTTCTCCGTTGCCCCGGCGTGGTTCGTGTGATCTGACCGGGAGCGCTCCAAGCAGCCTGCATCCCGGAGGAATCCGTGACCGATCCGGTCATCCGTACGCTCTCTGCGAGCGACGCCCATCTCTTCGACGCACACCCCGACCCGCTGAACGCCCGTGAGGGGCACCGGCGGACCCGTTTCCGCCCCGAGTGGAAGCGGGTGGCGCTGCGTGACGGCGCGGTCGTCGCTCGCGGCGCCTGGTGGGGCGGCCCCGACGACTCGGAGCCCATCAACATCAACTGGTTCGACGTGGCCGAGGGCGAGGAGGAGGCCGGCGCCGAACTCCTGCGCTCCGCCCCCTGGCAGGTCGAACTCGAGATCAACCTGCCCGGCAACTGGCGGGACGAGCTCGACCTGAAGGCCGCCGCCGAGGCCCGTTTCACCGCCGCACGCGCGGCCGGCTACGAACTCCTGGTGGAACGCTTCCTGTACCGCTGGACCCCGGACCTCGGCCTGCCCGAGCGGCCCGGACGCCTGCGCTTCAGTGCCGAGCCGGACGACGCGGTCTTCTTCGACGCGCTGCGCCGCATCCACTCCGTCACCTTGGACGCCCACTCGCTGCGGGCCATCGAGGAGGGCGGCCTGGACCGGGCCGCGCAGGAGGAGCTCGACTTCTTCCACTGGTGCCCGTCCCCACGGGAGTGGTGGCAGCTCGCGCACACCCCGGACGGCGACCTCGCCGGCATCCACATCCCGGCACACAACCCCTCCGGCCCGACGATCGGCTTCATCGGGGTCGTCCCGGAACAGCGCGGCCACGGTTACGCCTACGACCTCCTCGCGGAGTGCACCCACTTCCTTGTCGAGCAGGGCGCGCAGGTGGTCACCGGAGCTACGGACCGGGGCAATTTCCCCATGGCCGCGAACTTCGCCAAGGCCGGTTTCCCCGTCGTCAGTGAGCGCATCAACTTCCATGCGGCGGGCCAGGCGTAGCAAGGCGTAGCACCGAGGAGCGGTACATCACGGGCGGCCCGGTCCGAGTGCAGGTCCGGGCCGCTTGTCAGTGCCGGGTGCCATGCTGGTCGACGGTGTGATCGACAGCTGACGCGGAGGCGGCATGGGGTTCGACGGTGAGATCTGGCAGGTGCGCGGCGGTGACGAGTCGGTCGGGGAGATCCTGATCGACGAGGCCGACTTCCCGTGGCTGTCGGGCCGCTTCACGCCCGGTCCGGGATACGACGCGGTCCACGACCTGTTCGCCCGTGAACTGGCCCTGCTGGAGCGGGGCTACGACGAGGTCTGGGAAGCCTGGGAGGCGGCCTACGACGAGATCCGAAGACGCGTCTCACTGTCCTCGCCGGACGGCCCGGTCGCCGAGTTCCTGCTGCACATCGAGGGGGACAGGGCCTGGTTCCGGTGGAGTGACGAGCCGTTCGAGGACTAGGGTGTGTATCGAAAGTGGATCTTGAGTAGCACGCCGCCCCCGCCCGCGCCGCCGTCGCCGGACTCCCGCTGTCGCTGCCGCACGCGTGAAGACTCGCGGCGGCGTGGTCGGCCGCCTCGGCTGACCGACGCGGAGCTGGTCACCCTGGCCGTGGCCCAGGTCATGCTCGGTTTCCTCCGACCTGGCAGGATCGGCCAACTACGGCTACTGCCGCTCCCACTCACGCGTCTACTGGGGCCTGAAACTGCACCTGGTGTGCACCCCGGCCAGCCCGCCGGTCACCTGGCCCTGGCCGATCCCAAGATCGACGAGCGGCGGGTGCTGGCCGCCCTGATCGACAACGAACCGCACCTGGCCGCCGACCGACTCGACCTGCTCATCCTGACTGACAAGGGCTGCATCGCCGCCGGACTCGACCGCTTCCTCGCCGCCCGCGGCATCAGCCTGCTGCGGTGCTCCTACCGCGACCGGGGTCCCTCACGGCCGGGAGAAGCCCTGCTCAAGACCGTGTGCCAGCTGATCGAGTCGGTCAACGACACCCTCAAGGGCCGGCTCGACCTGGAACAACATGGCGGCCGGACCATTGAAGGCGTCGGCGTCCGTGTGGTTCAGCGCATCCTGGCGATGACCTGCGCGATCTGGCACAAGCGCACCATCGCCGCACCCCTCACCCGCTCACTGATCGCCTACGACCACTGAGCCGCATCGGAACTACTCGTTCAGAGCTGGGACCTGACGGTGATGTAGTAGACCGACGTACCCCCGCGTCCGCAGGGAGCACTTGCTGTTCACCTTCGACGCCGTGCGCGGGGCCGGGGTGGACGCGGTTTCGTTCGGGAGCAAGTACGCAGTGTCGTTTCTGCCAGGGCGTCTTGAGGCGTGCGCGGGCGGATTCGCATGGATGTGACAGCTTTGCCCCTTTGTGGTGTGGCGGTCTCCGCGGCGTGCTTCGTAGGTCATGTCCCGCTCAACGCGCGGGTGGGCTGCACCTTGCGCACGCCGGTGTGATCGCGCCCATAGTGAGGGTGATCCGGTCGCGGAGGGCCCACATCAGCCTTTCGCCCCGCACATCCTGGAGATGCTGTTGTGCCCGGTCGGCTTGTCCCCCACTCGCGATGTGACGTAAGGCGGACCCCTGATGGCCACGGTCTCCAAGTCCCCGCCGAAGCCCTCTGCTGCCGGCTCGTTACTGGACACCACCCTCCCCAGCGTTGCCGTCGTGGACGAGTGCCTCCACGAGCCTGGCCGACCTGGCCGCCGAACGTCACGACATCGTGGGCGTGACGGCGTCGATACTGCGCCCCACCGGCCTGCACGCCCCAGCCGAATGCTTCCCGGATCGGGACTTCGATGTGGGCATCGCCGAACAGCATGCCGTCACCAGCGCGGCGGTGCGAACGTCCCCGGTCTGCGCATCGCCGCCCCGCGCGACGGGGTGCGCCTTGCCGAACTCCTCACCGAGGCGGTCTGCTTCGAGCAGGGGCCGAGTCTGCTGCGATTCCCCAAAGGCTCCACTCCCGTCGATGTGCCGGCGGTGGAGCGGCTTCAGGTCGGGGACGTGCTGCACTGCAGTACGGCGGGCAGCCGAGACGTGCTGCTGGTGGCGGTCGGGCCGATGGCTTCCCAGGCGTATACGGCGGCGAGGGACCTGGAGGACTTCGGGATCGGCACCACCGTCATCGACCCGCGCTGGCTGCTGCCCGTTTCACCGGTCCTGACCGATCCGGCCGCCGGACACCGCCTGGTCGTCACCGTCGAGGACGGCCTGCGCCACGACGGCCTGGGCACCGCTCGCCGCCCAGGTCGAAGCCGCCTTCCACGACTTCTCCCACCACCTGCGCACCGCGGTCATGGGATGCGTGGGCAACGGGCCCGGCGAGGCCCGCGAAGCCGACCTCGGCGTCTCTTGCGGCAACGGCAAAGGCTGGATCTTCCGCCAGGGCGAAGTCCTTCGAACCGACCGGAATCGAAGATCGTCGATGTCTTGGTGGACGAGGCACTACCTCTGCCTGAAGCCATCGAGACCGCGGACTTCACGACCGGACATGCCACCAGGGCGGGGGAGCCGTCATGACCACACCGATCGCCTCCACGGCCCAGCCGCAAGCCCGGGCATCCTCTACGCCGCCGGGCCTGCTGGATGCGCAGGCGGTACGCCGTGAAGTGGGCACGATCCTGCACGCCTTCGTCGCTCGCAAGACGGCCGCGGCCCGTCGACAGGGGCTGCCCGTCGATGCGCCACAGGCAGTGGGGGAATTCCTGGCGGCCGGGGGCAAGCGGATCCGTCCGCTGTTGTGTGTGCTGGGCTGGCACGCCGCCCGCGACAGCGACAGCGGGAGTCCGGCGACGGCGGTGCGGGCGGGGGCGGCGTTGGAGATGTTCCACACCTTCTGCATGATCCACGACGACGTGATGGACCACTCCGACACCCGCCGCGGACAGCCCACCGTCCACCGGACACTCGCCGCCCGCCACCGAAGCGACCGTACCCCGGCCGCGGCCGACAGCCTCGGCACCGGGGCCGCGATCCTGGCCGGTGACCTCGCCCTGATCTGGTCCGACGAACTCCTTACCGGCCGGGAAACAGGGCTGAGCACCGCGCAGCGCGAACGGCTGCGGCCGCTGATAGACGTGATGCGCAGCGAGGTGATGTACGGCCAGTACCTCGACCTACTGGCCACCGGACGCCCCACGGCCGATGTCGAGCAGGCGCTGGCCGTCGCCCGCTACAAAACCGCCAAATACACCATCGAGAGGCCGCTGCACATCGGTGCCGCCCTGGCAGGTGCCGATGAGCAATACCTCGAGCAGCTCAGTGCGTTCGCGCTCCCTTTGGGAGAGGCCTTCCAGCTGCGGGACGACCTGCTGGGAGTCTTCGGCAGCCCCACGGACACCGGCAAGCCGGTCCTGGACGATCTGCGGGAGGGCAAGCCCACCGCTCTGATCGCCCTGGCACTTCAGCGGGCCGATGTGGGCCAAGCGCGGCTGCTGCGCACCCTGTACGGCAGCCCCCACCTTGACGAGGGGGGCGCGGCCCCCCTGCGCGCGGTGATCGAGGCCACCGGGGCCGACCGGGCCGTCGAGACCATGATTCGCGACCGCTACGAACAGGCGCTCTCCGCGCTGCAGGACGCCCACCTGCCGCGTGGGGTGGAGGACGAGCTGAAGCGGTTGGCGAAGCAGGCGGTTTGGAGGACCTCATGATCTCTGTGGCCAGTGTGCGCATCGCTCACCACCATCGACGCCACCTGCCTCCTGGTCACCAAGGTCCACAAGGAAACTGTCCGCTTCGCGCGCAAGGACTACGACATCCTGCTGATCGGCACGGGGGCCACCACGAGGAGGTCATCGGCACCCTGGGCGAGGTCCCCGACCACTTCACTCTGGTCGACGGCCCGCTGAAGGACGTGTTCCCGCAGCTCATCAGCCGGCCCAGCGACGACATCTGCTATGCCACCCAGAATCGCAAGCAAGCGGTGAAGCAGATGGCCGACGAGGCGGACCTGGGAGAAGGAGAGGAATGAACACGCTCACTATTGAACTGCCGTCGATCTACTGTCCAATTGCGGTGCGGGAGAACCCGCTGGAGGAGACCCTCCGCCACCACGGAATGGAATGGCTGAGGCGATTCGGTTTTTGTGACAGGCGGGAGGATGCCGCCCGGCTGGACCAGACCGATGCCCACGCGTGGCTTCCCAGGATGGTGCCCTCTGATACCTCCGTGGATGTACTCCAGCTCCTGGTCGACTGGACGTATCTGGCGTACGTGATGGACGATCAATTCGACAGGAGCGCCACGACGTTGTCCGATGCCGTCGATCTCGGTTTCGATGCGCTCAATGCGCTTGAGTCTCCCCCGAGTTCCCTCGTGGCCGACGAGAGCCCCCTTGGGGCGGCTTGGTGTGACCTGGCGCGGCGGGGGCGGGCGTGCTCCACGGCTGCAGTCTTCCACCGCTGGGCCCAGGAGCACCGGGGGTGGCTCCTGGGTGTCGCGCGTGAGACCTCGTGCATTTCCCGGGGAGGCACGCTCTCACTGGACGAGTGGGTGCGGGTCCGGCCGCTGGCCGGTGGAGCGTGGGTCACGATGGCGGCGATCGAGCTGGCCACGGGAGAAGTGCCCGGGCATGAAATCCAGTCTGATCCGGTGAGGGCGCTTGTTGCGGCAGCGGCGCTGACCGGGGAGGTCGACAACGATCTGTTCTCCTACGGTCGAGATATCTGGCTGTCGCAAAACTTGGAGCGGGGAAAGAGGTTCGCTGTCGAGAACGTCGTAGACATCCTCGCGCGCCGCTCCCAGTGCGCCCCCTCGCAGGCCATTGCTGAGGCGGTGGCTCTGAGGGACGCTTCCATGTCCTGCTACCTGCAGTTGCGTGACCGTGTTACGCCTTCCGCCAGTCCCCCTCTGCAGAGGTACATCACCGCTGTCGGAAAGGTCGTAGCCCGCAACCTCAATGCCGGTTTGACGATGGAGCGGTATACCAACCCCGATGGCCTTCACCCCGGAGCGGTGAAGATCGAGAGCTCCATTTCTCAGGAGCCACCGGCGGACGCCCTGGCCCCGCTGACGATGCCTGCCCTCGCGTGGTGGCTGGACAGCCTCCCTGCCAGGACCTTGCAGCAGGCTTCATGATTCCCGGACATATATCTGCCGTTGATCTCACAGAGCGTCGTGAGCCCGGACAACAGCCCGACTCTGAGCCCTGAGCCACATGTGCACGGCTTCGGTCATGAGCGCCATCCCCCAGCCGTTTGCCTGCGAGAGACCGATGTCGTTGCGCCGGGCCGGCAACGACGGCGGCACCCCGCCACGTGCGAAATCGTCTGTGCGATGTACCTGCTGACCACAATCCTATGGGGGGAAGATGACCAGCGAGTCTGGCCCCAAGCACGTGATCGTTGTCGGCGCCGGCATCGCCGGCATGACCGCGGCCTTCCGCCTGGAGCAGGCGGGACACACGGTGACCGTCCTGGAACAGGAAGACCGAGTTGGCGGTCGCATGACCACAGTCGAGCGAGACGGCTACCGAGTGGACCTCGGCGCGCTCTGGCTGTCGTACAACTACACAGCCATGGTCCGACTCCTGACCGATGCCGGACTGGCGGCAGAGATCCAGCCCAGTACGAACGTGTGGGGCGTGTTGCGGGCAGGGAAGATCCACCGCCTGGACTTCAGCCGGCCGTCCGGTCTTGTACGCACTCGACTGTTCAGCTGGAAGTCAAAACTCAAGGCCATCAACCTCTTGCGAGACCTTCGCCGGGCAACTCCATTGCTGCAGTGGGGCGACATGTCCGGCGCAGCTGAGATCGACGTGGAGAATGCAGACGACTGGGCCGTTCGACGACTGAATGAGGAACTGCTCGACTACTTGATCGAACCCCTGTGCAGTGGCTACTTCCTGGCAGAGCCCCGCGACGTATCAGCCGTCGGCGCTCTCATCCCGCTCTGGGCAACGCTCAAGGCACCGGCATTCAACTTCGATGCGGGCGTCGGCACGCTGACGCAGCTGCTCGCTGAGCGACTCCGCGTCGAGTACGCCGCAAGCGCGACCCGGGTGAGTGAAGACGCCAGCGGTGTCCACGTCCTCTGGCAGCGTGGAGGAAGGGAGCACAGCACAAGGGCCGATGCCTGCGTGGTGGCAGTTCCTGGCCCGAACGTGCCCCGGATTGTTCCCCAGCTCTCGGAGCGCCAGCGAGAATACCTGTCGGCCTTGCGATACATCCCTGACATTCGCGTCACCTTCGGGCTGCGACGGCCCCCCACGGAGCCGGCTCTGGGCTTCCTCGTCCCTTGTCGCGAGAGCCGCGATCTCCTCGGCGTCACCTTCAACCACAATCTCAGCCAGGGCCGCGCACCGGCAGGCAAAGGGCTCGTCGCAGCCCACTTCCGAGGTTCCTGGACCGGAAAGCACTTCGCGTCGGATGACGACGTCGTCATCGCTGATGCTCTTCACGCGCTCCGCGAGACATTCCCTGACCTGGCTGAACACATCGACGCCCATCAGGAGATGTGTGTCGTGCACCGCTGGGAACAAGCCCTCCTGGCCCGCCCCGCCCATGGCTACCGCAGCCTCAGCCAGTTCACCAGGAGCATCAACCCTGATTCGCGCATCCAGTTCGCGGGCGACTTTCTCTCCTACAGCGCCACTAACGCGGCGCTCGCCAGCGGTGAGCTCGCCGCGGAACACCTTCAGGCTGCGGCATTGAAATACAACTGATGCAAGAGGTCGTTCCTCCCGGTGCTTCATCACCGCAGACAGCTTCACCTGATGCCGAGCTACCGCCTCCAGGCGAAGCCCACGAGGAGCACTCGAAGCTGTGAACCACCGCATGAGAAACGATCGGTTACCTGTCCGGAAACACGAACCCCTCCGGAGGCGACTATGGCCCTACCCACGTCCGGGGTGATCCACCACCACACCAGTTTGTGGCGGCAACCCAATATCTACTGGGCCCTTCTCGGGCTGCTCTACGTCGGCTTCTCCATGGTGGTATACGGCCGATGGATCATCGACGGAGGTGTGCACTCGGTCGGCTCCGGCGACTACGGGACCTCCGCCACGCGCAGACTGCTCCTATGGGTCTGGCAGGGGGTCGTTGTCGCTTTGACGGCTGCCCTAGCGGTTTACCTGGTGCGCCGATACCGCGCTGCGCGACAGATCACGCTCAGTGGGGCGATGTTCGCCAGTGGCCTGCTGTCGTTGTGGGTGACCCCGCTGTACCAGTACGACGGCTATGTGTTCGGTCTGAGCCGGGTCACCGTCAACGTCAGCAGCTGGGGCCCCTGGATCCCAGGCTGGCATGGCGACAACCCCGAGTCTCAGTTCATCACGCCCCTGTCGGCCGACGGCCTGCCCTACACGCTCATGGCCAGCTGGATCTTGGTCTCAAGGTGGCTTCTCGACCGGGTCTGCAGCCCTCGCAAGAACTGGCGGCGCACCACCCTCCTCGTTGCCACTCTGGCCGTGTGCATGGCTGCGAGTTGTCTCTTCGAGCAGCTCTGGATTCTGACCGGCTCCTACGCCTATGTCAGTGCATCCCCGGGCCCTGCACTGTTCGCCGGCCACTGGTACCAACTTCCCCTGCTCGAAGTCTTTCTGCTGGGAATGTGGACAGCCACCTTCGTATTCATGGACAGACTCGCCCGCGACCGGGGAACTCCGTTCCCCCTGTTCCGCGGCAGCGAACATCTCTCAGGCTGGCAGCAGCCCGTCGCTCGGATCCTCGCAGTAAACGCCCTGTTCACCACACTGACCCTCCTGTGGACCCTTGTCGCCCTGCCGGCGTTCTCTGCCTCACCGAGCCAACTCAACCCCGACCTGCCGCTCCACCTCACCCCGGGGGATGTGTCATTGGATTGAGGCGCGTCGTCATCTCTGAAGACGCGAGGCCTGTCAGGGACACCGCCGCCCGGGCCCGTGGCCGCACCTGCGGCCAGAAGCCCAAGCTCGCCCCCACCAGGTACAGCTGGTACGCAAGATGTACGACGAGACCCTGCCGGACGGCACCAGCAAGTACACCGTCCAGGAAATGGCCGAAGAGGACTAGGACGTGTATCGGAAATGGATCACGTGGTGAGTGATGGCCGGCCATGGTCCGGAGCTAGGATCACTGGCCTGACGCCGACTTGAGGAGGCGGGCGAATTGGCCGCCGTGGTGCTCGTTCACGGCCTGTATCACCGTCCCGAGCACTTCGCCGTAGTGGCAGAACGCTTGCGGACCACAGGAACCGACGTTGTCGTTCCCGAGCTCCACCGGGGCTCATTGCTCGCTGACACAGCTGTGGTCCAGGCAGTCATCGACGCGCTGCACGAGCCTCCGCTTGTGCTCGGTCACTCCTACGGTGGGTCAGTGATCACCGGAGTGCGCGGAGCGGGACACTTGGTCTATCTGGCGGCCTTCGTGCCGGATGTCGGCGAGAGCGCGGCCAGTCTGGGTGGGGCGTCCCCGCAGCTCCAGGACGCGATCAACCCAGAGCCCGACGGCTCGACCAGCCTGCACCCCGACCGGGCTGTCGCCACCCTCTATGGCGACTGTCCCGACCCCCTCGCCGCCTGGGCGGTCGGCCTCCTGCGTGCGCAAGCCCCCGGCTGCGGGCGAGGAGTCCCAGAGCGCCACAGCTGGAAGCACATTTCCTCCACCTACGTCGTCTGCGCGCAGGACCGAGCCATCGACCCAGGCCTGCAGCGGAAGATGGCCTCGCGCTGCACCGGCGTGCGCGAGTGGCAGACGGGCCACTCCCCGTACATAGGGCAGCCCGATCTCGTCGTTGAGCTCCTACAGGAACTGCTCGCCACCAACAACCCGCGCAGGCGGGATGAAGGAGTCACAACTACTCGTTGACGTCCCAGATGATCAGGTTCTTCGCGTTGGCCTGCAGCTCGGTGAAGATCCGTATCGGCGGGCGTCCCGGCTTCCTGCCCCTGGGCAGCAGCGGTTCGAGCTGGGCCCATTGAGCATGCGTCAGATCCCCATCTGCCACGGATCAAGATCATCTCACGCAAGATCCACTTCCGATACACGCCCTAGAGCCGGTGCGGCCGAGCATGCCGCGATGGGGCCACTGCCCCGAACGTCGCCGTATCGGGCGGCTACAACCCCTGCGACCTGTCCGGCCGCGCCGTCACGCGCCGCCGTTCAACAGCGCTTCGGCCGCCGCCAGGATCTCGGTGACCCGCAGACCGAACGCCGCGTCGCACGCATGCGCCCGCCCGGTGCGGGAGGCGGCCAGCAGGGCGTCCCCGGCTCGGATGAGGGCGGACACCGCGCTGTCGGCGCTCTCCGGAAGCAGCGTCACACCGGCCGCGCCCCGCAGCTCCACCGCGGCCCCCGCTGCCGCGGGCGGCGCCGTGAGGCTCAGGGCGAGCGTGCTCGACGCGCCGCTGACGTGCTCGAGGACCAAATGGACGGTGTCGCCGGGCCCGTGCGCGGCGGCCATCACGCGCCGGGCGTCGCCCAGTATCGGCAGCAGCACGGACAGGGCGTGGGGACCCACGTCCCACAGAGCGCCCTTCTCCCGCCGCCACGGCGAGGCCGCAAACGGGTTGCCGTCACCGCTGAACACGGCGCCCAGCCACTGCGCGCGGCCCATGAACCAGCCTTCCACGGCCGCCTGTTCGGTGATCCACGCCTCGGTCTCCGACTGGAAACGGGCGGTGAAGAACACGACCGAGGCCACACCGGCCTCCCCGACGGCCTCGACGAGCGCCCGTCCCTCCCGCACCGTCAGCGCGAGCGGCTTGTCCAGCAGCAGATGACAGCCTGCCCGCGCGGCCCGCACCGCCAGATCGGCCTGCACGGCCGGCGGCAGGGCAACGGCAACGGCGTCCACGTCGGCGAACAGCGCGTCCACGTCGTCGTGGGCACGCACGCCGTAGCTGTCGGCCAGCTCCTTCGCGGCGGCCGCACGGCGGCCCCACACTCCTACGAAGTCCAGTTCGCCGTGCCGGCTCAGGGCGGGAGCGTAGGCCATCTGGGCCCACGGGCCGGTGCCGAGCAGTCCGATGCGCATGCCGCCGCCTCTCGCCGTGCTGGTCAAGGGTGAGCGTGCCACACCAACCGGGAGGCCGTGCAAGCAGATAGGTGGATAGGCAGATGGGCAGACGGGCAGATGGACGACGGGGGGTCGACCTCCGCGCCCGGCGGGACCCCGCACCACGGATTCAGTGGCGCCGTCGCTGAATGCGTTCTCTTTCTTCTATTGGACCTCTCGCGTCCGGACAGCCACGCTGGTGTCGGCCCGGTACGGCCGTGATCCGCGGCCCGCCCGCCGGACGACAACGTTTCCCGCGCGACAGCCGAAAGAGGTCACGACCCATGCACACCCGCCGCATCGGTGACGTCGAGGTCAGCGCGATCGGACTGGGCGCGATGCCCATGTCCATCGAGGGGCGCCCGGACGAGGCACGCTCGCTCGCCACGATCCATGCCGCGCTCGACGCCGGCGTGACCCTGATCGACACCGCCGACGCCTACCACCGGGACGCCGACGAGGTCGGTCACAACGAGACCCTGATCGCCAAGGCGCTCGGCTCCCACGACCTGGGCCAGGACGTCCTGGTCGCCACGAAGGGCGGCCATCTGCGCCCCGGCGACGGCAGTTGGACCCTTGACGGCAGCCCCCGGCACCTCAAGGAAGCCTGCGAGGACTCCCTGCGCCGGCTCGGCGTCGAGGCCATCGGGCTCTACCAGTTCCACCGCCCCGACCCGCGGGTGCCCTACGCCGAGTCCGTCGGCGCCGTACGCGAGCTGCTCGACGAGGGCAAGATCCGCATGGCCGGGATCTCCAACGCGAACCCGGAGCAGATCAAGCAGGCGAACGACATCCTGGGCGGTCGGCTGGTCTCCGTGCAGAACCAGTTCTCCCCGGCGTTCCGCTCCAGCGAGCCGGAGCTGCGGCTGTGCGACGAACTCGGCATCGCGTTCCTGCCCTGGAGTCCCCTCGGCGGTATCTCCCGGGCCCGCGAACTGGGCTCCGCCTACGCCCCGTTCGCCCGGGTCGCCGAGGCGCACGGGGTGAGCCCGCAGCGCGTGTGCCTGGCCTGGATGCTCGCCAAGTCACCCGTCGTCGTGCCGATCCCGGGGGCGAGCCGGCCGGAGACGATCCTGGACTCGCTCGCCGCGACCGACCTCGTGCTCACCGCCGAGGAACTCGCGGAGCTGGACGCTGTCTGAACCGACCCTCCGGAGTCCGCTGGAACCTTCTCCCGGGAATCCGTGCGCGACCGGGTGTGTATTCCTCCCGAGATGGGATAGGAAAGCGCTTGCTCCCGTTCGGAAACCTGGGAAGGACAACGCCGATGGCGTCGTCGCACGAGAGACCGCTCGACCACCGCTATCGCGGCGAACACCCCGTACGCACCCTCGCCTATCTGTTCCGGGCCGACCGTCACCGCCTCGCGGCGGCGGTCGGCGTCTTCACGGTCAAGCACAGCCCGATCTGGCTGCTGCCGCTGATCACCGCGTCCATCATCGACACCGTCGTCCAGCACCAGCCGATCAGCCGGCTCTGGCTGAGCACCGGCGTCATCATGCTCATCCTGCTCGTCAACTACCCCCTGCACCTGCTGTACGTACGCCTGCTGTACGGCAGCGTGCGCCGGATGGGCACCGGCCTGCGCTCCGCGCTGTGCACACGCATGCAGCAGCTCTCCATCGGCTACCACTCACGGGTCAGCGCCGGTGTGCTGCAGGCGAAGGTCGTACGTGACGTGGAGACCGTCGAGCAGATGGTGCAGCAGACCGCGGAGACGGGGCTCGGCGCGGGCACCGTACTCATCGGTGGCCTCGTCATCATCGCCGTACGCACACCGGAGTTCGTGCCCGTCTTCCTCGTGGTCGTGCCAGCGGCCGCACTGGTCGTGGCCCGCCTCAGGGCGCGCCTGCGCGCCCACAACGAGCGCTTCCGGCACGAGGTCGAGACCCTGTCGTCCCGGGTGACGGAGATGACGCGCCTCATCCCGGTCACCCGCGCCCACGGTCTGGAGGGCAAGGCGCTGCGCCGCATGGACGGCACCCTGCACCGGCTGCTGACCTCCGGCATGCGCCTCGATCTCGTCAACGGCCGCTTCGGCTCGCTCGCCTGGGTCGTGCTGAACGTCGTCGGTGTGCTGGTGCTCGCCGGCGCGGCGCTGATCTCGTACTACGGCGTCTGGGGCGTGACGGCCGGTGACGTCGTCATGCTGAGTGCCTTCCTGACCACCCTCACCAACTCCACGACAACGTTGGCAGGGCTGGCCCCGGTCATCACCAAGGGCCTGGAGTCCGTCCGTTCCGTCGGTGAGGTGCTCCAAGCCCCAGAGCTGGAGGACAACGAGGGCAAGGCCGAACTCGCCGCACTGCGCGGAGCCGTGACCTTCGAGGGCGTCGGGTACGCCTACGAGGACGGCGGCCACCCGGCCGTACGGGACTTCAGCCTCTCCGTCACACCGGGGGAGACCATCGCCCTCGTCGGCGCGTCCGGTGCGGGCAAGTCCACCGTGCTGAACCTCGTCATCGGCTTCATCCGCCCGGCCTCCGGCCGGCTGCTGCTCGACGGCACGGACATGAGCACCCTCGACCTGCGCACATACCGCCGCTTCCTCTCGGTCGTGCCGCAGGAGTCGATCCTCTTCGACGGCACCATCCGCGAGAACGTCGCCTACGGCATGGACGACGCCGACGAGGAGACGGTGCGCGCGGCGCTGCGCGACGCCAACGCGCTGGAGTTCGTCGACCGGCTGCCGCAGGGCCTCGACACCCTGGTCGGCGAGCGCGGGGCACGGCTGTCCGGCGGACAGCGGCAGCGCCTGGCCATCGCCCGGGCCCTGATCCGGGACCCGAGGGTGCTGGTCCTCGACGAGGCGACCTCGGCCCTGGACACCCGGTCGGAGGCGCTCGTCCAGCAGGCCCTCGCCCGCCTCCTGCACGGCCGTACCACCTTCGTGGTGGCACACCGGCTGTCCACCGTGCGGGGTGCCGACCGGATCGTGGTGATGGGGGAGGGCCGGATCCAGGAGATCGGCACGCACGAGGAACTCCTGCGCCGAGGCGGGGCGTACACGGCGCTGCACAGCGGGCAGGTCGCCTGACGGCGGCACCATGACAGCCGCGCACCCACCCGCTCCACCTGAGGTGGAGCGGGTGAGCGGGTGGAACGGTCGGACTACGGCCGGTCGACGACTCGGCCCAGTTCGATGCGGTCGATGTTCGGTGCCCACGCCGTCGCGTTGGCGAACGTCACCTTGTTGGAGCCCTTCTTCAGGTCGACGGGGACGCCGAGCGTCCAGTAGTCGTCCGTGCTCCAGGTGTTCTTGAAGGTGACCTTCACCGGCGCCGCGTTCCCCACGGTGATGTCCGCCGTACGGGACATGATGTCCGTGTTGTAGGCGTGGCCGTTGTCGCGCCGGTCGTTGTGCGCGTAGTGGACGACCAGCAGATAGCGGCCGGAGCTGGGCGCCCGCACCGTGAACTCGGCGGTGCTGGAGGCGCTGTTGCCGAGCTTGCCGATGTAGGAACCGGTGGAGGCGTACGCCGAGTCGACTAGTTTGGCCCCGCCCGCGAGGGTGGCCGAGGCGGCCTCGTAGGAGAGCGTGCCGGACGTCGATCCGTCGCCCGAGACGTCGAGCGAGCGGACGGCGGCCTGCCCCGCAGTCACCGCGACGCGGTTGTTGCCGGCCACCAGGTAGAGCCGCAGGGCGCGTCCGGGCGCCGCCGTCACCGTCTCGCCGTGCAGCGCCAGCCGGACCGGCGCCGAGGCCCGCGGCACCACCGTGTAGTAGCCGTCACGCGGGGCGTAGACGTCGAACACCGCCTTGTCCCCCGAGCGCAGGACGAGAGCGCCGGTGCCCACGCCGGCCGAGGACGAGTAGTCGTACGACGGCTTCCCGCTGATGTCGGCCAGCGTGGCCTCGTACGACGCGGAGGCCGCACCCGTGCGGGCGGTCAGGTCGACACGGTCGAGGGTGACCTCGGCGTCGCCCTTCGCGAGCGTGAGGACATGGGTGCCTTCGGACAGCCGCACCGTGACGTCCTTCTTGGCGCGGTAGGTCCAGTTCTCGGTGGAGGGATAGGTCACCGTGACCGGGGTTCCTCCATCCACGGACAACTTCTGCGTGGCGGGCGTGCCGGACTGGTTGCCGTACAGGATCGCCAGGTCGTAGGACCCTTCGCGAGGCACAGTGACCGTGAAGTCCACCTTGCTGGTGGCCTGGTTGAGGGAGCCGACGTCCTTCGTGCCGGAGGCGGCGTAGCCGTTGGCGTTCTCGACGGTGCCCTGGGTGTAGACCTTGCCGTCGGTGATGGCGGCGGCCTCGGCCTCGTACGACGCCGACCAGGGGACGGCGGCGGGGGAGGGGGTGCCCGTGCCGCCGGGGGTGAGGACGATCCGGTAGGCGGACATCTTGTGCATGCCGCGCAGCGGCACCGTGACCGAACCGTCGTCGGCGACCCGCACCTTCGTACGGGTGAGGACGCGAGGCGTGGCGTGCTGTCCTTCGTAGCCGGACCAGGCGGCCTCGGCGACGGTCGCGGTGACCGTACGGCCGAACAGGGAGCGGTCGACGCCCCGCACCACGACGTCGGAGTCGCTGGCGGAGCCACCGAGCAGGACCTGGGCCTGGCGGCGGGAGGCGTCCAGCGAGGCCAGGCCCTGAAGGGTGTCGATCGTATTGGGTTGCGGCGGGGTCACCTTGACGGTGTCACCGGTCAGTCCGGCGTACCAGCGGAAGAACCACCAGCCGCCGTTGGGGATGTTCGAACGCACCACATGGCCGCTGAGATTGCCGGCGGCGTCCCAGTAGGCCGCGTTGGCGTACACCTTGTTCCGCTCGAACATCGACACCCACTGCACGAGTTGCCCCGGGACGGACAGGTCGCGACGGTTGGCGTACTCATCGATGTTGATCTTCAGGGGAGCGATGCCCAGATCCCGCTCCAGGGAACGGTAGTTGTCGTAGTGCGCCTGGAAGTCGCGCAGCGAGCCGGAACCCAGCTCGTGCCAGGTCATCACCTGCGGCAGGACGTTCTCCCGCTTGGCGAACGCGAGGAAGTCCTTCAACAGGCGGGAGTGGTAGGCGGCTTCGTTCGGGCCCGCGATCCTCGCGTCCGGGTCGATCGCGCGGATGCGCTGGTACACCGTCTTCCAGTCCTTGAAGAACCGGTCCCGGTTCGCCTCGTACTGCGCCTGGTCGGCGACCCCGAGCTTGTACCAGATCTGGTCGGGCTCGTTGAACGGGATGTAGACGAACCGCTCGCTGTTCGGGTCCGCCGACACCTCCTTGGCGATCTTGTCGACCTTGGGGAGGTAGTCGTCGATGCCGAGATCCTCGTACGGCCACTTGGCGTAGATGTCCTGCATCATCACGTTGATCTCGCCGCCGCCGTTGCGGAGGAACGACTTCGAGACGGTGAGCGCGTCGCCGTTGGGGTGCTGGGCGCCGCCCTCCGGCTTCTGCGAGATGCTGGTGACCTTCAGGGGCGCCAGCGCGGCGTCGCTGGGCACCCCGTCGTCGCTGAGCCCGTACAGCGCGCCGTTGGCGCCGAGCATCACCGGCCCCTCGGAGGCGGCGAGGTCGACGGTGAGGCGCTGGGGGTCGGCGGCGGCTGCGGACCCGGTCGCGGGCAAGGTGGCTGCCATGGCGGCTACTCCAAGTGCGGCTGCTAGCAAGGCGGTGCGGGATCTCGTGCGGGCGGGGGTGATCACGCTGCTGGACCTCCGGTCACTTGACGGCTCCACTGGTGATTCCGGACACGATCTTTCGCTGGCCGACGAGGAACACGGCGACCATGGGCAGGCTCATCACCACGACGTACGCGAAGACGAGATGCCAGTTGTTGAGGTAGAGCTGGGCGCTGGCGACCTGGTAGAGGTTGAGCGGGAGGGTGGCCCGCTCGCCGCCGCCGAGGACGAAGAAGGCGTAGAAGACGTCGCTCCAGGCGTAGAGCATCACCATGATCGTCGCGGTGGCGATCACCGGGCGCAGCAGCGGCAGGACGATCCGCCAGAAGATCCGCGCCGGTGTCGCCCCGTCCATCCGGGCCGCCTCCTCCAACTCCAGTGGAATGGCACGGATGAAGCCGGTCATGAAGAAGATGGACGTCGACAGATACATGCCGGTGTAGACGGCGATCATGCCGGGCCGGGTGTTCGCCAGGCCCAGCTGCCGCAGCTCCATCACGATGGTGATGACCGCCGGCGGCAGCAGCAGGCCGCTGATGCACAGCGCGTACGCCGTCGACACCAGCTTCGACTTGCGGCGCGCGAAGACCCAGGCGGCGCCCGCCCCGAGGAGCAGGACGAGGACGACCGAGGGCACCACGACCAGCAGGGAGTTGACGAAGCCGCGCAGCATCTCGCCCTGGCTGACGGCGTCCGCGTAGTTGTCGGCGGGCTGCCAGTGCTGCGGCAGGTCGAGGTTGGGCTTGATGGCCTCCGCCTGCGGCTTGGCCGAGGTGACGGCGACCAGCCACAGCGGTACGCCGACCGCGAGACCGGCGAGCAGCAGGACCAGGGCGGGGCGGCCGTACCGCCATGCCACGGACGGGTTCACAGCAGCTGCTCCCTTCGCCGCAACCCGACGACCAGCGGAATCGCCACGGCGACCACGACCAGGAAGAGGACGAGGCTCATCGCGGAGGCCTGGGCGTACAGACCCTGTCCGAAGATCCGGAACATATAGATGTTGAAGACCTCCGTGGCGGCCGCGGGCCCGCCGCCCGTGGTGGCCTGCACGATGTCGAAGGTGTTCATCGAGCCGATCAGCGCGGTGGTGACGTTGAAGGTGACGGCAGGCGCGAGCATCGGCCAGCGCACCGACCAGAAGGTCCGCCACGGCCCGGCGCCGTCCATCCGCGCCGCTTCGAGCATGTCGCCCGGGATGCCCTTGAGCCCGGCCAGGTAGATCAGCATGGACAGGCCCATCCACTTCCAGCCGTGGATGAGGGTGACGACGACCAGGGTCCAGGTGGTCGAGCCCAGCCATGGAACGTCCGTCCCGAGTACGGAGTTGACGGCTCCGTCCTGGTCGAGCAGGGCCTGGAAGACGTAACCGGTGGCGAGCGCCGAGATCAGCACCGGCAGGAAGAAGACGGCGCGGAACAACCGGTTGAAGCGGGTGTCCGACTCCAGCAGCAGCGCCAGCACGAGCCCGAAGCCGTTCTGGAACAGCGCCGCCAGCAGCGCGTACAGCAGCGTGGTGCGGATGGCGCGCAGCAGGGAGCCGTCGTCGGCGATGGTCTTGAAGTTGTCCAGGCCCGTGAAGGCGATGTCCGCGTGGTACGAGGACCAGTTGGTGAACGGGTAGTAGAAGTTGAGCAGGTTGGGCACCAGGAAGAAGCCCGCGAAGACGACGATCGCGGGGAGTGCGAACCACCACGGGTGGTGCACGGCGGCGCGCGGCAGTCGCCCCACCTTCTTGCGCGGGCCCGCCACCGGCGTGGGCTCGGTACGTACGACTGTGTGAGCCATCGTCAGAACCCGGGCGCGCCCTGGGCCTTGGCCACTTGCGCGAACTGATCCTGGATCGCCTGGGCGACCTGCTGCGGGTTCTTCTTGCCGAAGATCATGTCGGCGAGGTAGAGGTGCGTGTCCGGGGCGACGATCGCCTTGGCCTGGAAGACACCGATGGCGGTGGGCAGGGACGCGACCTGGGCCTTGGACGTCTGCGGCAGCCCGTCGGGCGTGGGCACGGACGGCTGCACGGACGGGATCTTCATCGCCTTGATGTAGTCGGCGTAGTCGGGCCCGAGCCAGAACGCCAGAAACTGCCGGGCCGCGTTCTGCCGCTTGTCGTCACCGGTCTTGAAGGCGACCACACCGTTGGTCTGGTCGGGCGAGTACATGCCGGTGGCCGCGGAGTTGGCGATCGGGAACCAGCCGATCCTCTTGTCGATCTCGGCGGTGGAGTACTTGGCCTGCAACTGGCTCTGGAAGGAGGTGACGTTGAGGACCATGCCGGCCTCCCCCTTCCACAGGGCGTCGGCCTGTCCGGTGAAGGTGCCGGTGCGGTAGTTCTTCTGGGCGAGCCCGGCGTCGAGCAGCTTCTCCTTGTACTTCTTGATCGCGCCGACGACGACCGGGTCGGTCCACTTCTCCTTGTTCTCGTTGAGCCCGTCCCACCACTGCTGGTCGAGGTCGGTGAGCTGGACCTGCATCTGCCACTGCAGCGGCCACTTGTCGCCACCTGCCTCGTAGAAGGCGGCGGCATCCGACTTCTCGACCACCTTGTGGCCGAGCGCCAGCAGCTCGTCGTACGACTTCGGGAAGTCCTTCTCGCTCAGCCCGGCCCGCTTGAAGACGTCCTTGTTGTAGTAGACGCCGAGCATGGCGGGGCTGGTGACGATCGCCGCGTACCGCTTTCCGTCGATCATGCCGAGCGACTTCTCGGTGTCGCCGAGCTTGGCCTCCCACGGCTCACCGTCGAGGGTGAGGAGGTTCTGCTTCGGCTGGATGAACGGCAGCGTGGAGATGGACGGCTGCCAGAACATCAGGTCCGGCCGGTCGCCGGAGGCGAGCTTCGTCGGCACGTTCTGCTCGTACAGGTCCGGGATCGCCTGGGTCTGAACCGTCGCGCCCGTGGCCTTCTCGAAGGCGTCGATGACCTGCTTGGGGGCGTTGACCGTGTTCTGGGCGGTCCACATGGTCAGCTTCACGCCGTCCAGGCGGGCGGTCGGGTCGACGGCCGTCTGCTTCCCGTCCGTGCCGGAGTCGCCGGAATCACCGGCCGTGGGATCGCTGCACGCGGTGGCGGCGAGGCCGATGGCACATATCAGTGCCAGGGCGGGGAGAGCTCTTGTCTTCATCACGTGCCTTTCGCGAACGGGTGGTTCAGGAAGCAGGAATCAGAACAGCGGTGCTCGTGCGGTACAGCGGTGCTCGTGCGGTGCGTTCGGCGACCGTGCGGCGCGGTCCGCGGTGGTTCGGCGCGGGCAGGGGTCGCGCGGCGAGTTCAGGCGCCGGCGGGCGGCGGCCCCGAACTCTCCCGCACCACCAGCTCCGGTACGGAGACGGGATGCGGGGCGATCTGCGCGGCCTCCTCCAGCACCCCGTGCAGCAGGGCGAACGCGGCCCTTCCCAGTCCGGTGAAGTCCAGGCGTACGGTCGTCAGCGACGGGGTCAGAAAGGCGGAGTGCGGGGCATCGTCGAACCCGGCCACGCTGACGTCGCCGGGGACGGAACGGCCGGCCTCGTGCAGGGCGCGCAGCACCCCGAGCGCGAGGTCGTCGTTGCCGCACAGGATCGCCGTGACGGCCGGGTTCCGCGCCAGCTGCAAGCCCGCCGTGTGGCCGCCCGCCGGGCCCCAACTGCCCTGCACAGGGCGGGGTTCGGGCGCCCCCGCCTCCTTCAGTGCCTGCCGCCAGCCGCTGGTACGGGCGCTGGTGCGCCGGGTGCTGGACGGGATGGCGACGTAGTGCACCGTCTCGTGGCCCAGCGAGAGCAGGTGGCGGGTCGCCTCGTAGGCGGCCTCGCGGTCGTCGGTCCACACCCAGGGGCGGTCGCCGCCGGGCGGGCTCGCCGGGGTCTCGACCACGCCGACGACCGGGAGTTCGGCGGGGACGGCGCCGAGCGCCCGCACACCGGCCGGATCGTAGGCGATCACGATCAGTCCGCCGCCCGCGTCCGCCGCCCGCTGCACCTCGGCGGCGACCGCGGCCTCGTCCGCCGATTCCAGTACGCCGATCCCGACCGCGTAGGAAGCCGCGCGGGCGGACTCCTCGATGCCCTGGAGGATCGACGCATAGCCGTAGTGGGTGGTGTTCGCGGTGAGCACGGTCACGGCCCTGCTGCGTCCGCTGGCCAGGGCGAGCGCGGTGGCGTTGCGCCGGAAGCCGAGTTCGTCGATGGCGGCGAGCACGCGGTCCCGGGTGGTCGGCTTGACGCTGGGATGGCCGTTGATCACCCGGGAGACGGTCTGGTACGAGACGCCGGCGGCGGTCGCGACGTCCCTGATGCTCGCCGGCCGCCTTGTGTGACCGGTCACATTCATGCCAGGATTGTGACCGGTCACATTGGGGTCGTCAAGAGACCGTAACGAGGGATTCATCAGGGGGAGCACCTTGACCGGTACGGCGGACGCGGATCTCAACGGCATGCAGGGAACGTTCACTTGGGGTCATGCGGCCCTGGAGACCGAGTTCGCCGTCGCCTCCGACGGGACGCTGCGGCTGGTCCGGCTGGGTGACACCGGCGCAGTACCTGCCGTACCCGTCCACCCGGAATCCGCCCTCCCCCTCGTCGAGCTCACCGCCGTCGGGTACGGAAGCGGATGGTCCGGCCCCCGCTTCACCGGTACGGCCCTCGGTACGCGCCTGGGCTACCGGGGCCACCGCAGCGGCGCACGGGACGGCGGGCAGTGGCTGACCGTCGAACTCCATGACCGGGCCACCGGGTTGACGGCGTTCGTCGAGCTGACGTCACCCGCCGGGGTGCCGGCGCTCCGTTCCCGCGTGCGGCTGCGCAACGACGGCCCGGAGCCCCTTGTCGTCCAGTCCGTCAGCAGTCTGCTGATCGGCGGCCTGCCCGCTCCGGACGCCCTCGATGTGCACCGGGCCCGCAACGACTGGCTCGCGGAGTGCCGTTGGTACGCCGAGCCGCTGCGGGACACCGTCGCCGACATCAACGTCGACGCCCATCAGCACGACAGCCGCGCCGCCCTCGTCCTCGCCGGGCGCGGCAGCTGGCCCACCGACGGTCACCTGCCGATGGGGGCGCTCACGGACCGGGGGAGCGGCCGGACCTGGCTGTGGCAGATCGAGTCCCCGGCCGGCTGGCGCTGGGACCTGGGCGAACACGCGCGCGGCACGTACCTGGCGCTGAACGGCCCCACCGACGCGGAGCACCAGTGGCGGGTCCGGCTCTCCCCGGGCGAGGAGTTCACGACCGTGCCGGGGGTGCTGGCCCTCGGTTCCGGGTTCGACGAGGCCATGGGCGCGCTGACCTCGTACCGTCGCGCCGTACGCCGCCCGCACCCGGACCACACCGCACTCCCGGTCGTCTTCAACGACTACATGAACACGCTCATGGGCGACCCGACCACCGAGAAACTGCTCCCCCTGATCGACGCGGCGGCCCAGGCGGGCGCGGAGTACTTCTGCGTGGACGCCGGCTGGTACGACGACTCGGCGGACGGAGGCTGGTGGGACAGCGTCGGCGCCTGGCAGCCCTCGACGCGCCGCTTCCCCGACGGCGGAATCCGGGCGGTCCTGGAACGGATCCGGGAGCGCGGCATGGTTCCCGGGCTGTGGCTGGAGCTGGAGGTCGTCGGCGTGCGCAGCCCGGTCGCCGCCGCGCTCCCACCGGACGCCTTCTTCCAGCGCGACGGCGTACGCCTCACCGAGCAGGGCCGCCACCAGCTCGACCTGCGCCATCCGGCCGCCCGCGCCCACCTCGACAAGACGGTGGACCGGATCGTGGGCGACTGGGGCGTGGGCTACCTCAAGCTGGACTACAACATCGTGATCGATCCCGGAACCCTCGCCCCCGGGGACCTCGCACCCGGAGCCGGTCTGCTCGGCCACGCCCACGCCTACCTGGACTGGCTCTCCGAGGCGCTGGACCGGTACCCGCACCTGGTGATCGAGAACTGCGCCTCGGGCGGGATGCGGATGGACGGCGCCACGCTGGCCGTCACGCAGCTCCAGTCCACCAGCGACCAGCAGGACCCCCTGCGCTACCCGCCGATCGCCGCCGCCGCACCTACGGTCGTGCCGCCAGAACAGGGCGCCGTCTGGGCGTACCCGCAGCCCGGCTTCGACGACGACCTGATCGCCTTCACCCTGGGCGGGGCACTGCTCGGGCGAATCCATCTCTCGGGCCATCTGGACCGGATGTCGCAACGCCAACTCACCCTCGTCCGGGACGCGGTGAGCACGTACAAGTCGATCCGCCACGACCTCGCGCGGGCCGTGCCGTTCTGGCCGCTGGGTCTGCCCGGGTGGACCGACGAGTGGCTGGCGCTGGGGATGCGGTCGCCCGACGACCGTACGTCGTACATCACGGCCTGGCGCCGCGGCGGGGAGTCCGAACTGCACGTGCCCGTACGGCATTTGGCGGACGGGGAGGTCCGCGCGGAGATCCTGCACCCGTCCTCCGCACCGACCGGCTCGGCGGTCTGGGACGGGGACGGACTGCGGGTGTCACTGCCCCGCACTCCCGGTGTCCTGCTGGTCCGTCTCACGGCGGGGGCTCAGCTGCCTGGGCGGAACCGGCCGTAACCTGCAACGGGCCGGCTCGGGCCGGACCGCGCCTCGCGCCACGGTCGACGGCGACCTCGCCATGGACGTGGCCGGGAAGGGGGTCGGGTCGCCGGGTGTTGGCACGGTCCCCGAGTGGCGCTCCGAAATCGCCAAATCCGGACCGGAAATCGTCTGTACCTCGTTCGGAGCCTTGAACGCCCGTGTCCGGGTCTGCTTGGGTGACGGACGAATGGCCGCTGTCCGGCGGCTTACAGGGGGAATGGTTTTTGTGCTGGGCCGGCAATGGGGGCATGTACACGCCGTGCGACAGCGGTGCGCACCGACGCACCTGCGGCGGGTGCGAGAGCGGTCGGGGCCGTTGACCGGGCCTGCGACAGCGCGGCATCGCTTGCCGCGCGGCGGACGCGACGGGCGACCGCACCGCGACCTGCCGTCCGCCCGGACCGCGCGCCGCCACTGAGCCGGCGGGCAGGCATCCCGGCCGCACATCACTCACACCCTTCATGCAGACCAGAGGAAGGTGCATGAGGTATTTCCGTCTGCTCGTTCTGGGCAACGGCATCTCGGCGTACGGCAGCTACCTGAACATGGTGGCGCTGAACGTCTTCGTCTACGACGCCACGGGCAGCGCGCTGGCGGCCGGCCTCTTCATGGCCGTACGGCTGGCGACGAGTGTCGTGTCGGGCTGGGTGAGCGGTCGTCTCGTCTCGGCCTACGACCGCAAGCGCCTGATGGTCGGCGCCGACCTGTGCCAGGCCGTGGCGCTGCTGACGCTGCTGCTCGCCCCCGACGGCACGCGTCCCGGGCTGCTGTACGTCCTTGCCGTGGTCACCGGCGGCTGCTCGACACTGTCCCAGGTGTCCCTGCGCAGCAGCATCCCGGAGATCGTCGGCGCGGAGCACCGCGTACGCGCCAACGGACTGCTGGTGACCGGGCGTTCGCTCGCCATGATCGCCGGGTTCGCGTCGTCGGGCGTGGTGGTGGCCGAGCTCGGATACTCCGCGGCGTTCGCGCTGGACGCCGCGACCTTCCTGGTCTCCGCGACCGTGCTGTTCCTGCTGCCGGTGCGCACCAGGGCCGCCAAGGACACCGCCGGCGGCGGCACCGCCGAGTCCTCCGGCGCCGTCCGCTGGACGGCCAGGATGCTGCTGGGTACGGCGCCGCTGCTGATGGCGATGATCGCGGTCCGGGCGGTGGACGGGCTGGGCTCCTCGTCCCACAACGTCGCCCTGCCGATCTACTCCAGCAGCCTGGACCCCGACCATCCGGCCACGTTCATCAGCCAGTTCTGGGCCACCTGGGCCATCGGCAACATCGTCGCCCAGCAGGTGATCGGGCGGGTCACCAAGAAGACCGGGCGGACGCCGGGGGAGCGGGCGTTCGCGCTCGGCGCCTGTGTGATGTCGGCCGGGTTCATCGTGGTCTTCAGCGGACTGCCGACCGTGCCCGCCGTGATCGCCGCGCTGGTTGCCGGAGCGGCCGACGGATTCACCGAGATCGTCTATGTGTCGAGGCTGCAGACCGCCCCCGACGAGCAGCGCGGCCGCCTCTTCGGGCTCTCCGCCTCGGCCGAGAACACCGGCTTCGGCCTGGGCATGCTCGTGAGCGGCGCATTGCTGGAGACGTTCTCACCGCTGCAGGTGGTGGCCTCCTTCCACGGCCTCGCGATCGTCTTGTGCGCGGTCCTGCTCCTGCTCCTGTTGAGCCGGCGCCGCACCCGCGACCCCAGCGCTGCGGAAACGATTGGCCAGGACAGGACGACGGTGACGGAGGGACAGGGCTGATGGCCACGAGCGATCTCGACCCGCGGATGGCCGTCATCGGCATGGCCTTCCGGCTGCCGGGCGCCGACACCCCCGAGGAGCTCTGGCGCGTCGTCCGTGACGGCAAGGACTGCATCACCCGATTCACGGAGGAGGAACTGGCCGCCGCCGGCGTCCCCGCCGAGGAATACCGGGCGGCGGATTTCGTCGGCGCCTCCGGAGTGCTCGACGACATCGCCGGCTTCGACGCCCAGCACTTCGCGATGAGCGCCCGCGAGGCCCGGCTCACGGACCCCCAGCAACGCATGTTCCTGGAGTGTGCCCAGCACGCCCTGGAGAACGCCGGCTATCCGGACGAGCGGGACGGCACCCGCGTCGGTGTCTATGCCAGCGCCGGATACCACCTCTACACCCTGCAGAACTACCTCCTCAACAACGTCCTGCCCACCCAGCCCCCCACCGACTGGATGTCGGGCATGCAGATCACCGTCGGCAACTACGCCGACTTCACGGCCACCCGCGTCGCCCATCGGCTCGGCCTGACGGGCCCCGCCGTCAACATCCAGACGGGCTGCTCCAGTTCCCTGGTCGGTGTGCAGTCGGCCGCGCAGTCGCTGCTCATGGGCGACTGCGACATCGCGCTCGTCGGCGCCACCGCCGTCCACGTGCCGCAGGTCCTGGGCTACCGCTACGTCAAGGGCTCGATCCTCTCCAGGTCCGGCCGCCTGCGGGCCTTCGACGCCGGCGCCGACGGCACCGTGGGAGGCACGGGCGTCCTGGCCGTCGTACTGAAGCGGCTGACCCGGGCCGTCGCCGACGGCGACACCGTCCACGGGGTCATCCGCGGCTGGGGCATCAACAACGACGGCGCCGACAAGACGGCGTTCACCGCGCCCAGCGCACAGGGCCAGCGCGCGGCAGTCCGCCAGGCCCTGCGGCGCGCCGGCGTCGGCGCCGACACCATCGGCTACCTGGAGACCCACGGCACCGGCACGCTCAAGGGCGACCCGATCGAGTTCGACGGCGCCACCGGCGCCTACCGCGAGGACACCGACCGCACCGGCTACTGCGCCCTCGGCTCCACCAAGGCCAACATCGGCCACCTCGACGCGGCCTCCGGACTGGCCGGCCTCGTCAAGACCCTGCTGGTCCTGCAGCACGGCGTCATCCCGCCGATGGCGAACTTCAGCGAGCCCAACCCCGGCATCGACCTCGACCACAGCCCCTTCTACATCCCCCGCACCGCCCGGCCCTGGCCCGAGAGCGACGTGCCCCGCCGCGCGGGCATCACCTCGCTCGGCGTCGGCGGCACCAACGTCCATCTGATCCTGGAACAGGCCCCCGAACCCACGCCGAGGACCGACGCCTGCTCCCCTCCGGACGTGCTGCTGGTCTCCGCAAGCAGCCAAGAGGCCCTCGTGGACAACGCCCGCGCCCTCCGCGACCGGTTACGGCAGCCACCGGCACCCCACTTGGCGGACCTCGTCACCACCGCCGCCCTCGGCCGCACCCACCGCGGCCACCGGCTCGCGGCCCGCGGCGCGACCCCGGCCGCCCTCGCCGACGCCCTCGACGCCTGGCTCGCCTCAGGCACCGCAGCGACGGTCACCGCGGGGACGACACCACAGGAAGGCCCCGCGCGCGTCGCGTTCCAGTTCACCGGGCAGGGCAGCCACTACCCGGGGATGTCCGACGCCCTCCACGAGCGGTTCACCGGCGCGCGCGAGGTGCTCGACGCCTGCGAGCGCCACTACCGCGACCTCACCGGCGACCCACTTCTCGCGGGGCCGACCGGGGACACGGACACCGCGCAGCCCGCCCTGTTCGCCCTGCAGTGCGCCCTCGTCCGGCTGTGGCGGGACATCGGTGTCGAACCGTACGCCGTGACCGGACACAGCGTCGGAGAGTACGCCGCGCTGTACGCGGCCGGCGCCCTCTCGCTCGACGACGGTCTACGCCTCACCACCCTGCGCGGCCAACTGATGCAGCAGCGCTGCGCGCCCGGCGCGATGGTGGCGGCGGCGCTCGACCGGGAGACCGCCCTCGCCCTGGCCGCCGAGGTGCCCGGCCTGGAGCCGGCCGTGACCAACGGGGAACGCGCCCAGGTGCTCGCCGGGCCGGTCGAGGCCGTGGAGCGCGTGTGCGCCCTGCTGGACGAGCGTGGCACAGCGGGGCAGCGGCTGCCGGTGACCCGCGCCTTCCACACCGCCCTGATGGAACCGATGCTGGAGGAGTTCCGCAAGGCCCTCGACGACGTCGACCTCCGGCCGGTGCGCATCCCCTTCGTCAGCGCCGTGGACGGTGTGACCCGCCCGCCCGGCTGGACCCCGGACGCCGAGTACTTCGTACGGCACACCCGCGAACCCGTCCGTTTCGACGCGGCGTTGCGCGGCATCGGCGCACAGCGGCCCGACGTACTGCTCGAGATCGGGCCGCACACCACCCTCAGCGGTCTGGCCCGCCGGGCACTGCCCGACGTGCGGTCGCTGCCGTCCCTGCGGCGCGGCACCGGCCTCGGCTCCCTCTGGGGCGCGGCGGCGGGGCTGCACTGCGCGGGGGCGGACATCCGCTGGCCGGTGCTCCTGGCCGGCAGCGGGGGCAGGCGCATCCCGCTGCCCGGATACCGATTCCAGCACAAGGACTACTGGACAGGGCCGGAGTCGACCGCCCTGAGCACGGAAAGAACAGCGAGAGAGGAAGCCGAAGTGGTTCAGCAAGAGGCAGCGGTCGCGCGGGTACTGCACAGCATCGTCGAGGCGACCGCCCGGCACCTCGGCGAGGATCCCTCGGCGATCGTCGAGGACGCGTCCTTCTTCGACCTCGGCGCCGACTCGCTGCAGATGATCAGCGTGCTGCGGGAACTGGAGCAGAAGCACCAGATCAAGGTGACGATGCGGGAGCTGTTCGAGGAGACGGGTACGCCGCGGCGGCTCGCGGAGTTCATCGTCGCCCGTATGCCGGACGCTCCCGGCGATGCACCGCAACGACCTGCCGTCCCCGATCCGGTGCCCACGGCCGTCGTACCCGCCGTACCCGCCCCACCGGTTGTGCCCCCACCCGCACCCACTCCCGAGTACGCGACCCGCGAGGAGCTCGAGGACCTCGCCGAGAAGATCCAACAGATGTCCCGGATACAGCTGCAGATGATGTCCCAGCTCTCCCAGCTGCTGGCTCTCCAGACCGCCTCGGTGTCGGACCGGCTCAACGGCAAGGTGGCCAAGTGACCGGGCTGAACGGCATATCCGCCGCACTGGACCGCGACCTGGCGGCAATGACCGAACTCTCGCAGCGCATCGCCGAGCAGATGGGAACAGATCTCCACGTCCCGGAACAGCCGTCACTGGAAGAGCCGTCCCCGGAGCCGCCGCGCATCCACGGCCCCAGGGTGACGGTGGCGAGGACGTCCGGCATGGTGCGGGACGCCTCCCCACGCTCCCAGCAGGAGCACCTGGACGACCTCGTACGCCGCTACACCGCCAGGACCCCGACCTCCAAGCGGATCGCCCAGCGCCACCGCCGCGTCCTGGCCGACAGCCGTGCCGTCGTCGGCTTCCGCAGCGGCACCAAGGAGATGCTGTACCCGATCGCGGGCCGCCGGGCGAGCGGGGCACGGCTGGAGGATGTCGACGGCAACGAGTACGTCGACATCACGATGGGCTTCGGCGTCCTCCTCTTCGGCCACGAGCCGGACTTCGTCACCGAGGCCGTCCGCGAGCACCTGTCCCGCGGCATCCAACTCGGCCCTCGCAATATCGAGACCGGCGAGGCGGCGGAACTCCTCGCCGAACTGACCGGCCTGGAGCGGGTGGCGTTCGCGGCCTCCGGTACGGAGGCGAACTCCGCGGCCATCCGCCTGGCCCGCGCCGCCACCGGCCGCGACAAGATCGTCACCTTCCTCGGCGCGTACCACGGCCACGCCGACAACGTCCTCGGCCGCACCTCGGGCAGCGGCGCCGACCAGCTCACCGTGCCCGTCTCCCGAGGGGTCCCGCAGGCCGCGGTCTCCGATCTGCTGGTCCTCGACTACGGCAGCGACACCGCCCTGGAGACGATCGAACGGAACGCCGGCGACATCGCCGCGGTCGTCGTGGAGCCGGTGCAGAGCAGGCACCCCTCGCTCCAACCGGTCGAGTTCGTCCGCAGGCTGCGGGAGCTGACCCGCCGCCACGGCATCGTGCTGCTCTTCGACGAGATGCTCACCGGCTTCCGCCCCGCCCTGCGCGGCGCACAGGAGCTGTACGGCGTCACACCGGACCTCGCCACCTACGGCAAGCTCCTCGGCGGCGGCTTCCCCATCGGCGCCATCGCCGGCCGCGCCGACATCATGGACGGCGTCGACGGCGGCTTCTGGTCGTACGGCGACGACAGCTACCCGCCCGCCGACACCACCTTCTTCGGCGGTACGTACATCCAGCACCCGGTGTCCATGGTGGCCGCCCGCGCCGTGCTGACCCACCTCAAGGAGCACAGCCCCCACCTGCAGGAGCGGCTCAACGCGCGCACCGCCGAACTGGCGGCGACGCTCAACGGCTTCTTCGAGGCCGAGGAGTACCCGCTGCGGATGAGCCACTTCGGCTCCCAGTTCCGCTTCGAGCACCGCGCCGACATGGAGCTCCTGTACCACCACCTGATGGTGCGCGGCGTACACGTCTGGGAGTGGCGCAACTTCTTCCTGTCCACCGCCCACTCGGACGGCGACCTCGAGTTCGTGGCGGACGCCGTACGGGATTCGCTGCGCGAGCTGCGGTCGGCGGGGTTCTTCCCGGGCGGGCGACCCGTGCCCCCGAAGGCCGCGCCACCGAAACCGGCACCGACTGAACCTGCGATGGTGCCAACCCCAACCCCAACCCCAACCCCGGCCCCGGCCCCGGTGGCCTCCATGGCCTGGAACGCCGCTGCCGTCACCGAATCCCGGACGCGGCCCGCGAGTGGAGCCGCCGCGCGCACCACCGACTTCAGCGTCTACTTCTTCGGCGACTACCCCCAGGACGCCTCCGCACCGCGCCACGGCCAGTACGAACTCCTCATGGACATCGCCCGGTTCGCGGACGAGCAGGGCTTCCATGCGCTGTGGATGCCCGAGCGCCACTTCCACTCCTTCGGTGGCCTCTTCCCCAACCCGGCGGTGCTCGCCGCCGCGCTGTCCCGCGAGACGGAGCGCATCCGGCTCAACGCCGGCTCGGTCGTCCTGCCGCTCCACGACCCGATCCGGGTCGCCGAGGAGTGGTCGATGGTCGACAACCTCTCCGGCGGGCGCGTCGGCATCGGCGTCGCCGGCGGCTGGAGCGCCAAGGACTTCGCCTTCTTCCCCGACCGTTTCGGCCGGCACAAGGAGCTGATGTACGAACAGCTGGAGGAGGTACGGAAGTTCTGGCGCGGGGACACCGTGCGCCGCACGACCGGTGACGGCGAGGCCGACCTACGGCTCTTCCCGCGGCCGGTGCAGGACGCCCCGCCGATGTACACCGCGGTGGTCGGCAACCCCGCCTCGTACGAACTCGCCGCCCGCCACGACCTGGGCGTCGTCACCAACCTGATGACCCAGACGGTCGAGCAGCTCCAGGAGAACATCGCCCGCTACCGACGCACACGGGCCCTGCACGGCCTGGACCCGGACGCCGGGCGGGTGGCCGTCCTGCTGCACACCTATCTCGCCGAGGACCACGACACCGCGCGGACCGAGGCGTACGAACCGCTGTCCCGCTACATGCGCGCGTCCCTGTCCCTGTTCAGTGGCGTCACCAACAGCCTCGGGCACAGCATCGACCTGTCCGCCCTCAGCGAGGACGACCTGGAGACGGTGTTCCAGCGTGCCTACGGCCGCTACTGCGACCAGCGTGCGCTGATCGGCACGGTGGACAGCGTGCGCCCGGTGGTGGACGCGGTGACCGGGGCCGGCGCGGACGAGATCGTGGCGCTCGTCGACTTCGGTGTCGCACCGGACGAGCTGCGCGCGGGGCTCCCGCGCCTGGACGCGCTGCGCCGCCACCGCCGCCGCCGTCCGACCGTCGGTCCCACGCCCGTCTCCACAACGCCAGCACCCGAACCCGCCGCCCGGGTCACCGCAGCCGCCGAACTCGCTCCCACCCACGCACCCTTGTCGCCCGGCCAGGAACGGATCTGGTTCCTGGAACGCCTGCTCCCGGGCCGTACCGCCTACAACGAGATCAAGGCGATCCGCCTCGACGGCCCACTCGACGTACCCGCCCTGCGCGCGGCACTGCGCGGCCTCGTCGCCCGGCACGAGGGCCTGCGTACCGTCTTCCGGGAGACCGGGAGCGAGCCCCGCCAGGTGGTACTGCCGTCCGCCGAGCCCGACTTCGAGGCCGTCGACGGCACCGGCAGCCCCCAACGCACGCTCCAGGACGTCCTGTCGGCCGAGAGCGCGCGCCGCTTCGACCTGGCGGCAGGCCCGCTGTTCGTCACCCGACTGGTCGAGCTGGGCGAGGCGGAGCACGTCCTCGTGCTGTCCCTCCACCACATCGTGGTCGACGCGGCCTCCGCCACCGTCCTCGCCCGCGACCTGTCCGCGCTCTACCGAAGCGAACGCGACGGCACCGCACCCGAACTGCCCGAGCTCACCTGGAGCTACGCCGACCACGCCAGGGAACGGGCGGCGAACGCCAACAGCCCAGAGGCCGACGAGGACCTCGCCTACTGGCGCCGCACCCTCGGCGGCGACCTGCCCGCCCTCGCCCTACCCACCGACCGGCCGCGCCCGGCGACGATGACCTCGAGCGGCCGGGCCGTCTTCCACACCCTCGACCCGGAACTCTCACGGAGACTGCGCGAGTTGAGCCGCGCCCGCCGCAGCACCCTGTTCATGACCCTGCTCGCCGGGTACGCGGCGATGCTGCATCGGGTCACCGGGCAGACGGACATCGTCGTCGGCACCCCGATCTCGGACCGGCCCGAGCGGGCCGAGCACCTGCTCGGGTTCTTCGTGAACACGCTCGCGCTGCGCCTGGACCTGTCCGGCGATCCCGCGTTCGGCTCGCTGCTGGACCGGGTGCGCACGGTCGCCCTCGACGCCTACGACCACGCGCGTGTGCCGTTCGAGACGGTGGTGCGCGAGCTCGCGCCGCCCCGGGCGGTCGACCGGACACCGGTGTTCCAGGCGTTCGCGGAGTTCCAGCGCGCCGAACCGTTCCGCTTCGACCTGCCCGGCATCGAGGCCACCCCGCTGGACGCGGGGCCGGACAAGTCCCTGACGGATCTCACCGTCTACTTCACCGACCAGCCGCACGGCATCCGCTGCCATCTGGAGTACAACACCGACCTGTTCGACGAGGACACCGTCGACCGGTTCTTCGCCATTTTCAGGGACCTGCTCGCGGCGGCGGTCGAGGCACCCGAGGCACCCGAGGCACCGCTGTCCCGGCTCGCCCCGGCAGTCGTCGACACCGCCGTCGACGGGGAGCCCGTCCCTCGGTCCTGGCAGCGCGGCCCGGCCCGCCCCCTCGCGGAGACGACCGTCCACGACCTCGTCGCCCGTCAGGCGGCCACGGCGCCCGACCGCACGGCTGTGATCAGCGGCGACACTCGACTGACGTATCGTCAACTGGACGACGAGGCCCAGCGGTTGGCCGCAGCTCTGCGGCAGCAGCAGCCCGCAGGCGGTGGGGTGGCCCTGTGGCTGCCCCGCTCCGCCGACCTCGTCGTCGCCATGCTCGCCGTACTCAAGGCGGACTGCGCCTATGTGCCGCTCGATCCGTCGCTCGGGCGGGCGCGCGCCGAGCAGGTCATCGCCGAGTGCGGGGCCCGGATCGTGGTGTCGAGGCACGACGACGCGGCCGCCCTGAAGCTGCCGGCGGGAGTGACGGTCGTACGGCCCGACGCGACCGCGCACCAGGCACCGCGCCCCGCGTCCGCAACCGACAACCAGTCCCCGTGCTGCGTCCTCTACACCTCGGGCAGCACCGGCACACCCAAGGGCGTCGTGGTGACGCACCGCGGCGTCGTCGACCTGTGCGAGTGGCACCACCGGCGCTTCGCCTTCACCCCCGCCGACCGCAGCGCGGTCGTGTGCAGCCAGAGCTTCGACGCCACGCTCCTGGAGATCTGGCCCGCGCTGACCGCCGGAGCCTCGGTCACCATCGCCGGCGAGGAGCTCCGCAGGGATCCCCTCGCGCTGGCCCGCTGGTACGGCGAGCAGCGCGCCACCTTCTCCATCCTCCCCACCGCCCTGGGCGAACAACTGCTGCGGCTGCCGGCCGGCGAACAGCCGCCGCTGCGCCACCTGCTGCTCGGCGGTGACGTGCTGCGCACCCGGCCGCGCCCCGAGGCGCGGTACGAGACGGTGAACGTCTACGGGCCCACCGAGGTCACCGTGCTGTGCACCACGCAGACCGTGTCCCCGCAAGGCCAGGAACCGCAACCGGCCTGCCCGATCGCGATCGGACGCCCGGTCGACAACGTACGGCTGAGCGTGCTCGACGAGTTCGGCAGCCCCGTGCCCGTCGGCACGGTGGGGGAGTTGTACGTCGGCGGCCCGGGCGTGACCAGCGGCTATCTGCATCGCCCCGAACTCACCGCGGAGCGCTTCCTGCCGGACCCGGACGGCGGTCCGGACGCCCGCAGGTACCGCACCGGCGATCTGGTCCGCTTCAGTTCCGACGGGACGCTCGAGTTCTGCGGCCGGGCCGACGACCAGGTGAAGATCCGTGGATTTCGGGTCGAGCCGGAAGAGGTCGCCCGCGTGCTCAACGCCCTGGACGGCGTCCGCGAAGCGGCCGTGCGGGCCCGCCGCAACGACCGCGGCGAGGCGTACCTCGCGGCCTACGCCGTCCCCGCCGACCCGATCGGCGCGGCGGCCGACGACCGGCAGGCATACGCAGACCTCCTGGCCGAGGAACTCGCGGCCCGACTCCCGGAGTACCTCGTGCCGCGCGCCTGGCGGATCCTGCCCGCCCTGCCCGTGACGGGCAACGGCAAGCTGGACCGATCCGCGCTGCCCGCACCCGACCTCGTCACCTCGGCACCCGGCCGCGGACCGAGCGCCGGTGCCGGACACGCGGCGGGAGGCGACCGCACAGACGTCGAGCGACGGGTACGGGAGCTGTGGGCGGCCGAGTTCGGCGTCGACGCCGACGGCATCGCGACCGACGCCTCGTTCTTCGAGCTGGGCGGTCACTCGATCACCGCGATGCGGCTGGTCAACCAGGTCCGGGAGGAATTCGGCACCGAGTACCCGATGCTGAGCTTCTACCAGGAACCGACGCTGCAGGCCATGACGGCCCGACTGACCGCTGCGGCGAGCGAGACGACGGGCCGGAAGAGCGATGCCTCCGAGGCCGACGACGGCCCCGGCACGGTGGAGCGCCGGGCGCCCGCCACCGCGCAGCAGGCCCGCTTCGCCACGGTGCATGCCGACCACCTCCTGCCCCAGGTCTTCAACGTCGCCCTGCGGATCACCCTCTCCGGCGACCTGGACGTGGCGTCCCTGCACTCGGCCCTGAACCGGCTCGTCGAACGGCACGAGGGTCTGCGGACCCGCCTGGCCCGCAGCGGGGACGGCTGGGAACAGCAGGTGCTGCGGCCCCGCCCGGTGGAGCTGCCGGTCGAGGACCTCACCGCCCTGCCCGCGCAGGAGCGGCAGGCCGCCCTGGAACAAGCCAGTGCCGAGGCCGCCGAGACACCGCTCGACCCCACCGACGGAACCCCGGTGGCGCTGCGCCTGCTGCGCACCGGCGAGAGCGCCTGGACCCTGCTCCTCGTCCTGCACCACTCCGCCTGCGACGGCTGGTCCGTCAGCCTGCTGCTCAAGGAGCTGGCCGCGCTCTACAGCTCCGCCGTGACGGGCGAACCCCACACCCTGCCGCCCGTGCAGTGCCAGCCCGTGACGTACGCGCGGTGGCAGCAGGAGCAGGCAGACGGAGCCGCCGACGAACAAAAGCTCCAGTTCTGGCTCCGTGAGCTCGACGGAGTGCCGTTCACGGTCGACCTCCCGCTGGACCGGCCCCGGCCGAAGCACGCGAGCGGACGGGGCGGCGCCGTGATGTTCACCGTGCCGGCCGAGGCGCGAGCCGCCGTCGAGCGACTGGCACGACAGCGGGGAACCACACCCTTCGTGGTCACGGCCGCGGCCCTGGGCCGCATGCTCGCGCAGAAGTCCGAACAGGCCGACGTGGTGTTCAACATCTCCTACGCCAACCGCGAGCGCCGGGAGTTCGAATCCCTGCTGGCCTGCACGATCACCGGCTTCGCACTGCGCGTGCGCGACGCAGCGGCCCGATCCTTCTCCGCTCTGACGGACCAGGTCGCCCGTACGGCGGTGGAGTGCATGGACCTCGCCCTGCCGGTGCGCCGGATCGCCCCCGCGTTGCGGCAGCGCACGGGCGTCGACGTGCCGGACCGACTGGACGTCGGCTTCGCCTACCAGAGCACGCTGGACGCGGAGATCGAACTGCCCGGGCTGATCACGGCCGTCGAGGACCTCGCCCCCGCCGCTTCCCGGACCGAGCTCAGCTTCGGGCTGGTCCCGGCCGGGGACGAACTGAAGGGCTTCGTGGAGTACTCGTCCGACCTGTGGGACCGCACCACGATCGAGGGCTGGACCCGCGACTACGTCGCCCTCCTGCGCGAGGAGGTCGACCGGGCCCTCGACAGCTGACCCGGACGCTCACGCGGCGCTGCTGCTGCGCGGCATCCCGTGCCGGCAGGTCACGTCGTGCTCACTGCCGAGGCTCGTCCACCAGCGCTCGCAGCACGCCGAGTCGAGCTCCGCACGGACGATCGCGTCGGCGGCGTCGCCGGCGCGCCCGGCCCGCGCGATCAACTCCAGGAGCCACCGCCGCTGTTCGCCGATCACCGTCTCCCGTACGACGGCGATGACCGGCACGAGACTGGCGGCGGCGAACAGACACGCCGTCCACACGGGGCCGTACCGGAAGGCGAGGACCGTGGTCCAGGCGAGCCCCGCGCTCGTGGCGATGTAGAGGGCGCAGAGAAGGCGGCTGGAGTAGTTCATGGGAGTACACCGTCCTTGGGGGAGGATCGATACCCCTTGTCCAACTGCTGACGGCCCGTGTGGACTCGGGTGATTTTTCCCACCGTGACTGATCAGGGCGGGTCACCGGTTATGAGTGGGCGCCGACCACGGCCTTCTTCCCCTGGAACGCGGAGCGGTAGGCGTGCGGCGTCGTGCCGACCACCCGGCGGAACCGCTCGCGGAACGCCGTGGGCGAACCGAACCCCGCCTGCCGGGCGATCCGCTCGATCGGGTGGTCGCTGTTCTCCAGCAGATACTGGGCCCGCCGCACCCGCGCCCGCAGCAGCCACTGCAGCGGAGTGGTGCCGGTCTGCTCACGGAACCGGCGGCTGAAGGTGCGCTCGCTCATCCCTGAACGCTCCGCCATCGCCCCCAGGGTGACCTCCCCGGCCAGATTGTCCTCGATCCACGCCAGCAGGGGTTCGAGCGCCGAACCCCGCGGTACGGGCGGGTGCTCGTGCACGATGAACTGCGCCTGTCCGCCCTCCCGTTCGAGTGGGACGACGGACATGCGTGCGGTGTGGGCCGCCACGGCCGATCCCAGGTCCCGCCGGATCATGTGCAGACACATGTCCAGGCCCGCGGCGGCTCCGGCGGAGGTGAGGATCTGCCCGTTGTCGACGTACAGCACGTCCGGCTCCACGTGGACGTCCGGGAAGCGCTGCGCCAGCTCGTCGGTGGCCATCCAGTGGGTGGTGGCGCGCAGCCCGTCCAGCAGGCCGGCCTCGGCCAGGACGAAGGCGCCCACACACACGGAAGCGATCCGCGTGCCGGCCTGCGCCGCCTGCCGCAGGGCCGTCACCACGTGCGGGGAGGGCGGCCCGGCGTCGTCGCAGCCCGGCACGATGATCGTGTCCGCGTCCACCAGCCCGTCGAGCCCCCGGTCGATCCGCAGGGCGAAGCCTTCCGTGGCCACCTCCGGCGACTCGGCGCACATCCGGACCCGGTAGGGACGGCGGCCGTCCGGCAGCCTTGTCCAGCCGAACATCTGGAAGGGCGTCGCCATGTCGAACGGCACCACGTTGTCGAGAACCAGGATCGCCACGGTGTGCATGAGTGACACCCTAGGCGGATTCCCGCCATAGGTATAAGCCCAGGTGGTGCGGGTGAAGTGTGAGGGAGGAGCACGCAGGGCTGTTGGCGGGAACCCGTTGGAAGCTGTCATTTCAGCCTCTGTCCGATCACCCGCGGGATCCCTAGCGTGGGGCGGGTGACCAAGATCCTCCTCACTCTTCACGTCCTGGCCGCCATCGTCGCCGTCGGCCCCGTCACCGTCGCGGCCAGCATGTTCCCGCCGGCCGCGCGCCGCGTCCCGGCGACGGACGGGGCGGTGGCGGTGGGCACCGTCCGGCTCCTGCACCGCATCTGCCGCGTCTACGCGGCCATCGGGGTGTCGGTCCCCGTCCTCGGCATGGCCACGGCCCTGGCCATGGGCGTCCTGGGCAGCGGATGGCTCATCACGTCCATCGCCCTCACCGCCGCGGCCGCCGGAATCCTGATCGCCTTCGTCCTGCCCCGCCAGGAGGAAGTCCTCGAGCAACTGAGCGCCTCGCGGCTCGCCGAGCACTCGGCCACCGTTCAACTCGCCATGTTCACCGGCATCTTCAACCTCCTGTGGGCAACCGTCACCGTCTTGATGATCGTCCGGCCCGGCTCGACTACGGGTGCCTGACGTCGCTCGTCAAGCGCTCTGGCAGAATTCGCACTTCAGTGTGCGTCGGCGCCTAGACTCGACAGCCGTGCCCAAATGCACACAGGGCTACGACATGAAAGGCGCGTTGACGGGTGTTCCAGGATTCCCCCATTTACGACAGGCTCATCGCGGAGCGCGGCGACATCCCGACCCAGGTGCGCCGGGAGGCCGAACGCGTCAGCAGGGAAGTCGAGTTCGCCATGCAGCCGCTGCTGCAGTCCGGTGGCCTCGCCCCCGCTCCCGGGCGCCCGGCGCCCCCGGCTCCCACCTGGCAGCGCGGCGCCCTGCCGCCCGGCCCGCAGCAGCTCTGAGCACCCTCAGAGAACCTGCGCGCTCGCCCCGTTGACGTGCGACTGCCGCCACGCGGCGGGTCGGGCGAGCCACTCGGCGATGCCGAGGGCGATCGGCTGGCCCGTGTCCACCTCGATGAACCCGAACTGTCCCGACTGGTTGCACTCCAGGAACCACCACGTCCCGTCGGCGTCCTCCGCGAAGTCGAAGGCGCCGTAGGCGAGTTCCGCCTCCCGCATGTACGCGCGGACGGCCTCGGCGACGCGCGGCGCGACCTCGACGGGACACCATGGCGCGTCGGAGGCGTCGAAGCGGACGTCCACCTCGGCCTCGGCGTCGGTCACCCTGCGGGCGGCCAACAGCCGCTCGCCCACCACCGTGAGACGGATGTCGGCCCGCTTGACGACGCGCCGTTGCAGCAGGGTGGGACCGAAGGCGACGGCGGAGAAGTCCGCGTCCGGGGCCACCCTGCTGGTCGGCACCGCCCGGGGCGGGTCCTGCGGATGGGTGCCGGACACCGGCTTGACCACCAGATCCGGATAGCGATCGGCGAATTCGCGGGCGGCCTGCGGGAACGTCGTGATCAATGTGGCCGGCACGGGCAGCCCGCAGCGCTGGGCCACCCGCAGCTGCCACGGCTTGTAACGGGCCCGGCGGGCCGCGTCGGGATGGTTCATCCAGCGGGCGTCACAGCCGCGCAGCATGCCGTACAACGCCTGCCCGGCCTCCTCCGTCAGCCAGGCGGACGGCGTGGCCGCCCGGGCCGCCGCGGTTCCCGGCCTGCGCATCCAGACCGACCGCAGCCCGTCGATGCCCACCAGGCGCCCCGCGGACGACAGATGGCCGCGGAAGGCGCCGTGGACGTACTCGCCCGACAGTGCGACCCCGCCGGTCAGGTCGGCGGGATCGAGACGGACCACCGGGACGCCGGACGCGTTCAGGTGCACGACCACCATGTCCGCCGTCACGTCTTCTTCGCTGGTCAGAATCAAGACCGTCATCGTCGCCGGCCTGTGTTCAGTCGTCGAAGTGGGTCTTCGAGCCCGCCGTGGACGTCGTGGTCCCCAGCTCACGCAACAGGCCATGATCACGGGCGGCTATCCGCCCGTCACGGAGCACGTTCAACTGCAGGCCGGAGTCGTAGACGTACGGAGCGCTGACCTCCAACTCCGCGGCCGGCCGTGCGTAGTTGAGCGCGAACGGTTGCATCGTCTCTCCCTCACAGGTGCTGCTCCGATCGAGCGGGGTCACCCAGCGGCGTCCTCGGGTCCGCCGACGTCCTTTGGGTTCCTCTTACTTAAACGAATCGAACGAGTGATTGGTTTCCTTACTTTCTGTAACCAACGGCGTCCGGCGGTCCCGCATCGGGAGAGCGGCGCAGGGTACGCAGTGCCAGCAAGAGCACGCCGATGTCGTCCAGATACACCGGATCCGGCACCAGATCGGCGGGCAGCACGAAGTACGCGACGGCACCCCAGAACACCCAGCGCGGCCCGGTCGGCAGCCCGGCGCGCCTCATGACGCGCCGGGTTCGCACCAGCCGCACCAGCACACCGACGGCCAGGGCGAGCACCACGGCCGCGAGGGCCACGGCGACGACGATCACTGTGGTGGTCGACTCCACGGACCCTCCTCCTGCCGGCGGTGCGCACGACACACTGCTGGTCGGATTCCCCCTCGCGGCGTGCACATTGCATGACGGCGGTCACCTGGCGGCCCCCGTCACCCGTCAGGACGAAAGACGCGCAACCGGCCCCGACACCTGCCTGCGCAGGAGCCGGAACCGCCCACCACGCGCACCGAAGGCAACCCGCTGGACGCTGTACGCGCCACCTACGAGTCCTGCGCAGGCGCCGTACGCACCGCGCGTGGGCGCGTGCGGACCTTGCCCGCCACCTCCCGCCGGACCCGGGTACGTCCGCGGTCGCGTTGCCGTTCGAGGCGGACCAGCAGCGGACGGCTGCCGAACAGGCTGAGTTGCTGTACGTGCACGGGAGCCAGGCCGAGCGCCAGGGCGTGGCCCAGGCCGCGTGCCTCGGGCAGCAGCACGATCGCGCTCCCCTCGTCGGTGAGGACGCGGGCGAGTTCGCGCCACCATCGCTCCGGGTGCCCGGCGAGGCGTCCTCCTGCGTCGACCTGCGCTCCCCACGGCGGGTTGCACAGGACGCGGTCGATGCTGCGATCGGCGACGGGCAGGGTGCCGGCGTCGCCGTGCTCGACGGCGACCGGGAGCGGACCGGCGTTCTGCCGTGCCGCCCGGCGCGCGGCCGGATCGAGATCGAACCCGAGCAGCGTGGTGCCCGGCACCGTGTGATGGGCCTCGATGAGCAGCGTCCCCGCTCCACAGCACGGGTCCAGCACCCGCTGGCCCGGCCGCAGTTCGGCCGTCTGAGCCATGGCGGCGGCGACCGGCGGGTGCAGCGTTCCCGCGATGGTCGCGTTCTTGTAGGCACGCCGGTGTGCCGGGCGCCGCGCCAGGCGCAGCAGCAGGGTGGCGTGGTCGCCGTCCAGCGTCAGCCGCCACCCGCTGTGGCCGGGCGGCGCAGGATCGCCGTGCCGGCGCGCGTGGTACGGCACACCGGCGCGCTCGGCCAGTACCCGGCCGACGGCGTCCTCGATGTCGTACCGGTTGTACGTCCTGCGCCCCAGGAAGGACGCCGAAACCTCGATCCCGCCGAACCCGTGCGGCCCGCCGAGTGCCCCGCGTTCCCGCGCCAGCCCTGCCAGATCGACCGCGCGCGCCATCTCCGCCAAGGCGGTCAGGTCGCTCTTGTGCGGACCGATGTCGTCCCGGCGCAGGGCGAGCAGGAAGACGTCGTCGGCGGTCCGCAGCCGCACCTTGCTTGCGCCGGCATGGGTACTGGTACTGCTCCTGGTCCGGAAGACCACCTCACGATGGCCGATCCAGTCGACGGTCGCGGAACCCGTCCGCAGAATTTCCGTGCCGAGTGCGGGCTCCAGCCCGCGTACGCACCGCGCCACCATGCGCATGATGCCGTTTTCTCCCACGTCGCAGCCCGGGACGGTGGATGACCGTCCCGCATCATCGGCGCCGGGTCGAGCCGCGCAGTGCCGACGGAGCGGCTAGCGGAGGGGGAAGAAGTACGTCATGATCGAACAGAGTATCAGCGCGTCAACTTCCGTGAGAGCCTGCGGACATGGCGATCATTCACCACACCACCCTCAAGCCGACCAAGCTGGAACTGCTCACCACCTGGCTGCCCACCCGTCCGTGGTACGGCGGCGCCGAAGAACCCAGGCTGGCCAAGGCCGGCGGCTTCCGGCTCGACGACCCGCGGGGCGAGGTCGGGATCGAGCTCATGGTGGCCACCGACGACGCCGGCGCCGAGCCGGTCAGTTACCTGGTGCCGCTGACCTATCGCGGCGCCCCGCTCGACGGTGCGGAGCACGCCCTCGTCGGGACCATGGAGCACGGGGTGCTGGGGCACCGCTGGGCCTACGACGGCTGCCACGACCCGGTACTGGTCGCCCAGTTGTGGGCCCTGATCGAGGGGCGCGTCCAGGCTCAGGCACAGAGCATCACCGACACCGTCGACGAGGAGGTCACCCGCTCCTACACCGGCGCGGGCCTCACGTCGACGCAGGTCACGGCTCCCGCCATCGACGACCCGGACGGCACCCGGCTGGCCGCACCGGATGGCACGACCCTCCGTCTGCACCGGGTCCTGCGGCCCGCCCCGGACGGCGCGTCGCTCCTTCCCGAAGGAGCCACCGGTCATGTCGGCGGTGCCTGGCAGCTGCCGGACGGCACCCGCGCCCAGGGGCTGTTCGCCGCCCTGCACACCGGCGCCCGGGACTAGTTCCGTCTCTTCTCCCGTCTCTTGGACGAGACACGCTCTAGCGGTCCGACGTCTCCGCCTGCTCCTCGACGGCCTTGCCCTCCTGCTCACGGTCCGCGCCGGGACCGGGCCTGCGAGCCCAGGCGGGGACCTTGAGGCGCTCGAAGGTCCGGGTCAGCTGCTGAAGCGGGGACGTCGCCGCGGCGGCGTCCGGCTGGGGCCGTGTCTCGGGCTCGGCCCCGGCGGACTCCCGGTAGGCCGCCAGCGCGGCATGCGCCTGCTCGGCGGCCTCCCGATACAGGTCGCGGGACTTCGTCATCGCCTCGAGCGCCTCGGCGTACATCGCCACGAGCTTGCGCTCACGGGCGAGTTCCTCCTCGAGCGTCAGCAGCCGCCACTCCTCGCGCAGGGCGGTGACGGCCTCCTCGCCGCCGTCCGGCAACGGGCGCGGCAGCGCGGCGAAGCGCGTCACGGTATGGATGAGTTCGGCCGGCTGCGAGCCGTCGAGAAAGACGCTGCGTACGGCGAAGTCGTCGGCGTCGTAGCCGGACGAGGCCGTGGTGCCGGGCAGCACCACGGCACCACCACGTGGCACCTGTACGCCGAAGTCCCGCAGGGCCCAGTTCACGACGCGCAGCTGATGGGGCGCGGCGCGATGCTCGACCACCCGGTGCCGCAGGCTCGGCGGCAGCATCCCGGCAAGCGGCACGCGGCCGCGCTCGTCCGTGGTCATGGCCTCGTGGACGACGACATGGATGGTCCAGCCGTCGCGCGCGGAGTCCCGCAGTATGCGCCGAACGGCCTTGTCGTCCGAGGGGAGGGGGTTGATGTCCCTCAGGCGCAGGCCCGTGAGCGCATCGTGGTCCCAGGTGGCGTCCGGCTCCTGCGGCCAGAACATGGCGGCCGGGGACGGCCACCGCGGGTCCCACGGAGCCTGCGCCTCCGCGACCAGCACCCACTGCTGCCCCTCGGCCGAGTCGCGTTCGAGGGTCAGTCGGGCCCGTACGGTCACCGCGTCGGCGACCCGCCATCGAGCCTCGAAGATCCACTCCTGGGCGCCCTCGGCCTCGGGCACTTCCAGAAAGTCGTCTATGACCTGGCTGTCCTTGAGCTGCCGCAGACTGAGCCGGAGTACGTCTTCCGCGGCGGGGCCGATGTGACGGCCACGGGCCGACCACACCGAGGGCGGGATCGTGGGGCGGGCGCTGGAGGAGCTGGGCATGAGTCCATCTGTGGGCGGGGGTAGATGCTCGTACCAGTATCGTCGCCGCAGATGGACGCCGGTCGGGCGGGGGGTCCGCACACGGGGTGTGCACCATCCGCACAGCCCGACCGTCGCTCACTCGTGGCCCGCACCACGTCCGGTCATGACAATGACTCGGTGAGCAGGGCCCGCCCACCATCCGCATTGGGGCGGGTCCTGCTCACTCGCGGACTGCGAACGGTCAGCCGTGGTAGTTGATGTAGCCGTTTCCGTCCGGGTCGCTGCCGCTCTTGGTGTACGAGTGCAAGTCGGCGCCGGCGCCCGAGGGCTTGTACAGCTTGATGGTGTCCTTGTCGTTGTTCCACATGAAGTTGCAGTTGTCGCGGTACACCACGTTCCTGCTGTCGGAGTCGGAGCCGTTGCCGCCCCGGAGCTTCACGTAGTCACCGGGCTGCAGATAGTGGTTCGCGGTGAAGACGAACTTGTTGGTGCTGCTGGCGTCCCTGACGACATAGCCCTTGAGGTTCACCGTCGTGCTCGACGAGTAGTTCTTGATCGTCAGGTATTCCTCGTCGGTGTTTCCGGTGGAGCAGCTGTTGGAGTCGCGGCCGGGCGCGTCGTACTGGATGCCCTTGATCTTCAGCGCGGACGAGTACTCGGTGGCCTGGGCCGGTACGGCGGACAGCGCGGTGAGTGCGCCGGCCACGACGGCGGTTGTGGCGACAATGCGTATACGCATGGAGAAACATCCCCCCTGTATGGAGCTTCTGTGAAGATCAGGAGTGTATGCAGTGCACGTGAGTGCTGTGGCGACTTCACCGAAATGTGAGACGAAGGCGCATCAGTGCGGGTAGGCCCGCGGCGGTCGCTGACGCGGGAGCTCGTCGCGGAACTCCGCGATGGCCGAGCTGATCTGGCGCATGAGCGCGGTGTTCTCCAGCCGGTCGAGATAGAGGTTGCGCCGGGCCAGGGCGGGCGCGTCGACGCAGAAGTACAGGGCCATGAGCGGATTGACGAACAGCTCGCTGTTCCGGGTCCGCGCGGTGAACCGTACGTCGCCGAAGTCGCCGCGTACGGCGGCCGCGACGGAGCCCTGGACGATGCTCGGGTGGTCCGGCGTGCACTGCTGGGCATGCTCCACCGCGTCGAGGTAGAGGCTTGCCTCGCGGCTGTCGCGCGGCAGCGAGAACGTGCCGAGGTAGCCGCCCTCGCGGTCCAGCGCGGCGAGATTCTCCAGCACCAGGGAGTAGCTGACCCCGTGATAGGCATCCACCCCGAATCCGAGGCACGCCACCAGCCGCTCGGGAACCTCGTCGAGCCCGGCCACGGCGGCCAGGCTGGCCATGTCCTCCTCCGGCGTGCCCAGCCCGTTCTCGTCGCCGCGCATCAGGATGTCGGTCCCGCCGTCCACCAGCACGATCGCGTCCACGCCGCCCAGATGCTCGACAAGCGCGCGGTAGGCGGCCCGGAGCGGCTGGACGCCCGTGAGGGGAAACGCGTACACCATGTTGGGCAGGCCCTGCCGGGCGAGCCATGTGGCGAGAGTCCGCTCGGGGAAGTAGTCGCCGCGGGCCGTGGTGTCCGGGCGTATCGCCGCGACGTGGTGGTCCACCCACACATCGAGGTCCAGCCCGTACAGATCCGAGAAGGACAGATTGGCCAGCTGCACCTCCTTGCCGGCCGCCCGCAGCGCGAGGGCCAGCGGCACACCGGCGTACACGTCGAAACCGCCGCCGGCGCCGGCGACGAGCACCCGCCGCGCATCGCGCAGCCGGGTGAAGAAGGGGGGCTCGAGAAGTGAGAACACCGAGGGACGCTAACAGGCGCCGATCACCCCGAGGGTGCGAAAACCGAGAGGGCCCGGCGAATCAACCCCGGGCCCTCTGGCGTTGCTGTCGCTGACTTACGCGCCGCTCTCCCGGAGCATGTCCTCGCGCTCGACGATCTTCACGCGCTCACGGCCCTGCGGCTCGCCCAGCGCCTTCTCGGCGGCGTCGAGCTTGTACCAGCCGTCCCAGGTGGTGAAGCGGATCTCGCGCTCGGCGAGGAACGCCTCCACCGCCTCCGGCTCGGGCGAACCCGGCGTCTGCAGACGGCCGTTCGCGAAGTCGTCCAGCAGGTTCGACACCGTCTCGTTGGCGTCGCCCTTGGTGTGGCCGATGAGGCCCACCGGACCGCGCCGGATCCAGCCGGTGACGTACGTCGACTGCAGGTGCTCGCCGGACTCCTGTATGACCCGGCCGCCCTCGTCCGGGACGGTGCCCGAGTCGATGTCCCAGGGCAGCTTGGGGAGTTTGTCGGACAGGTAGCCGACGGCGCGGTAGATCGCGGTGACGTCCCAGTCCTTGAACTCGCCGGTGCCCTTGACGTTCCCGGTGCCGTCGAGCGCGGTGCGCTCGGTGCGCAGGCCGACGACCTTGCCGTCCTCGCCGAGGATCTCCGAGGGCGACTCGAAGAAGTGCAGGAACAGCTTGTGCGGGCGGTTGCCGACGTCGCGGATCGCCCAGTTCTCCAGCGTCTTGGCGACCATGTCGGCCTGCTTGTTGCCGCGCCGGGTCTCGATCGAGCCCTCGTCGTAGTCGATGTCCTCGGGGTCGACGATGACCTCGATGTTGGGGGAGTGGTCCAGCTCGCGCAGCTCCATCGGGGAGAACTTCGCCTGCGCCGGGCCACGGCGGCCGAAGACGTGGACCTCCAGCGCCTTGTTGGCCTTGAGGCCCTCGTGGACGTTCGGCGGGATCTCCGTCGGCAGCAGCTCGTCCGCCGTCTTGGCGAGGATGCGGGCCACGTCGAGGGCGACGTTGCCGACACCGAGGACGGCGACCTTCTCCGCCTCCAGCGGCCACGTGCGCGGCACGTCCGGGTGGCCGTCGTACCAGGAGACGAAGTCCGCGGCGCCGTACGACCCGTCGAGGTCGATGCCGGGTATGCGCAGCTCGCGGTCGGCCGTCGCGCCCGTCGAGAAGATCACGGCGTCGTAGAACGCGCGCAGGTCGTCCAGGCTGATGTCGTTCGGGTAGTCGACATTGCCGAAGAGGCGGATCTGCGGCTTGTCGAGCACCTGGTGGAGGGCGGTGATGATGCCCTTGATGCGGGGGTGGTCGGGGGCGACACCGTAACGGATCAGACCGAACGGCGCCGGCATGCGCTCGAAGAGGTCGATGGACACGCCGGGCTCGGCGGCCACGTCGGACTTGAGCAGGGCGTCGGCGGCGTAGATCCCGGCGGGGCCGGCTCCGACGATGGCTACCCGCAGGGGGCGGGGCATGATCAGGGTCCCTTCGAGCGGCGACAAACGATCTCGTCGGGAAGCCTAAACTAAGGCAAGCCTAAGTCGGTACGCGGGTCCGCTCTATGAGCTCATAAAGCAACCTTATGACCCGTGCGGGCCGCGCCGGTCACTCTCTCATGCCGGGCGAGAGGTGCGTTCGGCGAGGTCCGGCGCCCCGTTCGTCCGGGGCGCCGGGTGCCGCTCAGCCGATGTGGTAACTGTCCCCGTACACCTTCCAGTCGAGCGGCGGATCGAGGTCGAGGTTGCCCTTGCGCAGGAAGACCCGCTGGGCGGTGTCGACCCGGCTGGTGTCGCTGTGGGCCTCTTCCTGCTTCATGGCCCACACCCGCGCGTCCAGGAAGGCGTGCAGGTAGGTGACTTCGTCGCCGCCCTGCGCCGGCGGCCGGGCCCGGTTCAGGGCGCGCCTGCGGATGTTGCGGAAGCTGGTCGGGTCGGTGCCGTCGCCGTGCATGACGATGGCGTCGTAGTACGCGAACTGCCCGAGCACCCGTAGGCCGTCGGTCTTGCCCTGCCGTACGGCCGGGTTGAAGTACACCCGGTCACGCTCGTCGTTCTGCGCCTGCCGGAACGCCTGGTCCTGCGCGGCCCGGGCCCAGTCGCGGGGGAAGTTCGGGTCGAGCCCGTCGTGCGAGTCGGTGCCGTTCACCCGGCGCAGCGCCGGCAGGTACGGGGCGAGGACGTTGCCGGGGCGGCGGTCGGCGTACAGCTCGACGAGGTCGAGCATGTCGCCGGTGCCGGAGCAGAAGCCGATGATGCCGGCGGTGTAGCCGCGGCCGTCGCCGATGTCCTCGATGTACTTGTACTGCGCCTTCCAGTCGAGCGAGGAGTTCTCCGCGCTCGACACCAACTGCATGGCGATCTCCTTCTTCGCCGGGTCGTCGAGTCCCACCGCGGCTCGGGCCGCGGCGGCACGGGGGGAGTTGAGGAGCGGGGTCGACGCCAGAGACGCGCCGATCAGGGCGAGCAGGGTGCGGCGCGACGTGTGCGTGGGGTGCTTCACGGCGGCTCCAAGTGGAGGTGGGGGGTGGGGAGTTGGTCGCACGTGACACTGATAGGAAGGTTTCCTATCAGAGGTTGGCCGCGAGGCGCACCGGTCGCGTCAAAGGTTCGTACCAATGCACAAAGGGGCGGGTACGAAGAGGCGGGTACGAAGCGGCGCGCACAAACAGGCGTGCACGGGGCAGCCGCCGACTACGGCAGCGGCTGCTCCGACCAGATCACCTTGCCCGTGGGCAGATACCGCGTACCCCAGCGCTCGGCAAGCTGCGCCACGAGGAACAGGCCGCGCCCGCCCTCGTCCGTCATGGCCGCGTAGCGCAGATGCGGCGAGGTGCTGCTGGCGTCGTAGACCTCGCAGATCAGACTGCGGTCGCGGAGCATGCGCACGCGGATGGGGTCACCGCCGTACCGGATCGCGTTGGTGACCAGCTCGCTGAGGATCAGCTCCGTGGTGAACGACAGTTCATCGAGCCCCCACTGCTGAAGCGTCCGCGTCACGTCGGAGCGCACCTGGGCGACGGCCGCCGGGTCGGACGGGACCTGCCACTCGGCGACCAGGTCGGTGCCGAGGGCCCGCGTCCGCGCCACGATCAGCGCGATGTCGTCGCTCGGCCGCTCGGGCAGCCGGCCGTCCAGTACGGCTCGGCAGGTCTCCTCCGGCGACCGGCCGGCCCGGGCCAGCGCGGCCCGCAGCAACTCCAGGCCCTCGTCGATGTCCCGGTCCCGGTCCTCCACGAGCCCGTCGGTGTAGAGCACGAGCCGGCTGTCCTGCGCCAGCTCCAGCTCCGCCGTCTCGAACGGCAGCCCGCCCAGGCCCAGCGGGGGACCGGCGGGCACCTCGGGGAACTCCACTGTGCCGTCCGGCCGGATCAGGGCCGGCGGCGGATGCCCGGCGCGGGCGATGGTGCACCGCCGGGAGACCGGGTCGTAGATCGCGTAGAGACAGGTCGCGCCGGCCACCGGAGCGCTGTCGCCCTCCTCCGTCTCGTCCTGGTCGATCCGGGCGACCAGCTCGTCGAGGAGCGCGAGCAGCTCGTCGGGCGGCAGGTCCAGGGCGGAGAAGTTGTGCACGGCCGTACGCAGCCGGCCCATCGTGGCCGCCGCGTGCAGCCCGTGGCCGACGACGTCCCCCACCACCAGCGCCACCCGGGCGCCGGACAGGGGCAGCACGTCGAACCAGTCGCCGCCCACCCCGGCCTGCGCCGGCAGATACCGGTAGGCGATGTCCAGCGCGTTCTGCTCGGGCAGGCGGCGAGGCAGCAGGCTGCGCTGCAAGGTCACCGCCATGCTGTGCTCTCGCGTGTACCGGCGGGCGTTGTCGATGGACACCGCCGCCCGCGCGACCAGCTCCTCGGCGAGCGCGACCTCGTCGGAGTCGAATGGCTCGCCCTTCTGCGACCGCCAGAAACTGACCACGCCCAGCACCAGGGACCCCGCCCTGAGCGGCACCGCGATCAGTGAGTGGATGCCGAAGTCCACGACCTGCGTCGACCGCTCCACATCCTGGGCGCGCCAGCCCGGCGCCTCCCCAAGGCTCGGCTCGACGACGGCCTGCCCGCCGCCCAGCGCCCGGGCCTGCGGCGAGGAGTCGACGAACCGGATCTGCTCGCCCACCGGGTACAGCGGCGCGTCCTTGCGTATCCCGCTGGACGCCGTGCGCAGCAGCCGGGTCACCGGCCCCGGCTGCCCGCCGCCCAGCACGGCGTCGAACAGGTCCACGGTGGCGTAATCCGCGAACCGGGGCACCGCGAGCTCCGCCAGTTCCTCGGCGGTACGGGTGACGTCCAGGCTGGTGCCGATGCCGACACCGGCGTCGTACAGCATGTTCAGGCGTTCGCGGGCCTCCTCGGCCCGGCCGGACAGGGCCCGTAGCTCCGTCGAGTCGCGGAGCGTGGCGACGCTGCCGGAGGGCCGGCCCCTGAGGTGGGTGGGGCGCTGGTTGACGGCGAGCAGCCGGTCCTTGACCAGGTGCACCTCGTCCGTGGCCATCCGGCCGGAGTCCAGCAGTTCGGCGGTGTCGGGGGCGAGGCCGAGGTCGAGGACGCGGCGTCCCTCGGCGTCCTCGGGGAGGTCGAGCAGACGGTGCGCCTCGTCGTTGGCGAGCAGCAGCCGCCCCTCGTCGCCGACGATGATCACGCCCTCCCGGACGGCGTGCAGGACGGCGTCGTGGTGCTCGTACATCCGGGTCATCTCGTCCGGCCCGAGGCCGTGCGTCTGCCGCAGCAGCCGCTTGCTGACCAGTGCCGTGCCCGCCGTGGACAGGGCGAGTGCCACCGCCGCGGCCGTCAGGACGAGCGGCAGTTGCCGGTCCGCGGTGCCGCCCACGGTCTTCGTGGTGATCCCGGCCGACACCAGGCCCACGACCTTCCCGTCGGGGTCCTTGACGGGAACCACCGCCTGCACGAGCGGACCGATGGTCCCCGTGATCTGCTCGACCACGACCTTCCCGGCCAGCGCCGGTTCCAGGGTCCCGACGAACTTCTTCCCGATGCGGTCCGGCCTGGGGTGGCTGTAGCGGATGCCGTCGGTGTTCATGACGACGATGAAGTCCACGCCGGTCGCCTCGCGCGCCGCCTCGGCGCGCGGCTGCAGGATGGCGCTGGGATCCGGGCTGTCCAGCGCCTCCCGGGTGCCGGGCGCGTTCGCGAACGCCTCGGCGACCGCCACCGAACGGTTGCGTGCCTCCTGCGTGGTGTCGTACCGCGTCTGCAGCACCAGCGCGACCACCGCGGCGACGACCAGCAGCAGCACGATCACCACTTGCAGCAGGAACACCTGCCCGGCGACGCTGCGCCCGCCCAGCGCCGACCGCACCCCGGCCAGCGGGCCCTTGCGCTGCCCGTCGGCGAGCGGATCGCGCGGGATTCCCCGTTCGGGCACCGCAAAGACGCGGTCGGACGCACCCCGGGTGCGCAGACCGCTCGGACGACGGGCCGACCGGGCCCCGGATCGACCCGATAGTCGGACCATGTGCCCATGTCTACACTGCCGCGCCCCAGGAGGCGAGAGACGTCACGGAACGTGACAGGACCCGCTGTCTCCCTCACACGACGATCACAGAAGTGAGGGGGCGAATCCGGGCAACTCCCGTCCCCACGCCAGGGTTACGCCGCCCGGCGTCATCGGCGCCCCCTCATTTACGGGGCGGTGGCGTGGCCCGCCGCGTGGCGAGCAGCAGCGCGATGTCGTCGGGGCGGTCCGCCGTGTGCCGGGCCGTCACGGTGAGCCGGTCGGCCACGCCCGCCAGCGAGCGGCCACCCCGGCGGCCGGCAGGAGCACCGGCCTTGGCCAGCGCCACCCTGAGCGCGCTGATGCCGTCGTCGATGTCGGCACCTGGCCGCTCGACCAGCCCGTCCGTGTACAACGCCAGGACGGCACCGGGCTCCATCCGCAGCTCCGCCACCGGGTACTGGGCCTGCGGATCGACGCCGAGCACGACCCCGCCGGGCAGGTCGACGACATGCGTACGGCCGTCGGGGCGGCGCAGCAGCGGCGGCAGGTGCCCGGCCACGGCGGCCTGGGCGACGCCGGTCGCGGGATCGAGCCGGATGTAGCAGCAGCTCGCGAACAGACCGGCGTCGAGGTCGATCAGCAGGCGGTTGGTGCCGCTCATGACCTCGTCGGGGGGCCGGTCGCCGAGAGCGAAGGCCCGCACGGCGCTGCGCAGCTGGCCCATGGTGGCCGCCGCCTGAACGCCGTGCCCCTGCACATCGCCGATCACCAGGGCCAGACCGTCCCCGGCTGAGACGACGTCGTACCAGTCGCCGCCCACCTCCATGCCCTGGGTGCCCGGCAGATAGCGCCCGGCGGTCTCCACCAGCGGGTGCTGCGACAGCCGCCGGGGGAGCAGTGCCTGCTGCAGTCCACGGGCCAGCGCGGCCTCGCTCTCGTAGAGCTTTGCCTTCTGCATGGCGTGTGCGATCAGCCCGGCCATGGCGGTGAGCACGGTGCGTTCCTCGGTGCTGAAGCTGCGGGGCCGGTCGAAGCCAAGGATGCACGAGCCGACCGCACGCCCGGAGGCGATCAGGGGCAGGAAAGCGCGGGCTCCCTCCGTCGCGTCCAGCGCGATGCCCGGATAGGCGTCGGCGAGCTGCTGCATCGAGTCGAAGAAGAGCGGGCGGCCACTGGTCAGCGTCTCGACGCCGGGCAGCCGCTCGTCCAGCCCCACACCCTCGAAGGGGGCGAGGAACCCCTTGGGGAATCCGGTCTCCCAGGCCAGGTACAGGTGCCGCTCCTGCAGCAGGTAGATGGCCAGCCGGCGGCCGCCGAACGCGGGCAGCAGCTCCCGCATCACCACGGCGGACACCTGACGGGCGGTGACCGCTTCGGTCAGCGCGATGGCGAGGACGATCGGGCGGTAGAGAGGAGAGAGCGAAGGCGCACCGGCCGTCTCCGGCGAGCCGGGCGTGTCCGGCAGCCCGGCCGGACCGGCCGCCATCCGGTGTCCCGGACGGAGCGTGCACGTCAGCAGGTCCCGGCCGGGATAGACGGACATGGCGAGCACGTCGTCCTCGAGCGAAGGGGCGGGCTCGCGATTACGGGCTACGGCGCCGGACTCACGCCCATGGGCGGACGGTCTGCGGACATGGAAGTGCACCGGGTCCGGAGACAGCAGCGCTCCGCGCAGGTGATCCTCGACGGCGGGCTGGTTCAGCCACGGCACGCCCTCCCACAGGGTCCGGCCCAGCAACTCGGTGCGCGGCCGGCGCAGCAGCCGAGCCGCATGCGGATTCGCGTAGACGACGGCGCCCACCCGGTCCAGGCAGAACACACCGTCCGGCAGCAGATCGGCCGCCGCGTCCGCCACCGCGCCCGGCCCCGGATCGAGGACGAGACCCCGTACCGTCGCCGCACCGAACGGGGCCGAGTCGTCGTGCGGCCCCCACACCTCGACCAGCCGCAACGCACCGTCCGGCGCGCGTACATACAGCGGCAGGGCCGGCGGCCGGCCACCGGCCGCCTCCCGCAGCGCCGCCAGAACCCGCTCCGCATCACCTGGTGCCACGGCCTCCGCGAACGCCTCCGCGGCGCCGTCGGACTTCCCCGAGGCCGTATCCAGTACGACGTTCAGCCGCTCGTCCATGGTCACAACACCCGTCACCGGATCCCAGGCGAACCGTCCGACGCGCCCCGTGGGCGGGCGGCCGGCCGGCGGGCGGACAGACAGCGGCCCGCCGTCCCACGACACCGCCGACGCGTCCTGGGCCTCCAGCGTCCGCAGCGCCGATCCCAGCTCCTGGGCCACCTGGGCCATGCGCTCACGCACCGGCAGCAGCTCCGTGGCGTCCTGCGCCGAGGGCCGCAGCACGGTCAGCACCCCGTACACGGCCGACCCGCCCGCGACGGGGACGTGCAGGGACCCGAACTGGAACGGCAGACCGGCCGCGAACTGCGGATAGCGGCGCATCGTCTCCGTCGCGTTCGGCAGCACCACCTCGACGCCGAGCCGATAGGCGTCCGCAACGGGGAACGGCCGGTCCACATGCAGCCGCCACCACGGCCGGAACAGCGGCCCCGGCAGCCCCTCCAGCACCGCCAGACGAAGCAGTCCGGGCGTGCCGGAGCGCAGATAGACCCCGGCCGCGTGGCCACCGGCCGCGCTGATCGCCTCCGCCGAGGCATCGATCAGCAGCGCCGCCAGCCTGCCGGGCGTCCGCTCTGCGTCCTCGGCGCTCCCAGTCATCGGCCCTACCTCGTCCGTACGCCCTCACGCGCGCGACACAGCAAGAATGCGCCACGACGCACCCTGCCCGCACCTGGGCGTCCCGAGCCGGGGTGTCCGGGCGCACCGACCGGGCCGTCGCCGCACCGCTCCGCTCCGCTCCGCCGGGCCGGGTACCCACGGGGCGGAGGGGGCCCGTGAGCCCCTGTTCCACCACACCCTGCGAAATGCGCGAACCCGCAACCGGGCATCAGCTCTCCCCGTTGTCGTTGCGAGACCCGTACCACCACCGACCCGGAGCGGCCGCAGCCACCCGGAGCATTCCGGACATCCGACACCGACACCGCATTCCCAGGGGTCGGCAGAACGGATGCTCTCGGCAAGACTCGGGAACGACACGGCGGGCGCAGCACAGGCAGGAGACAGACGATGGAGTACTACGACCTCGGCACCTACACCCGCCCCGTGACCACGTCCTCCGCCCAGGCCCAGCTCTGGTTCGACCGCGGCCTGATGTGGACGTACGCCTTCCACCACGAGGAAGCCGTCGCCTGCTTCGAGGCGGCTGTCGCGGCCGACCCCGACTGCGCCATGGCCCACTGGGGCATCGCCTACGCGCTCGGCCCGAACTACAACAAACCCTGGGAGTTCTTCGACGACCAGGACCTGGCCCGCACCGTCGACCGCACCCACGCCGCCGTGGAACTGGCCCACGCGAAAGCGGACACCGCCACCCCCGTGGAACAGGCCCTGATCGCCGCACTGCGCGCCCGCTACCCGCAGGCGAAGGCCGTGGCGGACTGCTCGATCTGGAACGCCCCCTACGCCGACAGCATGCGCGCGGTCTACGAACTCGCCCCCGACGACCCGGACATCGCCACCCTGTACGCCGACGCCCTGATGAACCTCACCCCCTGGCAGCTGTGGGACCTCAGGACCGGCGAACCGGCCGAGGGCGCACGCACGCCGGAGGCCAAGGCCACCCTCGACCGGGCCCTCGCCACCGACGCGGGACGTGACCACCCGGGCGTGGTGCACATGTACATCCACCTGATGGAGATGTCCCCGACCCCCGAGGCGGCCCTGCTCGTCGCGGACCGGCTGCGTAGCCTGATGCCCGACGCCGGGCATCTGCTGCACATGCCCTCGCACCTGGAGGTGTTGTGCGGCGACTACCGGCGGGTGGTCTCTGACAACACCGCGGCGATCGCGGCCGACGAGAAGTACCGCTCCCGAGCAGGGGCGATGAACTTCTACACCCTGTACCGCACGCACAACTACCACTTCAAGATCTACGGCGCGATGTTCCTCGGCCAGTCCGAGGTCGCCCTTCAGACCGTCGAGCAGCTCGAGGCATCCATCCCGGCGGACCTGCTGCGTGTGCCGAGCCCGCCCATGGCCGACTGGCTGGAGGGCTTCCTCGCCATGCGGGTCCACGCCCTGATCCGCTTCGGACGCTGGGACGACATCCTGCAGCTGCCCCTGCCCGCCGACCCCGAGCTGTACTGTGTGACGACCGCGATGCTCCACTACGCCCGCGGCGTCGCCTACTCCTCGACCCACCGCGTCCCGGAGGCCGAGACGGAACGCCGGCTCTTCCGCGAGGCCGTCGCCCGTGTCCCCGAGACCCGCATGCTCTTCAACAACACCTGCGCCGACATCCTCGCCATCGCCTCGGCGATGCTCGACGGCGAACTGGAGTACCGCAAGGGCGACTTCGACACCGCCTTCGCCGCCCTGGAACGCTCCATCGAACTGGACGACAACCTCCCCTACGACGAACCGTGGGGCTGGATGCAGCCCACCCGGCACGCCTACGGCGCCCTCCTCCTCGAACAGGGACGCATCGAGGAGGCCGAGGCGGTCTACCGGGCCGACCTCGGCCTCGACGGCACCCTCCCGCGCGCCCTGCAGCATCCCGGCAACGTCTGGTCCCTGCACGGCCTCCACGAGTGCCTGATGCGTCTGGGCAGGACCGCGGAGGCACAGATGGTCGCCCAGCAGCTGCGACTCGCTGCCGCGATGGCGGACGTACCGATCGAGGCGTCCTGCTTCTGCCGACTCGACACCAGTGGCCGAGACACCAGTGGCCGAGACGCCAGCGGCCGAGACGCCACCGGTTGCTGCGCCGACTGAGAAGGCGAAGTCCCGCCCAGGCGCTGCAGGCGGGCGGCTGGGCGTGTCCGCCGCTCGCCGCCCGCCCGTCTCCGGTTCAGGGCAACTCCGCCCGCGCAGGGTTGTCGTCGAGGAAGCCGCCCGACTGGTGCTCCCAGAGCTTTGCGTAGGCGCCCTCCGCGGCGAGCAGTTCGTGGTGGGTGCCCTGCTCGACGATCCGCCCGCGGTCGAGGACCACGAGTCGGTCCATGGTGGCGACCGTGCTCAGCCGGTGCGCCACCACCAGCGCCGTGCGCCCGTCCATCAGCCGCCACAGCGCTTCCTGGACGAGGATCTCGCTCTCGGAGTCCAGAGCGCTGGTCGCCTCGTCGAGCAGCAGGATCGGCGCGTCGCGCAGGATCGCCCGGGCGAGGGCGACCCGCTGACGCTGACCACCGGACAGCTTGATGCCACGCTCGCCCACCATGGTGTCGAAGCCGTTCGGCAGCGTATCGACGAACTCCGTGACGTGCGCCGCCTCGGCCGCACGGCGGATCTCGTCGTCGTCTGCGTCCGGCCGGGCGAACGCGATGTTGTCCCGCAGCGTGCGGTGGAACATCGCCGGGTCCTGCGGCACATAGGCGATCAGACTGCGCAGGTCGGCCTGGCGCAGCCTGCTGATGTCCTGACCGCCGATCAGGATCCGGCCGCCGTCGATGTCCGTCATCCGTAACAGCAGCCGGGTGAGCGTGGTCTTGCCGCCGCCGGACCGGCCCACGAGGCCGACCTTCGCCCCGGCGGGCACGGCCAGGTCGAGACCCTCGAACAGTGACCGACCGCCGGCGTGGGCGAAGCGGACCTGCTCGAAGCGGACGTCGGCGGCGGTGGCGGCGGTGGCGGGCAGCAGCGGCTCCGGCGACGGCGGGTCGAGCACGGTCGGCGGCGTCAGCAGCAGCTCGGTGAACTGTGCGGCCTCCGTCATCGAGCTCTCCAGCCGACGGTAGATCTGGTTGAACTCGAACATGATCCGCGTCGCGTTGGTGTAGTAGGTGAAGGCGACCACGACCGCCTCCACTCCGTGCTCGCCCCCACCGAGCGTGACCGCGAGCAGCAGGCCCATCGCGTTGGTCAGCACGGACATCGGTGCGACCAGTGTGTCGATGCGCAGATTGCCGTAGTCCCACGACCGCAGGGTGAGCGCCCGCGACACCGCCACACGCGAGCGGTGCTCGGCGGCCTCGCGGCGCTCGGCGGCGAACGCCCGCACCGTGTCCATGTTCATCAGGCTGTCGGCGACGTGGCCCGACACCCGGGCGATCGCCTCCTCACGCTCGTCGACGAGCGCCTGGCGGCGCCGGATGAGGGGCACCACACACACCGCCGTCACCGCGATCATCGTCAGTAGCCCGACGACCAGCAGAGGCTCGTAGCGCCACAGCACCACCGCCCCGAACACCAGCGGCACGAAACTGCCCACGATCTGGAACGTCAGCGTGTCGACGAACTGCTCGAAACGGGAGGCGAAGCTGAGGACGCGTTTCGTCAGCGACCCGGCGAAGTTGTCGTGGAAGAACGCCGCGTCCTTGGCGAACAGCTCGTCCATCCCGATCACGTACAGATGCTCGATGCCCAGGGCGTCCAGGCGGTTCAGGCAGTGCAGAGCGATACGCCACAGCGTCTCGGCGAGCAGCAGGACACCGACGAAGCCGAGGACGTACGGCAATGTCGAGCCGAGGGTGACGTCCGTGTCGCCCGCGATGTCGCCGACGAGCTTGGCGACGATCAGCGGCGCGATGTAGTTGATCCCGATGTTGCCGAGCGCCGACAGCAGCATCGCCGGTGCCGTCAGCCACCGCAGCCGGGCCAACTCCCGTCCGTAGTAACGAAGTGCGAGAAGCACCGAGCGTTTGCCCGGCAGGACCCTGCGCGATTCAGGCGTTCCCATCCCACCCCTGTGATTACGTCGAGTTACTGCTTGAGTACGCAGTGTCCCGCGACGGTGACCGCGAAGTCCAAGTGTTTTCCAGCTGGCCGGTGATGGGGGCGGCGTCGGGGCCGGGCTTCCTTCTACCGCAAGTAACATGATCAACTTCGCTGTCAGGTGCGTCGCGCGGTCCCTTCGGCACCCGCCCCGCCACCTCCACCCCCCACCACAGTCGACTCCGAGGAACTCGATGCCGTCTCAAGGCGATGCCCTGCAGCAGACACGTACCGACTACGAACACCACATGCAGACCTGTCGGCAGTGTCACGCCGACTCGGCGCCGTGCGCGGTCGCGAAGCACCTGCTGCGCCTGTACAACAACGCCCGCAGAAGCAGCTCCCAGCAGGGCGTCAGAGGCCGCTGACTGCGCCGTCCCCGTCGGCCCCGGTGTTCTGCGCACCGGGGCTCGCACGGTATGCAGGGGTACCTGAGCCTCAACTGCCCCGGCCCACGTAGGACTTCGTGCGACTCAGCACTGCTGCCCCCGGTTACTTCAGGACCGCCTCCCAGCTGTCGACGGCGTAATGGACGGCCATCCCGTGCCGGGCGTACAGGGCGGGAGCCCCCGTGGCGTTGGCGGTGTCCACGCCGAGCCCCACCGTCTGGCGTCCCCGCGCGGCGAAGGCGGCGAACGCGTGCCGCAGCAGCAGGCCACCGAGGCCCAGACCACGGGCTTCTCGCGTCACGCCGATGCTCCGGATCCAGCCCATCGCCGCCCGGTCGTCGCGGGCGAGGAGGAACCCGGCGTCCCCCAGCTCCTCGGTACCGACGATCCACACCAGGGACCAGTCGAGCAGGTCGGCGTCGACGTCCTCCAGCCACTGGTCGTAGGTACGCGGCTGGAAGTCGAAGTGCTCGGCGAAGCTCGACTGGTGCAGCGCATGGACACGGGCACGGTCGGCCTCGTCGGCGCATGACCGCAGCCGTACGCCGGACGGCACCTCCGGCACGAGGTCCGTGGCCGCATCCACCGGCCGTTGCAGCACGTGATAGCGCCGTACGACGGACCAGCCCCGCTCCTCGATCAGCCCCGTGTCGAGTGTGGGCTCCGTGTTGAGGTGCAGATGCACCACCGCCCTCGCCGCACCGTTCTCGCGGGCCTTGTCCAGGGCCCGGGCCTCCATCGAGTCCAGAATCAACTCCCCGGCCCGCTGGTGGTCGGGCAGCACGTAATGGTCGACGTCGATGCGCTCGCCCCCCGACTCGTCCCACAGCAGGCCGTACGCCACCAGGCGGTCGCCGTCGAAGGCCAGCCACGAGTCGCGTTCCAGAGCGATGTCGCTCCGCTTCAGATCGGCTTCGACCTCGTGCTGGTCGGTCTCGGGCCGGCCGATCTCGATCCGGTCGACCTCGTTGAGCAGTTCGGTGATGGCGGCCGCATCGGTGAGACCGGCGGGACGAAAGACGTAGGACATGGGCTCAGGGTCCGGGGGAGGGGAGTGCCGCCGCAACGGATTTTCGGCGACGGCGCCCCCTCCTCGAGGTCAGCAGGTCGCGGAAGCGGGCAGGTCCCCGTACTCGTTGCCCATGAGGTAGACGGCGCTCACATAGCCCTCGACGAGCTTGACCCACACGTTGTTGGTGTAGCCGTTGTCGCTGATGGTCTCGCCGTACGGCGCGGCCATGATGCGGGCATCGCCCCCGTCCGTGTCGGAAGCCGCGACCGCGGTCGCCGCGGTGAGCGGCCCGAGCAGAGCGAGCGCACCGGCACCGACGACGAGCGGTGCCAGGCCGGACCTGCGGCCTGCACCGCCAGGCCGCGCCGTATTCCGCCGGCAACCACACCGACCGACGGGAGCGGGGGCCTGGGCGGAGACGGGGACCGGTGGCAACCGAGGAAGCCACAGTCTCGTCTTTGGGATCATGGTCACCACAAGCATCACAGGCCCCCTGGCGGCATCGTTGCGCCAGCTGCTCGACTTCGCGTGGATACAGACACGGTCCTGTGCCTTCGCCATCGCCCTGATGTCCGGCGTGGCGGCATCCACCCTGCTGCCCGGCCTCCCCGTGGCCCGCTACGACCTGCTCGTCGTCTACGGGGTGCTGCTGACGCTGCTGTTCTGGCTGCGCGGCTGGGAGAACGGGCGGGACGTCGCCGTCATCGCGATCTGCCACGTCATCGGCCTGGCCTTCGAGGTCGTGAAGGTGTCCCTCGGCTCGTGGAGCTATCCGGAACCGGCCGTACTGAAGTTCGCGGGCGTGCCGCTGTACGGAGGCTTCCTCTACGCCGCTGTCGGCAGCTACGTCTGCCGCGCCTGGCACCTCCACGACCTGGAGCTCGTCCGGTACCGCCCACGCTCGACGGCGCTCGTCGCCGCGGCCATCTACGTCAACTTCTTCAGCCACCACTGGCTTCCCGACGCACGCTGGCTCCTGGCCGCACTGCTGCTGGCCGTCACCGCGGGCACCTCGGTGCGCTTCACGGTGCGCGGTGCACGCCGACGGATGCCGCTCGCGCTGTCGTTCGTCCTGATCGGCTTCTTCCTCTGGGTGGCGGAGAACCTCGCCACCTACCTGGGCGCCTGGCGCTACCCCTACCAGCTCAACGGCTGGCAACCCGTGGGAGTGGAGAAGTTCGGCGCCTGGTCCTTGCTGATCAGCGTCACCGTCGTGCTGGTGGCCATGGTCGCCCGATCGCAGCACCCCGAACCCGAGAGTCCTGGCACGACACCGCCGAGGTCATGAAGCCCGGGCCTGCACCAGCTTCCGGGTGAAGCGGTGCATGTGGGGATCCATCGAGTCGAGCGGCGCGGCGAGTACCTGATCGGGAGTCAGCCATCGGATCGCCGTGAACTCCTCCTCGTCGTAGGAGGTGAGGGCTTCCGCGTCCGCGCTGATGACGTACCAGAGCGAGACGTCGGTGTGTTCCCCTTGTCCCCGGGTTCGGGTGACGGTGAGGAAGAGCGGGAGCTCACCCGTGACGTCCGACGCGATCGCCGGGACGCCCAACTCCTCCCGGCACTCGCGCACCACCGTGGCCCACGGGTCCTCACCCGGCTCCACGTGCCCGCCCGGCGGCAGCCACAGCCCGGCTTTGCGGTGCGCGACGAGGAGCAATTCCCCGCGCCGGTCGTCGAGTACGACGAAGTAGGTCACGAGGTGCATCGTCGGGACGTCAGGCTTGCGGATCCTGTACACCGGTGCGCCGCCGGCCAGCCACTCGCCGGTCGTGCGCAGATGAGCCCGTTCCAGGTCGTCCCAAGGGGCGATGCCCTCGATCAGTTTCACCAACCGGGCCCGAAGTGCCCGGTCCTGGGAACCGGGCAGGCTGTGAGAGGACGACATCCCCGCATTCTGGCATCGGGCTGTGACAACTCGCGCCGGATCAGTCATAGGGGTAGGGCAGGTCGGGCGCGTAGCTCTCCCACTCCTCATGGCTCAGCTCACGGCCGGCGGCCTCGCGCGCCACCTTCGCCGGTCGCGCGACGATCTCCGTCAGGTGCGCGATGTCCCACAGCGCCGGGCTGTCGTCCCCGCCGATCGCGAGCACCGGCCGGTCCGGCAGGAACGCCACGGCGTGCACCGGGCGTGCGAAGTCGCCCATCGTGGCCAGTTCCCGCGGCCGGCGCCGGTCGGTGACGTCCCAAAGGATCGCGGTCCGGTCGTAGCCGCCGGTGCACAGCAGGTTCCCGTCGTGGCTGAATCCCACCGTGTACACCGAGCTGGCCTGCCCGCGCAAAGTGGCGAAACGGTTGGGGCGCAATGGATCCGACATGTCCCACAACGTGGTCTTCTGGTCCTCCTGGGCGACCGCGAGCGTCTGCCCGTCCGGGCTGAACACTCCGGCGTAGATCGAGGCGTCGTCGGTCAGTGTCGTCAGCCGCCGCGGGTCCTCGCGATCGGACACGTTCCATACGGTGATCACCCCGTCGACGCCACCTGTGATCATGATCCGGCCGTCGGGGGTGAACGGCACCGCGCGCACGTCCCATCGGTGTCCGGTCAGGACCGCGAGTCGCCGTGCCGAAGTGACGTCCCACAACGTGGTGGTCGCCTCCTCGTCGCCGATGGCCACGGTCGCGCCGTCCGGGGAGAAGGCGACCGCCATGACACCGCCGGCGTGCCCGGTCAGCCGCGCCAGCTCGGTGCCCGACAGGTCCCACAGGATCGCCGTCGCGTCGAGGCTGCCGGTGAGCAGCGAGCGTCCGTCCGGGCTGACCGCGACGGCGAACACCGTGTCGGTGTGCGCGGTCAGGGTCGTGACCGGCTCCTGGCCACGCCACAGGATCGCCGTTCCGTCTCGGCTGCCGGTGATGATCGTGCTGCCGTCGGGAGTGACGGCGAGTGCGGGTGTGTCATCGGTGTGCGCGGTCAGCTTGCCGATCCTGGTCGGCCGGGCGCCGACCGCGACATCCCACAGGACCGCGGTCCGGTCGCTGCTGGCGGTGGCGATGCGGCGCCCGTCCGGGCTGAAGGCCATGGCGGACAACGGTTCCCGGTGTCCGCCCAGGGTGTCCAGGCGTACCGGGCGGTTGCGCACCGCGATGTCCCACAGGATCGCCGTGTGGTCCCAGCTGCCGGTGGCCACGGTGTGGCCGTCCGGACCGAACGCGACCGCGCGCACTCCGCTGGTGTGCCCGGTCAACGTCGCCAGCGGACTCGAGTTCGCGATGTCCCACAGGATGGCGGTCCGATCGGTCCCGCCGGTCAGCAGTGCGGTGCCGTCCGGGCTGAACGCGACCGCCCAGACGGAGTTCACATGGCCGGTCAGCACCTTCTCCCGGCACGGGACGGCCGGATCGCTGATGTTCCACAGCATCACCGAGCCGTCGTCGTGGCCGGTGGCCGCCATGGTCCCGCTGACAGCGACATCGTGCACCGGGCCGGTGAGAGGGAAATCCATCGTGGACAGACGGCGCGGCCGGGACCGGTCGGTCACGTCCCACAGCACGGCCTTGTCGCCGTGGCCGCCGTCGCTGTTGTCCCAGTGACCGGTCAGCAGCACGCCGCCGTCCGGGCTGAATGCGGCCGAGCTCACCCAGTTCAGGTCGTTGTCGGTCAGCATGGCCAGCCTGCGCGGTCTCGCCGGGTCGACGACGTCCCACAGCACCACCGTCGAGTCGGGACCGCCCGTCGCGAGCACACGCCCGTCGGGGCTGAACAGCAGCACCCACACGGCGTCGTTGTGCACGTCGATGGCCGACAACCGGCGCGGGACACCGGTGACGTCCCAGAGGAGCACGCCCGGCTCGTAGCGGGCACCCGTGGCCATCGTGCGCCCGTCCGGGCTGAACGTCACCGTCGACAGGGCGGCGGCGTGTCCGGTCAGCGTCGCCACGTAGTGGTTGTGGATCAATGTGGTCACGAGGCTCGCGCGGGCCTCCTGGCTCGGGTGCACGTCCATCGCCGCGATGCCGAACAGCAGCGACATACCTGCCTGGGTGTTCCGCAGCGACTCCGCCTGATACAGCAGGCTACGGCTGGTCGCGTAACGCTGCTGTTCCTGCGCGACCACGAGTTCGCGGTGCGCCAGCGTCTGGCTGGCCAGCAGGAACTGTTGGTCGAGCGGCCCGAGATCGCCCGGGTTCTTCTCGGCCCACTCCTCGAACGTGGCCAGCCGGCCGCCGCGCAGCAGGTAGGACTCGTCATGTCCGCTGCGTTCCCAGTCGGCCGCGAGTCGCTCCACCTCGGACCGCAGCCGCAGGGCCTGGTACGCGGCGTCGATCTCGTGCCGCAGCGGAGTCCACTGCCGCAGCAGGGCTTCGTGCGCGACCTCGACCGTCGGCCCCCGGCTGACGAGCAGACGCGCGTCGACGAAAGCTTGCACGACAGCGTTCTCGTCCGCGCGGAGCGCGTCGCGCCGGACCCGTCTGCGGGTCGGCTCACCGGCGCGGTCGATACTCGCGAGCCGCAGCAGCGTAGGGAGGACGACGCCGTTGCCGCGCCGCGTGAGCTCGTCGCTGACCCGGTCGGCCTGCCGGTGCAGCGCGCCGACCACACCGCCGATGGCCGCGTAGTCGGCGAACGTCACGGTGCCCTCAGGGCCGACCCGTTCGTACAGCTGCTGGAGTGTGCAAGCCAGCAACGGCAGTGCGTCACCGCCCGTGGTCTCCTCCACGATCCGCTGCACGAGGCCCACCGCGAAGTCGAGGCCCGCCCGCCCCGCCGGCCGCTCGATCACCTCGGGCAGCCGCGCCCGGCTCAGCGGTTCCACCACGAGCGAGTCGTCGATCGCCTCGGCGAGCCCGGCCCGGTCCGGCGCCGAGCTCAGGAACTCCGAGCGCATCGTCGCGACCGCCCAGATCGGGCTGTCGTCGTGCAGGCCGGCGCGCAGCATTCTCAGGAACGCCTGCTGCTCCTCGGCGCCGCTGCGGGTGATCAGCTCTTCGGCCTGGTCGATCACCACGAGCACGTTGCGGCTGCCGCTGACTTCGTGCAGCTCGGCGCCGAGCTGCGCCAGTCCGCCGTCGCCGAGCCGGTCGGTCACCTCTTCGATCGGTAAGTGCCTGCCGAACGAGTCGAACGCCCGCGCGAAGCTGTGCGCGAGGTTTCGGATCGGCTGCCTGCCGGGCAGCAACGCGGGGAGCACGACCCAGTGCTCGGGAGAACGTTCCAGGCGGGGCAGCAGTCCGGCGCGTAGCAACGAGGACTTCCCGCTGCCCGACGGGCCGATGATCGCCACGAACCGGCCGGCGCCGTAGCGCAGCGTCGGCTGCAGGAGGTCGAGCAGCCGGGTGATCTCCTGGTCGCGCCCGAAGAACACAGCCGCGTCCTGCCGTTCGAACGGCTCGAGTCCCGGAAAGGGCGACCGGGCGGGATCCCAGGAGAACGAGTCCGCCGGGTTGAGCCCCGCGCGTCGCAACCCCCGCCACAGCTTGGTGAAGGCGGACTCGCCGTCGGCCAGATCAGCCCACTGTGCGTCCGCGAGCAGCTCCAGCCAGGCGTCACCCTCGATACGGACCGGGAAGACGGGCCTGCCCAGCGAACGCGCGAGGCTCACCTCGGCGAAGCACCAGCGCGACTGGACCGACGTGCCGCTCGCGAGGAAGACCACGCCGTCGGACTTGCGCAACTGCAGGTAGAGCTCGCGTTCCCACCGACGGCCGGCCGGAATTCCGTCGGACGGGTCGAAGTCCAGGAAGAGCGCCTCGTAGCCCTCGCCCCGTAACCGGTCGCGGATCTGGGTCGCCTTGACCCGGTCCTGGCCGCCAAAGCTGATGAACAACGAAGTCACCGACGGCCTCCCCGGTCGCTCGGACCCTCAAGGTTGCCATGGCTGAGACGTCATTCGCCTTGCGAACGTTGCGCTCGTACCCCCAGGAGCTCCGTTCGCGGTTCGGTATTCGTGACCGATTCGCGAACGGCTCCCCAATTCCTGCTGCTCCAACGACTACTCGCTCTTCGGCCCCGCCTGCTGCACCACGTCGAAGGACCACAACGTGGACCCGCTGGCCGCCGGCTTGGGACGCTCTGCGCCTTCCGCGCCGCCGCCACCCTGGTGAGCCGACTTCATGGGGCCCTCCATCCAGGCCTGGAAGGACTCCTCGTCACGCCAGCGCGTGTACACGAGGTAGGTGTCGGTGCCTTCGACCGGCCGCAGGAGTTCGAACCACTCGAACCCGTCGGAGTTCTCCACGGCGTGCGCACGGGAGGCGAAGCGCTTCTCCAGCGTCTCGCGCTGCTCGGCGGGAACGGTCAGTACGTTGATCTTGACTACGCTCATGGTTCTCATCCTGCCGCACGGCCGCCGCCGGACGCGCAGCGGCTCGTGCATCACAGGACCGGGTCACTCGACGGCGCCCGCGCCGAACGGCCGAACTCCCGGGCGCGGACCCTGAAGACCGGCACCAAGGCCGGGGAGGAGCGATCCGGTCGGCCACGGCCCGGACCGCCCCTCCCCGCCGTGAATCAGGCGGTGTGCAGAGTCAACCCGTAGCGGCCGAGGATCTCGTTGACGGGCTGGAACCAGGTCTCCCCGCCGCCGGAGCAGTTGCCCCAGCCACCCGAGGTGACCCCTTGTGCCTGGTCACCGCTGATGAAGGAGCCTCCGGAATCGCCGGGCTCGGCGCAGACGCTGGTCTTCGTCATCTGGTGGACGGCGCCCTGGCTGTAGTTGACCGTCTCGTTCTTGGCCAGCACCGTGCCGCAGTGCCAGTGTGTCGTGGAGCCGGACCGGCATATGGAGGTGCCCACGGGTGCTTCGGCCGAGCCGCGTACCAGGCGGTCCGGTACCGTGCCCCAGCCGAGGACCACCGGCACGGTCCACCAGCCGCTGCCGACGCTCACCCAGGCGTAGTCGTTGTCCGGGAACGAGGAGCCTTGGAACGTTCCGACGTAGGTGCCGTCCCAGCCCCGGACACCGGCTCCCTGCCCACCGCAGTGCCCTGCGGTGATGAAGCCGCCGTGCACCGAGAAACCTATGGAGCAGCGGACGTTGCCCGTGTAGTAGGGGTCGCCGCCGACCGTTCCCGCCGCGAAGGTGCGCGGGGCGGCGGAGACCGTCTCGACCGTGACGGGTCCCGTCGCGAGGGCGCGGGAGACGAATCGCCGGACATCGTTGTCGGCCCGCCTGTCGCGGACGACGTTCACGACGACCGCGTTGGCCGCCGGGTCGACGTGCCAACTGCTCACGCCCGCTGGTGCGGGGAGGCGGTCGATGCGCGCTTTGGTCGCGTCGAGCTCTCGGGCACTGTGCGCGACGGTGCGAACGGTCGCGCCGGTGGCCCGGACCTCCCGCACGGTCGCGGGCGCGGCGTCCTGCGTGACGGCCACGGTGAGCCGCTCGCTCTCCGCGTCGAACCACGAGCCGCCGTAAGCGGATCCGGCTGCCTTGCGTGCCTTCGGAGTGAGGTCCATGGCCGTGCGCTCTGCCGCCAGCCGCGCCTTGGCCCGCTGCTCCGACAGGCCGAGGTCCCGCTGCATCGCCTGCAGCAGTCCGGGAGAGGCGGGTTCGGTATCGCTCACCGTGGGGGAGTCGGTCGCCGCGGCCGAGGTGGTTCCGCCTGCGGTCCAGCTGCCGAGGACGAGCAGTACGGCGAGGCCGGCGTACTTGAGTCTGATGCGTCTCAAGGGAGTTGCCCTTCGTCGTTCCAGCAAGGTGGGGTGGAACAACCGCAATCTGAGAGCGCTCTCATTCAGGGTTGGGCAGAGCTTAGCCATGACGACGTATCAGGTCCATACCAATGCGCCGCTGAAGTCGACGCTCTCCAACGCCGCGACGTTCTGCTCGAGTTGCTCCGCCCGGGATGCACCGATGACGCCGTACAACCCTTCAGGCATGCGACTGGTCTCAACCACCGTACGAACCAATCCGACCTTCCAGTACATCTCGTTCCACGGGGGAACACATGAGCCTGGTCCGCAATCAGCACGGCAACCGCATCCGCAACCGCGGTCGTCGCGCCGTGACCGCAGCCGTCACCCTCCTGACGGCGGCCGTCCTCGGTGCGGCGGGCGCCGGAGCGTCCAACGCGGGCACCGCGGCACCGCAGACGCGGCAGATCGCTTCGTCCGTCCTCGGCGCCGACTACAAGGTCACCCTGACCGCCCTGCGGTCGACCGACGACCAGAACGCCGCCTCGGTGCGGCTGCAGGTCTACACACAGAGCGGTGGCGCCTGGAAGGAGTCCGACCGGGTCACCGTGGGAGACGTCGACGGGTGGTTCTGGTACCCGCTGACGGGCCGGGGTTCCGTCTGCGAGTTCTCCACCGCGAGCACGGAGCCCGCCCCGCTCACCGTGAGCCTGCTGATCACGCCTTCCATCGGCTGCTCGGAGCCCACGCACTACGTGGTGAAGCAAGGCAGGGTGTACGCCGGCTGACCCCCGATCCGGTCGGCACAGCAGGCTCTGTCGTCCCCCCTCGTCCGTGGTGCCCCGCCGGTGCGACCAATTCCGGACGCGTAGCCGCGCTCTGGCTGGGAACCAGCGGGGTGGAAACAGTACGACGAATCACCGCGGCCGAGGGCGGACGGGCCGAAGAAGGTGTGCCGAAGAAGGTGTGATGGCGACCGAATCGCGTGGGGGCGGCAAACCGTCCTCCGAAGAGATCGAGGACTGGGAGGTCGGCTTTGACGGTGGATTCGGTGACGTGACGAGAGCCCGCCAGTGCGCGGAGGAGTTCCTGACCACGCTGGCGCGGGCCTCACCGCCGGCGGCGCCCGAGTACCGGGACGACATCCTGCTGGTGGTCAGCGAGCTCGCCGCCAACACCATCCAGTACGCTCCGGGGCCGTTCGGGCTGACGTTGCGCAGGGCGTTCGACGGTGTGCACGTGACGCTGAGTGACACCAGCACCACTCCACCGGCGCCGCGGCCCTTCCACCCCGGCAAGAGCGGCGGCGGCGGTATCGGCTGGTACCTGATCCACACGCTGTGCGACCAGGTCAGCGTGGTGGTGCGGGCGGACGGCAAGGACGTGCACGCGTTCCTGCCCTGGTGAGCGCCCACGGCCCGACCGGCGGACTGACGCGCGAGCGGCTCTCACGTCGTCAGCGGCACCAGCACGCCGACCGTCTTGCCGCCCTCCCGGCGGTGCTCGATGAGGATCTCGCGGGACAGGCGGATGATCAGCGGCCATCCGTATCCGCTGCCCTCGTGCGTGTGGGGCAAGGTGCCGGGCCCGTAGGCGGCGGACGGGACGGCGTCGCTGTAGTCGTGCACGCTCAGCCTCACCCCCTCGGGAAGCAGGGCCACCTCGAACCCCGCGAGGCCGCCGCCGTGCCGGATGGCGTTGGTGACCAGCTCCGACACGACCAGCAGGAGGTCCATGACGGCTCTCTCACTCGCCGGGCCGGACGGGGCACGCCAGTGCTCAGCCACCACCGACCGCACATGGCTGCGTGCCGTCGCCGCGCTGGTGACCGGGACCGACCGGCCGCACGCCGTCCGGCGGTCCCCGGCCGGACGGCGCTCCGCCGGCTTCACGGTTGCTCGTTCGCTGCCTGCAAAACGCTCGTCGTTCCCCGAGCATCGCAGGCACACACCAAGAGGACTGCGGCTTGTGTCACTTCACCACTCCTCGCACGCTGTCGTCTCCGCCCCTCGTCGTCCGTCTGCGTCCATGTGCCTCGGCTACCCGTTCGCGCCCGAACCATGGGGCAGAGCTGCGTAGTACGCACCGACGGCGGACAGATACTCGGGATCGAGGGTCTCGCGGTCGGTCTCGAACCGGGGAGCCGCCTTGGCCTGCGCCCGGGTGCACCCCACCGTGACCACCCGGGTCTTCATGTCGACGCCGGTGACCGCGCCCGCGGGGATCAGCAGGCTCCTGCCGAACACCCACGCGCCCGTGTCGACGATCAAGTGCCGCAGGGGAATGCCGTCGGCCTGGCGGTCCACATGGCCGACGACCCCGTCGGTCGCCTCGACCGTGAACCCGGTGAGCGTCCGCCCCTCCTGGTGGCCGCTCCCGGGAGCGTACGACCAGATTCTCTGCGTGCTCACATCGCTTCCTCCTTCCTGCCGTCACTGCTGTGCCCCGTCTCCGGCCCCGGAGCGAGTGCCTCGTCCCGCACCCGCGCGCAGCACCGGCTGATGATGCGGGAGACATGCATCTGGGAGATGCCCAGGCGATCGGCGATGCGGCTTTGCGTCATGTCCTCGAAGAACCGCATGTACAAGATGGCGCGCTCGCGCTCGGGCAGGCGCCGCAGCCCCTCCTTCGCCGCCTCCCGGTCGACGACGACGTCGTACGCCTCGTCGCAGCTGCCGATCGTGTCGGCGAGGCTGAAGCCGTCGTCGCTCGATGCCATCTCGGCGTCGAGGGACAGCGTGCTGAAGCTCTCCAGGGCCTCCAGCCCCGCGTTGACCTCGTCCTCGGTGAGCCCCGTGTGGGCGGCGATCTCGGCGACCGAGGGCGTGGAGCCGCCGGCGGTCTCGGCGAGGTCGCGGCGCGCGAACCGCACCTTGTTGCGCAGCTCCTGGACGCGACGGGGAACCCGCAGGGCCCACATCCGGTCGCGGAAATGCCGCTTGATCTCTCCGGTGACGGTGGGCACGGCGTAGCTCTCGAAGGCCCCTCGGCCGGGCTCGAACCGGTCTATCGCCTTCACCAGTCCGAGAGCCGCGACCTGACGCAGATCCTCCAGCGACTCCCCGCGATTACGGAATCGGCCGGCGATGCGGTGGGCCATGGGCAGCCACGCCTTGGTCAGCTCGTCGCGTACCGCGTCTCGTTCCGGCCCTTCCGGCAGAGCGGCCAGGCGGGCGAAGTCGGCCGCGGTGTCGGGGGCGTCGTCGTGGACGCGTCCACCGGACACGCGGGGACGGGCAGCGAGGTCGGAACCATGTGCGGACGTCTCAACCAGCATGAGGAACAGCTCCTGAACGGGGTTCTCAGGGAATCTCCGTGGGAAACGGTGTGCAGGGCACGGGGCACGAAGGCCCGGATCGGTCACACCTGTAGCACCGGTGCGCCTCTGGTCCGAAGCACGAAATCCCGCATGCCCCACGACCGAGCACGCAAACGGCCGCGGAAGCATGAGGGCGACAAAGAGACGGGCACCGGGCGGGGACTTCCGCGGACGACCTGTCCTGAATCGGCCGCGCCCAAGGGCGACTTCACGCCAGAACTCGCCGTCGTACCGTGTTTCCGGCGACGGAGGGGGAGTGAGCCGCGCGAGCCCGGGCACGCGGGGAAGAACAACTGGTTCCGGCGATCGGGAGGGCGGCATGGCAGCCGTGACGGTGGCGCAGGCAACGGCCACGGCACAGGAGACGGTCACGACGGACGGGGCGGCGCTGCCGCTGATCGAGGATCCGACGAGGGTGAGGCCCCAGGACGCACGCGAGTTGTCGCGTCAGTTCTTCGACCGACTGGTCATGCTGGACGAGGGCACGCATGAACACCAGTACGTACGCAACACGCTGATCGAGATCAACCTGTCGCTCGTGCGGTACGCCGCGTCGCGCTTCCGCGCCCGTGGGGACTCGCTGGAGGACGTCGTCCAGGTCGGGACCATCGGGCTGATCAAGGCCATCGACCGCTTCGAGGTGGCCCGGGAGGTCGAGTTCACGACGTTCGCCGTCCCGTACATCGTCGGCGAGATCAAGCGGTTCTTCCGCGACACCAGCTGGGCGGTCCATGTGCCGCGCCGGCTGCAGGAGGCGCGCGTCGAGTTGGCCAGGGCGACGGAGGAGCTCCGCTCCCGGCTGGGCCGCACGCCGACCACCCGCGAGCTCGCGCAGCTGATGTCGCTGTCGGAGGAAGAGGTGATCGAGGCCCGCAAGGCCGCCAACGGCTACCAGTCCGCCTCCCTCGACGCGGCCGTCACATCCGATGCCGAGAACGGTGAGTCCGTCCTGGCCGACCTCCTCGGTGAGGAGGACCCTTCGCTGGAACTGGTCGAGGACTTCCACTCGTTGGCACCCCTGATCGCCGGACTCGACGAGCGTGAGCGCCGAATCATTCACCTTCGTTTCGTCGAGGAGCTCACCCAGGCGCAGATCGCCGACCGGATCGGCGTCTCCCAGATGCATGTGTCGCGGCTCATCGGCCGCATCATCAAGCAGCTGCGCGCCGGGCTGTTGGAGCCCGGGGTGGCCTGAGCCCCAGCCCCCAGGGGTCGCCTGAGCGGTTCCGGCCGGATCGCCGTCGCGTACGCGTGAATGGCGCCGGCCGGTTCGCCCGCGTCTGGAGTGGACGTCGGCCCAAGTGGGCCGCGGCCGAGTGCGAGTGGCCGTCGGCCCACTTCGGCCCGTCCGGGTCAGCTTCCGCCGACCGAGTGCCCGCCTTGGACCGGCAGGGCAATCACCGCGGTGACGCGCTTGCCGCCGGCCGGAAGGTCGGACACCTGCACGGTCCGGGACAGCCGGCACACGATCGGCCAGCCGCGGCCTCCGCAGCGGTGCCGACCGTGACGGTCGACCGAGTCCACAGCGACCGGCCGGCCCTGCTCCCGGTCACTGACGGACAGGTACAGGTTCTGGCCGACGACCTCGACGTCGAAGCCGGTGACGCCGCCGCCGTGCAGCATCGCGTTGGTCGTCAGCTCCGATGCCACCAGCAACGCGTCCGAGAGAGTGTCAGGCCCGCACGCGGCGCCCCGAGTACGCGACTGTTCGGACAGAACCCGCCGCACGGCTCCGCGTGCCTCGGCCGGACTCAGCGGTCCGTGGCACACACGGCCCGCGTCCGCCGGGGTCCTGGTGGCGCCGGTCCGGTACTTCTCACTCATCCTTTCGCTCCCTGACAGAGGCGAGGAGTTCTCTCTCTACGCGTGACCGGTCGACCAGCCGCCAAACCGCTCTTCGGGCAGTGTGCTGGGGAGATTCGGGGGTAGGCGGCCGAACGCGCCGACGGACGGTCGACAGGAGTGTCGCTCCACGATGCATCAAATCCGTCCGTCGGGGCACCCGTCCCGATCGTCAACGCCTATGGGAGGTACTTGTGTCCGTTGCCCAGAATCCCTTGTCGATCAAGGTGGAACTGCCCCGTGAGGACGCCGTGCTGCTCACGGTCGAGGGTGACCTGGACATGGATACCGCGACCGAGTTGCAGCATCACCTCGCCAACCAGCTCCACCACGGTCGGCGCCACTTCCTGCTCGACATCGCCGACGTTCCCTTCATGGACTCGTCCGGCATGAACATCATCCTGCGGGCCTATCAGGAGGTGCGGGAGATTCCGGGCGGTGTGTACGTCATCTCCCCGGCGCCCGCCGTCCGGCGGATCCTGGATCTCACCGGCGTCAGCATCACCGTCCCGATCGTGGGGAGCGCCGAGGAGGCGCTCGCCGCCGCGGACTCCGGGTCGACGGGCCCCGAGCCCGAGGCCCCGACCGAGGGGTGAAGTCCCGTTCCTGGAAAGGCAGTTCATCGATCGCGAACCGCGCCCATAGTGCCGACAGTTGTCGTTTGACAACCGTCGTCGTGAGGCAACAGAGTGAGCGAGTCAAGCGCGGGAGGGGTGTGGAACGTGCCGGTCAGCAACGACGGCTTCCACTGTCGGCGGCGGGATTCAGGCGCTCCTGACACCGTGGGCCTCGTCGCCTTCATGGATCTCCCACAAGACCTTCAGCAACTCGGCGGCAGCGAAGGTCACATGCGCCACCTCGTCCGGCCGGGGATCCGAGTAGGAGGAAGTCACGCCTCCACTCCTTCAGGGTTCACGGGCACTGTCAGCGGGCCGGTTCGGGCCATACCTACAGAGCGCTAGACACGGACGACAAGGACCGATGGACGGCCTCCCCGACAGCGCGGGTCCGGCGCCGTCGACGTGACGAGAATGGCGTATCCGACATCGTGAACCGATTCGTGGCAGCCGAGCGGGCGCCTCGCTCCGCGCCCCCGCACCGGCTGGTGGCCGCGGTCCGCGAAGCACTGTGCAACGACTACGCGGCGACCACCGTCCAGCTGTACTGGGCCGAACTGGCCGAACTGACTGACCTGGCAGGGGCGTTGGGGCACGAGGTGATCCTCGCCGACCGCGACACCGATCCGTACCTCCAGGCCCGCCGCACCGACCGGCTCACCTTCGCGCTCGGCCGTCAACCGGAGCCCGCCTGTGCAACCTTCGCAGGCAACCTCGACCGGTCCGCGACCGCCGACCACCTGATGCTGCACACCGCCAACGGCGTTGGCGAGGCAGCCGTCGGCCCGCGCCATCGCGTCCACCGGCGAACGGCGCGCGGCCGACGTCCCCCGTGCCGTCCCGAGAGAACCGTCCGGTCACCGGGCACGCCCGTGGCCGACGACGACGCGCTCGTGGTCTTCCTCGACCGGTTCGGGCCGCGTCGGACACCTTGACCGTACCGTCCGGCGCTCCCCGCACGACCGGGGCGGCGCACACCGTATGAGGAGGGAAACACGTGCCGGAGCAGCAAGCGGCAGAGCATCAGAGCAACCCCGCGGAGGAGGTCGGGGCCTTCCTGCGGGAGCGCCGGGAGCAGATCGCCCAGCGCTGGGCCGACGCGGCGCTGCTGCGCACCGTGTTCACCGTCTCCCGGGACGAGGCGGTGGAAGCCGCCCGGACCGTCGTGGAGGCGCTGGCGGCAGTGGCCGCCTCGGGACGGGTGGCGGATTCGGAGGCGGACGGGTTCGCCGTCGTCCGCGAGCAGTTGGCCCGTACGGCACAGTCCCGGGCGCGCGCCGGCGCCGGCATCGCGCAGATCTCGGCGGAGATGGACGCGCTGCGACCGCCCGTCACCGACCTCCTGCTCGACGAGCTCTCCGACGCGCCCGCCGAGCATCTGCGGGAGTGCACGACGGCGCTGACCGTGCTGATGGGCACCCTGCGCCTGGTCATGCTGGAGACGACGATGAACGCCGGGCAGGACCTCATCAACCGCCAGCGGCTCGAACTGCTCGAGATCGCCACGCCGGTGATCAAGCTGTGGGAGGGCATCGTCGCCGTGCCGCTGATCGGCACGCTCGACAGCGCCCGCAGCCAGGTGGTGATGGAGATCCTCCTGGACGCCGTCGTCGAGCAGCACGCCCGCTTCGCGATCCTGGACATCACCGGAGTGCCCACCGTCGACTCCCTGGTGGCGCAGCATCTGATGAAGACCGTGGCGGCAGCGCGGCTGATGGGAGCGGAGTGCATAGTCTCCGGGATCCGGCCGGCCATCGCGCAGACCATCGTCCACCTCGGCATCGACCTGAGCTCGGTGCTCACCCGCGCCAGTCTCGCGGACGCCCTCGCCTACGCCCTGCAGGAGCAGGGCGACCACATCGTGCCGAACCCCGCCTCGGCCGTGGAGCCCCGGTGACGGCCGCGTCCACCTTCCCCTACGAAGGACACGTGCCCGTCCTCAGGCTCGGCGGGGTCCTCCTCGTCACCCTCCAGGGCGACCTGTACGACAGCACGGCGGAGCAACTCCGGCAGGACATCGGCGAGACCGCCTCCGACAGCGCGGTCACCGGCGTCGTCATCGACCTCTCCGGTGTCGAGATCGTCGACTCCTTCATGGGCCGCGTGCTCAGCGATGTCGCGGCCATGACCCGGCTGCTGGCCGCCCAGACCGTGGTGGCGGGGATGCGCCCCGCGGTGGCCATCACCCTGGTGGAACTCGGCCTGACCCTGCCGGGACTGCGCACCGCCCTCAGCACCGAGGACGCCATGCGCCAGCTCGGGGACGAGGGGTCGGTCCTGCCCCGCGCCGGGCGCCCACACCGGGAGCGCCCGTGACCCACAGCACCGGCAGCGTCTCCGCCTGCCTGCCGATCCACTCGGACCTCGATCTGGTGCGGGTACGGCAGCATGTGCGGCAGATGACCGCCCACCTCGGGTTCGGTCTGGTCGAGCAGACCAAACTCGTCACCGCGGCCAGTGAGCTGGCCCGCAACGCCCTCGTGCACGGCGGCGGGGGCCAGATGGAGTGCGCGCCGGTGACCACCGGCGGGATACGGGGACTGCGTCTGGTCTTCAGCGACCAGGGCCCCGGCATCGCGGATCTGGAACAGGCCCTGTCCGACGGCTACACCTCCGGTGAGGGGTTGGGGATGGGCCTGGGCGGCGCGCGGCGCCTGGTCCACGAGTTCTCCATCGACAGCCGCCGCGGCGTCGGCACGACCGTGGCCGTGACGTCGTGGATCTCCGGGCCGCCCCGCCCGCGCGAGGCGCACTGATGCCGCGCGTCTGGGAGGTGCCGGTGCACGACTCGACCCGCGTACGCGACGCCCGCGTGGCGGCCGGGTCCGCCGCCCGCCAGGCCGGGCTCGCCGAGCACAGGATCGCCGCCGCCGAACTCGTGGCCACCGAACTCGCCACCAATCTGCTCAAGCACGCAGGCGGCGGACGGATACTCCTCGACCTCGTGGACCCACCCGTTCCGGCATACGGCGACGAGAGGATCGCTATGGTGCAGATCATGGCCGTCGACCACGGGCCCGGCATGCCCGACACCGCCGCGGCGCTGCGCGACGGCTACTCGACCACCGCCTCCCTCGGCGCCGGCCTCGGCACCTGCCTGCGCACGGCCGACGACTTCGGCCTGCACAGCACACCGGGGCGGGGCACGGTCGTCATGGCCAGGATCGCTCCGCGCCCGAACCGCGACACCACCGGCCCGCGTCCCGTCCCGCTCCCGGTGCGGGCCGGCGGCGTCAACATCCCCCTAGCCGGCGCGGAGTTCTCCGGCGACGCCTGGGCGTGCGTCCGTACGGGCGACCGCGTGACACTGATGCTGGCCGACGGCCTCGGCCACGGCCCCCTGGCGGCCCGTGCCTCCTCCGCCGCGGTGGAGACGGTGCGGTGCGCGCCCCACCTGCCGCCGGCGGACCTGCTGCGGCGGCTGAACGGCGCCCTGCGTGACACCAGGGGAGCAGCCGTTGCTGTGGCCCAACTCGACGTCACCGCAGGGAAGTTGCACTTCGCCGGAGTGGGCAACGTAGGGGCCCGGCTGCGGCGCGGCGACAGCTGGCAGGGGCTCGTCTCGCGCCCCGGCATAGTCGGCGCCCACCTCCCCACGCACCTGCCTCAACAGCAGCAGACCTGGACGGACGACTGCCTCCTGGTCCTGCACAGTGACGGTCTGCCGAGCCGCTGGAGCCCCGGCCCGGCCGCCCATGACCCGTCGCCCGACCCCGCCGTGATCGCCGCATCGATCGTGCGGGACGCCAGCAGCCCCGCCCGGCCGGTGCGCGACGACACCGCCGTCGTCGTGCTGAGCCCCTGCCCCTCGGACCCCTCCTCATGACCCGCACCTGGCACGTCCGCACCATCACCGACGCCGCGCAGGCCCGCATCGCCACGGCGCGGCTGGCCGCCGCGTGCCAAGTGACCACCGTCGAGCGGACCCGTCTGGTGGCCGCCCTCACCGCACAGCTACGGCAGTGCCTCACCAAGGGAGGCGAGTGGCGGGTCGGCGTGACAGCGACCCTGTCGCCCGGTGGGGGAGACTTCAGCGTCGAGGTGGCTGCGGCGAAGCGCCGCCCGGACGACCGACAGCCCGCGTGGCGCGCGTCGGTCCCGTGCGCCGAGGGCGCCGACGTCTCCGGTGCCGAGCATGCCGCCGACGACCCTGCGACGCTGGCCGAGGCCCTGTTCGGTGCCGACGAGGACGCGGCCCAGCTGCTGGAGCGGCTCGACGAGCAGGAGGCGCTGGTCGCCTTCCACCGCGAGGAACTCCACCAGACCAACCAGGGCGTACTGGCGCTGCATGCCGAGCTGGACGCCTCCGGCCGGGCCCAGCGCGAGCTCTTCGACGCCGAGCAGCAGGCCCGCAGGGAGGCGGAGAACGCCCGCGGCCGACTGACCTTCCTGGCCGACGCCAGCGCCGCCCTGACGGCCTCCCTCAACCACGAGGCCATCGTGCGGCTGCTGCCCGCTCTGCTGGTACCGCGCTACGCGCGCACCGTCGACGTCTGGCTGTTCGACGACGTGGACGACGCGCTGCGCGGCGGCCCGCATCCGGCCGCAGCTGTCCTCGCCGCCCGCCGCGGCCGCCCGCAGTACGCCGCCGACCACCCCGGCAATCTGCCCGGCGTCGACGACCAGCCCCCCTCGGCCCTCGACCCCGGCAGACCCCTGCTGTGCATCCCCCTGGTCACCCGCCGGGCATCCCAGGGCGTCCTCACCCTGTCGTCGGCCGAGGAGCGCTGGGACGCGGACGACGCCGTCATGCTGATCGAACTGACCCGACGGGCCAGCATCGCCCTGGAGAACGCCCGACGCTTCGAGCACAACCGGGACATCGCCGAGACCCTGCAACGAGCCCTGCTCACCGAACTGCCCACCACACCCGGCCTGAGCCTGGCCGCACGCTACCTCCCGGCCACCCGGGGCCTGAACATCGGCGGGGACTGGTACGACGCCTTCCGCCAGCCCGACGGCAGCCTGATCACCGTCATCGGCGACGTCACCGGGCACGGCCTGCACGCCGCGGTCATGATGAGCCAACTGCGCACCGCCCTGCGCGCCTACGCCGTCGACGGCAGCAGCCCCGGCCAACTCCTGACGCGACTGCACCTGTTCCTGCACCGCCTGCGCCTCGACCTCTACGCCACCGCGGTCATCGCCCGCTTCCACCCCGACGACCCCACGCTCACCTGGGCCGCCGCCGGCCACCCCCCACCGGTGCTGCGCACCCCCGACGGCCAGGTCCACACCCTCGACGCCAAACCCGGTGCCATGCTCGGCATCCCACTGAAACAGGAGATCAGCGACCACACCGTGCCGCTCCCGCCCGGATCCACGCTGGCCATGTACACCGACGGCCTGGTGGAACGCCGCTCCCACGGGATCGACCCCGGTATCCGCCGCCTCGCCGAGGAACTGGGCGCCTTCCACCCGACCGAACTCGACGAGAACCTGGAAGCGTCGGCCGACCGACTCCTGCACCCCCTGCTGCACGACTCCGAACACGACGACGACGTATGCCTGTTGCTGTGCCACGTGCACAGCGGCGCGCGGCGGCAGCGGGCACCGGAGTGCTGAACGGAAACCTCACCGCCCCACCCGTCGCACCTGTGCGGTCACAGCACCGGATCGCGGGTCCACGTGGATCTTGGGGCCGGGTCCCGCGCCCTCCGGCCGTTTGCCCGCGAGCACCGCTCCGACCTCGTCGAGGCCCACCGTGGCAGCGACGAGGGGCCTGGGGTCGACGGCTCCCGACGCGTAGGCCCGGATGGTCGCGTCCAGGCCGGGAGAGCCGGACAGGATACCCACCGCGGTCACGTCCTTCAGCACGAGCGCGCGCGTGTCGATCCTGCTCGGCTCGCCCGCGAGCCCGATGTACACGACGCGGCCGGCCGGTTCGGCCAACTCCACTGCCTTGTCCGGCAGATGGGCGGCGTTCGAGGCGTCGACGACCGCGTCGAAGGGCACGTCCGGAAGGGAATGCTCGTCCCACACGTGCTCGAAGCCCAGGGCGTGGGCGAAGGCGGGCGAGCTGTCGGCGCGGTCCAGCAGGTGGACTTCCGCGCCCGACGCCCGCAGGAACATCGCGACCAGCAGGCCGATGGTCCCCGGACCCAGTACGAGAGCACGGTCCCCGGCGTGGAGCCCGGCCGCCCGCGCCGCGCGCAGGGCGTTGCCGCCCGGCTCCACGAGCGCGCCGAGCACGGCGTCGACCGAGTCGGGCAGGGCGTGCAACGAGGACGCCGGTACCGCGAGTTGCTCCGCCAGGGCCCCGGCCCGCGCTCCCCGTATACCGACCTCCTGGCGCTTGTCGCACACATGCTGATGACCCCGCAGACAGCGGCGGCAGCTGCCGCAGCCGAGCATCGTGTCCCCCATGACACGGCGGCCGATCCAGCCCGCGTCGACGCCGTCGCCGACCGCCGCCACGCGCCCGGCCCACTCGTGACCCGGCCTCATCGGATAGGTGGAGTGTCCTTGATGGAGGTAGGCCATGGCACCGGTGAAGAACTCCACGTCGGTCCCGCACACACCGACCCGCTCGACGTCGACGACGACTTCACCGGGTGCGGCCACCGGTGCCGGGAGGTCCTGGACCTCGTACGCGCCGGGCGCGGTCAGGACGAACGCGCGCATGAGACGGCGGTGTCGCGGCGTATGAGGTACACGAGGGTCCTCTCAGGAGTGGGGTTCGCCGAGTGGGCCGAGCAGGTCGCGGATGTCGTCGAGGGCCTCGACAAGCGATGTCAACGGGGTCCGGTACGCCAGCGCGCTGACGCTCACGGCCCCGGAAGGGACTGTGGGCGAGGTCGGATAGACAGGGAGGGCAAGGCAGTTGACCCCGATCTCGTTCTCCTGGTCGTCGACGCCGTATCCCCGCTCACGCGTGGCCGTCAGATCGTCGTGCAGGGCGGCGGCCGTACCCAAGGAACGTTCCGTACGACGCTCCAGCGGGCAGTCGCCGATCCACGCCGCGACCTCCTCCACCGTGCCCAACCGCCGGGCGAGCAGGAGCTTTCCGACGGCGGTGGTGTGGGCGGGGTTGCGCCCGCCGATCGTCGACGTCAGTCGGACGGCACCGGTGGGCGGGTCGACCTTGGCGCGGTAGACGACCTCACGGCCGTCGAGCACCGCGTAGTGCGCGGTCTCGCCGAACCGGTGCGCCAACGCTTCGAGCACGGGGCGGACACGGACCTGCTCGGGGCGGGCCTCGTGATGGGCGAACGCCATACGCAGAAACTCGTCCCCCAGTACGTAGCGTCCGCGGACGTCCTGCTCGGCCAGTCCGGCCCGCCGTAGCGCGCCGAGCGCCCGGTGGACGGTCGGCTTCGGACTGGCGACGACCCGGGTCAGCTCCTCCAGCCCCACCCCGTCGGGATACCGGGCGAGCTCCTTGAGAACCGCCAGCACCCGGTCCGAGCCCACAAGACGGTTGCCGTCGGCGGCAGTTGAGCCGTTCGCGCCGAGGGCTGTCGATCCGTCGTACGTCTGCGTATGCTCCATGGCGTTCCAGACTGTAGACCTCCGTACCGACTGCTGGAAGAGGTCCCATGGTGAGACTGCGCAGCGCACAGTGGTACGAGGGACAGGACCGCAATGCCTACATCCACCGGGCGTGGATGCGCAGAGGCGTGCCCGGCGACGCCTTCACCGGCCGACCGCAGATCGCCATCGCCAACACGGCCTCGGACCTGACCCCTTGCAACGCCCATCTCGATCAGGTCGCCTCCTCGGTGCGCGACGGCGTGTACGAGGCGGGCGGCATCCCACTGGATCTGCCCGTGGTGTCGCTCGGCGAGACGAACGTACGGCCCACCGCCATGCTCTGGCGCAACATGGCCGCGATGGCCACGGAGGAGATGCTGCGGGCCAACCCCATCGACGGCGTCGTCCTGCTGGGCGGCTGCGACAAGACGATCCCGTCGCTGCTCATGGCCGCCGCGTCGGTGGACCTGCCCGCCGTCGTCGTACCCGGCGGCCCGATGCTCACCGGGACCTTCCGAGGCACACCCCTGGGCTGCGGCACCGACGTGTGGCGGCTCTCGGAGGAGGTGCGGGCCGGGACGCTCTCACAGGAGCAGTTCACCCGCTCGGAGTCGGCGATGATCCGCAGCCGCGGCCACTGCAACACCATGGGCACCGCTTCCACGATGGCCCTGGTCGCCGAGGCCCTGGGCACGGTCGTCCCCGGCGTGGCAGGAACCCCCGCCCCCGACAGCCGTCTGCTTCAGGCCGCGCACCACACCGGCCGACTGGCGGTGGACATGATCGGCGCCGACCGCCGGCCCGGGACGATCCTCACCAAGGCCTCCTTCCACAACGCGATCGTCGCGCTCGCCGCCATCGGCGGCTCCACCAACGCCGTCGTCCACCTGCTGGCCATCGCGGGCCGCCTGGGCATCGACCTCTGTCTCGACGACTTCGACCGCATCGGCTCCCGCGTCCCGGTCCTGGTGGACCTCCAGCCGGCCGGCCGCTTCCTCATGGAGGACTTCCATCGCGCCGGAGGCCTGCTCGCCGTGCTGCGCGAGGTCCGCGACCTGCTCGACCCCGACGCCCTCACCGTCACCGGCAAGCCGCTCGTCGACGCACTCGACGACGCCCCGATCTGGGACACCGAGGTCATCCGCACCCGCGCCGAACCCCTGGTCGCCGAGGGCGGCATCGCCGTCCTGCGCGGCAACCTCGCACCCGACGGCGCCCTCATCAAACCGGCCGCAGCCTCCTCGCACCTGCTGCGCCACCGCGGCCGGGCCGTCGTCTTCGACTCCATCGAGGACTTCCACGCACGTATCGACGACCCGGACCTGGATGTGGACGCCGACTCGGTCCTAGTCCTGCGCGGCTGCGGCCCCAAGGGCTACCCGGGCATGCCCGAGGTCTCCAACATGCCCCTGCCGAAAAAACTTCTCGCACAGGGCGTCCGCGACATGGTCCGCGTCTGCGACGGCCGCATGAGCGGCACGGCGTACGGCACGGTCGTCCTGCACGTCGCCCCCGAGGCCGCGGCCGGCGGCCCCCTCGCACTGGTGCGGACGGGGGACTTCATCACCCTGGACGTCGAGGCCCGCCGCATCGACGTCGACGTACCCACCGACGAACTCGCCCGCAGAACCCCCGGCAAGGCGACCGTGGCCGGCTTCGCCGATCCCCGGCGCGGCTGGGAACGCCTCTACATCGACCACGTCCTCCAGGCCGACACCGGCGCCGATCTCGACTTCCTCGTGGGGTCCAGCGGCTCGGAGGTGAGCCGCGAGTCACACTGACCGCGGCTGCGACGGGGCAGGCCCGTCAGGGCCTGCCCCCTGCGCAAGGTCGTCAGGCGACGGTGCCGCAGTCGTCGATGACGATCTTCTTGGCCGTCGCGCCCGAGCGGCTGCCGAGGCCCTCGATCGCCTTGACGACGTCCTCGCCCTCGACGACCTCGCCGAAGACGACGTGCTTGCCGTCCAGCCACGGCGTCACCACGGTGGTGACGAAGAACTGCGAGCCGTTCGTGCCCGGACCCGCGTTGGCCATGCTCAGCAGGAACGGCCTGTCGTGCTTGAGCTGGAAGTTCTCGTCCGCGAACGTCTCACCGTAGATGCTCTTGCCGCCGGTGCCGTTGCCGTTGGTGAAGTCACCGCCCTGCAGCATGAACTCCGGGATGACCCGGTGGAAGGGCGAACCCTTGTAGCCGAACCCGTGCTGGCCCGTCGCCAGCTCACGGAAGTTGCGCGCGGTCTTGGGCACCACGTCGTCGAAAAGTCGGAAGACGATGCGGCCGAGGTCCTCGCCACCGGCCGAAACTTTGAAAAACACGTTCTCGCTCATGGTCATGATTCTCCACATCTGGCGGCCTGAGATCGAATCGGCCGCGCGCGGCGCTCCCTGAACGCGTCTCGGTGCGGCGACGCACTCGCAATGTGACGGCCTCGGTCCGAGTGAAATGCCCGGGGCTGGGGACTTGGCGTTCAGGCCGGCTCAGCGGCGTACCCATTGGGGGCTGGTCCGGCCAGGCTCCTCTGGTTCAGACCACGAGCCGGGGGAGCCGCCCGCGTGGCCATGACAGAGTGCTGTCATGGCAGAGGGCCGCGCGCTCGCAGATCAGGACGGGTGGCGACGGCATGTTCCATCTGGGCGTGCGTGCGGGCGCTGGAGAAGGCGACCGCGGCGTGGGAGGCCGGCAGCCAGCCGGCCAGCTCGCCGGCCTCGGTGAAGGCGCCGGGCTTGCGAGCGTAGAGGTTCAGCGCGCCGAGATCCTCCTCCGCCGCCCCGCTGGGCTGGACGGTGGTGGCGACGACGAACTCGAAAAGAACCTTGCAGGTAGGCGCCGACGAACGACGAATTCCGGCTCCGGGAGGAGTGGCTAGCCGTGCAGCTCGCGGTAGGCGACAACCGCCCCGGAGTGCAGGGGCACCACCCCGGTGGAGATCAGGCTGCGGGCGTCGAGGAACTGGGTGCCGAGGGCCGTGGTGGGGACGAGCCGGGTGGCGCGGCGCACCAGGACGTGGGTGAGGGCGGCGGCGACGGGCGCCGGCAGGTCGGGGCGGCACAGGAGCAGGTTGGCCACGCCGATGGTGGTCATCTCGGGCGTTCCGCGGTACGCCCCGGCCGGCACCGTCACCGGCTCCACACCCGAGGCGAAGAGTCCCGCGTCGGCACGCAGGCGGGGCAGGAGGTCGGCCAGCGGCAGGAGGCGGATGCCGGGGCGGACGCCGAGGCCGGAGAGTGCCGGCAGCGGGAGGCCGCCCGACACCAGCAGGGCGTCGATCGCGCCGTCCCGCATGGCGCGTACCGCCTGGGGCAGCAACAGATGGCGGACGCGGACGTCGGTGCCCGGAGTCAGGCCCGCGGCCCGTAGCAGTCGGTCGCCGAGGACGGCACCGCCGGATGCGGGCGCGCCCAGCGAGACGGTGCGCCCGGCCAGGTCGGCGACGGTGGGGATCCGCGCGTCGGCGCGCACGGCCAGCTGAAGGTAGTTCTCGTAGACCCGGCCGATGGCACGCAGCGGTACCCGACTGCCGAACGGTGCAGAGCCGGCGTACGCGGCCCCCGCGATGTCGGCCAGTGACAGGGCCACGTCGGCCCGGCGTGCTCGAAGCAGCCGAATGTTGGCCACGCTGGCCTCGCTGTTGATCACCTCGCAGGACAGCTGGGGGTAGGCCGCCGTCACCTGCTCGGCGAGCAGCCGACCGAAGGCCGCGTAGAAGTTGCCGGACTCGCCGGTCGCAATGCGCAGCCTGCCCTTCGGACCGCGGTCCGTGTGCCGGGCGTCGGCCGTCGCTGCGGTGGCGAGCAGGGCGGTGCACGCCGTTCCGAGGGCGGCGCGCAGTGCGGTGCGGCGGGCGGGGCCGGTCATGCCGTAAGCCCCTTCTGGCCGGACGCCCCGCGCTCGGCGCGGGGGAGCAGGACCCGGACCCGCAGGCCGCGCGGCTCGGCCGCCGCGAACTCGACGCGTCCGCCACGGCCGGCCACCAGCTGCTCGGCGATCGCCAGCCCGAGGCCGCTGCCGCGCACCGCGCGGTGCCGCTCGGAGCGCCAGAACCGGGTGCCGGCCTGGGGGAGCTCGCCGGAGGCGAGACCCGGGCCGTCGTCCCGTACCTCGAACACCGCGTCTTGGCCCTCGGTGAAGCAGCGCGTCTCGACGCGGGCGCGGCTGCCGGCGTACTTGATCGCGTTGTCCAGCAGGATGTCGGCCACCTGAGCCAGTTCGCCCTCCGTGCAGGACGTGAGGACGGCGGGGCCGGGGGAGAACTCCAGGTGGATTCCCGCCCGTTCGGCCAACGGCTGCCACAGCTGTGCCTGGGCGGCGGTGACCGCCCTCGCGTCGCAGCACGCTTGCGAGCCGTCCGTCACGGCCAGTTCACCGGCGCGGTGTTCGGCGTTGGCGAGGGCGAGCAGGTCGTCGAGGAGGTGCTCCATGCGTTCGAGTTCGGCGGTCACGCCCGTGTAGGTGCGGGTGGCGGAGTCGGGCAGGCGGGGCTGGAGTGAGTCGATGCGCAGGCGCAGTGCGGCGAGCGGGTTGCGCAGCTGGTGGGATGTGTCGGCGACCAGGCGGCGCTGCTGTTCCAGTGCGGTGGTCACCGCGTCGGCCATGCGGTTGAAGCCGGTGGCCAGCTGGCGCAGTTCGGGTGGGCCGCCGGCCCTGGCGTGCTCGGCCGGCAGCCCGGCCGCGAGCGTGCCGACCGCGCGGTCGAGGCGGTGCAGAGGCCGTACGACCCACCGCGTGGCGGCGCGGGCGAGCAGCACGCACGCCACCGCGAACAGGCCCGCGCCGGCCAGGACCAGAGCCCAGCGCAGGGCGATGTCGTCGGCGGCGGCCCGCACCGAGGCCCGCAGCACCACCGCGCCGGACACCCGGGTGCCGGTGCCCACCGGGCGGGCGAGCAGCTTGTCGCCGCGGGACCAGGGGCGCAGTGTGCCTCCGGGCGAGACGGGCTGATTGCGCAGCGCCGCGTCGACCAGGCGGGCGACGGCCGGGTCGGCGGCGCGCATGCCGCCGGTCTGCGTCACCGGGGCGCGGCGGGCGTCGACGACCACGACCGCCTCGCCGTACAGCTCGGTGTACCGGCTCACCTCGGCGGTCAGTATGCCGGTGTCGCCGCTCTCGGCGGCCTGCTCGGCCAGCCCCGCGAAGCGGTCCAGGTCGGCGGTGCGGGCCGCCAGGAGCTGCTCGGTGCGCTGTGTGGCGGTGACGCCCAGCAACGGGACGGCGAAGCCGGCCACCGCGAGCACGGCGAAGGCCAGGACGACGGTCAACACCCGGGTACGCATATGAGGGCCCTTGCCGGCTCAGCCGCCGAACCGGTAGCCGAAGCCGCGGATCGTGGTCAGCACCTCGGGCCGGCCGATCTTGGCCCGCAGCTGGGTGAGATGGACGTCGAGCGAACGGGACACCGCCAGGTAGGCGTCGCCCCACACCTCGTCCATCAGCTGCTGGCGGCTGACCGCCGTACCGGCCCTGGTCGCCAGCGCGGCGAGGACCGCGAACTCCTTGGTGGTCAACCGTACTTCGGCGCCGCCGACGGTCACCCGACGCGCGTCCAGGTCGACCTCGACGTCATCGGCGCGGACGATACGAGGCGCCGGGGCGGCGGCCGTCGCGCTGCGCCGGGTGACGGCCTCGATACGGGCCAGCAGCTCAGCCAGCCGTACCGGTTTGACGAGGTAGTCGTCGGCGCCCAACCGCAGCCCGCGCACCACCGACCGCTCGTCGCCCCGCGCGGTGAGGACCACCACCGGCAGACCGCTCACCGCGCGCAGCTTGCGCAGCACCTCGAGGCCGTCGAGGTCGGGCAGGCCGAGGTCGAGCAGCAGCAGGTCGGCCCGCCGGTGGCGGACGAGGACCTCCTCGCCGCGCCGCACCCGGGTGGGCAGATGACCGTGCTCGTACAGGGCCTCGGTGAGGGCGTCGGCCACCCCGTCGTCGTCCTCGGCCAGCAGCACGCGCACGGTCGCCTCCCTTCCGTCAGTGGTCGCGGGTCTCGGTCTCCAGCGGCGATCCGTGGGACGTCTCGCGCATCCGAATGTAGACGAGCAGCGAAATCAGGACACAGGCGGTGACGTAGTAGAAGTACCAGCTCTCGTGACCGGCGTTCTTGAACCACAGGGCCACGTACTCGGCGGTCCCGCCGAAGACGGCCACCGTCAGCGCGTACGGCAGGCCGACGCCCAGTGCCCGGATCGAGGTCGGGAACAGCTCGGCCTTCACCACCGCGCTGATCGAGGTGTACAGGGAGCTGACCGCCAGCGGCCCGACCATGAGGAGAAAGGCGTACACGGGATTGCTGGTGTGCGACAGCAACGTCAGCGAGGGCACCACGACCACCGCGCCCAGCACGCCGAACGCGATCAGCATCGGCCGGCGCCCCACCCGGTCGGACAGCAGCCCCATGACCGGCTGCAGCACCACGAACACCAGCAGCGCGAAGAAGTTGATCCAGGCCGCCGTCGGTTTGGCGATACCGCTGGTGTTGACCATGAACTTCTGCAGATACGTGGTGTACGTGTAGAAGAACAGCGTGCCGCCCATGGTCAGCCCGACCACGACCAGGCACTGCCGGGGGTAGGACAGCAGCATCCGCAGACTGCCACGCGCCGGCCCACCGCTCTTGCCGTCGTCTCCCTCGGCCGCCGCCCGCTCGAAGCTCTCCGACTCGTCCATGCCGCGCCGCAGCCACAGCACCACGATCGCCCCCGCCGCACCGACGACGAACGCCACCCGCCAGCCCCACGCCTCCATCTGGGCGGCGCTGAGCACCTGCTGCAGGACGATCTGCAGACCGAGCGCCGTCAACTGGCCGGCGATGAGCGTGACGTACTGGAAGCTGGAGTAATAGCCGCGCCGGCCCGGCGATGCCACCTCCGACATGTAGGTGGCCGACGTCGAGTACTCACCGCCGACCGACAGCCCCTGCAGCAGCCGCGCCGTCACCAGCAGCACCGGCGCGGCGACCCCGATCGAGCCGTACGACGGGGTCAGCGCCACGATCAGCGAACCGGCCGCCATGAGCGTCACCGACAGCGTCAGCGCCGCGCGCCGGCCACGGCGGTCGGCGTAGCGGCCGAGGATCCAGCCGCCGATCGGGCGCATCAGGAACCCGACGGCGAACACCGCGGCGGTGTTCAGCAGCTGGGCGGTCTGGTCGCCGGACGGAAAGAACGCGGCGGCGAAGTACACGCTGAACGCGGTGTACGCGTACCAGTCGTACCACTCGATCAGGTTGCCGATCGATCCGCGCACGATGTTGCTGACGACCCTGCGTTCGGTGCGGCGCGACTGCTGCGCGCTCACGGGCGTGGTCTGTGTGGCCATCGAAAACTCCCTTGTCTGCGGCCCGGGAGCACACAGAGTCGACGGCACGACAGGGCCGTTCAACAGCGCGAACGAAGTCCTAACAGTCCCTTAGGGCTGAGGCGGCGCGACGTACGACAGCCACACCGAGGGGCTCGTTCACGCCCCCGTGCGATCATCAGCCGCGTGAACTCCCAGTCCAGCCCGTCCTCGGGCATATCCCCCACGGACTCCGCCGCAGACACCGCCGACGCCCCCGTCGACTCCGCCGCCAAGTCCCCTGGTTTCGCCTCCGAGTTGAGGGACGCCGTGACGCTCCGGGCGTTCGGGCTCGTGCTCGGCGGCCTGCTCGTCCAGCTCGCCTTCGTCGTCTCCTACGTCGGGGCCTTCCACTCGCCCACGCCACACCGGATCCCGGTCGCGGTGGCCGCTCCGCAGCAGGCGTCCGCGAAGATCGTCGCCCAGCTCAACGCCCTCGACGGCACCCCGGTCGAGGCCACGGCGGCACCCAGCAGCGCCGCCGCCCGCCAGTGGGTCCTCACCCGGAAGGCCGACGCCGCCTTCCTCTTCGACGCGACCGGCACCAAGGACACCCTCCTGGTCGCCTCGGCGGGCGGGCCTTCGGTGTCGCAGACCGCCACGCAGATCGCCCAGAAGATCGAGGCGGCGCAAAAGCGCCAGATCACCGTCACCGACATCCGGTCCCCGAACTCCGGCGACGGGCGCGGCATGACGTCCTTCTACCTCGTCCTCGGCTGGGTGATCGGCGGCTACCTCACGGCGACGATCATGGGCATGGCCGCCGGTTCCCGGCCCGCCAACCGGCACCGCACCCTCATCCGGCTCGCCGTCCTCGTCCCGTACGCGATCGTGTCGGGCATCGCCGGAGCGGTGATCGTGGGACCGGTGTTCGACGCGCTCGGCGGCCACTTCTGGGCCCTGAGCGGCATCGGCACCCTCGTCGTCCTCGCCTCGGCGGCGACCGCGCTCGCGCTGCAGACCCTGCTGGGCCTGCTCGGCACCGGCGTGGTCGTCCTCCTCTTCGTGGTGCTGGGCAACCCGAGCTCCGGCGGTGTGTACCCGGCGCCGCTGCTCCCGGCGTTCTGGAGCGCGATCGGCCAGGCCCTGCCGCCCGGGGCGGGCACCACGTTGGTCCGCAACACCGTGTACTTCTCGGGCAACGCCACCACGTCGGCACTCTGGGTGCTGGGCGCCTACGCGGCGGGCGGTGCGCTGCTCGCCTGGTCGGCTTCGTGGTGGCGCGAACGCGGGCACGCCGGCGCCTGACCCGCCCTTGGACGGGGCCCGCGCGAGGGCATCGCGGGGGCCCCGGCTGTCGTGGAACAGGTGGCTGGATTTCGGCCCCGGCTCCTGCCCGGGGCGGGCACCACGTTGGTCCGCAACACCGTGTACTTCTCGGGCAACGCCACCTCGTCGGCACTCTGGGTGCTCGGCGCCTACGCGGCGGGCGGTGCGCTGCTTGCCTGGTCGGCTTCGTGGTGGCGCGAACGCGGGCACGCCGGCGCCTGACCCGCCGTTGGACGGGGCCCGCGCGAGGGCATCGCGGGGCCCCGGCTGTCGTGGATCAGGTGGCTGGATTTCGGCCCCGGCTCCGTACGGAATCCGCGTCAGGCTTCGATGCGTTCCGTGTACGCCTCGGTCGGCGGAGCCGGCGTGGGACTGGTCATGCCCACCGACCAGAACCCCGCGGTACCCGGAATCGACGTCACGCCGTTGAGATACGGCGCCGGCGCCGCGCCCGCGGGGCCGCGAACGACGGTCCAGTCGTCGCCGTCCCGGCGCAGGTACGTGCTGCGGCTCTGGTCCTGGTAGTTCCAGCCCGATATCCACGCGGCGCGACCCTGCGCATCGCCCGCGATTCCGCTCAACGACCCGACTGTGAAGCCCGCTTCCACCCGCGTCCAGGCCGTGCCGTCCCAGTGGCTCAGGGCGGGGTTGCCGGGGCGGCCGGGCGGCCCGCCGACGCCGGCCTCCGTGCCCACTGCCCAGACGTCGTCCGGGCCGGCCGAGTGAAGATCGGCGATCCCCAGACGCAGGCCCGCGATCGGGGGCAGCACCGTCCACGCTCCGTCCCAGCGGGCGACGAGCCCGGACCATCCTCCGCCGTTCGACTGGTCGCCGCTCACCCAGACCTCGCCCGGCGAGCGCAGTACGACCCGGTACAGGTTCGCGCTCGCGACGGGCAACGGGTCCAGCCATTGCCATCGTTGCCCGTCCCAGTGCAGCAGACGGACGGCGCCGCCCCGGCTGCCGCAGATCCACACCCGTCGGTCCTGGCCGACCGCCACCGCGTTCAACCGGACGTCCGGCTCGCCAATGCCCGGGAAGGTTGCTTCGCGCCAGGTGGTTCCGTCCCAGCGCAGCAGCGGGCTGCCGTTCCCGGCAGGCTGGCCCACACTCCACGCCGCGGTGGAGCAGACCCCGGCGACGTCGCTCAGCCGCGTGTGGTTCAGGTGCGACAGGTCGGTCTTCGTCCAGGCGCTGCCGTTCCACAGCATGGCCAGCCCCCGCCCCTGCGACGGCCCGGCACGGCCCTCCTCACCGACCGCCCAGGCCAGATGGGTTCCGACTGCGGCGATACGGCGCAGCTGCGCGGCCGGAGTGCTGCCGGGCGCCGGCACAGCCTGCCAGCCTTGCGTACGGGGCGTCGGCTCGTCGGCCCGGGCTGGATCCGGGCCGAGCGCGATCCCCGAAAGTGCGCCGATCGCCCCTGCGACAAATCGCCTTCGTCTCACTGATGGATCCCCCAGACGGATAGAGCCGGACAGCGCCGGATAGTGCCGGACAAGGCCGGACAGGAGGGACCACCGTGAACCAGCGCACCGCAGAGTTCTAGATACTCACGTGACAAAGCCCGTGTTCCGTCATGGCTTCGAAGGCCCGGTGGTGGAGAGCTGGGCGGGGATGCGGGGGAGTGAGCCGTAGCGGCGGCTGCGGCGGGCGTACTGTTCGATCGCCTCCCACAGGTCGCGTCGGTCCACCTCGGGCCAGGGGGTGTCGAGGAACAGCAACTCGGCGTAGGTGGCCTGCCAGGGAAGGAAGTTGGAGGTCCGCTGGTCGCCGCCGGTGCGCAACAGCAGGTCGACGTCGGGCAGTTCGGGGACGTGCAGGTACCGGGCGAAGGCATGCTCGGACACGGAGCCGGGGTCGATCCTCCGGGCGACCGCGTCCTGGGCCAGCTTGGCCGCGGCTGCCGTGATCTCGCAGCGGCCGCCGTAGTTCACACACATGGTCAGGGTCAGCGCGGTGCGGTCACGGGTGGTCCGCTCGGCCTCGACGAGGGTCTCGATGACGTCCGCCGGCAGGCGGGAACGTACGCCGGCCCAGCGCACGCGGACGTCCAGTGGCGGACCGTCGTCCGTCAGGCGGCGCAGGCCCTCGGGGATCTCGTGCATCAGCGCGTGCAGTTCGTCGGCAGGGCGCTTCCAGTTCTCGGTGGAGAACGCGTACACGGTCAGGTGCTTCAGGCCGATCTCCAGGGCACCGTGGACGACGTCGATCAGAGCGTCGGCGCCCGCCCGGTGGCCGTCGCTGCGCGGCAGGCCGCGGGCGGCAGCCCAACGGCCGTTGCCGTCCATCACGATCGCGACGTGGCGCGGCATGGCCTCGGCGGGCAGCTGGGGCGGGCGGGCGCCGGACGGGTGCGGGGTCGGAGGGACCGTCGGACGCCGCTGGGCGGCCCCCGTGCGCCTCTCCTCGGCCCGGCCGGCCGCTTCGGGCGCGTCTGCCGACGCGGGGTCCGGCGGGCAGGACCGGATGGGGAAGGGGAACAGGCCCCAGGCCAGCGCGGCCTTCGCCCGGGCGGGCAGCAGCAGGCGCAGGCGGGCGCCTCGCGGCAGGGCCGGGCGGCGGTGCAGCAGCGCGGCGGGGTCGTCGGCCGCGGACTTCAGGCGCAGCCGGTACAGGTCGGTGTAGGCGCCGAGCGCGACACCGACCGCCGGGTGCATCACCGGTGGCAGCGGCGTGCGGTCCAGCCATGCGCGGGCCCGGTCGGCCAGGCGGCGCACCAGTTCCTCGAACGCCGGGGTGGCGCGCCGGGCCAGCAGGTCCGCCTGACACACGCCGACCTCGTCCAGGGCTTCCTGCGGCAGCGGCACATGGCCGCGGGCCAGGTCGTCGGAGAGGTCGACGAGGGCGTCGGTGAGGTAGAGGCCGTCGACGGCGGTCTGCCACGCCACCGCCGCCCCCGGCACGCCCGCGGCGATCGCCTCCGGCTCGGCGGACACCCCCGCAGCCCGCAGCAGCAGTGAGCCCGCGCGTAGCACGAGCGGGGTGTTGACCAGGCTGTTGTAGTGCCGCCACTCCTGCCATGTGGTGAACTGCCGCCCCTGGACGTCCTGGCGCAGCTCCTCGAACAGCGTGTGCAGAAACCCCGGCGGCAGGTTCCAGGTCAGCATGGTGTGGATCAGGGCCTGCCGTACCGGGTCGCTGCTCCGGCCGTCGCGCAGGTCCGCGTCGAACCCCGAGATCCATGCCTCCAGCCGTCCGGCCCGCCCCGGATCCGTCCCGCCGCCGGATCCGCTGCTGCTGCCGGGGGTTTCTGTGCCGCAGGATGCGTCGGCCAGGTCGTCCACGGCCCGTACGGCGCCGTACAGCGCCCAGGTGGCGGTTCGCAGTGGAGGCGGCAGCAGCAGCGAGACGGCGTACTCGATCTCGCCCGTCGCTCGGGTGGCGCGGCGGCATGCCTCGTAGCCGCGGCGCAGGGCCACGTCGTGGATGCCGCTGCGCTGGTAGACCCGCGCGGCGGGTACAGCCGGGGACCTCACCTCACGCCTCCTGTGGGGTCGCGGGCGCCTGCTGGGGGATCCAGGCCAGGGCCAGGGCACTGCCGACGGCGGTGAGCAGGAAGCCCAGCAGCAGGCCGCCGAGGTTGGCGGCGACCAGGCTGACCAGGGACAGCACTGCGGCCAGGACGCCGGAGAAGTAACGCAGGGCCGGGTTGCGCCACGTCGTCACACCGGCGACGACGAACAGCGCACCGAGGGCCCACGAGGCGGCGCCCGCGGTACCCGTGAACCGCAGGAAGCCCAGCCCCACCCAGGAGACGCAGATCAACTCCAGCCCGCCGAGGCCCAACAGCAGCCCCGCCGCGAACGGGCGACTGCGCCGCCACTCTTGCAGGCCGCACCGCCGGCCAGGCCGAATCGCCGTACTCATCGGGCCGCTCCCGGCTCGCAGCCGCCCGCATCCCGGCGCACGTCGATGGAGACACCCCGGGAGGTGATCGTCCCGGCAGTGAAGGCATGCGGCTGAGTGGTCACCGTGTTGCCGCTGACCTTCTGCGCGCCGACGGTGAACAGGCCCGTGGGCTCCCGCAGAGACACCCGCGGGGTGCTGAACTTCGCGCCGGAGAGCTTCACCGACCGGGCCGTGGCCTTGCCTGCCTCAACCGTCAGGCCAGTGGCCGAGGCCCGCTCGATGCGTACCACGGCGGTCACCGCTCCGACGACCGGCAGGCGGGCTGTGGAGGTGACGCAGGCATCCTCCACCGTCGCCTGCTCCACCCGCGTCGCCAGCGCCGGCAACAGTCCGCCACGGCCCGAGGCGGCCGGGGAGGCCGACACACCCGAGGCGGACACCCGCGCGGCATGCACGGTGACCGGAACCTCCCCCGCGAACGCCACGGACACGGCACCTGCCGCACTACCAGCCAGCAGGACGCAGGCACCCACCAGCAGGGGAACCAGCGCCAGGGCGAACCGGCGGCGGCTTGTCCGCCCGGCGCCGGTACTCGTCATCACGGGGAAGTCGTCATCGATCACGACCGACCCAACGACCGTCCCGGACCGAAGTACCGCCAAGCCCACGATCGGTTGATACGACCCAGCGGCCGGTTGCCGCGCCCGTCGGCGCACACTCAGCTCGTGCGCGGTTGGTGCACCTCGCCCGTGCCCAGGGTGATCACGGCCCGGGGTCGCATGGGCTCCTCGCCGCGGCGCGAGAGCAGGACTACTTCCTCGACCGATGCCGACAGCGTGCCGAGCCGGACGGCGCACTCGGCCGCCAGGTGCTTCGGGTCCTGTGTGCGGCCGAGAGACAGATGCGGGGTGAAGCGGCCGCCGCGCCCTTGGCAGAGCGGGAACCGCAGCTGTAGTTCTCGGTGGAGACGGGCCCAGGGCGCAGCGTCCGCCGCGGCCGGATCGAGCCAGATCGTCGCGTAGTGCCGGTGCCGGAAGTACCGCACACCGGCCAGGCGTGCCGTGAATGCCGTGCTCTGTGCGGCGACGGCGGAGAGCAGCGGCACGGCCCGGGCGAACTCCTCCTCGGGGACGAAGCCGAACAGCAGATTCACATGCGGCGGCCAGCGCCGAACCTGTGGATCGTGCTCCCAGCGGATGTCCTGAATGGCCGGCCAGAGCTCCCTCGGCGGCAGCCACGCCAGCGCCGTCCGGGCCGTCGGCGCCACCTTGAGCGCATCCATCGGCTCGGCCCCGCCGAGAGCCGGATCTCCGTCCACGTGGCCATGGTGCCAAATCGGGCCGTCAAGGAGTGCGGAGACTCGCTCGCGTACGTGATTCGACTGCCGACCGATCTCAAGTCAACGTGCTGGCAATGAAATTGACCGCGCATCAGTTCCGAAATCAAGTACAACTTTGCCAGTTCTTGGTGTAGCTCGACCGTCGATTACGTGAGCCTCGTGGGCACCAAGAGGTGACTGCAAGCCCCACCGGAACAGGGGCAACACGGTCACCGTCCCCCCACGTACGGTAAGAGGCAACAACGATGACGATGAACCGCACACTGCGGTACGGCGGCCGCACGCTGGCGCTGACGGCGACCACGCTCGGGGTGATCGCGGCGGCCGTGCCCGCTGTGGCAGAGGAGCAGCCCGCCGGGGAACAGATCATGGCCGACTGCGCCTCTGGAGAAGGCAAGTGCAGCTTCAACTCCCCGGAAATCGGCGAAGCTTACGTCGGTAAGCCCCGCCAGGTCTCCGAACTGCTCTACAACTGCACCGCCTCACCCGCGTCCCAGTCGATGTCGTGGGCAGACACCGTGGGCTCCTCCCACTCGGTGGGTGGCTCGGTCACCGTCGGTGGCGGCATCGAGGGCATCATCACCGCCAGTGTGACCGCGACGTACAACTACACATGGCAGAGCTCGCACACGGAGACAAGCACCTTCACCGTGACCGTGCGGCCGGGCGAGGTGGGCTGGATCTCCCGCGCCCAAGTGATGCAGCGGATAACCGGCACCTGGCAGACCCACTACGACGACCCCAAGTGGGGCCACTACTACTGGTTCGTACCCGACGTGATCACCGGCCCCGCCCCGAACGGCACCGACGGCAAGCACAGCGCGGTAGTGGTCGAATCCCGCAAGATGACGGCCGCCGAGAAGAAGCTCTGCTCCACCGGATCCACCCAGGACAGGGTCTTCACCCGCAGCCGCTGATCCGGCCCGGAATGCCCCCTGCCCGACGTCGACAGCGGTGCCCCCTGAGCTCCGTCCGCAGCTGGAGGAACTCATCCGTGGCCGGCGGCGTCGAGACAGGCGTGGTCGTCGGCAGGCCCGGCGGACCTGCACTGACCCAGCTCGTTCAGAAGTCCGTCGACAGCCCGCTCACCTCGGCGATGCCCCGCAGCTCTTCCGTCTGCCTGTGTCGTTCCCTGATGTAGTCGGCGATCTCGCCGAGGCGGACGGGATCGGATGCGGTGGTCGCGTCCGTGACGATCCTGACCGGTCCGGTCTCGTCGACATCGATCTCGACCACTTCGTTGTCCAGGCGGCCGGTGACAGCGGTGGCGATGACGAGCGCCGCCTCGTCACGGACCTCCTGGGGCAGCTCGTCGCCGTCAGCTGTGGTGTCGAGCGCGAGGTCGTGACTGGAGAGGCGCTCCTCTTCGATCGCCTGGAGGGCTGGTTCCACCACGCGCAGCAGGAGACGGTAATCCTCCGTGTCCATCCGGATGCGCAGGAGGTCCAGGTACACGTCCACGGGCCGGCCGTCGCCATACGGAATCTCGGAATCGCTCATCCGCACCGTGTTCCCCGTACGACGGCGCTCAGACCTTTCGCCAGCGGGCCATGGCGAAGGAAAACACACCGAACAGCACAAGCCCGGCGGCGACGCAGGCCAGCAGCCAGGGGCCGAGCGGGGTGTCGGCGAAAGCGCGCAGGGTGTCGTCCAGCCCCTTGGCCCGTTCGGGTTCGTAGTCGATGGCCGCGCGGACGGCGAAGACACCGGCCACGGCGAACACCAGCCCGCGGGCGGCGCCGCCGGCCACGCCCGTGACGTCCACCAGCTGCCGTGCCCGGTGGCTCATCCGCCCGAGCCTGAGCTCGTCGTGGTACTTGCGCAGGACCGCCCGTACGCCGATCCAGCCGCCGACCACGACGACGGCGACCCCGGCCGCGCCGACCAGCCACTGGCCGGCGGGCATCTCCAGCGCCCTGGCCGTGGCATCCCGGGACTGCTGATCGCTGGATCCACCGCCGCTCCGGTTACGGCTCGCAGCGAACGACAGCACCGAGTAGGCGACGAAGACGTAGAACGCGCAGCGGACGGCCGCCAGCAACCGCTTGCGCGCGCTACGGCCGTCCTGCCCGACGGAACCGAAGATCGCCTCGGACAGCCGCCACAGGGCCATGCCGACGAGCCCGATACCCAGCGTCCACAGCAGCACCGCGCCGAACGGCTGCTGCGACAGTTCCGCCAAGGCCCCGCCACGGTCGGCCTGCGCGTTCGTGTCGCCGAAGGCGATCTGCAGCGCCAGCGCACCGACGAGCAGATAGATCACACCCCGGGCAGCGAGGCCCGCCCGCGCAGCCCCCTCGGTGACCGAACCCCGCGCCGCCCGCCGGGCCCGCAACCGTCCCGTCCATGCCAATGCACTCGCATCCATGTCGACCTCCCCGCAATCCGGATGCCCCGACTCGCCCACCCCACACGCGGCCCTGCCGTCGGCCAGGGGATACGGACGAGGCCGGGCCCGAACCCGTACGCCCGCTCGTACAGGAGGCCGGAACGAGGTCCGGATCTTCGTGGCTTCTGCCAGTACGGCGGCCTGCCGGGCTGCGGGAAGACTGCCCGCCAAGACCTGACGAAGCACAGGGGAGGACCACACGATGAGCGTGCAGCAGTACGACGAGATCGGTGAGGCGTTCGAGGGCTTCAAGTCCCTTCCGCTGACGCGGTACGGGGAGGTGCCCAGCTTCCTGGCCATGGTCGGGGACGTGCGCGGCAAGTCGGTCCTCGACCTCGCCTCCGGCACCGGTTTCTACAGCAGGGAGTTCAAGCGGCGCGGCGCCACGGAGGTGCTCGGCATCGACATCTCCGGTGAAATGGTCGCCGCCGCACAGAAGTTGGAGGAGCTCGCTCCGCTGGGTGTGCGCTACGAGGTGGGTGATGTGGGCGAACTGCGGCCCCTCGAGCGGCGCTACGACGTCGCCGCCGGGGTCCAGCTGCTCAACTACGCGCAGAGCATGGCCGACTTGGAGCGGATGTGCCGCAACGTGCACCGGAGCCTGGTGCCCGGGGCCGAGTTCTTCGTGCTCGCCCAGTCACCCGACTACCGTCCCGACACACAGACCCTGGAGAAGTACGGCTTCCGCTGCGAGCCGACCGGCGAGGAGATCGAGACCGGACCGCGCTTCCGGGTCACGGCCCTGCTCGACCCGCCGATCAGCATCGTCAGCACCGCCGTGCGGCGCGAGGTCTACGAAACGTGTCTGCGGGCAGCCGGCTTCAGCGAGTTGACCTGGGTCCCACTGGAGGTGTCCGAAGCCGGAGTGCGCAAGTTCGGTGCGGACTTCTGGGCGGACTTCCGCACCAACCCGCCACTGGAGATGCTGCGCTGCGTCGCCTGACGGCCGGCCGGATTCACAGGTCGGGCAGCTCACTGCAACCCCCGCTCCGACCCCAGCGGAGAGGAATGCCGCTTCTGCCGTAGATCCCTGTCGGTCCTCTGTCCCCTGCTGTCCTCTGCTGTCGTCGAAGTCGTCGTGGCCGGGGCCAGAGGGGAGGGGGCTGACGGAGGTATTCGGGGAGGCGCAAAAGGGCTTGAACGCGATCAACCCGTCCTGCGGAGCGGGATACTGGTGACTTCATGCGACGCGGCGATCAGGGGAGCGGCTCGGTGAACTCTGCCGGAGAAAAGGGCGGTTGGGGCGTGGGCGACGACTGGGGCGGGCGGCACGCGGTGGTGGTGGGCGGGAGTCTCGCGGGGATGCTCGCGGCGCACGTTCTGGCTGGGCACGCCGACCGGGTGACCGTCGTGGAGCGCGACCGGTTCCCGGACGGGACGAAGCCGCGGCCGGGCGTACCGCAGGGCAGGCATCCGCATGTCCTGCTGGAGGCCGGGCAGGTGGCCCTGGAGTCGCTGCTGCCAGGCAGCCTGGCGGAGCTGCGGGCGGCGGGGGCGCCGCGAGTGGGCATGCCTTCGGACATGGTGCTGTGGCAGAACGGCCGCTGGTTCCGCCGGACGCCCGCCACGACGCACATCTACACCGGTTCCCGAGCGCAACTCGAGGAACTGGTGCGGCAACGGGTCCTGGCCAACCCGGTGATCCGCGTGGAGGAGGGCACCGATGTCGTAGGGCTCCTCGGTGACGCCTCGCGCGTGCGGGGCGTGATGCTGCGGGACCGCGCCGGCGACGCCCGCGCAGAGCAGCGGGCCCTGGAGGCCGACCTGGTCGTCGACGCCTCCGGCAGCGGCACGAAGGCCCTCCAGTGGCTCACCGCGATCGGGGCCGAGGTCCCGCACGAGGAGACCATCGACACGGGACTTGCGTACGCCTCGCGCATCTACCGCGGCAAAAGCGGCGTCCTCGACGGTGACACCCTCGGCTACTACGTCTACCCGAGCCCCGATCAGGTCCACGCCGGCGGTGCCCTACCGCTGGAGGACGGCAGCCACCTGGTCATCGTCTCGGGGCTGCGCGGTGACGAACCGCCCACGGACGACGACGAGTTCGTGACGTACACCAAGAGGCTGCCGCATCCGCTTCTGCACCGGTGGCTGGACGAGGCCGAACCGCTCTCGCCGGCGTTCGGCTACCGACGGACCGCCAGTATTCGCCGCCGCTACGACGTGCCCGGCAACTGCCCGGCCGGCTTCGTCGCCACCGGCGACGCCCTGTGCACCTTCAACCCGATCTACGGGCAGGGCATGGCCGTCGCCGCGATGAGCGCGGTCGCTCTGCGCGATGCACTGGCCGATCCACGCCGGACCCCCACCACCCGGCGCGTACAGCGGGCGATCTTCGCCGCGTCCCGGCAGGCGTGGGACATCTCTGCGGGGGCGGACCGCAAGATGCCCGGCGCGATCGGCAACGCGGTGGCCGGCAGGCCCGCGGACCGCGCCGCCGACTGGTACCTGGCGCGCGTCCAGGAGTGCGCCCCTGGCGACCCTGTCGTAGGGCGCGCCTTCCGCTCCGTATTGACCCTCTCCGCACCCGTCACTGCCCTGTTCGCCCCGCCGGTGGCCCGAGCCGTCCTCTTCCGCCCCCCGGCAACGACCCCCGCCGAGCCGCCGGCGACACCGGAGGAAACGGGGGCCTGAGCGGATCGTGGGGGCGCAGCTCGCCGACCCCTTCGAGGATGCCTACGGTTCGGCGTGGTGTGCGGAGGCCTCCGCGACCTTCTTGAGCGCCGACGTCGTGGCTGGGTCGCCGACCTTGGCGGGTTGATCGTGCCTGCCGTTTTGAGGGCGGTCGTGCGGGAAGCGGGAGGGGGCCAGCCTGTCGCCGGGACCTTGGGACTCCGGCGAGGGAGCGGCGGGTCCGGCGGGAGCACCGCCGGCCCCGACCGCAGTTGGCCGCCGCCTGCTGTCCTGCGCCATGTCGTCCTGCGCCGTCTTGTCTTGCGAGCCCTGGCCGGGACGCGGCTGGGTCAGCCAGGCGACGGCCGCGCCGGTGAGAGCCAGGGGCCATTCCACCACGCCGGCCACGCCGAGCACCCCGGCGCCGGTGTAGACCGCGATCCGCCGCCCGCGTGGCGAGACCGCTCCGATCCGATCCAGCGCACCGTCGGCGACCCTGGTCACCTGCCCAGCTCCGGGCAAGCGGCGCAGCCCGGCGCCCAAGCTCCGCAACGGCTGAGGAAGATCCGAGGAACTCGTCCTGACCTGGCTCATCGCGTGCTCCCTCCGCGCGTCATCAACGGCTCTCAGTTCCAGTTTCCCTCTGTTGTGCCATGAGTGCGGCATTCATCCCGATGGTCATGAACGACGAAGATGGTCATGAACGACGAAGCCGCCCGCCGGTTTCCCGTGGCGGGCGGCTCGTGCCGTAGGTGTTCAGAGATCGAGATCGGCGGCGGCGCACTGTAGGCGTCCTGGGCCGCTGGACGACACCGGCATGGCGCCGGCGACGGGATTCGAACCCGCGTCACCCGCTTGAGAGGCGAAGTAGCCACAGCCTGCGCACCTGAACGACGCTCACCATAGTCGAGGCGTTCGTCGGCAGGCATTCGGTTTTCGGGGCGCGCTGGGGGAGTGGTGAGTCGAGAGGGCCATGCTCGCAGCCCGGTGCTCACCGAGCCGGCAGCAGCACTCCGGGATTGAGGACGCCGGCCGGGTCGAGAGCGGACTTGGCGGCGGTGAGCGCGGCGGCGAAGGGGCCGGGGCGCTGGCGGTCGTACCAGGGCCGGTGATCGCGGCCGACCGCGTGGTGATGGGTGATCGTGCCGCCGCTTTGCGCGATCGCCTCGGAGACCGCGGCCTTGATGTGGTCCCACTGGCTGACGATGCTGCCCCAGCGGCCGGGCGCGTACACGCTGAAGTACGGCGCCGGGCCGTCCGGGTAGACATGGCTGAACCGGCACGCGATCACCCCCATCCCGGCGACTTCGTCGATGGCCCGCCGTGCCGCCTCGGTGACCGCCTGATGCAGTGCGCCGAACGTGTCCCATGTGCAGGCCGTCTCGAAGGTCTCGGCGATCACCGAGTGGCGAGCCAGCGCGTCCCGCTGGTACGGCATCCGCTGGAACGACGAGCGCCATGTCTCGGCGGCGGACTCGCCGCGGACGTTGCCGCCGGATCCGCCTCGCGTGTCGCCGGCAGAACTTCCCACCGCGTCGGCGGACGGCTCGCCGCCGTGGTCCCGGCACAGTTCCACCGCTCGCTCCAGCCCGGCGCCCACCGGGTGGTCCGCCGACTCGAAGGCGAGGACGAGGACGCCGCCGCCGACGCTGACGCCCGCGTTGATCAGTGACTCGGTCGCGTCGAGCAGGCGACAGTTCGCCGGGTTCAGCCCGCTCTGCGCGACGGCCCGGGTGGCTGCCACCGCCGATTCGTAGTCGCTGAACCGCACGGAGGTACCGGCGCGCCAACGCGGGCGCTCCTGCAGGCGCATCCATGCCTCGGTGATGATCCCCAGCGTTCCCTCACTGCCCAGGAAGAGCCGGTCCGGCGACGGTCCGGCACCCGAGCCCGGCAGCCGCCGCGACTCGCTGATCCCGACGGGCGTCACCACACGCATCGATTCGAGCAGGTCGTCGATGTGCGTGTACAGCGTCGCGTAGTGCCCGCCCGCCCGGGTGGCGAGCCAGCCGCCCAGCGTGGAGAACTCGAAGGACTGCGGAAAGTGACGCAAGGTCAGGCCGTGCGGCCTCAGTTGCTCTTCCAACTGCGGGCCGAACACGCCCGCCTGGATCCGTGCGGCACGACTCGTGGCGTCGATCTCCATGACCCTGCTCAGACGCTCGAGGTCGATGGTGATGACGGCGGGGTGGTCGTCGCACCGCGCCTCTACACCGCCGACCACCGAACTGCCGCCGCCGAACGGGACCACCGCGACGCCGTCGCGTGTGCACCAGTCGAGCAGGTCGGTCACGTCGTGCTCGTCACGGGGGCGGGCGACGAGGTCCGGTACATGGCGCAGGTCCCCGTGCAGATTGCGCACCACGTCCCGGAACGCCTTGCCGTGCGCATGCGCGGCCCGGTCGGCCGGATCGGCGGAGCACAGGTCGGCGAGGGAGGCCGGGGGAGCCACCCGCGGCCCGGGCAGATCGAGCGAGGCGACGCCGGGCGGCTCGTGGGCCGTCAGCTCGCCCGGCATCACGGCCCGCACCCGCCGCAGCAGGGCGTCGAGCTCCGCACCGCCCACCGCGTCCTCGACGTTGCCCCAGCCCCACCACGATCGCGTCATGTCGCCCGCTCTCCCTGCCGTCCGCCGAATTGACCGCTGGGTAAATTACCGCTTGGTCATATCGTTGGCTAGGATGAGCGCCATGGGCAAGGCCGGAACCAAGGGCGTATCCCGCGTCGATCGGGAGCGGCAGATCATCGACGTAGCCGTGGAGGAGTTCGGCAGACACGGCTACGCGGGCGTGTCCGTCGCCGCCGTCGCCCGCCGCGCGGGGATCTCCAAGCCGCTGATCTACAGCTACTTCGACTCCAAGGACGGCCTGTACCTCGCCTGCGTCCACCACGTCGGCGCCCTTTTGGTGGACTCGGTGGCCGCCGCCCGGACCCGCAGCGGATCGACCGGTCACGCCGTCGACACGCTCACTGCGATCTTCACCGCGGTCGAGCACTGCCGGTACGCCTGGTCCGTGCTCTACGACCCGGCCCTGCCGCCGGCCGGCGAGATGCGCGACGCGGTGAACCACTACCGTGAGCGCCTCGCCGACATGGGCGCCGCCGGTGCCGCGCAGTTGCTGTCCGGTGCCGGACAGGACGACCCGCTCGACCACGACCTGCTCAACCACGTGTGGCAGCACGCCGTCACGGCCGTGATGCGCTGGTGGTTCGAGCACCCGGACCAGAACACGTCCGAGATGACGGCCCGTTGCACCCGACTCCTCATGGCCCTCGGCACCGGCTGACCCGGGCCCGGAGGTGCGAACCTAGCGAGCGATCGCGTCCGCCCCCGCCTGCGCGAACTTCTCGTCCAGCGCGCCGGACGGGGCGCCCGCGACGCCGATGCCGGCGATCGGTGCCTTCTCGGCGGTGACGGGGACGCCGCCCGCCAGGAACAGGGTGCCGGGGATGTCCTTGAGGTTGGGGGCCTGCTCCAGGCGCTCGGCCAGCTGGGAGGTGGGGGCGTTCCAGGCGACCGCGGTGAACGCCTTGCGCTCGGCGGACTCGTAGGACTGGGGGCCCGCGCCGTCGCCGCGCAGGGTGACGATCGTGTTGCCGTTGCGGTCGACGACGGCGACCGTGACGCGCTGGTTCTCCTTCTCGGCGGCGTCGAGCGCGGCCTGCGCGGCCTTGGTGGCGGCGTCGATCGTCAGGTGGGTGGAAGTGGTGGTGACGCGGTCCGGTGCGACGGCCGCGGCGGCGGTTGCGGGCGTCGTGGCAGGTGCCGAGGCGTTCGCGGACACCGCGCCGAAGCCGGCCAGGGCGACGACGGCGAGCACGGCGCCGCCGGTTGCGACGCGGGCGCGGCGGGAGAAGTTCTTGTGCACTCGGTTCATGGGTCGGTCGACTCCTTCGGTGGCGGGCGGCCCGGTTGCCGCCCCGCTTCGTCCGCTCTCCACCCTCGACCCGGAACCAGGCCGCGACGGTCGACGTTCCGGCTGCCTCCCGGTCGCGCGACGGACGACACCGGTGTCATCCGATCGGTTGACCTGACCGGCCCGTTCACCGGGCCACAATGGAGGTGTTTGCCCAGTTCAGCGCCCACGAGCAGGAAGGGAGGCGACCCCGCATGGGGAACCGGCCGTGCGAACCGGACACCGTGGACACCCGGTGGCTCGGCGCCGTGATGCACGCGGCGTTCTTCCTGCTGCTCGGCGGAGCACTCGCCCGCTTCCTGCTGCGTCACCCCGGCGAACCGCGCACACCGTGGATCATCGCGCTGTGCGTCGTGCTCACCGTGCTGCATCTGCTGGGCCCCAAGGCCGGTGACGCGGGCCCACGGCCCACACGGCGGCACGCGGCCTGGCTGGTGCAGGTCGTCGTGGTGTGGATGATCCTGGTCGTCCTCGCCCCCAGCTTCGCCTGGTGTGCCGTGCCCCTGTTCTACACCGGCCTGCGCACCCTGCCGCCACGCGCGGCCCTCGCGCTCGTGGCGCTCCTGACCGTGTTCGTCGTCGCCGCGCAGGTGCAGCTCGGGGGCCGCTTCGACCCCAACCTGGTCCTGGCGCCGCCCGCCGTCGCCGCCCTCGCCACCGCCGTCTTCCTCCAGATGGAACGGCACACCGCACGCCAGCGCGTCCTGATCGACGACCTGATCCGCACCCGCCACGAACTCGCCGCCTCCGAACGCCGCGAGGGCACCCTCGCCGAACGCCAGCGGCTGTCCATGGAGATCCACGACACGCTCGCCCAGGGCCTGTCCAGCCAGCGGATGCTGCTCCAGGCGGCGGACCGGGTGTGGGACACCGCACCGGACAAGGCCCGCGCCCACGTCCGCACCGCCGCGTCCGTCGCCGAGCACAACCTCACCGAGGCCCGGCGCTTCGTGCACGACCTGGCCCCCGCCGACCTCGCCCGCGGCGGCGGCCTCGCTCAGGCACTGCGCGCCCTGGCCGCACGGGAATCCGGTTCCGGTTCCGGTCCCGGGGCGCACCTTGCTGTGGTCGTCCACGTCGACGACGACGGCCGCCTCCCCGAGCTGCCCGACCGGGTCCAGTCCGCCCTGCTGCGCATCGCTCAGGGAGCCCTGGCCAACGTCCGTGAACACGCCGCCGCCGACAACGCCGCCCTCACCCTCACCCTCCTCGACGACGCGGTGGTCCTGGACGTCACCGACGACGGCCACGGCTTCGACCCCACCGCACTGCCTGCCTCCCCGGACGCGGAACGCGGCCACGGCCTGCCCGCGATGCGGGCCCGGCTACGTGCCCTCGGCGGCACCCTGACCGTCGAATCCGCGCCCGGCGAGGGCACCGTCCTGTCCGCCGCCGTCCCCCTGGAGGCGCCCCGATGACCCCCGACCGCGCCCCCGTGCGGATCCTGGTCTGCGACGACCACGCCGTCGTACGGGCCGGGCTGCTCGCCCTGCTGGACAGCGCCCCGGACATCGAGGTCGTCGGCGAGGCGGGCACCGGCGAGGAGGCGCTCGCGCTGGCCGCGAAGCTTGCTCCGGACGTGGTGCTGATGGATCTGCAGCTCGGCGAGGGCATCGACGGCGTGGAGACCACCCGCCGCCTCGCCTCCACCCCCGGCTCCGGCACCCATGTCCTGGTCCTGACCACCTACGACACCGACGCCGACATCACCCGCGCCATCGAGGCGGGCGCCACCGGTTACCTGCTCAAGGCCGAACCCCCCGACGAGCTGTTCGCCGCGATCCACGCCGCCGCCGAGGGACGTACCGCCCTGTCGGCACCGGTCGCCGGCCGCGTCATGGCCCACCTGCGCCGACCCCGCCCGACCCTCACCGAACGAGAACGCGACATCCTCGCCCAGCTCGCCCGAGGCATCGGCAACCGCGACATCGCCCGCGCCCTGTACATCAGCGAGGCCACGGTCAAGACCCACCTACGGCGCATCTACGACAAGCTCGGCGTCGACACGCGCGCGGGCGCGGTGGCGGTCGCGAAGGAGCGACGTCTGCTGCCGTGACCACGGTCCGGGTGGAGTGCGCATGCGGAAAGGGAGTGCGCATACGGAAGGGGCGGGCCGCCCGCCAGTGTGCGCCCCGCCCCGTCGATGTGCGATTTACCTCGGCCGTGGTGGCTCAGAAGGCAAATGCAGCGGCCCCCTGAGTTTCCTTGATGCAAGGATTGGCGAAGGTGTGCTCATAGTTTATGCGTGTACCACGCCATACCCCTTGAACGGTCACGACAATGGGACGGTATTCCCTGGTGCAGGGCTGCCCCGCGCCATTCCCGCGGAGCGTGGCCAAGCGGTCGAGGTCCCCGTTCGCACGATCCAGATCCGCACAGGCCTGACGCGGATCGGGGTGGGTTCCCGAGGTGCTGTACGCACAGTTCACAGTCACGGCGCGCTCCGGTGTGGTCGTGGCGGCCTTCTCCCCGTGGCCGGTGGTCATGACCAGCGCCGAGGGGGCGTACAGGGAGGCGGGTGCCGAGGCGGGCGCGCTGTGGGCAGGCACGCTCAGGGGACCCGCAAGAGCCGCGGTGAGCAGGGCTCCTGTCATTGCCCAGCGTGTCATTGGTCGCATGGTGTAACTCCCTTCTGTTTGCGGTGTTCGATGCCTCGAAGTACCCGCCTTGTTGCTGTCGTCTCAGGAGTATGGAGCTGAATTCTGTCCGGCCGCTGGGATTCGGACCCTATTGCCTATTCAATCAGTGGCTCGAATGACCGATCGGTCCTCATGGTCGGGGAGGTGAGAGGTCTTTCATTTCGATCGCCGGTTGAAGGTGTGGCCGATGTGCCAGGCGTATGAAATGGCCTGAAATTTGTGAGCCTGTTTTCGGCCTCGGGTGGTGCGAGGGGGACCCTCGGCTTCGGCGCGCCGCCCGTCAGCCGGCGGGCGGCATGTCCGTGGGGCTGGAGTCGAGTCCGGGCCGCTTGCCGGCCCAGGCGCCGCGGGTGAAGTCGGGGATCTCGACCGGGCGGCCCTGCCTCGCCAGGGACGCGGCGCTCAGGGGGACCGCCGCGCACCAGGCAGCAGAGTCGTACACGTCGATGTCGGGTACCAGCCCGGCGCGCATCAGCTGGACGGTGCGCCACTGCAGGACGTAGTCCATGCCGCCGTGACCGCCGTTGTTCGCGGCGTCGTCGCCGACCTTGCGCCACAGCCAGTGGTCGTACTCCTTGCGGTAGTCGGCGAAGTCGCGCCAGGTGTGGCCGGCGTGGTCCGGTTCGAGATAGACGCGTGCGCCGGTGGGGGTGGGTCCGGCGTAGTCCTCGACGATCCCGCGACTGCCAGCGAGGGTGTTGATCCTGCTGTACGGCCGGGGTGAACTCACGTCGTGCTCGGCCCGGATGATCCTGCCCTTCTCGGTCTCGATGAGGCAGGTGACCAGGTCGCCGTTGATGTACGTCTCCTTCCAGGACGGGTGGTCCCGGGGGATGAAGCGCTCGCGGTAGTCGGCAAGCCCCCTCGGGGCGGTCGCGGTGGCGCGCAGGGTGGTCATCCGGTCGCCGCGGTTGATGTCCATGGCCGCCGCGATCGGGGCCAGCCCGTGCATGGGGTACAGGGACGCGGTGCTGCGGGTGTGCCACAGCCGTCGCCAGGAGTCGGTGTAGTACGTGTCGGAGAAGAGGAGTTCACGCAGGTCGTGGAGGTAGCCGCCATGGCCGTCGGTGATGTCGCCGAACAGGCCGGCGTGCGCCATCCTCAGCATGGCCAGTTCGTTGCGCCCGTAGCTGCAGTTCTCGGCGAGGAGCAGGTGCTTGCGGGTGCGCTCAGAGGTGTCGACCAGATCCCACAACTGGCGCAGTTCGGTCGCGACGGGGAGTTCCACCACGGCGTGCCTGCCGCTTTGCAGCGCCGCTCTGCCGTGCTCGTAGTGGAACTCCCACGGCGTGGCGACGTACACCAGGTCGATGTCGTCGCGTTGGAGCATCCGGGCGTAGGAGTCGGTTGATCCGCCGTATTCGGCGGGGCGGGGCTCGCCCTTGCTCACCAGTCGGTCGGCGGCGCTTCGAGCGCGGTCTGCGCGGATGTCGCAGACGGCGGTCACGGTACAGCCGGGTACGGCCGCCCATCCCGTGATCATGCCTGCGCCGCGGTTGCCCAGGCCGACGACACCGACGCGGACGGTTCTGTGGACCTCGAACGGCACGCCGATCATCGACTTCTGTCCGGGACGGCGACGGGGTACCGGCTCGGTCGCGGCGGACGCGTCCGGTGCCGCAGCGGTCATCCCGGCCGCGAGCGCGCCGGTGGCGACGGCTCCGCCCAGGAGCAGTCGACGTGAGACAGCGGGTGTTTCGGACATGACGGCAACACTCCTCGGTGGGTGGCTTGCATCACTGCCGGGGGCACTGTCGGGGCATGACTCTGAGGGCTTCGAGGAGGCGTGTCAATATGTGCTCGATAGAAAGCAGTTCCGAGCAGGATCGAGCATCATTGGCTGGCTGACAGCTTGCCAGACCGGTCTGATCGCTACGGCCTGGGGCACCAGGGCTGAAGGCCGAAGCGGGCGAAGAGTGCGTACGCAGGCCTGGTTCCGGGCGTCCTACTCGCCGCTGTGCGGATGAATGCGGACAGGACGATGTCGCGGACGGCGAGGTTGTCGGCGCTGGTCGCAGCGCGCGCGGTGGGGGCAGTCCCCGGTCGGTGCTCTGACGCTCGGGGACCGCCCCCACCTCTGGACGGCGAGATTCACTCCTCGCGGCACACCGTGTCCGGGTCTGCGCCCTTGCGGCCCGGCGGCTCGGAGAGCGGTTCGTCGCTGCCGGCCGGTCGCCCGCACACGGTGACCGAGCGCACCTTGTGGCCGCGGTAGGTCACCCGCACGATCTTGTAGCCGTGTCCCCGCTGGTCGGCATAGGGCTGGCTGCCGGCGAAGCTGACCGTGCCGACCGGCAGGTTCGGGTTGGGGCGCCAGCGCAGGTCGGCCCAGGTCTCCGGGGCGGTCTGCGGGGCGTCGCCGTTCTTCGAGGCCCGGTAGAGCACCGCGGTGGCGCTGTAGGCCAGAACCGTCTGGCCGCTGGAGAAGAGCGCGTCGTCCCAGGGCCGGGCGGGCTCGGCCAGCGCGGTCGCCGCCGTGCTCGCGGGGAGCAGGTCACCGAGCACGCGGTGGGCGTCCTCGTAGAAGCCGGCCGCGCCGACGAGGTCCATCGGTGCCAGCGCGAAGTGGTAGAGGGTGACCTCCGGAGGGATGCGCAGACTCTCGCCCTCGTCGTAGTTGCTCTTGGCCAGGTCGTCGCCGGTGAACACGGTGATGTGCCGGCCGGAGCAGCCGGGCGTGGAGCCCAGTTGGGACATCAGGTTGGGCACGTCCTCCACCCGGCCCGCGAAGTACAGGGCCCTGGGCACCGGGTCACTCGCGCAGATGTCCTCCACCGGGTCGGTGAGTTCCGGCTCGCCGTTGGGGCTGAGCCGGTAGGAGTGGGAGGGCAGCGGCGTGAAGCCGGCCCGGTCCAGCATCTGCTTGCCCACCCTGGCCTGTTCGGTCGTGTAGAAGTCCTTCTCGCTGCCGACCTTGCGGGCCAGCACCACGGCCCGGGCGCCGTCCTCGCGCCGGGCGAGTTGGCGGGCGACGACGAGCAGCGCGTTCGCCTCCTCCTCGTCGGTCGCGGCCAGACCGAACCAGTTCGACAGCTCGCGCGCCAGATGGCTGCCGGAGTTGGTGGTGCTCACCACGGGCAGGCCCGCGCCCTTGAGGATCTCCACGGCGTCATCGCTCTCCGTGGTGTCGCGCCCCAGGCCGACGACACCGACGACCGACCGATCGCGCCGAGCCAGCTCCGCTATGTGCCGGGCCATGGGCAGCACTTGGAGCATGTTCTCGCCGCCGTTGGCGAGCAGGACCCTTATCTTGGTCGGCTGGTGGGTGCTGACGTTGGCGTAGTGCTGGTAGAGGTAGACACCCGTGATCTCCTCAAGTCCCTTGCGGGTGGCGGACTCGTCCGCCGCGGTGACCGGGCCGGCGTAGACGATCGTCACATACGTGTCCTTCGGGCCGATCTTCGCGTTCTCGGCCCTGATCGCCTGCTCGACGGCGTCGACGGTGACGCCCTTTCCGGCCCCGTACAGTTCCAGCTCGTTGCCCGCGGCCAGCCGGACGTCCCCGGTCGCGACCCCCACACACTCACCGCCCACCAGGACGGAGTCCGTGTTGGAGCCGATCAGCCGGCCCTCGCAATAGCGCTGGGCCATCCACCGGTTGCCCAGGAAGCCGAGGGCGAGGGCGATGGCGAGGACCACCGCCAGGCAGGGCCTGGACCACAGCAGCCAAGCAGCCGTACGGCGGATCCGTGTGGTGGAGTGCTGTGCGGAGTGCCGGCGGCGCAACTCGTCGGCGGACAGCGGTATCCACAGGATCCACGGCAGCGCGGCCGAACGCCCGGGGGACTGGCCGACGTTGAGGCCGGTCACCCACTCCTGGTACCTGGCGTCCGCCGCGAAGGCACGCTCCGGATCGTCCTGGGCGGGCCCGTCGGGGCGCGGTGCGGCGGGCGGGCCGGGCTCCCCGGGCAGTTCGGAACCCGGTGGCCGCAACCGCGCGGCCGCCGGTATCGCGGCCAGCACCAGCAGTGGATCCACCTCGCTGCGGCGGGTGCGTACGTTGCTGATCGCCCGCAGCAACAGCAGTCCGCCGTCGTCCTCGGTGGCGCACGGCAGATACAC
>NZ_RQJW01000015.1 GCF_004028635.1 Streptomyces cyaneus | reverse complement strand
TCTTGATCCGCTGCCACTGGTTGGCGATGTGGTAATGCGGGAACGTGCGGGACGGGTCGCTCGGGTGGCGCAGCAGGTAGCCGTCGACGGTGCCGTGCTTGGCGGCGTACCACTCGATGGTCTGCCTCACCCGCGCGGGCAGGGGAACGTCCCGGTACTCGCCCACCTTGCGGTGCTTGAGACGCTCGTACTGGCAGGTGGTCCGGTTGACCTGCTCGGTGATGCGGTAGACGTCGTCGGCGACGATGTTGTTGAGGTTGACCGCGAACGCCTCACCGTTGCGCATGCCGCACCCGCTCATCAGATCGGCGACCAGCAGGAAACTGTCGTCACCGGCGGTGCGTATCTGACCCAGCTGCTCCGGTGACGGGATCACCACCCGCTTGGGGTCGTACTGCGGCGGCTTCACCCCGGCCACCGGGTTGTCGTCGAACAGCCCGAGCCGGTTCGCGTCCAGCAGGATCGCCTTCAGCTTGTCGAAGGCGTTCACCTGAGCGGCCAGGCCGATGCCATTACGCTCCATGGTCTGCAGGAAGCCCTCAACCACCTTGTGGTCGAAGGAGTTCATCCGCCGGCTGCCCAGCAGCGGCAGCAGATGGATGTTCAGCAGCGACTCCAGGTGCACCACCGACGCCGGCCCCAGATCCCGCTGGCCGGCCTTCCACTCGCCGGCGTACTCCTCGAACCGCATCGCCCCGTACCGGGCGATCCGCTCCGCCTTCGCCTGGCCCCGCGGCGCCGCCTTCTTCGCCTTGTAGATCTCCGTCAAACGCTCGATGGCCGCATCCTGGGTCGCGAACCCGGACTCCTCCAACTGCCGCCCCGCCGCCGACCGGTACCGGACCTTGTAAGGATGGGGGCACTTCGACCACCGCGACCGCGGATGCTCACACTCCTTGAAAAACGACCCCATCCCACGAACCAGGACAGCGGAACCCATGGTTGCTGACTCCTCCACGACCGATGCTGGCAGCTTGCTGACCCTCACCGGCTTGGAACAGCGCTGACCTGCGCTGATGCGCGCAGGATCCGCTATGTTCTGGAACTGGATCGGACGGACCCAGGAGGAGATCGTCCAGGCCGGTCAGGACTGGATGGAAGGGGTGCGGTTCGGGGAGGTGAAGGGGTACGACGGTGCTCCACTGCCTGCCCCCGAGCTGCCGGCGGTGGCGTTGAAGCCGCGGGGAAGGGTGCGTTGACCTGCGGCTGTGGCAGGACGTTCGCTGACCTGATGCTGACTTTGCTGACGCCTAGTCAGCTATGGCGAGGCTGCTCTTTTCGCAGCTCCGTAGCGTGTGGTGGTGTTTGCAGGCTCGGTCGAGGGCGGACCAACGCTGACTCGCGCCCCGGTCTGGCCTCGTCGGGACCGGGTGCGAGACTTTCGTCGTACGGCGCACGTCGTTGACCACGAGGCAGGTCGGGACGTGTGACCGAGGACCATCGTCGTAAAGAAGAGCAGTGGGCTCATAATCCGTCGGCCGTGGGTTCGAGTCCCACCCGCCCCACTGTGCAGATCTTTGATGGGTCACGTCGGTGAGGCCGGCCTCGCCGTAGCGTTCGACAAGTGAGAGCTCGGCGTTCAGCGGGTCGTGATTCCCCACCAGGATGCAGATGGGTAGATCCGCCGGGATGCCCCTGGGCTGGGCAAGTACAGCCGAGGCGATGGTGATGTCGGCCATGCCCTGGGCGTCGAGGCTGAAGCCGCACATGGGGCCATCCGCTTCGCGATCTGGGACCGGGTGACCGGCCGGCCCGCAGCAACCTGAGCAACAGACCGGAGTCGGACTGGACCATTCCTCGACACACCGTCAGGCCGTACACACCAACAACGTGACAACGCCCGATGGGTTGATCGGACGACCATTTTTGCGGGCAATGAAATGCTCTTGTGGTGCTACCTTGCGGCGGTGCAGACTCACGCAACACCAGTGTCGCTACTGTCCGCCCTGAGGCCCCGCAACCAGGACAGGCTTTACGACTTCTACCGGGACCTTCGAAACGCTGACGACCTCTACTGGGATCGTCACTTGGACGCCTGGGTCGCGACCAGTTATGCGGTGGTCAGCAGCACGGCAAGTGATCCGCGCTTCTCCTCGGTGCGCTATCCGGACATCGAGGCGGTCTCCGAGGAACTACGGCCACTGGCCCGGGTCCTGAGTCGGCAGATGCTCTACAGCGACGCTCCTGGCCACGCCCGGCTACGCTCCCTGCTCAGCAGAGCCTTCACCCCCCGGGCCGTGGCGACGCTACGCGACCGGATCTCCGACGCAGTCGACCAGATCATCACCCCCGCAGCGCCGACCGGCCGGTTGGACATCGTCGCTGACCTGGCTCGCCCACTGCCCCTGGCTGTCATCTGCGACCTCCTGGGGGTGCCGGAACAGGACCGACCCGCTCTGTCCTCCTGGTCCGATCCGATCGCCGCAGCCATCGGTAGTTCCCGGCTGGACGTCGACGACAGCCGAGCCGCCTCGCAGAGCATGCAACAGATGCTCGCCTACCTCCGGGAACTCCTCACCCGCAAGGACGGCCCGCCCGCGCCCCACACCCTGCGCGCGCTGCTGGCCACCGGAACCGAGAACGCCGACCAGGACTTCGACGAACTCCTCGCCAACTGCGCCCTGCTCCTGATCGCCGGCCATGAGACCACCACCCACTTCATCGGCAACTCCGCCCTCGCCCTCCTGCGTCACCCGCAGGCCGCCGACCAACTGCGCAGCCGGGCGGACCTGATCCCCGTCGCAGTCGAGGAACTCCTGCGCTACGACAGCCCGGTGCAGCTGATGCTGCGCCGTGCGCGGCGCGACCTCGACCTCGCAGGCCGCTCCATCACCGCCGGACAGGCGGTGCTTCTGGTGTGTGGTGCCGCCAACCGGGATCCGGTGGCCTTCCCCGACCCTGACCGGCTGGACTTCCAGCGTCCTGGTGGGCGACACGTCGCCTTCGGCTACGGGCCGCACTTCTGCCTCGGCGCAGCGCTGGCCCGGCTGGAGGGCGCCGTCGTTCTGGAGGCACTGCTGACCCGCCTGCCCGACTGGAGGCTCGACGGCGCCTCGCCGCGCTGGCAGCGCAGCCTCAACTTCCGGGGTCTGACCAGCCTGGACATCACCTTCACCCCGTCCTCGGACAATCACGACACCAGTACGCAAGCCCTGGCGACCTGAGCTCGAGAGAGAGGGTTCGAGGCTCCGAAACGGAACCTGGCGGGCAGTTCGGGGAAGGTCGCCTCCACGTGGCTGTGCCGGTCGGGGTACTTGGTGATCTTCGGGTACGGGCCCTCGCGGCCAAGGCCCCGGCAGTAGGCCGTCGTCGGCCGACCGGTGTGCGGCGGGTCTTCGGAGTAACCGTTCTCGTTGTGAGCCCAGTGCGGATCGCGCAACAGATTCACCACGGGCGCCTTCGCCTGAGGCTGTTGGTGCCGGAGCCGGTCGTCGGCCGACGACGCCGGTGGAAGGCGCGCATCTCCACCGACACGGCCGTGGCGACCTCGTCGCGCGGGATCACGGCACGGCCGCCGGCCGAGGACGGGCAGGAAAGCAGAACCCACGGGAGGGGCACCTCAACGAGCGGGCGAGGCATCGGCTGGTGAAGCGCTTCGACGCTCTCTGCCACCGCCCAAGATGTGATGTCAATGCCTGGCAGGAAAGACGTTCCATTGCCTGCATCCCCTTGTTTCGCCAGAAATTCCTCATTAACTTGCGTCATTGAGTGAAGCGCTTCGACGATCCTCCGAGGGAGCTGCTGCCATGAGTCACCAGATGAGCCGTTGTCGCCATCCGCGGGCTCCACGGTGAGCCGCACCCCCGGATGGTCCGCCGATCACTGCACCACGAAGGAGCGCCCCGGCTCTCTGACGCTGCGAGCATGCGGCGCCCCCTTGGACGAGCCCGACGTCGTCTTCGTCGGTCGGCGCCACCGGTATCGGGCGTGCCGGGCGCGCACGTTGATCGAACCGGCGCAGGGATGCGGCACCGAGGTGCGAATGGTCTCGCGCGTCGGTTCGGTGCGCGCCGTCTTGGCCACACAGCCGGCGCCCTCGGCGTCGAACTGCCGGACGGAACCTTCACCTCGCTCGCGACTCTCGACGGCCGCTGTCTGCCGACCGAGGTGGCCGGCGTTTTCCTCGGCCGTGTGATCGGACTGCATGCCGCCCAGGACGTCCACCACTGCGACTGGTACGGCTACGAGCCGCTGACCTCGTGAGGCATCAGCCGTTTCCTCACCTTCCGACAAAGCTGCACGGCGACGCCGCTTCCGGGCCCGTGGCACGGACAGGACCAAGCTTCTCCCGGGACCCGGACGGGGCGACACCCTCTCCCGGTGACGACGTTCGACACTCCGCGACAGGCGAACGCGACGGGAACCAGCAACTCATCAGTCCGTGACCGGCTCGACCTCCAACACCCACTACTTCCCCGTCCCGGATCCCGGATCCCGGTGGCCGGGACCCCTACGTCTCTCGAGGGATTCGCATGACTGATCTGCCTCCGCGCGTCCTGTTCGGCGCCGCCTACTACCACGAGTACCAGCCGTACGAGCGGCTCAAGACCGACCTCGATCTCATGGCGGAGGCGAAGTTCACCGTCATCCGCGTCGGCGAGTCGGTCTGGTCCACCTGGGAACCGGAGAACGGCCGGTTCGAACTCGACTGGCTGCAACCCGTCCTCGACGGCGCCCACGAGCGCGGCATCTCCGTCGTCCTCGGCACCCCCACCTACGCGGTGCCTCCGTGGCTGGCCCGGCAGTACCCGGAGATCGCCGCCGAGGACGCCACCGGGCGGCGCGCCGCGTGGGGTGGCCGGCAGGAGGTCGACATCACGCACCCGGCCTTCCGTTTCCACGCGGAGCGGGTGATCCGCGCGATCACGGCCCGTTACGCCGACCATCCCGCGGTCATCGGCTTCCAGGTCGACAACGAGCCGGGCCCGCGGCTGCCGCACAACCACGGTGTCTTCCAGCGGTTCGTGGACGACCTGCGGCAGCGGTACGGCGATGTGGAGACCCTCAACCGCGAGTGGGGGCTGGTGTACTGGTCGCACCGACTGTCCACCTGGGCCGACCTGTGGAAGCCGGAGGGCAACGCACAGCCGCAGTACGACCTGGCCTGGCGGGCGTTCCAGGCCCGGCAGACCACCGAGTTCATCGCCTGGCAGGCCGGCATCGTGCGTGAGTACGCGAGGCCGGGCCAGTTCGTCACCACGTGCCTGGCCTACTGGTCTCCCGGCCTGGAGGACGACGAACTCACCGACAGCCTGGACGTCACCGCGGGCAACCCGTACTACGACATGCAGGACAGCCTCACCATGCCGGAGCCGCCGCACGAGAAGCTGCCGGGGCAATGGATGGCGTACGGGGCATGGGCGCTGCACCAGAGCGCCGACCGGATCTACTCCTCGCGCCAGGAGCCGTTCCTGATCACGGAGACCAACGCCCAGGCCATCGGCGGCACTTCGGACAACCGGCCCGCCTTCGACGGGCAGTGGCGGCAGGCCGCGTGGGCGCTGGTCGCGCGCGGGGCCCGCATGATCGAGTACTGGCACTGGCACACGCTGCACTTCGGCACCGAGACGTACTGGGGCGGCATCCTCCCGCACAGTGGGCGGCCGGGCCGCGCCTACGGTGAACTCGCCCGCTTGGGAGCGGAGTTCGAGCGGGCAGGAGACCTGGTCGCCGGGATCACACCGGACGCCGACATCGCGATGGTGTACTCGGCGCCGAGCAAGTGGCTGATGAACAAGTACCCGCCGCTCGCGGGTCCCGACGGCGGTCCGGACGGGGGTGCGTACGAGGGCATCTTCGACCCGTTCTACCGGGGCGCGTTCGAGGCGGGGCGCCAGGTACGGATCCTGCACGCCCGTCAGTTGCACGACCCGCGCGGCGAACGCCCGGGGCTGGCAGCGGAGTCGGCGGCCGAGCTGCACCCCGTGCTCATCGCTCCCGCGCTGTACGTGGCGGACGACGGGACGCTCGACTGGCTCGGCGCATACGCGGAGGCGGGCGGCCACCTCGTCCTCGGTCCCCGCACCGGCTACGGTGACCATGAGGCGCGGGCACGCCACGAGGTGACACCGGCGCGACTGGTGCGGGCCGCGGGCGTCCGGTACGACGAGTTCAGCAACCTGCACGCCGACCTGCCGCTGCGCACCGCACCGGACAGCCCGCTCCAGCTGCCCGCCGACGCGGTGGCCACCCGTTGGGTGGAGGGCCTGGCCGTCGACGACGCCGACGTCCTGGCCGAGTACGACCACCCGCACTTCGGGCGCTGGCCCGCCGTCACCACCCGCCGCCACGGCGCGGGCCGCGTCACGTGCGTGGGCACCGTGCCCGGCCGCGATCTGGCCCGCGCGCTCGCCGCGTGGCTCGCGCCCACCCCGTCGAGCGGCTGGCAGGGCCTGCCGGACTCGGTCACCGTCGCCACCGGCACCGCCCCCGACGGCCGGCGCGTCCATGTCGTCCACAACTGGAGCTGGCAGCCGGCCACCACCCAGGCCCCGGTGGACCTGACCGACGCCTTGGACGGCAGCGTGGTCCGGGCCGGTACGCCCGTGCGGCTCGGTGCCTGGGACGTCCGCGTCCTCGCCGCCGCACCGGGGCCTGCCGCGCGGGACCGGTGACATCCGACACCGCGAGTGACAGCTGAAGCCGAGTCCGGCACCGAAGCCTTCCGGTGCCGGACTCCTGTGTGGCGAATCCCGTGCACTTGGGGTCGACGCGGACCTCAGACGGAGAAGGAGACGCGCGCGAGCCGCAGCGGGCCGCGCAGTCCGAGACGGACGTCGTGCACACCGGCCGCCACGACGGCGGGGGCGCTCACCGTGGCGTAGTCGTAGGGCCCGGCGGTACCCGGGGAAAGCGTGAGCACTGCCAGCACCGGACCGTCACCCACCGAGAGTTCGACCGTGCCCTCGCCCGCGGCTTCCATCGTGATCCCGGCAGCCCCCTTTCCGAAGTCACAGTCACGGAACACCAGCTCGCCCCTGCGGTCGGCCACAGGGGCGACGGAGTCCCCCGATGTCTTCGCGCGGTCCACGATCTCCGTGTCGCTCTGGTCGTCGAAGTCCACCGCATCCAGGCCGCCCATCATGACCGGCCGGGGGACGGACGGCTCGCCGTCGAGTTCGATGCTCTGGGCCAGGCGGATGTCCTCACTGGACGCTCCGACGAGAAGCTCGTAGAGGCCCGGTGCCACCCGCTGACGTCCCTGCGCCACGTCCCAGAACGCGAAGGCCGACATCGGCACCTGGAAGGCGATCTCCGTGACCTCGCCGGGTGCGAGCGTCACACGCTGGTGCGCGGCCAGTTCCCTGCGGGGCCGTGGCACCGACGGCTCCATGGCCCGGGTGTAGAGCTGGGCGACCTCGTCCGCGGTGACGTCACCGGTGTTGCCGACCGTGAAGGACACGTGCAGTGTCCCGTCCTCGACGCGAGCCGTGAGGCCTTCGTAGGAGAAGGACGCGTACGACAGGCCGTGGCCGAACGGGAACAGCGGGGTGCCCTCGAAGTAGAGGTATGTCTGGCGTCCGCCGATCACGTCGTAGTCGAGGAGGTCGGGCAGGTCGGCGTCGTCGGCGTACCAGGTCTGCGGGAGGCGGCCGGCGGGGGAGACGTCGCCGGCCAGGATCCGGGCGAGGGCGGTGCCGGCTGCCTGGCCGCCGTGGGACGTCCACAGCATCGCCGGCACCTCCGCGTGATCGACCGCGTACGGGTACGCCGAGACCAGTGCCAGCACGGTGTTCGGGTTGGCCGCGTGGGCGGCGCGTAGCAGGCGCTCCTGGTGGGCGGGGAGGGCGAGTGTCGTACGGTCCTCGGTCTCGCGGCCGTTGATGTGCGGGTCGTTGCCCGCGACCACCAGGACCACGTCCGCCTGCGAGGCAACCCTGTTCACTGCGTCCTCGGCGCTTTCGACGACGACGACCTCGAAGATCTCCCCGTTCCCGTCGGCAACCTTGAGGCCGTCGGTGGCGACTGAGACGTGGCGACCCGTGCCGAGATGCCGGAGGAGGTGCCCGTCCTTGTGCGGTTCCAGGCGGAACGTCTCCTGGACGACCCAGCCTCCGGGCTGGTCGGCGGAGGCGCGGACACAGCCGTCCTCGGCGACGGAGAGGTAACGGCCGTCGGGGGCGCGCAGGGTCAGCACGCCCTCACCCCAGTCGACGAGCGCGAACTCGGTGCCGGTCGGGTCGGTGGTCAGCGGGGGCAGATCCGTACGGCCGGCGAGCAGGGCCGGGTCGAGGGCACCTTCGGCGCCGCGGACCTCGTCGTCGGCGTCCGCTTCGGGGACGTGCAGGAAGGCTCCGGCCGAGGTCTTCAGCAGGATCCGGTCCACGCCCTCCGCGAACTGCACGTGCTCGGCGCCGAACCGCTCGTACAGGCCCTCCAGCGGGGTGGAGCGGTGGATGAGTGTGCCGCTGTACCAGTCGAGCTTGCACTCGTCGGCGAGCAGGCCGACCACGGCCAGCCGGGTGTCGGGCGCGAGCGGCAGCAGCCCGCCGCTGTTCTTGAGTAGCACGACCGACTGCTCGGCCGCCTCCTGGGCGAGGGCGCGGTGTTCGGGGGTGTCGAAGGCGCCGGGCTCTTCGTGGCCGTCGAACTCGCCGAGGCGGAAGCGGACCGACAGTTGGCGGCGGACCGCGGTGTCGATGTCGGCCTCGGTCAGCAGGCCCTGCTCGAGGGCGCCGCGGACCCGTGCGGTGATCTTCGAGCTGTCGGTGCCGTGGTCGGTGAAGCTGTCGACGCCGGCGAGGATCGCGGCGGCCGTGGCTTCCTCGTGGGTGTCGAAGTAGTGCTCGGAGTCGACCAGGTTGGAGGGCGCGCCCGCGTCGGAGCAGACCAGCAGGTCCTCGTCGGTCCAGGCGCGCAGGTGCTCGCGCAGATACGGGGAGACGTGGTTGGGGCGGCCGTTGACCAGGTTGTACGCCGGCATCACCCCGGCCGTCGCACCGGCCTCGACCGTCTCGCGGAAGGCGCGCAGGTCGTACTCGTGCAGGACGCGCGGGCGCACCGAGGAGGACGTGACGTCGCGGCCCGTCTCGTTGTTGTGGGCCAGCCAGTGCTTGAGGACGGGGGCGGTGCGCCAGTACGTCGGGTGCTCGCCGCGCAGACCTTGGGTGTAGGCGGTGGCGATGGTCGAGGTGAGCTTCGGGTCCTCGGAGTAGCCCTCCTCGCCCCGGCCCCACAGGGGGTGGCGCAGGAGGTTGACGGTGGGGGACCAGACGTTCAGGCCCACGCGGTCGTCGCGGGCGCGCATCGCCCGGACCTCCTTGGACACCGCCTCGCCGACCCGTCGTACGAGGTCCGTGTTCCAGGTGGCGCCGAGGCCGACCGCCTGGGGGAAGACGGTGGCCGGACCCATCCAGGCCACGCCGTGCAGCGCTTCCTGGCCGGTGCGGAACTCGGCGATGCCGAGCCGCTCGACGGCCGGGGCGAACTGGTGCAGGAATCCGATCTTTTCGTCGAGGGTGAGCCGCGACAGCAGGTCGTCGATGCGCTTCGCGAACGGCAGTCGCTGATCGCGGAAAGGCGGTGGTGTGTGCGGCGTGTGTGCAGACACGTGGGATCCCCTTGAGATGGAGCGGAGCGTGCTTTCGAAGCGCTTCGATGCTCGTGAAATGCAGGGGCGAGTGTCAAGGGATCGGCGCGGGCGCATCAAGCAGGGCATATGGAGAACGCCCTCAGGCGCCTCACGGGAATCTTGGAAGCGACCCTTGTGTGTCCATGGGCGCTCACTTAACCTCACTGCAACATCGAAGCGCTTCGACTGCGAATCGCGTCGCAGTGATTGGATGTTCGTTTCAGCTCAGCTCAGCTCAACCAGTTCCAGTCACGACACCGCAGCCGACGGCCCACCGCCGGGTGTCCAGGTGAGCCATGAAGGGTTGACGCAATGACGCCGAATGCCGCCTCCGCCGCCTCCGGACCGAGCCGGAGAAGCTTCCTCGCCTCCTCAGCGATTGCCACCGCAGCGGTGGCCGGGGGAATGCCGCTGCTCACCGCCTGCGGCGGTTCGGAGAGCGGGTCGCGAGAGGGAACCACGTCGGGCAAGGCCGCGGACAAGCTGCTCCCGACCTACGTCGCCAGCAAGATGGCCGATCCGGACATTCCCTCGAAGAACGGTGCGGCGGCCGGCTACACCAGCAAGGTCGACCTCGCGGCCCTCACCACCTCGGTACCGGACAAGCTCGGCACCGGAGCCCCCGTCAAGATCATGTCCCCGTTCTGGGGCACCCCGCCGAAGCCTGGCTGCGCCTACTACAAGGCGGTCGACGAGGCAGCGGGAACCAAGGTCACCTGGCAGAACCAGAACGGCATGACCTACGGCCAGAAGCTCGGCGCCGTCCTCGCCTCCACCTCCCTGCCCGACATGGTGGTCGTGCCCAGCTGGGAACTGAACAACAGCAAGATCGGGAGCGCGGTCGCCGCGAAGTGCATGGACCTCGGCCCCTACCTGGCGGGCGACAAGGTCAAGAAGTACCCGAACCTGGCCGCGATACCGTCCGACGCCTGGCGCATGGGCATCTTCGGCGGCGCGCTGCGCGGCATTCCGATGCCCACCGCCCCCGCGAGCTTCATCGTGCCCTACTACCGCAAGGACATCTTCGAGAAGAAGGGGTACTCCGTACCCAAGTCGGCCGACGAGTTCCTCAGCTGGGCCAAGGACGCCACCAGCGCCAGGGCCAAGGTGTACGCCTGCGGTGACATCTCCTGGATCGCGGGCAACATCTTCGGCGTCGCGCCCAACTGGAACATCGATGACGACGGCAAGCTGCGGTACAGCATCGAGCGTCCCGAGTACCTCGAATCCCTGGCGTGGGTCCGCAAGCTGTTCGACGCCGGCGTGGTCCACCCCGATGACAGGGCGCGCACCGGCGACGCGGGCCAGCGGTTCACCGCCGGACAGATCCTGGTCACCACCAGCGACATGTCCTTCTGGTACGTCAAGGCCGCCGAACAGGCCCAGGCCAACCCGGAGTTCCAGATCGACGGCATGGACTTCTTCGGCGCCGACGGCGGCAACCCGACGACGTACGCGTCCGCGCCCGCCAACATCTGGTCGATGATCCGCAAGGGCGCCTCCAAGGAAACGGTCGAGAACGCCCTGGCCGCCGCGAACTTCGCGGCAGCGCCTTACGGCACCAAGGAGCGGATGCTCGTCGACTACGGCGTCGAGGGCAGCCACTACACGGTCAAGGACGGCGCCCCGGTCAAGACCGACCAGGGCAACGGCGAGGTGATCAACGCCTGGTCGATGCTGGCGGCCCCGGCGCCCTACCTCGCGCACCCCGACCTCCCCGATGTCGCCCGCGCGCAGGTCGAGTGGCAGCAGCGGATGGGTGCCTTCATGAAGAAGACCTCCATCTACGGCATGACCATCATCGAGCCGGCCCGCTACGCCAACCTCTCCAGCCAGCTCGAGCAGCTGCAGATCGACTATGTGCGCGGCAACAAGAAGATGTCCGACGTCCAGGCCTTCATCGCCAACTGGAAGTCCTCCGGCGGTGACAAGCTGCGGGACTGGTACAAGGAGCTCATCGACAAGAACGGCAGTGGCAACTGATGTCGCTCACCACCGGGAGCAGGCCGGACGGGACCCGTCCCCCCGCGGCCGTCGAGGAGCCGGCGGCCGCTGTCGCCGCCGCGGAGGCGACGAAGGGGCGGGCGCCGCGCGGGACGGGCAAGGCCGGAAAGGTCCCGTTCCGGGTCCGGTGGCACCGCGACCGCGCGCTCATCCTGATGACGCTGCCCCTCATCGCGCTGCTGCTGGTCTTCCACTACGTCCCGCTGCTCGGCAACGTCATCGCCTTCCAGGAGTACGACCCGTACATCGCAGGCAACGGGATCACGGCGATCTTCCACAGCCCGTGGGTGGGCCTGGACCAAGTCGTGCGCATGGTCGAGGACCCGCTGTTCTGGGATGCCACGCAGAACACCCTCCTCCTGTTCGTGATCCAGCTCGCGCTGTTCTTCCCCGTGCCCATCGCCCTCGCGCTGCTCATCAACAGCGTGATCCGGCCCCGGGTGCGGGCCGTGGCGCAGGCGATCATGTACCTGCCGCACTTCTTCTCCTGGGTACTCGTGATCACCGTCTTCCAGCAGATCTTCGGCGGCGCGGGCATCATCGCCCAGACCCTGGAGAACCACGGCGTGAGCGGCTTCGACCTGATGACCGACGCGGACCTGTTCAAGTGGCTGGTCACCGCGGAGGCCGTCTGGAAGGACGCCGGCTGGGGGATCATCGTCTTCCTCGCGGCGCTGGCCGCGGTCAGCACCGATCTGTACGAGGCCGCCGCAATGGACGGCGCGGGGCGCTGGCGGCGCATGTGGCACGTGACGCTGCCCGCACTGCGCCCGGTGATCGCGCTCCTGCTGGTCCTGCGGGTGGGTGACGCGCTGAGCGTCGGCTTCGAGCAGTTCCTGCTCCAGCGGGACGCGGTCGGCGCGGGAGCCGCCGAGGTCCTCGACACCTACGTGTGGAACATGGGAATCCAGAACGGCGACTTCAGTTACGCGGCTGCGGTCGGCCTCGTCAAGGGGATCATCGGTGTCGCTCTCGTCCTGGGCGCGAACAAGTTCGCGCACCTGCTGGGCGAGCAGGGGGTGTACAAGAAGTGAGTCTCAACACCACGCTCATCCGCAGCCTCAAGGCGCCGCCCCGGCCGGTGTGGGAGGAGCCGCCCAGCAAGGCCGGACTCACCGCGAAGGGCGGCCTGCTGCTCCTGTGCTGCCTCGGCGTACTCGGTCCGCTGTGGATCGTCGTCGTCACCAGCCTCTCCCCGAAACCGGTGATCGACCAGGTCGGCGGCCTGGTCGTGATCCCCCGCGGCATCACCTTCATCAACTACACGGAACTGCTGAGCGGCGGACAGGTCAGCCGGGCGATCATGGTCTCGGTCGGGGTCACCTTCTTCGGCACCCTGTTCTCCATGGCGGTCTCGGTCCTCGGCGCCTACGGCCTGTCCCGGCCGGGGAGCCTCGGGCACCGGTACTTCCTGATGACCATCATGGCCACCATGTTCTTCGGGGCCGGCCTCATCCCGACGTACCTCCTGGTGCAGGCGCTCGGCCTCACCGACACCTATCTGTCGCTGATCCTTCCGAGCGCGGTCAGTGTCTTCAACGTCCTCGTCCTGCGGGCCTTCTTCATGGGGATCTCCCCCGAACTCACCGAGTCCGCCCGCATCGACGGGGCCAGTGAGCTGCGGATCCTGCTGACCATCATCATGCCGCTGTCGCGGGCGGTGATCGCGGTCATCTCCCTGTTCTACGCGGTCGGTTACTGGAGCGCCTGGTTCAACGCCTCCATCTATCTCTCCGACCAGGAGATGCTGCCGCTGCAGAACGTGCTCATCCAGCTGGTCCAGAAGGGCACCGAAGCGCCGACCGGTCTTCAGCAGGCGGTCCACACCGGCGAACTCTCCAGCCTGGGGCTGCAGATGGCCGTCATGGTCCTCGCGCTGATCCCCGTCGCGGTTGCGTCGCCCTTCGTCCAGCGGCACTTCAAGAAGGGCATGCTGACCGGAGCGATCAAGGGCTGAATGGCGCCCACTCAATGGGGTGCTTTCCCCGTCCGGCGGCTGCGGGTCGTTTGTGGCTAGTCGCGCAGTTCCCCGCGCCCCTTAGGTTCTCCACTCCCCACTCTTGCAAAGACGAGGTATGTCCATGCGTACGTCCCGCCTGAGCAGACGAGCCGTTCTCGCCGGGACCGCGGCCGCCGCCGCGCTCACCACCGCCCCCCTCCTCCCCGGGCGGGCAGAGGCCGCCGAGTCGGTCGCCACCGCCTACCGCTGGCGCAACGCCGTCATGGGCGGCACCGGGTTCATCACCGGGGTGCTGTTCCACCCGTCGGTGCGAGGGCTCGCCTACGCCCGGACCGACATCGGGGGCGCCTACCGCTGGGACGACCGGACCGACCGCTGGATCCCGCTGACCGACCACCTCGGCTGGGACGACTGGAACCTCCTCGGCGTCGAGGCCATGGCCGTCGACCCCGCCCACCCGAACCGGGTGTACCTGGCCCTCGGCACGTACACCCAGCCCTGGGCCGGCAACGGGGCCGTGCTGCGCTCCGAGGACCGGGGTGCCACCTGGAAGCGCACCGACCTCACCGTGAAGTTCGGCGGCAACGAGGACGGGCGTGGCTGCGGTGAACGGCTGCTGGTCGACCCCCGCGACTGCGACACCCTGTGGCTCGGCACCCGGCACGACGGGGTGCTCAAGTCGACCGACCGGGGCGCCACTTGGAAGCCCGTGAGCTTCCCGGCCACACCGAGCGCCACCGGCCAGGGCATCACCCTCCTCGTCGCGGCGGGCCGCAGCGTCTACGCCGGCTGGGGTGACTCCGACGGCACCGCCGACCACCCCAACCTGTACCGTACCTCCGACGGAAAGACCTGGGAGCCCGTCCCCGGGCAGCCCACCGGCACCGCCGCCAAGGTGCCCATCCGCGCCGCGTACGACCGCCTCACCCGCGAGCTGTACGTGACGTACGCCAACGCCCCCGGCCCCAACGGGCAGTCGGACGGCAGCGTGCACAAACTGCGTACGGCGAACGGGAAGTGGACCGAGGTCACCCCGGTGAAGCCCGGTGGGGCGTCGAGCGATGGCGGGACCGATTCCTTCGGCTACGGCGGTGTCGCCGTCGACGCCCGCAGGCCCGGGACGCTCGTCGTGTCCACCAACAACCGCTGGGCCGAGATCGACACCGTCTTCCGTTCCACCGACGGCGGCCGCACCTGGAAGTCCCTGAAGGACGAGGCAGTCCTCGATGTCGCCGAGACTCCCTACCTCAACTGGGGCAAGGACGAGCCCAAGTTCGGCTGGTGGATCCAGGCCGTCGGCCTCGACCCGTTCGACTCCGAGCACGTCGTCTACGGCACCGGTGCGACCCTGTACGGCACGCGCGACCTCAAGCATTGGGCTCCGCAGATCCGCGGGCTGGAGGAGGCGTCCGTCGTGGCGCTCGTGTCGCCTCCGACGGGAGAGGCCCACCTGATCAGCGGGTCGCGGGACATCGGCGTGCTGTACCACGAGCGGCTGACCGCCTCCCCGTCGCGCGGCATGGCCACGAACCCCGTGTTCGGGTCCGCCATCGCACTCGCCCAGGCCGCGGCCAAGCCCTCGTACGTCGTGCGCACCGGCTCCGGGGACAACGGCAACAGCGCCTGGTCGAAGGACGGCGGAAAGACCTGGACGCCCTTCGCGTCGCAGCCGGCCGTCGCCAAGGACGCGCCCGGACCGATCGTCACCAACGCCGACGGCAGTGTGCTGCTGTGGTCCCTCGCGCACTGGGACGGCACCGTATACCCGGCACACCGCTCGGCGGACAACGGCGCCACCTGGTCCGAGGTCACCTCCCTCCCGAAGGGCGCCGTCCTGGTTGCGGATCCCGTGGACCCGACCTGCTGCTACGCCTACGACACGACCGCCGGCACGCTCTACGCCAGCACCGACAGCGGCCTGACCTTCACCGCCCGGGCCACCGGCCTGAGCTCGGGCGACGCCGGGTTCCAGCTGGCCGCGGCCCCAGGGCGCTCCGGTGACCTGTGGCTCAGCGCCAAGGCGAACGGGCTCTACCGCTCCACCGACGGCGGCGCGACCTTCACCAAGGTCGGCAGCTGCCGGTCCTCGCACACCCTGGGCTTCGGCAAGGCCGCCAAGGGCGCCGCCTACCCGGCGATCTACATGGCCGGCGGGATCGAAGACTTCAACGCCATCTACCGCTCCGACGACGAGGCCAGGACCTGGACGCGGATCAACGACGACCGGCACCGGTGGGGCTGGACCGGAGCGGCCATAACCGGCGATCCGCGCGTCTACGGCCGCGTCTACCTCGCCACCAACGGGCGTGGCGTGCAGTACGGGGAGCCCGTCTGATGCCCGATCTGAGTGAAATCAGGACTTCTTCCGGTGACGCGGAGCCGATCGACCTCGTCGCCGGGGAGGACCACGTCCTCAGCATGGGGGCGTGGTAGCAACCCCCACATTTCCCCCCACCCGTGGAAGGGACACCATGGTCAAAAGCAAGATACGCAAGATCACCATGGCGGTGCTCGCGCCGGCGATGGCTCTCGGTGCCACCGTCGGTCTCGCCTCCGCCCCCGCTTCGGCAGCAGTCTGGAACTCCTGCGACCGATGGGGCAGCACCAGCCTGGACGGCTACAAGCTCTACAACAACGTCTGGGGCTCCGGCTTCGGCAGCCAGTGCCTCTGGGCCAACTCCGGCACCGGCTGGGGTGTCTGGGCCGACCACCCCAACACCGGCGGCATCAAGTCCTACCCCAACTCGACGAAGACGATCAACAAGACGATCGACTCCCTCGGCTGGCTCACCAGTAACTACAACGTCAGCGTCCCGTCGTCCGGCGCGTACAACACGTCGTACGACATCTGGGACACCGACCACCAGTACGAGATCATGCTCTGGGTCAACTACAACGGAGCCGTCGGCCCGATCGGCGGCTACGAGGGCAACGTCAACCTCGGCGGCCACAACTGGAACGTCTACAAGGGCACCAACGGGTCGAACCAGGTGTTCTCGTTCCTGCGGACGTCCGACTCCAACTCCGGCACCGTGGACGTCAAGCCGATCCTCCAGTGGATCGCCTACACCAAGGGCTGGATGCCCGGCAACGAGACCATCGGCGACGTGCAGTTCGGCTATGAGATCACTTCGTCGTCCGGCGGACTCAACTTCAACACCAACAACCTGACCATCAGCGGCGGCTGACCCGACATCAGGGCCGAGGTCGGTCCGCGTCCTTCCTCAGGCGCGGTCGACCTCGGCCCGCAGCGCGTTGCGTTTCGCGAATCGCGGGCGGCCCCGGATCAGTAGCCGTAGATCATCTTGTAGGCGACCTCCGGGAGGAACTGTCCGGCCGTGGAGCCTGTTCCCACGCCGCAGTTGCCGTCGGACTCGCCCGGGACCTTGATCCACAAGAGCATCTCGGCGCCTCCGCCCAGCTGGGTGGGGGTTCCGATACGGCGGCCCGAAGGGTTGCACCACTGGCCGTTGGAGCCGTTGCCGTTGCGACTGGTGTCCACGACGAACGGCTTGGTGTAGCCGTAACGGGTGCCGAGTTCCCTGTTGACGGCGTTGCCGTACGCGGTGTTCTCGGCCGTGGTCAGGTAGTTGGAGATGTTGAGCGAGAAACCGTGGGCCTGCCGGAGGCCCGCTTCGTGAAGGCGACGGGCCATAGTCGCCGCGCTCGCCCAGGCCGGGTTGCCGGCGTCGAGGTAGACCCAGGTGTTGGGAGCCTGACGGTTGAACTCGGCGAGCGCTCCGGTCAGCATGCTCTCTCGTTCGTCGATCTGGGCCTGGGTCATGCAGCCGTAGTCCCCGAGGGAGTCCGGTTCGAGGACGACGACGGCCGGGCGGCCCGCGATCCCGCCCGCGAACTGGGCGATCCAGTTCGCGTAGGCGGACGGCGAAGACGCTCCGCCCGCGGAGTGCCCGCCGCAGTAGTCGCGGTTGTAGATGTTGTAGGCGACGAGGAGGGGCAGCTTGTCCCGGGCGTCCGCGGCGCCCACGTACGCGCCGGTGGCCGTGCCGATGGTGCCGCTCCAGGAGCCGAACCAGCGGGCCGTCGGTGTGTTGGCGATGGAGGCGTTGATCGCGGGTGTCCGGCCGTCACCGGGGTTGGCGGCGACCCATCGCTTCGAGCTGGAGTCGGGGTCCACGTAGAACCCGTTGGTCATGGTCGTCGGATCGGCCGCATGGGCGGACGGAGCGGTGGCGAGCGCCAGCGGCAGTGAGGAGAGCGCTGCCACCAGGGCAAGGAGTCTGCGGCGCATGACGGGTACCTCGGCTTTCTGACATCTGACAGGGGGTGTCCGAAGGTCGGCGGTGAGCATGGGGAGCGCTCCCACCGGAGGCGCTCCCCACGGCGCGGTCGGTCAGCAGGTCGAGTTGGTCTGGGTCAGGAGGCCGAGCCGCCACGGGAGGAGGTTGTAGTCGCCGCCCGCGTTGGGGTTCATGCCCTGGTAGACGTACTGGAGCCGACAGGAGGGGATGGTGAGTGTCTGGTCGTAGCCGGCCCGGATCATCTCGCCGTGGCTGATGTCCCTGGTCCAGGACCCGGAGGGGAAGGTGACGTTGTTGGCCCGTGCGAACGGGTTGCTCTCGGACGCGGCCAGGGGTGTCCAGGAGCCGGCGAGGCTGCTCGTGGTCCAGGAGCGGAAGTAGCGCCGGCCGTCCGAGCCGATGGCCTCGACGAGGAGCAGGTACTGGTTGCTGCCCTGCACCTTGTACACGTTGCTCGCTTCGAACAGGGCGTACTTGGAGTCTTGCGCCGCGATGACCGTGTTGGTGAAGCCGTTCGGGAACTGGCCGACGGTCGTCTGGGAGCGGTACAGGTGCCCGTTGTCGTCGGAGGAGAACAGGTAGCAGTTGGCGCTGTCGCAGATCACCCACATGTCGACCCAGTGGCCGTTGCCGATGTTCTGCTTGATGATGTCCGGCATCGACGAGTAGAAGTGGCGGGGCGCGCTCCAGCCGTTCGGGTTGCTGATGTCGGGGTTGGTGGAGTACGACGCGTTGCCGGTCTGGTAGACCAGGTACCACAGGCGCTGCGGCGCGTAGTAGAAGACCTGCGGCGCGGCCCGGTACCCGCGTCCGATGGCGCTGCGGTCCAGATAGTGGTGCGTGGCCGAGCCGGCCTGGGACCAGTCGCTGAAGTTCAGGTACGCCAGGTTGTATCCGGAGGAGCTGGCGACGCTGGCGAACACGTGGTACTTGCCGTTGTAGTGGACGACCGTCGGGTCCTTGATCCCGGCGATGTTGTGGGTCGAGTCCGGCTTCGGAGAGATCAGCGGGCCGCTGGAGCTCCACGAGTAACGGCTGGGCAGAGCAGCGGCGTTGACTGCGTTGCGCGGGGCGGCAGGCTTGCCGCCGGGGGCGGCGGGCGTGCTACGGGCGGCGGCGGGCGTGCCGCCCAGCGTTGTCAGCACCGCGTTGTACGCAGACTTCTTGTTGCCGCCCCGGTCGAACAACAGCGGGTTCTCCGAGGCCCGCCAGGAGTCGCTGTCCCGGATGCCCCACACCGTGATGCCGGTGCAGCGCGCCACGTTCATGCAGGCCCGCACGGTGTTGGCGTACGCCGTCGGCGACGCCTGCGCGATGTCCAGTTCGGTGATCTGGACGTCCACGCCGAGGGCGGCGAAGCTCGACAGCGTGGTCTGGAAACTGGCGGGCGGGCCGCCAGTGCCGAAGTGGGCCTGCAGGCCGACGCAGTCGATGGGCACGCCGCGCGCCTTGAAGTCGCGGACCATGCGGTAGACGCCCTGGGTCTTGGCGTCGCTCCAGTTCTCGATGTTGTAGTCGTTGTAGCAGAGCTTGGCCGCAGGGTCGGCGGATCGCGCGGTGCGGAACGCCTGCTCGATGAAGCCATTGCCCAGCACGTCCCGGAAGACGGAGCTGCGCAGCTGACCGCTGCCGCCGTCCGCGAAGGCCTCGTTGACCACGTCCCAGGAGTGGATCCGGCCCTTGTAGCGGTTCATCACGGTGGTGATGTGGTTGTTCATCACGCTGCGCAGCGTGTTCGCGTCCCTGATGGAGCTGACCCAGCCGGGCAGTTGGGAGTGCCACACCAGCGTGTGGCCACGCAGGCGCTGACCGCGGGCCTGAGCGCGGTTCGCGATCTGGTCGGCGGGGCCGAAGGTGAACTGCCCGCGGGATCGCTCGGTCGCGTCCCACTTCATCTCGTTCTCGGGTGTGACCGAGTTGAACTCCCGGTCCAGGATCCCGGTGTACGTGCCGTCGCCGAGCCTTCCGGCGGCCACTGCGGTTCCGAAGTACCGTCCGGACTGGGCGGCTTGGGCGCCCAGCGTGGAGGCTTTGACGTCGTCGGGTGTGCCGGGTGCGCCGTTCGCGGTCCCGGGCGTCACCAGGGCGGCCGCGGCCAGGAGGGCTAACACCGAGGCTCGGCGGCGGCCCAGTCGTTTCAGCGGGTTCATGGTTCTCCTCGTACGGTTGGGTGGGGGGTTGGGTGTGCGATCCTCCGATCGTTCAGGGCGTGAACAGCTCGAACCGCGTGACGCGGACCGCGCCGCCGAGTGCCTGCGTGGCGTGGTTGAAGAGGGCGAATCGATAGCCCATGAAGAACCGCCAGTCGTTGCCCAAGGAGAAGGCGGGCCCGAGGCGGGTGAACCTGCTGCCGTCGGTGCTGTAGGAGAAGGTGCCGGGGCGTGCCGCACCGGGGCGGATGTCCGCGCCCGCGCGCAGCCAGATGCGGCCGCCCGAGACAGGCGCGCTCGCGACCTCGGTGCCGGTACCGGTGGTGTTCCAACTGCCGTCCATGGTCAGCGCGTTGACCATCACCACCCGCGTCGTGCCGCCGTCGCGTTTGAGGCCGACCCAGGCGGAGGAGTCACGCAGCAGCGCGAGTCCGGCCCGGTCGCCGTCCCGCATCGCGGAGTGGTCGAGCTGCACGGTGGCGGTGGAGGTGGGGCCCTGGATGCGGTGGGTGAGGGTGTTGCGGGCCCAGTAGAGGTCGTTGGTGACGGTCGCGGTCCGCAGGGTCAGGCCGTTGTCGACCGACCACTTGGTGTTGTCCGGGTTGTGGTTCCACTCCCACTTCGGTTTGAGGGTCGTTCCGTCGAAGGTGTCGACACCGGTCATGGGGGTGACCTGGCGGGGTGGGGTGGGCACGGCCGGGCTGGGATACGCGGTGCCCCAGGCGCCGTTGACGAGTTGCACGACGGGCCAGCCGTCCGAGGTCCAGGTGACGGGTGCCAGGGCGGGCATCCGGCCGCCGGGATACGCGTCGACGAAGGCCATGTAGTACCAGGCGCCGCTCTGCGTCCGCACCAGCCCGCCCTGGTGCGGGACGCCACCGCCGGGGATCGGCCCGCGCAGGTCGAGAAGGACCTGCCGCATCGTGTACGGACCGAAGGGGCCGCTCGACGACTTGAGGATGTACTGGCCGTTGGCCGGGCGGGTCAGGAAGATGTAGTACTGCCCGTTGATCTTGTAGAAGCGGGCGCCCTCGAGGGTGCCGACACTCGAGGGTGTCGTGAACACCTGCTGCGTGCGGACCTGGCTGCGGCCGTCGGGCGAGAGCTGGGCCACGCTGATGGTGGTGTTCCCGTACGCCACGTACAGGGTGTCGTCGCTGTCGACGAGCAGCCCCGCGTCGTAGTACGGCGTGCTGATCGTCGTCAGCCTGCTCCACGGCCCCTCGACGGCGGTGGCGGTGTAGACGTACGTCCGGGCGAAGTCGATCTGGCCCAGCCAGTAGAACGTCCTGTTGCTCGGACGGTAGGCCAGCGACGACGCCCAGATCCCTCTGACATAGCCACGGGCACCGTTCAGGTCGTACTTGGCGCCGAAGTCGAGCACGGGCACCGAGTGACCGGCGATCTCCCACTTCACCAGGTCGTACGAGCGCAGGACGGGCGCGCCGGGCGAGTAGTGCATCGTCGAGGCCGAGGCGTAGTAGGTGTCGCCGACGCGGATGACGTCGATGTCCGCGAAGTCCTGCCAGATCACCGGGTTCGTGTACGCCGCGGCGGCTGCGCGGGCCGGCCCCCGGGCTGCGGCCGGAGGGAGGACCGCGCCGGTGGCGAGGCCGGTGGCGGTCGTCAGCGCGCGGCGACGGGAAAGGTGTTGATGTGGCCATGACATATGCATGGGTGGCGTGCTCCTTGCGGCTCGGCCGTTGTGGTGGCGCAACCCGGAGGTGCTCTTCCGGGTTCGAGTGGAGCGGCTCTGGCGTGTTCGGAATCTCGAATAAAAGTCGAACTGTCGAGCAACCTGGATGATAGAGGGACGGTGGACGTCGTCAAGGGCTTCCGCATGATTCGTTGGATGTCTCGAAACATTCGAACCTACTGGGTGTCAATCATCGCAGGTCAGCCAATCGACCAAGCCCAGGTGTGCCGCGTCCCCGGTCCTTGGCGTGCAAAGCATGGCAGGTTTGCCGGATGTGTTGACATGACCGCTCGCCTCTCTAGTATCCGTGAGGCTCTCGGTTTCCGAATGACACCCGAAATTTCGGACCCCTGTGATCCCCCTGCAAAAGGAGCCCTAGGTGCCCAGACGATCAGCCGGACGATTGCTCCGTCTCCTCGCGACCGCTGTGCTGACGGTCACCGCGTCCGTGACGGCTTCCTCTCAACCCACCGCCTCGGCCGCGCCGGGCAGCCCGGCGCTGACCCCACCGCTCGGCTGGAACAGCTGGAACAGCTTCGGGTGCGGGATCACCGAGGCGCAGGTCCGCCAGGCCGCCGACGCGATGGTGTCCTCCGGAATGCGGGACGCCGGCTACCGGTACGTCGTGGTCGACGACTGCTGGTTCGACCCACAGCGTGACGGGGCGGGCAACCTGCGGGCCAATCCGGCCAAGTTCCCGAGCGGGATGAAGGCACTCGGGGACTACATCCACGGCAAGGGCCTGAAGTTCGGCATCTACCAGGCGCCGGGCGAGCGCACCTGCGCGCAGGCCACGGGTGGCTACCCGGGGTCCACGGGCAGCAGGGGGCACGAGGCCCAGGACGCCGCCACATTCGCCTCCTGGGGCGTCGACTACCTCAAGTACGACTGGTGTTCCCCCAGCGGCACTCGTGACGAGCAGGTCGCGCGGTTCACGCTCATGCGTGACGCGCTGCGCGCCACCGGGCGGCCCATCGTCTACAGCATCAACCCCAACAGCCTGCACGCCATCACCGGCGCCACGTACAACTGGGGCGAGGTCGCCGACCTGTGGCGGACGACCGAGGACCTGCTCGACATCTGGCAGAACGGCAACACCAACAGCTATCCGATGGGCGTCGGCAACGTCCTGGACGTCACCGCGCCGCTGGCGGCGCAGTCCGGCCCGGGCCACTGGAACGACCCCGACATGCTGGTCGTCGGCCGCCCCGGCCTGTCACTGACCGAGTCCCGCTCCCACTTCGCCCTGTGGGCGCTGCTGGGCGCCCCGCTCATGGCCGGCAACGACATCCGCACCATGTCCGCCGACGTGAGCGCGATCCTGCGCAACCCGCGTCTGCTGGCGGTGAACCAGGACTCGCTGGGAGCGGGCGGGCGCAGGGTGCGCGACGACGGCGGCACCGAGGTGTTCGCCAAGCCCCTGTCCGACGGCTCGGTCGCGGTGGGCCTGTTCAACCGGGGAGGCGGTACGGCGACGATCACCACCACGGCCGCGCAAGTCGGCCTGTCCGGCGGGCCGTTCACCCTCACCGACCTGTGGACCGCCGGCACGTCCAGCACGTCCGGGCAGATCTCGGCGAGCGTCCCCGCGCACGGCGTGGCCGTGTTCCGGGTGACCGGGGGCAGCCCGCAGACCGCCACCACCTCGCGGCTGCGCGGCACCGCATCCGGCCGCTGCCTGGACGTGGACAACACCTCCACCGCGGCCGGGGCAACGGTACTGCTCTGGGACTGCCACACGGCCGCCAACCAACTGTGGACCACATGGGCGGGCGGCGAGATCCGCGTCTTCGGTGACAAGTGCCTGGACGCCTTCGACCAGGGCACCACCAACGGCACCCGGGTCGTCACCTGGCCGTGCAACGGCCAGAACAACCAGAAATGGACCGTCGGCTCCGACGGATCGATCCGCAACGTCCATGCCGGGCTGTGCCTCGACGTCAACGGGGCCGGCACCGCGGGCGGGACCCCGCTGGTTCTGTGGACCTGCAACGGCCAGGCCAACCAGAAGTGGACCCGCACGTGAATAACCGCGGCTTGAGAAGAGGAGTTTCACGATGACGAGCCTCAGAACCCGCCCGAGCCGGCGCAGGGCAGTCTGACGCACCGGGTCACCACCTACTCGGGGTGCTCGGCCGGGCATCCGGTCGCCTGGGCCGCGTTCGACGAAGGACACATAGCCGCTCCGCAGGACGGGGCCGCCGGTGACAGCGGCTCCAGGACCTGGGTGCCACAAGAGGTCTGGAAGTTCTTCACGCAGTTCCAGACCTCCAACCCGTCAGCGCCTGGAACACCGGCCTGACGTCGGACATCACCATCACCAACACAGGCACCACAACGCCACCATCGCTCCAGGCGCTTCGGTCGACATCGGCTTCCAAGCAGCCCACACCGGCAATTCCGCCCCGCCGACGTCCCACACCCTCAACGGCACTGCCTGCGCTGTGACAGGGAGGTGTCGCCGTCGTTGGAGCCGTTGTCCCCCGATCGCACCTGCCAGGCGCGTCCACCGACGGTGGCACCGCGTGGCTTCCTCTGCCGGCTGCGAGAATGGTGGCGGCAGCAGGCGAGGGGATGGGGAAAGGCGACCGTGCCGGACAACCGAGCGGGAAGACCTTCGACGGAGGACCACGGTGAGCGCGGCGGGGGACCCGCATCGGTGACGATCGCGTACATCGCCGAGTCCGCGGGCGTCTCCGTGCCCACTGTGTCGAAGGTGCTCAACGGCCGGTCGGGGGTGTCGGACGAGACCCGGGCCCGGGTCGAGGAACTGATCCACCAGCACGGTTACCGCAAGCCCCCGAAGAGCCGCAGCAACCTCGTGGAGCTCGTGTTCCGCGAGCTGGAGAGCATGTGGGCCGTGGAGATCATCCGCGGTGTCGAGCGCGTGGCCCGCAGGAACCGGATCGGTGTGCTGGTGTCGACTGACTGCGAAGGGCATCCCGTTCGTCGTCTTCGACCCGATCGACGAGCTGCCCGACGACGTGCCGTTCGTGGGTGCCACGAACTGGAGGGGCGGTCAGGCGGCGACCCGGCATCTGGTCGGCCTGGGACACCGGCGCATCGCCATGATCAGCGGGCCTGACCACCCCTTCTGCCTCGCACGGCTGTCCGGCTACTCGTCCGCTCTCGCGGAAGCCGGACTGCCGATGGAACCCGACCTGGTGGTGAAGACCCAGCTCACGCGCGAGCATGGGTGCGCCGCGGCACGGGAGCTGCTCTCCCGTCCCGATCGCCCCACCGCGGTGTTCACCGCGAACGACATGCAGGCGCTCGGTGTCTACCAGGCCGCACGCGAGTTGGGCCTGCGCATCCCGCACGATCTCAGCGTGGTGGGCTTCGACGACGTACCGGTCGTGGCCTGGATGGATCCGCCCTTGACCATCGTCCATCAGCCGTTGGCCGAGATGGCGGCAGCCACCACCGAGCTGGCTCTGACGCTCGGCCGCGGCGAGGAAGTGCCGCAGGTGGGACTGGAGATCGCGACCACCCTCACCGTCCGGGAGAGCACGGCTCCGCCGAAGGAGGAGTGAGGGGCCTGTGGACACGCGTGCCCTGGTTGCCGGGGAGGGCAACCAGGGCGAGGGGCCGGTCAGTCGGTCAGGAGGATGTGCCGGTGACCGAGCTGCCGGACTTGGTGACGTGGTACGTGACGGTGGTGCCGCTGTAGAAGTGGAAGACCAACGTCGCCGATTCCCCGTCGCGGAGCGCGTTGAGGAACTCGGGGGTCAGGATGATCGTGCTGTTCGGGTAGTCCGGCGAGAAGGCCTTGTTGAACTCCTGGTACGGAGTCCAGCCGGTCTGGCCGGCATTGGTGCCGTCGGCGTACGTGGCGTGCATGGTCGCCAGGTCGTTGCCCCGGTACTGGGTGGGAATGGTGAACGAGTCGGTGGTGCCGGTGGCGTCCGACAGCACCGGAACGTCGTTGGTGACGATGTCGATGTTCCAGGGCAGGCCGCTGGTGAACCGGGCCTGGACGGTCGAGTTGACGCCGTACTCGCGGTTGCCGACCAGGCGGGTCAGTGCCCTGGCGGTGAAGGTCAGCTGGTTGCCGGAAACGGTGTAGTCCCGTCCCGGGACCAGCTTGGTGCTGCCCTGCCACACCCCGCAGAACTTGGTGCCGTTGAGGTTCAGGGTGAGCGACTTGGCGGTGATCGGGCTGGACTTCGGCACGAAGACCTTGTCGAAGGACGCCGTGCCCGAGCGGGTGGTCCAGCTCGACTTGATCCAGTTCATCAGGGCCGGGTCACGCCATTGCAGGGTCTCGCGGTTCAGGTACGAGAACGGGTCCCACAGGGCGGTGGTGAGGCCGTACTTGCGCGCCGTGTATCCCACATGCTCGAAGTACTTCAGCGCCTCGCCCCGCTCGACGCGGGAGGGGTGGAAGTGGTTGGGCCACTCGAGCAGGCCGTACTCGCCGATGTAGAGCGGGATGCCCTTGGCGACGAAGGTGTTGTGCATGTTGGCGAAGGTGTCGTCCAGGTGCTTCTGCGCGGTGGCGTCGTAGTGGGTGCCGCCCGCGACGTTCACGCTGAACGGGTACCAGCTGTAGAAGTGCACCTGCGCCACGAGCTGATCGTCGTTCAGCGCGGTGATCGTCTTGTACAGGTCGTCCATGAAGGGCTGGTCGGGGCTGCCGGCCGGCGTGGTCAAGCTCAGCAGGCGGTTCGCGTTCGCGCCGCCCGAGGCGCGGACCACGGAGTGGAACGAGGTCTGCAGCTCCCTCAGGTACTGGAACTTCTGCGCGTCCGTGGCACCGGCGAAGCTCGGCTCGTTGATGCCTTCGAAGACCAGGGTGCGCGGCGCGTCACGGAAGGTCGTGGAGATCTGGGACCAGGTGGAGTTGAACCGGGCCATCACGTTGTCGTGGTCGCTCGTGATCTTCTCGACCCACTGCCACGAGTCGTGGTGGACGTTGAGCACGACGTACAGTCCGCTGTCCAGCGCCCAGTCGACGAGCTGTTTGACGCGGGCCATGTAGGTGGCGTCGATGGTGTACGGCGCGGTGGCGGACTGGTGGGCGCTCCACGTCACCGGGATGCGGACGCTGCGGTAACCCTCCGCGGCGACTTTCTCGAACGTCGCCTTGGTGGTTTGCCCGTTGCCCCAGGAGTCCTCGTCGGGAATGGCGTCCAGGGTGTTGCCCAGGTTCCAGCTGGGCTGCATCGCGGCGACGGCGTCCATGGCGCGGGCCGGAACTCTGACGGTGGACCGTGTCGGCTCCGCCGCGTTGTCGGTCGCGGCGGTCGAGGTGCCGCCGGCCAGTCCCAGCATGACGGCGAGCACCAGGAGTAGGGAGGCCAGGCGGCCGGGGCCGCGGCTGCGGTGGTGTGCGGGGTGCCGTATGTCCCTCATATGTCGTCCCATTCGGTCGGTCGTGCCGTTCGGTTTCGGTCGTGCCGTTCGGTCGGTTCAGCCTTCGACGGGCTTGTAGTCGAACCAGTCGAAGTGGACGGTGCCTGCGGTGGCGTACATGCCGATGACCCGGCCGGTGAAGCCGCCGGCGACCTCGGTCGACAGATAGCGGCCGTCGAGGGTCGCGAACTCGGTGAACGTGCCGTCGGGTTGTTCGATGCCGAGGGAGACGACGTCGGGTCCGGTGCACGGCCCGTGCGGAGGCGGTGGGTCCGTGATGGTGATGGCGAGGACCAGCGGCCCGGCCGGTACGGAGCGTTCGGCCACGACCGTGCGCAGGGAGCCGACGCGCGCGATCACCCGTACGTCCGTCCCGGACGCCTCGATCGCGTAGTAGTGCCGCTCGTCCAGCCGGACGGCGAGGCCGCCGCGCCCCTCGGACGGGTCGACCAGGGTGCGTGCGCGGCAGGTGAGGTCCTGCTGGCGCCGGCCGGTGAACACCACATCGGGCTCGTCCAGGGAGCCGCCCCGCGCGCGGAGCGACAGCCATCCGGGGCGCTCCTTGGTGGTGCAGAGCTCGGCAGGACGGTCCCGCACGGAGAGCCAGGTCGGCCCGAGTTCGCTGAGCTCGAAGTCGTCGCGCCGTTCCTCGGCGGGAGCGGGGGAGAGCGGCCAGGGGAGCGCGGACAGGTCCAAGGTGACCTCGCCGACGACCGGCCAGCCGTCCTCCCAGGTCACCGGCGCCAGGAAGGTCTCCCGGCCGAGCACGTGCCAGCCGGGGGTGCCGCCGCGCGGTCGTACACCGAGGAAGACCATCCACCAGGAGCCGTCGGGCGCCTGGACCAGGTCCGCGTGGCCGGTGTTCTGCACGGGGTGGTCGGTGCCGCGCTGGGTGAGGATCGGGTTGGCGGGGCACGCCTCGAACGGGCCCTGGGGCGTGCGGCCGCGGGCGATCGACACGCCGTGGCCGCGCTCGGTGCCGCCCTCGGCGATGAGCAGGTACCAGTAGTCGCCGATCCGGTACAGGTGCGGCGCCTCCGGGGCCTTGGCGCCGGGCCCGCCCGACCAGAGCTTGCGTGGGGTCCCGTACGTCTCGCCGGTGGACGGGTCGAGGCGGACCTGCGACACCCCCGCGACCGTGCACCAGCAGGTGCCGTCCTCGTCCCAGGCCAGGTCGGGATCGATCCCGGGCACGCCCGGTGCCGGGATCGGATCCGACCATGGTCCGGCCGGGTCGGTGGCCGTGACGATCAGGTTGCCGCCGCCCTCACTGCAGTTGGTGACGATCAACCAGAAGCGGCCGTCGTGATGGCGCAGGGTGGGGGCGTAGATGCCGGCTGAGGACGGCATGGAGGCCGGCAGACGCAACTGCTCGGGCCGGTCCAGTACGTTGCCGATCTGCCGCCAGTGCACCAGGTCCCGGCTGTGGAAGAGGGGTACGCCGGGGAAGTACTCGAAGCTGGAGCAGGCGAGGTAGTAGTCGTCGCCGACACGGCAGATGCTCGGGTCGGGGTGGAGCCCGGGGAGCACGGGGTTGGTGGCGCGGGCGGGCTGGTTCTGAGCGGGCACCCTTGGTCGTCCTTTCGTCGAGTGAGCAGCAGGGCGGAGCTCAGCGAGCGTCCGGCTCCGTGCGGGTGATGCGCAGCAGCGCCGCGGACGGCGCGGTGGGCAGGGTCACGGTGAGGTCGGCCGTGTCCGGGTTCCAGACGGCAACGGCCTGACGTGCGGCGGGATACAGCACCTCGACGCGGGCTGCGCTGTCCGCCCGCTCAGGCAGCCGGAGGGTGGTGGTGGCCTCACCGCCCGGGCGGCGCCAGACGGTGAGGTAGGTGATGGCGGGAGTGCGCAGGGCGAGAGCGATCCAGGGGTCGTCCCAGCCGGGGAGGCCGAGTGGCCAGGACGGCACGGCTTGCGGCAGGTCGGCGCGGATGGCCTTGTACGCCGCTACCGCCTCGTGCACCAAGGCGCGGGCCTCCGGCTCGAGTTCGGGAATGCGGCCGGAGAGATGGATCCGGCCGAGGAGCGCGTTAACCATGGTGAAGGCCACCTCGTCGAGGGAGTCCTCCGGCTGGGGGTACGCCCAGACGGCGCCCTGCTCGGGGGTGGCGGCGGTCGGCGCGGAGGCCGCGATGGGCGCGTAGAGCTGGAGGTTCTGCTGGTCGCTCGTGGACTGCAGCTGCATTCGGGACAGCAGTGCGTGGTCCCAGCGCATGCCGCCCGAGGAGCAGTTCTCCACCACCAGGTGCGGGTAGCGGTCCAGGATGCCGTCGAGCCAGTCGAGGTGCGCCCGGTTGTGGCCGAGCAGGCCGGCCCCCGGGGTCTCGCCGGGGTGGGCGCTGGTGCCGGAGCCGGGGTCGATGTTGTGGTCGAGCTTGAGGTAGCCGACGCCCCACTCGCCGACCAGGCGGTCCACGACCTGGTCCAGGTGGGCGCGGGCGGCCGGGTGGCGCAGGTCCAGGTGGTGCCGGCCGGCCTCCGTGACGCGGACGCCGTCGCGGCGGAAGAACGCCTCGTCGGGCAGGGACTCGGCCATGGGGCTGCGTACGCCGATCACCTCCGGCTCCAGCCACAGGCCGGGAACCATGCCGCGCTCCCGGATGCGGTCCAGCACCTCGTGGATCCCCTTCTCCCCGGGGAAACGTGAGGCGGCCGGTTCCCAGGCGCCGACGGTGGTCCACCAGCCGCCGTTGTCGCCGTCGTACCAGCCGGCGTCGATCACGAAGTACTCGGCGCCCGCGTCGGCCGCCGCGTCGATGTGCGGCAGCAGCTTCTCGGTCGTGGGGTCGCCCATCAGGCAGTTCATGTAGTCGTTGAAGATGACGGGCAGGCGCTGGTGGTCGGTGTGCGGGCGGCGCTGGGCGCGGCGGTAGCGGGTCAGCGCGGCGAACGCGGCGTCGGGGCCGCCGTCGGCGCTGAAGGACAGGGCGGCGGGTACGGTGCGGAAGTCGGCGCCGGGTTCAAGGGAGTGCCGCCAGCCGTGGTGGGTGTCGGTGGGGCCGAACAGCGCCGCGTAGGCCGCCTTGTCGTGCTCTTCGCATTCCCAGCGCCAGCCCCCGCCGTTGTGCTCGATCTGCCACACCCAGGTGCGACCGGTGATCCGGTCCGTCAGGCCGCCCATGGGGAGGCGTCCGCAGCTGGACCAGGTGCCCTGTCCATTGAGGGCGAAGCCGGCTCTACCGTGCCCGTTGCTCACCCGTCCGCCGTGGGCCGGTGTGGTCCGGCGCATCGGCTGTCGCTGCCAGCGGCATTCGGCGAGCCAGTCGTTCTCCGCCCACAGCAGGTCCGCGGCGTCGACGGCCGCCGGATCCCGGGGGGTCAGGCAGCCCACCGCGAGCGAGCTCACCGACTCCAGGTGCAGCGTGGTCTGCCCTTCGTTGCGCAGGGTCACCTCGCTGCGGAGCACGGGGATGCCGTCCGGTGAACGGTAGGTCACCTCCGCGGCCAGCCCGGTGTCCGGATCGTGGAGGTGCACGGTCAGTGTGTGCCAGTCGCCGTCGCGGGTCGCGCTGTGGGTCCGATGGCGCAGACGCCCGCCGAGATCGGTGCCCACGAGGCGGTTGCCCGACCAGCCGCGGCCGTGACCCGTGGCCGTCACCTCCACCAGGGGAAGGGATTCACCGGGGAGTCTCTGCGCTTCGCCCGGCAGTCCGAGGTGGGTGAGGCGCGGCCTGCCGTCGTCATCGAGGGCGATCTCGAGGTGAAGGGCCTCGTGCCCCCAGTGGACGGTCCCTTGTTCCTTGGCCATGGCGGCCCTTTCGAGGTCAGTGCCCGCGCAGAACGGCGCAGCCGCCGGGCGGCAGTTCGTGCGTGAGGGCATCGGTGAGCAGATCATGGGCGGGGTCCGGCAGGGGCACGGCCTCGGGGTTGTGGTTGAGCAGGACCTGCCAGTGGCGGCCGTCGGGTGCGTGCCGGGTGACGGCTTCGACACCGGCCGGCAGGACCGGCACGTCCGGTTCGACGTCGGCCTCCTTCAGCAGGCGGCCGACCAGGGCGCCGTAGGCGGCGTCGTCCAGGCGGGTGGAGAGATACCAGCCCTGTCCGGTGCCGAAGCGGTGCCGGGTGAGGGCGGGGCTGCCCGTGAGCATGCCGTGGGTGTAGGTGGCGAGCGTCTCCGCGCCCTCGGTGCGCAGGGACTCGCTCCAGACCGTGCCGTGCGACCCGTCCGACAGGGTGATCCGCTCATCCTGTCGCAGCGGCCGGTACTCCTCGACGCGGATGCCCAGAGCCTCGCGCAGGGGAGCGGCCGGGTAGCCGCCGAGGCGGGCGTGGAGGCGTTCGTCGGTGTAGCCGCTCGCGTGCTGGAGGAGGAGCGTTCCGCCGGCGGCGGCGTAACGGCGCAGGTTCTCGGCCGCCCGGTCGGAGAGGAGGAACAGGGCCGGTGCGACGACGAGTGGGTAGCGGCCCAACTCGTGTTCGGGGTGGGCGAAGTCGACCGTGACGCCGGCGTCCCACAGCGTGCGGTGCGCCCGGGCGAGTGCCGTGTGGTAGTCGAGCTCCGGGGAGGGCAGGCCGTCGACGCCGAGGGCCCACCAGGCGTCCGGGTCGTGCAGTACGGCCACCGAGGCGGACACCGTCGATCCCGCCAGCTCGCCGAGGCGGGCGACCGCCTCCCCGGTCTGCGTGACCTCGCGGAAGATCCGGCTGTCGGGTCCTGCGTGCGGCACCATCGCCGAGTGCCATGTCTCGGCGCCGGCCCGGGACTGCCGCCACTGGAAGAAGAGGGCGCCTTCGGAGCCCCGCGCGATGTGGCCGAGGGTGTGGCGCAGGATGTCACCGGGGTCCTTGGCGAGAACCCGATCGCCGTCGTAGACGGTGTTGGTGCCCTGCTCCATCAGCAGCCAGGGACGGCCGCCGCCCAGGGAGCGGGCGCGGTCTGCGTGGAAGGCGACGTCGGCGGCGGCGGCCAGGCCGGGTGCGCTGGGGTACTGGTCGCAGGTGACCACGTCGAGTTCCCGGGCGAAGGCCCACAGGTCCACGTTCTGGTAGGCGGGAAGCATCAGGTTGGTCGTCACCGGCCGGTCGCTGTGCGCGCGGATCGCGTCGCGCTGCTCGCAGTAGGCGGCGATGATCTCGTCGGACCAGAAGCGGTGGAAGTCCAGTGCCTGGCCGGGGTTCTTGTGCCACTGCGTCGCGCGCGGCGGCAGCACCTGCTCCCAGGAGGTGTAGCGCTGGCTCCAGAAGGCCGTTCCCCAGGCCTCGTTGAGGGCGTCCAGTGAGCCGTGGCGGGCACGCAGCCACACCCGGAAGGCCGCGGCCGCGTGGTCGCACCAGCACAGCGTGGCGTACTCGTTGTGCACGTGCCACAGCGCGAGGGCGGGGTGGTCGCCGTATCGCTCAGCGAGCGCGGAGGCGATCCGGCGGGCCGCGCTGCGGTAGGCGGGGGCGGCGAGGCAGTACGTGTCGCGGCTGCCGTGGACGAGGCGGGTGCCGTCGGGCCGGACCGCCAGCGCGTCGGGGTGGGCCAGGGTGAACCAGGGCGGCGGGGAGGCGGTCGGCGTGGCGAGGTCGACGGCCACGCCGTTCGCGTGGAGGCGTTCGATGTGGGCATCGAGCCAGGAGAAGTCGTAGCGCCCCTGTTCGGGTTCGAGCAGGGCCCAGGAAAAGACGCCGAGAGTGGCCAGGTTGACCCTGGCCCGGCGCATGAGTTCGTCGTCCTCCTTCCAGACCGGCTCGTCCCACTGCTCGGGGTTGTAGTCGCCACCGAAGGCGAGGCCGCCCAGGCGGTCGGTGATGCTGCGTGCCGTCATGACGATTCCTCGGGTACGGAGAGTCGGGTGCACACGGTGCTCGTGCTCTGATGCATCGTCAGAATTGGTGTGAGCCGTGCCTGTTCGTCCCTCGGCCGCTCGTCGAACTGTGCGACCCGGCCAAACCTCTTCGGTTCAGCTCGTGCGTCATGGAGGCGGTCCTTCCCTGTGAGATTGAAATGAGATTGTCGAAGCGCTTCACCTGCGACGGGAAGTTAACGGACTTATTTCGCGCGAAACAAGAGTCCCGGCGCAAAGAAAGTTTGCTTCTCCTGGTCATTGACAGCCTGTCAGGGGCAGTGCCTGCGTCGATGCGCTTCGACGATTCACCTCTTCTCGGTGAGTTCGACCGCGAAACTGCCATGGCCGGCCGGTGGGCGAGGCTCAGGCCATGTGTCGGCGGTCTCTGCGCTCGCGGACCGACCCCAGGTCGTGCTTCGTCAGTGGGTTCGCACCACGTCGAGTGCCGTGAGGGCCACGTGAAGTTCGGTGCGTTGTTCGCCGGACTCGAGGTCACGGGCGAGGAGGCGCTCGATGGTGCGCAGGCGTTGGTACATGGTTTCGCGGGAGAGGCCGCCCCGGCGGGCCGCGGTGGTCTTGTTGCCGGCCGCGTCGAGGTAGTGCCGCAGGGTCGTCAGCAGATCGGTGCCGTGCTGGGTGTCGTGCTCGATGAGCCGACCGAGCTGCCGTTCGGTGTACTCCTGGATCCGGGTGTCCTCGCGGAGGGCGTGCAGCAGCCGACGGAGACCGATGTCGGACAGCTCGTGGAAGGAGCGGTCCGGGGGGAGGGGCTGGCCGAGCGGGGTGGCCTCGGTGATGTGGGCCGCCTCGCGGAAGGAGCGGGCGGTGTCGAAGAGGTCCGTGACCTCGGAGCCGACACTCACGACTGCCTGGGGGGCCATGCCCAGCGCGGTGCCGGCCAGGCGTTCGACGACGGGACGCCAGAGTTGGGGGGCGCGCAGAGCGAGCAGGATGCCGAGGCGGCCGGGGGCCAGTTCGCCGACGAGGGCCGGGATGCCTGCCGTGCGCAGCTCCTGCAGCAGGCGGGTCTCGGGCTCGGCTTCCCCCTGCCCGGTACGGAGATCCACGAGGACCCCGACGAAGGTGCCGCCCTGGGCGGGCAGGCCCAGCGCGGCGCAGCGGGTGCGGGCGTCCGCCGGGGAGTGGTGGCGCTGTTCGACCAGGTCGCGCAGGGCGTTGCGGTGTGCGGTGTGTTCCCACGGTGTGGGGTGGATGAGACGGGCGACGGTCAGGGTCATCGCCGTTCGCTCCAGGACGGTGATGTCCTCGGGCCCGAAGGCGGGCTCCTCCATGCGGGACGGGAGCATGGCCACACGGCCCCAGCGTTCGCCCTGGTACTCGACCGGTGTGGTGAGCCAGTTCTCCGGGCCGCGTGTCGCCGTGTTGTCGCCGGGCCCGGTCGCCCTGGACCGCTGTTCCCAGTCGGCGAGTGCCTTCTCCACCGTGGTGCCGGAGGGTTCGCAGATCAGTGCCTGGTGTACCAGGTTCTCCAACACGACCGTGCGCCCGCTCATCTCCGCCGCCGCTCGCACCACGTCCTCCGGCCCGGCGCCCCGCAGCGTCAAGGCGGTGAACGCCTCGTGGATGTGCTGCGTGCGGCGCATCGCCTCCGCCTGGTTGCCGAGCAGGAGTGCGTGCACGACCTGGGTGACCTCAAGGAAGTTGACGTCCTTGGCCAGGGTGACGAGGGGGAGGCCGCGCAGACGGCAGGCGTCGACGAGCGCGTCCGGCGGTCGGTGATAGCGCCGTACGAGTTCGATGACCAGCGCCGCCGCCCCGATGTCGGCGAGTTCGTCGACGTACCGGCGCACGCCCACCGTGTCCTCCGGCAGCGGCATACCGGTGGTGAGGACCAGTTCGCCGCCCTTGAGGAAGGACGCGGGGTCGGTCAGTTCGGTGATGTGGACCCACCTGACCGGCCGGTCCAGCTGGGGCACGCCGGTGACCACCTGGGGCTGTCCGGCGGCCAGGACGGGAAGGGCCAGGACGTCGGCCACGGTGAGCGGACGGGTGGGCCCTTGGCCGGCCGGGTGGTTGTCGTTCACGGTGTCTCCCTGGGGGTCCCCTGCTCGAGCTGAGCCGAGAGCTCGGGGGAGTGCCCGGCCACTCTGGCAAGCGTCGCTGACCTGCGCAAGAGCGATCCGTGAGTGATCCGTTGGGGGGTCGGCACCCGGCATGGCTCCCTCGGGGGCTGACACAACGTCCGGATATCGCGTCCCGGCCGGACAGATCGCGCGTTGGCGCGGCCCTGGTCCGCCGAGATGCTCGGGAGACCGCAGCAGACCGAACCGAGGCCGGGAGACGAACATGACCGCACTGTCGCCGCACCTTCGCCAGGCCACGCCCGTGGTGGCGGCCCGGGGCGAGGGTGTCCACCTCTATGACCAGGACGGTCGCCGCTATCTGGACTTCACCGCAGGCATCGGCGTCACCAGCACCGGGCACTGCCACCCCAAGGTCGTGGCGGCGGCGCAGGAACAGGTGGGCACGCTGATCCACGGCCAGTACACGACCGTCATGCACCAGCCGCTGCGTCGGCTGGTCGACAAGCTCGGCGAGGTGCTGCCGACCGGCCTGGACAGTCTGTTCTTCACCAACTCCGGCAGCGAGGCGGTGGAGGCCGCGCTGCGGCTGGCCCGCCAGGCCACCGGCCGCCCCAACATCGTCGTCTGCCACGGCGGCTTCCACGGCCGTACGGTGGCCGCCGCCGCCATGACGACCTCCGGCACGCGCTTCCGCTCCGGCTTCTCCCCGTTGATGAGCGGTGTCGTCGTCACCCCCTTCCCGTCGGCCTACCGGTACGGCTGGGACGAGGAGACCGCGACCCGCTTCGCCCTGCAGGAGCTGGACTACACGCTTCAGACGATCTCCTCGCCCGCCGACACGGCCGCGATCATCGTCGAGCCCGTGCTCGGCGAGGGCGGGTATGTGCCCGCGACCCGGGCCTTCCTGGAGGGGCTGCGAGAGCGGGCGGACCGCCACGGCTTCCTGCTCATCCTCGACGAGGTGCAGACGGGCGTCGGCCGCACCGGCCGCTTCTGGGGTCACGACCACTTCGGAGTCACGCCCGACATCCTCGTCACCGCCAAGGGGCTGGCCAGCGGCTTCCCGCTGTCCGGCATCGCCGCCTCCGAGGAGCTGATGACCAAGGCGTGGCCCGGCTCGCAGGGCGGCACGTACGGCGCCAACGCCGTCGCCTGCGCCGCGGCCTGCGCGACTCTGGACGTCGTACGCGACGAGAAGCTGGTCGAGAACGCCGAGGCGATGGGCGAGCGGCTGCGCCAGGGCCTGGAGGCGGTGGCCGATCGGACGCCGGGCATCGGCGACGTCCGCGGCCTCGGGCTCATGCTGGCCACCGAGTTCGTCACCGAGGACGGCAGCCCCGACCCCGAGACCGCCGCCCGCGTGCAGCGTGCGGCGGTGGACCAGGGGCTGCTCCTGCTGCTGTGCGGCGCCTGGAACCAGGTCGTACGCATGATCCCGGCGCTCGTCATCGACGAGACGGCGGTGGACGAGGGCCTCCAGGCGTGGGCGACCGCGGTCGAGGTCGGCACATCGGGAGCGGCAGGGCGATGACGGACACCACCACGGCCCTGGAGCCGCTGGTCGCGCGGCTCGCCGAGACCGCTCCCGGCCTGCGGGTGGAGACCGGCCCTGGCTCCACCGGCCTCTACGCCTACGACGCCTCCAACTACCGGGTCCCGCCGAGGGCCGTGGTCTTTCCCCGCAGCGCCGACGACGTGGTCGCGGTGCTGCGTGCCTGTCGCGAGACAGGTGTCCCGGTCACGGCACGCGGCGGCGGCACCAGCCTGTCCGGCAACGCGGTCGGGCCGGGTGTCGTCCTGGACTTCTCCCGGTACATGAACCGGATCCTGGACATCGATCCGATCACGCGCACCGCCCGCGTCGAGGCAGGAGTGATCCTCGACGCGCTGCGCAGCGCGACCGCCCCGCACGGGCTCACCTTCGGACCAGACCCCTCCTCGCACAGCCGCTGCACCCTCGGCGGCATGATCGGCAACGACGCGTGCGGCAACCGGTCGGTGCGGCACGGGCGTACCAGCAGCCACATCGAGGCGCTGGAGATCGTGACGGCCGACGGCGTGCGGGCCGTCGCCGACCGCACCGGCCTGCGCGCGGCCGACCCGAACGACACGGACGCCGGCCGGCGTGTCGCCCGCCTCGAAGCGGATGTACGCCGCCTGATCGACGCCAACCTGGCGCCGATCCGCACCGAGCAGGGCCGTATCGCGCGCCAGGTCTCCGGGTACCAACTGCACCACCTGCTGCCCGAGCACGGCTTCGACATGGCACGTGCCCTGGTCGGCACCGAGGGCTCCTGTGCGGTCGTCACCGCAGCGACGGTCCGGCTGGTGGCGACCGCACAGGCTTCCACCCTGCTGGCCCTCGGCTACGACGACGTGGTCGACGCGGCCGAGGACGTGCCGGAGATCCTGCGCTGGAATCCCACCGCCGTGGAGGGCATGGACGAGGCGATCGTCGCCACCATGCGTGCCCGGCGTGGTCCCGACTCCGTGACCGGACTGCCCGACGGGCGGGCCTGGCTGTACGTCGAGCTCGACGGTGACGACCAGGACGCGGTCGACGCCCGCGCCGCCGAACTGCTGGACGTGCTCAAGACCCGGGGCCGCATGACCGGCGGGCGCGTCGTGGAGAGCGTGGCCGAACGGCGTGCGCTGTGGCGGGTCCGTGAGGACGGTGCCGGGCTCGCCGCCCGCCTGGTGGACGGCGGGGAGTCATGGCCCGGCTGGGAGGACGCGGCGGTCGCGCCCGAGAACCTGGCCACCTACCTGCGCGACTTCCGCAAGCTGCTGGTCGACCACGGCCTGACCGGCGTGCTCTACGGGCACTTCGGCGCGGGCTGCGTCCATGTGCGCATCGACTTCGACCCGGCGACCGAGGCCGGGCGGGCGGTGATGCGCCGTTTCCTCACCGAGGCCGCCGCCCTGGTCGTCGGCCACGGCGGCACCCTGTCGGGTGAACACGGCGACGGGCGGGCCCGCAGCGAGCTGCTGGAGGTCATGTACAGCCGCGGGCTGATCCGCGCGTTCGCCGCCTTCAAGGAGATCTTCGACCCCGAGGGACTGCTCAACCCGGGCGTCATCGTGGCCCCGGCCCGGCTCGACGCCGATCTGGCGCTGCACACGCCCGCTGACGTGCTGCCCGTCGAGACCCTCTTCTCCTTCCCGCACGACGAGGACGGCTTCGCGGGCGCGGTACGCCGCTGCGTCGGTGTCGGCCGCTGCCGTAGCGACGCGGGCGGCGTGATGTGTCCCAGCTACCGGGCCACGGGCGAGGAGAACGACTCCACGCGGGGCCGGTCCCGCCTGCTCCAGGAGATGGTGCGGGGCGAGCTGGTGGAGGACGGCTGGCGCTCGACGGAGGTGCGTGACGCGCTCGACCTGTGCCTGTCCTGCAAGGCCTGTTCCAGCGACTGCCCGGTCGGCGTGGACATGGCCACGTACAAGGCGGAGTTCTTGCACCACCACTACAAGGGCAGGCTCCGGCCCCGCTCCCACTACTCCCTCGGCTGGCTGCCCCTGACCTCCGCACTCGCCGGATACGTCGCCCGCCCGGTCAACGCGCTGCTGCGCGGACCGGTCGGCAGGCTGCTCGCCCGCCTCGGAGGGGTGACCACGAAGCGCCGGATCCCGGCCTTCGCCTCCCGGCTCGCGCTGCGCCGGGCCCTGCGCTCGGCGAGGACCGGTGAACCGGCGAAAGCCCTGCTCTTCGTCGACAGCTTCACCCGCGCCTTCCGCCCCGAGGTGGCGGGAGCGGCGAGCCGCGTACTCGCCGACGCCGGCCTCCCGTGTACGGCACAGGACGGCCTGTGCTGCGGCCTGACCTGGGTCAGCACCGGCCAGCTGTCCATCGCCCGCCGCGTGATGGCCCGTACCGTCGCCCGGCTGGACGACGGCGACGACCGGCCCATCATCGTGGCCGAACCCAGCTGCGCCGCGGCCCTCAAGCGTGACGTGCCCGAACTGCTCGGCACCGACGCCGCCCAGCGCGTCGCGGCTCGCGTCCACACCTTCACCGGTGCCCTGAGCGACCTCGCCGCGCCCGGCTGGACGCCTCCCGCACTGCCGGACAACGTCGTCCTGCAGACCCACTGCCACGAGTACGCCACCTTCAAGGGCCGCCACCCACGCGACCTGCTCAGCCGCCTCGGCGTGACGAAGGTCGACGAGGCCGAGGGCTGCTGCGGACTCGCCGGCAACTTCGGCTTCGAGGCACAGCACTACGACACCTCGATGGCCGTAGCCGAACTGGCGCTGAAGCCACGCCTCGACGGCATCGACCAGGACACGCCGACGGTTGTCGTGGCCGACGGCTTCAGCTGCGCCACCCAGATCGACCACCTCGCCGGTGACCGAGGCATCCGCGCCCTGCACCTCGCGGAACTGCTCGACCCCGCGGCCGATCAACCAGGAGGAACCTCATGAGCGACACACCCACGCAGTTGTTCATCGGCGGTGCCTGGGTGGATGCCGCGGACGGCGCCACCATGCCCGTCGACGACCCTGCGACCGGCGAGATCCTCTGCCATGTCGCCGACGCCGGCGCCAAGGACGCGAAGCTCGCCGAGGAAGCGGCCGTGCAGGCGCAGGAGGGGTGGGCCCGTACGGCACCCCGAGTGCGCAGCGAGATCCTGCGCCGCGCCTACGAGATCATCGTCGAGCGCACCGACGAGCTCGCCCATCTGATGACGGCCGAGATGGGCAAGCCGCTGGTCGAGGCCAGGGGAGAGGGGGCGTACGCGGCCGAGTTCTTCCGCTGGTTCTCTGAGGAGGCCGTCCGCATCGACGGCGGCTTCGGCACCCTGCCCGACGGCCGCAACCGGATGCTGCTCTCCCGCCGCCCGGTCGGCCCGTGCCTGCTGATCACCCCGTGGAACTTCCCGCTGGCCATGGGCACCCGCAAGATCGGCCCGGCCGTCGCGGCCGGTTGCACGATGGTGCTCAAGCCGGCCCCGCAGACCCCTCTGTCCAGCCTGGCTCTCGCCGCGATCCTCAAGGAGGCCGGGCTGCCGGACGGCGTGCTCAACGTCGTCACCACCTCCCGTGCGGGGGAGGTGTGCGAACCGCTCCTGCGTGGCGGGCGGATTCGCAAGCTGTCCTTCACCGGCTCCACGGCCGTCGGACAACTGCTCCTCGCCCAGAGCGCGGAGGCGGTCGTACGAACCTCGATGGAGCTGGGCGGCAACGCGCCGTTCATCGTCTTCGAGGACGCCGACCTGGACAAGGCCGTGGACGGCGCGATGATCGCCAAGATGCGCAACATGGGCGAGGCGTGCACGGCCGCCAACCGCTTCTTCGTGCACCGGTCGGTGGCGGAGGAGTTCGGCCGGCGCCTGGCCGAGCGCATGGGCGCGCTCGTCGTGGGCCCCGGTACGCGTGACGGCGTCGACGTCGGCCCGCTGATCGACAGGACAGGGCGTGGCAAGGTGGAGGTGCTGGTCGCCGATGCGGTGGAGCGCGGTGCCCGAGTCCTCGTCGGTGGCCGGACGCCGGAGGGTCCGGGCTGCTTCTACCCGCCGACCGTGCTCACGGACGTGTCCCCCGAGAGCCGCCTCATGGACACCGAGATCTTCGGTCCCGTCGCCGCGATCCTCACCTTCGACGACGAGGACGAGGTGATCCGGCGAGCCAACGACACCCCCTGGGGCCTGGTCGGCTACGTCTTCACCCAGGGCCTGGACCGCGCCCTGCGCGTCAGCGAGCGCCTTGAGGTCGGCATGGTCGGCCTCAACACCGGCCTCGTCTCCAACCCGGCCGCGCCCTTCGGCGGCGTCAAGCAGTCCGGGCTCGGCCGCGAGGGCGGCAGGGTCGGAATCGACGAGTTCCTGGAGTACCAGTACCTCGCCGTGCCCGTGCGGTGAGCTCCGCCGCCGTGTCGGTCACCGACTTCCCCAGCTCGGGGAGCCGGCCTGGCTCGAAGAGGGGGTCGGGCAGGGAGACGGCCACGGAGGGCGGCGGCATGCCGTGACCTTCTGGCCCGGTCGGCCACGGCGCGCTGCGCACGGCCGGGGGCGCCCTCGTGACGGCGGTCAGCGCCGTCACCGGGCTGCTGCTGGGCATGGCTCCGAGGGCGAGCGCGGGCCCGACAGGGTCCTGTCCACCCTGCCCGCCGTCCTCGCGAGCCTGCTGATCCGAGGGCGTGACCGGACCGTCCGCGTGGGCGCCGTCTGCGTGGTCGCATCGAGGGCCTACGCCGCCCAGACCGCAGCTCTGCGCGAACAGGAACGCGCGAGCGGGCACATTGCCGCGTCCGTCGCGCTCGGCGCGGGACGGCTGCGCCTGCCGCGCCGCCACCTGCTGCCCACGGTGCTCCCAGCCCTCCTGCGCAGCGCCCTGCTCCGGCTGTCCACTACCGTCCTGGTCCCGGCCTCCCTGGGCCGGGGCGAACAGTCGCCCACCCCGGGGTGGGGCCGCCTCCTCTCAAAGAACCGGCCGTACGCCGAACCGGCCCCCGGGACCATCATCGGCCCGGCCGCCGCGCTGATGGTGCTGTCCGTGCTGGGGATGAAGGGCGGCGTACTCGCCCTTCAGGCGGGGTGCGTCTCGTCGATCACGTATCCGCGTCGCTTGTCCACCACGTTGCGCAGCGGCCGGCCCTCGATGTGCCGGGTGAGGTTGTCGAGGAACACCTCGACGAGCGCCTCCCGCTCGCTGGTGGTCTCGCCCGCCGTGTGCGGGGAGATCATCACGCCGGGCATGTCCCACAGGGGTGATTCGGCAGGCAGCGGTTCCTGGGCGAACACGTCCAGGGCTGCCCCGGCGAGCCGTCCGGCGGCGAGATGGTCGACCAGCGCCTCCTCGTCGACGAGTCCGCCCCGGCCGACGTTGATCAGCCGGGCCCCCGGCTTCATCGCGGCCAGCACGGGGGCGTCGACCATGCCCCGGGTGCCCTGGGTGAGGGGGGCGGCCAGGACGACGTAGTCCGCCTCCGCCAGGGCTGCATGCAGGGTGGCGGAGTCGTGGACCGTCCCGAAGTCCGGGTGGTCCGTGCGGGCCCTGCGCCCCGCGCCGCAGACCCGCATGCCGACGGCCCGAAGCAGCCGGGCGGTGGCCCGGCCGATCGGCCCCGTGCCCCAGACCAGCACGGTGCGTCCGGTGACGCTGTCACTGGGGCGCGGACGCCACTCGCGGCGCTGCTGGTGCTCCCAGGTGCCGGGGAAGTCCTTGGCGAGGGCGAGGATCAGGCCGAGGACGTACTCGGCGGTCGGCTGGTCGTAGACGCCGCGGGCGTTGGTGAGAACGACGCCCGGATCGTCCACCAGGGCCGGGAAGAGGAACGAGTCCACTCCCGCGGAGGACGCGTGGACCCACCGGGGTGCCTTCTCGGGGTTGTCGGGCCAGGCTTCGCGGATGGCCGGGGTGATGGTCACCCAGGCCAGGAGGGCGTCGGCACCGGGGAGGAGGTAAGGGAGTTCCTCCTCGGTGGCGTAGACGGTGTCCGCGAGCCGCTCGATGAGTCCTGTGGCGGGGGGCCGGTTGCCCCGGTAGAGGACGACGAGACGGTCGGCCATGTCAGGCTCCGGTAGGGACGGCGATGTACTTGTATTCGAGAAACTCGTCGATGCCGACGCGTCCGCCTTCGCGGCCCAGGCCGGACTGCTTGACGCCGCCGAAGGGGGCGGCGGGGTTGGAGACCAGTCCGGTGTTGAGGCCGATCATGCCGCTTTCGAGGCGTTCGGCGACGCGCAGGGCGCGGTCGAGGTTCTGGGTGAACAGGTAGGCGGCCAGGCCGAATTCGGTGTCGTTGGCGGCGGCGATGGCCTCGTCCTCGGTGTCGAAGGTACGGATCGCGGCGACCGGGCCGAAGATCTCCGTGTCGATGATCGCGGAGTCGGGGGCGATGCCGGTGAGGACGGTGGGCGGGTAGAAGCAGCCCGGCCCCTCGGGGAGTTCACCGCCGGTCAGGACGGTGGCGCCGCGCTTGACGGCGTCCCGCACCAGGTCGTGGGCCTTGCTGCGGCCGGCGGCGTCGATGAGGGGTCCGACGTCGGTGCCGGGTTCGGTGCCGTCGCCGACCTTCAGGGCGGCCATACGGGCGGCGAGGCGGGTGGCGAACTCCTCGGCGATGGAGGTGTGGACGTAGATGCGGTTGGCGGCGCAGCAGGATTCGCCCATGTTGCGCATCTTGGCGACCATGGTGCCTTCGATGGCCACGTCGAGGTCGGCGTCGTCGAAGACGATGAGGGGGGCGTTGCCGCCCAGTTCCATGGAGGTGCGGATGACGGTGTCGGCGCACTGGGCCAGCAGGATCCGGCCGACCTGGGTGGAGCCGGTGAAGGAGAGCTTGCGGATCTGCCCGCCGCGCAGCAGGGGTTCGACGACACCGGCGGCGTCGGTGGTGGTGACGATGTTCAGCACACCGGCCGGCAGACCCGCTTCGGTGAGGATCTCCGCCAGGGCGAGGCTGGCCAGGGGGGTCTGGGGTGCGGGTTTGAGAACGATGGTGCAGCCGGCGGCGATGGCGGGGCCGATCTTGCGGGTGCCCATGGCCAGAGGGAAGTTCCAGGGGGTGATGAGCAGACAGGGGCCGACGGGCTGACGGGTGACCAGCAGGCGGTTCCTGCCGTCGGGGGCGGTGGTCAGCCCGCCGTCGATACGGACGGCTTCCTCGGAGAACCAGCGGAAGAACTCCGCCGCGTAGGCGACTTCGGCACGCGCCTCGGCCAGGGGCTTGCCCATCTCCAGGGTCATCAGCAGCGCGAGGTCCTCGGTGCGCGCGATGATGATGTCGTAGGCGCGGCGCAGGATCTCGCTGCGCACCCGGGGCGCGGTGGCGGCCCAGGCGGCCTGCGCGGCGACCGCCGCCTCGACGGCACGCCGGCCGTCGGCGGGTGAGGCGTCGGCGACCTGGCACAGTTCCTCGCCGGTGGCCGGGTTGTCGACGGACAGGGTCCGGCCGGACTCGGCGTCCTGCCAACCACCGCCGATGAACAGCTGCTTGGGAACATCACGGACGACAGTCATCGTGGGTATCTCCTTGTAGGTGCAGAAGGGCTGCCGACCGGTCAGCGGATGCGGTCCAGCGTCTTGTAGAAGGCGCCCGCGAAGGGCAGGAACCAGGCAGTGCCGTTGTAGAGGGGGATGCGGGGCGGGGCGATGTCGCGGACGGGGCTGGCCTCGGGGTGGCCGTCCATCACCTCGGCCATGACCTGCCCCATGTGCGTGGCCATCTGCACGCCGTGGCCCGCGTATCCCATGGAGTAGTACACGCCGTCATCGGCCTGTCCGGCGTGCACGATGCGGTCCATGGCGAAGCCGACGGAGCCGCCCCACACGTACTCGACCTTCGTCCGGGCGAGTTGGGGGAAGATCTCGCACATCTCACGGAACAGAACGGCCCCGCTCTTCTTGTCCGAGGTGGGGTCCGACGGCGCGAAACGGGCACGGCCGCCGAACAGCAGCCGGTTGTCCGGGGTGAGCCGGAAGTAGTGGCAGACCTTGTTGGAGTCGACGAGGAGGCGGCCCTTCGGGATGATGTCCCGGGCGAGCTCCTCACCGAGCGGCTCGGTCACGATGATGAAGCTGCCCACGCAGACCTGCTGGCGGCGCAGCCACGGGAAGTTCTTGTCGGTGTAGGCGTCGGTGGCCATCATGACCTGCCCGGCGCGGATCACACCGCGCTCGGTGCTGACCTCGAATCGGCCGGCGGCGGTACGCCGCACGCCGATGGCCGCGTTGCGCTCGTGGATCTCGACACCGGTGCGCTCGCACGCCTCGGCCATGCCGCGCACGAAGCGGCCGACGTGCAGTGCGGCGCTGAACGGGTCGAGCAGGCCGCCGTGGTAGGCGTCGGATCCGATCTCGGAACGCAGCTCGGACTTGCCGATCAGTGTGGTCTCGTGTCCGAAGTACTTGGCCAAGTCGCGCTGTTGGGCCTTCTTGTTCTCGAAGTGCGCGGGGCGGGAGGCGACGCCCAGGCGTCCGACGCGACGGAACTGGCAGTCGATGGACTCCTCGTTCACGAGCCGCTCGACGGTGTCCACGGCCTCGCCGTAGGAGTTGTAGATCTCGCGGGCCCGTTCGAGTCCGTACCGGCGGATGGCCTGGCTCACGCCGATCGTGAAGCCCAGGTTCGCCATGCCTCCGTTGCGCGCTGAGGCACCGGAACCGATCTGGCCCTTCTCGACAAGGGTGACACGGGCGCCCTTGCGGGCGGCGTGGAGGGCGGTGGACAGACCCGTCAGGCCGGCGCCGATGACCACCAGGTCGGTGTCCTCGGTCAGCGGCTTGCCGGACCGGTCGGGAAACACCCCAGCGGTTTCTATCCAGTAGGGAATCGTCTTCATCTCGGGTCCTCTGCGGGGAGTTTCGAAGTGGGGCGCGGTCGGGCACCACCAGGGGCCCGGCCGACGGCGCTGTCAGCGGTAGCGCGTCCCGTGCCGGCGCAAGGCTCAGGTGAGGCGTTCGACGGGGAGGACGCCGCCTTGCTGGTTGCGGTGGCCGCCGAGTTTGCGGACGAGGGCGACCAGGGCGAGGGCGAGGATGGCCAGGGCGATGAGGACCGCGCTGACCGCGGTGACGGTCGGGTCGACGTCGAACTGCAGGGCGTTGAAGACCAGGACCGGCAGGGTGCGGGTGTCGGGTGTCGACATGAACTGGGCGATGAAGAACTCGTCGAAGCTGGTGATGAAGGAGAACACCGCTGCGGCGATGAGGCCGGGTGTGGCCAGGGGGAAGGTGATGCGCCGGGCGATGGTCATCCGGCTGGCGCCCATGCTGGCGGCGGCGTCTTCGAGCCGTTCGTCGATGCCCTTCAGGGTGGAGATCATGATGAGGATGGCGATGGGTGCGGCGAGCACCGTGTGGCCGAGGGCGATGGCCAGGGGACTGCCGAGCATGCCGACGGGTTCGAAGAACAGGAACAGGCCGAGTGCGACGACCACCTGGGGGATGAGCATGGGGGCCAGGACCAGTCCGTAGACCGCCGCGTGCAGCGGCAGCCGGCCGCGGGCCAGGGCGGTGGCGGCGGTCACGCCCAGAATCAGGGAGAACACGGTCGTCAGGGCGGCGATGAGGCTGGACAGGGCGATGGAGGTGGCCCAGTTGCCGTCGGGTGCGGCCATCTGCTCGTACCAGCGGGTGCTGTACTCCTTGGGCGGGAAGGTGCCGATGCCGTCCGCGCCGAAGGAGGTGACCAGGATGATCACGATGGGCATGGCCAGGAAGAGCAGGATGGCGGTGGCGCTCAGGGCACGGCCGATGCGTCCGGCGCGGGTGGGAGGCAGTTCCATCATGAGCTGCTCCTTCGTGCGGCTGTCTTCTTGCGGCGGAGCTTGGCCAGGCCGAGAACGCCCAGGCCGGCGAAGGTGAGCAGGAGCAGGATGACGCCGAAGGCGGCGGCACCGTTCCACTGGTCCTGCTGCATCACCTGCTGGTCGATCAGGGCCGCGACGACGGTCTGTTTGCCGCCGCCCATCAGGGCGGGGGTGATGTAGTAGCCCAGGCAGAGGATGAAGCTGAGCAGTCCCGCGGTGCCGATCCCGGGCGCCACCAGCGGCAGGTAGATCCTGCGGAAGATGGTGAACCGGCTCGCGCCGAAGCCTGCCGCTGCGGCCAGGAGCCGGCCGTCGACGCCCCGCATCACGCCCTGCAGGACGAGGACGGTGTAGGGCAGCATCACCGAGGTGGTCCCGATGACGACACCGGTCTCGTTGTAGAGCAGGGAATACGGTGCGCCGGGTGCGTGCAGCGAGGTGGCCAGCGTGTTGAGGATGCCGTGTTCACCGAGCATGATGATCCAGCCGTAGGTGCGCACCAGGGCACTGATGAAGTGCGGCACGACCACGATCAGCATGGCCAGCGCGGCGAAGACGGGCCGCATCCGGGCGATGGCGTGCGCCAGGACGAAACCCACCAGGAGACTCAGCAGCGCGGTCTCTGCGGAGATCCGCAGGGTGGACAGCAGCACGGACAGGTTCACGCCGCTGAGGGCGTCGGCGTACCAGTGCAGGGTGAAGCCGCCACTGTCGCCCTCCAGGCTGAGGGACAGCACCCCGATGATCGGGTAGACGAACAACACCAGTAGGAACACCGTGACGGGGACGGCGTTGACCAGGGCAATCCGGGAGCGGTGCCCGCGCTTCTCGGACGTTTTCACACGCACCTTGGCAGGTGCGAGAGCGGTGCCGGCCACGGCTCACCCCCCGTCCGTGGCGTCGAAGACGCTGACGTCGTCCTGGTCGGCGGTCACGCAGACGCGTTCGCCCGGACGTGGCGGGGCCAGGGCGGTCTCGATCCGCAGCGGCGGCGTCCCCGGAGCGGCACCGTCCAGGCGGACGGTGATCCGGGTGAGCGAGCCGACGTAGACGGCCGTCTCGACCGTGCCGGTACAGCAGCCCTCCTCGGCACTGACCAGGCGCAGCTTGCCCGGCCGTACCGCGGCGCGCACGCTCTGTCCGGGCACGCAGGCGTGGGCACGGGCCGTGAGGACGCCGCCGGTGTCCAGCCGCACGCGGGTGCAGTCGTCTCCCCGGCCGTCCTCGACCTTGCCGGTGAGGAAGTTGGCGGCGCCGAGGAAGTCGGCGACGAAGGGGGTGCGGGGGCGTTCGAACAGGCCGCGGGGGGTGTCGAACTGCTCGATACTGCCGTCCTTCATGATGGCGATCCGGTCCGACAGGACCAGCGCTTCCTCCTGGTCGTGCGTGACGTAGACGACGGTCAGGCCGAGTTCGCGCTGGATGGACTTGATCTCGGTCTGCATCTGGTCGCGCAGCTTCTTGTCCAGCGCGCCCAGCGGTTCGTCCATCAGCACGATCGGCGGGCGGTAGACCAGGACCCGGCACAGGGCGACGCGCTGCTGCTGGCCGCCGGAGAGCTCACGGGGCTTGCGCCCGGCGAACTTCGACAGGCCCGCCGCCTCCAGCGTCTCCCCGACCCGGCGGCGGATCTCCGCTTTGTCCACCCCCCGCAGTTGCAGCGGGAAGGCGACGTTCTCGGCGACCGTCATGTGGGGGAAGAGCAGGTACTGCTGGAAGACGAAACCGAAGTCACGCTTGCCCGGATTGAGCCGGGTGATGTCATGGCCGTCCACTGCGATGGAGCCGGAGTCGGGCTCGGTGAACCCGGCCAGCATCATCAGCGTGGTCGTCTTGCCGGAGCCCGACGAGCCGAGGAAGGTGACGAACTCACCGGCCGCGATCTCCATGTCCACGCCGTCGACCACCGTCGTCCCGCCGTAGGACTTGCGCAGCCCCGTCACCGACAGCGACTTGCCCGTCGGTGAGGAGGAGCGAGGGGCCAGGGCAGCGGCGAGGTCGTCGGCGGACAGCTTTCCGGCGGTCAGACTCTGGGTCCGCTCAGGCATCGGCCCACTCCTGCCAGCGCTTGATGACGGCGTCACGGTTCTCGTCCCACCAGGCGGCATCGGCATCGAACCCGGTCTTGAGGTTCTGCGGCGAGGTCGGCAGCGTGGCCAGGACATCGTCCGAGAGCTGCTTGGTTGCCGCCGGGACGACCGGGCCGCCGGTGGGGCTGAGCTTGGCGAAGGCCGCCTGCACCTCGGGCCGCAGCGAGAAGTCGATCAGCTTGTAGGCCGCGTCCGTGTTGTCCGCGCCCTTCGGGATGCCCCAGCCGTTGGTCATCCTGCGGGCACCGTTCCACTGGTAGGCGACCGGCTGCCCCTGCTTGATCAGCTCGTCCGCGCGGCCGCCCCACAGGCTGGTCGCGACGACCTCCTTGCGGCCGAGCAGGACGGCCGGCAGGGCGCCGGTGTTCCAGAACTTCTTCACATCACCGCGGATCCGCGACATCGACGCGAAGGCGCGGTCCACATCGAGCGGGTACAGCTTGTCCAGCGGCACCCCGTCGGCCAGCAGCGCGAACTCCAGCTCCGGCAGGTCCGCCTCCGCGCTCTGCAGCGAGCGCGGACCGGCGAAGGCGTCCGTGTTCCAGAAGTCGGCCCAGCTCTTCGGGACACGCTTGAGACTGTCCGTGCGGTAGGCCATCACGCTCGCCCACACGTTCTTGCCGACCGCGTGCTCCGGCAGGTTGTGCTCCGCGATCCCGGCGCCCTTGACACTCTTCAGCCGGTCGTGGTCCACCGGCTCCAGACACTCCAGCCGCGCCATCTTCTGGAAGTTCAGCAGTGTGTTGTCCATCAGGTCCACCTGCGGACGGCCCTGCTTGACCTGGGCGATGATTTGCGCCGACTGGTAGTTGACCGTCGTGACCGTGATGCCGGTCTCCTTGGCGAACGGCTCGTAGATCGCCTTCGTCAAGGCGTCGTTGTAGGCGCCACCGCTGTTGCTGACGACGAGCCTCTTCTTACCGCCGCCCGACGAGCCGCGGCTTTCGCCGGTGCCCATGAGGGTGCCGCAGCCGGTCACCGCGGTGGCGGCGGCCAGAGCGCCTGCGGTGCGGAGTACGGTTCTGCGTCCTATCCGGTTGGCTTCCATCGGGCGCCTCCTGGTGATGGGTGTGGATTCGGGGGAGCGGAAATCGCTGGGGTGGGGGGTGGGGGGTCCTTCGGGGCTGTCCGTGCGGGACGAGGGGCGTCGCGAGTCAGATGCCGAGCATGGTGTTGAGGTCGTCCAGGGACTTCACGGTCACGTAGTCGTAGCCGTGGGTGACCGGGTCGCAGCCACGGTCCAGGAGGATGAGGTTGCGGAAGCCCATGTCGTGCATCGGCATCAGGTCGTAGCGGGTGTGCGAGGAGACGTGTACGAAGTCCTCGGGGGACGCGTCGAGCTGGTCGAGCATGTACTCGAACGCGGCGTAGCGGGGCTTGTAGTAGCCGGCCTGCTCCGCGGTGAAGACCGCGTGGAAGTCCGCGCCGAGCCGGGGCACGCTCTCCTCCAGGAAGGCGTCCTCGGCGTTGGAGAAGATCACCAGCTTGTAGTGCTCGGCCATCTTCTTCAGCGGCTCCACCACGCCCGGGTGGGGGCCCCAGCTGCGCACGCCGTCGGCGAACCGCTTGCCCGCGTCCGGGGCCGCCTTCACACCCCACTTGCGGCAGACCCGCTCGAAGGAGTCCTGCAGCACCTGCTCGTAGGGGTAGTACTCGCCGCGGACCTGGTCGTAGCGGTAGCCGCGGAACTCCCGGACGAACTGGTCCCACTGCTCGGCAGGGATCTGGTCGCCGACGAGCTCACGCGTGATGGGGGTCATCGGCCACTCGATCAACGTGCCGTAGCAGTCGAACGAGACGTACTTCGGGCGGAACTGAAACGAGGGAATGGGCATGGGGATGCTCCTGTCTTTGCCTCGGGGAACTGGTTATTGCCGCTGCGTGGGCTTTCTGGGCATGCCCATGACAGAGCTGTCGGGGTTGGAGGTCGATGGGGGGCAATGCCATCGGCATCGCCGGGGATCAGGCGGCGCCGACTCCTGCCGGAGCGAGGAAGTCGATGGGGTGATCAGTGGTGCCGTCGAGCGCCAGGTCGGCGGCGATCTCTCCCATCGCGGGCGAGATCTTGAAGCCGCTGCCGGAGAATCCGGCCATGACGATGATGTCGTCCTCGCCGGGGAGATGACCGACGAGCGGGTTTCCGGACTCCGTGTAGCCCTCCATGTAGGCCGACATCCTGATGGGGTCGGGGTTCAGGTCGGGCATCAGCTCGGCGATGAGCTCGCGGAAGGTGCCGAGTTCCTCGGGGCGGACCGTACGGTCGAGCCGTTCGGGCTCGGGCACCGGCAGATGGCGTGCGAAGGAGAGACCGAGCTTGACGGAGATGCCGTCGGGCGACGGGAGCCCGAAGCAGTCGTGGGGTGTGGCGCGCACGAAGGGAGGAGCTCCGCCCGCGAACCAGTCGTGACGGGTGGGCAGGTGCCAGGAGCAGATCACCCGGCGGACGGCGACGGTCCGTGGGAGGTCCGGGAGCAGTGTGTTGATCCAGGGGCCCACGGTCACCACGGCGGCATCAACGTGGTCAGTGCCCTGGTCGGTGACGATCTGCACGCCGCCTCCCGCCGCGGGCACGACCTCCCGCACCGGGGTGTAGCGGTGCAGCAGGGCGCCCAACTGCTCGGCGCGGGTGGCTGCGGCCTGGACCGACGCCTCGGGCCTGATGACGGCGCCCTCGCGGTCGAGGACGGCGGTGTGCCCGTCCGGGAGACGATGCTGCGGGTAGCGGCGGGCGAATTCCTCCCGGTCCAGTACCTCGTGATCCAGACGATGGGTGGTGCTGGAGGAGAGCAGCTGGCGCATGGCCGGTGATACCGACTCTCCCATCACGAGGCAGCCACTGCGGCGTCGCAGCGACCGGCCCGTCTCCGCCTGGAGCTGCTCCCACAGCCCGTCCGCGAGCCGCAGCAGCGGAACGTACCCGGGTTCGCCGAGGTGGGCGGCTCGGAAGATGCGGCTCTCGCCCCCGGCCGCGCCGCGGTCGTGACCCGGCGCGTACCGGTCGTAGCCGATGACCTCGGCTCCGCGGGCGGCCAGCCGCCACATTGCCTGGCTGCCCATGCTGCCGGCACCGATCACGGCGACGCGCTTCGGGATGCGCATGAGGTCGCTCCTTTCGATGGTGTGGCCTGGGTGGCAGTCGGGCCCCAGCGCGGTGCGGACACTGTGCGGACCCTTCCAGTTCGGGTCCCGCTGGGGATGGCGTTCACTTTCGTCCCGGGGGAACCTGCAGGTCAACCCACACTGTGTTCCACCTCGGGGCCTTCTTGAGACGGTCTGTCACTGCGGACGCCCGGGCCGCACGAAATGCCGGGCACCCTCTTGTCACGGTGAGTGGCCGGTGCGAGGGTGAGCCCGATCCCCTCGGATGAAAGCACCCCCTATGCCGCCCAGACGTCCTGCAGCCGGGCAGTTCCCCACCATCACGGAGGTACTGAGCCTGCCCGTGCTCGCCGAAGGGATGCCGCGCGTGCTGGCCGGTGAGTCACAGCTGGACAGGGCGGTGCGCTGGGTGCATGTCACCGAGCTGCTCAACCCCGCCGATTTCCTGGAGGGCGGCGAGCTGGTGCTGACGACCGGCATGCCGCATCCCGAGGATGCCTCCGAGCTGCGTGGCTACGTCGACCAGCTCGCCGACGTCGGCGCGGCCGGTCTGATCGTGGAGCTCGGTTACCGGTACCGGAAGGTGCCCGACGAGCTGGTGGCGGCGTGCCGTGCCCGTGAAGTGCCGCTGGTCGAGCTGGCCCGTGGCGTCCGGTTCATCGACGTCACGCAGACGGTGCACGCGCTCATCCTTGACGCCCAGGGGGCCCTGCTGCGTCGCGGGAGGGACATCCAGGACATCTTCACCGCCCTGACGCTGCGGGGCGCGGACCCCGAGGAACTGGTGCACACCACCGCGGAGCTCACCGGAGCTCCCGTGGTGCTGGAGGACCTCACCCACCGGGTCCTGATGTGCGAACTGCTCGGCCGGCCGTACGAGCCGGTGGTGTCGGCCTGGTCGCGACGTTCGCGGGCCGCCCCGACGCCGGAGAGGATCACGCCGAGCGGCCCGGAGGGGTGGCTGATCGCGCCGGTGCAGGACCACCATGGGCTGTGGGGGCGGCTGGTCCTGCTGGAAGGCCGGCTGAACGCCGAGCCCGACCCGGAACACGTCCTGGTGCTGGAGCGTGCGGCGGTCGCGCTGACCATGGCGCGCCTGGCCGGGCCGGCCTGGTGGGAGCGCCGGGCCCACCGCTCCGTACTGCGGGACCTGTACGAACGGCGCTTCCGTTCTCCCGCGGACGCGCGCGCCCGCGCCGAGGCACTGGGGCTCCCGGCCTTCGGGCACCGGCTCTTCGCCGTGGTCATCCGCCACACGCACACCGGCACCGAAGGTGAGCACCTCGACGAACGGATCGCGAAGGCGCTGGCGCAGACCGGCGTCCGCGCCCTGGTCGGCGAGACAGCCCCGGGCCGGATCGGCGTACTTCTGGCACTGGCTCAGGCGAGCGCCTGGCAGCCGGTCGCCGAGCGGATCGGCCGTCTGACCCGGGAGGAGCTGGGACCGGAGGCCGTCGTCGCCGTCGGCCCCGGGGTGACCGACCTCTCCGGGATCGCCCGGTCGTGGCAGGAGGCCGAGCAGACGGCCGAGGCCATCACACCGGCCTCCCCGGAGCGGTGGTTCTACGTCCCCGCCGACGTCCGGCTGCCGGAGTTGCTGGGCGTCCTGCGGGAGGACACCCGTCTTCAGAGGTACGCGGAACGGCAACTGACCCGCCTCATCGAGCACGACGACCGCAACAGCGGCGATCTGCTCCCGGCACTGCGCGCCTATCTGGCGGCGGCCGGGAACAAGTCGGTCGCGGCCAAACGCGCCGGCATGTCCCGGCAGGCGTACTACCAGCGCCTCCACACCATCGAACGGCTCCTCGGCTGCGACCTGGAATCAGGCCTGCAGCGCACGTCCCTGCACGTCGCGGTGCTGGTCCTGGACGCGCGAGAAGCAACTGTTCCCGGCGCATGACCGGCACGCCGGTCGTCATGCGGACGCGATCACGCCGGGCCCGAGCGCGCGTACGCATCCGGCGTACGCTCCTCCCCTGGCATGGCGCGACGAGGACCCGGGACGTGGGTGGGTGCCGAGCGGTTCAGGCTTGCGTCGGCAGACTTTCCGGAAGGCTCGCGGCCTGCTCCGCTGGGGAGAGGGCTCAGAGGAGCTCGATCAGCTTGTCGGTGAACTCGGCGGTGGTCGCGGTTCCGCCCAGGTCACGGGTGCGGATATCGGTCTTGGCCAGGACCGAGGCGATCGCGTCCGTGATGTCCCTGGCCGCGGCGGGATGGCCGAGGTGGTCGAGCATCATGGCCGCGGACCAGATCGCGCCCAGCGGGTTGGCGATGCCCTGGCCCGCGATGTCGGGCGCCGAGCCGTGCACCGGCTCGAACAGCGAGGGGAAGTCCCGCTCGGGGTTGAGGTTGGCCGCCGGGGCGATGCCGATGGACCCGGCGACCGCGGCCGCGAGGTCGCTGAGGATGTCGCCGAAGAGGTTGGAGGCGACGACGACGTCGAAGCGGGCCGGTTCGAGGACGAACTTGGCCGCGAGCGCGTCGATGTGCTCCTGGTCCCAGGCGACCTGCGGGAACGAGGCGGCCCGCTCGGTGACGAGCTGGTCCCAGAACGGCATGGTGTGCACGATGCCGTTCGACTTGGTCGCGGAGGTCAGACGGCCGCCTCGCCGGGAGGCGAGCGTGAAGGCGTAGTCCAGCACGCGTGTGACGCCGGCCCGGGTGAACACGGCCTCCTGCACGGCGATCTCGTCCGGGAAGCCGCGGTTGAGTCGGCCGCCGACCTCGCTGTACTCGCCTTCCATGTTCTCGCGCACGACGACGAAATCGACCTCGCCCGGCCGTGCGCCGCGCACCGGACTCTCGATGCCTTCGAAGACACGGATGGGCCGGAGGTTGACGTACTGGCGGAAGCTGCGCCGGATCGGTATCAGCAGCCCCCACAGCGAGACATGGTCGGGCACCCCCGGGTATCCCACCGCGCCCAGCAGGATCGCGTCCTTGTCGCGCAGCTGGTCGATCCCGTCGGCGGGCATCATGGCGCCCTCCCGCAGGTACCGCTCGCACGACCAGTCGTCGTACGACGTGTAGGACAGGCTGAAGCCGTGGCGGCGGCCGAGAACATCGAGCACCTGCTGTGCTGGGGGCAGTACCTCGGCGCCGATGCCGTCGCCGGGGATCAGGGCAATGCGGTGGTTCGTCGTCATGCCGTCGATTGCAGCAAGGCGGTCCGTGGGGCGTCCAAGACGCAAAGCGGATCTCCCTTATAAGCGGTGCCTATCAGCTGTCGGCGGCCGAGGTTGCGCTCGTGACGAACGCGGCGGCTGCGGGCGACAGGCTGCCGCGGCGGCTGACGAGGGCGATGTCCAAGGTGGTCTCCGGCTCGATGTCCAGGACGCGGGCGCCCAGTCGCCGGGCGACGTCCCGCCAGGAATCCGTGACCACCGCGAGCCCGACCCCGGCCAGTACCAGGGGCATGAGCGACACACGGTGCTCGGTCTCGGCGGCGACGGTGAACTCGATGCCCTGTTCCCGCAGCGCGTCGACGTAGGCGCGCATCCCGGTACCCGGCTGCCCGACGATGAGTCGCTGTCCCGCAAGCTCCCGGCACTCCACCGCCGTCCGATCAGCGAACGGGCCGTCGGTCGGCACCACCAGCACAAAACGCTGCCGCCCCAGCGCATGTGAGGCGACCTCCTTGTCGGAGACCGGGCCGGCGGACGCCAGGAGCCCCAACTCCACGGCACCCGTGCGCACCATGTCGATCACCTCACGCGACGTGAACGCCGCTTTGATGGCCACACAGACGCCGGGATACCGATGGCTGAAGGCACTCACCAAGGTCGTCAGCGGCTCCACCGCCTGCGACGGCATGGATGCCACATCCAGGCGCCCCTCACGCAGCTCATGCACCGCCGCGACACTCGCCCGCGCCGTCTCCAGACTCCGCACGGCCTCCCGGGCAGGGTCGATCAGGGCCCTTCCGGCCTCCGTCAGGACTGCCCTACGCCCGATGCGATGGAACAGCTCGGAGCCGAGATCACGCTCCAGTGCCCGCACGGCCTGCGACAGCGACGGCTGCGACACGTACAGAGCCGAGGCCGCACGGTTGAACCCCCCACGATCGACAATCGCAAGGAAGTACTCCAGCTGCCGAATGTCCATACGCGCTCTCTGCCCCTCAAGAAATCAACCGACGACTCCATTGGTCCCGACCACGGTTGCTTGAAGGATCGCCTCGACGAGGTGCGGACCACCGATGCACTGGCCGCAATCGTCACCGAAGCGCGGTCCCAACTGACCGAGGCACTCCGGTGTGCGGAGTCGGCCCACCGGGGGCGGAACTTCTCGGCCACGTCGTCTCTGCGGTGCAGGCCGGGGATGCGGCCCTGCGTGCCGCTTACCTGCCTCCTGGATCCCGCAGCCCTCCGGCCGACGGACGAGGGAGGGCGGATGGCCGTCGCCGTGCCGGCACACGGTTGAAGCAGCGCGGCGCTGCGGTGGCGTACGAGGTGTACGCCGCCGCAGCCGCTCGCACGTCCCGAGGATCAGACGGCCGTGAACGTCCACAGCAGGTTGGAGCTGCTGCCGTATGTCCACTGCTTGGTGACGGAGCCCGAGTCGACGTTCCCGCCGCCGTCGAGGACCAGGCCGGTGGTGCGGTTGGCGATCGTGTAGCGGTCGCCGCCCCGGTGGGTGATCTTCCACTGCTGGTTGCTGCCGCCGTTCCAGGGTGCCTGTCGGGCCGGAGAGCCGTCGGCGGTGGCGCCCCAGCTGTCGGCGACCATGCCGTTCGTGCGGTTGACCAGCCGGTAGTAGCCGCCGGCGACCGCCTCCGCCTGCCACTGCAGGTTGGAACTGCCGTCCCAGGTCCACTGCTTGAGGTTGGCCCCGGAGGCCACGTTGCCGCCGCTGTCCAGGGCGAGTCCGTTGGTGGCGTTGGTGATCCGGAAGTGCGTAGCCGGGTTGAACTGGACCCTCAGCGAGGTGATCCGGTCGTTGTTGCCGGTGACCCGCAGGTCGGGGTTCTCGGCGGCGAACGTCCAGGAGGTGCCGGTGAAGTTGTCGCCGGAGTAGCCGATCACCTGGTAACCGGGGGCCGGCCGGACGGAGGAGAGCGTGCCCACGCCCAGCCCGGCCGCGGTCAGGTCGGCCGCGGTGTAGTCGCCGACGGTGAACACACCGGCGTTGCCGGTGTAGTTGACGTCCCCGAAGGCGACGGCGCCGGCGAGCGGCCGCAGGCCCGGGATCGTGCCGGAGAAAGCGAGCTTCAGGACGTAGGCGCCCGCACTGTACGGCGCCGAGGAGGGCAGGGAGACCGTGAGGCCGGAGGAGTTCTGGGTCGGCGTGGGCAGGTCGATGTAGGTGCCGGCGGTGGTGCCGAGGAGCTTCACCGAGGTCAGCGAGGAGAGATTGATCCGGTCCGAGCTGAGGGTCTTGATCGTCAGTGAGCTGCCGGGCCAGCCGAGGACGGTGGCGTACAGGACGTTGTCGGCCTTGTTGCGGGTGAAGCGGATGTCCTGCGCGGTGCCGGCGTGCGGGGTGGTGAACGAACCGCCGCCCATCTTCGTCGGGCCCTCGCCGTACGCCGTCCAGGCGCGGGTCGAGTACACCGACTCACCGAAGCGCTTCAGATGGTCTCCGATGCCGAGCAGGATGTCCTTCTGCGCCTGGGGGATGGTTCCGTCGGCCATCGGCGCGATGTTCAGCAGCACGTTGCCGTTCTTGCTGACCCGGTCGATGAACGAGTGCAGCATCTGCTGGATGGTGTAGTAGCCGATGCCCTGGGTGTAGCACCAGCTGCTGCTGGAGATGCTGTCGTCGGTCAGCCAGTAGGGGGAGGTGAGGTCACCCGGACCGCCGCGCTCGTAGTCGAAGACCTCGCCCTTGCCGTTCATGCCGTCCTTGTACGTGGCGACGACCTCACGGCCCCAGCTGCCCGCCTGGTTGTAGTAGTACGCCAGGAAGTTCAGGCGCTGTTGCTCGTCGACGGCGTCCAGCTTGAAGTCCTGCCACAGGATGTCGGGCCGGGAGCGGTCGATGACCTCCTTGAGCTTGTCGAACCAGAGCTGGTTCGCCGCGGTCGAGTCCAGCTGTCCGTAGAGCTTCTTGAGGCTGTTGTCCGTCTGGGCGGGGACGTGCTCGTAGAAGCCGTTGTAGTTGTACGCGTGGTGCATGGCCACCAGCAGCTTCAGGCCCTTCGCGCGGATGGCCGTGGAGAAGAGCCCCAGCAGGTCCAGGCCCGGGCCCTTCTTCACCGAGTTCCACTCGTTGACCTGGCTGTCCCACATGGAGAAACCGTCATGGTGCTCGGCGACCGGGCCCGCGAACCTGGCGCCGGCGTCGACGAACAGCTGCACCCACTCGTCGGGGTCGAACTTCCCGCCGGCCGACTTCAGCTTCGGCGCGAACTTCACGAAGTTGCCCGCCAGGTCCTGCGCCCCGTTGATGAAGTTGTGGTACGGCCATGCCGACGGCCGGCCGTAGGTCGCAATGTGGTGCTGGTTGGCGTTGCTGCCCGCCTGGTACATGCTCCGCGGGTACCACTCGTTGTCGTAGGCGGGGACGCTGAAGGCGCCCCAGTGGAAGTAGATCCCGAACTTCGCGTCCTGGAACCACTCCGGGGCCGGCGGGTGCTGGTCGACCGAGTTCCAGTCGGGCGTATACGTGCTGGGCGCCGCCTGGGCGCCGTCGGCGCCGAACACACCTCCCGCAACGGCCGCCGCGGCCACGCAGGTGGCACCGGCCAGGAAGTGGCGTCTGTGGATCGAACTCGACATGGAAACATCCCTGGTGCAGAGGGGGCAGGGGGAATGCAGGGCGCCGCTTGTTACGCATGAAGGTCCGTCATGCCTCCTTGGGATGTCAACTGGTGTGCAGGGATGAAAGGCCCCGTACGGCTGAGTAGTTGGCACCATTTGAAGCATTTTTGATGCGATGTGCGACTAGCCAAACATGGCATGTCTGCCAGGACCGCATGGCCGATTCGGATCGGTCAAGGGCGAACACGGCGGCCGTCCGGGCCCTCCGCTCCCTCCGCCGCCCCATATCCCGCCGCAAGGGCCGTATCGCCCCTGCTCTCACAGGAGTTGCGGCCATGCCATCCGCACTGTCCGCTTCCCCGTCCTCTGCCCGCATCACCGCCCTGGACGTCCTGGACGTGCGTTTCCCGATGTCCGAGCACCTGGACGGGTCGGACGCGATGAACCCCGAACCCGACTACTCCGCCGCCTACGTCGCCCTGCGCACCGACGCCGGCGACGGACTCGAGGGCCACGCTCTGGCCTTCACCACCGGGCCCCGGCAACGATGTCCAGGCCGCCGCCATCGCGGCCCTCGCCCCGCACGTGGTGGGGCTCTCGGTCGACGACGCCTGCGCCGTCCGCACCGTGGAGCGGCTCACGAACATCCGAGTGGACCACCACGTGGTCGTCGACTTCCACGGCTTCAAGGAGATGGTCGACGCCCTCACCCCCGAGGAAGCCCTTGAGATCCCGCGCCGCGCTGAGCCCGGCCGCGAACAGCGCATCGGCCACCTGCTCGACCAGGGCTACCCCGCCTGCACCACCACCCCCGGCTGGCTCGGCTACTCCGACGAGAAGCCGGCCCGCCTGGCCCGCGAGGCGTCGCCGAGGGCTTCACCCGGATCAAGCTGAAGGTCGGCGCCTCCCTGGAGGACGACGTACGGCGCATGCGTCCCGCCCGCGAGGCGGTCGGCGACGGCATCCGCATCCCGGTGGACATCGTGCAGATCGACTCCGCGCGGGTCGGCGGCGTCCACGAGAACATCGCGATCCTGCTGCTCGCCGCGAAGTAGGGCGCTTGGACCGGCTGGACATCGTCTACCTGCACGATCCGGACGATCACCGGCGGCAGGCGGCCGAGGAGGCCATGCCCACGCTCGCGGCGTTGCGGGACCAGGGCGTGATCGGCGCCGGCATGAACCAGTCGGCGATGCTCGCCCGCTTCCTGCGCGAGACCGCCGCCGACGTGGTGATGCTGGCCGGGCGTCACACGCTCCTGGACCAGTCGGCGCTGGACGATGTCCTGCCCGCCGCGCGGGACCTGGACAAGAGCGTGGTGGCGGTGAGTGTCTTCGACTCGGGACTGCTCTCCCGTGACCGACCCACCGAGGGAATGAAGTACGACCACCGGGACGCCCAGCCGGCTCTGGTCGGCCGGGCCCGGGCGATCGCCGAGGTCTGTGCGGCGCACGGGACCGCTCTGCCTGCCGCCGCGATCGCCTTCCCGTACACGCATCCCAGTATCATCAACGTCACCCTCGGCATGCGGACTCCGGAACAGGTCGGACGAAACGTGGAACTCCATGAGCAGCGAGTCCCGGACGGTCTCTGGGACGATCTCCGCGCTCAGGGGCTGATCAGGTCGGACGTGCTCGCGGGGCACGGTGGGGGGAGGGGTGAGCGGTGTCTCTGACGGACAAGGCCATCGAGCAGATGCGTGAGCTGATCCGGACCGGTGCCCTGCCGCCGGGGTCGAAGCTCCCACCGGAGCCGGACCTGGCCGCTCAGCTGGGACTGTCCCGCAACCTCGCCCGGGAAGCGGTCAAGGCGCTGGCCGTTGCGCGGGTCCTGGAGGTTCGGCGGGGCGACGGCACGTACGTGACCAGCCTCCAGCCGAGCCTGCTGCTGGAGGGGCTCGGCGGCGCGGTGGAACTGCTGCAGGGCGACTCGGTCGCCCTGCAGGACCTCATGGAGGTACGGCGGCTCCTGGAACCGGTCGCCACGGCGCTGGCCGCGACCCGGATCTCCGACGCCCAACTGGCCGAGGTGAAGCGTCACTTGGACGCCATGCGCGAGGCCCGCGACGACGTCGAACAGCTCAACGCCCACGACGCCGCCTTCCACCGCGCCGTCGTCTCGGCCACGGGCAACGAGAGCCTCCTCACCCTCCTGGAAGGGATCTCCGGCCGCACCCTGCGCGCCCGCATCTGGCGCGGTCTGGTCGACGACAAGGCCGCGGGCCGCACTCTCGCCGAGCACGAGGCGATCTTCAACGCGCTGTCCACCCGTGACGCCGCCCTCAGCCAGGCCGCCGCACTGCTGCACGTGAGCAACACCGAGCAGTGGCTGAGGGGACACCTCCGCTCCGGCGAACCCCTCTCCTTCGAGACGACAGCGCGGAAGTGACGGGCGGGCGCTGCCCGCCACAGTGCCCTGCAATTCGGCGGTACATGGGATGAATATGTAGCTTGGGTACCTTTACCTGCGGTAATGGAAACATCGACGTGAATCGATGGCGAGGATCAAGGACGTCACCTTCGGGAACGTGGTCGTCAATGGCCGAGTCATCCGCGACAGCGGGGCAAGCCGGGCTGGTACCTGGCCTCGGACGGTGTCCCCATGTATGCCAACGATCACGTCCACAGCCTCAGGGCGGGCGCCGCAGCCAGCGGCGTCTGCCACCGATGTTCTCCCGGTACCCGAGCCCGGAAAGGGGTCGGGTACCGGGGAGCGTGGGTCATCCGGCGGTCAGAGTGGTCCACTTCTGGTTGGAGCTGCCCTGGCAGTCCCACAGGTGGAGCTGCGTGCCGTCGGTCGTGGAGAAGCCCGGAATGTCGAGGCAGCGGCCGGAGGCGGGGTTGCGGTAGCCGCCGTTGTAGGGCTGCCAGACTTGGTTGGCGCCGCCGTTGCAGGCCCAGATCTGCACCTTGGTGCCGTTGGCGGTGCCCCCTCCCGCGGCGTCGAGGCACTTGCCCATGGAGCGCAGGGTGCCGTCGGTGTAGGCGGACCAGAGCTGGTTGGCGCTGTCGCCGCAGCTCCAGATCTGAACGGCGGTCCCGTCGGCGGTGCCGGCGCCATTGACGTCCAGGCACTTGCCGCCCAGGTCGGACCGCACGCGTGCGGCGGCGGGGGCGGGGTTCCTCAGCCACCCGGCGCTGTCCACGGACCGGACGCCGCGGTGGAAGGCGTCGGCCATCTTCTGGTAGCCCGCGTCGTTGGGATGCAGGGTGTCGGCCAGGTCGGCCGTGGTCAGGCTGCTCATGTCCACGTACGCGACGTGCTTGCCCGCGGCCTGTGCCTCGCTCACGATTTGGGGGATGGCCCGGTTGTACGCGGCCCGGTACTGCTCCTCCGAGCCGCTGGTGGACACGACCAGGGAGGCCACGAGGACGGTCGCGTCGGGGACGTCGACGGTGATCTGGTTGACCAGCGACTTCAGCCGGGCGGTGGCGGTGGAGACCTGGTAGCTCTCGTTGAGGTCGTTGGTGCCGACCATCAGGGTCACGACGTTGGGCCGGTAGCGGGTCAGCGGAGCGTCGGCGAGTGCGGCGATCTGGTGGATTTTGTATCCGGAGTGGCCTTCGTTGTCGGGGTCGGACATCGAACCGCCCCGCAACGTGCCGACGAAGTCCAGCGGATGACCGTCCGCCGCAAGCTGGTTCCACAACGGACCCCGGTAGCCGTTGCCCGTACTGCTTCCCACACCCCAGGTTATCGAGTCGCCCAACGGCATAACCCGCAAGGGCGTGTTGGAGGCGGCGGAGGCAGGGGTCACACCTGCCACCGTCACCCCGAGCACGGCAGTGGCAAGCGTGACCAGGGGGAGAATCCAGGACCTTCTCATGCAGGCGTCCTCTTCGGTGAGTGAGTGCTGAATGCGGAGCTGATCGCCGTTCGTGTCAGCAGCCGGCCGTCAACGTGGCAAGGGCCACGCCGGTCGCGAAGACGACCGGAGTGAGCGCGACCAGCGTCCAGTTGACGGCGGGTGCGGCACTGGTGAAGAGATCGAGGCGTGTGCAGACCAGCCCCGTGATCACCGCGAGGAGGAGCGCGGCGCCAGCTCGGCGGTGAGTAGTACAGACCCACACTCACAGGGGAAGGCACCCCGGAGGTGAACCGCATGTCGCCGCACGATCCAAGAACATGGGATGTATTAGTGGGTACGGAAGAGGATGCTGTCCATAGACGGAACGCGAATCCCATAAATTGGCGGGAGTTGAGGATTGCTCCCTGGTGGCCTGGCGCTCGTCATAGGATGTATTTACCTTGGGTAACTATTGACGAGGGCATGCCGCATGCCTACTGTCCTGCCGCGGAACCGAACAGATTCCAACAGTCGGAAGCCCTTCGCGCTTCTGGCCGCCGGGGTGCCAGTCCAGGCCGCCCCCGGTCACCGTGACCAACGGGACGCAGTTCACCGACACCAAGGGGGCCGTCGCGCATGTGGCGGTCGCCAACATCGAGCGGCCGAAGGGCAGCGACTACAACCAGGTCCGTTCCACGTTCGCCGTCTCCGACACCGTCGACGGCGACGCCGACCTGCACGGCTACGAGCTCACCGCCGACAACACCGGTTCCCACTTCAGCGCGGCTGGCCCTGCCTCGGGGGTACGCCCCGGCGGACGGGCGGCCGCACCCGGTAAAGGAGAGACAGATGAAGGGCATGCTCAGGGCATGCAGGGTCCCATGGTGGGGACGCGGGAGACGTACGGGAGTGCTCGCCGCGGTGACCGCCTTGATGGCGGCGCTCCTGACCGGACTTGGTGCCGCTGGGACGGCGCAGGCGGCCACCGTGGATACGAGCGCGTCGTACGTGCTGGTCAACCGTGGCAGCGGCAAGGCGCTCGACGTGTCGGGAGGGAGCGCTGCCGACGGGGCGGTCCTGTCGCAGTGGGCCCGTCATGACGGGGCCAACCAGCGTTTCCAGTTCGTCGACTCGGGCGGCGGCTACTACCGGCTGAAGGCGCAGCACTCCGGCAAGGTCCTGGACGTCCTCAATTACTCCACGGCCGACCACGCGGACATCGTGCAGTGGGGTGATGCCAACAGCGCCAACCAGCAGTTCCGGCTGGCGGACTCGTCGGGCGGTTATGTCCGGTTGATCAGCCGTAGCAGCGGCAAGGCCGTCGAGGTCCAGAACGCCTCGACCGCGGACGGTGCCAAGGTCGTGCAGTTCACCGACTGGGGCGGGGCCAACCAGCAGTGGCAACTGGTCCGCGCGTCGGGAGCGCTGGCGCAGGTGCACACCGCGGGGCGGGTCAAGGACGCCGGAAACACGGTGCAGTACAGCTGGCCCGGCGTGTACTTCGAGGGCACCGTCAGGGGCACCGGCGTGGGAATCGTGCTCAACGACTCAGCCGCCGACTACGACGTCCAGATCGACGGAGCCACCGTCGCCACGCTCGTGACGCCCGGCAACACCACCCACTGGATCAACGGCCTGCAGGACCGCACGCACACTGTCCGGCTCGTCAAGCGCAACGACACCCCGGGGGACACCAGCACATTCGGAGGCTTCGTCGCCGCGCCCGGCGGTGCCGTACTGAGCAAACCGGCCGCCCGCAGCCGTCAGATCGAGTTCATCGGTGACTCCCTCACGGTGGGCTACGGCAACCTCTCGACATCCCGCACCTGCACCTGGGACCAGGTCAAGCGGAACACCAACTCCGATGTGAGCTACGGCGCCCTCACCGCCCGGCAACTGAACGCCGACTACCAGATCAACGGCTACTCGGGCCTTGGCATGGTGCGCAACTACAACGGAGGCCGGCCGGACGTGACGTACCGGACCTTCTACGACCGTGCCCTGCTGAACGTGTCCGGCGACGTCTGGCAGAACCCGGGCACTTGGCGCCCCCAGCTCGTGGTGGTCAACCTCGGCACCAACGACTTCTCGACCGCCATCAACCCCGGTGAACCGTGGACGCCCGACAGCCTCGCGGCCGGCTACCGCAGTGCCTACGGCGACTTCCTCCAGAAGCTGCGCACGCGCTACGGGGCCGGGACGACCATCGTGGCAGTCGGCGCCGGCCAGTACGCCGGCCATGTCCAGCAGGTGGTCAAGGCCCGCAACGACGCCGGCGACAGCGGGGTCCGCTACTGGTTCCTCGACGACTCGGGCCTGGACTTCCTCGGCTGCGACTGGCACTACTCGGCCCATGACGACCGACTCATCGCCGACCGGCTCACCTCGTTCATCGGCGGTCTGCCGACAGGCTGGTGACGGCATCGACCAACCCACGCTGCGAAGGCCGGAGAACCGATCCGTACAACGGTGGCGGGCCACACGAACGATCTCGGGTGGCCCACCACCGTCTGCTCCCAGAACCTGGGGGAGCGCCTGCCAGGGCCCGCGACGCCGGCAGGACCGAACGGCCGGCCCTAGGGGAGCGCCTGCGCGCACCAGATCGTCTTGCCGCTGGTGGTGTGCCGGGTGCCCCACCCCTCGGTGAGCTGGGCGACGAGCAACAGGCCCCGGCCGCCCTCGTCGAAGGCGCGGGCCCGGCGTAGGTGCGGAGCGGTGTTGCTTGTGTCGGAGACCTCGCAGATCAGGGAGGTATCGCGAATCAGCCGCAGCCTGATCGGCGGCTCGCCGTACCTGATGGCGTTGGTGACCAGCTCGCTGACGACCAGTTCGGTGACGAATGACGCCTCCTCCAGGCCCCAGGCGTCCACCTGGTCGACGGCGAACTTCCTGGCGCGCGGCACCTGCGCGGGGTCGGGCTCGACGTCCCAGTCGGCGACGTGGTGGGGATCCAGCGTGTGAGTGCGAGCGAGCAGCAGGGCGGCGTCGTCGTCGGTGTGGCGTTCGGGGAGCATGGCGTCCACCACCGTGTCGCACAGGGCCTCCAGTGAGGTGGCCGAGTGGTTCAGGACCCGCTGCAGTTCGGCGATCCCCTGGTCGACGTCGCGTTCGCGGCTTTGCACCAGTCCGTCGGTGTAGAGGGCGAGCAGGCTGCCCTCGGGCAGCTCGAGCTCGGTGGCCTCGAAAGGCAGCCCACCGATGCCGAGCGGCGGTCCCGGCTGTGCGGATACCGGTGTCCTGACGCCGTCCGGGGAGATGATCAGCGGCAGTGGATGGCCGGCGCTCGCCAGTGTGAAGCGCCGCGAGACCGGATCGTAGACGGTGTAGAGGCAGGTGGCCCCGGACTCGCCGGTCGGCTGGAATTGGCCGGCGGGCTGGAGGTCGCTGGCGAGGTGGAGGACCAGGTCGTCCAGGTGGGTCAGCAGCTCGTCCGGTGGCAGGTCGACGTCGGCGAGGGTGCGGACCGCCGTGCGCAGCCGGCCCATGCTGGCCGAGGCGTGCAGGCCGTGGCCGACGACATCGCCTACGACCAGGGCGACCCGGGCGCCGGACAGCGGAACGACGTCGAACCAGTCACCGCCCACTTCCGCGCCGGTCCCGCCGGGCAGGTAGCGGGATGCCACCTCGACCGCCTCCTGGTTCGGCGGCCCCTGCGGCAGCAGGCTGCGTTGCAGGGTCAGCGCGGTCGTGCGCTCGCGCGAGTACCGGCGGGCGTTGTCGATGGCGACGGCTGCCTTGGCGGTCAGCTCTTCGGCGAGGATCAGGTCGTCGGCGGTGAAGGCCTCGGGCCGGTCGCGGCGGGAGAAGGCGACGACGCCGAGCAGCGCGCCGCGCGCCCGGAGCGGGACGGTGATCCGGCCGGTCAGCCCGTCCGCGGCGATGGACCCGTCGATCAACGGGTTGCCCGGTGGCCAGTGGGCCGGGTCGGCGGCGAGCCCGGGCCCGAAGGCCCATTCGCCGCCCTCGCCGGGATCAGCGGCGAGCTCGACCGTGGACCTGCCGGTGGCCATGCAGCGGGCGGCGACTGAATCGGGAGCGTGGCTGACCGGCATTGTGGGCCCGGGAGCCGGGTCGGTGTCCTCCCTCGCGCTGTGCTGGGCGGCACGGCTGAGCGTGATGGGCTCGCCGGAGGTGAAGGCTGGCGCGGAGGGCGGTTCCTCGCCGCGCAGGACCTCGTCGAAGAGATCCACGCTGACGACGTCGGCGAATCCCGGCACCGGGGTCCTGGCCAGTTCCTGGGCGGTGCCGATCACGTCGAGCGTCCGGCCGATGCCGCCGCTGGCCTGGTTGAGGATGAGCAGGCGTTGCCGGGCCCAGTACTCGGCGCTCATGTCGAATCCCCAGTTGGCGACCGCGCGGACCCTGCCCTCGGCATCTCGGACGGGCCAGATGCTGGTGGCCCAGGCGTTGGCGTAGTTGCTGCCGAGCGGGCGGAAGACGGTGATGAGACGCGCGGGCTTGCCCGTCCTCGCCACTTCGGAGAGCTGGTCGGTGTAGGGCTTGTCGTCCCTTTCGGGAAACATCTCGCGGTCGAATTCGGGAAACAGCTCGCGGTACTTTTTACCGAGCACTTGCTCCTCGGAGTGCGCTATCACCCGTCCCGAGGAAGCGTTGATCCACAGGAACCGCAGCTCAGGGTCGTAGACGCCCAGAGCGAAGGGGCATTGCTCGAAGGCCCGGTCGGCGATCACCGGGCGGCTTCCCCAGCGCTGGACGGTCACCGCGTGGCCCAGTGCCCGCCCGTCGGGGCCGAGCAGCGGGTGAGCCGCCACCACGGCGTCCACCGTGGAACCGTCCCGGTGGCGCAGGGGGATGAACCCCGTCGGGTCGGGGCCGACGCCGTAGCCCTCGGGGAAGCCGGGTGGCGGGGGATCGACCAGCAGGTCGGTCACGGGGCGGCCGACGGTGTCCTCCGCCGTCCAGCCCAGCAGCAACCGGCACCCCTCGCTCCAGCCGCTCACCATGCCGTCCGGGTCCACCACGGCAACGGCAGTGGGGGCGTCCTGCTTGCCGGCCATCTCCACGCGCCACGCCTCCGTCCGGACAGCCATGCCCGTCAGGGCTGGTTTCCAGCGGCTGCTTCCAGCCTAGATCGGCCCCCGCTCGACGGCGCTCCGGCCGGTGCGTTCGGAGTGCCAGGTGCCGGAGGGACTGCCCCATCCCGCGAACCAGGGAGGGGTGCGGTTCGGGGAGGTGAAGGGGTACGACGGTGATCCACTGCCTGCTCCGGAATTGCCGGCCGTGCCGTTGAAGGCGCGGGGGAGGGTGCGCTGACCTGCGGGGACGCCTGAGTGCTGGTGGCTGCTGAGCGGGAAGCGGTCGGGGGCCTCCTCGGAGCCTTCGTGCCGGGTAAAGTCGTCGGGATGCCAGCACCGGCCGCAGGAAACGCCGCACCCGTGGGTAGGGCCCGCACACTCGCTCAGGTGTACCGACGCTTCGGCGAGGTCGACGCAGCCGAAACATCGCCGCTGTACGAGCGCGTAGCTGTCGCCCTGAGCGAGTCCGACGAGGCACTGCGCGCCATCGAGACGGCGCCGGCACGCAAGCGCCATCCCACGGTGATCCTCGCCGCGCTGCACGACCTCGCCCTCGCCGGACGCGCCCCGGAGCTTGCCGCGGCCTATGCCGCTGCCGACGGCGATGCTGCCGCCGATGCGGCGATCGACACCCTGCTGCGCATGACCGACTCGGTCGTGGCCATCGCCGTGCGCCGACGTATGCGGACCAATGAGACCGGACGCTGCGCCGTGCTGTATCCGGCCATCGCCGAGGCGGCGCGCCGGGTGGGCGCGGATGCGGTCGGGCTGATCGACGTGGGCTGTTCGGCCGGCCTCAATCTCAATGTCGATCGCGTCGGCATCAAGTACAGCAACGGACAATCGCTGGGCGACCCGTCATCTCCCGTGCAGCTGTCGTCTTCGATCGTGGGAGACCGGCCCGTCCCGACGCGGGCGATGCCCGAGGTCGTCGCCCGGATCGGCGTCGACCTCGATCCGATCGACGTGACCGACGCCGATGACGCCCGATGGTTGCGCGCCTGCCTGTGGCCGGATCAGCCGGATCAGCCTGAGCGGACCGCGAGACTCGAAGCGGAGATGGCGTTGGCGGCGACGGCCCCCGCGCTGCTGATGCAAGGTGACGCCGTCGAGGTGCTGCCCGACGCATTCGCCCGTGTGCCCGCGGACGCCCTGCCTGTCGTCACCACGACATGGGCGCTGTCGGACCTCCCGCTCGAGAGCCGCCTGCGCTTCCTGCACCGCCTCGACGAAGCGGCGGCCGGCCGGGCGGTGGCGTGGGTGTCGGTGGAGGGTGTCGGAGTCGCGCCGACGATACCGACCCTCGGCGATCGCCGCGCCTCGGGCCACAGCATCATCGGTCTGGCGGTGTTCGACGGGCCGGCTCTGCGCGCCGAGGCCGTGGGCCGCTGCTGGTCGCGGGGTCGTTTGCTGGCGTGGCTGGCAAACTCCACAACGCCGTGATCAGGAGCGAGTGGACCCTCGGCGGCGACGGCACGACCTTCTCGTACGACCCGCTGGTGCCCGCGAACAGCGAGGCCACGAGGCCACCCTGCGACTTCCGGCCGTCTGGGCCGACTCCGTGCGCGAGGGGCGGACCCCGCCGGCCCGGGTGGACGGTGTGCGCTTCGTCGGTATGCGGACGGCAGCGGCGGCGTACCGGCTGCCGTCCGGTTCGTACCGACTGACGAGCAGGCTTCGCTGACCCACCCTCACTGACCGGTGCCGTACTTCTCCAGGGCGTTCGTCGTCAGCCGAGTGCTGGCGCCGGCCGTGGCAAGACCGTCACGATCTACGCGACCGACCTCCCGCGCTTCGCCACGGCGGCCAAAGGGGGCGGCCCACCCAGTGAAAGGACTCGATGAGGGTGTCGAGCATGACCGACCGCGCCGGCATCCCCGAGGGTGTCGTACCTGACTCTGCTCCCGCTGATCGCCATCGCCGTCCGGGTCACCTCTCACTCCTCTCGCATCGTGGCCCAGCGCACCGCTCCCGCCGATCCGCAACGGGCGCAATCCGCCCCGGCCTCGGCACACCGCTGAGCGAGGACCACCGCGCGCCGGTCGACGCGCTGCGACGTCACTGACGGCGTTCGGCCGGCCCGCTCCTGCCCCGGGCACCCGTCTGGAGCCCGTCACCGTGCGGCCCCTGAGCGCGTCGCTGATGCTGGTCCTCCACGCCGCAGAGGACGGGACGTGAGCGGAAGCGATGCGCGATGTCGATCAGTAGATGGTGCCGCGGCGTTCTGGTGGCCGTGCTCGCCGTGACCACCGGCTGCGGCGCCTCGGGCGGACGCAGCGAGGGCGCATCCGCTGCCGCCACCGGATTCACGGACGCGTTGCGACAGGGGGACGGCAGGCAGGCGTGCGCCCTACTGGCTCCCCGCACGCTCGAGGAGTTGGAGAAGTCCGAGCAGACGTCATGCGATGAGGCGGTGACTCAGGAACAGGTGCCCGCCGGGGACGTGGTACGGGAAGTGGATGTGTACGGCGATCAGGCCCGGGTGGTCCTCGGCGACGACACGCTGTTCCTGGCCCACTTCTCGTCCGGCTGGAAGGTGACCGCCGCCGGATGCGTGCCCCGTCCGGAGCAGCCGTACGACTGCCAGGTCAAAGGCGGGTGAGGGAACGGTGCGGACCATGTTCACCCTGTGCCTGCTCATCGTGATCGGCGGCTTGGCCTACTTCACGACGGTGGGGCTGACGCACCGATGAGGACGGGAGAGGACGACCGGAGGTGACAACACCATGCGTCGCTTCCTGCGCGAGAACAGCCTGAGCCTGGCTTTCGGCATCGGCTTCCTGCTGACCTTGTTCGGGCAGATGATCGCGGGCCACGCCGACTTCAACAACCGGCTCGTCAGCGACGGTATGGAGCCCATCGGCATCGGCTCCTACCTGACCTCGTCGGACTTCGCCGTCGATGTGACGGAGAACTGGCAGTCCGAGTACCTGCAGTTCTTCCTCTACGTCTTCGTCACCGTCTGGCTCCTCCAGCGCGGCTCACCGGAGTCCAAGGAATTGGACAAGGCGGGCCCCGAGTCCGACAAGGACCAGCTCGTGGGTGAGCACGCCCCTGCCGACGCTCCGGGCTGGGCACGTGCCGGTGGCTGGCGGCGGGCGGTGTACTCGCGATCCCTCGGTCTGGTGATGGGGGCGGTGTTCCTGCTGTCCTGGCTCGCCCAGTCCGTCACCGGTACGGCCGCCTACAACGAACAGCAACTGCGCGGCCTCCAGGCCCCCATCAGCTGGGCCCAGTACCTCACCTCAGCCGACTTCTGGAACCGCACCCTGCAGAACTGGCAGTCCGAACTGCTGGCGGTGGCCTCGATGGTCGTCCTGTCGATCTACCTGCGCCAGCGAGGCTCCCCGGAGTCCAAACCTGTCGGCGCCGCGCACACAGCGACCGGCGTGGAGGGATGACGAGCCGCAGCGCAGCCCGCTCCCGTGCGGCACAGTGGCAGTATGTGCGGCCGCTATGCCTCCACCCGCAGTCCCGAGGACCTCGCCCAGCTGTTCCAGGTGTCCGAGTGGCATCCGGAGGAAACCCTCGCGCCGAGCTGGAACGTGGCCCCGACCGACGAGGTGTGGGCCGTCCTGGAACGCACGCCGCGCGGCGCTGCCGAGGACGAGGCGGCCCGGCGTCGGCTGCGGCCCCTGCGCTGGGGCCTGGTCCCCTCGTGGGCGAAGGACGCGAAGATCGGCGCACGGTTGATCAACGCGCGGGTGGAGACCGTGCACGAGAAGCCCGCCTTCCGCCAGGCGTTCGTCAAGCGCCGCTGCCTGCTGCCGGCCGACGGCTTCTACGAATGGGACGAGGTCACGGACAGGAAGTCGGGCAAGGTCCGCAAGCAGCCCTACTTCATCCACCCGGAGGACGGGCAGGTGATGGCCCTGGCGGGCCTGTACGAGTACTGGCGCGATCCGGAGATCAAGGATGCCGACGACCCTGCCGCCTGGCTGCTGACCTGCACCATCATCACCACCGAGGCCACCGACGCCGCAGGCCGCATCCACCCCCGTATGCCGCTCGCGCTCACCCCCGACCACTACGACGCCTGGCTCGACCCCCATCATCAGGCCACCGACGACCTGCGCACCCTGCTCACCCCACCGGCAGGCGGCCATCTGGACGCCCGACCCGTCTCTCCCGCCGTGAACAGCGTCCGCAACAACGGCCCCCAACTCCTGGACGAGGTCCCCGCCCCCTGACCGGAGCCTGCGGCCGGAGTAGGTGAGTTCTCGGTAAGGGTTGCCCCAGCGGACGCCCGAGAGACGCTTTTGACATCCATTTTCATCTACCGTGAGGCCGAAGCCGGGACGGATCGAGCTCGGCGGATCAATTCGCCGCGCCTCGGAGGTATCCATGCCCGCGTCCACGTCCCGACTTCTCGCTGCCCCACTCATCACGGGCACTTGCCTGATCCTCCTTGCCGGCTGCGGCAGTTCGTCGGCCTCCGGAGACTCCGCCGACTCCGGAAGTGGCACCGCCGCGCAGAGCCCCGCCGCGGCCTCCGCCGTCCCGGTGGTGGCCTCGACGGACGTCTACGGCGACATGGTCAAGCAGATAGGCGGCCGGAAGGTGGAGGTCACCTCGATCATCAGCGACCCCGACCAGGACCCGCACTCCTACGAAGCCAACACGCAGAACCAGTTGGCGCTGTCCAAGGCGAAGGTCGTCGTCGAGAACGGCGGCGGTTACGACGACTTCATCGACCGCATGCTGAAGACGAGCGGCGACCCGTCGGCCGAGGTGATCAACGCGGTCAAGGTCTCCGGCAAGAGCGCCCCGGCGGGCGGGGAGCTCAACGAGCACGTCTGGTACGACTTCCCCACGGTCGCCGCACTCGCCGACCGCATCGCCGCCGCCCTGTCCAAGGCCGACCCTGACGACGCCGCCACCTTCACCAAGAGGGCCGAGGACTTCAAAGGGAAGCTGAAGCCCCTGGAGCAGAAGGAAGCCAAGATCAAGGCCGACCACGGCGGCGAGGCGGTGGCCATCACCGAGCCCGTGCCGCTGTACATGATCGAGGCGAGCGGGCTGACGAACGCGACGCCCGAGGCCTTCAGCGAAGCCATTGAGGAAGGCGACGACGTCTCCCCGAGGACCCTGCAGGACACGTTGGCGCTGTTCACCGACAAGAAGGTCGAGGCGCTCGTCTACAACGAGCAGACCTCCGGCCCGCAGACCGAGAAGGCCGAGCAGACGGCCAAGGCGGCCGGGATTCCCGTCGTCCCCGTGACCGAGACCCTGCCCAAGGGCGAGGACTACCTCGGCTGGATGACCGCCAACGTCGACGCGCTCGCGAGCGCGCTGGCCAAGTGAGGCGCCCCGGCGTGTCCGACCCCCGTACGGACGCAGCGGTGATCAGCCTGCGCGCAGCCGCCCTCTCCTACGGCGAGCGCGTGCTGTGGCGGGACCTCGATCTCGACGTACGGCCGGGCGAGTTCCTGGCCGTGCTCGGCCCCAACGGATCGGGCAAGACCAGCTTCGTGCGCGCACTGCTGGGCGGGCGGCAGCTGTCCGCCGGCACGCTGACGGTCCTGGGCCGTCCGCCCCGAAGCGGCAGCCGGCACATCGGTTACGTCCCGCAGCAGGGAACGCTCTCCGCGCATGCGCTGCTGCGCGCCCGGGACCTGGTCCGCTTCGGCATCGACGGGCACGGCTACGGACCCCGGCTGCGCACCGGCGCCGTACGCCGCCGCGTGGACGAGATCCTCGCCTCGGTCGGGGCCACCGCATACGCGGACGTCCCCATCGGCCTGCTCTCCGGCGGCGAGCGGCAGCGCGTGCGCATCGGACAGGCCCTGGCCACCGACCCGCGGATCCTGCTGTGCGACGAGCCGTTGCTCTCCCTCGACCTGCACCATCAGCGGGCCGTGACGGAGCTGGTGGACGCACGGCGCCGTTCCCACGGCACGGCGGTGGTCTTCGTGACCCACGAGATCAACCCCGTACTGGGGCTGGTGGACCGCGTGCTGTACCTCGCCCGCGGCGGCTTCAGGGTCGGCACACCCGACGAGGTGCTGACCTCCGAGGCGCTGTCGCAGCTGTACGGCACACCGGTCGACGTCATCCGCATCCGGGACCGGATCGCGGTCGTGGGCGCGCCCGACGAGGTGGCGCAGCCACCGCATCACCCCGAACCGCCGCACGGAGTACGGCCATGACCCTCGCCGACGGGATCTGGCAGCAGATCTTCGACTTCGACAACTACGGCGAACTGCTCGCCCTGGTCCGCAACTCCCTGATCGCCGGCGTCGCACTCGGCTTGGTCGGCGGCCTGGTGGGGGTCTTCGTGATCATGCGGGACCTGCCGTTCGCGGTGCACGGGATCAGCGAGTTGTCGTTCGCCGGTGCCTCGGCCGCGCTGCTGCTGGACGTGAACATCGTGGCCGGCTCGATCACCGGTTCCCTGATCGCCGCCGGAGCCATCGGCCTGCTCGGTTCGCGCGCCCGGGACCGCAACTCGGTGATCGGCATCATCATGCCGTTCGGCCTCGGCCTCGGCGTGCTCTTCCTCGCCCTCTACAAGGGTCGGGCGGCGAACAAGTTCGGCCTGCTCACTGGCCAGATCGTCGCCGTCGACACCCCGCAGATGTCCTGGCTGCTCGGCACCTCCGCCTTGGTGCTCGTGGCGCTGGCGGTCATGTGGCGGCCGCTCGCCTTCGCCAGCGCCGACCCGGAGGTGGCCGAGGCGCGGGGCGTACCGGTACGGGGGCTGTCGTTCGCCTTCATGATCGTGCTGGGCCTCGCGGTCGCCCTGTCCGTGCAGATCGTCGGAGCCCTGCTGGTCCTCACCCTCGTCGTCACGCCCGCGGCCGCCGCGGCCCGGATCACGGCCTCACCGGTGCTTCTGCCGACGCTCAGCGTGGTGTTCGCGGTGACCTCCATCGAGGGCGGGATCCTGCTGGCCCTCGGCAGCAGCGTCCCCATCAGCCCGTACGTCACCACGATTTCCTTCACGATCTACCTCGTGTGCCGACTGGTGGGGAGGTACCGGGCACGGCGGTGGGGAGCCGCGCGAGCCACTCCAGCCTGAAGACATGAATGGGTATTCATCTGTTCCTGTATTGTGCCGTGCATGACTTCCACGCTCACCTCGCCGTCGGCCGACCGCTCCGTGTCCGCGCGGTCCGGCGACGTGCCCCGGCGGCGTACGCGGCTCCTCGCACTGCCGGAGGTTCGCTGGGCCGCCGCGGCCACCGTGCTGTTCCTGCTCGCGCTGCCCCTGCAACTCGCCGGAGCACCCGCCTGGACCTGGGGCCCGTTGTACGCGCTGTCGTACGCCACCGGTGGCTGGGAGCCCGGCTGGGAGGGGCTCAAGGCGCTCAAGGACAAGACCCTCGACGTCGATCTGCTGATGGTCGTCGCCGCGCTCGGCGCCGCCTCGATCGGGCAGGTGATGGACGGCGCCCTGCTGATCGTCATCTTCGCGACCTCGGGTGCCCTGGAGGCGCTCGCCACCGCCCGCACCGCCGACTCGGTACGCGGACTGCTCGACCTCGCCCCCGCCACCGCCACCCGCATCGGCCCCGACGGCACCGAACAGACCCTCCCCGTCGAGGAGTTGGCGGTCGGCGACACCGTCCTCGTACGGCCCGGCGAGCGCGTCGGAGCCGACGGACGGGTGTTGGACGGCGCCAGTGAGGTGGACCAGGCGACCATCACCGGCGAACCGCTCCCCGCGGCGAAGGAACCGGGCGACGAAGTGTTCGCCGGCACCCTCAACGGCACCGGCGCCCTGCGCGTCCGGGTCGAACGCGACGCCTCCGACTCCGTGATCGCCCGGATCGTGCGGATGGTGCAGGAGGCGTCCGAGACCAAGGCACCCACTCAGCTGTTCATCGAGAAGGTCGAACAGCGCTATTCGCTGGGCATGGTGGCCGCGACCCTCGCCGTGTTCGCCGTCCCGCTCGCCTTCGGCGAGGCGTTCTCCGAAGCCCTGCTGCGCGCCATGACCTTCATGATCGTGGCCTCGCCCTGCGCGGTGGTCCTGGCCACCATGCCGCCCCTGCTGTCGGCCATCGCCAACGCCGGCCGACACGGTGTCCTGGTCAAGTCGGCGGTGGCGATGGAACGCCTCGGCCAGGTCGACGCCGTCGCGCTGGACAAGACCGGCACCCTCACCGAGGGCACGCCGCGCGTCACCGACGTACGGCCGCTGCCCGGAAGCGGCCTGGACGAGGACGAGTTGCTGACGCTCGCGGCGGGCGCCGAGCACCCCAGCGAACACCCGCTGGCCCGGGCCGTGGTGGCCGCGGCACACGAGCGTCGCCTCGCCCTGCCCGCCACACAGGACTTCGCCTCCGCGCCCGGGGTCGGGGTGAAGGCCCTCGTCAACGGCCGTACGGTCGAAGTCGGCTCCCCGGCCCGCCTGCTAGACCACGCCGACGGTGACGCGAGCCCGGTCGCCGCGCTCGCCGAGGAACTCGAGCAGCGCGGCCGTACCGCCGTCCTCGTGGTCGTCGGCGGCGCGCCCGCCGGAGTGCTCGGCATCGCGGACCGGCTGCGCCCGGACGCAGCCGCCACCGTCACCGCCCTCACCGCACTCACCGGAACCGCCCCGATCCTGCTCACCGGCGACAACCCCCGGGCCGCCGCACATCTGGCCGCCGAGGCCGGCATCGAGGACGTGCGTGCCGGACTGCTGCCGCAGGACAAGACGGGCGCGGTCAAGGAGTTGGAGGGCGCGGGCCGCAAGGTGATGGTGGTCGGGGACGGTGTCAACGACGCACCCGCCCTGGCCGCCGCCCACATCGGCGTCGCCATGGGCCGGGCGGGCTCCGACCTCGCCCTGGAGACCGCCGACGCGGTGATCGTCCGCGACGAACTCGCCGCCGTCCCCACCACCGTCGCCCTCTCCCGCCGGGCCCGGAAGCTGGTCGTGCAGAACCTCGTCATTGCCGGGGTGTTCATCGCCGGCCTCGTCACCTGGGACCTGGTCGGCACCCTTCCGCTGCCGCTCGGCGTCGCGGGCCATGAGGGCTCCACGGTCCTCGTCGGCCTGAACGGACTGCGCCTGCTGCGCGACGCGGCCTGGCAGCGGGCGGCGACCGACGCGACCGACTGAGGGAGCGGAGTCGGGAGGGGGCCGTCAGTGCTTTCCCGGCGCCGGGCCGCTGCTGCGGCGGACCACGAGGTCGACCGGGACCAGTGAATCGACCCGGGGCGGCTCGGCGGGGCCGTCGAGCCGGTCCAGCAGCAGGCGCAGTGAACGCGTGCCGATCTCGGCGAAGTCCGTGCGTACGGTGGTCAGCGGGGGCAGGAAGTGCGCGGCCTCGGGGATGTCGTCGTAGCCCACGACGCTGACGTCGCCCGGGACCGAGCGGCCGGATTCGTGCAGGGCGTGCAGCAGGCCGAGGGCCATCTGGTCGTTGGAGGCGAACACGGCCGTGACGTCCGGGCGCCGGGCCAGCTGCCGGCCCAGCTCATAGCCGGAGTCGGCGCTCCAGTCGCCGATCAGCGGGGCCGGGACCTCGGCGCCGGCCGCCTCCAGGCAGGCCTGCCAGCTGCCCGTCCGGTGGTCGGCGGAGGTCCAGCCGGTCGGGCCCGCGATGTGCCACACGGTGCGGTGGCCCAGCCCCAGCAGATGTTCGACGGCCTTGCGGGCCCCGGCCCGAGAGTCGCCGGTGACCTGCTGGGTGTCGACGTCGAGGCCGTTCTCCAGCACGACCAGCGGGGTGTCGAGGCGGGTGTCCGCCAGGGCCTTGCCCACCCACAGCTGCGGGGCGATGGCGATCACCCCGTCCGCGCCCTCCGCCGACAGCCGGTTCACCGCCTCGACCACGGTGTCCGGCTCGGCCGTGTCCAGTGCGATCGAACTCAGCAGGTAACCGGCCTCCTGGGCCGCGGTGTTGATCGCGGTGAGGATGGAGGCGGGACCGTAGCGGGCGGCGTCGAAGGAGATCACGCCGAGCATCCGGGTCTTGCCGCTGGCCAGCGATCTGGCACTGCGGCTCGGCCGGTAGCCCAGAGTCCGCATGGCCGCCAGAACCGTCTCGCGGGTCTCGGGCCGCACCGACGGATGGTCGTTGAGCACGCGCGAGACGGTCTGCTTGGAGACACCGGCCAGCCGGGCCACGTCGTCCATCACGGGACGCGAGCCCGCGAAGTTCCGTCTGCTGCGCCCTCTCGGAGCGGAGCCGTCGGCGGAGCTGCGGGTCATGATGGCTGTTTCCTCGACGTCGGCACGGCGGTGGTGTCCCGCCCCGGCAGACCCCAGCATAGGCAGGCCGGCGGGGCGGGATCCGGATGGGCGCCGCCTCAGCCCCGTGGTCGGACCGCCCAGGTACGGCTGCTGATCCACTCGGCACCTGTCACGGCAGCCGTCCGCGCCGCGTCCCCCGCGTCCTGCGGCACGTACACCCTGGCGTCGGCGTGCAGCGGCAGCACCCGCACCCGCAGCACCGCTCCCGCCGGGAGCCGTCCGATGTCCCAGACCCGCCCCGAGAAGAACTGGTCGGCGACCAACGCGTCCCCCACATACGCCCGCCCCACGTCCCCGCTCCACCGCAGCCGCAGGACGGTGCCGTCGGGGAGATCCTCCGGTACGTCGATGCGGTACTCGGCGGCCACCGTGTCGAAGTACTTGTCGGCAGGCGCGCTCGCCCGGTCCAGCACGCCGGTCGAGGGCTCGGGTGCCGGACCGGCAGCCCGGATCAGGGAAACCGGCGCCGGCACCGCAAGGGCCTCACCGCCGCCGACCCCGGTCCGGTAGCGGGTGAACACCCCGTCCGCCTCGCCGACCACCGTCTCACCGTCCACCACCAGCGGATGCTCCGGCGCGGGCAGCACGGCGAACGACGTCCGTGCGGCAGTGCCGTGCACCCGCACCTCGTCGTGGTCGAAGACGACCCCGTCCGCGCACAGCACCAGCCGCTCGGCGCCCCACGCCTCACCCCGGTAGACGGTACGAGCCGTCGCCGCGTCCAGCACCAGCAGACCGACCCGTCCGCCGTCCACCGCCTCCACCTCGACCAGCGCGTCCGTACCGGGCCGCAGACCGGTCACCAGGATCCGGCCGTCGACCTCGGCGATGTCCCCGGTGGGCGCGCTGACGGACGTCACCGTGCCCGAGTCCAGGGCGAGTTCGGGCGCGATGCCGTCGGTGGCGGCCAGCACCAGGACCGGACGGCCGTCCGGACCGACCGTGCACACCGGTTGCGCGGTCGCCCACTCCAGCCGCACACCGGCGACGTCGAGCCGCAGCGGCCAGCAGAAGTAGGCCCCCGCGGGCACGTTCACGGGCGAGCTGGGCAGTGTCAACGTCCCTGCATGGCCCGGGAATTCGACCGTGAAGGAGGTGTCCGGGCGGTCGGGCAGGGGTTCGTGCGGCTGGTGGTTGTTGACGAACAGCAAGCCCGAAGCGCCGTCCGTGCGGACCGCCCAGCGCAAGGTGTCCCGGTCGTGCTGGCCCTCAGGCCGATCCTCGGGCAGCACGGACTCCATGGGGGCGAGGAGATGGCCGAAGTCCGCCAACAGCAGGTGCTGGAGGCGCAGTTCGTCGTACGAGGGCCGGTACTGGCCGTACTCGCCGAGCGGTGCCTGGAAGTCGTACGTCAGGACGGGCAGGTCGTTGGGGTAGGCGGTGGCGTGGGACTCCTGGAGTGGGGACAGTTCCCCGGCCGGATTCGTGCCGCCGTGGAACATGTAGTAGCCCTGCCACACCGAGCCGCAGCCGATCTTGGTGAGCCCGAGCGCGCCGATGTCGGCGGCGTCGAGCCGCGGCCGCCGGTGGTACGCCACCGCCATGCCGCCGCCCAACTCGCAGGTGGCCCAGGGGAATCGGTCCGCGAGGGCGTCCGGGGTGCCGCCCCGGACGGTGGTCGGCCGCAGATCGGCGCCGATGCCCTCGTCGTCGCGCTGGTGGGTGAAGAAGAAGTGCTTGCGGCAGGTGTCGGGCCAGCCGCCGTCCGCCTCGGTCCAGAAAGCCTCGGGGTAGCCGCCGTACAGCGGGAGCAGTTCGTCGCCCGGGAGCTGGACACCGCCCCAGGCGGTCGACGTCCACATCGGCGCGCTCAGGCCGGCCTCCTGGGCGAGGCGCTTCAGCGTGCTCAGGTGGCCGGGCTGGTCGTAGAGCTCGTTCTCGATCTGGATCGCGATGATCGGGCCGCCGTTGCCGCGGTCGAGGCCGCGCAGCTGCTCGGCGATGGCCGTGAACCAGCCGCGCACCGGCTCCAGATACGCCGGGTCGTCGGTGCGGGGCGTGCAGTCGCGGGCCAGCAGCCAGTCGGGCAGGCCGCCGCCCCGGACCTCCGCGTGGGACCAGGGGCCGACGCGGGGGATGAAGTCCAGGCCATGGCGGGCGCACAGCTCGGCGAAGCGGCGCAGGTCGCGGTTGCCGTCGAAACGGACGCGGCCCTCGATCTCCTCGTGGTGGATCCAGATGAGGTAGGAAGCGACGGCGGTCACTCCGCCCGCCTTCATCTTCAGCAGTTCCTCCTCCCACTCCCCGGCCGGGTAGCGGGAGTAGTGGAACTCGCCGGAGACCGGGAACCAGGGGCGGCCCGAGCGGGTGAGCCAGCGGCTGGTCACCTCGATCGGGTCGGGCACGCCGGGCGCGTCGGCGAACGGGAGGTGACCCGTCAGCGGGGGAGCGGCGGGTGCGGGGATGCGCAGGTGGTGTGGGCGGGTCACCAGGTGTTCTCCGGTCCGAGGTCGGCGGCGTCGGTGAGCTGGGCGCGGGTGGCGGTGGTGGCGTGCAGTTCCAGGACGACGAGGTCGTTGGTGCCCGGGTGCAGGACCGGCGCGGGGACGTACAGGGTGTGCTGCGGGCCGCGGTTCCAGTAGCGGCCGAGGTGGAAACCGTTGATCCAGGCCTGGCCCTTGGTCCAGCCGTGCAGGGCGAGGAAGGTGTCCGCCGGGGTGTCGACGTCGAAGGTGCCGTGGTGGAAGGCGGGTTCGGCGGCCGTGGTCGCGTCCGACGGGGCGAACGGCACCGCGTCCAGGTTGTCCAGCGGCAGGGGGTGGCAGTCCCAGCCGCGCAGGGGGGTGCCGTCGAAGGCGACGGGGCCGAGGAGGCCCTTGGGGGCGCCGATGCGGGGGCCGTAGTTGACGCCGCCCATGTTCTCGACGAGGACCTCCAGCGTGGCGCCGGGGCGCGGCACGCGTACGGGGAGGGTCTCGTCGTGGCGTTCGCGTTCGAGGACCCCGACGGGGGCGCCGTCGACGAAGACCTGGGCGCGGTCGCCGACACCGCCCGCGAAGTGCAGCAGGCCGTCGCCCGCAGCCTCGAACGTGGTGCGGTACAGGGCGTAACCGGTCTGCAGGCCCAGGTCGTTCATCGTGGCCGGATCGTCGGCGCGGACCGGCTCGGCGAGGGCGGCTGCGTGCGCAAGGAGCGGGGCGCGGCGGTTCAACTCGACGGTGGTGGGCGGGAGTTTGGGAGCGGGCGTGGGAGCGGGCTCGTCGGGGACCGGTGCGTGGCGGGCGATGACCTCTCGGAAGGCGTGGTACTTGGGGCCGGGGTCGCCGCACTCGGTGAGGGCCGCGTCGTAGTCGTAGGACGTGATGGTGGGCTCGTAGGCGTACTTGTGGTTGGCGCCGTTGGTGAAGCCGAAGTTGGTGCCGCCGTGGAACATGTAGATGTTGACCGAGGCGCCCGCGGACAGCAGGCGGTCCAGGTCGGCGGCGGCGTCGGCGGCGTCCCGCACATGGTGGGGCCCGCCCCAGTGGTCGAACCAGCCGATCCAGAACTCCGCGCACATCAAGGGGCCCTCGGGCTGATGCCTGCGCAGCTCCGCCAGGTTCTGCTCGACCCGGCTGCCGAAGGTGGCCGTGGCCAGTACGCCGGGGAGGCTTCCGGCGGCCTGGTGCTCGGGGTTGGCCTGGTCGCAGGTGAAGAGCAGCTCCTCGACGCCCCGGGAGCGGAAGGCCTGTTCCAGGTGCTTGAGGTAGGCGGAGTCGTCGCCGTAGGCCCCGTACTCGTTCTCCACCTGTACGGCGATCACCGGGCCGCCCGCCGCGGCCATGTACGGCAGCAGCGGGGGCAGCAGGGCGTCGAGGTAGCGGTCGATCGCCCCGGTGAAGCGCGGGTCGCTGGTGCGCAGCCGGATGTCGTGGTCCGCGATCAGCCACGCGGGCAGACCGCCGTCGTCCCACTCCGCGCAGATGAACGGACCCGGGCGCAGCAGGACGTGCAGGCCCTCGTCGCGGGCGAGGCTGAGATAGCGGGGCAGGTCGAGGAAGCCGTCGAGGACGAGGGGTCCGTCCGGATCGGGCTGGTGGAGGTTCCACGGTATGTACGTCTCCACCGAGTTGAGCCCCATGAGGCGGGCCTTGCGCAGGCGGTCGGCCCACAGGTCGGGGTGGATCCGGAAGTAGTGCATCGCGCCGGAGATGATCCGGAACGGCTCGCCGTGCAGCAGGAAACCATTGGGGGACGTCGTCAGAGCGGACATACGGAAGCTTCCCTTCACCATGAAGTGCGTAGCTGGAGTGCGCAGCGGATTCAGCGAGTTCGGGTACTGCGGATCAGCCAGAGCGTGGCGGCCAGGCACAGTGCCGAGACGCCGGACAGCAGGAGCGGGACCGCGCGGATCCCGGACCACTCGATGGCCTTGCCCAGCGCCGGGCCCGCCACCACGCCGCCGACCATGGAGGCGGCGATGACCACCGCTCCCGCTCTGCGGGCCCGCGGGGCCGCCCGGTTGAGCCACGGCAGGCCGGTCGGGAAGATCGGCGCGATGAACAGGCCGACGCCGGCGTACGCGTAGGGGGCCAGCGCCGGGATCGTGGCGAGCAGCAGGCACACCGTCATGCCCGCGCACGAGACCGTGATGATGGCCTGGGCCGAGAAGCGCAGCGCGATCGGGGCGACCAGGAAGCGGCCGACCGTCATCATCAGCCAGTACACGGACGTGGCTGTCGCGGCGAATCCGGCGCCGTACCCGACGGTCTCCAGATGGGTCGGCTCCCAGCCGCCGACACCGGCCTCGATGCCGACGTGCAGCACGTACAGGGCGACGAACACGGCGAGCACGGAGCCGAGGCTGCGGGCCAGGACCTGGCCGCCGTACGACTCGCCGGACGCCTCGGGCGGCTGCGGCGCCCGGTTGCGTACGCCGCGCAGGCAGAGCAGCAGCGGCAGGTTGGCCAGCGCGAAGCCCAGGAAGACGGCCGGGTAGTGTGCGGCGCCGACCACGCCGATCAGGGCCGGGCTGAGGATCGCGCCGATGCCGAAGTGGGCGTGGAGGATGTTGAGCATGGCGGTCGAGCGGTGGCCGAAGCCGACGGCGAACAGCTGATTGAGGCCGTAGTCGATACCGCCGAAGCCGAGCCCGGCCAGCAGGGCCATGGCCAGGGCGGTCGGCCAGTTCGACGCCAGCGCCAAGCCGGCCGCGCCGACGGCCATCAGCAGATACGAGGCGCCCAGGATCCGCCGATTGCCGATCCGGCCGTAGAGCCGGTCGAAGAGCAGCACGCCGGCCACCCCACCGACGAAGTGCGCGCTCAGCCCGAGGCCGGCCGCCGACGGGGACAGGCCGAACTCCTCGCGGAAAGCGGGAATCGCGGGGCCGTACAGGGCCTGGAGAGCACCCATGAGCACGAAGCCCACGCAGGAGGCGACTACGGCGACGGGGCTGAAGACGCGGGGGTGCTGGGGTGCCGACGTCACTGTCATGGAGCTGGATGTTACCGGTAACATCTTGGCGCTCGTCAAGATCCGTGCCGCACTCTTCGGCAGTGGGTTTCCGGCGGGCGTATCTGGACTGCCAGTACAGGCTCTGGACGTGTAGTCTAGAAACGGCTCGGTGGACAGAAGGCCGAGCCGAGGGCGGACAGGGAGTGTGCGATGGCGGCCGAGCCGGCCCTGGAATCCGAGCGGGACGCGATCGTCGCCGCGCTGACGCCCGTCGTCGACGGGCTCGCGGCCACGTTCGGGCCGGTGTGCGAGGTGGTCCTGCATGACTACCGGCGGCCGGAGAAGTCCGTGGTCGCCGTGGCCGGTTCGGTGACGGGGCGGGCCGTGGGCGGGGCGATGAGCGAGATCGGCATGCGGATCGTCGCGCGCGGCGACGGGGCGGGCGACGAGCTCAACTACGTCACCAGGACCCGGGGCGGCAAGCTGGTCAAGGCGTCCACCATGGTGCTGCGAGACTCCACGGGCACCGTGTTCGGCGCCCTCTGCGTCAACCTGGACGTCACCGCCGTCAGTGACGCCCACGCCCTGCTCGGTGCCCTCGCCGGCATCGGCGGCGGTGGTGGCGGTGTCGGTGGCGCCTCGGCCGACGTGCCCGTCACCGCCTTCGGCAACGACATCGACTCCGTCGTCGACGCCATCCTCGACGCCCACCAGCTCCGGCAGAACGGCAGTTGGGCCGCTCTCGACCGCGCCCAGCGGCTGGAGCTGTTCCGTGGCCTGGACGAGCGAGGCGTCTTCGCCGTGCGGCGGGCGATCGAACAGGTCGCGGCCCGGCTCGGCATCTCCCGTGCCTCCGCCTACAGCTATCTGTCGCAGGCGCGCGCCGATGCCCAGGCGATGACGGAGCAGGCGGCGGGCCGAGCGACGAGCCGAGCGACAGGCCGCACCGCGACCGACATGACACCCCCTGGAGGAGACGCGTGACGACCACCACCCCGCCGGTCACCCTGGACGACGTCCGCGATGCCGCCGCGCGGCTCAAGGGCATCGCGCACCGCACGCCGGTGCTGCGCTCGCGGACGCTCGACGAACTCGTCGGTGCCGAGGTCTTCCTCAAGTGCGAGAACTTCCAGCGCGTCGGCGCCTTCAAGTTCCGCGGCGCGTACAACGCGGCCTCGCGGCTGACGCCGGAGCAGCTCACCCGCGGCATCGCCGCCTACTCGTCCGGGAACCACGCCCAGGCCGTCGCCCTGGCCGCCCGGGAACTCGGCACCACCGCGGTGATCGTCATGCCGGAGGACGCCCCGCCGTCGAAGCGGGCGGCGACCGTCGGCTACGGCGCCGAGATCGTCACGTACGACCGCTACACCGGCGACCGTGTCGCGATCAGCGAGGCGCTGGCAGCCGAGCGCGGCCTCGCCCTCATCCCGCCCTATGAGCACCCGCATGTCATCGCAGGTCAGGGCACCGCCGCCCTCGAACTGCTCGAAGAGGTGGGGGAGTTGGACGCACTGGTCACGCCGGTCGGCGGCGGCGGACTGATCGCCGGCAGCGCCACGGTGGCCAAGGCCCTGCACCCGGAGATCCGGATGATCGGAGTGGAGCCGGAGGCCGGCGACGACACCAAGCGATCCCTGGAAGCGGGGCGGCGCATCAGCATCCCGGTGCCGCACACCATCGCCGACGGACAGGCCCTGCACACACCCGGGGAGCTGACCTTCTCCGTGAACCGGCTGCTGGTCGACGAGATCGCGCTGGTCGGCGACGACGAGATCCGGGACGCGATGCGCTTCGCGTTCGAACGCTTGAAGATCGTCGTCGAGCCGAGCGGCGCCACCCCCCTGGCTGCCCTGCTCACCGGCCGGGCGGGTGCGCTGCCGCGCCGGGTCGGCGTGATCATCTCCGGCGGCAACATCGACGCCGAGCGCTTTGCCGAGCTCTGTGGGAAGCAGGCCTGAGCGGGCGTTCCCCGAATGGCGGCCCCGGATCGACGAGCGGACGATGGAGTGGTAGGGGGTCGGCCGCCGACGGCGGTGTCCAGGGTCGCCGGGGAGACCGGCCCAGGCCGCGGTGAACCGCGGCCGGAAGGGAGTGCGTCATGGTGTTGGAAGTGAAGCCCCTCGAAAAGCCGGACGAGCGGCGTGATTTCCCCCGCGGCCACCTCGAAGCCGTCCACATGACGGACCTCGATTTCGCCGTGGCGACCTTCGAGCCCGGCTGGCGCTGGACCGAGTCCGTGGCCCCGATCGCGGGCACCGAGACCTGTCAGATGCACCACAACTGCTACATGGTCCAAGGGCGTATGCACATCCGGATGGACGACGGCGGCGAACAAGAGGTCGGCCCCGGCGATGTCTTCGTCTGCTCGCCCGGACACGACGCCTGGGTCGTGGGCGACGAGCAGGTCGTGGTCTACGACTTCCAGGGACAGACGGCGAGGGAGTACGCGAAGTCGAAGTAGCGGCGGCACGCGTGGCACCGCGCGGCCCGCGCCGGCACCTCACACGGTGACGACGACCTTCGCGCGCGCGTGCTCCACCTCCACGTACCGGATCGCCTCGGCCGCCTCGCTCAGCGGATACGTCCGCTCGACGACCGGGGCGATCTTCCCGGACTCGGCGAGTTCGCACAGCGCGGCGAGGTTCGCCCTGCTCTGGTGGGCCGGGAGTTCGAGCAGCCGCTGGCGGGCGAAGGGCGCCGCCAACCGCCTCCTGAAGAAGAGCCCCATCGGTCCGACGGCGCTGCCGCCCTCGTACACGCCGCCGCCGGACAGTACGAGCGTGCCGGTGGGAGTGACCGCGCGCCGGAACTCGGCCAGCGAGTGGTTGCCCACCAGGTCCAGCACGACGTCGTACTGCCGGGCGCCCCGGGTGAAGTCCTCGCGTGTGTAGTCGATGACGTGATCCGCGCCGAGTGAGCGGACCAGGTCCACGTTCCTCGTGCTGCACACCGCGGTCACCTCCGCGCCGTAAGCCTTGGCGAGCTGCACGGCGAACGTGCCCACACCGCCCGAGGCGCCGTTGACCAGGACCGTCTGGCCCCGCTGTACCCGGCCCACATCCCGCAGTCCGATCAGGGCGGTGTTCCCCGCCAGGGGTATCGCGGCCGCCTGCTCGAAGGTCAGGTTGGCCGGCTTCGGGCCCACCATGCTGTCCTTGGCGCACACGAACTCCGCGAACGCGCCATCGGCCTCGCCGAACACCTCGTCGCCGGGCTTGAGCCCCATGACCCCGCTGTCCACCGCTTCCACCCGGCCGGCGAAGTCCCGGCCCCGGACCCTGGCCTTCGGCCTGGTGATCCCGAAGACCAGTCGGGCGATCTTCGGGTCGCCGTGCATCAGGTGCCAGTCGTAGGCGTTGACCGAGGCCGCGTGCACCCGCACCAGCACCTCGTCGGCCGTCGGCACCGGAGTGTCGAAGTCCTTGAACTCCAGCGTGTCCGCCGAGCCGTACCGGTCCTGAACCACTGCCTTCATGGGGTCCCCCTCTGTTTGTGGCGAGCGTACGGAACGCCCACGGAACCGGATATCGGGGATGAACCCTGATTTTCTCCGGAGCCGCCCCCGGCCTTGCCCGGAGAAAACCGATCGGTTTATCCTGGCTTCGGTGATGCGGAAACCGATCGGTTTCTCGTGTCTGTGTCGAAATACCTGTGCCTGTGTCGAAACACCCGGGAGAAACCCATGACCACCATCGAAGGCTCCGTCGCCCTGGTCACCGGCGGCAGCCGCGGCATCGGCCGTGCCCTGGTCGCCGCACTGTACGAGCGGGGCGCGAAGAAGGTGTACGCCACCGCCCGCGACCCGCGCACCGTCACGCACCCCGACGCCGTGCCGCTCGCGCTCGAGGTGACCGACCCCGCGTCCGTCGCCGCGGCCGCCGAGCGGGCGCAGGACGTCACCCTGCTGATCAACAACGCGGGAGCCTCGGTGAACGCGAACTTCCTGAACTCGCCCGTCGCGGACGTGCGGCGCGAATTCGAGACCAACTTCTACGGACCGCTCCTGGTCACCAGGGCCTTCGTCCCCGTGATCGAGCGCAACGGCGGCGGCCACATCCTCAATGTCCACTCCGTGCTGTCGTGGATCGGCCTCGCCGGCTCCTACAGCGCGTCCAAGGCCGCCTTCTGGTCACAGACCAACTCGCTGCGCCTCGACCTGAAGCCGCGCGGCATCGACGTCACCGGCCTGCACGTCGGGTACGTCGACACCGACCTGACCGCCGGCATCGACGCGCCCAAGTCCACGGCCGAGAGCGTGGCGGCACAAGCCCTCGACGGGATCGCCTCGGGCGCCTTCGAGGTGCTGGCCGATGACATCTCGCGGCAGGTCAAGGCGGGGCTGGCGGCCGATCCGGTCACCCTGTACCCGCAGCTCGCCGCCGTCTGATCAGCTCCTGATCGGCGCCTGATCACACCGGCAGCAGGCGCGCCACCAGCGCGCTGAGCTGCCGGGCGGTGCGGCACTCGTGCATCTCGACCAGCTCGGCGTAGGCGGGCGCGGCGGAGTCGCCCGTGCCCCAGCGGTCGCGCTGCTCGGGGTTCAACCAGTAGACGCGGCGCGCCTGTCCGGCGATCTGCCGTACGGCCGACAGGTTCGGGTCGCTCATGTTGGTGCGGGCGTCGCCGAGGACGAACACGGTCGTGCGCGGGCCGACCGCGTCGCCGTACCGCTCGGCGAACTCGCCCAGCGCCATGCCGTAGTCGCTGCTGCCGTGGTAGCCCGTGAGCGTGGCCTCCGTCTCGATGCGGGCACTGAGCCCCTCCGGGTCGGCGGTGCCGCGTTCGAGCAGCCCGGTCACCTCGTCGATCCGGTTGACGAAGGCGAACACGCGCACCTTGCTGAACTGGTCGTGCAGGGCCTGCACCAGCAGCATCGTGAAGTCCGAGAAGCCGGACACCGAGCCCGACACATCGCACAGCAGCACCAGTTCGGGGCGGACTGGACGCCGTCGGCGCAGCACCGGCTTCATGGGCACCCCGCCCGTCGACAGCGACCCGCGCAGGGTCCGCCGTAGATCGATCGAGCCCCGGGAGGCGCGGCGGCGACGTGCCGCGAGCCGGGTCGCGAGCTTGCGGGCGAGCGGTTGAACAGCCCTGCGCAGCTCGGCGAGTTGCGCCTTCCCCGCGAACAGGAAGTCGACCCGGTCGGCGGTCGGGGTCACCGCCCGCCGGGCGATCTCGTCGCGGCCGCGCCGCTCGGCGACCCGGCGTCGCGCCTCCGCCGACACCAGCGCCCGGAACGCCTCGATGCGCCGGCGGATCTCGTCCTCCAGCAGCCGGTCGGCGAACCCCGAACTGCCGCCCTGCGCCCGGACGTTGTCACGGACACGGGCGAGCAGCGTCTGTGGACGCAGTCGTTCGAGTGCCTGGTACGACGACCAGCCGTCCGACTCCGGCGAGGAACCGTAGCCACCGAAACCGTCGACCGCCTCGACGGCCAACCGGCCCATCATCACCTGGTCGTTGGCGGTGAGCGCGGCCGCCAGCCGTTCGCGCAGGTCGTCCCGTCCCGCGGCCTTCTGCTCCGGCCCGCCGACACCGCGCGGGAAGTACAGGTCGAAGACCGGGTCGAACACCTGCCGCTGGCCGGTGCCGTGCAACAGCGTCGCCGCCAGCCCCTCGCGCAGCAGCTCCCGGTCCGCGAGGCCGAGTGCCTCCACCGCCTGCGCCGCGTCCACCGTCTCGCCGGTACCGATCCGCACGCCGTGCGCGCGCAGCGCCCCGACGAGGGACGTCAGCCGCTCCGCGACACCGGCGGGCGTGGTCACAGGGCGTCCAGGGTGTCCAGGTCCAGCTTGGCGGACGCCTTGAGCACGTCGTCCTGGTGCTTGAGGAGGACGCCGAGGGTGGCCTGCACGACCGTCTCGTCCAGCGTGTCGGCGCCGAGCGCGAGCAGCGTGCGCGCCCAGTCGATGGTCTCGGCGACCGACGGCACCTTGCGCAGATCCATCGCCCGCAGCGCGCCCACGACCCGGACGACCGACCGGGCCAGCGCCTCGTCGAGCCCCGGCACCTTCAGCCGTACGATCCGGCGCTCCAACTCCTCTTCGGGGAAGCCGATGTGCAGGAAGAGACAGCGGCGGCGCAGCGCCTCGGACAGCTCACGGCTCGCGTTGGAGGTGAGGACGACGAACGGGCGGCGCGTCGCGGTGATGGTGCCCAGCTCGGGGACGGTCACCTGGAAGTCGCTGAGCACCTCCAGCAGCAGGCCCTCCACCTCGACGTCCGCCTTGTCGGTCTCGTCGATCAGCAGCACCTTGGGGTCGTCGCCCCGGATGGCCGTCAGCAGCGGGCGCGTGAGCAGGAACTCCTCGCTGAAGATGTCCGTGCGGGCCTCGTCCCACGTCTCGTCGCGGCCCGCGCTGATGCGCAGCAGCTGCTTGGCGTGGTTCCACTCGTACAGCGCCCGGGACTCGTCGACCCCCTCATAGCACTGCAGACGTACCAGCCGAGCCCCGGCGACCTCGGCGACGGCCTTGGCCAGCTCCGTCTTGCCGACCCCGGCGGGGCCCTCCACCAGGAGCGGCTTGCCGAGGCGGTCGGCGAGGAAGACGGTCGTGGCGACCGCGGGCGAGGCGAGATAACCGGTCTCGGCCAGACGTGCGGAGACGTCGTCGACGGATGTGAACAACGGGGCCTCCAGCTCGGCGGCGACAGTCGGGATACGTATCTAAGCGCTTGTTCACCCGATGATGCCACGGGGGTTCCGTGCATCGGAAGGTGGTATACCGATCGGTTTCCTCGCGTCCGGTGCCGAGGTAATCTCGCCCGTATGGCCACTGCAGACAAGGCGTCCACCAGGGATCGGCTCCTCGACGCGGCGGCCGAGCCGTTCTACCGCGACGGCGTCTCCGCCGAGCCCGCCTACCAGGGCTGCCCCTGTCTCGCCGCGCTGGTCGAGCTGAAGGACCCCGAGTATCCGGCGAGTGTGGTCGCGCGGGCGGCGAAGGAGCGGCTTGAGGGCTTCTTCCATGCGCAGGCCGAGCAGGGCGGGGCGCGGGATCCCGAACTGCTCGCCCGCCAGCTGATGCTGGTCTTCGACGGGGCAGCGCCCGGGCGGGCGCGAAGGTCGAGACGCTGGACGGGCTGGCCACCGCGACCGTGATCGCGCTGCTGGACGCGGCCGGCGTGCAGTGAGCGGCCGGCGTGAAGTGAAGGGAGGGCGGCCGCCGAAGCAGCCGCCCCTCGTCGCAGAGGTCCTTCTCGTGACGTCACCGTTCTCATGACGCCACGGCCACCGCCCCGACCGCCGGAGTGCGCAGCATCCGACGGGCCGTGACCAGGCTCGTCCCCAGCGTCACCGCCGCCGCGATCGCGGCCACCGCGGCCCCGATGCCGTAGGCCTCGCCCGGCAGCACCCCGTCGGTGCGGACCAAGGTGAACGGGACGATCCCGGCCAGCGCGGCCACCATGCCGAAGAGGACTCCGGTGACGGTCAGGATCAACGTCTCGGCGCCGACCGTCCCGAGCACCTGTCCCGGGGTCGCCCCCGCCAGGCGCTGCTGCCCGAACTCCCGGGCGCGGTAACTCGTCGCGGCGTACAGCGAGTTGACCAGCATCACACAGACGAACACCACGATGATGCCGACGACCGTGAAGTTGAGCGTCTCGAGGTTCTTGGCGTCGATCGACTTCGTCAGGCCCGAGGCCTCAACCGCGTCGCTCTCCACCGCCTGCATGGTGAGCGTGGCCGTGGCCACCGCAGTGAACAGGATCAGCGACATCAGGATCCCGGCCAGCTGACCGGCCCGCTCCCGCAGATTCCGTACGGCCAGCCAGCCGCTCGCCCCGCTCAGCGGCAGCCGGTCCAGCACGCCCTCCAGCAGCCGAGGTGCCATCAGCGCGAACCCCACCGACAGCAGGATCGCCCCATAGGCCGGCGGCGCCATCAGGGCCGCGTCCGTCGCCGAGAACACGAAGGTGGCGGAGACCGATGCCGCACCGCTGAGCAGCGCCGCGTACGCGAGGAACTTCCGTGCCCCGCCCCGCCGTTCGTGCCCGCGCGTCGCCCGCCGTACGGCGAGAAAGGCGGCGCCCGCCGACGCGAGCAGCGTGATGTCGATGCCCGTCATCAGGGCGATCGGGCCGAAGGAGTGGTCGACGGACTCGGCGACCTGACCGCTGTCCTGGAACACCTCCAGCAGCGCCTGCCCGCCCAGCATCGCCGGGCCTATCGCCAGCGCGGCGCCCACCAGGGCCACGACCACCGCCTCGCCGACCACCATTCGCTTGAGCTGCGCCGGAGTCGCCCCCGAGCAGCGCAACAGCTCCAACTCGGCGGCGCGCTGACGGACGTTGACCGTCAGGGTGGAGGCGACGGCGAAGAACACCAGCAGGGTGCCGTAGCCGCCGACGACGCCCGCCGCGGTGGACAGGGTCTCCGCGCTGGTCGGGTCGACGCCGTCCCGCGCCGCCGTGTCGTGCATCGAGTTGAACGTCATGATGATCGCCGCGCCCAGGAACGAGGACAGCAACGTCGCGAGGAACCGTCCGGGGCGGTGCCGTATCGACCGCATGGCCAGCAGGAACATCGCTCACACCCCCGTCGCCACGTGGTCGCCGAGGTGCGCGAGGCGTTCGGCCACCGCGTCCGCCGTCGGGGCGTCCAACCGGCCCGCCAGCTGGCCGTCCGCAAGGAACAGCACCGAGTCGGCGTAAGAGGCGGCGACTGGGTCATGGGTCACCATCACCACGGTCCGGCCGTGTAGCCGCACCGCCTGCTGCAGCAGCCGCAGCACGTCGCGCGCGCTGCGCGTGTCCAGGGCGCCGGTCGGCTCGTCCGCGAAGATCACCCGAGGCTCGGTCACCAGGGCACGGGCGATCGCCACGCGCTGCCGCTGACCGCCGGACAGCTGGCCGGGGCGGTGCCCGAGCCGGTCGCCGAGGCCGACGGACGTCAGCACCTCCTTGGCCCGCCTGCGGTCCACGCGCTGCCCGGCGAGCTTGAGCGGCAACACCGTGTTCTGCGCCACGGTCAGCGTCTGAAGCAGGTTGTACTGCTGGAAGACGAACCCGATCCGGCCGCGCCGGAACTTCGTCAGCTCCGCCTCGCCGCCCCCGGTCAGCTCGGTGCCGTCCACCCGCACGATCCCGCTGTCCGGCCGGTCGAGCCCCGCCGCGCAGTGCAGCAGCGTGGTCTTGCCGGACCCCGACGGCCCCATCACCGCGGTGAAGGTGCCCCGCCCCAGACCGAGGGTGACCCCGTCCAGAGCCGTCACGGCACTGTCGTGCGCACCGTAGGTCTTGGTGACCTTGACCAGCCGGAGCGCTTCGGCGGCGGGTCCCTTGTCGTGCGTGCGTCGCGAGCCTGCGCGAAACATCGTCATCACTCTCCGTCCGGCACTCCCTGTGCCCTGCCGAAGAAGCTACGGAGCGGGCGGCGCGACCACATTGGGCGCAGAACCCGTATTGCCGGGTGTACTCAGCGACACCCCGGACGTGGGGTCAGCCGCGTTCATGGCGTGCGCGTCGCGACAGAGGCCCGGTGGAGGTCGGGCGGAAGTCATGGCTCCGTGACGTCGGTGACCGGACTGGTGCCGTGCGGAGGCTTCCGGCCGGGATCCGGCACCGGTACAGCTTTCTCATGACGGACAACGGGGGACTGTCATGAGCGGGGGACTGTCATGACGGACAACGAGCGACGCCGCCACCCGTGGTGGCGGGGACTGCGGGAGTCGGTCCAGGGGGCCGACACCGAGTTGCGGCCCGAAGGGCTCAGGGAGGTCGTGCCGGCCGGATTCGACGGTACCTATGTGCAGTTCGGCGATCTGTATCCCGATCAGCAACTGCAACTGCAGCTTCTCTACGGCGCCTCGCAGCGCGCCTTCGAGCGCAGGACGCGCGTCTCGGCGCGGGTCACCGTGGTGCGGGTGCTCCACAACGCGCTGAGCGACCCGCGGCTCGCCGACGCCAAGCCCAACGAGCACCTGACCCAGTATCTCGACCAGGAGATCGCCGACTTGAGGGGCCGGCTGGCGCAGGACAGTGCGACCGCCGTCAGCCGGGGCCTCAACATCGGCCTGGCCGTCGGCTCGGTCGCGAGCCTCGCCCTGCTCGCCGGACCGCTGCTCTGGGGCGTCGACCTGCTCGGCGCCCTCGGCGTGACGCTGAACTGCACCAACCGCTGGAGCCTGCTCGGCGCGTTCGTGTGCGGCGGCGTCGGGGCGTTCGGGGCCGTGCTCAGTGTGCTGGTGCGGCTGCGGGGCAGCGTGGACCAGCTGGCGCGCCGACTGACCGACGGGAGTGCGGACATCGTCGTCCCCGGCCAGATGGCCCGCAGCATGCGCCACGAGGGCGTCTACCGCGTGTTTGTCGGCTGGATCCTCGCCCTCGCCGTCTACTTCCTGCTCAGCGGCGGCATCGTGCCGGTCTTCGAATCGCCCGCCACCGCGGCCGACATCTGCCCGGCCGCGGGGAGCCCGGGATCGGCCGCCAAGGGCACCGAGTTCTGGGGCTTCTGGTGCGCCATCGGCTTCGTGGCGGGCTTCAACGAGCGGTGGGCCTTCGGCATCCTGAGCCGCGACTCGACCAGGCGATCGGGGAAGAGCGGCTGATCCCGCTCAGGGCAAAGGGGTGCGGGGGAGATGCGGTGCTCACCACGGCAGCCGGCGCCGCACCCCTCGACGATGGTGCCGTGCGAGGTCGGCGCGGACGCCCCCCCCGAGGTTCGGCCGGCCCATGGCGCCCTCCGTGCACGGCCGCCGCCAGTCGGCGTACCGCATCCTGGCGGCGACCACACCCGGCCCCCGGACCACCCGGGGCCACCTAGTCCATGCGGGCCAGTTGGCCCATTCGGTCCGCCGGCCTACTCGGCCACCGGTCCGCCGGCCTACTCGGCCGCCGGCCCGCCGGCCCGCCGGCCCGCCGGCCCGCCGGCCCGCCGGCCTACCGGGCCTACCCGGCCCACCGGCCCACCGCGCCCACCGCGCCCACCCGGCCACCGGCCCACCGGGCCTACCTGGCCTCCGGGCCTACCTGGCCTCCGGGCCTATCCCGCCTTCGGGCCTACCCGGCCCGCCCGGGCCCACCGGGCTCCCAGCACATCGTCCTGCGGCCGCCCCCAGACCCACCGGGCGGAACACACGGATGGCCGCCTCGCACCTGTCGCCGTACGGCGACCCTGCGTCCCCCCCCACGACCGACCCGGACAGGGTCCGTGAGGAACGGATCCCCTTCGTCGACCGGCGGCCGTCGTGTGGCCCAGCCGGTGCGGGGAACTCGGCCGCCATGGACGATCACGGCCGCAGCCACACGTCGTACTGGATCGAGACGGCGCCGCCCGGCGACCTCGCACCCCCACCGGACGGTGACCTCACGGTCGAGGTCGCCGTGGTGGGTGCGGGCATCGCCGGGCTCAGCACGGCCTGGGAGCTGGCTCGGCGCGGCCACGGCGTCGCCCTGCTGGAGGCGGACCGGGTCGCGGCCGGCGTCACCGGGCACACGACGGCCAAGCTGAGCGCCCAGCACACCTTGATCTACGACCGGCTCCGCCGCACCCGCGGCAAGGAGGGGGCGCGTCTGTTCGCGGCCTCGCAGATGGACGCGATCCGGCACGCCGCCGAGACCGCGGACGCGCTCGGCGTCGACTGCGACTGGGAGGGCAGGGCGGCGTACACCTACGTCGAGGACGGCGACCGCACCGACGAACTGCGGGCCGAGGCCACCGCGGCCCGGGAGGCGGGTCTGCCCGCCGAGTACGTGACCGACACGGACCTGCCGTTCCCGGTCGCGGGCGCGGTCCGGGTCGAGGAGCAGGCGCAGTTCCACCCCCGTAAATACCTGCTGGCGCTGGCCGAGGACCTGCGCCGCCGGGGTGGCCGGGTGTACGAGCACACGCGTGTGGTCGGTCTCTCGGAGGGCGAGCGGTGTGTGCTCACGACCGAGGAGGGTGTGAAGGTGACCGCGCGCTCCGTCGTGGTCGCCACCCACTATCCGATCTTCGACCGGGCCCTGCTGTTCACCCGGCTCTCGCCCCGACGCGAGCTCGTGGTCACCGCTCCCCTCGAGACGGCCGCCGCTCCGATCGGCATGTACATCACCCCCGAGCAGAACACCCGCTCCGTGCGCACGGCACCTTACGGGGACGGCAAGCGCCTGCTCATCGTCACCGGAGAGCACTTCACCCCGGGCACCGGCGACGATGTCGAGGCGCGGTTCGACACCCTGTCCGCGTGGGCGGTGGAGCGCTTCGGAGACCTCGACTTCACGCACCGGTGGGCCACGCAGGACAACGACCCCACCGACTCCGTTCCCCTCGTCGGCCCGCTGCACCCCGGGAGCCGGCACACCTACGTGGCCACCGGCTTCGGCGGCTGGGGACTCGCGAGCGGCATCATGGCCGGCCGCCTGCTGTGCGATCTGATCACCGGCCGCGAGAACACGTGGAGCGACCTCTACGACCCGCGCCGCGTGACGTCCGTCCTGCGCGAGGGGAAGGACTTCCTCAAACACCAGGCCGACGTGGCACGCCACTTCGTCGGCGACCGGCTCCAGCACCTGCCGGGCCCCTCGGCCATGTCGGTGGACGAGATCGCCCCCGGCGACGGCGCCGTCGTCCACGTGTCCGGGAAACGCTGCGCCGTCCACCGCGACGAGGACGGGAAGGTGCACGCCGTCTCCGCGAAGTGCACGCACCTGGGCTGCCTCGTGGCGTTCAACCGCGCCGAACGGGCCTGGGAATGCCCGTGCCACGGCTCCCGCTTCGATCCGGACGGCCATGTGGTGCAGGGCCCGGCGGTGCGCCCCCTGGAGCAGCGGGACCTCTGAGACGACGGCCTCAGCCGACCAGGACGACCTCCAGCGTGCGCGGACCGTGCACCCCTTCGACCCGGTCCAGCTCGATGTCGCTGGTCGCCGACGGGCCGGAGATCCACGTCAACGGGCGGGCCGGATCGAGGCGTTCGAGGGCCTGCGGGACGGAGGAGACGACCTGTTCGGGGACCCGTACGACACAGATGTGGTGGTCGGGGACGAGGGTGATCCGGCGACGGCCCTGGTCGGCCGAGCCGTCCAGGACGATGGTGCCGGTCTCGGCGACGGCCACCGCGCAGGCCGTGACCACACTGTCGATCCGGTCCAGTTCGTGCGGGGTGCTCTCGGCCCGGTCCGGGATCCGCTCGGCGTCGGTCGCCGAGAGCCACTCGGGCTCCAGCCCCGGCGGCACGAGCACCGTCTTCGCACCTCGCGCGGCGAGCATCCCGGCGATCGTCGCCGCGAGATCGGCGGCCGTGCAGCGGTGCACGATCGCCCGGTAGTCCGCCAGGTTCTCGGCCAGCAGATCGACCGTCTCCGCGACACTGCGCTCCCCGTGCTCGCGCAGATAGTCACGCGGAACGGCCTGCTCGTACTGGGGGTCCCTCCCAGGCCCTTCAGGCACTGGGGGAGTGTCGTCCTGTCGTACGTCCGCCAGCGCGCGCCGCACCCGGCCCAGGATCCGTTCCCTGCTGCTCACTTGGCGCCGTCCTTTCCACCGTTCGTCCGCTGCCACCAGTCCCGGAAGGGCTCCGCGGGCACCGCCGGCAGATCCCGGCTGTCGCTCCACGCCTTGCCCGGGCCCGGCAGCGACCGCGGATGCAGGCGGCGGGTGCGCGAGGCGAGGCGCTGACCGGCGCGTAGGGCACCCGGGTGGCTGAACGCCCAGCGCGCCGCCCGCATCGCGGCCCGCTCGGCGGCATGCCCCTTCGCGGGCTTCAGCACCACCTTGTTGCCCTGTGCGGTGACCTGGCCGCCCTCCACGACCCGTTCCCGCAGATGCACCAGCACCTCGGGGATGTCGATGGCGACCGGGCACACGTCGTAGCAGGCGCCGCACAGCGTCGACGCATACGGCAGCGAGGCATCGATCTCGCTTGTCACGCCCCTCAGTTGAGGGCTGAGGATGGCGCCGATCGGGCCCGGGTAGACCGAGCCGTAAGCATGCCCGCCGGCCCGCTCGTACACCGGGCAGACGTTGAGGCACGCCGAGCAGCGGATGCACCGCAGGGCCTGGCGGCCGACCTCGTCGGCGAGGGTGTCGGTGCGGCCGTTGTCGAGCAGGACGAGGTGGAAGTTCCGCGGTCCGTCAGCCGTCTCGGAGTCCGTCGTACCCGTCCATGTCGACGTGTACGGGTTCATGCGCTCGGCGGTGGAGGAGCGGGGGAGTGTCTGCAGGAACACTTCCAGGTCCCGCCACGTGGGCACGATCTTCTCGATGCCGACGACCGAGATCAGCGTCTCGGGGAGGGTGAGACACATCCGGCCGTTGCCCTCGGACTCCACGACCACGAGCGTGCCGGTCTCGGCGACCATGAAGTTGGCGCCGGAGATGCCGACCTTGGCCCGCAGGAACTTCTCGCGCAGGTGCAGCCGGGCCGCCTCGGCGAGTTCGGCGGGTGTGTCGGTCAGGCCTTCCGGGGCCGGGCGGCCCCACTCGCTCATCTCCTTGCGGAAGATGTCGCGGATCTCGCCCCGGTTGCGGTGGATCGCCGGGACGAGGATGTGCGAGGGCCGGTCCTTGCCCAACTGCACGATCAGCTCGGCGAGATCGGTCTCGTAGGCGCGGATGCCCTCCGCCTCCAGGGCTTCGTTCAGCCCGATCTCCTGCGTGGCCATCGACTTGACCTTGACGACCTCCGACTCACCGGTCGCCTTGACGAGGTCGGCCACGATCCGGTTGGCCTCGTCGGCGTCGGCGGCCCAGTGGACCGTACCGCCCGCCGCCGTGACCGACTCCTCCAACTGCACGAGATAGCGGTCGAGATGACGCAGCGTATGGTCCTTGATCCGCTTCCCGGCCTCCCGCAGCGCCGCCCAGTCGGACACCTCCGCGACGGCGTTCGCCCGCTTGGCGCGGATGGTGTGCGTGGCGTGCCGCAGGTTGCCGCGCAGGGTCTGGTCGTGCACGGCCTCGTGCGCGGCCTTCGGAAAGGCCGGCATCCCCACGAATGTCCCGCTCATACGGCCGGTTCCTCCTCCGTGCTCGCCAGGATCTCCGCGATGTGCACCGGCCGCATGCCCGTGCGCAGCCGGGCCATGGTCCCGCCGATGTGCATCAGACAGGAGTTGTCGGCCGCGCACAGCACCTCGGCGCCCGTCGACTCGGCGTTGCGGACCTTGTCCGCGCCCATCGCCGCCGAGACATCGGAGTTCTTCAGCGCGAAGGTGCCCCCGAACCCACAACACTCCTCGGCGCCCGGCAGCTCCACCAACTCCAGTCCCTTGACGGCCTGGAGCAGCCGCCGGGGCCGGTCGCCGAGTCCCAGTCCGCGCAGCCCGTGGCAGGTCGGGTGATAGGTCACCTTGTGCGGGTAGTACGCCCCGACGTCCGTCACCCCCAGCACATCCACCAGGAACTCCGTCAGCTCGTACGTCTTCGGCACCACGGGCGCCAGCGTCGCGGAGAGGGTGTCTCCGCGCCCCTCGGCCCGGGCCCGCTCACCCATCCGCGGATACAGCTCCCGCACCATCGCCCCGCACGACCCGGACGGGGTGACGATCGCCTCGTACTCGCCGAAGACATCGGAGAAATGCCGGGCCAGCGGCTCGGCCTCGTGCCGGTATCCGGTGTTGTAGTGGGCCTGCCCGCAACAGGTCTGGGCCATCGGGAAGTCGACCTCGACGCCCAGTCTGGTCAGCAGTTTCACCACGGCGCGCCCGGTGTCCGGATAGAGCGTGTCGTTGACACAGGTCAGGAACAGGGCGACACGCATCGCGGCTCCTTGTGATCGATCATCGGATGAGTGCAGGGTAATGCGGCAGCGCGGCCCGGGGGAGACCCCGCTCACCGTCGGGTGAGGTTCACCCTCGGGTGAGCCGGGCCTCCGCCTCGCTCCAGCGCGCCGCGTCCCCCCGCGGCTCGTACCGGGTCAACGGCTGCGTACGGGTGAGCAGTCGCCGCCCGTCCGCCAGGTCGCCGACCAGCCCGTGGGCCCGGGCCTGGACGAGGACGTTCCCGAGGGCGGCCGCCTCGGTCGGGCCGGCCACGACCGGCAGCCCGCAGGCGTCGGCGGTCAGCTGGCACAGCAGCGCGTTGCGCGTGCCGCCCCCGACGACATGCACGACGTCCACCGGATGGTCGGCCAGCCGCTGCGCCTCGGCGATCGCCCTGCGGTGGGCGAGGGCGAGCGAGTCGAGGATGCAGCGCGTGATCTCGGCGGGCGAGGCGGGCACCGGCTGCCCCGAGGCACGGCACGCCTCGGCGATCCGCTCCGGCATCCGCCCCGGCGCCAGGAACGCCGCGTCCCCCGCGTCCACGACCGACCGCAGCGCCGGCACCTTGGACGCGTCGAGCAGCAGCTCGCCCAGCTCAGGGTCCCCCCATGCCCGTACGCACTCCTGGAGCAGCCACAGCCCCATGATGTTCCGCAGATACCGGACCGTGCCGTCCAGCCCCAGCTCATTGGTGAAGTTGGCGGCCCGGCTCTCCTCGGTGAGCACGGGGGCGCCCAGCTCGAGCCCCGCCAACGACCAGGTGCCGGTGCAGATGTACGCGAACCGCTCGCCCTCGGCCGGGACGGCGGCCACGGCGGACGCGGTGTCGTGCGACCCGACCGCCGTCACCGGCACCGGACCGGCGAGCCCGGTCTCCTCCAGTACCTCGCCACGCAGCACCCCCGCGGGATCGCCGGGCTGCCTGAGCGGCGCGAACAGGCTCAGGTCGATGCCGAGCCGGGAGGCGATGTCGTACGACCAGTCGCGTGTGCGGGGGTCGATCAGCTGGGTGGTGGAGGCGTTGGTGAGCTCGGTGCCCTGCCGGCCCGTGAGCCAGTAGGTCAGGAGGTCGGGGATGAGCAACAGCCGCTCGGCGTACGGCAGTTGAGCCGAGGTCCGAGCCGCCGCCAGCTGGTACAGGGTGTTGAAGGGCGCGTACTGCAACCCGGTCGCGGCGTACAACTCATCCGCCGGGACGGTCGCCCACACCTTCTCCGCGACCCCCTCCGTGCGGGAGTCGCGGTAGTGCACGGGATTGCCGAGCAGCGCCCCGTCGGCGTCCAGCAGCCCGTAGTCCACGGCCCAGCTGTCGATGCCGACGGAGTCGAGTCGTCCACCGCTGTGGGCACCGGCCGCCCGCAGCCCCTCCAGCACCCCCGCGTACAGAGCGAGGACATCCCAGCGCAGCCCCTCGGGGACCCGCACGGGCCGGTTCGGGAAGCGGTGCGCCTCGGTCAGCTCCAGGCTGTCGGGGCCGACGCGGCCGACCATGACACGCCCACTGGACGCGCCCAGGTCGACCGCGGCGTACGACTTCACGGCCGCGCTCACCGCAGGAAGGCGGCCGCGACGCCGGCGTCGACCGGGATGTGCAGCCCGGTGGTGTGGGTCAGGTCCCCGCCGGTGAGAGCGAAGACGGCGTTCGCGACATGGTCGGGGAGCACCTCGCGCTTGAGGATGGTCCGCTGGGCGTAGAACTCGCCCAGCTTCTCCTCCTCGACCCCGTAGACGGCGGCCCGCTTGGCCCCCCAGCCACCGGCGAAGATGCCCGACCCGCGCACGACACCGTCCGGGTTGATCCCGTTGACGCGGATGCCGTGCTCACCCAACTCGGCGGCGAGCAGCCGTACCTGATGGGCCTGGTCGGCCTTGGTGGCGGAGTAGGCGATGTTGTTGGGCCCGGCGAAGACGGCGTTCTTGGAGGCGATGTAGACGATGTCGCCGCCCAGCTCCTGAGCGATCATCACGCGCGCCGCCTCCCTCGACACGAGGAAGGAACCGCGCGCCATGATGTCGTGCTGGAGGTCCCAGTCCTTGGCCGAGGTCTCCAGCAGCGGCTTGGAGATGGAGATACCGGCGTTGTTGACCACCAGATCGACCCCGCCGAAGGCCAGCACGGCCGCCTTGAAGGCCTCGGCGATCTGCTCCTCGGACGTGACGTCGACCGTCACCGCGACGGCCTTGTCGGACCCGCCGAGCTCCTCGGCGACGGCCTGGGCGTTCTCGGCGTTCAGATCGGCGACGACCACACACGCACCCTCGGCGACGAGCCGCTGCGCGATGGCCTTCCCGATTCCACTGCCCGCGCCCGTCACCAGCGCGACCCGCGTCGCGAGCGGCTTGGGCTTCGGCATCCGCTGAAGCTTGGCCTCCTCGAGCGCCCAGTACTCGATACGGAACTTCTCGGACTCCTCGATGGGCGCGTACGTGGAGACAGCCTCCGCACCCCGCATCACATTGATGGCGTTGACATAGAACTCGCCGGCCACCCGGGCGGTCTGCTTGTCCTTGCCGAAGCTGAACATGCCGACCCCGGGGATCAGCACGATCGCCGGGTCGGCGCCGCGCATGGCGGGGGAGTCGGGCAGGGCGTGCCGCCGGTAGTAGGCGGCGTACTCCTCGCGGTACTCGGCGTGCAGCTCCTTGAGCCGGGCGACGGCCTCGTCGAGGTCGGCGGTGGGCGGCAGGTCCAGGACCAGCGGCCGGACCTTGGTCCGCAGGAAGTGGTCCGGGCACGAGGTGCCCAGGGCCGCGAGCCGCGGGTGCTCGGCGCTCGCGAGGAAGTCGAGGACGACCTCGGAGTCGGTGAAGTGACCGACCTGCGGCCGGTCCTGGGAGGCGATGCTGCGGATGACCGGCGCCAGCGCCGCGGCCCGCTCCCGCCGCTCGACCGCGCCGAGCGCCGCGTACCCCTCGATCACCGGCCCGAAGGGCTCCGGCTTCCCGCGCTCGGCGAGAAGCGCCTCGGCGGTGCGGATGATGTGCAGCGAGTTCCGCTCGCACTCCTCGGAGGTGTCACCCCAGGCGGTGATGCCGTGCCCGCCGAGGATGCACCCGATCGCCTGCGGGTTGGCCTCCTTGACCGCGGCGATGTCGAGCCCCAGCTGGAACCCGGGCCGCCGCCACGGCACCCACACCACGGTGTCACCGAAACACTCGGCGGTCAGCTTCTCGCCGTCGGCGGCACAGGCGAGCGCGATGCCGGAGTCGGGATGCAGATGATCGACGTGCGCGGCCTCGACGAGCCCGTGCATGGCGGTGTCGATGGACGGAGCCGCCCCACCCTTCCCATGCAGGCAGTAGTCGAAGGCGGCGACCATCTCGTCCTCACGCTCGACGCCGGGGTAGACGTCGACGAGCGCCCGCATCCGATCCAGCCGCAACACCGCCAGCCCCGCCTCGGTGAGCGTCCCGAGATCACCACCTGACCCCTTGACCCACATCAGCTCGACATCACCCCCGGTGACGGGGTCGGTGTCGGTGCCCTTGGCGGAAGCGTTTCCGCCGGCGTAGTTGGTGTTACGGGGATCGGCGCCGAGCCGACGGGAGCGAGCGAGGAGAGCAGCGGCTTCGGGGTGGGTGGCCATGACTTCCGGTTCCTTACTGAAGAGAGGGTGACTACGTTTCCCTAGGGGCGCGGGGAACTGCGCGACCAGCCACAGACGGCCCGCACCCCGCAACAAACAGATCCCGGCAGACGCTCACGCCCCCCAACCGGCCTGCTGTCCACCAACTCGCTCAGCCACGATCTTCTCGGCCCACCCGGACCGCCGATACGCAGCAATGGGGTCGCCATCGAGCCCCATCTCCCCCCGCACCTCGGCAAGCAACGGCCGCACATCCGTGTTGTACGCATCCATCACCACGGCATTGGCCTCCAGCACGTCACCCGAGGCCTGCGCCTCGGCCAACGCCGACCGGTCGACGAGCAGCGCCTTCGCCGTGGCCTCCTGCACATTCATCACCGACCGGATGATCGCCGGAATCTTCGCCTCGATGTTGTGGCACTGGTCGAGCATGAACGCGACCTCGGGAGAGAACCCACCCCCACGCACGACCTCGTACATGATCCGGAACAGCTGGAACGGATCCGCGGCGCCCACCATCAGGTCGTCATCCGCATAGAAGCGCGAGTTGAAGTCGAACCCCCCGAGCTTCCCCTCCCGCAGCAGCGTCGCGACGATGAACTCGATGTTGGTCCCGGGCGCGTGGTGCCCGGTGTCGACCACGACCTGGGCCTTCTCCCCGAGCTTCAGACAGTGCGCATACGCCGTCCCCCAGTCCGGCACGTCCGTCGTGTAGAACGCCGGCTCGAAGAACTTGTACTCCAGCAGCATCCGCTGCTCCTCGCCCAGCCGCTCGTACACCTCGGCCAGGCCCTCGGCGAGCCGGTCCTGCCGCGCCCGGATGTCGTCCTGCCCGGGGTAATTCGTGCCGTCGGCGAACCACAGCTTCAGATCCCGCGACCCGGTCGCGTCCATGATGTCGACGCACTCCAGCAGATGGTCGACGGCCTTGCGCCGCACCACCGCGTCCGGATGGCAGATGCTGCCCAGCTTGTAGTCGTCGTCCTGGAAGGTGTTGGAGTTGATCGCGCCCAGCTTCACACCACGCTCTTCGGCGTGCTTGGCCAGCGCCGCGTAGTCCTCGACCTTGTCCCACGGAATGTGCAGGGCAACGGTCGGCGCGACACCCGTGAACGCGTGCACCTGAGCCGCGTCGTCCAGCTTCTCCCACGGCGTACGCGGAACGCCCTGCTGGGCGAACACCTTGAACCGCGTCCCCGAGTTCCCGTACGCCCACGACGGCGTTTCGACTGCCTGGGTCTTGAGTGCGGCCTTCACCGCGGCGAGCTCGGTCACTGAGGGCTCCTGTGACGTCGGGACGGAGGGCGGACGTAAGACATCTGAAACGCTTCGCTGTGAAACGATTCAAGACGGGAACGTATGAGTCGGCCGGGAGGGTGTCAACCCCCACGACCAAGCCTTTTCCTCGTGGCCAGTCCGTGACCTTCGTTCATCGAAACTTTTTCGACACGAACCCATTGACGTGACATGCGCTGCGTGCCTAACGTCCCGGCAACCAAGTTGAAACCTTTCACGACGCCGAGAGGGCCGTCCCGCCGGCGTCGTCGAGGAGCCCCCATGACCCACCCGTCCACCACGGGTCCGGCCCCGGTTCTTGCGCTCAGGGACATCTCCAAGTCCTTCGGCGCGGTCCGCGCCCTGCGGGACGTCTCCCTGGAGCTGTTCCCCGGGGAGGTGCACGCCCTCGCCGGCGAGAACGGCGCGGGCAAGTCGACCCTCATCAAGACGCTCGCCGGCGTACACCGGCCCGACGCGGGCCAGGTGCTGCTCGACGGTGCGCCCGTCGTCTTCCACGGCCCCGGTGACGCCCGCGACGCCGGCATCGCCGTGATCTACCAGGAGCCGACCCTCTTCCCCGACCTGTCGATCGCCGAGAACATCTTCATGGGCCGCCAGCCGCGGCGCGCGCTCGGCCGGATCGACCACAAGGCCACCCACGAGGCGACCCTGGCCCTGATGCAGCGCCTCGGCGTCGAGCTCGACCCCGACCGGCCCGCGCGCGGACTGTCCATCGCCGACCAGCAGATCGTCGAGATCGCCAAGGCGCTCTCCTTCGACGCCCGCGTCCTGATCATGGACGAGCCGACCGCCGCACTCACCGGCAGCGAGGTCGCCCGCCTCTTCGGCGTCGTGCGCACCCTGCGCGAACAGGGCGCCGCCGTCCTGTTCATCTCCCACCGGCTGGAGGAGATCTTCCAGATCTGCCAGCAGGTGACGACTTTGCGCGACGGCGCCTGGATCGCCAGCGAGCCGCTGGACTCGATGACCGAGGACGACCTCGTACGCCGGATGGTCGGCCGTGACCTCGACGAGCTGTACCCCAAGCAGGAAGTGACGCCGGGCGAGGTCGCCCTGAGCGTGCGCCGGCTGACCCGCGAGGGCGTCTTCACCGACGTCTCCTTCGACGTACGACGCGGTGAGATCGTCGGCCTCGCGGGGCTCGTCGGCGCGGGGCGTACCGAAGTCGCGCGAGCCGTCTTCGGCATCGACCGCTGGGACGCCGGCGAGGTCTCCGTCGACGGCAAGGCCCTGATCAACGGCGCCCCGTCCACCGCCATGGCCTCCGGCCTCGCCCTCGTCCCCGAGGACCGGCGCGCCCAGGGCCTGGTGATGGACATGTCCATCGAGCGCAACATCGGCCTGACCGGACTGCGTACGACCGTCAAGGCCGGCCTCATGGACCGCGGCGCCGAACGCAGCCGGTCCCTCGACTGGGCCGTCAAGCTCCAGGTCAAGTACGCCCGGATCGCCGACACGGTCAACACCCTGTCCGGCGGCAACCAGCAGAAGGTCGTCCTCGCCAAGTGGCTGGCCACCGGCCCCAAGGTGCTGATCGTCGACGAGCCCACCCGTGGCATCGACGTCGGCACCAAGGCCGAGGTGCACCGGCTGCTCAGCGAGCTCGCCGCCGACGGCGTGGCCGTTCTGATGATCTCCTCCGACCTGCCCGAGATCCTCGGCATGGCCGACCGCGTGCTCGTGATGCACGAGGGCCGCCTCACCGCCGAGATCCCGCGCTCCGACGCCACCGAGGAAACCGTGATGGCCGCAGCAACCGGGAGGGCCGCCGCATGACGGTGATCACTCCCAAGGAGGCCCCTGTCACCGAGGTACCGAAGTCCAGCGGCACCCGCCTGGTCGACCGCGTCTTCAAGATGCGCGAACTCGCCATCCTGGTCGTCTTCGTGGTGATGATCGTCGTCACCCAGCTGGGCAACAGCCAGTTCCTCACCGAGCAGGGCATCAAGGACCTGCTGCTGAACGCGACGATCCTCGTCCTGGTCGCCACCGGCCAGTCACTGGTGGTGATCACGAGGAACGTCGACCTGTCGGTCGGCTCCACGCTCGGCATCAGCGCCTTCGCCGCCGGTACGTACCTCCAGGGCGGCGGGAACCCGGTCGTCGCCGTGTTCCTGGCGGTCCTGATGGGGATCGGCTTCGGCCTGCTGAACGGCCTGCTCGTCAGCCTCGGCCAGGTGCCCGCACTCGTCGTCACCCTGGGCACGCTCTACATCATCCGCGGCATCGACTCCATCTGGGTCGGCTCCCGCCAGATCACGGCGGCCGACCTCCCGGACGGTTTCGTCGACTTCGGCTCCGGCGGCATCTCCGCGGTGCCGTGGCTGGCGCTGATCGCCGTCGCCGTGCTGGTCGCGACGGCGTACTACCTCAAGCACTTCGGCAGCGGCCGCGAGCTGTACGCGCTGGGCTCCAACCCGGAGGCCGCCCGCCTCGCCGGCATCCCGGTGCGCAAGCGGATCCTCGCCGCGTACACCTTCTGCGGTGCCCTCGCCGGACTCGCGGGTGCGATGTACCTGGCCCGATTCGGCAACGTGGACTCCAGCACGGGCAACGGCTACGAACTCACCGTCGTCAGCGCGGTCGTGGTCGGCGGTGTCGTCTTCACCGGCGGCTCCGGCAGCGTCTACGGCGCGGCGCTCGGCGCGCTGCTGCTGACCTCCATCAACAGCGTGCTGCCCGCCCTCGGCGTCAGCTCCGTCTGGGTCCTCGCCATCAACGGCATCCTGCTCATCCTCGCCATCGCGGTCGACCGGATCGTCGCGCTGCGCGTGGCCACCGCCCTGAAGAAGAGGAACGCCCGCCATGGCTGACTTCTCCCTGAGCCGAGCGATCCGCTGGTCCGCCTTGAAAAGGTGGGATTCAGCCGTCGGCGCTCTTCTGATCGTCGTGCTCCTGCTGTCCTTCGGAACGGTCGACGGTTTCGGGAACGCTCTCAACCTGTCGTTCCTGATCGGAAACACGCTTCCGATCGCAATGATCGCCCTGCCGATGACGCTCCTGGTCGTCTCGGGCGAGATCGATCTCTCGGTCGCCTCCACCGCCGGTCTCTCCGGCGCCGTGATGGGCGCCCTGTGGAACCAGGGCATGACGATCGAGACGATCATCCCGATCTGCCTGGTGCTCGGTGTGGTCTGCGGACTGATCAACGGTCTGCTGGTGACCAAGCTGGGACTGCCGTCCCTCGCCGTCACCATCGGCACCCTCGCCGCCTACCGCGGCATCGCACAGATCGTGCTCGGCTCCGACGCGGTGACCGACTTCCCCACCCAGTACCTGGACTTCGCGGCCGGACGCATCGGCGACACCTTCATCCCGTACGCCTTCCTGCCCTTCCTGGTGCTCCTCGCGATCGCCGTGATCGTCCTGCACGCCACCCCGTTCGGACGGTCGGTGTTCGCGACCGGTGCGAGCGAGGAGGCCGCGAGGTTCGCCGGGATCCGGGTCAAGCGGCAGAAGCTGATCCTGTTCACGGTGACGGGCCTGATGGCCTCCCTCACCGGGATCTTCTGGGCGCTGCACTACGCCAGCGCCCGCTACGACAACGCCACGGGGTTGGAACTCTCCGTTGTTGCCGCCGTGTTGCTGGGCGGTATCGACTTCGACGGCGGCAAGGGCACGTTGGGCGGCGCGATCGCCGGGGTGTTCTTGCTGGGGGCCCTGCAGAACGTCATGAGCCTGCAGGACGTCTCCGCCCAGTCGCAGATCGTCGTCACCGGCGTGCTGCTTGTCCTCTCGGTTCTCGGCCCTCGGGTTGCGCGTCAGATCGCCGTCGCGAGGGCGGGCCGTAGAGCGCAAGCGCTGCGCTAGCAAGGCCGTCTTCAACCTGCCGGCCGTCTGTGGCTGGTCGCGCAGTTCCCCGCGCCCCTAAGGGCGTTCCTCTCACCCTTCGTTAAAAGGAAACCGCCATGCGCAAGTCATCCCTCCGCCGTACCTGCGCGGCCCTCGCCGCCGGAACCTCCCTCGCCCTGGCGCTCACCGCCTGCGGCGGCACCACCAAGGAGGACGTCAAGAGCGAGGGCGCCTCGGCCGCCACCGCCGGCAAGGCCGACCCGAACGCCGAGCTGAAGAAGGGGCTGACCGTCGGCTTCCTGCCCAAGCAGGTCAACAACCCCTACTTCACCTCCGCAGACAAGGGCGGCGAGGCGGCCCTGAAGGAGCTGGGCTCCAGCTACAAGGAGGTCGGCCCGTCCAGCGCCACGGACACCGCCGGGCAGGTGTCGTACGTCAACACGCTCACCCAGCAGCAGGTGGACGCGATGGCCGTGTCTGCGCAGGACCCGGGCGCCCTGTGCACCGCGCTGAAGCAGGCCATGAAGAACGGCATCAAGGTCGTCACCTACGACTCCGACACCACCGCCGACTGCCGCAACGCCTTCGTCTCGCAGGCCTCCGCCGAGGACCTCGGCCGCACCGAGGTGCAGCTGCTCGCCGAGCAGATCGGCTACAAGGGCGAGATCGCGATCCTGTCCGCCGCGCAGACCGCGACGAACCAGAACATCTGGATCGATTTCATGAAGCAGGAGCTCAAGGACCCCAAGTACAAGGACATCAAGCTCGTCAAGGTCGCCTACGGTGACGACGACGCCCAGAAGTCCTTCCAGCAGACCCAGGGCCTGCTCCAGGAGTACCCGAACCTGAAGGGGATCATCTCCCCGACCACCGTCGGCATCAAGGCCGCCGCCCAGTACCTGTCCGGCTCCAAGTACAAGGGCAAGGTCAAGCTGACCGGCCTCGGCACCCCGAACGACATGCGCAAGTACGTCAAGAACGGCACCGTCGACGCCTTCGAGCTGTGGGACCCGGCGAAGCTCGGCGACCTGGCCGCCCGCGCCGCCGTCGCCCTGGTCTCCGGACAGATCACCGGCAAGGAGGGCGAGACCTTCAAGGCCGGCGAGACCACGTACACCATCGGCAAGGACGGCGTGATCAGCCTCGGCAAGCCGACCGTGTTCGACGCGAAGAACATCGACCAGTTCAACTTCTGAGATCCGGAGGGTTGTTGATGCAGCGCGTGTGCTTCCTGCTGAAGGTCAGGGCGGACCGCCTCGACGAGTACCGCGAGCGGCATGCCGCCGTGTGGCCGGAGATGCTCGAAGCGCTCTCGGCCACCGGCTGGCACAACTACTCGCTCTTCCTGCGTGACGACGGACTGCTCGTCGGATACCTGGAGACCGAGGACTTCGCCGCCGCCGTGGCCGGTATGGAAGCCACCGATGTCAACGCCCGCTGGCAGGCGGAGATGGCGCCGTTCTTCGAGTCGTTGGACGGCGCCCGGCCCGACGAGGCCATGAAACCGCTCACGGAAGTGTTCCACCTCGCCTGACCCCTGAATGTCCCTCTTCCCCGCACCTCGCCGACAACGGAGTCCCCCGAGATGAAGAGACGTACGCTGCTGGGCGCCGCCCTCGCTGGAGCCGTCATGACCCCCGCCCTCGCGTCCGGAACCGCCCGTGCCGCCGACCCCGGCCCGTCCCTCACCCTGACCGGCACCACCACACTCGACACGCAGGCCATCTTCTTCGTGTCGTACGACGGCCTGGTCAACAACAACTCGTTCCAGAAGAACGGCCTGCTGACCTACAAGGGCTACCAGTACGCCGTCTGGTACACGGCCGACCGCAACGCCGTCGTCGGCCGCCGCGTGCTCGGCTCCAGCACCTGGTCCACGGTCAAGGTCGGGCACACGCTCCGCTACAACGACTCCCACAACGTCATCTCCATGGGCGTGTCCAAGGTCGACGGCCGCCTGCACCTCAACATGGACTCGCACAGCGACGGCTTCACCTACGTCAAGTCGGTCGCGGGGCTGATGGACAACCCCGCCGGCCTGAGCTGGACCGCGAGCCGCTTCGGCGCCCCGCAATCCACCCTCGACGGCCTCGCGCTCACCTCGCAGTTCACCTACCCGCAGTTCATCTCCACCCCCGACGGCAAGCTGCAGCTCAGCTACCGGGTCGCCATCTCCGGCAACGGCCGCAACGCCCTCGCCGAGTACGACGGTTCGACCTGGACCAACCTGGGCGAGTGGAGCAGCTCCACCGGGACGTACACCAGCGAGCACGGCTCGTCGACCGCTCGCAACATGTACCTGCACGGCATCGACTACGACAAGAACGGCCGGCTGCACTCCTTCTTCACCTGGCGCGAGCAGAACGGCGCCGTGATGTGCAACGGCGGCGGCATCGCCAACCACGACACCGGCTACGTCTACTCCGACGACCGCGGCCGCACCTGGCGCAACAACGCCGGCACCGTCGTCGGCACCACCGGCGGCTCCGACAAGGTCGCCGTCACCGACAGCGGCCTGGTGATCGACGCGCTCAACCCGGACCACTCCCTGATGAACCAGGAGAGCCAGTTCACCGACTCCGCGGGCCTGCCGCACGCGATCATCAGCTACGTGCCGGGCCGCTTCGGCCAGTGCACCACGAACTACGTCGCCGACCGCACCGCCAGCGGCCGCGCCTTCCACGTCCGCAAGAACTCCTCCGGCACCTGGCAGAAGACCGAGATACCGGTCCCGCTGAACTCCAGCCAGCGCACCAAGCTGATCCTGGACAAGTACGACAACGCCTACGCGATCTTCCCGTTCTGCCGGATCGCCGGGGCCTCCAAGGCCTCCGGTTACACGGACTGGTCGGTCCTGTACGACGGTGTCACGGCCGGGCTGAACGCCTTCGGCGAGGTCGTCATCGACGAGACGCGTATCGCCCAGGACAACTTCCTGTCGATCATGTACCAGGAGAAGTCCAGCGGTACGACGCCCTCGGCGCTGCGCAACCTGAACTTCCGCCTGCCCGCCTGACCACAGCTGTTGTGGGCGGCTTGACGGTAATGTGCCTTCCCGCCGCCCCACGTCTTGTCGAGTCCCTCTGGAGGTCCCTGCCCGATGTCCCAGTCGGTGGGTATCAAGGACGTCGCCCGCGCCGCCGGAGTCTCCGTCGGCACGGTCTCGAACGTCATCAACCGTCCGGACACGGTCGCGACCGAGACCCGGGCGCGGGTGCAGTCCGCCATAGACCGGCTGGGCTATGTCCGCAGCGAGTCCGCGCGCCAGCTGCGCGCGGGCCGCAGCCGGATCATGGGGCTGCTCGTCCTCGACATGGGCAACCCCTTCTTCGTCGACGTGGCGCGCGGCGCCGAGCGGGCCGCGCGCGACGCCGGGCTAGGCGTGATGGTCTGCAACAGCGCACAGAGCGCGAGCGAGGAGGCCGACTACCTGTCGCTCTTCGCCGAACAGCGGGTGCGCGGTGTCCTGCTGACCCCCGCCGACGCCACCGGCCGCAACATCGAGACGTTCCGGCGGCACAACATCCCCTTCGTCCTCGTCGACCGGGTCGCCGAGGGCACCACCGAGTGCTCGGTCTCCGTCGACGACGTCGCGGGCGGCGCCCTCGCCGTGCGCCATCTCGTCGACGCCGGGCACCGCTCCATCGCGTACGTCAGCGGCCCGCCCGGCCTCAACCAGGTCCGCGACCGCCGCACCGGCGCCCTGCACGCGCTTCAGGAGGCCGGCCTCGGCCCCGAGCACCTGCGCGAACTGCCCACCGAGCGGCTCGACGTCGCCGCGGGCCGGGACGCCGGGGCCCGCCTGCTCGGCCTCGCCGAGCGCCCGACCGCCGTCTTCTGCGCCAACGACCTGCTCGCCCTCGGCGTGCTCCAGGCCATGTACGCCGCGGGCGTCGGAGTCCCCGACGACCTCGCGATCGTCGGCTACGACGACATCGAGTTCGCGGCCGCCGCGGCCGTACCTCTGACCTCCGTACGGCAGCCCGCGGTCACCATGGGCACCCTCGCGGCGGAGATGCTGCTGGAGGAGACGGAGGAGGAGACCGCGACGAGGAAGCACGAGCACCGGCGGGTGGTCCTCCAGCCGGAGCTGGTGGTCCGGCGCTCCAGCCTCTCGGCCCGCTGATCTCCCGGTCCCGCTGATCCGCCGTTCAGTACGATTTCATGATCCCGGGGCTCGGTCGGCGGACGAACATGTGCTGAACTGGGACGCGGCCCGAAAACCCTCCGTCCCGGGAGCCCTGTTGACCGTCAGCTACCGCCAGCCCGGCGTCGTCCTCACCGACCGCCACTTCACCGTGCCCCTCGACCACGACGCACCGACGGGCGAGACGATCGAGCTCTACGCCCGTGAGGTCGTCGCCGGCGACAAGGCGCACCAGGACCTGCCCTGGCTGGTCTACCTCCAGGGCGGCCCCGGCTTCGGCGCGAACCGCTTCGTCGGCAAGGGCGCCTGGCTCGGCCGCGCGCTGAAGGAGTACCGCGTCCTGCTCCTCGACCAGCGCGGCACCGGCCACTCCACGCCCGCCAACCGCCAGACGCTCCCGCTGCGCGGCGGCCCCGCCGAACAGGCCGACTACCTCACGCACTTCCGCGCCGACTCGATCGTCCGCGACTGCGAGGTGATCCGCCGTGAGGTGACCGGCGGCGCCCCCTGGACCGTCCTCGGCCAGAGCTTCGGCGGCTTCTGCACGGTCAACTACCTCTCCACCGCCCCCGAGGGCCTGACCGCCGCCGTCATCACCGGCGGCCTGCCCTCCCTCGACGCGCACGCCGACGACGTCTACCGCGCCGCCTACCCCCGCATCGAGCGCAAGGTCGGCGCGCACTACGCCCGCTACCCCCAGGACATCGAGCGCGCCCGCCGTATCGCCGACCACCTGCTCGGAGACGACGTCGTCCTGCCGAACGGCTACCGCCTCACCGCCGAGGCCTTCCAGTCCCTCGGCATCGTCCTCGGCGGCAGCGAGGGCAGCCACCGACTGCACTACCTCCTGGAGAACGCCTTCGTCCGCACCCCGCAGGGCCCGGCCCTCTCGGACGCCTTCCAGGAGGAGGTCCAGGGCCTGCTGTCGTACGCGAGCCACCCGCTGTACGCCCTCGTCCACGAGGCGATCTACGGCCAGGACGCCCGCCCCACCGCCTGGTCCGCCGAGCGAGTCCGCGCCGAGTTCCCGCAGTTCGACGCCGCCAAGACCCTCGCGGGCGACGGACCGCTGCTGTTCACCGGCGAGACGATCCACCCCTGGATGTTCGACTGCGACCCGGCCCTGCGCCCACTGCGCGAGACCGCCGAACTCCTCGCCGCCCGCACCGACTGGAAGCCCCTGTACGACCCGGCGCTCCTCGCCGCCAACGAGGTGCCGGTCGCGGCGGCCGTCTACTACGACGACATGTACGTCGACACCGTCCACTCCCTCGCCACCGCCCGCGCCGTCCGAGGTCTGCGCACCTGGGTCACCGACGAGTTCGAGCACGACGGCGTACGGGCCGGCGGCCCCCGGGTCCTGGACCGGCTGCTCGCACTCACACGTGACGAAGCGTGATGTCGGTGTGACGGGTTAGTGTGCGGGCATGACCGAGCCGACGATCACTCAGCTCCAGCCCATGCCCGACGACTGGCAGCGCGCGCTCGCCGTCGTCGCACACCCGGACGACCTCGAGTACGGCTGCTCGGCGGCGATCGCCGCCTGGACGGACGGGGGCCGCGAGGTGGCATACGTCCTGGCCAGCCGCGGCGAGGCCGGTATCGACACCCTGGAGCCCGCGAAGTGCGGCCCGCTGCGCGAACGCGAGCAGCGGGCCGGCGCCGCGGTCGTGGGCGTGTCGACGGTGGAGTTCCTCGACCACAAGGACGGCGTGATCGAGTACGGCACCGCCCTGCGCCGCGACATCGCCGCCGCGATCCGTCGGCACCGGCCGGAGCTGGTGATCACGCTCAACCACCGGGACACCTGGGGCGGCGTCGCCTGGAACACCCCGGACCACGTGGCGGTCGGCCGCGCCACGCTGGACGCGGCCGGCGACGCGGGCAACCGCTGGATCTTCCCGGAGCTGGCCGAGCAGGGCCTGGAGCCCTGGGACGGTGTCCGCTGGGTCGCCGTCGCCGGTTCCAGTACGCCCACGCACGCGGCGGACGCGACGGCCGGCCTGGAGCGCGCGGTGCGCTCGCTGCTCGAACACCGCACCTACATCGAGGCGTTGACGAGCCAGGACCCGCAGACGTACGCCCGCGGCTTCCTCACCTCCAACGCCGAGGCGACGGGGAAGCGGTTCGGCGGGAAGCCGGCCGTGGCGTTCGAACTGTTCAGCCGATAGACCTGCTTGGGCAACTGACGGAGACGGGGGGGGGCTTGTGAACGACACGGAACTGCTCGCGGACCGCTTCGAGGAGCACCGGAGCCATCTGAAGGCGGTGGCCTACCGCATGCTCGGCTCGCTGAGCGAGGCGGAGGACGCCGTCCAGGAGGCGTGGCTGAAGCTGAGCCGCAGCGACGCCGGGGAGATCGCGAACCTCGGCGGCTGGCTGACCACGGTGGTCGGCCGGGTCTGCCTCGACATGCTGCGCTCTCGCACGAGGCGCCACGAGGAGCCGCTGGACGACACCTTCGTCCCGGACCCCGTGATCAGACCGCTGTCGACGATCGACCCGGAACAGGAGGTGCTCCAGGCCGACTCGGTGGGCCTTGCCCTGCTGGTGGTGCTGGAGACGCTGGAGCCCGCCGAGCGGATCGCGTTCGTGCTGCACGACATGTTCGCGGTGCCCTTCGACGACATCGCGTCGATCGTGGAGCGCAGTTCGGCCGCGACCCGCCAACTGGCCAGCCGGGCCCGGCGCCGGGTGCGGGGCGCCACGCCCGCGGCCGACCCCGATCTCGGCAGACAGCGGCAGGTCCTCGACGCCTTCATGGCCGCGTCCCGCGCGGGGGACTTCGAGGCGCTGCTCGCGGTCCTCGACCCCGATGTCGTGCTGCGGGCCGACTCCGGGCCGCTGGTCGGCGGCGTGGCGGCGTCCAAGGTGGTGCGCGGGGCGAAGCCGGTGGCCGAACAGGCCATGCTCTTCCGACAGTTGGCGCAGGCCGCGCAGTTCCTCCAGCTCGTGCTCGTCAACGGCACGGTCGGGGTCCTCAACGCCCCCGAAGGCCGGCCGATGTCGGTCATGGGCGTCACCGTCCTGGACGGCCGGATCACCGAGATGTACATCCTGGCGGACCCCGAGCGGCTGGCCGGCCTCGACCTGACCGGCCTCGCGGGCTGAGTCAGGCGGCGACGGCCAGCGGGCCGTGGACCCGGTGCGGATCCACGGCCCGCCCGTCCGGCAGCAGCTCACCGGTGTCGTCGAAGACGATGGTGCCGTTGCACAGCAGGCTCCAGCCCTGTTCGGGGTGGGCCGACACGATCACGGCGGCGTGATGGTCCGGACTCTCGGCGTTCGGGCACGGGGGCTGGTGGCTGCACATGACAACTCTCCCGGGATTCCTCGATGCGGGCGTGCTCCTGCTTTCGTCGGCTCGTATCTCAGTGGTAGCCGACTTTGTTTTCCGCTGGATGAGAGGACCCCCACAGCGCCGGAAACTCGTCGGTGAGTTTTCGTGCCGGGCGCACATTAGGCTTGACGTCATGCAAGATCACCCCGGCGACCTCATCGACCTGCGCGGAGACTGCGCGAACTGCTTCGGGCTGTGCTGCGTCGCCCTGCCCTTCGCCGCCTCCGCCGACTTCGCGGTCGACAAGGCGGCCGGAACCCCCTGCCGGAACCTCCAGGACGACCACCGCTGCGGCATCCACGCCCGGCTCCGGCACCAGGGCTTCACGGGCTGCACGGTCTACGACTGCTTCGGCGCCGGCCAGAAGGTCTCGCAGGTCACCTTCGCCGGGAAGGACTGGCGCACGGCATCCCGGGAGCACGCCCGGCGGATGTTCGACGTCTTCCCGGTCGTCCGCCAGCTCCACGAACTGCTCTGGTACCTGACCGAGGCCCTCGCCCTGCCCGCCGCCCGCCCCCTCCACGCCGAGCTGCGGGGCCTGCTGGAGACGACCGAGGAGCTCACGCGCCTGACCTCGCAGGAGCTCGGCGCGCTGGACGTGGCCGCTCATCGGCAGCAGGTCAACGTGCTCCTGCTGAAGACCAGCGAGCTGGCGCGGGCCGGAACCCGCGGCCGCAAGAAGGACCGCCGGGGCGCGGATCTGATGGGCGCCCGCCTCAAGGGCGCCGACCTGCGCGGCGCGAACCTGCGCGGTGCCTACCTCATAGCCGCCGACCTGACCGGCGCCGACCTGCGCGGCGCGGACCTCATCGGCGCCGACCTGCGCGACACCGACCTCACGGACGCGGATCTGACCGGCGCGTTCTTCCTGACCCAGCCCCAGCTGAACGCGGCCCGAGGAAGCGCGGGCACGCGACTGCCCGCCTCAGTCAGCCGCCCTGTGCACTGGACAGCGCAGCTCTGAGGGCACGTCATCCGCTGCCCCGGACAAGGCGGGTGCCGTAACCGGAGTGCCGGCCGCCCGCCGCTCCGGGCGCAGCCGCAACCCCTCCGGCATCAGCGTCAGCCGCTCCGCCACCCGCAGCCGATAGGCCGGGTCGGCCCGCAGGTCGTACCGGCGCAGCAGCAGCCCCAGCACCAGCGTGGCCTCGTGCAGCGCGAACTGGCGCCCGATGCAGGCCCGCGCGCCCGTCCCGAACGGCTTGAAGGTGTGCGCCGGACGCGTCCGTACGGCCTTCGGATCGAAGCGATCCGGATCGAACCGCTCGGCGTCCGCGCCCCAGACCTCGGGATCGCGGTGCAGCATTGCCGTGAGCACCAGCGCCCACGCACCGCGCCGCATCGGATGGACCCCGCCGAGCACCGTGTCCTCGCGGGCCTCCCGGGCGAAGGCGGGCGCCGTCGGCCACAGCCGCAGCGCCTCGTCGAGAACCCGGCGCACATATCGCAGCCTCGCCACCTGGTCGTAGCCGGGCACCGCCGTGTCGCCCCAGACGCGGTCCACCTCGGCACGGGCGCGCTCGGCGACGTCCGGGTGCCGGGAGAGGTAGTGCAGGGCGAAGGAGAGCGCGCCGGAGGTGGTCTCGTGGCCGGCCACCAGGAAGGTGATCACCTGACGGCGGACGTTCTCTGCGGAGAGCCGCTCACCTGTCTGCGGGTGGGCGGTCTCCAGCATCCGGTCCAGCAGATCCCCGTCCCCGGGTCCGCTCGCCGTACGGGCGCGGACCAGGTCGTCGACCGTGTGGTTGAGGTAGGCGATGTCGGCCTGGTTGCGGCGCGCGGCACGCCGTAGCAGGAACGGCGTCGGCACGGTGTTGAGCCGCTGCGCATAGGTGAGCGTGCCGATCATCGCCGTCACGAAGGGATGCGGACGGGCCCGCTCGAAGGAGCCGAAGTCATGCCCGAACCCGGTGCGCGCGATGGTCTCCAGGGTCAGCTTGGTCATGTCGCCGGGCACGTCCACCGTCCGGCCCGCAGCCGCCTCGCGGTCCCAGTGGTCCATGAGCCGGTCGGCGACGGCCAGCATCATCGGGTGGTAGGCCGCCATGGCCTCCCGGCTGAACCCCGGCGCCAGGACGTCGTGCGCCAGCTGCCAGTTCGGCTCGTGGTTGTACGCCGTGAACAGACCGTCCCCGACCACCGGCCGCAGATTGGCTATGCCGAGTCCCACATGTTTGGCGAAGCGCGACTCGTCCGCCATGTCGGCCGCGAGTCCGGCGCCCCAGACGAACACGAACTCCCTGTTGAACGCCCTGCGTCGGAAGATCGGCCCCAACTGCCGGGCGTAGCGCAGGGAGTCCTGCAGCGGCGTACGCCGACTGGCGCCGAGTATGTCGCCGAGCAGCGGAAGCCGGTGCGGGGGATGCGGTATGCGGGACAGCTCCGGCCAGCCGTGCTCGGCGCTTCGGAACCCCTTGGGAAGTCCGGTCCCGTGGGAAGGCCCGGTCACTGTCTCCGCCATGACGCGATCTCCCTTGATCCAGCGGCAGATTGAGCTCGTTGTACGTCGGTTCAATAACGCTCAGTCTGGTCCCGCTGTTGAATCCGCGTCAAGTAAAGTGCGGTCATGGCCGCGAACCAGGGCGAGCGCACCCGCCGCCGGCTCAGCACCGAGGAACGCCGTGAGCAGCTCCTCGCGGTCGGGGCGCGGCTGTTCTCGGAGAGCCCGTACGACGACGTGTGGATCGAGCAGGTCGCCGAGATCGCCGGTGTCTCACGCGGGCTGCTCTACCACTACTTCCCGAACAAGCGGGACTTCTTCGCGGCCGTCGTCGAGCGGGAGAGCGAGCGCATGCTGCGCATGACGGCCGCCGTGCCCGGGGTCCCGGTGCGCGAGCAGCTCGCCGAGGGCCTCGACACGTATCTGGAGTACGTCGAGGCCCACGCGCACGGATTCCGCGCCTTCCACCGCGCCGACGCGGCGGGCGACCAGGCTGTACGCAAGGTCTATCAACAGGCCCTGGCCGCACAGGAGAAGCAGATCCTCGCCGCCATGGCGGCGGACCCCGAGTTCGGCCCGGTCTTCGAGGGGCGACCCGATGTCGGGCTCGCCGTGCGGGGCTGGCTCGCGTTCACCACCGCCGTCTGCCTGGAGTGGCTGAGAGGCTCGGACCTCTCCCGGGAGCAGGTGCGCGACCTGTGCGCCCGCGCCCTGTTGGGCGTCATCACACCCTGAGTGCCGCGTCCACCGCAACGGATACACCTGCAAAGAGATCGCACAGGATCGGTGGGGCAGGTTGGCGTGCGGCCCGATCTTCGATAGGTTAGGCAAGGCTTACCTAAGGAGGTTTGGGATGGGTGACAGCCAAGCGTGGACGGCCGCGCCTGCCGCGGCGGAGCGGGCCCGGTCGGTGCTCGCCGCCGCGTGGTCCTGCGCGGTGACCGCGGAGGGCAGTCGCGAGGAGCTCGTCGGCGCGCACACCGTGGCCGAGGACGGCCGCGTCCTGCTGGACGTGCCCGAGGACAGCGCGCTCGTCGCGGCGGCGATCTGCGCGCCCCGCGGAGAGCCCGCCGCCGTCCTGGAGTTCGCCGACGTCGCCCCCGTGCCCGTACGCAAACGGATCCGCGCCCGGCTCTGGCTGTCCGGCTGGTTCACCGCCGAGGAGGGCAAACTGGCGTTCCAGCCGACGCGGGTGGTGCTGCGGCAGCCGTCCGGTGCGGTGGTCGTTGACCTCGACGAGTTCGCCGCCGCCACGCCCGACCCGCTGGCCATCGCCGAGGCCCGGCTGCTCACCCACCTCGCCGACTGTCACCCGGACGCCGTCGAGCGGCTCACCCGTCTCGTCGACTCCGACAGCCTGCACGGCGCCGTCCGCGTCCAGCCCCTCGCTGTCGACCGGCACGGACTGACGCTGCGCATCGAACGCGCCCGCGCCCAGGCCGACGTACGGCTGCCGTTCCACCGGCCCGCCAACGACGTCGCCCAGCTCACCGAACGTATGCACATCCTGCTCGCCCAGGCCGGCGCCGCCTCCTGCCCCCGCGCCCTACAGCGGCAGCGCACAGACGGCGACGGGTGACGCGAACGGCTCGCCGGCGAGGCGCAGTTCACCGTTCCCGCGGTCGACTTGGAAGACGGTGACCGAGCTGGAGCGCTGGTTCGCCACGAACAGCAGCCCTCCGTCGGGGGAGAAGGCGGTGTGCCGCGGCCAGTCGCCGTGCACCGGCACCGTGTCGAGGAGCCGGAGCAGGGCGCCCTTCGACTCGATGGCGTACCGCGTCAGGCTGTTGTGTCCACGGTTGGCGAAGTAGGCGAACCGACCGTCCGCGGTCACCAGGATCTGCGACGGATAGCTGGTGACATCACCCGTGCCGGTCGGCTGCGGGTCGCCGATCGTGACGCGCCCGGTGGCCGGGTCGTAGGCACAGACCGTGACGGTGTTGTCGAGTTCGTTGGCCAGATAGGCGTACCGCCCACCCGGGTGGAAGGTGAGGTGGCGCGGCCCGGCGCCCGGGCGGGAGCGTGCCCGGGACACCTCGGTGAGTGTGCCCTTGGCCTGGTCGAGGCGGTAGGTGTAGACGGTGTCCGTGCCCAGGTCGACGGCGAGTACGTGGCCGCCGTCGGGGCTTGTGACGATCTGGTGCGCGTGCGGACCGTCCTGGCGGTCGGGGTCGGGACCTGGGGGCGGGCTGGAATGCCTGATCACATCGGTGTGCTCGCGGAGGCCGCCGGAGGCGTCGATGGGGTGGACGGCCACGCTGCCGGAGTTGTAGTTGGCGCTCAGCAGCCAGCGCCCGCTCGGATGCACGGAGAGGTGGCACGGGCCCGCACCCCCCGAGCTCCTGGTGCCCAGAACATGCCGGTCGGCGAGCCGCACCGCGGTCACGCCACCGTCCTCCCGCTCATTGACGGTGTACAGCGTCCGGCCGTTCGGGTGCAGGGCGAGGAACGAGGGGTCGCCGGTCTCCGCCAGGACTCCGCGGTCGGTGATACGGCCCGTGGTGGCGTCGTACGTGGCGAAGCCGATGCCCTTGCCGCCGCCCTCGGCGGAGGTGTAGGTGCCGAGGTAGAGCGGGCGCGGGCCGGACGGCTTGCGGCTCTCGGTCTGAGCGCTCGGACGGGTGCCGGGGGTGGTCGACTCGGGGGCCGCCGTGTCGGCGGTGTCCGACGGAGCGGGTGCGTCGTCGCACGCCGTGGCCGCCGGGATCGTCACGCCGGCGGCCGATCCCGCGAGGGTTCCGACGAATCGGCGCCTGCTCAGCCCACCACTGCCCATGTCCACACCTCAGGTCGTCGGTCGTCCTGGTCGCGACAGCCACCTTGGCGTGGATCACCCGTCGAGCGCAAGAAGGGCAACGAGTGTTGCGCAGGGTGCAATGAGTGGTAGTGCTGGGCTCGGAGTGCCGAGCCCTGCGGGTGCCTCGCGCCGTCTACCAGTCGCCGTCCGCCACCGGCTTGCCCTGGGCGTCCTTGAGCGGCGTCACCTGGCCAGGCGAGGGTGCCTGCCAGGGTTCGTGGTCGTCGCCGAGCCAGTCGCCGACCGGCTTCACCGACTCCAGCGTGTCCGTGGGGGCGAGATCCTCGGCGTCCTGGTCGTAGTAGTCGAACCACGGCAGCCCCGCGCGCGTGTACGCCGCCCGGTCCACCGGCGACGGCGGGGGAGCCTCGCCGGTGATGCGGCGCCACTCCGGCGGCGTCACGAGATGGACGAAGACCCGGCCGCGGGGCGCTTCGACCAGTCCGAAAGCGGCCGGTCGTCCTCGTAGACCTCCTGGCGCATCGAACCGCCGACGCCCAGCCCCATCGCCGCGGCGGCCCGCGGAGGCCGACCCGCCGGAGCGGCGGCGGGGGCCGGGACCGCGCCCTGGGGGGCCGGTGCCGCCATGGGCATGGCGCCGCCGTAGCCGCCGTACTGGGGCATCGCCCGCGCCTGCTCCGCCCGGCGCCGCTCCTCCTCACGCCATCTGGCCAGCTGCGGCTCCTTCAGCGCGAACGACTGCAGCTGTACGCCGCCCCAGACCTCCTCGCCGGTCACCTGGCCCTCGACGGTCGCCCCCAGCCCCAGCGGTACGGCCACGAACTGGCGGACCGTGCCCTTCCCGGAGTTGATGCCGTCCAGCCAGGGCTGGCGGGGCAGCACGACATAGTTCTGCGGCTTGCGCGACAGCCGGTCGCTCCACGGCTTCCCCGAGACCGCGCACACCTTGCCCACCCCGACCTGCAGCGCGGCCGGCTCCGTCGTGCCCCCGAAGCTCAGCCACATCGCCTCGCGCAGATACACCGGCAGCATCACGCCGCCCCGTGACCGCCAGGCCTCGGGAACGCTGTCCGCGTAGTCCGCCACCCGCCGGACCGGGAACTCGCCGAGCCCCGGCGGCAGCGGGTGCGTGCCCGACTCGGGCAGCCGCAGCGTACGGATGAACCGCACCGCCACCCCGCCCGGCAGCCGCAGGGTGTTTCCGTCGATCCGCACGGTCGTGTCGGCCATCGGGCAGCTCCTTCGCCTCAGGCGCCGGCCCCGTCCCGGCGTCCCCTCACGAAGAACGCCCGCTGATCCCCGTACGGTTCCGCCACAGCTGCTCCTGAACGCCCATGCGCTCACGCAGCCGGGTCAGACGCGGCATCCGGGTGCGCTGCTCCTGCGAGACCCGGTCCAGTTCCTCCAGCAGCCGGCGTGAGCGGTGCTCGGTGTCGAGCTCGTCGAGGATGCGGTTCACCTCGGTGAGTACGGCGCCGAGCAGCTGCCAGTGCCGGTCCTCGCGCTCGGCCTCCTCGCGCAGCAGCAGGGCCAGCTTGTCGCGGGTGCCCGCAGCCGTGCGCAACTCGGCGGTCAGCCGGGACTCCGCGGCGTCGGCGTTGCTGCTGACATGGGTGGTGACCAGCACCGAGAAGCTGACCACCGCGTCGGCGATCTCGGACAGCAGCTGCTCCACGACGGCGCCCGTCTCCTTCGCGAACAGCGGCTCGGGCTCCCGCTCCTTCGCGAGGTCGGTGAGGGTGCGCGCGAGCACCCGCAGCACCACCGTGCAGATCTCCAGCGTGTCCAGCCCGGTGCGCAGCACCACGCGGTGCAGCAGGCTGTCGCGCACGCGCGGATTGAGCCGCAGGCTGTCCTCGGCCTGCTTCAGCGCCGCGTCGACCTCGACGATGTCGTGGTCGAGCCGGCGCGCCTCGTGCAGCCGGGCCGCGGCCTGCTCGAACGGGGTGTGGCCGGCGGCCTCCTCGCCGATGCGCAGCATCAACTGCCGCAGCCGACGGGCCAGTCCCTCCAGCGACTCCCCGGCCTCTTCCACCCACACCGGCGGCGCGAGGAGCAGATTGAAGCCGAGCCCGACCACCGCGCCGATCAGCGTCTCCAGAATCCGCGCCCAGGCCGTGTCCCCGACGGTGGTGACTCCGAGGACCAGCATCGCGCTGATCGCCACTTCGGGCACGTACTCGTCGACCCGCACCAGATGGCCCACCACCAGCGAGGCCACGATCAGCAGCGCCAGGCTCCACCAGGTCAGGCCGACCAGCAGGCTGAACGCGATGGCGACCAGCACGCCGGCCACCACGGAGTTCACCCGGCGGATGCCGTTGGTGAGCGTGGCGTACAGCGTGACCTGGACGACCAGCAGCGCCGTCAGGGGCGCGGTCAGCGGCGCGGCCTCCGGGCTCAGGCGCAGCGCGATGACGTAGGCGATCGTCGCCGCGGCCGCCGACCGCAGCGTCTGGACCACCACGGGGTCCCGGCGCAGCTTCCCGAGCCGCTCCAGGGACGGCGTCCCCTCACGTACGTCCCGCATCCTCGGCTGTTCCTTCCACAGATGCTTCCCACACCCTGCTTGCGGAACGTAACGGTCCGCAAGGAACCCCAGATTGATCGCAGCGGCGGCGGTACGGCAAGGGGCCGGGCTGGTGATCGTCGACACCCGCGTGTCGACACGAGCCTTGGATGAATCGGCATCGGACCGGATCAGTGCTGACCCTGTTCATCATCCTCGCCGCCGCGACGACCGGCATCCCGGCCACAGCGGCACCGCAGCTACGACCTCGCGGTCACAGGTACAGCTTGTCGAGGAAAGCGGACAGATTGCCCGTCGTGCGGGCGATCTGTTCATCAAGAGTGAGGGTTTCCTCCATCCGGAGCGTGCTCTGCGGGACCTTCTTGCCGCGCACATAGAGGGAACAGGCCAGGTCGGTACACATGTACACACCGACCGAGTTGCCCTCTCGGCCGGCGGTGCCGGCCTTTCGTGCCGTCATCAACGAAACGCCGCCGCCCGGATGGGTCGTCAGACAGAGCGAACACATGCTGCGGTGCAGGATTCCGCGCTGCGAGGACGGGAAGCGCAGCGTCACGCCCACGATCCGCCCCTCCCGCTCGGTGACCAGATAACTGCGGTCGGGTGCCCCCGGATCCCGCCAACCGAGGAAGTCGAGATCGTCCCAAGGGCGTTCGCCGAGATCGCGGGGTACGGACAGGCGCTTGGCCTCCCCTTTCGAGCAGTTGATGAAAGAGTTGCGGATGTCCTGCTCGGTGAGCGGCTTCATGGGGAGCCTCCGGGGGTGTACGGGCGTTGGGTCGATCAGTAAAACCTAGAGCCCCTAGGTTCATGGCTAGGGTAGGAAGCTTGATGAAGGGGAGCCAGTGAATTTCGGCCCTGTCGGGTCACCTCGGGCCCGGCGTGCCCTGCGACATGTCGCAGCCTTTTCCTCGGGGCCGTCCCTCGACCCCAACGTGCGCATCACCCTCAACTTCCACCCGGACCGGCTGGTGCGGGGCCTGCCGATCCTGCGCGCGCTGGCCGAGGACGGCTCGTACCACTCGCAGTTCGTCACCGGCACCAGCAACGGCGGGCTCACAGCGCACCCCGGCGGCGATCGCCGGCGCTGGGAGAGCCGGATCTTCGGCGGGGTTACGACGACGCGGCCGGGCACGAGCGGCCGGTGTACGGCGCGCTGAACTTCCGGCGGCAGGTGGTGGGCGCCGCCCCGCGGTTCGGTTCCTCGCACTTTCGGCTGACCGGCGCGGCACTCGCCCGCGCCACCTTCTGCTATCCCGACAGCGCGGCCGAGCCGACCGACTTCGGCGTCGCCTCCGGCATGCAGCTCCTCGCGCTCGCCGAGGCCGACGAACAGGACGCCCTCAACGACTACATCGAGGCACAGGTCCACGGCGGGGTCGTCCTCGCCCGCGACGTGGAGGCGATCGTCCTGGACGCGAGCTACCGGGGCACACCCGTCGAGACCGCGGCCCGGCTGCTCCCGTTCCCGGTCGAGTGGCACCCCGGCTACCGGCTCACCGTGGCCGACCTGCACCGCCACGCCGACTATCGCGGCCACGAGTACGCCGACCTGGGCGCCCGCATCGCCGAGGACGGGCATGTCGACCCGCGCGTGATCGGGGATGCGTCGCGGACCGGCCGTCATGAGCTCCAGGACCTGAAGATGGTGTGGCACACCCTGGCTCGTTTCGGTGCGCCCGAGGGTGCCGGGACCGCCTACTCGGGTTCCGCCGAGGCGGCCGGCCTCGGCGGCCACACCCCGGCGGCGAGCACGCCCAGCGCATAGGCGCGGGCGACCAGTTCCGTACGGTTCGCCGCGCTCCACCGTGCCGACAGGCGCCGCAGGTGGTAGTTGACGCCGTCCACGGTGAGGCCGGTCTCCCGGGCGGCCCGGGCGGTGCTGGCGCCCCCGGCGAGCAGCGCCAGGATGCCTGCCTCCACCGGCGTCACCGCCACAGGCCTGCGCTCATAAGCTTCGCGCTGTACTACCTCGCCAAGCACCCGGCCGCGCTCCAGCTCGTGCAGCGCGAGGTCGACGAGCTGTGGGGCGACCGGGCCGACGTCGAGCCGACGTACGACGAGGTCGGCAAGCTGACGTACACCCGCCAGGTCCTCAACGAGGCGCTGCGGCTGTGGCCCACGGCCGCCGCCTTCAGCCGTCACGCCCTCCAGGACACGATGCTCGGCGGCCGGATCCCGCTGCGTGCCGGGCAGTTCGTCACCGTCCTCGCGCCGATGCTGCACCGGCAGCCGGTCTGGGGTGACAACCCCGAGCTGTTCGACCCCACCCGTTTCACGCCCGAGGCCGAGGCGCCGCGCTCGGTGCACGCGTTCAAGCCGTTCGGCACCGGTGAACGCGCCTGCATCGGGCGGCAGTTCGCGCTGCACGAGGCGACCATGCTGCTCGCCATGCTGGTCCACCGCTACCGGCTGCACGACCACGCCGACTACCGCCTCACCATCAAGGAGACCCTCACCCTCAAGCCCGACGGCTTCACCCTCACCCTGACCCCGCGCACCCCCGCCGACCACGTGCACCCCCCGCTGCCCGGCGCCGCCCCCGCGGCCACGGAAGCCGTGTCCGACACGGCTGCCCTCCCCGCCCGCGTCCGCCCCGGCACCAGGGCCCTGTTCCTGCACGGCAGCAACTACGGCACTTGCCGCGACTACGCCGCCCAGCTGGCCGACGAGGCTGCCGCCGTCGGCTGCGAGACGCAGGTGGCGCCGCTCGACGAGTACGCCGGTCGCCTCCCCACCGACCACCCGGTCGTGATCACCGCCGCCTCCTACAACGGCCGCCCCACCGACGACGCCACCGCCTTCGCCGCCTGGCTGGAGGAGGCCTCCCATGCCGGTGACGTCACCTACGCCGTCCTCGGCGTCGGCGACCGCAACTGGGCCGCCACCTACCAGCACGTACCGACCCGCTTCGACGACCGCCTCGCCGAACTCGGTGCCACCCGCCTGATCGACCGCGCCGCCGCCGACGCCTCCGGCGATCTGACCGGCGCGGTACGCAACTTCACGGTCAGGCTCCGCACGGCGCTGCTGGAGCAGTACGGCGACCCGGACGCCACCGCCCCGGCCGACGACGAGCCCACGACCGCGTACGAAGTCCGCACCCTGACCGGCGGCCCCCTGGACGCCCTCGCCGAACGCCACGGCCTCGTCCCCATGACGGTCACCGAGGCCTACGACCTCACCGCCCCGGGCCACCCCCGCCGCAAGCGCTTCGTCCGCCTGGCCCTGCCGGAAGGCGTCACCTACCGCACCGCCGACCACCTCACCGTGCTGCCCGTCAACGCGCCGGCACTGGTCGAGCGAGCCGCCACCGCGCTCGGCGTCGACCTCGACACCGTCCTCGACATCCGGGCCACCCGTCCCCGCCGGGACGGCCTCGCGGTGGACCGGCCCCTGACGGCACGCCAACTCCTCACCCACCACGTCGAGTTGCAGGAGCGCCCGAGCGCCGCCCAGCTGTCCGCGCTCGCCGCCGCCAACCCCTGCCCGCCGGAGCGCATGGCGCCGGCGAACCTGACCGACGACCCGCGCACCCTGATCGAGGTGATCGAGGACCACCCGGCCCTGCGCGGCGCCCTGGACTGGCCGACGCTGCTCGACCTCCTCACCCCGCTGCGCCCCCGCCACTACTCCATCTCCTCCTCGCCCGCCGTCGACCCCGGCCACGCGGACCTGATGGTGTCCCTGCTTCAGGCCCCGGCCCGCTCGGGCAAGGGCGTCTACCGCGGCACCGGATCCGGACACCTCACGACCGTCCGGCCCGGGGACACCGTGTACGCCCGCGTCCAGCCGTGCCGGGAGGCCTTCCGGATCGACGGCTCCACACCGGTCGTCATGGTCGCCGCGGGCACGGGCCTCGCACCGTTCCGCGGGGCCGTCGCAGACCGTACGGCGGCACGAGCGGCGGGCGCCGAACTCGCCCCCGCCCTCTGTTACTTCGGCTGCGACGCCCCCGACGCCGACTTCCTGCACGCCGACGAACTGCGCACCGCCGAGGCCGCCGGCGCGGTCTCGCTCCGCCCGGCCTTCAGCGCCGCCCCGCAGGACGGCGTGACCTTCGTCCAGCACCGCATCGCCGCCGAGGCCGACGAGGTGTGGGGGCTGCTGAGCGCGGGCGCCCGGGTGTACGTCTGCGGCGATGGTTCGCGGATGGCGCCGGGCGTACGGGAGGCGTTTCGTACGCTGTACCGGGAGCGCACGCCGGGCGCCGACGACGGGGCGGCCGAGCGGTGGCTCGACGGGCTGATCGCGGACGGTCGTTACGTCGAGGACGTGTACGCGGCCGGCTGACCGAAGAAGACAAGAGGGGTGGGCGCACGGTGGTGGACTCCTGGGAACGGGCCCGGCAGGCCTTGGACGCGGCTGGTCTTGAGCCGGGCCACCTCGCCCACCTGCGCCCGCTGTCGGGCGGCACGTACAACACGGTCGAGGAGCTGGTCCTCGTCGACGGCCGTCGCTATGTGCTGAAGGTGCCGCCCGCCTCGACCCTCCCGGGCATGACGTACGAGAGTGAACTCCTCGTGTCCGAGGCCGAGTTCTACCGTGCGGCCGCGGAGGCGGACGTAGCGGCGCCGCGTGTGGTGACCCTCGGGAGCCATCTCCTGATGACCGCCTGCCCGGGCGACCCCTGGAACGGCTCACTCACGGACACGGAACAGACCGTCCTGCGCACGGAGTTGGGCCGTCAGGTCGCCCGGCTGCACGCCGTCACCGGGCGGGGCGGCTTCGGCTATCCGTCCGGTGCCCTCGGCCCGCTCGCCCCCGACTGGCGCACCGCGTTCACGGGAATGCTCGACGCCGTCCTCGACGACGCTCGCCGCTACTGCGCCCGGCTGCCGCGCCCCGCCGACGCCGTCGCCCGCAACCTGGAAGCCGCCTACGACGCCCTCGACGAGGTCACCGTCCCCTGTCTGGTCCACTTCGACCTGTGGCAGGGCAACATCCTGGTGGACCGTGCGTCGGGTCAGCCCCGGATCGGCGGGCTCATCGACGGGGAGCGCATGTTCTGGGGCGACCCGCTGGCCGACTTCGTCTCGCTGGCGCTGCTCGGGGACATCAGGAAGGATGAGGCGTTCCTGGCGGGCTACCGGGAGGCCGGAGGGCGGGCCGGCTTCGACGCGGCAGCCCGGCTCCGCCTGGCCCTCTACCGCTCCTACCTCTACCTGATCATGCTCACCGAGACCGTCCCCCGGGCGGTCGACGCCGCACAAGACCGCTGGGTCCAGGAGACGGTCGCTCCGGAACTGCTGGCCGCACTGGCCGAGATCGAGGACCTGACGTCGTAGTTCACAATGGGGGACGGTTCGAACAGGGTGAGGAACAGGGCAGGTCCGAAGGGAGCCGCATGGCGGGGCGGAACGGGCGCACGGTACGGGACCTCAGACGGGGCAACCGTACGGCCGTGCTGCAGCGCCTCTACTTCGACGGCCCCCTCAGCCGCTTCGAACTCGGCCCTGCGACCGGGCTCAGCTCCGGTTCCATCAGCAACGTCGTCGCCGAGCTGATCGCCGACGGCCTGGTCGAGGAGGCCGGCAGCGTCGACTCCGACGGCGGCCGCCCCCGCATCCTGTTGCGCGTGGCTCCCGGCAGCGGTCACATGATCGGCGTCGACGTCGGCGAGACCCGGGTGCGGATCGGGCTGTTCGACCTGACCCTCACCGAACTCGCCCGCGCCGAACGGCCTTTGGCGCGGCAGCGGTACGAGGTCGAAGGCATCGTCGGCCATGTGCGCGACGGCATCGCCGAGGTGCTCGCGGGCGCCGGCATCGGTCCCGAACGGCTCCTCGGCGTCGGCATCGGCGTCCCCGGGATCGTCGAGCACACGCCGCGGCTCGGTGCCCTGGTGCACGGGCAGACGATCGGCTGGGACGCGGTACCGCTGGAGCAGCTCCTGCGCGACGGCTCCGAACTCCCCGACACCGTCCCGTACTTCATCGACAACGGCGCGCGCACCCTCGGCCAGGCCGAGATGTGGTTCGGCGGCGGACGCGGCGCCCGCAGCGCGGTCGTCGTGCTGTTCGGCTCCGGCGTCGGCGCCTGTCTGGTCACCCCCGAGGCGGAGCACGGGCGGGCAGTGGAATGGGGGCATCTGACGGTGCGGGTCAGGGGGCGCCGCTGCCGCTGCGGAGCGCTCGGCTGCCTGGAGGCGTACGCGGGCGCCGAGTCGCTGCTGGAACGCTGGTGCGAGGAAGGCGGGAGCGCGCCGGAAGGCGCCGACGAGGAGACCGCGCTGGCGGCCATGCTGGCCGGCGCGTATCCGCCCGAGGGCGGTGCCGCCGACCGGGTGGCGCTCGCCGTACTGGAGGAGGCGGCCGAGTACGTGGGCGCGGGCCTGTCCGACCTGATCAACCTCTTCCAGCCCGAGCGCATCCTGATCGGCGGCTGGGCGGGCCTGCGGATCGGCGCCCACCTCCTGCCCGCCGTACGCCGGCACGCTGCCTCGTACGCCCTGCGGCATCCGGCCCGGAAAGTCACCGTCGACCTGGGCAGGCTCGGGCCGGACGCGGTCACCGTGGGCGCCGCGATCCTGCCGCTCGCCGACTTCTTCGCACGCGGCGGCCGCCGCGCCGAGCCCGCTCCCGAGGCCCCGTCGACCGCCTGGCGCACGGCCCTGGCGCAGCGGGTGGCGCCCTGAGGTTTCGCCGGTGGTGGGAACGGTACTCGCGGGGCTCACGAACGACCTTGGACGACGCGAGGGAGGTGCACCATGGCCGACAACCGTCACACCACGCCGGACAAGGCCGACGAGCCCGACAAGGCCGACGAGCCCGTGCCGCGGGATCTGCCGGACCAGCAGGCGAACCCGGCGGAGGACCCGTGGGAGGTGCCCGTCGAGCCCGCGGACGACAGCACCGAAGCGGACGACGTCCCCGACACGGACGAGGCGGGCACGGGCCGACAGGGTGCAGCCCGGGCGGGCACGGTCCACACGGAACATCCGGAACCTCAAGAGCCGTCCGGCTGAGACAGGTCGCGGGTGGGCAGGGCGCGGGTCAGCCCACCTTGCGGCCCCGCATCGGCTCCGTCGGCGCACCCTCGCCGCGCCGCAGGCCCTGCAGAAACTCCTCCAGCACCTCGGGCGCGGAGTGTTCCGGGCGCCAGCCCAGTTCCGTACGCGCGCGCGTGCAGTCCATCAGCGGCAGCCTGAGCACCGCGTCGAACAGGTGCGGGGAAGCGGGCAGCAGGTGCAGCCCCCACGCGGCGGCGATCGCCGAGCGGGCCGCCGGACGCGGGAGCCGGACCGGGCGGGCGCCGAACATCTCGCCCAGCAGAGCCGCGTCGAGAGGGGGATCGGCCGCGAGGTTGAACGCGCCGCGGACATCGGACTGCACGGCGAGCTGATAGGCCTTGGCCGCGTCGTCCGTGTGCAGGGCCTGCACCCGCAGCCCCGGGATGTCCGGCAGGAACGGCAGCAGCTGCGGGCGGGCCAGCGGCCCCGGCAGGAAGCGGCCGCCGAAGATACGGCGCTGCTCGCTCGCCGACTCCCGCTTGAACAGGAACGCCGGCCGCATCCGCACCACCCGCAACCTGGGATGGGACCGGTCGAAGGTGTCCAGCGCCCGCTCCAGGTAGGCCTTCTCCCGGCAGTACGCGGCGTCGGGCCAGCCGTGTGTCGGCCACGACTCGTCCACGGCGTCGTCCTTCGGCCCCGGCGAGTACGCGCCGACGGACGACGCGTGCACCAGCACGGGGACCTTTGCCGCGGCCACCGCATCGAAGACCTGAATGCTGCCCAGTACGTTCGTCCGCCAGGTCACGGCCGGATCGTGCGTGGGCTGGAACGCCCAGGCCAGATGGATGACGGCGTCGGCACCCCTGAACATGCTCGCCAGATCTGCCTGCTCGGACGCCAGGTCGACCACCGCCCAGTCCGTCTTCGGCGGCGACCAGTCGGGGATCCTGCGGGCCAGCCCCAGCACGGAGCCGACCTCCGGATCCTCCGAGAGAAGCCTTACCACGCTCGTGCCGACGTTGCCCGTGGCGCCGGTGACCACGATCCTGCGGGCCGGTTCGCTGCTCACCTGCGGCTCCTCACGAAGGTGGGGACGGGAGCGTCCGAGTACCCCCTTCCGAGGCGCCCGCACGCTCCGCACGCCCGCTCCGCCCACGCGCTACGCGGCGAACGCGTTCACACCCGTCAGCTCCGCCGACAACTGCCACAGCCGCGCGGCCTGCTCCGGATCGATCGCCCAGTCCTTGACGCCACTGCGCTCGTCCCCGTCGCCAGCGGGCTCGGCGATGTCGCAGTCCTCCAGATAGACACCGCCCATGCCGTCCAGCTGGGGGGAGGTCGCCGCCCACACCTGCGTGGCCGCGCCCTGCGCCGGGCTCTTGAAGCCCTCCGGGTTCAGCGGGTTGCCCTGTTCGTCGATCCAGCCGCGCTCCACCATCTCCTCCTTCGGGAGGTGGCGCTGCAACGGGGTGAGGATGCCGCCCGGGTGGAGCGAGAAGGCCCGTACACCGCGGTCGGCGCCGAGCTTGTCGAGGTGGACGGCGAACAGGACGTTGGCCGTCTTCGCCTGTCCGTACGCCTCCCACTTGTCGTAGCCCTGCCGCCAGTGGACGTCGTCCCAGCGCATCCCGGAGAAGTGGTGGGCCCGCGAGGACACCGAGACGACGCGGGCGCCGCCCGGCTCGATCGCCGGCCACAGGCGGTTGACCAGGGCGAAGTGACCGAGGTGGTTGGTCGCGAACTGCGCCTCCCAGCCGGGCCCCACCCGGGTCTCGGGGCAGGCCATGATCCCGGCGTTGTCGATCACGAAGTCGACCGTGCGGCCGGAGGCGAGGAACCGCTCGGCGAAGCCGCGCACGCTCTCCAGGTCTCCGAGATCCAGCTCGTCCACCTCGGCATCGCTGAGGCCGGAAAGCGCCTCCTCGGCGGTGGCCCTGCGACGGGCGGGGACGACGACATGGGCGCCGGCCTTGGTGAGCGCCCGGGTGGTCTCCAGGCCGAGGCCCGAGTACCCGCCCGTGACGATGGCGAGCTTCCCGGACAGGTCGATGCCGTGCAGGACGTCGTCGGCGGTGCTCGTGGCGCCGAAGCCGGAGCCGATCTTGTGCTGTGCAGTGCTCATGCCGGGAACGCTACGAATTGGAGTGCTCTCGAAGTCAAGCCGACCCGTGGGCACCCGCCCGAACAGCAGAAAGCCCCGACCGGACGGGGGAGTTCCGGTCGGGGCGGTCAAGGGTGTGGGTGCGGATGGCGGTCGCCTCTCGGCGAAAGGCTCCACAGGGCTTCAGCCGAACGATCGTCCCTGTGGGCAAAAGGTGAGGCCCGGGGACACTGTCCCATCCGCACCCACGCGTTGTTCAACGGGCAACGACCGTTTGGTGTTCCAGCGCAGGGGATGATTTGGGGTGATCTGTGTCACCCCCGCTGACCTGCCGGAACGGTCTCGCTCCACACGTTCTCGGCCTGCAACAGCAGGGTCCCGAGAACCGTCGTCCGGGCCGCCCCCTGCCCGGCGTGCTCCCGCAGCCAGTCCTGCAACTCCTGGTGCAGCCGAACCATCGCGGCCTCGGCCTCGCCCCGGCCGTCCGGACCGGCCTCACCGTCGGCACCCAGCAGTCGGCGGCTCTCCGTGTGGCAGGCGTCGCCGATCAGCTCCAGCAGCCGGGCGTACACCCGCAGCGCCCGCCCGCCGGGCGGAAGAGGCGTGCGGCCTTCGTCGGCCGCGACGGCCAGGGTCCGGGTGAGCGCCCTGATGTGCCCGGTGACCCGGCTCCAGCGTTCGTCCTCCTCCTCCGGCGGCGCCGGCGCAGCAGGACGCCGGACCGCACGCAGCGGTCCGGCGGTCAGTCGCAGGCTCTCCCGACTCCAGCCACGCGCCGATCGCAGCGCCTCCAGCCGGTGCTCCAGACGCGCCGAGGCACTCGACCAGCCCGCCGCGCTCTGCGCGTTCCATTCGGTGTCCCGCAGATCGTCGGCCACGGTGTGCAGGAGGTCCCCCGCCTCCCGGGCCAGCGCCGCGAGGTTCTCCCGTACGTCCCGCAGATGGATCGGCGGGAGCACGAGCGCGTTGACGGCGACCCCGATCACCGCGCCCAGAGCGGCCTGTCCCACCCGGTGCCCGACGGCGGACGCCCCGGCCGCGCCCGTGGCCAGGGTGAACAGCGCGGTGGTCGCGCCGAAGACGCCCTGGTCGCCGAAGCGCGGCCAGTTGGCCAGCAGCATCAGCAGGGGGACCGTCAGGGCCAGCGCACCCAGGGTGCTGCCGGTGGCCGCCAGTGCGGCCGACGCCAGCACGGTCCCTGCGCAGATCGCCGCGAATTGCTGGGCGGCCTGCAGCAGCGAGCTGTACACGGTCGCCTGCACCAGGATCAGCGCCACCCAGGACGCCATCAGGGCCATCGGATCGCCCAGCCACACGCTCCCCACGAGCCAGGCGAGCAGTGCCGCGGCCGCCGCCTTGAGCGACTGCACGACAAGGTCCCGCTCCCGGCCCGGCCCGCACCACGCGGCCCGGGTGGCCCTGCCGACGGCATACGCTTCCCGCCGTAGCGCGTCGGTCGTGCGGGCGCCCTCGAGTGCCCGCTGTCGTACCGATTCCACCGCCCGGGTGCCCCGGCGCGCAGGCCGTCGCACCCCATCGGTCACACGGGTCATCCGGTGTGCGGGTCCGTGCCGCCCGGCACATCGGCCAAGGGGCTGTCCGCCAGGGCCGCCAGCAGGTGGGCCGGATCTTCGTAGACCGCCTGGGCGCCCGCGTCGAGCAGGTCGGCGCGGGGGATGCCGCCGCACAGGACGCCCACACAGCGCACGCCGGCCCGGCTGCCGGCCCGCATGTCCCAGACGGTGTCGCCGACGAAGACCGCGCGCTCGGCGGGCACCCCGGCCAGTTCCAGGGCGTGCTCGACGGGCTCCGGTGCCGGCTTGCCCTCCTCGACGTCGTCGGCGCTCGCGGTGGCGGTGATCGCGTCGTCCGCGGAGATCGCCCGACGCAGCGCGGACAGCTCCGCGCCCCCGGCCGAGGTCGCGAGGACGACTCGCCAGCCGTTGCGGTCCAGGCGCCGCAGCAGCCGGCCCGCGTCCCGCAGCGGGGGCAGCCGGTCGAAGTACTGCCCGTACAGGGCCTTGTGGGCGGCGCTCAGCTCGGCGTCCTGGTCCTTGTCCCGGTCGTCGCCGAGGAGGTGGGCGATCAGGTCGGTGGAGCTGAGTCCGACGGCGCGGTGGACGGCGTGCATCGGCACCTGGTGCCCGGCCTGCCGGAAGGCTTCCCACCAGGTCGTGACGTGGAGGTGGTTGGTGTCGACGAGGGTTCCGTCGACATCGAACACAGCCGACCGTTCCATGTGCCGCCCCTTCCTGGTCCGGGCCGTTTCCTCTCCTGCCGCACGAGTACCACGTCAGGCGTCCGCCACGCGGGACGGTGTCCTGCCCTCGTGGGTCCAGGCCAGCAGCTCGTCCACGCTCCAGGTGGTGACCACCCGCTCGGCGGGCACCGCGCACTCCTGCGCCCGTGCACAGCCGTACCGCTGCCAGTCCAGCTGACCGGGCGCATGCGCGTCGGTGTCGATGGAGAACAGCACGCCCGCGGCCACGGCCCGGCGCAGCAGCCGCCGGGGCGGGTCGAGCCGCTCGGGCCGGCTGTTGATCTCCACCGCCGTACCGGACTCGGCGCACGCGGCGAACACCTCGTCCGCGTCGAACTCCGACTCGGGCCGCCCCCGCCCGGTCACCAGCCTGCCCGTGCAGTGCCCCAGAACGTCCGCGTGCGGATCGCGTACGGCGGCGACCATGCGGCGGGTCATCGCGCCGGCTTCCATGCGCAGCTTGGAGTGCACGGACACCACCACGACGTCGAGCCGCTCCAGCAGCTCCGGTTCCTGGTCGAGCGAACCGTCCTCGAGGATGTCGCACTCGATGCCGGTGAGCAGCCGGAACGGCGCCCACGTCGTGTTCAGCTCCGCCACCACCTCGAGCTGCTCGCGCAGCCGGTCGGCCGACAGCCCGCGGGCGACGGTCAGCCGCGGGGAGTGGTCGGTGAGCGCCGCCCACTCATGGCCGAGCTCGGCCGCCGTCCGGCCCATCTCCTCGATCGGGCTGCCGCCGTCGGACCAGTCGGAGTGCAGGTGGCAGTCCCCGCGCAGCAGCTCCCACAACTCGCGGCCGCTCTCGGGCGGTGCGGCAGCCGCGGGCCTGCCCTCCAGATCCGTCAGATAGGCCGGCACCTGACCGGCCAGCGCCTCGCGCACCACCTGGGCCGTCTTCGGACCGACGCCCCGGAGCGACTCCAGCGTTCCGGCTTCGCCCCGGGCCCGTACCTCGTCCTCGGGCAGCTCGGCCAGCACCCGGGCGGCCGTACGGAAGGCACGTACGCGATATGTCGGCGCCAGCGACCGCTCCAGCAGAAAGGCGATCCGGTTCAGCGCCTCGACGGGATCCATCGCCACCTCCCCCTCCAGGGTTCCCCGGCGCTGCCGCCCCCGCACGACGGCGGACGGATTCGTGGGTGACCTGGAGGATTCGTCGACGCGGATTGCGCTCTACGCTCTATGCATGACCGAAAGCGCCAGCCCGTACATTTCAAACCCGCGGATCATGGTGCTCGGGGTTCAGCCGGGCACGCCTCCGTTCCGCATCCTGGAGATCGACGGCGAGGTCGTCGGTCAGGCGAAAACCGTCACCGATGTCCTGGAGGCCGCCGCCGCCTTCGGCATCACCGTCCATGACCTGGATGACCCGGACGTGGTCCGCTGGGTCGGCGGAGACAAGTTCACCTGGCACCACCACTAGCCGGCCGGGTCAGCCGACCGTCCACTTCTGGTTGGCGCCGCCCGTGCAGGTCCAGATCTGCAGCCGGGTGCCGTTGGCCGAGTTGTTGCCGGTCGCGTCGAGGCACTTGCCGGCCTGCGGGTTGACGATGTCGCGCGCCGCGGAGACGGTCCATCTCTGGTTGGGGCCGCCGGTGCAGTCCCACAGCTGGACGGTCGAGCCGTCCGCGGTGCCGTTGCCCGTCACGTCCAGGCACTTGCCGAGTGCCCGGAGCGTGCCGTCGGCGCCGGCGGTCCACTGCTGGGCGGCGGAGCCGTTGCAGTCGTAGAGCTGTACGGGTGTGCCGTTGGCGGGGTTAGCCCCGGCCACGTCCACACACTTCCCGGCCAGGCCCCTGATCGCTGTGCCGCCGGCCGAGTCGCCGGTCGTCACCGAGACGTGGTCCACGACCAGCTGCTGCGGAAACACCGTGGATCCGTCCGGGTCGCCGGGCCAGTAGCCGCCGACCGCGAGGTTCAGGATCAGGAAGTACGGCTTGTTGAACACCCAGGTCCGCCCGCCCAGGTCGGCGGGGGTGCGGCGCTGGTAGACGTTGCCGTCCACGGACCAGGTGATCGAGTCGGGCGCCCAGTCGATGGCGAAGGTGTGGAAGGCGTCGGCGAAGGCCTGCCCGTTCGGGAGCGAGTAGGCGGCCCCTATGCCGCCCGACCCGGAGTAGCCGGGGCCGTGGAGGGTGCCGTGCACGGTCGAGGGCTCGAAGCCGACGTTCTCCATGATGTCGATCTCGCCCGAGTCCGGCCAGTTCACCGGGGTGCCGAGCATCCAGAACGCGGGCCACATGCCCTGCCCGCGCGGGACCTTCAGCCGCGCCTCGACATGCCCGTACTGGGCGGTGAACTTCCCGGCGGTGTTCAGCCGGGCCGAGGTGTACTGGCAAGTTCCGTACCAGCACTGGTAGTTGGCGGGGTTCTCGCGCCGGGCAGTGATCACCAGGTGGCCCTGGCCGTCCAGCGCAGCGTTCTTGTTGCCCGAGGTGTAGTACTGCCGTTCGTGGTTGTTGACGTTGTCGCCGGTCTCGATCTGCCACTTCGAGGAGTCGACCGCGGCGCCCGCGGGTCCGTCGAAGCTGTCGGAGAACGTGACGGCGGCGGCCGAGACGTCCGTCGGCTCCGGTGGTTCCGCCTGAGCGGGGCCGATCGCGGCGGACGCGACCAGGACGGCCGACAGAGCGGCCAGGAGACACGTGCGGAGCAGGCGTGGGGCGGCCATCATGCTCCCTTCCGTACGACGCCCCGGTGGACGGGTGCGCCGAGCGAGGTGGGGGGTGAAGGTGTCGCCACTTGATTTAAGGAGTGAGATAAGGGGCCGTCAATACCTTGGTACAGACCAGAAGTTGAGCGTGTGTGATCGTCCCCGCATCGGCATGATTCGTCCGCTGCCGAAGTGTTCGGTTTCTAGGCTTCTCGCCATGAACGCCGCACACATCGGTGAGCTGCTCGCCGTCCTGGGCGCGGGCGTAGCGGCCGGTGCCGTCAACGCCGTCGTCGGCTCGGGGACGCTGATCACCTTTCCGGTCCTCCTCGCGACCGGCCTGCCGCCCGTCACCGCCACGGTCTCCAACGCGCTCGGCCTGATCCCCGGCTCGATCAGCGGAGCCATCGGATATCGCGGGGAACTGCGCGGTCAGCGCCGGCGCATCCTGAAGTGGGGCGCCGGCGCCCTGCTCGGCGGACTCACCGGAGCCACGCTGCTGCTGGCGCTGCCCGCCTCGGCGTTCGAACGGATCGTGCCGGCCCTGGTCGGGCTCGCCCTCGTACTGGTCGTTCTCCAACCGCTGATCAGCAGGAAGCTACGCAGTCGCCGGGCACGCAAGGGGCGATCCGCACGCTCCGACGGTGGCCCCCTGCTGCTCGTCGGACTGACCCTGGCCAGCGTCTACGCAGGCTACTTCGCCGCTGCCCAGGGCATCATCTACGTTGCCCTGATGGGCATGCTCCTCGACGACAGCCTGCAACGCCTCACCGCCGTCAAGAACGTGCTCGTCGCCCTGGTCAACTCCGTCGCCGCGCTGTTCTTCCTCGTCGTCGCGGACTTCGACTGGACATCCGTCGCTCTCCTCGCGGCCGGATCCGCAGTCGGCGGCCACCTCGGAGCCACGACCGGCCGCCGGCTGCGCCCTTCCGCCCTGCGCACGCTCATCGTGGTGGTCGGCACGGCGGCCATCGTCCAGCTGGTGCTGCGCTAGGCGGTGGCAGCAAGGGCGGCAGGCCCACGGACCGCTGACGACACGCGTGACACCCCCTAGGGTGCTGCCATGCGTGACGACACACCCGAGGAAAGGCGCCGTGTCCACCTGAGCCGGACCTTCGACGAGGACGCGGAGTTGTACGACCGCGCCAGACCCGGATATCCGCCAGAACTGTTCGACGACCTCACCGACGTGGCCGGCATCGGCCCCGGCTGTCGCGTCCTCGAGGTCGGGGCGGGCACCGGCAAGGCAACCGTGCCGCTCGCCGAGCGCGGTTGCCGGATCACGGCCGTCGAGCTGGGCGCGGCCATGGCCGCCGTCGCCCGGCGCAACCTCGCCGGGTTCGAAACGGTGGAGATCGTGACGGCCGACTTCGAGACGTGGCCGTTGCCGAAGGAGCCGTTCGACGCGGTCGTCTCGGCGACGGCGTTCCACTGGATCGATCCGGCGGTGCGGATGGCAAGAGCCGCCGACGCGCTGCGGCCCGGTGGCGCCCTCGCCGTGGTCGCCACGCAGCATGTGGCGGGCGGCAGCGAAGAGTTCTTCATCGAGGTTCAGAACTGCTACGAGCGTTTCGATCCGGCCACCCCTGCGGGGCTACGGCCTCCTGCCGCAGAGGACATCGACACCTCGGATCACGCGGACGAGGTCGCACGCAGCGGCCGATTCGGCCCTGTCGTCTTCCGGCGTTACGAGTGGGACCTGACCTACACCACGGCGGAGTACCTCCAGGTGCTGCGGACCTACTCCGGCCACCGGGCGCTGCCGCCCGAGGCCAGGGAGGGACTGCTGGAGTGCATCGCCAGGCTGGTCGACCGGCGATACGGAGGCCAGGTCACCAAGCGGTATCTCACGGAACTGCGGGTGTCACGAACGGCCCCTTCCCTTCAGTAGGAGCGGCTGAGTCACCCGTCGGCTCACCGGCGACCCGTCCGACAGTCCCTAGGCCGAGTCGGAACGCGACCCCCGGGCGTGCACCGCGCGGCTCAGCCGTCGGCCCAGCAGGAGGTAGCCGATCAGGGCCCCGGTGGTGTTGAGGATGACGTCGTCGATGTCGAAGGCGCGCCCCGTCACCATCGCGCCCTGAGCGAACTCGACGAGAAGCATGACGGTCGCCGTCAGCAGAAGAACGCGCAGCACGCCGCGCGTCCGTGGGGCGACCACGGGGACCAGGATGCCGAACGGAACGCCCAGCAGCAGATTCCCGCCGATCTGCCGGACGGCGTCGCGCAGTTCGGGCTGGTCCAGATAGGCCCGCAGGGAGCGGCCCGGACGCAGGTTGGTGTGGGTGAGCGCCTCCGAGGCGGGGGAGGGCTCCAGGGTGAGCTTCGCCAGGACGACGGCGAAGGCGACCATGAACGCGAACGCGCACAGCATCGCCAGGAGACGGGCGAGAAAGCGCAGGGGGTTCTGCCTGGATCGCGGGGCGCGCCGGGACTTGGCGGCGCGCTCGGACTTGGTGGCGGCTGTGGTCTTGGAAGTGCCGGGGCGTATCGCGGCACGCGAACGTGGGGTTCCACGGGCCATGCGGTCCTCCAGTCTTCAACTTCCGTTTGTAGTAAGGGGATTACCCCGCTACCCCGATGAGATGCCGCCTGTGCCGCTCTCGGTCATGGCCGCCCGCGGTTTCCCTTCATGCTGTCGGGGCACTCCGGCCGAAGACCCGCGCGTGCCGCCGCCCCTGTCACCCAGGGTGGTGTTTGGATGACGCGGAACCGAAGTAACGGAAATAACGGACTCTGGCCCGCGGAGGTGGCGTATGGACCGGCGTACGACGCTTCTCGCCACGGCCGAGTTCCTGGCCTGGTGGGCCGCGCTCGCCGTGCTGTGGCTGGTCCTCATCACTGCCGTGGACACCCTGGAGCTCGCCGTCGGCGCGGCCGTCGCCGGCGTGGCGGCGCTCGCGGCCGTCGCCGCACGCCGGGCGGTGACCGGACGATGAACAGCTGGCTCCTCGCGGGGACCGTCGTACTCGGCGGGGGAGTGGGCGCCACCCTCTGGGGCGTCGCCACCGGACCGCTGCGTCGCCGGGTCGTGGCCCAGAACCTGTCCACCGCCCTGGCCTGCCCCGGACTGCTCCTGCTCGCCCAGGGGTACGAGCGGCCGTCGTACGTCGATGTCGCCCTGGTGCTCGCGCTTCTCGGCCCGGTCGGCACCCTCGTCTTCGCCCGCCTGCTGACTGACGAACTGGCCGCCGACCCGCCGCGCGCCTGGGGCCTGACCTGGGCGGCCGCGGGTCTGGTCGCAGCGGTGGTCCTGGCGCTGTGCGTGGCGGTCGGACCGAGCCGTGAGCTGGTGAAGATCCTGCTCACGGGCGCAATCCTGATCGGCGGGAACGTCGTCGCCTCGCACGCGCTGTCCGGCGGTTTCGCGGAGGTGCGCGGTGGCTGACGCGGTGATCGTCGTCGCGCTGGTGCTCGTCGCCGGCTGTGCGACCGTGGCGGTAGCCGTCCGCGACCCCGCGCGCCAGGCCCTCGTGCTGGCCGTCCTGGGTGTCGTACTCGCCGTGCTGTTCACCGCGGTGCAGGCCCCCGATGTCGCCCTGTCGCAGCTGGCGGTCGGCGGTGCCCTCACCCCGCTGCTGCTGCTCCTGTCCGTCCGCAAGGTCAAGCGGCGCAAGGGGCGTGAGCGATGACCCCGCGCACCCGGCTCCTGCTCGTCCTCGTCGGCGGCGCCGGCATCGCCGCGCTCCTCGTCGCCGCCTGTCTGCGGCTGCCGGACTTCGGCGGCGACAGCCACCCGTACGGTGACCGCGCGGTGGCCGCTTCCCTCGCCCGGCAGACCGCCAACACCATCGCCTCCGTCAACTTCGACCAGCGCGCCTTCGACACCCTCGGCGAGATGACCATCCTGTTCGCGGCCGTCGTCGGCTGCGTCGTCCTGCTGCGCCAGACCCGCGACGAGCACCGCGCCCGGCCCGAACCCGCCGACGTGGCCCGGCCCGTACGCCGATACGCCCTGATCGTCCTGCCGGTCGCCCTGGTCACCGGCCTGTACGTCATCGCGCACGGCCAGCTCAGCCCCGGCGGCGGCTTCCAGGGCGGCGTCGTCGCCGCGACCTCCCTGCACCTGCTGTACCTGGGGGCCGACTACCGCGCCCTGGAACGCATCCGCCCGGTCGGCATGTACGAGGTCGGCGACGCCCTCTCCGCCTCCGCCTACCTCATCACCGGCCTCGCGGGCCTCATCGGTTCCGCCGCGTTCCTCGCCAACACCCTGCTGCCGTACGGCACGTTCAACACGCTGTCCTCCGGTGGCACCGTGCCGCTGCTGAACGCGGCCGTCGGCATGGAGGTCGCCTGCGCGGTCGTCGTGCTGCTCGCCCGCTTCCTGGACCAGGCCGTCGAGATCGAGGAGGAGAGCGGGAAGTGAGAGCGCCGTGATGGATGTCCTGCCCTACCTCGTCGCCGTATGGATCTTCCTGGTCGGCTGCTACGGCCTCGCCACCAGCCGCAATCTGATCCACGCCGTCGGCTGTCTGTCCGTCTGCCAGTCCGCCACCTACGTCCTGCTGTTGGCCGTCGGCTACCGCGACGACGCCACCGCCCCCGTCTACTCCGACATCGAGCCCGGCTCGCGCCCGGTCGTCGACCCGGTGGTCCAGGCCCTCGCCCTGACCGACGTCGTCGTAGGCGCCACCGTCACCGCCCTCCTCCTCGCGCTCGTCATCCAGGTCTCCAAGCGGCACGGCACGGTCGACCCCGACGAACTGACCGAGCTGCGCGGCTGATGGACGACCTGCTGCCGCTGCTCGTCGCCGTACCGCTCCTCGGCGCCGCCCTCCTGGTCGCCGGCGGACGCCGCCTGCCCCGCGTCGTCGCCGAGTCCGTGGGCTGTGCCGTCTCGGCGGGCACGGCCGGGCTCGCGATCGTGCTGCTGCTGAACTCCTCGCCGCCGATGGCCGAATGGGTCGGCGGCTGGACACCCGTCGAGGGCCGCAGCGTCGGCATCGTCCTGGTCGGGGACGGCGCGGGGCTCGGCATGGCGGCGCTGGCCTCCCTGCTGACCCTCGCGGCCCTGGCGTACTCCTGGCACTACTTCGAGGAGCCCCCGCGCCGGCACGCCGGTTCGTTTCCCGCGCTGATGCTGCTGTTCCAGGCGGGTATGTGCGGATTCGCGATCGCGGGCGATCTGTTCAACGCGTTCGTGTGGTTCGAGCTGATGAGCGTCGTCGCCTACGCGTTGACCGGCCACCGCGTCGAGGAGGCCAAGGCCGTGCAGGGCGCGCTGAGCTTCGGGGTGGTCACCTCGCTCGGCGCGTACGCCATGCTGATGGGCATCGCCCTGCTCTACGCCCGCACCGGCGAGCTCGCCATGACGCAGATCGGCCGCGGCCTCGACGCGCACGGGCCGCCGGACGCGCTGGTCCTCGCCGCCTTCGTCCTCGTCCTGACCGGCCTGCTGGTCAAGGCGGCGGCCGTGCCCTTCCACTTCTGGCTCCCGGACGCACACGCCGTCGCCCCCACCCCCGTGTGCATGCTGCTGTCGGGCGCCATGGTCGAACTCGGCGTGTACGGCGTCTGGCGCGTGTACGGCACCGTCTTCGCCGGACCCGGCGGGATCCCGGCGGCCGACCTGGAGCGGGTGCTCGTCGTGCTCGGCTGCGTGACGGCGCTGATCGGCGCGGTCATGTGCTGGTACCAGCGGCACATCAAACGGCTGCTGGCGTGCTCGACGGTCGCGCACACCGGGCTGTTCCTGATCGGCATCGGCGTACTGACACCGGAGGCCGACGACGGGGTCGCCCTGTACGTCCTCGGACACGCCGGAGTGAAGGCCGCGCTGTTCGCCTGCACGGGCATCCTGCTCGACCGGTACGGCAGCGTCGACGAACATGCGCTGCACGGCCGGGCCCGGGAGCTGCGCGGTGTCGCCGTCCTGTTCACGGTGGCCGGACTCGCGCTCGCCGGACTCCCGCCGTTCGGGACGTCGTTCGGGAAGGCCGTCGCGGAGGAGGCCGTGGGCGGTCCGCTCGCCGTGCTGTACGTCGCCGTGACGGCGGTCACCGCCGGGGCGGTCCTGCGGGTCGCCGCCCGGGTGTTCCTCGGGTTCGGCCCCACTCCCGAGGAGGACACCGAGTACGAGACGACCGGCGGCGAGCGGCCCGAGACCCGGCATCGGCTCAGCCGGATCCCCGACACCATGACCGCGGTCCCCGCCCTGCTGCTCGCCGGCTCGCTCGCCGTCGGCGTGGCCCCCGGCTTCGCCGAGGCCGTGGCGCACGCCGTCAACGAGACCGGGTCCGGCGGTGCCGTGGTGCCCGCACCGCACTGGAGCCCGGCCGGTGTGCTGCTGGACCTCACCTCGACCGTGCTGGCCCTGGGCCTCGCGGCCCTGGCCGTCACCCGGCCGGGGCTGCTCACCGCCCCGGACCGGGCACGGCCGCTGCGGCGCCTGCAGTCCGGGCACGTCGGGGACTACGTGGCCTGGGTGCTGGTGGGCGCCGCCGTGCTCGGCGCGCTGGCCCTGCCGGGCCTGCTGTCGTAGGGGAGTCGCGGCCGATCACAGCGGATCAGACCCCGTACGTCACCTTCACCTCCTTGAAGCCGAGGGAGCGGAGCAGGCCTTCGAGCATGTCGGTGGTGTTGGTCTCGGCACGTGCGGTCAGCCTGCTCTCCTTGGCCGCCTCGCCGATGTGCTTCACCGCCAGCTTCTGCACGGCCTGTTCGCTGTTCGGGTTGTCCGAGAAGAGATCGCCGAGGCGGTCGAGGAGACCGCGCTCCTTGGACACGGCGTAGGAGCGGTCGGGGTCCAGGGACGGTTTGCCGAGGGCGGCGTGCGGCAGGCGGAGCGTGGCGGACGTACGGTCGTCGTTGACCGTGACGTCGTCCTCACCGACCTTTCCGAGGTCGACATAGGCGTCCACGGTGCCCGCGCCGACGTACAGCGTGCGGGTGCCGCGGATCGCGTCGGGCAGGAACTTGGCGTCCTTCTCCAGATCCACGACGATCTGGAAGTTGCCGGAGGCGGCGTCGTAGCGGCTCATGTCCTGGATGGACTGCAGCAGCGCGGGACCCGAACGGTCGTTGGTCTCGGTGCCGAACAGGTCCTTGAGGCCGGGGATCACGCTCAGTCGAATCCCGGCGAAGAAGACGACGAGCACCAGGATCAGGGCGCTCACCACCTTCGCCCAGCCGGGCATGCGTTTGTTGATGCGCTTGATGGGAGTCGTCATGTCGACGTTCCTCCTTCCCTGTTCAACCAAGTACCCCCAAATCCCTTGCAAGACCTGTCCGTTGGCCAATTGCCGCCCCTGACTGGGGCACGGGCGGCGCACTAGCGTGGGGAACCGTCCGTACCGGCGCGTCTGGAGACCCGGATGAGCGCAGACAGCACCTCCCGGCCGCTTCGCCCCATGCACCGCATCAGCCTCCCCGAGCCCGGACCGCCCCGGCTCGGCACCCTCGCCACGGGCACCCCGGTGTGGCTCGTGACCCGGTACGCCGAGGTACGGCAGGTGCTCATGGACCCGCGGTTCAACAGGAGTTCGCTGCATACGGCGGACGCCCCGCCCCTGCTCGTCGTACCGAACCTGCTCGACTCGCCCGACGGGCTCCTCAACCAGGACGGTGCCGCCCACCAGGTGCTGCGCGGCACCGTGCAGCGGGCCTTCACGCCCCGGGCGATCGCACGCTGGCGGCCTTGGGTGGCCTCGGTGGTCGAGGCTCTCCTGGACGACCTCGCCGAACGGAACCGGCCCGCCGACATCATCGAGGGGTTCACGCGGCCGCTGCCCGTCGCGGTGATCTGCCGACTGATGGGGCTGGAGCACGTGGACCGCGAGCGCATCCGGCACTGGGCCGACCACGCCCTGTCCGGCGGCGCCCACACCGCCGAGGAAGTCGGCCTGGCGATGCGGGAGTTCGGTGAGTTCGCCGGCCGACTGGTGGCCGAACGGCGGACGTCACCCGGCGACGACCTGGTCAGCGGGCTGGTCGCGGCGGGCGACGAGCTCGGCATCGACGAGCGCCGGCTGGTCACCCTGGTCTGCGGGCTGGTCGTCGCCGGGCACGAGACCACCATGACGGCCCTCGGCAACGCCGTCGTCTACCTCCTCACCGACGGACAGGCCGCCTGGCCGGGGCTCGCCAAGGACGCGGAGGCGGCGGCCACCGCGGCCGAACAGCTGCTGCGCACCATCCCGCTCAGCGAGGGCCGCGTCCTGCCCGGGCTGATCCGCCGCGCCGTCGAGGACACCGAGGTTGGTGGGGTGATGATCCCGGCGGGCAGCGTGGTCGCCGTCCAGACCAACTCCGCCGGCCGCGACCCCGAGGTCTTCCCGCCCGGCGAACCCGACCTCTTCGCACCCCTGACCTCGCCCAGCATCGCCTTCGGCGCCGGACCTCACCACTGCCTGGGCGCCTGGCTCGCCCGCCTGGAACTCGAACTCGCCCTGCACCGCCTCGCCACCCGCTTCCCACGCCTGCGTGCCGAGTTCACGCCCGAGACCATCGAGTGGCGGGAGGGGCAGATGACGCGGAGCCCGCTCCGGTTGCCCGTGTCCTGGTGAGGCAATCACCACACGCTCGCGCTCTCGCCTGAGCTGCAACGTTTCTGCCGAGGTCAGTAGCATGATTCCGCCACCCGGAATGATCATGCTAGGAGCGGATCGTGCGAGAGATCGCCGTGTTCAGCGGTAGTGCCCACCCCGAGCTGGCGGCGGAGGTCTGCGCTCACCTGGGGGTTCCGCTCAGCCCCACCCGGGTCAGCCGGTTCGCCAACGACTGCCTGGAGGTGCAGCTGCAGGCCAACTGCCGGGAACGGGACGTCTTCCTCATCCAGCCGCTGGTCCGACCGGTCCAGGAGAACCTCGTCGAGCTGCTGCTCATGTGCGACGCCGCGCGCGGGGCGTCCGCCAGCCGGATCACCGTCGTCATGCCGCACTACTCCTACGCCCGCTCCGACAAGAAGGACGCCCCTCGTATCTCACTCGGTGGGCGACTCGTGGCGGACCTGATGGTGGCGGCGGGTGCGAGCCGAGTCCTCGCCATGACACTGCACTCGCCCCAGGTGCACGGCTTCTTCACGGTGCCGGTCGACCACCTGCACGCGCTGCGCGAACTCGCCGCGCACTTCCGCCGGTACGACCTCTCCCGTACGACCGTCGTCTCCCCGGACCTCGGCAACGCCAAGGAAGCCGCCGCGTTCGCCCGGATGATCGGCGCCCAGGTGGCCGCGGGCGCCAAGCAGCGGTTCGCGGACGACCGCGTCAGCATCAACTCCGTCATCGGCGAGGTGACCGGGCGGGACGTGATCATCCTGGACGACGAGATCGCCAAGGGCAGCACCGTCCTCGAACTCCTCGACCGGCTGCGGGAGTTGGGGCCGCGATCGATCCGCGTCGCCTGTACGCACGGCCTGTTCGCGTCCGGCGCGCTGAAGCGGATCGGTGAGCAGCCCGACGTACTGGAGATCGTGTGCACCAACACCGTGCCGGTCCTGGAGGAGGAGCGCACCGAGAAGCTGCGGATCCTCTCCATCGCCCCCGCGCTCGCGGAGGCCGTGCGCCGCATTCACAACGGGGAGTCCGTCAGCGCCCTGTTCGATGCGCCGGGAACCGAATAGACAGGAAGGAGCGGAGCAAGGCTCGGCATCACCGGATGCTCAGGAGGGCTCGCCATGGCGAAGGCGAAGTTCGAACGGACCAAGCCGCATGTGAACATCGGGACCATCGGTCACATCGACCACGGGAAGACCACGCTCACTGCGGCCATCACAAAGGTGCTGCACGACAGGTATCCCGATCTGAACCCGTTCACGCCGTTCGACATGATCGACAAGGCTCCTGAGGAGCGGCAGCGCGGCATCACCATCTCCATCGCGCACGTCGAGTACCAGACGGAGCGCCGGCACTACGCCCACGTCGACTGCCCCGGTCACGCGGACTACATCAAGAACATGATCACCGGCGCGGCCCAGATGGACGGCGCGATCCTGGTGGTCGCCGCCACCGACGGGCCGATGCCACAGACCAAGGAGCATGTGCTGCTCGCCCGGCAGGTGGGCGTGCCGTACATCGTCGTCGCGCTCAACAAGACCGACATGGTGGACGACGAGGAGATCCTGGAGCTCGTCGAGCTGGAGGTGCGCGAGCTGCTCACGGAGTACGAGTTCCCGGGCGACGACGTCCCGGTGGTCAAGGTCTCCGCGCTCAAGGCCCTGGAAGGGGACCCGGAATGGTCCCAGACCGTCCTCGACCTGCTGGAGGCCGTCGACACGGCCGTTCCGGAGCCGGAGCGCGATGTCGACAGGCCGTTCCTGATGCCGATCGAGGACGTGTTCACCATCACCGGCCGGGGCACGGTCGTCACCGGCCGGATCGAGCGCGGCAGGCTGCTGGTGAACAGCGAGGTCGAGATCATCGGCATCCACGACCAGAAGACGAAGACCACCGTCACCGGCATCGAGATGTTCCGCAAGCTCCTCGACGAGGGCCGGGCCGGGGAGAACGTCGGACTGCTGCTGAGGGGCGTGAAGCGGGAGGACGTCGAGCGCGGGCAGGTCGTCATCAAGCCCGGGACGGTCACCCCGCACACGGAATTCGAGGCGCAGGCGTACATCCTGTCGAAGGACGAGGGCGGCCGGCACACACCGTTCTTCCAGAACTACCGTCCCCAGTTCTACTTCCGTACGACGGACGTGACCGGTGTGGTCACCCTGCCGAAGGGCACCGAGATGGTCATGCCGGGCGACAACACCGGCATGCACGTCCAGCTGATCCAGCCCATCGCCATGGAGGAAGGCCTGAAGTTCGCCATCCGTGAGGGCGGGCGGACGGTGGGGGCCGGTCAGGTCACCAAGATCCTCAAGTAGCGGGCTGGCCCAGGGCTGCGTCCAGCGTCGGATGCGGGGGCAGTAGCCGGGACAGGCCGGTGATCCTGAGGACGCGCAGGGTGAGCGGGTGGGTGCAGACCAGGTGTAACTGCCCGCCGTGGTCGAGCACCCGGCTGCGGGCCCGGTACAGCAGACGCAGCCCGGAGCAGTCGAAGAACTCGACCTGCCTGAGATCGATCACGATCCGGGCGTCGGGAACAGTCGTCACCCGGTCCAGGTGCGGGGCGATCTCCACCGCCGCCGCGATGTCGATCTCGCCGCGGAACTCCAGCACCGTGTGGTCCCGGTGCCGGTGGACGCGCAGATGCCGATTGAACGGCGCAGGTTCTTGCTGCACGACGACATCGCCTCCAACCTGCTCACTTGCGGCGGCTGCTCAAATCCAGTCCCCGCACTGCAAGTTACCCTCCATCGAGCGAATCTGAGCATGTTCGATTGACATATGTCTTTGAATTGCGACAGAGGTTTCGCGAGATGTCCGGGACGTGCCTACGACAGCGCGTGCCAGGCCTTCGTGAGTGCCTGGCGGAACTGCTCGGTCTGATGGGCCGTGAGGTCCCGCACCATCCGCTCCTCCAGCTCCCGCACGGACTCCTCGTGCCGCGTGAGCAGCTCGCGCCCCGCGTCGGTCAGCAGGATCAGCAGCTCCCGGCGATTGCGCGGGTTGCGCTCCCGGCGGACGAGCCCGCGGCTCTCCAGGCTGCGCACCAGATCCGCGATCGACTGCGCCGTGACGAACGAGTCGCGCGCCAGCTGTGCGGCCGACAGTCCGTCGTGCCGCTGCAGCACGGTGAGCGCGGTGTACTGCAGCGCGGTGATCCCGGACGGCTTGACCAGTTCGTCCAGGTGGGAGCGCACGACGAGCTCCACCTGCTTCACCATGTAGAGAAGCGACGGAGGTGCCTTGGTTGCCTGGGAGTCGAGCATGAGTTCACCCTAGAGCATTGACAGGAAACCTGTCTGTAATGAGACTGCGAACACGCAGGAATCCTGTTGGTTGAAATCTTGGCGATGAGGCTGAGGAGTGGCGATGACCACCTTCGAGATCGAACCCGGTCGGTTGTTCATCGGGGGCCAGTGGCGTGAGGCTGCCGACGGAGCGCGCACCGAGGTGGTCGACCCGTCCCGGGGCGCGGTCGTCACGACCGTCGCGGACGCCGGTGCCGCCGACGTGGACGCGGCCGTGCGCGCGGCGCGGGACGCCTTCGACGGCGGCGCCTGGTCCGGGCTGAGCGGCCGCGAGCGGGGCAGGGTGCTGCACCGGGTCGCCGAGCTGATCCGGGAGAACGCCGACACCATCGCGGAGCTGGAGAGCCGCGACGTCGGCAAGCCGATCACGCTCGCGCACGCCGTCGACGTCACCAACGCGGCCAACGACTACGAGCACTTCGCCGCCCTCGCCCACTCCCTTGACGGCGCCCTCCGTGACACCCCCATGAACGCCCTCGCCTACGTCCGGCGCCGGCCGATCGGTGTGGTCGCGGCGATCACCCCGTACAACTTCCCGCTGATCCTGGCCGGTTCGAAGATCGCCCCGGCGCTGGCGGCGGGCAACACGGTGGTGCACAAGCCGGCCGAGGAGACTCCGCTCAGCGCGCTGTACATGGCCGAGCTCTTCAAGCGGGCCGGCGTCCCCGACGGCGTGGTCAACGTCGTCACCGGCGGCCCCGCGGCCGGCGAGGCGCTCCTTCGGCACGCCGGGGTGGACAAGGTCGCCTTCACCGGCTCGACCGGCGTCGGCCGGAAGGTCGCGGGTATCGCCGGTGAGGCGCTCAAGCCCGTGACCATGGAGCTCGGCGGCAACGCGGCCCACCTCGTCTTCGAGGACGCGGACCTGGAGAAGGCCGTGGGCGCGGTCATCAAGGGGTTCGTCTTCAACACCGGGCAGTTCTGCATGGGCGGCCCGCGGCTGCTGGTGGCGCGCCCGGTCTACAGCACGCTGCTCGGCATCCTCGCCGACGCCGTGCCCGGGGTACCGCTCGGCGACCCGCGCAAGCCCGAGACCGTGGTCGGCCCGATGGCGGGGGAGCGGCACCTGCGCAAGGTCGAGGAGTACGTCGACCTGGCCCGCAAGGAGGGCGGCCGTATCGTCTGCGGCGGTGAGCGGCTCGACCTCGACGGCGGCTACTACTACAAGCCCACCGTGATCGCCGACCTGCCGAACGACTCCCGCGTGATCCAGGAGGAGATCTTCGGCCCGGTCCTCACCGTCCAGCCCTTCGACTCCGAGGACGAGGCCGTCGAGCTCGCCAACTCCACGCCGTACGGTCTGGCCTCCGGTGTCCAGACCGGCAACCTGGCCCGCGCCCACCGCGTCGCCGACCGGCTTCAGGCCGGCATCGTCTGGGTCAACGACTGGGCGATGCTCGACCCCGCGGTCCCCTTCGGCGGCGTCAAGGACTCCGGCTTCGGCCGCGAGTACGGTCCCGAGGCGCTCGACGCCTACACCACCACCAAGTCCGTCGTCGTCTCGCTCGACTGAGCGCACTGCCAAGGAGATTCGTCAGATGTCCATCCCCACCCGTGCCGCCGTCGTCGAGTCCGGCGGAGCGCCCTTCACCCTCTCCGACGTGGAGCTCGCCGAGCCCGGACCGCACGAAGCAGTCGTACGCATGGTGGCGACCGGCCTGTGTCACACGGACCTCGGCGTGGCGAGCGGCGCACTGCCCTTCCCGCTCCCCGGCGTCCTCGGTCACGAGGGCGCGGGCGTCGTCGAGGCCGTCGGTACGGCCGTCACCGGCGTCGCGCCGGGCGACCACGTCGTACTGTCCTTCACCTCCTGCGGCGACTGCCGCAACTGCCGTGGCGGGCACCCGGCGTACTGCGCGACCTGGCTGCCGCTGAACCTCATCGGCGGCCGCCGGGCCGACGGCACCGGCACCATCAGCCGGGGCGACGAGGAGCTCGGCGGGCACTTCTTCGGGCAGTCGTCCTTCGCCGAGCGGGCGTTGGTGGACGAGCGCAGCCTGGTGAAGGTCGACCCCGACGTGCCGTTGGAGTCCATCGCCCCGCTGGGTTGCGGCGTCCAGACCGGAGTCGGCGCCGTCTGGAACGTACTGAAGCCGGTCACCGGAAGCACGGTCGTCGTCCTCGGCGCCGGAGCCGTCGGCCTGTCCGCGGTCATGGCCGCCGCCCTCACCCCCGCCACCAACATCGTCGCCGTCGACCGGGTCGGTGAACGCCTGTCGCTGGCCAAGGAGTTGGGTGCCACCCACACCGTCAACGCCGCCGAGGCGGACCTCGCCGAGGCGCTCGCCGGGATCACCGGCGGCCAGGGCGTCGACGGCGTCGTGGAGACCACGGGCAACGTCGGAGTCCTGCGCCAGGGCGTCGACGCGCTCGCCGCCCGCGGCACCCTGGTCGTCGTCGGCGCCCCGCCGTTCGGCACCGAAGTCGCCCTGGACGTCAACGGGTTGCTCGGCGGCAAGCAGGTCGTCGGACTCACCCTCGGCGACGCCGAGACGCGGACCTTCATTCCTGCCCTGGTCCGGCTGGTGAAGGAGGGGCGGCTCCCGCTGCACCGCCTGATCAGCACCTATCCGTTCGCGGAGATCGGCCAGGCGGTGCGGGACATGGGCGCGGGCAAGGCGATCAAGCCCGTGCTCACGTTCTGACGCCGGTCAGCACCGGTCAGCACCGGTCAGCACCGGTCATCCGTCAGTCCATCACCAGGACCAGCTTCCCCGTGGTCCGGCCGGTGTCGCCGAGCGCGTGTGCTTCGGCGGCATCGGCCAGCGGGAAGGTACCGGCGATCTCGGCGTGCAACTGCCCCTGGTCGACCAGGTCGGCGATCGCCCGCAGATCGGCCCGGTCGGCGTCCACGAGCATCCGCACGGCCCGTACCCCGAGCCGCTCGGCCTCCTCGTAAAACTCGTCCGACCCGACCGGCAGGATCGAGACGACGAGCCCGCCCGGGCGCAGCACCTTCAGCGAACGCACGGACGTCTCACCGCCCAGCGTGTCCAGTACGACGTCCACGTCCTTCACGGCCTCGGTGAAGTCCGTCTCCCGGTAGTCGATCACCTCGTCCGCGCCGAGGCTCCGCAGGAACTCGTGCTTGCCCGCGCTCGCCGTGCCGATCACATGGGCGCCGCGCGCCTTGGCGATCTGCACGGCCACGTGCCCGACCCCGCCGGCGGCCGCGTGGATCAGCACCCGCTGCCCCGGCTGCACGTCGGCGTACTCGACCAGGGCCTGCCAGGCGGTGAGGGAGACCAGCGGCAGCGCGCCCGCCTGCGTGTGGTCGATCGAGGCCGGCTTGTGCGCGAAGGTGCGCGCCGGCGCGGTGACGTACTCGGCGTGCGAGCCGTGGCCGAACGGGTACGACAGCATCCCGAAGACCTCGTCGCCGGGCTTGAACCGGGCGACGCCGATACCGACCGCCTCGACCACGCCGGAGACGTCCCAGCCGAGGACGAAGGGCGGCTCGCCCAGGAAACCGCCGGTCGCGCGGTGCTTCCAGTCGGTCGGGTTGACGCCGGCGGCGCGGACGCGGACCAGCACCTCGTTCGGGCGCGGCGTCGGACGCTCGATTTCTACTTCCTTCAGGACCTCGGGACCGCCGAGGACGTCCTGGCTGATGGCTCGCATCGTGTTCACAGTGCTCATGGGGAAAAGGCTGCCGGGGACCGCCGCACAGGAAAATGGCACGATTGCCAACCTTCGATAGGATCGTGCCATGAGCGGTGAGAGGCATGTGGAACGGGTCGTGGTGCTGGCCCTGGAGGGCGTCTACCCATTCGAGCTGGGCATCCCCAGCCGGATCTTCGGCGCCGCCGACGGCCGGTACGAGGTGCTGACCTGCAGTGTCGACGGCAGGCCGGTGCGCACCAACGCGGACTTCACGATCGGCGTCCAGCACGGACCGGAGATCCTCGCCACGGCCGACACCGTGGTCGTCGCCTCCATGGCGGCCCCGTACATCCCCGTGGAGCTGCCCGCCGAGGTCGCCGACGCGCTTGCGCTCATCCGCCCGGACGCCCGCATCGTGTCGATCTGCACCGCCGCCTTCGTCCTCGCCGCGGCGGGCCTCCTGGACGGCCGCAGGGCCACCACGCACTGGCAGGTGACCGAACCGTTCCGGCGTCGCTTCCCGCACGTCGACCTGGACCCGGACGTCCTCTTCGTGCACGACGGCCGCATCCTCACCTCGGCCGGCGCCGCCTCCGGCGTCGACGTCTGCCTGCACATCGTCCGTACCGACCATGGCCATGAGCTCGCCAACGCCGTGGCCCGGCGCTGCGTCGTGCCCCCCTTCCGGGACGGTGGCCAGGCCCAGTACATCGAGCAGCCGGTCCCGGAGAGCGGCGCCGCGAGTACCGCCGCCACCCGCGCCTGGGCCCTGGAGCACCTCGACGAACCCCTGACCCTGACCGACCTTGCCGTCCACGCCCGGATGAGCCTGCGCACCTTCGCCCGCCGCTTCAACGACGAGGTCGGCCTCAGCCCCGGCCGCTGGCTGATCCAGCAGCGCGTCGCCCGCGCCCGGCATCTGCTGGAGTCCAGCGATCTGCCGGTGGACCACATCGCAGGCCAGGTCGGCTTCGCCACGGGAGCCTCCCTGCGCCAGCACCTTCATGCCGCGATCGGGGTCTCGCCGCAGGCATATCGCCGTACGTTCCAGGCGGCTGACGCGCCGTAGAAGCGAACGTTCCCGGCCTCCGCCGCGTCGAAGGATCAAGGAAAGCGGCCAGGACGGGGGCAGGAATGCGCAGAGGGCTCGTGGTGGTGGCGGTGCTGGCGGCGACGGCGGTCGCGGGGTGCGGTACCGAGGAGGACCTGGTCGTGGCGGGCACAGCGCCTGCCGCGCCGTACGACGGACCGCTGTACGTGCCCGTCCGCAGCCTCGACGAGGACGGCCCGCGGGCGACACGCATCGAGTCGGGCGCCGCCGGCCGGGCGCTGGAGTGCGACGGGGAGATCTACTCCGGTGGCCGCAGCGAACCTTGGAGCGAGGGCGACGGCGGATCCACGCCCGAGGACGGCCTCGGCGCCTACTTCGAGATCGAGCAGCCCGACGTGCCGCGGTCCGGCTACCGCGTGGAGCGGGAGGAGAACGGCCGGGTCCTGTTCTCCTACGACGTCGACGGGCGGACGAAGGTAGCGGTCGTCGTGGCCGAGGACCGTAAGGACCGCCCCGGTTGGGGCCCGGAGACCAGCGCCTCCTGCGACCCCGCAGAACTCCCCGAGAGCTTCACGGCCACCATGGAGTACGAGATCTGGACCGACGAGGCCGGCCACCGGGTGCCGATCACCGAGATCAGCAGCTCCGCCGGATCGGCCCACTGCGACTGGCAGCAGGCGCACTTCCTCGGACTCGGCGTGTACCGGGACCGCAAGCTGTACGCCCGTGATCCCGACGGGGTACTCGACCCCGGCATGCTGAACGCCGCCTACGACGGCGACGTACCCATGCCCGACGACGCGCACGACACCGGATACCGGCACGGCGAGCGGCGGCTGTGGTTGACCGACGACAAGTCCACGGCGTACGTCCGCACCCCGGACGGTGTCGAGGCCTGGCCCCAGGTGAAGGACGGCATGGGCTGCAAGTGAACCCCGCGTGAACCGCGGCGTCGATTTCTCCAACTGTGCAGGTCAGTAAAGGTATTTGTCGATGTTTGTGCTCTTGGCTGACAGTGATGGAACCCTCACTTCCGCCAAGCTGTCAGGTTGATCCTTTTGCGTTCAAACCCGATAAGCTCCCGTTCGGCGCTGCGAGTTGACTCGGTCGCGATCGGTCGTCTCGCGGTGCGCATGGAACAGTGCGCTTCCCCCTTGCACACCCCCCCTGTTCGATCGTGTTGCTTGTAAGGATGCAGATGGAACTCGCCACTCCGCCGCCGGCGGCGCGGGCCCCTGTCGCCTGGTACAGCTGGTGGCTGATGCCGCTGGCTTTAGGAGGCGGGACGGTTGCCGCCACGTTCATGAGCTCCGAGCGAATAACCGCCGGTGTCGCGGGTGTCGCGGCGACGGCCGCGAGCGCCGTCTGCGTACGGCTGCTGATCCGCACCCGCACCCAGCTGAGCCGCTCGGAGGGTTCCTTCCGCGCGACGCAGGCCGAGCACTCGCAGCAGTGGCAGCAGCATGTGGCGGGCCTGGAGCGGAAGTTCACCGCGGACCGCGCCTCCCTGGAGGGGCAGCTCACGGAGCAGTCCGGCGCGTACGAGGCGCAGCTCGCGGAGCAGCGCTCGGCCTACGAGGCCCAACTGGCCGAGCAGGCACGCGCCTTCGAGGAGCGCCTCACCGCCCAGGTGTCGTCGTACGAGTCCCAGCTCACCGACCGGGCCGAGGTCTGGCAGGAGCAGCTCGCGCACCAGCAGGACGCGGTCGCCCGGCTGGCGAACGAGCAGCTGCCCGAGGCCCTGAAGCAGCTGCGCGCCGGCGAGGCCATCGACGACCTGCTGCCCGCGGCCAACCAGTGCGCCAAGGTCAGCGCCGACCTGCAGGCCGAACTGCGCAAGGTGCTGCGCACCGCCCTGATCGGCGTGGAGGAGGAGTTCAACCGCTCGACCTCCGCCGAACAGGCCGTCATCAGCATCGGCAACCGTATCCACGTGCTGACCAGCAAGCTCCGTGGCCGCCTGCACGAGATGCAGGGCGAGCACGGGCGGCTGCCCGCCGTGGCCCGCGGTCTGATGGAGCTGGACCAGGAGCTCGGCCCCGCCGACTCGCTCGCCGCGAGCATCGGCGTGCTCGGCGGCTCGGACCGGCCGGGACGGCAGTGGCAGGAGCCGCAGCGCCTGCTCAGCGTGGTGCGCGGCGGTATCGGCCGGATCAAGGACTTCCACCGCGTCGAGGTCCGCCACCTGCCCGAACTCGGCGTGGACGGCGGCCTGGTGGACCACCTCACGCTGATCTTCGCGCACTTGCTGGACAACGCGGCCCGCTACTCGCCGCCCAGCGAGCCCGTGCTGGTCTCCGGCAAGGAGGTGCCCAACGGCGTCGGCATCGAGATCCAGGACTCCGGCAAGGGCCTGAGCGACGAGAAGAAGCGCGAGGCCGAGGACGCCCTGACCGGCACCGCGGCCGGACCGGGCATCGGCGGCATCTCCGAGGACGCCAGCCTCGGCCTGCGCGTCGTCGGTGCACTCGCCCGGCGCTACGGCATCCGCGTCACCTTCGCGGACTCGCCCTGGCTCGGCACTTCGGTGGTGGTGGTGGTTCCGCACAAGTACTTCAGCCCGCTGCCCGCCGCCGCCCCGGCCACCGCCGCGACCCCGGCGGCCCAGCCGGCCGAGGCCGCCCCGGTGCGCACGGCGGCCGCCGCCGAATGGACGGCCGAACCCGGCGAGGCCGTGGACACCACGCCCGGCGGACTGCCCCGGCGCCGCAGCAAACGCAACGAGGCGGCCGCACCTCAGCCGGCCGAGCGCCGGGAACGGACCGAGGAGACCGTCGTCTCCGCGGTCCCGCCGGACGCCTCGTTCGCCGGCCTGGCCGCCTTCGCCACGGCCGGCCGGGAGGTCGGCGAGGAGTCCACCGAGGAGGAAACCGCACCTGCCGGGCGCGGATCCACCGAGCACCGCACTGAAGAGAGCGACTAGTCCAGATGACGCAACAGGGAACCGACGTGAGCTGGGCGCTCCGCGATCTGGTGGAGTCAATCCCGGAGATCCGCTTCGCCCTCGTGGCCTCCAGCGACGGCAAGGCCATCACCTCCTTTGGTGCCGAAGACCCCGACGACGTGGACCGGTTCGCGGCCGTGGTGGCCGGACTGCAGGCCCTGGCCCAGCCGGTCGCCGAGCAGTTCCCCAAGTACGCGGGGCAGCTCAGGCTGGCGATGATCGAGGTGGACGGCGGCCACCTCTTCGTCGTGCGGGCCGGGGTGGAGACCTATCTCGGCGTCCTCGCCCGGGAAGGCCTCGACCAAGGGCTGCTCGGCCATCAGATGAGGGACCTGGCGCGCAGGATGGGCGAACTGCTCGGCACCACTCCGCGCCTGGAGGAGCACTCTGGATGAGTGCTCCCCGCCGGCCCACGAACCCGTCCGGTCTCGAGCGCTACTACGTCCTCACCCGGGGACGTAGCGGACCGGGCGGTTCGGCGTCGAGCCTCGACGTGGCAACCCTCATCGTCTCCCGCACCGCCCCCGTACCGGGCACGCAGCACGAGCACGAGGAGATCCTCCGGCGCTGCCGCGATCCGCTGTCGGTCGCCGAACTCGGCGCCCATCTCGGATTGCCTTTCAACATTCTCGCGGTGCTGCTGACGGATCTGCTGGAGGCAGGCCATGTCGAAGCCCGTGACCCCATCCCGGCCCACCACGCCGGTCGCGGGCCCGACCTCGCGCTCCTTGAGGAGGTACTCAGTGGACTTGAAAGGCTTTGACCATCCGGGGCGGCCCGGTGGGTCCGGCCCCCGCTCGGTGAAGGTGATGATCGCCGGCGGCTTCGGCACCGGAAAGACCACCATGGTCCGCTCGGTCAGCGACATCAAGCCGCTGACCACCGAGGAGACGCTCACCCAGGCCAGCGCCGACGTCGACCACCTCATCGGGGTCGCCGACAAGACGGAGACCACCGTCAGCCTGGACTTCGGCAAGATCGGCCTCAACGACAGCCTGATGCTGTACCTGTTCGGCACCCCCGGCCAGGAGCGGTTCTGGTTCCTGTGGAACGGTCTGTTCAAGGGCGCGCTCGGCGCGGTCGTCCTGGTGGACACCCGTCGGCTCGCCTCCAGCTTCCGCGCCATAGAGGAGATGGAAAGGCTGGACGTGCCGTTCGTCATCGCGCTGAACGTCTTCCCCGACTCCCGGGAGCACCCGATCGAAGAGATCCGGGACGCCCTGGACATCTCCCCGCACACCCCGATCGTGGCCTGCGACGCCCGCGACCGGGCCTCCAGCCGTGACGTCCTCGTCACCCTGATACGTCACTTGAAGGAACGCTCTGCCGTCGCACTGGAGTCCCGATGAACGCCCAGCCCTTAAACGATCCCGACGCGCCGCGCGGTTGCCCCGTCGCCCACGGTTCCGCCGAGCTCACCCGGCTGTTCGGGCCGGAGGCGTCGACCGACCCGTACGGCATCTACGAGCGGCTGCGCAAGGAGCACGGGTCCGTGGCGCCGGTGCTGCTCGAGGGCGACGTCCCCGCCTGGCTGGTCCTCGGCTACCGCGACAACCGGCGGGTGCTCGACAACCCCCGCCAGTTCAGCCGTGACGCGCGGATCTGGCGGGACTGGCGGGAGGGGCGTGTTTCCGAGACGTCACCGTTGATCCCGATGGTCGGCTGGCGGCCCGACTGCGTCTCCCAGGACGGCGAACCGCACCGCCGGTTGCGCGGCGCGGTCACCGACGGGCTGCTCGCGGCGTCCAGCCGCGGCGTGCGGCGACACGCCACGTACTTCGCGAACAAGCAGATCGACGCGTTCGCCGACGCCGGGCGCGCCGACCTGGTGGCCGACTACACCGAGCACCTGCCGATGCTCGTGCTCACCCGGATCCTGGGCCTTCCCACGGCGGACGGGCTGCGCCTGGTCGAGTCGTGCGCCCAGGTCTTCAAGGGCGGCGAGGGCGCCCTCGAGCACAACGAACGGATCATGCAGATCCTCGCGGAACTCGCCGAGCGCAAGCGAGCCGAGCCGGGCTCCGACTTCGCCACGGCCCTGCTGGAGCACCCGGCCGGCCTCGACCACGACGAGGTCGTCAGCCATCTGCGCCTGGTGCTGATCGCCGCGCACACCACCACCAGCAACCTGCTGGCCCGGGTCCTGCAACTGGTCCTCACCGACGCCGCCCGGCTGTCCGGTCTGGTCAGCGGGCAGCTGAACGTCTCCTCGGTGGTGGAGGAGGTCATGTGGGACACCCCGCCGCTGGCCGTGCTGCCGGGCCGGTTCGCGGCCGCCGACCTGGAACTCGGAGGCCATCACATCCAGGAGGGAGAACTGCTCGTCCTGGGCCTGGCCGCGGGCAACCTCGACCCGGAGGTACGGCCCGACTCGGCCGTCGCCGTGCAGGGCAACCAGTCGCACCTGGCGTTCAGCTCCGGCCCGCACGAGTGCCCGGGGCAGAACATCGGCCAGTCCATCATCGAGATCGGCGTGGACGTCCTGCTGCACCGGCTGCCGGGCCTGCGCCTGGCCGTGCCGTCGGAGGAGCTCTCCTCGACGGCCTCCACCTGGGAGTCCCGGCTCGACAGCCTGCCGGTCGAGTTCTCCGTCTGACACCACCGCTGCCCGGCCGGACCTCCGGCCGGGCAGCGCCGTCTCCTACTGCGTTCTGGAACGGGATCGAGGCGTCAGCCGTCGAGCCAGTCGCCTGCGACGTCCGTGGGTCGGTATCCCGTGGCGTTCCAGAGGAAATGCGGGTGGGCGCCGCCGAACATGTAGGCGAGCAGTGCGGTGTCCTCCCTCCCGGTTTGAGGGTCATGCAAGGAGTGAAACCTTTCGGCTCCGACTACGCCGGAGTCTTCTTGGACCTGACGAGCGCGGGCCGGGGACGCCGCGGCGCGGGATGCCTCCACAGCGGCGATGTAGGTGCGGCGCAAGATCTCCCATGCGCTGTCGATGTTGCCGTACCAGGGGCCGTGCAGTGCTTCGAAGGCATGGAGCTCGGCGTCGAACAGGGGCCATGTCTCGGGGTATTGGGCTCGGCAGCGGGCGGACAGCTCGGCGGCCCGGTCGCTCAGTGCCGGCACGGTGGGCCGCGGGGCGATGGTGAGGGTGGTGCCGTCGGTGAGGATGCCGGTGCACGGGTTGGGCTGCAGGTCGCAGAGCGGGCACGCCTCGGTCGGGGGGAGGCCCTGGGTGATGCCGTCGAACCACAGGGCGTGGCGGCCCGTGAGCCCCATCCAGACGATGGTGGTGGTCATCAGCCAGGTGTTCCACATCGCGTCATGCGCCTCGGGCATGCAGCCGTACTTGACGAGGGCTATGGCGCAGGCGGCGTAGAGGGCCTTGGTGTGGGTGGGCATGTCGGCGAGCCAGAAGTTGCTGATCTCGCCGGTGAGGGCGTCGGCTCGTACATCGGCCATGTCGTCGATGACGCGGCACAGCAGCAGCGAGGCGAGGTTTTCTTCCTGCCAGAGTTCGCTGTCGGGTGCGACGTGCCAGAACAGGCAGTCCAGCATCTGCAGGATCGAGTAGGTGCTCTGGCTGAGCGGGTTGCTCTGGGGGAGCGTGACGTTGCCCGCGTCGTGCTGTTGGAGCCAGTACTCGTCGACGGATCGCTTATGGGCTGCGAAGAGTCCGGAGACCAGGGCCCGTGCGCTGTTGGTGCTGAAATTCTCGGCCAGGCGGGCTTCGACATGTTGGGTGAGGCGTGTCGTATCTATGGTGTCGATCACGCGTTTGTATTCGTGGAAGACGAGGATGTCGTCTTCGAAGCGGTGGCGGTGGCCAAGGTCTCGTTCGAGGTCGTTCATCTGCCGGGTCCAGGACCATCCACCGGTCAGGACGCTGTCGAGTTCCCGGCGGTTCGGCCAGGTCTTGACGGTGAGGGGACGACCGGCGCTCTGCCGCCAACGGTAGTCATCCAGCGTGCGTGCGGGGGGCGTGGGTATTCGACGGCACAGAGGGCAGGTGCAGACGGTCGTCTGCTCCTTCTCGCGCGGCGGGGTGAGTGCCCGGCTCCTCCACGCCCCTTCCAGCATCGTGCAGGTCAGTCGGCAGACCTCGATGTCGGTGCTGACTTGGGGGAAGGCTGCTTCGATCACGCGCAGGCCGGCGTCGAGGTGCCTCAACCTGGCGTAGCCCTCCTCGTCGGGCGGGAGGAACGCGGGCCGCGCCAGATGGATGGCTCCCTCCACAGGCAGCGTGGTGCTGAAATGGGGGGAGCCGAGTGCGTTCAGCCGCTGCTGAGCGGCGTTCTGGGACCTTCGGTACTGCTCCGTGGTCCCATTGATGCGTTTCACCAAGAGGCGGGCCAGGGTGTCCCCCGCCTCCGTGGGCTGGAGCTGGGCGCTTGGCTGCGCCGGGAGCAAGCTGTCGGCGGACGCCTTCGGGACAGCATTTACGACTCGAGATTGCACACCGGTCTCCCATTGAGCTGTGGTCCTGGCAACGGAATCGATCGACCGTGGTCGTCGGCCGGTCGTGTCCGAGAAACTTCTGTACTTTTCGCGCCGGCCTCGCCGAACAGCCGGACTCACGCGGCCGGCTCGGGCTCCTGCCGCGAACGACCGCGAGGGGCGCGACTGCTGCGTTGACAGCCGAGGAAGCGGAGCGGATCGAAGCACTCCTGTTGCAGGACGAGCGCCGGCATCGGCGCCTCAGCCGTGTTGATCAGGGAGCATCCGCGGCCTGCTGCCCGCGGGGCGCGGCGGGGCGACGATGAGCTCACGCGCCACCTCGGCTGCGCGATCCGGCTGGTTTGCGTCGAACTGGTCGGCGCGGAGGAAGGCCAGGGAGAACCCGTCTGCTGACGGGGGTGTCGAAGGGGAGGTCGAACGTGACGTCCTGAGGCATGCGCTTCCTTCCGGGAGACGGCGATACAGAGCCCCCCCGGCCCTGCGAACGGGGGGCCGAAATGGCCACCCGTGCACTCGAACTCAGCTTCTATGGCCGAAAGTTGAACCGAGAAGCGGTACGAGACTGCCCAGAACCTAAACGATCAACACGAGACCTGTCCGTGATCTGTGTTACTGCTCATGCCTCCTGAGCTGCGTATACTCGCGCGCCCCCCACGTATGTCCGCGCGACCCGCGCCTCCGCGATCGCCTCCGTCGGCCCGTCGAACGGATCGCGGTCCAGCACCACGAGATCCGCGAGCGCTCCCACCCGCACCTGTCCGGTGTCGTCGAGGTGGTTCACATGGGCCGAGCCCGCCGTGTACGCCGTCAACGCCTCGGCGAGTCCGATGCGTTCGGCGGGCAGGAACACCGGCGTGTCGCCGCTGTCGGGAGCGACACGGTTGACGGCGACATGGATTCCCTGGAGCGGATCGGGGCTGCTCACCGGCCAGTCGCTGCCCGCGGCGAGCCGGGCGCCGGAGCGCAACAGCGCCCCGAACGGGTACTGCCACGCGGCCCGTTCGGGCCCGAGGAAGGGGATGGTCAGCTCGTCCATCTGCGGTTCGTGGGCCGCCCAGAGCGGCTGGATGTTCGCGATGGCGCCGAGCCCGGCGAAACGCGGCACGTCGGCGGGGTGGACGACCTGAAGATGTGCCAGGTGGGGCCGCGTGTCGCTCGGTCCGTTGGCGGCCCGCGCCGCCTCGATCGCGTCCAGCGCGTCGCGTACGGCACGGTCGCCGAGGGCATGGAAGTGGCACTGGAAGCCGAGGGCGTCCAACTCGGTGACATACTTGGGAAGTTGATCGGCGTCGAGAAAGCTGGTGCCCCGGTTGGCGGTGGCGCAGCCGCACTTGTCCAGGTAAGGGTCGAGCAGTGCGGCGGTCCCGGTCTCGGCGACCCCGTCCAGCATCAGCTTGACGCTGCTCGCGCGGAACCGGCCGTGGCTCGACGCGGCGCGCCGCTCCACGAGTTCCGGGATCTGCTCGGCACCGCGCTCGCGGTCCCACCACAGCGCCCCGACGACACGCGCGGTGAGCAGGCCGTCCCGGGCCGCCGCGAGATACGCCTCGGACGGGTCGTCCATGCCCAGGAAGTCCCCGACCAGCGCGTCCTGCCAGGCGGTGATGCCGAGCGCGTGCAGATGACGCTGGGCGTGCAGCAGGGCCGCCAGCCGGTCGGCCGGTGTCGTCGCCGGGGTGAGCCGCCCGACGAGCTGCATCGCCCCCTCCTGGAGGGTCCCGCTCGGCTCGCCCTTCGCGTCCCGGTCGATCCGTCCGTCGGCGGGATCCGGCGTGTCGCGGGTGATTCCGGCGAGCGCCAGGGCCCGGCTGTTCACCCAGGCGCCGTGATGATCCCGGTTGGGGAGATAGACCGGGCGGTCGGGCACCACGGCGTCCAGCAGCTCCTTCGTCGGCGTACCGCCCGCGAACGCCTCCATGGACCAGCCGCCGCCGGTGATCCACTCCCGCTCAGGGTGCGCGTCGGCGTACGCCCGTACGGCGGCGACGGTCGCCTCGCCCGTCCTGGTGCCCGTCAGATCGCACTGGGTGAGCTCCAGGCCCGCCGGCAGCGGATGGACGTGCGCGTCCTGGAACCCGGGCAGCACAAGCCGCCCGGCAAGGTCCACCACCTCCGTCCGCGGTCCGGCGAGGTACTTCACCTCGTCCCCTCCTACGGCCGTGATGCGGTCGCCGGTGACGGCCACGGTGGTCGCGGTGCGGCCCTCGGGGGTGAGGACGGGGCCGCCGGTGAAGAGAAGGTCTGCGTGCATGGTCCGTTTCCTGGTAGGCCCGGCGAGGCGGGGGCGATGAGAGGGACAGGCGTGACTACGGGGAGGGGACGAGGAGGCTGGGCGCGTCCGCGTCGGTGCCCTTGCCGGTGCGGAAGTACGGCGACCTGCGCACCCACCTGGCCCACGCTGCGGCCACGAAGCCCGACGCGATCATCGCCACCGGAGTGAACAGCAGGAACCACCCGTTGTCCGCGCTGACTTCGAAGTGATCGGCGGAGGTGTAGAACGACCAGCCGAGGTATCCGCCGAGGCCGAGCAGGGTCGCCGCGCTCAGCGCGGGCAGGACGACCGCCCGTATGCCCTCCCGCCAGTCCTCGCGCAGCAGCGAGCGGAAGCGCACGGCGGCCGCGACGGCCGTGAGGGCGTACGACAGGGCGACCACGATGCCCACGGCACTCACCGTCGCCATGATCATGTCGGCGAGCCGCGGGATGACCAGCGCGAGCGCCGCGACCACCGCCGCGAGCGCGCCGATGAGCAGCGTTCCGGCGGCCGGAGTGCCGTACCGGGGGCTGACCTTGGACCACACCGGCCCGAGCGTACGGTCCCGGCTCATCGCGAACATCGCCCGGGCCGTGGGGATCACGCCGGCCTGCAGCGAGGCGACCGCCGAGAACATCAGGGCGACCAGGGGGAGCGCTGCCCATGGCTGGGAGGCCAGCCGCTCGCCGAAGAAGGCCAGACCCTCGGCGCCATGGCCGACCAACTCCTGCTCGGACAGGGCTCGTTGGAAGGCGAGCGAGCCCAGCAGGAACAGCGCCAGCATGGTGAACAGGGTGGTGATCCCGGCCCGCGACGCGTCGCGCGGGTCGCGCACCTCCTCGTTGACGCTGAACGCCGACTCGAAGCCCCAGTAGCAGAACACCGACAGCAGCATTCCCTGCGCGAGTGCCGTCGCCGACGGGATGGCGAACGGGTCGAACCAGCTCAGGCTGAAGTCGTGCGGGCCGGTGACGATGCCGTAGCCGCAAAAGCCCAGCAGGACGACGTACTCGAAGACCAGCAGCCCGGCCTGCAGTCGCGCGGCGGTGCGGATGCCGGTCACGGCGGTCAGCGTGACGGCCACCAGGACCAGGATGCCGACCGCCGTCGTCTGCGCGGTCGAACCCGGGTCCAGCGCGAGGCCGCCCACCCGGTGCAGCCCGGCGTCCCCCGCGAGCTGGAGCAGGGCCGAGCCGGTGACCGCGGTGGTGTACGCGAGGAACGCCACCACGGCCACGATGTTCACCCAGCCGACCATGAAGCCGAGCCACGGAGTGAGGGAACGGCCCACCCACACATAGCCGTTGCCCGCGTTCGGCTCGACGCGGTTGAGCCGGGAGTAGGCGCCCGCGATGCCGAGGATCGGCAGAAACGCCAGCAGCATGATCGCCGGAAGGTGGAGACCGACCACCCCGGCGGTGACGCCCAGGCCGATGCCGATGCTGGTGGTCGCGGCCGTGCTGGACGCGGCGATGGCGACGCCGTCGAGGACACCGAGGGACTTGCGCAGCGCGGGCTGCGCGGCTGGGGCGACGCTGTGGGGCTGGTCGGGCATGGCCGGTCTCCGCTCGCACCGGGGGCCTGGTCGGCCCCGATGAGCGGACATGAAACTGTCCGGGGGGTTAACAGGTCAACGGTGTTGTCATAAGGTCTCGCCCATCGACCCCGGCTTCCCGGCCCACGGAGGCGCCCATGAGCGACCGCGTCGTCCCGCCCACCGCCCGGCAGCGCCGCCGCCCCACCAAGCAGGGCGTTGTCCTGTCCGAGGAACTGATCGTCGAGACGGCCCTGAGGCTCATCGAGGAGCACGGCGCCGACGCCCTCTCCGTACGCCGGCTCGGCCGTGCCCTCGGCGCCGACCCCAGCTCGCTGTACCGGTACTTCCGGCACACCGACGACCTGATGCTCGCCATCGCCGACGAGCTCATCGGCCGGACGCTGCGCACCTGGCGACCCACCGGCGACTGGCGCGCCGACCTGCGCGACCTCGGCCTGCGCATGCACGCCGGGGCCCTCGCGCATCCACGGGCGGCGGTGCTGAGCTCGTTCCGGGTGACCGGGCGGGTGTACGAGATCCAGGCCGTCGAGACCCTCCTCGGCGTCCTGCGAGGCGCCGGTTTCCCCGACGCGGAGGCGGTGCGGATCTACCACGCCTTCGTCGACCAGGCCCTGTCGTTCGGGGCCCTCGACGCGGCCGGCGCGGCGCTGCCGAGGGCCGCCCGGGAGGCGGAGACGGGCGTGTGGCGGGCGACGTACGCCAGGCTGCCCGCCGACACCCACCCGAACATCGCCGCGACCGCCCACCACCTCGTGGCGGACATGCGGCGCAGTTCCTATCCGGCGGCCCTGGACCTGCTGTTGAGCGCGGCTGAGCTGCGACTGACGGAAATCCGGGGCCGGCCGGAAGCCTGACAGTCACACTGGAAACGTACGTCGACAGTTGCCCCATCACGTCCCGTCATGCCCCGTCAGGAGGCCGTCCACCGATGACCCGCCCGCCCGCACGCCCCGCCAAGCAGCGCAAGCAGGACACCCTGAACCGACTGGAGCACGACGAGGACGTGTGGGTCGCCACGGCCGAGGTCGACGGGGGCGTGCCGTATCTCGTCCCGCTCTCCTACCTCTGGGACGGCTCGACCCTGCTGCTGGCCACACCGGCCGGCAGTCCGACGGGCCGGAACCTGCGGACGACCGGCAGGGCGCGCCTCGGGGTCGGGCCGACCCGTGACGTCGTCATGATCGAGGGCACGGTCGACACGATCGCCCCTGCTCAACTGCCCGAGGAAGTGGCCGACCGGTTCGCGGCCAGGACCGGCTTCGATCCGCGTCGGCTCAGCACGCCGTACCTGTATTTTCGAGTGCGGCCGCAGCGGGTGCAGGCCTGGCGCGAGGCCAACGAGCTGGACGGGCGGGAGCTCATGCGGGACGGAGAGTGGCTGGTCGCGGACTGAAACGACCCGGTCGGGACACCCGGGAGCCACAGGGCGGCGGGACACGGACGTCCCGCGCCCCGGACCTTTCGGAGGACTCATGCCACTGGTGAATGCGGGCTTCGTGGTGCTCGACTGTGCCGAGCCGGAGAAACTCGCCGTGTTCTACACGGAACTGCTGGACGGTGAGCAGACGGAGGCGACCGCCAACCGCGTGGAGATCAGGGGCGCCGACGGCACCCGGCTCGCGTTCCGCCGCGACATGAACGCGACCCCGCCGAGCTGGCCGCGCCCCGAGAACTCCCTCCAGGCCCACCTGGACTTCGTGGTGGAGGACCTGGACGAGGCGGAGCGCAGGATCATCGGACTCGGCGGCCGTGCCCTGGAGACCAAGGACGCGGCGGGCCCGTACGAGGAACGCGGCTACGCCGACCCGGCCGGCCACTCCTTCACCCTGCGCCGCATCGCCTCTACGGCGCCGAAGCAGGGCTGAGCGTCCTCGGTTCCAGCCGGCCTTCCGGAAGTTCGGTTCCGGCCGGCTCCCGGAAGTATCGGGTCCGGCCGGTGTCCCGTAAGTGCGCTCAGTCCCGCCCGCCCTTCTCGCTGACCGGCCACACACCCGTCGAGCGTTCGATCGCCTTCGCGCCCGTGCGGTCCGCCAAGCTGCGCGCCATCGCGAAGAGGGCGCCCTGGACCGCGGCCGCCAGCAGGATCTCGCCCCAGCCGCGCTCCCGGTCCAGCGCGTCGGGGGCGTCCTCCTCATGCCGTATCGCCATCCATGTCTTGCGGAAGGCGAGCCCCGCCAGCGCACCGCTCGCCCAGCCCAGCGCGAATCCCAAGGGCTTGTAGGCGAGGGGGAGCTTCATCTTCTTCTGCTTGTTCTTCTTGGCCATCTGCGCCTGCGCCTCCTTCATGGTCAGGGCCGCCCCCGTGCCGGAACCCGCTCGGCCTCGGGAACCGGCCCGGGCGGTGTCCCGTCGCCGAACGGACTGCCACCCAGCTGCTGACGGTGGTGCGGCGTCAGCCACCCCGCCAGATCCGGTCCGAGGGGCACGATGCCGGTCGGGTTGATGCCGCTGTGCACCTGGTAGTAGTGCCGCTTGATGTGGTCGAAGTCGACGGTGTCACCGAATCCGGGCGTCTGGTAGAGGTCGCGGGCGTACGCCCACAGAACCTGATTCTCCGTCAACTTCCAGCGGTTGCACTTGAAGTGACCGTGATAGACGGTGTCGAAGCGGACCAGCGTGGTGAACAGCCGGATGTCCGCCTCGGTGATCGTGTCGCCGACCAGATAGCGCTGCCCGGCCAGTCGTTCGGCCAGCAGCTCAAGCCGCCGGAAGAGACGCGCGCACGCCCCCTCGTACTCGTCCTGGCCGGTGGCGAAGCCCGCACGGTACACACCGTTGTTGACGTCCTCGTAGACATCCGCCATCACGGAGTCGATCTCGTCCCGCCGAGCCTGGGGGTACAGATCGGGCGCTCCCTCGCGGTGCAGGTCCCTCCACTCGGTGGCGAGGTCGAGCGTGATCCGCTGATAGTCGTTGGTGACGAGCTCGCCGCTGGGTACGTCCACGATCGCGGGCACGCTGACACCGCCCGGGTAGTCGGTCTCCCGCTTGTCGAAGGCCTCGCTGAGGAAGCGGATGCCGAGCACCGGGTCGCGGTCGTCGGGGTCCAGCGTGAAGCGCCAGCTGCGGTCGTCCTGGATCGGGTCGGCGATCGCCAGCGACAGGGCGTCCTCCAGGCCGAGCAGCCGCCGGGAGATCACCGCCCGGCTCGCCCACGGACAGGCACGGCTGACCACCAGACGGTAGCGGCCCGCCTCCACCGGCCAGCCGTCCCGGCCGTCGGCCGTGATCCGGTCCGTGAAGTGGGCCTTCGACCGCTGGAACGACTTCCTCCCATAGGCGGTGTTGCCCCCGCCGCTCATGACCGGGCTCCTCTCTGCCGTATGTTTGTGTCTCTGCCGCACGTCCGCGTCTCTGCCGCACGTCCGCGTCTCTGCCGCACGTCCGCGTCTCTGCCGTACGTCTGCGTCATGGGCCGGGTTCCCCGATCTCACCGGATCCCTCTCTTTCCGCCGACGGACTGCGGGTGTGGCCCGTACCGGCCGGGGCAGTCGGCGTGAGTGAGCAACGCGCCCAAGGCACCCAAGTCGGACCGAAGGACCCGTGTCACCGTCCTGGTGGCCCTCGCAGCCAACCTCGTCATCGCGGTCGCCAAGACCGTCGGCGGACTCGTCGCCCACTCACCCGCCCTGCTGTCGGAGGCGGCGCACTCCGTAGCGGACAGCATGAACGAGGTCTTCCTGCTGGCCGCGCTGCGCCGCAGCCGCCGCCCCGCCGACCGCCGCCACCCCTTCGGCTACGGCAAGGAGCGCTTCTTCTGGTCGCTGCTCGCGGCCGTCGGCATCTTCGTGATGGGCGGCTGTTTCTCCTTCTTTCAGGGCATCGAGGCACTGCACGGCGGCGCCGAGGAGAAGTTCGGCGGCTATGCGGCGGGCATGATCGTGCTCGGTGTCGCCTTCGTGGCCGAGGGCCTGTCGCTGGTGCGGGCGCTGCACCAGGTGCGCCGGCAGGGCGGCGTCGTGGACGGCCTGCGCGACCCGGCTCTGCGCACAGTCGTCGCCGAGGACGCCACGGCGGTGCTCGGCGTGACCCTCGCCCTCACCGGCATGGCGATGCACATGATCACCGGGCAGGTCGGGTGGGAGGCGTCCGCCTCGCTCGCGATCGGCGCGCTGCTCGTCTACGTCGCCTACCGGCTGGGGCGCGACGCCCGCGACCAGCTGATCGGGCAGGCCGCCGACCCCGAGGCCGACGCCAGGATCCGCGCGCTGCTGGAGGCCCAGCCCGAGATCGACAGCGTGGAAGCGCTCTTCACGATGCAGACGGGCCTGGAAACGGCCCTGGTGGCGGCGCGGGTCGACCTGGTGCCCGGCCTCGACAGCGAGCAGGTCGAGGAGGTCGCCGTCCGCATCAAGCGATCCATCGGCCGCACCGTCGCCGAGGCGGACCAGATCTTCCTCGACGTGACCGAACGCTCCGCACGCGAGGCACAAGGAAGCCCCGCCGCGACGGGGGAGCGCGGCGGGGCCTGACGCACGTGTGCCCGGCGAACACGGGTTCATGCGTCCTGGCCGAGAAAAAATTTCCGAAGCCCCGATCAGCCCTTTCCGAAGCCCCGGCCGGACCCGGCCGGATCCCGGTCAGTCCTCGTCGAACGGCTCCAGCACGAAGACCGGGATCACCCGGTCCGTCTTCTCCTGGTAGTCGGCGTACGGCGGATACGCGGCGACGGCACGCTCCCACCACTCGGCCTTCTCCGCGCCGGTGATCTCGCGGGCCTTCATGTCCCGCTTCACCGGCCCGTCCTGGAGCTCCACATGGGGATCGGCCTTGACGTTGTGGTACCAGACCGGGTGCTCGGGCGCCCCGCCCTGCGAGGCCACCGCGGCATAACGCCCCTCGTGCTCGACGCGCATCAGCGGCGTCTTGCGGATCTTCCCGCTCCTGGCACCCCGGGTCGTGAGCAGGATCACCGGCATCCCCGTGTCCATGAGGGTCGTGCCCTGGGTGCCGCCGGAGCTCTCGTACAACTCCACCTGCTCGCGCACCCACTTGGTCGGGCTCGGCTCGTACTCACCGTCAAGAGGCATGGCCTCGGTCCCATCGTCGTGTCCGGGTACTGACTTACGTCGCTCTTCAACAACGGCACACGCGTGATTCATCCTGCCGCGACTACACCGGCATCCGCACGGCGAGCACCAGGATCACGCCGCTCGACACCAACGCGGTCACGAGCCGCCCCCGCTGCCCCGTCAGCACCCGCCCCAGCAGCGCCCCGCCCCCGGCGAGCAGCACCTGCCAGCTCGCCGACGCGGCGAACGCGGCCAGCACGAACACGCCCTGTTCCAGGGGCGGTACGGCATCCGTCGCGCGGGTGCCGAGGACGAGAGCCGCGAAGTAGATGACCGTGGTCGGGTTGAGCACGGTGATGCCGAGCAGCGCCAGGTAGGCGCGCGCCGGGCTCGGGGGAGAGGGCGTGGAGCGGGCGGTGGTGGCGAGCCGGTGGTCGCGGTGGTGGCGTACGGCGATGACGGCGCCGCGTACCGCGAGGATCGCGAGGACCAGGGCGGAGGCCCAGCGCAGCGGCCCCAGCACCGGACGCAGCGCGGCGGCCAGTGCGGAGCCGCCGAGGGTGGCCACGAGGGCGTAGAGCCCGTCGGCGGTCGCGACGCCGAGCGCGGCGCAGACCCCGGTCCGCAGGGACGTACGGGCGGTGAGGGAGACGAGATAGGTCGCGACCGCGCCGACCGGGACGGCGATGCCGTACCCCGCGATCAGCCCCGCGACGAGCGCCGCGGTCACGACGTGGGAAGCGTGGGCCTCCATGGACGGCCGGGCTGCTGCTGGAACCGCACCGGACGAACGGCGACGGTCAGCGGCAGAAAGGCGGTGGTCGTAGACATGGCCGGATTCTGCGGGGGACGGATGCCCGCCCACAAGCGAATTTCACCGAGGGACCGGCTCGAAGTCTCCACGACCGACGCTCTGTACGACGATCTCCGGCCAGATTGCCCGCACGCCTGATCTGGCCGAACTTGACGTCGCCCCATTAGATGCCCCGGGCATCTAATGAAGATCGGCACGACGCACTCTTCGTCTGCGAGGTCTTCCATGACGGACATGACGGAATCGCACACCGTCGCCTTCCCTCAGAACCGCACCTGTCCGTACCACCCACCCACGGCCTACGACCCCCTGCGCGACGCGCGCCCGCTGGCCCGCATCACCCTCTACGACGGCCGCCCGGTGTGGCTGGTCACCGGACATGCCCTCGCCCGCACCCTGCTGGCCGACCCGCGGCTGTCCTCCGACCGCACCCGGCCCGGCTTCCCCGCGCCCAACGCCCGGTTCGCGGCGGTCCGCAACCGCAAGACCGCGCTGCTGGGCGTCGACGACCCCGAACACCGGGTCCAGCGGCGGATGATGGTTCCCAGCTTCACGCTCAGGCGTGCCGCCGAGCTGCGCCCGGAGATCCAGCGGATCGTGGACGAACGGCTCGACACGATGATCGCCCGGGGAGCGCCCGCCGAGCTGGTGAGCGCCTTCGCGCTACCCGTCCCGTCGATGGTCATCTGCGCCCTGCTGGGCGTCCCCTACGCCGACCACGACTTCTTCGAGGAACAGTCCCGGCGCCTGCTGCGCGGGCCCACGGCCGCCGACACCATGGACGCCCGCGACCGACTGGAGGAGTACTTCGCCGAGTTGATCGACCGGAAACAGAAACAGCCGGAGCCCGGCGACGGCGTCCTCGACGAACTCGTCCACCAACAGCTGCGTGACGGCGAGCTGGACCACGAGGAGCTCATCGCCCTGGCGGTGATCCTGCTGGTCGCCGGCCACGAGACCACCGCCAACATGATCTCCCTCGGCACTTACACCCTCCTCCAGCACCCCGACCGCCTGGCCGAGTTGCGCGCCGACCCGGCGTTGCTGCCCGACGCGGTCGAGGAGCTCATGCGGATGCTGTCGATCGCCGACGGCATGTTGCGGGTCGCCGTCGAGGACATCGAGACGGACGGCGGGACAATCCTGGCGGGCGACGGCGTGGTCTTCTCGACCTCCGTCATCAATCGCGACGAGGCCGTCTACCCCGACCCCGACGCCCTGGACTGGCACCGCCCCACCCGCCACCACGTCGCCTTCGGCTTCGGCATCCACCAGTGCCTCGGCCAGAACCTGGCCCGCGCCGAGATGGAGATCGCCCTGCGCACCCTCTTCGACCGGCTGCCGAACCTCCGCCTGGCCGTCCCTGCGGAGGAAATCCCCTTCAAACCCGGCGACACGATCCAGGGGATGCTGGAACTCCCCGTGACCTGGTAAGAGGCTCCGGTCATGCAGAACGAAACGCGCGAAACGCGCCACATGCACATCGACATCGACCACGACCTCTGCGTCGGCGCCGGCCAGTGCGCCCTCGCCGCCCCGTCCGTCTTCACCCAGGACGACGACGGCTACAGCGCCCTGCTGCCCGGCCGGGAGGACGGCGGCGGCGACCCGATGGTCCGGGAGGCCGCCCGGGCCTGTCCGGTCAGCGCCATCACCGTGTCGGAAACGGGGAGTTGACGCCGGGCGGGTCAAGCACGGCCAGGTCGAGCGCGCGCAGCCGGGCAGGGTCGGCGATCACCTCGTAGGAGCTGATCCGCCCGCCCCGCACGGTGGCCGTGACGACGTACAGCAGCCGTCCGAGCGGGGCGACGACCAGTCCCACATCGCCGCCCACGAGCACCGGCACCGCGAATCGCGCCCGGTCGCGCATGAGCACCGTGCCCTCCGCGACCGCCCGGGCACCCCGCAGCTCCGTCGCCACGCCCGGCGGCAGGGCCGCGGGGTCGGCCCGGCGGACCACGTCGGGGGCCAGCAGGCCGAGCAGTGCACCCAGGTCACCGCCCCGCGCTGCGGCGAGGAACGCCTCGACGACCTGCCGGTGCCGGTCGAGTGCCGCGCCCGGAACCGCGGGCGTGCCCCGCACCCTGTGCCGGGCCCGGCTGGCGAGCTTCTTCGCCGCGGGCACGGACCTGTCCACGACGCGGGCCACCTGGTCGAAGGGCACCCCGAACAGGTCGTGCAGCACGAAGGCGACCCGCTCCGCCGGACCCAGCCGGTCGAGGACCACGAGCAGGGCGAGACCCACCGAGTCGATCAGCACGGCCTCGTCCTCGGGCACGGCCCCGCCGCCGGACTCCGGCACCTGGTCCCCGTACGGGTCCTCGCGCCGCGCGGCACGGGAGCGCAGCATGTCCAGGCAGATGCGGGAGACCACCGTGGTCAGCCAGCCCGCCAGATGGCCGATGCCGTCGCCACCCGTACGGCTGAGCCGCAACCAGGCTTCCTGGACGGCGTCCTCGGCCTCGTCGAGCGACCCCACCATGCGGTACGCGACCGCCCGCAGCTGTCTCCGGTGGGCCTCGAACCGCCGTGCCAGCTCGTCCGTGCCGTCCATCGGTCACCTTTCTCCGTCGTGCTCCGTCACCCCTACGACGAACCCGACCCGATCGAGGTGACCGGCATGACACTGCTGCACATCGACTCCAGCGCCGACCTGGCCGCCGACTCCGTGACCAGGACGCTGACCGACCTCTACGCGACCACATGGCGCGCCGCACACACCAACGGCACCCACCACCACCGCGACCTGTCCGCCGACCCGGTGCCCCCGCTGACCCCGGCGTACACCACCCTCGGCCGCCGGGTGGAACGCGAGGGCTTCGTCCCGCCGGACAAGGTGCCGGCGCTGATCGAGAACGCCGCCGAGGAAAGGGAATGGCAACTCACCCTGCCCCTGCTCACCGAACTGCGGTCCGCGGACACGGTGTTGCTCGGCGTCCCGATGTACAACCTCTCCGTACCCGCGTCCCTGAAAGCCTGGATCGACCGGGTGACCTTCCCCGGCGCGTTCACCGACCCGGACAGCGGCGAGAGCCTGCTGCGCGGCACCCGTGTGGTCGTGCTCATGGCCCGCGGTGGCGGATACGGCCACGGCGCCCCGCTGGAGCACTGCGACTTCCAAACGCCGTATCTCCGGGCCTACTTCGGCCGCCTCGGCGTGGCGCCGGACAACCTCCACCTCGTCGCCGCCGAGCTGACCCGCATCGACGTCCTGCCCCAACTGGCCGGTCTGGAGCACCTCGCGGCCGACTCCCTCAGCCGGGCCCGCGCGACCGTCACGGAACTCGCCGCCGCCTGACCTCAGCGCGCCGCCAACAACGACCGCACCGCCTCCCGCGCCTGTGCCGCCGGCCGCGTACTGCCCGTGATGCCCGCCGTGACCATCGCGCCCTCGGCCAGCAGAAACAGCTGCCCGGTCAGCGTCTCGGGCAGCCCCGCGCCGGCCACCAGCGAGGCGAGGTAGTCGTGGAACGCCCGCTTGTGCGCCCGGACCTGGTCCGCCACCCGCTCGGAGCGGGCGCCCAGCTCGCCGTACGAGTTGATCCACGCGCACCCGCGGAAGTCCGTCTCGCCGAACCACTCCTCCAGCCAGTCGAAGACGGTCAGGATCCGCCGCTCGGGGTCCGCCTGCCGCTCCACGTGAGCGGCGAGCTGCCCGCGCCAGCGCACGTCGCGCCGTTCCAGATACGCCTCCACCAGCTGCTCCTTCGCCGGGAAGAGCTGATAGAGCCGCTTCAGCGAGACCCCGGACGCGCCCCGGATGTCGTCCATGCCGACGGACTGGATGCCGCGCCCGTAGAACAGCTTCTCCGCGGCGTCCAGTGCCTGCTCCCGGGCGGTTGCGCTGTCCATGAACGACCACTCCTTGACTTGAGAACGAGCGTTCTCCTACCGTAGCAGTCATGCGGAGAACGGTCGTTCTCCGTTGTCCGCACTGCTCTTTCCGCCCGGAGGACGCCATGACCGACCGCCCGCCCCTACCGCCGTTCACCCGCGAGAGCGCCGCGAGGAAGGTGCAGGCCGCCGAGGACGCCTGGAACACCCGCGACCCGCACAAGGTCGCGCTCGCCTACTCGGCGGACTCGGTGTGGCGCAACCGCGACACCTTCGTCACCGGCCGCGCCGAGATCGTCGAGTTCCTCACCGCGAAGTGGGCCCGCGAGCACGAGTACGCGCTGCGCAAGGACCTGTGGGCCTTCGACGGCAACCGCATCGCGGTCCGCTTCCAGTACGAGTGCCGGGACGCCGAAGGGCAGTGCTGGCGGTCGTACGGCAACGAGCTGTGGGAGTTCGACGAGCACGGGCTGATGACCCGGCGCGAGGCGAGCATCAACGACGTACCCATCGAGGAGAAGGAGCGCCGGATCCACGGTCCGCGCCCCGAGGCCGAACGAGGGTTGTCCTTCCCGCTTGAGTAGGGTGCGCGGGTGACCGAACAGGACGAGCGAGCGCCCTTTCTCTACGTCGTCGTATGCGCCGCCGGCATCGCCACGGACGTCGGCAAGCTGATCACCGCCGCGCAGGAGCGCCAGTGGCACGTCGGCGTCATCGCGACGCCGCTCGCCATGAACGGTTTCTTCGACACCGCCGCCGTCGAGACGCAGACCGGCCGCCCGATCCGCTCCGCCTGGCGTCGCCCCGGTGACTCACGGCCCTTCCCGGAGCCCGACGCGGTCGTCGTCGCCCCGGCCACCTTCAACACGATCAACAAGTGGGCCGCCGGCATCGCCGACACCCTCGCCCTGGGCACCCTGTGCGAGGCGTACGGCCTCGGCGTCCCCATCGCCGCCCTGCCCTGCGTGGCCGACGCGCTGGCCGCCCATCCCGCGTACCAGGACAGCCTGATCCGGCTGCGGGGGATGGGCGTGCGTTTCGGGGAGCCGTACTCCGGCGAGGTGAGGGAGGACGGCCGGCGGCCGGAGTTCGGGTGGGAGCGGGCGCTGGACCTGCTGGACCGGTGACGGAACAGGCCCCGCCCGCACCCGGCCACGTACGCTCCCCCTGATATCCCATCCCGACCGCAGGAGCAGCAACGATGCAGTACGTGAAGCTCGGTTCGACGGGCCTGGACGTGTCGCGGATCTGTCTGGGCTGCATGACCTACGGGCTCCCCGACCGCGGCGTACACGAGTGGACCCTCGACGAGGAGGCGTCGCGGCCGCTGATCCGGCAGGCGCTGGACGCCGGGATCAACTTCTTCGACACCGCCAACGTCTACTCCGACGGCACCAGCGAGGAGATCGTCGGCAAGGCGCTGCGCGACTTCGCCCGCCGGGACGAGATCGTGCTCGCGACGAAGGTGAACGGCCGGATGCGGCCCGGCCCCAACGGCGCCGGCCTCTCCCGCAAGGCGATCATGACGGAGATCGACCACGGTCTCGCCCGTCTCGGCACCGACTACGTCGACCTGTACCAGATCCACCGCTTCGACCCGCACACCCCGGTCGAGGAGACGATGGAGGCCCTGCACGACCTGGTGAAGGCGGGCAAGGTGCGCTACATCGGGGCGAGTTCGATGTACGCCTGGCAGTTCTCCAAGATGCAGTACACGGCCGAGCGGCACGGCTGGACCAGGTTCGTGTCGATGCAGAACTACTACAACCTCCTCTACCGCGAGGAGGAGCGCGAGATGCTGCCGCTCTGCGCGGACCAGGGCGTCGGCGTGCTGCCCTGGAGCCCGCTGGCCCGCGGCCGGTTGACCCGGGACTGGGGCACGGTCACCGAGCGCAGCGCGAACGACAACTTCGGCAGCCGGCTGTACGTCGACAGTGACCGGGTCGTCGTCGAGGCCGTCACCCGTGTCGCGAACGAACGCGGCGTCCCGCGCGCCCGGGTCGCCCTCGCCTGGCTGCTGCACCAGGACGCGGTGGCGGCCCCGATCATCGGCGCCGCCAAGCCGCACCACATCGAGGACGCGGCGGCCGCGGTCGAACTGGAGCTCAGCGAGAAGGAGTTGGAGGAGCTCCAGCAGCCGTACGCTCCGCATCCGATCATCGGTCACTGACCGGCGCCGCCGACGGATCAGTGCGGCCCGTGCGGTGCGAACTCCGTGCCGCACGGTCCCGCGCCCTCGCTGTGCGGCAGCGGGACGCGGTCGCCGCTCATCGTCAGCGTGCGGTAGTACTCGCCGATCCGCTCGGCCGAACGCCCCACGTAGTGCCCGATGAACGACCGGCGAAAACGATCCTCCGTACGGTTGGGCTGCGAGCCGTGCACCAGGCTGCCGTTGAAGAACAGGACGTCCCCCGGCTCCATGTCGACGGGTACGGCCGTAAGGCCCGGCGGCGGCGGCACGTACTCCCGTGCGAAGGACACGTCGGCGTCCGCCGTCTCCGGGCAGAACAGGTCCATGGCGTGGGTGCCGGGGACGACTTCGAGGCCGCCGTTGTCCCGGTCGATCACATCGCACGCGATCCACGCCGCCACACACGTGCCCGGCTCGACCCGCAGATAGAAGTTGTCCTGGTGCAGCGCCTGCCCCCGAGCCCCCGGCGGCTTGAAGTAGAACATGCTCTGCGCGGCCAGCACCTCCGCCCCGAGCAGCGCCTCCAGCACGCTGCGCAGCCGAGCATCGAGGAGCACCCGCAGCGACAGCTCGTCGATCTCGTGCGGCTGCATCACCCGGGGAAACACGCGCAGCGGGTCGCCGTCCGACGGGCGCGGCTCGAAGTGCCCGGGCACCGGCCCGGCCGAGTGCAGCGCCGCGAACCGCTCGCACAGCCGGTCGATCTCGTCGTACCCGAACAGTCCGCGTACGACCGTGAAGCCGTCCTCGCGGAACTGGCGGAGCCCGGTCTCGGGCAGGATGGGGGTGCCGGTGGCACCGATGTCCGTGGCTGTCATGCGTCCACTCCCAGGTCGGATGTCCTCACCCCGGCCACGCTAGGCCTATGCCCACCCCAGGAGGATGACCGTGAGCGCTGACGGGTTGCCCGAGACTGCTGCACCCGGTGATCCCGCCCCGCCGCCGGGCCTGGTGGTGGTCGGGCACTTCGACCAGCCGCCGGGGTACGGCATCAACCGGCCGCGCGGCGCGGACAGCTGGCTGTTCACCTGGACGACAGGCGGACGGGGGCGACTGCGGCACGGGAGCACCGAGGCCCGGGCCGGGGCGGGGGACCTGGTCGTGCTCGCGCCGGGTGTCCCGCACGGCTACGGCGTCGAACCGGGCGCACGGCACTGGGAGTTCTGGTGGGTGCACTGCCAGGCCCGCTCCTCCTGGCGGTCCTGGCTGCGCCCGTACGACACCGGCGAGGGGATGTACGTCGTCACGCCGACGCCGGACACGGTGCACGGCCGTGTCGAGGCGGCCTTCCGTCGGATGCTCGCCGACGCCCGCTGGACGGGGACGGACGCGCCGCCCGTCCTGGCGCCGGGAGAGGAGCAGGTCGCGGTGGCGCACGGCACCGCGGCCCGCGAACTCGCCCTGTGCTCACTGGAAGAGGTCGTGCTGCTCACCGCCGGCACCGCGCGGACGCCCCCGCCCCACCCCGGCGTCGACGACCGGGTACGCCGGGCCGAGGCACTGATCGCCGCCGATCCGGGCGCCCCGCACACGGTGCGCTCGCTCGCCGAGCACGTCGCGCTCTCGCCCTCCCGGTTCGCCCACCTCTTCACCGGGCAAGTCGGACAGTCACCGATGCGCGCCCTGCGCGAGGCCCGTCTGCGGCACGCCGCCCGGCTGCTGGAGACCACCGACCTGTCTGTGGAACGCGTGGCAGCCGCCTCCGGGTTCGCCAGCCCGTTTCACTTCAACCGCGTGTTCCGCGAACGGTACGGGCTGCCGCCCGGCGTGTACCGGGCGAGCGGCCCAATGGTTGGCGCGTGACTTGTGAAGGCAAGGTGAAGGCGCGTGCGCCCGTATGACCAGGCGAAAAGGTCGGGGCGGGTTCGTTCAATGGTTTTCGCAGGCCGCCGAAGAGTGTTGAGTGAATACCATTTCCAATTGCCCTGCCGATGTGCCGTAATGGCCGCGATCAGATGTTGACCAATCGTCAAATCCTGATCGGTGCGCACGCAATGCACAAAAAACTGGAATCACTTGTTCCCTGTCGCTGACCTGTGCAAAGGTGTGCCTCGCTCCCACACGCCCCATGCTTCACAAGAGCCGCGCCCGGAGCATACCCATTGGTATGAACCTTCAAAGCCGCATGCCCTCCGGAGGAATGCCCCCGTGCATGACGCAGGCCTGTCGAATTCCCCTCGCGACGCCCGCCTCTTCGAAGTGACCGATGCTCAACTGAGCGCCGAACTGAAGAAGTGGACGGGGGCGACACCGGCACTCCATCCCGTCGGTGAACTCCTCGACCGGCACTGGGAAGCAGGATTCGCCTACGCACGGCTGTGCACCGCGGACGCCCGTTCCGCCGGCATGCTCACCACCGCGGCATTCACCCGGCTGTTCGGCGAAACACTGCGGCAGACCGGACCGACGGCCGCGTGGCGTCCCCAACTGCTCGTCACCGTGCGCCATATCGCGGCGGAGTGGGGCACCGACCGCCGACAGGAGCTGCTCCACCCCGAGCTGCGGACCGAGCCGGGCAGCGGGGAGCGCGTCTCCGCCCGGCTGCTGCCGCCCGCCGACCGCCGGCTGCTGTCCGGGGCGTTCCAGCGGCTGCCCCAGTCCGCCCGCTGCCTGCTGTGGCACAGCGAGGTCGAGGCAGAACCGCTGGCGATACCCGCCGGACTGCTCGGCCTCGACGAGGAGGACGCCCGTGTCGAACTCGGCCGGGCCCACGAGCGTTTGCGCGAGGAGTGCCTCCAGCTCCACCGCGAACTCGCCCCGGAGCAGGAGTGCCGGCGCTACCTGCGGATGCTGGACGTGACCTACCGGCGCGGCGGCGTCGACGTCGACCCCGACCTGCGCGAGCACCTGGACCGCTGCGCGCACTGCAGCGACACCGCGGGCCAGCTGCACTTCTTCAACGCGGGGCTCGGCGTCGCACTGGCCGAGGCGGTGCTCGGCTGGGGCGCGAGAGCCTATCTGGAATCGAGAGCGATCCAAGCCGAGAATCCGGCCGAGGCGGAGGCCGCGCCGGCGCCGACAGCGGCGATCGCGGGTGAGTCCTTCTTCGCCGAGAGCGGCGCCTTCCCACCTGCCGGAGATGCGGCTACCCGCGCGGACGAGGGTCGCGCGCCCGCGGCGGAGAACTTCGCCTCCGAGGGCGAGGCTCCCACGCCCGCTCCACGGGTGTCCGCCCCCGCAGGCCGGCCCTTCTCCACTGCGGACGTGGTCGCGTCGCCCGCGCAGACGGGCCCTCGACGGACCCGCCGCACCGCACGTCGGACCGCCCGGCGAACCGACGCTGCCACCACAGCTCCCGGTCCGGGCACCCCCCGCGGCTGCTCCGGCCGCGCGGCCCTCAAGGCCGCCCGCCGTGCCGCCCGGCGCCGCAACCTCACCGCGGCCGTCGCGGCCGTCAGCGCGCTCGTCGTCCTCCCGCTTGTCATCTGGTCCGTCGTGGGCTCCGACGAGGGCTCCACCCCGACCGCGCGCGACCGTCCCTCCGAAGCGCCCGACTCGAATACGGGCTCCGCCACCAGCAACCCGTCCTGGGCGGGCGCCGCCGAGGCCGCGAAGGGCGATCTGCGGGGCCGGCTCTACAACATCGGATCCGGGCTGTGCGTCGGCATCGTCGGCGGGAAGGCCGCCAAGAACGCGGAGACCGAGCTCGCCACCTGCTCCTCGGCGGCAGGCCAGCAGTGGTCGTACGAGACCGACGGCCTGCTGCGCAGCGGCGCGGACCCCGGTCTCTGCCTCGACTCCCACCTCGGCTACTCGGTCCGGCTGGCCCCGTGCACGGGTGGCTCCGATTCCGAGACCAAGAACGTCCGCTACGACTTCACCCTCCAGGGCACCCTGGTACCGCGCTTCAACCAGGAACTGGCCCTCAGCCCCGCCGCCACGGACGGCTCGGGAGCCCTGGTCCTCAAGACCCGTGACGACGAGGGCGAAGCCCAGCACTGGGTGATCGACACCTCGAAGACCGAACTCCAGATGGAGGCGGTCAACTGGGACCAGGAGGTCGGTACTCCGCAGCCGACGACCCCCAAGCCCACGCCGACCCCCACGCCCACGCCCAAGAAGTCGAAGGCACCGACGTCCACCCCGACGCCGTCCGCGACCCCGTCGACCTCGCAGCCGCCCCCCACGAGCCCGTACCCGACCGACCCGTACTGCTACTACCACCCGTACTACTGCTCGTCGGACGGCCAGTACGGCGGGTCCGGTGGGGGCGGATACGGCGGATACGGGTACGGCGGCGGCTATGGAGGCTACGGCCAGGGCGGTGGCGGTCGCGGGTGACCGCTGCCCGGCTCGGTCGGTCGGCCTGCTGCGACTCAGCCTCCGGCAACCTGGAGCGACGCCCACAGCGCCACCACGGCCGGGACAAGGGCGGCCGGCACCGCGAGCAGTCCGAGCCGGGTGAACTCCCCGACGGCGACGTCGTGCCCGTGCCGGTGCGCGATGCGCCGCCACAGCAGGGTGGCCAGCGAGCCGGCGTACGTCAGGTTCGGGCCGATGTTCACCCCGAGCAGCACCGCGAGCACCGCGCCGGGCCCGGCCGGGGCGGTCAGCGGCAGCAGGACCAGCACGGCGGGCAGGTTGTTGATCAGGTTCGCCAATGCGGCGGCCAGCGCGGCGATGCCGAGCAGCGCGGCCAGGCCCGAGCCGTCCGGCAGCACCTGCCCGAGCGCGTCGGCGAGCCCATGGTCGACCACGGCGCGCACGACGACGCCGAGCGCGAGCACGAACCCCAGGAATGCCGGGGTGGCGGCCCGCACCACCGTGAGCGGGGAGGCCCGGCCCCGGACGATCGCCCGCCCGGCCAGCACCAGTGCCCCCGCGAGCGCCACCCACGCCGGCTCGACGCCCACCGCCGAGGCGACGACGAACCCGGCCAGCGTGCACCCCACGGTGACCAGCGCGAACAGGGGCAGCTCGGGCGCCTTGCCGGGGTCGGGCTCGTGCACCGGGGCCATCAGTTCGTCGGCGAACCAGCGCCGGAAGACCAGGTACTCCGCGCCGATCGCGGCCAGCCACGGCAATGTCATCAGCGCCGCGAACCGGGTGAAGCTCAGCCCGCTCGCCTCGAACGCCAGCAGGTTGGTGAGGTTGGACACCGGCAGCAGCAGCGAGGCCGTGTTCGACAGGTGCGCGCAGGCGTAGACGTGGGGTTCGGCGCGGACGCCCGCCCGGGCGGCGGTGGCCAGCACCACCGGCGTCAGCAGCACCACCGTGGCGTCCAGGCTGAGCACGGCCGTGATCGCCGAGCCCAGCGCGAACACCGCGGTCAGCAGCCGTCCGGGAGACCCCGCCGCCCAGCGGGCCATCCAGGCCCCGCACGCCCGGAAGAGGCCCTCGACCTCGCAGAAATGGGCGAGGACCAGCACCGCGGCGAGGAAACCGACCACCGGCCCGAGCCGCTCCACCTCCGCCCACGCATGCGCCGGCGAGATCACCCCGGTCGCGATCGCCACCCCCGCCGCCGGTACCGCGACCGCGGCCTCCGGAAGGCCGAACGGGCGCAGAACGGCCCCGAGCAGTACGGCGACGAGCAGGACCACGGACAGTACTTCGGCGAGCGGGGTGTTCAGAGCGGGTCCTTCATGACGTGATCGAAGAGGTGCCCGCACATGAAAACAGGCTGCGGTAAGAGCCCTGTGAGCACCCCTGGCCGGGAGGGATCAACCACCCGTGCCGGGCTGGACCACGGTCAGGAAGACCGAGGACTCGTTTCCGGCCACGGGCACCTCACCGGCCGTCCACGCCACCTTGAGCGCATCCCGCTCGTCCGGCGCCGTCACGAGCAGCGCCTCGGGCGTGGCCGTACGGGCCCCGCTGATCTCGGGGCTCGCGAAGGTCAGCCCGGCCCAGGCGCTGCGGCCGGGGGCCAGCGTGACGGTCTCGGGCGTGTCGGGGGAGCGCTTCGGGTCCGGGCCGAGCTGCTTGCCGGACGCGTCGACGAAGGCGGCACCCGGATAGCCGCGCACGGTGCAGGTCCGGTCGGCCGTGTTGGTCAGCACGATCGGGAAGTTCCGCTGTCCGGCCCCCGGGCTGGGGCGGCCGATGGACGCGCGCAGCTCGGAGGTGTGGCACCGCGTGCTGGAGGCGGTCGGCTCGGGTGCCGGGCTGCCGGTGCCGGTCGTGGCCGGCTCGGTCGCGGGGGTACCGGTACCAGGTGTGCCTGGTTCGGTCGTACGGCTGCTCGTACCGGCCGATGTCTGTACGGCGCCCGATGAGTCGGCGCCGTTGTCGCAGGCGGCCAGCAGGCCCAGTAGCGCGACGGCGGTCACCAGGGGAGTCGCTCGGTGTAAAGAGTGGAATGCGCGTGCACGTCCCATGTCTGTGACGAATCCCCGTTTTGCCGCCGAGTACTCGATGATTTGCAGCCGAGTACTCACTCCTCGCCCAGGAGCCCGATCTCCGCCCAGATCGTCTTGCCGTCGGTCGTGTGCCGGCTGCCCCAGCGCTGGGTCAGTTGAGCGACCAGCAGTAGCCCGCGGCCGCCTTCGTCGAAGATCTTGGCGCGGCGCAGATGCGGTGCCGTGTGGCTGGTGTCGGAAACCTCGCAGATGAGCGTGGCCGCGTCGTGGATCAGCCGGAGGCGGATGCCGGGTGTGCCATAGCGGATGGCGTTCGTCACCAGCTCACTCACCACCAACTCGGCCGTGAACGACGCCTCGCTCAGATTCCAGTGGTCGAGCTGCTCCATGACCTGCTTGCGGATGGGCGCGACGAGCGCCGGGTCGGCCGGGATGTGCCAGGTCGCGACCTGCGAGGAGGGCAGTCCCTGGGTGCGGGCCAGCAGCAGGGCCACGTCGTCGGCGGCGCCGGCCGGCGGCAGGAGGGCGTGCAGGATGTGGTCGCAGGTCTCGTCCAGCGACTCGGAGGACGCCGACAGCGCCTCGCGGAGCAGCGCATGACCGGCGTCGACGTCGCGGTCGCGGCTCTCGATCAGGCCGTCGGTGTAGAGGGAGAGCACGGTGCCCTCGCGCAGTTCGAGCTCGGCGGACTCGAACGGCAGCCCGCCCAGGCCCAGCGGTGGCCCGGCGGGCAGCTCGATCTCCTCCGGCTCGCCGCCCGGCGGGACCATGACGGGCGAGGGGTGTCCGGCCCGGGCCAGCGTGCAGCGCCGGGAGACCGGGTCGTACACCGCGTACAGGCAGGTGGCGCCGACCTCGCCGGGGCTGCCGTCGGTGCCCGCCTCCTCGGAGAGGCGTACGACCAGGTCGTCGAGGTGGGTGAGCAGTTCGTCGGGAGCGAGGTCGATGTCGGCCAGAGTGCGCACCGCCGTGCGCAGCCGGCCCATGGTGGCCGACGCCTGGACGCCGTGGCCGACGACGTCCCCGACGACCATCGCCACCCGCATCCCGGACAGCGGGATCACATCGAACCAGTCGCCGCCCACCCCCGACCGGGCCGCCGGGAGATACCGGGACGCCGCATCGAGCGCCGCGGTGCGCGGCAGGGACCGGGGCAGCAGGCTGCGTTGCAGGGCGAGGGCGGTCTCGCGTTCGCGGGAGTAGCGGCGGGCGTTGTCGATGCACACGGCCGCGCGCGCCGTGATCTCCTCGGCCAGCAGCACGTCGTCCGGGGTGAAGTGGTCGGGGTTCTCGAACCGGGTGAGCACGGCGACGCCGAGGGTGGTGCCGCGGGCCCGGATCGGTACGGACATCGTCGCGTGGATGCCGTACTCCTTGATCCGCTCGGCGCGTACCGGGTCCCAGGCGAGCCACTGGGCGAGGTCGCCGGTCGACGTCGAGGCCACGATGGTGTGCCCCGCCAGCAGTGCGTCGGCCTGGGGCGACGGGGTGGGATACACGTCCGCATGTCCCGGCTCGGCCACGGCTTCGGGGTTGCCCGGGTGGACGGATCGGTGGGCGGCCCGGCGCAGGCTGATCGGGGCGGTCAGTCGGCCGGTGGGCGACTCGCCCCCGTGCTCCGCAGGGTCCAGCAGGTCGACGCTCACGAAGTCGGCGAGGGCGGGGACACAGATCTCCGCCAGCTCCTCGGCCGTCCGGATGACCTCCAGGGTGGTGCCGATGCGGACGCTGGCCTCGTTCACCAGCTGCAGCCGCTCCCGGGCCAGGTACTGCTCCGTGAAGTCGTGCGCGGCGACGGACACGCCGCGCACCCGCCCCTTGCTGTCGGTGATCGGGGCCATGCGGGCCAGCCAGGCGTACGTTCTGTCCCCACCGACCGGAAGGTATGTGCGTACGTCGGTGCCCCGGCCCGTGGTGAGCACGCGCAGGAGGTACTGCTCGATGTCCGTGCTCTGGGCTCTGCCGCTCAGTTCGGGCGCCCGCAGCCCGCGCACATGCTCCTCGGAGAGCCTGAGGACCTCCGCCATGACGGTGTTGATCCGGCGCAGACGGAGCCGCTCGTCGTAGATCGCGATGGCACAGGGGGAGTCGAGGAGACCGACGTGGTCGAGCGGGTCGTCGGGCGCACGCGGGCCGTCCCCTTCGAGGGGCGTGACCACGAGCCAGCGGTCGGGGCCGTCGACGCCCGGCCGGACACGGTGGGCGAGCAGCCACACGGGCACCGCGCCGCCGTCGCGATGGCGCAGGGTGACGACGCCGTCCCAGCGGTCGCCTTCAGGCGCGACGGATCCGCTTTCCCCCGCACCGGCCAGCAGATCCACGGCCGGGCGCCCCAGGACCTCGGCGGCCCGGTGGCCCAGCAGCCGTTCGGCCCCGGCGTTCCACTCGACGAGATTGCCGTCGTCGTCGATGACGGCGCGGGCTGTCGCGGCGTCGTCGAACGGATACTCCGGGTTCATCGTTCCAGGCTAGTGCGTCGGCTGCGCACAAACCCCGGAACTCCCAGGCGCACCCTTGACGGTATGGCATGCCACCCCGTCAGAATCTGTTTGTTCGCGATCAGTTGTGAGTACTTCTGCGCCCTGATGAGGGAGAGCCGCACATGACAGTCACTCGAAGATCGTTACTGCTCGCCTCCACGGCCGCCCCCGCGGCCGGAGCGCTGCTGACCACCTCGACGGCACGGGCCGCTGAGACCACCGAATCCACCGGTGCCTCATCCGGCCGCCGCACGGTCGCGCTGCGCGACGGCTGGCGCTTCGCCCTGGTGAACCCGGGCGGCCTCACCGACCCGACCGGCGCGTACGCGGGCGCCGCCGAGCCCGGCTACGACGACTCGGGCTGGCGTGAGGTCGCGGTGCCGCACGACTGGAGCATCGAGTTCGCCCCGACCACCGAGCACGGCACCACCAGCGGCACCGGCTTCTTCCCCGGCGGCCTCGGCTGGTACCGCCTCGCCTTCACCCTGCCGCCCGGCCTGGCGGGCAAGCGGATATCGGTGGAGTTCGACGGCGTCTACATGGACTCGTACGTCTACTGCAACGGCAAGGAGGTCGGCCGCCACCCCTACGGCTACACCGGCTTCGCCTTCGACCTCACCGACCTCGTGCACACCGACGGCAGCACCGAGAACGTGCTCGCGGTCAAGGTGCAGAACCGCCTGCCCAGCAGCCGCTGGTACTCGGGCAGCGGCATCTACCGCGAGGCCCGCCTCGTCGTCACCGAGCCGGTGCACGTGGAGCGCTGGGGCACGTACGTCACGACGCCGGAGATCACCGGGGAACGGGGCGTCGTACGGGTGCGGACCTCGGTGGTGAACGCCTCCGGCGGTGGCACGGACGTCGAGGTCGTCTCGCGGATCGTCGATCCCGGCGGCCGTACCGTCGCCCGTACGTCCTCCACGGTCCCCGTCACCGACAGGGCGACCGAGACCCACGAACTCACCGTCGGCGACCCGAAGTCGTGGGACTTCGACACCCCGCACCACCGCTACACCCTGAAGACCGAACTGCGCGTCGGCGGCAGAACCACCGACACCTACCGCACCACTTTCGGCTTCCGCACCTTCCGCTTCGACCCGGACGAGGGCTTCCACCTCAACGGCGTCCACAGCAAGATCAAGGGCGTCGACCTCCACCACGACCTGGGCGCCCTCGGCGCCGCCGTCAGCATCGACGCGATCCGTCGGCAGATGACCATCATGAAGTCGATGGGCGTCAACGCCTTCCGCACCTCCCACAACCCGCCCTCGCCGGAGATGATCCAGGTCTGCGAGGAGATGGGCATCGTGATGCTCGTGGAGGCCTTCGACTGCTGGCGCTCGCCCAAGACGCGCTACGACTACGGCCGCTTCTTCGATGAGTGGGCCGACAAGGACGTCACCGAGATGGTGCTGGCGGCCCGTAACTCGCCCGCCGTCCTCGTGTGGTCGATCGGCAACGAGGTCTCCGAGTTCACCTCGACCTCCGGCCTCGCCATGGCCGACCGGCTCATCGCCGCCATCAAGGCCTGCGACGACACCCGCCCGATCGTCATCGGCTCCCACCGCCACCGCAGCGTGCCCGCCCCGGGCTCACCGGGCGATCTGATCCTGGCCAAGTTGGACGGCCTCGGCCTCAACTACAACACCGCCAAGTCGGTGGACGCCCTGCATGCCCGCTATCCCCACCTCTTCCTCTTCGAATCCGAGTCGTCCTCCGAGACGTCCACACGCGGCGCCTACCAGGAGCCCGAGCGCCTCAACACCGGCGAGAACCACACACCGGGCAAGCGCGCCACCTCCTCGTACGACAACAACCTCGCCTCCTGGACCATGAGCGGCGAGTACGGGCACAAGAAGGACCGGGACCGGAAGTGGTTCGCCGGGCAGTTCCTGTGGTCGGGCATCGACTACATCGGCGAGCCGACGCCGTACGACGTGTTCCCGGTGAAGGCGTCCTTCTTCGGCGCCGTCGACACGGCCGGCTTCCCGAAGGACATGTACCACCTGTTCCGCAGCCAGTGGGTCGGCGAGCCGATGGTCCACCTGTTGCCGATGACCTGGAACCACCAGGAGGGCGACACGGTCGAGGTATGGGCGTACTCCAACGTCGACACCGTCGAGCTGTTCCTCAACGGAAAGTCCCTCGGCACCCGGACGTTCGACACCAAGAAGACCGTCGACGGCCGGACCTATCTGGAGACGACCGAGGCGACCGGCGACGACAAGACCTTCACGGACGGCCCCTACCCCGGCAGCTACACCAGCCCGAACGGCAGCGCGGGCAAACTCCACCTCACCTGGAAAGTTCCGTACAGGCCCGGGGAGTTGAAGGCGGTGGCCCGCAGGGGCGGCAAGGTGGTCGCCACCGATGTACTGCGCACAGCCGGTGCGCCGAAGGCCGTACGGCTCACGGCCGACCGTAAGTCCCTTGCCGCCGACGGCCGTTCGCTTCTCTTCGTGACCGCCGAGGTCGTCGACGCCCGGGGAGTGGTGGTGCCCGACGCCGAGGACCTGATCTCCTTCGAGGTGACGGGCGGCTCGCTCGCCGGGCTCGACAACGGGCGGGAGGAGAGCGCCGAGCGCTACCAGGCCAGTACGCGTACGGCCTTCTGCGGCAAGGCGCTGGCGATCGTACGGTCCGGTACGAAGGCGGGCTCCCTGAAAGTGACCGCACGGGCCGAGGGCCTGCGGGCGGGCAGCGTGACCGTGCGGACGTCTCCCGCCCGGTCGGCCGCGCTCACCCCGGCCGCCGCGTTCGAGCCCGACTATCCGGCGCCCGTGAGCTACCCCTACGCCGACGCCAGTTACTCCGGCCGCCCGGACAGCCTCCCGGCCGCCATGCTCGACGGCAACCCTGCCACCGGCTGGTCCAACGGCTTCCTCAAGGCGGCCACGGCCCTGCTGCCCGCCTTCGACGGAGCCCGGGCGGAGGACTGGGTCTGCGTGGACTTCGGGCGGACACGGACCATCGACCGGGTGGAGGTCTCCTTCACGCTGGATGCCACGCACACGCTGCCCGCGTCGGTCGTGGCCGAGGTGTGGGACGGCCGACGGTACGTGCCGGTAGAGGGCCCGTCCGTGGGCTGGGCCACCGCCTCCGACGCGCCGACCATCATCACCTTCGACGCGGTACGAGGCTCCCGGCTGCGACTGACCCTGACCAGTGCCCACCCGGGCGAGTCCCGAGGGGCGATACGCATCAGCAAGCTGGAGGCACCGGCCACCTGAGCCACGTACGGTCCGGACGCCGGGTTCAGCCGCGCCCCTTCGGGGCGCGGGGCTGTCTCGATATGCGGCTACCGCCGCGTGGGCGCGACCAGCCACGACGGCGCCGCAGCCGAACAAGACCGTCCGGACCGTTGACGTAGTGTCATGTCGCCAACAAGCATGGCCTGCGTCCGCTTCTGGGAGCGCTCCCACCCGAGCGTAGCCCGCCCCTCACCCGAGGAGCCCAGACGTGAAACGACGCAGAACCACCCTGCTGACTCTGACGGCCCTGCTGGCCGCAGGCCTCACCGCGCTCCCGGCCACACCGGCTGGCGCCGAGGAGGTCGAGCAGCTGAAGAACGGCACCTTCGACACCACCACCGCCCCGTGGTGGACGACCAGCAACGTCACCGCCGGCCTGTCCGACGGACAGCTCTGCGCGAACGTCCCCGGCGGCACCACCAACCCCTGGGACGCGGGCGTCGGCCAGAACGACATCGCCCTGGTGAAGGGTGAGTCGTACCGGTTCTCCTTCACCGCCAACGGCTCGCCCGAGGGGCACACCGTGCGGGCGATCGTCGGGCTGTCGGCGGCGCCGTACGACACCTACTTCGAGGTGAAGCCTCAGCTGAGCGTCTCCGGGAACTCGTACGCGTACACCTTCACCTCACCCGTCGACACCCCGCAGGGTCAGGTCGCCTTCCAGCTCGGCGGCAGCGCGGACGCGTGGCGCTTCTGCATGGACGACGCCTCGCTGCTGGGCGGCGTCCCGCCCGAGGTCTACGAGCCCGACACCGGGCCGCGGGTACGCGTGAACCAGGTCGCCTATCTGCCCGCCGGGCCGAAGAACGCCACGCTGGTCACCGGCGCCGGTGAGAAGCTTCCCTGGCAGCTGAAGAACGGGTCCGGGGCCGTGGTCGCCCACGGCTGGACCGTGCCGCGCGGAACCGACGCCTCCTCCGCGCAGAACGTCCACTCGATCGACTTCGGTGCCTACCGCAAGCAGGGCAAGGACTTCACGCTGGTCGCCGACGGGCAGGCGAGCCGCCCGTTCGACATCGGGACGGCCGCCTACGAGCGGCTGCGCCTGGACGCCCTGAAGTACTACTACACGCAGCGCAGCGGCATCGCGATCCGCGACGACCTGCGCCCGGGCTACGCCCGTCCCGCCGGACACGTCGACGTCGCACCCAACCGGGGTGATGGCAACGTGCCCTGCCAGCCGGGCGTGTGCGACTACACCCTCGACGTCACCGGCGGCTGGTACGACGCCGGCGATCACGGCAAGTACGTCGTCAACGGCGGCATCTCCGTGTGGGAGCTGCTGAGCACCTACGAACGCGAACGGCTCGCCCGCACCGGGGAGTCGGAGAAGCTGGGCGACGGCACGCTCGCCATCCCGGAGAGCGGCAACAAGGTGCCGGACATCCTCGACGAGGTCCGCTGGGAGCTGGAGTTCCTGCTGAAGATGCAGGTGCCCGCAGGGCAGCCGCTGGCCGGCATGGCGCACCACAAGATCCACGACGAGCAGTGGACGGGCCTGCCGCTGCTGCCGAGCGACGACCCGCAGAAGCGCGAACTGCACCCGCCGTCCACCGCGGCGACCCTGAACCTGGCCGCGACGGCCGCGCAGGCGGCGCGCCTGTACGAGCCGTACGACAAGGAGTTCGCGGCGAAGACGCTGGCCGCCGCCCGCAAGGCGTGGACTGCCGCGCTCGCGCACCCCGACCGGTACGCCTCCGAGAGCGACGGCATCGGCGGTGGCACCTACGCCGACAACAACGTCACCGACGAGTTCTACTGGGCGGCGGCCGAGCTGTATCTCACCACGGGGGAGCGGGAATTCGCGGACCACGTGCTGAACTCGCCCGTCCACACCGCCGACATCTTCGGTGCCCTCGGCTACGACTGGGCCAGGACGGCGGCAGCGGCCCGGCTGGACCTGGCGACCGTGCCGAGCCGGCTGCCGGGCCGGGACAAGGTGCGCCAGTCCGTGATCAAGGGCGCGGACGGCTATCTGGCCACCCTGAAGTCACAGGCGTACGGCATGCCTTACGCACCGACCGGCAACCTCTACGACTGGGGCTCCAACCACCAGATCCTGCACAACGCCGTCGTGATCGCCACCGCGTACGACATCACGGGCGCCTCGAAGTACCGTGACGGTGCGCTGCAGAGCATGGACTACCTGCTCGGCCGCAACGCGCTGAACATCTCGTACGTGACCGGCTATGGGGAGGTCAACTCCCGCAACCAGCACGCCCGTTGGTACGCCCACCAACTCGACCCGAAGCAGCCGAACCCGCCGGTCGGCACGCTCGCCGGCGGGCCGAACTCGAGCATCCAGGACCCCTACGCACAGAGCAAACTCCAGGGCTGCGTCGGCCAGTTCTGCTACATCGACGACATCCAGTCCTGGTCGACGAACGAGCACACGATCAACTGGAACTCCGCCCTGGCCCGGATGGCCTCCTTCGTGGCCGGCCAGGGTTAGACCGCGACCGCGCGAGCCCGCCGCCGCGGAGGTGCGGCGGCGGGCTTACGGGGGCTCACGGGGCGATGTTCATGACGGGGAGGTCCTTGCTCACGCCTGTCAGGTAGTAGTCCTTGGGCGCCGAGAAGACGACGAACTCGCGGTCGTCCTCGCGGATCTTGGTCCGGATGGTGAAGTTCCCGGCGGCATCCGTGGTGGTCTGCGCGTTGTACTCGCTCTCGAAGTACTGGCGCAGGAACACCCGGGTCCCGGCGACCGGCCCGTGCCCCGCGGGCCAGGTGACCTTGCCCTTCACGGTGAGGGCGTCACCGGGGCGCACGATGAGCTTGCTGACCTGGTAGGTGAGGGAGCTCGCGACGGGCTCGACGCGCACGGCGGTGTCCGCGAACGCCATCTGGCCGTCGGTGGGATCGGTGTCGTACATGGCACGGAAGTGCACCTCGTGGCGGGGGGAGAGATAGGGGCTCGGCCGGCTGTCCCAGCGGTCCGCCGGGACGTCCTCGAGGGTGAACCGTCCGTTGGCGTCCGTGCGGACGGTGCCCAGGCTGCGGGTCTCCCATTCGGTCGGGTCGATGGGGTCGCCCCACGGGTTCCAGGTCTTGAAGAGGACGGACTGTTCGAGCTGGACCGGGGTGTCCGCGGCGGGTGTCCCGTCCGGCCGGGTCAGGGTCCCGGTCAGGTCGACCGTGCGGTGGTCGAAGTCGGTGGTCGCGGTGCTGCTGGTGAGGGTCACCGTGTAGTCGTGGTCCGCCGAGTGGGCGGACGGTGCGACCACCGCGCTGGTGAGCAGGGTGAGGACGGCGACCGCGGTCGGTCGAGCGCCCGGTAAGCGCATACGCACGTGAACTCCGTTGGTGGTGAGGCCCGTTGTCGTGCCGGGATCGAGTGGTGGTGTGCCGGCATGGGTGTGACACGTGGGGCCTCACCGGGGGTTGTAGGGCACGTCAGGAATGCACGGCCCGTGCACCTGGGGTTCGGCGGCAGGTCATCTACTGGTTCCTCTGGTTCCTCTGCGGCTCGTGCTCCACGAGTTGGCCCGGCCGTTGGTGGGCGGTCAGCGTGTGCAGCGCTGCCTGGTCCAGCGGCTGGTGCACCTCGACGTACTCGCCGTGCGGAAGCCGCTTGATCACGCCCGTCTCCCGGCCGTGCAACACCAGCTCCCTGTCGCGGAGTTGCAGGCCCAGGCAGATGCGGCGGGTGACGACGAACACGGCCACCGGGACGAGCAGCGCCGCGATGCGGATGGCCCAGGTCACCGCGTTGATCGACAGATGGAGCCGGGTCGCCACGATGTCGTTGCCGCCGCCCGCGAGGAGGATGAGGTAGAGGCTGATCCAGGCCGCGCCGATCCCGGTGCGCACGGGGCGGTTGCGGGGGCGGTCGAGGAGGTGGTGCTCGCGCTTGTCGCCCGTGAGCCAGGACTCCAGGAAGGGATACACACCGATGAACACCAGCAGGAGCGGAAACACCACGACCGGGATCAGCACGCCGAGCACGAGGGTGTGACCCCACAGCGTGATCTCCCAGCCCGGCATGATGCGGACCAGTCCCTCGGCGAAACCCAGGTACCAGTCGGGCTGGGCGCCCGTGGAGACCTGGTCCGCGCGGTAAGGGCCGTACGTCCAGACCGGGTTGATCGTCGCCACCGCCGCCATGACCGTGAGCGCGCCGAAGACCAGGAAGAAGGAGCCGCCCGCCTTCGCCAGGTACACCGGCATGAACGGGGCGCCGACGACATTGCGCTCGGTGCGTCCGGGGCCCGCGAACTGGGTGTGCTTGTGGTACACGACCAGCAGGACGTGCGCCACGACCAGCGCCGCCATGATGCCGGGGATCACCAGGATGTGCAGGGAGTAGAAGCGGGCCACGACGTCATGACCCGGGAACTCCCCGCCGAACAGGAACATCGACAGATACGTCCCGACGATCGGGACGGACAGCAGCGCGCCGTTCACGAACCGCAGGCCCGTCCCCGACAGCAGATCGTCGGGCAGCGAGTAGCCGAACAGGCCCTCGAAGAGGCCGAGGAGCAGCAGGGACCAGCCGAACAGCCAGTTGATCTCCCGCGGCTTGCGGAACGACCCCGTGAAGAAGTGCCGCATCATGTGCGTCAGCATCCCGGCGACGAAGACCAGTGCCGCCCAGTGGTGCAGCTGCCGCATCAGCAGCCCGCCCCGCACGTCGAAGCTGATGTCGAGCGTGGAGGCGTACGCCTCGGACATGCGGACGCCGTTGAGGGGGAGGTAACTGCCGTGGTACGTCACCTCGTTCATCGAAGGATGGAAGAAGAGGGTGAGGTACACGCCCGTCAGGATCAGCACGACGAAGCTGTACAGGCAGATCTCCCCGAGCAGGAAGGACCAGTGGTCCGGGAAGACCTTGCGCAGGTACTTCCGGCCCAGGGAGTGGATGCCGAGCCGTCCGTCGAACCAGTCCGCGACCCGCTCACCCCTGCCGGGCTCGGGCAGCTCCCGGGCGCTCACGCCTCCTCCCGGCGTACGTGCGTGAGCTTGTCCGGGTTGCTCACGACGTAGACACCGGACACCTGCTCGCCGTCCGGCGTCAGATCGAGGACCAGGACGGCGTACGGCTCCTCGCCCTCGAACAGCACCGCCGCGTCGTCGCCGTTGACGCGCCGGTGACGCAGGTCCAGGTGGCCTCCGCCCGCGCCGCCCCTGCGCGCGAACGAGCCGAGGAGCCGGACGGCCTTGTCCCGGCCGTGCACGGGACGCAGCCCCGCCCGCTTGCGCTTGCCGCCGGCGTCGGTCCACACCGTCACGTCCGGCGCGAGGATCTCCATCAGCGCGGCGATGTCCCCGCCCACCGCGGCTCGCACGAACCGCTCGGTCGCCTCCCGCCGCACCCGCGGATGCGCCTCGTACAGCGGCCGCCGCGCCTGCACATGCTCCCGGGCCCGATGCGCCAGCTGCCGTACGGCCGCCGGGCTGCGGTCGATGATCTCCGCGATCTCCGTGTGGGCGTACCCGAACACCTCGTGCAGCACGAACACCGCTCGCTCCAGCGGCGACAGCGACTCCAGGACGACCAGCATCGCCAGCGACACGGACTCACTGCGCAGGGCGGGGTCGTCGGCGCCGCCGTACTCGCTGTCCGCGACCAGCGGCTCGGGCAGCCACGGGCCGACGTACGTCTCGCGGCGGCGGCTGATCGCGGCCCGCCGCGCCAGCGCGTGGTTCACGGCGATCCGCACGAGATACGCCCGCGGATTGGCGATCCCGTCGAGCGGCGAGCCTCCGCCGCGCGCCGTCCACGACAGCCATGTCTCCTGCAGTACGTCCTCGGTGTCGGCGACACTGCCGAGCATGTTGTAGACGACGCCGAACATCAGCTCACGGTGCTCGATGAAGACGCCGGTCGCGTCGTCGGTGACGGTCATGGGGATGTCGGACATGCAGTGGGCCTCCCGGTGCGCGCTCACTACTGCGAGGCCCGGCGGGGGCCGGAATGTGACATCCCACGGTTGAATGTGACCCACGTCTCGATGGCGTCGGGCGCCGCCTCGCGTCCGAGCTGCCGTTCCGCATTCCCTGGTACCGGCATACATCACACTTGACCTGCAGATATTTACGGGTAAGTACCCGAGCGGTACCGTGAAGGGCATGCCAGCTCTCAACGTGGAGTTCAGCGACCGCGAGCTAGAGGACCTGCGGCAGATCGCCAAGGAACGCGGTACGTCGATGAAGGCGCTCGTGCGGGAGGCGGCCGCGGCCGACATAGCGCGGCACCGGGCGCTGCAGGAGGGCGCCGAGGCGTTCCGCCGGTTCTTCGCGTCGCACGCCGACGAGTTCGCGGCCGCCTTCCCCGACGACGAACCGTCCGCCAAGGGCGCGGGACAGGCCGCCTGACCGATGGCCCCCGTCATCCATATCGACGTGCCCTGGCTGCTCCAGCGACACGAAGAGGTCCTGCCGGACCAGCCCACGATCAACGACTTCTCCGCGTTGGTCGCCGCCGTCGCACGCCATCGCGTGGATCCGCCCCGCCTGGGTGTCGACTCCGACCCGGCCTGGCGGGCCGCCGCGCTGCTGCATACCCTCGCCCTGCTCAAGCCGCTGCCCTCGGCCAACGCCCGCTTCGCCTGCGCGTCCGCGGTGGCCTACATGTTCGTCAGCGGCGTCGGCATCGACCCGCCCTACGGCGCCCTCGTCGACCTCGCCCGTGATCTGATCTCCGGCAAGGTCGATGTGTACGGCGCGGCCGACCGGCTGCGCTCCTGGCAGATCTGAGGCCGGCCGCCCGGTGGTCCGGGCTCTGCCGTGGCGGTCCCCGTTCCTCCCGCCCCGGGGGCCGCCGACCGAGGGCGGGAGGAACGGGGTCGGCGGCCCGTGGCGCGCAGGAGAGCCGCCGTCCCACGCGCGGGCCTTCCGAGAGGGCCGGCTCCAGTGGACTACGCGGGCGCGTGCGCCGGGGAGCGTGCGGGGCGCTCCGGCGCGTGCGCGGGGTTCACACGGGGCGCACGGAATGTTGAAAGCTCGCGCAGCTGTGGAGAGTTGCCGCGGTATCTGACTTTCTTTCAAAGGTGCGGATGTTGCCCAAGTGCCTTGTTGGCCATTGGTGTGCTGTGCAAGGGTGAACTACCCGTGGGGGGTGGGAAAAGGCCGGGGCTCATTCGTTCCGTGGGGAACCGGAGCGGATGGGCGTTGGTGAATTCGCGCTCCCCGCGCTCACGTCGAAGAGGTACACACCAAGCCGCTCTCCTTTTCGGCGACCGGAACTTCTGAGCCATGCGCGTGGGAAGGAATCCGTTCAGTGCCCACCCCCCACCCCCCTCGCCCTCCTTACCCCCCGCCCGGCGGGGTTCCCGAGGAATCCGACGAAGGTCTTGCCGCCCGGCTGCGGGGCCGTCCGGACGGCGAGGCCGCTCCCTCCGTCGCGCTGCTCATGGCGCGGCACTGGCAACCGGTCCACGAATACGCCGCGATCTGTCTCGCCTCCCCGCAGAGCATCGCCGACATGGTCACCGCCGCCGCCTTCCACCAGGTCCTCGACCGCCTGGCGCTGGGCGAACCGGCCGCCGCGCTGCGTCCCCGGCTGCTCGTGGCCGTCCGGGACACGGTCCGGCAGTGGTCGACACAGGACCGAATATCAGGTGTTCTGCCGGAACTGGGGAAACCCGCGGGTGGTCGCGGTATGCGTACCGCGAAGTCCATGACGCCCGAAAATCGGAAGCTCGCCGATCGGTCATTCCAGGCGCTTCCGGGACTTGCCCGATGCCTGCTCTGGCACACCGAGGTCGAGGCCGAGCCGTTAAGCGTCCCCGCCGGTCTGCTGGGCATGGACACCGTTACCGCCACGGCCGCGCTCGAACAGGCGCGTGATAAATTCCGCGAAGGTTGTGTACATGCCCATCGGGAACTCGCGCCGACGAAGGATTGCCGGTTCTACAACCGCCTCCTCGACGTCCCGATTCGCCGGGGCGGAGCCCTGCTGCCCGATGTCCAGCAGCATCTGACTCAGTGCCGCTACTGCCGCAACGCCGCCGAACAACTGAGCCATTTCGAGGGCGGGTTGGGGGTGCTCATCGCCGAGGCGGTGCTCGGCTGGGGCGCACGCCGCTATCTGGACACCAGACCCGGCCGTACCCAGGGCGACGGGCCCCGCACCCGCGGCTCCGCCCGGCACGGCGCCGGACGACGTCGCCTCCTGCCGCGGATCCCCGCACAGGTCCGCAGGGCTCCTGGCGGACCGCGCTCCTCGCGGACGCTGCTCACCGGAGTGGGAGTGGCCTCGGCCGGGCTGATCGCGATCATGCTCGCGGCCGGCCTGCTGTCGGACGACGACGGGGTCGACCCGGCCGCCTCCGCCACCGGCGGCGGCACCGGATCCCCGATGCCTCCCGCGGTCTCCTCCGCACCGCCCGGCACGGCCCAGCTCCCCAACGCACCGCGCCAGACCAGGCTGCGCAACGCAGACGCCGACCTGTGCCTCGACATCCGCGGCGAGCCGAAGGCCAAGGCCGGCACCGAGCTGGCCGAGTGCTCCTCGGACGACACCCAGCAGTGGTCGTACGAGAAGGACGGCCTGCTGCGCAGCGTGGCGGGCCCCGACCTGTGTCTGGACTCGCACGTGGACGCCGGCGTGGTGATCCTCGGCAAGTGCGCCGACGACGACTCGAAGCGGGCCGACGACGTGCGTTACGACCTCACCGTGCAGGGCGAGTTGCTGCCCCGCTGGGACGAGCAGCTCGCCCTCACGTTCACCACGGCGGACGCGGGCGCCGACATCGTCGTCAAGGTCCGCGACGGCTCCGACGAACAGCGCTGGCTGACCGACCCCGTGGCGTCGGCGAACCCGGGCTCGCTGTCGAGCGCGGAGACCGAGACGCCGGGGGCTCGGGCGGTGCGGTTGGCGGAGGAGGAGGCGTAGGCGTGCCGGCGACCGGATAGGCGGGGTGGCGACCCGGCAGGCGGCGCCCACCGGATTCCGCCGGGGTGACGGGCGGGACGAGCTCGAACTGCGGGCCTCGCCTCGGTCCGGCCGTCGGGCCGTCGAGCGGTCAAGCCGCGCAGGTTGTGGCGTCGGGCCGATCCGAAGGGGCCCGGCGCCGCCGAGCTGGGCCGATCCGGGCCGCGGCGCCCGAGAGACCCGCCGTCCCGCCCACCGGCCGGGGGCCCCGCCCTAGTTCACGACATCCTGCGGTGCCCCGCCCGACAGGAACGCGGTCACGTTCTGGACGGCGGCCAGGGCGATGCGGACGAGGGTCTCGCGGGTGACGCCACCCGCGTGCGGGGAGAGCACCACGTTCGGGGCGCGGAGCAGGCGCAGTGCCGGGGTGGGCGGTTCGGGGTCGAAGACGTCGATGCCCGCGCCGGCCAGGGCGCCCTTCTCCAGTGCGTCCGCGAGGGCGTCCTGGTCGATCAGGGCGCCCCGCGCTGTGTTGATCACGAATGCCGACGGTTTGAGGAGTGCCAGCCGCTCGGCGTTCAGCAGGTTCCGGGTCTCGTCGGTGAGCGGGGCGTGCAGGGAGACGTAGTCGGAGGTGCGCAGCAGTTCGTCGAGCGGGACGTGGCGGGCACCACCGAACTCGGTCTCCGTCTCGGGCGGCAGTCGGCGTCGTCCGGCGTAGACGACGTTCATGTCGAAGGCGGCCGCGCGGCGGGCGACCTGCCGTCCGATCTGGCCGAGGCCGACGATGCCGAGCGTCTTGCCGGACAGTTCGGTCAGCGAGTGCTGCAGCCGGGGGAGTGCCCAGTCGGCCTCGACGAGGGCGGTGTGGGCGGGGACGATCTGCTTGGCCAGCGCGAGCATGAGGGCGAAGGTCTGCTCGGCCACGTTCTGCGCCTCGGCACCGCTGGAGCCGATGTTGCACACGCGCACTCCGCGCTCGCGAGCCGCGTCCACATCGACGTAGTCGAAGCCGTGGCTCGCGCACTGCACCAGCTCCAACTCCGGTGCGGCCGCGAGGTGTTCGGCGGTCACCGGGGCGAGCCCGGTGATGACGACGTGCGCGGCGCGCAGGGCGGCCGGGTCCTCGTCGGCCGCCTCGACGACGGTGACGTTAGCCCCCTCGGGGAAGAGCGTGGCGAGGCCGGCGCCGATGTCACGACCGCCCACATGGGGTGAGATGACTGCGAGGACGTTCTTGGAGGCCTCGGTGGCCTTGTTGGCGCTGGTGGCGGTCATGCGGATTCCTCGATGAGGTCGGCCGGGCCGATCGTGGCGGGGGTGGCGTGCCCGGACAGGGCGAGGGTGAGGTCGAGTTCGGCGAGCAGGCAGCGGATGACGTGCTCGACGCCCGCCTGTCCGTCGAGGCCGAGCCCGTACGCGTACGGCCGTCCGACGAGCACCGCCCGTGCGCCGAGCGCGAGGGCCTTGAAGATGTCGTCGCCGGTGCGGATGCCGCTGTCGAACAACACGGTCAGCCGGTCGCCGACCGCCTCCACGACCCGGGGCAGGGCGTCCGCCGCGCCGATGGAGCCGGCCACTTGGCGGCCGCCGTGGTTGGAGACGACGACCCCGTCCATCCCGGCGTCGGCGGCCGCACGGGCGTCGTCCGGGTGGAGGATGCCCTTCAGGACGATCGGGCCGTCCCAGTTCTCCCGCAGGAACGCCAGGTCGGGCCAGGTTTTCGCGGGGTCCGAGAACATGCCGACGAAGTGCATCACCGCCGCGTTCGGGTCCTCCAGCACCGGTTTGGCCAAGCCCGCCTGGAAGGCCGGGTCGGAGAAGTAGTTGGCGGTGCCCACGCCGTGCAGGAACGGCAGATACGCCTGGTCGAGATCGCGGGGCCGCCAGGCCAGCATCGGCGTGTCCAGGGTGACGACGAGCGCGGTGAATCCGGCCGCCTTCGCCCGGCTCAGGAAACTCCGGGCCACCTCCGGGTCCTTCGGCCAGTACAGCTGGAACCAGCGCTCGGCATCCCCCATCGCCTGCGCGACCTGCTCCATCGGCGTGCTGGACGCCGACGACAGGATGAACGGCACGCCCTGCGCGGCTGCGGCCCGGGCGGCCGCGCACTCGGCGTCCGGGTGCATGATCGACAGCACCCCGACCGGCGCCAGCGCCAGCGGAGCGGGCAGGGCGCGGCCCAACACCTCGACGGACAGCTCCCGTTCGTGCACGTCCCGCAGCATGCGCGGCACGATCCGACGTCGATCGAGGGCCGTCCGGTTGGCGCGTGCCGTGCTGCCGTTGCCCGCGCTGCCCGCCACATAGCCGACCGGGCCGGGACCGAGGCGCTGCTCGGTCAGCTCCTCCAGCCGGGTCAGATCGGTGGGCAGCCGGGGCACGGCACCCGTCATCCCGTTCAGATAGATCTCGTACTGGAAGTCCGCCCAGTGCTTGCCCATGCGTACGCCCCGCCTCTCGTCACTGAGAACGCGCTGTAGGCAGACCATACCGACCGGTAGGCGGGGGAGTGGATCAGGGGGCGGTCACCGACTCGTGCAGGATGCGGGCCAGTTCGTGCGGCTGGGAGAACATCGGCCAGTGGCCGGTGTCCATGTTCACCAACTCCCAGCGGTCGCTCTTGAGGAGCTCGGCTGCGGCACCCCACGGTTCGTCGCCGTCGAGGAGGCACTTGATGTAGGTGCCGGGGAACTCGCTCAATGGGCGGGCCATGACCGCCGGCTCGGTCAGGGTGGCTCCCGGGTGCGGCGTCTGGCCGTCGACGAGGCGGGCGATCTGCTCGTCCGTCAGTCCTTGGTCCGCGTAGTGGGCCGCCGGGGCAGACGGCCAGAGACCGCCGTTCGCCTCGATCTCCGCCCGCACGGGGTCACTCGGCCAGCCCGACAGGAACGACTCCCCGTCGACGGCGACACTGGCGTCCACCAGCACCACATGCCGCAGCCGGTCACCGATCCGGACGGCGGCCTGCCCGACCGGTATGCCCGAGTAGCTGTGCCCGACCAGGACGACGTCCCGCAGATCGAGGCGCTCCACCTCGGCGACGATGTCATCGACGTGACTCTGCTGCCCGGGCGCCGGCACGCCCTGCTTCTCGGCGAGGCCGGACAAGGTCAGAGGATGAACGGCCCGCCCGGAGGCACGCAGCGATGCCGCCACCTCGTCCCACGCCCACGCTCCGAGCCTTGCACCTGCCACCAGTACGAAGTTGGTCATGCCCGCAACCTAGCCGACGGGTCTGACAACGCCTCGTCGTCGCCCGAAGCACCCGGACCCGTGATCGGCGGCACGGGAACGTCGACCGTACGGACCAGCCGCGCACCCTCCGGCCCGTACACCGCCCGAGGCTCGGGGAACAGCCGCAGCAGCGCCAGGAACAGGACCGCCGCCACGACCAGCGACAACGGCAGGCTGATGTCGACGCCGTCCGCGAGATCGCCCAGCGGCCCGACGAACTGGCCCGGGATGTTGGTGAACAGCACGCCGATCAGCGCCGCCACCCACCATGCGGTCATGCCGCGCCAGTTCCAGCCGTGCGCGAACCAGTAACGGCCGCCGCGCTGACGGCGGTTGAACACCTGCAGGGCGTCGGGGTCGTACCAGCCGCGCCGGGTCCAGTAGCCGAGCATCATCACGACCATCCACGGCGTCGTACAGGTGATGATCATGGTGGCGAAGGTCGAGATCGACTGCACCAGGTCGAGCCCGAACCGCCCGACGAAGATGAACGCGATCGACAACGCGCCGACCAGCAGCGTCGCTTGCACCCGAGACAGCCGTGGGAACACCGAGGAGAAGTCGAGCCCGGTCCCGTACAACGCGGTCGTGCCCGTCGCCATGCCGCCGATCAGCGCCAGCAGGCACACCGGCAGGAAGTACCAGCCGGGCGAGATCGCCAGCAGCCCGCCCACGAAGTCGGGCGCCGCCGGATCGACGTACTCGGGAACCTCCGTGGCGATGATGCTCGCGGTCGCCAGGCCGAAGACGAACGGCAGCAGCGTGGCGATCTGCGAGACGAACGCGGCGCCGATCACCCTGCGGCGCGGGGTGCTCGCCGGGATGTAGCGCGACCAGTCGCCGAGGAACGCCCCGAAGGAGACGGGGTTGGACAGCACGATCAGGGCCGCGCCGATGAACGACGGCCAGAACAGCGACTGGGTGGCCGCGTCGGCGGAGTCCGTGAAGACGCCCGCGTACGACGGGTCGAAGTCGCCGGCGAACGCGATCGCACCGAGCAGGAACAGCACGCTCGCCGAGGGCACGGCCACCTTGTTGACGAACAGCATGAAGCGGAAGCCGTATACACAGACCGCGAGGACCAACGCCGCGAACAGGGCGTACGCCACGACGTAGGACGGCGTGCCGCGCGTCAGGCCGAAGAGCCGGTGCGCGCCGCCGACCAGGGCGTCGCCGGAGCTCCACACCGAGATCGAGAAGAACGCGACCGCCGTCAGCAGGGACAGGAAGGAGCCGACGACGCGGCCGTGTACGCCGAGGTGCGCCGAGGACGAGACGGCGTTGTTGGTGCCGTTGACCGGTCCGAACACCGCCATGGGGCAGAGGATCAGCGCACCCGCGACGACCCCGAGCAGCGTGGCCGCGAGGCCCTGCCAGAAGGAGAGGCCGAACAGGATCGGGAAGGCGCCGAGCACGCAGGTGGAGAAGGTGTTGGCACCGCCGAAGGCGAGGCGGAACAGATCGAGCGGGGTCGCGGTGCGCTCGGCGTCGGGGATGCGGTCGACGCCGTGGGCCTCTACCTCGGTCAAGGAGGGGGCAGGGGAGGGGGGTTCGGAGTGCGAGGGCTGAGAGGACAAGGAGGCTCCAGCGTGGGCGGGGCGGTGGAGCGCGTTGTGGCGCGGCGGGGGCGACGGCCGGTGCCTGCCGCTGGGGTGTGCGGGCAGCGCGGATGCCGTCCTCTCGGGGGTCTGCAGACGCTATGGCGCGGCGCAGGATCCGCACCAGAGGACGGTTCATCCATCTTCGATGTCGTGAGTGGACGAATCCTCCATCAGTCGTCGTCCTTGGGTGCCTCCTCGGGCTCCGTGTCCGGCCCCTGCGCCCGCACCCGCTGGACGTTCTCCAGGGACTCGCGCAGTTCGGTGAGCCAGTCGTCCGTGTGCCGCTGGACCAGCCGTACGCACCAGGCGAGGGCGTCGCTGCGGCTGCGGGCGACCCCGCCGGCGATCAGGGTGTCGAGGACCTGGCGTTCGGGCTGACGCAGCCGGGTCATGACGGGGGCGGCGATGTGCGTGAACAGGGCGCGTTCGCCACCGCACTCCACTCCCCAGGAGACCTTCCGGCGGAACCGGTGCTCCGCCTCACGGGCCACCTCGATCCGGGCCTCCCGGGTGCGCTCCCGGAACTCCTGGATCCGGCCCTCCACCGCCGCCTCCCGCTCGGCGGCCGAGACGCCTTCGGCCAGGTGGGGGGCGGGAATGCGGCCGATCACGGTGATCTCCTCGCGGTCGACCGTCACCTCGGTCAGCTCCTCGAAGAGGTCGTCGGGCAGCCGGCCGGCGAACCAGCCGCGCAGCTTCTCTCGTTGTTCGCAGGTAATCATGTAATCACGATTACTCCGCCTCCGCATGAACGCAAGGGAGTGGCGGACGAGTCAGCCGAGAGCTCAACCGGAGGGCCCAATCGGAATGTTTCAGGCCTATTAATGAGCGTGCGAGATCCGGCCATTGGGCGACTTGGAACGATCAAGAACCGCCAAGTTACGGCGTTGGAACGTTCGAAGTCCGTTACTTCACGCCACTGATTCAATACGCAAGGTTACTGAAACGCGTGGTGTCGATGTGAGTTTCGGCGCCGGACTCGGCAGACTCCCGCTCGTCGCTCCGGCACCGATCGCGCCGGAGTCGGCACACACCCTCAACTCGAGCGGAAGGATGCACACAATGCGGAACACCGCGCGCTGGGCAGCGACCCTCGGCCTCACGGCCACCGCCGTATGCGGACCCCTCACCGGATCCGCCCTGGCCACCCCGGACGCCGCCCCCGCCTCGCTCTACGCACCCTCGGCCCTGGTGCTCACCGTGGCCCACGGTGACACCGCCGCCATGAGCACCCCGGTGCGCGCGGTCACCTTGAGCTGCGCCCCGACACCCTCCGGCACTCATCCCGACTCGGCCTCGGCCTGTGCGGAACTACGTGGCGTGGGCGGGAACTTCGAGGCCCTGACGGCCAGGGACGGTGTGCTGTGTACCAAGCAGTACGACCCTGTGATCGTCACCGTCGACGGGGTCTGGCAGGGCCGGCGCGTCTCGTATGAACGTACGTTCGCCAACGAGTGCGTGAAGGGCTCCTACGTCACGAGCCTCTTCGCGTTCTAAAGGACCGGGATCGCACGGTCCCCGTGCAGTTCGGCAGAAGGCTCGCGGATGGGGAGTGCGAGCTTTGCCGAGGGGCCCTCTGTGATCTCGCATCGGGGGTCGGCCGGGCGGAGTGGGGCCGCCCGGTCGACACCTCGGACCGCTATCGGGTCACTCGTCTTCCCCGGGGATCCGGGACAAGAGCGCAAAACGGCCCAGCAGGCCCGCGCCGTGCAGTAGCCGCCGGATCCGCGGCGCGTCGGAGACGACCCGGAGGCGGCCGCCGTGGTCCCTGGCCCGTCTCTCGGCCCGGCACAGGACGCGCAGTCCCGAGCAGTCGAAGAAGTCGACCCGCCGCAGATCGACCACCACGTCGGACTCCGGTCTCGCCGTCGCCGCGTCCAGATGCTCGGCCAGGAGCGCCGCCGTCGCCAGATCGATCTCACCCGCGACCTCGACCACGGTGAACGGGCCGCATCTGCGCGTGCGGGCATGGGCGTTCGCCGGGGGTGGCACTGACCGGAAGGGGTCCGCGGCCATGTCCTCGGTCATGTCCTCGGTCGGATGGGGGGCGCGGTCGTCGGCGTCCGGCGTCATGTCCGCTCCACCTCGGAAAGGGGCGCATTTGATCAGGGTTGTTACCCGGGTACGAGGGTGAGCATCCCTGCGGCGCCGTGCGCAAGATCTGGTTCACTCGACCTGGTGAATTCCACTCAAGACGGTTGACTCCACCTGAGGTGGTTGATTCTTCGCCGGTGTTCCCCTGTGCCGTACCGACCGGCTCACCGATCCTTGGCCCGGTCGCGGTGGCTGGTGTCGCACCACGGGTACCGGCGGCTGCGGCGGCAGGTGCAAACGGCGACGCGGAAGCGGTCGGAGGTGACGATCGTGCCGTCCTCCAGCTCCACCTCCACCGGGCCCTCCACCAAGAGGGGACCTTGGCGCTGGACCTTGATGCGGCGCGGCTCGTCAGACGGGGAGTTCGGCACGGACGACCACCAGTTCCTCCCGCTGCCCCGGGGCGGACAGCAGGCCGCTCTCCCGCAGCCAGCCCTCCCGTGACCGCAGCACGGGGCCGAACGGGATCACGCGACGTCGCGTCACGGATGCCTTCAGCCCTGCCCCGCGCAGGTGCGTCAGCGTCCGGCCGGGGCAGCTGAGCGCCGAGTGCACGACCAGGAGAACGCCGCCGGGCCGCAGCAGGGCGGGTGCCTCGCGGCAGATCCGGTCGAGGACCAGCCGCCCGTCCCGGCCCGCGTCCCAGGATCGGGCCGCACCGTGCGGTGCGCGGCCCGTGTCGGGCGTGGGGACATACGGCGGATTGGCCAGGATGAGGTCGAACGACTGCCCCCGCACCGGGGCGAAGAGGTTGCCGTGCCGGATGCGGACACGGAGGCCGGCCAGACGGGTGTTCAGCCGCGCCGTGCACACCGCCCGCCAGGACACGTCCACCGCGGTCACATGCGTGCCGCGTCGAGCGGCCTCGATCGCCAGCGCCCCCGAACCTGTTCCCACGTCGAGGACGTCCGCGCCGTCGGGCAGCGGCTCGTCATGCAGGGCACCGACGAGCAGGGCGGTGTCTTCCCGAGGGGCGTAGACGCCCGGTGGCACCAGCGGTTTCACGGCGCCCGGGTACCCCGGCATTCAGAAAGTAAGGGGCATTTCGGACCGTAGAGGCGTGCGCAGCGACGACCGTCCCGCCCGCCAGGCGCCGAGCAGCCGGTCGGCGAGGCGGTCCTCCAGATGTCCGGTGACGTCGATGCCGAAGGCGACGTCCGGGGCGAGGTGCGGCTCCTCGGCGAGCAGGCCGCCGATGACGTCATGGCGTACGACCTGCTCGTGCACCGCGTCCGCCTCGACATGCTCGTCGTAGAAGTGCTCGGCGGCGGGGCCGGCGCCCGTGCGGCGCATCGCCTCGGCCAGTCGCCGTGAGGCCGGTGACGAGGTGATCTCGACCGCCGCGAAATGGCCGACGAGCGCCCCGCGCAGCGCCCGGTGCAGGCCGAGCAGGGACATCAGATTGACCGTGGCCAGGGCCTGCGCGCTCGCCGCGTCGAGATACCGCCCGTACGTCGTGTCCAGGCCGAGGTCCGTCATCAGGTCGGCGAAGAGGCGCGCGTGGACGCGTTCGGGCCGGCCCCCGCCGTACTCGTCGAACTCCACCGCCGCCATGCCCGACTTGGCCCTGCCCCACAACCGGGGCAGCACCCAGGCGTGCGGGTCCGCCTCCTTGAGGTGGTACAGGGAGCGCTGGGCCGCGTACTCGCGCAGCTGCCACAACTCGCCCTCGGCGCACAGATAGTGGCTGACGCCGGTGCCGTCGACGGGTTCGACGAGGAGGTCGGCCAGCGCGTCCTCGACGCTGTCGTGCGTGGGCGCGTCCGCGCGCAGGGCGGTCAGGAAGCGGTGCTCCAACGCCGCGCGGACGCGCAGCAGGTCCGGGTCCCACTCATGGGCCTCGGACACCCCGGCGAAACCGCGGTAGTGCAGTTCGTAGCAGAGGTAGAGGGCCAGCTGGAGATCGTCGCCGTACACGGCGGTGCCGACGACATCCTGCTGCCGGGGCGGGGGGCCCGTGCCCCGCAGATACTCCTCGACGGCGGCGGAGACGTGGCCCCGCGCGGTCGGCAGCGGGGGCCCTTCGCCGCCGTGTGCCGGCCGGAGGTCGTGTGCCATGGCCGCCGAGTACCCGTGGGGCGCCGGGCCACCCGCCCGGTCACTCGCCCTCGGACTCCTCCTGGGCGCGTGTGTTGGGAGTGATGGCGTCGCCTGCCTCGCCCCTGCGGCGGCGCTGCTCGGCGGAGTCGCGGGTGCGGCGCTCGGCGTCGGAGATCTCGTCGATGACCTCTTCGAACGCCGTCTCGGGGTGCTCCTTGTGCTGCTTCTTGCCGTCGGTCACGGCGTCTCCTTCCGTCGACGTGCGGTTGCGTGCTGTGAGCCTTTCCCGAGGTCAGCTGGTCGCGGGCGCGCTCGCGATCCGCAGTGGCACCGGATCGGACGCAGCGGCCCCGTCATCGAGACGGGTGATCTCCGCCCACCAGGACACGCCGTCCTCAATGTGCCGCAGCATGATCCCTTCGCGAATCGCCCACGGGCAGATCGTCACCGTACTGAGGCCGGTCAGCTTCATCGCCGTGTGTGCGACCACCGCACCGGCCAGGCTCTGCCCGGCGCGCGGTGCGGAGATGCCGGGGAGAGCTGCGCGTTCGACGGCCGGCAGCGCGGCCAGCCGGCCGATGGCCTCGCGCAGGTTCGCGCGCGCCAACTGCCGTTCCATGAACGGCCCGTGGCGACCCGGTGCGGCCCCGCACAGACGGCCCAGCTGCTGGAACGTACGCGAGGTGGCGGCCGCCGTGTGCGGTCCCTCCCAGCGGATCCGGGCCGCCACGTCCCGCAGTTGATGGCGGACCTTGCGGCGCAGCGCCCGTACTTGTCGCGGCGCAGGCGGGTCCTCGTCGGCGAAGAACTCATGGGTCAGCCGCGCCGCGCCGAGCGGCAGCGACGCCACGAAGTCGGGTAACCGGCCTCGGCCGAAGGCCACTTCGAGCGAGCCGCCGCCGATGTCCAGCAGCGCGAGCGGGCCCGACCGCCAGCCCATCCACCGCCGCGCCCCGAGGAAGGTGAGCTCGGCCTCGACCTCGCCCGGCAGCGTGCACAGACTCACCCCCGTCCGCCTGCGCACGGTACGCACCACCTCCTGGCGGTTCGGTGCGGCGCGCACCACGGCGGTCGCGAAGGCCAGGGGAGCGGCGGCGCCCCATCTGGTCGCGGTCCGGCTCGCGGCGGAGACCGCGCAGACCAGCCGCTCGACGGCCTCCTCGGGGATGCTGTCCCCGGGCCTGACCTGTTCGCACAGCCTCAGCCGCCACTTCTCGGTGTGGACGGGCAGCGGTACCCCGTCCTGCGCATCGGCCACCACCAGCCGGACCGTGTTCGACCCCACATCCACGACGCTGATTCGCATGGGTCGCCAGTACCCGTTTCGGAGCGGGAGCAACGGGGGCGCACAGGGGCGAGAGATCTGTATTCCTTGACAGGAATATAACCACGGAGGCATATTAGACCCATGTCCGACGCCTCGCTCTGGAGCGCCCTCGCCGATCCCCACCGGCGGGCCATCGTCGCGCTGCTCCTGGAGCGGCCGCGGCCCGTCGGGGAGATCGTGGAGGCATGCGGGCTGAGCCAGCCGAGTACGTCGAAGCATCTGAAGGTGCTGCGGGAGGCGGGCCTGGTGCGGGTGCGGCAGGACGCCCAGCGCCGCGTCTACGCCCTCGATCCCGCCCCGATCGCCGAACTCGACGCGTGGCTGGCCCCGTACCGCGAACTGTGGAACCGCAGCCTGGACGCCCTCGGCCGCCGACTCGACGAGACACCGGACGACACCTCGCACGCCCCCGAGGAACCCACCATGAAGGACTGATCCACCATGACCGCCGACCTCACCGGCACCTGTCTGACCCTGGACGACGGCCGCCCGGCCGTCCGCTTCAGCCGTACCTACGACCATCCCGTCGAGCGCGTCTGGCAGTTCGTGACCGACGCCGACGAACTGGTCCACTGGTTCCCGTCCCGCGCCGAGATCGAACTGCGCCCCGGCGGGACGATCAAGTTCAGCGGCGACCCGAACATGGAGGCCTCCACGGGCCGGGTGCTCGCCGTCGACGAGCCCCGGCACCTGTCCTTCGCCTGGGGCGACGACGAACTCCACTTCGACCTGGAGGCCCTCGACGACAGGCGCACCCGCTTCACGCTCACCAACGTCCTCGGCGCCGAGAACACCGCCGCCCGCAACAGCGCCGGCTGGGAGGTCTGCCTGGCAGCCCTCGACGCGCACGCGCGCGGCGCGCGTTTCGAGGGACCGCACGCCGGGGCCGAAGCGCCCTGGAAGGAGTTCTACGACGGCTATGTATCGGCCGGCGTGCCCTCCGGCGCTTCGGTCCCGGGTTTGGACGCCTGAACGCGATCAGTTCGCCCCGGCAGGGGCGCAACTGCTCCCGGCGCTCGGGACCTCGAGCTGCGTGAGGTAGTCGTCCACGGCGTCACGTGTGCAGTCACTGCGGCCGTAGACACTGTGTCCCGCGCCCTCGTACGGCAGCAGGACGGTCGTCCCGCGGGTCTGCCGGTGCACATTGGCCGCCCACGCGAAATGGTTCGCCGGGTCGTGCCGCGAATGCAGCATGAGGATCTTGGGCGCCTCGGTCATCCGCAGACGGTGCTGCGGATTGTTCACCTCGTCGGGCCAGCCGATGCAGCCGGCCACCGCGGCATGCACACGAGGTGAGCCGCGCAGATGCGGTGCGGCCCGTACCTCGGCCTGGGCCAGCTCGGCGTACTCCCGGTGGTCCTTCGCCCGGACGCTCCAGTCCTGGCAGAAGACCGCGTAGAACGGTTCCGCTGTCGTCTGTCGGTCCGCGCTCTGCGACACCGGCGGCTGGGCCTGGCGAGGCTGCCCGGACCCTCGCCGCTCGTTCGGCTCCTGCGCGTCGAGGCCCGCCACATAGCCGGCCAGCTCGTCCCAGTACGGGCCGTAGAACTTCTTGAAGGCGAACAGGGCGATCGCGTGCGCGGTCAGGAGTCGATCCGGGCTCTGCGGATCGCGTATCTCCCCCCGGTCCGCCTTGGCGAGCAGGCCGTCCCAAACGGCGGTGACGTCCCGTCCGTGCAGGGCGCAGGAGCTGGTGCGGTCGCACCACTTCACGAACTCGTGGAACGAGTCCTCGGCGGTGGCCGCGGAGGAGACGAGGAACTCCCGGGCGCCGAGACTGTGGTCGATGTTGGCGGTGAGGGCCATCGACCGGATGCGCTCGCCGTACTCCTCCGCGTACTGCTCACCGATCAACGTGCCGTAGGAGTGACCGAAGTAGTTGATCTTCTTCTCGCCCAGCGCCTCGCGGAGCGCGTCCATGTCGTGGACCACGCTCAAGGTGTCGGCGTGGTCGAAGAGCGGACCGGTGTGCCGTCGGCAGTCCTCGCGCAACGCGCGGTTGAACTCGGCGAGTCGATCGAACTCCGCCTGGTTGCGGGGGTAGACCGACGGCTGTTGGTTCAGTAGTTCGGTGGAGCACTTCACCGGGTGGCTGCGGCCGACGCCCCGCGGGTCGAACCCGACGATGTCGAACCTCTCCTGGATGTCCGCGCTGAAGTGGGACTTGGCCTCGTCCACGGCGAAGTCCACCCCCGAAGCGCCCGGCCCACCCGGGTTGACCAGCAGCACGCCGACCCGGCGATCCGGATCGGTCGCGTTGCGGCGGGCCACCGCCAGATCGAACTTCTCTCCCGACGGGCGGGCTCGGTCGACGGGCAGGCGCAGCGTCCCGCATTCCGCTGTGGCGTCCTTGGGGCAGGGTTTCCAGTCGATCGCCTGTTGCTTCGTCGAGGCATGGCCGGGAGGGTCGGCTTCCGCCGCCGCCACGATCGGGCTCGACGCTCCGGCCAGTAATAATCCGGCGGCGAGCACTCCGGTGAGCGCCCTGAAGAGCGGTTGCATGAAGTCCCTTCCGAGAGTCCTGCGAAACGGATCACGGGGGTCGCCCGCATGATCAACGTGACAGTGATCCCATCGGGGGCACAACCGTGCAGGACGGGAATCAGGGCAGGCTCCGGGGCGAGGTCAGGGCCGCTCTCGGGGCGACACCTCAGGGGTTGCCGAACGAACCCCTGAAGCTTCCCCGGGCTTGATGCGCACTCACGCCATCTGGCGCCGCACCAGCTCGTGCAGCCGCCCGTTCGTGTCCGCGAGGAGCTGTGCGGGCGGGCCCTGCTGGGCGACCTTGCCGTCCTCCATCACGATCACGCGGTCGGCGTCCAGCACCGTCGACAGGCGGTGCGCGATGACGATGCGGGTGGCGTTGAGAGCCTTGGTGGACTCGATGACCGTGCGCTGTGTCTCGTTGTCGAGGGCGCTGGTCGCCTCGTCGAAGAAGAGGATGCGCGGGCGGCGGATCAGCGCCTGGGCGATCATCAGGCGCTGCCGCTGGCCGCCGGAGATCGCGCCGCTGCCCGAGACGATGGTGTGCAGGCCCATCGGCATCCGCTTGATGTCCTCGGCGAGCCCCGCCATCTCGGCCGCCGCCATCGCCTCCTCCGGCGTGTACGGCTCGGTGCCGCAGATGACGTCGAGGATCGAACCAGTGAAGGGCTGGGCGTGCTGGAGCACCACCCCGCACTGCCGCCGCACGGCCGACTGGTCCAGCGCCGACAGGTCCTGACCGTCGTAGAGCACACTGCCGGACACCGGTTTGTCGAAGCCGATCAGCAGCCTGAGCAGGGTCGACTTGCCGCAGCCACTGGGGCCGACGATCGCCACGAACTCGCCGGGGCGTACGTCGAAGGACACGTCGTCGAGGATCAGGGGACCGTCGTCGGAGTACCGGAAGGACAGGCGGCGCGCCTCGATCGACCCGGTCAGCGGGCCCGGCCGGGTGCTCGCCGTGCGCACCTCGGGCGTCGCGTCCAGCACCGGCTTGATCTCCTCGAACAGCGGCAGCGCGGCCACCACCGACACGAACGAGCCGGTCAGCTGGGTGACCGAGGTCAGCAGCATCGTCACCGAGGTGTTGAAGGTGAGGAACGCCGCCGCAGACATCGACCCGCGCGCCGGACCCGCCAGCAGCATGAACATCAGCAGCGTGCACACCGGCAGGTACACCGCGCCCATCACCGTGGTGAGGTTCTTGATCCGCCCCACCTTCTGCTGGAGCTCACGACTGCGCGCGAAACGGTCCGCCCAGGCCGCGTACGCGTAGTTCTCGGCCGCCGCCACGCGCAGCTTCGGCAGCCCGCGCAGCGTCTGGAACGCCTGGTTGTTCAGCTTGTTGCTCAGCACCACCAGCCGCCGCTGCCAGCGCACCTGCCACAGCCCGAGCCCCAGGAACACGGCCGCAATGACGACGAGCATGCCGATCGCCGCCATCGCCATGGGCACGCTGTACCAGAACAGCAGCGCCAGGTTCATCGCGCCCACCGTCACCGACGACGCGACGACGGGGCCGACTCCGGCCATCAGCCGGCGGATCGCGCTGATGCCCATGGCCTGGCTGGCCAGCTCGCCGGTCGAGCGCTCGGTGAAGAACTTCGTGGGCAGCCGCAGCAGCCGGTCCCACAGGGCAGGTTGGAGCGTCGCCTCGATACGACCCTCCAGGCGCAGGATCGTCAGGTTCTGCAGCAGCATGAACGCCGCGGCCACGACACCGCTGATCATCACGGCCAGACAGAACTGCACGATCAGCCCGGTCTGTGCCTTCGGCACGAACTCGCCGAGCACCTTGCCCGTCGCGATCGGCACCAGCGCACCGATCGCCACCGTCACCAGGCCGCTGATCAGGAGGTGCGTCAGATCCCCGCCCGTGCCCCGCATGCTGAACCGCAGCAGCCTCAGCGGGCTCAACGCACGGTCGGGCAGCGGACGGTAGAACATCACGGCACGCGGCTCGAACTCCTCCGCGTTCGCCTTCTCGACCGGCGTCTCCCGGCCGGTCGCCGGATGGACGGCGACATAGCCACCGCGCCGCCACAGCAGCGCCACCGGCGCACCGGACAGCGCCCGGTGACCGACGAGCGGGCCGACGTTGTCCCGCCACCACCGCCCGTCCAGGCGTACTGCCCTGGTACGGACGCGGGAGGCGATGGCCACGCGCTCCACCGGGTCGAGCCGGTCGCTCTCGGTGCCGCTCTGCGCGGGCTCGGCCAGCGTGATCCCGGCTGCTTCAGCGACCAGCTTGCAGGCCGCGTAACTGGCGTCCGCGTCGGCGGCCGTCGTGCGCTTGTCGCTGCGCTTGCCGATGGACGCCAGCAGCGTGCGGTCGGCCTGGGCGCGCACCGCCTCGCCGGCCTTGATGCCCGCCGCGGTGCGCGTCTCGTGAGTGCGCTCCAGCTGCTCGATCCAGCGGTCCAGCGTGGTCAGCAGGCGGTACTGCTGGTCGACCATGGACTGCCAGACCGCCGGGTCCATCAGCAGGTCGGCGGCGGCTTCCGCGCCGTACAGCGAGCCGTACTGCACACTGCCCGGCGGTACCTGCATCCAGAAGACGTCGTCGTCGGTCATCTCGGCGGCCCGCTCGGTGGCCATCGGCGCCTGGAAGAGGATGGAGAGGCTACGGCCGACGCCGAGCGCGAGGGCGTACTCCAGCGGGCTCGTCGTCGGTGGGACGTACTGCGGGTTGCCGTACTCGTCGTACGACCAGGTCTGGGTGTTCGCCGGCTGGTACAACTCGCGCAGGCCGATGCGGTGCACGACGCAGTCCCTCAGCGGGCGTGCCACCAGCGTGTGGTGCGGTCCCGGGACAGGGCCGAGGAGCAGCGAGCCTGCCTCCAGACGGCCGAGGTGGTGCCAGTGGCCCTGCTGTCCGGCGTCGACCGCGAACAGGTCCACCGCGCCGGACGCGACCAGCCACAGCACCTGCGGGCCTTCGAGGTCGAGGCGGTTGAATCCGGCGCAGTCGATGCGCGTGCCCATCTGCCCGAGCGCGTTGAGGACGAGGTCACCCTCGTGGACGGAGGTCATCTCACCGCTCCTTGACCAGCGTCGCGTACGCGCCACCGCGCGCCACCAGCTCCTCGTGCCGCCCGCGTTCGACGATCGTGCCGTGCTGGAGTACGACGATCTCGTCGCTGTCGCGCACGGTGCTGAGCCGGTGTGCGATCACCACACAGGCGCAGCCGCGCTTGCGCAGGTTGTCCATCACGACCTGCTCGGTCTCGGCGTCCAGCGCGCTCGTCACCTCGTCCAGCACCAGGATGCTGGGGCGACGTACCAGCGCCCGTGCGATCTCCAGTCGCTGGCGCTGCCCGCCGGAGAAGTTGCGGCCGTCCTGCTCTACCTTGCTGTGGATGCCGCCGGGGCGGCGCATGACCACGTCGTACAGCGCGGCGTCGCGCAGGGCGTCCACCACCGCGTCGTCCGGGATCGACGGGTCCCACAGGGCCACGTTGTCGCGGACCGTGCCCTCGAAGAGGAACACCTCCTGGTCGACGAAGGAGACGGAGGAGGCGAGGGCGCCGCGCGGGATGTCCTCGATGCGCTGGTCGTCGATGCGGATGACGCCCTCCCAGGGGGCGTACAGGCCCGAGATCAGCCGGGAAACCGTCGACTTGCCGCTGCCGGAGCCGCCGACGAGGGCCACCTGCTGGCCGGGTCCCACCGTCAGGTCGAAACCCGTCAGCAGGGGCTTGTCGAGCGGGCTGTAGCCGAAGGTGATGTTCTGCAGCTCCACATGGCCGTTGAGCCGGCGCGTCGACTCGCCGGTGCCGGGGCGGCCGTAGAGCGGGTCCGCCTCGAAGTTCTCCACGTCCTTCAGACGGGCCACGTCGGCGGCGAAGTCCTGGATGCGGCCCGCGACGCCGTTGAGGCGGGTGATCGGGGCGGTGAAGCGGGTGACCAGGGCCTGGAAGGCGACCAGCAGACCGACGGATATGCCCCCTTCGACCGCCCGCATGCCGCCGATCCAGAGGATGAGCGCGCTGTTGAGGGTCGCGAGCGTGGGGGCGACCACGCCCAGCCAGGCGCTCGGCACGCCGAGGCGCTGCTGTTCCTCCAGCGTGGTGGCGTGCTGTCCGGCCCACTTGCGGAAGTAGCCGTCCTCGCCGCCGGTCGCCTTCATCGTCTCGATCAGCTGAAGGCCGGTGTAGGCGGTATTGGTGAGCCGGGCGTTGTCCGCGCGCAGCTTCGCGGTACGGGTGGCGCGCAGACGGATGACGACCCGCATGGCGACGACGTTCAGCAGGGCGACGCCGATACCGACGAAGGTGAGCTGAGGGTCGTACGTATAGAGGAGGAGCGCGTAGAGGACGACGACCACCGCGTCCACGCCCGCCGCCGCGAGGTCGCGGGCCAGGGTCTCGGCCACCGCGTCGTTCGACTGCAGGCGCTGCACCAGGTCGGCCGGGCTGCGCTGGGAGAAGAACGTCACCGGCAGCCGCAGCAGATGCCGCAGGAAGCGGGCGCTGGACAGGGTGGAGGAGATGATGCGGCCGCGCAGCAGGTTCGCCTGTTGCAGCCAGGTCAGCATGAGGGTGAGCGCGACGCAGGTCCCCATGGACGCGAACAGCACGCCCAGCAGGGAGGTCTGGCCGCCGATGAGGAACATGTCGATGTAGGTGCGGCTCAGCGCGGGCACCGCCGCGCCGACCACCACCAGGAGCAGGCTCGCCAGGACGGCGGCGGGCATCGTGCCCGCGGTACCGCGCAGCCGGGCCGGCATCGCGCCGAGGACGCCCGGCTTGCGTCCGCCCTTGCTGAAGCCCTCGCCGGGCTCCATCACCAGCACGACGCCGGTGAAGCTGCCGTCGAAGTCCTCCATGGGCACGAAACGGCGGCCCTTGGCGGGGTCGTTGATGTACACGCCGCGGCGGCCGAAGCGGCGGCCCATGCCGTCGTAGACGACGTAGTGGTTGAACTCCCAGAACAGGACGGCCGGCGTCTTCACCTCGGCGAGCGCGGCCGTGTCCATCTGCATGCCCTTGGCCGTCAGCCCGTAGCTGCGGGCCGCCTTCAGCAGATTGCTGGCGCGTGAGCCGTCACGGGAGACACCGCACGCTATGCGCAGCTCCTCCAGCGGGACATGGCGGCCGTAGTGGCCCAGCACCATCGCGAGGGAGGCGGCACCGCACTCCACCGCCTCCATCTGGAGCACGGTCGGCGTGCGGACGGTCTTCGACCTGCCCTTGGGCACGGGGCGCTTCGGCGGGGCGGCGCGGCGCCTGCTGCTGCGGGTCTCCTGGGCGGCGCTCACGGCAGCAGCCAATCGACGGGACGCTGGTCGGCCAGCCGGATCGAGGCGTCGGCCATGGTCATGGAGGTGAGGGAGAACGGCGGCCCGTCCGCGGACGACCACTTGTAACCGCTCTTGGTGCTCGACTCCTTGTCCAGCTCGACCAGTACGGCGACCGGCCTGCCGTCTTTGGTGAACTGCTCGCCCAGTTGGTTGTCCCCGAGGAACGCGGCGATCTGCTGCGCCGACTGCGCGGAGCGGTCCACCGACTTCACATGGCCGCGCAGGACGCCGTATTCCTGGGTGGGCACGGAGGAGACGGTGAGGTCCACGGCGGCCTTGTCGGGGATGGAGGCCGCGTTCTCGGCGGGCACGTACACCGTGGCGTACAGCGCGTCCTTGGTGTGGGCGACCTTCTCCACGGCGGCGACGTTCGCGCCGGTCGAGATGATCTGCCCGATGGTGGCGGCGAGCGCGGTGACCCGGCCCGCGGCGACCGAACGGACGACCGTGTCGCCCTTGGCGGTACGGACCTTCAGCATGGGGGAGTTCGCCGGGAGCCGCTGGCCCTGCTCGGCGAGGACCGCGGTGACCTGGCCGGCGACCGGGCTCTGCAGGATGTAGCTGCCCTGCCCGTGGGTGAGGATGGCGGGCGCGCCGACCGTGGAGGCGACCGAACCGGTCACCGCCCACACGGATGCGGCGGCCATGACGACCACCGTGACGGAGAGCACCAGCCAGCCCTGGGGGCGGGCGAAGCGCACCGGAAGGTCGAGCTCCTCCGGTGACTGGAGCTTGGCGAGGGCCTGTTGGCGGAACTGCACGGAACTTTCCCTCACCTGAGGATGACGTGAGACCGGCGCTCGAGCGGGCCGGTCGTTCTGCGGATGGCGCCTTGTGTTGCTCCGGTTTGCCCCGTGATGTCCATGCCGGTCATCCGGCCGACCTGCTTTTCTGCCGGGGGGCTGGGGGTTGTCTCCGGGGGAAATGCAGCATGGCACCCGAGAGTCCCGGAGCCGGGAAGGGCTCCGGGACTCAGCGGTACAAAGGCGCGATCAGAGACCGGCGACCAGACCCGAGACCGGGGCGGTGTTCAGGCCGGTGACACCCTCCACGGTGCCGACGACCGTGTCGACCAGGCCGGAAACCGGGGCAATGCCGTTGACAGCGTCGAGGGCGCCGTTCACAGCGTTGACCTGCAGGCCGCCGGAGACGTTGTCGAGCTCGGCGTCGGAGATCTCGACGGTCGCAACCTGGGGGGTGGAGTTCATGATGGAACTTCCCTTCCTAATGGGTATTTCACAAGGGGGAGCGGCCCCCTCTGGGGACAGATGACGGCCGCGACCGCAGGCGCCCGACGCCCGTTTCCGGAAGCCGTTCGCGGCCCCTGCGGTGCGATGGATCAAAGCACGCTGCGGCTACGGGCTTCCAATCAAACTCCGGCCTCACCAGGGCACTTTGATCTCGGCGGCATCGATCCGTGCAGACGCGGGCACGTCTTGTCGGCGACTTCTTCACATGCGTCACAGCATCGGCTCTGGCGAGCTGTTGCGTCCGCCCGGCGAAGACCCGACCCGTGCGGTGTCGAATCCGACACTCCCGCCCCAAGGGGGTGACCGTGGGTAGCGCCCTGTGGAGAACCCCGGTCCACGGTGACTTCGTTGAGTATTGAATGTGCAGATTCCCTGAAGTCAGGGTTCCGGTCGGTGTTCACGACCGACCGCTACTGATCGGTAGCAGATCGTGTCAGCCCAGTAGTGCGTACACCGTGCTCGCCCGGGCCGCGATTTCTCCCGACCCCTCGTCGGTCATCGTGATGTCGGCGAACGCCATACGGCGGCCCAGCTTGGTGACGACCGCTTCGATCAGGACATCCGAACCGAGCACCGCGCGCTGGAACGACGTCGACTGCTGCACCGTCGTCATCGGCCCGTAGGCCCCGCGCGCCGCCGACACGGCGATCACGGTGGCGGTGTCGGCGGCGGCCATCAGCGCCTGCCCCGACAGCGCGCCGCCCTCCCGGGCGAGCCCGTCCGACCAGGGCATTCGCAGGATCGCGCGGCGCTCCTCCACCGCCTCCACCGTCAGGCCCAGTTGCAGGACCCAGGGGGCGAAGTTGGCGGAGAGGATCTTGTCGGCTTCGGCGTTGGTCATCGTCATATGGGGGATTGTTCCCGCCGCCGGACCTGTGGGCGCGGTCCTTGGCCGATTCGGTGTTTCGAACGGGGTGGGTGCGAACGGAGTTGAACGCTCCACTCGAAGCGTGCGTACCAACTGCCAACCAGGCGCCCCGAAAAGCTGCCGGACGAACGGCGGCACAGACCCCGTCCCCCAGGAGGTCGAGAAGTTTGAGTCACAAGCGAATTCCGAAGCGCAAGGCCGCGATAGCCGCGGGCAGCGTGGTGGCGCTCGGAGCGGCCGCGATCCTGTTGCCGAACGCCAACGCGTCCCAGGACGGCGCGTCAAACGACGCCGCCGCCCCCAAGACCCTGAAGGCGGCGGACGCGTCGGATCTCGCCTCGCAGCTCTCGGGCCTGCTCGGCGACGCCTTCGCCGGTTCGTACTACGACGCCGAGAGCCAGCAGCTCGTCGTCAATGTCGTCCCCGGCGACAACAACAACGTGATCGTTCAGGCGAAGAAGGCGGGCGCGAAGGTCCGCGAGGTCGAGAACAGCCTGACGGAGCTCGCGTCCGGCGCGCAGACCCTGAAGTCCGAGGCGACCATCCCGGGCACGGCCTGGGCGGTCGACCCCAGAACGAACAAGATCCTCGTCACCGCCGACTCCACCGTCACCGGCGACAACTGGGACCAGCTGGAGTCGACCGTCCAGAGCCTCGGCTCCGGCATGGCGACCATCAAGAAGTCGGCCGGAACCTTCAAGACCTTCCTCTCCGGTGGCGACGCCATCTTCGCCGGCGGCTCACGCTGCTCCGCGGGCTTCAACGTCACCGCGGGCGACGGCACCCCGGCCTTCCTGACGGCCGGGCACTGCGGGGTCGCGGCCGAGCAGTGGTCGGACGCCGAGGGCGGTCAGCCGATCGCCACCGTCGACCAGGCCACCTTCCCCGGCGCAGGCGACTTCGCCCTGGTCAAGTACGACGACCCGGCCACCGAGGCACCCAGCGAGGTCAACCTCGGCGACCAGACCCTCGCGATCAGCCAGGCCGCTGACGCCGAGGTAGGTCTCCAGGTCCTCCGGATGGGCAGCACCACCGGGCTGAACGACGGCCAGGTCACGGGACTCGACGCCACCGTGAACTACCCGGAGGGCACGGTCACCGGGCTCATCCAGACCAACGTCTGTGCCGAGCCCGGCGACAGCGGCGGCTCCCTGTTCACCCAGGACGGCCTGGCGATCGGCCTCACCTCCGGCGGCAGCGGTGACTGCACCGTCGGCGGCGAGACGTTCTTCCAGCCGGTGACCACCGCCCTGGAGGCGGTCGGCGCGACCCTCGGCGGCGACGCCGCGGGCGGCGCGGGCGCGGGCGAGGAGGCCGGTGCCGGCGACGAAGCGGGCGCGGGCGAGGAAGCGGGCGCCGGTGAGGAGGCCGGAGCCGGTGAGGAGGCCGGGGCCGGTGAAGAGGTCGGCGGTGAGGAAGCCGGGGCCGGTGAAGAGGTCGGCAACGGCAACGCCGACGGCACTGGCAACGGCCTCGGCGAGATCGTCGGCAACGGCGTCGGCGTGAACTGACACACCGACACCGGCGCACGGATCCGAGCCGATCCGCACGAAACGTGGTCCGACCCTCCGGCGGGAGGGTCGGACCGCTCCGCGTCGGGGGCCGCGGACCTCGCGCCCGCAAAGGTCGGGTGGAAGGTCGGGTAGTCAGCGCGCCGGCAACGGCCGGGTCGCCAGCCCGCCGCGCGGCTGTGTTGTCGGTGTCGGGTCTGCGGGGGTGTTGTCGGCCGACCGCTCCTGGCCGGGTTATTGGCCGGGGCCCGTTGCCGTGCCGTTGGTTTTGCCCTGGGGCCGCGGCTGTGTTGTCGGTGTCGGGTCTGCGGGGGTGTTGTCGGCCGACCGCTCCTGGCCGGGTTATTGGCCGGGGCCCGTTGCCGTGCCGTTGGTTTTGCCCTGGGGCCGCGGCTGTGTTGTCGGCGTCGGGTCTGCGGCGGTGTCGTCGACCCACCGCTCCTGGCCGGGTTATTGGCCCGGGCCCGCTGCCGTGCCGTTGGCTCCGCCCCGTCTCCGCAGCCGTGTTGTCGGCCCCAGGTCTACGGCCGTGCTGTCAGCCCTCCGCCCCGGCCGGGGCATCGGCCCAAGCCCGCACCCTGCCGTCAGCCGAGCCCCGTGTCAGGCCCCCACCCCGCACCCGCACTCGCAGCCGTGCGGTCAGTCCCCAGCCTCTACCCGCACCGGCAGCCGTGCGGTCAGCCCCCAACCCCTACCGCACCCGCAGCCGTGCGGTCAGTCCCCAGCTACATCCGTCCCCGCGCCCACCCCTGCCCTCAGCCCCGTGCCCGCAACAGCAGCAGTGCCACGTCGTCGACCCGTTCCCGTACCGACGCGGCGTGCTGGACCAGCAGGTCGGCCAGCTCGTCCAGGGGGCGTTCCCCGGCCTCGGTGAGTACCTGGCCGAGGTCGGCGAGCGCGTCTTCGATGTCGACGCCGGGGGATTCGATCAGCCCGTCGGTGTAGAGGACGAGTACGCAGCCGGGCGTGAGTTCGACCTCCGTCGTCGGATAGGTGGGCGAGCCGTCGATGCCCAGCAGCGGGCCACCGGCGAGGTCCAGCACCCGTACCCGTCCGTCCGGCCGTCTCAGCAGCGGCGGCGGATGCCCGGCGCGGGCCATCACCGCCCGCCCGTGTTCCGGGTCGAGCCGCAGGTACAGGCAGCTGGCGAACAGGTCGGAACCGAGGTCGAGCAGCAGCCGGTTGGTGCTGCGCATGACCTCCTCCGGCGCCTGACCGACGGTCGTGTACGCGCGTACGGCGGTGCGGATCTGGCCCATCAGGCCCGCCGCCGTGACGTTGTGGCCCTGCACGTCCCCGATCACCGCCGCCGCCAGGCCCTCCTCCGTCGGCACCAGGTCGTAGAAGTCGCCGCCGATCTCCATGCCCTGCATGGCGGGCAGATAGCGCGCGGCCGCTTCGACGCCGGGCAGCGTCGGCAGCGAGTGGGGGAGCAGGGCGGCCTGCAGGCCGTGCGCCAACTGGTTCTTGGCGTCATAGAGCTGGGCTCGCTCCAGGGCCTGCGCGATCAGCCCGCCCAGACTGGTCAGGACGGCCCGTTCGTCCGCCGGGAACGCATGCGGCTCGGCGTAGGCGAGCACGCACGTGCCGACCGGCCGGCCGGAAGCGATCAACGGCAGATACGCCCAGGCCGCGAAGCCGTCCGGAGTCGCGAGCCGCACCGGATACAGGCGCTCCAGCTGCTCCTGGGACTCGAAGAACGCGGGCACCCCGGTGCTCAGGGCATGCGTGCCCGGAGTCTGCTTGGTCAGCGGCATTCCGTCGAACCGCTCCACGATCTGCGGATCCGGATAGCCGCGGTGGCCGAGCACATGCAGCCGGCCCGCGCGCGAGCCCAGGACGACCAGGGCCTGGCTGCCGACGGCCGGCACGATCTCGTCCGCGACCAGCTGCACCACGTCCTGCACACCCGCCGCCTCGGTGAGCGCACCGGCCAGGCTCAGCACCTGGGAGATGGTCACCAGCCGAGCCGGCGCATCGCCGGGCTGGGGTCCGCTGCGGCCCATCTCGGCCACCGCGCGGGCCCTGCTGATCCGCACGCTCAGACCGGTCGTGCTCGGATACATCCGGAACGACAGCCAGTCCCCGGGCGGGCGCAGCGCGACGAACGACGTGGTCTGCTGGCTCATCAGCGCGGCCCGGTAGCGGTCCTCGTAGACGGGGTCGTTGAGCCAGGGCACCGACGCCCACAGCTGGTTGCCGAGCAGTCGGTTGGCCGGGACGCCGATCAGCTCGGCCGCCGCCGGGTTGGCGAAGCTGATCCGGCCGTGCAGATCGAGCGAGCACAGCCCGTACGGCAGCCGCGACACCATCCGGGCCGCCTCCACCGTGCCGAGCGTGCCGGCCGCGCCGCTGAACGCCGGCCCGGCGAGCAGATCGGGCTCGGGCAGCGGCGGGCGGCTGTCCTCCATGGCGCGCTCCAGCCGCACCGCGAGCCGGCGGCAGGCCGCGTTCAGATGTTCCTGCTCCCGCTCCGACAGCTCCGGGGAATGCGAACCGGGCCAGGTCACGAAGATCGCGCCGTAGACGGTGGTGCCGGTGGCCACGGGCAGCGCGGCCAGTGCGAACGGATACGGCAGGACGACGGCGATACGCGGATACCGGGCCGCCATGTCCTCCTCGCCCCCGACCCACACCAGGCGCCGCTCACGCACCGCCTCCGCGACCGGGATCGGCGCACTCAGCCCGACCCGTTCCCACGGCGCCGCGAACGCCCGGGGCAGCCCCGCCATCACCGCCATCTCCAGTACGGGCTCGTCCGCCGCCAGCAGGTACACGGCACCGGAGTGCGCGTGCACCTCGTCCATCATCGACGCCAGCGCCAGCGACAGCAGTGGCCGGCCGACCCGCGTCCTCGCGGCCGCCGGTGCCTGGGCGGACGTCTGCCCGTCGGACACGCCGACCACCTCCTCGCACGGGCGCGTCCCGGAGGCGACCCGAGCCGCTCACGCGCGTCGGGCCCCAGGGCTCAAATCTCCTCCCTCGCGGCCCTTCGCGCACGGCGAGCGCCCGGCGAGCGCCCGTCGGCACCGGCGCAGGGCCGTGTCCGGGCACGCGTGTGCACCCTCCCGGCGAGTCCGCCACGTACCCCCTCGGCCCCGGGTCATGCCCCCGCAGTCGAAGCGCAGGCCAGCGTACGGGCGCCGCGCGTGCGCCCCCGCGCACCCTGATGGCCGGTTCTTCGCGCCCGGTGGTGGTGCCGAACACGAACAATGGGGCACGCGCATTTCACCAAGGAACCGGTGCAGGGCGAGTCGAAGGGACGGGCAGTGATCCGGGTGCTTCTGGTGCACGACGCGTGTCTGGTCAGATCGGTCCTTGCGGAGTGGCTGCGCCGGGAACCGGACCTGGGGGTGTTCGACGCCTCGTGGCAGAGCGCGCCCCGCCGTCTGCGATCCGTGCGTCCGGATGTTTGCGCGGCCGACCTCGACTGCTCGGACAGCTACGGCATCCCACCGCTGGGCGACCTCTGCGGACGGGAGGCCGGCCGGACACCGCCCAGGCTCCTCGTGCTGGCCAGCGCGCACAGACCGGGCCTGCTGAAACGGGCCGCCGAGGCCGGGGCGCTCGGCTACGTCGACAAGGAGGGCTCGCCCGAGCAGCTTGTGCAGGGGATCCGGAAGGTCGCCGAGGGGGAACGTTTCGTCGACGACTCGCTGGGCTTCGGCTTCCTCAAGGCCGCCGAGATGCCGCTGACCCGGCGGGAGCTGAGCGTGTTATCCCTCGCCGCCGAGGGAGCCTCGGTGGCGGAGATCGCGGGGAGCCTGCATCTGTCGCACGGGACCGTGCGCAACTACATGGCCGCCATCACCCGTAAGACCGGTGCCCGCAATCGCATCGACGCGATCCGGATCTCGCAGGGCGAGGGCTGGCTCTGACGGCTCGGGCGTCCAGCTGCCGACGAGAGCGCGGTACGACGCCGAGCGGCGTACGAGTTCGTCGTGTGTGCCGTACGCAGTGTGGCGGCCGTCCATGACGAGTACCCGGTCGGCGCGGCGGGCCGAGCTGATGCGGTGCGCGACGACCACCAGGGTGCCGCCCGGCCGCTGGGCGAAGGCCCGCTCCGCCCGCTCCTCGGCCCGCGGGTCGAGGTGGCAGGTCGCCTCGTCGAGCAGGGCGAGCGGGGCGCGCGCGAGATAGGCCCGGGTCAGGGCGACGAGCTGGCGTTCACCCGCGGAGAGCGCCGCCGGATCCACCGTCGCGGTGGGCCCGCCGAGCGCCTCCAACAACGGCAGGAGCCCCACCGCCTTGGCCGCGGCGAGCAGCTCTGCCTCGGGCACGGGGTCCGGCCGCAGATGGCCGAGGTTCTCGGCGAGCGTGCCGGTGAACACGTACGCCTCCTGCGGGATGAGCACCCTGAGCGCGGCGGCCTCGGCCCCGGGCACCGGGTGCCCGCACAGCCGGACGGTGCCGCGCCCCGGTTCCAGCAGCCCGGCGACCAGCGCGGCAAGCGTGGACTTCCCGATCCCGCTCGGCCCCACGACAGCCAGATGGGCACCGGGCGCGAGGGTCAGGTCCAGGTCGTCGATGACGGGGGTCGCGTCGGGGCCGTAGGCGAAGGTGACGGAGGTGAGGGAGAGGACGGGCGGGGCTGCCCCAGGCCCGGCTCCGGTCTCAGGCCCAGCTCCAGCTCCGGTCCCGGCCTCAGCTCCGGTCTCAGCCCCAGCCCCAGCCCCAGCCCCAGACCCAGCCCCAGACCCGGCCCCGATCCCAGCTCCAGTCGCAGCCCCGGCCAGGGAGGACGTTTCCCGAGTCAGGCGTCGCAATACGACCGCCAGCCGTGAGCCACTCGTGCCCAGGCCGTGGACCAGGTTGCGCAGGGCGGGGAGCAGGGACTGGGTGACGTAGGCGAGGGCGCCCACCAGTGCGCCGGCGGTGACGCCGTGCTGGAGGAGCCAGGGGGCGCAGGCGAGGAGCAGGACGATCGGGAGTTGGCCGCCGAGGGCGAGTGAAACCACGCGCAGGACGCCCCAGCGGGCGAGGGAGGAGGCGGCCCGCAGCTCGGTGTCGACACAGATCCCCGTGGTGGCGGCGACCCGTTCCTCCGCACCGGCCGCCGTGATGTCCCGCAGCCCCGGGCAGACGGTGCCGAGCCGGTCGGCCAGCGCCTCGTCGGCGACGAGGAACGCCTCCTGGCGGCGGGCCAGCGGTCGCAGTGTCGCCGCGAACAGGCCGAGACCCGCGGCGAGCGGAGGTCCGACGACCAGCAGGAGCAGCGGGTCGAGCGACACCAGTCCGGCGACGGCGCCGACCGAGGTGAACACGAACGAACGCGACACCATCACCAGCCCGGCGAAGGTGTCCCGTGCGATCTCGACCTGCTGGGTCAGCCCGGACAGGGCCCCGGCGTCCGCTTCCCGTACCCCGCGCGCGACGACCCGCGCGACCAGCCGGTCCCGGAGCGGTTCGACCAGCGCGGCGACCGCGCCGTACACCCGTACCGTGCCGTACGCCCCGACGAGCACGCCGAGCCCGGCCACCCCGAGCCAGGCGAGTCCGATTCCGGGCCGTCCGGCCAGAAACCCCTCGTCCAGGGCGCGGGCGAGGGCGAACCCGGTGAGGAAGGTCTGGCCGGTCTCCAGAACGGACCAGCCGGCCAGGCGTGCCACGACCCGCCACCGGTCCCACAGGAAGCGCAGGCCGCGCCGGTGGACGTGCTCGGTCATGGCTGCTCCCCGTCCGCGAACACCGCCCGGTAGTCACGGATCTGCCACAGTTCCTCGTGCCGCCCCACCGCCCGCACCCGGCCCCCGTCCAGCCAGGCCACCGCGTCCGCGCGGGCGGCCGTGGCGGCGCGGTGGGCGATCAGGAGGCGGGTGCCGGTGTGCGGGCCGCTGCTCACGAGGGCCGCGGTGATGCGGGCCTCGGTCACCGTGTCGAGGCTGGAGAGGGCGTCGTCGAGGATCAGCAGACGGCCGCCGTGGGCGAAGGCCCGGGCGAGGCCGAGGCGTTGGGACTCCCCGCCGGAGCGCGGGGCGTCGGCGACGGCGGTGGCGTAACCGCGGGGCAGGCGGCGTACGAAGTCGTCCGCGTGGGCCGTACGGGCCGCCTCCCGGACGCGGTCGGGGGCGGGGGAGGAGAGGGCGAGGCCGATCTCCTCCTCCACCGTGCCGCCCAGCAGGGCGGGGCGCTCGAAGGCGTGGCCGACGGCCCGGCGCAGTGTGTCGTGGGTGAGTTCACGCAACGGCACGCCGTCGAGCAGCACCTCTCCCGCGTCCGGTTCGGCCAGCCGTCCGGCGATCGCGGCGAGCAGTGACTTGCCCGCGCCCGACCGGCCCACGACGGCGAGCGTCGTCCCGCCGGGCACCACGAGGTCGACTCCGTCGAGCACGCGACGCCCACCGCGCAGGGCGGTCACCCCGCGCAGTTCCAGCCGGCCCGGGCCGGGCGGGAGCGAGCGCTCGCCGTATCCGGGAGCGGGCTCGGCGAGGACCTCGTCGAGCCGGGCGGTCGCCGCCCGGGCCCGGGCCAGGCCCGCGAGATGACCGACCAGGACGCCGACGCCGGTGGCGAGGACCGCGTACCGGGAGGCCGCGAGCACCTCGCCCACCGTCAGCCGGTGCCGGGCGAGCAGCACCCCGGCAACTGCGACCACGCCGAGTTGGAGCAGCGGGGCCACCGCGACGGACCGGCCCGCGGCCCGCCCCTGGACCCGCCACATGCGGTGCCCGGCGTCGGACAGTTCGGGCAACGGCCGCAGGATCCGTGCCGTCTCCCGGTCGGCCGTACCCGCCGCCTCGATGGTGCGGTGGCCGCCCACGGCTTCCGAGAGTGCCTGCGCGATCCGCCCCTGCGCCTGCTGGTAGCGCGTCACGCAGTCCCTGGTGTCGCGGGCGAAGGCGCGCAGCAGCAGCGCCAGCACCGGTGCCCCGGCCAGCAGTACGGCCGCGAGCCACGGGTCGATGAGAGCGAGCGCCACCACGCCGCCGACCGGTCCGGCGAGCGCGGCGAGCAGAGCGGCCCGGGCGGTCGGTGCCGTGCCGGCCTGGGCGGCGTTGCCGACGAGACGCGCGACGAGGTCGCCGGGTCCGAAGCGGGCGGCGGCGCGGGGGCCGACGGTCAGGACATGCCCGGTCAGACGGCGGCGCAGCCAAGCCGTGGTGCGGGCGTCCACCGTGCCGCCCAGCACGGTCTCGCAGGCGTCGAGCAGGGCGAGCAGCACGACGATCGCGGTGCAGTACAGCACCCAGCGGGTGGCTGGGGACTGGGACAGCAGCAGGTCCAGGGTGTGCCCCAGCGCGGCGGGCAGCAGCAGACCGACGCCGGTGGAGGCCGTGCTCACCAGGCACAGGACCACACAGCGGGCGGGGGCCGGGCCGAGCGGCCCGGGGAGCGTCCTGATGGCTTGTGTCATACGGCTCTGGCCCTCACCCCTCGGTTCACCCCTTGGTGTGCGCAGGACCCCGGGCGGCCCCTCCCTCGCGGGAGTGGACCGCCCGGAATCATGGGCGCACGGTGCTCGTCAGAGACAGAGCGTCAGGCTCGCCGCGCTGACACAGGACAGCAGGCTGAGCGTGCTGGCGCCGCCGCCGCCGGTGAGCTCGTCGGACTCCATCGTCTGCAGGTCGAGAAGTGCCATCTCGTTTTCCTTCCTTCGGTGTCGTCCACCCGTGGGGACGGGGTTGGGTCACGGCTCCGTCAAGTCGCGGAACCGCGTATGTGGGGCCGCCCGAGCGGCGGCAGGAACGGCAGGTGAGCGGTGGCCGGGGTGTCGAGGGCCGCGCCGAGCGCGAGCAGGCACCCTGCCGTTCCGGTGCTCAGGTCCATCGACAGCCGCATCATCTGGTGGCCGGGGAAGGCCAGTTGGCCTTGGTAGTCCATCGCGAACCAGCCGAGTCCCTCGATCTGTTCGGCGAGCCGCTCCCGGGTCGCGCCGGGCGTGTCCGTGCGCGCGAGGTGCAGGATCATCCCGGCGCGGCCCTGGAACAGACCGGGCTGTACGTAGAAGCGGCTGGTGGCGGCGGTCAGGATGCCGGCGCGCGCACGCTCGAACTCACCCTCGGAGTCGGCGCCGTGGGCGAGGTAGTCGTCCAGGACCATCCCGATGCCCGCGCTCCCGTCACCGAGGTACGGCAGCGTCCGCCAGCCCTCGTCGACCTCCAGCGAGCCGGTCGGGTGCGTCATACAGCAGTCCAGGTCCCGGCGCAGCGCCACCTCGGCAGCCTTCAACAGCAGTGGCTCTCCGGTCCGTTCGTGCTGTCGCAGCAGGAAGAGCGCGGGCCCGCTCGCCCCTCGCAGCAGCCCGGCCCGACGTCGCTTCGGGCTGTCCGCAAGGGGCTGCGCGAGTCGTCGTACGAGAATGTCGGCGGCTTCGGCGGCACGGTCCAGCAGCTCCGACTCGCCTGTGGTACGGGCCAGTTCGCCGAGCACCAGCCCGAGTCCGGCCAGTCCGCCGTGCAGGTCGGAGGCGAGGTTCTGCCACCGTTCCGCGAGGATCCTCTCGACCAGGTCGAGGGCGCGCTGCCGGTGGCCGAGCCGGTCCAGGACGTGGGCCACGCCCGCGAGACCGTCGTACAGCCCCAGCGGTGTGCCCGTCGGCGGCGGCGCGGTGCGGGCCAGGAGCCAGCGCTCGCCCTCCTCGTACCGCTCGGCGCCGACCGCGTCCAGCGCGTACAGCACTCCGGCCGCACCGTGCGCCAGCCCGAGGCCGCCGCCGTCGTTGAACTGTGTGATGTCGCCGGGGAAGAGCCGGTCATCGCGCTCCGGCGTCGCCGAGGCGAGCAGCGCCTTGACCATCGAGTCGCGGCTGAACGGCCACTCGCCCGGCTCGACGAAGGACGGTGCGGGCGCTGTGGTGCCCCGCGTGATCTCCGCGACCGCCTCGTCCAGGAACTCCCTTGGCACGTCCGGGAACTGACGGATGATCACCTCCGCCAGATGGGCCGCCTTCCCCCGGTCGACCACGAACAGCGTGGTGACCGGCAGGAACAGGGCGAGCCGCAGACAGGCCAGCGCATAGCGGTCGACGTCGGCGCCCGTGCGGTCCGGTGGGGCGAAGAAGCCGGGATGGGCGACCACCTGGCGGCCGTTCTCCTCGACCGGCGCCGCCGCCTCGAAGTCGAGCAGGGACACCGACTCCTCGTCGGGGCCGACCATGATGTTGAAGACGTGCAGGTCGTTGAAGACGATCCCGCGCGCGTGCACCGCCTCCACCGCCCGCTGCACCGCCCCGTGGATGCGTACCGCCCACGCCGTGTACTCGGCCACCGCCTTCGGATCGGGATCCGGGGTGAGCAGCGGATGCCGCTCCGCGAAGAACGAGTTCAGCGGGCGCCCCTGAAGGAAATCCATGACCAGGAACCGGTGGTCGCCGAGCGTGAACCAGTCCCGCACCTCCGGCACCACGCCCGTCCCCGCCACCTGCTCCAGGGCGGACTTCTCCCGCTCCAGGCGGCTGATCGCGTCCGCCCCGTCGGCGGCCAGCCCCGCGTGCGGCCGCCCCTCCTTCAGCACGACCTTGCGCCCGTCCCGGGTGTCGGTGCCCGAGTACACCCCGCCGCCGTTGGAGAAGTGCAGCGCCTTCTCGATGCGGTAGGGCAGTTCGCCCACCGTCGTGGTGTTGCGTGCGGCCAGATGCGGCTCCAGGAAGGCCGGCAGCGTCACCCACTCGGGCACCTGGAAGGACGGCGCCCGCCGGTCCGGCACCCGCTTGCCCTCGCCGTCCACCACCGCCGGCACGAGCGAGCCGCGCTCGTCGACGACGAAGGTCCGCGCGAAAGCGCCGTAGCGGACGTAGAGCGGGCCGTCGTACCACCGCAGATCGGTGAGGATGTACGGCCCCTCGAAGCCCTCCAGGAGCTTGCCGAGCTCGCGCAGCACGACGTGCAGCTGCTCCTCGTCGGCCGGGTAGATCGTGACGAACTTGCCGCTGGTGTCGCGGGCCGCGTACTTGGTGTTGCGCAGATGCAGCAGATGCGGGCTGGGCACGAACTTGAACGAGATGCGCCGGGGCACGCAGTAGTCCCACACGATCGCGGCCACCCGCTCCGCGTTGCCCCGGGTGGCCGAGGCGTGGATCTTCCAGCCCTGGGCCGGACCGGGCACCGGGGCCCCGTCCGCGCCGAGCGGCGTGAGCGTCAGCCAGTCGCCGATCCGCGCCGCGTCCCAGCCCTCCGGCACCTCGCGCCGTGCCGTCTCGTAGCCGAGCCCGGTGCCCGGCGTCCCTGCCGACATACGTTCAGGCGTCTCGTAGAAGTGCCGGTCGGCGAGCGCGTACACCTCGTACCGCTTGTCCATGCGTCCCCCTCCGTGGCCCGACGTCGACACTTCCAGCGGGCCGGCGGGCGCGGACAGTCATGCCTGTCACGAGATCGACGTGCGGAACGCATACGTCAAGAAGTGTTCGGAGGTTTTCGAGCGCGACCCTCGTCGACCCTCCATCGAACGGTCACAGGGGCTGCGCAGGTGTCTCATAAGCGCTGTAATGGCGAACGTGGTCAATGAGGGTGCCGCGGGACGCAGGACGAGGAGTCTGCGCGCCGAAGACGCCCTGAAGGCGCTTGCCGTCGAACCGGACTCGCCCGAGCGGCTGCGCCGGGTCCTGGAGCAGGCGCTCGTCTTCGGCGGAGCCTCCTTCGCCGCCGTGTACACGCCGAGTGAGGACGGCGAGCTGCTGTGCCTGGTCGAGTCCGCCGGCGTGCCCCGGACCCTGTACGGACTGCGCGACGGCTACGCCCTGGCCGGACCGTCCCCGGTCGCCGACGCCCACCGCACCGGCTTACCTCTGTGGCTGGGCCCGGCGGAGCTCGCCGACTGCGCGGAGGCACGGCGCGTGCCGTCGCGGGACTTCCACCTGGCCGTCCTGCCCCTCCACGGCGACGACGGCGGCGGCTGTCTGGCGGCCGTGAGCGAGAGTCCGGGCGGCTTCGACGCCGAGGACCGCGCCTGCCTGCAGCTGATCGCCGAGGCCGTCGCCTTTCCCGCCCTGCCCGCGGCCGCCGAGGGCGGCGAGCTGCCGGCGGGCGCGTTCAGCCTCGCCATGGACACCGGCCGCGTCGAGGTCGGCGACGACATCCTGGAGCTGTTCGGCCTCCGCCCGGACCACTTCGACGGCAAGGTCGAGACCCTGCTGGGCCTGACCGTCCCGGAGGACCTGCCGTCGCTGATGTCCGTCGTCGAGGCCGGCCACATGTCCATCGGCGACCGCGAGCTGGAGTTCCGGGTCCTGCAGCCCAGCGGACCGCCCAAGTGGCTCAGGCTGCGCGGCCGCCTCCTGCCCGGCGGCGAGGGCCACCCGGCCCGCCTCGTCGGCACCGTCGCCGACACCTCCACCCTGCGCGCCGAGGTCACCGACGTGGCCCGCGTCCAGCGTCTGGCCGCCGCCCTCGCCACCGCCGGCACCGTCCGCGACGTCAGCCACGCCGTCGTCACCGCCCTGCGCAAGCCGCTGCACGCCGACCGCATCGCGCTCGCCGAGCTGGAGAACGACCGCCTCGTCGTCACCGTCCTCGACCCGCCCCAACCCGAGTCCTGGCCGCAGCTGTGGCGCACGGAATGGCGTACCGAATGGCCGGACGCGCCGGTCCGGGCCATGCCGACCCTCGCCGCCGCCCTGCGCGAGGGCCGCCCCCAGATCTGGCCCGCCGGCACCCCCCTGGAGCCCGCCCTCGCCGACGTCGGCCCCGGCGGCCTCGCCGTCCTGCCCCTGCCCGCCGGGGGCCGGATGGCCGGCGCCTGCCTGATCGGCTGGGACGCCCCGCACGACTTCGGCCCCGACGAGCGCGCCCTGCTCACCGCCTCCGCCGGCCTCGCCGGCCAGGCCCTCCTGCGCGCCCACGCCGTCGACGCCGAACACGAACTCGTCGGCATGCTCCAGCGCCAGCTGCTGCCCCGCCGACTGCCCCGGCTGCCCGGCGCGAAGGCCGTCGCCCGCTATCTGCCCACCACGGCAGGACTGGAGGTCGGCGGCGACTGGTACGACGTGATCCCGCTGCCCGACAACCACGTCGCCCTCGTCATCGGCGACGTCCAGGGCCACAGCGCGGCCGCCGCCACCCTCATGGGCCAGATGCGCACCGCACTGCGTGCCTACGCCGCCGAGGGGCACCCGCCGGACGTGGTGGTCCACCACGCCAACCGGCTCCTCATCGACATGGAGACCGACCTCTTCGCCACCTGCGCCTACGTCGACGTCGACCTGGAGGAGGGCACCGCCTGGTGCGTGCGCGCAGGCCACCTCCCGCCGGTGCTGCGCCACCCCGACGGCAGCACGGAGATCGCCGAGGCGGAGGGCGGTCCGCCGCTCGGCGTGATGCGGGAGGCCGACTTCCCGATGAGCCCGCTGCGGCTGCAGCCCGGCACCGTGATCGCCCTCACCACCGACGGCCTCGTCGAGTCCGCCGACGCCGACATCGACACCGGAATCGACCGGCTCGCCCACGCACTCGCCCGCTCCGACCCCGCCCACCTCGGCCTCGTCGCCGACGCCCTGCTCGTGGGCGCACGCCGCAGCGACGACGTCGCCCTGCTCCTCCTGCGCTACGAGGGCATGGCCGTGCGCCCACTGCGCGAGAGCTGGACGGTCTGGCGCGTCCCGGAGGCCGTCGGCCACGCCCGCCGCTTCACCCGGCGCACCCTGCGCTCATGGGGCCTGCCGGCGCAGGACATGGACGCCGTCCTGCTCGTCGTCTCGGAACTCGTCACCAACGCCCTCGTGCACACCGACGGCCGGGTCCGCCTCGACCTCACCCTCGTCAACCAGCGGCTGCGCGTGGCGGTCGCCGACGCCTCACCCCGCACACCGGTCAAACCGGCCGGCATCAGCTGGGAGGCCACCGGCGGCCGCGGCATCCTCCTGGTCGAGGCCATGTCGGCGGCGTGGGGGACGGTGCCGGTCAGTGGCGGAAAACAGGTGTGGAGCGAGGTCGCACTGGGCGGGTGAGGCCGATCCCGGTGAACGGCCTGCGGCCCGGCAGTGACGAACAAGCCAAACCCGGCGCCGTCAAATCGGCGTAATCGGGGCTAAGGTGAAGCAGATGAAGGCTCTCGTGCTGTCCGGTGGCGCCGGTACGCGCTTGAGGCCGATCACGCACACTTCGGCCAAACAGCTCGTGCCTGTGGCCAACAAGGCCGTGCTCTTCTACGGGCTGGAATCCATCGCCGCGGCCGGTATCACCGACGTCGGTGTGATCGTCGGTGACACCGCCGCGGAGATCCAGGACGCCGTCGGCGACGGTTCCAAGTTCGGTCTGGAGATCACCTACATCCCTCAGGAACGCCCGCTGGGACTGGCCCACGCCGTCCTCATCGCCCGCGACTACCTCGCCGACGACGACTTCGTGATGTACCTGGGCGACAACTTCGTCGTCGGCGGAATCACCGACCTCGTCGAGGAGTTCCGCGGCAACCGCCCCGACGCCCAGATCCTGCTGACCCGCGTCCAGGACCCGCGCTCCTTCGGCGTCGCCGAACTCGACGACGCGGGACGGGTCATCGGCCTGGAGGAGAAACCGGAGCACCCCAAGAGCGACCTCGCCCTGGTCGGCGTGTATCTGTTCACGCCGGCCATTCACGACGCGGTCCGCGCCATCACACCGTCCTGGCGTGGCGAGTTGGAGATCACCCACGCCATCCAGCACCTGATCGACGCCCGCGCCGACGTGCGCTGCACGGTCATCAAGGGCTACTGGAAGGACACCGGGAACGTCGCCGACATGCTGGAGGTGAACCGCACCGTCCTGGAGGGCCTCGCGCGCCGTATCGACGGCGACGTCGACGACGCGTCGGAGACCGTCGGACGGGTGGTCGTCGAGGAGGGGGCGCGCATCGTCAACTCGCGCATCGTCGGCCCCGCCGTCGTCGGCACCGGCACCGTCGTCGAGGACTCCTACGTCGGTCCCTTCACCTCCATCGCGGAGAACTGCCGTATCACGGACAGCGAGTTGGAGTTCTCCATCGTGCTGCGGGACTCCTGGATCGACGGGGTGGGTCGGATCGAGTCCTCGCTCATCGGCCGGCACGTCGAGGTCACCCCCGCGCCCAGCGTTCCCAGCGCCCACCGCCTCGTCCTCGGAGACCACAGCAAGGTGCAGATCCACACATGAACCTCCTCGTCACCGGCGCCGCCGGCTTCATAGGCTCGACGTACGTCCGCACGCTGCTCGCCCGCGACGCACCGAACGCACCCGGCGCGCCCGAAACACCACGGATCACGGTGCTGGACAAGCTGACCTACGCAGGCACCCTGGACAATCTCGAACTCGGCCACCCCCGGCTGAAGTTCGTGCGCGGAGACATCCGGGACGCCGAGCTGGTCGACAAGCTGATGGCCGAGGCCGACCAGGTGGTGCACTTCGCCGCCGAGTCCCACGTGGACCGCTCGATCGCCGGCGCCGACGACTTCGTCCTCACCAACGTCGTCGGCACCCACACCCTGCTGGACGCGGCCCTGCGCTACGGCGTCGCACCCTTCGTGCACATATCGACGGACGAGGTCTACGGCTCCGTCGAGACGGGTTCGGCCACCGAGGAGGACCCCCTGCGGCCCAGCTCGCCCTACTCCGCCTCCAAGGCCTCCTCCGATCTGCTCGCCCTCGCCTACCACCGCACTCACGGCCTGGACGTCCGCGTCACCCGCTGCTCCAACAACTACGGCCCGCATCAGTTCCCCGAGAAGGTCGTCCCGCTCTTCATCACCAACCTCCTCGACGGCGAGCAGGTCCCCCTCTACGGCGAGGGCCTCAACGTCCGCGACTGGCTGCACGTCGACGACCACTGCCACGCCGTCGAGCTCGTCCGCACCAAGGGCCGCCCCGGCGAGATCTACAACATCGGCGGCGGCACCGAGTTGAGCAACAAGGACCTCACCGCCCTGCTGCTGGAGGCATGCGGCGCCGACTGGGACCGGGTGGAGCACGTCGAGGACCGCAAGGGCCACGACCTGCGCTACTCCGTCGACTGGACCAAGGCCCGCACCGAACTCGGCTACCGGCCCCGCCACGACTTCGCCGCGGGCCTCGCCGCCACCGTCGCCTGGTACCGCGACCACCGCGCCTGGTGGGAACCCCTCAAGCGACGCGTCGGTGAGGAGCACGGATGAGGTGGCTGGTCACCGGCGCGGGCGGCATGCTCGGCCGCGACCTGGTCGAGGAACTCCTCGCCCGCGGCGAGCAGGTGGCCGGCCTCGGCCACGCCGCCCTCGACATCACCGGCGCCGACGCCGTCGACCGCGCCCTCGCCGCGTACCGCCCCGACCTGGTCGTCAACTGCGCCGCATACACGGCCGTCGACGACGCGGAGCAGGACGAGGAGCGCGCCCTGCGCATCAACGGCGACGGACCGGGCCTCCTGGCCCACACCTGCACCGCGTACGAGGCCCGCCTGATCCACCTCTCCACCGACTACGTCTTCGCCGGCGACGCCCGAACCCCCTACGCGGAGAACCATCCCACCGCCCCACGCACCGCCTACGGCCGCACCAAACTCGCCGGCGAGCGGGCCGTACTGGACGAACTGCCGGCGTCCAGCGCCATCGTGCGCACCGCCTGGCTGTACGGCGTCCACGGCCGCAGTTTCGTCCGCACGATGATCGAGCTCGAGGCGAGCCGCGACACCGTCGACGTCGTCGACGACCAGCGCGGCCAGCCCACCTGGACCGCCGACGTCGCCGCGACGATCGCCGACCTCGGCCCGCGCGTCGGCGTCGACGCGACCGGCATCCTCCACGCCACCAACTCCGGCGAAGCCACCTGGTACGACCTGGCCCGCGAGGTGTTCCAGCTGCTAGGCGCCGACCCCGACCGGGTGCGCCCCGTCACCAGCGAGGCCTTCCCCCGGCCCGCGCCCCGCCCCGCGTACAGCGTCCTCGCACAGGGCCGTCGGCAGCGGCTCGGCCTCGCGCGAGCGCGCGACTGGCGCACCGCTCTGCACGAGGCACTGCCCCGGATCCGCAAGGAGACCCTTCGTGAAACGCCATGAGTTCCTGAGGGAACTGCACAAGGTCAGCGGCAACCGCAACTACCTGGAGATCGGCGTCAACGACGGCCGCAGCCTCAGACTCTCCCGCGTCCCCACCGTCGCCGTCGACCCCGCCTTCAAGGTCGTCACGGAGATCCGCTGCGACGTCCACCTGGTCAAGGCCACCAGCGACGACTTCTTCGCCCGCGACAACCCGCTCATCCACCTCAAGGGCGGTCGTCATCCCTTGCGCAACCTGCGCCGCGGGCGCAGTCCGTTCGGGTACTGGCGGCGTACCGTCCTCGACCTGTCGTTCATCGACGGCATGCACCTGTTCGAGTACGCGCTGCGGGACTTCATCAACATCGAGCGGCACTCCGACTGGGCCAGCGTGATCGTCTTCGACGACATGCTGCCGCGCAACGTCGACGAGGCGGCTCGCGACCGGCACACCGGTGCGTGGACCGGTGACGTGTACAAGATCGCCGAGATTCTCGGCCGGTATCGTCCTGATCTGGTGACCGTGCTCGTCGATACGGAGCCCACCGGGCAACTCGTGGTGTTCGGTGCCGATCCTCGCAGCACGGTGTTGCGGGATCGGTACGACGAGATCGTGGCCGAGTACGAGGTTCCCGATCCGCAGAAGGTCCCCGAGACGATCCTGGACCGGGCCGGTGCGGTGGCGCCCGAGGCGCTGCTCGGGGCGGGCTTTTGGCGGCCGTTGACGCGGGCTCGCAGGCTGGGTGTCGGACGGTCGCGGGGGTGGGAGGCGTTGCGTACGGCGGTTGAACGGTTCACCGGGTAGCGCCCCTAAGGGGCGCGCAGCTGGTCGTAGTAGGCCCTGCACGTCTCGTACGACGGGAGTAGGCCCGCCCGTTCGGCCTCGGCCAGTGACGGCGCCTGCGCGTCCTTGGGGGAGAGAACCGGCGGGATGTGTTCGGGCCAGGCGATGCCCAGGTCGGGGTCGAGCGGATGTACCCCGTGTTCGCGCTCCGGGGCGTAACCCGTCGAGCACAGGTAGACCACGGTGGCTTCGTCGGTGAGGGCCATGAAGGCGTGGCCGAGGCCCTCCGCGAGGAACACGGCGTGGTGGCTGTCGTCGTCGAGGCGCAGGGCCTCCCAGCGGGCGAAGGTGGGGGAGCCGACGCGGAGGTCGACCACCACGTCGAGGACGGCGCCGCGCAGACACGTCACGTACTTGGCCTGGCCGGGCGGCACGTCCGAGAAGTGCACGCCGCGCAGTACGCCCCAGCGGGAGACCGAGCAGTTCGCCTGCGCCAGGGACAGGTCGTAGCCGGTGGCCTCGCGGAACTCCGCACCCCGGTACCACTCATGGAAACTGCCCCGGTCGTCAGGGAAGACCTTGGGCTCCAGCGCCCACGCGCCTTCGATGCCGAGCGATCGCATGCCGTCACCCCCTGCGGGCCCGGGCCCGCAGCCGGGCCGCCGTCCGCCCCAGGGCTGTACCGAGCCTTCGCCGTGCCCTGCGCAGAAGTCGGCGCAGTGGATCGGGGCGAGACGTCTGCACCACTTGCACTCCGCCGACCCCGGCACGCAGGGCGAACGGCAGCGTGAGAAAGCGCGGGCCAGGTGTGCCGAGCGCCGTGCGCCAGGTCGTGCCCCGCAGGTCTGCCAGCGGCAGCAGGGCTTGTAGAAGGGCTCCGGACCCTTGCGGGGACAGGGTTGCGGGCACGTCATGGGTGGTGCCGGACGAGGTGAGTCGGAGCGAGACGTCCGTGCCGTGGTGGGGGGCGTGCAGGGGGAGCAGCGCGCGCAGTCGGGCGCCCGAGGCCGTGACGTCGTCCGGGGTGACGGCGCCGAGACCGACGCGGTGGGTCGCGCGGTCCACGTCCAGGGCGAGGTTGGTGTGCGGTGCGGTCCAGTACGGCAGGACCACGTGGCCGCCGACGACACCGGCGTGCGGGGCGGGGCGGCCCTCGCGCGGGGCGGGGCCGAGGCGGCACTCCTTGGTCCAGCCGCCCAGCTTGACGCGGACGAAGGCGTCCCACACGCCGCCCAGTGTGAGGGTGGCGGGGTCGACGGCGGCGGTCGCACGCAGCACCAGCCGGACCCGGCCGTCGTCGCCCGCCGGCACCTCCTGCCGGGTGAACTCCAGCGGCTGGAAGTACTGGGCGGCGCTGGAGCGCTCGCGCAGCAGCAGGTCAGCGGTGGCCTTGCCGAACCGGGCGACGGTGTCGACGCCCACCCGGGCGATCGCCGCGGCCAGATCCCCGGGCGGGCCGTCGAGTGGCGTACGGGCCGAGTCGGCGGCGACGGCCGTCGGCTCACCGTCGGCGACGGCCATCGGCTTACCGCCGACGAAGGTCATCGGCTCACCGGCGGCCGTGTACTCGGCCGAGAAACCGACCCGTAGCGTGCCGTCCTCCCACACCACGTGCTCGGGGGCGGCCGTGAGGGCGATGCCGGCCTCCCACTCGGCGAAGGCCTCCACGTCGTCGTACCGATCCGCCACGATCAGCGCGGCGACGACCTGCTGCGTCGGCTGCAGCCCGGCCGCGACACCGGGCCCGAAACGCTCCACGACGACCTGGTGGATCTCCTCGAACAGCTCCCGGCGATAGTCCCCCGGCATGGCGAGGAAACGCCGCCCGCGCAGCCGCTCGACCATCTCCACACGCAGCCAGCGGCGCAGCAGCCGGTCGCGCAGTGGCCCCGGCTCGGTGTACCGCTCGACGACGTCCAGGGCCTCCCGGAGGTTCTTGAAGTAGCCGCCGGGGTCGAAGCGCTGGAATCCGGCGTTCGAGGCGTCGTCGCGGCGGACGTGGTAGTAGCAGACGTAGTCGCTGAGCACCGAGACATTGCTCGCGCGCAGGTACGCCTCCGTGACGAAGACGTGGTCCTCGAGGCGTCGCCTGCCCTCGGGGTAGCGCAGGCCGATGTCGTCGAGGAAGGCGCGGCGGAACATCTTGTGCGGGGTGAGGCTGTCGATCAGTGGCGCGTTGGCGACGGTGGCACGCGGGTGGTTGCGGCGGAACAGCTCCACCGGCACCGCGCGGCCCTTGCCGGCCATCTTGCCGACCACGACATCGGCGCCGTTGGCCACGCCGTAGTCGTACATCCGCTCCAGGGCCTCGTCGCCGAGGTGGTCGTCGTGGTCCACGAACATCACGTACTCGCCGCGAGCGGCGGCGATCCCGACGTTGCGGGGCTTGCCCGACCAGCCGGAGTTCGCCTGGTGAACGACCCTCACCCGGGGATCGGTGGCGGCGAGCGCGTCGAGCCGGGCGGGTGTGTCGTCGGTGGAACCGTCGTCGACGAAGATCACTTCGTAAGCGTCCGGCGGCAGCGACTGCCTGAGCAGCGACGCGATGCAGTCCTCGACATAGACCCCGGGGTTGTACACGGGGACGACCACGCTGACCTTGACCGGCATCGGTCTTCGAACCCCCTGGGGGTCGCTGGGCGTTTGCGTCGGATTACGGCATCCGTGGCCAAATCCTAGCCCTGTCACGCCTTTTGTCCACCGCTCAACGATCGATGCCGTGCGCATGGATGCCAGGTCTGCCCGTGTGTCGATGCCCGGTGTGCCCTGGTGGAGAACCGGCCGGAAGATCGTCCACGCCGGTAGCCTGACGGCGTGCGTCTGCTGCTGATGTCCGATACCCACCTGCCCAAGCGCGCCAAGGCACTGCCTGATCCGCTGCTCGCCGAACTCCCGGGCGCCGACGTCGTGTTCCACGCCGGGGACTGGGTCGACGCGGCCACGCTCGACCTGCTGGAGAGCCGCTGCGCCCGGCTCGTCGGGGTCTACGGCAACAATGACGGACCGGACCTGCGCGCCCGGCTACCGGAGGTGGCGTACGTCGAACTCGGCGGTCTGCGCTTCGGCATGGTCCACGAAACCGGGCCCGCCCAGGGCCGCGAGACGCGCTGCGCCAGCCGTTTCCCCGACCTCGACGTGCTGGTCTTCGGCCACAGCCACATCCCCTGGGACACCACCGCCCCGACCGGCCTGCGCCTGCTCAACCCCGGCTCGCCGACCGACCGCCGTCGCCAGCCCCACTGCACCTACATGACCGCCACCGTGACCGAGGGTCGCCTCACGGACGTGGAACTGCACCGGTTGCCTCCGCGCTGACAGCCGGCGTCAACGGCGCGTGGGCCTCAACAAGATCCGGGCCGCCCCACGCAAAGGGAAACGGCCCGGACACTGCAATGCGCTGTCATGGACCTCCTTCCCGCTCAGAGGCGTTGTTCGGGGGCACGAATGCCTCCTTGTGGAGCCCCGTACCCCTTCTCGCCCGCCTTACACCCCCGGAATCGAGTCACTCCGGGCCTCTCGGGACGCCGGGATCAGGTGCGACGCCGGGATCAGGCGCGGCGGGCACGCCGCCACCGCAGGATGCGCGCCACCCCGAGTACCGCCCCGAACACCAAGCCTGCCGTCGCCACCGCCATCGCGGCCCGCTTCGCCACCGGCACCCCGGCCGTGCGGATCAGATCGAGCGGCTGCTCCAGCTGCTCGTCGGTCGTCGCCGCATCCCCCGCGGGCCCGGCCAGCCGCTGCGACAGGGACGCGGCGAACTGCCCGACCAGCCGGTCGCCGACCTCGGCCATCACCCCGCGCCCGAACTGCGCCGGACGCCCGGTCACGGTCAGATCGGTGTCCACCGACACGGCCGTACCGCCGTCGCGCTCACTGAGTGTGCCGGTCACCGTGGCCCGTGCGGTGCCCTGCCCCCGCGTCTCGCGGCCACTCGCGGTCAGCACCATGTGATGCGCCGACTCGTCCTGCTCCTCGAAGACCGCGGTGCCCTTGTACGTCACGGTGATCGGGCCGACCTTGACCTTCACCGCGCCTGTCACGGTCTTGCCGTCGTACTCCTCGACGCTCGCGCCGGGCATGCAGGGGGCGACGCGCTCGATGTCGAGGAGTGTGCGCCAGGCCTCGTCGACCGGGACGGGGACGGTGAACTCGTGGTGCAGCTCCATGACTTCCTCCAACCGGGGGGCTACGACGATGGATGGATCGCGCCCGCCGTGGCCGCGAGCGGGGCGCCCGTGCCGCCCCAGCGCAGCGCGATGATCTCCGCGGCGACGGACACGGCGACCTCCTCGGGCGTACGGGCCCCGAGGTCGAGCCCGACCGGAGAGCGCAGCCGGGCCAACTCGCCCTCGCCGAGCCCTGCTTCGGCCAGCCGCTTCATCCGGTCGTCGTGCGTACGGCGGCTGCCCATCGCCCCGATGTACGCCGCCGGGCGCCGCAGTGCCTCCTCCAGCAGCGGCACGTCGAACTTCGGGTCGTGGGTGAGTACGCAGATCACGGTGCGTTCGTCGGTGTCGGTGCCGCTCAGGTAGCGGTGCGGCCAGTCCACGATCACCTCGACGCCCTCGGGGAAGCGTTTCGGCGTGGCGAAGACCGGGCGGGCGTCGCACACCGTGACCCGGTAGCCCAGGAAGTCGCCGATGCGGGCGACGGCGGCCGCGTAGTCGATCGCGCCGAAGACCAGCATGCGGGGCGGCGGCGCGAAGGAGTGCAGGAAGACGGTGACCGCGTCCTCGCGGCGCTCGCCGTGCGCCCCGTAGTGTCGCAATCCCGTGGCGCCGAGGGCGAGTTCTCCGCGGGCGTCGGCCGTGACCGCCACGTCCAGGCCGGACGTGCCGAGCGTCCCGGCGACCCGGTCCGGCCACACCGCCAGCGTCGCCCCGCGCGGCGCGGGTCCGTCGGTCACCGTCGCCGCGGTCACCGGCCGGCCCGCCGCGACCGACTCCGCGACCTCGCCGAAGGAGGGGTCGCCGTCAGGCGTGACGGGCCGCACCAGCAGGGTGATCTCGCCGCCGCAGGTGAGCCCGACCGCGAAGGCGTCCTCGTCGCTGTACCCGAAGGTCTCCAGTTGCGCCTGTCCGCTCGCCACCACCTCCTGCGCGAGCTCGAAGACGGCCCCCTCGACACAGCCGCCGGACACACTGCCCACGACCTCGTCGTCGGGGCCCACCGCCATCGCGGCCCCGGGGTCGCGCGGGGCACTGCGGCTCGTGGCGACCACGGTGGCGAGTCCGAACGGCGCCCGAGCCGCGTACCAGCCGCCGAGCACCGGGAGAATGTCACGCATCGTCCGCTCCTCTCACCACCGCCGCCAGCCGCTCCAGGGCGGCCAGGCTGTGCCCCTCGACGAACGCGTCCACGCTCGGCAGCGCCGCCGCCATCCCGGCCGCCAGGGGCGCGTAGCCGGGGCGTGCCTTGCGCGGATTGGCCCAGATGACGCGGTGTGCCAGGCGGTGCAGGCGGCGCATCTGCGTCCTCAGCAGCTCCGGGTCGCCGCGCTCCCAGCCGTCGGACAGCATCACCACGATCGCACCGCGGGCCATGCCGCGCTGCCCCCAGCGGTCCAGGAACGCCCGCAGCAGCTCGCCCAGCCGGGTACCCCCACGCCAGTCGGGCACCGCCGCCGCGACCGCGGCCATCGCCAGGTCCGGATCCCGGTGCGACATCTCCCGCGTCACCCGGGTCAGCCGGGTACCGATCGTGAACACCTCCGTACGGCTGCCTCGGGCGGCGGCCGCATGTGCGAAGCGCAGGAGCGCATCCGCGTAGGGCGCCATGGAGCCGCTGACGTCCACCAGCAGCACGACCCGGCGGGGCCGCTCGGCGCGCGCGTGCCGCCGCAGGCGTGCGGGCTCCCCGCCGCGCCGCAACAGCTCCCGCACCGTCCGGTGCGGATCGACCGTGCCACGCCTGGCCGGGCGCCGGCGTGCGGAGCGGCGTACCTCGCCGCGCAACGCGAACGCGGCCAGCAGCCGGCGCACCTGCTCGCGCTCGGCGGCGTCCAGGTCGGCGACGTCGCGATGGCGCAGGACCTCGGCGGAACTGGCGAGCGAGGCCGTCGGCGGGGCCGCGGGCTCGGCGCCCGAGGAGGAGCCGGTGCCTCCGCTGACGAGAAGCCGCGGTCGAGGCGGGGGAGGAGCGGGCGCGACACGGCTGACCCGCTCACCGCCACCGAAGTACGCGGCGAACACCCGTTCGTACCGCTCCAGGTCGTCCCGGTCCCCGCACAGCGTCAGCCGCCCCGCCCAGTACACGTCCGCCCGCACGCCGGGTCGCAGGACGTCCAGCGCGGACAGGAACGCGTGCACCCGCTCGGCACTCGCGTCGACGCCCGCCGCGCGCAGGGCACGGGCGAAGCCGAGGAGCGCGGCGTCCGCGGCGAACACGCCCGCCATGCCTGCCATGCCTGCCATGCCTGTCAGGCCCGTCACGCCCTCACGCTCCTCGCGTCGCGAGCACCGCCGCGAAGTCCAGCCCCCGTGCCCGCTCCGCGTCCTCCCGGTACTTCAGCACCGACCCCAGCGTCGCCACCGCCAGCTCCGCGTCCACCTCGCTCGCGCCCAGCGTGTCCAGGGCCTCGGCCCAGTCGATCGTCTCGGCGACACCCGGCGGCTTGAGCAGGTCCTGCGCGCGCAGCGCCTGCACCAGCGCGGTCACCTGCTCCGCCAGCCGCGCCGTCACCTGCGGCAACCGCCGCCGCACGATGGCCAGTTCGCGGGCGAACCCGGGATGGTCGAACCAGTGGTACAGGCACCGTCGCTTGAGCGCGTCGTGCACCTCGCGCGTGCGGTTGGAGGTGAGCACGACCACCGGCGGCACCTCGGCCCTCAGGGTTCCCAGCTCCGGGATCGTGACCGAGTACTCCGACAGCAGCTCCAGCAGGAACGCCTCGAACTCGTCGTCGGCACGGTCGATCTCGTCGACCAGCAGCACGGACGGCTGGGTCTCCAGGGCGCGGAGCAAGGGCCGGGCGATCAGGAAGCGCCGGTCGTACAGCTCGCCCTCCAGCCGGTCGGCGTCGTGTGCGCCGGCGGCCTCGGCGGCCCGCAGGTGCAGCAGCTGACGTGGGAAGTCCCAGTCGTACAGGGCCTGGGAGGCGTCGATGCCCTCGTGGCACTGCAACCGGATCAGCGGGGCGCCGAGCGCCTCGGCGAGGGCGGCGGCGAGCGCGGTCTTGCCGACGCCCGCGTCGCCCTCGCAGAAGAGCGGGCGGCCGAGGCGCAGGGCCAGGAAGCAGGCGACGGCCAGCCCGTCGTCGACGAGATACCCCGTCGCCTCCAGGCGGGCCCGCACCTGCTCCGGGCCGTCCATGCCGGTGATCGGGCCGCCCATGCCGGTGATCGTCTCTCACCCCATCCCGGCGGCCGCGAGTACCGCCCGCTTGGTGAGCACCCGCGCCAGATGCGCGCGGTACTCGGGGGAGGCTGATGTGTCCTGGGACGGCCGGGTGCCCTGCGCCGCCTCCTGAGCGGCCTGCGCCACGGCATCCGGGTCCCCGGCGCCGGAGAGTGCCTCCTCGGCGGCCGGGGCCCGCAGCGGCGTGGTGCCCATGTTGGTCAGCCCGACCCGCGCCTCGGCGATGTGCCCGTCGTCGCGCCGCACCAGCGCGGCCACGCCGACGATCGGCCAGGCCTGGGCCACCCGGTGGAACTTCTCGTACCGGAAGCCCCAGCCCTCCGCCTTCGGGATCCGCACCTCCACGAGGAGTTCGTCGGGCGCCAGCGCGGACTGCAGATAGTCGACGAAGAACTCCCGCGCCGGGATCGTGCGCCGCCCGCGCGGTCCTTGGGCCACCAGCTCACCGTCCATGACCAGTACCACCGCGGGCAGATCCCCGGCCGGGTCGGCGTGCGCGAGCGAACCACCGAGGGTGCCCCGGTGCCGTACGGCGGGGTCCGCGACCGTCGAGGTGGTGGCCGCCAGCAGTCCGGCGTGCCGTCGGACCAGTGGATCAGCGATGACGTCGTGGTGCGTGGTCATCGCGCCGATGACCAGGGCGTCGCCGTCCTCCCGGACCCCGCGCAGCTCGGGGATCCGGTTGACGTCCACGACCAGCTCCGGGAAGGCCAGCCGCAGCCTCATCAGCGGCAGCAGGCTCTGTCCGCCGGCCAGCACCTTGGCGTCCTCGCCCGCGTCGGCGAGCATGCGCACCGCCTCGTCGACGCTGCTGGGGCAGGCGTACTCGAATGCGGGGGGAATCATGCCGACGCCTCCTTCCCGGACTGACCGGACTGACCGGACCGAAGGGCCTGCCAGACCCGTTCGGGTGTGCAGGGCATCCGGATGTCCTGCACACCGAAGGGGCGCAGGGCGTCCACGACCGCGTTGACCACGGCGGGCGTGGAGGCGATCGTGCCCGCCTCGCCGACCCCCTTGACGCCCAGCGGGTTGGAGGTGGCCGGTGTCTCGGTGCGGTCGGAGACGAACTCGGGCAGGTCCGGTGCGCCCGGCACCAGGTAGTCGGCCAGCGTGCCGGTGACCAGGTTGCCCTCCTCGTCGTACACCGCCTCCTCGTACAGCGCCTGCGCGATGCCCTGCGCGATGCCGCCGTGCAGCTGGCCCTCGACGATCATCGGGTTGATCACCTTGCCGACGTCGTCGACGCACACGTACGACCGGATGTGCGCGGCACCCGTCTCGGTGTCGACCTCGACCGCGCACAGATGGGTGCCGTGCGGGAACGAGAACGTGTCGGGGTCGAGGACGTGTTCGGCGTTGATCGACGGTTCCATGCCGTCGGGCAGGTCGTGCGAGGCGAAGGTCGCGAAGGCCACCTCCTGGATGGTCTTGCGCGCCTCGGGCGAGCCCTTGACGGAGAAGGCGCCGTCCGCGAAGTCGAGATCCGCCTCGTTGGCCTCCAGCAGGTGGGCGGCGACCTTGCGGGCCTTGTCGACCACCTTGCGTGCCGCCTCGTGGACGGCGACGCCGCCGATGACGAGCGAGCGCGAGCCGTAGGTGTCCATGCCATGAGGGGCCAGCATGGTGTCGCCGTGCATGACCTCGACGTCCTCGAACGGTACCCCGAGGGCGTCGGCGGCGATCTGGCTCCAGGACGTGACATGGCCCTGGCCGTGCGGGCTGGTCCCGGTGACGACCTCGACCTTGCCGGTGGGCAGCACCCGGATGCTCGCCGCCTCCCAGCCGCCCGCCGCGTAGCGCATCTCGCCCAGCCAGCGGCTCGGTGCGAGGCCGCACATCTCGGTGTACGTGGAGACGCCGATGCCGAGGCGTACGGTGTCCGCGTGGTCGACGCGGTCCGCCTGCTCGGCGCGCAGCTTGTCGTAGTCGAACAGGGCAAGGGCCTTGTCGGTGGCGGCCTCGTAGTTGCCGCTGTCGTAGGTGAGCCCCGCGATCGTGGTGTACGGGAACTCCTCGTGCCGGATCCAGTTGTGGCGCCGCAGGTCGACGGGGTCCATGCCGAGTTCGGCGGCCAGGTCGTCCATGATCCGCTCGATCGCGAAGGTCGCCTCCGGGCGGCCCGCGCCGCGGTAGGCGTCGATCGGGGTGCGGTTGGTGAAGACGCCGGTGCAGGAGAACTCGTAGGCGCCCATCTTGTAGATCGCCGGGTACATGGAGGCGCCGAGGATCGGGATGCCCGGGGTGAGCAGCATCAGGTAGGCGCCCATGTCGGCCAGCAGTGAGACCTTCAGGCCCAGCAGGGTGCCGTCGCGGCGGGCGGCGACCTCGATGTCCTGGACCTGGCTGCGGCCGTGGTGGGTGGCGACGTTGGCCTCGGAGCGGGACTCGGTCCACTTCAGGGGCCGGCCCAGGCGCTTGGCCAGCACCAGGGTGATCACTTCCTCGCCGTACACCTGGAGTTTCGAGCCGAATCCGCCGCCCACGTCGGGGGCGACGACGCGGATCTTGTTCTCCGGGATGCCGGTGGTGACGGCGAGCAGGACCCGCAGGACGTGCGGGATCTGGGTGGAGGAGTAGAGCGTGAAGTCTCCGGACGCGGCGCGCGGGGTGACGACGACGGAGCGTGGCTCCATCGCGGTCGGGATGAGGCGCTGCTGGTGGTAGCGGCGGGTCAGGACGACGTCGGCACGTGCCTTGGCGGCCTCGTAGTCTCCGCTCGCGGAGTGGTAGTCGTAGCAGCGGTTGGTGCCCTTGTCGGAGTGGACCAGCGCGGTGCCCTCGGCCAGCGCCGACTCGATGTCCAGGGCGGCGGGCAGCGGTGTGTAGTCGACCTCGACGGCCTCCAGCGCGTCGGCGGCCGTGTACCGGTCGCGGGCCACCACGACCGCCACCGGGTCGCCGGCGTAGCGCACCTCGTCGACGGCGATCGGCGGGTGGTCCGGCACCACGGTGTCCTCGGCGACGGGCCAGGCGCACGGCAGCGAGCCCATCGCCTCCGCGACGTCGCGGCCGCTGAACGCGGCGATGACGCCGGGGCGTTCGAGGGCCGCCGACACGTCGACGCGGTCGATGCGGGCGTGGGCCATCGGACTGCGCAGGATCGCCAGGTGCAGCAGGCCGTTGACGCTGATGTTGTCGGTCCAGTTGGTCTGCCCGGTGATCAGGTGGGCGTCCTCCTTGCGGGGTCGGGCACGGCCGACCTCGCGTGCGACGGTCTCGATCATGCCGTGACCTCCTCCTCTTCGGAGACGTCCAGCACGGCCCGCACGATGTTCTGGTAGCCGGTGCAGCGACAGAGGTTGCCCTCCAGGCCGTGCCGTACTTCGTCCGGGGTGGGGTGCGGGTGCTCGCGCAGCAGATCGCGGGCCGCCATGATCATCCCCGGGGTGCAGTAGCCGCACTGGAGCGCGTGCCGCTCGTGGAACGCCCGCTGCAGCGCGGTCAGCTCCCCGTCATGGGCGAGTCCCTGGACGGTGGTCACTTCGCTCCCGTCCGCCTGCACGGCGAGCACGGTGCAGCTCTTGACGGCCGTGCCGTCCAGCTCGACCGTGCAGGCCCCGCAGTTCGAGGTGTCACAGCCGATCGGGGTGCCGGTCAGACCGAGGCGGTCACGCAGGTAGTGGATCAGGAGGAGACGGGGCTCCACCTCGTCCTCGTACGTCGTGCCGTCCACCTTCACCGAGATGTGAGTCATGTGCCCTCCAGAGGCCGAGTGGAGATCAGAGGGAGAAACATCGGCCGGGCGTGATGTACGTCACTCTATGGCGGCTCCGGTGTCACGGCGAGTGCTGCGGCGGCGTTCGTTGAGCGTTAATCCATTGCCGGTGCGGGGTCGGTCCTGCTGCACTGCACGGGTCCCGTCACCGCGCACGAAGGAGCAGCAATGCGCACTGCGTTCATGTCCCCCCAGGAAGGAACGACCCCCTCATCGAAGGACATGACGCTTCGTGCACTTGCTCAACCTCGGGATCCTCGCCCATGTCGACGCCGGTAAGACCAGCCTGACCGAACGCCTGCTGCACACCGCAGGTGTGATCGACGAGATCGGCAGCGTCGACGCCGGGAACACACAGACCGATTCCCTCGCGCTGGAGCGGCAGCGCGGCATCACCATCAAGTCCGCCGTCGTCTCCTTCGCGCTGGACGACGTGACGGTCAACCTCATCGACACCCCCGGTCACCCTGACTTCATCGCCGAGGTGGAGCGGGTACTCGGTGTCCTCGACGGCGCCGTGCTGGTCGTGTCGGCCGTGGAGGGCGTCCAGCCGCAGACCCGCGTCCTGATGCGCACCCTGCAACGGCTGCGCATCCCCACCCTCGTCTTCGTCAACAAGATCGACCGGCGTGGTGCGCGGTACGACGCCGTCCTGCGGGCCATCTCCGAACGGCTGACGGCGGCCGTCGTACCCATGGGAACGACCACCGCGCTCGGCGCCCGGGACGCGCGGTTCCTGCCCGGCCTCGGCCCGGGCGCGCTCGACGTCCTCGCCGACCTCGACGACGACCTGCTGACCGCGTACGTCGAGGACAAGGTCTCCTGCGACCGTCTCCACGCCGCCCTCGCCGACCGGACCCGGCAGGCCCTCGTCCATCCCGTGTACTTCGGCTCAGCCGTCACCGGCGCGGGCGTCGACGCGCTGATCGGCGGGATCAGAGAGTTGCTGCCCGCCGCGGGCGGTGACCCCGACGGACCGGTGTCGGGGACCGTCTTCAAGGTGGAGCGGGGTCCGGCGGGGGAGAAGGTCGCGTATGCGCGGATGTTCTCCGGGACCCTGCGCACCCGTGACCGGATCCGCTTCGGCGCGCCGGGCGAATCGGGCGACGTCGGCGAATCGAGCGACCCCGGTGCCCTCGGCGACACCCGCGCGGAGGGCCGGATCACCGCGATCAGCGTCTTCGACCAGGGCGCGGACGCCCGGGACGACCTGGTGGCGGCGGGCCGGATCGCCAAGCTCCGGGGTCTGGCCGACATCAGGATCGGCGACGCCATCGGCGAACCCCCCAAGACGCACGGACACTTCTTCGCCCCGCCCACCCTCGAAACCGTCGTCGTCCCGGGCGACGGAGCGGACCGGCGGGCCCTGCACCGCGCGCTCACCCTGCTCGCCGAACAGGACCCGCTGATCGACCTGCGCCACGACGAGGTACGGCAGGAGACCTTCGTATCCCTCTACGGCGAGGTTCAGAAGGAGGTCATCCAGGCCACGCTCGCCGACGAGTTCGGCCTCGACGTCACCTTCCGCGAGACGACACCGCTGTGCGTCGAGCGGCCGGTCGGCTCGGGTGCGGCGGTCGAGTTCAACAAGAAGGACGGCAACCCCTTCCTCGCGACCATCGGCCTGCGCGTCGACCCCGCCCCGGTCGGATCCGGCGTGGCCTTCCGGCTGGAGGTGGAGCTGGGCTCCATGCCGTACGCCTTCTTCAAGGCCGTCGAGGACACCGTCCGCGAGACCCTCGGCCAGGGCCTGCACGGCTGGCAGGTCCCCGACTGCACCGTCACCATGACCCACTCCGGCTACTCACCCCGGCAGAGCCACGCCCACCAGGGCTTCGACAAGAGCATGTCCAGCACCGGCTACGACTTCCGCGGCCTGACCCCGCTGGTCCTGACCGAGGCCCTGCGCCGGGCAGGCACCCAGGTCCACGAGCCGATGCACCGCTTCCGCATCGAGGCCCCGGCCGACACCCTGGCCGCACTGCTGCCGGTGCTGACCAGGGTGCGTGCGGTGCCGCAGACCACGCAGACGCGCGGCACCTCCTGCTCGCTGGAGGGATCGGTGCCCGCGGCCCATGTGCACGAGCTGGAGCAGCAACTGCCAGGGCTGACGCGCGGTGAGGGCGAGTTGGAGAGCGCCTTCGACCACTATGCCCCCGCCCCGCGCGGCACGGTCCCGGAGCGCCGGCGCACCGACCTCAACCCGCTGAACCGGAAGGAGTACCTGTTGAACCTGACGCGCAGGATCGGCAGCTGAAAAGTCGTTGGGAGGGCGCGGGACTGCTTTCGTACGATCGCTGCATGACTGCGGACCCACGAATAGAGCAGGCCCAACTCCTCTACGAGCGTGCGGTGTTCGGAGGTGACAGCAGCGCACTGGAGCCCGCCGAGCGGGGGCTCGACGCGGTCGAGGCGGATCTCGCCCTGACCCGTGGCAAGGTCGTCCATGCCCGGTTCCTCGAGGAGCGGGCCGAGGACGCGCGGGAGCTGGAGCTCTTCGAGCGCGCGGCGCAGCTGTACGAGCAGCTCGGCGACGTGCGGGGCGAGGGGGAGGCGCTGTTCTGGGTCGGCACCTTCCACCAGGTGGTCCGCGACGACACCGAGGCGGCCCTGCCCGCCTTCACCCGCGCCCTCGACCTCGCCACACAGGCCGACGACCGGCTGACCATGTCCTACGCCCTTCGGCACCTCGGCTTCGCGGAGCACATGGCCGGACGACTCGATGTGGCGCGAGACCGTTTCGAGGAGTCCACCCGCCTGCGCCGTGAGCTCGGATTCCTGCCGGGGGTGGCCGCCAACCTGATCGGGCTCGCCTACGTCGCGGCCCAGCAGGACCGGCGGGAGGAAGCCGCGGAACTCCTCCGGGAAGCGGTGGAGGCGGCCGAGAAGTCCGGGGCGGAAGGTGTCCTGCGGTGGGTGGCCGAGGCGCGTGAGGACCTCGATCTGCCCGGGTAGGGACGGCAGGGACGAGACCGGTGTGCCGGCCGAGACAGAACTTACTCCAGAGTCAGGGGTGTTGACTGAGTCCTGAAATCACCGGACTGTAGTGGACATGCCGAATATTCGGACGCGTCTGCTCGTTGTCCTGGTCGTCCTCTTCGGATCCCTGACGGTGGCGGGCCCCACTCCCGCCACCGCCGCCACCCTCCCCGACTCCCTCTGGTTCGACGAAACGCCCCTCACCGTCCAGGGCGGCCGCTTCACCGACGGAAACGGCCGCGAGGTCGTACTGCGCGGCTACAACGTCTCCGGCGAGACCAAGCTGGCCGAGAACAAGGGCCTGCCCTTCGCCTCGGTCGCCGACGCGAAGAAGTCCGCCACCGCGCTGCGCGCCCTCGGCGGCGGCAACTCGATCCGCTTCCTTCTCTCCTGGGCCTACGCGGAACCCGTACGCGGACAGGTCGACACCACGTACCTGGCCGCCGCCACCGCCCAGATGCGCGCCTTCCTCGACGCCGGCATCCGCGTCTACCCCGACTTCCATCAGGACCTCTACTCCCGGCACCTGTTCGACCCCGACAGCTGGTACACGGGTGACGGCGCCCCCAAGTGGGCCGTGGACGCCGGGAACTACCCGGACGAGAGCTGCGGGATCTGCCTGTTCTGGGGCCAGAACATCACCCAGAACGAGGCCGTGAAGCAGGCGTCGCACGACTTCTGGCACAACGAGTACGGCCTCCAGGACGCCTTCCTGGCCACCGCCCAGAAGACGATGGCGTACGTCAAACAGAACGTCTCCGCCGCCGAGTTCGCGGGTGTCGTCGGCTTCGACCCGTACAACGAACCGCACGCCGGCAGCTACGACTCCGGCCAGACCAGCCGCACCTGGGAACGCGACGTCCTGTGGCCGTTCTACGAGAAGTTCCGGTCCCGCATGGACGCGGCCGGCTGGCAGGACAAGCCGCTGTTCGCCGAGCCGAACCTCTTCTGGAACGCCAACATCGACTTCCAGAAGCAGGAGGGCGGCCTGCTGGACGCGGGCACACTCGGGCCGCGGTACGTCTTCAACACCCACTTCTACGACCAGAAGGCCATCTCGGGGGTCTTCATGTGGGGCAAGGCGGCGGACGGACAGTACGCCGGTGACTTCGGCACCGTCCGCGACCGTGCCTCGGCCACGAAGACGCCCGCGATCGTCAGCGAGTTCGGCCACCCGCTGGCGGGGTCGGTCTCCGACAAGGCGCCGACCGTGCTCAAGGCGATGTACCAGGCCCTCGACTCCCGTGTACCGGGCGCGAGTTGGTGGTCGAACCCGGCCGGCTCCGGCCCGGTGCTCTCCGGTTCGCAGTGGCAGTGGGACATCTACAACGGACGCCACCACGAGCTGATGAACGACAACCCCGACAAGGTCCTCACCACCGGTGACGCCTGGAACGACGAGGACCTGTCCGCCGTACGCCTCGACGACTCGGGAACACCGGTGCTGCGGCAGGACGCCCGGCTGCTGGACCGCATCTACCCGAGCGCCACGTCCGGGACGACCGTCGCCTTCACCTACGAGGACCGCTCACGGGACGGCAACACGACGCTGACCTGGAACCCCGTGCCCAGCTCACTGCCGAATGTCGCGCAGCTGGTGGGGTCGGGACAGTACGGGCTGCTGCTGTGGCGCTCCAACAGCGGCACGGCACCCACCGAGCTGCACCTTCCGGCGTCCTTCCCGACCGGGTCCACCACGGTGGTCTCCGATCTGGGCACGGCGTACGCGCCGCCGTCGTACACCTCGACCACCCCGGTCGGCGTGGCCGCGGAACCGGGCGGCACGGGAAGCCGCCGCCTGCTGCTCACCGACTCGGACTCCGGCGTCCTGCACTACGCGCTGGTGACGAACGGGGCGAGCACGCCCTCGGCCGCTGTACTGAACGCCGCACGGTCCGAGCTCTCCGCGTGGGCCGCGCGGACCGTCGGATAAGACGGGACCTTCTGACAAGCCGGACAAGAGCCGGACCGGAACACCGCGGGGCAGTCACGGTCTTCGCCGGGGTGACCGTGCGCACGCTGCACCACTACGACCGGGCGGGACTGCTCTCGCCCAGTGGCCGCAGCGGCGCCGGTCACCGGCTGCATAGCTATGCCACCGAGGAACAGCTCAAGTGGCGGGATTCGGCCGGGCAGATGGAGTCGATGGCGCGCGCCGCCGCGCACAGCAAGGAGGACTGGCGCCGGCTCATGGGCGAGGCCGCCGCCTGGCGCGCGGAACTGCTCGCGGCCTTCGACGACGGGGAGCCCGTCGACGGCGAGCGCGCCATGGACCCTGGGCCCTGTCGGCGGATTCCCGCCTGCCCGGCGGCGTCTGGCACGCACTCCCCCGGACGGGGCACCCTCAGCCGCGTTGCCGAACCGACGGCGACGACGTCCTGACGATCGGCGACGTCCGCACGAGCTGCTGTTCCTGGGGGTGGCCGCGGCGGTCCACCACGCCGGGGCGGGCACCGCGGCGGCGGCTCTGCGGGCCGGGGTCCCCGCCGTCCCGGTGCCGGTGACGGCGGGCCGGCCGTTCCGGGCCGGGCGGCCGGCCTCGATCGGCGCGGCCACCGACCCGATCCCCTTCGCGTCCCTCACTGCCGAACGGCTCGCCGACGTGCTCGGTCAGGCCGTACGGCAGCAGGCGTACACCCGTGCCGCCCCGGTCGCCGCGCGGCACATGGCGACCGAGGACGGGGTGGGTGCGGTGCTCAAGGCCCCGAGCTGAACTTCGGGACGCGGGCTGATCAGCCGGCCGACGGGCTGGTCCAGTCGGCCGGTACGTGGGCCAGCCGGACCCGCTGCGGGTGGTCGCCGACCGGGACGGACACCTGCTTCTTGCCGGTGGCGAAGTCGATGGCCGTGACCTGGTCGGTGCCGCTCTCGGAGACCACGCAGGACTTGCCGTCACCGCTGACCGTGGCCCAGTAGGGCTTGGAGGCGGTGACCAGCGGACCCTCCTGCAGGGTGGTGCGGTTGACGACGGTCGCGTAGTCGTCCATCGTGCCCGCGACGCACAGCTTGCTGCCGTCGGGGCTCATCGAAAGCCCGTGGTGGCGCGAGTCGTTGACGAAGGTGGTGCGGTCGTCGCTGGTCGCGGGGTTCTTCGGCAGGGTCTTCGTGCGGGTGATCTTGTCGGTGGCCAGGTCGTACTCGAAGAAGCCGTTGAAGAACGACACCTGGAAGTACAGCTTCGACTCGTCCGGCGAGAACACCGCGGGCCGGACCGCGTCGGAGTGGTCCGTGAGGCCGATCGCGTCCAGCTTCGGGCGCATGTCGATCACCTTGACCTGCTGGTACGTGGTCGCGTCGACGACGGTGATGCGCCGGTCGCCCTTCGTCCAGTCCAGCCAGGGGGCGTCGGTCTGCGTGTTCACGTCGCCGATCGCCATGTTGTAGATGTACTTGCCGTCCTGGGTGAAGATGTTCTCGTGCGGCTTGTCGCCGGTGGCGAACTTGCCCAACTCCTTGCCGGAGTTGATGTCCAGCACATGCACGGTGTTGGAGGTCGAGGCCGACACCGCGACCCGTTTGCCGTCGGGGGAGACCGCCATGTGGTCGGCGCGGTAACCGGACACGGCGAAGCGCCAGTTGATGTCGCCGGTGGTCAGATCGATGGAGACCACGTCGGCGAAGCTCGGCCGGGAGACGACCATCGACGTGCCGTCGGGCGTGGAGTACATGTCGTCGACGAACTGATCGTGGCCCTCGCCGACACTGTTGCGGATCGCCATGAAGTAGATCCACTTGATCGGATCGGCGTTGATCTCCGCCATCCGCTCGTCCTTGTCGGGGACGACATCGATACGGCCGATCTTCGCGAAGTCGCCGGAGGACTTGATGACATCGGCGGTGCCGTCCCAGTTGTTGCCGACGAACAGCACCTCACGCAGGGCGGCCGCCGAGGAGTCGGCGGCCGTGGCGGCGGTTGCGGGAGCGGTGACGGTCAGGGCGAGGGCGGCGGCTACGGAGCACAGGTGCCTGGGTCTGATGGCAGGCATGACTGCTCTCTTCCTCTGAGGTGGGGCGTCGGGAGTGGGGCATGCCAAGAGGCGATGGTGACTGTGAAGCACGGCGAATCTGAACACAGGTGCTTTCAGAATCAACTTACTGAAAAGTAAGGAGGGGGTGCCCTTCTCCACAAGACTGCGTACACGACAAAATTGGCCGTCGGGTCGGCGAGGCAGCGGGAGGACAGCGTGGCGGGCAGGCTCAAGGCGCCCACCGGCCGCTACGGCGGCAAGTCGGCCGAGGAGCGACAGGCCGAGCGGCGGCGCCGCTTCCTCGACGCCGCGCTCCAACTGTTCGGCGGCAGCCCCGGATACCGGGGCACGACGGTCGCGGCGCTGAGCGAGGCCGCGGGCCTGTCGACGCGTCAGTTCTACGAGGAGTTCCGCACGCTCGAGGACGTCCTGGCCGCCCTCCATCTCCAGGTCAACGCGTGGGCGGAGGAGGCCGTTCTGGCGGCGGTGGCCGGCGCGGAGAACCTGCCGCTGGTCGAACGGGTCACCGAGATCTTCCGCGCGTACGCCGCGAACGTAACCTCCGACCCGCGCCGCATCCGCATCACCTTCGTCGAGATCATCGGCGTCAGCCCCCGCATGGAGGAACAGCGCCTCGCCCGTCGCGCCGGCTGGGTCGAACTCGTCTGTGCCGAGGCGGCGGCCGCCGTCAGCCGCGGTGAGGCGGCGCCCCGCGACTACCGCCTCGCCGCGACCGCGTTCATCGGCAGCGTCAACGGGCTGCTGCACGACTGGAGCGCGGGGTGGGTGGACGCGACCCTCGACGAGGTCGTCGACGAACTCGTCCGCCTCCTCCTCGGCATCCTCCAACCGGCGGATCCCCGGGCTGCCGGCGCCTGAGCAGGTCGCGTTGCTCCCGGTGCCTGCGAGGGTCAGTCCTGGTCGTTCTTCTCGTTCTCGCTGTCCGCCTCGGTGCTGAGGACCTTGAAGTCCTTGTCGAGGTGGACGTCGCTCTGCTTGCCCTTGAGGGTGACCTCGACCTCGTAGTACCCGTCCTCGTCGCCGACCTCGGTGTCCGTGACCTTGCCGCCTCCCATGTGCGCCAGTGCTGCGGCGCTCGCCTTCTCCAGCGCGACGCCCGTGATGGGCTTCTCGGAGGAGTCGTCGTCCCCGCCGGCGGTGGCCACGGCGAGCCCGGTGCCGCCGCCGATGAGCGCGGCGGAGATCACGCCTGCGGCGATCCACTTGCCCTTGTGCCTCATGTCCGCTCCCTGTGTTGCGCCCGCCCTCTCGGGTGGTCCGACCTGCGCTTCCAGGATGCGATGCCGTCGCTGAACGCCTGCTGAACGAAGCTGAACGGCGATTCAGCTCTGCTCGGGCTCAGCCCTGGAGCCGGTTCACAGCATCGAGGACGGGAGCCACACCGTCCTCGGCGCGCAGTCCGTCGGCCAGGGCCCGGGCGCGACGGCCGTAGGACGGATCGCCGGTCGCCTGCCGCAGTGCGGCTGCCAGCGCCTCGGCCGTGAGGTTGCGCAGCGGCACGGCGCGGGGCGCCACGCCGAGTGCGACCAGGCGACCGGCCCAGAAGCCCTCGTCGAACTGGACCGGGATCGCAACGGCCGGCACCCCGGCGCGCAGCCCGGCGGCGGTCGTGCCCGCCCCGCAGTGGTGGACCACGGCGGCCATCCTCGGGAACAGCGCGGAGTGCGGCACCTCGCCGATGGTCAGTACGTCGTCCCCGGCGGCCTCCAGGCCACCCCAGCCCCGCTGGATCACCCCGCGCAGCCCGGCCCGGCGCAGGGCGCCCACCACCTCGGCGCTGAGTCGCGCGGGATCCGGTACGGTCGCGCTGCCCAGTCCCACGAAGACCGGCGGCTCACCCGCGTCCAGGAAGTCCCGCAGCTCGGGCGGGAGTTGGGCCTCACCGTCGTACGGCCACCAGTAACCGGTCACCTCCAGATCCGGCCGCCAGTCGCGCGGCCGGGGCACCACCAGGGAGCTGAAGCCGTGCAGTACGGGGCCCTCGCGCGTGCCGCGTGCCCTGCTGCGAGAGAGCCCCAGTAGCGCTCGCACCTCCGGTACGGCCGCCGAGAAGACCCGCTCGATGGCCAAGCTCACGCCGTGCCCGGCGACCCGGTTCCCGACGGCTCCCCAGGAGCGGCCCCCGAGCATCGGTGGACCGAACTCCCGGGTGGGGGCGAGTGGTTGCAGGGGCACGTCGATGGTCGGCAGCGACAGGCCCTCGGCGATGGCCCGCCCTAGCGGTGCGGTGGAGCCCGCCAGGAGCAGGAGGTCGCTGGCCCGGGCGGCGGCCAGCATGTCGTCCGTCATCCGGCCGGCCAGGGTCCGCGCCATCCCCACCACGCGCACCAGCTTGCCGACGCCGGTGGTGCTCCGGTGCAGACTGCGGCCGCGCGCCGACTCCAGTTCCGCCCGTGGATCCAGCGGCATCGGATGGAAGCGTACGCCCGACCCCGCGACCAGCCGCTCGAAGCAGCCGTGGGTGACCAGGGTGACCTCGTGCCCGGCCAGGGACAGGGCGTGCCCGAGTCCGGTGTAGGGGGCCACATCGCCCCGGGAGCCCGCCGTCATGATCGCTACGCGCACGTCGGCCAGTATGGCGGCGCCCGCCGCGGTGTGGGAACGGCCCGTGGGCGAGGGCGATTTCAGCTCCGTCCCATCCGTTGACTTCCTCATCTCCTGGCTCTACTTTCAGCGCGATATGTTCGATGTTCCGACTGGCATTCGAGATATCGAACATGCTGGGTGATCCCCCCGCGCTAAGGAGCCGCATGTACCCCCCGCCCCGAACCTCTCTCTTGCGCCGTTGCAGATCGGCCGGCGTGCGCGCCCTCGTCCTGGCGCTCACCGCCACGGCCGCGCTCCTGTTCGCCGGAACCGCTCCGGCTCAGGCAGTGACGAACCGTCAGATACCGGTGCCGGCCGCCCCCATGGGCTGGGCGTCCTGGAACGCCTTCGCCGCGAAGGTCGACTACAACGTCATCAAGAAGCAGGTCGACGCGTTCGTGGCGGCGGGGCTGCCCGAGGCCGGCTACGACTACATCAACATCGACGAGGGCTGGTGGCAGGGCACCCGCGACAGCGCCGGCAACATCACCGTCGACGAGGCCGAGTGGCCGGGCGGCATGAAGGCCATCGCCGACTACATCCACAGCAAGGGCCTGAAGGCCGGGATCTACACCGACGCCGGCAAGGACGGCTGCGGCTACTACTTCCCGACCGGCCGCCCCGCCGCGCCCGGCTCCGGCAGCGAGGGCCACTACGAGCAGGACATGCTCTCCTTCTCCCGCTGGGGCTTCGACTTCGTGAAGGTCGACTGGTGCGGCGGTGACGCCGAGGGCCTCGACCCGAAGACGACCTACCAGGCGATCAGCAACGCCGTGACCGCGGCGACCGCGGCGACGGGCCGCCCGCTCGCTCTCTCCCTGTGTAACTGGGGCTACTCCAACCCCTGGAACTGGGCGCCGGGCATGGGCCCGATGTGGCGGACGAACACGGACATCTTCTTCCACGGCGGGACCCCGTCGTACAGCAACGTCCTGACCGCCTTCGACCGCAACATCCACCCCACGGCCCAGCACACCGGCTACTACAACGACCCCGACATGATGGTCGTCGGGATGAACGGCCTGACCGCCGCACAGAGCCGCTCCCACATGAACCTGTGGGCGATCTCCGGGGCTCCGCTGCTCGCCGGCCTCGACCTCACCACCCTCACCACCGAGTCGACGAACATCCTCACCAACCCCGAGGTCATCGCCGTCGACCAGGACCCGCGCGGCCTCCAGGGCGTGAAGGTCGCCGAGGACAGCTCCGGTCTCCAGGTGTACGGCAAGGTCCTCGCCGGCACCGGCAACCGTGCCGTCGTGCTCCTCAACCGCACGTCGACCACGCAGAACATGACGGTCCGCTGGTCCGACCTGGGCCTGACGAACGCCTCCGCGACCGTCCGTGACCTGTGGGCCCGCCAGAACGTCGCCACGACCGGCACCAGTTACACCGCCTCCGTGCCGGCGAACGGCTCCGTGATGCTCACGGTCACCGGGGGCACCGAGCAGTCGGCGAGCACGTACAACGGCACGGCGAGCTTCTCCGGCGTGGTCGCCGACAGCGCCGGTCTGAAGACGGTCGACGTCTCCTACACCAACAACACCTCCACCGCCCGGACCGCCACCCTCACCGTCAACGGCCAGACCTCCACGAAGGTCTCCTTCCCGCCGACCGGCTCGAGCGCCGGCAACATCTCGGTCAACGTCTCCCTCGTCAAGGGCAGCACCAACACGATCTCCTTCTCCGGCGCCCCGACCCTCGACGGCATCGTGGTGCGGCCGCTGCCGGGCAAGAACGGCAGCCTCGTCACCGGCACCCAGTCCGGCCGTTGCGCGGACATCAACGACAACACCATCGCCAACGGCACCGACGCCCAACTGTGGGACTGCACCGGCGGCCAGAACCAGGTCTGGCAGTACAACAGCACCCGCAAGGAGCTGGTCGTCTACGGCAACAAGTGCCTCGACGCCTACAACCAAGGCACCACCAACGGCACCCGGGTCGTCATCTGGGACTGCAACGGCCAGAACAACCAGAAGTGGAACGTGAACAGCGACGGCACGATCACCAACGTCAACGCCGGGCTCTGCCTGGACGCGTACGGCGCGGCCACGGCCAACGGCACGAAGCTGGTGCTCTGGTCCTGCAACGGCCAGAGCAACCAGAAGTGGACGGTGAGCTAGCGCCGGCCGGGCGATCCGGGCTGGTTCCCCCAGGAGTCCGGGAACCAGCCCAGCCCGGGACGCGCTTCTTGCTTCGCCCTAAAAGACTGCGAAACTATACGAATTGGCGGTCATCAGCTGTTAGGTGGACGTGCCGGCGGAGAGCGGGGCGGGCGGCATGAATGCGCGCGGTCCGCCAGGACAGCATCCGGAGGCGGTGGAGTCTGCCGACAGTTCGGATCAACTGGTCAGCCGGTCAAAGCGACATGCTCCCGGCGAGTCTGAGCACCAGAACACCCGCGGCCGTCAGCGCGGCGCACGCCACCAGCCAGGCGGCCAGCAGGCGGCGTCGCAGGCCGCGGTATCTCGCCTCGTACTCGCCCCGCAACTCCCCGGCACGCTCGGCCGTACGTCGCCAGGAGTCACGGGCGAGAGCGAGGTACTCCCTCTCGAACTGCCGTTCCAGCTCCTCGCGCTGGCCGTCCGTCAGCCAGTGCAGGGGCGCGGTGAAGCGCTCGGCGGCCGCTCGCCCCTGTCGGCGGGCGGCTGTGAGGAGCAGGTGGCCCTCGATGTCGTTGATGAGCGCACGGGTGTCCATGGCCTTCACAGCGCCGTCAACTCCCGCTCCGGGGCCGCGGTGCCGGGGTGATGGAGGTCGAACGCCGGGGATTCGCTGCGGATGCGGGGGAGTGCCGCGAAGTTGTGCCGCGGTGGCGGGCAGGAGGTGGCCCACTCCAGGGAGCGGCCGTAGCCCCAGGGGTCGTCGGACTCGACCTGCCTGCCGTACTTCGCGGTTCTCCAGACGTTGTAGAAGAAGGGCAGGAGGGACAGGCCGAGCACGAACGAGAACACGGTCGACAGTGTGTTGAGGGTCGTCAGCCCTTCCACCGCCAGATAGTCGGGAATCCGGCGCTGCATTCCGTTGACGCCCAGCCAGTGCTGGACGAGGAAGGTGCCGTGGAAGCCGATGAACAGCGTCCAGAAGGTCATCTTGCCGAGGCGTTCGTCGAGCATTTTGCCCGTGAACTTGGGCCACCAGAAGTGGAATCCGGCGAACATGGCGAAGACGACCGTGCCGAAGATGACGTAATGGAAGTGGGCCACCACGAAGTACGTGTCGGACGTCGGGAAGTCCAGCGGCGGTGAGGCGAGCATGACGCCGGTCAGTCCGCCGAAGACGAAGGTCACCAGGAAGCCCATCGCCCAGAGCATGGGGGTTTCGAAGCTCAACGAGCCGTTCCACATCGTTCCGATCCAGTTGAAGAACTTCACGCCGGTCGGTACGGCGATGAGGAACGTCATGAAGGAGAAGAACGGCAGGAGTACGCCGCCGGTGACGTACATGTGGTGCGCCCACACCGTCACGGACAGACCCGCGATCGCGATGGTCGCCGCGATCAGACCCATGTAGCCGAACATCGGCTTGCGGGAGAAGACCGGGATGACCTCGGAAATGATGCCGAAGAACGGCAACGCGATGATGTACACCTCCGGGTGGCCGAAGAACCAGAAGAGGTGTTGCCACAGCAACGCTCCGCCGTTGGCGGAGTCGAAGACGTGGGCGCCGAACTTTCGGTCCGCCTCCAGCGCGAACAGCGCGGCCGCCAGGACCGGGAAGGCCAGCAGGACCAGCACCGCGGTCAGCAGCACGTT
>NZ_ML138679.1:268480-313479 GCF_004028635.1 Streptomyces cyaneus | reverse complement strand
TGACGGTGTGGGCGCACCACATGTACGTCACCGGCGGCGTACTCCTGCCGTTCTTCTCCTTCATGACGTTCCTCATCGCCGTACCGACCGGCGTGAAGTTCTTCAACTGGATCGGAACGATGTGGAAGGGCTCGTTGTCCTTCGAGACACCGATGCTCTGGGCGACCGGCTTCCTGATCACCTTCACCTTCGGTGGTCTGACCGGTGTCATCCTGGCCTCGCCGCCGATGGACTTCCACGTCTCCGACTCGTACTTCGTGGTGGCGCACTTCCACTACGTCGTCTTCGGCACCGTCGTCTTCGCGATGTTCTCCGGCTTCCACTTCTGGTGGCCGAAGATGACCGGCAAGATGCTCGACGAGCGCCTCGGCAAGATGACCTTCTGGACGCTGTTCATCGGCTTCCACGGCACCTTCCTCGTCCAGCACTGGCTGGGCGCCGAGGGCATGCCGCGCCGTTACGCCGACTACCTCGCGGCCGACGGCTTCACCGCCCTGAACACCATCTCGACGATCAGCTCGTTCGTGCTCGGCGCGTCGCTGCTGCCCTTCTTCTACAACGTGTGGAAGACGGCCAAGTACGGCAAGCCGGTCGGCGTCGACGACCCGTGGGGCTACGGCCGCTCGCTGGAGTGGGCGACGTCCTGCCCGCCGCCGCGCCACAACTTCCTCACTCTGCCGCGGATCCGTTCCGAATCCCCGGCGTTCGACCTGCATCACCCTGAGATCGCCGCCCTCGACCAGCTCGAGAACGCGCCTCACGGTGAGAAGGCTCTGGCTGGTGGCAAGGAGGCCGGCAAGTGAAGGTTCAGGGCAAGATGTTCATCTGGCTGAGCGTCTTCATCCTCGCCATGGCGGTTGTCTATGGCGTGTGGTCGAAGGAGCCGGCCGGCACGACGGCCCTCTTCCTGGCCTTCGGTCTGTCCATCATGATCGGCTTCTACCTGGGCTTCACGGCCCGGCGGGTCGACACGGGCGCCCAGGACAACAAGGAGGCGGACGTCGCGGACGACGCCGGCGAGGTCGGGTTCTTCAGCCCGCACAGCTGGCAGCCGCTCTCCCTCGCGATCGGCGGCGCGTTCGCCTTCCTGTCGATCGCGATCGGCTGGTGGCTGATGTACTTCTCGGCGCCGCTGATCCTGATCGGCATCTGGGGCTGGGTCTTCGAGTACTACCGCGGTGAGAACCGCACCCAGTAACACGAGCTGAGCTCATCGGGAGCCCGGACACTCCGTCAGGAGGTCCGGGTTCCCGCTTTTGCAGCAACGGGCATCACCCGTACGCGCTATCCGGCGCGCCACGGCTGACGCGGCTTCCTAGCGTGAAGCCATGAGCAACAGACCACCGCGCACGAGCACCGTCATAGGCTGCACGCTCCTGCTGACAGCACTCGGCGCGAGCGCCGTCAGCTGCAGCAGCGACGGCAACCCGCTGTCCGCCGAGCCGTACGACGCCGCGGACCAGATCGCCTTCAACGGCCCCACGGGCGACGGCAAGAAGGCCGACCCCGACAAGCCCCTGGAGATAACCGCGGAGGACTCCGACGGCCGCATCACGGACGTCACCGCCAGGGACGCCGCAGGACGCTACGTCGCGGGCGAACTCTCCGCCGACGGCACCCGCTGGCACAGCACCTCCCCGCTGGCCGCCAACGCCCGCTACACGGTGCGGGTGAGCACCGAGGACGAGGACGGCGCCCCCGGCCGCAAGGTCCTAACCTTCGACACCAGCAAGCCGACCACCAAGAAGCACCTGACGGTGGAGTTCGGCCCCAAGGCGGGCACCTACGGCGTGGGCCAGCCCGTCACGGCCGAACTGAACCAGCCCGTCAAGGACAAGAAGCAGCGGCAGATAGTCGAGCGGGCCCTCAAGGTCGACTCCACGCCCGCCGTGGAGGGCACCTGGCACTGGGTGGACGACAAGGAACTCCACTACCGCCCCAAGGAGTACTGGCCCACCAACGCCACGATCCGCGCCCGCAGCAACCTCGAAGGCATCAAGGTCAGCGACCGCCTCTGGGGCGGCAAGGTCAAACCCCTGACCATCACCATCGGCGACCAGGTCATCGCCGTCACGGACGCCGCGTCCCACCAGCTGACGCTCTACCGCAACGGCGAGGAGGTCAGGTCGATACCGGTCACCACCGGCAAGCCCGGCTTCGAGACCCGCAACGGCGTCAAGGTCATCCTGGGCAAGGAGTACTTCGTACGTATGCGCGGCACCAGCATCGGCATAGCCGAGGGCTCCGCGGACTCGTACGACCTACCGGTCTACTACGCCACCCGCGTGACCTGGAGCGGCGAGTACGTCCACGCCGCCCCCTGGTCGGTCGGCTCCCAGGGCTACGCCAACGTCAGCCACGGCTGCACCGGCATGAGCACCGCCAACGCCGAGTGGTTCTTCGACAACGTCCGCGAGGGCGACATCGTCAAGGTCATCAACTCGTACGGCAACACGATGGAACCGTTCGGCAACGGCTTCGGCGACTGGAACCTGGACTGGAAGAAGTGGCGGGGCGGCAGCGCGTTGGTGGGCGGCACCCCGGACGGCCCGAGCCCGGCGGAACGGGCAAGACTGAGGCCCCAGAGCGTGTGAACGCCCCCAGGGGCAGCGCCCCTTCAGGGGCGCGGGGAACTGCGCGACCAGCCACAACCGGACCCGCAGTCGCCCGCAAACCTCAAGCCTCGAGCTCTCAGGCGCTCAGAAGCCTCTTCGTCCGCAGCAAAGAAGCCAGAGCGGCTGCGAACTCCACCGGCTCCACAGGCAACGTCACCGCCGCCTCGGCCCGACTCCACGTGGCCAGCCACGCATCCTGCGGCCGCCCGATCAGCAGCAGCACCGGCGGCGCGTTGAACACCTCGTCCTTGATCTGCCGGCAGACCCCCATGCCCCCCATGGGCACGGCCTCCCCGTCCAGCACACAGACGTCGATGCCGCCCTTGTCCAGCTCGCGCAGCACCGCCGCCGGAGTCGCACATTCCACGAACTCCACTACAGGCACGTCCGGAGCGGGCCGTCGCCCGGTGGCGAGCCGTACCTGCTCGCGGGTGTTGGAGTCGTCGCTGTAGACCAGCACCGTGGCGGTCGGCTGCATTGTTCCTCCGTGACGTCAGCGTCTTAAGGACAGGCCCGTTGGGCCGGATGCTACTCCCTTGAACACCACGTCAACACCGGTATGAACGGGGAAGACACTCCGAACGGCACCCCCCGGAGTGAGGGCGGGATAAGCGACCGACATAATGTCGGTCGTGGCGACAGCAACGACAGTAGACAAGGGTCACGCGCACCCGTCGGTCAATCGACCGAACCTCACCAGCGTCGGAACCATCATCTGGTTGAGTTCCGAGCTGATGTTCTTCGCGGCCCTCTTCGCGATGTACTTCACCCTGCGATCGGTGACCGGTCCGGACTTCTGGCACGAGAAGGCGGAGGCCCTGAACTTCCCGTTCTCGGCTACGAACACCACGATCCTGGTGCTCTCCTCTCTCACCTGCCAGCTGGGCGTCTTCGCCGCCGAGCGCGGTGACGTCAAGAAGCTCCGGGGCTGGTTCATCCTCACCTTCATCATGGGTGCGATCTTCATCGGCGGTCAGGTGTACGAGTACACCGAGCTGGTCAAGCACGAGGGCCTCTCGCTCTCGTCCGACCCGTACGGCTCGGTCTTCTACCTGACCACCGGCTTCCACGGCCTGCACGTGACGGGCGGTCTGATCGCCTTCCTGCTGGTCCTCGGCCGCACCTACGCGGCGAAGAGGTTCACGCACGAGCAGGCGACCGCCGCGATCGTCGTGTCCTACTACTGGCACTTCGTCGATGTCGTCTGGATCGGCCTCTTCGCCACGATCTACATGATCAAGTAGCCGGGCCAATCCCGCGCGCGTTCCACAAACGCACACACCGCAAGCATCGACGCAGAAGATCCTGACACCGGGGTAATCCGTGAAAAAGCTCTCCGCACGACGACGCCATCCGCTGGCGGCGGTCGTCGTCCTACTCCTCGCGCTGGCGTGCACGGGGGGGCTGTACGCCGTGTTCGCGCCCGCGGACAAGGCGCAGGCAGAGGAATCCGCCCAGTCCCTCACCATCGAGGAGGGCAAGAAGCTCTACGCCGTCGGCTGCGCCAGCTGCCACGGAACCGGCGGTCAGGGCACCTCCGACGGTCCGAGCCTGGTGGGCGTCGGCGCCGCAGCCGTCGACTTCCAGGTCTCGACGGGGCGTATGCCGGCTGCCACCTCCCAGGGCGCCCAGGTCCCGAAGAAGAAGAACATCTACTCGCAGGCCGAGATCGACCAGCTCGCGGCGTTCATCGCCTCGCTGGGCGCCGGCCCGTCCGTCCCGACCGAGGAGCAGTACGGCCCCGAGGGAGCGGACATCGCCAAGGGCGGCGAGCTCTTCCGCAACAACTGCGCCCAGTGCCACAACTTCACCGGCAAGGGCGGCGCGCTGACGAAGGGCAAGTACGCCCCGAGCCTCGAGGACGTCGACCCGAAGCACATCTACGAGGCCATGCAGACCGGCCCGCAGAACATGCCGTCGTTCCCCGACACCACGCTGTCGGAGCAGAACAAGAAGGACATCATCGCGTACCTGCACGCGGTCAACAGCGACGAGACGGTCAACCCGGGTGGTCTGGAGCTGGGCGGCCTCGGCCCGGTCAGTGAGGGCCTCTTCGCCTGGATCTTCGGTCTCGGTGGATTGATCGCGGTCGCCGTCTGGGTCGCCGCTCGGACCGCAAAGGCCAAGAAGTCATGAGTAGCCAAGAGATTCCAGAAGAGAACCTGCCCGCTGAGCAGGACGCCCACGTCGCGGTAGCGGACGAGAAGAACCCCTTCGCCGACCCCGGCCTGCCGCCCCACGAGCACCGGATCCAGGACATCGACGAGCGGGCCGCCAGGCGGTCCGAGCGCACGGTCGCCCTGCTGTTCACGGTGTCGATGCTGGCCACCGTCGGCTTCATCGCCTCGTACGTCGCGATCCCGCACGACAAGTCGGTCTTCGTCTTCCCGATCGGGCACCTCAACGCGCTGAACTTCGCGCTGGGTCTGACCCTCGGTACGGCGCTGTTCTGCATCGGCGCGGGCGCGGTCCACTGGGCCCGCACCCTGATGTCCGACGTGGAGGTCGCCGACGACCGGCACGCGATCGCGGCGGAGCCCGAGGTCAAGGCCAAGGTCATGGCCGACTTCCGGCAGGGCGCCAAGGAGTCCGCGATCGGCCGCCGCAAGCTGATCCGCAACACGATGCTCGGCGCGCTCACCCTGGTGCCGCTCTCCGGTGTCGTCCTGCTGCGTGACCTCGGCCCGCTGCCCGGCACCAAGCTGCGTCACACCCTGTGGTCCAAGGGCAAGCTGCTCGTCAACATGAACACCAACGAGCCGCTGCGTCCCTCGGACGTCGCGGTCGGCTCCCTCACCTTCGCCAAGCCGGAGGGCCTGGAGGAGCACGACCACGACTTCCAGAACGAGATCGCCAAGGCCGCCCTGATGATCGTCCGGCTCCAGCCCGACGACATCAAGGACAAGCGCGAGCTCGAGTGGTCGCACGAGGGCATCGTCGCGTACTCGAAGATCTGCACCCACGTCGGTTGCCCGATCTCCCTGTACGAGCAGCAGACGCACCACGTGCTCTGCCCCTGCCACCAGTCCACCTTCGACCTCTCCGACGGTGCCCGAGTGATCTTCGGCCCGGCCGGTCACGCCCTGCCGCAGCTGCGCATCGGCGTGAACGACGAGGGCTACCTCGAGGCGCTCGGCGACTTCGATGAGCCCGTCGGTCCTGCATTCTGGGAGCGCGGATGAGCACCACAGAGACGACAGAGTCCCGCTCTCGCGGGAAGGCACCGGCCGGCGAGCGCGTCGCCGACTGGGCGGACGGCCGGCTCGGGATCTACTCCTTGGCCAAGGCCAACATGCGCAAGATCTTCCCCGACCACTGGTCGTTCATGTTGGGTGAGGTCTGCCTCTACAGCTTCATCATCATCATCCTCACGGGTGTGTACCTGACGCTGTTCTTCCACCCGTCGATGAACGAGGTGGAGTACCACGGCAGTTACGTCCCGCTGCAGGGACAGCTCATGTCGGAGGCGTTCAGCTCGACGCTGCACATCTCCTTCGACGTGCGCGGTGGTCTGCTCATCCGGCAGATCCACCACTGGGCGGCGCTGATCTTCCTCGCCGGCATGTTCGTGCACATGATGCGCGTGTTCTTCACGGGCGCGTTCCGTAAGCCGCGTGAGATCAACTGGCTGTTCGGCTTCCTGCTGTTCGTCCTGGGCATGTTCACCGGTTTCACCGGCTACTCGCTCCCGGACGACCTGCTCTCCGGCACCGGTGTCCGCTTCACCGAGGGCGCGATCCTGTCCATGCCGATCGTCGGCACGTACATCTCGTTCTTCCTCTTCGGCGGCGAGTTCCCGGGCGTCGACTTCGTGGCCCGGTTCTACTCGATCCACATCCTGCTGCTGCCGGGCATCATGCTCGGCCTCGTGGTCGGCCACCTGATCCTGGTCTTCTACCACAAGCACACGCAGTTCGCGGGCCCCGGAAAGACCAACAAGAACGTCGTCGGCATGCCGCTGCTGCCGGTCTACATGGCCAAGGCCGGAGGCTTCTTCTTCCTGGTCTTCGGTGTCATCGCGGTCATCGCGGCGGTCGCGCAGATCAACCCGATCTGGGCCATGGGCCCCTACCGGCCGGACCAGGTGTCCACGGGCGCCCAGCCCGACTGGTACATGGGCTTCGCCGAGGGTCTGGTCCGCTACATGCCGGGCTGGGAGATCAACCTCTGGGGTCACACGCTCGTCCTGGGTGTGTTCATCCCGCTGGTGCTCTTCGGCCTGGTGCTGATGGCCATCGCGGTCTACCCGTTCATCGAGTCCTGGGTCACCGGCGACAAGCGCGAGCACCACATCCTGGACCGTCCGCGCAACGCCCCGACGCGTACCGCGTTCGGCGTCGCCTGGGTCACGGTGTACATGATCGGCCTGGTCGGCGGTGGCAACGACCTGTGGGCCACCCACTTCCACCTGTCGATCAACGCGGTCACCTGGTTCGTCCGGATCGGCTTCTTTGCCGGACCGGTGCTCGCCTTCATCATCACCAAGCGGATCTGCCTCGGCCTGCAGCGCCGGGACAAGGACAAGGTGCTGCACGGCCGCGAGTCGGGCATCATCAAGCGCCTGCCGCACGGTGAGTTCATCGAGGTGCACGAGCCGCTCAGCCAGGACGCGCTGTACACCCTCACCGCGCACGAGCAGTACAAGCCGCTGGAGATCGGCCCGACGGTCGACGAGAACGGCGTCGAGCGCAAGGTGAAGGGCTCCGAGAAGCTGCGCGCCAAGCTCAGCAAGTCCTACTTCGACGAGGACGGCCAGATTCCGAAGCCGACCGTCGAGGAGTACAAGGAGATCACGAGCGGCCACGGCCACCACTGATCGCTGCGCCAGCCACGCCACGGTTGAAGGGCCCCGTCCGATCGCGGACGGGGCCCTTCGCCGTGCGTGGAGACGAGGAGTCGTCCGCTGTTCGGACTGGACGCTTCTCCATGCCCCGGGGCTGGATAGGGTGGACCCGTTGAGACTCGTGTCCCGTAGTGCGGGACGCCACAACTGACCCAGGAGCGGCTTATGAGCGCTGTGACCCCCGCTGGAGGCGACATCGCGGCGGGCCGTTCCTGGCCCGAGGTACTGAGCGCGCTGCTCGGCGGACAGGACCTGAGCGCCGGCGACACGGCATGGGCGATGGACCGCTTCATGAGCGGTGAGGCCTCGGACGCGCAGATCGCGGGCTTCATGGTGGCTCTGCGGGCCAAGGGCGAGACGGTCGAGGAGATCAACGGTCTCGTCGAGGCGATGTACGCCCACGCGCAGCCGCTGGACATCCCCGGCCCGGCCGTCGACATCGTCGGCACAGGTGGTGACCGTGCCAAGACGGTCAACATCTCGACGATGTCCGCCATCGTGATCGCGGGCGCCGGGGCGAAGGTCGTCAAGCACGGCAACCGGGCGTCGTCCTCGGCGAGCGGCTCGTCCGACGTGCTGGAGAAGCTCGGCATCAACCTGGACCTGTCGCCGGAGGGCGTGGCGCGGGTGGTGGACGAGGCAGGGATCACCTTCTGCTTCGCCGCCAAGTTCCACCCCTCGATGCGGTTCGTCGGTGGCGTCCGACGGGACCTGGGGATTCCGACCTCGTTCAACCTCCTCGGCCCGCTGACCAACCCGGCCCGGGTCACCGCCTCGGCCGTCGGCTGCTTCGACACCCGGATGGCGGGGCTCATCGCCGGCGTACTGGCCGAGCGCGGCTCGTCGGCGCTGGTGTTCCGTGGCGACGACGGTCTCGACGAGCTGACGACGACGGCCACCTCGCGGGTGTGGATCGTGCGCGACGGCAAGGTGACCGAGGAGGCCTTCGACCCGCGTGACGTCGGCCTCGCCCTGGTGCCCGTGGAGGCGCTGCGGGGCGCCGACGCGTCGTACAACGCTGAGGTCGCCCGGCGCCTGCTGGACGGGGAGACAGGGCCGGTGCGGGACGCCGTACTGCTCAACTCGGCGGCGGCGCTGGTGGCGTTGGAGCAGACGGATGCTCCGCTCGCGGAGCAGATCAGGCTCGGTATGGCCAAGGCGGCGGAGTCGATCGACTCGGGCGCGGCCAAGCGGACGCTGGAGCGGTGGGTGGCGGCCAGCAACGCCTGAGCCGGCACCATGTGACGCAGGGCGCAGTCCAGGATCCGGACTGCGCCCTTGCGTATCGAAGATCGTATGGCAGGATGTTGGACCAGGTCATGAGTGACAGTCATGAGGCCCCGGCCGACTGTCCGGCAACCCTCCGTCCGTGGCGGGGTGCCCCGGGTGAAGACCAGGCCGTAGGCAGCGAGGTCTACGGCAAGCGCGGGCCCCTCTCGAAACCAGGGGTCCTGGTCGTTCGAGGGAGTCTTCCGTGAGCAAGCGAATGCGATAGGGCCGCCGAGCCCCGCCTCCGCGCACCCTTTTCCTCTTCTCCGCATGCCCTCAACTCGCATGCCCCTCACGGGAGTTCGCCATGTCTGTCTTCACCGCTGCCGTCGACCAGACCATTTGCACCCCGCTGCCCGTTCTGGGCAGTGATGTCACCGTCCCGCTCGTCACCGGCGGTGAGGTCACCTACGCCGCGCTCGACTACGCCGCCAGCGCCCCGGCCCTCCAGCGCGTCTGGGACGACGTCGCCGCCTACGCCCCGTACTACGGCAGCGTCCACCGCGGTGCCGGCTACCTCTCCCAGCTCTCCACCGACCTGTTCGAGAACGCCCGCCGGACGGTCGCCGAGTTCCTCGACTGCCGGGACGGCGACCAGGTCGTCTTCACCCGGTCCACGACCGACTCCCTCAACCTCCTCGCCGCCGCCCTCCCGGCCGACTGCCAGGTCTTCGTCTTCGAGACCGAGCACCACGCCTCCCTGCTGCCCTGGCGCGACGCCCGCGTCACCTACCTCAACGCGCCCCGCACCCCCCGCGAGGCCGTCGAGACCCTGGAGCGCGCCCTCGCCGACCGCACTGTGTCGATTGAAGGGGGCTACGGCCCGGCCCTGGTCTGCGTCACCGGCGCCTCGAACGTCACCGGTGAGCTGTGGCCCGTACGGGAACTGGCGGCGGCCGCGCACGCCCACGGCGCCCGTATCGTGCTCGACGCCGCCCAGCTGGCCCCGCACCACCCCGTGAGCGTCCAGGACCTCGACGTCGACTGGGTCGCCTTCTCCGGCCACAAGCTGTACGCCCCCTTCGGCTCCGGCGTCCTCGCCGGCCGCGCCGACTGGCTGCGCGACGCCGAGCCGTACCTCGCGGGCGGCGGCGCCAGCCGCAAGGTCAGCCGGCGTGAGGACGGGGGAGTGGACGTCGAGTGGCACGAGAGCGCCGCCCGGCACGAGGCCGGCTCCCCGAACGTCATCGGCGCCTACTCCATCGCCTCCGCCTGCAAGGCCCTGACGGAGGCGGGCTTCGACACGCTGGTCGCCCGTGAGCAGTACCTGATCGAGAAGGTGCGCGCGGGTCTCGCCCAGGTGCCCGAGGTCCGCATCCTCTCCCTCTTCGGCGACGACGCCCCGCGCGTCGGCGTCATCTCCTTCGTCGTCGAGGGCTGGAACAGCTCCCACTTCGCGGCCGCCCTCTCCGCCGAGTACGGCATCGGGGTGCGTGACGGACTGTTCTGCGCCCACCCGCTGGTCCGGACGCTGCTGGGCAGCGACCCGCAGACGCAGGGCGAGTGCGGTGCCCCGGAGGCGGCTCCCGGCGAGAAGTCCCTCAACGCCATCCGCGTGAGCTTCGGGGCCGGTACGCCGGACGAGCACGTCGAGCGGTTCGTGAACGCCGTGCGGGAGCTCGTGACGGACGGTGCCCGGTGGAACTACCGCACGGAGGACGGCCGTTGCGTGCCGGACACCTCTGCGTGAGCCGGTAGCCGGGAGCCCAACAGGATCATCCGCAGGGCGCGTTCGGTCGCGTCCGTGAGGAGTTCGGAGGCCCGGACGAGGGCCTCCGCCAAGGCCATCGGCGCCGGCAGGATCCCGCTGAAGGCATCCACGCCGGGCACGTCGTGCGCACCCTCGCCGAGCGTGCCCGCCAGCGCGAGCACCGGGCGGCCGGACAGCTTGGCCCGGCGGGCCACCTCGGCCGGGACCTTCCCGCGGGGCGTCTGGCGGTCCATGGCGCCCTCGGCGGTGACGACCAGGTCGGCGGAGGCGAGGCGGGCGTCCAGGTCGAGGTGGTCCAGCAGCACCTCGAAGCGGGGGAGGAGACGGGCGCCCAGCGCGGCCAGGCCCGCGCCCAGACCGCCGGACGCACCGGTGCCGGGGCCGTGGTGCAGGTCGGTGCCCACGGCCCCCAGGTCACGGGTGAGGACGTACGCCCAGTTCTCCAGCCCCGCCGACAGATGCTCGACCTGGGCGGGCGTCGCCCCCTTCTGCGGGCCGAAGACACGGGCCACGCCGCGCTCGCCGCACAGCACGTTGTACGGGTTGCAGGCGACGAGCAGCTCGACGTCCCGCAGCCGCGGGTCCAGGCCGGACGGGTCGATCCGGGCGAGCCGCGTCAACTCACGTCCGCCACGGGGGAGTTCGAAGCCGTCGGCGTCCAGGAGACGGGCCCCGAGCGCCTGCAGCGCGCCCGCGCCCCCGTCGGACGTCCCCGAGTCGCCACAGCCGATCAGGACGCGCCGCACGCCGGTGTCGAGCGCGGCCCGGATCAGCTCGCCGACGCCGTACGTCGTCGTCGCGCCCGGGTCGCGCAGGGCGCGGGGGACGAGGGAGAGCCCCGCGACCGCCGCCATCTCCACGACCGCCGTGTCCCGGGAGCCGAGCAACGCGAAGTGCGTGCCGATCGGTTCGCCGACGGGGCCGGTCGCGGGCAGCGCGACGAGCCGGCCACTGGTGGCGGCGGCCAGCGTGGCGGCCGTGCCCTCACCGCCGTCCACCAGGGGGATCAGGTCCAGTTCGGCGTCCGGCAGGACCCGGCGGACACCGTCGGCGATGGCGTCGGCGGCTGCCTGGGCGGACAGGGACTCCTTGAAGCCACTGGGGGCTACGACGACTCGGGTCAGCATTAGCTCTCCTAGACAGGTCGGATGAAGTCGCCGCACTGCGGCAACGCCCCAAGGGGCGCGGGGAACTGCGCGACCAGCCACAATGGCGCCGCAGACAATCGACGACATAACGCGGCACTCACAGCGGAGCGCCTAGCGGGTCACGGGCACGCCGAGCAGCGGCCACACCGCGACGACGAACAGCAGGACGAGGGCAGCCGTCAGCGGGGCCAGGACGGCGGACAGGCGCAGCAGGTCACGCGGGGTGTAGGTGGGCGTTCCGGGGATGTCGGAGAAGAGCGTGACCGGCTTCGCGGATGCCGGGAGCGTGTGGCAGAAGCCGGCCGCGGCGGTGGACGCGAGCGCGGCGGCCACCGGATTGACGCCGGCCCCCACCGCCGCCGCGACCACGAGCGGCACCAGCACCGACGAACGGGCCGAGCGGGACTGCAGGACCAGGTGGGCCGCCGTACTGATCGCGATCACGACGATCAGGAACACCACCGGGCTGACTCCACCGGGCAGCCCGTCCACCAGCCACTTCGCCGCTCCCGAGTCGGCGAGCGCGACGCCCATCGCCATCGTCGCCGCCATGAACAGCAGCAGCGACCACGGCACCGTCTTCAGCGCGTCCTTCAGATGCACGGTGCCGAGGGCCGGAGAGGCCGCCACCACCGCGCCGATCAGCGCGACGACCGCGGGCGGCACCCGGTGCAGCGGCTCGCTGCACCACAGCAGCACGACCGTGCCGAGCAGCAGCGCACACCGCTTCTCGGCCTGCGACCAGGGGCCGGTGACCGGGTGGTCGCTGTGCTCCTGGATCTGCTCGGGGGTGATGTGCACGGCGCCCTTGCGGTCCGTGCGCCGGGTGGTGGTCAGGAGTACGGCCTCGGCGGCCAGGTGGGAGGAGGCCACGGCCAGCGGCAGGCCCAGCAGCAGCCATTCCGTGAAGCCGATCCGGTCACCCGTCTCCTGCCACAGCACCGACACGGTGATCAGATGGGCGCCGGCTCCGATCAGGGTCGCTACCGCCGACAGCAGGATCACGGTCGGGAACAGCAGCGCCAGCATCACGACCAGTCGCCTGCGGTCGGCGAGCGCCTTGGCCAGGGCCAGGAACACCGGCAGCGCGAGGGCGGCCCGGCCCGAGGTGGCCGGCACCGCGAACGCCGTGACGACCAGGGCGGCCGTGGTCAGGTGCACGAGCTGCCGTACGGTGCGCGCCCCGCCCACCAGGAACGCCGCCGCCCGGCCCGCGAGCCCCGTCCGGGTCACCGCGGCCGCCAGCACGAAGGCGCAGATCAGCAGCCACACCGTCGAGTCGCCCAGGGTGCCGAAGAGCGTGTCGCTGGTGATCACCCCGGTCACCGTCAGGGCGAGCCCCGCGCCCAGCGCGATGTACGTGTCGTCGACCGGCGTGGCGATCCAGGCGCACGTCGCCAGGGCGAACACGGCGAGGGTGAGGCGGGCGTCGGCGCCGAGTCCGGGGAAGTTGCCGGGGACGGCGAGCAGCGCGCACAGGGAGAGGGTCACGCACAGGGCGGCGCTCAGACGGAGGCTCAGGGTCACGTCATCGAGGGTTCACCTCAGCCGTGAGCCCTCGATGAGCCGTACATGAAGGAGACTTCACACGGACAGGAGACTTCACGCGGAGAGGCGGTACCCCACGCCGCGCACCGTCTCGAACCGCTCGGCCCCCAGCTTCTTGCGCAGCGCCCGCACATACACGTCCACGATGTTGGAGCCCGGGTCGAAGTCGTAGCCCCACACGTGCGACAGGATCTGCTCGCGGGACAGTACCTGCCCCGGATGCCGCAGGAACAGCTCCAGCAGCACGAACTCACGTGCCGTCAGATCCACGGTCCGCTCCCCGGCCCGCGCCCGCCGCGTACGCAGGTCCAGCGTCAGCGAGCCGGACCGCAGGACCGTCACCTCGGGCGCCCGGGCCGCCGTACGCAGGCGCAGCCGTACCCGGGCGAGCAGTTCCTCGAAGCGGAACGGCTTGGTCATCCAGTCGTCGGCGCCGCCCTCCAGACCGGCCACCGTGTCGCGTACGGAGTCCCGGGCGGTCAGCACGATCACCGGGACCGTCACCCGGGCCTCGCGCAGTTCGCGCAGCACCGTGAAGCCGTCCCGGCCGGGCAGGCCGATGTCCAGGACCACCAGATCGAAATTGCCGGTCAACGCGTATTCGTGGGCCGCGTCACCGTCGCCGACGACGGTCGTGGTGAAGCCGTTGGAGCGCAGGCCCTTCTCGACGAAGGAGGCGATCCTGTCCTCGTCCTCGACGATGAGAATGCGGTTCACGTCTGTGCCTCTCCCAGTAGCAGGACGAAGGTGGCGCCGCCGCCCTCCGTGTCACGCAGCCGCACCCGGCCGCCGTGCGCCTCCGCGATCGCCCGGACGATCGACAGGCCGAGCCCGGCTCCCGAGCCCTGGGTGCCGCGGCGGGCGGTGCCGCGCCGGAAGCGTTCGAAGATGACCTCGGCGTCCTGCGGCTGGACGCCGGGCCCGGAGTCGGCGACGTACAGCTCGACGCCCTGGCCGTCGACGCGGGAGCCGATCCGGACGGTCTGCCGCGGCGCGGTGTGCTGCACGGCGTTCTGGGCGAGCTGGACCATCGCCTGTGTGATCCGCTGCGGGTCCAACTCGGCCTCGACATCGGCCACTTCGGCGAGCTGCCAGTCCCGCTCGCCCAGGGTGCGGGCCTTGACGTAGACGTCGGCGGTGAGTTCGGCGAGCTGCACCGGCTCCGGGGTGACGAAGTCGGGGCGCTCGGCCTTGGCGAGCAGCAGCAGGTCCTCCACGATGCGGCTCATCCGGTCCAGCTCGTCGGTGACCAGCCGTATCGTCTCCTCGCGCTCCATCGGGTCGTCGCCCATGAGCTCCAGATGCCCGCGCACGATGGTGATCGGCGTGCGCAGCTCGTGGCCGGCGTCGTCGACGAACTCCCGCTGGGCGGCGAAGGCTCGCTCCAGCCGGTCGAGCATCGCGTTGAACGTCTCGGCGAGCGCGGCGATGTCGTCGCGCCCGTGCACCGGGATACGGCGGGTGAGGTCCTGCTCGGTGAGCTGTGCCGCCGCGGTGCGCACCAGCCGCACGGGCTTGAGGATCCGCCCCGCGACCGCCCAGCCGATGCCGGTCGTCATCAGCAGGGCGACCCCGGAGATGGCGAGCAGGATACGGAACTCCGCGTTCACCGCGGCCTGTTCACGCCCCGGGTGGAAGGCGACGACGAACGCGGCCTCCGTCTCGCCGCCCGCCCGGGCGACGGCCACCTTCGCCCAGCGGATCTCGCCCGACGCCCGGTGCAGCGTTCCCGTGGAGTCGGGCGAGTCGAAGATACGGCGGCGGGCGTCGGCGTCCTTGTGCAGGGGAACGGCGACGGGGATGTCACGCGGCTGGCGGAACTGCGCCGGGGACGTTCCCGGGCGGCCCACCAGGCCGATCAGCTCCTCGTCCGGATCGGCGTACTGCCGTACCAGGAACTCGACCAGCAGCCGCGACGGATCGGTGAACGGACGGCCGGTCTCCGGGTCGACGCCCCGCTCCTCGAAGTTGGCGAACTCACCCGCCTCCTGGGCGAGCAGCCCGTTCACCCGGTGGTCGACGTCCCGCAACAGGATCGAGCGCGTGGTCGTCGCCACCGACACGAGCCCTACGGCCATGACGAACAGCAGCCAGAGCAGGATGCGGACCCGCGCGGAGATCCGCCGGCGCACCGGGTCAGCCGTCGTCCCCGAGCTCGCCCCGGTCGTCGTCCGAGGTTTCCCGGCCGGGGGCGTCGTCATCGTCGTCACTCGCGGGGCTGTCGGTCACCGGAGGCCGGGAGACGACCTCGTCGCTCGGCGTCGGTGTGGGCCGGGTGGGCGTCGGGGTGGGGGAGCCGCTGTCCAGCTCCACCTTGGCCGGGACCTCGGGGGACTCCGGGTCGTCGGTGAGGGCGAAGCTGGTCGCGGCGATCCCGAGCGGAATCGCCACTACGGCGGCCAGGGCCGCGATCCGGTGCGAGAAGACCATGCGGCCGATCCTGCCCCCGACACCCGGCGGCGATGATGAGCCCAGGATGAAGAACTCTTCATCCTGGACCGCGGGCGTCAGCTGTCCAGGCCGATGGCGAACGCGGCCTCGATGTCGTGCTGCGAGTACGTACGGAACGCCACATGCGTGTCCGTCGCCTCCACGCCGGGGATCTTGCTGATCCGGGCCGGGATGACCTCGGCGAGATCCTCGTGCTGCTTGACCCGCACCATGGCGATCAGGTCGTACGTCCCGGTGACCGAGAAGACCTCGGTGACGCTCTCCAGCGAAGCGATCCGCTCCGCGATCTCGGGAATCCGGTCCACGCTGGTCTTGATGAGGACGATCGCGGTGATCACGGCTGGTTCTCTCCCTCGGAGGCCGGAGCTGGGGCGGCCTTCACTCTAGTCGCAGGTCTGAAGCGGGCCCACGCGTAGCCGAAGCCCAGCCCGAAGCCCACCAGGTGCGCCAGATAGGCCACCCCCGGCCCCTGGTCCGCCCGCCCCGCCGCCACCCACTGCAGGGCCACCCAGAAGGGCAGCACGACCCACGCCGGGAAGCGCAGCGGCAGGAAGAGCAGGAACGGCAGCAGGCTTGTCACCCGCGCGCCGGGGAAGACGAAAAGGAACGCGCCGAGGACGGCCGAGATCGCCCCGGACGCGCCGACCAGGGACTGGGTGGAGTCGTCGTTGGCGGCCGCGTAGCCCAGCAGGGCGAGGTAGCCGCAGCCGAGGTAGAACAGCGTGAACTGGACGCGGCCCATCCGCTCCTCGGTCATCACCCCGAAGACGTAGAGGAAGAGCATGTTGCCGAGCAGATGCACCCAGCTGCCGTGCACGAAGAGGGCCGTGGCCGGGGTCAGGGCGGCGCGGGGCGAGCCCTCGAACAGCTCGGCGGGCACCACACCCCAGCGGTGGAAGTAGGCCCGCTGCGCGGCGAGCAGCCCGTCGCCGGTGCCGTAGGCCGGATTCAGTCCCGCAGCCGGGCCCATCAGGAACAGCAGACAGCACAGGGCGATCAGCCCGTACGTCACCGGCGCCGACGACCGGAAGGCCGATCGGCCCATCCTGCCGAACCGAGCTCCGAAACGCGCCACGCTCCAGTCGCTGATCATGGATACAGAGCATGGCGTAACGGGACGCACGCGCACAGACCGCCTCGCCGCCGTGGACGGCCGAGCGGCGAGTACCCGCCAGGCCGTAGGGTTACGAGCCACACGCACCGGGGAGCTCGGGGGCGTGTGGCTGACAATAGAAGGCCTAGAAGGAAAGAGCACAGTCACGATGACGGTTCCCCTGCCGACCGACACGACGCGGTGGCGCTGCACCCTCTGCGGCAACCTCACGCGCTTCGACGTGACGCGCTCGTCCAAGGTCGTGGAGTACGTCCACCTCGATCTGGCCGGTGAGCCGAAGGTCGAGGAGCGCGAGGTGCTCAATGAGACCATCGAGTCGGTGCGCTGCCGCTGGTGCAACGCCGTGGACAAGGTGGAACTCGTGGACAGGCCGGGCGCCGACTCCTGACGGGAGCCGGCCCCGCACAGGCATTGGGGTGTGACGGATGGTGGAGACACAAGGCGGGGGGCCGGGCGACGGCGCCGCCGAGGTGCTCGACCGTCCGCTGCCCGACGGAGTTCGGCGCAAGGTCGTACAGATCGTGTCCGACGGGTTCGGCGGGCTGACCGTCGGCGAACTGCCCGCACAGCTGCGGCAGTACGCCCGGTTCGCGCCGAACCGGCGGGCCAAGTTCGCCGGCAATGCCATGGCGGCGGCGCTGGAGACCGATCCGCTGTTCCGGCAGCGCATCGGGGAGAAGTTCAGAGAAGCCCAGCCGGAACTCTCCGGCGCCCTCGACTCAGGCTCGGCGCCTCCGGCCGCGGACCCGCTCGACGTGGCGGCCGCGGCCTATGTTCTGCGGCCCACCGGCTGGGTCAAGCTGGTCACCGCGGCCGGCGAGGAGGCCCAGCGGGCCGACGCCGAGCGCGCCGACGAGGAGAGCCGCGCCGAGCTGGAGCGGCTGCGCGAGGAGCTCGCGCACGCCCATGAACACACCCGGGCCGAGACCGAGCGGCTGCGTACCGAGCTGGACGCGGCGAAGAAGGAAGCCGAATCGCTTCACCGCAAGCTTCGGTCGGCCCTCAGTGACGTCAAGCGCGGCGAGGCCGCCCTGCGCAAGATCCAGGGCGAGATCGAGGCCGTACGCGCCGAGGGCCACGCCCAGGTATCCGCGGCCGAGAGCGAGACCCGGCGGCTCAAGGCGCGGCTCGGGGAGGCCGAGGCCGCCCTGGAGGCCACGCGCAGAGCGGCACGCGAGGGGCGCAGCGTCGAGGACATGCGCGTACGGCTGCTCCTGGACACCCTCTTGGACTCCGCTCAAGGGCTGCGCCGGGAGCTGGCGTTGCCGCCGGTCTCCGTGCGGCCCGCCGAGACCGTGGACGCGGTCGAACCAGGACGAATGACCCCGAAGGACATCGCCGCAAGGGCGTTGTCCGAAAACGACCCGGCGATCCTCGACCAACTCCTCGCCCTGCCGCAGGCCCATCTGGTGGTCGACGGCTACAACGTCACCAAGACCGGCTATCCCCAGATGCCGCTGGAGAAGCAGCGCTTGCGCCTGCTCGGCCAGCTCTCGCAGCTCGCCGCGCAGACCGGCGCCGAGGTGACCTGTGTCTTCGACGGGGCCGAGCTGGCCGCGCCGGTGCTGCTGGCGCCGCCGCGCGGCGTGCGGGTGCTGTTCTCCAAGCCGGGTGTGACCGCCGACGAGCTGATCCGCCAGCTGGTGCGTGCCGAGCCGCCGGGCCGCCCGGTCATCGTCGCCTCCACCGACCGTGAGGTCGCCGACGGGGTGGCCCGGGCCGGGGCGCGGCCGGTGGCTTCTGCGGTGCTTCTCAAGCGGCTGTCCTGAAAACGCCAACGTACAGGCGCAATGCCCGAATTGGCGGAGCAGACACGCAACCCAGTGTCAAGCTCGCGTCACCCCATGTGAGTTGTGTGTAAAGAATGACAGGTGTGACGAGAATTTTCGTGTGAGGATTTGATCTGATCACAACTGGGTCACTAGGGTCTGGCGTCGAACCTCCGAGCGGGTGATCACTCAGAAGAAGGAGTTCACCTCCGTGGCGTCCCACCGTCGACCCAAGCAGCCGAGCCGAGCACGTGTGACCGTGCTGACCACCGCTGCCGCTGCTGCCGTGGCCATCAGTTCGCAGGCCGCCAACGCGGCACCCAGCGAGAAGCCGAGCAAGGACGAGGTCAAGGCCAAGGTCGACAAGCTCTACGAGGAGGCCGAGCAGGCCACCGAGAAGTACAACGGCGCCAAGGAGAAGCAGGAGAAGCTCCAGAAGGAGATCTCCACCATCCAGGACAACGTCGCCCGCGGTCAGGAAGACCTGAACGAGCTGCGCGACGCGATGGGCCTGGCCGCCGCCGCCCAGTACCGCACGGGCAGCATCGACTCCTCCCTCCAGCTGTTCCTGTCGTCGAACCCGGACGACTACCTGGACAAGGCGTCCACCGCCGACCAGCTCAGCGCCCAGCAGGTCGAGTCGCTGAAGAAGATCCAGGAGAAGCAGCGCGAACTCGCGCAGGAGCGCGCCGAGGCCGCCGAGAAGCTCAAGGACCTCGCCTCCACCCGCACCGAGCTGGGCAAGAAGAAGAAGCAGGTCCAGGCCAAGCTCGCCGAGGCGCAGAAGCTGCTCAACACCCTGACCGCCGCGGAGAAGGCCGCCCTCGCCGCCGCGGACGCCCGCGCCAGCCGGTCCGCCGCCGACCGCGTGGACCTCGGCAACGTCGGCTCCGCCTCCGGCCGGGCCATGGCCGCCTTCCAGGCCGCCCAGAGCCAGCTCGGCAAGCCGTACGTCTACGGCGCCACCGGCACCGCCTCCTACGACTGCTCGGGCCTGACCTCCTGGGCCTACGCCCAGGCCGGCGTCTCCATCCCGCGCACCTCGCAGGCCCAGGCCAACGCCGGTGTGCGCCTGTCGATGAGCGAACTCAAGGTCGGCGACCTCGTCATCTTCTACAACGACCTGCACCACGTCGGCCTCTACGCGGGCAACGGCCAGATCATCCACGCCCCGCGCACCGGCACGGTCGTCCGCTACGAGTCGATCAACAACATGCCGTTCCAGTTCGGCGTCCGGATCTGATCCCGAGCTGATCCCGGCCCCAACGCCTGCAAGATCAACACCACGTGCCGCCCGAACGAGCGAATTGCGGCACCGCCGACTGACCCCACGCCCCGCCCATGACCTGCGTCAGAGGCGGGGCGTCACTTTGTGTGCCCACGGCGGTCGTTGGTCGTCACGCCCGCACGGAGCTACTGTCTGCCGCGTTTCCCCCGCTGCAGGGGGACGAGTCCTTGTCCGCCAGCGGAAGGAGAGCGGCTTCCCGTGGGGTCCCATCGCCGCCTTGCACCGTCCGGGTTCGACCGGGGCGCCGGTGCAGCGCTCTGCGTCATGTCAGCCGCCGCCACGGCCCTCGGGGTCGTACCGGCCACGGCCACGCCGCACGACGACACCCGAGCCAAGGTGGACCGCCTCTACGAAGAGGCCGAGAAGGCAACCGAGGCCTACAACAAGGCCGACGAGCGCGCCGACAAGCTCCGCAAGCAGGTGGGCGACGCCCAGGACCGGATCGCCCGGCAGCAGGAGAGCATCAACTCCATGCGGGACGCCCTCGGTTCGCTGGCCGGCGCCCAGTACCGGTCCGGCGGCATCGACCCCTCCCTCGCGCTGCTGCTCTCCGACGACCCGGCCGACTACCTCGACAGGGCCGCCCGGATCGCCCGGATCAGCGCCCACCAGGCCGGTGAGCTCGAGGACCTCCAGGACGCGATGCGCGCACTCGCCCAGGAGCGTGCCGAGGCGGCCGGCAAACTCGTCGAACTGGAGAAGAGCCGCAAGGTCGTCGCCTCCCACAAGCGGACCGTCGAGCGCAAACTCGCCCAGGCGCGCAGGCTCCTGAACTCCCTCACCCAGGCCGACCGCGCCGCCTACGACCGCGCCTCCCGCTCCGGCCGTGACGTCATGCCCGACTTCGGGAGCCTCGCCGCACCGTCGGGCCGCGCGGCAGCCGCCGTCGCCGCTGCCCACTCCGCGTTGGGCAAGCCGTACATCTGGGGCGCCAACGGCCCCTCCGGCTTCGACTGTTCGGGCCTGATCCAGTGGTCGTACGCCCAGGCCGGCGTCTCCCTGCCGCGTACCTCGCAGGGGCAGCGGTACGCCGGACAGCAGGTCCCGCTCTCCGAGGCCCAGCCCGGCGACGTGGTCACCTATCGCGGCGACGCCAGCCATGTCGGGATGTACGTGGGCAACGGTCAGGTGATCCACGCGCCCTACCCCGGCGCACCCGTGCGCTACGACCCGGTGGGCATGATGCCGGGGGCGACGGTCACCCGGGTCTGACGTGGGTGTGACACGGGTCTGACCGCCGCGCCCTCGCCGCCGTACGATCGGGAAATGGCTGGTCGAAGGCGGGCTTCGGGAGCGCGGGTGGTCCTCGCGCTCTGTCTGCTGCTCGTCTGTCTGGTGGGCTGCGGCGGGCGGTCCGACACCGACAGCGCCAAGGCCGAGGTGCAGCGCGTCCTCGACCGGCGGGCGGCAGCGCTGCTCGACCGCGACGAGGCGGCGTATCGCAGGACGGGCGCGTCGGCCGGGTTCGACAACCTGCGCGCGGTGCCCCTCGCCGGGTGGTCCTACCGTCTGACCGGCCTGCACCGCACCGGCGACACCGCCACCGCCGAGGCCGAACTCCGCTATCGCGTCGAGGGCTACGACCGGGCCCCGGTCAGCGCCGGCCGCACACTGAGCCTCGGCCTGGATGCGCGGGGCGAGTGGTACGTCGAAGCCGAGCGGCCCGCCGGCGGATCCGCCGAGCAGCTGTGGGACCAGGGCAAGGTGAGCGTCGTACGGGGCGACGACAGTCTCGTCCTCGGCGTCGGGCAGTCCGAGGCGGTGCTGCGGTCGTACGCGGAGCTGGCGGATGACGCGGTGCCGGCCGTGTCGCAGGCGTGGGGCACGGACTGGGCCCGGCACGTCGTGGTCCTCGTACCGGAGTCCCTGAACGACATGGCCGGGCTGCTCGGCTCGCCCGCCTCCTCCTATCGCGGGATCGCCGCCGTCACCACCGGCGAGACCGGCGCCCCGGCGAACGCGCCCGCCGACCGGATCATCGTCAACCCCGACGCGTACGGCGTCCTGGGGAAGGTGGGCAAGCAGGTCGTCCTCACCCACGAGACCACCCATGTCGCCACCCGCGCCGACACCACCGCCGCCACCCCGCTGTGGCTCTCCGAGGGCTACGCCGACTGGGTCGGCTACCTCGGCAGCGGCCGCTCCCCGTCCCAGGCCGCCCCCGAGCTGTGGCGTGCCGTGTCCGAGGGGTCCGGGCCGCGGGAGCTCCCGGCCGACGCGGACTTCGGCTTCACCGGCGACGCGAACAAGCTGGCGCGGGCCTATGAGAGCGGGTGGATGGCCTGCCGGATGATCGCCGACCACTGGGGGGAGGTCAGGCTCGGCGAGTTCTACCGCGCCGTGGGCGCGCACGAGCGGCGGGAGGGGGCGGTCGAGGGCGCGCTGAAGGACGTACTCGGGACGTCGCAGGCGGACTTCACCGCGCGGTGGCGGGAGTACCTGCGGGCTCAGCTCGGCTGATCCAGCGTGGCGATGGCCTCCGTCAGCCACGCCCGTTCCGCCTCGCCGGTCGCCCGGGCCACCCGCAGCATGCCCTGCCGGAACAGGTCGTCGGCTTCCTCCGCCCGTACAGGCTTCCCGCCCTTGTAGAAGAAGCTCGTGGGCGCGGTCAGGAACTCCAGTCGGCGGCGCAGCACTTCGGCCTGTTCCCGGCGGTCCGGCAGGTGCCGCAGGAAGGACAGGACCGTGTTGAAGCGCACCTGGTCCGTGATCTCGACCGGCTTCGGATGGCGCAGGCGTTCCAGCAGGTCCTCGCGGCCCTTGCCGGTGAGGGAGAGGATCCGGCGCGGGGCGGCGCTCGCGCCCGGTTCCGCATGTTCGTCGAGCTTGCCCGCCTTGATCAGGCGGGTGATCGCCGGATAGAGCGCGCCGTCGCTGACGGGGCGGACATGGCCGCTCAGCGCTGTGATGCGCGCCTTCAACTCGTAGCCGTGCAGGGGCCCTTCGGCCAGGAAGCCCAGGATCGACAGCTCCAGCATGGTCCTCCTTGCGGACGTGATGAGGCCATGGTACCTCTTATCGAGCTACCTCTAATCGAGGTACGGTCGAAGGTGTCGAGGAGGGCCGGATCGTGAACGCGCACCGCAAGCAGCTCATCTCGCTCGCCCACCCCGTCTACTTCTCGCTCCTCGCCTCCGTCGCCGCCGGGATCATCAACACCGTCTGGGTGTCCCGGCTCGGCGGCCCGGCCGTGGCCGCCGTGGCGGTCGCGACCAACGCCGAGAACGTCCTGCTCGGCGTGGCGCTGGTCTTCGGCTCCGGTACGACCGTGCTGGTCGCGCATGCCAGGGGCGCGGGGGACGCGGGCGCTGTGCGGGCCGCCGTCCGCGGGGGATGGGCGGTGTGGGCGCTGCTCACGCCGGTGGTCGTCGTGGGCGGGTTCCTGCTGCGGGAACCGCTGGCGCGGCTGGTGCTCGACGGGGGTTCGGCTCAGCCGCTCGCGGTGGGCTACTTCGCGATCTCGCTGCCGGGGACGGCGGTGTTCTTCGCGCAGACGCTGGTCGACGGCATCCTCAAAGGGGCCGGCGACGCCAGGACTCCGATGCGGCTCGCGCTGCTCGCGAACGGGCTGATCCTGGTGTGCGACCCGTTCCTCATCCAGGCCTACGGCGTCCAGGGCGCCGCCGCCTCGACCGTGCTGTGCCGGAGCGTGGCCCTCGGGGTGGGGCTGATCGCCCTGCGCCGGAACCGGCTGCTGCGGACAGCCGCCGAGGCGCGGCCCGCGCAGTCGCTCTCCGGTGCGGCGCGGCGGACGCTGCGGACCGGGCTGCCGATGTCGGCCGACTTCACCGTGCGGCAGGCGGGCGCGCTGGTGCTGGTCGCGCTCGTGGCGCGGCTCGGGGTGACGGCGGTGGCGGCGTACTCGATCGCTTACAAGGTCATGTACGTCGCCACCATGGGCTTCTACGCCGTGCGCCAGGCCGCCTCCATCCACACCGCGCACCTGCTCGGCGCCGGGCAGGACGAGCGGCGCCTGATCGGGCGGCAGGCGGTGCTGCTCGCGGGGGCCTTCGCGCTGGCGGCGGCCGTCCTGCTGGGCGTGACCGCGCCCTGGATCATGGCCGCCTTCGGCGCCGGCCCGGACGTCGCCCACGCCGGGGTGCTCTTCCTGCGCTGCATCGGCCCCTACCTCCTGCTGATGGCCTGCTTCATCGCGCTCGGCGGGGTCTTCGAGGGGAGCGGGGGAGCGCCGGCGCTGCTGCGGGTGACCGTGCTCGGTACGGCCGTACAGCTGGCGCTCGCGTACGGGCTGTCCGGCCTCGGGCTGCCCGGTGTGTGCCTGGCCCTGGCGCTGGCCATGGCGGTGCAGTGCGGCGCGGTCCTGGTGCTGTTCCGGCGGGCCCGGCGTCAGGAGGGCAGTGACGTTTCCTTGGTGCGGGTCGCCTGAGCCGGTACGGGGAGCGGGGCGGGGCGGGTCACCGTCGAGCGCCAGAGCTCGCGGGCGGCGAGGAGCGTGGCGAGGACCAGCAGACCGTTGCGGAGGAACAGGAGGGTGTTGCCGAGGGCGTCGCTGGCGACGACGTGCGAGAACCAGACGGGGAATTCCAGGACCGTCACGAAGGATGCCGCCAGGACCAGCCCGACCGGCAGCCTCATCCGGCTGCCGCGGAAGCACAGGCACACGGCCGCGAGGCCCACCAGCCACACCAGGTACTGCGGGCTGATCACCCGGCTGGTCGTCACGAACATCAGCACCGCCACGAAGGCCGCGTCCGCGAGGGTGTGCGACAGGAACCGTTTCGCCCTCAGCCGCCACAGCAGCAGCCAGCCGAAGGCGAGCCCGCTCAGGGCCAGGGCGGCCATGCTGACGACGTCGACGTACGGGCCGAGGAACTCCACCGAGCCGTAGTTGAGCAGCACCTCGCCGTCCCAGCCGAAGTGCCGGGCCACATGGAAGACCAGCGCCCCCAGCGACTCCACCTCGGTGCCGCGGTCCCGCTGGAAGGTCAGGAAGGCGAAGGCGCCGGGCATGGCGAGGGCGAACAGCGCGGAGAGGGCGCCGGCGGTCAGCGCGGCCCAGCCCCAGGCGGCGCGTCTGCGGGCCGCGACCAGCAGCAGCACCGGCCACACCTTCAGCATCGCCCCGAAGGCCGTCAGCGCGCCCATCACCTTCGGATGCCGGGCGCCCGCGAGCAGCGCGGCCACGGCGACGGCGGTGACCATCACGTCGTAGCGCGCGTACACGGTGGGTCCGAGCAGCGGTACGCCCACCACCCACACCCAGGCCCCGCGCAGCGTCCGGCCCGGGCGCACACCGGCGTACAGCAGGAGCAGCAGCACGGCCAGGTCGGCGGAGAAGGCGAGGACGAAGAACGCCGACGGGTAGTCCAGCCAGAACACCAGCGCGGGGGAGAGGATCGCGAGCGCGGCGGCGGGCGGGTACTGCCAGGTGACGTCGTCGAGCGGGAACGTTCCGGTGCGCAGCACCTCGTACCAGCCCTGGTAGATCACCGACACGTCACTGGTGACGTCCGGCCCGGGAAAGACGTACACCTTGAACACGAAGAGCAGGAGGAGCAGCCTGGTCAGGGCCCAGATCCCCGCAAGCCACGCCAGGGACCGCCGCGTGCCCGTCGTCTCCACCAGATCCCCTGCCGTTCGCTCCCGCCGTGCGGGAACATGATGTCCTGTCCAGCTGTGTGCGGGCCACACACGTGGCCGTGGCCCGGCTGTGAACAGCGGCTTCGGTAAGGTCTGCGGCAATGCACAAGACGCTCATCGTGACCAACGACTTCCCGCCCCGCCCCGGCGGCATCCAGGCATTCCTGCACAACATGGCGCTGCGGCTCGACCCGGAGCGGCTGGTCGTCTACGCCTCCACCTGGAAGCGCGGTCGCGAGGGCGCCGAGGCCACGGCCGCCTTCGACGCGGAGCAGCCCTTCACGGTCGTACGGGACCGTACGACGATGCTGCTGCCGACGCCCGCGGCGACCCGGCGGGCGGTCGGCCTGCTGCGCGAGCACGGCTGCACCTCGGTGTGGTTCGGCGCGGCGGCGCCGCTCGGCCTGATGGCACCGGCCCTGCGCAGGGCGGGCGCCGAACGGCTGGTCGCCACGACCCACGGCCACGAGGCGGGCTGGGCCCAGCTGCCCGCGGCCCGGCAGCTGCTGCGCCGGATCGGGGAGTCGACGGACACGATCACCTACCTCGGCGAGTACACGCGCTCGAGGATCGCCGTCGCCCTGACGCCGCAGGCGGCCTCGCGGATGGTGCAGCTGCCACCCGGGGTCGACGAGAAGACCTTCCACCCCGGGTCGGGCGGCGACGAGATCCGGGCCCGGCTGGGCCTGACGGACCGGCCGGTGGTCGTCTGCGTCTCCCGTCTGGTCCGGCGCAAGGGGCAGGACACCCTGATCCAGGCCATGCCCCGCATCCTGGCCGCCGAGCCGGACGCGGTGCTGCTGATCGTCGGGGGCGGCCCGTACGAGAAGGACCTGCGGCGGATGGCGCGCGAGACAGGCGTCGCCGACTCGGTCAGGTTCACCGGACCCGTGCCCTGGTCCGAGCTGCCCGCCCACTACGGCGCCGGCGACGTCTTCGCGATGCCGTGCCGGACGAGGCGGCGGGGGCTCGATGTGGAGGGCCTCGGGATCGTCTACCTGGAGGCGTCGGCGACGGGACTGCCGGTGGTCGCCGGGGACTCGGGCGGCGCACCGGATGCCGTACTCGATGGCGAGACCGGCTGGGTCGTCAGGGGCGGCTCCCCCGAGGAGGCCGCCGACCGCATCGCCACACTCCTGGCAGACGCCGAACTGCGCCGGCGGATGGGCGAGCGGGGCAGGGAGTGGGTCGAGGAGAGGTGGCGCTGGGACCTGCTCGCGGAGAACCTGCAAACGCTGCTGTAGAGCAACGCCCTTCTTTTAGGGGCGCGGGGCTGTATCGATATGCGGCTCCGCCGCGTGGGCGCGACAAGCCACACCCAACCCGCACCCGCCCACAACGAATACGCGGCACCCCACTAGGCGGAACCCAATAATCCGCACATGCTGCGCACATGACATCAAACCTGATGCAGCGTCAGCTGACAAGACGTCAAATCCTCGGAATGGCCGCCCTCCAAACCGCGGCCACCCTCGGCTTCACCCGCATCGCCCTCCAGTCCGCCCAAGCCGCCCAGCCCGACGCAGTCGAATCCGCCCCGGCGATCGTGGTCGGCTCCGGATACGGCGCCGCCGTAGCCGCCCTCCGCCTAGGACAGGCCGGCATCCGCACCCTCGTCCTCGAAATGGGCCGCCTCTGGAACACCCCCGGCCCCGACGGCAAGGTCTTCTGCACCACCAGCGCCCCCGACCAGCGCTCCATGTGGTTCCGCACCCGCACCGAGGCCCCGCTCGCCACCTTCCTGTGGCTGGACGTGGTCAACAAGGACATCAGCCCTTACCCGGGAGTACTGGAGCGCCTGCACTACGACCACATGTCCGTGTACGTCGGCCGAGGCGTCGGCGGCGGTTCCCTCGTCAACGGCGGCATGGCGGTCACCCCGCTCCAGTCCTACTTCGCCGAGCAGTTCCCGACCGTGGACACCGTGGAGATGTACGGCACGTACTTCCCACGCGCCCGCTCCATGCTCGGCGTCAACACCATCGACCCCGCGTGGTTCGAGTCCACGGAGTGGTACCGCTTCACCAGGATCTCCCGCAAACACGCGACCAACACCGGCCTGAAGACCACCTTCGTGCCCAGCGTCTACGACTTCGGCCACATGCAGCGCGAGGCGGCCGGCACGGCGACCAAGTCCGCACTCGCAGGCGAGGTCATCTACGGCAACAACCACGGCAAGCGCACCCTCGACAAGACGTACCTGGCCGCCGCGCTCGGCACCGGGAACGTCACCATCCACACCCTGGAGAGGGTGCGGTCGATCAGCAGGGCCGCCGACGGGACGTACGTCCTGACCGTCGACCGGATCGACAACACCGGCACGGTCGTCGAGACCAAGGAGTACGGCTGTACGTACCTCTTCCTCGGCGGCGGCAGCATCGGGACCACCGAACTCCTCGTCCGCGCCCGGGAGTCGGGCACCCTGCCCGCCCTGGACGCGAGCGTCGGCACCGGGTGGGGAACCAACGGCAACGTGATGCTCGGCCGGGCCAACCACCTGTGGGACACGGTCGGGGAGAACCAGTCGACCATGCCGGTCATGGGCATCGACGACTGGGCCAACGCCGCCAACCCCGTCTTCGCCGAGATCGCGCCTTTACCGACGGGACTGGAGCACTGGGTCAGCCTGTATCTGGCGATCACCAAGAATCCGTCGCGGGCGTCGTTCTCGTACGACAGCGGTACGGGGGCCGTGAAACTCGGGTGGAGTGCCGCCCAGAGCGCGGTGTCGGTGAGCATGGCCAAGAAGCTGTTCGACCGGATCAACGCGGCGAACTCCACGATCTACCGGTACGACCTGTTCGGCTCCTCCAGCAAGGTCTTCGCCGACGACTTCACGTACCACCCGCTGGGCGGCTGCGTGCTCGGCAAGGCGACCGACAACTACGGCCGGGTGAAGGGGTATTCGCGGCTGTACGTCACCGACGGCTCGCTCGTGCCGGGGTCGATCGGGGTGAACCCGTTCGTCACCATCACCGCGCTCGCCGAACGCACGATGGCGCGGGTCCTCGTGGAGGACACCGCGCCATGAGCACCTGTGCGGGGTGACTACTTCTGGTAGATCGCCTCGATCTCGTCCGCGAAGTCCTTCGCCACGACGTTGCGCTTGAGCTTCAGCGACGGCGTCAGATGGCCCGAGTCCTCCGTGAACTGGGAGGAGAGAATGCGGAACTTCCGCACCGATTCCGCCTTCGACACCGCGGCGTTGCCGTCGTCGACCGCCGACTGGATCGCGGCCAGCAGGTCCGAGTCCTCGTGCAGCGACGCCGCGGTGGAGCCCTCCGGCTTGCCGTGCTCGGCGGCCCAGCGGCCCAGGAACTCCTCGTCGATGGTGACCAGCGCGCCCACGAACGGCCGCCCGTCACCGACCACCATGCATTCCGCGACCAGCGCGTGCGCCCGGATACGGTCCTCTATCACGGCCGGGGCGACGTTCTTGCCGCCCGCGGTGACGATGATCTCCTTCTTGCGGCCGGTGATCCTGAGGTAGCCGTCCTCGTCGAGGGTGCCGATGTCACCGGTGTGGAACCAGCCGTCGGCCAGCGCCTCCTCGGTCGCGCCCGGGTTGTTCCAGTACTCCCGGAACAGGTGCTCGCCGTGCAGCAGCACCTCCCCGTCGTCCGCGATCCGCACCACGGAACCCGGCAGCGGCTGACCGACCGTGCCGATCTTCTGCCGGTCCCAGGGGTTGAACGCGGTCGCGGCGCAGGACTCGGTCAGGCCGTAGCCCTCCAGGACCGTGAAGCCGATGCCTCGGAAGAAGTGTCCGAGCCGCTCGCCCAGCGGGGCGCCGCCGGAGATGGCGTACTCGCCACGGCCGCCGAGGACCGCGCGCAGCTTGCTGTAGACGAGCTTGTCGAAGACCTTGTGCTTGATCTTCAGGCCGACGGCCGGGCCGGACGGGGTGTCCAGCGCCTTGCTGTAGGCGATGGCCGTGTCCGCCGCCTTGTCGAAGATCTTGCCCTTGCCGTCGGCCTGGGCCTTGGCGCGCGCCGAGTTGTAGACCTTCTCGAAGACGCGCGGGACGCCCAGGATCAGCGTCGGACGGAACGAGGCCAGCTCGTCGGTGAGGTTCTTGATGTCCGGGACGTTGCCCAGCTTGATCGGCGCCATCATGGGCGCGACCTGCACGAGCCGCCCGAAGACGTGCGCGAGGGGGAGGAAGAGCAGGACCGAGCACTCACCGGTGCGGAACAGGGGCCGCAGGCGCTCCACGATGTTCCCGCACTCGGCGAAGAAGCTGCGGTGGGTGAGGACACAGCCCTTGGGCCGGCCGGTCGTCCCGGACGTGTACACGATGGTCGCCGGGTCGTCGGCCTTCGCCAGCGAGCTGCGCTCCTCGACCGTCGCGTCGCTGATGTCCTGCCCCAGGCGGCCCAGCTCCTCGACGCCGCCGGCCTCGATCTGCCAGACGTGCTTGAGCGCGGGCAGCCGGTCGCGCACCGACTCCACGGCGGCCGTGTGGTTGTCCAGCTCGACGACGCAGGCGGTGGCGCCCGAGTCGGAGAGGATCCACTGGATCTGCTCCGGCGAGCTGGTCTCGTACACCGGCACGGTGACCGCGCCCGCCGACCAGATCGCGAAGTCGAGCAGGGTCCACTCGTAGCGAGTGCGGGACATCGGGCCGACCCGGTCGCCCGGCCGGACCCCGGCGGCGATGAACCCCTTCGCAGCCGCGCGCACCTCGGCGAGGAAGGCGGTGGCCGTCACGTCCTGCCAGGCACCGCCCACCTTGCGGGCGATCACGGCGACATCCGGATGCTGCGCGGCGTTTCTGCGGACGATGTCGGTCAGATTGCCGTCCGCAGGGACCTCGTACAAAGCCGGAAGGCTGAACTCGCGCAAGACTGCTGCTCCTCATAGGGCGCCGGCGCCACGACGTTGTGTGATGCGACGGTGCGGTCCAAGGCTCGGGCAAGTGCTCGGGAATTCACATGTTGAAATCCTGAGCACGACTGGACCGACCGGACGTTACCCGCCGGTATGGCTTCTTCGACAGGGGGTCCCGGCGAGATGTTCGCTGCGTCACACGGATTGGTGTTTCTGCGCGCACAGTAGTCGAGCGATCTGACGACTGGCCAGTAACCGTGGGTCGGGCCGCCACTGTTCACGTATGCCGCACAGGCCTACCCTTGATCGTCATGGCACCCACACCGACGGGAAACCGCAGGACACGCGTACATGTGGTCAGCGATGTGCACGGCAATGCCCGTGACCTGGCCAGGGCCGGCGAGGGTGCCGATGCCCTGATCTGCCTCGGCGACCTGGTGCTGTTCCTGGACTACGCCGACCACTCGCGTGGCATCTTCCCCGACCTCTTCGGCGTGGCCGCCGCCGACCGCATCGTGGAACTGCGCACCGCCCGGCGCTTCGAGGAGGCCCGGGAGTTCGGAACGCGGCTGTGGGCCGGGATCGGCTCGGACCGGGGTGCGGTGATCGAGAAGGCGGTGCGCAAGCAGTACGCCGAGATGTTCGCGGCGTTCCCCACGCCGACGTACGCCACCTACGGCAACGTCGACATGCCGCCCCTGTGGCCGGAGTACGCCGGGCCGGGCACGACGGTGCTGGACGGGGAGCGGGTGGAGATCGGGGGGTGGGTCTTCGGCTTCGTGGGCGGGGGACTGCGGACGCCGATGCGGACCCCCTACGAGATCAGCGACGAGGAGTACGCCGCGAAGATCGAGGCCGTGGGGGAGGTGGACGTGCTGTGCACGCACATTCCGCCGGAGGTCCCGGAGTTGGTGTACGACACGGTGGCGCGGCGTTTCGAGCGGGGGAGCAAGGCGCTGCTGGAGGCGATTCGCCGCACGCGTCCCCGTTACTCACTCTTCGGACATGTCCACCAGCCGCTGGTCCGCCGCATGCGGATCGGCGCGACGGAGTGCGTGAACGTGGGGCACTTCGCCGGGTCGGGGAAGCCTTGGGCGCTGGAATGGTGAGCGGCAGTGGTGAGCACCGGCGCAGGTGGGGGTGAAGTCGGCTGGTCGGGCGCGCGGTAGCCTTCACGCTGCACACGCATGCGCACCACGACTTCATACCGGCCCGCATCTGGAGGAGCCACGGCGATGGCGGAACACACCAGCTCGAGCATCACGATCGAGGCGGCACCGGCCGATGTCATGGGGGTGATCGCCGACTTCGCCCGCTACCCGGACTGGACCGGCGAGGTGAAGGAGGCGGAGGTCCTCAAGACCGACGGCCAGGGCCGCGCCGAGCAGGTCCGCCTCGTCATGGACGCCGGCGCGATCAAGGACGACCAGGTGCTGGGGTACACCTGGACCGGTGAGTACGAGGTGTCCTGGACTCTGGTGAAGTCCCAGATGCTGCGGTCGCTCGACGGCTCGTACATCTTGAAGCCGGCGGGGGCGGGCTCGACCGAGGTCACGTACCAGCTGACCGTCGACGTCAAGATCCCGATGCTCGGCATGATCAAGCGCAAGGCCGAGAAGGTCATCATCGACCGGGCGCTGGCGGGGCTGAAGAAGCGGGTGGAGTCGGGCAAGTAGGCCCGCGGCGGACGGGCCTCGTCCTCAAACTCTCCCAGAGGGGGCACCCCCGGAAGGGCTGAGATATGCGGACCGGCGCTCGTCGGGCGCCCACGTCAACCCGTGACCGGCCCGATCCACGCAGCCTGCGGGCAGTCGTGCCGCTGGGGCGGCTCCCGACCCAAAGAAGCGGCACCCCGTGGGCGCCGGGTTGCGCGACGCCCCATGGTCAGCACCCACGCCGGGCACCTCACAACAGGGCTGAACCCCGACGTCCGTTACGGTTCACCCCCATGCGCACCATCCTGATCACAGGCCCGGGCGGCAGCGGCCGTACAACCGTCGCCGCCGCCACCGCGCTGGCGGCGGCGACCGACGGCACCAGAACCCTGGTCCTCAGCGCCGACCGCACCGACACCCTGGGCGCGGCACTCGGCGTGGCCACCGGAGCGGCCCCGACCGAGGTCGCCCCCAACCTCACCGCCTGGCGCCCCGACGCCGCCACCGGGTTCCGGGACGATCTCGCCGCCTTCCAGGAGCGGGCCACCGCCGCCCTCGACCTCCTCGGCGCCTCCCGGCTCGACCCCGAAGAGGTCACCCCCCTCCCCGGCGCCGAGGAGCTCGCGCTGCTCCGTGCGCTGCGGGACGCCGCGCTCGCCGAGGCGCACGACCTTCTCGTCGTCGACCTGCCCGCCACCGCGCACGCCCTCGCCCTGCTGGCGCTCCCCGAGGAACTGCGCCGCTACCTGCGCCGGCTGCTCCCGTCCGAGCGGCAGGCGGCCCGGGCGTTGCGGCCGGTCCTGGGGCGGCTGGCCGGCGTTCCGATGCCGGCGGAGTGGCTGTACGAGACCGCGGCCCGCTGGGACGTCGAGCTCGCCGCCGTCGAGGCCGTCGTCGCCGACCGCGACACCGTCGTACGGCTGGTCGCCGAGCCCGGTCCCGGCGGTGCCGACGCCGTGCGGGATGCCACCCTCGCCCTCGCCCTGCGTGGCCTGCGGCCCGACCTGCTGGTCGCCAACCGGGTCCTGCCGGAGGCGGCGGCGCCGGCGGACAGCTGGCTCGCCGGGCCCGTCGCCCAGCAGCGCAAGGTTCTGGAGGAGTGGGGGGAGGAGTACGACGTCCGTCGCGTCGCGCACCTCGGGCGGGACCCTCGCGGCGTCGACGATCTCGACGCGCTCGCCGTGTCCGTCGTCAACGGCTCGTCGTCCACCGTCGAGTGGCCCGTCACCGACCGGCTCGCCGAGGACGGCGTCCTCGTCTGGGCCCTCCCGCTGCCCGGCGCCGCACGCGACGAGCTCGACCTCATCCGGCGCGGCGACGAACTCGTCGTCAGCGCGGGACAGTTCCGGCGTATCGTGCCCCTGCCGTCCGCACTGCGCCGGTGCGGTGTGGACGGGGCCGCGCTGCGCGACGGTGAGCTGCGGATCCGGTTCGCGCCGGATCCGGATCTCTGGCCGCGGACCCGGTGAAGCAGGTACGCCCGTTCGGGTAACGTCGTAGAGACGAACCGTAGTCAGGAGTCCGTCATGAGCGAAGAGCTCCCCCCGTCCGACGCCGGTGAGGATGAGGCTGTCGACGAGGTACGGGCGACCGACGCCGACGCCTGGTCGACGGCGTGCGCCGAGGACCTCGCCGCGGAGAAGGCCCGCCGCCGCGCCGAGTACGGCCCGCCGCCGGGCTCGGCCGCCGAGGAGCTGCGCAAGCTCGTCGACGCGGTCGCGGACAAGCTGTCGACCCTCCAGTCCCCGCTGCTCGGCGCGGTCGCCGGACCCGCCGCCCAGCAGGTGGTCAAGCAGGTCGTGGAGCAGGCCAAGGCCGCCGTCGAGCCCGTCATCGAGCGCAACCCGGACGTCTTCGACCACCTGGCCGCGGCGGGCACCGAACTCCTCGCCGCCTACCGCTCCGCGGTCCAGGCCCAGGAACGGCGCTGGACGACCGGGGACCAGGATCTCGACGAGCGCCGCGACCGGGGCGACGACTCCGGCCCCGGCGAACGCATCGACCTGGACTGAGGCCCGCGACCGCCCCTCAGCCGGGCTGCCCACCGGTCGGACGACGGGACCCTGACGGCAGGGCCTCGGGTACCGTTGGCCGTAGCGGGGCTCGACCGAAACTGAGGGATTCATGGGACTCACCATCGGCGTCGACATCGGCGGCACGAAGATCGCGGCCGGCGTGGTCGATGAGGAAGGCAACATCCTCTCGACCCACAAGGTGCCGACCCCGGGCACGCCCGAGGGCATCGTGGACGCCATCGCCTCCGCGGTGGAGGGCGCACGCGCCGGGCACGAGATCGTCGGCGTGGGCATCGGTGCCGCCGGATACGTCAACCGTCAGCGTTCCGAGGTCTACTTCGCTCCCAACATCGACTGGCGCAACGAGCCGCTGAAGACGAAGGTCGAGGCCCGCGTGGGCCTCCCGGTCGTCGTCGAGAACGACGCCAACGCGGCCGCGTGGGGCGAGTACAAGTTCGGCGCGGGCAAGGGCCACCGCAACGTCATCTGCATCACGCTCGGCACCGGCCTCGGCGGCGGCATCATCATCGGCAACAAGCTGCGCCGCGGGCACTACGGCGTGGCCGCCGAGTTCGGCCACATCCGGATGGTGCCCGACGGCCTGATGTGCGGCTGCGGCTCGCAGGGCTGCTGGGAGCAGTACGCCTCCGGGCGCGCCCTCGTCAGATACGCCAAGCAGCGCGCCAACGCCACCCCCGAGAACGCCGAGATCCTGCTCGGCATGGGTGACGGCAGCCCCGAGGGCATCGAGGGCAAGCACATCTCCATGGCCGCCCGCCAGGGCGACCCGGTCGCCGTCGACTCCTACCGCGAGCTGGCGCGCTGGGCCGGCGCCGGCCTCGCCGACCTGGCCTCCCTCTTCGACCCGTCCGCCTTCATCGTCGGCGGCGGCCTCTCCGACGAGGGCGAACTGGTCCTCGACCCGATCCGCAAGTCCTACAAGCGCTGGCTGGTGGGCGGCAACTGGCGCCCGGTGGCCGACGTCATCGCCGCCCAGCTGGGCAACAAGGCGGGCTTGGTCGGCGCGGCGGACCTGGCAAGGGAGCCCGACCCCATCATGTGAGGTCTTGCTTTTCGAGGTGCGGCCACTGTGCCTACCCAGGGGCGCGAGGAACTGCGCGACAAGCCACGACGAGTCGGCAGTCGCCAACGAACCTCGCGCCCCGAGCTTTTGGGCGTAAATTGATCCACATGGCGCCGCTCCCCAATTCCCGCACGGAGCCCGACGGTTCCGCGGTCATCAGGGTCCTGAGCTACAACATCCGCTCCATGCGCGACGACACAGCGGCCCTCGCCCGCGTCATCAGCGCCTGCGATCCCGACCTGGTCCTCATCCAGGAAGCCCCCCGCTTCTTCCGCTGGCGCAAGAAACTCGCCCGCCTGGCCCGCGCCGCGAACCTCGTCATCCTCACCGGTGGAGCCACGGCGGCCGGCCCCGCGATCCTGTGCAACTTCCGTGCCACCGTCGAGCACACGGAGGACGTACTCCTGCCGCTGACGCCGGGCCTGCACCGCCGCGGGTTCGCGACGGCCGTCGTCCGTTTCGGCGGCGCCCGGCTCGGCGTGCTGAGCTGCCACCTCAGCCTCCAGAAGGACGAGCGGTACGAGCAGAGCGGCATGCTCCTCGACCGGCTGGCCGGCATGGGGGTGCAGCACGCGATCGCGGGCGGCGACCTGAACGAGCGCCCCGGCGGCCGCAGCTTCCAGCGCATGGCCGCCGGCCTCCAGGACTGCTGGGCCACCACCCCCTGGGGCAGCGAGTACACCTCGACCCCCGCCGACCCGCACCAGCGTATCGACGCGATCTTCGCCACCAAGGGCATCGAGGTACTCGGCTGCGGTGTCCCCCTGGGTCATGCCGGCGTGACGGAGACAGACCTGAGGGCGGCCACGGACCACCTTCCGGTCCTGGCCGCCCTCAAGATCCCTACGTCCTAGACGACGGCACCCCGCCCCGGATCGTCGCCGTCCTCGTCATCCGTCTTCATCCGCATCACCAGCGTGGCGAACCCACCGAGGAACCCGCCGATACCGAGCGTCGCCAGCCACCACGTCATGTCCCAGCTGAGCAGCACGGCGAGCAGCAGCAGGATCGGCCCGCCGATCACCGCGAGCCAGGCGAACTTCGCGGTCGCGTCGGCGGCGGGCAGCGGCGGCGGCTCCGGCGGGACGAAGTGGCCCTCGTCGTCGCCGTCGAAGTCGTCCTCGGAAGGCTCGGGCACGCTGTAGTCGCGCGGGCCGACGCCGGGGGCGAAGGAGACGGAGCTACCCAGCGACTTGACCGGCTTGTCCTCCCGGTCGTCCCTGGGCTCGTCGGCCTGCTTGGCCTTCTCGCCCTTGCCGCCCTTGTCGCCCTTCGGCTCCCCGTCCGTCCCGCCGCTCGCCTCGTCGTTCGTGTCGGACTCCAGCAGCGCCAGGTCCTCGATCGACTTGAACGGCTTCGCGCCCGGCGGATCCTTCGGCTCCTCGCCGTACCCGGCGACGATCGCGGCCCAGGCGGCGTCCTCGTCGAACGGGACGTGCTGCTCTTCCGGCTCGCGATCGTCGCGGTCCTCGCGCCTCTCGCGGTCGGAGTCGTGCTCAGCCACGTGCGGTCGTCCCTTCTTTGCCCACGCCGGTTGCGAGCCGGTCGATGAAGCCGAGGCTCTCCTCGAAGATCCGGTCCGCGTCATGGTCCAACGTCGCCACGTGATAGCTCTGTTCCAGCACGATCTCCGTTACGTCCGTCGAGGAGACCCGACTCAGTACACGGGCCGAGTCCGCCGACGGCACGGTGTGGTCCTGTGCGCTGCGCAGGAGCAGCAGCGGCTGGGTGACCTGCGGCAGCTCGCCGTCGACCAGACGGAAGAAGCTCCGCAGGGAGTGGGCCGCGTGCAGCGGCACCCGGTCGTACGCGAGCTCGACGCCGCCCTCTTTCGCGATGTCACTGGCGATGCCCCGCGTCGTACGGACGAAGTGCCGGGACACCGGAAGGGTGTACGCGGACAGCCCGTGCACCTTGTTCGCGGGGTTGACGACCAGCACGCCCGCGACGTCGTCCCCGTGCTTCGCGGCGAGCCGCAGCGCGAGGGCGCCGCCCATGGACAGGCCGGCGACGAAGATCCGCCCGCAGCGGTCGCGGAGGTGGCGCAGCTCGCGGTCCACCTCGGCGTACCAGTCCTGCCAGCCGGTGAGCTGCATGTCCTCCCAGCGGGTGCCGTGGCCCGGCAGCAGCGGCAGCGAGACGGTGAGCCCGCGCTCGGCGAGATACTCCGCCCAGGGGCGCAGTGACTGGGGGGAGCCGGTGAAGCCGTGGCAGAGCAGAACCCCGACCTCCCCGCCCTCGTGGCGGTACGGCTCGGCTCCAGGAAGGACCGGCACCTTACGGCCTCCTGTTCATGAGAAGGACGGACATGACGGACATGGAAGAGAGGAACGACATGAACCCGCGCGGCGCAGACGCATATCAATACAGCCAGGTGTCCTTCACCGTACGCGACCGCACTGACACCGACCAGGGTCGTCGGACTCTTTGACAGTGCTCCGGGTTAAGGTCTGATCGACACACACAGGAGGCACTCGGTTGTTGTACGGCGCGATGAAGGTGGCCATCGGGGGACCGTTGAAGGTCGCCTTCAGGCCCTGGGTGGAAGGCCTGGAGAACGTTCCCACCGAGGGCGCCGCGATCCTCGCGAGCAACCACCTCTCCTTCTCCGACTCGTTCTTCCTGCCCGCGGTCCTCGACCGCAAGGTGACCTTCATCGCGAAGGCCGAGTACTTCACCACCCCGGGCGTCAAGGGCCGGATGACGGCCGCGTTCTTCAAGGGCGTCGGCCAGCTGCCCGTGGACCGCTCCGGTGCGCGCGGGGCGGGCGAGGCGGCCATCAAGAGCGGCATAGAGGTCCTCGAGCGCGGTGAGCTGTTCGGCATCTATCCGGAGGGCACGCGCTCGCCCGACGGCCGGCTCTACCGGGGCAAGCCCGGCGGCCTCGCGCGCGTGGCGCTCGCCTCCGGGGCGCCGGTCATTCCCGTCGCCATGATCGACACGGAGAAGATCCAGCCGCCGGGCCAGGTCATGCCCAAGCTCATGCGGCCGGGCATCCGGATCGGCAAGCCCCTGGACTTCAGCCGGTACCAGGGCATGGAGCACGACCGTTTCGTGCTCCGCGCGCTGACCGACGAGGTCATGTACGAGATCATGAAGCTCTCCGGCCAGGAGTACGTCGACATGTACGCGACCGCCGCCAAGCGGCAGATCGCGGAGGCGGCGAAGGCCGAGAAGGAACAGGCGAAGAAGGAACAGGCGAAGAAGGAACAGGCGACGAAGACGAAGAAGGCGGACGAGGAGCGGTCCGGGGCCTAGGCAGGGCAGTCTGGGCGGGCGATCCGAAAACAAGGGGGGTGGGGGCATGGCCAAGCGTGAGCGGGTCATGAAGATGTCCGTCGAGCAGCCGTTGTGGCGTGCGCTCGCCGGCTACCGGGTGCTGACCATGGTGTACGCGATCGGGCTCTTCATCAGCGCCCACGACGAGGTCGCCCACCCCTGGGTGGCCATCGCCTACTTCGCCGTACTGGCCGTCTGGACCCTGGCCACCCTGCCCAGGGTCGCGAACGCCGCGAGCTGCACCAAGCGCTTCCTCGCCGTGGACCTCACCATCGCCCTGGTCGGCATCCTGCTCACCCGGCTCGCCGAGGCACCCGAGCGGATCGACGCCGGCGCCCCGACCCTGCCGTCGATATGGACCGCGGGCGCCGTGCTGGCGTTCGCCATCAAGGGCGGCTGGCGCTGGGCCGCCTTCGCCTCCACCCTGGTTGCCGCCGCCAACCTGGTCGAACGCTCCGGCGTGCCCACCCGCGACACCATCCACATGGTGCTGCTCGTCTGGATCGCCTCCATCGCCATCGGCTACGTCGTCGAGGTCGCCCGCGCCTCCGAGCGCACCCTCGCCCGGGCCCTGGAGATCGAGGCGGCCACCCGTGAGCGGGAGCGCCTCGCCCGGGACATCCACGACGGCGTGCTCCAGGTGCTCGCGATGGTGCAGCGGCGCGGCGCCGTCATCGGCGGGGAGGCGGCCGAGCTGGGCCGGATGGCCGGCGAGCAGGAGGTGGCGCTGCGCACGCTGGTCTCGGGCGGCCTCGTACCCGTCTCGCGGGTGTCGGAGGACGCCGCCGAGGGGGCCGTCGTACTGGCCGTGGACGAGCCGGACGACGCCGGCGGTCCCGTCGATCTCCGTGCGCTGCTCGCCCCGTACGCCGGCGCCATGGTGAGCCTGGCCGAGCCCGGCGCGCCCGTGCCGCTGGCCCCGGCCGCCGCGCGGGAACTGGCCGCGGCCGTCGGGGCCGCCCTGGACAACGTCCGTAAGCACGCGGGGGAGCACGCGCGCGCGTGGATCCTGGTCGAGGACGAACCCGACGCGGTGATCGTCACCGTACGGGACGACGGACCCGGCATCCCCGAGGGCCGGCTCGCGCAGGCCGAGGGCGAGGGGCGGCTCGGAGTCGCTCTGTCGATCCGGGGGCGGCTGCGCGACCTCGGCGGCAGCGCCGAGCTGATCTCGGTGCCGGGGCAGGGCACCGAAGTGGAACTGAAGGTACCGAAGGACAGCAGCGCTTCACGGGGGAAGGCGGAGCAGCGATGACGGACACCGCGAGCGGGCAGCAGGGCACGATCAAGGTCATGGTGGTCGACGACCACCCCATGTGGCGCGACGCGGTCGCCCGCGACCTGGCCGAGTCCGGCTTCGACGTGGTCGCCACGGCGGGCGACGGCGACCAGGCCGTACGCCGCGCCAAGGCCGCCGCCCCCGACGTCCTCGTGCTCGACCTCAACCTGCCCGCCAAGCCCGGCGTCCAGGTGTGCAAGGAACTCGTCGGGCACAACCCGGCCCTGCGCGTCCTCGTCCTGTCCGCGAGCGGCGAGCACGCCGACGTCCTGGAGGCCGTGAAGTCGGGCGCCACCGGCTATCTGCTGAAGTCGGCCTCGACGGAGGAACTCCTCGACGCGGTGCGCCGTACCGCCGTGGGCGACCCGGTGTTCACGCCGGGCCTGGCCGGCCTGGTCCTCGGCGAGTACCGCCGCCTCGCCTCGGAACCGGCACCCGCCACGCAGGACGCCGACCAGCCGGGGGCCCCGCAGCTCACCGAGCGCGAGACCGAGGTGCTGCGGCTCGTCGCCAAGGGCCTGAGCTACAAGCAGATCGCCGAACGCCTGGTCATCTCCCACCGCACGGTCCAGAACCACGTACAGAACACCCTCGGCAAGCTCCAGCTGCACAACCGGGTGGAGCTGGTGAGGTACGCGATAGAGCGCGGCCTCGACGACGAGTGATCCTTACGCCGTCTGTTTGACGGCACGTAAACCAAACACCCCGCACTTCACCGGAATTGCCGTTCCGACCCATCCCGTTGTGACCTGGCTCACCATTAGCGTGGCCTCACCAGGCAACCGCGGCGAAGGGACATTTCCATGCGGGTCGGAGTACTGACCGGAGGCGGCGACTGCCCCGGTCTCAACGCCGTCATCCGGGCCGTCGTCCGTAAGGGCGTGCAGGAGTACGGCTATGACTTCGTCGGCTTCCGGGACGGCTGGCGAGGTCCGCTCGAGAACGACACGATCCGTCTCGACATCCCCGCCGTACGCGGCATCCTGCCCCGCGGCGGCACCATCCTCGGCTCCTCGCGCACCAACCCGCTGAAGCAGGAGGACGGCATCCGCCGCATCAAGGAGAACCTCGCCAAGCAGGAGGTCGAGGCGCTCATCGCCATCGGCGGCGAGGACACCCTCGGCGTCGCCACCCGCCTCTCCGACGAGTACGGGGTGCCCTGCGTCGGCGTCCCGAAGACCATCGACAACGACCTGTCCGCCACCGACTACACCTTCGGCTTCGACACCGCCGTCGGCATCGCGACGGAGGCCATCGACCGGCTGCACACCACCGCCGAGTCCCATATGCGCGTCCTGGTCTGCGAGGTGATGGGCCGTCACGCCGGCTGGATCGCCATCCACTCCGGGCTGGCCGGCGGCGCCAACGTCATCCTCATCCCCGAACAGCGCTTCGACGTCGACAAGGTCTGCGCCTGGATCACCTCACGCTTCAAGGCGTCGTACGCCCCGATCGTGGTCGTCGCCGAGGGTGCCATGCCCAAGGACGGCGACATGGTCCTCAAGGACGAGTCGCTCGACTCCTTCGGGCACGTCCGGCTGTCCGGCGTCGGCGAATGGCTGGCCAAGGAGATCGAGAGGCGGACGGGCAAGGAAGCCCGTACGACGGTCCTCGGGCACATCCAGCGCGGCGGCACCCCCAGCGCCTTCGACCGCTGGCTCGCCACCCGCTTCGGACTGCACGCCATCGAGGCGGTCCGCGACGGCGACTTCGGCAAGATGGTCGCCCTGCGCGGCACGGACATCGTCCGCGTCCCGATCGCGGACGCCACGGCCAAGCTGAAGACGGTGGATCCGAAGCTGTACGAGGAGGTCGGGGTCTTCTTCGGCTGACCCGACCGACCCGCTGAGGGCGCCGCCGGCCGGCGGCGCCCTCAGCGCACAACTTCCTCGACTACAGGGCAGGCCCCGGCTCCGAGAACGTGCTGGTCCCGCGCAGCTGAGCCACCAGCTCCCGTACGACGGCGGCGCCGTTCAGCGTCAGGATCGACTCGGGGTGGAACTGCACGCCGGCGAACCCCGGCCCGCGCATCGCATGCACCTCCCGGTTGTCGGCCCGGCTGACCTCGATGCCGTGCGCGGTGAGCTCCTGCAGGGCCTCGTCGTCGCAGCGCGCCACGAAGCTGTTGTAGAAACCGACCGTCTCCGAGCGTCCGAACAGGTCGATCGTCGTCTGCGCCCCCTGGTACGGCACCTCCTTGCGCACGATCTCCAGCCCCAGCTCGGCCGCGATCAGCTCGTGCCCGAGGCAGACGCCGAGCACACCGTGCCGATGGCTGCGGACGACCTCGGCGGTGAGGTCGCGCAGGAACCGCATCTTGGGGTCTTCCAGATCGGACGGGTCGCCGGGACCGGGCCCCAGCACCACCGGGCCCTCGTGTACGACCACCGCCTCCCGCAGCCCCGGCTCGTCGTACCGTCGGACCGTCACCTCGAGCCCGCTCGACCGCAGCACGTGCGCGAGCATCGCCGTGAAGGTGTCCTCCCCGTCGACGACCAGGGCGTGACCGGTCAGCTCCTCGGAACGCTCCTGCATCCGCAGCCAGAAGGGCGCCAGCGAGGCCCGGCGCCCGTCGAGCGCGGCACGCACGCGTGGGTCGTCGGCGAGCCCGGGGCGCGTGTGCTCCGCACGCGGCCGCGACGGCCGCACCCCCAAAGCCGCCAGCACTCCCGCCGCCTTCGCGTGCGTCTCCGCGACCTCGCTCGCCGGGTCCGAGCCGCGCACGAGCGTGGCGCCGACCGGCACCCGCAGCCGTCCGTTCGCGTCGATGTCGGCGGTGCGGATGAGGATGGGGGAGTCGAGGGTCTGCGCCCCGCCGGAGTCCCGGCCGATCAGGGCCAGCGCACCGGCGTAGTACCCACGGCCACCGACCTCGTGCCGCTCGATGACCCGGCAGGCGTTCTGCACCGGCGAGCCGGTGACGGTGGCCGCGAACATGGTCTCCTTCAGGACCTCCCGCACATCCAGCGAGGACTTACCGCGCAGCTCGTACTCGGTGTGCGCGAGGTGCGCCATCTCCTTCAGCCGGGGCCCGACGACCACCCCGCCCATGTCGCCGACGGTGCACATCATCTTGAGCTCCTCGTCGACGACCATCGACAGCTCCTCGATCTCCTTGCCGTCGGCGAGGAAGCCGAGCAGATGCTCGGGCGTCGGCCCCTCGTCGGGATAGCGGTACGTCCCGCTGATCGGGTTCATGACGACCGTCCCGCCGGACATCCGCACGTGCACCTCGGGGCTCGCCCCGACCAGCGTCCGCTCCCCGGTGTGCACGACGAAGGTCCAGTACGCGCCCCGCTCGCCTTCGAGCAGCCGCCGGAACAGCGCGAGCGCGTCAGCCCGTCCGAACCCCGGGATCTCGCCCTCGTACGTCCGCCGGATCACGAAGTTGGCGCCCTCGCCCCGCCCGATCTCCTCGCGCAGCACGCGCCCGACGATCTCGCCGTACTCCTCGTCGGCGACATCGAAGCCGCCGCCCTCGACGGCCACGTCGTGCGCCGGAAGCTGTGCGAGAGCCTCGGGCAGCGGGACGTCGTACGACTCCTCGGGCGTCAGCACCGTCAGTGGCGTGCCGTCGTCGCGGACGTCGAAGCCGCGCTCGCGGATCTGCCGGAAGGGGACGAGCGCCAGGCCCTCGTCGGGGAGGTCGGCCAGGCGGTCGTAGGTAGTGACCGGGCCGATCAGGACCTCCACGGTCTCGTGATCGTGGCCCGGGGTGCGGCGGCGCAGCAGGGCGAACGGGCGGGGATCGTCCAGCAAGCCGAGCAGGTTCATGGGTCCGTGCTCCTTCTCCGTGGATTCGGTGGGATCCGTGGATTCAGTAGGAGAGGAACGACCCCGGGAAACACCGAAGGCCGCCCCTCGGGCGGCCTTCGCGAAGTCTTGCGTACGCGCAGTCAGTGGGCCGCCGGATGAGCGGTCCACCACCAGTTCTGGGTCGAGTGCGCGAACATGCCAGGCACCCTACCCCATGTCCGAGTCGTGTACCCGGTGTCTCAATTGCTGGGCATGGGGCAGGACGCCCGACACGACCCCGTAATGTTGAGGTCGTGACCGTGAACGCTAAGACCAGCGCGAGTGCTGGCAACACCTGGCGAGACCTGCCCGCGGCGCAGCAGCCCGAGTACCCCGACACCGAGGCTCTGCGCGCAGTGATCGCGGACCTCGAGTCGTATCCGCCGCTCGTCTTCGCGGGCGAGTGCGACCAGCTGCGCGCCCGGATGGCGGCCGTCGCCAAGGGAGAGGCGTTCCTTCTCCAGGGTGGCGACTGCGCCGAGGCCTTCGACGCGGTGTCCGCCGACCACATCCGCAACAAGCTCAAGACCCTCCTCCAGATGGGCGCCGTGCTGACGTACGCCGCCTCGGTGCCGGTCGTGAAGGTCGGCCGTATCGCCGGCCAGTACTCCAAGCCGCGCTCCAAGGGCACCGAGACCCGCGACGGCGTGACCCTACCGACGTACCGCGGTGACTCCGTCAACGGCTTCGACTTCAACGAGGCCGCCCGCGTCCCGGACCCCGAGCGCCTGAAGCGGATGTACAACGCGTCCGCCTCGACGCTCAACCTGGTGCGCGCCTTCACCACCGGCGGCTACGCCGACCTGCGCCAGGTGCACGCCTGGAACCAGGACTTCGTGAAGTCGTCCCCGTCCGGCCAGCGCTACGAGCAGCTCGCGCGCGAGATCGACCAGGCGCTGAACTTCATGCACGCCTGCGGGGCCGACCCGGAGGAGTTCAAGACCGTCGAGTTCTACTCCTCGCACGAGGCGCTGCTGCTCGACTACGAGTCCGCCCTGACCAGGGTCGACTCGCGCACCGGGCAGCTGTACGACGTCTCGGCGCACATGGTGTGGATCGGTGAGCGCACCCGGCAGCTGGACCACGCGCACATCGAGTTCGCGTCGAAGATCCGCAACCCGATCGGCATCAAGCTCGGCCCGACCACCACGGCCGAGGAGGCGCTGCAGTACATCGAGCGCCTGGACCCCGACCGTGAGCCGGGCCGGCTGACCTTCATCGTCCGCATGGGCGCCGACAAGGTCCGCGACAAGCTCCCCGAGCTGGTCGAGAAGGTCACCGCCTCGGGCGCGACCGTGGCCTGGGTGACCGACCCGATGCACGGCAACACCTTCGAGGCGGCCTCCGGTCACAAGACCCGCCGTTTCGACGACGTGCTCGACGAGGTCAAGGGCTTCTTCGAGGTCCACAAGGCCCTGGGCACCCACCCGGGCGGCATCCACGTGGAGCTCACCGGCGACGACGTCACCGAGTGCGTGGGCGGCGGCGACGAGATCTTCGTCGACGATCTGCACCAGCGCTACGAGACGGCCTGCGACCCGCGGCTCAACCGCAGCCAGTCGCTCGACCTGGCCTTCCTCGTCGCGGAGATGTACAGGGACCAGTAGCCGGTTCGGTTGTTACCGGCGTGTGGGGTGGGGCGCGGATCACATACGAGACCCCCCCCCCCCCCCCCGTACGGGTGCGGGGGGGCGGGGGAGGGTTG
>NZ_ML138679.1:0-268470 GCF_004028635.1 Streptomyces cyaneus | reverse complement strand
CCCCTCCGGGGTTGGGGTTTACCGGGGGGTGGGGGGGGGGGCCCTAAAAAAACCCCCCCCGCCCCCCACCCCACTTTTACGGTTCCTGTGTGACGGGTAAGGTTAGGTTAGCCTCACCGATCAAGGGGATGGCACGACTTCGATCCCGGCGGGAGGTGGTCCGCGTGTACGTCTGCAGTTGCTTCGGTGTCACCGAGCAGCAGGTCAAGCAGCACGCGGAGAACGGTGCCTGCACGCCCCGCCAGATAGCGTCCGCCTGCAAGGCGGGCACGGACTGCGGGTCGTGTGTACGTCGTATTCAGGCGCTCCTGGGCAGGGGTGCGTGCCCGCGCCGAGAGCTGGCCGACCAGGGCAAACCGGTGCTCACCGACCTGGCGGACGCGGCCTAGCCCGTCAGCTCTCCGACTCGCCGGCTCCTTAGCTCGGCTGCTCGATCTGCTGCGCGATGTAAAGCGCCTCGCCGATCTTGTCGATGAGTTCCAGCTGCGTGTCCAGGTAGTCGATGTGGTGCTCCTCGTCCTCGAGGATCGACTCGAAGAGGTTCGCGGACGTGATGTCGCCCTTGGTGCGCATCACCTCGATACCGCGCTTGAGTCGGTCGATCGCCTCGACCTCGACCTGGCGGTCGGCCTGGAACATCTCGGTGACCGTCTGGCCGACCCGTACGTGGAACAGGCGCTGGTAGTTGGGCAGGCCGTCCAGCATGAGGATGCGCTCGGTGATCTTGTCCGCGTGCTTCATCTCATCGATGGACTCTTCACGCGTGTACTTGGCGAGCTTCGTCCAGCCTTTGTTGTCCTGGATCCGGTAGTGCAGCCAGTACTGATTGATCGCCGTCAGCTCGCCGGTCAGCTGCTCGTTCAAGAATTCGAGGACCTCGGGGTCGCCCTGCATCGCAGAGGCTCCTTCCACGGGGGGAACTGGCAGGATGCGCCGCATGATTCCACCGGCGGAGAAGATCGTCCAGTAAGTCTTCACTTAGTAAGTAAGGGCATGCTTAGTCCGTTATGTGGCGGATTGTGCAGGGGTGTGGTCAGGTGCACTGCCCTAGGTCTGTCAGGATGGAGTCATGGGTCAGCCGGTGGAGCGTGAAGGTGGAGCAGCAGCACACTCCGAGCTTCCGCCGGGACAGCGCGTGCAGCGCGGCTGGCCCGTCACGCACTACGGACCGGTCCCCAAGTTCCGGCCCGAGCGCTGGGAGTTCAGGGTGTTCGGGGCCACCGCCGACGGCGAGAAGCACTGCTGGACCCATGAGGAGTTCACGGCCCTGCCGTACACGAGCGTCGTCGCCGATCTGCACTGCGTCACGAAGTTCAGCATGCTCGGTGCGGAGTGGGGCGGCATTCCGGCCCGCATGATCCTGGAGATCGCGCCGCCGGCACCAGCCGTCACTCATGTGATGGTGTGGGCGGAGTACGGCTTCAGCTCCAACCTCCGCCTCTCCGACTTCGCCTCCGAGCGCACGATCTTCGCCACCCACAAGGACGGCGAACTGCTCACGGCGGAGCACGGTTTCCCCCTCCGTCTGGTCGTCCCCCATCTGTACGCCTGGAAGGGCCCCAAGTGGGTTCGCGGCGTGGAGTACATGACCGCCGACCGCCGCGGCTTCTGGGAGGAGCGCGGCTACCACAACATTGGCGACCCGTGGAAGGAACAGCGGTACTCGTACCAGGAGGAGCCCGGGGACGGCCCCGAGCTCTGACTCCCGGTCCCCTCGCCGGCTCTCAGTGGTACTGGTGCACCACCGCGTGCCCCTTGCCGCGGCCGATCATCCACTTGTTGACGGGCGTGGTCAGGACGAAGGCGACGGCGAGCGCGATCGCCAGCACCCACCAGAACAGCGGGTCGGCGAGTCCGGCGTCCATGGCGCCCGGCCAGAGCACGATCACGCCGTTGTCGACCAGTTCCATCACGGCGATGGACAGGGTGTCCGCGGCCAGCGCCACCTTGAGGGCGGCACGCAGGTCGACGCCCGCCTTCAGTACGCCCCACAGGGTGAGCGCGTAGCCGAAGAAGAACGCGAGGACGATCGCCAGGATCAGCGTCGGCACGTTGCCCCAGCCGAGCGCGGTGCCGATCACCATGCCCAGCACCTCCCCGATGGCACAGCCGGTGAGGCAGTGCAGGGTGGCCCGGACCGCCGTCGCCCACGTGCTGGTGGTGGCCATCTCGTGATGGTGAGCGTGTGACGCGTGCGCTTCGTGTTCCATGACTGCCCCCAATGCCGGATTGCGGTTCCTGCACCGAGCAAGAACCGTATACCCCCTGGGGGTATTCCGTATCCGGTCAGGCGTCCCGAAGTTTTTTCAGCCGCTCCACGTCCGCCGCGTGGCCTTCCTTTCCGCCCGGCGTCTCGATGATCAGCGGTACGCCCGCGGTGGCCGGGTGGGTCATCAGCGCCCGGAACGGGTCCTCGCCGATGTGACCTGCGCCGATGTTCTCGTGGCGGTCCTTGTGCGCGCCGACGACGTCCTTGGAGTCATTGGCGTGGATCAGCTTCAGCCGGCCCTCGCCGACGGTGTCCACGAGCAGGTCGAGGGTCTGGTGCATGCCGGAGGGGCCGGTCAGGTCGTGGCCGGCGGCGAAGATGTGGCAGGTGTCCAGGCACACGCCCAGCTTCGGATGGGCGTCCAGCGCCTCGAAGTACGGCCCGAAGTCCCAGGTGCGGGAGCAGAGCGAGAAACCCTGGCCTGCCGTCGACTCCAGCAGTAGGAACGGGTCGTCGTCGTGGGTCAGCTCGTCGAGCAGCGGCAGCAGGTGCTCCCGTACCTGCTTCAGGGCCACCGAGCGCTCCCGGCCACCGGTCGCGCTGCCTGTGTGCACGACCACGCCGAGCGCCCCGATCTCCCGACCGCGCCGCAGCGAGTGCCGCAGCGACTCCACCGACTTCTCGACGGTCGCCTCGGTGTGCGAGCCGAAGTTGATGAGGTACGGCGCATGCACATACGCCGGGATCGACTCGGCCGCGCACACCGCGCGGAACTCCTCGTCCTGCCGCGGATTCCCTGCGGGCGTGGCCCAGCCGCGCGGGTTGGCGACGAAGACCTGGACCGTCTCGGCCTTGAGGTCGTGGGCGTAGGTGAGCCCGACGGAGTGGAGGCCGCCGGCCACGGGCACGTGGCCGCCGATGGGGTTGCGGGAGGGGCCGGGAGCGTTTCCCGGGACGGCGGGCTGCTGACTCTTCACCCGTTCAGGGTGTCATGGTCGCAGCCCGCCCCGGTCACCGGATGGTGATCGTGATCGTCGACCCCTTGGGCGCCGTCTTTCCGCCCTTCACGGACTGCTTCTTGACCGTGTCGCCGAACAGCCCGAACAGGCCACGGTCCTCGTCGACCTCGAAGCCGGCGGCCTCCAGCGCGGCCCTGGCGTCGTCGACGCTGTCGCCCACCACGTCCGGGACCTCGATCATCTCGGGGCCCTTGGACAGCGTCAGGGTGACGGTGTCGCCCTCGGCGGCCTGCTTGCCGTCGCCCGCAGGCGTCTGCTGGGCGACTTGGCCCGCGTCGAACTCGGAGTTGACCCGCGTGGCAGCGATCTTCACCTTCAGGCCGGCCTCCGCCAACTCGGCCTTCGCGTCGGCCAGGCTCTCGCCGGTGACGTCCGGGACGTCCACCGGGCTGCCCTTGCTGACGGTGAGTGCGACCGCGGAGCCGGAGCGGACCTTGGTGCCCGTCCCGGGGGCCGCTGAGATCACGGAGCCCCTGGTGACGTCGTCGTTGAACTCCCGGGTCACCATGCCCGGTTCGAGTCCGCTCTCCTTCAGTTCGGTCTTCGCCTTGGCCAGCGGGTATCCCTGAAGGTCGGGCACCTTCACGGTCTCCGGTCCCGCCGAGATGACCAGGTTCACGGAGTCGTTGTGCCGGATGCGGGCGCCCATCTCCGGGTCCGTGCTGATGACGGTGCCGCGCTTGACGGTGTCGCTGTAGGAGCGCTCCACCTTGCCGGTGTCGAGCCCGGCCTCCTCCAGCCGGTCCCTGGCCTGCGCCTCGGTCTTGGACAGCAACGGCGGGACCTTGGTGAACTGGCCGGAGTTGATGTACCAGATACCGACGCCGAGGCCGAGGGCCAGCAGGACGGCGGCGACGACGACCAGCGGGCCGCGCGGCGCACGCGGGGTCCGGGAGCGGCGCCGGGGCGGTGGGGGCGGCGGGGTCTCCAGCCGGCTGGTCCGGTTGAAGACGGCCTCGGGCTCGTCCTCGTTCACGGGCAGTGGCCGCTGGATGTTCAGCGCGCGGGGGATCACGCTCGTGCGGTCGTCGGCGTTGCTGTGCTCCGCCGTGAGCGCCTGCGGCGGCACCGCGTCCAGCTGGTCCGTGCTCAGTGCGGCGCGTGTCTCCCGTGCCTGCGCGAGCAGCGCCACGGCGTCGTACGGACGCAGGTCCGGGGTGCGCGCGGTGGCCGACGCGACCAGCTCGTCGAGCCCGTACGCCAGCCCCGGCACGATCGCCGAGGGAGGCGGGACGTCTTCGTGCAGATGCTTGTAGAGCACCACCGCGGGGGAGTCCCCGTCGTGCGGCTTGTCGCCGGTGAGCATCTCGTAGAGGACGACACCGCACGCGTACACGTCGACCCGGGCATCGGCGGCGCCGGGCTGCTCGATCTGCTCGGGTGCGAGATAGGAGACGGTGCCGAGGACGGCACCGGTGGTGCTGGTCACGGTGTCCACGGACCGCACGAGCCCGAAGTCGGCGACCTTGACCCGCCCGTCGTCCCCTATGAGCACGTTCTCCGGCTTCATGTCCCGGTGCACGAACCCGGCGCGGTGCGCGGCGCCGAGCGCGGCGAGCACGGGCTCCAGGATGTCCAGGGCGGCCCGGGGCTGGAGCGCCCCGCGCTCGCGCAGGACGTCGCGCAGGGTGCAGCCCGCGACGTACTCCATGGCGAGATAGACGTACGACCCGTCGGTGCCCTGGTCGAAGACCTGCACGACATTGGGGTGCGCGAGCCGGGCGACGGACTTCGCCTCACGGATGAACCGCTCGACGAACACCCCGTCGACCGCCAGCGCGGGGTGCATCACCTTGAGCGCGAGCACGCGGTCGAGGCGGGTGTCCACGGCCCGGTAGACCGTGGCCATCCCGCCGACCGCGATCCGCGCGTCCACGCGATACCGGCCGTCGAGCACCTGCCCGACCAGAGGGTCCTGAAGGGTCGTATCCACGCAGGTGAGTGTACGAGCCGACACTGACACGCCGTCCGGTTCGGCCGGGATCGGGGCGGGACTGAAGCTGAGCTGTGACGGACGACTCACTGGCCGAAGACTTCCGTCGAACAGGCGTTCAGAATGCGGGCCGTTCCGGGTCCAGCCGTGCGATGCCCTCCACCGGAGACGACGCCTCCGCGAAGTGCCGCTTCGGAATCCGCCCCGCCCGGTACGCCAACCGACCCGCCTCCACCGCATGCCGCATCGCGTCGGCCATGAGCACCGGCTCCTGCGCTCGCGTCACGGCCGAGGCGAGCATCACACCCGCGCACCCCAGCTCCATCGCGAGCGCCGCGTCGGACGCCGTACCGGCACCCGCGTCCAGAATCACCGGCACGCGTGCGTGCTCCACGATCAGCTGGAAGTTGTGCGGGTTGCGGATGCCGAGCCCCGAGCCGATCGGGGAGCCGAGCGGCATGATCGCCGCACAGCCCACGTCCTCCAGCTTCCGCGCGAGCACAGGGTCGTCGTTCGTGTACGGCAGCACGGTGAACCCGTCGTCCACCAGCGTCTCCGCGGCGTCCAGCAGCTCGATCGGATCCGGCAGCAGCGTCCGCTCGTCGGCGATGACCTCCAGCTTGATCAGATCCGTACCGAGCGCCTCGCGCGCGAGGCGGGCCGTGAGCACGGCCTCTCCGGCTGTGAAGCACCCCGCCGTGTTCGGCAGCACCCGGATCCCGAGCTTCTCGAGCACCGACAGCACGGAGCCGTGAACCGAGGGGTTCACGCGCCGCATGGCGACCGTGGTCAGCTCCGTCCCGGACGCCACCAGCGCTCGCTCCAGTACCTCCAGGCTGGGCGCCCCGCCCGTGCCCATGATCAGGCGGGACGTGAAGGACGTGTCACCGATGACAAACGGATCGTCGGCCATGGTTCAGCCTCCCTGGACGGCGGTGAGGACCTCGACGCGGTCCCCCTCGGAGAGGGGCGTCGACGACCACTGCGCGCGCGGTACGACGGTTTCGTTGAGGGCGGCGGCCACTCCGGAGGGCGCCGCGGTGAGGGCCCGCACGAGCGTGTCGAGAGCCGTGCCCGGCTCGATCTGCCGACGCTCGCCGTTGACCGAGATGGTGACCGGGTGGCTCATGCGGGCTGCTCCGTGAGTGCGGCGGCGAGTGCGGCAGAGCTGAACCGCCTGGGCGTGAACGCCCGGGCCTCGTCCGGGAGTTCGCCGGTGGTCAGGACGTGCGCCATCGTGTCTCCGGTGACCGGCGTGAGCAGCACGCCGTTGCGGTAGTGCCCGGTGGCCAGCAGCAGCCCCTCCAGCTCGGTCGGACCGAGCAGCGGCGCGTTGTCGGGGGAGCCCGGGCGCAGACCGGCTCGCGTCTCCGTGAGCGGCAGTTCCGTGATGCCGGGCACCAGCTCGTGGGCGTCGCGCAGCAGCTCGTACACGCCGCCCGCGGTCACCGTCGTGTCCCAGCCCAGCTCCTCGCTCGTCGCCCCGACGACCAGCTCCCCGCTCTCGCGAGGCACCAGATACACCTGGCTGCCGCGCACCACGGCACGCACGGTCCGGCTCAGGAACGGCGCGTACCGCTTCGGCACGGTCAGCCGCAGCACCTGCCCCTTCACGGGGCGCACCGGCGGCAGTACGTCGTCCGGCACTCCGGACAGTCGCCCGCTGAGGCTGCCGGCCGCGAGGACGACCTGGCCCGCGCCCAGCTCCGTGCCGTCGGGCGTGGTGACACCGGCGGCCCGGTCGCGTACGACGTCGAAGCGCTCGGCCCACGTCCGGTGGAAGACCACACCGGCCCGCTCGCACGCGGCCACCAGCGCCCCGGCCAGCCGCCGCGGGTCGATCTGGTGGTCCCCGTCGACCCTGAGCCCGCCCCGCACGCCCGGCGCGAGCATCGGCTCCAGGCGCCGGCACTCCCGCCCCGACAGCCACTCGGAGTCCAGCCCGGACTGGCGCTGCAGGGCGTGCAGTTCGCGCAGATGGGCGCGGTCGTCGGAGTCCAGCGCGACCGCGAGCGTGCCGCAGCGCCGGTAGCCGAGGTCATGGCCGGTGAGCTCGGTGAGCTCGGCCGCGAAGTCCGGGTAGCGGCGGGCCGAGGCCAGGTTCAGGCCGAGCAGGGTCTGCTCGCCGTAGTGCAGTTCCGTGACGGCGGCCAGCATCCCGGCCGCCACCTGGGCGGCGCCGCCGCCCGGCTCGGGGTCCACGACGGCCGTCGTGAACCCGCGTTGCGCGGCCCGCCACGCCGTGACCAGGCCGATGATTCCGCCCCCGATGACAAGGACGTCTGACGTTCGCGTACGCGACATGGGCGTCCAGCCCCTCCCTTCGCCGGCATGACCCGGATCAGGTTCGTACGGTCGGAGGCCGCCAGCCTCCCTCTCAGCCCGGTGCGTCCGGGCTCCCGCGAGTGCTCTACGTTGGCCACCCTAGCCCGCCGCCACCTCTCTCAGTAAGGGAGCCCGTACCCATGGCCCGCTCGCTCGACGGTCTCGTCCTCGCCCCCGTCGCGGACCAAGCCCCAGGTCAGGTGGGTACGCGTACCCGGTTCACGTACCACGAGAAGGACGGCGAGATCTGGGCCGAGTACGCGGGCGGCGATGTCGTACGCGGGTATCTGGTGGGTGGCAGGGAAGGCGACCGGTTGGACTTCCGGTACGTGCAGCTCAAGCGGGACGGGACGACCTCGTCGGGCCACTGCCTGTCCACGGTGGTCGAGCTTCCCGACGGCCGGGTGCGCCTGGAGGAGAGCTGGGAGTGGGAGTCGCAGGCGGGCAGCGGGACCAGCGTTGTGGAGCAGGTCACTGAGCACGACTCCTGACTGACAATTTGTCAGTTGTCTATGGTGATCAGGTGAGCGAGCAGACGACGCAGTCGCAGCGGAAAGTGGTCGTCGCCGGCGCCGGCATGGCCGGTGTGCAGACGGCGGTCGCCCTACGGGAACAGGGCTTCACCGGCACCGTCACCCTGATCGGCGCCGAGCCCCACCAGCCGTACGACCGACCGCCCCTGTCCAAGGCCGTGCTGCTCGGCAAGGCCGAGGGCTCCGCCTTCGACGTCGACTTCGAGGCGCTCGGCATCGAACTTCAGCTGGGCCGCGAAGTGCTGGGCGTGCGCCCCGCCGACCACGAGCTGGACACCGAGGCCGGGCCCGTCCCGTACGACGTCCTCGTGCTCGCCACCGGCGCCGAACCGATCCGGCTGCCGGGCGTGGAGGGCGTCCCCGGCGTGCATCTGCTGCGCACGCTGGACGACGCCGAGCGGCTGCGGCCGGTGCTCGCCCGGCAGCACGACATCGTGGTCGTCGGCGCGGGCTGGATCGGCGCGGAGTTCGCCACGGCGGCGCGCGAGGCGGGCTGCGCGGTGACGGTCGTGGAGGCCGCCGACCGGCCGCTCGCGGGTGCGCTGCCCGCGGAGGTGGCGGCGCCCATGACCGCCTGGTACCAGGACAGCGGGGCGGTGCTGCGTACGCACGCGCGCGTGGAGCGCGTCGAGCCCGGCGCGGTGCTCCTCGACGACGGCTCGCGGCTGCCCGCGGGCGCCGTCGTGGTCGGCATCGGGGCGCGGCCCGCCACGGCCTGGCTGGCCGGCTCGGGCATCGAGCTCGGGGCGCACGGCGAGGTGGTGGCCGACGACGGCCTGCGCACCTCCGTGCCGGACGTCTACGCGGTCGGCGACTGCGCCTCCTTCCCTTCGGGAAGGTATGGCGAGCGCCTCCTGGTGCACCACTGGGACAACGCCCTCCAGGGCCCGCGCACGGTCGCCGCGAACATCCTCGGTGAGGCCACCGGTGAGACTTCTGCGGTCTACGACCCGGTGCCGTACTTCTGGTCCGAGCAGTTCGGCCGGTTCGTCCAGTACGCCGGCCACCACGCCGCCGCCGACACGACCCTGTGGCGCGGCGACCCGTCGGGCCCGGCCTGGACGGTCTGCTGGCTGAAGGACGACCGCCTGGTCGCCCTGCTGGCGGTGGGCCGTCCGAGGGACCTGGCCCAGGGGCGGCGGCTGATCGAGGCGGGTACGCCGATGGACGCGGCGCTGCTGGGGGACCCGGCGCGGCCGATGAAGGCGGCGACGGCGTAGGGCCGAGAGCGGGGTGTTGGCCCTGGTCGGACGGGCCTGGCTTCCTACTGTCAGTGGCAGATGGCAGGCTTGTGCCGTGACCGAGATTGACGCAAAGATCGATGCTCTCGTCCCCGCCTGGCTCACCCTCCCCGACATCGCAGAGATGCTCGATGTCGAGGTGACCCGCGTCCGGCAGCTGGTCAAGGACGGCCAGCTCATCGCCGTACGCCGTGGTGAGAACCGCGCACTGCACGTCCCCGCCGCCTTCATCGACGGGGCCGAGCAGAAGGTCGTCAAGGGCCTGACCGGGACCCTGACGCTCCTGCGGGACGACGGCTTCACGGACGAAGAGATGCTGGAGTGGCTCTTCACCCCCGACGAGAGCCTGCCCGGCACCCCCGCGCAGGCCCTCAGCGAGAATCGCGGCACGGAGGTGAAGCGCCGCGCCCAGGCGCTCGCCGTCTGAACCGAACGCCCTGATCCCAACACCGTCCGGCCTATGGACCGGGCTCCAGCGGGCCACGGTCGCGATCGACTGCGGCCTGCTGGAACCCGGGCCAGGGCGCGGGGCGCGTGCGGCGCGCCGCCGTGGCCGTTGGCCGGTCTGCATCCACGCTTGGGTCCGGGCGGGCACGTCCACCAGTGGCATGGGCCGGGTACCTGATGCCGGGTGCCTGGCATCGCCACATGTGTCGGCGAGTGCCGTCTGGGCGTTGTGAGGCACGTCATGCCCGGGCAACGGCCACGGCGTCATACGACGTCCGGCCCCGACTCATTCCGACCCGACCACGGGTCACCGCCTGGCCGGCCACGGGTCGCCTCCTGGCCCGACCGCGGGTCACGTCCTGGCCGGCCACGAGCCACCGCGCGGCCCGGACCACGGCTCACCGACCAGCACCGACCAGCACCGGCCCGCGACGCAGTACCAGGCTCCGGCTACCGTGCCACCGTCCGGCACCAGCCCGACGTCACCCGCCCGGCAACCCGACCACAGGGGGCACCGCATGTCCGACACCGCCAGCGCAGGCACCGCCCGCGCCCAGCTCGCCGACGCCCGGCTCTACCTCTGCACGGACGCCCGCAAGCGGCAGGGCGACCTCGCGGAGTTCCTGGACGCCGTCCTGGTCGCCGGCGTCGACATCGTGCAACTGCGCGACAAGGGCATGGAGGCGGCCGAGGAAGTCGAGCACCTGAAGGTCTTCGCCGAGGCATGCGCCCGGCACGGCAAGCTCCTCGCGGTCAACGACCGCGCCGACGTGGCCCATGCCGCCGGCGCCGACGTCCTGCACCTCGGCCAGGGCGACCTCCCGGTCCCCGCCGCCCGCGCGATTCTCGGCGGCGACATCCTCGTCGGCCGTTCCACGCACTCCGAGTCCGAGGCCGACGCGGCCGCCGTCCAGGAGGGCGTGGACTACTTCTGCACCGGCCCCTGCTGGCCCACCCCCACCAAGCCCGGCCGCCACGCCCCCGGCCTCGGCCTGGTCCGCCACACCGCCGCCCTCGGCACCGACCGCCCCTGGTTCGCCATCGGCGGCATCGACCTCGGCAACCTCGACGAGGTGCTGGAGGCCGGTGCTCGCCGCGTCGTCGTCGTACGGGCGATCACGGAGGCCGACGACCCGGGTGCGGCAGCGGCGGAGTTCGCGAAGCGGCTGCGGCAGGTGTAGGCCGGCCGGCCGCCAAGGGTGTGCCTTCGGCGGCTGGACCAACGCGTCTCAGTCCCTGTCCGCGATGTCTCACCATGTGGTCAGCCCGGCCGTGCTCCACCGGCTTCGAGGCTCTGTTTGGCCCATGTTTGTCCAAGGAGTGGACAACAGTCCGACAAATCGGGCGAATGTCCGGCATCTGGTTGGGGGACCGGGGACCCCTGGTTAACCTGCGAGTATGGCCCTCGGCACCGCATCCATCAGGTCGGACCACGCTCGTACCGTGCGCGAGATGCTCGCGACCGGCAAGACGACGTATTCGTTCGAGTTCTACGCCCCCAAGACCCCGAAGGGCGAGCGGAACCTGTGGAACGCGCTGCGCCGGGTCGAGGCCGTCGGACCCGACTTCGTCTCCGTGACCTACGGCGCGGGCGGTTCCACCCGCGCCGGCACGGTCAAGGCGACGGAGGCGATCGCCTCGGACACCACGCTCACGCCGATCGCCCACCTCACCGCGGTCGACCACTCGGTGGCCGACCTGCGCAACATCATCGGGCAGTACGCCGACGCGGGCATCCGCAACATGCTGGCGCTGCGCGGCGACCCGCCCGGCGACCCGCTGGGCGACTGGGTGCGGCACCCTCAGGGCCTCGCCTACGCCGCCGAACTCGTCGAACTGATCAAGGCGTCCGGAGACTTCTGCGTCGGGGTCGCGGCCTTCCCCGCGATGCACCCGCGCTCCGCCGACTGGGAGACCGACGTCCGTCACTTCGTCGACAAGTGCCGTGCGGGCGCGGACTACGCGATCACGCAGATGTTCTTCGAACCGGAGGACTACCTGCGCTTGCGCGACCGCGTGTCGGCCGCCGGCTGCGACACCCCGATCATCCCGGAGATCATGCCGATCGCCAGCGTCAGGACGCTGGAGCGGATCCCCTCTCTCACCAACGCCACCTTCCCGGACGCCCTGAAAGAGCGGATCCTCACAGCAAAGGACGATCCGACCGCTGTACGCTCGATCGGGATCGAGTTCGCCACGGAGTTCTGCGCACGGCTGCTGGCCGAGGGAGTGCCCGGACTGCACTTCATCACGCTCAACAACTCCACGGCGACCCTGGAAATCTACGAAAACCTGGGCTTGCACCACCCACCGCAGGCCTAGACCGGCCGTACTGGCATACGTCACACTGCGTAGGCGGCCACTGGGAGAGGGGCGTACATGGGCTGGACGGTCCTCTACATCGCGTTCGGCGTCGTCGCGCTGTGGCTGCTGGGCGAGGTGCTGCTGCAGTACAAGGCACGCTTGCGCTGGCGACTGCTCGCCTTCGTCGGCTTCCTCGGCGTCGTGGTCGGGGTGCTGATCCCGTCCGTCATCGTCATCGGTCTGGGCGCGGCAGCGTTCGCGGTCGGCCAGACCTACGTCACCCTGTCGTTCCGCCGCGGCTTCTCGTCCGGCTGGGCGGTCTCCGCGCCGGCCCTGGGCCCCCTGGGCGCCGTCAAGCGCCGCCGCGGCGAGCCGGACCGCCACGAGCCGACCCTGGAGGTCTCCGACCTCGAAGCCACCGACGGCGCTTTCGCGGGCCACGACGGCACGTACGGTCACGACGACGCCAACTACGGCCAGGACAACACCGGTTACGGCCAGGACGACTACGACCGCGACGACGTCTTCACCCCCGCGCGCACGGACCGGCACGCGGCGGCGGAGACGACCGCCGTCTACGAGCCCCAGCCGCTGCCCGAGGACACCGGCTCGTACGGCATATACAGCGACCCCGCCTACGCCGCCGCCGACCAGAACTACGCGGCCGCGGGCCAGCCCCAGGACCAGTACGCGACGGCCGACCAGAGCTATGCCTACGACGGCTACTCCGGCTACGACCAGCAGCAGTACGGCTACGACACCACCGGCCAGCAGCAGTACGCCGCCTACTCCGACCCGTACATCGGCACCCAGACCTACGGCGGCACCACGTACGACGCCTACGGCCAGCCGCAGTACGGCCAGCAGGGCTACGGCCAGGACCAGTACGCCACCGGTACCTACGGCGAGGGGACCCCGCCCGGCGGCGTCTGGGTCCCGCAGCAGCGCACCGACGAGGCGTACGGCGGCGAACTCCCGCCGGAGCAGCAGTACCCGTACCAGGTCGACGGCCAGCAGCAGGGCCAGGGCCAGGGGAACGGGTACGACGAGCAGTACCGTTTCTGACAGCTCCCCCCCGCGCCCCTCGCGGAGACGCCTGCGCGGGCATCGCGAGACGCCTACGCGGGCATCACGGGCATCACTGTGAGCCCCGGAACTCCGGCCCCTCCACGATCAGCCCGGCCACCAGCGTGCCCGACATGCCGGCGTGAGGGAGACCACCGCCGGGGTGGGACCAGCCGCCGACCGTGAACAGGCCGGGTATGCGGGTGCTGTTGGACGGGCGCAGGAAGGTCCCCTCCGCTGCCGCCAGGGCCGGCGCCGGTACCCCGCCGCCCTCGGCTCCCGTCTCCCGCCAGGTGTCCACCGGCGTACGGACCTCGCGCCACAGCGTCCGCTCGCGCAGTCCGGGTATCGCGCGCTCGGCGGCCGTCACCATCCGGTCCGCGAAGGCGTCGGCGGCACCGGCCGCGGTCCAGTCGTACCGCGTCTGCGACGGCACCGTGGCCGTGAGGACCACGGACTCGTGGCCGTCGTCGGGGCGCAGCGCCGGGTCGTCCGGGCGGTCGATCCGGACCGTCGGGTGCGCGGGTGGCTCACCGAGGCCGAAGGCGTCCAACTCGGCCTGCCGGTCCGGGGCGTGCACCACCGTGCGGTGAGCGGTGCCCGCCTCGCGCGGGCCGCGCAGCGCCAGGCAGACCACGACCCGGCCCGGGGACATGCCCTCGGGGTTGGGCTCAACCCCCTCCGCCTCGTACAACTCACGGCCGCGCACCAGGTCGCCCAGCCGCCACGGTCCGGTGCCGACGACCATGTCGGCCTCCACCAGCGATCCGTCGGCCAGCTCCAACCCCGCTGCCCGGCCGTCCTTTTCCAGGACCCCGACCACCTCGGCGCCGAAGCTGAACTCGACCTTCCGGGCCACGCAGCGCTCGTACACCGCCCGCGCCAACTCCCGTATCCCGCCGCGCACATACCAGGTCCCGAAGGCATGCTCCAGGTACGGCAGCACCGCCGCGCTCGCCGGGGTGTCGCGCGGATCCAGGCCGTACGCGAGCGCGTGGCTCTCCAGCAGGGCGATGAGCCGGGGGTCGCGCAGCTCCCACGCGCCGACCTCGGCGAGCGTGCCGGCCCGGCGGGTGCGCAGGAGTCGCTTGTGAGGGACCGCCGGATAGGGCTCGCGATCGGCCAGCACCTGCCAGTTCGGCCACAGCGGCTCCTCCAGCAGCGGCCTGCGCGTCCGGTCCCAGGCCTCGCGGGCCCGGACCAGGAAGTCGCCCCAGCGGTCGCCGGTCCCGGCGCCCAGCGCCTCGTCGAGGGCGGCCACCACGCCTGCGCGCGAGGCGTTCGGCAGCCGGACCTCGGTGCCGTCCGCGAAGACGTGCCGCGCGGACGGGTCGACCTGGGTCAGCTCGACGCACGCCTCCAGCGGCTCCTTGCCGGTCTTGATGAACAGGTCGCGGTACACGGCGGGAAGCGGGAGCAGCCCGGGGCCTGTGTCGAAGCCGAAGCTGTCGCGCTCGAAGCGGCGCACCGCTCCGCCGTACGTCTCCGTACGCTCGTAGACCGCCACCCGGTGGCCCGCGACGGCCAGCCGGGCAGCGGCCGCCATCGCGCCCATCCCGGCGCCGATCACCGCAATCCTTGCCATGCGTGGGACTTTATCCGCTGCCACTGACAACGGCCCGCGGACCTGGGCCTTGTCGTCGGGCGGAGCTCAGCCGGGCCGCTGCCCCACCGCCTGCGCGAGCCGTTTCTCCTCCCGGCGCTCGGCCCTGCGGCGCCGGAAGCGACGGATCCGCGAGACCAGGAAGAGGAGCAGCAGCAACCCGGCGAGCAGCAGGACACCCGCGACGACCGCCGCGGCGACGGGGTAGAAGATCGCGAGGGTGATGAGGGCACCGACCCCGAGGTCCTCGGCGAGGCTCACCACGATGTTGCTGAACGGTTCGGGCGAGGTGTTGACGGCCATCCGCGTTCCGGCTTTGACCAGGTGGCTCATCAGCGCGGTGGAACCACCGACCGCGCCCGCCGCCAGTTCGGGCAGCGACCCGCTCTGCCCGGCGAGCAGCGCCGCGACGACCGCGCCCGCGACCGGCCGGATCACGGTGTGCACCGAGTCCCAGGCCGAGTCCACGTACGGGATCTTGTCGGCGACGGCCTCGCAGAGGAACAGCACCCCGGCGGCTATCAGGACATCGGGCCGTTGCAGTGCCTCGGGCACCTCGTCGCTCAGGCCGGTGGCGCCGAAGACGCCGAGCAACAACACCACGGCGTAGGCGTTTACGCCGCTGGCCCAGCCGCTGGTGAACACCAAAGGGAGTATCGACACGGAGGCGATCGTAACCAGTCGGCAACGGAGGGTCCTGGGGGTGAGTGCGCAGCTCTGAGTACGCGTACCTAGCCGGTGAGATGAGTACGCGCGCGGATGGGCCCCGACCAGCGTGAACGAGAGAGTGGAGCCACGGAGAAGGGGATCGGCTCCGGTACCGGCGACACGGGGCGCCGGAACGGAGCGACCCCGGATCCGCTCCTTCCGCCGGCCCGGCGTCGGCGGGAGCGAGACCGGGGGACCCGGGGGAACGACCGAACGGGGGTCCGACGGGGGACACGGGGGAGCAGGGGGGAGTACGGGGGAAAGAAAAACGGGGGAACGGGGGAACGGGGAAAACGGGGGAGCACGAGAAGGCGCCGGTTCGAGAATGGCCCGCGGGGGACGCGGCCACCTCGAACCGGCGCTTTCGTGCGCGCGGTGTCGTCGGCCGCCTCAGCGGCGTCCGCTCACCCGGCCCTGCAGCAAACGGGACAGCGCCGCGTGCACGTCGTCCAGGGAGCGCTCCGGTTGGAAGGACTTCCAGTCCAGCGCGGCCACCAGGACCATGCCGACCAGCGCGGAGGCGGTCAGCGCCACGTCGATCTCCTCGCTGAACTCGCCGTTCTTCACGCCCTCGCGCAGCACACCCTCGACGACGGCCACGGCCTGCTGCCGCACCACCATCAGCGTGGACTGCCAGGCCCGGTTCGTACGCCACAGCTCGGCGACGTAGAGCTGGGTGAAGGACGGGTAGCGGTCGATGAAGACGAGCCCCGCGCGGATCATCGCGTCCAGGGCGTCGACCTTGCTGCCGCCGTCGCGTTCGGTCTGCTCGGCCGCCTCCCGAAGGGAGGCGGTGAGGAGTTCGACTCCGTGGCGGAGCAGCTCCTCGAAGAGGACCGACTTGCTCGCGAAGTTGTAATAGACCGTGCCCTTCGCCACCCCGGCCCGTTCGGCGATCTCGTCCACCGTGGTGGCGGAGAAGCCCTGTTCGGCGATGAGCGTGACGGCCGCCTCGTAGAGCTTCTGCCGGGTGGCCTCACGGCGCGTGCTGCCGCCCGACGCGGCCTTGCTGCTTTCCATGGCCCTGATTGTGCCGCTTGCGCTCACAGGGTCAGCTCCGGGTGCAGCCGGTCGAGCGTCCACACCTGCCGGCGACGGGCCGACAGCGCGGTCAGTGCGAGGGCGGCCGCGGTGAAGGCGACGAGCACCACGCACGCGTGCCACACCGGTTCCAGACCGCCGCCCGTGATGAGCCTCCTGAGCGCCTCCACGACGTAGCTCATCGGCAGGAAGGGGTGGAGCGCGTTGAAGAAGCCCGGGCTGGTCTGTACGGGGTACGTGCCGCCCGCGGACGTCAACTGCAGCATCAGCAGGGCCAGGACGAGGATCCGCCCCGCCGCCCCGAAGCGCGCGTTCAGCCACTGCACGATCGCCGCGAAGCACGCCGTGACCAGGAACAGGAAGCCCACCGTCCCGGCCGCCCGCGCCATCTGAAGGCCGACCGCCCAGTGCAGCACCGACATCAGGGCCACTGTCTGCAGCACCCCGATCGCCACCACGGGCAGCCAGCCGGCCAGCGCGATCCGCCATGCCGAGGCGCCCGCGGCCAGCGCGCGCCGGTTCATCGGCGCGATCAGCATGTACGCCACCATCGCGCCCACCCACAGGGACAGCGGGATGAAGTACGGGGCGAACCCGGTGCCGTAGTTGGGCGCCTTGTGCATGTCCCGGGAGACGAGCTGGACCGGGTCGGCCATGACCTCGGTGCGCTGGTCGCGGGCCTTCTTGTCGTAGTCCGGGATCTGCTCTGCGCCGTCGTGCAGCCCGGACGAGAGCTTCCCGGAGCCGTCGACGAGCTTGTACATGCCGCCGTTGAGGTCGTACGCACCGGTCTTCAGCTCACTCACGCCGGCGTCCAGGTCCGCCGCGCCGGTCCTGGCCGTGCCGAGGCCCGAGTGCAGCTTCTTCGCGCCCGCGGCGACCTTCGCGGCCCCCTGGTTCAGCTGGTTGATCCTGGTGACGGCGTCGTCCAGGTCCTCCGAGAGGCGGGGTGCGCGGTCGGCGAGCGCCTGGGACTGCTTCTGGAGGGTGGCGAGGTTCTTGTCGAGTTTCTTCAGATCGCCGTCGTGGTCCGCGATCAGCGTGTTGAGGTCGTCGGCGATCGTCGCCACGTCCGCGGCCGAGTTCTTGGCCTTCTTCAGATCGGAGCAGGCCGGGTCGGGCAGTACGGCGTCCTCGCAACGCGCCTTGTAGACGGTGTCCAGCACGTCCGAAGCCGCATGAGCGCCCTTGGCGGCGCCCGGAGCGTGCTCCACCAGGTCGTCGAGGTTGTTGCGGATGGCCCCCGAGCTGTCGGCGACCAGTCGGGCGGTGTCCCCGATGGTCTTCTCGTTGTCCTGGAGGAAGGGGCCGATCTTCTTGTCGACTCCGTTGACCCTGTCGGCGAGCGTCTGCGTACCCTCGGCGACCCGCTTGGAGCCGCTCTCCAGATCGCCCGCGCCTTCGTTGAGCTTCTTCAGGCCCGTGGACAGCTTGCCACTGCCCTTCTTGGCCTCCTTCAGCCCGTCGGCGAGGTCCTTGGAGCCCTTCTCCGCCTTGCCGATGCCGCCTTCGAGCCTGTCGGCGCCGTTCGCGGCCTTGACCGTCGCGCCGTGGATGTCGGAGAACGAGACGAAGATCCTGTCCAGGAACGACCGCGACGCCTTGGTGGACGCGGCCTCGCGCACCTCGCTGAAGACCGTCCGCGAGATCTGCCCGACGATGTAGTTGTTCGCGTCGTTCGTACGCACCTGAAGGGCGCCCGTCTCCGGCGAGTTGCCCGCGCTGGAGGCGATCCGCGCACTGAAGTCGCTCGGCATGGTCAGCGACAGGTAGTAGGTGCCGTTCTCGACACCCTTCTCGGCCTCGGCGGCACTCACCTCCTGCCAGTCGAAGACGTCGCTCTCGCGCAGCCCCTTGGTGATGTCGTCGCCGGCCGAGAGCTTCTTCCCGTGGGCGGTCGCCCCCTTGTCGTCGTTCACGAGCGCCACGGGGATACGGTCGAGCCGGCCGTACGGGTCCCAGAACGACCACAGGTACAGGGCGCCGTACAGCAGGGGAAGCACCAGCAGCGCGACCAGGGCGGCACGCGGCAGCTTCCCCCGGCCGAAGCGCCGGAGCTCAAGCGCGGCCAGCCTCGGCGATCGCATCGGCGGCCTCCTTTCCGTCGGTGTCCGGTCCGTCGGTTTCCGGGGATTCCTGGGCGGCGGACGCGGTGTCGGTCTTCGGGACGTCGCCCTTCTGGATGTCGGCTTCCTGGGCCGTGGACACCTTGACGGTGTCGTCGGGGGCCTCGCTGCACACCGCGACGACCGTGGTCCCGGCCTCGGCGATGGACTTCAACAGCGCCCAGGCCTCGACCCGTTCGGCGTCCGACAGCTTGAGATCGGTGTCGTCGACGCCGAGCACGCGCGGGCGGGCGATCAGGGCCAGCGCGACGGACAGCCGCAGCGCCTCCAGACGCTCCAGGTCACGTACGGCGGTACGGGAACCCTTGGGCAGGGAGTCCCGGTCGAGGCCGGCCGCCGTGAGCGCGGCCTCGATCCGCACCTTCGCCTCTGACTTCCGCTCGGCACGCGGCCGCAGCAGCCCGCGCCAGGAATCGCCGAACCGCCGCTGCAGCAGCGCCCGTTCGTGGAGGTGCTCGGCGACGGTCAGGGCCGGGTCCAGGTCGGTCACACCCGGGACGTGGGCCAGGGCGCTGATGCGCCGCACCGCCGCCATGCGCTTGGGCAGCCCGGCCGAGCCCACGGTGGCGGTTCCCTCGGTGGGCTTCATCCGTCCCGTGAGCGCCAGCAACAGGCAGGTACGTCCGGTGCCGGACGGCCCCTCGATCGTGATCAGTGAGCCGGGCTCCGCCTCGAAGGAAACCCCGCGGAACGCCCATCCGCGGGGCCCTTCGAGACCGAGGCCCAGGGCCGTGACGCCTGCTCCGGCCACGGTTCCCCCCATCCCTGCCCCCTCAATTTGAACTGACTGGTCAGTGCAAAAGTTAGCCCGAACTCGCGATCGAAGCAAAAGCCCAGGTCAGAACGGATTGTCAGTGCCATACCTCACGATGGGCGCATACGGCATCCCGTATCAGGGCGTGCCGTCACACAGACGACAGGAGGTTCGTCATGGCCAGCTACCACGCAGCAGCCGCCCACCGGCGCCGCGCCACCGGCCCTGCCCCCTCACTGACCGGCCCGGCGAGCGACGTGCACCCCGTGCTCCGCCGGGCCACGGCCCCGCCCGCCGCCCTCGACCTGCTCGCCCAGGCCCGTGCCGGACTGGACGAGGCCGCCGTTCTGGAAACGCCGAACGAGCGCTATGCCACGGCCCACCTCGCCGCCCTGCGCACCGCCGCCGCCGTCCTCGCCGCGCGCGGGCGCCCCGAGCCCACGTCCAGGCGCCGGGCCCGCATCAGGAGCGCCTGGGAAGTGCTCCCCGAGATCGCCCCCGAACTCACCGAGTGGAGCGCGCTGTTCGCCTCGGGCGCCCGGCGCCGCGCCCGGGCCGAGGCGGGCATCCAGGGCGCGGCCAGCCGCCGGGACGCCGACGACCTGATACGCGACGTGGCGATGTTCCTGCGCCTCGTCGAGCGGATGTTGGTACTCCAGCCGGTCCTGCCACAGCCACGACCGGACACCGACGCGGACGGGACCGACGGCTCGCGTCACGCGCGCGAGGACATGCCGGACGCGGGCTGACGGCGAAACGGCCGGGCACTGGGGCACGAAGCCTCGGTCGGAGTGCCTGTGCCCATCCCCAGGTCCGCGTCCCCGTCACGGTGTCCGTCCCTGCTGTCCGCCCGTGCTGTCCGCCGTTGCCGTCCGCCGCGCGGACGGGTGGCATCGCGCGGCATCGCGATGGCCGGGTGGGCTGCCGTAGGCAATAGGGTGGAGGGCGCCTGAAGCCTTCCCGCTCCCGTGACCCGGGCCGGGGAGGCAGCCCGATCGCTCCGCCGTGCAAGTGGCGGTGCCGCGCCGAGGAGTCAACTGCCGTGTCGGACCCGATGCGCCCCCGCGCTGCCCTTCGTACAGCCGTGGTTTGGGAAGTCCTCCGGGATGCCCTGGACCGCCGCGTGAAGGCTACGGGGCGCCAGGCGCTGGACGTCCTCGACGCCGGAGGCGGCAGCGGCAACTTCGCGGTGCCCCTTGCCCGGCTCGGCCACCGCGTCACCGTCGTCGACCCCAGCCCGAACGCGCTCTTCGCCCTGGAGCGGCGTGCCGCCGAGGCCGACGTGGCCGACCGGGTGCGGGGCGTCCAGGGTGACGCCCACGGCCTCTTCGACGTGGTCGAGCGCGGCGGGTACGACGTCGTGCTGTGCCATGGCGTCCTGGAGTACGTCGACGACCCCGCCGAGGGCGTGCGCAACGTGGTGGCCGCGCTGCGTGCCGAGGGCGTCCTCAGCCTGCTCGCCGCCGGACTGGGCGGCGCTGTGCTGGCGCGGGCGCTCGCCGGTCACTTCAAGGAGGCCAAGCAGGCCCTGGAGGACCCGGATGGCCGCTGGGGTCAGGGTGACCCGGTGCCGCGCCGTTTCACCGCCGAGCAGCTCACCGGACTGGTCGAGGGGGCGGGCCTTCGGGTCGGTGCGGTGCACGGGGTGCGGGTCTTCGCCGACCTGGTCCCCGGTGTGCTGGTGGACACCGAGCCCGGGGCGCTGGAGGCGCTGCTGAAGCTGGAGGAGGCGGCGGCCGAGCTGTCCGCCTTCCACTCGGTGGCCACGCAGCTCCACGTGCTCGGCGAGACGCGGGAGACCGCCGAGGCCTGAGCCGTCCTCTGCGGACCGCAGGGGTGCGCCGTTGATCAGGGACTTGGCTGCACATGGAGTACGCCACAGGCCCCCCGATCGGGCGCGCAGCGCCGTATGATCGAGGGAGACCGTTCCGGCATGACGGGTCGGCCGCTGGGGAATGCAGATCTCAGCGAGTCGGGACGTCCATGGCGGAGCCCGGTTGGCCAATTGGCGTAGAGGGGCGGGTTTCACGGGGGCGATTCCCTGCCTATCCTGAAGGGACCCCCCGGGTCGCCCCGGCGACTGCACGATGAGGAGGACTCCGTGCCGCTCTCGGAGCACGAGCAGCGAATGCTCGAGCAGATGGAGCGAGCGCTGTACGCCGAAGATCCCAAGTTCGCGACAGCGCTTGAGGGAAGCGGGCTGCGCACGTACACCCGGCGACGGGTCTACCAGGCGGTCGCTGGCTTCCTCGTAGGTATCGCGCTCCTCATGGCAGGAATGGTCGCCAAGCAGGTCTGGCTCAGCGTGGTGGGCTTCCTGGTCATGCTGGGCTGTGCGGTACTCGCCGTGACCGGCTGGCGCAAGGCCCCCAAGCCGGGCGAACAGCCCGCCTCCGGCGGCCCGCACGCCCGCCGGCAGCCCCGTCAGAAGCGTTCCATGATGGACCGCATCGAGCAGCGCTGGCAGCGCCGCCGCGACGAACAGGGCGGCCATTAGCTCGACGAGCAGCTCCTGGACACGCAGGGGGTGACCACCGACCAGGTGGCCACCCCCTGATGTATGCCCCGGTAATCAGAGGGGCCAGAAGGTGGCGAGCCGAAGGCTGACAGGGCTGCAGGTGGGCCTGGCGATGTGGACGAGCAACGTCCTGAACTGCCCGGATGACGTCCGTCCGGAGCGAACGGACTCGGCTAATTCCTTCAGCTCGGACAAGACCCCGTCCCAGCGACTTCTCGGCATGGAACATCAGGCCGACGTCCTGCCACCCGGCCCGAAGCAGCGTCGCCTCCGGCCTGAGCCGGTTACTTCGGCCGAGCGAGCCGGCTTCAGCCGGCTGCCCAGACCGGAGCCGAGTCCCTCGTCCCTGCCTACCCTTCTTTGCCAACGCGGGTCTCCGGCCGAAGCCCTGCCCCTACGGCTTGTGCCCCGACGAAGGGTTCCGCCCCGCCGTTCCGCGGTCCGCCCGGTCGAGGTCGCCCAGCCCGACCTGCATCTGTTGCTCCGACTCGAGCCGTCCTCTCAGCTCTGCTGAGCGAGCCGTCCTGGCTCTGCTGAGCCAGACAGCGCGGGACGCGTAACCGTGAGATCCAGGGGAGTGGGGCCTGGGCGGGGCTGACGCGTAGAGCCGGAGTGAGGCCTAGGCCGCGCGAGTGAGGCGCAGGCCGGAGTGAAGCGCAGGTCCGAGTGAGGCCTCAGCTGACCTGACGTGTCGGCGGGGTGAAACGCGGGCCGGAGTGAGGCCCGGCCGGGGGAGACGCCTGGGCACGGGCGAGGGCCGGGCGCGAAGAGCACGCGCCTCGATCCGGCCAGCAGCGCACGAGCCTCGCTCCCGCCCGAAGCACACGCCCCCGCCCGAAGCAGACGCCCCGCCTCAGCCCCGCGCCGCCGCCCTCGCCTCCAGCGACCGACCTCAGCCCCGCGCCGCCCTCACCCCAGCGACCGATCACCCCCGCTGCCCAGGCGTAGACGGTCTGCGCAGCGTCGGGCGGGCGGTGGCAGTGCGTCGCTTGATGTCGGTCCACCAGTCCGACGCGGCCCAGACCACGCGCACGCAGGAGCGCGGGGCCAGGCGGGCGCGCAGGTTTGTCGTCCAGCCGGCCTTGGACTCGAGGTCGGACCGGACGCGGCGGACATCCTCTGCGAGGCCGGCCGTCGGGCGGGGAGCAGGGGCGTAGAGGACCTGTTCCACCGCGTCGGCCACCCGATGAACCGAGGTCGCGGCCGGTGGGTCCAGGTGCCCCAGCCGGACGATGCGGGCGGCGGTCTTGCGGGGGGTCTGGGAGTCGTCCGGCGAGATGCCGAAGTCCCAGGCGGTGTCGGTGAGTTCCTGCCAGATCGCCATCGTGTGGAGCGACACGTCCGCCTCCGCGCGGCCGTGTGCTCCCAGCCGTACCGCCCGTGTCCGCAACCGCCACAGCATCGGCGCCAACGGGATCAGCAGCGCCGCCGGCCCGCCGAGCACCCACGCCAGTACGACGTACCACTTCGGGCCGTCGTCATCCGTGGCCAGCGCGGCCTGAGGGGACTCGCTCGCGCACACCTCAGGCTTCCCCGCGCAGCTCTCGCTCGTCGAGGGCGTTGCGGACGGCCCCGTGCTCGTCGACTGCGAGGGCCGGGCCACATCCGGGAGTGTGGAGCCGGGCGTGTCCGACTGGGTGTACGACGGAACCGAACCACGGGTCGGGGTCGGCTCGAAGCGAGTCCAGCCCACGCCCTCGAAGTACAGCTCGGGCCATGCGTGCGCGTCCCTCAGCCCCACCGAGACCGAACCGTCGCCCTGCGGGGTACCGGGCGCGAAGCCCACCGCGACCCGGGCCGGTATGTCCAGTGAGCGGGCCATGGCCGCCATCGCGAAGGAGAAGTGGACGCAGAAGCCCTGCCTGTCCTTCAGGAAACGGGCGATCGCCTGCCGGCCGCTGCCGACCTTGACGTTGGTGTCGTACTGGAACCCGCCCGTCACGGCGAAGTACTCCTGCAGCTTGACCGCCTGCTCGTAGTGGCTGGTCGCACCCTCGGTGACCTCACGCGCGGTCCGGGCGACCACCGCGGGCAGCGAGTCGGGCAGCTCGGTGAACTCGCGCTTCAGGGCGGCGGGCGGCTCCGGCGCGGCGGCGAGCTGCTTCGCCGTCGGCTGCACCTCGAGGCTACGCACGGTGTACGTCGCCCCGCGTGTGGTCTGGCGGCGGTCACCGACCACCGTCATCCCCAGCGGTTCGTACCGCCACCGGCCCGAGATGCTCACGCCGCTCGGCGGATAGGGCATCGGCAGCCAGTTCTGGGCGTACCAGTCCGCGGCCGAGATGGTCGTCTCGACCTCCGCGCGCCGGACGTCGGCGCCGAGGCCGATGGGCGTGGGGAACTGGTCCGGCACGGACTGGACGTCGCGCTTGGCCGGCTGCCAGGTGGTGCCGTCGAAGTCGTCCAGGGACACGATCCGCAGATACAGGTCCGAGACGTCGGCCGTGTTGGTCTTCAGGGAAAGGACCTCGCGGTCCTCGTCCACGTTCAGACTGTCGCGCAGCGACACCAGCGGGTTCACCGCGGAGATCGTGCCGCCCCTTCCGCTGCCGGTGCCCACACCCGCGCCCGCGGCGTCCAGCAGGCCGCCGTTCATCGCGGGCAGGGCCAGCGGTACGACCAGGGCGATGCCCAGGGCGACCATGCCGATGCGGCGCCCGGTGCGGACCGGCGCCACCACGCCGCTGGGCTCCCCGCCCGGCGTCCGCGGAGCCCCGCCGAAGACGCGGCCCCACTGCGAGAGCCGGTCGCGGCCCTCGGCCAGGAGCAGCATCAGATAACCCGCGGCGGCGACCAGGAACCACAGCCAGTCCGCCCCACCGTCGGACAGCCCCGCGGCCACGGAGTACAGCGCCAGCAGGGGCAGCCCGGCGGGGGCCGCGCTGCGGAACGTCACCGCGAGGGTGTCCACCGCCAGGCCGATGATCAGGACGCCGCCGATGAGCATCAGCCGGATGCCGTCGGACAGCGGCGCCGGGATCGAGTACCGGCTGACGTCGTCCGCGCCGGCCTGCAACAGGTCGGCGAAGTGCCGGAACGCCTCCGGGCCGGGGATCACTCCGGCGATCGCCTGCTGATGGGCGAAGGTCAGGGTCAGCAGCATCAGCGCGACGAGGGCCTGCGCGGCCACCGTCAGGGGCCGCGCCAGCGGCACCCGCCGGGTCGCCATACCCACGCCGGTCTGGATCGCCAGCAGGAAGATCGCCTGAATCAGCCAGGTAACCGGGGAGACCAGCGGCAGCAGGGCGCAGGACGCCAACAATGTGGCCGTCGCGGCGCACAGCGCCATCCGTGTCCGCCCGCTCATGCCGATCCCCCCTCGCCCCGCGCGCCGGTGATCGCGGCGGCGTCCGTACGCGCTCGGTCCGCCTGGCGCCACAGCTCGTTCAGCGAAGCGCCCCGCGGCACGCTCAGGGCCGTCCAGCCCGCCTCCCGCAGCAACCGCAGCCGCTCCTCGCTCCTGTCCAACGCGCCGGGCACATCGGTGGGTTCCCGCACCCAGGCGCCGCTGTTCAGCACGAAGGCCACCGCGCCCCCGCTGCGCTGCCGCATCTTGGCGGCCACCGTCGCCTGCTCCTCGTCGAGGTCGCCGAAGAAGCCGACCAGCAGTCCTTCGTTGCCTCCGCGCAGCACGTCGTACGCGCGCGACAGACCAGTGCCGTCGGAGTGGTCGATCACCGCGAGGGTGTCCATCATCAGCCCGGCCGCGTCCGCCGACTCCTGGCTCGCGCCCGCGAACCCGTCGGCGCCCTCGCCGGGGACCGAGCTGCCGGTGTCGGTCAGCAGCCGTACCGAAAAGCCCCGCTCGAGCATGTGGACCAACACGGACGCCGTGCCCGACACGGCCCATTCGAAGGCCGAGTCCGGGCCCGCGCCCTGGAAGGCCGGGCCCCGCGTGTCCAGCAGCACCGTGCAGCGGGAGCGCTGCGGCTGCTCCTCGCGGCGCACCATCAGCTCGCCGTAGCGCGCCGTGGAGCGCCAGTGCACCCGGCGCAGGTCGTCGCCGTAGCGGTACCCGCGCGGGATCACGTCGTCCTCGCCGGCCAGCGCGAGCGAGCGCTGCCGCCCGTCGCCGTAGCCCTTCGCCTCCCCGCTGAAGCGCACCGGCGGCAGCGGCTCCACGCGCGGGATCACGGTCAGGGTGTCGTGCGTCGAGAAGGAGCGGGTCAGCTCGCACATGCCGAACGGGTCGCTCAGGCGCAGCTGCAGCGGGCCCAGCGGGTAGCGGCCGCGAAGGTCGGAGCGCACCCGGTAGGAGACCTCGCGGCGGCCGCCCGCCTCCACCCGGTCCAGCACGAAGCGGGGGCGCGGACCGAGCACGTACGGCACCTGGTCCTGGAGCATCAGCAGGCCGGTGGGCAGCCGGGAGACGTTGTCCATCCGCAGATGGACGCGGGCCTCGCTGCCCGCGGGCACGCGCGCGGGGGAGAGCCGGCGGCTGCCCGCGACCCGGTAGCGGGTGCGGTACAGCACGGTCGCGCAGACCAGCGGCAGCACGGCGAGCAGCAGCCCGACGCGCAGCAGATCGCTCTGCCCGAGGACGTAGGCGCAGACGGCGGCCGCGACGCCGGCGGCCAGGAAGGAGCGGCCGCGCGTGGTCAGACCGGCCAGTGCCGTGCGCAGCCCGCTCTGCTCACCGCGGTCCGGCTCCGCCTGGCCGGTACTGCCGGAGGTCATCACAGCCTCCGCGGCGGCTGCTGGCCGTAACCCTGGGTGCCGCGGCCGAGGCCGCCGAAGCCGCTCTGCTGCTGGGGCGCGGCGGGCACCGGGGTGCGCTGCAGGATCTCCTGGACGACCTGCTCGGACGTACGGCGGTTCAGTTGGGCCTGTGCGGTGGGCAGCAGGCGGTGCGCCAGGACGGCCACGGCGAGAGCCTGTACGTCGTCCGGCAGCGCGTACTCCCGGCCGCTCAGGGCCGCGGACGCCTTCGCCGCGCGCAGCAGATGCAGCGTCGCGCGCGGGGAGGCGCCGAGTCTGAGGTCCGGGTGGGTGCGCGTGGCGGCGACCAGGTCCACCACGTACCGCCGGACCGGCTCGGCGACGTGGACCCCGCGCACGGCCTCGACCAGCTTCACGATGTCGTGGGCGTGCGCCACCGGCTGGAGGTCCTCCAAGGGGGAGACCCCACCGTGCACGTCCAGCATCTGCAGCTCGGCCTCCACGCTGGGGTAGCCGACGGAGACGCGGGCCATGAAGCGGTCGCGCTGGGCCTCGGGCAGCGGGTAGGTGCCCTCCATCTCGACCGGGTTCTGCGTGGCCACCACCATGAAGGGGCTCGGCAGCTCGTAACTCTGGCCGTCGATCGTGACCTGGCGCTCCTCCATGGACTCAAGGAGCGCGGACTGCGTCTTCGGCGACGCGCGGTTGATCTCGTCACCGATCACGATCTGGGCGAAGATCGCGCCCGGCTTGAACTCGAAGTCCTTGCGCTGCTGGTCCCAGATCGACACGCCGGTGATGTCCGACGGCAGCAGGTCGGGCGTGAACTGGATACGCCGCACCGAGCAGTCGATGGACCGCGCCAGTGCCTTCGCCAGCATGGTCTTGCCCACGCCGGGAACATCCTCGATCAGAAGATGTCCCTCGGCGAGCAGTACGGTCAGCGAAAGCCGTACGACCTCGGGCTTGCCCTCGATCACTCCTTCCACCGAACTGCGGACACGCTCCACAGTGGCGGTCAGATCAGTGAGGCTCGCTCGATCGTCATAGGTCGTCACCCGGCCCTCCTCGGCCCGTTCTTTCCGGGCCGACGCTCTACGACGCGGACCGGTCCTCCCCTGGAACACGGACACCACGCATGAAACGTTCCGCGTGTTGTCACACCCGCATTCTTGCTGCCGTTACCGATTCGTGTCACTCGCCTGTGGACAACTGCCTGCGATATGTCGGGCCTTACGGCCTTTTGGGCACGCCGGAGCCGCAATTGACAGCGAAACGACAGGTGTGGCGGATGGTCACGCGGGGTTCGGGCGACCGCTACGCGGGGTCGATCTCGCGCAGCAGACCCGTCTTCACGTCGAAGACGAAGCCCCGCACGTCGTCGGTGTGCAGCAGGAACGGCGAGGTGCGCACGCGCTGCATCGACTGCCGTACGTCCTGGTCGACGTCCCGGAAGGACTCCACCGCCCAGGCGGGCCGCTGGCCGACCTCCAGCTCCAGCTCGGTGCGGAAGTCCTCGGTGAGGGACTCCAGGCCGCAGCCCGTGTGGTGGATCAGGACGATGCTGCGGGTGCCGAGCTTGCGCTGGCTGATGGTGAGCGAGCGGATCACGTCGTCGGTGACGACGCCGCCGGCGTTGCGGATGGTGTGGCAGTCACCGAGCTCCAGGCCGAGCGCGGCGTGCAGGTCGAGACGGGCGTCCATGCAGGCGACGATGGCGACGTGGAGCACGGGGCGGGCGTCCATGCCGGGGTCGGTGAAGGCGGAGGCGTATCGCTCGTTCGCGTCGACGAGACGGTCGGTGACCGTGCCGCGTTCGGCTATCGCACCTTCGGGACCAGCGGGAACCGATGCAGAAGTCGTCATACCCATGACGGTACTGGTCACGGCCGAAGAGGTCCCGCTGTGAGAGGGGACAAAGAACGTCATCGCCCCTTGTTGTGAGCTAACCCACAGGGGTGGCGTGAGTGCGCCCATATGAGCGATTTTCCGCTCTGCGCGGCTTCGCTCGAACCCGAATCGGCGACGCGCAGGCCGGTTGATTGACCGCGAGACAGGGTGGACTAAAGTGACGCGAAGCGGGAGGCGAGAACTCTCCCTGCTGGACTGTTTTCCCCCGGAGACCCCCGCGATTTTCCGGAGATCTCCCCACGTGCGCGGCGCGTACGTACGGCTCGGCCTCCTCCCGCTCCCGGCCGGCTGACGCTTCCGGCGCCGGCAGGCCTCCCCTTCACGAGCGGGCGGGGACCCGGCGGTGCGTACCGCCTCGCCGGATCTGAGAGGGCCCCTTGAGCCAGAGTCGACATGTCCCGGTGATGCTCCAGCGGTGCCTGGACCTGTTGGCCCCCGCCCTGCAGCGGCCGGGAGCGGTGGTCGTCGACTGCACGCTCGGGCTCGGCGGCCACAGCGAGGCTCTCCTGCAGCAGTTCCCTGAAGCCCGCCTCGTCGCCCTCGACCGCGACAAGGAGGCCCTGCGCCTGTCCGGCGAGCGGCTCGCGCCGTACGGCGAGCGCGCGAGCCTCGTGCACGCCGTCTACGACGAGCTCCCGGACGTCCTGGAAAGGCTCGGCATCGCGCGCGTGCAGGGCGTCCTGTTCGACCTCGGCGTCTCCTCCATGCAGCTCGACGAGGCCGACCGCGGGTTCGCGTACGCCCAGGACGCCCCCCTCGACATGCGGATGGACCAGACGACCGGCGTCAGCGCCGCCGAGGTCCTCAACACCTACCCGCCCGGTGAGCTGGTGCGGATCCTGCGCGCGTACGGCGAGGAGAAGCAGGCCAAGCGGATCGTGGGCGCCATCGTGCGCGAGCGCGAGAAGGAGCCGTTCAGCAACAGCGCGCGGCTCGTGGAGCTGATCCGGGACGCGCTGCCGCAGGCCGCCAAGCGCACCGGCGGCAATCCGGCCAAGCGCACCTTCCAGGCACTGCGCATCGAGGTCAACGGCGAGCTCTCCGTCCTGGAGCGGGCGATCCCGGCCGCCGTGGCGGCCCTCGACGTCGGCGGACGGATCGCCGTCCTGTCGTACCACTCGCTGGAGGACCGGCTGGTCAAGCAGGTGTTCGCGGCCGGCGCCGCCAACACCGCCCCGCCCGGGCTGCCCTTCGTGCCCGAGCAGTACCAGCCCCGGCTCAAGCTGCTGACCCGCGGTGCCGAACTTCCCACCGAGGAAGAGGTCGCCGAGAACCGGCGCGCGGCACCGGCCCGCCTGCGGGGGGCCGAGCGCATCAGGGAGTCCATCGAATGAGCGGCGTGAAGCAGGGGTGGGCGTCCGGGTCCAGGATTCGAACCCGTCAGTTGGACAACCGGACCCGCCGGACCCGGGGGAGCGTGAGTGAGTAGGAAACCCGAACTGAGGGGGCGCGCGGCACGGCTCGCGCGGCTCTTCCCCACCGGGGCCGGGCAGGCCGCGCGTACCCCGTTCGTCCTCCTCGTCGTAGTCCTCCTCGGCGGCGGCCTCATCGGGCTCCTCGTGCTGAACTCGGCCCTCAGCGAAGGCGCGTTCAAACTCGACGACCTGAAGAGGGACAGAAAGGCCCTCACCGACGAGGAACAGTCCCTCCAGCGGGACATCGACGCCTACTCCGCCCCCGACGCCCTCCAGCGCCGCGCCCGGGAACTCGGCATGGTCCCCGGCGGCGACCCCGCCTTCCTCGGCCCCGACGGCACGGTCAAGGGCGTCCCCAGCCCCGCGCCCGCCGACCAGACCTCCGACTACGTCCCCCTCGTCCTCGCCCCCGAGGCCCTCGTCAGCGAGCCGACGGCGCCCCCGACGCCCAGCCCGGCACCCACCACCTCGGACCCCGAGGACACCGCCGCCGTGTCCGGGTACGAGGCCCCCGAAGTCGCCCCCGGCGTGCCCCAGTACGCACCCCCCGAGCAGTCCATCCCGTCCGCCCAGTCCTCCACGTACCCGACCCCTGGCAGGTGACGGAAGTGTCCGACAGGGAACCGCCGCGCCGCCGCGTGCCCGGACCCGCCAAGCCCGCCCGCTCCGGTGGTGCCCAGCGGCGCCCGGCCCCCGCGGCCCGCCCGGCCGGCCGCCCGGCACGGTCGCGCCCCATGCCCCCCGCCAAGATCCGGCTCGGCAGCCCCCGCCCCCGGCTGCGCATGGTCAGCCTGGCCCTCACCCTCGTCCTGATCGCCTTCGTCGTACGGCTGCTCCAGGTGCAGGCCGTCGACGCGAGCACCTACGCGGCCAAGGCCGAGAAGAACCGGTACGTCGGCTACACCCTGGCCGCCGTGCGCGGGGGCATCACCGACCGCAACGGCGTGGCGCTGGCGACCAGCGTGGACGCGTACGACATCACGGCCGACCCCACGCTCTTCAGCCGCGAACAGCTGAAGATCGACGACGGCCCCGAGCAGGCGGCCGCCCTCCTCGCGCCGATCCTCGGCCAGGAACCGGACGCGATCGTCAAGAAGCTCCGGCCCGCGAACAAGAACCTGCGCTACACCCTGCTGGCCAGCCGCCAGACCCCGCAGGTCTGGAAGCAGATCAAGGACCTGAAGAGCGCGCTGGCCACCAAGGCCGAGAGCGACAAGAGCACGGTCAACGTCCTCGCGGGCGTCCTGTCCGTCGCCAGCAGCAAGCGCGTGTACCCGAACGGCGATCTCGCCGCCGGGATACTGGGCTGGGTCAACGCCGACGGCAAGGGCGGCGGCGGTATCGAGCAGCAGCTGAACAAGCAGCTGTCCGGCAAGGACGGCGAGATCCGCTACGCCCAGTCCGGCGGCCGCCAGGTCCCCACCGCGGGCTCCACCGAGACGCCCGCCGTGCCCGGCAGCGACGTCGAGCTCACCATCGACCGCGACATCCAGTGGGCCGCGCAGAACGCGATCACCGAGCAGGTGGAGGAGTCCAGGGCGGACCGCGGCTATGTGATCGTCCAGGACACCCGCACCGGCGAGATCCTCGCCATGGCCAACTCGCCCGGCTTCGACCCGAACGACCTCTCCGCGGCCAGCGGCGAGAACATGGGCAACGCGGCCGTCCAGGACGCCTACGAGCCCGGCTCCACCGCGAAGGTCATGTCGATGGCCGCCGTACTGGAGGAGGGCGTGGCCACGCCCGGCACGCATGTCGTCGTACCCAACCGGCTGCACCGTGGTGACCGGCTCTTCAAGGACGACATCGACCACGCGACCTGGTTCCTGACGCTCAACGGCGTCCTCGCCAAGTCCAGCAACATCGGCACCATCCTGGCCACCGGCCAGCTCGGCAGGACCCAGCCGCAAGCCAACAAGGTCCTCTACGACTACCTGCGCAGGTTCGGCCTCGGCAGCTACAGCGGCCTCGGCTTCCCCGGCGAGACCCGGGGCATCCTCGCCGCCCCGGACAAGTGGTCGACCTCGCAGCAGTACACGATTCCTTTCGGCCAGGGTTTGTCCCTCAACGCGATGCAGGCGGCCTCGATCTACTCGACGATCGCCAACAACGGCGTCCGCGTCGAACCCACGCTCGTACGCGGCACCAAGGGGCCCGACGGGCAGTTCACCGACGCCCCGGCACCCAAGAAGACCAGGGTCATCAGCGCCAAGACGGCGAAGACCCTCGCCCAGATGCTGGAGTCGGTCGTGGGCGACAGGGAGGGCACCGGCACCAAGGCGCGCATCCCCGGCTACCGGGTCGCGGGCAAGACGGGTACGGCGAACCGCGTCGATCCGGCCACCGGCAAGTACCGCGGCTACACGTCGTCGTTCGCTGGTTTCGCGCCCGCGGACAAGCCCCGCATCACGGTCTACTGCGCCATCCAGAACGCCACCGCGGGCAACTACTTCGGCGGCCAGATCTGCGGCCCCATCTACAAGAAGGTGATGGAGTTCGCCCTGAAGACCCTCCAGATCCCGCCGACCGGGGCCAAGCCCGCGAAGCTCCCGGTCGCCTACAAACCCTGACCCCCTGATCAGCACCGAGCACCCAGGAACCACCTCGTGACAACGATCACCCCCGACTCCGGGAACCAGGACGCCCCCCGCCCCTCACTTCGCTCCCAGGCGGGTGCGCCCGGTACGCTCACCGCCGTGCCACACGCTGATCAGTCCCAAACCACCCAGAAGGGGCATCCCGTGACATATCCGGGGCCGCCCAGGCCGGCGCAGCTCTCCGCCACACCCCTCGCGGAACTCGCCGATCAGCTGGGTGCCGCCGCGCCGGACCGCGCGGACGCCGTCGACGTCACGGGCATCACCCATGACTCGCGCGCCGTCCGCCCCGGCGACCTGTACGCCGCCCTCCCGGGCGCCCGCCTGCACGGCGCCGACTTCGTCACGCAGGCCGCGGGCCTCGGCGCGATCGCCGTGCTGACCGACCCGACCGGCGCCGAGCGCGCCGCCGAGACCGGCCTGCCGGTCCTGGTCGTCGACGACCCGCGCGGGCAGATGGGCGAGCTGGCGGCCACGATCTACGGCCACCCCGGCCGCGACCTGCTGCAGATCGGCATCACCGGCACCTCCGGCAAGACCACCACCGCCTACCTCGTCGAGGGTGCCCTCAAGTCCGCCCGTGCCACCGGACTCATCGGCACGGTCGAGATGCGCATCGGCGACGAGCGCATCAAGTCCGAGCGCACCACCCCCGAAGCCACCGACCTGCAGGCCCTGTTCGCCGTCATGCGCGAACGCGGCGTCGAGGCGGTCGCCATGGAGGTCTCCAGCCACGCGCTGGTCCTCGGCCGCGTCGACGGCTGCGTCTTCGACATCGCGGTCTTCACCAACCTCAGCCCGGAACACATGGAGTTCCACTCCGACATGGAGGACTACTTCCGGGCCAAAGCACAGCTGTTCACCCCGAAACGCAGCAAACTCGGCGTCGTCAACCTCGACGACGAGTACGGGCGCAGGCTGGCCAAGGAAGCCGCCGTCCCGGTCGTCACCTTCTCCGCCGAGGGCCACCCGGACGCCGACTGGCGCGCCGAGGACGTCGAAGTCGGCCCCATGGACTCGACGTTCACCGTGATCGGCCCCAAGGGCGAGCGGATCGCCGCCAGGTCGCCGATCGCGGGCCCCTTCAACGTGGCGAACACCCTCGCCGCCATCACCGCCCTGGCCGCCGCCGGCCTCGACGCCCAGGCCGCCGCCGACGGCATCGCCGCGGTGCCGGGAGTGCCGGGCCGCCTGGAGCGGGTGGACGCGGGGCAGCCGTATCTCGCGGTCGTGGACTACGCGCACAAGACCGACGCCGTCGAGTCGGTGCTCAAGGCGCTCCGCAAGGTCACCGAGGGCAGGCTGCACGTCGTGCTCGGCTGCGGCGGGGACCGCGACACGACCAAGCGCGTGCCGATGGGGGCCGCCGTGGCCCGGCTCGCCGACACCGCCGTACTGACCTCCGACAACCCCCGTTCCGAGGACCCCCTGGCGATCCTCGCAACCATGCTCCAGGGCGCGGCGTCCGTGCCGGCGCACGAGCGTGGCGAGGTCCAGGTCTTCGAGGACCGGGCCGCCGCGATCACCGCAGCCGTCGCCCGCGCCCAGCCCGGCGACACCGTGCTGGTCGCCGGCAAGGGCCATGAGCAGGGCCAGGACATCGCCGGAGTGGTCCGTCCCTTCGACGACCGCCAGGTGCTTCGCGAAGCTATCCAGAAGACTCAGGGATGAACTTGTGATCGCCCTCTCTCTCGCCGAGATCGCAGAAGTCGTCGGCGGGCAGTCGTACGACATACCGGATCCATCCGTCCAGGTCACCGGACCGGTCGTCCGGGACTCCCGTGAAGTCGAGCCCGGCACCCTCTTCGCCGCCTTCGTCGGCGAGCGCGTGGACGGCCACGACTTCGCCCAGCAGGTCGTCGAAGCGGGCGCGGTCGCCGTACTGGCGTCGCGCCCCGTCGGTGTTCCCGCGATCGTGGTGGCGGACGTCCAGAAGGCCCTCGGTGCCCTGGCCCGCCATGTCGTACGACGGCTCGGCGCGACCCTCGTGGCCCTGACCGGCTCGGCGGGCAAGACCAGCACCAAGGACCTGATCGCCCAGGTGCTCCAGCGCAAGGCGCCCACCGTGTGGACGCCGGGCTCGCTCAACAACGAGATCGGGCTGCCGCTGACCGCCCTCAGCGCCACCGAGGAGACCAGGTTCCTCGTCCTGGAGATGGGCGCCCGCGGCATCGGCCACATCCGCTACCTCACCGATCTGACGCCCCCGAAGATCGGCCTCGTGCTCAACGTCGGCACCGCCCACATCGGCGAGTTCGGCGGCCGTGAGCAGATCGCGCAGGCCAAGGGCGAGCTCGTCGAGGGCCTGCCGGCATCGGAAGACGGCGGCGCCGCGATCCTCAACGCCGACGATCCCCTCGTACGGGCCATGGCGTCCCGTACGAAGGCGAAGGTGATCCTTTTCGGAGAGTCAGGCGAAGCGGACGTACGCGCCGAGAACGTGAGACTCACGGACAGCGGACAGCCTGCTTTCACTCTTCACACACCCTCCGGTGCAAGCGATGTGACCATGCGCCTGTACGGTGAGCACCACGTGTCGAACGCGCTCGCCGCGGCCGCCGTCGCCCATGAGCTGGGCATGTCCGCGGAAGAGATCGCCACCGCGCTCTCCGAGGCGGGCTCCCTCTCCCGCTGGCGGATGGAGGTCACCGAGCGCCCGGACGGTGTGACCGTCGTCAACGACGCCTACAACGCCAACCCGGAGTCCATGCGGGCCGCCCTGCGCGCGCTCGCGGCCATGGGGAAGGGACGGCGGACCTGGGCGGTGCTCGGCAAGATGGCCGAGCTCGGGGACGAGGCGCTCGCCGAGCACGACGCGGTCGGACGGCTCGCCGTCCGGCTCAACGTCAGCAAGCTCGTCGCGGTCGGGGGCAGGGAAGCGTCCTGGCTGCAACTGGGCGCATATAACGAGGGTTCGTGGGGTGAGGAGTCGGTGCACGTGTCCGACGCACAGGCGGCGGTCGACCTGTTGCGCAGCGAGTTGCGCCCGGGGGACGTCGTACTCGTGAAGGCGTCCCGTTCCGTGGGGTTGGAGAGCGTCGCCGAGGCGCTGCTCGGGACCGGTGCCGAGGGTGAGGTTGCCGCCCGATGATGAAGCAGATCCTGTTCGCAGGAGTCATTGGTCTCTTCCTGACCCTGATCGGCACCCCACTGCTGATCAAGCTCCTCGCGCGCAAGGGCTACGGCCAGTACATCCGCGACGACGGCCCGCGCGAGCACGCCAGCAAGCGCGGTACGCCGACCATGGGCGGTATCGCCTTCATCCTGGCGACGGTCGCCGCCTACTTCCTGTCGAAGCTCATCACGGGCAAGCCGCCGACCTACTCCGGTGTGCTGGTGCTCGGCCTGATGGTCGGCATGGGTCTGGTCGGCTTCCTCGACGACTACATCAAGATCGTCAAGCGGCGCTCGCTGGGCCTGCGGGCCAAGGCGAAGATGGCCGGCCAGCTGACCGGCGGCATCGCCTTCGCGGTGCTCTCGCTGCAGTTCGAGGACGTCCGCGGCAACACCCCGGCGTCCACGAAGCTGTCGTTCATCACCGACTTCGGCTGGACCATCGGCCCGGTGCTGTTCGTCGTCTGGGCGCTGTTCATGATCCTCGCGATGTCGAACGGCGTGAACCTCACCGACGGTCTGGACGGCCTGGCCACCGGCGCCTCCGTGCTCGTCTTCGGCGCCTACACGTTCATCGGTGTGTGGCAGTACCAGGAGTCCTGCGCCAACGCGCAGACCCTGACCAACCCCAACGCCTGTTACGAGGTACGCGATCCACTCGACCTCGCCGTCGTCTCCGCCGCCCTGATGGGCGCCTGCCTCGGCTTCCTGTGGTGGAACACGTCGCCGGCCAAGATCTTCATGGGTGACACCGGCTCGCTCGCCCTCGGCGGTGTGCTCGCCGGTCTCGCGATCTGCTCCCGCACCGAATTCCTGCTCGCCATCCTCGGCGGCCTGTTCGTGCTGATCACCATGTCGGTGGTCATCCAGGTCGGCTCCTTCCGCCTCACCGGCAAGCGCGTCTTCAGGATGGCGCCACTGCAGCACCACTTCGAACTCAAGGGCTGGTCCGAAGTCCTTGTGGTGGTCCGCTTCTGGATCATCCAGGGCATCTGTGTGATTGTCGGACTTGGCCTCTTCTACGCGGGATGGGCAGCCGAAAAGTGACCGACTGGCAGGGGAAGAACGTCACCGTCGCCGGGCTCGGCGTCTCCGGGATCCCGGCGGCCAAGGTGCTGCACGGCCTCGGCGCGAAGGTCACCGTCGTCAACGACGGCGACGACGCACGCGCGCGTGCCCAGGCCGCCGAACTGGAGGCCCTGGGCATCACCGTGCGCCTCGGCGACGGAGCGACCCTGCCCGAAGGCACCGAGCTGATCGTCACCGCCCCCGGCTGGAAGCCCGACAAGCCGCTGTTCGCGGCGGCTCATGAAGCGGGCGTCCCGGTCTGGGGCGACGTGGAGCTGGCCTGGCGGCTGCGCGGCCCCGACGCCGCCCCCTGGCTCGCGGTCACCGGCACCAACGGCAAGACCACGACCGTCCAGATGCTGGCCTCGATCCTCAAGGCGGCGGGCCTGCGCACGGCCGCCGTCGGCAACATCGGCGTCTCGCTCCTCGACGCGGTGCTCGGCGAGGAGCAGTACGACGTCCTGGCCGTGGAGTTGTCCAGCTACCAGCTCCACTGGGCGCCCTCCCTGCGCGCCCACTCCGCCACCGTGCTGAACCTCGCCCCCGACCACCTCGACTGGCACGGCTCCATGGAGGCGTACGCGCGCGACAAGGGCCGTATCTACGAGGGCAACCGCGTCGCCTGCGTCTACAACGTCGCCGACAAGGCCACCGAGGACCTGGTGCGCGAGGCGGACGTCGAGGAGGGCTGCCGGGCCATCGGCTTCACGCTGGGCACCCCGGGGCCGTCCCAACTCGGCGTCGTCGAGGGCATCCTCGTCGACCGCGCCTTCGTCGAGAACCGGCAGAAGAACGCCCAGGAGCTCGCCGAGGTCGCCGACATCAACCCGCCGGCCCCGCACAACATCGCCAACGCCCTCGCGGCGGCGGCCCTCGCCCGGGCCTTCGGGGTGCCCCCCAAGGCCGTACGCGACGGCCTGCGGGCCTTCACCCCGGACGCCCACCGCATCGCGCACGTGGCGGACGTGGACCAGGTTGCCTACGTGGACGACTCCAAGGCCACCAACACCCACGCGGCGGAAGCGTCGTTGGCGGCGTACGACTCCATCGTCTGGATCGCGGGCGGGCTCGCCAAGGGCGCCGTCTTCGACGAGCTGGTCGCCAAGTCGGCAAAGCGACTTCGCGCAGCCGTGCTCATCGGCGCGGATCGGGGCCTGATCCGTGAAGCCCTCGCGCGACACGCGCCGGAAGTACCCGTCGTCGACCTCGACCGGACCGACACTGGGGCGATGCTCGCGGCAGTCCAGGAGGCGAAGCGGCTCGCACAGCCCGGCGACACGGTGCTCCTTGCCCCGGCCTGTGCCTCGATGGACATGTTCGCCAACTACAACCAGCGCGGTGACGTGTTCGCGGAGGCGGTTCGCGGACTCGGCGCGGGCGCCTGACGCCGGGTCTCGGCCACTGCGGGTGCTTCGGGACCCCCGCCGTGATGTGGAGGGACGCGTGACTCGGATGTGGCTGGACGGTACGCACGCCCACCGGGAGGCGGTGAGCGCCGATGCCCGGTAGCCGTACGGGAGGGCCCCCGGTCCAGCGGGCCGTTCGGCGCCCCGTCGCTCCGGGGCCGCCGCGCGACAACGCCGTACGGCGGCTCTACACGCGCCTGCACCGAGCATGGGACCGGCCGCTGACCGCGTACTACCTGATCCTCGGCGGCAGCCTGCTGATCACCGTGCTCGGCCTGGTGATGGTCTACTCGGCTTCCCAGATCACCGCGCTGCAGATGTCGCTGCCCGGGTCGTACTTCTTCCGCAAGCAACTGCTGGCCGCCGCGATCGGCACCGGGCTGCTGCTCGCCGCGTCCCGGATGCCCGTGAAGCTGCACCGGGCGCTCGCCTATCCGATCCTCGCCGGTGCCGTCTTCCTGATGGCGCTGGTGCAGGTGCCCGGGATAGGAGTCGCGGTCAACGGCAACCAGAACTGGATCGCCCTCGGCGGCTCCTTCCAGATCCAGCCCAGCGAGTTCGGCAAGCTCGCGCTGGTGCTGTGGGGCGCCGATCTGATCGCGCGCAAGCAGGACAAGAAGCTGCTGACCCAGTGGAAGCACATGCTGGTGCCGCTCGTGCCGGTCGCCTTCATGCTGCTCGGGCTGATCATGCTCGGCGGCGACATGGGTACGGCGATCATCCTGTCGGCGATCCTGTTCGGCCTGCTGTGGCTGGCGGGGGCGCCGACCCGGCTGTTCGTGGGGGTGCTGTCGGTCGCCGCCGCGATCGGCGTGATCCTCATCAAGAGCAGCGAGAACCGCATGGCCCGACTGCAGTGCCTCGGCGCCACCGAGCCACGCAGCGGCCTCGTCGACTGCTGGCAGGCGGTGCACGGCATCTATGCGCTCGCCTCCGGCGGAATCTTCGGCTCCGGACTGGGTGCGAGTGTGGAGAAATGGGGGCAACTCCCCGAAGCCCACACGGACTTCATCTTCGCCGTCACCGGTGAGGAACTGGGCTTGGCGGGGACGGTGTCGGTGCTCGCCCTCTTCGCGGCTCTAGGCTATGCGGGTATCCGCGTGGCCGGACGCACGGAGGACCCCTTCGTGAGGTATGCCGCGGGAGGTGTGACCACCTGGATCACCGCGCAAGCCGTGATCAACATCGGTGCGGTGCTCGGCCTGCTGCCGATCGCCGGTGTCCCCCTCCCGCTGTTCTCCTACGGAGGGTCCGCCCTGCTGCCGACCATGTTCGCCATCGGGCTGCTGATCGCCTTCGCACGCGACGAGCCCGCTGCGCGGGCAGCGCTTTCTGCGCGGCAACCCCGCTTTGGTAGAAAGCGTGCGGGAGGTCCCGGCCGCGGCCGGGAGCCTCGGAGATGGAACACGATGCGACGGCGTGCCTCGGCGGCGCGCTCGTCCGGAGAGCGGTGAATTTCGGTGCATGTCGTACTCGCCGGTGGGGGGACCGCCGGCCACATCGAGCCCGCGCTCGCCCTCGCGGACGCCCTGCGCAGGCAGGACCCCACCGTGGGGATCACGGCCCTGGGCACGGAGCGGGGCCTTGAGACCACGCTCGTTCCGCAGCGGGGCTACGAGCTCGCGCTGATCCCCGCCGTACCTCTGCCGCGCAAGCCGACGCCCGAGCTGATCACCGTCCCGGGCCGACTGCGCGGCACGATCAAGGCGACCGAGCAGATCCTGGAGCGCACGAAGGCGGACTGCGTCGTCGGCTTCGGCGGCTATGTCGCCCTGCCCGGCTACCTCGCCGCGAAGCGCCTCGGTGTGCCGATCGTCATCCACGAGGCCAACGCCCGCCCGGGCCTCGCCAACAAGATCGGTTCGCGGTACGCCGCCCAGGTCGCCGTCTCCACCCCGGACAGCAAGCTCCGCAACTCGCGCTACATCGGCATCCCGCTGCGCCGGACCATCGCCACCCTCGACCGTGCGGCCGTCCGCCCCGAGGCCCGCGCCGCGTTCGGTCTCGACCCGAACCTGCCCACGCTGCTGGTCTCCGGCGGCTCCCAGGGCGCGCGCCGCCTCAACGAGGTCGTCCAGCAGGTCGCGCCCTGGCTCCAGCAGGCAGGCATCCAGATCCTGCACGCGGTCGGCCCGAAGAACGAACTGCCGCAGGTGCACCAGATGCCGGGAATGCCCCCATACATCCCGGTACCGTACGTGGACCGGATGGACCTCGCGTACGCCGCGGCCGACATGATGCTCTGCCGTGCGGGCGCGATGACCGTCGCCGAACTCTCCGCCGTCGGGCTCCCGGCCGCCTATGTCCCGCTGCCCATCGGCAACGGCGAACAGCGGCTGAACGCCCAGCCGGTGGTCAAGGCCGGCGGCGGCCTGCTGGTCGACGACGCGGAACTCACGCCCGAGTGGGTGCAGCAGAACGTCCTGCCCGTGCTCGCCGACCCGCACCGGCTGTACGAGATGTCCCGCGCCGCAAGTGAGTTCGGCCGCCGGGACGCCGACGACCTGCTCGTCGGCATGGTGTACGAGGCGATCGCCTCGCACCGCCGCCAGTAACCGTATGACGGAGGGCAGGGAGCGTGGCCGGACCGACGACCGCCGAGCGCGGTGAACGCCAGCAGGAGTCGTCCGACCCGCCCCTCGTCCAGAGGTTGAGGCCGCGACGCCTTCGCCTTCGTACGATCATCATTCTTGCCGTCGTGCTCGCGCTCCTCGGCGCGGGCTCCGGCTGGCTGCTGTACGGCTCCAAGTGGCTGCGCGTCGAGCGCGTATCCGTTGCCGGGACCCGGGTTCTGACGCCCGCACAGGTTCTCGAGGCGGCCGACGTTCCCGTCGGGGCGCCGCTGATTTCCGTCGACACCGATGCGATTGAGGCACGACTGCGCCGGAAATTGCCCCGAATTGACGCGGTTGACGTAGTCCGCTCCTGGCCGCATGGAATCGGCCTGAAAGTGGTGGAACGCACTCCGGTTCTGATTGTCCAAAGAGGCGGAAAGTTCATCGAAGTGGACGATGAAGGTGTCCGATTCGCCACGGTTTCTGAGGCCCCGAAAGGCGTTCCCGCACTGGAATTGACGGTGTCTCGGTCGAGCTCCGCCGCCGCGAGCCTGCGCCGCTTCAGCGAGGGCCGTCTGGTGCGGGAGGCGGTACGGGTCGCCGGTGCCATTCCGGCCGCCGTCGCGCGTGTCACCGAGGTCGTCAAGGTCCGTTCTTACGACGACATCTCACTGGAGTTGGGTGACGGCCGGATCGTCGCATGGGGCAGTGGCGAGAAGGGTGCCGCGAAGGCTCGCACACTCACCGCTCTCATGAAAGCCTCGCCGGATGCGCGGTACTTCGACGTCAGCGTTCCCACCGCCCCTGCGTCATCCGGGAGTTGACGCACATCTGCGCAGGCCAGCACCCTGGTTGGGCAGCGACATGGCTGATCACATAGGGTGAAAAGAAAAACGGGAGGTTCGGCGTGTTCGTTGAACGTGCGCCACTTGTCGACTTAGTGTCCTGTTCAGAAGACTTCAAGGAACAGACACACTGGTAACCCTAAACTTCAGGGTTAGGGTTCGGGTCGGCGCTACGGACCGTCCCATTCGGCATCAGTCGCCGGGTTTCGCGGAGCACAGCGCTTCCCCGTGATCCGACGACCCGTAACTCGAGGCGAGAGGCCTTCGACGTGGCAGCACCGCAGAACTACCTCGCAGTCATCAAAGTCATCGGTGTCGGCGGCGGTGGTGTCAATGCCATCAACCGGATGATCGAGGTCGGTCTCAAGGGCGTCGAGTTCATCGCCATCAACACCGACGCGCAAGCTCTGTTGATGAGCGACGCCGACGTCAAGCTCGACGTCGGCCGTGAACTCACCCGCGGACTCGGCGCCGGAGCCAACCCGGCCGTCGGCCGCAAGGCCGCCGAGGACCACCGCGAGGAGATCGAAGAGGTCCTCAAGGGGGCCGACATGGTCTTCGTGACGGCCGGTGAAGGCGGCGGCACCGGCACCGGCGGCGCGCCCGTCGTGGCCAACATCGCACGCTCCCTGGGCGCCCTCACCATCGGCGTGGTCACGCGCCCGTTCACCTTCGAGGGACGGCGCCGCGCCAACCAGGCCGAGGACGGCATCGCCGAGCTCCGCGAAGAGGTCGACACCCTCATCGTCATCCCGAACGACCGGCTGCTGTCCATCTCGGACCGCCAGGTCTCGGTGCTCGACGCCTTCAAGTCGGCCGACCAGGTCCTCCTCTCCGGTGTCCAGGGCATCACCGACCTCATCACCACGCCCGGTCTGATCAACCTCGACTTCGCCGACGTCAAGTCGGTCATGTCCGAGGCCGGTTCGGCCCTCATGGGCATCGGCTCGGCCCGCGGCGACGACCGCGCGGTGGCCGCGGCCGAGATGGCGATCTCCTCGCCGCTGCTCGAGGCGTCCATCGACGGCGCCCGGGGCGTGCTGCTCTCCATCTCCGGCGGCTCCGACCTCGGCCTGTTCGAGATCAACGAAGCGGCCCAGCTGGTCAGCGAGGCCGCCCACCCCGAGGCCAACATCATCTTCGGCGCCGTCATCGACGACGCCCTCGGCGACGAGGTCCGGGTCACCGTGATCGCGGCCGGCTTCGACGGGGGTCAGCCGCCGGCCCGGCGGGACAACGTCCTCGGCTCGACGTCCTCCTCGTCCTCGTCCTCGACCTCGTCCGCGCCCCGCCGCGAGGAGCCCACTCCGGTACGGCAGCCCGAGAGCCGCCCGTCCTTCGGCTCGCTCGGCAGCGTCACGCCGAAGGAGGACCCCGAGCCCGCCGCGCCGGACCCGGTGGCCGACATCCCGGTCGCCCCGCCGGTCCCGCCGTCGCGGACCTACGCCGACAGCGCGGCGGAAGAGCTGGACGTCCCGGACTTCCTTAAGTGATCCTTCTGACGTGATAGCACAGCGCGACATCGTGAGCGGCGCGCACTTCGCCTTCACCGACCGGTGGGGCGGGGTGAGCGCCGCTCCGTATGAGGAGCTCAATCTCGGCGGAGCGGTCGGCGACGATCCCGAAGCCGTACTGACCAATCGCGAGCTCGCCGCCAAGTCGCTCGGGCTCGACCCGGGTGAGGTCGTCTGGATGAACCAGGTGCACGGGACGGACGTCGCGGTGGTCGACGGGCCATGGCGTGATCGTCCGGTGCCCGGCGTCGACGCGATCGTCACGGCGCGGCGGGGTCTTGCCCTCGCCGTTCTCACTGCCGACTGCGTGCCGGTCCTGTTGGCCGACCCGGTCGCCGGGATCGTCGCCGCGGCCCACGCGGGGCGGCCCGGCATGGTCGCCGGGGTCGTCCCGGCAGCGCTACGCGCGATGACGGAACTGGGCGCCGACCCCGCCCGGATCGTCGCCCGCACCGGCCCCGCCGTCTGCGGCCGGTGCTACGAGGTGCCGGAGGCGATGCGCGCCGAGGTGGCCGCCGTCGAGCCGACGGCGCACGCCGAGACGAGTTGGGGCACGCCGGCGGTCGATGTGGCCGCAGGGGTGCACGCGCAGCTCGCACGGCGCGGCGTGCGCGACCGGGAGCATTCACCGGTGTGCACGCGGGAGTCGGGCGACCACTTCTCGTACCGCCGCGACCGCACCACCGGTCGGCTCGCGGGCTATGTGTGGCTGGACTGAATGGACATGACGGACCGTAAGGACGAACTCGCCGAAAACCTGGCGAAGGTGGAGGACCGTATCGCCGCCGCCTGCGCGGCCGCCGGGCGCGGCCGCGAGGAGGTGACCCTGATCGTGGTCACCAAGACCTACCCGGCGAGCGATGTGCGGATGCTGTCGGAACTCGGTGTGCGCCATGTCGCCGAGAACCGCGATCAGGACGCGGCACCGAAGGCCGCCGAATGCTCGGATCTGCCCCTTGCGTGGCATTTTGTCGGCCAGTTGCAGACCAACAAAGTGCGATCTGTGGTCGGTTACGCGGATCTCGTGCAGTCCGTCGATCGTTCCAAGCTGGTGACGGCCCTGTCGAAGGAGGCCGTACGGCAGGAGCGCGAAGTGGGCTGCCTCATCCAGGTCGCGCTGGATGCGGGGGAGCGCGAGCGGGGCGAGAGAGGTGGTGTGGCGCCGGGCGGGATCGAAGAGTTGGCCGACCTCGTCGCGAAGGCTCCGGGGCTGCGGCTCGACGGCCTCATGACCGTCGCCCCGCTCACCGGGGAGTACGCGGGGCACCAACAGGCGGCGTTCGAGCGGTTGATGGATTTGTCGACCGACCTGCGCCGAGCTCATCCGACTGCGAACATGGTGTCGGCAGGAATGAGTGCGGACCTCGAGGAGGCCGTGGCGGCCGGTGCGACACATGTGCGCGTCGGCACTGCGGTACTCGGAGTCCGCCCCAGGCTCGGGTAACGTCGCCAAGAAGTCGGACCACAGCAGAAAATATGGTCAATGTCGCCGAAAGGCGGGCGTAACGACCGCGTGGATCGCGGGCACTTGGCAGTCGATCCACCACAGAGCGGAGGACTCAGAGCATGGCCGGCGCGATGCGCAAGATGGCGGTCTACCTCGGCCTCGTGGAGGACGATGGGTACGACGGCCGGGGGTTCGACCCCGACGACGACTTCGAGCCCGAACTGGACCCGGAGCCGGAGCGGGACCACCGACGGCACGAGCCGTCGCACCAGTCGCACAGTGCACATCAGTCCCAAAGGGACGAAGAGGTGCGAATCGTACAGCCGCCCGCGCCGCGTGAACCCGTGGCCCGATCGACTTCGCTACCCGCGGAATCCAGCCGCCCGGCACGCATCGCGCCCGTGGCGTCCATCACACAAGAACGCGCAAGCCTGGAGAAGAACGCACCGGTGATCATGCCCAAGGTTGTGTCGGAACGAGAGCCTTACCGGATCACCACGCTTCACCCGCGGACCTACAACGAGGCCCGTACCATCGGGGAACACTTCCGTGAAGGCACTCCGGTGATCATGAATCTGACTGAGATGGATGACACAGACGCCAAGCGACTTGTCGACTTTGCGGCCGGTTTGGTGTTTGGTCTTCACGGCAGCATCGAGCGGGTGACGCAGAAGGTGTTCCTGTTGTCGCCTGCTAACGTCGATGTCACGGCGGAGGACAAGGCCCGTATCGCAGAGGGCGGGTTCTTCAACCAGAGCTGAGACGCACTACCGGAAACAACCGCACGGAACAGGGAACAGGGGAGAGGGAAGCACCAGTCATGAGCGTGGTCTTGCAGGTTCTCTACATCGCGCTGATGGTCTTCCTCATCGTGCTCATCTTCCGGTTGGTCATGGACTACGTCTTCCAGTTCGCCCGCTCGTGGCAACCCGGCAAGGCGATGGTGGTCGTTCTGGAGGCCACCTACACTGTCACTGATCCACCGCTCAAGCTTCTGCGGCGGGTCATCCCGCCGCTGCGTCTCGGGGGCGTGGCGCTCGACCTGTCCTTCTTCGTTCTGATGATCATCGTCTACATCCTGATCACGCTCGTGCGGAGCGCGATGTGAGCGATGTGACAGATACGGTCTTGCCGACTGCCGACCACTACGTTGAGGTGAAGAGATGCCGTTGACCCCCGAGGACGTGCGGAACAAGCAGTTCACGACCGTCCGCCTCCGAGAAGGCTATGACGAGGACGAGGTCGATGCCTTCCTCGATGAGGTCGAAGCCGAACTGACGCGCCTGCTCCGCGAGAACGAGGACCTGCGCGCCAAGCTGGCCGCGGCCACGCGCGCTGCTGCTCAGAACCAGCAGAACATGCGCAAGCCCCCGGAGGGTCCCGGCGGCCCGCAGGACCAGCAGCAGGGTGGCGGCATGCCTCAGCAGGGCATGCGCGGTCCCGGCGCTCCTGTACCCGCCGGCATATCGGGCCCGCCGCAGCAGCAGATGGGTGGCCCCATGGGAGGCCCGCCCCAGCTGCCCAGCGGTGCTCCGCAGCTGCCCGCCGGTCCCGGCGGTCAGGGTGGCCCGCAGGGTCCCGGTCCGATGGGCCAGGGTCCGGGGCCGATGGGCCAGCCCCCCATGCAGCAGCAGATGGGTGGCCCGATGGGCGGTCCTATGGGTGGCCACGGCCCCATGGGCGGCCCGGGTCAGGGTGGCCCCGGTGGCGACAGCGCCGCCCGTGTCCTCTCGCTGGCCCAGCAGACCGCCGACCAGGCGATCGCCGAGGCTCGTTCCGAGGCCAACAAGATCGTCGGCGAGGCGCGTTCGCGTGCCGAGGGTCTCGAGCGTGACGCCCGTGCCAAGGCTGACGCCCTGGAGCGGGACGCGCAGGAGAAGCACCGCGTCGCGATGGGCTCCCTGGAGTCCGCCCGCGCCACGCTGGAGCGCAAGGTCGAGGACCTGCGCGGCTTCGAGCGCGAGTACCGCACGCGGCTGAAGTCCTACCTCGAGTCCCAGCTGCGCCAGCTGGAGACCCAGTCGGACGACTCGCTCGCCCCGCCGCGGACCCCGGCCACGGCGTCCCTCCCGCCGTCCCCGGCGCCTTCCATGGCACCGGCCGGCGCGAGTGCCCCGTCGTACGGCGGCAACCAGACGATGGGCGGCGCCCCGTCTCCGGCTGCTCCGTCCTACGGCGGTCAGCAGCAGATGTCCCCGGCGATGACCCAGCCCATGGCACCGGTCCGGCCGCAGGGTCCGTCCCCGATGGGCCAGGCTCCGTCTCCGATGCGCGGGTTCCTCATCGACGAGGACGACAACTGACGGTTGGTAGTACGCCTTAGGCGTCGGCAGCGTTCAGGGCGGGGCCCCGGATTTCGATCCGGGGCCCCGCCCTTTTGCTACGCGTGTTCACGGAGTTTGCGGTGTTTGTTCGGGGGTGGGGTGCGGTGTCCGACGTACACAACGCCGAAGGCCCGGGACCACCAAGATTCTTTGGCGGTCCCGGGCCTTCGGATGTTCGGCCGAGCCTCGCTACGCCTTGCGCAGGCGGAACGTCAGGGTCAGGGGCTCGTCCGTGAACGGAGAGCCGTACGTGTCGTCCGCCTCGCCCTGGGCGAAGTCCGTCGCGAGGACCTCGTCGGCGATGAGCTCGGCGTTGTCGCCCAGCGCCGCGATCGTCGCCTTGTCCGTTGCCGTCCAGCGCAGGGCGATGCGGTCAGCCACGTCCAGGCCGCTGTTCTTGCGGGCCTCCTGGATCAGGCGGATCGCGTCACGGGCCAGGCCCGCGCGGCGCAGCTCCTCCGTGATCTCCAGGTCCAGCGCGACCGTCGCACCCGAGTCCGACGCCACGGACCAGCCCTCGCGCGGGGTCTCCGTGATGATCACCTCGTCCGGGGCGAGGGTGACCGTCTCGCCGTCGACCTCGACGGACGCCGTGCCCTCGCGCAGGGCCAGGGACAGCGCTGCCGCGTCCGCGTTCGCGATGGCCTTCGCCACATCCTGGACGCGCTTGCCGAATCGCTTGCCCAGGGCGCGGAAGTTGGCCTTGGCGGTGGTGTCGACCAGGCTGCCGCCCACCTCGGAGAGCGACGCCAGCGACGAGACGTTCAGCTCCTCGGTGATCTGCGTGTGCAGCTCGCGGTCGAGGGTCTCGAAGCCGGTGGCCGCCACCAGGGCACGGGACAGCGGCTGGCGGGTCTTCACGCCCGACTCCGCGCGCGTGGCGCGACCCAGCTCGACCAGTCGGCGAACCAGGACCATCTGCTTCGACAGCTCCGGGTCGATCGCCGACAGGTCGGCCTGCGGCCAGGCCGTCAGGTGGACCGACTCCGGGGCGCCCGGGGTGACGGGCACGACCAGGTCCTGCCAGACCCGCTCGGTGATGAACGGGGTCAGCGGGGCCATCAGCTTCGTGACCGTCTCGACGACCTCGTGCAGGGTGCGCAGCGCCGCCTTGTCGCCCTGCCAGAAGCGGCGACGGGAGCGGCGGACGTACCAGTTCGACAGGTCGTCGACGAACGCCGAGAGCAGCTTGCCGGCGCGCTGGGTGTCGTACGCCTCCAGGGACTGGGTCACCTGGTCGGTCAGCGCGTGCAGTTCGGACAGCAGCCAGCGGTCCAGGACCGGGCGGTCGGCCGGGGCCGGGTCGGCCTCGGAGGGCGCCCAGTTCGACGTGCGGGCGTACAGGGCCTGGAAGGCGACCGTGTTCCAGTAGGTGAGGAGGGTCTTCCGCACCACCTCCTGGATCGTGCCGTGGCCCACGCGGCGTGCCGCCCACGGGGAGCCGCCGGCCGCCATGAACCAGCGCACCGCGTCGGCGCCGTGCCGGTCCATCAGCGGGATCGGGTCCAGGGTGTTGCCCAGGTGCTTGGACATCTTGCGGCCGTCCTCGGCCAGGATGTGGCCGAGGCAGACGACGTTCTCGTACGAGGACTTGTCGAAGACGAGCGTGCCGACCGCCATCAGCGTGTAGAACCAGCCGCGGGTCTGGTCGATGGCCTCGCTGATGAACTGCGCCGGGTAGCGGCTCTCGAAGAGCTCCTTGTTCTTGTGCGGGTAGCCCCACTGCGCGAACGGCATCGAACCCGAGTCGTACCAGGCGTCGATGACCTCCGGCACGCGCGTGGCCGTCTTGGCGCAGCCGTCGTGACGGCAGGCGAAGGTGACGTCGTCGATGTACGGGCGGTGCGGGTCAAGTCCCGACTGGTCGGTGCCGGTCAGCTCGGTGAGCTCCGCGCGCGAGCCGACGCAGGTGAGGTGGTCGTCCTCGCAGCGCCAGATCGGCAGCGGGGTGCCCCAGTAGCGGTTGCGGGACAGCGCCCAGTCGATGTTGTTGTTCAGCCAGTCGCCGAAGCGGCCGTGCTTGACCGTGTCGGGGAACCAGTTGGTGTTCTCGTTCTCCTCGAGGAGGCGGTCCTTGACGGCCGTGGTGCGGATGTACCAGGACGGCTGCGCGTAGTAGAGGAGCGCGGTGTGGCAGCGCCAGCAGTGCGGGTAGCTGTGCTCGTACGGGATGTGCTTGAAGAGCAGACCGCGCTGCTGGAGGTCCTCGGTGAGCTTTTCGTCCGCCTTCTTGAAGAAGACGCCGCCGACCAGGGGGACGTCCTCTTCGAAGGTGCCGTCGGGGCGGACGGGGTTCACGACAGGCAGGCCGTACGCGCGGCAGACCTTGAGGTCGTCCTCACCGAAGGCGGGTGACTGGTGGACCAGACCCGTACCGTCCTCGGTCGTGACGTACTCGGCGTTGACGACGAAATGCGCCGGTGCCGGGAACTCGACCAGCTCGAACGGACGTTGATAGGTCCAGCGCTCCATCTCGGCGCCGGTGAAGGTCTGGCCGGTGGTCTCCCAGCCCTCGCCGAGGGCCTTGGCGACGAGCGGCTCGGCGACGACGAGCTTCTCCTCGCCGTTGGTCGCTACGACGTAGCTGACCTCGGGGTGCGCGGCGACCGCCGTGTTGGACACCAGGGTCCAGGGGGTCGTCGTCCACACCAGGAGCGCGGCTTCGCCGGCGAGCGGACCGGAGGTGAGGGGGAAACGGACGTACACCGAGGGGTCGACGACCGTCTCGTAGCCCTGCGCCAGCTCGTGGTCGGACAGGCCGGTGCCGCAGCGGGGGCACCAGGGGGCGACGCGGTGGTCCTGGACCAGCAGGTCCTTGTCGAAGATCTCCTTGAGCGACCACCAGACGGACTCGATGTACTCGGGGTCCATCGTGACGTACGCCTCGTCGAGGTCGACCCAGTAGCCCATGCGGGTCGTCAGCTGGGAGAACGCGTCGGTGTGGCGCAGCACGGACTCACGGCACTTGGCGTTGAACTCGGCGATGCCGTACGCCTCGATGTCCTTCTTGCCGCTGAAGCCGAGCTCCTTCTCGACCGCCAGCTCCACCGGGAGGCCATGGCAGTCCCAGCCGGCCTTGCGGGCGACGTGGTAGCCGCGCATGGTGCGGAAGCGGGGGAAGACGTCCTTGAAGACGCGGGCCTCGATGTGGTGGGCGCCGGGCATGCCGTTGGCGGTGGGCGGGCCCTCGTAGAACACCCACTCGGGGCGGCCCTCGGACTGCTCCAGGCTCTTGGCGAAGATCTTCTGCTCGCGCCAGAAGTCGAGCACGGCGTGCTCGAGCGCGGGCAGGTCGACCTGGGCGGGTACCTGGCGGTACGTCGGCGTTGTCATCAGCGAGCTTCCTCCGGCGGACTTGCTGCCTTCCGTCCGGAGGGACGAGAGCTGTGTCTTTCCGTACGCCGGTTTCGGCGCGCTCCCGCGGTACCACCCTCCTTGGCCCTCCGACGCGGGGTGTGCGTCGGTGAGCCCCCTCATTGGGGTCGCGATGCCGGTTCTACCGACCGCTGCCGTTCGGCTGCGGCTTTCTTCCGGCGGCTCCGGGGTGATCTTCACGTCGCGCTCGCCCCCGGGCTTCCACCGTCCCCGGGTCGCTCTGGGCTGCGTACGTCGCTACTCGTCCCCATCCACGCTTTTCGCTCCGCCCAGTGTACGGCGCCGCGCGGACAGCGGCCGACCGGATTTTCGGGGCGTGGGAGCGGGGGTGCCGGCCCGGCCGGGATGACCCGAATGGATCGGTACGCGTGTTCGGATTCTGGGACGGTCGGCTCGATTGCATACCCGGCGGGGAGCTGGGCACAACGCATGCAGGTCTGCCGCGCGGCATGCGCGAGGCGGGCGAATCGGGCGGTGTGCCCCGTTGCCGCGGGACTCAAGTCGATTTATCGTCCCAGCACGATTCGCGAGCAAGATCACAATATGTGAAGGGGCCGCGGCATGGTGGCGAAGAAGACCGCCGTACAGCAGTCGGCGTCGGGCAGATCCACCCATGCGAGTGCCTCCGGCGGTACGGGTGCCGGTGCCTCCGCAGGTGCCCATGCCTCCGGCGGTGCGGCCAAGGGGGTGGGCGGGAAAAAGAGCGCGCGGGGGAGTGCCACGGGGGCGCAGGGAGGTCCTCCTTCGGGGGTGCGGGGCGGGAAGCCGGTCAAGACGGTGCGGGGGCCTGTCGGGGGTGGGGCGGGTACGGCCGAGAAGGAGGCGGGCCATGAAACGGCCGCAGAGACGGCCGTGGCGAAGAAGGGCGCCGCAAAGAAGGGTGCGACCGAGAAAGGCACGGCCAAGAAGGCGGTGTCCAAGAAGGCCCTGTCCAAGAGGGCCGTGTCCAAGGAGGCCCTGCCCAAGGAGGCCGTGTCCGGAGGCAAGGGAGCCAAGTTGACGGCGGCCGAAGAGGCGACGGCAGAGATGGCGGTCAGGAAGAAGGCGGTCGCGAAGAAGGCGGTCACGAAGAGGTCGGCACCGAAGGAAAGTGCGGCCAAGAAGGCGGCGGCCAAGGGGAGCGCAGCCAGGAAGACCGTGGCCAAGGAAGGTGCGGCCAAGAAGGTGGCCGTGAGAGTGGCTGTGGGGAAGGAAGCGGGCGGGAAGGAAGCCGCCAGGGAGAAGGCGGCCGGCAAGAGCGCGGCCGGGGAGAAGGTGGCCGGGGAGCAGGCGGTCGGCGAGAAGGGCATCGGTGTGGGTGGGGGTGTGGAGGAGGGCGGTGCTGTGGCTGAGGGCGCCTCCGAGGTGAGCACCGCCAAGACGAGCACGTCCAGGACGGGCACCACGTCCAAGAGGGCCGCGGCCAGGAAGCGCGCGGTCGCGGAGCGGGCGGCCGGGAAGAGTGTGGTCGCCGAGAGCAGGGCCAAGAAGGCGGGCGCGGCGCAGGCCGCGGAGCAGACGGGAGCCACGACGGTGGTTGCGAAGAAGACTCCTGGCACGGCCACGGCGGCCAAGACCGCCGTTCCCAAGGCACGCATCTCCGCGGCGGTGGAGCCCGGCGAGCTGGCGGTGCGCCCCGGTGAGGACCCCTGGACCACGGAGGAGGTCGAGGAGGCACGAGCCGAGCTGATGGCCGAGGTGATGCGGCTGCGCGACGAGCTCACGTCGTCCGAGCAGTCTCTGGTCGGGCTGATGCGGGACTCCGGGGACGGTGCCGGAGACGACCAGGCGGACACCGGCGCCAAGAACATCACGCGCGAGCACGAACTGGCGCTCGCCGCCAACGCGCGCGAGATGCTCACGCAGACCGAGCGGGCCCTGGAGCGGCTCGACTCGGGCACCTACGGATTGTGCGAGAACTGCGGCAATCCGATCGGCAAGGCGCGCATGCAGGCCTTCCCGCGCGCGACCCTGTGCGTGGAGTGCAAGCAGAAGCAGGAGCGGCGGTACTGACCGGGATCCGGGTGCCGCTGGACGTGTCGTACTCTCGTCCTCAGTCAGGTACCTAGGTTGAGGGACTCACGTGGCAGAGGCGGAGCGCATCATCGGTACGCCGGATACCCCAGAGGCGGCGGGAGCCGAGCCGGAGCAGTCCGACGAGCAGGCGAAGGAAGCCGCGGCCGAGCGGCCCCGGGGCCGGCGCCGGATCGCCGTGCTGTTCGGGGTCGCAGCCTTCGCCTACGCCCTCGACCTGGTCAGCAAGATGATCGTGGTCGCCAAGCTGGAGCACCACCCGCCGATCGAGATCATCGGGGACTGGCTGAAGTTCGAGGCGATCCGCAACGCGGGCGCCGCCTTCGGTTTCGGTGAGGCCTTCACCGTGATCTTCACGGTGATCGCGGCGGCCGTGATCGTGGTGATCGCCCGGCTCGCCCGCAAGCTGTACAGCCTGCCGTGGGCGATCGCGCTGGGCCTGCTGCTCGGCGGTGCGCTGGGCAACCTCACCGACCGGATCTTCCGCTCGCCGGGCGTCTTCGAGGGCGCGGTCGTGGACTTCATCGCGCCCAAGCACTTCGCCGTGTTCAACCTGGCCGACTCGGCGATCGTGTGCGGCGGCATCCTGATCGTGCTGCTGTCGTTCAGGGGGCTGGACCCGGACGGGACCGTCCACAAGGACTGATCGCGCGTTCGGGACTGTCTCACCCGTCCGGCATACTCGTCGGGTGAGCACGATTCCCGAGATCCGTACCCTGCCCGTGCCCGACGGCCTGGAGGGCGAGCGCGTCGACGCCGCCATCTCCCGCATGTTCGGCTTCTCCCGGACCAAGGCGGCCGAGCTCGCCGCCGCGGGGAAGGTCACGGTCGACGGATCGGTGGTCGGCAAGTCGGAGCGCGTGCACGGCGGCGCCTGGCTGGAGGTCGAGATGCCGCAGGCGCCCGCGCCGGTGCAGGTCGTCGCCGAACCGGTCGAGGGCATGGAGATCGTGCACGACGACGATGACGTGGTCGTGATCGTGAAGCCGGTCGGTGTGGCCGCGCATCCGTCGCCGGGCTGGAGCGGTCCGACGGTCATCGGTGGGCTCGCTGCCGCCGGGTACCGGATCTCGACGTCAGGTGCCGCCGAGCGCCAGGGCATCGTGCACCGGCTCGACGTGGGCACCTCGGGGCTGATGGTCGTCGCCAAGTCCGAGTACGCGTACACGTCGCTCAAGCGCCAGTTCAAGGAGCGCACCGTCGACAAGCGGTACCACACGCTCGTCCAGGGCCACCCCGACCCGACCAGCGGCACCATCGACGCGCCCATCGGCCGCCACCCCAACCACGACTACAAGTGGGCGGTCACGGCCGACGGCAAGCCGTCCGTCACGCACTACGACCTCATCGAGGCGTTCCGTGCGGCCTCCCTGCTCGACGTGAAGCTGGAGACCGGCCGCACCCACCAGATCCGCGTCCACATGGCCGCCCACCGACACCCCTGCGTCGGCGACCTCACGTACGGCGCCGACCCGACGCTCGCCAAGCGGCTCCGCCTGACCCGCCAGTGGCTGCACGCCGTCCGCCTCGGCTTCGAGCACCCCGGGGACGGGCAGTGGGTGGAGTTCGCGTGCGACTACCCGGCCGACCTGCAGAAGGCTCTGGACCAGGTCCGCGAGGAGACTTACGCGTGAGTTCGTCGCCGTCGCCGTCGTACGCGGTGCGGGTCGCCGAGGACCTCGCCGACCGCGAGGCCTGCTTCGCGGTGCGCAAGGAGGTCTTCGTCGTCGAGCAGGGCGTCCCGCAGGAGATCGAGTACGACGCCTACGACGCCGGTGCCGTGCATGTGCTGGCGGTCCGGGAGGACGGCGTGCCGCTCGGGACCGGGCGGCTGCTGTACGGCGAGGCGGCCCTGGCCAAGACCGACGGCGACCCGTCGGTCGGGTCGCTGGGGCGGCTCGCAGTGGCGCAGGCGGCGCGCGGTCTCGGCGTCGGGGTCGCCCTGGTGCGGGCCATCGAGGACGCGGCACGCGCGCGTGGGCTCGCGGCCGTGGACCTGCACGCGCAGACGCATGCGCTGGGGTTCTACGAGCGGCTGGGGTACGCGGCGTACGGGCCGGAGTTCCCCGACGCGGGGATACCGCACCGGGCGATGCGGCGCGTTCTGTAGTCGAGGGGGCCCGTAGGTGCTGGTGAGAAGGGCGGCCTGGCAGGCTTGAGGTCTGCCTTGTGGACGTCGATGTCACCGGAGCGCTGACCGTGGATCAGTTGGCCCTGTTGTTCGTGCTGTTGCTCGGGGCCGTGGTGAGTGTCCCGGTGGGGGACCGGGTCGGATTGCCGGCGCCGGTGCTGATGACGCTGCTCGGGATCGTTCTCGCGCTGCTCGACTTCGTGCCCAATGTCGACATTCCGCCCGATCTGATCCTGCCGCTGCTGTTGCCGCCGTTGCTGTACGCGGCCGTACGGCGGACCTCGTGGCGGCAGTTCGCGGCGAACGTGCGGCCCATCCTTCTGCTGGCCGTGGCGCTGGTGTTCGTCACCACGGTGTGCGTGGCCGCGGTGGCCCACGCGATCGTGCCGGGGCTGCCGCTCGCCGCCGCCGTGGCGCTGGGTGCGCTCGTCGCGCCGCCCGACCCGGTCGCGGCCACGGCCGTCGCCGGGCAGCTCGGGCTGCCGCGGCGCCTGGTGTCCATCCTGGAGGGCGAGGGGCTCTTCAACGACGTCACGGCCATCGTGCTGTACCACGTGGCGATCGCGGCCGCCGTGAGCGGCAGCTTCTCGCCGTGGGAGGCCGGACTGGATCTGGTGCTCTCCGCCGTGGTGGCGCTGGCTGTCGGGCTCGCTCTCGGGTGGGGGGCCAACAAGCTGATGGATCTGCTGGGGGACCCCACCCTGCAGATCGGGCTCACACTGCTCGTGCCCTACGCCTCGTACGTGCTGGCCGAGGAACTCCACGGCTCCGGCGTGCTCGCCGTGCTCGTCACCGCCCTGTTCCTCGCCGAGTACGCCACCGACGCCGACGACGTGATGACACGGCTCGCCGGGCACACCTTCTGGGACATCGTCGACACGCTGGTCACCGGCGTCGCCTTCGGGCTGATCGGGCTCGAACTGCACATCGCGGTGCGCACGGCGTCCGGGCGCTGGGCCGAGATGCTCGGCTGGGCGGCCGCGGTGGTCGGCGTCGTCGTCATGGTGCGTCTGCTGTGGTTGCTGCCGGCGACCTGGCTCACCAAGCGGATGCACGCGAAACGGGACTACGACGAGGAGATCCCGGTCGGCTGGCGCGAGACCATCGTCATGTGGTGGTCGGGGATGCGGGGCGTCGCCTCGGTCGCCCTGGCGCTGGCCATTCCGCTGGAGACCGATTCGGGCGCCGCCTTTCCCGACCGGGACGAGATCGTGTTCATCGCGTTCGGGGTGATCATGGCGACGCTGGTGCTGCAGGGGCTGACCCTGCCGTGGCTGGTGAAGCGGCTCGGGGTGCGCGCCGACAGCGAGCGGGAGAAGGAGTTCGAGAAGCAGCTGGCGGTGCGGGCGGCCAAGGCGGCGAAGCGCAGGCTCAGGGAGATCGAGGCCGTCGAGGACCTGCCGGAGGAGCTGTCCGAGCAGATGTTGCGGCGGGCGTTCGAGATCGGGGTGCGGATCAGCCCGGAGATGGGCGAGGAGGAGCGCAGGGAGGCGCATCAGCAGCGGCTGCGGCGGCTGAAACGGGTGCGGCGGATCCAGGGTGAGCTGCTGAGTGCGGCGCGGCACGAGGTGCTGGCGGCGCGCGGTGAACCGGGGGCCGATCCTGAGGTGGTGGACCGGGTGCTGCGGCATTTGGACGTGCGCAGTCTGCGGTGATCTGGCCGCCGGCGGTCGTCTCTTCGTACGCTCTGATCATGGCTCGCAACGTGGTGATCAGTGGTGGCGGTACAGGAATCGGGCTCGCGGCGGCGCAGCTGTTCGCGGCGGACGGGGATCAGGTGCTGCTGCTCGGGCGGCGCGCCGAGGTGCTGGAGCAGGCCGGTGTGCCCGGGGCCCTCACCTGTGCGGCGGATCTGAGCAAGCCGCGTGGCGTGCGGGGCGTGGAGCGGTTCGTGGCGTCGGAGCTCGGCACCGTGGACGTACTGATCCACAGCGCCGGAGGCGCCGGCCATCTGGAGCCCAAGGTGGACAGCGACGAGCCCCTCGACGTCGTCCTGCACAACTGGACCCTCAACTTCGGCCTCAACACCCTGACCGCGGCACTGCTCACCGAGGCCTTGAAGGACCGGCTCGCCGACCCCGGCGGGCGGGTGCTGTTCCTGAGCTCCATCGCCGCCTTCCGGGGGTCCGGCAGCGGGGCGTACGCGGCGTCGAAGGCCGCGCTGCATCCGTACGCCCATGATCTGGCCCGGCAGTTGGGGCCGCGCGGGATCACCGTCAACGTGGTCGCGCCCGGGTATGTCGAGGACACCGAGTTCTTCGGCGACGCGATGGACGAGGCGCGGCGCGAGCGGCTCGTCGCGGAGACCTCGACCGGGCGGGCCGGTACGCCGGGGGACGTCGCCGCGACGCTGCACTGGCTGGCGTCCCACGGCGCCGGCCACATCACCTCCCAGATCATCCAGGTCAACGGCGGGGCCGAGCGCGGCCACTAGGCGCTCCGCGGGTTGTGCCGCGGTTTGTGGTCGTGCGTCTGCCGCGCCGTCGTGGCTGGTCGCGCAGTTCCCCGCGCCCCCTCAGCGGCGCTGCCGTGCCCCGGTCAGAGGCGGTCCGGGCGTTGGGGTGGCAGGTGGTCGTGCTGGTGGGTGCGGCGGGCCGGGATACGGCCCGGGACGACGCCGGGGACGGGGAAGCCGGGCGGCAGGGCCGCGTCCGTCGCGTTGACGCGCGGCAGCGCGTACGGGTGCTGCTCGGCCAGCCAGCCGATGAGCTGCTCGCGCACGGTGACCCGTACCGTCCACAGGTCGTCCGCGTCCTTCGCCGTGACCAGGGCCCGCACCTCCATGGTGCTCGGGGTCGAGTCCGTGACGGCCAGGGCGTAGTCGCGGCCGTCCCACGCCGGGCACGCGCGCAGGATGTCGCGGAGCCGCTCGCGCATCTTCTCCATCGGTGCCGAGTGGTCGAGGTGGAAGAAGACGGTGCCGGTCATCTGGGCACCACCGCGCGACCAGTTCTCGAACGCCTTCGAGGTGAAGTACGACACGGGCATCGTGATCCGGCGCTCGTCCCAGGTCCGTACGGTCAGGAACGTCAGCGTGATCTCCTCGACGGTGCCCCACTCGCCGTCCACGACCACCGTGTCCCCGAGGCGCACCATGTCGCCGAAGGCGATCTGGAACCCGGCGAACATGTTGCTCAGCGTGGACTGGGCCGCGACACCGGCGACGATGCCGAGGATCCCGGCCGAGGCCAGCAGCGAGGCGCCGGCCGCGCGCATCGCCGGGAACGTCAGCAGCATGGCCGCGACGGCCACCACACCGACGATCGCCGACACCACGCGCATGATCAGCGTCACCTGGGTGCGCACCCGCCGCACGCGGGCCGGATCGCGGTGCACGCGGGCGTAGCGGCTGTACGTCGTCTCCACGACCGCCGCCGCGATACGGATCGCGAGCCAGGCCGCCGCTCCGATCAGCACCAGCGTCAGCACCCGGCCGATGCCGACCTTGTGCTCCTCCAGCAGCTTCGACTCGTCGTACGACCCTCTGAGCAGGGCAGCGCACAGGACGAGCTGGTAGGGGACGCGGGCGCGGCGCAGCAGATCCCACAGCGGGGTCTCACTGTGCCGTTCGTCGGCCTTGCGCATCAGGCGGTCGGTTGCCCACCCGATGATCAGGGTGAGCAGGACCGAGCCGCCGATCACGATGAGCGGGCGGAGTATGTTCTCCATCCCCCGAACGTAACCACTCAAGGGGGGTCATGAACATGTGCGTCGGTGAGGCGGTGGTCACGGCACTGTCGTACCCGGCTGGCACCATGGCCTCATGAACATCATGCTCTTTCACTCGACCTATGGCCTCAGGCCCGCGGTGCGCCAGGCCGCGGACCGGCTGCGTGCCGCCGGACACGAGGTGTGGACGCCGGACCTCTTCGAGGGGCGCACGTTCGAGACGGTCGAGGAGGGCATGGAGTTCAACGACTCGATCGGCAAGGACGAGCTGCTGAAGCGGGCCGTGCTCGCCGCAGCGCCCTACTCCGAGCGAGGGCTGGTGTACGCCGGGTTCTCGCTCGGCGCCTCCATCGCCCAGACCCTCGCGCTCGGCGACGAGAAAGCGCGCGCGGTGCTGCTCCTGCACGGCACGTCGGACATCGCGGCGAACGCCTCGGTGGACGAGCTGCCGGTGCAGCTGCATGTCGCCGAGCCGGACCCGTTCGAGACGGACGACTGGCTGAGCGCCTGGTATCTCCAGATGGGCAGAGCGGGCGCCGACGTCGAGGTGTACAGATACGCCGGGGCCGGCCACCTCTACACCGACCCCGATCTGCCGGACTACGACGAGGAGGCCGCCGAGGCCACCTGGCGGGTGGCGCTCGGCTTCCTCGACTCGCTGTAGCGGACGGCTCAGCCGGCCGCTCGGTACGCCGCCCAGTTCTGCTGCATGCGCGTCACCTGGCCCGAGGTGAACTGGTACATGCAGGAGTCGTACGTGTAGTCCATGAAGTTGTGGATCGGGTCCGCGCCCGCCTTGCGGGTGCAGGTGTCGCGGCCCTCCGGGCACTCGTAGGCGGCGCTCTTCTCGGCCGGGGTGTCGTCGACGTAGTCGCCGTTGCCGTTACAGCCGCCCTGGAAGGTGTGGTAGAGCCCCATCCAGTGGCCGACCTCGTGCGTCGCGGTGTCGCCCTCGTTGTAGTTGGCGGCCGAGCCGCCCGGCAGTGAGGCGTCGAGGAGGACCACGCCGTCCATGGACGGGCTCGACTTGTAGGAGCTGGGGAAGGTCGCCCAGCCGAGGAGGCCGTCGCCGAGGTTGGCGGTGTAGACGTTGAGCGCGTTCGCGCCGCCCTTGCGCAGGGCGGACTTCATCGCCTTCTCCTCCGCCGAGCCGTAGCCGACGTTGTACCAGGCCGCGTTGTCGGTGTAGTCGGTGCCGGCCAGCGTGAACTGGTAGCCGGAGTCGACGTTTCCGGTGCCCTGGCCGGCGTAGGCCGCGTTCAGGACGTTCAGCTGGGCGTTGATGTCGGCGGAGTCGAGCTGCCCGGTCGCGCCGTCGTGGATGACGTGGAAGTAGACCGGGATCGTGGTCGAGGCGGCCGCGGCGAGGCTGCGGTTGCCGGTGGCGGGGAGCTTGTCGAGCTTCTTCCGCAGAGCGGCGTCCATCGCCTGGGCCTTGGCGGCGCTGATCTCGTTGGGCTCGGCGACGGCCTCGCCGCCGTGTCCGGGGTGGGCCTCGCGGGCCGCGGAGTGGCCGGCCTCCTCGGCGCAGTCGGCGGCCGGAGCCTGGGCCGCCGCGACTGTGGTGGGCGCCGAGAGGGGAGCGAGCATCAAGGTTCCGGCCATGGCGGTCGTGGCGAGAACACGTCTGCGCGTAAAGGGGGATATCCGGGCAAGCGCACGCATGCTGACTCCTAGCTGATGCGTTGGGGAGGGGGCGCAGGGGTCTTCCTGGCCGCCGCCCGGAGATTACGTGGACATGCCCATGTCCGAAGAGAATCGATCAGGCCCAATCAATTACCCGACAGAAAGGGGTAATTGGGGTAAGTGAATGATCAACAGTCCGGAGTGTGAGATCGCGGTGTAACGGATTCCGCCGCCCGGGCGGGTGGTGTGTCCGGATTCGGAACGGGACTCGCACCACCCGCCGTAGCGATGTGATCTCCGGTTAACGGTCCCTATTCGGACCGGGAGTGGCTGAAAATCGACCTTCGGGCACAGGTCTTACACAGGGTCGTACGTCCGCTCGACCTTCTGCGTCCCGCTGCGCGTGCGGTACGAACGGGCCCACGACGAGGTCGCGTCCTGCTTCGTCTTGTCGGACAGGACGTAGTAGTCCATCTGTGCGCGGTCGGCCGTGATGTCCAGGACGCCGTAGCCGTGGCGGTCGGTGTCGACCCAGTGGACGTGGCGGTTGGCGGCCTTGATGACTGGAGAGGCGATCGCGGAGACCGTGCCCTCGGGCACCTTGACGATGTCGTCCAGGTTGTCCGAAGTCACCGAGGTGACGACGAACTCCGTGGCGGCCGAGGCGGACAGCGGGTACGTACCGGCGTCCACCGGCACGTCGTTGGCCCACGCCATGTGGATGTCGCCGGTCAGGAACACGGTGTTGCGGATCGCGTTCGAGCGCAGGTGGGCGAGCAGTTCGCGGCGGTCGTCCGTGTAGCCGTCCCACTGGTCGGGGTTGAGGGCGAGCCCCTCCTGCGGCAGGCCCATCAGCTTGGCCAGCGGCTTGAGCAGGTCCGCGGTCAGGGAGCCGATCGCGAACGGCGAGATCATCACCGAGTTGCCGACCAGTCGCCAGGTGGTGTCGGAGGACTTCAGCCCTGCCTTCAGCCAGTCCAGTTGGGCCCGCCCGGTGAGGGTGCGGTCCGGGTCGTCGACTTCACCGTTGCCCACCTTGACCTGCTGCGAGCGGAAGGAGCGCAGGTCGAGCAGGGAGAGGTCGGCGAGCTTGCCGAAGCGCAGACGGCGGTAGGTGGTTCCGGCGACGGCCGGGCGCACCGGCATCCACTCGAAGTAGGCCTGCTTGGCGGCGGCCTGGCGTGCGGCCCAGGTGCCCTCGGCGCCCTCGGTGTGGTTCTCGGCGCCGTCCGACCAGGCGTCGTTGGCGATCTCGTGGTCGTCCCAGATCGCGATGACCGGAGCCTTCGTGTGCAAGGCCTGCAGATCGGGGTCCGTCTTGTACTTGCCGTGCCGGGTGCGGTAGTCGGCGAGCGTGAGGATCTCGTGGGTGGGCGCGGTCTGGCGTACGACGGTGCCGCGCGTGCCGTACTCGCCGGTGCCGTACTCGTAGATGTAGTCGCCCAGGTGCAGCCAGGCGTCCAGGTCGCCGCGGGCCGCGAGATGGCGGTACGACGAGAAGTAGCCGCCCTCCCAGTTGGCGCAGGAGACCACGCCGAAACGGAGGTTGGAGACGGACGCGTTCGCCGCCGGCGCGGTGCGGGTACGCGCCACCGGGGAGTCCGTGCCGCCCGCCGAGAAGCGGAACCAGTAGTCGGTGGCCGGCTCCAGGCCCCGTATGTCGGCCTTGACGGTGTGGTCGGAGGCGGCGGTCGCGGTGGCCGAGCCTTTGGCGACGATGTTCGTCAGCGCCTTGTCCCGGGCGACGATCCAGCTGACCTCGGTGTCCGGGCCGAGCCCGGAGCCGGGTATCGCCTCGGCGGTGGGCGTCACCCGGGTCCACAGCAGGACGCCGTCGGGCAGCGGGTCGCCGGAGGCGACGCCGTGCAGGAAGTCGGGGGCCTGCTCGGCGGCCCGGGCGGGCAGCGCGGCCGCGAGCGGGACTGCGATGACGGCAGCACCAGCCGTCGCCGCCGCGGCCTTGACGACCGTACGGCGGCGAGGGGCAAGGGAATTGAGCTGCTCTGGTGATCTGTATCGACTGGTCACAGTCGATCAGGTTACTGATCGGTATGAACAAGAGGGGGCGAACTCGTAAGAGTTCGCCCCCTCTTCATGCGGAGGCCGGTTTCCCAGTTGGCGTCAGCCCTTGAGGGCCGCGTCCACCACCTTGTTGTAGTCGGCCACGGTCAGGAGCGGGGTGCCGCCGTTGAGCTGCTTGCCGTCCATGGTGAAGCCCGGGGTGCCGGTCACACCCTCCTTGTTGTCGTCGAAGGTCTTCGACATGGCCATCGCCCAGGCGTCGTAGGTGCCCTTCTTGACCGCGTCCTGGAACTTCTTGTTGTCCTTCAGCGCGGGCACGGTGTCGGCGACCTCGATGAGGTAGCTGTCGTCCTTGAACTTGTCGGTCGTCTCGTCCGGGTGCCACTTCGCCGAGTACAGCGCGGTCTTGTACTCGAGGAACGCCTCGTCGCTGACGTTCAGCGCGGCACCCAGGGCGCTCAGCGCGTTCTTGGAACCCTCGCCGTTGTCCTTGTTGTCGATGAACGTGGCGCCGATGTACTGGAACTTGTACTTGCCGCTGTCGATGTCCTTCTTCACGGTCGGGCCGACGGCCTGCTCGAAGGAGGCGCAGACGGGACAGCGCGGGTCCTCGTAGATCTTGAGGGTCTTCTTGGCGCTGTCCTTGCCGATGACGACGGTCGTGCCGTTCGTACCCGTGGTGTGAGCCGGGGCGACGACCTTGTCGTCCTTCACGGCCTCCCAGTAGGTGGGCTTGTTGGCCTGGACGACGGCATAACCTATGCCGCCGGCTGCCGCCAGGACGCCGACGACCGAGGCGGCGACGATGATCTGCCGCCTGACCTTGGCCCGCTTTGCCTCGCGCTCGCGCTCGGCGCGCAGCCGCTCCCGGGCCGCCGTCTTCGCTGCCTGGCTGTTCCGCTTGCTCATGTCGGTGATCTCCATGGGGACACGCACACGTGTGTGCGGGATACGTATGGGTGGGCTGTGGTGCTCAGCTGCCGTTCACGCAGAGGTGAAGGCGGGCGAGCACGGCGGTCCACGCCGTCCCAGGGAGTGCACGAGGAGGAGGCTGCGGGCGGTGGTCGTACGGCCGGCGGGCCGCGGCAGGCGGCGGGCCGGTGCGATCCGGCGTACCGTCACCGCGGCGGCCGCCAGCAGCAGCGGGCGGAACGTGGTCGCCGTCACCGCGCTGAGCAGCTGGGCCAGGGCCCGCTCACCGCGGCGCAGCCAGGCGGCGGCGAGCAGGCCGACCGAGACATGGGCGCCGAGCAGCAGCCAGGCGGTGGCCGGGTCGGCGTGGGCGAGGAGACCGCCGAGCCTGTCGGGGTCGGTGCCGGTGACCTGCGCCAGCGGCGTGCCGACCTGGGTGCCGTCGCCGCACAGCACGTCCCAGCCGACCGAGGCCAGCGGGCCGGCGACCGGGCCGCCCGCCCTGCCGTAACAGACGTGCTGGCCGGTGGTGAGGATCGTGTCGGCGGCCAGCTCCAGCGGGATCAGCAGGGCGGCGATCCGCCCGAAGCTCCGCTCGCGGCCGGCCAGGGCGTACGCCAGGACGAACATGGCGGCCGCGAGCAGGGCCACCGTGTTCAAGGGCAACGGAGCCCGGGACAGCAGCACGTGCGACGCGGTGCTGAGCGTCACGACGAGTGACGTGAACAGCGCCGCGCGTACGGCTCGTAGCTGGGTCCCGGATATGTCCATAGCGGAGGAGAGTGTGTCACGTAGGCCTGTAAGAGACCCCTAAAGGGTGCCTGTGAGCGGACGGGGAGCGCCGGTGCTCGGCCTTTCCGTCACAGACCCGGAATCCGGCCGTTGCGGAACAGGTCGACGAAGATCTGGTGGTCGGCACGCGCGCGTGCGCCGTAGTCGTGCGCGAAGTCGACCAGGAGCTGCGCGAAGCCGGCGCCCCCGTCGGAGTCCGCCGCGATCGCCGCGTCGATGGCCCGCTCGGTGGAGAACGGCACCAGGGACTCGCCGGAGGTGTCGTCCGCCGCCGCGTGCATCGTGGCCGTGGCCCGGCCGAGGTCGGCGACGACCGCCGCGATCTCCTCCGGGTCGTCGATGTCGCCCCAGTCCAGGTCCACGGCGTACGGCGAGACCTCGGCGACCAGCTGGCCCGAGCCGTCCAGCTCGGTCCAGCCCAGCCACGGGTCGGCATGCGCCTGCAGGGCGCGCTGGGAGATCACCGTGCGGTGACCCTCGTGCTGGAAGTACTCGCGGATCGCCGGGTCGGTGATGTGGCGGGAGACGGCCGGGGTCTGGGCCTGCTTGATGTAGATCACGACATCGTTCTCCAGGGCGTCGCTGTGGCCCTCCAGAAGGATGTTGTACGACGGCAGCCCGGCCGATCCGATGCCGATGCCGCGGCGGCCGACCACGTCCTTCACCCGGTACGAGTCCGGGCGGGCCAGCGAGGAGTCCGGGAGCGTCTCCAGATAGCCGTCGAAGGCCGCGAGCACCTTGTAGCGAGTGGCCGCGTCCAGCTCGATGGAGCCGCCGCCCGCGGCGAAGCGGCGCTCGAAGTCCCGGATCTCGGTCATCGACTCCAGCAGCCCGAAGCGGGTCAGCGCGCGGGCGTCCCGCAGCGCGTCCAGGAGCGGGCCCTGAGCGGTGTCCAGGGTGAACGGCGGGACCTCGTCGCGCTTGGCGCCGGTCGCCAGGGCGTGCACGCGCTCGCGGTACGCGCCCGCGTAGATCTGCACCAGCTCGGTGATCTGCTCGTCGCTGAGCGCCTTGGCGTACCCGATGAGGGCGATCGAGGCGGCGAAGCGCTTGAGGTCCCAGGTGAAGGGGCCGACGTACGCCTCGTCGAAGTCGTTGACGTTGAAGATCAGCCGGCCGTTGGCGTCCATGTACGTGCCGAAGTTCTCGGCGTGCAGGTCGCCGTGGATCCAGACGCGGGACGTCCGCTCGTCGAGGTAGGGTCCGCCGCGCTTCTCCGCGTCCAGGTCGTGGTAGAAGAGGCACGCCGTGCCGCGGTAGAACGCGAACGCCGAGGCCGCCATCTTCCGGAACTTCACGCGGAACGCGGCCGGGTCGGCGGCCAGGAGCTCGCCGAAGGCGGTGTCGAAGACGGCGAGGATCTCGTCGCCGCGCTGCTCGTCGTTGAGCTGGGGGACCGACATCGCTGGGTGCCTCCTGGTGCATGAACGTGTACGACAGCGTTTCTGTCGTCTTCAACGGTCGAGGGTGCCCGGAAGTGCCCGCGACCCTCGCTGTGAAGGTACGCGGGGGAGCCCGCCCGGTGTCAGTCCCGAGGCATAGACTTCGACGCTGACCCGAAGACTGTCCGCCAGCCCGTTGCCGAGTGTTTCCCTTGGAGGCCGCACCGTGTCAAAGCCGCCGTTCACGCACCTGCACGTCCACACCCAGTACTCGCTGCTGGACGGTGCCGCGCGGCTCAAGGACATGTTCAACGCGTGCAATGAGATGGGCATGACGCACATCGCCATGTCCGACCACGGCAACCTCCACGGGGCGTACGACTTCTTCCACTCCGCGAAGAAGGCCGGAGTCACCCCGATCATCGGGATCGAGGCCTATGTCGCGCCCGAGTCCCGGCGCAACAAGCGCAAGATCCAGTGGGGCCAGCCGCACCAGAAGCGGGACGACGTCTCCGGCTCGGGTGGTTACACCCACAAGACGATGTGGGCCGTGAACAAGACGGGTCTGCACAACATCTTCCGGCTGTCGTCGGACGCGTACGCCGAGGGCTGGCTGCAGAAGTGGCCCCGGATGGACAAGGAGACCATCGCCCAGTGGTCCGAGGGGATCGTCGCCTCCACCGGCTGCCCCTCCGGCGAGGTCCAGACCCGGCTGCGGCTCGGTCAGGAGGAGGAGGCCCTCAAGGCGGCCGCCGACTACCAGGACATCTTCGGCAAGGACAAGTACTTCCTGGAGCTGATGGACCACGGCATCGACATCGAGCACCGGGTCCGCGACGGCCTCCTGGAGATCGGCCGGAAGCTCGGCATTCCCCCGCTGGTCACCAACGACTCGCACTACACGTACGCGCACGAGGCGACCGCCCACGACGCCCTGCTGTGCATCCAGACCGGCAAGAACCTCTCCGACCCGGACCGCTTCAAGTTCGACGGCACCGGCTACTACCTGAAGTCCACGGACGAGATGTACGCCATCGACTCCTCGGACGCCTGGCAGCAGGGCTGCGCCAACACCCTCCTGGTCGCCGAGATGGTCGACACCACCGGCATGTTCGAGGCCAAGAACCTCATGCCGAAGTTCGACATCCCCGACGGCTACACCGAGGTCACCTGGTTCAAGGAGGAGGTCCGCCGGGGCATGGAGCGCCGCTTCCCCGGCGGCATCCCCGAGGACCGGCAGAAGCAGGCCGAGTACGAGATGGACGTCATCATCTCGATGGGCTTCCCCGGCTACTTCCTCGTCGTCGCCGACTTCATCATGTGGGCCAAGAACAACGGCATCGCGGTCGGCCCCGGCCGAGGCTCCGCGGCCGGCTCGATCGTCGCGTACGCCATGGGCATCACCGACCTCGACCCCATCCCGCACGGCCTGATCTTCGAACGGTTCCTCAACCCCGAGCGCATCTCCATGCCCGACGTCGACATCGACTTCGACGAGCGCAGGCGCGTCGAGGTGATCAGGTACGTGACGGAGAAGTACGGCGCCGACAAGGTCGCCATGATCGGCACCTACGGCAAGATCAAGGCCAAGAACGCGATCAAGGACTCCGCGCGCGTGCTGGGCTACCCGTACGCCATGGGCGACCGCCTCACCAAGGCCATGCCCGCCGACGTCCTCGGCAAGGGCATCGACCTCAACGGCATCACCGACCCCTCGCACCCCCGCTACAGCGAGGCGGGCGAGATCCGGGCGATGTACGAGAACGAACCGGACGTGAAGAAGGTCATCGACACCGCCAAGGGCGTCGAGGGCCTGGTCCGGCAGATGGGTGTGCACGCGGCCGGCGTGATCATGTCCAGCGAGACCATCACCGAGCACGTGCCCGTCTGGGTCAGGCACACCGACGGCGTGACCATCACGCAGTGGGACTACCCGAGCTGCGAGTCGCTCGGCCTGCTGAAGATGGACTTCCTCGGCCTGCGCAACCTGACGATCATGGACGACGCCGTCAAGATGGTGAAGTCCAACAAGGGCATCGACATCGATCTGCTGAGCCTCCCGCTCGACGATCCGACGACCTTCGAACTGCTCCAGCGCGGCGACACCCTCGGCGTCTTCCAGTTCGACGGCGGCCCCATGCGCTCGCTGCTGCGCCTGATGAAGCCCGACAACTTCGAAGACATCTCCGCCGTCTCCGCCCTGTACCGTCCGGGCCCGATGGGCATGGACTCGCACACCAACTACGCGCTGCGCAAGAACAAGCTCCAGGAGATCACCCCGATCCACAAGGAGCTGGAGGAGCCCCTCGAAGAGGTCCTCGCCGTCACCTACGGCCTGATCGTCTACCAGGAGCAGGTGCAGAAGGCCGCCCAGATCATCGCCGGCTACTCGCTCGGCGAGGCCGACATCCTCCGCCGTGTGATGGGCAAGAAGAAGCCCGAGGAACTGGCGAAGAACTTCGTCCTCTTCCAGGACGGCGCCCGCAAGAAGGGCTACAGCGACGAGGCCATCCAGGCCCTGTGGGACGTGCTGGTCCCGTTCGCCGGCTACGCCTTCAACAAGGCGCACTCCGCCGCGTACGGCCTGGTCTCGTACTGGACCGCCTACCTCAAGGCCAACCACCCCGCCGAGTACATGGCGGCGCTGCTGACGTCCGTCAAGGACGACAAGGACAAGTCGGCCGTCTATCTCAACGAGTGCCGCCGCATGGGCATCAAGGTGCTCCCGCCGAACGTCAACGAGTCGGTGCACAACTTCGCCGCCCAGGGCGACGACGTGATCCTCTTCGGCCTCGAAGCCGTGCGCAACGTCGGCACGAACGTGGTCGAGTCGATCATCAAGAGCCGCAAGGCCAAGGGCAAGTACGCCTCCTTCCCCGACTACCTCGACAAGGTCGAGGCGGTCGCCTGCAACAAGCGCACCACGGAGTCGCTGATCAAGGCGGGCGCGTTCGACACCCTGGGGCACACCCGCAAGGGCCTCACCGCGCACTTCGAGCCGATGATCGACAACGTGGTCGCGGTCAAGCGCAAGGAGGCCGAGGGCCAGTTCGACCTCTTCGGCGGCATGGGAGAGGAGGAGAGCGACGAGCCCGGCTTCGGACTCGACGTCGTCTTCACCGACGAGGAGTGGGACAAGACCTATCTGCTCGCCCAGGAGCGGGAGATGCTCGGTCTGTACGTCTCCGACCACCCGCTCTTCGGCCTGGAGCACGTGCTGTCCGACAAGGCCGACGCGGGCATCGCCCAGCTGACCGGCGGTGAGCACGCCGACGGTGCCGTGGTGACCATCGGCGGCATCATCTCCGGCCTCCAGCGCAAGATGACCAAGCAGGGCAACGCCTGGGCGATCGCCACGGTCGAGGACCTCGCCGGTTCCATCGAGTGCATGTTCTTCCCGGCGACGTACCAGCTCGTCTCGACCCAACTCGTCGAGGACGCCGTCGTGTTCGTCAAGGGCCGCCTCGACAAGCGCGAGGACGTGCCGCGGCTGGTGGCGATGGAGCTGCAGGTCCCCGACCTGTCGAACGCGGGCACCAACGCGCCCGTGATCCTCACCATCCCGGCCACCCGGGTCACCCCGCCGATGGTCAACCGCCTCGGCGAGATCCTCAGCCACCACAAGGGCGACAGCGAGGTGCGCATCAAGCTCCAGGGCCCGACCAAGACGACGGTGCTGCGGCTGGACCGGCACCGAGTGAAGCCCGACCCGGCGCTGTTCGGTGACCTGAAGGTGCTGCTCGGTCCGTCCTGCCTGGCGGGCTGAGCGGCCACCGGTCGACACGCGAGAGGGGCGCACCCCGCATGGGGCGCGCCCCTCTTCCTGTGCCTGGGTCTCAACAACCCGTTATGCAGATGTCAGTTGTGACCGAAGCGCTTCTGCCGACCCTTGCGGGCCATGTCGCCCGGGGTCGCCTGCGTGATGCGCTGCTCGGCCTGCGACTCCATCGAGGAGTGCTCGGCCTGCTGCTGACCACGCTCGGACTGCGGCTGCTTCCGGTCCTGCTTCTTGTTCTTGGCCATGGTGATGCCTCCTGTGGGGGATCTAGGGGCCAGGGCCGGGACCAGATTCACATAGGCTGATAAAGAACGCATTTCGGATAATTACCCTGTGTAACAGCGGTTGTCGGGGCGTGAGGCATGGCGCGCCGCGGAGGCGATGCCTCGAAACGCCACGCCGAAGATCGAGTTCGCCCCGTTAACCCCCGCGTGGTCGGGCAGACTCGAAGGAAGCCCGAAGCAAACCTCCCAGGAAGAGGGTGAGTCGCGTGGACCGCTGCATCGTCCTGGTGGACGCCGGGTATCTGCTGGGGGCCGCCGCGAGCCTCCTCGCCGGGGAGCCCTCCCGGTCCCGGATCACCGTCGACCACGCCGCCCTCATCCAGGGCCTGCGCGAACGCGCCGAGTCCGACACGCAGCAGCCCCTGCTGCGCATCTACTGGTTCGACGGCGCCCCCGACCGCGTCCCGCAGCCCGAGCACCGCAGGCTGCGTGTGATGCCCCGGGTCACCGTCCGCCTCGGCGCCCTGACCCGAAGCGACGGCCGCTGGGCCCAGAAGGGCGTGGACGCCGCGATGCACGCCGAGCTCACCGAGCTGGCCCGCAACCGCGCCTGCTCGGACGTGGTGCTGGTGACCGGCGACGGTGATCTGCTGCCGGGCATGATGGCCGCCAAGGAGCACGGCGTCGCCGTACACCTGTGGGCGGTGCAGGCGGCCGACGGTGACTACAACCAGTCCGAGGACCTGGTCGCCGAGGCCGACGAACGGCGCGTGCTCGACCGTACGTGGATCACCAAGGCCGTACGCGCCAAGGAGCTCACCGGAGTCTGCGCGCCGCCGCCCGTGCCCCGGCCCGAGATCGCCGCGATCCTGTCCGCGCCGCTGCCCGACTCCGCGCTCGGCGCGCGGGCCGAGCGGCCCGCCGAGGAGGGCGAGCACGCGCAGGCGGCCGCCGCCTCGGAGAACGGCGCGCAGGAGCGGGTGCCGGCGCCCAAGGGCGTGCCCACGCCGAAGGACCTCGCCGCCCTGCGCGCACCCGGCGTCCAGCCGACCCAGCCCCCGGCGAGCGCGACGCTGCGCTGGTCCTCCGACAAGGGGTGGGTCGACCGGCCCGGCGTCGCGACCGAGTCGGCCGACGCCGCCTCGATGCCGACGCTCGCACAGCTGACCACGGCGGAGCAGCGGTGGGCCGACCGGGAGGAGGACATCACCACGGTCGGCGGCGATCCGTACGAGGTGGGGCAGGTCTTCGCGCGGCGGTGGATGGAGCGGCTGGGGGAGCAGAGCCATCTGCAGAAGCTGTCCGGGATGTATCCACGCATTCCGCATCGGATCGACGGGGAACTGCTGCGGTACGCCGCTCGGTTCGGGTTGCTCGCGCACAAGGACGACCAGATCGACGAGCATGATCGGTACGCGATCCGGGCCGGGTTCTGGCGGGAGATCGATGTGCGGACGGCGGCGGAGCACGCGCCTGCGGGCGAATGACGCAGGCTCGAGTAGGTGAGCTCGGCGCCGCCGGGACGCGTCGTCGGGGTTGAGTGCCGTTGCGGCGGATTTGGGGTCAGCGGCGGATTTCTTACGGCGAGCTGGTGGTTTGTGTCGAGTGGCCGACCCGAGGACGGAAGCGGGGCCCGGACCCCTTAGGCTCGTCCCTTGTGAGTACGCGCGTGGGACAGGCACTTCGGCACGGTGGGGATGTCGTGTGTGCCGTGCGCGGGCTGACCAAGACCTATCCGGCCGTACGAGCGCGGCGCGGGGCGCCCGGAACGCCCGAGGTGCGGGCCACCGACGACGTACGGCTGGACATCCGGCGCGGCGAGATCTTCGGGCTGCTCGGCCCGAACGGCGCCGGCAAGACCACCCTCGTACGACAGCTCACCGGGCTGATGCGGCCCGACACCGGCAGCGTGGAGATCCTCGGGCACGACATCGTGCGGCATCCGGAGCGGGCCGCACGCATCCTCGCCTACCTCGGGCAGGAGTCGACCGCCCTCGACGAGCTGACCGTGTCCCTCGCCGCCGAGACGACCGGGCGGCTGCGCGGCCTGGACGTGCGCCAGGCGCGGGCCGAGCGGGACGCCGTACTCGACGAGCTGGGCCTCGGGCCGCTCGCCGGGCGGCCGATCAAGAAGCTGTCCGGCGGACAGCGCCGACTGGCCTGCTTCGCCGCCACGCTGGTGGGGGAGCGGCCGCTGCTCGTGCTCGACGAGCCGACGACCGCGATGGACCCGGTGGCGCGGCGAGCCGTGTGGTCGGCCGTGGACCGGCGGCGGGCCGAGCGCGGTACGACCGTGCTGCTCGTCACCCACAACGTCATCGAGGCCGAGACCGTGCTCGACCGGGTCGCGGTGCTCGACCGGGGCAGCGTGATCGCCTGTGACACACCGTCCGGGCTCAAGGAGCGGGTCGCGGGCGAGGTACGCGTCGAGCTGCTGTGGCGGGACCGGGCGCCCCTGGACGTGCCCGAGGTCGCCGCGCTGCAGGACCGGGTCGTGGAGTCCGGGCGCCGCTGGACGCTGCGGCTCGCCCCCGAGGAGGCCCGCGCGGTGGTCGCCACCGTCACCGGCGGGGCCGCGTTCGCCGCGCTGGACGACTTCACGCTCGCCACGCCCAGCCTGGAGGACGTGTACCTGGCACTGGGCGGGGCCGCACAGCAGGGGCTGGTGAAGGCATGAGCGCGCAGGCTGCCGTGGTCGGCTTCGGCGTACAAAGCGGCGTAGCCGGCTCGGACACGCGGAACGTACTCGCCGCCTTGAGTACGTACAGCGTCGTATCCGTACGGAACAGGGCCACCTCCCCAGTGAACGCCCGTGTGAAAGGGAGCAGCGCCACGTGAGTGTCGTACCCGCCGAGGTTCTGCCGGGCAGCGCCCTGGCCGTGGACGAGACGGACCGTCCGGCCGCGGCCGAGCTCGGGCCGCGCGCGCGGCTGTGGCCGGCGCTGTGCGCCGTGTACCGGGCGCAGCTGTCCCGGGCCCGGGTCGCGCGCATCCCGCTGCTGTTCGTCGCGACCTTCCAGTCGATCGGGATCATGATCCTGATGCGTGGGGTCGTGGACGGCGGGGCCGAGGCGCAGGCCGTGGTGGCCGGGTCGGCGGTGCTCGTGGTCGCCTTCGTCGCGCTGAACCTGCTCGCGCAGTACTTCGGACAGCTGCGGGCCAGCGGCGGGCTCGACCACTACGCCACGCTGCCGGTGCCGCCCGCCGCCGTGGTGCTCGGGGCGGCGGGGGCGTACGCGTCCTTCACCGTGCCGGGGACCGTGGTGACGGCGCTCTTCGGGTGCGTGCTGTTCGGGTTGCCGGTGGCGCATCTGTGGGTGCTCGTCGCGGTGATCCCGTTGGCCGGGGCCGCGCTCGCCGGGCTCGGGGCGGCGCTCGGGCTGCTCGCGCCGCGACCCGAACTGGCCACGCTGCTCGGGCAGTTGGGGATGTCCGCGGCGCTGCTGCTGGGGGTGCTGCCGGCCGACCGGATGCCGGAGGTGGTGCGGTTCGCGCGGGATCTGCTGCCGTCGACGTACGGCGTGGAGGCTTTTGCGCGGACCTTCGGACCGCACCCCGACTGGGCCTTCGTGCTCGGTGACCTCGCCGTGTGCGGGATGGTGGGCGTCGTCTCGCTGGCCGTCGCCACCTGGGCGTACCGCCGGGCTGCCGTCCGGTGACGCGCCGCACAGGTCGGCCTGGCACGATGGCAGGGTGACCGCTCCGCTGACTCCTCCACCCCCGCCGCGTGACCAGTCCCCGAACAACGGGTGGCCGCCGCCCGCCGCCGGGCACGCGGGTTCCGCGCCGCGTGGTGCCGTGTACGGGGCCCCGCCCGGGGCGCATGGCCCACACGGCCCACACGGCCCACAAGGTCCACACGGCCCACAAGGTCCACATGACTCTCACGGCGCGTACGGCATATATGGCTCGTACGAACAGGACGGTCCTGGGATGAAGACCGAAGTGCGAGAGGCCGCCGTGGTCGCGGTGGTGGTGGCGCTCTTCGGAGCGCTGCTCGGGGTGCTGTGGTGGTGGCTGGCACCGAGCGTGCCGCTGGTCGGGGACGTCGTCGACAAGAGCTGGGTCGTCTACTTCAACGACACCGAGGGGGAGCAGGCGGTCGGGGTGGACGGAACGTTCACTCTGCTCGCGCTGACGTTCGGGCTGGTGAGTGCGGTTGCCGTCTTTCTCTGGCGGCGGCGTGGGGGTGTGCCGCTGGTGGTGGCGCTGGCCGTCGGGGGGTTTCTCGGGTCGTTGCTGGCCTGGCGGGTCGGGGTGTGGCTCGGGCCTGCGGAGGATGTGATCGCCCATGCGAAGGAAGTGGGCAAGGGGGTTACGTTCTCGGCGCCGCTGAAGCTGGGGGCCAAGGGGGCGTGGCTGGCGTGGCCGTTGGCGGCGTTGGTGGTGCATCTCGGGTTGACGGCGTTGTTCGGGCCTCGGGATGTGGAGCCGTATCTGCAGCTTCCGGAGGCGCATCAGCAGCCGGGGGCGGGGGCGGGGCCGTATGGGGCGCCGCCGGCGTAGGGCTTCGGTGGGTGGGTGGTTGCGCCGAGGGTTTTCGCCCCCGCCGCCCCTACCCTTCCCGTCCTCCAGGGGCTGCCGCCCCTTCGACCCCGCTCCCTGGGGGCCTGCGGCCCCCAGACCCCCGCTTCGGCCCTGAAGGGGCCTCGTCCTCAAACGCCGGACGGGCTGAATTGACTGGGCCGGCGTCCAGAAGCGAAGCCCCGGACGGGCGGAAATGCCGGGACGGCGTCGAGAGGTGAAGCCCCCTGCGGGTGGGTGGGGGATCGGGATGGCGGAGCTCGTCCTCGAACGCCGGACGGGCTGAATTGACTGGGCCGGCGTCCAGAAGTGCAGCCCCGTTGGTGGCGGGTGAAAGCTCGGTCTCTATGCCGGGCGGCTGCCGTGGTTCGAGCGGCCCTTCTTGGTGCGCCACTTGCGTTTTCGTGTTTTCTTCGACATGTCCCTCGTACTTAACCGAGGAGACCGGGTTCGTCGAGGGGTCACGCACGCCCGATGGGGGCCAGGGTCGCGTTCGTGAGCTTGGTGAGGTCGTCGGGGGTGAGTTCGACCTCCAGGCCGCGGCGGCCCGCCGAGATGCAGATCGTGGGGTGGGTGGAGGCCGAGGCGTCCAGGACGGTCGGGAGTTTCTTGCGCTGGCCCAAGGGGGAGATGCCGCCCCGGACGTAGCCCGTGGTGCGTTCGGCCAGGGCGGGGTCGGCCATTGCGGCGCGCTTGCCGCCGACAGCCGCCGCCAGGGCCTTGAGGTCCAGCTGGCCCGCCACCGGGACGACCGCCACAGTGAGGGTGCCGTCCACGTCTGCCACGAGTGTCTTGAAGACACGGTCCGGGGAGACGCCCATGGCCTGCGCCGCCTCCTCGCCGTAGGACGGGTGGGAGGGGTCGTGGTCGTAGGCGTGGATCGTGTAGGCGACGCCCGCGGCCGACAGCGCCACTGTCGCGGGGGTGCCGCCCGCTTGTTGCTGGTTCTTCTTCGACTTCTTCGCCATGTGGCCGGGTTCCCCAGTGTGCGTGCGTCAGTTGAGGCTCGTCGGGCCGCGCGTCAGGTCCGACGCCGGCAGTGACGGCAGCGTACGGATGATCGAGGTCTCGGAGCGAAGGAGTTTCAGTTCGTCGCGCAGGCGGGACGCGGTGTCCGGAGCCTGAAGCAGGCGCTGCTTCGTCGGGGTGTCCAGCATCATCGCGGCCGCCACCAGGTAGGAGACGACCGAGGGCTGGTCCGGGAGCTCGGCCGTGGTGGACAGGGAGCGTTCACGGGCGCCCGCCAGGCGCTTCTGGTACTGGCGGAACGCGCGCAGCACCCCTTCGGCCAGGGCTCCCGCCTCGTCGCCCGGCTCCTCCGGCAGTTCCTCCAGCTCCGCCGTCAGGAACGGGCCCGAGGCGTCCACCGAGAGCAGGCGTACCCGCGTCGTTCCCGTCGCCAGCACCTCGAAGGTGCCGTCGGCCCGCTCCCGGATCGTCGCAGCGTCGGCCACACAGCCCACCCCGTGGAAGGCCTTGATCGGGTCGGCGCCGAAGCCCGCCGCGGGGCCGCGCTCGGGGATGGACGTGGGGTCCGGCATGCCGGGGGCGCTCTGGGCCACCTCGTGGCCGTCACGGATCGCCACGACGGCGAAACGGCGCGGTTCCTCCTCGGGGGTCTTCAGCAGATCGCGCATCATGGCGCGATAGCGCTCCTCGAAGACGTTCAGCGGCAGCACGAGCCCCGGGAACAGCACCGAGTTCAGGGGGAAGAGCGGAAGGCGGACGGTCACGGCGCCAAAGCCTAGTGGTCGCCGGAGTGAACGCGTCCGGCGTGCCCACTTCGTGGATGACCGGCGCCCCCGCTCCGGGGCGGAGCGGAGGTCGTCCGCTGCCGTACTTCGTCGCGCACCTCCAGGAACCGGCCCAGCGGATCGTCCGACAACCGGCTCCACGGGAAGGAGGTGGCGTACGGGCCGATCAGGCGCAGTTGCTCCAGGGCGTCCTCCCAGCGGCCCAGCTGTACCAGGACGTACGTCAGCTTGTTGCGGATCGCGGCGGGCCAGAGATCGGCGGCCGGGAACCGGGCGGAGAGCGCGATCGCCCGGTCGGCCGCCGCGTCCAGTCGATCCGGCGACACGCCCGGGCCGCAGCCGTCGTTCAGGTAGGCGAGGACGGCCCGGGTCGGCAGCGCCTGCACGAGGGAGTCGGCCGGGGCGTCCTGCGCGGCCCGGTCGGCGAAGTCCAGGCACTCCCGGTGGGAGCCGTGCCAGGACGAGGCGAGGTAGCGCAGGGCGGCGACATGGCAGCCGTAGTGGAGCGGGGCGCGGCGCAGTGCCGCCTCCCACAGCTCTCCGAAGTACGTGTGCCCGGCGCGTGAGCCGCGCGCGTGGTCCAGTGCGATCCGCCACGGCACCGGGTCGCGGGCGTCGGCGCGGGCGGCGGCGGTGATCAGCGGGCTCACCCCGCGCAGCAGCTCGGCCCGGGCAGGGGACTGCCAGGCGCGGTCCACCGCCAGCTGGGCCCGGACCAGCAGCGCGTCCGGATCGTTCGGGGCGGCCGCGGACCAGGCCTCCAGCCACTCCGGCCGTGAGCGTGCGAAGGCGGCCAGGCGCAGCGCGTACCCGTCGCGGTACTCCCACTGCGCGTTCAGCCGGGTGGCGCCGAGCAACTCGGCGGCGGCCTCGTACGCGCCCCGCCCGGCCGCGACCAGCGCGGGTCCGAGGCGGTCGTCGGGCGCGTCGAGGAGCACCTCGGCGTCGGCGGGGAGACCGACGGCGGGGTGTTCTACGGTCCTTGCCGGCCGGGACGCGCGGCCGAACGGGAGCGGCAGAGCCATGGTGACACCCTTTTGCGCCTAAACCGGCGCCGCTCTCGCGGACCGAGTTCTCGCCGTTGTGGTTGCTCAATTTAATGGTTGCGGTCTAGAGACGACCCGCGAGCGGTGATGGTTGTACGCGTTCGCGTGGCGGGTCAGCTCCGCCGCAGCGTTCGTGTCGCCCCCGCCGCCACCGTCGTGGCCAGGATCCAGCCCAGCAGGATCATCGCCGCGGCCAGCCACTGCCAGCCGCCGCTCAGCTGCCAGAAGCCGACCTGGCCCAGGTCGATGACCGGAAGCAGCAGGTCGAGGGCGAACAGGGCCGGATTCCACGTCGGATGCTCGCTGCCCTTGATCGGGGGATGGTCGGCGTAGGCGAAGGCCACCGAACTCGCCGCCCACAGCACCGCCATCCACACCGCGGCGCGGCCCGGCCGATAGCCGTAGGCGACCATCCAGTCCTGCGCGTACCCCCACAGCTTGGCCGCGGGCGGCAGCGTCTCGCGGCGCCGGCGCTGCTTGGCGAGCAGCACCTCGCGCGCGTCCTCGTCCTCACCGCCGTTGCGCAAAACGGCGGCCAGTCGCTCGTACGGCTCCGGGTTGTACTCGGCGGTCGCGGCGGCCACCCACTCCAGCCGTCGCTCCAGCGGGAACGGGCCGCGCGGCACGAGGTTCTCGTAGCTGAAGCCGCCCATGTGCAGCAGACCTGGGCCCGGCCAGGCGTCGGCCCGGTCCATCAGGTTGACGACCCGCGCCCCCGACAGCACCACCCGGCCGCGTTCCGGCCGCTCCCCGAGGAAGCGCAGCTCGGGCGTCTGGATGCGGCGCAGGGACAGTTCCTGCTCGTCGCTGAAGGTGAACCGGGCCCGCTCCAGGTCGACCGCGTCCCCGAACCGCCCGTCGTCCAGCCGGACGCCGCCCTGGCACGCGAACCGCTGGATGCGCGTCCCGCGCGCGGGTGTACGGCCGCTCAGCAGTGGACTGCCGACGCCCGCCGGGGTCAGATACAGCGTGCGCCCGACGGTCAGCTGGGGGGCGTTCAGCGCGAGCCGGGTGTACGGGTTGACCAGCCGCGCGCCCCGCAGGCTCAGCGACACGCCGATGGTGGCGCCGCGCAGACTCAGCTCGCCGTGCGACTCCAGCATCTCGGCCTGCAGGTCCTGGCCGACGCTGATGCCGTCCGCGGCGATCGAGCGGCCGCTGCGGTCGCGGTAGACGATCGCCTGGTTGAGCAGCAGATCCGTGCCGATCTGCGCGTCGGTGAGCCGGATGCCGCCCTGGAAGCGGCAGCGCGGCAGATGCAGGTCACCCTCGGTGTGCACCCGGGCCGCCTCCAGCCGCGGCACCGCACAGTCCACCAGCCGCACGGTCGTGAAGCGGGCCTCCGGCAGCCGGATCTCCTGGTCGAAGCGGCAGCCGCGCATCTCCACGTACGGCACCACCGTGCCGCCCGCGAGGTCCATCGTGTCGCTGATCCGCACGCCGACGAGCTTCAGCGACGACACCCGGCCCGCGAGGGCGGGCGGTCCGTCCAGCAGCAGCCAGCAGATGATCCGCGCGCGTACCGTCCGCTCGTCTCCCCAGGGATGCCCGCCGTGCGGATCGTCGACGACCGTGTCGCCGCTGCTCAGGTCGTACACGCTGCCGTTGCGGAAGGCCTGCCACATGCCGAGTTCGGCGGCGGTCAGGTCGTTCGGCAGGTCGTCCGGCAGGTCTCCGTCACGGAGGCCGGCACCTTCGGTCACGTTTCGCCCATCCCCCTCATCTACTCATGGGTTCGTACAACTGTTCATGCCCGCTGAGTGACACCACGAACGCCAGACGTGACGATGATCTTCCGGGTTCCCGTGGGATCTTCGGAGGGATCTGTATCAGCCATTGATACGCGCGAACGACGCCGAACCCTGGTCTGAGAGAATTGAGCCCGTGATCTCCCGAATCGATCTGCGCGGCGACGCCCTTCCCGAGGGCCCCGCCCTGCGCGACCTGCTGCCCCGAGCCGACTTCGACGTTCAGGCCGCCCTGGAGAAGGTGCGTCCGATCTGCGAGGCCGTGCATCATCGGGGCGACGCGGCGCTGATCGACTTCGCGGAGAAGTTCGACGGGGTGCGCCTGGAGTCGGTGCGGGTCCCGGCGGAGGCTTTGGAAAAGGCCCTCGCGGAGCTCGACCCCGCCGTGCGCGCGGCACTGGAGGAGTCCATCCGCCGCGCCCGTCTCGTCCACCGCGAGCAGCGCCGTACGACGCACACCACGCAGGTCGTGCCCGGCGGCTCGGTCACCGAGAAGTGGGTGCCGGTCGACCGGGTCGGGCTCTACGCGCCCGGTGGCCGGTCGGTCTACCCGTCGTCCGTGATCATGAACGTCGTCCCGGCCCAGGAGGCCGGCGTCGAGTCGATCGCCCTCGCCTCACCTGCCCAGGCCGAGTTCGGCGGTCTGCCGCACCCGACGATCCTCGCCGCGTGCGCGCTGCTCGGCGTCGACGAGGTGTACGCCGCCGGCGGCGCCACGGCCGTCGCTATGTTCGCGTACGGCACCGAGTCCTGCCCGCCCGCCAACATGGTCACCGGCCCCGGCAACATCTGGGTCGCCGCCGCCAAGCGCTACTTCACCGGCAAGATCGGCATCGACGCCGAGGCGGGCCCGACCGAGATCGCGATCCTGGCCGACTCCACCGCCGACCCGGTGCATGTCGCCGCCGACCTGATCAGCCAGGCCGAGCACGACCCGCTCGCCGCCGCCGTCCTCGTCACCGACTCCGTCGAACTCGCGGACGCGGTGGAGAAGGAGCTGGAGCCGCAGGTCGCGGCCAGCAAGCACATCGACGACCGGATCGTCCCGGCCCTGGGGGGCAGGCAGTCCGCGATCGTCCTGGTCGACGGGGTCGACGAGGGGCTCAGGGTCGTCGACGCGTACGGCGCCGAGCACCTGGAGATCCAGACGGCCGACGCGGCCGCCGTGGCCGACCGGGTGCGCAACGCCGGCGCGATCTTCATCGGCCCATGGGCGCCGGTCTCACTCGGCGACTACGCCGCCGGGTCCAACCACGTGCTGCCGACCGGCGGCTGCGCCTGCCACTCCTCCGGCCTGTCCGTCCAGTCCTTCCTGCGCGGCATCCACATCGTCGACTACACGAAGGACGCGCTGGCGGACGTGGCGCATCACGTGGTCACGCTGGCGGAGGCGGAGGACCTGCCCGCGCACGGCGCGGCGATCAAGGCAAGGTTCGGGTGGAAGGTACCGACGAGCAAGTGAACTTCGGAATCGACGATCTCCCCGTACGGGACGAGCTGCGCGGCAAGTCCCCTTATGGCGCGCCCCAACTCGACGTACCCGTACGGCTGAACACCAACGAGAACCCCTACCCGCTGCCCGAGCCGCTGGTCGAGCGGATCGCCGAGCGGGTGCGCGAGGCGGCCCGGAACCTCAACCGCTACCCGGACCGGGACGCGGTCGAGCTGCGCACCCAGCTCGCCAAGTACCTCACCGACACCTCCGGCCACGAGGTCGGTCTGGCCAACGTCTGGGCCGCCAACGGCTCCAACGAGGTCATCCAGCAGCTGCTGCAGACCTTCGGCGGACCGGGCCGTACGGCCATCGGCTTCGAGCCGTCGTACTCGATGCACGGCCTCATCTCGCGCGGCACCGGCACGGGCTGGATCTCCGGCCCGCGCAACGAGGACTTCACCATCGACCTCGCCGCCGCCGAGAAGGCTATCGCCGAGCACCGGCCGGACATCGTGTTCATCACCACGCCCAACAACCCCACGGGCACCGCGGTCCCGCCGGAGACCGTCCTCGCGCTGTACGAGGCCGCGCAGGCGGCCAAGCCGTCGATGGTCGTGGTCGACGAGGCGTACATCGAGTTCAGCCACGGCGACTCGCTGCTGCCGCTGATCGAAGGCCGGCCGAATCTCGTCGTCTCCCGGACGATGTCGAAGGCCTTCGGCGCGGCCGGCCTGCGCCTCGGCTATCTCGCCGCGCACCCGGCGGTCGTGGACGCCGTCCAGCTCGTACGGCTGCCGTACCACCTCTCGGCCGTCACCCAGGCGACCGCCCTGGCCGCCCTGGAGCACACCGACACGCTGCTGAAGTACGTCGAGCAGCTGAAGGCGGAGCGGGACCGGCTGGTCACCGAGCTGCTGGCGATCGGCTACGAGGTGACCGCGTCGGACGCCAACTTCGTACAGTTCGGGCGTTTCGACGACAGCCACGCCGTCTGGCAGAAGATCCTCGACCGGGGCGTCCTGGTCCGGGACAACGGCGTGCCGGGCTGGCTGCGCGTGACCGCGGGAACCCCCGAAGAGAACGACGCGTTCCTCGACGCGGTCCGTGAGTTGCAGTGTCTTGTGGGGGACGTCCCCACGCCCCCGAAGGAGCAGAGCGCATGAGCCGCGTAGGCCGCATAGAGCGGGTGACGAAGGAGACCTCGGTCCTCGTCGAGATCGACCTCGACGGGTCCGGGAAAGTCGATGTGTCGACCGGTGTCGGGTTCTACGACCACATGCTCGACCAGCTCGGCCGCCACGGCCTGTTCGACCTCACGGTCAAGACCGAGGGCGACCTGCACATCGACTCGCACCACACCATCGAGGACACCGCCCTCGCGCTGGGCGCCGCCTTCAAGCAGGCGCTCGGCGACAAGGTGGGGATCTACCGCTTCGGCAACTGCACGGTCCCGCTGGACGAGTCCCTCGCCCAGGTCACCGTCGACCTGTCCGGCCGCCCGTACCTCGTGCACACCGAGCCCGAGAAGATGGCGCCGATGATCGGCGAGTACGACACGACGATGACCCGGCACATCCTGGAGTCCTTCGTCGCCCAGGCCCAGATCGCGCTGCACGTGCACGTGCCGTACGGGCGCAACGCCCACCACATCGTGGAGTGCCAGTTCAAGGCGCTGGCCCGGGCCCTGCGGTACGCGTCCGAGCGCGACCCGCGCGCGGCCGGCATCCTGCCCTCCACGAAGGGCGCGCTGTGAACGGCCTTTCCACGGTCCTGATCGTCGTCGGCCTCTTCCTCGTCGGCGGGATCATCTCCTTCGCGAAGCAGCAGATGCCGAGAAGCCTGATCGTGCTGCTCTCGATCGGCGCCTCGATGTGTCTCGTCGCGGGCATCCTGAGGCTGGAGGTGTGGAACTGATGAGCACCGTCTCGAAGAAGGTCGTCGTCTTCGACTACGGCTTCGGCAACGTCCGCTCCGCCGAACGCGCCCTCGCGCGCGCGGGAGCCGACGTCGAGATCACCCGCGACTTCGACAAAGCCATGAACGCCGACGGCCTGCTGGTGCCCGGCGTCGGCGCCTTCGCGGCCTGTATGCAGGGCCTGAAGGAGGCGCGCGGCGACTGGGTCGTCGAGCGGCGGCTGTCCGGTGGGCGCCCGGTGATGGGCATCTGCGTCGGTATGCAGATCCTGTTCGCGCGGGGCATCGAGCACGGCGTCGAGACCGAGGGCCTCGGCGAGTGGCCCGGCTCGGTCGAGCCGCTCCAGGCCGACATCGTGCCCCACATGGGCTGGAACACCGTGGACGTGGCGCCCGGCACCGAGCTGTTCTCCGGCCTGGACGCGGACGCGCGCTTCTACTTCGTGCACTCCTACGCCGTCCACGACTGGACCCTGGAGACCGAGAACCCGCTGATGACAGCCCCGATGGTCACCTGGTCGACGCACGGCAAGCCCTTCGTGGCCGCCGTCGAGAACGGCGCCCTGTGGGCCACGCAGTTCCACCCCGAGAAGTCCGGCGACGCCGGAGCGCAGCTGCTCACCAACTGGATCGGAACCCTGTAGAGACATGGCCAAGCTCGAACTCCTCCCCGCCGTCGACGTCCGTGACGGCCAGGCCGTCCGCCTCGTGCACGGCGAGTCCGGCACCGAGACGTCCTACGGCTCCCCGCTGGAGGCCGCCCTGGCGTGGCAGCGGTCGGGCGCCGAGTGGCTGCACCTGGTCGACCTGGACGCCGCCTTCGGCACCGGCGACAACCGGGAGCTGATCGCCGAGGTCGCGAAGGCGATGGACATCAAGGTCGAGCTGTCCGGCGGCATCCGCGACGACGCCTCGCTGGCCGCCGCGCTCGCCACCGGCTGCACGCGCGTGAACCTCGGTACGGCCGCCCTGGAGACCCCCAAGTGGGTCGCCAAGGTCATCGCCGAGCACGGCGACAAGATCGCGGTGGGCCTGGACGTACGGGGCACCACGCTCCGCGGCCGCGGCTGGACCCGTGACGGCGGCGACCTCTACGAGACGCTGGAGCGCCTCAACAACGAGGGCTGCGCCCGCTACGTCGTCACGGACATCGCCAAGGACGGCACGCTCCAGGGCCCGAACCTGGAGCTGCTGCGCAACGTCTGCGCGGCGACGGACCGCCCGGTCGTCGCCTCCGGCGGCGTCTCCTCCCTGGACGACCTGCGGGCCATCGCCGAGCTGGTGCCGCTCGGTGTCGAGGGCTCCATCGTCGGGAAGGCCCTGTACGCGAAGGCGTTCACCCTGGAAGAGGCCCTGGAGGCGGTAGCCGAGTGAGCGGCGTACGACGCGTCACGACGGGCGCGCCGTGGGAGGACGCCTTCGGCTACTCCCGGGCGGTCGAGCTACCGAACGGTCTGGTGCTGGTCTCCGGCTGTACGTCCATAGTGGACGGCCAGATCGCCGGAGGCGGTCCGTACGAGCAGACGGTCAACGCCTTCAGCGTCGCGTTCGCGGCGTTGGAGCAGGTGGGCCTCGGCCGCGACGACGTCGTACGTACGCGCATGTACATCACCCACGCCCGGGACGTGGACGAGGTCGGACGCGCTCACAAGGAGCTGTTCGACTCCGTCCGGCCCGCCACATCCATGATCATCGTCTCCGGCTTCGTGGACCCCAGCCTGGTCGTCGAGGTCGAGGTGGAGGCGTACCGAGAGGCACCCCAGTCATGACCCTGGCCGTACGAGTCATCCCCTGCCTGGACGTGGACAACGGCCGGGTCGTCAAGGGCGTCAACTTCCAGAACCTGCGCGACGCGGGCGACCCCGTCGAGATGGCCAAGGTGTACGACGCCGAGGGCGCCGACGAGCTGACGTTCCTGGACATCACCGCCTCGTCGGGCAACCGCGAGACCACGTACGACGTGGTGCGCCGTACGGCCGAGCAGGTGTTCATCCCGCTGACGGTCGGCGGCGGCGTCCGCACGGCCGAAGACGTGGACAAGCTGCTGCGCGCGGGCGCGGACAAGGTGGGCGTCAACACCGCCGCCATCGCCCGCCCCGACCTGATCCGCGAGATCGCCGAGCGCTTCGGCCGGCAGGTGCTGGTGCTGTCGGTCGACGCGCGGCGCACTCCTGAGGGCACCTTCGAGGTCACCACCCACGGTGGCCGCAAGGGCACCGGCATCGACGCCGTCGAGTGGGCGCACCGGGCCGCCGAGCTGGGCGCGGGCGAGATCCTGCTCAACTCGATGGACGCGGACGGCACGAAGGACGGCTACGACATCGAGATGATCGAGGCCGTACGCAAGCACGTGACGGTTCCGGTGATCGCGTCCGGCGGCGCCGGCAAGCTCGCCGACTTCGCTCCGGCCGTCGAGGCGGGGGCGGACGCGGTGCTCGCGGCCTCCGTGTTCCACTTCGGGGATCTGCGGATCGGCGAGGTGAAGCAGGCGTTGCGGGAGGCGGGTCACCCCGTCCGCTGACACCTGACACCGGGCTGCGCCCCGGTCGCGCTCGAAGCGGCCGGGGCTTTCTCGTGGGCAGACGCGAAAGGGAAATTGCGCAAAATATATTGTGCAACTTTCCTTTTGTATCTACGGTGGGGACATGGCAGGCAGCGAAAGAGACCGCCGGATCACGGACCTGGGCACCCTCAAGGCGCTCGCCCATCCGCTGCGGATGAACCTTCTGCGAGGGCTGACGATCGCCCGGGTCGCCACCGCCTCACAGCTCGCCGAGCAGGTCGACGAGGCGGTCTCACTGGTCAGTTACCACCTGCGCAAGCTCGCCGAGCACGGGCTCATCGAGGAGGCCGAGCCGCAGAGCGCGGACGGCCGCGAGCGGTGGTGGCGGCCCGCCTCGGACGGCGTGAGCATCCGCGACGAGGACTTCCGCGACGCCCCGGAGAAGGCGGCCGCGCACACGGCCGCGAGCAGGCTCTTCGCCGAGCAGCGCACGGACATGTACCGACGCTGGCTCGACGAGCGGGCCCACTGGGGCCCCGAGTGGAACCGGGCGGCCGAGTCCTCCGAGTCCAACCTGCGTCTCACGGCGGACGAACTGACCGAGCTGAACAAGGAGTTGCTCGCCCTGCTCCGCCGGTACGACGAGCAGGGCCGCGCCGCCGACGCCGCAGGAGACACCGAGGGGCGCGAGAACGTCGCGCTGCACACGTACGCCTTCCCGTTCCGGACCTGAGAGGACCGACGTGCCTTCGACGCTCACCGCCCCAGAGGCCACGCCCGTCGCGGAGCGCCCCGCCCACCGCGACCCCAACGTACGGCGCTGGCTCGCCGCCTACACCTCCTCGATGATCGGCGACAGCGTCTACTACATCGCCCTGTCCTGGGCGGCCGTACAGGCCGGTTCGCCGTCCCAGGCCGGAGTGGTCATGGCGGTGAGCGCCGTGCCGCGGGCGCTGCTGATGCTGGGCGGGGGAGTGATCGCCGACCGGCTCGGGCCGCGCAAGGTCGTCATCGGCAGCGACGTGGTGCGGTGCGCGGCCGTCCTCGCGGTGGCCGGGCTGCTGTTCTCCACCACCCCCGGCCTGTGGCCGCTGGCCGCGCTCGCCCTGGTCTTCGGCACCGTCGACGCCGTGTTCATGCCGGCGGTGGGCGCGCTCCCCGCGCGCGTGACGACACGCGACCAGCTCGCGCGCGTGCAGGGCATGCGGGGCCTCGGGATCCGCTTCGCGAGCGTCGTCGGCGGTCCGCTCGGCGGTCTCGGGGTCGCGGTCGGGGGTGCGGCGGCCGCGTTCGGCCTCGCCGGGCTGCTCATCGCGGTGTCGGTGCCGCTGCTGATCTCCGTGCGGGTGCGGGAGCTGCCCGCCGACGACAAGGCCGCCGCGCAGGGCGGCACCGCCTGGCGCGATCTGGTGGCCGGCCTCGGCTACATCCGCCGCCACCGGGTGCTCGCTCCGCTGATGCTGGCCATCGCCCTCGGCGACCTCGGGTTCGTCGGCCCGCTCAACGTCGGTCTGACGCTGCTCGCCGACGAGCGGGGCTGGGGCGCCTCCGGGATGGGCTGGGTGCTCGCCGGTTTCGGCGTCGGCGCGGGTGCCGCGTCCCTGCTGCTGACCGTACGCGGAAGACTGCCGCACGCCGGGCAGGTGGCGGGGTGCACGATCCTCGCCGGGTCGGTCGCGATCGGCGCCCTGGCCTTCGTGCCCGGCGTGGTCGCCGCCGTCGGGGTCGCCCTGCTCATCGGACTGCTCGCCGGGCTCAGCGGCGCCATGTGCGGCGCCCTGCTGCAGACCCAGGCCGACGCCGCCTACCTGGGCCGCGTCACCGCCGTCTCCGGGCTGGTCAGCCTCGGTTTCGCGCCGCTCAGCATGCCCCTGTCCGCCGCTGCCATCGGCGCTTGGGGCACCGGCCCGGTCTTCGTGGTCAGCGCGGCGGTGTGCGGGCTGGGCGGAGTGATCGCCCTGTGCGTGCCCGGTCTGCGCCGCGCCGAACTCCCGAAGTGACCTCTCAGATCCCCAGCTGCTTGCCCTCATGCAGCTTGGCGATCGCGTCCTTGTCGCCGTCCAGGTCGACCTTGGCGGCGCTCTGGCGGCCGTAGGAGAACATCAGCAGCTCCGACGGCTCGCCGGTCACCGTGACGACCGGCGTGCCCCGGTGGGCGACCGCCGTCTGGCCGTCGGGGCGGCGCAGCACCAGGCCCGTGGGTGCGCTGCGGCCCATCAGACGGGCGGAGCGCTCCAGGCGCGACCAGAGGGCGTCCTGGAACACCGGGTCGAGTTCGCGCGGCGTCCAGTCCGGCTGGGCGCGGCGGACGTCCTCCGTGTGGACGTAGAACTCGATCGTGTTCGACGCCTCGTCGATCTGCTTGAGCTGGAAGGGCGAGAAGCGTGGCGGGCCGGTGCGGATGAGCTGGATCAGCTCCTCGTACGGCTTCGCCGCGAACTCCTCCATCGCCTTGTCCAGGCGTGGCGCGAGCGGCTTGATCAGGATGCCGGCGGCAGCGTCGGGGCGGCGCTCGCGCACCACCACGTGCGCGGCGAGATCACGGGTCGTCCAGCCCTCGCAGAGGGTGGGGGCGTCCGGGCCCTCGGCCTCCAAGAGGTCGGCCAGGAGAAGTCGTTCACGCTTGGCGAAGGTCGACATGCAGTCAGCCTACGACCACGTACGAGGTCCGCCCAATGGACGGTCACCCAGGGTTGTCAGTGGCGCGCGGCACAATGGCAGGCATGACCACGAGCACGCCCAGTCAGCCCAGTCGGCTGGACCCCGAGATCGCCGCGCGCCTCAAGCGCAGCGCGGACGGGCTCCTGCCCGCCATCGCCCAGCAGTACGACACCGGAGAGGTGCTCATGCTCGGCTGGATGGACGACGAGGCGTTGCATCGCACGCTCACCACCGGCCGCTGCACCTACTGGTCGCGCAGCCGCCAGGAGTACTGGGTCAAGGGCGACACCTCCGGCCACTTCCAGTGGGTCAAGTCCGTCGCCCTCGACTGCGACGCCGACACCGTGCTCGTCAAGGTCGACCAGGTCGGCGCCGCCTGCCACACCGGCGCGCGCACCTGCTTCGACGAGGACGTACTGCTCAAGGACGGCGCCGATTCCGGCGTACCGGCCACGGATCAGTAAGGTCAGCCGCCATGGACCTCGAGACGTTCCGCAAGCTGGCCACCGACCGCCGCGTCATTCCGGTCACCCGCAAGCTCCTCGCCGACGGCGACACCCCGGTCGCGCTGTACCGCAAGCTCGCCGCCGAGCGCCCCGGCACCTTCCTGCTGGAGTCCGCGGAGAACGGCAGGTCCTGGTCCCGCTACTCCTTCGTGGGCGTACGCTCCGCCGCGACCCTCACCGAGCGCGACGGGCAGGCCCACTGGCTCGGCTCCCCGCCCGTCGGCGTCCCCGTCGAGGGCGACCCGCTCGCCGCCCTGCGCGCCACCATCGAGGCCCTGCACACGCCCCGCGACCTCGCCCACGACCTGAACCTGCCCCCCTTCACCGGCGGCATGGTCGGCTATCTCGGCTACGACATCGTGCGCCGCCTGGAGAAGATCGGCCCCGGCGAGCGGGACGACTTGGGGCTGCCCGAGCTGACCATGCTGCTCACCAGTGACCTCGCCGTCATGGACCACTGGGAGGGCTCGGTCCTGCTGATCGCCAACGCGATCAACCACAACGACCTCGACACGGGTGTCGACGAGGCCTACGCGGACGCGATCGCCCGCCTCGACGCCATGCAGGCCGACCTCTCGCGCGCGGTGGCCCAGCCGCCGGCCGTGCTCCCGCCCTCCGAGCTCCCCGACTACACGGCCCTGTGGGGCGGCGAGGACTTCCAGGAGGCCGTCGAGGACATCAAGGAGCGCATCAGGGCCGGGGAAGCCTTCCAGGTGGTCCCCTCCCAGCGCTTCGAAACGCCGTGCACGGCAAGCGCGTTGGACGTCTACCGGGTGCTGCGGGCGACCAATCCCTCCCCGTACATGTACCTGTTCCGCTTCGACGGCTTCGACGTCGTCGGCTCCTCGCCGGAAGCCCTGGTGAAGGTCGAGGACGGGCAGGCGATGGTCCATCCCATCGCCGGGACGCGGTGGCGCGGCGCCACCCCGCAGGAGGACCAGGCCCTCGCCGACGAACTGCTCGCCGACCCCAAGGAGCGCGCCGAGCACCTCATGCTGGTCGACCTGGGCCGCAACGACCTGGGCCGGGTCTGCGAACCCGGCTCCGTCGAGGTCGTCGACTTCATGTCCATCGAGCGGTACTCCCATGTGATGCACATCGTCTCGACGGTGACGGGACGCGTGGCACCCGGCCGTACGGCCTTCGACGTCCTGACGGCCTGCTTCCCGGCCGGCACTCTCTCCGGCGCCCCCAAGCCCCGCGCGATGCAGATCATCGACGAACTCGAGCCGTCCAGGCGCGGGTTGTACGGCGGCTGCGTCGGCTACCTCGACTTCGCGGGCGACTCCGACACAGCCATCGCCATCCGCACGGCCCTGCTGCGCGACGGCACGGCGTACGTCCAGGCCGGCGCGGGCATCGTCGCCGACTCGGACCCGGTCGCCGAGGACACCGAGTGCCGCAACAAGGCGGCGGCGGTACTGCGGGCGGTACACACCGCGAACCGGCTCACGTGAACCCGGGTGGCCCTCTCACCCGAACCCCGGGTGACTGATCGTTCGGGGTTCGGGTGATAGTGGAGTACGTGACTGCTGTACCGCACCCCCGATCCGAAGCCCCCGGTTCCGCCCGGGCCGGCCGTATGAGTCTTGCCGTTGCCCTGCTGTGCGGCGCGCTCGGCGCGGCCGTCGCGCTGCTCTCCACCCGGCAGCGCTGGTCGGAGGGCACCGTGACGGTGGCCGGCGGCCCGTTCCCGCTGATCGCCAAGGGCAGCGACGTCACGGGCGTCCCCGCGGCCCTGGCCATAGTGGGGCTCGCCGCGCTCGTCGCCGTCTTCGCCGTCCGCCGGGCCGGCCGCTTCATGGTCGCCGGCCTGCTCGCGCTCTCCGGCGCCGGCACCGTGGCCGCGGCCCTGCTCGGCGCCTCCGACAGCTCCGCGCTGGACGAGAAGGCCGCGCAGGCCTCCGGCGACACCTCGGCCACCGTCCAGGCCCTCACCCACACCGCCTGGCCGTACGTCGCGGCCGTCGGCGGCGCCCTGATCCTGCTCGCCGGACTGCTGGCCCTGCGCTACGGCCGACTGTGGCCCGGGATGTCCGGCCGCTACGAGCGCGGCGGCACTCCCCGGCCGCGCCGCACGGCCCAGGCCGCCGACCCCGACCGGCCCGAGGAACTCTGGAAGGCCCTCGACCGGGGCGAGGACCCGACCGGCGCGTAGGCGCTCCGCTGGGGGCCGGTAATCAACCTGCGGGCCGTGGGGGCTGGTCGCGCCCACGCGGCGGTAGCCGCAAATCAAACAGAGCCCCGCGCCCCTCAGCGGCGTTGCAGCCCCCCGGCGGCGACTCGCGAGGGCTACCCCCGATCACCGCATGCTTACGCGTGCGGGACAATGGCAGCGAGCGTCAGGCTCGGACACGTACTTCAGCAACGAGGAGCAAGTAATGGCGGGCAGCAGCCACGGTCACACCCCGGCCGCCTGGACCGGTGTCACGATCGCCTTCATCGGTTTCTGCGTCTCGGGCGCCTTCATGGTGATGGCCCAGCCCGCGGGTTTCTGGGCCGGCCTGGTCGTCGTGGTCCTCGGCGGCGTCGTCGGCTGGATCATGAGCGCGATGGGCATGGGCCAGCCGAAGGACGCTCACAAGGCGCTGCTCATGACGCAGGAGCGCGAGGCGGCGGCCGTCGAGAGCTGAGCAGTCGCACGACTTCGCTGAGGGGCGACCCGGCACCGATGGGTGCCAGGGGGCGCCCCTCACGCGCGTTCGGGGCAAGGGGGGGGCACAATGCAGGGCGTGAACGCCGACAACCGGAGGCCGACCCGGTCCGGTGCCGTGCTGGGGCGACTGGCCGTGCCGGCGGGGGTGCTCGCGGCCGTCGTCGGTGCCTTCGCATACGTCGGCACCGTGGACCCGAACGAGCCCGGCCACTACCCCGCCTGCCCGCTCCTGCAGTACACCGGCATCTACTGCCCCGGCTGCGGCGGCCTGCGCAGTGCGCACGCGGTCGTCCACGGGGACTTCCTGACGGCGCTCCAGGACAACGCGATGGCTGTCGCCGGCTATGCGCTGTTCGCCGTCGTGTGGACCGTATGGGTGGTCCGTGCGGTGCGTGGGCGGCCGCTCAGGATCGATCCCGGGCCGGTGCAGCTGTGGACCGCGGGCGCGTTGCTGCTGGTCTTCACCGTTGTCCGGAACCTGCCCTTCGGTGGCTGGCTGCACCCTTGATCAACTGGAGAACGTCCAGGTAGTGGGACCGGCGTCAACCGGATGCGAGGCCTACGCCCTCCTCCGGATACCATCGCAGTGACCACAGTTTTCGTACCGCTTTCACAACCGACCGTCTGGAAGGGGGCCGCTCGCGTGAGTGTGCTCGACGAGATCATCGACGGAGTCCGTGCCGACCTCGCGGAGCGGCAGGCGCGCGTCAGCCTCGACGAGCTCAAGGAGCGCGCGGCGAAGGCCCCCGCCGCCAAGGACGGGGTCGCCGCGCTGAAGGGCGACGGCGTCAAGGTCATCTGTGAGGTCAAGCGCTCCAGCCCCTCCAAGGGCGCGCTGGCCGCGATCGCCGACCCGGCCGGACTCGCCGCGGACTACGAGGCGGGCGGCGCGGCCGTCATCTCCGTCCTGACGGAGCAGCGGCGCTTCGGCGGCTCGCTGGCCGACCTGGAGGCGGTCCGCGCGCGCGTGGACATCCCGGTCCTGCGCAAGGACTTCATCGTCACGTCGTACCAGCTGTGGGAGGCCCGGGCGTACGGCGCCGACCTCGCCCTGCTGATCGTCGCGGCCCTCGACCAGTCGGCGCTGGAGTCGCTGATCGAGCGTGCGGTGTCCATCGGCCTGACCCCGCTGGTGGAGGTGCACGACGAGGACGAGGTCGAGCGTGCCGTGGACGCGGGCGCGAAGATCATCGGTGTCAACGCGCGCAACCTGAAGACCCTGGAGGTCGACCGCGGGACGTTCGAGCGCGTCGCGCCCGAGATCCCCGCCGGCCTCGTCAAGGTCGCCGAGTCCGGCGTCCGCGGCCCGCACGACCTCATCGCGTACGCCAACGCCGGCGCCGACGCGGTCCTGGTGGGCGAGTCCCTGGTCACCGGCAAGGACCCGAAGACGGCGGTCGCCGACCTGGTGGCGGCGGGCGAGCACCCCGCATTGCGACACGGACGCGGCTGATCACCCGGTAAGCTGACCGACGATGACTCCGACGATCACCCCGGTGCCCAGGGACCCGTACGCCCGCCTCGCGCGCGGCTGCCGTCCCCGCGGCTGCCGTGCCCCCGCGCGCAGGGTGCACGGTCGTCGGGTCCGCTACGTGATCGGTGACGAACCTGGGCAGGTGAACGGCCGTCGATGGCAGCGCGCCCCTTGGGGGCGCGGGGAACTGCGCGACACGCCACAGTCGGCCTTCAGCCGACAGCGATAGCCCCGCCCCCACGGCGATTAGTGCATTCCACAAACTCACCGTGAGGTTTCCGCATGCCCAGCGACTTCTTCATCCCGGACCCGGAGGGTCAAGTCCCCAGCGCCGAAGGCTACTTCGGCGCGTTCGGCGGCAAGTTCATCCCGGAGGCCCTCGTCGCCGCCGTGGACGAGGTGGCCGTCGAGTACGACAAGGCCAAGCACGACCCCGAGTTCGCCCGCGAGCTCGACGACCTGCTGGTCAACTACACCGGCCGCCCCAGCTCCCTCACCGAGGTCCCCCGCTTCGCCGAACACGCCGGCGGCGCCCGCGTGTTCCTCAAGCGCGAGGACCTCAACCACACCGGCTCGCACAAGATCAACAACGTGCTCGGTCAGGCCCTGCTCACCAAGCGCATGGGCAAGACCCGGGTCATCGCCGAGACCGGTGCCGGCCAGCACGGCGTCGCGACGGCCACCGCCTGTGCGCTGTTCGGCCTCGAGTGCACCATCTACATGGGTGAGATCGACACCCAGCGCCAGGCCCTGAACGTGGCCCGGATGCGCATGCTCGGCGCCGAGGTCATCGCAGTGAAGTCCGGCAGCCGCACGCTCAAGGACGCCATCAACGAGGCGTTCCGCGACTGGGTGGCGAACGTCGACCACACCCACTACCTCTTCGGTACGGTCGCCGGCCCGCACCCCTTCCCCGCCATGGTCCGCGACTTCCACCGCGTGATCGGCGTCGAGGCGCGCCGCCAGCTCCTGGAGCGCGCCGGCCGCCTCCCCGACGCCGCGATCGCCTGCGTCGGCGGTGGCTCCAACGCCATCGGTCTCTTCCACGCCTTCATCCCCGACACGGACGTACGCCTCATCGGCTGTGAGCCCGCCGGGCACGGTGTCGAGACCGGTGAGCACGCGGCCACCCTGACCGTCGGCGAGCCCGGCATCCTGCACGGCTCCCGCTCCTACGTCCTGCAGGACGAGGAGGGCCAGATCACCGAGCCGTACTCGATCTCGGCCGGTCTGGACTACCCCGGCATCGGACCCGAGCACTCCTACCTCAAGGACAGCGGCCGCGGTGAGTACCGCGCGGTCACCGACGACGCGGCGATGCAGGCGCTGCGTCTGCTGTCCCGCACCGAGGGCATCATCCCGGCCATCGAGAGCGCCCACGCGCTCGCCGGTGCCCTGGAGGTCGGCCGCGAGCTGGGCAAGGACGGGCTGATCGTGGTCAACCTGTCCGGGCGCGGCGACAAGGACATGGACACGGCCGCACGCTACTTCGGCCTGTACGACACCGACGCCGAGGTCGCCGCCGACGCCAACGGCGGCGTGGCCGAGATCCAGGGGGACGCCAAGTGAGCGGGAACATCCAGCTGTTGACGGACACCCTCGCCGCCGCCAAGGCCGAGGGCCGCTCCGCCCTCATCGCCTACCTCCCGGCCGGGTTCCCGGCCGTGGACGGCGGCATCGAGGCGATCAAGGCCGCACTCGACGGGGGCGCGGACGTCGTGGAGGTCGGTCTGCCGCACAGCGACCCCGTCCTCGACGGGCCCGTCATCCAGACCGCCGACGACATCGCCCTGCGCGGCGGCGTCAAGATCGCGGATGTCATGCGTACGGTCCGCGAGGCCCACGAGGCCACCGGCAAGCCGATCCTCGTCATGACGTACTGGAACCCCATCGACCGCTACGGCGTCGAGCGCTTCACCGCCGAGCTGGCGGAGGCGGGCGGTGCGGGCTGCATCCTGCCCGACCTGCCCGTCCAGGAGTCGGCGCTGTGGAGGGAGCACGCCGAGAAGCACGGGCTCGCGACGGTCTTCGTCGTGGCGCCCAGCAGCAAGGACGAGCGGCTCGGGCAGATCACCGCGGCCGGCAGCGGGTTCGTCTACGCCGCCTCGCTGATGGGCGTCACCGGTACCCGTGAGTCCGTGGGCGTGCAGGCGCAGGACCTGGTCGAGCGCACCCGGGCCACCGGCACCGACCTGCCCGTCTGCGTCGGGCTCGGTGTCTCCAACGCCGCGCAGGCCGCCGAGGTCGCCGGCTTCGCCGACGGCGTGATCGTCGGCTCTGCCTTCGTCAAGCGGATGCTGGACGCGCCGGACGACGCGGCCGGCGTCGAGGCTGTGCGCACGCTCGCCGGCGAGCTGGCGAAGGGCGTGCGCGGACAGGCGTAGAAGGGGCCTTCCGCAGGTAGGAGACATCTTCAGAAGAAGGTCATTCCGTACGAGTCGCTCGAACGGGTGGACCTGAGGCCGGGGAGGCGCGCTGCGCCTCCCCGGTTCGTTTCTGCGGGTGTGAGCGAAAAGAATCGTGAGGGAAAGCGGACCGCCCGGGAGCGGCTGGCGGTCGAGCGTGAGAAGCAGAAGGCCGCCGACAAGCGGCGCCGTGCGCTGATCGTCGGCGCGAGCGTCGTCTGCGTGCTGGGACTCGCGGCGGTGATCGGAGTCGTCGCGGCGAACGCCGGCAAGGACAGCGGTGACTCGGCGGGGCCGGTGGTCGGCCCCTCGGGGGCGCAGGGCAAGGACGGGCTCGCGATCCCGGTGGGCGAGGCGAGCGCCAAGTCGACGCTCACTGTCTGGGAGGACTTCCGCTGCCCGGCCTGCAAGTCCTTCGAGGACGGGTACAGATCGACGATCCATGAGCTGACGGACTCCGGCAAGCTCAAGGTCGACTACCACCTGGCGACGATCATCGACGGCAACATGGGCGGCACCGGCTCCCGCAACGCCGCCAATGCCGCGGCCTGCGCCCAGGACGCCGGGAAGTTCACGCCGTACCACGACGTGCTGTACCAGAACCAGCCGCCCGAGGTCGACGACGCCTTCGCCAAGAACAGCAAGCTCCTGGAGCTCGCGGCCAAGGTCAAGGGCCTGGACACGCCTGCCTTCCGCAAGTGCGTCGAGGACGGCACGCACAACAGCTGGGTCAGCAAGTCCAACGAGGCGTTCCAGAAGGGCGGCTTCAGCGGCACGCCGACGGTGCTGTTGAACGGCAAGAACATCTACCAGGACCAGACGATGACGCCGGCGAAGCTGAAGCAGATGGTGGAGGAGGCCGCCAAGGGGTGACGCCGTGACGGGGCAGGGCCTGCTCAGGGCACTGCCCGTTATGGACCCGTAGCCGGGCTGCCTGCCATCGCTGCCGCCCGGCAGGGTAGCGTCGACCTTGCCATGGAACTTGCCTACATTCCCAGCCCGTCGCGCGGAGTGATCCACCTCGGCCCCATTCCGCTGCGCGGCTACGCCTTCTGCATCATCATCGGTGTCTTCGTGGCCGTCTGGCTCGGCAACAAACGCTGGGTCGCCCGCGGCGGGCGGGCCGGCACGGTGGCCGACATCGCGGTCTGGGCCGTGCCCTTCGGTCTCGTCGGCGGACGTCTCTACCACGTGATCACGGACTACGAGCTGTACTTCAGCGAGGGCCGTGACTGGGTGGACGCCTTCAAGATCTGGGAGGGCGGCCTCGGCATCTGGGGTGCGATCGCGCTCGGCGCGCTGGGTGCGTGGATCGGCTGCCGCCGCCGGGGCATCCCGCTGCCCGCGTACGCCGACGCCGTCGCCCCCGGCATCGCCTTCGCCCAGGCGATCGGGCGCTGGGGCAACTGGTTCAACCAGGAGCTGTACGGCCGGCCGACCGACCTCCCCTGGGCGTTGAAGATCACGTCCTCCACGGACGGGCGCATGCCGGGCACGTACCACCCGACGTTCCTGTACGAGTCCCTGTGGTGCATCGGTGTCGCGCTGCTGGTGATCTGGGCCGACCGCCGCTTCAAGCTGGGGCACGGGCGGGCGTTCGCGCTGTACGTCGCCGGGTACTGCGCGGGCCGCGCGTGGATCGAGTACATGCGGGTCGACGACGCCCACCGCATCCTGGGCGTGCGGTTGAACGTCTGGACCGCGCTGGTCGTGTTCCTGCTCGCGGTGACGTACCTCGTGGTGTCGGCGAAGAAGCGGCCCGGCCGGGAGGCCGTGGTCGAGCCGGGTGCCTCGGGCGGTGACGCCGACGGTGAGGTCGAGGGCGGTACCGAGACCGACGCCGGGACGGCCGACGCCAAGAAGACCGAGGGCGACAAGGCCGACAAGGCCGAGGCGGACGCGTCGGACGCGGAGGCCGAGAAGGACGAGAAGGAACCGAGCGACGAGGCCGAGTCGGCTACGAAGAAGGCGTGAGGCCTGGTTCTACGGTGATGAGGGCGCTCGGGACCACCCGGGCGCCCTCGCTGTGTGTGGGCCTGCTCAGCGGCGGCGCGCCAGCGACAGGGTCCGCTGGGCCGCCGCCACCACCGCCGCGTCGATGAAGGTTCCATCCTGCAGGGCCTGGGCGCCGTGTTCCGTCGCCGCTGCCTTGAGGATCGTCTCCGCCTGTTCCAGTTCCGCCTCCGTGGGGAGGTAGGCCCGTTCGATCACCGGGAGTTGGCGGGGGTGGATGGCAGCCCGGCCGAGGAAGCCCAGGGTGCGGCCGTGGGCGCAGGATGCCGCCAGGCCCTCCAGGTCGCGGATGTCCGGGTGGATCGACTGGGACGGTGGGGGCAGCCCCGCGGCCCGCGCGGCGACGACGACGCGGGAGCGCGACCAGTCGAGGCCCGCGTCGCCCCGTACGCCCAGGTCGGTCCGTAGGTCCGCCTCGCCCAGCGAGATGCCGTGGAGGCAGGGGTGGGCGCAGGCGATGGCGTGGGCGCGCTCGATGCCCAGGGCCGATTCCAGGAGGGCGTGCAGCGGGGTCGCGCCCGGGTCGCCGGGCGGTGTGGTCTCGGCGAGGTGGATGATCTGCTCGGCGGAGGTCACCTTCGGCAGACGCAGGCCGGACAGGCCGGGGAGGGCGGCGAGTGCCTCGAGGTCCTTCGCCGCGGGCGGGGTGCCCAGGGCGTTCACGCGGACGTGGACGGGGACGGGGTGCTCCGGCTCGGCGAGCAGGTCGGCCGTGGCCGCGCGGGCGTAGTCCTTGCGGTCCGGGGCCACCGCGTCCTCCAGGTCGACGATGACGATGTCGGCGCCGGACGTCAGGGCCTTGGCCACCACCTGTGGGCGGTCTCCGGGTGCGTACAGCCAGGTCAGGGGGAAGGGGGCGGTCGTTGCCGGGCTCGTCACAGGGCGCCCTCCTCGCGCAGGGCTGCCAGTTCGGCGGGGGTCAGGCCCAGGTCGGTGAGGATCTCGTCCGTGTCCGCGCCGTGCGGGCGGCCCGCCCAGCGGATCGTGCCGGGGGTGGCGGAGAGACGGAAGAGGACGTTCTGCATGCGCAGCGCCCCCAGCTCGGGGTCGTCGACGGTGGTGATCGTGTCGAGGGCCGCGTACTGGGGGTCCGTCATCACGTCCCGTACGTCCTGGATCGGGGCCACCGCGGCCTCCGCCTTCTCGAAGGCGGCGAGGACGTCGGCGCGGGTGTGGCGGGCGATCCAGTCGCCGACCGCCCGGTCGAGGACGTCGGCGTGGCGGGCCCGGTCGGCGCCCGTCGCGAACCACGGTTCGTCGATCAGCTCGGGGCGTCCCACCAGGTGCATCACCCGCTCGGCGATCGACTGGGCGGAGGTGGAGACGGCGACCCAGCCTCCGTCCGCGGTGCGATAGGTGTTGCGCGGGGCGTTGTTGGCGGAGCGGTTGCCGGTGCGTTCCTGGACGTATCCCAGCTGGTCGTACCAGGTCGGCTGGGGGCCGAGGGCCAGCAGCATCGGCTCGATCAGCGCCATGTCGACGACCTGGCCCTCGCCGGTGCGCTCGCGCGCGGCCAGTGCCGTCAGTACCGCGTACGCGGTCGCGAGGGCGGCGATCGAGTCGGCCAGGCCGAAGGGCGGGAGCGTCGGGGGTGCGTCCGGTTCGCCGGTGAGCGCGGCGAAGCCGCTCATCGCCTCGGCGAGGGTGCCGAAGCCGGGGCGGTGGGCGTAGGGGCCGAACTGGCCGAAGCCGGTGACGCGGGTGAGGACCAGGCGGGGGTTGGCGGCGGAGAGTTCGGGCCAGCCGAGGTCCCATTTCTCCAGGGTGCCCGGGCGGAAGTTCTCGATGACGACGTCCGCGGTCGCGGCAAGGCGCAGGAGGGTGGCGCGGCCGCCTGGCTTGGAGAGGTTCAGGGTGATGTTGCGCTTGTTGCGGCCGAGGACCTTCCACCACAGGCCCACGCCGTCCTTCGACGGGCCGTGACCGCGGGAGGGGTCCGGCTTCGCGGGGTGCTCGACCTTGACGACCTCCGCGCCGAAGTCGCCGAGCATCGTGGCGGCGAGGGGGCCGGCGAAGAGGGTGGCGAGGTCGAGGACGCGCAGGCCGGTCAGGGGAGGTGCGGGGGTGGTACGGAGAGGGGCAGGGGCGGTAGGGGGCTGGGGGCCGGGCGCGGTCATGAGGCGTACCGCGCGTCGATCTCGGGACGGTACGGCATCGCCACCGAGGCGCCCTCCCGCTGGACCGACAGAGCCGCGGCCTCTGCCGCCCACGCCAGCGCCTCCCGCATCGGCCGCCCCTCGCCGAGTGCCACCGCGAGGGCGCCGACGAAGGTGTCGCCGGCGCCGGTGGAGTCGACGGCGGTGACCTTGGGCGCCGGGACGGTCACGGGGTCGGCGCCGCGGGTGGCGTACAGGCTGCCGGCCGCGCCCAGGGTGACGACGACCTCGGGCACCTGGTCGAGCAGCGCGGTGGCCGCCTCTCGGGGGTCGGTGCGGCCGGTGAGGGTGGTGGCCTCGTGTTCGTTGGGGACCAACAGGTCGATGGTGGCGAGGAGTTCGCGGGGGAGCGGCTGGGCGGGCGCGGGGGTGAGGATCGTACGGACGCCGTGGCGGTGGGCCGCCTGCGCGCCGGCGAGGACCGCGGCCAGCGGGATCTCCAGCTGGAGCAGGAGGGTCTCTGCGGCGGCGATGACGCCCTCGTCGCCGGGGCTCAGGTGGTCCAGCGTGCCGTTCGCGCCGGGGATCACGACGATCGCGTTGCCGCCCTCGTCGTCCACGACGATGTGCGCGGTGCCGGACGGGCCCTCGGCCGTGCGGAGGTCGTCGGTGTCGACGCCGGAGTGTTCGAGGGTGGAGCGCAGGCGGGTGCCGTAGGCGTCGTTCCCCACGGCGCCGATCATCGAGACGTTGCCGCCCGCGCGGGCCGCCGCGATCGCCTGGTTGGCGCCCTTGCCGCCGGGGATCGTACGGAACTCCCGGCCCGTCACGGTCTCGCCGCGCTGCGGGGCCTTCTCGACGTAGGTGACGAGGTCCATGTTCGTGCTGCCGAGCACGACGATGTCGGTCATGGGCGAGTGGCCTCCAAGGGGGAGAGCGGACGGGCGAGTTCGTGCGTGAGTCGGGCCAGTGCGTCGAAGCCAGTGCCGTTGAAGTCGGCGACGGAGGTGGCGAGGCGGTTCTTGAGGGGGGCCGTCCAGCGATCGGGGAGGGCGGCGGGGGTGCCGGTGAGGAGGGCGGCGATGCTGCCCGCCGTCGCACCGTTGGAGTCGGTGTCCCAACCTCCCGATACGGCACGGCAGATGGAGCCGGTGAAGTCGCCGTTCGCGTGCGTGAGGGCGGCGGTGATCAGGGCGGTGTTGGGGATGGCGTGGACCCAGTGGTGGGCGTGCGCGTGGGTGGCGTGGAGTTCGTCGACGACCGTGTCGAAGTCCTCGTGGGTGTCGGCCAGTTGGATGGCGTGCCGGACGGCTCGGGCCAGGCGGGAGTTCGGGGGGATCACCGTGAGGCCCGTGCGCAGACAGGTGTGGATGTCGGGGGCTGCGGTCGCTGACGTCGTGGCCGTCGCTGTCGCTGCCTGCGCGATGACTGCCGCCGTGAACATCGCCGCGTAGACGCCGTTGGCGGTGTGGGTGAGGGTCGCGTCGCGGTGGGCCTGTTCGGCTGCGGCGGCCGGGTTGCCGGGGTTGGTCCAGCCGTGGACGTCCGCGCGGATGAGGGCGCCGATCCACTCGCGGAAGGGGTTGCGGTGGCGGGCCGTGTGCGGGGGTTCGATGCCGAGGAGGAGGTTGCGGTGGGCGATGCGTTCGGCGGTGAAGGTGCGGCCGGGTGGGAGTTCGTCGAGCCACAGGCGGGCTACGTCCGTGGTGGTGAAGGCTCTGCCGTGGCGCCTGAGCAGGAGGAGGTTGAGGAGGGGGTAGTTGAGGTCGTCGTCCTCGGGCATGCCGTCGATGTTCTCGGCGAGGGAGGTGAGGGCCGAGCGGCGGTTCCAAGGGTGGGCGGCGAGGAGGTCCTGGGGGACGCCGCGAGCGGTGAAGTAGGTGGTCAGGGGCCAGTTTCCGGTGGCTTTGGCCAGCCGGCGGATGGCTTCGAGGGGGAGCTTCTCCACGGGCTTGCCCAGGAGGCAGCCGATGGCTCGGCCGAGCCAGGCGGCCTCGTAGGCGGCCGGAGCGGGGGTTGCTGTGGAGGTGCCGGAGTCGCTCGGCCAGTTCGGGCACAGGAACTTGATCTTCTCCAGGTCCGTCGGCTCGTCGTCCTTCAACCTGCTGGGCAGGTCGGCCAGTTCGTCCAGCAGGTCCTCCGCCAGTGTCCGCAGGTACCTCGACGCCGGTTTTGTGGACGCCCCCGCCCGCAGCGGGGCTTCTCCACCACCCGCCGCCTTCCACCTCTCCGCGATCCTCGACGGCTCCCGGCCGTCCAGGGCCGCCTGGCGCAGCTCGTGGCCCAGCAGGTCCTCCGGCTGGACCCAGGTCAGTCGGAGCATCCTCGGCCCTCCAGTGCCGTGAAGGCCGCTTCGTGGGCTCGGCGGCGGTCTACGTCGCGGGCGTGGATCTCCCTCGTGACCTCGGTCAGAGTGCGGGGTGGTGCCCACAGGTCCAGGCGGCTGGCCTCCGCGACCGTCTTCGACCAGTCCTCGGGGACCGGTGAGCCCAGGGCGCCGGCCAGGGCGCCCGCCATCGTCGCGATCGAGTCGCAGTCGCGGCCGTAGTTCACCGCGCCCAGGACCGCTTGGCGGTAGTCGCCGTTCGCGACCAGCACCATGGCCAGGGCGATGGGGAGTTCCTCGATCGCGTGCAGGCGGGAGGGGCGGCGGGCGCCGAGGGAAGGCTGGCGGTAGTCGGGGCCCACCGTGTCGTACGGGGCGACCGCCTCCCGGAGCGGGGTCAGGGCCGACTCGAAGTCCGTGTGACGGCTTGCCGCTTCACAGGCCTTCTCGATCGCCGCCCTCGTGCCGTCCTTCGCCAGGGACAGGCAGGCCGTGACGATCGTGTCCGGTGTCGAGCCGGGAGCGCACGCCGCGGCGACCCCCGCCGCGAAGACGCCCGCCGCCTCGCGGCCGTACGACGACTGGTGGGCACCCGCGACGTCCAGGGCCTCCGCGTACGCGGCCCTGGGATCGGCCGCGTTCACCAGGCCGACCGGGGCCATGTACATCGCCGCACCGCAGTTGACGATGTTGCCGACACCGGCCTCTCGTGGGTCCACGTGGCCGTAGTGGAGCCTGGCCACCAGCCACTTCTCCGCCAGGAAGATCCGGTGCAGGGGGAGCGCCTCGGCCTCCAGCTCCGGGATCCAGCGCGGGTTCGTCATCAGGTCCGGGACCAGGTGGTCGGCGATCGCGTACGCGTCCAGGTGGTCGCGGACCGTCGCGTAGACCCGGATCAGCGCGTGCGTCAGCAACGTGTCGTCGGTGATGTGCCCGTCGCCCTTGTGGTACGGCGCGATGGGGCGGGCCGTGCGCCAGGCGTCGCCGTTCCAGGGGCCGACGATGCCGTGGACGCGGCCGCCGTGGCGCTGAAGGATCTGGTCGGGGGAGTAGCCCTCCACCGGCCCGCCGAGGGCGTCGCCGACCGCCGCGCCGACCAGGGCGCCGGTGATCCGCTCGTCGAGACGCGGACCACTGGTTTCTCGCGGGCCACTGGTTTCTTGTGCTTTGGGCGTCATGCCCCGAATCATCCCCCTGGTCGGGCCGGTTGCGTGGCTTCCAGGAGTTCGGCGAGTTCCACCAGGTCGGTGCCGGTGAGCCGGGGCAGTACACAGCCGGAGAGGGTGCGGCAGGTGTCCCGCCAGGTCGCCGGGATCGACGCGCCGCCGCCCAACGCGCCCGTCAGCGCGCCGACCAGGGCCGGCGCCGAGTCCGCGACCCGGGAGAGGCACGCGGCGGCCGGGACCGCCTCGGCGATACGGCCCCGCGCCGCGACCGCGAGGGCCAGGGCCACCGGGACCGTTTCGGCCGCGGCGATGCCGTAGCTGTAGACGTGGTCGACGATTTGGTGTTCGAGGAGGGGGATCAGGGCGAAGGCGCTGTCGGCGTCGTGCGCGAGCTTCAGCGCGTGGCGGGCGTTGCGGCCGATCTCCGTCTCCTCGGGGAGTTCGGTGAGTGCGGCTGCCACGCAGGCCCTGGTGTCCGCACCCGTCAGGGCCAGCGCCAGGGCCGCCGCCATCGCCCTCGCGCCGTGTACGCCGTCGCCGTCCTGGGTGTAGCGGGCGTCGAACTCGGCGAGGTCGGCGGCGCTGCGGGGGTCGCCGGGGTGGGCTGCGGCGAGGACGCACGCCCTGACGCAGGCCGCGTCGTCGAAGTAGTGCGGGTTGTCGTGGCCGGTGGCGGGTGGGCGCAGGCCGGTGGCGAGGTTGCCCAGGCCGGCGCGGACGGAGATGCGGGCGCGCAGGGGGAGGATGGCCGACTCGACCTCGGGGGCGCGGTCCGCTGCCGCGGCGACTTCGCCGGCCACGGCGTTCCAGGTGAGGTCGATCGCGGCTCGCGTGCGGCGCTCTCGGCTCAGATCGCCGAGGGCTGTGTCGTCGCCGGCCCGCAGGAGCGCCTCTGCTGCGAACGCCGCCCATTCCGCGTCGTCGGAGGGGCCGAGGCGCAGGGGTTCCGGGGGTTGGTTCAGGGCGATGGGGACGGGGAGGGTGGTCGTCGCGTTGTGTTCGGCGAAGGTGTCGAGTTCGCGGGTGAGGCGGCGGGTCCACTCGGGCATACGGGCGGCTCGGTGGCGGGCGGCGGGCCAGCCGGCGGCGTCGCCTGCGGCTAGGCCGAGCAGGAGGCCGAGGACGCGTTGACCGGCCTCGGCTTCGCCTTCGGCCGATTGTTTCCCACCCGCACCGCCCGTGCGGCTTTCGTCGTCGTGTGCGGGTGGCCCCGGTGGGGCGTGTTCGCCGTCGGCGGCCTCGGGTTCGTTCGGCTGCGTGAGGGCCGTGGGATCCGCGTCGGGGGGTGCTGCCGTTGGCGTTCCCTCGTCCCAGGGAGTGGGCGGTGTCATCGTCAGACCCCTTCGCCTGGTGCCGGAGCCTCAGCCGCTACGCATCCCCCCGCCCTCCACTTCGCGTCTTCTCCCGCCACCAGCAACTCCGCCACGTCCAGCACGTGATGCCCGGCCATCGACGGCAGACAGCTTCCCCGCGCCGGTCCGATCGCCGCCGCCCACTCCGTCGGGATCGCCGGCGCCCCCTGGGTCGCGCCGGCCAGGGCGCCCGCCACCGCCGCCGTCGTGTCTGCGTCCCGGCCCATGTTCACGGCCGTCAGCACCGCCTGTACGAAGTCGCCGTCCGCCGCCGCATACGCCCCGAAGGCCAGCGCCACCGCCTCGGGGGCCAGGTCGGTCCAGGGGTAGCCGCCGATCACGACCGCGGAGCGGACCGCGCGCTCGCCTCGGTGGGCCACCGCCACGGCGCGGCGCAGGGAACGGGCCGTCCAGGAGTCGTCCGGGACCACCGCGAGGGCCGAGGCGACCACCGCGATCGTCGGCGCCCCCGCCATCGCCGCCGCTACGCCCGCCGCCACCGCCTGGCCGCCGTAGATGCCCTCGCCGTCGTGGCTCACCGAGCCGTCGATCGCGACCAGGCGGGCGGCCTCGGCCGGGCGGCCCGCCGCGAAGACGCCGAAGGGGGCCGCCCGCATGGCGAGGCCGTCGCTCCAGGCGTGGCGGTGCTGGGCCGAGATGGGGGCCGCGAGGCCTCGGCGGAGGTTCTCCAGCGTGCCCCGTTCGCTGAAGCCGGCACCCCGGAAGGGGCCTTCCGAACGGTCCGCGATCCACTCGTGCCAGGCCGTCTCCACATGGACCGGGGTGAGGGCCGAGCCGTGGCGGGCGAGGAGGAGACCCGAGAAGATCGCGTATTCGGTGTCGTCCGTGCCGGCCGGGTTGTCGGTGACGAATCCCGTGATGCGGCCCCAGCGAGCGCGGATCTCGGAGGGCTTCATGTTCTCCGCCGGGGCGCCCAGCGCGTCGCCGACCGCCAGGCCCAGCAGTGCGCCGCGTGCCCGGTCGCGGAGTTCGGCGGCGTCCCCGGGCGCCGGGACCGGGGGAATGCAGGCGATCGATGGCATGCGCGGCCTCTCCTCCGGGGGCTCCGCCCAGGGCGCGCGGAGCCCTTTGCGGATGTGTCCCACCGTCGGCGGTTGACCTGAGCCTCCGAGGCCTCAGTGTCACCCGGTCGACATCTGTGCAGGCCTCGCTACGAATGAGCGTTCTAGGGAAAACCGCAGGTTAGCCCAGCCTTTCCTTGCTGGCGGGGCGGAATTTCCAGGCGTAGATTCAGTGTTGTCCAAGAGTAGAACTTGTCTAAAGACAGCCTTACCTGAGTTTTCTGGGGGATCACCATGGCGATCATCGAGACCGAGGCCGCGCTGCACGAGGCGCACCGTGACAACCACACGCACCGGGATGTGAACGGCGGCTGGCTGCGCCCCGCCGTCTTCGGTGCGATGGACGGCCTGGTCTCCAACCTCGCTCTGATGACCGGTGTCGCGGGTGGGGCCGTCAGTCACCAGACCATCGTGCTGAGTGGGCTCGCAGGGCTCTCCGCCGGCGCCTTCTCCATGGCCGCCGGCGAGTACACCTCCGTCGCCTCGCAGCGCGAGCTCGTCGAGGCCGAGCTGGATGTCGAGCGGCGGGAGCTGAGAAAGCACCCGAAGGACGAGGAGGCCGAGCTCGCGGCCCTCTATGCGGCCCGGGGCGTCGAGCCCGAGCTCGCGCGGGCCGTGGCCGAGCAGCTCTCGCGTGATCCCGAGCTGGCCCTGGAGATCCACGCCCGCGAGGAGCTCGGCATCGACCCCGGCGATCTGCCCTCGCCGCTGGTCGCGGCCGTGTCGTCGTTCGGGGCGTTCGCGCTGGGGGCCCTGCTGCCCGTACTGCCGTATCTGCTCGGTGCGACCGCGCTGTGGCCGGCCGTGCTGCTCGCGCTCGTCGGGCTTTTCCTGTGCGGTGCGGTGGTGGCCAAGGTGACCGCGCGGAGCTGGTGGTTCAGCGGGCTGCGGCAGCTGGCGCTCGGTGGCGCCGCGGCCGGTGTGACGTACGCCCTGGGCAGCTTGTTCGGAACGGCCGTAGGATAGTTCGCTGGAACTTATGCGTTGGGCCGCATAAGTAGCCGTTACTCGCTGGTTTCGGATGCATGACCACCGGGCATGAGCCGTAAGCGCTGTGGGCAATGACGCCTGCGGCGCACTCGCGGGGTGGGCGATGACGCCTCCTCCGCCCCTCGGATCGACAGACATAGACCTGTCTCGTTCGGTCCCCACATACTTCAAGCCATGTGCGCGGAACCCCTGCCGTAGCCCGTGGTGTCCGCATGTTGGAACGGATTATCCCGCTTCCCGAGAACCGCTCCATCATGTAACCTGCACGAAATTTTGCACTCACGCAGAGGGCCAACGTCGTCCCTCGGCAATTTGCATATGCCAGATGACGACGACGGGAGAGCCGATGCGTACGCCGCGCCAGCCGTCCCAGCACTCCGCGAATGGCCAGAACTGGTCCTTCATGGATGCTCGCCCTGCTGCGCAGGGTATGTACGACCCCCGCAACGAGCGCGACGCCTGTGGCGTCGGCTTCGTGGCCACCCTCACCGGCGAGGCGAGCCACACGCTGGTCGAGCAGGCGCTCACCGTTCTGCGCAATCTCGAACACCGCGGTGCCACCGGCTCCGAGCCCGACTCGGGTGACGGCGCGGGCATCCTTTCCCAGGTGCCGGACACCTTCTTCCGTGAGGTGGCCGGATTCGAACTGCCCGAGGCCGGTGCGTACGCCGTCGGTATCGCCTTCCTGCCGGAGGAGGGGACCGAGGACACCGTCTCGCAGATCGAGACGATCGCGTCCGAGGAGGGGCTGACCGTCCTCGGCTGGCGCGAAGTCCCCGTCGCCCCCGAGCTGCTGGGTGCCACCGCCCGGTCGACGATGCCCGCCTTCCGCCAGATCTTCGTGGCGGACGGCACCTCGAAGGACATCGCCCTCGACCGCAAGGCCTTCGTGCTGCGCAAGCGCGCCGAGCGCGAGGCCGGTGTCTACTTCCCGTCGCTGTCGGCCCGCACGATCGTCTACAAGGGCATGCTGACCACGGGTCAGCTGGAGCCCTTCTTCCCGGACCTGTCCGACCGCCGCTTCGGCTCGGCCGTCGCCCTCGTCCACTCGCGCTTCTCCACGAACACCTTCCCGTCGTGGCCGCTCGCGCACCCGTACCGCTTCGTCGCGCACAACGGTGAGATCAACACCGTCAAGGGCAACCGCAACTGGATGGTCGCCCGCGAGTCGCAGCTGGTCTCCGACCTGTTCGGCTCCGACGACAAGGCCCTCGAGCGCATCTTCCCGGTGTGCACGCCGGACGCCTCCGACTCGGCGTCCTTCGACGAGGTGCTGGAGCTGCTCCACCTCGGTGGCCGCTCCCTGCCGCACTCCGTGCTGATGATGATCCCGGAGGCGTGGGAGAACCACGACTCCATGGACCCGGCCCGGCGCGCCTTCTACCAGTACCACTCCACGATGATGGAGCCCTGGGACGGCCCGGCCTGTGTCACCTTCACCGACGGCACCCAGGTCGGCGCCGTGCTCGACCGCAACGGTCTGCGCCCCGGCCGCTACTGGGTCACCGACGACGGCCTCGTCGTCCTCGGCTCCGAGGTCGGCGTCCTCGACATCGACCCCGCCAAGGTCGTCCGCAAGGGCCGTCTGCAGCCCGGCAAGATGTTCCTCGTCGACACCGCCGAGCACCGCATCATCGAGGACGACGAGATCAAGGCGCAGCTCGCCGCCGAGGCCCCCTACGCGGAGTGGCTGGAGGCCGGCGAGATCGAGCTGTCCGACCTGCCCGAGCGTGAGCACATCGTGCACACCCACGCCTCGGTCACCCGTCGCCAGCAGACCTTCGGTTACACCGAGGAAGAGCTGCGCGTCATCCTCGCGCCGATGGCCAAGGCCGGTGCCGAGCCGATCGGTTCGATGGGCACCGACTCGCCGATCGCCGCGCTGAGCGAGCGCCCGCGTCTGCTCTTCGACTACTTCACCCAGCTGTTCGCGCAGGTCACCAACCCGCCGCTGGACGCCATCCGCGAGGAGCTCGTCACCTCGCTCAGGAGCTCCCTCGGCCCGCAGGGCAACCTGCTGGAGCCGACGGCCGCGTCCTGCCGTAGCGTCACGCTGCCGTTCCCGGTGATCGACAACGACGAGCTGGCCAAGCTCATCCACATCAACGCCGACGGCGACATGCCGGGCTTCAAGGCCGCGACCCTGTCCGGCCTGTACCGGGTGCACGGCGGCGGTGACGCCCTCGCCGCCCGGATCGAGGAGATCTGCGCCGAGGCCGACGCCGCCATCGACAACGGCGCCCGGCTGATCGTCCTGTCGGACCGCCACTCGGACGCCGAGCACGCCCCGATCCCGTCGCTGCTGCTCACCGCGGCCGTCCACCACCACCTCATCCGCACCAAGCAGCGCACCCACGTGGGCCTGCTGGTCGAGGCCGGTGACGTCCGCGAGGTCCACCACGTCGCCCTGCTGATCGGCTTCGGCGCCGCGGCCGTGAACCCGTACCTGGCGATGGAGTCCGTCGAGGACCTGGTCCGCGCCGGCACCTTCCTGTCGGACATCGAGGCCGAGCAGGCCATCCGCAACCTGATCTACGCCCTCGGCAAGGGCGTGCTGAAGGTCATGTCCAAGATGGGCATCTCGACGGTCGCCTCCTACCGTGGCGCCCAGGTCTTCGAGGCCGTCGGTCTCGACGACGCCTTCGTCGAGAAGTACTTCAACGGCACCGCCACCAAGATCGGCGGCGTCGGCATCGACGTCATCGCCAAGGAGGTCGCCGCCCGCCACGCCAAGGCCTACCCGGCCTCCGGCATCGCTCCCGCGCACCGCGCGCTGGACATAGGCGGCGAGTACCAGTGGCGCCGTGAGGGCGAGCCGCACCTGTTCGACCCGGAGACGGTCTTCCGCCTCCAGCACTCGACGCGTGCCAACCGCTACGACATCTTCAAGAAGTACACGGACCGAGTGAACGAGCAGTCCGAGCGCCTGATGACGCTCCGCGGCCTGTTCGGCTTCAAGTCCGGTTACGAGGGCCGCCAGCCGATCTCCATCGACGAGGTCGAGCCGGTCTCCGAGATCGTCAAGCGCTTCTCCACCGGCGCCATGTCGTACGGCTCCATCTCCAAGGAGGCGCACGAGACCCTCGCCATCGCCATGAACCAGCTGGGCGGCAAGTCCAACACCGGTGAGGGCGGCGAGGACCCGGAGCGGCTGTACGACCCGGCGCGGCGTTCGTCGATCAAGCAGGTCGCCTCCGGCCGCTTCGGTGTGACGTCCGAGTACCTGGTCAACGCGGACGACATCCAGATCAAGATGGCCCAGGGCGCCAAGCCCGGTGAGGGCGGCCAGCTGCCCGGCCACAAGGTCTACCCGTGGGTCGCCAAGACGCGTCACTCGACGCCGGGCGTGGGCCTGATCTCCCCGCCGCCGCACCACGACATCTACTCCATCGAGGACCTGGCCCAGCTGATCCACGACCTGAAGAACGCGAACCCGCAGGCGCGGATTCACGTCAAGCTGGTCTCCGAGGTCGGCGTCGGCACGGTCGCGGCGGGTGTGTCGAAGGCGCACGCGGACGTGGTCCTGATCTCCGGTCACGACGGTGGTACGGGTGCCTCCCCGCTCACCTCGCTGAAGCACGCGGGCGGTCCCTGGGAGCTCGGTCTCGCCGAGACCCAGCAGACCCTGCTGCTCAACGGCCTGCGCGACCGCATCGTCGTGCAGACCGACGGCCAGCTCAAGACCGGCCGTGACGTCGTCATCGCCGCGCTGCTCGGCGCCGAGGAGTTCGGTTTCGCGACCGCGCCGCTCGTCGTCTCCGGCTGCGTCATGATGCGCGTCTGCCACCTGGACACCTGCCCGGTCGGCATCGCCACCCAGAACCCGACCCTGCGGGACCGGTTCACCGGCAAGGCCGAGTACGTCGTGAACTTCTTCCAGTTCATCGCCGAAGAGGTCCGCGAGATCCTCGCCGAGCTGGGCTTCCGCTCCATCGAGGAGGCCGTCGGCCACGCCGAGGCGCTCGACGTGACCCGCGCGGTCGACCACTGGAAGGCGCAGGGCCTGGACCTGGAGCCGCTGTTCCACGTGCCGGCGCTGCCCGAGGGCGCGGTGCGCCACCAGGTGATCGAGCAGGACCACGGCTTGGAGAAGGCGCTCGACAACGAGCTGATCAAGCTCGCCGCCGACGCCCTGGCCGCGGACTCCGCGACCGACGCCCAGCCGGTGCGCGCCCAGGTCGCCATCCGCAACATCAACCGCACGGTCGGCACCATGCTCGGCCACGAGGTGACGAAGAAGTTCGGTGGCGCGGGCCTGCCCGACGACACGATCGACATCACCTTCACCGGCTCCGCGGGCCAGTCCTTCGGCGCCTTCCTCCCGCGCGGTGTCACGCTGCGCCTGGAGGGCGACGCCAACGACTACGTCGGCAAGGGCCTCTCCGGCGGCCGGGTCGTCGTCCGTCCCGACCGGGGCGCCGACCACCTCGCCGAGTACTCGACGATCGCGGGCAACACCATCGCCTACGGCGCGACCGGCGGCGAGCTGTTCCTGCGCGGTCGTACGGGCGAGCGGTTCTGCGTCCGCAACTCCGGTGCGCTGGTCGTCTCCGAGGGCGTGGGCGACCACGGCTGCGAGTACATGACCGGCGGTCACGCGGTCGTCCTCGGCGAGACGGGCCGTAACTTCGCGGCCGGTATGTCCGGCGGTGTCGCGTACGTCATCGACCTCGACCGCGACAACGTCAACGTCGGCAACGTCAGCGCCGTAGAGGCCCTGGACGACGCGGACAAGCAGTGGCTGCACGACGTGGTGCGCCGCCACCAGGAGGAGACCGGCTCGACGGTCGCCGAGAAGCTGCTTGCCGAGTGGGACACCGCCGTGGACCGCTTCAGCAAGATCATCCCCAGCACGTACAAGGCAGTGCTCGCCGCCAAGGACGCCGCCGAGCGAGCCGGTCTCTCCGAGACCGAGATCACCGAGAAGATGATGGAGGCGGCGACCAATGGCTGATCCCAAGGGCTTTCTGAACCACGGCCGCGAGGTCGCCAAGTCCCGTCCCGTCGACGTGCGTCTGAAGGACTGGAACGAGGTCTACGTCCCCGGCTCCCTGCTGCCGATCATCAGCAAGCAGGCCAGCCGCTGCATGGACTGCGGCATCCCGTTCTGCCACAACGGCTGTCCGCTGGGGAACCTGATCCCCGAGTGGAACGACTACGCCTACCGCGAGGACTGGTCGGCGGCGAGCGAGCGCCTGCACGCCACGAACAACTTCCCGGAGTTCACGGGACGGCTGTGCCCGGCTCCCTGTGAGTCGGCGTGTGTGCTCGGCATCAACCAGCCGGCCGTCACCATCAAGAACGTCGAGGTCTCGATCATCGACAAGGCGTGGGACACCGGTGACGTCGCGCCGCAGATCCCGGAGCGCCTGTCCGGCAAGACCGTCGCCGTCATCGGCTCGGGCCCGGCCGGCCTGGCCGCCGCCCAGCAGCTGACCCGGGCCGGCCACACCGTCGCCGTCTACGAGCGCGCGGACCGCATCGGAGGCCTCCTCCGCTACGGCATTCCCGAGTTCAAGATGGAGAAGCGGCACATCAACCGCCGTATCGAGCAGATGCGCGCGGAGGGCACCCGCTTCCGTACCGGCATCGAGATCGGCCGCGACCTCAAGGCGACCGACCTGAAGAAGCGGTACGACGCGGTCGTCATCGCCGCCGGCGCCACGACCGCCCGTGACCTCCCGGTCCCCGGCCGTGAGCTCAAGGGCATCCACCAGGCCATGGAGTACCTGCCGCTGGCCAACAAGGTCCAGGAGGGCGACTTCGTGACGCCCCCCATCACGGCCGAGGGCAAGCACGTCGTGGTCATCGGCGGTGGCGACACCGGCGCCGACTGCGTGGGCACCGCCCACCGCCAGGGCGCGGCCTCGGTGACGCAGCTGGAGATCATGCCGCGGCCGGGCGAGGAGCGTGCCGCGCACCAGCCGTGGCCGACCTTCCCGATGCTCTACAAGGTCACGTCGGCGCACGAGGAGGGCGGCGAGCGGGTCTACTCCGTCTCCACCACCCACTTCGAGGGCGACGAGGACGGCAACGTCCAGTGGCTGCACCTCACCGAGGTGGAGTTCATCGAGGGCAAGCTGACCCCGAAGCCGGGCACGGAGCGCAAGATCCCCGCCCAGCTGGTCACCCTCGCCATGGGCTTCACGGGCACCGACCGCGAGAACGGCCTCGTGGACCAGTTCGGCCTGGAGCTCGACGAGCGCGGCAACATCGCCCGCGACGCCGACTTCCAGACCAACGTGCCCGGCGTCTTCGTCGCCGGTGACGCGGGCCGCGGCCAGTCCCTCATCGTCTGGGCGATCGCGGAGGGCCGCTCGGCCGCCCGCGGCTGCGACCGCTTCCTGACCGGTGCCAGCGAGCTGCCGGCCCCGATCCGGCCGACGGACCGCGCACTGATGGTCTGACGGCTCGACAACCGACCTGACGGTCACCCATAAACGTCCCGTACAACGGCGTACGGAACACAGACGGCGCCTGCCCACAGTCCCCGACCGGACTACAGGGCAGGCGCTGTCGCATGTTCGCCGCTACTGCTTGCCGGGCCACACCCAGGTGACCATGACGGCACCGGCTATGGCGAGCACACCGAGGAGCCCGAGCCATCGCGCCCACTCCACGAGGCACCAGATGCGGCGGGTGCGGTCCTTCTCGTACTGGAGCAGCCTGCCCGCTTCCAGCATGATCTCCTCGCCGGGGCGTCCGTGCACGGCGCGCACGCCCAGCCAGGAGCCGACGATCAGCGCCACGAACCCCGCACCGAGCAAGCCGATCACGGTCCAGCGCGGGGCGCATTCCAGCTTGCTCAGATCCTCCTGCCCCTTCAGCACGAAGACGGCGGTGAGCAGCCCGGTGAGTGAGGCCAGGAAGTTGCGGTAGCCCTCGGCCTGGTGCAGGGCGGCCTGCAACTGCCGTTCAGGAGAGCTCATCTCACGCACACGGCGGTCGGCATCCCGCAGCTGCTGCGGGGTGAATGTCATGAGGCGGGCCCGGCTTCAGGTGTTGGCGGAGCGATGACCAACAGGGCTCCGCACCCGAACTCCTCCTGCGGTGGCCGTCCCAGGTGCGTGGTCCGGCATCGGCAGAGCGTGTGGTACGGCTGCGGACCGGGTTCGTCGCGTCGCCCGAGGAAGCCACCCTTGGCCAGCAGATGCTGACCGAACGTCCAGCTTCGTGTCATGGCACAGCCGCACACCGGGCAGTTGCCCGTCGCCTCGTAGGAGACCTCGTCACCCGACGCGACGCAGGTCCACTCGAAGGTGAGCGGGGTGGTGTGGGTGGCGTCGGCGTCGTACGGGATGGCCGTGGTCATACGAGCGACTCCTCTCCGGAAGGGAGGCCGTGGGGCGCAGGCCCGCTGAAGGGAAGGTCGAGGGAGAAGAGACGGGCGTAGCGTGCCAGACGCTCCCGCACCTGCTGCTCGGTGAGGTCCGTCTCCTCGGCGCACAACACCACGTGGTCCTGATCGACCTGGCCGGACAGCGCGGGGGCACGTCCTGTCAGCTGCCGGGTGAGGATGACGACATCCCGCCAGTCCGGGGCAAGTCCGGCTTCGTACTCGTTCGGTCGGTCCGTGGCCACGTCCAGTGCCAGGCAGCGGAAAGGCGCATAGCGGTCGTAGGTCTCGCCCAGCGTCCAGCCGAAGCGGCCTGCGGTGAGAACGAGTTCCAGGGGGCCCATGGTGCCGCGGCCCAGCAGGCCCTCCGCTTCGAAAGCTGCCAGATCGAAGGTATTCGGAATGAAGGTGTCCAGGAACTCGCCCTCCGGGCCGTTGAGTTCACCCGGGGGAGCGGGCGTCCCCAGGACGGTGAACTCCTGCAGGCGGCGGTGGGAATGGCCCACCGGGGTGCCGTCGTCGGCGGCATGATCGAGGAGATCGAGGATGGTGAGGCTCTCCTTGAACTCAGAGTTGTTCGCGGTCAGCGCGCGGAGATCGGTGTAAGTGGCCTGAAGGGAGAGGGCCTCGGGGGCCGGTCGGACAATCCGCAACGGTAGGTGGCGCTCCTCGTCCTCCAGCAGGTCGTAGACGTCGCCGAGCGGAAGGTCTGTGCTCGCGCTGGTTGTCAGGGCGTGGACGTGGGTCAGACCGTGTTCGTCAAGAGTTCTCCCATCGATCCGGCCACTGTGGAACAGCAGGGACTTCACCATGGCCATCTGTTTGACCACAGCGTCGATGAGGTCCGAGGCTTCGCGCGAGAGCCTTCCGAAGACATCCGTGATGTGGAGCTGCTTCCGGGCCTGCTCGGCTGCTTCGGGGCGAACACGGTAACGGTCGGGGTTGAGGAGGAACACGCATTCCCAGGGACCGAGGCGGACACCCTCATTGTTCAGCAGTGCCCCGATCAGTGGACCCTCTGCGGAGGGGATCCACTCCTCCACTCCCGGTGGCAGATCCGGTGCCACGACCTGGGTGACCGGGGTCAAGGCGTTGATCTGTTCGATCAGGGCGTTCAGGGGCGTGCCCGTGGCCCGGGCAAGTCTCACGACGTGCCGCAGTGAGACGTGTCCCTCCATCCACGGGCCACGCTCGTCGAGGTCTATGGAGAGGAGGAAGCGTTCCGGCCCCCTGAGCTCCCCCTGCTCTCGGGCCGCGGGGGTTGGTTCCGCTGCCAGTGACCAGCCAAGGGGGGCGTAGTGCCTGATGCGGTCGACCAACTCGTCCAGCGAGTAGTGGCCGACGCGGGACAACAGGTCCACGGGACGGATGAGGCCGGGCGCCTGTCCGAAGGTTCCGTCTCCCGCCAAGGAGATCTGGTCGGCCCTCGTGGCACGTTCGGATGCCAGATGCTGGAGTTCGGGTGGTGCGGGTAAGGACGGATCCAGTGTGCGGAGCCTTTCCAGCAGCTCGGCGGCTCTTCCCAGAGTGGTCTGCTGCCTCGCGGAGATCATGAGCAAGGGAGCATGGATGGCAGGGGGATCGACGTAGTGCGGGGACTTGTAGCTGGAGTAGAGGTCGGCCATGGCTTCGTCCGGATGGATGTCCCGCAGCGATCGGATGTCGTCCACAGCCGGCACCCGGAGTCCCGCCACGGCGTAACGGCGCCACGCCCGGACGACCTCGCCAAGGGAAATGCGCCCCCGATTTGCTCCGCTCAATGCCGTTGCCCATCCGACGGGTACATCGCTCAGGAAGAGCAGGACGTCCAGGCTCTCGGGGGTCGGGTAGCTCTGGGGGGCAAAGGGATCCGTAACGATGCCGGTGGCAAGCCTGGTCTGCTGCCATCGGCCGAGCACAACGCTCCCAGAGCTGTCTTTGTTGCCGTCCAGCTGCATCGGCTGCTCGCTCCAGTCCAGGAGGGATTCGTCGACGGGCAGACAGCCCACCCTGGACAGGGGCAGCCTCCGGGGTGGGAACCGATCCCCGTGCTCGGGAGCATCGAGCCGAGCACTGGTGCCGTCGGGGAGCGCGTCCAGTACGGCCACGGCGAGGCGGGGCACATTCCTGGCGAGCTGCCAGAGCCAGTTCAGCGAGACTTCGTCCCACTGACCGCACGCCTTCGGCACGCCCCTCAGCAGCTCACGCATCACCAGCTCGTCGTCGTACGACCGCATGTTGTTGCGGTCGACACTGGGCTCCGGCCGATGCCGCTCCCGCAGATTGACCACGTGCCCGTACACCTCGGGTGCGTCCTTGACCACGACGCCATCCAGCAAGAGCTGCCCTTGGCCCTGGACCAGCCAGGCGTCGTCGTGGGCCCGCGCGGGCTCCCCGTACCAGCCGGGCTCCGCGACCCGCAACTCGCCCGGCCGCCAGGTGACCGACCGGAGGACTTGTCCCGGATCGTTCTGTTCGCGCTCGCTCGCCACGACCGTGCAGTCACTCACCCAGAGCTGCGACTCCAGGGTCTCCACCAAGGAAGGCAATGCCTCGTCGTCCGCGCTGAGGTAGAGCCGCACCAGTGTGCCGCCCTCCAGGGCGACCTCCGGATCGTCGCCGATACGGAGCAGACCCGAACCCGACTGGATGTCGGCCCGTAGCGTGTGCGGTTGTTCGGGGCGGCCGTAGCGGTCGACGGCGTTGGTCCACACGACCACTTCGTCGGCGAGCATGAAGTAGCTGAACACCCCGATGCCGAAACGGGAGTTGAGGGGCATCTCGGGAAGCCCGGCCCGCCGCCAGTTGCGCCGCTCCTGCACGAACTCCGGGTCCTGCTCGTACCGTCGGCCCGCCCTGGCGAACATCGACGTGAGCTTGGCGCGGGTCATTCCGGAGCCGTTGTCCCGGCATGCGATGAAGGGGCGGCCGTTGTCGTCCCAGCCCTGGGTGAAGGTGATCGTCGGCTCCCAGTCGGGGGCGTGACGGCCCTGCGCCACGCCGTACCGGTGGCGCATGCCCCGGTGCCGACAGGCGTCGAGGGCGTTCTGGTAGAGCTCGCGGACGGCGAGCATGCGATCGCCGTACAGCTGGGTGCCCATGAGCAGTGGACGGATCTCGTCCTCCGCCAGCCGGAACCGCTCCAGCGGCTGCTTGTACCGCTGGTTCAGGGGGACGAGCTGGTCGGTCGTGACCTGCTCGGGCAGGCCCCGCAGCAGGGCGGGCGGCGAGGTGCGCTGCTTGTGCCACTCCGCCCGGAGCGCGGCGACGGTGTTGTTGGCATGGCCGACGAGTTCCTCGATGGCCACGTGCAGCGCGGGGTGCGGGCAGTCGAACCGGACCGCCGGGCGGTAGGTGCCGTCCGTGGTGTCCGCGGGCGTGTCGTCGTACCCGAAGTCCGCAGACAACGCGGCCACGATGTCGCGGGGCACGAGTTGTTCGTGCGCACCCAGATGGTCGACGAGTACGCCGGACATCCGGCGCGGATCGGTGGCGAGCAGCCCGGAGATCCACAGCAGCAGCGCGAGTTCGGGCCCGCGCCACTGGCTGCCACGTGTGGGCGGGTACGTGTCCCACGCGTCCTTGCTCTGCGGGTCGTTGATGCGAGGGCTCCCACTCGGGTGCACGGTGACGTGGGCGAGAACCTGGCGGAGCTGCCCGTCGACGCGACGCCGGGAGGTCTCGCCGGGGGGCTTGCCCGACGGGTCCTCGGCCCCGGCGAGCACCACGTCCACGACGCGGTCGAGCAGGCCGTCCACAGCTGGGTAGTCACCGGTGCGCTCCCACAGTGGGTCCCAGTCGGCGATGAAGCGGTGCCGCAGCCAGTGGTCGGCGGCCACGGCCTGCTCCCGCAGGTTTCGGCGGCGCAAGGTGTCGGCGGTGCGGCGCACCTGCGCGTGGGCACGGCACACGTCCTTGGCCGCTCCCCGCACATGCGCCTCGGTGTCGCCGTGTCCAGGCTCACCGGCCTCCGGGTCCATCCGTTCGGGGAGAGTGCGGCGCAGCTCCTCCAGGGCGACCGTGACGAGTCCTTCGTGGACGACGGGGCTCGCCAGCAGAGCGGCGGTCTCGGCCGGTGAGAGTAGGTCACGGCCGCTCAGCCCGGCTTGCTGCACCAGGTTGCCGAGCCGGTCGACCATGCGGACCGGCCAGTTGGGGTCGGTCCAGGGGTCGTCGCGGTGCGCACCGGCTCCGTGCAGCGTCCCGGCCACATGTTCGACGAGCGAGGTCAGCCCGTCCTTCACCCGCTGGTGGACCTCCGCGGTGCCGGAGGTGTGGTCCCACAGCAGGGACTTCTCGATCATGGTTGTCCAGCGGCTCGCCTCCCGGGAGCCTTCGCACAGGACAAGTGCCTCCTGTGCGTCGCCCGTACGGCCGTGCGGCGTGTAGGGCTCGATCGTCGGCGGAGCCATGCCGAACGCGTCCGCCATCCGGATCACCCGGCCGCGGACGTACCTGACGACCTCGGGGAAGGTGGTCGGCGGGCTCGTCGGCCCCAGTGCCTCGGCGAGGGCCCGGCCGAACCAGCTGCCTTTCTCGGGGTCGGCGTACGAGCGCTCTCCCTGGGCACAGCTGTGCAGCCAGTACACGTTCTCGTGGCGCGAGAGCAAAGTCGTGCGCTCCTGCACGGCCTCCGGCCGAGTCCCCGCCGACGTACGGCAGATGTCGAGGCACACGACGACCGTGCATTCAGCGCGCAGCCCGGTGAGCAGGCCGTCGGGGTCGGCGGGTATGAGCGTACGGCTGAGCAGCGCATGGCCGCCCTCGGGTAACGCGTCCCCGGGCTGGGCATCCCGCGGCAGCAGGTGGTCGCGGCCGTCCACGGTCTCGCCGTGGCAGGACAGATAGACGACGGCGGTGTCGCCGGGGGCGCACGAGGAAAGGAACTTGTGGAGTTTGCCCAGCAGTTCGGAGCCGCCGGGGTCGAGCACGGGTGTCACCTCGTAGTGGGACTGCCGCAGTGCGTTGCCGACGAGGGCCACGTCCTGTGGCGCGCAGCTGAGCGGTGGGAAGCGCTGCGCGAGGTGGTCGTCCTCCTCCAGCTCGGGGGTGTGCGAGATGCCGATGACCAGGGCGCGCCGCTGTCCCTTGTGATGCTGAATCGAACCCATCCAGCCCCCCCAGCGATTGTGCCGATTCCGACATGTTGCCAGAGACGGGGCTCGTGACATCCCCGGAACGGGCATCTCGAGACGAGGCCTTGAGCTGCTCAGAGCACCTTGTACGTCTCCCCGTACACCTGCCACTCCAAGGGAGTGGCGAGCTTGAAGTTGCCGTTGTAGAGGAACCGGCGCTGGGCGGTGTCGATGCGCGTGGTGTCGATGTCCTGCCTCCGCTCCCTCATGGCCTTCTTGCGGACGTCGAGGAAGATGTCGAGGTACGCCTTCTCCGAACCGCCCTCGGACGGGGAGTTCGCCTCCCGCAGGGCGTTTTCGCGCAGGCCGTAGAAGCTCGTGGCGTTGGTGCCGGGGCCGTGGAAGACCATCGCGTCGTAGTAGATGAACTGGCCCAGCGTGCCCAGGCCGTCGAGCTTGGCGAGCCGGACTGCGGGGTTGAAGTACACGCGGTCGCGTTCCCTGTCCTGCGCCTGGCGGAAGGCGGCGACCTTCGCCTCGGCCTTCCAGGCGGCGGTGAAACCGGGGTCCAGGCCTTCGTGGGAGTCGGTGCCGTCGACCTTGCGCAGCGCAGGCAGGTACTGGGCGAGACCGTTGTCCGGGTGGGCCTTGGTGTAGTTCTCGACCAGGGTGAGCAGGTCGTGGGTGCCGGAGCAGAAGCCGATGATGCCGGCCGTGTAGCCCTGGCCGTCGCCGATGTCCTCGATATAGCCGTAGGCGCCGCGCCAGTTCAGGGTCGAGTTCTCGGCGCTGGCCACGATCTGCTGCGCCAGCTCCTTCTTGGCCGGGCCGGCCAGCCCCGGCGGCAGCTGCGCGATCAGCTTGTCGTCCGCCGCCCGCTCCTGCTCCGCACGGCTCTTGGCCTCCTGACGGGCCGCCTGCTGGGTGCCGGCGACGGTGGGCTGCGCCGGGCTCCCGGCGGAGTCCGTGGGGACGAGGAAGTAGGCGGTGGCGGTGATGACGACCGGGACGGCCGCGAACAACAGGATGCCGGTACGTCTCACTGCGCCACCCCTGTGCCGGTCAGCTCCGCAACCTTGGCGAACGCGACCGCCGCCAGCAGCACCAGTACGCCCACGCAGGCGGCCGCCTGGATCAGGGCTTGGCGCGGCCCGCGCGGGGCGTACGCGTAGGCGAGGGTGACCGCTGCTCCCGTCAGCAGTCCGCCGAGGTGGCCCTGCCAGGAGGTGAAGCCCGCGGAGAGCAGCAGCCACAGCAGCAGGAACGTCATGAAACGGGTGACCGCGCGCATGTCGGCGCCGACGCGGCGGGCGAGGACGTAGTACGCGGCACCGAGGCCGAAGATCGCGCCCGACGCGCCGACCGACTCCACGTGCAGATCGGTGAGCAGCAGCTCGAACACCGAACCGCCCAGCGTCGCCAGCAGGTAGAGCGCGACGTACCGGATCCGGCCCAGCATGGGCTCGACGACCCGGCCGAGCTGCCACAGCGAGAGCATGTTCATCACGATGTGCAGCAGCCCGAAGGTGCCCTCCGTCGGCGGCGTGTGGAGGAATCCGCTGGTCAGCAGCCGGTCCCACTGGCCGGCGACCACGCCCTCGGCGTGGAAGTCCGACGGGTGGCCGGGCTCGTAGACGTAGTAGCCGCCGTCCGGCCCGACCAGCCGGGCGCTGAGCATCGCGAACCGGTCCAGGATCTCCGGGCGCACCACCTCGGCCAGGTAGGCGAGGACGTTGAGCCCGATGAGCACGGAGGTCACCAGTGGTGTCGCGGCGATCCGTCCGCCGACGACCGTCCGGGCCTGCCGCACCGACCGCGACCCTTCCTTCACGCACTCCACGCACTGGTGGCCGACGGCCGCCTCCCGCATGCAGTCCGGGCAGATGAACCGGTCGCAGCGGGTGCAGCGGACGTAGGACTCGACCTTGGGGTGGCGATAGCAGGTGGTGACGGTGGACTCGGTGGGGTCTGCGGACTCGGTGGTGACGGTGGGCTCGGTGGACTTGGTGGGCTCGGTGGCCTCGGACTCCACAGCCGGCTCCTAGGAAGACGGGACGAACGGTGAGCCGGTGGGGACGGCGGCGAACAAAATAGCGAACACCTGTGGACGGAGGGAGAGGCGGGGCCAATGGTGCCGTAACCTCGGCAGCCGCACCATGCACGAGGGGGAGAGCATATGGCCGCGATCAGTCTCCGCAAGGTCGAGGAGACCGCGCCCGCACTGGTCAGCCTGTACAAGAGCGCCGGGGTGTCGCTGCACAAGCACGGGCTGGCCGGGGCGCGGGCCGCGGTGTATCTGGTCGTCGACTACTCGGGGTCGATGAAGCCGTACTACAAGGACGGCAGCGTGCAGGCGCTCGCCGACCGGGTGCTCGGGCTGTCGGCGCACTTCGATGACGACGGGACCGTGCCGGTGGTGTTCTTCTCCACCGACGTCGACGCCGAGACCGACATCGCGCTGGCCGACCACCAGGGGCGGATCGAGCGGATCGTGTCCGGCCTCGGGCACATGGGCAAGACCAGCTACCACCTGGCCATGGACGCCGTCATCGACCACTACCTGGACAGCGGGTCGAAGGCCCCCGCCCTCGTCGTGTTCCAGACCGACGGCGGCCCCATCAACAAGCTCGCCGCGGAACGGTATCTGTGCAAGGCGGCCACGCTCCCGCTGTTCTGGCAGTTCATCGGCTTCGGCGACCCGACCAGCCGGCAGTTCGACTTCCTGCGCAAGCTCGACGAACTGGCGGTGCCGGAGAAGCGGGTGGTCGACAACGCCGGGTTCTTCCACGCCGGTTCGGATCCGCGCAAGGTCTCCGACACCGAGTTGTACGACCGCCTCGTCGGGGAGTTCCCGAAGTGGCTGGCGGCGGCCCGGGCGCGGGGGATCGTACGGCCGCACTGACGTGTGAGCCGGGGTGTTCGCCCCGTTGGCGTGGCCCAGGGGGCCGTGTCACCCTGTGGTTGATCCGGCGGGGAGGCGACGACGTATGGACGGCGCACGATCGGGGAACGACGGGGCGGGAGCCGCGCGCGGGGAGGCTCCCGGCAAGGGCGAGAAGATCGCCGACTGGGCCGACGGGCGGCTCGGCATCTACGCGCTGGCCAAGGCCAACATGCGCAAGGTCTTTCCGGACCACTGGTCGTTCATGCTGGGCGAGGTCTGCCTCTACAGCTTCCTCGTCCTGATCCTCACCGGCGTCTACCTCACCCTGTTCTTCGAACCCAGCACCAACGAGGTCGTCTACAACGGCACCTACGAGCCCCTCAACGGCATCCTGATGACCAGGGCGTACGAGTCCACGCTCGACATCAGCTTCGAGGTGCGCGGCGGGCTGCTCATCCGGCAGATCCACCACTGGGCGGCGCTGGTCTTCGTCACCGGCATGCTCGTGCACATGATGCGGGTGTTCTTCACCGGCGCCTTCCGCAAGCCGCGCGAGCTGAACTGGGTGTTCGGCTGGACCCTGCTGATGCTCGGCATCATCACCGGCCTGACCGGCTACTCCCTCCCCGACGACCTGCTGTCCGGCACCGGCCTGCGGTTCGCCCACGGCGCGATCCTGTCGATCCCGATCGTGGGGACGTATGTGGCGTTCTTCCTCTTCGGCGGGGAGTTCCCCGGGGAGGACTTCATCGCCCGCCTCTACCCGATCCACATCCTGCTGCTGCCCGGGATCATGCTCGGCCTGGTGGTCGCCCATCTGATCCTGGTCTTCTACCACAAGCACACGCAGTACCCGGGCCCCGGCCGCGACCAGAAGACGGTCGTGGGCATGCCCTTCCTGCCGGTGTACATGGCCAAGGCGGGCGGCTTCTTCTTCCTGGTCTTCGGCGTACTGGCGCTCATGGGCGGCATCGCCAGCATCAACCCGGTCTGGGCCTTCGGGCCCTATCGCCCCGACATGGTGACCACGGGCGCCCAGCCCGACTGGTACCTGGGCTTCTCCGAGGGCCTGATCCGGGTGATGCCGGGATGGGAGCTCAACGCCTGGGGCCACACCCTGGAACTGGGCGTCTTCATCCCCTTCTCGCTCTTCCCGCTGATCCTGCTCGCGCTCGGCCTCTACCCCTTCCTGGAGGCGTGGATCACCGGCGACAAACGCGAGCACCACATCCTCGACCGGCCGCGCAACATGCCCGTGCGCACCGGCCTCGGCGCGGCCTGGCTGAGCCTGTACGCGGTGCTGCTGATCGGCGGCGGCAACGACATCGTGGCCACGCATCTGCATCTGTCCATCAACGTGATCACGTGGTTCGTGCGGATCGCGGTCTTCGTCGTGCCGGTCGTCACCTTCGTGGTGACCAAGCGCATCTGTCTCGGACTGCAGCGCCGGGACCGGGACAAGGTGCTGCACGGCAGGGAGACGGGCACCATCAAGCGGCTCCCGAACGGCGAGTACATCGAGATCCACGAACCCCTTTCGCAGGGGCAGCTGTTCACCCTCACCCAGCACGAGGAGCATCCGCCGTACGAGCTCGGCCCGCTCGTCGACGCCAACGGCGTCCGGCGCCGGGTCACACCGTCCCAGCGGGTGCGGGCCCGGCTGGCGAAGGCCATGTTCGGCCCTCAGTCGCGGATCGCCAAGCCGACGGAGGCGGAGTACCGCGAGCTCACCAGCGGCGATCACCATTGAGTCGATCACCACTGAGTACTTCGGCTCTGCATACGTCGGGGTCGCCCCAGGCGGTACGCAGGGCGCGGGCCTTGGTCAGCCACAGCGACAGGTCGTACTCCGCCGTGTACCCGATCGCGCCGTGCAACTGGAGCGCGATACGGGCGGTGGCGTATGCCGCCTCGCAGGCGGTGACCTTGGCGGCGGCGACGTCGGCGGGCGCCAGGGTGAGCGCGGCGCCGAAGAGGAGAGGTCGGGCGAACTCCAGGGCGATCTTCGCGTCGGCCAGACGATGCTTGACCGCCTGGAACGAGCCTATGGAGGCGCCGAACTGGGTGCGCTGCTTGACGTAGGCGACCGTCCTGTCGAGGAGCGCGAGACCGACGCCGAGGGCCTGGGCGGCGGTGGTGAGGCGGGCGTAGGTGAGCGTCCGGGCGGTGGGCGGGTCGGGGCTGAGGAGCTCGCCGCCCGCATGGAGAGGGCTGAGGCGGCGGGCCGGGTCCAGGGAGGCGCGCACCGGGCCGTGACCGGGGGAGAGGTGCAGGCCTTGGGGAGTGAGGGCCAGCAGGGTGGTGGCCACGTCACCGTCCAGGGCGTACGGCGCTGTCCACGCCAGCGTCGCCATCGCCTCGCCCGTCGCCAGCGCCGGCAGGAGCCGCTTGGCCGGGCCGAGGTCCGGTAGGTCGGCGAGCAGCGCCGCCGCCGAGACCGTCTCCACCAGTGGCCCCGGCACCGCGTGTCGGCCCAACTCCAGGAAGGCGACGGCGAGTTCGACGGGACGGGGGCCCAGGCCCTCGTGGGCTTCGGGAACCGCCAGCGCGAATACCCCGACCTCGGCGATACGGGACCACAGCGCGCGACCACTGGCATGCTCGCCCCGGCTCCAGTCCCGTACGACCGACGGCGTGTCCGCAGCCGTCAGCATCATGTGCAGCGAGTCGGCGAACGCCCGCTGCTCGGCGTCGAGGAGGAACCGCATCAGCGTCGCCCCTTCGGCAGGCCGAGCAGTCGCTCGGCGATGATGTCGCGCTGGATCTCGTTCGTCCCGGCGTAGATGGGGCCGGCGAGGGAGAAGACGTACCGCTCGGACCAGTCGGTGTCGGTCAACTCGCCCTCGGCGCCCAGCAGATCGAGGGCCGTCTCGTGCAGCGCGATGTCGTACTCCGACCAGAAGACCTTGTTCAGGCTGGACTCCGGGCCGATCGACTCGCCGTCGAGGAAGCGGGAGGCGGCGGCGAAGGTGAAGAGCTGGTAGGCGCGGGCACCGATCAGGGCGTCGGCGACACGGTTCTTCGTGCTCTGAGGGCTGCCCTGCGCCTGCCAGAGGCGATGAAGCCGGTCGGCGCTCGCGAGGAAACGGCCGGGGGAGCGGAGCATCAGGCCCCGCTCGTTGCCCGCCGTCGACATCGCGATGCGCCAGCCCTGGCCCGGCTCGCCGATCACGTCCTCGTCGGGTACGAACACCTCGTCCAGGAACAGCTCGGCGAAGGCGGGCTTGCCGTCGAGGCGGGCGATCGGGCGGACCGTGACACCGGGGGCGTGCAGGTCGAACATCAGGTAGGTCAGGCCCTGGTGGGGCTTGGGCGCGTCCGGGTCGGTGCGGAACAGGCCGAAGGCGCGGTCGGCGAAGGCCGCGCGAGAGGACCACGTCTTCTGGCCGGACAGCAGCCAACCGCCCGCCGCGCGCCTGGCCCTCGACTTCAGCGACGCCAGGTCGGAACCGGCCTCGGGCTCCGACCAGGCCTGCGCCCAGACCACCTCGCCGGTTGCCATCGGCGGCAGCACACGCGCGCGTTGCTCCTCCGTGCCGTGGTCGAAGAGGGTCGGGGCGAGGAGGCTGATGCCGTTCTGGTTGACGCGGCCCGGCGCGCCCGCCGCGTAGTACTCCTCCTCGAACAGCAGCCACCGCACCAGCGTGGCGTCCCGGCCGCCGTACGGCGCCGGCCAGTTGACCACCGACCAGCGGTCGGCGGCGAGTTCGGCCTCCCAAGCCCGGTGCGCCGCGAAGCCGTCCTCGGTCTCCAGGGACGGGAGCGGATCGGGCGGCACGTGCGCGTGCAGCCAGGCGCGGGCCTCGGCGCGGAACGCCTCGTCGGCCGGAGCGTGCGTGAGGTCCACCGTCACCGTCCTTCCCTCCCCAATCTTCCCTAACAAGTGTTTGGTAGGTTAGCGTGCTGCTATGACAAACGTCGAGGCGCCGACGTACGTTCCCGGGCACGGGCTGCTCCGCGAACGCACGGCCGTCATCACCGCCGCGGCGGGCGCGGGCATCGGCGGGGCGACCGCGCGCCGCTTCCTCGAAGAGGGCGCGCGCGTGCTGATCAGCGACGCGCACGCGCGGCGACTGAAGGAGCACGAGGCGGAGCTGGCCCGGGAGTTCGCGGGCGCGGTGAGGTCAGTCGTCTGTGACGTCACCGACGAGACGCAGGTGCAGGCCCTGTTCGACACCGCCGTGCGCGAGCACGGTCGGCTCGACATCCTCGTCAACAACGCGGGCCTCGGCGGGACTTCACCGCTCGTCGACATGACCGACGAGCAGTGGTCGAAGGTCCTCGACGTGACGCTGAACGGCACCTTCAGGTGCACCCGGGCCGCCCTGCGCCGTATGCGCGACACCGGTGGCGGCGTGATCGTCAACAACGCCTCCGTCGTCGGCTGGCGCGCCCAGGCCGGACAGGCGCACTACGCGGCCGCGAAGGCCGGCGTGATGGCGCTGACCCGGTGCGCCGCGATCGAGGCGGCCGAGTACGGGGTGCGGGTCAACGCGGTGTCGCCGAGCCTCGCCATGCACCCGCACCTGGCGAAGGTGACGACCCCCGAGCTGCTGGCGGAACTGACCGCCCGCGAGGCCTTCGGGCGGTACGCCGAGCCGTGGGAGGTGGCCAACGTGATCGTCTTCCTGGCCTCCGGCTACTCCTCGTACATGACGGGCGAGATCGTCTCCGTCAGCAGCCAGCACGCCTAGGACGACAATGGACCCTGTGCCGACCAAGAAGAAGCCCCAGGTGACCGCCGCAGCCGCCAGGCGCCGCGAACTCCTCGACACCGCCGCCGAGGTCTTCGCCGAGCAGGGCTACAACGCCACCACCGTGCGCAAGATCGCCGACCACGCGGGCATGCTCGCGGGCAGCCTCTACTACCACTTCGACTCCAAGGAATCGATGCTGGAGGAGATCCTGCGGACCTTCCTCGACGAGCTGTGGAGCGGTTACGACGCCGTCCTGGAGGCCGAGCTGGACCCGCGCGAGACGCTTCAGGCGCTGGTCACCGAGTCGTTCCGGGAGATCGACCGGCATCGGGCCGCCGTCGCGATCTACCAGAAGGAGAACAGACAGCTGGTGGCGCAGGAGCGGTTCGCGTTCCTCGCCGAGTCGCAGCGCAAGTTCGAGAAGGCGTGGCTGTCCACGCTGGAGCGTGGGGTCGCGGCCGAGGTGTTCCGGTCCGACCTCGACGTCCGGCTCACCTACCGGTTCGTGCGCGACACGGTGTGGGTCGCCGCGTCCTGGTACCGGCCCGGCGGACAGCACAGCCCGGAGGAGATCGCCCGGCAGTACCTGTCGATGGTGCTGGACGGGATCGCCGTACGCACGTAACTCAATGGGGATTCTGGGGAGTTGCCATGGCAGAGGCCTACATAGTCGAAGCGGTCCGTACGCCGGTCGGGCGGCGCGGAGGAGGGCTCAGCGGGGTCCATCCGGCCGACCTGGGCGCGCATGTCCTCAAGGAACTCGTCTCACGCGCGGGCATGGATCCGGCCGCCGTCGAGGACGTCGTCTTCGGCTGCCTGGACGCCGTGGGGCCGCAGGCCGGGGACATCGCGCGGACCTGCTGGCTGGCCGCCGGGCTGCCCGAGGAGGTGCCGGGCGTGACCGTGGACCGGCAGTGCGGGTCCTCGCAGCAGGCCGTGCACTTCGCGGCGCAGGGCGTGCTGTCCGGCACCCAGGACCTGGTGGTCGCGGGCGGCGTGCAGAACATGTCGATGATCCCCATCGCCTTCGCCACCCGGCAGGCCGCCGAGCCGCTGGGGCTGACCGCGGGTCCCTTCGCCGGCAGCGAGGGCTGGCGGGCGCGGTACGGGGAGAAGCCCGTCAACCAGTTCGTCGGCGCCGAGATGATCGCCGCCAAGTGGGGGATCAGCCGGCGGGACCAGGAGGAGTTCGCGCTGCGCTCGCACCGGCGGGCGCTGCGGGCGATCGACGAGGGCCGCTTCGAGCGGGAGCTCGTGCCCTACGGCCAGGTCGCCGTCGACGAGGGGCCGCGCCGGGACACCTCCCTGGAGAAGATGGCCGGGCTCAAGCCCGTCATCGACGGCGGCACGATCACGGCCGCCTGTTCCTCGCAGGTCTCCGACGGCGCGGCGGCGATGCTGCTGGCCTCGGAGCGGGCGGTGCGCGAGCATGGGCTCACGCCCCGGGCCCGGGTGCACCACCTCTCGGTGCGCGGTGAGGATCCCATCCGCATGCTCACCGCCCCCATCCCCGCCACCGCCCACGCCCTGAAGAAGACGGGCCTGTCCATCGACGACATCGACCTCGTCGAGATCAACGAGGCCTTCGCGCCGGTCGTCCTGGCCTGGCTGAAGGAGACCGGCGCGGACCCGGACAAGGTCAACGTCAACGGGGGTGCGATTGCTCTGGGGCATCCGCTGGGGGCGACCGGTGTGAAGCTGATGACGACCCTCCTGCATGAACTGGAGCGCACCGGAGGCCGGTTCGGGCTGCAGACGATGTGCGAGGGCGGGGGGCAGGCCAATGTGACGATCATCGAGAGGCTGTGACCCAGGGCTCCACTGTGACTGCCGCGATGTGTCGCTGTTCGGCTGCGGCGACGTCGTGGCTGGTCGCGCAGTTCCCCGCGCCCCTCAGGGGCGCGGCCGAACTGTCGGCTGCTGCAGATCCGTCAGCCGCTCCCGCACCTGCTCCGCCTCCTTCATGATCCGCTCCACCAAGCCCGCGCACGACGGCAGGTCGTCGATCACCCCGGCGACCTGCCCGGACGCCATCACCCCGAGATCCGTACGGCCCTCCACCATCGCCGACTTCAGCAGCATCGGCGTGTTGGCGGCGAGCAGCACCTGGCTCCAGGTGAGGTCCTTGCCATGCCGCATAGCCAGGCCGTCGTGGATCAGTTGCCGCCAGGTCAGCCCTGACAGCCTCCGGAAGCCGGCCGCCCGACGGACCGCGTGCACCAGGGCCCTCGTACGGCCGGAGTTCTCCAGCGCGGCCACCAGTTCCGTACGCAGCATGCGGTGGGGCAGGCCGTCCACAGCCGTAGTGACGGTCACGTCCCGGACCGTCGCCGCCAGGTACCGCGCCTTCACCGCATCCGGCACCGGCGAGTCCGACGTCAGCAGGAACCGCGTGCCCATCGCGACCCCCGCCGCCCCGTAGGCCAGCGCCGCGACCAGTCCCCGTCCGTCGAAGAAGCCGCCGGCCGCCACGACCGGTATGTCCACGGCGTCGACCACCTGCGGAAGCAGTACCGTCGTCGCCACCTCGCCGGTGTGCCCGCCGCCCTCCCCGCCCTGCACGATCACCGCGTCCGCCCCCCACGCCGCGACCTTCTCGGCATGTCGCCGGGCGCCGATCGAGGGGATGACGATCACGCCCGCGTCCTTGAGCTCGGCGATCAGCTCGGGGGAGGGCGCGAGAGCGAAGGAGGCGACGCGCACCCCCTCGTCGATCATGACGCGGACCCGGTCGCCGGCGTCCGCGGCGTCCGCGCGCAGATTCACGCCGAACGGCGCGTCCGTACGGGACCTGACCTCGCGTATCGCCTCACGCAGCCGGTCGACGGTCATCGTCGCGGAGGCCAGGATGCCCAGCGCACCCGCGTTCGCCGTCGCCGAGACCAGTCGCGGGCCCGCCACCCAGCCCATCCCCGTCTGCACGATCGGGTGGCGGACCCCGACCAGGCGGGTCAGCGGCGTCTCCATCACGCACCGACCTCCCTGGCGCGGGAGTTCGCCGGGTCGATGACCTCGCGGATGAGGCGCAGTTCGGCGGCGGTGGGTTCGCGGGTCGGCGGTACGTCGTCCGGGACGACCAGGTCGAACGCGGTCGCCTCCCGGACCTGCTCCAGGGTGACGCCCGGATGGAGCGAGGCCAGACGCATCGCGTGGTCGGGTGTGGCGAAGTCGAAGACGCCGAGGTCGGACACGACACGAGGGATGCGGTGATGGCGGGCGGCGCCCGCGTGGTCGTAACCCACCCCGCACACCATGTCGACCTTCTCGACGAACACCCGCCGGGAATGCCTGGGGATCCAGTAACTGGTCGGATTGTTGAGGGTGTTGACCGGCGCGCCGCGCACCCCGAGCAGCTGCCGTTTCGGCCGCTCCCAGTCGCCGATGCACGAGATGTTCTGGTTGCCGTAGCGGTCGATCTGGCTCGCGCCCATCATCACGTGCCGCCGGCCACTGGTGACCAGGGCCAGGTGCTGTCGGTACGGCAGCCAGCCCTCCGTCGTCCCGTCGGGGCGGACGACCATCGCCTCGCCGTCGGTCAGCAGCAGGTCCGGCGAGAACGTGAGCCGTGCCAGCCGGGCCCCCACGGACGGGATCAGGCCCATCGGGCTCGCCAGGACCTCACCCGCGTCGCGCCAGGCCTCGGCGCAGGCGATCACGCAGTACTCGGCACGGGTGGCCGGGAGAAGGGGCGTGCGGGTGACCTCCGTCATGACCCCTCCCTGACCGCCGACTGGTACGTCTGCTCGTCCCCGTCGAGGAACCGTGCCGCGAACTCCGGCCAGGGCATGGTCGCGTACGTCTTCTGAAAGTCCTCGTCCCGGCCGTAGTCAGGCGCGCAGGACGTGAAGTGCGCCCCGTTCGGGGCCTCGACGACCCCCGTCACCGTGTGCCGCTTGATCAGCAGCGACTGTGGCGCCGCGTCCTTCGTCAACTCGGCCGTGTCGACGAGACGTTCGCACGAGACATAGGCCGTGTCCGCGGCCTCGCAGAAGAGGTCGTCGAAGTACGGGTCGGGGCCCAGATACTGCCCGTTGCCCAGCCGGTCGGCGCGGTTGACGTGGACCAGGGCCGCGTCGAGACGCAGCGCGGGCATGGCGACGAACGTCTCCCCGTCGTCGTACGGCGAAGTCACCGTCCGCAGGCCCGGGTTGACCCGCATCACATCCGAACCGAGCCCGGCCCGCACCGGCAGGAAGGGCAGCCGGTTCGCGGCCGCGTGCAGTCCCCACATGAACATCGCCTCGTCGACCTCCATCATTTCGAAGGCGCCGCGCTCCCGGGCCGCACGGAAGTGCGGTTCGAGGGGGATGGAGTCCAGGGTGGCGAAGGGGGCGACCAGCTTCCGGATCCGTCCGGCGGCGGCGAGCATGCCGACGTCCGGGCCGCCGTACGAGACGACGGTGAGGTCGGTGACGTCGGACCGGAGCACGGCCCTGACCAGGGCCATCGGTTTGCGGCGTGAGCCCCAGCCACCGATGCCGAGGGTCATGCCGCTGTGCAGCCGGGAGACGACCTGGTCGGCGGTCATCGTCTTGTCGGTCACCTACACGCCCTCCTTCTCCTTGCCGAAGTTGTCGCGCACCCGGTCGGCCACCCCGCTGAGGCCCGCCTCGAAGGTGAAGCCCTGCTCGAAGCGGTAGCTGCGGCGCACGTCGACCGGATCGATGCCGTTGATGGCGGCCTTGGCCAGGCGCAGCAGCCGGCCGTCCTTGGCGGCGATCTCGCGGGCCAACTTCAGCGTCGCGGCGCGTAGTTCCGCGCGCGGCACCACCTGCCACACCGAGCCGTGCGCGTGCAGCTCGGCCGCGGTCGCCGTGCGCGAGGTGTAGTACAGCGCGCGCATCAGATGCTGGGGGACCAGCCGGGCCAGATGGGTGGCCGCGCCCAGCGCTCCCCGGTCCAGCTCGGGCAGCCCGAAGGTGGCGTCCTCGCTCGCCACGATCGCGTCCGCGTTGCCCACCAGGCCGATACCGCCGCCCAGGCAGAAGCCGTGCACGGCCGCGACGACGGGCACCTCGCAGTCGTACACCGCGCCGAAGGCCTCCGCGCAGGCGCGGTTGGCGCCGATCAGCGCGCTGTGCCCGTCCCTCTGTATCTCCTTGATGTCCACGCCCGCGTTGAACCCGCGCCCCTCGGCCGCGACCACCACACACCGGACCTCCGGGTCGCGTCCTGCCGCCCGCACGGCGTCGGCCAGGGCGAACCAGCCTTCCACCGGCAGGGCGTTCACCGGTGGGAAGTCGACCGTGACGACGGCGATTCCCTCTTCTTCGGCCCCGTTTTCCGGGGACGAGGTGGAGACACCCATGGCCGCATCAGCTACCTTTCCACCAAACGTTTGTTAGGTGAAGGGTAGCCGGGAATGAGGCTGGACGGGAAGGTCGTGGTCGTCACGGGCGGTACCCGGGGCGTCGGTGCCGGGTTGGCGAAGGCCTTCACCGAGGCCGGCGCGGACGTCGTGGTCTGCGCCCGCAGACCACCCGAAGTCCCGCTCGCGGCAGGGCAGTTCAGGCCGCTGGACCTCCGAGACCCGGAAGCGGTACGTGTCTTCTTCGCGGCCCTGCCCCGCCTCGACGTCCTCGTCAACAACGCGGGTGGCACACCGTACCGACGGTTGACGGACGTGGATGCCGAGCGGCACGCGCGCGTGATCGAGCTGAACCTCGTCGCTCCGCTGACGGCGTCCCTGGCCGCGTACGAGCACCTGCGGCGGGTGCGGGGCTCGGTGGTGATGATCGGCAGCGTCAGCGGCGGCCGCCCGTCGCCCGGGTCGGCGGCGTACGGGGCGGCCAAGGCCGGGCTGGAGAGCCTGGCCCGCTCGATGGCGGTGGAGTGGGCGCCGGAGGTCCGGGTCAACACCCTGGTCGTGGGCATGGTCCGCACGGAGCGGTCCTCTCTCCACTACGGCGGCGAGGACGGCATCGTCGGCGTCTCCCGCACCGTCCCGCTCGGCCGCCTCGCCGAACCGGCCGACGTGGGCGCGGCCGCCGTCTTCCTCGCCTCCGACGCCGCCGCCTACATCAGCGGCGCGAGCCTGCTCGTGCACGGCGGGGGCGAGCGGCCGGCGTTCCTGGACGCGGCAACGGTCAACAACGGTCAACAAGGAGGCATGACATGAGCCGGATCTGCGAGGGGCGGGTCGTCGTCGTCACCGGGGCGGGCCGGGGTCTGGGTCGGGCGCACGCCCTCGCGTTCGCCGCGGCGGGGGCGAAGGTCGTGGTCAACGACCTCGGGGTTGACCTCGACGGCACGCGGGCCGTCGGCGGGGCTGCGGGGGAGACGGCCGCCGACAATCCCGCCCAGCAGGTGGCCGACGAGATCCGTGCGGCGGGCGGCGAGGCGATCGTGCACGGCGGTGACATCGCGACGAGCGCCGGGGCGGCATCCCTGGTGGCGGCCGCGCTGGAGACGTACGGCCGTCTCGACACCCTCGTCAACAACGCCGGCTTCCTGCGCGACCGGATGCTGGTCAACCTCGACGAGGACGACTGGGACGCCGTCGTACGCGTCCACCTCAAGGGCCACTTCCTCCCCCTGAAGCACGCGGCGGCGCACTGGCGGGCCGAGGCGAAGGCGGGCCGCACGCCCGTCGCCCGAGTCGTCAACACGAGCAGTGGGGCAGGGTTGTTGGGCTCGCTCGGCCAGGCCAACTACAGCGCCGCGAAGGCCGGCATCATCGCTCTGACCCTGGTCGCGGCGGCCGAACTGGGCCGCTACGGGGTCCAGGTCAACGCGATCGCCCCGGCGGCCCGCACCCGCATGACGGAACGCACCTTCGCGGAGTCGATGGCGGCGCCCGACGCGGGCTTCGACGCCATGGCCCCGGAGAACGTCTCTCCGTGGGCCGTCTGGCTGGGCTCGGCGGCGAGTGAAGGCGTGACGGGGAGGGTGTTCGAGGCGGAGGGCGGGCGGATCACGGTCATGGAGGGGTGGAGGGCGGGGCCGACGGTGGACAAGGGGGCGCGTTGGACGCCGGAGGGGGCGGGGGAGGTGGCGCTGAAGCTGTTGGGGGAGGCGGGGGTGCCGGGTGCGGTGTACGGGGCGTGAGAGTTTTCGCCCCCGCCGCCCCTACCCTTCCCGTCCTTGAAGGGGCTCCGCCCCTTCGACCCCGCCAGGGGGCTCCGCCCCCTGGACCCCCGCTCCTCAAACGCCGGAGGGGCTGATTTCAGGTGGCCTCACCCCTCGACGCCGGTCCAGGCATTCCAGCCCGTCCGGCGTTTGAGGACGAGGCCCTTCAGGGCCGAAGCGGGGGTCTGGGGGCGGCAGCCCCCAGGGACGGGAAGGGTAGGGGCGGCGGGGGCGAAGAACTCTACGTGTCGCACTCCAGCACCGTCCGGCACAACCCACACCGCGCCCGAACCCTCCCCCGCACCGGCACCCGAATCCGCTGCTGACACGTAGGACACGGAAACGACACCCGCAGAGGCTCCCGCCCATCCGGCGTGAACGCGTACGGCACCCCTTGCCGGGGCCCGGCCCCGGCCCCGTGCTGGTCCTGCGCATGCCGCCGATCGCGCGCATACCGCCGCCGCCCCGCCCACCCCGCCGCCGTCAGCGGCGGCTGCTGCTCGTCGCGCCGCGCCTCGGCCATGCCCTTCACATACGCCGTGTACGCCTGCGGACTGGTGAACCACACCGACGGATCCTCGGCGAAGACCAGCGCCCGCTTGGCGAGGACGTACCCGAACTCCTCCGGCGTCAGATACCCCAGCTTCTGCGAGGACGCCGCGTCCTCCCGGTACGCGTCGAGGAGCAGCCAGCCCGCGCCCAGATACGTCGTCGCCGTGTCCGTCAAGATCTCGTTGTCCCGCGTCCCGGGAAAGGACAGGTCGAGGCGGTGCAGGTACACATGCATCACCTCGTGGGCGAGGGCCGCCCCGATGTCCCGGCGATGGGTGCGGAAACGGTCGTTCAGCTCGACGAAGTACTCGGGCCCGGCGGCGAGTTCCACGCTGGCAGCGTGGTTCATCTCCCGGAAGCTGACGACCATCCGGGCGTCCGGGAGGCGGTAGTGCCGCACCAGCTCGCGGGCCACCCGCTGCGCGCCCAGATACAGGTCGTCCGTGTCGCAGAACGCCACATCGGCCGGCAGCACGCTGGTCGCGAACGTCTGGACGGTGTCGTACGACAGCCGCTTGTAGAGCGCGGTGATCGACGCCCGCACCGTCTCCAGGTGTGGGAAGCCGTGCTGGACCGGTCCGCCGTTCGCCACGCCCGTACCCCCAAGACGCCTTGAACCCGATTCCACTCTACGGGGATGTGAGGGGTTTTTCCCCGGCGAGGTTCCATGCCCGGGACGTGAGATCCGTCCTTGTCAAGCATGCCACCTGATCTTCATACTGCGGGCCGCTCAACACGCCATGAAAGGACGTACGTTGACCCTTAGCTCGCCGAAGAGAAGCGGCATAACCCTGGCCAAAAGAGCCGCGGCGGTCGGTGCCGTGGCCCTCGCGGTCGCCTCCCTTCAGCCCCTCAGCGCGAACGCCGCGTCCACCCGCGTCGTCGGGGGAACGCCCGCCGCGCAGAACGAGTTCCCGTTCATGGTCCATCTCTCCATGGGCTGCGGCGGGGCGCTCTACAAGAAGGACGTCGTGCTGACCGCCGCCCACTGTATGGACGGCTCCGGCAACAACACCAGCATCACCGTCACCGCGGGTGTCAACGACCTCGACTCCTCCGCGGCGATCAAGGTCAAGTCGACCAAGGTCAAGGTGGCCCCGGGCTACAACGGCACCGGCAAGGACTGGGCGCTGATCAAGCTCGCCCGGCCCATCGACAAGCCGACGCTGAAGATCGCCACCACGGACCGCTACAACCGCGGCATGTTCACGATCGCCGGCTGGGGCGACACCGTGGAGGGAGGCGGCACGGGCACGACCAAGCTCCGTAAGGCCACCGTTCCCTTCGTCGCCGACCGCATCTGCAAGCGCCACTACGGAAACCGGCTGGTGTCGAAGGAGGAACTGTGCGCCGGCTGGCAGAGCGGCGGCATCGACACCTGCCAGGGCGACTCCGGCGGTCCCATGTTCCGCAAGGATGACGCCAACAAGTGGATCCAGGTCGGCATCGTCAGCTGGGGCGACGGCTGCGCCCGCACCGGCGTGCCCGGCGTCTACACCGAGGTCAGCACCTTCGCGAAGGACATAGCCCGCGCGGCGAACGCCCTGTAGGCACCTCCGTACCAGGAGTGCGTCAGCAGCAGTGCGTCGGTGGGAGTGCGCCGGCAGGAGTGTGTCAGCAGGAGTGCGTCAGACGGCCCGGAGCACCGGGGCAGCCGCCTCGCCGGACCCCGACCGGGCCGTCTGCGCCAGTTCCAGCACCCACATCTCGTTGCCGCCCTCCCGCAGGACGGGCCCGGGGACGTACAGCGAGCGCTGCGGGCCCATGGACCAGTAACGGCCCAGACCGAAGCCGTTGATCCACACGAACCCGCGCGTGAAGCCCGGCAGCTCCAGGCGGGCGTCACCGGCTCCCCGCACCGTGACGGTGCCCCGGTACAGACCCGGGGCACCGTCCTCGGGCAGCTCCCGCGACGGAACCGCCCGGACCTGCTCGATGTCGTCCAGCGTCTCCAGCCGCAGCCCACGCGCGCGTACGTCGTGCAGATACTGCCGCTCGTGCAGGACGCCCCCGGTGATCCCCTTGGGCTCGCCCAGCCGCGGCCCGTAGTTGACCCGCCCCAGGGACTCCACCCACAGCTCCACGCGCGCGTACCCGGCCACGGGCTCCTCGATGCACGCGTCGTCCTCCGTGAGCACCCCGGCCCGCTCCCCGTCGACGTACACCACGGCGAGGTCCCGCAGCCCGCGCACCGTCAGCGGGTATGGCTGCCGTGGCCCCGGCACCGTCACCTCGTAGCGCACCAGGCCCCGCTCGACACCCAGTTCCTCGAAGGTGGGCGGGACGGGGCCGGACGCCTCCGGGCCGCCCAGCGTCCGCAGTACGTCGCCCAGGGGCGCCCAGCCGGTCAGGACCGCCTCGGCCGGCGCGCCCAACGGGGCGGGGGCGGGCGGGACTTCGGGCAGAGGGCCCTCGGCGTACTCGGTGAGGACCTCGCGAAAGGCCCAGAACTTCGGTGTGGGGCGGCCGTACTCGTCGATCGGGGCGTCGTAGTCGTACGACGTCACGTCGGGCTCCAACGGCCCGTCGTGCAGCGCGCCGCCGCCCCGGTTGGCGCCCGCCCAGCCGGCGAAACTGGTGCCGCCGTGCGCCATGTACAGGTTGACCGAGGCCCCGCACTCCAGGATCTCCCGCAGGGCCGCCGCCGCGTCCTGGGGATTCCGTACGACATGCTCGCCGCCCCAGTGGTCGAACCAGCCGCACCAGAACTCCATGCACATCAGCGGACCGTCGGGGCAGTGCCGGCGCAGCGTCTCGAAGGCCTCGCGCGCGTGGGAGCCGAAGTTGACCGTGGCCAGAACGCCCGGGATCGAGCCGCCGGAGAGCATGTGGTCCTCGGGGCCGTCCGAGGTGAACAGCGGGACCGTGACGCCCTTGGTCCGCAGCAGATCGGCCAGCCACCGCAGGTACGCCGCGTCGGACCCGTAACTGCCGTACTCGTTCTCGACCTGGACCATGATCACCGGTCCGCCGCGGTCGATCTGCCGGGGCACGATCTCGCGCAGGAGGTAGTGGTACCAGCGCTGCACGCGGTGCAGGAACCGCTCGTCGCGGGTACGCACGCGCGTGCCGAACCCGGCCGTCAGCCAGTACGGCAGCCCGCCGTTCTCCCACTCGGCGCAGATGTACGGCCCCGGGCGCACGATCGCCCACAGCCCCGCCGCCCGGGCCGCGTCCAGGAACCGGCCCAGGGCCTGCACGTCCCGGTGGTGCCCAGGCCTCGGCTCGTGCAGGTTCCACGGCACGTATGTCTCCACGCAGTTGAGGCCCATCGCCCGCAGCATCGCCAGCCGGTGCCCCCACTGGGCCTCGTGCACCCGGAAGTAGTGCAGCGCGCCGGACAGCAGCCGCACCGGCCGCCCCTCCAGCAGGAAATCCGTGTCCCCCACCCTGAACTCGCTCATGCCCCCCACCCTCACCTCTGGCGGTGATCACGTCCATGGACAAAGATCGGCGCTGCTTGGACCGAAGCGACGCGGAGAGGACCGCGGATGTACCACACCTGGATGCGGTTCTTCACGCCCGGCCCCGCCCACCACCGGCTCGGCCTGGTCTGCCTCGGCGTCGGCCTGCAGTACGGCGCCCTGCCCACCGTCGGCCCCCGCACCCTCGACCACCACGTCGCCGTCGTCGTCAACGCGGGCGGCGGCTGGTACGAGGGCCCCGACGGCCGCCGTACGACCGTCACCGCGCCCGCGCTGCTGTGGCTGACCCCCGGCGTGCCGCACCACTACGCGCCCGACCCCGGCACCGGCTGGGACGAGGGCTTCGTCGACTTCACAGGGCCCGCCACCGCGACCTACACCGAACTCGGCTACATCGAGCCGGACCGCCCCGTCGTGCCCCTGTCCGACGCCTCCGGCCCGCGTGCCGTCATCGGGCGGATGGCCCGCGCCGCGCGCCGCGACAACCCCCTCCTGGAGGTGGAGACCGGCGCCGCCGTCCACGAACTCCTCGTCGCCCTGCGTCGCGCCCGCGCCGACCTCGCCCCCGACGGCGAGGCGGTCCTCAAGGCGCTGGCCCGCGACGCGTGCCTGCCGCTGACGGTCGCCGATCACGCCGCCCGGCACGGCATGACCCTCGCCGAACTGCGCACCGCCGTGCGGCGCGGCGCCGGCTGCAGCCCCAAGGACTATCTGCTCGGCATCCGCCTGGGCCGCGCCAAGGAACTCCTCGCCGCCACCGAGCTCCCCGTCGCCGCCGTCGCCCGCCGCGTCGGCTACGACGACCCCGCCTACTTCTCCCGCCTGTTCACCCGCCGCGTCGGCATGGCCCCCGTCCGCTTCCGGGCCCAGCAGGGCCGCACCGTCCCCGGCGGCTGGAGCAACCAGGTCCCCGACCCCGACGATCCACCCGTGATCGAACGAACGACCACGTGAGGTGCCCCGTAGGCTGGGCCCTCATGACCACCAGCAACACGTCCCCCGGCGACGTCGACCCCGCCGTTCGCGAGGAGCTCGCCCGGCTGCGCGACAGCATCGACAACATCGACGCGGCCGTTGTCCACATGCTCGCCGAGCGCTTCAAGTGCACCCAGCAGGTCGGCCACCTCAAGGCCCAGCACCAGCTCCCGCCGGCCGACCCCGCCCGCGAGGCCCGCCAGATCGCCCGCCTGCGCACCCTGGCCGAAAACGCCAAGCTCGACCCGGCTTTCGCTGAAAAGTTCCTCAATTTCATCATCGCCGAAGTGATCAGGCACCACGAGAGCATCGCCGAGGACACCATCAACGGCACTGCGCCCACGGCGAACTGACCTGGATCGTCCCTCCCGAGGGAGTGACACGGCGGCCCATGCCCGGCATGCTGCGCTGTGCACTCCATGCAAGCTGACACGCACTCCCCGTCAGCGCCCGGACATACCCTGGATGTCCACGCCGGGAGGGACGTCGGGCCATGCCGTCGGATGCCAAGATCCTCATCGTCGACGACCACGAGGACACGCTGTACGCGCTCGAGAGCGCCCTGGCCCCGCTGGGCTACCGCCTCGCCCGTGCCACCAGCGGTGACGAGGCGCTCAAGCAGGTGCTCCGCGGGCAGGTCGGCCTGCTGCTCCTGGACGTCCGCATGCCCGGCGTCAGCGGCCTGGAGGTGGTGCGCTACATGCGGCGCGTGGAGCAGACCCAGCACATACCCGTCCTGCTGCTCACCGGTTTCGGCGCGGACCACGAACTGACCGCCACCGCCTTCGGACTCGGCGTCGCCGACCTGGTCATGAAGCCCATCGAACCCTGGGCGCTGCGCACCAAGGTCCGCTATCTGTACGACTCCTACCAGCGCCAACGCGCACTGGAGCGAGAGGTCCACGAATTACGCGCCCTCGTCAAGGACGACCCCGGCAGCCGGCAACCCGCCCCGCGGCCCCGCCTGCCCCACCCCGACGCCCGCGTCCCGCCGCAGCGCGACAGCCCGGCGGCGGCCCGTACCCCTCAACAGAGCAAAGACCGGACATAGGGCACTTATCCATCAGCCTCTGTGCCTTGTCAGCGCCATCAGGCAGCATGTCCTGCATGTCCGTACTGACGCGCGACGAAGCGCAGACCCGTGCCCAGCTCCTCGACGTCCACCGCTACACGATCGAACTCGATCTCACCACCGGGGACGAGACCTTCGACTCCCGCACCGTCATCCGCTTCACCACGCGCGCGGACCACGCGGACACGGACACCTTCGTCGAGATCAAGCCGGCCGAACTGCGCTCCGTCACGCTGGACGGACAACCCCTCGACCCCGAGACCCTGGACGAGAACAGGCTGCCCCTGAAGAACCTCACCGCCGGCGAGCACGAACTGCGCGTCGACGCGGCCATGCGCTACTCCCGCACCGGCGAGGGCATGCACCGCTTCACCGACCCCGTCGACGGCGAGACGTACCTCTACACACAGCTGTGCATGGACGACGCCCAGCGCGTCTTCGCCGCGTTCGACCAACCGGACCTCAAGGCCGTCTTCGACCTGTCCGTCAAGGCCCCCGAGGGCTGGAGCGTCCTCGCCAACGGCATCACCGAACACCTCGACGACGGCCGCTGGCAGGCCGCCGCCACCCCGCTGATCTCCACCTACCTCGTCGCCGTCGCCGCCGGCCCCTGGCACTCCGTGCGCACCGAACACCGCGGCCTGCCCTTCGGCCTGCACTGCCGCCGCTCGCTCGCCCCCTACCTCGACACGGACACCGACGAGCTCTTCGAGGTCACGCGCGCGTGCTTCGACCGCTACCACGAGAAGTTCGACGAGCCCTACCCCTTCGACTCCTACGACCAGGCGTTCGTCCCCGAGTTCAACGCCGGCGCCATGGAGAACCCCGGACTCGTCACCTTCCGCGACGAGTTCGTCTACCGCTCCGCCGTCACCGACGCCGAGCGCCAGACCCGCGCCATGGTCATCGCCCACGAAATGGCCCACATGTGGTTCGGCGACCTCGTCACCCTGCGCTGGTGGGACGACATCTGGCTGAACGAGTCCTTCGCCGAGTACATGGGCTACCAGACCTGCGCCGAGGCCACCCGCTTCACCGACACCTGGACCGACTTCGGCGTCGCCCGCAAGGCCTGGGGCTACGACGCCGACCAGCGCCCCTCCACCCACCCCGTCGCCCCCGAAGGCGTCAACGACACCGCCACCGCCCAGCTCAACTTCGACGGCATCTCCTACGCCAAGGGCGCCTCCGCACTGCGCCAACTGGTCGCCTGGCTCGGCGAGAAGGACTTCCTCACCGGAATCAACACCCACTTCGCCCGCCACAAGTTCGCCAACGCCACCCTCGCCGACTTCGTCGACTCCCTCGCCGCCGCCACCGAACGCGACGTCCACGCCTGGGCCGACGCCTGGCTGCGCACCACCGGCGTCGACACCCTCACCCCGGCCGTCACCCCCGGCGAGAACGGCACGTACAGCCTCACCGTCGACCGCGCCGGAAGCCGCCCGCACCGCATCGCCGTCGGCCTGTACGACCTCGACCTCGGCGACAACGAGGGCCACCTCGTCCTGCGCGAACGCCTCGACCTCGACATCCCGCACCCGGCCCCACAGCCCATCGGCAAGCGCCCGGCACTGCTGCTGCTCAACGACGGCGACCTGACCTACGCCAAGGTCCGCTTCGAACCCGAATCCTTCGAGACCATCCGCACGAGCCTCGCCGGACTGCCCGAACCACTCACCCGCGCGCTCGTCTGGAACGCCCTGCGCGACGCCGTCCGCGACGGTGAACTGGCCGCCGGCGCCTATCTGGAGGCCGCCCGCACCCATCTGCCGCACGAGACCGACCTCGCCGTCGTCCAGGGCGTCCTCGCCTTCGCCACCGCCCAGGTCGCCGACCGCTACCTCACCCCCGAGGCACGCCCGGCAGCCCTGACCACCCTCTCCTCCCTCTGCCGCGACCTCATCCGCCGCACCGAGGACGGCGACAACCCCGGCCTGCGCCTGATCGCCGTACGCCACTTCATCGACGTCGCCGCCCACCCCGACACGATCGCCGCCTGGCTCGCCGACGGCACCGTGCCCGGCGGACCCGAACTCGACCCCGAGCTGCGCTGGCGCGTCCTGGGCCGCCTCGCCGTCCTCGGCGCCGTCGACGAGGCCGCCATCGCCGCCGAGCTGGCGCGCGACCCGAGCGCCACCGGCCAGGAGGGCGCCGCCCGCTGCCGGGCCGCCCTGCCCGACGCGGAGGCCAAGGCAAGGGCCTGGGACGCCATGTTCGCCACCGACGACGGCACCGATCTGTCCAACTACCTCTTCATCGCCACCGCCCAGGGCTTCTGGCAGCCCGAACAGACCGACCTCGTACAGCAGTACGTGCCGCGCTACTACCAGGACGCGCTCGCCGTCGGCGCCCGCCGCGGCCCCGCCATCGCCGACGCCGCCGGCCGCTACGCCTTCCCGCTGTACGCCGTCGACGCCGAAGCCCTGCGGCTCGGCGAGGAATGCCTGCGCGACGGCGAGCCGATCCCGGCACTGCGCCGCAGGCTCGCCGACCAACTCGACGACCTGGCACGGGCATTGCGGGTACGGGAGGGCGAGTGAGGCCGGCGCCGGTGGGGTAGGGGCACCGCCGGTGACCACGGGTGATGCGGCGGGCTGATCTTCCTGGCCGGGCTCTTGGCTCGGCTCCGGGCTCGGCTCCTGGCTCGGTTTCCGGCTCGGGTTCCTGGCTCGGCTCCTGAGCCTTGGCGCGCCGGCCCCCAGGAGGATCAGCCCCTCGACGGACGAGGACCGCCGCCCTCCCATCCACCACCCCTTACTCCGCCACCCGCGGCACACCACCCCCGACACGCTTTCCCCGCACGCAAGTACCTCCTTTCGGGTTCCTGTCGTTGGGCTTTTCGGGCGCGATCACGCATCCGGGTACAAGCTGGAAGTCCCTCTTGCCCTGCGCCCGGGAGGACACGATGAGCACGCCGCCGTCGCTCGCTTCAGGCCCCGAAGGCCCCCACGCCCTGCGGCCGTTGCTCGACACCGTGCTCGACGCGCTGAGCGAGGGCGCCCGGGCTCGCGGGGGACCCCTGCCCGCAGGCGGCCCGGACGCGGTCGCCGCACGCATGCGGGAGGCCGTCGGGGACGTACTCCCGGACAACGGCGACCCAGGCGCCCTCCACAACCTCGTCCGGGCCCTCGCAGCAGGCGCCACCGACCCCTCCGACCCCCTCTGCGCCGCCCACCTCCACTGCCCACCCCTCGCCCTCGCCACCGCCGCCGACCTCGCCGCCTCGGCCCTCAACCCCTCGCTGGACTCCTGGGACCAGGCGCCGGGGGCCTCCGAGCTGGAGGCGTTGGTGATGGGGGTGCTCGCGGCGGAGGTGTTCGGCGCCGGGGGAGCGGAGAAGGGCTGCGTCGCCCTGCTCACCACCGGCGGCACCGAATCCAACCAACTGGCCCTCCTCCTCGCCCGAGAAGCCCAGGGCGCCGGCGTCCGGCTCGTCCACGGGGCCAACGCCCACCACTCGTTGCCCCGCGCCGCCTGGCTGCTCGGCCTGCCCGAACCGGTCGCCGTACCCGCCCCGGCCGGCGTCCTCGACCCCGCCGCCCTCGACGAGGCCCTCAACCGACTGCCCGGCCCACACCTGGTCGCCGCCACCGCGGGCACCACCGACGCCGGGCTCATCGACCCCCTCCCCGAGATCGCCGCCCTCTGCGCCGCGCACGGCGCCCGACTCCACATCGACGCCGCCTACGGCGGAGGCCTCCTCTTCAGCGACCGGTACCGCGACCGACTCACCGGACTCGACGCCGCCGACAGCGTCACCCTCGACCTGCACAAGCTCGGCTGGCAGCCCGTCGCCGCCGGTCTCCTCGCCGTCAGCAACCCCGACGACCTCGCCGTGCTCCACCACCGCGCCGACTACCTCAACGCCGACGACGACACCGAAGCGGGCCTGCCCGACCTCCTCGGCCGCTCCCTGCGCACCAGCCGCCGCCCGGACGTCCTCAAGATCGCCGTCACCCTCAAGACCCTCGGCCGCAGCGGCCTCGGCCGACTCGTCGAGCAAGTCTGCGACCACGCCCACGAGTTCGCCGCCCTCGTCCACGACCACCCCGGGTTCGACCTCTACGACCCGCCCACCATCAGCACGGTCCTGTTCCGGCCCGCACACGCCACCGACGCCGCCGTCGCCGCCGTACGCCGAAGGCTCCTCACCGACGGCCGTGCCGTACTCGGGCGGGCCCGGATAGACGGGCGCCTGTGGTTCAAAGCCACACTCCTCAACCCCCACACACGCCCGGACGACCTGGCCGCCCTCCTGAAACTGGTGGAAGGAAACACCCCCGGATGAGCCCCCAGACAAACCCCCAGCCGAACCCCCACACCGGCCCCCACACGCGCCCCCAGGTAAACGCCTACACGCGCCCCCAGACAGGCTCCGGCGCCCCCCTCCGCGCCGTCCCCGACACCGGCCCCCAGCCCGCCCTCAGGACACCCCCACGCCGCGACCCCGACACCCCCCGCGACCCCGACACCCCCCGCGACCCCGACACCCCCCGCGACCTCGTCGGCATCGGCATCGGCCCCTTCAACCTCTCCCTCGCCGCTCTCGCCCACCCCCTCGACGACCTCGACACCGTCTTCTACGAACAGCGCCCCGCCTTCGCCTGGCACCCCGGCCTCCTCATCGACGGCGCCCGCATCCAAGTCCCCTTCCTCGCCGACCTCGTGACGCTCGCCGACCCCGCCAGCCCCTGGTCCTTCCTCAACTACCTCAAGACCCGCGACCGGCTCTTCCCCTTCTACTTCGCCGAACGCTTCCACATCCAACGCGCCGAGTACGACGCCTACTGCCGCTGGGTCTGCGAGAACCTCCCAGCACTGAGCTTCGGCCACCAGGTCGACGCCGTCCGCTTCAACCCCGAACGCGACGTCTTCGAGGTCGACTTCACCCAACTCGGCCCCGACGGAGAAGCCGAAGCGCTCGGCCGTACCTACGCCAAGAACATCGTCCTGGGCATCGGCACCGAACCAGACATCCCCGACCCCCTCAGGCCCCTCGTCGAGGCACCCCGCGTCCCCGTCATCCACGCCGCCGACTACCTCGACCACCGCGAGACACTCCTCGCCGCCGAGCACATCACCGTCATCGGATCGGGACAGTCCGGCGCCGAGGTCTTCCTCGACCTGCTACGCCGCCGCCCCGTCGGACGCGAGGGACTGCACTGGCTCGGCCGCACCGACGCCTTCGCCCCCATGGAGTACTCCAAGCTCGGCCTGGAACACTTCACACCCGACTACACCCGCTACTTCCACGCCCTCGCCGAACCCGTCCGCGACCAACTCGTCGCCTCCCAGTGGCAGCTCCACAAAGGCATCGACGCCGGCACCCTCGCCGCCATCCACGACGAGCTCTACCGCCGCTCCCTGCACGGCGGCTGGCCCGACACCGTCCTCACCCCCGGCGTCCGCGTCCGCACCGCCGGCCGAGTCGCCACGACCAAGGTCGAACTCCACCTGGAGCACCTCCACCAGAACACCCGCTCGCGCCTCACCACCGACGCCGTCGTCCTGGCCACCGGCTACCGCGAACGCCCCCTCAGCCGCATCCTCGCCGGCCTCGACCCCTACATGCGCCTCGACAGCCGGGAACGCCCCCGCATCGACGACGAGTACCGCCTCGTCATGGACCCCTCCGTCACCGGCTCCGGCTGCCACATCTACGTCCAGAACGCCGAACGCCACACCCACGGCATCGGCACCCCCGACCTCGGCCTCGCAGCCTGGCGCAGCGCCGCCATCCTCAACTCCGTGACCGGCAAGGAGACCTACCCCCTGCCCACACGCACGGCCTTCACCACCTTCGGCCTCGAACAGCAGGAGCCCCGGATCCCGTCCGCGCGTCAGCCGAAGGTGCTGACACCACTGATGGACGGGATCTGAGGCTCCCGACGAGACGACTGCGCGCCCAGGCCCTGTCGTCTAGAAGACCGGCGTGCCGTTCCGCGTGAGCTTCCAGTCCACCGACGCGAAGTTCTTCGGGTCCAGCACACCCTTCGCGGTCACCCACTCCGCGATCCGGGTACGGATCTCCGTCGACTCCGACCACAGCTCCTGAGCCGACGCCACATGCGGGAACGCGCCACCGCCGTTGGCCCGATAGTTGTTCACCGCGAACACGAACCGCTGGGCGTCGTCCAGAGCGGCACCGTTGTACGACAGATTCTTGATCCGCGAACCGGCCGCCTGGGCGATGTCGATCTCGTACGACAGCCCCGACACGTAGTCGTAGTTGTAGTCCGGGCGGTTGTTCGCGTTCGTCAGCTTCTCGACGTCGACCGTCGCATCCGGCGCCGTCTGCACGAAGTACTCCGCCGAATACTCCAGGTACGCCTTGATCTGCGCACCCGTCATCAACTTCGCGACCAGCGTGTTGTCGTACACGTACAAGCTCGACAGATCCCGGATCGTCACCTCGCCGGCCGGGATCTCCGAGGTGCGGGAGAACGGGGAGGCCTGGGAGATCACGGGCAACGAGGCGTACTCCGTCCCCGCCAGCGCCGCCTTGGCCACGTCCTCCTGGACCTTGGTGATCAGGTCGATGATCGGGGCGTCCTTGTAGCGCGCCTCGACCGTCGTCAGCTTCTCCGTCGCCTTGCCGACGACCTGGTTGACGTACTCCACGACGATGTCGTGGTCGTCCTTCAGCAACTTGGTGATCTTCGGGTCGTCGGCGACCGTCTTCGAGTCACGCACGGTCGCCTTCACCGACTCGACCGTCCAGCGGCCCTTGGTGAAGACCAGCTCGAAGTCGAACAGGGTCAGTCGCTGCGCATAGCACAGCGGCTCCGACAGCACGACCGTCTTACCCGTCTTCTCGTTCGTGACCAGCAGCTCCGCGATCTCCGTGTGCGCATGCCCGACGAGGATCGCGTCGATGCCCGGCACCTGCTGGGCCACCAACGCCGACGAGTTCTCGATGTACGGCAACTGGTCACCGTACGACGACGTACCGGACGAACCCGAGTGCGCCGACACGACCACCACGTCCGCACCCATCGAGCGCAGCTTCGGCACCCACTTCGCGGCCTGTTCCTCCAGACCCGGGAACACCATCTTGCCCTCGACGTACGCCTTGTCCCAGATCGCGATACCCGGGTTGGTCAGACCGAGCACCGCAACCTTCACCGGCGGGGCACCCGGCACACAGAACTTCTTGATGAAGTACGGCGGGAACGCGGGCTTCAACGTCTTCGCGTCCAGCGCGTTCGCACCCAGAAGCGGGAAGTCGCACTGCTCCTCGAACTTGCGCAGCGTCTCGATGCCGTAATTGAACTCGTGGTTGCCAAGGGCCACCGCGTCATACCCGATCGCGTTCATCGCCGCCGCCATCGGGTGGACCGGGCCCCCCTTCGCGGTGATCGGGTCGACCTTCGCGTAGTAATACGTCAGCGGGGTGCCCTGGATCGTGTCGCCGGCATCGATGAGCAGCGTGTTGCGGCGGCCCTTCTCCTCACGGACCTGGCTCACCAGCGTCGAGACGCGCGCCAGACCCTTTGCATTGCCCTTGGCGTCCGCGTACTCCGCGTCCTTGAAATAGTCCCAGTTGAAGATGTTGCCGTGCAGATCGGTCGTGCCCATCACCGTCAGCGAGTACCGCTTCGCCGGCCGCGACCCCTTCGCCGCCTCAGCGGCCTGCGCCGCCGGGACGGCCACCGTCGTGGCCAGCGCCGCCCCCGCTCCGGTCACGGCGGACTTCTTCAGGAACTTCCGGCGGTTCAACGGCATGGTGCTTCTCCCAGGCGAATGGTCAACAACGCGCGTAGATTCTGACCTGGCCATGGCAGGCAGCAACAGACCCCGCAGGTTTCGATCTGATGACCCACGGGGTCCTGTAACCCGGCAAGCAATGACAGAGTGGGACGTATGACCGCCCCATCAGAGGAACTTCAGCCCGCCGTCCCCTACGGCACCCCCGACGCCCCCCGCATCGCCGTCCGCGGCGAAGCCCGCCTCGAAGTCGACCCCGAGATCGCCCGCATCGGCGTCACCGTCGCCTCCCGCGGCAAGGACCGCCGCGCCGCCCTGGACGACCTCACCCGCCGCAACACCACCGTCCTCGACCTCGTCAAAACCTACGGCGACGCAGTCGAACGACTGGAGACCGGCGCCTTCTCCATCAGCCCCGAACTCAAGGACAAAGGCCGCGGCGAACGCGTCCACGCTTACCACGGCCGCGTCCACATCACCGCCGTACTCACCGACTTCACAGCACTCGGCGAACTCACCACCCGCCTCGCCGACCTCGACCTCACCCGCGTCGACGGCCCCTACTGGGCCCTGCGCCCCGACTCACCCGCCCACCGGGAAGCCCGGCAGCAAGCGGTACGAGAAGCGGTCCAGCGCGCACGGGAATACGCGGAAGCGCTCGGCACCTCCCTGGCCGCCCTGGTCGAACTCGCCGACATCGGCGCGGAAAACGCCCCACCCCCCTACCCACAGGCCCCCGGCAGCCGCATGCGCTCCATGGCCTACGGCGCCGCCGAGGACACCACGGCTGCCCCCCTCGATCTCGAACCCCAGCGCCAGCACGTCTACGCACAGGTCAACGCCCGCTTTACGATGGCGCCGCCGCAGCTGTGAATGCGCGGGATTCCGAATGGGGGTGCTTCGAACGCTCATCGGAGCACCCCGCCGCACAATTCAACACTTGTCAATAGCCCTTCACGCAAAGGTTGTTGAGTAGTCATACGCGGCCAATTCTCTACCCGCCGGTAAGTCATAGAGTCGAAACATGCGCCGAGCGAAGATCGTCTGCACCCTGGGCCCCGCCACCGACTCCTACGACCAGATAAAGGCACTGGTCGACGCCGGAATGGACGTCGCCCGGTTCAACCTCAGCCACGGCGGCTACGCCGACCACGAGGAGCGCTACCAGCACGTACGCAAGGCCTCCGACGAGACCGGCCGCAGCGTCGGCATCCTCGCCGACCTTCAAGGCCCGAAGATCCGCCTCGGCCGCTTCACCGAAGGACCCGTACTCCTTGAACGCGGAGACACCTTCACCATCACCGTCGAAGACGGCGCCGAAGGCGACCGCCAGCAGTGCGGAACCACCTACTCCGGCCTCGCCGCCGACGTCACCCCCGGCGAACGCATCCTCGTCGACGACGGCAAAGTGTGCCTGGAGGTCACCTCCGTCGACGGACCACGCGTCCACACGACGGTGGTCGAAGGAGGCATGGTCTCCGACAACAAGGGCCTGAACCTGCCGGGCGTCGCAGTCTCGGTCCCCGCCCTCTCGGAGAAGGACGAAGCCGACCTGCGCTGGGCGCTGCGCACGGGCTTCGACGTCATCGCACTGTCCTTCGTCCGGTCCGGCCGGGACATCGAGGACGTGCACAGGATCATGGACGAGGAGGGCCGCCGCCTCCCCGTCATCGCCAAGGTCGAGAAGCCACAGGCCGTCGACGCGATCGACGACATCGTGGCCGCCTTCGACGGCATCATGGTCGCCCGCGGCGACCTGGGCGTGGAGATGCCGCTGGAGCAGGTGCCCATCGTTCAGAAGCGCGCGATCAAACTGGCGAAGCGCAACGCCAAGCCGGTGATCGTGGCGACTCAGATGCTCGACTCGATGATCGACAACTCCCGGCCGACCAGGGCGGAGGCGTCGGACGTGGCCAACGCCGTCATCGACGGCACGGACGCGGTGATGCTGTCCGGCGAGACGAGCGTCGGCAAGTACCCGATCGAAACGGTACGGACGATGGCCAAGATCGTCGAGGCCGCCGAGGAGGACATCCTGGCGAAGGGCCTCCCACCCCTGACGGAACGCAACAAGCCCCGCACCCAGGCCGGCGCCGTGGCCCGCGCGGCAGCCGAGATCGGCGACTTCCTGGGCGCGAAGTTCCTGGTCGCCTTCACCCAGTCCGGCGACACCGCCCGCCGCCTGTCCCGCTACCGCTCACCGATCCCACTGCTGGCCTTCACGCCGGAACCGGCGACGCGGTCCCAGCTGAATCTGACGTGGGGCGCGGAGACGTTCCTCGGGCCGCACGTGGACTCGACGGACGCGATGGTCGACCAGGTGGACGAACTGCTGCTGAAGTACGGCCGCTGCAAGAAGGGCGACACGGTCGTCATCACAGCGGGCTCGCCTCCCGGGGTGTCCGGCTCGACGAACATGGTGCGGGTGCATCACATCGGGGAAGACGACAGCCCCAAGTAGCAGGCGGAGGGCCCCTCTTGAGGAGGGGCCCTGCGTGGTGGGGGAGGGTCAGTGCTTGGGGCCTACGTGGGTGTCCAGGAGGGCTACGGAGGTTTTGCGGGCGATGGAGATGTTGTACGGGTTGCCGTTTCGGGCGCAGTGCGTCCACTCGATGCCGAGCTTGTCGAGGGTGTCCGTATAGAGCCGGCGAATGTCGTCGGACACGTTGGTGAAGAAGTACCTGGGGTATTCGTAGCGCTTGCGCTCACCGCCGACCATGCGGGTCGTCCAGTTGGTGATGCGGCAGCCGTCCGAGTGGATGAGGCCGCGGATGAACTCCCAGGGGTGCGCGTCGACGATTTCCTGTTGCCAGGGTTCCAGGGTGATCGAGCGCTGGTGCTTCTTGCCCGGTCCGTGCTGCGGGAACAGGCAGGGCAGATGCTTGGAGTAGACCTTCACGTTGCTGCAGCCGGTCCTGCGGACGCGGCTGACGGAGTTCTCTGGGAAGACTGCACGCATGGCCTGTTCGCAGTGGTCCATGAGGCCGGGCCAGGTTTCGGTGCAAGTGATCATGAGGTTAGGTGCTCGGTGCTCGGAGTAGTGGCTGATGTGGCCATCGCCGAGATAGAGGCCCAACAGGTAGGCGTAGGCCGCTTGGTCATCGGGCGGGCGAGGTTCGTCCTCGCACCTGGGGCAAGGGCGGCCTGTCTGCCTCCGGGGGCGCGGCTCAATGCGGCGCTGCCAACTGCGGAGGGTTGCACGCGAAATCCCCGTCTCCTTGCTGACAGAACTCAAGCTGCGCCCTTGAGTAACGAGATCCACGGCTCGCTTGCGTGTGCTGACGTCGTACATGTGGCCACTCTGTGACAGTGATCGCGACGACACGCAGCAAAAAGCGGATGTTCACGAGAACGTGGACATCCGCTCTTCAAGGTCGACCTTGGAATCGAAGGAAAAGTGCCCCGGGTCGGACTCGAACCGACACTGTATGGGTTTTGAATCCATTGCCTGCTGCCAATTGGGCTACCGGGGCCCAGTGAATCGAAGGTTTACCTCGACCCGCTGCCCGTCCACCTTACCGCAGCTAGGTAGGCTCTTGTCAGCACCACCCCTGCCCCTGAACGAGGAGCCCCCGTGACCGCCCCCGAGTCGCCCCAGCCCGTAGACGCGCCCGACGACGACAAGTCGCACGTGCCTCCGCTGACGACCCGTGTCGTCATTGCCGAGGACGAGGCGCTCATCCGGCTCGATCTCAAAGAGATGCTCGAAGAAGAGGGGTACACCGTCGTCGGTGAGGCCGGTGATGGTGAGCAGGCTGTCGAGCTCGCCCGTGAGCACAAGCCGGATCTTGTGATCCTCGATGTGAAGATGCCGAAGCTGGACGGTATCTCGGCGGCTGAGAAGATCGCCGAGGAGAGCATCGCCCCGGTGCTGATGCTGACGGCGTTCTCCCAGCGGGATCTGGTCGAGCGGGCCCGGGATGCCGGTGCGATGGCGTATCTCGTGAAGCCGTTCAGCAAGAGTGACGTGGTGCCCGCCATCGAGATGGCCGTGTCGCGGTTCACGGAGCTGAAGGAGCTGGAGAAGGAGGTCGCCGACCTCACTCTGCGCCTGGAGACGCGGAAGCTGGTGGACCGGGCGAAGTCCGTCCTTCAGACGGAGTACGGGCTGACGGAGCCGGCTGCCTTCCGGTGGATCCAGAAGACCTCGATGGATCGGCGGATGTCCATGCAGCAGGTCGCCGAGGCGGTCATTCAGGACTCTGAGGAGAAGAAGGCGCGGTAGTGGCGCCGGGCGCGTTTTGGCTGTGTGGTCAGGCGGAGCCTTCGGTCCAGTCTCGTCGGGGGAGCGGGATGGTGGCCGGGGGCTCCGTGTCGTTTGCGCGGACGCGCAGTGCGGTGGGGTGTCGGTTGCGGGGGAGGTCGTACCAGAGGTCGTAGGTGATGGTGCCGTGTGCGGCGACTTCGGTGCGTAGTGGCTGGCGTTTGATCTGGGTGGCTTCGCGGTCGAGGGTGAGTTCGGTGCCGTCGTCGAGGGCGAGTCGGTGGATTTCGTTGTCGATCTGGCCGAAGACGGAGTCCTGGGAGGTGATGGTGAGGCGGATGCGGCAGAGTCGGCCTTTGGCCCAGTGTTCGCCGTGGGTGCCGACGATGGTGGTGATTCCGCAGCGTAGGCCGGTTGTGTCGAACTGGAGGTTTCCGCTGCGGACGGGGTCGGTTTCGGGGGCTGCTTCCAGTGGGCGTAGGGGGGTGGTCGGTGTGTGTGGCCAGAGGGTCGAGGCGGTTGCGGCGGTGATGGCTGCTCCGAGTAGGAGGCCGGTGAGTCCGGCCAGTGCGGTGCGCAGGTGTCGCTTGTCGGGTGTGGGGTGGGCTGGGGTGGGTGCGGGTCTGGATCCGTCTGGTGTCTGCATGGCTCGTTTCGGGTGGGTCGGCGGGGCTCGTTAAGAGCTTGTGAAGATCATCCGGCTGGTGTGCTGGTGGCCGAAACATTCGCCCGCTGATGGCTGGGGTTGTGTATCCGGCAGTTGAACCGAGGTCACAGGGCGATCACACATCGGTGGTCGGCCTATCCGACTGGCTGTCAACCCGATTAGATTCCCCGCACACCGTAGGGATAAGCGGTGTCCTTGCAGGGATCACGAGTTCTTCTGCGGGAAGCATCGTTGAGGCCAGGGAGCCCTTAGTGCTGAACAAGACCGTCATCAAGCTGGCCATTCCTGTGGCCGTTGGAGCGCTGGCGCTGACCGGTTGTGGCGGTGGCGACTCCGGCAGTGGCGACACCGTGAAGATCGCTTTCGAGGGGCCGCTCTCCGGCGACAACGTCGCGCTGGGTGAGAACATGCAGAACGGCGTGCAGTTGGCGATCAAGCAGGCCAATGCGAGCGGTGACCTGGGCTTCAAGCTGGAGTACGTGGCTGCTGACGACCAGGGTCTGCCGGACAAGGCGCCGACTGCGGCGCAGAAGGTCATTGACGACCCGGATGTCAAGGCTGTTGTCGGTCCCGCCTTCTCGGGTCCGACCAACTCGGCTTCGCCGCTGTACGCGGAGGCCGGTCTGGTGACGGTGACTCCGTCGGCCACCAACCCGACGCTGACGGACGAGGCGAACGGGTTCACGAGCCTGCTGCGTGCTGTCCCGAACGACAACATGCAGGGCAAGGCCATGGGTGACTTCTTCTCGAAGAAGATAGGCGCCAAGAAGGTCTACCTGATCGACGACAAGACCGACTACGGCGTGGGTCTGTCCAAGGTCGCCGAGGCGACCCTGAAGGCGGCCGGTGTCTCGGTCGTGAAGAAGAGCGTTCCGCAGAAGACGCCGGACTACAGCGCCACCGCGAAGGATGTCGTCAACTCCAAGGCTGACGGCCTGATTTACGCCGGTTACTACCAGGACCTGGCGCCGTTCGCGAAGAAGCTGTCGGACGCGGGCTTCAAGGGTGCGGCGATCTCGGGTGACGGTTCCAACGACGCCAAGTTCGTTGAGCTGGCCGGCTCGGCCTCCGAGAACTGGTACCTGACGTGCCCGTGCACCGACGCGACGGTCGAGGCGGGTACGAAGAAGTTCGCGGAGGACTACCAGAAGGAGTTCAACCGGGCTCCGGGTACGTACTCCGCCGAGGCGTACGACGTCGCGAACATGATCATCGCGGAGATCAAGAAGGCGGGTAAGGACGTCGAGCGTGAGGCGCTGCGTGACGCCCTCGCCAAGGCCTCCTACAAGGGTCTGACGAAGACCTTCTCGTTCGAGAAGAACGGTGAGTTCAAGGGTACGGACGTCTTCGTCTACCAGGTGAAGAGCGGCAAGATCGCGTACCAGGGCAACGTCAACGAGCTGATCGGCTGAGGCCGGGCTCCGGCGATTGACGCCATGTGATGGGGGCCGGGGGACGGTGGTTCTCCCGGCCCTCGTCTGCGGAGAGTGCAAGATGGCGCAGCCGTTGACCGATCCGCATGTTTTTCTGCGGGCCGCCCTGGCGTTCTGAGTCCGGCGGCTTGCCTGGTTCCTACAGGAAGTTCAACGCATGTCCCTTCAGGAGTTCTGGGACTATCTGGTCCTAGGGCTGATGCTCGGCTCGCTGTATGCCGTCATCGCCATCGGCTACACCCTTGTCTATGGTGTGCTGCAGCTCATCAACTTCGCGCACAGCGAGGTTTTCATGGTGGGTGCTTACGGCAGTCTCATTGTTCTCACCCTCGTTGATCCGGGGGCCAATCCGTCGATGCTGGCTTCGATCGGCTTTGTCGCTCTGGCCATGGCCGGGTCGGCATTGTTCGGTGGTGTGACGGCGTACGGACTCGAGAAGGTTGCGTACCGGCCGTTGCGCAGACGTGGTGCGCCTCGCCTGATCTTTCTGATCACCGCGATCGGTGCCTCGTTCTTCCTCTACAACCTGGCGGGCAAGCTTTTCGGCCGTGACCCGTCGACGCTGCCGGAGATGTACAAGAACGAAAACGTGTTCACCATCTTCGGGGCGGGGGTGAACATCACTCAGCTGCTGCAGTTCGCGACGGCTGTGGTCATGATGATCGCGCTCGACCTGCTGGTGAACCGTACGAAGCTCGGCAAGGGCATCCGCGCGGTGGCGCAGGATGCCGAGGTCGCGAGCCTGATGGGTGTGGACATCGACAAGGTGATCTCCCGCACCTTCATCATCGGTGGTGTGCTCGGTGGTGTGGCGGGCTTCCTGTTCGCCAACCTCAACCAGGTTTCGTACACGATGGGCTTCATACCCGGCATCACCGCCTTCGCGGCGGCGGTGGTGGGTGGTATCGGCAACATCCGCGGAGCGATGCTCGGTGGTGTGCTGATCGGAATCGTGGAGACGATGACGGTGCCGCTGCTCGGTGATGAGTGGCGAAGCGTTTCCGCAATGGTGGTACTGATTCTCGTGCTGATGTTCCGTCCGATGGGCATCCTCGGTGAGCGAGTGGGGAGGGCGGCATGAGTGCGGTCGAGACATCTCAGAATCTGACGCCGTCTCAGGCGGCGAAGCTGCGCCGTACGGCGTGGTACCGGCAGCCGCGGTTCTCCCGGCTGTGGGCGATGGTGGCGCTGGGTGTGCTGCTGGCCCTGGTGACGGGCGAGCAGGGCAACACCCGGGACATCTTCTACTCCCTCGAGACCACCTTCACGGGCGGCGGGCTGTGGGTCTGCCTGGCGCTGACCGTCGGTGTGTGGGTGCTGCGCGAGTTCGCGGGTGACGGGCTCAAGGGCCTTGCCGAGAAGGCGAAGCCGGGCACGGTCGCTCCGCTGGCCGCGGTGCGCGGCCGGTTCCAGGCCGACAAGCGGCTGCGCTGGGGCCTGATCGTTCTCGCCCTGGTGCTGGCCCTCGCGATCCCCTCCATGGTGGAGCGGTACTGGCAGACGGTGCTGGTCGATCAGATCGCCATCTTCGTGCTGCTGGCGATCGGCCTGAACGTGGTGATCGGCTGGGCGGGCCTGCTGGACCTCGGCTTCTTCGCCTTCTTCGCGGTGGGCGCGTACTCGACGGCGTTCTGGACCGGCCGGCTGCCGATCGAGCCTCCGGTGGTGCTGAACCCGTTCTGGGTGATCCCGATCGCCGTGGTCACCTGTCTGCTGACGGGTCTGCTGCTCGGTGCTCCGACGCTGCGCCTGCGCGGCGACTACCTGGCCATCGTCACGCTCGGCTTCCACGAGATCATCTACCTCGTGGCCAAGAACGCCGACGGCGTGACGGGCGGTCCGCAGGGCGCGCGGATGATCCCCGACTTCTCGATCGACTTCGCCGGGATCTCCTACAAGTGGTCGATCGATCCACTGCCTTACTGGTACCTGCTGGTCTTCTTCATCGTGATCGTGATCATCCTGTTCTCGCGCCTGGAGCACTCCAGGGTGGGCCGGGCGTGGACCGCGATCCGTGAGGACGAGATCGCGGCGGCGGCCAACGGTGTGGACACGGTCCGCTTCAAGCTGATGGCGTTCGCGATCGGCGCGTCGACGTCGGGTGTCGCGGGTGTGGTGTTCACCAGCAAGTACGGGTACATCAACCCCGAGGTCTTCCCGTTGCTCCAGTCCATCCTGGTGCTGGCGTACGTGATCTTCGGTGGCATGGGCTCGATTCCGGGTGTGCTGATCGGCGCCGCCGCCCTGGTGTGGCTGCCCGAGGCGCTGAAGGACTACGTGGACCCGTCCGACCGGTACATGTACCTGGGCGCACTGCTTGTGATCATGATGATTTACCGGCCGCAGGGCATCTGGCCTTCCCGACGGCGTCAGCGTGAGCTGAAGCTGGCCGAGCAAGGCATCGGTGACGCGGATGCGATGTCCGAGCCGGCGGGAGGCAAGTTCTGATGACCACCGATGTGACGAGTGAGTCGGCCGCCGTGGGCGGGCCCGCCTCCGACGACGCGGATCTGGTGCTCCAGACCTGGGATGTGACGCTGCGGTTCGGCGGTCTGACGTCCCTGGACCACGTCAATCTCCAGATGCGCCGGGGCGAGATCCTTGCGGTGATCGGCCCCAACGGTGCGGGGAAGACCTCCCTGTTCAACTCCCTGACGGGTGCGTACACCCCCCAGGAAGGGAAGATCGTCTTCCGTCCGAAGGACGGCGGCGAGAAGTCCCTGCTGGGCAGCAAGCCGCATATCGTCAACCGGCTGGGTCTGGCACGTACGTTCCAGAACATCCGGCTGTTCTCGGCGCTCACCGCGCTGGAGAACGTGAAGATCGCGGCGGAGACCCGGCTGAAGGCCGGCCCGGTCTCGATCATGCTGGGGCTGCCGAACGCTCGGAAGGCGGAGCGGCTCAGCGACGAGCGGGCGCACCGGCTGCTGAAGTTCGTGGGCCTGGAGGACAAGCTCAACGAGATCGCGGGCAGCCTGTCCTACGGTGACCAGCGCAGCCTGGAGATCGCGCGGGCGCTGGCCACGGATCCGCAGGTGCTGCTGCTGGACGAGCCCGCGGCGGGTACGAACCCGACGGAGAAGCTGGAGCTGGAGCAGCTGATCCGCCGTATCAACACCGAGCTGGGCGTGAGCGTGCTGCTGATCGAGCACGACATGCGTCTGGTGATGTCGGTGGCGGACCGGGTGATGGTGCTCAACTTCGGCAAGAAGATCGCCGAGGGCACGCCGAGCGAGGTGCAGCAGCACCCCGCCGTGATCGAGGCCTACCTCGGCTCCTCCGCGGAGGACGCGGCGGCGGTCCAGGAGGTCATCGCCGAGCACGAGCACGAGTCGGCGTCGGACACGGAGGACGGCCAGTGAGTACGACCACGGAGCTGAAGAAGGACCCGGGCGGAGACTCCGGCGGTACGGGCAGCCCGCTGCTGGAGCTGAAGGGCCTGCGGGTGTTCTACGGCGCCATCGAGGCGCTCAAGGGCATCGACCTGACGGTCGGCGAGGGCGAGATCGTGGCCCTGCTCGGCGGCAACGGCGCCGGCAAGACCACGACGCTGCGTACTGTCTCCGGCATGCTCCAGCCCCGCGAGGGCGAGGTCTGCCTGCGTGGGGAGCGTATCGACGGCATCAAGTCGCACGAGCTGGTGCAGTTCGGTATCGGGCATGTGCCCGAGGGCCGGCGGGTGTTCGCGACGATGTCGGTGCGCGAGAACCTGGAGATGGGTGCCTATCGCTTCAAGTCGGTGGACTCCGCCGACATTGATCGCGTGTTCACCCTGTTCCCGAGGCTTGCGGAGCGGCGTTCGCAGTACGCGGGCACGCTGTCCGGTGGTGAGCAGCAGATGCTCGCGATCGGGCGCGCTCTGATGGGCCGGCCGGAGCTGCTGCTGCTGGACGAGCCGTCGATGGGTCTCGCACCGCTGATCGTGCAGCAGATCTTCGAGATCATCCATGAGATCAACCAGCAGGGCACGACCGTGCTGCTGGTGGAGCAGAACGCGACCCAGGCGCTGGGGCTGGCGAATCGGGGTTATGTCCTCGAGACCGGCTCGGTGGCCATGTCGGGCGATGCGCAGGATCTGCTGGCCGACCCGCGTATTCGGGCGGCGTACCTCGGTGAGGGCGCGGCCTGAGCCTGACGCTCGGCTGTATGCGTTGCGGGGGCCGGGAGGACGAGTTCCTCCCGGCCCCCGCGTCGTGTTTGCGGCACCCGTCAGCCGTTGGTGCCCGGCTCGGGGAGCTGTGAGGGGGCGGCGTCCCGCAGCAGGCAGGTCAGCCGGGCGCTGCACACGCGCCGGCCCGCCTCGTCGCTGATGACGATCTCGTACGTCGCTGTCGAGCGGCCCCGGTGCAGGGGTGTGGCCACGCCGGTGACGAGGCCGGAGCGGACGCCGCGGTGGTGGGTGCAGTTGAGGTCGACGCCGACCGCGATCTTGGAGCTGCCGGCGTGCAGCATCGACCCGACCGACCCGAGCGTCTCGGCGAGCACTGCGGAGGCGCCGCCGTGCAGCAGGCCGTACGGCTGGGTGTTCCCCTCCACCGGCATGGTCCCGACGACCCGCTCGGCGGAGGCCTCCAGGATCTCGACGCCCATGCGCGTCCCGAGGTGTCCGGCGGAGAACAGGGCGGGCAGGTCGACGCCGAGCGCGGCGTACTCGTCTATGACCTCCTGCGGGAACGTCACGTGCTGCTGCTCGCCCATGGGTCCGGCTCCGTTCGTCGTGCTCAGTCGATAAAGGGTCGACTGAGCAAACGCTCAGTCGGTGGCCGATTGTTCCAGACGTACGACGACGGACTTGCTGGCCGGGGTGTTGCTGGTGTCCGCGGTGGCGTCCAGCGGCACGAGGACGTTGGTCTCCGGGTAGTAGGCGGCCGCGCAGCCCCGGGCCGTCGGGTAGTGCACCACCCGGAAACCGGGCGCCCGCCGCTCGACCCCGTCCTTCCACTCGCCGACGAGGTCGACGTACGAGCCGTCGGCGATGTTCAGCAGCTGGGCGTCCTCGGGGTTGATCATGACGACCCGGCGGCCGTTCTTGATGCCGCGGTAACGGTCGTCGAGGCCGTAGATCGTGGTGTTGTACTGGTCGTGCGAGCGCAGGGTCTGCAGCAGCAGCCGTCCCTCGGGCACCTTCGGGTACTCGACGGGTGCCGCCGTGAAGTTGGCCTTGCCCGTGGCCGTCGGGAAGCGGCGCTCGTCGCGCGGGGCGTGGGGCAGCGTGAAGCCGCCGGGGCGGGCCACGCGCGCGTTGAAGTCCTCGAAGCCGGGGATCACGCGGGCGATACGGTCCCGGATCGTCGCGTAGTCCTTCTCGAACTCCTCCCAGGGGGTGGAGCTGCCCTCGCCCAGCACGCGGCGTGCCAAGCGGCTGACGATGGCCGGCTCGGACAGCAGATGCGCGCTCGCGGGCTCCAGACGGCCGCGGGAGGCGTGCACCATGCCCATGGAGTCCTCGACCGTCACGAACTGCTCGCCGCTGCCCTGGAGGTCGCGCTCGGTGCGGCCGAGGGTGGGCAGGATCAGCGCGCGGGCGCCGGTGACGGCGTGGCTTCGGTTGAGCTTCGTCGACACGTGCACGGTCAGCCGGGCGCGCCGCATGGCGGCCTCGGTGACGTCGGTGTCCGGCGTCGCTGCCACGAAGTTGCCGCCCATGGCGAAGAAGACCTTCGCCTCGCCGTCACGCAGCGCGCGGATGGCGCGTACGACGTCGTAGCCGTGCTCGCGCGGTGGGGCGAAGCCGAACTCCTTCTCCAGGGCGTCCAGGAAGGCCGGGGCGGGCCGCTCGAAGATGCCCATCGTGCGGTCGCCCTGCACGTTCGAGTGACCGCGCACCGGGCACACGCCCGCGCCGGGGCGGCCGATGTTGCCGCGCAGCAGAAGGAAGTTGACCACTTCGCGGATGGTCGGCACGGAGTGCTTGTGCTGGGTGAGGCCCATGGCCCAGCAGACGATGGTGCGCTGTGAGGCAAGAACCATGTCCATGACCTGGTCGATGTCCGCGCGGGTGAGGCCGGTCGCCGTCAGCGTCTCGTCCCAGTCGGCGGCGCGGGCGGCCGCGGCGAACTCCTCGTAGCCGTGGGTGTGTTCGCGGACGAACTCCTCGTCGACGGCGCCCTGAGTCTCCAGGATCAGCTTGTTGAGGAGGCGGAAGAGGGCCTGGTCGCCGCCGATGCGGATCTGCAGGAACAGGTCGGTGAGGGCGGCACCCCTGAGCATGCCCTGGGGGGTCTGCGGGTTCTTGAACCGCTCCAGACCGGCCTCGGGCAGCGGATTGACGCTGACGATCTTCGCGCCGTTCTCCTTGGCCTTCTCCAGGGCGGAGAGCATGCGCGGGTGGTTCGTGCCCGGATTCTGCCCGGCGACGATGATCAGGTCGGCCTTGTAGAGGTCCTCGAGCAGGACGCTGCCCTTGCCGATGCCGATGGTCTCGGAGAGGGCCGACCCGGACGACTCGTGGCACATGTTGGAGCAGTCCGGCAGGTTGTTCGTGCCGAGTTCGCGCGCGAAGAGCTGGTAGAGGAACGCGGCCTCGTTGCTGGTGCGCCCGGAGGTGTAGAAGACGGCCTCGTCGGGGGAGCCGAGGGCGGTGATCTCATCGCCGATGATGTCGAAGGCGCGCTCCCAGGTCACCGGCTCGTAGTGCGTGCCCTCTTCGGGGAGGAACATGGGATGCGTCAGCCGCCCTTGCTGCCCCAGCCAGTAACCGCTTCTCGTCGCGAGATCGGCGACGGAGTGCGCGGCGAAGAACTCCGGGGTGACCCGGCGCAGGGTCGCCTCCTCGGCCACCGCCTTCGCACCGTTCTCACAGAACTCCGCCTTGTGCCGGTGATCCGGCTCCGGCCACGCACAGCCAGGGCAGTCGAACCCGTCCTTCTGGTTGACCCGCAGCAACGTCAGCGCGGTGCGCTTCACGCCCATCTGCTGCTGCGCGATGCGCAAGGTGTGCCCGATGGCCGGCAGCCCGGCCGCCGCGTGCTTCGGCTCGGCGACCTGCGGCGCGTCCTGAACCGGATCACCCTTGGGCGGCTTGGTGGCCATCGCGCACTCTCCCTGTCTTCATCGTCCACCGCGGGAACGCCGCCCGGCGCCGCGCCCGCGTCCTCGACACCGGCGCTCCTGCGGTTCACCGGCCGTGTACACGTGTGAGGTACATCTCCGATCCTCGCACGCGGGAGGGACAACTCGGGGGGCGGGCTTGGGGCGGGGTGGGAGGCGGGAGGCGGGGGAGGGTGCGTGGCTGGAGGGACGGCATCGGTGGCGGCGGGGTGGGTGAGCGGAGGCGGGAACAGAAGGGGAGTGGGGTGGGCGTGCGGAGGAGGTGACGCCCACCTCCGGTCGTCCCTGCCGCTGCCCGGCCGGGCCGGTCTGTCGGATGGCCGGTCCCCCCGATGGGGACCGACTGTCAGTGGGGCGTGGCAGGATCGGGGGCGTGGCAGAGACAGCATCGAAGCAGACCGAGACCAACCCCGGCGGCAGCCGGCCCCGCCTGATGCTCATGGACGGGCACTCGCTGGCCTACCGAGCGTTCTTCGCGCTGCCCGCGGAGAACTTCACGACCGCGACGGGCCAGCCGACGAACGCGATCTACGGCTTCGCGTCGATGCTGGCCAACACCCTGCGCGACGAGGCACCCACCCACTTCGCGGTGGCCTTCGACGTGTCCCGCAAGACCTGGCGCTCCGCGGAGTTCACGGAGTACAAGGCGAACCGCTCCAAGACCCCGGACGAGTTCAAGGGCCAGGTCGAGCTGATCGGCGAGCTGCTCGACGCGATGCACGTCTCGCGGTTCGCGGTCGACGGCTTCGAGGCCGACGACGTGATCGCCACACTCGCCACCCAGGCCGAGGCCGACGGCTTCGAGGTGCTGATCGTCACCGGCGACCGGGACTCCTTCCAGCTGGTCAGCGAGCACACCACGGTGCTGTACCCGACGAAGGGCGTCTCCGAGCTGACCCGCTTCACGCCGGAGAAGGTCTTCGAGAAGTACGGCTTGACGCCCGCCCAGTACCCCGACTTCGCGGCCCTGCGCGGCGACCCGTCCGACAACCTGCCGGGCATCCCCGGCGTCGGCGAGAAGACGGCCGCGAAGTGGATCAACCAGTTCGGGTCGTTCGCCGAGCTGGTCGAGCGCGTCGAGGAGGTCAAGGGCAAGGCCGGGCAGAACCTCCGCGACCACCTGGAGGCGGTCAAGCTCAACCGCCGGCTGACCGAGCTCGAGCGGCGCGTCGAGCTGCCCAAGACCGTCACCGACCTCGCGCGCGTGCCGTACGACCGCAAGGCCGTCGCGATGATTCTGGACACCCTGGAGATCCGTAACCCCTCCCTGCGCGAGCGGCTCTACGGCGTCGACCCCGGAGCCGAGGAGGCCGAGACCACGCCGATCACGACCGACGGCGTGCAGCTCGACGGCTCGGTGCTCGGCACCGGCGAGCTGGCCCCCTGGCTGGCCGAGCACGGCAGCGAGCTGCTCGGCGTGGCCACCGTCGACACCTGGGCGCTGGGCACCGGCTCGGTCGCCGAGGTCGCGCTCGCGGCAGGCGACGGCACGGCCGGCTGGTTCGATCCGTCGCAGCTGGACGAGGCCGACGAGAAGGCGTTCGCGGACTGGCTGGCCGACGCCGACAAGCCGAAGGTCTTCCACAACGCCAAGGGCGCGATGCGGGTCTTCGCCGAGCACGGCTGGAGCATCGAGGGCGTGCGCATGGACACCGCGCTCGCCGCCTACCTGGTCAAGCCGGGCCGTCGCTCCTTCGACCTGGACGCACTGTCCCTGGAGTACCTCCACCGCGAGCTGGCCCCCGCCGCCGCGGCCGACGGCCAGCTGGCCTTCGGCACCGACGACGGCGCCGAGGCCGAGGCCCTGATGATCCAGGCCCGCGCGGTCCTCGACCTGGGCGAGGCCTTCGACAGCCGCCTGGAGGAGGTCGGCGCCGCGGAACTCCTGCGTGACATGGAGCTGCCGACCTCCGCCCTGCTCGCCCGCATGGAGCGGCACGGCATCGCGGCCGACCGGGCGCACCTGGAGGCCATGGAGCAGATGTTCGCGGGCGCCGTGCAGCAGGCCGTGAAGGAAGCGCACGCGGCGGCCGGGCACGAGTTCAACCTGGGCTCGCCCAAGCAGCTCCAGGAAGTCCTCTTCGGCGAGCTCGCCCTGCCCAAGACGAAGAAGACGAAGACGGGCTACACGACGGACGCCGACGCCCTGGCCTGGCTCGCCACCCAGACCGACAACGAGCTGCCGGTCATCATGCTCCGCCACCGCGAGCAGGCGAAGTTGCGCGTCACCGTCGAGGGCCTGATCAAGACGATCGCGACGGACGGCCGTATCCACACGACGTTCAACCAGACGGTCGCGGCGACCGGCCGCCTCTCCTCCACGGACCCGAACCTGCAGAACATCCCGGTCCGCACGGACGAGGGCCGGGCGATCCGCCGGGGCTTCGTGGTCGGCGAGGGCTTCGAGTCCCTGATGACCGCGGACTACAGCCAGATCGAGCTGCGCGTGATGGCCCACCTGTCCGAGGACGAGGGCCTGATCGAGGCGTTCACCTCGGGCGAGGACCTGCACACCACGGCCGCCTCGCAGGTGTTCGCCGTGGAGCCTGCCGCGGTGGACGCGGAGATGCGCCGCAAGATCAAGGCCATGTCGTACGGCCTGGCGTACGGCCTGTCTGCCTTCGGCCTCTCGCAGCAGCTGAACATCGACGCGGGCGAGGCCCGTGCCCTGATGGACGCCTACTTCGAGCGCTTCGGCGGCGTACGGGACTACCTGCGCCGCGCGGTCGACGAGGCAAGGGCGACGGGCTACACGGCGACCCTCTTCGGCCGCCGCCGCTACCTCCCCGACCTCAACAGCGACAACCGCCAGCGTCGCGAGGCGGCCGAGCGCATGGCTCTCAACGCCCCCATCCAGGGCACGGCGGCGGACATCGTCAAGATCGCCATGCTCAACGTCGACCGGGCCCTGCGCGAGGCGAACCTCACCTCCCGCATGCTCCTCCAGGTCCACGACGAAATCGTCCTGGAAATCGCCCCCGGCGAACGCGAGGCCGCGGAAGAACTGGTCCGCCGGGAAATGTCCAACGCCGTCCACCTCAACGTCCCCCTGGGCGTCTCGGTGGGCGTGGGCCCCGACTGGGAGTCGGCAGCCCACTAGCCTCCGGCGGTACGGCCACGTCTGGATGCCGGGCCGGTTTTCCTACCGGCCCGGCATCCCATGGGCCTTTGAGCGGGCGGGACTGCACGCCCCTGAAAGGGGCGCGGGGAACTGCGCGACCAGCCACAATGAACCCGCAGACCCGAGAATCACCGCAACCCGGCAAACGCAGGGGATCTGGTCCCACCCCCGGAGGGACCCGTCACTCGCGTGGCCCCCGCAAAAGCGCCCCCACCGACCGGCGCCCGTAAGGATGCGGGCATGGGTATACGCACGCTCCACCGCCGGACGGCCCCGGCACCGGCGAACGTGAACAGCGAAGGCACCCCCTCCACGGCACCGCCCTCGGTCCCGCCCTCAGCCCCCGGCGCAAGCAGCGCCCGCATCCCCGCAGACCTGATGGAACCGCTGCGGCACAGGGCAACAACCCTCCGCAGCTACCTGGCCCTCGCCCTCACGCCGCCCCCACGGCCCCACCCCGCAGGGCCCGTCACCGAACCGCCGAACGGCTCGGCTCCCTCCCGGCCCCATCCGAACCCGCACTGCCAGGCCCCGGGACCGGACGCCACACCCTGACGCCCACGGCGTACAGCAGCAGCCCCAGGACGAGCCCCGCGCCCGCGCCGAAGCACAGGGTCGGAATCAGCTCCCAGTACTTCGCCGTCGAACCCCAATAGGCCCACCAGCGCGACGCCCGCTGCACCGCCGCCACCGCGGCGATCCCACCGATCACCACCCCGGCCAACCACCGGTCCCGTACCGAAAGCGCCGCAACCCCGACCGGCGCGGCCGCGGGTGTCCGCCGTAGCGCCACGAACACGAACGCGGCGATGACGACAGCGGCGAGAGCCGAACCGCCGTACTGCAGATACCAGTACAGCGGCGAGCCCGCGATCTCCTCGCCCAGGACGGGAAACAGCCGCATCCCCCAGCGGTCGAGATGCGTGAACGCGTCCCACACGACATGCGTCAGCGCACCGAGCACGGCCGAGACGTACCAGCGCACGGCCAGCGACGGCCGTACACGCGCGCGTGGCGCCCCGCAGCGCAACAGCGTGGCCACCCGCGCCTGTCGCCGCACCGGCAGCAGCGCCACCAGCGGTTCGCGCAGCAGCAGCCACAGGCCCACCAGCGCCCAGGCGATCACCACGTCGACGGTGAACACGCCCGCGAACGAGTGCGTGACATCGCCGAACTCCATCGCCCCCGACAGGACACTCGCCGCGTAGTAGGTCATGTCGGGCGCGAAGGAGCCCGCCACCAACACGGCCGGTACGAGCGGGCCGCGGCCGGTCCCGTCGGTGCGTACGGCGGGCAGTACGGCCGCCGCATGGCTCAGCGTGAACGGCAACGGGGCTCCTTGCGCGGGAGGTTGACGGGACCGGTCGGCCCCGGTCGTCGGCGAAGCCGGAGTCAGGGGCGTCCGACGGCCAGTATGCGGGACGTCCGACGGACGGTACGCGGGATGTTCGACGGGCCGTACGCGGGATGTCCGAGCGTAGACCGCACACGCCCAACTGGTAAAAAACGGGCGCCAACGGGTGCCCGTGCAAAGGAAGTTGTCGTAGGGTCGCCTGGGTCACCGCGCCGGGCCGCGCGGTCGAACACGCGAACAGCGCATGAAATCCTGCCGCGAGGGCAACTGTCGCGGCGAGTCGATCGTCACAACAGGGGCGGGCTCCGCATGGCGAGCCCGGCAGACGGAGACGGGCGCTCGGGCGTCCACGGGAGGGGTTCACTCTATGGCGGCGGAATTCGGCAGGCTGCGCAAGGGGGCGGTGAACACCACGGTGGCCGCGGTCGTGGTCGCGGCGCTCGCCGCGTCCCAGGCTCCGGGAGTGACGACCGACGACGCCGGCAGAAGAGTCACCACCGGAACCCAGCCCTCCGTGGACACGCCCGCCGAGGACAGCGCGACCGGCAACTCGCCGTACTACACGGACCTGCCGCCGCTCAACAGCCCCAACCCCTCACCCTCGCCCAGCACCCCCGTCACCCCGGGCGCCTCCGAGGCGGGCATCCCCGCGACCGTCCTCGACGCGTACAAGAAGGCCGCGACCGCGCTCCAGGAGGCCAAGCCCGGCTGCAACCTGGAATGGCAACTGCTCGCCGCCATCGGCAAGGTCGAGTCCGGCCAGGCCCGCGGCGGCCGCGTCGACGCCAACGGCACCACGCTCACCCCGATCCTCGGCCCGCAGCTCAACGGCAACGGCTTCGCGAGCATCAGCGACACCGACAACGGCGCCTACGACGGGGACAGCGCGTACGACCGTGCCGTCGGCCCCATGCAGTTCATCCCCTCCACCTGGGAGTGGGCCGGCCGCGACGGCAACGGCGACGGCAAGAGGGACCCCAACAACGTCTACGACGCCGCGCTCGCCGCCGGCCACTACCTGTGCCGCTTCGGCTGGGACCTGTCCACCCAGGGCGACCTCAGCAGCGCGATCCTCAGCTACAACAACTCGCAGGACTATCTGAACCTGGTCCTGAGGTGGCTGGAGTACTACCGCAAGGGCACCCACGAGATCCCGGACGGCACCGGCACCCTCCCGTCCGACCGCAGCGACGACAACGCCGGAGCCAGTCCCTCGCCGTCGCCCACACCGCCCAGGACGCCGACAACGCCCAGCACCCCCTCCAAGCCCGGCGGCAACGACGGCTCCACCAGCCCGAAGCCGACCCCGCCGGGCACGACCCCGCCGGGCACGACCCCGCCCGGCACGACGCCTCCCACCCCCACCGACACGGTGGACCACCTGGAGGACGCGGGCACCGCGAAGCTCACCGCGATGGCGGGCGACACCTTCACCGAGAAGATCAGCGCCCGCGCCGAGACCGAGGCCGGCAAGGGCGTCGCCAAGGTCAGGGTCCGCTTCACGATCGTCGGCCGGACCGACGCCACCTTCACCGGCGGCGAGAAGTACGCGGCCACCGTGACCAACAGTGCCGGTGAGGCGGTCGCGCCGGCGCTGCAGGCGGGCGACGACACGGGCGAGTTCGTCGTCCGCGCCACCCTCGTCGGCCGGTCGATCCCCGGCCTCGACTACACGGCCACCGTCACCGAGCGCGCCGCCGACACCCTGACCCGCACCAGCGACACCGCGCTGACCTGCACTCCGGGCGGCGAGTTCGCCGACCAGGTCGAGGTGAAGGCCACCTACAAGGGCGCCGTGGCGGACAAGGTCGCGGCCACCGCCACGCTCATCAAGTCGGCGGACGACCCGACCGAGAACGACAAGGGCCCCTACTTCAAGGACGCCGACGGCAAGGCCGTACGCACCCTGACCGGCCTGACCACGGACGCGAACGGCCTGCTCAAGCTGCCGAAGCTGTACGCCGACGACACCACGGGCACGTTCCTGCTCCGCATCAATACCGCGGGCGGCGCGACCCTGACCGTCGAGCTGAAGGTGGCGGCCGCCGAGACGTCACCCACCCCGACCCCCTCGGAGTCGGAGTCGGCGTCCGCATCGCCGTCGGCGTCGCCGAGTCCGAGCGCCTAGGCACCGCACGACCCCGACGAAGGGCGTCCTTCCGCTACGGCGGACAGGGCGCCCTTCGTGGCGTCCGCGCAACTCGTTCGCTGTGCAACGTGTTCTCATCTCACCCGCCCGTTGCTACGGTGCCCAAACTGACGATGTATCAGATGAATCAGTTCCGGGGGTTCCGGGAGGCCCGTATGCGCGCCCTGATCGCCGCCGCGACCGGTCTCGCCGTCGCGCTCGCCCTGGTCCTCGCCCTCACGGCCATGGGCGCACCGACCGGCAAGACGTCGCCCAAGCCGCTGCTGACGACGGTGCCCGCACACCCGTGACCGCCCGTCCACGAAATCGTCCGGGAGGGAGGCCGAGATGCGCCGCAAGGCCGGCCTGATCCTGCTCGCTCTCGCCGTGTTCTTCGCGGCGCTGTCCCCGCTGGTGCGCTGGTACGCCTTCCCGCGTCTGGCCAAGATCCCGGCCGACCAGTACCAGGACATGGTCCTGGAGGCGAAGGACGCGACCCTTCTCGACTACGGCACGATGAAGGCCCGCAAGGTCCCGAAGGTCACCATCGTGCAGACCCTGAAGGGCAATGTGGAGGCGTCGGAGAAGATCGAGAAGACGGCCGGGAGGGACGTCGTGGTCTGGGACGGCCTGTCGTACGTCGTCGGCCCCGACGGCAAGATGGTCTCCAAGATCCCCGAGCGCTACATCTTCGACGCCCACACCCAGGAACCCGTCCACGCCACCGGAGAGATGGTCGACGGAGACCCGGTGAAGCGGCAGGGCATCGAGTTCAAGTGGCCCTTCCTGACGGAGAAACGGGACTACGAGTACTTCGACGCCCAGGCACGCATCACCGCCCCCATCCACTACAAGGGCACCCAGAACTTCCGAGGCGTCGACGTCTACTACTTCGAGCAGACCATCCCGTGGACCAAGGTGAGGTTCCCCAAGACCATGCCGGTCGAGGGCATCACCCCGGAGTCGGTGGCCAAGACCGGCACGACCCGCTGGTACACCACGGTCCGCAAGTTCTGGGTCGAACCCCTCACCGGCGCGCCCGTCTACGGCGAGGAGATCCACAAAGAGGAGCTGCGCGGCGGAACCCTGCTCGGTGGCCGCGAGAAGGTGACGGCGTTCGCGGGCCACGTGAAGATGCGCGAGGACTACATCGACCACACGGTGGACCTGGTCAAGTCCAACCGCACGCTGGTCCTGCTGATGACGTCGTATCTCCCGTGGGGCTTTTTGACCCTGGGACTGCTGCTCCTGGCGCTCTCCCTCTACCTGGAGGCACGCGGCCGCCGCCCCGGCGACCCGGAACCCACGAAGGACACCGAGCCCGAACCGATCACCGCCTGAGCCGGGCGTTGGTGTGCCGGGTCGGCTCGGCGCCGGCCGGGTCCTCGGGCCACGGATGCTTGGGATAGCGGCCGCGCAGCTCCGCCCGTACGCCCTTGTAGCCGTCCTTCCAGAAGGAGGCGAGGTCGGCGGTGACGGCGGCGGGCCGCCCGGCGGGGGAGAGCAGATGGACGAGAAGCGGCACCCCGGCGAGGGAGGGCGACTCCTGCAGCCCGAACATCTCCTGCAACTTCACGGCGAGGACGGGCTGTTCGGGGTTGCCGTAGTCGATCCGAATTCTGGACCCACTGGGTACGGTGATCCGCTCCGGCGCCAGCTCGTCGAGCCGCCCGGCCTCCCCGGAAGCCCACGGCAGCAGCCGGGCGAGCGCCTCCCCGGCGTCGATCCGCGCGAGATCGGCCCGCCGCCGGGCCCGGCTCAGCTCGGGCTCCAGCCACTCGTCCACGCGCGCGTGGAGCGCGTCGTCGGCGACGTCGGGCCAGGGCGCACCGAGCTGCCGATACAGAAAGGCGAGCCGCTGCCGCAGTACGCCGGCGTCGGGGGACCAGCGCAACAGGCCGAGCCCTTCCTGCCGTAGACCTTCGAGCAGCGCGTTCCGTACGAGGACGGGGTCGGCGTCGCGCAACGGCCGCACCGCGAGCTCGATCGCCCCCAGCCGCTCCACGCGCCGTGCGACGACATCCCCGTCGGCCCAGTGGACCTCCTGGGCCTCGGAGAGCAGCGACGGCGCCGCCGACCGGGCCATGTCCTCGTCGATCGCGGCGGCGAGCTGCACACGCGCGTGCCCCTTGCCGACGGGCCGGTCAGCGACGGCGACGGCGATCCAGGGGGCGCCGCACAGGGCGGAGCCGTCGGAGAGTTCGGCGCGAGTGCCGGAGGCCATGAGGTAGGAGCCGCCGTCGGCCTTGGCGACGCGCTCAGGGAAGGCGAGGGCGGCAACGAGCCCGACAAGGCCGTGCTCCCCGGGCTGTGCGGCAGGAGAGCCACCGGCGGGCGGGTCGGCGGCCTCCGTGGCCATGGCTCGCAGCCGTCGCACCTCCGCGCGCCACCGCGTCGCATAGGCGTCGCCCCCGCTCCGGGCCGCGCGCAACGCAGCGGCGAGATCGTCCCCGTACGCCCGCGGCGCCTCCTCACTGAGCAGCGCCACGACCTCCGCGACCCGGTCCGAGGCACCCGCGTCCAGCAGCGCCCGCCCCAGCCGGGGATGCAGCCCCAGCCGAGCCAGCCGCACACCCCGCTCCGTGGCCCTGCCCACGGAGTCCACCGCGCCCACTCCCGCGAGAGCGGCCCGCGCCGCTGCCATGGCCCCACCCGGCGGCGGATCCAGCAGAGCCAACCCGGTGGCCTCGGGATCGCCCCAGCACGCCGCCTGCAACGCGAAGGCGGTCAGGTCGGCCAGCTTGATCTCCGGCGACGGGAAACGAGGCAGACGCGCGTCCTCGGCCTCCGCCCAGCACCGGTACACGGCCCCCGGCGCCTCACGCCCGGCCCGCCCCGCCCGCTGCCGCCCGGCCGCCTGCGAGGCCCGCACCGTCGTCAGGGCGCTCAGCCCGCGCGCGTGGTCGACGCGAGGCTCCCGGGCCAGCCCCGAGTCGACGACGACCCGCACACCGGGAACCGTCAGCGACGACTCCGCCACGGACGTCGCCAGCACCACCCGGCGCCGCTCCCCGCCCGCCAGCACCGCGTCCTGCACCGCCGCCGGCGCCCGCCCGTGCACCTGGAGCACCTCGATGTCCCCAAGGCCCCCCAGCTGCCCGGCCACCCGCGCGATCTCGCCCACCCCCGGCAGGAAACACAGCACATCCCCCGCCCGCTCGGCCAGCGCCCGCCGCACCACCGACGCCACGTGCGTCAGCAGCGCCGGGTCGACCCGCATGCCGTGCGGCGGCCGTACGGGGCGCGTCGGCGGCGCCCACACCACCTCCACGGGATGCGACACGCCCTCCGCCTCGACCACCGGCGCGTCGCCCAGCAGCCGCGCCCACCCCTGCGCGTCCGTCGTCGCCGACGCGGCCACCAGCCGCAGCTCCGGCCGCAGGGTCTGACGTACGTCCCACAGGAACGCCGCCACCGTGTCCGCGTCCAGATGCCGCTCATGGCACTCGTCGAGCACCACCACATCCACGCCCGCCAGCTCCTGGTCGCGCTGCAACCGCTGGAGCAGCACACCGGTCGTGACGACCTCCACGCGCGCGCGGCGCCCGACGACCCGCTCCCCGCGCACGGTGTAGCCGACGCTCTCGCCGACCTTCTCGCCCAGCAGCCACGCCATCCGCCGTGCCGCGGCCCGTGCGGCGATCCGCCGCGGCTCGGCCACGACGACCCGCCTGGCCGGTCCCCCGCCGAGCAGCCCGGCCAGCGCCAGCGGCACCAGGGTGGTCTTGCCGGTGCCGGGCGGCGCGACGAGCACCGCGCTGCCCTGCGAGTCCAGGGCGTCGGTCAGACCGGGCAGGGCGCCGCGTACGGGCAGCGAGTCCAGGGCGTCGTAGCGGATCACGCTCTCAGTCTCGTACGCAGACGAAGATCGCCGTTCCCGGGATCAGGTTCCCGCGCAGCGGCGACCAGCCGCCCCACTCCGAGGTGTTCCAGGCGGGCCACTGCGGCTCCACCAGGTCGACCAGCCGGAACCCCGCTGCCACGACGTCCCGCACCCGGTCGCCGACCGTGCGGTGATGCTCGACGTACACCGCTCGGCCCTCGTCGTCCTGCTCCACGTACGGCGTGCGGTCGAAGTACGACGCGGAGACGGACAAACCCTCGGGGCCCGGCTCGTCGGGGAAGGCCCAGCGGATGGGGTGGGTCACGGAGAACACGAAACGGCCCCCGGGGCGCAGCACCCGCCGCACCTCCCGCAGCACCAGCACCGGGTCGGCGACGAACGGCAGCGCCCCGTACGCCGAGCAGGCCAGGTCGAACGAGGCGTCGGCGAAGGGAAGGGCGCCCGCGTCGGCGCAGACCAGGGGGAACGCGCCGCCGATGCGCAGGGCGTGCTGCAACTGGCGGTGGGAGATGTCCAGGGCGACCGGGCGGGCCCCCTGCGCGGACAGCCAGCGCGAGCACTGGGCCGCTCCGGCGCCGATCTCCAGGACGTCCTTGCCCTTGAGGTCCTCCGGCGGGCCGAGCAGCTCGGCCTCCACCTCGTCCAGGCCCTCGGGGCCCCACACGAAGCGGTCGTCGCCGAGGAACGTGCCGTGCTCGATCTGGTACTCGTCGGCGTTGCGGTCCCACCAGCCCCGGTTGGCTCGGGAACTCTCCGCGACGCCGGCGTCGCGCCGGGTGGCCTCCGCTTCGAGGTCGTCGTCGGAGGACGCGTCGGACGCGATCTCGGGCGATACGGGCTCTTGGATGATGGGCTCCCTCGTCGTACTCTTCCGTCACCTGAATGGCGCGGCCCCTCCCGGTGGTGTCACGCAAGAGGCGTTCCAAGGCCTGCGTGGCCTCAGGAGACAGGTTTTGTGCCGGGTATGCGGCGATCCGCCCCGGGTGTGCGCCTTCGCGCATTGACCCTGCCCGGCTGCCCCCGTATGCTACAAGTTGCGCTGCGGGCCTGCGCACCTCAGACGTAGCAGGCTGCGCTCGCATCTGTTGTATGTCCCCTCGGTTTTCGAGGCGCATCACCAGCGTTGGTGAGGCGCTTCCTTGGCTGTCCGGCTTCTTCAGAGCGATACGGGCTCCCGGCGTAGCAGTACCTACGACTTCAATGTCCGTACCGGAGCCCTTTCCCACATGACGAGCAGCACCGAGACCACCGCAACCACCCCGCAGGTAGCGGTCAACGACATCGGTAACGAGGAAGCCTTCCTCGCCGCGATCGACGAGACGATCAAGTACTTCAACGACGGCGACATCGTCGACGGCGTCATCGTGAAGGTCGACCGGGACGAGGTCCTGCTCGACATCGGTTACAAGACCGAAGGCGTTATCCCGAGCCGAGAGCTCTCGATCAAGCACGACGTCGACCCGAACGAGGTCGTCGCCGTCGGTGACGAGATCGAAGCCCTTGTTCTCCAGAAGGAGGACAAGGAAGGCCGCCTGATCCTCTCGAAGAAGCGCGCCCAGTACGAGCGCGCCTGGGGCACCATCGAGAAGATCAAGGAAGAGGACGGGATCGTCACCGGTACCGTCATCGAGGTCGTCAAGGGTGGTCTCATCCTCGACATCGGCCTCCGTGGCTTCCTCCCGGCCTCCCTGGTCGAGATGCGCCGCGTTCGCGACCTCCAGCCCTACGTGGGCAAGGAGCTCGAGGCCAAGATCATCGAGCTGGACAAGAACCGCAACAACGTGGTCCTGTCCCGCCGTGCCTGGCTGGAGCAGACCCAGTCCGAGGTCCGCCAGACGTTCCTCACGACCCTCCAGAAGGGTCAGGTCCGTTCCGGCGTCGTCTCCTCGATCGTCAACTTCGGTGCCTTCGTGGACCTGGGTGGCGTCGACGGTCTGGTCCACGTCTCCGAGCTCTCCTGGAAGCACATCGACCACCCCTCCGAGGTTGTCGAGGTCGGCCAGGAAGTCACCGTCGAGGTCCTCGACGTCGACATGGACCGCGAGCGTGTCTCCCTGTCGCTGAAGGCGACGCAGGAAGACCCGTGGCAGCAGTTCGCCCGCACCCACCAGATCGGCCAGGTCGTGCCCGGCAAGGTCACGAAGCTGGTTCCGTTCGGTGCGTTCGTCCGCGTGGACGAGGGCATCGAGGGTCTGGTCCACATCTCCGAGCTGGCCGAGCGCCACGTGGAGATCCCGGAGCAGGTCGTCCAGGTCAACGACGAGATCTTCGTCAAGGTCATCGACATCGACCTCGAGCGCCGTCGCATCAGCCTCTCGCTGAAGCAGGCCAACGAGGCCTTCGGCGCCGACCCGGCGACGGTCGAGTTCGACCCGACCCTGTACGGCATGGCCGCGTCCTACGACGACCAGGGCAACTACATCTACCCCGAGGGCTTCGACCCCGAGACCAACGACTGGCTCGAGGGCTACGAGACCCAGCGCGAGGCGTGGGAGCACCAGTACGCCGAGGCGCAGCAGCGCTTCGAGCAGCACCAGCAGCAGGTCATCAAGTCCCGCGAGGCCGACGCCGCTGCTGCGGCCGAGGGCGGCGAGGCTGCGGCTCCGGCCGCGTCCGGTGGCGGTTCGTACTCCTCCGAGGGCCCGGACAACTCCGGCGCGCTGGCCTCGGACGAGGCGCTGGCCGCGCTCCGCGAGAAGCTCGCGGGTGGCCAGAGCTGAACGCTGGCTCGCTGAGGCTTAGCAGCTGACTGAGGGACCGTACCTTTCGGGGTGCGGTCCCTCAGGCGTTTTTGGGTCGTGTTTCGGCTGCGGGCCGGTGGGGGCTTGTCGCGCCCACGCGGCGGAGCCGCAAATCGATACAGCCTCGCGCTCCTTGGCGGCGTTGCCCGTGCCGTCCTCAAGATCATGGCCTTCTCCTCCGGGAATGCCCGCGCCCGTAAGGGTGTTGTGACGTACGGACACGAGGAGGAGCGGTCACAGTGCTTGATCCGCAGGGTTTGTACGCATGGGAGCCGAAGGGCCTGGCTGTCGTCGACATGGCGCTCGCCCAGGAGTCGGCCGGCCTTGTCATGCTCTACCACTTCGACGGATACATCGACGCGGGTGAGACCGGCGACCAGATCGTCGAGGGGCTCCTGGAGTCGCTGCCCCACCAGCTCGTCGCCCGCTTCGACCACGACCGGCTGGTGGACTACCGCGCCCGCCGCCCGCTGCTGACGTTCAAGCGCGACCGCTGGACCGAGTACGAGGTGCCCGCCATCGAGGTGCGGCTCGTGCAGGACGCCACCGGGGCGCCCTTCCTGCTGCTGTCCGGGCCCGAGCCGGACGTGGAGTGGGAACGCTTCGCTGCCGCCGTACAGCAGATCGTGGAGCGGCTCGGGGTACGCCTGTCGGTGAACTTCCACGGCATCCCCATGGGCGTCCCGCACACCCGCCCGGTCGGCGTCACCCCGCACGGCAACCGCACCGACCTCGTCCCGGGCCACCGCAGCCCCTTCGACGAGGCGCAGGTGCCCGGCAGCGCCGAGTCCCTGATCGAATACCGGCTCATGGAGGCCGGGCACGAGGTCCTGGGCGTCGCCGCGCACGTCCCGCACTACATCGCCCGCTCCGCATACCCGGACGCGGCCCTGACCGTGCTGGAGGCCGTCACGGCGGCGACCGGACTGGTCCTGCCGGGCATCGCGCACTCCCTGCGTACGGAGGCCCACCGCACGCAGAACGAGATCGACCGCCAGATCCGCGAGGGCGACGAGGAGCTCACCAACCTCGTCGAGGGCCTTGAGCACCAGTACGACGCGATCGCCGGCGCCGAGATCCGCGGCAACATGCTCGCCGAGCCCGTGGACATCCCGTCCGCCGACGAGATCGGGCAGGAGTTCGAGCGGTTCCTGGCGGAGCGGGAGGGCGACAGCTGACGGAGGGGGCTGGTCCTGCCGGGTGCGTTGTCGGTGGCAGGGCCTAAGCTTCCCGTCATGCTGAAGGTGGGCCTGACCGGGGGCATCGGAGCCGGTAAGAGCGAGGTGTCGCGGCTGCTCGTCGAGTGCGGAGCCGTGCTGATCGACGCGGACCGCATCGCGCGCGAGGTCGTCGCGCCCGGCACACCCGGCCTCGCCGCCGTCGTCGAGGCGTTCGGCGAGGAGGTGCTCGCCGAGGACGGCAGTCTGGACCGGCCCAAGCTGGGCTCGATCGTCTTCGCGGACCCCGACAGACTCGCCGTACTGAACTCGATCGTTCACCCCCTCGTCGGCGCCCGCTCCCGCGAACTCGAAGAGGCGGCCGCCGAGGACGCCGTCGTCATCCATGACGTCCCCCTCCTCACGGAGAACGGCCTGGCGCCGCTGTACGACGTCGTGGTCGTCGTCGACGCCGCCCCCGAGACCCAGCTCGACCGGCTCGTCAGGCTGCGCGGCATGACCGAGGAGGACGCACGCGCGCGTATGGCCGCGCAGGCGACCCGTGAGAAGCGCCGGGAGATCGCGGACATCGTCATCGACAACGACGTACCACTGGAAGAGCTTCAGCGGCGTGTGAAGGACGTGTGGGACGAGCTCGTGCGGCGGGCCCACGGGGCACAGGGGAGCCGGTAGCCCCGGTCGTCGCAGGAATAGGGGCACGGCGTTCGCGCGTTGAACTCCTGCAGTGAGGGAAGGACTTTGCCGTGCCCGAGACCAGCGGTTCGACCGGACGTACCCCGGAGACGCATGTCATCGACTTCCGCGCCGCCGAGCATCTGCTCGCCGCGCGGGACCCGCGGGGCGCGGTGAAGCTGCTCGACGGGGTCATCGCCGTGCACCCGGAGAACACCGCCGCCCGGCTGCTGCGGGCGCGTGCCTTCTTCGCCGCCGCGCAACTGCGGCCCGCCGAGCTGGAGTTCACCATCGTTCTGGAGCGCGAGCCGGACAACGCGTTCGCGCACTTCGCGCTGGGTCGCACCTACGAGCGCCAGGGCCGGCCCGAGCAGGCCAAGCGCCACTTCCGGCTGGCGGCCGCGCTCGACCCGAACCCGGACTACCTCAAGGCAGCACGGTTCGACGCGTGAGCGGCGAGAGGGGGCGGCGGATCTGCCGGTGCGACTAGGGGTGGCGATCCTTCGGCGGTGGCGGCCGGTAGGGGCGGCTCTCGGGCGGGCGATACGGCGGGATGTCGCGGCCCGGCTGGTAGTGCGGGCCCTGGCGGATGTGCCTGAGCACCATGGCCATGTCGATCGTGATCACCAGCCACAGCACCCCGCAGGCCACCGCCCAGCCGGGACGGCCCGCGAGCGCGAACGCGGCAGTACCGAAGATCGCCCAGACCAGGCCCCACACGCACAGCCAGAAGCGGGCCCGCAGTGCACTGCGTGCCGTCGTCGGCTCACTGCCCGTACGCATCGGGATCACCACTCCTCCTTGAAACGTACTCCTCGTACTCCTCACAGGGGGCCTCGTGCTGCCGGACACCGATGAACTGGCCGAAGTACTGCTCGACCTCGGCGTACCCCACGAGGACATCAATGACCTCGTACGGATGGGCCGACGGGCGACGGACGACCCAGAGCTGCGGCAGATCCTCGAGCGGTCCGTCGACGAGCTCGTCCAGGGGATGGGGGAGGTCGGCCACCCCGTCGACCTGCCCGACCTCGACTGGGCCTCGGGCGCCCTGCAGCGCTGCTTCCCCGTGTACGTGTTCGTCGCCGCACTGCCGTACACGCGCGCGTACCACCGCGAGCGCGGCATCCCGGCCGACGTCTCCCGGCGCACCCTCGTCGATCTCGGGCGGAACATGGCCGTGTACCGCAGACGGTACGGCCGGGTGGGCGTGCAGGCTCCTTGGTGGCTCACCCATCACTTCCGCGGCGAGCTGTACCAGCTGGGGCGGTTGCAGTTCGAGCGGGCGCGGCTCGGGCAGCGGACCGGGACGCGGCTCGCGGCGGCCGGGCTCGACGTGGGCCCGCACTCGCGCTGCCTCAACCTGCACATCCCCGACTTCCACGGGCCGCTGTCCCCGGCCGCCGTCGACCGGTCCCTGGCCCTCGCCAGGGAGTTCTTCGCCCTCCACTTCCCCGAGGAGCGGTACCGGACGCTGACCTGCCACTCCTGGCTGCTGGACCCACAGCTCAGGAAATACCTACCCGAGGACTCCAACATCGTCCGGTTTCAGGAGCGTTTCAGCGTCGCCCGCGAGGACGCCGAACCGGCCGACACCGAGCCGGTCCAATTCGTCTTCGGAGACCCGGAGTTGCCGGTCGAGAGCCTGCCGCGCCGCACGGCCGTGGAGCGGGCCGTCGGGGACCATCTGCGGGCGGGTGGGCACTGGTACATCGGGCACGGGTGGCTGCCGTTCGACGGACGCGGGTGAAATTCCGTCGGTCATTCCTTCGATAATTCCGTCCGTACGGCGATGAGTTCCGCGGCGAGCCCCGGTCTACCTCTGTGACAGCACCACGGACCACCGCTTCACACAGGAGACCCCCATGTCCGAGAGCTCCGTCCCCGTCACGTCCGCCTCCACCGGCACCCTCGTCGCCGAGTCCACTACCGCCCGCGGGCGCCGGGCCCGTATCGCGCTGCGCGGCCTGCAGGTGCTGCTCGCGCTCTTCATGGGCATCGCCAGCGCCGTGCCCAAGCTGATCGCGCACTCCTCCGCGGCGGACATGTTCGACGAGCTCGGCTGGGGCAGCGCGGGCATGTACACCATCGGTGCCCTCGAACTCGCCGGGGCGATCGCGTTGTTGATCCCGGTGCTTCAGTCGGTGGCGGCCATGGCGTTCATCGCACTGATGGTGGGCGCGTTCGTCGTCCAGATCGCCGCCTTCGACGCACAGTACGCCGCGACACCGCTCATCCTGATCGTGCCGTTCGCCCTGATCGCCTGGGCGCGGCGCGACTCCAACACGGAGCTCCTGCGGCTGCTGCGACGACGGGACTGACGTGCCGTATACGGCAACGGTGGCGTCCGGCGGGCGAAGCAGCCCGGACCGGACGCCACCGCCGTATGCCGACGCCGTACGTCACCGGCCGTCCGGATGCTTCGGCCCGCCCATGAGCCCGCGCAGCCGCTCCATCTCGCGCCGGTCCCGCTTGGTCGGCCGGCCCGTGCCGCGGTCGCGGATGCCGGCCGGGGCGACGGCCTCGCGGGGCGGGGGCGGGGGCGAGTTGTCGACGTAGCACTGGACCGCCACCGGTGCGCCGACCCGCTTGCGGATGAGCCGCTTGACGATGACGATCCGCTCCCGGTTCTCCTGCCGCACGCGCACCTCGTCGCCGATGCGCAGCGAGTGGGCGGGCTTCACGTTGTGGCCGTTCACGCGCACGTGCCCGCCCTTGCAGGCGGCGGCGCCCAGGGAGCGGGTCTTGACCAGACGTACGGCCCAGATCCAGCTGTCGATCCGCACGGGCTCGCCGCTCTGCGGGCCGGCGGCTTCGGCGGCTGCCACGGCGGCGGCGATCTTCGGGTCGACGGCCGGGACGGTCGGCTCCGCGTGCGTCGCGTCCGCGCTCGTCGGGTCCGGCTGTGCCTGCGTCGGGTCCGGCTGTGCGTCGGCCGTGTAGCCGCTCTTCTCCTCGTCGTCCTCGGAAGCCATGCCTCGACCTTAGTCCCCGTGAGCGGCGCAGACGGCTTTACGGTGGAGCTGTGGATGCCCTCGCTGATCTGGACCGGCGTATCGCGGGCTGCCGGGCCTGTCCGCGGCTGGTGGACTGGCGTGAGGAGGTGGCCCGCACCAAGCGCGCCGCCTTCGCCGACCAGACGTACTGGGGCCGCCCGGTGCCCGGCTTCGGCCCGCCGGACGCCCGGCTGCTCATCGTCGGGCTCGCCCCGGCGGCGCACGGCGGCAACCGCACCGGCCGGATGTTCACCGGGGACCGCTCAGGGGACGTGCTGTACCAGGCGCTGTACGACGTGGGCCTCGCCTCGCAGCCCACGTCGGTCGCCGTCGACGACGGCCTGGAGCTGTACGGCGTACGCGTCACCGCCCCCGTGCACTGCGCCCCACCCGCGAACAAACCCACCCCCAGCGAGCGGGAGACCTGCCGGACCTGGCTCGTGCAGGAGCTGAGGCTGCTGCGGCCGACGGTACGAGCGATCGTCGCGCTGGGCGCCTTCGGCTGGCAGGCGACGCTTCCCGCGCTGGCGGAGACGGGGTGGAGCGTGCCCCGGCCGCGGCCCGCCTTCGCGCACGGGGCACGGGTAGCGCTCGGCGGGCACGACGGGCTCTGCGGGCTCGAACTCTTCGGGTGCTTCCATGTCAGTCAGCGCAACACCTTCACCGGCAGGCTGACGCCCGCGATGCTGCGGGAGGTGCTGCGTACGGCGGCGAAGGCGGCAGGGCTGCCGGGGATGCCGGAGACACCGGGGGTGCCGGGGATGCCGGGGATGCCGGAGACACCGGGGGTGCCGGGGATGCCGTAGGAAGGCGTGCCGTACGACGGCTACGGTCGCCCGGTGGCGGGAGGCTGACCGGCTTCGTCCCCGAACAGCTGCCGTACCGTCGAGCGGTAGTTGGTCTGCACGTGGGTGAGTGCGTGGGCGCGGGCGCGGTTCGGGTCTCCGGAGGCGATCGCCTCGTACAACTCCCGGTGCTCCACGAGGAGTTGGGGCCATTCCTCGTTCCGCCGGGTCATCCAGCGCAGGCGGCCGGCGACCGGCTCCAGGGCCTCGATCAGCAGTTTGTTGCCCGCCATGGCCACGATGCGGTCGTGCAGCCGGCTGTTGATGTCGGTGATGGTCTCCGCGTCGCCCGCCTCGGTCGCGGTGGCCGCCCGGTCGAGGAGCCGCTCGACCTCGGCCAGGTCCTCCGGTGTCGCACGGGACGCGGCCAGTCCCGCCGCGTACACCTCCAGGGCCTCGCGCAGCTCGAAGAGCTCCTTGACGTCGGCCGGGGTCAGCCGGCGCACGACCGTGCGGCGCGCCGACTCGAAGTGGACGAAGCCCTCGGTGACCAGGGCCCGGATCGCCTCGCGGACGGGCACCCGCGAAACCCCGAGGCGCTCGGCCAGCTCCCGCTCGACGAGCCGGTCACCGGGCCGGAGGCGGCCCACGATGATGTCCTGCCGCAGGGTCGCCAGGACGCGTTCCCGTACCGCGCCGATGGGTTCGATCTTCGTCGTGGAGCTCATGGGGCCATTTTGGCCGACCCGGGGTGTGTTTTACGGAGCGTTAACAAGAGCGACATCGGTCAGAACTGTTGACGGGAGGACTATGTCCGCAGTTTGGTATACCAAACACCCCCCATGAGCAATCCCCTCCACAAGCAGTCCTCCGTCCCCCGGCTCCTGGAGGCCCCGTGTCCCTCGCCGACCGTGCCGAAGTCACCGGCACACCAGCGTTCGTCCCCGATCCCAGGCTCACCAACGAAGATCTCGCGCCCGCGGGCAAGCGCAACTGGAAGGTCTTCGACCTCTTCGCCCTGTGGATGTCCGACGTCCACAACCTCGGCAACTACACGTTCGCGGCCGGTCTGCTCGTCCTCGGCATGAACGTGTGGCAGGTCTTCACCTCCCTGCTCGTCGGCTTCGTGATCATCTACATCGGCATGAACTGGATGGGGAAGATCGGCCAGCGCCACGGCGTCCCGTTCCCCGTGGTCAGCCGCATCAGCTTCGGCGTCTGGGGTGCCAACATCCCGGCGCTGATCAGGGCCGTGATCGCCATCATGTGGTACGGCATCCAGACGTATCTGGCCTCGGTCGCGGTGAACGTGATGCTGCTGGCCGCCTGGCCCGGCCTGGAGTCCTGGACGCACAGCTCCTTCCTGGGCCTGCACGCGCTCGGCTGGGTCTCCTTCCTCTCCCTCTGGCTCATCCAGGCGTTGATCATCAGCCAGGGCATGGAGTCGGTGCGCAAGTTCCAGGACTTCTGTGGTCCGGCGATCTGGGTGGTGATGATCGCGCTGGCGGTCTGGATCCTGGCCAAGGCCGGCTGGACGATCTCGCTCACGAGCACCCCGCACCCGGTCTCCGTCGGCGAGCAGTGGCGGCAGTGGTTCGGCGCGATCGGCCTGATTCTCGCCACGTACGGCACGCTGATGCTCAACTTCTGTGACTTCTCGCGTTTCGCGCCGGACTACCGAACCGTCAAGCGCGGCAACTTCTGGGGTCTGCCCATCAACTCGACGGCGTTCGTGGTCGTTTCGGTGATCGTCACGGCCGGTTCGCTGGAGGTGTTCGGCGAGGCCATCACGGACCCGGCGGAGCTCGTGGCCAAGGTGGGCAACACCTGGATCCTGGTCCTGGCCGCCCTGACGTTCGCCATCGCCACCATGGGCGTCAACATCGTCGCCAACTTCGTCTCACCGGCGTACGACCTGGCCAACGTCTGGCCGCAGAAGATCACCTTCAAGGTCGGCGGCATGATCAGCACGGTCGCGGCGCTCGTCGTGACCCCCTGGAACCTCTTCTCGAACCCGACGGTCGTGAACTACTTCCTGGGCGGCCTGGGCGCCTTCCTCGGCCCGCTGTTCGGCGTGATCATGGTCGACTACTTCCTGGTCAAGCGCGGCCGCGTGGACGTGAACGAGCTCTTCTCCGCCGAGCCCGGCTCGCGCTACTACTACCGCAAGGGCGTCAACCCCAAGGCGCTGTGGGCGTTCCTGCCGGCGGCGGGGGTCGCGGCGGTGCTGGCGCTGGTGAAGACGTTCAGCGATGTGGCGCCGTACTCGTGGTTCATCGGGACGGCGATGGCGGCGGGGCTGTACCTGGTGCTGTGCCGCGGTGAGCGCGCCGAGTCGGCCAGCGGGTCCGTCACCGCGTCCGTCACCGGGTCCGTCGACGAGTCCGTGACGCGGGAGGTCTGAAGGACGTGCGGATCGTCGTCACCAACTGCAACACCACGCAGGAGATGACCGAGGAGATCGTACGAGGTGCCCGGGCCGCTGCAGGCCCGGGCACCACCGTGCTCGGGCTGACCCCCGCGTGGGGGCCCGAGTCCGCGGAGGGCTGGCTCGACAGCTACCTCTCGGCGGCGGCCGTCATGGACGCGCTGCGGACGTACGAGGGCCCCGCGTACGACGCGGTCGTCATGGCCGGCTTCGGGGAGCACGGGCGGGAGGGCGTCCGGGAGCTGGTGGACGTACCGGTCGTCGACATCACGGAGGCGGCGGCCCACCTGGCGTGCCTGCTGGGCCGGCGGTACGGGGTCGTGACCACGCTGGAGCGGTCGTGCGGGCAGATCGAGGACAGCCTCGAGACGGCCGGGGTGGGCCGCAACTGCGTCGCCGTGATCGGTACGGGGCTCGGGGTGCTGGAGCTGGAGGACGGTGAGCGCACGGAGTCCGCCTTCCTGGCGGCTGCCGAACGTGCGCGGGACGCGGGCGCCGAGGTCCTGGTGCTGGGGTGTGCCGGGATGACGGGCCTGCAGCGGACCGTGGGGGAGAAGCTGGGGGTTCCGGTGGTCGACGGCGTGGGAGCCGCCGTCAAACTCGCCGAGTCGCTGGTGCAGTTGGGGCTGACGACGAGCCGGGCGGGGAGCTATGCGAAGCCGTTGCCGAAGCGGCGGGTGTGGGGGCGGCCGCGGGAGTGATCACCCCTGGCCGGGACGCCAGACGTACCGCACGTCCGGCTCCTGTTCCTCGTTCCCGCTGCCGTCCGTGTGCTCCACGGCGACGAAGCCATGGCGCTCGTAGAAGCGGTGGGCGGGCTTGTTGACCTGGAAGGTCCACAGGCTCAGCCCGCCCGGGCTGCGTTGTTTGGCGAGGTCGACGAAGCGGTCGCCGATGCCGAGGCCGCGCCAGTCGGGGTCGAGATAGAGCTGGGAGAGCTGGTCGCCGTCGAGCACCATGAGACCGACGACGCGGTCGGCTGCCTCGGCGACCCAGGTCTCCCGCAGCAGCACCACCACCTCCCGGAAGTACGTCCGTACGTCGTCGTCGGAGCGAGGCCGGACGACGGTGGGCAGGGCGGCGGCGAAGGACCGCAGCCAGACGTCGGCGGCGGCACCGGCGTCGGTCGCGGTGGCGCGGCGCAGGGCGACAGAGCTCATCCCTGTACCCCCTCCTCCGGAACGACGGCCGTGGCCGTGATCTCCACCAACTGCCCCGGGTATCCGAGGCAGGCCACCCCGAGCAGCGTCGACGAGTGAGGACCGGCGCTCAGCCCCGACGCCTCGACGACCTCCCAGACGGCGGACAGCACCGCCGTCTCGCTGCTCACGACGTATACGTCGGTCGACAGGACATGCGCCAAGTCGCTGCCGATCGCCCGCAGTTGCTCCTCAAGGTTGGCGATCACCTGCGCGGCCTGCCGTACGGGGTCCCCCTCGCCGACGAGGTTCCCGTCGGCGTCGAGCGGCACGGAGCCGGCGAGGAAGGCGAGCTTTGTGCCGGCCTCGACGACGGAGGCGTGGGAGTAGGTGGGGGGTGGGAAGAGGGTGGGGGACGTGACGCGACGGATCATGGGGCCTCCTGGGGCTTTCCTGCCAGTTCGTGCGTCGTACGGCGAATCGCAGCAGTTCCTCGGCTGCCGATCATCCGGGGCCAGGGCCCACACCCGCATCCCAATTTCCCTTTCCCTGTCAAACCCCGTCCTGGCGCATGGACATGACCGTGTACGGACTCTCCACCCGCCAGCCACTGTCCCGTGCCACCCGCTCGAAGACTCCGATCTTGTACGCCAGCCCCTCCGGCTCCCCGATGTCGCATGACCAGTGGGCCTTGGTCCATTCCTCCTCTCCACGCACCAACGGCCGCCCGCGCACGGCCAGATGCAACGCCAGAGTCGCGCGCGCGTACACCCGTACGGCATCACGCTCGTCCCTCATACGCCGGTACTGCTCGGTCTCCCGAAGCCGCAACCGCCCGCCGTCGTTCCCGGCGACGAGAAGCGGGATCGACTCCCCGTCGGCGCAGGCCACCAGGAACGTCACCTCACCGCCTTCGCCTTCCCGGACCGCATACGCAGGCAGATCCGACAGCTGGGCGAACCCCAGCGCGTGCTTCCACGACGTGACCCACAGTCTGCGCCCGAGGTAGTAGCGCACCGTCGGCTGCCAGGTCCAGTGCGTGTCCAGGCGGAAGCCACGCAGCCCTTCGGCACGGCAGGCGTCGTACACCATGTCCAGTGCGGCGGAGGCGACTCCTTGCCGACGGGCGACGGGATGGACGTAGAGCGACGTGACACGCACCGCGCCCACGCCCACGGGCCAGGTGTCGACGGCGATGGTCCCCACGGGCCCGCTCCCGTTACGGCTTCCGGGGGAGCGAATCCAGTACCGCCTGCGAAAGTCGCCGTCGCGCCGGTGCTCACGCCCGTCCGAGCCCAGTCGGACCCGCCACCGCTTCTCGCTGGACACGGTGAGCGAAACAGGGTCGACGCACTCACCGAGGGCGCCCTCGGTGAGGGAAGCGAGGTCCCAGAGCCCGAAGCGGCGGCCCTCCCCGAAGGCGACGGGGCACAACTCGGGGCGGGCCGCGAGGCGTTCGTGCACCCGGGCGACTTGATCATCCTTCATGTGCCCGGAGCGTAGGGACGCGACCGCGCGTCGACTCGCCGACTCGAGAACTCCACCGCGGGATGTCATTCCGGCGACTGACCACACTCCCGTTCACGCAACTGACGTTCGCACTCCTGTGCAAGGTGCGGGTACGCCTTGGAGATGGCCGCGTAGACCCGACGTTGCAGCAGTTCCTCGGCTGCCGCGCGTCCGGTGCGTCCGTACAGCTCGTCGAGAATCTCGTCGTAGCGAGTCAGCCGATGGCGCAGGTAGTCGACCTTCCAGCGGTCGAGCGCGCAGGGCTCCGCACTGTCGACCGTGGTGGGAGTCGCCACATGCCTCCAGCGCCACAGGGCCCGCTCCCCGTCCAGCCGATTGCGGTGCTCGACCGCCAGTGCCGCCAGCCTGTCCGGGGCGAGCAGAGGGACGTCGATGGGCTCCGCGGCAATCCGCGCCAGCACCTCTCGCCGCATGCGCAGCGCGGCAGCGCGTGCCGCGGCGGATCGCCGCGCGGCGACCGCGGAAGCGGCCCGGAACTCCTCGCTCCGCTCAGTGGCTTCTACGCGCTCGACGCTGTAGAGGCGGGTCTGCGGGGCAGAGTGGAAGTGCGGGTTGACCCGCAGCAGATCGGGTTCGCCGAGCAGTTGACGCACCATGCCGGGTGTCCATCCACGAGCTCGTAGGCCGGCGGCGGAGAGGTGGCTGCGGGGCGGCTGCGGCTGCGGCTGCTCCTGGCTCTGGTTCTGGTTCTGGTTCTCTGGGATCTTCTCGTGCGTCGTCATCAATGCCTCCCCCGTCGTCATTACACTGAGTGACGACTCCATTGATAACGCGCACCACTGACAATCACCGGCGAAGGCGCCCGACCGCCGGGCGGCTCACGCAGCCCGTACGAACCGTCGGCGCGATTCAGTCACTCCGGACGTCAGGACCCCTCTGAACTGCCGGGGTGGGGTGCCCCAATCCGCCTGGGCTCCCGGTGCACGTGGCGCACGCGGCGCCGGAAGTCGATCAGGTCGCTGACGTTCGCCACCTCCTGCAAGGTCCGCGCCAGCGACACCAGCGTCTGACGTACGGCAGCGATCTCGCGACGCAGGGCCTCGGCGTGCTCCCACTCCCGCTCGTACACGACGGGATCGCGTCCCGTCGGCCGCTGGGACTCGTAGGCGGTGAGGCGGGGCCACTGGGCGAGGAGTGGACGCAGTACGCGGTTGAGGACGGTCACGGCGAGGACGCCGAAGCTGACGTGGCCCGGGGCGAGGGGAGGCGCGACGTCGGGGCCGTAGCGGCGGAGGATCTCGCGGGTGGTGTTGAAGCAGGTGTAGAGGGAGGAGAGCGCCTGGCGCAGGAAGCCCTCGTCGGGGTCGAGCTCCTCGACCGGCACGCGCGTGACCAGCTCCAGGTACAGCTCCCAGGCCGCGCTGCGCTCCGCGTCGGCCGGCTCCCAGGTGCCGAGGTGTCGGAGGTCGGCGGCTGGGGCGGCGGTGTCTTCAACGGGGGCGCGTGGCTCACGATCGACGGGCGGCGCGTCGACGTTCATTACCGCGATCTCGACGTCGTGGAACGGGAGTTGGCCGAGGCGGAGGAGGGGCGGTTCCGGGTGGAGCCGTTGCTGTTCCATCTCGCGGGGATTCCCAGCTACTTGGTCGTCGCGGAGCTGGCGATCAACCAGGTGCTGCGGGGCGCGCTGCCGCGACCGGCCGGCTATCCGGAGAAGCTGCGGCGCACGGCGAGCGAGCGCTGGTACGGCACGGCCCGGGCCACGTTGGCGTACGCGAAGGCCAACCATGCTCCGGCGGGCCGGCTCACCGAAGTCGCGGGGGCGATTGCCACGGCTGCCGTGCAGACCGGGCATGCGGTGTTGGCGGGGCGGGGGGAGTGGGTGACGAACGAGAAGCGGTTGCTGGAGCGGGCGGGTCTGCGGGGCGTTGACGGCGTCATAGGGTCGCTGGGTGTGCGTCCTGACCAGTTGTGCGAGGCGGTCGCGGACGCGGAGGTGCTGTTCGAGCGGGCGATGGGCTGAGGGCAACGCGTATGCTTCCCCCCCCCGTCCTCTTGTCTTGATCATTGAGGCCGGAGCCCCCCTCATGGCCAACGCCCGGTTGTCCGCGGCCACTTCGGCAGCTACAAGGTCAGTACGACAACCCGGTGCACGCTCACTGCGGGCGACGGCAGCACCTTGGGCGTGACGGTGACGGTGTCCTCGGTCGAGGGAGACCAGATCAACTTCGACATCAAGGCCGACGAAACGGCTTCTCCGGCCCCTAACTGACCTCGCGGCCCTTTCTCCCCGCATCGCCAGCTTCCGCAGTTGCGTTCATAAAGAACGTGGCGTTTCCACGCATCGTCACATCCCCGAAACGTCAGCGTCCCATCCCCTCCAAGAGCCCGCCCTACCGTGGACACCACAGCCCGAAGCCCGGCCACCGTCGCCCGAAGGCACACCCCCGCCCTCGCCCCGACAGGAGCCCCGTGTCCCGCCCCGCCCGCCGTGCAGTGCCGTCCCTCACCCTTCCGCCCTGGCTCGCCCACGCCCTGCGTACCCAGCGCGGCCCCGTTCCCTGGAGTGCGGTCGTGCGAGGGGCGTTGGCCGCCGGGCCCCTGCTGCTCGCCGCGGTCCTCGCCGGCCGCGTCTCCCTCGGCGTCGTAGCCGCCATCGCCGCCATGCTCGCCGGCATCAACGACCGCCCCGGCAGTCGCCGTGCCTCCGTCAAGCGGCTCGGGGTGCCTGCGCTGGCCGGAGCGGCAGGGCTGTTCGTCGGGACGTACGCCGGGGAGCACGTCGGTGCCGTCCCGCTGACGCTCCTCCTCACCGGCCTCGGGCTCTTCGCCGGCGGCATCAGTGCCGTCGGACCCGTCGCGTCCGGCGCCGGTACGCAGTTGCTCGTCGCCTCCGCCATCGGGGCCGGGATGCCCTTGCCCGAGGCCGGGTGGCAGCGGGCGCTCGCCTATCTCGCCGGTGCCGTATGGCTGCTCGCGGTGCGGCTCGTGCTTCCCACGCCCGGTTCCCTCGCCGGCGACTTCCGGTTCGACGGGGAGCGGGACGCCGTCGCCGCCGTGTACGACGCCGTCGGCGAGCTTCTCGACGCCGCGGGCAGCGAGCAGGCCACCGCCAGGCGCGCCGCGCTCACCGCCGCCCTCGATCATGCGCAGGACGCCCTGACCGGGCCCCGGCTGCGACGCTACGCCTCCTCGTCCGCCGAGCGGCGGCTGCACGCGCAGTACGCGGCTGCCCTTCCCCTTGCCGAGGCCGCCACCGCGCTCGCCTGGGCCGGGGAACCGGTGCCGGCCCGGGCCGCCGAAGGCCCCCGGCGCCTCGCCGCCGCCGTACGCGGCAACACCCACACCGGCCCCCTCCCCGCACCCTCCCGGTCCGCGCCCGCCCTGCGCGCCCTCGACGACGCCCTGCTGCATGCCGCCGAGGCCTTCGACCGGGGTCGGGGCGACAGCGACCTGCACACCCGGCGCCGTACGGCCAGGGACCTGGTCCGTTCCGTGTTCGGGGCCGGCGGGCGGGAGTACGGCCTGCGCGTCGCGCTGTGCTTCGGGGCCAGCGCCGCCATCGCCCAGGCCCTGCACCACGCCCAGTGGTACGGGCAGCACGAGCACTGGTACTGGCTGCCCGCAACCGCCGTCTTCCTCGTCAAGCCCGACCTCGGGCCGCTCGTGTCCCGGGTGCTGTGCCGGGCTGCCGGCACGGTGCTGGGAGCCCTTCTCTTCGCGGGCTTCGCGGCCGTGCTGCCCCGGCCGGAAGGGCTCATCGCACTGGTGGCCCTCAGTGGTGCCCTCATCCCCGTCGCCACTCGGCACTTCGCCGCGCAGACCGCCGTCGTGACCGTCCTCGTGCTCGCCCTGGTGATGGTCGGCGGCGAGCCGCAGGCCTCCGCGAGCCGCATCGGGGAGACGCTGCTGGCCTGCGCGATCGTGCTGGTCGTAGGGCATCTGCCGATGCCGGGGCAGCGGGGCGGGGCTGTGCGATCACGACTCGCCGCGGCCAACCGGGCCGCACACGCGTACCTCACGCATGTGTTGCGCGAGGCCGACTCCCAGGCGCTGAGCCAGTCCGACGGCCGTACTCCGCTCCCGTCCGACGGCCGTACCCCGCTCCCGTCCGACGGCCGTGGCCCCGGCCGTTCCGGCGACCGTGCGCTGCGATGGACGCTTCGCCGCGAGGCCTACCGCACGCTCGCCGAGGCCCGGACCGCCATCGCGCTCGCAGCCGCGGAACTCCCCGCCCTCGCCCGGCACACGGCAGGCGCGGACGACGTCGTCGCCACCCTCGAACAGCTCGTCGACACGACCACCGCGTGCGCCGTGCACCTCGACGACGCGGGCCGGCTCACCGCCTGGCACACAGCCCACCTCACCGAGTTGCTGCACGAGCTCGCCTGGGAGCGCGACCAGGTCGGACTACGCGGCCCCGAGGCCCCCGACGTGCCGCTCACGGGCTGACGTCGGCGCGGTGGCCCGCAGTCCCGGGACCGGATGCGCGGTTCACCTCACGCGCCCCGCCGACCGCGACGTACGTTGGCGTGATGACGCCTTCTCCCGCAGAAGCTCCCGCCGACCTCGTCATCACCGGATGCACCGTCCTCGTGCACGACGACCAAGAGCGGATCGGGTTCGAGGACAATGCCGCGATTGTCGTACGGGGCGGGGTCGTCGAGGCTGTCACGACCGCCGACGCCGTGCGCGACCGGCCCGCCGTCGAGCGCCTCGACGCAGTCGGCCAGGTCGCCCTCCCCGGCCTCGTCAACTGCCACACCCACGCCCCCATGGTCGCCCTGCGCGGTGTCGCCGAGGATCTGCCCACCGAGGAGTGGTTCAACGACGTCGTCTGGCCCGTCGAGTCCAACCTCACCGAGAAGGACGTGGAGTTGGGGGCGCGGCTCGCCTGCGCCGAGATGATCCGCGGCGGGGTCACCTGCTTCGCCGACCACTACTTCTCGATGGACGCCGTCGCCGCCGTGGTCGACGAATGCGGCATCCGCGCCCACCTGGGGGAGGCCTACTTTTCCTCCCAGGGTCCACAAGGCCGGGAGAAATCACTGGAGTTCGCGCTGCGGCAGCGCGGCGGCGCCGACGGCCGTATCACCACCGCCCTCGCCCCGCACGCCCCCTACACGGTCGACGACGCCGACCTGGCCGCCACCGCCGAACTCGCCCGCGAGCACGGCCTCCCCGTCCACCTCCACGCCTCCGAGAACCGCGACCAGGCCGAGACCAGCCTCGCCCGCCACGGCGTGACCCCCATCGAGGTCCTGAAGCGCACCGGAATCCTCGACGTCGACGTCCTCATCGCACACGGCACGGGCATCCTCGACCGTGATCTGCCGGTCCTGCGGGCCGCCTCCGGACATACGGCCGTCGCCACCGCCCCCCGCGGCTACCTCAAGTTCGCGTGGTCCACCACCACACCCGTACGCGCCCTGCACGACATCGGCATCCCCGTCGGCCTCGCCACGGACGGCGCCGCCTCCAACAACTCCCTCGACGTATGGGAGTCGATGGCCCTCACCGCCCTCATCCAGAAGTCGACCACCGGCGATCCGCGCTGGCTGACGTCCCGTCAAGCCCTGCACCACGCCACACTGCAGAGCGCCCGTGCGGTCGGACTCGGTGACGTGGTCGGCAGCATCGCACCCGGTCGGCGGGCCGACATCATCCTGGTCGACCTCACCGGCCCGCACACCCAGCCCGTCCACGACCTCGCCGCGACGCTCGTGCACAGCGCCCGCTCCTCCGACGTCCGCACGACCATCGTCGACGGGCGGGTCCTCATGCGTGACCGGGAGCTGCTGACCATCGATGTACCCGCGGTGGTGGGGGAGTTGGGGGAGCGGATGCCCGCGCTCCTGGACCGAAGTCACGGCAAGCGCATCCAGGAATACGACGCATAGTCCGAGAGCGCACTGCCGGCGGGCGCCGATGTCCGGCCCGAATCTAGTCTGAGGCCCATGGATCTTGCCGACGGCCTCATCGACCACCCGTACGACGTGTACCGGCGCCTGCGCGACACCGCGCCGGTGCACCGCATCGCGGGTCCCGACGGCAGTCCCGCCTGGCTCGTCACCCGGTACGACGACGTCCGCGAGGCCCTCGCCGATCCCCGCCTCTCCCTGGACAAGAGGCATGCGACGCCCGGCAGTTACCGGGGCCTCGCCCTTCCTCCCGCCCTGGACGCCAACCTCCTCAACATGGACCCGCCCGACCACACCCGCATCCGCCGCCTGGTCGGCCGCGCCTTCACGCCGAGCCGCATCGCTCAACTCCGGGCGCCCATACGACAGACCGCCGACCGTCTCCTCGACGCCCTCGGCCCGCACGGCACCACCGACCTGATCGCCTCCTACGCCGCGCCCCTCCCCATCACCGTCATCTGCGACCTCCTCGGCGTCCCGGACGAACACCGACGGGACTTCCGGGAGTGGACCGACGCCCTGGTCGCCCCCGACCCCGCGCGACCGCAGGCCGCGAAGGAGGCGGTGGTGGCGATGCTCGGCTTCTTCACCCGGCTCCTCGCGGACAAGCGCGAGGAACCCGCCGACGACCTGCTCTCCGACCTGATCGCGGTCCGTGACGAGGGCGACCGGCTGAGCGAGGACGAGCTGATGTCCCTCGCCTTCCTCATCCTCTTCGCCGGGTACGAGAACACCGTGCAGCTCATCGGCAACGCCGTGCTCGCGCTGCTCAGCCATCCGGCGCAACTCGCCGCCCTGCGTGAGGACCTGTCCCAAGTCCCCGCCGCGGTCGAGGAATTCGCCCGCTACGACGGCCCCGCCCTGCTCGCCATCCGCCGCTTCCCGACCGAGGACGTGACCATCGGCGGCGTCACCGTCCCCGCCGGCGACACCGTCCTGCTCTCCCTCTCCGCCGCCAACCGCGACCCCGCCCGCTTCCCCGACCCCGACCACCTCGACCTCGCCCGCGACGCCTCCGGCCACCTCGCACTCGGACACGGCATCCACTACTGCCTCGGCGCCCCGCTGGCCCGTGCCGAGACCGAGATCGCCCTAGTCGCGCTGCTGGAACGCTTCCCCGACCTCGACCTTGACCTCGACCTTGACCTTGGCCTCGCGGACAAGGCCCTCCGGTGGCGCCGCTCCCTGCGCGCGCGTGGCCTGCTCGCGCTCCCGGTGACGTACGGGGTGTGAGGAGCCCGAGGGGCGCGCGTCGGCTCTTGGGGAGCCTGCGGGCAGTGAACCCATCCGCCATCACGGTGAGTGTGACGAGTGGTACGGGGCGTAGCAGTTGATCATCGAGAGTGAGCGGACGCTCACACACCGCGGTGAACGAGTGTCAACTACGTCTCAGTCCCGTCACCGGGCGAGGCGTTTCACCCCCGGCAGGCGTTAACTCCTACAAGTACGACGCTTTCTGGAGGTGCAGGATGGTGAACGGGCGAACAGTGCTCGAACGCTTTCCCGCGGGCGGGCCGCGAGGATCGTGGCCGGCGGAGGAGTTCGCGCATGCGCGGCGGATGGAGGGTCTGCCCGCCGAGGTCGTCATGGACCTTGCGACGGACGCCTTCCTGGTGATCGTCCGCGGTGACGTCGCGGTCGACGCCGCCGCGTGAGACGAGGGACGCGAGAGACACGAGTGAGGCGAGGGCCTGTGCGCTCCGCCGCCGGCCCTCGTGAGGGTCGGTGCGCTTCCCGCCACGGCCTCGTGACGCTCAGCCCGCCTTCGGGGCGGGCACCCGCGTCGTGAACTGCTCCGCCTGGAGCGAGTACAGCTCGGCGTAGACACCGCCGGTGGCCAGCAGTTCGTCGGGTGTGCCGGACTCCACCAGCCGCCCCTGGTCGAGGACATGCACCAGATCGGCATGGCGTACGGACGCCAGCCGGTGCGTGATGAGGACGACCGTCTGCCCGGCGGAGGCCAGGGCGCGGATCTTCTCGAAGACCTCCAGCTCGGCCCGTGCGTCCAGGGCCGCGGTCGGCTCGTCCACGATGAGGATGTGGCCGCGCCGGTAGGCGGCCCGGGCGATCCCGAGCCGCTGCCACTGCCCGCCGGACAGCTCGTGCCCGCCGCTGAACTGACGGGCCAGCAGGGTGTCCAGGCCGCGCGGCAGATCGGCGATCACGTCCTCGGCCCCGGCCTCGGCGAGCGAGGCGGCCAGCCGTTCCTCGGTGAGGGGCGCGGAGGAACGGCCCACGGCCACATTGACCCGGGCGGTGAACGGCCAGCGCTTGAAGTCCTGGGCCACCATCGCGATGCGCTCGGCGAGTTGGTGCCGGTCGGCGCCCGCCGCGTCGACGTCGTCCCACAGGATGCGGCCCCGGTCCGGGGTGTACAGGCCCGCCAGCAGCTTCACCAGGGTCGTCTTGCCGGAGCCGTTCTCGCCGACCAGCGCGACGATCCGGCCGAGGGGGAGGGTGAGCGTGACGTCGTCGAGGGCGGGGCGGGCGGATTCGCCGGGGTAGGAGAAGCTGACGTTCTCGAAGCGGACCTCCTGCGGCTCCTCGGGCAGAGCGGCCCCACCGACCGGAATCGCCCGTTCGGCCGCCTCGACGTACAGCCGCTGCAGATCGCCCACGAAGAGCGCCTCCTCGTGGAGGGCGTTGACCTCAAGGACGAGGCTGTCCAGGCTCGACGAGCCCGTGCGGATGGCGATAACGGCAGTACCCGCCACGGAGAGCGCCATCGCACCGGCGAGCAGCAGCCCGCCCAGCGTGGCGTACGTCGCGACGGTCGCGAGCCCCGTCCACCCGGCCGCGATGAGCCCCGTACGCGCCGCCAGCCGGGCCAGCCGCGCCTGCTCGGCCTCCGCCGTCTCCGACATGGCCCGGTAGTGGCGCAGCAGGAAAGGCCCGACGCCATGGACGCGGATCTCGGGCGCGGCGGCGGGCTCGGTGAGCAGTCCGCTGATCAGATGGCCGGCGCGGGAGTGCTGCACCCAGGTGTGGAAGGACTCATAGCGCCGCCGTGCGTTGGTCAGGGCGCTCCAGGCGCTGGGCAGCGTCATGGTGGCGAGGAGAGGGAGCAGGGCGGGATGCAGCACGGTGAGCACACCGGCCGCGGCGATCAGCGAGATGGCCGCGTTCACGACGCGGGTGCTGTACGCGATCATGCGGCGGGCAGCCCCTGCGCCGTACTGCGCGGTGTCCAGCAACTTGTGGAAGGCGTGGTCCTCGATCGCGGCCAACTCCACGGCCGCCGCCCGCTCCAGATACAGCTCGGTCGCCACCCGCTCCACCTTGGGCTCGAGTCGCCCGGTGGCGTACGTCGAAGCGGCCCGCAGCAACGTCGATACGACCATCACGGCGGCCATGGCCACAAGCGCGGGCACGGCACCCCGTAACCGCTCCTCCAGCGCCCCGCCCCCGATCAGCCGCCCCAGCACACTGTTCATGGCGAGCAGCCCGACCGCCTGTCCGAGCCCCCTCCCCACTTCGGCCACCAGCACGGTCCGCGCGGCCCGCCGATCGGCCTGCCAGGCGAGCCGGAAACTCGACGCCAACAGCGACGGCAACCGAGTCACCATGGCCCGGAAGCTCAGCTCCATGAAGGCGTCCCGATGCTGATTCCACCCCATGTCGTACCGCAGGGGACCCCCGAAGAGCAGCCGCTCCGACTCGGAAACCCCGCCCTCACCAGCACCGCGCTTCTTCCCCACGCCTGCCCCTCCCCCGACCGCCTCGTGACGGAGGGCCACTATGGCGGGGCGGCCGCGTCAGGGGGAGGGCGCGAATGGGAGCGAAGGACACGCGCGGGCGTACGCCACGCTCTTCGACGCCGGCCCGCATCATGCAGCCCGTCTGGGGGTGCCCCCTCTGGGGGAGTTTGAGGACGAGTTCTGCCATCCCGATCCCCCACCCACCCGCAGGGGGCTCCGCCGCGCGGCGTCGGTGGTCACTTCCTGGTGCCGGCCCGTGCTTTTCAGCCCGTCCGGCGTTTGAGGACGAGGCCGTTCAGGCCGATGGGGGTCCAGGGGGCGGAGCCCCTTGGCGGGGTGGAAGGGGCGGAGCCCCTTCAAGGACGGGAAGGGTAGGGGCGGCGGGGGCGAGAACCAGCCGTAGCCTCACGCACTCATCTGCCTGGACCACGTAGGCGTAGTCCCCATGACCCGGCACAACGCCAAATACAACGGAATCGGCGGCGTATAAGGCACCGCCCCGTCCGGCCGATGAATCAGCCGAGGCGTGTCCAGCACCACCGCCCCCGTCACGTACCGCACAGCCGCCGGCCACTCCAGCGCATAGTCGGAGTCGGACGGCACGATCCACCACCAGTGCACGTCGTCGGCGTACACGCACCCCACACGAGGCAGCCGAGGCAGAACCAGCGGCCCGAACCGGGCGGGAACAGCCACCGCATCGCAGCCCAGCGGCACCGTCATGCCGTCGGGAACGGGCAACCGCCGAGGAACCGCAGCGGAACGCATACCGCGGCGGAGCCGGACCAGCGAGTCCAGGCTCAGCACCTGACCCCCGCCGGACGCGCCGCTCACAGCCATGCAGCCCCCGTTCCCCCACCGTGCCGCGCCTGCGACTGCGCCTCGTCCTCGTCGCCCGACCCCCCGGCCGGACCCGGCTTGGGCCGCGCCCCCCACCCGAGGTCGTTGTACGCCCCGGTGTACGCCCCAGCCCCGCTGTCGACATGGACGTCGACCTGGAAGGCCTCCCGGAACCCGGCCGCGCGCGGCAGATCCGCCCAGACGACCAGCCCGGCGCCGTGCTCCTGCGTCCCCCACGCATGGCAGAGGGCGTCTATGAGGAGCAGTCCCCTCCCGTGCTCCTCCTCGGGCCGCGCCGACAACGGATGGGGTTCACCGGGCGCGCACCCTTCGTCGCGCACGGCTATCCGCACGAGCTCGGCACCGTCGTGCAGCTCACAGACGATGTGCTCGCTCGCGGTGTGCACGATCGCGTTGGTGACCAGCTCGGACACGACCAGAGCCGCCGTGTCGCAGGTGTCCTCGCACACCGCCCAGCCATTCAGCCGAGCCCGGGTCAGGCGTCTGGCCTGCGCGGGAGAACCCGGATGCGCGGCCAGTTCGAAGCGGAACCGGCGCTGGGCGGCGGCGCCCCGCTGGGGGCCGACTCCCGTGGCGGCGCCGAGGCCGTGGGGGGCCGCAGCGTCTGTTCCTAAGGGTGGGGACGGAATCACGCTTGCCACTATCTCCCCGCCGTGAACACTTGGCAAGTGTCACTCTGAAAATTGCAGAGTGCTGTGTGACGCGGTGGAAGGCCGTGGCACACTGCTCGCAACAGCATGTCGAGCGGCGCCAGTTGGGATCGCCGAGGATCCCCCGGCTCTACCGGGGTCTTCGAATAGATCTTCGAATGGCGCCGTCGGCCTGTCGGGATTCAGCTGTCGGCCCGTCGGGGGCAAGTCGGCCTGTCGGGGCAAGTCGGCCCCGCCGGGATCAAGTCGGCCTGTCGGGACTCATTCGTGGAGGTGGAGCGTGAGCGAGCCGCGGTCCGCGCCGACGGTCGGTCAGGTCGTCCTCGGTCGGCGCCTGCTGGACCTGCGGGAACGCGCCGGGCTCAAGCGTGAGGAGGCCGCCCGCATCCTCCGCGTCGCCCCCGCCACGGTCCGCCGTATGGAAATGGCCGAGGTAGCGCTCAAGATCCCGTACCTCCAACTGCTCCTGAAGGCCTACGGCGTCCCCGACGACGAAGCCGACGGCTTTGTGCAACTGGCCGAGGAAGCCAACAAACCCGGTTGGTGGCAGCGGTTCCACGACATCCTGCCCGGCTGGTTCTCGATGTACGTCAGCCTGGAGGGCGCCGCCAGCCTCATCCGGTCGTACGAACCCCACTTCGTGCCCGGCCTGTTGCAGACCGAGGACTACACGCGCGCAGTGATGAGGTCGGGCGCCGTCGGCCAGACCAGCCCCGACGACATCGAGCGCCATGTCGCCTTGCGCATGCAACGCCAGCAACTGCTCACCCGTGAGGACGCGCCCCGGCTGTGGGTCGTGATGGACGAGACCGCGCTGCGCCGCCAGGTCGGCGGCCCGGAGGTGATGCGTGCCCAGATCGACCGGCTGCTCGAGGCCACGAAGCTGCCCAACGTGACGCTGCAGGTGGCCCCGTTCGCAAACGGGCCGCACCCCGGCACGTACGGGCCCTTCGTGCTGTTCCGATTTGCCATGCCCGAACTGCCGGACATGGTCTACAGCGAGTACCTGACCGGCGCCGTCTACCTCGACGCGCGCACCGAGGTGGCGACCCACCTCGAGGTCATGGACCGCATGGCGGCGCAGGCCGCTACGGCACATCGCACGAAGGGGATCCTCCGGGATCTCCGCAAGGAGCTGTGAATGGATCGCATCAAGCCGCGCATACACGTCTACAACGGCATGCCCGCGCGGGACTTGGGCAGCGAGGGCTGGCACAAGCCGTGGAGCGGCGGCAACGGCGGCAACTGCCTGGAGGCGATGAAGCTCGCCGACGGCCGGATCGCCGTCCGTCAGTCGACCGACCCGGACGGGCCGGCGCTGATCTACACCACGGACGAGATGACGGCGTTCATCGAGGGCGCGAAGGCGGGGGAGGCGGACTTCCTCCTTTCCTGAGCCGCGCTGTCTGAGCTGTCTGAGCTACTTGGCCCCTTGAGTCAGTTGCCCGTCTCTCACACAACTCCCTTTACTTGGTGCTTAGTTGATAATCCATTGCGTCTTACGGAGTGCCTTATGATCGAGATCGACACCAGCAAGCCGCATCCCGCGCGGATGTACGACTGGTATCTCGGCGGCAAGGACAATTACCCCGTCGACGAGGCCATGGGGAAGCAGATGCTCGCCCTCGACCCGCGCGTCCCGGTGATGGCGCAGGTCAACCGCGCGTTCATGCACCGTGCCACCCGCTGGCTCGCCAAGAGTGGCGTACGCCAGTTCCTGGACATCGGCACCGGAATCCCGACCGAGCCGAACCTCCATCAGATCGCCCAGCAAATCGCCCCCGACGCGCGCGTCGTCTACTGCGACAACGACCCCATCGTCCTGGCCCACGCCGCGGCATTGCTGCGCGGTACGGACGAGGGTACGACCGAGTACCTGCAGGCCGATGTGCGCAGCCCCGCCGCGATCGTCGAGGGCGCGAAGAAGGTCCTGGACTTCAGCCGCCCGGTGGCCCTTTCCTTGATCGCGCTGCTGCACTTCGTCTCCGACGAGGACGGCGCGCACGAACTGGTGAGCCGACTGCTGTCCGAACTCCCCTCCGGCAGCTACCTGGTGGTGACCCACGCCACCGCCGACTTCACTCCCGAGGAGTCGCGGGCGGCGACCGAGAAGCTCAAGGCGGCCGGCGTCACACTGGCCCTGCGTTCCCGCGAGGAGTTCACCCGCTTCTTCGCCGGCCTCGAACTCGTCGAACCCGGCGTCGAGGTGCCGCACCACTGGCACCCCGAACTGGGTGAGCCCGTACCCGGGCAGGACGACGGGGTCATCCCCGGGTACGGGGCGGTGGGGCGCAAGCCGTAGCCGTACGGGGGCGCAAAGCCGTATCCGCAGGGCCGCCCCGGCTGGGCTACAGGTACGACATCATGCGCCGCGGAGCGTCCACCAGGCGGCTGAGGACCACCACCGGCAGCGGGGGCTGCTCCACCTTGGCCGGGCTGAGGTTCAGCCCGTAGTAGATCTGCTCGATCGACGGCGGGCCGACCGCGAGGTTGCGTCGGACCGCCTGCGACGGCGACTCCTCACCGGTCTTCACGAGATACGCCGCGACCATCGCGCCCGTACGGCCGACACCCGCGCCGCAGTGCACGAACACCGGGCCGGAAGCCGACGAGACGGCGTCGAGGAAGCGCTGCACCTGCTGGGGCGACGGCGTCTGCCCGTCACGGATCGGCAGGCGTAGGGCCTTCAGCCCGGCCTCGCCCGGTTCGGCCAGTTCGGCCGCGCTCAGGTTCTCGGCGCGCAGGTCGACCACGGTGGTGATGCCCATGCTCGCCAGGGCCCGGTAACCGGCGGGCGAGGGGGCGGAGCCGCGCCACAGCCGACCGTCGGGGTCCACGGGCTGGAAGTGGTTGACGCCCTGGACGCTGCGCGTTCCGGCGGGTGCCGGGGTCTCCTCGCGGGCGAGGTACGACAGGCCCAGGATGCTGCCGGCGCCGGCTACCCACAGAGCGATGTAGCCGATGACGATGCCGAGGAGGATCCGCAGGGCGCGCCGGGACAGCGGGCGCTTGCGGAGAGCAGAGGCGGGCAGGGTTGCGGTGAGGACAGCCATGGACGACCCGGAGGACTAGGGGACGAGGGTCGTTCGAATCGTAACCGAGGTATGTGATCAACTGTCCGATATGCCCAATACTGTGCGATTGGTCTCACTTGTCATGCTCAGCCCTCGTCCACCTCCGCGTCGCCGACACCGAGCACCGTGAGATGGGCGCGATCCAGGGTCGCGTCCTCCAGGCAGCCGCGCAGCCGCATGAGGTCGTGCTCGGTGAGCGCGGGCCGTACGACCCCGGCGAACGTGCCGTCCCCCAGGTCGCCCAGGGTGGCGTGGTGCAGCGGTGCGGCCGTGGAGTGTCGGCAGCTCTCCCAGATCTGCTGCGCGGCCAGCGCCTTCCCGTCGGACGACACGTCCGTGCCCCGCAGCTCGATCTGGACGACCACGGAGGTCGCCGCGTTCTCGTTGGCCTCTTCCCTCCGGGTCTGGGTGAGGTCGGCGAGCCCCACGATCAGCGCGGCGAGCAGGGTGGTGCCGACCAGGGTGACGGTGGTGAGACGTGCGGTACGGCCCCGGGAGGGCCCGCCGCCCAGCGGTGGCAGGTCCTCCAGGTCGTCGGGGTGCGTCGCCGGGTCGGGCGCGGCGAGCACGGCCAGCCGCCCGGCCAGGCGGTGCTCGGCCGGTCTCGCCGTGGCCGACGCGACCTTCTGCACCACCCAGGCGAGCCCGGACAGCAGTACGCCGGCGACCAGGAGGACCGGCACGAAGACGTACGTCCGGTCCGCCGGGTCCTCCAGCCACCGGAACCGCGTCTCCTCCTGGGCCGCGGCCGGCTCACGCAGCCGCGTCAGTACGTCCTCCTGGCGGGCGTCCAGCTCCCGCTGCCGCCGGTCGGTGTCGCGCAGCCGCTCCTCGATCCGGCTCAGCCGCCCCAGCGTCACCAGGCCGAACAACATCACCTCGACGACCAGCAGCAACACCCCGCAGATCATCGCCCGCTGCCACTGCCAGCGGTACAGATAGATGACGAGGTAGGTGCCCGCGCCGGCGGCGACCAGCACTCCGAAGACGTACGCGATCTTCCTCATGGCGCGTCCCCCACTCGTACGTCACCTGCCGTTCCGTCGACGGTGAGCCGGGAGCCGGGCGGGAAACGGCGTACGGCGTCGGTGGCACCGACGACCGCGGGGAGCCCGAACTCCCTTGCCAGGACGGCCAGATGGGACAACGGACTGCCGGTCTGGGCGACCAGGCCGGTGAGGCCGGGCAGCAGCGGGGCGAGCGCGGGATCCAGGGTGCGCACGACCAGGACGGCGTCCGTCGGCCGGGGTCCGGTCCCGTCCCATACGGTTCCGACGACGCGCCCCGCGGACACGCCCCGTACGCCGTCGCCCCGGCCGCCTCCCCGCTCGGCGACGACTACCTGACCGTCCGCGATCCGGAAGGCGTCCGGCAGCGGCGGCGACTCGGGCTGCGGCACGCGCGCGTGGAGGTCGCCGGGCAGGGCGCCGCCGTCCAGCACGGCGGCCAGCTCCGCCCACCGCAACAGCCCGACACGCTGCATGTCGACGCCCAGCCGCCCCGCCACCTCCCGCACGAGCCGCACCTGCAGTTCCTGCACCCAGCGGATACGGAGGCGGAGGGCTTCGCGGGGTGGGAGGGCGGTGAGGGTGGGGGAGTGGAGGTTTGTGGGGTTTGTGGGACTGGTGGGTGCGGTGGGGTGGATGGTCTCTGTGGGTGCTGTGGGTGCTGTGGGTGCTGTGGAGTGAGAGGCCTCTGCGCGCCAGGTGGTCCAGGTGTTGCCTGTGTGTGGGGCTGCGTAGATGGCGAAGGCTGCGCTCGTGGGTGCGGTGCGTGGGGGCCGGGTCGGGGCCGGCTCGGGGCGGGGGGTGCCGTTCGCTTTGAGGACGAGGGTTGGTTCGTTCTGGTGAGGTGTGGTTGCGTCCGGTGCCGGTGGCGTCGGCGGCGTCGTAGTGCCCGGCAGTTGCCCCCGTCCGCGCAGGCTCGGGGCGGTGAGGGACAGGATCACCGGGTCCGTGGCGACCACCTGGTCGTCGGGGATGCCCAGGGTGCGGGCCTCGGCCAGGGCGGCGAGGGCCGCGCCGGCGGCGGTGCGGCTCTTGGGCGGTTCGTCGAGGAGGGCTCCCGCAAGGGCCTCCTGGGCGTGCAGGGAGACCAGGACCCGGCGGGCCCAGCGGAGCTCCGCGGCCAGGGCCGAGCCGGAGAGCCCGGTGGGCGACGGGATCTCGGCGAGGCGGCGGTCGACGTCCGCGGTGAGGTCGGTCGCCAGCCCGGGAAGGGCGGACGCGAGGCGCCCCACCCGCCAGGCCGCGGTGAGCCGGCGCGCTCCGGGTGCCGGGTTGAGCAGCGCGAGCCACCGGTGCCGCGGCGGGACGGCGCCGAGGAGCCGCAGATCGGCGGCGGCCCGCCCGGCGACCGTCGTGACCACCGGCACCGAGTGCAGCAGCCGGCGCGGGGCGGTGCCCCCGATGTCGAGCGCGGTGGCGAGCCCTCGGGCCATCGGCGCCACCCACAGGTCCTCCTCCAGTGGCGCCAACTGGTCCGGCAGCGTCTCCGCCACCGGACCGGGCCCGAGCAGTCGCGCCCGGCGTGCAGGCCGTGCCGCCATCGCGGTGATCGGCCGGCTCTGGAACAGCCACAGCCGCCCGTCCGCGTCGAACCCGAACTCGACGTCCTGCGGTCCGCCGAAGACCCGACGGACCTGCCGTGCCAGCCGCGCCAGCCGGAACAGCTCGACGCGCGTGAGCAGCGAGCCGACCTCGTCGGAGGCGGCACGCAGGCGCTTCGAAGACTCGGCTCGCGAACTCCCCGAGGACTCTGTCGGGCCTTGCGAAGGCTCTGCCGGGCCCTCCGGTGCCTCCGTCCGCAGGAGCCGTCCGCGCCCGCTCAGCCAGTAGTCGGTGCCGGCCTGTGCGCCGCCGACCAGGCTGTCCGGCCCGCCGCGCACGGCGCTGACCAGCAGCCGGTCGGCCCGCCCCGCGACCGGATCGGCACCGAACATCACCCCGCCGACCCGTGCCATGAGCATGGGCTGCACCAGTACCGCCATCGGCGCCGTGGACCCGTCGGACCGGTGCGCCGAGGCGAGCACGGTCTGCACGGCCGTACGAAACTCCCGCCAGCCACGCACATCGAGCACCGAGGCGAACTGGCCCGCCAAGGACGACTCCTCGGTGTCCTCCTGCGGAGAGGAGGACCGCACGACGAGCGGGCGGGCGCCGCCGTCGGAGAGCTCGTCCCAGGCGCGCCGCAGAGCGACCGTGTCGCGCATTGCCTGGTGCGGCATAACGAAACCGGGCAGCACGGGCAGTCCGGCGCGGGCCGCGCGGGCGAGGTTCGCGGCCTTGGACCCCATCAGTCGGGGGAGCGCGGTGCCGGGTTGGTCCAGCGGGACGATGGCCGGGCCATGTGTCTCGACCTTGCCCAGTGTGACGTCGCCGCGGAGTTCATCGCCGTCGCGCGCACCTTCTTCGTGACGTTCATCGAGCGTCGTCATCGAACACCACCCTCCAGGACCGACCGCCAACAGGGGGGACGCGCTGGGGTGGCCCTGCGCCTGACGACGGAACGAAGGATGGGGGCGAGCCGCTGCCGTCCCGCGCCCGGGTACGACGACAGCACGCCTCCTGCTCCGATGATCCCACTCCTGTTCGGATACATGTAGTCCGGAAGGCACTTTTCGGACACATGTCGGATAGATGGGAGAACAAATCTGAATGCTGCGGTATGCCGGGAAAGGGTTTGAAAGGGTGGGAAAGGGTCTTTTGTGCGGCCTCAGTGGTCCTCGCCCGGCGGCAGCGCCCCGCACAGTGCCTCCAGCGCCGCCCCGTACGCGTGCTCCGAGGGTGTCGCATATCCGACGACGATGCCGTCACGCACCGGAATGGCCGTCTCCACCGCGTCCGGGTGCCGGAACTCGGCGAGGCCGTCCAGGGCGATGCCCTGCCAGGTGGCCGCCTTGACCGTGGACCGTTCGGTGCCGGGCGGCAGCCGCAGCACCGCGTGCAGTCCGGCCGCGACACCGGTGACCTCGATGTGCGGCGCGTGCGTGGCGAGCGCCGTGACGAGGCGGTCGCGGCGGCTCCGGTATCGCTGCCGCATGCGCCGTACATGACGGTCGTACGCCCCGGAGACGATGAAGTCGGCCAGGCTCAGCTGGTCGAGGACGCTCGCCCACGCCTCGCGCTCGCCCTTGGCTGCGAGCACGTCGTCGACGTACCGCTCCGGCAGCACCATCCACCCGAGCCGCACCGCCGGCGACAGGCTCTTGCTGACCGAGCCGATGAAGATCACCCGCTCGGGATCGAGGCCCTGGACGGCGCCGACGGGTTTGCGGTCGTAGCGGAACTTCCCGTCGTAGTCGTCCTCCAGGACGACGCCCCCACGCGCGCGTGCCCAGTCGATCACGGCGGCACGGCGCTCCGGGTGCAGCGGGCCGCCGGTCGGGAACTGGTGCGCGGGCGTGAGCAGCACGGCCCGCTCGCGCCCCAGCCGGTCGACGCGTGCACCGTCCTCGTCGAGGGGGAGGGGTACGGTCCGTACGCCGGCGGCGGCGAGCAGTTCCCGGTGGAACCCCAAGCCGTACGCCTCCACGGCCAGCGGCCCGCGCAGCACACTGCCGCCCCCGCCTCCGCCCTTGTTGCCGCCCTTGTCCTGGCTCCTGTCCTGGCCGAACAGCAGCCGCAGCGCGTGCGCGAAGCCGGAGCAGATCACGATCCGGCCCGGCTCGGTACGCACGCCACGCGCGCGTGCCAGGTACTCGGTGAGCGCCTCCCGCAGTTCCACGCGTCCGGCGGGATCGCCGGGCCCGAACACCTCGTTCGGCGCCTGCTGGAGGGCCCGCCGATAGGAGGCCAGCCATGCCGCACGCGGGAACGCCGACGCATCCGGCGTGCCCTGCCGCAGGTCGTGCCGAGGCCCACGCGCGCGTGGAGGCGCCTTACGGGGCACCCGCTCGGCGCGTCGCAGGGGCTGGGCGCGCTCGGCCACCCTCGTCCCCGAGCCCTGGCGGGCGGTGAGCCAGCCCTCGGCCACCAGCTCCGCGTACGCGTCGGCCACGGTGTTGCGGGCGACCCCCAGGTCGGCGGCGAGCGAACGGTACGGCGGCAGCCGGGTGCCGGGCGCGAGCCGCCCGCTGCGCACAGCCTCGCGCAGCGCACGGATCAGCGCGGCCCGTCGCCCGCCCGACCCGGACGACCCGGACGACCCGGGCGACCTGGAGGGATCGGAGGGTTCGGGTAGATCCAGATGCAGGTCGGCACCGATCCGCTCCGCGAAATTGACCCATGATTCCGGCATGGAAATGCACCCTACAGCCGGTCTTTTCGGCCCGTAAGTTGGTCCACATGACGACGAACACGACTGACACCAAGCCCACCGAGCCCATTGCCGAGTCCATCGCTGGGTCCATCAGCGAGGCCGAGGCCGCCCGCACCCGCCTCGACTTCGCGAAGTCCGCCCCGAAGGTCTTCCGCGCCATCGTCGGCTTCGACGCCGCCGCCCGTGAGGGCCTGGACCCGGCGCTCGTCGAACTGATCCAGATCCGCGCCTCGCACCTCAACCACTGCGCCTACTGCCTCCACATGCACACGGGCGACGCCCGCAAGGCAGGCGAGAGCGAGGACCGGCTGCACATGGTCGCCGTCTGGCGCGAGGCCCGCCACTTCTTCACCGAGAAGGAGCAGGCGGCCCTCGCCCTGACGGAAGCGGTGACCCTGGTGGCCGACGGCGGGGTTCCCGACGAGGTCTACGCCCAGGCCGCAGCACACTTCGACGAAGGGGAACTGGCGCACGTACTGGCCCTGATCCTCACGATCAACACGTGGAACAGGGTGGCGCTGGCGACGGGGAAGGTGGCGGGGACGGACGAGCGGCGTTGACGGGCCCGTTTCTCGCGTCCGCGATCACTGGCCCGTCAAACGGTCATGGGGCGGTCGTACGGCGAGATCGGCGCCGGCAGCCGCGAACTCCCCGTCAGATAACGGTCGACGGCCGCCGCCACCGCACGTCCCTCGGCGATCGCCCACACGATGAGCGACTGCCCTCGGGCGGCATCCCCCGCGGCGAACACGCCGGGGGCGTTCGTGGCGAACCCGGCATCCCGGGTGATCGTGCCGCGAGGTTCCATCTCCAGCCCCAACTGGTCGATCAGCCCGTCTTCCCGGTCGGGCCCGGAGAAGCCGAGGGCGAGCAGTACGAGGTCGGCCGGCAGCGTCCGCTCGGTGCCCGGCATCGGACTGCGCTGTGCGTCCACCTCGGTCAGGTGCAGTGACCGTACGTGCCCGTCGGCGTCGCCCGTGAAGTGGAGCGTGGACGCCGCGAACAGTCGCGCATCCGCGTCCGCCGCGGGCGCCGTCTGCAGATCGCGCGCCTCCTCGTGCGCGGCCGACAGACGGTAGATCTTCGGGTACGTCGGCCAGGGCTCGGCGTCCTCGTCCCGCTCGGCGCCCGGCTGGGCGTAGATGTCCAGCTGGGTCACGGACGCGGCGCCCTCCCGGACGGCGGTGCCGAGGCAGTCGGCCCCCGTGTCACCACCGCCGACGATCACGACATGCTTCCCGGCGGCGGACATGGGGGACGTCTCCAGCTCCCCCTCGCACACCCGGTTGGCCAGCGGCAGATACTCCATCGCCTGATGGATGCCGCTCAACTCCCGCCCAGGAAGGGGCAGCTCACGCCAGGCCGTGGCTCCTGTGGCGATCACCACGGCGTCGTAGCGCGACCGCAGCTCTGCGGCCCCGATGTCCCGCCCGACCGCCGTCGACGTACGGAACTTCGTCCCCTCGGCCCGCATCTGCTCGATCCGGCGCTCCAGATGGTGCTTCTCCATCTTGAACTCGGGGATGCCGTACCGCATCAGTCCCCCGATCCGGTCGTCCTTCTCGTACACGGCGACCGTGTGCCCCGCCCGCGTGAGCTGCTGTGCCGCCGCGAGCCCGGTGGGCCCAGAGCCGATCACGGCGACCGTCCGTCCGGACAGCCGGTCCGGCGGCCGAGGCGGCGCGAAGCCGTCCTCCCAGGCCCGGTCGGCGATGGCGCACTCGACGTTCTTGATGGTGACGGCCGGCTGATTGATCGCCAGCACGCACCCCGCCTCGCACGGCGCCGGACACAACCGCCCCGTGAACTCCGGGAAGTTGTTCGTCGCGTGCAGCCGGTCGGCGGCCGCCCGCCAGTCCTCCCGCGACACCAGGTCGTTCCACTCGGGGATCAGATTGCCCAGCGGACAGGCGTCGTGGCAGAAGGGTATGCCGCAGTCCATACAGCGGTCGGCCTGCTTGCTGATGATGGGCAGCAACGCCCCGGGGACGTACACCTCGTCCCAGTCCTTGACCCGCTCCTCGACGGGCCGGCGCGGCCAGTCCTGGCGGGGGGTGGTCATGAAACCCTTGGGATCGGCCATGGCCGTCTTCCTTGCGTGCGCGTGTGACGTGTTCGAGCCGTGCGTCATCGGGCGGCACTCTTCCGGCAACGATACGTCCCACGGGCCACGTGCGCAGAGTGGGGGGACAGCGCTTTCTCCGGCGATCGCCACGGGGAGTCCGGTGACAATGGTTCAGGGTTCAGGGTTCAGGGTTCAGGGGTCAGGGCCGGGGGCCAGGGTTCAGTGGTTCAGCTGAGGGCCAGCACGTAGCACACGGTCGCGGCGGCCGAGGCGACCATGCGGACGTGGTTCCACGCCGTCCACTCGCGCACGTACGTCGGCCAGTAGGCGGCCGCCTCCGCAGTGCCCGCGTCCAGCTTGAGCAGCGCTTCGTTGCGCGGCACGTTCGCCACCATGGTCACCCCGAACGAGCCGAACAGATACAGCGCACTGCCCAGCAGCAGTTCCACCGTCCCCTCGTCCGGCCAGAGCACGAACGTCACCACGGCGATCACCGCGCACAGCACTGCCGACCCGATGAACACCAACATGAACGCCGGCATCAACGCCGTCACGTTGATCGCCTTCATCGCGGCCACGCCCTGCGCCGGCGGCAGCGCGGCGAGCCCACGCATCACGAAGGTCGAGAAGGCGCAGAAGACCCCGGCCACGAGACCGGTCCCGACCACACCGATCACGATCAGTACGAAGTACGGTCCATCAATCATGCAACGTCAACTCCCGCGTCCCGCCGGGATCCTGCCCGGCTCCCTCCATCACCACCAGTGAAATCCTGTACGAGATCAGTGACCATGGTCGAGCGGCGCTGCTACATACGCGAGCGTCCAGCGGGGCGAAGGGCGGGCGCCGTTCCTGGCCGCAGATGATCGGCCACGGCGGCGCCCAGTGCGAGGGTGCTGCCCGGCAGCGCCGAACGCCCCCCTGAGACCGCCTTCTGCCCGTCCCGCCCTCCTCCGGTCCCGTCTCCACGGGGCCACCTTCAACCGACCCCCGACACCTCAGCTCGCCACCCCCGCAACGTCGTCTCCACCACCGCCGCGATCCGGCGCCGAGCCTCGTGCCGCGGCACCCCGCTCATCAGCAGCTGGTCGTACGGCGTGTCCAGATGCCGCACGGATGCCACGACCGCCGACGTCACCGCCCCCTCGGACAACGCCCGCCCCGCCGCACTCCGCCCCACGCGTCCGCTGCCCCGCACCGACGCATGCGCGGCGACGTCCCGTGCCCGGTCCGCCGGACACCCCGGGAACAGTCGCCGTATCTCCCCCGCGAACGCCTCCGCGAACCGCACGTCCTCCCGCGCCCGCCGCTGAGCGTCCCGCACCCGACGCCGCCGCCGGGCCTCCGCATCCGCGAGGCATCGCTCCTCGGCCCGGGCGAGCCCCGCCTCCTCGACGAGGACGCCCTGTCGCTCATAACGGCTCCTGCGCCGGTTGAACCGCACGACCACCGCCGACAGCGCACTCTCCTCCCGCGACCGACGCGTCAACGCTGTGTCGCCGCGCGGCAGAAACACCAGATGCCCGAGGTCGGCACAGTCGAGACACCGCGGCGCCCCCTCCTCCAGCACCAGCATCTGCAACGGCCCCGCCTGACACTCCGCACAGTGCCGCCGCTTGAGGGGCTGGATCACGAGAAGTCCGGTACGGGGCGGGGGAGTTGCGAGCGGTGCCATACGGAGTTCATTCCCCGCGGGGCGGGCCTGGGGAACTCCCTGACCGGGGAAGAGGAGCCGTCTGATCAGGCCCGGGGTGGCCTGAACGGATTCGGGGGACGGACTGATCGTTGGCGAGGGCGAGGGCGAGGGCGAGGGCGAGGGCGAGGGCGAGGGCGAGGGCGAGGGCGAGGGCGAGGGCGAGGGCGACGGTGGCGGGGTCGGGGTCGCGGGGCGCGCCGCACCCCGGCCCCGCCCTGTCGCATCATGGGCCATGTGCGACTCGAAGCGATCACCTGGGACCGGCTCGGCGACCTGCTGGCTGAGCGGCTGCTCGACCTGAAGCCGGCCGATGGCAGTGCCTGGCCGCGCATCGCGTTCGACGGTGCCCCCGCGGCCCGCCCGGGAGATCTCGCCGAGCGCGTCGCTGAGGCGCTGCGCATACGCGGTCGCCCCTCGCTCGCCGTCGGCGCGGAGGGTTTCCTGCGCCCCGCCTCGGTCCGCCTGGAGTACGGCCACCAGGACGTGGACGCCTACTACGACGGCTGGTTCGACACGGGTGCCCTGTGGCGAGAGGTCTTCGGCCCCCTCGAACCCGGCGGCGACGGTCGCGTCCTGCCGAACCTGTGGGACCCGGTCGCCGACCGAGCCACCCGCAGCTCCTACGTCCAACTCCCGCCCGGCGGCTTCCTGTTGCTGCACGGCCCCCTCCTGCTGCGTCACTGGTTCCCCTTCGACTTGACCGTCCATGTCCTCCTCTCACCCGGTGCCCTGCGCCGCCGTACCCCCGAGGCCGAGCACTGGACCCTCCCCGCCTTCGAGCGCTACGTCCAGGAGACCGACCCCGTCGGCACGGCGGACGTCCTGGTGCGTGCCGACGATCCGCGGCACCCGGCGTGGAGCGGTTGATCCTTGAGTAGTTGAGCGCTTGAGCGCTTGAGCCGAGGTCGGCAAAAGCACTTCTACATGCACGTGCATTTAATTACTCTGTCCCCCATGGCGACCTCCACGAATGATCCGATCTCCTTCGACGACTCCGTCCGCTCCCTTCTCGACGGCAGGACTTCGCCAGCGTGGCCACCCTTGGCCCCGACGGCGCCCCGCAGAACTCGGTGGTCTGGATCAAGCGCGAGGGCGACACCGTGCTCTTCTCCTCTGTCGACGCCCGCCAGAAGGTGCGCAACCTCCGCCGCGACCCCCGTATCAGCGTCTCGGTCTACGACCTCGCCAACCCCTATACCTCGGTCGAGATCCGCGGCACCGCCGAGATAGTCCCGGACGAGACCAAGCGGCTCCCGTTCGAGCTCTCACACAAGTACCTCGGCATCGATCCGCCCGCGGAGAAGGACGACGAGGCCCGCGTGATCATCCGCATCGTCCCGAGGAAGATCGTGCGCTTCTCGGCCTGACCGCCGCCCGCTGCCGGAGACCGTTGCCGCTCGGTTCCAGGTGCGTGTGCCGGGTGGCACGGCAAGAATGAAGGACGCCGGGACTAGCGGTGCGTCCGGCGCCGCGCCGGCCGTCCGGCATCGGGAGGTACTCCATGACCACTGCCGGAGACATCATGCACCGTGGTGCCCAGTGGATCCCGGCCCACGAGACCCTGGACCGCGCCGCCCAGCTGATGCGCGAGCTGGGTGTCGGAGCCCTGCCCATCAGCGACGAGAACGAACGGCTCTGCGGCATCCTCACCGACCGCGACATCGTCATCGGCTGCGTGGCCATGGGCCGCGACCCGAGCAAGGTCACCGCCGGCGAGATGGCCCACGGCACCCCGCGCTGGATCGATGCCAACGCCGACATCAGCGACGTGCTCCGGGAGATGAAGGAGCACCAGATCCGCCGGCTCCCGGTCATCGAGAACAAGCGCCTGGTCGGCATGATCAGCGAGGCCGATCTGGCCCGGAACCTGCCGGAGGACGAGGTCGCCCACTGGGCCGAGAGCGTCTACGCCAGGACCACGGGGCCGACGACGCACTGACCCGGCGAACGTCCCCTCACCTCCTGTGCCGTCCCCGTCCGGCCGACCGTGCCGGACGGGGACGCGCCGCAGTCGGCCGGAGGTCGGACGCGATCGGTCGGAGGCGTGCCGCGGTCGGCCGGAGGCCGGCCGGGAGGAAGCGGCAGTGGGGGGCCGAGGTTCAGAGCCATCCGTTGCGCCGGAAGCCGCGGTACAGCGTCACGCACACGACGGATATCACGCCTATGACCAGCGGATAGCCGTACGTCCAGCGAAGCTCCGGCATGTAGTCGAAGTTCATCCCGTACAGCCCGCACACCATCGTCGGTATGGCGACGATCGCGGCCCATGCCGTGATCTTCCGCATGTCCTCGTTCTGCGCGACCGTGACCTGCGCCAGGTGCGCCTGCAGGATCGAGTTCAGCAGTTCGTCGAAGGCGGCTATCTGCTCCTTGGCCCGCAGCAGATGGTCGGAGACGTCACGGAAGTAGGCCTGTATCTCCGGCTCGACCACCCGGATGGGCCGCGTGGCCAGTTCCTCGAGCGGGCGGCTCAGCGGAACCACGGCCCGCTTCAACTCGAGGAGTTCCCGCTTGAGTTGGTAGATCCGGCCCGGGTCGGCCCGCGCGCCGTTCTCCGCGAACACGTCCGTCTCGACCTGGTCGATGTCCTCCTGCACCTGGTCGGTGACGTTCAGAAAGTCGTCGACCACATGGTCCGCGATCGCGTGCAGCACCGCGGCGGGACCCTTGGCGAGCTGCTCGGGGTTCGACTCCAGCTCCTCGCGCAACGGGCCCAGCGAGCCGTGCCGCCCGTGCCGCACCGTGATCACGAAGTCCCGGCCGACGAACACCATGATCTCGCCGGTGTTCACGACCTCGCTCGTCGCCGTGAGTTCCTCGTGCTCGACGTAGCAGACCGTCTTGAAGACCGCGAACAGCGTTTCGTCGTAGCGCTCGAGCTTCGGCCGCTGATGCGCCTCGATCGCGTCCTCGACGGCGAGCGGATGCAGGGCGAACAACTCGGCGATGCCCGCGAACTCCTGGTCCGTCGGCTCATGGAGGCCGAGCCAGACGAAGCCGGCGCCGCGTTTGCGTACCTTCTGCACGATGTCGACCAGATCACCGCTCTCCGGGACCTGCACGCCGTCCCGGTACGTCACACAGTTCACCACCGAGGAGCCCAGGGGGGACCTGGCGGGATGGCTGAGGTCGACGCGTGGGCGCCGTCGAGCCAGCCGTGCCACCTTGCGGAGGCCGCCGACCTTGCTGAGGCCCGTGACCTTCCGCAGATTCCCTGCCATGGACATCTGGATCTCCTTGCGTGGATCTCCCCATTGGTGCGCGACTCGCCTCCGGGACGCTCCGGCCCCTTCGGTTCGCTCGCGGTGCGCCGCATCTCTGCGCCGTGGCCCGCCAGTTTGCCAGGTGGGTGTGAGACATGGGTAAGCCTGTGGGAGCAGGAGGTTCCGCTTTGTTCCCGGCTGTGGATGAAGATCGCGGGTGTGGATGGAGATCGCGGCCGTGGATGAAGAATCCCGCTGTGCAGGAAGATTCCGCGCCGGTATCGCCGCTCGGAAGGGGAGGTCGTGCGGGACTCGGGGTCGCCCTGTCGATTTCAGCCGTCCTGCCGAATTCGGGGCCGTCCTGCCGAGCGTCGCCCCCTCCGGACAAGCCGGGCAACTGGGATGATCGCATCATGACGCGAACCCACGGGTATCTCCTCGACAATCGGCAGGACGAGGCGGGCGAGCGCTTCGACGCCTTTGCCACCCTCTTCGACCCAACGACGTTCCGACACCTCGAACGGCTCGGCGTCGGACCCGGCTGGCTCTGCTGGGAGGTGGGCGCCGGCGGCACCTCCGTGGTGTCCTGGCTGGCCAAGAAGGTCGGCCCGACCGGACGGGTCGTCGCGACCGACATCGACACCTCACGGCTCACCCCGGCCGCCCGTCCGCCCGTCGAGGTCCGCGTCCACGACGTGGGTGCGGACGAGCCGCCGGGGGAGGGGTTCGACCTGGTGCACGCCCGGCTCGTGCTCGTGCATGTGCCGGACCGCGAACGGGCGTTGCGCTCGATGATCAGTGCCCTGCGCCCCGGCGGCCGGCTCCTGCTCGAGGACGCCGACCCCGCACTGCAGCCCCTGCTCTGCCCCGACGAGTACGGCCCCGAACAGCAGCTCGCGAACCGCCTCCGCAACGGCTTCCGCAAACTGCTGGCCGACCGTGGCGCCGACCTCTCCTACGGCCGCAGGCTCCCGCGTCTGCTCCGGGAGGCAGGTCTGCGCCGGGTGGAGGCCGACGCGTACTTCCCGGTCGCCTCTCCCGCCTGCGCGGCCCTGGAGTCCGCCACCATCCGCCAGATCCGCGACCAGCTCGTCGCCGAGGGCCTCGCCACCGACGTGGACATCGACCGCCACCTCGCCAACGTCGCCACCGGTGGCATGGATCTGGCCACCGCCCCGATGATCTCGGCCTGGGGCCGCAAGGCGTAGGCGGGGAGTGAGGGCTGACGTGGATTGGGCGGAGAGCGAGAGCTGACGTGAATTCAGCAGAGTAGGCAGAGGTCGGTTGCCGTCACCTTGCGGTGGGCGGCCTTCCACCCACCCGGTTCACCGCCAGCGCACCGGCCCGGCACCCCTCCCGCGCCGCATCCTCGGGCGCGGCGCCCGTGAGCAGGGCCGCGAGGAAGGCGCCCGTGAAGGCGTCGCCCGCCCCCGTGGTGTCCCTCGGCGCCGCCGGTGCGGCGGGGACGTGGGCGTACACGGCGCCGGACCGGGCCACCAGCGCACCGTCCGAGCCCTGCTTGGCCACCACCAATGGCACATGACGGCTCAGCTTGGCCGCCGCGTCCTCCGCGTCGGGCAACCCGGTGAGCAGGCACGCCTCGTCACGGCTGGGCAGCAGGACGTCCACCCCTTCCACCAGCGCCAGGAAACGGTCGACGCCCAGCTCCACGAGGAAACCGGCCGACGCCGGATCCAGGCTCACCGGCACCCCACGCGCGCGTGCCGACGCCACAGCCACCGTCACCAGCGCCCGGCTCGCCTCGGAGAACAGCAGATAGCCCGAGAGGTGCAGCCGGGCGACACCGTCGAGCAGCGCGTCCGACCAGTCGCCGGGGTCGAGCCGCAGGGACGCCCCGCTGTCGGTGAGGAACGTCCGCTCGGCGGCGGCGCCCGTGTCGACCAGGCAGATCACCGTCCCGGTCGGCGCCTGCGGATCCACGACGAGCCGGGGTTTCACCCCGCTCGCGGTCAGCTCCCGCTCGTGCCACGCGGCGGCGTCCGCGCCGACCCGCCCCAGGAGCCGCACGTCCGCAGCGCCCCAATGTGCGGCCCAGCAGGCCACATTGGCGCCCGCGCCGCCCGGCACCGTCCGGATGGCCGCGGCCGTGTCCGTACTCGAGGCGAGCGGCCCCCGGTGCCGGGCGATGACGTCCGTCACCACGTCCCCGATGACGAGCAGCGCGCCGTCGCGCTCATCGGCAGGGGCAGGCGCATCACCCGCACGGCTGCGCCCCGTCGCGTTCCCCGGCTCGCTCACGCCCCGGCCCAGGCCGCCGCGATCCGCCCCGCCAGCCGTACGTTGCCGCGTACCGCCGCGAGATTGGCGCTCAGCGAGGCACCGTCGGTCTGCCGTACCAGGTAGTTCAGCAGGAACGGTGTGACCGCCTGACCGGTGATGCCCTCCTCCTCGCACGCGTGCAGCGCGTCGGCGAGCACGCGCGCGTGCAGCTCGGGATCCAACTGCTCGGCCTCCGGTACGGGATTGGCGACGATCAGCGCCGACTCGGGCCCGTCGAGCGCGTCCTGAGCACGCATCACCTCGGCCACCTCCTGAGGCGACTGAAGCGTCCAGTCCACCGGATGCCCCGAGTCGGACAGATAGAAGCCGGGGAAGCGCTCCGTGCGATAGCCGGCGACTGCGACGCCGAGGGTCTCCAGCCGCTGCAGGGTCGCCGGGACATCCAGGATCGACTTCACGCCGGCGCACACCACCGTGATCCGCTTGCGCGCCAGCAGCCCCAGGTCGGCCGACTCGTCCTGCGTCACCGTCCACTCCCGGTGCACGCCGCCGAGCCCGCCCGTCGCGAACACCCGTACGCCCGCGAGGGCCGCCAGCAGCGCCGTCGCCGACACCGTGGTCGCCCCGCTCGCCCCGGAGGCCACCGCGAGAGGCAGATCGCGGTGCCCCAGCTTGCGGATCCCGTCCTCGTTCGCGATCCGCTCCAACTGCTCCTTGTCCAGCCCGACATGGGGCCGCCCGTCCAGCACGGCGATCGTCGCGGGAACGGCGCCCTCCCGCCGTACTACGTCCTCCAGCTCCAGCGCCACCTGCAGATTGCGCGGGCGGGGCAGCCCGTGCGCGATGATCGTGGACTCCAGGGCCACCACGGGTCGACGCGCGTCGATCGCCTCCCGCACTTCTTCGGACACCACCAGCACCACGCGCCTGCCTCCTGTCGTTCGGTCTTCCCTCATCTCTGGCGGGCGCCACGCCCGGTCAAACCCTTGCGGCATGTGGGAGACGACACCAGCCTTGGACGCATGACCGACAACACAACACGTCTCGACCACGTAGTCCTCTGGGTGAGCGACCCGGCCGCCTCGGCCGAGTTCTACGAGAAGACACTCGGCCTGGCGCCCATCAGGCTCAGCGAGTTCACCGCGGGCGAGGCGCCGTTCCCCTCGGTGCGCGTCAACGAGGAGACCATCCTCGACCTCATGCCGATGGCCATGGTGGAGCGCATGAAGATGCTCCCCGATGCCGCCCGGAGCGCGGGACACCCGGTCAATCACGTCTGCCTGTCCTTGCCGGAGGACGACTTCCACGGGCTGCGCACCCACCTGGAGGAGCACGACGTACCCGTGTCGGACTACTCGTACGACTCCTTCGGCGCCCGCGGCAAGGCCAGGCGCAGCTTCTACTTCCGCGACCCCGACGGCAACGTCTTCGAGGCCCGGCACTACGACTAGAGCGCCGAGAAGGGGGGCCACGCGTGCGTGGCTCCCCTTGCGGTGACGTCAGACCGGCCGCACGCCGTCCAGTGCCCCACGCGGATTCAGCACGTACTTGCGGCCGGCCTCGCGCAGGATCGCCATCATCAGGGGCCGGCGGAACTGAGAGAAAACGGCGACCGGCACCACCTGGCCTCCTCCGCCCCTGGGCGTGCTGGGGCGAGCCACGCCTGACGTCAGTCGCCCGCCGGAACGCCGGCCGCCCGTCTGCCCCGCGTGAACAGCGCCAGCGCCGCCAGCGGGAGCAGCAGGCAGGCTGCGGTGAAGTTCAGCCAGCCGTAGCTCGCCTGGGCGACCACGAGCCCGGCGGCCGCGCCACCGACGCCTGCGGAGGCGTTCATGACGAGGTCCGACAGCCCCTGAGCGGCGGCCCGCGTGGACTGCGGCACGGAGTCCGTGAGCAACGCGGAACCGGAGACGAGCCCCGCCGACCAGCCGAGGCCCAGCACGAAGAGCCCGGCGGCCGTCTGCCCGTGACTGCCGCCCGCCGTACCGGCGAGGAACACCGCGCAGGCCAGCAGCCCCACGGCGAGCCCGATCCCGGACAGCCGCCCCAGCTGGTCCGACAACCGCCCCATGAGCGGCGCGAACGCGTACATGCCGGCGATGTGCCCGCTGATGACCAGCCCGATCAGATCGATGCCCGCGCCGTGGTGCGCGAGGTCGACCGGGGTCATCGCCATCACCGACACCATCGCCGTGTGCGCCACGGCAACGGTCACCACCGCGAGCCGCGCCCGCGGCGAGGCGGCCACGGCTGCCATCCCGGCACGCAGTGAACGGGCCGCGGGCGACTGCTCCTCGGCCGGCGCGAGCGCACGCGCGGTCAGCAGCGGGTCCGGCCGCAGCAGTACGGCCACCACGACGGCGGATATCAGGAAGATCCCGGCCGCCCACAGGAACGGCCCCGCGGCCGCGGGTATCCCGAGGCCCGTGACGCTCCGACCGGCGGGGGAGGCGATGTTCGGGCCGAGGACCGCACCGATGGTGGTGGCCCATACGACGAGGGAGATGGCACGGGCCCGGCGCTCCGGCTCGGCCAGATCGGCGGCCGCGAACCGCGCCTGGAGGTTCGCCGACGAGGCAGCGCCGAACGCGGCCATTCCGCAGAGCAGCAGCGGAAAGCTGCCGATGCCGGCCGCGACCACCGTGACGACGGCGCCTACGGCTCCGATGAGATAGCCCAGGACGAGCCCGGGACGCCGCCCCCGCGCGGTCATCAGCGCCGCCAGGGGCATCGACAGCACCGCCGTACCGGTGACGGTCGCGGTGGGCGCGAGCCCGGACAGCGACTCGGTGCCGCTGACCTCCGTCGCCAGGACGGCCGCGAGCGCGATGCCGGTGGCCACGCCCAGCCCGCCCAGGATCTGCGTAGTGATCAGTACGGCTGAGATACGGCGCCGCAGGGCCGGCAACCGGTCGGGCGTGACGGACGCGACGGCCCCTCGCTCGACCGCCGTCACGATGCACACCCGGTTGTACGGCGCGCCCGGGCGACCGACATGGAGCGGTACACCGGACCTGCCGGCACGGGACAGCACACCGGACCGGCCGCGTACAGGTGGGTGAAAAGTGTCGTCACAGGCGCAGTCTCCCCCCTCTTCTCCCGCCTGTCTTCTTGCCTGTCTCTCTCGCTCGTCCAACTCTGCGAAAGTACGGAAGCCCTCAGAACAGCGGCTCCGGCAGCACCCCCTCCAGGGCGAGCAGCTTCCGCTTGGTCTCCAGGCCGCCCCCGAAGCCGCCGATGCCGCCGTCGCTCTCCACGACCCGGTGGCAGGGCACGACGACCGGCAGCGGATTGGCGCCCATGGCCGTCCCCACCGCCTGGGCCGCGCCCGGCTGCCCCACGCGTCCGGCCAGATCGCCGTACCCGACGACCGTGCCGTACGGGACACCGGACGCCAGCTCGCGCAGCACCTGCCGGTTGAAGCCGGAGATGAGTGACCAGTCCAGCGGCAGCTCGAAGTCGCGGCGGGCACCCGCGAAGTACTCCTCCACCTGACGTATCGCCTCGGCCAGCAGCGGAGAACCGGGTGCCTCGACCGGCTCGGTGCCCAGTCGGGACGCCAGTCGGTCGAGCGCCGTGTCGCGCACCCCCTCCGTGGCGTGGAACACGACGCTGACCAGGCCGTCGCGGGTCGCGGCCAGCATCAGCGGACCGATGTCGGTACCGACGACGGCCCACACGACCTGCTGCTCGTACTGCCCATGGCTGTCCATGCGCCCACCGTACGACCCACCACTGACAACGCCCCGGGAGCGGGCACTGCGCCCCGGGCGGGCCCGGCTGCCGGGCGGAAGTGCCGGGCCCGTCGGGCCTCAGCCCTTGGGGAACGCGTCCCGCACCACGTCGGGATTGTTGGTGATGATGCCGTCGACTCCGTACCCGCCGACCAGCCGGGCGGTGTCCGCGTCGTTCACGGTCCAGGTGAAGACCTCCAGCGGCCCGCCGTGCGGTCCCTCGAACTCATGGACGGAGGCGACGTAGTCCGTGGAGATGGAGGAGTACGACGGGTTGATCTGGTCGGCGAAGGTCGCGTACCAGGACAGGTCCGCCACGGGCGGCGTCCCCAGGAAGCCGATCTTCACGGCCGGCTTCAGCTCGTGGACGGTGCGGATGCTGTCGGCGCTGAAGCTCTGCACGATCAGCCGCCTCGCGAGGTGGTCCGGGTCGAGCCAGCCCTCATTGCCCAGGACCTTGAGGGTCTGCCGCTCGATGCCCGGGTACAGATCGGGGTTCTTGATCTCCAGGAGCAGCTTCTGATGGTGCAGTTCCACGCGGTCCATGAACTGCTCCAGCGTCGGTACGCGCTCGCCCGCGTACCCGGGGCCGAACCAACTGCCCGCGTCCAGGTGGGCGATCTCGGCGGCGGTGAAGTCCTTCACCTTCCACGGCGCCCGGTCGGGGAAGACCTCCTCCACATCGGTCGTGCGCTTGAGATTGTCGTCGTGGAGGACGACCAGTTCGCCGTCCTTGGTGCGCTGAACGTCGTTCTCGACCCAGCTGATGCCCAACTCGGCGGCCTCGTCGACGGCGGCCAGCGTGTTCTCGGGGGCGTAGGCGGAGGCACCCCGGTGGGCGATGATCGTGGGCCGCTCGGCGCCGGCCAGGGCGGCGGGGGCGGGGAGCAGAAGAGCGGCGGCTCCCAGGAGCGCGGTCGTCGTGGCGGCTACAGCGCGCGCGTGCATGCGTACTCCTCGCGTCGAGCGATCACGGACAGCTCAACTGTGACAGCAGAGAGTCAACGGTGGAGGAGTACAGAATGGCCACAGAATGAATGGAGTTGCCCGCGCCCGCTCACTCGTGCAGCACAACTGGGGCAAGGCCGTGTTTCTTTGCCGGAGAATCGTTCGACCATTCCGGTGGGGGTTACTCTCTGCCTCAACCCTGACCGCTCGGTCGGTCGTGGGAGGGGGCGCATTTCACAGAGTTCCGGGACGTTAGAGGGCGGGAAGGGCAGCTGCGTATGCAGGGCACGATCGACGGATTCAGCTACGGACTCGTCACACCGCTGGTGGCCTACCTGATGGCCTGCCTCGGTGGTGCCCTCGGTCTGCGCTGCACCACCAGATCGATGCTCGTCTCGCAGTCCTGGCGCCCGGGCTGGCTCGCCCTGGGATCGGCGGCCATCGGCTCCGGCATATGGACCATGCACTTCGTCGCGATGATGGGGTTCACGGTCGAGGAGACGCCGATCCACTACGACAAGCTGATGACGTTCGCGAGCCTGGCCGTCGCCATCGTCATGGTGGGCATCGGGATCTTCATCGTCGGCTACAAGGGCGCCAGCGGAGCGGCCCTGTTCACCGGCGGCACCATCACCGGTCTGGGCATAGCCTCGATGCACTACCTGGGCATGGCCGGCATGCGGCTCGACGGCAAGCTGGAGTACAACACGTTCACCGTCGCCGTCTCCGTCGCCATAGCCATGGTGGCGGCCACCGCCGCCCTGTGGGCCGCCGGACAGGTCAGAGGGCTGATGTGGAGCGTGGGCGCGAGCCTCGTCATGGGCCTCGCCGTCAGCGGCATGCACTACACCGGCATGGCCGCCCTCAGCGTCCATCTCCACGGCACGGAGGCCCCCTCCACGGGCGACTCACCCGCCGCCCTGCTCGCGCCCATGCTGATCGGCCCGCTCGCCTTCCTGCTCCTCGCGGGCGCCGTCATGCTGTTCGACCCGAAGATGGTCATGGGAAAGCCGGCCGGCGTCCCCGTCGAGCACAAGCCCGGCGTCCCGGCCCACGCCACCGTCCCGCACCCCACCCGGCGCCCGCCGCTGCGGCCCCGCCGCGCCCTCGGGCAGCGGGGCCCCCGCACCCCGCAAAACCACTGATCGGGCCGCGTTGTCAGTGGCGGGTCGTACGGTTGATTCCATGCGGCCCGTTTCCAGCATCGAACGCACGGTGGCGCCCTTCGAGGTCGTCAGCCCCTACCAGCCCAGCGGCGACCAGCCGCAGGCCATCACCGAGCTCGCCCGGCGCATCGAAGCCGGCGAGAAGGACGTCGTCCTGCTCGGCGCGACCGGCACAGGCAAGTCCGCCACCACCGCGTGGATGATCGAGAAGCTCCAGCGCCCCACCCTGGTGATGGCGCCGAACAAGACGCTGGCCGCTCAGCTGGCGAACGAGTTCCGCGAGCTGCTGCCGAACAACGCCGTCGAGTACTTCGTCTCGTACTACGACTACTACCAGCCCGAGGCCTACGTCCCGCAGTCGGACACCTACATCGAGAAGGACTCCTCGATCAACGAGGAGGTCGAGCGCCTGCGCCACTCCGCGACCAACTCGCTGCTCACCCGCCGCGACGTCGTCGTGGTCGCCTCGGTCTCCTGCATCTACGGCCTCGGCACCCCGCAGGAGTACGTGGACCGCATGGTCCCCCTCAAGGTCGGCGAGGAGATCGACCGGGACCAACTGCTGCGCCGATTCGTGGACATCCAGTACACGCGCAACGACATGGCCTTCAGCCGCGGCACCTTCCGGGTGCGCGGCGACACCATCGAGATCTTCCCGGTCTACGAAGAGCTCGCCGTCCGCATCGAGATGTTCGGCGACGAGATCGAGGCCCTGTCCACACTGCACCCGCTCACCGGCGAGATCATCAGCGACGACGAGCAGCTGTACGTGTTCCCGGCCTCCCACTACGTCGCGGGCCCCGAGCGCATGGAGCGGGCCGTCAACGACATCGAGAAGGAGCTGGGCGAGCGCCTCGCCGAGCTGGAGAAGCAGGGCAAGCTCCTGGAGGCCCAGCGCCTGCGCATGCGTACGACGTACGACCTGGAGATGCTCCGCCAGATCGGCAGCTGCTCCGGCGTCGAGAACTACTCGATGCACTTCGACGGCCGCGAGCCCGGCTCCCCGCCGAACACGCTGCTGGACTACTTCCCGGACGACTTCCTGCTCGTCATCGACGAGTCGCACGTCACCGTGCCGCAGATCGGCGCCATGTACGAGGGCGACGCATCCCGCAAGCGCACACTCGTCGACCACGGCTTCCGCCTGCCCTCCGCCCTCGACAACCGGCCCTTGAAGTGGGAGGAGTTCCAAAAGCGCATCGGGCAGACCGTCTATCTGTCGGCGACCCCGGGCAACTACGAGCTCTCCCGCTCGGACGGTCAGGTCGAGCAGATCATCCGCCCCACCGGCCTCATCGACCCGGAGGTCGTCGTCAAGCCCACCGAGGGGCAGATCGACGACCTGGTCCACGAGATCCGGGGGCGCGTCGAGAAGGACGAGCGCGTCCTGGTCACCACCCTCACCAAGAAGATGGCCGAGGACCTCACCGACTATTTCCTGGAACTCGGCATCCAGGTGCGCTACCTGCACAGCGACGTCGACACGCTGCGCCGCGTCGAGTTGCTGCGCGAGCTGCGCGCCGGCGAATTCGACGTCCTCGTCGGCATCAACCTTCTCCGGGAGGGCCTCGACCTTCCCGAGGTGTCCCTGGTGGCGATCCTCGACGCCGACAAGGAGGGCTTCCTGCGCTCCGGCACCTCCCTCATCCAGACCATCGGCCGCGCGGCGCGCAATGTCTCCGGCCAGGTCCATATGTACGCCGACAAGATCACCCCGGCGATGGAGAAGGCCATCGACGAGACCAACCGCCGTCGGGAGAAGCAGGTCGCGTACAACAAGGCGAACGGCATCGACCCCCAGCCGCTGCGCAAGAAGATCAACGACATCGTCGCGCAGATCGCCCGCGAGGACGTCGACACCGAGCAGCTGCTCGGCACGGGCTACCGCGCGAAGAAGGACGGCCGCGGCACCAAGGCCCCCGTGCCCTCTCTCGGAGACAAGGCGGCCAAGGGCGCGAAGGCGGCCAGGTCCGCGAAGGGCAAGGCCAAGGAGACGGTGCCGACCGACCGTCCGGCGGCCGATCTCGCAGAGCAGATCGAGGAGTTGACGGAGCGTATGCGCGCCGCCGCCGCGGATCTGCAGTTCGAGATCGCGGCCCGGCTGCGTGACGAGGTGTCCGAGATGAAGAAGGAACTGCGCCAGATGAAGGAGGCGGGCCTGGCCTGACGGGGCCACGGGTGCCGGTCCACGCCTGGGACCGGCGCCCGCGAACGGCCTCCGAGGGCATGCCGCGCACGCGCTGTGTTGCAAGACCGACACAAAGTGCGGACCGGGGTACGGCACTGTCAGTGCCCCTGCGTAGGGTTCTGGTCATCCGCGGAGTCCGCGGCCAACAGGGGACAGCTCGAGAGGGGAATCAGCACGTGACCGTCAACATGACCAAGGGTCAGGCCATCAGTCTGCAGAAGAACGACGGCGGCAGCCTGACCGCGGTGCGCATGGGTCTCGGCTGGCAGGCGGCTCCCCGGCGCGGCCTGTTCGGCTCGCGCACGCGGGAGGTCGACCTCGACGCCTCCGCTGTCCTGTTCGCGGACAAGCAGCCGGTCGATGTCGTCTTCTTCCGCCACCTGGTGAGCGACGACGGCTCGGTCCGCCACACCGGTGACAACCTCGTCGGCGGTGTCGGCCAGGGCGGCGACGACGAGGCGATCCTCGTCGACCTCGCGCGCCTCCCCGTCCACATCGACCAGATCGTCTTCACCGTGAACTCCTTCACGGGCCAGACCTTCCAGGAGGTGCAGAACGCGTTCTGCCGCCTGGTCGACGAGACCAACGGCCAGGAGATGGCCCGCTACACGCTCGCGGGCGGTGGCGCCTACACGGCCCAGATCATGGCGAAGGTGCACCGCTCGGGCCCGGGTTGGACGATGACGGCCCTCGGCACGCCGGCCAACGGCCGCACCTTCCAGGACCTGATGCCGTCGATCCTGCCGCACCTGTAGGACCTGAAGGACCGGTAGGGCGGGCCGGCGAGCGGCACACAACACGACAAGCGACACAGGGGGACGAAGGCATGACGGCCGAGCTGGTGCGGGGGCAGAACCACCCGCTCTCCCAGGCCCGTCTGGAGATCCGGGTCTCGGCCGGCACGCCGATCGTGGCCGGAGCCACACTCGGCGACGAGCAGGGCAGGATCCACGGGGTCGAATGGGTGGCCCACCCCGGCGCCCCCACCCTGCCCGGCCTCGAGGTCTCCCGGCAGGCGGCCGCCGACCATCGCCTCGCGGTGGACCTGGACGCCATGCCGGAAGCCGTCCACCGCGTCAGTGTGCTGCTCGCCCTGCCCACCGGGGTCGCCGGCCCGACCCGGTTCGGCGCCGTCGCCACCCCCTTCGTCGCGGTCACCGGCCTCGACGGCACCGAGGTCGCCTCCTACACCATCACCGGCCTGGAGGCTGAATCGGCTGTCGTCGCCTTGGAGCTCTACCGCCGCCAGGACGCCTGGAAGGTACGCGCCATCGGCCAGGGCTACGCAGGCGGCCTCGCCGACCTTTTCACCGACCAGGGCCTGCCCCAGGCCCACCAACTCGCCGGCGGCATCAACGACGCGGTGGCGCAGGGCATGGCCCGCAGCGTGCCGGCACCCCCGCCCCGGCAGGACGGCGACCGCTCCCGGCAGGCGGCCGCACCGGCGCTCGGCCCGGACCAGGGCGGCCCCGCACCGCAGGGCGCCGCCGGCTCCGTACCGCCGCAGCCGGCGTCGCCCTACGGCACCCAGCCGCCCGGTGTGCCAGGGCAGACCCCACCGCAGCCGAACGCCCCGTACGGTGCACAGCCGCCCGGGGTACCGGGCCAGCCCGCGCAGCAGCCGTCGTATCAGAGCGGAACCGGCGCGGCCGACCCCGCCCAGCCGTCCGCGCCCACGTCCGGCGGCCCGATCAACTACAGCCACCCGCGCCGTCAGAACGCGGCTCCGCCGCCGCCCCCGCCGACCGCGCCCCCGGCTCAGCCCGGGCAGCCCGCGCAGCCGGTCGCGGGCGACGCCACCGGCTGGTCCATGGACGAGCGGCTCTACAACCAGGTCTGGGGCATGTTCGAGGACCTGGCCCGCACGACCTCCGCCTACCGCAGCGCGGTCGACTTCGCCGAGTCCCGCATGGAGAAGGAGCTCGACCAGGTCCTGTCGGACCCGCGCAGCCGGATCGGTGGACAGGGCGACGCCGCACGCGAGGCGGCCCAGGCCAAGCACACCGAGCTGGTCAACCAAGCCAGAGCGGCGCTCGACCGGGACCTGACCCAGCTCACCGCGGAGTCCGAGGTCGTCGAACCCGCGCTGCCGGCCGCGTACGCCCGCTGGGACAACCCCGTCTGGCACGGCTACCGGGTACCGATGGAGATCCCCATGGCCCTGCGTCTGGGCGACCTTCACCTGCCGGAGAGCGCCCAGTTGCGCATACCGATGCTGGTCCGGCTGCCGCTGGAGCGCGGCCTGTGGATCGACAGCGGACGCGGCGGATCGCTCGACGGATCCTTCACCGACTCCCATGACCTGCGGCGCCTCGCGATGGACACGGCGGTGGCGCACGCGGCTCGGCTGCTCGCCGTCTATCCGGCGGGCGAGTTCACCGTGCACGTCGTCGACCCGGCCGGCTCGGGTGCGCAGGCACTCGTACCGCTGGTGCAGACCGGCGTGCTCGCGGCCCCGCCCGCCGTGGGAGCGGCGGGTGTCGCGGACGTCCTCGCGCGGCTCACTCAGCGTGTCGACCTGGTGCAGATGGCGGTGCGCGGTGGAGCGCCCGACTCCCTGCCGCCCGGTTTCGACACCTCCGAGCAGCTGCTGATCGTCAATGACTTCCCGCACGGCTTCGACGACCGGGCGGTGAACCAGCTGCGCTACCTGGCGGACGAGGGACCCGCCGTCGGCGTCCACCTGATGATGGTCGCGGACCGCGAGGAGGCAGCCGCCTACGGCCCGCTGCTCGACCCGCTGTGGCGTTCGCTGATGCGACTTACCCCGGTGCCGGACGATCACCTCGCCGACCCGTGGGTGGGGCATGCCTGGACGTACGAGCCCCCGCTCGTGCCGCCCGGCAGTCAGGTGCTCCAGCAGGTGCTCGCGCAGGTCGCGGCAGCCCGGGCCAAGTACAGGTAAAGCGCCTCTGACCAGCACACTTGGCATTTCTTTTGCCAACCACTTTACCTTTCCTTGGTGATTGGGGTACTGTTCATCCCACGGAGGGGAGTACTCCCTGTCTGCTGCGACGTACCCGTCAATACGGATCCGGCCAGATCCCGGGGCGTCGGCCCATCGTGGGTGGAAGAGACCTCCGGCGCGCGACGACGCTGACATTTGCCGTTACGACTGCCGGAGGCGCAGTGGAAGTTTCGACGACCCTATGGGTCCTGACCATCGTGGGCCTTGCCGCCCTGATCGCGGTCGATTTCTTCATCGGCCGCAAGCCGCATGACGTATCGATCAAGGAAGCCGGGATCTGGACGGTCGTCTGGATCGTCCTGGCCGGCCTCTTCGGACTCGGCCTGCTCATCTTCGGCGGCGGACAGGCCGGCGGCGAGTTCTTCGCGGGCTTCATCACCGAGAAGTCGCTGAGCGTCGACAACCTCTTCGTCTTCGTCCTGATCATGGCGAAGTTCGCGGTGCCGACCCAGTACCAGCAGCGAGTGCTGCTCGTCGGTGTCCTCATAGCCCTCGTGCTGCGGGCCATATTCATCGCGGCCGGCGCTGCGATCCTCGCCAGCTTCTCGTGGGTGTTCTACCTCTTCGGCGCCTTCCTGATCTGGACCGCCTGGAAGCTCATCCAGGAGGCCCGGGCCGACGAGGAGGACGAGGAGTTCGAGGAGAACAAGCTGCTCAAGGCCGCCGAGCGCAGGTTCGGTGTCGCCGACCGCTACCACGGCACCAAGCTGTGGATCCAGGAGAACGGCAAGCGGGTCATGACCCCGATGCTGGTCGTGATGCTCGCGATCGGCACCACCGACGTGCTCTTCGCCCTGGACTCCATCCCGGCGATCTTCGGCCTGACGCAGGACCCGTACATCGTGTTCACCGCGAACGCCTTCGCCCTGATGGGGCTGAGGCAGCTGTACTTCCTCATCGGCGGCCTGCTGAAGAAGCTGGTCCACCTGAGCTACGGCCTGTCGATCATCCTGGGCTTCATCGGCGTCAAGCTGGTGCTGCACGCGCTGCACGAGTCCGGCGTCCATGTCCCCGAGATCAGCATCCCGGTCTCGCTCGGCGTGATCTGCGCGGTCCTGATCGTCACCACGATCACCAGCCTGAGGGCCTCCAAGAAGCAGGCGGCGGCCGAGGCGGCGCAGGAGCGGAGCGAAGGCGCTCCGAAGGACAGCATCGACGTCTGACCACGTCGGACGTAGGAAGAACCAACACCGGGAGTGGTGCCCAGCGAATTGCCGAGCACCGCTCCCGGTGCTTCGTTGGGTGCTGGGTGTCCCCGGCCGGGGACACCACGGCCGGGTGGAGGCACCAGTGGACGCACCCATGAAGTTCGTGCAGATCATCGACTTCGAGACCGAGCGCATCGACGAGATGCGGGAGCTGGCCAGTGAGACGGAACAGCGCCTGGCGGGTCGCAGCGGCGGCCCCACGCGCCGTCTCGTCCTCAAGGACAGGGGCCAGGACAACCGCTACCTCGTAGTGATCGAGTTCGACTCCCACGAGGACGCCATGCGCAACAGCGACGACCCCGAGACGACCAAGTTCGCGGAGCAGATGGCCGCACTGTGCACCAGGCCGCCGTCCTTCACGGACTGCGACGTACAGGAGATGACCGATTTCGCGTAGCGACACACGACCGACAGGGGCCCCGCATCCCGAGGGCGCGGGGCCGCCTGACAACGATCCGGACCGGAATGCGAACCCCCAACGCCTCTGCGACGATCGCTCCATGATCGCTCGGCTCAGGCCGCTCACGACCCAGTGGACGTACGTCGTGCCGGTGCTCGCGGTCGTCCTGCTGGCCTTCACCTGGGGACGGGACCTGGCAGGCGCGGTCGTCGCGCTGGTGACACTGGTCCTCGCGGGGGCCGTACTGGCCGCAGTGCACCACGCTGAAGTGGTCGCCCACCGGGTCGGCGAGCCCTTCGGCTCCCTGGTCCTAGCCGTGGCCGTCACGATCATCGAGGTCGCCCTGATCGTGACGCTGATGGTCGACGGCGGCGACAAGAGCTCCACCCTCGCCAGGGACACGGTCTTCGCGGCCGTGATGATCACCTGCAACGGCATCGTCGGCCTCTGCCTGCTGGTCGCTTCGCTGCGGCACCGTACGGCGGTGTTCAACCCCGAGGGCACGGGCGCCGCCCTCGCCACCGTCGCCACCCTGGCCACGCTCAGCCTGGTGCTGCCGACGTTCACCACGAGCAAGCCCGGTCCGGAGTTCTCCAGCGTGCAGCTGACGTTCGCCGCGCTCTCCTCGCTGATCCTGTACGGCCTGTTCGTGGCGACGCAGACCGTGCGGCACCGCGACTACTTCCTCCCCATCACCCGGCAGGGCGAGGTGATCACCGCGGACGACCACGCCCACGCGCCCTCCGCCCGCACCGCGATGATCAGCCTCGGGCTGCTGGGCCTGGCCCTGATCGGTGTGGTCGGCCTGGCCAAGGGCGTGTCGCCCACCATCGAGTCCGGAGTGGCGGCCGCCGACCTGCCGCATGCCGTCGTCGGCGTGATCATCGCCCTGCTGGTGCTGCTCCCCGAGACGATCGCCGCGCTGCGCTCCGCCCGCCGTGACCGGGTGCAGACCAGCCTGAACCTCGCGCTCGGCTCGGCGATGGCCAGCATCGGCCTGACCATCCCCGCTGTCGCCCTGGCCTCCATCTGGCTCTCGGGCCCGCTCGTCCTCGGCCTCGGCCCCACCCACATGGTGCTGCTCGCCCTGACAGTCGTGGTGAGCTCGCTGACGGTGGTGCCCGGGCGGGCGACACCGCTTCAGGGAGGCGTCCACCTGGTGCTGTTCGCGGCGTATCTCGAGCTCGCGATCAATCCGTAGCCGCCGTGTCCCGCTGCCGATCGTGCTTCGCAACCGATCGTGCTGCGTAGCGGCGGGGTCCGGCGTAGTCGCGGTGTCCGGAGCCCGTCACCCGGTGGCGGGCTCCGCCGCTACTGCAGGCACCGGACGCGTCTCGGGCAGCAGCGCGAAGCACCCCAGGCTGAGCAGCGCGATACCCGTGAGATACGCCCCCACACCCCAGGGCACCCGACCGCCCTGCTCGGCGAGCGCCGTCGCCACGATCGGCGTGAGCGCGCCCCCGACCACGCCGCCGAGGTTGTAGCCCACCGCGGCGCCCGTGCAGCGCACCCGGGGCTCGTACAACTCCGGCAGATACGCGGCAATCACGGCGAACATCGTGATGAACGCGAGCATCGCCCCGAGGAACCCCAGGAACATCAGCAGCGGCGCACCCGTCGCGAGGAGCGCGACCATCGGGAACATCCACAAGGCGGCGGCAGCGCACCCGATCAGGGTCAGGGGCCTCCGCCCGAAACGATCACCGAGCAGCGCAGCCACCGGTGTGAGCGACCCCTTCACCAGGACCGCGGCCATGATGCAGGTCAGCATGACGCCGCGGCTCACACCGAGCCGCTCGGTGGCGTACGCGAGGGACCAGGTCGTCACGGCGTAGAAGATCGCGTATCCGATGGCGAGCGCCCCCGCGGTCAGCAGGACGAGCCGCCAGTGGTCGCGTACGACCTCCGCGAGCGGCACGCGCGCGTGGTCGTCGATTTCGAGGAACCGGGGGCTCTCGGTGAGCGACGACCGCAGCCACAACCCGACCAGCGCCAGCACCCCCGCCGCCCAGAACGGCACACGCCATCCCCACGCGGCGAACTGCGCGTCGGACAACGTCGCCGACAGCCCCAGCACCACACCGTTGGCGAGCAGGAAGCCCAGCGCCGGCCCGACCTGCGGGAAGCTCGACCACAGACCGCGCCGCTCGGCCGGCGCGTGCTCCACCGTCAGCAGGACGGCCCCGCCCCACTCACCGCCGATGCCGAGCCCCTGCAGAAAACGCAGCACGAGCAGCAGCAGGGGAGCGGTGACACCGATCGTGTCGTACGTCGGGACGCAGCCGACCGCGACCGTGGAGGCGCCGGTCAGCAGCAGCGAGGCGACGAGGACCGGGCGGCGTCCGTGCCGGTCCCCGATGTGCCCGAACAGCACCGACCCCAGCGGCCGCGCCACAAAACCCACGCCGAACGTGGCGAAGGCGGCCAGTGTCCCCGCCACCGGCGAGAAGGTCGGGAAGAACAGCGGCCCCAGGACCAGCGCCGCCGCGGTCCCGTAGACGAAGAAGTCGTAGAACTCGATGGCTGTCCCGGCGAGCGAGGCGGCCGCGAGCCGCAGCATGGAGGGCGCCCTTACGGTGCGTACATCGTGCATGCTGCGTCAACTACCCACGGTGATCGCGGGTTACGGGGGCGTGCGGGCGCGCCGGGGCTTCGTCAGTACGTGACGGTGATGCGCCGGGCGGGGCCGTCGACGCGGACGATGCCGCCGTAGGGGATCACGAGTTGTGGGTCGGTGTGGCCGTAGTCCACGTCGAAGACGATCGTGGTGTCGGGAGCGTAGGCCCGCATGGCGCGCAGGACGGCCTCGCGCTGCTCGGCCGCGTAACGAGCGGCCTCCTCCGGGCTGTTGGGGCGCTCGAAGGACCAGGTCTTCGCCCGGCCCATCAGGAGTGCGGAGAAGCGCTGGAGGAGCCCGCGCTCGCCCATGTTCCGCATGGTGCGGAAGACCTCCTCGCCGCTCGGCATCTCCTCCGAGGTCTCCAGGAGCAGTACGCCGCCGTCGTACTCCGAGAGATCGCGCGCGATCTCCCGGTCGGCCATCAGCAGCCAGCCGAGGATCTCCAGGCAACCGCCCCAACTGCGGCCCTCCACCACCCGGTCGGCGTTCTTCCAGATCCATCCGTCGGCGGGGCGCATCTCCGGCTCCGCGTCGAAGGTCGCCGGGTCGGCCCAGTCGCGGTTGACGTCGTTCCAGCGCTCGGCCGGCTTGAGTTCGTACTCGCCCGGGGTGAACAGCGCCGCCCGCAGCGACTCGGCGGTCAACTCGTCCATGGCGACAGGGCGGCCCAGCGCGGTCATGACGGTCGCGCCGTGGTAGCCGACGATGCCGGTGTTGCGCAGGAACATGAGCAGGTTCGTGTTGTCGCTCATCCCGAAGAACGGCTTCGGGTTCGCCCTGATCAACTCCCGGTCCAGAAACGGCAGCACGGTGATCTGGTCGTCGCCGCCGATCGACGCGATGACCGCCTTGATGTCCGGGTCGGCGAACGCGGCGTGGATGTCGTCGGCCCGCTCCTGCGGTGTCGAGCCCATCTTGCGGGTGGCCGGGTACTCGACCGGTTCGAGCTCGTAGTCCTTGCGCAGTCGCTCCAGTCCCAGCTCATAGGGGCGCGGGAAGAGGCCGGGCAGGCCGGCGCCGGGCGAGATGACGGCTATGCGGTCGCCGGGCGAGGGCTTGGGCGGATACGAGATCATGGTCATGACCCTGAGAATAGGAGCCGAGGCCCGGCCCACGCATCGTGATAAACCGGGGTCTGAGCAGCGGTCGCCCACAGAGCGCCCCACCCCTGAACGGACCGGAGGAACCGTGCCCCGCACCCTGGCCAACGCCCCGATCATGATCCTCAACGGCCCCAATCTGAACCTGCTCGGCCAGCGCCAGCCGGAGATCTACGGCTCCGAGACCTTGGCCGATGTCGAGGCCCTGTGTGCCAAGGCGGCGGCCGCGCACGGCGGCACGATCGACTTCCGGCAGTCCAACCACGAGGGTGAGTTGGTCGACTGGATCCACGAGGCACGGCTGAACCACAGCGGGATCGTGATCAACCCCGGCGCCTACTCGCACACGTCGGTTGCGATTCTGGACGCACTCAACACCTGTGACGGACTACCCGTGTTGGAGGTCCACATCTCCAACATCCACAAGCGCGAGTCGTTCCGGCACCACTCGTACGTCTCCCTGCGCGCCGACGGCGTCATCGCGGGATGCGGTGTGCAGGGGTACGTGTTCGGGGTCGAGCGGGTCGCGGCGCTGGCGGGTACGTCCGGGCAACTATGAACTCCGCGGACGCGTAAGCCCGGTGGACGTGTGAGTCCGGTGGAGGTGTGAGTCCGGTGGAGGTGTAAGTCCCGCCGACCATGGCGAGCGGTCCTTACAACCGCCCCGCCTCCACGATCCGCCGCAGGAATTGCTGAGTGCGCTCCTGCTGCGGATCCCCGAAGATCTGCTCGGCCGTGCCGTGCTCCAGCACCACGCCGCCGTCCAGAAAGCAAACCTGGTCGGCGACGTCGCGCGCGAACCCCATCTCGTGGGTGGCCAGCACCATAGTCATCCCGTCCTCCTTCAAATCGCGGACGACGGTGAGGACTTCGCCGACAAGCTCGGGGTCGAGGGCGGCGGTGATCTCGTCGAGCAGCAGCAGCCGCGGACGTACGGCCAAGGCGCGGACGATCGCGACGCGCTGCTGTTGGCCGCCGCTCAGCCGGTCCGGGTACTCGCCCGCCTTGTCGGCCAGCCCGAGCCGCTCCAGCAGCTCACGTGCGCGTGCCTCGGCCTCCGTGCGGGAGACACCGTGCACCCGGCGTGGGGCGAGGGTGATGTTCTCCAGGACCGTCATGTGCGGGAAGAGGTTGTACGCCTGGAACACCACGCCGATACGGCGCCGTACGCCGTCCTGGTCGACGCGGGGATCGGTGATCTCCTCGCCGTCCAGCCAGATCGCACCGTCGTCGATGTCCTCCAGCAGGTTCGCGCACCGCAGCAGCGTGGACTTGCCGGAGCCGGAGGCGCCGATCAAGGCGGTCACTGTGTGCGGGGCGACCTCCAGGTCGACGTCCCGCAGCACGACCGAGCCGCCGAAGGTCTTGCGGACGGACTCCATCCGCAGCACAGGTGCGTCGCTCACAGGGCTCCTCCTTGGGCGCGCCGACGGTCCATCCGGGCCGTCACCCAGTCCGTGAGGCGGGTCATGGGGATGGTCAAGGCCACGAAGACCAGGCCCGCGACTATGTACGGCGTGTAGTTGAGGCTGCGGCCCACGATGATGTCCGCGGCCCGTACGGCGTCCACCGCACCGCCGATCGACACCAGACCGGTGTCCTTCTGCAGCGACACCAGGTCGTTCAGCAGGGGCGGCACCTGACGGCGTACGGCCTGGGGCAGGACGACGTGCCGCAGCGCCTGCCGGTTGGTGAGGCCGAGCGAGCGGGCCGCGGCGCGCTGCGAGGGGTGGACGGACTCGATGCCCGCGCGGAACACCTCAGCGACGTACGCCGAATACGTCAGCGTCAGCGCGGTACCGCCCAGCAGCACCGGATCGACGGTCACGCCCTGCAGCCGCAGCGCGGGGACTCCGAGGACGACGATCATGAGGTTAATGATGAGCGGAAGCCCGCGGAAGAAGTCCGTGTACGCCGCCGCCAGCGCCCGTAGCGGGAAGAACACCGGGCCGCGCAGCGTACGCGCGACGGCGATGAGCATCCCGAGGACCAGCACGGCCACACCGCAGATCAGCAGCAGGCGGACGTTGAGCCAGAGCCCTTCGAGGACCTTGGGGAACGCCTCGCGCGCGTACTGCCAGTCGAAGAACGTCTCCTTGGTGCGCGGCCAGCCCGGCGCGTTGACCACGACCAGGTAGAGGACGACGGCGGTGACCAGGGTGGAGAGGGCGGCGATCGCCGTGGCGCGGCGGGCGCGGGCGCGCTTGTAGCGCTCGCGGTCGAGACGCCGCTGCGAGGGGACGTACCCGTCGCCGCTCGCTCCGGGCATGTCACCGTTGTCGTCCGAGCCTCCGTGGCCGGACTCAGCCTTCGTGACCGTCACTTGAGCACCGGAGCGTCGACGGCGTCCGACAGCCACTGCTGCTCGAGCTTGGCCAGGGTGCCGTCCTTGCGCAGCGTGTCCACGGCGTCGGTCACGCACGTGGTGAGCGCGCTGCCCTTGTCGAGCACCAGCCCGAACTGCTCCGGCGTACCGCCCTGGTTCTCGAACTGCCCGACGATCGTCGCGTCCGTCACCTCGGCCGCGGTGATGTAGAAGGCGGTCGGCAGGTCGACGACGATGGCGTCGACCTGACCGTTCTTCAGCGCGGACTTGGCCTGGTCGTTCTTGGCGTACGCGGCGGCCTCCTGCGTCGGCTTCACCACGTCGTCGATGTAATCGAGGCTGGTGGTGCCGACCTGTGCGCCCAGCTTGAAACCCTTGAGGTCCGCGATGCTCTTCGCCTTGGCGGCCTCGGTGCCCTTCAGCGCGATGACGGCCTGGCGGACGTCGTAGTAGCCGGAGGAGAAGTCCACGGCCTTCTTGCGCTCGTCGCTGATCGACACCTGGTTGATGTCGAAGTCGAAGGTCTTCTCGCCGGGCGCGAAGGCCTTGTTGAACGGCACGCTCTGCCAGACGACGGCGCTCTTGTCGTAGCCGAGCTGCTTCGCCACGGCGTACGCGACCGCCGACTCGAATCCTTCACCGTTGGCGGGCTTGTCGTCCTTGAACCAGGGCTCGTACGCCGGCTCGTCGGTGGCGATCGTCAGCTTGCCGGAGGTCTGAGTGGCCAACTTGCCCTTGGCGCAGGTATTCCCGGCCGACCCCGAGGGTGCGTCGGCGGCTTTGTCGTCCGGCTGCGGAGCACAGCCGAGAGCGGTGGCGAGCAGGGCTGTCGTTGCGACGGCGACGGCGCGGCGCAGCGCGCGAGGGGCAAGATGCATGGCGGGAGATTGACAGTACATGGTCGTGTTTGTCGAGGTCACGACGGTAACTGTCCGCATAGTGGGAACGGGTGTTGCGTTCCTGTGAACAGGTCCCTCGGCAGCTGCCGGGGCCGCCGGTCGAGGGCGGGGATTGAGAGACCGGCGGCCCTTACCGCTCAGGAGCCGTCATCCTGTGCGGGGCTGCTTCCAGTTGACTGCGCAACAACGTCCGCCGGGAGCGCGCGCGTGGCACCGGCGCGTGTGAACGATTCACACGGGGTGCGTGCGCGGGGCGCGCGCTCACCAACCCCGCGCGTGCCACTCCGGCAACTGCGGCCGTTCCGCGCCCAGCGTCGTGTCGTTGCCGTGCCCCGGGTAGACCCAGGTCTCGTCCGGCAGTACGTCGAAGATCTTCGTCTCGACGTCGTGGATCAGACTGGCGAACGCCTTCTGATCCTTACGGGTGTTGCCCACGCCGCCCGGGAACAGGCAGTCCCCGGTGAACACATGGGGATGTCCGTGCGGGTCGTCGTAGACGAGGGCGATCGAACCCGGCGTGTGCCCGACCAGGTGGCGCGCGGTGAGCTCCACGCGCCCCACCCGGATGGTGTCGCCGTCGTCGACCAGGACATCGGTCGGCACCGGGATGCCGTCGGCGTCGTCCCGGCCGGCGTATGTGCGCGCGCCGGTGGCCTCGACGACCGCGGCGAGCGCCTGCCAGTGATCGCCGTGCTGGTGCGTGGTGACGACGGACGCGATGCCGTCGTCACCGATCATGCCGAGCAGTGCGTCCGCGTCGTTGGCGGCGTCGATCAGCAGTTGCTCGTCCGTGGCCCGGCAGCGCAGCAGATAGGCGTTGTTGTCCATCGGGCCGACCGCGATCTTGGTGATCATCAGGTCCTTGAGCTCGTGCACGTCGGCGGGGCCACCGACCGTCACCTGTCCGCTGTACGTCATGGCGGCAGCCTATAGCGGGAGAGCGGCCCAGGGACGGTTCAGGAGTTACAGCGCGGGGAGCGACGGCAGTGTGCCGCCCTGCACGGTCAGCCCGGCACCGTCGCGGCGCCCGGCGAGCCAGCCGAGCAGGGCGGGCGCCGGGCCCGTGACGGTGATCTCTGGCGTGCCCGCCTCCCGGCCCGTGCCCCACGCGCGCGTGCCGTCCGTGAGGCGGGTCGGCGGCACGTCGGGGTGCCCGGTGAACCGCTCCGCGAGGAAGTCGATCTCCCGCTCCACGAACTCCGTCGGCAGATCCTCCAGCTCGTACCCGATCCCGAGATCCACGTGATGCAGCTCCACCTCGACCCAGCGCCGGAACGGCACCCGGGCCGCCGCGTCGGTGACCCCGTTGCGCAGCCGGACCGTGCGCGACCAGTCCGCGGGAGCAGCTGCTGCCTCCTGGAAACGGGCCGCACTCTCACGTACGTCCGTGAGCTGTACGTCGAGGGGGCGAGGGGCGTCCCGTTCGATGTCGGCGTCCCGAGTCGTCGCCGAGACGTACATGGGGCGCCCTTCGAGGACGTTCACGAGGGCGTCGGCGTTGCGCGCGAGGTGCGCGAGGACATGGCCGCGGCTCCAGCCGGGGAGCCGTGACGGCTCGGCCACCGACGCGTTGTCCAGCTTGGCCGCTGCGGTGAGCAGCCGTTCCGTCGCTTCACGTACAGACACCAGGTCACGAGCGTGATCAATCATGGTGCTGACACTAGCCCCGCCACACCTTTGGGTGAAGGTGGTGAACGAGTGCCGTAAATCGAATGCACGTGCTATAGGGTCGGTCTTGGCGTCGGGCATGCTGGATGGTCCGGGATTGTTGTCCCATTCGGGAATCCGACCGGCGTTGTCAGTGGCTCCCCCTAGTCTGAAAAGCACGGGGGCCTCGCCCCTGTCACTTCTCTCAAGAAAGGTGCGGACCGGCGTGGCCGACCGTCTCATCGTCCGTGGCGCGCGCGAGCACAACCTGAAGAATGTCTCGCTCGACCTGCCGCGCGACTCGCTCATCGTCTTCACGGGCCTGTCGGGGTCGGGCAAGTCCTCGCTGGCCTTCGACACCATCTTCGCCGAGGGGCAGCGGCGCTACGTGGAGTCGCTGTCGTCGTACGCCCGGCAGTTCCTCGGCCAGATGGACAAGCCGGACGTCGACTTCATCGAGGGTCTGTCCCCGGCCGTCTCCATCGACCAGAAGTCGACCTCGCGCAACCCGCGCTCGACTGTCGGCACCATCACCGAGGTCTACGACTACCTGCGTCTGCTCTTCGCGCGCATCGGTAAGCCGCACTGCCCCCAGTGCAGCCGCCCGATCTCGCGCCAGTCGCCGCAGGCCATCGTCGACAGGGTTCTGGAGCTGCCGGAGGGGAGCCGCTTCCAGGTGCTGTCGCCGCTGGTGCGCGAGCGCAAGGGCGAGTTCGTCGACCTCTTCGCCGATCTCCAGACCAAGGGCTACTCCCGCGCGCGTGTGGACGGTGAGACGATCCAGCTCTCCAACCCGCCGACGCTGAAGAAGCAGGAGAAGCACACCATCGAGGTGGTCGTCGACCGCCTCACGGTGAAGGACTCCGCCAAGCGCCGCCTCACCGACTCCGTGGAGACCGCCCTCGGCCTCTCCGGCGGCATGGTCGTGCTCGACTTCGTCGACCTCCCCGAGGGCGACCCCGAGCGCGAGCGCATGTACTCGGAGCACCTGTACTGCCCGTACGACGACCTGTCCTTCGAGGAGCTGGAGCCGCGCTCCTTCTCCTTCAACTCGCCCTTCGGCGCCTGCCCCGAGTGCACCGGTATCGGTACGCGCATGGAGGTCGACCCCGAGCTGATCGTCCCGGACGAGGACAAGTCCCTCGACGAGGGCGCCATCCACCCCTGGTCGCACGGGCACACCAAGGACTACTTCGGCCGCCTGATCGGCGCGCTCGCCGACGCGCTCGGCTTCCGGACGGACATCCCCTTCGCGGGCCTGCCGCAGCGCGCCAAGAAGGCCCTGCTCTACGGCCACAAGACCCAGATCGAGGTCCGCTACCGCAACCGGTACGGCCGCGAGCGCGTGTACACCACGCCCTTCGAGGGCGCTGTCCCCTTCGTGAAGCGCCGGCACGGCGAGGCCGAGAGCGACGCCAGCCGCGAGCGCTTCGAGGGCTACATGCGCGAGGTGCCCTGCCCCACCTGTGAGGGCACGCGTCTGAAGCCGATCGTCCTCGCGGTCACGATCATGGAGAGGTCGATCGCCGAGGTCTCCGCGATGTCCATCAGCGACTGCGCGGAGTTCCTGGGCGAGCTGAAGCTCAACGCCCGCGACAAGAAGATCGCCGAGCGCGTGCTGAAGGAGGTCAACGAGCGACTGCGGTTCCTGGTCGACGTCGGCCTGGACTACCTCTCGCTCAACCGCGCGGCGGGCACCCTCTCCGGCGGCGAGGCCCAGCGCATCCGCCTGGCCACGCAGATCGGTTCCGGACTCGTCGGCGTCCTGTACGTCCTCGACGAGCCGTCCATCGGCCTGCACCAGCGCGACAACCACCGGCTCATCGAGACCCTCGTCCGGCTGCGCGACATGGGCAACACGCTCATCGTCGTCGAGCACGACGAGGACACCATCAAGACCGCCGACTGGGTCGTCGACATCGGCCCCGGCGCCGGTGAGCACGGCGGCAAGGTCGTGCACAGCGGCTCTCTGAAGGAACTGCTCGCCAACACCGAGTCGCAGACCGGGCAGTACCTGGCCGGCAAGAAGGCCATCCCGCTGCCCGACATCCGCCGCCCGCAGGACCCGTCCCGCCGGCTCACGGTGCACGGCGCCCGCGAGAACAACCTCCAGGACATCGACGTCTCCTTCCCGCTGGGCGTGTTCACCGCGGTCACCGGCGTCTCCGGCTCCGGCAAGTCGACGCTGGTCAACGACATCCTGTACACGCACCTGGCCCGCGAGCTCAACGGCGCGCGTAACGTCCCCGGGCGGCACACGCGCGTGGACGGCGACGACCTCGTCGACAAGGTGGTGCACGTCGACCAGTCGCCCATCGGCCGCACCCCGCGCTCGAACCCGGCGACGTACACCGGCGTCTTCGACCACATTCGCAAGCTGTTCGCCGAGACGACCGAGGCGAAGGTCCGCGGCTACATGCCGGGCCGCTTCTCCTTCAACGTCAAGGGCGGCCGTTGCGAGAACTGCGCGGGCGACGGCACCATCAAGATCGAGATGAACTTCCTCCCGGACGTCTACGTCCCGTGCGAGGTCTGCCACGGCGCCCGGTACAACCGGGAGACCCTGGAGGTCCACTACAAGGGCAAGTCCATCTCCGAGGTCCTGAACATGCCGATCGAAGAGGCCATGGACTTCTTCGAGGCCGTCCCGGCGATCAACCGTCACCTCAAGACGCTCAACGACGTCGGTCTCGGCTACGTCCGGCTCGGCCAGTCCGCCACCACCCTGTCCGGCGGCGAGGCCCAGCGCGTCAAGCTCGCCAGCGAGCTCCAGAAGCGCTCCACCGGGCGCACGGTCTATGTCCTCGACGAGCCGACCACCGGCCTGCACTTCGAGGACATCAGCAAGCTGCTGAAGGTCCTCTCCGGTCTGGTCGACAAGGGCAACACGGTCATCGTCATCGAGCACAACCTCGACGTGATCAAGACCGCTGACTGGCTCGTGGACATGGGCCCCGAGGGCGGCGCCGGCGGTGGCCTCGTCATCGCCGAGGGCACGCCCGAGGAGGTCGCCGCGGTCCCCGCCAGCCACACCGGCAAGTTCCTGCGCGAGATCCTCGGCGCCGACCGCATCAGCGACGCGGCCTCGGTGAAGGCCCCGCGCAAGGCGGCGGCCAAGAAGACGGTCGCAGCGGACTCGACGGCGAAGAAGACGGCGACGGCCAGGACCACGAAGACGACCAAGGCCGCCAACAACACCGCCACCAAGAAGGCGGCCGGCGCCACGAAGAAGGCGGCACCCGCGAAGAAGACGACGCGGGCCCGCAAGGCCTGAGGCTCGCGGGCAGCGAGCCCGAACCCAACCCGAAAAGTGCGGCGCCCCGCGGGAACTCCCTGCGGGGCGCCGTGCGTTGAATGATCAGCCGCCCGATCCCCGCGGCTGTGACGAACCTTGACTCCTCAAGAGTGGAATGGCACGGAACGCCTCCTAGAAGTCCCCCAGTTCGGAGGCGAACGGCGGCTCGGCGCCGGCCCGGGAGCAGGTGATCGCGGCAGCCCGCGCCGCGAACCGCAACAGCCGTGTCCAGCCGTCGGCGCCCAGTCCCAGGAGCGCCTCGGCGGACAGGGCATCCTGAGTGGCCAGGCCGTGCAAGAGAGCCGCGTTCACGGTGTCGCCCGCACCGATCGTGTCCACGACGTCGACCTTCTCGCCCGCTACGGCGTGCACCGCGCCGTCCCGCGTGAAGGCGGTCAGCCCGTCACCGCCCTGAGTGATCACGACGGCCGCCGGTCCCGCGGTCAGCCACTCGCGCGGGGTGCCGCCCAGCCACAGCGCGTCCTCCTCGGAGAGCTTGAGCAGCGACACCGACGGCAGCCAGCTCTTGAATCGTGCCCGGTAACCGTCCGGGTCCGGGATCAGTCCGGCCCGGATGTTCGGGTCGAGCGCGGTGAACACCCCTTGCGCGGCCGCGCTCCGCATCAGCTCCTCATAGGCGCTCGCCCCCGGTTCCAGGACGAGCGAGCAGGTACCGAAGGAGACCGCGCGGGTCTGCGCGGGCAGCTCCGGGGGTGCCGTGAAGAGCCGGTCGGCGGTGCCCTCGACGTAGAAGGAGTAGGCGGCCGAGCCCTTCGCGTCGATGGTGGCCACCGCGAGGGTGGTCGGCTCCACACCGCGCTGCACGGCCGATACGTCGACCCCGGCCTCCCGCAGCCCGTCGAGCAGGGCGTCCCCGAAGGCGTCGTAGGAGGTCCGGGAGCAGAAGGCGGTGGGGGAGCCGAGGCGGCCGAGGGCCACGGCGGTGTTGTAGGGACCGCCGCCGAGCGCCGGCTTGAGGCCCGCCAGGGCGCCCGTGCCCTGCGGTACCAGGTCGATCAGGGCCTCACCGGCGACGACGATCACGAGACGGTTCCTTTCACGGACGTCAGGGGCTGTTCGGGGCTGTCGGATGGCAGGGGCTCGGCGGTGCCGTCGGGTTTCTCGGGCCTGGCAGCTATTTCGCGCACCTCGGGAATCTCGGGTTTCGCGGATGTCCCGGCACCCCGCGGCTGTTCAGGGCAGCCGCACGAGGTGCGATGCATGAAGGTGCAGGGAAGACGCACCGTCCGGGCGGCCCGGTCCGGCGAGGCGAGGCGATCGAGCAGCACACGGACCGCGTGGGCACCCATCTCCCTGCTGGGCTGGGCTATCGCCGTGAGCCGGGGTGAGAAGAGGTCGGCCCAGGCGAAGTCGTCGAAGCAGCAGAGCGCGATGTCGTCGGGCACGGACAGGCCGCGGTCGCGCAGGGCACGCAGGGCACCGATCGTCATCGCGTTGTTGGCGGTGACAAGTGCGGTGGGCGGCGAGGCGAGCGACAGCAGTGCGGCGGTGGCCTGTTCGGCGCCCGCCGACTCGGAGTCGCCGTGCACGAGGAGGTGTTCGTCGAAGGCGAGCCCGGCGGAGGCCAGGCCGTCCCGGTATCCGGCGAGCCGCTCTCCGGTGGTGCTGAGTCCGGGCAGGCCGGCGACCAGGGCGATCCGCCGGTGGCCGAGGTCGGCGAGATGAGTGACGAGCCGGGCCACGGGTTCGGCGCTGTCGGCGCAGACCTGGTCGAAGTGCGGCGAGCCGTCGGCCGTGGTGTCGACCACGCGGTCGAGGAGGACGGTCGGCACCTTGTGACGCCCGAGGTAGGCGATGAGCTCGCGCGGGTCCGCGGAGGCCGCGATGATCATGCCGTCCACGCGGCGTTCGTGCAGGAGCTGGACGACCTTGCGCTCATGCTCCGGATCGTCGTGCGGGTCGGCGATGAGCAGGCTGTAGCCGTGTTCCAGGGCAGCGGCCTCGACGCCCTGGAGTATCTCCGTGAAGTACGGATTGCTGATCGCCGACACCGCGAGCCCTATGGACCGGGTGCGGGAGGTCACCAGGGAACGGGCGAGGGTGTTGGGCGTGTAGCCGAGCTCGTCCATGGCGTCCAGCACCGCCTGGCGGGTGTGGGGCAGCACCGGCCGGGTGCCGTTCAGTACATGCGAGACGGTCGCCACGGACACGCCGGCGCTCCGCGCCACGTCGGCCATGGTCGCCATCGCGATCCCCTCCCGGTTCTGCCTGTGCCGCGCCCGCCCTCCCCGGGCGCCGCGGGTCTTCTGGCCGGGAAGGTATCCCATTCGAGGCCGGACGTAAACGTTTGCGCAATCGTTTACGTCCCCAGCCTGACCCTGCCGAGGGGAACGTCGGCGGTCCCGGGAGCAGAACCTGGTGGTCATCCGTACCGGGATGAGAAACGAGGTGGCCAGCCTGGCAGGGACGAGAAACGTGGTGGTCAGCCTGCCCAGGATGAGGAACGTGGTGGTCTGCCCGGCCGGGGGCACAACGTGGAGGTCTGCTCTGCCGGGATCACGGCGTGGTGGTTTGCCCGGCCGCTGTCAGGACCTGGCGGTCTGCCGAGCCTGGGGCAGATCGGAGCGGCGGCTCAGTCCCACTCCCACCCGATGCCCACGATCCCCGTCCGCACCCGTGGCTCGACAAGGTGGACGGAACGGTGCAGCCCACTGAGGGCCAGTCCCTGACGGCCACTGCGGGGAGCTGCCGCCGAGTGCTGGGCGAACCGGTGGCAGCGGACCGGGAGGGCGTTCTCGGCGAAGCGGACCTGGAGGGCGTACTGGCCGCCCGCGAGAGGGAAACCGCGGGCGTACTCGCGGGACACGTCGGCCGTGCCGTCCTCGACGCCGTAGCGGAAGAGGTAGGTGTCGCCGGCCCGCAGACGGGTGCCGAAGAGCAGCTCGGCCACGAGGACACCGGTGTCATGGTGCCAACGGACCCGTCCCGTGCGGCAGTTCTCCAGCGCATGCACCGTGATGCGCTCCGGCACGCACCCCGGGTCGCCGTGGTGGACGGCGACGAAGCGGTCCACGCCGTCCCTGTGGGCGCGCACGATGTGGTGCGACTCGCGCCCCGCCAGCTCACGGCGCGGCCCGATCCGCACCCGCTCGTGGTGGGCGAGGGTGTGCAGGCCGCCGTCGACAGGACAGTCCAGCTCGGCCAGCAGCTGTTCCAGGACGCCAGAGGCCTCCACCAGGGAGCGGTAGGAGCGGGCCGCGGGGCGTTGGAGGGCGGAGTGGTGGTCGGCTTCGGCGAGCAGCCGGATCAGGGACTCCTCCGGCAGTTGGAGGATCTCCTCCAGCGCCCGTACCGCACGCAGTGACTCGGGGCGCTGCGGCCGGCGGGCGCCCTGCTGCCAGTAGCTCAGGCTGGTGACGCCGACCTTCACACCGCGACGGGACAGATGATGCTGCACGCGCTGCAGCGGCAGTCCCCGGGCGGCTATCGCGGCGCGCAGGGCGACGTGGAACGGGCCGCCTCGCAGGGCCGTGTCCAGTTCCGCGGTGTCGGCGGGGATGTCCGCGTGCTGTGTGGCGTGCAGCATGCAGGGGCCTTTCTGTGGTTGTTCACAACGGGTGGTCAGGCCGTTCGCGCGGCTGCTCGGGGCCACCCCGTCGGCGCGGCAGGGGTCTTCACATCCGTACGCCGTCGTTCACGGCCCCGAGTTCCCCCGCATTGAAGCGTGTTGACCAAGTCCCGACAACACCCGATGCCCGACAGTGGGCAATCCTGGCCGAGTCACGATGCGGTCACTTCAAGTCGCCCCGCTCATAACGCTGTTGTCGAGCGCCTCGCTGATAGCCACGCGGGCAGAGCGGTTCTGGGCAGGAAGCCGCAGGCCGGACTGGTGGCGACGGGCTCCTGGACGTCCTCCGGGGAGGGGGGGCGGAGATCAGGATGATCAAGCAGGTGGCGCTGTGGGCCAGCTCCACCGCCAGGTGTGCAAGTGCGTCGGGTACGAGGTGTCGGGGGCAGGCCGGCGACGCGGCCGGGCTGCTGGAACTGGTCGTGGGTCGGGGCGCGCGACCAGGCCAAGAGATCGTCGACATCAGACCGCCGCCCGCCCGCCCGCTCCACCGAGGGCCTCAAGGCGGCCCGCACGATCCGCGAGCGCCGCCCCGCCACAGGGATCCTCGTGCTGCCGGCCGCAGCCGCCTGGCAAACTCCGACTCCCCGAGGACAGCGACGACCACCGCCGTGTCCTGGTCCGTTCCTACGTTCCAGCACCGGGACTGCGGCCCCGGCAGGGCGTGGCTGTGGTTTTGACGGGGCGGGGTCGCGCCCATGGGGGAGGGCTGGCGGTACGGCGACGCGGCCGGGACCGTGACGGCCGACGAGGCGGCCCGTTTGCTGCGGGACCGGATCTCCGGTGGCCGGCTCGAAGCGTGGCTGACCAGTTCTTCGGGGCGTCGTCTGGCGGTGGTGGTGCCGGCGGTGGTGAGCAACGCCGAGTGCGTGATGGTGGTGATGCCGTCGGCCGACGAGGACGACCCGGCGCGCACGCCGCCGATCCCGGGGCCGAGGGGGGCACCGCGGGCGCCACGTGCTCACGAACGGGCAGTGTGATGGGTACCCGGGCGCGGAACGGGCGGTGTGATGGGCACCTGGGCGCGGAACCGGCAGCGTGACGAGTACCCGGGCACGGCACGGTGCCGCCCGCAGAGGTGCTGTGGACCGTCCGCCACGTGCCGGAAGCCGGGACGCCGCCGTCCGACGTGGCGTGGGTCGTGGGCCGCTGAGCCCACACGCTCCGGCGTTGTCCACAGCCCCGCCGGACTGTCAGCGCTCGCCAGTAGGGTGTGAGACATGGCCGATCCCTCCAGCTACCGCCCCAAGCCGGGACAGATCCCGGACTCTCCCGGGGTGTACAGGTTCCGTGACGAGCACCGCCGGGTGATCTACGTCGGAAAGGCGAAGAGCCTGCGCCAGCGCCTGGCGAACTACTTCCAGGACCTGGCGGGCCTGCACCCGCGCACTCGCACGATGGTCACCACGGCCGCGTCCGTGGAGTGGACCGTCGTGTCCACGGAGGTCGAGGCCCTGCAGCTGGAGTACTCCTGGATCAAGGAGTACGACCCCCGGTTCAACGTCAAGTACCGCGACGACAAGAGCTATCCGTACCTCGCGGTGACGATGAACGAGGAGTATCCGCGTGTACAGGTGATGCGCGGTCACAAGAAGAAGGGCGTCAGGTATTTCGGGCCGTACGCGCACGCGTGGGCGATCCGTGACACCGTCGACCTCCTCCTGCGCGTCTTCCCCGTGCGCACCTGCTCGGCCGGCGTCTTCAAGAACGCCCGCCGCACCGGCCGCCCCTGCCTGCTCGGCTACATCGGCAAGTGCTCCGCCCCCTGCGTGGACCGTGTCTCCGCCGAGGAGCACCGCGAACTGGCCGATGAGTTCTGCGACTTCATGACCGGCCGCACGGGCACCTATCTGCGCCGCCTCGAGAAGCAGATGGTGGAGGCGGCCGACGAGATGGAGTACGAGCGGGCCGCCCGCCTGCGCGACGACATCGAGGCCCTGAAGAAGGCCATGGAGAAGAACGCGGTCGTGCTCGCCGACGCGACCGACGCCGACCTCATCGCGGTCGCGGAGGACGAGCTGGAGGCGGCCGTGCAGATCTTCCACGTCCGCGGCGGCCGGGTGCGCGGCCAGCGCGGCTGGGTCACCGACAAGGTCGAGGAGATCACCACCGGCGCCCTCGTCGAGCACGCCCTCCAGCAGCTCTACGGCGAGGAGACCGGGGACGCGGTGCCCAAGGAGGTCCTGGTCCCGGCGCTGCCCGACCCCGTGGAGCCCGTGCAGGAGTGGCTGTCGGGGCGACGCGGCGCCAACGTCTCACTGCGCATCCCCCAGCGCGGCGACAAGCGCGCCCTCATGGAGACCGTCGAGCGCAACGCCCAGCAGGCGCTCGTCCTGCACAAGACCAAGCGCGCCTCCGACCTGACCACGCGCTCGCGGGCGCTGGAGGAGATCGCCGACGCCCTCGACCTGGACAGCGCCCCGCTCAGGATCGAGTGCTACGACATCTCGCACCTCCAGGGCGACGACGTCGTGGCCTCCATGGTCGTCTTCGAGGACGGGCTGCAGCGCAAGAGCGAGTACCGCCGCTTCCAGATCAAGGGCTTCGAGGGCCAGGACGACGTCCGCTCCATGCACGAGGTGATCACCCGCCGCTTCAAGCGCTACCTCGCCGAGAAGGAGAAGACGGGCGAGTGGGCCGACGGCGAGAACACCCTCAGCGACGCCTCGTCCGATCCCCTCACCGACGCTTCGTCCGACCCGCTCACCGACACCTCCTCCGTTCCCCTCAGCAATGGCCTCAAGGACGACGACGGCCGCCCCAAGCGCTTCGCCTATCCGCCGCAGCTCGTCGTCGTCGACGGCGGGCAGCCGCAGGTCGCGGCCGCCCAGCGAGCCCTGGACGACCTCGGCATCGACGACATCGCCGTCTGCGGCCTCGCCAAGCGCCTGGAGGAGGTCTGGCTGCCCGGCGAGGACGACCCGGTCGTACTGCCCCGCACCAGCGAGGGTCTCTATCTGCTCCAGCGGGTCCGGGACGAGGCCCACCGCTTCGCGATCACCTACCAGCGCACCAAGCGCGCCAAGCGCTTCCGGTCGAGCCCGCTGGACGACGTCCCCGGCCTCGGTGAGACTCGCAAGCAGACGCTGATCAAGCACTTCGGTTCGGTGAAGAAGCTGCGATCCGCCACAATCGAGCAGATCTGCGAGGTGCCGGGCATAGGCCGCAAGACGGCTGAGACGATCGCCGCGGCCCTCGCCCAGGCGGCCCCGGCCGCACCCGCCGTGAACACGGCGACTGGAGAGATCATGGAAGACGAGGAATCCGAATCCGATACGACGGCGGAGACCTCGGGGGAGCCCGTGTCCGCGGGCGCCCCGGACGAACGACGGGGGCAGGAGAGATGAGCGAGCACGACACACAACCCACAGGCGAGCGAGATCAAGAAGCTCAGGAAACCCACAAGAAGACCGGCGAGGATCTCACCCAGCAGGACGCACGCCAGGAAGACGGAGCACAGGTGAGTACGGGCATCGAGACGGCCGGAGTCCCCGAAGCGGCCATCCCCGAGCTGGTGATCATCTCCGGCATGTCCGGGGCCGGCCGCTCGACGGCCGCCAAGTGTCTGGAGGACCTCGGCTGGTTCGTCGTCGACAACCTCCCGCCCGCGCTGATCCCCACCATGGTGGAGCTCGGCGCCCGCTCCCAGGGCAACGTGGCGCGGATCGCGGTGGTCGTCGACGTCCGCGGCCGGCGCTTCTTCGACAACCTCCGCGAGTCCCTCGCCGAACTCGACACCCGGGGCGTCACCCGCCGGATCGTCTTCCTGGAGTCCTCCGACGACGCCCTGGTGCGCCGCTTCGAGTCGGTGCGCCGCCCGCACCCCCTCCAGGGCGACGGCCGCATCGTCGACGGCATCGCCGCCGAGCGTCAGCTGCTGCGCGAGCTGCGCGGCGACGCCGACCTGGTGATCGACACCTCCAGCCTGAACGTGCACGAGCTGCGGGCCAAGATGGACGCCCAGTTCGCCGGCGAGGAGGAGCCCGAGCTGCGGGCGACGGTCATGTCCTTCGGTTTCAAGTACGGCCTCCCGGTCGACGCCGACCTGGTCGTGGACATGCGCTTCCTGCCCAACCCGCACTGGGTCCCGGAGCTGCGCCCCTTCACCGGCCTCAACGAGGAGGTGTCGGCGTACGTCTTCAACCAGCCCGGCGCGAAGGAGTTCATCGACCGCTACTCCGAGCTGCTCCAGCTCATCGCGGCCGGCTACCGCCGCGAGGGCAAGCGGTACGTGACGATCGCGGTCGGCTGCACCGGCGGCAAGCACCGCTCGGTCGCCACATCCGAGAAGCTCGCAGCGCGCCTTGCCTCCCAGGGCGTGGAGACGGTGGTCGTACACCGGGACATGGGACGGGAATGACGGGACGTACTCCGCGGCTGAGCAGGTTGCGCCGGGCGGTGCCCGAGTCGCGGGCAGGCCGGCCCGCCGAGGCCCGCGGTGCCAGGCCGCGCCGCCGCGGCACCCAGCCCAAGGTCGTCGCCCTCGGCGGCGGCATGGGGCTGTCCGCCTCGCTCGCCGCGCTGCGCCGGATCACCGGCGACCTCACCGCGGTCGTCACCGTGGCCGACGACGGCGGCTCCAGCGGGCGCCTGCGCGACGAGCTGGGCGTGCTGCCGCCCGGTGACCTGCGCAAGGCGCTGGCCGCGCTGTGCGGCGACGACGACTGGGGCCAGACCTGGGCCCGCGTGATCCAGCACCGCTTCCACTCCAAGGGCGACCTGCACGACCACGCGGTCGGCAATCTGCTGATCGTCGCCCTGTGGGAGCAGCTCGGAGACCACGTCCAGGCCCTGGACCTGGTCGGCAAGCTGCTCGGCGCGCACGGGCGTGTGCTGCCCATGTCCGCCGTGCCGCTGGAGCTGCAGGCCCTGGTCAAGGGGCACGCCCCGGACCTGCCCGAGGCCGTCGACACCGTCCGTGGCCAGGCCAACGTCGCCCTCACCCCCGGCGAGGTGCAGTCGGTGCACCTCGTACCGCACGACCCGCCCGCCGTCCCGGAGGCCGTCGCCGCCGTCCGGGACGCGGACTGGGTGGTGCTCGGCCCGGGCTCCTGGTTTTCCTCGGTCATCCCGCATCTGCTCGTGCCCGAACTCCTGGACGCCCTCATCGAGACGAAGGCGCGCCGGGTACTCTCCCTGAACCTCGCCCCGCAGCCGGGAGAAACCGAAGGCTTCTCACCGCAGCGTCATTTGGAGGTTTTGGGACGACACGCCCCTAAACTCGCCCTGGACGTGGTGCTGGCCGACGAGGCCGCCGTGCCCGACCGGGATGTGCTCACCGAGGCCGCCAAGCGGCTCGGTGCTGCGGTCGAGCTGGCCCCGGTGGCCCGGACGGACGGGACGCCCCGGCACGACCCGGAGCTCCTCGCCGCCGCGTACGACCGTATTTTTCGGATGCATGGAAGGATCGGCCCATGGCGATGACGGCAGCGGTGAAGGATGAGATCTCCCGGCTCCCCGTCACCCGGACCTGCTGCAGGAAGGCGGAGGTCTCCGCCATTCTGCGGTTCGCCGGCGGCCTCCACCTGGTCAGCGGGCGCATCGTGATCGAGGCGGAGCTGGACACCGCGATGGCGGCGCGTCGGCTCAAGCGGGACATTCTTGAGATCTTCGGCCACAGCTCCGAGCTGATCGTGATGGCGCCGGGCGGGCTGCGCCGCGGTTCGCGCTACGTCGTGCGCGTGGTCGCGGGCGGCGACCAGCTGGCCCGCCAGACCGGCCTGGTCGACGGGCGTGGCCGCCCGATCCGCGGCCTGCCCCCGCAGGTGGTCTCCGGGGCCACCTGTGACGCCGAGGCCGCCTGGCGCGGCGCGTTCCTGGCGCACGGTTCGCTCACCGAGCCCGGCCGCTCGTCCTCCCTGGAGGTGACCTGCCCGGGCCCCGAGGCCGCGCTCGCGCTGGTCGGCGCGGCCCGTCGGCTGTCGATCGCCGCCAAGGCCCGCGAGGTGCGCGGCGTGGACCGCGTGGTCGTCCGGGACGGTGACGCGATCGGCGCCCTGCTGACCCGGCTCGGCGCGCACGAGTCCGTGCTGGCCTGGGAGGAGCGCCGGATGCGCCGCGAGGTGCGTGCCACGGCGAACCGCCTGGCCAACTTCGACGACGCCAACCTCCGCCGCTCGGCGCGCGCGGCCGTAGCCGCCGGCGCACGGGTCCAGCGCGCCCTGGAGATCCTCGGCGACGAGGTCCCCGAGCATCTCGCCGCCGCCGGACGCCTGCGCATGGAGCACAAGCAAGCCTCGCTCGAAGAGCTGGGCGCACTCGCCGACCCGCCGCTGACCAAGGACGCCGTCGCCGGCCGTATCCGCCGACTGCTGGCCATGGCCGACAAGCGGGCCCAGGATCTCGGCATCCCGGGCACGGAGGCCAACCTCTCCGAGGAGCTGGCGGACAACCTCGTGGGATGAGGTAAAAGATCGTCAACATATCGGTGCCGATGTTCACTTGGGACATCGGCACCGGTATTTGTCTGTCTTTGCGGCACTCTTGACTGGACCGTGAAGTGGCATGAGCCTGGCAGCTATTCGTCGCTGTGGCGAAACACTGCTAGGGGGGTTCATGAGACCCAGAGCGAGATCGATCCTCGCTGCCGGTGCGCTCCTGATAGGCGGAGCGAGCATCGCACCCATTGCCCAGGCACAACCGGGAAGTTCACCAGAAACCGACCCGAACGAGGTCAAGGTCTTCCGCGCCGAGGTCACCAAGAAGCAGATACCCCTGCTGCTGGCGGCCGGTCAGGACGGCCACGAACTCAGCGAGCAAGCGCCCGAGAAGGGCACGGCCACCGTCGAGGTCTACCTCACGGACGACCAGGCCAAGAAGCTTCAGAAGCAGGGCGTCGAGCTGACCGAGCACGACCTCACCGCCAAGGCCGAGTCCCGCGTCGAGAAGGCCGCCGAGGGCGTGTACCGCCCGTACAGCGGAAGCGGGGGACTCAAGGAGGAGATCGTCCGGACCGGGCAGGAGAACCCCGGCCTCACCAAGGTCGTCTCCATCGGCAAGACGATCAACGGACAGGACATCCTGGCGGTCAAGCTCACCAAGAACGCCAAGAAGACGAAGGACGGCTCCAAGCCCTCCACCCTCTACGTCTCCAACCAGCACGCGCGCGAGTGGATCACGCCGGAGATGACCCGGCGTCTGATGCACTACTACCTGGACAACTACAAGACGGACAAGCGCGTCAAGAAGATCGTCGACTCGACGGAGCTGTGGTTCGTCCTCTCGGCCAACCCCGACGGCTACGACCACACCTTCAAGGGCACCAGCACCCGCCTGTGGCGCAAGAACCTGCGTGACATCAACGGCGACGGTGCCATCAGCACCGGCGACGGCGTCGACCTCAACCGCAACTTCACCTACAAGTGGGGCTACGACGACGAGGGTTCGTCCCCGAACCCCACCAGCGAGACCTACCGCGGCGCGTCCCCGGCCTCGGAGCCCGAGACCAAGGCGCTGGACGCCTTCGAGCGCCGTATCGGCTTCGACTACGGCATCAATTACCACTCCGCGGCCGAGCTCATCCTCTACGGCGTCGGCTGGCAGGTCGCCACCGACACCCCGGACGACGTCCTCTACAAGTCGCTCGCCGGCACGCCGGACAACCCCGCGGTCCCCGGCTACCACCCGCAGGTCTCCTCGGAGCTGTACACGACGAACGGCGAGGCCGACGGCCACGCCTCGAACGTCAACGGCATAGCGATGTTCACGCCCGAGATGTCGACCTGCCAGACGGCGTCGAACATCGACCCGAACGACCAGTGGAACGCGCGGGACTGCCAGTCGGTCTTCAACTTCCCGGACGACGAGAAGCTGATCCAGCAGGAGTTCGCCAAGAACGTCCCGTTCGCGCTCTCCGTCGCCGAGTCCGCCGCGCGCCCCGACCAGCCGGCCTCCTCGGTCGGGCTGAAGGCCGCCGACTTCACGCCGGCGCCGTTCACCACGTCGTACTCCCGCGGCGCCGACCAGGAGGTCTCCGTCGTCGCACGCAAGTCCGTGCGCGACAAGGAGCTCAAGTACCGCGTCAACGGCGGCCGTACGGAGGACATGGCGCTCCGGCCATGGAAGGGCGGCGAGACCTACGGCGGTGACGACAACCTCTACTTCGACGAGTACCGGGCCAAGGTCGCGGACGGCGACCCGGGCGACAAGGTCGAGGTGTGGTTCACCGGCGAGACGAAGAGCGGAAAGCCCACCTCCAGCGAGCACTTCACGTACACGGTCGCCGAACGGCCGCGCGCGGACGTCCTCGTGGTCGCCGAGGAAGGCGCCACCGCCACGCACGCGCAGAAGTACGTCGACGCGCTCAAGGCCAACGGTCACCGGGCGGTCGTCTGGGACGTCGCCGCTCAGGGCGCGCCCGACGCGCTCGGCGTGCTGAGCCACTTCGACACCGTCGTCCACTACACCGGCGCGAACGCCCCGGGCAAGGCCACCCAGCTCCAGCTGCGCGCCTACCTCAATGAGGGCGGCAAGCTGATGGAGGCGGGCGAGCAGGCCGGCGGCAACGTCGACCTCGGCGGCGGCACCCTGTCGGACGACTTCAGCCAGTACTACCTGGGCGCCTACTCCCGTACGTCGCTCCCCGGGGCCACCGGCTTCGCCGGCTCCGGCAAGCTCGGCGGCTTCAGCGGAGCGCTCGGCGACGCCACCGGCAACCCGCTCGACAAGGCCGGGACCTACAGCGTCACCTCGGACGAGCTCCCTGCCGCCACGCACCCGCAGTTCGCCAGCGCGGGCGCCGGCCAGTTCGCCGGGACCGTCAACCCGTACGGGCCGTACGCGGGTTCCTCCATGGCGGCCGCCGTGCACACCGACGACGCCTACAAGCGGCTGACCAGGACCGTCGACCTCACCGGAGTGACTGCGGCACAGAAGCCGACCCTGCGCACCCAGTTGCTGTGGGACGTCGAGCCCGGCTACGACAACGTCCTGGTCGAGGCCCACACCACGGGGGCCGAGGACTGGACGACGCTCCCCGACACGGGCGGTGCCACCAGCACCACCGTGCCGGCGGACTGCGAGGCCGGGTTCTACGTGGGCGAGCACCCCTGGCTGGCCCACTACCTCACGGTGGCCACGAGCGGCTGCACCGCGAGCGGCAGCAGCGGTCGGTGGAACGCGCTCACCGGCGCCTCCGAGGGCTGGAAGCAGGTCGAGTTCGACCTCAGCGCGTACGCCGGCAAGTCGGTCGAGCTCTCGATCGCCTACGTCAGCGACCCGTCCTTCGGCGGTCACGGCGTCCTCGCCGACGAAGCCTCGCTCGTCGTCGGCGGTGCGGCGACCCAGACCGAGGGCTTCGAGACGTCGCTCGGCGCCTGGAGCGTGACCGGACCGCCCGCGGGCAGCCCGGCCGTACTCAAGGACTGGGCGCGCACCGGAGCGCTGTTCCAGACCTATGGAGCGGTCACCACGGACGACACGGTGCTGCTGGGCTTCGGCCTGGAACACATCACCGCGGCCGCCGACCGTACGGCGCTCATCGGAAAGGCCCTCGACTCACTTGACGAGTGACACGCCGAGGTCAACTGTGCGCAACGCACAGTGACCAAATCGAGTGATCCGGGCTTCAGGCCGGGGCGGTCCGTACCCCTACTGGCGGGTACGGACCGCCGTGCCGTGTATGGGACATCTGGATGTCACCACGGCGGCTTCAGAGAGGTAGGGTCGTAGGCGGTCGGGGACATCCCAAATAGAGCTCGCCGGCACCGCATAGCCGGCGTACCAACGAGGAGATCGGTTCGTGACGATCCGCGTAGGCATCAACGGCTTCGGTCGTATCGGTCGCAACTACTTCCGCGCGCTGCTGGAGCAGGGTGCTGACATCGAGATCGTGGCTGTCAACGACCTGGGTGACACCGCGACCACCGCCCACCTGCTGAAGTACGACACGATTCTGGGCCGCCTCAAGCAGGAGGTCACCCACACCGCCGACACGATCACGGTCGACGGCCACACCATCAAGGTGCTGTCCGAGCGCAACCCCGCCGACATCCCGTGGGGCGAGCTGGGCGTCGACATCGTCATCGAGTCGACGGGCATCTTCACGAAGAAGGCCGACGCCGCGAAGCACCTCGCCGGCGGCGCCAAGAAGGTCCTCATCTCGGCTCCGGCCAAGGACGAGGACATCACCATCGTGATGGGCGTCAACCAGGACAAGTACGACCCGGCGAACCACCACGTCATCTCGAACGCCTCCTGCACCACCAACTGTGTGGCGCCGATGGCCAAGGTTCTCGACGAGAACTTCGGCATCGTCAAGGGCCTGATGACGACGGTCCACGCGTACACCAACGACCAGCGCATCCTGGACTTCCCGCACTCGGACCTGCGTCGCGCCCGCGCCGCCGCCGAGAACATCATCCCGACCACCACCGGCGCCGCCAAGGCGACCGCCCTGGTCCTGCCGCAGCTCAAGGGCAAGCTGGACGGCATCGCCATGCGCGTCCCGGTCCCGACCGGCTCGGCCACCGACCTGGTGGTGCAGCTGCAGCGCGAGGTCACCAAGGACGAGGTCAACGCCGCGTTCAAGAAGGCGTCCGAGGACGGCGACCTGGCGGGCTACCTGGCGTACACCGAGGACCCGATCGTCTCCTCGGACATCGTCAGCGACCCGGCCTCCTGCACCTTCGACTCCTCCCTGACCATGGTCCAGGAGGGCAACTCGGTGAAGATCCTCGGCTGGTACGACAACGAGTGGGGCTACTCCAACCGCCTCGTCGACCTCACGGTCTTCGTCGGCAACCAGCTCTGATATCCAGAGCAGGCGCATTGATGTGAGTCAGGGCTCGGGCGGCGCAGGGACGCGCCGCCCGAGCCCTGACGCGCGTGCAGAACCGACCTGTTGGATCACGAGCGCTTTCGAGCGATCAAGAGCGATCACGAGCCCTCCTCAGGAGTCCCCTTCATGAAGACGATCGACGAACTTCTCTCCGAAGGCGTCGCAGGCAAGCGGGTCTTCGTCCGCGCCGACCTGAACGTGCCGCTGGACGGCACCACGATCACCGACGACGGCCGTATCCGCGCCGTCCTGCCCACCGTCAAGGCGCTGGCCGAGGCGGGCGCCCGCGTGGTCGTCGCCTCGCACCTGGGCCGCCCCAAGGGCGCCCCGGACCCCGCCTTCTCCCTCGCCCCGGCCGCCGCGCGCCTCGGCGAACTCCTCGGCGCGGACGTCGCGTTCGCGACCGACACGGTCGGCGCCTCCGCCCAGGCCACGGTCGCGGGCCTCGCCGACGGCCAGGTCGCGGTCGTCGAGAACCTCCGCTTCAACGCCGGCGAGACCAGCAAGGACGACGCCGAGCGCGGCGCCTTCGCCGACCAGCTCGCCGCGCTCGCCGACGTCTACGTCAGTGACGGCTTCGGCGCCGTGCACCGCAAGCACGCCTCGGTGTACGACCTTCCGGCTCGCCTGCCGCACTACGCCGGCCACCTCATCGCCACCGAGGTCGGCGTGCTGAAGAAGCTCACCGAGGACGTCAAGCGGCCGTACGTCGTCGCGCTCGGCGGCGCCAAGGTCTCCGACAAGCTCGCCGTCATCGACCAACTGCTCGGCAAGGCCGACCGGCTGCTCATCGGCGGCGGCATGGCGTACACCTTCCTCAAGGCCAAGGGCTACGAGGTCGGCATCTCCCTTCTCCAGGCGGACCAGATCCCGACCGTCACCGAGTACATGGAGCGCGCCGAGAAGAACGGCGTCGAGATCGTCCTGCCGGTCGACGTCCTGGTCGCCACCGAGTTCCCGGACCTGAAGACCAAGGCCCCGGCCAACCCCACGACCGTCGCCGCGGACGCCATCCCCGCCGACCAGGAGGGCCTGGACATCGGTCCGGAGACCCGCAAGCTGTACGCCTCGAAGCTCGCCGACGCCGCCACCGTCTTCTGGAACGGCCCCATGGGCGTCTTCGAGCACCCCGACTACGCCGAGGGCACCAAGGCGGTCGCCCAGGCCCTCGTCGACTCCAAGGGCTTCACCGTGGTCGGCGGCGGCGACTCCGCCGCGGCCGTCCGCACCCTGGGCTTCGACGAGAACGCATTCGGCCACATCTCGACCGGTGGCGGCGCCTCCCTCGAATACCTCGAGGGCAAGACGCTCCCCGGCCTCGCCGCACTGGAGGACTGACCCCGATGAGCACGCGCACGCCGCTGATGGCGGGCAACTGGAAGATGAACCTCAACCACCTCGAGGCCATCGCCCACGTCCAGAAGCTCGCCTTCGCCCTGGCCGACAAGGACTACGAGGCCGTCGAGGTCGCCGTCCTGCCGCCCTTCACCGACCTGCGCTCCGTACAGACCCTGGTCGACGGCGACAAGCTGAAGATCAAGTACGGCGCCCAGGACATCTCGGCCCAGGACTCCGGCGCCTACACCGGCGAGATCTCCGGCCCGATGCTGGCCAAGCTGAAGTGCACGTACGTGGCGATCGGCCACTCCGAGCGCCGCCAGTACCACGCCGAGACCGACGAGATCGTCAACGCCAAGGTCAAGGCCGCCTACAAGCACGGCCTCACGCCGATCATGTGCGTCGGCGAGGAGCTGGACGTCCGCGAGGCCGGCAACGCCGTCCCGCACACGCTCGCCCAGGTCGAGGGCGGTCTCAAGGACCTCCCGGCCGAGCAGGCCGAGACCATCGTCATCGCCTACGAGCCCGTCTGGGCCATCGGCACCGGCAAGGTCTGCGGCGCCGAGGACGCCCAGGAAGTCTGCGCCGCCATCCGCGGCAAGCTCGCCGAGCTGTACTCGCAGGACGTCGCCGACAAGATCCGCATCCAGTACGGCGGCTCCGTGAAGTCCGGCAACGTCGCCGAGATCATGGCCCAGGCCGACATCGACGGCGCCCTGGTCGGCGGCGCCTCGCTGGACGCCGACGAGTTCGTCAAGATCGTGCGGTTCCGCGACCAGTGAGTATGCGGTAGCAGGGATCCGTCGTACCCTTGCGGGGGCATAGCGGTACCGCTATGCCCCCGTCGTCTATCCAGATCCGAGGAAGTTGGTCCAGCCGTGGTTATGGGGTTCTCGATCGCCCTGATCGTCTTCAGCCTGCTGATGATGCTGCTGGTGCTGATGCACAAGGGCAAGGGCGGCGGTCTCTCCGACATGTTCGGTGGCGGCATGCAGTCGTCCGTCGGCGGCTCCTCGGTCGCCGAGCGCAACCTCGACCGGATCACCATCGTGGTCGGTCTGCTGTGGTTCGCGTGCATTGTCGTGCTCGGCATCCTGATGAAGGTGAACAACTGACCGGCACGCACATTCCGCACGTAAGGCCCCATGTTCGGTACGCGCAGCTGAGCGCGGCCTATCATGGGGCTTGCGTCTTGGTGTAGGGGCTATGTAACTCCAATCACTGGACGCGCGTTGGGCCTTACGTAGACTGAGGCGCTCGCAGCGAAGCGAAACGCCGACTCGCTTTGCGGCACCATCACGCAGGGAGTTACGACCGTGGCAAGTGGCAACGCGATCCGAGGAAGCCGGGTCGGGGCGGGGCCGATGGGCGAGGCCGAGCGGGGCGAGTCCGCGCCCCGGCTGCGCATCTCCTTCTGGTGCTCCAACGGGCATGAGACGCAGCCCAGCTTCGCCAGCGACGCGCAGGTTCCCGACACCTGGGACTGCCCGCGCTGCGGCTTTCCCGCCGGACAGGACCGGGACAACCCGCCGGACCCGCCGCGCACCGAGCCCTACAAGACGCACCTGGCGTATGTACGGGAACGGCGCAGTGACGCGGACGGCGAGGCGATCCTCGCCGAGGCGCTCGCCAAACTGCGGGGCGAGATCTAGGAGTTGAGGACCGGCCGGGTACCTGTGGGTGCCTGGCCGGACCTCTTTGACGCACGGGCGCTGAGCCGCTCGCGGACCGATTGTCAGTGGTGCCCTCTACGGTTTGTACATCGATCTTGTGCATCGGTGGACCGCGAGGGGGAGTTGTGGCGACGGCTGAGACGGCGGGTGGGCGTGCGCCCGCGTGGCGTGGCGGGTTCGGGCGGTTGTGGACCGCTGCCGTGGTCTCGCGGTTCGGAGACGCGCTGCGTACGACCGCGCTGCCGCTGCTCGCCGTGCAGCTCACGGACGATCCCCTGGTCATCGCCTCGGTCACCGCCTGCGGCTATGTCCCCTGGCTGCTCTTCGGGCTGCTCGGCGGGGCCGTGGCGGACCGGGTGGACCAGCGGCGCGCGATGTGGGCGGTCGATCTCGTACGAGGGTTGCTCGTCGCCGGCTTCGCGCTCGCCGTCGGACTCGGACACGCCTCGATCCCGTTGCTGCTGGTGCTCGCCTTCTCACTGACGACACTCCAGACGCTGTTCGACAACGCGTCCACGGCCCTGCTGCCGTCCCTGGTGGACCGCGAGGCCCTGGGCAGTGCCAATGCCCGGCTGATGACAGGCCAACAACTCGCGGGTGGCCTGCTGGCGGGGCCTTTCGTGCCGTTGCTGCTGACGGCCGGGGCGGCGATGCCGTTCGTGGCCGACGCGAGTACCTATCTGCTGGCAGCCGCCCTGGTCGCGACCCTGCGCATACGACCGCCCGAGCCCGAGCCGCGCCCGGCGGGCAGCACGCTGCGGGCCGAGATCGGCGAAGGGCTGCGCACACTCCGGCGCGATCCGGCGCTACGGGCGGTCTGCGTGGCCACGCTGCTGTGCAACATCGGTATGGGTGCCCTGATCGCCACGCTGGTGCTGCACGTGACGCGCTGGCTGCACGGCGGCCAGACGGCGTACGCGGCGGCGATGACCGCGTACACGGCCGGCAGCCTGGCCGGCGGTTTCGTGGCCCAGCGGATCGCGCGCAGGACCGGGAGAGTGCGGGCACTGCTGCTGGCCGGGACCGTCCAGACGGCGTCGCTGCTGCTCGCGGGAACCGTGCGCCACCTGGCGGCCTTCCTGGCGGCCATGGCGTTGCTCGGCGCCATGGGCATGGTGTGGAACGTCAACCAGGTGACGCTGATGCAGCAGCGCAGCCCAGAGTCCATGGTGGGCCGTATCGCCTCGGCCTTCCGTACGGCCTCGACGTCCGGCGCACCGGTCGGGGCCCTGCTCGGCGGAGCCGTGGCGGGGGCGTTCGGACTGAACGGACCGGCCTTGCTGGCCGCCGTACTCTTCACCCTCGCCGTCACCTCGTTGATACCGGCGCGCAAGGCGGACGTACCTGTTGTTGCGCCGGACGACGACGCCACGACGGCTCACGCCGTGCGCTGATCAATTAGGTTGGAACAGCTGGGACAGGCACGAAAGAAGGCTGAAGTCGGACATGAACGCAGACGGCCGTACCAGGCTCAACCAGACGCCCGAGTGGACCGCGCTGGCCAAGCACCGCGAAGAGCTCGGCGAGGTGCAGCTGCGGGAGCTGTTCGCCGCCGAGCCGGGGCGCGGTGCGGGGTACACCCTGCAGGTCGGTGACCTGTACATCGACTACTCCAAGCACCTCGTCACCGACGAGACGCTGCGGCTGCTGCGCGAGCTGGCCGTCGCTACGGACGTGTTCGGGCTGCGGGACGCCATGTTCCGCGGTGAGAAGATCAACACCACCGAGGACCGCGCCGTCCTGCACACCGCGCTGCGCGCGCCGCGCGACGCGGTGACCGAGGTCGACGGGGAGAACGTCGTCCCGGCGGTGCACGCCGTTCTGGACAAGATGGCCGACTTCGCCGAGCGGGTCCGCTCCGGCGCCTGGACCGGCCACTCCGGCAAGCGCATCAAGAACGTCGTCAACATCGGCATCGGCGGCTCCGACCTCGGGCCGGCGATGGCGTACGAGGTGCTGCGCAGCTACACCGACCGCGGCCTCACGGTCCGTTTCGTGTCGAACGTCGACGGCGCCGACCTGCACGAGGCGATCCGCGACCTGGACGCGGCCGAGACGCTGTTCATCATCGCGTCCAAGACGTTCACCACGATCGAGACGATCACCAACGCCACCTCGGCCCGCAACTGGCTGCTGGGTGAGCTGAAGGCGGGCCCGGAGGCCGTCGCAAAGCACTTCGTCGCGCTGTCGACGAACGCCGAGAAGGTCGCCGACTTCGGCATCGACACGGCCAACATGTTCGAGTTCTGGGACTGGGTCGGCGGGCGGTACTCGTACGACTCGGCCATCGGACTCTCGCTCATGGTGGCCATCGGGCCGGACCGCTTCCGCGAGATGCTCGACGGATTCCGGATCGTCGACGAGCACTTCCGTACCGCGCCCGCCGAGTCCAACGTGCCGCTGCTGCTGGGCCTGTTGGGCATCTGGTACGGCAACTTCCACGACGCCCAGTCGCACGCCGTGCTGCCGTACAGCCACTACCTGTCGAAGTTCACGGCGTATCTGCAGCAGCTGGACATGGAGTCCAACGGCAAGTACGTCGGCCGGGACGGGCGGGAGGTCGACTGGCAGACCGGGCCGGTCGTGTGGGGCACGCCGGGCACCAACGGGCAGCACGCGTACTACCAGCTGATCCACCAGGGCACCAAGCTGATCCCGGCGGACTTCATCGGCTTCGCCGAGCCGGTCGGCGAGCTGAGCGACGAACTCAAGGCGCAGCACGACCTGTTGATGGCGAACTTCTTCGCGCAGACGCAGGCGCTGGCGTTCGGCAAGACGCCGGACGAGGTGCGTGCCGAGGGGGTGCCCGAGGAGCTGGTGACCCACAAGACGTTCAAGGGCAACCACCCGACGACCACGATCCTCGCCCGCGAGCTGACCCCGTCCGTGCTCGGCCAGCTGATCGCGCTGTACGAGCACAAGGTGTTCGTGCAGGGCGCGGTGTGGAACATCGACTCCTTCGACCAGTGGGGCGTCGAGCTGGGCAAGGTCCTCGCCAAGCGGGTCGAGCCCGCGCTGACCGAGACGTTTGCATCAGCCGCTGCCGCGGCGGGCTCGGTTCCAGGCCTGGACGCGTCGACGCAGGCGCTCGTCGCCAAGTACCGGGAGCTGCGCGGTCGGCAGTGACCGCGGATGCCGGTGACGGCTGATACGGAAAGCGGGCGGCGCGTGGTCGTCCGCTTCCCGTAGACTCCCTCGGTGATCACGGGCGCGATCACTCGGGGGAGTGCAAGTTGACGTATCCACACGGGAGTTGGACCGGCGGCACACTGACCGCACGTTCGTTTCTGAAGCCCCATCATGTGGCGCGGGCGGTGTTCCACCCGACCTGGATCCCGGACTCACTGGATCCGTCAGTGGACGCGCTCAAGAAGGTGCGTGTCATCGCGGGCGCGGTCGCGGCGTTCGGGGTCTACACCTTCGTCGAGGGCGGGTTCGCCTTCGACGAGATGCTGGACAACGCGGCGACCGCCTGTGTAGTCCTGCTGTTCATCACGCCGCTCACGGTCGGTGTGATGCTCCACATCTGGCGGCGTTCCGGCGCCGGCACGGTGGGGCAGCTGCGGGAGCCGCTGGTCAGGTCGCTTAAGTTGCTGCTGCTGTTCATCGGCTCGGCGCTCGGGACGGTGACGATCTTCCAGCTGGGGGGCTCCCTCGGGGTCCTCGGGAGCATGGCGTTCAGCCTCGTCGGGCTCTGGATGGGGTTCTTCGTGATCGCCGGTGCCTACCGGATCTCGGGGAACTTCTTCGGCACGGCTGCGGTACACCGCTGTCTGCCGCCGCTGCTCGCCACGGTGACGACCTGGCTCATGGCCATCCCCGATCTCGTCACGGGCGACCTGCACGGCCTCGGCCTCGCGATGGGCGCCGTCTTCATCCTGGGCGCCCCCGTGACGGTCACGGGCATCGCCCTGCTGGAGATGGGCCGGCTCAGGAGCCGGTACGGCATCCGGCTGGCGGCCCACCCGGCCACGCTGCCGACGCCGACCCCGCCGCCACCGCCGTACGCACCGAACGGCTTCGTACCGCCGCAGGGCAACCCTTACGCGCCGCCCGGAAACCCCTACGGTCCGGGTCGGCAGGGCAACCCGTACGCACCGGGCCCGCGGCCGCCGTACAACCCGCCGCCTCCGTACAACCCACAGCGGCCCCACGGCCCCGGTCCCTACGGCGGCTGACCGTTCGGTCGCGGGCCGTTCCTCGGGCGGTCAGGCGACCGCGCTCAGCGTGTCCGCGAGTCGGCGGTGGGCCGCGCGGGAGGCCGGGACGGCGGCGAGGGCGGCCGCCCCCGTGACCGCCGCCGCGCAGAACAGCAGCAGGAGCGCGGCGGACGGGCCCTGGGCGATCCCGGCGCCGATGCCGCTCGATCTGCCCTGGGCGTCGATCAGCCAGTGCGCGAGGGGAGTACCCAGAGCCGTACCGAGAACGACCGCGGCCAGTGCGGTACAGGCGGTGGACGTGACGGTGATCGCGGTGATCTGCCGGGGGGACAGGCCGATGGCCTTCAGGGCCAGCAGGTCACGCTCGCTCTCGCGGACGGTGCCGCCGATCGCGGTCAGCAGTTCGATGAGCCCGATCAGGGCCAGGACGGCGATCAGGCCCACGACGACTCCACGCAGGGGGGAGAGGCCGTCGGCGGGGTTCGGTACGGCGTGTACGTCCAGGCGTCCCTGCCCGGCGGTGGCCAGGCGGTCGGCGACCTCGTACGGTTGCGCGCCCGGTCGGAGCCGCAGCTCGTAGAGGGTGGGGCCGAGGCCCGGGTCGTTCTCGCGGAGGGTGTCGAGGGAGGTGGAGATGACCCGGCCGGCGTTCTCGGGCTCGATGCTGCGGCCCACGATGTGCAGGATCTGCGGCTGGTCGCCGACGGTCATCCGGACCCAGTCGCCGACCTTCACGTCCAGCAGGTCGAGCAGGCCCTGTCCGGCCACGGCCTCGTCGCGGCCCTGCGCGGGGCGGCCCTCGGCCAGGGCGTACGGGTAGGGGTCCTGGTGGGTGCCGAGGCCGCGCAGGGCGATCGTGGCCGTCTGGCCCGGGACCAGGGCGGCCACTTCGACGCCCGGGTAGGCGGCGGCGACCTGCGGGTCGTGTTCCAGCAGCGCGCGGGCGTCGGGGTCGGGCAGGCCGGAGTCGGTGTGGACGGTGAGGGCGGTCGGCAGGCCGATCTGGTCGGGCTTGCTGTCGAAGCGGTCGATGGTGGTCCACGCGCTCATCGCGACGACGATCAGCAGCAGCGGCAGCGTGAGCCGGGCGACCGTGGCCAGGGACCGCAGGCGGCGCGTGAACGCCCGGTGCCAGCCCAGCACCAGCGCGGGCGGCAGCCGCAGCCCGAGCGCCTGTCGGGCCACGGCGGAAAGCCGCCCGCCGAGCGGAGCCGCGGGCCGCGGTACCGGCACCGGGGGCACACGTCCCGCCCGCCACGCGGCGAGTCCCGTGGTCGCGCCGATGAACAGCACCGCGCCCACGGGCACCACGAACAGCGCCACGCTGTGCCCGGGCAACCCTTGCCACACCCCGACCGCGTCCCCGAGCCGACCCGGGATACGGCTGCCCACGGCCTGGATGAGGGCAGCCGCGGCCACGGCACCCAGCAGTGCGTAGGCGAGGTGCTGGAGGAGGAAGACGCGGACCACCTGACCCGGGGTGAAGCCGATCGCCTTCAGGACCGAGATGTCGCGCAGATGGCCGCGGATGCGGGTGCCGATCGCCCCGTGCACGGCGAGCCCGGCGGCGACCAGGGCGCCCAGCCCGAACAGGCCCAGCACCTGTCCGAGCAGCCGGTTGTCGCCCTGTGCCTCGGCGCGCGCCTGCTTCCAGGTGGAGACCTCGCTGACCGCGCCGGCGCCCAGCACGGTCACGGCGCGCTGGACGGCGTAGTCCGTGTCGTCGGGGTCCGTCAGGCGCAGCCCGATCACCTGGCCGCCCGGATCGCGTACGGCGGCCGGCGGCGCCCAGACCAGCCCCGGCTGCTCGCCCGGCCGGTAGCGCGGCTCGGCGCTGTCGGCGATGCCGAGGACGGTCAGGGTTCGGTGCGTGCCGGGCAGAGTGAGCGTGTCGCCCGGGGCGGCCAGGAGGGCGCGGGCCAGGCGACTCTCCAGGACGACGCCGTCGGGGTTCGCGGGGTCCAGCCAGTGGCCGGAGGTGAGGAGCGGCCGGTCGACGGCGGGGCGGTCGGACGTGCCGCGCAACTCGACGGAGGCGCGGGTGCCGCGGGAGGCCAGGGTGGTGGAGGCGGTGGGGTAGGGGCCCGCGACGGAGTCGACGCCGTCGAGCTCGGCCAGTTTCCCGGTGTCGGCCGAGGCGCCGGTGTGTAGCCAGACGTGAGCGCCGTGCGCCTGGGTGAAGACGCGCTGCCAGGGGTTGGTGGCGTAGCCGAACAGCGCCGTGGCCAGCAACAACGAGACGACGATCCCGGCCGTGGCCAACACGAGGAACAGCGCCTCGCCGCGGTGCGTTCGCAGATCGGAGTGCGCCCAGCGCAGGGTGGCTCGCACGACGTCACCCTCTCCGCTCACGCGGGGCTCCGGGGCGACGCGCCTCGCACACGGCGGACCCGAGCACCCGCGCCTCGCCTCGCGGCTGGGGCGCGGACGAGGTGGAGACGATCTTCTGAGCCTTGGTGGGAGGCCTGAGTCCGGTTGTCGTGGTCGAGGGCTTGCGCGTCTCGCCCAGCGGCTGTGGCTCGGACGTGGTGGACAGGAGCTTCTGCACCTCAGCTGGACGCCGGAGACCTACTGGCGTGAGCGAGACCTTCCGCGCGCCGGCTCGCCACTGTGGCTCGGCTACTGGGGGCATGAGTGCTTGTGCCCCGGCAGGCCGCTGAAGCTCGGCTGTCCTCGGCAAGAGCGCGCCCGCCCCGGTCGGCCGCCGAAGGCCGGCTCTCGTGGGCAGGGGTTGCCGCGCTCCGGCCTGCCCGCGTTGCTGGGCTGCCGTGGGCATGAGCGCCCGCGCCCCGGTCGGTCGCCGAAGGCCGGCTCTCGTGGGCAGGGGTTGCCGCGCTCCGGCCCGGCATCGCCGCTGGCATGCCGTGGGAATGATCGCCTGTGGCCTGGTTGGCTGCTGGAGCTCGATTCCCGTGGGCAGCGGTTGCCGCGCCTCGGCCCGCCCTCGTTGCTCGGCTGCCGTGGGCAAGAGCGCCCGATCGCCGGTCGGCCGCCGAAGGCCGGCTCCCGTGGGCAGGGGTTGCCGCGCCTCGGCTCGCCCCCGTTGCTCGGCTGCCGTGGGGAAGAGCGCCCGATCGTCGGTCGGCCGCCGGAGTTCGGCTGCCGTCGGCAGGGGCTGCCGTGCGCCAGTTGGCCGCCGGAGTTCGACTCCCGTCGGCCAGGGCTGCCGTGCCCCGGTCCCGTTCCAGGGCTCGCGTGGGTTCAAGTGGCTCGGTGGTCGGTGGTCGTGCAGCCGCATGTCAGTCCTTGAGCTCCAGCACACCCGATATCCCCGTCCGGCGCGGCGGTGGGCCGCCGTCCAGTTCGGCGTCGTCGGCGATGCGGCCGTCGAAGAAGCTGATCACCCGGTCCGCGGCGCTCGCCAGCCGGGCGTCATGCGTGACCAGCACGATCGTCTGGCCACGCTGGTGGAAGCGGGACAGCAGCCGCATCACCTCGCGGGTGCCCTTGCTGTCCAGGCTGCCGGCGGGTTCGTCGGCCAGCAGCAGCGGGGGACGGTTGACCAGAGCGCGGGCCAGTGCGACGCGCTGCTGTTCGCCGCCGGACAGCTCGCCCGGCATGCTCCGCTCCTTGCCCGCGAGGCCCAGCTCGCCCAGCAGCTCCGCCCGCTCGGCGCGGGCCCGCTTCGGCGGGACGCCGGCCAGCAGCGCGGGCAGCTCGACATTGTCGGCGACGGACAGGTCGGAGACCAGGTTGAAGAACTGGAACACGATCCCGATGCGCTTCCTGCGCTCCACCGCCCAGCGGGCCTCGCTCCACGCGTCGGTGCACTCGCCGTCCAGCCAGATGCTGCCGCTGTCGGGTCGCTGCAGTCCGCCGAGCAGATGCAGCAAAGTCGACTTGCCGGCCCCGGACGGACCGGTGACGGCCACGAACTCACCCTGCCGGACGGCAAGATCGACCCCCCGCACGGCATGCGCCGGAGCGCCCTCGCCGTGATGCGTCTTGATCAGGCCCTCGGCGCGCAGCAGGGGACTCTCGGCACGCGGCACAGAACCCTCCGCGCCCAGCGCAGGAGTGGAATCGTCGCTCACTCCAGCTCCTCCAGCTCTTCCTGGCACCGCTCCAGCCAGTCGAGGTCGGCCTGCAGGTGCAGCATCGCGCCCTCGATCAGCAGATGGGCTATGCGGTTGTCCCGGTCTTCGGCGGCGGCCAGTTTCGACAGTTGACGCATGGTGTTCAGATACTGGCGCCGTTGTTTGTTGATGAGGGCGATCTGGTCGGCGAGACCGGTCTGCGGGGCGAGAGCCAGCTTCATGAAGAACTCGTCCCGTACCCGAGGCTCGTCCTCGGGCTCCTCGAACCAGGCGCGCAGCGCCTCCCGCCCGGCGTCGGTGAGGTGGTAGACCTTTTTGTTGGGTCGGCTCGACTGCTCGACGTCCTCGCCCTCGATCAGTCCCGACTTCTCGAGGCGGCCGAGGGTCACATAGATCTGGCCGACATTCGGCTGAGGGTACGCGGAGCCCAGCATCTGCTCAAGGTCCTGCTTCAGCTCGTAGCCGTGCGCCGGGCCGCGCGCCAGCAGGGCCAGGAGGGGCAGCCGCACTCGTGCTCTCCTCCTCGCATGATGGGTAATGTGCCGCGAGGCCTAGTATCGCGCATACCTAACAGGTATACATGGCCTCTGACTCCGGGCGAAGGTGCCTGGGGCCGGTGTGCAAGGAGGAACCTATGCGGTGGATCCACGCCGCCGGTAGGGGCCTTCTCGTCCTTGTTGTGATCCTGACCGGCTACGTCGCCGCAGGTGCCCGCGCCGACGAGCCCCACGCGGGAGGCAGGGGACCTCTGACCGTCGCCACCGCTGGCGACCTCACGGGCTATCTCGGCTCGGTCCTGGACGGCTGGAACCGCACCCACCCCGGCGAGAAGGTCACCCTCGTCGAGCTGCCCGACTCCGCCGACGAGACCCATGCGCAGATGGCCACCGACCTGCGCGGCGGCGACCGCAGCCGCTTCGACGTCCTCAACATCGACGTCAGCTGGACCTCGGAGTTCGCGGCGCAGGGCTGGATCCGCCCGCTGGCGCGCGACCGTTTCCCGCTGGACACCTTCCTGCCGCCGGTCGTGGACACGGCAACCTACGACGGGCAGTTGTACGCGGTCCCGTACGTCACCAACGCCGGCCTGCTCCTCTACCGCAAGGACATCCTCGCCAAGGAGGGCGCCGACCCGCCGCGCACCTGGACCGAACTGGAACGGGCCGCGAAGACCATCGCGCCGAAGTACGGCCTCGACGGCTACGCCGGCCAGTTCCTGCCGTACGAGGGCCTCACGGTCAATGCCGCCGAGGCCGTCTACTCGGCGGGCGGCTCGATCCTCGGCGACGAGGGCGAACGCGTCACCGTGAACTCGACGGGTGCCCGCGAAGGCATCGGCTTCCTCGCCCGCGGCGTACGCGAGGGCTGGATCCCGAAGCGGGCGCTGACGTACAAGGAGGAGGAGTCCAAGCAGGCCTTCCAGGACGGACGCCTGCTCTTCCTCCGTAATTGGCCGTACGCCTATGTCGGCGCCTCGGCCAAGGGCTCGCCGGTCGCCGGGAAGATCGGTGCCGTACCGCTGCCGGGGCCGGACGGACCGGGGACCAGCGTCCTGGGCGGCTCCAACCTCGCCGTCAGCACGCACGCCCGGTACCCCGACTCGGCCGCCCGCCTGATCGCGTACCTGACCAGCGAGCGCGTCCAGCGCCAGGTCCTCACGCGCGGTGCGCTGCCGCCCGTACGGGCCGACCTGTACGAAGATCCCGGGCTGGTGCGGGAGTTCCCGTATCTGCCGACCCTGCGCGAGAGCGTGCGCACGGCCGCGCCGCGCCCCAAGAGCCCGCGCTACGACCAGGTGAGCCTGGTGGTGCAGGCCGTCGTGCGGGACGCGATGACCGGGCGCCAGACGCCCGAGGCGGCGGTGCGGCGGCTGGCGCGAGAGCTCGACACCCTCGCCCGTCGCTAGTTACTTGTTAAGTAACGCCAAGGTCTCTTCTTGGTTCCTTTCGGGTTGATAAGTCCGGATTTTACCGGCCAACCCATCGGTAGCTTACGTCCTGTTCGTTGACACCTTCGCGACACGCCTACTTAACATGCATGCATAACGAGTCCCGATGCACATGCACAGACAGGGCAATGGATTGAACAGGCATCGCTGGTGGCGTGACGCGGTGATCTACCAGGTGTACGTCCGCAGCTTCCTCGACAGCACCGGCGACGGCGTCGGCGATCTCGCCGGGGTCCGGGCCGGGCTGCCGTATCTGAAGAAGCTCGGGGTGGACGGGATCTGGCTGAGCCCCTTCTATCCCTCGCCGCAGCACGACCACGGCTACGACGTCGCCGACTACTGCGGCGTCGACCCGCTCTTCGGCGACCTCGCCGAGTTCGACCTGCTGGTCGCGGCGGCCCGGCGGCTCGGCGTCAAGGTGCTGCTCGACATCGTCCCCAACCACTGCTCCAGCGAGCACCCGTGGTTCGAGGAGGCGCTGGCCGCCGAGCCCGGCAGCGCGGCCCGCGCCCGCTTCCACTTCGCCGACGGCCGTGGCCCGGGCGGCGAAGAGCCGCCCAACAACTGGCACTCCATGTTCGGCGGCCCGGCCTGGAGCCGGGTGACCGAGGCGGACGGGCGGCCCGGCCAGTGGTACCTGCACATGTTCGCGCCCGAGCAGCCCGACTGGAACTGGCGCAACCCCGAGATCGGCGCCGAGTTCGACCGCATCCTGCGCTTCTGGCTGGACCGGGGCATCGACGGCTTCCGTATCGACGTCGCCGCCGGCCTCTACAAGCACCCCGAGCTGCCCGACTCGGACGACCCCGAGGCCGACGCCCGCACCCGCGACTCGGTCAACCCGCTCGCCTGGAACCAGCCCGAGGTGCACGACGTGTGGCGCCAGTGGCGTTCCATATGCGAGGAGTACACCGCGCGGGACGGCCGCGAGCGGCTGCTCGTCGGCGAGGTGTCCGTCCCGACCGCGCGCGAACACGCCGAGTACGTCCGCTCCGACGAACTCCACCAGGCCTTCTTCTTCGACCTGCTCAGCGCCCCCTGGGAGGCCGACGCCTTCCGCAAGGTCATCTCCGAGGCCATGCAGGACATAGCCGGCACGGGCTCGACGGTCACCTGGGTCCTCAACAACCATGACCAGGTCCGCACCGTCACCCGCTACGGCGAACCCGCAACCGAAGGCAGCGGCCTCGGCGCCGCCCGCGCCCGCGCCGCCGCACTGCTGATGCTGGCGCTGCCCGGAGCCGCGTACATCTACCAGGGCGAGGAGCTGGGCCTGCCCGAGGTCGTGGACCTGCCGGACGACGTGCTCACCGACCCCATCTTCCATCGCACCGGGAGCCGCGCCCGTATCCGCGACGGCTGCCGGGTGCCGCTGCCCTGGTCGGGACAGGCGTCCCCCTTCGGCTTCACCTCCGGCGCGGAGAGCGCCAAGCCGTGGCTGCCGCAGCCGGAGTACTTCGCCGAGTACGCCACCGACCGCGCCCTCGCCGACACCCGCTCCTTCTGGCACCTGTACCGCGACGGCCTCCAACTGCGCGCCGCACTGCCCCAGTTGGGCGAGGGCACGCTGCGCTGGCTGGACACCCCGCCCGGCGTCCTGGCCTTCGACCGCGGCGACGGCCTCGTCTGCGCCGTCAACTTCGGTACGGCGCCCACGCCGGCGCCGGTCTCCGGCACCCCCCTGCTGTCCAGCGGCCCCTGCCCGGCCGGGGTGCTCCCCGGTTCGACGGCCGCCTGGTGGATCGGCGACGGCGCCGACCTCTGAAGCCCCCCAGGAGCCCCCGAGCTCCCGTCAACTCCCAACCCCCCGAAGGGACATCAACGATGATGCGACGACGTACCACCCTGCTCACCGGCTGCACCTCCCTCGTCCTGGCACTCGGTGCGACCGCATGCGGCGGCGGACCGGTCTCCGCGGGCGGCGGTGACAAGGCGCTCAGCGGCCAGACGGTCACCGTGGCCGGTGTCTGGTCCGGCACCGAGCAGAAGAACTTCCAGAAGGTGCTGGACGCGTTCACCGAGAAGACCGGCGCCAAGACCCAGTTCACGTCCACCGGGGACAACGTCTCCACCGTCGTCGGCAGCAAGATCGAGGGCGGCAACGCCCCCGACGTCGTGATGGTCCCGCAGGTCGGCGTGCTGAAGCAGTTCGCGAAGAACGACTGGCTCAAGCCGCTGTCCAAGACCACCCAGCAGTCCGTGGACGCCAACTTCGCACCCGTGTGGAAGGACTACGGCAGCGTCGACGGCACCCTCTACGGCCTCTACTTCAAGGCCGCCCACAAGTCGACCGTCTGGTACAGCCCCGACGCCCTCGCCCAGGCGGGCGTCGAGCCGCCGAAGTCGTACGACGATTTGCTGAAGGCCGGCCACACCGTCTCCGACTCCGGGCTCGCCGCCTTCTCGGTCGCGGGGCAGGACGGCTGGACGCTGACCGACTGGTTCGAGAACGTCTACCTCTCCCAGGCCGGACCCGAGAAGTACGACGCCCTCGCCGCGCACAAGCTGAAGTGGACCGACGCGTCGGTGGTCGAGGCGCTCACCACCCTCGGCAAGCTGTTCAAGGACAAGCAGCTGATCGCGGGCGGCCAGAAGGGGGCCCTCAACACCGACTTCCCGGGCTCGGTGGAGAAGGTGTTCGGGCCCAAGCCCGAGGCAGGCATGGTCTACGAGGGCGACTTCGTCGCGGGTGTCGCGAAGGACCAGTTCGGCAAGTCGATCGGCGAGGACGCGAACTTCTTCCCGTTCCCGGCGGTCGGCGCCGGCAAGGCGCCGGTGGTCAGCGGCGGTGACGCGGCCGTGGTCCTGAAGGACGGCAAGAACCAGAAGGCCGGCATGGCGCTGCTGGAGTACCTTTCGACGCCGGAGGCCGCGGCCGTGTGGGCGGAGGCGGGCGGCTTCCTGTCCCCGAACAAGAACGTCGACCTCGCCTCGTACGGCGACGACGTCACCCGCGCGACCGCCAAGTCCCTTGTCGCGGCGGGCGATTCGGTCCGCTTCGACATGTCCGACCAGGCGCCGGCGGCCTTCGGCGGCACCAAGGGCGCGGGCGAGTGGAAGCTCCTGCAGGACTTCCTGCGCGACCCGTCGGACCCGAAGGGGACCGCGGCGAAGCTGGAGGCCGCGGCGGCCAAGGCGTACGAGGGCCAGGGCTGACCGGTCATGACCGCCACACTCGTGAATGAGGCGGGTCCGAAGCCCGCCGCGGGCGCCGGCCGGGCACGGGCCCGGCGCTCGCGGCGGCGCGGGCGGATCATCGCCCTGCTCTTCGTCTTCCCCGCACTGCTCCTGCTGGGCGCCCTGGTCGTCTACCCCGTCCTCTTCTCCGTCGGACGCAGCTTCTTCGACGCCTCCGGCACCCGTTTCGTGGGCGGCGAGAACTACGCCGAGATGTTCCGAGACCCGGCCACCCTCAAGGCCATCCGCAACACCACGATCTGGGTCGTCGTGGCCCCGGCCCTGCTCACCGGCCTCGGCCTGATCCTGGCCGTGCTGGTGGAGAAGGTCCGCTGGGCGACCGCGTTCAAGCTGCTGCTGTTCATGCCGATGGCCGTGTCCTTCCTCGCCGCCGGCATCATCTTCCGGCTCGCCTACGACGAGGATCCGGACAAGGGCGTGCTCAACGCCGCCGCCGTCTCCGTGCACGATGCCTTCCAGGGCACGTCGACGTACCCGACGGCCCGGGCGCGTGACGGGCAGGGACTGACGAAGGGCACGGACGGCTCGTACCGCACGAGCGCCGGCGTCTCCCCGGGTGAGGCGGTGACGCTGGGCCTCGTCGGTGTGCTCCCCGACGACCTGCCCGGCGGCACCGAGCCGGCGTACGCGGCGGCGGGGCACAAGGCGAGCCCCGGTGAGCTGCGCGGCGTCGTGTACCTCGACTTCACGCCCGGTGGGGGAGGGCAGCAGGGCAAGGTCGACCGGCGGGAGAACGGGCTGCCCGAGATGACGGTCGAGGCGGTGCAGGCCGGGAAGACGGTCGCCTCGACGACCACGGCATCCGACGGCTCCTTCCGCTTCGAAGGGCTGGACGAGGGCTCGTACGTGGTGAAGCTGCCGGCGTCCAACTTCGCCCCGCCGTACGAGGGCATCTCCTGGCTCGGGCCGACGCTCGTCACACCGGCGATCATCGGGGCGTACCTGTGGATCTGGACGGGCTTCGCCATGGTCCTGATCGGCGCGGGTCTGTCGGCCCTCCCCAGGGACTCGCTGGAGGCGGCGCGGATGGACGGCGCGAACGAGTGGCAGATCTTCCGGCGGATCACGGTGCCACTGCTGGCACCGGTGCTCACGGTCGTCTTCGTGACCCTCGTGATCAACGTGATGAAGGTCTTCGACCTCGTCTACATCATCGCGCCCGGGCCGGTGCAGGAGGACGCGACCGTGCTCGCGACGCAGATGTGGCTGGTGTCGTTCGGCGGCGGCAACAACCAGGGGCTGGGCAGCGCGCTGGGCGTGCTTCTGCTGCTGCTCGTGATCCCCGCCATGGTCTTCAACGTCCGTCGTTTCCGAGGGAGTCAGCGATGAACGCGGTCAGGCGCGGCCTGGGCAACGGTCTGGTCCAGGCGTTTCTCGTGGTCGTCGGGCTGGTTTGGATGACGCCGCTGGCCGGGTTGTTCCTGTCGTCACTGCGGTCGGCCGAGGACACGGCGAGCGGTGGCTGGTGGACCGTGTTCAGCAGTCCCGGCCAGCTGTCCTTCGACAACTACTCGACGCTGCTGGGGGACGCCGGGATCACCCAGGCCTTCTGGAACACCGTGCTGATCTCGGTGCCGGCGACCGTGCTGGTGGTCGTCCTCGCGGCACTCGCCGGGTATGCCTTCGCGTGGCTGGATTTCCCCGGCCGCGAGGCGATCTTCCTGGTCGTGGTGGCGCTGCTCGTCGTCCCCGTCCAGATCGGGCTGCTCCCGGTCGCCAAACTCTTCGGCCAGCTGGGGCTGTTCGGCACGATTCCCGGCGTCGTCCTCTTCCATGTGGCGTACGGGCTGCCCTTCGCCGTGTTCCTGCTGCGGAACTACTTCGCCGAGATGCCGAAGGAGATGCTGGAGGCGGCGCGGATGGACGGCGGGAGTGAGTGGCGTATTTTCACGCGGCTGGTGCTTCCGGTGGGGCGGCCGGCGATCGCGTCACTGGCCATCTTCCAGTTCCTGTGGGTGTGGAACGACATGCTGGTGGCCTTGCTCTTCGCCGACAGTGCGTCGCAGCCGCTGACGGTTGAACTCCAGTCACAGATACGGCAGTTCGGCAGCAACATCGATGTGCTGGCGCCGGGGGCGTTCGTGTCACTGGTGGTGCCGGTCGTGGTGTTCTTCGCGTTCCAGCGGCACTTTGTGCAGGGGGTGATGGCGGGTTCGGTGAAGTAGGGTTCCTCGCCCCCGCCGCCCCTACCCGTCCCGTCCCTGGGGGCTGCCGCCCCCAGACCCCCGCTTCGGCCCTGAAGGGGCCTCGTCCTCAACCGCCGGACGGGCTGGGTAAATCAGCCCCTCCGGCGTTTGAGGAGCGGGGGTCCAGGGGGCGGAGCCCCCTGGTGGGGTTGAAGGGG
>NZ_RQJW01000012.1 GCF_004028635.1 Streptomyces cyaneus | reverse complement strand
ATGCCGGCCGCGCCGCCGCCCGGCGGTCGCCCCGGCGGCTACGGCTACCCGCAGCCCGCGGGCGGCCAGCGTCCCGCGGCCCCCGCGGCCGGCGGACGCACCCGCTACTGGATCGAGATCAACGGCACCCGCCATCAGATCTCCCGCCCGACGCTGGTGCTGGGCCGCAGCACCGAAGCCGACGTGCGGATCGACGACCCCGGCGTCTCCCGCCGGCACTGTGAGATCCGGACCGGAACGCCCTCGACGATCGCGGATCTCGGGTCCACCAACGGCATCGTGGTGGACGGGCAGCACACCACCCGCGCTACGCTCCGCGACGGCTCGCGGATCGTCGTGGGCAGTACCACCATCATTTACCGGCAAGCCGAAGGGTGAAGCGGGGGCAATGTCAGAGCTGACCCTCACGGTCATGCGGCTGGGTTTCCTGGCCGTACTGTGGCTGTTCGTGATCGTGGCCGTGCAGGTCATCCGCAGCGACCTGTTCGGTACGCGCGTCACCCAGCGCGGCTCCAGGCGCGAGGCCGGCCGGTCGCAGCAGGCGGCCCGGCAGGCGGCGCCTCCGCAGCAGCGCGCCCAGCAGAGCGGCGGCCGCCAGCGCCGTAACGCCCCCTCCAAGCTGGTCGTGACCGAGGGCACCCTGACCGGCACCACCGTGGCGCTCCAGGCCCAGACCATCACCCTGGGCCGGGCGCACGACAGCACCATCGTGCTGGACGACGACTACGCCTCCAGCAGGCATGCCAGGATCTACCCGGACCGCGACGGCCAGTGGATCGTCGAGGACCTGGGCTCCACCAACGGCACGTACCTCGACCGAACGCGGCTCACGACCCCCACACCGATTCCGCTGGGCGCGCCGATCCGCATCGGCAAGACCGTCATCGAGCTGCGGAAGTAGTGCTACATCATGAATAGGCGCGAGCGGAGCGAGCACGCAGCGGCGGCCCACACGACGGGCCCCGGCGCGCTCCCGACCGGAGGGTGGGCACCGTGCGGATGTACCCGGAGCCGACGGGCGAGGTGCGCATGAGTCTGTCACTGCGCTTCGCCGCCGGATCGCACAAAGGCATGATCCGGGAGGGCAACGAGGACTCCGGATACGCCGGACCCCGCCTGCTCGCCATCGCCGACGGCATGGGCGGGGCCGCGGCCGGCGAGGTCGCCTCCTCCGAGGCCATCTCCACCATCGTCGCGCTCGACGACGACGTCCCCGGCTCCGACATCCTCACCTCGCTCGGCACGGCCGTACAGCGCGCCAACGACCAGCTGCGCTCGATGGTCGAGGAGGACCCCCAGCTCGAGGGCATGGGGACGACCCTGACGGCCCTGCTGTGGACCGGGCAGCGCCTCGGCCTCGTCCACGTCGGCGACTCGCGCGCGTACCTGCTGCGCGACGGTGTCCTGACGCAGATCACGCAGGACCACACCTGGGTGCAGCGCCTCGTCGACGAGGGACGCATCACCGAGGAGGAAGCCACCACCCACCCGCAGCGCTCCCTGCTGATGCGCGCGCTGGGCAGCGGCGACCACGTCGACCCCGACCTGTCCATCCGCGAAGTCCGCGCCGGCGACCGGTACTTGATCTGCTCCGACGGCCTGTCCGGGGTGGTGTCCCACCAGACCCTGGAGGACACCCTCGCCAGCTACCAGGGCCCCCAGGAGACCGTCCAGCAGCTGATCGAACTCGCGCTGCGCGGCGGCGGCCCCGACAACATCACCGTGATCATCGCGGACGTCCTCGACCTGGACACCGGCGACACCCTCGCCGGGCAGCTGTCCGACACCCCGGTCGTGGTCGGCGCCGTCGCCGAGAACCAGCACCACCTGCACGACAACGGCATCATGCAGACCCCGGCCGGCCGCGCCTCCGGGCTCGGCCGCCAGGTCCCCGGACAGGGCGGCGGGGGCGGCGAGTTCGGCCCGCCCGGCTCCGGCGACACCACCGGCTACATCCCGGCGGGCAGCTTCGGCGACTACACCGACGACGACTTCGTCAAGCCCCGCAAGGGCCGCAAGTGGCTGAAGAGATCCTTCTACATCGCCCTCGCGCTCGGCGTGATCGGCGGCGGCCTGTACGGCGGCTGGCGCTGGACGCAGACGCAGTACTACGTCGGCGCCAACGAGGAACACGTCGCGCTGTACCGGGGGATCAGCCAGGACCTGGCCTGGGTCTCGCTCTCGAAGGTGGAGAAGGACCACCCCGAGATCGAACTCAAGTACCTGCCGCCGTACCAGAAGAAGCTGGTCGAGGCGACCATCGCCGAGGGCGGCCTGAAGGACGCCCAGGCGAAGATCGACGAGCTCGCGCTGCAGGCCTCCGCGTGCCAGAAGCGGGCCGAGCAGCAGGCCGCCGAGAGCGAGAAGAACTCCAGGACGGGCGAAGGCGAGGCCGGAGGCACCACGGGAACCACCCGTACCTCTCTTACGTCCAAGGCGACACCGACGCCGAATCCGTCGGCCACCAACTCCCCGAACCCGTCCACCTCCCCGACACCGACTGCCACGCCAAGCCCCGGCCCCACTCTCTCGGAGGAAGAGCAGAAGGTCGTCACGAACTGCGGCACGCAGTAGGCAAGCCGTGAGAGGCCCCGTCACACGATGAGCAGCACTACGAACTCGCCGACCCACCACACATCCACGATCGGCGCGATCGGCGCACCGAGCAGACGCAACACCGAACTGGCGTTGCTGGTGTTCGCGGTGGTCATTCCGGTTTTCGCGTACGCCAATGTGGGTCTGGCGATCGACGACGAGGTGCCGGCCGGCCTGCTGAGCTACGGCCTGGGCCTCGGCCTGCTGGCCGGCGTCGGCCATCTCGCCGTACGGAAGTTCGCCCCGTACGCGGACCCGCTGCTGCTGCCGCTGGCGACGCTGCTGAACGGACTCGGGCTGGTGGCCATCTGGCGACTGGACCAGTCGAAGCTGCTGCAGCAGATCGGGCAGGCCGGCGGCAAGGCGACCAACCAGCTGATCTACACGGCGATGGGCATCGCCCTCTTGGTCGCCGTGCTGATCTTCCTCAAGGACCACCGCACGCTTCAGCGCTACACGTACATCTCCATGGCCGGTGCGCTGGTCCTGCTGCTGCTGCCGCTGGTACCGGGCCTCGGCGCCGACATCACCTACGGCGCCAAGATCTGGATCCAGGTCGGCAGCTTCACCATTCAGCCCGGTGAGTTCGCCAAGATCGTGCTGGCGATCTTCTTCGCCGGCTATCTGATGGTGAAGCGCGACGCCCTCGCCCTCGCGAGCCGCCGCTTCATGGGCCTGTACCTGCCACGCGGCCGTGACCTGGGTCCGATCATCGTCGTCTGGATGATCTCGATCCTGATCCTCGTCTTCGAGACCGACCTCGGCACGTCGCTGCTGTTCTTCGGAATGTTCGTCATCATGCTGTACGTCGCCACCGAGCGGACCAGCTGGATCGTCTTCGGCCTGCTGATGTCCGCGGCCGGTGCCGTCGGCGTGGCCAGCTTCGAACCGCACGTCAAGACACGTGTCCAGGCCTGGCTCGACCCCATGCGCGAGTACACGCTCAGCCAGGAGGGCGTCAGGGACGGCGTCGTCCACTCCGAGCAGGCCATGCAGGCCCTGTGGGCCTTCGGCTCCGGCGGCACCCTCGGCACCGGCTGGGGCCAGGGCCACTCCGAACTCATCCGCTTCGCCGCCAACTCCGACTTCATCCTCGCCACCTTCGGCGAGGAGCTGGGCCTGGCCGGCGTCATGGCGATCCTGCTGATCTACGGCCTGATCGTGGAGCGCGGCGTGCGCACCGCCCTCGCCGCCCGCGACCCCTTCGGCAAGCTGCTCGCCATCGGCCTCTCCGGCGCCTTCGCGCTCCAGGTCTTCGTCGTGGCCGGCGGTGTGATGGGCCTGATCCCGCTGACCGGTATGACGATGCCGTTCCTCGCGTACGGCGGTTCCTCCGTCATCGCCAACTGGGCGCTCATCGGCGTACTGATCCGCATCAGCGACACGGCGCGGCGCCCCGCGCCCGCCCCCGCCCCCAACCCCGACGCCGAAATGACCCAGGTGGTCCGCCCGTCATGAACAAGCCCCTGCGCCGGATCGCGATCTTTTGTGGCCTGCTCGTCCTCGCCCTGCTCATCCGGGACAACTGGCTCCAGTACGTCAAGGCCGACAGCCTGAGGGAAGACCCCAAGAACCGCCGCGTCCTCATCGCGCGCTACGCCACACCCCGCGGCGACATCATCGTCGGCGGCAACCCGATAACCGGGTACGCGGAGACCACCTCGGGCGACTTCAAGTACAAGCGCACGTACAAGGACGGCGCGATGTGGGCGCCCGTCACCGGCTTCGTCTCGCAGGCCTACGGCGCCAACCAGCTGGAGTCCATCGAGGACGGCATCCTCACCGGCACCGACGACCGGCTCTTCTTCCGCAACACGCTCGACATGATCACGGGCAAGGAGAACAAGGGCGGCAACATCGTCACCACCCTCAACGCCGCCGCGCAGAAGGCCGCGTACAACGGCCTGAAGGCACAGGGCGCCAAGGGTGCCGTAGCCGCCATCGAGCCGTCCACCGGCAAGATCCTCGCGCTGGCCTCCTACCCGTCGTACGACCCCGGCACGATCGCCGGCGGCAGCACTTCCGACGCTGAGGCCTGGAAGAAGCTGCAGAAGAAGAACAACCCCGACGACCCGATGCTCAACCGGGCGCTGCGCGAGGTCTACCCGCCCGGCTCGACCTTCAAGGTCGTCACCGCGGCCGCGGCGCTGGAGAACGGCCTGTACACGGACGCGGACGCACCCACCAAGACGCCGCTGCCGTGGACCATGCCGGGCACCACGACCGTGCTGAAGAACGAGGGGAACATCCCCTGCAAGAACGCGACTCTGCGGGTCGCCCTGCAGTACTCCTGCAACACCGTCTTCGGCAAGGTCGGCTCCGACCTCGGCAACGACAAGATGCTGGAGGAGGCCAAGAAGTTCGGCTTCACCGAGGAGCAGTTCACGCCGGTCCGCACCAGCGCCTCGGTCTTCTCCGACGACATGGCGCCCTCCGAGGTCGCGCTGTCCTCCATCGGCCAGTTCAACACGGCCGCCACCCCGCTGCAGATGGCCATGGTCGCCTCGGCCGTCGCCAACGACGGCACGCTGATGAAGCCGTACATGGTCGACGAGCTCCAGACGCACAACCTCGACGCCCTCGAGACGACCACGCCCGAGGAGATGAGCAAGCCGCTGTCGGCGGAGAACGCGGAAATCCTGCAGTCGATGATGGAGACGGTCGTCGAGGACGGCACGGGTACGAACGCGCGGATCGACGGCGTCAAGGTGGGCGGCAAGACCGGTACCGCCCAGCACGGTGTGGACAACAGCGAGAACCCGTACGCGTGGTTCATCTCCTACGCCAAGCTCAGCGACAACAGCTCGCCGGTCGCCGTGGCCGTCGTGATCGAGGACGAGGACGCGGTCCGCGGCGACATCTCCGGCGGCGGCCTGGCGGCCCCGATCGCGAAGAAGGTCATGGAGGCGGTCATCAACAGCAAGAAGTGACCCCGCTCACGTCCCCTTCACATCGGTGCACGTTGCGATACCGGTCCTGTATCGGGTTACGGGCTTGGCCAGGTCACACAAGATGAGCCGGGTACGGTATGCCCGGACGGACCACCGTCACACCCACAAGGGTGAGGGCGGGACCGACGGAGAGGGCTGGTAGGTAGCTATGGAAGAGCCGCGTCGCCTCGGCGGCCGGTACGAACTGGGCCAGGTGCTCGGTCGTGGTGGCATGGCGGAGGTCTACCTCGCGCATGACACCCGCCTCGGCCGCACCGTCGCCGTGAAGACGCTGCGCGCGGACCTCGCGCGCGACCCGTCCTTCCAGGCCCGGTTCCGCCGGGAGGCCCAGTCGGCCGCCTCGCTCAACCATCCCGCGATCGTCGCGGTCTACGACACGGGCGAGGACTACATCGACAACGTGTCGATCCCGTACATCGTCATGGAGTACGTGGACGGCTCCACACTGCGTGAGCTGCTCCACTCCGGCCGCAAGCTGCTGCCGGAGCGCGCCATGGAGATGACCATCGGCATCCTCCAGGGCCTGGAGTACGCCCACCGCAGCGGCATCGTCCACCGCGACATCAAGCCGGCCAACGTCATGCTGACGCGCAACGGCCAGGTCAAGGTGATGGACTTCGGCATCGCCCGCGCCATGGGCGACTCCGGCATGACGATGACCCAGACGGCCGCCGTGATCGGCACCGCGCAGTACCTCTCGCCGGAGCAGGCCAAGGGCGAGCAGGTGGACGCGAGGTCGGACCTGTACTCCACGGGCTGCCTGCTCTACGAGCTCCTGACGGTCCGCCCGCCCTTCGTCGGCGACTCCCCGGTAGCGGTCGCCTACCAGCACGTCCGCGAAGAGGCCCAGGCCCCGTCCGTCTTCGACCCCGAGATCACGCCCGAGATGGACGCGATCGTGTTGAAGGCCCTGACCAAGGACCCCAACTACCGCTACCAGTCGGCCGACGAGATGCGCGCCGACATCGAGGCCTGCCTCGACGGCCAGCCGGTGGCGGCGACCGCGGCCATGGGCTCCGTCGGCTACGGCGGCTACCCCGACGACCAGCCGACCACGGCCCTGCGCGCCACGGACGCCGGCGCCACGTCGATGCTGCCGCCCATGAACCCCGACGACGGCGGCTACGGCTACGACGACCGCGTCGACCGACGCCGCCAGAAGAAGTCCAACACCTCGACGATCCTCCTGGCCGTCGCAGCTGTGCTGGTCCTGGTCGGAGCGATCCTGATCGGCAAGTACGTGTTCGACGGCCAGAACGCCAGCAACAGCAGCGTTCCCGTGCCGAACCTGGTGGGTGAGACCAAGGACAGCGCTGAGGCACTCCTCCAGAACGTCGACCTCAAGCTGGGGACGGTCACTCCGAAGGAGTGCGAGAGCCAGAGCAAGGGCAAGATCTGCGAGCAGGACCCCGGCGCCGAGACCAAGGTCGACAAGGGGTCCACGGTCAATGTCGTCATGTCGACCGGTGCCCCGAAGGTCACCGTGCCGAGCGTGATCGGCCTGAAGCTGGACGAGGCCAAGTCGCAGCTCGAGGGCGACGACTTCCAGTTCGTGATCAAGACGAAGACCCGCGAGACCTCCTCGGACGATCCGAACACGGTCCTCGACCAGGACCCGAAGCGCGGCAAGGAAGTCGAGAAGGGCACGACGATCACCCTCACCATCGCCGTGGAGGAGGAGGAGTCGACCGTCCCGGCCGTCGCCGACAAGACCTGCGACGAGGCGAAGGCCCAGATGTCGGCCAACGAGCTGATCGGCAACTGCGTCGAAGTGGAGACCGACGACCCGAACAAGGTCGGCAAGGTCATCGACACCAACCCGGCGATCGGCGCCCAGATCCCCAAGAACTCGCAGGTGGAGATCCGGATCGGCAAGGCCGCCGAGCAGGAGCAGGTTCCGGTGCCGACCGTGACCCAGCTGACGGTCAAGGACGCCAGGAAGGCCCTTGAGGACGTCGGCCTGACGGTGGGCAACATCCAAGGCTCCCAGAACGACCAGGCCATCGTCCTCCAGCAGGACCCACAGCCGAACACCCCGGTCGCCAAGGGCACAGCGGTCAACCTGATCGCCCTCGACCAGGGCGGCAACAACGGCGGCGGCGACAACGGCGGCCAGATCTTCGGCGGAGTCACCGGAACGTCAGCCCGCACGGAGGACTGACCCGACGGCCCTGAGCGCAAGACGAAGCCCCGGCCCCCTGAGGGGGTGCCGGGGCTTCGTGGTCTCGACGCCAGGCCGGCACTACTTGGGCTATTGGGCAGGCTGCCTCAGTGACGAGCATCACTCACCGGTGTCAAGTACGGCGAGGTTTACCTCTACTACAGCACCGCCAACGGCGGCACCAACTGCGCTGTCACGATGGACACCTACTTCGGTGCCAGCACCACCAAGCACATGGCGATCTTCATCGACCGGTGCGCCGCCGGGAGCGTAGCCGGCAAGGCGTGCGCGTCCGACCAGTCTGATTCCGACTCCAACTACTACACGTGGTACGCGGGCCCCGCCGATGTCACGGGCACCGCGAACCATTGCACCAAGCTGCACTGTTAAACGCCTCACCACCAGCAGGTCGCGCCCCCGGCGAGTTCACCGGGGGCACGACCTGTTTCACTTCAGCGACCTCTCCGCCTTCACCGAATATCCGTTTCCATCTAGATCGTGTCTTCATATGTGACGACTCGTTGATCGGGTGGGGTGAGGACTCAGCTCTGCCCCGCCATGCGGCCACACCACAAGCGGAAGGGCAGAACGTGATCAACGAGTCAGCGCTGCTGGAGTCGAAGAGCCTGCGCAACAACGTGCTGGAACGAACCGACGTGCTCGACAGAGTGAAGGCACTGTCACTGCTACCGGACGGGATGCATGTGACCACGGCGATGGTGGCGGCGTACTTCGAGGTCGCCGAGACGGTCATCAACAACCTGCTCAGCCGCCACCGACAGGAGCTGGAGTCAACGGCCTGCGGGTGCTGCGCGGTGCTGACCTGCGTGAATTTCAGGAACTCAATCTGAGTTCCACTTCCGGAGGCGGATATCCACAGCGGCGCTCCAGCCTTGCCGTCTGGTCACGCCGAGCCGTCCTCAACGTCGCCATGCTCCTCCGTGACAGCGAAGTCGCACGTCAGGTGCGTGTGTACCTCCTCGACATGGAGTACCTGGCCCGCACACAGCCTGTGGAAAAACCGGCCCCCACTGACGTCACCTCCCTCGACGACCGCATCGACCAACGCATCACCCACATCCTCGGCAAGACCGTCGTCCCCATGTTCAACGCCCTGATCGAAACCTCAGGCGAGCACAGCAGGGAGCTCATCGCGCTCCGCGCAGGCGTCCAGCGCATCGAGCGACGGCTCCACCAGCACCACGCCCGGCTGCAGAGACTCGAAGGGGTGCGAGACGACCGCCCCGCAGTCGGAGTCATGGCCGCCATGGACGGCATGAACGGCCGCACGTTCGAGCACCACATCGCCAAACTCCTGCGCCGCGACGGCTGCACGAACGTCGTCGTACAAGGCGGTCACGGAGACCGCGGCGTCGACATCATCGCGCTCACGGCCAACGGACGGCGCCTCGTCGCCCAGTGCAAGAGGTTCGCGCCCTACCTCTCCATCACCAGCCCGGACGTCCAGAAGTTCATCGGGTCGGCAAAGGTTCTGTACGGCGCGGACGTGGCGCTGTACGTGGCGACGTGCCCCTTCACACCTGAGGCCCTGAACATCGCCGCCGAGGCCGGCATCACGGCCGTACACCGTGGCGTGCTTGAGGAGTGGAGCGCGGGGGAACCGCTGAGGATTCTGGAGTAGGCATGGCATGACGCAAGGAGGCCCGAAGCCGCAAAAGGAAGTTGCGGCTTCGGGCCTCCGCCATGTTAGGGGACAGAGTTGCTCAAAGAACCTCTGTCAGCGCAGCTCCTCCGGCGGCGTCCGCTCCTCGTCGACCTTCTCCACCCGCTCCAACTCCCCCCACACCACATACCGATACCGGCTCGTGTACACCGGCGTGCACGTCGTCAGCGTGATGAAGTGGCCCGCCTTCGTCCTGCCCGACTCCTTCGGGACGGCGGACAGGACCTTGACGTTGTACTTCGAGGTCTCGGGGAGGACGGCGTAGACCTTGTAGACGTACCACTTGTCCTTCGTCTCGAAGACGATCGGGTCGCCCTTCGCGAGCTTGTGGATGTTGTGGAACTTCGCGCCGTGACCGTCGCGGTGGGCGGCGAGGGAGAAGTTGCCCTTCTTGTCCGAGGTCGGAAGGGTCGCCTTGACCGGGTCGGTGTAGTAGCCGGCCACGCCGTCGTTGAGGATCTTCGACGTCGTGCCCTTCTCGACCAGGATCTCGCCCTTGCTCATCGCGGGGACGTGGAGGAAGCCGATGCCGTTCTTGGAGTCGAACTCGGCCGGACGCCCCGAGTCCTCGTCCTGGTGGGCCCAGATGTCACGCACCTTGTCGGCCTGCTTGTCCGCCGCACGGTCGGCGACGACGTTCGTCCACCACAGGGAGTAGACGACGAACAGGCCCAGCACCAGGCCCGCCGTGATGAGGAGTTCCCCGAAGACGCTGATCGCCATCGCGATCCGGCCCATGCCGCGTCGGCGGCGAGCCGGCCCACGGGACTCGGACGCAGCGGTGCGCTCCGCGTGCTCGGTGTCGTCGGTGGTCGCTGCCACGTTCATCTGCCCTTAACTGACGAGCGCATCCGGCTTGCCCTTGCTGCGCGGCCGTTCCTCGACCATCTTGCCCCAGACGATCATCCGATACTTGCTGGTGAACTCCGGCGTGCACGTGGTGAGCGTGATGTAACGGCCCGCCTTGGTGAAACCCGAGTCCCGCGGAACCGGATCCAGCACGCTCACGTTGCTCGGCGACGTCACCGGCAGGATCGACGCCATCTTGTACACGAAGTACTTGTCCTGCGTCTCCACGACGATCTCATCACCCGGCGTCAGCCGGTTGATGTACCGGAACGGCTCGCCGTGAGTGTTGCGATGCCCGGCCAACCCGAAGTTGCCGGTCTTGGCATCCGGCATCGCCGTCTTCAGCTTGCCCTCGCCGTAGTGACCGACCATGCCCCTGTCGAGCACCTTCTTGTTGCTGACGCCCTCCGCGATCGGAACGACGACGTCCAGCTTCGGGATGTGCAGGATGGCGAAACCCTGCCCCGGCTCGAAGGTCCCGGGGCTCCGCTTACCACTCGCCCAGTCGTCCTGGAGGCTGCTCGCCTCCTTGTCCGCCTGCGCATGCGCCCGGACGTTCGTCCACCACAGCTGGTAGCTCACGAACAGCAACATCAGCACACCGGTGGTGATGAACACCTCACCGATCGCTCGACTGGCGACGGTGGCCGGACTGGGCCTGCGCGCCCGCGCCTGCCTACGCGCCTCCACACGCGAGAGGGGGGCCTGCGAGGCCTCCGAGCCGCTCTCGGCCGCCTCGACGGCCTCCGACTCCTCACGAGAGCCCCCATGACGCCCGTGACGCCGCTTGGCGGCCCTTCTACGGGCCGCACGGCCACCCGTAGGGGTTCCTGTGGCCGAAGGGGCGGAAGAGGCGGCAGAAGCCGATATGGCCTCGCCGACGGGCGGATCCGGTATCCGCAGCGCCACGGTCTCGTCGTCGGGCGGCGGTATGTACGGCTCCACATAAGGTTCCGCGTGCGGTTCCACATACCGTCCCGCATGCCGTCCCACAGGCGGTTCCACATGCTGCTCCGCATACGGCTCTCGAGACGCGGCAGCCGCCTCGGCGCCATAACCGTCCACACCGTAACCGCCGGCGCCGTGCCCCTCGCCGCCGTAGCCGCCGGCGCCATACCCCTCGGCGCCCTGCCCCTGAGCGACGTAACCCTCCCCGCCGTACCACTCCCCGAGCGCACCCGACTCCTCGTACGGCTGCTGCCCGTACGAGGTGCCCTGGTCGCCGGCGCCGCCGTAGGAGTCCGCGAAGGACTCCCCGTACGCCGCGCCGGACTCGCGCTCGGGGCGCAGCGCGGTCACGCCGTGGCCCTGCCCACCACCGGGGCGAGCCCCGCCGACCTCGCCACCGCACCCTGGTCGCCGCACTCCACCAGCCAGTTGGCCAGCATCCGGTGCCCGTGCTCGGTCAACACCGACTCGGGGTGGAACTGCACACCCTCGACGGGGAGTTCACGGTGACGCAGGCCCATGATGATGCCGTCGTGCGTGCGCGCAGTCACCTCGAGCTCGGCCGGAACCGTCTCCGGCTCGGCCGCAAGCGAGTGATAGCGCGTCGCCGTGAACGGCGTCGGCAGGCCCGCGAAGACACCCTTGCCCTCGTGCTCGACCAGCGAGGTCTTGCCGTGCAGCAGCTCCGGCGCACGGTCCACCACACCGCCGTACGCCACCTGCATCGACTGCATGCCGAGACAGACGCCGAAGACCGGCACCCCCGTCGAGGCGCAGTGGCGCACCATCTCGATGCAGACCCCGGCCTCCTCCGGCGTACCCGGACCCGGCGACAGCAGCACGCCGTCGAAGCCGTCCTGGGCATGCGCCGTCGACACCTCGTCGTTGCGCAGCACCTCGCACTCGGCGCCCAGCTGGTACAGGTACTGGACCAGGTTGAAGACGAAGCTGTCGTAGTTGTCCACGACGAGAATGCGCGCGCTCACTGGTTGTCCACCGTCACATCGTTGAAGGGCAGCAGCGGTTCGGCCCACGGGAAGACGTAGTTGAACAGGACGTAGACCACGGCCACGACCAGAGCGAGCGAGAGCAGCGCCCTCACCCACGCGTTCCCCGGCAGATGCCGCCAGATCCAGCCGTACATGCCGTCCCTTCCGTCGCACCACGGCACCAGACTCACGCCGTACAGCCAACAGACTAACGGCGCAACGCCTCCGGTTTCCCGGCCTCCACAGGCTGGGTGGAGTCCAGATGCGCCCACACGATCAGCCGGTGACTGTGCCCCCACTCCGGATCACACGTGGTCAGGGTCAGATAGCGGCCCTCACGCGTATACCCCGACTTACGAGGCACAGGGTCGATCACCTCAATGTCCGTGGGCAGTGTTTTGTAAGGGCCTTTGTCGATCCGATACGTGAACCAGGTCGTCCCGTCCGTCAGCACCACCGCGTCACCGGGACGCAGCCGGGGGAAGTCCTTGAACGGATCCCCGTACGTACGCCGGTGGCCGGCCACCGAGAAATTGCCCTTCTGACCGAGCTGGGCGGTGTTCGCGTAGTGGCCCAGGCCCTTCTTGAGGGTCTTGGTGGCAGTGCCTTCGAGGACCGGCTTGTTCCACGTGAAACCAAGGCGCGGGATGTACATGATCGCGAAGGGCTTGTCCGCGGTGTACGGGGCGGGCTTCGGTGGACTCGTCCGCGGACTCGCCTGCGAGCCCTCGCTCGGACTCGCCACGCTGCCAGGTGCCGCAGCCGTCGGCCGCACCGCCCCCTGCGCCCACTGCTCCTGTAACTGATCGATCTGGTCGGCCATGACGTTGTCGGCCTTCACGCCGGTCCAGAACAGTACATAGACGACGAAAAGAACGATCACCGTGCCGACGGTGATGCACAGCTCGCTGACGGTCCTGACGACGACACGCACCGGCAGCTCCAGAGAAGGCTCACTCCACGGGCTTGGCGTACTGCAGATCCACTGTGCCCGAGTAGCCGGGCAGAGTCACCGTCCCGTCCTCGGTGACTTTCCAGCCGAGACCGTAGACATTGACGTACACCATGTAGTTCTGGATCGCCGCCGAGGCCGCGAGCGCCTTCTGCATCTTCTCCGGGTCACCGACCGCCGTGATCTTGTACGGCGGTGAGTAGACCCGGCCCTGGAGGATCAGGGTGTTGCCCACACACCGGACCGCGCTGGTGGAGATCAGCCGCTGGTCCATGACCTTGATGCCCTTGGCGCCGCTCTGCCACAGCGCGTTGACCACGGCCTGGAGGTCCTGCTGGTGGATGACCAGGTAGTCGGGCTGCGGCTCGGGATACCCGGGGAGCTTGGCCGTGGCGTCCGGCGGGGCGTCGTTGAGCGTGACCGTGATCGCCTCGCCCGTCAGCTTCTGCGTCCCCGTTTTCTGCTCCAGCGCCGCGAGCTTGTCGTCCTCGGCCTTGGTACTGCCGTCGTCCCGCTCGGCGAGCGCCTCCACGTCGTCCCGCAGGGCCGCGTTGGACTCGTTGAGCTCACCGTTCTCGTGACTGCGCTCCTGAATGAGGTCCGAAAGCTTCAGGAGCGAGGCGTCCGTACGGATATTGGTGCCTTTGGCCGTATCGAAACTGGTGAAGAAAATGAGCCCCGCGAGAGCGAAGACAGCCCCGGTCAGCACCCGCACCGGCCGGAACCGGCCGCGGACAGGACTGGATCCAGTCCCGGGGGAGTCGGCAGAATTGCTCAACGTACCCTTATCTCCTTCGGCGCCGCGGAAGCACTACGCTAACGGACGCCCGGGGGAGCAATCAGAGTCCCCTTGTACGCTGCCCCGAGCCAGCCACAGTTCCCTGCGCGGCCACGCAGCGCATCGACAGGAGAGACCCTCGTGCCGAAGTCACGTATCCGCAAGAAGGCCGACTACACGCCGCCGCCGTCGAAGCAGGCGACCGCCATCAAGCTGACCAGCCGCACATGGGTCGCACCCGTGATGCTGGCCATGTTCCTCATCGGTCTCGCCTGGATCGTCGTCTTCTACGTGACCGATGGTTCGCTGCCCATCGACGCGCTGGGCAACTGGAACATCGTGGTGGGCTTCGGCTTCATCGCCGCCGGATTCGGCGTCTCCACGCAGTGGAAGTAGCGGTCGAAGCGACAGTCGAAGCAGCATTCGAAGCGGTGGCCACTTCGTGGTGAACGCAGCTCTGCCCAGGGCTATCCGCTGAGTTATCCACAGCCTTGCAGCAATTTCCACAAGCTGACTGGGGAAAAGACGACGATCTGTGGATAACCCATCGGGCGTTGACGCCGGTATGACTGCCACACCGGGTCACCCGAAGGCACCCCGAACATATGTGCGCCCCCTGCCTGACCTGCGGAAACGCTGGTCCAGGACAGGGGGCGCGGCCCTTTCCGCACAGTGCGCACAAGATCCGCCACACGCTGTGGACAACCCTGCCGCTCACGTGGATAACCGCTGTACTCAGGTGAGCTGCAGTGTCCTCAGTACGGTCATCAGGACGACGACGGCCAGGACCAGCGCGCAGGTGCCGTACTGGACCAGGGCCCGGCGCTGACGCGGTGCGTGGACCATGGCGTAGCCGATGGCGACGCCTGCGACGAGGCCGCCGATGTGGGCCTGCCAGGCGATGTTGAATCCTGGGCTGAAGGTAAAGATCAGGTTGATTGCCAGCAGGGCGAGGATGGGCCGCATGTCGTACTGGAGACGGCGCATGAGGACGGCGGTGGCGCCGAAGAGGCCGAAGATGGCGCCGGACGCGCCGAGCGAGGCGCTGGTCGGGGCGGCCAGCAGGTAGGTGAGGGCGCTGCCCGCGAGGCCTGAGCAGAAGTAGAGCGCGAGGTAGCGGGCGCGGCCGAGGGCGGCTTCGAGGGGGCCGCCGAGCCACCACAGGCTGAGCATGTTGAAGGCGATGTGCCAGATGGCCTCGTGCGTGAACATCGAGGTCAGGAGGCGGTACCACTCGCCTTCGGCGACGCCTTCGGTGGGGACGAAGGGGGCGGGCGGCCAGCTGCCGGTGAGGACGAGGTCGTTCAGGAGCGAGGTGCTGGTCTGGACGGCGATGAAGACCGCGAGGTTGATCCCGATGAGGATCTTGGTGAGCAGGCGGGGGTCTGCGGTGACGGTGCCGCCGGCGATGGTGCGGGGCTGGGAGGCGCTGGGGGCGTGTCCGGTGCCGGAGCCGTTGCGGACGCAGTCGGGGCACTGGAAGCCGACGGAGGCGCTGACCATGCAGTCAGGGCAGATCGGGCGTTCGCAGCGGGTGCAGCGGATGCCGGTCTCACGGTCGGGGTGTCGGTAGCAGACGGGCAGGCTCTGGGCGTCCTGCGGGCTGCCTGCCGGCTGGTCCATGAGGTCCCCTAGGTCGTCGTACGCGATGCACGTCCTCATGCATCGCCCCGCTCATCCTTACGGACGAGCGGGGCGTTTGGTTCCCTGTGGGAGGTGTCGGACTCAGCCTTCGCGGGTCTCGACGACGACCGACTCGATGACGACGTCCTTGAGGGGTCGGTCGGTGCGCGGGTTGGTCTGGACGGTCGCGATGGCGTCGATGACCTTCTGGCTGGCGGGGTCGACGACCTCGCCGAAGATGGTGTGCTTGCGGTTCAGCCAGGTCGTCGGGGAGACGGTGAGGAAGAACTGGGAGCCGTTGGTGCCCGGGCCGGCGTTGGCCATGGCGAGCAGGTACGGCTTGTCGAAGCGGAGGTCCGGGTGGAACTCGTCCTGGAACTGGTAGCCAGGGCCGCCGGTGCCGTTGCCGAGCGGGTCGCCTCCCTGGATCATGAAGCCGCTGATGACGCGGTGGAAGACCGTGCCGTCGTAGAGCTTGGCGGTGGACTTCTCACCGGTGGTGGGGTTCGTCCACTCACGCTCGCCCTGGGCGAGCTCGACGAAGTTCTTGACCGTGATCGGCGTGTGGTTCGGGAAGAGCCGGACCTGGATGTCGCCGTGGTTGGTCTTCAGGGTGGCGTAGAGCTGCTCGGCCACGATCTGCCTTCCGTTGTCTTCCTGTGACCCCCCGATCCTCGCACGGACGGCGGCTTGCGTCGCCCGGCGCTTGTTCATCGGCACGTGGCCGGGGCGATCCCTTGCAGAAAACTGCTCGAGTAGTGCCGGGACGGGGCGCGCGGCGCGGGGATCCGTGGCATTGTCGACGACAAGCTCCCGTTGCCCCGTATTGATCCGCTATTGCACTCGATCAACTCCATCCGCACCCATATGCCTGCCTTCACATGCTGCGAAGCGGTCGGGGAGGCATGATCCGTAAAAGGGTGGAGAGTCGAAATACGTACGCCACCGAGGAGGAGGATCCCGTGACCCGCATCGACAGCGTGCGCGCCGCGACCGGCTCGGCGAAGGACAGCGTGCTGCACGCCGCGGAAGTGGTGGCGCCCTACGCCGACACCGCCAAGGACAGGGCCGCGCACTACGCGCACGAGGCACGCGTACGGCTCGCGCCGAAGGTGACGCAGGCCACCGAGCAGGCCCGCGCGCAAGCCCTGCTGCAGTACGGCGCGTATGTCGCGCCGCGTCTTGAGCAGGCCCGTTCACATGTGCCACCGAAGGTCGACCTGGCCGCTCATGAGGCGGCCGCTCGTACGCGCAAGGCGGCTCGGCAGGCCGCCGACTATTCCCGGCCGAGGATCGAGCAGGCGGTGGCCGCGGCCGGGCCCGTCAGGGACGAGGCCGCTGCGCGCGGTGCGGCCGCGCTGGCCGCGCTGCGCGGTCAGGTCTCGCCGAAGGAGATCGAGAAGCTGGTCCGCAAGCACCAGCGGCGTGCCAAGGCCGGCCGTACCGCGAAGGTGCTGGCGGTGGTCGGTGCTTTCGCAGGTGCCGCGTTCGCCGCTTGGAAGTGGTGGGACAAGCAGGCCAACCCGGACTGGCTGGTCGAGCCCCCTGCCGCGACCGAGGTGCCCGAGTCGAACCGTCTCACTTCGGTGGACGGCAGCGGTCAGTCCGTTCTCGATCCTGAGGTCGAGGCCAAGGAGGCCGAGGAGGAGGCTGCCCGGCGCGACGAGGGCCGGTGAGGTGAAGACCGGTGACGGTCGGCACTTCGAACTGCGCCGTGGGGCGCGGGACTTGAGTGTCCTGCGCCCCGCGGCGATGTTTCACGTGGAACATCGGCCGCGCTCGCGGGAAGGCCGGCCTGTTTCACGTGGAACGGGGGCTGCGTTTCACGTGGAACGCCGGTCGCGTGGTCGCGCAGGGTCGTCGGTCCGTTGGCGTGACGGCAGGGGGTCGAGCTTGTGCCCGCGTTGCGGAGTGTCCTGGACTGCCGGGACGGGGGTGGCGAGGGCGCGTATGCGGTCGGTGAAGTCGGGATCGGGCAGGGGGAGGTCCAGGTCGTCGTCGACGTAGGCGACGGCGGCGGGTATGTAGTGCAGGACTGCGTTGACCGGGTCGGGGACGGGCGAGGTGTCGGGCTTGAGTGCGCGCAGGACGCGCAGGGTGGTGCTGATCTCGTCCTCGGGCTCGGGGGCTGATTCGTCGATGTAGATGGCGGCGTCGGCCGCGACGGTGTTCTGCTCGTGGAGGTGCTCGCCCGGGGGGTTCTCACCCTGTCGGTCCGCGGGGTCCGCTCCCTGGGAGTCCTCGCCTTGGAGGGCCTCGCCTTGAGAGTCCTGGTCTCGGAGGTCGTCGCCTCGGAGGTCGTTGATCCCGGGCCGGACGCTACGGGTGTACCGGGCGTGCTGTGTCTGCCACCAGTCGGCGACGCCGTGCTCGCCCAAGGCGCGGTGGTGCAGATAGAGGCAGTAGCTGGCGGCGGTGTCGCCGGCGCCGGCGGCGTACTGCCACCACATCCGGGCCGACTCTTCCCGTGCGCAGAGCTGGAGCATGCAGCCGAGGACGCGGGCGCCGGGGGGTTCGGGCAGTGCTCGGGCGAGGAATTCCTCGAGGTCCGCGAGGGCGTCGGTGTGGGTGATGACCGTCTCGCAGAGGGTTTGCAGGTCGTCGGCGGCGGAGCGCTCGTCGGTCGGTGGAGCCTGGCTCGGCGGGGCTTGCGGGGCCGGTGGGGCGGGCGGGCTTTGTCCGAGGGTGGCTCGTACCGAGTTCGGGCCGGGGGTGTCCGGGAGGGCGGCGGCGCGTATGGACAGGCGTGCGGCCGCCGCGTCTATGGCTGCCTGGGTGTAGGGCCGGCGGTGGAGGCGGGCCCGGGCGAGCAGGTCGTCAATGGGCGATGTCATCGGCTTTCCCTTCCGCGGCGTGCCCGTCTTCGTCCGTACGGGGCCGCGTGAGGTTCTTCTTCACGCCGTACGCGTGTTGGAGGCGCCGTTTGGCGTGGCGGACGGTGGAGCGCACACCGGCCGGGGTGATGCCGAGGGCGGCCGCTATCTCGACCGCGCTGTAGCCGAGCCCGAAGTGCAGGTAGGCGACGTCCATCTGACGCGGCGGCAGTTGTTCGATCTCCGCGTAGAGGTTGAGGCTTTCCTCGAGCTGGCTGATGGGGTCCACGGCTTGGGTCAGCGCCACGGTCTCGAAGGCCTCGCCTATGAGTGCCGGGCGGCGGTCGCGGGTCCGGGAGTGGTCGATGGTGCTGTTTCTGATCACCCGCCAGGCGTACGCGGTGGGGTTCTCCTTGGACAGCACGGTGCTCCATGCCTTCAGCAGTTGCTCGAAGGCGGCGTCCACCGCTTCCTCGGCGTCGTGCCAGTTGCCCAGCCGGGACTTGGCCCAGTTGACGTACAGCGGCCGGTACATCTGGTGGAAGGCCTCGAAGTCCGGCGGGAGCTTCTTCATGCGCGGGGCGCGGGAGGCTTGGCTCGGCAGGTCCTGACTCACGCCTGCCCCTCGTGGTGTGCGTCCTTGGTGCCCTCGCCGAGGTCGCGCCGCATCTCGCTGATGCCCGCCCGTACACCGGCCGCGGCGAGCCGGCGCAGCAGTACGACCGCGTCGCGGCCGAACACCCGTAGGGCGAGCGCCGCCAGGATCACCTCACCGGCAATGTCCATCGTCACTGTGCTGTTGTGCCTTCCTGGTGTCAGGCGAGGCCTGTCAGCACCCCCGGTGGCCTCGAGACGGCGTGTGTTTACGCCCTCCGCCCACGATGACGTTTGCAACGGCCTGTATGTGCAAGTCCCGCACAGACTTTCTTAACGGAGCGCATCCTTCTGATTACCCGTCCCCGTTCACGCCAGCTCACACAAGGCTCCCGCGCCGGAGCACGCCACCCTGGCGCCACGTCGGCCACCTGCGTAACCACGCGGCGGACCGCACACGCCTCACGGATTTGCGCAAACATCCGCAACGACACCACCACCCGTCACGTGATGCACGTCACTCACGGGGCGGCTCCGCCGGAGCCCACGGAATACAAAACCGGCCAGAAGCCACGAGGGCGTCTGACCGGTCCGAGGTGTGGAGCCTAGGGGAGTCGAACCCCTGACATCTGCCATGCAAAGACAGCGCTCTACCAACTGAGCTAAGGCCCCGGAAGAGGAGCGTCCAACCGGAAGAACCGCGTACCGGCGGGCGCCGCAGACCAGAGTACCGGGTCGCCCCCCGTATCTCGCAAAAAGATTGGGGGTCCCGATGAACGACCACTCTCCGTAAGATGCTCGGCGTGGTTCGCTACAGCGAACCACGGTTTTTGGGGAAGCGATGGGGAGACGCAATGGACGCCGCACAGCAGGAAGCGACCGCAAGAGCGCGGGAACTGCAGCGGAACTGGTACGGGGAGCCGCTGGGGGCGCTCTTCCGTAAGCTCATCGACGATCTTGGTCTCAACCAGGCTCGTCTCGCGGGGGTACTGGGACTGTCCGCACCGATGCTGTCGCAGCTGATGAGCGGCCAGCGGGCGAAGATCGGCAATCCCGCCGTGGTCCAGCGGGTGCAGCTGCTGCAGGACCTGGCGGGGCAGGTCGCGGACGGCAGTGTGAGCGCGGCCGAGGCCACCGACCGCATGGAGGAGATCAAGAAGTCGCAGGGGGGCTCGGTGCTCAGCAACACGACGCAGACGACGAGTAGTTCGGGGGCGCCCACGGTCAAGCGGGTGGTCCGCGAGATCCAGTCGCTGCTGCGCTCGGTGGCCGCCGCGGGGGACATCATCGATGCCGCGGACACCCTCGCCCCCACCCACCCGGAACTGGCAGAGTTCCTCCGGGTGTACGGCGCCGGCCGGACCTCCGACGCGGTCTCGCACTACCAGTCCCACCAGAACTGACCCCGAGGCCCGGTCGCCGAAGGGGGTTCGGCAGCCGGGCCGAAGGCCCAGGTTCTGATCTGAGCGGTCATGAGCAGGCTGCGCGGTTCACCAGCGCGGCCACGCGGGGGTCTGGCCGCTCACCGGGGGGGGAGATCACGACGGGGGCGTGTCTCCCACCGGGAAGGATGCAAGAGGCAGTCAGCCCCGGGGGCCCGCGAAGGGTTCGCGAAGGGGCGACGGGGGAGTCCGCAAAGGGAGGGGACGGCGAGGGGAGTCGTATCGCTCGTCGAGGGGGAAGCAAGGGGGGTAACCGAAGGGGGAGGAGCGACGCACAACCATGGGTGAGGTCTTCGCCGGCCGGTACGAACTGGTCGACCCGATCGGACGCGGAGGCGTCGGCGCCGTCTGGCGCGCCTGGGACCACCGCCGCCGCCGGTACGTGGCCGCCAAGGTCCTGCAGCAGAGCGACGCACATTCGCTGCTGCGGTTCGTCCGCGAGCAGGCCCTCCGAATCGATCACCCCCATGTGCTCGCGCCCGCCAGCTGGGCCGCCGACGACGACAAGGTCCTGTTCACCATGGACCTGGTGGCCGGCGGTTCGCTGGTCCATCTCGTCGGGGACTACGGCCCCTTGCCGCCCTCCTTCGTCTGCACGCTCCTCGACCAGCTCCTCGCCGGGCTGGCCGCCGTGCACGCGGAGGGCGTCGTCCACCGCGACATCAAGCCCGCCAACCTGCTGCTCGAGGCCACCGGCACCGCCCGCCCGCGACTGCGCCTGTCCGACTTCGGCATCGCCATGCGGCTGGGCGAACCCCGCCTGACCGAGACCAACCTCGTGGTGGGAACGCCCGGTTACCTCGCGCCCGAGCAACTCATGGGCGCGGAACCGGACTTCCCCGCCGACCTGTTCGCCGTAGGACTGGTCGCGCTCTATCTGCTGGAGGGCGCCAAGCCGGACACCAAGGCACTCGTCCAGTACTTCGCCGCGCACGGAACTCCCGGTGCGCCCAAGGGAATTCCCGAGCCGCTGTGGCAGGTAGTGGCCTCGCTGCTGCAGCCGGATCCGCAGGCGCGGTTCCGCACGGCCACGGGGGCACGCAAGGCCCTCGCCTCGGCCGCCGAGCTCCTGCCGGAACCGGGCCCCGACGACGAGCTGATCGAGATCTTCGACCAACTCGGTCCGCTGCCACCGGGGTTCGAGGCGGGCGGGCCGCTCAAACCGGCGCCGGGAGTCGACAGAGGCAGGGGTGGCTCCCAACAGTTCAGCATGGGCACCGCAGGTGCGGGCGGCACCGGCTCGGGACCGACGGGCACCGGATCCGTACCGACCGACAACAGTTCCGCACCGGCCGGCCCCGGATCCGTACCGACAGGCCCCGGATCGATCGCGACCGGCACCGGCACCGGCTCTGCATCGCAGGGCACTGGTCCTGGGACGGCCGACGGCACCGGCTCGGGCACCGTACCGAGCGATCCACGCCAGGGCATGGCCGGGCCGATCCCGGCCTCGGAGGTCACGGACCCCCACTCCACGCCCACCCCGCACACACCCCGGCCCGGATCCCGACCACCCGCCGACCAGGAGCCGTCCATCCCCTCGCAGCTCGGCGACAGGGACGGCCCTCTCACCATGTCGGACACCGGCAGCTTCCACCTGCCACCACCTGGGGCCACAGGCTCCTCCCCCCGGACTCAGACGCCCCCGCCGCAGCCGCACGCGGCACAGGAACCAGACCAGACGCCGGCACAGGCACAAGCACAGGCACAGGGCCAGAGACAGGCGGGCCAAGCGCACCAGGGCGCGCAGCATCACTCGGCTTACGTCTCCCCCTACGACAACACGCACGTCTTGTCCTCCCCTCACCTGCACGCACCGCAGTACCCGGCTCAGCCCCCGACGCCGACGCAGCACCAGCGCGTCGATGCCTCTACTGCTTCGTACACCGCTCAGAGCCCGCAGGTTCCACCTTCGGAACCCCCAATTCGGCAGCCGCGCCGCCGGGGCGGCCACCGCGCCACCCGTCGCGCCTCCCGCGGCCTCGCGCGACGGCCCGGCCCACCTGCCAAGGTGACAGTTCCGCTCCTGCTGCTCGCGCTGGCCTGCTACGCCGTGGGTTTCTGGGCACTGACCCGCATCTGAGCTCGCTGCCGACAGCCAAGGCCGCGAGCTTGAAAGGGGCGCTGCGGGGGTCAGCACTCCGATTCAGCACGCCCCGGACCCCAGGTCCGGCAGCCCCCGTCCCGAGCGCGCCGCCCTTGCCCCGCTCCCGCGCCCTGAGTCGGCGCCCTGAGTCCGCGTCCCAAGCCTGCGAGCCCTAGTCTCCTGAGCCCGCAAATCGCAGAGCCCTCTATCCCCAGCCTGGCCCAACCCGGGAATTCCGAGAGCACCCCCGATCACCCAGCAGAGCCCGAGCCATCAACAGCCCAGCCCAGCCCAAGAATTCCAAGGACACCAGAGCCCCCCCCCGCCTACCAGGCCCCAACCCTCCGCCGAGCCACCACAGCCCACACCCCCAGCACCACCAGCACCAAGGTCCCCGCGCCGATCCCGCTCACCGCGAGCACCGTCATCGCAGCGTCACCGCCGCCTCCGGCCCCGTCCCCGGACCCGCCCCCCGCAGCCGCCCACGGATCGTCTTCCGCAACCTGGAAGACACCCCCAGGCTCCGGCTCCCCCGCATAACCGGGCCCAGCCTCCGCCGCACCCCCCACCCGCACGCGCAACGTCAGCCGCAACGGCCCGTCGCCGTACCTCTCGGCCACATCGGCCGCGAGGTGCACCACGAGGTAGTAGGACCCGGCGAACCGCACGGCTTTGATCCGTTTGGGAATGGCATACCGGTTCTCGTACGCGACCGGCGGCAGTGGATCGAGGTCGGCGACCTTCTGGCTGCCGTTGTAGCTGATGCTCGCTTCGTCGACGAAGCCGCGCGCGGGGTTGTAGAGCGCGAGGTTCAGGGCGCCGCTCACGGAGCCGCCATCGCTGCTGGAGCTGCCCAGTTCAGCGGTGGCGTACAACTGTCGGCCCCAGTCGAGCGGCACCTTGTAGAAGAGCGTCTTGCCGGGCTCGATGTCGGAGTTCCAGACGCCTTGCCCGACGGATACCGCCGAGGCGAATCCGGAACCGCCGTCGCGGCGCACTTCCTCGCCGGTGAGGGGCTCTGGTGAGGCGGAGTCCCAGGCCTCGGGGGCGCTCGTCGCACCGGTCTTTTTCAGGGGCGGCTCCGAGGTGACGAAGAGTTCCAGGCCCCAGGCGTCCGTGGTGGAATCCGCCGTACCGATGCGCTCGACGATCACGTGGTAGGTCCCCGCGCTCTCACAGCGGCTCCGGTTGGAGGAGACCTCGCGTGCGGTCCAGGCCGCGATCGGGCGTGGAGTGTGCACCATGCCGAAGGTCTCGGTGCCGAAGGCGCAGGTGTCGCCGTCGGCGTTCTGCATGGTCACCTTGATGCCGTCGCTCGCGGCGAGGGTGGTGCCGGGGGCGGGGATGGCGGTCGCGGAGACGTACGCGTCGGAGGGGGCTTCGAGGTCGAGGCGGTAGTGGGTCTTTGCGCCGCTCGGCAGGGAGCTTTTGTACGTCGTACCGGGCGTGAGGCGTGCAGCGGCGTCCGTGGCGCCCGTCGCGCCGGTGATGGGCCGGGCGTCCGGGGCGAAAGCGTAAGGGGTTGGTGTTCCGGCCGCGAGCGCGGACCGGCCCGGCAGGGCAGCCGTCGTGCACAGCAGCAGTGCCGCTACGACGGCCGCACGCGCGCGTGCCGAGCGATGTCCGCGCCTCACCCTCGCGCGACGCCACCGCGCCGTACGCCGCCGCCCCATCACGCGCCACCCCTCGTCGTCACCGGACCATCGACCGTCGCCCATCCTGCCCAGCCCGGCCGCTCGTCACCCCCGCAATCCGTACGACCGTCCGAAACGCCCGGGTCTAAGACCTCCGGGCCGCTCCCGCAACTCGAGGCCACGGCACTCCGCGAGACGGCGAAGACACTGCGAGCCATGGCGCACCCTCGGCGGGGGCCCGGCAAGCACCCGGCGAGCACACAAAACCCCGACCGCGAGGGCGGCCGGGGTCTGTTCAGATTCCGATGTGGTGACTCACGAACCCGTGGGCACGGAGTCAGTCGCCTCCGTCCACAGATCCTGCTCGGCGCGATCCGCCTGGATCTGGCGGTACACGAGGAGCCCGCCGATGGCGGCCAGTGCGACCAGGAGAAGCTTCTTCACCGCGCGACCTCGTCTTTCCTTGACGTAGGGGACCTCTGGCGCCCGACTATACACACCGACCGATATCGATCGGTGACCTGCGTCGGGGCTCAACTGCCGTCCGGTGGACCGCAGTAGAAGCACATGTCGGCGCTCCGATCGGAGAGTGATGACACCTCGACAGATGGTGACTTTGCTCCCCTTCCCTCGCTTTCCTTCTCTTTTCAGGCCTGATACGCCCATCCGTGTGGTGTTCATCTGAAGATCGACGCGTCATGGGCGTCGGTCCATGACTTCTCGGCCCCCATACACATCATGAGGAAAGTACGCAAATCGCCCAACCCGAAAGTGAGGGGCCATGGCCCGGAACAAGGTCATGAACCTGTGGACCACCATCGTCACCGCCTTCCTCGCGCTGTGCACGGCGCTCGGATTCGTCACGACGAGCGCGGCCGCGGCCGCACCGCACAAGGAGGCGGCGCGCAAGAGCGACAGCGACCGCGACACCAGTGCGCAGCTGACAGTGCCGCCGATGCCCCAGTGGGCCTGGTCCTACGCCAGAGCACTGCCCCCCACGATGAAGCAGCGCATCCGCGCCGAGGCGCACGGCAAGACCCCCAGCTGCCGCCACCGTCCGCTCACGGACACCGAAGCTGCTGCATCCACCTCGGCGATCGGCGCCTGCGACTCCGCCGCACCCCCTGTCCAGCCCCTGGTCCCGCACCAGCGCTGAACCCACGGCTCGCAGCCGAGACGTACCTGCGTAAACCCAGTTCCAGTTGTCCCAGAACGCACAGTCACAGCGAGCTTGCGTACACGGCAGCACCGCTCATAGACAGACAGCACCGCTCATAGACAGCGCCGCTCACACAGAGCACCGTTCTTGCACAGCACCACCCAGGACGCCGGCCCCTACGACGTACCTCAACCCGCTTCGACGATGTGCCGGAGATAGGCCCCAGGGTCGTTGAGGTAACGCCGCCAGTGGTCGACGAGTTCCAGATCCCGCCAGTCGGCGGGACGCATTCCGTGGTCGCCCACCTCGATGATCTCGGCGCCAGGCAGCGCCGTCAGCACAGGTGAGTGTGTCGCGCAGATGATCTGTGCGCCGGAACGCCCCAGTTCATGCAGCAGCCCTACGAGTTGAAGACAAGAAGCGAAGGACAGCGCAGCCTCGGGCTCGTCCAGCACGTACAGCCCAGGCTCCTGAAACCGCTCGCGGAAGGCCATCAGAAAGCCCTCGCCGTGGCTCATCTCGTCCACGGTCCCGGACAGCCTTCCCGTCTTCTGCTCTCGGCCCAGCGCGTCCAGCGCCGTCTCCGCCCGCAGGAAGAATCCTCTGCGGCGCGTCCGAGGCCCGCGCAGCATACGGCGGCCGGCTGCCGTCGCCTCGAACCGTATCCGCCCGCCCAACGCCGACGGCTCACGCCAACTCGCGTACCGGTAGCCCGCGGATCCGCCCCAGGAGTCCAGGCCGAACCCCTCCGCCAGCGCCTCGACGAGGGTCGACTTGCCCGAGCCGTTCTCCCCCACCAGGAACGTGACCGGCGCGGTGAACTTCAGGCCGTCCTCCAGCAGCTGCCGCACGCACGGCACCGACCACGGCCACTGGCTCCCCTCGCCCAGCTCGCCCTCGGCGACATGCGCGTATGCCCGTTCGACGATCATGCCGCCAGGCTCTCATCCGGCACTGACAATCGGACATGCGAAAACCCCCAGCCCGTGTGGACTGGGGGTCTTTTCGCTGGTGGGGCTAACAGGATTTGAACCTGTGGCCTCATCCTTATCAGGGATGCGCTCTAACCAACTGAGCTATAGCCCCGCCGCGCTCTGCGGTGTGTGTCCCGCGCGCTGACTCCTGAAGATTAGCGCACGAGGTGGGCAGTCCCAAAATCGGTTGTCGGGGGTCCGTCAGGAGAGGTTTGAAACCGTCTCCGGGCGGCAACCGTCATCCGGCCTCGGTCACACTCGCCCGTTCACACTCACTCGTCCTCCGCGAGCGTCAGCTCGACGCCGCCCACGAAGCCGGCGGAGAGGTTGTAGATGAACGCGCCGAGCGTCGCCAGCGCCGTCGCGAGGACGACGTCGATGACCGCGATGATCGACGTGAACATCAGGACGTGCGGCAACGACAGGAAGGACTGCAGGTCAAAGCCGTTCGACTCGTTCGAGCCGGTCGCCTCGGAGATCGTGCCGCCCACCGTCGAGAAGACGCCCATCGCGTCCATGACCATCCAGAGCACCGCGGACGCGACGATCGTGCAGATGCCCAGCGCGATGGAGAGCAGGAAGCTGACCTTCATCACCGACCACGGGTCGGCCTTGGCCACGCGCAGACGCGCCTTACGGGTACGCGGCGTCGTACGCGCCCCCGCTCCCGTGCGCGGCCGACGTACCGCGCTCTCCGGAGCGGGCGTCTGGTAGGCCTGCGGGGGGTGGTAGGGCCCGGAGGGCTGCTGCGCCTGCCGTTCCCCCGGCAGCGGCGACGCCGACGGCGCGGAGGCCGCCTGCTGCGCCCCTGTGGGCGCGGGCTGCGGCTGTGGCTGGGCTGCCGGAGCAGCCGAGCCCGCGCCGGCCGCGTACTTCTGGGGCTGCGGGCCTCGGGTGTCCGTCACGGTTCCCCCCTGGGATCCAGGTGCGTCTGGCGAGGGCGAGTCCGTCGCGGGCGACTTGATCGCTTTCAGCTGGGTCGTGTGCGTGTCCGTCGCACGCGCGGCGGAGCCACGGCCGCCGCCGTCCGTCTCCTTACCGGCCGTAGAACCGGTCGAGGTACCGGACGATCCGGCGCCCGTGGCTCCGCTCACGATGACTCTCTCCTCGTGCTACTCGGCCGAGGGTGCGTCACCCTCGTCCGTGCCGATGGTCGTGGCAGCACCCTCGGCGGTCTCGTCGACGGCAATGTCGCCGTCGACCTCCTCCGCCTCACGTCCCGCCTCGGCGTTACGAGCGATGCCGACCACGGCATCGCGCTTGCCCAGGTTGATCAGTTGGACGCCCATGGTGTCACGGCCCGTCTCCCTGACCTCGTTGACTCGCGTACGAATCACGCCGCCGCCCAGCGTGATGGCGAGGATCTCGTCGGTCTCCTCGACCACCAGCGCACCGACGAGCGAGCCGCGGTCCTCCACGATCTTGGCGGCCTTGATTCCTAGGCCGCCGCGACCCTGGACGCGGTACTCGTCGACGGGGGTCCGCTTCGCGTACCCACCGTCGGTGGCAGTGAACACGAACGTACCGGTTCGAACAACATTCATCGAGAGCAGCTCGTCTCCCTCACGGAAGCTCATGCCCTTGACACCGGACGTGGCGCGGCCCATGGGGCGCAGCGACTCGTCCGTGGCCGTGAACCTGATCGACTGTGCCTTCCTGCTGATCAGAAGCAGATCGTCGTCGGCCGAGACGAGCTCGGCGCCGATCAGTTCGTCGTCGGAACCGTCTTCCGTCTCACGGAGGTTGATCGCGATCACACCGCCGGAGCGCGGCGAATCGTAATCCTTCAGAGGCGTCTTCTTCACCAATCCCGCCTTGGTGGCCAGGACCAGGTACGGCGCCACCTCGTAGTTGCGGATGGCGAGGATCTCGGCGATCGCCTCGTCCGGCTGGAAGGCCAGCAGGTTCGCCACGTGCTGGCCACGCGCCTCACGTCCGGCGTCCGGCAGCTCGTACGCCTTCGCCCGGTAGACGCGGCCCTTGTTGGTGAAGAACAGCAGCCAGTGGTGCGTGGTGGACACGAAGAAGTGGTCGACGATGTCGTCTTCCTTGAGCTTCGTGCCGCGTACGCCCTTGCCGCCGCGCTTCTGCGCCCGGTAGTCGACGGTCTTGGTGCGCTTGACGTAACCGCCGCGCGTGACCGTGACGACGATGTCCTCCTCGGCGATCAGGTCCTCGATGGACATGTCACCGTCGTAGGGCACCAGCATGGTCTTGCGGTCGTCGCCGTACTTCTCGACGATCGCGGCGAGTTCCGCGCTGACGATGCCGCGCTGGCGGACCGGCGAGGCGAGGATCTCGTTGTACTCGGTGATCTTCGCCTGGAGTTCGTCGTGCTCCTGGATGATCTTCTGGCGCTCCAGTGCGGCCAGTCGGCGCAGCTGCATCTCGAGGATGGCGTTGGCCTGGATCTCGTCGATCTCCAGGAGGTCCATCAGACCCGTGCGCGCGATGTCGACGGTGTCGCTGCGCCGGATCAGCGCGATGACCTCGTCGATGGCGTCCAGGGCCTTCAGCAGGCCGCGCAGGATGTGCGCCCGCTCCTCGGCCTTGCGCAGCCTGAAGCGCGTACGGCGGACGATGACCTCGATCTGGTGCGTCACCCAGTGGCGGATGAACGCGTCCAGGGAGAGGGTGCGCGGCACGCCGTCGACGAGCGCCAGCATGTTGGCGCCGAAGTTCGTCTGCAGGTCCGTGTGCTTGTAGAGGTTGTTGAGTACGACCTTGGCGACCGCGTCCCTCTTGAGCACGATGACGAGGCGCTGACCGGTACGGGAGCTGGTCTCGTCCCGGACGTCCGCGATGCCGCCGATCTTGCCGTCCTTCACCAGGTCGGCGATCTTCTGCGCGAGGTTGTCGGGGTTGACCTGGTAGGGCAGCTCCGTGACCACCAGGCACTGGCGGTTCTGGATCTCCTCGACCTCGACGACCGCGCGCATCGTGATGGAGCCGCGGCCGGTGCGGTAGGCCTCTTCGATGCCCTTACGGCCCACTACAAGGGCGCCCGTCGGGAAGTCGGGGCCCTTGATGCGCTCGATGAGGGCGTCCAGGAGCTCCTCGTGCGAGGCCTCCGGGTTCTCCAGGTACCACTGGGCGCCGGCCGCGACCTCGCGCAGGTTGTGCGGCGGGATGTTGGTCGCCATACCGACCGCGATACCGGCCGAGCCGTTGATCAGCAGGTTCGGGAAGCGGGCCGGCAGGACGGTCGGCTCCTGGGAGCGGCCGTCGTAGTTGTCCGTGAAGTCGACGGTCTCCTCGTCGATGTCACGGACCATCTCCATCGACAGCGGCGCCATCTTGCACTCGGTGTAGCGCATGGCCGCCGCCGGGTCGTTGCCCGGAGAGCCGAAGTTGCCGTTGGAGTCCACCAGCGGCATCCGCATCGACCACGGCTGCGCCAGGCGGACCAGGGCGTCGTAGATCGAGGAGTCGCCGTGTGGGTGGTAGTTACCCATGACGTCGCCGACCACGCGCGCGCACTTGTAGAAGCCGCGCTCGGGGCGGTAGCCGCCGTCGTACATGGCGTACAGGACGCGGCGGTGGACGGGCTTGAGGCCGTCCCGGACGTCCGGCAGCGCACGCGAGACGATGACGGACATCGCGTAGTCGAGGTACGAGCGCTGCATCTCCGTCTCGAGCCCGACGGGCTCGACACGCAGGATCTGGCCCTCGTCTGGCGTGACGGGAGTGTTCTCGTCGGTCATTGCTGGTGAAGATCCTTCCTGGTGCGGTCAGCTGAGACCGACTCAGATGTCGAGGAAGCGGACGTCCTTGGCGTTGCGCTGGATGAACGCGCGGCGGGCCTCGACGTCCTCGCCCATGAGAACCGAGAACAGGTCGTCGGCCTGGGCGGCGTCGTCGAGGGTGACCTGGCCGAGGACGCGGTGCTCCTGGTCCATGGTCGTGATGCGCAGCTCCTCGGCGTTCATCTCACCAAGACCCTTGAAGCGCTGGATCGAGTCCTCACGGACACGCTTGCCGCGCTGACGGCCCATCTCGATCAGCGCGTCGCGCTCGCGGTCGGAGTACGCGTACTCGACCTCGTCCCGGCCCCACTTGATCTTGTAGAGCGGAGGACGCGACAGGAACACGTGCCCGGCCTCGACCAGCGGCCGCATGAAGCGGAACAGGAAGGTCAGCAGCAGGGTGTTGATGTGCTGGCCGTCGACGTCGGCGTCCGCCATCAGGATGATCTTGTGGTAGCGGAGCTTCTCGATGTCGAAGTCCTCGTGGACCCCGGTACCGAAGGCGGAGATCAGCGCCTGGATCTCCTGGTTCTGCAGGATCTTGTCGATCCGCGCCTTCTCGACGTTGAGGATCTTGCCTCGGATCGGGAGGATCGCCTGGTACTGCGGGTTGCGGCCGGACTTGGCCGAGCCGCCGGCGGAGTCACCCTCGACGATGAAGATCTCGCACTTGATGGGGTCGTTCGACTGGCAGTCGGAGAGCTTGCCGGGCAGCGACGCCGACTCCAGCAGACCCTTACGACGGGTCAGGTCACGCGCCTTGCGGGCCGCCACGCGCGCGGTGGCCGCCTGGATGCCCTTGCGGATGATGTCCGCGGCCTCGACCGGGTTGCGGTCCAGCCAGTCGTTGAGGTGCTCGTAGACCGCCTTCTGCACGAAGGTCTTGGCCTCCGTGTTGCCCAGCTTGGTCTTCGTCTGCCCCTCGAACTGCGGCTCGCTCAGCTTCACCGAGATGATCGCCGTCAGACCCTCGCGGATGTCGTCACCCGTGAGGTTGTCGTCCTTCTCGCGCAGCAGCTTCTTGTCGCGCGCGTACTTGTTGATCAACGAGGTCAGCGCCGCACGGAAGCCCTCCTCGTGCGTACCGCCCTCGTGGGTGTGGATGATGTTCGCGAAGGAGTACACGCCCTCGCTGTAGCCGCTGTTCCACTGCATCGCGACCTCGAGGGACAGGCTCTTGTCCTTGTCCTCGGCCTCCAGGTCGATCACGGTGGGGTGCACCAGGTCTCCCTTGCGGGAGTTCAGGTACTTCACGAAGTCGACGATGCCGCCCTCGTAGTGGTACGTGACGTGCTTGACCTCGGCCTTCTCATCGGCACCGGCCTCGTCCGCACCGGAGGTGGCCTTCGCCGACTCGCGCTCATCCGTGAGTTTGATCGTCAAACCCTTGTTGAGGAACGCCATCTCCTGGAAGCGCCGCGAGAGCGTCTCGAAGGAGTACTCCGTGGTCTCGAAGATGTCGCCGTCGGCCCAGAAGGTGACCGACGTCCCGGTCTCCTCGGTGGCCTCATGCTGGGCGAGCGACGCCGTCGGGACGCCCATCTTGTAGTCCTGCGTCCAGCGGTGGCCGTCGGTCTTGACCTCAACGGCGACCTTCGACGACAGGGCGTTCACGACGGACACGCCCACGCCGTGCAGACCACCGGAGACGGCGTAACCGCCACCACCGAACTTGCCGCCCGCGTGCAGCACGGTCAGCACGACCTCGACGGCGGGCTTGCCCTCGGACGGGACGATGCCCACCGGGATGCCACGGCCGTTGTCGACGACCCGCACGCCGCCGTCGGCGAGGATCGTCACGTCGATCGTGTCCGCGTGCCCGGCCAGCGCCTCGTCGACGGAGTTGTCGACGACCTCGTACACGAGGTGGTGCAAGCCGCGCTCACCGGTCGAGCCGATGTACATACCGGGTCGCTTGCGGACCGCGTCCAGACCCTCGAGGACGGTGATGGCGCTGGCGTCGTACGAGGCGGTGACCTCGCCGTTCGACGGGGTCACCGCGCCGTTGGCGCCGGCGTCGGTGGACGGGATGTTCTCGTTGGGGTTGCCGGAATCGGCCACGAAGCGCCCTTTCTGGCACAGCACGAGCCGGGCTCGTCGGCGGGTTGCCGGAGCGGCTGCGGCATGTTGCGTTGGTAAGCCTTGATCAGCGTTGCTCAGCTTTTCCCGGACGGTCCCCACGATTGGGGCGGGATTGGGCTCCAGTCTACCGGTAGCGCCGACAGTGATGGGGGTTTGCCGGTACCTGAGTCCGCATGTGCCGCCCTGAACCCGGCTCGGCCGACTCCCGATATACGGATGGGGGCTCCAAGAGGCTCACGGAGCCACTCAGCGCTTCCGGGCGTCAACCCTTGGCTACTTAGGAGTCAGGTCGCGATTCGCAACCGCGTGCGGGTGTACGACGAGAAGGCCGCCGGCCGCACGTCGTGACCGCCGACGACTGCTGATGTGATGTCCGTCACCTGTGGAAAACGGGGCTGCCGGGACGGCTGTGACGGCACCTGCGCAACCGTGGCTCACGGCCACCCGGACGCCGCCGCTCGCCCTCCGGGGAACGCCGGACGTGCGCGGCGCGCGGCGGTCCGATCAGCCGTAGGTGTCGCCGGGACCGGTGCTGCCGGGCGCGCGCAAGGGGCCGTAACGGCGCGCGGGGCCGCCGGGGCCCTGCACCTTGATCTGCCGCACCGCCCCATGGCCGAGGTCCTCGTTGAGGCGGGCGACCAGCGTCGGGGCGAGCAGCCGCAAGTTCGTCGCCCAGGCCGTCGAGTCGCAGCGCACGACCAGGACCCGCTCGTCCTCGTCGTACTTCTCCGGCACACAGTGCTTGGCGACGTCCTCACCGACGATCTGCGGCCAACGGCCCATCACGCCGCCCACCGCCGCCGGCGTCTCCCAGCCCCGCTCGGTGATCAAGCGGTTAATGGCAGCGCCGAGCGCCAGGGGGTCGCGGCCGTCGGCACGCGCGCCGGAGCGCAGCCCCCCGCGCCGCGCCTGCTTCTTCTGCTGCGCCGCATCCCCACGCGCGCGTGCCTGCTCCTTGGCCGCCCGCAGCGCCACGCGCGCGAGGTCGACGCCGGAGGGTTCGGGCGCCTTCTTGGGGGCGTTCTCGGACGGGTTGGACGGCTTCTCGCTCATACGCGCTCCACCGTCCCCTCGGACACGGTGTACCGCGCCCCCGTCAGCACATGCGGTACGTCGTCGTCGACCGCGGCGGTCACCAGGACCTGCTCACCGGGCGCGACCAGCTCGGCCAGGCGCTCGCGGCGCCGGCTGTCCAACTCGGCGAAGACGTCGTCGAGGACCAGCACCGGTTCGTTTCCCTCGGCCCTGAGCAGGTCGTACGACGCCAGGCGCAGCGCCAGCGCGTAGGACCAGGACTCACCGTGCGAGGCGTACCCCTTGGCGGGCAGCTGACCGAGTTTGAGAAGCAAATCGTCCCGATGAGGGCCTACGAGGGTGACGCCGCGCTCAATCTCCTGCTTGCGGGCGTCGGCGAGCGCCGCCATCAGCTGCTCGAAGAGGTCCTCGCGCGTGTGCGCCTCGCCGGGAGCCGACGGCTTGTAGTCCAGGGCGACCGGGCCGCCGCCGGGGGCCAGTTGCTCGTACGCCTTGTCCGCCAGCGGCTGGATCGCCGCGATCAGGTCGAGGCGCTGGGCGAGCAACTCGGCGCCCGCGCGCGCGAGGTGCTGGTCCCAGACGTCGAGGGTGGACAGGTCCATCGTGCGGCCGCCGTGGCGACGGGCCAGCGCGGCCGTCTTGAGGAGCGTGTTGCGCTGCTTGAGCACTCGCTCGTAGTCGGAGCGGACGCCCGCCATGCGCGGGGAGCGGGCGGTGATCAGCTCGTCGAGGAAGCGGCGCCGCTCTCCGGGGTCGCCCTTGATCAGGGCGAGGTCCTCCGGGGCGAACAGGACGGTCCGCACGATGCCGAGCACGTCACGGGGTCTGACCTGCGACGACCTGTTGATGCGGGCCCTGTTGGCCTTGCCGGGATTCAGCTCCAGCTCGACCAGTTGCTGCCGGTCGCCCTGTTTGACCTGCGCCCGGATGATCGCCCGGTCGGCGCCCATGCGGACGAGGGGGGCGTCGGAGGCGACGCGATGGCTGCCGAGTGTGGCGAGATAGCCGACGGCCTCGACGAGGTTGGTCTTGCCCTGGCCGTTGGGGCCGACAAAGGCGGTGACGCCCGGGTCGAGCGGGACTTCGACCCGGGCGTACGAGCGGAAGTCGGCCAGCGACAGATGCGTGACGTGCATGGTCGTTCGCCGACCTCCCCCAACGTGTGGTTCAGCTTCCCCAGTTGTGGACAACCGGGTCACTCCGAGGGTGCCAGGGTGCCATCCCCAGGGTGTGGATTACTTCTTCTCGTTTCCGACGGTCGTTTCCGCCGCCGTTCGCGACGGGCGCTCCCGACGGTTACTTCGTCTCGACCGCGTGGCCACCGAACTGGTTCCGCAGCGCCGCGATCATCTTCATCTGCGGGGAGTCGTCCTGCCGGGACGCGAACCGCGCGAACAGCGACGCGGTGATCGCCGGCAGCGGCACCGCGTGGTCGATGGCGGCTTCCACAGTCCAGCGTCCCTCGCCGGAGTCCTGTGCATAACCCCTGAGCTTGTCCAGGTGCTCGTCCTCGTCGAGGGCGTTCACCGCGAGGTCCAGCAGCCAGGAACGGATGACCGTGCCCTCCTGCCAGGACCGGAAGACCTCCCGGACGTCGGTCACGGAGTCGACCTTCTCCAGCAGCTCCCAGCCCTCGGCGTAGGCCTGCATCATCGCGTACTCGATGCCGTTGTGGACCATCTTCGCGAAGTGCCCGGCACCGACCTTGCCGGCGTGCACCGAACCGAAGTCACCCTCGGGCTTGAGGGCGTCGAAGATCGGCTGCACCTTGGCGACGTTCTCCGCGTCGCCGCCGTACATCAGGGCGTAGCCGTTCTCCAGGCCCCAGACGCCGCCCGAGACGCCGCAGTCGACGAAGCCGATGCCCTTGGCAGCCAGTTCCTCGGCGTGCCGCTCGTCGTCCGTCCAGCGGGAGTTCCCGCCGTCCACCACGACGTCACCGGGCTCCAGCAGCTCGGCGAGCTCGTCGATGGTCGACTGGGTCGGGGCACCGGCCGGGACCATCACCCAGACCACGCGCGGCCCGGGGAGCTTGCCCACAAGCTCTTCCAGGCTGTGGACATCCGCGAGGTCCGCGTTGCGGTCGTATCCGACGACGGTGTGGCCTGCGCGGCGTATCCGCTCGCGCATGTTGCCGCCCATCTTGCCGAGGCCGACGAGACCGAGCTCCATCAGTTGTTCCTTAGGTCGCTGTGTGGCGTGCGGGGCGCTCTCGCACCCCTGGGGCACCTTCGTACCCACGTCCGAGCCTAAACCCGGACGCACGCGCACATCCGTGGGCATACGCGCTCATACGTACGCCCTCACCTGCGGCTTCGCTGGAACGCGGTCGATCACCCACAGGGACCTGCGGGACTGTGGAGAACGGTCACGACCGGGGGCACGAGCGGCCCTGACCGAGGGCCCGGAAATCCACCGGACCCTCAGCCGCTGTGGACAACGTCAGCCGCTCAGGCGCACCGGCATGATCAGGTACTTGTAGGTGTCGTCCGCCTCGGCGTCCAACGCCGGCTTGCCGCTGAGCAGCGCGGGCTTCGTGGACGTCGTGAAGGACAGCTGGGCGACCGGGGAGTCGATGGCGCTCAGGCCGTCCAGCAGGAACGTCGGGTTGAAGGCGATCGAGATGTCGTCGCCCTCCAGCTGGGCGTCGACCCTTTCCACAGCCTGTGCGTCGTCGCTGGAGCCGGCCTCCAGGATCAGCACACCCTGCTCGAAGCTCAGCCGCACCGGGGTGTTGCGCTCGGCGACCAGGGCCACGCGCTTGACGGCCTCCACGAAGGGGGCGGTCTCGATCACGGCGACGCTGTTGAACTCCGTCGGGAACAGCGTGCGGTACTTCGGGAGGTCGCCCTCCAGGAGGCGGGTCGTCGTACGGCGGCCGGCGCCCTCGAAACCGATCAGGCCCTCGCCCGCACCCGAGCCCGACAGCGCCAGGATGACGCTGTCGCCGCTGGTGAGCGCCTTGGCGGTGTCCAGGAGCGTCTTGGCGGGGACCAGGGCGACCGCCGAGGCCTCCGGGTTCTCCGGCTTCCACAGGAACTCGCGGACCGCGAAGCGGTAGCGGTCGGTGGACGCCAGCGTGACCGTGTCGCCCTCGATCTCGATGCGCACACCGGTGAGAACGGGCAGCGTGTCGTCACGCCCGGCCGCGATGGCGACCTGGGCGGCCGCGGAAGCGAAGACCTCGCCGGGGACGGTGCCCGTGGCGTTCGGCATCTGCGGCAGCGCCGGGTACTCCTCCACAGGCAGGGTGTGGAGTGTGAACCGCGAGGAGCCGCAGACCACGGTCGCCCGTACACCGTCTGTGGAAATCTCCACCGGTCGGTTGGGCAGAGCGCGGCAGATGTCGGCGAGCAGGCGGCCGGAGACCAGGACCGTGCCCTCCTCCTCGACCTCGGTCTCCACGGACACGCGTGCGGAGACCTCGTAGTCGAAGCTGGACAGGCTCAGCTGGCCGTCCTCGGCCTTGAGGAGGAGGCCGGCGAGGACAGGCGCCGGCGGACGGGCCGGGAGGCTGCGCGCCGCCCAGGCCACTGCCTCCGCGAGTACGTCGCGTTCCACCCGGATCTTCACTGTTGCCGCCTCCTGCTGTTGCCGGCGCTTCTCGGCCTGCCTGGCTTCGTCGTCTGTCTCGGTGTCGTCGGGCCCAGTGAGGGGAAGGACACCGGGAACAGTCTGACGCACCCCACTGACAGTAGGTGCCTCTCGGGGTCAAGTCGTGACGAGGGGCAGCAGGGAGCCGGACAGCGAGTTGTGCACAGGGCCCTCTTCGAAACGGATTCCCAGCTCTCTCTAGTTGGGAGTAGTAGTAGGGCCTGTGGAAACCGTGGATAACCCTGTTTTCGCAGGTCAGGCAGGGAATTTTGTCCACTGCCCCTGTGGGCGGAGGCGGTGGACAACTGGGCATGTCTGTGGAGAACGGAAAGTTCTGCACACGCCGTGCACAGCCTCGGGCGACTTCTCCCCAGTGCCGTCCCCAGCTTTACCCACCTTTCCCACAGGCCAACCCGGCATCTTCATGTGACGCCTTTCACTCGACCCGGTGAGGAGGCGCGTCGGGTTGCCGAACAGTGGACAGCGATGTGGAGAAGCTGGGGATCACTGGGGACAACCGTCCTCAGCCTGTGGGTTGTCGGTGGACAACTTCATGCACAGCTTGTGGATCGCCGAGCTGTCCACAGTCTGTGGAGATCCTTCGTCCACCAATCCACAAGCACTTGACCTCGCATGATGGTCTCTCGACAGCGAGGGCTGTGGACACGATCTGGACAACTTCCCAGTCCCCAGGATGTGGACGGGAAAAAGTCAGCAGATCTGTGGAGAGAGGCCGTAACGCGGCAGGTAATCGAACACCGGGTGGCAGCGGGACGAAGAAGGGCGCCCCCGGGAACTCGTCCCGGGGGCGCCCTCAGCGTTGTGGCTCGGTCTCTGTCAGCCGTTCTTGATGCGGTTCGTCAGCTCGGTGACCTGGTTGTAGATGGAGCGTCGCTCGGCCATCAGATTGCGGATCTTGCGGTCGGCGTGCATCACCGTGGTGTGGTCGCGGCCGCCGAAAAGTGCGCCGATCTTCGGCAGGGACAGGTCCGTCAGCTCACGGCACAAGTACATGGCGATCTGCCTGGCCGTGACGAGCTGGCGGCCGCGCGAGCTGCCGCACAGGTCCTCGACCGTGAGGCCGAAGTAGTCGGCGGTCGCGCTCATGATGGCCGTCGAGGTGATCTCCGGCGTCGCGTCGTCGCCGCCGGGGATCAGGTCCTTGAGGACGATCTCCGTCAGGCCCAGATCCACCGGCTGCCGGTTGAGTGAGGCGAACGCCGTCACCCGGATCAGCGCGCCCTCGAGCTCGCGGATGTTGCGCGAGATACGGGAGGCGATGAACTCCAGAACCTCCGGCGGGGCGTTGAGCTGCTCCTGAACCGCCTTCTTGCGGAGAATGGCGATACGCGTCTCCAGCTCCGGCGGCTGGACATCGGTGATCAGGCCCCACTCGAAACGGTTCCTCAGCCGGTCCTCCAGCGTGACCAACTGCTTCGGCGGCCGGTCGCTGGACAGCACGATCTGCTTGTTCGCGTTGTGGAGCGTGTTGAAGGTGTGGAAGAACTCCTCCTGCGTCGACTCCTTGTCCGCGAGGAACTGGATGTCGTCGACGAGCAGGATGTCCATCTCGCGGTAGCGCTTGCGGAAGCTGTCGCCCTTGCCGTCGCGGATGGAGTTGATGAACTCGTTGGTGAACTCCTCCGAGCTCACGTACCGCACGCGCGTGCCGGGGTACAAGCTGCGCGCGTAGTGCCCGATCGCGTGCAGCAGATGGGTCTTGCCGAGGCCTGACTCCCCGTAGATGAAGAGGGGGTTGTAGGCCTTCGCGGGTGCCTCGGCGACGGCGACCGCCGCGGCGTGCGCGAAGCGGTTGGAGGCGCCGATGACGAATGTGTCGAAGAGGTACTTGGGGTTCAGGCGCGCGGTCGGTTCGCCGGGCCCGGGTGCCGGCGCGGGCTGTGCGGCCAGTGGGCCGGGGGCGCCGGTGGTGGGCAGGTTCGCGCCGACGGGGCCGCCGCGGTGCACATGGCCGGAGCCGGGGGGCGGCTCGGGCAGGTCACGGCGGGCGTCGCGGTCGTAGTCGCCGCGCGGCTGGTCGTAGTCGGGCCGCTGCTGCTCGTACTCGGGGCGCTTCTGCTCGTAGTCGGGGCGGTGTCCGTCGTAGGACGGCCGCTCCATGGGCTGCGGGCGGTAGTCCTGGGAGGGCGGGCCGTAGGAGTCCTGGGCGTACGAATCCTGTCCATAAGGATCCTGCGAGGGCGATGCGTACGGGTCCCGCTCCGGGAAGCCGAGCCGTTGCTGCTGCCAGCCGTAGTCGTCCTGCGTGGGGCGCGGCCAGCTGCCGGGGCCGGGCTCGGGACGCTGGTACTCGCTCGGGTAGGCCGGGCGAGCGGTGGGCAGGGGGTCGGTGGAGGGACCGGGCCGGTGGTCGTCGGCGCGGTGGCGGCCGTAGCCCTCGTACGAGGGGAGCTCCGGCTCCTCGTAGCGCGGCTGGGGCGGGGCGGGGGGCGCCGGCGGGGCCGGGGGTTCGCCGGCGGAGTCGTCGACGGTGATCGCGATGCGGATGGGGCGGCCGCACTCGCGGCTCAGGGTCTCGCTGACGATCGGGGCCAGGCGGCCTTCCAATACGCCCTTCGCGAACTCGTTCGGTACGGCGAGCAGGGCGGTGTCGGCGACCAGCGCGAGGGGCTGGCAGCGCCGGATCCAGTGCTCGTCCTTCCCCTCGACCCCCTGTCCGCGGCCCTCACCGAGGAGTTGCTCCAATACTCGTGGCCACACTGCGGCAAGATCGGCAGGTACGTCAGCCACAGGGCACGCTCTCTCACGGGTCCCACGAACGTGTGATGGTGGGACGGGTCGGGATTCAAATCGGGTGGAGCCCGAATCAAGGGGACAAGGGAACGAATCGGAGTTCAGCCACGGTAGTCAGGGCGACGGGTGCGGTTCAAGTTGTTGTCCCCAGCCTGTGGATAGTGTCTCCCCGTGGCCTTCGGTTTGACCGGATGGCGCAGCCGCGCGTACCGTAACCAGGTCGAGTTGTCGATGGCTGCTGCCGCCTGCCTCCGATGGGCACAGATCGCGTCAAGGTGATCGGTAAGCGGTGCACTCGGGCGTAACTGCGAGCTACTCGTGGGCGCACGGTGACAGCCAGGACGGCACCCGCAACCACCGATTTATTTCTGGAGCCCCCGAGTGAGCAAGCGCACCTTCCAGCCGAACAACCGTCGTCGCGCGAAGACCCACGGCTTCCGCCTGCGGATGCGCACCCGTGCCGGTCGCGCGATTCTCGCGAACCGTCGTGCCAAGGGTCGCGCCAGCCTGTCCGCCTGATTCCGGTCAGGTCATGACGTCGTGCTGCCCACCGAGAACCGGCTGAGGCGGCGCGAGGACTTCGCGACCGCGGTACGACGAGGACGCAGGGCAGGACGCCAGCACCTCGTCGTCCACTTTCGTAGCGGTGCCACGGACCCGCACGCGCCTGGGGAGAGCGCTCCCCCGGCACGTGCGGGTTTCGTCGTGAGCAAGGCAGTGGGCGGCGCGGTCGTGCGGAACAAGGTGAAGCGCAGGCTTCGTCATCTGATGCGCGATCGAGTCGACCAGCTGCCCCCCGGTAGCCTGGTAGTCGTACGAGCGCTGCCCGGTGCGGGCGACGCCGACCATGCACAGCTGGCCCAAGACCTGGATGCCGCTCTGCAGCGGCTGCTGGGAGGGGGCGCGCGATGAAGTACCCACTGCTGGCCCTGATCAAGCTGTACCAGTGGACGATCAGTCCGCTGCTCGGGCCGGTGTGCAAGTACTACCCGTCGTGCTCTCACTACGGCTATACCGCCATCGACCGGCACGGTGCGATCAAGGGCACGGCACTCACCGCCTGGCGCATCCTGCGGTGCAATCCGTGGTCGCTGGGCGGTGTGGACCATGTCCCGCCGCGTAAGCGTCCGCGGTGGCACGAGATGCTGCGCAACGCTTGGCGCGCACGCAAGGGCGGGCACTCCGCCGCCGAAACGGCCACCGAAGGGAAAGTTCCTCCGAGCCCGGCCGCAGAGACCCCGTCCCATGTCCAAGGAGCATGATTAGTGGACACGATTGCCAGCCTCTTCAGCTTCATCACGACACCCGTTTCCTGGGTCATCGTCCAGTTCCACAAGGTGTACGGCGCCCTCTTCGGCGATGACTCCGGGTGGGCCTGGGGCCTGTCCATCGTGTCCCTGGTGATTCTGATCCGTATCTGCCTGATCCCGCTCTTCGTGAAGCAGATCAAGGCGACCCGGGCCATGCAGACGCTCCAGCCCGAGATGAAGAAGATCCAGGAGCGCTACAAGAACGACAAGCAGCGTCAGTCCGAAGAGATGATGAAGCTGTACAAGGAGACGGGCACCAACCCGCTCTCCTCGTGCCTTCCCATCCTGGCGCAGTCGCCGTTCTTCTTTGCCCTGTACCACGTGCTCAACAGCATCGCGAACAACGACACGATCGGTGTCATCAACCAGAGCCTGCTGGAGAGCGCGCAGAAGGCGCACATCTTCGGGGCCCCGCTGGCCGCGAAGTTCACCGACAGCTCTTCGGACGTCGCCCTGCTCGAAGCCTCGCTGACCACGGTCCGCATCGTCACCGCGGTCATGATCGTCCTGATGTCGGCGTCGCAGTTCTACACGCAGCGCCAGCTGATGACGAAGAACGTCGACACCACGGTGAAGACGCCGTTCATGCAGCAGCAGAAGATGCTGATGTACGTCTTCCCGGTCATGTTCGCCGTCTTCGGCATCAACTTCCCCGTCGGTGTTCTCGTCTACTGGCTGACCACCAACGTGTGGACCATGGGCCAGCAGATGTACGTCATCCACAACAACCCGACCCCGGGTTCCAAGGCCCAGGCTGCGTACCTGGAGCGCCTGACCAAGCACGTCACGCACCACAGCAAGACCCGCGGACGTGGCGAGCGCGCCATCGTCAAGGCCATTGTCGCCAAGGGCCGTGACCGCAACGAGCACGAGCGCAAGTTCATCAACGCCCTGAGCAAGGCGGGTCTCGCGGTGCAGGCCGACGGCACCGTGGTGAAGAGCGAGGGCGCTGTTGCCGCCGTGGCCGAGGACGGTACGCCGACCACCGCCGCCGGGGCCCCCAAGCGCCAGCAGCCGAAGCGGCAGAGCAAGAGTCAGCGTCAGTCCGGCGGTCCGAAGCAGGCCGGCGAGCCGACGTCGCTGGAGAAGTCCGACGAGCCCGAGGACGCCAAGCCGGGTGCTGCCAAGAAGCCCGGCAGTGGCGGTCGCAGTAAGGCCCAGTCCGGGCAGCGCAAGGGCGGTCCGCAGCGCCCCAAGTCCCCGTCCAAGAAGTAAGAAGGAGCCCATCCCGTGACGGAAGGCACCACCTCCGCCGCTGTCGAGGGTGCAGACACCCTGAACCGCCTGGAGCAGGAGGGCGAGATCGCGGCGGACTACCTCGAGGGTCTGCTCGACATCGCCGATCTCGACGGCGACATCGACATGGACGTCGAGGCCGACCGCGCCGCTGTCTCGATCATCAGCGACGCGGGCGGCCGAGACCTGCAGAAGCTGGTCGGGCGTGATGGCGAGGTGCTGGAGGCACTGCAGGAGCTCACGCGCCTGGCCGTGCACCGGGAGACCGGTGACCGCAGTCGGCTGATGCTGGACATCGCGGGCTACCGGGCCAAGAAGCGCGCCGAGCTCTCCGAGCTGGGTGCCAAGGCGGCCGCCGAGGTCAAGAGCACCGGCGAGCCCGTGAAGCTGAAGCCGATGACGCCGTTCGAGCGCAAGGTCGTGCACGACGCGGTGAAGTCGGCGGGCCTGCGCAGCGAGTCCGAGGGCGAGGAGCCGCAGCGGTTCGTCGTCGTGCTTCCCGCCTGATCGGCCCGTACGTTTCCTCCGGCCCCGTCTGTCCGCAGGCGGGGCCGAACTTTGTCAGCCTGTTAGTTCTGGTGGTTCTGGTGGCCGGCGCCCGGGCGTCGGCGGTACGGAAGGACGGTCCCCCGTGACGGAGGCAGCGGAGCTTCCCCCTGTGCCTGAGCAGGCACGTGAGGTGTTCGGCGATCGCTACGCTGATGCGGTCCGCTACGCCGAACTGCTCGCCGAGGCGGGTGTGCAGCGCGGCCTGATCGGCCCGCGAGAGGTGCCCCGCCTGTGGGAGCGGCATCTGCTGAATTGCGCTGTGCTCTCCGAGGTCGTTCCTGAGGGCGTGACGGTGTGCGACGTGGGCTCGGGGGCCGGACTGCCCGGGATTCCCCTGGCGCTTGTCCGTGAGGACCTGAAGATCACGCTGCTGGAGCCCCTGCTGCGGCGTACGAACTTCCTGACTGAGGTCGTGGAGCTGCTTGGGCTGGACCATGTGACGGTCGTCCGCGGTCGTGCCGAAGAGGTCATGGGGAAGCTGACGCCGGTGCATGTCGTGACCGCGCGTGCGGTGGCACCGCTGGACCGGCTGGCCACCTGGGGCATCCCGCTGCTGCGTCCCTATGGCGAGATGCTCGCCCTCAAGGGCGACACGGCGGAGGAGGAGCTGAAGAGCGCGGCGACGGCTCTGAGCAAGCTGGGGGCGGTCGAGACGTCGATTCTCCATGTCGGGGAGGGCGTGGTGGACCCGATGTCCACGGTCGTGCGCGTCGAGGTCGGGGAAAGCCCGGGCGGTGTGCGCTTCGCGGCGAAGAGGGCGAAGGCGGCCAGGACGGGTCGCGCTCGGCGGCGTCGCTGATCCGTCCTGACGACGAGACGTACTCCACACAAGCTGGCAAACCTACGCGCGCCGGAGTGTCGCGACAGTTCGGCCAGGGCTGCTGTGCATCGTGTTTCACGTGAAACGTCGCTCACTGCTGCACGGCATCATCAGTCGCGGCCGCGCTGCGGCCGAACCCCGCGACCGAAAGCCCCTCGGATCTCTAGGAGGAGGTGCCTCTGATGACGCTCCGTCCCCCCTGAGGGGCACAGAGTTGTCCACAGAGGTGGATTTCTCCACAGAACAACAGGCCTCACTGGTTCACGACCCCGAAGACATGGGAGGCTCTGTTCATTGCGAGCCTGAAGTCGAGGAGAGTGAATCCTTGCGGTCCGACGCCAACATCGCGGGACCGATGACCGATCCGGTCCCCGGTCCCCGTACCGAGTCGATGGGGGAGGATGTTTCACGTGAAACACCGCCCCCGATGGACGACACTCCCATCGGTCGTGCTGCCCAACTGGCGGTGGAGGCTCTAGGCCGCGCCGGCGAGGGCCTGCCACGGCCCGAGCAGACCCGCGTCATGGTGGTCGCCAACCAGAAGGGGGGCGTGGGCAAGACGACGACGACCGTCAACCTTGCCGCGTCACTGGCCCTGCATGGCGGCCGTGTGCTGGTCATCGACCTCGACCCGCAGGGCAACGCGTCCACGGCCCTGGGGATCGACCACCACGCAGAAGTGCCTTCCATCTACGACGTGTTGGTCGAGAGCAAGCCGCTCGCGGAAGTCGTCCAGCCGGTCCCCGACGTCGAGGGACTCTTCTGTGCCCCCGCCACGATCGATCTCGCCGGTGCGGAGATCGAGCTGGTGTCCCTGGTGGCACGCGAGAGCCGACTGCAGCGGGCTATCCAGGCCTACGAGCAGCCGCTGGACTACATCCTCATCGACTGCCCACCCTCACTCGGTCTGTTGACGGTCAATGCGCTGGTGGCCGGGCAGGAAGTCCTGATCCCGATCCAGTGCGAGTACTACGCGCTGGAGGGCCTCGGCCAGCTGCTGCGCAACGTGGACCTGGTGCGGGGGCACCTCAACCCCGCCCTGCATGTCTCGACGATCCTGCTGACCATGTACGACGGTCGGACCCGGCTCGCGTCCCAGGTCGCGGACGAGGTGCGTACCCACTTCGGCGACGAGGTGCTGCGGACGAGCATTCCCCGCTCGGTCCGTATCTCCGAGGCGCCGAGCTATGGACAGACGGTGCTGACCTACGATCCAGGATCGAGCGGTGCCTTGTCCTATCTTGAGGCAGCACGAGAAATCGCGCTGAAGGGTGTTGGCGTCAGTTACGACCCGACGCACGCCCACATCGGCGCCCAGAGCAACCCGAGCATGGTGGAGGGGATCCAGTGAGCGAGCGACGAAGGGGTTTGGGTCGTGGTCTCGGCGCACTGATCCCTGCTGCACCGACAGAGAAGACGGTGGCCCCGGCCGCGGTGGGGGGCGCTGCTTCCGCATCCCCCGCCGCTGTCCCGGTGCTCACCGACCGTGGGGTGGCCGCGGCGAAGGTGGCCACGCTGCCGCCTGTTTCACATGAAACCGAGGAGCCGTCGCTGAACGGCGCCGTGGAGACGCCCGCCTCTGTCGTGGGCGCCCACTTCGCGGAGATCCCCCTCGATGCGATCACGCCGAACCCGCGGCAGCCGCGTGAGGTCTTCGACGAGGACGCCCTGCAGGAACTCGTCACCTCCATTCAGGAAGTCGGTCTTCTCCAGCCGATCGTCGTGCGGCAGATCGGTCCCGCGCGGTATGAGCTCATCATGGGTGAGCGCCGCTGGCGGGCCTGCCGTGAGGCCGGCCTCGATGCCATCCCGGCGATCGTGCGGGCCACGGACGACGAGAAGCTGCTCCTGGACGCCCTCCTGGAGAACCTGCACCGCGCTCAGCTGAATCCGATCGAAGAGGCGGCTGCTTACGATCAGCTGCTGAAGGACTTCAACTGCACGCACGACCAGCTGGCGGACCGCATCGGTCGTTCCCGTCCTCAGGTCTCCAACACCCTGCGCCTGCTGAAGCTTTCGCCCAAGGTGCAGAACAGGGTTGCTGCCGGGGTACTCTCCGCGGGGCATGCGAGGGCGCTGCTCTCCGTCGAGGACCCGGAGGAGCAGGAGCGGCTCGCGTACCGGGTGGTGGCCGAGGGGCTTTCCGTCCGGTCCGTCGAGGAGATCGTGACCCTGATGGGCTCTCGCCCACAGAAGACCCAGCGCTCCAGGGGGCCGCGGGCCGGCTCCGTGCCCTCCCCGGCGCTGTCCGACCTCGCGACTCGGCTCTCGGACCGCTTCGAGACTCGGGTGAAGGTCGAACTGGGCCAGAAGAAGGGCAAGATCACCGTCGAGTTCGCCTCTCCGGACGATCTCGAGAGGATCCTCAGCACGCTCGCTCCGGGCGAGAAGCTGGCTCTGCAGAAGAGTCTCCTGGACGATGACGCGGAGGAGATTGAGGCCTGAGGCCGGCGGTCGGCTTTGCTTCCTGGCCTACCCTCGCGGGCCGTGTCCGGTGTGTACCGGAACACGGCCCGCTCTTTGCTTTCTGGCGGTATCGATGGAATCGCATCGTGGATACGATGCGTTCGGGTATGGCGCATCCACCTGGCAGACCTCTTAGGGGAGGCGGGGTCCATGCGAACGGTGAGCCGCACCGGACTGGTGAGCGCGGGCCTTGGGCTGGGCGCGGTCGGCGGGTTCGTCGGCAGCCTGCTCAGGGAACGAAGCGCCCTGACAGCCGCTCGCGACGCTGCGGGCGAAGGAAGCGAGGAACAGCCTTCATGGGGCGTCGGCTCGTACCGCTCACGCTGGACAACCTTCAGGACCTTCCCAAGCGCTGCCGCGCGTGTGTCTTCTGGGAGTTGGACCCGGTCAGTGGCGAAGCCGCGGTAAAAGCCGGCAAACCCGCTCTGGAGAAGGAAGCCTGGATCTCCGCCGTCCTGCTGGACTGGGGCTCCTGTGGTCGGGTCGTCTACGTCGACGACGTACCGGTGGGCTTCGTGCTGTACGCGCCTCCTGCTTACGTCCCCCGCTCGACGGCCTTCCCCACGAGCCCCGTCTCACCGGACGCGGTGCAGCTGATGACCGCGTTCATCATGCCGGGCTACCAGGGTCAGGGACTGGGCCGGGTGATGGTCCAGACGGTCGCCAAGGATCTGCTGCGGCGGGGCTTCAAGGCGATCGAGGCGTTCGGAGACGCTCGCTGGAAAGAGCCTGCGTGTGTTCTGCCCGCGGACCATCTCCTGGCCGTGGGCTTCAAGACGGTTCGCCCTCACCCGACGTCTCCGCGCTTGCGGTTGGAGCTGCGGACGACGCTGTCTTGGAAGGAAGACGTGGAGATGGCGATCGACCGGCTTCTGGGAGCGGTGCAGAAGGAACCGGCGCTGAGGCCTCTGTAGAGCCAGCTGCCTCTCTAAAGCGAATGGGCCAACCCCCTCGGGTTGGCCCATTCGTGTTTCACGTGAAACGTCACTCGGCGATGAAGTCCTCGAGGTCGCGGACGATCGCGGCCTTCGGCTTGGCGCCGACGATGGTCTTGGCGACCTCGCCGTTGTGGTAGACGTTCAGCGTCGGGATGGACATGACGCCGTACTTGGCGGCCGTACCCGGGTTCTCGTCGATGTTCAGCTTGACGATCTCGATCTTGTCGCCGTACTCGGCGGCGATCGCCTCGAGGGACGGCGCGATCTGGCGGCACGGTCCGCACCAGGCGGCCCAGAAGTCCACCAGGACGGGCTTGTCGCTCTTGAGGACGTCCTGCTCGAAGGAATCGTCGGTCACGTTCTTCAGGGTGCCGGCCACGGCGGGCTCCTTAACTTTGGTGCGTGGTGGGGTGGGTGGGGGTCAGACAGAGGTCTTCTCGGGCTCGGCGTTCTCCTCGTCCGCGAGGGCGGCGAGGAAGCGCTCGGCGTCGAGGGCGGCGGAGCAGCCGGTGCCGGCCGCGGTGATTGCCTGGCGGTAGGTGTGGTCCACCACGTCGCCGGCGCCGAAGACACCGCTCAGATTGGTGCGGGTGGAGGGGGCGTCGACCTTGAGGTAGCCCTCCTCGTCCAGCTCCAGCTGACCCTTGAACAGCTCGGTCCGCGGGTCGTGGCCGATGGCGATGAACAGGCCGGTGACCGCCAGGTCCGAAAGCTCGCCGGTCTTGACGTTGCGCAGCTTCAGGCCGGAGAGCTTCTGCTCGCCCTGGACTTCGGCCACCTCGCTGTCCCAGACGAACTTGATCTTCGGGTCGGCGAACGCGCGGTCCTGCATCGCCTTGGAGGCGCGCAGGGTGTCACGGCGGTGGACGATGGTCACGGACTTGGCGAAGCGGGAGAGGAAGGTGGCCTCCTCCATCGCGGTGTCGCCGCCGCCGATCACGGCGATGTCCTGGTCCTTGAAGAAGAACCCGTCGCAGGTGGCGCACCAGGAGACACCGCGGCCGGAGAGGGCGTCCTCGTTCGGCAGACCGAGCTTGCGGTGCTGCGAGCCGGTGGCGACGATGACGGCCTTCGCCCGGTGGACCGTGCCCGCGGTGTCGGTGACGGTCTTGATCTCACCACTCAGGTCGACGTTGACGATGTCGTCCGGGACGAGTTCGGCTCCGAAGCGCTCGGCCTGGCCGCGCATGTTGTCCATGAGCTCGGGGCCCATGATGCCGTCCTGGAAGCCCGGGAAGTTCTCCACCTCGGTCGTGTTCATGAGCGCACCGCCGGCGGTGACGGCACCCTCGAACACAAGCGGCTTCAGCGACGCGCGCGCGGTGTAGAGCGCCGCCGTGTAGCCGGCGGGCCCGGAGCCGATGATGATCACGTTACGGACGTCGCTCACGGCTTGGTTCCTCGTCTCTGGACTGCGTCGTCGGACCGGGTGGAGCCCCTTTCAGAACTCTCACCCCACCCAACGGATCCTAAGGGGCGCGCATTCCCACTGTGTCCGGGCACACGGTGATGCCACACCGTAGGGATTGTCACGCCTGAAGGAGACGAAGCACCGACTTCTCAGGAGCGCGCGTAGGAGTCCGTCAGGAGAACCTTGGCCGTGGTCGACGACGGCTGCTTCACACAGGTCGCGTCCATGACGTAGACGGTGACCCGGTGGATGTCAGAGGTATCGCGCAGTACAACGAGCAGAGCGTCCTTCCCCTGGTAGACGCCTTCCTCAGCGGCGAGCGCCGCATCGTTGCGGCCGATGCCCTTCTGGATGCATTCGGGCACCTCGATCTTGCGCAGGATCTGAGGGCTCTTGGGATCGGGCTCGCCTACCGCGCCCAGGCTCCGGTCGGGAGCGCGAGAGCTGCCGGGGGAGCTCTCGCTGTTGGCAAGGAGATCGGCGACCTGCTTCTCCAGCTTCGCTGCGGAGAAGGTGTCGGCACGGGTCTGCCCGCCGTCGGCCGATGGACCGGCCCCCCCGCCCCCCATCAGTGAGGTCACCAGCACAGAGCCGAGGCCCAGGGCGGCGGCTGTGAATGCGGCGCTGAGGACGGCGACCTTGCGTCGGCCGGCCTTCTTGCGGTCCTTGCGGCCGGGGCCGGTGGTCGAGGAGCGGGCGTGGCCTGCCGGACGGTCTGTCGTTGCCGATGTTTCACGTGAAACATGCGCGCTGTCGTCCGCTTCGGAGATCGAGCGGGTCGCGCCGGCGAGCTTCGGCTGGTTGATGTCATCGGGCGCCGTGGCGTTGAGCAGAGCTTCTGCGGCGAGTGCGGCGTCGATGCGCCCCGCGACATCGGCAGGCATGCGTGCGGGGCCGGGCAGGGTGCCGAGCAACCCCCGGATCTCCTCAATCGATGCGTGGACGTCCGCGCACAGTTCGCATTCGTCCAGATGCCGCCGTACGTCGGCGGTCCTGGACGGAGGGAGAAGGCCCTCGGCAAGGTCGGAGATCTCGGCGACGTCCGGGTGCCCGGCCGTGTCTGTCGTGGAAGTCACGCTCGCCCACCTCCGCCCTTCACTGCAGCTGAATCACTTGGCCCGGTATCGCGCGGATCCTTGGCTCGCCCGGTGCGTGGACCCGCTGCCGGTGGGACGGATGTCCCCTGCGTCCGGTTCCGTCTCTCGCCGGGATCCTTGCCGTCACTGGCGCTATCCGGCCGCAGATGCTTGAGGAGGGGCACGAGTCTGGCTCTGCCGCGCGCGCACCGGCTCTTGACCGTGCCGGTCGGCACATCGAGGACCTGGGCGGCCTCCGCGACCGGGTATCCCTGCATGTCCACCAGGACGAGGGCCGCGCGCTGGTCGGGCGGCAGTGTGCCGAGGGCCTCCAGTAGCTGGCGGTGCAGGTCGTTGCGCTCGGCCGGAGCGGATGCCTCCTCGTGGGGCTCCAGCAACTGCTCCAGGCGCTCGGTGTCGTCGACGGGGGAGGTCTTCCGGGAGGCGGCCTTGCGGGCGCGGTCCAGACAGGCGTTCACGGTGATCCGGTGCAGCCAGGTCGTGACGGCCGACTGGCCCCTGAAGGTGTGGGCGGCCCGGTAGGCGGAAACGAGGGCGTCCTGGACGGCGTCAGCGGCCTCCTCGCGGTCGCCGAGCGTCCGCAGCGCCACCGCCCAGAGCCGATCACGGTGACGCCGCACGAGCTCACCGAAGGCGTCGGGGTCGCCTTCTACATGCCGAGTGAGAAGGTCTTGGTCGCTTGCATCGCCGTATCCGGCGTCCTCTGCCATCGGCCCCTCCCGTGGGCAACTCTAAGCGAGCTCGCGGCATCGTGGAGAAGTCCTGAACACAGGCCCTCAGGTACATCGCGAGCCCGGCCTCGGTCAGCCCTTGATCTCGACCTCCGAGATGCCACCGCGGAACAGGCTCGCAGACCCGTCTTCCGGCAGCTCCGTGATGTGGATGAGAACGTACCGCGTACGGATCGGCTTCTTCAGTTCGACCTGGAGGCTGGATCCGGTGGACGACAGCTTGGTCAGCCGCTGGGAGAAATCGCTCAGGGACGTGGGAGCCGAGGCACTGGTGTCCGCCGCGAGTACTTCGGCGGTCTGCCCGCTGCGATACATGGAGATGTCGAGGCGGGACACGTTCTCCACGCTTCCGAGGTCCAGGATCAGTCCACTGCCCTCCTTGCGCTGAGGCAGATTGCCGAAGTTGGCGTATCCCTGGTACTGCGGGGTGACCCACGCGGTGTCCGTCTTGCCGTCGATGGCGAGCTGGACCTCGTCCTCCTGTATGCCGGACCCGCTCGGCGCGAACTCCTGCACGCTGTCGATCGGGATCTGCTTGAGGGGCGCGGCGGGCTTGTCGCCGCCGTCCTCGTCAGTCGTCTGCGTCTGGTCGGAGTCCTCGGACTTGCCGCCCTGGTCCATGAGCGCGTCCGCGAGCTGCCAGCTGCCGAGGCCAAGGGCGGCGATCAGGAGGGCCGAGACGGCCCACTTGAGCGCCTTGCCGGTGCGGCTCTGCAGTGGGGGCGGCGGAGTCGGTACCGGCTGGGTGGCGCCCGGATGCGGCGCCTGACGGCCGTACGTGCCCTGCTGATAGGTCGTGCGCTGATACTCGGGCGGGGCCGTGAACGCGGGCTCCGGCGGGCGGATGCGAGGCATCTCACCGATCGCCTTCACCAGCTCCTCCGGCGTCGTGCACGCGGACTCGTGCCGGGACGCGGTCGCCCCGTCGTTGACCAGCGCGCGCATGGCGAGCTCGGACAGGCCACGGTGGACGCCGGCGCGCACCTGGTCGGGGGCGATCAGTCCGACGTCCTTCGGCAGCCCGGACAGGCCGTAGGCGTCGCTCTCGTACGGCCAGCGTTGGGTGAGCGCGGCGTACAGCAGTGCGCCGATGCCCTCCGTGTCGGTGCGCTGCGGGGTGTCGGAACTGATGCCGCGCAGCGCGGCGTTCACCGCGAGGCCGCGGATGCGCCACTGGCCGGTCGACGAGCGCAGCACGGCGTTCGGGTTGAGGCGCAGATGGGCCAGGCCCTCGCGATGGGCGGCGGCCATGGCGGCGGACACCTGGGTGACCATCTGGTAGGCGTCGTACACCTCCAGCGGGCCGGAGGCGAGCAGCGTGGTCAGTTCGGTCGCGTCAGGGAGCCACTCGTGGACGACGTAGACGAGGTCGTTCTCCTCGACCGCGTCGAGAACCTGGACGAAGCGGGGGTCGCCGAGCAGTGCGGAGGAGCGAGCCGCAGCCAGTACGGAACGAGCCCGCGTATGGTCCGCGGGCAGGATGTGCACGCCGACGGCGCGCCGAAGTTTCTCGTCGACCGCACGCCAACTGCTGAAACCGTCCAGACGGGTGACGCACTCCTCGAGGCGATAGCGTCTGGCGAGCTTGTGGCCGCTGTGCAGCTCGGGTGGTGAGGCCTTTCCGGGACCCTCGGTCCCGCCACTCCCCTGTGCCTCGTCGGTGTCCGTGTCCCGCTCCCGATTCTTGGCCACCCCGTCGGCCGTGGACTGGTCCGCCTGAGCGGTCAGCGGCTCGTCGCCGCTGTTGTCTGCCACGTCGACGGCAGCCGTGCTCCGTTCCGCCACCGTCGTTCCTGCCTCCCCATCCATTGCGCGCCGTACGACTTCGTGCGCGCCGTCCGACGCCGAACCAATTGTGCCCACAGTCCGCCGCTATGCACGACACACGGTGGCGGACGATGGTTGTGCGCGTACCCCAGCTTCAGCGACCCAGGCGCCCGCGGACCATGCCGACCAGTGAGTTCAGCTCTTCGATGCGCATCCGGCGGGCGGCGACGAAGAAGATCCCGAGCAGCACGGCTCCGCCGGCCAGCAGGGCGGCGAAGGAGCCGAGGACGCCCTGACCGAGGACCCGGGCGATCCCGTAACAGGCCGCACCGCTCAGCATGGCCGCGGGCACCGAGGCGAGGCCGAGTCTCGCGTACGTCCGCATCACCCGAGCGCCGTCCAGGTCGCCGCCCAGCTTCTTGCGCAGCCGGTTCCAGGCGACGCCGACGCCGATCGCATAGGCAAGGCCGTACGAGGCTGCCATGCCGACCACGGCCCAGCGGGGCGGAAGGACGACGTAACAGATGGCAGAAGCGATGGCGTTGCCGGCCGCCACGATGACCGTGTTGTAGAAGGGGGTGCGGGTGTCCTCGTAGGCGTAGAAGGCACGCAGGACGACGTACTGCACGGAGTACGGGATCAGGCCGAGCCCGAAGGCCATCAGCATGAAGCCCATGTTCGTGGCCTCGCTGGTGCCCGAGGAGCCGAACATCAACGTGCACATCGGGACGCCGAGGGCGACGAATCCGAAGGCGAGCGGCACGATCGCGACTGCCGTGGTGCGCAGGCCCTGGGAGATGTCGTCGCGAACCGCGCCGGCGTCGTCCTCGGCCGCCGAGCGGGAGATACGGGGCAACAGGGCGGCCATCAACGAGACGGTGATGATGGCCTGTGGCAGACCCCAAATGAGCTGGGCGTTGGCGTAGGCACTGAAACCGGTGCCGGGGACGCCGGAGTCCGTGATCGCAGCGGTGGCCAGCTGGGTAACAACGAGGGCACCCGCCTGGTTGGCGAGGACGAACAGGATCGTCCACTTGGCGAGCATCGCGGCCTTGCCGAGGCCGTGGCCCTTCCAGTCGAAGCGCAGCCGCGGCTTGAAACCGGTCTCGCGCAGGTACGGGATCATCGCGAGGGCCTGAACGACGAGGCCGAGGAGGACCCCGACGCCGAGGAGCTGGACGCCCTCCGGCGGGATGTTGGTGACCTTCATGCCGGAGTGCTCGGCGGTGCCGTACACCCAGAGGAAGGCGCCCAGCGTCACGATGATGACGATGTTGTTCAGGACCGGCGTCCACATCATGGCGCCGAAGCGGCCGCGGGCGTTGAGGATCTGTCCCATCACCACGTGGATGCCCATGAAGAAGATGGAAGGCAAGAAGTACCGGGTGAAGGTCACGGCCGTCTCATTGGCCGCGGGATCGTTGGCCAGGGGCGTCGACAGCGCCCGGACCAGGAGCGGCGCCGCGAACATGGCGAGCACGGTGAGGAAGCCGAGAATCACCATGACGAGGGTCAGCAGCCGGTTGGCGTACGCCTCGCCGCCGTCTTCGTCTTCCTTCATGGAACGAACGAGCTGGGGCACGAACACAGAGTTGAGTCCGCCGCCGACTGTCAGGATGTAGATCATCGTCGGCAGCTGGTAGGCCACCTGGAAAGACTCGCCGAGCAGACCAAGGCCCAGCGCCGAGACGATCATCGCGGACCGGACGAACCCGGTGAGGCGGGACACCATCGTGCCCGCCGCCATCACAGCGCTGGACTTCAGCAGCCCGCCGGCTCGCCCGCCCTTCTTCGCAGCTGGCGCTGACGCAGACGCCGGGGCAGGCCCGGGCGACGGCGCAGGCGCCTCGGCCGCGGCAGGTGGCGCTGGAGCCTCGTACGCGCCCGTGGCGGGGCCTGCGGCCGGTGCCGGGGAAGGCCCCGGGACCGTCGGCGGCTGGTACTGCGGATGGTGCCCGCCGCCCTGCTGCTGGTCGCGGAAGAGATGCGCGAAAGCGTCGTGCTCGTGGCGCTGCTCGGTGGAGTGCGTGACGAGGTCGTCGACGCCCACGTACTGGGTCGTGCGGGGGTCGTCGCTGTACGGCAGGTACTGGTTCGGGCCCTCCGGCTCGGGCGCCGGGGTCTGGGCCCACACGTGCGGGTCGGGGGCGTACGGCGACTGGGGCGGCTGGCCGTACAGCGGCTGCTGCGGCTGGTACGTGCCCGGCGGGGGCGGCGGGTGGGCGGCACGGTCGTACAGCGCCTCGGCGACCGGGTCCTGGGCGGTGAGGTCCTGGGCCAGGTAGGGGTCCTGGTCGTAGGCGTCCTGGAGGTACATGTCCGCGGGGTGCTGCGGCGGTACCTGGCCGTGCTCGGGCGGCGGGCCCTCGGGGTGCCCCGAGCTGCCCGCGGCCTGGCCGCGGTCACCGTCGTACGGCGCGTTCATGGCTACCCCACCTCATCGTCCCGGGCCCACCGGCCACGACATCGCTCAACGGTCCACTCTCTCACCCGTGCCGGACGGGTCGGCGCTTTCCGTTGCGGTGTCCGGTGTCAGGTCACTCGGCTGCTCCGGGGCGTCTGCCCGGGTACCGGTGCCGGATTCCTCCTTGAGGAGGTTCTCGGTCGTGAGACGGTCTTCAGGGCCTTCCTGGTTCTCCGGGCCGCCGTCGGCCTCGCTCGACTCCGTAGGGCTGTTCTCCTCGGCGTCACGGGCGGCCGCGCGCTTGCGCTGCGTGTACATCCGGAATCCGGCGAGGACGAGAAGGAGGAAGCCGCCGCCGATGACCAGCATCACGGTGGCCGTGAACTCGGTGACCTTCACATCGAAGGTGACGGGTGCGCCGTACGGCTGGCCGTCCTCCGTGAACAGCTGGGCGACCACCGTGGCTTGGCCGTTGGCCTGAGCCGACGTGGGGAACTTCACCGTCTGGCTGTGCCCGCCGGACACCGCGACGCGCTGTTCGGACAAGCGATCGCCATCGATTTCGAGGCGCCTCGGGCTCTTAGAGGTGAGCCTGAGCACGAGGTGCTCGACGCCCTGCACCAGGTTGTTCTGCACCGTCACAGGGATCGTGGCGCTGCGTCCGGAGAGCTTGGTCTCCGACTTGTCGATCAGCGTGACCTGGCCGGCCAGGGAGTCGATGTACGCCTCCACGCCATTGCGATAGTCCGCCGCCTCCCCGGAGCGGCCGCGCCACGACGTGGACATCTCGCGGTTCATGGCCCGCCCGAAGGGCGTGACCACGCGGGCCTCCTTGCTGAGGATCACCTTGAACTTGTTGAGCTTGTCCTGCGTGGTCGCGATCTGCTCGTAGGCCGATCGCGGCAGCTCCTGCTTGCGCAGCGAGGAGGGGTACTTGGACGCCGCAGGCACGTTCGTGGTGGCGCCGGAGTCGGGCTTGGCCGTGGCCGCGGCCGTGAGCTCCTGGGACTGGGACCATGTGCCGTCCTGGAGTGCCGTCACCGCCTCGGCCATCGCCTGGGCCTGGCTCGCCGTCGGCATCCGTTGCGGGGCGACGACGATGCTGCGCTGCTTGTCCGACTGGTGGTTGAGGGCGAGGCTCTGGGCCAGGAACCTCTGCACGGCGAGCGTCGAGCTCGATGCCCTTGTCAGGTTGCCCTGGAACACCGTCGACATCCGTGCGTCCGCCACGACTGCCGTCGTGCCGCCGCCGATGGGGCGGGCCGCGGAGGGCGTGTAAGGCAGGCCGCCCGTTTCCACCAGGCTGTCGCTGCGGGCGATCACCTTGTCCGCGCCCGCGGAGGTGGCGACCTTGACGATGGAGGGGTCGACGGCGCCGTTCACAGGCCAGGCGAAGTCGGTGGTCGGCTCCACGTGAAGGATGGAGTCGACCGTGTCGGCGGCGACGTCGGCGGCCTCCTTGAGGTGGTTCAGCGAGCCGGTGACGTTCGTGCCGTTGTGCGCGAGTGAGGCCAGGTCGGGGTCGGCGAAGGGCAGGGCGACGACCTCCTTGTCCTGCACGGCCTCTTGCAGTTCGGCCAGCCACTGGTTGGCGACCGCCTGATGGGTGCCCGCCGTGGTCGTGTCACCCTCGCCCTGCACGCGGTAGTTGTCCGTCATCGCGTCCACGGAGGCCAGCAGGTCGGGGTCGATCACCCAGGTGACGTCGAGCTCCCTGCCCAGCGACACGAGCTGCTGCAGACGGCCGCCGGGGGAGATCTCCTTGGCGAGGTCGTCGTCGCGGAAGACCGGCGTCTGCGACTCGTTCGACCCCGTCTGCGCCGTCATATGTGCGGTGGAGATGAGCGGCCACAGCACCGTCGTGCGGGTCTTCGTGTCGGTCCCTTCGGGCTGCCACGGCAGGAACGTCCGCTCGATGCCGAGTACGTGATCCCAGGGCTGCGCGGATGTCTCACCGGAGAGAGAGACGGCGAACTCGTAGACCCCGTCTCCCTTGAGGTCGAGATCGTCGACCGGCACGGAGATGCTGAAGCGCTGGGAGACGCCCGGGGTGAGCTTGGAGAACTCCTTGACGTACTTGCCGCCCACCGGAGCCCCGTCGAGGCCCTCCTGGTAGCCGGTGCGACCGGCGACCGCGTCGACGTCCGAGCGCGTGTTCAGGGCGGGCCCCAGGCGCAGGTCCACCTGTGCGTCGGTGACGGCCTGCTTGCCCTCGTTGGTCACCGTGCCGGACACCGTCAGAGTGTCGCCGTCACTGGGGACGGAGGGAGTGAGGGAATCCACAGCGACGGCCACCGTGCCCGAGCCGGAGGCGGCCTTCAGGGAGTCCTGCCCGACGGCGTACGTGGGCGCGGCGGCGGGCAGCTGGAGGAGGCCGGCCAGCAGAGGCGCCCCGGCGAACAGTGCTCCGGTGCGCCGCAGCCACCGGCGGGCAGGTGAGGGACTCATCCCCTGGAAGTCTGCCGCCTCGGCCACGCGCTCGCCCGTCCCTCGTCGTCGTCAGTGGTCGTCGGAATGTGCGTCCACGCATGGTAACGATGCGCGCCGAGGGGAAGTGCCGCGGTGTGCTCCACAAGATCGGGCCGCGCAGTCGGCCTGTCCTGTATGTACAGGAATAAAGAGGAGCGCTTCTGTACGTCGCAAGGCAGTCCTCGTGCACCTTTTGACGCAGGTATCCGTGCACGCGGTGTGCACGTTTAATGGAGGCGCTCGCGGTCGGCCGGGCCACGTACCCTCTTCTGTTGTGCCGAACGCCAACGAAGACAAGCCCAGTGTCCTGAGCCAGGTGCAGCACCGCGCCGTGAGCGAACTGCTGCGGGTCGCGCCTGTCGCCGACGACCTCGCCCGCCGTTTCCAGGAGGCCGGGTTCTCACTCGCCCTGGTCGGCGGGTCGGTCCGGGACGCGCTGCTCGGCCGGCTCGGCAACGACCTGGACTTCACGACCGACGCCCGCCCCGAGGACGTACTGAAGATCGTCCGCCCGTGGGCCGACGCGGTGTGGGAGGTCGGGATCGCCTTCGGCACCGTGGGGGCGCAGAAGAGGGGCTACCAGATCGAGGTGACGACCTACCGGTCGGAGGCTTACGACCGGACCTCGCGCAAGCCCGAGGTGTCGTACGGCGACTCCATCGAGGAGGACCTCGTCCGGCGCGACTTCACGGTGAACGCGATGGCCGTCGCCCTGCCGGAGAAGGAGTTCATCGATCCGCACGGCGGGCTGGAGGACCTCGCGGCGCGGGTGCTGCGGACCCCGGGGACGCCGGAGGCGTCCTTCTCGGACGACCCGCTGCGCATGATGCGGGCGGCGCGCTTCGCGGCCCAGCTCGACTTCGAGGTGGCTCCTGAGGTCGTTACTGCCATGAAGGAGATGTCGGGCCGCATCGAGATCGTCTCGGCGGAGCGGGTGCGGGACGAGCTGAACAAGCTGATCCTGTCCGCGCACCCCCGCAAGGGGCTGACCCTGCTGGTCGATACCGGGCTCGCGGATCATGTGCTGCCCGAGCTGCCGGCGCTGCGGCTGGAGAGCGACGAGCACCATCGGCACAAGGACGTCTACGAGCACACGCTGATCGTCCTGGAGCAGGCGATGGCGCTGGAAGAGAACGGCGCCGACCTGACCCTCCGGCTGGCCGCGCTGCTGCACGACATCGGCAAGCCCCGCACGCGCCGCTTCGAGAAGGACGGCCGGGTCTCGTTCCACCACCATGAGGTGGTCGGCGCGAAGATGACGAAGAAGCGCATGCTGGCGCTCAAGTACTCCAACGAGCTGGTGAAGGACGTCTCACGTCTGGTCGAACTCCACCTGCGCTTCCACGGCTACGGCACCGGAGAGTGGACGGACTCCGCTGTCCGTCGCTATGTCCGTGACGCCGGTCCGCTCCTGGACCGCCTCCACAAGCTGACCCGCTCCGACTGCACCACGCGGAACAAGCGCAAGGCGGCCGCGCTGTCTCGTGCTTATGACGGCCTGGAGGAGCGGATCGCTCAACTCCAGGAGCAGGAGGAACTGGACGCCATCCGACCCGACCTCGACGGCAACCAGATCATGGAGATCCTCGGGGTCGGGCCTGGGCCGGCCGTTGGTCGCGCGTACAAGCACATGCTGGAGTTGCGGCTGGAGAACGGGCCGATGGTGCACGACGAGGCGGTTGCGGCGCTGAAGGAGTGGTGGGCCGAGCAAGGCTGAGGCTGTGAAACGGGGTCATGTTTCACGTGAAACATGACCCCGGGATGCGTAGAGGGGCGGTGTTTCACGTGAAACACCGCCCCTCGGCATGTTCAAGCGTTACTTGTTGTCCCCCAGGCAAAGGACGAACGAGTCGCTGCCTTCCGTCCACTCGATGGCGGCGGTCGTTCCCGTGACCGACTGGCAGGCGAGCTGGGACAGGCTGGTGCCGCCGTCCTTCTTGAGGACCTTGTAGTCGGCCTTGGAGTCGCTGCAATCCAGCTGCTCGATCTGAGGGGAAGTGTCGCTCCCCTTGTTGGTCAGGCAGTCGCCGACTGCCAGCTGCTTGGTGTCGTCGTTGCCGATGTACCAGCCGACGGCCGCAAAGATGAGGCCGGCGACGATGACGCCTATGCGCAGGTACTGCTTGATGCCACGCTTCGGTCGCTGCGGCGCAACCGGCGCGTACGGCGCCGCGCCCTGCTGGGGGAACCCGGGCTGGCCCGGCTGCTGCGGGTAGCCGCCCTGGGGCGGGTACGGGGCCTGGCCCTGGGGCTGCTGGCCCTGGGCGTACGGGTTCTGGCCCTGGGCGAACGGGTTGCCCTGGGGCGGCGGAGTTGTCACTTGGGGGTCCCCCTAGAACTTGGGTGCGTGGCGCGAACTGAGCGCGGAAATAAGACGCACGTAAGTTATCGGTCCCCACTGACACCCGAGGGGCCGGGAGTGGCTCTGTGTCATTGATGTGACACGGACTGGCGCTCAAAGCGGGCCATAGCCCCAGCAACTGCCGCGTAGATAACGGCGACTGTGACGAGGAGCGGCGTTGAGCGGCCGTCAGGCGGCAGTATCAGGGCGGCCACTCCGGCCGCACCGACGAAGGCGACGTTGAACAGCACGTCGTAGACGGAGAAGATCCGGCCGCGGAAGCCGTCCTCGACCGAGGCCTGCACGATCGTGTCCGTCGCGATCTTCGCCCCCTGCGTCGTCAGGCCCAGGACGAATGCCGCCACCAGCATGGGAGTTGTGGCGAAGGGGAGGCCGAGCGCGGGCACCAGGACTGCGGCGGCCCCCGCGCACACGGCGATCCAGAGGCCGGAGCCCAGCCGGCCCGCAGCCCAGGGGGTCGCCACTGCCGCCGCGAAGAATCCGGCGGCAGAGATCGCCAACGCCAGCCCCAACAGGGCGAGTCCGTCATCGGCGTTCGAGGAGAAGGCGTACCGGCAGAGCATCAGCAGCGTGACCAGCAGGGCGCCGTAGCAGAAGCGCATCAGGGTCATCGTGAGCAGTGCCCAGACGGCTTCCCTCCGCGGCGGCGTGGCGAGATGGCGTACCCCTGCCGCCAGGTCGTGCGCGGTGCCGGAGATCGCCGCCGCGAGGCGGGGTTGCACCAACTCTCGGTCAGGACCCAGCAGTTCCCGTGACATGCGCAGTGACGCCAGACCCGCGCACAGATACAGGGCAGCTCCCAGGAGCACCACGGCGGCATCGGAGTCCCAGGCCACCAGCCGTACGACGAAGGCAAGGCCGGCACCCACGCTCGCGGCGAGCGTTCCGGCGGTCGGGGAAAGGGAGTTGGCGATCACCAGACGCTCGTCGTCGACCACGCGTGGCAGCGCGGCGGACAGGCCGGACAGGACGAAGCGGTTGACGGCGGTGACGCACAGAGCGGAGACATAGAAGAGCCAGTCCGGGACATCAGTGATGATCAAGACGGCTGTCACCGTGGCCAGTACGGTGCGCAGCAGGCTGCCGTACAGAAGAACCTGGCGGCGGCGCCAGCGGTCCAGCAGGACGCCGGAGAAGGGGCCCACCAGGGAGTACGGCAGGAGCAGTACCGCCATCGCGGAGGCGATCGCGGCGGCCGAGGTCTGCTTCTCCGGGGAGAAGACGACGTACGTGGCGAGCGCGGTCTGGTAGACGCCGTCGGCGCCCTGTGAGAGCAGGCGTACGACGAGCAGGCGCCGGAAGTTCCCGAAGCGCAGCAGGACCCGCAGGTCGCGTACGACGGACATGGGGCACAGCCTCACATATGGGGAGGGTCCCCGGGCGGTGCAACCCGGGGACCCTCAGCAGCTCTGGCAGGAGCGTATTAGTGCGGCGCCGTCTGCTTAGCGCTCGACCTCACCCTTGATGAACTTCTCGACGTTCAAGCGGGCCTCGTCGTCGAAGTACTGGACCGGCGGGGACTTCATGAAGTAGCTCGACGCCGACAGGATCGGGCCGCCGATGCCGCGGTCCTTGGCGATCTTCGCGGCGCGCAGGGCGTCGATGATGACGCCGGCGGAGTTCGGGGAGTCCCAGACCTCGAGCTTGTACTCCAGGTTCAGCGGGACGTCACCGAAGGCGCGGCCCTCGAGGCGGACGTAGGCCCACTTGCGGTCGTCGAGCCAGGCGACGTAGTCGGACGGGCCGATGTGGACGTTCTTCTCGCCGAGCTCCCGGTCGGGGATCTGGGAGGTGACGGCCTGCGTCTTGGAGATCTTCTTGGACTCCAGGCGGTCACGCTCGAGCATGTTCTTGAAGTCCATGTTGCCGCCGACGTTCAGCTGCATCGTGCGGTCCAGGACGACGCCGCGGTCCTCGAACAGCTTCGCCATGACGCGGTGCGTGATGGTGGCGCCGACCTGGGACTTGATGTCGTCGCCGACGATCGGGACGCCCGCCGCGGTGAACTTGTCCGCCCACTCCTTCGTACCGGCGATGAAGACCGGCAGGGCGTTGACGAAAGCGACCTTGGCGTCGATGGCGCACTGGGCGTAGAACTTCGCCGCGTCCTCGGAGCCCACGGGCAGGTAGCAGACGAGGACGTCGACCTGCTTGTCCTTGAGGACCTGGACGACGTCGACCGGGGCCTCGGCGGACTCCTCGATGGTCTCGCGGTAGTACTTGCCGAGGCCGTCGAGGGTGTGGCCGCGCTGGACGGTCACGCCGGTGCGCGGCACGTCGCAGATCTTGATGGTGTTGTTCTCGCTGGCGCCGATGGCGTCCGCGAGGTCGAGGCCGACCTTCTTCGCGTCGACATCGAAGGCGGCGACGAACTCGACGTCACGGACGTGGTAGTCGCCGAACTGCACGTGCATCAGGCCGGGGACCTTGGACGCCGGGTCGGCGTCCTTGTAGTACTCGACTCCCTGAACCAGCGACGCGGCGCAGTTGCCCACGCCGACGACGGCTACGCGAACCGAACCCATTCCGGTTGCTCCCTGTGTGTACGAGTGAGGCCCTGACTGGGCTCTCACGTGGCGGTGTCGCCGGGCGAATCCGTCCCGGGGGCGCCCCCGGGACGGGGCAGATCGCCCGGCTCTCCAGATGTGGTGTCCTGCTGAGCGGGCCCCCCGGAAGCGGAACCCTTCAGGTCCCGCCCGGCCCGCTCGCTCTCGATGAGCTCGTTCAGCCAGCGCACTTCGCGCTCCACGGACTCCATCCCGTGGCGCTGGAGCTCAAGCGTGTAGTCGTCGAGGCGCTCCCGCGTGCGTGCCAGGGAGGCGCGCATCTTCTCCAGGCGCTCCTCCAGCCGGCTGCGACGGCCCTCCAGTACGCGCATGCGTACGTCCTGCGGTGTGCGTCCAAAGAAGGCAAATCGGGCAGCGAAGTGCTCGTCCTCGTACGCGTCGGGGCCGGTCTGCGAGAGCAGTTCCTCGAAGTGCTCCTTACCTTCCGCCGTCAACCGGTAGACGATCTTGGCGCGGCGCCCTGCGAGTGGTGCGGCGAGGGCGTCCTCGACGGTGTTCCCGGGTTCCTCGATCAACCAGCCGTTGGCGACCAGCGTCTTGAGGCAGGGATAGAGCGTGCCGTAGCTGAACGCGCGGAACACGCCCAGTGACGTATTGAGTCGTTTGCGCAGCTCATAGCCGTGCATCGGGGACTCGCGGAGTAGTCCGAGTACGGCGAACTCAAGGATCCCGGAACGTCGGCTCATCCCCTCGCCTCCTCGTCATATCTCGCGCTGATGTATCGACTCGATACATCACGACGATAGAACGGCCTTCCGGGCGGGACAAGTGGGGGAACGGTGAACGGGATCACATCAACGATTCATGTGGAGCGAGTTGCCTGATTTGGGGTGAAGTTCGGGGCTAGGTGGACTTTGGCGGTGCGTAGTCTGTGCGCCATGCACACCACCGGGAACCGAGTGACACCTGAGGGCGTCCTCGTCCTTGGTGCAGTACGGGTGAATGCGGAACCGACCACATCCGTACTTCGGGGGGACCGGAAATCAGCCGCCGTTGCCAGGCGCGCAGGGGTGCGCCTGCCCGAGGAGTAGTCGTTCGATGAGCGAGCACCGTCGCAAACCGCCGCAGCCGCAGGGAGGCGGACGTGCCGCGGCCCGCCGCGGCCAGGCCGGCTCGTCTCCCGGCCGCCGAGCGGCACCGCGAGGCGCCACCGGATCTCCTTCCGACTCGTACGGGTCGGGTTCCAGCGGGTCGGGAGGCGAGGAACGGCCGTACGGCGGCCGTGCCGAGGCACGGCGCGCGGCCCAGAGAAGTGGAGGCGGCCGCCGCAGAGCGGCCGAACCGGGCCGGGGTGGCCGCCGCGCCGCTCCCGGTGGCCCGGATGGTCCCGGGCGTGGCAGAGGGCGCTCGGCTCCGCCTGCCAGGAAGCGGTTCATCGACTATCCGCGCGCGGGCAAGTACGGTGCGGCGCGCTGGGTGCCGTCGTGGAGGCTCGTCACGGGGACGTTCCTCGCGTTCATGGGCGGTCTGCTCGCTGCCGCGGGCATCGGGTACGCCATGGTGGGTATCCCGAATCCCCAGGACACGGCCCTGGCTCAGAACAACGTCTTCTATTGGTCCGATGACACGCAGATGGCGTCGACCGGCGGTCAGACGAACCGCCAGCTCGTGAGCAACGCGGAGATCCCCAAGGACATGAAGGACGCGGTGGTCTCCGCCGAGAACGCGTCCTTCTACGAGGACAACGGCATCGACCCGGCGGGTATCGGGCGGGCCCTGCTCAACATGGCGAGGGGCGGCGAGACGCAGGGTGGTTCGACCATCACCCAGCAGTTCGTGAAGAACACCTACCTGAGCCAGGAACAGACGGTCTCCCGTAAGTTCAAGGAGCTGTTCATCTCCATCAAGGTCGGCCAGCAGATGACCAAGGACGACATCCTCGCGGGCTACCTCAACACCGCCTACTACGGCCGTAACGCCTACGGCATCCAGGCGGCGGCCCAGGCGTACTTCGGCGTGGACGCCAAGGACCTCACCACCTCGCAGTGCGCCTTCCTCGCCGCTGTGCTGAAGGGCCCGAACTTCTACAACCCCGACGGTGGCGTGGGGGCGGGTGCCACGGCGGAGGCCAACACCGAGCGGGCCAAGGAACGCTGGTCGTGGATCCTGGACCGCATGGTCGAAGTGGGGCGCATGCCGGCGGCGGACCGCGCCAAGGTCGGCGACTTCCCCAAGTTCAAGAGGCAGAGCTCGAACCTGTCCGGGCAGAGCGGCTATCTCATCGACATCGCCAAGGAGTACGTCGCCAAGAAGACGGGTCTGTCCCCCGAGGACTTGGACAAGGGTGGCTACCGCATCTACACGACCTTCAACAAGAAGAAAGTCAACGAGCTGGCGGCGGCCGTCGAGAAGACGCGGAAGAGCTTCCTCGAACCCAAGAAGCGCGAGAAAGACAAGTACGTCCAGTTCGGCGGGGCGTCGGTCGACCCCAAGTCCGGAGCGATTGTCGCCTTGTACGGCGGCGAGGGCTACGACAAGGGGCACTACTCCAACAACGCCAACACGCTGGGTGTGCCGGTCGGCTCGACCTGGAAGCCCATCGTGCTGGCCGCCGCGATGAAGTACGGGACGTACGAGACCGACGGAGAGCCGCTTTCGCCGTTGGCCAAGTACAACGGCAACGACCTTCTCGTGATCAAGGACCAGAACGGCGACCCGATCATGGGTAACAACGGAAAGCCGTTCCGGCAGAAGAACGAAGGCACCAAGGCCTGGGGCATGGTGACGCTCAAGAAGGCCATGGAGCAGTCGATCAACAGCCCGTTCGCGCAGCTGGGCATCGATGTGGGTCTCCCCAACACCCAGAAGCTCGCGAACGACATGGGCATTTCGTCGGGCTTCTTCGACAAGGCCAACATCAGGAACGTGTCCTTCTCGCTCGGTACGTCGACCCCCAGCGCCATCCGCATGGCCGACGCGTACGGGAGCTTCGCCAACGAGGGTGCGCACTACGAGCCGTACTCGGTCACCAAGGTTCTCAAGGACGGCGAAGAGCTCAAGCAGTTCCAGCGGCCGACGAAGCAGACCGCCATGGACGCCAACATCGCGAACAACGTGACGGACGTCCTGGAGAACGTGGTCCAGAACGGCACCGGTAAGAAGGTCGCGGACATCGGGTTCCCGGTGGCCGGCAAGACGGGTACGACCGACGAGAACAAGTCGGCGTGGTTCGTCGGGTACACCAGGGAACTGTCCACGGCCGTGACCCTGTTCCGGACGGACCCCGGCAAGGGCAAGCTGCTGTCCATGAACGGCACCGGTGGCGTGCCGTCCATCCACGGTGGTGACATCCCGGCTCAGGTCTGGAAGGACTACATGGTCGAGGCGATGAAGAGTTACGGCATCCCGGAGCCCTTCCCGGAGGCCGAGCCCATCGGTGAGATCATCAACGACACCCCGACGCCGACAGTGGTGCCGACGCCCACCGAGACTGTCGAGGAGAGCCCGAGCCCGTCGCCGTCGCCCTCCGAGTCGCTGACGTCGCCGTCGCCGACGCCGACCGAGACGTGCTTCGGCTTCCAGTGCAATGACGTCGGAGGCTCGGGCAACGGCGGTACGGACGGGGGCGTGACCTCGACACCGACTCCGACGGCAACAGAGACGGACGGCAACAGCAACGGCAATGCCAACGGCAACGGAGGCATCTTCGGAGGACCATCAGGCTGACCGACGCTCTCAGCTGACGCGAGAAGGCCGGTGGCCGGCACCCACGAAGCAGGGGTGCCGGCCACCGGCCTTTGCCGCTTGTACGGCTGTGCAGCCACCTTCCCGCTCCCTTGAACCGGGGATCGGGCGTCGGCTTGTTTCACGTGAAACGTCGGTTTCACGTGAAACACTCAGCCGTCGCACCCAGGTCGTCCTCGCACTGTTCTCAGACAGGTACGGCAGGATGTGCCCCATGCCCAGTGCAGAGACGACGCCCACGAGCGTGCACGAGCCGGACCCGGTGCGGCCGACCAAGGAGGACGAGGTCGCCGCGAGCGGGAGTGAGCTGATCGGCGGCCCCATCGGGCGGCGCGCCCTGCTCGGGACGTCCTGGTGGACTCCCGTGCGGATCATCGCGCTCGTGGCGATCGGCATGTTCGCCCTCGGCCTGGTCCAGAAGGCACCTTGCTACAACGGCGGCTGGTTCTTCGGCGCCAGCTCGCAGTACACGCATGCCTGCTACTCGGACATCCCGCACCTCTACCAGGGGCGCGGCTTCGCCGACGGGCTGGTGCCGTACTTCGACAAGCTCCCCGGCGACATGGAGTACCTCGAATACCCCGTGCTGACCGGTGTGTTCATGGAAGTCGCCTCCTGGCTCACGTCGGGCAGCGGCAGTATCCAGGACCAGGAGCAGTGGTACTGGATGGTCAACGCCGGGATGCTGATGGTGTGTGCGGCCGTCATCGCCGTCTGTGTGACCCGCACGCACGCCCGGCGCCCCTGGGACGGCCTGCTGGTCGCCCTCGCGCCTGCCTTCGCGCTGACCGCGACCATTAACTGGGACCTGCTGGCCGTCGCCCTGACGGCCGCAGCGATGCTGATGTGGTCGCGCGGCCGCTCCCTCGCCTTCGGCATCCTGCTGGGGCTCGCCACGGCCGCCAAGCTCTATCCCGTCTTCCTGCTCGGTCCCTTGCTCGTCCTGTGCTGGCGTGCGGGCAAGTGGCGGGACTTCGGGAAGGCGCTGGGCGGCACCGTCGTCGCCTGGCTGGTCGTGAACCTTCCGGTGATGCTCCTCGCTTGGGACGGGTGGTCGCAGTTCTACCGGTTCAGCCAGGAACGGGGTGTCGACTTCGGCTCCTTCTGGCTGATCATGGCCCAGAACTCCACCGACCCGCTGAGCACGGAAACCGTCAACACGCTCGCCACCCTGCTGACGCTGCTGTGCTGTGCCGGCATCGCCGCGCTCACGCTCACCGCGCCCCGACGTCCACGCTTCGCGCAGCTGGCCTTCCTGATCGTCGCGGCGTTCATCCTCACCAACAAGGTCTACTCGCCGCAGTACGTCCTGTGGCTCGTGCCCCTGGCCGTGCTGGCCCGGCCGAAGTGGCGGGACTTCCTGATCTGGCAGGCGTGCGAGGTGGGGTACTTCCTCGGGATCTGGATGTACCTCGCGTACACGACCAGCGGGGACGCCCACAAGGGACTGCCGCCCGACGGCTACCACTGGGCCATCGGCGTGCACCTGCTGGGGACGCTGTACCTGTGCGCCGTCGTCGTACGGGACATCCTCATGCCGGAGCGGGACCCGGTGCGCCGGGGCGGCGACGACGATCCCTCGGGCGGTGTGCTCGACCGGGCGGAGGACATGTTCGTGCTCGGCCCCGCGGCTCATCCACCGCGGCACGCGGCCCACTTCGACGGACCGCAAGTGGAGTGGGGCAAAGAGGGGACAACGGGCGGTTCGCTCTGAGCGAACAGGGCGTAGGCAGGGCACGCAGAAGGCCGTACACGGAAGAGTCCGTGTACGGCCTTTCCTCGTTGCGGCGTTGCCGAGCGGCGGTCGTTCAGTTGCCGCGGCGTTCGCTCAGCGGTCGACGAGCCGGTCGAACTGCGTGGTGGTGTGCCGCAGATGGGCGACCAGCTCGTCGCCGACCTTCGGCTCGGGAGCGTCCGAGGGGACGAACAGGATGGAGACCTGCATGTGCGGCGGCTCCGCGAACCAGCGCTGCTTGCCGCCCCATACGAAGGGAGAAAGGTTCCGGTTGACCGTGGCGAGGCCGGCCCGGGCGACGCCCTTGGCGCGCGGCATGACGCCGTGCAGGGCCTTGGGGGCCTCGAGGCCCACCCCGTGCGACGTACCGCCCGCTACGACCACCAGGAAGCCGTCGGAGGCCGCCTTCTGCTGCCGGTAACCGAAGCGGTCGCCCTTGGAGACGCGCGTGACGTCCAGGACCGCGCCGCGGTACTCGGTGGCCTCGTGGTCCCCCAGCCACAGCCGGGTGCCGATGCGGGCACGGAAGCGGGTCTGCGGGAACTGCTGCTGCAGGCGGGCGAGTTCCTCGGCCTTGAGGTGGCTGACGAACATCGTGTGCAGCGGCAGCCGGGCGGCACGCAGGCGGTCCATCCAGCCGATGACCTCTTCGACGGCGTCCGAGCCGTCGGTGCGGTCCAAAGGCAGGTGGATGGCGAAACCCTCGAGCCGGACGTTCTCTATGGCGGCGTGCAACTGTGGCAGTTCGCGTTCGCTCACGCCGTGCCGCTTCATCGAGGACATCACCTCGATGACGACGCGGGCGCCGACGAGGCCGTACACGCCGTCCACCGACGACACCGAGCGGATGACCCGGTCGGGCAGCGGCACCGGCTCCTCGCCCCGTCGGTACGGCGTCAGCACCAGCAGGTCACCGCCGAACCAGTCCTTGATGCGCGCGGCCTCGTACGTCGTGCCGACGGCGAGGACTTCGGAGCCCAGGCGCGTGGCCTCCTCCGCCAGCCGCTCGTGCCCGAACCCGTAGCCGTTGCCCTTGCAGACCGGGACGAGGCCCGGGAACTGCTCCTGCACGTGCTTGTGGTGCGCCCGCCAGCGCGCGGTGTCGACGTAGAGCGTGAGCGCCATGGCCGGACCTGGAACCTTTCTCGTGGCTGCGGTGTATCAGAGGTATGGAAGCTATCGCCGGTGCAGCTGTTGACGGTATCGAAGCAGAGAACGCGAGGTCAGCGACGCGACATGTAGATGTCGAGCGCCTTGTGGAGCAACTTGTTCAGCGGGAAGTCCCACTCCCCGAGGTACTCGGCGGCCTGCCCGCCCGTGCCCACCTTGAACTGGATCAGGCCGAAGAGGTGGTCGGTCTCGTCCAGCGAGTCGGAGATGCCGCGCAGGTCGTAGACGGTCGCGCCGAGCGCGTAGGCGTCGCGCAGCATCCGCCACTGCATCGCGTTCGAGGGCCGGACCTCACGGCCGATGTTGTCGGAGGCGCCGTAGGAGTACCAGACGTGCCCACCGACGATCAGCATCGTCGCCGCCGACAGGTTCACGCCGTTGTGGCGGGCGAAGTACAGCCGCATGCGGTTGGGGTCCTCGGTGTTGAGGGCCGTCCACATGCGCTGGAAGTACGACAGCGGGCGCGGCCGGAAGTGGTCGCGCACGGCCGTGATCTCGTAAAGGCGCTGCCACTCCGCGAGGTCCTGGTATCCGCCCTGGACGACCTCGACGCCGGCCTTCTCGGCCTTCTTGATGTTGCGGCGCCACAGCTGGTTGAAGTTCTTGTGGACCTCTTCCAGGGAGCGGTTCGCCAACGGCACCTGGTAGACGTAGCGGGGCTGGACGTCACCGAAGCCGGCCCCGCCGTCCTCGCCCTGCTGCCAGCCCATACGACGCAGCTTGTCGGCCACCTCGAAAGCGCGCGGCTCGATGAAGTCGGCCTCGATGTCCCTCAGACGCTTCACGTCCGGGTTCTGGATGCCTGCCTTGATGGAGGTGGCTTCCCAGCGCCGGATGATCACCGGCGGGCCCATCTTCACGGAGAAGGCGCCCTGGTGCTTCAGGTGCGCGAGCATCGGTTCCAGCCAGTCGGTCAGATTCGGCGCGAACCAGTTGATGACCGGGCCCTCGGGCAGATAGGCGAGATAGCGCTTGATCTTGGGCAGCTGCCGGTAAAGCACGAGACCCGCCCCGACGAGTTCGCCGCTCTTGTCGAACCAGCCGAGGCTCTCCGAGCGCCACTCCGCCTTGACGTCCGCCCAGGCCGGAACCTGCATGTGGCTCGCCGACGGCAGGCTCTGGATGTATGCCAGATGCTGCTCGCGACTGATCGTCCTCAGGGTCAGGCTCATTCGGGGCGCTCCTCGGGCTGGTGTGTCCCCATGGGTACAGGGGCTCCGGCTCTCGCGCCGAAGCCTACTGCGCCTTGGGAGCGCCCCGACTGGGCGTATGGCAGCTTCGCCCCGGCCTTGTGGGCCGCCGAGGCGTTCGATGGTGTTCTATGCGCTGTTCTACCGGTGTTCGGAGGGCAGTCTCCGTGGCCGGCTTGTCGAGGACGGTGCCCTGGCGTCAGAAGACCCCGCCGAAGAGGCCGCCGTGCGCCATGCCGAGGAAGAAGCCGACCGCTGAGGCGCCGAGGCCGATGATCAGCCCGAAGCGCTCGCGGGTCGTCTCCGAGATCCACTGGCCGTACGCGCCGGTGAGGATCCCCACCAGACCGGTCCAGGAGCTGAGCAGGTGCAGGTTGTGGAACATCGCCGTGACGAAGGCCGTGATGCCCAGCACCAGGGTCACCGCGAGCAGGGTGTCCTGGAGAGGGTGGGGCTTTCCGTCCGTGGCGAAAAGGCCTCCGACGGTGTTGGGTCGCATTGCCTGTGCCATAGGGCACCTCCTGCGGAAGGCGGCGCATCGTAGCGCCATACACACCCGATGTGTACAGATTGTGGGCGACGGCGCCCGGATTTCAACCGGACGCCGGTGTGCAGGTACTGTGTACCGTCTGCACCGGTGTCTGCCCGGACCAGCTCGGAGGAACCGCGAGGTCACCTCCGATTGTCAGTGGCGGCCGATACCGTTGCGTACGCATCACAACCCTCCTGCCACGGAACGACCGTGGCCGCTGAGTCCAAAGGAGGTGGGTTCCACATGCGTCACTACGAGGTGATGGTCATCCTCGACCCCGATCTGGAGGAGCGCGCTGTCGCCCCCCTGATCGAGAACTTCCTCTCCGTCGTCCGTGAGGGCAACGGCAAGGTCGAGAAGGTCGACACCTGGGGCCGTCGTCGTCTCTCGTACGAGATCAAGAAGAAGCCCGAGGGCATCTACTCGGTCATCGACCTGCAGGCCGAGCCTGCGGTCGTCAAGGAGCTCGACCGCCAGATGAACCTGAACGAGTCGGTCCTCCGGACCAAGGTCCTCCGCCCCGAGACCCACTGAGCATCCCGCTCAACTGATCTCGGGATTCGAGTAGCAGCAGCACCAAGCAGCCAGCAGCAAACCCGCCGAGAGGTTCCCCCATGGCAGGCGAGACCGTCATCACGGTCGTCGGCAATCTTGTCGATGACCCCGAGCTGCGCTTCACCCCCTCCGGTGCGGCGGTCGCGAAGTTCCGTGTCGCGTCCACTCCCCGCACCTTCGACCGCCAGACGAACGAGTGGAAGGACGGCGAGAGCCTCTTCCTCACCTGCTCGGTCTGGCGTCAGGCGGCGGAGAACGTCGCGGAGTCGCTCCAGCGAGGCATGCGCGTCATCGTGCAGGGCCGGCTGAAGCAGCGGTCCTACGAGGACCGTGAGGGCGTCAAGCGCACGGTCTACGAGCTGGACGTCGAGGAAGTCGGCGCCAGCCTGCGCAACGCCACGGCCAAGGTCACCAAGACCGCCGGCCGCGGTGGCCAGGGTGGTTACAGCGGCGGTGGCGGTGGCGGCCAGGGTGGCGGCGGCTGGGGCGGTGGCCCCGGCGGCGGTCAGCAGGGCGGCGGCGCTCCCGCCGACGACCCGTGGGCGACCGGCGCTCCCGCCGGTGGCCAGCAGGGCGGCGGCGGTGGTGGCGGCTGGGGTGGAAACTCCGGCGGCGGCGGCGGTGGCGGCGGCTACTCGGACGAGCCCCCCTTCTAGGCCTTGGGCCGAGGGGCGGGTCGTACCCAAACTTCTTGATCACACAGGAGAATCACCATGGCGAAGCCGCCTGTGCGCAAGCCGAAGAAGAAGGTCTGCGCTTTCTGCAAGGACAAGGTCACGTACGTGGACTACAAGGACACGAACATGCTGCGGAAGTTCATTTCCGACCGCGGCAAGATCCGTGCCCGCCGCGTGACCGGCAACTGCACGCAGCACCAGCGTGACGTCGCCACGGCCGTGAAGAACAGCCGTGAGATGGCGCTGCTGCCCTACACCTCCACCGCGCGATAAGGGAAGGGTGACCGACACATGAAGATCATCCTCACCCACGAGGTCTCCGGCCTCGGTGCCGCGGGCGACGTCGTCGACGTCAAGGACGGTTACGCTCGCAACTACCTGATCCCGCGGAAGTTCGCTATCCGCTGGACCAAGGGTGGCGAGAAGGACGTCGAGCAGATCCGTCGTGCTCGCAAGATCCACGAGATCCAGACCATCGAGCAGGCCAACCAGATCAAGGGCCAGCTCGAGGCCGTCAAGGTCCGCCTGGCCGTCCGTTCGGGCGACGCCGGTCGTCTCTTCGGTTCCGTCACCCCGGCCGACATCGCCTCGGCGATCAAGGCTGCCGGTGGCCCCGAGGTCGACAAGCGCCGCATCGAGCTCGGTGCGCCGATCAAGACCCTGGGCGCCCACGAGACGTCCGTGCGTCTGCACCCCGAGGTTGCCGCCAAGGTCAACATCGAGGTAATCGCGGCCTGATCGCTGCGCTCGGCTTGAACAGCTGAAGAAGGGGCCGTACCCCGCGGGGTACGGCCCCTTCGCTGTGCAGAGAGCGGGTCCGGTCCGTTTCACGTGAAACAGCGTGTTTCACGTGAAACATTCAGCGCGTTGCGCCAGTGACGATCCAGCGGCCCGAGCGGGCGCGCGCCCAGAGCGTCAGCATGCGTACCGTCATCATCAGCGTCATGGCCGCCCAGACCGCGGTGAGGCCTCCGCCGAATACGGGGACGAGCAGCGCCACCGGCGTGAACACTGCCAGGGTGAGCACCATGGCCCAGGCGAGGTAGGGGCCGTCGCCTGCCCCCATCAGGACGCCGTCCAGGATGAAGACGACGCCGCAGATCGGCTGAGAGAGCGCCACCATGAGCAGGGCGAGCAGCGCCGTTTCCTTGACGACCGTGTCACTGGTGAATAGCGGCAGGAAGAGCGGTCGGGCGATCACCACGAGCAGGCCGAGTGCCACGCCGGCTGCGATGCCCCACTCCACCATGCGGCGGCAGGCGGCCCGGGCGCCCTCGGCGTCGCCGGCACCGAGATACCGCCCGATGATGGCCTGCCCGGCAATGGCGATGGCGTCCAGTGCGAAAGCGAGCAGACTCCACAGCGACAGGATGATCTGGTGTGCCGCGATGTCGGCGTCCCCGAGGCGGGCCGCGACGGCCGTGGCGATCATCAGGATCGCCCGCAGCGAGAGGGTGCGGACCAGCAGGGGCACTCCGGCCTGTGCACAGGCCCTTATCCCGGCCGCGTCGGGGCGCAGGGAGGCGCCGTGTTTGCGGGCCCCGCGGACGACGACCACGAGATAGGCCGCGGCCATACCGAACTGGGCGATGACGGTGCCCCAGGCGGAACCTGCGATGCCGAGGTCGGCGCCGTAGACGAGTCCCGCGTTGAGGGCGGCGTTGGCGACGAAGCCTGCGACGGCGACGTAGAGCGGTGTCTTGGTGTCCTGCAGTCCGCGCAGAACGCCCGTGGCGGCGAGCACGACGAGCATGGCTGGTATGCCGAGTGCCGAGATCCGCAGATAGGTGGTCGCGTAGGGGGCTGCTGTTTCCGAGGCGCCGAAGAGTTCCACGAGATACGGTGCGGTCGGCAGGAGGACTGCAATGACGGTGGCGCCGAGGAGGAGGGCCAGCCAGATGCCGTCCATGCCCTGGCGGATGGCGGCCTGGAGGTCGCCCGCGCCGACGCGTCGTGCCACTGCCGCCGTGGTGGCGTAGGCGAGGAAGACGAAGACGCTGACGCCTGTCATGAGGAGAGCCGAGGCGACCCCGAGTCCGGCGAGTTGTGCGGTGCCGAGATGACCGACGATCGCGCTGTCGGCCATGACGAAGAGGGGCTCGGCGACGAGTGCACCGAAGGCCGGGACGGCGAGTGCGACGATCTCTCGGTCGTGCTGTCGCCGGGTGGCCGTGGGAGACGCGGGAGCCTGTGTCATGGCCACCAATCTAATCGTCCACAGGTAAGAGATGCAATCGAGTAGTGACCCTTACTTGCTGTCTCGTGGTGTGTGCTTCCGCATACCGTTCGAAGCGATCTTGGTCCGACCGGGGAAGTTTTTCTTCTGCACAGCCGGTGGACGGTAAATCCCCAGGTCAACGATGGTCCCCAGAATTTTTGTTGGGCTTGTTCACAGGGCTGTCCACCGTGTCGTGCACAGGTTTTGCGGAGTTCTCCACAGCATCCGGGCGGTCGTCCACATGGCCTGTGGATAACCAGATTGGCTGACGGTGCCCGCGGGCCTACCGTGGTCCGGCGCCCGCTCCGTCCGTCGGCCTTGAAAACCATCACAAAACCGGCGAGCCAGAACCGGAGTTGGGCCTCTTATTTGTCAGTGGCGTGCCGTAGAACTGAGAGGCACGCGAGGTCCGCTCGGCGGACGGGAGGAGGTGGCTCGGTGAGCATTTCCGAGCCCTTGGACGACCCGTGGGCCGACAGCGGTCCCAGTGATCGTCTGCCCGCCTCCCGCCGACGCGGCGACGGTGGCCGGGGACGCGACGAGCAGCATGATCGCGGCCGGGACAGCGGCGAGTGGGACGGTGGCGGTTCGGCCTTCGAGCGGGTTCCGCCGCAGGACCTCGATGCCGAGCAGTCGGTCCTCGGCGGCATGCTCCTGTCCAAGGACGCCATCGCCGATGTCGTCGAGGTCATCAAGGGCCACGACTTCTACAAGCCCGCGCACGAGACGATCTTCCAGGCGATCCTCGACGTCTACGCCAAGGGTGAGCCTGCCGACCCCATCACCATCGCCGCCGAGCTCACCAAGCGCGGCGAGATCAACAAGGTCGGCGGCGCCTCGTATCTCCACACGCTCGTCCAGACGGTGCCGACGGCGGCGAATGCGGAGTACTACGCGGAAATCGTCCATGAGCGTGCCGTCCTGCGCCGCCTGGTCGAGGCCGGCACTCGCATCACACAGATGGGATACGCGGCCGACGACGACGTCGACGAGATCGTCAACCGCGCCCAGGCCGAGATCTACGCGGTCACCGAGCAGCGCACCAGCGAGGACTATCTGCCGCTCGGCGACATCATGGAGGGTGCGCTCGACGAGATCGAGGCGATCGGCTCGCGCACCGGCGAAATGACCGGTGTGCCCACGGGGTTCACAGACCTCGACTCACTCACCAACGGCCTGCACCCGGGCCAGATGATCGTGATCGCGGCCCGCCCCGCCATGGGTAAGTCCACGCTCGCACTGGACTTCGCACGGGCGGCGTCCATCAAGAACAACCTGGCCAGCGTCATCTTCTCCCTCGAAATGGGGCGCAACGAGATCGCGATGCGTCTGCTGTCGGCCGAGGCTCGCGTGGCCCTGCACCACATGCGCTCCGGCACCATGACGGACGAGGACTGGACACGCCTGGCGCGCCGGATGCCGGAGGTCTCGGCGGCGCCGCTCTACATCGACGACTCCCCGAACCTGTCGATGATGGAGATTCGCGCGAAGTGCCGCCGGCTGAAGCAGCGCAATGACATCAAGCTCGTGATCATCGACTATCTGCAGCTGATGCAGTCCGGTGGTTCGAAGCGTTCCGAGAGCCGTCAGCAGGAGGTCTCGGACATGTCCCGTAACCTCAAGCTCCTGGCCAAGGAGCTTGAGGTCCCGGTGATCGCGCTGTCGCAGCTCAACCGTGGTCCCGAGCAGCGGACGGACAAGAAGCCGATGGTGTCCGACCTGCGTGAGTCCGGCTCCATCGAGCAGGACGCCGACATGGTGATCCTGCTGCACCGTGAGGACGCCTACGAGAAGGAGTCGCCGCGCGCGGGCGAGGCGGACATCATCGTGGGCAAGCACCGTAATGGTCCGACGGCGACGATCACGGTCGCCTTCCAGGGCCACTATTCGCGGTTCGTGGACATGGCGCAGACCTGATCCACATCACCCGGGGATATGCGCTCGACTCCAGAGAGTCCACCAGGGTGGACTGGGGGCATGACGACATCTCAGGAAGAGCTGCTCCCCACCACGCGCCGAGCGCTGCTGCACCGCATCGCCGTGGCCCAGGCCGAGGGGCGCGCGCCCTCATTGGTCGCCGCTGTCGTACGGGACGGCCGGACGGTGTGGCACGGCTCGCGCACCTCGGTGGACGGGCACGGGCCGGACGAGAACGTGCAATACCGCATCGGCTCGATCACCAAGACCTTCACCGCTGTTCTCGTCCTGCGACTGCGCGACGAGGGTTTGCTCGATCTCGGTGACCCGCTCGAGAAGCATCTGCCGGGCACGGGCGTGGGGGAGGCCACCATCGCCGAGCTGCTGGCGCACACGAGTGGGCTGGCAGCCGAGACGCCGGGACCCTGGTGGGAGCGCAGCCCCGCATCACTGCGGCCTGAGCTCTCCGACGTCCTGGGTGAGCAGCCGGTCCTGCATCCGTCCGGCCGTCGATTCCACTACTCGAACCCCGGCTATACGCTGCTGGGCGCGCTGGTCGAGGAGCTGCGCGGGGCTTCCTGGGAGGACGTACTCCGGCGTGAAGTGCTCGAACCCCTGGGTCTGAACCGCACGAGTATGCGACCGCAGGCGCCGCACGCCGGAGGCTGGGCGGTGCATCCCTGGGCCGACGTGATGCTTCCCGAGCCCGTCGAAGATCTCGGCCTGATGGCGTCGGCTGGTCAACTGTGGTCGACGACCGCCGACTTGGCGCGGTTCGCCGTCTGCCTGGCCAAGGGCGACGATCGGGTGCTGAGCGGCGAGACCCTGCGGGAGATGCGAACGCCCGCAGCACCGCCCGAGGCTGGTGACGTGGTGGATGGTGCGGCGTACGGCCTCGGTCTGCAGATCCAGTACAGGGACGGACGGCTGCTCGTGGGGCACGGCGGATCGTTGCCGGGTTTCCTGGCGAGTCTGATGCTCAGCGTGGAGGACGATGTCGCAGCCGTGGTGCTCGCCAACTGCACGTCTGGTCCGCTGGTCTCCCTCGTCGCCGCCGACCTCGTCCGCATCGTCGCCGAGGCAGAGCCCCGCATCCCCGAGCCATGGCGGCCGATGCCCGAAAACGAGGCAAAGGACCTGGAGTTGGCGGGTCAGTGGTACTGGGGGACTCATGCCTTCGCCCTGCGGTTGACCGCGGACGGACTCGTCTCACTGGAGCCGTTGTCCGGCAAGGGGCGCCGTTCCCGGTTCCGGGCCAACGGTGACGGCACATGGACGGGCTTGGAGGGCTACTACGCAGGCGAGCTCCTGAGGGCCGTACGACGCCCGAACGGCGCCGTGGACCATCTGGACCTCGGGTCGTTCGTCTTCACGCGTCAGCCGTACGACGAGGGGGCTGCCGTGCCGGGCGGCGTGGATCCCGACGGATGGCGGGGGGCCGGCTCGTTCTGACCGCCCGGTGAGCGCCTGTTTCACGTGAAACAGGCGCTTCGCCGTGTCACAGCGGGAGCTTGAAGCCCACGTGCGAGGCCGTGAAACCGAGCCGCTCATAGAAGCGGTGGGCGTCTGTACGGGTGTTGTCGGAGGTCAGCTGTACCAACTGGCAGTTCTGGCGCCTGGATTCGGCGACCGCCCACTCGATGAGCTGAGTGCCCAGGCCGCTGCCGCGCTCATCGGCGTGGATGCGCACAGCTTCGATGATGGAGCGGGTCGCGCCCCTGCGGGACAGCCCCGGAATGATCGTGAGCTGGAGCGTGCCGACAACGCGATCTTCACGCACCGCGACGACCAGGTGCTGGTTCGGGTCCCTGCTGAGTCGCTCGAGCGCGGCCAGGTAAGGCGTCACGTCGTCCGGTGACTCGCGCTGGGCGCCCAGTGGATCGTCCGCGAGCATGCCGACGATCGCGGGGATGTCATCGGCGACGGCAGCTCGTATTTCAAGATCTCCCATGCTTGCACCTTATGCGGGTGCGCGAAGTGTCTCCACGGCCCGGACCAGTGGGGCCAGTTCGGGGTTTTGCGCGGCTTGGTCGAGGGCCTGGCGCAGGGCTGTGTCGTTGGTGGGGCGGGCTTCTTCGAGGAGGTTGAGGCCTGCTTCGGTGACGTCGGTGTAGATGCCGCGGCGGTCGGTGGGGCAGAGGTAGCGGGAGAGCAGGCCGCGGTCTTCCAGGCGGGTGACGAGCCGGGTGGTGGCGCTCTGGCTGAGGACGACGGCGTCGGCGACCTGTTTCATCTGCAGGTGCCCGCCTTCACCGTCGTGCTGGCGGCTGAGTACGTCGAGCAGGGAGTACTCGCGCACGCTCAGGTCGTGCCCGGTCTGCAGGGCGCGCTCGATGTGCGCCTCGATCCTCCCGTGGAGCAGGGAGAGGGCGCACCAGCCCTGGGCGAGGGCGGTGAGCGTGGGGTCCGTGGCGGTCATGGCGTTTCCTCCGTCCCGGAGCGGCTGAAGCAAGATTAGGGCAGAAGCGAAATAGTCCGCGCTTGCAAGTATAATGCGCCTGCAAGTATTGTCTTCACTTGTTAAGCGCTCATGCAATCTTCTGGAAGGTGCATCCCTTCATGCCTCTCGCGCTTCTGGCCCTCGCGATCGGGGCCTTCGGAATCGGAACGACCGAGTTCGTGATCATGGGCTTGCTGCCCGAGGTCGCGGGCGACTTCGGGGTCTCCATCCCCACAGCGGGGCTGCTCGTGACCGGCTACGCGCTCGGTGTGGTCCTCGGCGCTCCCCTGATGACCGTGCTCGGCACCAAGGTCTCCCGCAAGCGGATGCTGATGCTGCTGATGGGACTGTTCATCGCCGGCAACCTCCTGTCCGCTCTCGCCCCCGCCTTCGGGGTCATGCTGGTCGGCCGTGTGGTCGCCTCGCTCGCCCACGGTGCCTTCTTCGGCATCGGCTCGGTCGTCGCAGCCGACCTGGTCGCCCCGGACAAGAAGGCCGGGGCCATCGCGATGATGTTCACCGGCCTGACCGTCGCCAATGTCGTCGGCGTCCCGCTGGGAACCTTCGTCGGGCAGTCCGCCGGCTGGCGCGTCACCTTCGGCATCGTCGCCGCCCTCGGCGTCGTCGGCCTGGTCGGCATCGCCAAGCTCGTCCCCGACCTGCCCCAGCCGCAGGGGGTGCGCCTGCGCCACGAGCTGGCCGCATTCAAGAACGCCCAGGTCCTGCTCGCCATGGCGTTGACGGTTCTCGGCTTCGGCGGCGTCTTCGCGGCCATCACCTACATCGCGCCGATGATGACCCACGTTGCCGGCTTCGCCGACGGCTCCGTCACCTGGCTGCTGGTCCTCTTCGGGCTCGGCATGGTCGGCGGCAACCTCATCGGGGGCAAGTACGCCGACCGCGCGCTGATGCCCATGCTGTACGTCTCCCTGGGCGCCCTCGCCGTCGTGCTCGCGCTCTTCACGCTCACAGCCCAGAACAAGGTCCTCGCGGCCGTCACCATCACGTTGATCGGCGCCCTGGGCTTCGCCACCGTTCCGCCGCTGCAGAAGCGCGTCCTCGACCAGGCCCACGGCGCCCCGACGCTGGCCTCGGCGGTGAACATCGGCGCCTTCAACCTCGGCAACGCCCTCGCCGCCTGGCTCGGCGGCATCGTCATCGGGGCGGGCTTCGGCTACACGTCCCCCAACTGGGTCGGCGCCGCCCTGGCCGCGGCCGCGCTGATGCTCGCGTTCCTCTCGGCCGCGCTGGAGCGCCGCGAGGGAGCGTCCCCCAGCACACCCGTCACCGGCACCGCGCCCACCGAGCAGCGAGTCGGCGTACATCACTGAGCCGACCTGCGTGCGGGGTCAGGGCCGCCCCGCACATCCGGCGCCTTGAGAACCCACCTCAGCACCACAGGACAAGGAGAAGCCGCTCATGAGCACTGCCACCGCCGTCGCTCCCCTGACCACTCAGGATGCCGACGTCCTCGTCGCCGCAGCCCACCGGGCCGCCGAGGCCGCCGGGGTGACCGTCAGCGTCACGGTCCTGGATGCCGGAGGTCATCTGCTCGCCTTCCGACGGGACGACCGAGCCGTGCTGATCGCCGGGGAGACCAGCACCCGCAAGGCCTACACAGCACTCCAACTCGGCGCCCCCACCGCCGATCTCATCGAGGCCGTACAGCCTGGTGGCCTCTTCCACACCCTGCCCACCGCGCTCGACCGGCCGCTGCTGTTCATCGCGGGGGGTGTGCCGATCCATCGGGACGGCCGGCTGATCGGCGCGATCGGCGTGGGTGGCGGGGCACCGGAGCAGGACCACCACTTCGCGGCAGCCGCGATCGATGCAATCGCCTGACGACACCCCAGCATCGACAACGAAGCTGTCGACTACGAGCGCTAATTCCGAACGGAGCCTATGAAGGCGCCTATGAACGGCGGCTACGAAAACGTCGACGACGAAACGCCGGTCCCCGACAGGGACCGGCGTTTCCCATGCAGGTCTCAGCCCGCCGCGACCGTCAGCGGAGCGAACCGCCGGGTCCAGTCGCCGGGCAGTTCCGAGATGCCGTAAGTCATGACCGCGTTGAAGGCGACGGAGGCCAGCCCGTGTTCCTTCGCCCAGGTCAGGAGCTCCTCGTGGCGTACGTCGATGTCGGTGCGCAACGGGCGGTCGGTGTGGGCGGCGAGGGAGGCGATGAGCGCCTTGGCGGTCTGCGTGTCACGGGCGATCAGTGGGCCCACGACCTGCGTGTCCATGTTGGGCCAGGCACCCGCGTATCCGATGATCCGGCCGTTCTCCTCGGCGACGCGCAGCTGGTCGGCGAACGCGGGGAGCCGCGTGATGATGTGCGTGCGATCGGCGCCGAAGACCTCCTCGTCGAGCCGCAGGATCGCGGTGAGGTCCTCGGCGGTGGCCGCGCGCGTGGCGACCGACGGCCCCGAGGTGCCGGGCGTGAAGTGCCCGCACAGCATCTCCGCCCGGCCGGTGACCTTGAATCCGAGTTCCTCGTAGAGCGGTTGACCGTTCGGGGTCGCGTGCATCGTCAGTGGTGTCGTGCCCATTGCGGAGACGACATGACGCATCAGGCGGCGCCCGATGCCCTGGCGGGAATGCCGCTCGGCGACCAGGACCATGCCGATGGCCCCCAGGTCGAGGCGTTCGTGCGGCCCGTACTCCGTGATGACGCAGGCGCTGACGAGCCCTCCGTCGGGGTCGTCGATGCCGTAGCCCTTCCCGGCTGTGAGGAGGAACCCCCACTTGTGTTCCTCACGGGGCCAGCCCCGATTCTCGGACAAGTCGGCGCAGGCGGTGAGATCCCGAGGCGTCAGACGGCGGATGGGCAGAGCGGCGAGGGAAGGAGTCGGCACGCAGGTCAGGCTGTCTGACTACTGCCCTGGTCGTCCAGCCGTTTCCGGAGAGACGTACGAGCTTTTGGCCATGTCGTGGGACGGCGCACAGCGTGCCTACAGGCGCTCGTGTTTCACGTGAAACATGGAGAAACGGCTAGCGTCCAGCAGGCGAGCGAGTATCCAGCGAGCATCAAGGGCGTCTCCGGCCAAGGGCGCGACGGGTACACCCGATTAGCCTCTTGCCCCATGGCAAGACTTCACCTCTTCGACCTCGACGGCACCCTTCTGCATGGAAGTTCCGCCCCCGTGGAGATCTCGCGGCAACTCGGGTTGGAAGCCGAGACCGTGGCGCTCGACCGGGAGATCTCGGCGGGGCTGATCGGGCCACCTGAGTATGCGGCGCGGGTGCACGCGCTCTGGGCGGATCTCACCGAGGCCCATGTGGCGGCCGCTTTCGAGGGTGCTCCGTGGCTGGCCCGGATCCGTGAGGTCTGGGCGGAGATCAGGGGACAGGGCGACTACTGCGCGGTCATATCGCTCTCGCCCTCCTTCTTCGTGGAGCGGCTGACGGGCTGGGGCGCCCACGCGGCGCACGGTTCCCGCTTTCCAGCAGTGCCCTTCACTGAGCCCGTCGACCCGGCAGGCGTTCTCAGTGCCGCGGCCAAGGTCCTCATCGCCGACCGGCTGTGTGAGGAGTTCGGGGTGGAGCGGGCCGATTGCGTCGCTTATGGCGACTCGCTGTCGGACAAGGACCTGTTCGGAGCCGTCCCGGTCTCCGTCGCCGTCAACGCCGACGGTCATCTGACCGGACTCGCGACCCACTCCTACATAGGGATGGATCTGTGGGAAGCATATGAATTGGTGCGCAGCGGACGGTAATTGAAGGAATTACGCGTTCGACGCCCGCGCAATTCGTGAGGGAGGAAGGGGGGACTTGTGATCGGGGCATCGGCCGGTAGGGTCGACTCCGGTTCGTGGCCGAGCTGTGATGCAGACTCCCGGCGCGGGCTCGCAGTGCGGACCGAGCGCAAGGCAAAGCAGCCTAACGGGACGGAGAGATCGAAGACCCGCATTCACGGGTATGCGGCCGGGGCTCCCACACGCGGTGGGATGCTGCGGTGAGAGTACTGCGGCCAATGTCACACTCTCGCCTTACTTGTCCGTACCGAGTGTGAATACGGGTTGAATGTGGCCGTATTGGTCGCGGCAACGAACGGGGAAAAGCAAGCCGTAGCGGGGGAAGCAGGCACCTTCCGACCGAGGAAGTGCGCAGACCGACCGAAAGATGTTCGAGGCGAGGCACACCATGGACGCTCCGACCACCACGTCGGCCGACAACGGCACTTCCGGCGGCGGGGGCGGCTGGTTCACGCCGCGCAAGCAGCCGGCAACGACTCCGGGCAGTGAACAGGAGACGGCCGACGGCCGCCGCCTGGCCGCGATGCGCCCCGTCGGCAGGACGGCGACGGGCGACGAGACGCCTCCGTCGGCTCAGGACGGCACACAGCCTGGCACGACGGTCGGGCCGACAGCGCCCACCCCTGCGGCGGACGCCGGCGCAGGTCCCGGAACACCGGACGCTGCCTCACGCCCGGCCCCGGGACGGGCGCCCGCCGGCCCCGGATACGGCCTCGGCGAACCCGGCCGCACATCGAACACCGCCGCTGACCCGACCTGGCGCCCTGGGCCTGGCCCCGACGACGCCTACCGCGCGAGCCATGGCACGACGACCCCGGAGCGAGAGGCACCGGCCGCGATAACGACGCCCGGCACGCCGACCCCGGGTCACCTACCCCTCGCGCCCACGCTGTCGACGCCTGCCCCCGCTCCCGGACTCGCCGCGGCCAGGGCCCAAGAGTCGGCCGCACCTGCCTCAACCCCAAGCCAAATGCCGCCTGCCTCCGCTGCCGCCCAGGCCACCACCGCCCACTCGGCGATATCAGGCCCCAGCCCCATATCCCCACCCTCCCCCCAGCTGCGCGTACCGACTCAGCGCCCCGCCCCGGCCCGACCCGCGTCCCCGGACGCCGTCCTGATCCGCCGGACGATGGCCGAGATCGCCCCCGTGGCCGACAAGGTCACCTCGTACTTCTACGCGCTGCTCTTCGTACGCCACCCCGACCTGCGCTCCCTGTTCCCGGCCGCGATGGACACCCAGCGCGACCGGCTGCTGAAGGCCCTGCTCACCGCGGCCGAGCACATCGACAACACGCCCGTGCTCGTCGAGTACCTGCAGAACCTCGGCCGCGGCCACCGCAAGTACGGCACCCGGGCCGAGCACTACCCGGCCGTCGGCGAGTGCCTCATCGGCGCGCTGAACAAGTACGCCGCCGGCGTCTGGGACGCGGAGATGGAGGCCGCCTGGGTGCGGGCGTACACGACGATCTCGCAGGTCATGATCGACGCGGCGGCTGCGGACGAACTGCGCGCCCCCGCCTGGTGGTATGCGGAGGTCGTGTCGCACGACCTCAGGACCTCGGACGTCGCGGTCGTCACCGTCCGCCCCGACCAGCCCTATCCCTTCCTCGCCGGGCAGTACACGAGCCTGGAGACGCCTTGGTGGCCGCGGATCTGGCGGCACTACTCCTTCGCCTCCGCGCCCCGCTCCGACGGCCTGCTGACGTTCCATGTGAAGGCCGTCCCGGCGGGCTGGGTCTCCAACGCGCTGGTGCACCGCGCTCGGCCGGGGGACATCATCCGGCTCGGCCCACCGGCCGGGTCGATGACCGTGGACCACACCACCGACAGCGGTCTGCTCTGCGTGGGCGGAGGCACCGGCATAGCACCCATCAAGGCACTGGTCGAGGACGTCGCCGAGCACGGTGAACGGCGACCCGTCGAGGTCTTCTACGGCGCCCGCACCAACCAGGACCTGTACGACATCGACACGATGCTCCGACTCCAGCAGTCCCATCCCTGGCTGGAGGTCCGCCCAGTAGTGGACCGGCATGGACTGCTTCAGCTTCCCGACGCCATACGCGAGTACGGCCCCTGGACCGAGTACGACGCCTACGTCTCCGGACCGCCTGGCATGATCCGCAGCGGTGTGGACGCGCTGAGGGAAATCGGCATCCCGTCCGAGCGCATACGCCATGACTCGGTGGAGGAACTCGTCGCCACCGGGGACTGATGAACCGTCGCCATCGCGGACTGGCGGGCCGTCGTCACCGGGGACTGGCGAGCCGCCGCCAAAGCCGAGGCCGGTCGTCGGTATCAGCCCAGGTCGGGGGCGTGCATGGCGCGGACGCCCTCGATGTTCCCGTCCAGGTAGTGCCGTAGTGACAGCGGTACGAGATGGACGGAGGCGATCCCGACCCGGGTGAACGGCACCCGCACGATCTCGTACTCGCCGACGGGCTCGTCCACCTCGGGCCCGTGCCGCAAGGACGTGTCCATGGACTCCAGACGGCAGACGAAGAAGTGCTGCACCTTCACACCGGTCGCGCCGCCGTCATCGCCTATGTGCTCGACGGTGTCGACGAAGCAGGGCACCACATCGATGATCTTGGCGCCGAGCTCCTCGTACACCTCGCGATGCAGGGCCTCGACGACAGTCGTGTCCGTCGGCTCGACCCCACCACCGGGAGTGAGCCAATAGGGATCCACGCCAGGCTTGGTGCGCTTGATCAGGATCAGATCGTCGCCATCCAGCAGAACGGCGCGGGCGGTGCGCTTGACCACGGGTCGGACGGTCATGGGAGAAATGTGGCCCGGCTGGTTCCACGTGAAACATCGCGAGACGTCACCGGTCGAGTTCATGCTGTGATGGACCTGAATTCCCTGCTCAGGCCCAGTCGGAAGCCGCTCGCAGCAGCCACTCGTGGGCCCGCGCTATGTGTGGCATCGCCAGCGTGCCGGTGCGGACCACCAGGAAGTACGTCCGCAGCGGTGGTACCGGTGGATCCTGCAGGGCGACGACGTCGCCGCGATCCAGGGCGGCCGCGCACAGGTAGCGGGGCAACACCGCCAGCCCTGCCCCCGCGGCCGCGCAGGCGAGTACCGCGCGCAGATCGGGGACGATCACGGTGCCCGGCGCGGCGGGCCGGGAGTCGTAGACCGAAGCCCAGTAACGGGAGACAAAGGGCAAGGACTCGTGCACCTCCACCACAGGGACGTCCTCCAGCGCGTGCGCTCCCTTGAGGCGCAGCGTCCCCGAGCCGATCCGGTCGGCCCAGTGGGGAGCGGCGACGAGGACGTGCTCCTCGTCGCAGAGTGCAGTCGCCGTGAGCAGAGCGCCACGTGGACGGGCCGTACTGATGGCCAGATCGTGATGTCCGGCAGCCAGCCCTTCGAGGGTCTCCTCGGCGTTGCCGAAAGACGCGCGCAGGGCGAAGCCTTGGGCGTCTTCGCCGGTCAGCTCGGTGAGTGCGGGTAGCGCCCGCTCGGCGGTGAACTCAGGAGGGCCGGCGAGGTGCAGGGATCGTAAGGAGGACTCGTCGTCCAGCCCGGTCTCGGTGATCTCCACCAGGGCGTCGAGATGCGGTGCGGCCTTGTGGGCGAGTTCGTCACCGATGGTCGTCGGTGTCACTCCGCGGGCCTGCCGTAGGAACAGGGGTCGGCCCAACTGCCGTTCCAAGGTGCGGATCTGCGAGGTCACGGCCGGCTGCGACAGCCCGAGCAGCGCGGCGGCACGGGTGAAGGAACCGGCCCGGTGCACCGTCACAAAAGTGCGCAACAAGGCCAGATCCATGCCGCACCCTCCCCTTTCCCGCCCTTCTCCCCACCCCCAGGGCAGGGCCCAACTATAAATAAGTCGATAGGTCGCTGTCGCTACTGTGATTGGACACTGACAGAGAGTCAACTAGCCTTGTTCGCGCGGTTCTTCGCGCGCGGAACCGAGGACGGTCCGAGCCACGAGGGGGGAGGTTCGGACCGTCCGTTCTACGTATCGGGACACCGACGGCCGCAGCAGCGAACCCGATCACTCCGCCGATTCGTCCAGCGCACGCAGCACATCGGCCACCAGGTCCTCGGGGTCCTCCGCACCGACCGACATACGAATGAAGCCCTCCGGTACGGCGTCGCCGCCCCAGCGCCCGCGCCGCTCGGCCGTGGAGCGCACCCCGCCGAAGCTGGTCGCGTCGTCGACGAGCCGCAGGGCCTCGAGAAAGCGCTCGGCACGCGCGCGCGTGGGCAGCGTGAAGGACACCACGCACCCGTAGCGCCGCATCTGCTGCGAGGCGATCTTGTGCGAGGGGTCGCCGGGCAGCCCCGGATAACGCACCCCCAGCTCCTCCGGCCAGTCCCGCAGTGCCTCGGCGACCGCGAGGGCATTGGCGTTCTGCCGCTCCACGCGCAGCTGGAGCGTGGCGAGCGAACGGTGCGCGAGCCAGGCCTCCATGGGCCCCGGAATCGCCCCGACGATCTTGCGCCAACGCCGTACGGAAGCCATGGCCTCGGCGTCGCGGCCGGAGACGTAGCCCATCAGTACGTCGCCATGCCCCGTCAGCTGCTTGGTGCCGCTGGCCACCGAGAAGTCGGCGCCGAGCTCCAGTGGCCGCTGCCCGAGCGGTGTCGCGAGCGTGTTGTCGACGGCGACGAGCGCGCCACGCGCGTGTGCCGCTTCGACGAGCCGCCGGATGTCGCACACATCGAGGCCGGGGTTCGACGGCGTTTCGATCCACAGCAGCTTCGCGCCGTCCAGGACGCCGAGCTGTGCGTCCCCGCCGGTAGGCGCCGTGCGCACCTCGATGCCGTAGGCCTCCAGCTGCGCCCGTGCCAGGGGCAGCGCCTGGTAGCCGTCGCTGGGCAGGACGGCCACGTCACCGGCGCGCAGCTGCGAGAAGAGCACCGACGAGGTGGCGGCCATGCCCGACGCGAAGACCAGCGTCTCCACGCCGTCCTCCCCCGGCGCCTCCAGCTCGCCGATGGCGCGCTCCAGGTGGGTCCAGGTCGGGTTCTCGTCACGGCCGTAGGTGTACGGCCCCGTCGGCTCGCCCGGCAGGTGGTAGTGGGCGGCGAACACCGGACCCGGCAGGGTCGGCTCGTACTTGACCGGCTCGGGCAGCCCGGCCCGCACCGCCCGCGTGCCGTCGCCGCCGCCGGAATGCAGTCCCTGAGGATCCGTGCCGCTCATGCCGCCTGCCCCTCTACCTGCTTGCGGACCTCAGAGAGAAGGCCCGTGCTTGCCGCCTCCACCATCTCAAGGCACTCCTCGAAGCCGTCCCGGCCCCCGTAGTAGGGGTCGGGTACATCGAGGTCGTCGCCTGCGGCGGGGTCGTAGGAACGCAGCAGCCGCACCTTCGCCGCGTCCTCCGGCGAGGGCGCAAGGCGGCGAAGGGCCTTGAGGTGCCCGGAGTCGAGCGCGATGACGAGATCGAGGCGGGTGAACCAGGACGGCTGGAACTGCCGAGCCGTGTGGCCGCCTTCGTAGCCGTGCTCCTCGAGGACGGAGACGGTGCGCGGGTCGGCCGGGTCGCCCTCGTGCCAGCCGCCGGTGCCGGCGCTGTCGACCTCGACCAGGCCGTCGAGCCCGGCCTCCGCCACGCGGGCGCGGAGGACGGACTCGGCCATCGGGGAGCGGCAGATGTTGCCGGTGCAGACGAAGCAGACGCGGTAGGTCATCGGATGCTCAGTCCCCGTCGGGCAGGACGACGTGGAGCGCCCAGGAGACGATCGAGATGATCAGGCCGCCGAGCACGGCGGTCCAGAAGCCCTCGACGTGGAAGCTCAGGTCGAGCTTGTCGGCCAGCCACGACGTCAGCATCAGCATCAGTGCGTTGACGACCAGAGTGAACAGACCGAGCGTCAGGATGAGCAGCGGCAGGCTCAGGAGCTTGACGAGCGGCTTGACCAGGAAGTTCACCAGGCCGAAGATCAGTGCGACCACGAGCAGGGTGCCGATCTTCTTGCCCGTGCTGTCACCGGTGAGGGTGATGTTGTCTATCAGCCAGACGGCGACCGCCAGGGCGCCCGCGTTGGCGATCGTCTTGACTACGAAATTCTTCATGTGTCTGATCGTGGCAGACGAGATCGGCCATGAGCACTGTGACAAGGGCGGACTACAGCGATGAAGGCATTCCGGCTGGATGAACTGGAGGCGGAGCGCGCCGCCAACGAGGGCGCCTACCTGCAGTTTCTGCGCGAGCGGAACATGTCGGTCGGTCTGTACGCGCTCAACGCGGGCGAGCACGATCCACAGAAACCGCACAACCAGGACGAGGTCTACTTCGTTGTGAGCGGCCGTGCCCAGATCACCGTCGGCATGGAGACCACCCAGGTGGCGCGCGGCAGTGTGGTGTACGTGCCGGCCGGAGTCGCCCACAAGTTCCACCACATCAGCGAGGACCTGCGGGTGCTCGTGGTGTTCTCTCCGCCAGAAAGCTGACCTTTGGCCTCGGGGTTCCCTAGGGGATCGATCAGGGGAGGACAAGGGCTGCGAGGCCCCCGCCGGGGCACCTGCTCGTCCTAGCATCGGGTGCAGGGAATCAGCAGATTCGAAGGATCGGACCCGGCACTGTGACGGGCGGAGAGGTAAGGACGAGGGCGATGCGTGAGATCTTCGCAGGACTGCCGTGGTGGGTGAAGTGGATCGCGGTGCCAGTTATCGCCCTGGTCGTGTTCGGCGGGTTGATAGCCAACGTCGTCGGGTTCGTCATCGGGCTGCTCTTCAAGGTGCTGGTGTTCGTGGCACTGGTCGGTGGACTGATCTACGTCGTACGGAAGTTCATGTCGAGTTCCTCGTCGCGCAGCGATTGGTGAGGGCTGGCGGCGGTTGGTGACGGTCGACAGCGACTGGTGAGGGCAGTGGGGCCAGGGAAGCGGTAACAGGAATCACCGGTTCCCTCGGGCGAGGGAAGTTTTCCGGGCAGGCCGTCTGCGAGCGGTGGCGGACGAATAGAGTCCGGAAATCGACGCGGGGACGACCCCGCGAGCGGCGTGCCCCCCCTCCCGTGTCTCCCCAGCACGGGCTCCCCCCTCGCGCCCTTGGGAGTGACCCTTGGCCACGGTTGACACCGCCCCCTCAGAACCCCACTCGCCTCGCGGACAACCGCGCTCCTCCGTACCTCAGGTACCGAGGCAGGCCTCCCCGAGACCCGCCGAGCAGCCGCACTCCGCGACGCTCATCGGATCCGTCCAGCGTGCGATGCGCCTGCTGGAATGCGTTGCCGAGCACGAATACGGCGCTCCCGCCAAGCAGCTCGCCCGCGAGACGGGTCTGGCGCTGCCCACCGCGTACCACTTGTTGCGCACCCTGGTGCACGAGGGTTATCTGCGCCGCGACAAGGGCCTGTTCTTCCTCGGCGAGGCGGCGGTTCGGCTGGGCAGCAGCGGAGCCCAGCAGAAACGTCGCAGCACGGTTGCCGAAGCACTCGCCCAATGGCGTGATGCCATCGGTGTCCCGGTTTACTACGCCCAGTACCGCGACGGCGAGATCGAGGTCATGTGTGTCTCCGACACCCCGGGCAATCCGGCGGTCGAGGAATGGGCCGACTTCCGTGAGACCGGCCACGCGCATGCCATCGGTCAGTGCCTGCTGTCCCAGCTGGACGAGGACGCCCGCCGCGATCACCTCGATCGCCATCCCGTGCAGTCCATCACCCCGTACACGGTGCGAGACAGCCGCACGCTGCTGCAACGCCTCGAACGGACGCGTCGGATGGAGCCGGTGACCGAGCGTCAGGAGTACGCGCTGGGCACGGTGTGCGCGGCGATTCCGATCACGGTGGGCACCACGGCCGCGACGATGGCCATTTCCCTGCCCGCACATCAGGCCGACCGGCTGCTGTCGGCGGCGCGGCAGTTGCAGGACGAGGTCGGGCGGCTCCTCGGGTCACTGGCGATCTCTATCAGTATCTGAAAACTCACTCCTTGTGATCTCTCGTGTACGTTCAGCAAGATTCCACCAGTGTCGGGTCCGTTCCCGGCCAGTCGACTGCAAACGACGGGGTAGGCGATGCGCGAGTCCGTACAGGCAGAGGTCATGATGAGCTTTCTCGTCTCCGAGGAGCTCTCGTTCCGTATCCCGGTGGAGCTGCGCTACGAGACCTGCGATCCCTATGCGGTGCGGTTGACCTTCCACCTGCCCGGCGATGCCCCCGTGACCTGGGCCTTCGGCCGCGAGCTGCTGGTCGACGGGGTGGGCAGACCGTGCGGGGAGGGAGACGTACGGGTCTCACCGGCCGGTTCCGAGACGCTGGGTGACGTCCTGATCCGGCTTCAGGTCGGTGCCGACCAGGCGCTGTTCCGCTCCTCGGTGGCGCCTCTCGTGGCCTTCCTCGACCGCACCGACAAGCTGGTGCCGCTAGGGCAGGAGGGCGCGCTCGCCGACTTCGACGCCCACCTCGACGAGGCCCTCGACCGCATCTTGGCGGAGGAGCAGAGCGCGGGCTGAAGCGCGACGGCAGCGAGGGTGTGGCGTAACGCTTCGCCGGGGCGCTGCGGGGGCGCGCGGGAACGCTTCTTCTTCGCGGGCGTGCGCCGTGTTCCGCCAGATGGGCAGGCCCGCCGACCGCGTGAGATCGGCGGCCGTCTCCGTCACCGCTTCCTGCGGCGCCCCCGCCCGCCCCGCCCCGGAGCCGGCTGCGTGCCCGCCGGTACCGGCTGGGCACCGGCAGACACCGCCCCCTTTTCCGGCCGGTCGGCCGAGACCACCAGGGCCGCGAGAGCCGTGGTGACCGGCACCGACGCGACCAGGCCGATGGAGCCCACCAGCGTGCGCACGATCTCCTCCGCCACCAACTCACTGTTGGCGACCGTGCCGACGCTGCTCTGCGCGATCGAGAAGAGCAGCAGCAACGGCAGCGCGGCGCCGGCGTAGGCGAGGACCAGGGTGTTGACGACGGACGCGATGTGGTCGCGGCCGATCCGGATGCCCGCGCGGTACAGCCCGCGCCAGCCCATCGTCGGGTTGGCCTCGTGCAGCTCCCAGACCGCGGACGTCTGGGTGACCGTCACGTCGTCGAGGACACCGAGCGAACCGATGATGACGCCGGCGAGGAGCAGACCGCTCATGTCGATCGACGGGTACAGCCCGTGGATCAGACCGGTGTTGTCGTCCGTGTTGCCGGTGAGCGCGGCCCAGTCGATGAACCCCGAGCCGAGAAGGCCGATCAGCAGCAGCGAGAGCAATGTGCCGAGCACCGCCACGGACGTACGGGCCGACAGGCCATGGCACATGTAGAGGGCGATCAGCATGATCGCGCTCGCTCCCACCACCGCCACGACCAGTGGGTTCGACCCCTGCAGGATCGCCGGCAGGATGAAGAAGGTCAGCACCAGGAAGCTGATGGCCAGCGCGACCAGCGCCATGACACCGCGCATCCTGCCCACCACCACGACGGCGAGCGCGAAGATGCCGGCGAGGAGGGCCATCGGGATCCTGCGGTTCACATCGGTGACCGAGTACTGCAGGTCCTTGGGCGCGGAGGGCTCGTAGGCGACCACGACGTCCTGGCCCTCGTGCAACTGCCGTGACTGGTCGGGCTGCACGATCTCCGTGAAGGTGCGGCCCTTGTCCTTGCCCGTGTCGACGCGGATCGTCGCCTTCTTGCAGGTGCCGTTCTCCTGCTGCACCGCGGAGGAACCCTCGGCTGTGGAGGTGTCGCCGGTCGGGGGCACTCCCGAGGCGCCGACGTCCTTGCAGTTCACCTCGACCACCTCGGTGACCGTGGCCTCGTAGGTCTGCCGGTCGAAGCCGACCCCCGTGCGTTCGTGCGGCGGGGCACCGCCCGGCCACAGCACCGCGAGCCCCACCACCACCGCCGCGGCGAACGGGATCAGGATCGCCGCGATGACCTTGCGCAGGTGCTGGGAGACGGGCGCCGCGGGACCGTGGGCGTGACTGTGGGAGTGCGCATGCCCGCCACCGCCGTCGTCGCCGTTGCCGCCGCCACGCGAGCCGCCCGATCCGGAGCCGTGCCCATGGCCACCACCGGAGTCGTGACCACCACCCGGGCCGGGCCCCTGCCGCGGTGAGCCGCCGGAAGCGGGACCCTGATCACGCAGTCCTCCAGAACCGGGACCGTGTAGTCCTCCAGAACCGGGTCCGTGCAGTCCACCAGGACCGGGACCGTACGGGCCGCCTGATCCAGGCCCGCGCTCATGCCCCCCGCCACCCTCGCTCCCATGCCCCTGCATCCGACCGTCCCTGGACCCGTCCCCGGACCCGGACCCATCCCCGGCTCCGGCCCCGTGTTCGTGCCAGCCGCCGGAACCAGCCGCTTGATCGTCGTGGCCGCCGCCGGAACCAGGCCCGTATCCACCGCCGTATCTGCCTCCGGCAACTCCCGAACCCCGCCCGTCTGTACGGCCGTTGCCCCGCGCGGGGCCGTTTGCGGGGCCGTTTCCGAAGCCCGAGCCGCGGGGCGGCTCGGGCGGAGGGTACGGAGGCTCATGCGTCGTGGTCACCGACCGATCATCGCAAGAACGACCGGGGCCCTCTGTTCACCGCGCCCGAATTGACGCTAGCGTGGTGCCACCTTTGTACACGCGGGAGCTCGGAGCACCGGGCTGAGAGGGCGCTGACCTCCGTCCCTGCGATGTTTCACGTGGAACATCATCCGAAGAGAGTGATGTTCCCCACGAAACATCGGCAGACGGAAACCGCTGCGTCGACCGCCGAACCTGTTACCGGGTAATGCCGGCGTAGGGAGTAGGTCTCATGACCATCAAGGACGCGCGCACGCCTGCCTCCGTTCAGGACGAGAAGTCCGAGGAGGCCGGGAAGTCCATCGGCTGGCACAAGGCGTACATCGAGGGCTCACGCCCCGATCTGCGGGTGCCGGTCCGCCAGGTGCACCTCACCAATGGGCAGTCGGTCACGCTGTACGACACATCGGGCCCGTACACCGATCCACTCGCCGACACCGACGTCCGCAGGGGGCTGCCCCCGCTGCGGGAGAACTGGATCATCGCCCGCGGCGACACCGAGGAGTACGCGGGCCGTCCCGCCCGCCCTGAGGACGACGGGATCAAGCACACCTCGCCACGCGGCGGCCTGCGCAACCTCGACGCGGTCTTCCCCGGGCGGCCGCGCCAGCCGCGCCGGAGCCGTGACGGCGGGGCGGTCACGCAGCTCGCCTATGCGCGCCGCGGCGAGATCACGCCCGAGATGGAGTACGTGGCCATCCGGGAGAACGTTTCTCCGGAAGTGGTCCGCGAGGAGATCGCGGCGGGCCGGGCCGTACTGCCCGCCAACGTCAACCACCCGGAGATCGAGCCGATGATCATCGGCAAGCGTTTCCTGGTGAAGGTCAACGCCAACATCGGCAACTCCGCGGTCACCTCCTCCATCGAGGAGGAGGTTGAGAAGATGACCTGGGCGACGCGCTGGGGCGCCGACACGGTCATGGACCTGTCGACCGGCCGCAACATCCACACCACCCGCGAGTGGGTGCTGCGCAACTCCCCCGTACCGATCGGCACGGTGCCGCTCTACCAGGCGCTGGAGAAGGTCGACGGCAGGGCCGAGGAGCTGACCTGGGAGATCTACAAGGACACGGTCATCGAACAGGCCGAACAGGGCGTGGACTACATGACGGTCCACGCGGGCGTGCGCCTGCCGTACGTACCGCTCACCGCCAACCGCAAGACCGGCATCGTCTCGCGCGGTGGCTCGATCATGGCGGCGTGGTGCCTGGCGCACCACAAGGAGTCGTTCCTGTACGAGAACTTCGAGGAGCTCTGCGAGATCCTCGCGGCGTACGACGTCACGTACTCGCTGGGCGACGGCCTCAGGCCGGGCTCGATCGCGGACGCCAACGACGAGGCGCAGTTCGCGGAGTTGAAGACGCTCGGGGAACTCAACCGGATCGCGAAGCGTTTCAATGTTCAGACCATGATCGAGGGGCCGGGACATGTCCCGATGCACAAGATCAAGGAGAACATCGACCTTCAGCAGGAGATCTGTGATGAAGCTCCGTTCTATACGCTCGGCCCGCTGACCACGGACGTCGCGCCGGCGTACGACCACATCACCTCCGGCATCGGTGCCGCGATGATCGCCTGGTGGGGCACGGCCATGCTCTGCTACGTCACACCCAAGGAACACCTGGGCCTGCCCAACCGTGACGACGTCAAGACCGGCGTCATCACCTACAAGATCGCCGCCCACGCGGCCGATCTCGCCAAGGGGCACCCCGGGGCGCAGGAGTGGGACGACGCGCTGTCCGACGCCCGCTTCGAGTTCCGGTGGGAGGACCAGTTCAACCTGGCTCTCGACCCGGACACGGCACGGGAGTTCCATGACGAGACCCTGCCGGCCGAGCCCGCCAAGACGGCCCACTTCTGCTCCATGTGCGGGCCGAAGTTCTGCTCGATGAAGATCTCCCAGGACATCCGTCGCCAACACGGCGGATCCCAGCAGGAGATCGAGGAGGGCATGGCTCAGAAGTCGAAGGAGTTCGCTGCGGCCGGCAACCGGGTGTACCTGCCGATGGCGGACTGACGCCGACGTCCTGACCCAGGGCGCCATGCCCCGGCGTCCGGTGTGCTGCCCGGGCGTTCGGCTTGCGCCTCCCCGAGGAGGTCTCCCCGGGGCTCCGTCGTGGAGGAGGGTCCCCTGGCGGGGGCTCTCCTACGGCGGGGGCGCAAGCCGAGGGGCTACTCCGGCTGGTGTTCCGGCCCTCCGAAGTCCGGGCTCGTGTAGTCCGGGCTGGAGAAGCTCGGCCGTGAGCCTCGGGAGCCACCGTCGTCCGGGCTGCTGAAACCCGGGCGGCCGTAGCCGAGGTTCGGGATACGGCCGGCCGGCGTCGAGGGTGGCGTGCGGCGCAGTGCCGATGCCGTGCCGGGGTCGGCGAGCGCCTCCCGCAGGAAGGGCAGGATGCCGCGCTCCAGGAGCGCCTCGCGCCAGGCTTCCCTGGCCCGGGCGACCTCCTCGCTCAGCTCGCCGTACGGTCCGCCGTCGAATGCCGGCCGGTTGCGCAGGGCGGTGAGCAGGAGACCGACGGCGGCGACCAGGATCGCGGCCGCCGCCACGGCGCCGAACACCCATCCGGTGGTCAGCATCGTCTGGGCGAACGCCGGCTCGGGGTCGAGCATCTTCAGGATGTAGCCGACGAGCAGGAAGATCGCCGCGGCGGTGCCGGCGAGGACGGGCGCCAGGACGGCGACCACGGCGACGACGCCGGGGCCGGCGGTCTCGGCGACTTCTCCCATGGTGGTGGCGAGCCCCATCGCACCCGTGCCCGGCTCGGTGGAGCTGGACTCGCGGGTGGACGACGGGGTGGACGGCGCCGGTTGGCGCAGTTCCTCGCGGACCTTCACGTAGTGCTGGTACTCGGTCGCCGCGGCCGCCGTGATGAGTGCGGTGGCGTTGAGCGCCATGGTGCGCAGCTGTTCGGAGTTGAGCCGCTGTCCGACAGCGGCCAGTTCCGGGCGGTGTGGTGCGGAGCGCAGCGCCTCATCGAGGATCCGCTCGTACTCTTGGCGGTCCTCGCTGTGCAGGTGCTGCGGAACGCTGTTCATGTGCATCCCCCGATGCTCCGTAGGGCTTGGGGCTCGCATGCCAACGAGCCGTCGGGCAGAAACGGAGGGGAGCCTGCTACGGATAAGCCGATGGTAGAGCGGTGACGGCACACGGTGACAGGGGGTTTGACAAAATTGGGCCCTGGCCTGCGCCGTCTTCCATCACTGTGCCATGAGGGGACGTCTGCCCGGTGAACGTTCAGATATCCAGGGGAAGTTGTTGGACCAGCAGCTTCCCGGCCATGGTCACGCCGCCGTCCATCGCGATGGCGAGACGGTCGGCGTAGACGTGCGGTCCCTCGATCTGGGGCCCGGTGCTGTCCTCGCCCTCTTCGGAGCCGACCTCGCCCAGCAGGTAGGGAATGGGGCTGTGGCCGTGAACGATGCGGGTGCCGCCGTACGTATCGAGCAGGGAGCGAACGTGGTCGGGGCCGCCCTCGTCGCGGAAGGAGAACCGCCTGGTGAACTTGCGGAACAAGTCCCAGACTTCGTCGGCGTCGTTGCGCGTGAGCGTCTCGCGGACGGTGTCGTTGACCGCCTCGATCGAGTCGCCGTAGTCGAGATAGGCGGTGGTGTCCGAGTGCACGAGCAGATGGCCGTCGACCTGCTCCATGGCGTCCAGCCGGGACATCCACTGCAGGTGGTGGTCCTGGAGACGGTCCATGTCGGTCTTCTGGCCGCCGTTGAGCAGCCAGGCCGCCTGGAAGGTGGCGGTGCCCGCGCCGGAGTTGACGGGTGTGTCGCCGAACCGCTTGGCGCCGATCAGCAGCAGCTCGTGGTTGCCCATCAGGGCCTTGCAGTAGCCGCCGGCCGCGGCGGCCTCCGCCGACAGCCGCATCACGAGGTCGATGACGCCGATGCCGTCGGGGCCGCGGTCGGTGAAGTCGCCGAGGAACCACAGCCGGGCGGTGCCCGCGCACCAGTTCCCAGCCGAGTCGATGAGGCCCTTCTCCTGGAGGGCGGCCACCAACTCGTCGAGATAGCCGTGCACGTCACCGACGACGAACAGCGGACCCGGCCCGTCCACCGACTGCGGATCCGGCACGGCCGCGGGGTCCACGGTCACCTGAAGAGTGTCACCGCGGTTGATCACGGGCAGGTCGCGCTGCGTGGGTGTGTAGCCCTCCGGATAGGCCTCGTCTTGGGGCGGGGCGACATCGCCCGGGTGCGTGCTGTGGGCGTACGGACCGGTCTCGTGGACGTAAGCGGGCACCCGGAAGTCGCGCAACGTCGCCGTCCGCTCCATCTCGGGTCCCTGACCGGCCCCCTGAGTCATCAGACCCCTCCACCATCGCGCCGCAGCTGCACCGCATCGGACTGCCTGGTCGCAGCGGCCCGCGGGTGTCGTGGGCCCATCATAGGAATGCCGATCGCGCCATGTGATGACCCAGGGGTGGTGAATCGGAGCAGGACTCCTGTTCACCGCGGCTTTCGCCCCGATTGGGCAGGGCTTCGGCCGCTGATGACCGCGCTTTCTTTCGCTCCTCGACCTGCTTGTACCGCCCCCCGGCCTGCTTCTACCGCTCCTCGGGCGACCGAGGCGGGCTGACCGTCGTACGCGGCGGCCGTCGCTGGGACGAGGTACGCACGATCAGCTCGGTCGGTATCACCTGCTCGACCGGTCGGTCCGACTCGACCCCCTCGATGGCGTCGATGAGGAGCTGGACCACGGCCGTGCCGATCCGGCGCGGCTTCAGGGAGAGCGTGGTGATGGGCGGCTCGGTGTTGGCATACACGGTGGACTCGCTGCAGCAGACCAGAAGCAGGTCGTCCGGTACGCGCAGTCCGTAGCGGCGGGCTGCGGCGAGCAGGTCGGTGCCGTTCGGGTCGAACAGGCCGTAGACGGCGTCGGGGCGGTCGGGGCGGGCGAGCAGCCGGTCGGCGGCGACGGCGCCCGCGCACGGGTCGTGCGCCGGGTAGGCCTCGTACACCGGGTCCTGGCCGACCCGCTCGCACCAGCGCAGGTACGCGGTGGTCGACAGACGGGTGTACGTGTCCGTGGTGGTGCCCGTCAGCAGACCGATCCGGCGGGCGCCGGCGTCCGCCAGGTGGTCGAGGATGCCGAGTACGGCGGCCTCGTGGTCGTTGTCGACCCAGGCGGTGACCGGGAGCGAGCCCGCCGGACGACCGTCGGAGACGACCGGCAGGCCCTGTCTGACCAGTTCACTGACGACCGGGTCCTGGTCGGACGGGTCGATGACGACCGTGCCGTCGAGGGCGACGTTCGACCAGACGTCGTGGCGCGAGGTCGCGGGGAGGATCACGAGGGCGTAGCCGCGGGCGAGCGCGGCCGAGGTGGCGGCGCGGGCCATTTCGGCGAAGTACGCGAACTCGGTGAAGGTGAAAGGTTCATCCCCGTATGTCGTCACGGTGAGGCCGATGAGGCCTGATTTGCCGGTACGGAGTGTGCGGGCGGCGGCCGAGGGCCGGTAGCCCAGCCGGTCGGCGACCTCGCGGACATGGCGTCGGGTGGCGTCGGGGAGCCGGCCCTTGCCGTTGAGGGCGTCGGAGACGGTCGTGATGGAGACCCCGGCGGCGGCGGCCACGTCTCTGATGCCCGCCCGGCCGGGCCGGCTGCCTCGACGTGAGGTTTCCGCGCGGCTCACCTGGTGCTTCCCTGCTGCTGTCATGGCGAGCCGATAGTAGGGCTCATGCGGTGGGGTAGTGCGGACGCATATGCACTCGTTGACAGGCACGTTTCTGCAAGGTCATCGAGCGTCAAACCCCTTGGAAACCAAGGGAGTTGAACGATCCAATGATAGGACGTGACTTGTCGGCACGCATGGGCCTGCCAACTGCCCGATGTTTCGAAGAGGTCTCAACTCACCTTCACGAGGGATGCGCGCCACGGCGCGAGCCACCGGCGCGTAGATATATGTGTGATGCGCCCCCCAATTCGTACAACTTCGTACAACGATGCCCCTGATGCAGGTGTGACGGAAGGGGTCCGTACTCGAGGGCGTCGCACCTGTACGCATCGGCGCCGAATCCTCATAAGGTGAGGAGTATTGGAGTCGGCGGTGGTGATGGGCCGCCGGTGGTCGCGAGGAGGACTGCGGTGAGCGAGACGAGCCCCAAGCTGCGCGCGGAGCTGGAGGGGATCCCCACCTACAAGCCCGGCAAGCCTGCCGCGGCCGGTGGTCCGGTGGCCTACAAGCTGTCCTCCAACGAGAACCCTTATCCGCCGCTGCCCAGCGTGATGGAGACCTTGACGGCCGCCGCCTCGTCCTTCAACCGCTACCCGGACATGATGTGCACGGGGCTGATGAACGAGCTGTCCGAGCGCTTCGGTGTGCCGGTCTCGCACCTGGCCACCGGCACCGGCTCGGTCGGCGTCGCCCAGCAGCTGATTCAGGCCACGGCCGGACCCGGCGACGAGGTCATCTATGCCTGGCGGTCCTTCGAGGCGTACCCGATCATCACGCAGATCAGCGGTGCCACGTCGGTGAAGGTGCCGCTGACCCCGGGCGATGTGCACGACCTGGACGCGATGGCCGCCGCCATCACCGACCGGACCAGGCTGATCTTCGTCTGCAACCCCAACAACCCGACGGGCACGGTCGTGAAGCGGGCCGAGCTGGAACGGTTCCTCGACCGGGTGCCTGCCGATGTGCTGGTGGTGCTCGACGAGGCGTACCGCGAGTTCATCCGCGATCCCGAGGTGCCGGACGGTGTGGAGATCTACCGTGAGCGGCCGAACGTCTGTGTCCTGCGGACGTTTTCCAAGGCGTACGGCCTCGCCGGCCTCCGTGTCGGCTTCGCGATCGCCCATGAGCCGGTCGCGGCGGCGCTGCGCAAGACGGCCGTGCCCTTCGGGGTGAGCCAGCTCGCGCAGGACGCGGCCATCGCCTCACTGCGTGCCGAGGACGAACTGCTGGGCCGGGTCGGCTCGTTGGTCTGCGAGCGCAACCGCGTGCTCGACGGGCTGCGCGCCCAGGGCTGGACGGTGCCCGAGCCCCAGGCCAACTTCGTGTGGCTGCGGCTGGGGGAGCGCACGGTCGACTTCGCGGCGGCGTGCGAGCAGCACGGCGTGGTGGTCCGACCGTTCCCGGGCGAGGGTGTGCGGGTGACGGTCGGGGAGGCCGAGGCGAACGACATCTTCCTCAAGGTGGCGGAAGGGTTCCGCAAGGAGCTGTAGAGCTTCGCAATGAGCTGTAGGGCTCCACAAGCAGGTCAGGCGTCCACGAGTTCCACGCGCACGGGGTCTCCGTCGCGGACGGTCGCCAGCAGGCGGGGGTCGCCGTCCAGATGGCCGAGGACGTTGCACGGGCTCGCGAGGCGGCACTCGTCGCCCCGCGAGATCGGCGTGGGTCCATAGGGGAGGGCGAGCGCGTCGCCGTCCGTCCAAAAGGCGACCGTGCCCGGGTCGACGACCTGCCGGGCGTTGGTTTCACGTGGAACGGCGGCGCCCGTGTCGAAGTAGACCTCCTCGCCCCACGTACGGGCGGTGGAGACGAGAGGCAGGGCCTTGGTGAGGGCCTGCGTGGTCGGGGTGTCGTCGAGGGCTGCGGTGAGGTGCCCCGCGGGCCAGGAGATCCGTATCCGCAAGGGTGTCTGTGTCTGCATGCAGGCGATTCAACAATATGTTGAAGTTCACGCCAAGGGGTTGGTGCTAACGGGGGACCCCCCTCGGAGGCCGAAAAGCTGGTGCTGCATAATTGCTTGTGAATGTGAACGCTTTCACAAGCGTAGGTAAGGAGCGGCGACGTGGACCTGGCTTTGGCGCCGGAGACTCTGGCGCGCTGGCAGTTCGGTATCACCACCGTCTACCACTTTCTGTTCGTCCCCCTGACGATCTCGCTGGCCGCCCTGACGGCCGGGCTGCAGACCGCCTGGGTGCGTACGGAGAAGGAGAAGTACCTCAGAGCGACGAAGTTCTGGGGCAAGCTCTTCCTGATCAACATCGCGATGGGTGTGGTCACTGGCATCGTGCAGGAGTTCCAGTTCGGCATGAACTGGTCCGACTACTCCCGCTTCGTCGGTGACGTCTTCGGCGCTCCGCTCGCCTTCGAGGCTCTGATCGCCTTCTTCTTCGAGTCCACGTTCATCGGCCTGTGGATCTTCGGCTGGGACAAGCTGCCGAAGAAGATCCACCTGGCCTGCATGTGGATGGTCTCCATCGGCACGATCCTGTCGGCGTACTTCATCCTCGCGGCCAACTCATGGATGCAGCACCCGGTCGGCTACCGGATCAACGAGGCGAAGGGGCGGGCCGAGCTCACCGACTTCTGGCTCGTGCTGACCCAGAACACCGCGCTCGCCCAGGCCTTCCACACCCTCTCGGCGGCCTTCCTCACCGGTGGCGCGTTCATGGTCGGCATCTCCGCCTTCCACCTGCTCCGCAAGAAGCACATCAGCGACATGAAGACCTCGCTGAGGCTCGGCCTGGTCACCGTCGTCATCGGCGGCATGCTCACCGCGATCAGTGGCGACACCCTCGGCAAGATCATGTACGAGCAGCAGCCGATGAAGATGGCTGCGGCCGAGGCGCTGTGGGACGGCGAGGAGCCGGCGCCCTTCTCGGTCTTCGCCGTCGGCGACGTCGACAAGGGCCACAACAAGGTCGCCATCGAGATTCCGGGCCTGCTGTCCTTCCTGGCCAAGGACGACTTCACCTCGTACGTCCCGGGCATCAACGACGTCAACAAGGCCGAGCAGGAGAAGTACGGTCCTGGCGACTACCGACCCAACATTCCCGTCGCCTACTGGGGCTTCCGCTGGATGATCGGCTTCGGCATGGCGTCGTTCGCCATCGGTATGGCCGGGCTCTGGCTGACCCGCAAGAAGTTCATGCTGCCGCAGCACCTGAGGGTCGGTGACGACGAGGTGCCGCATCTGGTCCTGCTCCCGAAGAAGGCGCTCGGGCCGAAGCTGACCAAGTGGTACTGGCGCATCGCGATCTGGACCCTGGCCTTCCCGCTGATCGCCAACTCCTGGGGCTGGATCTTCACCGAGATGGGCCGCCAGCCATGGGTCGTCTATGGCGTCCTGCGGACCCGTGACGCGGTCTCCCCCGGTGTCTCCCAGGGCGAGGTCCTCACCTCGATGATCGTCTTCACCGCGCTCTACGCCATCCTCGCCGTCGTCGAGGTCAAGCTGCTGGTGAAGTACGTCAAGGCCGGCCCGCCCGAGCTGACGGAGGCCGACCTGAACCCGCCCACGAAGATCGGCGGCGACGACCGTGACGCCGACAAGCCGATGGCCTTCTCCTACTAGGCCGAGGGAGTTGCAGAGTCATGGAACTTCACGACGTCTGGTTCGTGCTGATCGCCGTCCTGTGGGTCGGCTACTTCTTCCTCGAGGGCTTCGACTTCGGGGTCGGTGTCCTCACCAAGCTGCTCGCCCGGAACCGGCCCGAGCGGCGGGTGCTGATCAACACCATCGGCCCCGTCTGGGACGGCAACGAGGTGTGGCTGCTGTCGGCAGGCGGTGCCACCTTCGCGGCCTTCCCGGAGTGGTACGCCACGCTCTTCTCCGGGTTCTATCTGCCGCTGCTGCTCATCCTCGTCTGCCTGATCGTCCGGGGCGTGGCCTTCGAGTACCGGGCGAAGCGGCCCGAGGAGAACTGGCAGCGCAACTGGGAGCACGCCATCTTCTGGTGCTCGCTGCTCCCGGCGTTCCTGTGGGGCGTGGCCTTCGCCAACATCGTGCGGGGCGTGAAGATCGACCAGAGCCATGAGTACGTCGGCAACGTCCTGGACCTGCTCAACCCGTACGCGCTCCTCGGTGGTCTGGTGACGCTGACCCTGTTCACCTTCCACGGCGCGGTGTTCACTGCGCTCAAGACGATCGGGGAGATCCGGGAGCGGGCGCGGGCGCTGGCTCTGCGGGTCGGTCTGGCCGCCGCTGTGCTGGCGCTGATCTTCCTGCTCTGGACGCAGGTCGAGAACGGCGACGGCGAGAGCCTGGTCGCCCTGATCGTGGCCGTCGCGGCACTGGTCGCCGCGCTCGTGGCGAACCAGGCCGGGCGCGAGGGATGGTCGTTCGCCTTCTCCGGTGTCACCATCGTGGCCGCCGTGGCGATGCTCTTCCTGACGCTCTTCCCGAACGTCATGCCGTCCTCGCTCAATGACGCGTGGAGCCTCACGGTCACCAACGCCTCGTCGAGCCCCTACACGCTGAAGATCATGACCTGGTGTGCGGTGATCGCCGCACCGATCGTCATGCTCTACCAGGGCTGGACCTACTGGGTGTTCCGCAAGCGGATCGGCACGCAGCACATCGCCGCGGACGCCGCTGCGGGGGCCACGCACTGAGTCCACTGCGGGCGGGGTGGTTCACGATGTTTCACGTGAAACACCCCGCCCTGGACCGAAGGGCATGTTTCACGTGAAACCGATCGATCCGCGTCTTCTTCGATACGCCCGTACCACTCGCCTCTTCCTGATCGCGGCCGTCGGCCTGGGTGCCGTCGGTGCGGTGCTGGTCATCGCGCAGGCGATGCTCATCGCCGAGGCGGTAGTAGGTGCTTTTGAGCACGGGATGTCCGCCGCTGAACTGCGCACTCCCCTGCTGCTGTTGGTGGCTGTCGCGGTCGGCCGTGCGGTCATCGCGTGGCTCACCGAGCTCGCTGCCCACCGGGCTAGCGCGGCGGTGAAGTCGGAGCTGCGGGGGCGGCTGCTGGAGCGGGCGGCCGAGCTGGGACCCGGCTGGTTGAGCGGGCAGCGGACCGGATCACTGGTCGCCCTCGCCACCCGAGGAGTCGATGCCCTCGACGACTACTTCTCACGCTATCTGCCTCAGTTGGGGCTCGCGGTGGTGGTGCCCGTGGCGGTGCTGGCGCGGATAGTGACCGAGGACTGGGTCTCGGCGGCGATCATCGTGGGAACCCTGCCGCTCATTCCGATCTTCATGATGCTGATCGGCTGGGCCACTCAGTCCCGGATGGACCGTCAGTGGCGGCTGCTGTCCAGGCTGTCCGGGCACTTCCTTGACGTCGTCGCCGGGCTGCCGACCCTGAAGGTGTTCGGACGTGCCAAGGCCCAGGCCGAGTCGATCCGGCGTATCACCGGTGAGTACCGCAGGGCGACCATGCGGACCCTGCGGATCGCCTTCATCTCCTCCTTCGCACTGGAGCTGCTCTCGACTCTCTCGGTGGCGCTGGTCGCGGTGACGATCGGCATGCGGCTCGTCCACGGCGAGATGCATCTGTACGACGGCCTGGTCATCCTCGTGCTGGCGCCCGAGGCCTATCTCCCCCTGCGTCAGGTGGGCGCGCAGTACCACGCGGCGGCCGAGGGGCTGTCCGCGGCCGAGGAGATCTTCGAGGTGCTGGAGTCGCCGGTGCCGGCCTCGGGCACTGCGGCGGTGCCGACGGGGACGCTGTCGTTCGCGTTCGAGGGTGTCTCGGTCCGCTACCCCGGACGGTCCGCCGACGCCGTGTCGGACGTGTTCCTCGCCGTTGAGCCCGGGGAGACGGTCGCACTCGTCGGGCCGAGTGGCGCGGGCAAGTCGACGCTGCTGAACGTGCTGTTGGGGTTCGTGCGGCCGACTGAGGGGCGGGTGCTGGTCGGGGGAGCCGATCTCGCCGAGCTCGACCTGGAGGAGTGGCGCTCGCGTATCGCCTGGGTTCCGCAGCGGCCGCATCTGTACGCCGGGACGATCGCCGAGAACGTACGGCTGGCACGTCCCGACGCGGACGACGCTGCCGTACGACGTGCGCTGGGGGACGCGGGTGCGCTGGAGTTCGTGGACGCGCTGCCCCGGGGCGTCGACACCGCGCTGGGTGAGGACGGGGCCGGGCTGTCCGCGGGGCAGCGGCAGCGGCTCGCACTGGCCCGGGCGTTCCTTGCGGACCGGCCTGTCCTGCTGCTCGACGAGCCGACCGCCGCGCTCGACGGGGCCACCGAGGCCGAGGTCGTGGAGGCCGTGCGGAGGCTGGCGGTGGGGCGGACGGTGCTGCTGGTGGTGCATCGGCCGGCGCTGCTGGGGGTGGCGGACCGGGTGGTGCGGCTCGCGGAAGCCGTGGCAGCTGGGCAGGTAAGCGCACTGCCCAATGCGCCCGTGTCCGTCGCCGGCCGCCCGATCGACCCGATCGAGCGGGAAGCGCACAGCGGTACCGCTGTAGACGACCCCCAGGCCTCTTCGGACGCCGCCGAGGCCATGCCGCTCGCGACTCGCACACGGGGCGTCCTGGCCCGTGTGCGCGCCATGTCCGGTCCCCGGCGCGGTCGCCTGGCCCTCGCGCTGCTGCTCGGGAGCCTCGCGCTCGGCAGTGCCGTCGGGCTCATGGCGACCTCCGGGTGGCTCATCTCGCGGGCTTCGCAGCAGCCGCCGGTGCTGTATCTGATGGTGGCCGTGACGGCGACGCGGGCCTTCGGCATCGGGCGAGCGGTGTTCCGGTACGCCGAGCGGCTGGTGTCGCATGACGCTGTGCTGCGCATGCTGGCCGACACCCGGGTCGCGGTGTACCGGCGGCTGGAGCGGCTGGCGCCCGCCGGGCTGCGTCGCACACGTCGGGGCGATCTGCTGTCGCGGCTCGTCGCCGATGTGGACGCACTGCAGGACTACTGGCTGCGGTGGCTGTTGCCCGCGGCTGCGGCGACCGTCGTGTCCGCCGGGGCCGTCGGCTTCACCGCGTGGCTGCTGCCCGAGGCCGGTGCCGTGCTCGCGGTGGGGCTCCTGGCGGCCGGGGCTGGTGTCCCGCTCGTCACGGGTACCGTCGCCCGCCGCGCCGAGCGCAGGCTGGCCCCCGCCCGCGGAGTGCTCGCGACGCGCGTGACGGATCTGCTCACCGGCACCGCGGAGCTGACCGTCGCCGGCGCCCTGCCCAGCCGTACGGCCGAAGCACGGCGGGCCGACGGGACGCTCACCCGGATCGCCTCGCGGGCCGCCACCGCGACCGCGCTCGGCGACGGACTCACCGCGCTGATCTCCGGGCTCACCGTCGCCGCCACCACCCTCGTGGGCGCCCAGGCGGTCGCCGACGGGCGGCTGGGCGGCGTGACGATGGCCGTCGTCGTCCTGACCCCCCTGGCCGCCTTCGAGGCCGTCCTGGGGCTGCCGCTCGCCGTGCAGTACCGGCAGCGCGTGTGCAAGAGCGCGGAGCGCGTGTACGAGGTCCTGGACGCCCCCGAGCCCGTACGGGAGCCGGAGCGGCCCCGGCAGGCGCCTGCGTCGCCCTTCCCGGTCGCCGTCACGGGCCTGACCGCCCGCTACGCGGGGCAGGAGCGCGACGCGCTCGCCGGCCTCGACCTGACCCTGGAGGAGGGCCGCCGGATCGCCGTGGTCGGCCCGTCCGGGTCCGGCAAGACGACGCTGGCGCAGGCCCTGCTGCGCTTCCTGGACGCGGACGCGGGTTCGTACATGTTGGGCGGCGTGGACGCGTACGCCCTGGACGGCGACGACGTACGGCGGCTCGTGGGGCTGTGCGCGCAGGACGCGCACCTCTTCGACAGCTCTGTGCGCGAGAACCTGCTCCTCGCCAAGAAGGACGCCACCGAGTCCGAACTGCGCGACGCCCTCGAGCGTGCCCGGCTGCTCGACTGGGCCGACAGCCTGCCCGACGGGCTGGACACGCTCGTGGGTGAGCACGGGGCGCGGCTGTCGGGCGGCCAGCGGCAGCGGCTCGCGCTGGCCCGCGCGCTGCTCGCCGACTTCCCCGTCCTCGTCCTCGACGAGCCCGCCGAGCATCTCGACCTGCCCACCGCCGACGCACTCACCGCCGACCTGCTGGCCGCCACCGAGGGCCGTACGACCCTGCTCATCACCCATCGACTGGCCGGGCTGGAGGCCGTCGACGAGGTGGTCGTCCTGGACGAGGGACGTGTGGTGCAGCGGGGGGCGTTCGCGGAGCTGGCCGCCGTGGACGGGCCGCTGCGGGGGATGGCGGAGCGGGAGGAGGCGGCGGATCTGCTGGTGGGGGTGCCGTAGCGCGGGACCCGCCGGTGGTCGTGCGTGATTGCTGTCCGGCGGGGACGCTGGTCGACGCTCACGTCAACCTCCGTACTGAGCCATCCGCAGCAACAAGTCCCCCAGGCGTACGACCTGAACAGGACCGCGACCCGGCCTGGGGGCCACGATCGCTGACATGCGCTCATATCGCCGCCGTCGCCTGTTCGTTCCGGCGCTGCTGTGCGCGCTCGTCGTGCTCGTGGCCCAGCCCCCCTTCGCCACCGGCGACGACAACGACACCCCGAGCCTCAATGGCGAGGGAATCGGCGGTGATCTGGGCCTCGGTGCGCAGGTGGCGCGGTTGTACAAGGACGCCGCACTGGCGACGCAGCGGTACGAGACGGGGCGGCAGGAGGCCGAGGTGCAGCGGACGAAGGCACAGCGGATCGAGGCGCTGCTCGAACGCGAGCGGCGACAGATCGGCGTCCTGCACGAGGACCTGGGCCGGATCGCGCGCGCCCAGTACCGCAGCAGCGGCGGGATGCCGCTCACCGCGCAGCTCATCCTCGCCAAGAGCCCGGACCAGTTGATGCGCGGTCAGCATGTCTTCTCGCAGACGAACATGGCCGTCAACAACGCCATCGAGAAGAACCGTCGCGCCGAGGCCCGGCTGGCCGCGGACGAGGCCAAGGCCGCGAGGGCCTGGCAGACCCTGGACAAGCGCAACGCCGAGCTCGCCGAGCTGAAGAAGGGGATCGAGCAGAAGCTCGAAGTGGCGCGGTGGCAGTTGCAGGGACAGGCCGACGCCTCCGTGGCCGCCGGCTCCTGCGCCGGTGCCGTCCGGCTCGATCAGCCGCAGACGGACTTCACGACCGAGTGGGTCGCGCCGGTGGAGTCGTACGAGCTGTCAGCGGCGTTCGGCAGCGGCGGGCTGCGGTGGGCGAACCAGCACACCGGGCAGGACTTCGCGGTGCCGATCGGTACGCCGGTACGGGCGGTCGGGGAGGGGCGCGTGGCCAGGGTGTCGTGCGGGGGCGCCTTCGGCATGGAGATCGTCGTCCGGCACGCGGACGGCTACTACACGCAGTACGCCCACCTCGCCTCCGTCGCCGTCGACCAGGGCGAGCGCGTGGACACCGGGCAGTGGATCGGCCAGACGGGCACGACCGGCAACTCCACCGGCCCGCACCTGCACTTCGAGGTACGACTCACCGCGGAGATGGGCTCGGCACTGGATCCGGTGCCGTGGCTGGAGGCGCGGGGAGTGCGGCTCGGTTAGGCGGAGAGTGCAGGTCGGGCGGGCGAGGGCGCAGCTCGGGTGGGCCTACCGCCGGTCCGCCAGCAGCTGTTCGATCACGACCGCCACACCGTCCTCGTTGTTGGCGACCGTTCGCCCCGACGCGGCGGCGATGACATCCGGGTGCGCGTTGCCCATCGCGTACGACTGGCCCGCCCACGTCAGCATCTCCACGTCGTTCGGCATGTCCCCGAAGGCCACGACCTCTTCGTGCGAGATACCGCGCTCGGCGCAGCACAGGGCGAGCGTGCTGGCCTTGGAGACGCCGGGGCCGCTGATCTCCAGCAGGGCGCTGGGGCTGGAGCGGGTGACATTGGCGCGGTCGCCGATGGCGAGGCGGGCGAGGGTGAGGAAGGCGTCGGGATCGAGGGTGCGGTGGTAGGCGAGGATCTTGAGTACGGGCTCGCCGGCCCCGGGGGCGTGCGGCGCCAGGAGGTCCTCGGCGGGCGCGAGCTCGTCCGGTATCTCCATGTGCAGCTTGGGATAGTCCGGCTCCTGGTAGAAGCCGTACGTCTGCTCCACCGCGTACACCGTGTCCGGAGCCGCCTCCCTCAGCAGCCGTACGGCGTCCAGCGCGTTCTCCCGCGCCAGCTCCCGCACCTTCACGAACCGGTGGGCGCCGGGGCCACCGTGCAGGTCGACCACCGCGGCGCCGTTGCCGCAGATCGCGAGGCCGTGGCCGTGGACGTGGTCGCTGACGACGTCCATCCAGCGGGCCGGGCGGCCGGTGACGAAGAACACCTCGAGGCCCGCCTCCTCGGCGGCGGCCAGCGCGGCCACCGTGCGCGGGGAGACCGACTTGTCGTCCCGCAGAAGGGTGCCGTCCAGGTCGGTGGCTATGAGCCGCGGGCGGACAGCGGCGGCGGCCGGGGTCCGGGGCTGTCGAGTCGCTGAGGTCACCGGGTCATTCTCCCGCATATGCCTGCACGACCGTGCGGCAGTCCGCACATCTGAGGCGGCACCTGGGGAGAAACAGCCCCTGAGAGCGCCGCCCACACGGCCCTGACCAGCACTGTCGCGCCCGACCGGCTCATCGCAGCTGAGCCGCCGCCTCCATGGCGATCTGCTCGAAGACCTTCTCGTCGGCCGCGAAGTCCGAGTCGGGGATCGGCCAGTGGACCACGATCTCGGTGAATCCCAGTTCCTGATGGCGGCCCGCGAAGTCCACGAACGCGTCGAGGGACTCCAGCGGACGGCCGCGGTCCGGGGTGAAACCGGTGAGCAGGATCTTGTCGAGGTCGGCGGTGTCCCGGCCGATCTCGGCGCAGGCGTCGGCCAGCTTCTCGGCCTGTCCACGAATGGCTTGAATCGACTGTTCAGGAGTGCCGTTCTCGTACAGCTTGGGGTCGCCGGTGGTCACCCATGCCTGCCCGTACCGGGCCGCGAGCCGCAGCCCGCGCGGTCCGGTCGCGGCGACCGCGAAGGGCAGCCGGGGGCGCTGCACACAGCCGGGGATGTTGCGCGCCTCGTGCGCCGAATAGAAGTCGCCCTCGTACGACACCGAGTCCTCGGTCAGCAGCCGGTCCAGGAGCTGGACGAACTCGGCGAACCGGTCGGCCCGCTCGCGCGGCGTCCACGGGTCCTGCCCGAGCACGGTGGCGTCGAACCCGGAGCCGCCGGCGCCGACGCCGAGTGTGAAGCGGCCGTCGGAGATGTCGTCGAGGGAGATCAGTTCCTTGGCGTAGGGCACCGGATGCCGGAAGTTCGGCGAGGTCACCAGAGTGCCGAGTCGCAGACGGTCGGTGACGGCCGCAGCGGCGGTCAGCGTCGGCACGGCACCGAACCAGGGGCCGTCACGGAAGCTGCGCCAGGACAGGTGGTCGTAGGTGTACGCGGTGTGGAAGCCGAGCTGCTCCGCGCGCTGCCATGCCTCGCGGCCCCCCTCGGACCAGCGGCGATACGGGAGGATCACGGTGCTCAGGCGCAGACTCATGTGTCGAGCGTAAGCGGCCGAACGGGTTTCACGTGAAACAGTCACCGCACGCTGCTGCTCCGCCACGGAGTGAGGCTGATCATTGCCAATCCCCCAGATACTCCGGCGGCACGGCCTTCGTCAGCCACACCCCGTTCGCGCTGACGTGGAAGACATGGCCGTCGCGGTGCATGGCGCCGGCGTCCACGGAGAGCACCACTGGGCGGCCACGCCGGGCGCCGACCCGCGTGGCGGTCTCGCGGTCGGGCGAGAGGTGCACGTCGTGCCTGTTCATGGGCCGCAGCCCTTCGGCGCGGATCGCGTCGAGGCTTCGGGCCACGGTGCCGTGGTAGAGGTACGGCGGTGGAGTCGCTGGGGCCAGTCCGAGGTCGACCTCGATGCTGTGGCCCTGGCTGGCGCGGATCCGGGTGCCCTCGACCGCGAAGCGCCGCTTGTCATTGGCGGCGACCACGTGGTCCAGCTCTTCCCGGGTGAACCGGAATCCGTGCGCGGCCGCGGCGGCGATCAGGGCGTCGATCTCGACCCAGCCGGCCTCGTCGAGCGTGAGCCCAATTCGCTCGGGCTGATGGCGCAGGTGCTTCGAGAGGTACTTCGACACCTTCACGGTGCGTCTTTCGTCCATGACACCAGCGTGCCGGGAGAGCCGTGAATCACGCGAATGATTTCGCTACGGATGTTTGATCCACAACCAAGTACGGTTATCCACAGGGGAATTGGCGATTCTGTGGACAACGACCCGTCGATTCAAGGTGTTTCATCAAGATCAGCTGATGAGCTGTGACTTGCGGCGAGCTGATCCAAGACACGGGCCTGCACCTCCCGTTCGGCGGCCAGCGCGATGAAGGACGAAGCCTGGTCAGGGCCAACAAGCCTCTCCACGGCCGCCATCGTTTCGGCTGGAACCGTCACGGAACGCGTCCGATTCCGCAGATCGGGTGTCTCGGCCGAGTCCAGGTGCTGACGCAGGTGCCGCACCGCCAACAGGCGCATCGCTCGGGCGAGTTCCGCGTCCACTGTCTGCTGCGCTAGTGGGCGCAGCCGTCGCACGAGAGAGGCCGCTTCGGCCGCTTCGGCGTCCGTCGGACGGTGTGGACCGTCGAGATAGCGGGCGAAGACGTGTTCGGTGGTGAACTCCAGGAAACGGGCGGCGATGTGCTCGACCTGACCCCTCAACTCCCTTAGGTGCCCGGAGATCGCGGACAGGGGAACCCCTGCGGCGTGCAACTCGACTGCTACAGCGAGCTCTTGGGGGCTCGGCACGAGGAACGAGTCCTCGTCACCGGGGATCGGCTCCAGCACACCGAGGTCAACGGCCTCGGCCACCGCCGCGTCGTCCGGGTTGCCGCCGAAGCGCTCGTCCAGCTCGGCGCGCGAGATCCGTGCCGCCTCCTCGTCGGTCCACGGCCCGTCCACCTCGGCGACCAGCCCGAGCACCCCGCCGAGGCCGCGACCGGCGTCCCAGGCCTCCAGGAGTTCCTTGATGGAGGCCAGGGTGTAACCGCGGTCGAGGAGATCGGCGATCTGCCGCAGACGGACGAGGTGGGCGTCGGAGTACACATTGGCCCGGCCGCGGCGCTCGGGGCGGGGGAGCAGGCCTCGGTCCTGGTAGGCGCGGATGGTGCGGACGGTGGCACCGCTGAGGTGTGCGAGGTCCTCGATCCGGTAGGCGGGAGAGGCCGGCCCGTCGCCCGCGTGGCCGACCTCAGCGTGCGGTTCGGACAGACGGCTGACCTCACTCATAGCGGTGGCTTGCCACTCGTAGCGGTGGCTTCCGACCGCGGTGGCTCCCCGCTCACAGCGGCGGCTCCAACCGCGCGATCCTGCGCAGCGCCCGCGGCGTGAACCTCGACATGAGATACGCCCCGCGCGCCTCCGGCGTCACCGGAACCACGGCCTCACCGCGCACCACCGCCCGCAGGATCGCGTCGGCGACCTTCTCCGGCGGATAGTTCCGCAGCCCGTACAGCCGCGCCGATTTCTTCTGGCGCCGCTTCTCCTCCTCGGCATCGACCCCGGCGAAGTGCGCGGTCGAGGTGATGTTGGTGTTGACGAAGCCGGGGCATATCGCCGTGACGCCGATGCCCTGCCCGGCCAACTCCGCGCGCAGGCACTCGCTCAGCATCAGTACGGCTGCCTTGGAGGTGCTGTAGGCGGGCAGCGCCTTGGAGGGCTGGTACGCCGCCGCCGACGCGGTGTTGACGATGTGGCCGCCCTGCCCGCGCTCGGCCATCTGCTTCCCGAACAGGCGGCAGCCGTGGATGACACCCCACAGGTTGACGTCGAGGACCTTCTTCCAGTCCTCCGGTGTGGTGTCGAAGAAGGAGCCCGACAGTCCGATCCCGGCGTTGTTCACCAGGACGTCCACCACGCCGTACTCGGTGGCGACCTTCTCGGCGAGCTTCTCCATGGCCTGTTCGTCGGAGACGTCGACCGGCTCCGCCCAGGCCGCTGGGGCGCCGATCAGACGGGACATCTCGGCGGTGCGGGAAGCGGCCTCGGCGTCCCGGTCGACGGCCACCACGCGCGCGCCGGCCTCGGCGAAGGCGTACGCCGTCGCCCGTCCGATGCCGCTGCCGGCGCCGGTGACCAGGACGAGCTGCCCGCCGAAGCGGTCGGCGTACTTGCCGGTCGCCGTCACCCCGTCCGGCCGCCCGCCCTCCACGGACGTCACGAACTCCGTGATCCACGCGACCAGTTGGTCAGGGCGGCTGCGCGGTATCCAGTGCTTCGCCGCGAGCGTGCGCCGCGTCAACTGCGGAACCCACAGCTCAAGTTCGTCGTAGAGCCGCTCCGACAGGAAGGCATCCCCGAGGGGCGTGATGAGCTGCACGGGCGTGTGCGCGTACGCGTCCGTGCGCGGACGGCGCAGCCGGGCCCGTACGTTGTCCCGGTACAGCCAGGCCCCGTGCGCCGCGTCCGTCGGCAGCGACGAGGTCGGGTAGCCGGCCCCGGGGATCTTCTCCACGCGCTCCAGGATGCGCGGCCAGCTCTTGCCGAGGGGGCCGCGCCAGGCCAGTTCGGGCAGCACGGGTGTGTGCAACGCATACACGTACCAGGACTTGACGCCCTGACCGAGGAGTTGGCCGATCCGGCGCGGGGTGGGGCGCTTGAGGCGGTTGCTGATCCAGTGTCCGAAGTGGTCGAGGGACGGGCCGGACATGGACGTGAACGAGGCGATCCGGCCCTCGGTGCGCCTGACGGTGGCGAACTCCCAGGACTGCACCGAGCCCCAGTCGTGCCCCACCAGATGCACGGGCCGGTCCGGGCTGACCGCGTCCGCGACAGCCAGGAAGTCGTCCGTCAGCTTCTCCAGCGTGAACCCGCCCCGCAGCGGCTTCGGCGCCGTCGACCGGCCGTGGCCCCGGACGTCGTACAGCACCACATGGAAGCGTTCGGCCAGCCGCGGCGCGACCTCGGACCACACCTCCTTGCTGTCCGGATAGCCGTGCACGAGGATCACCGTCGGCTGCCCGACCTCGCCCAGCTCGGCGACGCACAGCTCGACCCCGCCGGTCCGCACCCTGCGCTCGCGCGCGTTCTCGAGAGTCACCGGCACCGTCACTTCTCCTCCGCCCAGCGCCGCACATGCGGCAGATCGTCGTCCAGCCAGAAGGCGCTCTCCACGGGATCCCCGGAGTCGGTGACGACCAGGATCTCCTCGAACTTCGCGCCCGTGCCCCGAAAGCCCAGGTGGGGTTCGACCGCCCACAGGCCCGGCTGCGGCGGGTGGTCGGAGAAGCGGTACGGCGACCACAGCGGCGACCAGCCCTCGCGGTGACCGTGCAGCGCGTCGCTCGCCAACCCCTTCAGGGACTGCGTGCCGAACCCGAACACATGCGGCGACCAGCGGCGCTGCTCGACCCGGTCGACCTTGTGCGCGATCACGCCGAAGGGATACGCGCGGTGTCGGTTGGCGTACCCCTGGCGGACCATGAGCCGGTCCACGTCCTCGTAGATCTCCCGCAGCGGCCGCCGCTCGCGCACCTCGCGCAGGATCAGTTCGCGATGCGCCTCCAGGTCGGCCATCAGCTTGTCCTGTACGGGGTTGATGCCGAGCGATCCCGAGTAGCCGATGTCGGCCGTGTAGCCGTCGTACACAGGGGCCATGTCCAGGATGAACGGCATCCCGGGCTCCAGTCGGCGGTTGGTGGGGAAGAACTGCAGCGGGATGCGGAAGTTCACGAACGCCGTGCGGTCCCCGAACCAGGCGAAGGGGAGATGGAACCAGTCCCGCACCCCGCGCTCACGCAGCCACTCGCGCTGCATACGCGCCGCCTCGCGCTCGGTGATACCCGGCTCCAGCCGCGCCGCGACGGCCTCCGCGCACTCGTACGCCAGCTGCTGGACCTTCTTGAACCCCTGCAATTCCGCGGATTTCGCCCGGAGTTCGCCTGCCACCGCCGTAGTCATGCCACCGCCCCACTTCGTCCACGCTGACTGCGGTACGTGCCCGTAACTTGACACTGGTGAATGTGACAGTTGTTAGAGGCTGCGTCAATAGTGCTGCCCAGGGCTGTGGAAAACCTCGCTGATGTCTCCGCCGATGTGGAAAACCTGGGCCGCGTTGTTCGACCTCAGGGTGACCCCTAGGGTCCCGTAGTCCTGGAGTCTGACCCCAAGACAGCTCTGCGGGGTGACGACCGGCGTGGCCCGCGTCACTACCTTCGAAGCGTGACTGTGATCGCGACCGAAAGCCTGAGCAAGCGGTTCCCCAGGGTGACCGCGCTTGACCGGCTCTCCGTGGACGTCGGGCCCGGTGTGACCGGACTCGTCGGAGCCAACGGAGCCGGCAAGTCCACACTGATCAAGATCCTGCTGGGTCTGTCCCCCGCCACCGAGGGCCGTGCCGAAGTGCTCGGCCTCGACGTCGCCACCAAGGGCGGCGCCATCCGCGAGCGCGTCGGGTACATGCCGGAGCACGACTGTCTGCCGCCCGACGTCTCGGCCACCGAGTTCGTCGTGCACATGGCCCGCATGTCCGGGCTGCCGCCTGCCGCCGCGCGCGAGCGCACCGCGGACACGCTGCGCCACGTCGGCCTCTACGAGGAGCGCTACCGCCCCATCGGCGGCTACTCGACCGGCATGAAGCAGCGCGTGAAGCTGGCGCAGGCCTTGGTGCACGACCCGCAGCTGGTCTTCCTGGACGAGCCGACCAACGGCCTCGACCCGGTGGGCCGCGACGAGATGCTCGGCCTGATCCGCCGTATCCACACCGACTTCGGCATCTCGGTCCTGGTCACCTCGCACCTCCTGGGCGAACTGGAGCGCACCTGCGACCACGTCGTCATCATCGACGGCGGCAAGCTCCTGCGCTCCAGCTCCACCACCGACTTCACCCAGACCACCACGACCCTCGCCATCGAGGTCACCGACACCGACGACCACCCGGACGGCACCCGCGCGGTGCGTGACGCGCTCCACGCGCGCGGGGTGGACGTTCTCGACGGCAGCGGCGGCCTTCCGGGCGCCGGTCACATCCTGCTGCTCACCGCGCAGGGCGAGGAGACCTACGACCTGGTGCGCGACGTGGTCGCCGACCTCGGCCTCGGCCTGGTGCGCATGGAGCAGCGCCGCCACCACATCTCGGAGGTCTTCACGGACAGCGAGCACGGCAGCGAGCAAAGCGCCGACGCACAGCGGAAGGAGGCGGTCGGCCATGGCGGTTGAGCAGCCCACGCGGACACCGGTCACACAGTCGGGTGACCAGACCCGTATCCACAACATCGGGTATCGCACCTACGACGGCCCCCGCCTCGGCCGCTCCTACGCCACGCGCTCCCTCTACTCGCAGTCCCTGCGCGGCGCCTACGGCCTCGGCCGCTCGGTGAAGTCCAAGGTGCTGCCGATGCTGCTGTTCGTGGTGATGTGCGTGCCCGCGGCCATCATGGTGGCCGTCGCGGTCGCCACCAAGGCCAAGGATCTGCCCGTCGACTACACGCGCTACGCGATCATCATGCAGGCCGTCATCAGCCTGTACGTCGCGTCGCAGGCCCCCCAGTCCGTCTCCCGCGACCTGCGCTTCAAGACCGTACCGCTGTACTTCTCGCGGCCCATCGAGACCGCCGACTACGTACGGGCGAAGTTCGCGGCGCTGGCCTCCGCGCTGTTCCTCCTCACCGCGGCCCCGCTGCTGGTGCTCTACGTGGGCGCGCTGCTGGCCAAGCTCGACTTCGCCGACCAGACCAAGGGATTCGCACAGGGACTCGTCTCCGTGGCACTGCTCTCACTGCTCTTCGCCGGCCTCGGCCTGGTCATCGCGTCAGTCACCCCGCGCCGCGGCTTCGGCATCGCGGCCGTGATCGCCGTACTGACCATCTCCTACGGCGCGGTGTCCACGCTCCAGGCCATCGCCGACGCACAGTCCATCGACGGTGGGGGCAGCGCCGACGCCATCACCTGGATCGGCCTCTTCTCGCCCGTCACGCTCATCGACGGGGTGCAGTCGGCCTTCCTGGGCGCGAGCTCCGCGTTCCCCGGCGGGGTGGGCCCGAGCAACGGCGAAGGCGTCGTCTACGTCCTCGTCACGCTGGGCCTGATCGCCGCCAGCTACGGCCTCCTGATGCGCCGCTACCGAAAGGTCGGACTGTGACCACGCTCAACATCGACCACGTCTCGCGCTGGTTCGGCAACGTGGTCGCCGTCAACGACATCACCATGACGATCGGCCCCGGCGTCACCGGCCTCCTCGGCCCCAACGGCGCCGGAAAGTCCACCCTCATCAACATGATGGGCGGCTTCCTGGCCCCCTCCACCGGCACGGTCACCCTCGACGGGCAGCCGGTGTGGCGCAACGAGGCGATCTACAAGCACATCGGCATCGTCCCCGAGCGCGAGGCGATGTACGACTTCCTCACCGGCCGCGAATTCGTCGTAGCCAACGCCGAGTTGCACGGTCTGGGCGCCAAGGCTGCCCAGAAGGCGCTGGCCACGGTCGAGATGGAGTACGCGCAGGACCGCAAGATCCAGACGTACTCCAAGGGCATGCGCCAGCGCGTGAAGATGGCGAGCGCCCTGGTCCACAACCCCTCGCTGCTCCTGCTCGACGAGCCCTTCAACGGGATGGACCCGCGCCAGCGCATGCAGCTCATGGACCTGCTGCGCCGCATGGGTGACGAGGGGCGCACGGTGCTGTTCTCCTCCCACATCCTCGAGGAGGTCGAGCAACTCGCCTGGCACATCGAGGTCGTCGTCGCCGGACGGCACGCGGCGAGCGGTGACTTCCGCAAGATCCGCCGCCTGATGACCGACCGCCCGCACCGCTACCTGGTGCGCTCCAGCGACGACCGCACCCTCGCGGCCGCGCTGATCGCCGACCCTTCGACCTCCGGTATCGAAGTGGATCTGGCCGAGGGCGCGTTGCACATCCAGGCCGTCGACTTCGGCCGCTTCACGACCCTGCTGCCGAGGGTGGCGCGCGACCACGGCATCCGTCTGCTCACGGTCTCGCCGTCCGACGAGTCCCTCGAGTCCGTCTTCTCGTATCTCGTCGCGGCGTAGGAGGCCGAAGATGTACGACCCCACAGTCGCCCGACTCACCTACCGGGCCCTGCTCGGCCGTCGCCGGGCCCTCATCCTGGGCGCGTTGCCGCTGCTGCTCATCGCGGTCTCCGTGGTGGTGCGCGGTCTCGCCGGAGCCGACGACCAGACCGCGTCGGACCTGCTCGGCGGGCTGGCGCTCGCCACCATGGTGCCGATCATCGGTGTCATCGCCGGTACGGGCGCGATCGGGCCCGAGATCGACGACGGCTCGGTGGTGTATCTGCTGTCCAAGCCGGTGAAGCGGTCGACGATCATCTTCACCAAGCTCATCGTGGCGATCGCCGTGACCATGGTGTTCTCGGCGCTGCCCACCTTCATCGCCGGGTTCATCCTGAACGGCAACGGCCAGCAGATCGCCGTTGCCTACACGGTGGCCGCGCTGGTCGCCTCCATCGCGTACGCGGCACTCTTCCTGCTGCTGGGCACGGTGTCCCGGCACGCGGTCGTCTTCGGGCTCGTCTACGCGCTCGTCTGGGAGGCCCTGTTCGGCTCCTTGGTGGCGGGTGCGCGCACGCTGAGCGTCCAGCAGTGGGCGCTGGCGGTGGCGCAGAAGGTCGCCGGCGGGGACATGGTGACGTCGGACGTGGCACTGCCCACGGCGACCGTGCTGTTGGCGGTGGTCACCGTGCTCGCGACCTGGTACGCGGGACAGAAACTGCGGTCGCTGACGCTCGCCGGGGAGGAGTAAGGGCGCCGGTGAGATGTAAAGGAGCGGGCCTCTGACCGGGCTCGCTCCTGACGGGGGCTTCACCTCTGCCCGGGCACACTGGGCAACGGGGATGCACTGTACGAACTGGAGGACGGCGATGGCAGGCGGCATGGCGCAGCACGAGGATCGCGAACAGTCCGGGGACGACACCTGGAGCAACCTGGTCCTGGACGACGACTTCATACGCGCGGCCGAGACCGCCGAGCCGTCCGCCCGCGCCCGCATGCTGGCCGCGCGCTGGCGTCGCGAGAAGCCCGAGCCGCAGCCATGGCGTTCCGACGAACCGCCGGCCGGATGGTTCTTCAGCAAGGCGCGTCGACGCAAGTGGCGCCGCCGGTAAGGGGCGTACGTCGCCTTTCCGGGGCCTTTTAATCAGTGGCGCCCAACTCGCCGTACAGGCACAGTGGTTGTGTCCACACCGCCGGACGAGGAGTTCGGCGCCACGTTCTGGGAGAGGAGCGCGACGATGTCCATGCACGGCAGTACGTCGAGCTCCCGACAGGGCAGCCGGCGGCGGACTCCGGAGTAATCGCTACCCCTCCGTAGAGTCCGTACCGCACGGGGAGCTGCCCGGGGCGGCCGCTTCGAGCACGCGATGTCGCTCTCGCGTGGGTCGCCCACCCGGAGGATTGGCCGAGTGGTAAGGCACCGGCTTGCTAAGCCGTGGTCGGGTCTGAAAGCCCGCGCACGTTCGATTCGTGCATCCTCCGCGAGACGTTGCCACTTTGGCTTGGCCGTAGTGCAGGGCTGGGCGTTCCTTGAGAGGCGCCCGGCGCTGCGGCTGAGAGGTGCCGCCGCAGGCACATAGGCCGACAGCGACGCAGGTACGTCGACCGAGCAACCGCCCGCCGGTGACGGTGGAGCAGCCGCCGACCGATCTCAGCCGAGCAACCGCTCCAGCACCACCGCGATCCCGTCCTCCTCGTTGGAGGCCGTCACCTCGTCCGCCACCGCCCGGAGCTCCTCGTGGGCGTTGGCCATCGCCACGCCACGCGCGGCCCAGGCGAACATCGGGATGTCGTTCGGCATGTCGCCGAAGGCGATCGTGTCGGCGGCCTTGAGGCCCAGGCGGCGGGCGGCCAGGGACAGGCCCGTTGCCTTGGACAGGCCCAGGGGCAGGAGTTCGACGATGCCCTCGCCGGCCATGGCCACCGTGACGAAGCCGCCGGCGGCCTGGCGGGCGGCCTCTGCCAGTTCGTCGTCCGACAGGTCCGGATGCTGTACGTAGATCTTGTTCAGCGGGGCGCTCCACAGATCCGCCGCGTCCGTGAAGGGGGTCGACGGGAGCGCGCCCGTGACCGCGTAGCCGGGTCCGACCAGGACGTCGCCGTCCAGGCCGTCGCGGCTCGCTGCCAGAAACAGCGGGCCGACCTCCGCCTCGATCTTGGCCAGCGCCACGCCCGCCAGTTGGCGGTCCAGGGTCACCGATGTCAGCAGGCGGTGCTCGCCGGCGTCGTAGACCTGTGCTCCCTGGCCGCACACGGCGAGGCCCCGGTAGCCGAGGTCGTCGAGGATGTGGCGCGTCCACGGGACCGCGCGGCCCGTCACCACGATGTGCGCGGCGCCCGCCGCGGTGGCCGCGGCGAGGGCGTCACGGGTGCGCTGGGAGACCGACTCGTCGGAGCGCAGGAGCGTTCCGTCGAGGTCGGTCGCGATCAGCTTGTACGGGAAGCCCCCGGGCACCGTGCCGGAAGCCTCGGGGGCCGCCTCGCTCACTTGGCCACCGGCTCCAGGACCTCCCGGCCGCCCAGGTACGGGCGCAGCACCTCGGGGACCCGGACGGAGCCGTCGGCCTGCTGGTGGTTCTCCAGGATCGCCACGATCGTGCGCGGTACGGCGCACAGCGTGCCGTTGAGCGTCGCCAGCGGCTGGACCTTCTTGCCGTCACGCAGGCGGACCGACAGCCGGCGGGCCTGGAAGCTGTCGCAGTTGGAGGCCGAGGTCAGCTCGCGGTACTTGCCCTGGGTCGGGATCCACGCCTCGCAGTCGTACTTGCGGGACGCCGACGCGCCCAGGTCGCCCGAGGCCACGTCGATGACCTGGAAGGGCAGCTCGAGGCCGGTGAGCCACTGCTTCTCCCAGTCCAGGAGGCGCTTGTGCTCGTTCTCCGCGTCCTCGGGGGCGACGTACGAGAACATCTCGACCTTGTCGAACTGGTGCACGCGGAAGATGCCGCGCGTGTCCTTGCCGTAGGTGCCGGCCTCGCGGCGGAAGCACGGGGAGAAGCCGGCGTAGCGCAGCGGCAGCTTCTCGGCGTCGAGGATCTCGTCCATGTGGTACGCGGCGAGCGGGACCTCGGAGGTGCCGACCAGGTAGTAGTCGTCCTTCTCCAGGTGGTACACGTTCTCCGCGGCCTGGCCGAGGAAGCCGGTGCCCTCCATGGCACGCGGGCGGACCAGCGCCGGGGTCAGCATCGGTGTGAAGCCGGCCTCGGTGGCCTGGGCGATCGCCGCGTTGACCAGTGCCAGCTCCAGCAGGGCGCCGACGCCGGTGAGGTAGTAGAAGCGGGAGCCGGACACCTTGGCGCCGCGCTCGACGTCGATGGCGCCCAGCGCCTCGCCGAGCTCCAGGTGGTCCTTGGGCTCGAAGCCCTCGGCGCCGAAGTCGCGGATGGTGCCGTGCGTCTCCAGGACGACGAAGTCCTCCTCGCCGCCGACCGGGACGTCGGGGTGCACGAGGTTGCCGAGCTGGAGCGCGAGGCGCTTGGTCTCCTCGTCCGCCTCGTTCTGCTCCGCGTCGGCCGCCTTGACGTCGGCGGCCAGCTGGCTCGCCTTCTTCAGCAGCTCGGCCTTCTCGTCTCCGGAGGCCTTGGGGATGAGCTTGCCGAGGTTCTTCTGCTCGGAACGCAGCTCGTCGAAGCGGACGCCGGACGACCTGCGCCGCTCGTCGGCAGACAGGAGGGCGTCGACGAGCGCGACGTCCTCTCCACGGGCGCGCTGCGAGGCGCGCACTCGGTCGGGGTCCTCACGGAGCAGGCGAAGGTCAATCACGCGCTCAAGGCTACCGGGGCGGGGTGACAGCCCACGACTCCCTATTCCGAACCACGGCTTACGTTCAGTTATGGGTGGATTGCGAGGTGTGTCAATGAAAGGTGTCTCACTCCCTGGAACGGGGAGGGTGCGAGGCGGCCGGTTGACTCGATTCCCTTGTGGAGAACGGGATTTGGGCTGCGGTTGTCCACAGGGATCCCCAGCCCGGGAAGAGTTATCCACAGGCTGTGTGGATGGACTGTGGATGCCGGAATTGATCACTCCGTAATGCGCCGAGCAAGTCGAGGATTCCCAGGACAAACCCTATCCATCCGCACTTTCGAGTGGAAAGCGGTCGCCCCAAAGGATTATCCAAAGGAAAAGAGTGGACGAAGGGTGACTTGCGTGATGGTGGACGCCGAGGCGGGCCTGGGGGCGATTTGTCGACAGCCTTACCCTTGCTTGTCGACTTGTCCCCAGGTCGAGAAGAGTACCTGTGGATAACCCCTGTGGATAACGATAATCGGCTGGTAGTACTGGCGTGAAACCTGCGCGGGAGCCGTTCGAACCAGCCGCCACGAGGCCGCCACGAGGTCGCCACGAGGCCGTCGGCACCGGCTTTCACGTGCCGCTCAGAACCGCCCGTCCTGGCACCGCGCCACCCAGTCCGCCGCCGACACGAACGCCTCGTCCGACGTCCCCAGGCGCGGCGGCTGCACATCCTCCGGCTCCATTCCCGCGCGCGGGTACGAGCCCAGGAACCGCACCTCCAGGCAGATCCGCTTCAGCCCCATCAGCGCCTCGGCCACTCGGCGGTCGGAGATGTGCCCCTCGGCGTCGATGCAGAAGCAGTAGTTGCCGATGCCGGCGCCGGTCGGCCGGGACTGCAGCAGCATCAGGTTGATGCCGCGCGTGGCGAACTCGCCCAGGAGGTCGCGCAGCCCGCCGGGATGGTCGTCGCGCTGCCACAGCACGACGGACGTCTTGTCCGCGCCGGTCGGTGCCGCGGGCCGGGCCGGCCTGCCCACCAGCACGAACCGCGTCTGGGCGTTCTCCGCGTCGTGAATCCCGGTCTCCAGGGCCTCGAGGCCGTACCGGGCGGCCGCGAACTCGCCCGCGAAGGCGGCGTCGTACTGGCCCTCCTGGACCAGGCGCGCGGCGTCCGCGTTCGAGGCGGCCGACTCCCAGTGGGCGTCCGGGAGGTTCTTCTTCAGCCAGTTGCGCACCTGCGGCTGGGCGGCCGGGTGTGCAGAGACCGTCTTGATGTCCGACAGCTTGGTGCCGGGTCTGACCAGCAGCGCGAAGGTGATCGACAGCAGCACCTCGCGGTAGATCATCAACGGCTGGCCCGCGACCAACTCGTCGAGCGTGGTCGTGATGCCGCCCTCGACGGAGTTCTCGATCGGTACGAACGCGGCCTCGGCCTCGCCGACGCGCACCGCGTCGAGCGCGGACTGTACGGACACGTAGGGGACAAGTTCCCGGGTCGCGGTCTCCGGGAGCGTGCGCAGGGCGACTTCGGTGAAAGTGCCCTCGGGGCCGAGATAGGCGTAGCTCGCTGGCATGACCTCACCCTAATGGGCCTTGCGAAACGCGGTGGACATATCTCACCCGGCTGCCCCAGGACGGGTTCCGGGCGCGGCGTCACCCCTCCAGCAACCGCTGCCCCACGTACTCGCCCTCCGCCGCCCCACCCGGCACCGCGAACAGCCCGCTCGCCTCGTGCCGGATGAACTTCGACAGCGCGTCGCCGCGGTCGAGCTTGCGCTGGACGGTGACGAAGCCGCGCAGGGGGTCGGCCTGCCAGCAGATGAACAGCAGCCCCGCGTCGGGCACCCCGTCCGTGTCGATGCCGTCGTGGTACGAGAAGGGGCGCCGCAGCATCGCCGCGCCGCCGTTCTGGTCGGGCCGGGTGATGCGCGCGTGGGCGTTGAGGGGCACGACCAGGTTCCCCGCCTTGTCCGTCTTCTCCAGGTCCATCTCGGTCGTCTCGGTGCCCCCGGACAGCGGCGCCCCGTCGGACTTGCGGCGCCCGATGACGTCCTCCTGCTCCTTGACCGAGAGCTGCTCCCAGTCGTCGAGGAGCATGCGGATGCGGCGTACGACGGCGTAGGAGCCGTTCGCCATCCAGGCCGGGTCCGTCGAGCCGGACTCCGGCACGAAGATGCGCTTGTCGAAGTCGGCCTCCGTCGGCTTCGGATTGCGCGTGCCGTCCATCTGGCCCATCAGGTTGCGAGCCGTCATCGGGTGGGCGGTGGCACCCGGAGACCGGTTGAAGCCGTTCATCTGCCAGCGCACCTTGGCGGCCTGGCCGGCGTCCTTCTGGATCGCGCGCAGGGCGTGGAAGGCGACCAGGGCGTCATTGGCGCCGATCTGCACCCACAGGTCGCCGTTGCTGCGCGCCTTGTCGAGCTGGTCGGAGGAGAAGTCGGGCAGCGGGTCCAGGGAGACCGGGCGCTGTTTCTCCAGGCCGGTCCGCGCGAAGAAGCTGTGCCCGAAGCCGAAGGTGATCGTCAGCGACGACGGCCCCGCGTCCCGGGCGACATCCGTGTCGTCCTGCTTGGCCGCCTCGCCCGCCATCAGCCGCCGTGCCGTCTCCGACCAGCGGCGCAGCAATGCCGCCGCCTCCTTGCGACCCGCGCCCGCCGCCAGGTCGAAGGCGACGACATGGCCGCGGGCCTGGAGCGGCTGGAGGATGCCGGGCTGATGTTTCCCGTGAAACATCACCTGATCGGCGCCCACCGAGGCGAGCGGTGTGGCCTCGGCCGGCCGGGCGGCGTATCCCACGGCACCGCCGACCGCGCCGAGCACCAGCCCGCCGGCACCGGCGGAACCGAGCAGCCGCCGCCGCGAAATGCCGTCCTGGTGGGAGGCGCCTTCTGGAGAGCCGTCATTAAGTGCGGTCTCGCCATTAAGTGCCCTCTCGGGATTCCGGGAAGCCTGGGGAGTCTGAGGAGTCCCAGGTGTACGGGCCTCCGGAATGGACTGGTCAGCCATGGTGTGGTTCAGCCGATCTGCGCGTTCTTGGAGACGGTGGCCTGGTCGATGTCGGAGGTCCGCACGGTCACGGCGATCTTCCACTCGCCCGCCATGGGGATCTGCACTCCGTTCGCCGACCAGTGCCCGGTGGTGATGTGGTCGGGGACCACGGGCAGCGGACCGATGTCCTGGGACTCCAGGGTGAAGGCGACCTTCACCTCGGGGATGTCGAAGGCGCGGCCGTTGGGCCGCTCCACGTAGACGTGCATCTCGTTGCCGCCCACGCGCGCGGGATCGAGGTCGATCCGGACGACGCCCTTGCCGTCCTCGCCGCCGGTGTCGAAGGACATGTCCAGGGTCAGCGCCCCGGCCGTCGAGGCGTCGGTGGAAGCGGCCGACGTGGCTGCCTTGGCCGCCTCCTCCGTACGCCCCGGTTCGGTCGACGTCAGCATGGTGGTGACGGCGAGCAGGACGACGGCGACGCCCGCCTCGGCGAGCACCGAGCGGCGCAGTCCGAACCGGTTCGGGTCGGCGTCCCGCTGCTGCTTCTGCCGTGCCGTGTCGATCGCGGCCTGTTGCCGGGCGAGCTGGGCGGCGCGCTTGGAGTCGCTGCTCTTCTTGCCGGACACGGCGGCCGAGGCGCCCTTCTCGCCGGAGGCGGAGGCGGAGGTGGCGGCCCGCGCGGTGGCGTGCTCCCGCTCCCCCTCGGCGGCCTCGCCGTCGACCGCGTCTGTCCCGCCCTCGACCCGGTCCGCCTCGCCCTCGACCGCGTCCTTCTCGTCGTCAGCCGCGCCCTTCGCCCTCCGCGGCTTCACCACGACCGCCTCGGCCAGCCGCGCGGTCCACCGCCGCGAGATCCACGCGATCCCGACCAGCAGCACCACGAGCCCGATCTTGACCAGCAGCAGCTGCCCGTATCGCGTGCCGGTGAACGCCGACCACGATCCGAGCTGCCGCCACGACTGGTAGATGCCGGTCGCGACCAGCGCGAGCACGCTGCCGAAGGCGACGCGCGAGAACCGTCGTACGGCGGAGGCACCGACCGGTGTGTCCACCGGCGCCCGGTAGAGCGCCACGAGCAGTGCGGCCAGCCCGCCGAGCCAGCCCGCGACGGCCAGCAGGTGGACGACGTCGACGGGCATCGCGATCCCGGCCTGGAGCCCGGTCGAGGCGTGCTCGGACATCGCCCAGCTCGCCGCGAGCCCCGCCGCCACGACGGTCCCGCCGATCGCGAGCCCGAAGGTCAGGTCCCGCTTCTCCTCTTCCTCGCGCTTGTCATAGGCCCCGAACAGCACCGCGATGAACAGCGCCGCGGCGGCGAGCAGCAGCAGCCGGGAGACCAGTGCCGCACCCGTCTTGGTCTGCAGCACCTGCCCGAGCAGGTCCAGGTCGAAGATGTCGCCGAGCTTGCCGGTGCGGGTGTACGAGCCGCGTAGGAGCAGCAGCCCGAGCGTGGCGGCGGTCAGCGCCAGCCAGCCGGAGACGACGAGCCGCTGCAGCGCCCGCACACCCGATCCGCGCTGCCAGCAGGCGAGCACGAACGCGGCGCCACCGACCATGACGATGAAGCCGGCGTACGACACGTACCGCCCGAACCCGTAGAGCGCGCCGACGATCCCGCCGCCCGCCGACTGGTCGGAGACGGAGACGGTGGTCTGGGAGGGGGCGCCGATGGAGAAGGTGTAGGCGCCGGCGACGGGGTGGCTGTCCTCGGACACCACCTGGTAGGTGACGGTGTACGTGCCGTCGGGCAGGCCGCTGTGGAGTTTCACGGCGTACGTCGTGCCGCTGAGGTTGGCCGGGTCGCCGCGGTCGATGCGCTTGCCCTTGGGGTCGAGCACGCGCAGCGAGTCGTCGGACAGGGCGACCTTCTCGGAGAACGTCAGTGAGACCTGCGTCGGGGCCTTGTCGACCACCGCCCCCTGCTGGGGGTCGCTGCCGGTCAGCGCGGCGTGCGCGGAGACCGGCCCGGCGCCGGCGAGGAGCAGGCCGGTGGCGGCCAGGAGCAGCAGCACCAGGGTCCGGACGCGCGGGAGCCGCGGGGTCCGGACGTGTGGCAGCACCCGGGGCCGAACGCGGGGGGCGATGGTCTGGGTCAAGGCGATCTCTCCCTCAGTGTCCGGTCTTCGGGCTGTACGTCGCGGACTTCACCGGTATCTCGACCGTCACCGTGCCGGACTCGGCGAAGTGGAGCTGCACGGTCACCTTCTCGCCCTGCTTCGGCTTGCGCTTCAGCTTCTCGAACATCAGATGGCTGCCGCCGCTCTTGAACACGAGTTGACCGTGCGCGGGGACGGCGATGTCCTTGGCCTCCTGCATCGACGCGTCGACGGTCTCGTGGGCCGTCACCTCGCCGACGTCGCTGGTGACGGAGGTCAACTCGTCCTTCGTACCGCCCTTGTTGGTGACCGTCAGGAAGCCGGCCGCCATGGAGTCCGAGACCGGCTGCGGCATGTAGGCGCCGCTGACGGACAGTTCCGCCTTGGAGTCGGCCTGGGAGTCGGCCTGGGTGTCCCCGGAACCACAGCCCGCTAGGACCAGGGCCCCGCTCAGTACCGTGACGGGCGCGACGAGGCGCCTCATGGCTTCTCCCCCTTGATCAGCTTGGGGAGGTCCTTGGTGTAGTCGTCGACGGTGGCGGCCTCGGTGTAGAGGACGTACCCCCCGTCGGTCTTCGGCGAGAACGCGACGACCTGGGTGCCGTGGGTGGAGACCATCTTGCCGTTCTTGTCCTTGTGCGGCGGCTCGATGGTGATGCCGAGGGTGCGGGCGCCGGCCTGGATGGTGTCGAAGTCGCCGGTCAGGCCGACGGCCTGCGGGTCGATGCCCTTGAGCCACTTGCCGAGCGCGGACGCGGTGTCGCGCTCCGGGTCGGTGGTGACGAACACGATGCGCAGTTCGTCCTGCTGCGCCTTGGGCAGCTGCTTCTTGGCGACGGCGACGTTGTTCATCGTCAGCGGGCAGACGTCGGGGCAGTTGGTGTAGCCGAAGTAGATCAGCGTCGGCTTGCCCTGGGTCTCCTTGCGGAGGTCGTATTTCTTGCCGTTCGTGTCCGTGAGGACCAGGTCGGGCTTCTCGAACGGCTTGTCGAGGACGATGGCGGCCTTGTCCGACCCGGCCTCCTCGGAGACCACGGTGACGGGCTGGGCGCTGTCGTCACCGCTGCCGCAGGCGGAGAGGGTGAGGGTGGCGGCGGCGAGCAGTGCGGCCGCGGCGAAGGTCTTCTTACGCATGGCAAGTCTTCTTACGCATAGAAAATGTCCCATTACACACAGAAAAACGTTCCAGTTGTGAGGGCTGCGGCGCGCACCGGGGGTGTGCCCCGGCGCGCGCCGTGAACCGAAGGGGCGTCAGGCGTCGGTGCGCCGACGGCCGGCGATCACGCCGTACGCCACGCCCAGCGCGCCGACGACGATGCCGACCACGCCCAGGACGCGGGCGGTGGTGTCGCTGCTGTCGGCGGGCTCGGCGGCGGCGGTCTTCGCGGCGGCGGCCTCGGCGTCGTCGGAGTCGGAGGCCTTCTCGGACGACGACGAGCCGTGGTGGCCGTCCTCGGCGGCGGACAGTTCGAGCACCGGGGCCGGGTTCTCAGGCTCCTCCTGGCCGTCCTGCGGGACCTCGATCCAGCGCACGACCTCCTTGTTGGAGTACGTCTGGATGGCCTTGAAGACCAGTTCGTCGGCGTCCTCGGGGAGCTGGCCGACGGAGACCGGGAACTTCTGGAAGTAGCCCGCCTTGATGCCGTCGCCGGTGGCGGTCCAGGTGATCTTGGTGACCGCCTCGGAGATCTTCTCGCCGTGCATCTCGATCGGCTTGTCCAGCTTGGACTTGGTGACCTTGATGTCCCAGCCGTCGATCGCCTCCGGCATCGCCGAGGCCAGCGGGTGGTCGGTCGGGAAGTTGACCTCGAGCTTGGTGGTCCTGGCGTTGTCGCGCTCGTTGGGCACCTTGAAGTCGACGACCGCGTAACCGCCCTTGGCGGCGGTGCCCTCCGGCTGCACGCTGACGTGGGCGAAGGCGGGGACGGACAGGGCAAGCACGGCCGTGCCGGCGAGGGTGCCTGCGGCGGCGATGCGAGAGGCCTTCATTCGGAGCACTCCACTGTGGGTGAGATTCGGGATTCCGGTGGTGAAGAGGAGTACGCGTGCGCAGGGGTGCCCGATCAGGCGGGAAAGCGGCGGGAACGCGGCGGGAAGGGCGGCAAGGAGCCGTCCCCCGACGAACCGTCCCTCGAGGAAGCAGTCCCTCGATCGGAAACCCGGGCACACACGCGTGCCGCACGACGGCGGCCCCTCATCCCCACTTCAGTGGAGTGGCGGTCGCGTCGTGTCAGGCGGCGAGGACGAGTGCGGCGGTCGGCGGACCGCGCCTGATCACCGTGTGCTGGAGTGCGAGGGTGGGGGGCTCGGACGGGCCGATCCACCCGGCGCACTGGATGCGCGGACCCGCCTCGGGCGCGCCCGGCAGCCCGGCACGCAGGGCGCGCACCAGCGCGAGCGCCCCGCGCAGGGATCGTACGGACGCCCCCTCGGTGACCGAGTGCGCCGACAGGGCGGACATCTCGACGATCCGCAGCAGGGCCAGATCCCCGCGCCGCAGCAGCCACCCCGCGACGACCGCCGCGAGAACGTGGGCGAGCACCATGGGCAGGGACGGCAGCAGCGAAGCGCCGAAGCCGGTGGCGGAGTCCGTGACGGTGGACAGAGCGTCCTTCGACGGGTGTGCGGCATGCGCCCCGGTGGCCGGACCGATCCGCGCCTCGGTGAGGAGGCGCTGGGCCTGGGCCGGACTGATCGCCGCCACGGCGGTCCCGCAGACGAGCCGCGCCGCCTGCGCCACGAGCGCGGCGTCGGACATGGAGGCGGCGGACGCGGAGGAGGCTGCGGTGGCCGCCCCCGCACTCGCCCCGTGCTGCCCGAGCCCGAACAACGTGTGCAGCACGGTCTGGCCGACCGCGAGCAGCACCGCGATCCCGGGCAGCGAACGCTCACGTCCCGCGAACGGCACCGTGACCAGAAGAACACCGAGGAACCCCGCGCCCAGCGTCCACAGCGGGATCGTGGCGCAGGAGCCCAGTAGGTGCCCGACCGCGGCCAGCACGACGCAGACCGCGGCGAACACCGCGGCCCGCAGTATCCGGAGATCCCTTCCGGAGCGCGCCGTGCGCGGGTGGGGGGCAGTCATGGCGGGCTCATCATCGCACTGGCCTCATGGCCGCCATGCGGCAGGTCCGCAAGATGAGGTACGGGCGGTTGAGGACCTACGACCGGAAGATCACTCTCTGGTATGAGCCGCCCACACATACACCGATTCCAGCGTGGGCGCATCGACCATATGGGCGGCATCACGTCAATGATGTGCTTACAGCGGGGCACTCGCGGCAATACGTAACGGTATGTCGAGCCGCGGCCAGGAGGCTGGAGCATGAGCATCTGGTGGTCACTCCATCTGCGGCGGGAAGCCGCGAGCGTGCCGCTCGCCCGGCGGTTGCTGATCGGCACCATGGAGACCGCGGGCGTCGACCCCGATGTGTCGTACGACCTCTCCGTCGCCCTCAGCGAGGCCTGCGCGAACGCCGTCGAGCACGGCGGCGACACCGCGCCCGACGGCTCCCCCCAGGCCTACCGCGTCACGGCCTACCTCGACGGCGAGAAGTGCCACATCGAGGTCACCGACTCGGGCCCCGGCTTCACCACCCCGCCCCGCGCCCCGCGCCCGGCGGCCACCGATGCCGAGCACGGCCGAGGGCTCTGTCTCATCGAGGAACTCGCCGACCACGTCCAGATCGGCAACAAGCCGGGTCGGGGCGGGGCGGTGGTGAGCTTCGACAAGATCCTCAAGTGGCGGGAGGACGCGCCGCTGATGGCCGTGTAACGGCCCTCACCTCGCGCGCCCGTCAACCGCCGCAAGCAGAGCGGATCCTGTAGAAGGCGCTCAGGTACCTCGAGTGGTACGACGCGCCGGTGATCCGCACGATCGCCTCGTCGGCCGAGCGCAGTGACGACCCGGTCAGGTTGGCGCTGCCCGTGTAGACGCGCGGGGTGATGTCGCCGTTGTAGTCGCCGTCGAGCAGGATCTGCTTGTTGTGCGGGCGGACGTCGATTCCGGGACCGTTGGGAATGCGGCATCTGCGGTGCTGGATGCCGGCGGCGTTCAGCCGGCTGGTGATCACGGAGTCGCTGTCGGCGTAGACGATGTCGATCCAGCAGCCCCGGCCGCGCAGCTGGGCCAGTTTGTCGGCGACCTGGCGGCGGGAGCCGAAGAAGCTGTGCGTCACGATGCGGATGTCGGTCTGGTGCGGCAGCCCGTCCGCGCCGGTGTAGACGCAGCTGACCTCGTTCAGCACGTTGACGACGGTGTCCGTGGCCGGGTTGTTGTACGAGGCGTCACCGCGTGGGAAGAAGTAGCCGCGGTAGGTCGAGCCGGTCGGTGTGGAGAAGTAGGCGTTGTTGTTGCCGCGTGCGAGGGTGCGCCCCTGGCGGAGCTGCTCGTGGTACGAGGCGTAGGCGTTGTAGACCGTGCTGTCCGTGAAGGTGACGGCGTCGTTGAAGGACTCGACCTTGTACCAGTCGGAGAGGTTCGAGGAGGTCTGGAAGACGACCCTCGAATAGCTGGTGCCGTCGTCGAAGGGCCCGATCCTCGAGAAGAGGAAGAACTTGTTGTGGTTGTAGGCCGGTTGGGGCGGAGCCACGGCCAGGCAGCCGCGCTGGACGTCGTCCACCCCGTCGGCGTCCTCGAACCGGTCGTCGCAGACGACGACCCAGGAGCGGGCGGTTGTGCTGGTTCCGAGCGCGGCCCTAAGTGACCGGTAGGGCGTGTTGAAGAACTCGGCGCCGTCAGGGCCCACATAGGTCGAGTCGTCGAGGATGAGCCTGACGTCGACGCCACGCCCATGGGCGGCGATCAGCGCGTTCGCGACCTCCTGGTCGATGAACTCGTGCATCGAGCCGCGGATCTGCGCCCCGGCGGGTGTCGCTTCGATCAGCCGGACGAGCTGGGTGAAGATCGCCTTCTGCTGTGCCGCCGTGCCCAGCGGGTCGTTGAACACGGGCCCGTTGATGACCGGCTTCGTCAGTGCGGCGGCTGGCGTCGCACTGCCGAGGAGGAGTGCGGTCACCAGGGACAGCACGGTGGCGACGGTGGGCAGCACCGAACGGAGAAAGCGCGCCGGGCTCGGGCGTACAGGCGAACGGGTCATCGTCTTCGCTCTCCTGGGCAGGACAGGGCAGATCGCGGAAGTGACCAGTTCTCTTTGCCCGGGAATGCGATAAACCCACCGGTAGCTACTCATTTGGGGTAGCCGGTGAGCTGTACGGGTGACGAACCCATCAACGGACAGCCCCGGCTGCGAACTTCAGCTCCCTCAGGACTCACAGCCTCCGCACAGCGCCACCTCAAGCTCCTGACGGACGGCGTCCCTAATTTCCTGGTCATGACGGGAAGCCACAAGGACAAGTCGATCACTCGGCGCCGCGCGATCGCGGTGACCGGAGGAACGGTAGCGGCGGGCGGGCTCGCGGTCGCCGGTTATCAGGCGGCCTTCGCCGACACCGGCACCACCGCGACGGACGCCGCGGCGACGGCCACCACCACCGCCTCGGAGAGCGCCGGCAGCTGCATGACGCTGATGTCGAGCGTCACCGAAGGTCCCTACTACCTCGACAACGCGCTGGTCAGAAAGGACATCACCGAGGGCAAGAGCGGTGTCCCGCTGACGCTGCGCCTCACCGTCGTCGACGCCACCGACGGCTGCACCCCGGTCTCCGGTGCGGCAGTGGAGATCTGGCACTGCGACGCCTGGGGCTACTACTCCGGCTACACCACGGCCAACCCCGGCGGCTCCGCGCCCGCCGAGAGCGAGGACGGCTCGACCGCCAACGACAACACGTACCTGCGCGGCTACCAGATCGCCAACGCCAACGGGGTGGTCAAGTTCGAGACGATCTTCCCGGGCTGGTACACCCCGCGCACCTGCCACATCCACCTCAAGGTGCACACCGGCGGCCAGAAGGAGGACGGCACCTACGAGGGCGGCAAGGTCAACTACACGGGCCAGCTGTTCTTCGCCGACGACATCGCCGAGGAGATCTTCACGCTGGAGCCCTACTCGAAGCACTCCGGCAGCTACACCACCCTCGACAACGACATGGTCTACGACGGCGGCGGCGCCTCCAGCGGCCTGCTCACCCTCAAGGCCGTGCACAAGAAGGACCCGTCCAAGGGCTACAAGGGCTTCCTCACCCTGGGCGTCGACCCCGACGCCGAGAACACCGGCGCGGGCAGCGGCGGCGGTGGCGGCGAGGGCGGTACGCCGCCGAGCGGCGCCCCCACGGGCACCCCGCCCAGCGACGCCCCGTCGGCCTCGGCGTCCTCGTAGGGGGTACGGCCATGAGCAGCCGCGAGGACGAGGCGCTGGCGCAGGCCGCCGTGACCGCGCTGACCGGGCAGCTGGCCCTGGCTCCCAAGCCGGGCCTGCCCGACCCGCGTGACCTCGGCGCCCGCGTCACCCGCCGGGACCACTGCATGCTGCGCTGGTCGGCCAGGGCGCTCACGCCGGGCCTCACGGCGATGGCCGCCGCAGCCCGGCGCACGGGCGAGCCGACGCCCGGGCTGCGCAGCGAACTGGGCGCGATCGGCAGGTGCACCGAGCACTCGGTCCACCTCGCGGGCGGCGGACACCGGGGCGCGCTGTGGGCGCTCGGCCTGCTGGTCGCCGCGGCCGCGCTCGACCCCCGGGCCGGGGCACGGGACGTCGCCGCCACCGCCAAGCGCATCGCCGCGCACACCGACAAACGCGCCCCACGCAGGCCCTCCCGGGGCTCCTCGGTGTCCGCGAAGTACGGCGCCGCCGGGGCGCGGGGCGAGGCCCGGGCCGGATTCCCGCACGTACGACGGGCGCTGGACGCGCTCGCAACCGCCCGCTCGGCCGGCGCCACGGAGGAACAGGCCCGCCTGGACGCCCTGCTCACCGTGATGTCCACCCTCCAGGACACCGAACTCCTCTACACCGCGGGCCCCATCGGCCTACGGCAGGTCCAGGCGGGCGCCCGCGGAGTCCTGGAAGCGGGCGGTACGGCCACCGAGGCCGGCGCGGCGGCCCTCGTCGCCCTCGATACCGACCTGCACGCACGCGCGTGGAGCCCACGGGGGAGTGCGGGGCTGCTGGCGGGGGCGCTGTTCCTGGACTCGCTGCCCGTCACGGCACGAGCTCGGGCTGCCTGACCATCTGCTCCGCCCGGCGGCCGGCGGCCCACCGTGCCGCCGGTCCCATCCCGTACGACGCCGCCAGCATCGCGGCGCCCAGCAGCAGCCAGCCCGGCGTCCCCCACTCCACGAGCAGGCCCGTCAGAAGGAGCGGGCCGAGGGTGCGGGCGATCGTGACGCCGGTCCCGAACAGGCCCTGGTACTCGCCGACGCGGCCCTCCGGGGCCAGGTCGAACGACAGCTGCCAGGAACCCGCCGACTGCCCCATCTCGGCGACCACTTGAAGCACCGCACCCACCACCAGGAAACCGACGGCCACCCACAGCGAGGCGCCCGCCGACAGCGCGAACACCACACACGCGGCGAGCATCACCCAGCCCGCACGACGCACCGCGCGCGTGGCGGTGGCCAGACCCGTGACGCCGCGCGCCGCCCTGACCTGGAAAAGCATCACCGCACCGGTGTTGAGCACGAACAGCGCCGAGACCAGCCAGGCCGGCGCCTCGGTCCTGCGGGTGATCCACAGCGGCAGCACGAGGCTGAGCAGCGGCAGCCGGAGCAACAGCACGGTGTTGAGGAGCGCGACGGCGGCGTACGGGCGGTCACGCAGGACGCCGAGGGAGCCACGTGGCCGCACGGAAACCGGCTCCACCGACGGCAGCCGCACCAGCACCCCCGCACAGACGACGAAGCTCACCGCGTCCAAGGCGAGCACGCCGAGATACGCCTCCCGCGTCCCGGCGTTCAGCGCCAGCCCGCCCAGCGCCGCCCCCACCGCCAGCCCGGCGTTGAGCGTGGACTGCAGATGCGCGAGCAGCCCGGTCCGGTCCCCGGCGGACACCAGCCCGGCCAGCAGCGCCTGCCGGGCCGCGGCCAGCCCCGACTGGGCGGTCGCGTAGGCGCAGGCGGCCGCCACGAACGGCACGAAGCCGTCGACGACGAGGAAGGACGCCACCGCGAGCGCCGTCGCCAGCGCGAGCAGCACCGCGGTGCCACGCGGCCCGCGCCGGTCGGCGAGCCGCCCGAGAGGCACCCCTGCCAGCGAGCCGACGGCCCAGGCGACGGTCAGTCCGAGCCCCACGCGCGCGGGCGCGAGGCCGACGACATGGGTGAAGTACAAGGCCGACGTCACGTAGTAGGCGCCGTCGCCGATCGAGTTGGCCAACTGGGCCGAGGCCAGCACGCGTTGTGGGCCGGCGGGCGGGAGAAGGCGGGTTGTCATGCCAACGACGTTAAAGATGCCGTGGACCTCTCAACAGGCCCAATACTGAGGCATCTAACTGGTCCAATTCACGCCCTGCCCAGCACCTTCACCAACACCTCCAGCGCTTCCGGATACACCCGCTCCCGAGGTGTCCCGTACCCCACGACGAGCCCCTGCGGCCGTCCCTCGCCGCCGCCCGGCGTATGCCAGTGCTCCCCCAGATGCCCTACCGCGAGCCCTTCCGCCTCCGCCCGCGCCAGCACCTCCGCCTCGTCGTCGACCTCCACCAGCGCGTGCAGCCCGGCCGCGATCCCCCGCACCCGCCGGCGCGCCCCCAGCCGGTCCAGGAGCTGATCCCGGCGCCGCCGATACCGCAGCCGACAGGCCCGCACATGACGGTCGTACGCGTGGCTGTCGATCAGCTCGGCGAGCGCCAACTGGCCGATGGACTCGGTGTGATGGTCACTGTGCAGCTTGGCGTCGGCCACGGCGTCGACCAGGTGCGGCGGCAGCACCATCCAGCCGAGCCGCAGCGCGGGCCCGAGGGTCTTCGACGCGGTCCCCAGATACACCACCTGCCCCGGCGCCATCCCCTGCAGCGCGCCGACGGGCTGGCGGTCGTAGCGGAACTCCCCGTCGTAGTCGTCCTCGACGATCAGTCCGCCACGCGCGCGTGCCCAGTCGCCGATGGCCCGCCGCCGCTCCGGATGCAGGGTCACACCGGTCGGATACTGATGCGCGGGCGTGACGACAACGGCCGAGCAGTCCCCCAACTCCTCCGCGCACGCCCCTCGTTCGTCGACGGGCACGGGCACGACGGCGCCCCCGTTGCGCCGCACCACCTCCCGATGGAACGGCAACCCCGGATCCTCCATGGCGATGACGCCGCCCTCCAACACGCGCGTGAGGAGGGCCAACCCCTGCACATACCCGGAGGTGATCACGATCCGCTCCGGCGGCGCGATCACCCCACGCGCCCGCCCCAGATACCCCGACAGCGCGGTCCGCAACTCGATACGACCGCGCGGATCGCCGTAGTCGTACGCCGGCGAGGGCGCCGTGGCGATGGCCCTGCGCAACGCCCGCAACCAGGCAGCCGCCGGAAACGCCCCCACGTCCGGACTCCCCGGCCGCAGATCAAAACGCGCCTCACGCGCGCGTGCGGCGGCCTCCGGCGGCCCGGCGTCGACGGGAGGCAGCGCGGCCACTCGCGTACCGGCCCCCTGCCGGGCGGTGAGATACCCCTCGGCGACAAGCTGGTCGTAGGCCGCCTTCACGGTGTTCCGCGAGATGCCGAGCTCGTCGGCGAGCCGCCGGGTAGCAGGCAACCGCTCCCCGGGAGCAAGCCGCCCGTCCCGCACGGCATCGCGCAGGGCACGCTCGAGCCCCGCACGACGCCCTTCACCGACGTCGGCCTCCAGATGCAGGTCCACCCCAACCCCCTAGGGGCGCGGGGAACTGCGCGACAAGCCCCCACAACCCGCAGACCGCGACGACGGCCGGACACCCCTTTGGCACCCGGCCATCAATCCGACGTCAGCCCTTCAAAGAGGCCATCCAGCTCTCCACCTCATCCGACCGCCGAGGCAGCCCGGCGCTCAGGTTCCGGTTCCCATCCTCCGTCACCAGAATGTCGTCCTCGATCCGCACCCCGATCCCCCGGTACTCCTCCGGCACGGTCAGGTCATCGGCCTGGAAGTACAGCCCGGGCTCGACGGTCAGCACCATCCCCGGCTCCAGCACACCCTCCACATACGTCTCCGTCCGCGCCGCGGCGCAGTCATGGACGTCCATGCCGAGCATGTGCCCCGTCCCGTGCAGCGTCCACCGCCGCTGAAGCCCCAGCTCCAGCACCCGCTCCACCGGCCCCTCGACGAGCCCCCACTCGACGAGCCGCTCGGTCAGCACACGCTGGGCCGCGTCATGGAAGTCCCGGTACTTCGCCCCCGGCTTCACAGCCGCGATACCGGCCTCCTGGGCGTCGTACACGGCGTCGTAGATCTTCTTCTGGATCTCGCTGTACCGGCCGTTGATCGGCAGCGTCCGCGTCACGTCGGCGGTGTAGTACGTGTGGGTCTCGACGCCCGCGTCGAGCAGCAGCAGGTCACCCGAGCGCACGGCCCCGTCGTTGCGCACCCAGTGCAGCGTGCAGGCGTGCGGGCCGGCCGCGCAGATGGAGCCGTAGCCGACGTCGTTGCCCTCCACGCGCGCGCGGAGGAAGAACGTGCCCTCGATGTAGCGCTCGCTCGTCGCCTCGGCCTTGTCGAGGACCTTCACCACGTCCTCGAAGCCGCGCACGGTCGAGTCGACGGCCTTCTGCAGCTCGCCGACCTCGAACGCGTCCTTGACCAGCCGCGCCTCGGACAGGAAGACCCGCAGCTCCTCGTCCCGCTCGGCGGTGACCTTGTCGGTCAGCGCGGACTCGATGCCGGCGTCGTAGCCACGGACGACACGCACGGGCCCCGTCGCCTCGCGGAGCTTGTCCGTCAGCTCGCGCACGTCGGAGGCGGGGATGCCGTACAGCTTCTCCGCCTCGGTCAGCGAGTGCCTGCGGCCGACCCACAGTTCGCCCTGGCCGGACAGCCAGAACTCGCCGTTCTCCCGGTCGGAGCGCGGCAGAAGGTAGATCGTCGCCTTGTGACCGTCGGCGACGGGCTCCAGGACGAGCACGCCGTCCTCGGTCTGGTTGCCGGTGAGATACGCGTACTCGACCGAGGCCCGGAAGGCGTACTCGGTGTCGTTCGACCGCGTCTTCAGGTTGCCCGCGGGGATCACCAGACGCTCACCCGGGAAGCGCGCCGACAGCGCGGCACGGCGGGCAGCCGTCTCGGCGGCCTGGGGGATCGGCTCCAGGTCGCGCAGCTCCGTGTCGGCCCAGCCGGACTTCATGCTCTCGGCGAGCTCGTCGGACACGCCCGGGTACAGGCCGTTCTTGCGCTGCTTGATCGGCTCTTCCGACTCTTCCGGGGTCTCCGGGGTGAGCTCGTCGGCCACGGTCTTCCTCCTCGATACGGCACTGGACCCCGTCCATCGTACGGTCGTGGAGGGGAGCGCCCAGGGCGAAAGACCGCTTGCCCGCCGCTGCTATGGCGCAGACCACGTGCCTGTTATGGGGAGTGACCGAAGGTCAGCGCGCCGCTACTCGAAGCGAGCCGCCAGCAGTACGACGTCCTCCTCGCTGTCCGTCCGGTCGAGCCCGTCCGGCAGCACGGTGCGCAGGACGTGGTCGACGACGGCGTCCGGGTCGTGCCGGATCGCCCGGGGTACCCCGGCCGCCGCCGCGTGCAGCCGGGCGAAGGCGCGGTCGGTGGCGTCACCGGTGCGGTGCAGCAGCCCGTCGGTGTAGAGCAGGACCGTCTCTCCGGCTTCCGCCGTCAGCTCCACGCTCGGCGCCTCCCAGCAGGCCAGCATGCCCAGCGGCGCGGACACGGAGGTCTCCACGAACTCCGTGCGCCGATCGCCGATCAGCAGCGGCGGGGTGTGTCCGGCACCGGCGAGCGTGATCTTGCGCAGGGAGGGCTCGCAGTAGGCGAACAGGGCGGTGGCGGAGCGGGCCGGCTCGGTGAGTCTGAGCAGCAGTTCCAGGTCGGACAGGACCGCGACCGGGTCCTCGCCCTCCATGACGGCGTACGCCCGCAGGCTGGCCCTCAGCCGGCCCATCGCGGCGACGGCGCTGGGCCCCGAACCGGTCACCGAGCCGACCGCCAGGCCGAGCGCGGCGTCCGGCAGCGGCAGCGCGTCGTACCAGTCGCCGCCCCCGCGCGGGCCGGTACGGTGCCGCACGGCGAGCTGGACGCCGGCCATCCGGGGCAGACGGGAGGGGAGCAGCTCCTCGGCCATCGTCTTCATGCACGCGCGCGTGCGCTCGATTTCGAGGAGCCGGGCCAGGTGCTCGGTGGCGTAGCGCGTGTACAGGCCGACGAGGTGGCGCTGGCGCTCGGCCGGTTCGGCGGGCTCGTCGTACAGCCACACGGCGGCGCCGAGACGGCCCGCGGCCTTGGTGGACAGGGGGAGCGCGTAGCTCGCGGCGTAGCCGAGGCGTGCGGCCACCTCGCGGTGGCGGGGGTCGAGCCCGTCCTCGGAGAGGAGGTCCGGCTGGGCGATCTCACCGTCGCCACCCGGCAGTCCGTCGAGGATCCTGCCGTACGACATCGCACTGCGCGGGACGGTCTCGATGTGGCCGAGGTCGGCGCGGGCGAGGCCCAGCCCGATCGTCGTGTCCGGGCCGAGCCCGTCGGCCGGTTCCAGTACGACGAGACCGCGCCGGGCACCCACGAGGGCGGCTCCGGCGCGCAGCAGTTCCTGGAGGGCTTCGGCGAGGGCGTCCGTGCGGGCCAGCCGCTCGGTGAGTTCATGGAGTGTCGTGAGGTCGGAGACCCAGCCGGCGAGACGGTCCTGAAGCAGCGCCCCTGGTGCGTTGGGCGGGGGGACCGCTGAGGTGCCCGAGGTCGCGGGCGCGGGCGCGACAGTGTGTGCGGGCGAGGGAACCGTCGAATCGATTCCGGCCACTTTCGGAGGGTGAGGGGCGTTCATGGCGTCCGGCTTTCCGACCGGTGCGTATTGCTCAAAAGCATCGCAAACCCCCATGTCATTCTGCGCCGCTAGCAGTGTCTCCACATGTACACGCACTCGTTAGGGGATGTCCAGCATTGTCCTGCCGGGATTCCTGGTGTCCGTGGGTAACCAGAGCACTTGCCGTAGACCTCTTGCGTAAAGGCAAAGTTGGCTTAAAACTGCCTCAGGGAACGGGGTATTGCGGTCGACTGGTTTCGCTCCACAGAGCGTCACAGCGGTCGTGATGGGTACGTACTCGGTGAAGGCCAGGGGTGGTTGACAACCACCCGGAACCTGGTGACGGACCCGGGCGTCTTAGCCACCGACGACCGGCCCCATCCTCCCGTGGCGGAGGCGAAGAGAAATACGCGCGACGCTAAACGCCAGACTTCGCCACCCCACGCCACGCCCATGCTTTTGATAGACGCAGTATGGACGAGGTAGCCGCGGAAGCAGTCAACGTTCGGCCCATAGGGGTTCCCCTTGCCCATGGCAGGGGTGTGATGCGCCAACAGGTACGCACAGTGAAGTGATCGACACATGGTGTGATGTGACCACGGTGTTGCCAGCGGTGCAACGGAAAGGAACGAGCGCTCATGCGCGAGATCCTCGGAAGGCGACGCAGGCTCCTGCGTAGCGACGGGAGGCCTGAACTGATCAGCGCGGCCCTGACCTTCGCGACGGAATGGCGCTGGCCGGTACTCCCAGGCGTGACGACACACCCGCAGGGGCACTCCCGCTGCGGCTGCCCCGACCCGGAGTGCACGGTGCCCGGCGCCCACCCCTTCGACCCCGGCCTCCTTGCGGCCACCACCGACGAGCGCATGGTGCGCTGGTGGTGGGCCAACCGGCCCACGGCGCCGATCATCCTCGCCACCGGCGGCACGGCACCCTGCGCGGTCAGCCTCCCCGCCCTGCCGGCCGCCCACGCACTCACCGCACTCGACCGCATGGGCATGCGCCTCGGCCCGGTCGTCGCCTCGCCCGCCCGCTGGGCGATCCTGGTGAAGCCGTACTCCATGGAGCAACTGGGCGAACTGCTCTACGCCAAGGACTTCGTCCCCGGCTCCCTCCGCTTCCACGGCGAGGGCGGCTACATCGCCCTGCCCCCGTCCGAGACGGGCCAGGGCCCCATCAGCTGGCAGCGCGCCCCGCTGCCCGGCTCGGCCTCCCCGTGGGTGCCGGACGTTCAGGCCGTGGTGGATGCCGTGGTTGAGGCCCTCACTCGTACGGGTGTGAGCGCGCCCGAGTTGTAGGGCTGTCCGGCGCGCGTGGGTCAGCGCACGCGTGTGTGGTCGTTATCTTCCGCTATATGCCGCGTCAAAACAGGGGAAATAGGGCACCGTCGTCGCATCGCCGCGGGCCGAATCGCAGAAGAGTCCGACTGATCGCCTTCGCGTCCGTCGCGGCGGCGGCGGTCGCCCTGCCGCTGGCCTGGGCGGCCGCCGGCCAGGTCGTCGACGCGAGCCGGGCCGCCGAACGCACGTCCGCGCACAAGGCCGCACGGCCCTCCCCCCGTGCTCCGAGGGACGGTGCCGTACGTCCCTCCCGCCCCGCCGACGCCAAGGCGCCCTCCGCCGGGCTCGCCGACTCGTCGCTGCTGCTCGGCCTGGGCCTTGCCACCGCCGCCCGCTGCGGTCCGGAACTCACCTCCCCCGAGGGCGTCGAGGCGCAGACCTGCGTCCTCACGCAGGGGGACGAGACCTGGGCGCGCACCTACTTCCGCAATGCCACCGGCGGCGCGCTGGACTCCGTACTGAGTCTCATGGGGCCCGGTGGACGCACGGTGCAGATGCGCTGCGCCGGAGGCGCCGAGGACGAGCCGGGGACGTGCGAGACGCCCCGGGAGCGCACTCGGGGGAACCTGGACGCCTACACGGCGGTCGCGGAGTTCGCGTCCCGGGCCGGGAGGGGACCGCTGCTGCTGCGCTCCGCGAGCAACTCCTCACCGGGCAATTCCGGGGAACCTACGGGCGGTTGACAGCCGGCGTCATTCCGTAAAGGAGTGCGCACATGGAAAGACCCGGTTGCTGGCGACGGGGGATGCACCAGCAACCGGGCTAATGGAACGGTAACAAGAGATCGGCGGTTCGCAAATTCGATCCGGGCTTTCCAGTCACGGATTCCCTTGCTCCGCAGGGGAGTTGTGATCGGATTCACCCCTCCCGGGCGGACCGGTTCGGCTGAACGGCCGTTCAGCCGAACCCGATCTCCGCAGTGCTCGTCAGCTGAGCGTGACCTGCCGGTTGGTCAGGCCGCCACGCGCGCGACGCTCGTCCGGCGTGAGCGGAGCGTCCGTGGCCAGGGCCGCGGCGAGGCGCTCGGCGAACTCCGCCGCCGGCTTCTCCACGTCCTCCGCGCCGACGCCGCTCGGCAGGTCCCAGACCGGCACGGTGAGGCCGTGAGCGCGGAAGGAGCCCACGAGACGGGTGCCCTCGCCGAGGTTCGACTTCCCTGCCGCGTGCAGCCGCGCGAGAGCGTCCAGAAGCTGCTCCTCGGGGTGCGGCATGACCCAGCGCAGGTGGTTCTTGTCCGGCGTCTCGCACCAGTAGGCGGCGTCCACGCCGGTCAGCCGCACGGTCGGGATGGCCGCGGCGTTGGCCCGCTCCAGGGAGGCGGTCACCTCCGGAGTGGCGTTCTCCGCGTCCGGGACCCAGAACTCGAAGCCGGGGTGCACAACTGGCTCGAACGTGCCTTCGGGGTCGAGCAGATCCTGCAGTCGCGGACCGTCGGCCGGGGCACGGCGGCCCTGGACCGGGGTGCCGGGCTGTGCGGTCAGGGCCTGCTGGAGAGTGTCGGCGAGGTCGCGGCTGATGTCGCCCGAGGCCGTGTCGTTCTGCAGGCCGAGCAGGACCGAGCCGTCGTCTCGGCGCAGCGCCGGCCAGGCCATCGGCAGGACGGTGGCCAGGGTGACGGACGGGACGCCCTCGGGGAGGCCGCCCTTCAGGTGCAGCTCGACCGTGGCGGCCGGCACCAGTTCGCGCAGCGCCACCCAGTCGCACTCGCCCGGCAGGCCCTCGAACGGGCGGTGCACCAGCTCGGTCACCGCCTGCGCGGCGGCCCGGCCGTGGCAGGCCTTGTAGCGCCGGCCGCTGCCGCAGGGACAGGGCTCGCGTGCGCCGACGACCGGAACCTGTCCATCAGCGCCTGCGGCGCGGGCCTCGTCGCTGAGCTGCGGGCGCTTGGCCTTGGTCTGGGGTCGCTTCTTGGCCATCGTGGGTGTCTCCCGGTTACGGCTCGTCTCGTACGGCGCGAGCCTAGCCGTTCATGCCATGCGTGACGGGAGCCTGTGGACAACCCACCGCGTCGTGCCGGGAAGCGGAGCTTCGGCCGGACCGGTGCTTCGAGCCGTTCGTCGGAGTTTCAGTCCAGGTCGTCGAAGGCGTCGGCGAAGTCGAGGCCGGATATCGCGCCCACCGCCGGCGCTGCGACGCGCGTAGCGAAGTCATGGCGGCGGTGCCCGGCATCCGGATCATGAACGTCGTCGTGGACTATGACCCAGACCGTGACCTCGCCCCGGGCGTCGTCGCGTACACCCCAGTCGTCGGCGAGAGCGGTGATGATGTTCAGCCCACGGCCGCCGTGCGCGGTGACCGAGGGCGTGGCCGGAGCAGGGCGGGTGGGCCCGCCGCCGTCCGTCACCTCCACGGTGAGCCTGCCGCTCGCGTCCACGCGCCATGCGGCCCGGACGTCACCGTCCCCGGACAGTGCGTCACCGAGCGGCCGGCCGTGTTTGCAGGCGTTGCTCAAGAGTTCGGAAAGAATCAGTACGGCATCGTCGATGACCGATTCCGCCACGCCGCCCCTGCGCAACTGAGAGCGCATACGGTGTCTCGCTTCCCCCACGCCCGCAGGGCCATGGGGTACGGCCATGCTCGACGACGTGGGCACCTCCTGTGCCACCACCAACGCCACCCCCGAGACCTCCTTTGCCCCACGCCACGGTGTGGATGCCCCATTGGCCTGTACCGGAAACCGGCCAATCAAGGTCCGGTGACGCACTCGCAACGATCGAATACGGACCGAACGCGCCGGAGCACTCCCTGTAATCGAGATGGCTGGAATTCGACGGTGTGACCGAGAGTGGAGGATGGGGCTGAAGGGGCTGTGGGGTCAAGAGGTTGCGCAGGGGTTGATGAGGTTTTAGTGGTTTCCGGGTGTGCGGTTTGCGGAGGCCACTTGGTTCGGCCGTTTGCTTTGGCCGTGCGTCGGCCGCATGGCGGGCCGTATGTCGGCCACGCGCGCGTGTCAGCGGCCGAGCTGGCGCAGCACCGCGCGGGGGCGGTTGGTGATGATGGCGTCGACGCCCAGTTCGGCGCAGAGGTCGACGTCCTGGGGCTCGTTCACGGTCCAGACGTGCACCTGGTGGCCGGCCTTCTTCAGGCGCTCCACATACGCCGGGTGACTGCGCACGATCCGGATCGAGGGACCGGCGATGTGGACACCCGCGGGCAGCCGTCCGTCCCGCAGCCTGGGCGAGACGAACTGCATCAGATAGACGGTCGGCAGCGTCGGCGAGGCGGCACGCACGCGATGCAGCGAGCGCGCCGAGAAGCTCATGACCCGCACCGGGGACTCGTCGGCGGAGGCGGGCGCGTCGAGCCCGAACCGCTTCAGCAGGACCAGCAGCCGCTCCTCGACCTGCCCCGCCCACCGGGTCGGGTGCTTGGTCTCGATCGCCATTTCCACCCGTCGCCCCGCGTCCGCGACGAGCTCCAGCAGCCGCTCCAGGGTGAGGACGGAGGTGTCCTCGGGGTCCTCCGGCCGGAACTCCCAGTCGGGCTCCTCGGCCCGGTTCTTCCATGAGTCGCGGTTCTTGCGGGAGCCGAAGTCCAGGGCGGCGAGCTCGGCGAGCTCCAGGGCCGAGACCGCGCCGCGGCCGTTGGACGTACGGTTGACGCGGCGGTCGTGGACACAGACGAGATGGCCGTCCGCGGTGAGACGTACATCGCACTCGAGGGCGTCCGCACCGTCCTCGATCGCCTTCTTGTACGCGGCCAGGGTGTGCTCGGGAGCGTCTTCGGAGGCTCCGCGATGGGCGACGACTTGGATCTGCTGCTGCCGTGCTTGGGTCACCGCGTCATGGTCCCACCGCAGGCGGGTAGACGTGCGGCCGGAGCAGTCTCGAAGGTGCTGGGATTGCGCCTGTTCAGTCACACATGCCCTATATAAAGAATGGCCGTGGACCCACAGCCACCGCTTATGGTGCTCTGACGGCCCGTGGGAAAAGCTGACGGCATACAAAAAGACATGCACAGCTGAAGCGCACCGACCGCCGACAAGTACTGCCAGCGTGAACGGGCGTGACCGAGTGCGACCGAAAACTACAGCCGTGGATCGAGGAGAGAAGCTGTGAGCACCGAGAACGAGGGCGCCGCGGTACCCCCGGCCCCGTCCGCACCTCCCGTGCCGGTGGATGCTCCTGCTGCTCCGGCATCCCAGGAGCGCCCGGCTCCCGAGGGCGATGCCGCCCCGACCACCCCGCTCCCCCCGGTGCCGAACGGCGCCCCGGCGAACTCGAACGGCACGCAGCCGTACGCCACCGACGCGGGCGCGAACGGTGCTCAGCCGCCCGCCGCCCCGGCCGCCTCGAACGGAGCCCAGCCGCCCGCCTCCCAGGGCTCGGCCCCCGACGCCTCCTGGCCGCCTCCGCCGCCGCCCACGTCGCCGTACGCCGACAGCGGTGTCGCCGCAGGTGGTGCCGGTGCCGGTGCCGGTGCCGGTGCGGGTGCGGGTTCCGGTGGTGGTGCGGGCTTCGGCTGGGGTGCCAGTTACCAGCAGCCGGCGCCGAAGTCCGACCGGGGACGCGGCGGGCTGCTCGCCGCGGTCCTCATCGCCGCGCTGGTCGCGGGCGGCCTGGGCGGCGGCCTCGGCTACACCCTGGCCAAGAACGACGACAACAGCTCCTCGACGACCGTCTCCGCCGCCGACAGCGGTGGCGACATCAAGCGCGACCCGGGCACGGTCGCGTCCGTGACCGCCAGGGCGCTGCCGAGCACCGTCACCATCGAGGCCGAGAGCAGCAGCGGCGAGGGCGGCACCGGCACCGGCTTCGTCTTCGACACCGAGGGCCACATCGTCACCAACAACCACGTGGTGGCCGACGCGGTGGACGGCGGCAAGCTCACGGCGACCTTCCCGAACGGCAAGAAGTACGACGCCGAGGTCGTCGGCCACGCGCAGGGCTACGACGTGGCGGTCATCAAGCTCAAGAACGCCCCGTCGGACCTCAAGCCGCTGACGCTGGGCAACTCCGACGATGTGGCGGTCGGCGACTCGACGATCGCGATCGGCGCCCCCTTCGGCCTCTCCAACACGGTCACCACGGGCATCATCAGCGCCAAGAACCGCCCCGTGGCCTCCAGCGACGGCACCGGCAGCAACGCCTCCTACATGAGCGCCCTGCAGACGGACGCCTCGATCAACCCCGGCAACTCCGGCGGCCCGCTGCTGGACGCGCAGGGCAACGTCATCGGCATCAATTCCGCCATCCAGTCCGCCGCCAACGGCTTGGGCGGCACCAGCCAGTCCGGCTCGATCGGCCTCGGCTTCGCCATCCCGATCAACCAGGCCCAGTACGTCGCCAAGCAGCTGATCAAGACCGGCAAGCCGGTGTACGCCAAGATCGGCGCCTCCGTCTCCCTGGAGGACACCACCGGCGGCGCCAAGATCACCGAGCAGGGCGCCAGCGGCTCGGACGCGGTCGAGGCGGGCGGCCCCGCCGCCAAGGCCGGCCTCAAGCCGGGCGATGTCATCACCAAGCTCGACGACAGGGTGATCGACTCCGGCCCCACCCTGATCGGCGAGATCTGGACCCACAAGCCCGGCGACAAGGTCACGATCACCTACGAACGCGGCGGCCAGTCCCACACGGTCGAACTCACCCTGGGCGCCCGCACGGGCGACAGCTGACGCAATCGGCCACGCGCGCGTACGTCCGGCTCCGACCAGAGTCGACGTCACGCGCGCGTGTCCGTTGTCGCCCTCGCCGCGGGAAGAGGCGGGCGCCTTCGGGAGAAGCGGGAACCAGGACCCACGCACCCGCGTCCTCCCCGCCGGGAGGGCGCCCTGTCGCACTGTCGTTCGCTGAGGCGACGGCATGGGTGGACGGCCAGGGAACCGCTCGCCGGGCTGTGGATCGCGCTGCGCGCGCGGGGAGTTGCCGTCGGAAGGCGACCGTGTCCATACGTTCGGATGGGCTATCGTGCCTTCTCGACCTCGACTGTTCGCGAATGGGAAGCGGAGCCGCGAATGGGAAGCAGACAAGGGGACGGTCTCGCGGTGTCCGATCTCGGGCGGCTCGTCGCCGGCAGGTACCTGCTGGTGGAGCGGGTGGGCAGCGGCGGTATGGGAACCGTCTGGCGTGCCGAGGACAAACTGCTCGGCCGCCACGTCGCCGTGAAGAAGCTGCGCATCCCGCCGCACCTGCAGGACGACGAGGTCCGCACGCTCTACGAGCGCACTCGCCGCGAGGCCCGCAGCGCAGCCCGGATCACCCACCCCAACGTGATCGTGGTGCACGACGTCGTCGATGACGAGGGCCTGCCGTGCATCGTCATGGAGTACGTCCCCTCGGTCACACTGAGCGACGTCCTGAAGCGCCGAGGCGCACTGCCACCCGAGGAAGCCGCCCGGATCGGCCGTGCCATGGCCGCCGCCCTGCGCGCCGCCCACGACGCCGGGGTCCTGCACCGGGACGTCAAACCCGCCAACGTTCTGCTCGGTGACGACGGGCGGATCGTCCTCACCGACTTCGGGATCGCCATGGAGTCGGGGACGTCCTCGCTGACCAAGCCCGGCGAGTTGATCGGCTCCATCTGCTACCTGGCGCCCGAGCGGCTCAGGGGCGCGCATCCCGAGACCGGTCCCGCCAGTGATCTGTGGGCCCTGGGGGCGACGCTGTACCAGGCCGTCGAGGGGCAGGACCCGTTCCGCCGCGCCACCCCGATCGAGACCGCGTACGCCATCGCCACCGATCCGTACGAGCCCTCGCGCAGGGCCGGCGAACTGACCCCGGTGATCGAGGGTCTGCTCGTCAAGGATCCCGAACAGCGGATGGACGTACACGAGGTCGAACGCCGCCTGGACGAGGTGACCGGCACCCGAACCGCCCGCCTCGATTCACCCACGCGCCCGGACCGCGCAGAGGACCTCACGCCTCCTGGCGGGAAGGGCAAAGACAAGGGCAACCGCCGCCGTACGGTGGTCCGGTCGGTCCTGGCGGTGACCCTCGCCGCCTGTCTGGCGGGCGGCGCACTGTGGTGGCTCAAGGCCGGCGCCGATGGGCCGAGTAAGCACACGTCCGGCTCCGAGGCGTCCACTCCCTCCCCGACCACCAGCCCCAGCCCCAGTCCCAGTCCCACCGTGCCGCCGGTGCCCGCCGGGTACCACCTCGAGAACCCGGACACCGGCATCTCCGTGCCCGTGCGAGACGGCTGGACCCGCAAGACGTTGCCCGGCGGTGAGGTCGGCTACATAGACCCGTCGGGCCTGGTGGGCCTGAGGGTCAACGTCGTCGAGTTCGCGGGCACCGATCCACTGCAGCACTGGCGTGAGACGGAAGAGGAACAGACCGCCCGCGACAACCCCGGCTATGAACGCGTGAGGATGGCCGAGACGACCTTCCGGGGACAGCCTGCCGGGTACTGGGAGTTCACCTTCGACGGCAGGGCCCGCAAGTACCGAGCGGCGGAGCTCGCCTTCGCGAGAGCCGACGGCACCCAGTACGTCATCTACCTCTCCGCGCCGGACGAGCAATGGCACGAGTACCGGCCGATCTTCGACACCGCCGTCAACGGAGTCCGCCTGAACGACGACGCGTGAACGACGACGCCTGGACCTCGCATCCCGCACAACGCGTCAGGCCGGTACGCTGTATCCGCTCCGCCCCTGGTGGGCAGGAGCCGAGGTGGGTTGCCCGAGCGGCCTAAGGGAACGGTCTTGAAAACCGTCGTGGCGCGAGTCACCGTGGGTTCAAATCCCACACCCACCGCTTGTCAGGCGGCATAAGGCCAGGTGAGAAGGGGTGCCCGGATTTTCGGGCACCCCTTCTTGCAGTCGCCTCTGCAGTCACCCTCTTGCAGTCGGCTCACGACTTCGTCGCGGCAGTCCGCTTCGAGGTTCTGCTTCCGCCGGTGCGGCTTCGCCCGGGGCCGGCAGCCGCCTTCTGCGACGACGCTGTCCCTGCGGCCGACGCGGTCGGCCACTTGAACTCGATCTCCAGCTCGATCTCCCCATCACTGACCTCGACCTCGATCTCGCCGCGGAGGTTGTCCGGGATCCGCAGGCTCAGCTTCCAAGGGTCGAGTTCCAGTTCGGCGTCCCCGCCTTCCCGCAGCGCGGCCGCCAGTGCCTCGAGCTGATCCGCCGCCTCAAGGCGGGACAGCGAGCGCTTCTGCTCAAGCTTGAGATCATTCATGACGTCTCCGATCCAGCGCAAGAACAGCATGTAAAGACCATTTTGGTGCTAATTGCCAAGCTGGACATCTTGCTGGACATCTTGCCGAGAGACACCCCCCCAGCGCCGCGCGGACGGCGACGGATCAGTGCTTCGGCTGCTGGGCCCGCAGCAACCTCAACTGCCCGATCTCCGCGGCGTTCTTCATCAGCTCGGCGTTCACCCAGCCGATCATGTGGGCGACGGTGTACTGCGGGTCGTTCGGCCAGGGGAACGGCGCCGTGGCGTCCAGGTCCGTGTCGTCGAGTCGGTCCAGCGCGGCCAGCCACTCCGTGCGCAGGTCGCGCAGCCAGGCGACGGTCGCCTGCCCGTCGCCGGGCCAGGTCACGTCGGTCCGCTCCCGGGGCGGACGGCCCCGCAGATGGTCGGTGGCCACGCTCCACCACCAGCCGATGTGCCAGCTCACCCAGGCGATGGTCGGCACGGGGACGGGATCGGGCTCGGTCTCGGCCCAGTCCGGCACCCAGGTGCCGTCGGCGGCCGGGCGCACCGTCCAGCAGTGAGGTCCCGGTTCCCATAGGAAGTCCTCGGGCCGGAGCCGTTCTAGGTGGTACTCGAACGCTGTCGTTGGAGGGGCGTCTCCAGAACTCGCAGTCCTGTCCGGAGCTCGTAGCCACGCCTAGAGCTGTGGTCCCGCCTATAGCTCGTAGTCCCGCGCCAGCCCCTCCCACTCGACCTCCCGCAGCGCGTCCTCCGCGTCACAGCCGGACGGCACGCGCGCGGTGGGCTGGAACCAGATGATCGTGAGGGCGGAGCGATACAGGACCGGGTCGTGGTCGCGGTCGAGGGCCGTGGAGTGGAAGGCGCCCACGCAGGCCACGGACGGCAGCACCTCGACCGGGCCGAACGCGCCCGCGTACTGGTCGGGATACTCGCGCGGCGGCGGGACGAGGTGCACCGGCGTGGAGGGACGGGCGTGCTCCGCGGCGCGGACGAGGCCCTTGATCTTCATGTCGTTGACCGGCTTGCACGGGTAGCCCTCCAGCATTCCGCCGTACGTCGAGGAGAGCTGTAGCTCGGAGAGGTCGAGCGAGCGGCCGGACATGAGGATGACGCGGGTCAGCGACATGGTCGGCACTCTAGGGCGGTGGTGCATCGAGCTCCCGTGAATTTCAAGTCCTGTCAGGAGCCTGCGGGCTCCGGATGCCCGGTCGGACGTTTGCGGATCCCGGAGCCCCGTCGGGCGCCTGCGGATCCCGGACGCCCGGTCAGGGCCGGTGCCCCGTCATCCGCGCAGCCGACGCGATCGTCGCGCGGGCCTCGCGTTCGGTCAGGCCGGTGTTCAGTGCCGCCTCGACGAGGGGATCGACGAGGGCGGGGCCGATGCCGTCCTCGTAGGCGCGGCAGGCGGCCCAGAACAGGCGGGTGTTGCGCTGGCCCTCGTGGGCGGCGAGCACGAACTGGACGAGCCCCTGCCCGTGGCCGCCGGCCGACGGGGGCGTGGGGTGGTGCGAGCGGGGCGGAGGGAGCAGGAGGCGCAGGAGGGCGCGCGGGCAGGGCGCGGGGGTGATGTGGGAGGTACCGGGGGCGGTGCTGTAGACGCCGTGATCGGTGCGGGAGCCGGGGCCCACGAGGTAGCCGCCGGCGCCGCGGATGTCGATGCCGGGCGCGAGGCGGCCCGCCGAGTTGGGGACGACGACGTGGGGCGGGCCGGTCAGCCAGAGGTGGCGGCCGCCGCTGGGGGTCAGGACGACCACCGTGGGCGGGATGGTGAACAGGTGGCGCAGCGCCAGTTCGCGCAGGGCGGCCGAGGAGTCCGTACCGGATTTGGTGTCGAGGTCGATGCCGATCAGGTGGTGCGGGGGCAGGCCGCACGCGATGCCGTAGCCCGTGGCCCAGGGGGCGGCCGCGAAGAGTTCGCGGATGCGGACGGGGTCGGTGGAGGCGTCGTAGACCCCGTGCCCGAAGCGGCCGCACTCGCCGTGGCAGGGCGCCGGGCCGGGGTCGTCGCGGTGTGGGGAGCGCAGGGCCGGGAGCTTCGTCCGGGACAGGGGGATGACGGCCAGTCCGCGTTCGGCGGCTGACAGGGCGTGTGCGAGGGCCAGCGTCGTGGCCTGCCGGTCGGTGGTGGCCATGGCTCTATGTTCGTACGAATGTTCGAAAAAGGAAAGAGGGAGGGGTGTTCATCCGTTGGGCGACACGCCGGGTGACTGCCGGGCGGCGGGGTTGGTCGGCAGTCTGCTGGAACCTTTCACCCCTTGTGGTGCTTGGGGTTGAGCTGTCCGTACTGCTCCGGCTTGGAGGATAGAAGTAGCGAAAGGGGTTTATCGACTTGTCATCACGCTTCAGGGCGAATAGGGGCTTCTGGTGTGGTTCGCCGGGGATTCGGTGGGCAACTCTGATCTCGCGACGTCGTGCACAGCTCCGAGGTGGTCGGCCAACTGCCTTGGAACGAGCAGTACTTCATGCACCACCTATGCGTCCGGCTGGGGAGCCTGGGCGCACTGTTCTGGAGGAACAACATGGCAAGCATCCGTACCGCCCGCGTCATCGCAGCCCTCTCCGCACTCCCGCTCGCCGCCGCACTGTTCACCGGCGTCGCGACGGCGGACAACGGCGCCTTCGCGGACGACGGATCCAGCGCGGCCGTCTCGAACGCCGCCCAGGGCCTCATCGGCAGCGGGGGCGGCGGCGACAACTACGGCACCTCGTCCACCACGCAGCAGCAGGCGACCGGTTCCGGTGCCTCGAACCAGAGCAACACGGCTCAGGTCAACGGCTCCGCGTTCACGGCCGTCAACGAGGGCGACGACAACACGTCCGTCAACTTCACTCCGCTCTGGTGGTGAGCTGAGGGGGCCGGCGCCCCGGTGCTCACGCGCCGGCCCTCTCGGAATCTGTGGGGTGTGCTGTGGGGTGCAAGGCGTCTGCGTGGCGGTACTTCGGTGCCGCCGCGCAGGCGTTTTCCGTGTTTTGCCTGGCTTTTCTACGGCCTTCTGGTGATCTTCGGCGGCCTGCTGCGGCCTTGACAGTGGGTTGTATCTGACGGACAGTCAGAAACCTTCGTGGGGCCTGAGATCCGGGGCCTGAGATCCGGGGCCTCAGATCCGGGGCCTGAGATCTGCGGCCTGGGGCCTGGGCCCGGCGCCCCGTGAAGGTCCCAAAAACTCGTGGGAACCGGATCGGCGGTCGCGGTGTACCAGAAGTGTCAGTGCGATGCGCCGTGGGCGACGAGGCCGATGAGAGCGAGGGGGCGACGGTGAGCTACGAGCCAGTGGTGGGCCATGAGGCGGAAGCGAGCGACGAGTTCGAGACGCGGCTGAAGGTCTACGAGGGGCAGCGCGCCGCTGTGGCGCGTGCGGGCAAGGATCCCGTCAACGCGCCCATGATCCGGCACTGGTGCGAGGCCATGGGCGACACCAACCCTGCGTACTCGGGACCGGACGCCATCGCACCGCCCACCATGCTCCAGGCGTGGACCATGAGCGGCCTCTCCGGCCATACGAGAGGCACGCACGCGTACGACGAGCTGCTCGGCCTGCTCGACGATGCGGGCTACACCTCGGTGGTCGCCACCGACTGCGACCAGGAGTATCTACGGCCCTTGCGGCCCGGGGACGAGATCACCTTCGACTCGGTGATCGAGTCGGTGTCGGAGAAGAAGACGACGAAGCTCGGCACGGGGTACTTCGTCACGACCCGCATGAACATCCGTGTCGGCACCGACCTGGCGGGCACCCACCGCTTCCGCATCCTCAAGTACGCACCCATACGTCGGGAAGCTGGTCGGGAAGGTGAGCCGGACCGGCGGAAGAAGCCTTCTCGCCCCCGCCCCGTCGTCAACCGTGACAACGCCGCCTTCTGGGAGGGCGTCCAGCGGCGCAGCCTGCTCATCCAGCGTTGCACCGGCTGCGGCACCCTGCGCCATCCCTGGCTGCCCGGCTGCAACGCCTGCGGCGGCCTGGACTGGGACTCGGTCGAGGCGAGTGGCGAGGGGACGGTCTATTCATACGTCGTGATGCACCACCCACCGTTCCCCGCCTTCGACCCTCCCTACGCGGTCGGCCTGATCGAACTCACCGAGGGTGTGCGGATGATCGGCAACGTGGTGGGGGTGCCGTACGACAAGGTGCGGATCGGGCTGCCGGTGCGGCTCGAATTCCAGGAGTACGGCCTTCAGGAGCGCGACGAGGGGTGGGTGCTGCCTGTCTGGCGTGCTCAGGAGGCTCAGCAGATGCAGGAGGTTGTCGCATGAGGGCCGGTGAGGGCGCGATGGGGAGCTGCATCAAGGCCGGTGAAGAACTGCCGCCGCTGGAGGTCCCGATCACTCGCACGCTGATCGTCGCCGGGGCCATCGCCTCGCGCGACTACCAGGACGTGCACCACGATGCGGAGTTGGCCCGCCAGAAGGGCTCTCCCGACATCTTCATGAACATCCTCACGACCAATGGCCTCGTCGGCCGCTACATCACCGACCACTTCGGACCGACGGCCGAACTGCGCAGGGTGGCCATACGACTCGGGGCGCCCAACTACCCAGGAGACACGATGGTGTTGACGGGCAGGGTCGAGGAGGTCGACGGCGATACGGCGACGGTACGGGTGGTCGGCGCGAACGGCATCGGCAGACACGTGACCGGCACGGTGACAGTGACGGTCCCGGCGGGGGCGGCGGTCACCGTCCCGGCTGGCGCTGCGGTCACCGTGCCTACGGGGACTGCGGTCACCGCCGTGCCGGCTGGGGCTGCGGACACCTTGCCGACGGGGGTTGCGGGCACCACGCCGACGGGGGTTGCGGGCACCACGCCGACGGGGGCTGCGGGCACCACGCCAACAGGCGCGACGGACAGCGCACGGGGCGGGGCGGCTGACAGCCTGCCGGCGAGGGCCGCGGTCACTGCATCGTCGGAGGGTCCCGCATGAGTGTCCGCGCGCGGGACGCCCTTGCCGGTCGGGCGGCGATTGTCGGTGTCGGGGCCACCGAATTCTCCAAGGACTCAGGACGTAGCGAGCTCCGGCTGGCCGTGGAGGCGGTGCGGGCCGCGCTGGACGACGCGGGGCTGACGCCCGGGGACGTGGACGGGATGGTGACGTTCACGATGGACACCAGCCCGGAGATCACCGTGGCCCAGGCCTGCGGGATGGGCGAGCTGTCCTTCTTCTCCCGGGTCCACTACGGCGGCGGCGCGGCCTGCGCGACCGTCCAGCAGGCGGCGCTCGCCGTGGCGACGGGGGTCGCGGAGGTGGTGGTCTGCTACCGGGCGTTCAATGAGCGGTCGGGCCGGAGATTCGGCTCGGGCGTGCAGCACCGGGAGCCCTCGGCGGAGGGCGTGGCGCTCGGCTGGTCGCTGCCGTTCGGGCTGCTCACCCCGGCCTCCTGGGTGGCGATGGCGGCCCAGCGATATCTGCACACGTACGGGCTTACGCCGGAGGTGTTCGGGCATGTGGCCGTCGTCGACCGCAAGTACGCGGCGACCAACCCGGCCGCGTACTTCCACGGCAGACCCATCACCCTCGCCGACCACGCGGCCTCGCGCTGGATCGTCGAGCCACTGCGGCTGCTGGACTGCTGCCAGGAGACGGACGGCGGCCAGGCGCTCGTCGTCACGTCCGTCGACCGGGCCCGTGACCTGCCCCGTCCCCCGGCCGTCATAGCGGCGGCGGCCCAGGGGGCCGGCCGAGGGCAGGAGCAGATGACGAGCTTCTACCGGGGCGACCTCACCGGTCTGCCGGAGATGGCCGTGGTGGCGCGGCAAGTGTGGCGGACGGCGGGGCTGGGGCCGGGGGAGATCGACGTGGGGATCCTGTACGACCACTTCACTCCTTTCGTGCTGATGCAGTTGGAGGAGTTCGGGTTCTGCGGAAAGGGGGAGGCGGGGGACTTCGTGGCCGAGGAGCGGCTACCGCTCAACACACACGGGGGGCAGCTCGGGGAGGCGTATCTGCACGGGATGAACGGCATCGCGGAGGGGGTGAGGCAGGTGCGGGGGACGTCCGTGAACCAGATACCCGGGGCGGGGCGGGTGCTGGTGACGGCGGGTACGGGCGTGCCGACGTCGGGACTGGTCCTTGCTGCCGACGGGTGACCCCCAGGGGTAATCCCGCAGTATGTGTCCCCCGCTCGTCCACCTCCAGTAGGTGGAGTCAGCCCCACCCCTACAACCTGAGGCGGACGTTGCTTCGGCACCTGCGGCCGATCCGCTGAACCAGGGGCCGCTCATAGCGTGGAGCCATGACCACACCCGTCTGCACCAGCGCTTCCGACGCCGCGACATCGGCGAGGCAGACCCGTCCGAACGCGACGTATCCCTCCTTCACGTCGTACGTGCGGGCCCGCCAGCCGGTGCTGCTGCGTACCGCCCGGTCGCTGACCGCGAACCCGAGCGACGCGGAGGACCTGCTGCAGACCGCGCTCACCAAGACGTACGTCGCCTGGGAGCGCATCGAGGACCATCGCGCGCTCGACGGTTATGTGCGCAGGGCGCTGCTGAACACGCGGACGTCGCAGTGGCGCAAGCGCAAGGTCGACGAGTTCGCCTGTGACGAGCTGCCCGAGCCGGAGCCCATGCCGGGCCACGACGACGACCCGGCGGAGCGGCAGGCGCTGCATGACGCGATGTGGTGCGCGATCATGCGGCTGCCGGCACGGCAGCGGGCGATGGTCGTCCTGCGGTACTACGAGGACCTCAGCGAGGTACAGACGGCGGAGGTGCTCGGGGTCTCCGTCGGCACGGTGAAGTCGGCGGTGTCACGAGCGCTCGGGAAGCTCCGCGAGGACCCTGAGCTGGGGCTGGTCCGCTAGCGATGGCGCAGGGCTGATGGTGAGGTCTCGGAGCCGCACCGCCACCCACCCCACCACCTACCCCGCCCCCGAGCCACCCCGATCGAGCCCGCCTCCCCCGTTATCGTCACGCCCTCATGAACGCAACGTGACATGATCGATCGCCCGCCCCTAGTGACATACCGCGCGGTATGCGCGCAGAATCTCCGCATCCCTTACTACCGCGTAGGCAATGTCGCCCCCGGGAGGACGCCGTGCTGAGCACGATGCAGGACGTACCGCTGCTGATCTCGAGGATCCTGACCCACGGGTCGACGATCCACGGCACATCGCAGGTCACCACCTGGACCGGAGAGGCGGAGCCGCACCGCCGTTCCTTCGCCGAGGTCGGTGCGCGTGCGGCCCAGCTGGCGCATGCCCTGCGCGAGGACCTGGGCGTGGCCGGCGACGAGCGGGTCGCGACACTGATGTGGAACAACGCCGAGCATGTCGAGGCGTACTTCGCGATCCCCTCGATGGGCGCGATCCTGCACACCCTCAACCTCCGCCTGCCGGCAGAGCAGTTGGCCTGGATCGTCAACCACGCGGCCGACCGGGTGGTCATCGCCAACGGCTCGCTCCTGCCCCTCCTCGTCCCGCTGCTGCCGCACCTCAAGACGGTGGAGCATGTGGTGGTGTCGGGGCCGGGTGACCGTTCCGGTCTGGCGGATGCGTCCGTGCAGGTGCACGAGTACGAGGAGCTGATCGCCGGAAAGCCGACCACGTACGAGTGGCCTGAGCTGGACGAGCGTCAGGCCGCCTCCATGTGCTACACCTCCGGGACGACCGGGGACCCGAAGGGCGTCGTCTACTCCCACCGCTCGGTCTACCTGCACTCCATGCAGGTCAACATGACCCAGTCGATGGGGCTGACGGACCAGGACACGTCGCTGATCGTGGTGCCGCAGTTCCACGTCAACGCGTGGGGACTGCCGCACGCCACCTTCATGACCGGCGTCAACATGCTGATGCCGGACCGCTTCCTGCAGCCCGCGCCGCTCGCCGAGATGATCGAGGGCGAGAAGCCGACGCACGCGGCCGCCGTGCCCACCATCTGGCAGGGCCTGCTCGCCGAACTGACCGCCAAGCCGCGGGACGTTTCCACCCTCGGTCAGGTGACCATCGGCGGCTCGGCCTGTCCGCCCTCGCTCATGGAGGCGTTCGACAAGCTGGGCATGCGGGTCTGCCACGCCTGGGGCATGACGGAGACCTCCCCGCTCGGCACCATCGCCCGGCCGCCGGCGCATGCGGTCGGCACGGAGGAGGAATTCGGGTACCGGCTGACGCAGGGCCGTTTCCCGACGAGCGTCGAGGCCCGCCTCACCGGCCCCGGCGGCGAGCGCATCCCCTGGGACGGCGAGTCGGCCGGCGAGCTGGAGGTGCGCGGCCCCTGGATCGCGGGCGCCTACTACAACGGCCCGGCCGCCGAACCCCTGCGCCCCGCCGACAAGTTCAGCGAGGACGGCTGGCTGAAGACCGGCGACGTCGGCACGATCTCCGCCGACGGCTTCCTCACCCTCACCGACCGCGCCAAGGACGTCATCAAGTCCGGCGGCGAGTGGATCTCCTCGGTCGAGCTGGAGAACGCGCTGATGTCCCACCCGGACGTCGCCGAGGCCGCCGTGGTCGCCGTCCCCGACGACAAGTGGGACGAGCGCCCGCTGGCCACGGTCGTCCTCAAGGAGGGCGCCACCACCGACTTCGAGGCCCTGCGCGACTTCCTCGCCAACGAGGGCAAGATCGCCAAGTGGCAGCTCCCGGAGCGCTGGACGGTCATCGCGGCGGTGCCGAAGACGAGCGTCGGCAAGTTCGACAAGAAGGTGCTGCGCAGGCAGTACGCCGAGGGCGCCCTGGACGTCACCAAGCTCTGACACGCATACGGCGGCCGGGCCGGGACGGGCACTTCCGTGGCCCGCACTGCTCCCGGCCGCCGACTGCCACTGACTGCCGCCGACTTCATTGCCGCGCGGCTCTTCACTGCCGTATGCACCACTGCCGTACACCTCACTGCCGTACACCTCACCGCCGCACCGCAGTGAGCCCCCACCCCAGCACCAGCCAGACCCCCGCCACCGCACACACCCCGCCCCAGCCCCAGTGCACGAAGGCAAGCCCCGCCAGGGCCGAGGCCGTGGCGCCGCCTGCGAAACCGGCGACCACGTAGGCGCTGTTGGCGGTCGCGGGGGAGGTCGTGGTCGTCAGGGCCAGCGTCTGGTTGGCGACGTGGGAGGCGACCAGGGCGGCGTGGACGGCGACAGCGGCCAGGAACAGTGCGACCATCACCTGCCCGCCCAGCCAGAACAGCGGCACGGACACGGCGGCGAGCAGATACGCGGACCGTACGACCTTGGCGGCACCGAAACGGTCCACCAGGCCGCCCGCGAGCGGCGCCACGACACTCGCCGCCAGCCCGAAGAGGCCGAAGAGCCCGGCGGTCGCGGTCGAGAGGGCGTACGGCTTCCCTGTCAGCAGCAGGGCCAGCGAGGTCCACAGCGCACTCCAGGCGCCGTACATGCCGGCCTGCCGTACACATGCGCGCCACAGGTCGGGCGAGCGGCGCACCAGGCCTGGCATCTCGGTGAGGCCGGAGAAGAGGCCGGCGAGGCCACCGGTGCGGTGGGGGCGTTCGGCCGGTAGAACGGCGGCGGTCAGCAGGCCGAGTGCGCCGGTGAGGACGGCCGCGCCCACGAACACCCACCGCCAGCCGAAGGCCTGCCCGGCCAGGCCGCCGAGGACCCGCGCCGCGACGATGCCGGTGAACAGGCCGGCGATGACGGCGGCGACATGGCGGGCGCGGCGGTCGGCGGGGGCGCGTTCGGCGACGAGCGGGACGAGCAACTGCGGGACGACGGTCGCGGCGGAGGCGACGAGGACGGCGGCCGCGAGCGCGCTGGTCCCGGACGCCGCCGCACCCGCGGCCAGGGCGGCCGTCGTGGCCAGCGACAGGACGGCGACCAGCGGGCGGCGACTCACTCGGTCACCGAGCGGGGCGAAGAAGAGCAGGCCGGCGGCGTAGCCGAACTGGGCGATCGAGGCGATCCAGGCCACGGCCGAGGCGTCGGTCCCGAAGTCCTGGGCGATGACCGAGAGCAGCGGGGCCGCGAGATAGATGTTGGCGGCCGTGACGGCGGAGCACAGGGCGATGAGGGGGAGGAAGAGGCGTGACGTCTTCGTCTCCGGGGTGGGCGTGCGGAGACGGCGGGCTGGGGTGGTCGACTGCATGAGCGGAGCGCTTCCTTCGAGCCTTCGAGGGTGCTCTAACAACTAACTGGTTGGTTGGATTTCTGCCCAACAGTCTGCGCCGCACATCCATTCCCGTCAACCAAACAGTTGGTTACCTACCCGCTACCCTGACCCCATGGCAGTAAGGGACCCCGAGGCCACCAAGGCCCGGATCTTCGACGCGGCGGTCGCCGAGTTCGCCCGGTACGGCATCGCGGGCGCCCGGATCGACCGCATCGCGGCCGAGGCCAAGGCCAACAAACAGCTGATCTACGCCTACTTCGGCAACAAGGCGGAGCTGTTCTCCCAGGTCCTCGGCCGCTCCATGGTCGACCTCGCGGCAGCCGTCCCCGTCGACCCGGACGACATCGAAGGCTGGCTGGACCGGCTGATGGACTACCACGCCGCCCACCCCGAACTGCTGCGCCTCCTCTACTGGGAGGGCATCCAGTACGGCACCACCGAACTGCCCGACGAGACCGAGCGCCAGGACCACTACGCCCACAAGGTCGCCGCGGTCCAGGACGGCCAGGACCGCGGCGTCATCACCGATGCGATCCCGGCCCAGGACCTGCTGTTCCTGCTGGTCGCGATGGCCAACTGGGCCACCGTCGTGCCTCAGATGAGCCGCATCCTGGTGGGCGGCGAGGACGACGACCGTGACCGTCTGCGCGCCTCGGTCAAGGAGGCGGCGCGCAGGCTCGTCGCACGCTGACGTACGTCAGCCGGTACCGCGTCCCGACGTACTTCAAGAGGCGCCGTCAGTTGGTCTTCAAGAGGCGCCGTCAGTTGGTCCCGATCCGAGACAGCAGGTCCACGATCCGGGACTGCACCTCGCCGCTGGTGGACCGCTCGGCGAGGAACAGCACCGTCTCGCCGGAGGCCAGCCGCGGCAGATCGGCCTGGTCGACGGCGGCCGTGTAGACGACGAGCGGTGTGCGGTTGAGCTGCCCGTTCGCGCGCAGCCAGTCCACGATCCCGGCCCGGCGACGGTGCACCTGCATCAGGTCCATCACGACCAGGTTCGGCCGGAAGTCACCCGCCAGCGCCACCGCGTCGGCGTCGCTCGCGGCCCGCGCCACCTGCATCCCGCGCCGCTCCAGCGTCGCGGTCAACGCCAGCGCGATCTCCGCGTGCTCCTCGATCAGCAGCACGCGCGGCGGGTGCTGCTCGGTGTCCCGCGGCGCGAGTGCCTTCAGCAGTACGGCGGGATCAGCGCCGTACGCAGCCTCCCGCGAGGCCTGTCCGAGCCCCGCCGTCACCATCACCGGCACCTCGGCCGCGACGGCGGCCTGCCGCAGCGACTGCAGCGCGGTCCGGGTGATCGGCCCGGTCAGCGGGTCGACGAACAGCGCGGCCGGGAACGCCGCGATCTGCGCGTCGACCTCCTCACGCGAGTGCACGATGACGGGCCGGTAACCGCGGTCGCTCAGCGCCTGCTGGGTCGTCACATCCGGCGCCGGCCACACCAGCAGCCGCCGCGGGTTGTCGAGCGGCTCCGGGGGCAGTTCGTCGTCCATCGGCTGCGGGCGCGGGGTGTCGGAGACCTCGACGGCCCCGCCCGGCCCGTCCAGCGGTTCGGGCCCCTCGGCGGCGTTCTCGTCCGGCGCGCCTATGGCGTACGACCGCCCGGCGCCCTCGGTCATCGGCGCCAGCCGCGACTGCCCGGCCTGCGACGGCTGGGGGGATTGCCCGCCGAGCGACGGCTGCGACGGTGCGGGAACCGGCTGCTCGGTCGGCGGATGCGGCCGTGCCGCCTGCTCCACCGAGGCGCCGGTGCCGGTCCGTGTGGCGGGATCGGGCGGCGTACCCAGCTTGCGGCGCCGTCCGCCGTTGGTCTGATGCGGGGGAGGCGTGGCCGACGGCTGCTGCACCTGCGCCGCCTGCCGAGTGAACGGCACACCCTGCCCCAGCGTCCGCACACTGATCGCCCGGCCCTGCGTCGAGTTCGGGTCGACGGGGGCGCCGGGAGCGGCAGGAGCGGCGGCTTCGGCCGGGAGAGGCTGCGCCGCACGCTGCTGCTGGGCGTCCTGGCCGGCCGCGGCCGCCTCGGGAGGCAGCGGGGTGCCCGGAGCCGGTGTGCCGGGGGCGGGCTGGGGCTGCGCCTGCTGGGGGGCGTTCGGATTGGGCGATACGGAGGTGGCGGCGCCCTGCGCAGGCACGGGAGCGCCGGCCGCGTGCGGGGGCGCGGGGCTCGCCGCAGCGACGTTCGCCGGTACGGCGAGCCCGGCGCCGGAGGTCTCGTCGGCAGCGGGCCACGGCTGCGGGGCCGGGGTGCCCTGCGCGGGGGTGCCTTGACCGGGGGCCGCCTCGGCGGGGAGGGGTTGGCCCGGCACAGGCTGCGCGGAGGCGGGCTGACCAGGCACCGGGTGGGGCTGCTGACCCTGCTGACTCTGCTGCACCGGAACCGGCCGACCCGGAGCGACCTGCCCCGCAGCGCCCTGCCCCGGCACGTCCTGCGCCGGCGTCCCGGCCGCTTCGGCCGGCTGACCCACGGCCCGGCGGCGACGCCCGGTCGGCGCGCTGGTCGGATGCGGCTGCGGCGGGGTGTGGTCCTCGGACTGGTCGTGCGGCACGGCATCGTGCCGACCGTCGTCGAGGGGTACGTCACCGGGAGCGCCCTGTCCAGGGACCTGGGCCTGACCCGGAACCTGGACCTGCCCCGGAACCTGGACCTGGCCGGGAACCTGGGCCTGCCCCGGAACCTGGGCCTGGCCGGGAACCTGGGCCTGACCCGGGGCCGGAGCCGGCACGGGAGCCGGCGCCTGCCCCGGAACCGCACCCGCACCCGCACCAGGGACCTGCCCCGGAGCCACAGGCGAAGCCGGAGTCATAGCCGCAGGCGCAGTCGCAGCCGTGGTCGGAGTCATGGCAGGAGCTGCAGCCGCAGCCGCAGCCGGATCCGCGCCGCCCTGCCCCTCCACACCGTCGGCGGGGGCAGTCCGGTCCGCCGCCGCGGGCGGCAGCGCGAACACCTGACGGGGCCCCGCATCCTGCGCCTGCGCGGCACTACGCTCGGCCGCCGCGGCCAGCGCACGCCGCCGACGCCCGGTCGGCTGACCACCCTCACCCGAGCCGGCCGTTCCGGCCGCACCGACCCCGGAACCCGGCTGAGCGGAGTCACCGCCCGCAGGCAACGCGGGCGGCAGCGCGTGTTGCTCCCCGCCGTCACGCCGGGCACGGCGCCCACTGGGTGCGGGCACTCCTTGCGGGGGTACGGTCCCGCCGAGCCCGTTGCCGACGGCCGCGGTCCCCGCCGCATGCTCGGCGGCCGTGACGACGGCTCCCTCGGCGACACCGTCCTGGCCGCCGTCGCCGCCCTCGCCGATCTCGGCCGGTCGCCCACGACGTCGTCCGGTACCGCCGGAGGCCTCGCCGCCACCGTCCCCCGCACCCTGCGGGAGCTCCGGCGCGGGCGCGGCCGCGCGCCTGCGCCGCCGTCCGGTGGGCACCGAACCCTCGGCCTCGGCTGCCTCGGCCTCGGCACCGGGCGTGTCGCTCTCCAGGAAGGCGTCGACGGAGGACCGCCGGGCCCGCCGCCGACCGCCCCCGGCACCCTGCTCGCCGCCCTCGACGGCACCCTCGGTCCCGTCACCGGCCTCCGCCGCGGTGGTCGCGGTGGCCGCGGCGACCTCGACAGGGGCGGCGGGAACGGCCCCGGCCCCACCGCCGATCGGCACTTCGAGGACGTACGCACTGCCGCTCATCCCCGGCACCTCGTGCGTCTGCAGCACACCGCCGTGGGCCCGCACGATGCCGCGCACGATCGGCTCGTGCACCGGGTCTCCCCCGGCGTACGGACCCCGCACCTCGATCCGTACGACCTCACCGCGCTGCGCCGCCGCGACGACCACGGTGTTGTCCATGTAACCGCCCGCCGACACGGGCGAGTTGCCGGTCGCGTCGACCCCCGCGACATCCGCGACGAGATGCGCGAGCGCGGTGGCGAGGCGCTGCGGGTCGACCTCGGCCTCGATGGGCGGCGCGTGCACGGCGAACTGCACCCGCCCCGGCCCGATGAGCTCGACGGCCCCGTCGACACCCGCGGCGACGACGGCGTCGAGCATCACCTTCGTACGGGTGACCCCCTCGCCGCCCGAGTCGAGCCGCTGGTACCCGAGGACGTTGTCGATCAGCGTCGTGATCCGCGAATAACCGGCCGACAGGTGATGCAGCACCTGGTTGGCCTCGGGCCACAACTGCCCCGCGTCGTCCGCGGCGAGCGCGGCCAGCTCACGCCGGAGTTCGTCGAGCGGACCCCGCAGCGAACCCGCGAGCAGCGTCAGCAGCTGCTCGTGCCGCCCGGCGAGGGCCTCGTAGCGGTCCTTCTCCCGCTCCCCGAGCGCGGCGTACCGCTCCTCGCCCGCGGCGAGCTCCTCCTCGTGCCGCTCCTTGAGCTCCTCGAGTTCGCTCACGTGCTTCTGCCGCAGGGCGGTCAGCTCGGAGGCGTGCTCCTCGGCGAGCCGCTCCAGCTCCGCCGCGTGCCGCTCGTCCTCTGCCGCCTTCTCCTCGGCGAGGGCGTCGTAGGGCCGCCGGTCGGTGAAGGTCATCACGGCGCCGACGAGCTGGTCGCCGTCGCGCACGGGCGCGGTCGTCAGGTCGACGGACACCTTGTCCCCGCCCTTGGACCACAGCACCTGCCCACGCACCCGGTGCTTGCGCCCGGAGCGCAACGTGTCGGCGAGCGGGGACTCCTCGTACGGGAAGGGGGAGCCGTCGGTGCGGGAGTGCAGGACGAGCGTGTGCAGCTCGCGACCGCCGAGATCACTGGCCCGATAACCCAGTATCTGAGCGGCGGCCGGGTTGACGAGAACGATCCGCCCGTCGGTGTCGGTGCCCACGACACCTTCCGACGCGGCCCGCAGGATCATCTCGGTCTGCCGCTGCGAACGCGCCAGCTCGGCCTCGGTGTCGACGGTCCCCGAAAGGTCCCGTACGACGAGCATGAGCAGCTCGTCACCGGTGTAGCCGTAGCCGTCGTAGGCCTGTTGCCCGTTCTCAAGATTCGCGGACGTGACCTCGACCGGGAACTCGCTCCCGTCGGTCCGCCGGGCCATCATCCGGGTCGGCTTGGTCCGCCCCTGCGGATCCATGTGATCGGGCCGCCGCATGGACCCCGGGATCAGCTTCGAGTCGAACTGGGGCAGCAGATCGAGCAGCCCCCGCCCCACCAGAGCGGTGCCCGGCGCTTCGAAGGTCTCCAGGGCGATGGTGTTGGCGTTGACGACGGTCCCATTGGCGTTGACCAGCACCAACGCGTCGGGAAGCGCGTCGAGTATGGCTGCGAGGCGAGCAGCGCCTCGGGATGGCCTGCTGCTCACGAGACGCTTCCTCCCTGTTACCGCACCTTGCCGACCGCTCGGGCCATCTTGCCAACCGTCCCGCAGCGTGTCACGCGAGGGAGTCTAAGGGTTGGGGTTGCGCTCGCGACGCCGGATGAGAGGGAGGTCGCACGACGAAGTGACCCAGAACGTATGACCGCCTGTGCAGACGTCCTTCTGGCTTCCAGGCGGCTTCCTCCCGGCTTCGCGAGACCTTCGCGGGAGTTTTACGGAGTCGGTGTGTCCGGTATGGAAAGCCTGTGCGACGGAGGACGCGCCTACGCTCGCTGCCCTTCGGCCCGTAGGTCGGGAAGGAGCGGCACGAGCCGGTCCCATCGGGCGATCTGGCACCCGTCACTGCGGTCGTACCGCGCGTCGACGCGCCGCCCGGCCCAGGTCCCGGTGACATGTGCGGTGGCCGGCCCGCCGTACTGCATGGTGCAGAAGCCGCCCTGCGGTGCGGGTGCGAACGCGTCCTTGCCCCATCGGGTACCGCGGTCGAGCGCGGCACAGGCGCCGTCGGCGTCGGGGTGATCGCCGCCCGCAGGATGGCAGGACAGCTCATAGGTCCGGTTGTCACCACTGCTGCCGGTGTTGCGGATGGTGACGGTGAGGTGATCGCCGGAACGGCCCAGGTCCTTGAGGGCCGGGGGCGCGAGGGGGAGGGGCGCGGCCTGGGCGTGCGCGGAGGCGGGCACGACGGAGGTGGAGCCGACGGCCGCGAGGGAGCCGGCGGCAATGAGGAGAAGCCGGCGAAGGCGCCGGGGCGGGGCGGAACGGTTGGCCTGCAACATGACCTGACTAACGCCGCACGCCCCCGGACGTTGCGCACTGCACCCTCCACCTTGGGCCCTTCGGCGTACGCCTCGACGCGGGCCTCGGCGCACGCCGGGAAGGGCTTTGCCCTGCAGCCTCCCTGCCTAGTACCGTGGGAGCCGATTGGTGACACCACGCTCGACTGTGTCATCATCTGCACGCACCACTCGCGCTCGCGCGAGCGGCTGTGCTGGAGGCGTCGCCTAGTCCGGTCTATGGCGCCGCACTGCTAATGCGGTTTGGGCCTTAAAGCCCATCGAGGGTTCAAATCCCTCCGCCTCCGCGCCTGATCACGAAGCCCCGGTCCACTGGACCGGGGCTTCGTCGGTTTCGGTGGTGCGACGCCATGCGGCCGACTAGGGGCTCTTCAGGTCGTTTCCGCAGGTCACAAGGGGTGCGGCAAACGGATTTCACATGGCGGCGGCAGTCATGTAATGTTCTTCCTGTCGCCGCGAGCGGGCCGGAAGGGCCGGGAGCGGCGGGAGCGGCGGGAAAGCAGAACAAGCACTCGTAGCTTAACGGATAGAGCATCTGACTACGGATCAGAAGGTTGCAGGTTCGAATCCTGCCGAGTGCACATAGAGCCAGAGGCCCCGGAGTTGTCCGGGGCCTCTGGTGTTTCCATCGGGCATGCGACGACGGAGAGTGCAGCAACTTGCCAAGGCGGTGGGCTGGTTTGCGCGTCGGCGACTGACGTGGGGCTTGCTACTTCCGTTCCTGCTTCGTCCGTTCCGGCAAGAGCTGGGACAGGGATGACCATCTTGGCGAGGAGGTCATGGCCGGAGAACGGACCCACCCCGGCCGCACCCGCGTAGATCGCGGCCACGGAGCTGATCAGCGCACAGGGTGCGGCGCGTGGCCTGCGTACGGTGCGTGCGGCCAGCAGGAGTGGCGCGATGACGAGGACTCCCATCGCGTCGCCCGTCCACCACACCGACCAGGTCGGCCAGAAGTCGTGGGCCGACAGGGCCTCGGAGGCCACCAGGACGGTGGTGCCGATCGTCGCGCTGATCACCATGCCGGCCAGGGCCCCGAGGAAGACCAGGGCCAGGGCGTCCTGCAGCCGGTCGAGGGCGATGCGGAATCCCACGCGCCGCAGCAGGAGGTAGGCGCAGACCGGGGCGAGCGTGTTGCCGATCACGATGGCGAGCACGGGGAAGAAGGACGGCCCGAGCGGCGCGTTCACCGCCAACGCCCCGAGAGCGATGCCCGGCCACATGCGAAGGCCCACACCATCACGGCGACCAGGGCGATGCCGGTGGGTGGCCAGAACGGCGTGACTTGCCCGCGTACCAGTTCCTGCTGCAGCCCGATCTTGGCGCTGACGTAGTGGGCGGCCGCGACCGCGACCAGCAGTAGGCCCTCGGTGACGACCGGACCTCGGTGCATGCCGCTCACCTGCTGCCGCCCGGCTCGTCCGCGTGGCCGCCGTAACGAAGTACGAGGACCACGGCGTCGTCGTTGTGGCCGGTGTTGTCCGCCACCTTGATCACCTGCGTGGCCAGCTCGTCCGGGTCGGCCACCGTCTTCAGCCCGTCCTCGATCGGGTAGCCGGGGCCTTCCACGACTCCGTCGGTGAGCAGCACGAACGCGCCCGCGTCGGTCAGCAGCCGGCGGGACGACGGGTAGCGCTCGCCGGCGTGGATGCCCAGCGGCAGACCGCCTTCGCTCAGGACGATCTCGCATCGGCCGTCGCTCGTGGCCCAGACGGCCGGGACGTGCCCGGCGCGGGCGTCGCAGAGCTCCCTGGTGACCGGGTCGAAGCGCAGGAACGAGCAGGTCACGAACAGCTCGGTGGCCATCGCGACGAGCAGGTCGTTGGTGCGCCGGAGTACTTCCGCCGGGTCCGTGGTGGCGGTCGCGACGGCGCGCAGACAGATGCGCACCTGCCCCATGAAGGCCGCGGCCTCGACGTCATGGCCCTGTACGTCGCCGATCGCGAAGCCCACCGAGCCGTCCGGCATGACGCTGCAACTATCAGCGGGCTCCGCCCGCGGGTGTCGTACCAGTCGCCGCCGATGTCCAGACCGACCCGCGCGGGTGTGTACCGCCCCGCCACCCGCAGGCAGGGCAGGTCGAGGAGCTCGGCGGCGAGCTCGACGCGTGCCTGCTGGAACTTGATCTGGTCCAGTATCCGGCCGGTGAGATCCCCGAGCTGCTGCAGCAGCGCTCTGGTCGCACTGGCCGAATCGGTGCGGCGGTGGGCCATGGCCTCACACTCCGGGTGGATTCGGAGCGCCATATGCTCCGTTCTCACGGTGCCCCCGTGACGGGAGGCCCTTCCTGGGAAGCCGCGCTACAAGTCCTGGTCCCCGAACGTCAGCGCGTCCAGGTCGCCGTCGAAGCTCTCCCCCAGGCCCCCCAGGCCCCCCAAGCCCGCCAGGCCCAGGAACATCCGCTCCAGGGCGTGGTCGGCCGGCCGCTCGTCCCGGGTCGTGTCCGGCGTCGTATGGAGGGCCTGTTCCGTCCAGATGCACTTGCCCGTGGGGGTGTATCGGGTCCCCCACCGCTGGGACAGCGCGGTGACCAGTTGCAGGCCCCGGCCCCCTTCGTCCGTCTCCGTCGCCCGGCGTATACGCGGCATCGTCAGGCTGCCGTCGAAGACCTCGCAGATCAGGTCGGCGCCATGGAGGAGCCGTAGGCGCAGCGGGCCCTTGGCGTGGCGGATGACGTTGCCTATGAGTTCACTGGCCAGGAGCTCGGTCGTGGGGGTCAGGTCCTGAAGGCCCCAAGCCGCTAGCTGGTCGCGGATCAGGCTGCGGGCCTGGCCCGCTGCTCGGGGGTCGTCGAGGAGGGGCCAGGAGGCGATGCGGGAGGAGGGCAGGGCGTGCAGGCGGGCCAGCAGGAAGGCCGCGTCGTCGGCCGCCTGGTGGTCGGAGGGGAGGAGGGCGGAGGTGATCCGCTCGCAGAGGTGCTCCAGGTCCTTCGCCGTGCCGTCCGCGTGCGAGGTCCGCAGGACTTCGGCGAGCGCCGCCATGCCCTCGTCCATCTCGCGCTTCGACGACTCCACCAGGCCGTCGGTGTACAGGGCCAGCACGCTGCCTTCGGGGACCGGGATCTCGGTCGTCTCGAAGGGGGGTTCCGCCGCGCCCAGGGGCGGGTCGGCCGCCAGGTCCGGGAACAGCACGGTGCCGTCGGGGTGGAGCAGGGCGGGCGGCGGATGGCCCGCCCGCGCTATGGAGCAGATCCTCGTCGTGGAGTCGTACAACGCGTACAGACACGTCACGTACGACTCCTCGCCCATGGCGCCGACGATGTCGTTGAGGTGGCTCATGATCTCGTCGGGGGGCAGTTCGAGGTCGGCCAGGGTGTGCACGGCCGTGCGCAGACGGCCCATGGTGGCCGCCTCCGGCAGGCCGTGGCCCATGACGTCGCCCACGACCAGCGCCACCTGGCCGCCCGACAGCGGGATGATGTCGTACCAGTCGCCGCCCACGTCCATGCCCTGGCCCGCGGGGAGGTAGCGGGCCGCTGCCGTGCAGGCGGCAAGCGTGGGCAGGTCGCGGGGGAGCAGGCTGCGCTGGAGTTCGCGGGACCGGGTGTGCTCGGCGTCGAAGAGGCGCGCCCGGTCCAGGGCCTGGGCCACCAGGGCGCTGGTCGCGGTGAGGAGGGTGCGCTCCTCGTCGGTGAGGCGGCGGGGGTGGTCGAAGGTGACCGCGCAGATGCCGAAGGTGTGGCCCGAGGCGGTCAGGGGGAGCAGCGCCCAGGCCTGCTTGCCGGCGCGGGCCGGCAGGTTCGCGAGCTCGGGGTACCGGGCGGCGAACTCCCGGGGGGAGGAGAGGAACAGCGGGGCGCCGGCGAGTATCGCGTCCCAGAGCGGGCTGGGTTCCGTGCGCTCTCGGCCGTCGAGGATGGCGAGGATGTCGTCCGGGTAGCCGACCGAGCCCACGGTGTGGAGGCGGTCGCACTCCACCGTCTGCACCACCAGTCCCGTCGCCTCGAACGGGGGCAGCACCCGGCGGGCGACCGCGTCCACCACGTCCTTCGAGGTCGTCGCCTTGGCGAGCGCGGCCGTCAACTCCGCTACCCGCACCGCCCGTTCGGTGGCCGCGCGCTCGGCGGACCGGCGGTCCTCCTCCAGGCGCCGCTTCTCGGTGACGTCCGTGAAGTAGATGGTGCGGCCGTCGGGGCCCGGCACCAGCCGCAGGTGGCACAGGCGCCCGTTCGGCAGCCGTACGTCGAAACTGACCGACTTCTCCGCGGCCGCGGCCTGCCGGCAGCGGATCTCCAGCCCCGGCACCTGCTGCGCGGCGGGCAGGTCCCACAGCAGGCAGCCGAAGAGCTGCTCCTCGGAGTAGCCCAGGGTGCGCTCCGCCTCCAGGTTGGCGAAGGTGATCCGCCAGTCGTCGTCCAGCGCGAGGAAGCCGTCGCTCATATGCCGCAGGGCCCGGCTGAGCGCGTCCCGGGCGGAGCGCGGTTCGGCGCTGTCCCAGCCCACGCCGATCATCCGGTGCGGCTCGCCGTTGTCGTCGTACGTCGTCCTGCCGCGGGCCTGGGTCCAGCCCCAGCTGCCGTCCAGTTTCCGTACCCGGTACTCGGCCTCGAAGACGCCGCCTTCGCGGATCGCCCGGTCCGCCGCCGCCAGCGTCGGCGCGAGGTCGTCGGGGTGGACGCACCGCATCCAGTCGTCGACCTTGCCGGTGAAGTCCTGCGGCCGGGTGCCGTAGAGCTCCAGGGCCGCCTCGTCCCAGATCAGCTCGCCGGTGCGGATGTTCCAGTCCCAGGAGCCGACGCTGACCTCCTTCAGCGCCTGGCGCACGCGCTTGCTGCTCGGCGAGTCCATCTGCGAGGGCCCCGTCGGTGGCCGTGCGTGGACCATACGGTCCTCAGCCCAGGCGATGACGGCCCGGAGGAACTCCCAGTGCTCGGGGGCCGGTTCGCCCCGGTCGCCCATCAGGACGCTGAGCGCGCCGGTGGTGCGGTTGCCGCTGTACATCGGTAACGCGACGAGGCCGGTGCCGGGCCAGCAGCTCTCTGCCGTAGTCGTCTCGGCCGGCTTCAGCGGGACCCACACCCCGCTGCCCTCGTGCAGTGCTCGGGCGGGGGCCAGTGGGCCCTCCTGGTCGATGATCTCCCAGGCGCGGGTGAGGGCAGGAGGAAGCCCGGCCGTCGACACCAGGCGCAGCGCGGACATCGGGCCGCGGAGGTGGATCATGCCGCCCAGGGCTCCCAGCTCGCCCACCGCATGCTGCAGGGCCAGCCGGAAGACCTCACTTTCCGCGACACCGGGGGCCACCGTGCTGAGCAGTGTCAGCCGAGCGTTCATGCCGGGGACCTTACCGGCACAGCCGTAACCGATTCGATGGTTCGCAAGATCCTCACGCCTCTCACCCGGCCGCTCGACAGGCCGTCAACAGCCAAGACTTAGCGTCGAGTTGATGTCGACGGCTTAGCATCACCCGGGGCCCGACCCCCCACCCCCGACACGCTGAGGAGCGGCATGGACATCGGTGTCTTCATCCCCATCGGCAACAACGGCTGGCTCATATCGAAAAGTTCACCGCAGTACCTGCCGACCTTCGAGCTGAACAAGGCCATCGTGCAGAAGGCCGAGGAGCACGGTCTCGACTTCGCGCTGTCGATGATCAAGCTCAAGGGGTTCGGGGGCGAGACCGAGTTCTGGGACCACTGTCTGGAGTCGTTCACACTGATGGCGGGCCTGGCCGCGGTGACGGAGCGGATCAAGCTGTACGCCTCCACACCGATCCTCGTCCTGCCCCCGGCGATCGTCGCCCGCATGGCCACGACGGTCGCCTCCATCGCCCCCGGCCGCTTCGGCGTGAACATCGTCACCGGCTGGGCGCCCGGCGAGTACTCCCAGATGGGCCTGTGGCCCGGCGACGAACACTTCGGCAACCGCTACGAGCGGGCCGTCGAGTACGTCACCGTGATGAAGGAGCTGTGGCGCGAGGGCGTCAGCAACTTCAAGGGCGAGTTCTACGAGATGGACGACTGCGTGCTGTCGCCGCGCCCGGCGAACGGGCACATCGACATCGTTGCCGCGGGCCAGAGCAGCACGGGCATGCGGTTCGCCGCCGAGCACGCCGACTACAACTTCATCCTCGGCAGCGGCGTCAACACCCCGCTCGCCTTCTCGGACAGCACGGCCACGCTCGTCGAGGCGGCGCGGGAGAGTGGCCGGGACGTGGGCGCGCTCTCCCTCTTCATGGTCATCGCGGACGAGACCGACGAGGCCGCGCAGGCGAAGTGGCAGGACTACCACGACAACGCCGACCGCGCGGCGCTGGCGTACATGGCGGGCGAATCGGCCTCGGACACCACCGCCGACGACTCCTCGACGGCCCGGACCATCGTGCTGCCCGAGGGCGCGGTGAACTTCAACATGGGCACGCTCGTGGGGTCGTACGAGACCGTCGCGAGGATGCTCGACGAGATCGCCGAAGTCGACGGCACCAAGGGGATCATGCTGGTCTTCGACGACTTCCTGGCGGGCATCGAGAACTTCGGCACGCGCATCCAGCCGCTGATGAAGTGCCGGCGGGCATGAGCGGGTTACGGCGGCGGGAGGAGAACGGTGAGGGGGGCCGTGAGGGGGACCTTGAAGAGGACTACGAGCGGGAAGAGGACTACGAGCGGGAAGAGGACTACGAGCGGGAAGAAGACTACGAGCGGGCCGGCTTAGGTGGCCGACTCACCCCCGGCACCTCCCCTGCCCTGCTCCTGGTGGACCCCGCCCGGGCCTATGTGGACCCCGACAGCCCGCTCTACGCCGGGGTCGAACCGGCCGTGGCGGCGATGAAGGCGCTGCTGGCGGGCGCACGCCGAGCGGGCATCCCGGTGGTCGTCACGCGGGTGCGGTTCCGGGCCGACGGCCGCGACGGCGGCGTCTTCTTCCGCAAGGTGCCGACGCTGAAGGTGTTCGCCGAGGGCAGCCCGTACGGCGACTTCATCGACGGACTGGCCCCGGCGGCGGACGAGTTGACGGTCACGAAGCAGTACCCGAGCGCCTTCTTCGGCACGTCCCTGGCGGCGTACCTCACGGCCCACCGCATCGACACCCTCCTCATCGGCGGCCTGTCCACGAGCGGTTGCGTGCGCGCCACCGCGCTCGACGCGATGCAGCACGGCTACGTGCCGGTCGTCGTGGAGGAGGCGGTGGGCGACCGGGCTCCGGACGTGCACGCGGCGAACCTCTTCGACATCCGGCACAAGATCGGCGAGGTGTGGCCGATGGCCAGGGTCGAGGAGTACCTCGACGCGGTGCGGGCAGGTGAACGCCATTGACACCGGCGGTGGTTGCGGGCTGATGGAGCTCGGCGCGATCGCTCCCGCACCGGGCTGCACCCGAGGGACAGCTGCTATACGAGCGACGGGAGCATCGCGGAGTGCGCGGGACGCTGGGCACCGGTGCTGAGGACGCCGGCGGCGGTGGACAGGACGCCTCGGGACTGAACCGGGACCGCCGGTGCCTCGATGGCCTCCGGGGCCCCCGGCGACTGCGGGGACCGCGGTGCCGCCTCCTTCCTCCGCTCGGCGAACACGAACAGCCGCAGGACCAGGAACCTGCCGATGCCGGCCAGCCCCGAGGCGGTGAGGTAGACGGCCTGCTCCCAGAGCACGGTGGGCGACGGCTGCACGGCGTGCAGTACGAGCATCGCGGCGGTCGTGGCCAGGTACGCGGCGACCGCCGACCCCGAGGACTGCAGGTGCTGCCGCCGGCCGGGACGTCGTCCGGTGCCGAAGGTGAACAGGGCGTGCAGCTCGGTGCACAGGAGGGTGGAGGCGACGGTGATCAGGGCGTTGGCAAGGGCCCAGGGCATCGCCGCGGCCAGCAGCGGTACGGCCGCGCTGGAGAGCAGCCCGACACCGCCGCCGCACACCACGAACCGGGCGAAGGAGGAGAGGGGGCCCGGCGTCGACGGGGAGAAGGGAACCGGCTTCGACGGGCTCGGCTTCGACGGGCGCTGCGACTCCATGGCGGCTTCCTTCCGGGCTGACCTGAACCTGTGAGGGGCTCAGCTCATCCCGGCGCGGCTTCAGCGGGGCCTCAGTCGGGCTTCAGCCGGTATCGACCGGGCTTCAGCCGGTATTTCAGCCGGGATCAACTGAGGCCAACGATGCCGTTGTCCGCACGTCGGAACGATGGAGTGACCTACCGGACCGAAGGTGGTGCAGGCTCCACCACGCAGGGTCGGGCCGGCCGGCCCCGAGCTCGGGTCAGTAACTCCGGTCAGGAGCCCGGCTCAGCGGCCCGGCTCAGCGGCCCGGCTCAGCGGCCCGGCTCAGCGGTTCGGCTCTGCGGCTCGGCTCAGTTCATGATCCGCACGAAGCCGCCCCGCGAGGTGCCCGAGCCCAGCAGGTGGTCCCAGTCCAGCACTTCGGGTATCCGGTCCACCGACAGCACCACAGCCCCACCGGCCCGCTCGGCATCCTCACACCAGGCGCCCATGTCACCGGCCCCGCCCGCGTCGAGCACCGGTGCGGCGAGCGAGGGAACCATGAGGCCGTACTCCCCCGGCCCGTCCACGACGCACAGGGTGAGCTTGGGCACCACACCCCAGCCCGCGCACAGCGGCACCTGCCCGTCGGAGGCGGTCAGGCCCGGCAGGGCGTCGTGGACGGAGGCGCCGGCCAGCAGCAGGACGGGAGTGGAACCCCGTACGAAAAGGGTGTTCTCGGGCTCGTGCAGCATGGGCAGGCCGCCTCCTCAAGTCGCGCAATGTGACTGCTTCGCAGGCTCATGCGTTTCCTTCGGGATCCGTAGTGATGTGTGTTCTTCGCGGGCGTCATCTCGTGTGCCTGGTGCCGAGGTTGGCGTCGTATGTGAGTGCTGAGATCGAATGCGTGACCTTTTCGCGGGGTGTCGTTGATCGGATGACAGCACAGCACAGCACGACGGGCGGGAAGGGGGTACCGGTGAGTCGGAAGCTGCCGCTTGGTGAGGGCGAGAGATCCCGTACGGCCTGTGCCCGTGGTCTGCTGCGGGCGGGTGTCGTGGAGAAGACGGGCGAGGTTCTGTCGGCTGCTGCGCTTGCGGAGCGAGTGGACTGGGCGGCCGCTCTGGTGTCCAGCATGGCCACCGAACTACTGGCCGCGCACTGGAATGCCACCGACGTGGGCGTGCTGGCCTCGGGTGTGGACGCCGGTGGGCGGGCGCTGCCGGCGAACGCTTGGATGGCACTGCGGCGTCTGGGCTGGAGTGTCGCGCCACCCGAGGGGCTTCGTGTCAATGACCGGATCGTGCGCATAGCCCAGGAGAGCGCCGGGCGCATCCTGCGGTCGGCTGCGTGGCGGGCCGATGTGACTGCGGGAATTCTGGCGACCTGGCCGGCTGATCCGGCGAAGCGCACCCGAGAGGAGTGGGACGCCGTACGCGACGCCGTTCCTGGCGGTGAGCATCTGCCGTCCAGCGTCATAAAGTCCCGCACCCGGCAGGTCGCCGCGTTCCAGCGAAGGCATGGCCGCCTTCCTGTGGATCTGTTCGAAGTTGAGACCGAGCCGCGCCCCAGCCATCCGCAAGGACGGGCAGGTCAGCGTCCGGAGGGGCACGCTCACACGGACCGGAGGCGGCTGCCCCGCGCAGCCCACCGGCACCAGGGCGTGAACACGTTGGTCAAGCACACCCACCAGCCGCACAGGCCGCGAGGAGCAGCACTGGGCGCGGGTTTCTACCTGCACGCTCACGCTTCCCCTCCACGGTGGGCAGAACCCACGCCAGACGCTACGTCGTGCATGGGATTGCTTAACTGATCAGAGACGCTATGCGAAGGCACTGACATTGCGTCCGGCCCAGTCCGCGAACGCACGCGCCGGCCGCCCGAGGACGTCCTCCACGTCCGGGCTCACCCGCCGCAACGCGGCCGGCGGAGCCCCCAGCATGTCGAGCGTGCTCTCGACGACCGGCTCGGGCATGAACCCCAGCATCCGCTCCCGGGCTTCGGCGCGGGACAGTTCAACGAACCGGACAGCCTCACCCACGGCGTCCCCGATCGCGGCCGTCTGCTGTCGGGGTGAGACGGGCGCGGGGCCGGTCAGTTCGTAGACCTCGCCGTCGTGCCCCGGCTCGCGCAGCGCCACGGCCGCGACCTCCGCGATGTCGACCGGGTCGACGGTCGGCAGGGCCACGTCGCCGAAGGGAGCGGCCACCTCCCGCCGGGTGCGGATCATGTCGGCCCACTGGAGGGCGTTGGAGTGGAAGCCGCCCGGGCGCAACATCGTCCACTCCAGCCCCGATGCCTTGACGGCGTCTTCCAGGAACGAGGGGTGAGCCCCGGTACCGACGCCCTGGGACGACAGCAGGACCACACGCCGTACGCCCGATCCCCGTACGACATCAAGCAGTGGCCCGAGATCACCGCCGGCCGCCATGAAGTCGCCCGAGGTCAGCACGAACAGGGCCTTGGCCCCGTCGAGGGCGGGTGCGAGTCGCTCGGGTTCGGTGAGGTCGGCCGGGTGGTGGCGGGTCCCCTCCGGCACGTCCCGCGCGGAGATCCGGCGGGAGACCGCCGTCACCTGCTCGCCCGCTTCGACGAGGGCCCGCACAAGAGGCCGTCCCACATTGCCCGTTGCTCCGGTCACCACGATCATCATCGGTCTCCGTTCCGAGGTTCGGCTCTCACGCCTCGTATCTCGTTCTCGTTCTCGTCTCGCACGGCGACGCTACTGTTGTGGAGGTAGTAGGTACCTAGAGGAAAGTATTGGCGGACGGGGGCAGTTGTGACCGAGGACACAGGTGAGCCGAAAAGGCGGGCCCCGCGTGGCGGCGATCCCGAGAGTGCCTGCCCGATCGCACCCGTCGTCGACATCGTCTTCAGCCGCTGGACCACCCCGATCCTGTGGGCGCTCCACGAGTACGGCCGACAGCGCTTCGTCGAACTGGAGCGCCGTATCGCCACGATCACACCGAAGGTGCTGACCCAGCGACTGCGGCAGCTGGAGCGGGACGGTCTGGTCGTGCGCACGTATCACCGCGAGGTGCCACCGCGCGTGGAGTACGAGATCAGCGAACTGGGCCGCAGTCTGGCACCGTTGTTCGCCGCGCTCTCCGAATGGTCCGTGAATCTGGACGAGGTCGAGCGGTCACGGGTGGAGTACGACGCCCGTCAATGATCAGGTCTTGTCCTGGTCGCGCAGTTCGTCGATGTAGGTCTGCGCGAGTCCCGTCGTGCGGGTGAACCAGTCCGTCAGTACGGCGATCTCGTCGGCGGAGTAGCTGGCGAAGAGGGCGTTGAGGCGGGCGTAGTAGGGGCCGTAGAGCTCCTCGGCCCGGGTGACAGCGGCCGGCACGGCGGCCACGCGGACGCGACGGCGGTCGGCCGGGTCCGGGCGGCGGGTGATGAAGCCGGCGCGTTCGAGGCGGTTGAGGATGCCGGTCATCGCGCCGGTCGTGACGTGGGCGTGCTCCGCGAGTTCGCCCGCCGTGAGCAGGTTCTCGCCGGCCTTCAGCACGCAGGCGAAACAGAGCAGGTCGGTGATGTTCAGGCCCAGCCGCTGGGCCATCTCCTGCTGGCCGAGCAGGTGGGCCGCGATGAGGGAGTCCATCGCCTCCAGCGCCTGGGCCGGGGTGGCGGTGGGGCGCGGCTTGGCTTGCATCTTCCTGATTACCTTAGCTTGCGAGAGATTTAGTGCCTAAACTTCTCACGACGTGAGAGATTCTCGTAATGCTCGGGAGGTAGCACGTGAGTCAGTATGACGAGGGGCACACGGTCGCGGGGTGGACCGGAACCGCGATCGCGAGCATCGGCTCCGCCGTGCTGGGGGCGGGGATATGCACGGTCTCGGCTGTGCTGATGGTGGGCGGGCTGGGGATCCTGGCGGCGAGCGTCCTCGTCACCTGGGCCCTGCACCTGTCCGGTTGGGGCAAGCCGCCGGGCGTCCGGCCTCGGGGCCAGTGGTCCATGGGGGCGCGCGACATGACGGCTCGGGACGGGCATGCGGAGTGCTGGGGATGCCGGTTGGCGGGGCGCGGTCGGCGTACGGCCGCGGTGGCGTCCGGGGCGGTGGAGGTGGCCCCCGTGACCGGGAATCCGGAGCCCGCCGCCGCTGAAGCCGGCCGCTGAAGCCGACTGCCGAGGTCGGTCGCGGAACCATCACCACAAGTGATCGTCAGTGATCGCCGGTGGTCGCCAATGGTGGCCAGTCGCCGAACCGCCGTTGTCAGTGCCTGCCCCTAGTCTCGAAGAGCGATGGCACAGGCATGGAGATGCAAGGGGCTGCGGTGGTCGGCGGACGGCCCCGAGCTGGCGTGGGACGGCGGTCGGCGCTCCGCGCTGACCTGGGGGAAGCGGGTGGCCTTCGGGGTCGCGGAAGGGGGAGTGCGGACATGCGTGGGAGCGCGGGGGCATGCGTGTCCGGTGCGGGCGGTCGTGCCGGGGCGGAGTACGGGGGCGCGGTGCGAGGAGTGCGCGCGGCTGGACCGGGCGCACTCGGTGGCGGCCGACACGATCGCGGACGATCCACGGCCGTACCACGTATATCTGGCGTGGTTCGGGCCCGGGATGACCAAGGTCGGAATCACCGCCCTTGAGCGCGGCTCGGCACGGCTGCTGGAACAGGGCGCGGTCTGCTTCAGCTGGCTGGGCGTCGGCCCGCTGATGGCCGCGCGGCGCACGGAGGAGCTGCTGCGGGCGGCCCTCCGGGTGCCGGACCGGATTCCCTACGTCGACAAGCGCGCCGTACGTTCCGTGCTACCGCGCTCGGCGGACGAGCGGTCGGCCGAGGTCGAGGACCTGCACGCCCGGGCCCTGACCCTCCCCGGCTGGCCGGAGTCGCTCTCCCGCGAGCCCTGCCAACCCGTCGATCACGCGGGGGTGTTCGGACTCACCGACCTGCCGACGGCCGTCGGGGAGGTGACCGAGCTTGTCGCGGGCGGGGTGGTGAGCGGGGGGTTGGTGGCGGCTGCGGGGCCGGATCTGCATCTGGCGACCGATGCCGGAGTGGTCGTGGTCGACACGCGGTTGATGACGGGCTGGGAACTGGTGCCCGCAGGCGGGGACAGTGGACTCGCCCTGCCGATAAGGGAGTTCAGGAGAGCGGAAGCAGTCGTGCAAGACGAGTTGTTCTGAGCGTGCCGCACCCGGACGCGTAACGGATCTGCCTATCACTGCCCGGGGGTTTCCTTGAGGAAGGCCGCCCAGGCTCCCGGCGATATCCGGAGTATCGACCCGTCCGCCTCCTTGGAGTCCCGGACGGCGACGCTGCCGGGGATGTTGCGGGCGACTTCGACGCATTCCTGGCCGGCGTTGCCGCCGCTGTAGCTGGACTTGACGAACTCGTATGCGGGCACGCCGACTACATCTCCTTCAGGATCCCGTCGATCAGTCTGACCGAGTTCCGCTGCGCGAGGCTCAGCCGCGTGATGCGATCGAAGAGGGCGTTGTGGTGGTCGGCATCAGTATTGCTCTCCAGCCAGACGGTCGACGAGGTGGTATCCGCGTGGACCACGTGGGCAACAACCCTGACCGCGGACGGACCATCACGAGGCGATCAACTCCCTCGCCCTCAACCCCGAACCCGACACGAGCAACAAGCTCGGTACCACCAACCTGCGGCGGCTGCGCGTCGGCGTCTACCGGGCAACGTACGAGATCGGTCTGACGGAGGGGGCTGAAGGGGCCGGGCCGCATCCGCATACCCAGGAGTTCCCTGAGACTCTCCTGTGCGTTTCTTAGGTAATTCACAGGTTTCAGAAAGCGTGTTCTCAGAGGACCCCGACATCGTGTCCACCATGACCACGACCTCGCCCCAGGGGCGCACCGAACTGCTGAGGCCGGACGGGAGCCCCGTCCGAGTGCTTGTGGTGGACGACGAGATGTCGATCACCGAACTTCTGTCGATGGCCCTTCGCTATGAGGGCTGGCAGATCCGGAGTGCGGGAGATGGCACGGGTGCCATCCAGACCGCACGCGATTTCCGGCCCGACGCCGTCGTCCTGGACATGATGCTGCCGGACATGGACGGGCTGACCGTTCTCGGGCGGCTGCGGCGGGAGCTGCCGGACGTGCCGGTGCTCTTCCTGACCGCCAAGGACGCCGTCGAGGACCGTATTGCCGGGCTCACCGCCGGTGGCGACGACTACGTCACCAAGCCGTTCAGCCTGGAGGAGGTCGTGGCCCGGCTGCGTGGGCTCATCCGGCGCTCGGGTGCGGCCGACCGGCGGTCCGACTCCGTGCTCGTCGTGGGTGACCTCACGCTCGACGAGGACAGCCACGAAGTCTCGCGGGCCGGGGAGGGCATCCACCTCACCGCCACCGAGTTCGAGCTGCTGCGCTTCCTCATGCGCAATCCGCGGCGTGTGCTCAGCAAGGCCCAGATACTCGACCGCGTGTGGTCGTACGACTTCGGCGGGCAGGCCAACGTCGTCGAGCTGTACATCTCCTACCTGCGCCGGAAGATCGACGCCGGTCGCGAGCCGATGATCCACACCCGGCGTGGTGCCGGCTATCTGATCAAGCCCGCGGCCTCATGAGCGGGCGACGACGGCCGCGTAGGCCGCAGCAGCGGCGGCGGGTAGGACAGCCGCGCACCCTGCGGACGCGGCTCGTCGTCGCGTCCGTGGTGCTGATCGCCGTGGTGTGTGCGGTGATCGGTACGGTGACGACGCTGGCGTTGCGGTCTCATCTGTACGAGCAACTGGACAAACAGCTCATCGAGGCCGCCGGCCGCGCCGCCGGCTTCGGCAAGCCACCCGGCGACGACCCCAGCAAGAACGACCCCGACGACCAGCCCAGCACGAACGACTCGCCCGCCAAGGCCACCCAGCCCTTCGACCTCGGTGAGTTCGTCAAGCGGGCCGGCGGCCCGGGGTCGTCCGGCACGGTCATCGCCCTCGTCCAGAACGGCGTCATCACCGAGGCCAAGGTCGGTGAGAAGGACGAGAACTCCGACGACATCAGCGGCATGAAGCCCAAGGACCTCACCAAGGCCCAGGAAGCGGCGCTCAACCAGGTCGCCCAGGACGACGACAAGCACACGGTCGACCTGGGCAGCCTCGGCGAGTACCGCGTCAAGTACCAGACCAGCGCCGACGGCACCCGCAGCTACTACGTCGCCATCCCCACCAAGGACGTCAGCAGCACCCTCAACACCCTCATGCTCATTGAGCTCAGCGTCACCGCCGCCGCCCTCGTAGCCGCCGGTATCGCGAGCTCGGTCCTCGTCGGCGTCGCCACCCGCCCCCTCCGCCGAGTCGCCGCCACCGCCACCCGCGTCTCCGAACTCCCCCTCCACACCGGCGAGGTCAACCTCAGCGAGCGCGTCCCCGAGTCCGAGACCGACCCGCACACCGAGGTCGGCCGGGTCGGTGCCGCGCTCAACCGCATGCTGGACCATGTCCACGGCGCTCTCCACTCCCGCCAGCAGAGCGAAATGCGCGTCCGGCAATTCGTGGCCGACGCCAGCCACGAGCTGCGCACGCCCCTCGCCTCCATCCGCGGCTACGCCGAGCTGACCAGACGCGGCAGGGAGGAGGTCGGCCCGGACACCAAGCACGCCCTCGGCCGTATCGAATCCGAGGCCGGGCGCATGACCCTCCTCGTCGAGGACCTCCTCCTGCTCGCCCGGCTCGACGCGGGACGCCCCCTCCAGTTCGAGCAGACCGACCTCATCCCGCTCGTCGTGGACACCATCAGCGACGCCCGCGCGGCCGGCCTGGACCACAACTGGCGCCTCGACCTGCCCGACGAACCTGCCCTCGTCTCCGGGGACGCGGCCCGCCTCCAGCAGGTGCTCATCAACCTGCTTGGCAACGCACGCAAGCACACTCCACCCGGTACGACCGTCACCGCCCGTGTTCAGCGGCGAGGCCCATGGATGTGCGTGGACGTGGAGGACAACGGCCAGGGCATCCCGCCCGATCTGCTCCCGCACGTCTTCGAACGGTTCGCGCGCGGCGACTCCGCGCGCTCCCGCGCCACCGGCTCGACCGGCCTCGGCCTGGCCATCGTGCAGGCCGTCGCCACCGCGCACGGCGGTGCCGTGACCGTCGACAGCGTGCCCGGACGCACCGTCTTCACGGTGCATCTGCCCGCGCTCGCGCCGCTGCCCAGCCCCGAAATGAACTGGCAACAGCACTCACAGGCACAGCACAGTGTCACCACATGGGCGGAACAGGGCGCCTGACGAAAGTCGGTTCCATGCGAACCGACCTTTCTCCCGGCACCCTGCCGGCGCGGGAGCACCTCCCGGCCGCAGCCGCCGGTACGCCTGTCCTGGACGTAGTGATCCCCGTCTACAACGAGGAGAAGGACCTCCAGCCGTGTGTGCTGAGACTGCACGAGCACCTCAAGCGCACCTTCCCGTACGCGTTCCGCATCACGATCGCGGACAACGCGTCGACGGACACCACCCCGCTGGTGGCGTCGCGGCTGGAGGCGGAGCTCGACGAGGTCAAGTCCTTCAGGCTGGAGCAGAAGGGCCGCGGCCGGGCGCTGCGGACCGTCTGGTCCGCCTCGGACTCCCCGGTCCTCGCCTACATGGACGTGGACCTGTCCACCGATCTCAACGCCCTGCTGCCGCTGGTGGCACCGCTGATCTCCGGCCACTCGGACCTCGCGATCGGCTCCCGGCTCGCCCGTAGCTCACGCGTGGTGCGCGGGCCCAAGCGGGAGTTCATCAGCCGCGCCTACAACCTCATCCTGCGCGGCTCGCTCCAGGCCCGCTTCTCGGACGCCCAGTGCGGCTTCAAGGCCATCCGCAGGGATGTGGCCCAGGTGCTGCTGCCGCTGGTGGAGGACACCGGCTGGTTCTTCGACACCGAGATGCTGGTGCTCGCCGAGCGCGCGGGCCTGCGTATCCACGAGGTGCCGGTGGACTGGGTCGACGACCCCGACTCCACGGTCCACATAGTGAAGACGGCGACCGACGACCTCAAGGGCGTGTGGCGGGTCGGCAAGGCCCTGGCCACCGGCTCGCTGCCACTGGACCGGATCACCCGCCCCTTCGGCGACGACCCGCGCGACCGCGAGATCAAGGACGTACCCAAGGGCCTGGCCCGCCAGCTCGTCGGCTTCTGTGTCGTCGGCGGCCTGTCCACCCTGTTCTACCTGCTCCTCTACAGCGGCTTCCGGGTCTTCTCCGGCTCGCAGACAGCCAACGCGCTCGCCCTGCTGGTCTCCGCGATCGCCAACACCGCGGCCAACCGGCGCCTCACCTTCGGGGTACGCGGCCGCGGCGGCGCCGTCCGGCACCAGGCGCAGGGCCTGGTCGTCTTCGGCATCGGCCTCGCCCTGACCAGCGGTTCCCTGGCCGCCCTCAACGCGGCCACGTCCGACCCCGCGCACTCCACCGAACTGGCGGTCCTCATCGCCGCCAACCTCGCGGCGACGGTGCTGCGCTTCCTCCTCTTCCGGGCGTGGGTGTTCCCGGACCGACAGGACACCCCGTCGACGGTGGTCGCCTCGCACAGCCCGTCCTCGCCGACCTACTCCACTCAGCAGCTCCCGCAGAACTACGGCCCGCTGCCGCAGCGCACACCCCAGTACACGTACGAGACCGCTCAGTTCCGCGCCGGTGAAGCCGCGGACGCCGCGAACGGCACCTGGCGGGACGCCACCATGCAGCTGCAGCCGGTGCGCCCGCACGACACCGACTCGAGGGACTCCCGATGACGATCCACTACGACCAGTCGACGCAGGACAGAGAAACGAGTCCCGACGCTTGGGGCCGACCCCCGACCGGCGCCCCGACAACCTCCCAGCCCGCCACCCCGGCCCCCGACGCCGGTGAACCCGAGCAGCCCTTCGTACGGCGGCTGTGGCGCGGTCGCCCCGAGGACCCGCGCTGGGCCCGCCCGGCCTTCCTCGGCCTCCTCCTCGCCACGCTCCTCCTCTACCTCTACAACCTGAGCGCCTCCGGCTACGCCAACTCCTTCTACTCGGCGGCCGTCCAGGCAGGCAGCCAGTCCTGGAAGGCCTTCTTCTTCGGCTCGCTGGACGCGGCCAACGCCATCACCGTCGACAAGCCGCCGGCCGCCCTGTGGCCGATGGCCCTGTCGGTGCGCCTCTTCGGCCTCCACTCCTGGGCGATCCTCCTCCCCGAGGTCCTCATGGCCGTCGGCACGGTCGCCGTCGTCTACGCGGCCGTACGCCGCCGGTTCAGCCCCGCGGCCGGCCTGATCGCGGGCGCGGTGCTCGCGCTCACCCCCGTCGCGGCGCTGATGTTCCGGTTCAACAACCCGGACGCGATGCTGGCCCTGTTGATGGCCGTGGCCTGCTACTTCGTCATCCGAGGGCTGGAGGACGGCCGTACGAAGTGGCTGGTGTGGGCGGGTGTCGCGATCGGCTTCGCGTTCCTCGCAAAGACCCTCCAGGCCTTCCTCATCCTGCCGCCGCTGGCCCTCGTCTACGGCGTCTGCGCCCCGGTGACGGTGAAGAAGCGGATCGGCCAGCTCGCCGCGGGCCTGGCCGCGATCGTCGTCTCCGGCGGCTGGTGGGTCGCCGTCGTCGAGCTGTGGCCCGCCTCCTCCCGCCCCTACATCGGCGGCTCGCAGAACAACTCCTTCCTGGAGCTGACCTTCGGCTACAACGGCCTCGGCCGGCTCAACGGCGACGAGACCGGCAGCGTCGGCGGCGGCGGTGGCGGCAACGGCGGCGGCAACTGGGGCGAGACCGGCTGGGACCGCCTGTTCAGCTCCAGCATCGGCGGCCAGATCTCCTGGCTGATCCCGGCCGCGCTGATCCTGCTGATCGCGGGCCTGGTGGCCACACTCCCCCACGCTCGAACGACCTCGCGCGGGGGGACCCCCATGGCAGGCCGTACGTCGGTGACGCGCGGTTCGTTCCTGGTCTGGGGCGGCGCGCTGATCACGACCATGCTGGTCTTCAGCTACATGCAGGGCATCTTCCACGAGTACTACACGGTGGCCCTCGCCCCCTACATCGCCCCGCTGATCGGCATGGGCGCGGCCAAGCTCTGGGAGGAGCGCGGCAAGATGTGGGCGTCGCTGTCCCTGGCGGCCGCGATGACGGCCACGGCGGTCTGGGGCTACGTCCTGCTCAACCGCTCCTCCGACTACCTGCCCTGGCTGAAGTGGCTGGTCCTGGTCGGCGGTCTGACGGCGGCGCTGGGCCTGATCTTCGCCGGCAAGCTCGGACGTCAACTGACCATGGCGGTCGTCGGCCTGGGTCTCACCGCCGCGCTGGCCGGCCCGACCGCGTACACCCTCACCACACTGAACGTGGGCCACACCGGCTCGATCGTCACCGCCGGCCCCGCTGTCGCGGGCGGCCGTGGCGGCCCCGGAGGTGGCGGCGGTGGCGGAGGCATGGGCGGCCCCGGTGGGGGCGGCATGCCCGGCCAGAACCAACAGAACCAGCAGGGTCAGAACAACCAGCAGGGTGGCCAGAGCCAGCAGAACGGCAACGGCTTCCCCGGCGGCGGCATGCCCGGCCAGCAGAACCAGCAGAACGGCAACGGCAACACCCAGAACCAGCAGGGCGGCATGCCCGGCGGCGGGAGGGGTGACGGCGGCGGTGGCGGCATGGGCGGTCTGCTCAACGGCGCCAGCGTCAGCGACGAGGCCAAGAAGCTGCTGGAGACCAACGCCGACGACTACACCTGGGTCGCCGCGGCCATCGGCGCCCAGAACGCCGCGAGCTACCAGCTCTCCACCGGCGACCCGGTCATGGCGATCGGCGGCTTCAACGGCACCGACCCGTCCCCGACGCCGGCGCAGTTCAAGAAGTACGTGGCGGAAGGCAAGATCCACTACTTCATCTCCAGCGGCTCCGGTGGCGGCGGCATGGGCGGCAGCAGCAGCGGCACGTCCTCGCAGATCACCGAGTGGGTCGAGGCCAACTTCAAGCAGGTGACGGTCGGTTCGGCGACCTTCTACGACCTGACGCAGAAGGCGAGCAGCTGACGTAACCGGTGCAGTAGCCGGTGAAGCAGCCGGAGACAAGAGGGCGGTGGCCGTGCGTGGCCACCGCCCTCTCTCCTGTCCGAGAATCTCCGTTGTACAGCGTATGGGAGGTGTTCTACGGTGTACGGCATGTCGACGTCCCCCCAGGAAAAAGCCCTCGTCCCGGCCCAGGGCGGCCACCCCCAACGCTGGCTGATCCTCGGCGTCATCTGCCTCGCCCAGCTCACCGTGCTGCTCGACAACACGATCCTGAACGTGGCCATCCCCTCGCTGACCAGCGAACTGGGCGCCGCCACCTCGGACATCCAGTGGATGATCAACGCGTACTCGCTCGTGCAGTCCGGCCTGCTGCTGACCGCGGGCAGCGCCGCCGACCGCTACGGCCGTAAGAAGATGCTGGTCACGGGCCTCGCCCTGTTCGGGATCGGCTCGCTGGTGGCGGGGCTGGCGGACAGCTCCGGCCAGCTGATCGCCGCACGGGCCGGTATGGGCGTCGGCGGCGCACTGCTGATGACCACGACGCTCGCCGTGGCGATGCAGATCTTCACCCCCGAGGAGCAGCCGAAGGCGATCGGCATCTGGGCGGCCGTGAACTCGCTGGGCTTCGCGACCGGACCGCTCATCGGCGGCTTCATGCTGAACCACTTCTGGTGGGGAGCGATCTTCCTGATCAACCTGCCGGTCGCGGCGCTCGGCCTGGTGGCCGTCGTCGCCTTGGTCCCCGAGTCGAAGAACCCGCAGGGCGACCGCCCCGACCTGTTCGGCGCCCTGTTGTCCACGATCGGCATGTCCTCGCTGGTCTTCGCGATCATCTCCGGACCCGAGCACGGCTGGACGTCCGGCCGGGTGCTGGTGTCGGCGGCCGTCGCGGTCGTGGTGCTGGCCGGCTTCGCGTACTGGGAGAGCCGGATCCCGTACCCCATGCTCGACATGCACTTCTTCAGGAACCGCCGTTTCACGGGAGCGGTGGCGGGAGCGGTGCTGATCACCTTCGGAATGGGCGGTTCGCTCTTCCTCCTCACCCAGCACATGCAGTTCGTGCTCGGCTACGGCCCGCTGGAGGCGGGGCTGCGCACGGCGCCGCTGGCGTTGATGATCGTGGTGCTGAACTTCACCGGTCTGTCGGCCAAGTGGTCGGGCAGGCTCGGGACTCCCGTCTCCATCGGGCTGGGCATGACGGCGATGGCCGCCGGCCTCGTCTCGATCGCGACGCTCACCGAGCACGGGTATCCGGGCACGTTGCTGGGCCTGGTGCTCATCGGCGCGGGCGCCGCGATCGCCAGCCCGGCGATGGCGCACGCGATCATGAGCTCGATTCCGCCGGAGAAGGCCGGGGTCGGCGCCGGCATCAACGGCACGGTGGCGGAGTTCGGGCAGGGGCTGGGCGTCGCGGTGCTCGGGGCGGTGCTCAACTCCCGCTTCGCCGCGCTGATTCCGGTGGCGGCGAGTTCCCTGCCGGGGGCGTTGGCTGGGGCAGGGTCGGTGGAGGAGAGGGCACGTATTACTGACGCCTTCGCCTCCGGGCTGGAGACCAGTCAGTTGGTGGGGGCGGTGGCTGTGCTGGCCGGGGGTGTGGTCGCTGCGGCGTTGCTTCGGCGTGCTGAGCGGGCAGAGTCCGCCTAGGAGCTCGGGGCATACGGTTGGAGGGCGACTGCGGGGCCGTTGTGGCTGGTCGTGCCCACGCGGCGGAGCCGCAAAATGAGTACAGCCCCGCGCCCCTGAAGGGGCGCGTCCCGTGACCGGCGTTTCGAATGTCTAGGAAGGGTGCGCGATGGTGAGGGCAGCCCGGCAGTCCGCGCGGACCAGCGTCTGGCTGGAGGGCAAAGAGCGTCGAGGTGGGCGCGGCGGGGGCCAGCCCTCCGGGCTCGACCGTGACCGCATCACCGCGGCCACCGTCCGGTTGCTGGACGCCGACGGGCTGGCCAAGTTCTCCATGCGGCGGCTTGCCGCCGAGCTGAACGTGACCGCGATGTCCGTCTACTGGTACGTCGACACCAAGGACGACCTCCTCGAACTCGCTCTCGACGCCGCGTTCGGCGAACTGACGCTGCCGGACCCGGAGGCGGACGAGGACTGGCACGACCAGCTGCGCGCACTGGCCCGCGGCTACCGCGACCTGCTGGTCCGTCACCCCTGGCTGTCGCCGCTGATCGGCACGTACATCAACATCGGCCCGAACAGCCTCGCCTTCTCCCGCCACGTCCAGCGAGTCATCCGCAAGACCGGCCTGCCCGCGCACGGCCTGGTCGCCGCCATCTCCGCCGTCTTCCAGTTCGTGTACGGCTTCGGCACGATCGAGGGCCATTTCATCGCCCGCAGCACGGCGTTCGGCATGACCCCGGACGCCTACTTCCAGCACGCCATGACCACGGTGACACAGGCCCCGGAAGCCGCCGAGATGGTCCAGGAGTCCGCAGAACTCATGGAGGCCCGCGGCGGCGACACGGTCGAGGAGATGTGGGAACGGGACTTCGAGTTCGCCCTGGACCTACTGGTCGCCGGCATCGAGACGATGGTGACGCGAACCAAGGACAACTAAGAGCCCCCTCCTTCCAGCGCCGGCCCAGGCATTCCAGCCCGTCCGGTGTTTGAGGACGAGGCCGTCACCATCCCGATCCCCCACCCACCCGCTGGGGGCTTCGCTTCTCAGCGCCGGCCAGCATCATCCAGCCCGTCCGGCGTTTGAGGACGAGGCCCCTTCAGGGCCGAAGCGGGGGTCTGGGGGCGGCAGCCCCCAGAAGGCGGGGTCGAAGGGGCGGCAGCCCCTGGAGGACGGGACGGGTAGGGGCGGCGGGGGCGAGAAACGCAGGCCTCGCACTCACCCCTGCGGAACAAGCCGCGCCGGGAACCCACCCGTCGCCACCGGCCCCCACTTCTCCGGCGTGACCCGAATGATCGACTTCCCCTGCTTCACCATCGCCGCCCGGTACTCGTCCCAGTCCGGATGCTCCCCGGCGATGTTCCGGTAGTACTCCACGAGCGGCTCCACGGACTCCGGCGAGTCGATGACCTCGGCGGCACCGTCGATCTGCACCCACGGCCCGTTCCAGTCGTCGCTCAGCACGATCAGGCTCACCCGCGCATCCCGCTTGGCGTTCCGCGTCTTGGCCCGCTCGGGATACGTGGACACCACGATCCGCCCCGAGTCGTCGACCCCACAGGTCAACGGCGAGGCCTGCGGGCCCCCGTCCGCCCGCCGGGTGAGCAGGATGGCGCGATGACGGGGACGTACGAAGTCGAGCAGCTCGTCGAGCGATACGCGCGTATTGGTCGCGATGTTCGGTGCCATGGCGTCAGCCTAGGGCCGGGTCAGCCCGCTCAGCGTGACCCTGCCGTGCTTACCCTCGCTTCTCACCCATGCTTCTCACCCATGGCTTCTCCCTCGCTCACCCTTGCGGCAAAGACTCCCCCTGCACCGCCTGGATGTCCAGCTCCACCTTCAGCGTCGTACCGATGGCCGCGATGCCCGCCTGCACCACCTGGTTGTAGTTCATGGCGAAGTCGTCCCGATGCAGTTCCGCCGTCGCCCGGAACGCCGCCCGCGTCCCGCCCCACGGGTCGGCCCCCGTACCGAGATAGGCCAGGTCCAGGTCCACGGGCCGTACGACACCGTGCATGCCCAGCTCGCCATGCACCGTCCAGCGATCCGAGCCCGTGGCCGCCGTGACCCCCGTCGACCGATACGTGATCTCGGGATACTTCTCCACGTCCAGGAAGTCCGCCGACTTCAAGTGCCCGTCCCGCATCGCGTTCCCCGTGTCGATCGAGTCGGCCCGGATCACCGCCTCCACCCGGGACTTGGTGACGTCGTCCGGCGCGATCTCGATGGCCGCGGCGAAGTCCGTGAACCGCCCGTGCACGCTGGAGATCCCCAGGTGCTGGGCCACCGCACCCACCGTGGAGTGCGCCGGGTCCACGGTCCAGGGACCCGGCGGCGGCAGCTCGGTCCCGCCCTGCCGGGCCAGCGTCACCGTGCCGACCTCGGCCCGCCCGCTCGCCGTGACGATCGCACTCGCGGCGGCGGGCGCGTAGCCGACGGCGGTGACGATGACGGTGTACGCCCCCGGGGGGAGGGGATTCGCGTCCCGTACGGCCCCCTCCGCGTCGGCCTCCGCCCGAAGCACCTGCGCGCCGGTCATGTCGGTCACCGTGACGACCGCGTGCGACACGGCCCATCCGTCCCGGGTGCGGATCCTCGCGGTCAGTCCCGTCAGCCCCATCCCGTCCAACTCCCTGCAAAGACTTACAAATTGGCCATAAAAGAAGCCGACCCGTGGCGGGCGGACACACCTCCGCTCAGAGCGCGCCGCCCGCCACGGGCCGGGGTTTGTGTTACTCGCCGGGGTGGGCGAGTTCGATGTCGTGGTCGTCGACGCCGCGGCCGGTCACCGTCAGGGCCGTGGCCACCGGCGGGTAACCCGTCGCGATGACCGTGTACTCGCCGCCGTCCAGGTCGGTGAAGGCGTACGCCCCGTCTGGACCGGTCGTCGCCGTGCCCACGACGTTGCCCGCCGCGTCGACCAGGGTCACCCGGGCGTCGGCCAGCGCGCCGTACGGTGCCCGGACCACGCCCTGGACCTGGGCGCCCGACTCGAGGTCGACCTCGATCCGGGTGACCCCGGTGCCGCCGATCTCGACGGGCAGGGCGCGCGGCCGGAACCCGGCGGCGTTCACCGCGACGGTCACGGCACCCGGCACCAGCTCGGCGAAGCTGAACTCGCCCTGCTCACCGGTGGCGGCGGTGGCCAGCAGATCGCCGCGCACATCGGTGACGATCACCATCGCGTCCTTGACCGGCAGCGCGCTCTGCGCCGTCCGGACGACGCCGCTCAGGCCGCTGGTGCCGCTGAGCAGGACGTCGTACGACACCGGCTCGTCGCCGTTCACGACGATCGTGGAGGCCTGCGGCTGGAAGCCGTCGGCGGAGGCGATCAGGACGTACGAACCCGCACCCGGCGCGTCGACCGCGTACGAACCGTCGGCCTGCGCCACCGACCGGCCCAGCTGCCGACCGGCGAGCGAGATCAGCGTGACCGCCGCCTGCGGCACGGGCGCGCTCTCGGCGCCCCGCACGAAGCCGCGGACCGGGACGCCGCCGGACGCGCCGGTGGTCTCCTCGGGGCGGGCCACCGTGGCGACGGCGGCGAGCTTCTGGGTGCCGTCGGGAGCGGCCTCGGTGTCGGAGGTGGCGGCGGCCCAGCTCGGGACCCGCTCCTGTGCGGCGGCCGGCGCGGCAGCCTCGGCGGGCTGCGGCGTCGCGGGCTCACTGCCCTCGGCGGCCTGGGCCAGGGCGCCCTTCGTCTTCAACGGGACCTCCTTGATGAACAGGGCGAACAGGAGGGCGAGGAAGGCGATCGGCGCGGCGTACAGGAAGACGTCCGCGACGCCGTGGCCGTACGCGCTCTCGATGACCGTGCGGACGGGGGCGGGCAGCGCGTCGAGGTCCGGGATCTCCCCGTGGCCCGAGGAGCCCTGTACGCCGAGCTTGGCGAGGCCCTCCTCGGCGTAGTGGGTGATGCGGTGGCTCAGGACCGCGCCGAGGGCCGAGACGCCCATGGCGCCGCCCAGGGACCGGAAGAAGTTCACCACCGAGCTGGCGGCGCCCAGGTCGCTCGGGTCCACCTGGTTCTGCGTGGCCAGGACCAGGTTCTGCATCATCATGCCGACGCCGAGACCCAGCAGGGCCATGAAGATCGCGACGTGCCAGTACTCGGTGTCGTAGCGGATCGTGCCCAGCAGTCCGAGGCCCGCCGTCACCAGCACACCGCCGGCGAGCAGCCAGGCCTTCCAGCGGCCGGTGCGGGTGATGACCTGGCCGGAGACGGTCGACGAGATGAACAGGCCGACGATCATCGGGATGGTCAGGACGCCGGACATGGTCGGCGACTCGTTGCGGGCCAGCTGGAAGTACTGGCTGAAGAAGATCGTGCCCGCGAACATCGCGATGCCGACGAAGAGGGAGGCCAGCGAGGCGAGGGTGATGGTGCGGTTGCGGAACAGGCGCAGCGGGATGATCGGCTCGCTCGCCTTGGACTCGACGAAGATGAAGATCAGCAGCAGCGCGAGCGCGCCACCCGTCATCGCGTACGTCTGACCGGACACCCAGTCGTACTTGTCACCGGCGAAGGTCACCCAGACCAGCAGCAGGCAGACCGCGGCGGTGATGAAGAAGGCGCCCGCCCAGTCGACCTTGACCTTCCGGCGCACGACCGGGAGGTGCAGGGTGCGCTGGAGCACGATCAGGGCGATGACGGCGAAGGGCACGCCGACGTAGAAGCACCAGCGCCAGCCGAGCCAGTCGGTGTCGGTGATGACGCCGCCGATCAGCGGGCCGCCGACCATCGCGGTGGCGAAGGTGGCGCCGAGGTAGCCGTTGTAGCGGCCGCGCTCACGCGGGGAGATCATCGCGGCCAGGATGATCTGGGCCAGCGACGACAGACCGCCCATGCCGATGCCCTGCACAGCGCGGAACGCGATGAGCATCCCGGCGTTCTGCGAGAGACCGGCCAGCGCGGAGCCGGCCACGAAGATGACGAGGGCCAGCTGTATCAGCAGCTTCTTGGAGAACAGGTCGGCGAGCTTGCCCCACAGCGGGGTGGACGCGGTCATCGCCAGCAGCGACGCGGTGACCACCCAGGTGTAGGCGCTCTGGCCGCCGCCGAGGTCCTTGATGATGTCGGGCAGGGCGTTGGAGACGATCGTCGACGACAGGATCGCCACGAACATGCCGAGCAGCAGCCCGGTCAGCGCTTCCATGATCTGCCGGTGCGACATCGGAGCGCCGTCGGCGGACGGCCCTCCTGAGTGCTTGGCGTGGGCCCGCACACCGGCTGGTGTGGTCGTTGCCATGGGCTTCCTTCTCTTACGGCTCTTACTGGGTGATCGCGGGTGTACGGCAGTCGTCAAAGCTGGCCCTCAGCCGGGCCATGAGTCGGGTGAGCGCGGCGACGTCGTCGTCGGTCCAGTCGCTCAGCCGCTCGGCGAGCAGCTGCGTGGTCCGCCGGGACATCTCCCGCACCCGGCCCTCACCGGCCGGGGTGAGGCGGAGGATGCGGCTTCGCTTGTCCGCCGGGTCGGGGGAGCGCTCGATCCAGCCGCGCTCGGCGACGTGGGCGACATGGCGGCTGGTGACCGACATGTCCACGGCGAGCAGCTCCGCGAGCTTGCTCATGCGCATCTCCCCGTGGCGGGCCAGCAACGTCAGTACGGCGGCGGAACCGGAGGGGCAGTCGGACGGCAGCGTCCGTCCCATCTCCCGTTTCACGGCGCCGAAGGCGCTGAACTGGCGCACCAGCTCCTCGTACTGCGCCTGCTCGGCCATCACACCTCCGTCATTTGTTGCTTAGGGCAACCATAGGAGTTATTGGTTGCTACAGGCAAACAAAACGGGCTTCGCGTGCCGCAAAAACTTGGCAAAGGCAAGTATTGCGACCGTAAATGTGCAGGTGGGGTGGGTCCTGTGACCCCCTGTGCAGGGCGGGAGCCCCCACTTGGGCCGAACGGGCGGATTCGCTAGGGTCTCAGGCCATGGCTAACACCCAGGGCCCCCAGGGCAACCACGACCCCGCCGGCAACACCCAGATGTTCCGCGCGTTCGTCGACGAGGCCCCGCAGGGCCGGCAGCAGCAGGCCTCCTCCGGCCCGCGCCTCGGTCTGATCGTCGGCGTGATCGCCGCCGTGGTGATCGTGGCGGCGGTGGCCTGGCTGGCGCTCAAGTAGTCGCTGCCCAGTTCACTTCCACGTTCACTTCCACCGGACGGTGACGTCCCGCGTCTCGATGTGCATGCCGAGCGGCACGCGCCAGGCGTCGACGCACACCGTCCAGGTCTTCTCCTTGCGCGCCCCGGCCCCGATCGGCGCCGGGAGTTCCTCCGTCGACTCCACCGTCGTCCAGTCGATGCCGAGCGCGCCGATGACGTGGGTGCCGAAGGTGACGGTGCCCGAGCGCACGGCCGTGCCGCCCGCGTTGTGGAAGTCGAGGGTCACCTTCTCGCACCAGCGCTTGTCGGTGGGCTCCCGATCGGGGGCGCTCACGGTGAGCTTCGCGGGCGACGGGGTGGTCGCGGGGGCCGAGGGTACGGGTGAACTGCCCGGCGGTGCGGCGGAGTCAGCCGGCGTGACTGCGGGGGCAGGGGTGTCGCTCGGGCGTTGCTGAGCAGGGCTCCGCATTCCCTCGCGCTCCGTTCCCCCGGGGGAAACCGGCCCCTGACTCTTCTCCCGTCCAGGGGAGTTGCTCCACTCGCCGCCACCGCTCTGCGGCTCGTCGAGCGGCACCAGTGTCACCTCACCCGTCGGCGCGACCGCCGTACCGGACACCCTCGGTGGGCCGCCCGCCGCCCCCGTCGCGACGTACCCGTCACCGCCTCCGCCGCCTCCGCATGCGGCCAGCGCCCCGCCCAGACAGACGACGGCCGCCGACGCGCCCAGCAGGGCGCACCGACGGCCATGTGTCCATGTCGTCCATGGTGAGCGAAGCATCCGGCCATGGTGGCTGACGCTCCGTCAAATATGAAGGGGACGGAAGGGGTCAGTCGGAGATCAGGCCCTCGCGCAGCTGCGCCAGTGTCCGGGTCAGCAGTCGGGAGACGTGCATCTGGGAGATGCCGACCTCCTCGCCGATCTGCGACTGGGTCATGTTGGCGAAGAAGCGCAGCATGATGATCCGGCGCTCGCGGGGCGGGAGTTTGGCGAGGAGGGGCTTGAGGGACTCGCGGTACTCGACACCCTCCAGTGCGGTGTCCTCGTAGCCGAGCCGGTCGGCCAGGGAGCCCTCGCCGCCGTCGTCCTCCGGGGCCGGGGAGTCCAGCGAGGAGGCCGTGTACGCGTTGCCGACCGCGAGGCCGTCGACGACGTCCTCCTCGGACACGCCGAGCGCGGCGGCGAGTTCGGTGACGGTCGGGGAGCGGTCGAGCTTCTGGGAGAGCTCGTCGCTGGTCTTGGTGAGGGCCAGCCGCAGTTCCTGGAGCCGGCGCGGGACGCGCACCGACCACGAGGTGTCGCGGAAGAACCGCTTGATCTCGCCCACGACCGTCGGCATCGCGAACGTCGGGAACTCCACGCCCCGTTCGCAGTCGAAGCGGTCGATCGCCTTGATCAGGCCGATGGTGCCGACCTGGACGATGTCCTCCATCGGCTCGTTGCGCGAGCGGAAGCGGGCCGCCGCGTAGCGCACCAGCGGGAGGTTGAGCTCGATCAGGGTGTCCCGGACGTATGCGCGCTCGGGGCTGTTCTCGTCCAGGGCGGCGAGCCGCAGGAACAGGGAGCGGGAAAGGGTGCGGGTGTCGATATTCGCCGTGGTCGGCCAAGCCGGGACGTCATCGGCCGGGACGGCCGGTGCCGGAACGGCCTCGAGGGCCGGTACGTCGTCGAGCGCGGCGTCGGGCGCGGACTCGCTCTTCGTGAGCGTGAGCACCTTCGAGCTGCCCTGGTCTGCGGACATGCCACCCCCTTTGGGTCGCGGGACGGTCGTGGCGAACGCTCCGATCGAGGAACGCCAGCCTTCACCTGAATACCGGAGCCGAAGCCACGGCAAACGCGCTTCCCGAAGAATGTCACATGTCGGCAACACGCTGTAGTGACATGTCGACATGTGAGACTTGAATCCGCCCTGGATAAAGGGGGTCTGACGGTGTTTCAACGCAGAACTGTCGGGATCCGCCCTGGTGAGCGATTCGCTCGTGACGGTTACCGGTCGCTCCTGTTTGCGGTTACGCGTCGATTCGGTTCGCCGAACGCAGTCGCTGGAAGCTACGCGCGAGTAGCCTCGAAACGTGCATCTGGGAGACCCCGAGTTCCGCACTGATTTGCGACTGGGTGAGGTTGCTGTAGTAGCGCAGGAGCAGGATTCTCTGCTCGCGTTCGGGGAGTTGCACCAGCAGATGCCGGACCAGGTCCCGGTGCTCCACGCCGTCCAGGGCGGGGTCCTCGTAGCCGAGCCGGTCCAGTAGCCCCGGCAGCCCGTCGCCCTCCTGTGCGGCCTCCAGCGAGGTGGCGTGGTACGACCGCCCGGCCTCGATGCAGGACAGCACCTCGTCCTCGGTGATGCGCAGCCGCTCGGCGATCTCGGCGGTCGTCGGGGTGCGCCCGAAGGCCGTCGTCAGATCCTCGGTCGCGCTGTTGACCTGGACCCACAGCTCGTGCAGCCGGCGCGGGACGTGGACCGTGCGGACGTTGTCGCGGAAGTACCGCTTGATCTCGCCGACGACCGTCGGCATCGCGAACGTCGGGAACTGCACGCCCCGGTCCGGGTCGAAGCGGTCGATGGCGTTGATGAGCCCGATGGTGCCGACCTGGATCACGTCCTCCATCGGCTCGTTGCGGGAGCGGAAGCGGGCGGCCGCGTAGCGCACGAGCGGGAGGTTGGCCTCGATGAGCGCCCCGCGCACGCGGTTGTGCTCCGGCGTGCCCGGCTGCAGCTCCTTCAGCTCGCCGAAGAGCACCTGGGTGAGCGCGCGGGTGTCGGCGCCGCGACTGCGGGGCGGTGTGGGCGCGGGCGGGTCCGCGGGGATGTCCTCCTGGGCCGGGGCTTGAGGCGCAGTACTGGCCGGCACGGTCAACTCCACCTCGTGATCCATCAACTCACATCAACTCATCCGTCAAAAGCGGTCATAGCATCACAAGACATGTCCACCGTGTGCAAGCACCGCATAACGCCGTGTTGGGGATGGATCCGGGGGTGGAACCGGAGGATGAATCCGGGCTGAGGCACGCGAAAGCCCCCCGCCGTCCGGCGGAGGGCTCCAGGAAGATCCGGATGGGCCCGGGTGGATCCGGGACGCAGTGGCTCAGTATTCGTAGTCGGCGATCACCCAGGTGGCGAACTCCCGCCACAATGTGACGCCCGCCTGGTGCTCGGGGTGCTCCGCGTAGGTGCGCAGGGCGGCCGCGTCGTCGAAGGCGGAGTTGATCGCGAAGTCGTAGGCGATGGGGCGGTCGCTGATGTTCCAGCCGAGCTCCCAGTGCCGGATCTCGGGGATCTTGCCCTCGAGCGAGCGGAACGCCTCGACGCCCTCGACCACCCGCGGGTCGTCGCGCTCGACGCCCTCGTTGAGCTTGAAGAGGACCAGGTGGCGGATCATGAGCACTCCCTAGCTGTCGCCTCCGTCGGCGATCCACGTCATGAAGTCGCCGATGGCCTTGGCGGCGTCCGATATGCCCTCGAACCCTATCTGCACGTAGTCCGCGGCCTTGCTCGGGTCCGTGATGATCACGTAGAGCACGAAGACCACGAGCACATAGACGGCGGCCTTCTTCGAATTCACCGCCATCGCGGCCTCCCCAGTCACATTTGCCCCATCGACCGCACATGATCGCACGAAGGGCCCCGTCTTTCGACGGGGCCCTTCGGGAGAGCGGTAGCGGAGGGATTTGAACCCTCGGTGACTTGCGCCACACTCGCTTTCGAGGCGAGCTCCTTCGGCCGCTCGGACACGCTACCGAGGGAGACCTTACAGCACGGTCGGCCGTGCTCTGAAATCCGTTTCCCCTCCCGTCCCCGGTCAGGGGTGCGGCACCGGGTCAGCGGGCGCGGAAGAAGTCGGTGAGGACCCGCGCGCACTCCTCGGCGAGCACGCCCTCGATCACCTCGGGCCGGTGGTTGAGCCGCCGGTCGCGGACGACGTCCCAGAGGGAGCCCGCCGCGCCGGCCTTCTCGTCGCGGGCGCCGTAGACGACCCGGTCCACCCGGGACTGCACGATCGCGCCCGCGCACATCGTGCAGGGCTCCAGCGTGACGACGAGCGTGCAGCCGGACAGCCGCCACTCCCCGACCTTCGCCGCGGCCCGCCGGATCGCCAGCACCTCGGCGTGGGCGGTCGGATCGCCGGTCGCCTCACGCTCGTTGTGACCGACGCCGAGCACGGTCGTACCGTCGGCGGCCAGCACGACGGCGCCGACGGGGACGTCCCCGCCCCGGACGGCCAGTTCGGCCTCGTCCAGGGCGAGCCGCATCGCGGCCCGCCAGCGGTCGCGTACGGGGTCGGGCACCTCGGGTGCCGACCTCCGGTCGAACGAGGTCAGCGGACGGTCTCCAGCACCTCCGAGGCGCCCAGCGCCTCGGCGATCGTGCCCAGCGCGTCCTCGGCGTCCAGGGCCTTCAGCTCCTTCTCGCTGACGCCGAGGTCGTCGAGGATCTCGGTATCGCCGACGGGGCTGTGCGGAACGGCTTCCGCGGAGCCGCCGTCCTCGTCGTCGTCGGAGTCGCCATCGGGCTCCTCGGTGCCGTCGAGGTCCAGGGCGTCCAGGTCGGCGCTGTCGTCGCCGGGCTCCCTGCCGAGCAGTTCGTCGGTGAGCAGGATCTCCCCGTAACTGCTGCGGGCTGCGGCGGCGGCGTCCGAGACGTAGATCCGAGGGTCGTCCTCGCCGTCGATCCGGACGACGCCGAACCAGGCGTCCTCCTGCTCGATGAGCACCAGCACCGTGTCGTCCTCGGGGGAGGCTTCACGGGCCAGTTCGGCCAGGTCCGACAGGGTTTCCACATCGTCGAGCTCTGTGTCGCTCGCTTCCCACCCGTCTTCGGTGCGCGCGAGCAGTGCGGCGAAGTACACCGTGACTCTCCCACTGGTCATAGGCGTGCCGGTTGGGGGTCCCCCCGGCGGAGGTTGGGGGTGGGGAGAGCTGTGCTCCGAGCCCACCCACTCGGAATCGTGGCAGAAACAAGGCGTTCAGGGGACGTCTTCGGCTCCCTGTGTCCGGCAGTTTTGATCGCGTTGTCCCGAGAGAGGCGCGAGCACCTCCGTAAAGGACCGACCAGCACAGTCGTTGCTGCCACGTGCGGATCGTACGCGGCTTTTCCAGGTGTCCAAGCACGACCACCGCCGCAACGCACCCGAGGACCGCGGATCTTCCCCGGCGCCTCCCTCTACCAGCGGAACGTCCGCATACGCATCGCGTGGCGCAGGCGGGCCGCCTTGGCGCGGCGCGGCTGGACGCGGTCCCGCAGTTCGCGGGCCTCGGCGAGGTCCCGCAGGAACTGGGCCCGGCGCCGTCGGCGCGCGGCGTCGGGCTCCTCCGGTGTGTCCTGCGTGGGATCCGCCGGCGACTCAGGATCAGGCATAGGCTCACCACCCCCGGTACGTCCCTCCCACTTTCCCTCCGATGGGCGGTTTGACGCCAACACGAGGGGGACCTGAGCACCGTTACTGTTGTGGACATGCGTCTCCACGTCGTCGACCACCCCCTGGTCGCCCACAAACTCACCACGCTGCGCGACCAGCGCACCGACTCCGCGACCTTCCGTCGGCTCGCCGACGAGCTGGTCACCCTGCTCGCCTACGAGGCCACGCGGGACGTGCGTACCGAAGCGGTCGACATCACGACCCCGGTCACCGAAACCACCGGCGTCAAGCTCTCCCACCCGCGCCCCCTGGTGGTGCCGATCCTGCGGGCGGGCCTGGGCATGCTGGACGGCATGGTCCGGCTGCTGCCGACCGCCGAGGTGGGCTTCCTGGGCATGATCCGCAACGAGGAGACCCTCGAGGCCTCCACATACGCCTCGCGCATGCCGGAGGACCTTTCCGGCCGTCAGGTGTACGTGCTGGACCCGATGCTGGCCACGGGTGGCACGCTGGTCGCGGCGATCCGGGAGCTGATCAAGCGCGGCGCCGACGACGTGACCGCGGTCGTGTTGCTCGCCGCGCCCGAGGGCGTTGAGCTCATGGAGCGGGAGCTGGCGGGGACGCCGGTGACGGTGGTGACGGCCGCGGTGGATGATCACCTCAACGAGCACGGGTACATCGTGCCGGGGCTGGGGGACGCGGGGGATCGCCTGTACGGCGCGGCTGAGTAGGGGCCTGAACGGCGAACGCCTGTTCGTCCGTGGGGGTGCGGTGGTTTGGCGGCTGCGGGCCGGCTGTGGCTGATCGCGCAGTTCCCCGCGCCCCTTAAGGGCGTTGCTCAGCAGCCATTCTGAGAAGAACTGGACGTCGGCTCCGGGCTGGCCAGTGCGGTCAGCGCCTTGTCGGCGTCCGGCTTCTTCGTCAGCTCTTTGAACTTGTCGCCGATGATCAGGTCGACGGCCGCGCCCTTGCGGGCGGCGTCGGTGCGGAGTTCGGCGGTGCTGAGCTGGGTGGCGAGGACGGGCAGCGAGGTGTCCAGGGCCGCGCCCGGGCCGAGCAGTAGACCGGTGCCCTTGACCTTCTTGTCGAACTGCTTCGTCGCGTTGCCCACGTCACCGATCTTGAAGCCGCGCTTCTTCAACTCGTCCGCGGTCTGCTTGGCGAGGCCGCTGCGGGTCGTGGCGTTGAAGACGTTGACGGTGATCTTGTCCGGCTTGGGCAGTGCCGCCCTGGCCGTGGGCGTGGCCGAGGGGGTCGCGCCGGCCCCGCAGTCGGCCTTCGTACCGGCCGCCGAAGCCTTTCCGCCGCCCCCGGTGAACAGGTCGATGAGCTGCAGTGTGCCCCAGCCGATCATGCCGAGTACGGCGACGGAGGCGACGGCGATGACAACGAGCCTGCCGCGCCGTCGGCGACGGCGCATCCGGGGGTATTTGTTCCCCTTGATGCGGTACTGGCCGCCCATGCCTTGGGGAGTCAGCATGCTCATGAGCGCAGCGTAGTGCTCCCGGGCGGCAATGCCTACTAGATGATCATTCGACGCCGCTCAGTCCAACCCGAAAGGGGCAACTGGGACGGCGCGGGGGTGTCGGCCCGGGGTCAGTCCAGTTCCAGGACTCGCGCGTGCAGCACCTGGCGCTGCTGCAGCGCCGCGCGCACCGCGCGGTGGAGGCCGTCCTCCAGATACAGGTCGCCCTGCCACTTCACGACGTGCGCGAAGAGGTCGCCGTAGAACGTCGAGTCCTCGGCGAGCAGGGTTTCCAGATCGAGCTGACCCTTGGTCGTCACGAGCTGATCGAGGCGGACCGGGCGCGGCGCGACGTCCGCCCACTGCCGGGTGCTTTCCCGGCCGTGGTCGGGGTACGGCCGGCCGTTTCCGATGCGCTTGAAGATCACACGGAAAGCCTACCGGTCAAGACCTTCCGGGCGCAGCCATGGCGACGGAGTGCGGCGCTGGAAAAGACGCGACAAAAGTGGACAGACCGGGTAGGGGTGCGGGAACGGCGGTCGGATCGGAAGCCGGAATGGACCCGAATGGACGTCGCGTGACGTGGATCCGGGCCTGCGGCGGGGGCGAGTCGGTCGTGCGCGGAGCCGGGGCCTGAGTAAGGCGGGTCCGGGGCCGTGGCACCGGCTGAACACGCAGACCGTGCGTCTGATTCGCCCGAAAGGGGGCGGTGTACCGGCGAGGCCGCGGTGACGGTGCTGTACGGGCGGTATGCACAGGCTGTGGACAGGGAGTCGGCGCGCAAGAGGCTACCGGCGTCCTGCGGGGCAGGGGAACAGGGGCCGGGGAACACAGGGCGGCGGGGGGGGGGGGGGGGGGGGGGGGGGGGGGGGGGGCCCCCCCCCCCCCCCCCCCCCCACGCCGGCGTCAGCCGCGCTCCCGTTCCTTCGAGGGCCGCTGCGGCTTCTCCTTCTGCGCCTGCATGTGCACCTGCGCCTGCGGTTTCGGTGTGTTGCGTGCAGCCTCCGCGCGCAGCAGGGCGCGCAGGACCGCGTAGTGGTCGATGGGCATGGCTGTGCTCCTTGTGTCGTACTGGCTGACCTCGTCGCGGGGGTCTGTCACGCGGAGGTCTGTCAGCAGCGCAGGACCACGGTGCGCAGGATGTGCGGAACGTGCGGTGGCCGCGGCGGCGCGGGGCTGGGCGGGCATGCCCCGACGCCGGGCGGCGCCGGCTTCGGCAGGGGTGCGGGACGCAGCCGTACGGTGTTGCGCCGGTCGGGGCGGGCCGGTGGCCGCAGGACCGTGTCGAGGACGTCGTGCTCGGCGACCTCGCCGGAGGAACCGGAGGCACCGGACGCCATGTGCGTGGCGTGCGCCTGGGCGTGTGCGCCCGGCACCAGCAGGACGAGCAGCAGCACGAGGGCCCGCAGCCAGGCGCGGCTGCGCAGGGGGCGTCGTGCAGCGGTGCTCACGGAAGGTCATCTCCCCGGCGGCCGTACGGCGTTCATCCCGTCGGAGGTGAGATCCGCCCGCACGGCGTATCGGTCGGCGGCGCGTATCACAGCTCGTGCGGGACCTGGCGGGCCCGCTTCCGCATCCGGATGCCGGTGACGATCTCGACGATGCCGACCGCCACGAGCCACCAACCGGCGAGCAGCATGAGCACGGTGACCGACTCGATCGGGGAGTCGATCAGCACGATGCCGCCGACGAAGGTGATGACACCGAGGAAGATGTGCCAGCCGCGGGCCGGCATGGACTTGTCGGAGGCGGCGGCCAGGGTCTGGGTGATGCCGCGGATGAGCCAGCCGATGCCGATCCACAGGGCGAGCAGCAGGATCGACTGCATCGGGCGGCGGAAGCAGAACAGGCCGAGGACGACGGACAGGGAGCCGCTGATGAAGGCCAGTACCCGCAGCGAGGTCGTCCGGTGTGTGCCGAAGGCGGAGACCAGTTGGAGCACGCCGCTGATCAGGAGGTAGAGGCCGAACAGGACACCGGAGACGAAGAGCGGGGCGCCCGGCCAGACCAGGACCAGGATGCCCAGGGCCAGCGAGGCGACACCGGTGAGCAGGACGATCTGCCAGGCGGCACGGGAGAGGGCGTGCAGCGGTCCCTCGAAGGGCGGCTCGGGCTCATGGGACGGCCCCGGCCCGGGCGGCCCGGGCGGGTGACCGGAGTGCACCCGGCGGTCGTCGTAGTCCCGGCCGTAGGGAGAGCCGGTCGGTGCCTCACTCATGCTCCATGCTGGGAACGCCCCGGCCCACCCCGCCATCTGGAGCGGGCCAGTCGACTGACGGCTGCCGGAGGGGCTGCGGGCGGGGCGGATGGCTGCCGCCGGGCTGTTTGCGGAGTGGAGTGCTTGCCGCCGGCTGTTCCTGGGCGGGGCTGCCGCTCCCGGGCTGGACGGCTGTCGCCGGGCCGCTTTCGGGCCTGAGGGTTGTCCGCCGGGTTGATCCCGGCCGGGACGGTTGCCGCCGGGCTGGCCCCGGGGCGGGTGGCGGGCCTGGGCTGCTCGTGGGTGGGTTCTGGCTCCCGGCCGGGACGGCTGTGCCGCGCCGCTTGCGCGCCGGACGGCTGTCGCCGGGCTGCTTCCGGATGGGGCGTTGCCGTCGGGTCGGCGGGCTGTCGCATCCCGGGCAGGTGGTTGTCGCCGCGCCGTTGGGTTGGAGCCCCTCCGTCGGATGGCTGTCGGCGGGTTACTTGCCGGCTGCCTTCGCTGCCTTTGCCGCTGCCTTCATCTCCTGTTTGTGGGCTCGTACCTTGGCCAGGGAGTCGGGGCCGGTGATGTCGGCGACGGAGCGGAAGGACTTGGGCTCGCCGTAGGCGCCCGCGGCCTCCTGCCAGCCCTTGGGGCGCACCTGCAGTTGCTTGCCCAGGAGTGCCAGGAAGATCTGTGCCTTCTGCTTGCCGAAGCCGGGTAGGGCCTCCAGGCGGCGTAGCAGTTCCCGGCCGTCCTCGACGCCCTTCCAGACGAGCTCGGCGTCACCGTCGTAGTGCTCGACGAGGTACTGGCACAGCTGCTGGATCCGCTTGGCCATCGAGCCCGGGTAGCGGTGCACCGCCGGCTTCTCGGAGAGGAGGGACGCGAAGGTCTCCGGGTCCTGGACGGCGATGTCGTGCGCGTCCAGGTCGTTCGCGCCGAGGCGGTCCGCGATGGTGCGGGGGCCCTTGAACGCCCACTCCATCGGGACCTGTTGGTCCAGCAGCATGCCCACCAGCGCGGCGAGCGGGCTGCGGCCGAGGAGCGCGTCGGCCTCGGGGTCCTGGGCGAGGTGAAGGGTGACGTCCATGGCCCCGATCATGCCCCTGCACGCCTCAGTTCTCCACGTGAGGACTCCTCGGCGGGGTCAGGGCCGCCAGTACCCCAGCGCGTTCACCCGCTGCTTCGGCAGGCCCAGCTCCTTGCGGACGTACGACGTGAGGGCGCGGGTCGTCGCCGTGTCGCAGGCGATCCAGACGTACGGGTCCGGGGTGCCGTCGAGGAGGCCGGGCAGGGCGTCCTTCACCTGGGCGACCAGGTGGGCGCCGGAGTCGCGGCGGGGGACCTTGCGCACTTCGTGGCGGGACGGTTCGGTGCGGAAGGGCAGGTCGTCCTGCTCGCCGCCCTCGAACCAGACCGTCACCGGTGCCGAGTCCAGGGTGGTGAGCAGGGAGTTGAGGGCGGGGAGGGAGGCGGGGTCGGCGACGGCGAAGACGTGGGAAGGGGCGGGGTCGGGGTCGGTGAACCCCGTGCCGTGGATGGTCGCCTCGATCGTGTCGCCCGGCTTTGCCGCCCGCGCCCAGTCGCTGGCGCAGCCCTCGTGCAAGGCGAACTCCAGACTGAAGGTGCCGGCCTCCGGGTCCGGGTCGACCAGGGTGTAGGCGCGCTGATGGGGCTTGCCCGCGTTGTCGAACCACAGCCGGACCCACATGGTCGGGTGCACGCCCGTCGCCGCCAGCATGCCGCCGTCCGTGAGGTGGACGCGGCGGTAGTGCTCGGTGACGTCCTCGGCGCCCGTCACCGTGAACACGAAGTCCTTGGCGCGCAGCAGCTTCAGGACCGCGCCCTCCCAGCCGTGCCCCTGCCCCATGGCTTGTTCACCCTTCACGTACCATTCCTGCACCAATGACTTAGGCAAGGCTAACCTAAAGCAAAGGAGGGGCACAGGTGACCGGCGAGATCTTCCGTGATGCCTGGGGCATTCCGCATCTTCGCGCGGGCGACGCGATGGCACTCGCCCGGGTGCAGGGCCGCGTCACCGCCCTCGACCGGGCCTGGCAGCTGGAGGTGGAACGGCACCGCTCCCAGGGCACGTCCGCGTCCTTCCTCGGCGCCGAGGCCCTGCCCTGGGACCGGTTCGTCAGACGGGCCCGCCTCGACGACACGGCGAGACGCTGCTTCGCCGAGTTGGAGAGACGGGACGCGGAGACGGCGGGGTGGGTGCGGGCGTACGTCGACGGGGTGAACGACGGGCTGGCCGAGGGCGCCCGCCGTACGCCGGAGTTCGCGCGGACCGGGCTCGCCCCCGGCCGTTGGGAGCCCTGGACCCCGCTCGGTGTCTGGCTCGGCATCCACATCCTTTTCGCGGGCTTCCCGGCCAAGCTCTGGCGCGAGCAGGTCGTACGGCATCTCGGCGCCGACGCGGTGGGGTTGTTCGCCGCCGACGGCCCCGGCACCTCCGGCAGCAACGGCTGGCTGGTGAGCGGGGAGCGGATCGTCACCGGACACGCGATCATCGCCGGTGACCCGCACCGCTTCATCGAGGAGCCCGGCGTCTACCAGCAGATCCACCTCTCCTGCCCCGAGTTCGACGTCATCGGCCTCGCCGTCCCGGGCATCCCCGGCATCGCCCACTTCGGCCACACCGGCACGGTCGCCTGGGCCATCACCAACGCCATGGCCGACTACCAGGACCTGTACCGGGAGCGGCTGCGGCGTACGGGGGCGGGGGTGGAGGCCCTGGGCCCGGACGGGGTCTGGCGCCGTGCCGCCCGGCACACCGAGGTGGTGGAGGTCGCGGGGGAGGCGTCGGTCGAGGTCGAGGTGATCGAGACGGAGCGGGGGCCGGTGATCATCGGGGGGCCGGAGGGGTTGCCCGAGGGGTTGCCCGAGGGGCTGCCTGCGGGGGTGCCTGAGGGGCTGAACGACGGGCTGGACGGCGGGCTGGACGAAGAGGTGCAGGAAGGTTTCTTCAGTGACCCTCTTGCCGTCGCCCTCCGCTACCCGCCCCGCGTCACCGCCGACCTCGGTTTCAGCGCCCTCCTCCCCCTTCTGCGCGCCCGCCGGGTCGCCGACGTGGACGCTGCCGTCGACCTGTGGGCCGAGCCCGTCAATGTCTTGCAGGCCGCCGACACCGAGGGCGGCCTGCTGCACCGCGTCGCCGGGAAGGTGCCGGTGCGCTCCGAGGCCAACCGCACCCGGCTCGTGCCCGCCTGGGAGCCCGGCCACGACTGGCACGGCCGGCACGAGACGCCGCGCGGCGGGCTCACCGACGGCGTCGCCGCCATGGCCAACCAGCGCGGTCTCGCCGCACCCCTGGGCGTCGAGTTCGCCCCGCCCCATCGCGCCGACCGCATCACGGCGCTGCTGGGGGAGAAGGAGCGCTGGTCGGCCGCCGACATGCCGGCGATCCACATGGACACCCAACTGGCCTCCGCAGCACCCCTGTTGGACATCCTGAGCTCCCTCGACACCCTCACCCCCGAGGCCGCCCGCATCCGGCAGACCCTCCTGGCCTGGGACCGCCGCATGGACGCGAGCAGCGAGGCCGCGGCCGTGTACGCGGCGGTGCGCGGGGAGGTCGTACGCCGGCTCGCCGCTCACCCGGCCTTTGCCGCGCTGTCGGCTCCGCCCGCCTATCCGGAGGTCCTCCTGCCCTGGCTGGCTCTGCTCCCGCGCGTCGGATTCGCCCTCGAACACCTGCTGCGCGCCGAGGAGTTGGAGGAGTCGTACGGCATCGACCGCGCCGAGACGGTCCGCGCGGCGGTGGAGGACGTGGCCGCCCAGCAGCCCACCGGAACCTGGGGCGACACCCATCGCCTCGCCCCCTGGCGGGCGCTCCCCTCTGATGCTCACGACGAACCCGGCCTCTCCGGCGACCACGACTGCGTGCTGTGCACCTCCGCCGTACCCGGCCTCACCGACCTGAGCGCACGCGGCCCGGCCGCCCGCTACGTCTGGGACCTGGCCGACCGCGAGGCGAGCAGCTGGGTGGTCCCGCTGGGCGCGTCCGGCATCCCCGGCTCACTCCACCACCGCGACCAACTCCCCTTGTGGCTCAAGGGAGATCTGGCCCCGGTCGTCACCGATTTCACCAAGCTCGAGAAGGAGTCCGATGTCTGAGCTGCCGGCGGTCGTCCGCGAACCCGTCCGCGAACCGGTCCACGAGGAAGCGGTCGACGGCTTCGGTACCGTCCGCGTCCTGCCCCTCGACCCGCCCGCCGACGCCGAGGTGATCCACGGCTGGGTCAGCGAGGAACGGGCCGCCTTCTGGGGCATGAACGGCCTGACCAGGGACCAGGTGGCCGAGATCTACGCCCACATGGACACCCTCGACACCCACCACGCCTTCCTGGTCGTGCGGGACGCCGACCCGGTCGCGCTGCTCCAGACGTACGAGCCGGAGGCCGACCGCGTGAGCGAGTGCTACGACGTCCGCCCCGGCGACATCGGCGTCCACCTGCTGCTGGCCCCCGCCGGCTCGCAGGGCGCACGGCCGGGCTGGACCTCGGCGCTTCTGACCGTCATCACGTCGTACGTCTTCCGCACCCTGGACCGGCAGCGGGTCGTGGTGGACCCCGATGTGCGCAATGAGAAGGCCATCGCCCGTTTCCTCAGGCAGGGCTTCACGGCGGGGCCGGCGGTCGTGCTGCCGGAGGTCGATCTCCCGGACGTGTACATCCCGCGGAAGAACGCCCAACTCGCCTTCCTCGCCCGGGAGGTAGCCTTCCCGGCGTGACCCCCGAAGAGCTCGTCGCGCACTATGCACTGGAGCCGATCCCGCGCGAGGGCGGGCTGTTCCGTCGCATGTGGGCGGGGCCGGAGCTGGCCGACGGGCGGCCGCAGGGATCCGCGATCGTCGTCCTGCTCACCGCGGACGACTTCTCGGCCCTGCACCGTCTGCCGTCCGACGAGGTGTGGCACTTCTATCTGGGCGACCCCCTGGAAATGCTGCTCCTCGCCCCCGACGGCACGTCACGCACCGCCGTACTCGGCCCCGACATACTGCGCGGCCAGCACATCCAGCTCACCGTCCCCGCCGGCACCTGGATGGGCGCCCGGGTGGTGACGGGCGGGTCCTGGACCTTCTTCGGCTGCACGATGGCACCCGGCTTCACCTACGAGGGCTACGAGCACGGCGACTTGGCGGAGCTGACGGCGCGCTATCCCGCCGAAGCCGCCCGGATCGCGGGACTGTGCCGCCCATGAGCGGACTCCTCGAAGGACAGGTCGCCCTGGTCACGGGCGCGGGCGGCGGCATCGGGCGCGGGATCGCGGTGCGGTTCGCCCAGGAGGGGGCGGCGGTCGTGCTCCACTGCCGTACGGCGGTGGAGGCGGCGGGTGAAGTGGCGCGGGGTGTCCGGGCGTCGGGCGGGCGGGCCGTCGTGCTGCAGGCCGACCTGACCGACGAGGACGCGTGTCGGCGGCTGGTCGCCGAGGCCGCCGAGTGGGGGGACGGGCGGCTGACCGCGCTGGTCAACAACGCGGGCGTACAGCCGACGCGGGAGCTGCCCGGGATGACGGTGGCGCAGTGGCGGGCTGTCGTGGACACCAACCTGTCGAGTGTCTTCGCGTGCACGCAGGCTGCGGCCGAGATCATGCGGGGGCAGGGCGGGGGCGGTTCGGTGACCCACATCGCCTCCATCGAGGCGAGCCGGCCGGCTCCCCTGCACGCCCACTACTCCGCCTCCAAGGCGGCGGTGGTGATGCACGCCCGCTCGGCCGCCCTGGAGTACGGCCGCTTCGGCATCCGCGTCAACACGGTCTCGCCCGGGCTGATCGACCGGGAAGGGCTGGAGGGGGCGTGGCCGGACGGGGTGCGGAGGTGGCGGGAGGCGGCGCCCGTGGGGAGGCTGGGGCGGCCGGAGGACGTGGGGGACGCGTGCGTGTTCCTGGCGTCGGGGCTGGCGTCCTGGGTCACGGGGCACGACCTGGTGGTGGATGGCGGGGTGTCGGCTCGGCCGACGTGGTGAGGCTTTCTCGCCCCCGCCGCCCCTACCCGTCCCGTCCCTGGGGGCTGCCGCCCCCAGACCCCCCGCTTCGGCCCTGAAGGGGCCTCGTCCTCAAACGCCGGACGGGCTGAAATACCTGGACCGGCGTCGAGAGATGAAGCGCCCTGGTGAAATCAGCCCCTCCGGCGTTTGAGGAGCGGGGGTCCAGGGGGCGGAGCCCCCTGGCGGGGTTGAAGGGGCGGAGCCCCTGGAGGACGGGAAGGGTAGGGGCGGCGGGGGCGAGAACCATGCCGGTGCGCCCGGTGAGCGTAGAGCGCCCCGCGTCCGTACGTATCCCCGAGGCGGCAAGTCCGACGACGGAGATGTGTGACTGACGTGGGGTGCGATGACGGACGACGACCGCGGGGCCGAACCGGCTCGCGGCGAGGAGTTCAACGGCTGGTGCTGCTGGGCCCCCTGCTGGTCCTGCTCCTCCTCGGCGGCACAGCACCCGCGTCGGCCCACGCGGCCCTCCGCGCCACCGACCCCGAGGACGGAACCCTCCTCAAGTCGGCCCCCCGCCACCTCACCCTGACCTTCACGGAGTCCGTCGGCCTGCTCGACGACTCCTTCCGCGTCCTGGACCCCGACGGCCGCCGCTTGCGCACGGGCGAGCCGACGCACGCGCAGGACGGCGGCGGCGACACGGCCCGCGTGACCCTGCCCGCGAAGCTGGCGCAGGGCACCTACACCGTGGCCTGGCGGGTGGTGTCGGCCGACAGCCACCCCGTCTCCGGCGCGTTCACCTTCTCCGTCGGCAAGGCCTCCCTCACCACGGCCACCGTGGACACCGGCCCCACCGAGGACCCGGCGACCAAGAGCCTCTACAACATCGCCCGCTACCTGGCCTACCTCGCCGCCGCCCTGCTCATCGGCACAGCCACCTTCATGGCGCTCTGCCGTCCGCTGGACGCCCCTGTGCTCCACAGGCTGCTCAAGGCGAGCTGGTGGACCCTTCTCGCCGCCACCCTCGCTCTGCTGGTGCTGCGCGCCCCGTACGAGACGGGAGAGGGCCCCCTGGGGTCCCTGAGCGCCGACTCCCTCACCCGGACCCTGACCAGCCGCCCGGGCGCGGTCCTGCTGGCCCGGCTGGGCCTCCTGGTCGTGGTCGCCCTCCATCTCGTACGGCTGTCCCGGCGCCGTCAGCCCTACGGCTGGTCCGGCGCCGCCCTCGCCGTCGGCCTCGCCATGACCTGGGCGGCCGGCGAGCACGCCTCCGCGGGCATCCAGGTGCCGGTGGCGATGACGTCCTCGGCGCTGCACCTGCTCGCCACGGCGGTGTGGCTGGGCGGCCTCACGGCCCTGGTCGTGACGCTGTACCGGGCAGACCACCTGACCCCGGCCACGGTCACCCGCTTCTCCCGCCTCGCCTTCGCCTCCGTGACCGTTCTGGTCGTCACCGGCGTCTACCAGTCCTGGCGCGGCCTCGGCTCCTGGGACGCGCTCACCGGCACGACGTACGGCAGGCTCCTGACCCTCAAGCTGGCCGCGGTGGCCCTGCTCCTCGGGGCGGCGGCCCTCTCACGTCGCTGGACGGCGCGGCTGGCGACGGTCGACGCGGGTGCGGTCGTAAAGGAACGCGAACGCGAGCGGGAACGGGAACGGGTCCCGGAGACGGTCGGTGGTCCGGCGTCGCCCGAGCAGGCGCCACCGGCCGACGTTCCGCCTTCCACCGGCCCGCACCGCCGCGCCCTGCGCCGCTCCGTCCTCGCCGAAGTCGCCGTCGGCGCCGCCGTGCTCGCGGTCACCACGATCCTCACCAGCACGCTGCCCGGCCGGGCGGAGGCCGAGGCGGCGGCGGCCGGTGCGCCCGCCGTCATCGGTGCCTCCGTCACCACCGTCCCCTTCGACGTCGGCACCCCCGGCGGCCGTGGCAAGGTGCAGATCACCCTCGACCCGGGCCGGGTCGGCGACAACTCGATCGAGGCCCTCGTCTACGGCCCCGACGGCGGCGTCTCCATCGTGCCTGAACTGCGCATCTCCTTCACCCACCCGGCCAAGGACATCGGCCCCCTCGACGCCGAGCTCGCCGACAAGGGCGGCTACTGGGGCAACAGCTTCCTCAACCTGCCCATCGCCGGGACGTGGAAGATGAAGGTCACCGTACGGACGTCGGAGGTCGACCAGGTGAGCGTGACCAGGTCGGTCGTCGTGCGCTAGCAGCGCACCTCCACAATTTCGATCATCCCGGGCATCAAGATCGGTTCGAGATATCGGTCACGTTTCCGAAACGGCCATCGACATCTCTTGACGCATGACCTGACATACGGCTGTTATTGCGCCAACGTGTTCGGTCAAGTTGATTTCTGATCGGTTACGACGGACTTCACCTAGCCCACCCTCGTGATCGAACCCTGTCATCAGGAGCCGTAGATGCAGCACTTCTCCCCCTCCGGTCTCTCACTGCCCTCGCCGAGTCGCCGCACCCTGCTGCGCGGCGTCGGCGGCGCAGCCGTTCTCGGCGCCGGCATCCCGCTGCTCAGCGCCTGCGGCGGAAGCGGTACGGCGAGTGACCCGAAGACCGTCACCCTCGGCTCCAAGGCGTCCGACCCGGTGCCGAAGAAGGCGTTCGCCGACATCTACGCGGCCTACCAGAAGAAGTCCGGCATCACGGTCGACGTGAACACCAAGGACTCCAACACCTTCCAGGAGCAGATCAACTCCTACCTCCAGGGCACGCCGGACGACGTCTTCACCTGGTTCGCCGGCTACCGGATGCAGTTCTTCGCGGCCAAGGGTCTGGCCACCCCGATCGACGACGTGTGGAAGACCATCGGGGGCAACTTCCCCGAGGCGATGCACAAGCTCAGCAAGGGCGAGGACGGCAAGTACTACTTCGTGCCGCTGTACACGTACCCGTGGGCGATCTTCTACCGCAAGAGCGTCTTCAAGGAGAAGGGCTACGAAGTCCCCACCAAGTGGGACGACTTCGTCGCCCTGTGCAAGCAGATGAAGAAGGACGGCCTCGTCCCGATCGCCTTCGGCGACAAGGACGCCTGGCCCGCGCTCGGCACCTTCGACCAGATCAACTTCCGCGCCAACGGCTACGACTTCCACGTCGACCTGATGGCGGGCAAGGCCGCCTGGACCGACGCCAAGGTGCGCAAGGCCTTCGACCTGTGGGCGGAGATCCTCCCCTACCACCAGGAGGGCGCCGTCGGCCGCACCTGGCAGGACGCGGCCCAGACGCTGGCCTCCAAGAAGGCCGGCATGTATCTGCTCGGCACCTTCGTGGCCCAGCAGTTCACCAACAAGGCCGACCTGGACGACCTGGACTTCTTCGCCTTCCCGGAGATCGACCCGGCGTACGGTCAGGACACCGTCGAGGCGCCGACCGACGGCTTCATGATGAGCAAGAGCCCGAAGAACAAGGCCGAGGCGGTCAAGCTGCTTCAGTACCTGGGCACTCCGGACGCCGAGGACATCTACCTCAAGTCCGACCCGAGCGTGGTCCACGCCTCCACCAAGGCCGACACGTCGTCGTACACGCCGCTGCAGAAGAAGGCGTACGACATGATCTCGGGCGCCAAGTCCCTGACCCAGTTCATGGACCGCGACAGCCGGCCGGACTTCACCTCCACGGTGATGCAGCCCGCGCTGCAGAAGTTCGTCCGCGATCCCAAGGGCGTCGACAGCCTGCTCTCGTCGATCGAGCGCCAGAAGAAGACGATCTTCGCGTCCGGCTGATCGATATGACCACGGAAACCACCAAGGAGACCCCGGAGGCGGCCGCCGTGCCGCCTTCGGGCGCTGCCCCCGCCAAGAAGGTGCCCCAGGGGCACCGCCGTCTGCTGACCCGCCGCGACCGGCTCACCCTCGGTCTGATGGCGGGCCTGCCCACGATCCTGCACGTCGCCCTCGTGTGGGTGACGGCCCTCGCCTCGATCGCGCTGGCCTTCACCACCTGGGACGGCATCGGCTTCGACTCGATCAAATGGGTCGGGCTGCAGAACTTCAAGGAACTCTTCGAGCAGAACCCGCAGTTCTGGCCCGCCGTCCAGCACAACGTCATCTGGTTCGTCGTCCTGATCCTGATCCCGACCCCGCTCGGCCTCTTCCTGGCCGTGCAGTTGGACAAGAAGATCCGGTTCAGCCGCGTCTACCAGACGGCGTTCTTCCTGCCCGTCGTGATGTCGATGGCCGTCATCGGCTTCGTCTGGCAGCTGATCTACAACCCCGACACCGGCCTGATCAACAGCATCATCGGGGCCAACGAGCCGGGCAAGTACATCGACTGGATCGGCGACCCGGACCTCAACCTCTGGGCCATCCTCGTCGCCGCGTCCTGGCGCCACGCCGGCTACATGATGATCCTCTACCTGGCCGGCCTGAAGGGCGTCGACCCCTCGCTGCGGGAGGCGTCCGCGCTCGACGGGGCGAGCGAGTGGCAGACGTTCAAGAACGTCATCTTCCCGACGCTGCGCCCCACCAACACCGTCGTCCTGGTCGTCACCATCATCGAGGCCCTGCGCGCCTTCGACCTGGTCTTCGTCTTCAACAAGGGCGCCGAGGGCACCGAGCTGCTCTCGATCCTGGTCACCAACAACATCATCGGTGAGTCCAGCCGCATCGGATACGGCTCCGCCATCGCGGTCGTCCTGCTGCTGATCTCCCTCGTCGTGATCATTCCCTACCTGGTGGCCACCTTCCGGAAGGAGCGGCGCGCATGAGCACCACCGTCGTGACCAAGGTCCGCGCGCCCATCCGCCCGGCCCGGATCCTGCTGCACCTCTTCCTCGCGGGCGCCGCACTGTCCTGGCTCGCGCCGCTGCTGTGGGCGCTGTACTCGGCCATGCGGCCGTACGCGGAGACGAGTGAGAAGGGATACGTGTCCTGGCCGGACACGCTGAACTTCGACAACTTCACGAACGCGTATCAGCAGTCGGACATGAGCCACTACTTCGTCAACACGATGATCATCGCCGTCCCGGCGGTGCTGTTGACGCTGTTCCTGTCGTCGATGGTCGCCTTCTACGTCAGCCGCTTCGACTTCCGCCTCAACCTCGCGCTGCTGCTGGTCTTCACGGCGGGCAACCTGCTTCCGCAGCAGGTGATCATCACCCCGCTGTACCGGATGTTCCTGCTGATCGATCTGCCCGGCATCACGATGAGCGGCAAGCTCTACGACTCCGCCCTCGGCCTGGTCCTGATCCACGTCGCGTTCCAGTCGGGCTTCTGCGCCTTCGTGCTCAGCAACTACATGCGCACGCTGCCGCACGAGCTGACCGAGGCCGCGCTGGTGGACGGTGCCTCGGTGTGGCGGCAGTACTGGCAGATCGTGCTGCCGCTGTGCCGCCCGGCGATGGCGGCGCTGGCGACGTTGTTGTCCATCTGGATCTACAACGACTTCTTCTGGGCCCTCGTGCTGATCTCCACCGGCGAGAACATGCCGATCACGTCGGCGCTGAACAACCTCTCCGGGGCGTACTTCACGGACCCCAACCTGGTCGCCGCGGGCGCCCTGCTCACCGCGATCCCCACCCTGATCGTGTACTTCGTGCTCCAGCGGCAGTTCGTCAGCGGTCTGACGCTGGGCGCCAACAAGGGCTGACGGCCCCTTTTTCGAAAGAGACACCCGTGCACCACCCCTTCACCCCCGTCGCCTCCGTGCCCGTGGACGAGGCCCGTGCCCGCGTCCACGAGGAGGGCTGGCAGTCCTGGAGCCCCAGCGGCGCCTACGCCCTCGGTGACAAGCCGTACCGCCCGACCAACGACAACTGGGCGACGGTCTGTTACCGCCCCGGCGTCACCGTCCCCGAGGGCACGTTCCAGGGCGAGGGCCTGCTGGCGCTCGACCCGGGCGACGGCTCACCGGTCCGTCTGTGGGCGGCCGTGGACCCGACGCGTGAGGTCCCGTCGATCCGGCTGGTCGTGACGGACGGCCGGGCGGAGGTCGGCGCCGACGGCCCGGTGAAGGAGTGGACGGGCGCCACCGTCCAGTCGGTGCTGGCCGACTGGGCCGACAGCCTCCAGCTGCCGGCCCCGCGCCCGGCCCCGACGGTCTGGTGCTCCTGGTACGAGTACTTCACGCAGGTCACCGAGGACGACATCCACGAGAACCTCCGTGCGATGGAGACCCTCGACCTGCCCATCGACGTCGTCCAGATCGACGACGGCTACCAGAAGGCCCTCGGCGACTGGCTCACCCTCTCCGGCCGCTTCCGCTCCCGCGCGGGCATCGCGGACGCGATCAGGGCGCGGGGCCGCCGGGCCGGCATCTGGACGGCCCCCTTCCTGGTCGACCCGGCGAGCGACCTGGCCGCCGAGCACCCCGAGTGGCTGGTCCGCGACGCGGACGGCGGCTTCACGCACGCCGGCCGCAACTGGGGCCACGACCTGCGCGTTCTGGACACCACGCACCCCGAGGCGGCGGCGTATCTGACGGACGTGTTCCGCACGCTGCGCGCCGAGGGCTACGACTACTTCAAGGTCGACTTCCTCTACGCGGGCGCCCTGGACGGCGTAAGGCACTCCACCGTCGACCCGCTGACGGCGTACCGCGAGGGCATCCGGCTCATCCGCGAGGCGATCGGCGAGGACGCCTACCTGCTGGGCTGCGGCGCCCCGATCCTTGCCTCCATCGGCCTGTTCGACGCGATGCGGGTCAGCCCCGACACGGCCCCGCACCGCCGCCCCGAGGCCGACGACTACAGCCAACCCGGCCAGGACCCGGCCGAGTTCACCGGCGTCGGCCGCCAGTGGCAGCACGGCCGGTTCTGGATCAACGACCCCGACTGCCTCATGGCCCGCCCGGCCGTCGAGACACGGGAGCGGTGGGCCGCGCACGTCGAGGCGACCGGTGGCCTCATGGCCTCCAGCGACCGCCTGCTGTCGCTGGACGAGTGGGGCGTGGCCACGACGCGCCGTCTCCTCGGGGGAGCTGACCGATGAAGCGCGAACTGTCCGTCCCCGGCATCGCCTACGGCGGCGACTACAACCCCGAGCAGTGGCCCGAGGAGGTCTGGGCCGAGGACATGCGCCTGATGCGCGAGGCCGGGGTCACCATGGTCAGCGTCGGCATCTTCTCCTGGGCCCTGCTGGAGCCGGCCGAGGGTGAGTACGACTTCACCCTCCTGGACCGCGTCCTCGACTTGCTGCACGAGAACGGCATCGCGGCCGACCTGGCGACCCCGACGGCGGCGCCTCCGGCATGGTTCTTCAAGGCCCACCCGGAGGCGCTGCCGGTCGACAAGGACGGCCGCGGACTGTCGTACGGCAGCCGCCAGACGTTCTGCCCGTCGAGCCCCGCCTACCGTAGGGCGGCCCTGCGGATCACGGCCGAACTGGCGCGGCGTTACGCCGGCCACCCGGCGGTCTCGATGTGGCACGTCCACAACGAGTACGGCTGCCACAACGCTGCCTGCTACTGCGACACCAGCGCGGAGGCGTTCCGCGGCTGGCTGCGGGCCAGGTACGGGGACCTGTCGGCACTGAACGACGCCTGGGGCACCACCTTCTGGAGCCAGTGGTACTACGACTGGGACGAGATCCTGCCGCCGCGCGCGACGGGCGCCGTACCCAACCCGACGCACCAGCTGGACTGGCACCGCTTCTGCAGCGACGAACTGCTGTCGCTGTACGTGGCGGAACGGGACGTGCTGGCGCAGGCGGCCCCTGATATCCCCGCCACCACCAACTTCATGGTGATGTACAACTTCGACGCCCTCGACTACTGGCGCTGGGCCCCGAAGCTGGACATCGTCTCCAACGACCACTACCTCCAGTCCGCCGACCCCGAGTCGCAGATCGACATCGCCCTCAGCGGCGATCTGGTCCGCTCCCTCGCGGGTGGGCCGTGGCTGCTGATGGAGCACTCGACGGGTGCGGTGAACTGGCAGCCGGTGAACCGGGCGAAGAGCCCTGGCGAGCTGCGCCGCAACGCGCTCGCCCATGTGGCCCGCGGCGCGGACGGCATCGCCTACTTCCAGTGGCGGGCCGCCAAGGCCGGCGCCGAACAGTGGCACTCGGCGATGCTCCCGCACGCTGGCACGGACAGCCAGATCTGGCGTGACGTCGTCCGACTGGGCGCGGACCTGGGAGCGCTCGCCGAGGTACGCGGCAGCGTCGGCACGGCCGAAGTGGCCGTCGTCTGGGACTGGAACGCCCGCTGGGCCATGGAACTCCCCTCCCAGCCGAGCGGCGAACTGCGCTTCCAGGACCTCGTCCGCGCCTGGTACGAGCCGCTGTGGCGCTCGGGCGTGGCGGTGGACTTCGTACGCCCGGACGCGGATCTGTCGGGGTACCGGGTGGTGTTGGCCCCCAGCCTGTACCTGGTGGACGACGAGGGCGCGGCGAACCTGGCGTCCTTCGCGTCGGGCGGCGGCACGCTTGCGGTGGGCTTCCACAGCGGGGCGGTCGACGAGAACTGTCACGTCCGGCTGGGCGGTTACCCGGGCGCGTTCCGGGAGACGTTGGGGGTCAGGTCGGACGAGCTGTTCCCGCTGCTGCCCGGCGAGTCCGTGGGGCTCAGTGGTGGCGGTACGGGGGCGCTGTGGTCGGAGCGGGTGCGGCTGGCCGGTGCCGAGGCGGTCGAGTCGTACACGAGCGGCCCGCTGGCGGGCGTACCGGCGGTGACGCGCAACTCGTATGGCGCGGGAGTGACGTGGTACCTGGCGACGCAGCCGGACCCGGCGACCCTGGCAGGGCTGCTTGACCGCATCCGTGCGGAGGCGGGCGTGGAGCCGGTCCGTACGACCCCGCAGGGCGTCGAGGCGGCCCTGCGCCGGGGCACCGACGCCGACTACCTCTTCCTGATCAACCACACGGACCGCCCGGCCGAGGTCCCGGCCGAAGGCACCGAACTGCTCACCGGTAAGCAGGTGTTGGGCTCGGTCATCGTCCCGGCGGGGGAGATCGCGGTGGTACGGGAGCCGCGCGGGGACTGAGCACCCCTGGCAGCGCCGCGCCGGGGCGAACTCGGCGCGGTCTCACCCATCCGCCGAGGGAAGCGGCGGGGGCCGGCCGGATAGGCAGTCGTTGCCGTCAACGTTGCCGTCATTTCTCCCCGGGCCTCAGCCGCCCGTGAGCCATCCGACCAGATCGTAGACGGCCGAACAGTACGGATCCGGGGCGTCGTCGTTGCGCATGGGCTCCAGCTCGCCCGTCTCCAACAGCGTCGGCAACGCGGCAGAGGCACCGGTGACGCCGACCATCACAGCGCCCTGTTCGTCGCGCAGCGGGAGGTCGATTCCGATGGGAGGAAGATCCTCCGAATCGGGAGTGTCCAGGTACAGGCGAGATGCTCAACGAAGTCGTTCACATCGCCCGTCCCACAGAACCACCCGCCCGATGCCAGACCGGCCACTGGGTTCCACGACTCCACGGACGAGCCGACTCGCCTTGCCGGGCATCCCTGGCTCCCTGAGCAAACCTCGTTCAACGCATCGGGGCACTTGTGTATAGCGCCGTACTGCCGCCGGGTACGCCGGGTCAGCTGAAGAACCACGCGATCGTCACGAGCGCGCCGATGAGGCAGAAGCAGAGGGCGGATCCGATCACCCGGCCCGGGTGCTCGTTCGCCAGGTCGGAGAAGCGGCCCGTCCAGGTGCGTGATTCAGGGGCGAGGGGCGACAGCTGTGGCGGCGATGAGGGAAGCGGGGGCGACGGGGGCGCGGTGGATTGTCTGTCGGGGCGGCTGAGTGCGTCCCGCAGCAGCTGGCTCCACAGTTCCGGCGGCAGGTTGGGGACCTGGCCGTTCGCCGGTTCGATGATGCTCTTCTGGAGCCAGTTGAACGCCGTGGGGTGGGTGCTCAGGCTGATGAGGTGCAGCACCTCCCCGAGTGCGGGCAGATGGCGCCGGTCCTGGGCCAGGGGAGCTACGGCCCAGGTGAAGAGGTGGGCTGCGTTCTCGGCCTCGGCCATCTTCGAGGTGTGTTCCGCGGCGGGTCCCTGCGGGGCGAAGTACAGACCCCGCTGGAGCACCTCCGCGCACAGTGCGTGCTGCATCTCCGGGTGGCGTCCGTCGATGCGGTCGGGCTGTCCCAGTTCCTTCAACACCAATTGAAGGGACTCCGGCGGCAGTTCGCCGGAGCGCAGTTCGTCCAGGAGCACGTCGTCGGGCTGCTCGCCCAGCCGGGCCATCAGGAGGCTGCGCCGCATGCCGTCCCCGTGGTGCCGGGTGTCGAGCAGGTCCCGGTGGAGGGCGTAGACGTCGTGGCCGTTCGGGGAGGCGGGCGACTGGAGGGGCTGCTGGTAGGGCTGAGGGGACGGCTGCTGGAGGGGCTGTGGAGGCGTGTGCGGGGGCGGCGGGGACGTTGGGGTGTGGCTCGGGTGCGGGTACCGGTGCTGGTGCTGGTGCTGGTGCTGGTCCGGGTTCGTGTACGGCGTCCCGTAGGGGGCCTCGTACGTAGTCGCCTGGTACGCCTGCGGGGCGGTCATGGCGGTTTGGGACGGTTCCCCGGCCCGGTCCGGCTCCCGGTCCCTGGTGGTCGGCATCGTGCCGGAGGTGCGGTCCGCGCCGAGGATGTCCTTGAGGTGGGCGCGGCGGCGTTCCCAGTTCAGGGACGCGCCATCGGGGAGTTCCTCGACCAGCTGCGGTACACCGGCGCCTTGCTCGGGGTGGGCGAGGAGGTGCTTCACCAGTTCGGCCGCCGCCCAGAGCTCGAACCTGCGGCCCGACGGCTTGCCCGCCATGACCCGGGCCAGCGGGCCGGGCCCGCCGGCGTCCGCCTCCCAGCGCGGGACGGACATCAGCCGCAGCGGATGGGTGTCCGCCGTGTCGTACGTGGCGAACGTCCACTCGTGGCCCGGCCAGGCTCCGAAGAGCAGGAACAGCCCGAGGTAGACCAGCGGAACCGCGTCCTGGTCCGGCCAGCCGGGGCGCTGCTTGTCCTCCACGAGCAGCGACATCCGCTGCGCGGGATCGCGGAGCCACTCCGCCGCCATATGGGTCAGCGCATGCTTGACCGTAGGGAGTTGCTCCACCATGGTCGGCAGCCGGCGCAGCGCCACCGCGTCGAGTTGCGCGCACTCGATCATGTCCTGTTTCCCGGTGACCGTCTCGGCCTTCTCCCGGCTTCCCCAGCCGCGGTACGCGAGCCCGAGGCACTGACGGACCTTCAGGGTGCCGGGGGCGCCGATCAGGACATGGCTGACCGTGCTGGGCCGGCCGCCCGGGTCGGTGGTGGGCCAGCGCCTCACGAGCAGCACCTCGCCGTCCCGGGACAGTGTGCGTACGACGCTCGGGCGGGCGGCTGCCGCGCCGGAGACCCACAGCAACGGGCCCAGTTCCCGGCCCAGTTCCTCGGCGCGGTCGGCCTCGCAGGAGTGGGCGACGGCGTTCATGCCGGTGCCCTGGCGGCCGTGGTTGCCGTCCCACCGGAAGACGACCTGGTGCACCGAGCCCCGGTCCTGGAAGTCGTTCACTGCAGTTCCCTTCCCTCGGATCCATCGGGCTCCTCCGGCCCGTCAGACCTCTCGAAAGACCTCTCGAACCGCTCGGGTTCCTCGGCTCCCACGGCGTCCGCGGCTTCCTCCCACGGCACCGCTTCGAACGCCGGTGCCTCTCCCACCGCCAACGCCTCCGCGCCGCCCGGCACTTGCACCAGCCCGTGCATGGCCAGCAGCGCCACCAGCGGCTCCAGCACCCGTCGGGGCCCCGCGCCTGCCGGATAGCGGCCGTGGTCCTCCTGGGCGCCGGTGGCGGACGCGATGTGCAGGGTGCACCGGCGGATCGCGTCGAAGGGGCGCAGCCACGCCTGGCCCGCGTGCCGGCGCAGCAGCCCGTAAACGTCCCGGCTCTCCTCGCGGATCAGCGCGGGGTCCAGCGAGGTGGCCGGCGGCCGGCTCAGCCAGCGGTCCACGGGCGGCTGGAACCTGAGCAGGTCGGCCTTGCCGAGCACCATCGCGGCCGGCACGTCCAGATAACCGCCGTTCTTCGGCAGCCGGTCCAGGACCGTGCCGAAGGCGAGGTCGCCGTCCCGGTTCACCTCCACACCCCAGCGTTCCCGGGCGTGGTCCAGCTGCGGCAGCGGCAGGGCCAGCGCCGGGTCGACGACGAAGATCAGGGCGTCGACCCCGAGCAGGAACCTGAGCGCCGCGTCGGTGCGTACCAGGTCCTCGCCGCCCAGGTCGAAGAAGGCGACCGGACGCACCTGCCCCCGGGCGTCGGTGATCAGCAGGGACTCCACGAAGCGGGCGAAGTCGTCCATGCCCAGCGCCGCCGTGTGGTCCAGGACCTTGCCGCCCCGCAACGGCTGCACCCGGTCCCGTACGTACCGTGCGTGCTGTTCCGGATTGACGGACTGCCACTTCAGGCCGAACGGCTCCAGACCGCCGTCGGTGATCGCCGCGATCATCTGGGCCAGCAGATGACTCTTGCCGGTGGAGGACTGGCCGACCATCGCGACGGTCAGCGGGCGGCCGTACGTCAGATAGGGCACCGGGATGTAGTGGACCGGGAACTCCGGGTCCGCCGTGCACTTCTGGACGGCACCGCGCATGACGTCCGTGCGCCGCACGGGGTTGTTGATGCCGTTCACGTTCAGCGGCTTGTACTGCATCCGGCTGTCGGTGACGAAGAGCTTCGTGAGGTCGAGCCGGATGGTCTCCAGGCAGTACGGGCAGAGCACCTCACCGTCGGTCGACCCCGACCCCGAGCCGTTTTGGGGCCGGGCTGCGGGGGCCTGCCGCTTGAGCCGCAGCGCCTCCTCGAAGGCCTCGTGGTGCGGGCGCGTCTCGTCGGGGGGCACGGCGAGCCGGACGCGGCGCGCGGCACCCGGCGCCACCAGGTCGAGCACCTGGGCCGGCGTCGGCCGCTCGGCCGCCCTCGGGGCGAAGGCGTCCCGCAACGTCTGGTCGAGCTTGCGGTGGTCGCCGAGGTCGGCGGGCGGCCGGTCGGCGGGGCCGGTCCGTCCGGTCACCAGCTGGTAGAGGACCTGGGCCGCGCTCCACACCGCGTCCCGCGAGTCGGCGAGGGCCTCGCCCCGACGCTGTTCGGGCGAGCAGAACGGCGAACGGCCCCACGGGCGCCGCGGACGGCCGGTCCGGGTCACCGACTCCAGCCCCCAGAGCTGGACCCTGGCGCCGTCCCAGAACACGGTGGCGGGCGAGACACCGCGCGGCACCAGACCCTGGCCCTCCAGCAGGCGCAGGGCCAGCATCAGGTCCCGGGTGAAGACCTCCTGGTCGGTCGCGGACATCACATGGATCCGCGCTACGGCCGTACCGCGCGGCGGGTCGTACAGCAGGAACGGCTCGGCCGTGTCCAGCTCGTAGCCGACGATCCTCGGGAAGAGCGTCGCGTACTCCGTGTCGCCCAGCACCTGGTTGAGCCGCAGCGCGGTGCCCGCCTCGGTGTCCAGCAGGGCGCGCGCCGCCGGGTTCGCCGCGTCCTTGGCGCTCAGGCGTACCTGCACGCACTGCTGTCCCTCGTCGTCGAGCACGGTCTTGCGGATCAGCTGGGGCAGCAGCTTGTCGCGGCGGAACTCGCGGCCCACGCGGACCGGGGTGACGCGCCGCCGCCCCGACGGCACGGTGAACGCGAGCTTGTCCGGAGCCGGTCCGCCCGGCCCCGACAGGGGGGAATGCGTGGTGCTCGTCACCAGCGGTCGCCGTCCCCTCGGTCGTCGCCCTGCGTCCAGTCGCCCGAGCTCAGCCAGTCGTCGGAGTCCGTCCGGTCGTACGACGCCGACGGTTCGTGCGCGGCCGGCGGTTCGTAGGAGGCCGTCGCCTCGTAGGGGTTCGCCGGCTCACCCCGGCCGTACGGTTCGGTCCGCTCGTACGGGTCGGTCCGCTCGTACGGCTCCGTTCGTTCGTACGCGTCTGTAGTGCCGTACGTCTCCATACCGTCGGCCCTGCCCACGTCCCCGTCCGCGTCCATCCCGTCCGGACCGGCGCCGTGCCGGGGCCGGACGGTGTTCACCACGCCCATGCGCAGCGGGGTGAGGCGCACCAGGCCGGCGTACCGGCCCGACGACGTCCACAGGACCTCCTCCGGGGGGACCGAACCGCTTGTCCGCCAGGCCTTCTCGACCTCGTCGCGTACGGCCCTCGGGGCGAACCTCAGCCATACCGCGGCCGCCGGGTCGCGGCTGAGCAGCGTGCCCTGCTCCGGGGTGGACAGCTGCACCACGGCCTGCCGCTCGGCCTCCGCGCCGACCAGTTCGGCCGGTCCCTGCGGGTCGGTGCCGAGCAGGTTGGCCGAGGTGGCGCGGACGCGGCGCGGGGCGGCGAACGGGGGCGGGGCCAGTACTCCGTTGTGCTGGAGGTGATGGCGGGCCGTCGACAGCAGCTCGCGGACCCGCTCCTCGGTGCGCAGAACGGCACGGGCGCCGGCCTGGCCCCGTTCGACGGCACCCCAGTACTGCTTCATCGCCTCCAGGGCCGCATCCGTCAGGTCGGCGGACAGGGTGGCGACCAGCTCGGGGCCGCCCTCACCGCTCTCCCGCTCCAGCCAGCGCGGCACAACTCCCTTGCCGCGCCGCCCGCTCGGGGCGCCGCCGCTCTCCCGGCCCGGCTCCTTGCCCTTCTCCTCTGCCGCCGGCTCGTCCTCCCAGGCGTACACGCTCGCCCAGTCGCCGTCGTCGGAGTCGGCGAGGGCGTCGTCCGGCTCCAGGTCCGTGTCGTCGAAGAGCCAGCCGCCCTCGACCGACGCCCCGCCGCCGGACGCACCGAAGCCCGCGGACGCCCCGGCGGCCACGAGCCGCTCCGGCCCCTCCGGCTCGGGCACCGCCTCCGCCTCCGCCGCGGCCGCCGTCGCCCGCAGCATGCCGGCGACGGAACGGGCGGCGTCGGCGCAGTACAGCCGCTCCTCGACGGCCCAGTGCTCCCGGACCGCCTCGGCCAGCAGCGCGTCCAGGCCGTCAAGTGCCTTGCGCAGTACGGCGGTTGCCTGGCCCGGGGCCCAGGCGGCGGCCGCCGCGCGCCAGAGCCGGCGTACCGTCTCCACCGCGACGCCGAGTCCGAGCAGCAGCCCGATGGTGCCCACCCAGACCGGCGAATCGGTCGCGTACCCCACCGCCGCCCCGACCGCCGCGCCGCCGACCGCCGCGACCCTGGGGGCCACGGCCCAGCGGCCCGGGCGTCCCGCACCCTTCAGCCGGACCGATCCGAGCATCGCCATTGCGACGAACAGCAGCGGTACGACGACGGCCAGCGCGAGGAACGGGCCCGACCACAGCGCACCGAGCAGTCCCGCCCCGGCCGCCGCCAGGGGGCCGGCCACCGGGACTCCGGGGACCTCGGCGCCCGCCGTGCCCGCCGCGCCGGTCTGCCGGGCCACGGCCTCGGCGGAGTGGGGGGCGAGCTTCGGCAGCAGCGCTGACCCGGGCAGCGGCTCCACCCGCCCGGCGAGGCCGGTGAAGCGCTGGGCCACCGACCGCAACGCGAGCTGCTGGCCCAGCAGTTTGTGGGCGAACTCCCGCAGGCCCTCGCCGATCCGCTCGCCCATGCCCTCGGCCGACGGCACCCGCAGCCCGAGCGCGGCAAGGCGGGTCGCCGACTCGGCGGCCGACGGTGCGCTGCCGCCGCCACCGCTGCGCAGGGCCGTGGCGACGAGATCCCGGTAGTTGTCGAGCGCTTGGCGCGCCTGGTCGACGTCCGCCTCGAACGCCTCCCGGCGGGAGGAGCGCAGCAGGCCGGGCAGGGTCCGCAGCCCGGCCAGCGCGTTCTCGGCGTAGTCGAGGGAGTCCGCACAGGCACGGTAGGCGTCGTCGGCCACGCCGCCGGGTTCCCGGTGCCCGAGGTCCCGGCCGGCCCGGCCCGCGACCAGGCCGCGCAGCGGTTCCGGCAGATCGGCTCCGGACGAGGCGGTCAGCAGCACGTCGGGGGCGAGGTCGGTGTCCGCCCCGGCGAACCGGGTGAGCGCGTCGCGCCAGGCCCGGTCGCGTACCTCCGGCGGCAGGTCCTGCTCCAGCAGCCGTACGCCGGGCGCGGCGACGGCCTCGGGAAGCGACTGGATGCGCTCCAGCACCTCGAGGTAGACGTCCGGGACCGACAGCACGTCCACCAGGACCGCCAGCGCGTCCGGGTCGTCGGGCTCGGGCTGCTCCAGCGCGGTGCGGGCGGCGCGCAGATCGCCGGCCCACAGCAGTGCGGTGCCCGAGGACCGCAGCACCGAGGGCCGCAGCAGCCGGCGGTCGGGCTGGAAGCCGCCCTCCGCACCGGCGAACGCGCCCGGCGCGCTGCCGACCAGCAGCACCAGCAGCCTGACCTCGCCCACCGCCCGGTAGCCGGTGAGCAGCTCGTACTGCAGCTGGTGGTCGGTGAGCCCGGCCGGGGTGTCGACGACCAGGAACAGGGGTTCGTCCGGCTCGGGCAGCCCGGCCCGGCCCAACTCCTGGGCGACCCTGGCGCGCAGGGCCGACGGACTGTTCAGCGCCGCCGCCCCGGCGCGCAGGTCCAGATGGATGACCGTACTGAAGTCCTGGGACCGGCTCACTGCGCGTCACCGTCCCAGGGGGCGCGGCGACCGGTGTCGCCGGGCTCGTCGACGTCCCACGACGGCCGCGGCGGGTCGCCGCCGTCCCGGCCGGACTCCCATCCCCGGTCGACCCGGCTGTCGCGGCCTTCCGCGTCCCTGCGGCCGTCCGCGTCCCTACGGCTGTCTTCGTCCCTACCGTTGTCCCCGTCGAACGTGTCGTAGCCGCCGCGGCGGCGGTCACTGTCGGGGTCGGGCCTGCCGTAGGTGTCGTAGGCGTCGTACTCGTCGTGGCGGCCGTCGGTGCGGGTGCCGGATTCGCCGTCCCGGCGGGTGTCGCGGCCGTCGCGGCCCTCCCGGCCTCCCCGGTCCTCTTCGCCGCGTTCGCTGCCGTACGGCTTGTCGTAGTCGTCGTAGCGGTCCCTGCCGCGCGGGGTGACCGGTGCCGTTCCCCAGTCGTCGTCGTCCGCGACGGGGCGCCGGGGTTCGCCCAGGTCCTCGCGGGTGCGGGTCGGGGTGCCGCCGCGGATGTGTTTCAGCAGGTCGCGCAGGGTCGGCTGGACGGCGCGCTGGTCGCCGAACTGGGTGTCCAGGGCTGCGGGGAGGGTCTCCGCCCAGAACTCCCAGAGCGGGCGTACCCAGCCCTCGACCCGCTCGCCGCCCCGCTCCCGGCGCTCCGTCAGCAGCTCCAGCTGGCGCGGGGCGACCCTCTCGATCAGGTCGACGAAGAGCGGATGCGGTTCGCTGCCGGTCCGGGCCAGGCCCAGCGGCTGAGCCCGCATCAGCTCGCGGCAGTAGTCCTCGACGATCCGCTCGTCGTCGAGGACCGTCCAGCGTTCGTACGAGCGCAGCAGCTCGGCCCAGCTCGACACGCCCCCGGGGTAGTCCCCCAGCCGCAGCCGTACGCCGGGGATGTCCGTGCCCTTGTCGGGGGAGAGCCGCAGCCGGACCCGGTCCGGCGACGCCGGGTCGCCGTCCACCACGTCGACCTGGCCGTTCCACATGCAGCACAGCAGGCGGTGCAGGATGACGCGCCGGTCCTCCTCGCTGCTGACCATCCAGCTGTCCCGGTAGCCGAGCCGCTGCCGCCACCGCAGTACGTCCTGGGCCTGCTCGTTGTCCTTCGCGCGGGCCCACTGGCGCAGCACCTTGCGGGCCTCGGGCACCTGGGTGAGGCTCATCTCGCTGCGGAAGAGGACCACGGTGATCGAGTCGCTCTCCACGCCCCGGTACTCCACGGAGTTCTTCGCGTCCGAGGGCAGCCGCAGCGTCTTGCCGAGGAACTCCTGCACCTCCTCCACGGCCTGCACCCGCGGATAGGTCACCAGGACCCGCAGTATCCCGGTGCCCTCCGGGGTGAACCCGACCGGCAGCAGCCCGGTCAGCTTCCGGCTGAACAGGTCGAGCGCCTCCTTGGCGACCTGGTCCTTGGCCTCGGCGTCACCCGCCGCCGCGGCCAGCAGCGTGCCCATGGACGGCAGCAGCGGCCGCTGCTCCAGATGCGCCCCGCTCTCGGCGAACAGCCGGGTGATCCGAGCCTCCAACTGCCCCTTGACCCGGGCCACCGCGCCCTCCGGGTCGCGCCGGCTGAGCGCGTGGACCTGGCGCCAGGTGTCGCCGTCGACGAGCTTGAGCAGCAGCGCGGCCTCGTCGTCGTTCTCCCGCAAACCCTCCCGGTGGATCAGCCGGTTGACGACGTCCTCGTAGAAGTGGTTGAGGCTGCGCTGCGGCGGCAGCAGATACGAGATGCCGGTGCGGTCCTCGTACAGCTCGTGCGCCTTCTGCTGGGCGGACTTGCGCTCCTGGTCGCTGTGCCTGCGGAAGGCGTTCACCAGGCGCCCGAGGTCGGTCCCGGCCGCGTCGGCCTGCGGCTGCCAGTGCTGTTGCTGATCGCGCCAGGCCTCGTGCCACACCATCCTGCAGCGCCACTGGTACCAGGCGTCCTGCTCCTGGATGGCCGCCTGTACGTCGTCGTCGCCCCAGCGGGCCGGCGCCAGGCCGCCCAACTGGCCCTTGATCCGCGGGATCTTGGGCGGCTGCTCGGTCACGCCGGGCGGGCGCTGCGGATTGCGGGCGCGCGCGTCCAGCATGCCGAGGAAGCCGAGCTTGGCGATCTGTTCGTCGCTGTCCGGGACGCCCCTGACGACGCGTTCGGCGAGGAAGGGGTCGACGGTCTGGAGCAGCTTGTCGATGGCGGGGCGCGGCGCGAACCGGTCGGCCATCACGGAGGCCGCGCGGTCGGCCTCGGCCCGCAGGTCGGACAGCAGCCGCTGCATGTCCGCGATGCGCTCGCCCAGCGCCTGCTCGATGTTCTTGCCGCCGCGCGGCAGCGGATCGGGCTCGGGCACCGCCAACTGCCTGCGTTCCCAAAGCTCTTCGAGGTGCGAGTCGGCGAACAGCTGCCGGATCATCGGCACCGCCCCGTCCCGCAGCACCGCACGCGGCAGCTCCACGAGGTCGGTGACCGCCAGCCGCAGCAGCCGCCCGGCCACCAGGTCGGCGAGTTGGTCCATCGGCGCGGTCATGGAGGCGACCAGGCTGGTGGACACGCCCTGCCGGCCGATCCCGGTCGGGGACACGGCGCTGCGCTGCACGCCGCGGTTGATGAAGCTGGCCGCGAAGGTCTGGAAGTCGTCGTCGGCCGCCATCTTCCGGCCCCGGGCGCGGCCGTCGCCCAGCTCGGTGCCGATCAGCGACATCACCAGGGAGACGATGGAGCGGCGCAGGTCGTCCGCGCGGATGCCGGCGGTCGGGCTGAACAGGAACGCCGTGGGCAGGATGCCGGTGCGCAACCGGATCGGCGTCGCACCGCCCGGGTAGCGGATGCCGAGCCCGAGCTCCTGGTCGAGATCGCCGATCTCGTGGCCCTCCGACGGCGCGTTCTGCGTGTCCACCAGCCGGAACAGGTCGACCAGCGACCGGGCCGCGTTGAGTTCCGCCTCGCGTCCGCCACCGGTCGCGGCGGAGAACGACGACGGCATGACGACCAGCGGGTAGATCTTCACGCCGTCGAAGCGGCGCAGCTGGAAGGCGTGGTTGATGAGGTGCAGGTAGTCCAGGAAGATCCCGGCGCCGGTGCCGCCGGCCACCGAGAACGCGACGAACACGTCACAGCCGTTGACCCTGCCGCCGCCGAGTTCGCTGAGCTCGCCCGCCGACTTGGCGATCGCGTCGATCGCCTGGATCAGCGGCTCCAGCACCGGGGCGAGGCTGTGCCGGAGGGTGGCGAACAGGGCGGCCCGGCCGACGGTCGGCAGCTGGCCCGCGCCGGCGTGCAGCGGGGTGACCTTCGGCTCGTCGATGCGCGGCGGCAGCCAGTCGGCGACCTCGTCGCGCAGCACCGCCCGGAGCATCTTGGTCACCTCCGGGGAGGCGTCGAAGTTCGGCAGCAGGTCGTGGGTGGCCCGGGAGGTGCGGGCGTACGCGGACCGCAGGGAGGGGTCGACGTTGAACTGCGGCAGCCGCTGCAGATCGCTCTCGCTGTAGTCCGCGTACACGAACTGCAGGCAGTCGGGCAGCTGGAAGGGGGCGTGGCCGTTCTGCCGGCTGAGCGCCATGCCGTCCGGGCCGCACAGCTCGGCGCGCAGTCTGCGTTCCAGCTCGGCGCCGACCAGACCGCCGGTGCCGCCCAGGCCGACGAAAAGCATCGGCTGGAAGATCTTCATGGTTTCCTCCCCGCTTCACGGCCGACGCGGCCGCCGGTTCGTGCTCGGTACGTCTGTGGTGCCGCGCGGCGGGACGGCCGCGCGGCGGTGCGGTGCGGTGCGATGTGGTGCGGTGCGATGTGGTGCTTGTGCGGTGCTTGTGCTGTGCGGTGCGCGGGGGGCCGGCCGGGCGTTGACGTGCCCGGTCCGCCCCCCCCCGCGTCACAGGAACTCGTCGTAGGGGCTGCTCTGGTTCGGGGTCGAGGTCCTTGAGTCGGTGCGACCCGCGAAGGCGTTCTGCTGCGAGCGGGGCCCCGGGCCGGGGGTTCCGCCGAGGGTGAGGCTCAGCGCATCGGTCAGCTGGACCTGGCCGCGCACGGGCAGCGGGAGCCGGCTGCCGCCCTTGCGCACCACGGCTCCGCCCTCGCGGCTGCGCCGGACGGCGTACGGGCCGTGCGCGCGCTTCTCGATACGCGGGCTGCGATGGGCCTCGGCGACGGCGAACTCGTACCACTGCTTGTTGTTGCCGTGCCCGGCCTTGTGCTCGTTGAGGACGGTGCCGTTCTCGTCGACCAGCTGCAGCACCAGCCCGAACGGGTCCCGCCGGCGCCTGCGCAGCCCCAGCCAGGCGACGACGGCCACGGCGGCCAGCGCGATCGCGACGGCGCCGGAGACGAACGCCCACCAGTACTTCTCCCAGATACCGGGCTCCGGCGTGACCCGCACCGACACCGGTTCGTTCTCGAGCCTGCGGTCGTCGTCGGTGGTGTCGACGACGGTGAAGGTGCCGGAGAGGTCGAGGCCGTCGCCGAGGCGGTCACCGAAGGCGCTCGCGGGGGAGACCTTGACCGTGACCTGCCGGGTGCCCTGCTCACCGGGCTTGAGCGTGATCTCGTTCGGCTCGACCGAGAGCAGCCCGTCCTTCACGTCGGCGACGGACAGCCGCAGGGTGTGCGCGGTGTCGGTGGTGTTGCTGACGTCCAGGGTGCCGGTGACCGTGCCGCCGGGGTGGGTGTCGCCCTTGGGCAGTTCGAGCGATGCCTTGACGGGCAGTTCGCCGGGCGCGACTTCGCCGGTCTCACTGCGCGTGTCCGCGCTCAGCCCCGACGCGGTCAGCGTGGCGCTCACCGTCAGCGCCCCGTCGGCGTCCTCGGGGATGGTCACGGTGCCGGTGAAGGAGCCGTCGCTCGCCTCGGGGTCGGACCCCTTGCCGTTGTCCGCGAGGTCGAGCGCGAGCGGGGAGAACCCGTCCCCGGTCAGCTCGCTGCGCACACGCAGCCCCTCGTAGTCGCGCGGGTCCTTGATCTCGTAGCCCTCGCGCGTCTGCAGCCGCATGGTCACCGTGACCTTCTCACCGGCCTGCGGTGAGGGCGGGTCCATGGTGATGGCGCCGCGCAGCTCGCCCTGCCACAGCACGCTGACGGCGACGGGCAGCGAGCGATGGCCCTCCGGGGCCTCGGCCTTCACCTTCCAGGTGCCGGGCAGCGGGTCGACGATCTTCAGCGCCTCGACGGTGCCGGAGCCGCCCGCCAGCTCGAAGCGGGACTTCTTGTACGTCCCGGAGGTGGTCGGGATCTTGTCGCCCGCCGGGTCGATGTAGCTGATCCTCACCTCGGGGTCGCCCTTGTCGACGACGATGCTGCCGACGGTGGCCAGCGGGGAGATGCCGATCTCCAGGGTGGCCGGGGGCCGCTTGCTGGGGCCCTCCTCGTGGCGCAGGCAGTGGGCGGCGGCGAAGATCTTCTCCAGCGTGGTGCCGACGTCCTTCGCCCCGTCGACCTTGTGGGCCTTGGGAGTTGCCGAGGGCAGTTCGACGCAGCCCTTCTGGTAGCCGCCGGCGGCGATCTGGTCGAGCTGCTTCTTGTCCGGGTCGGGTCCGAAGCCGAGCGGCCAGATCTGGACGTTCTGCTCGGCGGCTTCCTTCAGTGCCAGCTTCAACTGCCGTTCACCCTCGGCCGTGCGGTGCGCGCGGTCGCCGTACTTGAAGCTGTCCTCGACGTCCATCTTCCCGTCGGTCAGCAGGAACAGCACCCGCGGCACCGAGGCGTCGGAGCCGTCGGTCAGATCGTCCACGCCCTGTCGGACGGCGGTCGGGAGGTCGGTTCCGGTGCCCTCGTCCTTCTTGCGGCTGCGCAGCTTGTCCACGCAGCCGCCGACCTCCTCGCGGCCCGCCGCGTCCAGCGTGGTGCGCGGGCACACCGGGTCCACCACGCGCTGTCCCGCCTTCTCGGCGGCGGCGAAGCCGAACACGGTGACCTGCGAGGACGAGGAGACGTCGCCCAGCGCGATCCGCTTGGCGGCGGCCTTCTCGGCCTTCATGTCCGCTGCCGCGAGGCTGGCCGACTCGTCCACGGCCACCGCGTAGTTGACGGCCGGGAACACCGGTTCGGAGTCCGCCGCAGGCACCGGATCCTGACCGGCCGGTGCCAACAGGGACACGAACACCGCGGCGGCGCCCACCACCGGGATCGCGGCGCGGCGCACCCGGGCCCTTCCTGTCTGCCGTCTTCCCGTGACTCTTCCCACGGCCGTCCCCTAGGTCTCTGAGTTCGTGCTTGAGGTTGGTGCTGGTGGCTCGTGCTGGTGGTGCGTGCGGGTGGTTCTTGATTCGTCTTGTGACGTGTACGGACGCGTCTGCCGCGTGCCTGGTGCGCGCCGATGTCGTGTGCGGTGGTGCTTTGGAGCGTGGGCGGTGGTACGTCGGTGTCGCGTGCGCCGGTCGGGGGTCAGCCCGCGGTCAGCCCCCAGACCACGGCCAGGGCCGCCGACGGGGCGAGCGAGGCCACGCCCCAACGGATGGCCCGGTACTTGGCGGACAGGATCGAGCTGACGTCCACGGCCTGGACGAGCAGCCACCCGGCGGGATCGCGCGCCGCCTCGGCGACCCGGGCGGACAGCCTCGCGATGTCGTGGGCGGCCACCAGATCGCCGAAGTAGGTCACCCCGTTCCGGCCGCGGACCGTGCCGGTGCGCGGCATCAGCGCCGCGATCAGCGCGGTCACCGCGACGGCCCAGAGCACCCCGGAGAGGATCAGCGTCACATCGGCGAACCCGTCCCAGCCTGGCGTGCCGTGCCACCCGACCAGGAACGCGGGCAGCGCCAGCGTCCCGGAGAGGAGCACGGCCGCCTTCGAGTCGGCCCGGCCGAGGTCCTCCCGGACCGTGGTCAGCAGCCGCTCGGCGATGCGCTCCCCCGCCCGGTCGTTGCGGTGCCGACCCCCGTCCGGCACGGGCACGACCGAGGCGGGGGAGGTCCGTGCCGCCCCGTCGGTGGTCACAGGTCCTCTTCCGCCCAGGACCAGCCGTCCTCCTCGGCACGTCTGCGGCGGCGCGGCCGCCCCCGGTCGGGGTCACCGTCCGGGTAGTACGGCTCGGGCCGGTAGGTCCGGTCGCGGTCCAGGGTCCGCGGCTCGTCGTAGTCGGGGTCCGGGGCCGCGGCGAGCTCGGGCCGCTGGGGCCGACGTCGGGCTCGGGTGCGCGGGTCGTCGTAGTCGGGGTCGTCGCCCTCGTAGTAGGGCTCGGGCCGGTAGGTCCGCTGGCGGTCGCGGTCGCGGAAGCGCGGGTCGTCGTAGTCGGCGTCGGCTGCCGAAGGGTAGGGCTCGGGCTGGTGGGTCCGCTGGCGGTCGCGGTCGCGGAAGCGTGGGTCGTCGTAGTCGGCGTCGGCTGCCGGGGAGTAGGGGTCCGGCCGGTTGGGCCGGCGCCGGGCGCGGCGTGTGTATTCGTCGTCGTCCGCCGCGTAGGGCTCCCGGTGGGGCTGGCGGCGCGTGCGCGAGGGCGGCTCGTCCGGGTCGGCGTCCTGGTCGGCGTACGGTTCCCGTCGGCCGGATCCCGTCCGGTGGGGCTCGTCCCGGGAGGGCTCGTCCCGGAAGGGCTCGTCCCGGGAGGGCTCGGGACGGTGGGGGCGCCGTCGGGGCGGTTCGTCCGACACCCAGTCCGGGGTGAAAGGCCCGTCCGTGGACGGCCCGAGCTGCCGGGGCTCACGGCGGGGCGGCAGCGATCCGATCGGGCCCTGGATGGGGCGGCGCCGGTCCGGGTTGATGAGGTTCAGGACCTGTGTCTCCACATCGGTGGAGGCGAGCTCACCGCTGAGCGCCATGGTGTAGAGCCGGTCGATCCGCTCCCTGTCGTCCTGCCTGCCCTCCTGGCGGATCTTCTCCAGGAAGTCCTTGGCCCCCTCGGGATCGGCGGCCAGCATGAAGCTGAGCTGCTCCAGCTCCCCGCCCTGCAGCATGCGCCGGAACGCGTCCTGACGCTGCCGGGTCACCTCGGCCTCGGCCACCACGTCCCGCTTCTTCTTCGCGTGCTCGATGGCGTCGTCGTCCACCCCCAGGCGGACGTACAGCCGTACCCGCAGGCCGAGTTCGGCCCCCAGATCGCTCCAGCGACCCCCGACGCACTCGCGTGTGATGACCCGGTTGGCCTGTTCGGCGTCGGTCACCCGGTAGGACCGCGTGACCTCGTGCAGCCGTTCCAGGATCGGGGAGGTGAGCCGCTTGGCGACGTCCTTCACGGCCTGTACGGCGACCAGATGGGGGTCGGTCACCTCCCACTCGATGTCCACCTCGGCCTTGAAGAACGCGGTGCTGCCGGCGGCCGGGAGCTCCATCCGCAGGGGCGTCACAAAGGTGCCGACCGCGATCTCACAGACGGTGTACGGCCGGGCCAGCGTCCGCTTGTCGACGTGCCGGACACCGAAGGCGGAGACCACGCTGTAGCCGCCGTTGCGGTAGAACACCACCGAGGTCTTCTCGGCACTGACCGGCGGCAACCCGGCCGTCGGCGTGTACTCCTTCAGGAACGGACCCGTCGGGGTCGAGTCGGCGGCGGCCCGCTTCGCCTGCACCCGCTGCCTCGCCTTCGCCCTCGCGTCGTCGTTGTCAGCCATGCCTCTCCTCCTGGCCCGTCCGCCCTGCCGGTGAGACGGCGAGCCACCACAGGTCGCGCGCCTTCGGTTCGGGGAGCGGCTTCTCCGGGTCGTTCATCATTCGGCGCAACAGCCAGTCCAGCCGCCGCCGGTCGTTCTCCTCGGTGGCCAGCGCGGGCAGCAGCGCCGCCAGCCCCGGCCGGGTCCACTCGGTGCCGTCCTTGCGCACCGCCGACCGCAGCAGCGCCTCCAACGCGTCCATCGCCACGTCCTTCGAGCGCGCCGTGTTCAGCGTGGTCCACAGCAAGTCGGCCATGGGGACGACGAGTTCGGGCCGGGTGGCGGCGAGGGCCAGCGGCAGCGGCCAGTCGCCCCGGTCGCCCAGTGGGGAGGACTCGGGGTCGTCCGTGAGCACCTCGTCCACACAGGTCAGCGCCAGCCGGACGGTGGTCACCAGACCAAGGTCCTGGTACGGCTCCTTCTTGTGGTGGGTCCACTCGGCCACCCGCTCCAGCACCTGAGCGGCGTCGGGCGAGGTCAGCAGCCGGACCACGTTGAAGGAACTGACTGCCAGCTGATCACCCTCGTCCCGGATCCCGATCCGGGCCAGGGCGTCCAGGGTGTCGTCCGTCGTGGCGGCGGCGTTGCCGTAGCCCAGCGCCATCGCGGCGGTCCAGCGCAACGACTTGGTGCCGTTGCTGCTCCAGTCGCCGACGATCTTGTGCACCGTCCTGCGATGGGAGTCGTGACCGGCGGCCTGGTCCATGGTGGTGGCCGCGAAGATCCGCCGACGGGGTGTCGTCGCCTCGGCGAGCGGCCGGACCAGCTCGGTGTAGCCGTGGTCGAAGTCCCGTACGCACAGCTCACCGGCGGCGACCGCGGCGCGCATCCACACCTGGGAGCGCGGATCGTCCGCCAGCAGCCGCAGCCAGCGCACCACCGGCGCCCGCACCGGGAAGTGCCGGTCCCATAGCTCGGTCAGCACCGCGGACGGCAGGGCGGAACCCCGGTACCAGATCAGCCGCGCCGGCACGTCGTGCCCGGCCACCTCGACCTTGCCGTCGGTGAGTTCGGCGCGCGAGAGCGCCGTGTCGACCTCGGGGTCGTCGCAGAACAGGGGGCGGGCCGGTGTGTTCTCCGGGTCGCTCTGAACGGACAGTTCCCAGGTCAGCAGGTGTGCTGCGGTGGCCACGGCGCTGTACGAGGCCCCGCCCAGTACGGCCAGCGCGATACGGAACGCCACCGGGTGGAACAGCGTCGCCGTGTCCGACCGGCGGGTCTTGCCCTCCGCGTCGACCCGGGGCGCGGTGAGCGCCCGGTCCACCCCGGCGAACCACTCCTGCGCCTGCTCGGCGGCGATGCTGCGGCAGCCGGACAGCAGCGCCGCGTACGAGACGTCCCCCAGCACGTGTCCGGCCAGCAGCGACGCGAGCAACTCCGCCTCGGCGGGCCGTAGATCCTTCAGCCCGACCGCGTCCGTGACCTCGTCCCCGCCCGCGAGTTCCTCCGCGCGGGCCACCAGATCGTCCAGCGGCGTGTCGCCCTCCCGGGCCCCGGCGGCCCGCTCCTCCAGCCGTTCGCGCAGCCGGGTGGCGAGCAGCTCCTCGGTGGGCGCCGGCGGGCAGAGCATGCCGTACCGCCCGGCCAGCAGCGCGTTCGCCGCCGACCCGACGGTGACGACGATCACCGCGAAGGCCTCACGGCGGGCCAGGGCCGCGGCGAGCTCGTCGAGGTCCATCTCGTCCGGGGGCAGGGCGTCGGGCCGGGTGAGGGACAGCTCCAGCAGATAGCCGGTGCCGCGCCGGGCCTCCTCGCCCTCGTCGTCCAGCGTCTCGGCCAACTGCCGCGGCCCGCCCTCCGGACCGACCCGAAGCACCCGGGGCCCGGCGGCCGGCTCGGCGCCGGAGTCGTCCGTCGTGCGCTGGGTGACCTCGTCCAGGAGCGACAGCGCCGTACTCGTACGTCCCGTGCCCGGCGCGGCGCCCAGCACCAGCAGCCGCCGGGCACGCAGCGCGCCGCGCAGCCGTACGTACCCCTGCGGCACCACATGGACCCGGCGGAGCCTGCGCAGCTCCTCCTCGGGGACGGGGCCGCTGCGCATGCCGGAGCCGAGCTGGCGCGAGCCCAGCAGCAGGTTGAAGTTGTCGCCGATGTGGGCGTTCTGGAGCCGCGAGTGGGCGAAGCTGATCAGGTCCCGGCGGACGTCGAACAGCTGCCGGGTGGCCAGGCGCGTCCGCGCGGCGGCGGCGAGATCGGTGGGACCGTCCTCGCCCTGGTCGTCGGCGAGGGGATCGCGGGTGCGCTCCTTGAACCGCCCCGCGGCGCGCTCCCGTTCCCTCTCCCGCTCCTTCTCCTTCTCCGCCTCCGCGTCCTCGGCGGCTTTGTCGTCCTCGGACCTGCCGTCGTCGCCACGAGCCCGGTCGTCCCGGTCCTGCTTCTTGTCGTCCGCGGCCTTCTTGTCGTCTGCGGACTTCCTGTCGTCCCCGCCCTTCTTGCCGTCGTCGGACGACCGTCCCGCGCCGGGCCGCTCAGGGGCGTCGACGGCCGCGCCGCCCGCCTGCTCGTCGTCGCTCACCCGGCTCAGTCCTTCCCCTGCTCGGTGACGTGGTTGCCGGCCCCGCCCATCTGCACGGTCCCGTGGTAGACGTTGTTCTCGTTATGGAACGCGTCGCGCCTGACGTTTTGATGAATGCCGACGTCACCGGGCGGGCGGCGGGGGGCACGCGGGGCGGCGGGCGTGGCAGGAGCGGTACCCCTGGCGCCGATGACGGCGAGGCTGGCGCCGATCTCGACCGTCTCGTCCTCGGCGACCAGGATCTCCAGCAGCGTGCCGGAGGTGGGGGCGGGGATCTCGGTGTCGACCTTGTCGGTGGCGACCTGGAGCAGCGGCTCGTCGGCCTCGACGCTGTCGCCGACCGCCTTCAGCCAGCAGGTGACGGTGGCCTCGGTGGCGGACTCGCCGAGCGCGGGCAGGATCACGGCCGTGAGGGTGGCGTCACGGGCCGACGCGCCGGTGGGGGCGGCCGTGGACCGGGACCTCGGCCGGATGCCGGCGAAGTCGGCGGTGATGTCCGCGGCTTCGGCCACGGCCTCCGAGAAGGGCGACGGCGGCACGGGGATCTCCGGAGCGGGCCGCCCCGGCAGGTGGAACCAGGCGGTGACCGCGCCCTCCTTGAGCTCCAGCCGGGCCGAGGAGTACTGCGCGGGCTCGATGAACTTGCCGCCGCCGCTGACCACGTCCTCGTACAGCGACTGGGAGGTCACCAGCACGAGGTCGGCCTTCTCGGCGTCGAGGAGTTGCCGGGCGACGGAGGAGTCGGCCAGTCGGCAGGCGAGGTCGACGGCGCGTCCGCTGATGCCCCGGTCGTCGTGCCGGACCGGGCCGACGTGCATGCCGATGCGCAGCCCGAGGGGGACGGCCAGGTCGCGGTTCTCGTCCCGCAGCTTCTCGTGCACCTCGACCAGCCACAGTCCGAGCAGCCGGCTCGCCGAGATCCGGCCCGGCACAGACAGCAGCACGCCGTCGCCGCGGTCCTCGATGTGGACGGCCTCCCGAGCCACCTTGGCGTGGACGAGGGCCGTCTCCAGCACCCGGTAGATCCGGTCGCGCATGCGCTGCTTGGCGACGTCGTCGTACTCACCGGAACGTCTGGCGTCGACGCTGATCACCAACTCGTAGTGCGCTTCGGTGAGTTCCGATGCGTCGTGGTTCACCTGTGCCCCCTGCATGTTCTGTTCGCTTGCCGAAGAGGTGGTTCGTCAGAGGTGGTTCGTCCTGCCGAGGAGGTGGTCCGCGGAGGCAGCCTGCACCGTGGTCCGCGGGAGGGGTCCCGCCCCTTCAGGTTCGGGCCCGGGACGGCAGACGTCTGTAGCCGTTTACACACGGCGAGGCGTGGGTCTACTCCTGATGACCGTCCGCGAGGAGGGCGAGCAGCGCGGGGTCGAGGATCTCCACCATCCGGTTGCCGGTGCGCACGATGTTCTGGCTGCGCAGCAGCCGTAGGGCCTTGGCGACGGCTTCGCGGGTGGCCCCTATCGTGGCGGCCAGTTCGTCCTGGGCCAGCTGGACGACGGGGCCGGCGGTGGCGGGGGCGGGGGCGCCCGAAGGGCTCGCTGCGGAGGGGGCGTAGGGGCCGGAGGGCTCGGCTCCCGACAGTTCGGTGAGCCGGCTGGCCAGGCGTTGCAGCACGGTGAGCGAGGCGAGCGCGGACCGTTCCTGGTCGGCGCTGCGGAGCCGGACGGTCAGCTGACGTATCACCAGTCCGCTGACCCGGGGATGCAGGGCGAGGAAACGACGAAACGCATCCCCGGATATGACCTGGGCCTCTATGGGGCCGAGTGCGCGCACGGTGGCGCTGCGGGGATGCGGGTCCAGCGCGGCCATCTCACCGAGCAGTTCGCCCGGGCCGCGCAGGCCGAGTATCAGCCGGGTGGCCCCACGGTCCGTCGCCACGGATACGGTCACCCACCCCTGAAGAATGATCACGACGTGACTGGTCCGGTCGCCCTCGGTGAGGAGATGGGCGTCGGCCGGATAGCGCTTCCGGTTGCCGAGGGCCATGACGCTCTCGTGCTCCTGGGGAGTCAGAGTGTGCGCGAACGCCAGCCCATTGCCGAGCAGCCCCATGGCCAGCCCCCCGCCGCATTCCGGACGCCTGGGATTTCGATGGGTGTTGATGGTGGCAGGGCAAAGTTCCGGGCCGAGCGGATTGCGCCATACCAGGGGTACTGGCCGGTAGTTGCGGAATGCCAGGTTGGTCGCCCTGTCACCGTGCACCCCCGCCGCCCGCCCACCCCCGACACCCAACGCGGGCCACCGACGCCACGCCCGTGCCCGAAGGGACGATCGTGAGGTCAGACACACCACTCGAACAGGGGGCCGTATCGGAGACGCGATTCGGTCAGCCGATGGAGAGTTGGCGAAAACTCGGGTTTGCGCTGTGACAAGGGTGATGACCCGGTGGTGGCGAGGTGAGAGGACGGTGAGTCGGGAGGTGGTCGTGGGCTCGGGAGAATGCGGGAACTTCAGGGCTGCCCTCCGGCGGTTGCGATGGATGTGCGCGGCGCCCCCTGCGTGATGCCGTCAGCTTTCCGAGGGGGAGAGGAGGGAATGTTGAGGAAACCTGTACGCGCAGGTCGTGCGGCATGGACCATGGCGGCTCGGTTGGCACGAGCGGCTACGGAAGGACAGGCCGGTGGAGATCCGGTTGCTGGGGCCGGTACAGGCGTGGGCGGACGGTTCGGAGGTCGACCTCGGCCGACCCCGTCAGCGGTGCGTGCTGGCCGTTCTCCTCATGGAGGCCAACCGCGTCGTACCGATCGAGACACTCATCGACCGGGTGTGGGGGGACGACCCGCCGGACACGGTGCGCAACGTGATCTACGGCTATGTCGGCCGCCTGAAGACCGCGCTCCGACAGGCCGACGCGGGAGCAACAGGCGTACGGCTGGACCGGACGCAGGGCGGCTACACGCTACGGACACCCACCGAGCTGGTGGACCTGTACCGGTTCCGTGACCTGGTCGGACAGGCCCGCGGGCAGCAGGCCGACGGCGACGACAGGGGCGGCGACGACAGGGACAGCGACGACCGCGTGGCCGAACTCCTCGCACGCGCCCTGGAGTTGTGGCGCGGCGACCCGCTGACCGGTCTGACGGGGGCATGGGCGCAGGCGACGCGGGACGGGCTGGCGAGCGAGCTGGTCGTCACCCTGCTGCAGTACCACGAGGTGCAGCTGCGCAGGGGACGCCATGAGGAGATCCTCCCCCGGCTGCGCGAACTCGCCGCCGCCCATCCGCTCGACGAACGCATCGCCGGCCAACTGCTGACCGCCCTGTACCGATGCGGATTACAGGCCGAGGCCCTCCTCCACTACGACGCGGTCCGCAAGCGTCTCGCCGAGGACCTCGGCGTCGACCCCGCACCGGATCTGCAGACCCTTTACCGCCTCATCCTCGACAACGACCCGGCGGCATCCGCACCGACACGGACACCGCGACCGCCCCTGGCGCGCACACCGTCGGTCCCGGCCGAACTCCCCCACGACGCCGCCGGTTTCGCGGGCCGCACGGACGAACTCGCCCGGCTGCACTCGTTGCTCCCGTCGGAGCCCGGTCCGGGACCGGCGAACACGGTGGTCATCTCCGCGATCGGCGGCGCCGCCGGCATCGGCAAGACCGCGCTGGCGGTGCACTGGGCCCACCAGGTCCGTGCCCGCTTCCCGGACGGCCAGCTGTATGTGAACCTGCACGGCTTCGACCACGACCGGCCACCGCTCAAGGCCGGCGAAGCCCTGGAACTGCTGCTGCGGAGCCTGGGCCTGAGGGCGTCGGAGATCCCCATGACCGACGAGGCCCAGGCGCGCACGTACCGGACCCTGCTGGCCGGCCGGCGCCTGCTCGTCCTGCTGGACAACGCGGCCTCGGCGGAGCAGGTCCGCCCGCTGCTGCCGGGCAGCCCGTCCTGCTGCGTCGTCGTCACCAGCCGCAACCGGCTCGGCGATCTCGTCGCCCGCGACGGTGCACACGCCCTGCCGCTGGACCTCCTGCTGCCGGCCGAGGCCCGCGCACTGCTGAGCCGGACACTCGGCCAGGACCGCCTCGCCGAAGACCCGTCGGCGGTCGACGAGTTGATCCGGCTGTGCGGCAGCCTGCCGCTGGCACTGCGCGTCGCCGCCGCCCGACTGACGGGCGATCCGGTCCTGCGTCCGGCCGACCTGGTCGCCGAGATGTCCGAGGGCGACCGCCTGGCCGCGCTGGCGCCCGACGATGCCGACGACTCCCCATTGCGTACGGCCTTCTCCGCGTCGTACCGAGTCCTGTCGCCCGCGGCACGCCGGCTCTTCCGGCTGCTGGGCCTGTTCCCCGGACCGGAGTTCACCGCCGAGGTCGCGGCAGCGTTCCTGGACACCACCGTGCCGCAGGCCCGACGCCCGCTCGGCGTCTTGGTCGCGGCCCACCTGATCGAACCCGCGACGGCGGGCCGGTACCGCTTCCACGATCTCCTTCGCGAGTACGCGCAGGAGCGGGCGCGGGCGGAGGAAACGGCAGCGGATCGTGACGCCGCGCTGCGGCGCGTCCTCGTCTGGTACCTGAACGCCGCTCGCGCGACCGGGGGAAGCTGGCTCTTCCCGGAGCTGCCCGCCGACCTCGCCCAGGGCGACCGACAGGGCCTTCCGTCCGCTGCCGAAGCCGGACAGTGGCTGGAGACGGAGCGGGCGAATCTGCTCGCCGTCATCAACCACGCCGGGCACCACGGCCCCCGCCCCATCACCTGGCACCTGGCCAACGCGCTCTTCGGAGACTTCTGGCTCAATCTGCCACGGGCGACCTGGCAGGCCACCACACAGACGGCGCTGGACGCCGCCACGGCCGAAGGCGACCTGTACGGCCAGGCCGCCATGCACACCTGCCTCGGACTGCTCAAGTCGGACCGGGGGTGGGGCAGCCAGGCGGTGGAACACCACACCCGCGTACGGGAGATCAGCCGGGAGATCGGTTGGCTGACGGGCGAGGCGGCGGGCCTCGGCGGCATCGCCCAGGCGGAATGGAGCATGGCGCACCTCGACAGCGCGCACGAGCACGTCACCACCGGTCTGCGGATCACCCGCACCACCGGAAACCGTTACCTCGAAGCGCTGGGGATGGTCGTCCTCGGAGTGACCTGCCGGGATCTGGGCCGACTGCGCGAGGCCGCCGAACACCTCGAAACGGCGATCCGCCGCAACCAGGAGATCGGATGGCACGACCACAGCCTGGCTCTGCAGAACCTGGGCTGGGCGTACTGGGAACTCGGCCGCCTGACCGAGGGCTTGGACATCCTCGGTCCCAAGGTGAGCCCTGACGGGAGGGGCGGACACCGCGACGACCGCGCCATGATGCTGGACTCCGTCGCGAGGATCAACATCGAGCTCGGCCGCCACGACGAGGCGCTGGAACAGGCCGAGCGGGCCCTGGCCATGAGCAAGGCCAAGGGACGCCGCTGGATTCAGGCCGGCATCCTCAACACGATCGCCGCCGCGCACCGAGAACTGGCCCGTCCCGACCGAGCGGAGCGGGCCGGCCGACAGGCCCTCGCCCTCGCCCAGCAGTCGGGGCACCCGCGCACCGAGGCGGACAGCACGCTGGGCCTCTCCCTCACACTCAGGCAGCTGGGCCGGCCCGACCAGGCCCGCAGCCATGCCGAACGGGCGCTGAGCCTGGCGCGCGACCGCTCGTTCCGGGTCGTGGAGGCGCAGGCGCTGTCCGCCCTGTGCGACATCGCGGAGTCCGATGCGGCACACGCCACCGCCGTCACCCTCGGCCACGAGGCCCTGGCCATCCACCGCGAGACCGGCCACCGCCTCGGCGAGGCCCGCACCCTCATGACCCTCAGCCGCGCCCTCCACCACAACGAGGCCGCCGCGGCCGACCTCATGAGGCAACAGGCGCTGGCCATCTTCTCCGACGTCGGAGTGCCGCCGCAGTAGAGGCCGCACCCCTGGGGTTGTCCGGGTGGTTCCGCCACGAGATCACGAACGTCGGCGCGTCGTGCGGACATATTGTGAATTTTCCTATTAACCTCCCGTAACTGTACGGAGTCGATCTGTCACGGATCGAAATCACCTCACTTCACCGGAGATGACATGCACAAGCTTCGCAAGGCCGCCGTCGTGGTCGTCGCCCTCGGCAGCGTCGGCCTCCTGAGCGCCGGCACCGCCACCGCCCAGGGCATGGACGGCCACGGCGGCAAGAGCGACAAGTTCAGCGTCCTGCAGAGCTCCAACTGCAAGTCGCACGACCTGAACGTCGACGTCCTCGGCCAGGTCGGCGTCCTCAACGGCGTGCTGGGCAACGCGCTCAACGGCGAGGGCAACAGCGGTGGGCAGGACACCCACATCGGCTCGTCCATGGGCTGCGACAACAGCGCCTTCTAGCCCGGGGTCGGGAACAGGGGTTCTTTTGGTCGGCTGGTCGTCCGCATGTCGACGGAGGCCGACCGACGGGATCCCCTGGCGAGTGCGGACCCCGGTGTCCCATGGCGAGACCTGCCGGTGGAGTACGGGCCGTCGCAGACGGCTCCTGGGAAGTTCCGCCGATGGCAGCGCACCGGTGTCCGCCTGGCCGTACTCGACCTCGGAAACCAGCCAGGGGCCTGATCCACTTTCCCGGATCAGGCCCCTGGCCTGGTATCCCACGACAAGAGGTGCCCCACGACAAGAACGGAAAGGCGGCAGCTCTCTACCACGTCCAGCTGAGGGCCAGTTATGCGTAGGGCCCTTCTGTTTGTTAATTCTCGGAGAACTCTTCTACAACCTTCCGCACCATGCGTCGGTCTCGCTAACGCAGGGATGTCTGAGGGTTCATGAAGAGGAGCTCAGAACGTGACCGTGCGTTCCTTTGCCCGGCGGATGCGACCGCGAGTCGAGCGGAAGGCCGCCGAAAGGGTGTGGCAGTTGCGCACCATGCGGCGGCGCCGCACGGCTGCGGTCACGGACCCGACGCTCCGTCCGGTGGCGGTACGCGGCCAGCAGCTCTACGGCCGGATCGTGACCCGGTTCAGCGCTGCCGAGGCGGCCGCCGCCAACCTCGGCCTGGTCGTCGCCGCGCTGGAGCAGGAAGGTATCCCCTACTTCCTGGTACCGACCTCGCGTACGCGCCACACGGTCGGTGTGAACGCCGTCGACCGGGAGCGTTTCCTCACCACCCTGGAGGCGCAGAACGCGGGGAAGGCGGTGTTCCTCGGCAGACCGCTGCCCGGCGGACAGCTCAAGAACCCGGCACTGTTCATGGACGGCGTACTGCCGACCGCACTGCGCACGGCCACCGTCCTGCGGATCGGGGAGAACCACCTCGGCCCCTCGGGTCAGCTGCTCGCCGGGCCGGAACTCGCCTGCGACGTCGAGTTCTGGGAGGACGGGGCACAGCTCCTCGCCTCCGACGACGGGCCTCGGCGACTGGCCAAGGTGCAGCCGCAGGCGTCCGAGGACATCTTCGCCGAGTCCCTGATCGCGCCGAGGAACAACGGCCTCACGGACGTACTCCCGGCGTCCGAGCAGAAGCCGGCCACGGTGCGGATCGGCGACCGGGAGCTGCCGAGCTTCGTCCCGCTCACCCTGCCGACGGTGAGGGACGTGACCTTCCCCGTCGACGTCGTCTACACCTGGGTGGACGGCGAGGAGCCCCAGATGCGGGCCAAGCGGGCCCGGTACCAGGAGCACGGCATCGCCGAGATCCTGGACAAGGAGACCAACGCCTCCCGCTACACCAGCCATGACGAGCTGAAGTACTCGCTGCGCTCACTCGCGATGTACGCCGACTTCGTCCGGCACATCTACCTCGTGACCGACGGTCAGAAGCCGCACTGGCTCGACGACTCGGCCCCGGGAATCACGGTAGTCGACCACCGCGACATCTTCCCGCAGGACGTCCTGCCGGTGTTCAACTCGCACGCGATCGAGACCCGCCTGCACCACATCCCGGGCCTGTCGGAGCACTACCTCTACTTCAACGACGACGTGTTCGTAGGCCGTCGCGTCACGCCGGAGCACTTCTTCCACGGCAGCGGCCTGATGAAGATCCCGGTGTCCCCGCTGAAGATAGGCGTCGGCAAGCCGCACGCCGAGGAGACGGCCACCAACTCCGCGAGCAAGAACGTACGCCGGCTGCTGCTGGAGAAGTTCGGGCGCATGACGACGAACAACTTCATGCACACCCCGCTGCCGCAGCAGCGAGAGACGCTCCGGGCGCTGGAGGAGCTCTTCCCGCAGGACATCAGCCGCACCACCGCCTCCCGCTTCCGCTCGCCGCAGGACATCGCCGTGACGGCGCCGCTGCTCTACCAGTACGCGCTGATGACCGGCCGCGGTGTGCCGGGGAAGTACAGCTTCCGCTACGTGAACATCAGCCGCCCGGACGCCGAAAAGCGCCTGGCCGATCTGCGCCGCAACCGCCGCTTCGACTTCTTCTGCCTCAACGACGTCGATGTGCCGCCCGAGGAGAGGGAGCAGGTCGGCGCCCGGATGGACGAGTTCCTGGAGAACTACTTCCCCTTCGCGAGCCCCTTCGAGAAGCAGAAGTAACGAGGGCTGGGGGGCCTGGACATGGGGGGCATGGACATGGGGGGAACGAACATCCGGCACCGCTTCGGATTGCCGGGGGGCATCCGGGCGGCCCGGGACTTTCTGGTGGGCCTGCGGCTCTGGCTGACGGCCCGGCTCTGGGCGCTGCGCGCGACCCGGGCCCGTCGGCACCTGCGGGCCGCGGTCCCCGGACTGCGCCGGATCACCTTCGGACCGGTACGACTCTACGGCCGTACGGTCGCCGGATACACGGCCGCCGACGCCGCCGAAGCCGATCTCGAACGGGTGTGCACCCTGCTGGAGGGGCTCGGCGTCCCGTACTTCCTGGTCCCCGCCGACCACGGGCACAGTGCGGCGCCACGGCAGGCCATCGGCATCGAGGAGCGGTACCGCGGCGCGGTTCTCTCCCGGGCCGCCCAGCGTTTCGGCGGCACCGTCGGGTACGTCGGCGCCGTCGGACCGGACGGCGCCGTGACGACCGCGGTGCTGTGGGCCGACGGGAAGCTGCCGCGGGCGCTGAGGCGAGCCATGGTGCTCCGTACCGGCGTGGTGCGCCTCGGCCCGCAAGGGCAGGTGCTCACCGGTCTCGAGACGGGGTGCGACATCGAGTTCTGGCGGCACGGCCGGGATTTCGGCACCACCGCGGCCACGGATCCCTCCTGGCTCACCGTGCCCGGCAGCCGCTTGCCCGACGTCTTCGGTCCGGCACTCGTCGCCCCGCGCCGCAACCCCGTTGCGGAGGTACTCCCGTCGGCGGCCCAGCAGCCCGCATCCGTCGCGGGACGCCACCGCAGCGTGCCGACGTTCGCCCCGTTCGCCGAGCCGGGCATCGACGAGGTGCGCTTCCCCGTCGACGTCGTCTACACCTGGGTCGACGGGAACGACCCGGCGATGGCCGCGAAGCGCCGCGCCCATCAGGCCCTGTCCTGCGACGTCATCGCCCCGCGCGAGACCGGCGCCTCCCGCTACACCAGCCACGACGAACTGAAGTACGCACTGCGCTCCCTGGAGATGTACGCGGGTTTCGTCCGGCACGTCTACCTGGTGACCGACTCCCAGATCCCCGCCTGGCTGGACCCGGACGCGGAGGGCCTGACGGTGGTGGACCACCGGGACATCCTCCCGCCCGACGCACTCCCCGTCTTCAACTCGCACGCGATAGAGAGCAGCCTGCACCACATCCCGGGCCTGTCCGACCACTACCTCTACTTCAACGACGACGTCTTCATCAACCGCCCGGTACGGGCCGAGCACTTCTTCCACGGCAACGGCATAGCCCGCATCCCGCTCTCCCCCCTGAAACTCGGACTCGGCGCCCCGCACCCCCTCGAACCGGCCCCCAACTCCGCCGGCAAGAACGCCCGCGAGGTGATCAGCCGCTTCCACGGCAGACAGATCACGCACAAATCCCTGCACACCCCGCACCCCCAACTGCTGTCGGTCATGCGCGAAATGGAGACCCTCGGAATCGAGGAACTCGAGCGCACCGCCTACTCCCGCTTCCGTTCCACCTCCGACGTCGCTCCGGCGTCCACGCTCCACCACCACTGGGCGATCGCGACCGGCCGCGCCGTCCCGGCCGAGTACCGCTTCCGCTACGTCCAACTGGGCACCCCGGACATGCAGCGCCGCCTGGCCCGCCTCGCGGCCGGCGAGGACATCGACTTCTTCTGCCTCAACGACGTGGACACCACCCCGGAGGCCAGACCGGCGGCCCAGACCGCCATCCGTACCTTCCTGGAACGCAAGTACCCGTTCCCGAGCCACTTCGAAGGCCCGCCCCGACCCGACCGCCGCCCGGCCGCACCGCTCACGGCACGCGTACCGGCCCAGCCCACCGGCCGGCTGGACCGTCGACGCCCTGCAACACCGTGACGAGAGGCCCAGCCTCGCGCTCCCTCGTACCCTGTCCCCGTGCCGTCCTCCCGCCTGCATCGCGTCGCCGTCCTTGTGCTCGTGGGTGCGAAGCCGCTCGATGTCGGCATTCCGGCGCAGGTGTTCACGACCCGCGCGAGCATGCCGTACGAGGTACGCGTGTGCGGGGCGGCACCTGGTCTGGTGACCGGCGCCGACGGCCTGTCGTACCACGTCGCCCACGGCCTCGACGCGCTCGCCTGGGCCGAGATCGTCTTCATCCCCGGCTACCGGTTCCCGGACCGCGACGACCCGCCGCAGGCCGTCGTCGACGCGCTGATCGCCGCCCACGCCCGGGGCACGCGGCTCGCCGCCATCTCGACCGGCGCCTTCGCGCTCGCCGCCACAGGCCTGCTCGACGGCAGACGGGCCACGACGCACTGGCACTACTCACGGGCGCTCGCGGCGAAGCATCCGCTCGTCCAGGTCGACGAGAACGTGCTGTTCGTCGACGAGGGCAGCGTGCTGACGTCGGCGGGCGCCGCCTCGGGCATCGACCTGTGCCTGCACATTCTGCGCGGCGACCTCGGGGTGGCTGCGTCGAACCACGCGGCCCGGCGCCTGGTCGCGGCCCCCTATCGCAGCGGCGGTCAAGCGCAGTACGTGCCGCGTAGCGTGCCCGAGCCGCTCGGCGAGCGGTTCGCCGCCACCCGCGAGTGGGCGCTGCACCGGCTCGGCGAGCCCCTCACCCTCGACCTGCTGGCGCGACAGGCCGGGGTCTCGCCGCGCACGTTCTCCCGGCGCTTCGTCGAGGAGACCGGCTACACGCCGATGCAGTGGGTGATGCGCGCCCGCATCGACGTGGCCCGCGAACTGCTCGAGCGCTCGCAGCGCAGCGTCGAACAGATCGCCGCCGACGTCGGGCTCGGCACCGGTGCGAATCTGCGGCTGCACTTCCAGCGCATTCTCGGCACCACGCCGAGCGAATACCGGCGCACCTTCACCCAGGGCGAGTAGCCCCGCCGCCACATGGCGCGATCCTTTTGAACCGTGGCGATCACGCCGCTGTCACGGCCGGATGACGCACGCGACGCTGGTGGGGAACCGAAAGGACGAAGGGACACCCCACTCATGACTCGCATCGCGATCAACGGATTCGGCCGCATCGGACGCAATGTGCTGCGCGCACTGCTCGAACGCGACAGCAACCTCGAAGTCGTCGCCGTCAACGACCTCACGGAGCCCGCCACCCTCGCCCGGCTGCTCGCCTACGACACGACGGCCGGCCGACTCGGCCGCCCGGTGACCGTCGACGGCGACGCCCTTGTCGTCGACGGCCGTCGCATCACGGTGCTCGCCGAGCGCGAACCGGCGCAGCTGCCGTGGGCCGAACTCGGCGTCGACGTCGTCCTGGAAGCCACCGGCCGCTTCACCTCGGCGAAGGCCGCCCGCGCCCACCTCGACGCGGGCGCGAAGAAGGTACTCGTCAGCGCGCCGTCGGACGGCGCCGACGTCACGCTCGCGTTCGGAGTCAACACCGACACCTACGACCCGGCCGTGCACACGATCGTCTCGAACGCCTCCTGCACCACCAACGCGCTCGCACCGCTGGCCGCGGTCCTCGACGAACTCGCCGGCATCGAGCACGGCTTCATGACGACGGTGCACGCCTACACGCAGGAGCAGAACCTCCAGGACGGCCCGCACCGCGACGCCCGCCGCGCCCGCGCCGCCGCCGAAAACATCGTGCCGACCACGACGGGCGCCGCCAAGGCGATCGGCCTGGTCCTGCCGAACCTCGACGGCAAGCTGTCGGGCGACTCGATCCGCGTACCGGTGCCGGTGGGCTCGATCGTCGAACTCAACACGACCGTCGCCCGCGACGTCACGCGCGACGACGTGCTGGCGGCGTACCGCGCCGCGGCGGAGGGCCCGCTCGCCGGCATCCTCGAGTACTCGGACGACCCGCTCGTGTCGTCCGACATCACGGGCAATCCCGCATCGTCGATCTTCGACTCAGCCCTCACCCGCGTCGACGGCCGCCACATCAAGGTGGTCGCCTGGTACGACAACGAGTGGGGCTTCTCAAACCGAGTGATCGACACCCTCGAGCTCCTCACCACCCGCTGACGGAGGGCGCAGACAACGTCGAAGGGTCCCACCGCGAACGGTGGGGCCCCCAACACGCTTTCGGGGCAGGTCAGACGGGGTGCGCGTACGGCGGTGAACGGTGGCGGCCCAGTCGCTGCGAAGTCTCGAGGCCCGGGGAGCGCCTGCGCGTCAGCCGGCCAGCTTGTTCATCTTGCGGATCTGCTTGTCGAAGACCTGGGCGGGAGCGAGGCGGCGCAGTACGCGTGCGCGTCCGGCCAGGGGACCGGCGGTATAACGCGGCTTCGGCTTCGGGTCGGTCGCCGCCGCGACGATCGCCTTGGCGACGACGGCGGGAGCGTCGCCGTCCCTGACGGCCTCCGCCATCACGCGGTCGACGGTCTGCCGCTGCTTCGCGTACGCGTGCAGGGGGGTGTCGGGCTTCGCACTGTTGGCCTCGAATCCGGTCCTGGTGTAGGCGGGTTCGACGATGAGCGCCCGGACGCCGTGGTCACGGATCTCGTGGTCCAGGGACTCGGTGTAGCCCTCGATCGCGTGCTTGGAGGCGGCGTAGGCGGCCATGTAGGGCTGGGGCAGGAACCCGAGCACGGACGAGATGTTGATGATGCGCCCGCGTCGCTGAGCGCGCATGTGCGGCAGGACCTCGTTCACCATGCGCATGACCCCGAAGACATTGGTGTCGAACATACCCTGGGTCTGCGCGAGGGAGGTTTCCTCGGCCGCACCCATCGAGCCGACGCCGGCGTTGTTGACCAGGACGTCGATCCGCCCGAACCGCTCGATCACCTCATGGACCACTGCGGTGACCGAGGTTTCGCTGACCACGTCGAGGTCGAGGAACGTCACACCGCTGAGCGGGGTGACGCGTGAGGTGTCGCGGCCTGTTCCGACCACGTCGAAACCCGCCGCGACCAGTGCGAGCGCGGTTTCCTTGCCTATGCCGGAGGACGCACCCGTTACGAGTGCCACCGGCCGATCCGTCGTCATCATGGACTCCTGCCACATCGAGAAACCGATCGGTTTCTCTCACTGTAAACCGATCGGTTTCCGTGCGCAAGCTCAGGCGGGCAGAGTGATGGCAGGGGCAGGATCAGTGCGCCGCAGAGGCGTGAGAGCGTCATTCGCGCGGCGGTCGCCGAATTCGCGACGCTTGCGGCTATTGGGCTTCCCCGCCGGGCGGTAACGGGGCGTTCTGGAAAGGTGACGGGTCAGCGCATGCCTGCTGCGTCGAGCAGGGTGGTCACCGTGGGCGCGATGAGCCCCGTCAGTTTGTCCGCTCCGATCCCCGCGCGGGCGCTGGCGCCGTCGAAGACCAGGCTGAGCTGCCGGGCCAGCAGGTCGGGATCGCTTGCCCCGCCCTGTTCGGCCTCGGCGCGGAAGAAGGCGGTCAGGTTCGCCTTGACCTGATGGGCGACCCGGCTCGCGGGGTGACTCTGATCCTTGAGCTCGATCTGGACAGCCAGATATTGGCAGCCTCGGAACTCGGGCGTACCCGCCTGCCGTTCCACCTGCTCGAAGACGTGCATGATTCGCTCGCGAGGTGAACGACGGTCGTCCGCCGCGGGCAGGAGTGTCGCCGCGTAGGCGGAGGTGCGCTGCTCCAGGCTCGCCGCCAGCAGTTCGTCCTTGCTCTCGAACAGCTGGTACATGGAGCGCTTCGACACCCCTGCCGCCTTGCACAGGGCCTCGACGCCGATACCGACACCGTCTCGGTAGGTGAGCGTGGCCGCCGCATTCAGCAGCCGCTCTCGGGGGCTGGGCTTCGCCTCGGTGGTCATGCTGCGAGGTTAACTCGATTTCAACAGATTGGAAACTGATCGGTTTTCAGTGTGGAGTCCGAGCCCTGGCGGGTGTGCGCGCCCTCCGCTAGGCCGGGACCGTGGTCTTCTCGGGCGTTGTCTCCACCGGGATGCGATGCAGCCCCTTGCGGTCGTACCACCCCAGCACGCCGAAGCCGAACAGTGCGGCCGCCACGAGGCCGGCGGCCATCATGACCCAGCCTCGGGTCAGACCCGCGTCGCCCTGGGCGTCGTAGTAGAGGATCGAGCGGATGCCGCCGGTGATCTGCCGCAGGGGCTCGAACTCGGAGAGGAAGCGGTAGAAGCCGGGCAGTGCCTCGATGGGGGTGGTGGCCCCGGCCGTGGGTACCGCCATTCCGATGAAGACCAGCGTGACCAGCAGCATGCCTGGCGTGCCGAAGACGGCGAGGAGAGTAAGCGCGCCGATCCCGGTGACGGCGATGGCGCACACCGAGTACAGCCACAGCAGGGGCAGGTGGGCGGCGTCCATGCCCATGATGCCGACCGCGCCGGCCATGACCATGGTGCCCATCAGCAGGGACAGGCCGGTCATGAGGGTGCTGCTGATGGCGAGGGTCTGTATGCGGGTGGCCCGGATCAGCGGGCGGTGCAGGCGCAGCGGGCCCATGTCGTTGTGGGTGTAGCCGAGGGCGTGGTCGACCTGGCCGCTGATGACGTTGGCGGAGAGCATGCCGACGACCACGAGGGTGAGTGCGTAGTAGAAGGCCGTCAGGCCCAGGCCGCTGTGCGGGTCGAGGGGGTGGCCGTCCTGCACCGTGACGGCGGCCGGGTCGGTGAGCAGGACGCGTGCCGCGGTGGGCAGCTTCGCCTTTGCGGTCCCGATCTGGGCGGTCAGCTCCTTGCCCACCTGGAGCGAGGCGTTCTCGGCCGCCTGGGTCGTCGCCGTCCGGGCCAGGCCGGAGCCAAGGCTGCCGGCGGACTGGTTGGTCAGCACCGTCAGTGTCGGGCGGGCCGGGGTTCCGGTGGCCGCGGTGCCGGTCAGTGCGGTGGCGGAGGAGGTGAAGTCGGCCGGGACGACGAGCGCGCCGAACAACCTGCCCTTGCCGAGTTCCTCCTTCATCTCCTTCTCGTCCAGCACCTTCCAGTCGATCTTGTCCCCGTCCGCGGCGGACTTCTTGATCGACTCGGTGATCCCTGCCCCGAGGTTGACCTGCTTGCCGCCGACGGCGGCTCCCTTGTCGGCGTTGACCAGGCCGACGGGCAGTTTGGTCAGGTGGCCGGCCGGATCGATGTTCGCGCCGACGTAGAACACGGCGAACAGCAGCGCGAGTACGCCCGTGATGACGCCGTTCGCGATCCACAGCGGCTTGGCGCGCAGGACGCGGAAGGGGGGAATGCCACTCATGACGTACGTGTCTCTCGGTCGGGGGACGCGGAACGTTTCGCCGGGGGCTGCCAGCCTCCGGTGACTTCCTTGACGGGCTTGTGGGGGAAGCGACGCCGGGCGTACTCCTGTGCGTGCGAGCCTGGCAGGACGTACAGGGTTTCCTTCTTGTCCTGGAGCGGGCGCAGCACGGTGTCCATGAACGACTTGCGGTCGTCCAGGTAGGGGCCCAACACGTCCTCGCCGGCGGGGCAGACGGCAAGGCAGTAGCCGGACTTGTAGCCGGGCGGCGAGCTGAGGCTCTGCCACATGGAGGCGCTCTCGGAATCGGTGACCCGGGAGCGGTAGTCGGCGGCGTCCTCGCTGTCGGCCACGGTCTGCGCCCAGTCGGTGAACCCGCTCATGAACTCGCGGTAGTTGTGCGTGGTGCAGGCCAGCGCGTCGAATGCCCCGTCCTTGGCGATGGCGCCGACCGGGCAGGCGGCGACGCACAACTTGCAGTCGATGCAGGGGTTGTAGTCCAGCGCCTGCCCGTACGCGCTCACCTCCGCGTCCACGAGGACGGTCACGAGCAGGACGAAGCTGCCGAACTTCGGGTGGATGACGTTGCGGTGCAGGCCCATCACGCCGAGCCCTGCGGCCACGGCGACCGTTTTGTGCGCCACCACCCAGATCCGCTCGCTGGGGAAACGGTCCATCTCCTGGGGGAAGCCGACGGAGGGATTGAGCGCGCGGTAACCGGCGTCCTGGAGCGCCTGGGTGACGCTGCGGGCGGCGTGGTTGGCCTGTTCGTCGGCCTGGTGGAACTCCTGGTTGGCCACGCTGCGGGCCGGGGAACGGCAGTTGTCGCGGTTCATCCGGACCGCCATCGCGATCAGGGTGCGGGTGCCGGGCAGCGCGGACTGTACGTGCTCGCGCTCGCCGGCCAGATCGGGGTGGTCCAGGCTGACCGCAGCCGCGTCGTCCGCGCCGGCCGCCAGACACAGCTCGCGCAGCCAGTCCGCGTCGATCACCGCCGGCGGGCTCGGGACGTCACCGGCCCCGCGCCGGGCGAGTACCGCCTGTACTGACGGGTGGGCGGCCAGCTTCGCCGGAAGCCTGGGACCCGTCGGTTGCCCCTCGGTGGTGCGCGCGGCAGTCATCGGTGCTCCTGTTGATTCGGGTTCGAGACTCGCCTTCACGGCGAGAAACCGATCAGTTTCACCACCGTAAACTGATCGGTTTCCGCATGCAAGCCCGAGCTGCGAGCCGCCCAGTCGAGGGTGAGGTCGCCTGCGATCTGGTTGGTCAAGACCCACGGCGCACCCCGGAGGGGAGCACCCGCCCCTGAACGCGGATGAACCACCGACGGCAACGCACGCAAGTACGCACCCGGTCCGTGCCTGCTGACGCTGGAAGTCAGCGGCTGGCCGACGATCCCGGCGGGGGAGTGTGCCGGCGGGCGAGCAGGGTGCGGCCTCCACCGCCCAATGGCTTCCGGCGTGCTCGCGGCGGGCCCGCCCTGTGGACCGGGGTAACTGAGACCAAAACTGAGACCACACACGTCGAAGGGCCCCACCGCGAACGGTGGGGCCCTTCGACATCGTGCCCGGTGAGGCACTGGCGGAGGATACGAGATTCGAACTCGTGAGGGGTTGCCCCCAACACGCTTTCCAAGCGTGCGCCCTAGGCCTCTAGGCGAATCCTCCGCCGGAAACATTACATGACGTCGGAGGGTGCTAGCGAACTCGTTCGGGCGCCCGGCGATCGGGTAGGCTGGGGCTCAGCCCCTCACGCGGCGCTATCTGACTGAACTCCCCCAGGGCCGGAAGGCAGCAAGGGTAGGTTGGCTCTGGCGGGTGCGTGGGGGGTCTTGTCTTGCCCGGGTGCCGCCGATGCCGCGGTCGGGAACAGGTCCCACCGATGTGCGTGGAGAACCCCCGCATCCGGGCGGTCCGCGTTGTCAGTGGGCGCCTATAACCTCGTATGCGTGTCGTCTCTCGCGCTGTACCGCCGCTATCGCCCGGAGTCGTTCGCCGAGGTCATCGGGCAGGAGCATGTCACTGACCCGCTGCAGCAGGCGCTGCGGAACAACCGGGTCAATCACGCGTACCTGTTCAGCGGGCCGCGCGGCTGCGGCAAGACGACCAGTGCGCGGATCCTCGCGCGGTGTCTGAACTGTGAGCAGGGTCCTACGCCGACCCCGTGCGGCGAGTGCCAGTCCTGCCGGGATCTCGCGCGCAACGGCCCCGGTTCCATCGACGTCATCGAGATCGACGCCGCGTCGCACGGTGGTGTGGACGACGCTCGTGAGCTGCGGGAAAAGGCCTTCTTCGGACCTGCCTCCAGCCGCTACAAGATCTACATCATCGACGAGGCCCACATGGTCACGTCGGCCGGCTTCAACGCGCTGCTGAAGGTCGTCGAGGAGCCGCCGGAGCATCTGAAGTTCATCTTCGCCACCACCGAGCCCGAGAAGGTCATCGGCACCATCCGGTCGCGGACCCACCACTATCCCTTCCGGCTGGTCCCGCCAGGCACCCTGCGCGACTACCTCGGCGAGGTGTGCGGACGGGAGAACATCCCGGTCGAGGAAGGCGTGCTGCCGCTCGTCGTGCGCGCGGGTGCGGGGTCCGTGCGTGACTCCATGTCCGTCATGGACCAGCTGCTCGCCGGAGCGAAGGAGGAGGGTGTGACGTATGCCATGGCCACCTCTCTGCTCGGGTACACCGACGGGTCGCTGCTCGATTCCGTCGTGGAGGCCTTCGCGACCGGTGACGGCGCCGCGGCCTTCGAGGTCGTGGACCATGTCATCGAGGGGGGCAACGACCCGCGGCGGTTCGTCGCCGACCTGTTGGAGCGCCTGCGAGACCTGGTGATCCTGGCCGCCGTGCCGGATGCCGTCGACAAGGGGCTCATCGACGCCCCCGCCGACGTCCTGGAGCGCATGCAGGCCCAGGCCGGCACCTTCGGCGCCGCCGAACTGAGCCGTGCCGCCGACCTCGTCAACGAGGGGCTGACCGAGATGCGGGGAGCCACCTCGCCCCGGCTCCAGCTCGAGCTGATCTGCGCGCGCGTGATGCTGCCCGCGGCGTACGGGGACGAGCGTTCCGTGATGGCCCGGCTCGACCGGCTGGAGCGCGGCGTGAACTTCTCGGCGGGTGCGGGCGGTGGCATGCCCGCCATGGGGTACGTGCCTGGTCCTGACGCCCACGCGGGCGCGGCCGCCGCGCCGGTTCCGCCGGGCGGCGGGCCTGCCGCGGCCAGGGCAGCCGTACGGGCTTCGGGGGCACCCGCGACCCCCGCGGCAGCGACCCCCGTGGCCGCGCCCCCCGCTGCCGGGGCCGGCGCGCCGACGGAGCAGGGTGCGGCCGCGGGGCAGGCCACGTCCTCGCCCCCGGCACCCGTCCAGCCGCCGACGCCGAGCGGTCAGCAGCCTCAGCCACCGCAGGCTCCGCCCACCCCGGCGCCCGCACCCGCACCCACGCCCGCTCCGGCCGCCGCGAACCCGCCGGCGCCCCCCGCTTCCGCCCCAGGGGCATGGCCCACCGCCGCGCCCGCAGGTGGTGGCCGGCGCCCCGGTGGCTGGCCCACGGCAACCCCGGCGGGCGGTGGCGCCCAGCCCCAGGCCGCGTCGAGCGGCACCCCCGTGCCCGCGCCCACACCGCAGCCCGCGGCGCCCACGCCCGCTCCCGGCGGCGCGGGCCCCGCACCGGCCTACGCGCCCCCGACCGGCGGCCTCGACCCCCGCATGCTCTGGCCGAACATCCTGGAGGCGGTCAAGAACCGCCGCCGCTTCACCTGGATCCTGCTCAGCCAGAACGCCCAGGTGACCGGCTTCGACGGCACCACCCTCCAACTCGGCTTCGTCAACGCAGGCGCGCGCGACAACTTCGTGAGCAGCGGCAGCGAGGACGTCCTGCGACAGTCGCTGGCCGAGCAGTTCAACGTCCAGTGGAAGATCGAGGCGATCGTCGACCCGTCGGGCGGAGGCTCGGCTCCCCCGTCGCCGGGCGGTTCCTCCGGCTTCGGCGGAGGCGGAGGCGGTGGCGGTGGCTTCGGTGGAGGCGGCGCCGGCGGATACGGCGGTGGCGGCAACAGCGGCTACGGCGGTGGCGGTACGGCCGCCCAGCGCCCTGCCCCTCCCCAGCCGGCGCCCTCGGCGCCCACTCCACCTCCGGCGGCCCCGGCAGCTCCGGCGCCGAACGCTGCCCCGGCCTCGGCACCCCAGCCTCTCTCCGCACCGGAGCCGCGGCCCCCGGTGTCCATCGAGGACGACATCCCGGAGGACGACGACCCCGACCTCAACGAGTCGGCCCTGTCCGGCTACGAGCTGATCGTGCGGGAGCTGGGGGCGACGGTGGTGGAGGAGTTCACGAACGAGTAGCGGGGTCCGGGGGCTTCGGGATCCGGGGGGCTGCAAGCCCGGGGACGGCCACTCCAAGACCGGGCCGCTTTGGAGGAACATACAGGTCACCAACCCCGGACCCCTCATCGTCCCGCACAAAAACCCCGTTAGGCTGACCCCCGTGAAGGTCCTCGTCATCGGTAACGGCGCCCGCGAACACGCCCTGTGCCGCTCCCTGTCCCTCGACCCCGACGTCACCGCGCTGCACTGCGCCCCCGGCAACGCCGGCATCGCCGAGGTCGCCGAGCTGCACCAGGTCGACGCGCTGGACGGCGCTGCCGTATCCGCGCTGGCCACGGAGCTAGGCGCCGACCTCGTGGTCGTAGGGCCGGAGGCCCCGCTCGTCGCCGGGGTCGCCGACGCCGTGCGCGAGGCGGGCATCCCCGTCTTCGGGCCCTCCAAGGAGGCGGCGCAGCTCGAGGGCTCCAAGGCCTTCGCGAAGGACGTGATGGCGGCGGCCGCGGTGCCCACGGCACGGTCGTACGTCTGCACCACGCCCGACGAGGTCGCCGATGCCCTCGATGCCTTCGGGGCCCCGTACGTCGTCAAGGACGACGGCCTCGCCGCCGGCAAGGGCGTCGTCGTCACCGGTGACATCGAGGCCGCCAAGGCGCACGCCGCCGGGTGTGAGCGCGTCGTCATCGAGGAGTACCTCGACGGCCCCGAGGTCTCCCTGTTCGCCATCACCGACGGCGAGACGGTCGTCCCGCTGCAGCCGGCCCAGGACTTCAAGCGCGCGCTGGACGGCGACGAGGGCCCGAACACCGGGGGCATGGGCGCGTACTCCCCGCTCCCGTGGGCCGACCCGAAGCTGGTCGACGAGGTCCTGGAGACGGTCCTGCAGCCGACCGTCGACGAGATGCGCCGCCGCGGCACCCCCTTCTCCGGGCTGCTCTACGCCGGTCTCGCGATCACCTCGCGCGGTGTCCGGGTCATCGAATTCAACGCCCGCTTCGGCGACCCCGAGACACAGGTCGTCCTGGCCCGCCTGAAGACCCCGCTGTCCGGCGTGCTGCTGGCCGCCGCCAGGGGCGAACTCGCCGACCTGGAGCCGCTGCGCTGGAGCGACGACGCCGCGGTCACCGTGGTCGTCGCCTCGCACAACTACCCCGGCACCCCGCGCACCGGCGACCCGATCACCGGTCTCGACGAGGTCGCCGCCGAGGACGCCCCGCACGCCTACGTCCTGCACGCCGGCACCAAGCGCGACGGCGACGCGATCGTCAGCGCCGGTGGCCGCGTCCTGTCCGTCACGGCGACCGGCAAGGACCTCACCAAGGCCCGCGACCGCGCGTACCAGGCCGTGGCCCGCATCGAACTCGACGGTTCCCAGCACCGTACGGACATCGCGGCGAAGGCGGCGACGGGCGCCTGAGAAGCCCGCGTCCCACCGCACGAGACAACCCCGCAGGCCCCGAATCCGTCTCAGGATTCGGGGCCTGATCCTTGCCCGGATCAGGGGCCTGATCGTCGCTGTCCGTCATCCACCTCTCCCCAAAGCCATTCCATCGAGTGACCGCTGCCCCATCCGGCTGACGTGGGCCGAAGCCCCAACTAGGGTGCGGCGCAAGCGTTCCGGCACTTGGCCCACCGGCATTGCGATGTCAGTGGTGGGTGCCACAGTGGGGGAGTGAGCAAAGCCAGGACAGTTCGGACAGCCAGGGCAACGGGGAGGGGGTGAGGTCCGGCCGTGACCGGTATGGGTGCGGAGGTGGGTGCGCAGTCCGCGCGCGCCCGGGCCCTCGCCGTGCTGCGCATCCGCAGCCGCGCGCTGGCCGTCGCCCTGCTGCCCGCGGCGGTCGCCGTGGTGCTGCTCGTCGGCGCCTCCACCGGCCACCTCGTCGGCCCGGGCTGGCACGCCGCCCGCTGGGTCGTGACCCCCGTCGCCGTCCTCGTCCTGCTCGCCGCCGCCGGCATCGCCCTGGTCGTCGCCCGCGCCCGCCCCGCCGTCAGCCCCACGGTCCCGATAGCCGAGGAGCAGGCCCCGGACCTGTACCGGATGGTGCGCGACCTCGCCGACCGCCTCGACGTGCCCGCACCGTCCGCGATAGCGCTCACCCCGGACTGCGACAGCTGGCTGGAGGACCGCACCCACCCGTCCCACGGCCCGCCCCCGCCCGAGGACCGCGACGAGCGCGAGGTCAACGGTCTGCGGGGTGGAAGCACACGCGGCACCCGCCGTACGCCCGCCGCTCCCGTGCTCGTCATCGGCTCCCCGTTCCTGTGGTGGATGCGCGTCGGCGAGCTGCGCGCGGTCCTCGCCCCGGTCGTCGCCGGTACGGGACCTTCGGCGCACCCGGACATAGCCCAGGCCCGGCGTTTCGTCCGGGGCCTGGACGCCGCCGTGGCCGTCGCCTCGACGCGCGGCCGGTGCCCGGGGTCGCGGGCCGTGTGCGCGGGCGTCGGCTGGGTCGCGCGGCTGCTGCTGCGCAGCTGCCGGGAGCACGCCACCCAGATGGAGCGGGGCGTCGCCAGCGCCGCCGCCGAGCGTGCACAGGCTGTGGATTACGGGCTGCGGATCGTCGCCCAGGAACAGGTCGGGCTGGCGTACGCCGGCTGGGACCGACTGCTCACGCGCGTGGCGCTGCCCGCCTGGCGGATGGGCCGCTGGCCGTCCCGGCTGGACGCGGGCGTCGTCGCCGCCCTCACCGAGCTGTCCCGCCGGGACCGTCTGGCCGAGGGATTCGCTTCCCGGCTCGGCGAGCGCCCCGCCTGTGACCTGCTCGAAGAGCCCGGCGTGGTCGACGAGGCCGCCTCACTCCTCGCCGCCCGCCTCTTCCACGGCGGCCCGGCCGAGTCCGGCCCGGACTGGTGCCCGGTGGACTGGCAGGAGTATCCGGAGGAGGTCGTCGACCGTAAATGGCGCACCGACGCGGCCCGCCTCCACCGCGTCCTCGACGCCCTCGGCGTTCGCCGCACCACCGACGGCACGCCCCCGGAGGCGAGCGGCCCGACCCTGGCCCGCGTCATGGACCACCTCTCGACCCCACCGGATTCCACGCCCGCCCGGCCCGCCGACGCCCACGCGTCCCCCGCCGCCCAGCCCTCACCCCCAGGGTCGCCGAAGCCCCCGACGCCCCCGAAGCCTCCCAAGGCGCCCTACGCGGCCATGTCCGAGGACGACTCCCCCGACGACCAGGAAACCGAGCGAAGCTCCGCTCTCGCCGCCGGCCTGACCGCCGAGATGGCCCGCGAGGAGGCCGCAGCGCCCGCGGAGCAGACGGCGTCCCCCGTCCCCGACAGCACCCTCCTGGACATCGGCACGCTCCCCCTCTTCCCGCTCCAACCGCCCCGCACCGCCCGCGAGCTGCTCACCGACCACGTCACGGCGATGGTGTGCTGCGCCGCGATGGACACCGCCGGTGCGGCCCCCGGTCTGGACTGGCTCGACGGCCCCACCCTCCTCATCGACGGCGAGCGGGCGGCCGACCTGACCCCCAGAGTCCTCAGCCTCATCGAGGACGGTGATCCGGTGCCGCTTCGCACCTGGCTGGTGGAGTCGGGGATACGCCCGGAGAAGCCGGTACGGCTGGTCTGACGGCTGTTTCACGCCGTATGCGGTCGGAAGCCCCGGTTCCACTTTCGGCCAATTCGCAACGAATAGTGACAGGATGCGTGCGGAATGTGATGTGCTGGGATCGATAGCGCACATGGCAAGGGCTTGCGACATACGACAGCCATACAAAGGCCCGCGTCAGCCCTGCATGGGCCCGCGTCGCACGACGGAAACCGCAAGCGCACACAGCACTCGCACCACACACAACGCTCGATGCACCACCACGGGGGAACGAGGGAGGGGTATGGCCATGGGGTCGGAGCAGATCCGCCGCTGGGAGTCGGGAGCACTCGCGCACGCCGTGACGGACCCCTTCGGCCAGGGCCCCGTCCCCTGGCTGCGCGGCAATGTGACGTACTTCGACGACACCGGCCAGGTCGTCCCCTGGTACGTCGACGGGCAGGCCCACCCCCCGACGTCGGACACCCCGAGGGTCCCGGCTCCCCGCAGCGCCGGCCCCCGCTCCGCGGACGACGTCCACCGCCAGATCAAGGGCTTCACCTCGACCGGAGCGGTCGCCCCCGGCGAGGCCGTCGACTTCCACATCACCGTCGACCCGCCGCAGGAATTCGCCGTCGACATCTACCGCATCGGCCACTACAGCGGCGACGGCGCCGCCAAGATCACCACCAGCCCCCGCCTCTCCGGCATCGTGCAACCCCCGCCGCTCACCGCCGACCGCACGGTCTCCTGCCACCACTGGTGGCTGTCCTGGCGTCTCCAGGTCCCCTCGTACTGGAGCATCGGCGCCTACGTGGCCGTTCTCACCACCGCCGACGGCTACCGCTCCCACATCCCCTTCACCGTGCGCGACAAGCACCCGGCGGACCTGCTCCTGCTGCTCCCCGACGTCACCTGGCAGGCCTACAACCTCTACCCCGAGGACGGCCGTATCGGCGCGAGCCTCTACCACGCCTGGGACGAGGACGGCCGTCTGCTCGGCGAGGCCGACGCCGCCACGACCGTCTCCTTCGACCGCCCGTACGCGGGCGCGGGCCTGCCCCTGCACGTCGGCCACGCCTACGACTTCATCCGCTGGGCCGAGCGCTACGGCTACGACATCGCCTACGCCGACGCCCGCGACCTGCACGCGGGCCATGTCGACCCCACCCGCTACCGCGGCCTGGTCTTCCCCGGCCACGACGAGTACTGGTCGTCGAACATGCGCCGCACGGTCGAGCTTGCCCGGGAGAACGGCACGTCCCTCGTCTTCCTCTCCGCCAACTCCATGTACTGGCAGGTCGAGTTGGGCCCCTCCCCGTCCGGCGTCCCCGACCGCCTGATGACCTGCCGCAAGCGCCAGGGCCCGGGCCGCCCGGTGCTCTGGCGTGAAATCGACCGTCCCGAGCAGGAGGTGATCGGTATCCAGTACGCGGGTCAGGTCCCCGAGCCGCACCCCCTGATCGTCCGCAACGCCGACCACTGGCTGTGGGAGGCGACCGGCGCCCACGAGGGCGACGAGATCGCCGGCCTGGTCGCCGGCGAGGCCGACCGCTACTTCCCGCGCACCCCGCTCCCGGACCACGAGGAGCGCATCCTGCTCGCCCACTCCCCGTACACCGACCGCGAAGGCGCCCTCCGCCACCAGGAGACGTCCCTCTACCGCGCCCCCTCCGGCGCCCTGATCTTCGCCTCCGGAACGTTCGCCTGGTCCCCGGCGCTGGACCGCCCGGGCCACGTCGACGCCCGTGTCCAGCGCGCCACCGCCAACCTCCTGGACCGCATCTGTAAACGTGACTGAGCTCACGTACGCCCACGTCACCGCCCCTTTCGAGCCCACCCCACCCCAAGGGCGATCCCCGGCATACGGGAGAATCGAGCCACTTGGCCCGCCCGTCTCCCACCACCGCCCTATTCGAGCCCTGCGGGCGCCCCTTTCGTTCAACCACGGGGAGGAACCGTGTCCGGATTCGTAGAAAAGCCCGAGCCGATCCAGGTTCCGGGCTTGGTACACCTGCACACCGGCAAGGTGCGCGAGCTGTACCAGAACGAGGCGGGCGACCTCGTGATGGTCGCCAGCGATCGCATCTCGGCGTACGACTGGGTGCTCCCCACCGAGATCCCCGACAAGGGCCGCATCCTCACCCAGCTCTCCCTGTGGTGGTTCGACCAGCTCGCCGACCTGGTCCCCAACCACGTCCTGAGCACCGACGTGCCGGCCGGCGCCCCCGCCGACTGGGCGGGCCGCACCCTCGTCTGCAAGTCGCTGCAGATGGTCCCGGTGGAGGCCGTGGCCCGCGGCTACCTCACCGGCTCCGGCCTGGTCGAGTACAACGAGTCCCGCACCGTCTGCGGCCTCGCCCTCCCCGAAGGCCTCGTCGACGGCAGCGAACTCCCCGCCCCGATCTTCACCCCGGCCACCAAGGCCGAGGTCGGCGAGCACGACGAGAACGTCTCCTACGAGGAGGTCGCCCGCCAGGTCGGCGCCGACACCGCCGCCCAGCTGCGCCAGGCGACCCTCGCCGTCTACTCCCGTGGCCGGGACATCGCCCGTGACCGCGGCATCATCCTCGCGGACACCAAGTTCGAGTTCGGCTTCGAGGGGGAGCGGCTGGTCATCGCCGACGAGGTCCTCACGCCGGACTCCTCCCGCTTCTGGCCGGCCGACCAGTGGGAGCCGGGTCGCGCGCAGCCGTCGTACGACAAGCAGTTCGTGCGCGACTGGCTGACCTCGCCGGCCTCCGGCTGGGACAGGAAGAGCGAGCAGCCCCCGCCGCCGCTGCCGCAGGAGGTCGTGGAGGCGACCCGGGCGAAGTACGTGGAGGCGTACGAGCGCCTGACGGGCACGAGCTGGTCGTAGCGCGGAAACGGCGAAGCCCCCGGCGAATCCGGAAAGCCGGGGGCAACGCAAAAGCCCCCGGCCGAAACCGGGGGCTTTCATCTGGAGCGGACGACGAGGCTCGAACTCGCGACCTCAACCTTGGCAAGGTTGCGCTCTACCAACTGAGCTACGTCCGCACTGCGCCGTGGCGCGAGAGCAACTATACCCAACCTCGCTCCCGCGCGAGACGCACTGCCGCGTGCCGATTCTCCGCCCCGAGTTTCGAGACGGCCGACGACAGATAGTTCCGCACGGTCCCCTGGGACAGCGCGGCCCGCTCCGCGATCTCCGCGACGGGCGCCCCATCGGCCGCCAGTTCCAGCACCTCGGCCTCCCGCGCGGTCAGCGGCGAGTCCCCGGCGGCGATGGCGTCGGCGGCCAACTCGGGGTCGACGTAACGGTTTCCGGCGTGCACGGTACGGATGATCTCCGCGAGCCGCTGAGCGCTCACGGTCTTCGGGACGAACCCGCGCACACCCGCCTCAAGGGCCCGCTTCAGATGCCCGGGCCGCCCGTGACTGGTCACGATCAACACCTTGCAGCCGGGCAGTTCGGCGCGCAGGGATGTGGCGACCTTCACACCGTCCGCGCCGGGCATCTGAAGATCGAGGACGGCGACATCGGGTTCGTGGGCCCGGGCCATCGCCAGTGCCTCCGGCCCGCTCGCCGCCTCGGCGACGATCACGAGGTCGTCCTCCAGGGAGAGCAGCGTGGCGAGCGCACCCCGGATCAGATGCTCGTCGTCGGCGAGCAGCAGCCGTACGGACCCGGTCATACGGCGGCCTCCCGCACGCCCGCCCCTGCCAACGGCACCTCAGCCACCAGCCGGAACATCCTCTCTCCGATGCGCCCGGCCTCCAGCGTGCCGTCCACCGCGGCCAGCCGCTCCCGCAGCCCGGCCAGCCCGGAGCCTCCACCCCCGTCACAGGCTCCGGCCGCCCCGTCGTTCTCCACCGTCTCCGCGGCGGCCCCGTCGTTCTCCACCGTCAACACCACGCGCCCCTCCGTCACCCGCACTCCCACCACGCACCGCCCGGCGTCCCCGTGCCGCAGCACATTGGTGGTCGCCTCCCGCACCACCCACGCCAGCGCCGACTGCACCTCGGCGGGCAGCCCGGCCGCCTCCCCGGTCACCTCGCACTCGATCCCGGCGGCCGTCAACACACCCTGCGCACCGGCGAGTTCGACCCCGAGGTCGGCCTCCCGGTATCCCCGTACGACGTCCCGCACCTCGCGCTGCGACTCCTGCGCGATCCGCTGCACCTCGATCATCTGCTCCACGGCCTCGGGCCGCTCACGCCGCGCCAACTGCACGGCGAGTTCGCTCTTCAGGGCGATGACCGCCAGATTCCGCCCCATCACGTCGTGCAGATCCCGCCCGAAGCGGAGCCGTTCCTCGGCCACGGCGAGCCGGGCCCGGGTCTCACGGGCTTCGTCGAGTTCGTAGACGGCGTTGAGCAGCCAGACGGAGAAGATGGCGCTGAAGGCGAGGAACCCGCCGCCGAGCAGCACCGCCAGCGCACTGACCAGTGCGGCGGGGGCCGGCTGGCCCAGCGGGAAGGCGACGACCCCCGCACCGGCCGCGAAGCCCGCGACGACGGCGTACACGCGCCGCCGGTTGCGCACGCCGAGCGCGATGATGCCCGCTCCGAAGATCAGCACGACGCCGAAGACGCCGCCCGCCGCGGAGTCGACGCCGTCACCGTCCGGACCGTGCTCGGCTACGACGAGGGCCGTGACGGCGACCGCCAAGGTGACGGCGCCGAGCGCCCACAGCAGCCGTACGGGCTGCTCACGCCGGCCCCGCACCCAGTCCAGCGCCCGCGACACGGTCAGGGCACAGACCGCCGCGTGCGCGCAGACCAGAAGCATCAGCCAGGCGCCCAGCGCGAGTCCGAGCTCACCGGTCACCGGCAGTCCGACCGCCATGATCTCGATCACCGCGAAGAAGTGGAACGACCACCTCGTGTACGTCTCCACCTTCTCCGGCGTGCTCTTCCCCCGCCACCACGTGCCCGGCCCGCGCATATGTCGTCCCCCTGCTTCAGCGCCGCGGTTCCCACCGGAACCACCGCCGTACAGCCAACACTCCCAGGACCGCCCAGGCCAGTCCGGTCATCACGGGACCGATCACCTCGTAGGCCGACAGCCCGCCGGTCCAGCCGCCGCGCACGAGCGTGATCACCGGGGTCAGCGGCAGCAGTTCGCACACCGACGCCACCCGGTCCGGCAGGACCTCCAGGGGGACGAACATCCCGGAGAAGATCATGGAGAGGAACAACACGGGCAGCGTCGTGACCTGCGCACTCTCGACGGTGCGGGTGAAGGACGAGGTCACGGCGGCCAGCGACGCACACAGTACGACCCCCAACAGCAGTCCCAGCACGGCGAGATGGGGAGCGCGGGGCGCGCCCACATCGAGCAGGACGGTGCAGCCGACCGCCAGCACCAGGCTCTGCGCGAGGCCCGTGGCCACGGCAGGCAGCGCGGCCCCCGCCAGGATCTCGGTGTCCTTCAGCTCGCCGGTGCGCAGCCGTTTGAGGACGAGTTCCTCGCGCCGGGCGGTGTAGACGGCGACGAGTGTCGCGTACACCGCGTAGAGCAGTGAGAAGCCGATCGAGGCGGGCAGGATGACCGTGCCGAGGGTGAGGCCGACCTCCGCCAGGTCCATCTCCTTCGCCGCCATCTGCGCGCTGAAGGGCAGCACCAGCGGCACGAACAGCGCCGCGAACAGCGTGCCCTTGCTGCGCCCGAGCAACGTCAGCTCGGCCCGGGCCAAGGCCGTCATCCGCCCCACCGGGGTGGTCACCGCCGTACTCATGCCGCGTACTCCTTCGTCTTGGCAGCTCCCGCCGCCTCCCGCGCGATCCCCAGGAACGCCTCCTCCAGCGAGGCCGCCCGCACATCCAGCCGCCCCAGCTCCACCCCGGCCCCCTCGGCCCACACCAGCAGCCGGGTCGCCGCCCGTTGCAGCTGATGGGTCCGCAGCCGTACGACCCGCCCGTCGACCTCGTGCCCGCTCACCCCCATCTCGGCGAGCGGCGGCAGGTCGCCCACGAAGTAGCCCTCGGGCAGCTCGAAGGAGATCCGCGCCGGCTGGGCCGCGGTCACCTCGGCCGGAGTCCCCGCGGCCGCGATGCGCCCCTCGTGCAGGATCGCGAGCCGGTCGGCGAGGCCCTCGGCCTCCTCCAGGTAGTGCGTGGTCAGCAGCACGGTCGTACCGGCGTCCCGCAGCCCCCGCACCAACTCCCAGGTGTCCCGGCGCCCTTCGGCGTCGAGGCCGGTCGTGGGCTCGTCCAGGAACAGCACCTCGGGATCCCCGAGCAGCGCGAGCGCCAGGTCCAGTCGCCGCCGCTCACCCCCGGACAGCTGCTTCACCCGCACGTCGGCCTTCCCGGCCAGCCCGACCAGCTCCAGCACGTCCCGCGGCGGCCGTGCCCCGCTCACACACCCCGCCCACATCCGCGCGGTCTCGGCCACGGTCAGCTCGGACGGAAACCCGCCCTCCTGCAACATCACCCCGGTCCGCGGCCTTACGACGGCCCGCTCGGCGTAGGGATCGCACCCGAGCACCCGCACCCGCCCGCCGGCCGGCCGGGCGAGCCCTTCCAGCAGCTCGACGGTGGACGTCTTGCCCGCGCCGTTGGTGCCGAGCAGCGCGAAGACCTCGCCGCGGCCCACGGAGAACGTGATGCCGCGCACCGCCTCGAACCCGCCCCCGTACACACGCCGCAGGTCAGTGACCTCAATCACGTGTTCGTGTTCGTCGATGTTCATGACATCAGCCTCCCGGCAAGGGGAGCCCCACAGCAGTGCGCGCTGTCACCACTCCGCATGACAAATGTCAGGAGGCCGCGCACAGCACATGAAAAACCCCGGTCCACTGGACCGGGGTTTCTATCAAGAGCGGACGACGAGGCTCGAACTCGCGACCTCAACCTTGGCAAGGTTGCGCTCTACCAACTGAGCTACGTCCGCATTGCCCCCGACCAGCTTCCACTGATCGGTGCGAGCACCAGCCTACCTGATCCACGTCAGTGGTTCGTACGGCGATGCAGAGCGGGTGACAGGAATTGCACACTGCGCCTTCCCCCTGGAAGGGGGATGTTCTACTACTGAACTACACCCGCATGCTCGGCGAGCTGGGCTTTTCTGCCCCGCCCGGCGGCGTGCTCCAGACATTAGCTGATCAGCAGGGGGGTAGCGCAAGTCGGTTGTCGCTCCGCACCAAGTCGGCCGTCCCCAGGGCCCGCTGACGGGCCCTGAGTCCACACCCTCGGGTCACCTCACCGAGCTGAGGTCACCGCGCCGAGGCGAACGCCTCGTAGACCTTCTTGGGGATGCGGCCGCGGGCCGGCACCTCCATCTTGTTGGCCTGTGCCCAGGCCCGGACGGCCGCCGGGTCCGGGGCGACCTCGGTCTGCTTGTACGCCTTGCCTGACTTCGACCGCTTGCGGCCGGCCTCCACGTACGGCGCGAGCGCCTTACGCAGTTTCTTGGCATTGGCTTCATTCAGGTCGATCTCGTACGACTTGCCGTCGAGTCCGAAGGCGATCGTTTCCGCCGCTTCTGAGCCGTCGATGTCGTCAAAGAGAGTGACCACGACCTTCTGCGCCACGAATATCGGTCCCTTCGTCCGGCATGTCATACAGCTCAGCTGGGATGACGTGCCGAGTCTCGGCTATTTACCAATTCATTTGTACAGTGCCCGGCAATGCAATGGGAAGCCCGACTAAATCTGTCCGCGTGTCCGAGCGCAATAGCTATCTGCGGCTGATCGGGGATCTTTCCCGTAACTTTTCGTGAACGCACCCCTTCGATACCGGATCGTGACGGCTGTCACGTAGCTTCCTACAACTCTACTCGCGTAGAAATTTTGTGCGGGTAGTCTGAAGGAACCTGCTCAGCACCACACACCGGGAGTGCCAGTGGCACGCGTCGTAGTCGACGTCATGCTCAAGCCGGAGATCCTCGACCCCCAGGGCCAGGCGGTGCAGCGCGCACTGCCGCGGCTGGGTTTCGAAGGCATCTCCGACGTACGTCAGGGAAAGCGATTCGAACTGGAAGTTGACGGGCCGGTCGACGAGGCCGCGCTCGCCCGCATCCACGATCTTGCGGAATCCTTCCTCGCCAACACCGTGATCGAGGACTTCACCGTCAAGGTGGAGGAAGTCGCGGAGGCCGCGAAGTGACCGCTCGTATTGGCGTCGTCACTTTCCCGGGGAGTCTCGACGACCGGGACACTCAGCGGGCGATCCGCCTCGCGGGCGCCGAACCGGTCGCTCTCTGGCACAAGGACAAGGACCTCCACCAGGTGGACGCGGTCGTCCTCCCCGGTGGTTTCTCCTACGGCGACTATCTGCGGGCCGGCGCCATCTCCCGCTTCTCGCCCGTGATGGAGACGGTCATCGAGCAGGCCAAGGCAGGCCTCCCGGTCCTCGGTATCTGCAACGGCTTCCAGATCCTCACCGAGGCGCATCTGCTGCCCGGCGGGATGCTCGGCAACGACCACCTGCACTTCATCTGCCGCGACCAGAAGCTGCGGGTGGAGAACGCGGAGACGTCCTGGACCAGCGACTACACCGCCGGTCAGGAGATCCACATCCCGCTGAAGAACATGGACGGCCGTTACGTCGCCGACCAGTACACGCTGGACAAGCTGGAGGCCGAGGGCCGGGTCGCGTTCCGCTACCTCGACTTCAACCCCAACGGCTCGCTCAACGACATCGCCGGCATCACCAACGAGGCCGGGAACGTCGTAGGCCTCATGCCGCACCCGGAGCACGCCGTCGAGCCCCTCATCGGGTCGGGCCGCACCGACGGTCTCCCCTTCTTCACCTCGATCCTCAAGAAGCTGGTCAACGCATGAGCCGGACGCCTCTGGACACGGTCGAGCACGCGGCCGCGACCCCCGACGTCGAGCTGCCCTGGGCCGAACTCGGTCTGAAGAAGGACGAGTACGAGCGGGTCGTGGAGATCCTCGGCCGCCGGCCCACCGGTGCCGAGCTCGCCATGTACTCCGTCATGTGGTCCGAGCACTGCTCGTACAAGTCCTCGAAGGTGCACCTGCGCCAGTTCGGCGAGAAGGCACCCGAGAACGACGCCCTGCTCGTCGGCATCGGTGAGAACGCCGGTGTCGTGGACGTCGGTCAGGGTTACGCCGTGACCTTCAAGGTCGAGTCGCACAACCACCCGTCGTACGTCGAGCCCTACCAGGGCGCCGCGACCGGTGTCGGCGGCATCGTCCGCGACATCATCGCGATGGGCGCGCGGCCGGTTGCCGTGGTCGACCCGCTGCGGTTCGGTGCGGCCGACCACCCGGACACCAAGCGCGTCCTGCCGGGTGTCGTCGCCGGCATCGGCGGCTACGGCAACTGCCTGGGCCTGCCGAACATCGGCGGCGAGGTCGTCTTCGACTCCTGCTACCAGGGAAACCCGCTGGTCAACGCCGGTGCCATCGGCGTCATGCGGCACGAGGACATCCACCTCGCGAAGGCGTCCGGCGCGGGCAACAAGGTCATCCTGTACGGGGCCCGGACGGGCGGTGACGGCATCGGCGGTGCGTCGATCCTCGCCTCCGAGACCTTCGACGACGCCAAGCCGAGCAAGCGCCCGGCGGTCCAGGTCGGTGACCCCTTCCAGGAGAAGCTGCTCATCGAGTGCACCCTGGAGGCCTTCCAGGAGAAGCTGGTCGTCGGTATCCAGGACCTGGGTGCCGCCGGTCTGTCCTGCGCCACGTCCGAGCTCGCCTCCAACGGCTCCGGCGGTATGCGCGTGACGCTGGACGACGTACCCCTGCGTGACTCGACGCTCTCGCCCGAGGAAATCCTCATGAGCGAGTCGCAGGAACGCATGTGCGCGGTCGTCGAGCCGGAGAAGGTCGAGCGGTTCCTGGAGATCTGCGCGAAGTGGGACGTCATCGCCACCGTCATCGGTGAGGTGACCGACGGCGACCGCCTGGAGATCTACTGGCACGGCGGCAAGATCGTCGACGTCGATCCGCGGACTGTGGCGCACGAGGGCCCGGTCTACGAGCGCCCGTACGCCCGCCCGCAGTGGCAGGACGCCCTTCAGGCGGACGACGCCAACAAGCTTGCGCGGCCCGCGAGTTCGGCAGAGCTGAAGGACCAGGTCCTGAAGCTGGTGGCCTCTCCCAACCAGGCCTCCAAGAAGTGGATCACCTCGCAGTACGACCACTTCGTGCAGGGCAACACCGTCCTCGCCCAGCCCGAGGACTCCGGCATGATCCGCATCGACGAGGCGACCGGCCTCGGCGTGGCCATCGCGACGGACGGCAACGGCCGGTACGCCAAGCTGGACCCGTACCACGGCGCCCAGTTGGCGCTGGCGGAGGCGTACCGCAACGTCGCCACGACCGGCGCCAAACCGCTCGCGGTCTCCGACTGCCTGAACTTCGGCTCGCCCGAGGACCCGGCGGTGATGTGGCAGTTCGCGGAGGCGGTGCGCGGACTCGCCGACGCCTGCCAGCAGTTGGGCACCCCGGTGACCGGCGGCAACGTCTCGCTCTACAACCAGACCGGCGAGGTCGCCATCCACCCGACCCCCGTGGTCGCGGTCCTCGGCGTCATCGACGACGTGGCCCGGCGCACCCCGGTCGCCTTCCAGGAGGAGGGCCAGCTGCTGTACCTCCTCGGCGACACGCGTGAGGAGTTCGGCGGTTCGGCCTGGTCGCAGGTCGTGCACGACCACCTCGGTGGTCTGCCGCCCAAGGTCGACCTGGAGCGCGAGCGCCTGCTCGCCGAGATCCTGATCTCCGCCTCCCGCGACGGCATGATCGACTCCGCGCACGACCTGTCCGACGGCGGTCTGATCCAGGCGGTCGTGGAGTCGGCGCTGCTCGGCGGCAAGGGCGCGCGTCTGGTCGTACCGGACGGGCTCGACGCCTTCACGCTCCTGTTCTCCGAGTCGGCGGGACGCGCGGTCGTCGCCGTGCCGCGCTCCGAGGAGGTCCGCTTCAACGACATGTGCGGTGCGCGGGGCCTGCCGGCCACCCGCATCGGTGTCGTCGACGGTGACTCCGTCGAGCTCCAGGGCGAGTTCGCGCTCTCCCTGGAGGAGCTGCGCGTGGCGCACGAGGAGACGATCCCGGCGCTGCTCAAGTAGGCAGCCAGCGGTCCTACGGCTCTGAAGCCCCCGTCCCGGTCATCGGGCGGGGGCTTCGTCGTGCGGTGACCTGACCTGACTCTCTCGCCCGACTCACGCTTGCACGTAATTACGTAGTTCCGTAATCTATGGGTCGTGGATCTCGAACAGCGGGTCGCGGACCTGGAACGCCGACTGGCAGCGCTGGAAGCGGCAGGCCGGACGGCTCCTCGCGTCGGAGACGGGGACTTCTGGGCCCTGGAGACGCTGAAGGAGCAGATGTCCGAGGCGGGTGCCGTGGACGGGGGCGTCCTGTTCACCGGCGCGGTACGGCTGCCGACCGAGGAGCAGTACGCCTGGCAGCACACCGCGTTCGTCGAGGACCTGCTCGACGACGACTGGCCGGAGGCCGCCGACGTCTTCGCCGCGCTCGGCCATCCGGTACGGCTGCGGCTGCTCCGCGAGATCATCGGCGGCCGGCGCACCGCGGCCGAGCTCGCCGAACTGGAGGAGATCGGCACGACCGGCCAGATCTACCACCATCTGCGCCAGCTCACCGCCGCGGGCTGGCTGCACACCACCGGACGCGGCCGCTACGAGGTGCCGCCGGGGCGGGTCGTCCCGCTGCTCGTGGCGCTGTCGGCGGCCAGACCGTAAGTCACCGAAACATCGCAGCACCGCAGCATCGCAACAGGGGGAAACAATGTCCGCACGCAAGCTCGCCATGATCGCCTTCCGGCTTCTGCTGGCGGCCTTCTTCGCCGTGATCATCGCCGACGCCTGGCTCGACCTCGGGTATCCGCACTGGTGGAACTTCCTGCCACTGGTCCTGGCGTACGCCCTCGTCTTCACCGTCAACCGGACGGGCCGCACACCCGACAGCCCACCCAAGGACCGCGAGCCGATCGAGGTCGAGCCGCCCGTCGCCGGCCGCTGGTCGGCGCTCAACAGCCCGGCCGACCGCACCCCGAGCCACGGCACCCACGCCTACGGCCAGACCTACGCCATCGACATCGTCGCCGAGCCCGAGCCGGGCGCCCGCCCCGGGTTCAGCGCACTGTGGCCGCTCGCCCGGCGCAACGCCGACTTCCCGGCCTTCGGTGCCCCGCTGCTCGCGGTGGCCGACGGCACGGTCGTACGGGCCGACGACCGGCAGCGTGACCATCTGAGCCGCACCTCGCTGCCAGGGCTGCTGTATCTGATGCTCGCCGAGGGGTCGATGCGTGAGATCGCCGGCGTCCGGCGGATCGTCGGCAACCACCTCGTCCTCGACCTCGGCGACGGCACCTACGCCCTCTACGCCCATCTGCGTCGAGGCTCGCTCACCGTCGCCGAGGGCGACCGGGTGCGCGCCGGCCAGGTGCTCGCCCGGTGCGGGAACTCCGGCAACTCCAGCGAGCCGCATGTGCACTTCCAGCTGATGGACGGCCCCGACCCGGACACCGCCCGCGGCATCCCCTTCACCTGGCGCGGAATCGGCGTCCCCCGCAACGGCGAGACCTTCGAGGCCCCCACGACGGAATCGCAGCCCGCATAGGCTGCCGCCATGCCGTCGGCCAAGAAGCGCACCCGCACCTATGACCCCGCCAAGATCCGCACCGCGACCCTCGCCCAGTTCGGGAACGTACGTCAGGCCGTACGCAGCCTGACCGCCGAGCAACTCGCGCTGCCCACCCGGCTGGGCGACTGGACCGTACGGGAGCTGGCGGCACACGTGACCATGGCCGTGGAGACCGTCAGCCGCAACCTCGACCGCGACGAGCCGGCCAAGCCCGAACTCACCCTCCTGGACTGGCCCTTCGCCACCGTCGACCGCGCCGGCGACATCGCCGACGGCACGCGTGAGCTGGCCGCCGCCAACCCGGACCTCGACGCCCTCTACACCCGCACCGAGGAGCGCCTCACACAGAAGCTGGCGGACGCGCCCGGCGACCGGCTCCTCGCCGCCCGCACCGGCGCCATGACCCTCGCCGACTACCTGGTCACCCGTACCGTCGAACTCGTCGTCCACACCGACGACCTGAACGCCGCCGTCCCCGGCCTCGACATCCCGTACGACCGCCAGGCCCTCGCCGCCTGCACCCGTCTCCTCGCCGACGCCCTCGCCGCGAGGGCGCCCGGCGGCTCTACCGAGGTGCGGATCCCGCCGTACGCGGTGGTGCAGTGCGTCGAGGGGCCGAGGCACACCCGGGGCACCCCGCCCAACGTCGTCGAGACCGACCCGCTGACCTGGATCCGGCTCGCGACCGGGCGGCTGGCGTGGCGGGACGCCGTGGCGGACGCCAAGGTGAGCGCGAGCGGGGAGCGGGCGGACCTGGGCGGATTGCTGCCGCTCATGGGGTGAAACGCGGAACCAGTCCCGCGCCCCTCCCGTCCCACCGGCATGAACACACTCGGCACACTCGGCATGGACAAGCAGCGACTGGCCGCCCTCGCCGCACTGACCCTTCTCCCGCTCGCCGTGGCCTGCGGCAGCGAGGACGCGGGCAGTGGCTCGGTCGATGCCGGGGCGTCGGCCTCCGTCACCGGCGCGCACTGGGCCGTCGAGGAGGTCACCGTCGACGGGAAGAAGAGCGCCGCCCCGAGCAGCGCCTGGCTGCGCATCGCCGACGGTGGCGAGGTCAAGGGCAACCTCGGCTGCAACAACTTCGGCGCCGACGCCGATTTCGCCGACAGCCACGTCACCTTCGGCAAGATGCAGGCGACCGAGATGGCCTGCGAGGGGGTCCCCGTGAACTTCGAGCAGACGCTGGCCCGCACCCTCTCCGACGGCGACCTCACCACCGAGGTCGAGGGCGACAAGCTCACCCTCACCACGGCGGACGGCGACCGCGTCGCCCTCACCAAGCAGAAGGCCGCCCCGCTCTACGGCACGAAGTGGACCCTCACCAGCCCCGACACCGGCGGCAAGGCCCACCTCACCTTCGACGAGAAGGCCCAGATGGTCAGCGGCAGCCTCGGCTGCAACAAGGTGAGGGCGACGGCGACGGTCAGCGACGGCCGTATCACGCTGGGCACGGCGTCCACCACGCGAATGATGTGCGACACCTCACTCATGAATACGGAGAAGACCCTCCTGGGCCTCTTCGACGGCACGGTGAAGTACGAACTCGATCACCGCAACCTCACCCTGACCAGCGAAAACGGCGAACACGTCAACGCGGCCGCCACAGAGTGATCCTTTACAGGCGCGTATCCCCAATTCGGACCAGTGGTCGATCTCGCCTACACTCGGAGCCGTGCCACGTGGTGACGGTCGACTCAATCATGATCTGCTCCCCGGCGAGAAAGGCCCCCAGGACGCATGCGGCGTCTTCGGTGTCTGGGCTCCCGGTGAAGAGGTCGCCAAGCTCACTTACTTCGGGCTCTACGCCCTCCAGCATCGGGGCCAGGAATCCGCGGGAATCGCGGTCAGCAACGGCTCCCAGATCCTCGTCTTCAAGGACATGGGACTGGTCTCCCAGGTCTTCGACGAGACCTCGCTCGGTTCGCTCCAGGGTCATATCGCGGTCGGTCACGCCCGCTACTCGACCACCGGCGCCTCCGTGTGGGAGAACGCCCAGCCGACCTTCCGCGCCACCGCGCACGGCTCCATCGCGCTCGGCCACAACGGCAACCTGGTCAACACGGCGCAGCTCGCCGAGATGGTCGCCGACCTGCCCAAGCAGGAGGGCGGCCGCACTCCGCGCGTCGCGGCCACCAACGACACCGACCTGCTCACCGCGCTGCTCGCGGCCCAGGTCGACGACGACGGCAAGCCGCTGACCATCGAGGAGGCCGCCCACACGGTCCTTCCGCAGGTCAAGGGCGCCTTCAGCCTCGTCTTCATGGACGAGCACACCCTGTACGCCGCCCGCGACCCGCAGGGCATCCGCCCGCTGGTCCTCGGCCGCCTGGAGCGCGGCTGGGTCGTCGCCTCCGAGTCCGCCGCCCTCGACATCTGCGGCGCCAGCTACGTCCGTGAGGTCGAGCCGGGCGAGTTCATCGCCATCGACGAGAACGGCCTGCGCACCTCCCGATTCGCGGAAGCGAAGCCCAAGGGCTGTGTCTTCGAGTACGTGTACCTGGCCCGCCCGGACACCGACATCGCCGGCCGCAACGTCTACCTCTCCCGCGTGGAGATGGGCCGCAAGCTCGCGAAGGAAGCCCCGGTCGACGCCGACCTGGTCATAGCGACCCCGGAATCCGGCACCCCGGCCGCGATCGGCTACGCGGAGGCGAGCGGCATCCCGTTCGGTGCGGGTCTGGTGAAGAACGCGTACGTCGGCCGTACGTTCATCCAGCCCTCGCAGACCATCCGCCAGCTCGGCATCCGCCTGAAGCTGAACCCGCTGAAGGAAGTCATCAAGGGCAAGCGCCTGGTCGTCGTCGACGACTCGATCGTGCGCGGCAACACCCAGCGCGCCCTGGTCCGCATGCTCCGCGAGGCGGGAGCGGCGGAGGTCCACATCCGGATCTCCTCCCCGCCCGTGAAGTGGCCCTGCTTCTTCGGCATCGACTTCGCCACCCGCGCCGAGCTCATCGCCAACGGCATGACGATCGAGGAGATCGGCACCTCGCTCGGCGCCGACTCCCTCTCGTACATCTCCATCGACGGCATGATCGAGGCGACCACCATCGCCAAGCCGAACCTCTGCCGCGCCTGCTTCGACGGCGAGTACCCGATGGATCTCCCGGACCCCGAGCTGCTCGGTAAGCAGCTGCTGGAGACGGAGCTGGCCGCCGGCCCGGCCGCCACGGCCGCCGCCGACGCGATCCGCCGCCCGTAGTTGCGGGCCCGTCACACCTGCCGTACGACACGAAGGTTCTCTACTGCCATGTCTGAGACAACTGGTGCCAGCTACGCAGCCGCGGGCGTCGACATCGAAGCGGGCGACCGCGCGGTCGAGCTGATGAAGGAGTGGGTGAAGAAGACCCAGCGGCCCGAGGTCCTCGGCGGCCTCGGCGGTTTCGCCGGCCTCTTCGACGCCTCCGCCCTCAAGCGCTACGAGCGCCCCCTGCTTGCCTCCGCCACCGACGGCGTCGGCACCAAGGTCGACATCGCGCGCCAGCTGGGCGTGTACGACACCATCGGCCACGACCTGGTCGCCATGGTCATGGACGACATCGTGGTGTGCGGTGCCGAGCCGCTGTTCATGACCGACTACATCTGCGTCGGCAAGGTCCACCCCGAGCGCGTCGCCGCCATCGTGAAGGGCATCGCCGAGGGCTGTGTGCTCGCCGGCTGCGCCCTGGTCGGCGGCGAGACGGCCGAGCACCCCGGCCTGCTGGGCCCGGACGACTTCGATGTCGCCGGCGCCGGTACGGGCGTCGTGGAGGCCGACCGGCTGCTGGGCCCCGATCGCATCCGTAAGGGTGACGCGGTGATCGCCATGGCGGCGTCCGGTCTTCACTCGAACGGGTACTCGCTGGTCCGGCACGTCCTGCTGAACCAGGCCGGTCTGGCCCTGGACGCGCAGATCGACGACCTCGGCCGCACCCTCGGCGAGGAACTGCTGGAGCCGACGAAGATCTACTCGCTGGACTGCCTGGCCCTCACCCGCACCAGCGACGTGCACGCCTTCAGCCACGTCACGGGCGGCGGTCTGGCCGCCAACCTGGCCCGGGTGATCCCGGACACGCTGCACGCGATCGTCGACCGCAGCACCTGGACCCCGGCCCCGATCTTCGACCTCGTCGGCAAGACCGGTCAGGTCGAGCGCCTGGAGCTGGAGAAGACCCTGAACATGGGCGTCGGCATGATCGCGATCGTGCCCGAGGAGTCCACGGACGCGGCCCTGGCGACGCTGGCCGACCGAGGCGTGGACGCCTGGGTCGCCGGCGAGATCACGGACAGGGGCGACCACGAGACGGGCGCTGCCCTGATCGGCACGTACTCAAAGTAAACGAGCCGCCGGCTGATACCCCGCAGGCAGCACAGAACCCGGTCGGTGACCGAGGTCACCGACCGGGTGAGTGCTCAATGCAAGGTCAAGCGCCGCGACGCTGCTCCGAGGGGTCCTCGTCCTGATCCTCGTCGTCGTCCTCATAGAGGTCGGCGTATTTCGAGTACAGGTCGTCGTCGTCCTGCTCATCGTCCTCGAAGCGATCGCCGTTCGGCGACTGGTTCGACGTCGATGCGCCCAGCTCCTCGGCCAGGCGTGAGAGGTCCGTCCCACCGCTGTTGTACTTCAGCTGGCGGGCGACCTTCGTCTGCTTGGCCTTGGCCCGGCCGCGCCCCATGGCTCGACCCCCTCAACGACGGGGCTCGACGGCCCCAGAGTCTGACACGCGTTCATGATCCGGAACGGACTCTCCGTGGAGAGGCCGGTCCGTAGGGCTTCCACGGTACCTGAGCCCGCGCCCATACGGTACGTCGCCCGCAGCACGCGCGTGTGCACAGGACCTTCGAGGCGCCCTGTCCTCGCTGGTCAACCGCGATTTTAACCACTTATTGGCGGTCGACCCGCCGGTAGAAGTGAGAGTTCTCTCCAACTGCCCACCGGCGGGTACCGCCCAAACCCCTGTCAGGGGGCCCGGCCGGTCGGATCAGTGCGCTCCGCGTGCCTCCGCCATCCGCTGCTCGGCGATCCGGTCGGCCGCGGCGGCCGGCGGAATCCCATCCGCCTTCGCACGTGCGAATATGGCCAGCGTGGTGTCGTAGATCTTCGCCGCCTTCGCCTTGCACCGGTCGAAGTCGAAGCCGTGCAGCTCGTCGGCGACCTGGATGACACCGCCGGCGTTCACCACGTAGTCGGGCGCGTAGAGGATCCCGCGGTCGGCGATGTCCTTCTCCACGCCCGGGTGGGCGAGCTGGTTGTTGGCCGCGCCGCACACCACGCTCGCGGTCAGCGCCGGCACGGTGTCGTCGTTCAGGGCGCCGCCGAGCGCGCAGGGGGCGTAGATGTCGAGGCCCTCGACGCGGATCAGCGTCGCGGTGTCGGCGACGGCCGTCACGCCCGTCGGGTGCGCCGCGAGGATCCGGCCGACGGCCTCCTCGCGCACGTCCGTGATCACGACCTCGGCGCCCTCCGCCCGCAGGTGTTCCACCAGGTGGTGGCCGACCTTGCCGACGCCCGCGATGCCGACCTTGCGGCCGCGCAGCGACGGGTCGCCCCACAGGTGCTGGGCGGAGGCGCGCATGCCCTGGTAGACACCGAAGGCGGTGAGCACGGAGGAGTCGCCCGCGCCGCCGTTCTCCGGGGAGCGTCCGGTCGTCCAGCGGCACTCACGGGCCACGACGTCCATGTCGGCGACGTACGTACCGACGTCGCACGCGGTGACGTATCGACCGCCCAGCGAAGCCACGAACCGGCCGTAGGCCAGCAGCAGCTCCTCGGTCTTGATCCGCTCCGGATCCCCGATGATCACGGCCTTGCCGCCGCCGTGGTCGAGGCCGGCCATGGCGTTCTTGTACGACATCCCGCGCGCGAGGTTCAGCGCGTCGGCGACGGCCTCTTCCTCGGTCGCGTACGGGTAGAAGCGCGTACCGCCGAGGGCGGGGCCCAGAGCGGTGGAGTGGATGGCGATGACGGCCTTGAGGCCGCTGGCGCGGTCCTGGCAGAGCACTACTTGCTCATGACCCCCCTGATCCGAGTGGAACAGGGTGTGCAGGACGCCGTGTGTTACGTCGGTCACTGTGGTGACTCCTGAGTACTGGCGGCGATTGGAGCGAGCTCCCGTACGGGTGGCGGGGGCTGTGAGCATGAGATTAGACCCGTGGGCGCCCGCCCACCCCGCAGTGCTCAGGATCACCTACTCCTGGAGTACAGCCGTGCGACGATTTGCATAGATTTCCCGCACGTTTGTAAGCGGGTTTCGCAGGTTTTCCTGGCAGACGGCGGGGGAGGGAGCAGGCGTGCCCAAGGTGTCCTCGGTGATCGTCCCGTATGCGACCTATCTGCGCGTCTACGAGCCGCTGGCCGCCTTCCCGGAGCCGGAGCGCGGCCACTGGGACCGTTACGCCCGCCGCCCCGACCGCCCCTCGTACCAGGACGAACTGCGCCGCTCCCTGGCCGACTTGCTGCCCACGCCGCCCATCGCCGTGCCGGTGCAGGAGAGCAGCGACGCCTTCGTGCTCGAGGTCGACGGGGTGCTGTGCGTGTGCCCGTGGCGCACCCGGCTGCGCGGCTGGCTGGCGCTCGGGGAGCTCGCCGACGAGCTGCCGAAGCCGGTCCTGGACGCTGCGCTGCCGGAGGTCGTACGCCGCCAGACGGCCCAGGACTACGAGCGCTGGCTGGCCCGCAACCCGGACGCCCGCCCGTGGATCCGCACCTCGACCTGGCAGGTGCCGCTGCACTGGTTCGTGCTGGTGTCGGACGAGGAGCGGCGCTTCGACAAGGGCTCGGGCGAGATCCCCGCGATGCTGCGCTACCGCACGCCCATGGTGGAGGCGCGGCGGCGGGTCGCGCGGGCCCTCAGGACGCTCAAGGACACCATCGACGAGGGGCCGCTCATCGACGGCCTGGTGGACGTCGGGCGCTGGCTGGAGGAGTTCCACCCGCGCTCGCTGGTCGAGCTGGACTACGGCGGCCTGGTGCACACCCTGCCGGCCGGCGAGCTGGAGGACGACCACTCGGCGGCCGACGTGGCCGACGGCATCGAGGCGCTGCGGCGCGGTGACGGGGCGGCCGCGGGGGCGGCTTACGGGCGGCTCGTGGAGCGGTGGCGGTCGGTGCGGGACCGGCGGTCGGCGAACTGAGACCCGGTGTGGTGTAGCGCACTGTGTGATGTAACGAACTGGCGTTTGACGACACGCCCGTTTTGGGGTTTCGTGCTCGCTCTGGGGTTCTTGATGCCTCGTCAACATCGGACGTAGGTACCGATCCGGGCGTATGCATCAAGGGTGTGTCAACGCACGCAAGCGTGACGGACCGCACGTACGCGGCCCTTGCATCCCTAACCCCTCCTCGTGCCAAAATAGGACAAGGAGTCCGGGGAGGGCTCTAGCTCGACATTGCACACTTTGGGGGGTCTTGAGACTCCTGCACGCCACTGTGACTGATCGTCACAGTGGCGTGACTGTCCGCTATGGCATGGTCCATCGGCTTCCGTCGCTGATGAACACCTGGGAGGGCAATTCCATCGGTTTGGCCGACGCGGCTGGACAGATGGTGTAGTTGTAGTGCCGAGGACAAGCCGTTCGTCCTATAACCGACTCGACTCGCGTCCGCCATTTCGGGCAACGCGGGTCAAGGTGCAGAATTTAGAGGAAAGAACCGAGAAGGTTCGGTTCTCCCGAGGAGGCCGCTCATGACCGCTCGCACCCCTGATGCCGAGCCGCTGCTGACCCCGGCTGAGGTCGCCACGATGTTCCGCGTGGACCCCAAGACGGTGACGCGGTGGGCGAAGGCCGGGAAGCTTACTTCCATCCGTACGCTCGGCGGACACCGCCGTTACCGCGAGGCTGAGGTCCGCGCTCTGCTCGCGGGCATCCCGCAGCAGCGCAGCGAGGCCTGAACAACTGCATAACCGGGCAAACCGGCAGTTCCCCCAACTTGCCGCAGCGTCCGAACTCTAGCTCCAAGCGACGCGGGTTCTGCCCCAACAGAGCCCACGCCCAAGCCGTACAGAGCTTCGCAGGCACGCAACAAGGGTGCGTCGTAGATCGCGCTGGACTCCGCCGAGTCCAGCGCGATCTTTTTTGTGTGCGCGGGGTGTGTCGACCGTGTGCCGGCCGTGGTCCTGTGGGTGGGCTTGTCGGAGTCTGGGGAGGGGTGTCGGATCTCCTGTGGACTCGCCCCGGGTGGTCGCTCGGCGCGGGCGGGGCGATCTCCGGAAGCTGGTGCAATTGCACATATTAAATTGACCAGTTGTAGGTGAGGTGTAAGTACCGCACTTCCGGAAACTCATGCGGTGACACCCGTCACAGGGCGCGGTGCTTGTTGCCTCTGGGCGATGTGCGCTAAAGGAAGGCGCGCGCTCCAGCGGCCCATGCTGGAGCGGGAGTTGACGCCCGGCGGCGATCACGCGGTGGAAGCGCTTTCGTCCTCCGTGGCCTCGCCCGGAGCCCTCTGGGTGGTGCGCGGGGCGGTGCGCGGGGCGGCGTCCATCGCCAGCCGCGCCAGGTGATGGCAGATCGGGCAGTGACGGGTGAGATGCCGGTAGGACGAGGCGGCTGCCAGATGCGCGCGGAGCAAGGCCCGCGTTTCGTGCCTAGCCGACGCCGCCATACGCCACCTCCAGGAGGCCACACGGGGAAGGTGCTCTGACTTTCTGGGTACCGAGCGAATGTGACTCCGTCAAGGTGGCGTGGCGCTCCGCCGGGGGCGCCCAGGGGGCGCCCCGGACGGGCTGATGGTGTGGACCGGCGACGTCGAGAGGCCGGCCTGCGGGCATGAGTAAGGCCCACATCCCTTGCCGGGGTGCGGGCCTCTAGCCTTCGCTGCGGTCCTGACGGGATTTGCTGTGTCTGATTGAGGCTGCGCCGCGGGCGCGGCCTCCGCCGTGACCGGGTGGGCGGTTGTGTCGTTCGCCGCGGGTATGAGGAAGGCCCGCGTCCCTTGTCGGGATGCGGGCCTCTCGTTTCTGCTGCGGTCCTGACGGGATTTGAACCCGCGGCCTCCACCTTGACAGGGTGGCGAGCACTCCAAACTGCTCCACAGGACCAGGTTTCGCGGCGCGATTCGTGCGTTGCGCTGCGAGAAGAGACTCTACAGGAGGGCGAGCCCCCGGGTCGAACTCACCCAACGTACGCGCCCCGTTACGGCGCCAACGTGTCGATCGTCTTCACGATCCGCTTGTCCGAGATCGGATACGCCGTACCGAGCGCGTGAGCGAAGTAGCTGACGCGGAGCTCCTCCAGCATCCAGCGGACGTCCAGCACCTGCTGCGGGACCGGACGCCCCTGCGGCATCTGCTCGAGAAGCCAGGCGTATTCGTCCTGCATCTCGTGGACCTTCTCCATGCGCGTCGTGTCGCGCTGGACGTTCGTCGGCATCTGCTGCAGACGACGGTCCACCGCGATCAGATACCGCATCAGATCCGGCATGCGCCCCAGCCCCGCCTCCGTCACGAAACCGGGCCTCACAAGGGCGTCCAGCTGCTTACGGACGTCCGTGAGGTTTGCCAGTAGGGCAGGGCTCCGTACAGCCTTCAGGCGGCGCTCAGCGGCCTGCCAGGCAGCGAGGACCTGCTGCACCTGGCCCACCGTACGCACGGTCGTGTCGACGATCTCCGCGCGCACCTTGTCGTACAGCTTCCGGTACGACTCCTCGTCCCACGCCGGCCCCCCGAAGTCACCGATCAGCTTGTCGGCCGCCGCCATCGCGCAGTCGTCGAAGAGAGCCTGGATCGAACCGTGCGGATTCGCGGACAGGGCGAGCTTCTGGGCGTTCGTCAGCTTCTCGGACGCGAACTTCGCCGGATTGACCGGGATGTTGCGCAGGATCAGCCGCCGCGTGCCCTTCCACATCGCCTGCTGCTGCTCCGCCTCCGTGTCGAAGAGGCGTACGGAGACCAGGTCGCCGTCGTCCACCAGCGCCGGGTACGCCTTGACCGGCTGGCCGGCGCGGCGGGTCTCGAAGACGCGGGTGAGCGAGCCGATGGACCAGTCGGTCAGGCCCTGGCGCTCCAGCGACTCGCCGCCCTCACGGGACGCCGTGGCCGCCGCGGCCTGGGAGAGGGCCTTGCGCGCCTTCGGCTTCAGCCGCAGCTTCAGCGCCTCCAGATCCTTGTCCTCCGCCAGCTTGCGGCGCCGCTCGTCGACGATCCGGAAGGTGATGCGCAGATGCTCCGGCACCTTCGACCAGTCGAAGTCGTCGGCGGTGAAGGGGACCCCGACCATGCGCTTCAGTTCGCGCGCCATGGTCACCGTCAGCGGCTCCTGCAAGGGGGCCGCCGTATCCAGGAACCGCTTCGCGAAGTTCGGCGCCGGCACGTAGTTGCGGCGGATCGGCTTGGGCAGGGAACGGATCAGTTCCGTCACCAACTCCTCGCGCAGGCCCGGGATCTGCCAGTCGAAGCCCTCGTCCATGGCCTGGTTCAGCACCTGGAGCGGGATGTGGACCGTCACACCGTCCGCGTCCGCGCCCGGCTCGAACTGGTACGTCACCCGGAACTTCAGCGCACCCTGCCGCCAGGTGTCCGGATAGTCAGCCTTGGTGACCGCCTCGGCCGACTCCCGGATGAGCATCTCGCGCTCGAAGTCCAGGAAGTCCGGCTGCTCGTGCCGCTTGCGCTTCCACCAGGAGTCGAAGTGGGCGCCCGAGACGACGTGGTCCGGGACCCTCTCGTCGTAGAAGTCGAACAGCGTCTCGTCGTCCACGACGATGTCCCGGCGCCGGGCACGGTGCTCCAACTCCTCGACCTCGCTGAGGAGTTTGCGGTTGTCGGCGAAGAACTTGTGGTGTGTGCGCCAGTCGCCCTCGACCAGGGCGTTGCGGATGAACAGCTCGCGGCTGACCTCCGGGTCGATCCGGCCGTAGTTCACCTTGCGCTGGGCGATGATCGGGACGCCGTACAGCGTGACCTTCTCGTACGCCATCACGGCCGCCTGGTCCTTCTCCCAGTGCGGTTCGCTGTACGTCCGCTTCAGCAGGTGCTCGGCGAGCGGCTCGACCCACTCCGGCTCGATCTTCGCGTTGACGCGGGCCCAGAGACGGGAGGTCTCCACGAGTTCCGCGGACATCACGAAACGCGGGGGCTTCTTGAAGAGGGCCGAGCCCGGGAAGACCGCGAACTTGGCGCTGCGCGCCCCCAGGTACTCGTTCTTCGCGCCCTCCTTCACGTCCTTCATGCCGATGTGCGAGAGCAGGCCCGCGAGGAGGGAGACGTGGATGCGATCGGCGGGGGCGTCGTCCTCGTTGAGATGGATGCCCATCTGCTTGGCGACCGTACGCAGCTGCGTGTAGATGTCCTGCCATTCGCGGATGCGCAGGAAGTTCAGGTACTCCTGCTTGCACATCCGGCGGAAGGAGCTCGATCCCCGCTCCTTCTGCTGCTCGCGGACGTACCGCCAGAGGTTGAGGTAGGCGAGGAAGTCGCTCGTCTCGTCCCGGAAGCGGGCGTGCTGCTGGTCGGCCTGGGTCTGTTTGTCGGCGGGGCGCTCGCGCGGATCCTGGATGGACAGCGCGGCGGCTATGACCATGACCTCGCGGACACAGCCGTTCTTGTCGGCCTCCAGAACCATGCGGGCCAGGCGCGGGTCGACGGGGAGCTGGGCGAGCTTGCGGCCGCTGTCCGTGAGCCGCTTGCGTACGTCCTTCTGCGTCGGGTCCAGCGCGCCGAGCTCCTGCAGGAGCTGGACGCCGTCGCGGATGTTGCGGTGGTCCGGCGGGTCGATGAAGGGGAACTTCTCGATGTCGCCGAGGCCGGCCGCGGTCATCTGGAGGATGACGGAGGCGAGGTTGGTACGGAGGATCTCCGCGTCCGTGAACTCCGGGCGGGCGACGAAGTCGTCCTCGGAGTAGAGGCGGATACAGATTCCGTCGGACGTACGACCGCAGCGGCCCTTGCGCTGGTTGGCGCTCGCCTGCGAGATCGGCTCGATCGGCAGGCGCTGCACCTTGGTGCGATGGCTGTACCGGCTGATCCGGGCGAAGCCGGGGTCGATGACGTACTTGATGCCCGGGACGGTGAGCGAGGTCTCGGCGACGTTGGTCGCCAGAACGATCCTGCGGCCGGTGTGCGGCTGGAAGACCCGATGCTGCTCGGCGTGCGAGAGCCGGGCGTACAGGGGCAGGACCTCGGTGAACCGGTAGTTCTTCTTCACGAGCGCGTCGGCGGTGTCACGGATCTCCCGCTCACCGGAGAGGAAGACGAGGATGTCGCCCTTGCCCTCGCCCTGGAGCTCCTCGACGGCGTCGCAGATCGCGGTGATCTGGTCGCGGTCGGCGTCCTCGGAGTCCTCTTCGAGGAGTGGCCGGTAACGCACCTCCACCGGGTACGTCCGCCCGCTGACCTCGATGATCGGGGCGTCGCCGAAGTGCCGGGAGAACCGCTCGGGATCGATGGTGGCCGAGGTGATGACGACCTTCAGATCCGGCCGCTTCGGCAGCAACTGCGCGAGATACCCGAGCAGGAAGTCGATGTTCAGGGACCGCTCGTGGGCCTCGTCGATGATGATCGTGTCGTAGGCGCGCAGCTCGCGGTCGGTCTGGATCTCGGCGAGCAGGATGCCGTCCGTCATCAGCTTGATGAAGGTCGAGTCCTGGTTCACCTGGTCGGTGAACCGCACCTTCCAGCCGACGGTCTCGCCCAGAGGCGTGTCCAGTTCCTCAGCGACCCGCTCGGCGACGGTTCGGGCGGCGATACGCCGGGGCTGGGTGTGCCCGATCATGCCGCGCAGGCCGCGGCCGAGCTCGACGCAGATCTTGGGGATCTGCGTGGTCTTGCCGGACCCGGTCTCACCGGCGACGATGACGACCTGGTGATCACGGATGGCGGCCGCGATCTCGTCCTTCTTCTGGCTGACGGGCAGCTGCTCGGGATAGCTGACGGCGGGCACGCGCTCGCGTCGTACGGCGATTCGCTCCTCGGCCTTCGCGACCTCCGCCTCGATCTCGGCGAGCACGGCGGCACGCGCCTCGGGCTTGCGGATCTTGCGCGCGCCTTCGAGCCTGCGCCCGAGCCGCTGCGCTTCGCGCAGGGAAAGCTCGGTCAGGCGAGGGGCGAGCGTGCCGAAGCTCGGAGCGCCGGGGGCGGGGGCGGGATGCGTAGACATACGCGATCCAGGATCTCATCCCGGGGAAAGAAGGGGCGAACCCTTTTGGGCCCGCCCCCGCTCACCTCCCCCGCTCGCCTCCGCCGGGTGCGTCACCGCACGTCGACGTAGTCCTCCCTGCCGTCGCCCACGAAGTGCTTGCTGTCGGGATACAGGTGGACGGGCACCCAGGTGCCGTCCTCCTTGGCCGTGAAGCCCTTGCTGAAGGAGCCGTTCGTCTTGGTGGTGACGGTGGCCATCAGGTACCAGGTGCTCTTGCCCTTGGGCCGGAAGAGGATCTGCACCTTCTTGCCGCCGTACGCCTTCCAGGTCGAGGAGCCGACCGCGCGCTCCTGGAGCACGCCCTTCACGGTGATCGTCCGGCCCTTGTACACCGGCTCGGGGGACGCGTTGGCGTCCTTGATCCGGGTGAGGGCACGGGTCTTGCGCAGGCTCTTGCTGACGGTGCCCTTGATGTCCTTGGTGGTGGACCCGGCGTAGCGCAGTCGCCAGTAGCCGTCCGTGTAGCCCGGCAGTCTCTCCACGATGAACTGCGACCCGAAGCTGGTCTTCACGGTCTTCTTCGTGGCCCAGCCGCTCGTGCCGTTGGCCGAGTACTGGATGTCGACGCTGACCTGGTCGCTGGTGTCGCGCCCGATCGCGTCGAGGCTGCCGGTGATCTCCAGCTGCGCGTACTTGTCCTGCCGCGCCGTGAACTCGGTGAACTTCGTCGTGGCCGTGACCGTGACGGTGACGTCGGCGGTGGCGGTGCGCTGGATGAAGGGGTTGTACGGGTACGGCGGGAACCCCACCTCGTACACGGACTTGCTGCCGTACGGGGACCGCACGAAGGAGAAGCGGCCGCTCGCGTCGGTGGTCGACTCGACCGGGTTGCAGGTGGTGCAGTCCTTGTAGTCCATCTCCAGCGGGATGCCGGACAGCGGCTTCCACTCGGTGCCGCTCTGGTACTGGAGCGTGCCGGTGACGTTGACCTTGTCGCCGGCGGTGACGTGGAAGCTGCTCTTGTCCAGGACGAACCGGGTCGGCGCGGCCTTCGGCCTGACGTCGATCCAGGGGCTGATGGCGAAACCGAGGTCGCCGTTGTACTCGGCGAAGGTCCAGCCGCCCGCCGTCACCTCGTGGGCGGCCGAGAAGTGGCCGGCGTCGTCCGTGACGGCGGTCGTCTCGTCGTTCTGGTCGAAGGTGAGGTCCACGGTGGCACCGGGCAACGGCACCGTTTCGCGGGTGCTGGGGTCGCGGACGACCAGGTCGCCGGTGGCGGTGACCGTCTTGTGCTCGATGTCCGGCTCGGTCGGCGTGACGGCGAAGCCGCTGATGACGGGCTGCTTCTGGTAGCGCAGCGTGCCCGCGTTCTTCTGGACGGTGGTTTCGCCCGCGGTGTTCGTCGCCTCGATGTCGATCGTGTAGTCGCCGAGGGTGTCCAGGTGGACGGGCTGGGAGGCCCAGATGCCCTCCCACGAGCTGACCCAGTACTTCTGCGTGAAGTCGGTGATCGTGGCGACCGGGGTCTGGGACTCGCCGCTGCCGACGGGGCGCAGCGCCGCGGTGACCTTGGCGATCTCTCCGCTGTAGTTGAGCCGTACGTCGATGACCGACCAGTCGGCCTGGTCGCTGTACGCGGACGTGACGGTCGGCCCCGCGGCGTGGGCGGTGCCGGGTATGGCGAGTGTGGAGAACAGGACGGCGGTGGCCGTCACCAGTCCTCTGGTGATGCGTCTCAAGAACCCCCCTCAGGCTCCCTGTGAGCGACGAAAACCCCCACCGGAATCCGGTGGGGGTTTTCGTACTGTGTGGCTGGGGCCGGGGTCGAACCGGCGACCTATCGCTTTTCAGGCGATCGCTCGTACCAACTGAGCTACCCAGCCACGAGGCTTACGAGAAGCCTCAGCGGTCCTGACGGGATTTGAACCCGCGGCCTCCACCTTGACAGGGTGGCGAGCACTCCAAACTGCTCCACAGGACCAAGCTTTGCGTACGACAGTGTCGCACACCGTACTGCGTGCCCCCAACGGGATTCGAACCCGTGCTACCGCCTTGAAAGGGCGGCGTCCTAGGCCGCTAGACGATGAGGGCTATCGGCCCGCCTGGGCGCTTCTCAGCGCGTCGGGGACGTGAGAAGCATATGGGATGGCGGGAGGTATCGCCAAAACGGTTTACGGGGTGGGGCTGGGTGAGGTGGGGGACGGGGTCGAGTCGGCCGGCTGGTTCTCCTCCACGAGGTGGCGCCGTACCTCCGCCGTCGTCAGGCCCAGGCCCCCCAGTTCGATCTCGTCCCAGGCCTGGAGGCGGCGGGTGTCGCGGTCGAAGTAGAGGATCGAGGTCTGGATGGGGTCGGGGTGTTTGCCCTCGATCGCGCGCAGGCCGCTGCCGCCGGTGGAGCCTTCGATACGCAGGCGGGTACCGAAGGGCAGGACCTCCATTTCCTGGTGGTGGACGTGGCCGGCCAGGGCCAGGGGGACGTCGCCGTCGGTTTGGCCGGCGGCCACGGGTTCGTGGGCTACGGCTACGTCCACGGGGGTGCCGGCGGCCGCCTGGTCGCGCAGGGCCGTGGCCAGGCGGGCGCCTGCCAGTTCGTTGGCCGCGTCGCCGCCGGGGATCTTGGAGCGGTCGGGGGTGAACTGGGGGTCTCCGATGCCGGCGAACCGCAGGCCGGCGACGGTCTGGGCCTTGCCGTCGTCCAGGACGTGGACGTTCTTGAGGTTTTCCAGGTAGCGCTGGGTGCCGCGGGAGTCGTGGTTGCCGCGGACCCAGACGTAGGGGGCGCCGAGGTCCTCGATGGGGTCGAGGAAGCCGTTCTCGGCGGCGGTGCCGTGGTCCATGGTGTCGCCGGAGTCGACGATCACGTCGACCTTGTACTGATCGACGAGCGAGGCGATGATCTTCCAGCTCGCCGGGTTGAGGTGGATGTCCGAGACGTGCAGGACGCGGATGGTGCTCGGGTCGGGCGCGTAGGCGGGGAGCGTGGAGGTGGCGTCGTAGAGCTTGGTCACATTGGTGACCAGACGGGCCAACTCCTTTTGGTAGACGTCGAATTCGGTGACGATGCTGCGGGCGTTGCCGACCAGGGACGGGGCGGAGGAGAGCAGGCCCGAGAACTTCGGTTCCAGGACGGATTCGGGGTTCCAGGTGGCGAATGCCGTGCCGCCGGACGCCGCCAGGAGGGTGAGGGCGAGGCCGCCGGCGGCGAGGGCGCGGCGGGGGCGGCGGTAGACGGCGAGGCCGAGGGTGGTGGCGCCGGTGACGACGGCGACGCAGCTGCGGATGGCGAGGTCGCGGGTGCCGGTGGCGACGTCCTGGGTGACCTCGTCCTGGAGGCCGGAGAGGCGTTCGGGGTGGTCGACGAGGGCCTGGGCGCGGGCGGGGTCCAGTTGGTCGACGTTGACGTCCAGGCGGACGGGGGCGATGTGGCTGTCCAGCTGAAGGGCGCCCAGCGGGGAGACGTTGATCTTCGTGCCGCCGGTGACGGAGGGGCGCAGGGTCATCGTCGTGTTCATGGGGCCGACCGGGACGCGTACGTTGCCGACGATCAGCAGGCCGAGCCAGGCGCCGACGAGGACGACGGTGACCAGGCCGAGGGCAGATTTGAGGGGCTGGCGCGGAGCGCCGTCGAGTAGGGCGGCGGTGGGCGACGGGCGGGCCCAGGGGTGGGGTTGGGCGACGAGTTCCGGGGTGGGGCTCGGGCGGCGGGTGGCGTAGCGGTGGGCCAGGGCGCGCGGAGCCCTGGGGAGGTGGCCGAGGGCTTTCAGGACTGTGGCGGGGACTCGGGCCATTGGTCCCGTATGCCCAAGGGGGCGGGTGGGTATGCGGGGCCGTTGGCGGCTCCTTTACGGCGGCGTCGTACCCGACAATGGGCCTGTGCTGGAGATGACGCGCGAGGAGTTCGAGGAACTGGTCGCCGAGGCGCTGGACCGGATTCCGCCGGAGTTGACGCGGCTGATGGACAACGTCGCGGTGTTCGTCGAGGACGAACCGCCGACGGACGATCCCGAGCTGCTCGGGTTGTACGAAGGGACTCCGCTGACCGAGCGCGGGGAGTGGTACGCCGGGGTGCTGCCGGATCGGATCACGATCTACCGGGGGCCGACGCTGCGGATGTGCGAGTCGCGGGAGGAGGTCGTCGAGGAGACCGAAGTGACGGTGGTGCATGAGATCGCGCATCACTTCGGCATCGACGACGCGCGGTTGCATGCGCTCGGGTACGGGTGAGGCGGCCGCGGGGTCTTCGGATCTTTCGGTGCCGGGCTTGTGTCCCCGTGTCGCGGGGCGCGTGTCCTCTTGTGGGCGGCGGGAGTTGGGCAGGTTGACTTCTTCGCCCGCCCCTGGAGGTGGCTCCCGTGCGCCCCTTGTACGTACCTGTCCGTCTGGCTGCCACGGTGATGGCCGTCGCCGCTGCCGCCGGCTGTATGAGCGTGGGTGACGACGACGGAGGCGGGGGCGCGAAGCCGTCGCACTCCGCGGGGCAACGCGGGGGTGAGGCGCCCGACGGGGGCTCGGCCGTGTCGGGTGGCGGGGCCGGGTACGGGGCGCACGTGGACGACCGCAAGCGGGAGAAGGAGAAGGGCAAGAAGAAGGGCAAGAAGGGGGCGGTGGAGTCGGCGTCCCCCTCGGCCTCGCCGTCCGCGGATGTGAGCGCGTCCGCTGCCGCGGGGGGGCAAGCCGCCGGTCAAGCCGGGGCAGAGCGAGAAGCCGGGGCCCACCCGTACGGCTGAACCGACGCCCACCCGGACGCCGGATCCGGAGCCGACGCCCACCGAGCAGCCGACGTCGGCCCTGCCGACGCCCACGGAGGCCGAGCCGTCGTCGTCGGCGCATGAGGAGACGGGGCCGCAGCTGGCTCAGCGGGAGCCGGCGCCGACCGCGGGGGCGCCCGCGTGACGTAGGGGCGCCCGCGTCCCGCAGGGGCGGCGGGGGCGAGGGGGTCCGGGGGTGGTGGCAAGTGACGTTGCCTACACGGGTGGCGGTCGGTTTGCCTTGGGGGGTCGAGGGTGCGTATGGTGGTAGATCGTTTGATCCCATTGCCCGGCGCCAACGCAGAGCGCGCCGTGTGGCGCGTTCTCTCCCTTGCCGTGGCTGACCGCATAGAGGCGGTCGTATTGCGAAATCACGGAGTTGACGGGCGCGTGCCGACGAGACTCCGGAAGGTTTCGCTTAAGCATGTCCATTTCCAGTACTGATCACGTCGTCGTGCCCGAGAACGAAGGCACCGAGGACGCTCCCGAGGTCACCTTCGCGGACCTCGGTCTCCCCGAGGGCGTCGTCCGCAAGCTCGCCCAGAACGGCGTGACCACCCCCTTCCCGATCCAGGCCGCGACCATCCCGGACGCCCTGGCCGGCAAGGACATCCTCGGCCGTGGCCGCACCGGCTCCGGCAAGACCCTCTCCTTCGGTCTGCCCACCCTGGCGACGCTCGCCGGTGGCCGCACCGAGAAGCACAAGCCGCGCGCCGTCATCCTCACCCCGACCCGTGAGCTCGCCATGCAGGTGGCGGACGCCCTCCAGCCGTACGGCGACGTCCTCGGCCTGAAGATGAAGGTCGTCTGCGGCGGTACCTCCATGGGCAACCAGATCTACGCCCTGGAGCGCGGCGTCGACGTCCTCGTCGCCACCCCGGGCCGTCTGCGCGACATCATCAACCGCGGCGCCTGCTCGCTGGAGGACGTGAAGATCACCGTCCTCGACGAGGCCGACCAGATGTCCGACCTGGGCTTCCTGCCCGAGGTCACCGAACTGCTCGACCAGGTCCCGTCCGGCGGTCAGCGCATGCTCTTCTCCGCGACCATGGAGAACGAGATCAAGACCCTCGTCGACCGGTACCTCACCAACCCGGCCACGCACGAGGTCGACGCCGCCCAGGGTGCCGTGACGACCATGTCGCACCACATCCTGATCGTGAAGCCGAAGGACAAGGCGCCGGTCACCGCCGCGATCGCCTCCCGCAAGGGCCGCACCATCATCTTCGTCCGCACCCAGCTCGGCGCCGACCGTGTCGCCGAGCAGCTGCGCGACTCCGGCGTGAAGGCCGACGCGCTGCACGGCGGTATGACGCAGGGCGCGCGGACCCGGACGCTGGCCGACTTCAAGGACGGGTACGTCAACGTCCTCGTCGCCACCGACGTCGCCGCTCGCGGTATCCACGTCGACGGCATCGACCTCGTGCTGAACGTCGACCCGGCCGGTGACCACAAGGACTACCTGCACCGTGCGGGCCGCACGGCGCGTGCCGGCCGCACCGGTACGGTCGTCTCCCTCTCCCTGCCGCACCAGCGCCGCCAGATCTTCCGGCTGATGGAGGACGCGGGCGTCGACGCCTCGCGCCACATCATCCAGGGCGGTGCCGCCTTCGACCCGGAGGTCGCCGAGATCACCGGCGCCCGGTCGATGACCGAGGTGCAGGCCGAGTCCGCGGGCAACGCCGCGCAGCAGGCCGAGCGTGAGGTGGCTCAGCTCACCAAGCAGCTGGAGCGGGCGCAGCGGCGTGCCGTCGAGCTGCGTGAGGAGTCCGACCGGCTCGTCGCCCGTGCGGCGCGCGAGCGCGGTGAGGACCCGGAGGCCGCGGTGGCCGAGGCGCAGGCGGCGGTCGTCGCCGAGGCCGTCGAGGTGGCCGTGCCCGAGCAGCCGGTCGCACAGGACGTCGACAAGGCGGAGGCTCCGGCGTACGAGCGTCGTGAGCGTCGCGACAACGACCGTGGCGGCTTCCGCCGGGACGACCGCCGGGATGACCGTCGGGATGACCGTGGTGGGCGTTCCTTCGAGCGTCGGGACAACGACCGCGGTGGGTTCAACCGTGATCGTGGCGAGCGTGGGTTCGAGCGTCGCGACAACGACCGTGGCGGCTTCCGCCGGGACGACCGTCGCGACGACCGCCGGGATGACCGTGGTGGCCGTTCCTTCGAGCGCCGTGACGACCGGGGCGGGTTCAACCGTGACCGTGGCGAGCGTGGGTTCGAGCGTCGGGACAACGACCGTGGCGGCTTCCGTCGCGACGACCGTCGGGATGACCGTGGTGGGCGTTCCTTCGAGCGTCGGGACAACGACCGTGGTGGCCGTTCCTTCGAGCGCCGCGACGACCGTGGTGGCTTCCGCCGGGACGACCGGCCGGCCGGGCGTTCCTTCGAGCGCCGTGACGAGCGTGGCGGGCACCGTGGCAGCGACCGTCCCTTCAACCGCGACCGCCGCGACGACCGTCCGGGCTTCCGCTCCGGCGGCCACGAGCGTCCCTACGGCCGTCGTGACGACCACCGTGGCGGCACCTCCGGCACGTCCGGCTCCTTCGGGCGCCGCGATGACAAGCCGCGCTGGAAGCGCAACGGCTGACGTCCGCCGGTAACGCACTGAGCGCCGGGCCCTCACCCAATCGGGTGGGGGCCCGGCGCTTTCTCGTGCGCGGGGCCGGTCGGAAACCGCTCCGCCCGCGCCTGTGAAAGAGCTGTAAGATCAGCCGACTTATGAGAGGGATGTGACGGCCGGGGGGCCGGGGGCATCTGAGAACAGTGCGCCGCTCCCTCTCCCGTGTTCAGGGGAGGATCGCCTTGGCCCGCCATGTCTTCGTACGTCGTTCGAGAGCGAGACGCGCGGCCGTCGCCGTGGCCGTCTCCGCCGCGCTCGCGGGTGGGCTGAGCCCGCTGCTGCCGGGCGCGTCGGCGGCGGAGGTGCCGCAGGAGACGGTCGTACCGTCGACCTTGCGGACCACCAATCTGGCGGCGGCGCTCCACTTCGCCGACACCACGACCGGTGCGAACGGGGCAGGCGCCGAGGGCGTCTTCCACCGGCTGGAGGGCAGCTCCCGGCTGCTGTGGACGCGGTACGCCGACGGCAGGGCCTTCGAGGCGCCGATGCCGACCGGCTACGCGAGCATGTCGGGCACCGGCACCGATGTGCTCGCCTACCGTGCGTCGGGCGGCAGGATCGACTTCTGGAACGCGGCGGACGGCACCACCCGCACCTTCCAGCTGCCCGCGGGCCACACCGTGCTCACGATCTACGGCACCACGGTCGTCACCGCCGCCGGCGTCACGAACGCCGACGGCACGGTCACGCGGGTCGTCCACCTCCTGGACGTGGGCGAGGACGGGAGCGTCGTCGACACGCAGGTCGGCGGGGCGCCCGCGGGCATGACGCTGGGGCAGCCGCGCGGCGCCGACGCCAAGGGCCTGATCTTCAACGCGACGCTGGACGGCGCCGCCCGCATGGTCGCCGTCGACCGCGCCACGGGCCGCGTGCAGAACTGGACCCAGCCGCTGCCCTCCCTCGCCTACGGCTACGTCAAGCTCTCGCCGGACCATGTCGCCGTCTACAGCAAGGCGTTGAACACCAAGGTGCTGGTGGTGCCCCGCGGCGACCTGGCGGCCGCCCCGGTGGAGGTGGGTCTCGCCGGAAGCCCCAGCGCCAACTATGTCGACGACCTGGCCGTCGTCGGCGACTGGCTGGTGCACCAGCCCACCGGCAGCACCCAGATCACGGCCAAGCCGATCGCGGGCGGTGCCGAGGTGACCCTGCTCACCGCCTCGCGCAGCGAGGTCACCGCCGTGTCGGACGGCACCGCCCTCGCCATCGGACGTACCGCCGCCGACGACTGGGGTATTCAGCGCATCCACGCCGACGCGTCGGGCGAGCCGGTCGTCACGCAGGTCAAGGCGCTTCCCAGGCCCCCGGCCCCGATCCAGGGCATCTCGCTGGAGCAGGGCCGCCTGGTCGTCATCGACACCGGCGGCAGCACGCAGCGCGACGACTATCTGCGGACCGTCGCCGCCACCGGCGCCCCCGCCTTCGGTGAGCGCTCCGAGTTCACGCCCACCTCCGCCGGAGCGATCGGCAGCTGCCCGGTGACCGAAGTGGCCTGCTCGCAGGTCTTCGGTACGGCCGACGGGCGGATCGCCTGGATGGCATACGGCTCGGAGACCGACGTCCTGCGTGTCAACGGCCCCACCGGCGCGGGACTGTGGGAGCGGAGCGTGCCCATCGACGGGCGCATCCTCGACGTGTCGGGGCGGTACGTCCTCTACACGACGCCCAGCAACAAATACGTCTACAAGATCGGTGACCAGGCGGAGCCGTACGCCGCGCGGGGCCCCGCCGCCCTCTCCGGCGACACCCTGTGGACGGGGGGCGAGGCCCCCGGCACGGTCACCGCGTACAACCTGACGACGAAGAAGACCACCGAGACGGTGACGCTCGCATCGGGCTGTGCGCCGACCGAACTCCAGGCGCTCGGGCGGTACTTGTACTGGACGTGCGGTGACACGGCCGGGGTCTACGACCGTACGGCGAAGAGGTCCGTGGCCGTGCCGACGGGTGAGGCCAAGCTCGGGGACGGGTTCGTCGTCACGCACGACCGGCAGGCCGGGAAGCTGACGCTCACGACGGTCGCCGACGGGACGGCCGCGAGCCGGGTCATCGGCGATCTGCCCGACACCGGGGTCTCGCAGCGGGACGTGCGCTGGACGGTCGACGAGGCCGGCGCGAACGCGGCCTACGTGGACGACCAGGAGCGGGTGCACCTCGTCCCGTCCGGGGTCGCGCAGCAGCCGCTCCGCCTGCTGGGTCCCGCGCAGAACACGGCGACCGTCACGGCCCGCACGAGCGACACCGTGCCGGACACCCTCACCACGGTGCTGCTGTCCAAGCCCTCCTCGGGCTGGGACCTGACCGTCCGCAACCGCGCGACCGGCAAGGTCTACACCGACGGTGTGGACGGAACGGCGGCACGCGGCGAGCTGACCGTCGGCTGGCACGGCGACGACCCCACGAGGACCGGGGACGCCTTCGTGCCGAACGGCTCCTACGACTGGACCCTGACGGTCACCCCGGCCGACGGCGTCGGCGCCCCGCTCCAGGTGCGCGGCACCGTCCGGCTGGTGAAGGGCGACGCGGTCCCCCGCGACCACGTCGGCGCGGCGGGCCTGCCGGACGGTGTCGGTGACCTGCTCACCCTCAACGCCTCGGGCGCGCTGACCTTCCAGCAGGGCACCGGCAAGGGCACGTTCTCCGGGAAGGTCTCGGGGAGCGGCTGGTCGACGAAGGCGGTCGCGGTGCCGTTCGGGGACCTGAACGGCGATCGCTGCAATGACGTGCTGGTGCGGATGAGCGACGGCTCGCTGCGCGGGTACAAGGTCAAGTGCGGTCTGGCGCCGGAGACTTCGATGGCGTACACGAAGCTGGGTACTGGCTGGAACGCCTACAACGTGCTCACCTCGCCCGGTGATCTGACCGGTGACAAGCGGGCCGACCTGCTGGCGCGGAAGGCGTCGACCGGGGACATCTACCTCTTCGCGGCGAAGAGCGACGGGACGCTCGCGGCGGGGAAGAAGATCCGTTCGGCGTGGACCGGATACACGAAGATCCTGGGCGCCGGGGACCTCAACGGCGACGGTCACGGGGATGTCCTCGCCCGTGACAGGGCGGGGGCGCTGTGGCGCTACAACGGCCTGGGCAACGGTCTGTTGAAGGATCGCGTGAAGGTCTTCACGGGCTGGGGCACCGGTTACAACGTCATCGTCGGCCCCGGGGACATCACCGGGGACGGGAAGGCCGACCTCGTCTCGCGGGACGGCAGCGGCAATGTCTGGCGCAACAACGGTGACGGCAAGGGGTCGTTCGGGGCGCGAGTGAAGATCGCGGGCGGCTGGCAGGGCTACAAGGGCCTTTTCTAGCCAAGTTGTGACGTGTGTCATGCCCCCGGCGCGGGAATCGCTGGGGACATGACAGATGACGCCATAGCGAGTGGGCTGTCTGACGAAGAGCGGCTGGCCCAGCTCGGCTACACGCAGGTTCTCGCCCGCCGCATGTCGGCGTTCTCCAACTACGCGGTCTCCTTCACGATCATCTCGGTCCTGTCGGGGTGCCTGACCCTCTACCTGTTCGGCATGAACACGGGCGGCCCGGCGGTGATCACCTGGGGCTGGGTGGCCGTGGGCCTGATGACCCTCTTCGTCGGCCTGTCCATGGCCGAGATCTGCTCGGCGTACCCGACGTCGGCGGGCCTGTACTTCTGGGCGCACCGGCTTGCGCCGCCGCGTACGGCCGCCGTCTGGGCGTGGTTCACGGGCTGGTTCAACGTGCTGGGCCAGGTGGCGGTGACGGCGGGCATCGACTTCGGGGCCGCGTCCTTCCTGGGCGCGTACCTGAACCTCCAGTTCGGCTTCGAGGTGACGCCGGGCCGCACGATCCTGCTCTTCGCGGGGATCCTGGTGCTGCACGGCCTCCTCAACACCTTCGGCGTACGCATCGTCGCGCTGCTCAACAGCATCAGCGTGTGGTGGCACGTGCTGGGTGTCGCGGTGATCGTCGGCGCGCTGGCCTTCGTACCGGACCACCATCAGTCCGCGTCGTTCGTCTTCGGCGAGTTCGTGAACAACACGGGCTGGGGCAGCGGGGTGTACGTGGTGCTGCTGGGCCTGCTGATGGCCCAGTACACCTTCACCGGCTACGACGCCTCGGCGCACATGACGGAGGAGACGCACGACGCGTCGACCGCGGGCCCGAAGGGCATCGTGCGGTCGATCTGGACGTCATGGATCGCGGGCTTCGTGTTGCTGCTGGGCTTCACCTTCGCGATCCAGTCGTACGAGGGTGCCCTCACGTCCCCGACGGGCGCGCCGCCCGCGCAGATCCTGCTCGACGCGCTGGGCGCGACCGCCGGCAAGCTTCTGCTGCTGGTCGTGATCGGGGCGCAGCTGTTCTGCGGGATGGCGTCGGTGACGGCCAACAGCCGCATGATCTATGCCTTTTCGAGGGACGGCGCGCTTCCCTTCTCCCGCATCTGGCACACGGTCAGCCCGCGCACGCGCACGCCGGTCGCGGCGGTGTGGCTGGCAGCGGGCGGGGCGCTGGTCCTGGGCCTGCCGTATCTGATCAATGTGACGGCCTACGCGGCGGTGACCTCGATCGCGGTGATCGGCCTGTACATCGCGTACGTCATCCCGACGCTGCTGCGGCTGCGCAAGGGGGAGGCCTTCGAGCGGGGACCGTGGCATCTGGGCCGCTGGTCGGGGGTCGTGGGGGTGGTGTCGGTGGCATGGGTCGGCGTGATCACGATCCTCTTCATGCTGCCGCAGGTGTCCCCGGTGACCTGGGAGACCTTCAACTACGCCCCCATCGCCGTCCTGGTCGTCCTCGGCTTCGCCGCCACCTGGTGGCTGGCCTCGGCCCGGCACTGGTTCCTCAACCCCGACCACGAGCGGACGATCGCCCGGGAGGCGGCTCGGGCGGGGGCGGCTGAGGCGGTGGATCCGTAGGCTGCGGGGCGCGCGAGGACTCATCTCATCGCCGTCCGCCACCGCCGACGTGGCCGTGTCCCCGATACCCGATCGGAGACACGGCCACGGGCGGCTATGCTCGGGGTGGCAACATCGCCTGGGCCCTTAGCTCAATTGGCAGAGCAGTGGACTTTTAATCCATTGGTTGTGGGTTCGAGTCCCACAGGGCCTACGGTGCGGGTGGCGGGGATACCCCGCCTGACCTGCTGCGCAGCGCCTGAGTCGGCTTCGGTCGGGTCGGGCGCTGCTTCGTTTTCGGGGCGGACGGCGGCTCATGACCATGGTCATCGACCAGTGGACCATCGCCTCCGCGCTGGTCGTGCGGTGCAGGACGACGACCCCCAGGCCGGCCCACCCGCCGCCGAACTCGCCTGGCGTCCGTGCGGGTTAGACTCCAGATCGCGGAACGCCTCGCGCCAGGGCGGGACCGACCATCCTGTCCGCCGTGCGCAGGGTGGGTCGGGGCGGCGGTCGAATGGGGGCGGCGACGCAATGGGATCAGACATGTCCGGGCTGGGGCTCTCCGCCCCTGAAGAGGCCGTGTACCGGCACTTCCTGAGGAATCCGGACACCTCCGACGACGAGATCCACACACTGCTGGGACTGGATCGGCACGAGGTGGGCGCGAGCGTGCGCCGCTTGTGCGCGCTGGGGGTGCTGAACCGCACCGGACCGGGCGCGCTCGCAGCCGCGGACCCGGAGACGACCGTGGAGCGCCTCACCGACCTGTGTCTGCGGGAGCTCCACAGGGAGCTTGCCCGGGTCACGCAGGCCCGGCACCTGGTCGCCGAGCTGCGCCAGGAGCAGCCAAGGGAGGCCGCTTCCGCTCCGCGCATCGAGCGGCTGGCGGACGTCGAGCGCATCCGCGCCCGGATCGACGACCTGGCCTTCTTCGCGCGCGAGGAGATCCTCTCGGTCGAGCCGTACGTCGAGCTGACGCCCGAGAACATCGCCCACGCCCGTCCCCTCGACCAGCGCTGCCTGCGGCGCGGCGTGCTGATCCGCAGCGTCGTGCCGCGCACGGCGCTCGACCATCCACCCACCGCCGGCTACCTGCGCGAACTCGCCTCGCAGGGCGCGCAGATCCGGGTCGCGCAGACCGTCACCGAGCGCATCCTCGTCTACGACCGCGGCATCGCCCTGGTGCCCGTGGACCCCGACGACACCGCGCGCGGCGCACTGCTCGTCCGTGAGGACGGTCTCGTCGCCAATGTGCTCGCCCTGTTCGAGAAGATCTGGAGCGAGGCGGAGCCCCTTCCGCCGCACGACGAGGACGGCGACGGCCGCGACCAGCCGACCGAGCTGGAACAGCGCGTCCTGGAATCGATGTGCCGGGTCAGCAAGGACGAGATCGGCGCCCGCGAACTCGGCATCTCCGTCCGCACCTACCGGCGCCACGTGGCCGACGTGATGCAACTGCTCGGCGCGGCGGGAAGGCCGCAGGCCGCTCTCCTGGCTCGCGAGCGCGGCTGGATCTGACCCCTCACTCGTGAGCGTCGGGCAGGGACCAGCCGCGCAGCGCGCGGTCCCGCAGGGCCGTGGCCACGGCCGCGCGTGCCGCGTCCGGACCGGCCCCGACCTGCAGCGTGATCCGGTCCGCCGACACCCGTGTGGAGCAGGGCCATTCCGGTGGCAGCAGGGCCAGCAGGCGGATCACCGTCAGGGGCGCGGCGGGCGAGTGAGCAGCCAGGCGGACGATGCGGATCTCCGCCTCGGGGCCGCCGTTCCCGCCGTTCCCGCCGCTCATGACGCTCATGACGCGGGGCCGAGAACCGGAGCCGTACGGATGCCGAACTCGTGCCGCAGGGCGGAACGCGCGGCCCAGTAGCCGGACATGCCGTGCACGCCGGGTCCGGGCGGTGTGGACGCCGAGCACAGGTACACCCCGCGCAGCGGAGTCCGGTAGGGGTCGAACCGGGGCACGGGACGCAGCAGCGACTGGGTGAGCGTGATGGCCCCCGCCAGGATGTCGCCGCCCACATAGTTCGGGTTGTACGCCTCCAAGCCCGCGGCGGTGACAGACCGTTCGGCCAGGACCGTGTCCGTGAAGCCGGGAGCGTGCCGCTCGATCGCGGCCCGGATCATCGGCAGCGGATCACGCGTGTCGCCGTTGGGCACGTGCGCGTACGCCCAGATCGGCCGCCTGCCCCGCACCTCCCGTCGGGGGTCGGTGACGGCGGGATCGACGAGCATGACGAACGGTTCGGCGGTCGGGACACCGCGCGCCGCGAGGGTCTCCTGCCGCAGCATCGTGGCCCGGCTGCCACCGAGGTGAACCGTGCCCGCGCGGCCGACCTCGGGGTCGCGCCAGGGGATCGGCGCGGAGAGAAGGAAGTCCGCCTTCGCCGCGCCGGGGCCGTACCGGAAGCGCGCCAGGGCCTTTGCGTAGCGGCCCGGCAGCCTGTCCCCGGCCAGGGCGAGGAACCCCTTCGGCGCCACGTCCAGCAGGACGGCCCGTGCGCCCTGCAGCTCCCGCACGTCGGCGACGGGCGCTCCGGTGCGGATGCGGCCGCCGTGCGCCACCAGGTCGTCGGCGAGTGCGCGGGCGATGACGCCGCTGCCGCCCTTCGGCAGCGGCCACCCCGTGCTGTGGGCGAGGTGCCCGAGCAGCAGAGCTGTCGCGCCGGAGGCGAGGCTGGGCAGCCGCCCGACCGCGTGCGCGGCCACGCCGGTGAGCAGCGCGGCCGCCTCCTCGGTCGCGAACCCGTGGAAGGGGCTGCCGTGACGCAGGACGCGCGACGCCAGCAGAGCCGGGGCGGCGAGGTCGTCGGGCCAGGACCGCTGCCCGGACAGCATGAAGTCGACGACGCCTGTGCTGTGCGCGACCAGGGGCTCCATGAGCCTGCGCCACCGGGCGCCGTCGGCGCCGAGTCCGGCACAGGTGGCCGCGAGGTCGCGCTGCGCCAGTGCGGCGGTCCCCCCGTCGAGGAGTTGGGCGTAGGCGATCGGGGGCTGGAGGAGTTCCACCCCGCGGGCGGCGAGGCCGAACTCGCGGAAGAACCGCGAGGCGGGGGCCATGGGGTGCACCGCGGCGCAGATGTCGTGCACGACCTCGCTGTCGAACAGCGCGGCGGTGCGCAGTCCGCCGCCGATGTCGTCGGCACGTTCGCGGATTTCGACGCGCAGACCGGCGCGGGCCATGGTGACCGCGGCGGCGAGTCCGTTGGGGCCGCTGCCGACGACAGCGACGTCGACGTCCGTCATCCGGTTGCCGGCCTCTCGGGAATTCCCCGGCCCTGCGGGGCCTTCCTCGCTTCGGCGAGCAGCTTCAGCCCGGCCCGGTCCGTCCGGTCGGGCCGGCCGCCGAGCCGGTGCACGACCGCCCAGGTGGTGGTGCCGGGGAAGGCCCCGGCGAAGACGGACGCGTCCCGCGTCGCTCCGTTGTGCCAGCGCAGCTCGCCCGCGCGCTGCCAGGACACCGCGGGTTCGCCCAGTGCACGGTCCACAAGCAGGCCCTTCACGAGTCCCGCCACGGCCCGGGGGGTGGCCCACAGGCCGCCCGCGGGCAGGATCGGCCCGGTCATGGTCCAGGGGGCGCGGGGCCGCCCGAACAGGCCGCGGGCGGTCAGCGTCCGGTCGGCGGGCGGGCTTGCGGTGACCTCGTCGACGCCGAGCGGTGTGAGCACGTACGTGCGCAGCAGTTCCTCGTACGTGCCGCTGCCGGCCGCTTCCAGGGCGGCGCCGAGGACGGCGTAGCCGAGGTTGGAGTACTCCTCGCCCGCGCCCGGCTCCCGCGCGGCGATCGTGTCGAGCCGCCGCAGGATCCTGTCGAACTCCTCGGAGTCGAGGGTCGCGTACGGGTCGCGGGGGTCGGTCGACGACGGCTGCGGGTGCAGGCGGGGCAGGCCCGACGTGTGGTCCGCCAACTGCCGCAGCGTGATCTCCGACCCGGCGGGAACGGCCGGAAGCCATACGGTCAGCCGGTCGTCGGGGTCGAGCTGCCCGGCGTCGGCCAGCCGTGTCAGCAGGGTTCCGGTGAGCGCCTTGGTGACGGAGCCGATCTCCACGTACGCGTCCGGGTCGTGGCCGTGCTCGGCCCGTACGGGGCCGGTGCCGGAGATCGCGCATATCGGGGCGGGGCGCAGGAACTGCCTCATCCGCCGGTCCACTTCCGCAGCAGCGCCTGACGCTCGGGCGACTTCGGGGTCGTACCGTCGGCGACCCTGCCCCACGCCGTGAGCGTCCGGGGAGACGCGCCGCCGTCGACGAACCGGGCGAGCAGTTCCTGGGAGAGTGCGAACTCTTCCTTGTCGTACGCGCCGGCGGCGGCCGAGTGGACGGCCAACTCCTCGGTACCGGACGCGGTTTCGAGCACCAGCAGCATCTCCGGCGGTTCGCCGGTGCCGCCCAGTGCCGCCGTGAGCACGATCTCCACGGCCAGCGCCAGCCGCTGCCGGGAAGCGCTGCGCACCGGGGCGCCCTCGACGGTCGCGGAGCGCAGCTCCTCCCACGTCCACACCCGGTGGCCACCGGCCGCGTCGGCCTCCACGCCCTTCTCGGTCAGCCGGACTCCGCGGCCCTCGGTGCCCGGCGGGGCACCCACGTACACCTCGTCCGCGGTGATCCAGAACAGTCCGACCATCGCCACAGTTGACTCCCGTTCGTGTTGTACGTCCCGTCCGGACGGGCGGCCCGGCCGCCTGTGCCCCGCCCGCCCGGACGATCAGCCTGCATTTTCGGCGGAGGCCGTCCGCGTCGCCGTGACGGCGGACTGTTCCGGCCATCCGGCCCGTTCCCGTACGGACGCCGCGACGCGGTCGCGGACACGTCCCGCCAGTCGGATCCCCGCGGCGAGCGGCCGGCTCAGGAAGATCAGGTCGCAGGCCACCATCGTGAGGGCGAACCCGGTGAGCCCCATGAAGAAGGCGATCGACAGGTGGAAGCCGATCGACGCCACGGCCGCCCAGGGGCGTAGCTTCGGCACGAGCACGCCCAGCGGGAAGTAGACCAGGAACAGGGTGGTGGCGTACGTGCCGGCGATCACCAGCAGGTCGTTCTCGTACACCAGCCGCGAGAATCCCGGGAGTTCGAACTCGGGGATGCGCATGATGTAGAAGAGCGCCGTGCCGTCCTGCCACAGTTTGCCCTGCACCTTGTAGAGGCCGCTGGTGACGTAGACGAGGCAGATCTGCGCCGCGATGGCGAGCACGCCCAGGTTGTGCAGTGGGGTCTGCGCGGCGCGCAGGCCGGCGGGCAGCCGGTCCTTGACCCGTCCGGCCAGGCCGCTCGGCAGGGAGAGCCGGTCGTAGCAGCGGGTGAGCATCAGCATGGGGATGACGAGGTACGCCAGGTTGTCGCCGCCGTCGAGCAGGAACTGGTCCCGCTGGTACACCGACCACAGGAACACCCAGTGCAGGGCGAGCACCGGCCGTCCTCCGACGCCCAGCGTGACCGCGAGCGCCAGCAGCATGCCGAGGTGGAAGACCAGCTCGAACCAGGCCGTCGAGGTGCTGACCGCGTAGAGGCTGAAGGTGCCCGTCTCGTCCAGGACGGTGAGGAAACGGCTCCAGGACTCGACGCCCGAGGGGCCGAAGAGATAGTGCCGGTCGGCGTACTGCGAGGCGTAGAACATGAAGCCGACGAAGCCGAGCAGGACCCGCGTGCCGGAGACTCCCAGGACGGCGAACGACGTGGAGCCGAGCCGGTCGAGCGACGTCAGCGAACGGCTCGTCCGGGCGTGCAGCCGCGCGCGAAATGAGGTGATCACCGCAGTTCGCCCACCTTCAGCCAGTCGAAGTCCTGCACCTGCACCGTGTCCTTGCCGGCCTTCGCCGGGGCGTTGCGCTTCGACCAGGGCGGCAGTTCGCGCACATACATACGGACCTGGATCCGCTGGGGATCACCGCCGCAGGCGTCGGGCATCTGGGTCAGTGAGTAACGGGAGAGGAAGCGGACCGCGTTGTCCTGCGCCTTCTGCTCCTCCGGCATCAGGCGGACCTTGCCCTCACCGTCCTTCTGGTCCTTCTGGTCTTTCGCGATGTCGTCCTTGTGCTTCTCCCGCAGCCGGTCGAGCAGCGGGTCGGTCGCGTTGATGGACTGCATCGGCGCGGAGACCAGCCGCGACATGCGGGAGGGGAAGAACCTGCTCGCCTGTGCCTTGCGCACGTAGCTGGTGGTGACGTCGTGGTAGTCGGTGACGCTCCCGTCCTGGCACTGGGCCCGGGCCAGCACGCCACGGTCGTCAGCGAGCGGGTCCGGCGCGAAGAGCATCCAGTTCTGCACGAAGTAGGGGTTCAGGTAGCCCTTCACCTTGTCGAAGTGCTGGACCTTCAACGGGGTGGCGGGGGCTTGGGAGAAGGAGGCGAGAGCGAAGTGAAGGCCCAGGAGGGCGGCGCCGCCGAGCAGCACCACCCTCCTGATCACGAGATGACTCGTCACTTGTCGAAGACCTCTTCGACGGACGGCGCGCCCTTGCTGGTGGTGTCCGCCGGGGCGGAACCGAGGCTCGCGATCCGGACCACGTTGCCGACCTGGCTGCGGATGGCCTGCGTGCCGGCCAGCGCCCTGCCGTGGACGACTGCGGCCCTGGCCACGGAGCCGACCCACTTCGGCTGCTTCACGTCGGTCTTCTGCTCGGCCGCCTGGGTGGCGGAGGCGGTCACCGACGGCGCCGCGGCCTGGGCCGGAGCCTGCATGGCGAGCAGGGCGGCGACGCCACCGAGAACCACACCGGCACCGGCAATTGCCTTCTTCACTGTTTTCTCCCGTTGTCTTTCTTCCGGTCCGTCAGTTCACTGCCAGCCGTTGACCAGCTTGCACAGCCGGTTGAAGGGCGGCGGCAGCCTGCGGTCGCCCGTGTGCTTCTTGCAGAATTTCTCGAGCGGCCGCCCCACCAGGTCGTGCGAAGCGTTTCCATGCGTTGACGCCGACAGCACGGGCCGCTGCTCCGCGGTGGCACCGGCCGTACCCGTCGACCCCCAGCCCACGGCCGCGGACACGGCCAGGACGACGATCGACCTGACGCGAACCGAATGACGCCTGGACTGCGCGTTCACTTGCTTCCCCCTTGACCTGACGGGTCGTTCTGACGAGGAAACAATGCCATCGGAACAGCAGCGTCGGGCCTGTTGCTCATGTCAGCTTCCTGCACGGGGTCCGACACTTTCCTGCCGCGCCGCTGCCCTGGGCCCGGCCCTTTCGGCACCATCGAGGGCGAGCTGGAGACTTCGCGTGAAGAGCTGACGGCGTCGTTGGAGGCCGACGACGAGCAGACCGCTCTGGATGTCGAGTCGGAGTGGCGCACGCGATTGCGTCGCACTTTGCAGGCCGACCCGGCCGCCCGCATCAGACCTACGGGCGGCTCTCGATGATGTGCTCAGCTCTGGCAGGCGCACCCCGATGCGCTCTTGGCTTCCGTGACGGTCCTGGTGGGGTCGGCTGAGGTCTCGGAGGGGGTGCAGCAGGAATTGACGCCGCAGCACGCGCCGTGCGAAGTCCTCGCCTCGGAGGCGGTGTCGGGGGCCGCGGGCTTGGTGGCACGGATGATGGCGGAGTGCATGCCGTCCGCGACGGGGTGCGTCGGTGTGATGTCGATGCCGGTGAAGCCGGCGGCTTCGAGGCCGGCGCGGTACTCGGCGAAGGACAGCGCGCCGGCGATGCAGCCGACGTAGTCGCCGCGCTCTGCCCGCTCGTCGGTGGTGAGGGTGTCGTCGGCGACGACGTCCGAGACGCCGATACGGCCGCCGGGCCTCAGGACACGGAAGGTCTCGGCGAAGACGGCGGGCTTGTCGACGGACAGGTTGATCACACAGTTGGAGATCACGACGTCGATGGTGTCGGCGGGCAGTGGAATGGCCTCGATGGTGCCCTTGAGGAATTCCACGTTGGTGGCGCCGGCCTGCTCGGCGTTGGCCAGGGCGAGGGCGAGCATCTCGTCGGTCATGTCCAAGCCGTACGCCTTGCCGGTCGGACCGACGCGGCGGGCGGAGAGCAGGACGTCGATGCCGCCACCGGAGCCGAGATCCAGGACGCGTTCGCCCTCGCGGAGTTCGGCGACGGCGGTGGGGTTGCCGCAGCCTAGGGAGGCGGCCAGGGCCTCGGCGGGCAGGGTGTCGCGCTCGTCGGCGGCGTAGAGGGTGGAGCCGAAGTTGTCGTCGACCTCGACGGGCTCGGGCCCGCAACAGGCGGTGCCGCCCTCGGTGACCTTCATGGCTGCTGCGGCGTACCGCCGGCGAACGGTTTCGCGCAGGTCGGTGGACTGCTTGCTCATCACTTCGCTCCTGGATGACGGGGCATGGCGGTGCCCGGATCGGCCTGTATTGAAGTTCTTTGATGCAAGCTTGCGCCTTGGATCGAGAAACGTCAACATAGAGGCATGTCGAAACAAGAGCTTGAGGTGATCGGCCAGGGCGCCGCGTGCTGCCCGGGCCTGGCCGCCGCGCCGCTGGATGAGGAACAAGCCACGGAGCTGGCGAAAGTCTTCAAGGCCCTGGGCGACCCGGTCCGGCTGCGGCTGATGTCGATGATCGCCTCGCGCGGGGAGGGTGGCGAGGTCTGCGTGTGCGAGCTGACGCCGGCCTTCGAGCTGTCCCAGCCGACGATCTCCCACCACCTCAAGCTGTTGCGGCAGGCCGGGCTCATCGACTGCGAGCGGCGCGGGACCTGGGTCTACTACTGGGTGCTCCCGGGCGTCCTGGACAAGCTCGCCGGGTTTCTGACGACAACGACACCGACAACGACACCGACAACGACACGGCAGACCGCGGGGGTGTCGGCGTGACCGCGTCCCTCGGTCGTCGTGTCGCCGCCGAGGCGGTGGGGACCGGGTTGCTGGTGACCGTGGTGGTGGGCTCCGGCATCCAGGCGACCGAGCTGTCCCAGGACGTCGGTGTGCAGCTGCTGGCCAACTCGCTGGCCACGGTCTTCGGCCTGGGCGTGCTGATCACGCTGCTGGGGCCGGTGTCCGGCGCGCACTTCAACCCCGCCGTCACCCTGGCCGCCTGGTTCACCGGCCGCCGCACCGGCGCCGGGCCGAGCCTTCGGGAGGTCGCCGCGTACGTTCTGGCGCAGGTGGCCGGGGCGATCGGCGGCGCGGTGCTGGCCGACGCCATGTTCGGCGTGCCGCTGGTGAGGTTCTCCACCCACGACCGGTCCGCCGGCCACTTGTGGCTGGGTGAGGTCATCGCCACGGGTGGGCTGATCCTGCTCATATTCGGCTTGGAGCGCGTCGGTCGGGCCTACCTGGCCCCGGCAGCCGTGGCCTCCTACATCGGGGCCGCCTACTGGTTCACCTCCTCCACGTCCTTCGCGAATCCCGCCGTCACCATCGGCCGCGCCTTCACCGACACCTTCGCGGGGATCGCCCCTGCCTCCGTCGCCCCGTTCATCGCGGCACAACTGCTCGGCGCCGTACTCGGGTTGGCCGCCGTAGCAGTCGTGTACGGACGTCCTGCTCGCCCGGCGGACGACGTCGTCGTCCCGCACGGCAAACCCGAACTCGCCTCCTCCTGACCGCCACGCCACCACCCGCAAGGACACCTGCCATGAGCACTGCCGCCCCGCGCCCGTCCGTCCTGTTCGTCTGCGTCCACAACGCCGGCCGCTCCCAGATGGGCGCCGCCTTCCTCACCCACCTCGGCGGTGACCGGGTCGAGGTCCGCTCGGCCGGCTCCGCTCCCGCCGACGCGGTCAACCCGGCCGTGGTCGAGGCCATGGCGGAAGTGGGGATCGACGTCTCCGCCGAGACGCCGAAGATCCTCACCACCGAGGCCGTACAGTCCTCGGACGTCGTCATCACGATGGGCTGCGGGGACAGCTGTCCGATCTTTCCGGGCAAGCGGTACCTGGACTGGCAGCTCGAAGATCCGGCCGGTCAGGGGGTGGACGCCGTGCGGCCGATCCGGGCTGAGATCGAGCGGCGAGTGCGCGATCTGCTGGCCGAGTTGGGGATTCCGGCGGCATCCGCCTGAGCCGAGGACGAGGGTGCACCCGGGTGTGAGTGTTGGGCGATGACCTCGCCGCACACGATTGCACCGGCGGCACCCTGCGGCACCGGCCTCAGCTGTGATCCTCGCCCGGCCGCCAGGAGGTACCGGTCTCGCGTTCGAAGACCGGCCGCACATTGACGGTGTCGTACACGATGCGCAGGGTGGCGATACGGCCGTCCTCGCTGAGTTCGGCCAGGTCCACCACGTCGAACGGGGCGGCTGCCCCCGAGGGCAGGCGCCAGTCGAAGTGGAACCAGAAGGCGATCAGCCTGGCGCCCTGCTGGGTACGGCCATTCGTCACGCCGAGCAGCGTCAGACGCGAGCGGCTCGTGTCGGCGAAGAGTTCGGGGTAGAACTCGGTGGCCGGCTTGGGGCCGTAGAGCGGTGAGTGCACGATCGCGCCGGGCGCGAACAGCTCCAGTACCGCCTCGGCATCCGCACGTTCCAGGCCGGCCAGGTAGGCCGACACAAGCTCATCAGCAGTCACGCTCACTTACCTCGAGTCTGAGAGATTCTGCTCCCGCCCCGCCCCCGTAGGCAGACGGACTCGGCGCCGGGCTGGTGGGCCCGGCGCCGAGACTTGTTGTGCTGAACTGGGACGACTAGTGGTGACAACTCGAGCCGGTGTGGTTGATTTGCCCGCCGGCGTTGCCTTCACCATTCAGGATGTTGCCCGCAATTCCGTTCGCGATGCCGACCTGGCCGAGGATGTCAAGGTTGAAGTCGTGGGACTTGCACCCTCCGTGGCCATGGCCGTCGTATGCGGTGGCGGTGCCGGTGGCTATGAAGGTGAAGCTCCCCAGCATCGCGGCCGCGACAGCGGCCTTCTGAAGCTTGCGCATTGCTCCTCCTTGGGTTGGTTGGAGCGCACCATTGATAGATCCACTTTGCGCTCATATGGGAGGCTAATCCGATATCTCCCACAGTGCTCACCGGAGCTGCCATATGGGGGTCCTGAGGGGCAATCGGGTGTGACGGGGTCTCAATGTCCGCAGCCTTGGGTCGACTTCGGTCCCGCACAGGATTCTCACGGTATGGCTTGCACCTATCCGTGAGAAGCGGTTAGCTGTGCCTCACGGATACATCAACCACCAACCGTGAGGTCTGACGAATGGTCACCAACCGCACCACCAGCGAGCAGGTCTCCGTCCCCGTCCGCGTCTTCGGCGGCCCGACCGCCCTCATCGAGTACGGCGGTCTGCGCCTCCTCACCGACCCCACCTTCGACGCCCCCGGCGACTACCCGCTGGGTGGCGGCCGCGCCCTGACCAAGACCGCCGCCGCATCCGCCTCGCCCGCCGAGCTCGGGCCGATCGACGTGGTTCTGCTCTCGCACGACGAGCACCCCGACAACCTCGACGTCTCCGGCCGTGCGCTGCTCTCCGAGGTGCCGTTGACCTTGACCACGCCAAGTGGCGCCAGGCGGCTGGGCGGTGCCGCTCGGGGACTGGGGGACTGGGAGTCCGTGACCGTGGACCGGCCCGGTGGGGGCACGATCACCGTGACCGGGGTGCCCGCACTGCACGGCCCGGGGGAGCGGGAGGAACTCGAAGCGGTCGTCGGTCAGGTCGTCGGCTTCGTGCTGACCGGGGACGGTCTGCCCACGGTGTACGTCAGCGGCGACAACGCCCAGCTCGGGCCGGTCAAGGAGATCGCCGACCGGTTCGGGCCGGTGGACACCGCCGTCCTCTTCGCCGGCGCCGCCCGCACGGCCGTGCTCGACCGCCGGTTGCTCACCCTCGACAGTGCCCGGGCCGTGGAGGCCGCCCAGATCCTCGGGGCGCGTCGGATCGTCCCCGTCCACTTCGACAGTTGGGCCCACTTCACCGAGGGCCGCGACGAGCTGGTGGCCGCGTTCACCGAGGCGGGGCTGATCGACCGGGTCCAGCTGGGCTGACGGGCCCTCGGGGAGTCGTCACCGGCCCGCCTCACAGGAATGTCACAGCCTGGCCCGATAAGTCCCCCGTGACGCATGGCGAGTTTGTGCCAGTCGGCGATCTCCGCTCGCTGAACTATCAACAGAAATCGGTCCCTTGAGGGAAGCTGGGCGATCATCCGGGATCACATTCCGGACCGCGGCGGTCGAAGGTGCTCGATACGGCCGCCGACGTCTACGTTCCTTCAGCACCAGGGATCACCATGCCCACCACCCCCCACCCGGCCCCGATACCGGGCGCGACACGCGTCGCCCGTATCGCCGTGGCCGCGGGCCTCGTCGCCGCGCTCTCCGCGGCAGGGCCCATACCCCTCGCCCTCGCCGCGGACGGCTCACCCGCCACCGCGGCCGACCCCGGCGTCAAGTCCGCGCACGACAAGCTCGGTTCGGACGACGCCGACCTCCTCGCGGAGGCCAAGGCACAGCGCGACAAGACCGTCACGATGATGATCGCCACGGCGCCCGGGCAGACCGAGAAGGTCGCCGCGGAGCTGGACGCGATCAAGGGCGGCTCCGTGGGCCGTACGTACGACAAGCTCGGCTACGTACGGGCCACGGTGCCGACCGCCAAGGCGGACTCGGCCATCGCGGCCGCCGCGAAGCTCTCCTCCGTGCAGGCCATCGACCTGCGGAACGAAATACCCCTGGAGGAGCCGAGCCTCGACAGCGGCAGCAAGGCGGGTGCGTCCGCGGCCACCTACCCCGGCCCGGACAAGAGCACCCCCGCGAAGAACCCGTACAACCCGTCCTTCGAGACGGGCGCCGTCGACTTCGTGAAGAAGAACCCGAAGGCCGACGGGCGCGGGGTCACCATCGGCGTCCTCGACACCGGTGTCGACCTCGCTAGCCCCGCGCTGCAGAAGACGACGACCGGTGAGCGCAAGATCGTCGACTGGGTGACCGCCACCGACCCCATCGTCGACGGCGACGGCACCTGGCGGGCGATGACCACCTCCGTCTCCGGGCCGGCCTTCACCTACGGCGGCAAGAGCTGGAAGGCGCCCGAGGGCTCGCACCTGATCAGCACCTTCCGCGAGGCCGTCACCAACCAGGGCAAGGTCACGGACGGCGACGCCGACGGTGACGTCAACCGCGACGGCGACACCACCGACGACTGGGGTGTGCTGTACGACCCGGCCGCCGGGACCGTGACCGTCGACGTCGACGACAACGGTGACTTCACCGACGACACGCCGATGAAGCCCTACAAGGACGGGCATCAGGTCGGCCACTTCGGCACGGACGACCCGGCCACCGACATCCCCGAGACGCAGGACTTCGTCGTGGAGGTCCGCAAGGACGTCCCGATGGACCCGCTGGGCGGCGACTGGGTCGGCAAGAAGGCCGACTTCGTCAACATCGGCCTCACCGCCGGTTCGCACGGCAGCCACGTGGCCGGCATCACCGCCGCCAACGGCATGTTCGGCGGCAAGATGAACGGTGCCGCCCCCGGCGCGAAGATCGTCTCCGCGCGGGCCTGCATCTTCGGCCCGGGCTGCTCGAACGTCGCGCTCACCGAGGGCATGATCGACCTCGTCGTCAACCGTGGCGTCGACGTCGTCAACATGTCCATCGGCGGCCTGCCCCCGCTGAACGACGGCAACAACGCCCGCGCCGAGCTCTACACGCGGCTCATCGACACCTACGGCGTCCAGCTCGTCATCTCCGCCGGCAACTCCGGCCCCGGCGCCAACACCATCGGCGACCCGGGCCTGGCCGACAAGGTCATCTCGGTCGGCGCCGGCGTCTCCAAGGAGACCTTCGCCGCCAACTACGGCAGTGGCGTGGCGAACAAGTACCAGCTGTTCAACTTCTCCTCGCGCGGCCCGCGTGAGGACGGCGGCTTCACCCCGACCGTCGTCGCCCCCGGCTCCGCCGTGAGCACGATCCCGGCCTGGATGCCCGGCTCGCCGATCGCCGAGGCGGGCTGGCAGCTGCCCGCCGGCTACGCCATGTACAACGGCACCTCGATGGCGTCCCCGCAGACGGCGGGCGCGAGCGCGCTGCTGCTGAGCGCCGCCAAGCAGCGGGGCATCAAGCTGACGCCCGAGAAGCTGCGCACCGCTCTCACCTCGACGGCCCACCACATCGAGGGACTCCAGGCGTACGAGGAGGGTGCCGGCCTCATCGACGTCGGCGACGCCTGGAAGGCCGTCAAGGCGGGCGCCACCGCCCATGACTACGCCGTGAAGGCCCCGGTCGACACCGCGCTCGACCAGGCGCTGAAGACCCCGGGCTTCGGCACGGGCATCTACGACCGTGAGGGCGGCCTCAAGGCCGGCCAGAAGAAGACGTACGACGTCACCATCACCCGTACGTCCGGCCCCGCCGGCTCGCTCCCGCACACCCTGCGCCTGGCGAACAACAAGGCGCGCACCTTCTCGATCGTGGGCCCGAAGGTCGTCGACCTGCCGCTGAACAAGGCGGTGACCGTCAAGGTCCAGGCCGCGCCGAAGCACGCGGGCATCAAGAGCGCGATCCTTCAGGCCGACGACCCGAGGACGGTGGGCGTCGACAAGCAGATCCTGAACACCGTCGTGGTCTCCACGCCGGTCCAGCACACCTTCACCGCCTCGGGCTCGGTGCAGCGCAACAACTTCAAGTCGTACTTCGTGACCGTCCCGGAGGGCACCAAGTCGCTCCAGGTCACGCTGGGCGGGCTGAAGGAGGGCAGCCGGACGCTGTTCAGCGCCATCAGCCCGTACGGCACCCCGGTCGCCGACAACGACCCCACCACGACGGACATCGCCTCCTACGAGGACCCGCTGCCCGGCGTCTGGGAGATCGAGGTCGACGCGCGCCGCACGTCGGCACTGCTGGACAACCCGTACAAGCTGAACGCCACCGTGTACGGCGCGTCCTTCGACCCGGCGTCCGTGACCGTGCCGGAGGCCAAGGTCGGTACTCCGGTCGCCGCCTCCTGGACGGTGACCAACAAGCTGGCGGCCGTGGAGGGCAAGCTCAAGGGCGGCGCGCTCGGCTCGTCGAAGACCGCGCGGCCGACCATCGCCGACGGTGAGACGCAGACCAGCACCATCGAGGTGCCCGAGGGCACCACGTCGCTGGACGTCGCCATCGGCAAGGTCTCCGACCTGGCCTCCGACCTCGACCTGAACGTGTACGACGCCGAGGGCAACCTCGTCGGCCAGTCCGCGGACGGCGACTCCGAGGAGGCCGTCTCCATCGCCGACCCGGCCGCCGGCAAGTACACCGTCGAGGTCGTCGGCTTCGAGGTGCCGTCCGGCAAGACCGAGTTCGACTACCGGGACGCGTTCTTCTCCTCCGCGCTCGGCTCGGTCACCGTCGACGAGTCGACGCCGGTGAAGCTGGGCACGGGCGACTCGGCGAAGGTGACGGCGAGCGTCACGGTCGCGCGGGCCGTGCCCGAGGGCCGGCAGCTCTTCGGCGAGGTACGGCTGGTGGACACGCGCGGGACGACCGCGGGTGTCGGCGGGGTGACGATCGAGAAGGTCACGCCGTAGTCGTACTCGTAGTCGTAGTTAGTCGTGGTCGTATGACGCATGGCTGAGGGGCGGGTGTCCGATCCGGACACCCGCCCCTTTCCCGTTGCCCTCACTCAGCCCACGCTGAGCCCTGCCAGGTCCCCCAGCGGCAGCGTGTGCTGGGTCTGCAGGACCTTCGCGCGCAGGTAGCGGACGTTGTCCGGGGTGGCGAAGACGCCGGTGGGGACGCGGCCCTGGACCTCGATGCCGAGGGCGCGCAACTGGTCGGCCTTGTCGGGGTTGTTGGAGAGCAGGTCCAGTTCGCCGATGCCGAGGGCGGTGAGCATCTGGGCGGCCGCCGTGTAGTCGCGGGCGTCCTCGGGCAGGCCCAGGGCGGCGTTGGCGGCGTAGGTGTCGAGGCCCTGGTCCTGGAGGGCGTACGCGTCCAGCTTGTTGTAGAGCCCGATGCCGCGGCCCTCCTGACGCAGGTACAGCAGCACGCCACCGCGCTCGGCGATGCGCTCGACGGCCTCGCGCAGCTGGGGGCCGCAGTCGCAGCGGGCCGAGCCGAAGACGTCGCCGGTCAGGCACTCGGAGTGCAGCCGGACCAGCGGGGTGCTGCCGGGGGCCGGGTCGCCGAGGACGACGGCCACGTGCTCCTGGCCGTCGGTCAGGCCGTGGAAGGTGACCAGCTCGGCGTCTACGGAGTAACCGTCGTGGAAGCGCAGCGGGACCCGGACACGGGCGCGCTGGGTGGCGGCGGCGGTGAAGTCGGGCATGCGGGTTCTCCGGGTTCCGTACGTGGGTCAGCTGCTTCAGATTTGAAGCAGCTCCTCGGTCCAGGACCCTACCCCATGCTTTAAATTTGAAGCAACAAGTTTGTCACGCAGGTCACGAACAGGACTTGGAGGAGCGCCGCCGCCACGGCACCTCATCCGCGGTGGCGTGTGCGCTGTCCCCTTGGAACCCCTCGCCGACCGCGGTGAAGATCTCCTCCAGCTGCCCGACCTGCTCCGGGCTCAGCCGGTCGAAGAGCAGTGACCGTACGGTTTCGACATGGCCCGGGGCCGCGCGCTCCAGGACCCGCATCCCCTCGTCGGTGAGGGCTGCCACGCTGCCCCGCTTGTCCCAGCGGCAGTCCTCGCGCCGCACCAGGCCGTCCTTCTCCAGGCGGGTCACGGCGTACGTCAGCCGGCTGCGGGTGATCTTCAGCCGTTCCGCGAGATCGGTCATCCTCAGGCGGCGTTCCGGGGACTCGGACAGGGTGGAGAGGATGGAGTAGTACATGTGAGGCATGCCGGCCTCCTGCTGGAGCTGCCGGTCCAGCGCGTCCTCGACGAGGAGGACGGCGCCGATGTACGCGCGCCAGGCGCGTTGCTCCTCGGGGGTGAGCCAGCGAGTCGTCATACGGCCAGTGTAGTTTTGTTTCAAACTTGAACCAAGCCCCGCCTTGTCACAGTCTCACTCCGGCTCCGAAAGGGAGCGCGCCCATGTCCCCGTCGTACCCCTACGTCCTGCTGTCCGCCGCGGTCTCGCTGGACGGCTACCTCGACGACACCACCCCCGAGCGCCTGCTGCTGTCCAGCCCGGCCGACTTCGACCGGGTCGACGAGGTACGGGCGTCAGTGGACGCGATCCTCATCGGCGCCGGCACCATCCGGGCGGACAATCCGCGGCTGCTGGTGAACTCGGCCGAGCGGCGGGCCGCGCGGGTGGCGGCCGGGAAGCCGGAGTATCCACTGAAGGTCACGGTCAGCGCGTCCGGCGAGCTGGATCCCACGGCGAACTTCTGGCACACGGGCGGCGAGAAGGTCGTCTACACGACCGAGAAGGGCGCGGAGCGGCTGCGACGGACGCCGGTCGCGGCGGACGTGGTCGCACTGGGCGCCGAGCTGGACTGGCGGGGGCTGCTGGAGCACCTGCGCGAGGTGCGCGGCGTCGAGCGGCTGATGGTCGAGGGCGGCGGCACGATCCACACCCAGCTACTTCAGCAGGGGCTCGCGGACGAGGTGCAGCTGGTGCTGGCGCCGCTGTTCGTGGGGGACCCGGACGCACCGCGGCTGTTCGGGCCGGGTGGGTATCAGAGCGGCCGGCTGCGGCTGCTGGAGACACGGCGGATCGAGGACGTCGTCCTGATGCGCTACGAGCCGACGGCACCCGGCGCCGGTGTCCTTCCCGCCGCCGCGGATCGGCACTGGCTGGCCCTGGCGTGTGACCTGGCGGCGCAGTGCCCGCCGTCGGAGACGGCCTTCAGCGTCGGAGCGGTGGTGGTGGCGGCCGACGGGACCGAGCTGGCGCGCGGGTACTCCAGGGAGGGCGACGATCCCGTGGCGCACGCGGAGGAGGCGGCACTCGCGAAGGTCGCGGCCGACGATCCGAGGCTGGCGTCGGCCACGGTGTACAGCAGCCTGGAGCCGTGTACCCGGCGGGCCTCTCGGCCGGCGCCCTGTGCGCGGCTGATCCTGGCGGCGGGGGTGCGTCGGGTGGTGACGGCCTGGCGGGAGCCGGACACGTTCGTGGTGGCGGCCGACGGGAGTGGGCTGCTGGCGGGGGAGGGGGTGGATGTCCTGGTCCTGCCGGAGTACGAGGAACGGGCAAAGGCCCCGAATAGTCACCTTCTGCCGTGACGCCGGGAAAGGCGTGTGCTTTGTGTCCTGCGGATGGCGTACTATTGAGTCATCGCCGCGGGGTGGAGCAGCTCGGTAGCTCGCTGGGCTCATAACCCAGAGGTCGCAGGTTCAAATCCTGTCCCCGCTACTGAAGGCTCAGGGCCGGAACTGATTCAGTTCCGGCCCTGAGTGTTTTCCCAGCCCTCGTCCGGTCGGCCCACACCACTCGCTCCCCGCCTCCGCTTCGGCAACCCTGGTGAGGTGGAGGAACGGCGGATCTCGTACGCACGCCGGTTCGTCCGGCTGCTCCCCGCCCTGCTGATCGCGGCCGGAGGCGCGTACGACTACGTCACGCCCACCGAATTCACCGGCGCTCCCTTCTTCACCGCCGCACCCCTGGTCGCCGCCCCGCTGTACTCGCTGCGCGGCACGGTGCTCACGGGCCTCGCCGCCTTCGTCGTACTGCTCGTGCTCCGCATCATCCTCGGCGGCACCCCCCGGGCGGAGGTGATCACCGAGCTGGCCACCGTGGTCACCGTCTCCGTCCTCGCCGTCCTCATCAACGTCCTCGTCCGCCGCAGCGACGAGCGGCTCGCCTCCGCCCGCGAGATCGCCGAGGCCGCCCAGCGCGCCGTACTGCCCGAGCCGGCCGAGCGGATCGGCGGGTTCCAGATCGCGGCACGGTACGAGGCGGCGCAGGAGGGCGCCTCCATCGGCGGCGACCTGTACGCCGTGCAGGACACTCCGAACGGCGTACGGCTCGTCGTGGGGGACGTGCGCGGCAAGGGCATGGGGGCGGTCGGGGCGGTCGCAGTCGTCATCGGGGCGTTCCGGGAGGCGGCCGAGCAGGAGTCCACGCTGGAGGCGGTCGCACAGCGGCTGGAGCGGGCGCTGGCGCGCGAGCGCACCCGGCGCGAGGGGGTCGAGTCCTCCGAGGGGTTCACCACCGTCGTGCTCGCCGAGCTGCCGCACGGCAACGGGATCGTGCGCCTCGTCAACCGCGGGCATCCGCCGCCCCTGCTGCTGTACGCCGACGGCACCGTGCGCTCACTGCTCGCCCCCGAGCCGGCCCTGCCGCTCGGCATGGGCGAGCTCGGCACCTGGCCCGACCGGGCCCAGGAGGCCGGCTTCCCGGGCGGGGCCACGCTGCTGCTGTACACCGACGGCTTGTCCGAGGCGCGGGACGAGGACGACCGGTTCTACGACCCCGAGGCCCGGCTCGCGGGACGGGACAACGCCCGTCGCGAGCCGGCCGCGCTGCTCGGCGAGCTCGCGGCGGAGGTGCGCAGGCACTCCGGGGGTGGCATGGCGGACGACCTGGCACTCATCGCCGTACGACGGCCTTGATCGTTGTCACGAGGGGTGATCGGGCGACCGCCCTCCGCATAACAACTGACATACCGTCAATACCTGTGAGGTTGCTGAGCCCTGGCCAACTCGCCCGATTTGGGCCGCTCATGACCAGTAAGTCCAGCCGAGAATCGTTAATGATCAAGTGGAACAGCTTGGAATCCACACCCCGCGTCTATTAACGTTCGATAACGCAGCGCGGTCGTCCCAGCCGTCACAAGAGTCGGCTCCGTGCGCACGCGCCGAATCCCGCAAGGGAACCGGGGAACCACCACCTTGGGGTGAATCGCACGGATGCCGCCGTGAACTCACGGCCGGTATACGCGCGTAGGAGACCTTCCTGCTCCGAACCCGTCAGCTAACCCGGTAGGCGAGAAGGAAGGAAAGGAGCACGCCCACGTGGCGTCCAACCGGCCTGCCCAGCAAGCCCCGTTCGTGCCGAGTCAACGCAGTACCGACTCCTTCGGCTACGACAGCTACCGCACCGACGAGGGCCCGTTCGAGGAGTGGAACCCCACCGCGGAGTCCATTCGTCCCGTACGCGGCAGGCATCGTGTCTCCAAGCAGCGCGGTGGGGGACTCGCCCGCAGCTCCACGGTTCTCGGCGTCGGTGTCATAGCCGCCGTCGGCGCGGGCGGCATGGCCAGCGCGAACAGCGGCAAGCCGCCGGTCGCCATCACCATGCCGGACCTGCCCCTGATCTCCGACGACTCGGCCGAGCCCGCCGAGGACACGGCCACCGCGCTCAGCACCATGGGCACGGCCACCGAGGAGACCACGCAGGGCACCACCGACGCCGGCGAGGCGCTGCGCAGCCGGATCATCGCGCAGGCCGAGCTCCAGCAGGACCAGATCGACAGCAAGGCCGCCGCTGCCGCCGTCGCCGCCGCCGAGAAGGAGGCCGCCGAAGCGGTCGCCAAGGCGGAGAAGGAAGCCGAGGCCAAGGCCGCCGCCGCGAAGGCCGCCGCCGAGGAGGAGGCCCGCAAGAAGGCCGAGGCCGAGCGCCTCGCCGAGCTGGCCAAGCAGTACACGCTGCCGACCTCCTCGTACACCATCACCTCGACCTTCGGGCAGGCCGGCGCCTACTGGTCCTCCGGCTACCACACGGGCCTCGACTTCGCCGCCCCCACCGGCACGCTGATCAAGGCGATCCACTCCGGCACGGTCACCTTCGCCGGCTGGGACGGCTCGTACGGCTACAAGACGGAGATCACCCTCGACGACGGCACCGAGCTCTGGTTCGCGCACCAGTCCTCGATCAGCGTCAGCGTGGGCCAGAAGGTCAACACGGGCGACGTCATCGGCCGCGTGGGCGCCACGGGCAACGTGACCGGCGCCCACCTGCACCTCGAAGTGCACCCCGACGGCAGCGCGAACGGCATCGACCCGATGGCGTGGCTGCGCGGCAAGGGACTCACGCCCTGACCCTTCGAGGTCTCTGATCCCAGCGGATCCTGATCCCTGAGGCTTCCCATCCCCGGCGATTCCTGATCCCCGGCGGCCCTGACGGCACCCCCCCCGACGTCAGGGCTGCCGGTTTCCGGAGCGCCGGGGTCCGCTTGTTTACGGGAACTTTGCGGCTGCCCCGGAAGAGCGGCCTCCGTCAAGGGCGTTGATGTCGAGCATGACTGCTTCCCTTCGCAAGCTCGGCTCCTCCGACCTCGAGGTCTTCCCGCTCTCCCTCGGCGGCAACGTCTTCGGCTGGACGGCGGACGAGACCCAGTCCTTCGCCGTCCTGGACGCCTACACGGCCGCGGGCGGCAACTTCATCGACACGGCCGACTCGTACTCGGCGTGGGTCGAGGGCAACGTGGGCGGCGAGTCCGAGACCATCATCGGCAAGTGGGTCAAGGCGCGCGGCAACCGGGACGACGTCGTGATCGCCACGAAGGTCAGCCAGCACCCCGACTTCCAGGGCCTGACCGCGGCCAACATCAAGGCGGCCGCCGATGCCTCGCTGCGCCGCCTCGGCACCGACCACATCGACCTCTACTACACCCACTTCGACAAGCCCGAAGTGCCGGTCGAGGAGATCATCGGCGCACTGGACGAGCTGGTGAAGGCGGGCAAGGTCCGGCACATCGCCGCGTCCAACATCTCGCCGGAGCGCCTTGCGGCCTCCCTCGCCTTCTCCGACCGCGAGGGCCTCGCCCGGTACGTCGCCCTCCAGCCCCACTACAACCTGGTCTCCCGCGACACCTACGAGGGCGACCTCCAGAACCTCGCCGAGCGGGAAGGCCTGGCAGCGGTCCCGTACTACGCCCTCGCCTCCGGCTTCCTCACGGGCAAGTACCGCGCCAGTACGACGGTGGACAGCCCGCGCGCCCAGGGCGCCGGCCGGTACCTGGAGACGGAGCGCGGACGCCGGGTCCTGACCACGCTCGACGAGGTCGCCCAGGCCCACGGGACCCCGCCGGCCACGGTGGCCCTGGCCTGGCTCGCAGCCCAGCCGACGGTAGCGGCCCCGATCGCCTCGGCCCGCACACTCGAGCAGTTGCCGGCACTGCTGGGCGTGGCGGAGCTGACCCTGACGGAGCAGGAGCTGACGAGGCTGACGGAGGCATCGGCCTGAGTTCTCCCCCGCCCACCCGCGGGGGGCTTTGCCTCGCGGCGCCGGCCGGCACCATCCAGCCCGTCCGGCGTTCGAGGACGAGCACGGCCATTCCGATCCCCCGCCCACCCGCGGGGGGCTCTGCCTCGTGGCGCCGACGGTCACTTCCAGGTGCCGGTCCAGGTATTTCAGCCTGTCCGGCGTTTGAGGACGAGTTCTGCCATCCCGATCCCCCGCCCACCCGCGGGGGGCTCTGCCTCACTGCGGCGGCGGTCACTTCCAGGTGCCGGTCCGTGCATTTCAGCCCGTCCGGCGTTTGAGGACGAGGCCGTTCAGGCCGATGGGGGTCCAGGGGGCGGAGCCCCCTGGCGGGGTCGAAGGGGCGGAGCCCCTTCAAGGATGGGACGGGTAGGGGCGGCGGGGGCGAGAAAACCACTCCGCAACCAAGACGATCACGTCCGATACGGGTTGTACGCGGGATACGGCGCCGCCGCCCCATACCGCGGCACCCCGTACATGTGCCCGTTCACCTGCCCATACGGCTGCCAGTAAACCGGCACCGGCGCCCCATACCCGTACACCGCCCAAGCCTGCGCAGCCCCCGCATGCTCAAGCGCCGGCCGCGCAAGCTCCCGCCGCCGCCACAGCTCATGCAGCAACTCCCGTTCCCGTACGACGAAGTCGGCCCCGGCCCGCCCCCGGCGCCCCCGGTGCCGCAGGAAGGCCAACGACGTGGCGTACGCCTCGTACTGCGCCACAGCCCGCCCCGCAGCGCGCCCCCCGCGACGCCGCGCGTACTGCCGCCCCATCCGCCGCGCCCGCATCGAGCCGAGCACGAAGGGCTCGCCCGGAGTCAGCCACCCGGCGACGACATAGGCGGGCAGCTCCTCGCGCACCGTCCTCAGCTCGCGCTGCCGGGTCCAGATCACCAACCAGGTCAGCAGCCCGAACGCGGGCACCATGATGGCCGCGTACACGGCGAAGAACCCGAACTCGCCGAAGGCCGACGAGCCGTTCCACAGGGCGTGCATGCCCATGGCGAGCAGCAGCCCGGAGAGCGGGAGGAGAACGCGGCGCACATGCTGCCGCTCGCCCGACAGCGCGGCGATGCCGAAGCCGATGCCGGTGAGGACCGTGAAGAGCGGGTGCGCGAAGGGCGACATGATCACGCGGACGAAGAAGGTCGCCGCCGTGACGGAGGCGATGCCGCTGTCGCCGGAGAGCTGGTCGGTACCGAAAGCGGTGCCGAGGTAGAGGATGTTCTCGGTGAAGGCGAAGCCGGTGGCGGTGACCCCCGCTATCACCACGCCGTCGACCATCCCCGTGAAGTCCCGCCGGCGGAAGAGGAAGACGAGCAGGACGGCGGCGGCCTTCGCCGTCTCCTCCACGATGGGCGCTATCACCGTCGCGCCCAGGGTGTCCGCGTGCGACGGGTCGGCGGTCGCGGTCGCTATCCATCTGGTCGCGAAGCTGTTCGCGACGATCGCTATCAGCGCCGCCGCGCACGCGCCCCAGGCGAAGGAGAACAGCAGATTGCGCCAGGGGCCCGGTTCGACCCGGTCCAGCCACCGGAAGGAGGCGACGAGCAGCGGCACCGGCAGGATCGCGAGCCCGAGCCCGACCAGGAACCCTTCGGTGCCGGTCTGCTCACGTACCAGGGCGAGGATGACCAGCCCGGAGAGCGCGAGCAGAGTGCTGAGCGCGCCGTAACGCACCCACCGCTTCTGCCACCAGTGCGCGTGCCGCAGTGCGCCGCCGGTGGGACCGGTGGGGGGCGTCGGGTACGGGGGACAGGTGGCCACGGCATTGACCCTAACGAGGCAGAGGCGCCGCCCGCAGCAGCGCGAGGGGCTCTGGCGCCGGTGGGGGGTTGGTGTCGGTGCTGCTGTAGATGCTCTTGTCGGTGCTGTTCGTCCGGCCGTCCGCCGGATGTCGCTTCCCATCCGGCCGTCTGCCGGACGGTCTTCCCGCTGCTCCTACGGCTGTACGCGGCGGAAGAGCAGGTCGTTCACCACATGACCCTTGTCCAGTCCCTGCCCCTCGAAACGAGTCAGCGGCCGGAACTCGGGACGTGGCGCGAAACCGCCGTCGGCTCGGGTGTTCTCGAAGTCGGGGTGCGCGCTCAGCACTTCGAGCATCTGTTCGGCGTACGGCTCCCAGTCGGTGGCACAGTGCACGAGGGCGCCGGGCTTCAGCCGGGTCGCGGCGAGGCTGAGGAACTCGGGCTGGATGAGCCGCCGCTTGTGGTGCCGCTTCTTGGGCCAGGGGTCGGGGAAGTAGACGCGCAGCCCGTCGAGCGAGTCGGGTGTGAGCATCTCGCGCAGCAGGATGATGGCGTCCCCGTTGCCGACCCGGATGTTGGACAGTCCGTTCTGGGCGGCGAGATTGAGCAGATTTCCCTGCCCGGGGGTGTGGACGTCGACGGCGAGGATGTTGGTGCCGGGGTCGGCGGCGGCCATCTGGGCGGTGGCCTCTCCCATCCCGAAGCCGATCTCCAGCACGACGGGATTGCCGTTCCCGAAGAGCTCGGCGAAGTCCACGACGCGCTGCCCGTCGATGTCGAGCCCCCACTTGGGCCACAGCCGCTGCAACGCGTCCGCCTGCCCCGCGGTCACCCGGCTCCGCCGCGGCTGGAAACTCCGGATCCGCCGCTCGAAGTGCGACCCGGCGGGGTCCGCCCTGGGCCCGTCCGGGAACCGGGGCTCACCCTTGGCCCGGGTGTGCCGAACCGAGACACCGGGGATGTGGCCGGGGTGGTCCTCGCCGGAGATGCCGGAGATGCCGGGCTGGGGGACTTCGGGGGCGTTGAGGGAGTCAGACACAGTGAGGTCGATTTTACGTGCTCTCCACGGCCGACCTCCTCGCCCCAGTCGACCGCTCAAGCGGCTTCCCGACCACCGTCGACCGACCGGCCGCTCATGACTGCCCGACCACTGCCGACCGATTACTCAAGTCGACCGAACCCCGCCAACCCGGCCGTTCAAGCCGTCCCGGGCCCGGCCAACCCGGCCGTTCAAGCCGTCCCGGGCCCGGCCAACCCGGCCGTTCAAGCCGTCCCGGGCCCGGCCACCCCGGCCGTTCAAGCCGTCCCGGGCCCGGCCACCCCGGCCGTTCAAGCCGTCCCGGGCCCCGCCACCCCGGCCGTTGAAGCCGTGCGGAGCCCCGCCAACCCGGCCGCTCAAGCCCTCCCAGCCTCGTCGAGCGACCGCTCAAGCCGCCCCAAGCCCCTCGACCGGCTGCTCAAGCCTCCCTGGCCACCGTCAACCGTCCGCTCAAGCCTCCCCCAGCACCGCCAGCGCCCTACGGGCCACCTCCCGCCCGATCGGCAGCGAAGCCGTAGCCGCAGGGCTCGGGGCGTTCAGCACATGTACGGCCCGCGGCCCCTCCCGGATCAGGAAGTCGTCCACCAGCGTCCCGTCCCGCAGCACCGCCTGCGCCCGCACCCCGGCGGCCGCGGGCACCAGATCGTCCGCCGTCACCGCCGGCAACAGCCGGCGCACCGCCACGCCGAACGCCGCCTTGGACACCGACCGCCGCAGCTCCCCGGCCCCGTACCGCCAGTGCCGCCGCGCCATCCGCCACACCCCGGGCCACGCCACCGTCGCCGCGACCTCCCGCGGCCGTACGACGCCCCACCGGTACCCCTCCCGGGCCAGTGCCGGTACCGCGTTGGGCCCGATGTGCACATCCCCGTCGATCCCGCGCGTGAGATGCACTCCGAGGAAGGGGAACGCCGGATCCGGCACCGGATACACCAGCCCCCGCACCAGCTCGGGCCGAGCCAGCGAGTAGTACTCCCCCCGGAACGGCACGATCCGCACCTCCGGCTCGTCCCCGGTCAGCCGGGCCACCTCGTCGCAGTACAGCCCGGCGCAGTTCACCAGCACCCGCCCCCGCACCACGTCCCCGCGCGTGGTCCGTACGGCGACCCCCAGCTCGGCCCGCCGGTCGACGCGCTCGACCTCGGCGCCGTACCGGATCTCCGCCCCGGACCCCTCGGCGAGCTGCCGGGCGACCCCGACGAAGTCGCACACGCCCGTCGTCCCGACGTGTATCGCGGCGAGCCCCCGCACCTCGGGCTCGTACTCCGCGATCTGCGAGGCGCCCAGCTCCCGTACCGGAATGCCGTTCTCCCGCCCGCGCTGCACCAGGGCGTGCAGCCGCGGCAGCTCCTCCCGCTCGGTCGCGACGATCAGCTTGCCGGTGACGGCATGCGCGATGCCGTACTCCGCGCAGAACTTGACCATCTCGGCGGCGCCCCGCACCGCGTACTGCGCCTTCAGCGAGCCCGGCCGGTAGTAGATCCCGCTGTGGATGACCCCGCTGTTGCGCCCCGTCTGATGCCGGGCGGGCCCGGGCTCCTTCTCCAGCACGGTCACCCGCGTCCCCGGCGCGGCACGCGTGATCGCATACGCCGTGGCCAGCCCGACGATCCCACCACCGATCACGAGCACATCACAGTCGTAACCACCCGACGGACCCTGCCGCGCCACCCGCACCACCTCCGGCTTCGATAGTGCACTGCGCCACTGACAGTGCAATCAAACCCCGGGGACTGCCGCGCCCCGACAGGGGCGCGGGGAACTGCGCGAGCAACCCACGACGACCCGCAGCCTCGCGACGACAGAAACCAGGCAGATGCTCAGGAAACCACTCCTAGGCCGGAGCCATGAGAAGCGGCCGAGCCCTCTCCCGCAACTCCACCACCCGAGGCTCATCCCCATACGGCTCCAGCCGATGAAGAAGATCCTTCACATACTCGGTCGTGCGAGCCGACGATATGCGCCCCGCGACCTCCACCGCCCGCACCCCCTGCTCACACGCCGCATCGAGATTGCCCGACTCGAGCTCGGCCACCGCCGAGACGACGAGCCGCAGCCCGTGCGACCGTACGAACTCCTCCGTCGGCTTCGACAGCGCCTGCTCCGTGAACCGCCGCACCTGCCGCGGCGCCTTCAGATCCCGGTAGCACTCCGCGGCGTCCGCGGCGAACCGGTCGTAGGAGTAGAACCCGAGCCAGGACGGATCGTTGTCCCCCTCCCGGGACCGCTCCAGCCACCCCTCCGCCGCCTTCAGCGCCGCGCCGGCCGCCTGGGCGTCACCCGCGCGTGCGTGCGCGCGTGCCTCGACGAGCCGGAAGAAGCTCATGGTGCGGGCCGTGGCGAGCCCCCGGTTGCGTTCCAGGGCGGCCTGGGCGAGGTCGACGCCCTCGTCGCCGAAGCCCCGGTAGGTCGCCTGGAGCGACATCGACGCCAGCACGTACCCCCCGAGGGGGACGTCGGCGGCCGCGCGCGCGAGTCGCAGCGCCTGGATGTAGTACCGCTGTGCGGCCTCCTGCTGCCCGGTGTCGAAGGCCATCCACCCGGCGAGACGCGTGAGCTCGGCGGAGGCTCCGAACAGCGCCCGCCCCACCTCGTCGGAGTACGCGCCGAGCAGCAGCGGCGCCGCTTCCACCCGCAAGCACTCCGGCACCATGGACGAACGCCAGTCGCCGCCTCCGTACTTGGAGTCCCAGCGCCTGGCGTCCTCGGCGGCCTCCCGCAGCTTCTGTACATCGCTGTGGCCGACTTTGAGCGGTGCGCCGGACCCCTCGGCGGAGTTCACCTCGCGCGCGACCGAACTGTCGGCCGGGGTTATCAGCCACCGTGAGGCAGGCGTTGCGTATGCGCTGACTGCGAACGAACCGGCCAGCGACTGCCAGATGCCGCCGGAGCCGGCGCGCCGACCGGCGAGGTCGAGACGGTACAGCTCCGTCGCCGACTTCACCGCCTGTCCGACGTCCCGGGGGAAGGCGAGGCCCACTTCGGGTGCGGGGTCCGCGTCCGCCAGGCCGATCTCGTGGAGCGGCACCGGGCGGCCCAGCTTCTGGCCGATCGCGGCGGCGATGAGGTGCGGCGCGGCACCCTGCGGCACCATGCCTTTCGACACCCAGCGCGCCACCGACGTCTTGTCGTAGCGAAGAGTCAGGCCCCGCTGAGCGCCAAGATCGTTGACGCGTCGGGCGAGTCCTGCGTTGCTGATTCCCGCGAGGGCGAGAACGGTGCCGAGTTTTTCGTTCGGCCCGCGTTGCTCCCTGGACATGCGCCACCCCTCGACACAGACGGCTGCCGCGCTGGCATAACCACGCGGCATTCGTAAACCCAGCGTAGTTCGCCGCATCCCAAGCGTTAAGGGGCATTCTTCCGGATGGCGGGATTGTGGTCCGCACTCAAGTGCGCACCCCCTACGCACAGTTGTGACGTGCTCCCGCTGTGTGGCTGTGCGCCCGTCCGTGCGCTCTTCTCCAGCCATCGGGGGAGCGGTTCCATGGCTCCTGCGTGGGTCGGCCCGCTGTACTGGATCCAGTGGGCTGGGGGATTCCGCCGCCTACATCCCCGCGGGCGGCGGAACGGTCCGGGGGGCGTACTCCGTTCCCCGGACTGCGCGCAGGCCGAGCACGGCGAGTAGTGCGCAGGACTTGCACGGAGTGTGCGCGAGCCTGTCCCTACGACGCCGATTTGGCCGAAAATCGACCCTGCCCCCTTCGGGTAATTACCGCTCTCACCACGGAACTTGAGGGCGCAGAGGGCGTTTTTGGGGAGCGTATCGGGGGCGCATTCGCGTCGCAGCTGTGGTGCGATCCCCTTCTCCCGCTCGTCTCGATCCCCTTGTCCTGTCGGGGAGTTCGGGCGGCGAGGCGACCACGCCTGGGTCGCGTCCGTGTCGACCCGGGGCGCCCTCAGAGGCGCTGTTCCGGGATCTCGAGCGGCTCCACCGCCCCTCCACCGCGCGCCCTTCATGGCAGCATGGTGCCCGGTTCGTACGGTGCACTGGTTGTCCACAGCCTGTGGAGGCGTCGATGCGGTGGTTGGTGGGATGGAGCAGCACCGCCGCGGTGGCCGCCGCGATCGGCTCCGCGGGGGCAACCGGAAGCGACGGCGAGACCGTGCACCCGGTGGGGTCCCAACTCCTGTGGGGTGACCCGGATCCGCTGTGGGCGGTCGGCGACTGGCGCCCGGACGAGGTCCGCGTGGTGAAGGCCGACGAGCAGACCCGCATCGCGGTCCTCGGCACGTGCGGAGCGAGCGACGAGCAATTGCGGGTCGGCCTGTTCGCCGCGCGCGGAGGGGCACTTCGGCATCTGACGGCGTGGTCCGGCAGCTACACGGCCGTCGTCCAGGTCGGCCGCAGGGTCACGGTGTGCGGCGATCTGGCAGGCGCACGGCCGGTGTTCTACACCCCCTGGGCGGGCGGTACGGCCTATGCGACGGCCGCGCTCCCGCTCGCCGACCTCATCGAGGCCAACCTCGACTTCGGCCATCTCGCCGCCCTGCTCGCCGCCCCCGACGTACCGGCGGCCCTGCACGACTCCACCCCGTACGACGGCGTACGCCGCATTCCACCGGGGCATGCGCTGATCCTGCGCGCCGGGGCACGCGAGATCGCCGGGTACGAGCCGGTCGCCTCGCTGGCGGTGGCGGCGCCCACGGCCGACCCGGACAGCGCGGTGGACGCCGTACGCGACGCCCTGGTGGAGGCGGTACGCGCGCGTCTGTCCGCACCTCGCCATGTCCCGGGCGCCGACATAGACCCCGGCCCGGTGCCCGGGATGGGCCCCGCCGAACGGCGTGCCGCGCGGGGGATGCCGGTTCCGGGCATCGGGGCGGACCTGTCCGGGGGCCCCGCGTCGGGCACGCTGGCCCTGCTGGCCGCCGGCCTGCCGGGAATGCCGGGCACGGTGCTGGGCCACGGTACGGGCGCGGGGGAGCGGCTGCTGGCGGTGACGTTCAACGACTTGGCGGTCGGCGGCCGCGAGGCGGAGCTGGAACGAGCGGGCACCCTGGCGGCCAACCCCCGCCTGCACCACGTCGTGGTCACCGGCGCCGAGGAGACACTGCCGTACGCCGATCTGGACGGCCCGTTGACGGACGAGCCGGGCCCGAGCCTGGTGACGGCTGCGAGGCACCGCGCGCGCTTGGCGTCCGGCAGCGCGGACCACTTCACGGGTTACGGCGCCCGCCAGGTCCTCGACGCCCACCCGGCCCGCCTGGCGGACCTCCTGATGGACCGCAAACGCCGCCACCTGGTCCGCCCGGTCGCGGCACTGGCCAAGGCGGACGGCTCCGTGCTGGTCCCCGCGCGTGTGTACGGCGCGGCACGCAAACTGTCCCGCACCCCCTACCGAACGGGCCTGGAATCCCTGGCGGACCGCCTCCTCCACCGCCGCTTCGACGAACCCGGAGGTGCCGTAGGGGCGTCGCTCGCCGCGCTCACCTGGGCCAGACCGGGCCCGGCGGCCCGTTGGCTGACCGGCGAGGCGCTGGCTGAAGTATCGGTTCGCCTACAAGCGGCGACGAGCCGCAACGGCGTAGGCCCCGGCCAGCGCCCGGGCGACTACCGCGCGCGTGCGGCCCTGGCCCGCCACGCCGCGGACATCCGCGTCCTGGAACAAGCCGCCGAGATCCGTTCCCAACGCCTGCACACCCCGTTCCTCGACAACCAGGTCGTCCGCGCCTGCCGAGCCCTCCCCGAAGCCCTGCGCGTCCAGCCCGGCGCCCGCGCCGCGATCCTCCGTACGGTCCTGGAGGGCGCCGGAGTCGCCGACCTCCCACCCGGCTGGGGCGCCCCGTCGCACGCGTCGGCGGCGGTGGCGGCCCGAACGGGCCTGAGGGTGGCCGCAGACTCCCTGATGGCCCTCTTCGGCACCCCTCTCCTCGCCCAAGCGGGCTTGGTAGAGGCCCGCGTGGTCCGCAAGGCCCTCCGAGCAGCAGCCGAAGGCGAACCCCTCCCCCTGGACGGCCTGGCCGACCTGGTCTCCCTGGAACTCTGGCTACGCCGCCTACTCTCCCGCCGAGGCACCTGCTGGACAGGCACCCCGGCCCGACAGCGAGCGGTCCCGGCGGGGATCACACCGCAGCGGGGGGCGCTGGGGGCGGGGGCGGCACGGCGGGTGTAGGAGGCCGACGATCCCTCTCGCCTCATGGTGCCGACGGTCGCTTCCCGGTGTCGGCTGGCATCATCCAACCTGTCTGGCGTTCGAGGACGAGCACGGCCATCCCGATTCCCCGCCCACCCGCGGGGGGCTCTGCCTCGTGGCGCCGACGGTCACTTCCAGGTGCCGGTCCAGGTATTTCAGCCTGTCCGGCGTTTGAGGACGAGCACGGCCATCCCGATCCCCCTCCCACCCGCGGGGGGCTCTGCCTCACTGGGGCGGCGGTCACTTCCTGGTGCCGGTCCGTGCATTTCAGCCCGTCCGGCGTTTGAGGACGAGGCCCGTTCAGGGCCGATGGGGGTCCAGGGGGCGGAGCCCCCTGGCGGGGTCGAAGGGGCGGAGCCCCTTCAAGGACGGGACGGGTAGGGGCGGCGGGGGCGAGAATCCCCTGCCCCACCCCCCGGCGGCCCCGACCCTCCCGACCGACAAAACCCGTGCCACCCACAGCCACCCCCGCGACAATGACCCGGTGCAGTACAGAATCCTGGGCATCACCCAGGCGCAGGACGACCAGGGCACCGCCATACCCGTCGGCGGCCCCCGCCTCCGCGCCCTGCTCACGGCCCTCGCCCTGCGCCCCGGCCGCCTCACCACCCCCGACACCCTCATCGACGAAGTCTGGTCCGACGACGGCCCCCCGCCCCAGGACGCCCCCGCCGCCCTCCAGGCCCTGATCGGCCGCCTGCGCCGCACCCTCGGCAAGGACGCCATCACCTCCGCCCCCGGCGGCTACCGACTCACCGCGACGAAGGACGACGTCGACCTCTACGTCTTCGAACGCCTCGTACGCCAGGGCACCTCCGCCCTCGACCGCGGCGACCCCGCCACCGCCGCCCAAGACCTCGCCACCGCCCTGGCTCTTTGGCGCGGCCCCGCCCTGGCCGACCTCCCCGACCGCACCGCCGCCGCGACCCGCCCGGAGGCCCTGCGCGTGGAGGCGACCCGGGCCCGCATAGAGGCGGATCTGCGACTCGGCCGCGCCCAGGACGCCGTACCGGAACTGAGGGAACTGACCGCAGCGCACCCGTACGACGAACCGCTGCACGCCCTCCTCATCCGCGCCCTGCGCGACACGGGCCGCCCCGCCGACGCCCTCACCGCCTACGAAACCGCCCGCCGAGCCCTCGCCGACGGCCTGGGCACCGACCCCGGCCCCGAACTCCGCGCTCTGCACACCGAGCTACTGACACCAGCACCCTCCAAGACGGAACCCCAACCCCAACCCCAACCACAACCGCAACCGCAACCACAATCCGAGCCGCAACCGACACCGCGGCTCCACCCCCAAGCCCCCCACCACCCCCAAGCCCCCCAACCTCCCAACCGCACCGGCAACCTCCGCCCCCGCCTCACCTCTTTCGTGGGCCGGGAACTCGAACTCGACGCCATCCGTTCCGAATTGCACAGGGCCCGACTGGTCACGCTCACCGGACCGGGCGGCTCTGGAAAGACCCGTCTCGCCGAGGAAGCCGCCGCCGGGCTCCCGCAGGCATGGCTGGTCGAGCTCGCCCCGCTCGACCGACCGGAGGCGGTGCCGGGCGCGGTGGTCAACGCCCTCGGTCTGCGCGAGACCGTGCTCATGACCAACGAGCTGACGGCCCCGCAGGACGACCCGGTCGCCCTGCTGATCGAGTACTGCGCCCCGCGCAGCCGACTCCTGATCCTTGACAACTGCGAACATGTCATCGACGCGGCCGCCACCCTCACCGAAACCCTGCTCACCCGCTGCCCCGGGCTCACGATCCTCGCCACCAGCCGTGAACCCCTCGGCGTCCCCGGCGAGTTGGTGCGCCCGGTCGAGCCCCTGCTCCCCGACCAGGCGCACCGCCTCTTCGCGGAGCGCGCGGCGGCCGTCCGCCCCGACGCCGACGCCGCCCTGCGCGACGGGCGCGACGAGCGCGACCAGGAGGCCGTCGCGGAGATCTGCCGCCGCCTCGACGGCCTGCCGCTCGCCATCGAGCTGGCGGCGGCCCGGCTACGGCTGCTCACTCCCCGGCAGATCGCCGACCGCCTCGACGACCGCTTCCGCCTCCTCACCTCCGGAAGCCGTACGGTCCTGCCCCGCCAGCAGACCCTGCGCGCCGTCGTCGACTGGTCCTGGGAACTGCTCGACGAGCGGGAGCGCACGGTGCTGCGCGAGGTGTCCGTTTTCGCGGGCGGCTGGGACCTCGCGGCGGCGGAGTCCGTGTGCACCGGCCCGGTCGCGGACCTCATGGGCGCGCTGGTCGACAAGTCCCTGATCGTGGCTACCCCGTGCGAGCGGGACGGCTCCCACGGCATGCGGTACCGCCTGCTGGAGACCATCCACGAGTACGCCGTCGAGCGCGCCGCCGAGGTTCCCGAGCTGCGTCTCGCGGCCGAGCACCGGCACCGCGCGTGGGTGCGCGCGCTCGTCGAGGAGGCCGAACCCCGGCTGCGTTCCGCCGACCAACTCCCGTGGATCTCCCGCCTGGAGACGGAGCTGGACAACATCCGCGCGGCCCTCGACCACGCGCTCACAGCGGGCGACGAACGGGATGCCACGGCCATCGCCCTCGCCATGGGCTGGTTCTGGTGGCTGCGCAACTACCGCCACGAGGGCGCAGCCTGGATCGACCGGACCCTGCGACTGGCGGTGGCCTTGGACGACCTCGGCGACGAATCGCCGGTGACCTCCCTCACCTCCACGGCCGCCTCCCTCACCTCCAGGGCCAGCTCCCTCACCTCCACGGCTGCCTCCCTCGACCCGATCGACGCCTTCCTCGCCGCCCCGGAAGAGGAGAACCACCATCCGCTGTACATCCCGCGGATGAACCTCCGGTTCCTGCACCTCTTCCTCAAGTCCGAGACCGATCCCATCGACGCGCAGCTGGACGAGCGGATGCAGCGCTACTGGATCCGGGTGCGGGACTTCTTCGCGAAGGGAGGCCCACAGGCAGCCCGGATGCCGGGTCTCGCCTGGCCGCTGATCGACTTCCTCCTGAGCAGTTCGCAGGACATCCAGGCAACCATGGACTTCGCCGTCGCCAACTGCCGTGCCCACGGCGGCGACTGGGAGATCGGCGTCTCGCTGATGTTCCGTACGCACATGGTCGTCGACTCGCCCGGCAGCCTGGAGGGCATCGACGACGACCTCGCGGAGCTGCGGATCCTCAGCCGCCGCGTCGGCGACCGCTGGATGCGGGCCCAGGTGTGCAGCGCGGCCGGCGAGACGGCCATGTCGCGCAGCCGCTTCGAGGAGGCCAAGGGCGAGTTCGAGGAGGCGCTGCGCCTCGCCTACGAGGTGGGCGCGTACGCCGAGACCCCGTTCCTCGTCGCCCGGCTCGCCGAGATCGCCTATCGCTCGGGCGACCGTGAGGCCGCGCTGACCGCGCTGGACGAGGCGAGCGCCGCGTCCGACCGCTACAGCGTGGCGGACCCACGGGCGTTCGTCCTGCTGATGCGGGCCCAGATCGCGCTGGACGACAAGGACACGGCACGCGCGCGTGAGCTGTGCGAGGCGGCTCGCGCGGAGAGCGCCCGGGGCACCCCACCACCCCAGTTCATCGCGATGCTGGACGCGACCGACGCCCTGGTCGTGACGGCCGAGTCGGGCCCGGAGCAGGGACTGCCTCTGCTGGCCGACACACTGCGTGCGGCCGTGGCGAACCGGTGCGCCGACGTGATCACTGCGGCCGTCGTGGACGCCGCGGCGGATCTGCTGACCCGCCTCGGCGACCACCCGCGCGCGATCCGCCTGCTCGCCGCCTCGGAGCACTGGCGCCGCGGCCATCCACGCCCCCTGCCGGAGCGTGCGTACGCCGAGCGCGCCGAGGCCACCGCCCGTACCGCACTGGGCGCCGAGCGGTTCACCGACGAGCACACCCGAGGCACCGCCCTGACGCGGGACGACGTCCTGCGCGACCTCGCCGAGGCCGTGCGCGACCTGTGCCGCCCTACACGCAGCTGAACTTCGACTCCGCCCAGTCCGCCAGCAGCAGGGTGTCGAAGGTGCCGTGCGGCTCGACCACCAGCCGTACGGTCTCGCGCCCGGCGAGGTTCACATGCACCGGCACCGCCGCGTCCCCGCCCTTGAGCACTCCCGACCGCCACAGCCGGACGCCGTCGCCGTAGACCGAGAAGGAGAACTCGCCGAGCCCCAGGTTCGTGTCGTCGACGCCGACCATCGCGTCGTAGGCGGAGCACTCCCGGTTGAGGTCGATGGTGACGGAGGACCGGCCGTGCACGGTGACGCCGTGCGCGTACTGCTTGTCGGCGATCGACACGCCGTACCGCTGCCACACCCAGCTGCTCTCGCCGAGCCGCATCTCGGGCTCGGTGCCGTCGCCGGTCAGGTTGTACGACAGCTCGCTCCACTGGTAGACGGCCGGGGCGGGCGGAGGCGGCGGAGGCGGCGTGGGTGTGGGCGTCGGGGTAGGTGTGGGCGGCGGAGTCGGCGTCGGGGAGGGCGTGGGCTTCGGGCTGGGCGTGCGTGAAGGCGTGGGTGTCGGTCTCGGGGCGGGCTTCGGCTGCGCGGCCGGGACGATCGCCGGTGGCTCGAGGGCCGGCGGCTCCGGGGCCGGATCCTTCTTCGACGGCTCGGGCGTCGGCGTCTCCTCGACGATGGGGGAGGGAACGGGGGGCTGCTTGGCGTCCGTCTTGTCGGCCGGTTTGTCGGTGCCGGCCATCGCAAGCACGATCGCCGCCGCCACGCCCACGGCGACCACCCCGGCCGCGATACCGGCCTTCAACGGCGCGCCCAGCCCCTCGGAAGCGGCCGCGCCGCCCCCGGTGCCGGCCCCGCCGGACGAACTGCCGCCCGCAGCCCCGGCCCCACCCGCGGCACCGGCACTGCTCGACGAACTGCCGCCCGCCGCAGCGGCAGCCCCCGCCGCACCGGCCGCACCCGCCCCGGCACCGCCGGCGATGAGCCCGGCCGCCTTGGCGTACCCGGCGGCGCCGAACCAGCCGATGACCGCGACCGGCACCACGGCGGGAATACCGCTGGCGACTTCCTTGATCTGGCCCGCGGCCAGCCGGCACTTGGCGCACTCCTCCAGGTGCTTGCGCAGTCCGCGTTCGGCACGGGTGCGCAGGCTGCCGCGGGCGTAGGCGCCGAGCCGGTCGGCGTAGCGGGCGCACTCCTCGTCGCCGACGAGGCTGGCGCTGACATGGGCCTGGAGGTAGGCCTGCTTGAGCCCTTCGCGGGCGCGGCTGGCGAGCACGCGTGTGCCGTTGGCGTCGAGCCCGAAGAGCGTGGCCACCTCGCTGGGCGACTCGTCCTCGACCTCGGTGTGCCACAGCACCGCCTGCCAGCGCTCCGGCAGCGACCGGAAGGCCCGCATGGCCAGGGACTGCTCGGCCTCGTGCAACGCCCGCACGTCCGCGCCGAGATCCACGGTGTCGTCGTCGGAGACCTCGGACACACGCGACGACTGCGCGGCGAACACCGCGAAGTCGTCGACCAGCTGCTCCCGCCGCGCCGACTTCGTCCAGTCCGCGGCGGCCCGCCGGATCGAGGTGAGCAGATACGCCCGTACGGCGTGCTCGGGTCCGGAGCCACCGCGTACCGCTTGAAGCATGCGGGCGAAGACCTCGGCCGTGAGGTCGTCCGCGGTGTGGGCGTCACGGCAGCAGGTGCGCGCGTACCGGCGCACCGCCCCCGCGTGGCGCCGGTACAGCTCCTCGTAGGCGGTGTCGTCGCCGGAGCGCATCCGCCCGATCAGGTCGGCGTCCGACGGCGGCAGCTCGCGCGGTGGCGGCAGCGTGCTGTCCTCGCGCCGGTCGCGCTGAGCCGGGACGCTGCCCTCCGCGCGCCCCGGAGCGCGGCCTTGCGCGGGCATGCCCGACGGCAGGTCCGACGGCAGGTCCGCCCGTCCGCCCTGACTCGGCACCTGCGGAGTCGACGAGTCACCGTCGCCGAGTGACTCGTCCCGACCGTCAACGCTCATCGCGGAAAGCCCCCGCCGCCAGCTCTACCAGTCCCGGACACCGGGTCAGGGTGCCATATTGGCTTTCGGTCAGGAGCCACCCGTACGGACCATCCACTCGTCCGTGGGCACTTCCCGCACCGCCGTACTAGGCCTCACCCGTACACGGGCGGCTCAAACGGCGCTGGCTGCACGGGAGTTGAGGACGACGGCCGAAATGTACGGCACGTTCCGCGATGGAGTTCGAGGCGAGGGCGGCGCAGCACCCCGCCTCGTGGTCACCCCTTCGAAGTCACGGTCGTCCGCGAAGACGCGGTCATCCTCGAAGCCATGGTCGTCTTCGAAGCGGTCGTCTTCGAAGTCATGGTCGCCTTCGAAGCAACGTCCGTCCCTTCGGCTCACGCCTGAGGCCGCGACCGCAACCCCTCCAGCAGGATGTCCAGCAACCGCGCCGAAGCCGCCGCCTGCTGCGCCGCATCCGGCAGCGAGGGCGCCGCCGTCGCGATCACCAGCAGGACGTCGGACACCGACACGTCGGCCCGCAGCTCGCCCGCCGCGCGTGCCCGCTCCACGAGCTGGCCCACCACGTCGAGCAGTGCCGCCGCCCCGGCGTCGTCCACCACGTCCACCGTCACCGCCGCAGGCTGCTCCGGCACCAGCCGCAGCTCACCTGCGCCCGGCTGCGTCCGCTGCTGCGGCACCCGGGCCTCCTCGAGCACGGTGCCGTCCTCGGCGACGCCGACCCGCAGCACCTGCGGCGGCAGCAGCCGCCCGGCGCCCGAGGCCACCGACGTGCGCAGGAAGCGCGAGAGCGCCGACCACGGCTCGTCCTCCTGGCCGAGCGCCGCGCGCGCCTGGTCGGTCAGCCGGGAGGTCTCCTCCTCGGCTATTCGCCGCACCAGGACGTCCTTGCTCGGGAAGCGCCGGTACACCGTCCCGACGCCGACCCGCGCGCGTCGCGCGACATCCTCCATCGGCGCGCCGTACCCCAGCTCGCCGAAGACCTCGCGCGCCGCACGCAGCACGTGCTCCAGATTGCGCTGTGCGTCCACGCGCAGCGGCGTCGTACGCGAGCTGTCCCCGCGTCCGTTGCCCGCAGCCGCGCTCATCGTGCCGCCCACCGCTCCGCCGCCCGATGCGATGGCGGACGCGGAAGACCAACGAGAATCCTGAACATGCATAAGCGATCCCCCGGTAATGACGTCTCCCCCCGGAGACACTCCCCGTCATTGCAAAGCCGGAGCGTCGCGGAACAAGCCCGGACCACGAGCCCGCCCTGTGTGACTCGCGGACCCGAAGAGCGCATCCCCCTACACCCCGTCGACACACGAACATAGTTGAGCGAGGGTCAATTCAGAAGGGGCAGGTTCCGCACGGAGCGCCCCTCGATCGGAGTACGGGGCGTTTACGTCCAGATTTCACCCCCTGCGATCCCCCGGCGCACACCCGTTGACCTGCGAAACTTCCCCGCACTCCGGCAATTCGGCCAAATCGCGGCGCCGTCGATCTCCGGTCACACAAATGGTCGAGCCTGTGGACAAACGCAAGCGTCGGGTGCGTCATGGGATGGTGAAGGAACGTGCGCGCATTCTCGTTGTCGGCGGCGGCTACGTCGGGATGTACACGGCCCTGCGCCTCCAGCAGAGGCTGAAACAGGAACTGGAGCGGGGCGAAGCCGAGATCACGGTCGTCACCCCCGACCCGTACATGACGTATCAGCCATTTCTCCCCGAAGCGGCCGCGGGCTCCATCTCCCCGCGCCATGTGGTCGTACCGCTGCGCCGCGTCCTGCCCCAGTGCCGGATCATCATCGGCGAGGCCACCGCCATCGACCACGCGAGCCGCACCGCGACCCTCTCCACCCTGGCCTCCGAGGAGGAGGGCACGGGCAGCGAACAGCTCTCCTACGACGAACTGGTCCTCGCCCCCGGCTCCATCGCGCGCACGCTGCCCATCCCCGGCCTCGCCGACCACGGCATCGGCTTCAAGACCGTCGAAGAGGCCATCGGTCTGCGCAACCACGTCATCGAGCAGATGGACATCGCCTCCTCCACCCGCGACCCCGCGATCCGCGACGCGGCCCTCACCTTCGTCTTCGTCGGCGGCGGCTACGCCGGCGTCGAGGCGCTCGGCGAGCTCGAGGACATGGCCCGCTACGCCACGCGCTACTACCACAACGTCCGGCCCGAGGACATGAAGTGGATCCTCGTCGAGGCCTCGGACCGCATCCTGCCCGAGGTCGGCGAGGACATGGGCCGCTACACCGTCACCGAACTGCGCCGCCGCAACATCGACGTACGCCTGCACACCCGCCTGGAATCCTGCGTGGACCGCGTCGCCGTCCTCAGCGACGGCGCCCGCTTCCCGACCCGTACGGTCGTCTGGACGGCCGGCGTCAAGCCCCACCCGATCCTCGCCGCGACCGACCTGCCACTTAATGACCGCGGTCGGCTGAAGTGCACTCCAGAACTGACCGTCGAGGGCACCACGCACGCGTGGGCCGCGGGAGACGCCGCCTCCGTCCCCGACGTCGCCGCCGGCGAATCCGGCAAGGAATGCGCCCCCAACGCCCAGCACGCCGTGCGCCAGGCGAAGGTGCTCGGCGACAACATCGCCCACGCCCTGCGCGGCGAACCCCTGGAGACGTACGCCCACAAGTACGCGGGTTCGGTCGCCTCCCTCGGTTTCCACCAAGGTGTCGCCCACGTCTACGGACGCAAGCTGAAGGGCTACCCTGCCTGGTTCATGCACCGCGTCTACCACCTCAGCAGGGTGCCCACCTTCAACCGCAAGGCCCGCGTCCTGGCCGAATGGACCCTGTCGGGGCTCTTCAAGAGGGAGGTCGTCTCCCTCGGTTCACTCGAACATCCCCGAGCGGAGTTCGAACTCGCGGCCGGTGGAAAGCCTTCTCACAACCCGGAAGGCGACCCGAAGGGGTCGTCCTGACCGGACCCAGGAACTCCACCGACGAGGCAGGCGTCTGACGGGTGTCGGCCAGGTCGGCCGCACTGCCAGACTGATCCCCGAACCGATCCCGACCGCGAGGCTCTCCCCACAGTGCTGCAACCCCGGGGTGCTGGTGCCACCCCTCAGACCCCAGGCCGGGTCCGGAGCCGGCAGAAGACGACGACACGAGGCAAGGATTCGTGAACTTCACGCGCTGGAGCGCCCGGCTCCCCGGAACGCAGCGCCGCGCGGCAGCGCGGACCGAACCCGCGGCGGCGGTCACCCAGGACCGCCGGGGAGAGAGCCCGGGCGCCGTCCCCGCGGCCCGCGCCGAACAACTCACCGACGAGGCCACGCTGATCCCCGCAGTGGACGAACTGCCGGTCCGTGAGGTCCTGGACCGAGTCCCGGCCCTGGTGGCCCTGGTCCACGGCCCCGACCACCGCCTGGCCTACGTCAACGACGCCTACGTGACAGCCTTCGGTCTTCGCCCCCCGGGCGACCCGGCCCGCGAGGCCCTCCCCGAGCTGGCCGAACTGGGCCTGCTCCCCCTCCTCGACCAGGTCCTGCGCAGCGGCAAGCCCCGCACCCTGAAGTCCCGCAAGGCCCCCGACGGCCGCTCCTACACCTTCACCTGCACCCCCGTGACGGAGGGCGACGGCGGCGTCCTCGTCTTCGCCACGGACGTCACCGACCACGCGGAAGCCGCCGAACGCCTCCGCGCCAGCGAACGCCGCCAACGCGAAACGGCCGTCACCCTCCAACGCTCCCTCCTCCCCCAGGAGCTCGAAGAACCCGACGACCTGCGCGTCGCCGCCACCTACCACCCCGGCGGCACGGAGGCCGCCGTCGGCGGCGACTGGTACGACGTGATCACCCTCGGCGGCGGCCGCACGGCCCTGGTGATCGGCGACGTCATGGGCAGAGGCGTACGAGCAGCAGCGGTAATGGGCCAACTCCGTACGGCGGTGAGGGCATACGCCCGCCTGGATCTCCCCCCGCACGAGGTGTTGCAGCTACTGGACGGCCTGGCGACGGAAATCGACGCCAACCAGATCGCCACCTGCGTCTACGCCGTCCACGACCCGAACGAGGGCCGCCTGGTGTACGCCTCCGCCGGCCACCTCCCGATCCTGGTCCGCGACGAGAGCGGCGCGGTCCAACGCGCCGACGAACCGACCGGCCCACCCCTCGGCACGGGCGGCTGGATGCACACCTCCGGCTCGATCGCCCTGGGCCCCGGCTCCACGGCGGTCCTCTACACCGACGGCCTGGTGGAACGCCGTGACGAGGACCTGGACGAGGGAATCGCCTCCCTGGAACGAGCCCTGGCCGGCGCGACAGGAACCCCCCAGGTCATCTGCGACCGCCTGGTCCGCACAGCAGGGGTGACAGCAGACCACGACGACGACGTAGCGGTCCTGGTCCTCCAGCACCCGGCGCGCACGGGCCCCGACAGCGACCTCTTCCGCAACGCTGCCCTGGAACTCCTCGGCGGCATCGAAGCGGCCCCCCGCGCGCGTGCCTTCGCCTCCGGCGTCCTCACGAGCTGGCGCTTCCCGACCGAGCTCCACGACCTCGGCGTCCTGGCGGCCAGCGAACTCGTCGCCAACTCCCTCCAACACGGCACCCCACCCATGCGCCTACGCCTGCGCCGCACCGACCGCCGCCTGATCATCGAGGTCACGGACGGCGACGACCACCTCCCCCGCCGCCGCCGCGCCGAACCAGGCGACGAATCAGGCCGAGGCATCGCCATCGTCGCCACAGTCGCCTCCGCCTGGGGCTCACGAAGAACCCCGGGAGGCGGGAAAGCAGTGTGGTGCGAGTTCGTCCTACCAAAGCCCCCCACCGACCCCCCAAGACCCTGACCCCCCACCCACCGGCGTTTGAGGGCGAGGCCGCACCATCCCAAGCCCCCACCCACCCGTAGGAGGCTTCGCCTTTCGACGCCGGCCCGCAGCACTCAGCCCGCCCGCGGGGGCTCCGCCTCACTGGGGCGGCGGTTACTTCCCGGTGCCGGTCCGTGCATTTCAGCCCGTCCGGCGTTTGAGGACGAGGCCCGTTCAGGGCCGATGGGGGTCCAGGGGGCGGAGCCCCCTGGCGGGGTTGAAGGGGCGGAGCCCCTTCAAGGACGGGAAGGGTAGGGGCGGCGGGGGCGAGAAAACTCAGGCGTGCGCGCGAGCCTGCCCCGCACCCGCCGCAGCCCCCTGCGCCACCACCCGACTCCTCACCAACCACGGCTGATCCTGCACGGCACTGAGCCGACGCCCCAGCCGCACCGCGAGACACGTGATCCCCAGCGAGAACACCAGAAACGTCACGACATACGCCCCATGCAGCGACGCCCCCATAGGCCCACCCACCGCCGGCCCAACCGCCAACGCAAGCTGCTTCACCAGGGCAAACGCAGAGTTGTACTGCCCAGCCATCCCCTCAGGAGCCAAGTCCGCCACCAGCGGCGCAACCGTAGGAGACAACATCGCCTCACCCAGCCCGAACAGCGCATACGTCGAGATGAAGGCAGCCGTAGCCATCTCCTGACTCCCGTGCCCCAGCCCCGCATACCCCGCCGCAACCCAAGCCACGGCCCAGATCAGCCCCACAGCCGCGATCACCCGAGACCGCCTCCGCCGCTCGACGAGCTTCAACACGGCGAACTGAGCCACCACGATCATCGCGGTGTTCGCCGCCAACGCCGTCCCCAGCGCCGACGTGGAAACCCCGGCCGCCTCGACCCCGTACGCACTGAGCCCCGACTCGAACTGCCCATAGCAAGCGAAGAACAGAACAAACCCCAGCACACACAGCTGCACCATCGCCCGGTTCTGGAGCAACTGCTTCCAGCTCCCCTTCGCCGCCCCAGCCCCCGGCGCCCCCTCGATCCGCGGCGCCCGCGGCATCCGCACCGTCGACATCACCACGACGAGCAGCAGGAACATGGCCGCCTCGATGGCGAACAGCAGGGTGAAGGACGAGACACTCGTCGCGTCGACGAGGTGCCCACCGATCAGCCCGCCGACCCCCAGCCCCAGGTTCTGCAGAAAGAACTGCATCGCGAACGCCCGCGACCGAGTCTCCGCAGAGGAGCAGTCCACGATCATCGTCGCGAGCGCCGGCTGCATCACGGCCTGCCCCGCCCCGAGCGCGGCCGCCGACAGCAGTACGGCCGCCGCACTCCCCGCGAGCCCCAGGCTCAGCGCCCCGAGCGCGGCAGTGACCAGAGCGGCGAGCAGCACCGGCAGCGGGCCACGCCGGACGATCGCCCGCCCGGCGAACGGCAGCACGACCAGCGCGGCCACGGCGAAGACGGCGAGCACGAGCGCCGCCGTCATGGAACCCAGCCCCCGCACCTGCGCCACATAGACGTACAGGTAGGGGACGGTGAAACCGAGCCCGAACGCGCTGAGTGCGTTGCCCACGTGGATCCGGCGCATCGCTGCGCCCATCGCCCTGGTCACGTTCACCTCTCTCGTATGTAGACCTGAAGACTTAAAAGCTAAACTTCGAAGCTAAACAGTACACAGTGAAGGACTTCAACGCCAAGCAAGCCCATGCGATACTCGGCCCATGGGCGACACCCACGGCGTCAGCGAGCCGACACTCGAAGAACAGATCGCCGCCTACCAGCGCGAGTTCCAGGGCCTCGACCCCCAGGTCGAGAAGATCGTCGCGGCGCTGTCCCGCCTGAACCGCCGCATGAACGTCGCCTACGGCCGCCAGACCGCCGCCCTCGGCATCAGCAGCGCCGATTGGGAGGTCCTCAAGGCCCTCGTCCTCTCCGGCGCCCCCTACCGAATGGGCCCCAGCGACCTCGCCAAGCGCCTCGGCCTCACCCCGGCCGCCATGACCCACCGAATCGACCGCATGGTCGCCGAGGGTCTGGTCACCCGGGAGCGCGACGAGTCCAACCGCGTCCGCGTGATCGTGGAGCTGACCGGGGAAGGCCGCGAAAAGTGGCTCGAGGCCATGCGCCTGGCCTCTGTCTTCGAGGAGGACCTCCTCCAGGACCTGTCCGCGGATGAACGCACCACCCTCGGTGAGGTCCTCACCCGCCTGCTCCGCAGGGTGGAAGACGCCCAGCCGGACGCCAGCGGACGCCTCAGCGACCTGGACTGACGCCTGGCCGCGGTCCACGGCAAAAGATCTTGACAGGGAACGCTTGACAGCCCTCTGCCCGATCCGTAGAGTTCTTCGGGTTGCCACGGAGCCGTAACGGTTCTGCGACAGCACCTTCCGCCGCGACAGCGGCAACTCAAACCACCAGTACGACCTCCCAGCGGGATTGAATTCGGCGTGCCCGAATTCAATTCGATTTGGGTTCGGCAGCTCGATTAGGAACTGCCGAGAGGATCCGCTAAGGTTTGAGACGTCGGAACGGCCCAACAGCCGCGAAGACAAGCCCCGCTGACTGGGGATCAGGCCCGAAAGGATCTGATAGAGTCGGAACCGCCCGAAAGGGAAACGCGAGAGCGGAAACCTGGAAAGCACCGAGGAAATCGGATCGGAAAAGGATCTGATAGAGTCGGAAACGCAAGACCGAAGGGAAGCGCCCGGAGGAAAGCCCGAGAGGGTGAGTACAAAGGAAGCGTCCGTTCCTTGAGAACTCAACAGCGTGCCAAAAATCAACGCCAGATATG
>NZ_RQJW01000011.1 GCF_004028635.1 Streptomyces cyaneus | reverse complement strand
CCCCGCTCCGGGTTCACACGGCCGTGCGTCCGACGGACCGTCAGACCTCCACCACCACAGGGAGGATCATCGGCCTGCGCCGATACGTGTCCGACACCCACTTGCCCAGGGTGCGGCGCACCAGCTGCTGCAGCTGGTGGGGTTCGACCACACCGTCCTGGGCCGACCGCTCCAGCGATTCCGTGATCTTCGGGATGACCTCCCCGAAGGCGGAGTCCTCGATGCCAGAGCCTCGGGCCTGGATGTGCGGGCCGCCCGTGATCTTGCCGGTGGAGGAGTCCACCACCACGAAGACCGAGATGATGCCCTCGTCGCCCAGGATCTTGCGGTCCTTGAGGGCCGGTTCGCCCACGTCGCCGACCGAGAGGCCGTCGACGTACACGTAACCCGCCTGCACCTTGCCGGAGATCTTCGCCTTGCCCTCGATGAGGTCGACGGCGACGCCGTCCTCGGCGATGACGATCCGGTCGTGCGGAACGCCGGTCAGGGCGCCCAGTTCGGCGTTGGCGCGCAGGTGGCGCCATTCGCCGTGCACCGGCATCAGGTTCTTCGGGCGGCAGATGTTGTAGAAGTACAGCAGCTCGCCGGCCGAGGCGTGGCCCGAGACGTGGACCTTGGCGTTGCCCTTGTGGACGACGTTCGCGCCCCAGCGGGTCAGGCCGTTGATGACTCGGTAGACCGCGTTCTCGTTGCCGGGGATCAGCGAGGACGCCAGGATCACGGTGTCGCCTTGGACGATCCGGATCTGGTGGTCCCTGTTCGCCATCCTCGACAGGGCTGCCATCGGCTCGCCCTGTGAGCCCGTGCAGACCAGCACGACCTCGCTGTCCGGCAGGTCGTCGAGCGTCTTGACGTCCACCACCAGACCCGGGGGGACCTTCAGGTAGCCCAGGTCCCGGGCAATGCCCATGTTGCGGACCATCGAGCGGCCGACGAAGGCGACCCGGCGGCCGTACTCGTGGGCGGCGTCGAGGATCTGCTGGATGCGGTGGATGTGGCTGGCGAAGCTGGCCACGATGATCCGCTTGCGGGCGCCCGCGAACACCTGGCGCAGGACGTTGGAGATGTCCCGCTCGGGCGGAACGAACCCCGGGACCTCCGCGTTCGTGGAGTCGGAGAGGAGGAGGTCGATGCCTTCCTCGCTCAGCCGGGCGAAGGCGTGGAGGTCCGTCAGGCGGTTGTCCAGCGGGAGCTGGTCCATCTTGAAGTCGCCCGTGTGGACCACCATGCCGGCGGGTGTGCGGATGGCTACCGCCAGGGCGTCCGGGATGGAGTGGTTGACCGCGACGAACTCGCAGTCGAAGGGTCCGATGCGCTCGCGGTTACCCTCCGCCACTTCGAGGGTGTACGGACGGATGCGGTGCTCTTGGAGCTTGGCCTCGATGAGCGCGAGGGTCAGCTTGGAGCCGATCAGCGGGATGTCCGGCTTCTCGCGCAGGAGGAAGGGGACGCCGCCGATGTGGTCCTCGTGGCCATGAGTGAGGACGATGCCCTCGATGTCGTCGAGGCGGTCCCGGATGGACGAGAAGTCCGGCAGGATCAGGTCGATTCCGGGCTGCTCCTCCTCCGGGAAGAGCACTCCGCAGTCGACGATCAACAGGCGGCCGCCGTACTCGAAGACCGTCATGTTTCGGCCGATTTCGCCTAGGCCGCCGAGCGGGGTGACCCGTAGGCCGCCTTCGGGAAGCGGCGGGGGCGCGCTGAGTTCAGGATGCGGATGACTCAAAAGACTCTCCTCACCACGCGCGCCACGTACCGGTCGGGCACGTGGCGCGCGTGACGTTCGTGCAGAAGCAGTTGTCGTTGTGGGGTGCAGGCACCGGTGGCCTGCTTATTCAGTTGTGAAGTCTGGTGCGCGCCCGGGCGCGCGAAGTCTGGTGCTAGAGCTGTACCCCGCCTGCGGCAAGATCGATCTTGAGCTGCTCGATCTCCTCGGCCGAGCACTCCGCCATGGGCGCGCGCAGGGGTCCGGCGGGCAGGCCCTGGAGGGCGAGCGCGGCCTTGGTGGTCATGACGCCCTGGGTGCGGAACATGCCGGTGTAGACCGGGAGCAGCTTCTGGTGGATCTCCGTGGCCTTCTGGACGTCGCCGGAGACGTACGCCTCGACGAGCGCGCGCAGGTCCGGGGTGACCACGTGGCCGACGACCGAGACGAAGCCGACCGCGCCCACGGAGAGCAGCGGCAGGTTCAGCATGTCGTCGCCGGAGTACCAGGCGAGGCCGGAGCGGGCGATGGCCCAGCTGGCGCGGCCGAGGTCGCCCTTGGCGTCCTTGTTGGCCACGATGCGCGGGTGCTCGGCGAGGCGGACGATCGTCTCGGTGTTGATCGGGACGCCGCTGCGGCCGGGGATGTCGTAGAGCATGACCGGCAGCTCGGTGGCGTCGGCGATGGCCTTGAAGTGCCGGTACAGGCCCTCCTGCGGGGGCTTGTTGTAGTACGGCGTGACGACCAGGAGCCCGTGTGCGCCCACCTTCTCCGCGGTGCGGGCCAGCTCGAGGCTGTGGTGGGTGTCGTTGGTGCCGACCCCGGCCACGACGTGGGCTCGGTCGCCGACGGCCTCCAGTACCGCGCGCACCAGGTCCGATTTCTCCGCATCGCTGGTGGTGGGGGACTCACCGGTGGTGCCGTTGATGATCAGGCCGTCGTTGCCTGCGTCCACCAGGTGCGTGGCGAGCCGCTGCGCGCCGTCGAGATCAAGTGCGCCGTCCGCCGTGAAGGGCGTGATCATGGCGGTGAGGACCCGCCCGAAGGGGGTCTGCGGAGTGGAGGTCGGAGCCATGGGTTACACGCTACTCGTTGCGCACGGCCTGGTCTGCCCTCGGGGGGTGCGGAAAAGTCAGGACAAAGATGGAGCCCGGCACTGCCTGCTCGGGGGTTCAAGCAGTGCCGGGTCCGTTTGATCAGGCTAGATGAACTTCTCTAAATGCCGCAATACGGACACTTCATGAGGCTGGTCCGTGCGGCCCTGCCCAGTCGAGGAAGTGGGAGTGCTTTACGGCGCCACACGGCCGTTCGCATTGAAGGCCGCGTACGTCAGCGGCATGAGCTTGGCCCACTCCGCCTCCATCTTCTCGCCGACCATCTCGATCTCCCGCTGCGGGAAGGACGGGACCTTGGCCAGCTCGTGCTGGGTGCGCAGGCCGAGGAAGTGCATCAGGGATCGGGCGTTGCAGGTGGCGTACATCGAGGAGAACAGGCCGACCGGGAGGACGGCGCGGGCGACCTCGCGGGCGACGCCGGCGGCGAGCATCTCCTGGTAGGCCTCGTACGCCTGCCGGTACGAGTCCTCCATGACGCGGCCGACCAGCTCCTGCTGGGCCTGGGTGCCCTCCACGAAGACGTACTTGCCCGGGCGGCCCTCCTGGACCAGCTTGCGGGACTCGTCGGGGACGTAGAAGACGGGCTGGAGCTCCCTGTAGCGACCGCTCTCCTCGTTGTACGACCAGCCCACGCGGTGTCGCATGAACTCGCGGAAGACGAAGATCGGGGCGCTGATGAAGAAGGTCATCGAGTTGTGCTCGAAGGGGCTGCCGTGCCGGTCCCGCATCAGGTAGTTGATCAGGCCCTTGGAACGCTCCGGGTCCTTCTGCAGCTCCTCCAGGGACTGCTCGCCGGCGGTGGAGACGCGGGCGGCCCACAGCACGTCGGAGTCGGCCGCGCTGTGCTTGACCAGCTCGACGGTGACGTCGCTGCGGAAGCTGGGCTTGAGGTCGTCGGCGGGGGTGTCGGTCACGGCTCGGAGGGTCCTTCCATCACTTCTGTGGGCGGCGCCCACTCTACGGCCCGGCACTGACAACGGGGCGTTCGGTGCCGGGTCGCGACATACGTCGGCGAACTTCGGCGAATTTCTGTGAATTCGGCGAAACCGGGCACCTTTTGGGGCACTCGCTCGTCTGCGTTGGTAACAGTCACTCATACGATCCCGAGAGGAGAAGTCCCCGATGTTCCGTCGGCGCGAGCCCGTCCCGTTCGCCTTCCTTGCCGAGGCCGACAGGTTCCGCAGTGATGTCACTCCCCCGCCTCGCGAGCGGGCGTCCGCCGGTCAGATAGCCGGGCGCTGGCTGCTGGGCCTCACCATCGTCGCCGCGCTGGTCGGCTCGCTGGTGGTCGGCATGCCGGCGCTGTCCACCGACACCGCCACGCAGACTCAGCAGTCGCAGGCCTCTCAGGGGCGCTGACTGCTCCCCCACTGCCCGAATGGCGTGGGGGGGTACCCCCATGGACCCCCAAGGGTGGTGAGTGGGGACACAGGTCGATAGCCTCACCGGGCACAGCCCAAGCATGGATTGAGTGAGGACCAGCCGTGCCCCTGCCCTTCCTGACGGCCGACCGCGCGTTCGAGGCAGCCGACGACGTCGCGCTCCCCTTCGACGACCGTGACCGCTGGCGGCGCCCTTACCGTCCCGGGCCGTGCCGGGTGGGCGTGGCGGCGCTGTGGTTGCTGCTCGCCTCGTACGTGCTGTTCGCGGCGGTCATCATCGCCCTGACCGGCACGCCGGCCGAGGCCGGTGTCGTCTTCGGTATTGCGCTGCTCGTCATCGCCGGTGCCCTGCGGCTGCTGCGCATGGGCGTCTGGGTGAGCGCGGCCGGGCTGCGTCAGGTGGGTTTCCTCGTCACGCGTACGGTGCCCTGGGAGCAGATCGGCGCCGTGCGGACGGTGCAGCAGCCGGTGCGCTGGCTGGGGTTGCCGCGCACCGTGCAGGGGCAGGCGCTGATGCTCGTACGGCGGAATCGGGCGGCGGATGGCATGCCGACGCTGATGACCACGCACAATGCGGACTTCCTGGGGCGGGTCGCGGCGTTCGACCGGGCCACCGACGCGGTCGAGGCGTGGGCCGCGGAGAACACGCGCCGCTGAGCCCGACAGACACCCCGAAGGGGCCGGTCCGCAGTCAGTGCGGGCCGGCCCCTTCGGCGTACGGCTGGATTTCGACGCGCAGCTCAGAAGTCGTCGTGGGACTCGGGGCTGCTCCTGTCCGTGCTCAGGCCTCGACGGTCCTACCCTCGTGCAGGGCGATGGCCTGTTGCATCGCCTTGCGGGCGCGCGGGGTGTCGCGGGCGTCGTGGTAGGCGATGGCGAGCCGGAACCAGCTGCGCCAGTCCTCGGGGGCTGCCTCTGTCTCGGCCTTGCGTCTGGCGAAGACCTCGTCGGCCGAGTCGCGGTCGATGCGGCCGCTGGGGGTTCGCTTCAACTCGTCGACGGGAAGGCCGCCCTCGGCGTCGAGTTCGGCGGCGAGGGCGTTGGCCCTGCGGACGAACTGGGTGTTCTTCCACAGGAACCACAGGCCGATCACCGGCAGGATCAGCACCGCCACGCCGAAGGTGACGGTGAGGACCGTGCCGGACTGGATGAGCATCACGCCACGGCTGCCGACCAGGACGAAGTAGACGACCAGGACGGCGGCCGTTATGGCGTAGGAGAGCTTCGCGCGCATCTGAGAGCCTCGTCAGCCCAGGTCCAGGAAGTGTTCCAGACCGAAGGTCAGGCCCGGAGTGGTCACCACGCGGCGCGCGCCGAGCAGGATGCCCGGCATGAAGCTGCTGTGGTGGAGGGAGTCGTGGCGGATGGTCAGGGTCTCGCCCTCACCGCCGAGCAGTACCTCCTGGTGGGCCAGCAGGCCACGCAGGCGGACGGAGTGGACGGGGATCCCGTCGACGCTCGCGCCGCGCGCGCCGTCCAGGGCCGTCTCCGTGGCGTCCGGCGCCGGGGCCGTGCCCGCCGCACGCCGTGACTCGGCGATGAGCTGGGCCGTGCGCGTGGCGGTGCCCGAGGGGGCGTCGACCTTCTTCGGGTGGTGCAGCTCGACGACCTCCACCGACTCGAAGTAGGGCGCGGCGATCTGCGCGAACTTCATGTTCAGTACGGCCCCGATGGAGAAGTTCGGCGCGATGAGCACGCCCGTCTCCGGGGAGGCGGCCAGCCAGCCGTTCAGCTGCGCGAGGCGCTCGTCGGTCCAGCCCGTCGTACCGACGACCGCGTGGATGCCGTGGTTCACGCAGTAGTCGAGGTTGGCCATCACCGAGTCCGGCGTGGTCAGTTCGACGGCGACCTGGGCGCCCGTCTCCGCCAGGGTCTCCAGCTTGTCGCCCCGGCTCAGGGCGGCGACCAGCTCCATGTCCTCGGCGGACTCGACCGCCCGTACCGCCTCGGAGCCGATGCGGCCCTTGGCACCGAGGACCGCCACGCGCAGCTTGCTCATCTCTCTTGCTTCCTTACGTCGGATGTTCCGAGGGCGGAGGGCTAGGCCACGGCGTCGTGCAGCCGGGACGCCTGCTTGTCCTTCAGCGGGCCGATGACCGACAGCGAGGGCCGCTGTCCCAGGATCTCGCGGGCGACCGAGCGGACGTCGTCCGGGGTCACCGCAGCTATCCGGGCCAGCATGTCGTCGACGGACATCTGCTCGCCCCAGCACAGCTCGCTCTTGCCGATGCGGTTCATCAGCGCGCCGGTGTCCTCCAGGCCGAGGACCGTGGAGCCGCGGAGCTGGCCGATGGCGCGGCCGATCTCGTCGTCGGACAGGCCGTGTTCGGCGACGTGGTCCAGTTCGTCGCGGCAGATCTTCAGCACGTCGTGGACCTGCGACGGCCTACAACCCGCGTACACGCCGAACAGGCCGCAGTCGGCGAAGCCGGAGGTGTACGAGTACACGCTGTAGGCCAGGCCGCGCTTCTCGCGGACCTCCTGGAACAGGCGGGAGGACATACCGCCGCCCAGTGCCGTGTTCAGCACGCCCAGCGCCCAGCGGCGCTCGTCCGTGCGGGACAGGCCGGGCATGCCGAGGACGACATGGGCCTGCTCGGTCTTGCGGCCGATCAGCTCGACGCGGCCCGCGGTGCGCAGGGCGCGGCGGCCGATGCGCGGGGCGATGGGCGCGGCGTCGCCGTTCTTGAAGGCGCCTGCCTTCTCGAAGGCCGCGCGGACCTGTCGTACGACCTTGTTGTGGTCGATGTTGCCCGCGGCAGCCACGACCAGGTGGGTCGGGTCGTAGTGCTTCTTGTAGAAGCGGCGGATGCGGTCGGCGGTCAGGGCGTTGACGGTGTCGACCGTGCCGAGGACCGGGCGGCCGAGGGGGTTGTCGCCGAACATGGTGTGCGCGAACAGGTCGTGCACGCAGTCGCCCGGGTCGTCCTCGGTCATGGCGATCTCTTCGAGGATCGCGCCCCGCTCGACGTTGACGTCCTCTTCGAGGATGAGCGAGCCCGTCAGCATGTCGCAGACGACGTCTATGGCCAGCGGCAGGTCGGCGTCGAGCACACGCGCGTAGTAGCACGTGTACTCCTTCGCCGTGAACGCGTTCATCTCGCCGCCGACGGCGTCGAGGGCGGAGGAGATGTCCAGGGCGGACCTGCGGGCGGTGCCCTTGAAGAGCAGGTGCTCCAGGTAGTGCGTGGCGCCGTTCAGAGCCGGGGTCTCGTCGCGGGAGCCGACGTGCGCCCAGATGCCGAAGGTGGCGGAGCGGACCGAGGGCAGGGTCTCGGTGACGATGCGCAGGCCGCCGGGGAGGGTGGTCTTGCGGACCGTACCGATGCCGTTGGTGCCCTTGATGAGGGTTTGGGTACGGGCGACGGCCCGCGCCTCCGAAGAGGTGCGGGCCGTCGTCGTGGAGCTACTCGACGTCACTTGTCGGCGTCGTCCTTCTTGTCATCGGCGGAGTCTTCCTCGCCCTCGATCACGGGGATCAGGGAGAGCTTGCCGCGCGAGTCGATCTCGGCGATCTCGACCTGGACCTTGGCGCCCACGCCGAGCACGTCTTCGACGTTCTCCACGCGCTTGCCGCCGGCCAGCTTGCGGATCTGCGAGATGTGCAGCAGACCGTCCTTGCCCGGGAGCAGCGACACGAACGCACCGAAGGTGGTCGTCTTCACGACCGTGCCCAGGTAGCGCTCGCCGACCTCCGGCATGGTCGGGTTGGCGATCGAGTTGATCGTGGTGCGGGCGGCCTCGGCGGCCGGGCCGTCGGAGGCACCGATGTAGATGGTGCCGTCGTCCTCGATCGTGATCTCGGCGCCGGTGTCCTCCTGGATCTGGTTGATCATCTTGCCCTTGGGGCCGATGACCTCACCGATCTTGTCCACGGGGATCTTGACGGTGATGATCCGCGGGGCGTTCGGGGACATCTCGTCCGGCGTGTCGATCGCTTCCATCATCACGTCGAGGATGTGGAGGCGGGCGTCACGGGCCTGCTTCAGAGCGGCGGCCAGGACGGAGGCCGGGATGCCGTCCAGCTTGGTGTCGAGCTGGAGGGCGGTCACGAACTCCTTGGTACCGGCGACCTTGAAGTCCATGTCACCGAAGGCGTCCTCCGCACCGAGGATGTCGGTGAGGGTGACGTAGTGCGTCTCGCCCTCGATCTCCTGGGAGATCAGGCCCATGGCGATACCGGCGACGGGGGCCTTCAGCGGCACACCGGCGTTCAGCAGCGACATGGTGGAGGCGCAGACCGAGCCCATGGACGTCGAGCCGTTGGAGCTCAGCGCCTCGGAGACCTGGCGGATCGCGTAGGGGAACTCCTCACGCGTCGGCAGGACCGGCACGAGGGCGCGCTCGGCGAGGGCGCCGTGGCCGATCTCGCGGCGCTTCGGGGAGCCGACGCGGCCGGTCTCGCCGGTGGAGTACGGCGGGAAGTTGTAGTTGTGCATGTAGCGCTTGCGGGTCACCGGGGAGAGGGTGTCCAGCTGCTGCTCCATGCGGAGCATGTTCAGGGTGGTGACGCCCAGGATCTGGGTCTCGCCACGCTCGAACACCGCGGAGCCGTGCACGCGCGGGATGGCCTCGACCTCAGCGGCGAGCGTACGGATGTCCGTCACGCCACGGCCGTCGATGCGCTTCTTCTCCTTGATCACGCGCTCACGGACCAGCTGCTTGGTGAGCGAGCGGTACGCGGCGGAGATCTCCTTCTCGCGGCCCTCGAACTCCGGCAGGAGCTTCTCGGCGGCGAGGGCCTTGACGCGGTCCAGCTCGGCCTCGCGCTCCTGCTTGCCCGCGATGGTCAGCGCGGAGGCGAGCTCCGGCTTGACGGCGGCGGCGAGGGCCTCGAGGACGTCGTCCTGGTAGTCCAGGAAGATCGGGAACTCGCCGGTCGGCTTGGCGGCCTTCGACGCGAGGTCGGCCTGGGCCTTGCAGAGCACCTTGATGAAGGGCTTCGCGGCTTCCAGACCGGCGGCGACGACCTCCTCGGTCGGGGCCTCGGCGCCACCCTGGACCAGCTTGATGGTCCCCTCGGTGGCCTCGGCCTCGACCATCATGATCGCGACGTCGCCGTCCTCCAGGGTGCGGCCCGCGACGACCATGTCGAAGACGGCGTCCTCGAGCTCGGTGTGCGTCGGGAAGGCCACCCACTGGCCGCGGATCAGCGCGACGCGGACGCCGCCGATCGGGCCGGAGAAGGGCAGACCGGCCAGCTGCGTGGACGCGGACGCGGCGTTGATCGCGACGACGTCGTACAGGTGGTCGGGGTTGAGCGCCATGATCGTGGCGACGACCTGGATCTCGTTGCGCAGGCCCTTCTTGAAGGACGGGCGCAGCGGGCGGTCGATCAGGCGGCAGGTGAGGATGGCGTCCTCGGAGGGACGGCCCTCACGGCGGAAGAAGCTGCCGGGGATCTTGCCGGCGGCGTACATCCGCTCCTCGACGTCCACCGTCAGGGGGAAGAAGTCGAGCTGGTCCTTGGGGTTCTTGGAGGCGGTGGTGGCCGACAGCACCATGGTGTCGTCGTCCAGGTACGCCACGGCGGAACCGGCGGCCTGCTTGGCCAGGCGGCCCGTCTCGAAGCGGATGGTGCGGGTGCCGAAGGAGCCGTTGTCGATAACGGCCTCGGCGTAGTGGGTCTCGTTCTCCACTAGCGTTTTCTCCGATACTTGTCGTCTTTTGTCCCGTCGCTGCCCGTGTGGCAGGGGGACGGTTGCGGAGAAGCGCTCCGTGCGGTGCGGGCCGGTCTTCGATCGAAGCACCCGGGGCTCACTTCCCCCGGGGGCCACTACCGAGGACCGGCGGCGGCGAGGCGCGCTTCTCCTCTTCTTGTCGTGCTGTGTCGTCCGTATTGCGTTGTGCTACCACACTACAAAGCGTGTGTGACACTCCGCATGTTTCCGCACGCACGGTTGACGTTCCGCACGTACAGCAAAGGGAGCGGCTCCCGATCTCTCCGGGAACCGCTCCCCTCACGGCGTCTTACTTGGCGCCCGCCGCACCACGGCGGATGCCGAGGCGGTCGACCAGCGTACGGAAGCGCTGGATGTCCTTCTTGGCGAGGTACTGCAGCAGACGGCGACGCTGACCGACCAGGATCAGCAGACCACGGCGGGAGTGGTGGTCGTGCTTGTGGGTCTTGAGGTGCTCGGTCAGGTCCGAGATCCGGCGCGAAAGCATGGCGACCTGGACCTCGGGGGAGCCGGTGTCGCCCTCCTTCTGGCCGAACTCGGTGATGATCTGCTTCTTCGTAGCGGCGTCGAGCGGCACGCGTACTCCTCGTAGTCTTTGAGTGGCCACCGAGTGCCCCCGGTCTTTGTCTCGGGGGAGCTTCCGTTACTCGGGAGGCGGGGATCCGCTGGGCGCATCCCCCAGGCGAACCCGGGGGTGCGTACACAAACGGCCGTCACACAGCGTACCAGCACACGAGCGCGCCCTTGACAGACGGCCCCCGGCGGCGCCGTACCGGTCAGAGACCGCCGCGGACCTTGCCGTAGACGTCGAGGACGGCCAGGCAGATCGGGACCAGGGACAGCAGCACCAGCGAGTCGGCGAGGTCCAGCATGCGGCCCCAGAAGGGAGAGAGTCCCTTCTGCGGCACGATCAGGGCGATCGCGATCAGGAGCAGCACGCCGGCCCCGACCGAGGCGCCGAGCCACAGGGTACGTACGTTGACCGGGCCGGAGTCTCCCTGGAGCAGTTCCATGATGATGTCGGCCGGCGGCGAGATCGCAAGGCCGAGGACCAGCAGGGCCAGCGTGACGACACCGGCGACGAACAGGCAGGTGACCTGAGCGGTGTAGCGGAACAGGCGGGCCCGCAGCATCGCGGCGAGGCCGGTGCACAGGGCCAGCAGCTGGGCCCAGCCGCTGCTGCTGAAGCCGAGCACCGCGCCGCCCGCGCCGATGATGACGGCGGCGCAACCGCCGACCAGGCCGAGCAGCAGTTCGTGGCCGCGGCTGGTCTGGGCGACGATGCGCTGGACGTCGACGGCCTCGAGGTCGCCGTCGCGGCCCTCGCGACGGGCCCGGGCCAGGTCCTCGGGGTTACGGAAGCCGATCGGCAGCTTGGCGAAGCGGGCCGACCAGCCGGGCAGGAAGCCCACGACCGCGAGAGCGACGACCGCGGTGCCGGCGGCGATCTCCCGGGGCTCCGCCTGGGTGAGCACACCGCAGAACACGGCGAGCGTGCCGATCGCGGAGGCCAGCGCGGCGGCCACGAACGGGGCGTCGCCCTGCGGCAGCAGCATGATCAGTACGACGGAGCAGAGCAGTACGGCGACACAGCCGACGAGGAACTGGATCCGGCCGGGACCTTCACCCGCGTCCTGGGCGATGGCACCGGAGCCCGCGATGAGCGCGTGCGGCAGCGCCGAGATGCCGAGTGCGACGGCGGAGCCCCGGTCGTCGTACACCCGGGCCCGTACCCCGGCGAGTGCTGTCAGGGCGAGGGCGGTCACGCCGGCGAGGATGCCCGGCAGGCCGTTCATGTCGTGCCGGATCGGGTCCGCGAACCAGAAGACGAAGCCGAGCATGATCAGCAGCAGCGACCCCGCGACGAGGCCGGCGACCCGCATCAGGTTGTCGTTCCAGCTGCGCATGTCCTGCTTGACCGCGGCGGCGATCGCGTCCACCACGTCGTCGTGGACGGCCGGTGGCAGCGAATCGGCGAAGGTGCGCAGCAGCAGCACCTCGCCGTCCCTGACGCGGTGCTCGAGCAACGAACGGCTCGCGTCGAGCACTTGGCCCTCGCGGGTCACAAGGTGATAACCGGAGGGGCTGGTTTCCGACTGGACCAGGCCCGAGAGCCTGATGATCTCAGGAAAGAGGTCCTGGATCGGCAGGTCCTCCGGCAGCGCGACATCTACACGGCTGTCCGGTGCTGCGATGGTGATTCGGCAGAAACCTGTCGAAGTCCCCGTGCTCACCTGGTGTTCCCCCTGCTAGACAAGGCTTCCTCGCGCCGCTCGTACGACGCGGAGCGCCACCATATCCGTTGGCGCACCGGGTGCAGGACCTACCTCCCCCATTCCTCCCAGGACCTGCGCCGCATCTCCATCCGCCTGCCTCACTCGGGCACTCAGCGCATCAGTAGGATCGACGCCTACGCGAACGACGCCTACGCGAACGAGAACACGTCGCGGTACACGGGGGCGTCGGTGCCAGGACGTATCACGTATCAATCGCGAAGGATGAGTGCATCGGTGAGCGTCGTCATCATCAAACGACCACCGCGGACAGTGCCACCGGCCGTCCCGGACGGCGAGGTCAAACTCGAGACGCCGCCCGAGATTCCGCGCGAGGGCGACGACAGCATGCTGATGAACATGCTGCCCATGATGGGCATGCTGGGTTCCGTCGCCTTCTTCTTCACAGCCGGCCAGTCCTACATGAAGGTCGTCGGCGGCCTCATGCTGGCCTCGACGGTGGCCATGATGGTCGCCCAGTTCGCCAAGGCCCGGCAGGGGCCCGGCGCGGGGATGGCCCAGGACCGGCGTGACTACTTCCGCTATCTCGAGCAGGTCCGCAAGGACGTGCACAAGACCGCGGAACTGCAGCGTCGCAGCCAGCTGTTCCAGCATCCCGACCCGGAGCAGTTGTGGGCGGTGGCGGCGGACAGCAAGCGCCTGTGGGAGCGGCGCCCGAACGACGCGGACTTCGCGTCCGTGCGGATCGGCCGCGGTACCCAGCAGCTGAACACTCCGCTCGTCGCCCCGGAGACGGCCCCCAAGGACGAGCTGGAACCGCTGACGGCGGCGGCCATGAAGGCCTTCCTCGACGCGCACGGCAGTCTGCACGACCTGCCCGTCTCCATCTCGCTGCGTGCCTTCTACCACGTGACGATCTGCGGAGACACCGACACGGTCTACAGCAACGCCCGTGCCACCCTGTCCCAGCTGGCGACGCTGCACTCGCCCGAGGACCTGATGATCGCCGTGGTGGCGCACCCGTCCGCGGCGGCGGACTGGGACTGGATCAAGTGGCTGCCGCACAGCCAGCACCCGAAGGCCAAGGACGGGGCGGGCTCGGCCCGGCTCCTCTTCGACGACCTCGGGGAGCTGGAGGAGGCGCTCGCGGACCAGTTGGACGACAGGCCCCGCTGGAACCGTGAGGCGAACCCCGTCTACGACCAGCCGCACCTGATCGTGATCCTCGACGGCGGCACCGTGCCGCCGGACTCGGAACTCGCCGGCAGCGAGGGCCTCCAGGGCGTCACCTTCCTGGAGATCGCTCCCGGTGAGCTGGAGGAGGAGCTGCGGGCCGGTCTGACGGCCTATGTGAAGCCGGACCGGATGCAGCTGTTCGTCGGCCACGAGTCGGCGTACACCGGCAAGCCCGACCTGCTGAACCCGGCGCAGGCCGAGTCCCTGGCGCGGCAGCTCGCCCCCTTCCGGGTCGGCTCCGCGGAGGAGGGCGAACCCCTCCTGTCCAACCTGGACTTCACGGACCTGATGGGCATCGGCGACGCGGGCACCGTCGACGTCTCCCGCACCTGGCGTCCTCGTACGCTGCACGAGCGGCTGCGCGTGCCGATCGGTGTCGGCGAGAACGGCGAGCCGGTCATGCTGGACCTCAAGGAGGCCTCGCAGGAAGGCATGGGCCCGCACGGTCTGTGCGTCGGCGCCACCGGTTCCGGTAAGTCCGAGGTGCTGCGTACGCTGGTGCTCGGTCTCGCGGTGACGCACTCCTCGGAGACGCTGAACTTCATCCTCGCGGACTTCAAGGGTGGCGCCACCTTCGCGGGTATGGCGGACATGCCGCACACCGCGGCCGTCATCACCAACCTCGCGGACGACCTCACCCTCGTCGACCGTATGCGTGACTCGATCATGGGTGAGACGCAGCGGCGTCAGGAGCTGCTGCGCTCGGCCGGCAACTACGCCAACCTGCACGACTACGAGAAGGCCCGGGCGGCGGGCGCGGCGCTGGAGCCGATGGCCTCGCTGGTGATCGTGCTGGACGAGTTCTCCGAACTCCTCACGGCCAAGCCGGACTTCATCGACATGTTCATCCAGATCGGCCGTATCGGCCGTTCGCTGGGTGTCCACCTGCTGCTGGCGTCGCAGCGCCTGGAGGAAGGCAAGCTGCGCGGCCTGGACACGTACCTGTCGTACCGGATCGGTCTGCGGACCTTCTCCGCCGCCGAGTCGCGTACGGCGATCGGTGTCCCGGACGCCTACCACCTGCCGTCGATCCCCGGTTCCGGTTATCTGCGGTACGACACCGACACCATGGTCCGCTTCAAGGCGGCCTATGTGTCGGGGCCGTACCACGGCGAGGGCCCGTCCCGCGTGCACCGCTCGACGCAGCTGCGGCCCGCGCTGTTCTCGGCGGAGCATGTGGCGCTGCCTCCGCAGCCGGTGATCGAGGAGCCGGAGCCCGACAACCGGGTGGACGACGCGCTCGCCGACACCGTCCTGGACGTGCTCGTCGGCCGGATGATCAACCAGGGTCCGCCCGCCCACCAGGTGTGGCTGCCCCCGCTGGAGGAGGCGCCCTCGCTGGAGCAGCTGCTCCCGCAGCTCGCCGTCTCCCCGGAGCGCGGCCTCACCGCACCCGACTACACGGCGCTCGGCCGGCTCAACGTGCCGGTCGGTCTGGTGGACAAGCCGTTCGAGCAGCGGCGTGACGTGCTGTACCGGGACTTCGCGGGCGGTGCCGGTCACGGTCTGTTCGTCGGTGGTCCGCAGTCCGGCAAGTCGACGCTGCTGCGCACGCTCATCTCGTCGTTCGCGCTGACCCACACGCCGTCCGAGGTGCAGTTCTACTGCCTGGACTTCGGTGGTGGCGGTCTGATCTCGATGGAGGAGCTGGCGCACGTCGGCGGCGTCGCCAACCGTCTCGACGCCGAGAAGGTGCGCCGTACCGTCAGCGAGGTCGAGGGCATCCTCAACGCGCGCGAGGAGTACTTCCGCGCGAACAACGTCGACTCGGTGCAGACCTACCGTCAGCGCCGGGCCGCGGGCCAGCTGCCCGACCAGCCCTGGGGTGACGTCTTCCTCGTCATCGACGGCTGGGCCACCTTCAAGACGGACTACGAGATGCTCGAGTCCACCGTCACGGAGATCGCGACGCGCGGCCTCGGTTTCGGTGTGCACGTGATCCTGACGGCGAGCCGCTACACCGAAGTGCGGCCCGCGCTCAAGGACATGCTGCAGAACCGCATCGAGCTGCGCCTCGGTGACCCGACCGAGTCCGAGATCGACCGCAAGGTCGCGCAGAACGTCCCGGCCACCGTCCCGGGCCGCGGTCTGACCCAGGACAAGCTGCACTTCATGGCGGCGCTGCCGCGCGTCGACGGCTCCTCGGAGACGGACGACCTGTCCGAGGCGACGTCGATCCTCATCCGCGGCATCAACGACAACTGGCAGGGCCAGCACGCTCCGGCCGTACGACTGCTGCCCACGATGATGCCGTCGGACCGGCTGCCCAAGGGCTTCGAGCACCCGGACCGCGGTGTGGCCATCGGTATCGACGAGTCGTCGCTCTCGCCGGTCTTCGTCGACTTCGAGACGGACCCGCTCTTCATCGTGTTCGGTGAGAGCGAGTCCGGTAAGTCCGCGATGCTGAGGCTGCTCGTCAAGCAGATCACCGAGCGCTACACGCCGGACCAGGCGAAGATCGTCATGGGTGACTACCGGCGCGCCCACCTGGAGGGAGTGCCCGACTCCCACCTGTCGCGGTACTGCGCCTCGGCCCCGGCCCTGACGGAGACGCTGGAGGGTCTGGCCGGCTCGATGCACCGTCGTATGCCGGGTCCGGACGTCACGCCGGAGCAGCTGCGCAACCGCAGCTGGTACAGCAGCCCGGACGCGTTCGTCATCGTCGACGACTACGACCTGGTGGCGACCGGCGTGAACCCGCTGGCCCCGCTCCTGGAGTACCTGCCGTTCGCCCGTGACGTCGGCCTGCGCATCATCATCGCCCGCTCCTCGGGCGGTGCGAGCCGCTCGCTCTACGAGCCGGTGATGCAGCGGATGCGTGAACTCGGCGCCCAGGGCCTCGTGCTCTCCGGCGACCGGGCCGAGGGTGCGCTGCTCGGCAACATCACGGCGACGCAACTGCCGCCCGGCCGTGGGTACTTCCACACGCGCCGCCGCGGTGGGCAGCTGATCCAGACGGGGTGGCTGCCGAACCGGTTCTGAGCAACGGTCGGTCGGACAGTCGGTGAGCAGGAGGGGCGGTACCCGCGAGGGTGCCGCCCCTCTTCGCTGCCCGTGTGCGCGCCGTTAAGGTGGAGTCACGACAGAAATGACGAGCCACGGGGGGCAGTTGTGCCGTCGGACTACATGGACTCCGATCCTGAGGTACTGAAGACCGAGGGATTCGCCATGTTCAATGTCGGCCTGGAGTTCTCCAAGGCCGTGACCAAGCTGACGAACGGGCTGACCGCCCTCGAAAAGGGTGACACCCCGCCGTGGGGTGACGACGACATCGGCGAGAAGTTCGGCGTCGTCTACGAGGGCCTGCGCGACGGCATGTACGACTCGATGGGCAGCCTGGCGGAGCGCATCGCCGGCATGGGGGTCGCCTTCACCAAGATGGGCATCGCGCACGAACTGAACGAGGCCGAGCAGGACGCCATCTGGAAGCAGACGATGTCCGAGTACGACGGTCAGGTCGAGCTTCCGCCCGGGGTCGCGAAGGGCACGATCCACACGCGGCCTACCACCTGATCCGCGACGGACGTGTGACGGGTCACCCACGCCAGTAGGGTGAGACGCACACTTCGTTCGCACGTCAGGAAGAGGCCCAGCAGCATGACCGAGGCTACCGAGCCACAGAACAACGAGGTCGGGACTCAGGCCGAGGACACCAAGGCGCGCAAGGAGCGGGAGCGGGACGAGCTCTACGCCCTCGACATCTCCGGGGTCGAGTGGCACTGCGCGCCCGGCACCGAGCAGCACGAGGAGCGGGTCGAGATCGCCTACCTGCCGGAGGGCGCGGTGGCCATGCGGTCCTCCCTGGATCCCGGCACCGTGCTGCGGTACACCGAGGCGGAGTGGCGGGCGTTCGTACTCGGGGCGCGGGACGGGGAGTTCGATCTGGAGCCGGCTCCGCACAATGGTGGCGTGGTGGCGGAGTAGGTCGGCTTCGGGGGGTGCCTCGTCGGCGTTCGCGGGCGGCCGACCGCTCGTCCGCGAGACCGGCGCGGCGCCTAAGATCAGGGTCGTACGAGTAGGCGTCCGCGATGGCGGAGGACGGGGACCCATGACCGGCTCGACCGAGGACTACGCACCGCACCCCCACATAGGCGGCCGGACCGCCGCCCTGCGCGCGCTTGCCGCATGGCGCGGGGCCGCGCCCGGCGCTCCGCGCGTGGTCGTGGTCACCGGCGGTTCCGGCAGCGGGCGTTCGCGGCTGCTCACCGGGTTTCTGATGCTGTGCGAGCCGGGGTACCGCAAACTGCTGCCGCTGGACGAGATGGACCCGTCGACGGTGCCGCCGGAGCTGCCGGCCCCCGCCGTACCCGCCCCCGAGGGGCTGACCGCGGCCCAGGTCCTGTGGCTGCTCGCCGAGCACTACGAGCTGAACGCCACCACTACGGAGGGCGTGTACGCCGAACTGGCCGCACTCGATGAGCCGGTCACCGTCGTCGTACCCGACGTCGACCGTGCTGGGCCAGTGCGGGCGGCGGGCGAACCCGCACGGCTGGTGCGGGAGGTGCTCGCCCCCCTCGCCACCACGGAGACGGTCCGGCTGCTGGCCGAGGTGCCGCGTCCACTGGCCGCCGAGATGGCCGAGGGGCTGCCGTCCGGCACCGTGCGGATCATCGATCTCGACGAGCCGGAGTGGGCCGACCCCGAGGGCCTGCTGCGGCACGCCCAGGCTGCCCTGAGCCCGGAGTTCGGAGCACCCGAACTGCCGTTCACCGTCGACCCCGCCGCCCGTCTCGCCCTGGGAGCGGCCATCGGCCGCCGGGCCGGAACCAGTCCGCTGGTCGTCCAACTCGCCGTCAACTGCCTGCTGATGGCTCCGGAGGGCTTCGATCCGGCCGACGAGAGGTTCCTGCCGACGTCCGTCGGTGAGGCCCTGGACCTGCACGCCAGGCGGCTCGGCTCCGACTCGCAGACACTGCGGTTCCTGCTGGCACCGCTTGCCCTGGCCGAGGCCGACGGCATACCGATCCACCTGTGGGCACGGCTGGCGAGCGCGGTCGCCGGGCAGGACATGAGCCAGGCCATCGCGGGCGGGATGCTGCTCGCCGCGCCGTTCGTGCAGCCCGAGGAGCAGGAGGCGGAACAGGAACAGGCAGGGGACGCGGCAGACAGCAAGCAGGCGGACGGCGGACGTACGCTCCTGCGGCTGCTGCACCCGGCTCTCGCTGACGAGATCCGTGCCGGTCTGCCGAACGTCGCCGCCGCTCAGACCCAGATCGCGATGGCCCTGTTGGAGGCCGTGCCGGAGCAGGACTGGAGCAAGGCCGACCCCTATGTGCGCGACCACATCGCCGGCCACACCCTGGAGGCGGGGCTCCTTCCCCAACTCCTCACGGATCCCGGACTGTTCGTCCACGCCGACCCGGTTTCCCTGCGCGCCGCCGTCGAGGTCGTACCGACTGAGGAGCTGGGCGCACCGGCCCGTACCTATCTGCGTACGGCGCCGCTGCTGACCCGAACCCAGGCGCCTGTCACGCTGCGTGCCGCCCTGTTGGAGACCGCGTTCGTCGAGGACGGCCTGCCCGAGTACGCCGAGGCGATACGCCGGCGGCTCGGGCTGGAGCTGCCGTGGCAGACGCTGTGGAGCCTGTCCCTGCCCGGCGTCAGCGCCGTGACCGTGGGCAGCCTGCCTGGCCCCGACGGGGCTGCCACCCCGGTCGCCGTACTGGTCGTACCCGCGGGCACACCTGGTGCACGGCCGGTCGGTGCGCCCGGCGGGGAGTCCGGCCGGGAGTCCGGCTCAGCGGTGCTCATCCATGGCCTCGTACAGGGTGATCACCTCGGCGACACCGATCCCGGGCAGATTCTTCGCCCCTCGGAGGAGGAACATGCCGCCGCCCCGCTGGGCCTGAGCCGGGGCGCCGACTACCTGCGTGTCTGGGACCGGGCGGATCAGGCTGTCGTCGCCGCGCTGATCTCCGACACGCCTTTCACTGCGGCCGACCTGTCCCCCGACGGCATCCTTCTCCTTGCCACCGAGCGAGGGGCCAAGGCCCTCCGTATTCGCGGGGCGGGCGCGGGGATAGCCTCGTAGGCACCACAAACACCACTTCGAAGGAGCCTCCCCGTGACCAGCCAGGAGCAGGCGCTCGCCATCGCCGACCGTTGGCTCAACCCGGAAGGCTCCGCGGAGCCGCGCCGCGAGGTCCGGATGCAGGAGTTCGACCTGGGCTGGGTCGTCTGGGCGGCGCCCGCGGAGCCCGAGCGTGACCCGGAGACCGGGGAGCGGCGACCGCCTGCCGAGATCGGCAACGCGTGCGGGGTCGTGGACCGCGGCAGCGGCGAGCTGACGGTCTGGCCGTCGGTGCCGGTCGACGAGGTCGTCCGGATGTACCGGCAGAAGCATGGCGGCGCGGGACAGGGTGCGGGCGCGTCCGAAGGCGGCGCCCGTCCGGTCACCGGGCCCGGCAACACCGCCGTCTTCACGTACACGGACCCGGCGAACGGTGAGGAGACCACCCTCTTCCGCACCTCCGCCCCCGGTCTGCCCCCCGCCGAGTACCAGGCGTGGGGGGAGCTGCGGCGGATGAACGTACCCGCCGACAATGTCGTGGCTATCCACACCGACCTGCGTCCCAGCCTGCTCCCCGGCGGTTACACGGCCGAGCTCCTCAACACCTTCCCCAACGCCCAGCTCTCCTGCTCGCAGTCCTACGGAGCCCGTCCCGAGGCGCGTGCGGAGGGCATCACGGCGTTGGTCGAGCAGGTCGAGACGATGCACCGGATGGCCGGCCAGCAGCCGCCACCCCGTCCGCACCGCGTCCCGGTTCCCGCGCAGGTGACTCCGGCTGAGCCGATGCGTGACGTGGCGCTCGGCCGGCATCTTGTCGATGTGTTCGGCGAGGACGGTGTACGTCGCTTCGATGCCGACGACATCGCCGACTGCCCGCTGCCCGAGGCCGCCAAGGCAACGCTCACCTGGGCAGGGCTCCCCGCCGACCTCCCGCTCTTCTTCACCGCCGACCGGCCCGACGCGCCTCCGGCCGGCGGCCTGTTCACCGATGTCGCCACGAATCTGCGCGAGCGCCGCAGCCCGGCCGGCGAGGAGAAGATCGGCGCCCTGTCGTACCTGGTCCGGATCGGCTTCGACGGTGTCGCGGTCATCGCGGTGCAGTGTCAGCCGGGGTCGGGGCAGCCGGACGGCCTCGGTGCGCTCTGGGCGGTGGACCCGGTCACCGCCCTGGCTCGATACGTCAACTTCTCGGTCGCCGCCTTCGCCCGCTCCCTGGCTCTGCTCGCCACCGCACGGCAGCGGATGCAGGGCCTGGATCCGGTCGCGGCCGGTGCGGAAGTGGCGGCGCTGCAGGAGCAGTTGGCGGCTGTCGATGCGTCCGCGCTGAGCAACGCGGACACCTGGTGGTCGCTGATCGTCGAGCAGATGTGGCACGGGCTGTTCTGACCGGCCGCCGCCCGGCCCTCTTGGCGGCGCCACCGAGGCAACCCAGAGGGCCGAGACGACTGGGAGAACGACCGTGACTTCGGACCACCCGGCACCGCCCACCACCCCCGAGCAGGCCCTCGCCATCGTGCGCAGCCGCTACGCGCGGCCCAAGCTGCCGGACGGCACTCCGGCCGAGCTGTGCGTCGAGGAGTTCGACATCGGATACCTGGTGTACGCGGTGTTCCCGCCTGTCACGGACGCCGCCGGGCGGCCTCAGCCGGCTCCGCCCGGCGGCAGCAAGATCGTGGTCGCCAAGGACACCGGCGAGGCCGTCACCGTCCCCAACTACCCGACCGAGGCGGCCATCGCGCTGTACCGGAAGCAGCGCCAGTCATAGCCCGTGGGCCGTGTGCGTGATCAGTACAGCGAGAACCCGCCGCTGTGCCGCCCTTGGTTCTTCTTCCCGGACTGCGAGCTCTCGCCCTCCGACCGCCTCGGCTCGGACGACCCGGAGGAGGGGCCACCGCCGGTCAGCGGCTCGCCGTGCCTGACCTGGTCGCGTTCCTCGTCCGACAGCGATTCCCACTGACCGCGCAGGGACGCCAGCCCTCCGCCCAGAGCGCGTGACACGGCGGGGTCGTCCAGGGCGTCGCGCAGGGCGAGGCGGCCGGAGAGCAGCTTCTTGGCCGCCTCCTGCATCTCCTTGCCGGCGCCTTCGGTTTCGGACAGCTTGCGCAGGGCGGAGTTCAGGGAACGGATCTGGTCCGGTTCGAGTGCCTCGTCGATCACACCACGTTCCTGCGAAGAGCCGTGCGGGTTGGGTGAGTTCTCGGGTTTCCTGGTCATTCGCTTCTCCTCGACTCTCGACACCTGAAGTATCTCCCGTCACACGTGGAAGGACCCACCGCCATGGCTCGGACGCAAGGCACAGGAAGCGGTACCGGCCTCGACCGTTCCCTCAACGGCCTCGTCGGCGGAGCCTTCGGGCGCCTCGGGCGAGCGGGCGGCCTGGTCTTTCTGCTCGCGGGGCTCGTCCTGAGCGGATTCGGCGCGTACGAGGGGGCGTACGCCGCGGGGTGGGCGGGCACGCGCGGCACCCTGACGGTGCAGCAGTGCGAGGTGAGTTACCCGAGCAACGCCTCCCGCAGCAGCCGTAAGAACCGCCGGCCGGTCCGCTGCGAGGGCACCTTCGTCTCCGAGGACGGCAAGAGCATGGACGCCCATGCGGCGGTGCAGGTCAGGCGGCGGTACGCGCAGGGCGCCGAGTTGGCGGTGCAGCAGACCGATCCGCCAACAGGGGCGGGCGCGATGGATGCCGAGTACGTACAGACCGGGATGGACCGGGCCTGGCGCTGGTTCGGCGCCTTCTTCGGTGGCTGGGTCCTCACGGGGCTCGGCGTCTTCTGCCTCGCCACCGGGTTCGCGCCGTTCGGGCGGAGCCGTATCTCGTTCGACGCGGCGTGGGAGGCGGCGGGGCGGGGAGGGACGCGGTCGGTGGTGATCGGGATGATCGGGGTGGGGCTGGTCGGGGCCGGGGTGTCGTTCCTGGTCAGTTACTTCTTCTGACCGGTTCCCACACACCTCACCCCCGGTGGGCGCCCGGCTGACGCCGGAGGGTAGCGTGCGCCCGTCAACTTCGCGTTGATCTCCATCCGTTCAGCCAACCAGGGGGTCTCCCAAGCATGTCCACGCCTCCGCCGCAGTACCAGAACCAACCGCCGTACGGACAGCCGCAGCAGCCGTACGGATATCCGCAGCAGGCGCAGCCGCAGGCTCCGTACGGGTATCCGCAGCAGCCGCAGCCTCCGCGCGGGCCACAGCGACCCCAGCCGGGAGGTCTGTTGCGGGCCGTGAAGTCCGCCGTGATCGTCGTGGCGGTGTTCGGCGCCGTGGGCTACTGGGTCTGGGATTACAACACCAGCCCCACCGGCGGCAAGGCCAAGGCAGACGCTTCGGCGTCGGCGGCGGCTGAGGAGGCCAAGAAGCACGAGCCGGAGATCGGCGACTGCGTCAAGGTCGCGGACCCCGACGGCGACCCGGTGCCGACAGTGGTCGGCTGTGACTCCGCCGAGGCCGAGTACAAGTTGGGTGAGTGGATGCCCGGCAAGGGCAGGGAATGCGGGTCGGAGTACGACTACGGGATTCAGTACCGCAACACCGGCCACAGGTCCAGCTACACGTTGTGCTTCACCAAGGTCTGATCCGGCCTTCGGCTCGCTGACCAGAACTCGATCGAGTCAGGACAGCGCATCCGCCAGTGACGCGCCCGCCGCCGCGAAAATGATCGCCATCATGGCCAGGCGGGTGCGTCCGCGCCGCGCCAACTCCACGCTGAGACCGGCAGAAGCAAGGCTCAAGCCGTACCCCGCGGTTCCCACACCCGCCTGCGTACCGCTTCCGATGTGCCCCACGATCACCATGAGGCAGACCAGCGCCACCAACGCCCCGGCGGCCATGAGCCCACCGCGGGCGCTCCGCGCCTGCCGCGACCGCTGTCTCGCGAACCCCGGATCCGCTTGCCCTTGGAATCTCGCCGTGAGCTCATCCGCGCCGGGCGGGACGAGATCGCCCTCGTCGCCTCGCAGCTGCGTCTTTACCTGTTCCCCGCCGCGTTCCCGGCCGTGCGTCGTCATGAGGAGGGAGCGTAGGTCAATTCGCTAAGCTCACGCACCATGTTGCCTTCGCACACGCCCTCTCCCGCGCCCGATGCCACGGTCATACGGACCGGCCGCCGCGGTGCCATGACGGGGCTCCCCTGCTCCGTCCTGCTCATCGCGATGGGAGCCGTCGGCGTCTTCGGCGCTGTCGTGGTTGCTACCGGGAACCAGAAGGAACAGTCCAACCCGGCAGGGTACGCGGGCCTCGTGTTCATGCTGCTGCTCGGTGCGCTCGGCGTGTTCCTCTTCATCGCCAACTGGGCGAACCGCCGCACCCGGGTCCTCGTCGACGCCACCGGCCTGTGGGTCGAGAACGGCACGCTGCGCAACGTCATCCCCTGGCAGGGTCTCGCCGGAGTCGGCCTGTTCTGGAGCAAGTTCGGCCGAAGCCAGAAGGTCTACTCCCTGGAGTTGTTCCCCACCGGTCCCATCGACGTGGACGACCCGGTCCTGTGGACCCTGGTCCGCGACGAGGAGCCGCTGCATCCCGGCCTTCCCCGGCTGCGCTACCGCCTCCCCTTCCCCGCCCCCTGCCGACAGGAGATGGTGACCGCGGTCCAGGGGTACGTCCCGCACCTCTGGCTCGGCGAGTCCGAGCGGGCCGAGGGCCACGTCGGCCGGCCCGACATCAAGGGACACCGACAGCGCACCCAGGGCCGTACGCAGTGAACGCCCGGCCTCGTACCGCGGCCCTCCGGCAACGGCAGCGACCTGCAACGGACTTGTGACAGCAAACACCTGAAGTCACCGGCAGGTGATTCCGTAAACTTTGCGGACGGCTGTACTCCTGTGTGATTTCCCTCGGCTGGTGAGGGATGTGTACGGCCGTGCTGTCTGACGGGGGTGCTTTCTGCTGTGGCGATGATGTTGCCGGACGAGCTCGAGTGGGTTCTCCAGATGCTGGGCTACAAGTGGCCGACAGCGAACGAGGACAAGCTCAGAGACTGCGCCACCATGTGGCGGGAGTTCGGCGAGAAGGTCAACGAGCTCCACACCACGGCGAACAGCAGCGCGCGTCAGGTCACCGCCCACAACGCCGGTGAGTCGATCGACAAGTTCACCAAGACCTACGAGAAGTTCGACGGTGGCGGCGGCAACGACGGCTACCTCCGCAGCGCCGCCGAGGCCGCGTTCCTCATCGCGAACGTGCTGGAGGCCTGCGCCTACCTCGTCGAGTTCGCCAAGTGGGCGGTGATCGCCCAGCTCATCGCCCTGGCCATCCAGATCGCCGCCGCCGCTGCCGCCGCGCCCTTCACTTTCGGTCTGTCCTCGGTAGCGGGAATGGGCGCCACCCAGGCCGCCCGCCTGATCGTCCGACGCCTCCTCGACGAGCTCAAACAAGCCATGTTCGAGGCGCTCATCGAGATGATGAAGGAACCCGCGATCTCTGCGGTCGAGGCGATGATCAGCGACCTCATCCGCCAGACCGTCAACGTCGGCTTCGGCGCCCAGGAAGGCTACGACGTCGGCGCCACCCTCAAGGCCGGCGGCACGGCAGGCCTCGACGCCCTCAGGCAGAGCCCGCAGACCTTCGCCGAAGGCGTGCGCGACAGCCTGGGCCAGAAGGCGGGTAGCCGGGCGCGGCACGCGGTCGACAGCCGCATCGACGGGTACGACGGGGTGTCGGAGTCGGACTTGCCGGGGGGTGACATCGGGAGCGACTCCAGCAGCGGGTCGGAGAGTTCCAACTCCTCTTCGTCCGACTCCTCCTCGTCCTCCGACTCGAGTTCGTCCGACTCCTCTTCGTCCTCCGATTCGAGTTCGTCGGACTCGGACTCCAGCACCTCGACGCGTTCGAGCAACGGCAACATCCCCGGCGCGAACATAGGCAGCGGCATATCCGCCGACACAGGCGGCAACGACATCCCGGCACCCAACATCGGTGCGGGCCCCGACTCCGGCTCCGGGCCGGGATCCGATTCCGGGAACTCGTCCTCCTCAGACTCCCCGTACTCACGGCCGACGCAATCTCCAGGGTCGTCCCTGTCGGACTTCGACGACCCCTCGCCCAGCGGGCCCTCGTCCAACGGCTCCGACTCCAACGGCTCGTCCAGCACTCCGAGCACGTCCGGCCCTTCGCACTCCGGCGGCGGCTCCCCCGTATCCGGCCTGTCGTCCCCGAGCCCGCAATCCACGCCCACGTCCGGGGCCCCGTCGTCGGGCGGTACGTCGTCCTCGCCGGGGGGCGGCTCGATCGGCACCCAGATCGACGGCCTGGCCGCCAGCGCGCCCACGCAGTCCAACGCGGCGCCGACACCGACGGCCGACTCGTCTCCCTCCAGTTCCGGCGGCCGGTCGGACAGCGGCGGCTCGGGCATGCCGACGTCGCCCACGGCGCCTTCCGCCGGGGGGCCGGCTCCGGGTGGGCACCACAGCCCGGGTGCCTCCGGGGGCGCCGGCACCCCGTCCGCGACGAGCCCGAATCCCAACTCCGGTCCGGCGAGGAATCCTTCCGCCAGTACGCCTGGTACGCCCTCCGCCACGGGGACGGGGCCTGCCTCCACTCCGAGCCCTACGTCTCCTACGACGCCTCGGAGTACGCCTGCTTCGACGCCGGACGGGCGAGTTCCGGGTGCGGGGGACGGCCGTACGCCGGGTACGCCCGCGCAGAGCACGCCGGACGGTCGAATACCGGCCCAGCGCCCCGGGACCACGACCCCGGGCGACGGCAGCACGCCGCGGAACACCCCCGGTACGAGCCCCGGCGACCGCACTCCGCCGCGCAACACCCCCGGGAACACGACGCCGAACGACGGCACCTCCTCCCGTAACAACCCCGGTACGACACCCGGCGACCGCACTCCGCCCCGCAACAGCACGGACTCGACCAGCGGCAGCCGTACCCACACCCCCGGCCAGAGCCCGAGTACGACCACCCCGAACCAGAATCCGGCGCAGTCGACTCCCCCCAGGGCCGCATCGCCCTCCACGAGCACGCCCACGACGTCGCCCTCCCCGTCGACCGGCAGCGGACCCGATCGCGCCTCGACACCGAGCAGTGGTACGCCGAGTTCGTCGACACCGAGCAACAGCACCCCGAACTCCTCGACCCAGCCGGGCCCCACCGCCCACAACCCCACCGCTCAGGGCACACCCGGCACCCCGAACCAGCCGAACGCCGGCTCCACCCCCACCAGGCCGCCCCACCAGCCCTCGGGCAGCACGCCGAACACCCCGAACCAGCCGGGCGCGCAGCCCAACACCCAGCAGCCCCCGGCGAACACCCCGAACCAACAACAGCAGCAACCTCAGGTCATTCCGGTGCCGGTCCACCACGTGGTCACGACGCCGAACAACCAGCCCCAGCAGTCCACCCCACAAACCCCTGACTCCAACAACAACGGCAGTCAGCAGAACTCATCGGACAACCCGAGGCCGAAGGAGACCCCGACCCCGGCCTCGGAAACCCGCAACACCAACCCCCCGGGCGGCGTCACCGACCCCACCCGCGCCGAGCAGGACGCCCTGGAAAACTCGGTCCCCCGAGACGAGAACGGCGACCCGACCAGGCCGCCGGACCCCGCGGACGGTCCTTGGGTGGAGCGCATCAACGGCGAGGGCAGGGACGCTCCGGGCCGCAACAACAACTGCGTCGACACGGCCCTGTCCACGGTCGACACCTACGCCGGCAACCCCACAGCCGCGGGGGCGCGTACCCCGGACCTGGACGCGGACGGCAACCCCTCGGACCGCGGCGAAAAGGGCGGCCGCGACCGCATCGAGAACACGCTGGGCGCCCGCTTCAGCGACATGGGCAACGGGCGCGACGCCTTCAACCGCCTGGAGAACACCCTCCGCAACAGCGGGCACGGCTCACAGGCCGTGATCATCACGCAGGACGCCAACGGACGGGCCCACGCCTGGAACGCCGTCAACCACAACGGCAAGATCACCTACATCGACGCCCAGACGGGGCAGCAGAGCTCGAAGCCGCTGCACAGTGGGAACAACGGGGTCTTTGCGATTCCGCTGGACTCGAACCGGCAGCCGGTCACGCCGGACAGCGGCGGCCAGTCCAGGCCGGGCACCACCTCGCAGCCCAACAGTGAGACAACGGGGAACCGGCGGGCGCCCGAGGCTCCAGCAGGTGCCGCCGACAAGCCCGACAACGAGAAGACCAAAGAAGAAAAGGCTGCTGAGAGAGAGAAGGCAAGGAAGGAGGCGAAGGAGGAGAAAGCCCGGCGCCTCAGAGCACGGGCCGCGGAAGTCCCCAAGGCTCCCCTCGATAGCGCGGGTCCCGAGGGAACACCGGGTTACGGGGTGACTCAGGAGGGCGACGGCTCTTCGGTTCACCACGGGATGCTCGCCGACGAGTCCCAAGACCTGCTGCGCGTCACCAACGACGTGGAGCAGGTCGACCTTCACCGCATCGCTCAGCAGCTCCACACCTGGGCCGATGGCAATCCATCACCGCTGATGGAGACCATCCGCGAGGCCTCCGCCAAGGGAAGACTGTCCCAGGATCGGCTCAACGCACTGCTGGGTCCGGACTTCGAGGGGATGTCACGGGAGGAGAAGGCCGCAACGGTCGCGGCCATAGCCCGCCTCAGCAGCTCTTTCCACAACGCGCATGCCGTGCCCGACTCCGGAGGCGCCGATCTCCATTCGCGGCACAACCCAACAGGCGGCGCCCGGACGACTCCGCCGAGGATCGCTGACGCATACGCTGCGGCCCAGAACACCTTGGAGAACTCGGGAGAAAACCCGAGCAAGGCTGAGATCGCCAACGAGAGACGCAAGTTCAGGGCACTGTGGCGCGCACACGTCGGTGACGACGCCTCGTTGGCGGCGGCTGTCAAGAAGGCCCAGGAGGAGGGCAAGTCAGAGGCGGAAATCGAGGCAATCCGTGAGCAGCGGCGGCTGATGCGCCCCGACTTCTCGGGCAAGAACTACGCAGCACTTGAGGTCGTCGAGCGGAAGCCTGACGGAACTACCGAGACGCACTACCTGATTGACTCCTCGAGCCCGCCGCTCGAGCACTCCGAACCCGTTCTCGGCGAAGCCTTCCGCGCACTCGACGAAGCGGATCCTGGGCGCTATGAAGCACCGCTCATGTATACCGAGTTCGAGCCATGCGGCAATCGCACCGAACCAAGTAACGCCAACTGCGCAGACTACCTCGCGCACGAATTCGAGCGCCCCGCCGGGCAGGACCGACAGCAGTACAGCGAAAAGAGCGACGAAGAAAAATCGACTGTCCCGGAAGAGAAGAACAAGACAAAGGTCGTTTATGGCGCCGGATACCGCATGGGCGAACTCACACCCGCAGAAATGCAGAAGCTAAACGAGGATCCGAAGTTCCAAAGCATGTCGGACGAGCAGAAGGCGAAGGAGATCGAGAATCGCCGCAAGGATGCCGCCGAAAAGCGCAGCACCGACATGGACCGCTACCGTGGAGAACTCGCGAGGGTCTGGATGAAACTCGCAGCCAGCGCTGACGTACCCTGATTGGTCAGGCCGGACAGAGGTGATGACAGTGCTGAGCGAGGATGCAGAGCTGGAAATCCTGGACTGGCTGCTCGACCCTCCGAAGGCCGCGCCGATGCTGTCGCTGCGCGGATCGCCGGGGGTGGGGAAGTCGGCCCTCCTGACAGCCCTGCACGAAGACCTGCCCGATTCACTCCTCCTGGACTGCCGTGGCCTGACCGCGGAGGAAGTACTCGGCCGGCTTCTCACCCACTTCGGTCTCAAGGTCAGGCACCGCCCCCTGCGGGATCCATTGGAGGATGCGCTCGCGGGGATGCGCACAGGGGGCATCGTGCTCCTGGCCAACGTGCAATGGTCAGGCCGCCTCTTCTCCTCTCCGGACGAGGGATACGACATCCAGCGTGTCGCCGCGCAGTTCAGTCGCCGGGGTCAAGGCCATGTGCTGCCCGTCCTCGAACTCGGCGGGCCCAGCGGACCAGCGCGGGCCGACGGTACGGACGAGATTGTGTTGGAAGCGGAGGTCGAAGGTCCTGACCCCGCCGCCCTGCTCATGGGGTACCCCGCGTTGCGCGCCCTGGCCGCGTCAGAGTTGCGTGAAATCCCCCTCCATGTTTGGGCATTCCTGGACACCGCGCTAGGTGGACGGCGCACAGAGGACGACCTGCGCCGCAGCGGACAGGAACTGTCTGCCGTGTTGCGCCTGGAACCGGCCGCGGACGGCGCAACAACCGTGAGGCTGTCGACCGACGCCCTCAAGCACCTGCTCCGCGAGGCCGCACCCCTCACCCGTGCCGAGCAGCAGTCGATGGCCGATGCGCTCCTCGCCGAGGCCCGACGGCACGCCGAAGGCACGGCCGACGCAAGGATCGTGGCGTACGCGAATCGCGCACTCGCCGTCCATGCGGCACTCTCCGGAACGCTGCCCCAACTCATCGATGACGACCCGGTCTTGGCCGCATTCGCCGATCGCGTCTCACTGCAGCAAGCGATCAGGCTGGCGTGGCCCGAAGGCCCGCCGGTGGGCGGCGTCGCCGGCGACGCCCACTACCTGGACGGCGACGGCGTCACCCCCGACTCACAGAGCGAGTGGCTGGCCTGGCTGCACTGGGCAGCCGTGAACCGTGGGCGCCGCGACTGGGCCGACGCGTTGGAGAACGCGAGCCCGGAACCGCTCGCCTGGCGCACCGCATGGTCGAAGTGGCGCCCCTACGGAGTCCTGGGCGACCGGCCCGAACTCGCCGGATCCGTTGACAGGGTGGACATCGGCACCTTCGCCGGCACTCCCGTCGCGGCAAGCCAGTGCGATGGTTTCTTCGACAAAGAGGACGACTACGACGTCGAGTTGGGCGACACAGAAGCCCTGGAACGCGTATGGCGGCTTTCGGACGGCAGGGAGTTGCTGGCACCTCGGGTCGTCCAGCAGTTCATCACCTCTGAGGGAGCCGTGGAACGGACAGCCGGAGGTGCGCTCGAAACCCGCCGCCACATCCGCTCCCCCGACCCGGCGCGTGGTCCTGAGTTGCCGATGCGCCTGCTCCCGGACTGCGGGGCAGAAGCGGTGGATGGGGATCGCTGGGTGGCGTACGGCCCGAGAGGCCTCTACGCGTTCGATGTCCTGCGCCCCGAAGAGCTGACGCCTGGGACGGGCCCTTGGCGGCGCTCCCTCGTCCCGTCCTTCCGCTCCACGGCCGTGTGGCCTATGCCTACCCCCGTCTCCGGACAGGCCGCCGCGCTCACCGCATGGTGTGCCACCGCATTCGGCGACCAGGCTCTGCGCCGCCTCCCCGTCAGCGCCCTGCCCGCCGCCCTGACCGAGCCAGAGGCCCGTGCGTTGCTCTGCGAAGTCGGCTTCCCTGAACTCGACGGAAGCGCACCGGCGTTCTTGACCACCGTGGCCGTGAACGAAGCCGGGCTCACACCTGTCGAACGTTCGGAAACCTCCGAGCCCGCTTACCTCCTGGGCCATTGGCTCGCCGAACCCATCATCCTGGAGGGCCGAAGCGGCCGGGTTCTGCTCGCCTCGGTCGCCGGAACCGAACTCCTCGGGAGCAGCCTGTCCCAATTCATGACCCTGGTCGGCCTGTACCGCCTCCTGCCCTTGAGTGACTTCCCCCGCGGGAGCGCCGAGAAGGCCGACGCTCACTGGAGCGTGAAGGCCTGGGCGAAGGAGATCGACCCCGAAGCCGCCGCATCGTCCAACTGGCAAGCAGCACTGGGCGGATACCTGGACGACCTGGAATCGCTGTGACACGAGCGCCGGAGCCGCACCAGAGCCCCGGTCACAGATCACCGAGAGGCATCGACATGCGCGGGACGACACCTGCTGAGAACTGAAGCCCATGACCCACGCTGCAGACATCCATGGACCTCGGTACGGCGTGCCTCGCCACCACCGGCCCCGGCCGGTCCCCGCTCAGCGTCTCTCGACCGCCCGACCCATTCACGCGGACCACATGATCATCGCGCAGGCGTACATGTCCGCGAGGGCCGCTCATGGAAGGGATCACCCCAGTGCCCGAGATCAACGCTGAGGACTGGGCTCGCATCGAGATCTGGCGGGAGCTGCCCGCACGGCAGCGGCGGGTGTTCTCTGTTCTCGGTCCGGCGCTCAGCGGCAAGACCGCGTATCTACGAGCAGTTCGGGACCGCTGGCCCAGCGCCACGCTGATCGACTGCCGGGGCATGAGTGCCGACACGGTGGCTACCCGCATGCGTGAAGAGTGCCGTGCCGCCCCTGCCGGTCGTCCCTGTGTCCTCCTCCTCGCCAATGTGCAGTACGCAGGTGAGGTCCTGACGTCGACCGAACCGGCCCGTGTGGCGGAGATCCTGGCTCCGGGAGCCAGACGGTTCGAAGGCCGTGAGGTCTGGGTCATGGCGGAGTACGACCCGGACCTCGTAGCCCCTCCCCGGATCGCCGAATACGCAGTCACCCTGCCCACGCCGGCTTCTGCCGGTGTGCCTGCCGAGGAGGAACCGGCTGCGGCCCTTCGGCTGGGGGCACTGGCCGCCGCCGAACTACGTCAAGTGCCACTGCCCGTCTGGGAGTTGCTGTGCTCCGCAAGTGGTGTTCCTACAGCGGTGCAAGCCCTCCTCTCCTTCGCCGAGCAGCAACCGGATGTCCTGGTCGTGGACGAGGGCCGGTCATCGGTCGCTTTCCGGTCCGAATCTCTCCTCCATGCATGGCGACGCAGGCGGCCCTGGGATTCCGGGGCCCAATCGCGCGCCGTCGAGGCGCTGGTGTCCGCGACGGCGGACGGCGGACCGGGGCTCTGGTCCGAGCAGGGTCCGGTAGGCCGGTACGCCGCTCACGCTCTTCCTCTGCATGCGGCGCTGGCTGGTGCGCTGCCCCGCCTCCTGGACGACGGGCGGCTGCTGGCCCAGTGCTCGGCGACCGCGCTGCGCGAGGGCCTGGCCATCGCCTATCCCGACGGAGTGCCGTACGCGAGCGTGGCAGCGATGCTGCACTATCTGGAGGTTCAGGGCATCTCCCCCTCGTCACAGGGTGAGTGGGTGGCCTGGCTCCATCACGCGGCACTCAGCGCGGGGCGCGCAGAGCTGGCCGAACAGCTACTGGCTTCGGGGGTTCCGTTGCCGTGGCGCACCATGTGGACGCACTGGCGCCCCATGGGCATCTTCGGCCAGATCCAGGACGAGGCTGGTCGTGTCGACGAACTGGGCGCGGCAGTCGGCGAGTCCGGCTTGACCGTCGTTACGGCCCGGGACGTGACCACGGGCAAGAACGCCTACCCGAAACACCAGTACATCCGTCAGGAGTGGAGCCCGGTTACCGGGGAGCCTGCCTCGGCTCCGGTCGAGGTGCGCGCCTCCCTGTCGGAAGGCGACCTCCCCTGGAGCAACGCACGCCGCTCTCCGAGTCCCGAGGCGCCCGCCGTTACCTTCGCCGAACACACGGACAGCGGCTGGCAACCGGGGACGTCCCCACTCCCTCATCCGCCCAACTGCCCGTCCGCGGTGACCCAGGGCCTTCACGTCGACGGGCTCTGGGTGCTCGCCGGCACCGGGGGCCTCTTCGCCGCATCCGTCCAGGCGGCTGGAAGCACCGCACAGGACACGTACCGCAAGCGGCCCCTGGTCGCCGCACACACCCGGCCCGCTCCATGGCCGCTGCCGCCGTCCGCGTCCGCTGCTCTACACGGTGACGGAATGCGGGACTGGCTCGAGGAGACCTTTGGCCCAGGGACCTGCCATCGGCTGGCCGAGGATCAGCTTCCCAAAGGACTGGACGACCCCGCCGCGCGCCGCTTCCTCACCGAGACAGGCCTGCCGGAGATCAGCGACTTCCTGCATCTCGCCATCACCCCGCGCGGCGACCGCTCCCTGCCCGAAGTGGCCTGGCCCGGTCGGGGCCGGGACGTGCCCCGGCAACGCCGTGCCAGGAGCGAGGCACCCAGCAACGGCCCGTTCTACGAGCTCGGTACCTGGATGTACTCCAGGCTCCTGCTCGACGGCAGCACCGGTCGGCTCTTCAGGGACACCACGGGTGGCTCGCCCGACCCCTTCGCCGGCAGCAGCCTCACACAGTTCTTCGCCATGGTCCGGTTGTACGACGAGTTCCGCAGGACACACTTCCCCTACCTCGCCGACCACAAGGACGCGCAGCACAACCTCGCCAGCTGGTGCGAGCAGATCGATGGTGCCGCCGCCCGGGCCGAGGCCTGGACGCTTGTCCTCGAGGGGCACGACTTCGAGGACAGCACCTGGGACTTGGCCTCCTACGGGACGGAGTGGGTCTGACACCTGGGTTGGAGGCTTGCGACCGGAAGGTGCAAGACCACTGGCGTGTGCAGATGTACTCGCATCACCGGTGGCTCCAGCAGGGGACGGTCGCGGCTGATCACCGGTTGCGGATGTACTGCGACCTGGCCTTCCGCAAACAGCACTGCGGAGGTGTACGCCGGGCCGGTTGCCCTCGGCCACACCGTCGTCGCCGATGTCGACCGTGCGGCCCGGTCCGGGCGGGCGGGGAACCATCCAACGCGTAAGGAGCGGAAGGAACGAGTGATCCTTGCTGACGCCAAGCGCGCTGTCAGTGACTGGGTGGTCGAGCCTAGGCAACGTGGATCGGTACTGCCCTTGCTGGGAGCCGCCGGGGTGTGTACGTCACGCTGCGTCGCAGCGAATTCCCTACCCGGTACGAGGAACGGGACGCTCGTCGCGGCCTCGCGGCCTGGACACAGCAGATCGACCAGTCGGCAGGATCTTCCGAGCCTTGGAGGGCCGCATTCGACGCAGAGTTGGATGTCCCGGCATCGTTGTGAAGCGGAAGCCCGCCACATGGCGCCGGCGCCCACCGTGAGCACCAGGCGCTGAATCGGCCCGAGCCGCGCAAGGCCCGCCTGCTCGGCCAGTCGCCAGCAGTTCTTCCGTTCGACGCTCGACAACAGCCCAGGTAAGCGCGGACCGCGGCTCCGACGCTCAACCCGCCTGAACGTGCTCGCGGTCCGGGCCATAACCTGGTCGAACATCGCCTGCCAGCGGGCAGGGTCTGCGCTTTGGCCTGCGGCCACCGCAGGCCCTTCAGGAGTCCACACAACCCCCGGTGATCACGCGGTGGCCGTACTCGTTCCAGCCGGAGCTGTACAAGATCGAGAACGTAGGCTGGAGTACTGGCCCGTCCCCGTGTGTACACACCGAAAGTCAGCAGATTCAGCGATGACCCCTCCGACACCCCCTCCTTCGCCCATGTCACCCGGACAAGCCCTGGCCGAGTTCCTGGAGTGGTCGGACAGCGGGACCCAGCGAGTGGCCGAGCTGACCGGCCCTCCTGGGTCCGGACGGACAGAGACACTGCTGCGGCTAAGGGGCCCGCAGCGAGGCGGTGCTCGTGGATGCCACCAGGCTGACCTGTGAGGACCTCATCGATCGGGTCATGACTGCTGCTGGGTTCACCGCTCTGCCGGAGAAGCGGGCGGACTGGGGATCGAGCTTGAAGACTCCCCGCTCGGTGGCGGGCTGGTCATCATCGTCAATGCCCACCGTGCGGGCCGTACTCGGCGCTCCACGGAGCCAGAGCGTATGGTGCACCGCTTCACCGGTGAACTGGCCGTTGGCGGCGGTCTCAAGGTCGTGATCGAACCAGACCTGCCGGATGTCCGGTTGGCACACGATCACTTGGTCGTGGCACCGCAACCGAGCAGTTCCGAAGAGGCTGTGGGGCACCTGTCCGACGGCACGGACACCGAAGCGTTGCGTGCACTCGCACTGGCCGCCGAGACAGGGCTGGTTCCCCTGCTGTGGCCGGAGCATGCGACACCCCCCGAAGTCACGGGACCCTTCTACCACTTGGTGACTGGGACGGAGGCATCGTCCTCCTTGACGGAGGGACCGGAGCGGTTGTCCAGGATGGCAGCACAGGTTATGACGATGTGATCCTGGCGAGCAGTCTTCGAAAGTTCTTCATTCTGCTCCGGTTGTGCTACGAGTTCCTTGTCAGTGACTTCGCCACGAACTACGAGCGCGACGACGCCCTGGAAAGCCTGCAGGAATGGGCCATCAAGATCGACCCAGTCACGGAGGACGCCCTGATATGGGAGCACGCCCTCGACATAGATCTGAATCCCTGGGTCGCAATGTGATCATGCGCCACGAGGGCCAGCCGGTATGTCGGAGAATAGGCGGGCGCCGCGGGGCCCTTGGAAGCCGGGGCCTGCCGACCACCTGAAGCCAACGCCCGCTGCCAGCGGGTGTATCACCGCCTCCGGGTAGCCCACCCGTGGCGGGTGCGCTGGGCGAACTGGCGGCCACCGGGAGTGATGAGCGCGGCATTTGTACGGCCCGACCCTCCGCATCAGCTCGCCGAGGCCCCGACGACTGCTGTGCCGGGTGAAGGGCCGTGTTCGCAGAGGCGGATTGGGACCAGAGGTATTACGTGGCCGACAGCTCTTGCCCGGGAGCTGACAACAAGCATTCCGAGAAGAGAACCTTCTGGATTACTAGGACACATTCAACGAGCAACGCGAAGAAAATGCGCAATACGAGCCGCTGAGCATGTACACCGACCGTGAGCCATGCGGCAGGGGTGGGGATACGCGAACTGTGCGAGGTTGCTTTCGGAGAGAATGCCGGGTGTCGATGTGTTCTACGGAACCGGTTATCGCAAGGAGGCAGATATCGTGAGCCCCGAGGACGTGCCTGAGAAAAGACGCATAAGCGGCAGTTCGAGGACGACCTGAACAAGAACCTCAAGAGGCTCGGTAAGGTGTGGATCCGCGCCATGACGCATGGCGGCCTGCAGAGCACCGGCTCAGAGTGATGCCCATCACCATGAAAGGATGTCGCCCGCTGTGAATTCTCACCTCAACCTGGAGGAAGCCTCGGACCAGATCAGCTCACTGCTGGCTAAACTTCCACCCAAGCGGGGCATTGTCTACGTCGACGGCCCCTCCGGAGCCGGAAAGACTGCACTTCTGGAAGATTTCGCCGCCAGCACCCCTGAAGCCGTGCTCGTTGATGCCACGGGCCGCTCCGCGGAAGAGGTGGCGGATCGGGTGATGCGGGCCATCGGTGTTTCATACGGCGATTTCCGGAGCATCCGGGCCCTCACCCGTCTCGTGGACGATCTCGTTTTCGACAGGAAGTTCGACCCGAGAATCGTTGTCGTGACCAATACTCAGTGGGCAGGGAAGAGGCGGTTCACAAATGAACCGCTGGCCGTTGCTGCCGGCGGGATCGTTGGAGCGTTGAGTAGGCGCTCCAAGGCGACGAACATCAAACTCGTGGTCGAAGTCGACCGCGAGGTCTACGACCTCGGCCCCCGGAACCCGAACCCCGTCCTGCTCGCCCCCGCCCACGACGTCGTCCGGTTGTCCCCCGACTCGCTGCCGCCGCGTCACCGCACAGCCATGACGGCCCTGGCCCTGTCCGAGCCACACCGGGTGCGCTTCGAGGAGTGGCAGGCGCTCTGCTCTACGCTCGGAACGGACTTCGACGTCGACGAACTGCGCGCAATCGGCGAGGAGTCGCCTTTCGTCACGGTCGAGACCACGGACGAGCTACCGGTGGTGTTCACTCACGAACGCGATGCCCGGACTCTTCGCGAAGAAGTCCCTGTCGGCACTTTCCAGGCCTTCCAACAGGCCGTCACGGACCGCCTGTTCGCCTGTGCCGACGGCGACCCGCTCGATGACTATGTGGCCCGTGCCCTGCCCGCCCATGCCGCCGCCGCGGGCCGCTTCGAGGAACTCCTCGCGGATCCCCGCACGCTGGTCAAGTGCACCCACACCGCCCTGCTGAACGCACTTCTCAGGGCCTTCCCCGACAGCATTCCCGCGGGCAGCTTCGCCGCGGATCTGTATTACCTCGACCATCTCGGTCTGGCACCGTCCTCGCAGGCGGAGTGGGTCTCACTGCTGCATCTCGTGGCGCTCAGCCAGGGCGACACGGAGCGGGCCGACGCCTTGATCGAATCCGCCGGTCCGCTGCCGTGGCGGACCGTCTGGACGCACTGGCGAGCCCCGGGCCGGGTCCGCCCCCGCCCGCCCCAGATCGACGTCGTCGAAGAGCTGCGGGCAGAGGCGGACGGCACCAACGTGACCAGCCGCACCCAGGACCGTCTCGAGCAGACCTGGCACGCTGCCACCGGCCGGCTCCTCGCAGCCACGGGGCAATTCATCGGGGCCAAGGGGCCGTTCATCGAGGAAGCCCCGCCCACACCCCAGGCGCCAGCCCGCTGGGGGGCCGAGACCTCCTGGAACCTGGTCCGCGCGGCAGCCCTCGGCGATCCCTCCACACTCCACGTGATCCAAGCGCCCAAGGTCAAGGACGTGGCCTGCGCCGGCGATCTGGTCGTGCTCGGGGGAAGCCGAGGGATCTATGCGATCGAGCCCGACCCGGACTACACCGAAGCCAACCCGCTGCCCGCGCTCCCTGCCATCAGCCGGTACGCAAAGGTCACGCCGCGCCCGTTCGACGAGGCCGCCTGCCGCCCCACCCGCGACCTCGTACTCGACGTGTTCGATGCGGACATCGCCCCTCTCCTGACCGAGGAGGAACTGCCCGCCGGCCTGACGCACGAGCCGACCCGTCGTTTCCTCACCGAGGTCGGCTTCCCTGCCGTCAACGACTTCCTCAGTCTCAGCACCCACAATCTCGCAGGCACCGGCCTCGCCGAGCGCACCTGGGAAGGCACCAAGGAGTTCGAAACACCCGTGGGAGACGGTCCGTTCTACGAACTGGGCACCTGGATCGGCGGCATCCTGCTCCTCGACGGCCCCACCGGCCGCGTACTACGACAGTCGAGAAAGGGCGCCGTCGACGACGACCAGCCCGGCGACCCCCTGGCCGGCTCCTCCCTGGCCCAGTTCAGCGCGATGGTGTGCCTGCAGTGGAAGTACATGCTGGCCTATCACACGAGCGGTGGCCTCGACGGGGAGGATCTCATCGACGAGCTCAGGTCCTGGCTGGCGGGCATCGACGCCGCCGCGGCAGCCACCAGAAACTGGGGGCACGTCACGGATACCGACGAGTTCATCTACCTGTAGGCATCCATAGGCCTCGGCACGGCGGGCCCCGCCCGCCGGCCCCGGCCGGTCCCGGCTCACCTCGCTCGACCGCCCCGCGCTGACACGGTGGCCTACCTCCGCCCGTACACCTGATCCCACCGGCTTGATCGGTCTTCAGCGAAGCGGCGGCCGGCTGGTTCCAGGGGTGGACAGGGACACTCCCGGAGCCGGCGGCGACAGACTGTCGGTGGGTCAGAACCAGCCGGTGCATTCGATGGCGCCGCCAGGGACGTTGGTGCCGCAGGCTCGCTTGACGAGACCCGCGTCGTTCCGATGGGTGGTGTACGCGTCGTTGCCCGAGGTGATGCTGGTGTAACCGAGCATCGGGCCCCAGGACTCGCCCCCGTCGACGCAGCGGTCGACCCAGATCTCGTCAACACGCTGGGCGCCCGCTTCAGCGACATGGGCAACGGGCGTGACGCCTTCAACCGCCTGGAGAACACCCTCCGCAACAGCGGGCACGGCTCACAGGCCGTGATCATCACGCAGGACGCCAACGGACTGGCGCACGCGTGGAACGCCGTCAACCACAACGGCAAGATCACCTACATCGACGCGCAGACCGGGCAGCAGAGTTCGAAGCCGCTGCACAGTGGGAACAACGGGGTCTTTGCGATTCCGCTGGACGGGAACAGGCAGCTGGTCTCGCCCGACGGTGGACTCACAGGTGACCACTCCCGGCCCGACAGCACCGACCAGGCCGACCGCCAGACCCCCGGCACTCCTGCCGGGGCCGACCGAAGGCCCCCGAGGATCCGGCAGGCGCAGATCCGAAGAAAGGCAACCAGAATCTGCCCGACGACCCGACCCGGGAAGAGCGCAACAAGTCGCTGCCCAAACCGGAGGACAGGTCTGAGGAGCATCAAACCTTCCTCCGGACTCGCCCCAACAGGCGGTACGCAACTACCCGAGCGACGACCAGCACGAACACAAGGACTACGATCCGGACGCTCCGAATGGCCTGAAGGTCCACCGCATCGGGCTGGACCCGGTGCACGACAGTCTCAGGAACTGGGCGGACGAAGGCCGTCTGGCGCCCCTCCTGCAGAGCGCCGCGGACCGGATGGACGCGTACAACCAGGCCCGTGAGAACGGCGAAACGGACCTGCCGGCCACCGCATTCACGCGACAGGAACTGGAAGACGCGCTGGGCGACGACTTCCGTCAGATGAATGACGGGCAACGGTACGCCGTCGTCGCCTCGCTCGCCCGACTCAGCCTCGGGTACCACGAGAGCCAGGGAGTGGGGCACAACCCCGAGCACGACCGGGACGGCCGCCCCTACGCGGGCTCCAAGCGCTCCGACGGTACGGCCGACGTGGCCGCCGACAATGATCGGGCCCGCAGCGCAGAGGCCCGGGACGAGGCCAACGCAAAAATCCCCAGGCCCTATCGTTCGGATCCAGAGACCAACAAGAACATCTCCGAACTCCATCATCGAGTCACGGGAGAGAAGAAGGCCAGGCCAAGCAACGACGACGTCAATGCTCTCATCGACGCCCTGGGCCCCCACAAACCAGACTTCTCCGGCAAGAACTATGCCGTTATCGAAGTGGTGGACAACAACGGAAACAGCACCTTTGTCGTCGACTCTTCTGTCCCGGCGGACAGCAGCGGTGTCTCTCCCCGGCACTCGGAGAAGCATCTCCTCGACTGGTTCGACAGGACGAACTCCGGCCCGGACGGCCAGAAGTACCAGATGGCAGGCCTCTACACGGAACGTGAGCCGTGCGGTTCCGGGCAGGGGCACGCCGATTGCTCGACACGGCTGCGTACGCATCCAGAGCTCAAGGACGGAAAGGTGCCCGTCTACTACAGCACCACATACCGAACCGATCCCGAAGGTGTGGCCAGGCGGGACGCGGAGCGCACGAAGTTGAAGAGCCAGCAGGAGCAGAGCGGGCTCACCGACCAGCAAATCAGCAACAAGGTGAAGAAGATACGCACCGCGAACGAAATGGCGATGCAGAGGGAGATGGATCGCCACCTCTCAGCCATCGGATCGGTTTGGGCGAAGGCTATGCTGCACGTCGATCCGCCGCAGTAGGGAGCTACATGCCCGAGTCGTCCCCAGACCCCGACCGCTTCGCTCCGGCCCAGGCAGTCGCACAGGTACGGGACTGGTGGGGCGACGGCACCCCCAAGAAGAAGCACTTGGACGTCGTCAGCCTCACCGGCACCACGGGCGTCCTGGAAGAGGTGCACCGGCACATCCCCGAGAGCGTGCTGCTCGATGCCACGGAGGCCGATGCGGAAGATGTGTTCCGGAACGCTCTCAGGCTCATCGGGGTGCCCGACGACAAGGCGCAGCCCTACGCCTGGGACAGGGCCACCCGCTTGCACGGAGACGGCAAGCTGGTTCTGATCACGCACGCGGGACGGGCCGGGCTCACCCGCAGGTCCGCCCAGCCAGCTCTCGTTCGCGACCATGTGGCGAAGACTCTCGCCCTCGAAGGGCCGAGCGTTGTGGTCGATACGCTGCCACAGGTTCCTGGCACGTCGCCGCACCGTAGGCCCTCGCTCTGGCTGGACGACACTTCCCCCGACGGCCTGCAGAACGCACTCGCGACCGTAGTCGTGACTGCCTCGCAGTCCCCGCATCTGCGCGCGCTGGCGCTGTCCGAGCCGCGGCGTGTGCCCTGGGAAGCGTGGAGTGAGTTGGCACGGGCCGCCGGAGCCCCGGATTTCGACGAGGTGACACTGCGCGAGCTTGCCGATCGTTTCTCCGAACTCGTCACCGTGACCGACGCGGAGGTCTCGTTCGCCGACGAAGCCGTGGCCGAAGCACTGCGTCGTGAGACGCCGGCGGAGTTGAGCAAGCAGGTGAACAGCCACATGGTCCGGTGGCTGCGAGGGCTCGCTCCCCGGTTGCGGCATCCGGACGGCTGGGCCGCCTCCAATCCGCTGGGGCGTTACGCCGCGCATGGTCTGGCCATGCACGCGGTGCAGGCGGGCGAGTTCGACGTACTGCTGCGAGACGGCGACGCACTGGCCAATCTGCCGCAGAACGCTCTCTTGGACGCTGCTCACTGCGCGCATGACGGTTCAGTGCCCGGTTCGAACGCGGCTGCCGACGCGGTGTACTTGTGGATGTACGGGGTGGCGCCGACAGATCAGGGGGAGTGGGCGGCGTGGCTGCACCTGATGGCCATGGCGCGTAACGACACCGAACTGTGCGCCGCCATCGAACAATCCGGCGTACGTCTTCCCTGGAAGGCCCGTTGGACCCACTGGCGTCCACCGGGCGGATACGACCCGAGCTATCTCGAACCCGGTCCGGTCTACACGCTGTTCGAGGTGCGCTGGCGCGATCGCCCGGCCGTGGCCGCGAAGGCCTCGGACAACGGGGTGCGTGTGTGGGACGCCGAGACGTCGGATCTCGTAGGGGGACCTTGGTTCGACGAGGACTTCCCCGATGACGCGGCGAATGTACTGGCTTGGCCGCCGGAGACGGGCTGGGCCGGGCCGACCCGTCGCAGGGAACTCCTGGCCCACGACAACAGCGAGGAGGGGCCCGATGACGAGCTCCTGCCTGTTTCGCTCCGTCTTGGCGACCTGACGGTGTTCGCCGGCCCCGGAGGTGTCTTCGCCGTGGAAGGCGCCGATACGGAAGCAGAGCACGTGCTCGCTCCACTCCGCGGGGCGCCGCTCCTCGGCTCAAAGACCGCCGCAGGCCCCACCCTTCTCATGAATGCTGCCACGACGACCGCGGCCGATTTGGCAAAGCTCTTCCCCAAGGCGCCCGTCCTGCGCACCTCACCGGAAAGCCTGCCGACCGAACTCACCGATGAAACCGCCCGCCGGGTACTCACCAGCATCGGTTTGCCCGTCATGGAGGAAAAGGGAATCAGGCTGGAGCCCGAGTACGAACGTTTCCTGTGGCAGTTGTCCTGGACCAAGGAGCTCGAACAGCCGGCAGAGAACGGCCCGTTCTTCCAGATCGGTTTGTGGATGGGCGCCGAGATCGTGATCGACGGCCCCTCCGGGCACGTCCTACGCATGCCGCGCAGCGCCGACGAGAGCGGACTCGACGGCTTTCTCGTCGCAACGTCCCTCGACCGCTTCTTGGCCATGGTCACGTGGTGGATCACCGGACGTCGCATTCTCGGGACGCTGGAGAACCGGGACGAAGACCATCTGTTCCGCCAGCACATCGAAGATGCCGTCTGGGAAATCGACGCGGCCGGCTCCCAGGCCGAGGCATGGACGTACGCACTGCACAACGACTGACTCACGATCCGCGAAGGCAGAGGCCCAGCAGGCCTCGCGTGATGCTGATCGGCCCTCGAAGCGGGGCCGCTGCCTCAGCTACTCACGGATACGGGCCTGTTCGTCGATGCCTACCCCTATCACTCCGGGCGGGCTGCCGAGTCAGTGCCGGCCGACGCGCCGGGCGCACCCACCCTCCCGCCCTCACATACCTGCAAACGTCAGCGTGATGCGTGTCTGACATCCATGGCCTGGAATGAGCATCGGGCCAAGCGAGACATTGAATTGAGGACCAGGTGGAGCCCCGTGAGCAGGCCTTGGAACGGGCCCAGACGTGGCTTGCGGCGCCACCGAACCGGAGGCAACCCGCTCTGGCAATCCGCGGCACGGCCGACTCGGGCAAGACCGAGTTCCTTCGGGGCAAAACCTGGCCGATGGCGGGAAGCACGCGAACGCTGAAGCGAGGAATCGAGTGGAACTGACACCCGAGCGGGCACTCGAGCAGGCCGAAGCCTGGCTGGCGGAACCCCATCGCCTGTACGGAACCCTCGCCGTCCGGGGTGTACCGGGGTCCGGCAAGACGGCCTTGCTCAGCGAACTGGCGGCCCGGATCCCGGGAGCGGTCCACGTCGACTGTCGAGGCAAGACCGCGGATGATATTGCCTATCACCTCCTCCGCGCCTGGGGCGTCACCGACTCTCCGGCCTCACTCGCTGCCGGCGCCCAACGCATTCAGAGTGGCGGCGTCGCGCTGCTCGGCAACGTTCAATGGGCCGGCGAATCCGTGACCTCGTGTGAAGCAAGCCGGATAGCCCGGCGCATGGTCCGTACGCTCAAGCAATTCTCGCGGCCGACCTTGCAGTTCGTGGTCGAGCGTTCCGCTGATAGACCCTGGGTGCCGGCGCCCGCACGAAATGACATCGTCCTGACCTCTCCGGGCGCCGAGGAGACCCGATCGGGGGAATGGCTGGACATCCTCACCCGGCACCCTGCTGTCCGGGCTCTGGCGGCAGCAGAACGTCGCACGGTCTCTCTCCCTGTCTGGGCAGAGCTCTGCCGATGCCTGGGAATTCAGATCTCGGCCGGCGAACTCGCCGAACTCGCGGAATCCCTCTCGGATCGCCTGTTCATCGTCGAAGTCCCTAGCCTGGGCAGGGAGTTCGGATTTCACGCCGAATCGGATCGGCATCGGATCAGACTGCTCCGTCCCGTCGATCACGGCAGGCTGCTCTCCGCACTCCTGGAGCCGTTGAAGGCACGCGGCGCGACAGCCTGGGAGAGCGTCGGCCCCACCGGCACCTATGCGGCCCGAACAGCCGCGCTCCATGCTGCCCATGCGGGTCTTCTCGAGACCCTGCTGGCTGATGGTCAGGTCCTCGCGAACCTTGATGCGACGGGGCTGTTGCAGGGCATGGCCGCGACCTGGCCCCGCGGGATTCCGCAGGGTGGCCTTGCCATTGATACCCACTATCTCGAGCAACTGGGGCTCGCGGCCGCACCGCATGCGGAGTGGGTGGCGTGGCTGCATCATTCCGCTCTCAACAGGGGGGATGAATCGCTGGCCCGGTCGATCGTCGCCGAGTCCGGGGTCGAGCTCCCTTGGAAAACCGTGTGGACCAGGTGTCGGCCGTTCGGCATTTTCGGACGGTCGGAAGAGTCCGAGGACGCGCCGGCGGACCAGCCGTCGCAGGACGCCCCTGGAACTCGAGACTTTCCGGAATTCGCCGAGAGCCGTTCCTGGCGCCTCCGTGCAGTCGGACCACCGGTGCGCCACATCTTCGACGGGCGCCTGGGCGCATCTCGCCCCTTCAGGTCCAAAGCCGTATCGAATGCGGAGTGGCTGATCTCAGGCCCCACCGGCCCATTCGTCGTGGAGGTGACAACCACCCCGAGGGAACAACCTCACCTGGAAGCGCTGCCGGAACCGTTCGTCGGCCCCCTCACTGAGGCGGCCCTCTGGCGCTGTCCTGACCAAGCCGTGGCACGGAACGCTCCCACTCGGTCATGGCTGGAGAGCTCGTTCGGGCAAGGTGTATGCCGGGTCCTTTCAGAAGACGAACTGCCATCAGGTCTGAGCGATTCGGACAGTCGACAATTCCTGACCGGCGTCGGTTGGCCCTACTTGACGGACCAACTGCCCTTCGTTCACACGGCCGACCTGGCGAAGACCGGGCTGGTGGAAGTCCCATGGCCTGATGACATGGATCCTCCGGAGAGCGAGGGCCCCTTCTACTCTCTGGCCGAATGGACCGGCGGTAACGCGCTGCTCGATGGCGGCACCGGTGCTGTCGTCCAGGACTACCGCACGGGATACAGTTCGTTGACCTTGGCCACGGGCCTTCGCCAGTTCTGCACCCTTTTCCGCCTGTACCACGAGTTTCTGACAAGTCCTTTCAATACGCCTGCCGAACGCGGAGACGCCCGCCGCAGCCTGTGGCAGTGGGCGGAAGACATCGACTCGGCGACCGAGAACGCAGATCACTGGGAACACGTCTTCGACGGGGATCTGGATTCCTGGGGCACCGAATAAGGGCGGAGGCTCCGTCTGTTCGCCGCACTGGAGCACTCGACCGGCCTGGTCCTTGGCGGGCCGGACGCCGGCGAGAAGAGGAGTCCCTTGTCGCCACACGGCTCGCGTTCGGTCTGCGGATGCGCTTGCTGGCGCAAGTCTACGATCGCCGGCCGGAAGCAGTCTCGGCCAGTTCGTCGCCATGGTCCGCCCCTACTACTGGTGGTTCGCCTCCCACTGGTCGGTCAAGAACATGGAGACGGAAACAGGTGTACGTCACTGGCTGAATCGCATCGACCCGGGCGAATCCGGGTCGATGCGAAGCGCCTGCGATGTATACAGAATTCGAGCCCTCAAGTGATCCCTGCTGAAGCCGAACCTGCTCTCAGTGACTGGGGTCTTCTCAACGAAATGATCTCGTGGGGTGAATCGCCCCAGGGATCCCGCGCGCCGCGATGAGTCCTGGGGCGTCCGGCGGTCGTACTGTCGAACCTGTCACCGAGGAGGACTTCTGATGCGCAGCGTGACCTATTCGATGAACGTCTCACTTGACGGCTACATCGTCGGGCCGGACGGCGGCTTCGACTGGACGGTGCCCGACAAGGAGGTCTTTCGCTTCTGGATCGACGAGATTCGAGAGGTCGGCGTCCACCTGTTGGGACGACGGCTGTACGAGACGATGCTGTACTGGGAGACCGCCGACCAGAATCCATCGCTCGACGACGCAGAGCTCGAGTGGGCCGCGCTCTGGAATCCGCTCCCAAAGGTGGTGTTCTCCAACACTCTGTCGGCGGTCCAGGGCAATGCCCGCCTGGCCTCCGGCGGCCTGGCGGAGGAGATCGAGCGGTTGCGAGCCGAGCCGAGGGAGGGCGACATCGCGATCGGCGGCGCGACTCTCGCCGCCGAGGCGGCCGCGTTGGGTCTGATCGACGAGTACCGGGCCGTGGTCTACCCGGTGCTGGTCGGCGGTGGCATTCCGTTCTTCCCCCAAGGCGAGCGCCGGGTGGATCTCGAACTCGTCGAGACCCGCACCTTCAGCTCGGGGGTCGTCTACCTCCGCCACCGCGTGGCGCGTTAGCCGGCTGGTCCGCCGTGGCAACCGGCCGACCGGCAAACGCGTAGACGGCCGTCGCTCAGATCCTCGCGTGGTGGCACGCCGAAGCACGCGAGCGGTACGTCGAGGTACTCGGCGGTGCTGGATCGGGGCGAACCGGCGTTCTCGAGCGGGTGCGAGACGTTCTGCGATTCTCGACTCCTGCGGTGTGTCGGATCCCTGGAGCCGACGCTCCGGCTGGGCACGGCGTTGAGGACGGCGGGTCTTGGCGACCGGCCACTGATCGTTGCGAACGTGCAGCGTGCGGGGCGTATCAGGCGATCAGTGCAGTCGAGTCGCGTGTTGAAGAGTCTGCTCGGCCCCCTGCCGGCGGGGAGCTACGGACTCTGGGAGAACGACTGATCCGACGTCGAGCCGGTCGGGCGAGGCACTGCCGCCTCGCCCCTCCCCCGTCCCGACCCACCCCGGCCCGCCTCGCCTCGCCTCGACTCGACTTGAGCCGACTCAACCCGACTACGGGGACGCATACGGGCGGGGTAGTCGTTAGACCCTCCCGCACGAACCCCAATCGAGGTACATCCATGCCGGCCACCATCGACTCGCTCGTGCGCGACCTCACCGACAATGATCGCAGCGTGTGGCAGGCCGCGCAGGACCGTCTGGTCGCCCTCGGCATACAAGCGGTCGACAGTCTGCTGCCGTATGTCGGAGAAGGCGGTCCGTCCCGGCTGAAGTGGGGCGCCGAGTCCGTCCTGCAGAGGCTGGGCGACGAGGCATTGCCGCGCCTGCGGGAGATCCGGCGACAAGGGCCGGGGCGGCTGCGCGGCAATGCCCTCAAAGTCCTGGTGAACCTTGATGGCGCCGAGTACCTCGACGAGCGTGACCGGAGTGCCTTGGAGCGTCTCGCGCGGATCAAGCTCAAGGACGAGCGGCCAGTGAGGGGCCCGTCGGAGGCAGGCCGCTGGCTGGCCTTTCCGGCGGACGGGCTCGACGACGCCGTAGCCGCTCTCGGCCTGCACGACCTTCGGCCGACCACCGCCGGTCATGGGTGTGGCCGCCGCCGACGAACTCGACGGCTTCGCACTGGCCGACAAGCTCAGCGAGCGATGCGGCGAGGCTCACCTCTACGTCATCGACCCGTACAACTCCGCCGAGAACTGGTACATCGCCCGCGACGGTCACAGGGTGCGCAGCTTCGGCAGTTACGACCACCCGCGGTTCCGGGGAGAGCTGTTGCCCTTCGAGGTCGAGCACCGGAAAGACGCGGACGACGACGAGGCCGCGGAATACGCCGAGGGCGTGCCCCACGCACTCACGGCAGCCGACAACCTCTCCGTCGAACTCGGTGGCATGCCGGCGTCCGGTACCCACAGCCACGGCTGGCTCGCCACCACCCACCCCGGCGTACCCCACGCCCGCTTCAAGGGCACCCTCCCCCTCTCCTAAAAACCGTCCACCCCCAGTTCGGTGATCCCGGCGTAGAGCCAGCTCCACACCTCGCCACTGGACGTCTTCCGGTCGAACAGCCCTGGAGCGAGCTCATTCACCTCATCCAGGAACGTCTGCGCCACGTACTCCTGGCCCCCCTCCACCGGATAGGAATGCCAGCAGGCGTTGCTGTAGCGGTAGACGGCTTCAAGGATGCGCGTAAAGACATCGAGGTCCGGCGCGAGCGGCACCAGCGTCTTGTCTGTGGGGCCGTCCAGGCGGCTCCAGATGTGCACGGAGCCGTCGAGGCGGTGCAGATACAGCTCGCCGTAGTCGCACGTGCCGAAGGCCATCAGGTCCGCGGCGGTCACCCCGCTGGGCAGGCCGTCCTCGGACAGGTCCCCGGCGCCGGGGGCCCGCATGGCATCGGCCGTCCGGGTCTCGTACTCGGCCCCATGGCACTGCCACAGCGTCGGGAGGCCGATCTCCCTCAAGTGCCGTCTGCTCCCAGGGTGTTCGAGCTCCGGAGGCAACGCACTCTCGGGTAGGCGAACCACGTACCGCTCCCCGAAGGCGTCATCGACCCGTGCCGCGGTGAGCGGACCGGTCGGCCGCCGGTGCGCCGGTTCGGCCTCGAGGGGCGGGTCTTCGGACGACGTGGGGTCGATCCCGTCGCCGCGCGGCCAGCCCCGGAGCACCTCGGCGTCCGTCTCGAGCACCGCTATGCCATGGGCGTTCTCAACGAGGTAGCGAGTCCTGCCGCCCTCGGCCGCGAAGGCGACGGCGCCTTCCCAACTCTCCGGGGCCATCAGGTCCCAGTCGGACAACTCGGGGGCATCCCACACCGCCGGTGACACGGGAGCTTCTGCCAGCGGTCCTTCTCCCAAGACCTGGACCTTCACCCTCTGGCCCGTCTCCGCGTCGAGCCATAGCGGGCCGCGGTGATCGGACACCTCGATCAACTCCCGCCCCTCGTACAGGCGGCGGTGGACCTGGTAGTAGTCGCCGTTCAGGCTCGGATGGGCCAGGAACCAGTTGGCCGGCCGCCACCACGCCCACACCGTGCGCCAAGGCATCCCGGGCTCGGCCTTCGCGATCCGCTCGGCGTACTCCTCGTGCCCGGTCGCCTTCGCCGCGAAGTGCAGCCAGGAGGCGAACTCGGCTGTCGAGACCTCCGCGCCGCCGAAGATCGCCTCAGCCTGAAGGAAGACCTCGCCCCCCACGCTCTCCGCGTCATCCTCGGAGGCGGCAAGGTGGTCGCGCAACGCCTCACGGTCAGCGCTCAACAGCCGTGCGGGGTCGCCCAGTATGTCGATCGGGGCGTCGGCCAGCACGTCGGTCGAGGCGTCGACCAGGGCGTCTTCCAGCTCCTCACTCATACGGCCATCCTGGCACCCACCACTGACAACGGCCCCGCGCAGACCTCGCAGCCCCAAGCCCCCCAACCCCAGCTGAAGACCGCTACATGAACACGGAGTTCACCAGGACACAGACACCACAGCCCAGCAGGCCGCCAAAAAGCAGGCTGAGGCCGGTGATGAACGTCCCGCGCCGCATGACGCGGTTCTCGCGGCGGAAGGCGGCACTCAGCGGGAAGACCGCCACTCCGAACATGGCGGCGGCGACGCACCAGAACCGAACAGCCTCGACGTAGAACGAGGCGATGGTGCCGCGCCTGAAATACCCCGTGTCGTCAACCACCGCCTGGTACTTCTCGCCCTTGGTGGAGTCCTCACCAGGCTCGAAGTCCTCCACCTCGGAGCGGAGTTTGCCATCGTCGGAGCGGAAGGTGCCGGAGCACTCCACGTCGTCCCCGATGATGTCCATGCCGCAACGCTCGACGGTGATCGTCCCCTGAGTGCCGCCGGACACCTTCCTGGGACCTTCCTCGTAGCCCGAACCGACGAGGATCAGGGCAAAGAGCAGGGCGAGAATGCCCAGCACTCCGGAACCTATACGGCTGCCGACGCCCCGTTTCGCAGCGGCGAAGCCGATGCGGGGCCCTCCTGTTCCGGCCTTCCGCAGGTTCTGCCCGCCGCTCGCGTCGGTCTTCAATTGCTGCCCCGTTCCTCTGTGTGATGCTCGTGCGCCGACCTTGGCTGCGGCCACGGCTCGGACCACGGCTCCGTCCACGGCTCCGGAGATCTTGGCGAGGTCGGCTCGCACAGGTCAAACCGCTCGGCGGCAGCACCCTTCACGCCGCCCGCTCCTGCTCCGACGGGCCCCTCCTGATCTCACTGATAGCTTGCTGCTCCAGTCAGTTCACTCCGTGGGAATTCGATGAGTCAGCCGCCGTTCCAACCGCCACCGCCGCCTTCACAGCCTCCGCAGGCCCCCGACAACCCGTACAACCAGCCCGCTCCGCCACAGCAGGCACCGGGGTTCGGCCCCCCGCCGGTTCCGGGGCAGCCCCCGGTGCAGGCCCCTGGCCAACCCCCGATGCAGGCCGGGCCGCCGCCTGCCCCGGGCCAGCCCCCAATGCACCCCGGAATGGCACCTGTTCCGGGACAACCGCCGATGCAACCGATGTATCCGATGCACGCCGCACCACCGTTCCAGGCGCCCCCTTTCGGGCAGCGGCCGAACGCAAGCGGTCATCCGGTCGGCGCGGTCTTCCTCGGGTTCTTCGCCTCGGTCATCGTCTCGCTGCTCTACAGCGGTCTCATCCTGGCCACGTACAAGGACCAGTCGATCACGACGGCCAACACCCTCTACCTGGGCCACGCACTGCTCAACGGGGCGATTGTCGGCTGGTTGATCGGCCTGGTGGGTCACCGCAACACCGCAGCCCACGTCTGGGGGGCCGTCATAGCCGCGCTGGGCGCGCTCTTCGGCTACACCAACGCCATCGTGCTCGTCCTCGCCGAGAGCCGGGGAGGTGGTGCTGTCTGGGACCTGGTGAGGTATGAGCCCTTCTGGCCGGCCAAGGCATGGTGGACCGACAACTCCGGCGAAGTCGACTGGTTCTCCCCGCTCGGCCTCGTGCTCGCTGCGGCCGCCGCTTGGGGCATCGCCCACCTCATCGGTAACCGGCGCCGCCAGCCGTGACGCTTCTTCAGATGCCGGTCCGGGCGGCCACCGCCTGGTCCCCGGTCGGTAGCTGAGCCGAACCCCGGCCCGCAGCCGCGGGTGCGCGCAGACGTACGCTCGTCGACTCCACCTCCGGCCGACCCGCCTCAGCGGAAAGCGGGGCTGTCGCCGAGACCGGCCAGCGCTGCCGCAATACAGGTGACCATCATCGCCCAGCGCGTGTGACCGATCCGGGCGAGCACGAAGCCCCAACCACCGAGGGCCACCCCCACGGCATACGTGGCGACCCAGACCCCCAGTGCATCGCCCTGCCCGAGACGTACGCCGATCAGGACGAGGCAGATGACGGCGACCAACCCGGCGAGCGCCGCGTACATCCCACGTGCCTGCCGCGCACCGCGTCGCCGATCCTCCGCGAGCCCCGGCCGGCCCTGGGCCTGGAACTGCGCCCGCAGCTCGTCCGCGCTCACCCCGGGACCGGAAGACAGCGGCTGCCCACCCGCCCCGCCCGCCCCATCCGAACTGTGCGCCGCGTTACCGCCATGCGTAGTCATGGCAGTGGAGCCTATCGACACGGACCCGCCGGCACCGTCACACGCCCAGCCAATCACGCCAATCACACGACTCAGTCACTCGCGCCACTCAATCACTCGCACCACTCAATCACTCGCGTCACTCGTCACTCGCGTCACAAGCCCTCGAGGTACGCCAACCCAAGCATCAACGGCAGTGAAACGAGGGCGAGTCCGAAAGCCGTAGCCGACATCCCCGTATGAATTTCCCGTTTGGCACGGATCCCCAGGTAGGCGGCGATCAGCGGGACGACGGCACTGAGCAGAAAGCTGAAGTGCCAGCCGGCATCACTGATGAGGAAGACCATGAGGCCCCAGCAGGCCGGGACGGACGCGATGCTCAGGTAGCACGAACGTGTGAGGAAACGCTCCAGGTCGTCGACCCCGCCAAGGAAACCCATTTCTCCTGTCCGCCCTCTCCGCTACACCGCGGCGTGATCGTAGCCACCGGTGCCCACCTGGGGAAATCCGTCCGCCGCCGAGAACCCGTTGACGGCCGAGGAAATGGCCACGCCGATGGCGCCCATGATCGACGCGAATGTGTCGAACGCCTTGGCCGCCTCGGCCCACATCTGCATGAGCCGGATGGCCTGCGCCGCGGCCAGCGCGAACATGGCCACCGATGCGGCCTGCCCGCCGACGGGGATCGCGTTGACGGCCTGCGCCGCGAGCAGGTTGACCAGCCAGATGACGAGCAGGTCGCAGAACATCACGAGGAACGACTTGAGGAATTCCGCGAACTGGAACGCCGTCTGAGCCGCCTGCGAATAGCAGTCCTGCAGAGACTTGAAGGTCTCCTTGATCTCGTCGAGTTTCTTGGTGAACTCGTCGAAGTACACGGTGGCGGCGTCCGCGGCGTTGCCGTCCCAACTGAGACCGACGTTCTGAGTGCCCTTGCGCACATTGGCGGCCACCGCGTCGCAGAACGACGCGAGATTGCCCCATACGTCGGAGCAGTCGTTGTACGAGTTCCAGTCCCCGAACACCCAGTTCGTGCAGACGCCGAAGGGGTCGAAGTCGAAGAGCAACTTGGACGCCTCCACGGCCATCGCCGAGGGGCTGCCCAGATCGAGGGCGGTGCCGAGTGTCTTCTGCACCGGGCTCATCTTGTACTCGTCCGCATGGCCCGACCCGTACTTGACGAGGGGGTTTTCGCTGTCCCCGCCCGGCGGCTTCAGCGTGTCCACGGCGTCACTGGCGTCGGAGAAGTCGTGTGAATCGCCTCCGGAACCGCCGCCCGAAACCTTGGAACCCGGATAGGTGGCGTCGAGTTTGGCCGCCTCGTCGCTGTCCGTCTCCCGGTAGTACTTGGCCGTGCCCACCAATTCCTTCTCGGACGCCTCCAGAAGGCTCTTCACCTTCTCCAGAGCCTTCTTGGCCTCGCTGACATATTGGTCGTGGTCCCCCGCGACCATGTCCCAGGCCTCTCCGCCCAGCGCCTTCTCGATCTGCGCGTGCGTGCCTGTGTACGAGGCGGCCTGCGCACTGCCTTCCGCGGCACGCCCCACCAGCTTCGCGAAGCCGTCGATCGCACCGGGTTCTACATGAAAGTTCAAAACTCCCCCATTGCCTGCATCAGCTGACCCGTCGGTCGTCCGGCCGCTGGACACGGCCACTCGCCATCAGTCACGGCCGCTCAGCACAAGGACCGGTAAGGACCAGTAGGAACCAGTAGGGACCGGTAGAGACCGGTAGAGACCGGTTACGGCCCACTCAGTACAAGGACCAGCCACGCCCGTCGTGACGCGACTTCGCACCCGACCGGTTCTCGGATTCCGTACGCCGCTCGTCGTCGATTTGCCGCCGCTCGTCATCGAGCCGGCGCTCTCCCTCCGCGGCGAGTTCCTCACGCTCACGGTCGGACATGGAAGCCCACTTCTCAGCAAGCGGAGCCGCCTGCTCCACGGCCTGCTCGGCGTACGCCGACACATTGGCCGCTTCCCGGAGTCCCATACGTCCGGAGAGGACCTCCTGGGCCATCTCCTTGAGCGCATTGCCTCCCAACCCCGAGGCGAGATGCTCCAGGGACTGCCGCAGGGCCTTGACCTGGGCGGGGTCCTGCTGGGTCATCTCCAGGAACTCGGAGTCGTCCACGGGCTTGCCGGAACCGGAACTGTTCGGGGCGCTGTCCAAGGGGTACCTCATCGGCAGGGTCGGCGGTCTCGACCGGCGTGAACCTACCAACGCACTTGCGAACGCTTCAACACACAGCCGCGGCGGGAATCTCATGGGCTGCGTCAACTCGACGGGTGCTACGACCCGTTACTCCTTCGAAAACCCTTCTCCCGAACCGGACCCCTTCGGCGGGCACGACTGCTCGGGGCCGACCCGGCGCATGGCCGCCCCAGCTGACGCCGCCCCCTCAGCGCTGAACCTGCGACCCGCCCCGCCCGAAGTCGTGCACCGGCGCATCCCGCTCGGCACGCTCTCGGTCCAGGTCCGCCTGCTGCCGAGCGTCCCATTCCGCGAACTGAGCCTTGGACCGCTGACGATCCGCGTACGTCTGGTCCTCGGCCGCCCGGCGCATCTCGTGCATCCGCTGGAATACGGCCTCGGTGTAGCGCGGGTCCTGGAAGGCGTCCTTGATGTCGACGCTCCCGCTCAGCACGGCCCGCGCCATCTCGCGCAGGTCCGGGCCGAGCGACGTCGCACCGGCGATGGTGCGCAGGGAGCGGCGCAGCCTCAGGCCCTGCTCGGGGTCCTGGGCGATCCCCATGAGTTCCTCGTCCTGGATCTCCCGGTCCACGGTCATGGGTGCGGCACGTCCTTCCTGTCGTTTCCTGGCGGCGGTAAGGGCATCAGCGCGGGCGGGCGGTGGGTGCGGTGAGGCGACGGCGAGAGGCAGCGGCCGCTTCAGCCGAACTCGTTGCGAGCCCAGTCATCCGCGTTCCCCGAGGAGCCGGAAGAACCGGATGAACCGGATGAACCGGAGCCTGCCGCGGAGGCGGTGGCCGTGGCCGTGGCCCTGCTGGACGTCGGCCTGCTGTCCGAGGAGCCGCCGGAACCCGCCCCGGAGGCGCTGTCCGCGGCCCCGTCGGACGCCTGCGCGCTCTGGGCACCGTGCCCGGCCAGCGCGTCGACACCATGCTGTACCCGGTCCCCGGCCGCCCCGGTGACCCGCTCCGTCGCGGCGTCCACGGCGTTGTTCACGTGCGTGGTCGGGTCCACGTAGTCGGCGAAGGTCGATCCCTCGCCCCCGGTGACCTCGTTCTTCAGGCCGTCCACGTAGTCACCGGCCGCAGTCTTGGCGATGTCCGCCGTCTCACCGAGGTCGACGCCGGACCGCGCGTCGAAGTAGGTCTCGATGCTCTGCTGGCCGATGTTCTGCGCCATTCCGACGGCGGCCTCTGTGGCCTTCTCCTTGGCGGCGTCGACGACCTTCTCCTGGACGAACTGCTTACCCTGCTCCTTGAGCTGGTCCTTGGCGAACTGCTTGACCTTCTCCTTGGTGATCTTCTCGAGCTGCTCCTTGGCGATCTTTTTGACTGCGTCCATGGTGGCGTGCTCCATGGCTCTGGTGACCGCCTCCATGACCTCCCTCTTGAGCTTGTCCAGCAGCTCGCGGACGATCAGGCGCGTGGCCTGGGTCGCGCCCAGCGCGCCGACCTCGGACAGTCCGAAGGTGAAGGGAGCCGCCGCCTGCGCCGCGATGATCTCGATGGCCAGGGCGACGAGTTGCACGATCACGGCGACCTTCGCGGTGAGCACCGCCACCGCGGCCGCGTCGAACGCGAAGGCAATGACTTCGCACGCCATCTTGGCGTCCGGCAGGTATCTATCCTCGCCGTTCGCGCCGGTATAGGCGCCCCAGTCCTTGCTGAAACCCTCAACAGCCATACCGAAGTTGTGGGAGACGACCGTGCGCGCGAGGCCTTCCCCGTGCTGTTGGATCTCTTCGAGCTCCTCGCCGAAAGCCCGCCAGGTCTCCGCGACCTTGTGCAGTGCTTCTTCATCGGCCTCGGGCCAGGTGTAGCCGAGGAGGTCGAGCACCCAGACAAGCTCGCCGGGCAGAGTGAGCGACATGCCAATAGCCCCGTATTTGATTAGAGTTCGCCGGAAATTCCGTTCAGCAGGCCACTGTTCGACGTTTCCGATGCGTCGTAGTTACGCGCCATGTCCTGCAGGTTGTACCCGATCTTCTGAAGCCGTTCCGCGAGACTTCCCATCGATGTGAAGATTCCGTCGCGAATCGGCGTGTAGACCTGACCGAAGATCTCCCCGAAATCCGCGTCCGCCCATGGCTCACCGAGCTCTTCGAGGCTGTCCTTGAACCGTTTGGACGTGGTTGAGAAATCACCCCCGAGGTCGACGAACTTCCCACCCTGCCTGCGGAGTACGCCCGTGTCCACATCAAAGGTTTCGAACTCCATTGCGCTCCCCCGAACTCCCCTGGCTGCACTTCATATTGAACGACAGACGGATACCTTAGACTCCTCGCGCACGGCACCGCCAAGCCCGCCAGTCAAGAGATCGTCAAGTTGAGCAAGGGGACGACAAAAAGTGGTGACAGTACAGTCGCGTCACGACAACACAGGGAGCCTGTGGGCGGGAAGACTCCTCGGCCTGGGGCTGCTTCTGTTGGCCGCAGTCGTCGCCGCGGTGACCATTCCGGAACTGCGTAGTGAACTCGCCGGAGAGGGTACCGACGGAACCCTCACCGTTTCTTCATGCGAGACACACACGAAGACCCACTACGGCACGCACAGGCGTTCCACAGAACTGAAGTTCAGCTGCACGGGAAACTGGAGCGCGCAAGAAGGAAAAGCTGCCTACCAAGACGTAGTAGTAGAAACCTCATCGCGTTTCGAAAGCGGGGCGAAAATCCCCGTGGTTCAGGTGGACGATACGTTCGAACAACCGCAGGACCGCGACCCCGGAGACGACGCCGCGATTCTCGCGTTCTGCCTGTCCTTGCTCGCCTTCGGCATCTACTGCCTCCTGACCGGTTTCGGCACCCGCAACGGCCCCGGCATCACGGCCTCTTGGCAGAGCCTGCCGGCCCAGGCCGTCACCGGCCCCGTCCTGGGCGGCCTCTGCACCCTCGGCGTCCTGGCAGCACTCGTGTGCGCCCTCGTCCTGTGACTGCCACATCACCTCCCCATTCCTGAGGAACCCTCAATGACACAAGTACACGGGAACGCCGCGCCGAACGCCGCCGAACCGGAAGACCGGGCGAGCCTCGGCCGCCTCATCGGCGCAGGCCTGATCCTCGTAGGCGTCGTCCTGGTGGCCCTGGGCGCCTACCTCGGCCCGTACACCTACGCCACGTCCACACCGGGCAAGCTCACCGTCGAGACCTGCACCGTCGACTACAAGTACCGCTCGAGCACATCGAGCAGCTCGCGCAAGAAGACCAAGACCAGATGGTGCTACGGCACCTTCACCGCCAACGACGGCTCCGTCAAGGACCTCAACGCCGAGCTCAAGAGCGACGCCCTGCACCAGCGCGGCTACGTCATCGAGGCCCTCAAGACGGGCGACACGTCCTACAAGCTGGACCGCGGCTGGGTCGGCGCGATCGCCACCGGCTGCGCGTGGTTCTTCAGCGCCCTGTTCCCGCTCACGATCGGCTACTTCGGCGTCGTGACCGGCTTCTCCTCCAGGCGGGCGCCGAGCCCGGGGCTGTTCCGCACCTGCTTGGTGCTGGTCGTGGTGGGTGGGATCGGATTGATCATCAGCCTGTTGGTGGGCTTCTTCGCGTGAGTCGCTTGACCTTCGCGTGACGGAGGCCCCTGCGTTGATCTCGAAAGGCACTCGGCGGCGAGGCGGACCATCGTGGTCTGCCTCGCCGCCGAGTTGGTGTTGCTGTTGGTGCTGGAGCCTAAGAAGCCGTGGGCAATGCCACGAGGGCGTAGGAATCGCCGCTGACACTGGCGCCGACTGTGGTGACGTAAAGGACGCCGTCGTGCCAGAAGGGCCACTCACCGCCACTCATGTTCGTGTTCACCTCTTTCGGATATTCGGCGACTGTCGTCATCGCGCCGTCCTTGGAGTTGAACTCCACCAGCTTCGGCTTCTCTGCGCCCTCGTTGACGTACGCCAAGAGACGCTCGCTGCCCGTGTCCCTCAGCGGAATGTAATGAATGGTGTTTCCAGCCGGCGCCTTCCACAGTTCCTTGCCGGTGTCCAGGTCGTAAGCAACGAGGGTATTCGACTCCCCGTCGGCATTGTCCCGCTCGCCCATCCCCATGAGGAGGATGTTCCCGAAACCAGCGACCTGCCGCATCGGGCTTCCGTCTTCCCCCGGGAAGACGAAGTACTTCTCCGTCATCCCCTGGAACTTGCCGCGCCGCTCACCGGACTCCTCGTCGAGCGCGAAAGCCCCCTTCTCTCCGCTGAGGACGAGCGGGGAAGTGGAAAGGGCGATCTCCGCTTCATTCTCCCCGAATCGCTTCGTCCACTGCGCCTTGCCGGTGGCCGGGTCGACGAGTGATGCCTCGGTCCACGACTTCCCGGTGAATTCGTCTCCCTGGCGGCACCACGTCGTGCGGATCAGGTTCTTGCCGCCGGTGTAGGTGCCGGCGTTGCAACCACTGGGCACTACCTTCTTGACGTCCCAGGCCTTCGTGCCGTCAGCCGCCTTCAGCGCCACCTGCTCCTTGTCCGTGGTGATCACGGCTGTCTCGCCGGCACGAGCCACTGCCAGTTCCTTGCCGGTCTTGAACTCGTCCTTCACCTTGAAGGCCCGGTGCCACAGTTCCTTGCCGGAGTTGAGGTCGTACGCAGCCACGTGGTCGCACTGGCCGTGGGCTCCGCCCATACCCGAGGCGCCGTAAGCAACTACGCCGACCCCGCCATCGGAGACAGAGGGCGCGACGCAGGCTTGGTTACCCGCGCCGGGCAGCGGCGTGGCCCACAACTGCTTTCCGGTGTCACGGTCGTATGCCTTCACACCACCGGCCAGCGTCTGCACCACAGCCTTGTCGGTGAACCAGGTGCCGTCCACCTCCTGCTCGCCCAAGGACCACTCCGCCTTCGACGGCACGCTCCACAGTGGCTGCGTGGCGGAGCCCACCATCACGTACCAAGCGGCCCCGCCGGCCCCACCGAGCACGACGAGTGCGACAACGAGCAGGACGATCAGCCCGGTCTTCTTCTTTCGTGGCTGCGCAGCGGGAACGGGCGCGCCGGGGTACTGCTGTGGATGGCCCGGCTGACCGTAGCCCGGCTGGCCATAGCCCTGCTGCGGAGCCATCGGATACGGCGGCGACGGCTGCTGGGGGTAGCCGTAGCCCGGCTGTCCGTGCGGTGCCGCGGGTGACTGCTGCGGATAGCCGTACCCCTGCGGCGGCAGATGGCCCTGCTGGGGCGGCATGGGAGGTTGCGGCGGCGGAGCAGGCTGCTGTCCGTAGGGACCGGAACCTGGCACAGGTCCGTTGGTGCTCATCAGATGTTGCTCCTGACGTACTGGGCCCATGCGGTCTCGAATTCGCTCTCGTTCATGCCGACTGCCTTCTGCAGCTGCTGATCGAGGTTCGTGGGCGTGCGGTAGTGATCCACAACGAAGTCGAAGAGCGCTTCCTCGCCGCCCTTCTCGCCAAGGAAACGCATGGCCAGATAGCTGAGGGCGTAGTTCGCGCCGACCGTGTTGTCCGCCTCGAAGTCCTGACCAGGCAGCTGGCCATCGAACTCCTCGCCCACCAGATCACCGCGCACCCGCTCGTCGCCTTGAGCCCGGTCGAAGCGGTGGGAAACGTACTCCGCAAACCCCTCGACCACCCACGCCCGGATGCTCGTCTTCTCATCGTTGCCGTATGCGCCGGGGTCCTGCGGCTGAATGAGAGCGTGCGCGATCTCATGCCGGGAGATGTCTCCGACACCCGCCTGCCATGCCGATGACGTGAACCGGCTCGTAGAGGTGTCCATCTTGATGCGCGCGCCGCCGTATTCGAGCCGGTCGTCGTCGCTGCTGTTACCAACGTTGAAGGCAGGCATGGGTACGCTCTCTCCAGCGTCCCACCCCAGGTCGTCAGCATCGTTGTTGTACAGCTTCGTGTACGTCTTACGGTCTGGCTCGAGGACGACGAGGAAGCCCTCCGGGGTATTGGGAACCGACGATGTATTCGCCCCCCACAGCCCGAGATCCTTCTTGGCGCTTTCCTCGACGATGGGCGCGAAACGGTCTGCGTCGGCAGCGTTCTTCTTGGCCGAGATCGTGATGGTGTGCGCCTGGCGCTTGACGTACATGTCGTCGTAGAGGTCCCAAGGGGCCGGATAGAAGACCGCGTTGGCCAAGGCGGCCGCGCCCGGAGATCCCCCCACTTCACTGATGCGCGGCTCGGCCGACTCGGACTCCTTCTCGACCGTCCACCGATACCACTCGGAGACCGGCCGGACATCAACGCCCTTGATCTGGTGCACGAAGGCGACATCCAGCGTGAGCCTCACATCGGAGCCCCACTCGTCCGAGCCGTCGCCGGTCTGCTTCAGGACCATGTACTTGCTCTCCGCGAACGGAATCTTCCGGAGATTCTTGAAGATCTCGCGCTGCTTGTCCTTTGCCGCGCCGACGAAGGGCTTGAGGAACTCGTCCTCGTCTCCGCTCTTCAAGGCATTCGTACGGCCGTTGAGCAACGTGCTGATCTCAGCCGAGCTCAGGATCTGCTGCTCTTCATCGCTACCGCCCTGGGCGCCGGGTAGCGAACCGCCGCCGGCCGCCTTGTACAGCGCCAGCCCGCCGACAGCGAACACGGCCACCACAGCCAGCACCAGCAGACCGATGACGACGCGCTTCAGCCCCTTGCCCTCGCCGGAGTTGTCGGGCGGTGGCGGGGGCGGCGCGTACCACCCTTGCTGCTGGACCGGTGCCCCGTACGGGCCGGCATTCCCCGGCCCTCCCGGCGGCGTCGAATAGGACATGACAACCTCTCACGCGGACATTCTGATGAGGGGCACGATGTGTCCGGCCACACGTGGCAGAGGACGGGTGACTCACCCAGGCCCTCAATGGGCGATGCGTGCAGGCTCTTTGAGCGGCACTCGCACTGCCCGACTCACCCTCCCCTTAAGTCACACAACACCCTATGACCTTTACTTACGCAGCCCTTACCGGCTGCCATGGGGCTCCCGTGCAGAAACTGTGATCAAAGGCTGCGTAGTGAGTGACCCTGCGGCCCCATCAGGCTGCCTCAGTCGTCGTTGGACGGCAGCGCGGGTCCTGGCCGACTCGTACGGCTCCTTCCTGCCGATTGCTTGTCCTGTACATTTCCGGGTGGGCCGTCGTCGTGCTCCACGGGGGAAGTACTTGCGGACGGCCAGGGGAGAGGAAAATGAGCGAGCCCGTGGATCCCAGGGCGGCCTACGCGATAACCGCGGAGCCCTCGCCGGGCCCCACTCCCGGCCCCACCCCGAGCCCGTCGCCGTCCGAACCAGGGTCGGACGGTGGGGGCCCCAGCCCGGAACCGTCGCCGTCGCCGAACCCCAGCCCGATCCCGCCGGCGCCGTGGGGTTCCGATCCGGACCTTGGCGTCACCTCGTCGTTCCTGCGCAAGCGGGCCGACGAATGCGAGACGGCGTCCGAGATCATCCGCAAGACACGGGGTGTGGCCGACGACGCGAGCACGGGTCTGGCCCGCGCGGCCGACGGCTGGAGTTTCGTCGGCAGTCTCGACGAACTCCAGGGCCGCTGGGAGGCGCTGAACAGGCACGTCGTACAGCGCCTCGACCAGGCAGCGGCCAACTTCCGCCTCAGCGCGGACGCCTACGACGCGAACGAGACGCGCACCGCCTCCCAGTTCTCCTGAGAATCATCGACCGCACCGGCACACTGGGGACAGGACATGCCCGGCTTCACCGCACTGCTGCAACTCGACGTCGCAGGACTGGAGACATTCGCCGACGAGTGGCTGACAGTCCACCGGAAGCTGACGGAGGCCCGGACGGGGTTCCACGATGACGTGGTGAAACCCCTCCATGAGGATCACTGGCAAGGCGAGGGCGGCCGCGCTGCGCAGGACTACTGCGACCGCGTCCAGATGGACATCGACGCGCTCGACAAGGAGGTCACAGCGCTGCGGAAGTTCCTGGACACGGAGGCCGACGGCGCCACCGGCCGCGGCGGGGTGAAGGGTCTTGCAGGGCTGAAGCTGCGCGCCGAGAACCTCCAGCGGGAGGCGCTGGACGAAGGAATGACGATCACCGACTCCGGCACGGTGGAGTGGTCGGTGATGTACGACCCGAACGACCCGGAGTCCCGGAAGATGCTCGACGAGCGCAGGATGACCGCCGACTCGCTGGAGACGCGGGTGCGCACGCTGCTCGACGACGCCGCCGAGGACGACGACTGGCTGACGAAGAGCCTCAAGGTGATCTTCGGTACCGTCGGCAACTTCGAGTCCGAGAACCGCAAGTTCAACATCGTGGAGCCAACCGCCAAGGACCGTCAGGTCTACAACCAGCTCAACAACGTCGCCGCCTACTTCGCCACCATGAAGGGCTGGCCGACCGCCGCCGGCCTGGTGCAGCACTACCTGGACGGCAGCGGAAGACCCGTCGAGGTCGAACCGCAGCAGATGATGGACGAGATCCCCGCCTTCCGGAAGGACGTCGACGGCACGCTGGCGAACGACGTCCGCAAGCGCGGGGACGGGCCGTTCACCACCGAGTGGTCCTCCACCGCCCCCGATCCCGCGGACGGCGACCGCAGCATGGAGTGGTACTACGCGCTCAACCACTTCCAGTACCGTCTCGTCGGGGAGAAGGAGGGCGACCAGATCACCTACCACGTCGAGGTCAAGAAGCGTTACGACTGGGGTATCCCCAGCGAGCACCGCGCCACAGTGTCCGGCGGCGGGCCGGGGCCATTCGGCATGGATCTGGAACAGGCCGACATCGCCCACCTCCACAGCTCCGGCATGGCCCAGGACTTCGACGTGTCCGGTTCCTCCGACGAGATGACGGCCCGCTCATGAAGGGCCGGCACACACCGGCCGGACAGCCGCGGCCAGAGTCGTCCAAGAGCACCCGTCCCGCACTCCCGGACGACGCACGGAACAGGAACGACGGAGGCAAGCCGGGGGCCGACCCTGGCACCCACGAGGACGGCGCGAGTCACGGCGCCCTTCTGAAGAAGCTGGCCTTGTGGGCTGGACTCGCCCTCTGCATCGCCTTCATCGCCTGGGTGGCCTGGGGGTTCCTCCAGTTCGACCACGACATCGACCATCCCCGCGAAGGCGGCTTCTCGGGCTGGCAGTGCGACGCCGGCCGCGACTGCGGTTCCTGACGACGCACCACTTCCGGCTTGGCACCGGCTGTGCGCTCCCGGAAGTGCGCCTCGGCAAAACCGATGGGTTCTATTCCGTAGGTCTCGACGTCGGACCTCGCTGAATGGTCAGGGCTCGCAGGTCATCGACTGCCCCGAACACAGCCAGTCGCCGTCCGGCGGGTCATCGAGATCGTCAATGGATTGGACCAGTCCCCAGGCCGCATAGAGCAAAAGGGCGGCGCATGCCAACAACAACAATCGCGGCATCAACTTCTTGCCGGAGGGACGCCACAACCGTGAGCGATGACTGTGCGAGCGGTCCGTCTTCGGCCCCAATCCGTCCGACGTGCCCTCCACCGGCGCGCGCCCGGTATGCCGGCCGACATACCGGGGACTCAAGCCGAAGTCCTGATCGTGTCCAAACTGCCCACGACATCGAAATCACGTGGCCAGCCAACAAAATTCAACACGCTAGCGGCCTCCGATGTCACCATCGATGTCCGCTTTGAGGTTGCTGATGAACGCCGTGAAGGCCCCGGCCGGGAAGAAGAGCGTGCCCTGGGCCGGGGCTTTCGAGTCGCGTATCGCGACTCGGGTGTGCCGGTTCGCTATCTCTACGCAGGCGTTGCCATCGCCGCTGCCGGAATAGGACGACTTCTGCCAGTTCTCGGGAGTGGCCATGGGCGCCTCACAGCTCTTTCGCCAGCCTGTGGATGAGGTCACGAGACCGCTTGGGTTCGAGTGACACTGCCTCCACCCTACGGAAGAGGGTTCGGAACACACCGAGCTGGGCTTCGGAGTCGGTGAATACCGTGCCGTGAGGGGCGTCGCGCACCGCGGTCGCCGACGTTCGCCGATCCGGCAAAGCCGGCGCCGACACCGGACGAGCCGCGAGCGGATTCGGCCTGGGCGGGTTGCGCAACGACTTCAGACAGGAACGGAGCACCTCATGGACAGTCCACCCGAGGCACCCGACGTTGCGCAGGTGCTCAGGCACAACCGCACCCTGCTGTACCAGCACATAGCCGCGCGCCTCGCACTCGCCGCGGGCCTTCTCGCGGTGCCGTTCGTGGCGCACGGGATCGGGTACGACGCCGCCCTGCCTGCGTTCGGCATCCCAGCCGGCATGTTCGTGCTGATCTTCCTGGCGCTCCGGCTGGGTCGCGGGTCGCGGCTCAGCGTGTGCGAGAAGGTGCTGCGTACCTATCCCCTGGAGTACCGCACGCGGGTGTCCTAGAAGGGCTCCGAGTGGAAGTACATGGGCGATGTGCACACCGTTCGGCTCTCGGTGCGTGGGCAGCACGGTGCCCCTTCGCTGCGTGCGGTCAATGCCTCGACGGTGCGCCGCTGGCCGAAGGGGGCCGAGGAGGGTGGCGCCTGGTTCGCAGGTGACCCGGCTTTCGGTGGCGTCATGGTCGTGGCGGGGAGCAATGCCATGCTCTTCGTGCAGCCCGCGCCCTGGGCGAAGTACGACCAGGAGCGCGCGCAGGCGGATCCGCAGCGCAGGGCTCTTGCCGAACGGGCCGGAATCTCGGGGCTGTTGGAGCTCAAGGAGCCGAGCGGATTGGTGGTCGGATGAAACGCGTCCTCGGGTGGGTCTGCGGCATCCTCCTCGCCCTCGTCACCACCTTCTGGTGCGTCACCGCGACCGCCGACCTCGCCCTGTCCGCCGGCATCTACGGCACCCCGGGCACGTACAAGGTGGAGCGCTGCTACGACACCAACTACAGCCGGAAGAACTCCGATTACGACTGCCACGGGGACTTCACACCGGATAGCGGGACCGCTGACGACGCCTACTACATGCCTCTCGAGGACACCGGGCGCGACTACCCGGACGGCACCGAGTTCGACGCCCGACAGGGCATCGAACCGGAGACGATCCAACGGGTCGGGTTCTGGGGCGTCGTGGGCGAGCTCTGGCAGGTCTCGATCTGCGTGGTCGTCCTCGCGGCCCTCGCGTACCAGGCGATCAAGCCGCGCGGGCAGGCCCAACGCCGCGAGGCACACCGCCGGGAGCCGTCACGACGCCAGAAGATCGCCGACCGAGTGGGCTACTCCGTCGTCGTTGCCATCCCCGTCGGCATCCTGAGCTGGATCGCGATGGTCGCGCAGCCGACCCCCTAGCTGTTGCGGGACATCGGACTGCTGACAGCGTGTCCTCAACTGCTGCCCGGTGATACGGCGATGGCGGCGCTCGTCAGCGAATGTCGTGGCCGGGGTGGTCCCGGTCGTAGGCGCGGCGTGCCTCGGCGATGACGGCACGGTGGGCAAGGGACCAGTCCGTGAGTGCCTTGACCAGGTGGGTCAGGCCGGCCCCGGTCTCGGTCAGGCGGTAGTCGACCTGGGCCGGGACGGTCGGGTACACCGTGCGCAGCACGAGGCCGTCCCGTTCGAGCCTGCGCACGGTGAGGGTGAGCATGCGCTGCGAGATGCCGTCGATGGCGCGCTGTAGTTCGCGGAACCGACGTGGCCCGCCGGCGAGTTCGACGATCACGAGCACCGACCACTTGTCCCCGATGCGGTCCTGGACGTCGCGGATCCCACAGTCGGGGTGGTCCTCACGCCCGCAAGGCTCAAGGTCGGCAGGGGTGTTGGTTACTCCGGTGTGCGTGAGTGACATCAAACTGCCTTCTTGTTGGCCGATGGACGCCGGTCGAGGATCAAGCGTAGTTACCGATGAGAACCACGACGGAAACTACGACGGATTCCAGGAACGAATCCCCGACGGAAGACTGTGATTGACATGATCTTGGTGACCGGCGCGAACGGGAATCTCGGCTCGGCCACTCTTGCGGCGCTGCGCGCCCGCGGCGTGGTCGCGACGGGCGGCAGCCGCACATCGGGCGAGGGGATGCGGCGCCTCGACTTCGACGACCCCATGAGCCTCGATCTCGCCGGTGTATCGACCCTGGTGCTGATCTCCGCCGGCTACGCCGAGGACGACCAGGTCGTCGAGCGGCACGCGGCGGTCCTGGACGCCGCCGTCCGCGATGGCGTCCGCCACGTCGTCTACACGAGCCTGACCGGTGCCGGCGACCATCTCGGTTTCGCCCTCGCACACCGTGCGACCGAACGCCTGCTGCAGGCAAGCGGCTTGCCGTGGACGATCCTGCGCAACGGCCTGTACGCCGAACTCTTCGGCGGCCTGCTGATGTGGACGGAAAGCGGCATGGAGTCCGCGTTCGGGGACGGCGCCCTGGCGGCGGTCGCGCGGGAGGATCTCGCCGAGGCCGCGGCGATCGTTGCGGCGGCTCCGGCACGGCACAGCGGGCGCGTCTACGACCTCGTCGGCACGCCGATCACGGCCGACCAGGTAGCCGAACGGCTCGGGGTCCCGCACCGCACCATAAGCCTGGGCGAGTACCGGCGCAGGCTCCTCGACGAGACGCCAGGACTGCTGCCGTTCCAGCCGCCCATGCTCGCCTCGATCGCCACGGGCATCCGACAGGGCTTCCTGGGCGGCACCGCCCCAGACCTCGCAGACCTCCTTGACCGCCCAGCCCGCGACCCCCTGGCTACGGCCGCTGCAGCCGCTTCCGCCATGAGACCGAAAGCAAGTGTTTAGCCGCGGGCGACCCACGCTCAGCGATGAACCGAATCCTGCTGACGATCGTCTCGGGACGACTCAGGGACGCCACGCCGGTGGAGCTGAAGCGATCAGGCAGGAGTGGGAGTCAGCCGAAGTCGTTCGTGTCGGGCGTAGGGCGAATACCGATGATCTCGTCGTACGCGGGCACGGGAACCTGCATAGACTCTCGGATCATGCCGACGTTCCCTCCGCATGGTCCCGCCTCCACCGCCACAGTCATCCCCTACGGCCGTAGAGTCGCCCGGCAAGGGTTCGTCCTTGGTGGGGTTCTCATGGTGATGGGTGCCTTCTTCGTGGTCCTCGCAGTGGTCATCACAGCGGGGCTTAACGGCAACGCCCCCCAGCCAACGGGACTTGTGGCGCTGCTCTTCGCGACCATTGGCTACTCGGGCTTCAAGATCTTCCGCTCGGCCCTCTCATTTCGGCATCTGGCCATGAGCGTCGATGAAGCGGGGCTGTGGCTACGCGCCCGCAATGGGGAGAGTGTCATCCGGTGGGACACCCTCGCCGGGGTTGCCGTCCATTGGAGCGAGACCGGCAACCGGGGTCGCAGGCAGTACTCGATCGAGCTGTGCCCGAGCGGCCCGATCGACCGCGACGACCGAGTCCTGTGGGTCCTGGTCCGTGACGAAGAACCCATTCGCCCCGGCCTCCCGCGTCTGCGTTATCGCATCCCGACCAACGGCGAATACGCCCGGCATCGGGAGCCCCTGGTTGAGGCGATCCGGCAGCACGCACCGCAGCTGTGGCTCGGCGAGACGCAACGCGAACCGGGCCACTGTGGCTTCCCCGACGTCGAGGGACACCGGGATCGCACCGCCGACACCGTGCGCTGAGGCTGCGGGCCTTGGTTGCGCCTTTCTGGCCAGCCTCAACCGGCAGCTGGAGTCAACCGCATGGAGTGTTGAGCTCGCAGGGCACCCGAGTCTCCTCACGCACGGCGGTCCTTGCGCCTTCCCGCGACTACCCGAAGTCGGACTTCATAGCTTCCGCGGCGGAACCGGGAACCACCGGCCCGTGCCCTTGTTCCCCTTCGGCTGTCGGATCCGTGAACGACAGCGTGCGGGCTGTGCCGAGCAGCACCGAACGGTAGTCATCCGCGAGTTCGACCGCCGAGGTCACCAGCTGCACGGTGATGATCGACGACGTACGGGGCTCCGGTACCGCCACGGTTCCCTGCCAGACCGAACCCTCCAAGGGTTCCTTCTGCCCTTCGGGGGGAGCGCCAGGTGCCACCGTTTTACGTACCTGCTCGGTCAAGAAGCCGATACCAACGGGAAGTTCGATGGGTTGCATGCCGTTGCTCGCGTTCCCTCCCGCATTGCCGGTCACCATGCCGGCGAGGACGCGCGTAGGGTTCGCTCCCTCGGAGGGGAAGGCTGAAATCGTGAGGACCGACAGCGAAGCCTCTCCGTTGTCGTCCGGGTGCATACCGAGGGCACAGACAGCCACCGGCTGCTTCTGTAGCAGCATCACGGTCATGGCGTACAGGCGGAATGTCTGGTCGGCCCGCTCACGGGCTTCCTCGGGAAGTCCGTTGATCTGTCGGGCCAGTTCTGCAACTCCCTCCTCCGTGGGGTTGAGGTCCAATTCCAGATACCCATGGGGGAGCCCGTACCAAAAATTCGGCTTCGGCCTGGTGTCCGTTGCCGCGACGCCGAAGTGGTTGTTCACAGCCGGATACTCCCTGCGAGTTCAGCGATGTCGGTGCCGAAGGTCCCGAGCGTGCCCGCCGCGCCGGAGAGGGCCACGCCCGCCTTGGTGGCCTCCGTGGAGTCGTGGCCGATGCCGTCTTCCGGAAGCAACCCGACGGTCTCCGCCGAGGAGACGACGTTCGCGGTCGCGTTGACACCGTTCAACGCCCAGTCACGCACCTTGCTGGGGGCAGTGGCGACATCCATGGCCCTGTCCCAGTTGACGGCCTTCACTTCGGTCGCGAAGGAAGTGACCTTCGAACCCAGCGACATGGCCTCACCGCCCTCCCTGGCAACCGCTGCCGCCAGGCCCACCTCACTTCCCGCCCGGGCCAGGATGCCGACTCCAGGTACGACGCCGAGGGTGTCGCCGACGACGGAACCCCATGCGGTCAGACCCGCTTTCCACCCGTGCTCCCCCATGAGCGAGTCCCTGAAGTCCTCGCTCGCGAGATTCTTGCTCAGCGCGGCAGCGCTGGCCACGATGGCAATGGCGGCGAAGGCGGGAGCAAGAGGGGTGGGGAAGAGCGCCAGGAGACCGGCGATGGCGCCGATCGTTCCGGCGTGGTCCAAGAGCGCCTGACCCACGTTCTTGAGGAATTCCCCGATGCTCTCAAGGGTCTTGCTGAACCACCCCGGCTCCTTGGGCGCCAGGTTGTCGTCCGCCTCGTCAAGTTTCTTGGCGACGCTTTCGGCCTTTTCCTTGTTCTCGCTTTCAAGGGTGCGGGCCTTGGTGAGGACGTCCTCGTACGCCTGGTTGGCGTTGTTGAGCTGAGTGGTCGCCTCGTTCAGCGAACGCTCGGCCGCGCGCAGGCGCGCTGTCGCGGCGTCGGCCTCCTGTTGACTGGGATACTCCTTCCCGGCCAATTGGAGGTCGGGGTGCTTGGCGGCCTCGTCATGGTGCTGCTTCGCCTTCTCGGCGGCGGACTTCTTCTCGCCGGCCTCCTCGTCGTACTTCTTCGCCAGGTCGCGGTGAGAGGAGAGGTCGCCGTTCCAGTCATCGAGCGACGCTGCGGCCTTGTCGAGCGAACGCGCCGCGTTCCTCATGTACTTCGGCAGTTCACCGTCCAGCGCATCCCGGAAAGCGTCCGCCGCGTCACCTTCCCAGTGCGCGCTCTCGCCGAGCAGCTTCTCGATCTGGCGGTGGGAGCTGTCCAACGCGTTCGCCGCGGCCTTCACCTTCCGCTGCAGTGCGGCGACTTCAGCAGGGATGCCGGGAACCGGATTCCATCCGAGGTTCGGATACGGGTTCGTGGCCATCAGTTCTTCCCCCCGCCACCTGAAGTGGCCGAGTCCGCCATCTGCTTCAGCGTTTTTTCCAGATTCTCCTCGAATTCCTCATAACTCAGCTTGTTGGCCTTTACGCCCTCACTGATGCCGCCGATCATCTCGCTCAACTGCTCAGACCCGTATTTCCATCTCTCTTGGAAAGAGTCACAGGCCTCGTCCAGTCGCGATGTACCGATCTCGGCGCTGCGGACATGCGAAAGCGCCTTACGGGCGTCGTCGAGGTCCTTCGTTGCTTGTTGCAGTGACTTGACGAATTGGTCCAACTGATCGATGTCAACCTTGAAGTGGTCCCCCATACAGCACCCCCATAACGACAAAAGGAGAGAATTTAGGACAACATAGACAGGCGGGCTTCCCCTTGCACTGCCCTGCCGGGCGGCAGCTTATATACGAGTAGAGTGGTGTGTCGATCGCGCTCGGATATGAGCTCTCGAAGGCCCTGCTGTGTGTAGTCGATGTCTCGTGAGCTTTCGAAACCACATACGAGGAGAACTTGTGAAAGAGAGCGGTGCAGGCCTTCCCTTCGACAAGCCTGACACGCAAGCCGATCGAAGCACGGCCAACGTGTCGGCCCCTCTGCACAAATGTGCTTTCGACCACCCTGAAACCCGAGCGGCATGGGAGAAAGACCGACGCAAAGCGAAGAGAGGGGGCTGGGTCTGGCACTCCCTGTATGCCCTGTCATGGGTGGTGTGCTTCGCGTTCAGTGCGAATGCCTCAAGCGATATCGCCAAGGATCGGGCCGCTGGAGCCCTCGTCCTCGTAACGTTCTGCTACCTGTTGCTTATCTATCTGCGCCGCGACGTCATGGGGTCCCTGAAGCGCATCCGACGTGTGCTCGAGCAGCATCCCTGGCAGCTCATCCCCGCGGCGCACAGGCCTTCAGGCGTCAAGGACGTAATGGGTGTCCCCGTCCAACTCCAGTACCGCGCAGGCGAAGAGCTGACTGGTCTTATGTCCGCGCGGAATCCGCTTCGACGACGTCACTGGCCCGAGGAACTGGAGCACGGCGCCTGGTACGCCGGTGAGGTCTGGCAGGCAGGAGGCGCCAGGACGCGCGGATTCGGTGTCCTCACCGTCCCTGGTGGCGGCGAGCTCATGGAGGTATCGCGAGAGACGGCGGTGCGGCGCTAAGAGCTCGTAACACGATCATGGGTGGACCTTCTTGAGACGTCTCCAGCAGATGAGGCCGCAGGCCAGGGAGACGAGTGCGTCGTGCAGGTCGAGGCGTCTTTCCCAGCGGACGGCCAGGCGCTTGAAGTGGTGCAGGAGCGCGAAGGTCTGCTCAACAACGTAGCGGAGCTTGCCCAGGTCCTTGATGTTCGGGCGCCCTTGCGGGAGATCACCGGCAGGATGCGACGCCTGCGCAACTGGCGCCGGTTGGGGTTGCTGTCGTAGCCCTCGTCGCCCAGAAGCGCGTCGGGGCGCCTGCGTGGACGGCCCGGCTTCCCGGCGACGGGCGGGATGCCGTCGACCAGGGCGAGGGTCTGGGTGACGTCGTTGACGTTGGCCGCGGTCGTGATGACCTTGAACGGGGTGCCCCTGCCGTCGCAGATCAGATGGTGTTTACTGCCCGCCTTCCCGCGGTCCACCGGTGACGGGCCGGTGGCTTCGCCCCCTTTTTCGCGCGGATGTGGGAGGCATCCACGCAGACCCGCGTCCAGTCCAAGGCATCGGCCGCGTGTAACTCGGCGAGCATGATGCAGTGCAGCTTCTCGAAGACGTCGGCCTCGTGCCACCGGCCCAGCCGGCGCCAGCAGGTCTGTCCGGAGCCGAACCCCAGCTCCAGCGGCAGTAGTTGCCAGCTGACGTCGTTGCAGAGCACGTTCCGGATGCCCCGCAGGCACAACCGGTCATCCACCGGCTTGGGACCGGGGGCCTTCTGCGGCCAGGGCGGCAGCAACGGCTCGATCAACGCCCAGAGGCCATCGTCCACAATCCACGGTCGAACACTCCTCCCAAACGGCCGAATCATCACACCGGTCACGCCCGTCCCGCTGCGGCATCGGCACGCGTATCTACGACGGCCAGGGCGATGCATCGGAAGCCGGAACGTCATCCAAAGGAAGGCGATCGCGGTGGTACTCCGACTCCAACCAGTCCTCCCCCACGAAGACCGGTCGCGACATCCGCACGCCACCGACCTCCTCCCAGATCGGTCAGGGCGAGGGAGTCATCGGGTGTGTACAACAAGCAACTCGCGTGCTCGGCTGCGTAGTCAAGGAGGATCTGATGCGCCTGCTCGGGATCGCGGCCGGCCAGTGCAAAGTCCGCCAGCAAGACCTGCGGACCCGTGACCGCATCCAGGGCAATGCACGCCAACTCGCCCGCCTCGTAGAACACCTTCACCCCGTCGGCGAAGTCTTCCTGCTCGTAGGGACCGCCCACCCGTTTCTGCGGCTCAGAGACCCGGAGCGCATCGGCGACCTCGGCCGGGCTCATCCGGAACCGCAGTGGCCCCAGCCCGGCTCCGGGCAGCAACTCCCAGTGCTCCCGTCTCTCGCTTGCGCCCACGTGATCCGCCCCTTCGAGTGACCATTCCTGCGGCCCGGCAGCGCGTGCGAGACCAGCGCCAAAAGTGCCACCTGAACTGCCCGAGCGCCAACTGAAGCACTCGGCCGCACCGACCTCAGCAAGATCGTGTTACGAGTTCTTAGGGGAAATTGGGGGCTGTTACTCCTCATTCGCTCTCCTCAATGGCGCCTCTTGGCAACAACTGCCAGCACTTCCTTCTCGATCAGGCCCAGCACGAGAGAATCCGCCCTCCGGTCACCCCGCCCATGCTCTGGTGCGGCGCGTCAGTACTTGCCGCACAATGAGGTTCAACTGGCAAGGGACTCGAGTTGCTTACCGATCGGCTACTTCGTGCCAGCGGACCGGGCAACAAGCTCATCCTGGACCAGGAGCTCGGTCAGCTGCCTCGTGCGGCGGCCAGCCGTGACTATCCAGGCAATAGGAAGGGCAAGGATTGCAACTGACGCCAAGAGCGCCGTACCCGCAGTACCTACCCCCAGAGTCGTGATCATCAAGGCCAGTAGCGCAGCTTGCAGGGCTGCGAATCCAACGCCGTGCAGTGCGGGGTCCCAGACCGGCTGGGTCCTGATGGCACGTAGTTCGCGGCCGCCTGGGAGTTCCTTCGACACCGGCACTACCGTGCCATCCGATATCACGGAACCAGGATCACCATCAACCCACCCGCGGACGTATCGGTGACCCGACGCAACAAGCACAGCTTGGGGCCTAGCAGAGCCGAGGTTCCCACTACGAGGTCGTGGAGCACAGTAGAGCTGGGCTTTCCCAGCAATGCCGGCAGCCAGCGAAACTGGATTAACCGCTCGGTCGATAACGAGGCGCAGACGAGCGCCATCCGGTCCTTCGAGGAGCAGGCAAGGATTCGGCCGGCTCAGCTCAGGCCCGTTCTGTTCTCGCTGCACCGCCACCTACCACAGAGACGTCTAGCATCCGGACGCGGCCAGTCTTCAATGCCGGAAGTGAACTCCCGACACTGCCGCATACCAACGCCAAGAAGAGCCACCAAGCGGTCCACCCAGCCACCAAGAGGATCAAAGGCAACCCAGCAGGCCCACCAGCCTTCTCTTCCAAGGCTCCCCGGTCGCTGTCAAGAATCACTCCCAAAGATCCTGCCGAAGGTGCGTACAGTGCCCACACCTCATCGCCAGGACGCATCGGTTCGTCTGAAAAGGCCTTGCCTCAGACAGTCCGACTACCGGTAGCGAATGGGATCGAGACTTCGACCTCGGAGGAGTAAGTGGTGTTTCGCGTCCGCTGGTTCGTGGAGTGCTCGGACGAGAGGACCTTATGGACCTTGACCTCACTGATGGCGTAGCCGACATCGGTGATGCGCCGCGCTTCGGCGGAGTAAGTGGACGTCGCGAAGACCACGAGAAGGACCGGCACGATGGTGAGGAAAAGACCAAAGCCCATCCATGCGCTGCGTTGCGCCGGCCACCAATACCGGCGTCCGGAACCGGTGCCCAGGGTTGAGGTTCTGTTCCGACGAAGGGCGATGAAGCCACCGATAGCTCCTGCAAGAGCGACAAGACAGCAAACAAGCAGGTCCCAACGGGGCGTTGATTTGGAAGGCGCTGCAAGAGCACATACTACGAGTGCTGCCATCCCCAAGCCGATCAGCGCCAGGCAAACCCTCATGACAGAGAACATGTTGCTCAACCCAAGGTCTTCTGTGAAATTGCGCTGTCCCGCCGAGGGTTGTGATCGGATCTACTGTCCCGGAGGAGTGGGGTACCCCGGATAGGGAGTCGGGGGATACGGCTGCTGTCCCGTCGGATGGATCGGCTGGATCGGCTGCTGCGGCGCGTAACCCATGTTCTGGGGGTACATACCGGCGCCAGGACTGATCTGACCGGCACCAGAGTTGCGGCGGCTACGCAGTACGGCGAAGACGACAACAGCGCCAATTACGGCCCCAAGGCCGATAACGCCAACCGCAAGGACAATGAGGCCCACTGAGGAGATCCCTTCTCATTCTTGGCGTCTAGGTCACTGCAGGATTGCGAGTACGACGAGGCAGAGGGACAGGGTCATCGCGTGAGTCCCTGCCCCTCGCCTCTTCAATGCGCGATTGCCATCGCGGTACCCGCGCAGCATGACCAAGAGACCCACGTGTGTACCGATCAGATCCAACACGGTCAGCCACAACAACTTGCCAGACGTGATCGAAATGACGAGGAGCAGCCAAGGGGCGACGACCGCCATCCCCAGCAAGACGGTGACGAATTGGTTCGCGGTACGCGACGCCATCTCGTCGTCAGCAGCTCGGGCATTCAGCTCCGGTAGTTGCGAATTCACAGCCACTCCGATGAGGAGTTCCCTCTACTGCCCTTGGTGCGGGGGCTGTTGAGCATAGGGGTTGGGGTGCTGTGGGGCCTGTCCTTGAGGCGTGGGGTAGCCCTGGTTGGGAGCCGTGTTGGGGTGCTGCTGGTAGCCCGTCGGGGGCTGGGGCGGGTAGCCCGTGCCGTGAGGGGAGGTTCCGCCGCCGGAGCCGGGGCCGCCGTTGCCACCGTTGCGGCGGTTGCGGAGCACCGCGAAGAGGATGCCGATGACGACCACGGCGGCTGCAATGCCAGCGATGAGGAGGAAGCTGCCCGAGGAGGACTTCTTCTTTTTCTTCTTGGCCAGGCTCGTGCTGTCGTTGTCGTCGGAGGCGGCGCCGGAATTTGTGGACGTGGACGGGGAGGACTGCGCGAGGGGGCCCTGCTTGGAGCCCTTGGGGATGTCCATCGTCAAGGCAGTACCGGGGCGGGCGATCCCGTAGCCGAGTTCCCTGTCCGGGGCCGTCCTGCCCTTGTTGTTCAGGAAGGACGCCGACTTGATCAAGCGGTTGATGATCTGGCCTGCGGTTAGGTCGGGGTACTTGGAGCGGAGGAGCGCAACGATGGCTGAGACGTAAGCGCTGGAGCCAGAGGTTCCGTCTGCCACCGAATAACCACTACTTGTGGTCGGGTCAGCCTGGGCCACCTCCACTCCGGGGGCTGCGACAATCACGTCCCCGGTGTTTGACTTAGACCAAGGGTTGAGGCCCTTGTCCACAGCAGCGGCAGCCACCACGCCTGGGAGAGCGGCCGGATAATTGACCGTCCCTGCGTCGTTGCCCGTACTCGCTACAACCACGACGTCGTGTGCTTGCGCATATTCAATTGCCTTGGCAGCTTTCGAGCCAGGGTAGGCGGAAGAATCGTCGAGAGACAGGTTGATTACTTCCGCACCCTGCTCAACCGCAAAGCGGACTCCAGCGACCCAAGCCGCCGTATCAATCTTGCCATCAGTCTCATCCACCCCCCGCGTCACGCTCACCCGCACCGGGAGAATCTTCGCTTTGGGCGCAAGACCCATCACGCCCGCAGAAGCATTTGTCCCATGCCCGTGTCCAGCGATGAGACTAGCCATTGCAGTGCCATGTCCCACGTTGTCTTCGTGAGGGTTTCCAGCTCCGGTGAAGTCCTTACCAGGCAGAACTTGCCCGGTGAGATCCGGATGACTGGAATCTACGCCTGAGTCAATTACAGCGACTGTTACGCCCGCGCCTTGCGAGGTTTTCCAGACCTTTTCTGCGCCATACACCGTCAGCGGCCACTGAGCATCTCGGACTTGATCCGCCGACGCCATTGGGGCCGAAGTGAGGAGCAAGGCTCCTGTCAACGTCACGACTCCTGTCGTGGACCAGAATCGCTTGACACCCAATTCCTTGCTCCTCACTCAACTAAGACTGGTTTCACCAGCCTTCACAGCGGACCGGAACCAATGGCTCCGGTCCGCTTGCCTGTCTATTCGATGGTTCGGGGCACGTTCCGGTTGCGGTCCTCCTCCGAGATCCAGGTCTCTTCGTCCTCGACCAAGTAGTCGGGACGGTCACCCCGGCTGTTCTCGTCCTCGGACCGTCGGCCATTGCGACCAGCCATGCCGCCGGCCCCGCCCGCCATGGCGCCGCGCTGGCTTCCGCCACGGCTGCCGTGGAGGCCTGCACCGCCACCGGCACCCTTGCCAGTGACTCCCTTCGCCGCGCCGACCACGCCGCCACGGGACTTCGCAAGAGCTCCCCGGCCGCCAGCACCAGCACCGCCTCGGCCAGCTGCGCCAGCTCCGGCGCCACCCATACCGCCCATACCGGATCGTCCTCCAGCGCCGCGGCCTGCTGCCGCACCGCCACCAGTCAGACCACCGCGACCGCCAACGGCGCCAATGCCGCCACGTGCGGCAGCACCGCCCGCCAGGCCAGATGCTCCGCCAGGGGCCACGATGCCGGAACCTTGAGCTCCGCTGGTGCCGAAGTTGCCACCACCGGCGCCGGGTCCGCCAACGCCCGTGCTGGGGCCAGTCCCTGTCAGGCCTGGGGAGATGCTGTCAACCTTCGTTCCAGCTGTCGGGAGCTGGGAACCGCCCGTGATGCCAGGGTCACGGGGCACCGTAGGCGTCGGCTTAATGTTCGTCGTCGGCCCCGCGCTCCACGGCTTGGCCGTGGTGCCTCCCCTACTCGGACTTGAGCCGCCACCAGACGGCACAGGGATAGGGGGAGGCATCGGCGTTTGGGGGTTCGGGGGCTGGAAGGGATCCTTCGGGTCAGTTTCTCGAAGATTTCCGCTCGAGTAAGCCTTGTAATTGACCCCCAACTGCTCCATGATCGCCACCCCCTTCAGCTGCGCTTCCTTGCCCGCAGACAGGGAGTCTGCATTCGCCTTGGCGGCGGCCTCAGTACTCACGCCCTTGTTGATGTCTGCCAGCAATTGCTCATCGCTGCGCTCATCGTCCGTGAGTTTGTCCCAGGCCCTGTCCCAGCCAGAAGGTTCTTCGACCTCCCGCATCTGGGTCATGGAGTTCCGCAGATCGTTCTGGACGGCGTGCATGGTTTCGCCGTAGTGGTTGGCCCATGCAGATCCGTTCCGGATGTTCTGCATGATCTCGTTGGCCTTCTTGCGGAATGCCTCGGCCGCCTCGCCCTCCCAGTGCTCGAGGACGTTTTCAATGGCGCTCTGCATCATGCCCGCGACGCTGTCCTTCGCGGATACCGAGTCCACGCCACCGGTCTTGCCGTCGCCGTCGCCACCGGAAAGGATGTTGTGGACCGACTTCCAGTGCTGGCTGACCTCGTAGATCCGGCCGGGGTCCGCGTCCAGGATCATGGATCGCAGCTCCGGGATACTCATCTTCATGAAATCCGAGTCGAGTTTGCTGCGGTCCGGCCCCCCCATACCGCCGTCCTTGGTCGACTCAAGCCTTTGGTCGTGCTTGTCCTGGATGCGCTGCTGCTGTGCCTTCTGCTGAGCCTCGTAGTACTCAGGGCTGTTGTAGTAACCGCCGTAGCCGTAGCCCATTGCCGTAACGTCCCCTCTGTCAGTGACCTGCCGCTGAACCGATTAGTAGGCCGAGCCCGTAGACCCGCCGTTGGGAGCAGCGCTCACGCCCTGCTTGTTCGCCTGCTCCTGGTTGCTGTACTTGTCCCTGACCTTCGAGGTGCTTGTGCTGAAGTCGTCGATCAATTTGTGCAGATCTCGAATGATGTTCTCGATCCGGGTCTTCTGCTTCTGGTGGGCCTCATGAAGCTCGTTGGACTCCAGGAACCTCATGCTGCCGAAAGCCGTGCTCGGGATGTCCGTCTCGTACTTGGCCTTGGTGTTGGCCTTGTCCATATCCGAGAGAAGGCCGTTGAGCTTGCGGATGACGTTATCCAACTCGCTCAGATCAACCCGCATACCGTTACTCATACCCCGTTGTCCTCTCCCCTGTTCCTCAAGTTGTCAGCACCCGCTCGGTGCCCAAGTTGCCCAGTCATCGCACAGGTCGGCTACCCGACCGACCAACTCGGCCATCCCGCCGACTACGCCAGTCCCGCACAGCCACCCCACTCCCCGCAACCACAAGCGCCAGAGCCAGCCCCGTGCCCAACACATAGATAGCTACCCGGCGTTCCCGCTCGGCTTCGCTCTCCCCCATGGTCACAGCCATCGGGACAACCCCACCCGCTCCAGCCGCGACCGGCGGATCCGGCTCCGGGGACTCGCCCGGTGTCGACTCCTCCTGCAACGCGGCGACCGGGTCGACGACGCCCCACCCGATGTAGGGGTTGGACTCGCGCCCCGGGCGCTGAGCGGTTTCCTCGATGCGGGTGGCGATCTGGGCCGCGTCCCACTCCGGATACTTCTGCTTCAGCAGAGCCGCGACCCCCGCGACATACGGCGCCGCGAAGCTCGTGCCGTCCGCGGTGCACTGGCCGCCGAGGGGGACCGTCGAGACCATGCTGACACCCGGTGCCGCGACGTCCACGAACGTGCCCGACTGTGAGAAGGGGGCGCGTTCGTCATTGCGGTCGGAGGCGGCCACCGCCAGGACGCCGTCGTAGGCGGCCGGGTAGGTCTTGGCGAACTTGCCGTCCGCTCCGTCGTTGCCGGCGGCTGCCACGATCAGGGCGCCCGCCTTCACCGCGTCCGCCACAGCGGCCGCGAGGGTCGGGTCGTCCTTCTTGTTCTGCGTGTCCGAGGAGATGTTGATGATCTTCGCGTCCTGGGCCACCGCATAACGGATCGCGTCGGCCATGGTCCCCGCGTCGCCCTGCTTCTCCTGTCCGCCCGTGTAACGGAGCGAGAGGATCTTGGCGGCCGGTGCGATGCCCACGAAGCCCGTGCCCTTGAGCGGGCGGGCCGCGATGATGCCTGCGACCCGGGTGCCGTGGCCTTCGATGTCCTTGGTGGCGGCGCCGTCGACGAAGGTCTTGCTGCCTGAGGCCATGGCGTTGGTCAGCTGGCGGTTCGAGGCGTCGACACCCGTGTCGATCACGGCGACCGTGACGCCCTTGCCCGTCGCCTGTCCCCACAGCTGGTCCAAGAGGACGCGCTGGAGCGACCACGGCGTGGACTTGATGACCTTGCCGCCGAAGACGCACTCCGTGCTGTCCGCCAAGCCGAATTCCGTGCCGGCCGAGACAGTGCCGCTTGAACCACCGGCCTGGACGGTGCCACTGGAACCAAGGGTGCCTGCGGCCGTGTGGCGCGTGGGCACCGACGGGTCTGCGAATGCCGGCGTGGCCGACACCGACGTACAGCAGATTCCCGTCACCGCAAGCACGCCAAAAACCCGCTGCAGTGCGCGGGTTCCACTGTTACGGCTACGCGAGCGGGCTGTCCGGCCCTTCACGCTCAGGCCCCCCATGTTCAGGCCCCCAGGGCTTCCTTGCTTCTCTCGAAGCTGGGTCATGTGTGTGTGACGGATGTAGCGGATGTAGCGGATGTCGCCGGTATCGCTGATGTAGCGATACGTGTGAAGATTTGCGGGATTTGCTGCAGGTAGCCCCATAGACGCTGCCCACGATCCCGCAGAAGTCGTGCACGACCCCGAAGCAGAGGTCGGCCCAGTCGACGCCGGGGCGTCGGCTGGGCCGATTCTCTTCATCTCATGCCCCTGGGGCCGCCGACGAGCTCAGTTCCAAGTGTTGGCGTTGCTCTTCTCGGTGGCCTGGTAGTTCTCGGCCGCGCTCTGCAGCGCCGTGGAGATCTTCAGCAGCGTCGCGTGCAGGTCGGCAGCGGTCTGATCCCACTCGCGCTGCTTGCGCTGGTAGCCCTCCTGCGCCTCACCTTCCCAGGTGTTGGCGACACGCTTGACCGCGGCCTCGAGGTCGTCGAGCTGCTGCTTGATGCGGCCGGCGGTGGACTTCACGTCCGTGGAGGCGTTGGTGATGGTTGCGTAATTGACGAGGATCGACATCGTCGTTCCCTTTCAGGAAGATTCGAAGGAAGTCTGTGGAAGCTGGGAGGAACTGAAGAGCTTCGGGAGAAAGTGAAGTACTTCAGACCGAACTGCTCGATCAGCCGAAGTCCGACATGATCTTGCTGATCTCCGAGTTCTGCTGCTCTTCCGACGCGGAGTAGTTGCTCCGCGTGGAGTCCACGGCTTCCTTGATGTCGTTGAGGATGTCGCTCATCCTCTTCGCGTCCGCGTTCCAGCGGTCCTGCAGCTGGCGGTAGGACTGGGCCGCCTGGCCCTTCCAGCCGCCGGCGATCTGGTCGATCACTCCGTTGAGGCGGCGGATCTCGCCCTGCAGCTGACCGTTGGCGGTGTTGATGTCACCGGAGAGCTTGGTGAGTTCGTCCTCTGTTACCCGGAACTGCCCGGCCATGATGAACCTTCCCCCATGTCGTCGTTGATCCGGGAAACCTGCACTGGTGCCCGGAGAAGCTTCGCACCGTTGAGCGCTGCAAACACTCTATCGTCAGCCTGCCGCACAGCCACAGGCACGGCCAATCAGTTACACGGCTCACACACTTGAGCGATCATCTTGTGACCCGTGAGCCGTCTTACTGCCAAGTGCGCCTGCTGGCAAGCCTGTTGGTACGCCTGCTGGTACGCCCGTTGGCGGTCTACTGACTCTGCTCCTGCGCGGCGCTGCCGGTGTCCAGCATGGGCCCCTTCGGGATGAACGTCGCCCATGTCTGCGGCACGAACAAGGGCTGGGAGGCGTCCTCGTAACCCAGCCGCGTACGTGCCTTGTCCGTCTCGCTCGCGTCACCGCTCGAAGAACCCGAAGCGTCCGAAGCGCCCGATGCCGAGTCGCTGCCGCTTCCCTTCGCCGCACTGTCGTTGCCCTTCGGCAGCGAGTACCGCAGGCCCGTGTCCGTCAGCAGGTACTGCGCACCGCCGCCCCCTGCCGCACCCATGACCTCAGTGAAGAGGAGGCCCGAGCCGGATGAGACGTAGGCGCTGAGCGAGTCGGCGATGACCCTCTTCGGGTACGCCGTCCCGGCCCAGGCAGCGAGCTGCGGCTTGTTGCCCTCGCCGATGGTGCCGTCGTAGACGCTGCACGAGGTGTTACGGGGCTCGCCGTTCGCCGTGGTCGCGGGGTTGGCCTGCTGCGGGACGGTCTGGGGCCAGCCCTTGTTCTGGTAGAAGCGGTTCGCCGGGCCGTTGTTGGCCGTGATGATGTCCTGGGGGGCGACCTTGATGTCGTCGATCGCGTCCGACCCGTACGCCGTCTGGGCGGCGGGCGATGCCTTGAGCAGGGCCGCGACGAAGGGCGTGATGGCAGCGATCTCGTCCTTGAGGACGACGTAGTACTTCTCGCCCTGCGCGTCCCGCGCCTTGAGCACTCGGCCCACCGTGCTCGCCTCGGGGGGAAGTCCCTGGACCGAGGTGGCCTCGCCGACGTTCGGGACCGTGGGGAAGGTGATGACGCCGCCTTCGTTGAAGGTGTGCAGCCACTCACGGCTCACCGGTTGCGGCTCGGCATCCCGGCCGACGACGGCGGCGCGCAGCAGCTCCATGGTGGCTTTGTCGAGACCCGCCGTGTCGCCCAGCATGAAGAGGTTGCCCTTGCTGTCGACCAGGAATTGCCGTCCGGTCTGGCGGTCGACGACGTAGAGAACCTCGCTGGGGTCGACCTTCCCCGCGTTGGCCAGCGACTTGGCGTCGTCCTTGTCGAGGACGAAGACGGCTCGGTCGATGGCTGCGGTTGCCGATCCCGGGGTCGGACGCTCGCACACCGCCCAGGTCTTCGCCGTCTCCGCGTCCTCCTTGGAGGGCAGCCGGTCGGGGGCGTAGGGAATGCCGATCGTCGCACCGTGCCGGATGCCGCTCTTGTCGATCTCCTTGCCGGGGACCTCGAGGACGGTGCCCTTGCCCTTGTCGAGCAGGAGCTTCGCGGAGGCGTAGTTGAGGACCGGGTGGAGGACCTTCTCCACCTTGCTGTCCTTCGGGTTCGGGTCGAGGACCACGTACCGCGTCGTGGAGTCGCTGTCGACGATGATGTACTCGCCCGGCGTGTCCCATCCCTTGGGTGCCGTGGGCTTGATCACGCCCCAGGCGATGAAGCCGATCACCAGCACCAGGCCCACGCCGAGGCTGGGCATCACCGTACGAATGGGACGCGGAGCGCCTTCCTCGGAGCCGCCCGGCGACGGCGCCAGGAACGCCGCGACGGTGCGCTTGCGAGCGAACGTGTAGGCGGCCAGCTCATCCCGACGCTTTGCCATGGTCCCCGTTTCTCCCGTTTGTGATGCTCGATCGTGTGCGATGTTCCGGCCGTGTCTGCCGTGTTTGCCGCGTCTGTCTTGTCTGCCGCGTCCGTACTGCTCGATCGCGGTCGTGACGCTTCGATCACGTCGATCACGGTCGTGGTGTTTCGACCGCGATCGCGATGCTTCGACCGCGCTCGACAGGCCGACTCGGCCGCGCAGGCACCTACTATGCCCTGCGCCACGCGGCGACGATCCATCAGGTGTGCGGCCGACCCCGCATCTTCACAGAGCTTCACGACAGCGCTCCACCATGCGGGGCCGGTCCATGACAGGCTGACCACCTGGGTTTTGGGTGTCCCCTGTGTCGCCTGGTGTTCCGCAGCGGGTACCGTGAGCCACCCGCATGGATGTTGTGGGCCATCGGTGCCCCTGGCCCGTCGACGGGAACTCGGACCTCTCGACAGAGGATCCCACCCGGCCAACGGCCACTACTTCGCGAAAGGGATGTCCCGGGGGATGACCAGCGCTACGAGCACTCGGCGCGGACGCCGCGCACAGCAGCAACAGGGGGGTCCGGGCGGCAGACGTGCGTCGGCCGCTCCTGCCGCCCCCGCCGCCGCGTCGCCGCGCACGCTGCCGCGCCCCGGCGGTCTGGGCCCGGTGCGGCTGCAGCAGCTCATCCTGGTGGAGCTCGCGGCGGCGGTCATGCTGGCCGCCTGGGCCGCCGACCAGTCCTGGCTGCTGGTCCCGGCCGGTGTCGTCGCGGCACTGCTGCTGCTCCTGGCGGTTCTGCGCCGGGGTCGCCGTCCGCTGCCCGAGTGGTACGAGACGACGCGCGCGCTGCGGCAGCGCCGACGTGACGCCAAGCAGCCCGTGCCGCCCGGGACGGACGCGATGCTGGCAGCGGTCGTGGAGTGCGATCCGGCCCTGCGGACGTACTCCTTCGTCTCCCGTGACGACCGCTCGATCGGCATGATCGGTGACGGATCCTTCCTGACCGCCGTGCTGTTCGTGCAGCCGGGAGACCAGCCGTTGCGCCCCGGCGCCGACGATCGGCAGCTGCCGCTGCGGCTGATCCAGGACGCCCTCGAGGTCGACGGCATCCGTCTCGCCTCCGTGCAGGTCGTGCAGCACACCCAGCCGGCGCCGGCGCCGCATCTGCCGCAGCAGTCGCTGGCCGCGCGGTCGTACGGCCCCCTGCAGGCGCAGGCCGGTTCGCCCGCGCTCCGGCTCACCTGGGTCGCCCTCAAGCTCGACCCGGAGCTGTGCCCGGAGGCGGTTCAGGCCCGCGGGGACGGCGTTCCCGGCGCGCAGCGCGCACTGCTGCGGGTGGCCGACCAGTTGGCGAGCCGACTGGCCGGGGCCGGCTTCAAGGCGACCATCCTGGACGAGACCGAGCTGGTGCAGGCGCTGGCGACGTCCAGCTGCCTGAACCCGCGCGCCAACGCGCAGCACGCGCAGGACGGACGAACGCCCCAGCGCCGTACGGTCGAGTCGGTACGGACCTGGCGGGTCGACGACCGGTACCACACGACGTACTGGGTCTCCCGCTGGCCGCAGCTGGGGAACGGCGGTGTGGCGCTGCCCGAACTGGTGACGCGACTCACCTCGTTGCCGGTGCTCGCCACGACGTTCAGCATGACCCTGAGCAAGGCCGGCAACCGCGGTGTCGCCCTCACCGGGCACGTCCGTGTCACCGCCCGCGGTGACAGTGAACTCGGCCAGGTGGGGCGTGAGTTGGAGCGGGCCGCCGGTGCCGCGAAGGTCGGCCTGGTCCGTCTCGACCGCGAGCAGGTCCCCGGAGCTCTCGCCACTCTGCCGCTCGGAGGTACGTACTGATGTCTCACCCCGCCTCGACCATGCCCCCGGGGCAGCAGGGCCGGGCCCCCGGGCGCACACCGGCACATGTGGCCTCCCCCACCGACACCGGCATGATCCCGATCATCCGGCAGCCGGAGGCTCCGCAGCAGCAACGCCGCATCTTCAGCCCGGGGTTCGGGCTGCGCGGCCCGCGCCGCAACCGCCATGTCGTGACCGCCGACGAGCTCGCGGCGATCAGCATGCCGATCGGCGACGACGGCGTACTCATCGGCACCGACCCCGAACAGCAGCCGGCCGTGCTCGGTCTGTCCCGTCCGACCGCCTTCGACGTCGTGCTCGTGGGTGGCCTGTGGCTCGCCCAGGTGCTGGCGTTGCGCGCCGCCGCGACGGGCGCGCGCGTGGGCGTCGAGACCGGACGTCCGCAGGCGTGGCAGCAGTTGGCCCAGGCGGCCGGCGGCGGCCAGCAGTGCATGACGGTTTATCCGGTGGGGCGGGTTCCCGCGCAGGGGCCCTCCGTGTCCAGTCCGGTGGTGCTGTTCCGGGACTGTGGCATCCGCCCGCCGCGCGGGCGGGTGACATCCGTGCCGTGGCAGGCCGTGGTGACCGTGCTGCCGTTCGTCAGCGAGCATGCGCCGCGCTGGCTGGCTCAGGCCCATCTGGTGGGGATTCAGCGCATCTCGCCGTACGAGACCGAGGCCGTACGTGACACGTTGGGGATCCCGGAGGAGCAACTTCAGCACCTGCCGACCCTTCACGACGGCGTCGCCCTGTGGTGCACTCGCAAGCATCAGAAGTTCGTCATGACCGATCCCACCGATGCGGAGACGGGCCTGCTCGGCGTGGCCCGTCGTATGGACTGACACGTCGTCGTCTCCGGGAGAGGGGCGCGAACGGCCGCCTCGGTCAAGGGGCGTTGGGACGCCTCGGCCGCGGGGCGTTGCGGGGCCCCGACCACGGGGCCTTCCGTCCGCGCCCATGCGGCCCTTCCGTCCATGTACCCGGGGCTATAGCGTCCGCGCCCATGGGGGCTTTTCCGTCCCGCCATGCGAGTGATTAGGCTTCTGGTGGTGCGGTGACGATCGCAGTCGCGTGGGACTAGCCACTCGGTCCGCCCGGCCGCGACGACGACCAGCTCAGCAGCAGTGGCTGACCAGGAGGCAAGCAGTGAACAGGGATCGGTCCGAGTACAACGGCGGGAGCCCTTCCTCGGACGGGGACGATCACGAGGTGGATCTCACCGGCGAGTTCGAAATCGTCTACACACCTCCCGCCTGGTACGCCCAAAGTACGCAAAGCGGTTCCTCGGCCGGTGGACAGTCGGGCGGTGGGCAGCAGGACTCCGGTCGGCCATCGCCACCACCGCCGACGGGATCGCCCGTCGGGTCGCCCACCGGCCCGCCCGGCGTCCCCGCACCGCCCGCTCCCGGACCGGCGCAGCCGCCGGCCCAGGGTGCGCCTCAGCATCCCGCCCAGCCCGCGCAGCCCGCGCAGGCCACCCCGGCTCAAGGCACGCCCAGCGCGCACCAGCAGGGCCCCGCCACGGGTGGTTACGGTTTTCCGCAGCAGCAGTCCGCGCCGGGTGCCCCCGCGGCCGACGGCTCGGCGGCACCGGGTGGGTACGGCTATCCCCAGCAGGCGCCTGGCGGGTACGGCTATCCCCAGCAGACGGGAGCCGGTGCGCCCCAGCCGGGGCAGGACACGTCGGGTGGCTACGGCGTCCCCCAGCCGGGACAGGACACGTCCGGCGGCTTCGGCGTGCCCCAGCAGGACACCTCGGGTGGTTTCGCCGCCGCCCCTCAGCAGCCCGCGCCCGCCCAGCCGCCCGCCGCGCCCCAGCAGCCCGCACCTGCCCAACCGCCGGGTGCACCCGGCTTCCCCGTGCTGCGTCCGGTCGACACGGACGCCCAGGCCGGGCCCGCCCCGACCGCCACCCCGGCGGCCGGAGTCCCGGCGGCGCCCGCACCCGAACAGCCCGCCCCCGCACAGCCGGTGGCGGAGCCGGAGCCCGAGCTCAACCACGCCGCTGCCGACGCCGAGGCGGCGCTGCTGTTCGGCGGCGGTGACGACGACGTGGAGCCGGAGGAGGAGCGGAACGACGAGGCGGAGTCGGGCGATTCCACCGGTTCCGTTCCCGGTGCGGAGGGCGACGAGTCGGCGTACGGCCAGTCCGACGCGGACTCCCCCGCTCAGGCCGACTCCGAGGCCGCGCCCGCGACGGCGGAAGCAGAGCCGGAGGCTTCGGCGCAGGCACCCACCGCACCGGCGCCCGCCGCTCCCACGGACCCGACCGCAGCCACGCCCCCGGCCCAGGGACAGCAGCCGCAGGCGACGGGACAGGCCCCCGCGCAGCCGCAGGCCCAGCCCACCGGCCAGACCCCCGTGCCGCCCCAGCCGGGGCAGCCGCTTCCCCCGCTGCCCCAGGGCTTCGTGCCCGCGCACCCCGCCCAGGGAGCGCCGCAGCAGGCAGGACATCCGGACCAGCAGGCCGCGGCCGCCGCCCAGGCTGCCGCTGCCCAAGCCGCAGCCGCACAGGCCGCAGCCGCGCATGCCGGCGGATACGGCTACCCCCAGCCGCCCGCCCAGCAGCAGACCCCGCCGCAGGGCGCGTTCGGCCCGGCCCAGCAGGCCGGCTACCCGGCTCAGCAGCAGCCCGAGTACCCGGCGGCGCAGGCCGGACAGCCCGCCCCGGTCGACCCGCGGCAGGCGCCTCAGCCGGGACAACCGCATCCTGGACAGCCGCACCCCGGACAGCCCCAGGCCGCCGGTTACGGCTACCCGCAGCAGCCCCCGCAGGCCGCGCAACCGCACCCCGGACAGCCCCAGGCCGCCGGTTACGGCTACCCGCAGCAGCCCCCGCAGGCCGCGCAACCGCATCCCGGCCAGCCCCAGGCGGACGGTTACGGCTACCCCCAGCAGCCCCCGCAGCCGCAGCACCCCCAGCACCCGGCACAGCCCGGCTACGGCTACCCGCCCCAGCAGGGCGGTTACGGCTACCCCCAGCCCGCTCAGCCGCAGCAGCCCCCCGCCCAGCAGCAGCCCCCGGCCCAGCCCCAGCAGCAGGCACCCCAGCAGAACCCCAACCCCGCTGTACCGCCCACCGCCTACGGCAACCAGGGCGCCCAGGGCAACCAGGGCTGGAGCGCCCCGCCCGGCCCCCAGGCCGGGCCCGGTGCTCCCCAGCAGCAGGCCGCGCCCGGTACTCCGCTCGGCTACAACGCCGCCGTGGAGCTGTCCTCCGACCGTCTGCTGCGCAACCAGCCCAAGGCGCGCAAGAACAACCAGGCCCCGTCCCGCTTCAAGCTCGGCGCCAAGAAGGAGGCCGCGGAGCGGGAGCGGAAGCTGGGTCTGATCCGTACGCCGGTGATGTCCTGCTACCGGATCGCCGTCATCAGCCTCAAGGGCGGCGTCGGCAAGACCACGACGACGATGGCGCTCGGCGCGACCCTCGCCAGCGAGCGGCAGGACAAGATCCTGGCGATCGACGCCAACCCGGACGCCGGCACCCTCGGCCGACGGGTCCGGCGCGAGACGGGCGCCACCATCCGCGACCTGGTGCAGGCGATCCCGCAGCTCAACAGCTACATGGACATCCGCCGCTTCACCTCACAGGCGCCCTCGGGTCTCGAGATCATCGCCAACGACGTGGACCCGGCGGTCTCGACCACCTTCAACGACCAGGACTACCGCAGCGCGCTCGATGTGCTCGGCAAGCAGTACCCGATCATCCTCACGGACTCGGGTACCGGTCTGCTCTACAGCGCGATGCGCGGAGTGCTGGACCTCGCCCACCAGTTGATCATCATCTCGACCCCCTCGGTGGACGGTGCGAGCAGCGCCTCGACGACGCTCGACTGGCTGTCGGCGAACGGGTTCGCGGACCTCGTCCAGCGGTCGATCACCGTGATCTCCGGTGTCCGTGAGACGGGCAAGATGATCAAGGTCGAGGACATCGTCGCGCACTTCGAGACCCGTTGCCGCGGTGTCGTCGTGATCCCCTTCGACGAGCACCTCGCCGCGGGCGCCGAGGTGGACCTCGACATGATGCGTCCGAAGACCCGTGAGGCCTACTTCGACCTCGCCTCCGTCATCGCCGAGGACATCGCGCGTACCCAGCAGGGCTTCGGCAACCCGAACATGCAGTACCAGCAGCAGCCCCAGCAGGGGTACCCGCCCCAGCAGGAGTACCCGCAGCAGCAGCCCCAGCAGCCCTACCCCCAGCAGGGCGGCGCCCCGCAGCCGGGTCAGGGCTGGGGACAGGCCCCGCAGCAGCCCGCGCCGGGCCAGGGCTGGCAGCAGCAGGCGCCGCCGCCGCAGGACCCGCAGCAGGGCCAGCCGCAGCAGGGCGTCGTACCGCCCGGCTGGACGCAGCAGTAGCCCGTGAAGTACGAAGGGCGGCCGGTGCCTCTGAGGCACCGGCCGCCCTTCGGCGTCGTAGGACCGGCTACGCGGCCCCAGGAGTGGCTGGCTACTCGGCCGCCGCCACCAGCTCCCGGCAGCGCTTCACATCCTCGGCCATCTGCTCCAACAGCGCCTCCAGCGACTCGAACTTCGCCTGGCCGCGGACGAAGGCGAGGAAGTCGACGGCGACGTGCAGTCCGTACAGATCCAGGCCCACGCGGTCGATGGCGTACGCCTCCACCGTGCGCTCGGTCCCGTCGAACTGCGGGTTGGTGCCGACGGAGATCGCGGCCGGCATCACCTCGCCCTGGGCGTGCAGCCAGCCGGCGTAGACGCCGTCGGCGGGGATGGCGGTGTGCGGCAGGGTCTCCACGTTGGCCGTGGGGAAGCCGAGTTCACGGCCGCGCTGGGCGCCGCGGACGACCACGCCCTCCACGCGGTGCGGGCGGCCCAGGATCTCGGCCGCTCCGGTGACGTCGCCCTCGGCGACCAGGCGCCGGGTCAGGGTCGAGGAGAAGGGCTCGCCGCCGCCCGCCTCACCGGTCACGTACAGGTCGACGACGTCGACCTCGAAGTCGTAGGTCTTGCCCTGTTCGGCGAGGAAGTCGACGTTGCCCGCGGCGCGGTGTCCGAAGCGGAAGTTCGGGCCCTCGACGACCGCCTTGGCGTGCAGCTTGTCGACGAGGACCTTGACCACGAACTCGGCCGGCGACAGCTTCGAGAACTCGGTCGTGAAGGGGAGGATCAGCACCGCGTCCACACCCAGCTCGGCCATGAGGTCGGCGCGGCGGTGGTGCGGGGCCAGCAGAGGCGGGTGGCTGCCGGGGCGGACGACCTCGCTGGGGTGCGGGTCGAAGGTGACGACGACGGCAGGAACGCCCAGCTCACGGGCGCGGTCCACGGCATGCCGGATGATCAGCTGGTGTCCGCGGTGGACTCCGTCGTAGGAGCCGATGGTGACGACGCTGCGCCCCCAGTCCTCGGGGATGTCCTCCAAGCCACGCCAGCGCTGCACTGTGACTGCTCCTTGTCGCAAACTCGTCGAACTCGTCGAACCCGTGTCCGTCTGTGCCTCAGACGCTCTTACGCAGGTCTAAGGGTGCCATGCCGGGCGCCCGGCGCCCGCATCGGCATGGGGGCTGTGACCGGCTGCACGTAAGGACGCCCTGGTCATGCGGGAACTCGTACGCCGGCCAGGTTCTCGATCATCCGGCGGGTGCTCGGCCCCACGACCGTCGCCCAGTCCTGCGGGGTGTCGTTCAGCCAGCCGGCGATGCGCGCGGCGAAGCCGGGGACGTGGCGGCCGAGATCGACCAGTCCGCGGTCGAAGCGGGCCGCGCCGTCCGGGGTGCGGACGAGGAGCACGCCCGTGTGGTGGACGAGGTCGCGCAGGTGGCCGTCTCCCCGCTCGCCGCTCTGCCGGACGGTGGCGTGCAGGAAGGCGTCCAGCACGGCGGGGCTGCGCTCGTGGTCCAGCAGGAAGTCCAGGAGCTCTCGGCGCAGGGTGCGGGAGGCGGGGGTGCCGGGAGCGGCGAGTACGGCCGCGAGGCCGGCCCGCACTTCCTCCGGACCGCCCTCCAGCAGGCCGGTGACCAGCGGGAAGAGTACGGCGCGGGCGGCGGGGTCGTGGTCGAGGCGGCGGTCGATGTACGCGGCCACGTCCTCGGCGGTCTCGGGGTGGCGCTCCACCGCCTCCCCTACGAGGGTGGCGACCCGGCCGGCGAGGTCGGGCGTGGTGACGTCGGCGAGGGTGCGCAGCGCCTCTGCGGCGTCCGGGAGGCGCAGGCGGGCGCGGAAGGCGTCGAGGACCGGCTCGGGGTGTGTGGTCAGGGCGGTGACCAGGGCGCTGGGCGGGAGCTGCGGGTCGCCTTCCGCGAAGTGCCGTAGCGCCTGCGGGAGATGACGGGCACGGGTGCGGGGGTCATGCACGAGCATGGCGAGCGCGCCGCCGTGCAGTGTGCAGTCGGCGGGGCGGTCGAGCAGGGCGAGGGCCGCGCGGCGCAGGAGCTCGCGGTCGGCCTCGGTGCGGGCATGGGGCGCGGCGCGCGGCCCGTACGCCACGGCGGCGACGCGTCGGCCGGGCCGCTCGTCGTGCGCCCAGCGGTCGACGGCGCGGCACATGGCGGACGGCTCTTCTTCGGCCAGCACGGCGAGCAGCTCGTCGGCCCGGCGGTGCGCGCTGTCGACCAGATTCTCCGTGAGCTCGTCCAGCGCACGGTTGCGGTGCGCGTACAGCAGGGCCTGGGCGGCGCGGGCGACGGTCGCGTCGGGGGTGGCGGGAAGCGGGCGCTCGTCGTCGAACCAGCGGGTGAGGTGGGGCTGTACGACGCTGGGGGCGGCGGTGAGGAGGTGCGCCACGGCGTCGAGGTAGCGCGGGCGCCGGGGCGCTGCGGCGTCGGTCGGCGGGCCGTCGGCGAAGACCAGGCGGCGGAGCAGGTCGAGGCGCTCGGCGTCCGGGAGTTGCAGCGCGGTCCAGAAGTCGGGGCCGAGCTCCGCCGGCGCGCAGCGGTGGTAGCGGCTCCAGGACACGATCCGGTCGGTGAGGAGGCGCAGTACGTGCAGGTACGGCATCGCGTCGGGGACGCGCAGCAGGGTCTCGGCGAGGAGCCGGGCGGCCCACCAGGAGTGCCGGTCGGCGTCGAGCGCGCTCGCCAACTCCTCCAGGCGGAGGGCGAGTTGACGGACGCCGTGCTGGCGTGGCAGCTGCAGGAGGGCCTGGACGACGGAACCGATGCGGTGGTGCGGGACGGGCATGGGATGGGCGGCGTCGGGGTCGGTGCGACGGCGGTGGACCAAGGCGTGCAGGGCCTCGTCGAGGTCGAGGTGCATGCCCTGGATCCAGTCGGCGAGTTCCTCGTGGGCGAAGCGGTAGCCGTTGCCGGCGGGCACGAGGAGGCCCTCGGTGAGGACGGCGGACGCCCAGCCGGTACCGCCGCCGAGCCTCGTGGGGGCGGGGCCCCAGGGGAACACGGCCTCGAAGGACGCGCGGTCCAGCTCCCCCTGGCCGGGGCCGAGGCTGCGGCGGGCGGCCTCGTGGACCTGGCCGGAGACCTTGGCGGCGAGACGGCGTACAGCGGTGCCGCGCAAACCGTTCTCGGCGGCGAGGCGGACGGCGATGCGCAGGCACATGAGGTCGAGGTGGGCGGAGAGGACGTCGTCGCGATCGAGCCGGGGGTGGGGGGTGTCGGGGAGGGCGGCGCGGACCTCGGAGAGAAGGCGCAGGGTCAGGGGGTGGCGGGCGTCCTGGGCGGCCAGGGCGTCGTCCGGGATGCCGTAGCGGGCGCGGGCCTGCTGGGCCTCGTCGGGGGTGAGGTCGCCGAGCCGTACGCAGGGCGGCAACCGCCGGGAGGTCTCCCGCCCCGCCCGGTCTGCGGAGCCGTACAACAGCTCCTGCGGAAACTCGGCCCCCGCCCCCTCCCAGTACTCCGCCCGGCACGCCACCACCAGCCGCGCCCCCGTCTCCCGCAGCCACTCCGCCGTGCCCTCGGTCCACTCCGTGAGGTGGTGGGCCAGGACGGGGGGCATCTCCTCCGGGCCGTCCAGGAGGAGCAGTAGGGGTCGGCCGGTGGTGCGGGCGAGGTGGGCCAGGCGTTCCGGGGTCGTGTCGCCCAGAGCGGTGGGGTCGCATGCGACCGACGCCGCCACGATGCGGGCCGCCCGGGCCAGCGCCCTGCGGGCGGCGTCCGCCACCGAGGTGTCGTCCTCCTGCAGATCCGCGCCGCGCAGCCACAGCGTGGGGGCAAGGTCCCGGCCCTGGGTGCGGCGGGCGGCGAGGGCCGCGAACTCCGTCGTACGGCCACTGCCCGGGGTTCCTACGAGCCCCAGGACGGCCGCCTGACCCTCGGTGAAGGCCCTGAACTCCCTTGCGATCCCCGCCCGTTCGACCGGAGGCACCGTCAGCACGCCTGCCCCGGCGTCCGCCCTGCCGACACAGCCGTCCAGCGTCCCCGGCGGAGCGTCCTGGCCGACCGACGTGGCCGTCAGTTCCAGTACGCCCGCCAGGTTCAGGTCGGCGCCGTACGCGGGCACCGTCGCCGCGTTCTCGGCGAGCAGCTCGGCCAGCGGACCGGCCGACAGGGGCCGCAGCGGCACGGCGAACCCGGCGTCGCGGTGGCCGGACTGCAGCGCCGTGCCGACGACGCCCACCACGGCACCGGTCCCGGCGTCGATCACGGGTCCGCCGGCCGCCCCGCCGCCCAGCCGCAGCGCGTCCCGGCCGGCCGTGCCGATCGCCAACTCCAGGGCGCCGTCGAGGAGATGGCCGCGGTCCGTCGCCGTGTACGTCACGCAGGTCGCGCCCAGCACCCGCGCCTCCCGCCAGCCACCGGCCGCGATCCGGACGTACGCACCGGTCTCGATCCGGTCCCGCACGGTCACCGGCAGCGGCTGCACGCCCAGCCCCTCGGTGCGTACGAGCGCCAGGTCGAGGGCGGGCAACGAAGTCACCGCGCTCTCGGGCACCACGCAGCTGCGGTCGCCCTCGGTGGCGTGCAGGACCAGCCGGGGCAGGCCGTCGACGACCTCATGGCTGGTGACGACGGTGCCGTGGTGGTCGGCCACGAAGCCGAGTCCGCGGGGCCGACCGGCCAGGTCGTGGATGCGGACCAGGGCCGCGTCGCGAGCGCGGGCCCCGATCCCGTCGCCGTCCGGGCGTTCACCGCGGCGGCCTTCACCGGTCGCGCCCTGCCCCGCGGGGGCTTCCCCGTCCGGACCCTCGCCGGTCCGAGTCCCGCGCGCGTGGCGAGTCCGGTCGTCGTCGTGGAACTGGGAGCTGCTCGGACAGTCTTGAGCACCCCACGCGGCATCCCACGTCTCCCCCGCCCGCGGGCCCCGTCCCGCCATCGTCGAACCTCCCCGCCGTACGTCCACACGCCCATACGCCCGCGCCCTGTTTTTTCGACGGTAGGTGCGATGTGATCAGCGGGACAGCTCACGCGGCGAACGCGCCCCCTTCCGCTCCCTCGGTTCACTCCGAGCGCCTGCACGGACGGGTGAACAGGCGGGGGTCGCTGGATACACCCTAGGGGTGGGGGAACCGAGGGGGACCGTGGAGCGGCGGGCAGAGGACTACCCCGTGACCGCCGCTCCACGGGCGAACTCCCGAAAGAGGCCGAAGGCTGAGCCCGTCCGCCGGCGCCTCAGCCGAAGATGGCGAGGCTCTTCGCCTTGCCCTTGTGCTGCTCCACGAGCGCCAGGAAGCGGCCCTCGGGGTCGAAGACGGCGACGGGGCCGCTGCCCGCGTACTCGTCGGGCATGTCGAGGCGGACCCCGTTCGTGAGCAGCCGGGCGCGCCTGGTGTCCACGTCCCAGCGCGGGAACGCGGCCGCGGCGGCCTCGGCGATCGGCATCACCGTCAGGTCCTGCTGGAGCTGGTCCAGGGTCTTGGCGGCGTCCAGCTTGTAGGGGCCGACGCGGGTGCGGCGCAGCGCCGTGAGGTGGCCGCCGACGCCCAGGCCGGCACCGAGGTCACGGGCCAGGGCACGGATGTAGGTGCCGGAGGAGCAGACCACCGACACGACCAGGTCGAGGACCGCGGTGCCGTCGTCGGCGACGGCGTCCCGGACGTCGTACACCGAGAAGGACGAGACGGTGACCGGTCGCGCCGGGATCTCGAACTCCTCGCCCTCGCGCGCCCGCTTGTAGGAGCGCACTCCGTTGATCTTGATGGCGCTGACCTTGGACGGCACCTGCATGATGTCGCCGGTCAGCTTGGCGATCCCGGCGTCGATGCCGTCACGGGTGACCTTCGAGGCGTCGACCGACCCCGTGATCTCGCCCTCGGCGTCGTCGGTGACCGTGGTCTGGCCCAGGCGGATGGTGCCGAGGTACTCCTTCTCGGTCAGGGCCAGATGACCGAGGAGCTTGGTCGCCTTCTCGACGCCGAGGACGAGGACGCCCGTCGCCATGGGGTCGAGGGTGCCGGCGTGCCCGACGCGGCGGGTGCGCGCGATGCCGCGCATCTTGGCGACCACGTCGTGCGAAGTGAAGCCCGACGGCTTGTCGACGATGACAAGGCCGTCGGGCGTGGTGTGCTTCTGCGTCATTCCGCGGTGTCGCCGTCCGTCTCGTCCTCGGAGCCGGGCTTGCGGTACGGGTCCGCCTCACCGGCGTACTTCGCGCCCGCGGACGCCTCGCGCACCTTCTCGTCGGACTGGCGCGCCTTGTCGAGGAGGTCATCGATGGTGCGTGCGGTGTCCGGCAGGGCGTCGGCGACGAAGGTGAGGGTCGGCGTGAACTTCACGCCCGCTGCCGCCCCGACGGCCGAGCGGAGCACGCCCTTGGCGCTCTCCAGTCCGGCGGCCGCGGCTGCCCGCTCCTCGTCGTCCCCGTACACCGTGTAGAAGACGGTCGCCTCCCGCAGGTCACCCGTGACACGGGTGTCCGTGATGGTGACGTGCGAGCCGAGCCGCGGGTCCTTGATCCCGCGCTGCAGCTTCTGGGCCACCACCTCTCGGATGAGGTCCGCCAGCCTTTTCGCCCGCGCGTTGTCGGCCACTGGTCCGTCTCCCGTTCTTTCTTCTTCTACGTTCTTGGCTGTTGGTCGTCAGTCGTCGTGGTCACCGTGGAAGCGCCGTCGTACCGACAGCAGTTCCACTTCGGGACGCCCGGCGACCAGCCGTTCGCACCGGTCCAGTACGTCGGTGAGGTGCGCCGCGTCGCCGGACACCGCGGCGATGCCGATCTCGGCCCGCCGGTAGAGGTCCAGATTGTCCACCTCGGCCGCGCTCACCGCGTACTTGCGCTGAAGCTCGGCGACGATCGGACGGACGACGGAGCGCTTCTCCTTCAGCGACCGTACGTCGCCGAGGAGGAGGTCGAAGGACAGCGTCCCCACGTACATGTGTGTAACCGGTTCACCCGCCGGTACGGGATCGATGGCCCCGCCGACCGTATGGGGCGGGGACATCAGAAACCGTACAACGAAGGGGCCGGGACGATCGACGGATATTACGCTCCGTAGACCGTGGAGCCCGGCACTCCGCGTACCGGTCGGGCACTCTCCGCAAACGGCGCGCTGGCCGACAGGACCGAAGTCCCGCCGGCCAGCACGAACCGTCGGCTTTACGCCCGCGGCTTCTCGCGCATCTCGTACGTCGCGATGACGTCGTCGACCTTGATGTCGTTGAAGTTGCCGAGGTTGATACCGCCCTCGAACCCTTCGCGGATCTCGGTGACGTCGTCCTTGAAGCGACGCAGACCCTCGATGTTGAGGTTCTCCGCGATGACCTTGCCATCGCGGACGAGGCGCGCCTTGGTGTTGCGCTTGACCTCGCCGGAGCGGATGAGAACACCCGCGATGTTGCCCAGCTTGGACGACTTGAAGACCTCGCGGATCTCCGCCGTACCGAGCTCGACCTCTTCGTACTCCGGCTTGAGCATGCCCTTGAGGGCCGCCTCGATCTCCTCGATCGCCTGGTAGATGACCGAGTAGTAGCGGACGTCCACGCCCTCGCGCTCGGCCATCTGCTGCGCACGCCCGGCGGCGCGCACGTTGAAGCCGATCACGATGGCGTCCGAGCCCATCGCCAGGTCGATGTCGGACTCCGTGACCGCACCGACACCACGGTGCAGGACGCGGATGTCGACCTCTTCGCCGACGTCCAGCTGGAGCAGGGAGGACTCGAGGGCCTCGACGGAACCAGAAGCGTCGCCCTTGATGATCAGGTTCAGCTGCTGGACCTCGCCGGCCTTCAGCACCTTGTCCAGGTCCTCGAGCGAGACGCGGCGCGTGCGCTTGGCGAACGCGGCGTTGCGCTCACGGGCGGCACGCTTCTCGGCGATCTGACGGGCCGTACGGTCCTCGTCGACCACCAGGAAGTTGTCGCCCGCACCCGGGACGTTGGTCAGGCCCAGGACCTGAACCGGCGTCGACGGGCCGGCCTCGGTGACGAGGTTGCCGTTGTCGTCGTGCATGGCGCGCACTCGGCCGTAGGCGTCGCCCACGACCATCGTGTCGCCGACCCGCAGCGTGCCTCGCTGGACGAGGACCGTCGACACGGCACCACGGCCGCGGTCGAGGCGGGACTCGATCGAGATGCCCTGCGCGTCCTGGTTCGGGTTGGCCCGCAGGTCGAGCGAGGCGTCCGCGGTGAGGACCACGGCCTCCAGCAGGGAGTCGATGTGCAGACCCTGCTTGGCGGAGATGTCGACGAACATCGTGTCGCCGCCGTACTCCTCGGCCACCAGGCCGTACTCGGTGAGCTGACCGCGCACCTTGGTCGGGTCGGCGCCCTCGACGTCGATCTTGTTGACCGCGACGACGATCGGGACCTCGGCCGCCTTGGCGTGGTTGAGCGCCTCGACCGTCTGCGGCATGACGCCGTCGTTGGCCGCGACGACCAGGATCGCGATGTCGGTCGACTTCGCACCACGGGCACGCATGGCGGTGAACGCCTCGTGACCCGGGGTGTCGATGAAGGTGATCTTGCGCTCTTCGTCGTTGACCTCGGTCGCGACCTGGTAGGCACCGATGTGCTGGGTGATGCCGCCGGCCTCGCCCGCGATGACGTTCGTCTTGCGGATGGCGTCGAGCAGTCGGGTCTTACCGTGGTCGACGTGACCCATGACGGTGACGACCGGCGGACGGACCACCAGGTCCTCCTCGTCGCCCTCGTCCTCGCCGAACTCGATGTCGAAGGACTCGAGCAGCTCGCGGTCCTCCTCCTCCGGGCTGACGATCTGAACCGTGTAGTTCATCTCGTCGGCGAGGAGCTGGAGCGTCTCGTCGGAGACGGACTGGGTCGCGGTGACCATTTCGCCGAGGTTCATCATGACCGCGACGAGCGACGCCGGGTTGGCGTTGATCTTCTCCGCGAAGTCGGTGAGCGACGCACCGCGCGACAGGCGAATGGACTCGCCGTTGCCGCGAGGCAGCATCACGCCGCCGACCGACGGGGCCTGCATGGCCTCGTACTCCTGGCGCCTCTGCCGCTTCGACTTGCGGCCACGACGCGCGGGACCACCGGGACGACCGAAGGCGCCCTGCGTGCCACCACGGCCACCCGGGCCACCGGGACGACCGCCGAAGCCGGGACGGCCACCGCCGCCACCGCCGGGACCACCGGGACGACCGGCGAAACCGCCGCCACCGCCACCGGGACCACCGGGACGACCGGCGAAGCCGCCACCGCCGCCGCCACCGGGACGACCGGCGAAGCCGCCGCCACCCGGACGACCGCCGCCGCCACCGGGACGACCGCCGCCACCGGGACCACGGCCACCGGGGCCACCGCCACCGGGACGCGGGCCGGCAGCCGGACGCTGCGGCATCATGCCGGGGTTCGGACGCGGGCCGCCGGGACCGCCGCCGGGACGGGGACCGCCGCCCTGCGGACGGGGCATACCGCCCGGGGTCGGACGCGCGCCGCCCGGAGCCTGCGGACGGGGACCGCCGCCTGCGCCCTGGGGACGGGGACCGCCCTGGCCCTGCGGACGCGGAGCGCCGCCGGGAGCACCGGGGCCACCCGGGCCGCCGGGACGCGGGGCACCGCCCGGACGGGGCGCCTGCGGGCGCGCCATGCCGGTGGAGCCACCAGAGGTGAAGGGGTTGTTGCCCGGACGGGGACCGGCCGGACGGGCGCCGGGACGCGGGGCGCCGCCGCCGGGACGCGCAGCGCCGGGACGGTCGCCGCGGTCACCACGGCCCTGGCCGCCCTGGGCGGGACCACCCGGACGCGGGGCGCCGGGACGCGGGGCCTGGCCGGCCGGACGCGGGGCACCCGGACGCGGGCCGGAGCCCTGGCCCTGAGAGGCGGCCGGTGCGGCGGGAGCCGACGGGGGCGCCGTGAACTCGGGCGTGGTCGGAGCCGGGGACGCCGGGGCGGGCCGCGGCGCGGGCTTCGGGCCCGGGGTGGGACGGGGGCCGGGAGTGGCCGGCGCGGCGGGAGCCGCGGGCTTCTCGGCAGCGGCCGGCTTCGGGGCCGGCGGGCGCGGGGCGGCCGGACGGGCAGCCTGCGCCGGAGAGGGGGCCGCCGGCTTCGCCGGGGCGGCCTTGCGGGCGGGGGCGGGCTTGCCGCCTCCGCTGCCCTGCTGGAGGGCGTCCGTCAACTTACGGACGACGGGCGCTTCGATGGTCGAAGACGCCGAACGGACGAATTCACCGAGTTCTTGGAGCTTGGCCATGACGACCTTGCTCTCAACCCCGAACTCCTTGGCGAGTTCGTATACCCGGACCTTAGCCACTTCGCTCCTTTTAGGTCCGGGTTGCGTCCGGACCGTCGCTACTTCATGGGCGTACTCATCGCGTGCTCATCGAGTGCTCATCGCAATCTCGACCTACTTCCAACTCGCGGGGTACCTGGGCCGTGCGGGGGTTCCGCACGACGCTTCTTACGGTGTTGCCTGCTCAGCAACTGTTGTCTGCTCGACGTACTGGCGCAACGCCTTTGTGTCGAGCGCTCCCGGGGCGCGCAACGCCCGCGTGAACGCCCGGCGGCGTACCGCCTGGTCGAGACAGACCAGTGCGGGGTGTACGTACGCACCCCGGCCGGGCAGCGTACCGCGAGGATCAGGGACGCACTCGTCCTTGATCGCCACGATGCGCAGCAGATCAGCCTTGGCCGCTCGCTCCCGGCACCCCACACAGGTGCGTTCAGGGCATGCGCGGACGCGTGTCCGGCCAGACACAGCTAAGTCTACCTCCCCGTACCGACCTCACCCCTTTGGGGCAGGATTCGAACAGTTGCCGGGCGATAACCTGACGTGATCTAAGCGGCCTGCGGCTTGGATCTATTCCCCGGCCTGCTCGGTGTCCGGACGGATGTCGATCCGCCAGCCGGTGAGCCGGGCCGCAAGTCGGGCGTTCTGCCCCTCCTTGCCGATCGCCAGTGACAGCTGGTAGTCGGGCACGGTCACGCGCGCGGAGCGGGCTGCCATGTCCACGACCTCCACCTTGGAGACCCGGGCCGGCGACAGCGCGTTCGCCACCATCTCGGCCGGGTCGTCCGACCAGTCGACGATGTCGATCTTCTCGCCGTTCAGCTCGCCCATGACATTGCGCACACGACCGCCCATGGGGCCGATACAGGCGCCCTTGGCGTTCAGACCGCTGCGGGTGGACCGTACGGCGATCTTGGTGCGGTGACCGGCCTCGCGGGCGATGGCGGCGATCTCGACGGAGCCGTCGGCGATCTCCGGCACCTCCAGGGCGAAGAGCTTCTTCACCAGATTGGGGTGCGTGCGCGACAGGGTGACGGACGGACCACGGACGCCCTTCGCCACTCGGACGACGTAGGAGCGGATCCGCATGCCGTGCGGGTACGTCTCGCCCGGGACCTGCTCCTGCACCGGCAGGATGGCCTCCAGCTTGCCGATGTCCACGAGGACGTTCTTCGGGTCGCGGCCCTGCTGGACCACGCCGGTGACGATGTCGCCCTCACGCCCCGCGTACTCGCCGAGCGTCGCGTCGTCCTCGGCGTCGCGCAGCCGCTGCAGAATGACCTGCTTGGCGGTGGTGGCGGCGATACGGCCGAAGCCGGACGGGGTGTCGTCGAACTCGCGGGCCTCCTGGCCCTCCTCGAGGTCCTCGGGGTCCTCCTTCGCCCACACGGTCACATGGCCGGTCTCCCGGTTCAGCTCCACGCGCGCGTGGCGGCGGCTTCCCTCGGTGCGGTGGTAGGCGATGAGGAGGGCCGACTCGATCGCCTCGACCAGCAGGGGGAAGGAGATCTCCTTCTCCCGTACCAAGCCCCGCAGGGCACTCATGTCGATGTCCACGGCTACGCCTCCTCTTCCTTCTCGTTCTTGCTGTCCTTGCGGTTGAACTCGACCTGCACGCGCGCCTTGTCGATCTCCGGGAAGCCGACTCTGCGGGAGGTGGCCTTGCGGCCCTTCACTCCGGGCACTTCGAGGTCGAGTCCTTCGTCGTCGACCTTCAGGATCCTGGCCACCAGCTCGCCGCCCTCGGCCAGTTGGAACTTCACCAGGCGGTCGACGGCACGTACGTAGTGCCGGTGCTCCGTGAGGAGGCGCTCCGCGCCCGGGGTGCCGACCTCGAGGGTGTACTCGCCCTCGCCCATCGCGTCCGTCTCGTCCAGCTTCGCCGAGAGCGCACGGCTCACATCGGCGATCTGGTCCAGGTCCGCCCCGGTGTCGGAGTCGACGACGACGCGCAGCACTCGCTTGCGTCCGACCGAGTCCACCGCAATCTCTTCGAGATCCAGGCCCTGGGAGGTGACGAGCGGTTCGAGCAGTTCTCGCAGCCTCTCGCTCTGGGTGGTGCTCATCCGGGTGACTCCTCGGCCGCGTGTGCTGTTGTGGGATGGGTCGCGTGTCTGGTCAAAGGGTATCCGGTCGCGAGGGCTGTTGCCGTCCACCTGGGCGCGGGCGGTGCCGATGAGTGGTGCCGTCCGGTCGCGCGGGTACGGTGATCACGGGCCTGCGGCCCGCTGATTTTCGTAGCTGCCTTCGTAGCCGCTGTCGTAGCTGCTGCGTACGAGTTCCCCGAGGACGTCTGCCGTGCCGTACCCCTCGCCGCCGCGCTCCCTCTCGGGGCCGCGCAGAAGAACGTTGCTCGCCTCTGCCGCCGGGGCCGCCCTGCTGGTCGGCTGCTCCTCCGGGTCCGAGGACTCGGACGGCGCCACGAGCGGCAGCCCGTCCGTCGCCGAGCGGGCACGCGCGCGTGCGGCGCGGGACAGCGAGGGGCTCGTCGAGCGGTACGACGCGGTGCTCGCCGCCCATCCTGCGGTTGCGGAACTGGTGGGGCCGTTGCGGGCGGAGGCAGCGCGGCATGTGGAGACGTTCGGGGGTGGCCGGAAGGTCTCCGACAGTGCGTCACCTTCCCGGGCGCCCTCGGAGGCACCGTCCGGTTCGCCGTCACCTTCCGGTTCGCCGTCGGCCGCCGTGCCGCTCGACGAGAAGGAGGCCCTCGCCGACCTCGCCGCCGCCGAGCGGGCGCTCGCGGACCGGCGGGCCAAGGCGCTGCTGGACGTGCCGGGCGAGTTGGCGCGACTGCTGGCCTCGGTGGCCGCGGCCGGGGCCGCGCACGCGTATCTGCTGACGGAGGGGACCAAGTGAGCGAGGCGACGAAGCAGCAAAGGAAGCAGCAGCTGACGGCGCTCCAGGCGGCGCTCGCCGCCGAGCACGCGGCGGTGTACGGATACGGCGTCGTCGGCGGCCGGATCCGCGAGGAACGGCGCACCGAGGCACGCTCGGCGTACGACGCGCACCGGGCGCGGCGGGACGCGCTGGCGCGCGAGGTGCGCGACCTGGGCGCCGAGCCGGCCGCCGCGAGCGCCGCGTACGCGCTCCCGTTCCCGGTGCAGGACTCGGCCGCGGCCGTCCTGTTCGCCGCCGAACTGGAGGACCGGGTGGCCGGGGTGTACTCCGACCTGGTGCGGGCAACCGAGGGCGAGCTGCGGGGTACGGCCGCCGAGGCGCTGCGGGAGGCCGCGGTGCGGGCGGTGCGCTGGCGGGGCGAGAGCGTAGCCTTCCCTGGGCTCGCCGAACGGGCGGCCACCGCGTCGGCGACGCCGACCGCGTGACACGTAACGGGAGTACCGGAAGGGAACCACTCGCGCATGGCTTTCGAACCGCCGCAGCGTCTGGTCAGGGCGCTCGGTGAGACGGCACCGGACGGTGACGACTGGTTGGAGAAGCTGCCGGAGGCGGCCCACCAAGCCGTCGCGCTACGCGAGTTGACCGTTGATCGGGTGCAGATGCCGGGCGGCCGCAGCAGCCTGGTGGTACTGGTGCGGCGCCCTGACGGGGCCCCCGCCGTGCTGAAGTTGGCCCCGCCCCGGGCCCGTCCGGAGAGCGAGCGGGCCGCGCTCGCGCACTGGGGCGGTCTGGGCGCCGTACAGCTGCTGGAGCCCTTCACGACCGAGGGTGTGCTGCTGCTGGAGCGGCTGCATCCGGATCTGTCGGTGCGGTCGTTGCCGGAGGCGAAGGCACTGCTGGAGGCGGCGGGGACGTTGCGGCGGCTGTGGGTCGAGCCACCTGGCGGCGAAGGCGCGCACCCCTTCGAGACGGTGGCCGAACGGACCGGGCGGCAGGCGGAGGCGATGCGCGCGACTGCGTCGGCGGAAGCCGAGGTGGCGGTGCTGGTCGATGCCGCGCTTGCCGCACGCGAGGAGCTGTTGGTTGCGCCGCCTGAGCGGCGGTTGCTGCATGGGACGTTTCGGCAGAGCAAGGTGCTGGCCGGGGAGCGGATGCCGTGGTTGGCGGTGGGGCCGGATCCGGTGGTGGGCGAGTGTGCGTTCGATCTGGCGCGGCTGGTGCGGGATCGGGTGGAGGATCTGATTGCTTCGCCGTCGGGGGCGGCGACTACGCGGCGGCGGGTGAAGCGGCTTGCGGAGTCGTTGGAGGTGGATCAGGAACGGCTTCGGGGGTGGACGTTGTTCCGGGCCGTGGAGTCGGGGGTGCGGGCGCTCAGGGTCGGGCGGGCCAAGGATGCCGAGTTGTTGCTGGAGTTTGCCGGGTGGCTTTGACGGGTTGTGTCTTGGCTGCGGGCGGGTGGGGGCTTGTCGCGCAGTTCCCCGCGCCCCTTAGGGGGTTGCCCTCGCCGTCAGTTTCAAGGCCGACACGGGACAGAACCCAGGGCGAGTTGGGCTGCCGTTCCCTGGTTCTCAAGGCCGTTCCCCTCCGCAGTGACGCGGTGTCACGTCCTACGGTCGGGGAACGGCCCGAGTGAACCCTTGGGAGATCCTTTATGCGGTGAGGCGGGCGATCGCCTCGTCCACCGTCAGCTCCTCGCGCTCACCGGTCCTGCGGTCCTTGAGCTCGACGACACCCTCGGCCGCGCGCCGCCCGGCCACCAGGATCTGCGGTACGCCGATCAGCTCCGAGTCGGTGAACTTCACGCCCGGCGAGACGCCCGCCCGGTCGTCGCACAGGACGCGCAGGCCGGCCGCGGACAGCTTCTCGGAGACGTCCAGGGCGAGTTCGGTCTGCAGGGCCTTGCCCGCGGCGACCACGTGGACGTCGGCCGGGGCGACCTCGGCCGGCCAGCACAGGCCCTTGTCGTCGGCGGTCTGCTCGGCGAGGGCCGCGACCGCGCGGGAGACGCCGACGCCGTAGGAGCCCATGGTGACGCGGACCGGCTTGCCGTTCTGGCCGAGGACGTCGAGCTTGAGGGCGTCGGCGTACTTGCGGCCCAGCTGGAAGATGTGGCCGATCTCGATGGCGCGGTCGAGCTTGAGGCCGGTGCCGCAGTTCGGGCAGGGGTCGCCCTCCTGCACGACCACGACGTCGACGTACTCGCCGACCTCGAAGTCACGGCCCGCGACGACGTTCTTGGCGTGGGTGGCGTCCCTGTTGGCGCCGGTGATCCAGGAGGTGCCGGGGGCCACGCGCGGGTCGGCGATGTACTTGACCTTCTCGCCCAGTCCCTGCGGGCCGACGTAGCCACGCACCAGGTCGGGGCGGCCCGCGAAGTCCGCCTCGGTGACCATCTCGACGACGGCCGGGGCGAAGTGGGCCTCGACCTTGTCCATGTCGACTTCGCGGTCACCGGGGACGCCGACCGCCACGATCTCGCCGTCGACCTTCACCAGGAGGTTCTTGAGGGTGGCGGAGGCGGGGACGCCGAGGTGGGCGGCGAGGGTCTCGATGGTCGGGGTGTCCGGGGTGGGGATCTCCTCGAGCGCGGCCACGCCGTCGGCGTCCACCGGCTTCAGCTCGTATGTGATCGCCTCGGTGTTGGCCGCGAAGTCGCAGTTCGGGCAGTCCGCGAAGGTGTCCTCACCGGCGCCGGCCGGGGCGAGGAACTCCTCCGACTTGGAGCCGCCCATCGCGCCGGCGGTGGCGGCGCAGATGCGGTAGTCGAGGCCTAGGCGCGCGAAGATCTTCTGGTACGCCTCGCGGTGCAGGGCGTAGGACTTCGCGAGGCCCTCGTCCTCGGTGTCGAAGGAGTAGGAGTCCTTCATCAGGAACTCGCGGCCGCGCAGGATGCCGGCCCGCGGGCGGGCCTCGTCACGGTACTTGTGCTGGATCTGGTAGAGGATGACCGGCAGGTCCTTGTAGGAGGACGCCTGGTCCTTCACCAGCAGGGTGAAGATCTCCTCGTGGGTGGGGCCGAGCAGGTAGTCGCCGCCCTTGCGGTCCTTGAGCCGGAAGAGCTCCTGGCCGTACTCGTCCCAGCGGCCGGTCGCGTCGTACGGCTCACGCGGCAGCAGCGCGGGGAGCAGCACCTCCTGGGCGCCGATCGCGTCCATCTCCTCGCGGACGATGCGCTCCACGTTGGCGAGGACCCGCTTGCCGAGGGGCAGCCAGGACCAGATGCCGGCCGCCGTGCGGCGGACGTAGCCGGCCCGGACGAGCAGCTTGTGGCTGAGGACCTCGGCGTCCGCCGGGTCGTCGCGCAGCGTCTTCGCCATCAACTGGGACATGCGCTGGACCGGTGCGTTCGCCATGGTTCTCGTACTCCTGCTGGTTTGGGTTATGGCAGGAGGTTAGCCGGGGGGTACGGGGCGGTGGAAATCGGTTAACGGCGGCTTGCCCCTACCGGCGGCGGAGCGGGAGTGGGGCGCCCATCACGGCGTACGGCTTGGGGGCGCTGGGGAAGAGGACCTGGCGGGCGAGGTCCTGGTAGCCGAGGGAGCGGTAGAGGCCGCGGGCCGGGCTTTCGATGTCGATCGCCGAGAGGATCGAGCGGGGTTCGATGGCACCGTCGGTGATCGTGGTGATCAGGGAGCGTCCTACGCCCCGGTTCTGGTAGCGGGGGTGAACGTGGAGTTCCGTGATGACGAAGGAGTTGTCGAGCCAGTCGTCGTGGCCCTGGGCTCGGAGGTAGGGCTCGACGACGGTGGACCACCAGTGGGAGCGGTCGTTGGGCATGCCGTAGACGAATCCGACGAGGCGCTCGGCCACGGTGGCGCCGAGGGCCCTTGCTCCCGGGTAGGTCATGTGGCGCAGGACGATCTGGCGGCGTACGGCGACTTCGTCGGGGCCGAGGCCGAAGGCAACGGCTTGGACGGCCAGGGCCTCGTCGACGCGGGCCGGCAGGTCCAGGGGGGCGATCACGATGTCGTCGGGTTGGCGGCGGTGTCCGTGACCGGGAAGGCGCATGTGGGGAGCCTACAGGGGGGTTCGCGCCGTGTTCCGGGTGCGGCTTGTGCGTGGTTGCTCGCCCACGCGGCGGAGCCGCATATCGAAAACAGCCCGCGCCCTTTGGGGGGCTTCAGAAGGCTTCAGAACAGGACGCTCATGAAGGCGCCGACCTCTTGGAAGCCCACCCTGGTGTAGGTCCGCCGCGCCGCCGTGTTGAAGTCGTTCACGTACAGGCTGACCACCGGGGCGACGTCCGCGAGGGCGTAGCGCAGTACCGCCGCCATGCCCGGGGCGGCGAGGCCCTGGCCCCGGTACTCGGGGGCCACCCACACGCCCTGGATCTGGCAGGCCCGGTCCGTCGCCGCGCCGATCTCCGCCTTGAAGACGACCTTGCCGTTCTGGTCGAGGCGCGCGAAGGAGCGGCCGGAGCCGACGAGTTCGGCGACCCGGGCCTGGTAGAGCAGCCCGCCGTCACCCGCCAGCGGCGATACACCGACCTCCTCGGTGAACATCGCCACGCACGCCGGCATGATCGTCTCCATCTCGTCCTTGCGGATGCGGCGGACGTACGGATCCGGGTTGATGTCGGTCGGCATGCGGTCGGTGACCATGAGGGGCTGGTGGCCGCGGACCTCGCGGGCCGGGCCCCAACTGGGCTCCAGCAGGCGCCACAGCTGGGCGGTGGAATCGGCGGGGCCGACGATGGAGGAGCAGCGGCGGCCCGCGCGCCGAGCGCGGTCGGCGAAGGCCCGTACCGCTCGGGGGGTGGCGCAGATCGGGACGAGGTTGGCGCCCGCGTAGCACAGGGACGTCAGCATGCCGCCCTCGTACCAGCCCCACATCTCGCCGCCGAGACGCCACGGGTCGAGGCCGGCGATCTGGACGCGGGACGTCACGAAGGCGTTCGCGACCGGCTCGCGGTCGAGGACGGCGAGCGCGGCGTCCAGGTCGCTCGGTTCGAGCACCCGTGAGGTGGTCTGGGTCAACACGTACGGGGCCTCACGCTGGGGTTCTGCTGATCCCCGCACTGTACCTGCGGAAGCTGAGCCACGCCGCCCTGTGGAGGTTGGCGCCAATTGAGGGGTGACCGTCGGCTGCAGTCCCGCCCCTGGGGGCTGCCGCCCCCAGACCCCCGCTTCGGCCCTGAAGGGGCCTCGTCCTCAAACGCCGGACGGGCTGGATGATGCCGGCCGGCGCTGAGAGGTGAAGCCCCCTGGCTGAAATCAGCCCCTCCGGCGTTTGAGGAGCGGGGGTCCAGGGGGCGGAGCCCCCTGGCGGGGGCGAAGAAAACTCCGCCGATGCCCGACGCTTCCTCAGCCCGCAACCGAAACCGAAGGCTCGCCGCTCGTCACGCCGTCCGCCTCCATCTGCTCCGCCAGCTTCATGGCCTCCTCGATGAGGGTCTCGACGATCTTCGACTCGGGGACGGTCTTGATGACCTCGCCCTTGACGAAGATCTGCCCCTTGCCGTTGCCGGAGGCGACGCCGAGGTCGGCCTCGCGGGCCTCACCGGGACCGTTGACGACGCAGCCCATGACGGCGACGCGGAGGGGGACCTCCATGCCGGTCAGGCCCGCCGTGACCTCCTCGGCCAGCTTGTAGACGTCGACCTGGGCGCGCCCGCAGGACGGGCAGGAGACGATCTCCAGGCCGCGCTGCTTGAGGTTCAGGGACTCCAGGATCTGGTTGCCGACCTTGACCTCCTCGACCGGCGGGGCCGAGAGGGAGACCCGGATCGTGTCGCCGATGCCCTGGGAGAGGAGGGCACCGAAGGCCACGGCCGACTTGATCGTGCCCTGGAAGGCCGGGCCCGCCTCCGTCACACCGAGGTGGAGGGGGTAGTCGCACTGGGCGGCCAGCTGCTTGTACGCCTCGATCATGACGACCGGGTCGTTGTGCTTGACCGAGATCTTGATGTCCCGGAAGTCGTGCTCCTCGAAGAGGGACGCCTCCCACAGGGCCGACTCGACCAGGGCCTCGGGCGTCGCCTTGCCGTACTTCTGGAGCAGGCGTCGGTCGAGCGAGCCGGCGTTGACGCCGATGCGGATCGGGGTGCCGTGGTCCTTGGCGGCCCGCGCGATCTCCTTGACCTTGTCGTCGAACTGCTTGATGTTGCCGGGGTTCACGCGTACGGCCGCGCAACCCGCCTCGATCGCCGCGAAGACGTACTTCGGCTGGAAGTGGATGTCGGCGATCACCGGGATCTGGGACTTGCGGGCGATGGTCGAGAGGGCGTCGGCGTCGTCCTGCGTCGGGCAGGCCACGCGCACGATCTGGCAGCCGGACGCCGTGAGCTCGGCGATCTGCTGCAAGGTGGCGCCGATGTCGGACGTACGGGTCGTCGTCATCGACTGGACCGAGACCGGTGCGTCCCCACCGACCGCCACGGAGCCGACCTGGATCTGCCTGCTCTGGCGGCGCTCGGCAACCCTGGTCGGAACGGACGGCATGCCGAGAGAAATCGCAGTCATCTGCTGTGCAACCCCAAGTCGTGGATCAAGGTCCGGTCCCGTCAGCAGCGGGCTCCAGACTTCGAGATTACGGCACCGCGGCAGGCCCCAGCACATCACGGTCCGTAAACCCACTCAATGGAAGGCGGCCCGGGACATACGATCCCGGGCCGCCTCGAACACCGTATGACTAGGAGATTCTGACCGGGTTAACCACGTCCGCGACCAGTACGAGAAGCGTGAAGCAGATGAAGATTCCGGCGACGACGTACGCCACCGGCATCAGCTTCGCCACATCGAACGGACCCGGGTCGGGGCGGCGCAGCACCTTCGCCGTGTTGCGGCGCAGCGACTCCCACAGGGCGCCCGCGATGTGGCCGCCGTCGAGCGGCAGCAGCGGGAGCATGTTGAAGAGGAACAGGGAGAGGTTGAAGCCGGCCAGGAGGAAGACGAAGGTGGCCAGCTGCTGCGAGGCGGGGATGTCCAGCGTCGCGATCTCGCCGCTGACCCTTGCCGCGCCGACGATGCCCATCGGGGAGTCCGGCTCGCGCGGGCCGTCGCCGAAGGCCGCGTCCCACAGGGCGGGGATCTTGGAGGGCAGGGCGACGAGGGAGTCGACGGCGTCGCCGACCCGGTCGCCCATCCAGGTCACCGAGGCGCCGAAGTCCTGTTTGACGACGCCGGTGGCCGCGCTGAAGCCGAGGAAGCCGGCCTGGACGAAGTCGTCCTTGACATACGCCCCGCTGGCGTCCTTCCTCACGACCCAGTTGGTGGCGATCTTCGTGTGCAGGGTGAGTTCCTGGCCACCCCGGTCCACGACGATCGAGACGTTCTTGCCCGCGCTGTCGCGGATGAGGTCGGAGAGGGTGTTCCAGTCCTCGGTCCTGACCCCGTCGAAGGAGACGATCTTGTCGCCGGCCTTCATGCCCGCGGCCGCGGCCGGGGACTTGTCGTCGGACGCCTTGCACTCCTCGCGCTTCTCGGTCTGGGCGATGACGCACGGCGAGACCGAGCTGACGGTGGTGGTCTGCTGCTGTATGCCGAAGCCCATCAGCACGGTGAGGAACAGGCCGAAGGCCAGGATCAGGTTCATGAACGGGCCCGCGAACATCACGATGACCCGCTTCCACGGCTTGCGCGTGTAGAAGAGGCGGGTCTCGTCACCCGGCTTGAGCTCCTCGAACGCGGCCGAGCGGGCATCCTCGATCATGCCGCGCCAGGGCGAGGTCGAGCGGGCTTCGAGGCGGCCGTCGGGGCCCGGCGGGAACATGCCGATCATGCGGATGTAGCCGCCGAACGGGATCGCCTTGATGCCGTACTCGGTCTCGCCCTTGTTCCGCGACCAGATGGTCGGGCCGAAGCCGACCATGTACTGCGGCACACGGATGCCGAACAGCTTGGCCGTGGACAGGTGGCCCAGCTCGTGCCAGGCGATCGAGAAGAGCAGCCCGACCGCGAACAGCACTATGCCGAGGATGAACATCAGGGTCGTCATGCACGGGCCTCCGCCGTGTGTGCCGCCAGTTCCTGTGCCCGCCTGCGGGCCCAGGTCTCCGCTTCGAGGACGTCCGCGACGGTGAGGGAAGTTCCCGCCCGGGGTGTGCCGTGCTCCTCCACCACCCGCGTCACGGTCTCCATGATCCCGTTGAACGGAAGCGCTCCGGCCCGGAAGGCCTCCACGCACTCCTCGTTGGCCGCATTGAACACCGCGGGTGCCGTGCCCGCGAGCTCACCCACGTGGCGCGCCAGGTCGACCGACGGGAACGCGTCGTTGTCGAGCGGGAAGAACTCCCAGGTCGACGCCTTGCTCCAGTCGAACGTGGGCGCCGCGTCGGGGACGCGCTCCGGCCAGCCGAGGCCGATGGCGATCGGCCCGCGCATGTCGGGGGGTGTCGCCTGGGCGATCGTGGATCCGTCCGTGAACTCAACCATCGAGTGAACATACGACTGGGGGTGCACGACCACCTCAATGCGGTCGAAGGAAATGTCGTAGAGCAGGTGCGCCTCGATGACCTCCAGGCCCTTGTTGACCAGGGTCGCGGAGTTGATCGTGATGACCGGGCCCATGGCCCAGGTGGGGTGGGCCAGGGCGTCCTCGACGGTCACGTTCGCCAGCTCGGCCTTGGTGCGGCCGCGGAAAGGGCCGCCGGACGCCGTGACGACGAGTTTGCGTACGTCGGCTCGGCTGCCGGAGGCGAGCGCCTGGAACAGGGCCGCGTGCTCGGAGTCGACCGGGATGATCTGCCCGGGCTTGGCGAGGGCCTTGACCAGCGGGCCGCCGACGATCAGCGACTCCTTGTTGGCGAGCGCGAGGGTACGGCCCGCCTCCAGAGCGGCGAGGGTGGGGGCGAGGCCGATCGAGCCGGTGATGCCGTTGAGAACGGTGTGGCAGTCGAAGGCGGCGACCTGCGTGGCCGCGTCCGGTCCCGCGAGGATCTCGGGGAGCGGCTCCCCCGTGCCGTACTGGGCAGCCAGCGCTTCCTTCAGCGCCGGTACGACGTCCTCGCGGGCGACCGCGACGGTCCGCACCCTCAGCCGGTACGCCTGCTCGGCGAGGAGGGCGACCCGGCCGCCGTTGGCGGACAGGGCGGTGACCCGGAACCGGTCGGGATTGCGCAGCACGAGGTCGATCGCCTGAGTGCCGATCGAGCCGGTCGAGCCGAGGATCACCACGTCCTTGGGGCCGTCGCCCGCCACGGGGTCGTAGACGAGATGCGGGTCGGCGAGGGGGGCTGGACTGTCGCTCATTCCCCCATTGTGGCCGTAGGGGCTGTCAGGGGAGACAGGGCGTCCCCATCGGGCGGGTTACAGGATGGTGAGAGGTCACTGCGAGCAGTGACCTCTCGTGCCGTCGGTCACCTGATCGGGCGATGGAACGTGCTCCCGCTGACTGACCAGTTCGGTCCTCGGATGCCCGCGCTTCAGCGGATCGGCCGGTGCACGTTCTCCCGTTGCGACGGGCCCGGTGTCGCGTCGGCGATCCACGGGGCGCCGTCGTCCGACGGGTCGACGATGCCCTGTTCCAGCCACTCGTACGTGCCGGACATCACGCCCTTGACGACCTTGCGGTCGAGGTCGTCGGTGTTGGACCACAGGCGGCCGAAGAGCTCCTCGACGCGCAGGCGGGACTGGCGGCAGAAGGCGTCGGCGAGCTGGTAGGCCTCGCGGCCGTGCTCGCCCTGGCCGCGCAGGTGCTCGGCGCGGACACAGGCCGCGCTCATGGCGAACAGCTCGGCGCCGATGTCGACGACGCGGCCCAGGAAGCCCTGCTTGGTCTCCATGCGCCCCTGCCAGCGGGACATGCCGTAGAAGGTGGAGCGGGCGAGCTTGCGGGACGTGCGTTCGACGTAGCGCAGGTGCGGGGAGAGGTCGACGCCGTGCTTGAACTCGGCATACGAGTACGGCAGTTGGCCCTGGCCCGCGACCAGCTTCGGCAGCCACTTGGCGTAGAAGACGCCGGCGTTCGCGCCCGCCTTCGCCTTGTCCTGGAGGGACTTGTCGGGGTCGATGAGGTCGCCGGCGACCGAGAGGTGGGCGTCGACGGCCTCGCGGGCGATGAGGAGGTGCATGATCTCCGTCGAGCCCTCGAAGATGCGGTTGATGCGCAGGTCGCGCAGGACCTGCTCGGCGGGGACGGCGCGCTCGCCGCGGGCCCGGAGCGACTCGGCCGTCTCGAAGCCTCGGCCACCGCGGATCTGGACGAGTTCGTCGGCGATGAGCCAGGCCATCTCGGAGGCGTAGAGCTTGGCGAGGGCGCCTTCGATGCGGATGTCGTTGCGGTCCTCGTCGGCCATCTGGGAGGCCAGGTCGGTGACGGCTTCCAGGGCGAAGGTGGTGGCCGCGATGAAGGAGATCTTCGAGCCGACGGCCTCGTGGTGGGCGAGTGGCTTGCCCCACTGCTCGCGGGCCGCGGACCACTCGCGGGCGATCTTCAGACACCACTTGCCGGCCGCGACGCAGGAGGCGGGGAGGGAGAGCCGCCCGGTGTTCAGGGTCGTCAGGGCGATCTTCAGGCCCGCGCCCTCGGGACCGATGCGGTTGGCAGCCGGGACCCTGACCTGGTGGAAGCGGGTGACGCCGTTCTCGATGCCGCGCAGGCCCATGAAGGCGTTGCGGTTCTCGACCGTGATGCCGGGCGAGTTGGTCTCGACGACGAAGGCGGTGATGCCGCCCTTGTGGCCCTCGGACTTCGGCACCCGGCCCATGACGACGAGGAGGTCGGCGACCACGCCGTTGGTCGTCCACAGCTTGACCCCGTCGAGGACGTAGTCGTCCCCGTCCGGTACGGCGGAGGTGGCGAGGCGGGCCGGGTCGGAGCCCACGTCGGGCTCGGTCAGCAGGAAGGCGCTGATGTCGGTGCGGGCGCAGCGCGGCAGGAACCGCTCCTTCTGCTCCGGGGTGCCGAAGAGCTTGAGCGGCTGCGGTACGCCGATCGACTGATGGGCCGAGAGCAGCACGCCGATCGCGGGGGACGCCGAGCCGGCCAGGGCGAGGGCCTTGTTGTAGTAGACCTGGCCGAGGCCGAGCCCGCCGTACTTGGTGTCGATCTTCATGCCGAAGGCGCCGAGTTCCTTGAGCCCGTCGATCACCTCGTCGGGGATGCGGGACTCGCGCTCGATGAGGGCGCCGTCGACCTTCGTCTCGACGAAGTCGCGGAGTTTGGCGAGGAACTCCTCGCCGCGCTGGGCGGCCTCGTCGGTGGGCATCGGGTGGGGGTGGATGAGGTCGAGGCGGAAGCGGCCGAGGAACAGTTCCTTGGCGAAGCTGGGCTTACGCCATTCCTGTTGCCGGGCCGCCTCAGCCACCTGGCGGGCCTCACGCTCACTGACAGTGGGTTTGGTGGGTGCTGCGGACATGAGGCTCACCTCGGCGCGAATCGGGATCTTGGGCCGTTTTGGCTACCGACGGGTGCTACTCGATCGTATGTACCCGATTACGGGTGCGCCCACCACCCCGCGCGCGCCCGTTCAGCCGACGTTGACGGAGTACGCCTTGGTGTCCAGTCGGCCCGTGCCCTTGAAGACCTCGGTTCCGGACTCGATGCCGGAGACGTACTTGTCGTTGCTGAGCAGATTGCGCCGGACGAGTGCCTGGGTGAAGTCGTCTAGGTTGAGCGAGGCCTTGGTGGTGTTGGTGCGGCGGACGAAGGAGTGGACCTTCCAGCCGATGTCGCCCTCGTAGATGTCCCACATCGCGCCGCCCAGGCTGACGCTGCCGTACTTGGTGCCCAGCGGGCCCGCGCCGCCCTGGCGGTTGAGCCAGATCATGATCTCGTCGGTGGGCTGGTCCTGCCAGTCCGCGGTGTTCTTGGTGTGCAGCCAGAGGTCGTAGGCGACGTTCATGGTGCCGGGGTTGGAGCTGACCGAGAACTCCCAGCTGGTCCTGACGGGCTTGCGGTCACCGACGCGGATCGGCAGCCCGGTCGTCGCCTTGTCGACCTTCCAGCCCCAGTGCCAGCCGAGGACGGTGGACGCGTACGACTTCACGTCCTCGTCCTTGCCGGTGCTGCTGTTGGCCAGGCTGTAGTTCGTGCCCCAGGAGATCGTCGAGCCCGACCGGGAGTTGTCCCAGACGCACTGGGTGCCGGTGTACTTCCCTTCGTTCCAGAGGTTGTTGTTCACGTAGTACTTGCCGAGCGTGATCGTGTCGAAGGCCGCGCACTTCTTGCTCGACTCGCCCGCCTGGGCGACGGTGACACCGGCGGCGGCCGCGAGGGCGACCGTGGAGGCGAGCAGGGTCTTCCGCTTCTTGGACAGGCGCGGTCTGCGGTGTTGCATCGGGGGGTCCTTCCGGGGGACGGTTCCTGTACGACTTCTCAGTGGCCGCCGACCCGCCGGGAGGTTGCCCCCACGGCGCCGACACCCTCGTACGAGAAAAGCTGTCGAAGCGCTTCGACAACCTATGGACACCCACGCGTGCCAGAGCTAGTGTCGAACCACCCTCACACCCGCCCCTGTACGTAGCGCGCACTGTCGAAGCGCTTCACAAAGCTTGGAGAGCTGGATGGTCACCCTCGCCGAGGTCGCCCAGCACGCCGGAGTCTCGGCGAGCACGGTGAGCTATGTCCTCAGCGGCAAGCGGTCCATCTCCGGGGCCACCCGGCAGCGGGTGGAGCAGAGCATCCGCGAGCTGGGCTACCACCCGAACGCGGGCGCCCGCGCCCTGGCCAGCAGCAAGTCGAACATCATCGCGCTGATGATCCCGCTGCGCACCGACATGTATGTGCCGGTGATGATGGAGATCGCCATCGCGGTGGCGACGACGGCCCGTACGCACGGATACGACGTCCTGCTGCTGACCGGCGAGGAGGGCCCCGACGCCGTGCGCCGGGTCACCGGCAGCGGGCTGGCCGACGCGATGATCCTGATGGACGTCCAGCTGGACGACGAGCGGCTGCCGCTGCTGCGCGGCACCGACCAGCCGTCCGTGCTGATCGGGCTGCCGGCCGACACCTCCGGGCTGACCTGCGTCGACCTCGACTTCAAGGCGACCGGCGCGCTGTGCGTGGAGCATCTGGCGATGCTGGGGCACCGGGACATCGCTGTCATAGGCGAGGCCCCGGCCGTCTACGAGCGGCACACCGGTTTCGCCGAGCGCACGCTGGACGGACTCCGGCTGCGTTCCCAGGAGCTGGGGATGCGGCTGCTGCACCGGCCCTGCGAGGGCGGGTACGACGCGATGGCCGTCACCCTCGCCCGGATCCTCGACGAACGGCCGAGCACCACGGGGTTCGTCGTGCAGAACGAGTCGGCGGTCGAGCCGCTGCTCGCCCTGCTGCGCCAGCAGGGCCGTGCCGTGCCGGAGGACGTGTCGGTGGTCGGCATCTGCCCCGACCAGGTCGCCACCCAGGCCTCGGTGCGGCTGACGTCCGTCTCCATTCCCGCGCAGGAGATGGGCCGGCATGCCGTGGAGCAGCTGGTGGCCAAGCTCGACGGGCGGGGCAGTGACGAAGTCCTGCTGATCACACCCGAGTTGACGGTCCGGGCGAGCACGGGCCCGGCGCCGTCCCCCACCCACTGACGCTTCACCTCCGCAACCCACCGACCCCACCGACACCCGCTTCACCGCAGTGCCCTCGCCGGCACCTTCATGTCTGCATTCGCTGCCCTCCTGAGGAGCACACCTCGTGAATCAGCCTGCCGAAAACCAGCCCCTGCCGGGCACGGTCAGCCTCGCGCAGTCGTCCCCGACCGTCGGCACGTTCCGCGAGCGGGACGGGGCGCTGGAGTGGAGCGGCCGCCAGGAGACCCTGCGCGTGGAGCCGTGGGGCCCGGACGCGGTCCGGGTGCGTGCCCGGCTCGGCGGGCCGGTCCTCGACGGGCTGCCGGGCGCGCTCCTGGAGTCCGCCCCGGCGACCGAGTCGACCGTCAAGATCGAGGACGGGCTGGGCGTGCTGACCGTCGGCGCGCTGACCGTCCAGGTCGACGCCGAGGGCCTGATCCGCTTCCTGCGCACCGAGGACGGCACGGAGGTGCTCGCCGAGGAACGCGCCCACTTCTGGTGGCCGGGCTCGCGCCTCTACACGGCCGTCGGCAACGGCTACCACCGTCTGGAGCAGCGCTTCGCCGCGTACGACGACGAGAAGCTGTACGGCCTCGGCCAGCACCAGCACGGCCGGTTCGACCAGAAGGGCCTGGTCCTGGACCTGGTCCAGCGCAACGCCGAGGTCGGCATCCCGGTCGTGTCCTCCAGCCGCGGCTACACCCTGCTCTGGAACAACCCGGCGATCGGCCGCGTGGAACTCGCGCACAACGGCACCCGGTGGGTCGCCGACTCCGCCCGCCAGATCGACTACTGGATCACCGCGGGCACCCCGGCCGACGGCCAGCGCCGCTACAGCGCGGTGACGGGCCGTACGCCGATGCTGCCCGAGTGGGCGGCGGGGTTCTGGCAGTGCAAGCTGCGCTACCGCACCCAGGACGAACTCCTCGCCGTGGCACGGGAGTACAAGCGCCGCGGCCTGCCGATCGACGTCATCGTCTGCGACTTCTTCCACTGGACCCACCTGGGCGAGTGGAAGTTCGACCCGAAGGAGTGGCCGGACCCGGCGGCGATGGTGCGCGAGCTGGCCGAGCTCGGCATCAAGCTGGTGGTCAGCGTCTGGCCGTCGGTCTCCCCCCTCTCCGAGAACCACCCGGTCATGGAGCAGCGCGGCTACTTCATCGGCACCCAGTACGGCCCGATGGCACACGCCGACTGGCCCGACAAGGAGGTGGCCTCCACGGTCCAGGTGGCCTTCTACGACGCCACCAACCCCGACGCCCGCGAGTTCGTGTGGTCCAAGGTCAAGCAGAACTACCTCGACCAGTACGGCATCACGGCCTTCTGGCTGGACGCCTGCGAGCCCGAGCTGAAGCCGGGCTTCCAGGAGAACCTGCGCTACTGGACGGGTCCCGGTCTGGAGGTCGGCAACATCTACCCGGCCGAGAACGCCCGCACGTTCTACGAGGGCCTGCGCGCCACCGGCGAGGACGAGATCATCACCCTCAACCGCTCGGCCTGGGCGGGCAGCCAGCGCTACGGCGCCGCCCTGTGGTCCGGCGACATCGGCACCGACTTCCCGACCCTGCGCCGCCAGATCGCGGCCGGCCTCAACACCGCGCTGTCCGGCATCCCCTGGTGGAACACGGACATCGGCGGCTTCCACGGCGGCGACCCGGACGACCCGGCGTACCGCGAGGTGATGGTCCGCTGGTTCCAGTTCGGGGCCCTGTCCCCGCTGATGCGCCTGCACGGCTTCCGCGACCCGGGCATGCCGCTCGGCCCGCAGATGACCGGCGGCCCGAACGAGGTGTGGTCGTACGGCGAGGAGGCCGGCGCGATCCTGGAGCAGTACCTGCGGCTGCGCGAGCGCCTGAAGCCGTACGTCCTCGACGTCATGCGCGAGGCCCACGAGGAGGGCCTGCCGGTGATGCGGCCCCTGTTCCTGGAGTTCCCTGAGGACAAGCTCGCATGGCAGGTCTCCGACGCGTACATGTTCGGGCCGGATCTGCTGGTCGCACCGGTACTGGAGCCGGGCGCGACGACGTGGATGACGTATCTCCCCGCCGGGGCCCGGTGGACCGATGCGTGGACCGGTGAGACGTACGAGGGCGGTGAGGCCGTGACGGTCGACGCCCCGCTGGACCGCATCCCGCTGTTCCTGCGGGACGGGGCACGGCTGCCTGTAGCGGAGTAGCCGTGTCAGGAGGGGGTGGCCGGGGAGTGGAGGTCTTCCGGTCACTCCCTCGAAACCCTCGCCCAACTCCCCTCCCCCACAAGCCAGTTCGGCCCGATAGAGTCGACCGCGTGTCCTCGTCTCCGATAGCCCTCACCCTGGCCGACCTGCTGCTGCGTCCGGGCTTCGGGTCCCGCCGCGGGCACGACCGGGTCTTCGACCGGATCGCGGTGGAGGCCGGGCAGACGCCGGGAGACCGGCAGTTCGTCGACGACTTCCGGTCGCTGCTGGGCTGGTGGGCGCGGGCCGAGAATCTGACCCCGGTCGGCTGGCAGTCCGCGCAGGTCTTCGTGCGCCGGCATCTCACCAACCGGGCCCGGGTGCGGCGGTTGATCGCCGAGCATCCCGAGATCGAGCGGGAGCCGATCGAGAAGCCGGTGTTCGTCGTGGGTCTGCCACGCACCGCGACCACCGTCACGCACGCCGTACTGTCCCTCTCTGCCGAGCATCGAAGCCCGCTGCTGTGGGAACTGCTCGCGCCCGACCTGGAGTTGCCGCCCCGGCAGCGCCGGAAGGCGGTCACGGCGGGGCGTCGTCTGGTCCAGGGCACCAACCTGTTCGCGCCGCGCTTCCGCGACATCCACGCGATGGCCGCCGAGGGCCCCGAGGAGTGCACCTTCGCCCTGCCGCACGCCCTGATGCCGCTGTCGCAGGCGCTGATCCCCGAGTACGCGGCGTGGTACCGCGAGCGGGACTTCGTCGACGACTACCGGTACCTCGAGCAGGTGTTCCAGGTCCTGCAGTACGGCCGCCCGCGCCGCCGCTGGATCCTCAAGTCCCCCCTGCACCTGGGCAACCTCGACGCGCTGCGCACGGTCTTCCCGGACGCCACGATCGTGTGGTGCCACCGCGATCCGGTGACCGTCGTGGCCTCCTTCTGCAGCCTGATCGAGCACGGCATGGCCGTCAGCACCCGCCCCCTCGATCTGCACGGCATCGGCACCCTCTGGCTCGACCTGCTGAGCCGCGCCATGACCCGCGGCCTCGCGGCCCGCGCCGCCATCCCGCCCCACGCCCTGGTGGACGCCCCGTACGCCTGGCTCGCCGCCGAGCCGGCCACGGGCGCCCCCAAGCTCTACGACGCGATCGGCGCCCGCTGGTCCGACATCGAGGCCGCCCGGCTCCCCGGTGCAGTCGCCCGCCCGAAGGGCACCCGACCGCACCGCTACGACCTGGCCCGCTACGGTCTGACCCGCGCCGAGGTCGAGTCGGCGTTCGCGGACTACAACGCGCTGCGGGCCGAGGTCGACCCCACCTGAGGCGACCCCGGCCCTGTTGGCACGTCAGCTGCTGCTGACGGTCAGGTTGTTGGTGGTGAAGTCCAGACCGCCGGACGACGAGGTGATCTCGTAGCCGAACTGGACGTCACCGATGGTCTCGTTGGAGGACATCCAGCCCTTGGTGCCCGAGATCCAGGTCAGGATCGGCTTGATGTTCACGGTGCCGGAGCTGGAGTCGGAGGTCCGCAGGAACGAGAACACCTCGTTCGCCCCGTTGGTGCCCTTGTAGACGGTCCAGGTGTGGCCGCCGAGCGTGACGTTGCCCTGCGAGGTGCCGAGCGGACCGACGGCTCCGTTGTAGTTGACCCAGAGCATGATCTCGTAGTCGTAGTCGGTGTCCCAGATGTCGTACGACGTGTTGTACGCGCCGGAGGACGGGACGGTGACGTTGTAGCTGCTGGTGAGCGAGCCGAGGGAGGCGATCGTCTTGTTGATCACCTTCTTGGAGTTGGGGTAGGACTTGATACCGCCGGTGTTGGGGTGGTTGGCCCAGACACCCCAGTTGGTACCGGAGTTGGCCCATATGCACTGGCTGCCGGCGCCGGAGCCCCAGATGTTGTTGTAGAGCGTGTAGCCGTTCAGGCTGGTGTTGCCCCACTGGTCGCAGGAGTTCCAGACCGCGGCCGAGGCGGGGGCGGAGGCGAGGCCGACGACGGCACCGAGGGCCATCGCCGGAGCCAGCACGGCCGTGGTGATCTTGCGCAGTGCGCTCTTTGCCATGGTGTCCCTTTCCATGGGTGGGGGGAATTGCGGGGGATTTGTGGGGGGTTACCACGTCCCCAGGGTGAGGACGTGATCTTCTCCGGCGACGAGGTCGAGCGGTTGTGCGTCACCGTCGCCGAAGGAAGTCCGGAGTTCGATGCGGAGGGAGCGGGACGGTTGCAGGACGGCCGTGGCCCCGTCCGGCGTCCAGGTCAGATCGATCTCGGCGCCGAACCGCGTACGCACGCCTCGGAGTCGGCCCTCCGGGAGGGCGGCCGGCAGCGCGGGCAGCAGGACCAGCCGGTTTGGGGTCGACTGCACCAGCATCTCGATCAGTACGGCGGGCAGGGTGTGCGCGGCGTCCGCGTTGTAGACGTCGCGCTTCGGGTAGTGGGCGCTCATCAGGGAGGCGTGGAAGAAGTCGCCGTCCAGCACCTGGTCGAGGGCATGGGCGACCCGGCCGCCGTCCCTGAGGCGGGCCGCGATCAGGGCGTGATGGAGGTGGCCGTGCGCTGAGTCGTTCTCGGCGCCGCGGAGTTCCAGGGCGCGGTGGGCCGCTGCCGCGAGGTCGGGGGTGTCGTACGGGGTGATCTCGTCGAGCGGCCAGACGCCATAGAGGTGGCTGAGGTGGCGGTGGTCGTAGGTGTCCTCCAGGCCTGGCCAGGCCCATTCGGCGAGGGCGCCGTCGTCGTTGATCCGGTGCGGCGGGAGGCGGTCGGCGAGAGCGCGCCAGCGGTCGGCGTCCGGGGTGCCCGGGTGGTAGTCGGCGGCCGTGCGCAGGGCGTGCCGGGCCGCCGAGAGGTCCATGGCGGCGTTGAGCGTGCCCCAGCTCGCGTTCGCCGGGCGGTTCTCGGGTGAGTAGGAGGGGACGACGACCAGGTTGCCGTCGCTGTCGGTCCGGGTGAGGAAATCCTCGTAGAACCGGGCCACTTCGGCGAGGAGGGCGGCGGTGCGCGGGTCACGGTCGCCGCGTGTCTCGTCGTGGTCGACGAGGGGCTTGAGGAGCCAGTCGGCGCCCGCGGTCCACAGGTGGAGGGGGTACTCGCGGCTGAAGTGGTAGAGGTGACCGGACTCGCCGTCGGTGTGGGCGGGGGCCACCACGCCACGGGTGCCGAAGATCGCGCGGGCGTTGTCGCGCCAGTGGTCGACCTGGCCGTGGATCAGGGCGGCGTGGGCCTCGGTGACCTCCGGGAGCGCTGCGGCGGCGGCCGACGCGGTCTGGAGGTTGACGTTGGCATCGGTGGTGAACGCGCCGGACCACGCCGTGTCCCAGTCGCCGGTCCACAGGCCGGTGAGGCGGGGCGGGAGCATGCCGGAGGCGGAGAGGAGATGGTAGCGGCCGGCCGCGAAGAGACGTTCCAGCAGGGCGGGGCTCTTCGGGCGGCGCACCAACTCCGAGCCGGGCAGGGCCCTTTCGCTGTCGTCGGCGCCGAGGTCGAGGCCGACGCGGTGGTAGGCCGGGCGGTGCAGGTCGGCGTGGCGGGCGAGGAGGTGGTCGTACGGGTTCTCGTCGCCGTCGGGGAGCAGGGCGCGCAGTGCGCGCGCCTCGGCGAGGGCGTCCAGCTCGCCGGTGTGGCGCTGGACCCGGGTGAGGAGGAGCAGTGACCGGGCGCTCTCGACGCGCATGCCGGGCAGGGAGGTGCGGGTGCTGCCGCCGGTGACCAGGGCGAGCGTGACGCCGGTGTACGCGCGGTCGCTGCCGGGGTAGCGGACGCGGAGGGTGAGGAGTGCGCCGTCGGGGGTGAGGACGGCGCTGTGTCCGACCGCCAGGTTGTAGAGGGCGCCGGGCAGTTGGTGGTCCAGGGTCACGTCGGCGGTGAGGCCGGGTTCGGTGACGTACTGGACGATGACGTCGTCCGCGCGGGAGACGAAGACCTGGCTCCGCCAGCCGCCGCGAGTGGCCGTGCAGGCGCCGGTGGTGAAGTCGACCTCGCGGCGGTAGTCGTCGGGTTCCCCTCCGGCTGCCGACCGGCGCAGCCGTATCTGGAAAGCGGGATGGAAGGGCTGCACCCACTGCAGCTCCCGTCCGTCGGTGAAGCCCTCAGCCGCCGTGACGTCTCCGGCGAGCAACCGGTCCTGAAGCCGCGGGAGTTCGGCGGCGAGGGCCGGTGGGCGGGCGTGTTCGCTGCCGTTGGGGCGGACCAGGGTGTGGTGGTTGACGATGACCCGGTCGCTGTTCGGATCTCCGAACGCCATGATGCCGTGTCGGCCGTTGCCGCTCAGGAAGGCGTCCTCCCAGCGGGCGGCGGGTGCCGGTTCCCAGGTGTCGTGTACCGGTCCGCTCATGAGGCGGCCTCCAGCACGGCCACGCCGTACCGGCCCAGCTCCACCGCGTCGGTGACATCCGCGCCGGTCAGCAGGGAGCGGTGGCGTCCGGGCACCGGCACGGTGACACCGTCGCGCCCGTGGTTGAGCAGGAACAGCAGCCCGCCCCGGCGGACCGCCTCCACCCCGGCCGGGAGCCCGGTGAGGGTCGGTCGTACGCCCGCGTCGGCGGCGATGTCGGCGAGCAGTGTGCGCAGCGTGTGCGGCTCGGGAAGGGTGGAGACGTACCAGGCGCGGCCCCTGCGCAGGACCGCGGGGAGCCCGTCCAACTCGCCGCCCTTGTAGGGCATCACGGCGTCCACGTCGTCCGCCGCCTCGATCTCCTCGGACCACAGGGTGCCGTGGAAGCCCTCGACTTCGGCCTTCTCCCCCGCGTCCAGCGGCCACCACTCGTGCAGGACGCGAATGCCGAAGAGGTCACGGAGACGGGCGTCCATGCCGCCCGCCCGCACCCGGTCGTCCTCGTCGGCGACGCCGGTCTGGAAGCCGGCGACGAGGGTGCCGCCGCCCTCGACGTAGGCGAGGAGGTTGTCGATGGCCGCGTCCGTCATCAGATACAGCTGCGGGACGACGACCAGCTTGTACGTGGACAGGTCGTGCTCGGGGTGGGCGAAGTCGGCGACGGTGTGCGCCTCCCACAGGGCGCGATGCCAGGCGCGGACCACCTGCGGGTAGTCGGCCTCGGAGGACAGCCGCCCGTCCTGCTGGCTCGCCCACCACGCGTTCCAGTCGAGGAGTACGGCGACCTCGGCGGCCTCGACCCGGGCGTCGGCCACCTTCTCGCTCAGCAGGGCGAGTTCGGCGCCGATCCGCTTGACCTCCTGGAAGGTACGGCCGTGCTCCCCCGCGTGGCTGACCATCCCGGAGTGGAACTTCTCCGAGCCCTGCCGGGACTGGCGCCACTGGAAGTAGCAGACGGCGTCGGCGCCGCGGGCCACGGCCTGCAGGGACCACAGGCGGTTGAGGCCGGCCGGCTTGGGGTGGTTGACCCCGCGCCAGTTGACCGGCCCTGCGGCCTGCTCCATGACCATCCAGGGGCCGCCGCACGCCTGCGAACGCGTCATGTCGTGCACCAGCGCCCCGTACTGCCCGCCGAACGGATCACGCGGATCCGGATAGATGTCGACGGAGACGACGTCCTCCCGCTCCGCCCAGACCCACGCGTCCTGCCCCTGCCAGAACGGCATGAAGTTGGTCGTCACCGGGATGTGCGGGGTGTGCCGGGCGACGATGTCCCGCTCGGCGAGGTAGCACTCCAGCAGCGCGTCGGAGGTGAACCGCTTGAAGTCGAGCACCTGGCCGGGGTTCTTCATGTAGTGCGCCCGGCGCGGCGGCAGGACCTCGTTCCAGACGCCGTAACCCTGGCTCCAGAAGGCCGTTCCCCAGGCCTCGTTGAGGGCGTCGAGGGTGCCGTACTTCTCCTGCAGCCAGCGGCGGAAGGCGGCCTCGGCCTCGTCGCCCCAGTCGTAGGTGCAGTACTCGTTGTTGATGTGCCACATCCGCAGGGCCGGGTGGCTGCCGTAGCGGGCGGCGAGGTCCTCGGTGATGGCGGCGGCGTAACGCCGGTAGGTGGCGCTGGAGTGCGAGAAGTGCTGGCGGGAGCCCCACCATTCGGTCCGGCCGTCCTCGTCGCGCGGGAGCGTCTCGGGGTGCAGCCGGCCCATCCAAGGCGGGGGCGAGGAGGTGGGGGTGGCGAGGACGACACCGATGCCGTTGTCGTGCATCAGGTCCATCAGCCGGTCCAGCCAGCCGAACTCCCGTGCCCCGGGGCGGGGTTCGAGCTTCGCCCAGGAGAAGACGCCGAGGGTGACCGAGTTGACCCCGGCGTCCTTCATCAGCCGGACGTCCTCGTGCCAGGTCTCCTCGGGCCACTGCTCGGGGTTGTAGTCGCCGCCGAAGAGGATGCGGCCACGGGTGGCGTCGGCGAGGCTCGGCCGCTGTGGCTCCGGCATCACACCAGGTCCCCGTACTGGACGCCGCGCCCGTTGGTGGCGACGTAGACGCGGCCGTGGATCCGCGGGTCACCGGTGATCGTCTCGCCGATCCAGCCCCACTGGTGCTGGTCGTCGTTGATCCGCACCCAGGTCTTCGCCCCGTCGTCGGAACGGTGCACGGCGGTGATCGTCCCGGTGGAGCCGACCATGTAGATCGCCGGGTAGTCGGCGCCGTCGGCGGCCTTGCCGAAGCCGAGGGTGTACGAGGCCCAGCAGCTGGCGACCTTGGTGAAGGTCGCGCCGCCGTCGGTGGACCGGTAGAGCCCGTTCCCCTTGGTGGAGAGCCACAGATCACCGCTCCGCCCGGGCGCCGCGACCAGCTCGAACTGGCTGTCCCCGGAGGGCAGTCCGCTCGCCCGGGCGGTGAAGGTACGGCCACTGTCAGTGCTGGCGAGTAGCGTTCCTGTGTCGGTGTCGTACGCGTAGAAGAGCGTCGGGTCGGCCGGGTCGGCTACCGGCGTGGCGCCCTTCGGGAAGGAGGAGACCTCGGACCAGGTGGCGCCGTTGTCCGCCGAGCGGTAGGCGGGGTACTTCGTGCCGTCCCAGTGCACGAAGACCCAGAGCAGCACACTGCCGTCGGCGTTGGTGGCGATCGGCCCCGGTGCGTCCTTGGCGATGGAGGGCTGGGCCGCGAAGGGCGCCCAGGTCTGCCCGCCGTCGTTCGAGTAGGCGCCGTTGCCGTGGTCGCCCCAGCCGGTACGGACGACATACGCCGACTTGGCCGCCGCCTGGGCGAGCCCCGTCGCCGACCCGAACACGGGGTTCGATGCCATGCCGCGCGAGGGGGATGCCGTGAGCGACTCGTGGTACATCACGCCGATGTCCCCGTTGCCGCTGATCAGATGCGCAGCTCCGACCGGCGGCGAGATCAGCTGGCGAACGGACGTCTCCTCCAGGCCGCGGATCTGCGGGGCCCAGTTCCTCAGGTCCCGCGTGCCGTAGAGGGTCGCGCCGGTGCCGTAGACGATGTGCCGGGAGTCGTACGGGTCGAGGGCGAGGGCCTGGATCCACCAGCCGAACTTGGGCTTGTCCTGGCCCCACTTGAGGAAGGGGGTCTCGGAGACGTCGAGGACGGCCGTGTCCTTCAGGGACGTCCAGGTGCGGCCGCCGTCGGTGCTGCGGAACACCGTGTCGACCGCCGCCCAGCGGTTGTTGGTGGAGACGACGAGCGTGCCGGGCCGGCGGGCGTCGACGGCGACACCGCCGTACCCGAAGGTGTCGGCCGATCCGTCGGCGGTGGTACCGCCGGGCTTCACGGGCGTGACCTCGGTCCACTTGCCGTTGAGGGTGCACAGCTTGTGCACACTGCCGTCGGACTGGCCGTTGGGGCCGGGTGCGTTGGCGTACGTCACGTACAGGTGGCTGGTGCTCCGGTCGTACGCGGCGCGGATCGGGACCTTGGCGGCGGTGCCGGAGGGCTGGCCGGGGACGGCTTCCCAGGTGGTGCCGTCGCTGGTCCGGTACAGGTTCTTCGTCCCCGACGTGCCGTCGCCGTCACCCCACCCGGCGTAGAGGGTGCGCCCGGCGGCGACGAGGAGGGTGACGCCCTGGCCGCTCGCGCTCGGGGTGCCCGGGAAACCGGAGGCGGCGGCCCAAGTGGCCCCTCGGTCGCTCGACTTCAGCAGCCCGTCGTGCCGGGTGCCCAGCCACAGCGTGTCGCTGTCCCTCGGATCGACGAGCAGCCGCTCGCCCGCACCCCGGCCGTCCTCATTGCCGCCGAGCTTCACGGTGAGGTCGGTGCGAGCCCAGGTGGCGCCGCGGTCGTCGGAGCGCAGGACGGCACCGTTGGTGGCCCAGGACTGGGCGTAGGTGCCGAGGGCGAGGTAGAGGCGGCCCGGGTGGGCGGGGTCGACGGCCATGGCCTCGACACCGAGAAGGTTCCAGTCGTCCCAGCCGAGGTGGTCGGTCAACGGGGCCCAGTTCGCGGTGCGGTCGTCCCAGCGGTAGGCGCCACCGATGTCGGTACGGGCGTAGGCGAGGCCGCGCACGGAGGGGTGGAAGAGGACGCCGGTGACGAATCCGGTACCGCCCATGACGGCGGTGCGCCAGCGGTAGGCCTGGCCGGCGGCGGCAGCGGGCTCGGCGGCGGAGGCGTGCCCCACGAGGGGCGGGAGGGCGGTGACCGCGGCGGCGGCTGCGGTGCCGGCGAGAACGGCTCGTCTGCTAGGGCGGGACGCGTGCATGACACATACCTCGTTGTTGAAAGAAGGGGGAGTGGAGCGCCCCAAAGGGGCGCGGGGAACTGCGCGACCAGCCACATACGACCCGCAGCCGCCGGACGAACCGAAGCACCCCACTGAGAGGGCGCCAATCAACCCTTGACGGCCCCGGTGAGCATGCCCTTCTTGAAATGCCTCTGGACGAAGGGCGAAAGCACAGCCACCGGCAGCAAAGCCATCACCATTACCGCCATCTGCACAGCCAGCCCCGAAAGCTGCCCCGTCTTGATGGCCTGCCCCAGCCCGACCGGGGCCTCCTGCTTCTGCACCAGCTGGATCATGACGTTCTGCAGCGGCATCATGTCCTGGTCGTTCAGATACAGCGACGCGTTGAACCACGCGCTCCAGTACCCGACCGCGTAGAACAGCGTGATCACCGCGATGACGGCGCGCGAGAGCGGCATGACGATCTGCCAGAGGATCCGGAAGTCCCCGGCCCCGTCGATCCGCGCACTGTCGGTCAGCTCCGGCGAGATCCCCATGAAGAATCCGCGCAGCACCAGAATGTTGAAGACACTGATCGCGCTCGGCAGGATCAGCGAGAGATAGCTGTCCGTCAGCCCGAGCGTCTGCACCAGCAGATACGTCGGGATGAGACCGGCGCTGAAGAACATGGTCGCGAGCAGGGTCATCAGAATCCAGCGATGCCCCAGCGACCCGGTCCGCGACAGCCCGTACGCGCACAGCACGGACACGGTCATGGAGAAGGCCGTACCGACCAGGGTGACCAGGACGCTGATGATCGCCGCGCGGGTGACCTGACCGCCGCTCAGCAGCTCCTGGTAGGCGATGAAGGTGATGTCCTTCGGCACCATCACCAGACCGCCGGCCTCGTCGATGGTCTTGCGCGTGGAGAGGCTGGTGACGATGACGATCCACAAGGGGAAGAGGATCGCGAGGCAGGCAAGGCCGAGGACGAGACCCTTGCTCGCCAGCCCTACCTGGCTGGGCCGCTCCTCCCATACGGGCCGGGGCGGCGCGCCCCACCGGCCGGGCTTGGGTACAGGCTTGTCGATCACGGCGGTCATTTCTTGTACACCCCCTGCTCGCCCATCAGATGGGCCACCTTGTTCGCGGCCAGGACGAGACCGATGCTGATGACGCCCTTGACGAGTCCGGCGGCGGCCGCGTAGCCGAAGTCCTGGTTGCGGACGCCGTTCCACCACACGAAGGTGTCGAGCACTTCCGCCGCGCCCGGTCCCACGGCATCCCGTTGCAGCAGGATCTGTTCGAAGCCGACCGTGAGGGCATCGCCCACGCGCAGGACCAGCAGCAGCGCGATGACCGGCCGCAGCGCGGGCAGGGTGACGTGCCACATACGACGCCAGCGTCCGGCGCCGTCCATCGCGGCGGCCTCGTAAAGGTCGGGGCTGACCGCGGCCAGCGCGGCGAGGAAGACGATGATCCCCCAGCCCGCGTCCTTCCACACCGCCTGCGCGGTGACCAGGAACTTGAAGGTACTCGGGTCGGTCATGATGTCGAGGCCGTCGTACCCGTGATCGCGCAGCAGCGTCGAGAGCAGTCCTGCGCCGCCGAGCAGTTGCTGGAAGACCGCGATCACCAGCACCCACGAGAAGAAGTGCGGCAGATAGAGAACGGCCTGCGCGATCGCCCGAACCCGGGGCCTGACCACGCTGTTGATGAGCAGCGCGAGCAGGATGGGAATCGGGAAGAACAGCACGAGCTGGAGGAAGAACAGTACGAGGGTGTTCTGGACCGCCTGCCAGAACGCGGAGTCCTCGAAGATCCGCTGGAAGTTCTCCAGCCCCACCCACGGGCTGTTCAGCATGGACACGACGCCGTTGTCGCTGATGTAGGGGTCGTAGTCCTGGAACGCCACCACATTGCCGAGGATCGGCACGTAGTTGAAGAGCAGGACCAGGGCGACCGCCGGCAGCGTCATCAGGAGCAGGACGCGGTCGCGTCTGAGCCTGATCCGCAGACTCAGCTTTCCCGAGGGTGGTTTCCTACCGGATCCGGTAGCGCCGCCGGATGCCGCCGGGGTCTTCGCCGTCGTGTCGGCCTCGGTCCTGCTCCGAGGCACCGTGCTGTGGGACACGGCCGTTCTCCTTGCCTCGGTACCGGGTCAGCTGGCCGCGGAGCCGTTCTCGTCGAGGATCTGCTTGTACCAGTCGCGCAGCTTGTCGCCGCCCTTGCTCTTCCAGTCGGAGACGGCCTGCTGCATGTCGCTGATCTTCTTGCGGCCGCGGACGATGTCGTCCTCCAGCTGCTCGAAGTCGTTGGCGAGGTTGGTGTAGCGGTTCGGCTCGGTGATCTGCATGCCCCAGAAGGTGGACTTCTTGGTGAAGGCGCCCATCCGCTGCTGCCACTCGACCTGGCCCTTGGCGACATCGGGGAAGTCGGGGTGCGCGATGGTCGAGGCGGGGCCGTCCACCATGACGTAGGCGTTCATCACCTCCAGGTTGCCCTGGTCGGTCTTGGTGGGGACGCCGTCCTTGACGGTGTAGTGGGTGCCCTCCACGCCGTAGTTGGTCATCATGTACTCCTTGGTGCCGTACGGCGCCGCGGTGACGTTCGCGACGGCCAGCACGTCGCGGATGACCGACTCGGGGGCCTTCTTGTTGACGAAGGCGAAGATGCCGGCGGGCTGCTCGGCATAGATGGTGGGGTTGCCTCCGTCGTGGCCCCAGACGTCCATGCCCCAGATCTTGAAGTCCGGGTTCTGGATGGCCTGTTCGGCGGTGCGGCCCCACCACTGGGAGATGTTCTGGGCGTAGATGAGGAACTCGCCCTTCGCGAACTTGGGGCCCGGGTCGGGGGCGTTCTTGCCCATCTCGGCATCGGGGTGGACGACCCCCGCCTCGAAGAGCTTGCGGGACCACTCCAGCGCTTCGAGGTACTGCTCGGTCTCGATGCGGTAGACCAGTTTGCCGTCGACCATGTTCCAGCCGAGGGGCTTCTCGCTGCCCGAGAAGACACCGAAGGCCTGCCAGGCGGTCCACTTCATGTCCAGACACGCCCAGCGCTTGGCCTTGGCGTTGGTGATCTCCTTGGCCAGCGCCATGAACTCGTCGCAGGACTTGGGTATTTCGTACCCTTCCTTCTCGAAGATGTCCTGGCGGTACAGGGGCACGATGCTGGGGGCCCACGGCGCCGGCTGCGGCAGGCCGCGCAGCTTGCCGCCGAAGATGGAGCGCTGCCAGGCTTCCGAGGGGATCGCGGCGAGGTTCGGGTACTCCTTCACCGCGTCGCCGGACAGGTAGGGGCCGAGGTCGGCGAACTTGCTGATGATGGCGGTGGGTATCTTGCCGTTCATGTTCCAGCCGGGGACGACCACCACGTCGGGGACGTCGCTGGAGGCCAGCACCGCGCCGAGCTTCTGCTCGTAGGTGTTGCCGTCCTGGTTCTGCCAGGCGACGTCGACGCCGATCAGGTCGTTCATCGCCTTGTAGTAGGCGTTGCCGCTCTTCGGCGGGGAGCCCCAGAACGGCGACATGATGGTGACCTTGCCGCCCTTGCCGAGCTTCTTCGGGACCGAGGTCTTGAGGGTGGCCAGGTCCAGCTTGCTGGTGAAGCCGACCGCCGAGCCGTTCTTGGACGGGATGTCCGGCGTCACCACATTGCTGGCCACGTACGCCGGAAGGATCTTCTTCGCGTCCTTGCCCGACGTGGTGCCGTCTCGCGACCCACTGTCCGACCCACCGCAGGCGGAGAGCAGCGGCATCCCTCCCGCCACCGCTGCGGTGGCGACCGCCGTAGAGGCGAGGAAGCTTCTCCGGCTGGGTCCGGAGGAGGCGGAGGCGGCATTCGGCGTCATTGCGTCAACCCTTCATGGCGCACCTGGACACCCGGCGGTGGGCCGTCGGCTGCGGTGTCTTAAGTGGATCTGGCTGAGCTGAAGCGATCCTTCGACCACTGCCGAGGGCCGTGCACCCCTGAAGTGGACGAGCCTCGTAGTCGAAGCGCTTCGATGTTGCTGCGAGGTTAAGTGAAGGCATGGGGGCGCACAAGGGTCGCTTCCAAGATTCCTCGGGGCCGTAGAGGATCCGACCACTCTCTTACAGTGCTTGAAATAACGGTCAGGAGTCGGAGTTGTTGCGCCGGGGTGTCTTGACACCCACCCCTGGATCGAATGAGCATCGAAGCGCTTCGAAAGCGCCTCGCCGCTCCACCGCAAGGGGATCCCCACGTGACCGCACAAACGCCGCCTACGCCGCCTTTCCGCGATCAGCGACTGCCGTTCGCGAAGCGCATCGACGACCTGCTGTCGCGGCTCACCCTCGACGAAAAGATCGGATTCCTGCACCAGTTCGCCCCGGCCGTCGAGCGGCTCGGCATCGCCGAGTTCCGCACCGGCCAGGAAGCGCTGCACGGCGTGGCCTGGATGGGTCCGGCCACCGTCTTCCCCCAGGCGGTCGGCCTCGGCGCCACCTGGAACACCGATCTCGTACGACGGGTCGGCGAGGCGGTGTCCAAGGAGGTCCGGGCGATGCGCGCCCGCGACGACCGCGTGGGCCTGAACGTCTGGTCCCCCACCGTCAACCTCCTGCGCCACCCCTTGTGGGGCCGGGGCGAGGAGGGCTACTCCGAGGACCCGAAGCTCACCTCGGCCATCGCCACCGCCTACACCCAAGGCCTGCGCGGCGAGCACCCGACGTACTGGCGCACCGCCCCCGTCCTCAAGCACTGGCTGGCCCACAACAACGAGACGGGCCGCGACGTCACGTCCTCCTCGGTGCGCCCGCGCGTCCTGCACGAGTACGACCTGCGCGCCTTCCGCGAGACGGTCGAGGCCGGCGCGACGGCCGGGGTGATGCCGGCGTACAACCTGGTCAACGGCCGCCCCAACCACGTCTCGCCGTATCTGCGCGAGCACCTGCGCGCCTGGACCGACGAGGACCTGCTGGTCTGCTCCGACGCGGGCGCGCCCTCCAACCTGGTCGACTCCGAGCACTACTTCGACACCCACGAGGAAGCCACGGCCGCCGCGATCCTCGCCGGCGTCGACAGCTTCACCGACCACGGCACCGACAGCTCGAAGATCACCGCACGGGTCCGCGGTGCCCTGGAGCAGGGCCTGCTGACCGAGGCCGACATCGACACCGCGGTCCGCCGCCAGCTCTCGGTCCGCTTCCGCCTCGGCGAGTTCGACCCGGAGTACGACCCGCACGCCCTCACCAGGGACTTCGACACCCCGGCCCACCGCGCCCTCGCGCAGGAGGCCGCCGAGCAGTCGGTCGTCCTGCTCAAGAACAGCGGCGGGCTGCTGCCGCTCGCGCCCGACACCCGGCTGGCCGTGGTCGGCCTGCTCGCCGACGAGTGCAAGCTCGACTGGTACAGCGGCACACTCATCCACCGCTCCACCCCGCTGGAGGGCCTGTACGAGCGGTTCGGCGCGGAGCGGGTCGAGTTCGCCGAGGGCGTGGACCGCATCCGCCTGAAGACCTCGGCCGGAGCCTTCCTGCACGTCCCCGAGGCAGACGCCGCCGACGAGGTCCGCGGCGCCGAAGGTGCCCTCGACCCGGCCCTGCTCGCCGGCCGTACGGATCTGCCCCCGCTGGCCACCGACCCGACCGGCACCGAGTTCGCGCTCGTCGACTGGGGTGAGGGCGTGCTGACCCTGCGCGCCCCCGACGGCCGCTATCTCTCCGTCGCCGAGGACGGCTGTGTCCGCGCCTCCGCCGACCAGCCCGGAGGCTGGGTCGTCCAGGAGACGTTCCGCCTGGAACCCCACGAGAACGGACACCTCCTCCGGCATCTCGGCACGGGTCGCCACGTCTCAGTCGCCGCCGAGGGCGTCAGGGTTGCCGAAGCGAATCCGGAAATCTTCGAGCTCATCGTCGTCGAAAGCGGCGAAGACGCAGTGACCAGGGTCACCTCACAGGCGGACGTGGTCCTGGTGGTCGCGGGCAACGACCCGCACATCAACGGCCGCGAGACCGAGGACCGTACGACGCTCACCCTCCCCGCCCACCAGGAGCGCCTGCTACGCGCCGCCCACGCGGCCAACCCGAACACGGTGCTGGCACTGGTCTCGGCGTACCCCTACGCCGTCGACCCGGCCGCCCTCCCGGCGATCCTCTGGACGTCCCACGGCGGCCAGGCAGCCGGCACCGCCCTCGCCCGGATCCTGGCCGGCGACGTCTCCCCCGCCGGCCGCCTCCCGCAGACCTGGTACGCCGACGACGCCGACCTGCCCGACCTCCTCGACTACGACGTGATCGGCAGCCGCCAGACATACCTGTACTTCGAGGGGACCCCGCTGTTCCCGTTCGGCCACGGCCTGTCCTACGCGACCTTCTCCTACGCCGACCTGAAGACCCGCGTGACGGACGAAGCGCTGCACCTCTCCTTCACGGTCACCAACACCGGTGACGTGCCGGCCGACGAGGTCGCCCAGCTCTACACCCGGGCCGTGGACCCGGCGGTGCCGCGCCCGCGGCGGGAGCTGGTGGCGCACAGCCGGGTGCGGCTGGAGCCCGGCGAGCAGCGGGAGCTCACCTTCGAAGTCCCCTTGTCGTCCTTCGACTTCTGGGACGTGGCGCGAGGTGGCTGGCGCCGCGAGCCGGGCCCGTACGAGATCCTGGCCGGCGCCTCCAGCGAGGACATCCGCCTGCGGACGACCGTGCTGCTGGACGGCGAGGCGGCCGCACCACGCCCCGTGCTCCGACGCGGACTGCAAGCGGCCGACTTCGACGAGCAGAGCGGCGTCGCGATCGTCGACCGCACGAAGGCGTCGGGTGACGCGGTGACGCCGGCGCAGGGCAGGTCGGGCGAACTGGTCTACCGCGACTGCGACTTCGAAGACGGCGTCACGGCGGTGACGGCGACCGTGTCCGGCGACGGCGCGGTCGAGGTGTCGCTGGACGGGGGCCCGGTGCTCGCCGTGCTGACGTCCCGGGCGCCGGACGACGCGAGCCCGTACGACTACTCGACGCAGCGCGCCGAGATCATCGCCGAGGGCGTCCGGGACGTCCACCTCAGGCTGCGCGGCCCGGTGCGGCTCGCGCACGTCGGCTTCTCCGGTTGAGGGTCCGGAGCAGCCGACGTAAATGAAGGGGCCCGGCACCGGAAGGCATCGGTGCCGGGCCCCTTTTTTCATCCCGGGATGCGGACCACTCTAGCTGAAAACGATTGTCACAAGCTAGAGCGGATCCCGAATCGGCTCAGAGAGCGAGGCCGGTGAGAACCATCACCCGCTCATACGTGTAGTCGTCCATCGCGAACTTCACGCCCTCACGACCCACACCGGACTGCTTGGCGCCGCCGTACGGCATCTGGTCGGCGCGGTAGGAGGGCACGTCACCGATGACGACGCCGCCGACCTCGAGGGCGCGGTGGGCCCGGAAGGCGGTCTGCAGGTCGTGGGTGAACACACCCGCCTGGAGGCCGTACTTGGAGTCGTTGGCGGCAGCGAAGGCGGCGGCCTCCCCGTCGACCTTCTGCACGGTGAGGACGGGCCCGAAGACCTCCTCGCAGGCGAGGGTGACGTCGGCCGGTACGTCGGTGAGGACGGTCGGCGCGTAGGAGGCACCGTCGCGCTTGCCACCGGCGAGGAGGGTGGCTCCGGCAGCGACAGCCTCGTCGACCCACGTCTCGACACGCTTGGCGGCGTCCTCGCTGACCAGCGGCCCGACGTCGGTCGCGTCGTCACCCGGGTCACCGGTGACCTGGGCCTCGACGGCGGCGACGATGCGCGGCACAAGCCGGTCGTACACGGAGGCGTCGGCGATCACCCGTTGCACGGAGATGCAGGACTGGCCGCCCTGGTAGTTGGAGAAGGTGGCGATACGGGTGGCGGCCCAGTCGAGGTCCGCGTCCGAGGCGAAGTCGGCGAGCACGACCGCCGCGCCGTTGCCGCCCAGCTCCAGGGTGCAGTGCTTGCGCGGCACCGAGTCCATGATCGCGTAGCCGACCTTCTCGGAGCCGGTGAAGGAGATGACCGGCAGACGCTCGTCCTGGACCAGGGCGGGCATACGGTCGTTCGACACCGGGAGGATGCTCCAGGACCCTTCCGGCAGCTCGGTCTCGGCGAGGAGCTCACCGATGACGAGCCCGGAGAGCGGGGTGGCCGGGGCGGGCTTCAGGATGATCGGCGCGCCGGCGGCGATGGCCGGGGCGATCTTGTGGGCGCACAGGTTGAGCGGGAAGTTGAAGGGCGCGATGCCGAGGACGACGCCCTTGGGGAAGCGCCGCGTGAACGCGAGCCGCCCCTGACCGCCGAGGTCGGTGTCGAGCCGCTGGGCCTCGCCGCCGTTGAACCGCCGGGCCTCCTCGGCCGCGAACCGGAACACGGACACGGCACGGCCGACCTCGCCGCGGGCCCACTTCATGGGCTTGCCGTTCTCGGCGGAGATCAGCCGGGCGATCTCCTCGGTCCGCTCCACGAGCCGCCTGCTGACGTGGTCGAGCGCGGCGGCCCGCACGTGGGCCGGGGTCGCGGCGAAGTCGTCGCGGACGGCGTACGCGGCGGCCACCGCCTCCTCGATCTGCGCGTCCGTCGGCACACTCACCTTGCCGACGACCCGCCCGTCCCACGGGGAGGTCACATCAAAGCTGTCCTCGCCGCTGACCTGGCGGCCGGCGAGCCAGAAAGCGTGGGTGGAAGTCATGTGGATTCCCGGCCCTTCCGCGTTAGGGGTGTCCTGGTGTGTTGGGGTCCACGGTAGGGGGGCGGGGACGGAGGGACGTTTGTCCGCGATGTAGTGGTGGGGGCAGGGGGTGCGCCGGTTTGGCGGGGTGGGTGGTGCGGCCCGGAAATTCTCGCCCCCGCCGCCCCTACCCGTCCCGTTCCCAGGGGGCTCCGCCCCCTGGACCCCCGCTCCTCAAACGCCGGAGGGGCTGAATTCCAGCCCGTCCGGCGTTTGAGGACGAGGCCCGTTCAGGGCCGAAGCGGGGGTCTGGGGGCGGCAGCCCCCAGGGACGGGAAGGGTAGGGGCGGCGGGGGCGAGGAAAACCCGCCTACTCCCCCGAGGTCGCCTTCAACGCCAGCCAAAGCTCCATCCGCACATCCGCGTCATCCAGCGACCGCCCCAGAATCTCCTCCACCCGCCGCATCCGATACCGCAACGTGTGCCGATGCACCCCCAGATCCGCAGCCGCCGCGTCCCACTGCCCGTGCCGCGACAACCACGCCCGCAGCGAGGCGACCAGATCCCCCCGCCCCGTAGCGTCATGTTCGTGCAGCGCCCGCAGCAACCCGTCCGCGAACGCCTTCACCGCATCGTCCGCGAGCAACGGCAGCACCGACCCCGCCGCCAGCTGCTCGTGCTCCACACACACCCGCCCCCGCCGCCGAGCCACCGACAGAGCCTGCTCGGCCTGCTTGTACGCCGCCGCGGCGGCGATGGGCCCGGCCGGCGCCGAGAGCCCCACGACCAGCTCGTCCTCGCCGACGCCGCCCGGCGGCTCGGGTACGTCCCCCGCGCGCGCCGCCTCCAACGCCGCCGCGTAATCCGCACATGCCGCCACCGCCGCACCCCCGTCCGTGGCGAGCACCACGAGCCGCGCCGCTTCGCCCTCCCCCTCCGGCACGACGAGCACCGCCTCCCCGGCCCGGGCCGCCGCGGACTCCACGATCTCGGTGAGGGCGCCCAGCGGATCGCCGTGCGTGTCGGACGCGGCGGCCAGCACCGCGGCGGACGCCTTGGTGAGCGCCACCCGCGCCCCGGAGTCCACCACCCGCGCCGCCGACACCGGCGCCGCCTCGGCGACGATCACTCGGAACGGCGCGTCCAGCAGCCCGCCGTAGAGGTCTCCCGCCACGGCCCGCGCATGGTCCGGCTCCCCGGCGAGCAGCATGCGCAGCACCGCCGCGCCCACCCGCTGCTCGGCCGCGTGCAGCGACCGCGACCGCTCGGTGGTCAGCGTCAACAGCGCGATCGCCGAGTGAACGGCGTACCGCTCGGCCGTGCCCAGCGCCGCCGCCGTCCCCACGGCCAGCGCGGCCCGCGGCCGGCGCCCCGTGCCCAGGGTGTGCAGTTCGACCCGGTCCTCGTGTTCCGGCCCGCCGACCACGGACGACGCCGGCGCGGGCCGCTCCCTCAGTCGCTCCACGTCCGCCGTGAGCCGCGCCGCCCGCCGTCCCGCCCACTCGGGTGCCGTCGCGACCACGGCACCGGACGCGTCGTACAGTGCCGCCCAGCCGTCCACCTGGGACGCCAGCGCGGCCAGCAGGCCCTCCGGCCCGTCGGTCAACGCCTGCTTCGTCAGCTCCCGTTGCGCCGCGAACCCCGCCGTCACCGCCCGGTACTGGTCCGCCGCGATCGCCGCCGACACGGCCTTGCTGATGGCGAGGAACGGTGTGCGGCGCGGCACCTCCAGCAGCGGCAGGCCCTCCTCCGCCGCCGCGTCGACCAGCGCGGTGGGGATGTCCTCGTAGTTGACGCCGACCGCGAAGCCGAGCCCGACCACGCCCGCACCGACCAGCCGCCGCACATAGCGCCGCATCGCCTCGGGGTTCTCCGCGTCCAGCTTGAGCGCGGTGATCAGCAGCAGTTCCCCGCCCTCCATGTAGGGGACGGGGTCGGCGAGCTCACTGACGTGCGCCCAGCGCACGGGCACGTCCAGGCGGTCCTCGCCCGCCCGCACGGTCAGCTTGAGCGCGGAGTGGTGGACGAGCGAGGCGAGCGTGGGGGGCATGAGGCCTTCAAGTCGGTGTGATCGCGGTGATCGCGGTGATCGTGATGACCATCGGCGTGATCTCGGTGATCTCTGAAATCTCAGCGATCCTTGTGATCTTTTGGCCGCCGCGTATGAACGACCTGTGCCGATTCTGCCTCACCGTACGGTCACCGCGTGACCTGCCGCCCGGACGCCGAGGTCAGCCCCGCAGGTCCACCAGCAACGGCGGCGCGTGCTCGCCCTGGACGCTGGTGAGCGACAGCACCGCATGGCCCGGCGGCACGCCGTGCGCCAGCTCGGACGCCGACCACCGCTCCCGCTCGACCTGCTTCACGGTCACCGCGTCCGTCGTCACGGCCTTGCCGGTGACGAGCTTGCGCAGGGCGTGGATCAGGCGGGTCATCGGCTGGTCGGCGAAGACCGTGTGCTTGGCCACCTCCCGCGTCTCCACCCATTCGGTGCCCCAGGCCTGCGCGAACCGGCTGCCGTCCCATGTCGTCACGCCGGAGAACGCCATACGGCAGCCGATCGCCCCGTACAGCGGACCGTGCAGGGCCTCGGGGACGTCGCCGATCGTGCGCAGGGCGAGGACGACGCCCGCGTTCTGGGAGCGCAGCCGCTGGATCCGGCGCACCGACTCGGCGGTGACCGCCCCGGTGGCGTCGTCGAGGACCAGACAGGCGAAGTGGCGGTGCTTCCCGCTGCGTACGACCGCGCTGAACTGGGCGAGGACGAGCCTCGTCAGCAGGCGGGCGGCCTCCTCGTGGTTCTGTTCCGGGAGGTCGATACGGACCCGCAGCGGGTGATGGGCCACGGCACGCAGGGAGAACGGCCGGGTGTCACCGCCCCCGCCGAAGAACTCGGTGAAGGCCGGCCGGTTGAGGAGTGCGAGCCGGTCGGAGAGGGCGCGGCCCACATCGGCCGGGCTCCCCATCTGCCGGATACGGGCCTGCAGTTCACGGCGCATCACGGTGTCGCCGTCGGACGACAGCGCGCCCTCCAGGGCGGACAGCGCCGAGGGCTCGCCCTCCAGGAGCTCACGCAGTACCGGCAGGGTCGGGAAGCGGCCGTGCACCGCCCGGTAGGGGCCGAGCAGCTGGGCGAGCGCGGTGGCGGCGCTCTGGCTGCCCACCGTGTCGAGGTCGCCCACCAGGCCCTCGGCGAGAATGGCGGCCGCCTCGTCCGGGTCCTCCGACTCCGCGTACGGATCCAGGTCGTGGACGGAGGTGGGATCCCCGATCCGTACGACCACGTCGAACGCCGAGTCCGCGGCGAGCCGGGTGCCCGCGGCGGAGACCGCGACGACGGCGCACCGCCCGGCGAGCGCCTGCAACGCGAGCGACTCCGTCACGGGCTCGATCAGGTTCCGCGTCTTGCCCGCCCCGGACGGTCCGATCGCGAGGAGCGAGGTACCCAGCACGTCCGGGCCGAGCGCGGCGCCCACGTCGTGGTAGGCGCGCGGAGCCCGTTCGGCGGCCACCCAGCGCCCGATGCGCACCTGTCCTTCGAGCAGGTCGTGGCCGGCCGCGCGGCGGGGCAGGTCCCTGGCTCCGGAGGGGTGGGTCCAGGACGCGCCACCCTGTCGCAGCACGGTGTCGCGGAAGGTCTGGAGAGAACCGTCCTGCCGCGCCACGGTCCAGGCGTGCTCCAACCGGGCGCAGTCCACGTCGTTCATACGGTGGCCGGCCACCTCGCCGGTCAGCAGGTCGGCCGCCTCGTGCTGTCCCGCCCGCCGTAGTTCGGGCCACTCGGCGCGGGGCCGGTCCACGGCCGCAGCCGTGTTCTCCTGCGCCGCGGCACCGCGCGCGGCGAGGCGCGCCTTCACATATCCCCACCAGTCGCCGACCCGGGCGAACGGCCACACGACCAGCACGGTGACGACCGTGTACAGACTGTCGGTGAACAGCACCGAGGTGAACAGGTCGAAGCCGCCCGAGATCAGGGCGACGAGGGAGAACAGGGGGGCGACGACGGGGAGAGCGTCCCAGGTGACGCCGGGAAAGGCGCTCGGGAACACAAAGCTCAGCGTGACCAGGGCGCCCAGGGCGGCGAGCAGCGCCCGCGCGGGCTGTGGCCGGTTGCCCACGAAGTGGCGGACGACATCGGGCCAACTGCCCAGTCGGCCCATCGCGTAGACGAGCACGGCGAAGAAGAGACCGTTGTAGACGACGAGGGCCTCCTGCCCCTGCCAGTCCTTGGCCGACGCGAGCGTGCCGCCCCACCACCAGTCGTCCGGCGTGAACAGCCGCAGCACGGAGAACTGGTACGGGATGCTGCCTCGCCGCCACAGCGACCACACGAGCAGCGCCACGACCAGCGGGACGAGCAGCCCGACGACAGTGACCGGCGCCAGCCGTTCGGCACCTTGCTGCGCGGCCTTCGGCAGCCGGTATCCGAGCCGCCAGATCCCGGGCCGGGCGTCCGGCCGGGGCTCATTGAGCCAGTCGGCCACGGAACCGGGCCGTGGCTGCGCGAACCGCTCCGGCCCGCCCTGCGCACCGGGTGCCCGCGTCGGCCGCGGCGGCACCGCGGGCGCCTGAGGGGGCACCGCTGGACGCGGCACAGGCGTCGCGTGCGCACCCCGCGCGTCCTGCGTCCCGTCGCTGTCCATCGCCCTTGCCCCCTGACCAGCCGTTCCATCCGCCATCAGCGAGCCAATCTAACGCCCTCCTCTGGGGAGTTCACCGCTTACGCGGCCGACGGGGCGGAAGACGGGTCCCGGCCACGTCGGCGTCGCTATGTCCACCACGGACAACCGGACTCGCTGACAACGCCCACATGGAGCATGCCCACCCCCCGCTCCCCGCCCTAGCCTGCGAAAAAGAGAAGACAAGCATCCGCAAAACCCCCAGGAGCCCCTCATGAGCGCACTTCCGCAGGAGCGCCGCGTCGTCACCGCCATCCCCGGCCCGAAGTCGCAGGAGCTGCAGGCCCGCCGTACCGCCGCGGTCGCGCAGGGCGTGGGCTCCGTGCTGCCCGTGTTCACGGCGCGTGCGGGCGGCGGAATCATCGAGGACGTCGACGGCAACCGGCTCATCGACTTCGGCTCCGGCATCGCCGTGACGTCCGTCGGCGCCTCCGCCGAGGCCGTCGTACGCCGCGCGAGCGCCCAGCTCGCCGACTTCACCCACACCTGTTTCATGGTCACCCCGTACGAGGGCTACGTGGAGGTCGCCGAGGCCCTCGCCGAGCTCACCCCCGGTGACCACGCCAAGAAGTCCGCGCTGTTCAACTCCGGCGCCGAGGCCGTCGAGAACGCCGTCAAGATCGCGCGGTCCTACACCAAGCGCCAGGCCGTCGTCGTCTTCGACCACGGCTACCACGGCCGTACGAACCTCACCATGGCACTGACCGCGAAGAACATGCCGTACAAGCACGGCTTCGGTCCGTTCGCGCCCGAGGTCTACCGGGTGCCGGTGGCCTACGGCTACCGCTGGCCGACCGGCCCGGAGAACGCGGGCCCGGAGGCCGCCGCGCAGGCCATCGACCAGATCACCAAGCAGGTCGGCCCGGAGAACGTGGCCGCGATCATCATCGAGCCGGTGCTCGGCGAGGGCGGCTTCATCGAGCCGGCCAAGGGCTTCCTGCCGGCCATCAGCAAGTTCGCCTCCGACAACGGCATCGTCTTCGTCGCCGACGAGATCCAGTCCGGCTTCTGCCGTACGGGTCAGTGGTTCGCGTGTGAGGACGAGGGCATCGTCCCCGACCTGATCACGACCGCGAAGGGCATCGCCGGCGGCCTCCCGCTCGCCGCCGTGACCGGCCGCGCCGAGATCATGGACGCCGCGCACGCGGGCGGCCTGGGCGGCACCTACGGCGGCAACCCGGTGGCGTGCGCCGGCGCGCTCGGCTCGATCGAGACGATGAAGGAGCTCGACCTCAACGCCAAGGCGAAGAACATCGAGGCGATCATGAAGGCCCGCCTCACCGCCATCGCCGAGAAGTTCGACATCGTCGGCGATGTGCGTGGCCGTGGCGCCATGATCGCCATCGAGCTGGTCAAGGATCGCGCCACCAAGGAGCCGAACCCGGAGGCGACCGCCGCGCTCGCCAAGGCCTGCCACCAGGAGGGCCTGCTGGTCCTGACCTGTGGCACTTACGGCAACGTGCTGCGGTTCCTGCCCCCGCTGGTCATCGGCGAGGACCTGCTGAACGAGGGCCTCGACATCATCGAGCAGGCCTTCGCCCGTATCTGAGGTCACAGCAAAACCACTGGTGAACGCCGGTTCCCCGGCCCGGGAACCACATCCGCCCCAGCCCTGACACCGTCCGCGGTTCCGGCGCTGGGGCGGCGGTAGTCAGAGCGTGTGAAGAAGGTGTGCGAGGTGGATGTCAGGACGCGATTCCGTCTGTCTTACGCCCTCCCGCTGTCGTAGGTTCTAGGCAGATGAGAGATACACCCCGCCCAGAGGGGACTCTGGGTGACATCAGGCCGGGGCCTCCCCAGCTTCGACCTGGTCGTGCCCTCGCGCACACAACCGGAGCCTCCGGCTCCGGATCTCCTCACCGATCGGACAGTCGCCCGCCCCAAACCCCCCGGGGCGGCCGACCATCCGATCCGGACGGGCGCCTCGGAACCACCCCCCCTGTTCCGGGGCGCCCGACCTCCCTCTTCCTCCTTCTCGGTCTTCCGGCCCTCCTCTTCGCCCTGCTCACCTGGCAGGTCGTCGCGGACGGGCCGCTCTTGCGTGTGGACGAGCGGGTCAGCCGGGCCCTGGTCGACCCGGACCGGTTCTCCGAACTCCTGGCTGACCTGGGCAATGTCCAGGTGGCGGTCCCGGTCCTCGCCGTGGTCCTCGTCCACACCGCCTGGCGGTCCCGCCGCACTGGTACAGACCGGTGGTGGTTGCCGACCACCGCGGCTGCCGTCGTGATGGCACTGGTCCCGGCCCTGATCGTGCCCCTCAAGGAACTCACCGACCGCCCGGGCACCCCGGCCGTCCCCCCGGCGACCGGTTACTACCCCTCCGGCCACACCGCCACGGCGGCCATCGCCTACGGCGCCGCGACCCTGCTCCTCCTCCCCTGGCTGCGCAGCGCCTACGCCCGCCGCGAGCTCGTCATCGCCTGCGCGGTCGTCAACGCGGCCGTCGGCTTCGGCCTGGTCCGCCGCGGCTACCACTGGCCACTGGACGTCGTGGCCAGTTGGTGCCTCTGCACGGTGCTCCTGTCCTCGCTGTGGCTGTTCCTCAGCCGAAGTAGCCGTCGAACGTCCGCTGGAACTCCCAGCCGCCGTACCGGTCCCAGTTGATCGACCACGTCATCAGGCCGCGCAGCGCCGGCCAGGTGCCGTGGGTGGTGTACGAGCCGCAGTTCGTCTTCTTCGTCAGGCAGTCGAGGGTCTTGGTGACCTCGGCCGGCGGGACATGACCGTTGCCCGCGTTGGTCGAGGCGGGCATGCCAATCGCGACCTGGTCGGGGCGCAGGGGAGGGAAGACGTTGCTCGCGTTGCCCGCGACCGGGAAACCGGTGAGCAGCATGTCGGTCATCGCGATGTGGAAGTCGGCGCCGCCCATGGAGTGGTACTGGTTGTCGAGGCCCATGATCGGGCCCGAGTTGTAGTCCTGGACGTGCAGGAGCGTCAGGTCGTCGCGCAGCGCGTGGATGACCGGGAGGTACGCCCCTGCCCTCGGGTCCTGGCCGCCCCACTGGCCGGTGCCGTAGTACTGGTAACCGAGCTGGACGAAGAAGGTCTCCGGGGCCATCGTCAGCACGAAGTCGTCGCCGTACTTCGCCTTCAGGGTATTCAGGGCCGAGATCAGGTTGACGATCACCGGCGTCTTCGGGTTCTTGAAGTCCGTGTCGTCGGCGTTCAGGGAGAGCGAGTGGCCCTCGAAGTCGATGTCCAGGCCGTCGAGCCCGTACTCGTCGATGATCTTCGAGACCGACGTCACGAAAGTGTCCCGCGCCGCGGTGGTGGTCAGCTGCACCTGGCCGTTCTGGCCGCCGATGGAGATCAGCACCTTCTTGCCGGCCGCCTGCTTGGCCCTGATCGCCGCCTTGAAGTCGGCGTCGTTCTCGACGTTCGGGCACTCGGTCGCCGGGCAGCGGTCGAAGCGGATGTCGCCCGAGGTGACCGACGTCGGCTCGCCGAAGGCCAGATCGATGACGTCCCAGCTGTCGGGGACGTCGGCCAGGCGCGTGTAGCCGGAGCCGTTGGCGAAGCTCGCGTGAAGGTAGCCGACCAGGGCGTGGGCCGGGAGGTCCGTGCCCCCGCCGCCCGGTTGGGCGGTGGTCGTGGCCGTGGCCGTGACGGTGGCCGACTTCGCGGACTCGCCCGCCTCGTTCAGCGCGGCGACCTGGAAGCTGTACGCCGTGGAGGGCGAGAGTCCGGCGATCGTCGCCGAAGTTCCGGTCACCGTCTGGACCTTGGCACCGTCGCGGTAGACGGCGTAGCTCGTCGCGCCCGCGACCGCCGACCAGGACAGGGCGACGCTGGACGACGTGACCGTTCCGCTCTTCAGGCCGGTCGGCGCCGCGGGTGGTTGGCCTGCGTCCACGCCGGGTCCGACGAGCGAGATGTCGTCGGCGTGATAGGCGCCCGTGCCGTACCAGCCGTGGGTGTAGACGGTGACGCGGGTGGTGGAGGGGCCGGTGCGGAAGGTCGTCGTGAGCTGTTGCCAGGCGGGGGCCGACTGGGTCCAGGTGGAGACGTCGGTGGTGCCGGTGCCGCTCGCGCCGAGGTAGACGTACGAGCCGCGGACGTAGCCGGACAGCGTGTACTGGGAGTCCGGCTGCACGGTCACCGTCTGCCCGCACCGGGCGTTGTCGCTGCCGGCCGGGGTCGCCTGGAGTGCGGAACTTCCGCTGCGCACGGGTGAGTTGACGGTCGTACCGGCCGTGCAGGTCCAGCCGTCCAGGCCGGCCTCGAAGCCTCCGTTGCGAGCCAGATCGGCGTCGGCCGCACGGGCGGCCGACGAGAGTGCGGTGAGGCCGGGCAGGGTCAGGGCCGCGGCGGCGAGCAGGGCGAGAGGTCTGGAGCGATCCACAAGTGCCTCCGGACGTGGGGGAATTGGAGGGCGGAGCCGCACACAACTTGGTCCAGACCAATCTGTCTGTCAAGGGTTCAAGGGGTGCCGAGGGTTGCGCAGGCTAGCCCTCCCCCTCCGAGGCCAGCCGCGCCGCCGCCTCGTGCATGGCCAGTTCGAGGAGTGCCGGGTCGGTGAGGGTGCCGGTGCCGTCCGGTGGGATCAGCCAGCGGATGCCGCCGGTGGCGCGGCCCGGGTACGGGACGACGATCCAGGTGCCGGCCCCGGCCGTACGGATACCGGTGCCGAGCCAGCGGGCAGCCGTGCCGGGCGGCACGAAGAAGCCCATGCGCGAGTCGCCGAAGTCGACCAGGACCGGGCCGAGTTGGTCGATGATGCGGGTGAGGACGTCGAGCGTGGGATAGCCGAGCTCGGCCGGCAGGATGAGCACGTCCCAGGCCTTGCCGGCCGGGAGCAGCGCGACCCCGAGGGGGTTGCGCTCCCACTCCCAGCGGCAGGCTTCGGGATTCGGCGCAACGGATGCCAGCCACTCGACCGCCGTCTTCGCCCCTGTCATGACGGTGACCTCCCTGTTCTTTCGTGGACGCTGATCGCGTCATGAGGGAGAGGGAGGTCACTGCCAGGCATTACGCGGGTTCCCGCCACCAATTCATAGTGACCTGAGTCACATTGTCCGACTCGCGCGTCACCTTCAGCTGTCGAAGCCGAGGCCGAGTCGGTCCATCGCCTTCAGCCACAGGTTGCGCCGCCCACCGTGTGCGTCGGCCCGGGCCAGCGACCACTTGGTGAGCGCGATACCGGTCCAGGCGAAGGGCTCCGGCGGGAACGGCAGGGGCTTCTTGCGGACCATTTCGAGCTGCGTCCGCTCCGTGGGCTCCCCCGCCAGCAGGTCCAGCATCACGTCCGCGCCGAACCTGGTCGCGCCGACGCCGAGGCCCGTGAAGCCCGCCGCGTACGCCACCTTGCCCTGATGGGCCGTCCCGAAGAAGGCCGAGAAGCGCGAGCAGGTGTCGATCGCGCCGCCCCACGCATGTGTGAAGCGGATGCCCTCCAGCTGCGGGAAACAGGTGAAGAAGTGCCCGGCCAGCTTGGCGTACGTCTCCGGGCGGTCGTCGTACTCGGCGCGGACCCGGCCGCCGTACGGATAGATGGCGTCGTAGCCGCCCCAGAGGATGCGGTTGTCGGCGGAGAGGCGGAAGTAGTGGAACTGGTTCGCCGAATCGCCGAGGCCCTGTCTGTTCTTCCAGCCGATCGACGCCAGTTGCTCCGCGCTCAGCGGCTCGGTCATCAGGGCGTAGTCGTAGACCGGGACGGTGTAGGCGCGCACGCGCTTGACCAGGCTCGGGAAGATGTTCGTACCGAGGGCGACCTGGCGGGCGCGGACCTGGCCGTAGGGGGTGCGTACGGCCATGCCGGCGCCGTACGGCTTCAGGGTGAGGGCAGGGGTGTGCTCGTGGATGCGGACGCCGAGGTCCAGGCACGCCCGCTTCAGTCCCCACGCCAGCTTGGCCGGGTTGACCATGGCCACGCCCCGGCGGTCGTAGAGGCCCGCCTGGAAGGTCGGTGAGTCGACTTGGGCCCGTACCTCCTCGGTGTCCAGGAACTCGATGCCCTCGGCCAGGCCCTTGTCCCGCAGCTCCTCGTACCAGTCGCGCAGCTCCCACGCCTGGTAGGTCTCGGTGGCGACGTCGATCTCGCCCGTGCGCTCGAAGTCGCAGTCGAGGGAGTAGCGGGCGACCGCCTTCTCGATCTCGTCGAGGTTGCGGGCGCCCAGCTCCTGGAGTCTGTGGATCTCGTCGGGCCAGCGGGCAAGTCCGTTGGGCAGACCGTGGGTGAGGGAGGCGGCGCAGAAGCCGCCGTTACGACCCGAGGCGGCCCAGCCCACCTCGCGGCCTTCGAGCAGGACCACATCCCGCTGCGGGTCGCGCTCCTTGGCGATGAGCGCGGTCCACAGTCCGCTGTAGCCGCCGCCGACGACCAGCAGGTCGCAGGTCTCGGCCGTGGTGAGGGCGGGCTCGGGGTGGGGCTTGCCGGGGTCTTCCAGCCAGTACGGGACCGGCTGGGCTTCAGAGAGTGCCTTTGTCCAGTGATTGCCAGAACTCATGGCGCTTGGGGCCATGATTTCAACTCCCTACAGGGGCTTATGCCTTTTGCTTGTTACGGCGGTTACTGATGGCCATGGAGGCCAGGACGAACAGTACGGCGACGACGAACATGGCCGTACCGATGACATTGATCTGAACGGGCGTTCCGCGCTGGGCCGAGCCCCAGACGAACATCGGGAAGGTGACGGTGGAGCCCGCGTTGAAATTGGTGATGATGAAATCGTCGAAGGAGAGCGCGAAGGCGAGCATCGCGCCCGCCGCGATTCCGGGGGCGGCGATCGGCAGGGTGACCCGGACGAACGTCTGGAACGGTCCGGCGTAAAGGTCCTGCGCGGCCTGCTCCAGCCGCGGGTCCATCGACATCACACGTGCCTTGACCGCCGTCACGACGAAGCTCAGGCAGAACATGATGTGGGCGATGAGGATCGTCCAGAAGCCCAGCTGGGCGCCCATGTTGAGGAACAGGGTGAGCAGCGAGGCCGCCATGACGACCTCGGGCATCGCCATCGGCAGGAAGATCAGCGAGTTCACGGCGCCCCGCGCGCGGAAGCGGTAGCGGACCAGCGCGAAGGCGATCATCGTGCCGAGGAGCGTGGCGCCCAGCGTCGCCCAGAACGCGATCTGGAGGCTGACCGACAGCGAGCCGCACAGGTCGGAGACGCCGCACGGGTCCTGCCAGGCGGCCGTGGAGAACTCCTGCCATTCGTAGTTGAAGCGCCCCTTCGGTTTGTTGAAGGAGAAGACCGTGACGACGACATTCGGCAGAAGGAGATAAGCGAGCGTCAGCAGTCCCGCGATGACGACGAGATTGCGCTTGAGCCAGTTGACGAAGGTCATTTAAACCAGATCCTCCGTGCCGGACCTACGGATGTAGACGGTCACCATGACGAGGATGGCGGCCATGAGGATGAAGGAGAGGGCCGCGGCCGTCGGATAGTCCAGAATGCGCAGGAACTGCGTCTGGATGACATTGCCGACCATGCGGGTGTCGGTGGAGCCGAGCAGATCGGCGTTGACGTAGTCGCCGGCGGCCGGGATGAAGGTCAGCAGCGTGCCGGAGACGACGCCCGGCATCGACAGCGGGAAGGTGACCTTGCGGAAGGTGGTGATCGGCTTGGCGTACAGATCACCGGCCGCCTCGTGCAGCCGGCCGTCGATGCGCTCCAGCGAGGTGTAGAGCGGCAGCACCATGAACGGCAGGAAGTTGTACGTCAGACCGCACACCACCGCGAGCGGTGTGGCCAGCACGCGGTCGCCGGAGGTCATGCCGAGCCAGCTGGTGACGTCCAGGACGTGCAGGGTGTTGAGGGCGCCGACGACCGGGCCGCCGTCCGCGAGGATCGTCTTCCAGGCGAGGGTGCGGATCAGGAAGCTGGTGAAGAACGGCGCGATCACCAGGATCATGATCAGGTTCTTCCAGCGGCCCGCGCGGAAGGCGATGAGGTACGCGAGCGGGTAGCCGAGGATCAGGCACAGGATCGTCGCCGAGCCGGCGTAGAGCACCGAGCGCAGGAACTGCGGGTAGTACTCGGACAGCGCGTCCCAGTAGGTGGCGAAGTGCCAGGTGACCTTGTAGCCCTCCTCCAGGGAGCCCGTCTGCACGGACGTGGAGGCCTGGTAGATCATCGGCAGCGCGAAGAAGACCAGCAGCCACAGGATGCCGGGGAGCAGGAGCCAGTACGGGACGAGACGGCCGCGCTTGCGCGGGGGCTTCTTCTCGGGAGCCGTCGGGGTCAGAGGCGGTGGCGCCTCGGTCAGTGTCGCCATCAGACCGCCGCCTCTTCCTGGATGCCCGCGGAGCCCGTTGTCCCAGCAAGCAGGGACTGTGCGGCATCCAGGCCGAAGGTGTGCGCCGGGTTCCAGTGCAGGACGACCTCGGCGCCGGGCACGAGCCGGGCGTCACGGTCGATGTTCTGGGCGTAGACCTCGAACTCGGAGCAGACCGGGCTGTCGACGACGTACTGCGTGGAGACGCCGATGAAGGAGGAGTCGGCGATCTTGCCGGTGATGCGGTTACGGCCCTCGGGGATATCACCGGCATCGTCGGCGGGGGTGAGGGAGATCTTCTCCGGGCGGACGCCGACCAGCACCTTGCCGCCGGTCGCCGTGGGCGCGCTGCACCGCGCCTCGGGGAGGACGAGCTTGCCGCCGCCCGCCTTCAGCACGATGTCGTCGCCGCTCTTGGAGTCGACCTCGGCCTCGATGAAGTTGGAGGTGCCGAGGAAGTTGGCGACGAAGGTGGTGCGCGGGTTCTCGTACAGGTCGGTCGGCGAGCCGAGCTGCTCGACGCGGCCCGCGTTCATCACGGCGACCGTGTCGGCCATCGTCATGGCCTCCTCCTGGTCGTGCGTGACATGGACGAAGGTGATGCCGACCTCGGTCTGGATGCGCTTGAGCTCCAGCTGCATCTGGCGGCGCAGCTTGAGGTCGAGGGCGCCGAGGGGCTCGTCGAGCAGGAGCACCTTGGGGTGGTTGATCAGCGCACGGGCCACGGCGACCCGCTGCTGCTGGCCACCGGAGAGCTGGTGCGGCTTCTTGCGGGCCTGCTCGCCGAGCTGGACGAGGTCGAGCATGTCCTCGACCTGCTTCTTCACCGACTTGATGCCGCGTCGGCGCAGGCCGAAGGCGACGTTCTCGAATATGTCGAGGTGCGGGAAGAGGGCGTACGACTGGAAGACCGTGTTCACCGGCCGCTTGTACGGCGGGAGGGCCGTCACGTCCTGCTCGCCGAGGTGGACGGTGCCGGAGGAAGGTTCCTCCAGGCCGGCGATCATGCGCAGGGTGGTGGTCTTGCCGCAGCCGGAGGCGCCGAGCAGGGCGAAGAAGGAACCCTGCGGCACGGTCAGGTCGAGCGGGTGTACGGCGGTGAAGGAGCCGTAGGTCTTGCTGATGCCGGAGAGGCGGACGTCGCCGCTGGTGTCGTTCGTCATGGTGGTCACGCCCCTGTGAGCTTCGCGAACTTCTCTTCGTAGGCCGTCTCTTCCTTCGAGCTCAGTGAGCGGAAGGCATGGGAGGCGGCCTGCATGGCCTTGTCGGGGAGGATCAGCGGGTTGTTCGCCGCGTCCTCGTCGATCTTCGCAAGCTCTTCCTTCACGCCGTCCACGGGACAGACGTAGTTGATGTAGGCGGCGAGCTCGGCGGCGGCCTTCGGCTCGAAGTAGTAGTCGATGAGCCGCTCGGCGTTCGTCTTGTGACGGGCCTTGTTGGGGATCAGCAGGTTGTCGCTGGACGTCATGTAGCCGCTGTCCGGGATCAGGAAGTCGATGTCCGGGCTGTCGGCCTTGAGCTGTACGACGTCACCGGCCCAGGCGAGGCAGGCCGCGAAGTCGCCGCTGGTGAGGTCGGAGGTGTAGTCGTTGCCGGTGAACCGGCGGATCTGCTTCTTGTCGACGGCCTTCTGCAGGCGCGCGATCGCCGCGTCGTAGTCGTCGTCGGTGAACTTGGCGGGGTCCTTGCCCATGTCGAGCAGGGTCATCCCGATGGTGTCGCGCATCTCGGTGAGGAAGCCGACGCGGCCCTTGAGCTTGGGGTTGTCGAGCAGGTCGGAGACCGTCTTCACCTCGACGCCGTCGAGCGCCTTCTTGTTGTAGGCGATGACTGTGGAGATGCCCTGCCAGGGGTAGGAGTACGCCCGTCCCGGGTCCCAGTCGGGGCTGCGGAACTGCTGCGACAGGTTGGCGAAGGCGTGCGGAAGGTTGGACGGATCCAGTTTCTGGACCCAGCCGAGGCGGATGAGTCGGCCGGCCAGCCAGTCGGTGAGGACGATGATGTCGCGGCCGGTGTCCTGCCCGGCGGCCAGCTGCGGCTTGATCTTCCCGAAGAACTCGTTGTTGTCGTTGATGTCCTCGGTGTACTTGACCTTGATGCCGGTCCGCTCGGTGAACTGCTCCAGCGTCGGATGGTGCTTGCCGCTGTCGTCGACGTCCATGTACTCGGTCCAGTTGGAGAAGTTGACGACCTTCTCCTCGGCCGAGTGGTCCTCGGCGGACGTGCCGCCCTGGGTCTTGCCGGCCGCGGGGATCCCGCAGGCGCTGAGCGTGCCCAGTCCGCCCAGCGCGAGCGCGCCGCCCGTGGAAGCGCGCAGCAGGGAACGGCGGGTCATGGCGGCCCGGCCGTTGCGCAGGCTGCGCCGCATGGCGGCCACTTGGGCCGGGGACAGGCGGTCGGGCTCGTACTGCTCCATGCGCGTGGTGCCCTTTCGGGAGAGATCGGAAAGGTTGGGGAGGCCGGTCGCTGGTCGGGCACCCGGCTGCTCCCGCCTGATCTGGTCCGGTCTGACTATCGGTCCCCGAAGACGGTGCGGTGCCAGTCCTTCCTGGCCACCGCGGTGTTGTCGAACATGACGTGCTTGATCTGCGTGTACTCCTCGAACGAGTACGCGGACATGTCCTTGCCGAAGCCGGACGCCTTGTAGCCGCCGTGCGGCATCTCGCTGATGATCGGGATGTGGTCGTTGACCCAGACACACCCCGCCTTGATCTCGCGGGTGGCCCGGTTCGCCCGGTAGACGTCACGGCTCCAGGCGGAGGCGGCGAGCCCGTACGGGGTGTCGTTGGCGAGCCGGATCCCGTCGTCGTCGCCGTCGAACGGTACGACGACCAGAACCGGCCCGAAGATCTCGGACTGGACGATCTCACTGTCCTGGGCGGCGTCGGCGACAAGGGTGGGCCGATAGTACGCACCGTTCTTGAGATCGCCCTGTGGGGCCTCACCGCCGGTGACCACGCGCGCGTAGGCACGCGCACGGTCGACGAACCCCGCGACCCGGTCGCGCTGGACGTGGGAGATCAGCGGCCCGAGATCGGTGCCCGGCGCGAACGGATCACCCAGCCGGACACTCTCCATGAGGGCGGCGGTCCGCTCGACGAACTCCTCGTACAGCGATCGCTGCACGTACGCGCGCGTGGCCGCCGTGCAGTCCTGCCCGGTGTTGATGAGCGCGCCCGCGACCGCGCCGTGCACGGCGGCTTCGAGGTCGGCGTCGTCGAAGACGACGAAGGGCGCCTTGCCGCCGAGCTCCAGATGGATCCGCTTGACGGTCGCGGTGGCGATCTCGGCGACGCGCTTGCCCACGGCGGTGGACCCGGTGAAGGAGGTCATGGCGACGTCGGGATGCCCGACGAGATGCTCGCCGGCTTCCCTCCCGGTCCCGGTGACGATGTTGATGACACCGTCCGGGATCCCGGCGTCGGTGGCGGCCTGCGCGAAGAGGAGCGAGGTGAGCGGGGTGAGCTCGGCGGGCTTGAGCACGATGGTGTTGCCCGCGGCGATCGCCGGGAGGATCTTCCAGGCGGCCATCTGCAGGGGGTAGTTCCAGGGGGCGATGGAGCCCACGACACCGATGGGTTCGCGGCGGACGTAGGAGGTGTGGTCGCCGGAGTACTCCCCCGCGGACTGCCCCTGGAGATGCCGGGCGGCGCCGGCGAAGAACGCGGTGTTGTCGATGGTCCCCGGCACATCGAACTCACGGGTCAGCTTCAGCGGCTTCCCGCACTGCAGGGACTCGGCGCGGGCGAAATCCTCGGCGCGGTCGGCGAGGACGGCGGCGAAGCGGTGCAGCGCGTCGGAGCGCTCGCCCGGGGTGGCCGCCGCCCAGCCGGGGAAGGCCGCGCGCGCGGCGGCGACAGCGGCGTCGACGTCATCGGTACCGGCCAGGTCGTACCTGTACACCTCCTCGCCGGTGGCAGGGTCGACGACGGCGTGCGTACGACCCGAGGTCCCCTTCGCCGGCCGGCCCGCGATGTACTGCGCGCCCCCCGCGAAGCGGTCCTGGGCCGGGAAGCGTCCCGAGGTGGCGGTTTCCGGGGTTGCGGTGGCCGGGGTGGCGGTGGCCGGGGTGGCGGTGCCCGGGTTCTGCATGTCGCTCTCCTCCGTGTCCCCGTGGTGGGGCCGGCGTGGCTCAGGCTCGATTTGAGTGCCGATCCTGACAGAGCAGCAGGACTCCAACAAGTGATTCCGTTGTTGCCTTTTGGTTACGCGACGGAATCTGTCGACCAGGTGTCGAGTTGGCCAGAAAAACGCGGGACGGATTGTCGGTGGTGCGTGCCATGCTCGGGGGCATGGCGAAGATCGATTCTTGGGATGTCCTGATCAGGGAGGTCCGTGCGGGGGCGAGGGTCAAGTATCTGCACTTCTGGGGTCACCGGCCGTTGCCGGACGGCCGGGTGGGCGCGAGCTGTCTGAGCCAGTGGTGGCCGTCGCCGTTCACCGTGGACGGGGTGGAGTACGCGACCGCCGAGCACTGGATGATGGCCGAGAAGGCGCGGCTGTTCGGGGACGCGGAGGCGGAGCGGGGGGTGCTCGGGGCCGGGCATCCGTCGGTGGCGAAGAAGGCCGGGCGGCTGGTGCGGGGGTTCGACGACGCGATATGGGAGCGGGAGCGGTTCCGGATCGTCGTCGAGGGGTCGGTCCACAAGTTCGGCGCGGATGAGGATCTGCGGGAGTTCTTGCTGGGTACCGGGGATCGGGTGCTGGTGGAGGCCAGTCCGGTGGACCGGGTGTGGGGGATCGGGCTCGCGGCGGGGGATGAGGGGGCGGGGGATCCGGGGCGGTGGCGGGGGCCGAATCTGTTGGGGTTCGCGTTGATGGAGGCGCGGGAGCGGTTGCGGGGGTAGGGGTGTTTCTCGCCCCCGCCGCCCCTACCCCTTCCCGTCCTTGAAGGGGCTCCGCCCCTTCGACCCCGCCAGGGGGCTCCGCCCCCTGGACCCCCGCTCCTCAAACGCCGGAGGGGCTGAGTTTCTGGGGCTTCACCTCTCAGCGCCGGCCAGCATCATCCAGCCCGTCCGGCGTTTGAGGACGAGGCCCGTTCAGGGCCGAAGCGGGGGTCTGGGGGCCGCAGGCCCCCAGGTACGGGAAGGGTAGGGGCGGCGGGGGCGAGGAAAACCCGGCGGTTCCTACGACGTGGCGATCACAAGCGCCAGCATGACCAGCCCGAGCACCACACCCGCCGCCCCACAAATGACCCCGGCCAAGGCCTGCCCCGGATTCGTCGCCTCGCCCCGCCGCGCCTTGCCCCGCCCGATCGAACCGAAGATCAGAGCCAACACACCCAGGATGATCGCTATCGGCCACAGGCAGAAGACCACCGCGGAGATGATCCCGAGCACAAGCCCGGCCGTACCCATCCCGTTGCTCGGCATGCCCTGCATACCAGGCCAGCCGTAGTAGCCCCCGGCACCGAGCCCCGGCACCGGCGGCGGCGGGTACCCGTGCCCCCCGTGCCCCCCGGGATAGCCGTACGGAACCTGCCCCGGCCCGTCGGGACCGATGGGCGGCGGCGGGACGGGCTCACCGTGAGCGGCGTAGGGACCGGGCGCGGTCGGTGGCGCGAAGGGATTGCCCGGTGTGCCGACCGGCGTGGAAGACGTGGGCCCGGGAGGCGCGAAGGGGTTCCCTGTCGAGCCGTGCGTTGGCGTCAACGGGCCCGGCCCGGCCGACGGGTTCATCCACGGCGACGCCGGCGGCACCGCGTCCCGCGGCTCGGACGGCACACCCATGGGCGGCACGGACGTGACCGTCTGCTGATCGTGCACGGAAGGAGCCGGCCAGACCGGCGGCCCGTTCGAGGCGACGGTGTACCCGGGACCGCCCGGCGCGGAGGGAGACGCCTGCGCACCCGCGGCCGGAGGCGCCCACGGATCCGACTCGGGTCGGCCTTCCGGCCCACCGGGCACCGCACCACCCTGGCCCGCCGCCCCCGACTTGTCCAACGAGGTCTTCCGCTCCTTCTCCAGCGAAGTCCCCGACCCGCCTACCGCCGCGTCCCCTGGTCCCCCCGGTCCCCTCAGCATCCCCGATCCCCCCGATCCCCCCGGCCCCTCCGATCCCTCGGATCCCTCCGGCGCCTCCGGCGTCTGCGCGTCGTCGGACATGCGCGGGCCCCCTCCGTCGTACGTGCCGTCATGCTAAGGCCCGGGCATCACCGTCGCGGGCCCGGCCTACGATGATCCCGAGTAACCGATCAGCCGATCACCCGCGTCCCGCCGCCCGCACACCCGGCCGCGGACGCCGTTCCCGGGGAGGAACCTTGACCGACCGTCTCGTCGACGCCCGCGTCCCGCGCGACCTGCACGCCTTCATCGCCGGACTGCCCAAGGCCGAACTGCACGTCCACCACGTCGGCTCCGCCTCCCCCCGCATCGTCGCGGAACTCGCCGCCCGCCACCCCGACTCCAAGGTCCCCACCGACCCCGAGGCCCTGGTCGACTACTTCACCTTCACGGACTTCGCCCACTTCATCGAGGTGTACCTGTCCGTCGTGGAGCTGATCCGCACCCCGGAGGACGTACGGCTGCTGACGTACGAGGTGGCCCGCGACCTGGCCCGGCAGCAGGTGCGCTACGCCGAGCTGACCATCACCCCGTTCTCCTCCACTCGCCGCGGCATCGACGAGGTTGCGTTCATGGCGGCGATCGAGGACGCCCGCAAGGCAACCGAGGCCGAGTTCGGGACCGTACTGCGCTGGTGCTTCGACATCCCCGGCGAGGCCGGCCTGGAGGCTGCCGAGGAGACCGTGCGGCTCGCCACCGACGACCGGGTGCGCCCGGAGGGCCTGGTCTCCTTCGGGCTCGGCGGACCCGAAATAGGCGTACCGAGGCCGCAGTTCAAGCCGTACTTCGACCGGGCGATCGCCGCCGGACTGCGCTCCGTGCCGCACGCCGGCGAGACCACCGGGCCGGAGACGGTCTGGGACGCCCTCACCCACCTTCGGGCCGAGCGCATCGGGCACGGCACGAGCTCGGCGCAGGACCCGAAGCTGCTCGCGCACCTCGCCGAGCACCGGATCGCGCTGGAGGTGTGCCCGACCTCCAACATCGCCACCCGCGCGGTCCGCGACATCGACGAGCACCCGATCAAGGAGTTCGCGAAGGCCGGCGTGGTCGTCACCATCAACTCCGACGACCCGCCCATGTTCGGCACCGACCTCAACAACGAGTACGCGGTCGCCGCGCGCCTTCTCGACCTGGACGAGCGGGGCCTGGCCGCCCTGGCCGGTAATGCCGTGGAGGCGTCCTTCCTGGACGAGCCCGGCAAGGCCCGGATCAAGGACGAGATCGACACGTACACGACCACATGGCTCGCCTCCTGACGCCCCGCGCCTGAGTCCACCCGCCACCCGCCACCCCATCCCCCCACCCACGCCCGCCCGCCCGCCCGCCACAATGACGTCCATGCAGAACGTGACCGCCGTCGCGCACCGCGGCGACCCTTACCGCGTCCGCGAGAACACGCTCGACTCCCTGCGCTCCGCGCTCCGACTGGGCGCGGACGCCGTGGAGATCGACGTACGGCTCACCAAGGACGGTGTGCCGGTGCTGCTGCACGACGAGACGCTGAAGCGGCTGTGGGAGCAGGACCGGCCGCTGCTCGCGCTGTCGGCGGCCGAGGTGCGGGGGCTGACGGCGGGCGGGGTGCCGACGCTGGAGGAGGCGCTCGCGGCGTGCGACGGGAGCCGGGTGATGCTCGACCTGCCGGGCACGCCCGATGTGCGGGCGGCGCGCCGGGTCGTGGACGTGGTGCGCGGGTGCGGGGCGCATGACCGCGTGTACTACTGCGCGGGCGCCCCGGCGATGCTCGCCGTGCGCGCCGCCGACCCGGCCGCCGAGATCGCCCTGACCTGGACGACACTGGCGCCGCCGCGCCCCGCGCTGCTGGCCGCGGTACGCCCGCGCTGGCTCAACTACCGCTTCGGCCTGGTCGATCACGCCCTCGCCGAGCGCGTCCACCGCGACGGCTACTTGCTCTCCGTCTGGACCCCGGACACCCGACGCTCCATGCGCCGCCTGCTGGACGTAGGCGTCGACTCGATCACGACCAACCGCATCGACGTCCTCCTGGGCCTGCGCACGGCCTAGGCACGGTCATCGGCGAACGCGAGCGGCGGCGCGATCGCCTGTGCGTCCGCCCCCTCCCCCACCCACAGCCCGATCAGCAGCGCCGCCGTCGCCTCCACCAGCCCGGACCGGTCCAGTCCGCCGGCGTTCAGCGGCTCGCAGCCGAGGTCGCGCACGAGTCGTCGTACGACGGACAGGGCCGCCTCGTCGTCCCCGCACAGCGGCACCGCCAGCGGGCGGCCGTCGAAGACGGGCGGCGTCATCCGCCAGACGTCGACGTGGCACAGGTTGAAGGCCTTGACCACGTGCGCGGCGGGCGCGGCGGCCGCGATGCGCTGGGCCGCGGCGGGGCCGCCCGCCGTGAGCAGCCCGAAGCCCGGGCCCACCGGGTTGGTGCAGTCGATCAACACCCTCCCGCGCAGCACCGGTTCGAGCCCGGCGACCACCTCGACCACCGCCGCGTACGGCACCGCCAGCAGCACCGCGTCCGTCCCGAACACGGCGGCCTCCCGCAGCCCGCCCGCCGAGCGGCCACCGGCGACCACCTCGTGCCCGGCCCGCCGCCACTGCGTCCCCAACGCGTCCGACATACCGCCCGTACCGAGAATCCCGATTCGCATGTGCCTGACTGTAGGAAGCCGCTCGGGCACCATTCGGTAAGTGACCACCGATCAGCCCTTCCTCGCCGACTGCCGGGCCCGCCTCGCCTTCGACCTGCTCTCCAACACCTGGAACGCCGTGGCGCTCTGGGCGTTGCGGCACGGTCCCGTGCGCCATGGAGAGCTCAAGGACCGCATCGGCGGGATCAGTCAGAAGGTGCTCACCGAGACGCTGCGGCGGCTGGCGTTCAACGGGCTCGTCGAACGTCACGCGTACGACGGTTCGCCGCCCCGCGTTGAGTACGAACTCACCGAGCTGGGCAGGACGTTGCTGGCTCCCATCGACGCCTTCGGCGCCTGGGCCTTCGAACACGGCGACGAGGTGATGCAGGCCCAGGAGCGCTACACGCGCGAGCGCTGAGCCACCGTCGCCGGGTCGGCCGGTGTCTCGCGGGTGACGTACTGCGGCACCGGCGCGGTGTCCTTGCCGTTGTCGCGGACCAGGCCGTAGCGGATGGCGCCCTGCGGGGGGCCGTATCGCACGTCCTCGGTCACCTTGCCCCAGCTCGACGGCATGACGGTCAGGCCGTAGGAGGCGCCGCGCTCGTTCTGGTTGAGGGTGACGGTGCCGTCGAGGTAGAAGTACTCGTTCTGCCACATCTGCTGGGTGCCGTCGGGCAGCACCGTGTAGCCGATGTCCGGGCCGCCCATGCCGGTGACGTAGCCCCGGTCGGAACCGTCCCCGATGACGTCGTCCATGCGGCGGCCGCCACCGGAGGCGACGTGGAAGATCTTGCCCTTCAGGCCGGTCCAGGTCGGCATGGTCAGCCCGCCGGGCCGGTCGTGCGGCGCGATCTGCCAGCGCACCAGGAGATAGCCCTGTCCGCTGAGCGTGACGTTCTCGCCGCGGTGCTGCATGACGGCCTTCGCACCCCCGGTGCTGGTGATGCCGGACTCGGGGCGACGGGGAAGGGCGGCGGGCTCGGTGTTCGGGTCCGGGGCCTGGTCGACGGCGTCGACGACCGTGCCGTACAGGTCGACCTTCTTCGTCGCCGACGGCGACGGTGACAGTGACGAGGCAGGTGTGGCCGTCGGCGTCACGGACGGCGTGGACGACGGCGGGCGGGCCGTGCTTGCCGCCGTGGGGGCGGCCGCGCGCGGCGGCGGGACGTCCGGGGTCTGGGTGACGACGTACGCGCCGCCCGCGACGATCGTCGCGCCGGCCGTCACCGCAACGGCCGGCTGGGTGAGCGCGGCCATCACCTTCGCGGACCAGCCGACGGAGGTCGCCGTGGCCGTGGCCGTCGCCGCGACCGCCGTCTTGCCGCCGAGGGCCAGGGAGAGGGTGAAGCCGACGGGGATCGGGACGAGCGCGATGCCGACGAGGAGGCGTTCCGCCGGTACGACGGCCTCGTGGGTGTCCCCGCAGTAGCCGCAGCCCCTGATGTGCCGGGCCAGCCGCTTGCGCCAGACCGAGTCGGGGCGGCCGTTCCAGCGGGCGGTCAGTTCGCGCAGGTCGGGGCAGGCGCCGTCCAGCGCACGGACGATGCCGCGCGCGGTCTCCAGCCGCTCCTTCACCCGCTGGACGCGCACCGCGGCGTGCTGCCGGCTGATCCCGGCCGCCGCGGCCAGTTCGCGCCGGGTCAGCTCGCCCGCGACCTCCAGCCACCACAGCGACAGCAGCTGCCGGTCCTCGTCGTCCAGCCAGCGCACCGCCTCCGCGACCTCGCGCCGCTGCCCCTCCAACTGCAGCCTCAGCACGGTGAGTTCGGCGAAGTCGGTGGCTTCCCGCGCGGCCGACTCGTCGAGCTGGACGGGCTGTCGGCGCCGCGCCCGGTCCCGTATCTGTCGCATGGCGATGGCGACGAGCCAGGAGCGGAAGCTGTCCGGGTCGCGTAGCGAGCCGAGGTTGTCGACGGCGCGCAGCATGGTCTCCTGGACGACGTCGTCGACGTCGGCATGCCCGTTCAGGGCGCGCCCGACCACGTTGTAGACCAGCGGCAGCCAGCCCTCGACCAGCTCGTCCAGCGCATGCCGGTCACCGGCCTGTGCCGCCGCGATGGTGGAGCGCCACTGCCTGCCGGCTGCCTCGTCCACGTACGTCCTCTCCCGGGTCACTTGCTGCCCGTACGCACCTTCTCAGCCTGACCAGCACCTTTGGCTATGTCGGAGATCACATTCCGCTTTCGGTGCGAGCGAGGCGACGGGTGCGACATGGGGCGGCTCCCGGGTGTGGGGGGCGGGGGACGCGAGTGGAGACGCGGTGAAGGGGGCGGCGATAACACTTTTTCGGCGACCGGAGCCGCGACCCCGGCCCGTAAGGGCGATCCCTTACAACGCCCTTGTTCCGTACTGCACTTGCTCCGGGGAAGCCCAGGGTCCGAGCCCCTCCTCACCGACGATCCGGCCGGGCGCGTACGGCCCGACGATGATCACGGACCTCCCGACCGACCCGACTCCAGGAGCAGCAGATGCCCGTACGCCCGCTTCCCGCCCTCCTCACCTCCGCGCTCGCCCTGACCCTGGCCGCGCTGCCGCTGGCCGGGACGGCCTCCGCGCGCCCCACGTCGTCGTCGTGCAGCGCGCAGGCGATCGAGACCGCCCCGGCGGACGGCCCCGACGTCAAGGCGCTGTGTGCGGCACTCGCCGGACTGCCCGACAAGGACGCGACGGCCGCGCTGATCCGCGTGGGCGGCAAGGGAAGCTGGCACGGCGTGGCCGGGGTGCGCGACATGAGAACCGGTGCACCCGCGCTGGAGAACGCCCGCTTCCGCGCCGGTTCGACGACGAAGATCGTGACTTCGGCGATCGTGCTGCAACTCGCCGCCGAGGGGCGGATCTCCCTCGACGCGACCGTGCAGCAGTACCTGCCCGGCCTGCTCACGAAGGACTTCGCGCCGATCACCGTGCGCCAGCTGCTGAACTTCACCAGCGGCCTGCAGCCGGGCGCGTCCCTCGGCGAGGACGTCGACGACGGCTACGCCCACCGCTTCGAGACACTGACCCCCGAGGAGGTGGTGGCCGCGTCGGTCGCCAAGGGCCCCGACCCGGACCACGCGCCCGGCGAGCACCAGCGGTACGGCAACATCCACTACACCGTGCTGGGCATGCTGATCGAGAAGGTCACCGGCGACTCGTACGCCCATCAGGCGGCCGTGAGGATCTTCCGCCCGCTCGGCATGCGGCACACCTCCTTCCCCGCCGGCCCCGACCCCCGCATCCACGGTCCGCACAACCGCGGCTACGACTGGATCGACGGCAAGCTGGTCGACGTGACCGAGTGGAACATGTCGGACCGGTTCGCGGCCGGCGACATGATCTCGACGACGGCGGACCTGGAGCGGCTGCTGTTCGCCCTGTTCCGCGGTCAGGTGGTGCCCGAACCGCAGCTGCAGGAGATGTTCACGGTCCCCGACCTCGACGGGGCCACCATGAGCGCGGGGCTGCAGCGGTTCGAGCTGAACGGCAAGGTCATATGGGCCAAGACGGGCGCCCGCCCCGGCTATCACACCGTGGTCGCGGCCACCCGTGACCTGTCCCGGACGGTGGTCTACTCCGCCAACTCGACCGACGCGAAGGGCGACGGCCTGGCCATCGCCCAGCGCTTCGCGTTCCCGGCGTTCAACCGCTGACGGCGACGGCGGCGGCTGGAGGTGCCGCCGCTTCGGTCAGCGCCTCCAGCCGCTTGATCTTCTTGCGTACGACGTACAGCGGGATCACCCCGAAGACACCGAACGACATGTCGATCACCGACCACCAGAAGGGAATGTCGCGGATCGGCCCGCAGATGAGGGCGAGCGGGATGATCCCGGCGCAGGCGATCATCCCGAACTCGACGACCCAGATGTTGCGGACGGGGTCGCGGTAGGGACCGTAGAAGGCGACCGCGATGACGAGGTGGGCGAAGGCCAGCCAGTCCGTGCCGTAGAGCAGGAAGGGGTAGTCGGCGTCGGCGGTGTCGAGCCCCCGCCGGACGCGCTCGATCCAGTCCATGAGGCCGGGAAGGTGCTCCGGCACGGACAGGGCGCGCAACAGGTCCTCGGTCCAGTGCAGTTCATGGACGAGGGGGAAGGCCGTGGCACCGCTGAGCACCAGGCAGACGACGAAGGAGAACAGCCAGACACGGATGCCCTTGAGCAGGGCGGCTCTGTCGCTCATGAGGGCAGCGTACGCCTAGAGTTGAACGCGTTCGAAAGCGAGGTCGCGCAAGGCCCTCCCCTCTGCCCTCCGGTCCGTGACGGACCGGCTCTACGATGTCCGCGGCGAACGGAGAAGTCATGGGCTTGGACTTGAGCGGGCGGGCCTACCGACATCAGCGGTGGGCGGCGCGAACCGCGTTGGCCGCGGCGGGGCTGGCGGTGCTCGTGCCGCTCGCCTACGGCGGTGTCGGCGGCGTCCTGCTGCTGGTGGCCGGTGCCGCGGGTCTGGGCCTCAGCGCAGTCGCGGTGTGGTGGACGCTGACCCTGCGCGGACCGCTGCGCTGGGCCGCAGCCGTCCTGGCCCTGGCGGTGCCGGCCGCTGTCGTGGCCCTGTTCGCTGCCACCCTCTTCTGGGCGCTGCTGGCGTCCGTGGCGCTGTGGACGGTGGCCGTGTGGAGCGGGCGGTACGCGCTGCGGGGCGCGGGCAGTCCTCGGGTGCGGGTGATGCGGGAGCGGAAGGCACCGCCGCCGCAGCGACCGTATCTGATCATGAACCCGCGCTCGGGTGGCGGGAAGGTGGTCCGCTTCGAGCTCCAGGAGAAGGCCGAGCGCCTCGGCGCCCGCGTCATCCTGCTCGACCCGGACCAGCACGAGGACGTCACCGCCCTGGCCCGCAAGGCCGTGGCGGACGGCGCTGATCTGCTGGGCGTCGCGGGCGGTGACGGCACCCAGGCGCTGGTCGCGGCCGTCGCCGCCGCGTACGACATCCCGTTCCTGGTGATCAGCGCCGGCACCCGCAACCACTTCGCCATGGACCTGGGCCTGGACCGCGACGACCCCGCCGCCTGCCTCGACGCGCTCACCGACGGCGTGGAACTCCGCGTCGACCTCGGCTTCGCGAACGGCCGGCCCTTCGTCAACAACGCCTCCTTCGGGGCGTACGCGGCCATCGTGCAGAGCCCCGGCTACCGCGACGACAAGATCGGCACCAGCCTGGAGCTGCTGCCCGACCTGCTCACCCGCCAGCAGGGCCCGCGGCTGACGGCCCGTGCGGCGGGCACCACGCTCGACGCCCCGCATGCCGTGCTGGTCAGCAACAACCCCTACCGCACGGACGATCCCTTCGGACTCGGCCGCCGCGACCGTCTCGACGCGGCCGTCCTCGGCGTCCTCGGCATCAGGGTGGACAGCGCGGCCGAGGCCGCCGCACTGCTCCTCGACCCCGCGCCGGGCGGCCTGACCATCCTCACCGCACCCGACGTGGTCATCGAGGCCGACCGCGCGGAGATCGAGGCCGGCATCGACGGCGAGGCCCTCGTCCTGCCCGCCCCGGTCCACTGCCGCATCACACCCGGCGCCCTACGCGTCCGCGTCCCCCGCAAACGCCCCGGCATCCCGCAGCCCGCCCCCCGCCTGGACTGGCGTCGGCTGCGCAAACTGGCGGCGACGGTGGGACGTACGGCGGTGCACCACCGGAGCCGGGCGTAGCCGCTCCCTACAAACCCGCGATCGCGTTCCACCGTTTCCCGAACTCCACCCGCTCCTCGGACGTGATGTCCCGCGCGATGGCGAGGTGTTCGCGCATCGCCCTGTCCGGGAAGATCAGCGGGTCCTCCGCCAGGGCGGCCGTCTCCTCGTCCTTGGCGGAGGCGAGCACGTCCTGGGCGGCCGGGACCGGGCAGACGTAGTTGACCCAGGCGGCCAGTTCGGCGGCGACCTCGGGCTCGTAGTAGTAGTCGATCAGCCGCTCGGCGTTGGTCTTGTGGCGGGCCAGGTTGGGGATCATCAAGGACTCCGACCACAGCTCGGCGCCCTCCTCGGGGACAACGAAGCGGATGTCGGGATCGTCGGCCTGGAGCTGGATGACGTCGCCCGAGTACGCCTGGCAGGCCAGTACGTCGCCGCTCGACAGGTCCTTGATGTAGTCGTTGCCGGTGAAGCGGCGGATCTGGCCCTTGCGGACCTGCTTCTCGACCTGGTCGCAGACGGTGTGGAAGTCGTCCGCAGTCCAGCGGGTGATGTCGACGCCGTTGCCCTGCATGAGCAGGGCGAACGCCTCGTCCAGGCCGGAGAGCAGGGTCATCCGGCCCTTCAGGTCGCTCGCCCACAGCTCGGACACGCTGTGTATCTCGCGGCCCAGCCTGCGGCGGTTGTACGCGATGCCGGTGATGCCGGACTGCCACGGCACGGTGAACTTCCGTCCGGGATCGAAGGCAGGTGAACGCAGCAGCGGGTCCAGGTACTCGGTCACGTTCGGCTGCCGTGCCCGGTCCATCTCCTGTACCCAGCCCAGCCGTACGAACCGGGCGCACATCCAGTCACTGATGACGACGAGGTCGCGGCCGGTGCGCTGATGGTTCATCAGGGCTGGGCTGATCTTGCCGAAGAACTCGTCGTTGTCGTTGATCTCCTCGACGTACTCGACGGAGATGCCGGTGCGCTTCCGGAAGGCCTCCAGCGTCGGCCGCCGCGTCGCGTCCTCGTCGTCGGTGTCGATGTACAGCGGCCAGTTGGCCCAGGTGAGCCGCTTGTCGGTGGCGGAGAGATCGGCGGCGGCCCGCTCGCTGGGCGGCACGTAGGCGGCGGGCACACCACAGCCGGCGAGCCCGCCGAGCAGCGTGCCCGCGCCAAGGGAGCGCAGCAGGTTCCGGCGAGACAGCACGGAGTTCTTCGACGAGAGGGCCATGGCCGCAGCATGCCACCGCGGCAACGCCCTGAGGGGCGCGGGGCGGTGCCCGATATGCGGCTCCGCCGCGGGTGCGCGACCAGCCCCCACGCACCCGCAGTCGAAGAACTACACGTCCAGGGACGTCATCACGTGCTTGATCCGCGTGTAGTCGTCGAACCCGTAGGCCGAAAGGTCCTTGCCGTACCCGGACTTCTTGAACCCACCGTGCGGCATCTCCGCCACCAGCGGAATGTGCGTGTTGATCCACACGCACCCGAAGTCCAGCGCCTTGGACATCCGCATCGCCCGCCCGTGGTCCTTGGTCCACACCGACGACGCGAGTGCGTACTCGACACCGTTCGCCCACTCGACGGCCTGCGCCTCGTCCGCGAAGGACTGCACGGTGATGACCGGCCCGAAGACCTCCTTCTGGATGATCTCGTCGTCCTGCTTCAGCCCGGACACGACGGTCGCCGCGTAGAAGTACCCCTTCTCACCGACCTGGTGGCCACCGGCCTCGACCTTGGCGTGGGCGGGCAGCCGCTCGATGAACCCGGAGACCTGCTTGAGCTGGTTGGGGTTGTTGAGCGGGCCGAACAGCACGTCCTCGTCGTCCGGCTGCCCCGTCTTGGTGTCGGCTGCGGCCTTCGCGAGCGCCTGCACGAACTCGTCGTGGATGGCCTCGTGGACGAGCACGCGCGTGGCGGCCGTACAGTCCTGCCCGGCGTTGAAGAAGCCCGCGACGGAGATGTCCTCGACGGCCTTGGCGATGTCGGTGTCCTCGAAGACGACGACCGGCGCCTTGCCGCCCAGCTCCAGGTGAACCCGCTTGAGGTCCTTCGACGCCGACTCGGCGACCGACATACCGGCCCGCACGGAGCCGGTGATGGACGCCATCGCCGGAGTCGGGTGCTCGACCATCAGCCGGCCGGTGTCACGGTCGCCGGTGATGACGTTGAAGACGCCCTTGGGCAGGATCGAGCCGATGATGTCGGCGATGAGCACGGTCGACGCCGGCGTCGTGTCCGACGGCTTCAGCACGACCGTGTTGCCCGCCGCGATCGCCGGCGCGAACTTCCATACGGCCATCATCATCGGGTAGTTCCAGGGCGCGACCTGCGCGCAGACACCGACCGGCTCACGGCGGACGATCGAGGTCAGGCCCTCCATGTACTCACCGGCCGACCGGCCCTCGAGCATCCGGGCCGCACCCGCGAAGAAGCGGATCTGGTCCACCATCGGCGGGATCTCCTCGGACCGCGTGAGCCCGATCGGCTTGCCGGTGTTCTCCACCTCGGCCGCGATGAGCTCCTCGGCCCGCTCCTCGAACGCGTCCGCGATCTTCAGCAGGGCCTTCTGCCGCTCGGCGGGGGTCGTGTCACGCCAGCCCGGGAAGGCCCTGGCGGCGGCCTCCATCGCGGCGTCGACGTCCGCCTGCCCGGACAGCGGCGCGGTCGCGTACGCCTCGCCCGTCGCGGGGTTGACCACCTCGGTGGTCCGTCCGTCGGCGGCGTCCCGGAACTCACCGTCGATGTAGTTGCGCAGACGACGCAGCTCGGTGCTCACTGCCGGCCTCCTGTCAGGTCTTCTCTGCTTCTGGACTGCTTCTGACTGTCCACTCTCTGAGACACCCACCCTAATCGCCGTGCCCACGTTTTCAACACCCCCACTGTCGCCACTTCTGCGAAATCCGCAGACCTCAGTCACGTAAACAACGAATTTCATCGCCGCGGCCTTGCGGAACTGTCGAGACGTCGTGCACAGTGACGTCGTGGCCAGTCGAAGCGCAGAGCACAGGGACTCCCGCGAGTCCAGGAACGGCGGCGGTCCCCAGCTGGACGCCGTCTCCCTCGCCATCATCGAACAACTTCAAGAGGACGGCCGCCGGCCGTACGCCGCCATCGGCAAGGCCGTGGGCCTGTCCGAGGCGGCCGTGCGCCAGCGCGTCCAGAAGCTGCTCGACCAGGGCGTGATGCAGATCGTCGCCGTCACGGACCCGCTCACCGTGGGCTTCCGGCGCCAGGCGATGGTCGGTGTCCACGTCGAGGGCGACGTGGAGTCCGTGGCCGACGCCCTGACCGCCATGGCCGAATGCGAGTACGTGGTGATGACGGCCGGGTCCTTCGACCTGATGGTGGAAATCGTCTGCGAGGACGACGACCACCTCCTGGACGTCATCAACCGACGCATCCGGGCCGTCCCCGGAGTGCGCTCGACCGAGAGCTTCGTCTACCTCAAGCTCAAGAAGCAGACCTACATGTGGGGAACCCGATAACCGTGAGGACCCGATAACCGTGAGCACCGACACCCCTCAGGACCTCAGCAGGACCGCGTACGACCACTTGTGGATGCACTTCACGCGCATGTCCTCGTACGAGAAGGCCCCCGTGCCCACCATCGTCCGCGGCGAGGGCACCTACATCTACGACGACAAGGGCAAGCGCTACCTCGACGGTCTCGCCGGCCTGTTCGTGGTCCAGGCCGGGCACGGCCGCGTCGAGCTGGCCGAGACCGCCTTCAAGCAGGCGCAGGAGCTGGCGTTCTTCCCGGTCTGGTCCTACGCCCACCCGAAGGCCGTCGAACTCGCCGACCGCCTCGCGGACTACGCGCCGGGCGACCTCAACAAGGTCTTCTTCACCACCGGTGGCGGTGAGGCGGTGGAGACCGCCTGGAAGCTCGCCAAGCAGTACTTCAAGCTGGTCGGCAAGCCCACCAAGCACAAGGTGATCTCGCGTGCCGTCGCCTACCACGGCACCCCGCAGGGCGCCCTGTCCATCACGGGCGTGCCGGCCCTGAAGGCCCCGTTCGAGCCCCTCGTCCCGGGCGCCCACAAGGTCCCCAACACCAACATCTACCGCGCCCCGGTCTTCGGCGACGACCCTGAGGCCTTCGGCCGCTGGGCCGCCGACCAGATCGAGCAGCAGATCCTCTTCGAGGGCCCGGACACGGTCGCCGCGGTCTTCCTGGAGCCGGTGCAGAACGCGGGCGGCTGCTTCCCGCCCCCGCCCGGCTACTTCCAGCGGGTGCGCGAGATCTGCGACCAGTACGACGTGCTGCTGGTGTCGGACGAGGTCATCTGCGCCTTCGGCCGCCTGGGCACGATGTTCGCCTGCGACAAGTTCGGCTACGTCCCGGACATGATCACCTGCGCCAAGGGCATGACCTCGGGCTACTCCCCGATCGGCGCGTGCATCATCTCGGACCGCCTCGCCGAGCCCTTCTACAAGGGCGACAACACCTTCCTGCACGGCTACACCTTCGGCGGCCACCCGGTCTCCGCGGCCGTCGGCGTCGCCAACCTCGACCTGTTCGAGCGCGAGGGCCTCAACCAGCACGTCCTCGACAACGAGGCGGCGTTCCGCGCCACGCTGGAGAAGCTGTACGACCTGCCGATCGTCGGCGACGTCCGCGGCAACGGCTTCTTCTACGGCATCGAGCTGGTCAAGGACAAGGCGACCAAGGAGTCCTTCAACGCGGACGAGACCGAGCGCGTCCTGTTCGGCTTCCTCTCCAAGAAGCTCTACGAGAACGGCCTGTACTGCCGTGCCGACGACCGTGGCGACCCGGTCATCCAGCTCGCCCCGCCGCTGATCGCCAACCAGGAGACGTTCGACGAGATCGAGCAGATCCTGCGGGCGACGCTGACGGAGGCGTGGACCAAGTTGTGACGCCCGGATCGTTCGCCGGACCCTTCGCCGACCCGCCTCCCGGACCGGTGTTCGACGGAAGTCGATCTTCCGGCTGAATGATCAACACACCGGCCCCGGTGCCGCCCGTTCGAGTGAGACACGGCGGCCCGGGGCCGTGTGCTGTCCGGGCTCCGGGCGGCGGCTGCCTAGCGTGCCAGTGACCGATCAGCCCAGCCTTCGTTCCCCCGCACGAGGGATCAGGCCTGGGAAAACGGATCAGAACCGAGGTGTACGCGATGGTGGCCCCGCCGGACAACGACGTGCTCTGGGCACGCGCCCTGCACTTCACGCACAACGACGGTTCGCCCGCGCTCAGCGGCGTCTCGCTCGGGGTACAGGAGGGCGAGGTCCTCGCCGTCATCGGCCCGCGCGGCAGCGGGAAGACGACTCTCCTGCGGTGTCTGTCCGGGCTGGCCGCGGTGCGGCGGGGCGAGGTCTGGTTCAACAGCGTGCCGGTGCACAAAATGGGCCCGACGGCCCGCGAACGGCTCCGTCGCGACCGTTTCAGCTGGATCGACCCGGCACCGTCGCTCGTCCCCGAGCTGAACGTCTGGGAGAACACCGCCCTCCCCCTGATGCTGCGCGGCACCAGCCGCCGTCGCGCCAAGGCGGCCGCACTGGAGTGGCTGGTACGCCTGGACGTCGGCGAGGTGGCCCGCAAGCGCCCGCACCAGCTGGTCCAGGCCGAACGCCAGCGCGTCTGCATCGCCCGTGCGCTGGCCCCCTCACCCACGGTCCTGTTCGCCGACGAGCCGGCCGCCCCCCTGCACCGCGCCGACCGCGCGCACATCCTGCGCACCCTGACCGCAGCCGCCCGCTCGCACGGCATCACGGTCGTCCTCGCCGGCCTGGACGCGGACCCGGCGACCCTCGCCGACCGCACGGTCACGCTCCTCGACGGGCGGCGCGTGAACACGGTGCACCTGCCCCCGGCGACGGAGACGGAAGGCCGGGCCGCGTGCTCGCTCTCCGTCTGACCCGAGGCGCCCAACCGGCCGTACAGCTGCGCCGCCTGCTGGTGGCGGCGGCGTCGGCGGGCACGGGCTTCCTGCTGCTCTGCGCGCTGGGCTACGCGATGTCCCACGCCTCCCCCGCCGAGTCGCTCCTGCGCCTGGCCTGGTGCGCACCCCCGCTGGCCGCGACGGTCCACTTCGCCGTGGCCGCGGCCCGAACCGACCCCGGCACCAGCCCCCGCTCCGGCCTCGCGGCCATCGGCCTGGGCCCGGCCCGCCTGATGGCCGTCTCGGCCACCACCACGGCCCTGTCCTGCACCCTCGGCTCCACGGTGGCCCTGCTGTTCTTCCTCCACCTCCGGGGCGACCTGCTGGGCATGCCCTTCGACGGTGCGGTCTCGGAGTTCCTGGCAGCGGGCAGCCCCCTGCCCGTGCCGGCCACGCTGACCCTGCTGACGCTGGTCCCGGGGATCGCGTCGGTGATGGTGGCGTTGGCCCTGCGCCCGAAGGAACTCGGGCCCACCACCGCCCGGGGCACGGGACGGGCGTACGTCCGCTTCGGGGCGTACGGCAGGTCGGTGGCGCGGGAGACGTTCGGGGCGTACGGGCGGTTCGGCGCCCGACTGCGGCGTGGCGAGCGTGGCAGCGCGGACGCGAACGGGCGCCCGCAGCCTGGCGACGGCACCCCGCAGGCAGGCGACCCGGCCCGGACGCCGGCCCCCACCACGGCCACTCCACCGACCGACTGGACCGAAGCGGTAGCCGACCCCGCTCCCCCAGCCGACTCGGGCCGCGCACGCCCTGTCGCCCCCCGCAAACCCCCCGCCGGCCTCCCCTGGGGCATCGCGGTCCTCGCCGCGGGCCTCGCCGTGGAGGCCTATGCCGGCCGCACGACGACCGGCACCGCCGTCACCATGCCCGCCGCCCTCCCCACCGGCACCGCCGGAGTCGTCGTCGGCTGGCTGCTCACCGCCCTCGGGCTCGCCCTGGCCGCCCCCGGCCTCACCCACTTCTGCGGCCGCCTCCTGCAGACCGCACGCCCGGGCGCCCTGCGCCTGCTGGCCGGCCGTGTCCTGATGGAGGAAGCCGTCCGCATCGGCCGCCCCCTCGGCATCGTCTGCGCCGTCACCTCCGCCGTGTACGCCATGACCCCGCTCTCCGACCACGCGGCCACCCCGCCCTTCGGCCCCCTCACCGCCCTCGGCGTCACCCTGGTCACCGGCTGCACCGTGGCCACCCTCCTCACGGCCGCCGTGGAGGCCAAGCAGGCCCGCGCCGACACCACGGCCGCGCTGCTCCGCCTCGGCGCCCCCACCGCGCTGCTCCGCAGCGCCGCCGCTCTGCGGGTCGGCATCCTGCTGGCCTTCTTCGGCCCGCTCACCCTGATCGTGGCCGAGCTGGCCGCGCTTCCCCTGGCACAGTGAGGCCGTCGAGCGGGCCCCGACCCCCGGCGAAAAACTCGTAGGAAAAAAGTCTCCGCCCGGCGATGAGTTCCGGCCGGCCCCCCGGTCTACCCCACCGAACAGCAGCCACCCCGATGGGAGAGACCGCGATGACCGCCCCCGCGTACCAGCAGATGATCTTCGTGAACCTGCCCGTGAACGACCTCGACGCCTCGAAGAAGTTCTTCACGGAGCTCGGCTACTCGATCAACCCGCAGTTCAGTGACGAGAACGCGGCATCCGTCGTGATCAGCGACACCATCGTCGCGATGCTGCTCACCAAGCCGTTCTACTCGACCTTCACCAAGAAGGAGATCGCGGACGCCACGACGACCAGCGAGGTGCTGATCTGTCTGAGCGCCGAGAGCCGCGAGAAGGTCGACGAGCTGGTCGAGAAGGCGGTCGCCGCGGGCGGCACGGCCTCGGACCAGGTCCAGGACCCGGGTTTCATGTACGGCCGCGCCTTCGACGACCTCGACGGCCACACCTGGGAGGTCGTGTGGATGGACCCGTCGGCCATCGAGGGCTGAGGCCCGCCACACCGCCACCCTTCGCACGGTGCCTAGCATGGGCGGGTGCAGACGATGCCCGCCCATGCGGCCCACCACAACGACCGTGAGATAGAGACCCTGGAGGAGTTCGACGCGACCGTCACGGCGCGCGGCACCCTCGCCGGATTCCGTGTCCAGGCCGTCGATCTGACGGACCGTACGCGCGAACTGCTCACCACGGACACGGCAGGCGCCGTCTTCCTCGGCTGCCCGATGCGCGAGGACGCCGCCGCGAAGATCCGCACGGACGGCGCCCTGGTCTTCCCGCCCGTCCCCGGCCTGCCCTTCGACCCGTACCGGGGCCTGGTCTACTCCCCCGACGAACTCTTCGCGTCCCTGACGGACGGCTACGAGAACACGCCCGACGCCCGCGCCTACGCCTGGTTCCAGCGGACCAAGGCGGACGGGGACATCTACGCCTCCATGCTCCGCGCGGTGCACGACGACTCCGTCTCGGACGCGCTCGACGAACTCCTGTCCGGCGCCCGGGTGGTGGGCGTCATGGGCGGCCACGCCATGGGCCGCGGCACCCAGGCGTACGAGGGTGCCGCGCGGCTCGGCCGGGAGCTGGCCCGTGCCGGTTTCACGGTCGCCACCGGCGGCGGCCCCGGCGCGATGGAGGCGGCGAACCTCGGCGCGTACGCGGCCCCGCACGGCGACGAGATGCTCGCCGATGCGCTTCGACTCCTCGCCAAGGCACCGAAGTTCACGCCCTCGATCACCGAGTGGGCATCAGTCGCCTTCGAGGTGCGCTCCCGTTGGCCGAAGGGCGGCCGCTCGGTCGGCATCCCGACCTGGTTCTACGGCCACGAGCCGCCGAACCCCTTCGCCTCCCACATCGCCAAGTACTTCGCCAACGCCACCCGCGAGGACGGCCTGCTGGCCCGCTCGAACGCGGGCGTCGTCTTCCTGCCGGGCGCCGCCGGCACCGTACAGGAGATCTTCGACAACGCGACGCCGAACTACTACGAGTCGCGCGGTGAGCCCACCCCCATGGTCCTGGTCGACCGCACCCACTGGACCGAGAAGCTGCCGACGTGGCCCCTGCTGAAGTCCCTCGCCCGGGACCGCTCGATGGAGTCCCGTATCGCCCTCGTTGACCGTATCGAGGAGGCTCCAGCGGCGCTGAAACGTCTCAGCGATTAATAAGACGGCAAAGCCAACGCCCGTGGACTGCATATGCGTTGACACTGCTTATGCCACGCTTATAAACCTGTGAGACTCCTGGGGACGGTGATGTCACATCACCGCCTCGTTCAACCCCCCTCAGTGATGCAACTCGTAAGGACAAACGTGTCCATAAACCGCCGTACTGTTGCGCGTTCCGTGCGCGCTCTTGGTGTTGCCTCCGCATCGGCCGCGATCGCGCTCGGCTTCGCGGGCAACGCGCTCGCGTGCAACATCAGTGAATTCTCCGCCGAAGCCAAGTGCGACGGCGACAAGGGTGTCATCACGGTCACCGACGTGGACCCCAGCGGCATCCCGGCGACCATCAGCGTGTACCTCCAGAACAACGGCGCCGACCTGAAGAAGGTCGGCGAGCAGGAGGTCAAGGGCTCGCGCGAGGGTGTCACCATCACCTTCGCCGAGGACTGGAAGCCGAACGCCGAGTACCGCGTCCACGTCAAGGCCGCCGGCTACGTCGACGAGGACATCAAGCCGAACCTGACGACGCCATCCACGGCCTGCAAGAAGGACGAGGAGCCGCCGGCTCCGTCGGACACCCCGACCCCGTCGGACTCCGCCTCGACCCCGGCCGAGGAGACCGACACACCGACCCCGACGCCCTCTGAGAGCGAGAGCACCGCTCCCGCGGACACCGCGAGCAGCGCCCCGTCCCCGGCGGCCGGTGACTCCAACCTCGCCGAGACCGGCGCCAACTCCAACACCGGCCTGATCGCCGGCATCGCGGTCGCCCTGGTCGCGATCGGCGGCGGCGCGGTCTTCTTCGGCCTGCGCCGACGTGGGGCGAGCAGCGACCGCTGACGCACCCGCACAGCAACAGCCTTGTGGCCCGTCCCCTTCCCCGGGGGCGGGCCGTTCGCCTGTCAGCCGAAGGTCGCCCGCGCCAGCCAGAACTCCAGCAACTCCCGCTCGCCCAGGATCTCCAACTCCGCGCTGTCCAGCGGCAGTCGACGGTAGAAGGCGAGCAGTACGGCGGTGAGTGGCCCCCTGAGCGCGACCGTCGCCTTCTCATGGCCCCGCCGCCAGGCGATGACGTCCCCGGAGAGGTCGATGAACCACTCCCCGTTCACCTCGGGCGTGGTGTCGGTGGCGTGCATATGGATACTGCTCCCCGGCCGACGCAGTTCCCGCGCCGGGTCGTCCGGCAGCGTCCGCTGCGCCCACTCCACGATCTCCAGCCACTCGTCGATCGCGTCGGCGGCGACGTCCGGCGCGACTTCGTAGGGCAGCCCGGCGGCGAGGGCGGCGTCCGCCCGGTGGATCGTGATCTCGTGGGTCATACGGCGGGCCCAGAACCCGGCGTTGAGCACCCCGGCCCAGCCCCACACCTTCGCGTCGGGACCGGCCTCCCGCAGCGCGGCGACAAGCATCTCGCCGGTCTCCGCGAGCCAGGCGTCGAGTGCGGCGGGGTCGCCCTGTCCGTCGGGTCCGCCGCCGAGCGGGATCTTCTCCTCCGGGACCTCCTCCTGCGCCCGCGTCCGCACCATCAGCTCCACCCAGCGCAGGGCGCCGCCCGTGTGCCGTACGAGCTGCTCCAGCGACCAGTCCGGGCAGGTCGGCACGGTGGCGGACAGGTCGGCGCCGGAGGTCACCACGGCCCTCAACAGGCCGACCTGGTGGGCGATTTCGTCGCAGTAGCGATCGTGCGGGAGGGGCGTCATGCCCGGCACCCTACGTGCCGGGCGATCAGCCCAGCAGCACAATTTCCGCCGCGTCGAACTCCACCCCGACCGCGTCCCCGACCTCCGGCGCGTCCCGCAGGGCGCAGGCCGCCTCGAGGCGCGGCGCGTCCTCCGGCTGGAGGTGCACGGCGACGTGCGTGCCCCGGAACGTCCGCGCCGCGACCGTGCAGCGCAGCCCCGCGTCGGCGGCCACGAGCCGCACTCCGGCCGGCCGTACGAGCAGCGTCCGCGTTCCCTGTGCGGCGCCCTCGCCCACCGGGAGCTTCCCCCAGGGAGTGTCCGCGGCCTCTCCGGCGACCGTGCCCTCGACGACGTTGTCGAACCCGAGGAAGCGCGCCACGAACTCGTCCACCGGACGTTGCCACACTTCCAGCGGCGTACCGCTCTGGGCGATCCGCCCGTCCCGCATCACCACGACCCGGTCGGCGAGCGCGAAGGCCTCACCCTGGTCGTGCGTCACGGCGAGCACAGTGGTGCCCAACCGCCCGAACAGCTCCCGGAGTTCGACGACAAGGCGCTCCCTGAGCGAACGGTCGAGCTGGCCCAGCGGCTCGTCCAGCATCAGCAGCCTCGGCCGGGGCGCGAGCGCACGAGCCAGCGCCACCCGCTGCTGTTCCCCACCGGAGAGCGAGGCGACGGCACGACGGGCGGCGCCCGGCAGTCCGACCAGATCGAGCAACTCCCCTACCCGGTCGGCCTGTTCGCCCTTCGATGCACCGTGCATGCGCGCCCCGAAGGCCACGTTGCCGGCGACGTCCCGCTGCGGGAACAGCTGGTGATCCTGGAACATCAGCCCGACGCCCCGCTTGTGCGCGGGCACCCCCGCCTGATCGCGCCCGTCGAGCAACACCCGCCCGTGGGACAGGGGTTGGAGCCCGGCCACCGCCCGCAGGAGGGTCGACTTGCCGCTGCCGCTCGGCCCCAGCACGCACACGATCTCGTGCTCGGCGACATCGAGGCCGACCCCGTCCAGCACGGCCCGCCCGTCGAACCGTACCGTCGCGTCCTCAAGGCTCAGCAGCATCTAGAACTCCCCGGTCCGGTCGGTGCGCAGTCGCTCCAGCACGAGCAGCGCCACCGCGCACACGATCATCAGAATGGTCGAAAGGGCCATCGCCTGCCCGTAGTTGAGATCACCGGCCCGGCCGAGCAGCTTCGCCACGGCGACCGGCAGCGTCGGATTGTCGGGCCGCGCGATGAACACGGTCGCCCCGAACTCGCCCAGCGACACCGCGAAGGCGAACCCGGCCGCGATCAGCAGCGCCCGCCGCACCATCGGCAGATCCACCTCACGCCAGACCCGCCACGGCGAGGCCCCGAGCACCGCCGCCGCCTCCCGCAGCCGCTGGTCCACGGCCCGCAGCACGGGCAGCATGGTCCGGACGACGAAGGGCACCCCGACCAGCGCCTGGGCCAGCGGCACAAGGATCCAGGTGCTTCTGAGGTCCAGCGGCGGCTCGTCCAGGGCGATCAGGAACCCGAACCCGACCGTCACCGCGGACACCCCGAGTGGCAGCATCAACAGCGCGTCGAAGCCCCGCACGAACCGCCCCGCGTCCCGTCGGGTCAGCGCGGCCGCGGCCAGCCCGCCGATCAGCACGGCGATGAGGGTGGCGACGACGGCGTACTGCAGCGAGTTGCCGATCGCCTCGATCGGCGCCACCAGGAAGACCCCGCCGTCGTCGCTGGTCAGTGCCCGGTAGTAGCCGAAGTCGGGCGCGTCCAGCGACCGCTGCACCAGCACGGCCAGCGGCAGCAGCAGGAGTACGGCGATGACGGCCAGGACACCGGCCAGCAGCGCCCACTGCCCCGCCCCGCGCGGCCGGCGCGCGGTCACGGACGCGTCCACCAGGCGCAGGGCGCTCTCCCGCCGCCGTACCGTCCACGCGTGCACGGCGAGGATCGCGCCCACCGCCAGGAACTGGATGATCGTCAGGACGGCGGCCGTGGACAGGTCGAAGATCTCGGACGTCTGCCGGTAGATCTCCACTTCGAGGGTCGAGAAGGTCGGCCCGCCGAGGATCTGGACGACACCGAAGGAGGTGAAGGTGAACAGGAAGACCATGAGCGCGGCGGAGGCCACGGCAGGCGCGAGGGCCGGGAGGGTGACGGTCCGCCAGGCGGTGAGGCGTGATGCCCCGAGCATCCGCGCGGCCTCCTCCTGCCGCGGGTCGAGCTGCGACCAGAGCCCGCCGACCGTCCGTACGACGACGGCGTAATTGAAGAAGACGTGTGCGAGCAGGATGGCCCACACGGTGGTGTCGAGCCGTACGCCCCACCACTCGTCGAGGAGTCCGCCGCGGCCGACGAGCGCGAGGAACGCCGTGCCGACGACGACCGTCGGCAGCACGAAGGGGACGGTCACCACGGCCCGCAGGACCTGCTTGCCGGGGAAGTCGAAGCGGGCGAAGACGTAGGCGCCCGGCAGTGCGATCAGCAGGGTCAGCGCGGTGGAGGCGAGCGCCTGCCAGGTGGTGAACCACAGCACGTGCCGGATGTCGGACTCTCCGAGCACATCCGCCAGGCGCCCGAACTGCCAGACCCCGTCGACCTTCAGACCGCGCGCGACGATCGCGGCGACGGGGTAGGCGAAGAAGACCGCGAAGAACGCGACGGGCACGGCGACGAGGCCGAGCCGCACCGCCGCGCTCCGCGCGCGTCCCTTACGCGGGACTGCTTCGGCTACTTCAGTACGAGCGAGGTCCACGACTTGACCCAGTCGTCACGGTTGTCGGCGATCTTCGCCGGGTCCATGGTCTCGGGATCCTTGGCCTGCGGGCCGTACTTCACGAACTCCTCAGGCACCTGGGCGGCCTCCCGCACCGGGTAGACGAACATGTTGAGCGGCATGTCGTCCTGGAAGGTCTTGGTGAGCATGAAGTCGAGGAGCGCCTTGCCGCCCTCGGCGTTCTCGGCGTTGCTCAGCAGGCCCGCGTACTCGACCTGGCGGAAGCAGGTGCCGGTCGCGACGCCCGTCGGCGCGGTCGTCGGCTTCGGGTCGGCGTAGATCACCTCGGCGGGCGGGGAGGAGGCGTACGACACGACGAGCGGCCGGTCGGCCTTGGCCTTCTTGCCGCCGGCCGAGCCGGAGAACTCCTCGTTGTAGGCCTGCTCCCAGCCGTCGACGACCTTGACGCCGTTGGCCTTCAGCTTCTTCCAGTAGTCCTGCCAGCCGTCGTCGCCGTACTTGGCGGCGGTGCCGAGCAGGAAGCCGAGGCCGGGCGAGGAGGTGGAGGCGTTCTCGGTGACGAGGAGGTCCTTGTACGCGGGCTTGATCAGATCGTCGAACGAGCTGGGCGGGGTCAGCTTGTGCTCGCTGAAGTACGCCTTGTCGTAGTTGACGCAGATGTCGCCGGTGTCGATCGGGGTGACCCGGTGCTGGTCCTGGTCGGCCCGGTACTCGGGCAGGATCAGGTCGGAGCCCTTGGGCTCGTACGACTGGAACAGCTCGTTGTCGAGCGCCCGCGACAGCAGGGTGTTGTCGACGCCGAAGAAGACGTCGCCCTGCGGGTTGTCCTTGGTCAGGATCGCCTTGTTGACGGCCTGCCCGGCGTCGCCGTCCTCGAGGACCTTGACCTTGTAGCCGGACTGCTTCTCGAAGGCGGCGAGGACGGACTTGGAGACGGCCCACGAGTTGTGGCTGACGAGCGTGACGGTCTTGGAACCGCCGCCGCTGCCGCTGCCGCTGTCGCCGTCACTGTCGGACGATCCGCACGCGGCCAACGCGGGCAGCGCGACGAGACCGAACCCGACGGCGAAAACCGTGGCCTTGGCCTTCTTGGTGATGCTCACTGAATTCCTCCTGGGGTTGACCAGGAAGAGACGCGGCCCTGCCCGAAACCTCTGAAAGGCTCCGGGCAGGGCGCAACAGCTCGAGTGGTGACCGATCTCCCTACCCAGAATGACCTGGGCCAGGTTCGGAGGGTCTGCGGCCGGTGCCGCACTCTCAGCGCTGTGGCGCTCCCCTGTCGGAATATGAAGATGTACTTACGGCGGTCAGACTACCGCTCGGTCGCGGCGAGCTGCCCACACGCCCCGTCGATCTCCTGCCCACGGGTGTCCCGGATCGTCACCGGCACACCATGGGCGGCGATGGCCTCGACGAACGCCTTCTCGTCCTCGGGCCGGGAAGCGGTCCACTTGGACCCCGGAGTCGGGTTCAGCGGAATCAGATTCACATGCACCGGCTTGCCCCTGAGCAGCCGCCCGAGCCGGTCACCACGCCAGGCCTGGTCGTTGATGTCCCGGATGAGGGCGTACTCGATGGACAGCCGACGGCCCGACTTCTCGACGTACTCGAACCCGGCGTCGAGCACCTCGCGCACCTTCCACCGCGTGTTCACGGGGACGAGGGTGTCGCGCAGCTCGTCGTCGGGCGCGTGCAGCGAGATGGCCAGCCGGCACTTGAAGCCCTCGTCGGCGAACCGGTGGATGGCCGGGACGAGCCCGACCGTCGAAACCGTGATCCCGCGCTGGGACAGCCCCAGCCCATCGGGCTCCGGATCGGTGAGCCGCCGAATGGCCCCCACGACCCGGTTGTAGTTGGCGAGCGGCTCGCCCATGCCCATGAAGACGATGTTGGACAGTCGAGCAGGCCCCCCAGGCACTTCCCCGTCCCTGAGCGCCCGCATCCCGTCCACGATCTGATGGACGATCTCGGCGGTGGACAGATTCCGGTCCAGCCCCGCCTGCCCGGTCGCACAGAACGGGCAGTTCATCCCGCACCCCGCCTGCGAGCTGATGCACATGGTCACCCGGTCCGGGTACCGCATCAGCACCGACTCGACGAGCGTCCCGTCGAACAGCCGCCACAGCGTCTTGCGCGTGTCGCCCTGGTCGGTCGACAGATGCCGTACGACGGTCATCAGCTCGGGGAACAGCTCCTCCCGCAGCTTGGCGCGCGACCCGGCAGGGATGTCGGTCCACTGCTCCGGGTCGTGCGTGTACCGCGCGAAGTAGTGCTGCGAGAGCTGCTTGGCACGAAACGGCTTCTCGCCGACAGCGGCAACGGCGTCTTTACGCTCACCTGGCGTGAGATCGGCAAGATGCCGCGGCGGCTTCTTGGCTCCGCGGGGGGCGACGAATGTGAGTTCTCCGGGCTTAGGCATGGCTGTACCAGTGTCGCAGATCCACTGGCGTAGCCCGCTCCACCATGGACCCGCCGCCCAGGACGACAAGAAGGCCGTCCTGAACGGCCACACCGACCCGGACACCGGCAGGGACGGCTCAGTCGGTCGGGCGCTCCAGCCGGTCCTTGAGGAGTTGCTCGTCGCGTGGCAGTTCCTTGCGGACCTGTGGGCGCACTACGAGGGGCACGAGGAGCTTGCCTACGCCGTGCCCTTCGAAGTCGATGTCTATCGTCAGGCGGGAGCGCCGGCCGTCGTCGAGCGGCTCGATCTCGCCGTGGCTGCGTGGCCTGACGGGGCCATCGACGCCGTGCAGGTCCCAGCTGTGCGGAGGGTCGAGTTCGTCGTACTCCACGGTCATCGGGATCTCACGGTTCCCGATGCGCCGGGTGACCCGCACCCGGGAGCCGGGGTGGACGGGACCCGCGTCGAGCAGCTCCGCGGAGACGGCGCTCAGCTGCCATTCCGGCAGATGGGACGGGTCGGTGATATACGCGTAGACCTCGTCCGGCGTGCAGTCGAGGTCGATGACTTCTCGGATGGCGGTCATGATGACCCCCTTAGAGTGCCTTTACGGGCGTACACCGGAATCGTCCCACATACCAAGGAGCCTCCGCTCTGCAAGGGCGGAGGCTCCTCGAATGCTGTCCGATCCCGTCAGCCGGACCCCACGAACAGCACCAGCAGCAACCACACCACCGGCGCCGTGGGCAGCAGCGAGTCCAGCCGGTCCATGATCCCGCCGTGCCCCGGCAGCAGCGTGCCCATGTCCTTGATGCCCAGGTCCCGCTTGATCATCGACTCGCCGAGGTCACCGAGCGTGGCGCTGGCCGCGACCGCGAGGCCCAGCAGCAGGCCCTGCCACCAGGTGCCGTCGTCGATCAGGAACTCCATGCACAGCGCGCCCGCCACCATCGCGAAGCTCACCGCGCCGAGCAGGCCCTCGCGGGTCTTGCCGGGGCTGATGCGCGGGGCGAGCTTGTGCTTGCCGAAGCGCCAGCCGACGGCGTACGCGCCGGTGTCGCTGACGACGGTCAGGAGCAGGAACGTCAGAACGCGGAACGCCCCGTCGTCGGCGGTGAGCATCATCGCGACGAACGTCGCCAGGAACGGCACGTAGAACGCTGCGAAGACGCCCGCGGTGACGTCCTTGAGGTAGCCCTCGGGCGGCTCCGTCATCCGCCAGACCAGTACGGCCAGCGCGGTCAGCGCCATCGACACCCAGGCGCCCTCGGCGCCCCGGACGTACCCGGCGACGACCATGGCCGCACCGCCCAGCGCGAGCGGGACGAGCGGCACCTTGATGCCCTTGCGCTCGTCGAGCCGCTTGGCCAGTTCCCACAGGCCCACGACGACGGCGACCGCGACGACACCGACGAACACGGCCTTGACGACGAACAGCGACGCGATGATCACCACGCCGAGCCCGATACCGACCCCTATGGCCGCGCCCAGGTCGCGCCCCGCGCTCTTCTTCTGCGGCGGGGGCGCCGGCTGCGAGGCGTCGGGCATGGGCTCCGGATTCTGCGGCGCCGCCTCGGAGGGCCGCGCCTGCGGCGTGTCGTAAGGCCGCGTCTGCGGCGGCCGGTTGCTGAACGAGGGGCCGCTCAGCCGAGCGGCCCCCCGGTCGTCATCCTGGTCTCCGCCATACGCGGGTACGTCGGGCACGATGGGCATGGGGCGAGTCTGCTGCGCCTCAGGCGCATCGTACGCGGGACCCGCCGGGGCAGCCCCCTGGACAGGTCCACGCTCGGCGGCCCCCCAGTACCCGGCTTGCCCGGCTTGTGGCGGTGCCCCCCAGGAAGAGTCGTTCATCAGACCTCGAGCAGCTCCGCTTCCTTGTGCTTCAGGAGCTCGTCCACCTGGGCCACGTACTTGTGGGTGGAGTCGTCGAGCTCCTTCTCCGCACGGCGGCCCTCGTCCTCGCCGACCTCGCCGTCCTTGATCAGCTTGTCGATGGCGTCCTTGGCCTTGCGGCGCACGGAGCGGATGGAGACCCGGGCGTCCTCGGCCTTGCCCTTGGCGACCTTGATGTAGTCGCGGCGGCGCTCCTCGGTCAGCTCGGGGAACACCACTCGGATGATGTTGCCGTCGTTGCTCGGGTTGACGCCCAGGTCGGAGTCCCGGATCGCCTGCTCGATGTTGCGCAGCGCGGTCTTGTCGAACGGGGTGACGACCGCCATGCGCGGCTCCGGCACGGAGAACGAAGCCAGCTGGTTGATCGGCGTCGGCGCGCCGTAGTAGTCGGCCACGATCTTGTTGAACATCGCCGGGTGCGCACGGCCGGTGCGAATCGCGGCGAAGTCCTCCTTGGCGACCACGACGGCCTTCTCCATCTTCTCCTCGGCCTCGAGGAGGGTCTCTTCGATCACCACTTGCTCCTGCGTGTCTTGAGTTAAAGGCCCGGCTGCGGTTCCTGCGTGGGGGCGGCGGCCGGCTGCGTCGCGTCTTCTTCCTGCACGGTTCCCGACCGGCAGGACATTGTCCATCCCCCGGTCAGGGTCCGTCCCGTCCGTCCCCCGGACGGGCTTGCTCTCGGGCGTCAGCCCTGGCTGCCCTGCTCACCCACCAGCGTGCCGATCTTCTCACCCTTGACGGCGCGGGCGATATTGCCCTCCGCCAGAAGCTCGAAGACGAGGATCGGGAGCTTGTTGTCGCGGCACAGGGTGATGGCGGTCATGTCGGCGACCTTGAGGTCGCGGGTGATGACCTCGCCGTAGCCGAGGGAGTCGAACTTGACGGCGTCCGGGTTGGCCTTCGGGTCGGAGTCGTAGACCCCGTCCACCCCGTTCTTGCCCATCAGCAGCGCCTCGGCGTCGATCTCCAGGGCGCGCTGGGCGGCGGTGGTGTCGGTGGAGAAGTACGGCATGCCCATACCGGCGCCGAAGATGACCACGCGGCCCTTCTCCAGGTGCCGTACGGCGCGCAGCGGGATGTACGGCTCGGCGACCTGCCCCATGGTGATCGCGGTCTGCACCCGGGAGTCGATCCCCTCCTTCTCCAGGAAGTCCTGGAGGGCGAGGCAGTTCATCACGGTGCCGAGCATGCCCATGTAGTCGGAGCGGGCCCGGTCCATGCCGCGCTGCTGAAGCTCGGCCCCGCGGAAGAAGTTGCCGCCGCCGATGACGACCGCGATCTGCGCGCCGTCGCGGACGACGGCGGCGACCTCGCGGGCGATCTTGTGCACCACGTCGGGGTCGACGCCGAGGCCCCCGCCGCCGGAGAAGGCCTCTCCGGAAAGCTTCAGCAGAAACCGGCCGGGTACTTTGCCGTCGTCGCTCTTCTGGGCCTTGGTGGTCATCGAGATCCCGCCTTTGTTACGTGGTGCACATACGAAGAAGGCCATTGCCGGTTGGGGCGTGTTTCGCATCCCATGCGCGGCAATGGCCTCCTCGTCAGATCTGCTGTCGTCCGTCACGCGCGCGTGCGTGGTGACGGCGTCCGCGGACGACTTACCTCGACCCTATCGGGGTCGGGCGTCGATCGCGGTACGGACTCAGATGCCGACCTTGATGCGCGAGAAGCGCTTCAGGGTGACACCGGCCTCGTCCAGAACCTTCTGGACGGACTTCTTGTTGTCGAGCGCGTACGGCTGACCGAGCAGCGTGGCGTCCTTGAAGAAGCCGTTGAGGCGACCCTCGACGATCTTCGGCAGGGCGGCCTCGGGCTTGCCCTCGGCGCGGGTGGTCTCCTCGGCGACGCGGCGCTCGGACTCGACGACCTCGGCCGGCACGTCCTCCTTGGAGAGGTACTTCGGCGCGAAGGCGGCGATGTGCTGGGCGACGCCCTTGGCGACCTCGGCGTTCGGCTTGTCCAGCTCGACGAGGACACCGATCTGCGGGGGCAGGTCGGGCATCGTGCGGTGCATGTACGCGACCACGAAGCCGTCGGCGAACTGCGCGAAGCGGTCCAGGACGATCTTCTCACCGAGGTTGGCGTTGGCCTCGTCCACGAACGCCTGGACGGTCTTGCCGGCCTCGATCTCGGAGGCGAGCAGGGCCTCGATGTCGGCCGGGGAGGTCTTCGCGACGTGCTCGGCGATGGCGTTGGCCACGGCCTGGAACTTCTCGCCCTTGGCGACGAAGTCCGTCTCGCACTTCAGCTCGACGATGACACCGGAGGAGTTGTCGTCGGCGATGATCGAGACCACGGCGCCGTTCTCGGCGGAGCGGCCCTCGCGCTTGGCGACGCCCTTCTGGCCCTTGATACGGAGCGCCTCGACGGCCTTCTCGACGTTGCCCTCGGCCTCGTCCAGCGCCTTCTTGCAGTCCATCATGCCGGCGCCGGTGAGCTCGCGGAGCTTCTTGACGTCGGCGGCGGTGTAGTTCGCCATGAGTCTGTGAATCTTTCTCGAAGTCTGGAAGATCGAAGATCTACGGGGTCTACGGCCCCCATGAAGGCGGAAGCCGCTGACCTTCCGTCGACCTACGGGTGAACGGCGGGAGCGGACTTCACCGCGCCGGAGGCGCTATTGGTTGCAGTACCGCTCCCGCCGTCAACTCTGACGCTGACGGGTCAGGCCTGCTCGGCGTCCGCGGCCGGAGCCTCGGCAGCCGGAGCCTCAGCCGCGGGGGCCTCGGCGGCGGGGGCCTCAGCAGCGGGGGCCTCAGCAGCGGGGGCCTCAGCAGCGGCCTCGGCCGGCTTCTCGGCCTCGTCGGCCTTCTTCTCACCCTCGAGCAGGTCGCGCTCCCACTCGGCGAGCGGCTCGCCCGCAGCCTTCTCGCCCTTGTCGCCGGTGGCGACGCCGGAACGGGCGATGAGGCCCTCGGCGACGGCGTCGGCGATCACACGGGTGAGCAGGGTGACGGAGCGGATCGCGTCGTCGTTGCCCGGGATCTTGTAGTCGACCTCGTCGGGGTCGCAGTTGGTGTCGAGGATGGCGACGACCGGGATGTTGAGCTTCCGGGCCTCGCCGACCGCGATGTGCTCCTTCTTGGTGTCCACGATCCAGACGGCGCTGGGCACCTTCTGCATCTCGCGGATACCACCGAGGGTCTTCTCCAGCTTGGCCTTCTCACGCGAGAGGACCAGGAGCTCCTTCTTGGTCAGACCCGAAGCGGCGACGTCCTCGAAGTCGATCTGCTCGAGCTCCTTGAGGCGCTGCAGACGCTTGTAGACGGTCGAGAAGTTGGTGAGCATGCCGCCCAGCCAGCGCTGGTTGACGTAGGGCATGCCGACGCGGGTGGCCTGCTCGGCGATGGCCTCCTGCGCCTGCTTCTTCGTGCCGACGAACATGACCGTGCCGCCGTGGGCGACGGTCTCCTTGACGAACTCGTAGGCGCGGTCGATGTACGACAGCGACTGGAGCAGGTCGATGATGTAGATGCCGTTGCGCTCCGTGAAGATGAAGCGCTTCATCTTCGGGTTCCAACGACGGGTCTGGTGACCGAAGTGGACGCCGCTCTCCAGCAGCTCCCGCATCGTGACGACGGCCATGGCCGCTCTCCTTGAATGTTCTCGGTTGTGCCGCGGATGCCGGACGGCTTCCGCGCCTGACGCCCACATGCGCCGTGCCACGAAGGACCGAGGGGCGCTGATACGAGCCGTTGCCGGTGGTCGTATCGGGGCGTGCGAAGTCGACCCGGTGACCCGGATCGCCAGAAGAAGTGTACGGGACCCGCGAGGCCCCGGGTGACGCCGCTGTCCACAACCCGGGAGTTATCCACAGATCCCGGCCATGATCGGCTCGGATGCGGGACGGTTCCGACATGCGATGGAAGCGGCGATTGAAGCGATGTGCGATGACGGCAGGGACGTGCGGGCGGCTGGTGTTGCTGCTGCTCCTGACGGCGACCGTCCTGTTGACACCGGCCCCACGGCTGACCCTCACCGGCACGAGCGCGCCCGCCGAACCGGCCCCCGGCGCCCCGGTGCCGACGGTCGGCCGAGCATGGCCCGTGGGAGTACGTCCGCCGATCCTCCGCGGCTGGGAACCCCCGGCGACACCGTACGGCCGCGGCCACCGGGGCGTGGACCTCGCCGCCACAGCCGGGGCACCGGTACGGGCGGTGGCGCCGGGGCGGGTGTCCTTCGCGGGCCGGGTTGCGGGCAAGTGGGTGGTGTCGGTGGAGCTGACGGGGACGGGGGATCCGCCGCTGCGGGTGACGTACGAGCCGGTGCGGGCGGTGGTGCAGAAGGGCGACGAGATGGCGGCCGGGGAAGTCGTGGGCACGGTGGAGGCGACCGGCTCGCACTGCACGGGGACCTGCGTGCACTGGGGCTTGCGCAGGGGCGAGGCGTACCTGGACCCTTTGTCGCTCCTCCCCCCATGGCTGCTGCACAGGGGCCCTTCGAGACTGCTGCCGGTGCTGGGGGTGCCGTTGCCCTCTTAGCTCAGCATCGGCACCGACAGCCGGCGCAGCTGCGGGCAGTCGTGCCGCTGGGGCGGCTCCCGTCCCCAAGGAGCGGCACGCCCGCCGGCGCCGGGCTGCGCGGCCCACCCCAACACCCTCCGACCGCAGCAGTACAGCCGACGTCAGCCCGTGACGCCCCTCAAGGCCATGGCCACAGCGGCATCGGTAATCGCCCCGGGCTCCTCCGCCGCGCCCAGCTCGATCCGCCGCACAGCCGCGTCCACGACCCCCTGCAACAACATCGCCGCCAGTCGAGGCTCCCCGTGCCCCATCTCCGCCAGCGCCTCGACGATCATCGCGACCAGCCCGCCGTGCGCGGCCCGGATCTTCTCCCGGGCTCCCGCGTCCAGCTCGCTCGCGGAGATCGCCACCACGGCCCGGTGCCGCCGGTCCCCGACCAGCGCGAGCTGCCGGCGCACATACGCCTCGACCTTGCCCTCGGCCGTCGGCTCCCGCTCCATGGCCGCCGAAACCTCAGCGGCCCACACAGGAAAGTCGACCTCGCACAGCTCCTCGACGACGGCGGCCCGCGACCGGAAGTACTCGTACACGGACGACCGCGCGAGCCCCGTCCGCTCGGCGAGGGCCGGGAAGGTCAGCGCCTCCGTCCCACTCTCGGACAACAGGGAACGAGCCGCGTCCAGCAGGGCGGCTCGCTGCATCGACCGGTGCTCGGCCACGGAGGCCGCTCGAATCCTTGGCACGTCAACCACTTTACGGACGCACCACCCCCGACGGGAGTGTCTCCGCAGAACCCCACCCTCATCACGCCAGGTCAACGCCCGAAGCCGGCCAGTTTCGCCCGCAGCTGCAGCACCGACTTGGTGTGGATCTGGCTCACCCGGCTCTCGGTCACCCCCAGCACGTTCCCGATCTCGGCCAGCGTGAGCCCCTCGTAGTAGTAGAGCGTCACCACGGTCTTCTCCCGCTCGGGCAACGTGTTGATCGCCCGCGCCAGAAACCGCCGCAGCTCCCGGTCCTCGGCCACCTCCACCGGATTGTCCGCGGCGGTGTCCTCCAGCGTGTCCATGACGCTCAGCCCGTCGCCGCCCTCGCCCCCGCCGTGCAGCAACTCCTCCAGCGCCACCACGTTCGCCAGCGACAACTGGCTGAAGACCGCGTGGAGTTCGTCCACCGCGATCCCCATCTCGACGGCCACCTCGGCCTCCGTCGGCGTCCGCCGCAGCCGCGCCTCCAGCGTCGCGTACGCCCGCTCCACGTTCCGCGCCTTCTGCCGCACCGACCGCGGAATCCAGTCCAGCGCCCTGAGCTCGTCGATCATCGCGCCGCGGATCCGGGTGATCGCATACGTCTCGAACTTGATCTCCCGGTCGATGTCGAACTTCTCGATCGCGTCGATCAGCCCGAACACCCCCGACGACACGAAGTCCGCCTGCTCCACATTGGGCGGCAGACCGACGCTCACCCGGCCCGCCACATACTTGACGAGCGGCGAGTAGTGCAGGATCAACTGCTCGCGCAACCGCTCGTCCCCCGTCGCCTTGTACGACCGCCACAGCTCGTCGAGCGTCGAGGGAGCGGGCGGCCGCACGCTGCCATCGTCACGGGCGGCTGGGGGGATCGCCGCCCGGTCGGAGCCGGAGGTGTGCTGGGGCATTCGTTGCCTTGTGCCGTTCTGCCGTGAAGTGGGGGTGCTTTGGGGGAGCTGTCGGTCTGTGGTCGCGCTGGTGCCGTTCTGGGGACCTTCCGGTGTCGAGGGGCCGGTCTGCGCCGGAATCCTCGTGAGCGTAGCGTGACTGCAGCGTCGCGGTGCGCGAAGGGCGGAGCACAAGCCGTACGCAGATACGTTCCGCTGGACGCCCCGCCAGGTCATATCGATCGCTCTACGTGATCACCCGAACACCCCAACTGGGGGAATTCACAAGGGCGTCCGTGTTCCCCCGTACGGCCGAACACGCTCGGTCAACATCCACTCCGACCGGCGCGAACAGAGATCATCGCCTGGCGTGTCAACTTCCAGCCGTCGCCGTGTCGTTCGACGTAACCAAGTGAGCGGAGTTCGTACAGTCTCGCGATCGCGTCGTCCTCGGTGGTCTGCGCACCCCGTGCGACCTCCTCCGCCCGCGCCTCGCGGCGACCGGGCAGCGCGGCCAGGACTCTGCGCGCCCCCGGCTCCAGCAGATCGCGCGGCAGGACGGGCCCACGCCGCTCGGGCGCCAGCTCTCCCATGTCGCCCACGAGCTCGACGACCTCGGCGGCGTCGGTGACCAGCACGGCATCACCGCGCAGCAGTTCGTGCACGCCCGCGGAGAGCCCACTGGTGGCCGGGCCGGGGACGCCCATCGTGTGACGCCCCAATCGCTGTGCCGCCCGGGCGGTGACGAGCGAGCCGCTGCGAAGGGCGGCCTCCACGACGACCGTGCCCCGGGTCAGCGCCGCGATCACCCGGTTGCGCACGATGAACCTGCTGGGCGTGGGATGGTCCCCCGGCGGCAGCTCCCCGATCACGAGTCCCTGTTCCGCGATCCTGTTGATCAGCTGGGTGTGCCCGCGCGGATAGGGCCGGTCCACGCCGCAGGCGAGCACGGCGACGGTGGCCCCACCGGTGCCGAGCGCACCCCGATGAGCGGCGCCGTCGACGCCATAGGCGCCGCCGGACACGACCACCCACCCCCGCTCGGCGAGCCCGCCGGCGAGGGTGGCCGCCATGTGCGCCCCGTACTCGGTGCAGGCCCGCGCCCCGACGACGGCCACGGACCGCAACGCCCACATCCGCAGACTGGCCCGCCCGCGAACCCACAGCCCGACGGGCCGCGCGTCCCCGAGATCATCGAGCTGCCCCGGCCACTCGACGTCTCCCGGACACAGGAACCGCACCCCGGTCTCCAGGGCGACGGCAAGGTCCCGTCCGGGCTCGGCCCGCACCGCCCGAGCCCGTAACCCGTCCCACCGCTTGTAACTCACCCCCGGCAAGGGCTCCGCCCCCTCCCGCAACCGCCGCACCACTTCCCCCACCCCGTACTCCCGCACCCATCGCCCGGCCACCTCGTCACCGGGCTCGACGACCCGGCTGAGAAACACCCGGCCGAGCAGTTCGTCGTCGGGCTCCTCACGCCCGCTCACGTCAGCGCTCCGATGGTCATGGGCACGCCCCGCGGCACACCGGTGCGCAGTTGCAGTGCCAGGGCGACGTCCGTCGCGTCGGGCCGGTCATGACCGACGAGGTCGGCGACGGTCCAGGCGACGCGCAGGACGCGGTCGAGCCCGCGGGCGGTCAGCACGCCGCGCTCCAGGTTCCGTTCCGCCTCGTCCATGGCGCCGATCGAGGCGTACCAACGGCTGCGCAGCTCACGTCCGGGGATCTCGCTGTTCGTCCGCCACGGCGTACCGGAGAGCCGGGCCGACGCCCGCTCCCGGGCTGCCCGCACCCGATCCGCGACCGTCGCGGTGGACTCGCCCCGTGCCCCGCGCTCGGTCAGCTGGGCGCGCGTCACACGGTCCACCTCGACCCGGAGGTCGACCCGGTCGAGCAGCGGCCCGGACAGCCGGGCCTGATAGCGGCGGATCGCCGAGGGCGGGCACTCGCACATGTGGTCCGTCTGGGAGAAGCGGCCACAGGGGCAGGGATTGGCCGCCAGCACCATCAGGAACTTCGCCGGGAAGCGCACGACGCCCGCGCTGCGCGCGATCACGACATGGCCGGCTTCCAGCGGCTGCCGCAGGGCGTCGAGGGCATGGCTGTTGAACTCCGGCGTCTCGTCCAGGAAGAGCACGCCGCGGTGGGAGAGCGACACCGCACCGGGCCGCGCGATGCCGGCACCCCCGCCGACGAGCGCCTGCATCGTCGCCGAGTGATGCGGTGCGCAGTAGGGAGCCACGTCGATCAGGGGCTTGCCCGGGGGCAGCAGACCCGCCACCGAGTGGACCGCGGTGACCTCCAGCGACTCCTCCCTGCTGAGCCTGGGCAGGATGGCCGGCAGCCGCTCCGCGAGCATCGTCTTGCCGGCGCCCGGTGGCCCCTCCAGGAACAGGTGGTGCCCACCCGCGGCGGCGACCTCCACGGCCGTACGCGCCGAGAACTGGCCCACCACATCGGCGAGGTCGTGACCGTGGTCGGGCTGGGCGGCGCCCATGCTGTGCATGCCCGTGGCCGCGCCTGTCCCCGGCACGCGCAGACCCGCGAGCAGCGGATCAGGGCGGCCCTGCTCGTCCGGTTCCTCGTCGGGCACGGGTTCGTCCGCGAGGACGGCGATCAGCTGGCGCAGGCTGCGCACTCCCAGTACGGAGACTCCAGGCACCAGCGACGCCTCGGCCGCTGCGCACTCCGGGACGACCACCTGCTCGTAGCCGGCGTCGGCGGCGGCCAGCACGGCGGGCAGGATGCCCCGGACGGGACGCACCCGTCCGTCCAGGCCCAACTCGCCGATCATCACGATGTCGGCGAGAACCCGTGGGTCGATCCGCTCGGCGGCACCGAGGACGGCGCATGCCACGGCCAGGTCGAAGCCGCTGCCGGCCTTGGGCACTGATGCCGGGCTGAGCCCGACGGTGAGCTTCTTCTGAGGCCACGCGCCGCCCGAGTTCACGACCGCCGCCCGAACCCGGTCCCGGCTCTCCGACAGACTCTTGTCCGGCAGCCCCACCAAGGTGAACGCCGCCACCCCGGGCTCCAGGTCCGCCTGGACCTCGACCACAACCCCTTCGACGCCCACCAGGGCCACCGAGCACGTACGCGCGAACGCCATGTCAGGCCACCCCCCGCGCGTGCTCGACCACGGGCGCGCCGCGGTGGGGCAGGACGATGCCGACCAGGTCGATACGGACGCCTCCGGGTGGAGCTCCTCCGTGAGCGTGGATCCAGCGTTCCGCGAGGCCTCGCAGCCGCTGTGCCTTCTCGGGGGTGACTGCGGCCATCGGATGCTCGTAGCCGCTGGTCCTGCGGGTCTTCACCTCACAGACGACCACCACGTCGCCGTCCCTGGCGACAATGTCGATCTCCCCGGTCCTGCCACAGCGCCAGTTGCGCTCCAGAACCGTCATCCCGGCCTCGACCAGCCGCCGCGCGGCCAATTCCTCGCCGTACCTGCCGAGTGCACTGCGTGCGTTCATGTCGGCACCACCTCCGGCGCCAACAATGAGGGCAGCTCAGCGAGCTATTGGATCTTGGTGGACAAGTCCGCGACTGTGGATAACTCCCTCACCCCTGCGGGTGAAAACAGCGCCGAGCATCACTGATGCATTACCGACGCGATACCGAACGTCATCCGCCCGGAAGCTCCAGATCGCTCTTGTTCAGCTCCTCGATGTTCACGTCCTTGAACGTAAGCACCCGGACCTGCTTTACGAACCGCGCCGGCCGGTACATGTCCCACACCCAGGCATCCGCCATGGACACCTCGAAGAACACCTCACCCTGGACCGAATGCACCTGCATCTCGTAGTCGTTGGTCAGGTAGAAGCGCCGCTCGGTCTCGATCACATACTTGAACAGACCGACGACATCGCGGTACTCCCGATAGAGCTTGAGCTCCATCTCGGTCTCGTACTTCTCGAGGTCCTCGGCGCTCATGGCATGTTCCCCTTCAGCCGTGCGATCCCACCATTGTGCGCCAGTCCCGTCAGCACCTAGACAATTTCGGGGTCAAGGGTCACGGGCCCGGCGGGGGGACCTTCGTCGAGCAGTGTGCGCAATAGCTCGGCGAGTCTGGTCGGATACACCGTCTCATGTGCCCGGGCAAGTTCCCGACACGTCCACCAGCGCGCTCCGGCGACGCTGCGCCGCTCCAGCTCGGTGAGCCCCACGGGCCGGGTCGCCGTCTGCGTCGTACGGGCCAGGTAGTACCACTCGTCCTGGTCCCAGCGGCGTCCCGCGAACGGGAAGGAGCACCTCCGCCGCCACAGCACGGGACCGAGTTCGACCTCCGTGATGCCGGTCTCCTCGGCGAGTTCCCGCAACGCGGCTTCCTCACGGCTCTCGTCGCCCTCGATGCCGCCGCCCGGGGTGAACCACCAGTCGTCAGCCGGATCCTCCGGCTCATGTCCGTGCAGCAGCAGAATGCGGTCCTGCGGGTCGAGCAGCACGACCCGAGCGACCTTGCGCAGTCCACCGTCGTACGTGTCGCCGTAAGGGCTCTGGCCCATACCCGTGGCCTCAGCGGTCACCCGCGGGCTCCGTCCGGGGCCTGGCTCGCTTGGCCGACCTGTTCGCGATCGGCCCGTACGCCCCGCCGCCCAGGACCAGCACACCGCCCACGGCGATCAGCGCGAGGACCGTCCGCAGCGGCCCCGGCGACGACAGCGCGCCGAGTTGTTCGAAGCCCGTGGGGCGTTCCAGCATGCCGTCCATGGGCCAGACGACGGCGTCCACCCGGGCCGACACGGCGCTGCGCGCGACGGTGCCGCGGGCGGCGTCCGTGAGGTGGGCGGTGGAGTCCAATGAGCCGCTGCGCTCGTCACCGAGCAGGAAGAGCCTGCCCTTCGGCACAGTCACGCTCGGGAAGTCCTGGATCTCGGCCAGGCCGTCCTTGGCCAGATAGGGCTCGTCGATCTGCTTGCCGTTGACAGTCAGCTTGCCGTCGGTGCAGCAGGCGACCGTGTCCCCGCCGACGGCGACCACACGCTTGACCACGGGCGCGTTGGACACCCACGTCTTGTCGGTGAACACGACGACGTCACCACGGCGGACCTCACCGCCGTCGACGCGCTGGGCCAGCACCCGGTCACCCGCGCCGATCGTCGGCGCCATCGAACTGGTGGGCACGGTGTACGGCCGGTAGAGAACCGCTCCCCAGACGAACCCGCCGAGGAACAGCAACAGGCCCAGCGCCACGGCCAGCCCGGACAACCGCTGTCCGGTCCGGCTGCCCGCCGGGCCCCTGCTCGCGCCACTCTCGCGCTGCGCCGTACGTGTCGTGCTCTCGCCACCCATGGGTCCGCACCCTACCCGTCGGTACCGACAACGGGCAGCCCCTCCCGAGCACCCGCGGCCACAGGCTCGGCAAAGCTTTCCCAAGCTCGCCGCCCCAGGAAGAGAGGGGCAAGGGGAAGGACGGCGACAGGAAGGGCGCCCGGCAGTCAGCGCGTCTCGGCCGCCTTGATCCGCTGCCGGCGCCACAGCACCAGCGGCACCGCACCGACCAGGGCGAGTCCCTGCGGCGCGACCGTCAGAGCGGCGGACCGGGCGTCCAGGTTCTGCTCGAAGGTGTCCGGGACCGGCAGGTTGTCCCAGCGGTTGATCGGCCAGGCGATCACGATGGCGCGGCCGACGACCTCGTCGACGGGGACCATGCCGTGGTTCTTGTCGGCCTGGTTGTAGCGCGAGTCGCGGGAGTTCTGCCGGTGGTCGCCCATGACCCAGATGGAGCCCTCGGGGACCTTCACCTTGAACTGGCCGCCCTGGTCGTCCTGGCTGCAGGGGGTGTTGCCCGGGTAGACGTACGGCTCGTTCAGTGCTTTGCCGTTGACCTTCAGCGGCCCGGTGCGGTTGCACTCGACCGTGTCGCCGCCGACGCCGACGACGCGCTTGATGAGGTCCTTCTCCTCCGCGGACGGCATCAGGCCGATCCAGCTGAGGAAGGTCTGCAGCGCATTGGGGTCGGGGGTGGGCTCACCCGCCAGCCAGTTGTCCGGGTCGTGGAAGACGACGACCTCGCCGCGCTCGGGCTCGGAGCCGAACCAAGGGGTGAGCTTGTCGACCAGGACGCGGTCACCCTGCTGGAGGGTGTTCTGCATCGAGTCGGAGGGGATCGAGAACGCCTGCACCAGGAACGTCTTGATCAGCAGCGCGAGGACGAGCGCGATGCCGATCAGGATGGGCAGCTCCTTCCAGAAGGAGCGCTGCTTCTTCGGCGTGGGGGAAGCCCCGCCCGACCCCTGTTCGTCGGTCGGGGGCTGCCCGCCCGACCCTTCGCCGTCTCCGGCCGCTCCGGGGTCATTCCCGGAGGTCACGGCGCCGTCCGCGGCCGGGTCGGCTGCTCCCACGGGGTGTCCGCGGTGCTCCTCGCCGTCGTGCCCGGATCGTGCGCCAACCGCCACATCCCCCACGCCAACTCCTTACTCTGTGCCGCCGCCTGCCCCATACGCGGCGCAGGCCCACCACTCCCATAACGAGCGGGAGTTCCGCAGGGGTCGGGAGTTGGATCGTTCCGTTCGAATCGTCGGAAGCAACCCTATGCGACTGCTGGACGGACGCGGTCGACCCGGTCGCCGAGTCGGAGACCGAAGCGTAGGTTTTCGGTTCTTCCAGGGAGGTCCAGTGACCGAGGGGCCAGGCGATGACCATGGCCCGCCCCACCACCTCCTCCTCGGAGACCGTGCCGCCGTAGTCCTGGTCCTGGTGCGAGCGGGAGTCCGCGGAGTTGGCCCGGTGGTCGCCCATCACCCACAGCCGGCCTTGCGGGACGGTGATCTCGAACTGCGCGTTGGAGGGGGCGTTGCCGGGGTAGAGATAGTCCTCGTTCAGGGGAATGCCGTTGACGGTGACCCGCCCTTGCGTGTCACAGCACTTGACGCGGTCGCCGCCGACACCGACGACACGCTTGATGAGGTCCTTCTCGTCGTCGGACGGCAGCAGGCCGATGAAGGTGAGCGCCTCCTTGACCTGCTTGATGACGACGGGGTCCTCCTTCTTCACCGTCGTCTGCTCGTCCTGGAGCCAGCCGCCGGGGTCCTTGAAGACGACGACGTCCCCGCGCTGCGGCTTGGAGCCGAACCAGGGCGTGAGCTTGTCGACCAGGACGCGGTCGCCGATCTGGATCGTCTGCTCCATGGAGCCGGACGGGATCACGAAGGCCTGGACGAGGAAGGTCTTCAGGACGAGCGCTATGAGGACCGCTACGCCGACGAGGAGGGGTATCTCCTTCATCGCGGAGCGCCTGCGGCGCCGCTTGACCTTGCGCTGGAGCTTGCGCCGCTCCGCGCGCGTACGACCGCCGGCGGGGCTGGCGGCGCGCCGGGAACCGGTGGGCAGCAGATTTTCGGCAGGACTGCTGGGTACGCCACGCGGCTTGCCACGGTTACCCATGCGTGCCCTCCGCTACGGGCACGCGCGCGTAGGCGTCCGGACGGTGCAGGCGGGTCCAGTGCGCGGTCGGCCATACGATCCAGTCGGCGCGGCCGATGACGTCGTCGACCGGGATCATGCCGCCGCCGGGCGAGCCCAGGTGGTCGCGGGAGTCGCTGGATTCGCTGCGGTGGTCACCGAGGACGAACAGGGTGCCGTCGGGCACGACGACGTCGAACGGCACCGTGGACGGGCTGTCGCCGGCGTACAGGAATGTCGACTCGTCGACCGACCGGCCGTTCACCTGGATCCTCCCCTCCTTGTCGCAGCAGACCACGTGGTCTCCCCCCACACCCACAACGCGTTTGATGTAGTCGGCATCCCCGAAATACCCAGTTCCGTCGAACACGACAACATCACCGCGCCGCGGCTCGGCACCGAAACGGTACGCCAACTTATTTACGAGAACGCGGTCGCCGATCCTCAATCCGGACTCCATGGATCCGCTGGGAATCTCGAACGGCCGCAGCACGAACGTGTTGAGCAGCAGCAGAAACGCCAGGAAGACCAGCAGGGTCAGGCTGAGCCGCCCACCCGGGAGCCGATCGGTGATCCGCGACACCAACGCGAAGCGCGACCGTCCCTCCTGACCCTCTGTGTCCGAGATCTCCTCGGAATCGGAAGGGCGGGAGGAGCGGTCGCGCTCCGTCGGCTGTGCTTCGGTGTCCATCGGGGCCAGATGCTATCCGGCCCCGATTTGAACCCCGTGGGGGCGAGCCCCCTGAAGCGCTCAGTTCTCGCGCTTCTCCTTGATCTTCGCCGCCTTGCCGCGCAGGTCGCGCAGGTAGTACAGCTTGGCGCGGCGGACGTCACCCTTGGTGACCAGCTCGATCTTCTCGACGATCGGGGTGTGCACCGGGAAGGTGCGCTCGACGCCGACGGAGAAGGAGACCTTGCGGACCGTGAAGGTCTCGCGCACGCCGGCGCCCTGGCGGCGGATCACAACGCCCTTGAACTGCTGCACACGGGAGCGGTTGCCCTCGATGACGCGGACGTGGACGTTGACGGTGTCGCCCGGGCGGAAGGCCGGGACGTCGCTGCGCAGCGACGCGGAGTCGACGGAGTCGAGCAGGTGAGACATTTCGTCTGCTTTCTTCGCCCATGCCACAGGTCATAGGCGGGAGCTAGGTGTTTCGTGAGGATGCTGTCCGTGTCGGGGCGGGCGTCGTGTCCCCCTGTGGCAGGGGCGCACGCCGGACGACGCACAACAGCGACTTATTCTTCCACGCCGTCTGTCCTGCGCCAAAATCGGCCGAACCGCTCACCCTCCGGGTCGGGCATCCAGCCCAGGATGGAGAGCATCTCGCGGTCCTTCTTGTCGAAGGCCTTGGGGTCGCAGCGCTCTATGAGGTCGGGCCGGTTGACCGTGGTACGCCTGAGCGCCTCGTCGCGGCGCCAGCGGGCGATCTTGCCGTGGTGGCCGCTGAGCAGCACCTCGGGGATGTCCCGGCCGCGCCACTCCGGCGGCTTGGTGTAGACGGGGCCTTCGAGGAGGTTGGCCATCGCGCCGGGCGCGAAGGAGTCGTCCCGGTGGGACTCCGCGTTCCCCAGAACGCCGGGCAGCAGGCGTGCCACGGCTTCCGTGATGACCAGGACGGCCGCCTCGCCACCGGCGAGGACGTAGTCACCGATGGACACCTCATGGACGGGCATACGGGTTGCGTACTCGTCGATGACGCGGCGGTCGATGCCCTCGTAGCGGGCCGGCGTGAAGATCAGCCAGGGCCGCTCGGAGAGCTCGACGGCGAGTTCCTGGGTGAAGGGACGGCCGCTGGGGGTGGGGACGATCAGGGTGGGTGCGCCGGAGCCACTCTCGTAGCCGTCCGCCAGGACCGAGTCCAGCGCGTCGCCCCAGGGCTCGGTCTTCATGACCATGCCGGGTCCGCCGCCGTACGGCGTGTCGTCGACCGTGTTGTGGCGGTCGTACGTCCACGTACGGAGGTCGTGCACATGGACGTTCAGCTGCCCACGCGCGCGTGCCTTGCCGACCAGGGAGACGTTCAGGGGCTCCAGGTATTCGGGGAAGATCGTGACGACGTCGAGTCTCATGCCTGCTCGTCCCTCGACGAGGCGACCTCGGCCCGGTCGTCGATCAGGCCCGGCGGCGGGGAGACGATCGCCCGCTGCTCCTCCAGGTCGATCTCGGTGACGATCTCCTCGACGAAGGGGATCATCACCTCGCTCCCGTCGGGCCGCTCGACGATGAACAGGTCCTGGGAGGGCAGATGCGAGATCTCGGTGATACGGCCCACCTCGACGCCGTCCTTCGTCACCACGTCGAGGTCGATGAGCTGGTGGTCGTAGTACTCGTCCTCTTCCTCGGGCAGCTCGTCCGGGTCGACCTCGGCGATGAGGAGGGTGTTGCGCAGCGCCTCGGCTGCGGTGCGGTCCTTGACCCCCTCGAAGCGCAGGAGGAGACGGCCGCTGTGGACACGGCCCGTCTCGATGGTGAGCGGCCCGGTGGCGGCCGGGTCGGTGGCCAGGACGGCGCCGGGGGCGAGCCGCAGCTCCGGCTCGTCCGTACGAACCTCCACGGTGACCTCGCCCTTGATGCCGTGGGCACGGCCGATCCGTGCGACTACCAGCTGCACTGTGCTTGCTCTCCTGTCAGACGACCGGCCGTACGAGACGGCCATACAACTCGAGGACGGCCATAGGACTTGAGACGGCCGCAGGACTTCGGACGGCCATACGACTACGGGCCGGGGACGGCCCAGTGGCCCTCCCCGGCCCGAGCCGGTGCTGCGTTCGGCGTCAGCGGACGTGGTCCACGTCGACGAGGTCGACGCGGACACCGCGGCCGCCGATGGCACCCACGACGGTGCGCAGAGCGCGTGCGGTGCGGCCGTTGCGGCCGATCACCTTGCCGAGGTCGTCGGGGTGGACCCGGACCTCCAGCACCCGCCCGCGACGCAGGTTGCGCGAGGCGACCTGCACATCGTCAGGGTTGTCGACGATGCCCTTCACGAGGTGCTCGAGAGCCTCCTCGAGCATGCTCAGGCCTCGGCCGACTCGGACTCGGCGGCAGCCTCGTCCTTCTTCTCCGCCTTCTTCTTCTGGGTGATCGCCTCACCCTTGCCCTCGTCGTCGCCACCAAGGGCCTCGAACGACGGGCGCGCCTTCTTCGGCTCGGCAACCAGCAGCGGAGCCGGGGCGGGCTCGCCCTTGAACTTCTGCCAGTCGCCGGTCTTCTTCAGGATGGCGAGGACGGGCTCGGTCGGCTGCGCGCCGACACCCAGCCAGTACGCCACGCGATCGGCGTCGACCTCGATGACCGAGGGGTTGTACGTCGGGTGGTACTTGCCGATCTCCTCGATCGCACGGCCGTCACGACGGGTGCGGGAGTCGGCGACGACGATGCGGTAGTGAGGCGAACGGATCTTGCCCAGACGCTTCAGCTTGATCTTGACTGCCACGGGAGTGGGTTCTCCTGGTTTTGACGTGGTTGGGCACGGCGAGATGGCCGCGTGGGGTTGCGGTACCCGAGTGCCCGATGGACGCGTCAGCCGGAGGAGAGAGGGGTCCTGTGCGACTGTCGAGTACAGCTAGCCATTGTGCCACACGCTGCGGGTCACTTCTGGCCGAGGGGGCGGCGGGGGTGCCTGGGCATGGCTGAGGGGCACCCGGCGACCGGGGTGCCCTGGAAGTGGGTCGCGCGGCCCGGCGCCACGGGGTGCCGCCTGCGCCCACCCGTACCGTCCGAGCGGTACGACTGCCCGCAGGCGGCGCGGGCTACAGCGGCACCCCGGCGCCACGCGCACCGGCCACGCGCACCAATGCGCCATGCGTTCGGACGGGCCCGCGTTCCGACCGGCAGCCACGAGATGCCGGTGCGGGGGCCGCGCCGTTACGCCGCGCCCACGACCTCCGGGATCCGGAACGGCTTCCCACAGCCGCCGCATACGATCGGCGCCTGCGCCAGCACCGAGGGGACGACCCGGACATTGCGGCCGCAGTCGCAGACCGCCTTGACGCGGACGCCGCCCCCGGAGGAGCCGTGACGGGCGGCCGGGCCGCGGAAGGTCCGGCTGGTGTCGGCGGAGGTCGCCGCGGTGTGGGCCTTCAGGGCGCGCTGGAGGCGTTCGATGGTCGGGCGGTAGCGGCGCTTGGCCTCGGGGTTGAGTGTGACCAGGGAGAAGCCGCTGCTCGGGTGCGGCTCCTCGGGGTGGTCCAGGCCCAGCTCCTCGGCGATGGAGAGGAATCTGCGGTTGTGGTAGCGGCCGGCGCGGGAGGTGTCGCGGACGCCGCGCGCGGCGGCGATGCCATGGACTGCCTCGTGAAGCAGTCGCTCGAAGGAGAGCTCGTGACCGCACGCGGACGACGACTCCCCGATCAGGGACTCTGGCGCGGCGAGATCCGGCAGCTCGGGGTGGTACCGCTGAATGTCGGCCCACGCCTGTGCCAGCTCTGCGGCGAGAACAGGTGGTGTCTGTGTCGTGCTCACGTAATGACAACGAGCCGGAGTGCCGCTGTGTTCCGATTCCGGGCCATCCCAAATAATTTGCACGTACCCGTCAGTTGCGAATGATGCGCCACGACGAGGGCGGGTGCGCCGATCTGCGGAGAAGCCTCGCAGGTCATACCCAACCGGCGCGTAGCCTGACGTACGCACCGGCGCGTACGCCCCGTCCACACGCCGGGGCGGCTGTGGTTTGCGGGTGCGCAAGAGGCGTTTCGGCCGCTCTCGTTCCACACGGGCGTCATCTCAATCAGCGTGCGCAGCAACGGCGACGTTACCGGGTGCGTCATCGGCGTCCGGCACCGACCCGTCCTCGGCGACCAGACACCGTACGGTCACCGCGTGCTCGGCCGGCCTGGCCTCGCCTTCTTCGCCGAGCGTCGCCCACGGCATGCGCTCCCAGCCGCCGGCGCCGGCCGCTTCGACGGCCTGCTCGATCGTCGACACCTCGGAGGTACGGGACTCGCGGCGCTGTGCGGCGGGCCGGCATCGCCGTGCGTCGACCTGGACGCGGAGGCGGGCCGCCTTCAGCTTGTCGCCGAGTTCGTGGACCTTGGCCAGAACCGCGTCGTCGCCCTTGTGGCCCTCCTGACGCAGGAACTCGGTCGTACGCAGGACACCCGCGGCCGCAGCTCCCAACGCACCATGTTCGCCCACTGGTTGATCAACAAGGGGCATCCGCTCCCACAGCCCGTGTGGTCCACATTGCCGGCATGTGAATTCTCGCCAGTGGCACATGCGACTTCCCAGCAGGGGCCGCTTTCCACTGGACGCACGGTCCCGGGCGGAGTTACCTGGCATACGGGGGGAGTGCGAGCGCATGCCACGGGGGCTACGGAAACGGGCACAGGGGCAACTCTCGGCGGATTGGGGCGCTTTAGATGACACCTACGCTCGTGCGGCAGCACCTACCTCATGCGGGCGCGACGCCCCGCGTGGACCTGTGTGCACGCGCGCGTGACTGGTCCGAAATCCAGGAGCGGATGCTGGTCCCGCTCTACGAGGCGGTATACGAGCGACTGGACGTGGGCCCGGGCACACGGCTGCTCGGCCTCGGTTGCGGCAGTGGGCTGGCACTTGTGATGGCGGCCTCCAGAGGCGCGGCCGTCACGGGTGTCGAGCCTTCCTGCCCCGAGCGGCTGGCTCTCGCACGGCAACGGCTGCTGCCCGAGGCGCGGGACACGCGCGCGCGTGCCGAGACCCGGCTCGTCGACGGCTCACCGCGGGACGCGGCCGACGCGGAGACGCCCGCGTACACGCTGGTGACCGCCTTCGAGCCCATCGGGTGCCTCGCGGGCGACTCGGAGGGGCTCGGTGAGGCCCTCGCGGCCGCGACGCCGCTCGCCGAGCGGGGGGCGGCCGTGGTGCTCGCCGGCTGGGGTCCGCCGGAGCGCTGCGCCACGTCGTCCGTGCTGCGGGTCGCCACCAAGTTGGCCGATCCTTTGCGCAGCACGGGCAGTTGGCGCCCCGCCCTGCGCGACGACCTGGAGGAGGTCGCCCAGCGCGCGGGCCTGAGGCCCGACGGCTCCGGGCGGGTGGCCTGCCCCTTCGGGTACGCGGACGTCGACAGTGCCGTACGGGGGCTGTTGTCGACGGGGTTGTTCGACTCGGCGATCGCCGCGACCGATCAGGTGCAGGTGGACAAGGAGTTGACGGAGGCACTGCATCCGCATCTGCGGCCGGACGGCACGGTGTGGATGCCGAACGTCTTCCGGTACCTGATCGCGCGCGTGCCCTGATCGCGTGTGCCCTGATCGCGCATGCACTGAGCGGGCCCGTTACGCGTCGGCCTCCTTGGTCAGCCGGGTGATGCCCGCGATCCGGTAGGCGTCCGCCTCCTCCAGCGTCTCGTTCTCCAGCAGAGCCTCCGCCAGCGCCTCCAACTGCCGGTGGTGGTCGCGGAGTTTGCTGCAGGCCTCCTCGTAGCACTCGTCGACGATCCGGCGCATCTCGGCGTCGATCACGTCGAGGGTCTGCGGGGCGGCCGCGAGCCCGTACGCCTGCTGGGCGTCGCTGGGCAGGGCGGACAGCCGGCCGACCCGCTCGCTCATTCCCCAGCGGGCCACCATGCCGCGCGCGATGTTGGTGACCTGTTCCAGGTCGTTCTCCGCGCCCGTGGTGACGACCCCGTAGACTACTTGTTCGGCCGCCATGCCGCCCAGTGCGCCGATGATGCGGCCGCGCAGGTACTCCTCGGAGTGCGCGTACCGCTCCACCTCGGGCGTCGACATCGTCACCCCGAGCGCCCGGCCGCGCGGCACGATGGTGATCTTGCGGACGGGGTCGGCGCCGGGCTGCAGCATGCCGAGGAGGGCGTGCCCGCTCTCGTGGTACGCGGTGCGCCGACGATCCTCCTCGGGCATCACGAGGGTGCGCTCGGCGCCCAGTTGCACCTTCTCCAGGGCCTCGGAGAGGTCCGAGGCGGTCACCTGCTCCTGGCCCCGCTTGACCGCGAGCAGTGCCCCTTCGTTGGCGAGGTTGGCCAGATCCGCACCTGTCATGCCCGGGGTCGTACGGGCGAGCTGGGTGAGATCGACGTCCTCGGCGAGCGGGATGTCACGGGTGTGGATCTTCAGGATCGCCTCGCGTCCACCGCGGTCGGGCGGGGAGACGTTGACCACCCGGTCGAAGCGGCCGGGGCGGGTCAGCGCCGGGTCCAGGATGTCGGCGCGGTTCGTGGCCGCGATGACGATCACGCCCTCGGAGCCGGAGAAACCGTCCATCTCCGTGAGGATCTGGTTCAGCGTCTGCTCGCGCTCGTCGTGGCCGCTCACGGACGCGCCGCCGCTGCGCACCCGTCCGATGGTGTCGATCTCGTCGATGAAGATGATCGACGGCGCCACCTTGCGTGCCTCGGCGAACAGCTCCCGGACGCGGGACGCGCCGACTCCGACGATCATCTCGATGAACTCGGACGCGGAGGCCGAAAAGAACGGCACGCCCGCCTCGCCCGCCACGGCACGCGCCAGCAAGGTCTTGCCGGTGCCGGGCGAGCCTGCGAGCAGCACGCCGCGCGGCATCTTGGCGCCCATCCTGCGATAGGCGTCGGGATGCTCCAGGAAGTCGACGACGTCGTCCAGCTCGCCCTTGACCTCGTCGATGCCGGCCACGTCCGCGAACGTCGTGCGCTGGGTCCCCGGCCTCAGCTCGACCGGCTTGGGCGGCGCCTTGCGCCCGAACATGCCGCCCGCGCCGCCCTTGCCCGCGCCGAACCGCCGGGCGACGAAGATCCACACCGCGACGATGATCACGATCGGTGCCAGCGAGATCAGCAGGTTGGAGAGGAGACCGCGCTCCTTCACGACCGGCTGCGCGGTCACCGTGACGTCGCGGCTGTTCAGCTTCTGCCAGAGGTCGTCGTCCGCGAAGGCCGGCCGCTGCGTCTTGAACTTGGTGTAGTCGCCGTCGCCCTCGGGGTTGTCCCGGGCGTCCTTGAGCTCGCCCTGGATCGCGTCGCCCTTGGAGTAGATCTTGTCGACATTGCCGGCGTCGACCTGCCTGCTGAACTCCGTGTAGGAGATCGTCGGCTCATTACCCCGGTCGAGGTACGTCAGCCCCACATAGGCGAGCAGGAAGACGATCACCGCGGTGAGGAGCAGGCTCCACCAGCGGCCGCGCATCCGTCGCCCACCTGGCCGCCCGGGCGGCTCCTCCGGCGTGCCCTCGGTGCGCCACGGCTGGTCAGGGGCCTTGCGTGGTGGCGCCGCATTGCTCATATCTGGACGTTACGGCAGGCGGCGGGCCACGGCATGCGCAGAGGGCGCCCCTCCTGGAGAAGGGCGCCCTCTGCGACGTACGGGACGGGCCTCGGCCCGTGAACTTCTTGAACTGAACTGGTCAGCCCATGAACTTCTTGAACTCGTCCGGCAGCTCGAAGTCCTGCCCGGCCTGCTGGCCCGGCAGCCCGAAGGCGCCTCCGCCCTGAGCGGCGGCGGCCCTGCGGGCGGCCTCCTCCTGCTCCTGCTGCTTGCGCTTCATCGGGTTGCCGGAGCGCTGCTTGCCCTTGGCCTTCTTCGGCGCCTTCTTGGTGCGGCCGGGGCCGCCACCCATGCCCGGCATCCCCGGCATCCCGGGCATGCCGCCGCCCTGGGCCATGCGGGACATCATCTTGCGGGCCTCGAAGAACCGCTCGACGAGGTTCTTGACCGCGCTGACCTCGACACCGGAACCGCGGGCGATACGGGCGCGCCGCGAGCCGTTGATGATCGTCGGCTCCTGGCGCTCGGCCGGGGTCATCGACTTGATGATCGCGGCCGTGCGGTCGACGTCCCGCTCGTCGAGGTTGTTGATCTGGTCCTTGATCTGGCCCATGCCCGGGAGCATGCCGAGCAGCTTGGAGATGGAGCCCATCTTCCTGACCTGCTCCATCTGGGCCAGGAAGTCGTCGAGAGTGAAGTCCTGGCCCTTCTTGGAGGCCAGCTTCTCGGCCATCTTCTGGGCTTCGGCCTGGTCGAAGGTCTTCTCCGCCTGCTCGATCAGGGTGAGCAGGTCACCCATGTCGAGGATGCGAGAGGCCATCCGGTCCGGGTGGAAGGCGTCGAAGTCGTCGAGCTTCTCGCCGTTCGACGCAAACATGATCGGCTTGCCGGTGATCTGCCGGATCGACAGGGCCGCACCACCGCGGGCGTCACCGTCGAGCTTGGAGAGCACCACGCCGTCGAAACCGACACCGTCGCGGAAGGCCTCCGCGGTGTTGACGGCGTCCTGACCGATCATCGCGTCGACGACGAAGAGGATCTCGTCCGGCGAGACCGCGTCCCGGATGTCCGCGGCCTGCTGCATCATCTCCTGGTCGATGCCCAGGCGGCCGGCGGTGTCCACGATCACGATGTCGTGGACCTTGGCCTTGGCGTGCTCGATGGAGTCCTTGGCGACCTTGACCGGGTCACCGACGCCGTTGCCCGGCTCCGGCGCGAAGACCGCGACACCGGCGCGCTCGGCGACCACGCTGAGCTGGTTCACGGCGTTGGGGCGCTGGAGGTCGGCGGCGACCAGCAGCGGCGAGTGGCCCTGCTCCTTCAGCCAGTGGCCGAGCTTGCCCGCGAGGGTGGTCTTACCGGCACCCTGCAGACCCGCCAGCATGATCACGGTCGGCGGCTGCTTGGCGAAGCGCAGGCGGCGGGTCTCGCCGCCGAGGATCGTGACGAGCTCGTCGTTGACGATCTTCAGGACCTGCTGGGCCGGGTTCAGCGCCTTGGAGACCTCGGCGCCGAGGGCGCGCTCCTTGACGTTCTTGATGAACGTCCGGACGACGGGCAGTGCCACGTCCGCTTCGAGGAGCGCGATGCGGATCTCGCGCGCGGTGGCGTCGATGTCCGCCTCGGAGAGCCGTCCCTTGCCGCGCAGGTTCTTGAAAGTCGCTGAGAGGCGATCGGAGAGAGTATCGAACACGGCGCTCGCGGTCCTCGGGGTCGGTGGCAGCTGGGAATCGCCCTCCAGGGTATCCCGGCGGCGCAGGTTGCCGGGATCCCTGGTCCAGGGCCTGTCTTTCGGATGAGCTCGGCGGGGCCTAGCCCCGCAGCGTCTCCTCCAGCTTGCGCGCCACGGAGGCCGCTTCCTCGCTGGGCAGCGGCGCGCCCTCCGGCCCTGTGACATAGAACGCGTCTACGGCGTTGGCGCCCAGGGTGCTCACGTGCGCACTGCGCACCCGCACGCTCGCGTCCTCCAGCGCCCGGCCGATCCGGAACAGCAGTCCCGGCGCGTCCTGTGCGCGGACCTCGATCACCGTGGCGAGGCGGGAGGCGGCCGGGTGGACCGACACCCTCGCCGCCGGCGCCACGACGCCCCGACGGCGCGGATACGCGGCGTCCCGCTCGGCAAGGCGCCCCGCAATGTCCAGGGAGCCGTCCAGGGCCCGTACCAGGTCGGCGCGCAGCCGGGCGGCCTGCGGCAGGGAGCCGTACTCGGCGGCGACCCGCCAGTCCAGCAGCAGGACGGAGCCCTCGACACCGTCGGGGAGATCCAGGGCGCGCAGCTCGGCGGTGCGGACGGTCAGGCGGTGCATCGCCAGGACGCCGGCCACCGCGGGCAGCACGCCCGGCTGGTCCGGTACGGCGATGAGCAACTCCACGCCGAGCGGCTCCGGGTCGCCCGAGAGCTGCTCCTCCGTCGGCGGCTCGGTCTGCGCGCGCAGGGCCAGCACCGGGCTGCCGGTCGCCATCGCCTCGATGGCGAGCCGCTCCTGCTCGGCGGTGGGCGCGGCGGCCTCGGGCTCGTCCAGGTCGTCCCCGGCGAGTACGGCCGCGACCCGTTTCACCAGGTCGGCGACGAGCGAACCCCGCCACGACGACCAGGCTGCCGGGCCGGTGGCCAGCGCGTCCGCCTCGGTCAGGGCGTGCAGCAGCTCCAGGGTGCCCTGGGAGCCGACCGCATCCGCGACCGAGCGCACGGTGGCCGGGTCCTCCAGGTCACGCCGGGTGGCCGTCTCGACGAGCAGCAGGTGATGGAGTACGAGGGTGGAGAGCACGGCCACGTCGTCGCGGTCGAAGCCGATGCGCGCGGCCACGTCCTTGACGATGATCTCGCCGGCCACCGAGTGGTCGCCGGGCCAGCCCTTGCCGATGTCGTGCAGCAGCGCGGCGACCAGGAGGAGGTCGGGGCGGTGGACGCGGCGGGTGAACTCGGAGGCCCGCACGGCCGTCTCGATGAGATGCCGGTCGACGGTCCAGATGTGCACGGCGTTGCGCTGCGGGCGGCAGCGCACCCGCTCCCAGTCGGGGAGGAAGCGGGTGATCAGCCCTTCGGCCTCCAGTGCCTCCCACACCTCGACCGTCGGACGCCCGGACCCCAGCAGGGTCACGAGCTGCTCACGCGCCTCGGCGGGCCAGGGCGTGGGCAGCGGGCGCACGGTGGCCGCCATGCGCCGTACGGCGTGCAGGGAGAGCGGGAGTCCGGCCTGCGCGGCGGCGGCCGCGGCACGCAAGGGGAGCACAGGGTCGCGTTCGGGGCGCGCGGCGCGGGCGAGCACCACCTCGCCGTCCTGCTCCACCACGCCCTCGGCCAGCGGTGAGCGCTCGGCGGTCGGCTTCCCGCCGCCCAGCATGGCGCGCAGACGCGGCCGTACGGCACGCGAGCGCAGCACCCGCCCCACTTCGCGCCAGGTGACATCGCTCGCATACGAGATGACCCGCGCCGCCTCGTACACCTGCCGCAGCAGCGTGTCCGCGTCGAGCAGGCCCAGCTCGGCCGCGACCTGGTCCTGCTCCTGGAGCGCGAGCCGGTCCGTCGCGCGCCCCGTCGTCAGATGCAGGGCGTCGCGCGCGTCGAGCAGTCGGCGCCGGGCGTCGTCGAGGCCCTCGCGCGGGGCGTCGGCCAGCCAGGAGGCGGCGACGGCGCGCAGGATGGTGGCGTCCCGCAGACCGCCGCGGGCTTCCTTCAGGTCGGGTTCCAGGAGGTACTGGAGCTCGCCCTGGCGCTCGGCGCGCTCGGCGGACAGCTCCTGGAGTTCGGGCAGGCGCTTGGGCGCCTGATTACGCCAGTCGGCCAGGACCGCCGTCCGCAGTCCGGCCGTAAGTCCGAGGTCGCCCGCGATGTGGCGGGCGTCCAGCAGGCCCAGCTGGACCTTGAGGTCCTCGCCGGCGGTCTTGCGGGCCTCGGCCGGCGTACGCACGGAGTGGTCGAGGGCGAGGCCGAGGTCCCAGACGGGGTACCAGATGCGGTCGGCCAGGGCGGCCACGGCCGCGGGGTCGCTGCCGTCGTGGAGCAGGAGCAGGTCGAGGTCGCTGCGCGGGGACAGCTCGCCTCGGCCGTAGCCGCCGACGGCGATCAGGGAGGCGCCGCGCAGTCCCTCGGCCCCGGCGGCGAACAGGCCGGTCAGCCAGTCGTCGGTCAGGTTCGCGAGGGCCGAACGGCGCGGCGGCCCGGACTGCGCCCCCTCGGTGAGGAGACGCAGCCGGGCCGCCGCATAGCCGCTGGGTCCCGAGTCCTCTGCATCCTTACGAACGTCCGTACCCGACACCCAGCGACTCCTGTCCTTCTTCTTCTCTCAGAGCGCGTTCTCTTGGAGTTCTGCTCTCAGAACGCGCTTCTCAGAGCGCGTCCGGTCCGCGCTCGCCGGTCCGCACCCGTACGGCCGTCTCGACCGGCAGGGACCAGACCTTGCCGTCACCGATCTTGCCGGTGCGGGCGGCCTTGACGATGACGTCGATCAGCTGCTCGGCGTCGTCGTCCTCGGCCAGCACCTCGATGCGGATCTTAGGGACCAGGTCGACGGTGTACTCGGCACCGCGGTAGACCTCGGTGTGGCCCCGCTGACGACCGTAGCCGCTCGCCTCGGTGACCGTCAGGCCGTGCACTCCGAAGGCCTGGAGGGCCTCCTTGATCTCGTCGAGCCGGTGCGGCTTCACGACGGCGGTGATGAGCTTCATGCGTCCACCTTCTTGCTCGCAGCCGCGGCGACCGGGGCCGTGACGGCGGTCTTGGCAGCACCGCCACCGGCGCCACTGAAGTCGTATGCGGTCTCGGCGTGCTCGGCCTGGTCGATGCCGGCCACCTCCTCGTCCTCGGAGACCCGCATACCGATGGTCTTGTGCAGGACGAAGGCGATGAGCGCGGAGGCGATCAGGGAGTAGGCGAGGACACCGCCGACACCGGCGAGCTGCTTCCACAGCTGGTCGAAGCTGTGGTCGCCGTAGAAGACGCCCGTGGCCTCGGACTGGCCCTTGCCGCTGGCGAAGAAGCCGATCAGGATCGAGCCGACGACACCGCCGACCAGGTGGACACCGACGACGTCCAGCGAGTCGTCGTAGCCGAACTTGTACTTCAGGCCGACGGCCATGGCGCACAGGACACCGGCGATCGCGCCGACGGCGATCGCGCCGATCGGGGTGACCGAACCACCGGCCGGGGTGATCGCGACCAGACCCGCGACCGCGCCGGAGGCGGCGCCCAGCGTGGTGAACGCGCCGTGGCGGATCTTCTCGTAGATGAGCCAGGCCAGCATGGCGGCGGCGGTGGCGACCTGCGTGTTGACGAACATCAGCGAGCCCACGCCGTCGTCGTTGCCGAGCCACGAACCGGCGTTGAAGCCGAACCAGCCGAACCACAGCAGACCGGCGCCGAGCATCACCAGCGGGAGGCTGTGCGGACGCATCGGGTCCTTCTTGAAGCCGACACGCTTGCCGATCACGAGGATCACGCCGAGCGCCGCGGCACCGGCGTTGATGTGGACCGCCGTACCACCGGCGAAGTCGATCACGCCCATGTCGAAGGCCCAGCCGCCGTCACCCCAGACCCAGTGGGCGACGGGGAAGTACACGACCGTGGCCCACAGCGCGATGAACAGCGCCCAGGCGGAGAACTTCACGCGGTCGGCGAGCGCACCGCTTATCAGGGCGGGAGTGATGATCGCGAACATCAGCTGGAAGACGAAGAAGACCAGCAGCGGAATGTTGTACGTCGTACCGGCCGAGCTCCACAGCTCGCCCTTGTCGACGCTGCTGAGGCCGACCCAGTCGGAGTTCCAGCCGATGAGACTGCCGGAATCCGTGCCGAAGGCGAGGGAGAAGCCGTACAGCACCCACAGGATGGTGACGATCCCCAGGCTGATGAAACTCATCATCAGCATGTTCAGGGTGCTCTTGACGCGGACCATGCCTCCGTAGAAGAAGGCCAGGCCCGGGGTCATGAGCATCACCAGGGCGGAACAGATGAGCATGAAACCTGTGTTGGCGGGCGACAGCTCTACCTTGTCTGCCGCCATCATGATGGCTGGAGCCATCGGCGTCTCCTCGTGTTGGTACGGCCCCGTGCGGGCGAAGCCTGAGCGGAATTGAGGGGCGGGCCGGTTATGCGCCATGAGATTGGCGCAGCGCGGTTTCGTTGGAAGCCCCTCGTTGTTTCGCCGCCGTGACGAAGACGCCCTGCGTGTTACGCGTTGATGAACTGCGAGATGTTCGGCTGCCTGATCGTTATCGTGGCGCAACCTTCACTGAAGGAAGAAAAGCCGGCCGCGGTCGGCCTTCCGATGACCTGGCATGGGGGAGCCGAGTCGGGCAGTTCGGGAGGGCCGGCCGCGGCCGGGGTTCTGGGGTTTCCGGGATTCACCCGGGGCCGTCAGACCGCCTCCGCGGTCTCCGGCAGCTCCACCGCGAGCTTGTCGGTGAGGTCCACGACCTCGGCGAGATCCCCGAAGTCGCGTACGGCCGTGTCGACCGTCTTTCGAATACGAGTGTTGACGCGCTCGGAGCGCACCTTCTTGGCGATCTGCATGGCCTGCTCCGCATAGACCGCGCTCTGCTCGGGCTCGCGCCGCAGCAGATGAACCGTGGCCATGCCGATGAGGTTCAGTGCGTACGACCGCTGGTGCTCACCGTCGTTCGCGAACAGGTCCACGGCCTGCTGCATCAGGGGCTCGGCCAGCGAGGCGTACGTGGGGCTGCGGCCTGCGACGTAGGCCAGGTCGCGGTAGGAGTGGGAGTTCTCGCCGTACAGCTCGGCCTCGGAGAAGAAGCGGATCCAGTCGGGGTCCGGCTCGTCCCACTCGTCGGCCTCGGAGAAGGTGTCCTCGGCCATCCGGACCGCCCGCTTGCACTTGCCGGGCTGGCCCATGTTGGCGTACGCGCGGGCCTCCATCGCATACAGCATGGACTGGGTGCGCGGGCTCGCGCAGTCCCGGCTGCCGTACTGCGCGAGGTGGACCAGCTCCAGGGCGTCGTCGGGCCGGCCGAGGTGGATCATCTGGCGGCTCATGCTGGAGAGGATGTACGAGCCGAGCGGCCGGTCGCCCGCCTCCTTGGCGGCGTGCAGGGCGAGGACGAAGTACTTCTGGGCGGTGGGCTGGAGCCCCACGTCGTACGACATCCAGCCGGCCAGCTCCGCCAGCTCGGCGGCGACCTTGAACAGCTTCCTGGTGGTGGCCTCCGGCTGGGGCTCCTGGAGCAGGTCGGTCACCTCGTGCAGCTGGCCCACGACCGCCTTGCGGCGCAGCCCGCCGCCGCACTGGGCGTCCCACTGCCGGAACATTACGGTCGTGGACTCCAGCAGGTCCAGCTCAGGCCTGGACAGGCGGCCACGCGCGCGCGAGGACGGGACGGGCCGGGGCTCCTGGTACGGCGCCGGGGGCGCGGGGACCAGCCAGCGCTGCATCGGTTCGATGAGGGCCGGGCCCGCGGACAGGGCCAGCGAGCTCCCGAGGAAGCCGCGCCGCGCCAGCATCAGGTCGCTGCGCGAGAACTCGCTGAGCAGGGCCACCGTCTGCGGACCCGTCCAGGGCAGGTCGACGCCGGACACGGAGGGTGACTGACGGGCGGCCCGCAGGCCGAGGTCCTCGACGGAGACGACGCAGCCGAACCGCTCGGAGAACAGCTCGGACAGGATCCGCGGGATCGGCTCGCGGGGGTTCTCGCCGTCCAGCCAGCGCCGTACGCGGGAGGTGTCGGTCGAGATGTGGTTGGCGCCCAACTGGCGGGCACGGCGGTTCACCTGGCGGGCGAGTTCGCCCTTCGACCAGCCGCTGCGCACGAACCAGGACATGAGCAGCTCGTTCGGGCGCTTGTCGGCGTGCGATGCGCTACCGGCATTCGTACCGCTTCCGCTGTTGCCGCTCACTGGAACGCCCCCATCCCTTGGACCACTTGTCACCGAGTGCGCCAAGCCCTATCAGAATGCCGGTAAATACGGCCGTCCGTCCGGCAGTTGTCACCCTTCGAACGGAAAGCCGACTTGCCTCCGGCATACCCACGAGTGCATGTGCCCCCAAGGGCCGTGCACTCACGGTAATCCTACGATCACGGGCCCAGCCATGGCGATCCCGGAAACGCCACCATTCGCCACCCCTTCGAATGAACTAACGGTGGCCTCCACGCGATTCACTTGACATAGGACGGCCGGAAGTGGGCGGAGCGAAGCACTCGGGGGCGCGTGTCGCCAAGCCCACAACCCGGAGCACTTCCAGGCGCCGCGTGGACCGAGCGGCGCCAGCGGGTAACCGGCGATCCAGGAACACACAGGGTCACGTAGCGAATCCGTGCCGTAACCACCGGCGCGCTGGACCCGTTGGAGGGGGCATGGGCTTCACGATCGGCGGCATCCGGGAGATCCGATCCGGCTCGCGACGACGCGGCCGCTCCTCGGAGTGCACCACCGTCGCCGAGTTCACCGGACTGTGGAGCTGGGACGTGGTGCCCGGCGCGCGAGCCGCGGCAGGCGCCTGCTCGTGCGGCCGCTCCGACTGCCACGCCCCCGGCGCACACCCCCTCGACTTCGCGCCCGAGGTCCCGGCAGGGGCCACGCTCGACGAGGTCGGCAGGGCCTGGGCGGAGGTGCCGGGCGCCTCGGTGATGCTGCCGGTCGGGCGGGCGTTCGACGTGATCGAGGTGGCCGAGCCCGCCGGCCGCCGCGCGCTGACCCGGCTCGAGCGCATGGGCCTCCCCCTCGGCCCGGTCACCGCCACCCCCGAGGGCCGCGCCCACTTCTTCGTCGCCCCCGGTGCCGCCGCGGAACTCCCCGAGCTCCTCTACCGCATGGGCTGGGACGACCAGACCCACCTCGACCTGCGCGGCCTCGGCCCCGGTACGCACATCACAGCCCCGCCGTCCGACCGGGGCGGGCTGGGGCCGGTGCGGTGGCTGCGGCCACCCGAGCTGGACTCGGCGACGAGGCCCCCGGCCGCGCGCCTGCTGCTGGGGACGCTGGCGTACGTGGCGCATCGGTCGCGGGTGTAACGGCCGTAGCGCAGGGCACAGTCGCCACAGTTCGTCACAGCCGTCACAGTCGTACACAGCGAAGCGCCCGTCCCCCAACTGCACCTTGGGGAGCGGGCGCTTCTTCGGCCACCTAGGAAATTTCCCAGGTGGGTCACTCTCCGATAAGGGCATCGACGAACGCCTCCGGCTCGAACGGCGCCAAGTCATCGGCGCCCTCGCCCAGCCCGACCAGCTTCACCGGCACGCCCAGCTCGCGCTGGACCGCGACGACGATGCCGCCCTTGGCCGTGCCGTCGAGCTTGGTGAGCACGATGCCGGTGATGTCGACGACCTCGGCGAAGACGCGGGCCTGGACCAGACCGTTCTGCCCGGTCGTCGCGTCCAGCACGAGCAGGATCTCGTCCAGCGGCGCGTGCTTCTCGACGACCCGCTTGACCTTGCCGAGCTCGTCCATGAGGCCGGTCTTGGTGTGCAGGCGCCCGGCGGTGTCGATGAGGACGACGTCCGACCCCATCTCCTTGCCCTCCTTCACCGCGTCGAAGGCGACGGAGGCGGGGTCGCCGCCCTCGGGCCCGCGCACGGTGTAGGCGCCGACGCGCTCGCCCCAGGTCTGGAGCTGGTCGGCGGCGGCGGCACGGAAAGTGTCGGCGGCGCCCAGGACCACGCTGCGGCCGTCGGCCACGAGGACGCGGGCGAGCTTGCCGGTGGTGGTGGTCTTACCGGTGCCGTTGACGCCGACGACCATCACGATGCCGGGCTTGCTGGTCTCCGGCTCCGTCTTCACCGTGCGGTCGAAGTCGGTGCCGACCAGCTTGAGCAGCTCCTCGCGCAGCAGGCCGCGCAGCTCATCGGGGGTGCGGGTGCCGAGGACCTTCACGCGCTCGCGCAGCCCGTCGACCAGTTCCTGGGTGGGCAGCACGCCGACGTCGGCGGTGAGCAGCGTGTCCTCGATCTCCTCCCAGGTGTCCTCGTCGAGGTGCTCGCGCGACAGGAGCGTGAGCAGCCCCTTGCCGAGGGCGTTCTGCGAGCGGGAGAGCCGGGCGCGCAGGCGGATCAGGCGGCCGGCGGTGGGCTCCGGGACCTCGATCTCGGTCGGCGGGAGCTCTTCGACGACGGGCGGTTCCTCGACGGCGGTCGATGCTCCGCCGCCCGGAAGGTCCACCTCCTCTATGGTCCGGCGCGGTTCGTCGCGCGGCGTTTCGGCCTCGTCGCCGACGTGCGGCTCGGCCGGAGGGGCGGTGATGTCGGGGGCGGCGGGGGGCGGCGGGGGCAGCTGCTTCTTACGGCGCGTGCCGACGATGAGCCCGCCGAGCGCGCCGAGCACCACCACGGCGATGACTACAGCAAGGATGAGGATGTCCATAACGCGTCCAGTATCCGCCATGGAATATGGGTTACGCTGGCCTGGATGTCTGACACACCGTCAGCTAACGTCCTCCCCCACACCCGCCCGGTGAAGGGGGACCCCCATGCCCGTCACGGTCGTACGTTTCAACCTCGTCGAGCCCGACGCCACCCCCGCCTCGCTCGCCGCCCGCTATCAGGCGGCCCTGCAGATGGCCGCGTACGCCGACGAGCACGGCATCACCACCGTGCAGACCGAGGAGCACCACGGCGCCGACAACAACTGGCTGCCGTCACCTTTCGCCTTCGCGGCGGCGGTCTTCGGCGCGACGCGACGGATCGCGGTCACCGTCTCGGCGATCATCGGCCCACTGCACGACCCGCTGCGGCTGGCCGAGGAGATCGCCGTACTGGATCTGCTGAGCGGCGGCCGGCTGGTGACCGTCGCCGGGATCGGGTACCGGCCCGAGGAGTACGCCCTGTTCGACGTGGAGTGGAAGCGGCGCGGCAAGCTCCAGGACGAGCTGCTGGAGACGCTGCTGAAGGCGTGGACCGGCGAGGAGTTCGAGTACCGGGGCCGTACGGTACGGGTCACCCCGCGCCCGTGTACCGACCCGCACCCCCTGCTCCTGGTCGGCGGCTCCTCGAAGGCCGCCGCCCGCCGGGCCGCCCGGCTCGGCCTGCCGTTCTTCCCCAGCGCGCATCTGCCGGAGCTGGAGGCGTATTACAAGGAGCGGCTCGTGGAGTACGGCACCGAGGGCTGGACGATGATGCCGGCCGCGGAGACGCCACTGCTGCATGTCGCCGAGGATCCCGACCGGGCGTGGGCCCAGTACGGAGGGCACTTCCTGCACGAGGCTCGGACGTACGCCTCCTGGCAGTCCGGGGATGTGCGGTCCGCCGTGAAGTCGGGGGCCACGACGGTGCAGGAGCTGCGCGCGGAGGGCGTGTACCGGATCGTGACGCCTCAGGAGTGTGTGGCGCTGGGGTTCGACAACTACGTGCTGCATCCGCTGTCGGGCGGGATGCCGGTGGAGGAGGGGTGGCGGAGCCTGCGGTTGTTCGCGCAGGAGGTGCTTCCGGCGCTGGGCCACTGACCCTCGCGGATATTCGATGGCCCGGCAGGGCGGCGGCTGATCCACTGGGCGCATGAGTCTGCTGGTGGAAGTGTTCGTCCGGGAACCGGACGGGAAGAGGCAGATACTCGACGTGCCGGACGACGTCTATCAGTCCGGCGGCTTCGAGTCTTGGCGTAGGACCGTGTGGGGGTCTCAGTTCGTGCGCTCGCTGGGTGCGCGCTTCCTCCCCGTGCTGGCCGAGCGGGATCTGGAGGTGGAGGCCGAGCAGGTGCCGGAGTTCCTGAGCGAGGTCGCACTGCTGCGTGCCCACTTGGACGCGATCGCTCATGGCACTGAGCACCCGCGGACGGTCGAGGAACACCGGGACGGGATCGAGCTGCGTTTGCGGATCATCGAGGAGAGCGCCCTCAAGGCCGTGGAGATCGGCGGCGGCGTCCTCATCTGGTGACGTACGGAATTCGGTGATGTACGAAACCGCCGCCCCGGCTCGGGCAGTGGCCGAGCCGGGGCGGCGGCGGGGTTACGGGGAGAGGGGCAGCGGGGACTTGGCCCTTCCCCCCGAGTTCGGAGGGCCGGTCAGCCCATCTCCTCCAGCTTCTTGCCCTTGGTCTCGGGCACGAACTTGAGGATGAACGGGATGGAGAGGAAGGCGAACACCGCGTACATGACGTAGGTGAGCGACAGGTTCCAGTCCGACAGGTCCGGGAAGGTGATCGTGATCACCCAGTTGGCGATCCACTGGGCCGAGGCGGCCACGCCCAGGGCTGCGGCGCGGATCTTGTTCGGGAAGACCTCGCCGAGCATGACCCAGACGACCACGCCCCAGGACAGGGCGAAGAAGAGGACGAAGGCGTTGGCGGCGATGAGAGCCACGTAGCCCTGCGCGGTCGGCAGCGGGTCGTTGCCGTTCTGGAAGGAGAAGGCCCAGGCGGCCGCCGCGAGCGAGAGGCCCATGCCGACGGAGCCGATGAGGGCGAGCGGCTTACGGCCGATGCGGTCGACGAAGATCATCGCGATCACGGTGCCGACGATGTTGATGATCGAGGTCTCGAACGAGTAGAAGAACGAGCTCGACGGGTCGACGCCCACGGACTGCCACAGCAGGTTCGAGTAGTAGAAGATGACGTTGATGCCGACCAGCTGCTGGAAGACGGACAGGCCGATACCGATCCACACGATCGGCAGCAGGCCGAAGCGGCCGCCCAGCAGGTCCCGGAACGTGGACTTGTGGTCGCTGCGCATGGCCTGGTCGATCTCGGCGACCCGGCCGTCCAGGTCCACGCCGCCCTCGACGTCGGCGAGCACCTTCTTCGCGTCCTCGACGCGGCCGACGCTGATCAGGTAGCGCGGGGACTCGGGGATGGCGAAGGACAGCAGGCCGTAGATCACGGCGGGTACGAGCATCACGCCGAGCATCCACTGCCAGGCCTCCAGGCCCGCGACCGTGCCGCGCTCCTCACCGTCGGCCATGTTGAGGATGGCCCAGTTGACGAGCTGGGAGACGGCGATGCCGATGACGATGGCGGCCTGCTGGAACGAGGCGAGCCTGCCGCGGTAGGCCGGCGGGGCGACCTCGGCGATGTAGGCCGGGCCGATGACCGAGGCCATGCCGATGGCGATGCCGCCGAGGACACGCCAGGCGGCGAGGTCCCACGCGGCGAACGGGAGCCCGGAGCCGACGGCGCTCACAGCGAACAGCACCGCCGCGATCTGCATGACGCGGATCCGGCCGATGCGGTCGGCTATGCGGCCGGCGATCGCGGCACCGAGGGCGCTGCCGAGCAGGGCGCTGGCGGCGACGGTACCGGTGACGCCCGAGCTGAGGTCGAACCGGGCCTGGATGCCACCGTTGGCTCCGTTGATGACGGAGCTGTCGTAGCCGAAGAGGAAGCCGCCCATGGCGGCCGCCGCGGTGATGAAGACGACGTGCCCGAGATGTTCGGGGTGAGCCGTCCTGGCTCCTGACGTAGGTGCCTGCGCTGTGCTGGTCACGTGTACTCCTCGGGCCACCGGCAACGCTGCCGGGTGGGGGTCAGCCGCTCCAAGTAGTGATACCTGAAGGTAAAAGCAACGTTGCAGAGACTATGCCTTCAAGTTTCGAAGTCAATAGGCGGATGGCTATGAGTTTCGAGACGCGACTAGCTGACGTGTGTTCACTTCTTGAAGTGATGGTGAAAGTGGCTGGGTATGGCCCCGGGTGCTGCCGGCGGGCTCCTACCCCGAAGCCGACCTCAGCGAAGCCGCTGGCTGATGACCTTTGACACACCATCGCCCTGCATGGAGACGCCGTACAAAGCGTCGGCGACCTCCATCGTGCGCTTCTGGTGGGTGATCACGATCAGCTGCGAGGCTTCCTGCAGCTCCTGCATGATGCGGATCAGCCGCTGCAGGTTGGTGTCGTCGAGGGCGGCCTCGACCTCGTCCATGACGTAGAACGGGCTCGGCCGGGCCTTGAAGATCGACACCAGCAGGGCAACGGCGGTTAGTGAGCGCTCACCACCCGAGAGCAGCGACAGCCGCTTGACCTTCTTGCCGGGGGGACGTGCCTCGACGTCGACACCCGTGGTGAGCATGTTGTCGGGATCGGTCAGGATCAGCCGTCCCTCGCCGCCGGGGAACAGCCGGCTGAAGACGCCCTCGAACTCCCGGGCCGTGTCCCGGTACGCCTCGGTGAAGACCTGCTCGACGCGCTCGTCGACCTCCTTGACGACCTGGAGCAGGTCGGCACGGGTCTTCTTCAGGTCCTCCAGCTGCTCGCTGAGGAACTTGTGCCGTTCCTCCAGCGCGGCGAACTCCTCCAGGGCGAGGGGGTTGACCTTGCCGAGCTGCTGGTAGGCGCGCTCGGCGGCCTTGAGCCGCTTCTCCTGCTCGGACCGGACGAAGGGCTTGGGCTGGTTGCGGGGGTGCTCGGGGTCCTCGGGGAGCTGCTCGCCCTCGGCGGCCAGGGAGGGCGGTACGAGCTGGTGCGGGCCGTACTCGGAGACGAGCCCGGCGGGCTCCACGCCCAGCTCCTCCAGCGCCTTGGTCTCCAGCTGCTCGATCCGCATCCGCTTCTCGGCGCCGAGGACTTCGCCACGGTGGACGGAGTCCGTCAGCTTGTCGAGTTCGGCCTTGAGATCGCGGCCTTCGTTTCGGGCGGCGGCCAGCTCCTGCTCACGCCGTGCCTTGGCGGCCTCGGCGGCGGTGCGCTCCGCGTCGGCGCGGGCGAGGGAGACCTCGACGTGCGCGAGGAGTTGGCGCGCGCCTGAGGCGACGGCTTCCGCGACGGCCGCCTCGTGGCGCAGCCGCGCCCGCCGCTGCTCGGCACGCGCGCGTGCGTCTCGCTCCGCTCGGGCGGCGCGGTCGAGGGAGTCGGCACGCCCGGCGAGTCCCTTGACCCGCTCCTCATGCGTACGGACCTGGAGCCGGGCCTCCATCTCGGTCTGCCGGGCGTTGGCGCCATCGGCGGCGAGACGGTCCCGTACCGACGTGTCGGGCTCTTCCTCGACCGGCATCTCCTCGGCCACGGCGAGCCGCTCGGCCAGCTCCTCCACCTCCTGGAGGGCCTTGTCGAGTGCGTCCTGTGCCCGCGCGGCGGCGGCGACGGAGCGCTCCGCTTCGCCCGCCGCGCCCCTTGCCTGGCCTGCGAGCCGGCCGAGCTGCTGGGCCACGGCCGACTTCTCCCGGTCGGCCGCCCGACGCCGCTCCCCCAGCTCTTCGACGAGCGCGGCGGATGCCTTGCGGCGCTCGGCCGCCGCGTGCTGGGCCTCGGTGAGTTCTTCGCAGCGGACGGCCAGCTCTTCCAGCTCGGCGGCGGCCTCGTCCACGGAGGCCTGTACTTCGAGGAGGCTGGGGGCGCCGGCGGAGCCGCCGTGCGCGAAGTGGGCGCCGAGGAGGTCGCCTTCGGCGGTTACGGCGGTGAGGTGGGGGTGGGCGTAGACGAGCTCCTCGGCGTCTTCGAGGGTGGGGACGACGATGATGCCGTGGAGTAGGCGGCGTACGGCGGGCATGAGCTCGGAAGGGCCGCGGACGAAATCTGCCGCGAGACGCTCCGCGGGTTGTGCCGCGACAGGAAGTGCCGCGTCATGTGGTCGGGCGTCTGCGGGTTCATCGTGGCTGGTCGCGCAGTTCCCCGCGCCCCTTTGGGGCGCTGCCGTACCTGCCTCTGTCAGCACTTCCGGCTCCCCCGCCAGCAGCAGCGCCGCTCGACCGCCGTCCTGCTTGCGCAGCAAACGGATCGCCTCCGCCGCGGCGGACGGCGACGTCACCGCGATCGCGTCCGCCGCCGCGCCGAAGGCAGCCGCCAGGGCCACCTCGTAGCCGGGTGTCACCGTCAGCATTTCCGCCGCCGGGCCGAGGAGACCGGTCAGTCGGTCGCGGGCACCAAGCAGTATCCCGGTGCCGTCCTTGCGGCGCAGGCCGAGCGCCAGTGCGTCGCGGCGGGCCTCGGTCGCGGCGCGCCCCCGTTCCACCGCCGTGGCCGCCTCGCGGGCCGCCGTCAGAGCGGCCTCCGCCTCCGCGAGCTGCTGCTTCGCCTCCTCGTGCTGCTCGCCCAGTTCCGCGTCGCCGGCGTCGAGGCCGTCGACCTCGGCCTTCAGGGCCTCGTACTCCTCCTGCGCGGCGAAGGCCCGCTCCTGGGCCTCGTCCCGGGCGGCGGCCAGGCGGTCGATCTCGGCCTGGGCGGAGGCCGCGCGCGAACGGGCCGCGTTGACCTGCCCGTTCAGTCGGGCCAGGCCCTCGCGGCGATCCGCGATGGCACGCGCGACGTCCTTCAGGCGCCGTTCCTCCTGCGCGAGCTCGCGTTCCAATTCGGCACGGTGGGCGACCGTGTCCTCCAGGGCCCGCTCGGCCGCCTCCAGGGCTGCTTCGAGCTCGGCCTCCTGCTCGCGGATGCGGGCGGCCTCGCGCTCCATGTCCTCGGGGTCACGGCCTCGCCGCTCCTCCGGCGGCGCGGACGTCGCGCTCTTCACGCGCGCGTCGGCCAGCGAGATCGTGCCGCGCACCCGCTCGGCGAGCTGGGACAGCTCGTACCAGGTCTGCTGGGCGCGCTGGAGGCGTGGCGTGAGCTGTCGTACCTCGTCCTCCAGGAGCGCCTCGCGCTGGAGCGCCTTCTTCAACTGCTGCTCGGCGGCTTCCTTGCGCTCCTTCAGCGCGGCCTCGTCGGCGACCTCGGCCTGGAGCGCCTCCCGGAGCCGTACGAGATCGTCGGCGAGGAGGCGAAGGCGGGCGTCGCGCAGATCCGCCTGGATGACGGCGGCCCTTCTCGCCACCGCCGCCTGGCGGCCCAGCGGCTTCAGCTGCCGGCGCAGCTCGTCCGTCAAGTCCTGCACGCGCGCGAGGTTGGCCTGCATCGCGTCCAGTTTCCTGAGGGCCTTCTCCTTGCGCTTGCGATGCTTGAGGACGCCGGCGGCCTCCTCGATGAAGGCGCGGCGGCCCATGGGGTCGGCGTGCAGGACGGAGTCGAGCTGGCCCTGGCCGACGATCACGTGCATCTCGCGGCCGATGCCGGAGTCGGAGAGCAGCTCCTGGATGTCGAGGAGGCGGCAGGTGTCGCCGTTGATCTGGTACTCGCTGCCGCCATTGCGGAACATGATCCGCGTGATGGTGACCTCGGCGTATTCGATGGGCAGTGCGCCATCGGAGTTGTCGATGGTCAGCGAAACCTCGGCACGGCCAAGTGGCGGACGGCCGGTCGTGCCGGCGAAGATGACGTCCTCCATCTTGCCGCCGCGCAGCGACTTGGCACCCTGCTCGCCCATGACCCAGCTGAGCGCGTCCACGACATTGGACTTGCCCGAGCCGTTCGGACCGACGACACACGTGATGCCCGGCTCGAACCGGAGCGTGGTCGCCGAGGCGAACGACTTGAACCCACGGAGGGTCAGGGCCTTGAGGTGCACGCCGCTGGACTCTACCTTCCGCCCGGATGTCACTCCATGAACCCACGGTTTCACCGATGAACGTGCAGGGCACACCAGACGTTAAAGAGGGTGAAAGGATGCGCGGGGCATTAAGCCGGGGGCAAGAAAGAAGGGACGCCGAAGCGTCCCTTGCAACTTCTGACGACCGGCGAGCCAGTCGTCTGACAACTACCTAGCGGTTGGATACGGGCCGCCCAACCACTGCTTGTGCTGTTGTGGAGCGATGCAGTGATCAGGTGAGCGCAGGCTCCGCCTGGTGTGCGTCGATGCTCTCCATGATCCTGTCGTGAGAAGCGGCAGCCTGCAGAGCGTCGTTCTCCGCCTGGATTCGTCCGAGTTCGGATTCCAGGTCCTGTACGCGCTGCTGGAGCCGTCGCATCTCGGCGAGGAGTCGAGGGTCGGAGCCGCCGACGTAACCGAGAAGCGCCTTTGCCATGATGGATGGTCCTCCACACTGAGTGACCGACCGATGCGGTGTGGGTCGTGAGGGATTCGCACCCGCGGTTGCTTGGCCAGGCTTGGAGTTGTGCTGCCGTTCAGCCACGCCAAACAGCGAAGGTGCGCGGGGCTTTCAGCGTCTCACCAAAAAGTTTGACGGTCAACACGATCACGCCCCGTATTGGTGGGCAAACCCGGGGGCACACGGCCGAATGGCGGCTGCGCGGCGACTCCTGCGGGCCCCTCGGGGCGTGGCGATCATCCTTACGTGCGGAGCCTGCCACTGCAAGCGGTTCTTGGCAACCACCTGCTCCTTTCTGCTTGGGGCAGTTGCCGGTGGCACGTCTTTCCGCTTGCACCAGGGCCGCTTTACAGATTCGGCTCAGCGGATGGCGAAGCCGTCGTAACCCCCGCGAGGTGTGTCCCAGATCTCGGTGACACCGTCCACGCGCCCGGGCGTGTCGTCACCCTGGAGCCAGTCCAGAAGTCCCTCACAGCCCTTCCGCGAGCCCTCCGCGACGACCTGGACCCGTCCGTCGTCCAAATTGAGAGCAAAACCACTCAGGCCGCCGATCTCGAGCGCCTTGGCCCGCGTGAACCAGCGAAAACCCACACCTTGGACGCGTCCACGCACCCAGGCGACCAGCCGTACATCCTCGCTCATGAGTGCAACCTAACGGGCCAATGTCTCTCGGGGCACTTCCTCCTCTGGCGCCATGCGGTACCGTCCCCACCCAATGAATCCCATATGAAACTCACACGATCGAGTGAGTTCTGTGAGGACGTTGAGACCGCACGGACGAGGAAGGCCAGAACATGGGACGCCACCGACGCTCCGCCGCCGGCCGCGCCGCCACGGGCCGCGCCACGGGGGTCACACATACGGACGGCTCCTATACGGAGGGCCACAACCCGCGGGACTCGTACACGAGCGACCGCCCCGCGACGATGGGCATCGCGCCCTATCTGAACCCGGAGGCGTACGCCGAGGCCTACGCGAAGAGCGACGCCTACCTGTTCGCCTCGGACGACGACTACGACCGGATCACCGGCACCACGACCTTCCCGAGCGACGACACCGAACCCACTGCGGTCTTCCGCAGTGAGGGCTTCACGCCCGCCGGCGACTCCCGGCGGCCCGGGGGCGGCTCGCACCGCCGCCGCAAGAAGAAGGCCGGCGCTCCGGTCAAGACCGGGCTGCTCGGTGTCTCCGCGGCGGTCGCGCTGGGCACGGTCGCGGTCGCCACGGGCGTGGTGCCCGGCATCGACAACTACCAGCTCGGCGGCTCGGGCGGCGCGGACAAGGTGCAGGCCGCCGACACCCCGACCAACTCCGCGAGCGAACAGGGCGGCACGTCCGGCAGCGCCGACAGCCACGACAACGGCGGCTCGACGAGCCGCGACGCCCAGCGGCCCGCCTCGCCGGCCCCGTCGACCTCGTCTGCCGCGCCGACGAAGACCCCGTCGAAGAAGCCCTCGGCCACGCCCAGCAAGAAGCCGGAGGCGAAGGAGACGCCTTCACGTACGGCCACGAAGGCGCCCGAGAAGGAGCCGGAGAAGGAGAAGACCAGCGCCCCCGTGACGGTGTCCGCCGAAGCCGCCGCCGCGGCCGAGGTGCTGAGGCTCGTCAACGACGAGCGCGCACAGGTGGGCTGCAGCGCGGTCGCCGCCAACAGCTCGCTGGCCGATCTGGCCCAGGACTTCAGCGAGGACATGGCCCAGCGCGGCTTCTTCGACCACACCGACCCCAGCGGGGCCTCTCCGTGGGACCGGGCCGCGAAGGCGGGCATAACCGACCTCGGCGGCGAGAACATAGCCCGCGGCCAGGCCGACGCCGCCGCCGTGATGGACGCCTGGATGAACAGCCCGGGCCACAAGGCCAACATCCTGAACTGCGACTTCAAGACGCTGGGGGTCGGTGTGCACTTCGGCTCCGGCGGGCCCTGGTGGACGCAGGACTTCGGGTACTGACGGTCAGTCCTCGGCGAGCCCCAGCGGGCGCAGGGCCGACCTGTAGTCGCCGGTCGCGACGAGGTGGTCGATGACGTGGACCATTGCCGGGATGCCCGGGTCTCGGACGATCAGGTTGTCCCAGCCGTAGAAGTAGCGCCCGCCGAGGTTCTCGCCGGTGTCCTGCCAGCGGTCCATCAGGCGGCGCGCCTCGTCGAGGGTGCAGACGCTCCCCGACCACCGCTGTCCGTCGGCGAACGTGACCCACATGTCGATGTCGCAGACCGCATCGAGGTCCTCCCCCGCGCTCGGGACGAAGCAGATCTCGTACCCGTCCCTGCGCACCCGGTAGAACGGGCCGTCCCACACACCTACCCCCAAGGCGCCGTCCCCCAGCGGCCGGCTCGGTGGGCAGGCTACTGCGGGGACGGCGCGTCGTGCGCGTTCATTACGGCGCCACCCAGGTGGCAAGCGCTAGCTTCTGGTTAGTGCAATCTGCTGGTTAGCGCTATATGCGAGTACGCTTGAGGCATGGACACCACGCAGGAGCGCACGGAGGCGCAGAACCTCCCGTTCGACGTGTTCGCCAAGGCCTGTCCCTCGCGCGGCACCCTGGAGCACGTCACGGGCCGCTGGGGCGGACTCACGCTCGGCGCCCTGTACGACGGCTCGCTGCGCTTCAACGAGCTGCGCCGCCGCGTCGACGGCGTCAGCGAGAAGATGCTGTCCCAGACGCTGCACGCCCTGGAGCGCGACGGCCTGGTGCACCGCGAGGCCCAGCCGACCAATCCGCCACGCGTCGACTACGAGCTGACGCCGCTGGGGCGCGGGGTCGCGGAGCGGCTGCTGACGCTCATCCACTTCGTGGAGGGGCAGATGGACGACGTACTCGAAGCGCGTCAGCGTTACGACGAGACGCGCGGCGCCCGCTGACACTTCGGGCAGAAGTAGCTGGACCGGTTCATCCAGGGCCGCCTGCGCATCGGCGTACCGCACCGCTTGCACGGCAGCCCTTCACGGCCGTACGCGTCCAGCGACCGGTCGAAGTAGCCCGACTCGCCGTTGACGTTGACGTACAGGCTGTCGAAGCTCGTGCCGCCCACCGCGAGGGCGGCGTTCATCACGTCCCTTACGTGGCCCAGGAGTTCGAGGCTGCGCGGGCGGGTGAAGGTCGCGGTCAGGCGGTCGTAGTGGAGGCGGGCGCGCCAAAGGGCCTCGTCCGCGTAGATGTTGCCGACTCCGCTGATCAACGACTGGTCGAGCAGGGCCCGTTTGATCGTGGTGCGCTTGCGGCGCAGGGCCTGGTGGAAGGCCTCGTCGTCGAAGAGCGCGTCGAGGGGGTCGCGGGCGATGTGCGCGATCACGTCGGGCAGGCCGTCGGGGGTGTTGTCGTGCAACGACAGGCCGCCGAAGGTGCGTTGGTCGACGAAGCGCAGTTCAGTGCCGAGGGTGTCCGCGAACCGCACGCGGATCCTGAGGTGCTTCTCGTCGGGCGCGGTGTGCGGCTGGACCAGCAACTGACCGCTCATGCCGAGGTGCGCCAGGATCGACTGGCCGGTGTCCTCCAATGGCAGCCACAGGTACTTGCCGCGGCGGCTGGGGACCCCGATGCGGTGGCCCTTGAGGCGGTGCGCGAAGTCGTCCGCGCCGGCGATGTGCCGGCGTACGGCACGCGGGTGCAGCACCTCGGCGTCGGCGACGGTGCGATGGGCGACCCACCGCTCCAGACCGCGCCGGACCACCTCGACCTCGGGCAACTCGGGCATGACTCCCCCGTACTCCCCCGTGTTCCTACGACCGTGTTTCTACGACTGAGGATATGAGCCGAGCGCCCGGCCCAGGGCGGGCACGGGCGCTCGGATCGCGCTGTTCGGTCAGGCGGAGGCCGACGACGCGTCGGCGTCCGGCTCGGCGGCATCGGCTGCCGCCTTCGCCTGCTTGGCGCGCTCGTCCGCCGCGGCCTTGATGGACCGCCACGCGGATTCCGCGGCCTGCTGCTCCGCCTCCTTCTTGCTGCGGCCGGTGCCGGTGCCGTACGAGACGCCTCCGACGCGGGCGGCAGCAGTGAAGGTCTTCTCGTGGTCGGGACCGGTCTCCGTGACCAGGTACTCGGGGACACCGAGCCCCTCGGTCGCGGTGAGCTCCTGGAGGGACGTCTTCCAGTCCAGGCCGGCTCCGAGGTTCGAGGACTTCTCGATCAGGGGGTCGAACAGGCGGTGCACCAGCTCCGCCGCCGAGTCCAGGCCCTGGTCGAGATAGACCGCACCGATCACCGCTTCCAGGGTGTCGGCGAGGATGGACGCCTTGTCCCGGCCGCCCGTGCCCTCTTCACCGCGGCCGAGCCGGATGAAGGAGCCGAGTTCGAGGCCACGACCGACCTCCGCCAGCGCACGCGAGTTGACCACCGCGGCCCGCAGCTTGGCCAGCTGGCCTTCGGGCAGGTCGGGGTGGGTGCGGTACAGCGTGTCCGTAACCACGAGGCCGAGGACGGAGTCCCCGAGGAACTCCAGGCGCTCGTTGGTGGGCAGACCGCCGTTCTCGTATGCGTACGAGCGGTGGGTCAGCGCACGCACCAGAAGGGCGGACTCGAGCTTGTACCCGAGCCGCCCTTCCAACAGCGTGTGGGACGAGGCCGTGTTGTCCGCTGCGTTCTTCTTAGGCGTGGACACAGTGCCTCTCACCAGCCGCTCAGACCTCGAGGACCTGGCGCTTGTTGTAGGTGCCGCAAGACGGGCACGCAATGTGCTGCTGCTTGGGCTCGTGGCAGCGCTCGCACGCAACCAGGGGGGTGACCGCAGCCTTCCACTGCGACCGGCGGTGGCGCGTGTTGCTGCGCGACATCTTCCGCTTCGGAACAGCCACGGCTACTTCTCCTGCTTCTCGTCGACGCCAGGTTCGGCGCCGCTCTTCTCGTCCTTCTCGCCGTCTCCGAGTGAACCGGCGAGTCCCTGCAGTGCCGCCCAACGGATGTCGACGGCGTCATGGTGGTGGTCCGGGTCGTCCGCGAGGCGTGCGCCGCACTCGGCGCACAGTCCCGGGCAGTCTTCCTGGCACACCGGCTGCATCGGCAGTGCAAGCACCACCGCATCGCGCAGCACGGATTCGAGGTCGAACATGCCGTCCTCGAGAAAGAGCCTGTCCTCGTCGTCCTCGGCGTCGTCGCCGGGTTCCGCATGGTGCACGCGGCCCCGGTCGTCGGCGTCAGGGTACGAGAACATCTCCTGGAAGTCCGCTTCGACGTCGAGCTGAAGCGGCTCCAGACACCTTACGCACTCCCCCTCGGCCTGTGCACGGCCGGTGCCTGTGACAAGCACACCTTCCATGACCGACTCGAGCCGGAGCTCGAGCTCCACCGGAGCGCCTTCCGGCACTCCGACGACCCCTTGGATACCGAAGTCCTTGGGAGCGTCGACCGTGCGGGTCAGGCGCTGCAGCGCACCAGGCCGCCGGCCCAGCTCGTGCGTGTCGAACACGAGGGGGTTGCGGTGGTCGAGGCGGGCTGTCACGCCATTCCTGCTTTCGATCTGCTGAGCTCAGAGGGTTGCTGCCCTGCGGTGTTCCCGGGCAGCGTTGATCGCGGACGTACGCGCGACCGAAGAGCCAGGATACTGGACCTTTCGCTCACGGCCCAATCGGGTGGCCCCTTACTGGCCGCGCCCCTGCTCGTAGGCCCGCAACTGCTCCGCACTGATCATGCTGGTGTCGAAGAGGCTGGTCTCGTCGAGGGCGTAGCCCTGGGTGCCCTGCGAGGTCTGCTGGGCGGCCTGGTGCTGGGGCTGGTTCGGGTCGTAGGCGGCCTGCTGGGGGGCGTAGCCCTGATAGGCGTAGGGGTCGGCCTGCTGGTAGCCGTACGGATCCTGCTGGCCGCCGTAGCCCTGCTGGTAGCCGCCGTACGGATCCGCGTTCTGCTGCTGGTAGCCGTACGCCGGCTGCACGGCCGGCTGCTGGTCGTACTGCTGCTGTTGCTGTGCGGGCTGCTCGGCGGGGGCCGCCGGGGCGTCCTGCTCCGCGAGGGCGGCGAGGTCGGCGAGGTAGTCGGCGTCGCTGGAGTGCTGGACGGTGCTGAGGTCGTCGGCGAGGGCGCCGAGGTCGTCGGTGGCGATACGGCCGTGCAGCTTCTGGCGGCCTCGGCCGACGGCCTCCAGGGTCTTGGCCAGGACCGCCTCGAAGGCGCCGAGCTTGACGTCGACGTACTCGTCGGCGGTGCGGCGCAGGGTCTCGGGGTCGTGGCTGCGCTCGGGGGCGTCCTCGTCCTCGTAGCCCTGCTCGTCGGTGCCGGGGCCGGTGCCGAGGAGTTTCTCGCGGCCGCGGCCGACGGAGCCGAGGGTCTTGGTGAGGACGACCTCGAAGTTGGCGAGCTTGGAGTCGACGTAGTCGTCGGCCTCCGCACGGATGTCCTCGGCCTCCTTGCGGGCCTCGGCGAGGATGCGGTCGGCCTCGGCCTGGGAGCGGCGGGCGACCTCGGTGTCGGAGATCAGGGAGCCGCGCTCGGCGTGCGCGGAGTGGATGATCCGCTCGGCCTCCTGACGGGCCTGCTCGACCATCTGCTCGCGGTCGCCGATCAGCTCCTGGGCCTGGGCGAGGGAGCCGGGCAGGGCCTCGCGGACCTGCTCGAGCATCGAGAGCAGTTCGGCTCGGTTGACCACGCACGAGGCCGACATGGGCATCGACCGGGCACCCGAGACGGCCGCGACGATCTCGTCGAGCTTCTTCTGTACGTCCACCGTGTGCTCGCCACTCTCTACAGCTGTGATGGAGACGGACGGGACGACTGTAGCCCCATCAGTCCCTGCGGAGGCGCTTGTTCAGGGCTTCGAGGACCACGGGCGGCACCAGGTGGGAGACGTCCCCGCCCCAGGTGGCGACTTCCTTGACGAGCGAGGAGGACAGGAAGCTGTAGGTCGGGTTGGTCGGCACGAACAGCGTCTCGACGCCGGACAGGCCGTTGTTCATCTGGGCCATCTGCAGCTCGTAGTCGAAGTCGCTGACCGCGCGCAGGCCCTTGACGATGGCGGGGATGTCTCGCTGCTTGCAGAAGTCGACGAGGAGGCCGTGGAAGGCCTCGATCCGCACGTTCTCGTACTCGGCCGTGACCTGGCGGATCAGGTCGAGCCGTTCGTCGACCTCGAACAGGCCCTTCTTGGCCTTGTTGATCATGACTGCGACGTAGACCTCGTCGTACAGCCTGGAGGCGCGGGAAATGATGTCGAGATGTCCGTTGGTGATCGGGTCGAACGACCCGGGACAGACGGCGCGGCGCACTAGTGATCCCTCGCTCTCCGGTCCGGTCATCGTGCGTCTTCGCACGTAGAGGCGGCGCGACCGTACCAAAACGTTCCCTCGCCGTAGCGACGGGCCCGGAGCGCTTCGAAGCCGCCCGGCCACCGGAATTCTCCGCCTCTGGTGCTGCGCTCCACGGTGACGAGAGCCTCCGGCGCGAGCCAGCCCCCTGAGCGGAGTGTGAGGAGAATCTCGCGAAGATCGTCGTCCGTGACGGCGTACGGGGGGTCGAGGAAGACGATGTCGTACGGCTCGGTCGGCGCCGGGGTCTGGATGATCTGTTCGGCTTTGCCCGACCTCACCTCGGCGCCGGGGAGGCCGAGATTCTTCACGTTCTCGCGGACGACGCGGGCGGCTCGGGCGTCGGCCTCGACGAGGAGGGTGTGGGCGGCGCCGCGGGAGAGTGCCTCCAGGCCGACTGCGCCTGAACCTGCGTACAGGTCGAGGACCCGCTCGCCGTCCAAGGGGCCGCCGAGGAGGGACTGCCAGGTGGAGAGGAGACCTTCGCGTGCGCGGTCTGAGGTGGGGCGGGTGCCGGTGCCTGGCGGCACGGCCAGACGACGTCCGCCGGCTGCGCCGGCGATCACGCGGGTCATCTTCGGTCCTTGGTTGTGGGCGGCTTCAGGTATCAGTGTGGCTGGTCGCGCAGTTCCCCGCGCCCCTGGGCTGGCATTCCTCACCCCTTTTCCAGGTACTGCTCTCTCTCCTCGTCCACGAGGGCGTCCAGGGCCGTGCGCAGGCCAGGAAGGCCCGTCAGCTCCGGATCGGCCGCAACCACCGCCGCCGCCTCCTCCCTCGCCTCCGCGATGATCTCCTCGTCCTCGATGACCGCCAGCATCCGCAGGCTGGTGCGGGCGCCCGACTGGGCCTGGCCGAGGACGTCGCCCTCGCGGCGCTGTTCCAGGTCGATGCGGGAGAGTTCGAAGCCGTCGAGGGTGGCGGCGACCGCGTTGAGGCGCTGGCGGGCCGCGCTGGCCTCCGGCATTTCGGTGACCAGGAGGCACAGGCCGGGGGCGGAGCCACGGCCCACTCGGCCGCGCAGCTGGTGGAGCTGGGAGACGCCGAAGCGGTCGGCGTCCATGATCACCATGGCGGTGGCGTTCGGGACGTTGACGCCGACCTCGATGACCGTCGTGGCGACCAGGACGTCCGTCTCGCCGGCGGCGAAGCGGCGCATGACGGCGTCCTTGTCGTCGGGGTGCATACGGCCGTGCAGGACCTCGACCTTGAGGCCTTGGAGCGGCCCAGTGGCGAGCTGGTCGGCGACGTCGAGGACGGCGAGCGGCGGGCGCTTCTCGGCCTCGTCCTCGGGGGACTTCTTCTTGCCGGTCTTCTTCGGGTCGTCCTCCTCGTCCCCGATGCGGGGGCAGACGACGTACGCCTGATGGCCGTTCTCCACCTCCTCCCGCACCCGCTCCCAGGCGCGGGCCAGGAAGTGGGGCTTGTCGGCCGCCGGGACCACGTGGCTGGCGATCGGGGAGCGTCCGGCCGGGAGCTGGTCCAGGACCGAGGTCTCCAGGTCACCGAAGACGGTCATGGCGACCGTGCGCGGGATGGGCGTCGCCGTCATGACGAGCAGATGGGGCGGCTGCTTGCCCTTGCCGCGCAGGGCGTCGCGCTGCTCGACGCCGAAGCGGTGCTGCTCGTCGACCACGACCAGGCCGAGGTCGTGGAACTGCACCTTGTCCTCGATCAGCGCGTGCGTGCCGATCACGATCCCGGCCTCTCCGGTGACGAGGTCGAGCAACGCCTGGCGGCGGGCGGCGGCTCCCATGGAGCCCGTCAGCAGCACGACCTTCGTGGCCTGCTCGGCCCCGCCCAGCATCCCGCCCTCGGCCAGCTCGCCCATCATCTCGACGATCGACCGGTGATGCTGCTGGGCGAGCACTTCGGTGGGCGCGAGCATGGCGGCCTGACCGCTGGCGTCGACGACGGCAAGCATGGCGCGCAGGGCCACCATGGTGTTGTGCGTGACAGTGAAGTTGTCGGTGACGTAGGCATGGCTCGGGTGTGCGACGCTGATGCACTGGACCGGCTTCCGCCCCACATACTCGACCGCCCGAATCCCGCGTCGCAGCGTGTTGTATTTCGGGCGGGGGCCCAGCTGTTCCGCCTTGCGTGTCAGCCTGAACGGGGCGTACGCGTCAGGCAGGGATACGGACACGTTGAACGCCGCTCGCTTCGGCAAGATTCGTGCCCGGCCTCCCAGTGAGCGCGCCAGCCAGGCGACGTCCTCCGCGAGAGTCCGCGAGGCCGAACAGAACGAGGCGCTGAATCCGCCCGTGTGGACGGTGCCGTCGGTGTCCATAAGCCCTTGGAGCACAGCCAGGCGGTTCTTGACAGACGTGTTCTTGAACGCTTCGGGAACGAATTTGCCATGCGACGTCACGCCCCAGAGGCTCAGCTCCCGCATGGCCTGGATCACTGGATTGCGAGAGCCGCCCGTACGGCGGGTCAGCTGGATCGTGTAGTCGCAGCGGGATCCCTTCACCGGGACGAGTTGGCACTCGGGGGCCACGGCCGCCGCCACCGCGTCGCGGATCTCGGCGTCGATCGTGGACAGACGCAAGTTGTGCCGGAATGAGCCGCCGCCCAGAAGGAGGCCGAACAGGTACGGATCGAGAGGGAGCCCGCAGTCGTCCCCGAGGTCAACCGGGGTGGCCACCGGGAGGTACCACTTCGAAGATCCGTTTGCCTTGAACGTGTCCAGGCGGATCTCCCGAGTCGTCATGACTTTGGGGGACTGGCCACGGTGCCATCCACAACTCGTGCCGACGATCCAGAGATGCTCGTCGTCGCACTCGACGGAACTTCCGTCGGAAAGGACCATTCGCCAGACATCGCGCTCTCCCTGGGGGAAGAGGCCGTCGATCAGCGCGATCTCCCCGTCCGGCACGACAACTTCGTCCCCCACCCTCAAGTCGCCCATACGGCGGAAGCCAGTGGGTGCGAGCACGAGGGAATCGAGCGGCTGGGCCTTCCCCGACCCCACCTCCCCTTGGAGCAACCGGTGCATCGGGTGCTCGGTGGCCAGGTCGTCGAAGATCTCCCTGGAGACCTTCTGCTGGCCTTCGGTGAGGGTGAAGGGGAGGCGGTCGTCGAAGGCCGCCAGGAGGCCGTCCGGCTTGGGTTTGCGGGCGACCGCCGGGAGTTGGGCGTCGGCGTGGCGGCGGCGGGCGAGGGCGACCTGGAGGACGAAGGCCTCGTCCCACTTGAGGCGGGAGCGGGCGTCCTCGATGTCCGCCTTGGTGTGCGGGCGGTGGATCTTGAGGAGGGCCTCGGGGAGAGGGACCAGGCCCCGGCCCTCGCGGAGGGTGTCGGGGAGGGGGTCGATCGCTTCTTGGGCGCTGGGGAGGACCGTCTGGATCGCCTTGCCGATCTTCCAGGACTCCAGTTTGGCGGTGGCGGGGTAGATGGGGATCAAGGCGCCCGCCCAGGTCTCCACGGTTTCGGCTGCCTCGTCGTCGGCACCGCGCAGCAACTCGTACGCCGGGTGCGCCAGTTGGAGGCGGCGGTTGAAGACGGAGACCTTGCCCGCGAACATCGCGCGTGTGCCCGGCAGGAGCTCCTTGTGGGGCTTGTGAACGCCGTTGCCGAAGAAGACCAGTTGGAGGCGGCCGCTGCCGTCCGTGATCGTGACTTCGAGGCGCTGGCCCTTGCCCCGGGGGGCTTTGGAGGAGGCGAAGGTGTGCAGGCGGGCGTCGGCGACCATGGCGACCACCGTGACGTGCTCGTCCATGGGGAGGTCGGCGAGGTGGGTGAGCTGGCCGCGCTCCTCGTATCTGCGCGGGTAGTGGTGCAGCAGATCGCCGACGGTGTGCAGGCCGAGGTGCTCGGCCATCACCTTCGCGGTGGGAGGGCCGAGCACTTTCTTCAGTGGTTCTTCCAGTGCGGGCACGAGATCCATTCCACACCACGGCACTGACAATGCCGTAGAGGTCGCGGCGACCGTCCCGGTAAACGTCCCGGAAACCCCTGGTCAGACGGTTCGTTTCGGCTCTAGGATGGCGCGCTCCGGCCATCCTTTCGCGGTCACCGCCTCACCGGGGCCGCCCGACCCCGCGCCGTCGCGAAGTCCCCCCACCGGCGCAGCGACGATGGACTCCCAGACCTCACAGTCATCCCAGGCACCTCAGCCGCCCCAGTCACCTCACACCTTCCAGGTCGACCTGCGTGGTCTGGTGGACCTGCTCTCCCATCACCTCTACTCCAGTCCCAAGGTCTATCTGCGCGAGCTGCTGCAGAACGCCGTCGACGCCATCACCGCCAGACGCGCCGAGGAGCCGGGCGCGCCGGCCAAGGTGCGGCTGTACGTCGAGTCGGGCGCCCTGCGGGTCGAGGACTCCGGGGTCGGGCTCACCGAGGCGGACGTGCACAACCTCCTCGCGACCATCGGGCGCAGCTCCAAGCGTGCCGAGGGGCTGCAGGAGGCCCGGTCCGACTTCCTGGGGCAGTTCGGCATCGGTCTGCTGGCCTGTTTCGTGGTCGCCGAGCGGATCCGGGTGGTCAGCCGCAGCGCCCGTACGCCGGACGCGCCGCCCGTGGAGTGGACGGCCACGGACGACGGTTCGTACACCGTGCGGACGCTGCCGGACGACGCCCGCGCCGAACCGGGCACCACCGTGCACCTGGTGGCGCGGGCCGGGGCCGCCGAGTGGCTGGCGGAGGACCGGGTTCTCGCGCTGGCGCGGGACTTCGGGTCGCTGCTGCCGTACGACGTCCGGGTCGGCCACGAGGCGGTCACCGATCTGCCCGCGCCCTGGGACCGGTCGTACGCCTCACCCGCCAACCGGAGGGTGGCTCTGGCGCGGCACTGTCACGACCTGTTCGGCTTCACGCCGCTGGACTCGATCGAGCTGGACGTGCCGCTCGCGGGGATTCGTGGCGTGGCCTACGTCCTTCCCTCGGCGGTCAGCCCGGCCCAGCGGGCGGGGCATCGCGTCCACCTCAAGGGCATGCTGCTGACCGAGCGCGCCGAACAGCTGCTGCCCGACTGGGCGTTCTTCGTGCGCTGTGTCCTGGACACCGACAGCCTCAGGCCGACGGCCTCGCGTGAGTCGCTGTACGAGGACGAGACGCTGGCGGGCGTACGGGAGGCGCTCGGCGAAAGGATTCGGTCCTGGCTGACGGGGCTGGCGGCCGGTGATCCGGAACGGCTGGAGGCATTCCTGTCCGTGCACCATCTGGGCGTGAAGTCCCTCGCGCGGCACGACAAGGAGATGCTGCGCACGATGCTGCCGTGGCTGCCCTTCGAGACGACCGACGGACGGTTGTCCCTGGAGGAGTTCGCCCAGCGGCACCCGGTGGTGCACTTCACGCGGACCGTGGAGGAGTACCGGCAGGTCGCGCCGATCGCGTCCGCGCAGGGCGTCGGGGTGATCAACGGCGGTTACACGTACGACAGCGAGCTGGTCGAGGCGCTGCCGTCGGTGCGGCCGGGGACGGTCGTCGCAGAGCTGGACGCGGACACCGTGACCGCCCATCTGGACGCGGTCGACCCGGCCGAGGAGCTGGCCCTGGCCGGCTTTCTGGCGGCCGCGCGGGCGAAGCTCGACCCGCTGGGCTGTGATGTCGTCCTGCGCGCCTTCCATCCGCTGTCCGTGCCCGCGCTGCACCTCGACGACCGGGCGGCCCGGCACGAGCAGGCACGTGCGGAGGCGGAGGAGCAGGCCGACGACCTGTGGGCGGGCATCCTCGGCTCGCTGCGCGGCAGCGCGCCACGCGCGCGTCTGGTGCTCAACCACCTCAACCCGCTGATCCGGCGGATCAGTTCCCTGGGCGACCCGGAGCTGATCGGCACCGCCACCGAGTCCCTGTACGGGCAGGCGCTGCTGATGGCGCAGCGACCACTCAGGCCCGCGGACTCGGCGCTGCTGAACCGGGCCTTCATCGGGCTGCTGGAATGGGCCACGAACGGCGACGGAGGCCGCTGATGAGTGAGATCACCGACTTCGACTCGCTGCGCCGGGCGATGGCGGAGAACGCCGAGGAGCCGGAGGGTCCCGCCCGCAACGCGCGCGCGGAGCAGCTGCTCGCCGAGGCCGAGAAGCTGAACGTCCCGCTCGCCGTGATCGAGGCGCTCGGGCACCAGCTGAAGGTCTACAACTACAGCTCCGAGAAGGACAAGATGTTCGTCCCGTTCGCGCGTCTGCTGCGCATGTGGGACGAGCGGCCCGAGGACTTCGACGAGTACGAGACGCATTCGCTGCACTGGGTCTTCAAGTGGATGTCGTCCGGCATGCTCGACCAGCCGCACATCCCGCTGGCCTCGATCGAGAAGTGGCTCGGCGAGATGGAGCACCGCTACCGGCTCGCCGGGCACTCCGAACGGGCGGTGCGCAGCGCCGAGTTCAGCGTGGCCGCGCATGTCGGGGACGTGGCGCGGGCCGAGCGGGCGTACGGCGCCTGGCTGGCCGCCGACCGGGACAGCATGGCCGACTGCCACGCGTGCGAGCTGCACGGGCAGGGGTGGTGGCAGGCGGAGCGGGGCCGGGACGCGGAGGGGCTGCAGCTGTGGGGGCCGGTCCTGGAGGGCGAGTTCACGTGCGCCCACGAGCCGCACACGGTCCTCGCGTCCTCCCTGGCGCCACTGCTGCGCCTGGGCCGCGTCGACGAGGCCCGCGCCAACCATCTGCGGGGCTTCAGGCTCGTACGGGCCATGGAGAGCATGCGCGGGGCCTACGCGGACCACGTGGAGTTCTGCGTGCTCACCGGCAACGAGGCGCGCGGCCTGGAGCTGCTCGCCGAGCGGCCCGCGTACTTCACGGACGACGGGCATCCGCGCAGCAAGCTGGAGTTCATGACGGTGGTGGCCCTGCTCATGGACCGCCTGACCGGGCTCGGGCTCGGGGATCAGCAGGTGCCCGGTCCGGCGGGCCGTACCTGGAGCGCCCGGGAACTCGCCGTCCACGCGCGCGCGGAGGCCCTCGACCTGGCCGCGCGTTTCGACCAGCGCAACGGCACGGGGCACATCAGCGAGCGGGCACGCGCGCGTATGGAGCAGCGGCCACTGGTGGAGCGCCTGCCGCTGGGCGTGCGTACGCCGGCTCGGCCGACGGCGGTGGCGTTGCCCGTGCCGACTGCGGCAAGCGCGCCGGAGGATCCGGACACGCGGCTCGACCTGGCCACGCTGCTCGCCGAGGCACGACGCCTGTCGGACACCCTGCAGCCGAACGCCATCGAGGCCTGGGCGGCCGTCTCGCGGGCCGCCGAGGGCGTCGAGCTGGACGCCCTCGACCGCGCGGAGATCGCCGATCACCGGGCGGTGGACCTGGGCCCCGAGGGCATCGCCCTGTTCGAGGAGGCCGCCGGGCTGTACGCGGAGGCGGGCGACCCCGGGGAGGCCCTGGCGGCACGCGCGCGTGGAGCGTACGTACGCGCACTCACGGGCGAGGTGTCCGAGGCCCTCACGACGATCGCCGACCTGTACGACCGGATTCTCGCGCTGTACGCCGAGGACGGCACGGAGGTCCGTCAGACGGCAGCCGTGCTGATGAGCCGGGCGCGGATCCTGATGCGGCGGGTGCACGAGGCGGAGGACGCGGTGCAGGGCGCCGTCCTGGCCGACGCCGAGACCGCCGCGCGGGAGGTGCTCGCGCTCGTAGACGGGCGGGCCGGGGACGACGTACGGCTCATCTCGCGGGCCGCGGAGGCGCAGGCGATGCTCGCGGAGCTGGCGGCGCTCACCGGGGACGTGGCGGGGGCCGCGGAGCTGTTCGCGCGGGCCTCGGAGGCGTTCGTCGAGGCGGGGCTGCCGTGGTTCGCGGTGGAGTACGAGGCCCGGCTGGCCGGACTCGCGCACCATCTCGGCGACACGGCGGAGGCCGAGCGGGCGCTGCGGGCGGCCCTGGAACACGGCGGGCCGCACCTGGAGGCGACCGGGCGGGCCCAGCTGAACCTCCAGCTGGCCGAGTTGCTCGGCGGCCGTGGGCTGTCCGAGGAGGCCGCCGAACACGCCCTTCAGGCGGCGCACTGGGCCGACGAGGCGGGCGAGAGCCGCACGCTGGGCGCCTGGGGGCGGCAGCAGCTCGGCGGGTTCCTGCTGCGGCAGGGACGGTTCGCCGAGGCGGCCGAGGTGCTGGAGTCGGCGCTGCCCGACCTGACCGCCGAGACGCACGGCGACGGGGCGGTCGTCCAGACGCAGTGGTGGCTCGGCGACTGTCTGAGCGAGCTCGGCGAACACCGCGCGGCGGCCGAACGCCGGTTGCAGGCCGCCGAGATCGCCCGGCACTGGCCCGAGCAGCACGACCACGCCACGCTCGCCCACCTCGCCGCCGAGTCCCTGAGCCACGCGGGCCTGCACGCCGAGGCGGACCGGGCGTACACGCGCGCGGGCACGCTGTGGCGCTCCCTCGGCAACGTCCACGGCCTCGTCCGCTCCCTGCGCGCCCGCGCGTGGCTGGCGCTGCGCGCGGAGGACGTGGCGGGCGAGGGCGTGGCGGGGAGGGACGGCACGGCGTCCGAGTTGATGGCGAGCGCGGTCGACGAGTGCGTGGCGGCGCTGGACGCCGCGGACGACGAGGAGGCGCGGCAGCGGCTCACCGCAGAGCTCGGCCACACCCACCGGCAGTTCAGCGACCTGCTCGCCCGTTCCGCCACGGAGGACGCCGAGGACGAGTCGATCCGGGCCGCGCTGGAGGAGGCCCTGTCCCAGGTGACGCGGGCCGCCGCGGTGTTCGCCTCCCTCGGCGACGACGCCCTGCACAGCCGCACCGGCGCCGAACTCGCCGCGGGCTGGCTGGAGGCCGACCTGAGCCGCCCGGACCGGGCGGCGGCACGCGCGCGTGCGGTGCTGGCGGCGTACGAGGGCTGTGACGAGGGCGACGAGGCGGCGCAGGAGCGACGGTCCGAGGCCCGGCAGATGCTTCAGGTGGTGGAGGAGCAGGACACGGAGTAGGACCCGGCCGCGCGGCTCACTCCACGCCGATGAGCAGCAGCGCCCCTTGCCGCCCGCCCCGGTACACCACCGTGTCGACGGCGAGATACGACTCACGCACGCGTGCTTCGAGGTGCTCGGCGATCGCCTCCGGTGCCTCGTCGCCGAGGACGATCGTGACGAGTTCGCCGCCGGCCGCGATCATGCGGTCGAGGACGGTCTCCGCGGTGGCCGTGACATCTGAGCCGATCACGGCCACGTCGCCGTCGATCAGGCCGAGGATGTCGCCGGCCTGGCAGATGCCGGCCATGGTCCAGGACTGGCGCTCCGCGACGGCGACCTCGCCGTACCGGGTCGCGCCGGCCGCCGAGGTCATCGACACGACGTCCTCGTCGAAGCGGCGTTCCGGCTCGTGCACGGCGAGCGCCGCGATGCCCTGGACCGCGGAGCGGGTCGGGATCAGCGCCACGCGGATGCCCTCCGCGCGGGCCTGCTCGGCCGCGGCGGCCGCGGTGTGGCGCAGCTCGGGGTCGTTGGGCAGCAGCACGACCTCACGCGCGTGGGCCCGCCGTACGGCGTCGACGAGTTCCCCGCTGGCGGGCGGCTCCCCGGGCCGCGCGAGCACGGCGGTCGCGCCGGCCTCGGTGTACAGCCCGGCCAGGCCCTCACCCGGCACGACGGCCACCACGGCGCGCTGAACCCGCTCCCGCAGTGGCCGCTCGCCGCCGGTGGTGTGGACGTCGCCGAGCCCGAAGTGGGTGATCCGGATCCGGTACGGCCGCCCGGCCTCGACGCCCGCCTCCACGGCGGCGCCCGCGTCGTCGACGTGCACATGGACGTTCCACAGCCCGTCGCCGCCGACCACGACGAGGGAGTCCCCGAGGGCGTCGAGCCGGGCCCGCAGCCGGGCAACGGCCGCGTCATCGGCCTCCAGGAGGTAGATCACCTCGAAGGCGGGGCCACCTCCGCCGTGTCCGGCCGGACCGTCGGCGCAGTCGTCGAGGTCGCCCGGGACGGCGGAGCCCCCGCGCGCGTGCGCCGCGGTTGCCGCTTGCCCCGGCACGTGGGACGCGAGGTGTTCGTCGCTCCCGGGAAAGGCACCCCACTCCAGGTCCGGCCCGGGAAAGGCACCCGGCTCCAGGTCCATGGGCGGCATCCCGGTGCCGCGCTCCACGCGCGTGCGTGCGGTGTCGCCCGCCGTCGTCTCCGCAGTCTCCACACGTGCGTGCGATCCACCGCCCTCGCCGCCCCCGCCGTCCCCTGCGAGCCCCTGCTCATCCCCGGCCCCACCGCGCCCCCCGCGCGCGTACGTCCCGGAACCCGAACCGGAACCCTTGGCCAAGGACCCGACCGCCCGCGGCGCCTCCCCGGTGAACGTCTCCACCAGCGCCGCAAGCACCGCCACCAGCCCTCGCCCACCCGCGTCGACGACCCCGGCGCGCTCCAGGACGGCCAGCTGGCCGGGCGTCGCGGCGAGGGCGGCACGCGCCCCCTCGTAGGCAGCCCGCGCGACCGTCCCGCAGTCGCCCTCCGCTCCGTCGGCCGCGTCGGCGGCGGCCGAGGCGACCGAGAGCACCGTGCCCTCGACGGGATGGGCCACGGCCTCGCGCGCGGAGTCGGCGGCGCGCCGCAGGGCGAGCCGCAGGCCCCCTCCGCCGGTGTGAGCCGCCTCCCCGTCGGCGGCGAGCACCTGCGCCATGCCACGCAGCAGCTGCGCCAGGATCGTCCCGGAGTTCCCCCGGGCCCCGATCAGAGCCCCGTGTGCCATCGCGCGCACGGCGTCGGCCAGCGAGGGGCTCCCGGTCCGCGCGGAATCCACCTCGTGCCCGGCGAACACCGCCTCGACCGCGGCCACGGACGACTCCACGGTCAGATACAGGTTCGTCCCGGTGTCACCGTCGGCCACCGGATAGACGTTGATCGCGTCGATCTCCTCACGCGCGCGACCCAGCGACTCCAACGCGAGGCCGCACCAGGTGCGCACCGCGAGAGCATCGAAGAATGTCTGCGGCACGTGCGCCACCTGCGCCTCCTTGAGCTGCTGGACGTGGCTCGCAGCGTAGACCCAGGGCCGGTGTGCGGCGGAAGAGGGCCGGGAGCGGGGCCCTGAGCAGCCATGGTAGTTTCGTTGCACTGGCGCAGTCGTTGTATGCTGCTCCGGTTGCCCGATCTGATCGGGCCGTTCCCCTGGCAACGCCACTCAGATCCTAGATCTCGATCCCGGCCTGCCGGGATTAACCGTAAGTGCATCTGAAGTCTTTGGAGTGACCCGTGGCTGCCAACTGCGACGTCTGCGGCAAGGGGCCGGGCTTCGGCAACAACATCTCGCACTCGCACCGCCGTACGTCCCGTCGCTGGAACCCGAACATCCAGCGCGTCCGTACCGTGGTCGGCGGGACGCCGAAGCGCGTGAACGCTTGCACCTCGTGCATCAAGGCCGGCAAGGTCTCGCGCTGACGCACAGCTAAGCGCGCGGCCACTGCTGGTTCGTTGCACTGAGCCGGTCCACCTGACGGTGGGCCGGCTTTTTGCTGTCCCTGAAGTTTTTTGCTGTCCCTGGCATCGCGCTGAACTGCCAGAATCCCGAGCATGCGCTTCGGCATCCTGGGCCCACTGGAGATACGCACCGACGACGGCACCCCCGTCGACCCCGGCGGCCCCCGGCCTCGCGCCCTGCTCACCCTCCTGCTCCTCGACGCGGGCCGGGCGGTCTCCATGGAGCGCCTGTTGGACGGCCTCTACGGCAGCCGGCCGCCCGCCGGTGCCGCCAACGCCCTCCAGTCGCAGATCTCCCGCCTGCGCAGGCGCCTCGCCCCGCACACGGAGATCGAGGCGACCCCGACCGGCTACCGCATCGCCACAGCTCCCGACACGGTGGACGCCCACCGGTTCGAGCAGCTGGCCGCCGACGGACGTGCCGCCCTCGCCGCCAAAGACCACCGGCGGGCCGCGGCCGGGCTTCTGGGCGCGCTCGCCCTGTGGCGTGGCCCCGCCCTGCCCGACCTCCCGGACGCGCACGCCGAGCGCACCCGGCTCGACGAGCTCAGGCTGGCCGCCGTACAGGACCGCATCGAGGCGGATCTGGCGCTCGGCGGCGGTCCGGAACTCATACCGGAGCTTCGGGCGCTGCTCTCCGCGCACCCCCTGAGCGAGCGGCTGTACGGCCAGCTGATGCGCGCCCTGCACGCGGTCGGGCGGCCCGCCGAGGCGCTGACGGTGTACGAGGAGGCCCGGCGGGCGCTCGCGGAGGAGCTGGGTGCGGACCCCTCCGCCGAGTTGTCCGCGCTGCACCTGGAGCTGCTCCGGGGACAGCGGGACGACCGCCGACGCGTCCCCGTCCAGCTCACCCGCTTCGTGGGCCGGGAGACAGAGCTCGTACGGATCTCTGAGCTGCTGAGCGGGGGAGCGGGCTCCCGTCTCGTCACGCTCACCGGCCCCGGCGGCGCGGGCAAGACCCGGCTGGCGATCGAGGCGGCGAGCGGGCACAGCGACGTCTGTTACGCCGAGCTGGCACCCCTCACCGACGGGGCGCAGATCCCGTACGCCGTACTGACCGCCCTCGGAGTGCGCGACGGCTTGCGCACCCCCGCGACGGACGGCACCGAGCGACTGCTGGCCGCGCTGGAGGACCGCGAGCTCGTTCTCGTCCTCGACAACTGCGAGCACCTGGTGACGGACGTGGCCCGGCTGTCCGCGCTGCTGCTCGGCGCGTGTCCCGGGGTGCGCGTGCTCGCCACGAGCCGTGAGTCGCTCGGCATCACCGGTGAGGTCCTGATCCCCGTACCGCCGCTGCCGCCGGAGCCCGCGGGCAGGCTCTTCCTCGATCGCGCGCGGGCCGTGCGTCCCGGATTCGAGGGCCACGCGCGTGTGGCCGACATCTGCGCGGCCCTCGACGGGCTGCCTCTCGCCATCGAGCTGGCGGCGGCCCGGCTGCGCACCCTCACCCCGGACGAGTTGGCGGACCGCTTGGGCGACCGGTTCCGCCTTCTCTCCCGCGGCGACCGTTCCAAGGCTCCCCGGCATCGGACCCTGCGCGCCGTCGTGGAGTGGAGCTGGGACCTCCTGGACGAGGAGGAGCGGGAGCTCGCGACCCGGCTGACGGTCTTCGTGGGCGGGGCCACCCTGGAGGCGGTCGAAGCGGTGTGCGCGACCCCGCATCCGGAGGACCTGCTGGCCTCGCTGGTCGAGAAGTCGTTCCTGGAAGTGTCCGAGGGCCGCTACCGGATGCTGGAGACCATCCGCGCGTACGCCGCCGAGCGGCTGGCGGACGAGCACCGGCTGCGGGACGCCCACGCGGCGTACTTCCGGGCGCTGGCCGAGCGCGCGGAGCCGTGTCTGCGCGGTGGCGGCCAACTCCCCTGGCTGGCCCGTCTGGACACCGAGCGGGACAACCTGGACGCGGCTCTGCGCCATCTCGTCGCCACGGCCCCCGAGGGCGCCCTGCGGCTGATGGCGACCCTGTCCTGGTTCTGGCGGCTGCGCGCCCCGTACGGCGAGCAGGTGCCCTTGGCTCGCGCCCTGCTGGCGGCGGTCGGCGAGGCACCGCCGCCGGGGCTGGCGGAGGAGTACGCGCTGTGTCTGATGAACACGGTCACCGGCCGCGGCGACGATCCGGGCGAACCCGACCGCATCGCGCGTGTGGCCGCGCTCATGCGCGCCCTGGACGAGCCGCTGCGGCTGCCTTTCACCATGGTCCTGTGGTCGCTGGCCGCCGGCCCGCTGTACGCGGTGGACGACGACCTGCTCGCCGTCCAGGTCGGCGACGCACCGTGGGGCCGCGCGCTGCTGGATCTGGGACTCGCCTACCAGGCGCAGTTCACGGGCGACCCGGTGGCCTCCGAGGCGGCCTTCGCGCGCTCACTGGCCGGATTCCGTGCGACCGGTGACCGCTGGGGCATGGCCAACTGCCTGGATCCGCTGGGTGGCTTCGCGGGCCGGCGCGGCGACTACGACCGCGCCCTGGAGCTGTTCGACGAAGGCCTGGAGTACGTCCAGGAACTGGACGCACCCGAGGAGACCTCCGACCTGCTGCGCTCCCGCGCCACCGTGCTGCTGTACCGCGGCGACAGCGAGGACGCGGTGGCGCTCTTCACGCGAGCCGCCGACCTGGCCCGCGCGGCGGGTGCCCCGGACAAGGTGGCGGCCGCCCGGCGCGGCCTGGGCGACGCGGCCCGGCTCTGCGAGACCGGGGACACCGCCCACGCGCGCGTGCACTACGAAAGCGCTCTCCAGGCCTGCGCGGCGAACTGGTTCAGCGTCGGCGAGACCGTCCTGATCCTGATCGGGCTGGGCCGCACGGCGGCCGCCGAGGGCGATCTCGACCAAGCCCGCGACTGGTTCGCCCAAGCCCGCACGCACGCCTTGGACGTCCCCGACACCCTCGCCCTGGCGGCCGTCGCCGAGGCCCTGGCCTCCGTCGCCCCGCACCCCGAGCGGGCGGCCGAACTCCTGGGCGCCGCGGAGGGCCTGCGGGGCGCGTCGACCGATGGCGACCCCGATGCCGTACGGACGCGGAAGGAGGTACGCGAGAAGTTGTCCCGCGAGGCATACGAGAAGGCCTTCGAGCAGGGCCGCGCGCTACGGTCAGCGGCGGTCAGCGAACGGTAGGAGGACGGTCAGCGGCCGCGCGGAAGCTGCCGTGCATGACGAACAAGACGCACGACCTCGGCCACCTCACCGTCCTCATCTCCGGCGCCAGCGTCGCCGGTCCCGCCCTCGCCCTGAACCTGGCCCGCTACGGCGCACGCGTCACCGTCGTCGAGAAGGCGCCCGCGCTGCGCGGTGGCGGCTTCGCGGTCGACTTCCGGGGGCACGTCCACCGCACGGTCCTCACCTCGATGGGCATCTGGGACGAGATCCACGCCCACCAGACCCATATGGGCCGCCAGAGCGTCGTGGACGCGGACGGGCACGCGCGCGTGGACCTGCCTTCGGAGATGATGAGCGGCGATGTGGAGATCTTCCGGGGGGAGCTCGCGCGGATCATGTACGAGCGCACCAAGGACCGCGTCGAGTACGTCTTCGGCGACTCGATCGCCACGCTCACCGACACGCCCCACGGTGTCGACGTCACCTTCGACAACAGCCCGTCCCGCCGCTTCGACCTGGTGATCGGCGCGGACGGCCTCCACTCGCACACCCGAGGTCTCGTCTTCGGCGACGAGTCCCGCTACCTGCGCTTCTTCGACCACTACGTCGCGGGCTTCGAGGTCCCCAACGACCTGGGCCTGGACCGCACGGGCCGCCTCTACAGCGAGCCTGGCCGCGCGATCGCCCTCGGCAACTACGACGGCGACCCCGACCGCGCGGGCGCGCTGCTGGTCTTCCGGTCCGAGCGGCTGTCCTACGACCGCCGGGACACCGCCGCGCAGAAGCGGATCCTCGCCGAGCGGTTCGCGGGGATGGGCTGGGAGGGGCCGAACGTCCTCAAGGCGCTGGAGGCGGCCGACGACCTGTACTTCGACGCGATCGCCCAGATCCACGTCGACCGGCTCACCAAGGGGCGCGTGGCGCTGCTCGGGGACGCCGGGTACGGCGCCACGATGGGCGGCATGGGCACCGGTGTGGCGATCGTCGGCGCGTACGTCCTGGCCGGTGAACTCGCCCTGGCGGGCGGGGATCACCGTATGGCGTTCGCCGCGTACGAGAGCCGGATCCGGGACTTCGCCAAGGGCTGTCAGAAGACGTCGGGCAACGCGGGACCGTTCTTCGCCCCGGCCACCGAGCGGCGGATCCGCAGCCGGGACCGGATGTACCGGCTGCTCGCCTCCCGCCCGCTGGCGGCCTTCTTCAAGCGGCTCACCGAGAAGTCGGCGACCGGCATCAAGCTCCCGGAGTACCCCGTGTGAGGGCCCAGCCGTGGTCGACAGGCCCGATCCCGCCGCCGAGCGCGAACCCGGCCGCGATCGCCCCCGTGACGTACTCCTTGGCCGCCGCCACCGCCTCCGGCACGGACTGCCCCTTCGCCAGCTGCGACGCGATCGCCGACGCGAGGGTGCAGCCCGTGCCGTGCGTGTGCCGGTTGTCGTGGCGCGGGGCGCGCAGCCAGTGCTCCTCGGAGCCGTCCGTGAGCAGGTCCAGGGCGTCGCCCGCGAGATGGCCGCCCTTGACCACGACCCAACGGGGCCCGTACGCCAGCACGGCCGCCGCGGCTCGCCGCAGGTCGTCCTCCGACTCCACGTGTACGCCGGTGAGTTGGGCCACCTCGTCGAGGTTCGGGGTGGCGACGGTCGCGACCGGCAGCAGCTTGGTGCGCACCGAGTCGAGCGCGGAAGCCGCCAGCAGCGAGTCGCCGTGCTTGGAGACCCCGACCGGATCGACCACGGCGGGCGCGTCCGTCCCCCCGATCAACTCGGCCACCGCCTCGACGAGTTCGGCCGACGCGAGCATCCCCGTCTTGATCGCCTGTACGCCGATGTCGTCGACGACGCTGCGGTACTGCGCCCGCACCGCCTCCACCGGAAGCTCCCAGGCCCCCTGCACACCGAGGGAGTTCTGGGCGGTGACCGCGGTGATCACGCTCATGCCGTGCACGCCGAGCGCGAGCATCGTCTTCAGGTCGGCCTGGATGCCCGCGCCGCCGCCGGAGTCGGAGCCCGCCACCGTGAGGACGCCCGGGATCATGACTCGATGTCCCCGCCGAAGTGGTCCCAGCCGCCCTTGCTGGTCCACGGCGCCCCGTCCACCGTCACCTGCGGCAGCGCCGAGGGGTTGAGGACCTCGCCGATGACCTTCCAGCGGGCCGGCAGCTTCACGTCCGGCGGGAAGGTAGCCACGATCGCGTGGTCCTCTCCCCCGGTCAGCACCCACTGCATGGGGTCGACGCCGACGGCCTGCCCGATGTCGTTCATCTGGGTCGGGATGTCGATCGCGCCCGAGCGGATGTCGATGCGGACCTTGCTGGCCTCGGCGATGTGCCCGAGGTCCGCGATCAGCCCGTCGCTGACGTCGCACATCGCGGTCGCGCCGAGCCCGGCGGCGGCCGGACCCGCGTGATACGGCGGCTCGGGGCGCCGGTGCGCCTCCACGAAGGCACGCGGCGAGCGGAAACCGCGGGAGAGCACGGCGTATCCGGCGGCGGACCAGCCCAGCCAGCCGGTCACCGCGACGAGGTCGCCGGGCTGGGCGCCGGCCCGCGTCACGGGCTCCTGGTTGCGCAGATCGCCGAGCGCGGTGATCGACACCATGATGGTGTCGCCCCGTACGACGTCCCCGCCGACCACCGAGGCGCCCGCGACCTGGCACTCGTCGCGCAGACCGTCCATCAGTTCGCTCGGCCAGGTCACCGGGAGTTCGGCCGGCACGACGAGGCCGAGCAGCAGCGCGGTCGGTACGGCGCCCATGGCGGCGATGTCCGCGAGGTTCTGCGCGGCGGCCTTGCGGCCCACGTCGTAGGCCGTGGACCAGTCACGGCGGAAGTGCCGCCCCTCCAGCAGGATGTCGGTGCTGGCGACCACCCTGCGGTCGGGCGCGGCCACCACCGCGGCGTCGTCGCCGGGGCCGACCCGGACCGCCGGGGTGGTGGTGAGACGGGAGGTGAGCTCCCTGATGAGCCCGAACTCGCCGAGCTCACCAACAGTGCCCTTCATTACCCTTACGCCCCTTCTGTCCCTGTCCGTACCCGGTCGCGCGGCACTACTGTCCTCGCTACGGTCGAGGTGTACGTCAACTTCTGTCGTGCCGGTACCCCGGCGCGCAAGCCCCGGCCCTCGCAGGTCTCCCCGCGGCGAGCGGCGACGCGATACCGTGGCGTTCCTTTTCCCCACATGATCCTCGTGGCCGCCCTGGAGGTTCCGTGGTACAGGCGTACATCCTGATCCAGACGGAGGTCGGCAAGGCGTCGACCGTCGCCGAGACGATCAGCAAGATCCCTGGAGTCATCCAGGCCGAGGACGTGACGGGACCCTACGACGTCATCGTGCGCGCCCAGGCCGACACAGTCGACGACCTGGGTCGCATGGTGGTCGCGAAGGTCCAGCAGGTGGACGGCATCACCCGCACCCTGACCTGCCCGGTCGTACATCTGTAGCCCCCGTCTAACCTTGGGCGGTGAACTCTTTCCGTCACCGGCACATTTCTGTCCTCGGGCTGCCCGCGCTCGTCCTGCTGATCACCGCCGCGGGCTGTTCATCAGCAGACGACAGCGCGTCCGTGGCGGTTCCCAGCCCCGACGCGAAGGCCACGAAGCTGTGCCAGGACCTGGACAAGGTACTGCCGGCCAAGGTGGACGGTGAGAGCCGTGAGGATCCCTCGCCCTCGTCCGCGCTGACTGCGGGCTGGGGGGACGACCCGGCGATCATACTGCGCTGCGGTGTACCACGGCCGCCCAAGATGGTCGACCCGAAGGTGGCGACCGGCGACGACCCGAAGGCGATCGGCGGTGCGGTGAACGGCGCCGAGTGGCTGATGGAGAAGCAGGACGACGGTTCGACCCGCTTCACCACGGCCAATCGCAAGGTGTACGTCGAGGTGACGGTGCCGAAGGGCCTGGACAACGCGGGAATGCTCACCGACATGGCGCCGGCCATCAAGAAGGCGATCCCCAAGGGGACCGCCAACCTGGAACTTGCGCCTCCTACCTGAGCCCGGTGGACCGCCGCAACGCCGCCTGGATCAGCTTGTCCACGAGGTCCGGGTAGCTGATCCCGCTCGCCTGCCACATCTGCGGGTACATCGAGATCGGCGTGAAACCGGGCATCGTGTTGATCTCGTTGATCACGAACTCCCCGTCCTCGGTGAGGAAGAAGTCCGCGCGCACCAGGCCCTCGCACGAGGCCGCCTCGAAGGCGTCCACCGCCAGGCGCTGGACCTCGGCCGTCTCCTGCGCCGTCAGAGGCGCGGGCACGATCCCGGGCGTCGAGTCGATGTACTTGGCCTCGAAGTCGTAGTACGCGTGGGCGTCCGGCGGCGGGATCTCGGCCGGCGCGGAGGCGCGCGGCCCGTCCTCGAACTCCAGCACCCCGCACTCGATCTCACGGCCGCGCAGCGCCGCCTCGACAAGGATCTTCGGGTCGTGCCGCTGCGCCTCGGCGATCGCCTCGTCCAGGCCGGACAGATCCTCGACCTTGGTGATGCCGATCGACGAACCCGCGCGCGCGGGCTTCACGAAGAGCGGCCAGCCGTGGTCGCCGGCGAGGTCGATGATCTTCTTGCGGGCGGCGGACTCGTCCTGCTCCCACTCCCGCGGCCGGATCACCACGTACGGGCCCACCTTGAGCCCGAACGAGGTGAACACCCGCTTCATGTACTCCTTGTCCTGGCCGACGGCCGAGGCGAGCACGCCGGAACCCACGTACGGCACCCCGGAGAGCTCCAGCAGGCCCTGCAGGGTGCCGTCCTCGCCGTAGGGGCCGTGCAGCACCGGGAAGACGACGTCGATCTCGCCCAGCGCCTTGGGTACCGATCCGGGCTCGGTGTAGACGACTTCGCGGTTCGCCGGGTCGACGGGGAGCACCACGCCGCCCTCGCCGGCGTCGGTGAGGTCCTCGACCTCGGGCGTACGGCGATCGGTGATCGCCATCCGTTCCGGTTCGTCCGCGGTGAGCACCCAGCGGCCTTCCCGCGTGATGCCGATCGGCAGGACGTCGTACTTCGCCCGGTCGATCGCGCGCAGTACGGCGCCGGCGGTGACCATGGAGATCCCGTGCTCGGAGCTGCGACCGCCGAACACGACGGCCACGCGCGGCTTGCGAGGCTGCTGGTCTGGGCTCTGGGGGAGGTTCTCGGTGCTCATATCGCGATGAGCGTACCCGCCCGTAGGGTCCGAGTCAGCGTCCGGAGGGTGGCGTTCCCCTCGGCGTCGCTCAGCGTCGCTCGGGCTTTGCGCTGCGCGACATCAGCTCCTTGAGCGCGACCACCGGCGGCTTGCCCTCGTGCACGATGCCGACGACCGTCTCCGTGATCGGCATGTCGACGCCGTGCCGGCGGGCCAGATCCAGCACGGACTCACAGGACTTGACGCCCTCGGCGGTCTGCTTGGTGACCGCGATGGTCTCCTGGAGGGTCATGCCCTTGCCGAGGTTGGTGCCGAAGGTGTGGTTGCGGGACAGCGGCGAGGAGCAGGTCGCCACCAGGTCGCCCAGGCCCGCGAGTCCGGAGAAGGTCAACGGGTCGGCGCCCAGCGCGACGCCGAGTCGCGTGGTCTCGGCGAGGCCGCGTGTGATGAGCGAGCCCTTGGCGTTGTCGCCGAGGCCCATGCCGTCCGCGATGCCGACGGCGAGGCCGATGACGTTCTTCACGGCACCGCCCAGTTCGCAACCCACCACGTCCGTATTGGTGTAGGGGCGGAAGTACGGTGTGTGGCTGGCGGCCTGGAGGCGCTGGGCGACGGCCTCGTCGGTGCATGCGACCACCGCGGCGGCCGGCATCCGCGCGGCGATCTCGCGGGCGAGGTTGGGTCCGGTGACGACGGCGATGCGGTCGTGGCCGACCTTGGCCACGTCTTCGATGACCTCGCTCATCCGCATGGTGGTGCCGAGTTCGACGCCCTTCATCAGCGACACGAGAACCGTGCCCGGCGCCAGCATCGGGGTCCACTCGGCGAGGTTGGCGCGCAGCGTCTGGGAGGGGACGGACAGCACCGTGAAGTCTGCGCCGGCCATGGCCTCGGCGGGGTCCGTGGTCGCCCGCATGCCTTGCGGGAGCTCGACGCCGGGGAAGTAGTCGGGGTTCGTGCGGGTCGAGTTGATGGCCTCGGCGACCTCGGCGCGACGGGCCCACAGGGTGACCTCGCACCCGGCGTCGGCGAGGACGATGCCGAAGGCCGTACCCCATGAACCGGCACTCAGAACTGCCGCCTTGACGGGCTTGCTCACGTGCCCTGCCCCTCTTCCTGCTCGGCCTTTTCCTGTTCGGCCCTCGGCTGCTGCGACGCCTGCTGGGACTGCCGGTTCTGCGCGGCGGTCCTGCGGCGCTGCTCGATGCGCTCCTGGCGCGGATCGTACGGCGTCTCGGGCGCCTTCTCGCCGCGGATCTCCTCCAGCTGGCGGGTGATGGCGGCCATGATGACCTCGGTCGCCTCCTTGAGCAGGTCCGGGGTCATCTCCTTGTCGTAGAAGCGCGCGAGGTCCACGGGCGGGCCCGCGAGCACCCGGTGGGTCTTGCGCGGAAGGACGTTGGCCTTCTTCGCGTAGGGCGGCAGCAGTTCGTTGGCGCCCCACTGCGCGACCGGGATCACCGGGCACTTGGTCTGCAGCGCGACCCGTGCGGCACCGGTCTTGGCGGTCATGGGCCACTGGTCGGGGTCGCGGGTGATGGTGCCCTCGGGATAGAACGCGACGCACTCGCCGCGCTCCACGGCGTCGATCGCGGCGCGGAAGGCGCTCAGCGCGTCCGTGGTTTCCCGGTAGACGGGGATCTGCCCGGTGCCGCGCATAGCGGCGCCGACGAATCCCTTCTTGAAAAGCCCGCTCTTCGCGAGGAATCGCGGAACCCGGCCGGTGTTGTACTGAAAGTGCGCGTACGCGAAGGGATCGATGTGCGAATTGTGGTTCACCGCGGTGATAAATCCACCCTCGGCCGGAATGTGCTCCATTCCGCGCCAGTCCCGCTTGATCAGAACCACCAGCGGCGGTTTGCAGAGCACCGCGGCGAAGCGGTACCAGAAGCCGATTCTGCGGCGGGGCACGCGGACACCTTCCTCTAGGGACCAAGGTCATCGGGCCGGGGGGCCGCACAAGTGTCGCCCCAGGCCGCCGGTCTGTCGAGAACACCGTACGCCTCGCCGCCGCAACCGCCAGATGCCCCTGGTGACGGCTGAGTGACAATGGCCGCGACTAGAGAGGGACGAAACGCTCGTGCAGTGGACCTTGGTGATACCCCTGAAGCCCCTGTCGCGGGCGAAGAGCAGGCTCTCGGACGCCGCGGCCGACGCACTGCGTCCGGGCCTGGCCCTCGCCTTCGCCCAGGACACCGTCGCGGCGGCGCTGGCCAGCCCGGCGGTGAAGGATGTGGCAGTCGTCACGAACGACGCCCTGGCCGGCCGCGAGCTGGGCGCACTTGGCGCCCACATCGTCCCGGACGAGCCGGACGACGGCCTCAACGCGGCGCTGGCGCACGGGGCGGCGATCGTACGCTCCTGTCGCCCCGAAAGCGCCGTAGCAGCCCTGAACGCCGATCTCCCCGCCCTGCGCCCGCTGGAATTGGCCCGAGTCCTGGACTCGGCCGCGGAATTCCCACGCGCATTTCTACCGGACGCGGCAGCAATCGGCACGACACTGTTGGCCGCAGCCCCGGGGCAGGAATTACTGCCGGCATTCGGCACGGATTCCCGGGCCCGCCATCGCGAGTCCGGGGCGATGGAACTCGACCTCGACGAGGTGGATTCCGTACGCCAGGACGTGGACACCGGCGCCGACCTGCGAGCGGCATTGACCTTGGGTGTGGGCCCACGAACGGCGACGGCAGCGGCACGCCTGCTGATCAAGGAACAGTAACCGCAACGCCGAACCACGACCCGTCGTAAGGTGGCAGCCATGCAGGCCACCGCATACACCTACGACGCCGACACCCACTCCGGCAGCGTCCTCCTTGACGACGGCACCCCCGTCCCCTTCGACGCCCCCGCCTTCGACGCCGGAGGCCTACGGCTGCTGCGCCCCGGGCAACGGGTCCGCATCGAGACGGAGGGCGAAGGCGAGTCCCTGCGCATCACGCTGGTGACGTTGCAGACCCTCTGAACCACCGAACCCGAACACGCCGCGGGCCGGACTCCACACGGAGTCCGGCCCGGCGCGTGAGTGCCCCTGCGGCTCTACCTCTTGCGAGCGGTGGCCTTCTTGGCGGTGGTCTTGCGAGCCGTCGACTTCTTGGCGGGCGCCTTCTTGGCGGTCGCCTTCTTCGCCGGGGCCTTCTTGGCCGTCGCCTTCTTCGCGGTGGTCTTCTTCGCCGCGGTGGTCTTCTTGGTGGCCGTCGTGGTCTTCTTCGCCGGCGCCTTCTTCGCGGTGGTCTTCTTGGCGGCGGCCGTGGTCTTCTTGGTCGTCGTCTTCTTCGCGGTGACCTTCTTCGCGGCCGCCTTGGTGGTCTTCTTCGCGGCGGCCTTCTTGACCGTCGCCGCGGCACCACCGGTCAGGCTGCCCTTGGGCGCCTTCTTGACGGCGACCTCGCCGCCCCGGGGGAGCTTCTTCGAGCCGCTCACCAGGTCCTTGAAGCCCTGACCCGCACGGAAACGCGGAACGGAGGTCTTCTTGACCCGAACCCGCTCGCCTGTCTGAGGGTTACGGGCGTAACGAGCAGGACGGTCGACCTTCTCGAACGAACCGAAGCCGGTGACCGAGACCCGCTCACCCGCGACGACCGCGCGGACGATCGCGTCCAGTACGTGGTCGACAGCATCGGCGGCCTGCTGGCGGCCGCCCATCTTGTCGGCAATCGCTTCTACGAGCTGCGCCTTGTTCACGTCTTCCCCTTCGGAGACATCGCCAGAACGAAAGTGTTCAAGCTTTTTCGCACGTTAGGCAGATATATACCGCAAATCAAACACGAAACGGGCTAATCACCCTTGTGCCGCAACAGACTCGACGATCTCGAAGGTGTTCAGCGTTCCTCTTCGGGGAATCGCCCCGCGTCGAGGTCCGCGATGAACGCCTCCAGACGCCTTGTCGCTTCGGCGACGTCGTGCTTGGCCGCGGCCGTAATGACCAGCAGCTTCCGGGTCAGCGCCATCCGTACGCCCTCCGGGACTTGCAGTGCGCGCACTCTTGTGTGCGCTTCCTTCAGTTGGTCCGCGACTGCCGCATAGAGCTCGAGTTGGCCGTCGTGTTCCATGCACAGATTGTGCCATCTGGGGCGAGTTGTCGCCTGCCAGGGGTGCAACTCCGGCCTCAAATGGCCTTCCGGGCACTTGCGGAAGCCACGGCTACAACACTCGCGTACCCCGGCAACACCCGTCGTAACGTGGGAAGTTGAGTGCCGCACCCACACAGCGCAGGGCCGTTCGGGTGCAGACATGGCAGTACCCCCGATCGGGGCTGATCGGGGGTACTGCGCGGGTGTTGCGGTGGCCGAAAGTCGCCTTGCGGCGAAGCCTTGGCTCGGACTTTCGGATCAGGCCTGGAGCGTGCGCGGCTTGAACGACGGCCGCTTCGCCTCGTAGGCGGCGATGTCGGCCTCGTTCTGCAGGGTGATCGAGATGTCGTCGAGGCCGTTCAGCAGCCGCCAGCGGGAGTTCTCGTCCAGCTCGAAGGAGGCGGTGATGCCCTCGGCGCGCACCTCACGAGCCTCAAGGTCCACAGTGACCTCAGCCGTGGGGTCCTTCTCGGTGAGCTCCCACAGCGCGTCCACGATCTTCTGCTCCAGAACCACCGTGAGCAGGCCGTTCTTGAGCGAGTTGCCGCGGAAGATGTCGGCGAAGCGCGAGGAGATGACGGCCTTGAAGCCGTAGTTCTGCAGCGCCCACACGGCGTGCTCACGGGAGGACCCGGTGCCGAAGTCGGGACCGGCGACCAGAACCGTGGCGCCTTCGCGCTCGGGCCGGTTGAGGATGAACGTCTCGTCCTTGCGCCAGGCCTCGAACAGCCCGTCCTCGAACCCGTCCCGAGTCACCTTCTTGAGCCAGTGAGCAGGGATGATCTGGTCGGTGTCGACGTTGGAGCGGCGCAGCGGAACGGCCCGGCCGGTGTGCGTGGTGAATGCTTCCATGACTTCTCAGACTCCAGCGGGCGTACGGGTCTCGACGTCGGACAGATCGGCCGGGGAGGCCAGGTGGCCCAGCACGGCGGTCGCGGCGGCGACCTGCGGCGACACCAGGTGGGTGCGGCCGCCCTTGCCCTGCCTGCCCTCGAAGTTGCGGTTGGAGGTGGACGCGGAGCGCTCACCGGGGGCCAGCTGGTCGGGGTTCATGCCCAGGCACATCGAGCAGCCCGCGTGCCGCCACTCGGCGCCGGCCTCCTTGAAGACGACGTCCAGACCCTCGGAGACGGCCTGCAGACCCACTCGCGCGGAGCCCGGAACGACCAGCATCCGCAGCCCGTCGGCGACTTTGCGGCCCTTCAGCAGCTCGGCGGCGGCGCGCAGGTCCTCGATGCGGCCGTTGGTGCAGGAGCCTACGAAGACGGTGTCCACCTTGATGGACCGCAGCGGCTGACCGGCCTCCAACCCCATGTATTCCAGGGCCTTTTCGGCGGCGAGGCGCTCCGAAGCGTCTTCGTACGAAGCAGGGTCGGGGACGGACGCCGAAAGCGGCGCGCCCTGGCCCGGGTTGGTGCCCCAGGTGACGAACGGGGACAGCTCGGCGGCCTCGATGACGACCTCGGCGTCGAACTCGGCGTCCTCGTCCGTCTTCAGCGTCTTCCAGTACGCGACGGCCGCGTCCCAGTCCTCGCCCTTGGGCGCGTGCGGACGGCCCTCGAGGTAGTCGAAGGTGGTCTGGTCGGGGGCGATCATGCCCGCGCGGGCGCCGGCCTCGATCGACATGTTGCAGATGGTCATCCGGGCCTCCATCGAGAGCTTCTCGATGGCGGAGCCGCGGTACTCCAGGACGTAGCCCTGGCCGCCGCCGGTACCGATCCGGGCGATGATCGCCAGGATCAGGTCCTTGGCGGTGACGCCGTCGGGCAGTTCGCCGTTGACGGTGATGGCCATGGTCTTCGGGCGGACCAGCGGCAGCGTCTGGGTGGCCAGCACGTGCTCCACCTGGGAGGTGCCGATGCCGAACGCCAGGCCGCCGAAGGCGCCGTGCGTGGAGGTGTGGGAGTCACCGCAGACGACCGTCATACCGGGCTGGGTCAGACCCAGCTGCGGGCCGACGACGTGCACGACGCCCTGCTCGACGTCGCCCAGCGGGTGCAGGCGCACACCGAACTCGGCGGCGTTCTTGCGCAGCGTCTCCAGCTGGACCCGGGAGACCGGGTCGGCGATGGGCTTGTCGATGTCGAGGGTCGGGGTGTTGTGGTCCTCGGTGGCGATGGTCAGGTCGAGCCGGCGCACCTGGCGACCGCTCTTGCGGAGGCCGTCGAAGGCCTGCGGGCTGGTCACCTCGTGCAGCAGGTGCAGATCGATGAAGAGGAGGTCGGGCTCGCCCTCGGCGCGCCGGACGACATGGTCGTCCCAGACCTTCTCCGCGAGTGTCCTACCCATCGCTTTCCCTCCGGCCGGCAAGCGTCCACCGGCCCAACTAGAGATCTTGAGGAGGCGACTGCCGCCCGCGCCCCGGTACGGACGCCCGCCGCCAGGCCCGTTCTGGTCCACGGGCCGCTCTGCCTTCGTTCTTCCAGAGTGGCGTGTTCCACGGAAAATTGAACTTGCGTTTCACAGAGTGAGACGCGAGTATCGTTTCATGGACAACAGTAGCGGCGTCGGCGTTCTGGACAAGGCAGCCCTTGTCCTGAGCGCCCTGGAGTCCGGTCCGGCCACCCTCGCGGGGCTTGTGGCGGCCACCGGACTGGCACGACCCACGGCTCACCGGCTGGCCGTGGCTCTGGAACACCACCGCATGGTGGCGCGCGACATGCAGGGCCGTTTCATTCTCGGCCCTCGCCTGGCAGAACTGGCCGCGGCCGCGGGTGAGGACCGTCTCCTCGCCACCGCCGGCCCGGTCCTCACGCACCTCCGTGACGTCACGGGCGAGAGCGCACAGCTCTACCGCCGCCAGGGCGACATGCGCATCTGCGTCGCCGCGGCGGAACGCCTGTCCGGCCTTCGGGACACGGTCCCGGTCGGCTCGACGCTCACCATGAAGGCAGGCTCCTCGGCCCAGATCCTCATGGCCTGGGAGGAGCCGGAGCGCCTGCACCGCGGCCTGCAGGGCGCCCGCTTCACGGCCACCGCGCTCTCCGGCGTACGACGCCGGGGCTGGGCCCAGTCGATCGGCGAGCGCGAGCCGGGCGTCGCGTCCGTCTCCGCGCCCGTACGCGGCCCGTCGAACCGCGTGGTGGCCGCCGTATCGGTGTCCGGCCCCATCGAGCGGCTGACCCGCCACCCGGGCCGTATGCACGCCCAGGCGGTCATCGACGCCGCGGGCCGCCTGTCGGAGGCCCTGCGTCGCACCGGCTGACGTCGGACACGTCAGTGGGGAGGGTCCGCCTCAACGCCGCGGCGAACCCTCCCCACTCCCCCGAGCCCCCGGTCACCTGGCTTCTTCGGCCGCCTTCGCCTTCGACCGGTGCGCGAACCGGTCCTTCGCGTAGCGCCCCCGCTTCTCAAGCGGCACCTGCCCGTGCGCCCCCGCGAGTCCGAACGCCGGCATGTCCACGTAGATCGACTCGTACGACCCCTCGGGCACCACGTAGGCCTCGTGCCACTGCCCCACATGCCCGCGCACCTTGCCCTCCCGCTCCCTGCGGTTGAAGAGCGCCCACGCCCGCTGGTGGAGCATGTCGGGCGAGCTCGCGAACGCGTAGAGCTTCTCCTTGGACTCCCAGTACTGGACCACGTAGTGCGTCCGCGGTGAGGCCGTGAGCATCACATGCCCGAGCAGTCCCCGCTCCGGAGCCTTCTGCAACTGGCGCAGCATCCGCAGCATGCCCAGGGCGACCGGGAACCAGTGATGCACGGCCCAGAAACGGTTGATGCGCATACCGATCAGCAGCACCACGACATCGCCTTCCGCTGCCGCGGTCGTACGGCCCAACGTCGGCTTCACGAACATGGCGACCCCCTGGCTCCCCTCGGATAGCGGCACTATCCTCCTTGGCAATGCTTGGATAGTGGCACTCCCCAAGGAAGGGCGCAAGAGATGAGACTGGCGGAACTCAGTGAGCGCAGTGGGGTGCCCACCGCGACGATCAAGTACTACCTGCGCGAAGGGCTGTTGGCGCCCGGCCGCCAGATCAACGCCCGCACCGCCGACTACGACGAGGAACATCTGCGCCGGCTGCGCCTGGTGCGCGCGATGATCCAGGTCGGGCGGGTGCCGGTGGCGACGGTCCGGGAGGTCCTCGGGCATGTCGACGACGACTCCCTGGGCCGCGCGATCCGCCTCGGCGCGGCGATGTGGGCACTGCCGCAGGTGCCGGAGCCGGACGAGGACGACGAGTACATCCAGGCCGCTCAGCGGGAGGTCGGCGCGCTCCTGGACCGGCTGGGCTGGGAGAACGCCAAGCGGCTCACGACCATCTCCCCCGCGTACCGCTCACTGGTGGTGGCGGTGGCCGCGTTCCGCCGGCTCGGCTACGACTGGGGGGCCGAACTGCTCGCGCCGTACGCCGAGTTGATGCACCGGACAGCCGTCCTCGACCTGGACAACATGGAGACGCACCCGTCGCAGGCGGAGCGGATCGAGTTCGCGATCCTGGGGGCGATCCTCAACGAGCCGGTACTGCAGGCGCTGCACCGGCTGGCCCAGGAGGAGGAGACGACGCGGCGGTACGGCTTCGAGTAGAGCGACGGCGGGCACGACGAAGGCCCTCCGCCGAAGCGAAGGGCCTTCATGTGGTACCCCCGACCGGATTCGAACCGGCGCTACCGCCTTGAGAGGGCGGCGTGCTAGGCCGCTACACAACGGGGGCGTGGAGCCTGCGTTTCCGCAGGTCCGAGCTGGTCTACCTGGACTCGAACCAAGACTAACTGAACCAGAATCAGTCGTGCTGCCAATTACACCATAGACCAATGTGGTTTAGACCAGTCAGTACCCCCGACCGGATTCGAACCGGCGCTACCGCCTTGAGAGGGCGGCGTGCTAGGCCGCTACACAACGGGGGCCCTAGCGATCCCGAGAAGATCGGAATCAGTACCCCCGACCGGATTCGAACCGGCGCTACTGCCTTGAGAGGGCAGCGTGCTAGGCCGCTACACAACGGGGGCGTTGCAGATGAGCTCTGCGAGCTGGCCTACCTGGACTCGAACCAAGACTAACTGAACCAGAATCAGTCGTGCTGCCAATTACACCATAGGCCACTGGAACGCAAGCCCCTGAGGGGGATCTTGTTCTAGTTTGCTCCCCCGGGTTTCCGGCCTCTCGGCCCGCTCCCCGGCGGCGCAGGAAGAACATTACCCGAAGGTGGACGGGGCTCCAAAACGGGTATCCGCGCCGAGGAGCGCCGGGAGTTCGGCGAGGGAGGCGATCCGGTGCGGACTGCCGCTCGCCAAGGAGGGCGCGTCGACGCCGGTGTGCGCCCCGTCACGGTCGATCCACACCGACAGCAGCCCGGCGTCCAAGGCGCCCCGCCCGTCGATCTCCGGATGATCGCCGACGTACGCCACCTGGTGCGGGGCGAGCTCCAGCGCGGCGCAGGCGGCGTGGAAGGCGCCGGCCTCCGGTTTGGAGACGCCGAGCTCGGCCGCGCACAGGACGGCCTCGAAGCGGTCGTACACGCCGAGCACGCGCAGCTTACGGTCCTGGACGTGGATGCTGGAGTTGGACAGCACCGCGTGCCGGTGGCTGGCCGCGAGGGCGTCCAGGACCGGCAGGACGTCGGGGAAGAGGGCCCAGGCGGTCTCGTAGTGCCCGATGTACCGCTCGAACCAGGCGTCGGCCTCGGCGTCGGTCAGCTCCTCGCCGAGGAACACCCGCACCCGGTCGCGGCGCTGCCCCTGGAAGGTGACCTCCCCGGCCGAGAACCGCGCCCACTGGGCGTCGGTGATCGCCCGCCAGCGCACGATGGCCTGCTCGACGCTGTCGTACCCGTCGAGCAGGCCCTCGGCCAGCAGGTGCGCGCGCATGCCCACGCGGTCCGCGGTGGTGTAGTCGAAAATGGTGTCGTCCACGTCCCACACCACGGCCCGAATGCTCATGATCCGACGGTAACTCGGACGGCGGGAGCCTGTCCGTCAGTTGACCGTGGTCGTGCCGGTCGTGGTGAGAGCGGAACCCGCGTTGTCGCGTGGCTCGGCGGTCAGCTTCCAGGTGTACGTGCCGGTGACGCGGCGGCCGTCGCCCCAGTAGCCGTCCCAGGCGGCGCGGACGGCGGCGCCCTTGGTACTGCCGGTGAGGGTGCGGACCACCGTGCCGCTGCTGTTGCTCAGGGTGAGGGTCCAGGTGGCGGGCTTGTTGAGCTGCCAGACGGGCTGCCAGGGGTTCGCCTTCGTCGGGCCGCCCGGCACCGCGTCGGTCTGGGACTCCATCTGCGCGAGCGCCGAGGCGGGGACGCCGCTGGGGACGATCGAGACCTCGCCGTAGGTGCCGTTGAGGTAGGCGATGTGGCCGCCGAAGCGGTCGACGGCCCAGCGGCCGTTGCTGCCGCCGGCGTTCTGGTCGGCGGTGGGCAGCTTGACCAGGGTGCGGGTGGCCGCCGTTCCGGTGTGGAAGTCGGTGAGCAGCAGTTCGTGGGTGGTGCGGTTCTCGCGGAGCAGGAAGCCGTCGGCGAGGCGGGCCGGGCCGTTGTCGGCCGGGACCGTGATGCTGCGGTTGGCCGCTCGGTCGTAGATGCCCGCGTTGCCGCCGCAGGACCAGTACAGCCAGGTGTTCACGGCCTGGATGTCGGTGGGGGCGCAGGGGGCGCCCGTGGCGACGGTGGCGAGCGTCTGGCCGGTCTTGAGGTGCTTTCCGACGACGGAGCCCTGGGTGCTGCCGGGGGTCCACATCACCTGGCCCCAGACGGCGGCGGCGGTGCGGGGCCTGCTGAGGGTGGTCTCGCCGTCGGTCGTACCGCTCGGGAAGTCGACGACCTTCTGGGTACCGGAGCCGCCGTTGTAGAGCACGTATCGGCCGGTGCCGCCGGGGATGCGGCCGCCGGCATCGTCCATGGGCTCGGTGCGGGTGCCGGTGGCGTCCAGGCCGACGTTGGCGACGAATTCCCGGCCTTCGGCGTTGGTCCAGAGGTAGGCGACGCGGCCGTCGCCCAGGGCCTCCAGCTGGGGGCAGGCGGCGTCGCCGGTGAGGCAGGTGACCTCGCTCAGTGCTGGACTGCGAGGGGTCTGCTGACCGGTGGGCCTGCCCGTCGCGTCCAGCTGAAAGCTGTTGAAGCGGGGGTAGCCGCCGCCGGTCGTCCTGCCGAACAGGAACAACTCGCCGCCGGCGAGGGCCAGTCCGTCGACACCGGTCGGGGACGGCTGGATCCGGGCCACCTTCTCGGTGGCGGCTCCGCCGTCCTCGGTGGGCGTGATCCGGTGGACGTTCCAGTCGAGGCTGGAGGGGCCGGCGGTGGCGAGTGCGCCGCCGTCCAGGGTCGGGCCGATGCCGCCGAAGGACGGGGTGAGCACGGTGCTCACGGCCCCGGTCACGAGGGAGCGGGCGTTGAGTGCGGGCTGGGTGCCGGCCGGGAGGAAGTCCGGCTTTCCGGCGAGGACTTGGTCACCCACGACGGCTTCGAGCCGACCGGGCAGTCCGGTGACCGCGGTGGGCTGGGTGCCGGACTCGGCGTCGACGCGGATCGCCTTCCAGTCGGCGACCAGCCAGCGGTCGTTGAAGACGACATCCGAGTCTGCGCGCAGGCCGGTGACGTACGTACGGAAGGCACCGTCCGCGAGGTCGACGAGGCCGACGGACGTCGTGCCGTCCAGCGCGTGGACCACGGCGAGACTGCGGACCGAGCCGCCGGTGACGTAGGCGGTGATCTGGGCGCCCGTCGGGAGCCCGGTGACCGGAACGTCCGTGGTGGTCCCGTCGGCGGCGGCGCGCAGGACGTGCAGGGCTCCGCCCGTGTCCTGAGTCAGCACGCTCCAGCCGACTGCGGCCTTGTAGGCCTGGCCGGACGGGATCGTGACGGTGGCGGTCGCGCCTGTGGAGCGGTGCTTCTGTGTGACCGTGGAGCCGCTGCGGGTGGTGACGACGTCGGTGCCGGTGGCGAGGTCGTCGGGGCCCGCGTGCGCGGGCGGTACGACGTCCGGGTACTCCACCCAGGTGGTGGAGCCGCCGACGGTCGGCCGGTACTGGAAACCGGACGCGCCGGCCCACAGGTACGTGATCTCGATCCGCTTCTCCGAGCTGAGCCGGACCGTCCCCACGGGCGCGTCCGCGGCCTGCGCAGGTGTGATCGGCAGGGCACACGTCAGGGCCACCGCCCCGCTGAGCGCCACCTTGGCAAGTCTTCGTGAACGAGTCACGTTCCCCTCCCCGTGCAACAAGGTGCACATGCGCATCATGTGCACGGGGAGCATCCAACGGCCCGTCGGCAAGCGGTTGTTGGCCGGAAGGGTGAACTCCCGGTGACGGCTGGGCGGACATGCGAAGGGCGGCGCCCGAACCGGACGCCGCCCCACCGTGAACGTGCTACGCGGCCAGCTTCGCCAGCGCCGCGTCGATCCGGGCCAGGGTCTTCTCCTTGCCCAGGACCTCGAGGGACTCGAAGAGGGGCAGACCGACCGTGCGGCCGGTGACGGCCACGCGGACGGGGGCCTGGGCCTTGCCGAGCTTGAGGCCGTGGGCCTCGCCGGCGGCCAGGACGGCCTCCTTCAGCGACTCCGGGGAGGTCCAGTCGGCCGTGTCCAGTTTCTCGCGGGCCGTGCGCAGGAGGGCGTCCGAGCCCTCCTTCATGGCCTTGGTCCAGCTCGCCTCGTCCTGCACCGGCTCCGGCAGGAACAGGAAGTCGACGTTGTCCGTGATCTCCGACAGCACCTTCAGACGGGTCTGGGCGTGCGGGGCGATCGCCTGCCACTTCACCTCGTCGAAGGCCTCCGGGGCCCAGGGGGCGAACGGGGCCTGGAGCCACGGGCGGCAGCGCTCGGTGAAGTCCTTCACATCCAGCAGACGGATGTGGTCGCCGTTGATCGACTCGCACTTCTTCAGGTCGAAGCGGGCCGGGTTGGGCTGCACGTCGGCGATGTCGAAGGCCGCGACCATCTCGTCCGTCGTGAAGATGTCCTGGTCGGCGGAGAGCGACCAGCCGAGCAGGGAGAGGTAGTTGAGGAGGCCCTCGGGGAGGAAGCCGCGCTCGCGGTAGAGGTTGAGCGAGGACTGCGGGTCGCGCTTGGAGAGCTTCTTGTTGCCCTCGCCCATCACGTACGGCAGGTGACCGAACTCAGGGATGCCCTTGGCGATGCCCAGCTCCAACAGCGCCTTGTACAGGGCGATCTGACGAGGCGTCGAGGAGAGCAGGTCCTCGCCGCGCAGGACGTGGGTGATCTCCATCAGGGCGTCGTCGACCGGGTTGACGAGCGTGTACAGCGGGGCGCCGTTCGCGCGGACGATGCCGTAGTCCGGGACGTTCTCCGGGGTGAAGGTCAGCTCGCCGCGGACCAGGTCCGTGAAGGTGATCGTCTCGTCGGGCATGCGGAAGCGGACGATCGGGGTGCGGCCCTGGGCCTTGTACTCCTCGACCTGCGCGTCGGTCAGCTCGCGGCAGTGGCCGTCGTAGCCGGAGGGCTTGCCTGCCGCGCGGGCGGCCTCGCGGCGGGTGTCCAGCTCCTCCTGGGAGCAGTAGCAGTGGTACGCGTAACCGCCGCCCAGGAGCTTGGCCGCGACCTCCTTGTAGAGGTCCATGCGCTGCGACTGGCGGTACGGCGCGTGCGGGCCACCGACCTCGGGGCCCTCGTCCCAGTCGAAGCCGAGCCAGCGCATCGAGTCGAGCAGCTGGTTGTACGACTCCTCGGAGTCGCGGGCCGCGTCGGTGTCCTCGATGCGGAAGACGAGCGTGCCCTGGTGGTGCCGGGCGAACGCCCAGTTGAACAGGGCGGTGCGGACCAGGCCCACGTGGGGGTTACCGGTGGGCGAGGGGCAGAAACGTACGCGGACGGGTGCGCTAGCCACGCTTGACAACCTTGTTGGTGAGAGTGCCGATGCCTTCGATGGTGACGGCGACCTCGTCGCCGACGGAGAGGGGCCCGACGCCTGCCGGGGTACCCGTGAGGATCACGTCGCCGGGGAGCAGCGTCATGGCCTCGGAGATGTTGACGATCAGATCCTCGATCGAGTGGATCATCTCGCTGGTGCGGCCGAGCTGGCGTTGTTCGCCGTTGACGGTGAGCTGGATGGTCAGGTCGGACGCCTTGGCGAGGTCCAGGTCCGTCTCCACCCAGGGGCCCAGCGGGCAGGAGGTGTCGAAGCCCTTGGCCCGCGCCCACTGCTTCTCGCGCTTTTGGACGTCACGGGCGGTGATGTCGTTGGCGCAGGTGAAGCCGAAGATCACGTCCTTGACGCGCTCGCGCGGGACCTCGCGGCACATGCGGCCGATGACGACGGCCAGCTCGGCCTCGTGGTGGAGGTCCTCGGTGAAGGACGGGTACTGGATGTCGTCGCCGGGGCCGATCACCGCGGTGGACGGCTTGAAGAAGGCGAACGGGGCGTCGGGCACTTCGTTGCCGAGCTCGCGCGCGTGCTCGGCGTAGTTGCGGCCGAAGGCCACGACCTTGTTGGGGAGCACCGGGGGCAGCAGCCTGACCTTGCTCAGCGGCACCTTCGTGCCGCTGAGCTCGAAGTCCGCGAACGGGATGCCCTTGATGATGTCGAGGACGAGCTCGTCCGGCTTGTCGCCCTCGACCGCGCCGAAGGCGACGTTCCCGTCGATGGAGAATCTGGCGATGCGCACGGGATCCTTGCGCCCCTCACTGAGATCTGGTGTGCGTGTCGGCGGGCCGGCCGGCCCGCGATCCGACGCTGGACGCTCCAGGCTAACCGGTCGGGCGGCTTGATCATCGGTCGGCCGGGCGGGAGTCCAACCGAAGCCATCGCCTCCGCTTTTGCGTGGCCAGAAAACGCTTGTCGTGATCCGGTCATCCACATAGGCTCTTCACGAAATCGACCGCCGATCATCGGATTGACCACCGATCGGCAAGTTCAAAAACGAGGGGGATTTCATGAAGGCATCACGCAAGGCCCTGTCCATGGCAGTCGCCATTCCCGCCGCGGCGGTAGCGGTGCTGGGTATGGCCCCGATGGCGCACGCCGAGGCGAGAGCGACCTGCCCGGACTGGGAGAAGGACTGCGCCGTCTTCTACTACAACAGCAACAAGGAGGGGTCGCGCACCGCTTTTACGCATGACGGTGTGGCCAACCTCGCCGGTTACACGTTCCTGTCGTCCGGTGCCGGTAAGGGCCTGGCCGTGAAGAACAACGCGGCCTCGTTCTGGAACGCGAGCGTCGACAGCATCGCCACGGTGTTCTACCGCAGCAACTACGACGGCGCCTGCGACACGTTCGCGCCGCTCGCGGACACCGACCGGCTCGCCAAGACGTACAACGAGAACGCCTCGTTCGACTTCGACCGGCGCGGCGACAACTGCTACAAGTGGGACTAGTACGCCACTTGTAGAAAACGGCACATGGCCCCGTACAGGACCATCCGGCCCGTACGGGGCTCCGCCGTATCCGGAAGTCCCGAGTCATGCTTTTCCGAGAGACGTTTGGACTCATGAGACGTTTGGCGATCCCCGTCCTCTCCCTGTCGCTGCTGGTCGGCTGCGCCTCCCAGGAGGCGTCGGACCCGAGTTCCGCCAAGACCTCCGCCGCTGCCCCCGAACCCCGCCCGGACACCTCGTCACCTGCGGCGTCGCCCGGGAAGTACGACTACACGTTCCGGCTGCCCATCGCCGTGTACAGCTACACCGACGCCGAGTACGAGGTGATCCGCTCGGCGGAACAGGTACTGGCCCGTGACTGTATGAAGGGCTTCGGTCTGGCCTACGAGTTGCCGAAGAGTCCCGCTCCCGTGGACGCGCAGGACCGCCGATACGGGATAACGGACATGGACGGCGCGCAACGCTACGGGTACCGGATGCCGCCCCTGCCGGACGCACCGAAAGCGAAACTCACGCAGGACCAGATCCAGGTCCTCTACGGAAAGCGGTCCCTCGAGAACGGCGCGGACGACCGGGCCAAGCTGGAGTACCGGGGGAAGGAAGTACCGGAACACGGCTGCCTGGGGAAAGCGGTCCTCGACTTCCGCAAGCCGTACGAATACCGGGAGGGGTCCGCGGCGGCGAGCCGTATCTCGGGAGACAGCTACGAGGCCTCCCTTTCGGACCCGAAGGTGCAGGCCGGCTTCGGGAAGTGGTCCTCCTGCATGAAGCAGAAGGGGTACGACTACCCCTCTCCGATGGACGCCATCGAGTCGCCGTCCTTCTCCAAGGGAAAGGTCTCGGCCAAGGAAAAGGAAACAGCGGTGGCCGACGTCGCGTGCAAGCAGAGCACCGGCCTGCTGGAAACGTGGTTCAAGGCCGAGGCAGCGATCCAGAAGGACATGATCAAGAAAGATGTGACGCTGCTGCGCAAGCTCGACGAGCTGCACGAGAAAAAGCTGAGCGCGGCCAGAAAAATACTCGCCGACGCATAAGCCCGCACATAAGCCCGCGCATAAGAGAGAGGCTCCCTGGCGGACGACCGGGGAGCCTCACCGACTACTCCGCGACGGCCGACGCGCCGACGGGGGCCTCCATCAGGATCGTGCGCCGGGGGTTGGCGGTCTGCGCCGGGAGGTCGAGGGAGTGCTCCGGACGCTCCAGGGTCTGCAGCTCCCCGGCGTCGTCGAGGTGCGCCAGCGTCGTGCGCCGCGGGTTGGCTATCGTGCGGATCATCGTCGTCGTCTTCACGGTTTTACTGAGCCCTGTCATGACGGGGCGCCGGGGCCGGCCTCGAAGGGCCTGCGTCCGGACGCGGGTTGGCAGAAACATCCCTCTTGTAAAGCGCCAGGCTAAACACGCGGTTCCCCGGGGAAGACGTGTAGACCCCTTCTTCCGCGTGTGAGTTTCCTCACGAGCCTGGGGACAAAACGGTCAATTGAGACCGGTAATCCACCCCAACGAAACGGACATTCGCCCCCTGAAGCCATCATTCCGCTCCTGATCATGGCGACTGGGACACCCCCCGCACCCGAACGGCTCGCGGGCATACGTCCGTTATGGGCGGGATCGCTTTCTACGGGAGGTAATCTCGTACTCACGTGGTGTCACGTATGTCACGGCTCGACCTACGGGCCTTGTTGGAGATCCTGCACTGTGCTGGAATTCCACGGACCGCCGCAGGATCGAGCCGGCGCACAGGGGGCGCATCGAGCGCCGAGTGGCGGCGAGAAGGGGGAGCCAGCGCCGGTCACCCACGACCATCAGGGAGCGTATTCAGGGCGCTCCCGAAAGACGCCGACACCGTGTCCGTCCGCTCACGCGGAGGGGCGCCTGGTCCAGAGGTTGCGACGCTAGTGCAGGGACGTTTCAAGAGGGATGGCAGCGCTTCGGCGGAGCCGGAGCACGGCGGGACCGACCGAGGTCCCTCCCCCCAGCACGCCCAGAACCCGGGCCCGGCCCCGTCCGTCGAGGGCGGTGAGCGCTCCGGGCGCCCCGCCGTGTCGGCGTCCCCGGGGGCGGCGACCCCGCCCGCTCCGTCGGCGAAGGCGGCCCCGAAGAGTTCCGGTGGCCCCGGCGCGCGAATAGCCCTGCGCAACTGGCGCATCTCCACGCGTCTGGTGGCGCTGCTGACGCTCCCGGTGGTCGCGGCCACCTCGCTGGGCGCGCTGCGCATCAGCGACAACATGGACGACATCCAGCAGCTCGACAACATGAAGCTGCTGACGGACATGACCAAGCGGGCCACCGAGCTGGCCAACGCGCTCCAGGACGAGCGCGACCAGTCCGCCGGTCCGCTCGCGCACGGCGCGAAGGCGACGGACTACACGGTCAAGGGCGTCCGGGACAAGACGGACCGGGCCATGGACAGCTTCGTCGAGGCTTCCGAGGAGATCGACAACAACAGCAAGGACGGCAACCTCAAGGGTGTCCGCGACAACCTCGTCCAGCTCGTCGGTGACCTGAGCAACATCGCGAAGATCCGCAACAGCGCCTACGAGGCCAAGAAGAACTCCACCCAGACGGTGGAGGCCTACCACCGTCTGATCACCAACCTGCTCGGCCTCTCGCAGGACATGGCGGAAGCCACCAGCAACCCGGAGATGATCCAGAGCACGCGCGCCCTGTCGGCCTTCTCCACCGCCAAGGAGTACGCGTCCATCCAGCGCGCCGTTCTCGCGGCCGCGCTGCCGGCGAACAACAACTCCGTCGGTGACCTCTCCGAGAACGACCGGCTGTACGCCGAGTCGGCGCTGACGAGCCAGCGGTCCGAGCTGAAGAGCTTCCGGAGCATCTACGGCACGCAGTCGTCCGCCGACCTGCTCAAGTCCATCGAAGAGGGCAACCCGACGATCACGGCGAGCGACAAGTACGCCAACCGTGCGCTCGGCAACCCGAACGCCCTCAACGACCTGGAGAAGCGGTCGTACCGGGACTGGGTGGACGACAGCACCACCAAGATCCAGCAGATGCGCGCCATCGAGACGACGCTGCTGGAGGACATGGAGCAGAAGGCCCGCGAGCTGCGCAACGAGTCGGAGCGCGAGGCGATCATCTCCGGTGCGCTGATCCTGCTCGTGCTCGGTGTCTCGCTGGTCGGCGCCTTCGTGGTGGCCCGCTCCATGATCCGCTCGCTGCGCCGCCTGGAGGAGACCGCCACCAAGGTCGCCCAGGACCGGCTGCCCGAGCTGGTCAAGCAGCTGTCCGAGTCCGACCCGCAGGACGTCGACACCTCCGTCGAGTCGGTCGGTGTGCACTCCCGGGACGAGATCGGCCAGGTGGCCGCGGCCTTCGACGACGTGCACCGCGAGGCGGTCCGCCTCGCCGCCGAGCAGGCCCTGCTGCGGGGCAACGTCAACGCGATGTTCACCAACCTCTCGCGCCGCTCCCAGGGTCTGATCCAGCGCCAGCTGTCGCTGATCTCCGAACTGGAGTCCCGCGAGGCCGACCCGGACCAGCTGTCCTCGCTGTTCAAGCTCGACCACCTCGCGACGCGTATGCGCCGTAACGGTGAGAACCTCCTCGTCCTCGCGGGTGAAGAGCCCGGCCGTCGCTGGACCCGCCCGGTCCCGCTGGTCGACGTGCTCCGTGCCGCCGCCTCCGAGGTGGAGCAGTACGAGCGCATCGAGCTGGCCTCCGTGCCGACCACCGAAGTGGCCGGCCGTGTGGTCAACGACCTCGTGCACCTGCTCGCCGAGCTGCTGGAGAACGCGACCTCGTTCTCCTCCCCGCAGACCAAGGTCAAGGTCACCGGTCACGCGCTGCCCGACGGCCGGGTGCTGATCGAGATCCACGACACCGGCATCGGCCTCTCCCCCGAGGACCTCGCCGCGATCAACGAGCGGCTTGCCTCGCCGCCCACCGTGGACGTCTCCGTGTCCCGCCGCATGGGTCTGTTCGTGGTCGGTCGTCTGTCGCAGCGGCACGGCATCCGTATCCAGCTGCGCCCGTCCGACTCCGGTGGCACGACCGCGCTGGTCATGCTTCCCGTCGATGTCGCCCAGGGCGGCAAGAAGCCCGCTCCGGGCAAGCCCGGTCCGAACGGCCCCGGTGTCTCCGGTGGCCCGGCCGCAGCGCAGGCCGCCGCCGGTGCGGCTGCCGCCCGTCGCCAGGCCCAGGCCGGCAACGGCTCCCTCGGCGCGGGTGCGCCGGGTAGCGGTGCGCTCGGTGCCGGTGCGTCCGGCGGTGGCCGGCTCGGCGCCGGCCAGGGACCGCGGGCCGCGCTGCCCGGACGTGACGGTGGTGGACTTCCCGGTGGACCGGGCGCACCGCGTGGACCGCAGGGTCCGGGCGCGCCGTCGCAGGGTCGGCCGCAGACCGGTGCGGGCGCCGGGTTCGGTGGCCAGGCTCCGGGTGCTCCGCAGGGGCTGCAGGCCGCGGGCACGGGGCAGGACCCCTTCGGCGGCTCCCGTGGCGCCTCCGCCGGCCTCGACCAGTCGCGGCCGGGTGGATCCCCGTCCCCGCAGTCGCCGCCTGCCGGCAGCGACAAGGGCCGCCGTGGCCGTCAGCCGCAGCTGCCGCCGCGCGGTGGTCCGCGTGCCGAGCTGCCGGGCGGCAACCAGCCCTCGCGCCCCAGCTGGAGCGACGAGAACGCGCAGCCGCCGGTGCCGCGCGCCTCGCTCGACACCCCGCGCGGACACGACGAGGACCCCGCACAGACCTCCCGGATGCCGCGGATCGACGACCTCCAGGGCCCCGGCTCGACCACGGAGATCCCGGCGATCGGGCGCCCCGACGGCCGTCAGGGCCCGGGCTCGAACGCCGGCCCGGCGGACTTCGCCCGCCCGGACTTCGACGCCCCCGCCCCGGGTGCGTACGACCCGCAGAACACCGGTCAGTTCGTCCGCTCGGACGTCTTCGGCGCCCCGAACGGGCAGAACAACTCGTCGCAGACGGGCCAGTTCGCCTCGCCGCAGGCGTACGACGGCAGCTCGACGGGCCAGCACGCCCTGCCCGGCCGCCAGAACCCCGACTCCACCGGGCAGTACGAGCGGCCCCAGGTCAACGGCACGTACGGCGGCGGTTCCGACTTCGGTGCCCCGCAGCCCCCGGTCCCGCCGCGTCCGCAGCAGCGGCCCGTCCGCCAGGAGCCCGAGGCGTTGCCGCCGGCGGGTCCCGGTGACGGCCGTACCCCGCTGTACGACACGCTGGAGACCAACTGGTTCCACGGCGGCCCGCAGGGCCGTCAGCCCGGCGCGGGCGGCTCGGCTCCGGCCTCCGCCCCGCAGCAGCCGCAGGCCCCTGCGGCTCCCGCGCAGCCGCCCTCCGCTCCCCAGCGGACCTCATCGACCGCCTGGCGCAGCTCGCCGAACGACGACCTCGTTCGGCAGGCGGAACGCGTCCGGCAACCGGCCGCGGGCGGGGTCACCACCTCCGGCCTGCCGCGCCGGGTACCTCGGGCGAACCTCGTCCCGGGTACGGCTCAGCAGCAACAGCACCAATCCGGTCCGGCTGTCTCGCGTGCGCCTGACGACGTACGCGGCCGTCTGACCAATCTCCGTCGGGGTATCGCGCAAGGTCGCCAGGTCGGTAACGGCCAGACCGGTAGCTTCCCGAACCCCACTCACCAGCAGGAGCGTTAGTTGAGCCAGATGAGCCAAGCGGCACAGAACCTCAACTGGTTGATCACCAACTTCGTGGACAACACCCCGGGTGTGTCCCACACCGTCGTCGTGTCCGCCGACGGTCTCCTGCTGGCGATGTCCGAGGGTTTCCCGCGCGACCGTGCCGACCAGCTGGCGGCCGTCGCATCGGGTCTGACCTCGCTGACGGCAGGGGCCTCCCGGATCTTCGAGGGCGGCCCCGTGGCACAGACCGTCGTCGAGATGGAGCGGGGATTCCTCTTCCTCATGTCCGTCTCGGAAGGTTCGTCCATCGCCGTCCTGGCCCACCCCGAGTGCGACATCGGCCTCGTCGGCTACGAGATGGCGCTGCTGGTCGACCGCGCGGGCGCGGTGCTCACGCCCGACCTGCGCGCCGAGCTCCAAGGCAGTCTGCTCCACTGATCACCCCCGGATCCACCCGTCTCACCAAATCACCGTCCGGCCGCCACAATCCCCCCATCGGCCTTCACCAGACGGCTTGACTGACCGACTTGCTGTCCCCGCCCGGAGGATTCATGACCCCGCCCACCGCCTCTCATGATCCGTACGCGGAGCCGTACGAGGATGAGGGCGACCAGCCGCTGGTACGGCCGTACGCGATGACCGGCGGCCGGACCCGGCCGCGCTACCAGCTGGCCATCGAGGCCCTGATCAGCACCACGGCCGACCCGGCAGCACTCATGGGGCTCCTCCCGGAGCACCAGCGCATCTGCCACCTGTGCCGTGAGGTGAAGTCGGTCGCCGAGGTCTCCGCGCTGCTGTCCATGCCGCTGGGCGTGGCCAGGATCCTGGTCGCGGACCTCGCCGAGGCCGGCCTGGTCGCCATCCACCAGCCGGGCGGCGACGAGAACAACGGCGGCGCACCTGACGTGACGCTGCTCGAAAGGGTGCTCAGTGGACTTCGCAAGCTCTGAACCGGGCCGGGCGACCACCTCTGCCAAGATCGTGGTGGCGGGTGGCTTCGGCGTGGGCAAGACCACGTTCGTGGGCGCCGTCTCGGAGATCAACCCGCTGCGCACCGAGGCCGTCATGACCTCCGCGAGCGCGGGCATCGACGACCTCACGCACACCGGGGACAAGACCACCACCACGGTGGCCATGGACTTCGGCCGCATCACCCTGGACCAGGACCTGATCCTCTACCTGTTCGGTACGCCCGGCCAGGACCGCTTCTGGTTCATGTGGGACGACCTGGTGCGCGGTGCCATCGGTGCCGTCGTCCTGGTCGACACCCGCCGTCTCGCCGACTGCTTCCCCGCGGTCGACTACTTCGAGAACAGCGGGCTCCCCTTCGTCATCGCCCTCAACGGCTTCGACGGACACCAGCCCTACACACCGGACGAGGTGCGCGAGGCGCTGCAGATCGGCCCGGACGCGCCGATCATCACCACCGACGCGCGGCACCGGGCCGATGCCAAGAGTGCGCTGATCACGCTGGTGGAGCACGCGCTGATGGCCCGGCTGAGGTAGATCAAGTCGGAAGCGCCATACGGCAGTTGTCGTAGATGTGCCGGAGCCGACTGTGGCCTTTGACACGGTCGGCTCCCTTGTTCATAACGTTTCGGCAGAGGAATCGGGTGGTATGGCCACTCGTCGCGGTCAAGCGGTGTCGCTGCGCGCACGAACGCCCCGTCTTTTGACGGGGCTCGCTCTTTATGACCGTTTTATCTAGGGCTTACATCACTCGGAATCCACCTCTTCCACTGTTTGGAAGAGCACAGGCCGACGTGCTGGAATGCGAGAACTGCCCAATAGTCAAAGACGTACTCAGCAGTACTGCGTACTCCATGGCGAACTGGGCTCTGAGACACAGCGGCACATACGTAGGTGCCGACCCCGCCGGAAGGTTGTTGGTCGAGTGAGGCGAAGCAAGAGCAGTCCCGAGCCGTCGGCCCGGGGCAACTTCACCCCGCCGCCGCGCGGAGCGGCGCCCGCCCCTGTGCCCGGATCGGAACCAACGGCGGCGCCCGCGCCAAGCGGCGGCCGTCTCTCGCCGCGCAACTGGCGCGTGCCGACCCGGCTGAACGCGATCCTGCTCATACCCGTGCTGGTCGGCCTCGTCATGGGCGGCTTCCAGGTGAAGAGCTCGATCGACACCTGGCAGGAGGCCGAGGACGCGGAGAACACCGCGCGTCTGGTCCGGGCCTCCCTGAACTACGCCGACGCCCTCTACAACGAGCGTGACGTCACCGCAGCGCCGCTGCTGCAGGGCAAGGGCGAGGACGACGAGACGGTCACCACGGCCCGGGACAACACGGACAAGGCAGCCGACGCGTTCGACGCCGCCGCGCAGAACATGCCGCAGAAACCGGGCCTGGAGCGCCGTCTGAAGCTGTTCCGAGATGCCGAGCCGGGGCTCGCCGACCTGCGCGCGGCGGCCTACACCAACAAGCTCACCGGCGTACAGACCGAAGAGGGCTACGTCGAGGTCGCGCACCCTCTGACGGAGTTCGCCAACGAGCTCGGTCTGGGCACCGGCAACATCACCTCCTACGGCCGCACGGTCTACGCCATCGAGCTCACCAAGGCGGCCCTGTCGCTGCAGCGCTCCATCGGCATGCACCTGCTCGTCAAGCCCGGCCCCACCGTGAGCAGCTTCGCCAGCCAGCGGGTCGCTCTCTCCTCGTACGCCTACCTGGAAGGCATCGCCGTCGAGGAGTACAAGGGCGGTGGCACCGAAGCCGACGCGCAGAAGCTCGAGGACGCCAAGAAGGAGATCACGGCCGAGGGCGCGGCCATGGCCAAGGAGGCCGCGGCGAAGGACCCTGACTACGTCCCGCCGCCGGCCAACCCGACCAACATGGTCAAGCTCCTCGTCGGCCTCGAGTCCCCCGCCCCCAGCGCCCGCGCCGCACTCGCCGAGAAGGGCGTCACCGCGCAGAACTGGTGGGCGGTCAACACCCTCAAGTTCAACGCGTACCGCCAGATCGAGTCGGACCTGGCCGACAAGGCGGTGAACGAGGCCTCCGCCATCTCGGACGACGCCAAGCGCGACGCCCTCATCACCGGTGCCGCCGTCGTGGTCGCCCTGCTCGCCGCGTTCATCCTGGCCGGCATGGTCGCCCGCCAGATGTCCCGTGCGATGCGCCAGCTGCGCAACGCCGCCTTCGGCATCGCCGAGCAGCGCCTGCCGATGCTGGTCGACCAGCTCTCGCGCACCGACCCGGGCCGCGTGGACACCCGCGTCCAGCCCATCCCGATCAACACCCGCGACGAGATCGGCGAGGTCGCCCGCGCCTTCGACCAGGTCCACCGCGAGGCCGTCCGGCTCGCCGCCGAGCAGGCCCTGCTGCGGGGCAACATCAACGCGATCTTCACCAACCTCTCGCGCCGCAACCAGTCGCTGATCGAGGGCCAGCTGACCCTGATCACCGACCTGGAGAACAACGAGGCCGATCCGGACCAGCTGGAGAACCTCTTCCGCCTGGACCACCTCGCGACCCGTATGCGCCGCAACGGCGAGAACCTCCTCGTCCTCGCCGGCGAGGAGCCCGGCCGCCGCTGGGACCAGCCGGTCCCGCTGGTCGACGTGCTGCGCGCCGCCTCCTCCGAGGTGGAGCAGTACGAGCGCATCGAGCTGTCGGGCGTCCCGGAGGCCGAGATCCACGGCCGCGCCGTGACCGACCTCGTGCACCTGCTCGCCGAGCTGCTGGAGAACGCGACGACGTTCTCCTCCCCGCAGACCAAGGTCCGCGTGACCGCCACCCGTCTCCCCGACGGCCGGGTCATGATCGAGATCCACGACAAGGGCATCGGCCTCACCGCCGAGGACTTCGCGGACATCAACCACAAGCTGGCCAACCCGCCGACCGTGGACGCCGCGATCTCCCAGCGCATGGGCCTGTTCGTGGTCGGCCGGCTGTCCGACCGGCATGGCATCCGCGTCCAGCTGCGCCCCTCCGGCGAGCAGGCCGGCACCACCTCGCTGGTCATGCTGCCGGACGCGATCACCCACGGCGGTGGCGGCGAGCAGCAGCCGGCCGCCGACGAGTTCACCGTCTCGCAGATCATCCCGGAGACGCACTTCCAGGGTGAGAACTTCAACCAGGTGCCGATGCGTACGGCCGCGGAGCTCGGCTTCGACGACAGCCGCTACACCGAGGTCCCGGACGACATCCGCGAGCTGGACCCCGTCGGCCGTTCCCTGATGCGCGAGGAGCGCCGTGCGGCCCTGGAGGCCCAGAGCCACGGCCAGCAGCCCGGTCAGGAGACCCCTGAGGCACCCGCGTACGACGACTTCACCGGTCAGCCGTCCTACGACGGCCAGAGCGGCTTCCCCGAGCAGCGCGGCGGGTACGACCCGCAGCCGTCGTACGACGAGCAGCGCCAGTCGTACGAGGAGCAGCGGCAGACGCCGTACGAGGAGCAGCAGCGGCCGTCGTACGACGACACGTACTACGCGCCGAACGGCGGTCTGCAGCAGAACGACACCTTCTCGTCGGGCGGCGGCTACCCCGAGCCCTCGTATCCGGAGGCGCCCCGTGAGGAGCCCGCGGCCGCGAGCGCCTCGGCCCCGGAGACCTTCCCGGCCTTCGAGCAACGTCGTCACCAGGACGACTGGCCGCAGCAGCCGCAGTCGAACGGCTATCGCAACGGGTATCAGGACCAGTACGCTCCGGAAACGGAATCTGCGCAGGCCGATGACTCGAACGAGCGCGACCGCGTAGGCTTCGACCGTCCGGGACCGGCCTCCTCCGCCGCCCACGCACTGACCGACGCCGGGCTCCCCCGCCGCGGATCCGGCGCGAGCGGCGCCAACGGCGCCCGGCCGGCGCGGCAGGAGTCACCGGCCCCCACGCCGGAGAGCAACGGCGACAGCAGCTGGCGTTCGGCGAACGACGACCGCTGGCAGCAGGCCGCGCAGCTCCGGAAGCCCAAGGCGGGCGGGGTGACCTCCTCCGGCCTGCCGCGGCGGGTACCCAAGGCCAACCTGGTCGAGGGAGCCGCCGAGACCACCCCCCAGGGAGGTCCACAGATCTCCCGCGCTCCCGAGGACGTCCGGGGCAGGCTGAGCAACCTGCGCCGCGGTGTCCAGCGGGGACGCAGCGCGGGAAGCGAAACGAACGGCCAGGCCACTAGGAATCAACACAGTGGTCCTGACAGCACCTACAACCAGGAGCGTTAGTGTGAGCCCGATGAGCCAGGCGGCACAGAACCTGAACTGGTTGATCACCAACTTCGTGGACAACACCCCCGGGGTGTCGCACACGGTGGTGGTCTCCGCCGACGGACTCCTTCTGGCGATGTCCGAAGGCTTCCCGCGCGATCGCGCCGACCAGCTCGCGGCCGTCGCCTCCGGTCTGACGTCTCTGACGGCAGGCGCCTCCCGCATCTTCGAGGGTGGCAGCGTGAACCAGACGGTTGTGGAGATGGAGCGGGGATTCCTGTTCATCATGTCCATCTCCGACGGTTCGTCACTCGCGGTCCTCGCACACCCGGAGGCGGACATCGGCCTCATTGGGTACGAGATGGCGCTTCTGGTCGACCGTGCCGGTACCGTCCTGACGCCGGATCTTCGTGCGGAGCTCCAAGGCAGCCTGCTCAACTAACAGACAGTCGGTGCGTTTTGGCGTCCCGTGGCCGTAAGGTTTCGGGACGCGGCTCCACATGATGGGTGCCAGGCACAGTCGGAGGAGGAGAGAAAGTGGCAACACCCCCAGACGGTTCGTCATCGGGCAACTGGTCGTACGGCCCTGCCCAGGGGCACGGCGACGGTTCCCAGAACCGGTACAACTTCCCCTCCCAGCCGAGCCAGCGGCAGCCGTACGCCCCCCAGGGCCCCGGCCCCTCGCCGTACGACCAGCCGCCGGCGCCGCGTATCCAGCCGGTGCAGCCGCAGCGACGCGCCCCTGAGCCCGCGCCCGCCGGCTCGTCGAACAACCCCCTGGTGCGCCCGTACGCCATGACCGGCGGCCGGACGCGCCCGCGCTACCAGCTCGCCATCGAGGCGCTGGTGCACACCACCGCGCAGCCGCACCAGATGCAGGGCCAGCTGCCCGAGCATCAGCGGATCTGCAACCTCTGCCGCGAGATCAAGTCGGTGGCGGAAGTCTCCGCCCTCCTGACGATCCCTCTCGGCGTGGCCAGGATCCTCGTCGCCGACTTGGCGGAGGCGGGCCTGGTCGCCATCCATCAGCCCGGCGGCGACGAGAACGCCGGCGGCCAGCCAGACGTGACACTGCTCGAAAGGGTGCTCAGTGGACTTCGCAAGCTCTAGCGGCGGTCCTTCCCGCTCCACCACCTCCGCGAAGATCGTGGTGGCGGGCGGCTTCGGCGTGGGCAAGACCACGTTCGTCGGCGCCGTCTCGGAGATCAACCCGCTGCGCACAGAGGCCGTGATGACTTCCGCGTCGGCGGGCATCGACGACCTCACCCACACCGGAGACAAGACGACCACGACGGTCGCCATGGACTTCGGTCGCATCACCCTGGACCAGGACCTGATCCTGTACCTCTTCGGTACGCCCGGCCAGGACCGCTTCTGGTTCATGTGGGACGACCTGGTGCGTGGCGCGATCGGCGCCATCGTCCTGGTCGACACCCGCCGTCTCGCCGACTGCTTCCCCGCGGTCGACTACTTCGAGAACAGCGGGCTGCCCTTCGTGATCGCACTGAACGGCTTCGACGGCAACCAGCCGTACAACCCGGACGAGGTCCGTGAGGCCCTCCAGATCGGTCCGGACACCCCGATCATCACGACGGACGCCCGCCACCGCGCGGACGCCAAGTCGGCGCTGATCACGCTGGTGGAGCACGCGCTGATGGCGCGGCTGCGGTAGTCGGCTCTCCGGCGGCGGTCTTCGGCACGTTTCGCTTGCGGCCCTCGTTCCTCCTGTGGGAGGGACGGGGGCCGCAGCATTTTCTGCGGCGGGAGCAGGAACGCCGGTTGCCGATGGCCGAGTTGGTGCGGCGGTCCGGCGGATCGTGCGGGAGCCGCCGGTCTTCGAGGCGTAGGCGCGGCTGTCGGTGGCGTACGTGAGGCTGCGGGCCCCGGGGACGGATGGCACACGGGGGCCGCGCGGGAGGGCCTGGAGGACGCTCTCTGCCGCTGTTGCGCCCCGATGTGAGCGACTTGGGCGGGACTGGCCCCTCAGGCCGGGTGCTGCGGCATCAAGTGGCGGATCCTGTAGGCCGATTGCCGGCCGGTCACCATCCGACCGACGCCACGCAGCGGCCCCGCCCTCCAGGTAGCGGAGAGCGGGGCCGTAAGCGCGTTGCGGCAGTCAGCGCCAGCTGTGCGGTGCCCGGAAGCCCGGCTCGCGCTCCAGGCGACGCCAGCCGGCCTTGGCGCGGCCGCGGTGGGCCGGGGTGGGGTCGGACGGCTGGGCGGCGGCGCGGGCGAGGAGGATCGCGGTGATGGCCGCGACTTCCTCGGGCTCGGCGTGGCCCTTCTCGACGCGGATGTCAGGGGAGTTCATAGGTCACAGTCTCCGTGAGAGAGGTTTCCGCGGGGGTACCGCGAAGGATCCGCTGGGTTACTGCGGGGGGTTGCCGTGCTTGCGGGACGGCAGGTCGGCGTGCTTGGTCTGGAGCATCGCCAGGGAACGGACGAGGACTTCGCGGGTCTCCGCGGGGTCGATCACGTCGTCCACCAGGCCGCGCTCGGCCGCGTAGTAGGGGTGCATGAGCTCGGACTTGTACTCCTTGACCATGCGGGCCCGCATGGCCTCGGGGTCCTCGGCCTCGGCGATCTGCCGACGGAAGATGACGTTGGCCGCACCTTCCGCGCCCATGACGGCGATCTCGTTCGTCGGCCAGGCGTAGGTGAGGTCCGCGCCGATGGACTGGCTGTCCATGACGATGTAGGCGCCTCCGTACGCCTTGCGCAGGATCAGCGAGATCCGCGGCACGGTCGCGTTGCAGTAGGCGTAGAGGAGCTTCGCGCCGTGGCGGATGATGCCGCCGTGCTCCTGGTCGACGCCCGGGAGGAACCCGGGGACGTCCAGGAAAGTGACGATCGGGATGTTAAAAGCGTCACACATCTGGACAAAGCGCGCAGCTTTTTCCGATGCCTCGATGTCCAGGACGCCGGCGAGGGACTGCGGCTGGTTGGCCACGATGCCGACCACCTGGCCGTCCAGCCGGGCCAGCGCACAGATGATGTTGCGCGCCCAGCGCTCGTGGACCTCGAGGTACTCGCCGTCGTCGACGATCTCCTCGATGACCTTCGCCATGTCGTACGGCCGGTTGCCGTCCGCCGGGACCAGGTCCAGCAGGACGTCCGACCGGCGGTCGGCGGCGTCCGTGGGCTCCACCCGGGGCGGGTTCTCACGGTTGTTCTGCGGGAGCAGCGAGAGGAGGTAACGCACCTCGGCGATGCACGTCTCCTCGTCGTCGTACGCGAAGTGGCAGACGCCGCTCGTCTCCGCGTGCACGTCCGCGCCGCCGAGACCGTTCTGGGTGATCTCCTCGCCCGTCACCGCCTTGACCACGTCCGGGCCGGTGATGAACATCTGCGACGTCTCGCGGACCATGAACACGAAGTCCGTCAGGGCGGGCGAGTAGGCCGCGCCGCCCGCGCACGGGCCGAGCATGACCGAGATCTGCGGGATGACACCGCTCGCCTTGGTGTTGCGCTGGAAGATGCCGCCGTAACCGGCGAGCGCGGAGACGCCCTCCTGGATACGGGCGCCCGCGCCGTCGTTCAGGGAGACCAGCGGCGCGCCCGCCGCGATGGCCATGTCCATGATCTTGTGGATCTTCGTGGCGTGGGCCTCGCCCAACGCGCCGCCGAAGATGCGGAAGTCGTGCGCGTAGACGAAGACCGTGCGACCCTCCACCGTGCCCCAGCCGGTGATGACACCGTCGGTGTACGGCTTCTTGGCCTCCAGGCCGAACCCGACCGCGCGGTGCCGGCGCAGCTGCTCGACCTCCCGGAAGGAACCCGGGTCCAGGAGCAGCTCGATCCGCTCCCGGGCCGTCAGCTTGCCCTTGGCGTGCTGCGCCGCGGTCGCCTTCTCGCTCGGGCCGGCCAGCGCCTGCGCACGGATCTCGTGCAGCTCGGCCGTCCGCCCGCGGGCGTCGATCGGCTCACCCGGTGCCTCATCCAAAACGGTCATGTAGCGACCTTACGAAGGACACGAAGGAAAGCGAGCCGTTGACTCCGTACAGTCTCCGGAGCGTTTTCCTGGTACCACTGAACAGAACCATCACGGCATGCAGCCTTTCCGACTGCTCAGAGGGCGTCCGCGTTGTTGGGGTCGCACAAAGTCGTCAGCCGAGAGCCACCTCACATCGGTGGGTCGCACATACCACCCCCGGAGTGACACGCAGGCGCAGTCGGCGGCCCGTCGCGAGGATCTCGACCGTGTCGTCGGCATGCAGGACCCGGCGTACGGGGTGATCCCAGGTGATCTCCAGCGGCCGGCCCGTGCGCGGCGGCTCGCTCACGCAGAGCGTAGCGGTACGGCCCCGGCGGCGGAGCAGCACACTCGCGCCGGCGGAGGCGGTAAGCGGGCCCGCCGTGCCCGGCTCCCAGAAGTTGGCCGCCATCAGGCCCAGGGAGGGGACGCGCACCGCCTGGCGCGCACGGTCGTTGGCGAGGACCGACAGCCGGCGGGCGCCTTGCGCGGCCCGGGCCGCCACCTCGTGCCGGTCGGCGCCGGGCATGAGCACGTAGACGTAGGTCGCGTCCGTCGGGTCCGTGCCGTGGTCCAGCCAGAGGGTCTGCCAGCGGCGGGTGCGGCGCTCCGTCGTACTGGTGGTGTTGATGTCGGCCCAGGCGCCGGTGCGGTCCTCGCGCAGGGTGCGCAGATCGCCGTACGGCACCACCCAGCCGCCGTGGCCCTCCAGGTGCGCCCAGCCCGGGCCGCGTACGAGGGCCTGGGTGCCGCCCTCCCCCAGGTTGCGGTTGTCGACGACGGTCTCGACGGGGACGCCGTCGGTGCAGGTGATGCCGGCCCCGAGGCAGATCACGGCGTCCTCGACGCAGAACCACGACTTACGGGCTTCGAGCGTCGACCCCAGCCCCTTCAGGTGCTGCCCGATCGCCGCGTACTCGCCGTCCGTCGTTCCGCCGACCCACCGCACGTCGGGCTTGGGCTCGCCCCACTCGCCGCCGGCCTTGTCGGGGAGGCGGCGCGTGGAGACGGTCGTGCCGGGGAGCCGGTACCAGTCGACGGTCGGCCAGTACCAGTCTGTGTACTGATCGGCCCGGCCCCCGAGGCCCTGCGCCCACCAGGAGAGCATTCCGGCGCCGGTGTGCCAGCCGCGCGGGTTCTCGCCGTTGCCGCACTCGTAGTACGCGATGCGGTCGCAGGCCATGGCGATGTTCGCGACGAAGCGGGGGCGGCGATGCACCGCCCGGTCCATCGCGGCGAAGAGGTGATGGCCAGTGGGCTCGGGTGCGGCGGGGACCGGTGACTCGGCGACGGCATGCAGTCGGGCGAGGTCGGCGACCCCGAACTGACGAGCCGTCAAGATCGGGGTGACGGTGTCCCGTTCGATCCATCCCTTGATGCGGCCGTACCAGCGCTCGCGTTCCGCCGCGCTCGCACCGCCCGCGAGCAGGGCGACGGCGGCAATGATCCCTTGCCCGTGATAGTGGTCGCTGCGCATGACGTGCCGCTCGTCGCTCTTGAGGTAACCGCGGCTGATGGCACGGCCGTTGACGCTGTCCATCACCAACCCGTCGTGGATGAGGGGCGCGTATGCACGCTCGACGCTGTCGAGGACGATCTGCCTGTTGGGGTCGGTCACCTCCCACTCGGATCCGGCGAGCAGGGCGAAGAGGCGGCCGAGGCCGTCGAGGAGGACCTGGCCGTAGGTGCCGGAGTAGGCGACCCAGGTGTGCTGGACGAACGAGCCGTCGGCGTAGAGGCCGTCGCCCTTCGTGACGTACGGGAAGACCGGGGAGAGGGCGTCGCGGGCGAGCGCGATCTTCGCCGGGGCCTGGCCGAGGATGCCGCGCAGGGCGACGCTGCGGCACAGGTCGACGCGGTTGGCGCCGGTGGAGGTGCCGGAGTAGTCCGTCAGCATCGCGTCCGGGATGAAGTGGTCGACGGCCGCGCAGGCGGCGCCGATCTGTGCCGCGGTGAGGTGGTCGTACAGGGCGGCCGTGATGTCCATCAGCAGGCGTGGGCTGCCGATCTGCCATTCCCACCAGTTGCCGTAGCGGGTGGTGGAGGGGTTGTAGATCGTGGCGGAGAGGTGGTCGAGGCCGCGCAGGACGTCGGCGAGGAGTGCCGGGTCGGCGGTGGAGCCGGTGCCGGGCTGGGCGTAGGCCTGGGTCATCGTCCACAGGCGGCTGTAGCTCTGGGTGATGCCGGCGGGCGGGTCGTAGGGGCGGCCGGGCCACAGGGAGGTGGGGGTGGGGGCCATGGTGGCCTGGAAGCCGCGGGCGAGGGTGCCGGTTTCGGCGAGCCGGGAGGCGTACGGCGCCGCCGTCGGGTCGTAGTCGGCGCCGAGGGCGATGTCGAGCCAGCGCAGGCGGAGGGTGTCGTAGGGGTCGGGGGCGGGGCCGGCGGCGGCGCGGGCGGCGGGAGCGGCCGCGGTCATGAGCGCCGCCGCGAGTAAGACGGACCGACGGGTGGGGCTCATGGACGCTCTTCCGGAGGCTCTTCGGCGTGGGTTCATGCCCTGGGCATCTACCACCTCAGAGTAATCACGCCAACACCTTGCGGATGATGTTGAAACTTGAACGGAATAGGTCTACGGTCGGTGTCGTTGATGTAGTTAAAGATTCAACATCACTCCATCACTCCCAAGGAGCACGTCATGGCGACCCCCGACCTCACCGCACTGACCGGCGACTACACCATCGACACGGCCCACTCCACGATCGGCTTCACCGTCCGCCACGCCATGGTCACCAACGTCAAGGGCAAGTTCCTCGACTTCAGCGGCTCGCTGCACCTGGACGGCAGCGACCCGTCCGCGTCCACGGCCTCCATCGACGTCAAGATGGACAGCATCGACACGGGCTCCGCGGACCGCGACGGGCACCTCAAGAGCGCGGACTTCTTCAAGACGGACGAGTTCCCGACGATGACCTTCCGCTCGACCTCGGCGCAGGCCCTCGGCGACGACGACTACCGCATCACCGGCGACCTGACCATCCTCGGCACCACCAAGCCGCTCACCATCGACCTCGAGTTCAACGGCGCCGCGAAGGACCCCTTCGGCAACGAGCGCGTCGGCTTCGAGGGCAAGGCGACGCTCCTGCGTTCCGAGTGGGGGCTGACGTGGAACGCGGCGCTGGAGACGGGCGGGGTGCTGGTCTCCGACAAGATCAAGCTGAACTTCGACATCTCGGCGATCAGGAACGCGTGACGTTCGGCGGGGCCGGATCCGGATCGTGACCTTGGGCGGGGCCGATCCGGATCCAGGCCCTGTCGTCAAATTCCCGTCGTCCGCCCGAAGGGCGGGCCGCGCGGCGTCAGGTGCGTGCTCTCGGCGTGCCGCGTGGAAGCCCTCGTAGCGGAGCTACTTGGGCTTTCGCGCGGTGCGCCGAGAGTGCGTGCATGGCGTCGCGCGGCAGGCGGGAATTTGACGACAGGGCCTAGGACCCCGCCGCCAACTTCGCGACCGCCGCGGCCACTTGGGTCGCTCGGCTCCCCTTGCTCCGGGCCTGGAGCACCCCGAGCATGACGAGGTACTGATCCGTCCTGCCGAGCCCGTCGAAGGCGGCCCTGGCCCGAGGGCTCCGCTCCAGTGCGGCCGCGAGGTCCTCGGGGACGGTGGCGTGCTTCTGCGACTCGTACGCCGCCGTCCACCGCCCGTCCGCCTTCGCGGCGTCCACCTCCGCGAGGCCGGCCGGGCGCATGCGGCCGGCGGCCGTCAACTCCTCGACGCGCCGCACATTGACCATCGACCAGAGGCTGCCCGGCCGACGCGGGGTGATCCTCTGCAGGAAGCAGGCGGCGTCCAGACTCCTGCGCTGACCGGTGATCCAACCGTGGCAGAGGGCCACGTCGTTGACCTCGGCGGCGGTGACCGAGGCGATGCCCGAGCCCTTCTTGCCGACCTTGATCCAGAGGCCGGGGTGGGGGGCGGGGTGGGTGGTCAGCCAGGCGTCCAGGGCGGTGGCGGAATCGAAGGCGTGGGGGGCTGTGCCGTCGGGGGAGGTCATGGGAGGACGGTAGGCCGCCTATAGGTCAGAACCTGACCTATAGGCGACGGCAGTTGGGTGCCCCGCGATCAAAAACGGGTGGAGCCGCCGCTCGAGTTCATGCTGTCCGGGCTGGCGCCGGACATCGCGCGGGAGCTGCGGGTTTCCGTGCCCGCTGCCGGGGCGCTCACCTCTGCCTTTGCCGTGGGGATGGTGGTCGGGGCGCCTGTCACGGCCGGGCTCGCGCGGCGGTGGTCGCGGCAGGGGGCCTTGCTGGTGTTCCTCGGGGTGTTCATCGTCGTCCATGTCGTGGCGTTCTGGGCTGTGGCGCTGCTGTCCGTGCCTGCCGTGCCGGCGGTCGTGCGGTCCGTGCCGGGTGGTACCGCCGACTCCGCGCGGCCTGCCCTGCGGGGCGAACTGCGGTCGCTGCGCAGCCCTCGGCTCCAGGTCACGCTGCTCCTCGGCGCTCTCGTGAACGCCGCCACCTTCTGCACCTTCACCTGTCTCGCGCCGCTGGTCACCAAGGTGACAGGGCTGGAGCGCGGGTGGGGTGCCCGTCGTGCTCGCGTTGTTCGGGGCGGGGGCGTTCGTGGGGGTCGGTGTCGGGGGGCGGTTCGCCGATCGATGGCCCGGCGTGGTGGTGATCGGGGGGCTCCTTCGCGCTCGGTGCCGGGGTGCCTGCCGTGGCGCTCGGGCTCGTCCTCGTGCAGGGCGCCCTGTCCTTCGGCGTCGGACCCACGCTCATCTCCCTGGTGCTGTACGCGGCTCCCGGTGCGCCCACGCTGGGCGGCGGCTTCGCGACGGCCGCGTTCAACGTGGGCGCCGCGCTGGTGGTTCTGGCCCTGGCGGCTGCGGGCGTGGTCGGCGCGACGGGCGGCGATATCGGGGCGCGGCGGGGCCTCGTACTCGGGCATCATCGTCGGCATGACCGTGACCGCCACGTCCCGAGCCGGCTCCTCGATCAGTTCCGCGGCCGGTTCCGCATGGGTCGTCATCGCCTCGTACGAGATCGAGAAGAGGGTCCTGCAGCCCCTGGCCGCCGTTCGCGCTTGACTGCGTGAACGCGGCATCGACTGGATGCCGTTCGGCGCGGGCGAGGTCCGCTGGGATCGCGTGTGCGGGCCCGGGGCCGACGGGCACTGGCGTGCGTGGGTCACGGTCCATGTCGACGCGGGTGCCCTGTGGCGGCTCGGCCTGCATCCCGGTCAGCCGACCGCTGTCGTCGACTGCCCCTCCCCGCCCGGCTGGTGGCATGCCGCCGGAGAGCGGTACGCCCTGCGGTGCTCGGCGGAAAAGTCCGTGTCCTGAACGGGCCGTGGCCGGATTCGACCCCTTGTCCGGACACGCCCGGGATCCAGATAATCCAGCAACAGATTTGACCGGCGCATGTCACAAAAAGGGGCTCTCTTTCCCATTCCCCCCTTGCGCGGCATGCCCCTGACGTATCAGCGCTCTCCACGTTCGTATGTCCAACCCCCCACGGAAGGCATCACGTTGAAGAAGCTCCTCACCGCGCTCAAGAGATGCGCGGTCCTCGGCGCAGCCGCTCTCGCGATCGTCAGCCTTCAGCCCGTCTCGGCCGCGCAGGCCGCCGACTCGCGCGTCGTCGGCGGAACCCGTGCCGCGCAGGGCGAGTTCCCGTTCATGGTCCGGCTCTCCATGGGCTGTGGCGGCGCGCTCTACACCCAGCAGATCGTTCTCACCGCCGCGCACTGTGTGGGCTCGACCGGTGCCAACACCAGCATCACCGCCACCGCCGGCGTCGTCGACCTGCAGTCCACCAGCGGCCGGGTGCAGGTCCGCTCCACGTACGTGTACCGGGCCCCCGGCTACAACGGCAACGGCAAGGACTGGGCGCTCATCAAGCTCGCCCAGCCCATCAACCTGCCGACGCTGAAGATCGCCACGACCACGCAGTACAACACCGGCACCTTCACCGTCGCCGGCTGGGGCGCTGCCACCGAGGGCGGCAGCCAGCAGCGGTACATGCTCAAGGCCAACGTGCCGTTCGTCAGCGACGCCCAGTGCCGTTCCTACAGCGGCTACAGCGGCCTCATCGCGAACGAGGAGATCTGCGCCGGCCTCCCGTCCGGCGGCGTCGACACCTGCCAGGGCGACTCCGGCGGCCCGATGTTCCGCCGGGACGCGAGCAACGCCTGGATCCAGGTCGGCATCGTCAGCTGGGGCATAGGCTGCGCCCGGCCGAACGCCCCCGGCGTCTACACCGAGGTCTCGACCTTCGCCTCCGCGATCGCCTCGGCGGCGGCCGGTCTCTGACCTGCCAGTGCCTCTGATTTTTCAGTACTGCGGGCCCGGCGCCTTCGGACGCCGGGCCCGTGTGGTGTTCCACGCCCAGGGCTAGAAACCTCCCCCGTCGAACCCTCCCCCACCGAAGTCCCCTCCGCCGAAGCCTCCCCCACCGTCGCCCCCGCCCCCGAAGTCCCCGGTGTCGAAGTCCGCGCCGGACACGTCGCCGCCCTCGGAACCGCCGCCGCCGTAGCCGTACCCCGCGCCGTAGTCGGCCGCGTAGGCCGGCATGGCCATCATGCTGCCGAGCATCGTGCCGATGAGGAGGCCGGGGAGGATGCCGCCGCCGAAGTAGCCGCCTGCCCAGGGGCCGTAGGCGGGGCCGGCGTCCCAGTACGGGCGGCGGCCGTACTCCGTGTCCACCTCGCGGATCACGGGGTCGCGGCCTTCGGCGAGGCGGGTGCGGTCGGCCGTGCAGACCGGGACCTCGCGGGTGGTGCCGCCGGGGGGTGTCCAGGTCTCGTCGGCCACCGCCGGGCCGTGGCGGGGGTCGAAGAAGCAGGGCGGCCGGCGTTCCGGAAGGGGGCGGTGCTCCCGGCGGGCGGACAGCTGGGTGAGGGAGAAGCGGCCGTCCTCCAGGGACTGGGTGACGGCCTTGACGTCCTCCGGTTTGCGGGCCCCGTCCATCAGTCGCTTCGCCTGGTCGTAGGAGTCCAGGGCACGTTCGTAGTCCGCGCGCATCGCGTCGTCGGCGCCGCGCTCGGCCGGGTGGAAGTCCAGACGGTCCAGTTCCTCGCCGAAGGCGGTGATGTCCTCGTCGACCACGACCCGCAGCTTCTCCAGCGCCGCTCGCTGTGCGTCCTCGTGGCGCCGCCGGTTGCGCCGCACCAGCGCGTACGCGCCCGCGCCGCCCGCCGCCAGCACCACGCCGACGGCGATCAGCCCGCCGGCGTCCACGCCCTTGCCGTCGCCGCCGTCGCTCCAACTCGCGGGGGCGGTGCCGCCCACGTTCTGCAGCGCCCCGTCGACGAAATCGTTCAGCTGGGCCTTGGGGTCACCGGCGCTCTGCACCGACGTGACCAGGTTGTTCACCGCTTGCCCGGACAGCACCGAGGAGTCGGCCGCCGCGTCGAAGCGATCGTCGACGCGGACGCCGTACAGGCCCGTGATGCCGGTCTCCGTACGGAGGTTCAGGAGGAGGTTCTGGGTCGGCTGATCGGCCGGGAGGACGGCGACGAAGACCGGCTTGTCGGCGTCCTTGATCTTGTCGGCGAGCGCTTCGGCGTCCGCCGACGACAGCTGGTCCGAGGCGGCGGGGTCCACATAGACGGGGCCCTCGCGCAGCTCCTCGGCTACCTTCGAGAGGTCCGTGGCCGCGTGCGCGCCGGGGGCACCGGTCATGAGCACCGCGAACGTCGCGGCGACCGGCACCACAGCTGCGCGCATGAGGCCCCGGAACAGCGGAGTCCTCATACTTCGACGCTACCCGATGGGGCACGAGAACGGGCATCTCTCCCGGCCCGGACCCGCCCCACCGGAAGAGATGCCCTGTACAACTCAGGCCGCTCTGTATGCCGCCGTCAACCTCTCCACCGCCGCCCCGTACCGGCCCGTCAGCAGCAGATGGTCGGCCTCGGCGAACGGCCCCGCCACCGCAGCGGTGATCCCCGTGCCGGCCGCCCTGTGCTGGACGATCAGCCGGGCCTTGGTGACGAGCGCGCGCCCCGCCTCCGCAGCCCCGGCCCGCTCGGCCGCCGTGGCCGCGATGCCGAGCGCCCTCAGCGTCGCGGCGCCGCCGCCCGGCACCTCGGTCAGCGTGGTCAGGCCCCAGCCGTACGGGAACCTCGGGTCGTACGACGCGTCCCCGACGTTGATCGGCAGCTGCGCCTCGTTCTTCGGCCAGGTGACGGGCAGCTGCCCGCTGAAGGGCCGCTTGCCGAACAGGACGTCCGCCACGCCGTCGCCCTCCGTGCCCGGCAGCCACGAGGCGACCAGCGCGTCGATACCGGCCAGCGTCGTGTCGTCGATCAGCTGCGGGCGCCCGGAGACGATCAGCACCGCGCACTTCATCGCGCCGCACACCTTGTCGACGGCCGTCCGGTCGGCGGCGCTCAGCCGGAGGTCGTGGCCGTTGCCGACGTCGCCGACGCCCTCGGCGTACGGGGTCTCACCGACGACGACCACACCGACGTCATGACCGGCTGTCGGGGCCGAGGCGTCCTTGGAGTACGTCAGCTCCGCCGCGTCCTTCCGCATCGCCTCCAGGATCGTCGTACCGGGCGTGATGTCCCCGGACGCGCCCTGCCAGGTGATCGTCCAGCCGCCGCTCTGGTTGCCGATGTCGTCGGCGTTGGATCCGGCGACGTACACCTTCTGCGACTTCCTCAGGGGCAGGAGCCCGTCCGTGTTCTTCAGCAGCACCTGCGACTCGGCCGCCGCCCGCCGTGCCACGGCCCGGTGTTCGGCGGACCCGATCTTCGCCGCGCCGCTCGTGTCGGCGTACGGCTTCTCGAAGAGCCCCAGCCGGAACTTCTGCGTGAGGATGCGGGACACGGCGTCATCGACGCGCTTCTCGCTCACGCGCCCGGCCCGGACCTCCTGGACGAGCGTGGTGTGGAAGTCCCGGAAGGCGTACGGGGCCATGATCATGTCGAGGCCCGCGTTCACCGACGTACGGATGTCGGAGGCGTAGTCGCCGGGGATCTGGTCGATGCCGTTCCAGTCGCTGATGACGAAGCCGTCGAAGCCCATGCGCCCCTTGAGCACGCCGTTGATCATGTCGGCACGGGCGTGCATCTTGACCGGGCCCTGTCCGTCGCCGATGAGGTCGAGCGAGGAGTACGACGGCATGACCGTGCCGACACCCCGGTCGACGGCCGTCTCGTACGGCGCCAGGTGCACGGCCTCCAGCTGCTGCCGGGTGACCTTGGTGACGCCCTGGTCGACGGTGTACGTGCCGGTGGTGGAGGAGCCGTACGCGGTGCCGCCGTCGCCGACGAAGTGCTTGGCGGTGGCGAGGACCTTGTCGTTCCGGTCCAGGTCGCGTCCGTCGGGCCTGCCCTGCAGGCCCTGGATGACGGTCTCCATGGCGTCGACGAGGGCCGGGTCCTCACCGAAGGACTCGTACGCCCGCCCCCAGCGGTCGTCCCGCGTCACGCACAGGCAGGGCGCGAAGTCCCAGGGGATGCCGGTCGCCCGGGTCTCGGCGGCGGTCACCGCGCCGGCCCGGTGGGCGAGCCCCGGGTTCCGGGACGCCCCGAGTCCGATGTTGTGCGGCATGATCGTCGCGCCGACCAGGTTGTTGTGGCCGTGCACCGCGTCGACGCCGTAGATCAGCGGGATCTGGAAGCGGGTCGTCTGCGCCCGGAGCTGGAAGCCGTCGATCATCTCGGCCCAGGCCTCGGCGGTGTTGGGCGTCGGCGTCGAGCCGCCACCGGACAGGATCGAGCCGAGGTCGTAGGCGGCGACGTCACCCGGGTTCGTCAGGGCGCCGCGCTCGGCCTGGGTCATCTGGCCGGCCTTCTCCGCCAGGGAGAGGCGGGAGAGAAGGTCGGCTACACGCTTTCGCACCGGCAACTTGGCGTCGAGATACGGCAGTCCGTGCGCGTCGATGACGATCTGCGGGGTCTCGGTCGGGGCCTTGGCGCCGGTGACCGTCAGCTTCAGCGGGATCGTCTCGGCGGGCTCGGCGGATCTGTCCCTGAGGGTGGGGACGCGGATCTCGCGGGTGGTGCCGGAGACCGTGCCGGCCGGGAAGGTGACGGTTCCGGTGACCGGGCGGTAGTCCTTGCCGGGGTCGGCGGTGCCGCCGGTGGTCTCGTAGGTGACGGTGACGGGTTCGTCGAGGGGCGTGGAGCCCGTGGTGGCGACGGTGAGCTTCGCGGTCGCCGTACCGCCCTCGTCGGTGGGGTGAACGGCGGAGTCGGTGCGGACGGAGGCCTTCAGGGACTGGTCGGCCTTGCCGTACAACTCGACGCCGTCCATGGCGAATCGGGCCTTGATGCCGACCGGGAGGGTGACGGCGTAGCCCCAGGTCTCGGTGAGGCCGAGGATGTGGTCGATGCCGCCGACGGGCTGGTAGTCGGTGCGATAGGTGAAGTCGGTGAACGGCAGCTCGATCTGTTTCCAGCCGGTGAAGTCGTCGGTGAAGGAGGTCGTCCACAGCTCGGAGGCCTCGCCGTTGGCGCCCCCGTCCCGGAGCTCGAAGGCGATCTTCTTGCCGTTGTTCTGGCCGTCCCACCACAGGCGGATGCCCTTGTGGGCGGACCAGTCGTGGGCCGGCTCGGCGAAGGCGAAGCCGTGGGTGAAGCCGCCGTAGCCGCTGATGTCGTACGTGCCGGCCAGGACCTTTTCGCCCTCGGGTGCATCGTCGCGGGCGGTCAGCTGCAGGGCGGGCGGGTCGTCGTTGTCGCTGCCCCAGGTGAAGACGCCCTCGGCGGGCGGGCTCGCGAAGGGCACCTCGCCCTCGAAGCGGTCGACGGGGACCGGGACGGGGTCGTCGGCGCCGGATGCGGGGGCGGCGGCCGTGAGCGGGAGCAGGGCGGTGAGGAGTGCGGCGGAGACGAGCAGGGCGGTTCTTCGCATGGAACGTCCCTCGACTCTCAGACGTCAACATATGACTTAGCTCACGCCGTGAGTTAACTGGCGGTGTCGATTGGCGTCAAGACTTCACGTCAGGACAGGAGTGCACTCAACTCCCGGCCGGATCAGTGGTGTTGCTCCTTCAGCAAGTGAACGCGCGGGCGTGCGCCGAGTTGTCAGCCGGCCGGCCGGTGCGCCTCAGGCGTACGGCTGGCCGATGCCCAGCAGGTTGCCCTCGCTGTCGTGGAACCAGGCGGCGCGTTCACCGCTGAAGCCCTTGCTCGGGTAGTGGCCCTCGATGTCGGCGATGCCGTTCGTGGTGTGGAAGCCGGGGACGTCGACCTCCTCGAACTCCACGCCGCGCCGCCTGAGTTCCGCCACGACCGCTTCGACGTCCTCGACCTGCCAGCCCATCTGGGTGAAGGTGCCGGGGGAGGCTCCCGTGGACCGGTACACGGCGAACTCCGTATTCCCGCACCGGTACAGCAGCCCGCCCGGCCGCTCGTCGACGGGCTCCAGGCCGAGCTTCTCGGCGTAGAAACGCCGCGCCCGCTCCAGGTCCTGGGCGGGCAGGCGGGTCGCCACACCGCCCCGGGCCAACAGGTTCCTGTCGTCCGTGTCCGTGTCCGTGTCGTCCATGGCTCCACTGTGCCGTGGACGACAGGCCCGGGGGCGGCGGCGAGGTCCGTTCGGCCTACTCGGCCGGCGTCACCCCGGCCCGCAGCAGCCCGTACGTGTACGCGTCCTCCAGTGCCTGCCAGGACGCCGCGATGACGTTCTCGGCGACGCCGACCGTGGACCACTCCCCCGCCCCGTCGGACGTGGAGATCAGGACGCGGGTGGTGGACTGGGTGCCGTGCACACCCTCCAGGATGCGGACCTTGTAGTCGACGAGGTCGAGCTTGGCGAGCTGGGGGTAGATCTTCTCCAGGGCGACCCGGAGCGCGCGGTCGAGGGCGTTGACCGGGCCGTTGCCCTCCGCCGTGGCGACGATGCGCTCGCCCTTGGCGAAGAGCTTGACCGTGGCCTCGTTGGCGTGGCTGCCGTCGGGGCGGTCCTCGACGATCGCGCGCCAGGACTCGACGTCGAAGTACTTCAGGGGCTTGCCCTCGACCTCGGCGCGCAGGAGGAGTTCGAAGCTCGCGTCCGCCGCCTCGTACGTGTAGCCCTTGAGCTCCCGCTCCTTGACCCGCTCGACCACCCGGCCGACCAGCTCACGGTCGCCGCCCAGGTCGATGCCGAGCTCCTTGCCCTTGAGCTCGACGGAGGCGCGGCCCGCCATGTCGGAGACCAGCATCCGCATGGTGTTGCCGACCTGCTCGGGGTCGATGTGCTGGTACAGGTCCGGGTCGACCTTGATCGCGGAAGCGTGCAGGCCGGCCTTGTGCGCGAAGGCGGAGACGCCGACGTAGGGCTGGTGCGTGGACGGGGTGAGGTTGACGACCTCGGCGATGGCGTGCGAGATACGGGTCATCTCGCGCAGGTGGCCGTCGGGGAGGACCTTCTTGCCGTACTTCAGCTCCAGGGCCGCGACGACCGGGAACAGGTTGGCGTTGCCGACCCGCTCGCCGTAGCCGTTGGCCGTGCACTGGACGTGGGTCGCGCCCGCGTCGACCGCGGCGAGGGTGTTGGCGACCGCGCAGCCGGTGTCGTCCTGGGCGTGGATGCCGAGCCGGGCGCCGGTGTCGGCGAGGACCGTCGAGACGACCGCCTGGACCTGGGCGGGGAGCATGCCGCCGTTGGTGTCGCAGAGGATGACGACGTCGGCGCCGGCCTCCGAGGCCGTACGGACGACGGATTTCGCGTACTCGGGGTTGGCGCGGTAGCCGTCGAAGAAGTGCTCGCAGTCGACGAAGACGCGGCGGCCCTGCTCGCGCAGGTGGGACACCGTGTCGCGGACCATCTCCAGGTTCTCGTCCAGCGTGGTGCGCAGGGCGAGCTCGACGTGCCGGTCGTGGGACTTCGCGACCAGGGTGATCACCGGGGCGCCGGACTCCAGCAGCGCCTTGACCTGCGGGTCCTCGCTCGCCTTGGCGCCCGCGCGGCGGGTCGCGCCGAAGGCGACCAGCTGGGCGTGCTTGAAGTCGATCTCCTGCTGGGCGCGCGCGAAGAACTCGGTGTCCCGGGGGTTGGCACCGGGCCAGCCGCCCTCGATGAAGCCCACGCCGAAGTCGTCCAGGTGCCGTGCGATGGCCAGCTTGTCGGCGACGGTGAGGTTGATGCCCTCCCGCTGGGCGCCGTCGCGCAGGGTGGTGTCGAAGACGTGGAACGAGTCGTCGAGCTCGCTGGTTACCGTCATGGTCGTAAGGCTCCTGTGTTGGATCTCGGTCTACCGGAATGACCGGTTCCACCGCCCCCACCTATGGTCCCTCACGCTCTCCGCCCGGCTGCGGGTGGGCCGGGAAACAGAAAAACCTCTCGCGGGTGCGAGAGGTCTGCGCGCGGGTCGAGGACGACGGTGTCCACCCGTACCTGGTCGTACGCGGTGGTCACTGCGGACCGGCGCGCCTGCTGCCAATAATCATGGCGAACGAGAGCACGGGGGCAGTCTGGCACAAGTCGCCCCCGTGCTCACCGTCCGTCTCAGGATGCGAGCACTGTGCTGATCACCGCAGGCGGCGCAGGAAGCCGTCGCTCACGCCGTTGGTGTCGCCGGTGACCAGTTGGGCGGAGGTGGATCCGAGGCCGAGGAGCTTGTCGCCGCCGCCGAAGGAGGTGGCGTAGACGTTGTCGTCGGTGACGGGGCCGCCGGTGACCGCCTCACTGGCGAGGCTGGAGGTGCCGGTGCGCAGATCCCGTACGTACATGTTGTCCTGGCCCTGCGAGGCCCTGAATCCGTAAGCGACGTAACGGCCGTTGCGGCTGATCTCGGCGCCGGAGATGACCGCGGGGCCGCCCGTGCCGTCGTGGGTGATGCCGCGGGTGGTGTCGGTCCGCAGGTCGCGCACATAGGTGTCGGTGTTGACCGCGGCGCCGCTCGGGACCAGGTCGTCGCCCCGGTAGGTGAAGGCGACGTAGCGGCCGTCCGCCGAGATCGAGGGGTCCAGGCCGTTGCGCTGGGCGGGCGTGCCCTGCGGGGTGACGTCGACCTGTTCCTCGGTGCCGGTGCGGCGGTCGTGCACCATCATCACGCCGCCCCCGCCCCGCGGGCCGAACTGCTCGTAGACCACGTACCGGCCGTCCGCGCTCAGGTCCAGGTGGTACGAGCCCCAGTCCAGGTGGTCGCGGTTGGTGATCCGCTCGACGGTGCCGGTGCGGCGGTCGGTGACGTACACGGCGGGGTAGATGATCGTCTGGCCGCTCTCCATCTGCTTCGGGCGGGCGTTGAAGGCGACGTACCGGCCGTCGTCGGAGATCGCCGCGACGCCGTGCGCGTAGGCGGAGGCGCCGGTGGGTGTCGTGCTGACCCGCTCGGTGCGGTGGGTGACGCGGTCGTGGACGTAGACGTCCTGGGCCCAGTACTCCTTCGGCTCCGGCCAGTCGGTGAGGTTGTCGGCGGTCGAGACGAGCACCACGTACCGCCCGTTGGCGCTGATGGCCATGGGCGTGGTGCCGCCGTCGACCTGGGTGCCGTCGGACGTGAGGCTGACGCGCTCCACCCGGCCTGTGCGCAGGTCGCGTACGAAGCTGTCCGCCACGCCGTTGGTGTCGCCGGGCACGAGGTTCGGCGCGTCGGACGAGAACGCGGCGTAGCGGCCGTTCGCGCTGAGGTACGGCCCTGCGGAAGAGCTCGTGCCCTGTTCGCCCGTGCCGGACACGGTGATCCGTTCGGTGGACGGGACTCGGGGCGCGGCGCTCGCCGACGTTCCTGTCAGGGCCACCGTGGCGGCGACGAGGGCGGTTGCGAGCGCGGTGCGTGTGCTGGCGTACAAGATCTGTTCCCCCTGTTTGTTGTGCCGTTGTAGTGCTGTGTTGTGGTGCTGGTCGGCGGTCAGTGGATGTGGTCGATGAACACGTCCGACGCCCCGTTGGTGTCGTCCGGGACCAGGTCGTCGGCCGTGGAACTGAAGACGACGGAACGGCCGTTGCGGGTGATCGCGCCCGGCATCGCCGTACCGGTCGCGGTCACCGCCCGCTGCCTGCCGGTGCGTGAGTCGAGCAGCGTCAGGGCGCCGTCCCGGGACAGCAGGACATGGCGTCCGGTGGCGTCGGCCGCGGCGGCGGTGTCCCCGGGTGTGCCGATCGGCTCGGTGCGGGCGGTGCGCAGGTCGTGGACGTAGGGCTGCGGCGTGCCGTCGGCGGACCGGGCGTTGTACAGCACCCGGCGGCCGTCCACGACGAGCGGGAGGAGGCTGGGTGCGCTGAGGGCGGGGCCGTCGGCGAGGAGCCGGGTCTCGCCCGAGTCGCGGTCCTTGACGTAGACACGGTGGGTCACGCCCTGCGCGGTGCGTGCGAACACGGCGTACGCCACCGTGCGGCCGTGCCTGCCGATCGCGGCCTCCCAGATCTGCCCGTCGGCGGGGAGCGCGATCTGCTCGTCGATGCCGGTGACCAGATCGCGGACGTACAGGGCCTGCAACCCGTGCCGGCTGCCGATGCTGTACGCCACCTGCCGGCCGTCGGCGCTGATCGCCTCGGCGTGGCCCAACTCGTAGAACCCGTAGGGCGGCTGGGCGGGCCACAGCTGCACGGTCTCGCCGGTCACACGGTCGTAGACGTACGGCTTCCCGTAGCGGTTGCCGTTGGTGTACGCGACGCGGCGGCCGTCGGCGCTGGTCATCGCGCCCCCGGTGTACTGGAGGTCCTCGGGCACCTGGGTCAGCGTGCCGGTGCGCAGGTCCTTGACGTACACGCGGGAGTTGTAGCCGCCCGTGGGGTCGGCGGAGGTGAAGGCGGTGTAGCGGCCGTCGGCGCTGACCGTGGCGCCGGACGAGGCGACGGGCAGCTGGGTGCCGTCGGTGGCGGTGCTCAGCCTCTCCACCCGGGGGGCGTGCGGCACGCCGGACGCGGTCGTTGCGGTGAGCGCGAGCAACAGCGCCGCCCCAAAGCACGCGCCCGACACACCTGCGGCTCTGGACATGTTCCCCCCTGAAGTCCCCGTGGACGCTTCTCCCCCGGCCCCGCGCCGAGGGCTCCTTACGAGGCAAACGCACCACGAGCTACAGGGTCAATCCGCAAAATTGCGTACAACCAGGACGTGCGCTTACGCGTCCGCGAGGAGATTGTCGTCCAGGAACTCCCGTACGTGGCGCAGAACTTGCGCCCGGTCCGTCCCCCGCAGCCCGATCGCCACATGGATGGAGAACCCGTCGAGCAGCGCCCGCAGCCGGGCGGCGAAACGGTCCGGGTCGACCGGCCGGAACTCGCCTCTCGACACGCCCTCCGCCAGCAGCGCGACCAGATCGCGGTGCCAGGCGCCCTCGATCGCGGCCTGCCGGTCGCGGGCACCGTCGTCGGCGTTCTGCGAGCGGTTCCAGACCTCCAGCCACAGCGTCCAGTGCGGATCGCGGTGGCCGTCGGGTACGTACAGGTCGACGTACGCGTCGAGCCGCTCCCGGACCGTCGCGGACGCCCGCGTCAGCAGCCGGCCGCGCTCGGCGCCCAGTCGGCCCTCGCTCCACTCCAGGGTCTGGAGCAGCAGCTCGTCCTTGGAGTGGAAGTAGTAGAGGAGATGGCCGCTGCTCATCCCGACCGCACGGCCGAGCGCCGCCATGGTGAGCTTCTCCAGACCGCGCTCGGCGATCATCTCCATGGCGGCGACGAGGACGTCCTCACGGGGCGGCGCGGGGGTCCGGCGGCGGGCGGGGGTCACGCGCCGGCCTCCACCCGCACGGCGTCCGGGACGAGCCGTGTCTCGTAGCGGCTCGTGCAGTCGGCGGCGACGATCGCCACCTCCGCCCCGCAGCCACAGAGGTGATTGACCCCGGCCCGGCCGTCCGGACCGCAGCAGCCGATGAGGCGCTGCGACTCGGGGTGCGGGGTGATGGCCAGGACGTCGTCCGGGTGCAGGACGTAGGTGCCGCGCGGCCCGGCGGAGACCAGGAAGCCCCGCTCGTCGGACATCCACATGCCGCCGGGCACGACCCCGTCGTACTCCTCGTCGGGGCCGACCGGCTCGAACGGCCACCCGAACGGCAGCGGGTCGACGACGTACGTCCCGCGCGGGACACTCGCCGGGCCGTGCCGCCGGCCGTCCGGGCCCGGGAGACCGTCCCAGCCGGGGTACTCGGGCGGCTCGTCGAGCTGCCGGACCGGCTCGGTCAGCCGTGTTCCACAGGTGGCGCAGAGCAGTACGTTCACCCGTACGTTCTACCTGACCACGGCCCTCGGCTGCTGCTGAGTGATGCAGTGGATGCCACCGCCGCCCGCGAAGATCGTCCGCGCGTCCACGAGCGTCACCGTCCGCTCCGGGAACAGCCGGCGGAAGATGCCGGCCGCGAGCTCGTCGCGCGGGTCGTCGAAGGCGCACAGGACCACGCCGCCGTTGCAGAGGTAGTGGTTGATGTAGGAGTAGTCCACCCAGTGCCCGTCCGCCTCCAGGACGGTCGGGGCGGGCACCTCGACGACCTCCAGACTGCGGCCGCGCGCATCGGTCTGCGACTTCAGCAGCCCGACGACCTCCTTCGTCACCTCGTGGTCGGGGTGCGCCGGGTCCGGCTGCACATGGGCCACGACCACACCGGGGCGGGCGAAGGCGGCCACGATGTCGACATGGCCGAGGGTGCCGAAGCCGTACGGCGGGTAGTCGCCGGTGAGGCCGCGCGGCAGCCAGATCGCCTTGCGGGTGCCGAGCATCGCGTGGATCTCGGCCTCGACCTGCTCGCGGGTCCAGTGCGGGTTCCGCTCCGGGCCGAGCTGGACCGTCTGAGTGAGCAGGACGGTGCCCTCGCCGTCGACATGGATCGCACCGCCTTCGTTCACGAGTTTCGAGGCGTACATCTTCGCCGACCCGGCGAGGTCGGAGACGTACGCGGCGATCTTCGCGTCGTGTTCCCAGCGGGCCCAGTCCTGCGCGCCCCAGCCGTTGAACGTCCAGTCCACGGCGGCGAGTTCCCCCTTCCCGTTGGTCAGGAAGGTCGGCCCGATGTCACGCATCCACGCGTCGTCCAGATCCCGCTCGACGGTGTCGATGTCCGGGCCCAGGAGCGCGGCGGCCGCCCTGGCCTGCCCCGGCCCGCACACCATCGTCACCGGCTCGAAGCGGCGGACGGCCCGGGCGACCGACGCCCAGGCGGCACGGGAGGCGGCGAGGTCTTCGGGATCGTCGAAGGTCGGGTTCGGGCCCGGCCATGCCATCCAGGTGCGCTCGTGCGGGGTCCATTCGGCGGGCATGCGGAAGCCGTCGGCGGCTGCGGACATGAGTGATCCTCACAGGCTGTGACATTTGAAGCTGTGACATTTAAAGGAAGTACAGGCGGTTGAGGGAGACGGACTCGGCCGGCTCGGAGCGCAGCGGCTCCCCGTCGAGGGTGACCAGACCGGTGCGCTGGTCGACGTCGACGGCTCCGGTACGGGAGTTGAGGCGCAGGTCGGCCGGTCCGATGCCGCGCGTGCCGCGCACGGCGACGCGGCGGCGCCGGGTGGGCATGGCGTCGCCTCCCTGGTCGACGGCGGCCTGGGCGACGAAGGCGACCGAGATGTCGGCGGGGGTGGCGCCGTACGCCCCGAACTGCGGCCCGAGGACGAGGGGTTCGCAGGTGTCGGTGGCGGCGTTCGGGTCGCCGACCACGCCGTACGCCGGGAAGCCGGACTTCAGCACCAGCTGCGGCTTGGCGCCGAAGTACTCCGGCCGCCACAGCACGATGTCGGCGAGCTTGCCGACCTCGATCGAGCCGACCTCGTGTGAAAGTCCGTGCGCGATGGCCGGGTTGATGGTCAGCTTGGCCATGTAGCGCAGGACGCGCTCGTTGTCGTGCCCTGTGTCCGGGGCGCCGAACTCGGCCCTCATCTTCCCGGCCATGGCGAACGTACGGCGCACGGTCTCGCCGGCCCGTCCCATGCCCTGCGCGTCCGACGAGGTGATGCCGATCGCGCCCAGGTCGTGCAGCACATCCTCGGCGCCCATCGTCCCGGCGCGGATGCGGTCGCGGGCCATGGCGGCGTCGCCGGGCAGGTCGGTCTTGAGGTCGTGGACGGAGACGATCATGCCGTAGTGCTCGGCGACCGCGTCCCGGCCGAAGGGCAGGGTGGGGTTGGTGGAGGAACCGATGACGTTCGGGACACCGGCCATCTTCAGCACGTTCGGGACGTGTCCGCCGCCACAGCCCTCGATGTGGAAGGCGTGGATGGTGCGGCCCGCCAGGACGCGGAGGGTGTCCTCGACCGACAGGCATTCGTTCAACCCGTCGCTGTGCAGGGCGACCTGGACGTCGTGCTCCTCGGCCACGCGCAGCGCCGTGTCCAGGGCCCGAGTATGGGCGCCCATGTCCTCGTGCACCTTGAAGCCGGAGGCGCCGCCCTCGGCGAGGGCCTCGACCAGCGGGGCCTCATGGGAGGAGGAACCCCGGCCCAGGAAACCGATGTTGACCGGCCAGGCGTCGAAGGCGTTGAACGCGTGCCGCAGCGCCCACGGCGAGTTGACCCCGACGCCCCACACCGGCCCGAACTCCTGCCCGATGATCGTGGTCACCCCGGAGGCGAGCGAGGCCTCCATGATGCGCGGCGACAGCAGGTGCACATGGGTGTCGACGGCACCGGCGGTGGCGATGAGCCCCTCGCCGGACACGATCGACGTACCGGTCCCGACCACGACATCGACCCCGTCGAGGGTGTCGGGGTTCCCGGCCCGCCCGATCGAGCAGATCCGCCCCTGCCTGATCCCGATGGAGACCTTCCGGATCCCCAGCGCCGCGTCGATCACCACCACATTGCTGATGACGACGTCACAGGTCTCCCGCACGGCGGCGGCCTTGAGGTGCAGTCCGTCGCGGGCGGTCTTGCCGAACCCGGCGAGGAACTCGTCGCCGTAGCGCTGCGAGTCGGCCTCGACCCGGATCGTCAGCCCGGAGTCGCCGAGGCGGATCCGGTCCCCGGCGCGGGGGCCGTGGGTGGCGGCGTACTCGTACGGACTCATCGATTTCATCGATCTGCTCCCTGAAACTCGCCCCCTTGAGCTGCGGCTCCCAGATATCCGCAGGCGGCGGCCCTGCGCAGGGCCTCTTCCTTCACCCCCGGCGCGTCCAGCGCCCCGTCGACCAGGCCCGCGAACCCGATCGCGATCCGGTCGCCCCCGATGGGCACGAGCCCGACCTCGACGCTCTCGCCCGGCCCGAAGCGCACGGAGGACCCGGCCGGTACGGCGAGCCGCATCCCGTAGGCCTTCTCCCGTACGAAGTCGAGGCGCGGGTTGGCCTCGAAGAAGTGGAAGTGGGAGGTGACGGAGACCGGCACCGTGGCGGTGTTGGTGACCGTCAGGCGGACGGCCGCCTCGGGCTCGGCGTGCCCGGGGCCCGGCAGCAGCGCGCCCGGGGCCCGATCGCCGAGGCTCCCGCCGATCGGATCGCTGACGACCGCGAGCCGCGAACCGTCGTCGAAAACCGCCTCGACATGCACCTCGGTGACGACGTCCGCGACACCCGGCAGCACGTCGTGCGGGCCGAGCACCGATTGGGCGCGCTCGACGGCCTCAGCCAGCCGGGCGCCGTCGCGGGCGGCCTCGCACACGGTGTCCGCGATCAGCGCGGTCGCCTCCGGCACATTGAGCGGCAGACCGCGGGCGCGCCGGGCCCGGGCCAGCTCCGCGGCTGAAAACAGCAGCAGCCGGTCACGCTCCGTGGGAGTCAGTCTCACGACCCGGCACCTCCTTGCCTTTCCCAGATTTAGAGCATCACTCTAAACACCAGATTGTAGAAGTCAAAGGGTTGACGCCAAGGGCTAGCACCTCTCAGATTGAACGACACTCAAACCGAGGGAGATCAGCCATGCCGATGGAACAGCGCGGAGTCGACACCATCCCCGACGAGGAACGCACCAGCGGCCCACGGGACCTCGTCTCGATCCTGCTGGGCTCGAACCTCTGCCTGGGGGTGATCGTCTTCGGCTGGCTGCCCCCGTCGTTCGGCCTGGACTGGTGGGCGTCGGTCAGCTCGATCGTGGTGGGCACCCTGGTCGGCACGGCCCTCACCGCACCGCTGGCCCTGATCTCCCTGCGCACGGCGACGAACCTGTCCACGTCCTCCGGCGCCCAGTTCGGCGTGCGCGGCCGCCTGGTCGGCTCGGTGGTCGGGCTCCTGCTCGCCCTCGGCTACACGGCCCTGACCGTGTGGATCGGCGGCGATGTGATGGTGGGCGTGCTGGGCCGGCTCGTCGGGCTGCCGGCGAGCGGGGTGTCGTACGGCGTGGTGTACGGACTGCTGGCTGCGGCGACCGTCGCGGGCGCGGTGTACGGCTACCGAGTGCTGCTCGCCATGTCCCGCGTCCTCGCGGTCGGCATGACGGCCCTGCTGGCCGTCGGCGTGATCGCCTACGCCCCGCACTTCACGACGGACGCGCTGCCCGAGTCCGGCGGCTATCTGCTGGGCGGCTTCTGGCCGACGTGGCTGCTGGCGATGGTGGCGGCGGGTCTGTCCGGCCCGATCGCCTTCATCACGCTGCTCGGCGACTACACCCGCTACATCTCCCCGGCCCGCCACTCCGCACGCCGGGTGCTGCACGCGACATGGCTCGGCCTGCTCCTGGGGCTGCTGGTCCCGCAGCTGTTCGGCACGTTCACGGCGTACGCGGCGCGAGCGGCCCTCGACTACGCGGGGCCCCTGGTCGACGCCTCCCCCACCTGGTACCTGATCCCGCTCCTGCTGGCGGCCTCCGCCGGCTCGGTCGGCAACGCGGGCCTGATGCTCTACTCCATGGGCCTCGACCTGGACGCCATCCTGCCGCGCGCCTCCCGCGCCCGGGCGACCTACGCGGTCGCGGTCGTCGCCACGGCCTGCGTCTTCATCGGCCACTACGCCTCGACGGCACAGGACGCGATGACGTCGTTCGTCCTGCTGCTCACGGCGATCGGTACCCCATGGGCGGTCATCACCCTGATCGGCTTCGCGCGGTGCCGTGGCGTGTACGACGCCGAGGCCCTCCAGGTCTTCAACCGCCGGGCGCGGGGCGGGATCTACTGGTACCGGGCCGGCTGGAACATCCCGGCCACCGTGTCCTGGGCACTGGGCGCGACGGTCGGCCTGCTGGCCGTCTCACTCCCCTCCTACGAGGGGCCGCTGCTGGGGCTGACGGGCGGGGTGGACTGCAGCTTCCTGCTGTCGGGGCTGATCGGAGGCCTCGCGTACGCACTGCTGACGTTCGGTGACGCCGCCCCGGCAGCCGAAAGGGCCGCCACGGACTCCGAGTCCACAGCGGCCCTGACGGTCAAGGCCGAGAGTTAGCCGAGCTTGTGCATCCAGCCGTGCTTGTCCTCGGACTTGCCCCGCTGGATGTCGAGGAGAGCCTCACGCAGCTTCAGCGTGACCTCGCCGGGCTCGCCACCGCTCTGCTGCCACTGCGCACCCGTGCGCTTCACGGTGCCGACCGGCGTGATGACCGCCGCCGTACCGCAGGCGAAGACCTCGGTGAGGGTGCCGTTCTCCGAATCGCGCTGCCACTGGTCGACGGAGATGCGGCCCTCCTCGGCCTCGTAGCCGAGGTCACGGGCGACCGTGAGGAGGGAGTCACGGGTGACTCCCTCGAGGATGGAGCCGGTGAGGGACGGGGTGATGATCTTGTCTCCGTACACGAAGTACAGGTTCATGCCGCCGAGTTCCTCGACCCACTTGCGCTCGACCGCGTCGAGGTAGCAGACCTGGGCGCAGCCCTCGGCGGCGGCCTCGGCCTGGGCCAGCAGGGAGGCGGCGTAGTTGCCGCCCGTCTTCGCGTCGCCCATGCCGCCCGGCACGGCGCGGACGTGGTCCTCGGAGACCCAGATCGACACCGGCTTCACGCCACCGGGGAAGTACGCGCCGGCCGGGGAGGCGATGACGATGAACAGGTACTCGCTCGCGGGCTTCACGCCCAGGCCGACCTCCGTCGCGAACATGAACGGACGCAGGTAGAGGGACTCCTCGCCACCGTGCGCCGGGACCCAGGCCTGGTCCTGGCTCACCAGCACGTCGCACGCCTCGATGAAGGTCTCGACCGGCAGCTCCGGCATGCCGAGCCGGCGGGCGGAGGACTGGAAGCGCTGGGCGTTCTTCTCGGGGCGGAAGGTGGCGACGGACCCGTCGGGCCGGCGGTAGGCCTTCAGGCCCTCGAAGATCTCCTGCGCGTAGTGCAGGACCATGGTGGCCGGGTCGAGGGAGATCGGCGCGTACGGCACGAGCTGGCCGTCGTGCCAGCCGCGGCCTTCGGTCCACTTGATCGTCACCATGTGGTCGGTGAAGTGGCGGCCGAACCCGGGGTTGGCCAGTATCGCCTCGCGGTCGGCGGTGGCGAGCGGGCTGGCGGACGGCTTGAGCTCGATCGTGGGCGTCGTCATGAGTAGATGTCCTTCACCGGTTTCGTTGTGGCGGGCCGCGATCACGCCAGTACTGCCTGTGGCCAGTGCTAGGACGTCCGAGCATTCCTTCGTACCGCGGCTCCGCGTTCGATTATCGCAAGCGGGTGCCGTGGAAGAAATCGGCCTGTTCGGCGTGATCGGCGTGAAATCGCGATCCAGGGGTTGATGGTGTCACCCGGCGGCGGACATGGGGAAGCCGCCGGGTGCGAAGTGACCCGACGGCTTCGAAAGTTGTTCGAGTGGCGCGACGGGCGTCAGCCGGCTACTCGTACGGCCAGCGCGTCGCCGATCTCCGACGTGGAGCGGGCGGGCTTGCCGGTACGCTCCGCGAGGTCGGTGGAGACCGCCTCGTCGATGCGGGCGGCCTCGGCGTCGTAGCCGAGGTGGCGCAGGAGCAGGGCGACGGACAGGACCGTGGCGGTGGGGTCGGCCTTGCCCTGGCCGGCGATGTCGGGCGCGGAACCGTGGACCGGCTCGAACATCGAGGGGAACTCGCCGGACGGGTTGATGTTGCCGGAGGCCGCGACGCCGATGCCGCCGGAGACGGCCGCGGCGAGGTCGGTGATGATGTCGCCGAAGAGGTTGTCGGTGACGATCACGTCGAAGCGCTCGGGCTGGGTGACCAGGTAGATGGTCGCCGCATCGACGTGCATGTACTCGGTGGTGACCTCGGGGAACTCCTCGGCCACCTGGTTGAAGATGTTCGTCCACAGGTGACCGGCGAAGGCCAGCACGTTGTTCTTGTGGATCAGCGCCAGCTTCTTGCGCGGGCGGGCCTGCGCGCGGGCGAAGGCGTCACGGACGACGCGCTCGACACCGAAGGCCGTGTTCACGGAGACCTCGGTGGCGACCTCGTGCGGGGTGCCCTTGCGGATGGTGCCGCCGTTGCCGGTGTACGGGCCCTCGGTGCCCTCACGGACGACGATGAAGTCGATCTCGGGCTGGCCGGCGAGCGGGGTGGCGACACCCGGGAGGAGCTTCGACGGACGCAGGTTGACGTGGTGGTCGAAGAGGAAGCGGAGCTTGAGCAGGAAGCCGCGCTCCAGGACGCCGGACGGGACCGAGGGGTCGCCGATCGCGCCGAGCAGGATGGCGTCGTGCTTCTTGAGCGCCTCGACATCGGCGTCGGTGAGGGTCTCACCGGTGGCGTGGTAGCGCTTGGCGCCGAAGTCGTACTCCTTGGTCTCCAGCTTCACATCCTGCGGAAGGACGGCGGAGAGCACCTTCAGACCTTCGGCCACGACCTCCTGGCCGATGCCGTCACCGGGAATCACTGCGAGATTGAGGCTGCGAGACATGTCGGCACCCTACTCCCCGTCCCATGGGATGACACGGCATGTCCGCCATACGGACAGCCGCGTGTGGCCGGGCGTCAGCCCTTCGGCTGGCGTTCACCCGTATGTAGGGCAGGTGTTGGCGTTCGCTGGGAACTTCACCGCCATGGACCTTCCCGACTTCGGCATCCCACCACAGCTCGCGCGCCGGATGAGCATGGCCGAACAGCACGAGTACCTGCGTACCAAGCTGTTGCGGCGCCGCACATTGGTGACGGCCGGAGCGGTGGCGGGCGGAGCGCTGGCGGGCGGCCTGCTGACGGGATGTTCGACATCGGGGACGACCGCCTCGAGACCCCCTGCCTCTGCCCTTGCCTCGCCCCCCGCCTCCGCCACCACGAAGGTGCCCGGCTCCGTCGCCGCCCCGTTCGGCCGCCATCTCGCCTTCGGCGCCGACCCGAAGACGCAGATGCGGATCTCGTGGCAGGTGCCGGCCGCGGTGCGCAGGCCGTACGTCCGGATCGGGCTGCGCCCCGACGACCTGGACCGGCGGATCGAGGCGGAGCTGCGCGACCTGAAGACCCCGGAGGTGGCGGGTGTGAGCGCGGCGGTCGAGCAGTACTACCTGCACGCGGCCCTGGACGGCCTGCGCCCCGGCACCACGTACTACTACGGCGTCGGACACGACGGCTTCGACCCGGCGTCCCCTGCCCACCGGCCCACGATCGCCTCCTTCCGCACGGCACCCTCGTCCCCGCCCGAGCGGTTCGTGTTCACCGCGTTCGGCGACCAGGGCGTCGGCCTGCACGCCGCCGACAACGACCGCGCCCTGCTGCGCCAGAACCCCGCCTTCCACCTGCACGCCGGGGACATCTGCTACGCGAACCCGACGGGCAAGGGCAAGGACTCGGACGCGTTCCAGGCGGGCATGTGGGACGTGTTCCTCAAGCAGACGGAGTCGGTGGCGAAGTCGGTGCCGTGGATGGTGACGACCGGCAACCACGACATGGAGGCCTGGTACTCGCCGGACGGCTACGGCGGCCAACTCGCCCGTTTCTCCCTCCCGGACAGCGGCTTCGACCCGCGTACGGCGCCGGGGGTGTACGCGTTCACGTACGGCAACGTCGGCGTGGTCGCGCTGGACGCGAACGACGTGTCGTACGAGATCCCCGCCAACTTCGGCTACACGGAGGGGAGGCAGACGAAGTGGCTGGACCGCAAGCTCGGCGAGCTGCGCGCCGACCGCTCGGTCGACTTCGTCGTCGTCTACTTCCACCACTGCGCCTACTCGACGTCGACGCACGCATCCGACGGGGGAATCCGCGCCGAGTGGGTGCCGCTCTTCGCCAAGCACCAGGTCGACCTGGTGATCAACGGGCACAACCACGTGTACGAGCGGACCGACGCGATCCTGAACGGCGAGGTCGGCAGCCCGGTGCCGATCGGCGCGACGACGGACCCGACCCGGGACGGGATCGTGTACGTCACGGCGGGCGGCGGCGGCAAGGACCTGTACGGCTTCCCGAAGGGCGTCGAGGAGAGTTACGAGGGCCATGTCACCGAGCGGGAGTCGGTCGACTCCTTCAAGTGGACCAAGTCACGGGACGCCAAGGCGGAGAGCGTGCAGTGGTCGCGGGTGCGCTACCGGGGCTTCTCGTTCCTCGCGGTGGAGGCGGAGAGCGGCACGAAGCCGCGGCTGAAGGTGTCGGCGCTGACACCGAGCGGGGAGCGCGTCGACCACTTCGAGGTGCGGCGCGGCGGCTGAGCGAACCCGAGGTGCGGCGCGGCGCGTGTGTCCGCGCCGCACCTCTTGCGGGTGCGGCTCCCGGCTTGTGTGCGTCGCTCGTGTGCGTCCGCGCCGACGCGCGGCTGTGGCGTCAGGCCGCCTGGTGGCCGGTGGCTCCGCCGTTGTCCCTGCGGTCGAGGGCGCGCTGGAGGGCGGCGGCGGCGTTCTTACGGTCGGACTCGCTCGTGCGGGAGAGGTGACGGACTCGACGGCGGGCGGTCGTCTCGGCCATGGGAAATCGACTCCTTCGACAATCCGGGAGTGCAGACAGGGGTTACGAGACGCCGGGTGGGGCGGGGAGCGGTGCCGCAGGGGTTGCCTGCAAAGGGCCCGGCTCACGACCGCCATTCGCTTGATCGAGCGAGACGTTCGGCTTCTACAAAACTAAGGGAGGACGGCGCGTCTGTCTCCACAATTACTCGGACTTCCTACTATCTGAGACGGTGGACTGGGTCACACCCCACTGACCTGCGCTTTTACCTCCACCCCAGTCAGAGCACGTCCCCGTCACGCCAGTCGAAGATCAGCTCGAACGCCGGGTCGAGCGGACCGGCGAGGGCAGGCCGCACGAACGTGCTTCCCTCCTCGTCCGGCAGGCGCACGACGCCCTCCGGCCCCAGCGCGCAGACCCGCCCGCCCCACACCTCCCAGCCACGGGCGGCGTACAGGGCGGCCCCCGCGTCGCTCGCGGACAGCATCCCCGCGTCGTACGCCCGGTCGATCACCCGCTCCAGCTCCGCCATCACCCGGCCGCCGAGCCCCGTCCGACGCGCGTCGGGCCGTACGCCCACCGCCTCGACGTACCCGACCCGCAGCCACCGGTTCCGGTGCCGCACCCGCCGCATGATCACCGAACCGTGCGCGACGAGCCGACCGGCCTCGTCGTGGACCAGGGCGTGCATACCGCCGAGCCCGTGCTCGAAGTCCTCGTCGGAGAAGTCGCCGTCGAAGGCGTCGTCCAACAGGGCGCGGATCGCGCGCAGTTCGGCGGAGGTGAGGTCGGCGGTGTGGGCGGTGCGCGGGGTGACGGCGGCTGTCGGTGTGGTCATCCGACCAGTATCGAGGGGATCGCCCACTCGGCTGATCCTGTGCGGGGCGCGGGACACCGGGTCGGGACGAGGGGAACCGGTGAACCCATGAACGACACGTCGAAAGTGTTCCTCGAGGGCGGCCCGGACGACCTGCCCGAACGGATCGTCCCGTCACCGTCCCCCGGCCCGGACGCGAAGATCAAGCTCCGCGGCGGATACGAGCACTTCAGGCCGACAGCGCGGCACACGGACACAACGGAGGGCAGGCTGCCCGTGTACGAGTGGTGGGAGCGCACGGAGATCGCCGAGTAGCCCCTCCCGCGCAGCCCGAGAAGGCCGGGTCCTGAACGGGCCCGGCCTTCTCGAGGTGCGTCTGGGGGTCAGCCCATGTGCGGGTACGTGTAGTCGGTCGGCGCGACCAGCGTCTCCTTGATGGCGCGGGTCAGCGTCCAGCGCATCAGGTTCTGCGGGGCGCCGGCCTTGTCGTTGGTGCCGGAGGCGCGGCCGCCACCGAAGGGCTGCTGGCCGACGACGGCACCGGTCGACTTGTCGTTGATGTAGAAGTTGCCGGCCGCGTAGCGCAGCTTCTCCATCGTGTACGCGGCCGCCGCACGGTCACCGGAGATGACCGAGCCGGTCAGCGCGTACGCGGACACCGACTCCATCTGCTCCAGCATCTCGTCGTACTTGTCGTCCTCGTAGACGTGCACGGCGAGGAACGGGCCGAAGTACTCGGTGGTGAAGACCTCGTTCTCCGGGTCGGTGCACTCGACGACGGTCGGGCGGACGAAGTAGCCGACCGAGTCGTCGTAGGAGCCGCCCGCGACGATCGTGCAGGTCGGGTCGGACTTCGCGCGGTCGATGGCGGCCTTGTTCTTGGCGAAGGCACGCTCGTCGATGACGGCGCCGATGAAGTTGGACAGGTCGGTGACGTCACCCATGGTGAGGTAGTCGACCTCGGCCGCGAACTCCTCCTTGAAGCCGGAGTTCCAGATCGACGCCGGGATGTACGCCCGGGAGGTCGCCGAGCACTTCTGGCCCTGGTACTCGAAGGCACCGCGGGTGAGGGCCGTCTTCAGCACCGCCTTGTCGGCGCTCGGGTGCGCGACGACGAAGTCCTTGCCGCCGGTCTCGCCGACGATGCGCGGGTAGGAGCGGTACTTCTCGATGTTGTTGCCGACCGTCTTCCACAGGTACTGGAAGGTCTTGGTCGAGCCGGTGAAGTGGATGCCGGCGAGGTCGCGGTGCTCGAGAGCGACCTTGGAGACCTCGATGCCGTCGCCGGTGACGAGGTTGATGACGCCCTTGGGCAGCCCGGCCTCCTCCAGCAGCTGCATCAGCAGCACGGCGGCGTGGGTCTGGGTCGGGGACGGCTTCCAGACGACGACGTTGCCCATGAGGGCCGGGGCGGTCGGCAGGTTGCCCGCGATGGCCGTGAAGTTGAACGGCGTGATCGCGTAGACGAAGCCCTCGAGCGGGCGGTGGTCCAGGCGGTTCCACACGCCCGGGGAGTTCGCCGGGGGCTGCTCGGCGAGCAGGTCACGGGCGTACTTGACGTTGAAGCGCCAGAAGTCGATCAGCTCGCAGGGCGTGTCGATCTCGGCCTGCTGGGCGGTCTTGGACTGGCCGAGCATGGTGGAGGCGGCCAGCGTCTCGCGCCACGGGCCGGACAGCAGCTCGGCGGCGCGCAGGATGATCGCGGCGCGGTCGTCGAAGGACATCGCCCGCCAGGCCGGCGCGGCGGCGAGGGCCGCGTCGATGGCGTCCTGCGCGTCCTGCTGGGTGGCGTTGCCGTAGGTGCCGAGGCGGGCCTTGTGGTTGTGCGGCTGCACGACGTCGAACCGCTCACCGCCGCCCAGCCGCTTCTCGCCGCCGATGGTGCAGGGCAGGTCGATCGGGTTCTCGGCGAGCTCCTTGAGCTTGACCTCGAGGCGGGCGCGCTCGGGCGAGCCGGGGGCGTAGCCGTGCACCGGCTCGTTGACGGGGGTGGGGACCTGGGTCACAGCGTCCATGAGATCCGTAACTCCTTGAATGTGAGCGGGTGTTGCGGGCTCAGCCCTTGCTGATCATGCTTCGTGCGAAGAACCGCAGGTTGGCGGGCTTCTCCGCGAGGCGGCGCATGAAATAGCCGTACCAGTCGGTGCCGTACGCCGTGTAGACGCGCATGCGGTGGCCCTCGGCGGCCAACCGCAGGTGCTCGTCGCTCCTGATGCCGTACAGCATCTGGAACTCGTACTCGTCGAGCTTTCGCCCGGCGCGCCGCGCGAGTTCCTGGGCGACGGAGATCAGACGCGGGTCGTGGGACCCGATCATCGGGTACCCGGCGCCCTCCATCAGAACCTTCAGGACACGGACGTACGCCTTGTCGATCTCGTGTTTCTGCTGGTAGGCGACCTCGGCGGGCTCCTTGTAGGCGCCCTTGACGAGCCGTACGCGGCTGCCGTTCGCGGCGAGGCGGCGGGCGTCGGCCTCGGTGCGGAAGAGGTAGGCCTGGATGACGCAGCCGGTCTGCGGGAAGTCCCTGCGCAGCTCCTCGTGGATGGCGAACATCGAGTCGAGGGTGGTGTGGTCCTCGGCGTCGAGCGTGACGGTCGTACCGATGGCGGCGGCGGCCTCGACGACGGGGCGGACGTTGGCGAGGGCCAGCTCGTGGCCGCCCTCCAGTGCCTGCCCGAACATGGACAGCTTGACGGACATCTCGACGCGCTCGCCGAGCTCCAGGTCCTTGATCCGGTCGACGAACCGCAGGTAGGCGTCCCGGGCGGCGGCGGCCTGTTCGGGGCGGGTGATGTCCTCGCCGACGACGTCCATCGTCAGCTCCAGACCCTTGCCGGTGAGGTCCTCGATGATCGGCACGACGTCGTCGACGGACTCACCTGGGATGAACCGGTCGACGACCTGCTTCGTCACCGGAGCCGCCGAGATCAGGCGTCGCATCCGGTCGCTGCGCGACGCGGCGAGAATCACGGGACCCAGCACGGGGCACCTCCACAAACACAGCCGAATGACGGCCGACACCCCGATAAGTGATGTTCCGGGTACGGCACGGAGAACCACCGTGAAACCTAAGGATCCCTCCGAACGGCGGCCATCGACAGCTGTCACGCATCCGTGCCGCAGATCTCAGACAGATGTATGAAGGCTTCGCGAAAATGCGGGAGAATGCCCGGGTGACGCCGGAATTCAAGGACCGCAAGGACGACTACCAGGAGCTGGTCGACGAGATCTCGGAGCTCCTCGGCGCCCCCGCGACGCTGGAGAACCGGGACTTCGAGCTGATCGCCTTCGGTGCGTACGACAGCGAGGGCGAGCTCGACGCATCCGCCCTGGATCCCGTCCGTACCCGCTCGATCCTGACGCGCCGCTCCACGACGGCGGTGCGGACCTGGTTCGAGGGCTTCGGCATCACGCGGGCGACCGGCCCGGTGCGCATCCCGCCGACCCCGGAGGCCGGGGTGTACCGCGGACGTATTTGTCTCCCGGTACGCCACCGGGGTGTGGTGCTGGGCTACGTCTGGCTCCTCGACGACGATCCGGGCCCGACCGAGCGGCAGCTCGCGGCGGCGATGGAGGTGACCGCCCGGATCGGCGCGCTGCTCGCGGACGAGGCGCAGCACGGGGCGGATCTGAGCCGGGAGCTGCGGGCGGTACTGACCGCGGAGCCGGGCTGGCAGGGGGACATGGCGGTCGCCGAGCTGCGCACGGCCCTGGGCTCTCGCGCGGACGGCGTCCATATGGTCGTCTGCGTGGCCCCCTGGCCCTCGGCCGACCCCGACGACGCCCCGTCCGTGCGTACGGTGCCGCACGCGACGGCGCTGTGCACGGTGCCGTGGGACGGGGGTGCCTCCCACGCCCTCAAGGCAGTGGCGGAGACCGGACAGAGCCTTGCGGTGCTCGTACGGCTGCGCTCACCCGAGGTGCGGACGGCGGCGCTGGCGGCGGCGTCCCGCCTGTTGAAGGAAGGCCCGGCCGAATCGCCGTCCCCGACGCCGAGCAAGGGCCCGGACCGGTTCGCGGCCCGCCCCGTGGAGGACCGCCGGCCTCAATCGCCGTCCCGGCTGCCCGCGCAGGGCCGGCCACGGGTGGCGGCCGGCCTCGGCGAACCCCGCACCGGTCTCGCGGATCTGGGCGCCGCCTGGCAGGAGGCGTCGGCCGCGGCGCGCGCGGCGCTGGCGGAACCGCGGTTCGGACCGGTGGCCGAGTGGTCGCGCATCGGGCCGTACCGCCTGCTGACGTCCCTCGCCCCGGAGACGCTCCACGACCGGGCGGTCGCCCCTCTCCTCTCCCCCGCCCACCACGAACTCGCCCGCACCGCCGAGGTCTACCTCGACTGCGCGGGCCAGGCCGGCCGGACAGCCGCCGAACTCGGCATCCACCGCCAGACCCTCTACTACCGCCTCTCCCGCGTCGAACAGCTCACGGGCCTGGACCTGGACGACGGGGAGGACCGGTTGTTGCTGCACATGGTGTTGAAGGGTGCGCGGCTGTAGGAATGCCGGGGCTCGTTCGGCGGGGCGACCGGCGCGGGTGAATCTCTCGGCCGGGCGGTAACGCCCACGCGGCCACCGGTGCGGAGTTGCGCCGCCTGACCGGCCCGACCGGCTTCGTCCAGGCGGTTGCCTGGTCGCCCGACGGCACCCGGATCGCCTCCGTGCCGAACGACAGAACCCTTCGGATCGACACCGCGGAGGAACGGCGGCGCCACGGCCTGCGGTAACGGCGGCGGGCGCCCGGAGCGGGCACGCATAAGGCGAATTATTGGAAATGATTGTCATCATGCTACGGTCACGGCAACCGCTCTCTTGACCGCCCTTTTACCCGCCCTTTCACCCGGAGGGTCCCGTGCGCCTGCCCGCCCGCCACCTGCTCCCCGTCACCGCCGTCACCGCGGCCTCCGCACTGCTCACCGGCTGCTTCGCCGGAGCGGAGTCGTCCGCTGACGCGGGGGCGGGCGGCCAGCGCATCCGTGTCGCGCACATGCTGCCGCCCCGCTCCGGCCTGTCCCCCCTGAGCGACGACGCCTTCAAGCTCTCGCGTTGGTCGACGGCCGAGACCCTGGTGAAGCTCGACAAGGAGGGCGACGCCCGGCCCGCCCTCGCCACCGAGTGGCAGCAGTCCGGCCGCACCTGGACCTTCGAGATACGCGACGGCGTCACCTTCCACGACGGCACGAAGCTCGACGCAAAGGCCGTCGTGCGGTCGCTCACCAAGGCCGTCGGCGCCTCCCCCAAACCCCGCATCCTCGACGGCGTGGAACTGACCGCGAAGGCCGAGGACACCGACACGGTCAAGGTCACCACCGGCACCGAGGACCCTCTCGTCCCGCAGCGGCTGAGCTCGCCCCAGCTGTCGATCCTGGCCGCCAAGGCCTACAAGGGGAAGACGGTGAACCCCGTCGGCGCCGGCACCGGACCCTTCGAACTCGTCAAGGTCAACGGCACCTCCTCCGCCACTCTCGACCGCTACGACAAGTACTGGGGCGGCAAGGCCAAGAGCCCGGGAATCGACGTCACGTTCGTGCCGGACGGGACGGCCCGCGCCGCCGCACTGCGCACCGGCGAGGCCGACATCGTCGAGGCGATTCCGGTCTCCCAGGCCGCCGTCCTCGATCAGGACCTGATCACCGAGGTCCCGATGCCGCGCACCAACACCCTCTACCTGAACACCGAGAAGGGCGCCTTCGAGGACGCCTCGCTGCGCGCCGCCGCCCGGGAGGCGATCGACGCCAAGTCGATCGTCGAGGGCGTGTACGAGGGGCGCGCCGATGTCGCCAAGGGGCTGCTGGGGCCTGCCCTGCCGTGGGCGGCCGAACTGCGCACGCCCGTCAAGCACACGAAGGCCGGCAAGCCGAACGGCACGACGATCACTATCGGCACCTTCACCGACCGGGCCGAACTGCCCGAGGTCGCCGCCACGCTGCAGCAGCAGCTGCAGAAGGCCGGGTTCAAGGTGAAGCTCGACGTCCGCGAGTACGCGAACATCGAATCCGACGCCCTCGCAGGCAAGTTCGACGCGTTCATCCTCTCCCGCGCCACCGTCCTGGACTCCGGCGACCCGGCCGCCTACCTGTACAGCGACTTCGCCTCCGACGGCTCCTTCAACCTCTCCCAGCTCGCCGACTCCTCCGTGGACGCCGCGCTGAAGAAGGCCGGCGAGACGAAGGCCGGCGACGCCCGCCGCAGGGCGATCATCGAGGCCGAGGCCGCCGTGCTCGCCACCGACGCCGCCGTGCCGATGCTCCACGAGCGGGTGATCCAGGGCGACGCCAAGGGTGTCGTGGACGCCGCTCACGACCCGCGCGAGCGCGAACTCGTCACCCTGAACACGTACGTCAAGTGAGGCGCACGGCAAGGAACGTGGTCAGCCCGGCCGGGCTGACCCGCCTCGTCTGTCTGGTCGCCGTCCTGGCCACCGTCGGCCTGCTGCCCTGGCTCTCGCACCGGGACCCGGCGCTCACCGTGCTGCGCGCCCGGTCGGCCGAGCAGGAGCCGACCGAGGAGGCCCTGTCCGCGATCCGCCAGGACCTCGGCCTGGACGCCGGCCCGCTCTCCCTGCTGGGGAACTGGGCCTCGGACCTGCTGCACGGAGACTTCGGCACCTCCTGGGTGTCGGGCACCGAGGTCCTGCCGTCCGTCATCGCCGGCCTCCAGGTATCGCTGGCCCTGATGGGCGCGGCGCTCGGCGTGGCGGTCGTGCTGGCCGCCGTACTGGTGGCGCCGGTGCTGGTCCGGGGGCGTGGGTCGGCCGGGGCGTTCGCCGCGATGCTGGTGGCCCTACCGGAGTTCCTGCTGGCCACCATCGCACTGCTGGTGTGCGGGGTGTGGCTGGGGTGGCTGCCGACGGCCGGCTGGGCGGGTCCCGAGTACCTGGTGCTGCCCGCGCTCGCCCTCGGTGTCCCGGCGGGCGGTCTGCTCGGCCGGCTGGTCGCGGACGCGCTGCCCGCCGTGCTGGACGAGCGGTGGGTGGAGCTGTGGCGGGGTGCGGGAGTGAGCCGTACGAGAGTCTCGGCGGCCGCCCTCAAGCGCGTACTGCCGCCGCTGGTACCGCAGTTCGGGATGGTCGCCGTCGGCCTGACCGGCGGCGCGGTCGCGGTGGAGATGGTGTTCGCCGTACCCGGCATCGGCCGTACGGCTCTCGGCGCGGCCAAGTCGCAGGACCTGCCGCTGCTCCAGGGCTCGGTCCTGGCCCTGCTGCTGCTCGGCCTGGTCGCGGGCGCGGCGGCGGTGGGTGTACGGCGCCGGCTGCTGGGCCCCGCCCTGCGGGACGCCGGGCTGACACTGCCCCCGGCACGTCCGGTCCGTACCCACCCGGCGATCCCGTCGGCCCTGTTCACGCTCCTCGCCGTGACCATCGGCTGGGGCCTGCTGCGCGACCCGTACACCGTGAACACCGGCGCCCGCCTCGCCGCCCCCGCCTGGGCGCACCCGCTCGGCACCGACGCCCTCGGCCGCGATGTGCTCGCCCGGCTCGGCCACGGCGCCGCCTCGACGGTCGGCACGGCCGCCGCCATCTGTGTGCTGAGCCTGCTCGTCGCACTCGCGCTGGGCTTCCTGCCCGGCATCGCGGCCGGCGCGGCCGACATCGCCAACGCCCTGCCCCCGGTGATCGTCGGCATCCTGGTCGCCGCGGCGGCCGGTCCCGGCACCGGGGGCGCGGCCCTCGCGGTCGCCCTGATCTCCTGGCCGGCGCTGTCCGCGCACGCGGCGGCACTGGTGCAGGAGGTGCGGGCATCGGCGTTCCTCACCGCCCAACGAGCCATGGGCGCGACCCCGTTCTGGATCCTCACCCGGCACGTCCTGCCGTCCGTCGCCGCCCCGGTCGCCCGCCACGCCCTGCTGCGCCTGCCCGGCATCGCCCTCGCCCTGGCGTCCCTCGGCTTCCTGGGCCTGGGCGCCCAGCCGCCCACCCCCGAGTGGGGCCTGCTGCTCGACGAGTCCCGCGCCTATGTCGAACGCGCCCCCTGGGCGGCCCTCGCTCCGGCGGTGGCGCTGGCCCTTCTCGCCGGGCTGGCGGTGTCGGGGGCGGCGGCCGTGCAGGGGAGGCGGCCGACCCGCAGGGCCATCGGTGCCTCCAGCACCAGGCGCGGCGCACGCGTCGTACAGAAGGAGACCTCCGTTGGAGTCTGAGCGCCCCCGCGAACCGCTGCTGTCGGTGCGCGAGCTGCGGATCGCCTTCGAGGGGGTCGAGGCCGTGCGCGGCCTGTCCTTCGACGTCCGGCCACGCGAAGTCCTGGCGATCGTCGGCGAGTCGGGGGCCGGCAAGTCCCTCACGGCCCGGGCGCTGCTGGGCATGCTGCCCCGGGGCGCGACGACGAGCGGGACGATCGAGCCGGACCTCGCGGCCCACCGCGGCCGCCGTATCTCCCTCGTCCCGCAGGACGCCCTGTCCGCCCTGTCCCCCGTGCACCCGGTCGGCGACCAACTCGCCGCCGCCGTACGGTCGGTGGCGCGCGTCTCCCGCAAGGAGGCCCGGGACCGGGCGGTAGCCGCGCTCGACCGGGTCGGCATCCCGGACGCCGCCCGCAAGGCACGGGCGTATCCGCACGAGTACTCCGGCGGTATGCGGCAGCGCGCGGTCATCGCGATGGCGACGATCAACGAACCCGACATCGTCGTCGCCGACGAGCCCACCACCGCCCTGGACGAGGAGCACCGCGACCAGGTGCTGCGGGTACTCGCCGAGCAGCGGGAGGCGGTGGGCGCCGCGCTCGTGCTCGTCACCCACGACATGGACGTCGTACGGGACCACGCGGACCGCGTGCTGGTCATGTACGCCGGCCGCCTCACCGAACTCGGCCCGGCGGACGAGGTACTGGGCCGCCCCCGCGCCCCGTACACAGCAGGCCTGCTGGCCTCCCTCCCCCAGCACGCATCCCCCGGCCGCCGCCTCCCCGCCCTGCGCGGCACCCCACCCGCCCCCGGCGCACTCCCACCGGGCTGCGCCTTCGCCCCGCGCTGCCCGCTCGCAACGGACACCTGCCGTACGGAGGAACCGGAGCCGCAGGAGCTGCAGGGACGTCTGGTGGCCTGCCACCACTGGCCGGAACTCCCCCACCCGGCCACGGAGTTGTTCCAGGAAGAGGAGCGGCAACCGGCATGACTGACCCCCTGCTCGACGTCCGCGACCTCGTGGTCCGCTACGGCGACGTCACCGCGGTCGACCACGTCTCGCTCAGCCTGGCCGAGGGCGAGACCCTCGCCCTCAACGGCCCCTCCGGCTGCGGCAAGTCCTCCACGGCCCTGGCCGTCCTCCAGCTGCACCGCCCGCACGCCGGTGAAGTCCGCTTCGAGGGGCGGGAGTTGACGACCCTCACCGAGCGCGAGCTGCGCCCGCTCCGCCCGCGCATGCAGCCCGTCTTCCAGGACCCGTACGGCTCGCTGAGCCCCCGCCACCGCATCCGCGACGCCGTGGCGGAACCGCTGAAGGTCCAGGGCCGCTGGACCGGTGCCGACGGCCCCGCCCGAGTCGCCGAACTCCTCGACCGGGTCGGCCTGGACCCGTCGTACGGTGACCGCCGCCCGCACGAGCTCTCCGGTGGCCAGTGCCAACGCGTCGGAATCGCCCGCGCGTTGGCGTCCGAGCCACGACTGCTGGTCCTGGACGAGCCGGTGTCGGCCCTCGATCCCTCCGTGCGGGCCGGCGTGCTGAACCTGCTCGCCGACCTCCAGGACGACCTCGGCCTCGGCTACCTGTTCATCTGCCACGACCGGGCGGTCGTACGGCATTTCGCGGACCGGACGATCGAGATGCGCGAGGGACGCGTCACTTCCGGGTAGCGGCGTCGATCACCTGGCGGAGGCCTTCGGTGAGCTGCTCGGCGGAAGGGGCGGTCTTGGGGTCGAAGGTCCACTGGGCGATGAGCCCGGTCATCAGGGTCACATAGAACATGCCCAGGGTGTCCGCGGTCTCGTTCAGGACGTCCTCCTCCCGCCCGCCCATCAGCAGCGGAACCAGGCCCCTCCCGGCCTCCCGCTGCGCCACCGCCAAGTGGTCGCGCACCTCGGGCAGTTGGTCGCCCATGACCACGATCTCCATGCTGAGGCGCCACAGCGAACCGGGCTCCCGCATGGTGCCGATGATGTTCGACCACACCTCCCGGAACCGCTCGACCGAGCCGGGCTCGGCGCTGATCCCGGCGGCCCCGTCGCCCTCGAAGGCGTCGCCCATCCCCTCGACCAACGACACGTACGCCTGCGCCAGCAGCGCGTCCTTCGAGCCGTAGTGGTAGCCGATCGAGGCCAGGTTGGTCCCCGACTCCTTGACGATGTCGCGCGCCGTCGTGCGCACGAAGCCCTTGGCCAGCAGGCAGCGCTTGGCGCCTTCGAGCAGATCTTCACGGTGTCCCATGCGGACCAGCCTACTCGCGATCCATACACCCGTCCTAGACGAGCGACTTATACAATCGTTCTAGACAACCGTTTAAAACGTTCGTACAGTCGCGCCATGACGAACTCGACGAACCCCTCCCCGGGCACCCGTGCCGGCCGCCGCGAATGGACCGCCCTCGCCGTACTGATGCTTCCGCTGCTGCTGGTCTCCATGGACGTCTCCGTCCTCTACTTCGCGATCCCCGCGATCAGCGCGGACCTGGAGCCGACCGGCACCCAACAGCTGTGGATCTTCGACATCTACGCCTTCGTGCTGGCCGGCCTGCTGATGACGATGGGCTCGCTCGGCGACCGCATCGGCCGCCGCAGGCTGCTTCTGATCGGCGCCGCCGCCTTCGGCACCGCCTCACTGGTGGCGGCCTACGCCACCAGCGCCGAGACCCTGATCGCGGCCCGCGCGGTCCTCGGCATCGGCGGCGCGACGCTGATGCCGTCGACGTTGGCCCTGATCCGCACGATGTTCACCGACCCCGGCCAACGGGCGAAGGCGATCAGCATGTGGTCCGGCGTCATGACAGCCGGAGTCGCGCTCGGCTCGGTGCTGAGCGGTGTCCTCGTCGAGTACTTCTGGTGGGGCTCGGTCTTCCTGGTCAACCTGCTGGCGATGCTGCTGCTCCTGGCCCTCGGCCCGATCCTGCTCCCCGAGTCCAGGGACCCCGGACCCGGCCGCTTCGACTGGCTGAGCGTCCCGCTGTCCATGGCCGCCGTGCTCCCCGTGATCTACGGCCTGAAGGAGATCCCGTCCGAGGGCTGGAACGTCCGGTACGTCGTCTCGATCACCGTGGGCCTGCTCTTCGCGGCCCTGTTCGTCCACCGCCAGCGCACCGCGGCCGCACCGATGATCTCCCCGGCCCTGTTCCGCGGCCGCGGCTTCGCGCCTTCGGTCGGCCTGAACCTGGTCGCCACGTTCGGGATGATGGGCTCGGCGTTCTTCACCACGCAGTACCTGCAGTCCGTGCTCGGCAAGAGCGCGCTGGAGGCGGCGCTGTGGGCGCTGCTGCCGTCGGTGCCGATCGGGGCCGCGGCGCCGATCGCGACCCAGCTGGTGCAGAAGGGCGCCAACCGCGCGTACGTCGTCACCGCGGGCTTCGCGATCGCCGCGTGCGGCTACGGCCTGCTGGCCCTGGCCGACACGGACTCGATGTGGCTGGTGCTGGCCGCGTGCGGGGTCCTGGCGGTCGGGATCGTCACGGTGATGTCCCAGATCATGGACCTCGCGCTGGGCACCGCCCCGGTGGAGCGGGCGGGGTCGGCGTCCTCCCTGATGGAGACGGGCGCGGAGTTCGGCGGCGCCCTGGGGATGGCGGTCCTCGGCTCGATCGGTACGGCGATCTACCGTCACGAGATGCCGGCGTCGGCACCGGACGTGGCGCACGAGACGCTGGGCGGAGCGCTGGCGGTCGCCGACCGGGTCCCGGGACTGGCGACGGCGGCGCGGGAGGCGTTCACCAGCGGGATGCAGGCGGCGGCGATCGCGGGGGCGGTACTGCTGGCGGGCGCGGCGGGGCTGGCGGCGGTCACGCTGCGCCGGGTCGAGGTGCCGGAGCCCGCATGCGAAACGCCGGACGCGCCGAGCAAGCTCAGCGCGTCCGGCGTTTGAGAGACCTCAGGCCTTCGCGAGACCTCAGACCAGGTTCACCGCACGGGCGGACGTCGCCCCGATCTCCTCGGCGACCTCGGTGAGCACCGCGGCGGGCACCGTGTCGTCGACGGTCAGGACGGCCAGCGCCTCACCGCCGGCGACGGCACGCGAGACCTGCATGCCGGCGATGTTGATGCCGGCCTCGCCGAAGATGCGGCCGACGGTGCCGACGACACCCGGACGGTCCTCGTACTTCAGGACGGCCATGTGGTCGGCGAGCGCGAGGTCCACGTCGTAGTCGCCGACCGCGACGAGCTTCTGCAGGTGCTTCGGGCCGGCCAGCGTGCCGGACACCGACACCTCCTCGCCGTCCGTGAGCGTGCCGCGCACGGTGACGACGTTGCGGTGGTCGGTGGCCTCCGAGCTGGTGGTCAGCCGCACCTCGACGCCGCGCTCCTGCGCGAACAGCGGGGCGTTGACGTACGACACCGTCTCGTCGACGACGTCCTCGAAGACGCCCTTGAGGGCGCTGAGCTCCAGCACCTTCACATCGTGCTGGGTGATCTCGCCGTACACCTCGACGTCGAGGCGGACCGCGACCTCACCGGCGAGCGCCGTGAAGATGCGGCCGAGGCGCTCGGCGAGCGGCAGACCCGGCTTGACGTCCTCGGCGATGACGCCGCCCTGGACGTTGACCGCGTCGGGCACGAGCTCACCGGCGAGGGCGAGGCGCACCGAGCGGGCGACGGCGATACCGGCCTTCTCCTGCGCCTCGTCGGTGGAGGCACCGAGATGCGGGGTGGCGACGACCTGGTCGAACTCGAACAGCGGGGAGTCCGTGCAGGGCTCCTTCGCGTACACGTCGAGACCGGCGCCGGCGACCCGGCCCTCCTTGAGGGCGGAGTACAGCGCCTCCTCGTCGACGATCCCGCCACGCGCGGCGTTGACGATGCGCACGCTGGGCTTGACCTTGCGCAGCGCCTCGTCGCCGATGAGGCCGACGGTCTCGGGGGTCTTGGGCAGGTGGACGGTGATGAAGTCGGAGACCTCGAGCAGCTCGTCCAGCGACAGCACCTTGACGCCCATCTGGGCGGCGCGCGCGGGCTGGATGTAGGGGTCGTAGGCCACGACCTTCATCCCGAAGCCGGACATGCGCTGAGCGACCAGCGCACCGATCCGGCCCAGACCCACGACACCGAGGGTCTTCTCGGCAAGCTCCACACCCGTGTACTTGCTGCGCTTCCACTCGCCGTTCTTCAGCGCGGCGTTGGCCTGCGGGATGTGGCGGGCGGTGGCGACGAGGAGACCGCAGGCGAGCTCGGCGGCGGTCACGATGTTCGAGGTGGGGGCGTTGACGACCATCACGCCGGCCTTGGTGGCGGCGGAGACGTCGACGTTGTCGAGGCCGACGCCGGCTCGCGCGACGACCTTGAGCTTCTTGGCGGCGGCGATCGCCTCGGCGTCGACCTTGGTGGCGGAGCGGATCAGGATCGCGTCCACGTCGGCGATGGCGGGCAGCAGCTCGGCCCGGTCGGCGCCGTTGCAGTGCCGGATCTCGAAGTCCGGACCAAGGGCGTCCACAGTCGCGGGCGAAAGCTCTTCAGCGATGAGTACGACGGGTTTCGAGCTCACGTGAGTCCTCACATGTCCAATGCGGACGGCCGTCCCGACGGCCGCATGCGGTGGAGGGTTAGTGGCCGCGTGGAAGACGCACGACGCTGTGGGCCTGACGCGTATGTAGTACGGCAGTGTAGTGGCGCATCGTGGGTCGTCCTGCGCCTCTGTGTAAGGATCACCCGTCCGTGATGCGACGGGTTGGACAACGGGGCCGGAGCGGCATGCTCCGGCCCCGCCGGCTGAGGCTTACGCCTCCTCGTTCACCCAGCTCATGAGCTTGCGCAGCTCCTTGCCGGTGGTCTCCAGCAGGTGCTCGGAGTCCTGCTGCTTGTACTCGTTGTACTTCTTCAGACCGCCGTGGTACTCGTCCATCCAGGCCTGGGCGAAGGTGCCGTCCTGGATCTCGGCGAGGACCTTCTTCATCTCGGCCTTGGTGGCGTCGGTGATGATCCGCGGGCCGGTGACGTAGTCGCCCCACTCGGCGGTCTCGGAGATCGACCAGCGCATCTTCTCCAGGCCGCCCTCGTACATGAGGTCCACGATCAGCTTCAGCTCGTGCAGGCACTCGAAGTACGCGATCTCCGGCTGGTAGCCGGCCTCGGTCAGCGTCTCGAAACCGGCCTTCACCAGGGCGGCCGTACCTCCGCAGAGGACGGCCTGCTCACCGAACAGGTCGGTCTCGGTCTCCTCGGTGAAGGTCGTCTTGATGACGCCGGCGCGGGTGCCACCGATGCCCTTGGCGTACGACAGGGCGAGCGCGAAGGCGTTGCCCGTGGCGTCCTGCTCGACGGCGGCGATACACGGAACGCCGCGGCCCTCCTCGTACTGGCGGCGGACCAGGTGGCCCGGGCCCTTGGGGGCGACCATGCAGACGTCGACGCCGGCCGGGGGCTTGATGAAGCCGTAGCGGATGTTCAGGCCGTGGCCGAAGAACAGGGCGTCGCCGTCCTTCAGGTTCGGGGCGATGTGCTCCTCGTAGACCTGGGCCTGGATCGGGTCCGGGACGAGGATCATGATGACGTCGGCCTCGGCGGCGGCCTCCGACGGGGTCACCACGCGCAGGCCCTGCTCCTCGGCCTTCGCCTTGGACTTGGAGCCCTCGTGCAGACCGACGCGGACGTCGACACCCGAGTCACGGAGCGACAGCGCGTGGGCGTGGCCCTGGCTGCCGTAACCGATGACCGCGACCTTGCGGCCCTGGATGATGGACAGGTCGGCGTCGGCGTCGTAGAACAGCTCGGCCACTTTGGGTTCTCTCCTTGTGTGCAGGTGTTGCGTCCCACCGTATGACGGCGGGGGTGAGGGAGGTCTCGGGGTCTCGGAATGCGGGCGGCCGGTGAGGTTCCGACCGCCCGATTCCGGTCGTACGTGAATCTTCTACGAGTGGCTCGTCCGGAAGGCCGCGACGAGCCGTACGGGACTCAGGCCGAGCGGTCGAGGGCGCGCAGCGACCGGTCGGTGATCGAACGGGCACCGCGTCCGATCGCGATCGTGCCGGACTGGACGAGCTCCTTGATGCCGTACGGCTCCAGCATCTTCAGCATGGCGGACAGCTTGTCGCTGCTGCCGGTGGCTTCGATCGTGACGGCCTCCGGGGAGACGTCGACGGTCTTGGCGCGGAACAGCTGGACGATCTCGACGATCTGGGAGCGCGTCTCGTTGTCGGCGCGCACCTTCACCAGAACGAGTTCCCGCTGAACGGCCGAACCGGGCTCCAGCTCGACGATCTTGAGCACGTTGACCAGCTTGTTGAGCTGCTTGGTCACCTGCTCCAGCGGCAGGTCCTCGACGTTCACCACGATGGTGATGCGGGAGATGTCGGGGTGCTCGGTGACACCGACCGCGAGCGAGTCGATGTTGAAGCCGCGGCGGGAGAACAGGGCGGCGATCCGGGCGAGGATGCCCGGCGTGTTCTCCACCAGGACGGAGAGCGTGTGCTTGGACATGATCTTTTACGTCTCTCTCGCTCAGTCGTCTTCGTTGTCGCCGAAGTCGGGGCGGACGTCCCGGGCGGCCATGATCTCGTCGTTGGAGGTGCCGGCGGCGACCATCGGCCACACCATCGCGTCCTCGTGGACGATGAAGTCGATGACGACCGGGCGGTCGTTGATGGAGTTCGCCTCTTCGATGACCTTGTCCAGGTCGTCCGGCGACTCGCAGCGGATCGCGTAGCAGCCCATGGCCTCCGACAGCTTGACGAAGTCGGGGACGCGGGTGCCGGCGCTCGGCTGCTTGCCGTCGGCCTCGGGGCCGGAGTGCAGCACGGTGTTGGAGTAGCGCTGGTTGTAGAAGAGGGTCTGCCACTGGCGGACCATCCCGAGGGCGCCGTTGTTGATGATGGCGACCTTGATCGGGATGTTGTTCAGGGCGCAGGTGGTGAGCTCCTGATTGGTCATCTGGAAGCAGCCGTCGCCGTCGATCGCCCAGACGGCCTTGTCCGGGGCTCCGGCCTTGGCGCCCATCGCGGCCGGGACCGCGTAGCCCATCGTTCCGGCTCCGCCGGAGTTCAGCCAGGTGGCGGGCTTGTCGTACTGGATGAAGTGCGCGGCCCACATCTGGTGCTGGCCGACGCCCGCCGCGAAGATCGTGCCCTCCGGGGCGAGTTGGCCGATGCGCTCGATGACCTGCTGCGGGGAGAGCGAGCCGTCCTCGGGCTGGTCGTAGCCGAGCGGGTAGGTGTCGCGCCAGCGGCTGAGGTCCTTCCACCAGGCGCTGTAGTCGCCCTGGTGGCCCTCGGCGTGCTCCTTCTGGACGGCCTGGACCAGGTCGGCGATGACCTCGCGGGCGTCACCGACGATCGGCACGTCGGCGGCGCGGTTCTTGCCGATCTCGGCCGGGTCGATGTCGGCGTGGACGATCTTGGCGTACGGGGCGAAGCTGTCCAGCTTGCCGGTGACGCGGTCGTCGAAGCGGGCTCCGAGGGCGACGATCAGGTCGGCCTTCTGCAGCGCGGTGACGGCGGTGACCGCACCGTGCATGCCCGGCATTCCCACGTGCAGCGGGTGGCCGTCGGGGAATGCGCCGAGCGCCATCAGGGTGGTGGTGACGGGCGCTCCGGTGAGTTCCGCGAGGACCTTCAGCTCGGCGGTGGCGCCGGCCTTGATCACGCCGCCGCCGACGTACAGGACGGGGCGCTTCGCGGAGGTGATGAGCTTGGCGGCCTCACGGATCTGCTTGGCGTGCGGCTTGGTGACGGGCCGGTAGCCGGGCAGGTCCATGGTGGGCGGCCAGGAGAAGGTGGTCTGCGCCTGGAGGGCGTCCTTGGCGATGTCGACCAGGACCGGGCCGGGGCGGCCGGTGGAGGCGATGTGGAACGCCTGCGCGATGATCCGCGGGATGTCCTCGGCCTTGGTGACCAGGAAGTTGTGCTTGGTGATCGGCATCGTGATGCCGACGATGTCCGCCTCCTGGAAGGCGTCCGTACCGATCGCCTTGGAGGCCACCTGCCCGGTGATCGCCACGAGCGGCACCGAGTCCATGTGGGCGTCCGCGATCGGCGTCACCAGGTTGGTCGCACCGGGGCCGGAGGTCGCCATACAGACGCCGACCCTGCCGGTGGCCTGGGCGTAACCGGTGGCGGCGTGGCCGGCGCCCTGCTCGTGGCGGACCAGGACGTGGCGCACCCGGGTGGAGTCCATCAACGGGTCGTACGCCGGAAGGATCGCACCGCCGGGAATGCCGAATACCGTGTCGGCCCCGACCTCCTCGAGAGAGCGGATGAGGGACTGCGCACCCGTGACGTGCTCGGGGGCGGACTGGTGTCCTCCGGATCGGGGCCGCGGCTGCGGGTGATGGGCCCCGGTGGCCTGCTCGGTCATCGGCATTCTCTTCTCGATGCTGAGGGTTTTTGCGAGGTTTGGGCGGAGTTTCGGTGCTGCACGACTCGTGCCTGTGCAACAAAAAACCCCTCGTGCCATAAGGCAAGCGAGGGGAGCGCGCCGGGTGTGGAGGCTGGGAGTTCCGGGTCTGTCCGGACGTCACCAGCTTCAGCCGACGCGCTTTCCAAGTACGAGAATTCGGGTGCGCATGGCACTGACCCTCTCCCCGGCACACACCCACTGTCAAGTGGGTGGGACGGGAGTCTCATTATGTGAGCAAAGGGCACTGCCGCCTCCGAGAACAGCGGTCACACCACCGGTGTACACCCCCGCGCCGCCCCTTTCCATGGTCATTCACCTCCGGGGCGCCACTGTCGGTGTCGAGGCCGCGACCGTGCTCAGCCCTTCGGGCTTCCGCGCTCCCCCAGAGGGGGGACCCCCAGCACCCTCGACACCGACGCGCCCCTGCGGCTCTCTCACGCCCGCGAACGCGGGCTCCGCCGGTCCGTGGGGCACCGGATAGTGGCCGGAACTGAGCGCCCGGCGCAGCCGGTACTCGTCCAGCGGACCGGAGAACGCCATGCCCTGCCCGTGCGTGCACCCCATCGCGCGCAGTGCGACGACCTGTTCCGGCAGGTCCACGCCGTCGGCCACGGAGTGCAGCCCGAGGTCGCCGGCGATCCGCAGCAGCCCACCGGTGATCTTGTGCAGCCGCGCGGACTCGACGACTCCCTCGACCAGACCGCGGTCGAGCTTGAGTACGTCGACAGGGAGCCGGCGCAGGGCCGTGAGCGCCGCGTATCCGCTGCCGAAGCCGTCCAGGGCGACCCGGACGCCGAGTCTGCGCAGGCCGCTCAGGCGGCGCTCCAGTTCGTCCAGCGAGATGCGGGGGTCGAGGTCGGACAGCTCGATGACCAGCGCCCCGGACGGCAGTCCGTGCCGGGTCAGCAGCGCCTCGATCGAGCCGAGCGGCATCGACCGGTCCAGCAGCCTGCGCGCGCCCACCCGCACGGTGACGGGTACGGCGAGCCCGGTCGCGGAGCGCTCGGCGGCCTGTTCGACGGCCTCCTCCAGCATCCAGCGGCTCAGCTCGGCGGTCTTGTCGCTGTCCTCGGCCACCCGCAGGAACTCGGCCGGGGTGAACAGCACCCCCTGCGAGGAGCGCCAGCGGGCCTGGGTGGCGACCGACGTGATCCGGCCGTCCTCCAGACAGACCACCGGCTGGTGCAGCAGCGCGAACTCCCCGTCGTGCAGCGCGGCACGCAGGCGCGTGGCCAGCTCCGCCTTGCGTACGACGTCCTGCTGCATCTGCGGCTTGTACAGCTCGACGCGGCCCTTGCCGCCCGCCTTGGCGCGGTACATGGCCAGGTCGGCGTTGCGCAGCAGCTCGCCGGCGCCGAGGCCCGGCTCGGCGAAGGCGACGCCGATGGAGGCGTTGACACGGACATCGTTGCCGTCGATGAGGTAGGGCTGCGACAGCGTCACCCTGAGGCGGTCGGCGAGCTCCAGGATGTGTCGTTCGCGGGCGGTGCGATCTCGGGTGTTGTCCCCGCCGATCAGGGCCGCGAACTCGTCGCCGCCCAGCCGGGACGCGATGTCCCCGCCCCGGACCGCCTCCTGGAGTCTGCGGGCGGCCTGGACGAGCAGCTCGTCCCCGGCCTGGTGCCCGATCGTGTCGTTGACGCCCTTGAAGCCGTCGAGGTCGATGAAGAGGACGGCCGTGTTGCGCAGGGCCAGACCCCGGTCGGAAGCGCGGCGGCCGGACAGGGCCTGCTGCACGCGCTTGGTGAACAGCGCGCGGTTGGGCAGGTCGGTGAGCGGGTCGTGCTCGGCGTTGTGCTGGAGCTGCGCCTGCAGGCGCACTCTTTCGGTCACGTCCCGGCTGTTGAAGATGAGGCCGCCGTGGTGCCGGTTGACGGTCGACTCGACGTTGAGCCACCCGTCCTCGCCGGACCGGAAGCGGCACTCGATGCGCGTAGTGGGTTCCTCAAGTGGGCTGGCGGCGAGGAAGCGGCGCACCTCGTGCACCACGCAGCCCAGGTCCTCCGGGTGGATGAGATTGGCCAGTTCCGTACCCACCAGCTCCTCGGCGGTGCGGCCGTAGACCCCGGCTGCGGCCGGGGAGACGTACCGGAGCATGCCGTTGGGTGCGGCGATCATGATGACGTCGCTGGAGCCCTGCACCAGGGAGCGGAAGTGGTTCTCCTTCTGCGCCAGTTCCTGGGTGAGGGTGATGTTGTCGAGCAGCATGATGCCCTGGCGCACCACGAGCGCGAGCACGACCGTGCCGCCGGTGATGAGCACCACGCGGTCGACGCTGCGGCCGTTGAGGACGTTGTAGAGGATCCCCAGCGTGCAGACGGCGGCGGCGAGGTACGGCGTGAGCGCGGCCAGGGAGCCGGCGATCGGCCGGTTGGCCGGGTACCGGCTGTGCTCACCTCCCTGCGCGGGCGTGTGGTGATGGCTCGCGCCGCGCTGTCCGGGCACGTGCTCGTGCACCACGCGCGTGTGCCCCGACCCGTCCTGTCGTTCGCCCTCTCCGCCCCGGGGCGCGGCCCACGGGGCGTAGGCCAGGAGCAGCGAGCCGGCGAACCAGCCCGCGTCGAGCAGCTGGCCGGAGCGGTAGCTGTTGTGCAGCAGCGGCGAGGTGAACAGGGCGTCGCACATCACGGTCAGGGCGAGCGCGCCGATCGCGGTGTTGACCGCGGTGCGGTTCGCCGACGAGCGGCGGAAGTGCAGCGCGAGCACCATGCTGACCAAGGCGATGTCGAGCAGCGGGTAGGCGAGCGAGAGCGCGGTGTGCGCCACGCTCGCCCCGCCGCCGGCGTCGATCTTGGCGGCCTGGGCGAGGGCGAGGCTCCACGCCAGGGTCAGCAGCGAGCCGCCGATCAGCCAGGCGTCCAGCCCGAGACAGACCCAGCCGGCCTTCGTCACCGGCCGCTTTGCGAGCACCAGGAGTCCCACGATGGCGGGCGGCGCGAAGCACAGGAAGAACCCGTCGGCGTAGGAGGGGCTGGGCACGGGCTGTTCCAGGACGACCTCGTACCACCCCCAGACCAGGTTGCCGAGGGCCGCCATGGCCGAGGAGAGAGCGAACAGCAGCCAGGCCGGCCGAAACCGGATACGGCGGCTACGGGCGTAGCGGAAGCAGGACACGGCAGCGGCGCCGGCCGCGGCGGCCAGCCCGAAGTCGCCCATGATCAGCGCGACTTGGTCCGAGCCCCAGCCGACCGCGGAACCGAGGGCGTATCCCGCGCACACCAGGGCCAGAACGAGCTGGCGGACGAATCCCTTGCCACCACCGAAGGACGGCCGGCGGGGCAGCATCGCCGCCGACGAGGACTGTGCCCGCAGCGCTCCGTCGAGGGTGGTCGTGCCAGACGGTGGCGAGCTCACCGGGCCCTCCCGGTCCGCGCCACTCCCGGATCCCGAGGGTCCCGGTGCGCTGGGTGCGCATGCCGCCTGCGGCTGCTGTGCCTGCGGTGGTTATGGCTGTGTGGGCAGCCGTGAGCGTCGCGGTGGCCGCGTCTGCGCGCGGACGTGTACCAGGGTCGTCGGCGGCGGCCCCGCCGCGTCGGGTCGTTGGTCCATAGGCCGTGCATCGCCCGTCGCCCCCCTCACAAATCTGAAATATCCATCCCCGGCGCCGAACGAGCGCGGCGCATCCCCTGTCGGGACGATACACCAGTCTCGTCACTCAGGGACATAGTGCCTCTACGCTCCGTGACGACCAGCGCATATGCGAGTACGGACCGCTTCTGTGAGGTTGCGGAGGGTACTCGAAGCGGATTACGAACCGGTCGTAAGGATCACGTTGCGCAGAGGCTCCCGGTTCACGAAACGACTCAACTGGTCCACCAGCAACCTCTTCGCGCGCGGCAGGAACGCCGACGTCGGCCCGCCCACATGCGGACTGATCAGCACACCCGGCGCACGCCACAAGGGGTGTTCGCGGGGCAGCGGCTCCGGTTCGGTGACGTCCAGGGCTGCGGTGATGCGCCCCGTCTCCAGCTCGGCGAGCAGCGCCTTGGTGTCGACGACGCCGCCCCGGGCGACGTTGACCAGCAGCGCGCCGTCCTTCATCCGGGCGAGGAAGTCGGCATTGACCAGGTGCCGGGTGGCGTCCGTCAGGGGCGTGGACAGGATGACGACGTCCGCTTGCGGGAGCAGGGCGGGCAGTTCGGTGAGCGGATGCACGGGTCCGCGCGCCGTGGTGCGCTCAGAGCGCGCGACGCGCGCCACCCGCGCCAGTTCAAAGGGTGCGAGCCGGTCCTCGATCGCGGCCCCGATCGAGCCGTATCCCACGATGAGGACGCTCTTGTCCGCCAGCGCGGGCCGGAATCCGCCGACCCACTCCCCCTTGTCCTGGGCGCGTACGAAATCGGGGATGCCGCGCAGCGAGGCGAGGACCAGCGTGAGGGTGAGTTCGGCGGTGCTCGCCTCGTGCACCCCGCGCGCGTTGCACAGCCGCACGCCCGGCCGGAGGTGCTTGAGGCCCGGCTCCACGTGGTCGGTGCCTGCGGAGAGCGTCTGCACGACCTGTACCGAGCTCATCTCCGGCAGGGGACGCTGCCCGAGCTCGGGCGCCTTCATGTAGGGGACGACGTAGAAGGCGCACTCCGCCGGGTCGGCGGGGAAGTCCTCGGCGCCGTTCCAGAAACGGTAGGTGGGGCCCTCCGGCAGGCCCTCGATCTCTTCCGGCGGGATGGGGAGCCACACATCAGCAGTCATGCTCTGGAGGCTATGTCAGGCGAACAGGTGTGCAGAGGTTAGGTTGGGGTGCCGGAAGAGGGAGGGTTACGGCCAGGTGGAGCGCAGGACGATGGGCGCGGCGGCACTCGCGGTGGGAGCCGTCGGGCTCGGGTGCATGCCGATGAGCTGGGCGTACAGCTCGTCCCGGCAGCGGGGCGAGGAGTCGCTCAGGGCGGTGCACCGGGCGCTCGATCTGGGCTCGTCGCTGCTGGACACGGCCGACATGTACGGTCCGTTCACCAACGAGCTGTTGCTGGGGCGGGCGTTGAAGGAGCGCCGCCAGGACGCGTTCGTGTCGACCAAGGTCGGCCTGCTGGTGGGCGAACAGCACATCGTGGCCAACGGCCGTCCCGGCTATGTGAAGCGGGCGTGCGACGCCTCTCTGCGCCGCCTGCAGACGGACGTCATCGACCTCTACCAACTGCACCGCGCGGATCCCGAAGTCCCGGTCGAGGAGACGTGGGGCGCGATGGCGGAACTCGTCCAGGCCGGAAAAGTACGGTCGTTGGGGCTGTGCGCGGTGGGCGCGCGGAGTGGCCGCCGCTCGGGAACCCGCCTGCACGACGCGACGATCCGCCAGTTGCAGCGGGTGCAGCAGGTGTTCCCGGTGAGCGCCGTGCAGGCGGAGCTGTCGGTGTGGTCGCCGGAGGCCCTGGAGACGCTGCTGCCGTGGTGCGAGGCACGCGGCGTGGGCTTCCTGGCGGCCATGCCCCTGGGCAACGGCTTCCTCACCGGCACGCTGACCCCGGGCCAGGGCTTCGAACCGGACGACGTCCGCGCCCGGCACCCGCGCTTCACCGCCGAGATGATGGCGGCGAACCAGCCGATAGTCGCCGGCCTGCGCCGGATCGCGGCCCGGCACGGGGCCGGCGTCACCCCCGCACAGGTGGCACTGGCGTGGGTGCTGGCCCAGGGCCGCCACGTGGTTCCGGTACCCGGCACCAAGCAGGAGCGCTGGGTGACCGAGAACGCGGGGGCCGAGGGGATACGCCTGACGCCGGAGGACCTGACGGAGGTGGCAGAACTGCCACGAGCACTGGGCTCCTGGGACTGACGCCTCGGGCACTGGCCGCGACGGCCGCCGGGATACGGAGCGAAGACTAGCCGGAGGGTCTGGAGGGCCGCGAGGGCAGGAGGGCCTGGAGGGCCGCAGGGGAGGACTGCGGGGGGGGCCGGAGGGCCTGGAGGCCGGAGGGCCTGGAAAGGCTGGACGCCGGAGGTCTGCGGGCCCGAGGTCCGGGGCTTGAAAGGCCTGGGAGCCTGAGGCCCCGGAACCTGAAGGCCCCGAGAGCCGCCCCCGGAAGCCGGAAGTCCGGAGACTTGGCAAGCCCGGGAGGCCCGGAGGCCCAGAGACCTCAAGGCCCGGAGAGCCAGGCCGGGAAGTCCACAGGCCGGAGGGCCGGGGGCCTGGAGGGCCGGGGGCCGTGGGAGGTGAAGGGCCGCAACTTTGGTGGCCCGCGCCCTGCCACAGCCGCCGCTGGGCAGCCCGGAGGTCTGCCTCAGCTGCCCGGATCCTGATGCCACCAGCCGCCGTGCCCTCGCTCGCCGTCGGCGCACACGCACCGGCTTCCATCTGGGGTGAGCGACGCGGCCGCCGGGCAGTGGTGATTCGGGGTTCTTGGATCGGGAACCTGTGAGGCGCGAGCGGTGTAAGAAAAGTAGAACCCGCCGCGTCGAAGGGACCTTGATCGTGCAACGTCGAGTTGTGACGGCCGTAATGGCCACGGCCGCGCTCCTGCTGACGGTCGGTTGTTCCTCCGACGACGGGGGCTCACCGGGACAGGGCGGAAGCGCGGCATCGAGCACTACGGATTCGGGGTCGCCGCCTTCGCGGCGGACGGCCGAGGAGACCCCGCCGGCACAGGGCTCGGTCAAGGTGCTGCGCACGGTCGCCGAGGGTCTGAACACGCCCTGGGGCCTGGCCCCGCTCCCCGACGGCGACCTGCTCGTCTCCTCCCGCGACGAGGCCACGATCACGCGGATCGACGGGAAGACGGGCAAGAAGAGCGAGTTGGGCGAGGTGCCGGGGGTTTCACCGGCGGGCGAGGGCGGCCTCATGGGCCTGGCACTGTCGCCGGACTACGCCTCGGACCACATGATCTACGCGTACTTCACCTCGGCCTCGGACAACCGCATCGTCCGAATGCTGTACGACGAGCAGAAGCCGTCCGGCGAACAGCTGGGCGCGCCCGACACGATCTTCAAGGGCATCCCCAAGGGCTTCATCCACAACGGCGGCCGGATCGCCTTCGGCCCGGACAAGATGCTGTACGCGGGCACGGGCGAGAGCGGCGACACGGGCCTGTCGCAGGACAAGGAGTCCACGGGCGGCAAGATCCTGCGTCTGACACCGGAAGGTGAGCCGGCCCCGGGCAACCCCTTCCCCGACTCCCCCGTGTACTCGTACGGCCACCGGAACGTCCAGGGCCTGGCCTGGGACTCCAAACAGCGCCTGTTCGCCGCGGAGTTCGGCCAGGACACCTGGGACGAGCTGAACGCGATCAAGCCGGGCGACAACTACGGCTGGCCGGAGGTCGAGGGCAAGTCCGACGACGCCAAGTACCGCAACCCGCTGGCCCAGTGGGGCACGGACGATGCATCCCCCAGCGGCATCGCCTATGCCGAGGGCTCCGTCTGGATGGCGGGCCTGAAGGGCCAACGCCTCTGGCGCATCCCCCTGGACGGCACGGAGGCCTCGGCGGACCCGCAGGCCTTCCTGGAGGGCGAGTACGGCCGGCTGCGGACGGTGGTGTCGGCGGGCGGCGACAGGCTGTGGGTGACGACGAGCAACACGGACGGACGGGGCAACCCGAAGGACGGGGACGACAGAATTCTGGAGGTGCAGGTGAGCTGAGGAGCGGCCGTCACGTCTCCCAGGCGTCGTCCACGCCGTGCACGTCTCCCTCGTCGTGCATGTCTCCCTCGTCGTCCACGTCGTCCGCGTCGCCCTCCTCGGCCGACGGCTCAGGCCGTCGTACGAGTACCTTCCCGGACGCGAGATCTATCGGTCCGCGTCCGGGGTCGTTGTCGCCGACGTCCTCGCGGGTCAGTTCCAGACGGTTCTGTTCGTCGCGGGTGTGTTTGCGGCCGGGTGCGAAGAGTTCCTCGAACGCGTTGAACACGGAGCCTCCCGGGGCCATCGTCCCTTACAGCGTAAACCTCAGCTACTCGTCCCAGACGTGAGCGTTTCGGCCGGAAACAACCCCATCCGATGCGCCACCGCAGCCGCCTCGCCCCTCCCCGAGACGCCGAGCTTCCCCAGAATGTTCGACACATGGACGCTGGCCGTCTTCGGGGAGATGAAGAGTTCCTCGGCGATCTGGCGGTTGGTGCGGCCGACGGAGACCAGGCGCAGGACATCCCGTTCCCGGGTGGTCAGGCCGAGGGCGTCGGCCGGGTCGGTCGTAGGCAGGGGTGCGGCTGCGGTGAGGGTGAGGCGGGCTCGCTGTGCCAGGTGGGTCGTGGCGTCGGCGAGGGGGCGGGCGCCCAGGTGGACGGCGGTGGCTCGGCTCAGGCGGAGCAGTTCCGTGGCGCGGGCGCGCTCGTCCTCGCCTCCGATCGCCAGCAGTGCCTCGGCCAGGCGGTGGCGGACCTGGGCGAGGTCGTAGGGGCGCTCCAGGGCTTCGAAGGCGGTGATCACGTCCGACCAGGTGTCGGGGGTGGCCCGGTTCTCGGCCCGGTCGAGTTCGGCCCGGGTCCACTTCTCGTAGGCCAGCCACAGGGGCGCGCCCGTGGTGAGTTTGCGGACGGCCTCGAAGAGCCGTTCCAGGAAGGCGGCGCGGCCCTCCTGCGCGGCGGGCAGCGCGTGGGCGCGGGCGTCGGACTCGACGACGGCGGCGGCCAGCAGCAGCGGCCAGGCGTAGCGCTGGGTGCCGGGCGGGAAACCGGCGCTCAGGACCCGGTCGGCCTCCGCGCGGGCGTCGAGGATGCGGCCCTCGGCGGCGGCTATGCCGAGAGCGAGGTAGGACATCGGCAGGTTGTTCTGCGGCATGGGGTCGTGGGTGCCGTAGAAGGCGCGACCGGCGGCCAGATGGTGGGCGGCCTCGGCGACCTCGCCGCGGGCGAGCGCGAGGCGGGCGAGGCTGTTGGAGCCGCCACCGCGCGGCTTCGCCGCCTGGCCCGTCTGCTGGGCCTTCGCCGCAGCTTCGGCGGCCTCGTCCCAGCGCCCCAGGGAGATCAGTGACTCGGCGAGGTTCCCCCAGACCCAGGCCTCGGAATCGCGCAGGCCCATCTTCTGGGTCAGCCGCAGGCCCTCGCGCAGGATGCCGACGGCTTCCTCGGAGCGGCCGACACTTTCCAGGACGGAGGGCAGGTTCACATGGCTTCGGCCGACCACCGCGGTGAGGCCACGCGCCACCACCTCGTCCCTGACCTCGTACATCTGGGCCAGTCCGGCCTCGATGTGCCCGGCTTCGACCATGAGTCCGCCGAGTGTGAGGCGCGAGTTGAGTTCGATGCCCTCGGCGCCCACCATGCGCGCGTACTCGACGGCCCGCTCGGCGGCCGACATGGCCTCGGGCCCTGGCTCGCGCAGCATCGACCAGTTGGCCACGCTGGCCAGTACCTCGGCATGCACCTCGGACGGCGGCAGACCGCGCACCAGTTCCTGCGCGGTGCCGAGTTCCTTCCAGCCGTCGCCGCGGGCCAGGGCCTGGACCAGTCGGGAGCGCTGGACCCAGAACCAGGCGGCGCGCAGGGGGTCGCCGCCCTCGTCCTCCAGGAGGTGCAGGGCCCGCTTGGTGATCTTCAGGGCGCGTTCCCGCTCCCCGCACAGCCGTCCGGCGACGGCGGCCTCGGCCATCAGGTCGAGGTAGCGCAGAGGTGTGGTCGCGGGCTCGCAGCCGCTGGGGGTCCCCCCACGCCGTTCAGGCAGTGGGGGAGGGTAGACCTCGGTGTAGTCGACGGGGCGCAGCGTGGCCCTGACGTCCTCCGGCGTGGAGTCCCACAGCTCCATCGCGCGTTCCAGCAGCCGCAGTTGCTCGGAGTGGGCGTGCCGGCGGCGGGCGGTGACGGAGGCGTCGAGGACGGCGGGCAGGGCCTTGGCGGGGTCGTGCGCGTGGTACCAGTAGCTGGCCAGGCGCATGACGCGCTCGTCGGGCGGGACCAGCGTCGGGTCGGCCTCCAGGGCTTCGGCGTAACGGCGGTTGAGGCGGGAGCGCTCGCCGGGCAGCAGGTCGTCGCCGACGGCCTCGCGGACCAGGGAGTGGCGGAAGCGGTAGCCGTCTCCGCTGGGCGCGGCGATGAGGATGTTGGCGTTCACGGCGGCCCGCAGCGCCTCGATGAGGTCGTCCTCGGCGAGTTGGGCGACGGCGGCGAGCAGCCGGTACTCGACGGTGGAGCCACCTTCGGCGACGATCCGGGCGACCCGCTGGGCGGTCTCGGGCAGTCCCTCCACGCGTACGAGGAGCAGGTCGCGCAGGGAGTCGGTGAGGCCGGTGCGGCAGCCCTCGTGGGCGGCGACGGCGAGTTCCTCGACGAAGAAGGCGTTGCCGTCGGAGCGTTCGAAGATCTCGTCGACCTGGGCCGGGTCGGGTTCGGTGGCGAGGATGCCGGCGATCTGGCGGCCGACCTCGATGCGGTTGAAGCGGCCGAGTTCGATACGGCGGACCGTGCGCAGCCGGTCGAGCTCGGCGAGGAGCGGACGCAGCGGGTGGCGGCGGTGGATGTCGTCGGAGCGATAGGTGGCCAGGACGACGAGGCGGCCGGTGCGCAGGGTGCGGAAGAGGTAGGCGAGGAGGTGGCGGGTGGAGGCGTCGGCCCAGTGCAGGTCCTCCAGAGCGACGACGACGGTGCGGCCCGCGGCGACGCGCTCCAGCAGTCGGGCGGTGAGTTCGAAGAGGCGGGCCATGCCCTCCTCGTCGGACCGCTCCGCCCCTCGGGAAGGAGCTGGCTCGCTCAACTCGGGCAGCAGCCGGGCCAGTTCCTCCTCCTGGCCTGCGGCCGCGTCGGCGAGCTCGCCGGGAAGTTCGCGCCGCAGGGCTCGTAGCGCGGTGGAGAACGGGGCGAAGGGCAGCCCGTCGGCGCCGATCTCGACGCAGCCGCCGAGCGCGACGACGGCGCCCTCGCGGCCGGCGGCGGTGGCGAACTCCTCGACGAGACGCGTCTTGCCGACCCCGGCCTCACCCCCGATCACCAACGCCTGCGGGTCGCCTCCGGCGGCGCGGGCGAGGGCTTCGTTCAGGGTCTCCAACTCGGTTGCACGGCCGACGAACACGGGACTTACGGACCTGCTCTCCACGGGCCCGAGCATCGCATGCGCCATCGACAGTCCGGCACCGGTTTTCGCCGCGCTCGCAACGAGGGCGACCGACGGTACGGGCGCCCCCTGCGGGTGGTCGGGGGTCAGGGATGGTGCGGCCTCGTCGCCGGACACCGGACGGGCCGCCCGTTGCCGATCAGCACCGACCCCGGCCCCCGTATCCCCCGCCTTCACGCGGCGCGTGGATGCCGAGGCCTGCGGAGACGGGAGGTATGCGCCTCCGCCTCCGCCGCGCCCTGAGCGGAGCGCTTCGCGGCCTCGCGGCGGGCGGCTCGGCGGGTGCGTACGGCCTCGCGGACCAGGCGTGCGTGCTCGGCCCGGCGGAGCAGTTCGGCGGTACGGAAGTGATGGAGCTCGTACTCGTACATGGCGGATCCCTCGTTTTTCCTGGTGAGAGTCGGGTTTCGGGCTCGCTTGCTGCGATGCCTCCACCTTCGTCTCCCAGGCGGGTCCGCCACATCGGGAGAGTTCCGCATCTTCGGCGGCGGGCGGCGTCTTAGACACGTCTAAGGGGCCTCAGGGCGCCGTCCGATGTACTTACGGCGGCCCTGAGGCCCCTCAGGACCTGCGGTGATTCAGCTGAGTCAGCCCACCGACGGCAGGCCGAGCAGGACGTCGGTGTACTTGAGTACGGCCAGCAGGAGGCCGATGACGCCCAGCGAGACGCCGCCCCAGGCGACCGACTTGATCCACACGGCCTGCGGCTTGCCGGGCGCCCCGAACGCGGGCCGGGCGAGCACGACGACGCCGACGATCAGCGCGGCGAGCGCGAAGACGCCGGCCCACAGGGCGGTGGCGTTCCAGGCGTCCCCGTAGCCCTGCTCGAGCAGCTTGGAGACGTTCTGGGACGACGACGTCGAGGACTCCAGCTGGGCGACCAGGGACTGTCGCGCGGCGGCGACCGTACCGAGCCAGCCACCGCTCAGGGAGACCAGGCCGAGCGCCGCGGAGACGACCGCACCCGCGCCCTGGCCGACGCCGGAGGAGCCCGCTTCCGTCGCCTCGGCGGCCACCTCCTCCTCGACCTCGTCGGTCTCCGTCGCCTCGTCGGCGTCGGTGGAGTCCGTGGCGTCAGTCGTCGTGGCGACGTCCACCTTCTCCTCGTCGGTCTTCGCCTCGGTGCCGGTTCCGGCGCCGGTCTCGTCCACTGTCTTCGTTCCCATGCCTCGCACCGTACGGACGCTGTCTGAGAGGTCTCTTAATGATCGCGTGACGATCGAGAGGACTCTTAATGATCGTTGTGAGCGGCACGCGCGCGTGCCTCACGCCACTCGGGGGCGAGGACGGACCACACCTCGAGGTCCTGGCGCACTCCCCGATAGGGGTAGCTCTGTCGCAGCACACCATCACGCGCCATGCCCAGCCGTCGCGCCACGTTGATGCTCGGTTCGTTGGCGGACGACGCCTGCCACTCCACACGGTGGATGCCGCGCACGTCAACCGCCCAGTCGATGAGGACCCGCATGGCACGCGTGACCAGTCCGCGCCCCGCGCCGGCCGGCTCCAGCCAGCAGCCGACCTCGCAGGTGCCCCGCTCGGCGTCGAAATGCAGGAACAGCACGCCGCCGACGAGCTTTCCTTCCAGCCACAGGCCGTGCAGGCTGCCGGTGTCGGCGGCCCGCTTGTCCGCGTACGACTGAAGGAGTTCCCGCGCGGAGTCGACGTCGGTGGCCTTGGCCCCGAACGGGATGTGCTGCCCGATGAACTCCCTGCCCCGGTCCAGATGCGCCAGGAACTCCTCCGCGTGCCAGGGTTCCAGGGGCCGCAGTTCCGCTCCGTCGTCACCCAGCGATATCGCGTACATCCCGCTGCCGCTCCTCCTTGGCCAGCACGTCCGCCACCTCGGCGTCCGTCGCGGCGGCCAGCCTCTCATGGGCGGCACGGGACTCGGGCGGCTCGATGCTGATGCGGGGCATGCGCTCGTCGAGCCAGCGGGGCAGCCACCAGTTGGCGCCGCCGAGCATGTGCATCAGAGCGGGGACGAGGAGCGTACGGAGCACGAAGGCGTCCAGGGCGACGGCGGCCGCGAGGGCGATGCCGAACATGGCGATCACGCGGTCGCCGCTGAGGACGAAGGCGAGGAAGACCGAGATCATGATGACGGCGGCGGAGTTGATCACCCGGCTGGTTTCGGCGAGGCCGACCCGGACGGCCCGCCGGTTGTCGCCGGTCTCCAGCCACTCCTCGTACATCCGGCTGACCAGGAAGACCTGGTAGTCCATGGAGAGGCCGAACAGCACCGACACCATGATGACCGGGAGGAACGGCTCGATCGGGCCCGCGCGGCCCAGCCCGAGCAGCTCGCTCCCCCAGCCCCACTGGAAGATCGCCACGACGACACCGAAGGCGGCGGCGACCGCGGCCACGTTCATCGCCGCGGCCTTCAGGGGGATGCCGACGGACCGGAAGGCCAGCAGGAGCAGCAGACAGCCCAGGCCGATGACGACGCCGACGAACAGCGGCAGCTTGCCGACGATCACGTCGGCGAAGTCGTCGTAGCCGGCCGTCATGCCGCCGACGTGCACATCGAGCGAGGTGCCGGTCTCGGCGCGCGGCAGGACCTCGGAGCGCAGCCGGTCGACGAGGTCACTGGTCTGCTGCGACTGCGGGGAGGACTCCGGTACGACGGTGAGGTACGCGGTGTCGCCGCCGGTGTTGTACGTCACCGGGGTCACCGCCGCGACGCCCTCGGTGTGGCGGAGGGTGGCGTCGAGGTTGTCGAGGGCGAGCTTGTCGTCGCCGCCGTCGACCTCGGTGACCAGGGTGAGGGGGCCGTTCACGCCGGGCCCGAAGCCGTCGGCGAGGAGGTCGTAGGCCTGGCGTGTGGTGGAGGACTCGGGGTTGTTGCCCTGGTCGGAGGTGCCCAGGCGCAGGCCGAGGGTGGGCAGTGCGAGGACCGTGATGACGGCCAGGGCGATCGCGCCGAGCGCCTTGGGGTGGCGCTCCACGAACGCCGACCAGCGGGCGGCGAACCCGGTCGGCAGCTCGGGCTCGGGCCCGTGCTCCGACAGCCGGCGCCGCTCGCGGCGGCTCAGGGCGCGCATGCCGATGAAGGACAGCAGGGCGGGCAGCAGGGTCACGGAGGCGGCGACCGTCAGGACCACGGTCAGCGAGGCGGCGATCGCGACGCCGTTGAGGAAGCTGAGCTGGAGGATCAGCATCCCGAGCAGGGCGATGCACACGGTGGCACCCGCGAACACGACCGCGCGTCCGGTGGTCGCCACGGCGTTCGTGATCGACTCGGTGACGGACAGCCCGCGTTTCAGCCCGCGCCGGTGCCGGGTGACGATGAACAGCGCGTAGTCGATGCCGACGCCGAGCCCGATCAGCATCCCGAGCATGGGCGCGAAGTCGGCCACGGTCATGGCGTGCCCGAGCAGCACGATCCCGGCGTACGCGGTGCCGACGCTGACCAGCGCGGTGGCGATGGGCAGCAGCGAGGCGGCGAGCGAGCCGAAGGCGAGGAACAGCACGACCGCGGCGACGGCCACCCCGACGACCTCGGCGAGATGCCCGCCCGACGACTCGGTGAGCCCGACGGCACTGCCGCCCAGCTCCACCTGGAGCCCGTCGGCCTCGGCGGCCTCGGCCGCGCTCACCACGGCCTGCGCCTCGCCCTTGTCGAGGGTCTCGGCGCTGCCGTCGAAGGTGACGGTGGCGTACGCGGTGTGCCCGTCCTCGCTGATCTGCGCGGTGCCCTGCTTGTCGTACGGGCTGCCCACGGCCGCGACGCCGGGCAGGTCGGCGATCTCGTCCAGGGTGCGGGTCATGGTCTGCTCGACGTCGGCGGCGCGGACGGTGCCGGACTCGGTGTGCCAGACAACGGTGTCACTGTCGCCGCCGAGGCCGGGGAAGCCGTCCTCGAGCAGCTGGGTGGCGCGGCCCGATTCGGTGCCGGGGACCTGGTAGTCGTTCGAGTACGCGGAACCCATGACGGCTGCGGCCGCACTCACCCCGCCGAAGGCCAGGAGCCACAGCAGAACAGGGAGGAGGCGGCGCTGGACACACCAGCGTGCAAGGGCTGCCACGAACGAGCTCCCAGGGACGATTTATGGATCTTTGACCGGGAACAGTCGTTCATGAAGTGAACAGCCCGCAAAGAACGCGTGAGCGATGTGCAGCAAACTCTTGCAGGCGAAAATGATCGTTTGCCGCGTTCGTGGGTTTATTCACACGAGTGGGAGGCAGATCACAGGACAGTAACGGCCACTCTGTCGTCCCCTGGTGACGCCTGCCACATCAGTCGAACTGGTCGCCCATCGCCATCACCATCACTCCGGCGATCAGCAGCCACAGAGCCCGGCGGGTGCGCCCCCGGGAACCGAGGAACGCGGCGAGCGCACAGACGGCGGCACCGCAGGCGTAGGCGGCCGGGACGAGGGCCGGGGCGGAACCCGTGACACGGAGCGTCGAGGCGGCGAGCCCCGCGAGGGCGAGGAGCACCCCGGTACCGACGGCCAGCCAGCGGGCCCGCCGCGCCTCCTGCGCCGGATCCTCGACGTCCTCGACGTCCTCAATGTCCTGGACGTCCTCGACACCCTCGATGTCTTCGTCCTCCCGCGTCTCGGATATCTCGGAATCACCGCGTCCACTCATGGCGGGCGAGCGTAGCGCGTCGCGCTGAGAAACCGGATGCGGGTCCGTAAGGCGGGCTGCTAGCTTCCGAAGGTCAGCCGTTCCCGCGGCACATCGCCGCTGACCTGGGCAGGTGCATTGTTTGAGCGTCCGGCCGAGCTCCTCCGTATCCCTCTCCGCCTTCCAGGACTCAAGGAGCCCGTTCACCGATGCCAGACATCACCCCGAGGACCTCGAGTGAGGACCTCACCAAGCGGCTGACCCACGCCCGCTACCCGCGCAGCAACAGCTACGACGTCCGCTGGGTCATCGAGAACCAGATGGGCCCGAACGCGCTGTGGCTGCTGGAGTGGCTGGCCCCCGCCCTCGGCCTGGACGCCCTGCGCCCCTGCGCACGCGTCCTCGACCTGGGCTGCGGCCGGGCGATGACCTCCGTCTTCCTGGCCAGGGAGTACGACGCCCAGGTCACCGCCGCCGACCTGTGGGTCAAGCCCGACGAGAACGCCCGGCGCATCGCCGAGGCCGGTTTCGCCGACCGTGTGCTGCCCGTGCACGCCGAGGCGCACGACCTGCCGTTCGCCGAGGGCAGCTTCGACGCGATCGTGAGCATCGACGCGTACCACTACTTCGGCACCGACGACCTCTATCTGCCCACGCTCACCCGGCTGTTGAAGCCCGGCGGGCGGATCGGTGTCGTCGTACCCGCGCTGCGGGAGGAGCCGGAGGGAACCGAGCCTCCGGAGCATCTGAAGCCCTACTGGGAACCCGACTTCTGGTCCTTCCACACCGCCGACTGGTGGCGACGCCAGTGGACGCGCAGTGGGGCCGTGGAGGTCGAGACCGCCGACTGGCTGGACGACGGCTGGCGGGACTGGCTGCTGTGGTGCGACGTGATCGCCGAGGAGAGCCCGGAGGAGTTCCATCGCACGATGGCCCGCCGGGTCGGCGAGATGGTACGGCTCGACGAGGGCCGCACGCTGGGCTTCGTACGGCTCGTAGGCCGCCGTATCTGAGACGTGCCGAGGGGGATGCATCGCCGTTGATGCATCCCCCTCGGGGTTCACGACTGCGGGTGTCAGCCCTCGCTGACGCCCAGCTTCTCCAGGATCAGCTCCTTGACGCGCGCCGCGTCGGCCTGACCGCGTGTCGCCTTCATGACCGCGCCGACCAGAGCGCCGGCCGCGGCCACCTTGCCGCCGCGGATCTTGTCGGCGATGCCCGGGTTGCCGGCAATGGCCTCGTCGACGGCGGTGCCCAGGGCACCCTCGTCGGAGACGACCTTCAGTCCGCGCTTGTCGACGACCTCGTCCGGGGTGCCTTCGCCCGCGAGAACGCCCTCGATGACCTGGCGGGCCAGCTTGTCGTTCAGGGAGCCCTCGTTGACCAGGGCCGTGACCCGAGCGACCTGCTCCGGCGTGATCGCCAGCTCGTCGAGCGCGACGCCCGACTCGTTGGCGCTGCGCGCCAGTTCGCCCATCCACCACTTACGAGCGGAGGCGGCGTCGGCACCGGCGTCGATCGTGGCGACGATCGGGTCCAGCGCGCCTGCGTTGAGGATCGCCTGCATGTCGGTGGCCGAGATGCCCCACTCCGCGAGGAGCCGGGTACGGCGGGCCAGCGGCATCTCGGGAAGCGCCGCCCGGATCTCCTCGACCCACTCGCGCGAGGGGGCCACCGGCACCAGGTCCGGCTCGGGGAAGTACCGGTAGTCCTCGGCCTCTTCCTTCACTCGGCCCGAGGTCGTCGACCCGGTGTCCTCGTGGAAGTGCCGGGTCTCCTGGATGATCGTCCCGCCGCTGCTCAGCACGGCCGCGTGCCGCTGGATCTCGTAGCGGGCCGCGCGCTCCACGGACCGCAGCGAGTTGACGTTCTTCGTCTCCGAGCGGGTGCCGAACTTCTCGGTGCCGTTGGGGCGCAGCGACAGGTTCACGTCGCAGCGCATCTGCCCCATCTCCATGCGGGCTTCCGACACGCCGAGCGCCTTGATGAGCTCGCGCAGCTCACGGACGTACGCCTTCGCGACCTCGGGGGCACGCTCGCCCGCGCCCTCGATCGGCTTGGTGACGATCTCGATGAGCGGGATGCCGGCGCGGTTGTAGTCCAGCAGGGAGTGGGACGCGCCGTGGATACGGCCGGTCGCGCCACCGACGTGGGTGGACTTGCCGGTGTCCTCCTCCATGTGGGCGCGCTCGATCTCCACGCGGAAGGTCTCGCCGTCCTCCAGCTGGACGTCGAGGTAGCCGTTGAAGGCGATCGGCTCGTCGTACTGGGAGGTCTGGAAGTTCTTCGGCATGTCCGGATAGAAGTAGTTCTTCCGGGCGAAGCGGCACCACTCGGCGATCTCGCAGTTCAGCGCGAGACCGATCTTGATCGCGGACTCGACGCCGGTCGCGTTCACGACCGGGAGCGAGCCGGGCAGGCCGAGGCAGGTGGGGCAGGTCTGCGTGTTGGCGTCCTGACCGAGGGCGGTCGAACAGCCGCAGAACATCTTGGTCTTGGTGCCGAGTTCGACATGGACCTCGAGGCCCATGACGGGGTCGTACGACGCCAGCGCGTCCTCGTACGACACCAAGTCGGTCGTGGTGGTCACGGTGAAACTTCCCTCTCAGCCCAGCAGGACGTCGTCGTCGCCCAGCCGCTTCAGCTCGCGGTAGAGGATGGCGAGGCCGGTGACGATGGCGGCGGCGGACACGGCGGCGTCGATCAGGCGGAGCGTGTCGCTCTCGGAGCGGGCCAGCTTGGCCTGCTTGGCGACGCTGACCGCGCCGAACGCGGTGGTGGCCATGGACAGGTACAGGCCGGACTTGGACTTCTTGAAGCCCTTGGCCTTGGACAGTGCCTTACTCACAGCGACGGAGCCTCCTCGAGGAGCGGGTGCCCCCACTGTTCCACGAAGGCGGCCTCGACGGCGGCGCCGACCTTGTACAGGCGGTCGTCCTTCAGTGCCGGGGCGATGATCTGCAGGCCGACCGGCAGGTTGTCCTCCGGAGCCAGACCGCAGGGCAGTGACATGGCCGCGTTGCCCGCGAGGTTCGTCGGGATGGTGCACAGGTCGGCCAGGTACATCGCCATCGGGTCGTCGGCACGCTCGCCGATCGGGAAGGCGGTGGTCGGCGTCGTCGGGGAGACGATGACGTCGACCTGCTCGAAGGCCTTCTCGAAGTCGCGGGTAATGAGCGTACGGACCTTCTGCGCGGAACCGTAGTACGCGTCGTAGTACCCGCTCGACAGGGCGTACGTGCCGAGCATGATGCGGCGCTTCACCTCGGGGCCGAAGCCCGCCTCACGGGTGAGGGAGGTGACCGCCTCGGCGGAGTTCGTGCCGTCGTCGCCGGTACGCAGGCCGTAGCGCAGGCCGTCGAAGCGGGCGAGGTTGGAGGAGCACTCGGAGGGCGCGATCAGGTAGTACGCGGAGAGCGCGAGGTCGAAGGACGGGCAGTCCAGCTCGACGATCTCGGCGCCCAGCTCCTTCAGCAGAGCGACGGACTCGTCGAACCGCTGGATGACACCGGCCTGGTAGCCCTCGCCGCGGAACTGCTTGACGACGCCGACGCGCATGCCCTCGACGCTGCCGTTGCGGGCGGCCTCGACGACCGGCGGGACCGGGGCGTCGATGGACGTGGAGTCGAGCGGGTCGTGCCCGGCGATGACCTCGTGCAGGAGGGCCGCGTCCAGGACCGTACGGGCACAGGGCCCGCCCTGGTCCAGGGAGGACGAGAACGCCACCATGCCGAAGCGCGAGACCGCGCCGTACGTCGGCTTCACGCCGACCGTGCCGGTGACGGCGGCCGGCTGGCGGATGGAGCCGCCGGTGTCGGTGCCGATGGCGAGCGGCGCCTGGAAGGAGGCGAGCGCGGCGGACGACCCACCACCCGAACCACCGGGGATCTTGGTCAGGTCCCACGGGTTGCCGGTCGGGCCGAAGGCGCTGTTCTCCGTCGACGACCCCATGGCGAACTCGTCCATGTTGGTCTTGCCGAGGATGACGACGTCAGCAGCCTTCAGCTTCTTGGTGAGGGTGGCGTCGTACGGCGGAATCCACCCTTCCAGGATCTTCGAACCGACGGTCGTCGGAATGCCCTCGGTGGTGAAGATGTCCTTGAGCGCGAGGGGAACGCCGGCCAGCGGACCGAGCTTCTCGCCCTTGGCCCGCTTCTCGTCGACGGCACGGGCCTGGGCCAGGGCACCCTCGCGGTCGACGTACAGGAAGGCGTGCACCTTCTCGTCGACGGCCTCGATACGGGCGAGGTGGGCCTCGGTGACCTCGACCGCGGTGAGCTCGCCGGAGGCGATCTTCGCGGCGGTCTCGGCGGCGGTGAGCTTAATGATGTCCGTCATGGTGGTCTTAGTCCTCCCCCAGGATCTGCGGCACCTTGAAACGCTGCTGCTCCTGGGCCGGGGCGCCGGAGAGCGCCTGCTCGGGGGTGAGCGAGGGACGGACCTCGTCCGCGCGCATGACGTTCGTCAGCGGCAGCGGGTGAGAGGTCGGCGGTACGTCTTGGTCGGCGACCTCGCTGACGCGGGCCACCGCGCCGATGATGTCGTCCAGCTGTCCCGCGAAGTGTTCAAGCTCTTCGGGCTTCAGCTCCAGACGCGCCAGCCGGGCGAGGTGGGCGACCTCCTCGCGCGTGATGCCAGGCATGCAGCGATCCTCTGGGGTGAGTGTGTGTGGTTTGGGGCCAATCCTATGGGGCGGGGGACGATGCCCGTGAAACGGTTTCCCCGCGCCGCGCTCCCTGATGGCGCCGGTCCCACGCCTCGCTCTGCAGGAAGTGGTTGTCGTACAGCTCCTGCACCTCCAGCAGGCTCTCCCGGGTGACCTCGCCGAGGCGGATGCGCTGCAGGTGGCGGAAGTATTCGAAGCGTTCGACTCCCGGCGTGATCACGATGAGGATGTCGGCGGTGCTTCCGGGGGCGGCGGCGAAGGCGTGCGCCTTGCCCGGTGGGACGACGACGAGGTCGCCGCGCTCGGCGGTCACGATGTCGTCGCCGGACAGGAGCCGGGCCTCGCCGTCGAGCAGGAAGAACATCTCGGCGGAGTTCCTGTGCAGGTGCGGCCGCGCCCCGTCGGCCCCCTCCCCGAGGGTGACCCGCACGGTGGACAGCGCACCACCGGTCGCACTGCTGTCGGCCAGCAGCTTGACGGCGACGGGAGCAGCGCCGACCACCTCGGCGTCCGTGTCGCGCACCACCACGGACTCGTCGAACTTCGGAATGAACAGCGACACGGCCCAGTTCCCCCTTGCTTGTCGTCAGACGGCGAACAGCAGTCCGGCACTGATGAGTACAACGACCGCCGTCGCGAAGTGAATCCCGAACGCGACGGCCTTCGTGCCGCCGTGGCGCAGCACTATCAGGGTGTCGAACAGCGGAATCACGGCGACGCAGAGCATGAACCAGGCCTCGGCCTCGGCTCCGACGAACGCGAGCAGCGCCAGACCCAGAAGGCCGAAGGCGCCGTCTCGCAGGCCCTTGATCGTGAGGTACGCGGAGGCGTCGCCGTCGGCGTCGGCCGGGACGCCGTAGCCGAGGGCGGCGAGGCGGGGCTGGAGCAGGAAGCGGGCCCCGATGAACAGGACGAACACATTGAGTACGACGGCCAGGGTGTACGCGGTGACGGTCATGCCGGGTCTCCTCGTCAGGGTCGGGCGAGCTGATTCCTAGCAACGCTAGCGACAGGAGCGAAGCTAGCAGAGCGGCGGCAGATTCGCTAGCACTGCTAGAATCAAGGCCATGTCCATCCAGACGCGCCGGGAGCGCGAACGAGCGGAGCGCGAGCGGCTGATCGTCACGGCCGCGCGGGAACTGGCGGAGGCCGAGGGTTGGGAGGCGGTCACCACGCGCCGCCTTGCGGCCGAGATCGAGTACAGCCAGCCCGTCCTCTACAGCCACTTCAAGGGCAAGGAGGCGATCATGGCGGCGGTGGCGGTGCAGGGCTGCGCCGAGCTCGCCGCCGAGATGCGTACGGCATCCCGGGCGGCGAAGGGCAAGCGCGGGAGGCTCACGGCGGTGGGCGAGGCGTACACGGCGTTCGCGCGGCGCCGACCGGCGCTGTACGACGCGATGTTCACGCACCGCGTGGACCTGCCGTTCGCCACGCCCGAGGCCCCGGCGGAGCTGCAGGAGGCGTTCGCCGAACTGCTGGCGGCGGTCGAGCCGATCGCCGCCGAGGGCGACGACCCTGGCCTGCTGACGGAGACCTACTGGGCCGGACTGCACGGCCTGGTGACGCTGATGCGCAGCGGGCGGCTACCGGAGGGAGCACACGAGAGGCGACTGGAGCTTCTGACGGGCCACTTCACGGCGGAGGCGAGCCGTTAGCGCGCAGAACTCCTACGTGCGGGAAGACCGCTACGCCCTCGTGCGGGAAGCTCACTCGGCCGCAGGAAGCGCCGCCTTCGGCCGCACCCACCCCCGCGAACCCCGCGCCCGCAGCCACGCCGTCGTCTCCTCAGGCGGCATCGCCGCCGCGACCAGCCAGCCCTGCACGGCGTCGCAGCCCAGGTCCCGCAGGCGTTCCCAGGTCTCGTCGTCCTCGACGCCCTCGGCGACCACGAGCAGGCCCAGCGAGTGCGCGAGATCCACCGTGCAGCGCACGATCTCCGCGTCCTCGTTGTCCACCGCCAGCCGGGCCACGAACGAGCGGTCGATCTTCAGCTCGCTCACCGGCAGCCGTCTCAGGTGCACGAGGGACGAATACCCCGTGCCGAAGTCGTCCAGAGACATCTTCACGCCGTGTCCGGTCAGCCCGGCGAGGGTGTCGGCGGCGCGCTGCGGGTCCTCCAGGAGGACGTGTTCCGTTATCTCCAGCTGGAGCGCTCCCGCCGGGACGCCGTGCCGGGCGAGCCGGGCGGCGACGGAGCCCGCGAATCCGGGGGTGTGCACATCACGCGGGGAGACGTTGACCGCGACCGGCACGTACAGGCCCTGGGAGCGCCATTGCGCCACCTGCCCGAGCGCTGTCTCCAGCACGTACTCCGTCAGATGCGGCATCAGCCCCGACGACTCGGCGATCGCTATGAACTCGTCCGGCGGCACCTTCCCGCGCTCGGGATGTACCCAGCGCACCAGGGCCTCAAGGCCGACGACCTGTCCGTCGAAGCGGACTTTCGGCTGGTAGTGCAGCTCGACCTCGTGCGCGTCGAGGGCTCGGCGCAGATCCCCCAGCAGCCCCAGCCGGTCCGGGGTGTTCGAGTCCCGCTTCGACTCGTAGACCTCTACGCCCGTACGGTCCCGCTTCGCCTGGTACATCGCCACGTCCGCGCGCCGCAGCAGCCCCTCGGCGTCGAGGGCGTGGTCCGGGAAGACGGCGACGCCGGCGCTGGCCTCCAGGACCAGGGTGAGCCCGTCGAGGTCGAGCGGGGAGCTGAGGGCGGTGACCAGGCCGCGGGCGACCCGGGTCGCGGACGTGGTGGAGTCGGCGACGGGCAGTAAGACGGCGAACTCGTCGCCGCCGAGTCGCGCGGCCTCCGCTCCGCGCGGCAGGGCGAGGCGCAGCCGGTCCGCTATCTGCAACAGCAACCGGTCACCGGCGAGATGACCGAGCGTGTCGTTGACCGACCGGAAACGATCGAGGTCGATCAGCATCAGGGCGGACCGGGCGCCGATGCGCTCGGCGTCGTCGAGGGCGGTCCAGATGCGTTCCAGCAGCCACTGCCGGTTGGGCAGTCCGGTCAGCGGATCGCGCAGCTGCTCCTCCGCCCTGGCCCGCGCGATCCACAAGGTGGAGTCGAGGGCGATGAGGGGGATGGAGAACAGCGGCAGCAGCAGGGGCTTGGCGGTGGCGACCACGCACACCAGCGGGGCGATACCGAGCAGGGCGACAGCGACCAGACCCTGCCTGACCAGCGCGGTGCGCGCGACGGTGGGCAGGCCGCCGCGCGGGGCGTGCAAGTACCAGAGCAGAACACGGGTGACCGCGAGATAGGCGGCGGCGACAAGCACCACACCGGGGGCGGTGTAGAGCGTCCAGGTGTCGGGGTTCCAGGGGTTCTCGACGGTCGGTACGCGACCGAAGGCGGCCAGCACGAGGGCCCCGGCGGCGATGCCGAGGATGTCCACCGCGCCGTGCAGCACGCCCTGCCGCCAGCGGCCCCGGCGGGCGATGCCGACCAGGACGACGACGGTGAGGCTGACCATGCCGGCGGGCACCCAGCCGTACAGCATCAGCACGGCTAGGGTGAGGGCGGCGCCGGAGCCGGTGCCGCCCCACCAGCGGGCGCGGCCGAGCATGACGAGGTGGCCGACGATGACGCCGGTCAGCACGGCCAGCGACCAGCCGACGGTGCCGGACGGGAAGAGCGCGTGGTGGCCGGTGAACGCCCGGTAGAACCCGGCGCCGAGGACGAACCCGGCCGCCGCGACGACCGCCGCGGGCAGGGCGGGCCAGGACAGGTGCCGTTCGTGTTCGGCGTCCGGCAGGTCGGTGGCGCGCTCGGCGCCGAGTTGCGCGGTGGTGCGGCCCTCCGGCGCGGTGCGCTGCCCGGCGGCGCTCCCCGCGCCTCTTTCCGAGCGCGAACGCTCCGCGGTCCGCGCCGCCCACCCCCGCCATGCGCCGGCCATCCGGCGCAGCCGTGAGTTCGGGGCGGCGCTCTCGGTCGGTTCCATTCCCGTCCCTCTCACAGCCGGCGGTGCCCACGCCACGCGGCCCGATGCCCGACAACAACCTTCAACGGCACCGCGTTGGAAAACCCTTCCCCTCGCCCTTTCAAAGCCCTCTCAGAGCAAGGGGATGCCCCAACCGCAGCTGGGCACGGCAGGCGCACCCCTCAACAGTAGGCCGCAGAAGGCTTCCACGGGCAGCGGTCGTCAACGGTTGCCCGAATGCGCCCCAGCCACCCGTATGCATCTGGTATGCGCCGATCCGGGGGCCTTCAACCGCTACTCCTCTGTAGGGAGCGCAACTTCGGCCGCCGCTTCGGGCCCCTGTTCCAACAGGACATTGAAGCCGTCCTCGTTCAGAACAGGCACCTTGAGCTGCATGGCCTTGTCGTACTTGGACCCGGGACTGTCGCCCACGACGACGAAAGACGTCTTCTTCGAAACGGAACCCGTCACCTTCGCTCCGCGACTTTGCAGTGCCTCCTTGGCACCGTCGCGGGTGAAATGCTCCAGCGTTCCGGTGACGACGACGGTAAGCCCTTCCAGCGGACGCGGTCCTTCGTCCTCGCCGGAGCCCTCTTCCTCCATGCGGACGCCGGCGGCTTTCCACTTGCGGAGGATCTCCTGGTGCCATTCCTCGGCGAACCACTCCTTGAGCGAGGCGGCGATGATCGAGCCAACCCCGTCGGTGTTCGCCAGCTCCTCCTCACTGGCCTGTTCGATGCGGTCGATGGAGCGGAACTCGCGGGCCAGCGCCTCGGCGGCGACCGGGCCGACATGACGGATCGACAGGCCGGTGAGGATACGGGCGAGCGGGCGCTCCTTGGCGGCTGCGATGTTCTCCAGCATCGCGACCGCGTTCTTCTTGGGCTCGCCCTGCTGGTTGGCGAAGACCGTGGCGATCTTCTCCTCGCCGGTCTTCGGGTCACGCTTGGGCAGACCGCTGTCCTGGTCGAGGACGTAGGCCTTGATGGGCAGCAGCTGCTCGACGGTCAGATCGAACAGGTCGCCCTCGTCCACCAGCGGCGGCTCGGCCGGCTCCAACGGCTTGGTGAGGGCGGCGGCCGCGACATAGCCGAAGTGCTCGATGTCCAGCGCCTTACGGCCCGCGAGGTAGAACAGGCGCTCGCGCAACTGGGCCGGGCAGGTGCGGGCGTTCGGGCAGCGCAGGTCGACGTCGCCCTCCTTCATGGGCCTGAGCGCCGTACCGCACTCGGGGCACTCGGCCGGCATCACGAACTCGCGCTCGCTGCCGTCGCGCAGGTCGACGACGGGCCCGAGGATCTCCGGGATGACGTCACCGGCCTTGCGCAGCACGACGGTGTCGCCGATGAGGACGCCCTTCAGCTTCACGACGTCCTGGTTGTGCAGGGTGGCGAACTCGACCTCCGAGCCCGCGACCGTGACCGGCTCGACCTGGGCGTACGGCGTGACCCGGCCCGTACGACCCACGCCCACACGGATGTTGATGAGCTTGGTGTTGACCTCCTCCGGCGCGTACTTGTACGCGATCGCCCAGCGCGGCGCGCGTGCGGTGGAGCCGAGGCGGCCCTGCAGACGGATCTCGTCGAGCTTGACGACGACTCCGTCGATCTCGTGCTCCACGGAGTGGCGGTTCTCGCCGAAGTACGCGATGAACTCCCGTACGCCGTCGAGGCCTTCGGCCACCTTGTTGTGCCGGGCGGTGGGCAGGCCCCAGGACTTGAGCAGGTCGTAGGCCTCGGAGAGGCGGGTCATGCCGTCGAAGCCCTCGAGGGCGCCGATGCCGTGGACGACCATGTGGAGCGGACGGGTCGCGGTGACGCGGGGGTCCTTCTGCCGCAGTGAACCGGCGGCCGCGTTGCGCGGGTTGGCGAAGGGCTTGTCGCCGGCCTCGACCAGGCGGGCGTTGAGCTCCTCGAACTTCTCCATCGGGAAGTAGACCTCGCCCCGGATCTCCACGAGGTCCGGGATGCGGTCACCCTTGAGGCGGTCCGGAATGTCCGCGATCGTACGGACGTTGGGGGTGATGTCCTCGCCGGTGCGGCCATCGCCTCGCGTCGCCGCGCGGGTGAGGCGGCCGTGCTCGTAGGTGAGGTTGACGGCGAGGCCGTCGACCTTGAGTTCGCAAAGGAAGTGGTACGTGGACGTACCGACGTCCTTGTGGACGCGCTCGGCCCAGGCTGCGAGCTCGAGATCGTCGAAGGCGTTGTCCAGCGACAGCATGCGCTCGCGGTGCTGGACCGCCGTGAACTCCGTCTCGTACGCGCCCGCGACCTTCTGCGTCGGCGAGTCCGGCGTGCGCAGCTCCGGATACTCGTCCTCCAGCGCTTCGAGCGAGCGCAGGAGCTTGTCGAACTCCGCGTCGCTGATGACGGGAGCGTCCTTCACGTAGTACCGGAAGCGGTGCTCCTCGATCTGCTCAGCGAGCTTCGCGTGCTTCTCCCGTGCCTCGGCGGGCACCGTCGTCTCCGCTTGCTTGTCGCCGGCCACCGTGTTGTCCTCCCGTTACTCTGGGTTGTCCGCGAGGGATCTCGCCGCCTGGACGCAGTGGGCGAGTGCCTTGCGCGCGTACTCGGGGGAGGCCCCCGCGAGTCCGCACGACGGCGTGATGGTGACCGCCTCCGCGAGAAGCCCCGGTGACAGCCCCAGCCTGCGCCACAACGTCCTGACACCCATGACGCTACCGGCAGGGTCTGACAATGGGCCGTCCGTGCCCGGGACGACACCGGCGAAGAGCCGCGCACCCCCTTCCACCGCCTCGCCGATCACGTCGTCGTCACGTTCGGTGAGGAGCGAGAAGTCGAAGGAGATCGCCGCCGCGCCCGCCCGGCGCAGCAGGGCGAACGGGACGTCCGGTGCGCACGAGTGGACCACGACGGGGCCGTCGCCGTGAACCCCGACGACATCCCTGAGAGTTGCCTCGACGAGCTGCCGGTCCACGGCCCGGTGGGTGCGGTAGCCGCTGGCGGACTTGACCTGGCCGCGCAGTACGGCGATGAGGGAGGGCTCGTCGAGCTGGAGGACGAGCTGGGCGCCGGGTACGCGCCGCCGGACCTCCTCCAGGTGCAGCCGCAGGCCCTCGGCGAGCGAGGCGGCGAGGTCGCGGCAGGCGCCGGCGTCGGAGAGGGCGGCCTCGCCGTTCTTCATCTCCAGTGCGGCGGCCAGCGTCCAGGGGCCGACGGCCTGCACCTTCAGCTGTCCCTCGTACCCCTGGGTGAACTCCTCCAGCGCGTCGAGGTCCTCCCCCAGCCAGGACCGGGCCCGCTTGGTGTCCCGCCCCGGCCGGTCGCCGATCCGCCACCCGCTGGGCTCCACGCGCGCGTACAGCTCGACCAGCATCCCGGCGGTCCGGCCGATCATGTCCGCGCCGGGGCCTCGGGCGGGGAGTTCGGCGAGGTACGGGAAGTCCTCGACGGATCCGGTGACGGTCTTGGCGGCCTCGCGGGCGTCGCCGCCGGGCATGGAACCGATGCCGGTGGCGGGGGCGAAGGTGAACGGGGTGTTTGCACTCACACGGTGAAGCCTACGTATGCCGTCGCCGGGGCCGGGGCGCTGGTGCGGACCTCGGCCTTCCTCGCCCCCGCCGCCCCTACCCGTCCCGTCCTCCAGGGGCTCCGCCCCTTCGACCCCGCCAGGGGGCTCCGCCCCCTGGACCCCCGCTCCTCAAACGCCGGAGGGGCTGATTTCAGGTGGCCTCACCCCTCGACGCCGGTCCAGGCATTCCAGCCCGTCCG
>NZ_RQJW01000010.1 GCF_004028635.1 Streptomyces cyaneus | reverse complement strand
TCTTGATCCGCTGCCACTGGTTGGCGATGTGGTAATGCGGGAACGTGCGGGACGGGTCGCTCGGGTGGCGCAGCAGGTAGCCGTCGACGGTGCCGTGCTTGGCGGCGTACCACTCGATGCTCTGCCTCACCCGCGCGGGCAGGGGCACGTCCCGGTACTCGCCCACCTTGCGGTGCTTGAGACGCTCGTACTGGCAGGTGGTCCGGTTGACCTGCTCGGCGATGCGGTAGACGTCGTCGGCGACGATGTTGTCGAGGTTGACCGCGAACGCCTCACCGTTGCGCATGCCGCACCCGCTCATCAGATCGGCGACCAGCAGGAAACTGTCGTCACCGGCGGTGCGTATCTGACCCAGCTGCTCCGGTGACGGGATCACCACCCGCTTGGGGTCGTACTGCGGCGGCTTCACCCCGGCCACCGGGTTGTCGTCGAACAGCCCGAGCCGGTTCGCGTCCAGCAGGATCGCCTTCAGCTTGTCGAAGGCGTTCGCCTGAGCGGCCAGGCCGATGCCGTTACGTTCCATGGTCTGCAGGAAGCCCTCAACCACCTTGTGGTCGAAGGAGTTCATCCGCCGGCTGCCCAGCAGCGGCAGCAGATGAATGTTCAGCAGCGAATCCAGGTGCACCACAGACGCCGGCCCCAGATCCCGCTGGCCGGCCTTCCACTCGCCGGCGTACTCCTCGAACCGCATCGCGCCGTACCTAGCGATCCGCTCCGCCTTCGCCTGGCCCCGCGGCGCCGCCTTCTTCGCCTTGTAGATTTCCGTCAAACGCTCGATGGCCGCATCCTGGGTCGCGAACCCGGACTCCTCCAACTGCCGCCCCGCCGCCGACCGGTACCGGACCTTGTAAGGATGGGGGCACTTCGACCACCGCGACCGCGGATGCTCACACTCCTTGAAAAACGAACCCATCCCACGAACCAATGAACGACTCTGCAAAATTCACCACCAAGAGACTATCTACGTGCACGACTGCAGGGGTTCCTGGCATGGACCAGCCCAAAGAGCCTTATCCGCCCATCACTCGCTGCTGCTTCACCCAGGCTTCAACCTCTGACACTTTGAATCGGATCTTGGCATTCGGGCCTGTTCCGAATCTGTAGGTTGCCAGTCCGGAACGCACGGAATTCTTATAGAGCCATGAGATGGACACGTTCAAATACTCAGCCGTTTCCCTGGCATCCATGAAGCGCACCGTCACGTTCTCTCCCGAGTTGGCATACATAACTGTCCAGCGCACCGGATAACTTCTATAAGCGCGCGTTAAGGGCTGTTCTCCGGAACCCGCATCAATAGTCCGCAGGATCGCCGGTTTGGCTAACCGGCGATCGTCGGCTATGTTGCGTCCCCGCCAGGTTCTGTCCTTGACTGGCGATCACGGTGGTAGGTCTTGCAGACGCCGAGTAGCTCTCGGTAGAAACAGAGAGCCGTCCGTCCCAACACCTTGGCTGCCAGGAAGACTCGACGCCATGCGCGGTTTCCCGACCGACCAGCCGGTCGTCCTTGCCCGCGCGCCAGACACTCCTCCCGGTGTCCCATGACTGACTGCATGGACGGCTTCTCCGGCGACAGAACCGAGCGTCTGGTCCGGTGACTCGCGCTTGATTCCTGCTCAGGTTCCGCGCCTGTTCAGGGCGACCCTCGCCGGTGAGGCGGCGGGCCATGAGGTAGATGCTTCGGGTACGGATTCCCGACCCTCAGTCGAGCAGTGATCGTGCCAGCTCAGGCCGTCACCTGAGGTGCTGGGCCCCCGCACTCGACGCACCGGAGAGGCAGCTGAGTAGGGTCGTGGTACACCGGGCTGGAGAGGTAGTTGCATGGCCAACGGGATTGTGATCGCGCAGACAACCATCGACAACGAGGACCAGGCAAAGGCGCTGGCACGGGGTGCGGTTGAGAGCAAGTTGGCAGCGGGCGTTCACATCGACGGGCCGATCACCGCCGTCTACTGGTGGAAGAACGAGGTCGAGACGGCACGGGAGTGGCGTATCTCGTACATGACGACGACAGACCGTCTCCCGCAGCTGGAGGCGTGGCTGTCCGAGAAGCACCCGTATCACGTCCCCCAGTGGATCACGCTGCCTGTGACCGGCGGGTCGGAGGCGTACCTGTCGTGGGTTGTTGAGGAGACAACGCAGGACTGACAAGCGACGTGTGGCGTGACGGCGCTCGTGTCCTGAGCTCGCCCGTGTACGAGGGGATCGATTCAGGAAGCGAACTGCCGCAAGTGATGGGCGAGTTCCCGCTCACTGTCGGGGAGCCACGCGGCGATTTTCGCGGCGCCTTCCTTGCTCATCGTGTTGGGCTTACGAGCCATCCGATACGGTGTCACGAAGCGGGACCCATGCCTGTTCGCTGGTGTGATCCGCGAAGTCGTAAGCGAAGCGTGCTCGGTCGAGCGCACGCAGCGCTCCTGTCTCATCGCTGGCCGCGGCACTTTCCTCCGCGTGCCTTCCGAGGACCCAGGCTGCGGCCGTGGCGTTGCCGTGACCGCGGACATCCTGGGAGGCTTGGGACAGGACTTCCAGCTTCCTCTTCGGTGTCGGAGCCCCGTAGCTGGCGTAGGTGAGGGCCAAGGCTCTGAGGGGAGGATGCCCGGCCTTCGCCGCGCACTCAGTCGTGACGTCCAGGGCATGGTCTGCGACTTCCCTGATCTCCGGCAGCCGGCGGTGCGCCGCGCGCGCGATGCGCTGCAATTGGTGGGGAAGGCACTGGCGGACAGCTTCATCGACGGCGGTGTGCAGGGACTGCACGGCGCCGCCGCAGTCGTAGGCGGCCAGCCGTACCTGGGCCACGGTGATGAGCTCGATCACGCGCCACTGCGGGGCGACCGTGGTCGTCGGTATAGGACTGCCCTGCTCGACCAGTTGTACGGCGATGTCCGTCCTGCCAGTGGCCATCAGCCCTGGAAGTCGAATCTCGTGCAGGGCGTAGGGGTTGAACAACAACGTGTGTTCGGTCTCCTCAAGGAGCCGGTTCGTCTCCCGCAAGGCCTCGTCGAACAGAGGCTGGTTCCGGAGGGAGCCGGCGGCACGAGCGAGCAGCGGGAGTACGGCTGCTTTCGCCTCGTGGTCGGAGCGACGGCAGCCGCGTGCTGCAGACGGTCGACGGCGGCTCCGTGGAGGCGAGCCTTCTGCAGCTCGTCGCCCTGCATGCGCAACACATAGGAGTGAAGGCCGGGTCGCCGAAGTAGCGGGCGATGTCGATGCTCTTCGCGGTCCAGCGGGCAGCGGTGCTCAGTCGTTCCTCCGGCAGGACGTTGCCCAGGGCGACGCCGAGGCCGACACGGGCTCGGGCCAGGAGGTGGAGGACGTCCCGCGTTCCGTGGTCCCGTCCTCCATTCGTGCTTCGAGCCGGGCGCCCAGGGGCCACAGCTCGGCGACGGCGTCGGAGGCATGTCCGGACTGTCGGGCGATCTCGGAGAGGCGGACGGTGGACTCGCCGAACTGGAGCATGGCGCGGTGGTCGGTGTCGGCGGGATCGGTGACGCCGACGATGTGCGGAGGCAGACGCAGGGTCTCGGCGATGTGTCGGCAGGAGCCGATGTCGTCAAGGCTCCGTTTGCCCAGTTCGAGGAGCGGTATGTACGTCTTGTCGTAGCCGAGGAGCTGCCCGAGTTCGGACTGGTTCATGCCGTGTGCGGCACGGTGGTAGCGGAGGATGATCCCGAGATCGCGGGTGGCGAGGATGGACTCGGCCTGCGGGGTTGCCCAGTGCCACAGGGTGTGTTGCGCGCGCCGTGCCACCATCGCGCTGTCCATGGTCGGTCACATCCGTGCGCACCAGGCGGCGATGGACTGCTTGTATCCGTCCGGCATGGTCAGGTCGGGCACTTCGTCGGCGGTGAACATGCCGAGCTGCTTGTGCTCGTGGCTCACCACGGGGGTCTTGTCCGGGGTGAGGACGGCGCAGCCGTAGGTGACGATCACGACTCGCCGGTCCGGCATGGTCACGGGCAGGGGCTGGTAGATCCACACGTCCAGGAGAGGACCGGCCTTGACCGCCCAGCCGGTCTCCTCCTCGATCTCCCTCTCCGCCGCCAACTCTGGTGTGCCATCGGAGGGTTCGAGTCGGCCTCCGGGCAGCTCCCACTCCTCGCGTTCATTCTTCAGCAGCAGTACGCGTCGGCGGCTGTCCACGGCTACGCCCTTGACGGAGACGGGCCAGCTGGGGGGCGTGTACGCCATCGCTCTCCTCGGATTGCACGTACGGCCGGGGGTGGTCGGAACGTAGCACGCGGCCAGTGGCGCAAGTCGGGCGTGGGCGAATTGCCCGGGTCGACAATCTCTCGCTTACCCCCGACTCAGCAGCGCCGAACAGTGAAAGCACCACATCCCCGCCATGGAGATCCAGGAGGCGCCGAGTTCATCAGCCGTACGCCGACGTCTTCGTACGCAACCGTATCGACCTCACCGTGCCGGGAGCGGAAGAGAGGATCGCGGGGCGGCGGGAAACGGGCTTTGTCACTGTCGACGGTCTTGCCTCACGCACTGCGGTGCTCACCTTTGCCACTCGGATCATGCATCTGGTGCCGCACCGCGACAGTGACCCAGACGGCCTCACTACGATCTGCGACACCCGACGCGACGCGCATCGGGCGGGCCTTGCCGGGTTCGGCAACGGCCCTCTCGATCCGCACACCGAACGTTCCGGCACACCCAATCCGCCCCGTCCTGTGCTCCTTGTGTGCGGGCAAACTGGCGCAACCGATGAGGAATGCCTGCTCACCGGTGGGCAGGCCGTGCACTACGACCTCTCCACTGGTGATCGGCAGGCCGGGGCTGCGCTGGCACAACCCCGCACCGCGTTCTTCGGCGCCGGAGACGGTCATACCACGCAGGTGTTCACCGCCCACGACGGTCTGAGGGTGTCCGTGCGCCTGCGGTTCGACGGGCTGGCGCGCTGGAACCCGATCGTTCAGCCCTACCTCCCGCAACTGCGGGCGACAGCCGGACGTCACCAGGTGCGTCTCGACCTGGCTCCTGGCCAAGGGTACCTGCTGGACAACGAACGCCGACTTCACGCGCGTCGTGCCTTCACTGGCGATCGGCTCTTCTGCCGCGCCCTTGGGAAGCCGCTGTTTCCCATGCTGCGAGGGTTCGCGCGCCCGACGCCCCCACCTCCGCCGGTACACCCATGCCATCGGAGGCGGGATGATGACGGACCGAGCCCAAAGGCTCGCCGCAGGATCGATAGCATCCCCCACGTCTGTCGCCGCTGTCGCTGCAGCTTGGGGCCAGCGGGCGAGGGCTGACAGGCCATCAGCGCGACAACGGCACGCCGGTCGACCTTCCAGGCGATCGTCAATGAACCGTTGAGAAGGTGCGGGAGCCTGCGGGCCATGCGGCGCAGCGTGATGAATTTCGCGGCTTCCCACCCGAGTGTCCCCGTCGAACACGAGCCCCAGCTCTTCATCAGCCTTTTTGTCATCATCTGTGCAGGTCAAGCACTGCTCCTTCCCGAGACAAGGTCCTCAGGCTGCCGCGCCGGGCCAGGCCGCGGAAGCGGTACAGACGCCGATCGCCCGAACGTGCACGCGAAGCGTGGACTGGCCGAGGTGCACGGCCAGTTCACGAGGTCACGCGGAGCATCAGTTCGCGAAGCTGGCGGCCGGTGGTAGTGATGTCGTATCGGCGCGCGTTATCGAGAGCCGCCTTGGTCAGGGCCTTGCGCCGGTGGAAGTCCCGGCCCATCTCGTCCAGAGCCACGGCCAGCGAGCGCGGGTCGCCAGGAGTGTAGGGAACGCCGGTGCTCCCGAGGACTTCCCTCACACCGGGAAGATCGGAGTAGACAACCGGAAGTCCGTGGGCTTGGGCCTCGATGAGGACGAGCCCGAAAGCCTCCATACCCCTGGTCGTGAAGACGAAGGCGTCGAAGTCCGGCAGGCGGCGCCACAGTTCGGCGCGGGCTAGGAACGGCTCAAACTGAATTCGGTCCCGCAGCCCGAGTGTGATGGCCTGCTGTTCCAGGTGCTCTCGTAGGGGTCCTTTGCCGATCACGGTCAAGTGGTGCGGCTGGTCGGTTGAAGCGAGGGCTTCGACGGCGGTGATCGTGGATTTGTTGTCGTCCAGACGGCCGGCGTGCACCAGAGCCAGGGGTCCGCTTCCGGTAGGCGGTTGATCGCGTACCCGGGCATCACTCAATGGGATGCCCCACGGGATGACGGTGAGTCGATCGGTGAATCGGCGTCCGGTGAGATGGTCGATGCGGTCGGCGAGGGCGGAGGTCGGGGCAACGATCGCGGCGCTTGCGGCAGCGACTTCATTCATGGCCTCGCGTTCCGATGCGCTGCGCTCGGCCATCATCACGTCGGGACCGTGGGCGATGGAGATGATCGGGATGTTGCCGGCAGTTCGGGTGAAGGCCAGGCTGAGTGCGAACCCGAGGTACTGGGCGTGAATGGCATGCGGCTGGATCTTCTCAATGAGCGCACCGACCTCACGCGTCAACTCGTCAACATAGGGGTCGAAGTCCGGGCCGTGGGGGCGTTTCGTCGTGGAGAGGGTGATCAGTTGATCAAACGCAGCCTCCCAAGCCTGATCGACCGGCGCCCTGCCCAGGAAGGTCGTGTGGATTTCCGGCATCGCTCCGTAGAGATCGTTGGCGAGGATCATGCCCCCAGACGAAGGCGCGGCGGTGCGGTTGATGCCGGTCAGGATGTTCAGGAGCTTGGTGGTCATGCGGAAACTCCATTCATCGATGACCGTGGGGGTGGCAACCGGAGATCGGCCCCCAGGGCCAACTCGACTCGTGAATCACCGGTGGCCTTCCGCATCTCGCGCTGACGGGGAGGCGCCCACCACGACGCCAGGTGCGGCGTGAAGACGGCCATGACCTCCTCGGCCGGATGTAAATAGCCCTTACTGTCCTGTTCTGCCGTCCATACCCTGACCGACGACCGGGGGTAGACGGGATTTATCCCAATCTCTCCCTTGGGGAGGATTCCATTGAAGGGGGTGGGTATTCCCTCACTGTTCCAGTAGTCCCACGCCTCAAGAGCCTTGGCTTTCTCAAAGCAGTGGTACAACTGCCGATAGCGGGCCATGTACCGGATCTCGCGGAAGGCCATCTGGCCGATCAGTCCAGGCGCGGCTTTCCGGGCCGTACTGAGATCAGCGCCCTGGAAGGTGACCGCTGCCGCGTCCTGGGACGGGTGCAGCGCGGTCCGGGCGAACAGGTGGGACAGCCGTCGCCGGACATACTCGGCGACTCCCGGGCCGAGAGCCGGTTCTATCCCTTCGATGAGCTGGACCAGCCGGTGATGGCGCGGATTGAAACGGGCCAGGTCGAACAACTGGCCCATGCCGTCCACGGCGGCGAAGGCGAGTCGTTTGTAGAGCCAGTTGTTCAGCTCTCCCACCTGGGCATAGGTCTTGGTCTCCGGAGTAGCGGAGTGGAGCATCAGGTATTCGGACAGAACCTCGAAGTAGAGGTAGCCGAGGAACGGCACGTGGGCCACGGCATCGGACAACTGGTCGATGAACTCGGGAGCCCCAGTGGTGTGGCCGACGGCGTTGCGCAGGGCGACGTCGAGGAACACGGCCCCGGCACGCAGCCCGGCCAGCACGGCGCGGTCGAGCTGATCGTTCTCGGCTGGTGTGAGGAAGCTCTGGTAGCGCAGGTAGGTGCGCAGGTGGATGGCACCGAGATGCAGGTAGTCGACGCCCTTGGGCTGGATCGGGGCATCCGGGATGACCTCGAAGATCATGGGCGTGGTGGAAGGCTTCGTCTCCATCAGGTAGGCGCCGAGGTTGTGTGGGCGCAGTCCCTCGCGCTGGCTGGCGAGAGGCGAGCAGTACAGGGCCCCGACCAGGCATCCGGTGGAGACATGCAACTGCCGGCTGGTGCGGATGGCGTCGATGTCCTTGGTGGTGTGCAGCAGGTACATCGGCTGTCCGCTGACGAGCGCTTCGGTCATGGCGTTGTGCTGTATTAGCCAGCCGTTGGGGGCTGAGCGCTCCAGGTAGTGGCGCCAGTCGCTCTCGCTTTCGGCCAGCGAGGCAGGAACGTGGCGCTGCGCGGGCACGGTGTAGTCCGTGTGGGCGTGTTCCCATTCGTCGCGCAAGAGAACTCCCGGGTATGGAAGATCGGCAGCGGGGCGAGGATATTTCGGGGACCTAAAGAATCTCGACGTTCGGCCCGGAAAGGCGGTTTCGGCAGTCGAGAACATAGGCCGCGTTTTTCTGAATCACCGGGAGGTCGAATCGGGGATGGTCCATGAGCAGCACCACGGCATCGGAGGCCGTGATCTCCTCCGAGCTCGCATCGACCCGGGGCACGTTCAGCTCGGTGTCTTCGCCCTCCGGGATGTTGGGGTCAGCGCCGCGGACCTGGGCGCCGAGGGTGACGAGAAGTTCGGCGACACGTGCCGAAGGTGAATTGCGAAGGTCGGTGGCGTTGTATTTGTAGGTCAGGCCGAGCAGCAGGATCCGAGATCCGCTGACGGGCATGCCGCGCTTGTCGAGTGCTTCCACGAGACGCCGGACGACGTAGTCGGGCATGTACCGGTTCACGTCGGCTGCGAGTTCCACAAACCGGAAAGGGACGCCGAGCTCCTGCTGCACCTTCCACGAGAGGAACAACGGGTCGACGGGCAGGCAGTGCCCACCGACCCCCGGCCCTGGGGTGAACCGCGTGAATCCGAAGGGCTTGGTCGCGGCGGCGTCGATCGCCTCCCAGATGTTCACGCCGAGGGAAGCGGCCAGCATCGCCATCTCGTTGACCATGGAGATGTTGACGAACCGGAAGATGTTCTCGATCAGCTTGGCCAGCTCGGCGACCTTGGTCCCGGAAACCGGTACCGTGGTTTGAAAGATGCCGTCGTAGAAACCCTTGATCGCGTCGAGTGATTTGGCGTCGATTCCGGACACCAGCTTCGGCGTCCCGTCGAACGACCACCGCTTGTTTCCGATCCTCTCGGGACTGAATCCGGCCAGGAAGTCCACTCCGCCCTTGAGGCCCGACACCTCTTCCAGGATCGGCAGCAACAGCTCCTCGGTGGTACCGGGATAGCTCGTGGACTCCAGGACCACCGTCGTACCGGGGCGAAGGTGCTCGCCCAGCGTCCGGGCGCAGGACTCGATGTAGGTCAGGTCGGGCACGCCGTCCCGCAGCGGGGTCGGCACGGTGATCACCGCGATGTCGAAGCCGGCCAGCGCGGCAGCGTCGGCGGTCGCGGAGTAGACCCCGGTGTCCAGCACTACGCGCAGCCGCGAGGAGTCCACGTCCCTCACGTAGGACTGGCCGGCGGCGAGCTGCTGGACGCGGTGCGGGTCCACGTCGTAGCCGACGACATGGTGACCCACCTCTGCGGCGCGTACGGCCAGGGGAAGCCCTACATAGCCCTGACCAGCGACGACTATCTGCATGGCAGCTCCTACTCGATTGCGATGCTTGAATGGGCCGTCGTTCCCGGACTGGCAAGGAGAAGCGCTGTGCCCCTGGTGTCTGTCGTGATGCCCGTGTACAACTCGGCAGCCACCCTCGGCGCAGCCGTCCGGTCGGTGCTCACGCAGACCCACAGCGACCTGGAGCTGCTGGTCACCGACGACCAGTCCTCCGATGGCTCCATGGACCTGCTCCGCGAGTTCGCCGCGCAGGACGAGCGCGTCCTGCCGGAGTCGGCACCCGAACGGGGCGGTGCGGGCCGGGCCCGCAACCTCGCGATCGAGCGTGCCCGCGGGGACTACGTGGCCTTTCTCGACAGCGACGACATGTGGCTTCCGGAGAAGACCGAGAAGCAGCTCGCCTTCGCCGCGGAAGGTGATGCGCCGCTGACGTTCACCTCGTACTTCAAGATGGACGCCGACTACGACGGCGAGAGCACCGACTGGGTCCCGAACGGGCGGGTGATCCGTGCGCGGGAGCACGTGGACTACCGCGCGATGCTGGTCCGAGACCACATCGGTGCTCTCACCGCCATGTACGACCGCAATGTCCTGGGCACGAGGCTGATGCCGGAGATGCGGAAACGCCAGGACTACGCGTTGTGGCTGAGCATCATGCGGGACGGCGCTGACGCCCGGGGCCTGGCTGAGCCGCTTGCGGTGTACAGGGCCCACCAGGCGGAATCGCTGTCCTCCAACAAGCTGTCGCTCGTGCAATACAACTGGGCCCTGTACCGCAAGCACGAGCATCTGTCGGTCCCTCGGTCGACGCGGGCGCTGGCCGGCGCTGTGTGGCAGTCGCTGCGCAACTCGCGCATCTAGATCCGTGCACGGGCCCGGTCCGGTGCGCGACCGTTCCCGGCGGTGCCCGACCTGGCCCGCCCCGTGGCCGTGCCGCGTGCTCGGGGGCGGGACTCGGTAGTAGGTCACCGGTGCCGTCGGCCGGCTACGCGGCCGAGCCGTCGCCGGCCCTCGTGCGCAGGAAAAGCTGGAGGAGCAGTCGCCGGTCGGCGACCGGGACGCTCTCCTGACCGTTCTGGAGCGCCTGCCGGCCGTGCAGGAAGCGGCGCTGGTTCACGATGAGGTAGTCGCCGGGCTGGAGCATGAAGGAGACCTGCCCCCGGACGAGTTCCTCGGCGAGTTCCCTGGCAGCGTCGGCGTGCGCCTGGCCGAGCTGGGACCGCTCCAGCATCTTGGCGGTGAATCGGACGAACCCCTCGCCCGGGTCGGAGCCGTCCAGGATCGGGAACGGCTTGTACTCCTTGCCGATGCCGTGCAGGTCGAAGAATGTCCCGTAGCTGTAGGCCGTCTCGGCCAGCAGGGCGCGGCTGTCCTCTGACAGTCGCGCCACCGCCGCGTGGGCGTCGGAGAGGATGCTGGGGCCGCCGCCGAGCGGGTCGGGGCGAACGCACAGGAGCGTGGTGTAGTCCGGGGGCAGGGTCGCGTTCACCAGGTCCATGTGAAAGGCGTTGTACCCGATGCCGCTGGACTTTCCGGGGTCCTTGTCGACTTTGACCCCGATGTCCTTCCACAGGGGCCACCGCGGGAAGGGCGAGAAAGGGACGGCCACCTCGGCCGCGAAGCCCGTCACCAGCCGCAGGAACCGGTCGTCGTCCGTCCCCAGCGCCTTGGCGAGGTTCCCTATCCGCAGCACGGCGTATCCGCCCCCTTCTCCGGTCAGCGCGCTGCGCAGCGTCGCGGCAGTCTCCTCGAACCGCGGGGTGGCCGTCAGCTCGGTCCGGTACCGCTCCATGGTGGACTTCGCCAGGAACGAACCGTCCAGTTCCCAGGGCAGGAGAGAATGGTCGATCAGAGCGGCTTCGAGTTCGCTCGGGATGCCGATGAACACGCGGAGCTTCCTTCTCACTTGGGGTTTTCAAGGACTGTGCTGTCACGGCGCCGGTGGCGGGATGCGCAGGGGGATGACGGTGCCGCCGGTCTCGGCCTGGTCGAGGATGGCGTCGATCTCGGCCCCGAGGCGCAGGAGTTCGGCGCAGTCCAGGAACAGGGCGGCCCGTTGCGGAGGTCCGTCGTCGTTGTGGAGGGCGATGGGCAGGACTCCTAAGCGGGTGGTGCGGTCGAAGCGCAGACCGGCCCCGGGGGCGGGTTCGGTAGGGGTAGCGTGGGTGATCAAAGGACGTCCTTTTGCAGGGGTTTCGGGGCTGATCGACAGACGGCTGAGGTCATGCGCGGCCAACTGGTACCGGCCGTCCTGAAGGGCTCCGTACGAGAAGGGCGGAACCCGGCGGCCGGGCGCGACCGTCGCGCACATCGCCCGGCACCGCCGGAGATCATCTGTCGGCGCTGCCGTAGGAGAGCAGGGCGACGACGACGGCGGTCACGGCGACGAAGAAAAGCGCCTGTACTGCCACCTGCCGCCACCCGATCCGGGTCCGCCGCCGGCGCGGCGAACGGCCGGTCTCCTCCAGCGCCCGGTCTAAGCCGTCGAGGATCACGAGGACGCCTTCAGCTGGACCCACACCGACTTCCCGCCGCCCGACGCAGGGACGACGTCCCACTGCGTGGCGAGGGCATTCACCATGAGCAGACCGCGGCCACCCTCCTCGCCGTCGCCTGGGTCGCGTCGTACGACAGGGCGGGGAGAGGTGTCCGTGACCCACACACGGACGGTGTCCGGCTCCGGCTGCTGAAGCGTCAGCCTGCACCGGCCCGGCTCGTCCCGGGTCGGCTTCAAGGGGCGCGCGTGCAGTACGGCGTTGGTCACCAACTCGGACACGATCAACTCGGCGTCGTCCGCGAGACCTTCGAGCGACCAGCATTCCAGGGTCGTCCGGGTGGACATGCGGGCCAGCGCCGCCGAGGAGGACACCAGGGACAGCGTCTGCGTGTAGGTCGGCACCGTGCGCGTCGCGGGGGCGATCGGCAGGGGCGGGGCGAGGGTCATGACGCCACCTCCTGCACGCCGTACATGCCCGCGCACGGCGTGCGGGCGAACAGCTGCGCGCCGGTCGCGAGCAGCATCAGGACCGGGAACCGCTGGTCGGCTGTTCCGGCGCACCAGCAGCAGGATTTTCCCTGCCGCTGTCGTTCGGTCAGCTGCTCGTAGTAGAGCGCGGGGGCGTCCACGAGTTCGCCGGCGGGTGTGGGGGTGCCGGGTGTGGTCATGAGGCGCCTCCGAGTTCGATGTAGAGGCGGCAGGTCTCGGTGTCCCAGAGGGACGGGTCACCGTGCCGGTCGGCGTGGTCGCGGGCTTGAGGGCTTATCGGCCCGGTGCGGTCGGCCGGCGGCGCGCTGCTGGTTCTAGTGCGCGTGGGGTGCTGCTGCTCCTGGGGGATGTGGGTCATCGCGGCCTCTGATCGCTCGCGGTCGGGTTCGGTGCCCCGCTCGCTCCTCGCGGGGAAACGGAGAGCGAGCGGGGCTGTGTGCCGCCGGGCTCCGGTCTCTGCGGATTGCGGAGTGTTGAGCGACGACCGACAGGTTCCGCCCGGTCCGGGTGGCGTCGCCATGCTGTACCGGGTGTCATCTGGCGCTCGTTCCGGTGACCTTCGTGGCGCGCGGGTAGCGTCAACGTGTCATGTGCGCTGGGGGTGTTGCGCTGCCAAGGGGTTGGCGGTTCCCCTTCCAGTGAGGGAAGCGCCCGCGCGAGCATGCCGAGAGGCCAGGGAGCGATATGAGTAAGACGGCTCGGACGCTGCTGAAGGTCTTGGTGGATCAACGGCGTTGGCGTTACGTCGACTTCGAGCGTGCCTTTCGCCGTGCGGCGGCTCAGGTGCTTGCCGAGGGGTCCCGGAATCTGACGGTATCCGAGGCGCAGTTCCGGCGCTGGACGGCCGGTCGGGTCCAGACCCTTCCGGGACCGGAGGCGTGCACCGTACTGGAGCACATGTTCGGGGTTGATGCGGCAGCCCTGTTCGAGGCGCCTCCCTCTGTGGCACCCGCACCCGCGTTCAACTTGGAAGACGAAATTCTGATGACTGCACATGACGCCCAGAGCGAGGCCGCCGAGGCTGCCGCCGCTTCCATCTCGGATACGACCCTTGACCAACTGCGGGACGACGTGGCCACGTTGGCGCGCGAGTACAGCACGAAGGCGCCATTCGACGTGTTCAATCAGGCGCGGGGGCTGCGGGAGGAGGCCGAGACGCAGCGTGGCCGCACACAAGTCCCTGCACAGTCGCAAGAGTTGCTGATTGCGGCGGGTCAGGCGTGCGCGCTGCTGGCCACGGCCGCCTTCGACCTCGGGTCACTGGACGGGGCGAAGCGCCTGTGCCGGTCGGCGGCCCTGTACGGGGAGACGGCCCGGTTCGATCCACTGCGCGCGTTCGCCGGCGGGACGCTGGCGTACATCGCGTACTTCCAGGACCAGCCCGCTGAGGCCGCGCGCCTGGCGCGGCAGGCCCAGATGTTCAACGGCCTGGGGGACGTGGCGCGGCGCAGGCTCGCGGCGATCGAGGCCCGCGCGTTTGGGTACCTCGGAGATGTCGCCTCCGCACAGCGTGCCCTGGACGCCTCGCAGGCCGACGGCCAGGGGGCGACAGACGACCTCCACGATGGTGTAGCCGGAGAGTTCGGGTTCACCGTCGAACGCGTCGCGATGTCGAACAGCTCGACATGCCTTCTACTCGGCGATGGGGACCAGGCGGAGGCCGCCGCCACCAGAGCGCTTCAGCTTGCGGCCGAGCGCCCGGCGGCCCTGCGTTCGGCCCGCGTGGTCGGTGGGGCAGGGGCGGACCTGGCCGCCGCCCGGCTGTTGCGCGGCGACCTCGACGGCGCGGCCGAAGCCCTCGAACGGGTGTGGGCCGTGCCGCGCGACCAGCGCGCTACCGGCCTGCTGACCCGCACCGCCCGGGTACGGCGCGCGTTGACCGGCGCCCCGTTCAGGGGTGCCCAGCTTGCCGGGGAACTCGGCGAGCGGATCGAGGACTTCACCCGCCTGTCCGGACAGCACCAGCTCGGTACCGGATCGGATCCGCTAGCTGCCCTGGAAGCCTGACCCCCTGCCGGTCAGTTCGCCCCCGAGAGAGACGCCAGGATCTTGGCTTCCTTCTCGGGGGCGATGCCGTGTTCGGCCCACCGCGGATGCTCCACGGGCCGCCCGTCGGCCTGGAGCCACGCCCAGGTGTCGGCGATCGTCTCCAGCAGCGGGCGGCAGCGCAGACCGGCAGCCACGGCCCGCGACGGGTCGACGGCCCACACCCCAGCGTGCGTGCGCCACAGCGGCATTTCCGTCCACTGCTTGACCCCGTGGCGGTCCAGGTCGTCCGCAGCCGCCCATAGAGGCCGTCCCGCGCCGCCGGTCGCGGTCAGGCAGGCGGTCACGAACTCGACGAACGTGAGCCCCTCGGGGTGGGCGACATTGAAGGCTCCGCCGGCGCTCAGGTCGGCGGCCTGGTCAAGGGCGAAAGCCGCCACGTCGCGGACATCGACCGGCTGAATCCGCCGCTCGGCCGGGGACGGGGCGAGGATCCGCCCGCCCCGCGCGGCGCGGGCCAGCCACCAGGGCAGACGGCCAACGTATTCGCCAGGGCCGAGGATCACGCCGGGCCGCAGGAACACCACCCGGCCGCCGAGGGCCTCGGACACAGCCCGCTCCCCACCCGCCTTCTGGAACCCGTACTTCGTCGGCGAGCCGTCCGGGCCTGTGAAGCCGAACGTGTCGTCGGCGTCAGGCGGGCAGTCCAGCAGCGGGGATGCCTCGGTGAGCGGGTGGTGCGGCCAGTCGGCATACACGGACACGGTGGAGATGTGCACCCACCGGTCAACCTGTCCGGCCAGAGCCCGCGCGGCCAGGAGCACGTCACGGGGCGGCAGTTCCGAGCTGGAAGTGTCCAACACCGCATCCCACGGGCCAGCAGCGGACAGACGGCGCAGGTCGCCGAGGGCCGTCCGGTCACCATGAATCGCGTTGACGCCGGGGATGTCGGGACCGGATCGACCCCGGTTGAACGTCGTCACCTCCCACCCGCGCCCGAGCGCGCCAAAGACGATCTCTTTACCGAGGAACCATGTGCCGCCGAGGACCAGAATGCGCATGCGCCCGATCCTGCCCTCCGCGGCCCTGTTCGCGGAAGCCCGGGCAGCCCACTCCCACCCGGGCTGGGCCACTGGGTTTGCTACGCATGGCCCGCGCTCCGTTGGACCACCCATTGTGGGTCCTCCTCGACCCGAGGCACTGCAGCAATGGGCTCGATTTGCTGCCCTTGATGAGTCCGGCTTCCCCTCTCGCGACCCACCTTCCATGGGCAGGCGCTTGACGTCGTTTCAGCCGGTAGACACCAGCTCTGCAGGCGTGATTGCGATCAGTCGACAGGCAGGCAGCTCCATGGGCGTGAGCGCCACAATCCGTATCGCGAACTCCTTGTCATCCTGCCGTGGCAGGTAAAGACGGCGTGGTGAACTCGACGCCGGATGAGTGACGGCCGGTAGGTCGGGGGCGTTCCACAATTTGCGGGCAGTCGGGTCGAGCCGCACAGTTGCAATGACCTCCTGAAGTCGTTTGTCATTTGGCCACTGTTCCGCATTGACACGGAGCGCTGCCATCGTGGGCAGAGCCCAGTCTCTTTCCCAGTTGATGAGCTGAGCTCGCGCGTCCGGCCATGTCAGCACCCATTCCACGACGTTGGGGCCGGAACCCATCCACGGAAAGTATTCCTGGATCCTCTCGTTGCAGGCGAGGACGTCCCAGCGCTGGTCGCTGAGGTAGATGCCCCAGGTCTTGCTCTGCTCGACAAGTGCCACCAGAGCAGGTGGCAGGAGTTGATTGAGAGGGCTTGCGGCAGTGGCGGCCGACGCTCGGCCACGGGCGATGCGATAGACGATGGCCCATTCATCGTCGTTCAGCGCGAGGACCACGCGGATCCGATGGAGGAACCCGTCACTGTAGTTCGCTGGGCACCCTGATTCGAGGGAGTTGTACCACCGGCGGCTCACGCCTGCCAGTTGCGCGGTCTGAGCCTGAGTGATCCCGCGAGTGGAACCCGCACCGAACATGGACGTAAACCCCGGTATGTCCGATGTATCTCGGCGTGCGCGAGCTTGCCTCAGTATGCGGGTGAGGAGGAGAGCCTCGGGGGCACCCCCACCGCTCATAACGTTCATATAACGTCCGTTAGCGTCCACGGGTGGGATACACGTCACAGGTTCCCGTTTTTCCACGGCACCGACCGCCGCCATGGCCACTCGTCAGCAGAGCTTAATTTTAGGCGAGTTGAAGCCCACACCTGCAATCGGCAAGCAACGGTTGAAATGGGGACTGTCCGTCTATGAGAACTGCCAGTTCTCATCTACAGGATATGCACGGCCTTTCTTTCCCATGACTTCCGAGATGCGCCAATAGGGTTATCCCGGCCAGGGGATACGCCTTCTGGCCTAATCCGGCTCGGAGGAAGAGCCTCGACCAGCCGGCACGAAGGGATTGCTCACATGTCTCTGGGAGAGGGCCTCTCAGGCGCTCAGGAATCTGCGGCGCCAGCGCGCGAGAGAGCGCGCCGCCGATGGAGGCGGTGGCGTACGGCCGAACGGCGGACCGTGGAACGCGACCTCCACCGCCGGCTCCGGAAAGAGCTGCGCAGCCTGGGAATTCACCCCCCACTGAACGTGGAGGAACTGGCCATGGCTCTCGGCGAGAGGCGCGGCCGTCCGATCGTCCTTCGCCCGGTCCCGCTGGAGGTGCCGGGGCCGTCGGGGATGTGGCTCGAAATGCCGCAGGTGGACATCATCGTCTACCAGCAGGAGACGACCCGGCTGCACCAGCTCCAGATCATCCTCCACGAGCTTCTCCACATCATCGTCGCGGAGTGGGAGGGTGACGTCGTGGCGGAGTCGGCGGCCGATTTCGTGGAGGAGTGGGCTGCCCTCATCCCTATAGTCGACCCGAAGCTGATCCGGCGTGTATCCCTGCGCTGCTCGTTCGAGGATGAGCAGGAGTGCTCGGTCGAGCTCGCTGCGACGATCATCCTGGAGTGGTCTTCGGTGGTGGACGCGCTTCCGCCGTTGTCGGAGGATCCGGAGGTCCGCCGTGTGCAGGCTGCTCTGGGTGACCGGCGGGGGTGGCTGTAGCCATGGCGAAGTGCCTTCCGCTGATCATCGCCGCCGCCGTCGTGTGGCGACTGTTCCTGTGGTCGCGTGCCCCCCGTGACGCTCCCACGAGGTCGGTTGCCCTCACCCTCCTGACCCTGGGTCTGTCGCACGCCATAGCCAGGCCGGGGGGTGCCCACGGCCTCGACATCATGGCGGGGCACAACATCACGCGGCTGCTCCAGAACCTGTTGCTGCTGCTCGCGTGCTACTTCCTGATGTGCTTCTACTTGTACTCGGCCGACGGGCCTGCGGCACGGCGTCGAGCCCGGAGGGCGGGCGTCGTGGTGGCCCTTGTCTCGGTAGCCATCACTGTGGCTGCCTTGACCGTACCGCTGGGAGCACTCAGCGGACCGAGCCGCACGATGGACATGACGATCCCGCAGGTCGCCGTGTTCTACCTCTGCGCGGGCCTGTATATGACGTACGCGATCGGGACGGCCGGACGGTGGTCCGCCCGCTATGCCCGCAAATCTGGTCGGCCTCACGCCACCGGGCTGTGGATCACCGCGATCGGCCTTGGCTCGCTGGCGGCGGCCTGCGGCATCCGTGCGGTCTTCACCGTCGTCCGCTGGAGTGGAGGGTCCGTGCCCCACCCGCTCATGACCTCGGCAGCAGCGTTGTTGACAGTGTCGAGCCTGCTCTTCGTCGTGGGCGTCACCTATTCGGGCCTGCGCGCGCGAATCACCGCCACGCGGCTATCGCTGCGCCGGCGCCGGGACCACCGCCGGCTGGCCCCGTTGTGGGAGCTGCTGACCGGGATCAACCCGAAGAACGAGCTGAAGCCCGCGTCCCGCACACCGTGGGATCGGTGGCGGGCCCGTGGAGTGCACCGCCGCTATCACCGACGGATAGTGGAATGCCGCGATGGACTACTCGACATCAGCCCCTACCTGGCGGCTGGGAACGAGGAAACCGACCTCCTCAGCCTGGAGCCGGCCGAACTGGCCAGACGGCTCCGGTGTGCCTCTGCCACGATCCAGCAGGGTGCCCCGGCCCCGGCAAGGGCGGTACCTCTGGCACGGCCGACGGGTGACGACCGGGACTCGGATGTCGACCAGCTGATCGCGGTGTCGGAGGCGCTGCGGCTCACCGCGTGACCGTGGAAAGACAGCGAAGGCGAGACGACATGCTGATCACCGCCGACCGGATCCTGACCGACTCCGGGACGTACGTGGAGGACGGCGCCGTCCTCATAGAGGGTGACCGGATCACCGCCGTCGGGCCTCGCGCACAGGTCACCGGCCACTCCGGCCCTCGGGGCGCAGATCTCTCGTTTCCCGGTGCCACGGTGATGCCCGGGCTCATCGACGCCCACGTGCACCTCGTGTTCGACGGCAGCACCGACCCGTTGGCCGGCTTCACCGACTCGAGCGACGAGAAGCTGCTACACGACATGCGCCGCCGTACGGAGCAGCTCCTGTCGAGCGGCGTGACAACGGTCCGGGACCTCGGAGACCGCAATGCCCTGGCACTGCGCCTGCGCGAGGAGATCGGCCGGGGCGCCACCCCCGGCCCCCGCATCGTGTCCGCAGGCACACCATTGACCACACCCGGAGGCCACTGCCATTTCCTGGGCGGTGAGGTCCGCGGCGAGGCTGCCGTCCGTGACCTGGTACGGCGCAACGCGGCGGCGGGCGCCGGAGTGATCAAGGTGATGGCGAGCGGGGGCGGCCTGACGAAGGACGGGCGATCCGTTCTCATCCAGCCCGAGCGAATCGATCCGGCCCCCGTGGACCGGCCCGGTGCCGTATTCGCTGGCCAGGAACCGGACTCCCAGTAGCGTCTCCATGTGCGCCTCGACGAGACCCTGCACATCCGCCTCGACCTCAGCAAGGTGCGGCATGACCTCGGTCACGCCGCTGTTCGTCGTGTGGAACAGTTTCAGGCCCGACACCTTCCCCTCCTCGGCTCGAAGATCGAGAACGTCGACGAGGGGCAGGATTGTTTCCGCGAGGGGCTTCGAGCGAGTGAAGATCGTGTGAGAAGCTACGTCCGGGCCACCGAGGCGCACCAGCGTCCCACGGATCCCAGGGATCACTTGGCGACACCATGAAGATCCTGGTCATCGTCAGCGGCTGCATCTGGCCGATCCTGCTCAACACGGTCGAGGGCGTCCGCGCCGTCGACGAGGTGCTCATCGACACCTGCCGCTCCTACGGCATCGTCGGCCCCGCCCGCCTGTGGCACCTCGTGCTGCGCTCGGCCAGCCCGCAGATCGTCACCGGCATGCGGCAGTCGCTGTCGATCGGGATCATCCTCATGGTCATCAGCGAGATGTTCGCCGCCAGCAACGGACTGGGCTTCACCATCGTGCAGTTCCAGCGCACGTTCGCCATCCCCGAGATGTGGAGCGGCGTCCTTCTGCTCGGCCTGCTCGGCTTCGTCCTGTCGCTGCTCTTCCGCCTCGCCGAGAGCCGGTTCCTGGCCTGGTACCAGGGCCTGCGCCGCGTCCAGCGCAACCCCTGACCGGCCATCCGGCCACGACGCCGCCCACCCGTACGAAGGAGACGTCGATGCTCGACGTACGCAACCTGCAGAAGACCTACACCGGACGCAACCGCACCCTCGAGGCGCTGCGCAGTCTCAGCTTCCACATCGACGCCGGTGAACTGGTGTGCCTGGTCGCCCCGTCGGGCTGCGGCAAGACCACCCTGCTGAAGTGCATGGCCGGAGTGCTCACCCCCACCGGTGGCGAGGTGATGCTGGACGGCCGTCCGGTCAGCGGGCCCCCGCCCGGCATGGCGGTGGTCTTCCAGGAGTACGGCCGCTCCCTGTTCGCCTGGATGAACGTCCGCGACAACGTCGCCCTCCCGCTGCGCCGCAAGAACCTCGGCAAGGCCCGCGAGAAGGAACTCGTCGACCACGCCCTGAAAGTCGTCGGCCTGCCAGACGCCCACCACGCCTACCCCTGGCAGCTCTCCGGCGGCATGCAGCAGCGCGTCGCCATCGCCCGCGCAGTCGCGTACGAACCCAAAGTGCTGCTCATGGACGAACCCTTCGCGGCCGTCGACGCGCAGACCCGCGCCGACCTGGAGGACCTCATCCGGCGCCTGTGGCACGAGCTGGGCGTCACCGTCCTGTTCGTCACCCACGACATCGACGAAGGCGTCTACCTCGGCCAGCGCACGATCATCCTGTCGAAGTCGCCGACCGTGGTGCAGGAGGACCTGGTCATCGATCTGCTCGACGAGCGCGACCAGTTGCACACCCGCTCCAGCGCGCGCTTCGGCGAGCTGCGCGCGCACGTCTACGAGCAGATCCAGCGTGCCAAGCACCACAGCGGCGACACGGCTTCGGGCGACGCCGGCCCGGAACTCGGCTCGGGACTCCGGTCACCGGAGAGCGACGAGGTCAGAGTTGTGCGATACAACCTTGACAGTTGCTTCGCACAACTCCAGGATGGCGTCATGGCGGCCCGTGACGAACCCCTCGACGTGATCCACGAGGCGATCATCCTGTTCTCCCGCAATTCCAGGGTGCGGGCGAACAACATGTACGACGAACTGTCCTTCGTCGCGTACACGATGCTGTCCTACGTAGGCACCGTCCCTCATCCGACCGCCTCCGATCTGGCGGAGAGGTACGGCCTGGAGAAGTCCACCGTCAGCCGTCAGCTGTCCCAGCTGGAAGAAGACGGCCTCCTGCACCGGGTGGCACATCCGTCGCGGCCCAGGACCAAGCTGCTGGAACTCAGCGACACCGGTCGTGCCTGCCTGGCCCGCGTCAGGCAGCACCAGCGCAAGGGGCTTGAGGAGCGGCTCGGCCGGTGGCCGGACGAAGACGTCGAGACGTTCAGCCGCCTGCTCTGGCGGTTCGTCACGGAACTGGACTGAACTGACGTCCGGGCCATGCCCGTCCGACGGACGGCAACCGGGCGGTCAGCGACCGGATGAGAAGACGAGCGGAGGCCCGCATGCGACTCGGCGTGCACATACACCGGTTCACCCCGTGCCGAGGACCGGCAGGGTTCGGTCCCAAGCCGGACATGCCGCGTCATCACCGCGACGACGCGGGGCTTGCGCCGGCCCTGGAACGGCGGTGAGCGCCGTGCTGTACGCCGAGGATCTCCGACCCGGGGCCGTGTTCGACCTGGGCAACGCCAAGGTCTCCAAGGAGGAGATCCTCGACTTCGGCCGCCGCTTCGACCCGCTGCCTCTCCACACAGACGAGGAAGCGGCTGCCACGAGCCGCTTCGGGGGCCTCATCGCCAGCGGTTTCCACACCGCGGCGGTCCTGCAGCGCCTCCTGGTGGACGCGGTGTTCTCGCGCGCCGCCCTCATCGCCGGCCGGGAGATCGAATCCCTGCGCATGCGGGCGCCGGTCCGGCCCGGGGACGTCCTGCACGGCACGCTGGAGATCGTGGAGGTCCGGCCCCGCGACGACGGCACCGCCGCCGTCCGCAGCCAGGGCACCCTCACCAACGGCTCCGGCACCATCGTCATGGAGGTCCGGGGAGAGACGCTCTGGGAGCACCGGCCGACGGGCGGGAGTGAAGGCGGGGCGGCGTGATGGTCCGGTATGCCCCGGTGACCGGGACGGACCGGCCGCCCCTGCGCCGTACTCATCGGCCCGCCGTCGATCAAGTGGGCGGCGTTGGCCACGGCCACTTGGACACGACAGGGCGTAGGCCGGCGCGGAGCACGACGTCGTAACTGACCGTCGCGCAAGCATCGCTGGGTCGACAACGGCCCGTAAAGGAAACGAACGGAGACGGACATGCACGTCGGCGTGCACATCAACCGGTTCGATCACCCGCAAGGCGGCGGCGCACTGCGTGCCGAACTGGCCGCCGCGGGAGAGGCGGCCGAAGCGGCAGGTGTGAACCGGCTGTCGGTCATGGACCACTACTTCCAGATGGAGTTCAACGGCGGCGCCGAGGCACCCATGCTGGAGGCCTACACGACCCTGGCCTACCTGGCCGCCCACACCTCCACCGTGCGACTGGGCGCTCTGGTCACCGGGGTGACGTACCGTCACCCCGGGCTTCTCGCCAAGATCGCCACCACGCTCGACGTACTGTCCGGCGGCCGGGCCACCCTGGGCATCGGCGCGGCCTGGTACGACCGTGAGCACCACGGCCTGGGCGTGCCCTACCCGCCGCTCGCGGAGCGCTTCGAGCGGCTGGAGGAGACCCTGCGGATCTGCCTGCAGATGTGGGACCCGGACGACAACGGGCCCTTCGAGGGCCGCTACTACCAACTCACCGAGACCCTGTGCGTCCCGCCGCCGGTCAGCAGCCCGCACCCCGAGATCATGATCGGCGGCGGCGGTGAGAAGAAGACCCTGCGGCTCGTCGCCCGGTACGCCGACGCCTGCAACCTGTTCGCCACCTCGCCCGAGGAGGTGGCGCACAAGCTGGACGTGCTGCGCGGGCACTGCGAAGAGGCGGACCGGGACTACGACGCCGTCCGCCGGACCCTCACGTACTCCGGAGCGGCGGCCACCGAGGAGGACCTGGACACCTTCAGCCGTGACGTCGAGCCCTACGGCAAGCTCGGCATCGACACGGTGATCATCTCGCCGCATCTGGGAGCCACGTCGCGGTGGATGGAGACCTTCGCCGCCCCGGCCGTACGACGGCTGGCCGAACTGGGCTGAGGCGGCTCGAGAAGCCGGCCGTCTCCTCGCAGGCGGTCGGCTCCGTCCGGACCGTGTCCTGACGGAGCCGGCGACCGTGCCTGTCGTCGAGCGATGCGCCACCGCCCCGCCCCGCCGCAGAGTACTCGCCGGACCCTCCGTCGGTGCGGCGGCTCAGGCTTCGGCCGTGCGCAGCCGGGCGAGGATTTCTTCCACCCGACGTCGGCGTGATCGACCAAGTCCGGATGACAGTTTCGTCACGGTTGGGCTCTGCGGCTCTCACTCATGCGCAGGCGACGGTCCCACGCCTCAGCGCAGGGTGAAGAAGATCATGGGGTTGTCCCTGCTGTCCCGCAGGGGGTGCCCCAGATCGAGGGTTCGCTTGACGTCGTTGAGGCGGTCGTGGATCTCGGGTGCGCGGGCCCGGGAGGGGGTGAAACAGGTGTTCTCCTGGTCGGCGAGCCAGCGCAGGACGACCGCGCCCTCGGTGAACGGCAGCGGCCTGCGGCCGTGGAAGACGTCGTGGACGCACACCGGTATGCCCGGTCGCATGCGCGGGAACAACTCGCGGATGTACCAGCGGGCGAAACTCGCCGAGTGCGCCGCGTCGATGAAGAGGAAGTCCGCGGTGTCCGGGATCTTCTCCAGGTTCTCCCGCGCGTCCCCCTGGGTGAACGTCCAGCGGCCGGTGGACAACTGCTCGGGGATGTTGCGCACGACGTGGTCCACGACGTCGTAGGAGTACAGGTGGCCGGTGCCATTGTCCCTCAGTGCCTGGAGGATCCAGGTGGTGGACCAGCCGTGGAAGGTGCCGATCTCCACCACCGTCTCCGGTCGGGTCTCGCGCAGCAGGAGGTAGGTGATCTCCGCTTCGATGTCGTCGAGTTGGGCCTTCAGCGAGGTCGGCGGCGCGAGCAGTTTCCGCTGCTTCTCGCGGGCCCGGTCGAGGTCGCCGGCGTAGGCGCGGTAGAGCCGGATGATGTGGTCGAGGTCGATGGTCTGGTGCATGAGCGCTCCGTGCGAAACCGGTCTGGTTGATCAAGGCGCGGTGACGCTAGAACGTGGGGACGACTCGGCACGTCCCACCCAGGTGCCAACTCCGGTGTCACACCTGGGTATGACGTGAGGTAGCCCCGGGGGCCGGGGGTGTGCCGGTGCCCGGATCGTGACGGTGGCGCCAGGCTTGCCCGTCCGTGATGACCGCAGTCGGCCGCGCCGGGCGTGGCTCAGCCGGACCTCCCCGGAGCGACCAGCCCCGACTCGTAGGCCATGACGACGAGTTGGGCCCGATCGCGGGCGCCGAGCTTGGCCAGCAGCCGGCTCATGTGGGTCTTGACGGTCTGTTCCGACACCACCAGCGTCGAGGCGATCTCCGCATTCGACAGGCCCCGCGCGACCAGCAGCAGGACCTCCGTCTCCCGTGGCGTGAGGCCGTTGAGCCGCAGGCGGGTGTTCGGGCGCGGGACGGGGCGGCGCCGAGCCACGTCCTCGATGAGGCGACGGGTGATGGACGGGGCGAGCAGCGCATCACCTGCGGCGATCACCCGCACCGCCTGGATGAGTTCGGCGACTGGGGCGTCCTTGAGTAGGAAGCCGCTGGCCCCGGCGTGCAGGGCCTCGTAGACGTAGTCGTCGATGTCGAAAGTCGTCAACATCAGCACCTTTGGGCGGTGCACCACACCGGGCGGCGGATCGAGCAGTCGGCGGGCCGCCTCCAGCCCGTCCATCTCCGGCATCCGTACATCCATCAGCACCACGTCGGGGTGCGTGCTGCGGCTGACCTCGACGCCCAGTCGGCCGTTGGGCGCCTCCCCCACGACGTCGATGTCGCTCTGCGCGGACAGCAGCGCGGCGAACCCCGAGCGCACCATGTCCTGGTCGTCCACGACGACCACGCGGATAGTCATGCCCATCTCTCCTGTCCTGGTCACCTGACGAACCCGTGCCGCCAGGCCACATGGCGGCGAAGGCGTGGTGGCTGCGGCGGTATCGCCGTACCGCTGCGGTACGGGGCTGAGACCGGGCTCCACTCTCCCCTCTCAGCAGGGACCACCACCTCGGCCGAACGGCCATGAGCAACCGGCCCGGACACGCGGGACCTCGGCCGAACGGCGGATTGAGGGGCAGGGAGTTGACAGGCAGAGTCGGGTGGGTCCCCGACCGACGCCCGCGTCCAACGCCGCCGACAACAACGGCACCACCCAGAAGTGGACCCTCACCTGACCTGAAGCCGATGGGCCGCCGGTCCGCGGGTCAATGGGCGCTGAGCGAGGCCCTGGAGGTTCCAAAACCTGGCACCGTCATACCCAGGTGTGAGGCCAGAAGTCAGCACCTGGGTGTGATGTGCGTTCGCAGTTCGATTTCCTACCTTCTGCGCGCCCCCGACAACGGCCACCAGCACGGAGCGCGCGCATGCACCAGCACATCGACTTCGACCACATCCGTAGCCTCTACTGGACCTGCGCCGACGGCCTCGGCCGGGTCCGTGAGAAGTAGCGCGAGCTGGTCGCACCGCCGCTCGCCGCCGCGCTCAGGAGCAGCGCGGACAGCCCCATGGTCTTCTTCGCCCTGGGCTGAAGACGCGCTGATCTCCAGGACCGCCAGGCCCAGGGCCCCTCTGCGCCGACGGTGAGAGTCAGCACGGCGGGGGCCATGTACGGGCCTCCCTGCACACATCCAGTCGGCCGTCCGGTCGCAGCCCTCGGAGCTCGCCATCAACACCGCACAGGGACAAACGCACCCTCTTCTCAAGCCTGCCGTCGTTCGATCCCGGAGTCCGCGACGCGAGCCGCATGCCGCACTGGCGGTCATCGTGCCCATGATGGTCACGCTGGCCCTGGGCCTGTGGGGGATACGCCGGAAGAACAGTATGTGGGGCGACGAATCCGTCACCTACCAACTCGCGCACCGCAGCGTGGCGCACATCTGGCGCACCGTCCAGCACGTGGACCTCGTGCACGCGCTCTACTACACGCTGATGCACGGGCTGTTCAAACTGTTCGGCGGTGAGCTGCTGACGTTGCGCCTGCCCTCAGTGGTGGCCATGTCCTTGGCCGCAGCCGGCGTCGGACTCGTGGGCCATCGTCTCGCCGGTTCTCGTGTCGGACTGCTGGCCGGTCTCGTCTTCCCCCTGATCCCTCAGATTCAGCTGTACACGCAGGAGGGCCGCTCGTACGCCATGGTGTGCGCTCTGGTCACCTGGTCCACATACCTGCTCGTCCGCACCGTCGCCCGCCCGTCCCGAGGGCGGTGGTGCGCTTACGGCCTTGCCATGCTGCTCGCCGGCCTGCTCCACGAGTTCGCGATCCTGGCCGTGGCCGCCCACGGCGTGACCCTGCTCGTCTCCGGGGTCCCTCGCCCTGTGATGCGGGCGTGGACGGTGGCGGCCTGGGGCGCCGCGGCGGGGCTGCTGCCGCTGGCGGTGTTCAGTGCGGGGCAGTCCGGACAGGTCGCCTGGATCGCCTGGCCGCACCCTGTGCAGCTGCTGGGCCTGCTGGCCATGGCGGTGGTGGGCGTCTGGTGCGCGCGAAGCCCCGTGACCGGGCGCGGGCCCATCAGCCTGGCAGCTCTGGCGCTGCCGATCCTGATCCTGCCCGGTCTGCTCCTTCTCCTTCTCCTGCTCGCGCCCATCAAGCCCCTGTTCGTCGACCGGTACGTCCTCTACAGCACCATCGGTTTCGCGTTGCTGCTGGGCGCCGGCATCGATCACGCCTTCCGTCGGCCGCCGACGGGATGGGCCCCGTGGGCGGTTGCGGCCGCGGTGCTGGCCTCCCTTATGCCGGTGAGCATGCACCTGCGGACACCGCAGAGCCGCCACGACGACGTGATCGCCATCGGCCGCGCGGTACGTCAGTCCGCCGGCCCCGGCGACGGTCTCCTCTACCTGTCGGGCCGCCACCGCGTCTGGACCCAGGCACGTCCGCAGGACACCCGGGTACTCACCGACCTCGCGCTGGCACGGGACGCCGTGTCCTCGGACACGCTGTCCGGCACCGAGCTGCCCGCCCAGGAGATCGCCCACCGCATGCGGGCCTTCCGACGCATCGTCGCAGTCCGCGACGCGGCGGGCGCGCACTCGGACATCAACGCCCAGGAACTGGCCAAACACCGCACCCTGGAACGGTACTTCCGCGCATGCACGACCAAGAACGTCACCGGCGCCCGCGTCACCGTCTACGCGCGCGACGACGTCCCGTGCCCCGGCCAGGAGAGCGGAGGAACGGATCAGCTGTAGAAGTTCTTCTGCCAGCGGTGTTTGGTCAGCAGGGCGAGTTCCTCTGCGGTCAGCGGCGGTGCCTCGGTGACCGCGGCATTGCGTTCCACGTTCGCCAATGACCGCATCCCGACGATGACCGTGGAGACCGCCTGCCCGGCGAGCGCGAACCGCAGTGCGGTGGAGGCGAGTTCGTCGACGCCGATCCCCAGGTCGGCGAGGAGCGTGTCCACGCGCTTTTGGACCTGGGCGGTCCGGTCGTCCCTGAAGTACCAGTTGCGCCAGTCGCCCTCGGGGAAGGTGACACCCGTACGGATCGAGCCCGTCAGGGCCCCCTCGTCGAGTGCGACCCGCCCGATCACCCCCACGCCGTACTCCTCGCAGGCCGGCAGCAGGGCGTCGGACGGGGCCTGCTCGAAGACGTTGTAGATGACCTGGACCGCATCCAGCACGCCGGTACGCAGCACCGTGAGCACGTTCTCGGGCTGGTGGTCCTTGACGGAGATGCCGAAGAACCTGATCTTCCCCTCCTGCTTGAGGGCGGCCACCGTCTCCAGCAGGTCACCCCGGCCGGTCCACTCGTCCTCCCAGGTGTGCAGCTGAAGGAGGTCGACGTGGTCGCGGCCGAGCTCGCGCAGGCTGGTCTCCAGGCTCTCGCGCAGGTGCGAGCCAGGGAACGCCTCCATGGGGTCGAGCCCGCTGGGCGCCAGCGAGACCGGGACCTTCGGCCCGACCTTTGTCGCCACGTACACACCGTCACCGCCGCCCGGGAGTTCCCTCAGCGCGCGGCCGACGACGCGCTCGCTGCGGTCGTACGCCCTGGCGGTGTCGATGAAGTTGACGCCCAGATCGAGGGCACGGTGCAGGGCACGGACGCCGGAGTCGTCGTCGGCGCCGACCCAGGCCCCCTGGCCCAGTCCCCAGGCCCCGTACCCGATCTCCGACACGGTCAGCCCGGTGCGGCCGAGTTCCCGAAAACGCATGTGCTGTTCAGCCCCTTGCTGACGGTCCATAGCAAGGGCCGCTCTGCGCGTGCCCCTCAATGCCACGACTTGCCTGCACGACCGTACAGACGGTGGCATTCAGTCACCACCTGCGGAGGATCACTGAAACTTTCGCTCGCACCGCGTCGGCGAGTCCGCGTCAGGCCGACCCGATCGTCGAGCGCCGCGTGCAACGGCGATACGAAGGCTCCGAGTTCGATGTCCGATGCCTCACCCCCGGCACGGCTCAACCGGCTCCCCGCAGTGGCCGCTGGTCGCCACCAGGGCGATGGTGGCCGCGCTCCCGCTCTCTACGGCGTGGGGCCGAGCGCACCGAGGCGGTCACGACGGCTCCTCTCCGCAGGCAGAGTCGCCGTAACTTCCCAGCCGCGGCGGTCGGAGCGGGGTCCCGTACGCAGCTTGCCGCCGAGCGCTGTGACCCGTTCGGTGAGGCCGACCAGGCCGAAGCCGCCGCCGCGTGCGGCCTTGGGCAACCGGCTGCCGCCGCGGCCGTCGTCGCGTACCGTCACCTCCAGCACGCGGCCGTCGTAGGTCAGGCCGACTGTCACCTCGGTGGCGTCGGCGGCGTGCCGCCGTACGTTCGTGAGGGCCTCCTGGACGACCCGGTAGGCAGCGGCCTGGACTTCCTGCGGCAGGTCGTCGGGGACTGAGGGATCGCGGCGCAGCGCGGTCTCGGGGCCGACGGGCCCGCGGAAGCCCTCCACCAGCTCGGGGAGCGCGGCCAGATCGCCCCTCGGACCGCGGTCGTCGGTCCCGGCCTCGGCGAACTCGGGGACCTCGCGCAACAGACCGACGGTGCGGCGCATGGAGGCGAGGGCCTCCACGGCGGCGCGTTCGACGTCCTTCAGGATGCCGCCCAGACGCTCGGGTTCCGAGGTGGCGAGGAGTTGGGCCAGCTGCGTCTGCACCAGGATCCCGGTGACATGGTGGGCCACGAAGTCGTGCAGATCGGCGGCCATGGCGAGGCGTTCGGCCCGCTGTGTCTCGGTGACCGCGACGCGGCGGCGGTGGTCCAGGGTGCGCAGGTACCCGCCGAGTCCGGCGACTGCACCCGTCGGCAGCAGGAACTGGAACGGGTTGACCGACGTGGCATAGGGGTGGCCGGCAACCGCTCTGTAGGGCAGGGCGAGAACCGCCGCACCGACCAGAACGCCGCACACCGCCGCCCATGGCGTGGGGCAGTCACGCACCGCGATCAGGAGCAGGCACAGCAGGATCACGACTTCGCCCGGGCCGTACCACAGCTCCCGGCCGGACAGGAACGCGACCGCCGTCATCGTGCCGGAGAGGGCCGCGGGCACGGCAGTGCGCACGGCCGCGGTGAGCCACGCCGGCCGCACGTGAGCGGGCCAGAGGACCGCCGCCAGACCGATCGGCAGCACGACCAGCTGAGGCCACAGCGGCCTGCCCTCGAAACCCGCCATCACCAGGTCCACACCTGCCGCGAGCAACAGCAGGACGATGCCGAACGCCCGCAGAAGGACCTGCCAGCGGGCAGCCGGTCCCGGTCCGCCGGACACATCAAGGGCACGCACGCGTTTCAGGAGATCCACGGCCCGACCCTAATCCCCCGCCGGCACAGCCGGATCAGCCGAAAGGCCACACGCCGCGATGCGGCAGGGCCGCGCAATCGGCCGAACGGCCGAGACTCCCCGAGAACAGGACTTCTCCCCGATTTTTCAGTGCCCGCGACGGGCTACTGACCAATCCCCCCGCGTCCAAGACTCGGTTCCGACCGACGGCAGCCCCCCGCCGACGGTCTCAGGCGGCCCCGGCTCACACCCCCCTCGTGCAGCCCGGGGCCGCCCCATGCGCCCGCGCAGGCGGCCGCGACTCGGGACCATCCACCGACCTATGGGGAAGCGAGAAAGCACCTTGCGGAACAAGCACGACAGCAGCAGGAAGAGACTGACGGCGCGGGGCGCCGCGTACGGGATACCGGCCCTGCTGGCGCTGGCCGGGCTCACCGCCACCACCGTCACCCCGGCGACAGCGGGCCCATCGGCGGCGGGCCTGTCAGCCGCGGCGGCGAGCGACTCGGCCCGGGCCGCCGCCCGCGTGACACTCGTGACCGGCGACACCGTGAGCGTGGACGGGACGGGCCGGGTGACCGATGTGCGGCGCGGCAAGGGCCGCGGACACATCGGCTTGTCCGTACGGCGGTTCGCCGGCCACACCTACGTCGTCCCGCAGGACGCGAACCGGCTGCTGGGCAGCGGACGGCTGGACCGCCGCCTGTTCGACGTCACCCAGCTCGTCAAGGACGGCTACGACGACGCCCACTTGGGTCGGCTGCCGCTGATCGTCTCCTATCGGGGCGGCAGCGGCACCCGGGCCGGTACCAAGCGGGCTCTGGCCTCCGCCGACGCCGAGGTCGAGCGTCTGCTGCCCGCCATCCGCGGCGAGGCGCTGTCCGCCGACAAGCCGGACGCCGGCGACGTGTGGCGGGCGCTGACCGACCCCGTCGGCGACCGCACCGCCGTGACCACCGCGCCCGGTATCGACCGGGTGTGGCTCGACGGGCGGGTCGAGACGGCGGCCTCCCAGGACAACGGCGCCCCAGACCCCGAGGGCGGTGTCGCGCAGATCGGTGCCCCCGAGGCCTGGAAGAAGGGCTACGACGGCAAGGGCGTGAAGGTGGCCGTCCTGGACACCGGCGTCGACGCCACCCACCCGGACCTGAAGGGCAGCATCCTCAAGGCGAAGGACTTCTCCGACTCCGGCTCCACTTCCGACGGGCAGGGGCACGGCACCCATGTCGCCTCCACCATCGTCGGCTCCGGGGCGAAGAGCCACGGCAAGTACAAGGGTGTGGCGCCCGGCGCGAAGCTGCTGGTCGGCAAGGTCCTGGACGACACCGGAGTCGGATCCGACTCGTCGATCATCGCCGGTATGCAGTGGGCCGTGGCGCAGGGCGCCAAGGTCGTCAGCATGAGCCTGGGCTCCACCGACACCCCAGGGGTGGACCCCATGGAGAAGGCCGTGAACGACCTGTCGGCCTCCTCCCATGCCCTGTTCGTGATCGCCGCGGGCAACGAGGGTCCCTCCGACACGACCCTCGGAACTCCCGGCTCCGCCGCGGCCGCGCTGACCGTCGCCGCGGTGGACCGCCACGACAAGATCGCCGACTTCTCCAGCCGCGGCCCGACCGCCGACGGCCGCCTGAAGCCGGACATCGCCGCACCCGGCGTCGACATTGTCGCCGCGCAGGCCGCGCACACCAGCGAGGGCGAGGAGGTGGCGCCCGGCTACGTGTCGATGTCGGGCACCTCCATGGCCACCCCGCACACCGCGGGCGCCGCCGCGATCCTCGCCCAGGAGCACCCCGGCTGGACCGGCGAGCAGATCAAGGCCGCGCTGACGGCGTCGGTGAAGCCTCTGACCGGCACCACCGCGTACGAGGCCGGGGCGGGCCGGGTCGACCTGACCCGGGCGACCGGCGCCGACGTCATCACCGAGCCGTCGTCCGTCGACTTCGGCACCGCGAGCTGGCCGCACCATGACGACCGGCCGGTGACCCGGACGCTCACCTACCGCAACCCGGGCACGAAGCCCCTCACCCTGGACCTGACCGCCGACGCCACCGGCCCCGACGGCGGCAACGCACCCACCGGCATGTTCACGCTCTCCCCGGCCCGGCTCACCGTCCCGGCCGGCGGCACCGCGCAGGCCACGGTCACCGCCGACACCCGGCTCGGCGGCGCAGACGGCGCCTACTCCGGCGCCGTGACGGCGACCTGCGGCGGACAGAGCGTGCGCACCGCCCTGGGCGTCATCCGTGAGGTGGAGTCGTACAAGCTGACCCTGACGGTCACCCGCCGCGACGGCAAGCGCGACGACGGGCCCGGCGTCACCGTGGCGGGTCTGGACACCGGCAAGCAGTACACGCCCTTCGACGACGACAAGGACCACCCCGACGGCACGGTCACCCTGCGGCTGCCCAAGGGCCGCTATCTGATCGACGTCCAGAGCATCGATCCCCGGGGAAGGACCGCCCTGATGGTGGCGCCCCACCTCGTGCTCGGCCACGACACCGCCCTCACCTTCGACGGGCGCAAGGCCAAGCCGGTGAAGGTCACCGCCCCCGACCGCCGGGCCACCCTGCGCGACGCGCAGGTCCTCTTCGCGGCCCACGGCGCCAAGTCGGGCTACGACTACGCCGGCGGAAACACCGTCGACGCCGACACCACCCTCGGCCAGGTCGGCCCCGGCACCCCGGCCGACTCCTTCGTCACCCAGCTCGGCGGGATCTGGCAGCGCACCGCCACCTCACCGACGTACAACCTGGTCACCACCCGTTCCGGCTCCTTCTTCACCGGCCTGAACCGCACCTTCTCCTCCACCCGGGGCATGGCCCGGGTGAACACCTCCGTCGCCACCGCCCTGCCCCAGGCCGGAACCGCCCCCCAGGTGAGCTGGTCCACCCCCGACTGGCCGCAGCTCGACCGGGCGTCCCTCTTTTCGGAAGGCGCCCGGCGTCCGGCCCCGACCGCCTCTCTCGTGCAGTACCTGAGCACCGACCGCGGTCTGCGCTGGAACCTGGGCGCCCGGATCGCCAACGGCTCGCACAACGAGGATTCGGTCTCCTTCCTCACCGCCCGCCGTTTCGAGCCGGGCCGCACCTACCGGGTCGCCCTCAACGGCGGCGTCCACGGCCCGGCCGTAGCGCCGGCGTCCGGAACCGGCGCCAAACGGCTCGGCGGGTACTACTACGTGTGCGTGCCGATGTTCTCCGACGGCCCGGGCAACCTGGCCTACCTCCCCCAGGCCGCCATCACCACCCGGCTCAGCTCCGGCTCCCGGGTCTTCACTTCCACCACGGACGACACCTGCCTGAACGTCTACGGCGGCCTGCCCGCCGCGCCGACGCGCTACCGGCTGTCCATCAGCACCGACCGCGCCAAGGACTACAGGACCAGCGACCACGTGGCGGCGGCGTGGACCTTCACCTCCCGCGACAACGGCGAGACCAAGGGGGTCCCCTTCCCCCTCTCCGTCGTCCGCTTCCACCCGAAGCTGAGCCTGACCAGCACCGCCAAGGCGGGCGCCCACGTCACCGTGCCGCTGTCGCTCCAGGGCCCGGCCGCGGCCAAGGGCCACCTCAAGTCGCTGACCGTGCGCGTGTCATACGACGGCGGCCGCACCTGGAAGCCGGTCACCGTCCACACGAACGACGCCGGCAAGCGGTACCTGACCCTCACCCACCCGAAGAAGCCCGGCACCGTCTCCTTCCGGACCTCCCTGGCCGACACCGAGGGCAACACCTACGCCGGCACGATCCACAACGCCTACCGCACGGTGCGGTGAGCGCTGCAACGCACGGCCGGGATTGACGGGACATCGGGCGGAAACCTGGCTTCGGCCCCCACAGCTTGTTGAAGGTGGGAAGGTGCCGCCCGGTGGGACGACGGGAGAAGCCGCTGGATCCGGACGCGGGTCCGGTCCAGCGGCCCGCCCACGACCAACGGCACCCTGCGCCTGTGGGGGACACCGCCGGGCAGTGGCTCCTCCGCAGCGACCTGCCCACACCAGGCGACGAGATCGACACCCTCGCCTTCACCGGCGACGGTGCCACCCTGAATGCCGGCGACCCGGACGTGCTGCTCCAGCGCCACCCGGTCTCCGGGTAACCCCCGGTCTCCGGGTAACCCCCGGTGCGCGTGGAACGCCCCGCAGAACTGCACCCACAGCAAGGCCGTCAGCAAGACGACGTCGTACCAGTGGTCGGTCGGGATGACCATCGGAGGCGAGGCGAAGAAGGAGCCGTTCCGCGCGATAGCGTCGCTCGCCGGGGGCCACCGCTCCTCGAGCACCTCGATGACCTACACGTCCGGCCTGGTACAGGCCGGGGAAGTTCGCCCAGCCCATCCGTGTGGTCGAGCGCCGGTGGCGGATCGGTGACTTCGTGGATGCCTACGTCCGCGCCGGCGACGAGGGCGCCCGACGGTACGCATTTGCTCCTGGGCGGACAACATCAAGGTACGGGAGTACGGGACCTTCCACTTCCACTGGTGACCGTTGCCCCCTGAACCACGGAGGCCCTGCCTCTGGCCAGTGTTCGGGCAGGGCCAGGGCCTCCGCCCTTCCGCCGCTGTCATCCACACCACGCGCGCGGCGGGGCCGCACCCACGAAGCGGGGACGCGGGGAATGAGGCGGACACCGCTCAGGCTCTGCTCCACGCGGAGGAGGACGGGCGGGCACCCTACCGGGGTCGGCACGGTTCCAGCCGGACGACCGTGACCTTTTCTTCGGCCGGGATCCGCTGGTGGAAGTCCTCCCTGCTGCGGGCCGGGCTGTTCCCCTCCCTTCGCCGGGAATCGGGAAGCGGGGCCGACCCGCCGTGCTGCGCGTGCCGACGCCGGGCACGTGGCCGGTGGCGACGTACGGGCATCTGCCGGCCCCGGCGAAGGACAAGCCGGCGAGCTGGGTGCTGGACCAGTTCGAGGAGGTCTTCACCTGTGCCGGGAGCGTGCGGAGCGGGCCCGCTTTATCGACCTGCTGCGCGCCGCCGGGAGCCGGACAGCCGACTGCGGGTGAGCATCGCCGTACGGGCGGACTGCTACGCCCGGTGCACCGGGCGCCGCGAGCCTGCGGCCACCGCGCGCCGCGGCATCGACGACCGCACCATGCAGCCCGGCCGGTTGAAGGCCTTGCTCGCCGAGGTCATGGTCACCGCCCGCCGAGCCATCTCGGGGGTCGGCGCAGCCAACGGCAGGCGCCGGTGCGGCCGGTACACCAGATCCGCGTGCAACTCATCGGCGACGACGAGCAGATCGTGGCGCCGCACCACATCCGCCACGGCGGACACTCGGCCCGGTGGACACACGGCCGACTGTCCCGCCGGAAGCCCTTCGTCGTCCCCGTCCTGCAGTGGCCCTTCGTTGTAGGCGCCCCCGGGGTGTGCGGTGCGTGACGACATCGGAAACGGCCGGCCAATCCTCGGCGCGAAAATTTTTCACCCTGACCAAACGGCCTGCTGAACAACGTCCCGCTCTCCAATCTCGGTCTCGTCCCGCCGGATTTCCCGATTCCCGGCACGAACCACGCCGGATTCCCGGCAGACCGAGCAACTGGAGACGCAGCACATGTCCCACGCAGTCAAGCGCAGCAGGAGTTCCCGCGGCCGCCTCGGCAAGGCTTTGCTCGTCGCGCTCAGCGCCACCGCGCTGACCGTCGGCCTGCAGGGCAGCGCCTCCGCCGCCGTGCTGACCCCGCTGACTCCGAACGCCACCGCCTTCCAGAAGAAGTACATGCCGCTGTTCGATTACGACTCGGACAGCTGCTTCCCCGCAGCGGCCATCGACACGAACGGAACTCTCAACGGCGGCCTCAAGAACAGCGGGCCGATCACCGGCGATTGCCGGGCCGGTCACCTCGGCAAAGCCAACACGTACGCGCAGTCGCTGTGCAGAAACGGCTGGTGCGCGTACGTCTACGCCCTCTACTTCGAGAAGGACCAGGGGACGGCCGGGACGGACCGCATCGGGCATCGTCACGACTGGGAGTCCGTCGTGGTCTTCCAGAAGCAGGGTGAGGAGCGCCCCCGCTACCTGGCCGCCTCCCGGCACGGCAACTTCAGCACCCACCCGATCAACGAGGTGCCCATGGACGGCAACCACGTAAAGATCGTCTACCACAAGGACGGCGGGGGCACGCACGCCTTCCGCTTCGCCAAGTGGGGCGAGGTGCCGGAGGCCTGGAGCAACGGCGGCTGGGACAAGCCGGGCCTGGTCACCCTGGACCGGATGAGGAGCGACCTGCAGACCAAGCTGTCCAACGCCGACTGGGGCAAGGCCAACTTCCCGCTGGCCGGCAACCTCGTCCACAACATCAACGAGGCCCGGCCCTCATCGGTCCCCGCGTTCTGACGCACGGGCCCCCTCCCGAGCCGTCCCCGCCGGGACACTCCCCCTGTCCCGGCGGGGCGCCGGCGGGGATCGACAGAGGTAGATCCCGGGGCGCGCCGGTTCGCACCCTGCGGCACAGGATCCACAAAGAGCACGTCAGAACGGTTGACGCTCCGATGGCCAGACCCTACATTCTGATCGATTTCCCGAACCTTGTTCGAAATGTCGGGCAATTTCCGGCACCCCCGCACGCCACCTCGGAGAGCAAGATGAGCGCAAACCCGCAGTTGTCCCGCCGCACCCTCCTGGGCATGACCGCCGCCGTCCCCCTCGCCCTGACCCTCGGCACGGGCACAGCCCACGCGGCCGACTCGGCGTACGCGATGGTGTACTTCACCGAGACGAACAACCGCGGCTCCGGCACCGACTACAACCTGCACCTGGCCGTCAGCCCCGACGGGCTCGAGTGGACGCCCCTCAACCAGAACAACCCCGTCGCCACCCCCACCGAGGGCGCCCTCGGCCTGCGCGACCCGTTCGTCCTGCGCAAGCAGGACGGCACCTTCGTCGTCCTCGCCACCGACCTCAAGGGCACCAACTGGAGCTACAACAGCCAGTACATCCACGTCTGGGACTCCGCCGACCTGCGCACGTTCACCGGCTACCGGCGCATGAAGCTGCACGGCATGGAAACCCACAGCTGGGCACCCGAGGCGTTCTGGGACGCCGGCCGCGGCCAGTACGCGGTCATCTACTCCTCGGTCAACGGCAGCGGCCACAACGTGATCATGGTCAACTACACCAGCGACTTCGTCACCGCCTCCACCCCGCAGGTCTTCTTCGACCCCGGATACGAAGTCATCGACGGCGACATGGCCCTGGGTGTGGGCGGCTACAACTACCTCTTCTTCAAGAAGGTCGACAAACTGGTGGCAGCCAGATCCACCACCCTGGACCCGGGCAGCTTCACCGAGTTCAGCACCAACGAAGGCGCCTCACACAACGGCAACACCGAGGCCCCCACGATCGTCAAGTCCCTGTCGTCCAACACCTGGTACCTGTGGGGCGACAACTACCGGCCCAACGGCGTCTTCTACGCCTGGCAGTCCACCGACCTCGCCTCGGCCACCTGGACCCCCCTCGACCAGAAGACCTACACCCAGCCGGTCAACTCCAAGCACTGCGGCATCACGCCGATCACCACGGCCGAGTACAACAACCTGCTCGCCAAGTGGGGCACCCCGACCTGGAACCGGCTCAAGTCGTACAACTTCCCGGGCCGTTACGTCCGCCACGCCAGCTTCGTGGCCCAGCTCGACGAGTACCCGATCACGCCCTACAGGGACTCGCAGTGGACCCTGGTCCCCGGGCTCGCCGACAGCTCCGGGGTCTCCTTCCGGTCGTCAAACTACCCGACCCGTTACCTCCGGCACATCAACTACGGGCTCCAGCTGGACGTGAACGACGGCACCTCGCAGTTCGCCGCCGACGCGACCTTCTACCGCGAAGCGGGCCTGGCGGACTCGAGCTGGGCGTCGTTCCGTTCGTACAACTTCCCGACCCGCTACATCCGCCACTCGAACTTCATGCTGCGCATCGACCCGGTCTCCTCGACCACGGCCCGGCAGGACGCGACCTTCCGGGTCGGGTACTGACCCTGGAAGGCACCCCTGTCTCGTAGTACACCTCCGCGCGGAACCGGACTGGACGCATCACCGTGCGCGTCCTCACCCCCGGTCTGGCCGGCCTGACATCCCAGGCCGGCCACAAGCCGTCGCCACCGCTGTCCGCCGAGCCGACCGCCATCAGCACCAACCAGGCCGGGGCCACCCCGCCACCGACGGGCTCGGCCTCCTGGAACAGCTCCGCCGGCAACACCACCAGCTGAGGCCACAGCGGTCGGCCGTCAACGCCGGCCAACAACTGGTCCACGCCTGCCGCCGGCAAGAGCAGCACGATGCCGAACGCCTTCAGAAGGCCCCGCCGACGGCCGTCCGGTCCGGGAGGCGTACCGAGGGCACGCACGCTGCTCAGAAGATCCACGGCGCGACCCTGACCTCCCCATTACCGTCTTCGTAGCCCCGCAACGGGGTTACCGGCCTTCGGAGTTGGCATGACTACCTCCCCTTGTCGAGTGCATGGCCCGGGGGGGTGGTGTCACCAGCTCCGAAGGCACTGACAGACCGCTGATTAGCGCCTCTGTGTGTCAAGCGACTGCTGCGAGTTGGTGTCGTTGATCGCGCTTCATGATCCGATAGACCACGTTCGACAGGCGCCGCTTCAAGGCCCGACGGGCTTCGGCGGGTGTCTTTCCTTCGGCGATCTTGCGCAGGTAGTACTCCTGACCGCGGCCGCCGTCCCGGATCTGGCAGACGGCGATGATGTGCAGTGCCGAGTTCAAGGCCCGGTTGCCGCCGGTGTTGAGACGGTGACGGACATGCCGGCCGCTGGAGGCATCCAGCGGCGCGCTTCCCGTGTAGCTGGCGAAGTGGTGTTCCGTGGGGAATCGGCTGATGTCGCCGATGTGGCCGAGGACTCTGGCGGCCAGCACAGTCCCGAGGCCCGGCAGCGCGGTCAGTGTCGTGCGGGAAGCCGCGAGGGCTTCGCGCATCTGCGCTTCGTTGTCCCTGACCTGCCGGTCGAGCCGGCGAAGGTCTGCCAGCAGATCGCGGGCGAGGTCGCGTCGGCAGTTGTCGGTCGCAGTGATGGGCCGGATGCCCTTCATCAGGGCGGCGGCCTTGTCCGCCGAGAGCCGGGTCGGAGCCCCTCCGGGCAGCAGGTCACGCAGCAGTGCATGAAGCCGGTTGGTGAGGCGGGTGCGTTCGTTGACCAGGTCGTCGTGCCGCTCGGTCAGCAGCCGCAGGATCGTCGACTGGCCCTCAGAAGTGACCTTGCGTAAGTCGGCGCGGAACAGTGCGACTTGGGCGACGTGCAGCGCGTCGGCGGGGTCGGTCTTGCGATCTCCACCTGTGGCCAAGAGGCGGGCCCTGGCGGACAGGGTCGAGGGCACGTCGACCACGTCTTCGCCAGCCGCGGCCAGCTGCTGGGCGAGCGTCCGCCCAAGGCCGCCGGCGCCCTCGACCGCGAAGCGGCGCTCGGACCACGGCTCGCACCACCGGACGAGCTGGCCGAAGGTTCCGGCGTTGACGACGAACTTCCGCTGGCCGATCTTGTGGCCTGCCGCATCGATCGCGACAGCGGTGTGAGAGGACTTGTGGGGGTCGATCCCGATGGTGATCACGCGCTTCCTGACCAGATGCTCGATGGGGCAGAAGTGTGCGGTGGGCACCCTGACTTGAAGTTGCGGTCTCACACATTCATGCCTCTGTCGAGCCACACCGCGCGGGTGCCGGACGGCGGCGGCACGCTAATCATGAGCCAGCCCTGCGGGGCGGCATGGGGCAATGCGAGCCCGTGCCGACCGGCACCCTGGACGCTACGGCTGCAGACCGGGCGTCTGAGGTCGATTTAACAAGTCAGGGGCATGACCACCGGCTTCTTCGCAGGTCGGGAGGCTCTTCGTAATGTGGATGTGGCGATCAGTGCCGTGGCAGGCCGGGTGAACAGCACCGAAGGAACCACGACGTGATCGACACCAGCGACATCGACGTCTACCTCGGACTGGACGTCGGCAAGGGCGAACACCACGCCACCGCACTCACCCCGGCCGGGAAGAAGACCTTCGACAAGCGGCTGCCCAACAGCGAACCCAAGCTCCGCGAGGTCTTCGCCGGGCTGCAGGCCAAACACGGCACCGTCCTCGTCATCGTCGACCAGGTGGCCTCGATCGGGGCCCTGCCGCTGGCAGTCGCCCGGGACCTGGGCTGCCACATCGCCTACCTGCCCGGATTAACGATGCGGCGGATCGCCGATCTCTATCCCGGCGAGGCCAAGACCGACGCGAAAGACGCGTTCATCATCGCCGACGCGGCCCGGGCGATGCCGCACACGCTTCGCTCGGTCGACCTCGACGACGAGACCATCGCCGAGCTCCAGATGATCGTCGGCTTCGACGACGACCTCGCCGCCGAGGCGAACCGCCTCTCCAACCGGCTCCGCGGCCTGTTCACCCAGATCCACCCACACCTGGAACGAGTCATCGGCCCGCGCATCCAGCACCCGGCCGTCCTCAGAATGCTGGACCAGTTCGGCTCGCCGGCACAGATCCGCAAGGCCGGACGCCGACGACTCATCACCCTGATCCGCCCGAAGGCACCCCGCATGGCCGAGCGTCTGATCAACGACGTCTTCACCGCACTCGACGAACAGACCGTCGTCGTTCCGGGCACAGACGCGGCCGCGCTGATCGTCCCGAGCCTCGCCAACTCACTCCAGGCGGTGCTCGACCAGCGCAAAATCCTCGCCCACCGGATCGAGGAACTGCTGGAGGCCCACCCTCTTTCCAAGGTCCTGACGTCCATGCCCGGCATCGGCATCAGGACCGGAGCCCGCATCCTCATCGACGTCGGCGACGGCACCGCCTTCCCGTCCGCCGCCCACCTTGCCGCCTACGCCGGCCTCGCCCCAGCCACCCGCAGCTCCGGGTCCTCCATCCGCGGCGAACAGCCCTCCAGACGGGGAAACAAGCAGCTCAAACGGGCCTTCTTCCTCTCCGCGTTCGCCGCCCTGGCCGACCCCGCCTCCCGCACCTACTACGACAAGAAGATTGCTCAGGGAAAGCACCACACCCAGGCTCTCCTCTGCCTCGCCCGACGCCGAGCAGACGTGCTCTTCGCGATGCTCCGCGACAAAACCTTCTACGAACCCCAGCCCGCCGCAGCTCGGTGAGGAGTTGAGACCGCTCGATCAGTCCTCCGGCCGCAGCCTCTGCCGAGCGGCCTCAAGCTGCTGGTCATAATCAGGCGCGAACAGCTCGGGAAGCGCCTTGTCGAGTGTTCCGGCGATCCGATGGATCGGCGCCCAGACCGCCGGATCGTCGACAACACGACTGAGGTCCGTCATCTGAAGCTTCTCCAGCCAGTGCGACAGGACCAGTGCCTCGTCACTCGTGAGCTTGATCGTCACCTGGCTATCACCCATGCACACCCCTACGGCTCGGCCCGCCCTCGACCACACGAACCTACTGGCCTTCGACCTTGACCAAACACATAGGGGCACCCCCCCCGGCCCCGCGGGATCAGCCGAAAGGCCACGTGCCGCGACGCGACGCGGCGCGCACATCGGCTGAACGGCCGAGACCTCGCGCGCAGGGACGGCTTCTCCGGATTTTTCAGTGCCCGTGAGGGGCTACTGACCAATTCCCCGCGGCCCAAGACTCGATCCCGGTCGACGGCACTCCCCCGCCGACGGCTCGGACGGCCCCGGCTCACACGCCCCCCTTTTTTGTGTGGGCCCGGGGTCGCCCACGCGCCCGCTCAGACGGGCTTTGCCCGGGACCATCCACCGACCTCCGGGACCATCCACCGACCGATGGGGAAGCGAGACAGCACAGTGCGGAACAAGCACAGCCGCGGCGGGAAGAGACTGACGGCACGGCGTACCGCGTACGGCATGGCGGCACTGCTGGCGGTGGCCGGGCTCACCGTCTCCGCCACCGTCACCTCCGCGGCACCGAGTGCGCCGACGGACCGGTCCGCCGGAAGTGCGAGCGGACCGGCTCGGGCGACCGCGCACGTGACGCTGGTGACCGGTGACACCGTCGGCGTCGACGGCCAGGGCAGGGTGACCGATGTCCGCCCGGGCAAGGGCCGGGAGGGCGTCGGTCACTCGGTACGGCACTCCGGAGGCCACACCTACGTCATTCCGTTCGACGCGGCCAAACTGCTGGCCGACGGGCGACTCGACCGCCGGCTGTTCGACGTGACGGAGCTGGTGAAGGACGGGTACGACGACGCCCGACACGTCCTCGCCACCGACACCGATGTCGAGCGCAGGCTCCCGGCCGTCCACGGCGAGGCGCTGACCGCCGACAAGGCGGACGCCGCGAAGGCGTGGCGGGCGCTGACCGACCCCGTCGGCCGGAGCAACGCTGTGACGGCGGCGCCCGGTATCGACCGGGTGTGGCTGGACGGCCGGGTCACCGTGACCTCGCAGGTCGGCGCCGCCCTCGACCCGAAGAGCGGAGTCGCGCGGATCGGCGCCCCGGCCGCCTGGAAGGCCGGCTACGACGGCAAGGGGGTGAAGGTGGCCGTGCTGGACAGCGGTATCGACGCCACCCACCCGGACGTGAAGAACAGCCTCCTCGCCGCCAAGGACTTCACCGGCGGTGGCTCGCCCGTCGACCTGACCGGCCACGGCACTCACGTGGCCTCCACCATCCTCGGCTCGGGCGCGATGAGCGGCGGGAAGTACAGGGGCGTGGCGCCCGGCGCGAAGCTGCTCGTCGGCAAGGTCACCGACGACTTCGGCCACGGCAGCGACTCGCAGATCATCGCCGGGATGCAGTGGGCGGTGGCACAAGGCGCCAAGGTCGTCAACATGAGCCTGGGCACTCCCGACACTCCGGGGACCAACCCGCTGGAGAAGGCGGTGAACGACCTGTCGGCGTCCTCCGGAGCGCTGTTCGTGGTGGCCGCCGGCAACGAGGGCCCCTCCGACGGCTCCCTCGTCACCCCCGGCTCGGCCGCGTCCGCCCTGACCGTGGCCGCGGTCGACCACGCCGACAAGATCGCCGTCTTCTCCGGCCGCGGTCCGAACGCGGACGGTGCCCTGAAGCCCGACATCGCCGCGCCCGGCGTGGGGATCATCGCCGCGAAGGCCGCGCACAGCGAGGCCGAGCCGGTGGCACCGGGCTACGCCAAGCTGGAAGGCACCTCCATGGCCACGCCGCACGTCGCCGGCGCCGCCGCGATCCTCGCCCAGGAGCACCCCGACTGGACCGGCCAGCGGATCAAGGCCGCGCTGATGGCCTCCGCCAAGCCGCTGACCGGCACCACCGGCTACCAGGTCGGGGCGGGCCGGGTCGACCTGACCCGCGCCATCGACGCGACCGTAACCGCCGAGCCCGCCTCGGCCGCCTTCGGCACGCAGGCCTGGCCGCACGGCGACGACACCGCCGTCACCAAGACCCTGACCTACCGCAACTCCGGCACCCGGCCCGTCACCCTTGACCTCGCCGCTGCCGCCTCCGCACCCGGCGGCGGCAGCGCATCCGCCGGAATGTTCACCGTCTCCCCGGCCCGGCTGACCGTCCCCGCGGGCGGCACCGCGCAGGCCACGGCCACCGCCGACACCCGGGTCGACGGCCCCGACGGCGTCTACTTCGGCGCGGTCACCGCGAGCGGCGACGGACAGAACGTGCGCACCGCCCTGGCCGTCAACCGCGAGGTCGAGTCGTACGAACTCACCCTCACCGTGACCCGCAGGGACGGCAAGCGCGACAACACACCGCAGCTCACCGTGGCCGGGCTGGACTCCGGGAGGACGTACACCCCCTACGACAACAGCGCCGGCCGGAACGGCACCGTCACCCTGCGCCTGCCCAAGGGCCGCTACCTGATCGACTCCCAGAGCACCGGCTCCGACGGCAAGGTCGCCCTGCTGGTCGCACCCGGCCTGACCCTCGACCACGACACCTTCCTCGCCCTGGACGGGCGCAGGGCCAAGCCGGTCAAGGTCACCGCCCCGGACCGGCGGGCGACGATGCGCGCGGCCCAGATCGTCTTCGCGGCCCACGGTGCCAGGTCCTCGTACGACTATGCTGACGCCGTCGCACTCACCCCCGGCAGCGCCTTCCTCGGTCAGGTCGGATCGGCCGCCCCCGCCGGATCCTTCGTCGCCCAGGTCGGCGGGGTCTGGCAGCACACCGCCACCTCACCGGCTTACCACCTGGTCACGACCCGCACCGGCACCTTCTTCGACGGCCTGACCCGCACCTACTCCTCCACCCGGGGTATGGCCCGGGTGGACGCCGCGGTCGGCACCACGCTCGCCCACGCCCAGACCACACCACAGAACCAGTGGACCGTGCCCGGCTGGCCGGCGTTGAACTCCATGGTGCAGGGCCTCCAGGGCCAGTGGCGCGCGGCTCCGGCCGCCTCGCTCACGCAGTACCTGACCACCGACTACGGCCTGCGCTGGAAACTGAGCGTCCAGATCGCGAACGGCAGCCACTCGGATGGGGTCGACCTCCAAGGCTCCCGCCGCTTCGAGCCGGGCCGCACCTACCGGATCACGCTCAACGGCGGCGTGTACGGCCCCGTCGTCTCGCCGTCCCCCGCGTTCGGCGGCACGCGGACCGGCGGCCACTGGCTGGTGTGCGTGCCCATGTTCGCCGACGGAGCCGGCAACGAGACCGGCGGGGACGCCACCGTGCGCGCCCGCCTCAGCTCCGGCTCCACCGTCCTCGGCACCCTGACCGACCCCTGCCAGCAGACCGGTGGCGGCATGCCGACCGGAACGGCAAGGTACCGGCTGGCCATGACCGCGACCCGCGACAAGGACTACAAGGCCAGCGACCGCGTCGAGACGGTGTGGACCTTCACCTCCCGCTGCGACGACGAGAGCAAGATGAGCACGCTGCCCCTGTCCGTCGTCCGCTTCCACCCGAAGCTGAGCCTGACCGGTACCGCCAAGGCGGGCGCCCGCGTCACCGTGCCGCTGTCGCTCCAGGGTCCGGCCGCGGCCAAGGGCCACCTGAAGTCGCTGACCGTGCGCGTGTCGTACGACGGCGGCCGCACCTGGAAGCCGGTTGCCGTGCACACGGACCGCGCCGGCAAGCGGTACCTGACGCTCACCCACCCGAAGAAGCCCGGCACCGTCTCCTTCCGGGCGTCCCTGGCCGACACCGCCGGCAACACCGCCACCGAGACCATCCACACCGCGTACCGCACCGTGCGCTGACCCCGGGGCGATCGCGCGACGTGTCTCCGGCCGCGCCGGCCGGAGACAGGTCCGTGTCGGTGCCCCGTCCACGTAATGGGCCGGAATTGCCCCTGCTCTGCAGCCGTACGTAGGTTGGGCGCCGATCACTGGTGTGTTTGCAGGGTGAAAGGTACGGCCCGGTGGGACGACGCGAGAAGCCGCTGGACCCGGATGCGGGGCCGGTGCAGCGGCTGGCGCACGAACTGCGCCTGCTGCGGGAGAAGGCGGGCAAGCCGCCGTACCGGGAGATGGCCGAGCGCGCGGGCTACTCGACGACCGCCCTGTCCCAGGCGGCGGCCGGCGACCAGCTGCCCTCGCTCGCGCTGGTGCGGGCGTACGCCCAGGTGCTGGATGCCGACCCCGACGAGTGGGAGCGGCGCTGGCGGGAGGCGGACGCGGAGGTGCGGGCGCCCTCGGCGGAGGAGCGGGCCCCGTACCGGGGGCTGGCCCGCTACGAGCCGGGGGACAGCGACCTGTTCTTCGGCCGGGACAGGCAGGTCGGCGAGCTGCTGGGCCTGGTGCGCGCGCACCGGTTCGCGGCCGTGTTCGGCCCCTCCGGCAGCGGCAAGTCGTCGCTGCTGCGGGCCGGGTTGATTCCCGCGCTGAGGCAGGCGCAGGGCGCCGACCGCCCGGCGGTGATCCGAGTGCTCACTCCGGGTGAACAGCCCTCGCGCACCCACGAGGAGGCCCTCGTCCCGAAGGACGGCGACCTGGACACCTGGGTGATCGTCGACCAGTTCGAGGAAGTGTTCACCCTCTGCCACGACCGCGAGGAACGCGACCGCTTCCTCGACCTGCTGCTGCGCGCCCGCGTCCCCGAGAGCCGAGTGCGCGTGGCCATCGCCGTGCGCGGCGACTTCTACGGCCACTGCGGCGCCCACCCGGGACTGGCCGAGGCGGTCAGCGGCGCGAACCTGCTGGTCGGGCCGATGGGCCGGGACGAACTGCGGGAGGCGATCACCGGCCCGGCGACCGCCGAGGGCCTGAACGTGGAGCGCGCGCTGACCGCGCGCGTCATCGACGAGGTCACCGACCAGCCCGGCGCCCTGCCGATGGTCTCGCACGCCCTGCTGGAGACCTGGCGCCGGCGCCGCGGCCGCACCCTCACCCTGGCCGCGTACGAGGAGGCCGGCGGCGTGCGCGGTGCGATCGCCGCGACCGCCGAGCGGGTCTACGGCGAACTCGCGCCGGAGCAGGCCTGCGCCGCCCGCCGTATCCTGCTGCGGCTGATCGCACCCGGGGACGGGATCGCCGACACCCGCCGCCCGGCGCCCCGGGCGGAACTGGGGCCCGACGCCCAGGACGCGCTGGAACACCTCGCCGCCGCCCGGCTGGTCACCCTGGACGGTGACACCGTCGAGCTGGCCCACGAGGTGCTGATCACCGGCTGGCCCCGGCTGGCCGGCTGGATCGAGGAGGGCCGGGAGCAGCTGCGGGCGCAACGGCTCCTCGGGGAGTCGGCCCGCGCCTGGGAGCAACTGGACCGTGACCCGGGAGCGCTGTACCGGGGGACACGGCTGACCCAGGCCGAGGAGCTGTTCACCGAGCAGGCCCAGGACGACCTCGCCGAGCTGGAGTGGGCCTTCCTCGACGCCTCCCGTGCCGCACGCGACGCCGAGCGGGAGGCCGGGGCACGGACCGCCCGCCGTACCCGCCTGCTCACCGTGGGGCTCTCCGCGTTCCTCGTGCTCGCCCTGGCCGCGGGCCTGCTGGCCTGGCAGCGCGACCGGGCGAGCGAGCAGGAGGCAGCCAAGGCGGCCGCCCGCCGCCTGGCCACCGTGGCCAGCAGCATGCGCACCGCCGACCCCCGCACGGCCGCCCTGCTCTCCGTCGCGGCCTGGCGCCTCGCCCCGCTGACCGAGTCCCGTTCGGCCCTGCTCGACGCCCTGGCCCGGCCGGAGCGGGACGCCTTCACCGACCCACAGACAGGCGAGAACACCCAGCGCTTCCTCACCGGTCAGGGTCGCGCCCTCATCACCGTCACGGGCTCCGAAGTGACCGTCCGCGACGTGGCCGACCACCGTGTCACCGCCACCTACCACCTGCCCGGCGGCACAGAGGCTTCGGACGCCGGCCTCGATGCCCGCTTCCTCGTCCTCACCGGCCAGAACGGCAACGAGCTGTGGAACCTCGCCGCCCGCAGAACGGTCGCCGAGCTGGGCGACGCGGCCTACTGGGCGGCGCCCGACGGCAGCTCCTATGGCACCGGACCAGTGGACGGTCCCGGTCCGGTCAAGGTGCACCGGGCCGGCGACGGCAAGGTTCTGTTCACCACGGACACGCCCCGCACTTTCACCGCCGCCGCGGTCGGCCCGGGCGGCCGCATCTTCGCCCTGTGCCCGGCCGACGGCGCACCCCAGGTGTGGGACACCGTCCACGGCAAGAGGCTGCCGGGTTCCTGGGAGAAGGCGGCCGGCACCGTCTGCGGCACCGGCTCGGGGGCGGACCACGGCTCCCGGTTGCTGCGGTTCAGCGGGGACGGCCGGCGGCTGGCCGTGGTCTCCGGGAACACGGCCACCGTCTGGAACATCTCCGACGGACGGGAGGTCGCCGACTTCCAGAGCAGCGGCACCAGTGGCTTCGCCCAGGCCGACCTCTCGCCGGACGGGCGGTTCCTGGCCACGGCCGACGACCAGGAGATCGCCGCGTGGTCGCTTGACCTGGGCGGCGGGCAGGTCTTCCACACACCGCTGGCCGGAGCCGAGGTGAGCGGCCTGACCTGGGCCCCGGGCAAGAACCGGACGCTACGCTATCTCGACGGCGCCACGGTGCGCACGTACGACCTGAGCGACCGCCTGGACGCCCGCTGGCAGAGCACTCCGGCCGACGCGACCGCGCTCAGCCCGGACGGCACAGTCCTGGCCACCGCCACCCGCTCCGGCGTCGGCTACCGCTTCGAACTCCGCTCCACCAGCACCGGAACGGTTCTCGCCCGCACCACGCTCGGTCCCCTGCCGACCGACGGCGAGGGGCCCCCGCAGCTTGCCTTCAGCCCGGACGGCCGGGCCCTCGCCGTTGCCGACACCGTCTCCTCGCACGGCTCCCTTCGGCAGCGCTTCAGCGTCTGGGACGTCCCCGCTCACCGGGTCCGTACGTCGTTCGAGACATCCGGTGCGGCGGACCGCATCGTCTCCGCTCTCGCCCTCGGTTCCGGCGGACGGACGCTGCTGGCCGCGCGCTCCGCCACCGGCGACGGCACGTCCGAGGTCTGGGACACCGCCGCCCACCGCCGCACGGCCACCCTGGGCGCCCTCGATGCGGGCAGGATCGCGCTGCGGCCCGACGGCCGGCTGCTCGCCGGTTCCGCCGACCGGTACGCCGAGCTGCCCTCCGGTCGTGTGAGCGGGCGAGCCCTGGCCAACGGCCAGCAGGTCACCGCGCTGGCCTTCAGCCCCGACGGCACCCGGCTCGCCGTCGGCGACGGCACGGGGCACGTGACCCTGTGGGACGGCGACCTGCGCCACCGTATGGGCATCCTGACCGGCACCTCCGACACCGTCTCCGTGGGCGAGCCCGAGGCCGTGGGCGCGCTCGCCTTCTCCCCCGACGGCGCCACCCTCGCCGTGGGCGGCCGCTACGGCACCTTGCGTCTGTGGGACACCGCCGGGCAGCGGCTCCTCGGCAGCGACGTGCCCACGCCCGGCGACGGAATCGACACCCTCGCCTTCACCCACGACGGCGCCACCCTCTACGCGGGCGGCCCGAACGTGCTGCTCCAGCGCCACCCCGTGGCCCCGGACGACGTCGTCCGCATCCTGTGCGGGCGGGCCGGCGGAGGACTCACCGAGGCGCAGTGGCGGACGTACGTCTCTGACGCGCCGTACCGACAGGTGTGCCCCACAACACGCTGAACGGCAAAGGCGTGCGCGAAGTGCGGGACCTTTTTGTTCACAGTGACTCCAGCGGTCGCTGAAAAACGGCCCTGACCTGGACGATCGGACCCGGTAAGCCCTCTAGCCCAGGTTCTGGTCCCATGCGCACACGTCTCCTGTTCCCCTCCCTCCTGCTGCTCGGCTCGCTCTCCCTGACGGCGGCCTGCTCGTCCGGATCCTCCGGGGCATCTGACTCCGCGACCGCCGGAGCACGGCCCGGACCGTCCTCCGGCACCTCGCCGGTGCGGGCCGTGGACCCCTCGAAGATCAGGGGTCTGCGGATCGTCAACGACAACGGCGAGAACAGCTCCTGCCCCTTCGCGACCAGCTACCCGGACGTACCCGGCGCGACCGCGATGACGGACGCGATGAAGAAGGACGTGGAGCAGCGCCTGGCAACCTTCCGCCAGCTGTGCGACGACGACCCCACCGGCGCCGACGGCCGCGAACTCAACATCAGCCACCAGTTCCTGGTCGCCTCCGGGAACGTCCTCGGCGTCCGGCTCACCACACAGGACCGCACCGCGGCAGGGGGCGGACTGCGCACGCGCACTTACTGGTACGACGGCAAGGCGGGCGCGGACCGCACCGCGCTCGCACTCGTCGGCGACGGCTCCCGGGGCGCCTTCATCGCCGCCCTGAAGAAGCAGCTCAAGGGGCGGGACGGCACCGACGCGGGCACGGTGGACGAGGCGTTCGCCGATCGGTCGAACGTCGTCGCCATCCTGGACGACATGGCCTTCACCGCGGACGGCGGACTGCGGGTGACCTTCGACCGGGACGAGGTCGGCGCCGCCGCCGCCGGCCGCTACGTCGTGGCCTTCTCCAAGGCGACGGTCACTCCCTGGCTGTCCGGCTTCGGCAAGCGCGCCCAGCATCAGACCGTCCAGCCGTCGCGCTCACTCGACCTCGGGGCGACCGCCACGCCCGCCCCCGCCGTGCCGACACACACGGCCTCCGGCGACGACGACACCGACTGCAAGAAGGTCCGGTGCATCGCCCTGACCTTCGACGACGGCCCCGCCGCCCCGGAGACCGCGACCCTGCTGACCTACCTCGCGCAGTACCACGCCCGGGCCACCTTCTTCGTGGTCGGCCAGAACGTCGCCGCCCACGCCGACCTGGTGCGTGCCGAGGCCCGCGCCGGTCACGAGGTGGGCAACCACTCCTGGAACCACCCCGACCTCACCAAGCTCACCCCCGAGGAGGTCACCTACCAGCTCAACCACACCAGCGCCGCGATCAAGGCCGCGACCGGTAAGGCCCCCACCCTCTTCCGGCCGCCCTACGGCGCCGTCAACAGCACCGTCCGAAGCGCCACCAAGCTCTCCCCCGTGCTGTGGACCCTGGACACCGAGGACTGGAAGTACCCCGACTCCGCGAAGGTCGCGCAGAGCGTCATCGCCAAGGTGCAGCGCAATGACGTCGTCCTCATGCACGACATCCACGCCACGTCGGTGGCCGCGGTCCCCGAGATTCTGCGCACCCTCAGCGCCCGCGGCTACCGCTTCGTCACCGTCAGCCACCTGCGCGCCACGATGTGACCCGTACACCGCCCAGAAGTACCTGGCCGGCACCGACGGCTGGAACCCGGTCCGCTGACCGCGCCGAGGCGGATCACCCTCGCCCGCCGCCGTGTGAACGTCCTCTGGGCACTCCTACGCGATGGGCGGTGCCACGAGCTCAACCCGTCCCGTGCCCTCGCAGCTTGACAGACCTCACGAGGACTCACTGACCCCGAGCACGGTGGCCGACAGGTTGAAACCTCAAGGCCCGGCTCGGCGCCCGTATCGAAGAACACAGAAAGAGCACAGCCATGGAGAACGAAACCGGCGTATCCGTACGTGGATCCCGCCGCAGGAGATGGACCGTAGCCGTCACCGGAGCCCTTGTGGCAACAGTGTCGATCGGGCTGGCCACGACCGGCCTCAGCCCCGTGGACGGCAGTGAGCGGAAGGCGGCCGCCACGGCGAATCTGCCGGACACCGTCGTCGTCGATGGACGCGCCACCGTGCCGCACGGGGTTGCCCCGCTCGGTACCGCTCAGCGGGGCGAGACGTCCGTGCGGAGCGTCATCGACGACGGCAAGGACATCGGCTGGTTCCTGAAGGACGGGAAGGCCGGCTACAAATCGATGATCGACGCGGTCCGCAAGCGGGTCAAGTCACGAACCATTCACGCCAGCGTCGATGGCACCACGACCAACGCGAACGACTACTTCACCGTCAATATCCGCAACATAACCCACGGCCACGGGGACGCCGCGGACATCCGAGTGGTCATCCGGGCGCGCGACTTGTACGTCCAGGGGTATTACGTCCCACGCGGCAACACTTACCTCCACTTCAGGCCTCGCAATGCGCAGGACCGGGTGCTGACGAACTACCGGCCCACCTCGCAGACCCGAGTACTCCAACTCCCGTTCGAAGGGGGCTACAACTCAATCGAGGCGTACGCGAGGGGCGCGGACGGGAGGGCGTACACCCGGAGATCCGTGAGGCTGAGCACCACGGACCTTTCCGACGCCGTCACGAATCTCGCCTGGAGCGAGGCGTCGGGACGTTCACGCGCTCGCGACCTGCTGCACGTCATCCAGGCCATCTCCGAGGCCGCGCGCAATGACTGGATCTCCGGCCGCGTCTACAACAACATCGAAGGTGCGGGCTACCAACCGAACGCCACCGCGGTGGGTCTGGAGAACAACTGGCAGAGCCTCGGGAACAACTTCCAGAGGCGTCTGGACGACCCCCGGGTACCGGCCCACCCGCCCATCGGTGAGCTGCAGTTCTCCTCGATCACCGGCATGGCGCTCATCCTGGCGCTCACGCTGCTCCTCTGACAGTGATCGCTGACCCGTCGCAGGGCCTTGAAGGTGGTCTTGAGCAGGGAGTTGCCCGTTCGCACACGACTCGGTCAGGTCGCCGCCCGCGGGCTTCTTGACCGGGTAGCGGAAGCCGTCCCTGGCGTTCTCGTACCCGAGACCGACCAGGGTCGGCACGCCCAGCCGAGCTGCGACCCGGTTGAGCGGGCCGTGCCGACGGGCGCAGGCGGTGTCGTGCTCGCGGCCCGGGTGGACCGGCGAGGCCCAGATCGGCCAGCCGTCCAGGGCGGGGATGACCTGCACGTTCCCTCCGTGAGCCGGTGCTTGCCCGACCACCACAGGTCCGAGCCGTTTGGGCCGGGGGCCTCGGCCGTCGACGGCGGGCGGCGGGCGGCGGACCGTCATCTCCCAGGCCGAACCCAACGACGTCGTCCTGGTCCACGACATCCACCCCACCTCGGTCGCCGCCGTCCCCGAGGTCCTGCGCACCCTCACCGCCTGCGGCTACCATTTCGCCACCGTCAGCCACCTGCGCGCCACGATGTGACCGTCGTGCGGGTCACACCGCCACACGCCGCCTCCGGGCACTGGCCTGCGCTTAAATCGTTTCAGGCTTGCGACGCACTCATTTTCGACACAGGCATTGATCACCTGGACGCGGAACCCTAACCTCCGGGCATTCGCCTTGAAACCTTTCATGAGCCGAGGGTGCACCATGTCCTGGGACCTGTCGCGTCGAAGACTTCTCCAACTCGGTGGCGCCACGGCCGCCTCGGTCGTGCTGACCGGCCCCCGGGCACTCGCGGCCGGGGGCGCGGGCGCCCCCACGCCCCCCCCGGCAAGCCGCCCGGGCCGACCGGGATGCTGGCCGATCTGCTCCCGCAGGCGCTCGCCACGAGCGCCGGGCAGCGCCCCCGGTTCAGCTGGCAGGTGCCCGACTTCGGCGCCGGTACCCTCCAGCGCGCGTACCAGCTGCAACTGGCCGCCGCACCTGGCGGTTTCGAGGACGAGCGGATCGTCTGGGACTCGGGTAAGCGCAACTCCGCGGACTCCACCGCCGTGCCGTACGCGGGGCCGGCCCTCCAGCCCCGTACCGCCTACTGGTGGCGGGTCGCCAGCTGGGGAGAGAAACGATCCGCCTGGTCTGAGCCCACCCTGCTCGCCACCTCCGTCGAGGACGAGTGGGAGGCCGAGCCGATCTGGGCACCGGCCGGACCGGTCATGACCGACGGAACCTTCGCCGCCCGGCTGAAGATCACCGCGGTGGCCGCCGGGGTGTGGTTCCGCGCCGCGAACACCGCCAACAACTACATGTGGCAGCTGCGCGCGGGCAGTCCCGGCATCCTGCGCAAGCACGTCTGTGTGAACGGCACGTACAGCGTCCTCGGCGAGATCCGGCTGCCGTCCGCCGTCCTCACCGGGGAGTGGCTGGACCTCGCCGTCGCCATGGCCGGCTCCACCTTCACCACCAGCGTCAACGGCACCGTTGTCGACGTCACCACCGACACCCGTTACGCCTCCGGCAACGTCGGCCTGCGCAACGGCCTGACCGAGTCCCAGGTCTACGACCGCGTCACCTTCACCGCCGCCGACGGCACCGTCCTCCTCGACGACGACTTCGCCTCCGACAAGGGCACCTTCTCCGCCGGCACGGTCTCCGGCGGCACGCTCACGTTCCCCACCGGCGCCTCCTCGCTCTCCTCCTACGGGGCCGACGACACCTGGGCGCTGCTGCGCCACGAGTACGACACGGCCGCGGGCAAGGAGATAGCCGCCGCCGTCCTCTACGTCGCCGCCGCTTCGCCCGACCCGGCCCGGCAGTACGTGGCCAAGGTGTGGAGCAACGGCACCGTGGTCGGGCACGCCTCCGTGCGTTCCGGCACCGGGACCGCCTACCAGGCGTTCGAGGTCACCTCGACCCTGCGGGCCGACGGCGGGCCGAACGCGCTCGCCGCGCTGTGCTGGACCACCTCGCAGCAGAAGTTCCTGGCCCAGCTGGAGATCACGTACACCGACGGCAGCCGTACCACCGTCGCCTCGGGAGACCACTGGAAGGCGCGCCGCCAGGCCGGGTTGCTGCCTTCGAAGGGCAGTGCGGGCAGCAGCTACTTCACCGTCCCGCAGGAGTACTGGGATCTGCGGCAGGAGCCGGTCGGCTGGACGCGGCCCGGCTTCGACGACGGCGATTGGCACACCCCGGCCGTCCGCGCCGCGATCAGCGGACTCGTCCCGGCCCCGATCGAGCCGCCGCGGCTGCACGACGTCACTCCCGCCTCCGTCACCAAGGTCGCCGACGGCCGCTGGCTGGTCGACCTCGGCCGGGAGATCGTCGGCGGGCTGTCCCTGGAGGTCACCGGGAGCGCGGGCGACACCGTCGAGGTGCGCCTCGGCGAGGAGCTGAACTCCGACGGAACCGTCAAATACCAGCTGCGCGCCACCAACACCTACCGTGAGGTGTGGACCCTGCGCGACGGCAAGCAGAGCTTCGAGCACCGGGGTTATCGCGGCTTCCGCTGGGCCGAACTGCGCACGACGCTCGACCTGTCCGGGGCCGTCGTCACCGGGCGGGCCTGGCGGCTCGACTGGGACGACTCGGACGCCTCCTTCCGTAGCTCCGACCCCGCTCTGGACCGGGTCTGGGAGCTGTGCCGGTACTCGATCGAGGCCACCCGCGGCGATCTCTACACCGACACCCCGACCCGGGAACGCGGCCCCTACGAGGGCGACGCGCTGATCAACCAGCTCTCCGAGTACGGCGTCCAGCGCTCCTACGCCCTGGCCCGCTGGTCCAACGACTACCTGGTCCGCAAGGGCACCTGGCCCACGGAGTACCGGCTGATGTGCGCGCTGTCCGCGTGGGAGGACTACCTGGCCACCGGCGACGACCGGCAGCTCGCCAAGGACTACGACCTGCTCGCCGCGAAGAACCTCACCGCCTACCTGGATTCCCAGGGCCTGGTGCGCAAGTCCCCCGGCGGCAGCAGCCAGGACCTGGGCGACCTCGTCGATTGGCCGGTCGCCAGTCGCGACGGATACGTCTTCACGAAGGTCAACACCGTCGTGAACGCCTTCCAGTACGCGGCGTTCGACGCCCTGGCGAAGTGTGCCGATGTGCTCGGCAAGGACGACGACACGACAGCCCTGCGCGCACGTGCCGACACCCTCGCCACCGCCATGCGCGCCACCCTGCTCGACGGCACGGCCGGTCGGTTCCTCGACGGTGAGGGCACCACGCACAGCGCCCAGCACGCCACCGCCTTCCCGGTCGCGCTCGGTGTGGCGGACGCCCTCGACGACGCCGCGCGGACCCGGCTCGGGGACACCCTCGCGGCGGGCGGCATGCGGACGAGCGTGTACGGAGCGCAGTTCCTCCTCGACGCCCTCTTCCGCCTCGGCCGCGCCGACGCCGCGCTCGCGCTGCTCACCTCCACGGCCACCAACTCGTGGCTGCACATGCTGGATTCGCTGAAGGCCACCATCGTCACCGAGGCCTGGGACCCCGCACTGAAGTCCAACATGACGTTCTCCCACGCCTGGGCGTCCGCCCCGGCCAACGCGATCCCCCGGCACGTGCTCGGCGTCCGCGTCACCGCCCCGGGCGCGGCGGAGTTCCTGATCCGCCCCAGGACCGGCGCCCTGACCGACGTCGCGGGAAGAGTGCCGTCCCTGCGCGGACCGGTCGAGGTCACCGTGCACCGATCGAACGACGCCCATACGACACGGGTGACGGTGCCTCCCAACTCCCGCGCGGTGTTGGAGGTGGAGATCGGCGACGCCCGCCCGGCGGACTACCGGGTCACGGCGTCGGCGCCCGGCGGACGCGGACGGGTGGAGGTCAGACCGCTCACCGACCTGACCGGAACGGTGCTGCGGATAGGACCCGTCGGCTCCGGCACGACGAAGGTCGAGCGCGCCCTTTCCTGACGGCGTGGCCCCTGGGTTCCGGCCCGGGGGCCGCCCTTGTCACCTCGGCCGTTCTCATATCCGGTCATGAGGATGTCACGTCTTGTTCGCCTCCGCAGCGTGCACCCCACGTCGCGGAATCGCATCCTCCACGACGTGAAGGTGCACAGATCATCCAAACCGCCGCGCGTGCTCGTCGTGGACGCCGACAGCGGTACGCGTCCGCTGCTGACGAAGCTCCGCGAGCTCGGCTTCGAGGTGTACGTGGCCGGTCTCGGTGAGGACGCCGTCCCGGCCGGCCTCTCCGTACGCCCCGACCTCGTGGTCCTCGACGTGTTCCTCCCGGACGGCGACGGCTTCGAGACATACGGCGCCCTGCGTGCCGCCGGCATCGACGCGCCCGTCCTCTTTCTCACCGCCCACGACCGGACGGAGGCGAAGGTGCGCGGGCTGATGTTGGGCGCCGACGACTACGTCACCAAGCCCTTCGAGCTGGAAGAGCTGGTCGCCCGCGTCCATGTGCTGCTGCGGCGCGGGCGGGCCCTCGACTGCCGGCTGCTGCGCGCCGGGGGCGTGACACTGGATCCGGCGACCCGCGAGGTGTGGCGGGACGGGCGGGAAGTCACCCTCTCCTGCCGGGAGTTCGACCTGCTCGGCTTCCTGATGGACAACGCGGGTCAGGTCGTCACCAAGGCGCAGATCCTCGACCGGGTCTGGCGGTCGGAGTTCCACGGCGAGTCCGGCGTGGTGGAGACCTACGTCTACTACCTGCGGCGCAAGCTGGGCGACCGCGACCAGTCGCTGATCAGGACCGTGCGCGGGGTCGGTTATCTGATGGCGCGGGACGCGGGTCACCGGGCTCCGTCGGCCCGGTGACCGCGGAAGGCCGCTACTTGCAGTTGCCGGGCTTGTCGCGGACGACGTAGTCCATGGCGGGGGTACCGTCACCGTTGAGGACGTCCGCGTAGGTGTCGACGTAGTAGCCGTAGGACCAGATGCGGCTGTAGCCGCGTCCGCGCCAGCTGTGGACCACGGTGCCGACCTCGGACTGGCCGTCGCTCCAGTTGTAGTACTGAACGTGGAACACCGGGTTGATCCGGACGGTCCGCTTCAGCGGGCGGGCGTCGATGTAGCCCTGCCGGCCGTACGAGGGATTGACGGTGACCGTACGTCCCAGCGTGTGGGTCTTGGACCAGGACCAGGAGTAACTGGCGCTGAAGCCGATTTCGGCGGAGAGCTGGTCGGTGAGCTTGTAGGAGAGCTTCGTGTTGACTCCGATGGACACGGAGGCGCCGCGGGTGGTCGCGTAGGACTCGTTGACCGACAGACCGCCCCCGCCGTGCCCGCAGTTGGTCACCGAGTCGTTGGAGATCCTCCGCTCCTTGTCGTACCAGGTCCAGGTGGACGACTGCGGGAACTCGCAGTTGCCGACGACGACCTCCCAGCCGTTCGTGAGCGCCCAGTGCTCGCCGTACGGCAGGTCGGAGTGCACACTGCGGGACGCACCGGCGGCGATGTGGTAGTACGGCGCCTTCCCGTACGCCTTGTCGCTGTCGACGATCTGACCGGTGTTGATGTTGAAGACGAAGGACTTGTCGGCGCCACTCATGTCGCCGCACAGCTTGGACATCAGCGTGTCGGTGTTGAAGGGCTCCTTGCCACGGATGTTGACACCGGACGACGGGTTGGCGCCGGCAGCGGGGGCGGTGGCGACCACGCCCGCGATCGCGGTGACGACGGCCGCACAGGCCGTCGCGTAGCGCTTGATTGTGTTGGTCACTCGTCTCTCGCTTCTGTGCCCTGGGGGTCGTGGACGGCGGGTTCCGACGGAGGGGAGCGCGGGTCGGCCCGGCCGCTGTGCACCAGGGAACAGAGCCTGCCTCAGAGCGGCATCACACCCTGATCAGAGCCTGATCAGAAACGCGGCGCGCATGTTGTGGCGGCCACGTGCGAGAGGTCGACCGGCACGCCGAGGCGGTTCACCCCTCGCACCATCCCGCGGCCGAACGCCGACAGGCCGCCCTCGTCCCACTCCGTCTCGAACACGACCGCAGCTCGCCCGTTGTCCGATGCCGCGAAGCCGTAGATCACGGTACGACACCACGCGCAGCGCGACCCGCTCACCTGGAGCCCTGAGGAGTGCCCGTACGGCAGCTACGCATCCCCTGTGAGAGTCAGCAAAATCGTTGACGATCACGTCGGCCTGCCACTACGTTCGCGCCTGCCAACCCCCACGGAGCGAAAGAGGCCCAACAGTGCGGCGCAGGACGATCCTCAAGGCGGCGACGCTCGGCACGACCACGGCCGCGGCGCTTCCTGTGCTCTCCGGTTGCTCGGACGACGACGGCTCGCCCAGCAAGAGCATCTCCCTCACATTCGACGCGGACGCCTACGAGACCAAGACCAAGACCGTGTCCACGGCGGACGGCGACAAGAAGGTCACCTACCGTTTCTGGGAGGCGGTCATGTATGTCGCCAAGCCCGTGGACGAGAAGTACCAGAGCCTCAACGTCATGGTGCCCGTGAAGATCGGGGACAAGGAGATCGACGCCTCCGGCGCCCCGATCCTCCTCGACAACGCCATCGCCGGTTACATGTCCTCCTCCGTGACGGGCGGCAGCGGCGGCATGGGCGGGGGCGGCGCGGCTCCCGGCGGTGCCGCCCCCAGCGGCGCCCCGGGCGGCGGCGGTGGCATGCCCACCGGGGCCGCGCCGAGCGGTGGGGCCGCTCCCGGCGGTGCGATGCCGAGCGACGCGGCAGGCGGCGGCGCCCCGAGCGGGGGCACGCAGCCCGGCGGCGGCATGATGGGCGGCGGCCAGATGGTCGGCAACGGCGACCTCGCCCTCGCGGCCGGCTACGTCGTCGTCCAGCCCGGCGCCCGCGGCCGTGACAACGAGAAGGACGGCAAGTACTACGGCAAGGCGCCGGCCGTGATCGTCGACCTGAAGGCCGCGGTGCGCTACATCCGCCACAACAAGGGACGCATCCCGGGCAACACGAACTGGATCGTCTCCTCCGGCACCAGCGCCGGCGGCGCCATGTCCGCGCTGCTCGGCGCCTCCGGCGACAGTCCTCTCTACGACGCATACCTCAAGGAGATCGGCGCGGCCGACGCCGGCGACGCGATCTTCGCGAGCGCCGACTGGTGCCCGATCACCGACCTCGACCACTCCGACATGGCCTACGAGTGGATGTACAGCGGCGCGGACATGGGCGGCAAGACCGCCGACCAGACCGTCTCCAAGGCGCTCCAGGCGCAGTTCGCCGAGTACCAGGCATCCCTCAAGCTCAAGGGCGAGGGCGGCTTCGGCACCCTCACCGCCCGCAACTACGACGACTACCTGCTGAAGACGTACCTGGAGCCCGCCGCCACGACCTATCTCAAGGCCCTGTCGGACTCCGAGCGCACCGCCTACCTGAAGGCGCAGTCCTGGATCACCTGGTCCGGCGGCAGGGCGACCTTCGCCTGGGACGACTTCGTCGCGCACGTGGGACGGAGCAAGAGCGTCCCGGCGTTCGACGCCTTCGACACCTCCGCCGCCGAGAACATCGAGTTCGGCGGCGAGACCACCGACGCCCGGCACTTCACGCTCTACAGCCTGCGCCACGCGACCGGGAAGTCCGGTGCGCAGCTGGATGGCGACCTGCCCGAGAAGATCAAGCTGATGAACCCCATGTACTTCATCGGGCAGAAGAACTCCGCCCGTTCGAAGAACTGGTGGATCCGCGTCGGCACCAGCGACACCGCCACTTCGCTCACGGTCGTCGGCAACCTCGCCGCGAGCCTGGAGAACCTCGGCGACAACGTCAACACGCTGATGTACTGGGACGGCGGCCACGGAGCCAACGAGGACGCCGACGACTTCATCAAGTGGATCGCCCAGATCACCGGCTATGGGAAGTGACCTGGGAACACACCGCGGGAGCACGGGTATTGACGGCGATATCGTCCGCCTCCTACGGCCCACCCGGCAATACGAACAATGTTCGACATATCGATCGTGCGCGGTGAAGGACAGTTCCTCCCGAAGCTGAAAGGACGAGCCGCCCATGCCTTCCTTGCTCACTCTGCGCCGCCCTCCGCGGCGTCTACCCAGACCCCTGCTGGTTCCGCTCGTCGCCGCCACGGTGGCGTGCGCCGTCCTGCCCGCGCAGGCGGCGCCACCGTCGGCCGCCGACCCGCAACTCACCGAGGCCGCCGCCGCGTTGACCGTTTGGAACGCGGACGACGTACGCGGCTACCTCACTCTCCCCACCACCTCCCTGCACGGCGCGGCCGTGAAATGGGCGTCCAGCAAGCCCCGGACCATCACCCCGACCGGTGAGGTCAACCGCCCCGCCCACGGCCGGCCGCCCGCCCATGTCACCCTGACGGCCACCGTCCGGCTCGATCACCACCAGGTCAAGCGCCGCTTCGACGTCAATGTCCGCCCCCTCCCGGAGCAGAAGCCGATGGAGGGGTACTTCTTCCCCTACTTCGCGGGCGAGCGCTACACCGACGGCGAGCAGGTGTACTTCGGGGCCTCCCGCGGCAACGACCCCCTGCACTGGGACGACCTGAACGACAACGAACCGGTGCTCACCTCCGCCCTCGGCGAGAAGGGCGTACGCGATCCCTTCATCGTCCGCTCCCCCGAGGGCGACAAGTTCTACCTCGTCGCCACCGACCTGAAGATCAACGGCGGTAAGGGCTGGGGCTACGAGATGCGCTTCGGCAGCCATTACCTGGAGGTGTGGGAGTCCACCGACCTCGTCCACTGGTCCGAACAGCGCCACGTGAAGGCCTCCGGCGACCAGGCCGGCATGACCTGGGCGCCCGAGGCCACCTGGGATCCGAAGCTGGGTGCGTACGTCGTCTACTGGGCCTCCAACCTCTACGCGGCCGACGACACCGAGCACACCGGCAGCACCTATCCGCGCATGATGTACGCCACCACCCGGGACTTCCGCATCTTCAGCGAACCGAAGGTCTGGAACGATCCGGGCGGCGGCGTCATCGACTCGACCGTGACCAAGGACGGCGACTGGTACTACCGCGTCACCACCGACGACAAGGTCGTCGGGTCCTGCACGCGCGACGTCGTGCTGGAACGCTCCCGCGTCCTGACCGCCGTCGACACCCCCGACACGACACCGCGCAAGTGGCAGCTGGTCGACGACTGCGTCCGCACCGGCGTCGGTACCGACTGGGTCGAGGGACCCACCGTCTTCAAGGACAACTCCGGTGACGGCTGGTGGGTGTTCATGGACGAGGCCGGCGGACGCGGCTACCTGCCCGTCCACACCGACAGCCTCGCCGAACCCGACTGGTCACTGCCGAGCGACTACCAGCTTCCCTCACGGCCCCGGCACGGAACGGTGCTGCCCGTCACCGCCGAGGAGCTGGCGCGGGTGCGTGCCGCGTATCCGAACTCCTGAGCCACGCAGGGCCGGAAACCTTAACATTCTACACCCCGAAAGGTTTTGGAAATCGGTCAGAGATAGCGCTTGTCTCGCCCGCCTCGCGTATGCGAAGGTGAGCCTCCCTTGAGACAGCCACGGCCCTGACCAGGCGAAAAGACGTTCTCAAGGTATGAACCAATCACTCAGCGCTTTCCGACGGAACGTCATTTCGTATGCCGTCCTGCCATGAAAAGGAAAGGCTTCCGTGCAGGTTTCCCACCCCCCACGCCCGCCGTACCCGCCCCGCCCCGGACTGCCCCTCGGCGAACCGGATCCGGACCTCGTCGCCCAACTGGGCGGCGACGTCGACGAACGGCACCACGCGACAGCCGTGTTGCTGGCCCGCCACTGGCTCTCCGCCCGCGACTACGCGCTTCTGTGCCTGGCCTCGGCGACCCCCACCGCCCAGTTCGTGGCCGCCAGCGCCTTTCAGCGGCTGCTGGACCGGCTCGCGAGCGGAGCGCCCGCCGCCGCCCTGCGCCCGCAGTTGCTCGTGACAGTTCGTGAGACCGTCCGTGCCTGGGCCTCGAACGACAGGACCTGCGCAGCCATACCGGAACTACGCAAACCGACCGGCGGCCGCGGTCTGCACGCGGCCAAACCGGGAGCGCCCGGGCACCGGAAACTCGCCGAACGCGCCTTCGTGGCGTTGTCGGATTTCTCCCAATGCCTTCTGTGGCACACAGAAGTCGAGGCGGAACCCATAGAGATACCCGCCGGTTTGCTGGGTATGGAAACCGTTGCCGCGAGAACGGCAGTGGGCCACGCCCGTGAACAATTCCGGAACGGCCTGGTCCGGGCCCACATGCAATTCGCGCCGTCCGCGGAGTGCCGGTTCTACAGCAGCCTTATCGACATTCCCATTCGTCGGGGCGGCACACTGCTCCCCGATGTCCAGCAGCATCTGACGCGGTGCACCCATTGCCGGTTCACAGCCGACCAACTCGCATATTTCGACGGCAGGCTGGGGCTTCTGCTGGCCGATGCCGTGCTCGGCTGGGGAGGCCGGCGTTACCTCGCCACGCGCCCCGGCCGCAGCACCCCCGAAGCGTGGCAGCCCGCACCGGAGCGGGACCAGGCAGCTCCGGTCACAGGCGGACGCCACCGCACCACGACCGAGAGGAGACATCGCGCACTCGCCGCCGCGGCCCTGGCCTCTCTCGCTCTCCTGGTGGCCGTGCTGGCAGCCCAGAACTGGTCCGATGACAACGACACGCCCGCGCCGAACACACCGACATGGGGAGCTCCCGCCAACAGTTCCCCGAGCCCCACCTCCACCGGACAGGCTGGCGCCGTGTCCTCCACCTCACCGGGCACCTCCGGCACACCTGCCCAGGGCAGGCTCCGCAACCTGGCCACCGGAATGTGCCTGGCCGTCGACAGCCGGGCTGCGGTCGGCGCGGGCATCCGGCTGACAGCGTGTTCGTCGGCCGAATCCGAGCGGTGGACCTACGAGTTCGACGGTCTGCTGCGCAGCGACGCCGACCCCTCCCTCTGCCTGGCCGCCGACCCACAGACCCGCAACGTCCGACTCTCACTGTGTGTCGCGCACACCGGCGAGGTGACGTACATCCTCACGAGCCACGGGGAGCTCCTGCTGCGCCGACGCCAGGACCTGGCTCTGGCGCCGGACCCGAACGACAAGCCCTCCGAGGTGGTCGTGTCCGACCGCGACGCAATCAGCGGCCAACAATGGGCGCTCGAGGCCGCATAGGTGGAGGGCTTCTCCCAAGTCCCGTACGTAGCCGCACAGTTCGAGAATGTGACGCGACAGGGGAGCGACGGCATCAAGTGGATCCGTGCGGTGAATCACCCCTGGCGAGGACCCAAACCGTCCACGTACGGCCATCGACTCCTGGGAAAGAGCGCCCGAACTCTCGACAGAACCCGGGTAACCGGCGGTAACTTCAGCCCCGTCCCCACCGCAACCGCTTTCTCTCTCCAGGAGCCACACCCCCATGCGCAGACTTCTCGCGTGCCTGACGACGGCAGCCGCCGTTCTCGGCGGGCTCACCGCGGCCGCCGCCTCCGCGGCGGCCGCCGACTCCGGCACCTTCAGCGTCCTCAGCTACAACGTGGCCGGCCTGCCAGAGGCCATCTCCAGCGCCCCGACGCCCCGCGAGTCGGCCACCACGACGATCGGCGAGCGGATTGCGCCGTACGACATCGTCCACGCCCAGGAGGACTTCAACTACCACGCCTACCTCTACGCCGCCGACACCGCCCACGCCTACCGCACCCCCACCAGCGGCGGCGCCGGCATCGGGAGCGGACTCAACACCCTGTCGAAGATCCCCTACGACGAGGACGACTTCGAGCGGGTGGGCTGGAACACCTGCACCTACGGCTCGGGCGACTGTCTGACCCCCAAGGGATTCACCTTCATGCGTGAGCGTCTCGCCGAGGGCGTCTACGTCGACTTCTACAACCTGCACACCAACGCCGGTGTCAACGACGACGACCTCGCAGCCCGCGCCGACAACCTCAGCCAGCTCACCGACTTCATCGCCACTCACTCCGCCGGCAACGCGGTCGTCGTCATGGGCGACACCAACACCCGCTACACCCGCTCCGGCGACACCATCGCCGAGTTCGCCGCCGCCAATAGCCTCACCGACGCCTGGGTCCAGCTGATCCGCGGCGGCGTGGCCCCCACCAAGGGCAGCGACGCGCTCGTCTGCGACCAGACGGGAACCACCGTCCCGAACGACTGCGAGGTCGTCGACAAGATCCTCTACCGTGGCAGCAAGCTGGTCTCGCTGAACGCCACGTCCTACAACAACGAGCACTCCAAGTTCCTCACCGACGACGGGCTGATGCTCTCCGACCACGACCCGCTCACCGCGGGCTTCACTTGGTCGCGCAACGCCGCCTTCCAGCTCAGCGACCAGTTCGGCGGCCCGCACGGCGACTACTACAACGACATCGACAGCGTGCCCGCCGGCGCCCGCGCCACCACCATCGCCCTGCGCGCCGGGTCCCGGGTCGACCAGGTGAGCCTCACCCTGGCGAACGGCACCACGCTCACCCACGGCGGGACCGGCGGCACCGCGTCCTCCCTGACGCTCGGCAGCGGGGAGTACGTGACGACGGCGTACCTGTGCCAGGGCCAGAAGGACGACCACACGCGGATCTTCTACGCCAAGTTCACGACCAACCTCGGCAACACCCTGGCCGGCGGCACCACAACCTCCGACTGCGTGACCCGCACCGCGCCGTCCGGTTGGCAGATCGCCGGATTCCACGGCCGGACCGGCGACGAGGTCGACAAGGTTGGCTTCATCTACACCCAGCGCTGACCCACCTGCCCCGGGGCCGAACGACTCGCGCCCCGGGGCACACAGGAAACACATGAGCGCGCCAGGACGATTGACGAGCACATGATCAAGCTCTGCCGGCGCAACACGCTCTACATCCAGGCGCTGCCCTTCATCGCCAACGCCTGCACCATCTACCAGTTCCACGCGTTCTTCCGGAGGCTCTTGGCGAGTATCGAGGATGCCGGTGTTCGCGGCGCCGACAGCACGCCTGACAACGCGGGTGGGCGCACCCAGGACCTGAAATTCCGGCCTGTCCCGCCTGTACCCGCTCGCAAGGCCAGGCGGAACGACACCATGGGCCCAGCTCACATCCAACGCGCCGCGACTCCGCCAGGTCGGGCTACGACGTCCGGCAGTGGCTGGGTATCCGCGTGGGATTCACCTCGGACAGTGTCCTGCTGCCGCTCGCGATCATCGCGCCGCCGCTGATCCCCGGAGCCGACATGGGCCCAATGGGCAGCGCCGACAACGTGTTCATGACGAAGGCGTACGCGCGGACTTCGGCGCGTCAGCCTTTCGTATGAGTTTCCCGCTGGCCACAAACCGCTCCGACCTGCGAATTCCGGCACGCGGTCCCCTCCATGAGAGGCCAGAGGGTGTCGACGACCCGGTCCGGAAGGCGGGCGTCCCGGTCGCCGGTGCGAATGTAGGACGAGTAGAAACTGCCGATCATCATGTCGGCGACGACCTGCGGGTCGACCCCAGGGCGCAGGACTCCTTCCTCGCGCAGGTGGTGCAGTGTGTCGACGAGGGGCTGCACGCGAGGGGCGACGGCGTGGCGCCGTACCAGTTCCAACAGGCCAGGATTGTGCGCCACCTCGGTCAGGACGTTCCCGATGAGAGACATGCCCCGACCCGTGGAACCGAACGGGGTGGCATAGCGCAGCGCTCGCTTCAGCGCCTCGACGGGGGGCAGTTCCTCCAGCGAGCCGAGCGGGTCGCGTTCGCGCTCCTCCTGGAAGTTGAAGTCCAGCGCGTCCACGACGAGGTCGTGCTTGTTCGCCCAGCGCCGGTAGACGGTGGGCCTGGTGACACCCGCGTCGGAGGCGATGTCGCCGATCGTAATGCGGGAGTAGCCGTCCGACGCGAACCGCTGGATGGTCGCCCGGAGGATCGCCTTCTCCACCGACGGGTCACGCGGCCTGCCGGGCCCCTTGACCGTCGCTGGTCGCTCCCTGCCGTTTTCGGCCATCTCGTGCATCCGCTCAGCGTAACTTGCCATTGCTTTACTTGACAGTCACGTAACGAAATCAGGATGGTTGGTCTGCACACGGAGAGATCCGATCCAGGAGGCACTGTGTCAACTCCCCCCACGGACACAGGCGATGGGAAGAAGTACCTGACCGTGCACCGCACCGACCTGCGGGCGCACGGTGTCAGACGAGCCGCCGACGACGGCCGACGCAGAGTCGGCGGAGAAGGCCGGACAGGCGGACGCCCGTTCACGAGGAGCGGTCCTTCCCGGAGTTGATCCGGCCGGGCCGCACGACCTGGCCTCCGGAGTCGGCCGACGGCCGGCCACCCCACGTCCCGCACAGCCACACAACGCTCCCGGTGCGCCCCTCGTCCAGGAGCCACCGACCGGTTCCGGCACGGTGCCGACGGCCCGCGTCCCACCAAAGCCGCACGGCTGTCCACGCCGCCCCCCTCAATCCAGACCGCGGTGCGTGCCTGTGCGCGGTGCGGCCGTGATGTCGGCCGGTTGCCGCTGCCCGTATGCCGGGCTGCGGGGCCACGGCGGAGTCCTCGACCACGCCCCGAACCACAAGAAGCAATATTTGATGGAAAGTCGGTGAAGATGGTGTCTTCGGCACCTGAAGAGAACGGCCGCGGCACAACGACGCCCGAGCCCTCACACTCCGGCATGACGACCGGCGACGAACACTCGCGCGGCGCCGGGCGGCTGGAGTCGGTGGACGCCGCCGTACGGGACCCCACGGACGGCTTGGCGCACAGCATCGCCGCGCTCATGGAGGCGTACGCCGAACGCCCCGCCCTGGGCGAGCGGGCCAGGGAAGCCGTGACCGACCCGGTGTCCGGTCGCACTGCGCTGCGGCTGCTGCCGCGTTTCACGACGATCACGTACGCCGAACTCTGGGAGCGGGCGGGTGCGGTCGCGGCCGAGTGGACACTCGACGACCAACGCCCTGTCAAGCCTGGGGACTTCGTCGCCACCTACGGTTTCACCAGCGTCGACCACACGGTGCTCGACCTGGCCTGCCTCCGCCTGGGGGCGGTGGCCGTGCCGTTGCAGTCGGGCGCCCCGGTCTCGCGTCTGAGGCCCGTCATCAAGGAGACCGGGCCGCGCGTCCTGGCGGCCAGTGTCGAAGTCCTGGACAGTGCGGTCGAGTTGGTGCTGGCCAGCGCGTCGAAGCCGCGGCTGGTCGTGTTCGACCACCACCCGGAGATCGACGACGAGCGCGAGAAGTTCGAGGCCGCGCGCCGACGGCTCGCGGACGCCGGCCTGTCCTGCATCGACGCCCTCACCGCCGTCACAGAGCGAGGCCGCACACTTGGGTGCCCTCCGGTGTACCGGCCCGCGGCGAGCGACGACGACCCGACGCGGCTGCTCATCTACACCTCCGGCAGTACGGGGACGCCGAAGGGCGCCATCTACACGGAGCGGATGCTCACGCGCCTATGGACGGGCTGGCTCCCGGCGCAGGACGCGCTCTCCCCCACCACCATCAACTACATGCCGCTGAGCCATATGGCAGCGCGCGCCTCCCTCTACGGCACTCTGGGGCACGGCGGCACCGCCTGCTTCACCGCGAAGAGTGACATGTCGACCCTGTTCGAGGACATGAGCCTCACCCGGCCGACCCAACTGCTGCTGGTACCGCGCGTCTGCGACATGCTCCACGAGGAGTACCGGACCGAATCGGCCAGGCGGGCCCCGGAGTTCACCGACACCGATGCTCTGGAGACCGCGGTGCGGGCGGATCTGCGCGAGCGACGCCTCGGCGGCCGAGTGCGGCAGGTGACGTGCGGCACTGCACCGATCTCGCCGGAGCTGAAGCGGTTCGTGGAGTCATGCCTGGAGGTGCCCCTGCACAACGGTTACGGGTCGACCGAGGCCGGCCCCGTCCTGCTCGACTCTCGGGTGCAGAGGCCTCCGGTCATCGAGTACAAGCTGGTCGACGTGCCCGAGCTCGGCTACTTCACCACGGATGTTCCGTACCCTCGAGGGGAGCTGCTGCTCAAGACCGAGTGTGTCACTCCCGGTTACTACAAGCGGCCCGAGGCCACGGCAGCGGTCTTCGACGAGGACGGCTTCTACCGGTCCGGCGACATCATGGCCGAGACGGGGCCGGACCAGCTCGTGTACGTCGACCGCCGCAACAACGTCCTGAAGCTGGCCCAGGGCGAGTTCGTCACGGTCTCCCGGCTGGAGAGCGTCTTCGTCACCAGCCCGCTCATCCGGCAGATCTACGTCTACGGCAACAGCGAACGCGCCTACCTGCTCGCCGTGATCGTGCCCACCGACGAGGCGGTGCGGCAGGCCACCAGCCATGACGACCTCAGGCGAACGCTGGCCGAGTCACTGCAACTGATGGCGCGGCAGGCCGAGTTGGAGACGTACGAGATCCCTCGCGACTTCCTGGTCGAGCCCGAGCCGTTCAGCGTGGAGAACGGCCTGCTGTCGGAGGTCCGCAAGAACCTGCGCCCGCAGCTCAGGAACCGCTACGGCGACGGTCTCGAAGCCCTGTACGAGCAGTTGGCGGGCGGACGGCAGGAGGTCCTGCGTGACCTGCGCGAGGCCGGGCCCGGCCAGCCGGTGTTCGAGGCGATCCGGCGCGCGGCCAGTGCGCTGTTGGGGTCTCCGGCTGCGGACCTGAGCCCTACTGCGCGCTTCACGGACCTGGGCATCGACTCGCTGTCGGCGCTCTCGTTCTCCCGGCTGCTGCACGACATCTTCGAGGTCGAGGTCCCGGTCGGCGTACTGCTCAGCCCGGCGAACAACCTCAAGGGGATCGCCGATCACATCGAGGCGGCACGCGTATCCGGCACACGGCGGCCGTCGTTCGCCACCGTGCACGGACCCGGCAGTTCCGCGGCGCGCGCCGCAGACCTCACGCTGGAGAAGTTCATCGATTCCGAAACCCTGGCAGCGGCTCTCCGGCGCGGCCGTCCGCCGGAGCAGTCGGCTCCGCGGACGGTGCTGCTGACCGGGGCCAACGGCTATCTCGGCCGGTTCATGTGCCTCGACTGGCTGGAACGCCTGGCCACCACGGGAGGCAGGCTGGTCTGCATCGTGCGGGGCCGTGACAACGCCGATGCCCGGCGCCGCCTCGACGCCGCCTTCGACAGCGGCGACGAGGAACTGCTGCACCGCTACCGGGACCTGGCCGCCCGCCGTCTCGACGTGTTCGCCGGCGACGTCGGCCAGGGTCGGCTCGGCCTGGATCAGGACATGTGGAAGAGCCTGACCGAGGACATCGACCTGATCTTCCATCCGGCCGCACTGGTCAACCACGTCCTGCCCTACGACCAGCTCTTCGGCCCCAATGTCGCCGGCACCACCGAGCTGATCCGGCTGGCACTCACCGGCAGGACCAAGCCCTTCACGTACCTGTCCACCGTCGGCGTGGCCACCGCGTTGGACCCCTCGCGGCTCGACGAGGATGCCGACATCCGGGAGGTGAGCCCCGTACGCGAACTCTCGGACGCCTACGCGGGCGGCTACGCGACCAGCAAGTGGGCCGGCGAGGTACTGCTCCGGGAAGCCCACGACGCGTGCGGCCTGCCGGTGACTGTCCTGCGCTCGGACATGATCCTCGCCCACCGCCGCCACACCGGTCAGCTGAACGTGCCCGACATGTTCACCCGCCTGCTGTTCAGCCTCGTCACCACCGGCATCGCACCGACCTCCTTCTACCGCACCGACGATGACGGCAACCCCCGGCGTGCCCACTACGACGGCCTGCCCGTCGACTTCGTCGCCCGGGCCGTCAACACCCTCGGTACGGACAACACCGACGGCTACCGGACGTACAACGTCGTCAACCCCCACGACGACGGCATCTCGCTCGACACCTTCGTCGACTGGCTCACCGACGCCGGCCACACGATCCACCGCATCGACGACCACGGCACCTGGCTCACCCGCTTCGAAACCGCCCTGCGGGCCCTGCCGGAGACACAACGCCGGTACTCCGCACTGCCGTTGCTGCATGCCTTCCGACGACCGGACGAACCCGTCAACGGCTCGCTCGTCCCGGCCCACCGGTTCGAGAAGGCAGTCCAGGAAGCCGGGCTCGACGGCGGGGGCATTCCGCACCTGTCCACCGACCTGATCGCCAAGTACGTGACCGATCTGCGCCACCTCAACCTGCTCTGACGGCCGTTCGCCCGGGGCAGCACGCGAGGGAACCGCCATGGCAGTCGAGTGCGTGACGGTGGGGGTGGGCCGGCGCCCTCACCGGTCATCGTGGTGCAGAAGATCGACCACACTCGTTCGTCGATGTGGTTCGTCGATGTGGTGGTCCTCGTCGAGGAGTTCGCATGCCCTCTGGTCTTCGACGCAGAGGACTGCTGCCGAAGGTGCTCCGCTTCGCCGGCGGAGCGGAGCACCTTCCGAAAGCCGGCTGCGCATCCGGCACGTGGCGCGGGGGCCCGGGCCACGCTCTGCGGCGCGCTTCCCCTCGCCCCGGATACCCAGCACCGAGCCGGTGCCGGCCGGAGCCGGGGGAAGTGGGAGTCCACGGCCCTGACACCCGCCGCCATGGTGCTGACTCGGCCTGCACAGCGGTGGCCGGCCCGTGGCGCAGGCCAAGGGTTCCCCTCGGGTACAGCGCCCGTCGGGCACCCCGCGCCGCGTACGAAGTCCCGGTGCTCGTCCGGGGCTGACCCCGACCGGCAGGGCGACCTCCTTACAGCGCAGTCCGGGAACATGGCGGGCGCCGGGAGATCGCGCTGGAGTCCTACGACCGTGTCGTCGGCCTCTCAGGCTGCTGCTGCTGCGACGGCGTCGCGGTGGCGTTGTGCGGCTGCGGGGAAGAGGTCGAAGGCGCGGTGGCCGAGTGCGTCGACTTCTTGCGGTGTGAGGACGTGGGAGTTCTGGAGCGCGTCGATGTTGCGTTTCATGTTGTTCTCGTTCGAGCAGGGGACTCCGGCGTCGGCGCCGTAGACGATGTGGTCGGGGGGCACCATCGTGACGGCCGCGGCGAGGTTGGCGTCTGTGCCGGCCGCGGCGGTGTCGAGGTAGAGCTTCGCCAGGTCGGTGCGGATGTCGTCGGCGGTCAGGCCCAGTGGGTTGAATACATAGTCCTCCGCCCCGAGCAGCCCGAGGCGGCCGGAGAGCGCGGGCAGGGCGCCGCCGCAGTGGGCGAGGACGACGGTGAGACGGGGGTACCGGCGGAAGAACCCTGTGTAGAGGAGGTCCACGACGGTCCGGGTGGTCTCGAACGGCAATTCGACCAGGACAGCGGTCTGCCGGAACGGGGGCGGTACGGCGCTCGGATGGATGAACAGCGCGGCCGAGCGCCGGTCGAGCTCCTCCCACACCGGCGCCAGACGCGGGTCCCCGAGCCGGACACCTGACCGGCGGGTGGTCAGCAGGTAGCCGTCAGGGTGGGTTTCCGTGTCGCCGCGCGCGATCTCGGCCAGCGCCGCGTCCGGGTCGTCGGTGGGCAGCGCGGCGAGCAGGCCGAAGCGGCCGGGGTGGTCGGCGACGAGCTGGGCGCCGTAGTCGTTCCAGGCGCGCAGTTGCGGCAGCGGGGAATCGACGGGCACCGGGCTGAGCATCTGCATGGCGATGCCCAGGCGATCCATAGTGGCGAGCATCGCCTCGGGTTGCCAGTGGTAGGGCTCGGGTGCCAGGAGGTGCGCGTCCCGCAGCTGACGCCACTGGGCCTCACGCTCCTCTGCCGTGGTCGGTGGGGTGAAATGCGCGTGGATGTCCACCCAGCCGTTGGTCTTGTCCATGATGCGTCCTTCCGTAAATTAAATTGCACCCCGGTGCAACAAGCTTGATGTTTGCACAAGAGTGCAACAATGTCCACATGAGGCAGACGGAGGGCGAGAAGCAGGACGGGAGGACGCGCAATGCCCGGGCCAACCGGGAGCGCGTCTATGCGGCAGCGATCAAGGTGTTCACGTCGCGCGGCTACGACGCCGCCACGATGGACGAGATCGCGGCGGAAGCCGGGGTGGCACGGCGGACCGCGTTCAATCACTTCCCTGCGAAGTCGGACATCGCCACGGAGTGGGCTGTACGAGGCGGGGAGTCAGTGTTCGCCCTGGTCCGCGACGTCGACCACATCACCTCTGCCGCAGACCGGGTGCGGGCATATTTCCACGAGCTGGCCCTGACGGCGGAGCTGAACTGGGACGAGACCCGGCAGATGACAACCGGACTGCTGCGCGGACACGGCGTACCGCCCCACCGCTCACGGCTCTCCGCGGAACTGCGCGACTGGCTGCGTGACTGCCTACGGGAACGACCGGGCAACGGACCGACGCCCTCCGCCGATCCCGCCCTGACCGTAGACGTGCTCTACGACGTCTTCCAGGGCGCACTCATGCGACGGCTGTCTCAAGAGACTGCGCCGCACCGGACGTTCACAGCCGAGGTGGACGCCGCGATCGCGCTCGTGCTGGCCGGATTCGCGAATGGTGCAGGACACGCATAGACGAGCGATGGTGAAGAGATTGCCGTGTGGGGCCTGGCGCGCATTCCACGAAGGCAATCACGTGCGCAGGCTCGTGTGACCCTTGGAGGTCGCGCAGGTAGGTGTGTGCTCATGGACGGCGGTTCGGGCGTTCGTCCCGGCGGTAAGTCGTCCATGCCTGACGGATCATGCCGCGCACGGTGATGACGGTGTCGGCCAGGACGATGAAGGCACCGATGACGGTAACCCGGCACTCGTAGCAGCGAGCGAGGCGGTGAGCCGTACTGTGCGACGGCGTCGCTCGTCGCAGGATTCAACCGCTCCTCGACACCTCAATGAGCTACACGCCCGGGAAGGTGCACGCCAGGTCAGTTCGTCCAGCCCATCAGCGTTGTCGAGCGCCGATGGCGGAGTGGTGGTTCGTGGGCGCCTGCGTCCGCGCGCCGGAGCGGGCCAGATCCGCGGGGAACTCATTGGCGACGACGAGCAGATCTGGCGCCGCACCATATGTGCTGCGTCTCCAGTTGCTCGGTCTGTCGGGAATCCGGCCGCGTGCCCGGCGTCAGCACGCGCAGCACGGCCGGTCGGCACCGCTTCCCGATCATCAGCCGAAGGGAGGGGATCAGCCCGGCCCACAGCAGGGAGCGCTTCCACCAGTCGATCCCGGCCGAAGAACAGGTCACGGTCCTCCGGCTCGAACCGTGCCGTGAATACGGCAGGGTGTCTCCGTGGGGTCGGCCGCGCACGGTCCCCGGGCTCGCCGACAGCTCCGGGTCTCCTTCCGGTCGGTCAACTACCCGAACCGGTACCTACGGCACTACAAGTACGCGCTCCAGGTGGACGTGAACGACGGCACGTCGGGATTCGCCGCCGACGCGACCTTGGCCGGGGCCACCCCGCCACCGACGGGCTCGGCCTCCTGGAACAACTCCGCCGGCAATATCGACTTCGACGCCGTCAAGCAGCAGACGGACACCCTGCTCTCCTCCGGCATGGCCGCGGCCAGCTACCGGACGGGATCCTGTGGCCGACGGCATGGAGGCCGTCGCCGACCACATCCAAGCAATGCCTGCTGGCCGACATCTGTACCGATGGCGGCCAGCCGGGCTGCGGCTACTACTACCCAACACCATCGGCCTTCTTCGATGTCGGCCCGGCGGAGACATTAGGCACCAAGACCGTCACGTACGCCTCCCGCCAACCGGGGAGCCGACGGCCGGACAGGACTGCGGCGGACGGACACCTACCCGGGACGGCGCAGAGGCCCCCGGTGCCGTCGGCCCCTGAGGCCGGTCCCCTCTTCGGGGCTGTCGCCCGGTCTAGGGCACGGGGGACAGATCGAGTGATACGGGTTCGTCGCGGTCGCAGTGGAGCCTGCCGTCGACGACCCGTGCGGCGGCGACCTGGAGTGAGGAGCGGCGAGTGGCGTAGGTGTCGTCCTGCGCGGTGTCACCCACCCGGCCCGGGTGGGTGAAGTAGAAGACGTAGGCCGTCTCGCCCTGGACGACGACGTCGGCGTGGAGGCCGATGGTGCCGTCGTCGGGGCAGCTGCCGGGCTTGTCGAGGATCAGGCCCTGGTGTTCCCAGGTGGTGAGGTCGTCGGAGCGCAGTACGCCCTGGCCGCGCCATTCGTCGACGAGCATCCAGTAGTGGCCGCCGAGTTCGAAGACGTTGGGGCCCTCGTGCGGGCGATGGCCGACGGCGAGGCCGGTGGGGCGCCATTCGTACAGGTCCGGGCTGTCGGCGGCGTAGGTGAGCGAGCCGCGGCGGCCGTCCTTGAACCACATGCGCCAGCCGCCGCCCGGCAGCGGGAACACGCAGGCGTCGATGACCCCGTCGGAGCCGAGGTCCAGGGCGCCGTGGTGGGTCCAGTCCAGCAGGTCGGGGCTGGTGTAGTGGCGGATGTGGGCGGCGCCGTTCCAGTCGTCGCGGATGCCGCGGATGTAGCTGACGTACATGTGGTAGAGGCCGTTGTGCCAGATGATCTCCGGTGCCCAGAAGGTGTTGCGGCCCCATTCGGTCTCCAGGCCGGGGAGGGTGCCCCGGTAGGTCCAGGTGCGACCGCCGTCCGCCGACGCGGCCACGCCCAGGTCGGTGCCGTACACCCAGGAGACGCCGCGGCCGGGGGCCGTGGTGCGGCGGTTGGTGTAGACGAGCCACCATTCGCCGGCCTGGCGGTTCCAGATGGCCACGGGGTCGGCGGCGCCGTCGTGTATCGGGTCGCGAAAGAGTGGCGCCTCGGCCACGGGGTTCACAGGGGTCTCCTTTGTTCGTGCTCATGCGGCGCGGCGGGTTCAGCCTCCCGTCGACTCCCGGATCACCAGCGAGAAGTCGCCGACGAAGTCCCGGTGCCGCGTCGAGGGCCCGGTCTGGTCGATGCGCCGGACGAGGAGGTCGACCGCGCGCTCGGCCATGCCGTCGTGATCAGGATCGATGGTGGAGAGGGAGGGGATGAAGAACTCGCTGTCCGAGACGTTGTCGAAGCCGATCACCTTGACCTGGTCGGGCACCCGGATCCCGGCATCGGCCAGCCCTCGTATCACGCCCATGGCCAGGGAGTCGGTCACGCAGAACACTCCGTCGAAGTCGAGCCCGCTCTGCATCATCTCCCGGGCGCGCCGCGCACCTTCGCGCATATCGAGCCTGCCCACCTGCTGGATCAGGCCGGGGTCCGCGGGCAGGTCGGCATCCTCGAGTGCCTGCCGGTAACCGGTGAGGCGGAGGCTGGAGGGGTTGACCTCTTCCACGGCCCCGCACAGGATCGCGATGCGCCGGCAGCCCCGCTCGACCAGGTGCCCGGTGGCCGCCCGGGAAGCGTCGAGGTTGGGCATGGCGACGTGGTCCACGGGACCGCCGAAGATCCGGTCGCCGAGGACGACCACCGGGTGCTCCACCTTGAGCTGCTCGGCGTCGGCCTGGCTCATGCCGGCGGCGCTGAGGATGAGCCCGTCGTACTGGTGGTTGCGCGACAGGGACAGCGCGTCCAGCTCGTTCTCCCGGGAGGCGGTCTGCTCGATGCTCACCCGCAGGCCCCGGCGCTCGGCGGCGGCGATGATGCCGGCGGCCAGCCGTCCGTAGTAGGCACTGTTGACCTCGGGGACGGCGAGACCGATGACCCCGGTGCGGCCCTTGCGCAGATTGCGGGCGGCGACATTGACCCGGTAGTCGAGCCGGGTCATCGCCTCCAGGACCTTCGCCCGCGTCGACGGGCGCACGTTCGGATGATCGTTGATGACGTTGGATACGGTCATCGGTGAGACTCCGGCCGCCTTCGCCACGTCCTGCATCGTTACCACGTTCGCCCCCGGTCTGCGGTCTGGGACCCCACTGGCATGCTAAGCCGCGCGTCCGTGCGCAGAACGGTGAAGGAGTACGGCGGGACGGCGCAGTCCGGCCCGGTCAGCCGGTCGTGGACCGGGGTGGCCGGGACAGGGCCGAAACGGCTGTCGGCGTCCGGGGAGACGGTGAGGGTGGTGCGCGCGTAGCCGGTGTCGCCCTCGGCGCCGGACAGTCGGACGCGGACCGTGGCGGCTTCCGGCGTGGTGTTCGCGATCTTGACGATCACCTCGCCGGTGGCGCTGTCGCGGACCGCCGAGACGGCGAAGACCTCGGGCTCCGGCCGGACGTCCTCGACATCGTGGACGAGTTCGCCGTCGCGGTAGCACCGGATGCGCCGGCCGTCGACCTCGACCCGCAGGTCGTACCAGCGGCCGCTCTCGACCGGCTCGGCCCGGCGCTCACTGAGTTCGTCCGGTACGCCGTCGTCCACGCGCTGGAGCCACGTCGAACGGTTCCCCCAGCCGCCGAGCGTCCAGTGGCACCAGTTCCCGGGTGACGTGCCGGCGAAGCCCAGGACGAAGCCCTCGGCACCGTCCGTCTTCCGGGCCCGTACGGAGAGGACGTACGACGGTCCGTCCACCGCGTCCGGCAACAGCAGCCTGGCGTCCGTTCCGGTCGCGGTCTGCCGGACACCGCCCTCGCCGTACGGCTCCCATGTGCCGGACTCGGCCTGCCAGTCGCCGAAGTCCGGGGCCGGCTCGGGCTCACCGCTCAGCGGGCCGATGGACACGTCCGTGAACTCCGCGCGGGTGTCGGCGCCGGTTCCGATGTGGACCGTGTGCCGCGGGCTCTGCGGAGCGAACGGCTGCTGGGGTGCTCCGGTGACCGTGACGGGCAGGGCGGTGTCGCCCGAGTTCACTGAGTGCATCCGCTGTACGTGGTAGTTGAGGGTGGGCCAGACGTTCGTGTTGTCGAAGTAGATCAGGTCGGGCAGCCACTGGGTGTGGTCACGCTTGGCGAGCAGGGGGGCGTAGGAGGCCAGGCGTACGACGTCTCCGTTGCGTTCCATGGCGATCATGTAGGCCGCTTCGGCGATGGCGCTGCGGCCGTTGTTGCGCCAGCTGCCGTACTCGCCGATGTAGAGGTGGGGGCCCTCGCGGTCCATGGTGTCGAAGCGGCGGGTGTTCTCCAGGAGCCAGCGGGGCGATTTGTAGGAGTGCTCGTCGACGACGGGAAGGTTTCGCTCGCGGGCGAACGCCCAGCCCTTCTCCCAGTCCTCCCCGAAGGTGGACGGGCCTAGGGTGCCGATGACCGTGATCTCGGGGTGGTGCTCGCGCAGGGCGTCGTGGATGCGGGAGAAGCGGTCGCGGAAGGTGTCGGTGACGGCGTCCTCGTTGCCGACGCCGAGGTATTCGAGGCCGAACGGTTCGGGATGTCCGGCGGCGGCGCGCACAGCTCCCCAGGGCGAGTCGGCGGGGCCGTTGGCCCACTCCACCAGGGCCAGCACCTCGGCGACGTAGGCGTCCATCTCCTCGTCGGGAAGGCCGGCCTGGCCGGTCACGTCACTGTTCTGGCAGCAGACCCCGGCGGGGACGACGGGCAGCGGCTTGGCGCCGATGTCCTCGCAGAACTGGAAGTACTCGTAGTAGCCGAGGCCCATCGACTGGTGGTAGTGCCAGATGTTGAACTGCTGCCGCCGCTCGTGCAGCGGGCCGACGGTCTCGGACCAGCGGTACATGTTGCCGAGGCCCTGCCCGTGGGCGAGACAACCGCCCGGGAAGCGCAGGAACTTGGGCTTCAGGTCGGCAATGGCCTGCGCCAGGTCGGCACGCAGGCCGCCCGGCCGGTTGAGGAAGGTGGCCTGTGGGAAGAGCGAGACCAGGTCCAGGTGGACGGTCCCGGTCCCGGTCGCGGTGAGAGTGAACCGGGCGTCCGGGTCGGTGGCCTCGCAGGTGATGACCGCCGCGTGCCGCTGCCAGGATCCGTCCACGGGTCCCAGCTCCACCCGGCCGTGAACCCGGCTGCCGTCCCGGCTCTCGATCCGCGCCACGAGCCGGACCACGGTGCCGTGGGCCAGGCGGGCGAAGGCGCTCACGTCGTAGGTCTCGCCCGCCCGGACGGGGATGCCGTCGAAGCCCTCGTTACGCAGGCCCGCCCCGAGGCCCGCCGTACCGGTGGCGGCTGTGTGCAGGACCACGTAGTGCGGGTTGGCCGGGTGCAGCGGGTCGTCGGTGGAGACCGTGAGCCATCCGGCCGCGCCGTCCCGCTCCAGCAGCTCCCACGCAGTGAGGGCGTGCCAGTCCGGGTGGTCGGCGGGCCCGTGCTCGAAGGACCTGTTCTGCACAAGTTCGGCGTAAAGACCGCCGTCCGCTGCATAGTTGATGTCCTCGAAGAACGCCCCGAACAGGTCGGGCGAGATGGCGGTGCCCGGGTGCCGGGTGTCCACCTCGATGACCGTCTCGACAGGGGGGTTGGCGTCAGGCACGGAGATTCTCCTGCTTGGGTGCGGCGTTGCGTGAACGGTGTGACGGGCGGCCCCGCGGGGGAGCGCGGGGCCGCCTGGGATTACTTGGCGTACATCAGCTGGCCGAAGCCGAGCTGGTCGTAGGCGCCGCTGGTGGTGCCGTAGTCCCCGCCGCCTCCTTCGATGCCGACGAGGTCGCTCATGGCCGCGATGTACTTGTCGTCGTAGCCCTTGATGCGGTTGTAGTGGGCGTGGAGCATCGCCCAGATCGGGCGGATGCCGCCCCGGCCGGAGGAGGCGATCGCGGTCTGCTCGTTGTACGTGCAGGCGCTACCGCTGCCCCAGGTGTAGGTGGTATAGGGGACGTTCAGGCCGAGGTTGTACTTGGCGACGTACTGGGCGCCCTTGAAGAACCGGTTGTTGTCGTAGCCGTACAGGTCGACGCCCTGGTTCCAGGCCATCTCGCACAGCGCGCCCATCTGGCCGATACCCATCAGGCTGTGGCCCTGGTCGCGGCCGGACTCCTGCCACTGACCGAGCGCGTAGCCGTCCTCGTCGGTGTAGAGGAACGGGACCGCGTGGCCGATGGCCCCGTTGCCCACGCCGCTCTTGAAGTAGGTGACGGCCTCGTCGAAGATGCCGCCGTCCTCGCAGAGGATGCCGATGGCCATGAGGGAGGCCATGTTGCACAGGTCCCAGTTGGCCCAGTAGTGGCTGTCGCAGACGAAGTTGTGGTCGCGCAGGAAGCCGTGGTTGAGCGGGTAGAAGACGCCGAGCATCATCTCCTGGAACGCGGCCAGGTCGAAGGCGTCGTAGTCGCGGAGCAGTTCGCCGACGTTGGCGAACTGCCAGCCGTAGATGCCGGCGGCGAGGAGCGCGTCGGTGCTGCCCGAGATTCCGGACAGGGTGCTGGACCAGGCGTTGCAGATGGCGGCCGCGCAGTCGGCGTGGGCGGTGTCGCCGCTGATCAGCCAGCGCAGGGCGTTCTGGTAGGCGGCGGCGATGTCGTTGTAGAGGATCGCGTAGTTCTGGTAGCTGCCGCCGCGGTAGACGATCTCCTGAGGGTTGGCCACCCAGGTGGAGGCGGAGTGGGGGTTGGCGGTCAGCACCTGCCAGTCGGCGTACCAGGGATTGATGCGGGCGGCCACTTTGACCTTGGCGCGGTTGATCTCGCCGGGGTGGTGCAGGGCGCCGGGGTGCGTCCAGGTCGCGGGCGCCGCGTCCGCCGTGGTGGCGACGGACACGGCGCCCAGAGCGACGGCCGCGGTGAGACCGCCGGCGGTCTTGAGCAGACCGCGACGGCTCAGCTCACCTGTGGGTTGGTGCTGGTGGGGGGAAGTGCGGCTCATTGTTGTGCACTCCAATCCGTGGGGGATCAGTCGGTGGTGATGCTCACCTCGTTGAACGCGGTGGTGCAGCGGGCCAGTTGGTTACGGGAGCAGACCACGAGGCCCACGTAGTAGGGGGCGTCACCGAACCCGGGGATCTCGCCGGTGGCGAGGGTGGTCCAGGTGGCGCCGTCATCGGTGGACAGGGCTGCGGTGAAGGCGGTCCCGACGCGCTTCAGCCGCAGCAGGGCGGGGAGGGTGGCTGTCCCGTTCCCGGTGAAGTTCGACCGTCCGGCGACGGTCGTGCGCAGCATCAGCTGCGCGGTCGTCCCGCCGGTGACGATCGCCCCGGCGGCCTGGTCGAACGGCGACAGCGACTTGGCCATCAGCAGTCCCACCTGGTCGGCACTCGCGCCCGTGCGGGAGCCGAGCCGGGCGGTGATCTCGCAGTCGCCGGTGACGGGTCGCCGGACGAACTGGCCTGTCATCCCTTGGTTGTTGGCGGTCAGGTCGACGCCCGCACCGCGCACGGTGAAGGTGCCGTCGACGTACGACGTGCTGCCCGGGGTGCGGATCGCGACCACGCCCAGCGTCCCGAAGGCGCGCTCGTCGAGCACGGGGTCACCGAGGTCGCCGTACGTCCAGGGGGTCGGCGGGGGTGTGCCGACGGTGACGGTGAGCGTGCCGGTGCCTTCGCCGGAGGCGTTGCCCGCGGTGGTCCTGACCGTGAACTCCCCCGACTCGGTGGGCGTTCCGGAGATCAGACCCGTGCGCTTGTCGATGCGCAGACCGTCGGGGAGGCCGTCCGCGGTGAACCGTACGGGCTCGTGCGAGGCACGTAGGAGGTGCCGGAACGGAACGCCCTTGTTGGCGAACGCCGCTGCCACGGAGGCGAGTTGAGGCGTGGAGGGGGCGGGCATACAGGCCGCCGCCGACTCCGAGAGCGGGCCGCGTCCGCCGGCGTTCGTCTTCGTGACGGTGTAGTGGTACGTCGTCCCGGGCGTGCCGGTGGCGTCCGGGTACCGGATGCGGGTGCCGAAGCCGACCGGGCCGATGCCGGTCGCGATGACGTGGTAGGGGCCGTCGGCGTCCCTGGCGCGCAGCACCTTGTAGCGGGCGGAGAGGTCCGGGTCGGTCCAGGCCAGCTCCACGGCGTCCGCACCGGCGGTCGCCGTGAGGCCGGTGGCGGCACCGGCGGGGCGGGGCACAGACCACACCTCACCCGACGCCGAGGTCACGGTGACGTTGTCGAAGGCACCGGTGCCGGTCTCGGCGTAGTCCTGGTCGACACCGAGACAGGAGCTCAGGACCAGGCCCGCGTACGCGGAGTGGCCCAACTCGACCTCGCTGGAGCCGACCTGGGTCCAGCGGATGCCGTCCGGCGAGATCGCCCCGGTGCACCAGCGGCCCTGCCGGGTCACCCGCACCCAGTACGGCGCCCGCAGCCGGTAGCCGTCGCCCGCGCCCTCGACGTACGGGGCCTCAAGCGGGGTCGCCGACTCCGGCAGGGTGCCGAGGCCGGTGATCGGGAAGGACGCGTTCACCGTGATCGCGTCCTGTTGGGAGGGCGGCACGGGGGTGCTGCCGGTGGCGGAGATGTCCGCGTCGGCCGAGGGGCGTACGGTCCACACGCCACTCCAGGTGTGCAGCGGCAGCCCTTGGATCAGCATCGAGGCATGGGCTGCGTCCGTGTCGAGGCCGGCCCGGACGGTGACGCCGATCTTGGCGTACTGGGAGCTGAGCGGCCACACGATCCGGGCGGTGACCGTGCCGTCGCCGCGCAGCGGGAGGTGGACGATGCGGTGAGTGTCGGCGGTGCCGCTCGCCTCCAGCACGAACCGCTCGCCGTCGAAGGCGGCGGAGCCCGGGATCTTCACGTCGCCGACGTCCCGGGTGCCCCAGGGGTCGGGGAGACCGGCGGTGGTGGCGGCCAGGCTCGATGTGGCGCTGGTGCCCAGGGAGTTGGTGGCGGTGACGGTGTAGTAGTAGGTACGCCCGGACCGCACGCCGGCATCTGTATGCGACGTACCGTCGACCGCCGACGCGATCTCCTCGTACGGCCCCTCGGGCCTGGCGGCCCGGCGGACGCTGTACGTCGTCGCGTTGACGGACGGCAGCCAGGCCACGGTGATCGACGTGCCGTCCGCGTCGCCCACCGCCGTGACACCCGCCGGGACAGCCGGCACGGTCGGATCCGGCGCCTTCGTCCCGGCGTACGCGAACGTCCCCCAGCTGGGCAGGTCGTCATTGCTGCCCTCGACGAGGCGGGTCCCGCCGGTGCCGCGGAAGACGGCCGCCTTGGTGTACGGGGTGTCGAGGCCGCGGACGCCGGCGTAGTGGGCGTAGTACATCTCGTAGACCGGCGGCAGGGTGCCGCGAACCTTGTCGGAGACGGTCGTCTTGATGTACTTGCCGGTGCGGTCGAGGTCGGGGGTGAAGGAGACGTCGCCGCCGAGGTTGTACTTCGCCGCGTACTCGGCGTTGGCGAGGATGCGGTTGTCGTCGAAGCCCCACAGGTCGACGCCCTGGTTCCAGGCGGCCTGCGCGGCGTCGCCCATGAGGCCGACGGCGAGCTGCTCGTGGGCCTGGTCGCGGCCGCTCTCCTGACCCTGGCCGGCGTCGGTGACGACCCGGCACCGGACACTGCCGTTGCCGGCGCCGGCCGCGGCGAAGCGCAGGGCGTCCTCGAAGAGGGTGCGCTCCTCGCAGAACACGCCGATGGCCAGGATGGACTGAATCGCCGTCAGGTCCCAGTTGCCGTTGGCGTAGAGCATGTAGCCGGAGATCGCCGGATACCAGACGTCCAGGAAGGACTCTTCGCAGCGCGCGATGTCCGCGTCCGCCCATCCGTCGTAGCCGCTGTGGCGGAGCAGTTCGGCCGCGTTCACGAACTTGAAGACCTGAAGGCCTGCGCCGAGCGGGCCGTCCGCACCGGTGATCATGGTGAGGGAGGCCGACCAGGCGTTGAGGATGTCGCGGGCCTTGTCCGCATGGGCGCGCTCGCCGGTGACACACCACATCAGCGCGTTCTGGTAGGCGGCGGCCGCGTCGGCGGGAGCCTGGTTCTGGAAGTTCGCGGGACCGCGGCCCCAGGAGGTGATCTGCCCGGTGTTCTGGATCGGGTACGTGGACTTCGAGCGGGCGTGGGCGGCGAAGGCGAGGTAGCCGTCGTAGACCGGCGACTCCTTGGCAGCCACCGCGGCCTTCATGCGGGCGAGGTCGTCGGCGGTGTGGAGCAGCCCCGGGTGAGCGAAGGCTCTGCTGCCGGTGTTGTTCTGGTCGGCCGCCCGGGCGGCGGTGGGCACGAGCAGTCCGCTCGCGCCCGCCGCCAGCAGCAGGGCCGCCGTGCCGCCGAGGAAACCCCGGCGGCTCGTGGCGGGGAGGCTCATGACGCGGCGGCCGCCTCGGCCTCGGCGGTGGTCAGGAACTTCATGTTGGTCACGTGCTCGTTGGCGTACCACTGCACGGCGTCGGTGGTGTAGTACCAGCGCGGCTTGCGCATCGTGTCGGCGATGACCGTGCCGTTGACCACGAGGTTCTCGAAGGTGACGTTCTTGATGGCGTGGTCGGCGTCGTAGCCGAGGAACAGCGACGGCTCGGCGCGGGAGCCTGTGTAGGTGAGGTTCTTGATGTAGACGTCCTCGATGCCGCGGCCGGCCGAGGTGTTGTACGTCTTGTTGAACATGACCCTGAAGTTGAGAAGCTGGCCCCAGCGGAAGTCCTCGACCCGGACGTCCTCGATGCGGATGTTCTTGATCAGGTTGGAGTCGCCGGCGTTGAGGGCGATGCAGCCCTGGTAGTTCATCTGGGGCTCGCGGTGGTCGAGGATGTCGACGTTCTTGATGACGAGGTTCTCGATCACCTCCGGGTTGTCACTGTCGCCGTGCGTGCCGACGTTGACCGGGTGCGCTACGTCCGCCCACAGGGTGGCGTTCTTGATGGTGATGTTGCGGGTGTCGCCGTACCACTCGCCGCGGTGGGCGTAGATGGAGTGGCTGTCGTCGGAGCTGCGCACGAAGCAGCCGTCGTAGGTGATGTTCTTGGAGCTGTAGAGGGGGAGGCCGTCGCCCCACTGTCCCCACGTGAAGACGCGGACCTTCTTGACCAGGCCGCCGTCGGCCTCCCAGCAGCCCAGGCCGTTGCCGAGCAGGATGACGTCCTCGACGCGGATGTTCTTGCTCTGCGTCAGCTGGACGCCGCCGACATTGCCTCGCGGCACCAGCACACCGTGGCCCCGGAGGCATGACTTCTCGGCTTCCTTGAAGTTGATCTGCCCGATGAGGACGGCGCCACCCGCCAGGTAGACGGTCTTGCCGCTGGGGACGTAGAGGATGTCGCCGGGGATCGTGTGCAGACCGGGGCCGTAGTAGATGACGTCCGGGTCGTCCGCGGCCGGCGCGTGGTGTTCGACGCGGTTGGTGATGACGTGCAGGCAGTCGAAGATCTCGTCGTTGATCTGGACGACGACGTCCTTCGGCTCGTCGAGCGTGAACACCAGGGTGTCACCGCCGAGTTCGGGCTTGATGCCGAGCGCGTCCGGTCGCACCCGGGCCTTGGTGGTGCCGCCCTTGAGGTAGGTGACCTCCACCTCGACGGAGCCCTGGAAGTCGAAGTACACCATCGACGAACCCCAGACCTTGCCGGAGCCCGTGGTGGGGTTGATCTCCTTCGTGCCCGGCGCGTAGCAGGAGAGTGTCTGCCACTCTCCGTCGGGAGCGGTGCGCACCCGCACCTTGAAGCTTGCCTGGGTGGCCACGCCGGACGGTATCGGGTAGGTGACCAGCTTCGGCCCGGGAGCGGTGTTGTCGCCCGCCGTGCCGTCGGCGTGGGCCGCCGTGGCGGTCAGGGAGGACAGGCCGGCGGCGAGGGCGGCGGCTCCGGCGGCCTGGAGGGTTCTGCGACGGGTCAGGTCGGTGCTCATGTGCGGCTCCTTGTCAGGATGAAGTACGGCTGGGAACGGGTCTCTTGAGGCCCCGGAGCCGACGGCGGGCAGCGGTGCGCGGCCGGCCCGGGCCCCACGGGGAACACGGCGCCGGGCAGGTCAGCCCAGCGGCGCCCGGACGGTGACGAACGAGTGGGGCGGCAATGTCAGGGTGAGCCCCTGCTCGGTCGCCTTCAGATCGTCGAAGGGGCGCGGACTGACCGCCGCCGGTGTGCCAGGAGTGTTGTGGTCCTGAAGGCGGTCGGCGGTCAGGATGCGGGCGGTCGGCCCGCCTATGGCGCGGCCGCGGAGGTCGAGAGTCAGCTCGACGGGCTCTTCGGCGTCGAGGTTGGACAGCGAGATCAGGACGTGGCCGTCCTTGACACTCGCGGAGGCGGACAGGGTCTCCAGCTCCGTGTCCCCGACCGTGCGGCGGGTGTCGTCACCGCCCAGGTGGACGGCGAGCGAGGTGGCGTCCTGGTGGCCCTTGTTCATCTCGAAGACGTGGTACGTCGGGGTCAGGACCAGCGCTTCGCCGTCGGTGAGGAGCATCGCCTGCAGGACGTTGACGGTCTGGGCGATGTTGGCCATGTACAGGCGTGCGGCGTGCTTGTGGAAGATGTCGAAGTGAGTGGAGGCGACGAGCGCGTCGCGCAGCGAGTTCTGCTGGAACAGGAACCCGGGGTTGGTGCCGGGCTCGACGTCCCACCAGGTGCCCCACTCATCCAGGACCAGGCCGACCATGCGGCCGGGGTCGTAGACGTCCATGACGGTGGAGTGGCCGGTCAGGATGCGGTCCGTGCGACGGGCCGCGACCATCGTGCGGTAGTAGTCGTCGGTGTCGAAGACGGTCGCGCTGCCCTTCGCCTCCCAGTGGCCGGCGATCGTGTAGTAGTGGACGGACAGGCCCTGGAAGAAGTTCTTCGGGGTGGCCTCGCAGCCGAAGCAGCTGATCTGCTGCATCAGCGTCTCGGTCCACTTGTAGTCGTCGTTGGAAGCACCCGAGGCGACGCGGTAGAGCTTGTTGTCGCCGTGGTCGCGGCAGTACGTGGCGTACTGCCGGGCCAGGTCGGCGGAGTACTCGGCGCGCATGTTGCCGCCGCAGCCCCAGGTCTCGTTGCCGATGCCCCAGAACTTCACGCGCCACGGCTCGTCGCGACCGTTGGCCCTGCGCAGGCGGGCCATGGGGCTGTCGCCGTCACGGGTGAGGTACTCGACCCACTCGCTCATCTCCTGGACGGTGCCGGAGCCGACGTTGCCGCTGATGTAGGGCTCTGTGCCGAGCAGTTCGCACAGGGCCATGAACTCGTGGGTGCCGAAGTGGTTGTTCTCCTCGACGTCACCCCAGTGGGAGTTGACCATGCGGGGGCGCTGGTCGCGTGGGCCGATGCCGTCCTTCCAGTGGTACTCGTCGGCGAAACAGCCGCCCGGCCAGCGCAGGTTGGGGATGTTCAGGGCCCTTAGCGCCTGAACGACGTCGAGCCGGATGCCTCCTTCGTTGGGTATCGGCGAGTCCTCCCCGACCCAGAAACCGCCGTAGATGCAGCGGCCGAGGTGCTCGGCGAAGTGGCCGTAGAGATGGCGGCTGATCGTCGGGCCCTCGATGTCGAGGTTGATCACCGCGGTGGCGTGGGACACGGACGTACTCCTGCGTCGATGGGGAGATGCGTGGGGGCGCGATGAGTTGCGGGGCGTCGTGGCGGGGCGTTGTTGCGGGGCGCGAGCAGGGGTGGCGCGGCGATCCCCGACTGTGGCTGCCTTGTTCGAGGTTTCGAAACAGTTAGTAACCGGTTTCTTGTAGCGATAAAAGAAGCTGCCACCGTCACACCGCAAGAGTCAAGAGGCTTGCACCAAGGTCACCTCGGCGGACGTGAACGCCCGGTCGGACCCATGTTTTTGGGATGTTCCGAACCCTTGACACCACTCGGAGACCGCACCTAGCGTTCGCCGAAAGTTTTCCCAACCGGTTTCCCGTGGCAGGCGTTCCGGGGCGTGACGCCACACGGACGAAGTGCCGGTCCATCAACTCTCGGCGTTCACCGGTGCATTCGGCAGCAGCCCACCAGGCCGTACGCCACGTCCGGGTGCACGACAGCGCCTCCTTCACGCTGCCCTGACGCCCTCCCCGCGTGTCCTCCCCGCGTGGCAGCGCCGTTCCCCGACACCCCTGCCCTCAACCCGCGCGAAAGGCTTTACCGTCATGCCCGTTTCATACAGAGGCTCCCTCGACCGGCGCCGCTTCCTCGCCGCCTCCGCCGGTGCGGCTCTCTCCGCTGCCGCCCTGCCCGGCTGTGCCGCTTCCGTCGACTCCGGCAGCGGATCCGACAGCGGCAAGACGCTCACCGTCATGGCGAAAGTCGACGAGTGGGACGCGAAGGGCAAGAAGGAGATCGAGAAGACGCTGGGTGTGAACCTGCGGCTCATCACCTACGACGTGACCAAGCTCAACGCCATGCTCTCCAGCAAGAATCCGCCGGACCTGGTCCGCGGCCTCGGCGCGATGGAGGCGCCCTACTTTGCGGCGCGCGGCCTGATGACGGACCTGGACCCGTACTTCGCCAAGAGCGAGGTGCTCAAGCCGTCCGATCTCGCCGACGCGAACGACGTGTGGCGCTACGACGGCGAGAAGCAGGGCGCCGGCCCCCGCTACGGCCTCGCCCAGGACTACTCCCAGGACTGCATGCTCTGGTACCGCACCGACGTGTTCGAGGAGGCCGGCCTCGACCTGCTCAGCGAGACCGAGCCGCTGTCCATGGACGAACTCCTCGACATCGGCAAGCGGCTGACCAAGCGCCGGCTCGGCAAGGTGAAGGTGTACGGCCTGAGCGCCGGCGGCAGCCTCACGTCGTTCATGTGGATGACCGCGTCGGCCGGCGGACGTCTGATCGCCGAGGACCAGGCCAGTGTGGACTTCTCCTCACCCGAGGCGCGCAAGGCACTGCAGTGGTACATCGACTACGCGAAGGCGGACGTCGGCCCGAGCCTCGTCAATCCCAACCCAGACGGCTGGGACGGCCCCACCTACCAGGCCAACCGGATGGCGATCACCACCAGCGGCCACTGGTTCGGCGGGATCGTCTCCACCGACGACAAGCTGGCCGAGGTCTCCCGCTTCGCCCCCGCCCCGCAGCTCGGCAGCCACCGGGTCAGCCCCATCTTCGGCGGCACCGGCTTCTGGATCCCCAAGGACGCCAATAACAAGGAGGCGGCCTGGAAGTTCTTCGAGTGGTACTTCGCCGGCGCACCCGCCAAGCGGCGCCTTGACGGCGGCTGGGGCCTGCCCACCCTGAACTCGATGCGCCCGAAGCTGCCGCAGAAGACCGCACTGCAGAAGCAGGCCTACGCGGTCCAGGAGAAGGAACTGCCGTACATCTCCGTACTGCCCGTCAGCCCATACGCCCAGATCGACGCCCTGAACGCGATCCTCACCAAGGTGCTCCCGGACGCGATCAAGTCGGGGACCGCGGTCGGCAAGGTCGCGGACGCGCTCAACTCCCGTATGAACGAACAGCTCGCGCGCGGCAAGGAGCTGGTGGGGTGAGCACCGGCCAGCTCACCGGACCGCACGCGCCCGCCTCGGCGCGGGCGGCGGACCGCGGGACGAGCGGACGCCGGGCACGGGTGACCCTGTCCCGGCGGACCCGCCGGGACAGGGCCTTCTACGTCTTCCTCGGCCCCTGGATCCTGGGCTTCCTCGGTCTGACGGCCTACCCGCTGGGCTACGCCCTGTGGCTGAGCTTCACCAACTCCGACGGCCTGTCCCCGAACACCCGCTTCATAGGCCTGGCCAACTACCGGGAGGTCTTCACCGATCCCGACACCCTGGCCTCCCTGGGCCGCACCGGCCTGTTCACCGCGATCACGGTGCCGCTCACGATCATCGCGGGACTGTTCCTCGCGGTCCTGGTCAACCAGCCGATCCGGGCCCGCGGCCTGTTCCGCACCCTGCTCTACCTGCCCGCCGTGGTGCCACCGGTCGGGGCCGCCCTCACCTTCAAGCTGATCTTCGACCGTGACTCCGGTGCGGCCAACGGCGTCCTCGACCTCCTCAACGTCAACGGCGTGGCCTGGCTGGCCGATCCGTACGCGCGCTACGTACTGATCATGCTGACGCTGTGGGGCACGGGCAACGTCATGGTCATCTCGCTGGCCGGCCTGCAGGACATCCCCCGGGAGTTGCACGACGCGGCGCTGATGGACGGGGCGAGCTGGTGGCAGTCCTTCACCCGGATCACCCTGCCCCTGCTCTCTCCCGTGCTGTTCTTCCAGGTCGTCACCGGGATCATCGGCGCGCTGCAGACCTTCCTGCCGCTGCTCATCGCCCTGGACCCCACCCCCAAGGGGGTGGGCTCCGTTCCCGAGAGCAACAACCTGATCATGATCAACGTCTTCGCCCAGTTCTTCGCCAACAGCCGCTACGGCTACGCCTCCGCTCTGCTGTGGGTGCTCTTCCTCTTCATCATGCTAGTCACCTACGCCGTCTTCCGGCTCAGTAAGGGCGCGGTCTTCTACTCCGTGGAGCCCGAGCAGGCCAAGGACAAGGCCACGTCCCGTAAGACGGGAGGCAAGTGATGGTCATCGCCCGACGCAAAGTCGTCTACATGCTCCTGGTCGCGGCGCTCGTCCTCATGCTCAGCCCCTTCGGCTGGCTCCTGATCACCGCGCTCAAGGACCCCTCCGAGCTGCGCGCCGTCCCCATCCACTGGTGGCCGCACGACCTGACCCCGGAGAACTTCTCCCAGGCCCTGACCTTCTTCGACTACCTCGGCTACGCCCGCAACTCCCTGACGATCGCCGTCATCACCTCGACCCTGACCACCCTGGCCTCGGCCTGGGCCGGGTACGGCCTCGCCCGCCTCGACGCACCCGGCAAGCGGATCGTCTTCGGACTCCTGCTGTCGACGATGATGATGCCGGCGATCATCACGCTGATCCCGACCTACCTGCTGTTCGCCAAGATCGGCCTGGTCAACACGTATGTGCCCTGGGTGCTGTGGGGTCTGTGCGGCGCACCGTTCCTGATCTTCCTCTTCCGGCAGTTCTTCACGGGTATACCCAAGGAACTGGAGGAGGCGGCGATCATCGACGGCTGCGGGCAGATCCGTATCTTCTGGCGGATCTTCCTCCCGCAGTCCTGGCCCGTCATCGCCACCAGCGTGATCCTCACTTTCAGCTGGTCCTGGGGCGACTACGTCGGCCCGGCCCTGTTCCTGGACGACGACCGCACCACCCTCGCGGTCAAGATTGCCGGCGGATACGTCAACGAACACGGCACCGGGCTCTACACCCTTGTCGCCGCGGGCGCCGTGACCTACATCGTGCCCGTCCTGGTTCTCTTCCTCATCCTCCAGCGCGGTTTTATCTCCGGCACCGCGACATCAGGACTCAAGTGACCGGCCCAGTTCCTCGAAAAGGGGACCCCCCATAACCGACGCCCGAGGCACCGGGCGGACCGGGCGGACGCTCTCGGTGCGTGGCGCCCCGCACCTGGCCCGCACCCGGCCCACACCCCGGTCACGGCCACCCCCGGTCGCCCGACGCCTCAGGGCTGCTGCCCTGGCGCGGGCGCAGGTGGCATCACCTGCCTGGAGGGCATCCTCACCACGCCGGGCGGAATCGACGTCCGGCCCGGTCCAGAGACATCGGCCGGACCTGAGGCCGCGGCCGGCGCCGCTGCTGAAGTCGAACAAGCGCGTCGACCTCTCCTTCGACGAGTGGAACGTCTGGTACCGGAAGCGGCCCGCCGCGCGTGTCCTCGAGGACCGGCACGTCGCGCCGTGCCTCCCCGGAGGGCGCGTCCCCGTCGTTCGACCCCGCGGTCGCCGACTCGGTGTCGACCGCTCTGCCGCTGCTCGCCGACGGGTCGCCGCCGCCTCGCTCGCCCGACTCGTCGACGTCATCGCCCCGATCATGACCGAGCCGGGCGGCCCGGGGCGGCCCACCTTCTCGCTGCGCAAGCAGCATCACGTGGGGTGCGCTGCCCTCCTCGTCGGCGCCGCTGCCCTGGAACCTCATCCGACGGTCGGCGTCGACCATCGCCATGCTCCCGATCCGAGAGGCATCCCCCGTCATGACCGTCTTCACCGCACAGGACGGCGTCCTCGAACGACGCACCCCGCACGAGGTCCTCCTCATCGAACCCTGGGGGCCGCACTCGGTCCGGGTCCGTGCCCGCGCCGGTCGAGCCCCCGACGACACACTCCCCGCTGCCCTCGACATCCCCGCCGCAGACTCCGCCGCCACTGCGACCGCGCACCCGGACGGCAGCGCCCACATAGTCAACGGCCGCCTCACCGTGGAGGCCGGCCAGGACGGCTCGCTGCGTTTCCTGCACACGGAAACGGGCCGCGAACTCCTCTCCGACAAGCGCCCCTACCAGGCGTGCCCGCAGGCGCGCTCCTACGCACCGCTCGACGACGGCACCCACCGCATCGAGCAGCGCTTCGAGGCATACGACGGCGAGCGGATCCACGGCCTGGGCCAGCACCTGCACGGCTATCTCGACCAGAAGGGCCTGGTGATCGATCTGGTCCAGGGCAACACGGTGGTCACCATCCCGTTCCTGCACTCCTCCCGCGGCTACGGCCTGCTCTGGAACAACCCCGCGATGGGCAGGGTCGAGCTGGGCAGGGACGCCACCCGCTGGGTCGCCGACTCGGCCCACCAGATCGACTACTGGATCACTGCGGGCGATACCCCGGGCCAGATCATGGAGGCATACGCCGACGCCACCGGGCACCCGCCGCTGCTGCCCGATTGGGCGGCCGGTTTCTGGCAGTCCAAGCTGCGCTACCGCACGCAGGACGAACTCCTGGCGGTCGCCCGGGAGTACAAGGAACGTGGACTGCCGCTGTCGGTGATGGTCTGCGACTTCTTCCACTGGACCCACATGGGCGACTGGGACTTCGATCCCACCGACTGGCCCGACCCAGACGCCATGATCAAGGAACTGGAGTCGCTCGGCGTCAGGTTGGCGGTGTCCGTCTGGCCCACCGTTGGTCCCGGGAGCAGCAACCACGACACGCTGCGCGACGCCGGCCTCCTCGTCGGCGACAGCCACGGCGGCCTGCTGACCTTCCCCTGGCCCGCCCGCGGCCACGGCACGGACTACCAGTCGATGACCTACTTCGACGCAACCCACCCGGCCGCCCGCCGCCACCTGTGGCAGCAGCTGAGCGAGCACTACCACTCGCTCGGTGTCTCCGCCTTCTGGCTCGACGCCTGCGAGCCGGACATGCCTTCCGAACTGGCCGCCCGCGCCGCCTACTCGGCGGGCCCCGGCACCCAGGTGGGCAACCTCTACGGGAAGCTGGTCGCCCGCGCCGTCGCCGAAGGTCTGAACGAGGCCGGCGACGAGCGTCCGCTCAGCCTCGTCCGCTCAGCCTGGGCAGGCAGCCAGCGCTACGGCGCCGCCCTGTGGTCCGGTGACATCCAGCCCACCTTCGAGTCGCTGGCCCAGCAGATCCGGGCAGGACTGAATGTCGCGATGAGCGGCATCCCGTGGTGGAACACCGACATCGGCGGCTTCCTCGGCGGCGACCCCACCGACCCGGCGTACCAGGAACTGCTGGTCCGGTGGTTCCAGTACGGCACCTTCAGCCCCCTCATGCGCCTGCACGGCGACCGTGCGCCGAACCACCCCACCTTCTCCGCAGACATGACCGGCGGCCCGAACGAGGTCTGGTCATACGGTCACCAGGCATACCCGATCCTGACCGCGCACCTGCGACTGCGCGAGCGGCTGCGCCCTTATCTGCTGGAGCTGTCCGAACAGGCACACCGCACCGGGGCGCCCGTGATGCGTCCCCTGTTCTTCGGCTTCCCCGAGGACGCACACGCCTGGACCGTCGACGACCAGTTCCTCCTCGGACCTGACATCCTCGTCGCGCCGGTCGCCGAGGCCGGAGGCCGCAACCGCTCCGTCCACCTCCCGGCCGGCGCACGCTGGACCGACACCGCAACCGGCGAGATCCACGGGGGCGGCACCACGCTCGACGTTCCCGCGCCACTGGAACGTATCCCGGTCTTCGTCCGCGAAGGCGCCGCCGTCACGGCCGCGTTCACGGAGCTCACCGCCTGATGACCTGAGCGCCTGCCCTGGCAGCATGATGAACCGATCCGAAGAGAAGGCCGGATAACCCAAGCCCGCAGGCGCAGCTCCCGCCCCGAGTTTCCGGGCGGGAGCTGCGCGCATCTGCGGGAGCCCGGCGACCGAACGCGGGGAGATCCGGGCTCCCGCCGCCCGCGGGCACCGGCAATTGGCCATGACCCTCGACGACGTCGAACCGGTTCGATGAAGCTAGCACCGCCGAAACCGGCCAGCAATACCCCGCGATACGGATCCCTTCGGCCGCGTACGTGCGCCCGTCCTGACGGGTTCGGGTGTTCCCCTTCCTCGAAAACGGCGCCTGCCCTGCCGGTGATCGGGTGTACACCTGGACAGGCCAGGCATTACACCGCCGCACGCGACGTTTCCGGGCCGTTACGAGAAATTCGGCGCGAGGCGTTGACACCCGTCCGGGTTACTCCTAACTTCACTTCACGCGAACCGGTTCGACGATCGGCAACTGCCGATTTCGCCCCCTGTAATCATCGAACCGGTTCGACCCATCGGCAAGGAGCGCCCGTGAACATCGGTGAGATTGCCAAACGGGCCGGTGTCTCGCGGAGCACCGTGTCCTACGCTCTGAGCGGGAAGCGCCCCGTGTCCGAGGACACCCGGCAGAAGATCCAGCGGGTCATCGACGAGCTGGGCTACCAGCCCAACGCGAGTGCGCGGGCCCTGGCCAACGGCCGGACCAACACCATCGGTCTGGTCTTCCCGCCGGCCGGGAACCACTACACCGGCATGCAGTTGGACTTCATCGGCAGCGTCACCGAGGCCGCCGCGGCGTACGACTACGACGTGCTGCTCTCGCCGAGCGGTGCGGACAGCGACCGCTCGTTCCAGCGGCTGCTGGGCGAGCGGCGGGTCGACGGCGCGATCCTGATGGAGATCCGGCTGCAGGACGACCGGCTCGACCACCTCACCGCGGTGGACTTCCCCTCCGTCGCCATCGGCCGCACCGCCCACCCAGAGGGCGGCTGGTGGGTGGGTCTGGACCACACGGCGCTGGCAGCGGCCTGTGTGCACCACCTCGCGGACCTGGGCCACCGCAGGATCGCCTTCGTCAACCGGCCCGAGCAGCTCCTGCGGGCCGGGTACGAGTCCGCCCACCGCGGTCTCGACGGGTTCACCAAGGCCGCGGCGGAACGCGGGCTGGCGGTGCGGACGTACTGCTGCGGGGACGACGCCGCCTCGGGCCAGGCTTGTCTGGAGCGGATCCTGCACGACGACCCCGCCACCACGGCCCTGGTCACCCTGAACGAGGCCGCTCTCGGCGGCCTCTACCGAGGGCTCGCCCAGGCGGGCCGCCATGTGCCGCGTGACTTCTCCGTCACCGGGGTCGTGGCCAGCAGGTGGGCGGAGACGGTGACCCCGCAGCTCACCGCGGCCGACGTACCGGCGGAACAGATGGGCCGCCTCGCCGTTGACCTGCTCGTAGAACGTCTCGACCACCCCGACACACCGGCCCGGCATCACCTGCTCGCGCCGCCGATCTCGTTGCGAGCCAGCACCGCACCCGCCGGCACCACGCCCGGCGACCCCGCTGCGGACCTCGGCGCCCCCATGCACCCCTGACCGTCACCCCGCACACTCCCCTTCACCTTCCGCACCCCATACCGGCCGACTGCTGGGCTCACCGCCCGGTTCGGCGAGCCGATCAGGCCCCGATCACCCCTCCCAGGGCACACCTGTGCCGAAAACCATGAGGAACACGCAATGAACAGACCTGCCAGACGGCGTCTCACCGCCGCGATCCTGACCGTCGTCACCGTCACCGCCGGCGCCTCCGCGTGCTCCTCCGGGGCGGGCAGCGCCGACACCAAGGGCGCCGGCAGCGGCACGTACACCATCTGGGACCCGTACCCGCAGTTCGACAAGACCTCGGCCTGGGCGAAGCTGCTGGACAAGTGCGGCACCGAGGCGGGCGTGAAGATCAAGCGGACCGCGTTCGACACCAGCGACCTGACGAACAAGACGCTACTGGCGGCCCAGCAGGACAACTCCCCCGACGTCCTCATCGTCGACAACCCCGTGGTGTCCACCCTGGCCGAGGCGGGCGTGCTCACCACGACCGACGACAACAAGCTGGACACCTCGAAGGTCAACCCCAACCTCCTCGCGGCCGGCCAGTCGGGCGGGAAGACGTACGGCACGCCGATCGGCGCCAACACCCTCGCCCTCTACTACAACAAGGCGGTACTGAAGGACGCCGGGGTGGACATCGCCTCGGTCAAGGACTGGAAGTCGCTGACCGCGGCGCTCGCGAAGGTCAAGAACGCGGGCAAGAAGGGCATCACCTTCTCCGCGATCGGCACGGAGGAGGGCAGCTTCCAGTTCCTGCCCTGGTTCTGGGGCTCCGGAGCCCAACTGGCCGCACTCGACTCCGACCAGGCGGTCTCCGCGCTGTCGCTGTGGAAGAACTGGCTGGACAAGGGCTACGCCCCCAACTCGGTCATCAACAACACCCAGACGACCAGTTGGCAGGAGTTCGCGAGCGGCGACTACGCCTTCGCGGAGAACGGCACCTGGCAGCTCGCGGGCGCCGAGAAGGCCGGCTTCGAGTACGGGGTCATCCCCGTCCCGGGCACCTCGGGAGGTGACGCTGCGGCACCGACGGGCGGTGAGTTCGTCACCATCCCGGTCCAGGGCGACACCGGCCGCTACGCCACCTCGCAGAAGCTCGTGTCCTGCCTGACCAACAGCCAGAACCTGCTCGACACCGACACGACGCTCTCCTACGTGGCCCCCACGGCCGAGGTCCAGGACAAGCAGGTGGCTGCCAACCCCGACCTCAAGCCCTGGGTCGACGCGGTCCAGGCCGCCAAGGGACGCACCAGTGACGACCTGGGCACCAAGTACCCCAAGATCTCCGAGCAGATGTGGAAGGCGGTCCAGTCCGCCCTCAGCGGGTCGGCGTCGCCGAACGACGCGCTCGGCTCGGCACAGTCGGCCGTCAAGTAAGCAGGACTCCGGCCAGACGATGAAGCACACGACACAGCTGCCGGACCGCCGGCCGGTGCAGAGCCGGAACGGGGCGGCGACCGCCGCCCCGCCCCCGGCCCCCGCGCGAGCACGGCGCCGTCCGGCCTCCCAGCAGTGGGCCGCCTGGGCCTTCCTCGCCCCGGTGACCCTCTACCTCGCCCTCTTCTACGCCTATCCGCTCTACCGCAACATCGACCTGAGCCTGCGCAACTACACGGTCCGTTCCTTCGTCCAGGGCGACGCGCCCTTCACGGGCCTGGAGAACTACCAGACCGTCCTCGACGACCCGGTCTTCGCCCCGGCTCTGCTGCACACCGTGGTGTTCACCGCCGTGTGCCTGGTCTTCCAGTACGTCATCGGCCTGGCCCTCGCGGTCTTCTTCCACCAGCACTTCCGGCTCTCCGCCACCCTGCGGGCCCTGTTCCTGGTGCCCTGGCTGCTGCCACTGATCGTCTCGGCCTCCACCTGGTCATGGATGCTCAACAGCGACTCCGGTGTCGTCAACGCCGCCCTGCACGCCGTGGGCATCGACCCGGTGAACTGGCTCACCTCACCGTCCTGGTCGCTGACCTCGGTAATCATCGCGAACATCTGGATCGGCGTCCCCTTCAACCTGGTCGTGCTCCACAGCGGCCTGCAGTCCATCCCCGCGAGCCTGTACGAGGCCGCCGCCCTCGACGGGGCGAACGCCTGGCAGCGCTTCTGGCGCATCACCTTCCCGCTGCTGCGCCCGGTGTCCGCCATCACCCTCCTGCTGGGCCTCGTCTACACACTCAAGGTCTTCGACATCATCTGGATCATGACCAAGGGCGGCCCGGCCGACTCCTCCACCACCTTCGCCACCTGGTCCTACCAGCTCGGCTTCGGCAACCTCCTGCCCGCCTTCGGCCCCGGCGCGGCCGTCGGCAACCTGCTCGTCGTCGCCGCCCTGGTCTTCGGCCTGGTCTACCTCCGAGTCCAGCGAAAGCAGTACGCCTCATGACGACCGTCACAACCGCACTCCGCCCGCGCCGGGGACGCAGCACCAGGTGGAAGACGGCCACCGGACTCCTGCTCACCGCGGTCATGCTCTTCCCGGTCTACTGGATGCTCAACGTGTCCTTCACCCGCGAGCAGGACATGCGCAAGGGCCCGCCCGACCTGCTGCCCATGCACGGCACACTGGAGGGCTACCGGGCAGTCCTGGACCAGCAGTTGCCCTATCTCGGCACCAGCCTCGTCATCGGCCTCGGCACCGTGGCCCTGACCGTGACGCTGGCCGCCCCCGCCGGCTACGCGCTGGCCAAGCTCCGTCCGCGCGGCGGTGGGGTACTGAGCTTCCTCCTCCTGGTCGCCCAGATGATCCCCGGCATCATCATGGCGATGGGCTTCTACGCCATCTACCTCCAGCTCGGTCTGCTCCAGTCAGTGCCCGGCCTGATCGTCGCCGACTCCACGCTCGCCGTCCCCTTCGCCGTACTGATCTTCACCGCCTTCATGTCCGGGATCCCCGGCGAACTACTCCAAGCCGCGACGATGGACGGAGCCAGGGCCCTGCGCACCTTCTGGTCGATCGTCCTGCCGATGAGCCGCAACTCCGTCGTCACGGTGTCCCTGTTCGCGTTCCTGTGGTCCTGGTCCGACTTCGTCTTCGCCAGCACGCTCGTCAACGGCGGCGCCCACGAGCCCATCACCCTCGGCATCTACCACTACATCGGCAACAACAACCAGGAGTGGAACGCCATCATGGCCACCGCCGTCGTGGCCTCACTGCCGGCCGCGGTCATCCTCGTCCTCGCCCAGCGCTACGTCGCCGCCGGCGTGACCGCCGGAGCCGTCAAGGACTGACACCGGAGCGCCCGCACGCGGCGGAGCTCCGCATGAGCCGCCGCACGAGCACCAGCGCCCCGAGCGGCAGACCGCCGGCCACCCTGCCCAAGAAATGAGTGTCCCTTCATGACCGCCGCCCCGACCGGCCCGCCCTTCTCCGTCCACGACATACCCTTCAGCGCGCACGGCTCCTGGTTCGGCATCTCTCCCGTGCTGGCGGAGAAGACACGCGCCGAGGACCTCCACCTCGTCTCGCACCAGAACGGCATGCACGCCGTCCTGCGCCTCGCCCCCCTCGACGCGACGACGGGCGACCGCGCCGAGACCCGCGTCGAGGCGACGCCGGACCTGCTCAGCTGGACCGGCGCGGACGGGCACGTCGACCTCGCCTACGAGTCGCCGGACACCGTACGAGTTCACGGCACAGGGCTGGGCCTGCGCGTCACCACGGCGGCGAAGGCCCTGACCCCCTTCAGCGGGACCTACTTCTACCGCGACCCGGTGGACGACGCGTATGTGTTCACCTCCTACGAGACCGGCCGCCGCTACCGGATCACCGTGCTGTCCGGCACGGTTGCCGAGGTGTCCGGTTCCCAGACCCTGGGCAGCGGGGAGCGCGGTCTCACGGTCACCGCCGAAGCCGACGGATCATGGGAGTTGGCGGTCGAGGAACTCGACAGTGCGCGACAGCCCTACCGCCCGTCATCGACGTTCGGCGAGGTCACGGAGGCCGCGCGGCAGTCGTTCGCCGAGTTCGTCGACGCGGTCGCCCCGTGGCGCTCGGCCGCCACCCCGGCCGCCCAACTCGCCGCCTATGTGGTGTGGTCGGCGACCGTGCGCCCGACGGGTCTGGTCACCCGGCCCGCCGTACTGATGTCCAAGCACTGGATGGACAAGGTGTGGAGCTGGGACCACTGCTTCAACGCACTCGCTCTGGCCCCGGGTTGCTCCGGCCTCGCCTGGGACCAGTTCTCGCTACCTTTCGACCACCAGGACGACAGCGGCGCGCTGCCCGACTCCGTCACCCACTCCGAGGTCCTCTACAACTTCGTCAAACCGCCCATCCACGGCTGGGCCTTCGGCCACCTGCGCCGACGGCTCCCCGAGCCGCCCACCCCGGCGCAGCTGACCGAGGCGTACGACAGACTGACCCGCTGGACGGACTTCTGGCTCACCGCACGGCGCGCGCCCGCCGCCGACCTGCCCCACTACCAGCACGGCAACGACAGCGGCTGGGACAACGCCACCACCTTCGACCCCGCTCGCCTCGCCGTCACCGCCGACCTCGCCGCCATGCTGATCCTCCAGCTCGACGAACTGGCCCGACTGGCCGCCGAACTGGGCTTCCCGGACGACGCCCAGCGCCGCACCGACACAGCCGACGCCATCCAGGCCGCCCTCCTGGACGAGCTGTGGGACGGCGAACGGTTCCTGTGCCGCCCGGCCCACGGCGGAGCCCCCACTTCGAGCGCCAGCCTGCTCGACCTGATGCCGATCGTGCTCGGCGACCGCCTGCCAGCCAAGGTCCGCGACCGGCTCGCCGAACAGATCGAAGCCCACCTCACCGCGTTCGGCCTGGCGACCGAACACCCAGGCTCCCCTCACTACGAGCCCGACGGCTACTGGCGCGGCCCGATCTGGGCCCCCGCCACCGTCCTCGTCGAGGACGGCCTGCGCCGCGCCGGGCACGAACACCTCGCGGACGAGATCAGCGCCCGCTTCCGCGCCCTCTGCGAAACCTCGGGCTTCGCCGAGAACTTCGACGCCCTGACCGGCCAGGGACTACGCGACCGCGCCTACACCTGGACCGCCAGCAGCTACCTGGTGCTCGCCCGCGACCACCTCCGCCGCGGGGACACCGAGACCGACACCACCGACGCCTGACCCGCGAGCAACAACCCACCACACGTCCGGCACGGGGGGTCGGCCGCAGCAACAACCAGCCGCATCGCTGAAGGGACACACGCACATGCCAAGAATCGGGCAAAGACGCTCGACGACGAGACGCCTTCGCAACGGCATCAGCACGTCACTGCTCTCGCTCACCGTCATAGCCGGCACCGCCACCATGATGGCAACGCCGGCCTCCGCAGCCACCCCCACCCTTACCGTCGACCTGGGCACCACCACCGGAGCCTTCCACGGCGGTGCCTCCGGGGCTCTGTACGGCCTGTCCGCCCCGGAGGTACCGACGAACAACCTCATCGAGGGGATGGGGCTGCAGACCACCAACACCAAGTACCAGGACGGACAGCAGCACACAGGTTCGGACGCCCTGGAGGTCGCCAAGCCCTTCGTCGACAGCGGCGGCAAAGACGTCATGATCTACATGACGGACGTGTACCGCAGGTGGCCGTACGAACGGGCCAGCTACGCCGAATTCCAGGCATACATGAAGACCCAGGTCGAGCAGGCGATGGCCAGCCCGTACAAGGACCAGATCGTCTTCGTCCCGTACAACGAGCCCGACGGCAACTGGTTCCCGGGCCTGCGCACCAACGGAGGGTCGCAGGCCGCGTTCAACGCCGAGTGGGCGCAGACCTACGACTTCATCAAGGGCATCTGGCCTGCGGCGCGTCTGGCCGGCCCCAACAACTCCAGCTACACCGACTCCGCCCTCAACAGCTTCCTCACCTACTGCAAGGCCAACAACTGCCTGCCCGACGTCGTGACCTGGCACACCTTGGGCAGCCCGGCGGCCGTACGCAGCACGGTCGACTCCTACCGCGCGCTGGAGACCGCGGCGGGGATCACCACGCCGCTGCCGATCAACCTCAACGAGTACGCCTACCGGTACCACCTCACCGACCCCGGTCAGATGGTGCAGTGGATCTCGGCCATCGAGGACAAGAAGGTCGACGGCAACCTGCCGTACTGGAACATCAACGGCCACCTCGGCGACTCCGCCGCCGGCCAGAACACCCCCAACGCCCAGTGGTGGCTGTACAACTGGTACAGCTCCATGAGCGGCAACACAGTCAAGGTCACCGGCGCCTCGAACAACGACGCCTACACCCTCCAGGGCCTGGCGAGCCTCGACACGGCCAAGAAGCAGGCCCGTGTCATCCTCGCCGGCGGCGGCACCAGCGGTGACTCCAACACGGTCATCAAGAACATCCCCTCCTCGGTCTTCGGCAGCACCGTCCACGTCAGCGTGTTCCAGGACCGCTACAGCGGCTACATCGGCGCGGCGGCCACCCCGACCCGGCTCTCCGACGTCGACGTCACCGTGGGCTCCGACGGCTCGATCACCCTCCCCATCACCCTCGACGCGATGTCCGCGTACGAGGTGATCGTCTCCCCGGGCGGCACCGGCAGCACCACCGCCTCCGACAGCACCTGGTCAGCCAGCTACGAGGCCGAGAACGCCACCCTCAGCGGCAGCGGATACAACATCAACACCGAGGGCACCACCGGCAACGTCGCCAAGTTCGCCACCTCGGGCACCAAGGACGTCGGCGGTCTGCGCACCGGCTCCACCACGGTGATCTCCTTCCCCGTCTCCGTTCCCACCACCGGTGACTACAACCTGTCGGTGTTCGGCAACAGCTCTACCACGGCATCCGCCGTCAAGGGCCCGACGAACGTGTACGCACGGGTCGACGGCGGCGCCTCGCACCGGATCGACATACCGGTGGGCTTCCAGTGGGTGGTGTGGGGGCACGACGACACCACCGTGCACCTCACCGCGGGCAGCCACACCATCACCCTGGCCACCACCGGTGACAACGGCGCGGCGACCGTCGGCGACGCCATCATCGACAAGATCGACCTGACGTACAAGGACGCCGACGTCCAGGGCACCACGCTCCACGAGGCCGAGCAGGCCGTTCTCTCCGACAGCGGCACCGCCACCTACACCTCCCAGGGCCAGTCCGGGGCCGGTGCGGTGAACCTGACGAGCGGCAAGTCCGCGACCTTCTGGGTCTACTCCGCCCGGGACGGATACGCGGACCTGACATCCCGCTTCCGCAACACCGGCCAGGCCGACCTCACCGTCAACGGCAAGACCGTCAACGACCAGACGCTCTCCGGCGCGACGCCCACCGCCTGGTCCACCTCCACCAACCGGGTGTACCTGAGCGAGGGCATCAACAAGGTCAAGGTGACCGGCACCGGCGGCACCCTCGCCCTCGACCGCCTGGCCGTCACCCCGTTCAGCGCCACCGACGCCGTCACCACCGATAACGTCGTCACCTACCAGGCCGAGAACGGCACCCTCACAGGCACCGCGGCCGCCGACACCACCTACACCCAGGCCAACGGCGGCGTCGTCACCGGCATCGGCAACGGAAGCGCCAACTCCCTCACCCTCAACGTCAACGCGCCCGAGGCCGGCACCTACGCCATGACCATGAGGTACGCCAACCACGAGATGCTGACCCCCTACTACGGCAACCCCGACATCATGGTCGAGCACGCCGACGTCAGCGTGAACGGCGGCTCCGCCAAGCGCGTCAACTTCGCCAACACCTTGCACTGGAACCAGTTCGCCACCCACACCGTCCCCGTGACTCTCAACAAGGGTGCCAACACGGTCAAGTTCACCGCCTCGCAGCTCTACAACTCCGACGGGACCACCATCGGCCTGGTCCACTCCGGCGGCGGCAGCGACGTCGGAAAGCCCATGCGCTCCAGCTCCGCGCCCAACCTCGACGAAGTCTCCTTCGCCCCGCAGAACCTGCACATCGGTGCCTCGTCCGGCTTCTCCTCCACGGCCGTCGCCCAGCACAGCTCGCTCTGCCTCGAAGACCCCGCCCAGTCCACCGCCGACGGCACCCAGTACCAGCAGAACACCTGCGGCAGCGGCCAGGAACAGGTCTTCGACTTCCACCCCGTCAGCGGCGCGGCCGACACCTACACCGTTGTCAACCACTCCAGCGGCAAGTGCCTCGACATCTCCGCGTACTCCACCGCCAACGGCGCCGCCGTCCAGCAGTGGACCTGCCACGGGGGCACCAACCAACGGTTCAAGCTGAACGCGGTGACCGCGCTCGGCAACAGCCACGACTACCAGCTCGTCGCCGTGAACAGCGGCAAGTGCGTCGACGTCAGCACCATCTCCACCGCGCCCGGCGCCCTCATCCACCAATGGACATGCGACACCGGCAGCACCCTGACCACCAAGAAGAACCAGATCTGGCGGCTCACCGGCAAGGACTGACCAGCAGCGGATCCCGCTGAGTCCCCCGGCCACCCCGGTAGAAACAGGCCCTGCTCCACGCAGGGCCCCGAGAGAGGGTCACGACACCCGGTCGCGGCCCTCTCCACGTGCGTACCAGACTCCCAGCCTCGCCGACCACCGTGGTGGGGGCTGGGGATGCGTATCTGCAAGGAGAAGGAGCGCGGCACCGTCGAGGGTGCCCGCCCGGCGGGCCTCGCCGTCAACCAGCGGACCGGCAGGGTCTACGCCTCCCCCGCCCCTCTCGGCTTCGCTCCAACAGGCCCGGCCCGCCTTTCCAACTACGGCACGACAAGCGGCAGCGACTCGCGGTGCGCGTCGTGGTAGCCGCCGGCGACGAGCTGTGTGATGGCGGACAGTCGGCGGTCCAGCCAGTCGCCGTTCGGCAGCTTCACCGCGTCCGCCGGAATGACGAAATAGCCCCGGACGGTGTGACGTGTCGATCGGTGGCCGTCGCACCACGAGTGTGGCGGTGGTGAGCCCGGCCGCAGGCCCGGAGGTGGGAGGACCTCGGGCAGCGATCGGGGGCACGGTGACGGGGGTCCCATCGGACTGCGTCAGAGTCTTGGGCGTCCGCGGATCGGTCAGCAGCTCCGCCGGACCGCTGAACCCGTGCGTGGGCCGCCCCCACAGCACGACTCGGGCGCCTTCTCGCGCGATGCATGGGGCGTCCGGCAGCTTGGCCGGAGAGAGAGTGGTCACATCCGCTCCGGCGGCGGCCAAGAGGATTGCGGGAGACCGGCCGAAAACATAGCTTGACCCGGCAAAAAGAAAGCCCTTGCCCATCGCAAGGCACCCGCAGCGGGACGTCGCAGCGCCGCGACAGCTCGTGCACCGCGCGCCCGCACTCATGCCCCCCGGCACCTCACGGACCCAGGTTCACGTATGCCTCGACACGCCCTCGCCCCCGTGCTTTTCCTGCTCGGCTCGCTCGCCCTCACGGGCGCCTGCTCCACCGGCTCCTCCCCGGCGGACTCCGCGCCCTCCCCGGACAACCCGTCCCGGACCCGAGGCAACGACACCGGCACCCAGGTCGACCTGACCAAGCTCAAGGGCGTCAGCATCGTCAGCGACAGCAGCACCGACCGGTCCTGCCCCTGGGCCACGAGTTACCCCGACGTCCCCGGCGCCGACACGATGACGGCCGCGATGAAGAAGGACGTGGGGGAACGCCTCGAGGTCTTCCTCGGCGAGGACACCGACAGCCAGGCCACAGGCTGCGGCGGCATGGACGGCTTGGAGGGCCCCGAGCTGAACGTCAGCTTCTCGTTCCTCGTGGCCTCCAGCGACGTACTGGGCGTCCGGCTGACGACGCTCGACCGTACGTCGAACGCGGATGGCGTGGGCACCGAGGCGTACTGGTACGACGGTGCCGCCAAGCGGTACCGGCCGTCCCCGGGCCTCATCGCGGACGGCTCCCGTGACGCCTTCGTCGCGGCCGTGAAGAAGCGCCTGGAGAAGCGGGAGGGAGTCACTCCGGAGACCGTCACGGCGCTGGACGACCCCGACGCCTACCTGGACGACATGGCCTTCACCGCCGACGGCGATCTGAAGGTGGACTTCGACCGCGGCACCGTGGGCGTCCCCCCGGCCGGCCGCATCTCCGTCACCCTCCCCGAGGCGACCGTCACCCCGTGGCTTTCCGACTTCGGCACCCGCGCCCAGCGGCAGACCACCGCCCCTGACGACAAGCTCGACCTCGGTGCCGCCCATACCCCCGCCCCGACCGTCGCCGCCCAGCCTGACCCCGGCGAGGATCCGACGGACTGCTCGAAGGTCAAGTGCATCGCCTTGACCTTCGATGACGGCCCCGCCGCCCCGGAGACGGGAACGCTGCTCAAGTACCTCGCCCAGTACAAGGCGCGGGCCACCTTCTTCGTCGTCGGCCAGAACGTCGCCACCCACCCGGACATCGTGCGCGCCGAGGTGCAGTCCGGCCACGAGATAGCCAACCACTCCTGGAACCACCCGGTCCTCACCAACCTCACCCCCACGCAGATTCGCTCCCAGCTGGAACGCACCAACGCGGCGATCAAGGACGCCACGGGCAAGGAACCGACGCTGTTCCGCCCGCCGTACGGCGCGATGGACGACAGGGTCAAGGCGGCCACCAGCCTCTCCCCCGCCCTGTGGGACGTGGACACCCTGGACTGGAAGTCCCACGACCCCGCCAAGGTCGCCCAGACCGTCATCTCCCAGGCCGAACCCAACGACGTCGTCCTGGTCCACGACATCCACCCCACCTCGGTCGCCGCCATCCCCGAGGTCCTGCGCACCCTCACCGCCCGCGGCTACCACTTCGTCACGGTCAGCCACCTGCGCGCCACCCTCTGAGCCGTGAGGCAGCCTGGCGTTTCGGGCCGACGTGCCCTGCGGGCAGCCTCACAGGGCGGGCGTTTTCCGCAAGACGGGTCAAGACGTCGTGGGCAGCAGGAAGAGCGCGCCGGACGCATGAAACGCGAGGTCGTCATAGCGGCGCAGGCGCGGACTGCTCATCTGCGTGCCCTCCTGGTAGTTGCGAGCCGACCCCTCACCAGCCTCCTCGTCGGCGCGGCGGCGCTCGGGGCCGGCATCGGACTGGACGCGTGGGCCTCGTGCGTCACACCTCCGACGCCGAGCTGGCGGGCGAGGCACTTCAGGCCCCGGCACCCGGCACTGCGCACCACCCCGGCGCGCTTACCGAGACTGTCCAACGGCGGGACACTGGTCCGTCGCCCGGCCGCTTTCCAAGGGCGAGGCCACCGGGCTGACCTGGGACCCGGGCAAGCTTCGCCTCCTGCGCTACCTCGACGGCACCACGGTCCGCGCCTTCGACCTGACCGACCGCCCCACCCCTCGGTGGCAGAGCACTCCGGCCGACGCGAGCCTGCTCAGCCCGGATGGCGCCGCCCTGGCCACCGTCACCCCCGGCGGTGGCTACCGCTTCCAGTTGTGTCCCACGCGAACGAGCGGTGTCCTCACCCATGCGCTACTCGGCGCGCTGCCAAGCACGCCGCCGAGAACCTCCCCTTGCCGGCCTTCAGCCCGGACGGCGACGCTGGCCGTCACCGACACCGTCTCCTCGCACGGCTCACTACGGCTGCGCTTCTCCGTGTGGGACGTACGGGCACACAAGGTGCGTACGGTCCTCGACGCCTCCAGCGCTGCCGACCGACCGGCCACCACACTCACTCTGGGGCCGGCGGGCGCATGCTGCCGGCCGGCCGCGTTGCCAGCTCCATGACGGAAGTCTGGGACACCCGCGACCACCGGCGATCGAGGACCGTGCGTGGTCTGTCCGGGACGTACTGGCCGCGCGGCTGTGGGACGGCGGCCTACGGCACCGTACGGGCGCGCTGGCCGACACCTCCGACACGGCCACCCAGGGCGAGCCAGAGGCGGTGGGGGCGCTCGCGGCGCCGGCGGCGGACTGACCGAGGCGCAGTGGTGGACCTATGACCCTGACGCACCGTACGAGCAGGTGCGCCCCAAACGCGACTGAAGTATCTGAAAATCGCTAGAAAACGACCTGGGCTGGTTTTTTCAGGGTGACTCTGCGGGTCGCTGAAAAATACCTCTGCCCAGCACGATCCATGACCAGAACGACCGCGGCGCCCCATCGGCGGCGTCCGCACATTCCCCTCAGTCAGGTTCTGGTCTCATGCGCACTCGCACTCTGCTCCCCTCGCTTCTCATGCTCGGCACTCTCGCCGTCACGGCGGCCTGCTCGTCCGGATCGGACGGCTCCTCGGCGTCCTCCGGCGCCCGGCCCGGAGCCAACCCCAGCCCCTCACCCGTCCGCAGCGTCGACCCGTCGAAGATCAAGGGCCTGGAGATCGTCAGCGACAGCAGCGAGCAGAGCTCCTGCCCCTACGCGGCGAGCTATCCGGACGTGCCCGGTGCGGAGGCGATGACGGCCACGATGAAGAAGGACGTGGAGAAGCGCCTGGCCGACTTCCGCTCACAGGTGTGCGAGGGCGGCGAGGGTGACGCGGAGGCCCGCGAGTTCAACATCAGCTACCAGTTCCTGGTCGCCTCCGGCGACGTTCTCGGCGTCCGGCTCACCACCCAGGACGCCAGTGGCGCCGGGTCCGGGGTGACGACCAGGACGTACTGGTACGACGGCAAGGCCGGCGAGTACCGCACGGCCCTCGGGCTCGTCGCCGACGGCTCCCAGGACGCCTTCGTCGCCGCATTGAAGGATCGGCTCGAGGGGCGCGAAGGCGTCGACGCCGCCGCGCTCGACGACCTGTTCTCCGATCCGGCGTCCCGCGCCTCTGTCCTGGACGGCATGGACTTCACCGCCGTCGGCTCACTGCGGGTGACCTTCGACCGCGGCGACGTGGGCGCCCCGGCCGCCGGGAGCTACCTGGTGACCCTGCCCAAGAAGACGATCACCCCCTGGTTGTCCGCGTTCGGCAAGCGTGTCCAGCGGCAGACCGTGAAGCCCAGCGGTTCGCTCGACCTGGGCGCGGCACACGTCCCCGAGCCGGCCGTGCCCACCCACACCGCCTCCGGCGACGACGACACCGACTGCAAGAAGGTCAAGTGCATAGCGCTGACCTTCGACGACGGACCGGCCGCGCCGGATACCGCGACCCTGCTGACCTACCTGGCGCAGTACAAGGCCCGCGCCACCTTCTTCACCGTCGGTCAGAACGTCGCCGCCCACCCCGGACTGGTCCGCGCCGAGGCCCGCGCCGGACACGAGGTCGGCAACCACTCCTGGAACCACCCCGACCTCACCAAGCTCACCCCCGAGCAGATCGCCTCCCAGCTGGGCCGCACCAGCGCCGCCATCAAGGCCGCCACCGGCAAGACCCCGACCGTCTTCCGCCCGCCCTACGGCGCCATCGACGACAAGGTCCGGGCCGCCACCCGCCTCTCCCCCGTGCTGTGGGACGTGGACACCGAGGACTGGAAATACCGCGACGCCGCCAAGGTCGCCCAGACCGTCATCGGCAAGACGCAGCGCAACAACGTCGTCCTGATGCATGACATCCACCCCACGTCGGTCGCCGCGGTCCCGCAGATCCTGCGCACGCTGACCGCCCAGGGCTACCACTTCGTCACCGTCAGCCACCTGCGCGCCACCCTCTGAGCGCACCACGCCCTCATCCTCGTACGCCGAAATCCCCGTCCGCACGAAACGGAACACTCATGCCCCAGCACGCCCGCCGACACCTGACCCGCCGAGACGCCCTCCGCAGAACCGCCGTCGGCGGCCTCGCCCTCGCCGGAGGCGCCGCCGTCGCCGGACCACTCGTCGCAGGCGCCGACGCGGCCACATCGGCCTTCGGATACCGCGACGACGGGCGCGCGTACGTGGTCGACACCGGAGCCGACCTGGTCTTCAAGGTCGACCGTCGTAACGGCGACCTGACCTCGCTGGTGTACAAGGGCACCGAATACCAGGGCTACGGCAACCGGAACTCCCACGTCGAGACGGGCCTCGGGGCGTCGTCCGTGAGTATCCGTAAGACCGGTGACACGATCCTGATCACCGTCGTGCACGGCTCGATGCGCCACTACTACGCCGCCCGGCGCGGCGAGAACAACGTCTACCTGTGGACGAACAAGGCGGACGGCTCCATCACCGCCACCCGCTACATCGTCCGCGTCAGGCCCGGCCTGTTCCCCAACAACGATCCCGACTCCTGGGACGCCCGAACCGACACCCTGCTCGAGGCACAGGACATCCGCCGCAAGCCGAACGGCACCACCCGCTCCAAGCACTACTCCAACCAGCGCGTCATCGACTACGACCACGTCGGCTGGAGCACCGGCAAGGTCGGCATGTGGATGGTGCGCAGCAACCACGAGAAGGCATCCGGCGGCCCGTTCTACCGCTCGCTCATGCGCCACCGCTACGAGGACGGCGCCGGTCTCTACGAGATCCTCTATTACGGCGAGAACCAGACCGAGCCGATGCGCTTCGGCCTCCAGGGCCCGTACGTCCTGGCCTTCACCGACGGCGGAGCGCCCGCTGACTCGCTGCGCCACGACCGTATCGACACCTCCTGGGTCGACAGCCTGGGCCTGGCCGGCTGGGTCGGCCGCAGCGGCCGCGGCCGGGTCGCGGGGGTCGGCATCACCGGGCGGGACAAGGCGTACGCCTACACCGTCGGCTTCGCCAACGCCGAGGCGCAGTACTGGGCCCACGCCGACCCGGCCACAGGGCGTTTCAAGTCCCCGTACATGCTCCCCGGCACCTACACGCTCACCGTCTACAAGGAAGAACTGGCGGTGCACACCACACGGGTCACCGTCAGCGCCGGGCGGACGACCCCACTGCACACCCTGGCGATCAGCGCCGACCCGAGCAGGAAGCCGGCGATCTGGCGGATCGGCGACTGGAGCGGCACCCCGCGCGGCTTCAAGAACGCCTCGCTGATGACCACAATGCACCCCGCCGACGTACGGGCCAGGCCCTGGACCGGCGCCGTCCACACGGTGGGTGACTCGCACGTCGCGGACTTCCCCTGCTACCAGTGGGCGGGCATCAACAACCGCCTGAAGATCCGCTTCAAGCTCACCGCCCAGCAGCTGACCTCCGGCCACACCCTCAACATCGGCATCACCACGGCGTTCGCGAACGGCAGGCCGCGAATTGGGGTCAACGACTGGGTCTCGGCCCTCCCCGCGCCCGCCAAGGAGCCGACGACCCGCTCCCTGACCGTGGGCTCCTACCGGGGCAACAACCACACCTACAGCTACGCCGTTCCGGCGAGCGCCTGGCTCAAGTCACCGGATACCTACCAGGAGTTGACCCTCGACATCGTCAGCGGCTCCGGCGGCAGCGCCTACCTCAGCGCCGGCGTGTCGTACGACGTGATCGAACTTCTGCCCTGAGCGGCCCCCGATGGACCGAAGTCCTGTTTCTGGCACCTAGTTGACGATCCATCAGTTGACCCGGCATGGGCCGCGTCTCTAAGGAGCAGCGCGTTGCACACATCAGTCAAGCGGGGGATGATCCCCGCACCCACAGGCGGGGTGACTGGCACGGGCGCCGCGCCAGGGCCAGTCGCACAGGCCGTCGGCCCGGCGGCGGTGTCGGCTTCGGTGGGGCATCATGCCGAGGCTAGGGAAGCGGCGGCCAAAACGGTCACCCTCATCACCAGAGACCGGGGCACCCTGCGCCCCCGTCCGGGCGGCGCGGCTCCCGCCGTGTCCGTGCTGCCCGGCGAGGGCCGTCAGGACATGGGCGTCCATATCGTGCACACTGCCCGTGCCGGAACCCCGCACATCAACCTGATTCCCGCCGATGCCGAACACCTGCTGGCCGCCGGTACGTTGGACGCGCGGCTGTTCGACAGCACGGAGCTGATCCGCATCGGCCGGGACGACGCGCGCTCGCCCTCACTGCCGCTGATCGTCATGGAACGCCGCGGCAAAGCGCCCGCCCGTTCCCCCCTCACCGCGCACGGCGCCGACCTCGGCCGCACCCTGCGCGCCCTGAACGGCGGCACCCACACCCAACCCAAGGACAGCACCGGCGGCCTGTGGCAGTCGCAGCTCAAGGGCCGGCCTGCCGACCGCATCAGCAAGCTCTGGCTGGACGGCAAGGCGAAGGCCCTGGACGACGAGAGCAACAAGACAGTCGGTGCTCCCACTGCCTGGAAGTCCGACCTGACCGAGGGCCTGCTCCCGCTGCTGCTGCTCACCTCGGTCGAGGTGGTTCAGGCTGTCGAATGGAGTAGCGCATGACAGACCCACTCCTTCCGGTTGATGAGCCACGTCGGCACTCCAGGGGGCCCACAGACCGTCGCCATCGGCGGCAGGCCGCGGATGCCCGGACCTCTCCGCCGGTCTCCCGGCGTCGGTCACGCCGCCAGGCACGCCGCCGGGCACATCGGCTCATGGTGATGGCGACCATCTTTATGGCGCTCCTGGGGGTTGGCGCGGCCTTCGCCTACCAGGATCTGAACGACAACATCGCCTCCCAGGACGTCGACGGGCAGCTGAACGCAGACGTCCGGCCGGAGCGGAAGGCGCCGGGAGCGGTGAATGTGTTGCTGCTCGGGTCGGATTCGCGGTCGGGATCCAACCGTGAGTACGGCCGCGACGAAGGCAGCGCCCGCTCCGACACGGCCATGGTCGTCCACATAGCCAACGGCCGCAGGGACGCCTCGGTGATCAGCATCCCCCGGGACACCCTGGTCGACCGGCCGACTTGCCCCACCAAGTCCGGAACCGCTCCGGCCGCGAAGGCGGTCATGTTCAACTCCGCCTACGAAACCGGAGGCATGACCTGCACGGTCGCCACGGTCGAGCGGCTGTCCGGGCTGCGGATGGACCACGTCGTGGAGATCGACTTCACCGGTTTCAAGAAGCTGGTCGACACGCTCGGCGGCGTACGCGTGAACGTCCCGCAGGACATCCGCGACCCCTACAGCCACGCCCATCTGTCCAAGGGGACGCACAGCCTGAACGGCGAACAGGCCCTCGGCCTCGTACGGACCCGGCACGGCATCGGCGACGGCAGCGACCTCGGCCGCATCAAGCTCCAGCAGACCTTCATGAAAGCCCTGATCACCCAGATACGCTCCGCCAACCTGCTGACGGATCCCGTGCGGCTCTACCGGCTCCTCGACGACCTCACCAGCACCATCACCACGGACAAGGGCCTCGGCTCGCTGTCGGCGCTGACCTCCTTCGCCCGCTCCCTCGACGGCCTGGACGCCGACCGGATCGACTTCCGCACCCTCCCGGTCACCCCCGCCCCGCAGGACCCCAACCGGGTCGTCCCCCAGCAGCCGCAGGCGAACGCTGTGTGGCAGGCACTGAGCGCGGACCGGCAGTTGCCCGCCCCGAGTGAAGGGGGCGGACAGTCGTGAACGAGCCCAAGACCCTCGTGCTGAACACCAGGACCTCCGTGCGGGACGGCAGGACCCTCGCGGCTCGGTGAGCCACGGCACCCGGAGCCGGGCAAGGACGCACGCCGACCCACTTCACCAGGCCGCGCGTTCGCTCCGACAAACAGTTACCCGAGCGTAACTTACTCGAGTATTACCGGCGTTAACTAACAGTGCTAGTTTTTCGCGCACCTGCAACGAAGCAGCGCGAGGAGTGAACTGTGAGCCGCTACAGAATCCGTCCGCGTTCCGCGTTCCACCGCTTGACCGCCGCCGCGATCGCCACCGCGGCCTGCGCCTGCGTCAGCGTGACCCAGGCCGACGCCACCGGGACTGATACCGAACCCGTCGTGTCCCGGGGAATCACCATCCCGGCCTTCTACACACCGCCCGCCCAACTGCCCGCCGCCAACGGCACCTTGATCCGGCAGGAGCCCCTCCCCCTGGGACTCTCGCTGCCCGGCCTCGACGGCCGGCCCCTGCCGGGCACCGCCACCCGCCTGATGTACAAGTCCACCGACTCGGGCGGCCACCCCGTCGCGGTGACCGGCGCCTACATCGAGCCGTCGGCGCAGTGGAAGGGCGACGGGCCCCGCCCCCTGGTGGCGGTGGCCTCGGGGACCATGGGCCAGGGCGACCAGTGCGCGCCCTCGTACGCCCTGGAAAACCCGCTCACCGTCAGCGGGGAGACCCTGTCCGTCGGCTACGACAACCTCGCGATCTACCGTCTCCTGGCCACCGGAGCAGCCGTCGTCGTCACCGACTACGTCGGTCTGGGCGCCACCGACCGGCTGCACACCTACGTCAACCGCGTGGACGAGGGGCGCGCGGTGCTGGACGCCGTCCGTGCGGCGCGTGCTCTCCCCGGTACGTCCCTCACCGCCGCCTCCCGCGTCGGCCTGTACGGCTACAGCGAGGGCGGCGGTGCCACCGCCTCGGCGGCCGAACTCCAGCCCACCTACGCGCCCGACATCCAACTCGCCGGCACCTACGCGGGCGCCCCGCCCGCCGACCTGACCGCCGTCATGAAGGGCATCGACGGGAGCGCCCTGGTCAGCGCCCTGGGCTGGGCGATCAACGGCTTCGCCCAGACCTACCCCGAGATGCGCAGCATCGCCGAGGCGAACCTCAACGACGCCGGGCGCAAGGCCCTCGCCGACACGTCGACCATGTGCGTCGGCGACGCGGTCATCCGCTACGGCTTCACCCGGAGCACCGCCTGGACGACCAGCGGCAAGTCCGTCGCCGACATCATCGCCGCCGAACCCGGCGCCCAGGCCGTCCTCGACGAGCAGCGCATCGGGACGCTCAAGCCGGCCGGTCCGGTCCGTGTGGCCACCGGCGTCCAGGACGACATAGTGCCGCACCGCCAGGCCCGCCAACTGGCCGTGGACTGGTGCCGCAAGGGCGGCAACATCACCTACGAGGCCGTCGACCTGCCCAACCTCGGCGACAGGATCCTCACCAACCACCTCGCCCCCCTCATCACCGACCAAGGATCAGCGATCTCCTGGCTCACCGACCGCCTGGAGGGCAAACCGACCACGTCCAACTGCTGGACGATGCCCGCCCAGCGCTGAGCGATCCATCCGGCGACCCGCCCACCCGGCCTCCGGACGGAGGCCGCAGCACAGGACGCAATACGGGGAATCCGGAACGGGAGAAATCCACCTGATGCGCTCCTCCCGGTTCGCCGTTGGCCACACCCCCCTGCGAGGGCGGCCAGCTCCTCCGGCTTCACAACCACGGCTCGTCTCGCTGCTCCTGCCCCCACACCCTGACCCCGGTCGGCTCCCAACCAAGATCCGGACCATACGCGGACCAGAACCCGAGCACCTCCCTTCCGATCCAACGTTCTCGCAGGTCACGGGCCCGCGCACGCTGTACCACCAAGAGACGAGGAACCTCCTAGGCACTCTCCGGCGCAGCACCTTCGGATCGGACGCAAGCGGCGCTGCCGAGAGAGAGCGGCGACAACGGAATCTTGTGGAACCTCAACAAGGCGGCAGTGTGAGCGACGCCGTCCCTCCGCAACGCCTGACTCGACCGCCAGCCAGGTCAGCATCGGTCCCGGCGCCACCGAACCTGCAAACGCCTCCGCAAGCCCCGAAGCTGGCAAAAGAGCCCCTCACCCGAGCCTGACGAGGCGTCAGCAAAGTCAGCATTAGGTCAGCAAGAGTCCTGCCACAGCCGCCCACAGACAGCCACACCGTGGAATCGCCAACCGCACCGGTCCGAGCCAGCCGGCTGTTTGGACGCCTCCCGGCAAGCAGGTGGAAGACAGTGAGAATCACCCGGCCGCCTTCCGCCTGCGGCCACCGACGCTGACGCGTTTCCGCAGGTCAACGCACTCTTCCTCGCGGTTTCAACGGCACCAGCGGCAACTCCGGTGCGGGCAGTGGAGCCCCGTCGTACCCCTTCACCTCCCCGAACCGGGAGCCTTCCATCCAGTCCTGGCGGGCCTGTACGATCTCTTCCTGAGATCGCCCGATCCAGTTCCAGAACATGATCAGCTCCTCCTCGAACGGCTCGCCGCCGAGAAGCATCAGTCCGGCGTCCGACTCCGCACGCAGCGGGAGTTCGGTGCGGCCGCAGCCGAGGTAGAGCATCGAGCCGGGCAGCACCGGCACGCCGTCCACATGGGCCTCGCCGGACATGGACAGGACGGCGTACTCGAAGTCCGGCTCCAGCGGGAGGCGTACGTCGGCGCCGCGCTCGAGGGTCAGGTCGGCGCCGACGATCGGGGTGTACGTCGTGCCGGGTGAGGTCGCGCCGTCGAGGCCGCCCAGGATCAGCGTGGCCCGCAGGCCCGGCGCCGTGACGACCGGCAGTTCGGCGTGGTGTTCGAAGTGCGGGTCGGTGTGGCGGTGACTGTCCGGGAGGGCGACCCAGAGCTGGGCGCCGTGCAGGAAGCGGGCGTGGGGCTTCGGGCTCTCCTCGGAGTGGCTGATCGCCCGGCCGGAGGTCATCAGGCCCAGTTCACGGGGGCGGATGGTCTGCAGGCTCCCGGTCGAGTCGCGGTGCAGCACCTCGCCCTCGTGCAGCCAGCTCACCGTCTGCAGGCCCATGTGCGGGTGCGGCGGCACCTGCATGCCGGGCTCGTCGGCGATGTCGTCGGGGCCGTAGTGATCGACGAAGCACCAGGCGCCGACCATGCGCCGCCCCAGGTTGGGCAGCAGGCGACGGACTTCGGTGGACTCGCCGAGCTTGACGCGGCGAGGGCTGAGAAGTTCGCGTACGGGCTCCGCCACGACGAAACCGCGGCCGCCGCAGATGGCAGGCACCGCCTCGCGATCAAGATTGCTCATGTCGCCCAAAGTAGCCCTGCCGGGGCCGCCGCGTCAGTCCGTCACCCGGCGCTGTCTCGATGCGGTTCAGAAAATAGTAGCCATGGATATAGTGTCCATGTAGTGTATCGAGCGTGAGCGAGGAGGTGTCGGGCATGAGCAAGGGTTCCGAGAAGGTCTCTCCCGGGTTTCTGGTGTGGCGCCTGTCCACGAAGTGGCGGGTCGCGGTCGACCGGGCCGTGACCCCGCTGGGGCTCACCCATGCGCAGTACGCGCTGGTGGCCTCGCTGTACGGCATGCAGCGCCGCGGAGAGCGCCCCAGTCAGCGGCGCCTCGCCGACCACACCGGGCTCGAACCGCTGTACGTCTCCAAACTGGCGCGCTCCCTGGAAACCGCCGGCCTCCTCGAACGCACCCGGGATCCCCGCGACCCGCGCGCGGTACAGCTGGCGCTGACCGAGCAGGGCCGTGAGCGGACCCAGCAGGCGATCAAGGTGGTCCAGGGGCTTCTGCAGCAGCTGCTGGCGCCGCTCGGCGGCCTGGACAGCGCGCGCACGCGGGAGTTCACGCGCGACCTGGCGACCCTGCTCGACGTACCTCTTGACCCGCTGGCCACCGACACCGAGTCCGACAAGGAGCAGTCATGACCACCACCACTCCCCTGGTCAACCCCCGAGTCATAGCTCTGGCCCACTACGCCGCCCGCGCGCTTCTGGAGGATGTACTGGCCCGGCACGGCGCGACGTTCCAGCAGTCCGTCACCCTCCGGCTCGTCGCCATCGCCGACGGACCGGTCGAGCGGGACGACGTCATCGACGGTGTCGTCGGCGCACTGAAGATCGACGCCGCTCAGGCGCACTCCGTGGTCGAGGAGCTGATCGCCGCGGGGCTGCTGGCCCCTCAGGAGCCGTCCCGGGTGCGGATCACGGACGCCGGACGGGAGCTGTACGACAGGACTTCCGCCGCAACCGCCCCCATTACCGGCCGGATCTACGCGGGCATTCCGACGGAGGACCTGGCCACCGCCGGACGAGTGCTGGCCCTCATCACCGAGCGGGCCAACGCCGAACTCGGCGCCATGGCTCGATGACCCAGTTGGGGATCTCGATGACCCAGTAGTGGAATATTGAACCACCGTGCTCCGTTGACGGCGTCGAAGTCGAAGGAGGTCACGAGTGGACACGACGTACTACGACCACGGAACACCGGCCGAGCGCTGGGAGCGCGCGCAGATGTTCTTCGACGCCAAGGACTACGCCGCTGCCGCGCGCGTCCTCGGCAGGCTGGTCGAGGAGGCGCCGCAGCAGACCGGAGCGCGGCTGCTGCTGGCGCGCGCCTACTACCACTCGGCCCAACTGCGGCGCGCGGAGGGCGAGTTGCGCGTCATCGTCGAGCACGACCCCGTCGAGCAGTACGCCCGGCTGATGCTGGGCCGCACTCTGCAACGGCAGGGGCGGCACGAGGAAGCCGAGCCGCACATGCGCCTGGCCTCGGCGCTGGCGGGCGACTTCGAGCAGCTCTGAACAGTGTGTTGGGGCCCGGTTCCCGGTTCCCGGTTCCCCCCGGAACCGGGCCCCAAGTCCTTCACCCCTGCAGCATCCCCCTAGTTCACTTCCGCGGGCGTCCGCTTCCCCCGCCGATGGGCTACCTCTCCGAGGACGACGTCGACGACGATGAACGCGGCCAGCGAGATGCCGAACAGCGGCACGAAGTAGCCGAGTACGGCGACGACCGCCACCAGCGGGACCAGGATCTGCGGGGGTACCTGCTGCCAGGCGCCGCGCGGGACGGGGCGGCCGAACGCGGAGCCGCGGCCGCGCTGCCACCACATGCGGTAGCCCCACACGATCAGCAGGATCAGCGAGAGCGCGAGCAGCATCAGGGCGATCTGGTTGACCAGACCGAAGAGGACACCGGTGTGCAGGTCGATGCCCCAGCGGGTCAGCTTGGCGAGCACCGGGTAGTCGGCGAACCGCAGCACATCGACGACCTCGCCGTTGGCCGGATCGATCGCGGCCGAGTCCTGCTTCGTCGGCCAGCTGCGCTGCACCTGCTTCACCACGTACGCGGACGAGGCGTCGGCGGGCGGCACGATCTCCACGGGGTCGCCCAGGCCCTCGGCGCGCGCGGCCGCCAGGACCTTGTCGAGGCCGACGCCGTGCTCGCCGCTTCCGCCGGTGCCCGCGGCGGCGCCGTGAGCGGCATGGTCGCCGCCCGCCGAGGCCGAGACGGACGGGGTAGCCTGGCCGAGCGAGGTGCGCAGCTCGTCGATGTTGGCGCCGGCGTACGCCGACCAGGTCAGGCCGGTGGCCGAGAGGAAGAAGAACCCGGCCGCGGCCCAGACGCCGACCGTGCCGTGCAGACCAAGTGTGCGGCGACGCCCGCTGGCGCCCCGCACCTTCCTGAGGGCGCGGCGGCGGGAGAACCACAGCACCAGGCCACCGCCCGCGATCACCCACAGCCAGCTCGCGGCGAGCTCGCTGTAGAGGCGGCCACTCTCGCCGAGGTGCAGGTCGCGGTGGAACTCGTCGATCCAGGTGCGCAGGGGCAACGCGCCGGTCGCGCCGTACTGTTCGAGGGCGCCACGCACCTTCGCGGTGTACGGGTCGACGAACACGGCGAGCGTGTGGTCGGCGTCGACGCCCTTGACGCCGGACAGCAGGACCCTGGTGGACGCGTCGTCCGCCGGGGAGGGCCGTATCGCCGAGACCGTGCCCTCGGGGTGGGCCTTGCGCGCGGCGGCGACCTGCTCGGATATCGGCAGCTTCTCGTCACCGACCGGGACGGTCATCTCGTGGGCGTACACGAGCTTCTCGGCTTGGAACGCGCCGGCGTACAGGAAGCCGGTGGCCGCGGCGACGAGCAGGAACGGTGCGACGAGCACTCCGGCGTAGAAGTGCAGACGCAGGATCAGCGGGCGCAGTGGTGCCCATCTGCGGGGCGCCGACGCCGGGGCGTCGGGCTGCGTCGCCTCCTCCGTGGCGGGCGAGGGAGCGGTGGACATCGGCGGCATCTCCGGGGCGTGGGACGGGGAGCGGGGACGTTTCTGTCTCTGCTGTAGCGGTCCAGTAGTCGGGCGGAGAGTCCGTCGAGTTCCAGGCTTGTTAAGTGGCGTACGTCACACAGGAGTCGGTGGGTTACGCGCGAGCCGTGGCATGCTGGCGCGATGGCAACTCCGAGCGATCGCGCACCCCTGGCCGAGCAGGTCGAGCAACTCCTCGCCACTGAGGGCCCGCTGACCATCGTGGCGGCCGGCGACCCGGTGCTGCGGCGTCCCGCCGAGCGCTTCGACGGCCAGCTGGACCCGGCACTGCTGGCCCGCTTCGTCGAGGCCCTCCGGATCACCATGCACGCGGCGCCGGGAGTAGGCCTCGCCGCACCGCAGGTCGGCGTGGGGCTGCGGATCGCGGTGATCGAGGACCCGGCACCGGTGCCACAGGAGGTGCGGCTGGCGCGCGGGCGGGTGCCGCAGCCGTTCCGGGTGCTGGTGAACCCGTCGTACGAGCCCGTCGGCGCCGGTCGGGCCGCGTTCTTCGAGGGCTGTCTGAGCGTGCCGGGCTATCAAGCGGTGGTGGCCCGCCACGCCGAGGTGCGGCTGACGGGCGAGGACGAGCACGGGCGTGCGGTCGACGAGGTGTTCGCGGGGTGGCCCGCCCGTATCGTGCAGCACGAGACGGACCACCTCGACGGCGTGCTCTACCTGGACCGGGCCGAGCCGCGCTCACTGTCCTCGAACCAGGCGATCGCGGAGCGCTGGGCCGAGCCGACACCGGCGCGGGCCGCCGAGGCGCTGGGCTTCGAGCTGCCCTAGGGGAGAAAAATCGCAGGCGTCCGACACGGCGCCCGCGTTACCCTGACCGCATGTCTACGCCCCGAATTTCCTAGCTGAGGACCCGCTTACACGCCACCCGTGTGTCCTCTTGCTTGTTCGGAGCGTCTTCTCATGATCACCGTAAGTGGTGTCGACGTGCGCGTCGGCGCGCGTCTGCTGCTGTCCGGCATCTCCTTCCACATCTCCCCCGGCGACCGCATCGGCCTGGTCGGCCGCAACGGCGCCGGAAAGACCACCCTGTTGAACATCCTGGCGGGCACGGTGCGCCCGGCCGCCGGGACGGTCACCCGCACCGGCGAGGTCGGCCATCTGCCCCAGGACTCGCGCGCCGCGGACCCGACGGTCACCGTCACCGACCGCATTCTGTCCGCGCGGGGCCTCGACGGAGCCGTGCGCGCCCTGCGCCGTGCCGAGGAGGCCATGGCCGACGGCACGCAGCGCGCGATGGACGCCTACGTGCGCGCCGAGGCCCGGTTCCAGGCCGCCGGCGGTTACGCCGCGGAGGCCGAGGCGGCCCGGGTGGCCGCGGGTCTCGGGGTTCCCGCCCGGCTGATGGACCAGCCGTTGGGCGCGCTGTCGGGCGGGCAGCGGCGTCGCGTGGAGCTGGCCCGCATCCTCTTCGCGGAGCACGGCACCCTGCTGCTGGACGAGCCGACGAACCATCTGGACGCGGACTCGGTCGCCTGGCTGCGCACGTTCCTGACGAACCATCAGGCCGGGCTCGTGTTGATCAGCCACGACACGTCACTGCTCGCCGGCGCGGTGAACCGGGTCTTCCACCTGGATCCGCAGCGCGCCACGATCGACGTCCACAACACGGGCTGGGACGTCTATCTCGCCCAGCGGGAGGCCGACGAGCGGCGCAGGGCGCGCGAGCGGACGAACGCCGAGCGCAAGGCGGCGTCGCTGCACGCGCAGGCCGGAAAGATGCGGGCCCGTGTGTCGACGGCCGTGGCCGCGAGGAACATGGCCCGCCGCGCCGACCGTATGCTCGCCGATCTCGAACCGGTCCGCCGCACCGCGAAGGTGGCGAGGATCCGGCTGCCCGAACCGGCGCCGTGCGGCCGGATCCCGCTCGGCGCGATCAGTTTGACCAAGTCGTACGGCGGCCATCGCGTCCTGCGGGGCGTGGACCTGGCGGTCGACCGAGGCAGCCGCCTGGTCGTCCTCGGCCCCAACGGTGCCGGAAAGACCACCCTGTTGCGCATCCTCGCCGGTCAGGCCAGGCCGGACGGCGGCCGGGTGGTCCACGGGCACGGGTTCCGTCCGGGCTACTTCGCCCAGGAACACGACACGCTGGACGGGGAATTGACCGTGAGTGCGCAGCTGGCGTCCGCAGCGCCGCATCTGACGTACGGCGAAGTGCGGCGCGTCCTGGGGTCGTTCCTGTTCACCGGGGAGGACGCCGACAAGCCCGTCGGGGTCCTGTCCGGCGGCGAGAAGACCCGTCTGGCGCTGGCGGGCCTGGTGCACTCCGGGGCGAACGTCCTTCTCCTGGACGAGCCGACCAACAACCTGGACCCGGCCTCCCGCGCCGAAGTCCTGGCCGCGGTGGGCACGTATCCCGGCGCGATCGTCATGGTCACCCATGACGCGGGCGCCGTGGCGGCGCTGCGCCCGGACCGGGTGCTGCTGCTGCCGGAGGCGGACGAGGATCTGTGGAGCGAGGAGCATCTGGAGCTGGTGTCGGCGCATTAGCCGGCAGCGGTGAGCAGCAGGTGCCGGGTGCGACCACCGATGGCCCGGCGGTCGCACCCGGCACCAACTCCCCTGCCGAGGAAGTCAGTTGTCGCGGTACGACTCCAGCAGCCGCAGCCACACCTCGCTGATCGTCGGATACGACGGAACCGCGTGCCACAGCCTGCTGATCGGTACCTGGCCGGCGACGGCGATGCTTGCCGAGTGGATGAGTTCGCCGACGCCGGGGCCGACGAAGGTGACACCGAGGAGGATCTCGCGTTCCAGGTCGACGACCATGCGGGCGCGGCCCCGGTAGCCGTCGGCGTACAGGCCCGCGCCGGCCACCGAGGAGAACTCGACGTCGACGGCGCGGACGCGGTGGCCGGCCTGTTCGGCCTCCGCCAGGGACAGGCCCACGGCGGCGGCCTCGGGGTCGGTGAAGACGACCTGCGGGACGGCGGCGTGGTCGGCTGTCGCGGCGTGGGCGCCCCAGGGGTGGGACTCCAGGTGGGGCACGCCGGAGGCGCGGGCGGCGATGGCCGCGCCCGCGATGCGGGCCTGGTATTTGCCCTGGTGGGTGAGGAGGGCGCGGTGGTTGACGTCGCCGACCGCGTACAGCCATTCGCTGCCGGTGACGCGGAGGCTGTCGTCGACCTCCAGCCAGGAACCCGGTTCCAGTCCGACCGTGTCCAGGCCGATGTCGTCGGTGCGCGGGGTACGTCCGGTGGCGAAGAGGATCTCGTCCGCCTCGATGCGGTCGCCGCCGTCGGTGACGACCAGGACGGCGCCGTTCCGGCGGGTCACCGCCTCGACGGAGGTGCCGGTGCGGACGTCGACGCCCGCCTCGGTGAGCGCCTCGGCGACCAGTTCGCCGGCGAAGGGCTCCATGCGGGACAGCAGGCCCTTGCCGCGGACCAGGAGCGTGACCCGGGAGCCCAGGGCCTGCCAGGCGGTGGCCATCTCGGTGGCGACCACGCCGCCGCCTACGACGACCAGCCGGCCGGGCGCGGCCTTCGCGCTGGTGGCCTCGCGGCTGGTCCACGGCTTGACCTCGGCGAGGCCGGGCAGGTCGGGCAGCTGGGCGCCGCTGCCGGTGCAGACGACCACGGCGTGCCGGGCGGTCAGGACGTGCCGTACGCCGTCGGGGCCGGTCACCTCCAGGGTGCGGGGCCCGGTGAGGCGCCCGTGGCCGCGGTAGAGGTCGGCGCCGATGCCGTCCAGCCACCCGACCTGGCCGTCGTCCTGCCAGTGCGAGGTGTATTCGTCCCGTCGGGCGAGGACCGCGGCGGCGTCGAGGGGGCCCTGTACAGCCTGGCTGAGGCCCGGCAGGCGGCGGGCGTCCGCCTGGGCGATGACCGGGCGCAGCAGCGCCTTGCTCGGCATGCACGCCCAGTACGAGCATTCGCCGCCGACCAGCTCGCTCTCCACGACCGCGGTGGAGAGGCCGGCCGCACGGGTACGGTCGGCGACGTTCTCCCCCACGGGCCCGGCCCCGAGCACCACGACGTCGTATGCGATGGAATCCGTTTCCGTCATGGGGTCAGTCTTACGGGTGGTGTGCGGCCTGGCCACACGGGTATGCGCGCGGAAATGCGACGGAATACGCAGCCGTACGGTCGTGTTGTCGCCGACGGCTTCGCCCCGACACCAGGAAGAGGGAATACGCCATGAGCAGCACCGTGGAGCTCACCAAGGAGAACTTCGACGAGACGGTCACGGACAACGAGTTCGTCCTGATCGACTTCTGGGCGTCCTGGTGCGGGCCGTGCCGTCAGTTCGCCCCGGTCTACGAGAAGGCGGCCGAGGAGAACCCGGACCTTGTGTTCGGCAAGGTCGACACCGAGGCGCAGCCGGAGCTGGCCGCCGCCTTCGGCATTCAGTCGATTCCGACGCTGATGATCGTCCGTGACCGGGTCGCCGTGTTCGCGCAGCCCGGGGCGCTGCCCGAGGCCGCCCTGGCGGACGTCATCGGGCAGGCCCGCAAGCTCGACATGGACGAGGTCCGTCAGGCGGTGGCCGCTCAGCAGGCGCAGGCCGAGCAGAACGGCCAGTAGGACGCCGTCCGGGAAGCAGTCGCTTGAGAACCGGGAAGCAGTTGCTTTAGAAGGGGTACGCCGCCACGTCGCCGCGCACCGTCGTCCAGCGGACGTCGGTGAACGCCTCCAGGTTGGACTCGCCGCCGAACCGGGCTCCGGTGCCGGAGGCGGCGATGCCACCGAAGGGCGCGACGGCCTCGTCGTTCACGGTCTGGTCGTTGATGTGCACGATGCCGGTCGGGATGCGCTCGGCCAGGTCGAGGCCGCGGGCGGCGTCACCGGTGACGATGCCGAGGGAGAGGCCGTAGGAGCTCGCCGCGGCGAGGGCGGCGGCCTCGTCGACGGTGGTGAAGGGGCGTACGGGCGCGACCGGGCCGAAGACCTCCTCGGCGTACGCGGGGGTCTGCTCGTCGACGCCGGCGAGCACCGTCGGCCGGTAGAAGAGCTGCTCGTGGGTGCCGCCCGCGGCGAGCTTGGCGCCCCGGGACGTGCTGGCCTCCACCAGGCCGTGCACCTTGTCCAGCTGACCGGCGTCGATGAGCGGGCCGAGGTGGACCTCGGCGCGGTGCGGGTCGCCCACGGCGAGGGAGTCGGCCTTGGCCGCGAGCCGCTCGACGTACTCCTCGTACAGGGACTGGTGGACGAGGTGGCGGCCGGTCGTCATGCAGATCTGGCCCTGGTGGAAGAAGGAGCCCCAGGCGGCCGTGGAGATCACCGCGTCGATGTCGGCGTCCTCCAGCACGATCAGGGCGGAGTTGCCGCCCAACTCCAGGTGGGCGCGCTTGAGATGACGTCCGGCGGCCTCACCGACGGCCCGGCCCGCGGCGGTGGAGCCGGTGAAGGAGATGACGGGCACGCGCGGGTCGGCGACCAGCGCCTGGCCCACCTCCGCACCGCCCGGCAGGACGTGCAGCAGCCCCTCGGGCAGACCGGCCTCCGCGAAGACCGCGGCCAGCGACAGGCCGCCGCACACCGCCGTGCGCGGGTCCGGCTTCAGCACGACCGCGTTGCCGAGCGCGAGGGCCGGGGCGACGGAGCGGATGGAGAGGATCAGCGGGGCGTTGAACGGGGAGATCACGCCGACGACGCCGACGGGGACCCGGCGCGTGTATGACAGCCGGGGCGCCTCGCTGGGCAGGATGTGCCCGGCCGGGCGGGAGGCGAGGGCGGCGGCCTCGTAGCACTCCTGGGCGGCGACGTGCAGTTCGAAGTCGGCCTTGCCGGCGATCGACCCGGACTCACGGACGAGCCATTCGCGCAGTTCGTCGGCGTGCGCGGCGAACAGGTCGCCGGCCTTGCGGAGCACTGCGGCGCGCACGAAGTGCGGCAGGCGGGCCCACTCGGCCTGGGCGGCGCGGGCGGCCTCGGCGGCCGTGCCGACGTCCTCGGCGCCGGCCAGGGTGACGGTGCCGAGCGTGTCGCCGGTGGCGGGCTCGGTGACGGCGTACTCATCTCCCGACAGGGAGCTGGACTGCCAGGCCTTCGGGTCGAGCAACGGCATTGCGACTCTCCGTTCGATCACCGGCGGGACTCACATGGGCAGCGGAAGTCCCGAGTAGTTCGCCGCCAGTTCGGCGGCGGCGTGGCGGGATGCGGTGATCCGGCGCAGACGTGCGAGCTGCATCCGGTCGTCGAACGCACCCCCATTTGGTTGAGTGTGCAACATCCTAGTCATGTCGTCCGAGAAACGGGTGGCCTGCCACACGCGCTGAAGGCACAACTCCGAGTACCTGTCGAGGAGTTGCGCGTCCCCTGTGCGGTGCAGCCGGACGAGGCCGCGGGCCAGGACCCGTACGTCCGAAACGGCGAGGTTGAGACCCTTGGCGCCCGTCGGCGGGACGATGTGCGCGGCGTCCCCGGCGAGCAGGAGCCGTCCGTGGCGCATCGGTTCGTGGACGTAACTGCGCATCGTCGTGACGGACTTGGTGGTGATGGGGCCGCGGTCGAGGGTCCAGTCGGCGTCGATGGCGAAGCGGGCGGCGAGTTCGTCCCAGATGCGGTCGTCGGGCCAGTCGTCGGGGTCGGTGTGGTTGGGGACCTGGAGGTAGAGCCGGGAGACCGAGGCTGAGCGCATGCTGTGCAGCGCGAAGCCGCCTTCACCGCGTGCGTAGATCAACTCGTCGCAGGACGGCGGCACTTCGGCCAGGACCCCGAGCCAGGAGTACGGATACTCGTGCCCGTACGAGCGGCTCACCTCGGCCGGGAAGGCGTCGCGGGAGATGCCGTGGAAGCCGTCGCAGCCGGCGACCCACTCGCAGGTCAGGGTCCGCTCGCGACCCTCGTGCAGGAACCGGACGACGGGCGAGGCGCTCTCCGGCTTCTCGACGGCGAGCGCCTCCGCCTCGAACAACAGCGGTGGCCCGTCGGCGAGTTGCAGCGCCACGAGGTCCTTCACGATCTCGGTCTGGGCGTAGATCGTCACCGTCCGGCCACCGGTCAGGGCCGGGAAGTCGATGTGGTGGCGTTCCCGCTCGAAGCGCAGCTCGATGCCCTGGTGCACCAGGCCTTCGGCCACGAGCCGCTCGGCGGCGCCGGCCTCGCGCAACGCGTCGACCGTGCCCTGCTCCAGCATCCCGGCCCGCTGGCGCTGCTCGACGTACTCCCGCGTGCGGCTCTCCAGGACGACGCAGTCGATGCCGGCTCGGTGCAGCAGGCGGGCGAGCAGGAGTCCGGCGGGGCCGCCTCCGATGATGCCGACGGTCGTGCGCATGTCCCGCCTCCCCTGGGTTAGCTGGATTCGCGGTGCACCACCGTCGCTCCCAGCACCTTGTGCGTCTCGGGTGCGGCACCGGGGTTGCGCACCGCGCGGTCGACCAGCTCCGCGAGCTCGCGGCCGGACGGCAGCTCGATGTGCACGGTGCTCAGCCTAGGCCGCAGCAGCCGTCCGAGCATCAGGTCGTCGGCGCCGATGACGGCCGTGTCGGCTGGGACGCGGACACCCTCGTCCCGCAGGGCGCTCATCAGCAGCATCGCGTACTCGTCGTTGTAGGCGAACACGGCGTCGAGGCCGAGGTCGCGCCAGCGGGCGGCGAGCCGAGCGGCGGAGTCCTCCGTGTAGGCGAGGGGCAGCTCCGTCACGGTGGCGTCCGTGCCGTGCAGGGCGCGGCGTACGCCTTCGAGGCGGGGCGCGGAGAACGACTCCAGGCCGGCCTCCTCGGGCACCACGACGCCGATGCGGCGCCGGCCTCGGTCGTACAGGTGGCTGCCCGCGCAGTGGCCCACGGCCTCGTAGTCCATCAGCAGGGCGTGGGCGCCCTCGACGGACTCGGGGCCCAGCGAGACCACGGCCCGGGCGCCGGAGCGCTTGAGCACCGTCACGCCCTTCGGACCGAGGCCGGAGCCCGACACCAGGACGGCGACGGGGCGCAGCTCCGCCCAGGCGCGGGCGGCCTCGTCGCCGTGCAGGCCGACGCTGCCGTGCTGCACGACGGTGTAGTCGAGGCGGCCGAGCGCCAGCTGGAGGTCGCTGAGGAAACGGCTGTAGAGCGGGCCGACGGGGAAGCTCGGCGCGGGCATCAGGACCATACGGCTGTGCCCGGCGCGCAGGCTGCGGGCCGCCGCGTGCGGGACGTAGCCGAGTTCCTTCGCGGCCTCGTGGACGCGTCGGCGCGTGGGTTCGCTGATCCGGACGGCGCTGGTGTTGTTCAGGACGTAGGAGACGGTCGCGCGCGAGACGCCGGCGAGGCGGGCCACATCGGCGCTCGTGGGTACCGAGCGCTGTGCGGGGGAAGCGGGCGCGGGCGTTTTCGGTATCTGCACCATGACGTACGGCATCTTTGCAGAACCTGTGAGCGGGGCTCACTCAGGGTCTCCCCATGCTCACACGCCGGTGCGGGTCACGCGGTCGACCAGGTCGAGCCAGCCCTTCTCCAGCCGCTCCATGGACATACCGCACTGCCTGGTCAGGTGGTTGATCAGGGCGGGGTCGAGGTACGCCATGAGCGTCTGGGCGAGGAGATCGCAGTCGGCGTCCGGCAGGGTCTGCCGCAGCAGCATCGTGACGTGTGTGTGCAGCGCCCGGGCCGAGGGGTGGGAGTAGCGGCGGGTCGGCTCCGGCTGGGCGGCCAGTTGCAGGTCCAGCTGCTCTGCCGACCGGTACAGCACCGCGATGCCGAACGCCCGCAGCCGCTCGACCGGGGGTGCCCCGGGGCCCAGCGGCGGCGGGCCGCCGAGGAAATCGGCCTGCAGCTTCTTCGCGGAGTGGTCCAGCAACGCCGTCAGCAGCCCCGTGCGGTCGCCGAAGCGTCGGAAGACCGTCCCCTTGCCCACGCCGGCCTCGGCGGCCACGGCCTCCATGGTGACCCCGGCCGCACCGTGCTCCGCGATCAGCCGTGCGGCGGCCTCCAGCAGCCGGGCGCGGTTGCGGGCCGCGTCGGCGCGCAGGCAGGGCTCGTCGGGGGCGGAGCCGACCTCCAGCAAATGTGGCTTGTCGACGGGCTCCTGGGGCTGCGGGAACGGTGGCAGGGCGGCGGACATGAAGCCAGCGTAAAGCATCGGGAATGAAACTGGACCGCGGTCCGGTTAAGGTGCTAGAAACGTAACCGGACCTCGGTCCGGATCGTTACGGCAGTGTTTCAGCATCCTTGGAGTTCGCATGTCTGTTCGCATCCTCGCCCTCGTCGGCAGCCTTCGCGCCGGTTCGCACAACCGTCAGCTGGCCGAGGCGGCCGTCAAGCTCGCTCCCGAGGGCGCTGAAGTCGTGCTCTACGAGGGCCTGGCCGAGATCCCGTTCTACAACGAGGACATCGACGTCGAGGGCAGCGTCCCCGCCGCAGCCGCCAAGCTGCGCGAGGCCGCGCTGACGTCCGACGCGTTCCTGCTCTTCTCCCCCGAGTACAACGGCACCATCCCGGCCGTGCTGAAGAACGCCATCGACTGGCTGTCCCGCCCCTACGGCGCGGGCGCCTTCGGCGGCAAGCCGGCCGCCGTGGTCGGCACCGCCTTCGGCCAGTTCGGTGGTGTGTGGGCGCAGGACGAGACCCGCAAGTCCCTGGGTGTGGCCGGCGCCAAGGTACTGGAGGACGTCAAGCTCTCCATCCCCGGCTCGGTGACCCGCTTCGCCGAGACGCACCCGGTCGACGACGCCGAGGTCGCCGCCCAGCTGACCGAGGTCATCGCCCGCGTCCACGGGCACGCGGGTGAGGCGGCCGCCGCCTGATCGGACCGGACGCCCCCGAGAGGCCGGAGCCCAGAGCCCCGGCCTTTCGTCATGCCGGGCCACGCGGTCGCGCCAAGCCACCGCGTCATGCCAGGCCTGCTGCACGCCAAGCCCCCCAGGCGCATGCCCAGCCACCGCCTCACTTCACGCAACCGCCCCGACCGCAAGCTCCCGCAGCTCCCCCAGTGCCGCCTTCACTGCCGGGCGTTCCCGGCAGCCTCGGCGGGTGCAGGTGAGTACCTTGCGATGCGGGTCGCCCGCGCAGCGCACCCGCATGATCGGCAGGTGAGGGGTCAGCTGGGCCAGCCGTGGGATCATGGCGACGCCGAGCCGGTGGGCGACCAGGTGGGCGATGACGTTCCAGTCCCGCGCGTGATGGACCACGTCGGGGGTGAAGCCGGCCGCCCCGCACGCCGACATCAGATGCGTGCGACAGGGATTCCCCGGCACCGGCGCGATCCAGTCCTCGTGCGCCGCCTCCGCGAGGTCGACACGCCCGCGTCCGGCCAGCGGATGGTCGTCGGGGACGACGAGGTCGTACGGGTCGTCCAGCAGCGGCTGCTGGTCGAAGCGCGCGTCGCTCAGCGGCGGGTTGTGCGGGGTGACCTCCACCACGGCCAGGTCGACCTCCCCCTGGAAGAGCTGGTCGAAGCTCTCCGGCACCCCCGTCTCCTCGATCCGTACGGTCAGCTGCGGATGCAGCTCCCGCAGCCGTACGACCATCGGGGCCAGCAGCACCGACACGGCCATGGGAAAGCCGCTGACGCGCAGTTGCCCGGAGGGTGCGCTGTACTCGGCGCGCAGGTCGAGCTCGGCCGCCTCCCAGCGCTCGGCGATGGCGTCCGCGTGCGCGAGCAGAGTCTCGGCGGCCGCGGTGAGGCGCACCCCGCGGCCCTGCGGTTCCAGCAGGTCGACACCGAGATCGCGGGCCAGTTGCCGGATCTGCTGGGAGGCGGCGGAGGGCGTGAAGTGCAGGGCGCGGGCGGCCGCGGTGACCGTGCCGTAGTGGGCGACCGCCCTGAGGACATGCAGTCGGCGCAGGTCAATCATGAAGCCCACGCTTCATGGTGACGTCCGGAAAGTCAACCTGGACGTGTACGAAGGCGCACCGCACCCTGGGTGGTGTCGCGACGGTCAACCAGCCACGAGGTACGAGGAGTCGCCATGACCAGCACGACCAGCACGACCGGCACCGCCTGCCCGCACTGCGGGTGGCCCGACGGCGCCGACCCCTTCCAGGTGGTCTCCCGGCACAGCACCGCGGCGGGCAGCACGATATGGACGCGGTGCGGCTGCGGCTCGTTGCAGGTCCGGGTCGTCGACTCCCGCGGGATGCGGATCGTCTCGCGCAGCCGGCCGGCCGACGCCCGGTCGGACGCACCGTGCCGTTGAGCAATGCTGATCAGTCGAGTTCGGCCAACCGCCGGACCGCCGGAGCCGCGAAGTCCTCGATGAACGCCGCCGGTTCGCCGGTGCGCGGGCCGAGGATCACCGTGTCGATGCCGAGCTTCGAGTAGTTCGCGATGTCCCGGGTGAAGGCGTCGAGGTCACCCTCGGCGGCCGCCTCGCCCATGTAGAGGACGGTCTTGCGGATCTCGTCGTAGTCGCGCCCCTCGGTGTCGCAGTGGCCGCGCAGCACGTCGAGCTTGTGCCGAACCTCCTCCGGCGAGGTGGTGAACAGGTTGCACGCGTCGCCGTAGCGGGCCACCAGTCGGAGCGTCTTCTTCTCCCCTCCCCCGCCGATCATGATCTCGGGATGCGGGGCGCTGATCGGCGCGGGCACACACAGGGTCTCGGCCAGCCGGTAGTGCTTGCCCTCGAAGGGGCCGTTGGCCTGCGGGTCCCACATCTGGAGGCAGATCCGCAGGGTCTCCTCCAGTCGCTCGAAGCGCTCGGCGACCGGCGGGTAGGGCACGCCGAGCCCCTCGTGTTCCCGGCCGTACCAGGCCGCGCCGATCCCGAGGGCGGCCCGGCCGCCGGACAGGACGTCGAGCGAGGTGGCGATCTTGGCGAGGAGGCCGGGGTGGCGGTAGGTCACGCCGGTCACCAGGGCGCCCAGGCGGACCGTGGAGGTGTGGGCGGCGAGATAGCCGAGGGTCGTGTAGGCCTCCAGCATGGGGTCCTCGGCGCGGTCGTTGAACTCCATCTGGAAGTAGTGGTCCATCACCGACAGCCAGCTCAGCCCGGCCGCCTCGGCGGCGGCGCCCGCGGCGGCGAGTTCGCCGCCGAGCGCGGCGCCGCCTCCGGGATGGTCGAACCGATTGATGTGCACGCCGACCCGCATGTCCTGTCTCCGTTCACCAGGGCCTTGCACCGACCCTGACGACGCTAGAACTTCGAGCGCTCTCGAAGTCAACCCCGGCCGGCGAGCCGGTCCCCGAGTTCGGTGCGCCGGTACAGCACCCGCCGTCCGTCCCGGGCCCGGGTGACGAGTCCCGTCGCGTGCAGCACCTTCAGGTGCTGGGAGACCGCGCTCGGCGTCACGCCGAGGCGGCGGGCGAGCTCGACCGTGGGCAGCGGTTCGGCGAGCAGCCGCAGGACGGTGGTGCGGGGTGCGCCGAGCAGTGCGGTGAGGGCGGAGGTGTCGGGCTCAGGCTCGGGTTCCCACAGGGTCGCGGCGCCCCGGCTCGGATAGGCGAGCATCGGGGGTTCCTCGGCGCTGACCGGGGGCGCGGGTTTGTGCGCGAACAGGGACGGCACCAGGCGCAGCCCGCGCCCCGATCCGTCCACCTCGTGCCGTCCGATCATCTGGTCGACGCGCAGGACACCGTCGCGCCAGCGCACGTTGCGGTGCAGGTCGGAGAAGAGCAGGTGGGCGCCGCCCGTGGCCAGCTGCCGGGCGCGGTGGGTGATGTCGGCCTCCAGTACCAGCCGCATCCGTGGCCAGTCCGGTCGTATGGCCAACTCCCAGTATCTGAGCAGCAGTTCGCACAGTTCCTCCATCAACTCCGCCATGGGGGCGTCGCCGGGTGCGGTGATCTGCCGCAGGGCGTCCGGGAGAGGGTGCGGGGCATGGGTCGTGAGCAGGTCGCGTCGTACGAGATCCGGTGGCGTCGCCCGTACGACGGCGAGCTGGTCCTCCAGCGCGGGCGCGAAGGTCGTCGGGCGCGGGGTCAGGAAGTCGGGCAGGGTCAGGTTCTGTCCCACCAGGGCCCGCAGCAGCCGGGCGTCGGCGGGGGCGAGACGATCGAGCACCGAGCGGCGCCACGAGGTGTGCAGGGGGAAGAGGGCGGGGGCGCGCAGGGCCCGCAGGCTGCCCATGACCTCGCGCAACGGCGAGATCGCGAACCGGGTGTCCGCGAGGTCGTCGACGTCGAGCAGGAAGCTGATCATTAAGCCCCGGGCTTCATCCGTTGGCAACCGGCCGTCGTCGCCGTGGACTTCGGCGTATGACGGATCACAACCACCGGCAGACTACCTCCGCGATCACGCTGCTCGCCTTCGCGTGCGGGGTCGCCGTGGGCAATGTCTACTTCCCGCAGGCGATCGGCCCGTTGGTGGCGTCGGGACTGGGTGTCTCCCCCGACGCGGCCGCCACGGTGGTCACCGCGACCCAGTTCGGCTACGCGGCCGGCATCTTCCTGCTGGTCCCGCTCGGCGACCGGCTGCGCCCGCGCCGGCTGCTCGTCACCCTGCTCACGCTGACCGGCCTCGGCCTGCTCGCCGCGAGCACCGCGCAGGGACTGATGCCGCTCGTCGCCGCGAGCACCCTCGTCGGTGCGGCGACCGTGATCGCCCCGCTCGCCGGTCCGCTGGCGGCCGGCCTGGTACCCGCCGAGCGGCGCGGCGTCGTCAGCGGCACCCTGCTCAGTGGCGCCCTCGCCGGCATGCTGCTGTCCCGCGCGGTGGGCGGCGCCCTCGGCGACTGGCTGGGCTGGCGGGCGCCGTACGTCCTCGCCGCCGCGCTTTCCCTCACGGTCGCCGCCCTGCTGGCCCGCCTGCTGCCCGCACTGCCCCAGGCCGCCGCGGCGCCCTACCCGGCACTGCTCGCCGCGCCGCTGAGGCTGCTGCGCACCGAGCCCGAGCTGCGCCGCTCGTGTCTGTACCAGGCGACGGTGTTCGCCGGGTTCTGCGCGGTGTGGACCGGGGTGGCGCTGCTGCTCACCGGCCCGGTGTACGGCATGGACGCGACGGCGGCCGGACTGCTGGCCCTGGTCAACGCGGCGACGATGCTGTGCACGCCGGTCGCGGGGCGGCTGGTGGACCGCGAGGGCTCGGACCGCGTGAACCTCGCGTGCTTCCTCGTGGTCGGCGTGTCGGCGGTGGTGCTGGCCTTCGGCGGTCTGGGCGGCGTACTCGGGCTGACCGCGCTGGTCGTCGGCACGCTGCTGCTCGACATCGGCATGCAGTCCGGGATGGTCGCCAACCAGGTGCGGATCTACGGCCTCGGCGCGGACGTCCGCAGCCGTCTCAACACCGCGTACATGACCTGCGCCTACCTCGGTGGCACGGTCGGCTCCTGGCTGGGCGCCCGCGCCTATGGCCGCTTCGGGTGGACCGGCGTGTGCGCACTGGTCGCGGGCCTCACGGCCGTGGCGCTCGCCCGCCATCTGAGCAGCCCGCCGCACCGGGCGCTCGTCTCGGTCGGGCCCCGCGCGATCGCTTCGGCGAAGCTGCGCGAGGCCGCCGAGGACGACCGGAACAGGCAGGCCCATCGATGTCCGGCGCCTTGACGGCGGACGCCATGGACAAGGCGCCGAGCTGCGCCCGCTACCCCACGCGTTCCGACGCCGCCTGCTCCTGCTTCTTCGACGCGCGCAGGCTGGTCACCGTCGTGACCGTCAGGACGAGCACGATGAAGCCGAGCGAGAAGGGGATGCTGATCTCGGGAACGTGTACGCCGGACTCGTGCAGTGCGTGCAGCACGAGCTTGACGCCGATGAAGCCGAGGATGATCGACAGGCCGTAGCTGAGGTGGACCAGCTTCTTCAGCAGGCCGCCGATGAGGAAGTACAGCTGCCTGAGGCCCATCAGGGCGAAGGCGTTGGCGGTGAAGACGATGTACGGGTCCTGGGTCAGCCCGTAGATGGCGGGGATGGAGTCGAGGGCGAACAGCACGTCGGTGGAGCCGATCGCCAGCATCACGACCAGCATCGGGGTCATGATCCGCTTGCCGTTCTCGGTGATGAACAGCTTCGTGCCGTGGTAGCGGTCGGCCACGCCGAAGCGCTCCTCCGCCATCTTCAGCAGCTTGTTCTCCTGGTACTCCTCCTCGTGCTCCTCCTTGCGGGCGTCCTGGACCAGCTTCCACGCGGTCCAGATCAGGAAGGCGCCGAAGAGGTAGAACACCCAGGAGAACGCGGAGATGATCGCCGCGCCGGCCGCGATGAAACCGGCGCGCAGCACCAGGGCCATGATCACGCCGACCATCAGAACGCGCTGCTGGTACTGCGAGGGAACCGCGAACTTCCCCATGATCAGGACGAAGACGAAGAGGTTGTCGACGCTCAGCGACTTCTCGGTGATGTACCCGGCGAAGAACTCGCCCGTCGGCTTGCCACCCCCGTAGAGGAACAGCCCGAGGCCGAACAGACAGGCAAGTACGATCCAGACGACCGTCCATGTCCCCGCCTCCCGGATGGAGACGTCGTGGGGTTTGCGACCGATGAAGAAGTCCACGGCGACGAGCGCGCACAGGGCGACGACGGTCAGCAGCCAGACGGAGAGGGAGACGTTCACGGGTAGTACTCCTGGTGCAGGTGGGGCCTTGACAGCGTTGTCGCCGCTGGTGATGACTTCCACCTACGACAGGTGAACAGCGGGTCATGTCATGGCAATGTCCAGGCCACGCAGATGCCACCCGCCGTGCGGCGGGCAGGTTCCGCCGTACGGCGGCCCTCCGGTCCGGTCCGGCGCACAGATCATGACGACAGAGCCGCCGGGCATCCACGTGCCCCCGTGTGAGGAGAAGCCATGACCAAGGTCCCGCCCCCGTTCGATCCCGAGCTCGCCGCCGCCCTGGAGCTCATCAAGGACGTGATCTCGCCCGGCCTCACGATGGACGAGATAGCCGACATCCGCCAGGGCCCGGGGATCCAGATGCTGGCCCAGCTGGATCTGACCATGGACGGCTTCTTCGAGGTCGAGGACAGGGTGGTGCCGGGTCCCGAGGGCGCGCCGGAGATCTCCCTGCTGATCTGCCGGCCGACCACCCCGGCGCAGGCGGGCCCGCGGCCGGTGATCTACCACGTGCACGGCGGCGGCCTGGTCATCGGCAACAACCGCGTCGGCGTCGACGTGGCCCTGGCCTGGGCGAAGGAGCTGGACGCGGTCGTGGTGTCGGTGGAGTACCGGCTCGCGCCCGAGCACCCGTACCCGGCGCAGATCGAGGACGTGTACGCCGGTCTGGAGTGGACGGCGAAGCACGCCGGCGAGCTCGACGGCGACCCGCAGCGGATCGTCGTCGCCGGGGCGAGCGCCGGCGGCGGGCTGTCCGCGGCGCTGGCGCTGCTGACCCGGGACCGCGGGGGCCCGGAGCTGATCGGGCAGTTGCTGATGTGCCCGATGCTGGACGACCGCAACGACAGCCCCTCCGTGCACCAGATGGCGGGCCTCGGTGTCTGGGACCGTACGGCCAACGAGACCGGCTGGACGGCGCTGCTCGGTGAGCGCCGCGGCGGCCCCGATGTCCCGGCGTACGCGGCGCCGGCCCGTGCCGAGGATCTGTCCGGGCTGCCGCCGGCCTTCCTGGACGTCGGCTCGGCGGAGACCTTCCGGGACGAGGTCGTCGCGTATGCCTCGCGGCTCTGGCAGGCCGGTGGGGTGGCCGAGCTGCATGTGTGGCCGGGCGGCTTCCACGGCTTCGACGGGTTCGCTCCGCAGGCGGCGCTGTCGCAGGCTTGCCGGGGGGCGCATCTGGCTTGGCTGAAGCGGCTGTTGAGCAGCTGAAACGTCGCCTACTCGGCTGCCGAGGTCCGTAAGCCCGCGGGTGCGGGTCGCAGGTGGCTTGTCGTGCAGTTCCCCGCGCCCCTTGGTGGGACACCTTCCCCGGCATTTTGAAGCGGATGCCCATCGATGCTCCCCACACTTGACCCCGTACCGCACCATGGGCCTATGAAAGAGCTGGCCGGGCGCCTTACCGCGCTCGATCCGGATGCCGGTGCCGCCGTCCGGGTCATCGCGTACTTCGATCGGCTCGCCGAGTCGCGGGCGGGGCTCGAGGCGCTGGTGCGCGGTGCCGCCGTGCTGGCCGGGGTGCCGGCGCGGCTGGTGGACGCGGATCGGCGGGTGCATGTCCGGGTCGAGACCGACGGGACGCGGCGGGAGAGCGAGCTGCCGCCGGATGCCGCCTGGCCGTCCGCCGCGCTGACGCCGGGCGGTGCTCCGGCGCTGTGGCTGGAGCGGGCTCAGGAGGCGAAGCCGAGTGTCGTCGACGCGGTGATCCTGGAGCGGGCCGCCGGGGCGATACGGCTCGTTCTCGACCGGACGCGCGGGCGGGCGCCGGCCGATGACCCGGCGCTCGTCGAGACCGTCCTCGACGCCACGGCTCCGGAGGCGGCCCGGCTGCACGCGGCCCGCCGTCTGGGGCTCGACCCCGCCGCTCCGGCCCGTGTCCTCGCCCCGCTGGAGGGCCGTCCCCGGATCGTCCCCGCGCAGCCGGACGCCGAGCCGCCCGCCGGGCGCGTGGGGGTGGGTCCCGCCGTACCGGTGCTCGACCTGCCGCGCTCCTGGTCGCAGGCCCGCATCGCACTGCGGTTCACGGCCGAGGGCACCGCGCAGGACCCGGGCCCGGGCGTCGTGCACGCGGACGAGTTGGGCGATGTCGCCCTCCTCGCCGGCCTCGTCGTCCCGGGCGCCGAGTCGCCGCCCGACGTCCAGGCCCTGGAGGCGGCCGCGGCGGCCGCGCCCTGGCTGCTCGTCACGCTGCACGCCGTCGCCTCGACGGTGAGCCTGCGGGCGGCGGCGGCCGAGATCAACGTCCACCACTCCACCCTCCAGGAGCGGCTGGCACACGCCGAGCACCTGCTGGGCTGGCCGCTGCGCACGCCACAGGGCCGGTTCAGGCTCGGGCTGGCCCTGGCGATGCGGCACCTGGCCCGGACCTAGGACAGGCCTCGGCCCCAGCGGGCGGCCGCCGTCACCGGAACTCGTGCACGACCTCGATCGTGCCGACGATGTGGGCGTTGAACTCGTCGAGCTGCTCGGCGGGCACCCACAGCTCGAGGATCGTCTCGCCGCCCGCCTGCTGGACGGGGTACCGGCGCAGGAACTCCGACTCGACCTCGAACCGGGTCACGAAGCCGGCGCCGTCGTGCTTGACGTTCCAGTCCCGGGCGATCTTCACCGCGTAGTCCTCGTTGAGCACCGGGTAGAAGATCGGCTGCTCGGGCAACCGCGGCGGCCAGGCACGCCAGTTGAGTGCGCGAACCAGGTCCAGCTCCTTGGGGCCGGTGGGTCGCCACAGGGTGGTGGTCGGGGGCGGGCTGATCATGGGAGGGGACGATACCCACGCCGCGAGCGCGACGGCCACGGAGATTCATGGAGTTCCGCGGGGTGTCGTGGGGTGTCGCCCAATGCTTGCAGGCGCGCTCTACACGCATTCGCTGGAAATTTCACGTATGGCCTATCCTGGATGTCATTCACTTCGGGACAAAGGACACCGGCGCCATGACCGCCACGGACCCCGCGCTCACCGCCCTCGCCCAGGGCTGGTGCGCCCTCTCCCTGCTCCACGGGAGGATCGAGGCGCACATCGAGCGCGCCCTGCAGACCGGGCACGACCTGAGCGTGCGCGAGTACTCCCTGCTCGACGTACTCAGCCGCCAGCACGACGGTGAAGGCGGGCACCTGCAGATGAAACAGGTCGCCGACGCCGTCGTCCTCAGCCAGAGCGCCACCACCCGGCTCGTCACCCGCCTGGAAGACCGCGGCCTGCTCTCCCGCTACCTCTGCCCCACCGACCGCCGCGGCATCTACACCGACGTCACCGAAGCAGGCCTCACCCTCCTCGAAGAAGCCCGCCCCACCAACGACACAGCCCTGCGCCAGGCCCTCGACCAAGCCGCGCAAAACCCCGAACTGGCCCCACTGGTCCGGGCCGTGGAGACACTTCGCGCACCTGTCTGAGGTCGCGCACCCCAGGCGCTGCCCGCATGCGCGATACATGCACTGACATGCGTTCATTGACGCGATCTCCGTTGTGCCCGTACACATGGCCTCTATGAGCGCGCCACACCTTCCCCTGTCCGGCATCACCGTCGTCAGCCTGGAGCAGGCCGTGGCCGCCCCGTACGCCACCCGGCAGCTCGCCGACCTCGGGGCGCGTGTGATCAAGGTCGAGCGGCCCGGGGACGGCGACTTCGCCCGCCGGTACGACACGACGGTGCACGGTCACTCCAGCTATTTCGTGTGGCTCAACCGGTCCAAGGAATCCCTCACCCTGGACCTCAAGGACCCCCGGGGCCGCGAGGTCCTGCATCAACTCCTCGACGACGCCGACGTGTTCGTGCAGAACCTGGCGCCGGGCGCCGCCGACCGCCTCGGACTGGGTGTCGAGGCCCTCGGCGAGCGGTGGCCGCGGCTGATCCCGTGCACGATCTCCGGGTACGGCACGTCCGGGCCGTGGGCCGAGCGGAAGTCGTACGACCTGCTGGTGCAGTGCCAGACGGGGCTGGTCTCGCTGACCGGGACCCCCGACGAGACCGCGCGGGTCGGTATCTCCGTCGCCGACATCGCCGCCGGGATGTACGCCTACAGCGGCATCCTCACCGCCCTGTTCACGCGCGCCACCACGGGCACGGCCCACCCGGTGGAGGTCTCCCTGTTCGAGGCGCTGGCGGAGTGGATGGGCCAGCCCGCCTACTACACGCAGTACGGCGGCACCCAGCCCCAGCGTCTGGGCACCCAGCACCCCACCCTCGCGCCGTACGGTGCCTTCACGGCCGCAGACGGGAATCAGGTGCTGTTCTCCATCCAGAACGAGCGCGAGTGGGCCGTCCTGTGCGCGCAGTTCCTCGGCCGGCCCGAGCTGACGGACGACCCGCGCTTCGCCACGAGCTCCGCCCGCGTGGCCCACCGCGACGAGCTGAACGCCGTCGTCGCCGAGCGCTGCGCCCGCTCCGACGCCGAGGAGATCCTCAAGGACCTGGAGTCGATCAACATCGCCTGCGCCGGGGTCAACGACGTCGCCGCGTTCCTGGACCACCCCGTCCTCGCCGCCCGCGACCGCTGGCGTGACGTGGCCGTGCCCGGTGGCGCGACGGTGCAGGCCCTGCTGCCGCCGGCCGACCTCGCGGGACTGCCCGCGCGCATGGAGCCGGTGCCGGCGGTGGGCGAGCACACCGAGGCGATCCTCGCCGAACTCGGGCGTACCGGCGAGGAGATCGAGGCCCTGCGCGCCGACGCCGTCATCTGAGAGGGGCGCGGCGCCGGGGCGTCGAGGCAGCAGGCGTCACCACGCACCTTCGAGATCGGCATGGTCACCGAGCTGCGCGCCGGCAGCGAACGGTTCGCAGAGCTGTGGGACCAGGGCGTCGTCGGCCGGCTCGAGGCCTCCCGCAAGACGATCGAGCATCCGCAGGTGGGCCTGCTGACTCTGGACTGCGACCTGCTCCGCGTGGAGGGCAACGACCTGCGTATCCTCGTGTACTCGGCCGAGCCGGGCACCGAGGCAGTCGAGAAGCTGGAGCTGCTCGCCGTCGTCGGCGCCCAGTCACTGGTGTGAGTCGAACGCGACGGGCCGTTGGCGCGTCACAGTGTCGGGGCGGCCGCGGCACCGCCTCTCCTGTTCCCGTCGCCGTCCGTTCGGGGGATCCATGCGTACGACCACTTCACGCACCGTCCAGCTGCTGACCGTACTCGGCCTGCTCGCCACCGGCTGCGGCGCCGGCGGGGCAGGCGCCGGCGGGCCGGGCGCCGACAACTCCGAGCCGGCGCCGCACACCAGGCCACGCGCCCTCAAGGTCGCCAAGGCCTGGGACGGTTCCCCGGCTGCCGAGATCTGGCGCGAGGGCTACTACCCGATGGCGGAGCCGGTGCAACCGCCCGAGGGCGCCTTCCACAACGAGGCCGACAAGGAGGCGTACATCAGCGAGAACTTCGTGCTGCGCGGCGACCTCCCCGAGACCCCGGAGAAGGACGCGAAGGTGACTTGGCAGGACGGTGACTCGCTCACGCTGCCGCTCATGAGTGCGTGGGAGGCGTACGAGAAGCTGGACAACAACGGCTCACCCGCGCCAAGCCTCACCGTGACCGGGGCGAAGCTGAGCGAGACGACGCTGGCCACCAGCCGCGGCCCGGCCACCGTCCCGGTCTGGCTGTTCACGCTCAAGGGCTATGACACCCCGCTCAAGCAGGTCGCCCTCACCCCCTCGAAGCCGCCCAAGCCGCCCATCGGCGCTGTGGGCCAGGTCAGCGCCGATCTGTGGGAACTCAACAAACTGGTCGAGGTGGCCGCGGACGGCCGGTCCGTCACCGTACTGGCCCACCACGGGGCGTGCGACGACGGACCCGTCGTGGACGTGCTGGAGACGGACGGCAGCGTGGTCCTGTCCGGCCGCATGGTCGGAACGAGCGACGGTGTCTGCACGCTCCAACTGCTCGCCAAGAAGGTGACGGTCAAGCTGGACCGCCCACTCGGCGACCGGATCCTGCTGGACGCGTTCACCGGCCGTCCCGTGCGTGGCACTGACTGAGTCACTGAAGCTGCGTCCGGGACAGTGCCGACGTAGGTGATACGGCCGGCGCCGTGCGTCATCCAGTTCGCAGTGCTGCTTCGGCCGCCGCAAGGGCCTGTTCGGCGTAACCGCGGCCGAACAGCACGGCGTGCACCAGGAGCGGGAACAGTTGGTGCACGCCGATGCGGTCGGGCCAGCCGTCGGCGAGCGGCGCGGTCTCCTGGTAGCCGTCCAGGATCCGGTCCAGGTGGGGACAGCCGAAGAGGTGGAGCATCGCCAGGTCCGTTTCGCGGTGCCCGCCGTGCGCGGCCGGGTCGATCAGCCAGGCGTGTCCGTCGGCGCCCCACAGGACGTTGCCGTTCCAGAGGTCGCCGTGCAGCCGGGCGGGCGGCTCGGTGGGGCCCGCCAGTTCGGGCAGCCGCTCGCAGACCTGCTCGATCACCGGCGCTTCGGAGCTGCGGACCGTTCCGTCGTCGACCGCGCTGCGCAGATACGGCAGCACCCGGTGCTCGGCGTACCAGCGGGGCCAGTCGGGGCCGGTGACGTTGCGCATCGGGGCGAGCCCGATGTACGCGTCCTGGGGGCCGCCGGGCGGTGGGGTGCCGAACGCGGGGGCGCCGGTGGCGTGCAGGGCGGCCAGGTCACGGCCGAGTCGCTCCGCCGCGCCGGCGCCGGGCCGGCCGGTGGCCACCCGGTCGGTGACCAGCCACTGCCCGTCGTGGCCGTGCACGGCGGGAATGCGGACCGTGCCGGCGTCGGCCAGCCAGCGCAGGCCCGCCGCCTCGGCCTGCGCGGCTCGGTCGCCGTCGCCGCGCTTGACCATCACCACCTGGCCGCCGTCGAGGGTGACTTCGGCGAGCGAGGCGGACAGCCGTCGCTCGCCGGTCACCGGAAGTCCGGTGAATCGCGCCGCCGTGACGCCGGGCCCCTCGAAGCTGCTGTGCACGGCCATCAGGGTACGGCGGTCCCTGGAAGTACTGAAGTCACCTGATCAACTACCGGCGGCGGCCTTCTTGATCGCCTCGCGGATCCGGGAGTAGGTGCCGCAACGGCAGACGTTCTCGATCCGGTCGATGTCGGCGTCCGTCGGCCGGGGTGTCTTCTTCAGGAGGGCGGCCGTGGCCATGATCTGGCCCGGCTGGCAGAAGCCGCACTGGGCGACGTCGCAGTCGAGCCAGGCCTGTTGGACGGGGTGGAGTTCGTCGCCGTCGGCCAGGCCTTCGATGGTGGTGACCTTGCGGCCGGCACAGTCGGCGACCGGGACGACGCACGGCTGGATCTCGTCGCCGTCGAGATGACTGGTGCAGGCGCGGCAGGCGCCGACGCCGCAGCCGTACTTGGGGCCGGTGACGTTCAGCAGGTCGCGCAGCACCCACAGCAGGGGCATGTCGGCGGGCGCCTCGACGGTGACGCGCTTCCCGTTGAGGGTGAAGGAGTAGGACGGCATCGGTACCTTCTCGAAAGGTGGCTCAGGAGTCGAAGTGGCTCAGGAGTCGAAGGTGGCTCAGAAGTCGAGGGGGAAGCGGCGCGGCTTGGTGCCGGTGGCGCGGGCGTAGGCGTTGGCCACGGCGCCGGCCGCGGCCGGGACGCCGAGTTCGCCGGCTCCGCCGGGGTCGCGCCGGGAGGGCATGATGTGCGCCTCGAAGTGCTGGGGGGCGTGCCGCTGGCGGGCGTAGTGGAAGTCGGCGAAGCTGCTCTCGCGGACGGCGCCCCGGTCGATGTGCAGGCCCGCCCGCAGGATGGTGGAGATCCCGTCGACGGCCGTGCCCATGAGCTGGGCCTCCAGGCCGCGTGGATTGACGGCCGTTCCTACGTCGGCCGCCATCACGACCTTGGTCACCCGGGGGTTCTTCGGATCGACGGCGTCGATCTCGACGAGGCAGGCCACGCAGGAGTCGTACTCCTCGTGGACGGCGACGCCCTGGGCGTGCCCGGGTGGCATGCTCCGGCCCCACTTCCCGGCGGCCGCGACCTTGTCCAGTACGGCCTTCACGGCCTTGCTCCGCAGTGTCGTACGGCGGAAGGCGACCGGGTCCTTGCCGAGGCTGCGGGCGACCTCGTCGACGACGATCTCCTCGGCGGTGCGCACGGTGCCGGAGTCCACCGAGCGCCAGGCGCCGAGGGGGATCGCGAGGTCGACCGAGCCCGAGTCGCCGGAGAGGCGGCCGAAGTTGTAGAGGCCGCTGTCGCTGGGGAGTGGGGCCGCCGCCGGGGCGCGCACGGCGGAGCGCACGCCGCCCTGGGCGGACAGACCCTGCTTGTCGAAGGACTCGCTGACCGACGCCGTCGCGTGGGCGAAGGCCACCACCCTGCCCTGGGCATGGCTGGCCCGGATCCGGTGGTGGGAGGCCGGGCGCATTCTGCCGTGCCGGATGTCGTCGGCCCGGCTCCACATCAGCTTCACCGGCAGGCGCGCCTTCTTGGAGATCTGGGCCGCCTCTATCGCGGCGTCGTAGTTCAGGCGGCGCCCGAACGAGCCGCCGCCGCGCAGGACATGGACGCGGACCTTCGACACCGGCAGGCCGGTCGCCGAGGCGATCTCCTCACGCGCCGACTGCGGCGTCTGGGAGGAGAACCAGATCTCGGCCCGCTGTGTGCGTACGTCCGCCACCGCTGTGAGCACCTCCATCGGCGCGTGGCTGACGAAGGCGAACTCGAACTCGGCCTCGGTCTGCGCGGATCCGCGCGGCGGGCTCTGCAGCTTGGGGACCGCGGCGCGCAGCCGGGAGCGGATCTGGGCGTCGGAGACGTTCGCCAGTGGGCCCGGCGCCCACTCGATCCGGAGGGCGTCCCTGGCCTGGAAGGCGTGGTGGAAGGTCTCCGCGATCACGGCGACACCGCCGTCGATCTGGACGACCGCGTGGACGCCGGGCATGGCGCGGGCGGCCCGGGAGTCCACCGAGACGACCTTCCCGCCGAGGGTCGGCGGGCGGGCCACGACCGTCGGCTTCGCTCCGGCCACCGTGAGGTCTCCGGTGTATTTCGCCTTGCCGGTGATGATGTCGCGGGCGTCGATGCGGGTCGTCGGCCGTCCGATCACCTGATGCTTGGACGCCGGTTTGGGTTGGGTCGACACGGCCGGCCGGGTGATCCGGGCCGCGCTCCTGGTGAGCGATCCGAAGGTGGCGGAGCGCCCGTCCGGGGCGAAGACCCTGGTGCCCCGGGTGCGCAGGGTCCGTGCGGGGACATGCCATTGCCGGGCGGCCGCGGTCACCAGCTTGGCGCGGGCGGTGGCGGCCAGTTGCCGGGCCGGGCCGTACAGCGAACTGACCGAGTTGGAGCCGCCGGTGAACTGGTTGCCCTCCTTGCGGGCGTCCGCGAGCGGGATGTCGACGTCGGCGAGCCGGGCGTCCAGCTCCTCGGCGATCATCATGGCGACGGCGGTGGTGACGCCCTGGCCGACCTCGACGCGCGGCAGCCGTACGACGACCCTGTTGGCCGTGGTGACCTCCAGGACCAGCATTTCCGCGTCGGTGCCGGTGACCAGCACGTCGGACGTGGAGCTACGGCTACCGTCCGCGGGTTCCTCGGCGCCCTCGGCGGTCGAGCCGTCGCAGCCGAGCGGTGCCGCGACGGTCAGGGTGGTCGCCGCGACCGAGTAGACGACGAACTGGCGGCGGGACAACTGACGGGCCAACAGACGCTCCTCTCCGCGAACCCGGGCTGGTTCGATCTGTATGAGGGGCCGGTGCGCTGCGGGGTTGCGCCGGTTGGTCACTGCATCGAATAACGCGTCGATCATCGCAGCGATCATCGCCTCGATTTATGGCGCGAGTTGCCGGAGGTCGGTGCCCCACTCCAGGTGCCGTATGAGCTCGTCGTCGCCCGGCCGGTTCGCGCTCGTGCCTCGGGGGCCGGGGCCCGAAGGGGTGTGGGTGCCGCGGGAGATGTTGCCGCTGACGGTGATGTTGTGTTCCACGCGGGGGCGGCGGAGTGTCTCGTAAAGGGTGAGCGCGGCGTCGATGTCGGGCGCGTCGCGCAGGGACTTGGCGAGGACGACCGCGTCCTCCAGTGCCATCGAGGCGCCCTGCCCGGTGGCCGGGGACGCGGCGTGGGCCGCGTCGCCGATGACCAGGGTCCGGGCGGAACGCCAGGGTGTCCCGGTGGGGAGTTCGGTGGCGTTGGTGACCATGAGGTGGTCGGGGGTGGCCGCGACGAGGTCCGCGGCCGGGGTGGAGTCCTTGCGGAGCAGCGGCAGCAGCAGGTCGCGCCACCGGGCGGGGGTGCCGTGCGCGATGTCGTCCGCGGCCAAGGGGGCGTCGGAGACACGCGCGAACCAGTACGTCTCCCCCTCGGGCGACACCGCGTACCCGAACGCGACGGTGCTGCCGCGCACCATGGTGATGGTCTCGCCCTCGCCTGCCCCGGGTGCGGCGCCGGTGTAGCCGTAGAAGACGTACTGGCCGGCATGACCCGGGCGTGCCTCGGGGGCGATCAGCCGGCGGACGGTGGAGTTCAGGCCGTCGGCCCCGATGAGGAGGTCGCCGGTCGCTGTGCTGCCGTCGGCGAAGTGGGCGGTGACGCCGTCCGGGCCGTCCTCGGCGGACGCGATGCGGGCGCCGTGTCGGAGGGCGATGCCCCGGCGCTCGACCTCCGCCTGCAGGGCGGCGTTGAGGTCGCCGCGTCGCAGACACCGGTACTGAAGATGCGGCGTACCGGCCTCCCCGAGCGGTACGTGGGCCACCTCGACGCCCGTGTCGTCGAGGACCCGCATCGAGGTCAGCGGGAAGCCGATCGCGGTGACCGCCGCTGACGCGTCGACCTGCGCCAAGGCGCGCATGCCGTTGCTCGCGAGCGTGAGGAACGCGCCGATGTCCTCGGCGGAGTCGGGGTGCGCCTCGTACACGGCGACGTCGAATCCGGCCTTGTGCAGGGCGAGAGCCGCTCCGGCACCGGCGATCCCGCCCCCTATGACGATCAACCGCGTCACATCGCCCCCCTGCTACGCGTGCGGCCCCCCGTGAGCAGCAGCCGTCCTTCGTGGAACGTCCCGGGTCCGGTGCTGGTTCCCGAGCGAGCCGCCGATCGTTGTACAACCCGGACCGACGAACTTCGCAACGGTGCAACCATTCCGCCAACCCGAATGTCTTGCCTAATATCAGACACACCACCCTTCCAGGGGATGAAATGGGACAACACAGAACCGCATGGGTGACGACAGTCGCACTCATGGCCGCCACTCTGGGTGTGGCGGCGGTCCCGGCCGGCGCCACGACGGCCACCACCACCCAGACCACGGCCTGCCCCACCGGCTGGGGCAGTCAGCCCGAGACCCGCTCCGCCGCCACGTCGGAGTCGGTGACGAACATCAGGACCGGCTGGCACGCCTGCTTCGACCGCATGGTCGTGGACGTCCCCGGCGCGGGCACCCGCGACCTCGGCTATTCCGTCAGGTACGTCAGCCGCCTCTACCAGGACGGCTCGGGCAACTACATTCCCGTCGGCGGCGGAGCCGTCCTCGAGGTGCGGGTGGCCGCCCCCGCCTACGACCCCGACACCGGGCAGCCCACGTATCCCGTGCGCGCCGGTCAGCGCCTGAAGGGCGTGGACCTCACGGGCTACCGCACCTTCCGGGACGCACGGTTCGCCGGCAGCTTCGAAGGAGACACACAGATCGGGCTCGGCGTCCGGGCACGGCTGCCGTTCCGGGTGTGGGTGGCGACCGACCGGGTCGTGATCGACGTCGCGCACAACTGGACGGGGGCGCGCTGAGGCCCGCAGGTGGCCCGGGCACGATGAGGCCCTCAGGTGGACCGGGACACGATGAGGCCCTCAGGGCTTCGAGAGGGCCAAGGCTGCGGGGCGATCAGGGCAGCTTCGGGGTGATCGAGGCATCCCGCCCCTGGTACCCCCGCAGCTTCCGGTAGAGGGTGGCCCGGGCGATCCCCAGCGCCGCCGCGGCGCGCGCCTTGTTGCCGCCGTGGCGGCGCAGTGCCTCCAGGATCGCGGCGCGCTCGGCGAGCTCCATCGGGCTGAGGTTGCGTCCCGCCGGTCCCTCCCGGACGGGATCCGGCAGTTCACTGCGGCGCACCGGCCCGCTGACCCGCCGCTGACTCGCCAACGCCCTTACGAGGTGGGCGAGTTCGGTGAGATTCCCGGGCCAGGGATGCTGCTCCAGAGCCCGCAGCGCGTCCAGGGTCCAGGTCAGCGGCGGGCTGCCGGGGGCCGGCCCGGGCGCGAGGGCGGGGAGCAACTCCCTGATGTCCTCGGGGCGTTCCCGCAGGGCGGGCAGGGTCACCGAGCGGGCCGCGAGGGTGTCGAGGAGACGCTGCAGGCAGGGGCCCGGCGTGGGACCGGGAGTGTAGGTGACGACCAGGTGGGCGTCGGGTCGTTCGTCGAGGAGGGAGTTGAGGGCGGCGACATCCGGCTGGGCCAGCCGTTCGGCGTGGCGCAGGAGCAGCGGGCGGTCGCCGGCCCTCCACCGGCCTTCAGTCGGGCTGACTCTCATCTCGCCACGCGCGCCGTTCTTGACGCCGAGGTCGGGTGGTGATGCGGCGGCGTCCACGACCGACGGAGCCGTTCCGTCGAGGAGTTCGAGGGCGAGCGCGGTCTTGCCCGTTCCCCGCTCGCCCACGAGGAGCAGGGGTCCCGCGGTACGGGCCAAGGCCGTCGCCTGCGCGACGGTGTGCCGCCACGGCACCGACCTGCCCACCAACGCACTCCCCGGACACGGCGGCGCCGGCGCCGGCTCCACGGGGCGTGGTGCGAGCACGGCGACCAGGCCGAGGTCGCGGCCCTCATGCCGTACCGGAGTGATCTCGACGGTGCACCCGGCGTCCTCGGGCAGCGGGATCTCGTACGACTCACCGGCCGCCCGGCCGCTTCCCGTCGCGCTTCCCCTCCCCCACGCCCGCACGCCCCGCTCCAACGCCTCCAGCACCTGCGGCGAGGCCAGGCGTGCCGCCGCCTCGCTGACCAGGCGGTTACGGCCGTCCAGCGCGACGACCGCCCGCTCGCGCCCCCGCGCGGCCCGCTCGTACGCGTCGAGCAGTGCCCGTTCCGCGGTACGCGCGCGTGCCCGCAGTTCCGCCTCCACCGCCGTGGCGGCCGCCTCGGCGAGGGCGGAGCCGGGGTGCGGGCGGCAGCCGGCGCACAGGCCGGAGGCGACCGTCACGGTGCCGAGCGCCTGTCCCGTATCCGGGGAGAGCAGCGGCACGCTGACCGCGGAGACGTCCTGCCACACGTCGAGGAAGTGTTCGGGACCGTGCACCTCGGCCCGGCGGCGTGTGCGCAGGGCGAGCGCGGCGCTGTTGTGGCCGACCTCCCGCTCGGACAGGTCGCGGCACGTGTCGTCGCCGGGCGCGCTGCCGGACGACCACAGCACCCTCAGCCGCTCGTCGGTGAGCACGAGGGCCGACCGTCCGGCGTCCAGGGCCTGGGCGATACGGGTGAGCGTGGGACGCGCCGCCTCCAGCAGGGGCGAGTCGACAGGGTCGGCCCTCAACTCCCGTACCGGACCGTCGAGATCAGGCCGTACGCCGAAGAAACGGGCGCGCCGCCAGGCGGCGACCACGTCGTCCGGTACGCCGTCCGGGAGCGGGCGTCCCGTCAGGAACCGCTGGCGGGCACGGCGGAGAGGGGCGAGGGCAGGAGCATGTTCCGCGGTGGTCATGGCGCTCCTCACCGTATCGGGAGCGTCCCGCGAGGAGCGACGGTGGGTTGTCCTGGCGGTGGCTGTCTCGTGCCGTCTCGTGCTGTCTCGTAATGAGACACCCACGAGCGGCCGCACCAATCCATGATCTTGAAAAGTCGGAGTCTGTTCTCATCTCCTGGAGCGTTCTGTCGTGCACACCGTTGTCGAGACCGACGTACTGATCGTGGGCAGCGGCCCGGCGGGCGGGGCGGCCGCGCTCGCCCTGAGCACCTACGGCGTGCGCAACATGGTCGTCACCCGGTACGCGAGCCTCGCCGACACGCCCCGCGCGCACATCACCAACCAGCGCACCATGGAGGTGCTGCGCGACCTGGACGTCGAGGACGAGGTGATCGCCAAGGCGACGCCCCAGCACCTCATGGGCAACACGACCTTCTGCACCAGCCTGGCCGGTGAGGAGCTCGGCCGGGTGCGTTCCTGGGGCAACGACCCGCTCGTGCAGGCCGCGCACGAGCTGGCCAGCCCGACCCGCATGTGCGACATGCCGCAGCACCTGATGGAGCCGGTGCTGGTGAACGCGGCGATCGCCCGCGGCACCGACTTCCGCTTCAGCACGGTCTACAGGTCCTTCGTCCAGGACGAGGCCGGCGTCACGGTCACCGTCGAGGACCGGCTGCGCGGCGACGAGTACACCATCCGTGCCAAGTACCTGATCGGTGCCGACGGCGGCCGGTCCAAGGTCGCCGAGGACGCCGGGCTGCCGATGGGCGGTCAGATGGGCGTCGCGGGCAGCATCAACATCGTCTTCGACGCGGATCTGAGCAAGTACACCGCGCACCGCCCCTCCACCCTCTACTGGGTGCTGGCGCCCGGCGCCACGGTCGGCGGCATCGGCGCGGGCCTGGTGCGCTGCGTGCGCCCCTGGAACGAGTGGCTGATCGTCTGGGGCTACGACGTGAGCGCCGGCGCCCCCGACCTCACCGAGGAGTACGCACTGTCCGTCGTACGGCAGCTGGTCGGCGACGACGAGATCCCGGTGACCATCAAGTCGTCCTCGGCGTGGACGGTCAACGAGATGCACGCCGAGACATACGCGAGCGGCCGTGTCTTCTGCGCCGGTGACGCCGTGCACCGCCACCCGCCGTCCAACGGGCTCGGCTCGAACACCTCCATCCAGGACTCCTACAACCTGGCCTGGAAGTTGAGGCTCGTCCTCGACGGCATCGCCTCGCCGAAGCTCCTCGACACCTACACCGTGGAGCGCGCGCCGGTCGGCAAGCAGATCGTGACCCGGGCCAACAAGTCCATCGCCGAGACCGCCCCGATCTTCGAGGCGCTCGACGGGCTCTCGCCGCAGACGCCCGAGCAGCTGTGGGCCAACATCGCCGCCCGCAAGGACGCCACCGAAGCGGCCGCCAAGCAGCGGGCGGCGCTGCGCGAGGCCATCGCCTTCAAGGTGTACGAGTTCAACGCGCACGGCGTCGACCTCAACCAGCGCTACGCCTCCGCCGCGGTCGTCCCCGACGGCACTCCCGACCCCGGCTCCACCCGCGACCCCGAGCTGCACCACCAGCCCACCTCCCGCCCCGGCGCCAAGCTCCCGCACGCCTGGATCACCTCCGGGCCCCGGACCCTGTCCACCCTCGACACCGTCGGCAAGGGCCGCTTCACGCTGCTCACCGGCATCGGCGGCGAGGCGTGGCTGCGGGCCGCCGCGGCCCAGCCCCTCGACATCGCCACGGTCGTCGTCGGACCTGGCCAGGAGTACGAGGACCCGTACGGCGACTGGGCGGAGCTGAGCGAGATCTCCGACGGGGGCGCCCTCCTCGTACGCCCCGACGGGTATGTGGCGTTCCGGCACGCCGACGCGGCCGAGGACGAGGACGCCGAACGGTTGCTCACGGGGGCGCTGCGGCGGATTCTCGGGCACGGTTGAGATGAGCGCCCAGGAAGGAGCCGGCATGGGCGGCGACGACACGACGGTCACGGACGAGGTGGTCGCCAGTCTGCGCGGCACGGACGATCCACGGCTGCGGGAGGTGCTGACCGGGCTGGTCCGGCATCTGCATGCCTTCGCGCGCGAGACGCGGCTGACGCAGGAGGAGTGGGAGCGGGCGATCGGCTTCCTGACGGCGACCGGACAGGCCTGCACCGACACCCGGCAGGAATTCATCCTGCTCTCGGACGTGCTCGGCCTGTCGATGCTCGTGGAGACCATCAACGAGCGACAGGGCCCCGGTGCGACCGAGTCGACCGTGCTGGGCCCGTTCCACATGACCGCCTCGCCGGTGCGCGAGCTCGGCGCGGACATCGACCTGGTGGGCGGCGGCGAGCCGTGCGTGGTGAGCGGGCGGGTGCTGTCCCGGGACGGTAACCCGCTGCCGGGCGCGGTCGTCGACGTGTGGCAGGCCGACGGGAACGGCTTCTACGACGTGCAGCAGCCTGACGTGCAGCCGCCGGGCAACGGGCGCGGCCTGTTCACCGCGGACGACGAGGGACGGTTCTGGTTCCGTACGTGTGTGCCGAGCCCGTATCCGATTCCGACGGACGGGCCGGTCGGCGGACTGTTGCGGGCCACCGGACGGCACCCCTACCGGCCCGCGCACATCCACTTCATCGCCTCGGCCGACGGGCACACCCCAGTGACCACGCACATCTTCGTGGCGGGCAGCGACTACCTGGATTCGGACGCGGTGTTCGCGGTCAAGCCTGGCCTCGTCACCGACTTCACCCCGGTCGACGACCCTTCGGCGGCACGGGAGTTCGGCGTGGCGAACCCCTTCCGGCACGCCCGCTTCGACCTCGTACTGGAGCGCGCGTGAAGGACGTCCTCGACTTCTCCTACGAGGCCCGGCCCGTGCGGGTCGTCTTCCGGCCCGGCGCGGCGGTGTCCGCGACGCCGGACGAGGCCGGGCGGCTCGGGCTGCGGCGGGTGCTCGTGGTGTGCGGGACGCGGGGCGCGGACACCGCGCGTGCGGTCGCGGACGCGCTCGGCCCGGTGTGTGTGGGGGTGCACGACCGGGCCCGGATGCACGTGCCCGTCGAGGTCGCCGACGTGGCCGTCCAGGCGGTGCGCGCGGCCGGGGCCGACGGGTGCGTGGCGGTCGGCGGCGGCTCGTCGATCGGCCTGGGCAAGGCGATCGCACTGCGCACCGGCCTGCCGCTGATCGCGGTGCCGTCCACCTACTCCGGCTCGGAGATGACTCCGGTCTGGGGCCTGACCGAGCACGGCGTCAAGCGCACCGGCCGCGACCCGAAGGTGCTGCCCCGCAGTGTCGTCTACGACCCCGAGCTCACCCTCTCGCTGCCCGTACCGCTCTCCGTGACCAGCGGCGTCAACGCCGTCGCGCACGCCGTCGAGGCCCTGTACGCCCCCGACACCTCGCCCCTGATCGCGCTGATGGCCGAGGAGGGCGTACGGGCGCTGGCGCGGGCGCTCCCGGAAGTGGCCGAGGAGCCGACGTCCCTGGAGGCCCGCGGGCGCGCCCTGTACGGGGCCTGGCTGTGCGGGTCCTGCCTGGGCGCCACCACCATGGGCCTGCACCACAAGCTCTGCCACGTCCTGGGCGGCACCTTCGGGCTGCCGCACGCCGAGACGCACACGGTGGTGCTGCCGTACGCCCTGGCCCACAACGCGCCCGCGGCCCCGGTCGCAGTCGCGGCGGTGGCCCGCGCCCTGGACGCGTCCGACGCGCCGACCGCCCTGTGGGAACTGGCCGGACGCCTCGGCGCACCCCGCTCACTCGCCGAACTGGGCCTCACCGAAGCCGACTTGGCGACCGCCGCCGCACAGACCGCGGGCCAGGCCTACGCCAATCCCCGCCCGGTCACGGCCGACGACGTACTCGCCCTGCTGCGGGCGGCGTACGAGGGCGCACCGCCGACCACGGCCGCCCACTGACATCCCCCCAACACACACACGCTCGAAGCCCCTCCACGCCGGAAGAAAGGTGATCGCCATGCCCCTCGGTCTGCTCAGGAGTCGAAGCTCCCGGGGGAGTCGACGCTCCCGAGGGGCGCCAGGTGTTCCGTTCCCCGTGCCTGCCGGTGCGGGCGTCGTGAGCCGCGAGGTCGTGGACCCGGTGGGGCTGCCGATGCGCGGCGCCGACGTGACCGTGACCGCGCTGGACTCGCACCAGGTCGTGGCGTCCGGTACGACGGACCCGTACGGCCTCTTCTTCGCCGCGCTGCCCCCGGGCCGCTACAGCCTGATGATCACGGCCGAGGGCCTGACACCGCACCGGGAGACCCTGGACGTCGCCGCCGGTCCGCCGCTGCCCGCCATACGCGTCCAGCTGACGTCGGCCCGGCAGCTGGAACTGCCGACGGCCGGCACCTGGCTCTTCGACCCGCCGCACACGGCGATCCGGTTCATCGCCAAGCACGTCGGCATGGCCCATGTCCACGGCCGCTTCGAGCGGTTCACGGGCGGCATCCGGGTGGCGCCCGACATGGCCGAGTCCCAGGTGTCGGTCCGCATCGACGCGGCCAGCATCACGACGGGCAACAACACCCGGGACAACCATCTGCGTTCGGCCGACTTCCTGAACGTCGAGCGATACCCGTACATCGACTTCGCCAGCACGCGGTTCGCCTATCGCAGCGGCGCCAAGTGGACCCTGCACGGCTCGCTCACCATGCACGGCGTGAGCCGCTCGGTGGAGCTGGACACCACCTATCTGGGGTCGGTCAACGGCGGCTACGGCGAGGAGCTGCGGTGTGCGGCACTGGCCAAGGCGGAGCTGCACCGGGAGGACTTCACCCTGAACTGGCGCAGCATGCTGGCCCGCGGGATCGCGGTCGTCGGACCCACGGTCCAGCTGGAACTGGACGTCCAGGCGATGTACCGCACGCACGACACGCCGACGCCGCCGGAGTAGACGACGCCCTCACGGCCGGCTGCGGGGCGCTGTCAGACACCTCACGCCCCGGTTACGAATTGCTCAACCTCTGGTTGCGGCGTGGTGATCGGGTGACTATGGGGTCATGACACCGGCCCAACGCGCCATGGAACGACTGGAAGTCTGGCCCGACCTCAGCTCGGGCCCGGCCAGTTGCGGCGCAGGACGGGCACTGCGCTCCGTCCACAGCGAGATCGTGCACTTCCACTCCGACCGGGACGTGGACCTGCATCTGACGGTGTCGGCCATCCGGCGGTTCCACGACGATCTCCAGGAGTCGACCGCGATCCGGATGGTCCCCGGCTCGGGCTGGGTGACCGTGCATCTCGACTGCGACACGGACGTGGATCTGCTGATGAGCCTGGTCAGCGCCGCGCTCAAGGCCCATCAGAACCGGCCCTCCCCCGCCGGGGGCCCGGCGGGGAACGAGTGCAACTTCCGTCGTGTCACGGTGCTGCCCCGCGGCTAGGGTCAGACAGACCCTAGGGCCCTGGCATCACCTTCCCGCCTGCTCGGAGTCGTCCTCGCCCGCCTCCAGCAGGCCCGCGGCGGCGCCGATGATCCGGGGGTCGGGGGTGCCGACGACCTCCTCGTCCTTGTCGGTGTAGTCGAAGCGGGCCAGCACACTGCGCATGGCCTCGACGCGGGCCCGCTTCTTGTCGTTGCTCTTCACCACCGTCCAGGGCGCGTGCTCGGTGTCCGTCTCACGGAACATGGCGACCTTGGCGGCGGTGTAGTCCTCCCAGCGGTCCAGCGACGCCAGGTCCATGGGGCTCAGCTTCCACTGCCGTACGGGGTCGACCTGGCGGATGGTGAACCGGGTGCGCTGCTCGCCCTGGGAGACCGAGAACCAGAACTTGATCAGGTCGACGCCGTCGTCCACCAGCATCCGCTCGAAGGCGGGCGCCTGCCGCATGAAGCGCCGGTACTCGTCGTCGGCGCAAAAGCCCATCACACGCTCCACACCGGCCCGGTTGTACCAGGACCGGTCGAACAGCACGATCTCGCCGGCGGTCGGCAGATGCTCGACGTAGCGCTGGAAGTACCACTGCCCGCGCTCACGTTCGGTCGGCTTCTCCAGCGCCACCACCCGGGCGCCGCGCGGGTTGAGGTGCTCCGTGAAGCGCTTGATGGTGCCGCCCTTGCCGGCCGCGTCCCGTCCTTCGAAGACGATGACGAGACGACGGCCGGTCTCCTTGATCCAGCGCTGCAGCTTCAGCAGTTCGATCTGCTGCAGCCGCTTGTGCCACTCGTACTCCGGGCGCTCCATGCGCTGCTGGTACGGGTAGTTCTCGCGCCAGGTGTCCACCGGGCTGCCGTCCGGCCGGATCAACACGGGGTCGTCCTGGTCGGTGTAGTCGACGCGCAGCCCTGACAGCAGTTCGGTGTCCATACACACCCATGGAAGCGAGCGCTTTCATACGCTCGGCGAACCCCAGGCAAAGATCACGTATAGGTGACGTCCGACGAGCTGTATCGGCAGTACGTGCCGTCCGGGCCGCTGCCGGTCTCGCTGGGCTCGGCGCCGGAGTCGTTGCCTTGGAAGCGGGCGCAGACGGTGATGTCCCGGCCGCCGTCGCCGACGATCCGCACACCGGAAAGGGTCGCCGTGTCGCCGTAGTTGGTGTTGATGCCGGCGAGGGCGTTGCCGGGGCCGGTCACCCGGACATCGCTGATGACGACGTGGCGTTCGTACTGGGTGTCGCAGTTGCCGCACGAGCGGTAGAGCTTGCCGAAGTCCGACACCTGGAAGTTCCTGATGGTGAGCGTCCCGGCGCCGTTGTGCTGGAAGACCTTGTCGTCGGCGTGCCGCGCGCCACCGCCGGTCACGAGGTACGTCGCCGACGCCGAGGTGCCCTTGAAGGTCGCCGCGTCCTCGCCCACGTCCTGCCACCAGACGTTCCGCAGGGTGCAGCTGCCCAGGCAGTGCACGCCGTCGGCGGCCGGGGCGCCCAGGATCACGTTCTGCAGGGTGGCTCCGTCGGCGAGTTCGAAGAGCGGGCCCTGGTCCTCGTCCTGGCCATCGCTGCCGAGGGCTCCGGAGCCGTGGAGGCGCTTGAGGCCGCCGTCGTAGCTGCCGGAGACCTCGATGGTGGCGGTCACCGGGCGGTCGGCGGTGGGAGTGGGCCAGGAGCCGAAGCCGGTGAAGGAAGGGGCGGGGCCGGTCGGCTTCTTGGAAGCGGTGGCGTTCTTGCGGGGAGAGGCGGACGCCTTGGCGGGGGACGGGGACGCCGACGACTTCGACGGTGATGGCGAGGCGGATCCGGCCGTGGCGGACGGTGGCGAAGAAGCTCCGCCCTCCCCCTGCAGGGTCGAACTCCCGGAATCCGCCTGGTCCGACCCCGATTCGGAGGTCGCCAGCAGGCCGCCGACGAGGACTGTGCCGGCGACCAGGGCGGTGGCCAGGGCGGCGATCAGTGCGTTGCGGCGGCGGTCGGGTCTCTTGCGGTGCCTGCGCGGGGTTGCAGCGGTGCTCATGCGACGACTCTCGTTCGGGCTCGGGGGGGGCAGCGGGAAGCCCCTGGCCGAAAGTCGCCGCCGAACGCTCAGAGGTTGCCGCTCGACTTTTCCGACGGGATCAGCGTGATTCCGCCTCGACGAGCCGAGCGAGGTTGACCAGCGCCATGCGGGTGCCCGTCTCGTTGTCCGCAGCGGGCACGACGTCGGGGATCCCCTCGTGCACGACCAGGACGTCCGTGCCGCCGTCGGTGTCGGTGAGGGTCGTGGTCATCGTCATCGTGCCGCGCAGGGCGGGGTCGTCGGTCTCGAACTCGACCTCCTCGACCACCTGCTGGTCCGGCACGAGCTTCACGAAGTGACCGTGGTAGGTGTCGGTGTGCGCGTCCGACTTCCCGGTGCCGGTCGGCACGTCATAGGTGAGCGACAGGCGGAACGCCCCGCCTTCCCGGCCCTCGAACTCGTGCACATGCGCGGTCATGCCGTCCGGTACCCGCCACTTGGCGATGGCGTCCGCGTCCAGCAGCGCCCGGTAGACGGCCGAGCGCGAGGCGTTCACATGCCAGGAGACCCGCGTCGAGTACATGGCCTCACCCTAGTGGCGGGGCTCCGCAACGGCAGCGGCACGACGACAAGGCCCGAGCACTCGTCGACGTCACTGCTCCCAGTGCGCCAAGGCGCGCATCGCGGCCGCGGTCTGCGTGAATCCGTCCTCGCCGAGCAGCGCCCGTGCCTGTGCGTTGAACCGGTCGACCTCCGGCTGTGCGGCGTCGAGCGCGGCGGCCCCCTCGCCGGTCAACTCCAGTACCACTGCGCGGTGTTCGCGTGGATGCGCCCGCTTGGCGACCAGACCGGCCGCGGTGAGCCGGCCGACCAGCCCGGTGACGGCGGACTCGCGCAGCCCGAGGGCGCGGGCCAGCTGCTGCTGGGTGACGCCCGGCTCGTCGCGGACCGCGAACAGTGCGCCGAGCTGGGCCGTGGTGATCCCGGCGGCGGCCAGCAGCCGCCGGTCGCAGGCGGTGCGCAGCTGGTGGGCCGCCCGCTGGAGCAGGAAGAACAGACGCTGATCGGGCTCGGACATGGACCGATGTTGACAGACGGGAAGGGGCGGCGCCATCCTCACTTCACTAGTGAAGTGAAAGGGGTGCGGCGTGAACGAGCCCCTCGAGCTGGACCTACGTGGTGAGTTGCTGAACCACAACGGCTCCGTCCACGGCGGCGTCCTCGGCTACGCGGCGGACGACGCGGTGGCCTTCGCCGCCGGTACCGCGCTCGGCCCGGCTCTGCTGACCGCCGGTTTCACCATCGGCTTCCTGCGCCCCGCCAGGGGCGAGACCCTGCGCGCCCACGCCCGGGTGATCCGGGCCGGCCGCACCCGTGTGGTGTGCCGCTGCGACCTGACGACGGTCGACAGCGACGGCACTCCCACCCTGTGCGCGGTGGCCCAGGGCACCGTCATGGCCGCCGAACCCGCGCGGGACAGCGAGCGCGACGCACCCTGACCCCTCCCCGACCGCAGAGAGGCGGCAGCCCGTGCCCGTCATCGACGCCTGGATGCAGCACCCGACGCTGCGCCACTCCCACCACGAGATGTTCGAGTCGCTGCGCCGGTGGACCGGCGTGGAGCGGCTCGACAAGCCGCTGCCCGTCGAGGTCACGGTGGCGGCGCTGGAGGCCGCGGACGTGGAGGTGGGCCTCGCGGCCGCCTGGTACGGGCCGCAGGGCCCGCTGATCGACAACGCCGAGGTGGCCGCCTTCGTCGAGCAGTCCGGAGGGCGGCTGCGCGCAGTGGCGGGCGCCGATCTCGCCCGGCCCATGACGGCGGTACGGGAACTGCGCCGGTCCGTCGAGGAGTTGGGATTCGTGGCGCTGCGCATCATCCCGTGGCTGTGGGGGCTGCCCCCGACCGACCGGCTGTACTACCCGCTGTACGCGGCCTGTGTGGACCTCGGCGTGCCGTTCTGCACCCAGGTCGGGCACACGGGCCCGCTGCGGCCGTCGGAGACCGGGCGGCCCATCCCGTACATCGACCAGGTCGCGCTGGACTTCCCCGAGCTCACGATCGTGTGCGGGCACATCGGCTACCCGTGGACGGCCGAGATGGTCGCGGTCGCCGACAAGCACGAGAACGTGTACATCGACACCAGTGCCTACACCGTCCGACGCTATCCGCCGGAACTGGTGGAGTATCTGCGCGGCCGGGGCCGTCACAAGGTCCTGTTCGGCTCCAACTACCCCATGATCACGCCGAGTCGGGCTCTGGAGCACCTGGACGACCTGAATCTGGACGAGGAGACGCGGGAGCTGTTCCTGTACGGCAACGCCCGCCGCGTCTTCTCGCTGTGACGGCTGCCCCGCAGCCCGGCTCAGCGCACGAGACAGGGCCGCTTCGCGTCGAAGGTCCAGCCGTCGATCAGGTACCGCATCCCGACCGCGTCGTCCCGGCCCGACAGCGCCTTCTCCTCGTACAGCTCCTGCGCCGCCAGGAGCCGGTCCCTGTCCAGCCGGACCCCCAGTCCGGGCGTGTCCGGCACGTCGACCTCGCCGCCGGTGATCCTCGGCGGCTCGACGGTGAGCCGTTCCCGGCCCTCCTGCCAGATCCAGTGCGTGTCCAGGGCGTTGTACTCCCCCGGTGCCGCCGCTCCGCAGTGCGCCATCATCGCCAGGGAGATGTCGAAGTGGTTGTTGGAGTGACATCCCCAGGTCAGCCCCATGGCATTGCACAGCTGGGCGACACGCACCGAGCCCTGCATGGTCCAGAAGTGGGGGTCGGCGAGCGGGATGGAAACCGACTGCAGGGCCAGGGCATGGGCCAGTTGGCGCCAGTCCGTGGCGATCATGTTGGTGGCCGTGGGCAGCCCGGTGGCCCGGCGGAACTCCGCGAGGATCTCGCGGCCCGAGTAGCCGCCCTCCGCTCCGCAGGGGTCCTCGGCGTAGGCGAGCGTGCCGACGAGGGGACGGCACAGCTCGACGGCCTCGCGCAGGGACCAGGCGCCGTTGGGGTCGAGGGTGATCCGTGCCTCGGGGAAGCGTTCCTTGAGCGCGGTGACGGCCTTGACCTCCTCAGCGCCCGGCAGGACACCGCCCTTGAGCTTGAAGTCACGGAAGCCGTAGTGGTCGTAGGTGGCCTCGGCCTGCCGGACGATCGCCTCGGGGGTCAGGGCCTCCTCGTGCCGGACGCGGTACCACTCGACGGTCGAGTCGGGGTCGCGGACGTAGTCCAGGTCGGTGCGGTCCGGGTCGCCGACGTAGAAGAGGTAGCCGAGCACCCGTACGGCGTCGCGCTGTTGGCCGTCGCCGAGCAGGGCGGCGACCGGGACTTCTAGGTGCTGGCCGAGCAGGTCGAGGAGGGCCGACTCGACGGCGGTCACGGCGTGCACCGTCGTACGCAGGTCGAAGGTCTGCGCGCCGCGACCGCCCGAGTCGCGGTCGGCGAAGGTCGCCTCGATCGTGCGCAGGACGCGCTTGTAGTCGCCGACGCGGGAGCCGACGACGAGCGGTTCGGCGTCGCGCAGGGTCTGGGTGATCTTCTCCCCGCCGGGCACCTCGCCCAGGCCGGTACGGCCCTGGGAGTCCTCCAGGACGACGACGTTGCGCGTGAAGTACGGGGCATGGGCCCCGGAGAGGTTGAGGAGCATGGAGTCGCGGCCGGCGACCGGATAGACGGAGAAGCGGGTGACGACGGGCTGACTCATGGCTGGGCGGGTGCCGTTCTCGTGAGGGGGTGGTGGGCGGTCGAGGCGTGGTGAGCGGTCAGATGTTGAGGGCGTCCAGGACCTGTTCCAGGACGAGTACACCGCCCAGGCCCAGGACCGCGAGAACCGTCGTGTAGGTCGTACGGGCCTTGATGGCGTCCAGGACGGACAGGTTGAAGTACTCCTTGAACATCCAGAAGCCCGGGTCGTTGACGTGGGAGAAGGCGATCGAGCCGCAGGACACGGCGAGGACCATCACCTCGGGGTGGACGCCGCTGCCCGCGAGCAGGGGCAGCGCCACGCCGGAGGCCGTGACGACGGCGACGGTCGCGGAGCCGAGAGCCACGCGGAGGATGGCGGCGATCAGCCAGGCGAGGAGGATCGGGGAGATGGACCAGCCGTCGGTCGCGTCCTTGATGTAGTCGGATATCCCGCCCTCGACCAGGACGTTCTTGAAGGCACCGCCCGCGCCGATGACGAGCAGGATCATCGCCATCGCCTGGGCGGCCTCCTTGCACGAGGCGCTGACTTCGGCCAGGCTGCGCCCGATCCGCGGGCCGAACGCCCAGATGGCCACGAGCAGGGTCAGCAGCAGGGCGATCGGCGCGGAGCCGATGAACGCGACGAAGTGCAGCAGGCCGCTGTCCCCGGAGGCGGCCAGGTCGGTCACGGCGGCCCCGGCGATGAGCACGACGGGCAGCAGGGCGACGGACAGCGACCAGCCCATGCCGGGCATCTCGTCGTCGTCGAAGACGCGCTCGCTCACCAGGCCCTTGGGGATGGCGGGGTTCATCGCCCGGACGAAGGGCAGGCGGGGCCACAGCAGGGCGATGAGCGCGCCGGCCGGGACGGCGATGAACAGGCCGTAGAACAGGGTGAGTCCGACGGAGGCGTGGAAGGTGGCGGCCACCGCGGTGGGGCCGGGGTGGGGCGGCAGAAAGCTGTGCATGGTGGACAGGGCGATCGACATGGGCAGCCCCACCCACAGCAGGTTCGACCGGGTGACCCGGACGAGGGTGAAGGCGATCGGCACGATGATCACGAAGGCCACCTCGTAGAACATCGTCACGCCGATGAGCATGGCCGTCAGCACCATGGCCACCTGCACCCAGCGCGGTCCGCACAGATCGAGGAGCCGGCCGGCTATCCGCTGGGCGGCGCCGGAGTCCCCCATCACCCTGCCGACCATGGCGCCGAGCCCGATGGTGAGCATCGTGTCGCCGATCTGGTCACCGATGCCCTCGGCGAGGACGTCGGGGATCTTCTCCAGCCCGATCCCCTGCACCAGGCCGACACCCACGGCCACCAGGAGCAGAGCGGCGAAGCCGTTCAGCCTGAGCTTGGTCATCAGCACGAGCAGGACCAGAACACTGATCCCGACCACCACGAGCGGCATAGTGCGGTTCTCCTTTGAACGTCGGCCGCTTACGTTCACCCCGACGAATGGGGTCCTCATATGAAGACGTCGTCTACATATGAGGACGGAGATTATGTTCGTGGATGGTCAAGGGTCAATGGGTCTGCAGCGGTGGTTTTTGCGGCGCGCCCACGAGCCGCCCTACGGTGCGCCGGTCTACGAAGCCCCGATCTACGAGGCCCGCCAGCCGGTCCAGCGCACAACGGTGATCACGATCGCGGGGCCTGCCGGGGGCTGTTGCCGGTACTGGGGGTACTTCTGGCGCAGCAGACCGACGGCTACGGCGTACTCGTCGCGCATCGTCTCGTCGGACGCGTCGGGCAGCAGGGTCCGGGCTTCGCCGTCGGCCCGGACCCACCACAGGCGGTCCCAGTCGTCGTCGTACACGTCCACGAGCAGGCTGACCGCCGGGTGGCCGGCGATGTTGCGCAGCCGCCCGAGCCGCTCGGAGCGCTTCGGCTTGCGGTCGACGGCGGTGACGATCCGGTCGCCGCGCCCGGCGAACACCACCGGCACCAGGTGCGGGCGTCCCACCGGGTCGACCGTCGCCAGCCGTGCCACCCGGGCAGCGGCGAACCGGCGGCGCGCCTCGTCCTCCTCCATGTCCGGCACTGTCCGCTCCTTCGGTCTCAGCGGTACGGGTGCCCCCAGGCGGGTACCCCTATCGACGTACCGCCCCTCGCGGGGAGACGGCTCCTGGGCCTGGCCGGCCGAGCGGATCAGAGGTGAGTGCACATGGTCGGCGACACCGACGACGACATCCAGACACGGCGGCGTGGCTCCAGCGGCCACCGGGCGGTGCCGCACACAGCCGACGTCCGCGTCGAGGCGTGGGGCGTGAGCCGGGAGCGCTGCCTGGTCGAGGCCGCGCTGGGCATGGTGGAGTGCTTCGCGGACGTCACGGCGGTACGGCCCACCTCGGTGGAGCGGGTGCGGCTGGAACAGGACAGCGACGAGGGTCTGCTGACGGCGCTCCTCGACGAGGTCGTCTTCCGCCTCGACGTGGACGGCCGCGTGCCCGTCGACCTGGAGGCCGACCCCACGGACGGCGACCTCGACGTGCGCCTCGCGCTCGTCGAACTGGCGGACGTGGAGGTCACCGGTGCCACCCCGAAGGGCGTCTCCTGGCACGGGCTGCACTTCGGGCCGGATCCCTACGGGTGGTCGTGCGCGGTGACTGTGGACGTGTGAGGCGTACGCGTCCAGGCGGCCCAACGGTCGTTACGGTCGTTCAACCGCCTGGCCTCTCCCTAAGCCCTTCCCCTCAACCCTTCCCCTCAGCCCTTCACCACCCCCAGCGGCACCAGCCGGGCCACCGTCCGGCACAGCCGTGCCCCCTCGCTCGCGGCCACCACCTCGCTCACGTCCTTGTACGCCTCGGGCGTCTCCTCCGCGAGGCCGCGCAGCGAGCGCGGGCGTACCGCTATGCCCGCCGACTCCAACCGGGCCCGCAGTTCACGGCCGCCCACCGTGCGGGCGGCCCGGTGCCGGCTGAGGACGCGGCCCGCGCCGTGACAGGTGGAGGAGAACGCGTCTCCGCCCGCCACGCCGACCAGGACGTAGGAGGCGGTGCCCATCGTCCCCGGGATCAGCACCGGCTGGCCGACCTCGCGCAGGTCGTCGGGCAGGTCCGGATGGCCGGGCGGGAAGGCGCGGGTCGCGCCCTTGCGGTGGACGCAGAGAGTGCGGCCCGCTCCGGCCACCTGGTGGGTCTCGATCTTGGCGAGGTTGTGGGAGACGTCGTACACCAGGGACAGCCGGATTCCCCCGGCGCGGTGGAAGACCTTGCGGGCCGCGTCGGACAGCAACTGGCGGTTGGCGCGGCCGTAGTTGGCGGCGGCGGCCATCGCGCCGAGGTACCGCTGCCCCTCCGGCGACTCGACCGGCGTGCAGGCCAGTTGCCGGTCGGGGACCTTGATGCCGTAGCGGGTCATCGCGCGGTCCATCAGCCGGACGTGATCGGTGCAGATCTGGTGGCCGAGGCCGCGGGAACCGCAGTGGATCATCACGCACACCTGGCCGACGGCGATCCCGAACGCGGCGGCGGCCCTCTCGTCGTACACCTCGTCGACGCGCTGCACCTCCAGGAAGTGATTGGCGGACCCGAGGCTCCCGACCTGCCCGAGTCCGCGCTCGCGCGCCCGGGCGCTCACCTGGTCCACGTCGGCGTCGGCGACCGCCCCGCCGTCCTCGCAGCGCGTCAGGTCGCGTCCCTCGCCGTGCCCCTCCCCCACCGCGTACCGGGAGCCGCCCCGCAGGATCCGCTCCAGTTGGCCGGGGCCGGTCAGGTGCCACACCCCGCCGGGACCGGCGCCGCGCGGGATGGCCCGGTCCAGGCCGTCCATCACCTCGGTCAGCCCGGACTCCAGCCCCTTCTGATCGGTGTCTGCGGCGAGCAACCGCACCCCGCAGGAGATGTCGAAGCCGACCCCGCCGGGCGAGACGACCCCGCCGTCGGCCACGTCGGTCGCCGCGACCCCGCCGATGGGGAAGCCGTAGCCCCAGTGGATGTCGGGCATGGCGTACGACGCGCCGACGATGCCCGGCAGCGTGGCCACGTTGACCACCTGCTCCAGTGACTTCTCGGCGTCGTTCAGCAGCTTCCGGGAGGCGAACACCACGCCCGGCACCCGCATCGGGCCGTGCCGGTCGATACGGAAGCGGTGGGGAGCTTCCTCGACCAGTTCCATGGCAGCCTCCCGCACTTCGGCCCGACGGTCTCCCGCGCCCGGCATCGCAGGTGCGGGGTACCCGCGTGGGGCGCTCCCTATCGCGGCGAGCGCCGAGGACATCCGGGGGTGCCTGCCGGGGCGGTGCGAGCTGGTGACCTGCGGGTCCACGGCTGCGGCTCCGGTCGGCGGCCTGGAGGCCCGGGAGGGCCCGGAGGCCCTGGAGGCCCAGGAGGCCCGACGAGACGCTCGCACGGGCGCCACCGACACCCTGGCAACGCCGGAGATCGAGACGCCCGAAGTCCCAGCGACCATGCCCACGCCCCCGGGCCATTGGCTGCGCCCGGGCGGCGCCCCGCCCAGCCCCTTCGCGCCCGAGGCACCCCGGACCCAGGCCGTCTCTCCGGGTCGGCGGCCCGGAGGCCCAGGAGGCCCGACGAGACGCTCGCACGGGCGCCACCGCCACCCCGGCAACGCCGGAGATCGAGACGCCCGAAGTCCCAGCGACCATGCCCACGCCGGCCCAGGCCACTGGCTGCGCCTGGGCAGCGCCCCGCCCAGCCCCTTCGCGCCCGAGGCACCCCCCCCCCCCCCGCAGGCCGACCCGGCCCTGCTGACCACCCGCGACACCATCCGCGACTCCATCCGCGACGAGACGAGACCTCCGGCCCGTACCACCGCCCCTCGCCCGGCAACGCCGAACAGCCCTGGCCGGTGACTTGATCCCGGCCCCCACCACGACCTCGTACCGTTGAGACATGAGCGGCGGCACGGTGACGCTGTTCGTCTGCGGCGACGTGATGCTCGGACGCGGCGTCGATCAGATCCTGGCCCGGCCCGGCGATCCGGTGCTGCGGGAGGGGTACGTCACGGACGCGCGGTCGTACGTGAGCATGGCGGAGGCGGTCAGCGGACCGATTCCGGCGCCGGTCGACCCGTCCTGGCCGTGGGGCGAGACGCTGCGGCTGCTGGAGGCGAGCGCCCCGGACGTGCGGATCGTCAACCTGGAGACGTCGGTGACGCGCAGTGCCGCGTTCGAGCCCGGCAAGGCGGTCCACTACCGCATGCATCCGGCCAACCTGCCCGCCCTCACGGTGGCCCGGCCCGATGTCTGCGTCCTGGCCAACAACCATGTTCAGGACTTCGGCCGCGCAGGCCTGGAGGAGACGCTCGACGTGCTGCACGAGGCGGGTCTACGGACGGCGGGCGCGGGGCGGGACGCCGAGGAGGCTTATGCGCCCGTGGCGCTCCCGCTCCCCCACGGCGGCCGCGTGCTCGTGTTCGCCCTCGGTGCCGGCAACAGCGGCATCCCCGCACAGTGGGCCGCGACGGCGGACCTGCCCGGCGTCGCCTACGCACCCGAGCTCTCGCCCGCCACGGCCGCAGCCGCGGTGCGGCACATACGGCAGGTGAAGCGGGCCGGCGACCTCGTCGTCGTGTCCGTGCACTGGGGCTCCAACTGGGGCTATCTCGTCCCCCGTGAACAGCGCCGCTTCGCGCACGCCCTGGTCGACGGGGGCGCCGACGTCGTCCACGGCCACTCCTCCCACCACCCCCGTCCCGTCGAGGTCTACCGGGACCGGCTGATCCTGCACGGCTGCGGCGACTTCATCGACGACTACGAGGGCATTCCCGGCTACGAGCAGTACCGCGACGACCTGCGCATCGCCCACCTCGTGACGGTGGCGGCGGACACGGGCGAACTCGCCGAGCTGCGCATGGTGCCCCTCATCTCCCGCCGCATGCGCCTGGAACCCGCCCCGCCCGAGGACCGCACCTGGCTGCACAGCACTCTCGACCGCATCAGCCACGGCGTCCGTCTCGCCCTTGGAACGGACGGCGCGCTCACCCTGACGAGGCCCGCGGCACCAGCTGCCCCATGAACCGCCACCCCCGGCTTGGCCTCCTCGGCATCGGGCGCGGGGCGGAAGAGCCTCACTCGCCGCGCAGCGCCTGCAGCACATCGGCGTCGGTCAGCTGGCCGAAGTCCTGGTACCACTCGCCCACCGCGCTGAACAGACTCGGCACGCGCAGGCAGACGAACTCGTCGACCTGGCGGCGCAGTTCCTCGGCCGCCTCCGGTGCGCAGACCGGTACGGCCAGCAGCAGACGCTGGGGCTGCTGGTTGCGGACCGCGCGCAGCGCGACGCGGGCGGTCGAACCGGTCGCGACCCCGTCGTCGACGACGATGGCGGTACGGCCGCGCAGCTCCGGAGCCGGCCGGCCCTCCCGATAGCGCTCCTCGCGCCGCCGCAGCTCCTTGCGCTCCCGCTCCACCACCGGCGCCAGATCGGCCTCGCTCAGCCCCAGCCGGTTCAGCGACGCCTCGTCGAAGAGCGGCGGATCGTCACCCGCGAGCGCGCCGACGCCGAACTCCTCGTGGAACGGCGCACCGATCTTGCGTACGACGAGCACGTCCAGCGGGGCATCCAGCGCCCGGGCGATCTCCCGGGCGACCGCGACTCCGCCGCGCGGCAGCGCGAGGACCACAGGCTGCGGAAGGATGCCCTTGTCCTGCCGGATGCGCAGCTGCTCCGCCAGCTCCTGCCCGGCCTCCTTGCGGTCACGGAACTGCATGGGCTTCCCCTTCCGTCCGTCGCCGCGTACCCCACCCTCCGGCACCGGACACACCACGGGCCTCGCCCGGCTCCGGCGCCGCACGGGTCTGGACCGCTCGGACGGGACTGGCCTAAGGTGCCGGATGGCAAGCGCTTTCTAGCCTGACCATGCCAATTTCTGTCGCCGGTGCACCCCTTGCCGGTGCAGCCAGTGCCACCGCAGCCATTGCCAACCGCAGCCATTGCCAGAGCAGACATGCGCGGAAAGGAAGCGTCTCGTGCCGCACCACGAATCGCCCCGCCCGTCCCAGCCGTGGTCCCATCCGTGGTCCCAGCCGTGGTCCCGCAAGGCGTTCCTGCGGGGACTGGCCGCTGCCGGAGCGGCCCCGCTGCTGACCGGCGTCCTCCCCACGGCCGCCCCCGCCGGGGCCGCGTCGCACCGGCCCGACTTCCCGCTGGTGCGGGACGGCGCCGCCGTCGAACTGTACGTAGACGCGGCGGACGACCCCGCGGTGATCCGCGCGGCCGGCGATCTCCAGGCAGACGTCGAACGGGTCAGCGGAGTCCGGCCCGAGCTGCGCCACACTCTCCCGGAGACGGCCACCAAAGGCCTGGTCCTGGTCGGCACCCTCGGCGCCAGCCCGGTCGTCGACCGGCTCGTGGCGCAGGGGCGCCTGGACGTGTCGCGGGTGAAGGGGCACTGGGAGGCGTCGGTGACCCAGGTGGTGGAGCGTCCGCTGCCCGGGGTGGAGCGGGCCCTGGTGATCGCGGGCAGCGACCGGCGCGGCACGGTCTACGGCATCTACGACACCTCGGAGCGCATCGGGGTCTCCCCGTGGTACTGGTGGGCCGACGTCCCCGTGGCCCGACGCGACACGGTGACGGTGGCCGCGGGGCCGCTCAAGCGGTACGAGCCGTCAGTGCGCTACCGGGGCATCTTCATCAACGACGAGCAGAACCTGACCACTTGGTCGCACCGCACCCAGGAGCCCGACAAGAACATCGGCCCCGAGACCTACAAGCGCATCTTCGAGCTGCTGCTCCGCCTCAAGGCCAACTACCTGTGGCCGGCGATGCATCCGTACTCCGACTTCTTCAACAAGCACCGCGAGAACCCCGAACTGGCCGACCGCTACGGCATCGTCGTCGGCTCCAGCCACCCCGAGGCACTGCTGCGCAACGGCGTCCACGAATGGGCGCCGTGGGCGGAGGAGCACCGCGGCGCCGACGGCAGCCTTCCGGTGTACGACTACACGGTGAACCCCGGCGTCATCTCCGACTACTGGAGAGCCAGGGCCAGACAGAACGCCTCGTACGAGAGCAGCTGGACGATCGGCATGCGCGGCCTGCACGACAGCGCGCTGGAGACCAAGTACGCCACGACCATTCCCGAGAAGGTCGCGGTGATGAACGACATCTTGGCCGACCAGCGCCGCATCCTGGCCGAGGAGGTCGGCGCGGCCGTCGAGCCGCAGATCTTCATCCCGTACAAGGAGGTCCTGGAGCTGTACAACGCGGGCGTCCAGGTCCCCGACGACGTCACACTGATCTGGCCGGACGACAACCACGGCAACATGCGCCAGCTGCCGAACGGCGCCGAGCGCAGCCGTGCGGGCGGCAACGGCATCTACTACCACCTGTCCTACTGGGGCCGCCCGAAGAGCTATCTGTGGCTGGACACCACCCAACTCGCCAAGGTCTGGCAGGAGTTGCGGCGGGTGTACGAGCACGGCGTCGACCGGATGTGGATCTTCAACGTCGGTGACGTGAAGTCGATCGAGACCGGTCTGTCCTTCTCCATGGACATGGCCTGGGACGTGGATCGGTGGGGTGCCGACGGCGTCGAGGACTTCCTCGCCGAGTGGGCCGGGCGGCAGTTCGGGCGGCGGTACGGCCGGGAGATCGCCGCCATCCGTACCGAGTACTACCGGCTCGCGGCGGAGCGGCGTCCGGAGTTCATCGACCGCGGGGTGTTCTCCGTGGTCCACCACGGCGACGAGGCGGGCCGGCGGACGGCCGCGTACGAGGAGTTGCTCACGCGGGTACGGGCGGTGGGGGCCGAGGTGCCCGAGCAGTACCGGGACGCCTTCTTCGAACTGGTCGAATACCCGGTGCACGGCGCGTACTTGATGAACCTGAAGTACTACTGGGCGGACCGCAACGCGCTCGCCGTCCGGCAGGGACGCGGGGCCGGGACCAACCGCTTCGCCGACCTGGCGGAGGCGGCCCATGCCGAGGAAGCGGCACTCACCAAGCGGTACAACACCGAGGTGGCGGGCGGGAAGTGGGACGGCATCGTCAACCCGTATCCCTCCCAGATCCCGAAGGCGCCCGGCCGTCCCGCCGTCACCCGGGTCGCCCGGCAGGAGACCTCCGGGCTCGGTGTGGCCCCCGAGGGCAACGAGATCGGGGCGGAGCGCCCGCTGTCCTTCTCCTCCTACACCCGGGACAGACGTTTCCTCGACGTCTTCAACACCGGCTTCCTGCCGCTGGGCTGGTCGGCCGAGGCGAGCCACCCCTGGGTGCTGCTCAGCACGGCGGGGGGCTCTCTGACCGAGCAGACCCGGGTGTGGGTGGAGCTCGACTGGGCGCGGATGCCGGAGGGGACGCACGACGCCACGGTCGCCGTCAGCGGGGCGGGACAGCGGGTCGAGGTGCCGTTGCGGGTGGTCAACGACGGTGAGCGGGCGCGTCTGCGGGCCCGGGGGTTCGTGGAGGCCCACGGGTATGTCTCGATCGACGCGGTGCACGCCGACCAGCGGGTGGCGCGTGGTGGGGCGCACTGGCGTGTGGTGCGCGGGCTGGGCCGCCGTACGGGCGCCTTGGAGGCGGTGCCGTCGACTGCGGCTGCGGTCACCGCCGACTTCGCCACCAGGGCGCCGGAGTTGAGGTACCGGGTGCGCTTCGGCGGCGCCGGCACCTTCCCGGTCACCGTCTTCCGGCTGCCGTCCCTCGACGAGCGCGGCCACCGCCGGCTGGCCGTCGCGCTCGACGACCGGCCGGCCACCGTCCTCGCGGGCCAGGCCGTCGCCACCGGCAACCGGGGCGACGCCTGGGCCCGCAACGTGGAGGACGGCGTCGAGAAGCTGACCGCCACGGTGACGGTGGACGAGCCCGGTGAGCACGTCCTGCGGATCTTCATGGTCGACCCGGGCATCGCCGTCGACCAGATCGTCATCGACACCGGCGGGCTGCCCGTCAGCTATCTGGCGCCGCCGGAGAGCTACCACCCGGTGTTCCGTCCCGACCCGGATCGGGCACCGGGCCGGTAGCCCGCCGCTAGCCGCTAACGCTTGCCGCTACTGGATGGCCCAGCCCACGCTGCCGACACCCGAGCTGTAGACGGCGCAGACGCCCGAGGACTCGCCGTACTGGCCCGGCGCCAGCGTCACCCACTGGCCGGAGACGTCCGGGGCCCAGCCGCAGACGACCTCGGCGCGGAAGGTGACGGTGTGGTCGGTGTTGTTCTGGCAGCCGGCGATGCCGTGGTCCGGGTTGTTGTTGTGCACCCAGCCGTCACAGTCGACGGTCCCCACGGCGTGGGCGGGGGCGGCCATGCCGCCGAGGGTGAGGGCCAGGGCCGAGACGGTGGTGGCCAGGCCGGCTGCGAAGATGCTCTTCCTGCGGTTCATGTGTGTCCCCGTGATGTCGTGGTTCCGTTCGGACTTGCCGCTGCCAGTCAAGGTCAGCGGCGCTTCGACGGGAACCTCGGACATCCGAGGGTGGGGTCGGGGTGGGGTCTGTGCGGTACGAGGGCGACGTCCGCGTTCACCCGTTCGCCGGATCCGGCGTGTCAGGAGTGTCAGGCACATCGGGCGTGTCAGGCGCATCGGGTGTTTCCGGGCTGTTCCAGTCGTACGGTCCGCCGCCCCGCCACTCGATCAGCTCGGGGTCGTCGACGGCCCGGTCCTCGCCGGGCAGGCCCTCGCGGTGCAGCAGGTCCAGCACGTCGAACAGGCTGTACGCGATGCCGGTCGGCTCACCGCGGATCGTCACCTGACGCCCGCCGTCCGACGCGGGCGGCTGCACCACCACTGGGGGACGCGTGCTCATGCCACCACCATGCGCTCTGCGCGGCCCATACGCAGCCCGGCGTACATCAGCGTTGGTAGAGGCCCACGAGTGTTCCGCTGGCCAGCTGCTGCCGGTCGAGCACCTGGTGTGCTTCTTGGGACGTGGCCGCCTCCGGGACGGAGACGGGGCCCGGGAGGGCGTAGAGGTGGAAGAAGTACCGGTGCGCGTCATCGCCCACCGGGGGCAGTGGACCGCCCCACCCCGATTCTCCGAAGCCGTTCCTGTGCGGGTGGCTGCCCGGAGTGGTCCCGCCCGCCGGCAGCCCGTCGGCGTGCGGATCGATGCCGGTGACCAACCAGTGGACGAAGGTTCCCGACGGGGCGTCCGGGTCCTCGCACAGCAGGGCCAGCTCCACCGCCTCGTCGGGCACTCCGGACCAGGTCAACGGCGGAGAGACGTTCTGCCCCTCCAGGGCATGACGACGCGGGATCATCGCGTGATCTTCGAACGCGGAGCTCGTGAGTTCGATGTCAGTCATGCGCGCCGCAGTACCCATCCGGGCGCAGGCCACACGCGGCGCCGGGCCCGGCGTGCGGGCACCCCGGGTCGGGGGCCCTGCCTCGTTTCGCCGTGCCCACGCCGGGAACTCGGCGGGCTGCGCCGACCTCGAGGGGAGGAGCGCCGTGGCATTCCGCGACCGTACCCACGCCGGACGGGAACTCGCTCTGCGGCTGGTCGAGTGGGCCGATTCCGGTGATCTGATCAACCTGCTCGTGCTGGCCCTGCCGAGCGGCGGCGTGCCCGTCGCGGCGGAGGTGGCCCGTGCGCTGCACGTTCCGCTGGACGTGCTGGTCGCACGTGAGATCAGCACCCCGATCCGTCCGGAGACGGCGATCGGAGCGATCGTCGCCGACGATCCGCCGCTGTACGACCGGCAGGGCCTGGCCATGATGCATCTGTCCGAGGACCGGCTCGGCGATGTCGTCGCGAGCGAGCGCAACGAGCTCCATCGCCTCGAGTACGTCTACCGCGGCCGCCGCCCGGCCCCGTCCGTGGGCGGTCGCACGGTCGTCCTCGTCGACGACGGCCTGACCACCGGCCTCACCGCCACGGCGGCGCTGCGCTTCCTGCGCCGCCACGGTCCGGCCCGACTGGTCCTGGCGGTCCCCGTCGCCAGCCCACGCACGACGGCCGCCGTCCGCGCCGAGTGCGACGACCTGGTGTGTCTGGTGCAGCCGACGTCCCTGCACGCGGTCGGTGAGTGGTACGAGGACTTCGGCCGGGTCCCCGACACGCAGGTCACGGACACGCTGCACACGTTCCACGCCACGGCGTGACGGGGCACTCGTCACGCCCGGTCGCTCGTCCCTCGGGGGCGATCAGCGCGAGGCCGAGGTCGGGGCGGTGCGCCCGGCCGCGTGACATGGTGGTGCCATGGCCATCGAGGTTCGTCCGGCTTCGGTCTTCGAGGACGTCCGTGCGGTGCTGGGCCCGAAGTCGCCCACAGCGAGCGTGTGTTGGTGCCTGAGCTACCGGATCCCGTCCAAGGTGAACAACGAGCTGCGCGGGCCCGCCCGCGGTGAGTACGTCGCCGAGCTGTGCCGTGCCGACCCCCCTCCTGGGGTGCTCGCCTACGACGGGGACGAGCCGGTCGGCTGGGCTGCCGTGGCCCCGCGCTCGGCGACGTCCTTCGCACGCAACCGCAAGATCCCGCACGTCGACGACCTGCCGGTCTGGTCGCTGTGGTGCGTCCGCGTACGGCCCGGCCATCGGAAGCAGGGGATCACCCACGCCCTCATCGCCGGCGCGGTCGACTTCGCCCGCGACCGGGGCGCCCCGGTGATCGAGGCGTACCCCCTCGACAACGGTGACGCCAAGGTCGACCTGACGATGGCGTACGCCGGGCTCCGGAAGAACTTCGAACGCGCCGGGTTCGTCCACGCGGCCGACACGACTTCGGTCCTGGCCGGTCATCCCCGCATCCTGATGCGGCTCGACCTGCGGGGCTGACGGATCCGGATCGGCCCATGCCGGGCTCAGTGACCTGGCTCAGTGACGGGCTCAATGACGGGGCTCAATGACGGGGCTCAATGACGGGGCTCAGTGCACGGAGAGCCCGCCGTCGACGAAGATCGCCTGCCCGGTGACGTACGCGGAGGCGCCGCTCGCGAGGAACACCGCCGCGCCGGCGAAGTCCTCGGCCAGGCCGTTGCGCCCGACCATCGTGCGTGCGGCGAGCGCCGCCACCTTCTCGGGGTCGGACGCCAGGCGTGCGTTGAGGGGCGTCATGACGAACCCCGGCACGAGCGTGTTGCAGGTGACGCCGTACGGCGACCATGCCTCGGCCTGGGAACGGGCCAGCGATTCCAGCGCCCCCTTGGAGACTCCGTAGGCGCCGCTCTGGACGAACGCCCGGTGCGCCTGCTGGGAGGTGATGTGGATGATCCGCCCGAAGCCCCGCTCGGCCATGCCCGGACCGAAGCGCTGCCCCAGCAGGTAGGGCGCCTCCAGGTTCACGGCCATCGTGGTGTCCCACACGTCCTCGCCCAGGTCACCCATCGGGGGCCGCAAGTTGATGCCGGCGGAGTTGACGAGGATGTCGGGCTCCCCGAACACCTCGACCGCCTTCTCGGCCGCCGCGCGCACACCGTCACGCGTGCTCAGGTCGGCGCTCACCCAGGCCGCTCGGCAGCCGTGGTCCGCCAGTTCGGCGACGGTCGCGGCCAGCTCCGCCTCCTTGCGGGCCACGACGACGACGCTCGCTCCGGCGCGCGCGAGGGCTTCGGCGATGGCCCGGCCGATGCCGGAGCTGCCGCCGGTCACCACGGCGACCCGGCCGTCCAGCGAGAAGAGTTCGGAGAGGTAGGGATGCGAGGTCATACCCGCACCCTAGGCCGCGCGCTCACCTCGACAGCGCTCGGGGCGTCACGTGTTCGGGGCCTCAAGTGCTGGGTACGTCAGCTGCGTTGCTGCGCGGATTCCCGGGGTTCGAGGCTCAAGTGGGCGCCCTGGCGCCGCAGCGCGCGCTGCACGAGGTGGTAGGGCACGTCGCGGGGACTGCGGCCGAGCCGCACCGACAGCGCGGCGCAGACCCCGGCCGCCTGGCCGGTCGCCATGGAGATGGGCATGACGCGGTAGGACGAGTGCGCCACGTGCGAGCCGGAGATACAGCGCCCGGCGACCAGCAGGCGGTCGGTGTCCTTGGGCAGTAGACAGCGCAGGGGGATGTCGTAGAAGCGTCCGCGCGGGACGCGTTTGAGGACGGTGCCGCTGCCCCGGGGATTGTGGATGTCGACGGGGTAGGCGCCGTGCGCGACGGCGTCGGGGAAGGCGCGGGCCGCGAGGATGTCATGGCCGGTCAGGTGGTAGTCGCCGAGGATGCGGCGGGTCTCCCGTACGCCGATCTGGACGCCGCTCTGCGCCACGTACGACTTCTTGAAGCCGGGCACGTGCCGGCGCAGGAAGCGGTCGATCTGCTCCATCTGGCGGCGCGCGACGTACTCGGCGCGGCTGAGGTCCCACACGTCGGTGCCGAGGGCACGGGTGACCCGGGTGCTGTTGACGCTGACCTCGCGGGGGTGCGGGGTGCCGAAGAACAGCATGTCCTCGCGGGGCAGGCGCAGTTCACCCGCCTCGGTGGCCTCCTGGACGAGGTCCCACAGCCCGTGCACACCCCGCCACTGGTCGGGATGCTCACCGACGTACTCGGAGAACTGCGGCTGCAGGAAGTCGACGACGCGGAACATCAGCGTCATCGGCTGCACCAGCCCGTCCTCCGGCCGCCCGATCTCGTACGGCGCCCCGCAGGCGGCGGCGATGTCGCCGTCCCCCGTGCCGTCGACGACGACACCGGCGTCGATCACCACCGGCCCCGACTTGGTCTCGAAGACGACCCGCCAGCCATCGTCGAGGGGCAGCGCGGTGGAGGCGAAGGAGTGGAACAGCATGTGCACGCCCGCCTCGTCGAGCAGGTCGAGGAGGACGAGTTTGTAGATCTCCGGGTCGAAGGGCACGGTGTAGCCGGTGTCGGGGGACGGCGGGACGCAGCCGCCGCGTGCGGTGAGCCGGTCCAGCAGGAGCCACAGGAAGCCGGCCACCACCGGTTCCCCCTCGCCGTGGTCGGTGGGCAGCAGTCTGCTGTTCTTCCCGCTCTCGTTGAACACGGCCTGCTTCTGCTCGTTGTGGAAGGACATCAGCGGCATGACGAGTGCCACGGTGGCGTTGCCGCCCAGGAAGCCGTAGCGCTCCACGAGCACCACGTCGGCGCCCGCGTCGGCCGCCGTATAGGCCGCGGCGGTGCCGGCCGGGCCACCGCCGACGACCAGGACGTCCGTGCGGCCGCCGTGGCGGGCCTCCCGCGGTGGCAGGGTGACGGTGCGGACCGGGCGAGAGGGTTCCAGGATCGGCATCGCTTCTCCCGTCGACTGGGTCGGTTGCGGACGGCTCGCTCCGTTACGGCCGACGGCCCGCGGCGCTTGTCGGCGTCACGCGCCGCGGTCCCTCAGGCCGGCCGTCCGCGTGCCCGGGGTCAGAATCAGGTCGGCGCCCTGCGCCCGTTCCGCGGCGCGCGTGCCGCCGTTGATGTCGACCGAGTCCAGGAGGGCTCCGCAGCGGGCACAGGTCTCCCGGGCCAAAGTCCGCAGCCCCTGGACCCGGGCTTTCATGTCCTCCTGCCGCCGCGGGAACTCGTCCCAGAGCCGGTCCACCTCGGCGAGCAGCAGTCCGGCCTGCTCCCGCGCCACACCGACGAGCGCGGGCGCCCCCGTACGGCGGGCGAAGTCGAAGACCTTGCCGGAGTACGGCAGCGGCAGCACGGGCAGCCCGGAGAGCGCTGCGAAGATCACGACGTGCAGGCGCATGCCGACGACCATGTCCAGGTGGCTCATGAAGCCGAGGACCTCGCCGGGACTGTAGGAGTTGTGCAGGATGCGGCCCAGGTCCGGAGCGCTCATCCGGGACAGCACACCGTGGGCGTGGCGGACGTCCTGCCGTTCCATCGGCACGAAGACCACGTGCGCGTCCAGGCGCCGGGCGAGGAAGTCCGCGACGTCGGCGAGCAGCGCGTGGTAGTCGTCCTCATCGAGTTTCTCCGCCGCCCGGCCGGGCTCGCGCACGGACATCCCGACCAGCCGGGCGTCGGTGGGCAGGCCCTCGTGCCGCATCATCTCCTCGGTGAAGGGCTCGGGTGTCAGCAGCAGCGCCGGGTCGGCGGTGACGGTGAGCTCGCGCTCGACGCCGACCTCCTCCAGGACGAGGCGGGACTCCTCGTCGCGTACCACGACGTCGTTCATCTCCGGCAGCACGGTGCGTACGGCCTCCCGGTCGTCCGCCTCGCGCAGCGGGCCCGCGCCGACCGCGTAGGCGAAGGTGGGTACACCGCGCTCGTGTGCCGCCTTCACCAGCCGCAGGTAGCGCCGGGCCTCACCGTCGTAGAGGATGCCGCCGCCGCCCAGCACCAGCAGATCCAGTCCGGCGAGGGCGTCGAGGACGGGCTTTTGCGGTACGCCCTCCCAGTCGACCACCTCGTCGGCAGCCCACTGATGGGTGCGCGTGTGGTCGGCGTTCCGGCTGAAGACGACGAGCCGGGCCTGCGGCCGATGGGCGCGCAGACAGCTCAGTACACACATCAGAATCGCTTCGTCGCCGATGTTGCACCCGCCGTACGAGCCGAGCAGACCGATCCGCAGGTCCGAGGAGTCGGCCGGGACAGGCGACGGGTGCTGGTTGATCGTCATCCGGAACTCCCGTTCGAAGGAGGCGGGCGGGACCCGTGCGGCGGTCCAGGACGGCTCGTCCGTCCGTGGGACCGCGAGCGTGGTCTTGGAGCGGTGGCAACACGCCGTCGTGGCGTCGGGCCCGAGTTGCCCGGGCCTTGCGGAGGAAACCTCACCTGGGACTTTCCGGTGGCCGCCGGTGCGGGACGGCGGCGGGGCACGGGCGAGGAGACGCGCTCGTATGCGCCCGTAGAGCCAGTATGGGCGCTCACGCACCGCCCGTCCTTCGGTGTCGCCGTCGGGGCGCAGGGGTACCCGTTCCTGCGCTCGACGGTGCCGGGCCCCCTCCCCGCCCCGAGGAGGGCCGACCGACCCGTCCCGTGCGAGGAGGGACGACACGATGAGCGTGAGCCACCACACCCCGTCGCAGGCCGAGGGCGAGCGCGACGACGCCGACACCCCACGGGCCGACCATCCGACTCCCGAGTACACGACGCCCTCCCAGGCGGAGGGCGAGCGTGACGACGTCACCGAAACGACCATGGACACCGACCGCCCCGGTGGTCGTGCCTGACGCGAGCAACGGCACGCGCAACGGCCACCGGCGTCGAGGTCTCCCGTGTGAGCCCGGCGCCCGCGGGCACTCGGAGCCGCGGCGGGCCGTCCGGGCCCCCGTTCGATGCTGGAGGTGGAGGACATGGGCCATGGTGGCGACGTCATCGACGAGCTGGTGACCGATCACCGCGAGGTCGAGGAGTTCTTCGGTCGGATCGAGGCGCTTCCGTCCGGTGACAAGGACCGCAAGCTGTACGCCGACCAGGCCACGATCGAGCTGGTCCGGCACTCGGTCGCCGAGGAGGCCTACCTGTACCCGGCCGTGCGGGAGCACCTGGCGAACGGGGACGCGCTGGCCGACAAGGAGACCGACGACCACTCCCGGGCCGAGCAGATGATGAAGGACCTGGAGGCGTGCGACGCCGATGATCCCGAGTTCGACCGGATCATCGGGATGCTGATGACGGAGATCCGCTCACACATCGCCGACGAGGAACAGAACCTCTTCCCCAAGCTGCGCGCGGCATGCCCCGAGAACACGCTGAACGACCTGGGCGACAAGGTGCGCCAGGCGAAGAAGCTGGCGCCGACCCGCCCGCACCCGTCCGCGCCGGACAAGCCGCCGGCCAACAAGCTGCTGGCCCCGGGGGTCGGCCTGATCGACCGGCTGCGCGACGCGCTGACGGGGCGCGGCAAGAAGGACTGACTCCGACTTCTCACGGCTCAGGCGATGAGTGCCGGGCCCGGGTCGAGGCGCTCGTGCAGGGCGGGGCGGTGCAGGGCGGCCACCGGGGCGAGGAGGTCGGGGTGGCGCAGGAGGGCCGCTGCCTCGCGGTCCCGGGTGTCGGGGGTCACCAGGCGGCGGAACTCGACCGGCACGTCGGTCGCGTGGCCGCCGTCGGCGAGCGCGGCGACCGCGAGGCGGGCCAGCTCGGCGTCGGAGAGCAGACAGGCCGCCCAGCTCGCGACGACCTCGTCCACCCAGGTGCGCCAGGCGAAGTCGTCCGCCTCGTCGTCGGCGGTCGTGTCCGCGCCGGTGATCCAGTCCAGGCCGGCCGAGCCGCCGGGGCCGGCCATCCCGACCAGCGCGGCGTCCGTCGGTGTCGGGTAGCGCAGCCACGCCGCGACGGTGACGGCCTGCCGGGCCTGAACCTCACCGAGGGCGGCGGCAAGCGCGCCACCGCACGCAGGGTAGGAACGCGTCAGCCATTGGGTGGTCGCCGCGATGAGCGGGGAGAGATCTGCGAGCACTGGCGGGCCGTCCGAGGTACGGGGGTACGGGGGTAGGGGATCAGGGGGAATCGAATCCATCGACATGGATCCACCACATGAATCATGGATCCACCACATGAACGGGGATCCATCAGACGGTAGCCCGTCCCCCCGGCCCGCGGACATGCCTGCGGCCGCGTGAGCGGCGTGGCCTCGCCCACACCGCAACACACCGCGACGGCCTGCGGTCAGCCCGTACGGCGGCCCGACGCCACGGCCGTCGTCCGCTCCGGCCCCGCAAGGTGGTAGACGTGGAACGCCCGGCCGATGACCGGCTGTGCGACGTTACGCACTTTCACGCCACCGCTGGTCATGCCGTGCTCCGTGCCCAGGTGCGCATGCCCGTGGACCGCGAGGTCGGCGCCTGCGGTGTCGATCGCCTCGGCCAGCAGATAGCTGCCGAGGAACGGGTAGATCTCGGGTGCTTCGCCGGCCAGCGTGTCCGGGACCGGGGAGAAATGGGTGAGGGCGATGCGTACGTCGCAGTCCTGCTCCCGCAGCTCCAGCAGGGAGTCCCGCAGGGTTTCGGCGCGCCGGCGCGAGTACCTGACGAACTCCTTCATGATCGGCTCACCGAACTCACCGGCGCAGCGGCCCACGAATCCGCCGCCGAACCCCTTCGTACCGGCCACGCCGATGCGCGCGTGACCGTTGCTCACCACCGTCGCCTGCCCCTCCAGGACGCGCACGCCCGCGTCCCGCAGCACGTCGGCGACCTCGTCGGGGCAGTCGGCGTGGTGATCGTGGTTGCCCAGGACCGCGACCACCGGGACCGCCAGGCCCTCGACCTCGCGTGCGACCACCCGGGCCTCCTCCGGGGTGCCGTGGCGGGTGAGGTCCCCGGCGAGCAGCAGGACGTCGGCGCTGTCGGGCAGGGTCTCGAACGAGGGACGGAGCCGGCCCTTGCTCTCGGGTCCCATGTGGATGTCCCCGACGGCCGCTATCCGGATCATTCGACCTCCTCGGCGTGGTCGGGCGCGGAGGCGTCCGCGACCACGATGTCGCAGTGGACGGGGGTTTCCGGCAGCTCGTCCCGGGCCATGCGCAGGACGTCGTCACGACACTGCACGGACGGCACGGTGCCGGTCAGCAGAACCGCCTCGCCGCGGATCTCGATCCGCACCCCCAGCTCGCCGAGGTCCCCGGCGGCCAGGTGGTCGGCGAGATGGGCCACGCGGTAGTCCAGGTTGTGCGCTCCGCCGGCGCCGGGAGCGGGCCGGGCGGCGTATTCGCTCATCGGGGCTCCTTTTGAGGGGCGATGACGTTCAGGCGTTCCAGGAGGAAGAAGAACGCGGCGGGCATCGGTCTGTCCCCACAGGAGCTTCGTACGTCCTGCCAGTCGACCTTCTCGCGCAGGGCGCGGGCCGCGGCGAGCACCGGCCCGAAGTCGCAGTGGTGCTCCGAGAACGGCTCGATCAGCGCCCGCATGAGATCCGTCGCCGCCAGGACGGGCATGTGCACCGAGTCGACCGGGAGCTCCTGGGCCCGGGCCAGCATGTCCGAGGTGACCGGGCGGTGCCCGAGCTCGAAGAGCAGGTCGACCTCCTCGCCGAAGCACGTGGTCTTCAGCAGCCAGTCCTCCGGCGGGGTACGGACCGTGAGGCCCGCTTCGGTCAGCGTTCCCGCCACCGCTTCGGCGTCGGAGCGGCGTACGCAGAAGTCGGCGTCGTGCCGCAGGTGACCGCTGCCGCCGTGGGCGTAGACGGCCACGCTTCCGGCCACGGCGAAGGTGTGCCCACCCCGTTTCAGGACCGAACCGACCTGCTTCGCGGCCTCGAGGATCGCCTGGCTGCGATCGCTGGGCGGTTCGTGGTTGTTGTACGCGTGCGGTTCCCGCGACGCCGGCTGGACCGGGTTCTCCCTGACCGTGCGCAGCCGTGGAGTCCCAGCTCGCCGAGCGGGCGTCGCGCTCTCCCGGTTCCGCGTCATGACGACTCCGTTCGCCGTCCGGCCGACCGGCGCGGGCCCCTGCAGGGCCCGGGGCGGGCTGGAAAGGCTCCGGGTACCCCGGCACGGTGGCTTCGATACGGCACACATTCGGGTACCGGACGGCACGCTTTCGTGAGCCGGCGTGCCGGGTCAGCGCAGACGCCGGCTCACGCCGCTGTGTAGCCCAGCTGGCGTCGCATGTACGGGGTCATGAGGGTCTTCGCCTTGGCCACGGTCGTGGTGCGGCTGCCGAGGACCGCCGTTTCGCCGCCCGGCACGGGCAGCATCGTCACCCCGTCGGCCGGGCCGAACGGCACGATGAGCGGGGTGCGGTGCACCGGCCGGTAGAAGCGGGGCTCCTTGCGGTGCTTGCCGCCGCTGTTGAGGTAGGCGCGGATGTTGTGGGCGGCCAGGTCCGCCTGGGCCAGCGCGGCCGGGGTGATCTTGACCTCGGTGGCGTCGTTCACGTCGCCGACCGCGAACACATCCAGCCACCCCTGGACGCGGAGCGCCCGGTCGACCTTCACGTGCCCCGTCTCGTTCAGCCAGTCCCCGTGTCCGGCCAGGCGCAGCCAGAGGGTGTTGGGCGTGGTGCCGGTCGCCCAGAAGGAGCGGTCGGCTTCGATGACGTTTCCGCGGGCGTCGCGGTAGGTGCCGAAGTCGTTGCCGGGGGACATGAAGGCGTCGAGCCACACGTTCACGTCATGGGACTCCAGCCAGCTGCGCGCCTTGCGCCCGGCGCGCGCGCTGCCCGTGGAGTGCAGCAGTTCCGGTCCGGAGTGGGCGAGCGTGACGCGGGCGTCCGGCCGGGCGAGGCGGATCTCGGCGCTGAGCTCGATCCCGGAGGGCCCGCCGCCGACGACGAGGATGTGCTCCGCCGCGGCGATGTGCTGCTGGTGCGTGGCGAAGGACTTCACCGCCTCCTCGGTGGTGGTGCCGGTGAAGCGGGCCGGTTCGGGGTAGTCGGCGCCGGTGGCGATCACCAGCACGTCGTACGGGAGCCGCTCCCCGGTGGCCAGCATGACCTGCCGTTCGGCGGTGTCGATACGGACCGCCTTGCCCACGGCCACGCGGCCGTTGCGCAGCAGCCGGTCGTACGGGATGAACGGGCTGTGCGACCACTCGGGACGCACGCCTGCGCGCAGGGAGGCGATGCGGTGGAAGAAGACCTCCTTGCGGTCCACCAGCGTGACCCGCGCCGTCGTGTCCAGTCGCTTGGCCAGACGGACGCCCGCATAGCCGCCGCCGATCACCACTACGTCGCCGTCGTGCACGCCGAATCTCCTGTGCTGGTGGGGGGAGAGAAGGAGTGAGTGGCGCGGCGGGTGGGCTGCCGTAGGCCACTCCCCTGTCGGCGAGCCTATCGTTTGAAACTTAAAGAGTTAATGGAGCTCGGTGTGCGTTCTGTGAAAGGTGCGTCGTGTGAGGCACCTGCGCGCAAACGACGACGTCCAGGCCGACCCGTGCGGGCCGGCCTGGACGTCATGCTCGGAACGGATCAGACGAGGTCGAACCGGTCCAGGTTGGAGACCTTGACCCATGCCGCGACGAAGTCGTTCACGAACTTCTCCTTCGCGTCGTCGCTCGCGTAGACCTCCGCGAGCGCGCGTAGCTCGGAGTTCGAGCCGAAGACGAGGTCGGCACGGGTGCCGGTCCACTTGACCTCGCCCGAGGCGTCACGGCCCTCGAAGACCGTCTGGTCCGCGGAGGTCGACTTCCACGTCGTGCCCAGGTCGAGCAGGTTGACGAAGAAGTCGTTGGTCAGCTTGCCCGGGGTGTCGGTGAAGACGCCGTGCGTCGAGCCGCCCTGGTTGGCGCCGAGGACGCGCAGGCCGCCGACGAGGACGGTCAGCTCGGGGGCGCTCAGGGTGAGCAGGTTGGCGCGGTCGAGCAGCAGGTACTCGGCCGGCAGGCGGTTGCCCTTGCCGAGGTAGTTGCGGAAGCCGTCCGAGGTCGGCTCCAGCGCGGCGAAGGACTCCGCGTCGGTGTGCTCCTCGGTCGCGTCCACACGGCCCGGCGTGAAGGGGACCTCCACGTCGACGCCGGCGTCCTTGGCGGCCTTCTCGACGCCGACGGCACCGCCGAGGACGATCAGGTCGGCCAGGGAGACCTTCTTCGCACCGGAGTTGAACTCGGCCTGGACGCCCTCGAGGACGCGCAGGACCTGGGCGAGCTCGTCCGGGTCGTTGACCTCCCAGCCGCGCTGCGGCTCCAGGCGGATACGGGCGCCGTTGGCACCGCCGCGCTTGTCGCTGCCGCGGAACGTCGAGGCCGACGCCCACGCGGTGGAGACCAGCTGCGAGACCGTGAGGCCCGACTCGAGGAGCTTGGCCTTCAGGGCCGCGACATCGGCGGCGTCGATGACCTCGCCCTCGGCCTGCGGCAGCGGGTCCTGCCACAGCAGGGTCTCCGCCGGGACCTCCGGGCCGAGGTACAGGGACTTCGGGCCCATGTCACGGTGGGTCAGCTTGTACCAGGCGCGGGCGAAGGCGTCCGCGAACTGGTCCGGGTTCTCGTGGAAGCGCTTCGAGATCTCACCGTAGATCGGGTCGAAGCGCAGCGAGAGGTCGGTGGTGAGCATCGTCGGACGGCGCTTCTTCGACGAGTCGTGCGCGTCCGGGATGATCTCCTCGGAGTCCTTGGCCACCCACTGGTTGGCGCCGGCGGGGCTCTGCGTGAGCTCCCACTCGTAGCCGAAGAGGATGTCGAAGAAGTCGTTGCTCCACTGGGTGGGCTTGGTGGTCCAGGTGACCTCGAGACCGGAGGTGATGGCGTCGCCGCCCTTGCCGGTGCCGTAGGTGGACTTCCAGCCCAGGCCCTGCTCCTCCATGGAGGCGGCCTCGGGGTCGTTGCCCACGTGGTCGGCCGGGCCGGCGCCGTGGGTCTTGCCGAAGGTGTGACCACCGGCGATGAGGGCGACGGTCTCCTCGTCGTTCATCGCCATGCGGCGGAACGTCTCACGGATGTCGCGGGCCGCGGCCAGCGGGTCCGGGTTGCCGTTGGGGCCCTCCGGGTTGACGTAGATCAGGCCCATCTGGACGGCGCCGAGCGGGTTCTCCAGCTCGCGGTCGCCGGTGTAGCGCTGGTCGTCGAGCCAGGTGGTCTCGGGACCCCAGTAGACGTCCTCGTCGGCCTCCCAGACGTCGGCGCGGCCGCCGCCGAAGCCGAAGGTCTCGAAGCCCATCTGCTCCAGCGCGACGTTGCCCGTGAGGATCATGAGGTCGGCCCAGGAGATGGACTGGCCGTACTTCTTCTTGACCGGCCACAGCAGACGACGGGCCTTGTCGAGGTTGCCGTTGTCCGGCCAGCTGTTCAGCGGCGCGAAGCGCTGCTGACCACGGCCGCCACCGCCGCGGCCGTCGCTGATGCGGTAGGTGCCGGCGCTGTGCCAGGCCATACGGATCATCAGCGGGCCGTAGTTGCCGAAGTCGGCGGGCCACCAGTCCTGCGAGGTGGTCAGCACCTCGGCGATGTCCTGTTTCACGGCCGCAAGGTCAAGGGCCTGGAACGCCTCGGCGTAGTCGAACTCCCCGCCGAGCGGGTTCGCGACGACAGGGTCCTTGGCGAGGATCTTCAGGTTGAGCCGCTCCGGCCACCACTGACGGTTGCCGCCGCCCTGCGTCGGGTGGGGGGCGCGATCGTGCGCGACGGGGCAGCCACCGGTGCCCTCCGTCTTCGCGTCAGTAACGATCGCATCGGGGTTCTCAGCCATGGGAAACCTTCCGAACTAGGTGGATCACAGTGCTCGGGGTGCACTGCTGGCGGTGGAACAGTCGGGGCACAGGCCCCAGTAGATGACCTCGGCCTCGTCGATGGCGAAGCCGTGGTCGTCGGACGCGGTCAGACAGGGCGCCTCGCCGACCTCGCAGTCGACGTCGGCGACGACACCGCACGACCGGCACACGATGTGGTGGTGGTTGTCGCCGATACGCCCCTCGAACCGGGCCGGGCTGCCGGCCGGCTCGATACGGCGTATGAGTCCCGCCGCGGTGAGTGCGTGGAGGCCCTCGTACACGGCCTGCAGGGAGACGTGGCCCACGCGATCACGCACCCCGGAGGCGATGGCCTCGACACCGAGGTGGTCACCGGCCCGGACGGCCTCCAGCAGCGCGACACGCGCGGCGGTCACCCGCAGGCCGGCACCGCGCAGCTCCTCGGCGGGGGTCGGGGTCTGGGATGCGGTCATGGGAGACAACCTACCGCGCTAAACACGAATGATTCAAGAAAACGAATGATGAAAGTTTGATGTGCCGCACCCGACCGGCTGTGGCAGCAGTGGTGCACATGGCACCACCGGGAGTCCCCCAAAGCGCGAAAAAACATCTCTTGCGGCATCGGTGCATGCCTTTCCGTCAAGGCCTTGAGCTGGTCGACATCCCACTCGTACTCGATGGAGGTACATCGCATGCTCGGCAGACATACCGCGGCCGGCCGCCGCGTCGCCCTCACCGCTCTGGGCGCTCTCGTCCTCGCCGGGGTCACCTCGGCCGCCGCGGCCGAGCCGCCGCCCGCGTCCAGCGCCGCACAGACGGTCGGTGCCGACCGGCCACCGGCGGCGGTGCTGCGTGCCCTGGAGCGTGACCTGAAGCTGAAGCCCGGTCAGGCGGCCGAGCGGCTGGTCAACGAGGCGGAGGCGGGCGTCCGTGCGGGTCGCCTCCGCAACGCCCTGGGCGAGCACTTCGCGGGCGCCTGGCTGCGGGGGGCGACCTCCGCCGAGCTCACCGTCGCGACCACGCACGCCGCCGACGTGTCCGCCATCAAGGCCCAGGGCGCGAAGGCCGCGGTCGTCAAGCGTCCGTTGAGCGAACTGCGGGCCGTCAAGAAGAAGCTGGACACGGCCGCCATCCGGGTCAAGACGCGCGACACACCCGTCTGGTACGTGGACGTACCGACGAACCGGGTCGTCGTCCAGGCGACCAAGCGGTCGGCCGCGGCCGCCTTCATCAAGGCCGCCGGCGTCCAGAGCAAGGACGTCGGCGTCCGCTTGTCGGCGCAACGGCCACGGCTGCTGGTGGACCTCATCGGCGGTGACGCCTACTACATCGAGGGCACCGCCCGCTGTTCTATCGGGTTCTCCGTCACCAAGGACCAGCAGCAGGGCTTCGCCTCGGCGGGCCACTGCGGAAGCAAGGGCGACACGACCGCGGGCTCCAACATGGCCGAACAGGGCACGTTCCAGGCCTCCACGTTCCCCGGCAAGGACATGTCCTGGGTCGGCGTCAACAGCGGCTGGGCCGCCACGGCCGACGTGGAGGGTGAGGACGGCCAACGGACACAGGTCACCGGCTCGGTCCAGGCGCTCGTCGGGGCGTCGATCTGCCGCTCCGGCTCCACCACCGGATGGCACTGCGGCACCATCGAGCAGCACGACACGAGCGTCAGCTACTCGCAGGGCACCGTGGACGGCGTGACCGAGACGACCGTGTGCGCCGAGCCGGGCGACTCCGGCGGCCCGTACATCTCGGGCTCTCAGGCACAGGGCGTGACCTCGGGTGGCTCGGGTGACTGCACGGACGGCGGGACCACCTTCTACCAGCCGATCAACCCGATCCTCAGCGACTTCGGCCTCGTCCTGAAGACCGCATCCGGCCAGGCCGGCACCCCCGCGCCGGAGGACAACGACGCAGCGGAGACCTGGGCCGCGGGCCGCGTCTACGAGGCCGGCACGACGGTGACCCACGCGGGCGTGCGCTACCAGTGCGTGCAGACCCACCAGGCGCAGGGCGCATGGGCGCCGAGCTCCACACCGGCCCTGTGGCAGCGGTTGTAGGAGTCGTACGTCGTAGGTTCGTAGGACTCTTCCGGTGCGGGGCTCGGCTCCGCACCGGCCGTTTTTGCGGGGACTACTCCTCCGCGAGGAGCGCGTACGCGGTGGCGATGAAGGAGTCGCGGGCGCGGAAGCGGCGGGTGCACAGGGCGACCAGGGCGGTGCCCGTGTCGGGCCGGAAGCCCAGGAAGGCCTGCTGGCCGAGGGTCGCCCCGCTGTGGAAGTACATCGGTCCGTCGTTCGTGGGGTGCCGGAACCACGCCATCGTGTGCACGTGCCGGTGTCCCGGGCCGCGTCGGAGCACGGGCGTGCGCACTGCCCGCAGGGCGTCGGCCGCCGGGGACCCGGCCGGGTCGAGGTGCGCTTCGAGGAACGTCAGCAGGTCGTGCGGGGTGGCGCGGACGGCGCCCGCCGCCTGGAAGCCGCCCGCGTCGAAGGCGAGGGTGGGGGTACGGCCGTCCTTGCCGTGCCCGACGGCGTCGGTCTTCGAATCCTGCGCCCGCTCCGCCTCATGCGCCCCCTCCGCCTCCTCCGCCCGCAGAGCGGTGCCGCTCAGGCCGAGCGGACGCAGCACGTGTGCGCCGAGCAGTTCCTCCCACGCCGTGCCGGTCGCCGCGGCGACGGCGTGGCCGAGCACGGCGACGCCGAAGTTGGAGTAGTGCCACCGGGTGCCGGGCCGGTGCCGGGGGCGGTGGCACAGGAAGGCCTCCGTCACGCGCTCGGACGGATAGCGACCGTAGGGGTTGGTACGCCAGGCGGGCAGCGCCCGCGGGTAGAAGTCGGCCGGCAGGGCGGGCAGCGCCGCGGTGTGCGTGATGAGGTGAGCCAGCGTCACCGGGTCCGCGTCCGTCCGCCGGCCCGGGTCCAGGCAGGCGGCGGCCGGCTCGCCCCCGGTCAGCAGGCCGCGCTGGATGAGCTGGGCAAGCAGCAGGCCGGTGAACGCCTTTGAGGCCGAACCGATCTCATAGCGCAGGTCCTGCCGCGGGACCGGTGGGGGCGGTGCGGTGCCACCGCAGTGCAGGATGCGGCGGCCGGACCGGGACACGGCGAAGACGACGTCGGGCGCGTCGACGGCGCCGACGGCGCTCTCCAACCGCTCCCGCCACGTGCCGTCGGTGCCGAGAAGCGCGCCCGCACGGGAGTGGTCCGTGTCGTCCTCGGCGCCCGGCCAGGGCGTGGCCGGGCCGGTCATGAGGTGGCGTGTGTCAGCTCGGTGAGGGCGCGGGAGGTGGCCAGCACCGAGGCGAAGGCGGCGACCAGCGTCGGGTGGTAGACCATGTCGAACACCTCGTCCGGTTCGCCCTCCGGCATCGTCCGCATGGCGGGCATGGCGCCGTCGGGCTGCTGCGCGGCGGCGAACCCCTCCCAGGCCCGCTCGTCCAGGGTGGGGCGCGGCAGGCAGGCGTCGACGACGAGGAGTTCGCCGAGCAGGTCCCAGCGCTCGAGGTCCAGCCAGTCGTCGATCCAGACCGGCAGCCACATGGCGAGGTAGTCGACGATGTCCGGCGGCAGGCCGTCGGGGTGCTCTCCCCAGTCGGTGAGGTGGAACACCGTGTGGGTGACGTCGTAGGCGATGTGCCCGCTGACCGTCCAGGGTTCGGGGGTGCGGGCCAGCCAGGTGGAGCCGACGATGTCCGCCTCGGGCATGCGGGGCGTGAGGCCGAAGCGGCGCTGGAACGCGGAGAGTCCGAGGCGCCGGGTCGGGTCCAGTTCCAGGGCCGCCCAGCTTTCCAGCCGGTGGTAGAGGACGGTGGCGCGCTCCACCTCGGGCTCGCTGTACCCGAGTTCCTTGTACGGGAGGTACACCTCGAACGGGATGGGCGACAGCGGTTCGATGCGCTGGCCGCGCACCAGCATGCGACCGCCGTCCAGCGTGTGCCGCCAGGTGTGGTCGAGGAGCTTGCGCGCCAGTTCGGCCTGTCTCGATCCGGCCACGCCCTCGCGGAACAACACCCGGCAGATCAGGGCCAGTTCGCCGACCGGTTTGAAGCGCTCCAGGAAGCCCACTTCCGGATCGACGTCGGGCTCCAGGCGGAAACCGTCGCGATGGGCCCACAGCCACTCCAGGGCGCGGACGCCGACGGTGTGCATCAGACGGGTGTCGGTCATCCGGGCACTCCTTGTCCCCTGTACCGGTTCTGCGTGCCACCCACGTACGCCGCTCGGTCTTCGGCACCGTCCTCGTGGCCTTCGCCGGTGAGGTACTTGACGGTCTGTGCCGCCGCGAAGGCCGCCATCAGGGTGGAGTGGTAGCACTGGAGGAAGTCCGGCTCCGGGTCCGCTCCGGCGTCGTCCCGGGAGTCTGTTGCGGCGTCGTCCCGGGAGTCTGCTCCCGCTTCTCCCCGAGAGGCCGGGTCCGGGGCCTGCTGCGGAAGCGCGCCGGAGTCGTGCTGTGCCCGTGCGATCCGGGTCCAGGCGTGCTGAAGGGTGGTGTGGTCGGGCGGGCACGGCAGGCTCGCCGCCACGACAAGCAACTCGCAGCCGAGGTCCCACATCCCGGCGTCCAGGCAGGTGTCGAGCCAGGGCGGCAACCAGTGGGCCAGGTAGGCGGCCAAGTCCGCGGGGACGCCCGCGGGGGTGCGGCCCCAGTCGGTGAGGTGGAAGACGACGTGGGTGAGCGCGTAACCCGAGGAGCGCTCGAACGTCCAGGGTTCCGGCAGCCCGCCCAGCCAGGTGCGCCGCAGCACCTCCGCGTCCAGCTCCGGGCGTCGGATGCCGCTGCGCCGCTCGGCTTTCAGGACGCCGAGCCGGCGGGTCGGGTCCTGCTCGGTGAGCCGCCAGCCCCGGGTGCGGGCCGTCGTGGCGGCGGCGGCCTCGTATCCGGGATGCCGCAGCCCGGCCGAGGCGAAGACGGAGTAGATCTCCAGGGGGTACGTCGCGAAGGGCTCCGACTGCTGGAGCCGCAGGAAGAGCTCGCCCCGGCCGGTCTGCTGCCAGGCGAACCGCAACAGGTCAGCGGCGCACGCGTGCAGCGGGTCCGACGGCGTGGTGTGCGAACGTACGCTCGCACATGTCTGGGCCAGTTCCCCGAGCGGCTTCCAGGTGGCGTCCACATGGCCGTCCGCGGTGAGCGCGTCCTCGCCCAACGCGAAGTCGCCCCGGTGCGCGGACAGCCAGGCGAACGCGGCGGCTCCCACCTCGCGGATCTCGCCGACGCGGATCTCGCCCGCTCGGATCTCCCTGGCACCCAGGGCGGTCATACGAGCGCTCCGGCCGCCCGCATGACCCGTGCCGCCTGGACCTGCAGGGCCACCCGGGGGTCGCTGCCGCCCATCAGTTCCACGAAGTCCAGCCCCGCCTCGAGGCCGAGCGTCTCCGGGACCCCGTCGAGCAGGGTCAGCCAGCGTCCCGCCCCGGCCGCCTGCTGCCAGTCCCTGCGGCGCACGGCCCGTACGAAGCCCCGGGCCACGTCGACCGGGCGGCGCTGGGCGGCGCGGGCCACCGCACAGTCCTCACCGAGCACCGCGAGCGGGGCCAGAACCGCGAGTTGGTGCGTCAGCACCTGCCACGTCGCCTCGTCGAGCCAGCCGGCGACGTCCGGTTCCGCGGTCGGGTTCCCGGCAGGTGCGCCGACCGGGGATGTGTCCACCGGGGATGTGTCGACCGGGGATGTGTCGAGCCGCATCAGGGTCCGACTCATCGCCCAGTGGCTCCACTTGACGGTGGGTGCCGCGTCGGCGCGCGGCGGGAAGGCCTCCACCGTCCTGCGGAACACGGCAAGTGCCTCCGGGGCGGGCGGAGTCGGAAAGAGTACGTGCGGCAGCAGCAGGTCTGCTCCCAACACGCGTACTGCCGCGAGGGCGAAGCTGCCCTCGAGGTCGTCCATCGCCCCCGTGCCGGACATGCGCACGTGGTCTCCACCCCGGAGGGCGGAGACCACGTCCGACGCAAGGTCCTGCACCGCACCCTGCAAGAGGGCCGAAGTGCCTGACTGCTCCATTCAGCCGCTCCCGTCGTCCGCTCAGCCCTTCTTGGGGCGAGGGGTCGGCGGGGACAGCAGCAGCTTGGTGTCTGCGGAGAGCAGTGCCAGCGCGGCGCACTCCCGGCTGTCGCGGTAGACACCGTCGGGCTCGGCGGGGTCAAGTGCCGCCTCTAGGTCGCTCCGGACGCCCGTGATGTCCTCGATCGCCTTGTCAATGGAAGGCATATCACCATCTCCTCTGGGGTCAGCCATAGCCTCCACAACCAAGGTCACCACATGGCCATAAAGCGCGCATCTTTTCCCAGAAGACACGTTGCGTCACTTCTCCGACGTCTCAGGTCTTTACTCGGGCCGGGCGGTCACCGGCAGCGCTGCTGGATCACCGGTGGCGCAAAGGCACCGGTAGGTCGTCACCGATCGGTGGATCCAGCCTCAAACCGTGAACACAAATTACACACATCCCCTCTACACGCTGGCACCCGATGGTCTAGATTGACCGTGCTTCAGCTGATCGGCCACGAGGCGACCAGTAATGATCTTTGGTTCCGGCACTACGGAAAGCCAGCAGCCGCGTCCCCGGCGCCCGACGCCGGGGTGATCAATTCTTGGAGCCCTGAGGGGCTTTGGGTGCGGGGAGCACCCGAGGTTTTTCGACGGGTTCCCGCGCACGAATTAGCGCTGAAACAGCCGGGATGTCGCTCGCGGGGGGCGGGGGCTTCCCGAGGGGAGGAGCAGCGCGGCGCGGGGGGCGGGGGGCCTCCCGAGGGGAGGAAGCGTGCGGGGGGGCGGGGGCCTCCCAGGGGGAGGGGCAGTGTTGGGCGAACACGTCGAACCACTGGGAACCGGGGGGGTTCTGTGCGGCGAGGGGGATTAGTCGGCCCATTTCCGTCGGAGCGCGGGCATCTGGCGAACGGGGCGATCAGCCGGCCCGCGGTCGACTGGGAGCAGCGGTACCGCCGTACCGTGATCATCAGCGACACGGTGACCACCGCTTTTGTGGTGGCGGCGATCGGCGACTTCTTCGGGGCCCGGGACGCGGCCAACTGGCATGAGAAGTGGGGAATTCTCGCATTCGGCACCGAGCTGCTGGTGCTGGGGGCGCTTGCGGTGGGCCGGGCGTGGGCTCCGGCTGTGCTCGGCCAGGGCGCCGAGGAATTCCGCCGGCTCGGACGCTCATTGTTCGCGGCGACCGTCGTACTCGCGCTCGGCGGGATAGCCCTGACTTCGCGCAACATCAAACTCTGGATCTTCGTCGCGATCCCCGCGATCGCGCTCGTCACCATGACCGCGCGGTATCTGCTGCGCCTCTGGCTGCACAAACAGCGCAAGGAAGGCCGGTGTCTGAGACCGGTGCTTGCTGCCGGGAGCCCGGCCACCGTGCGCGACCTGATCTCCCGAACCCGAAAGTTCCCGCACATCGGCTGGCGGGTGGAGGCGGTGTGCACGGCGGACGGTCGCGGGCTCGACGGTGACCAGCTGGACGGAGTGCCGGTCGTCGGTCAACTCACGGATGTCGCCAAGCACGTCCGCCACGACGGCTACCGCGTCGTCGCGGTCACACCGGATCCGCACTGGTCACCGGACCGGCTGCAGCGGCTGGCCTGGAACCTCGAAGGCAGCGATGCCGAGATGGTCGTGGCCCCGGTGCTGATGGAGGTGGCCGGCCCGCGGCTGCACGTCGACGCGGTGCTCGGGATACCGCTGCTGCGGGTCAGCATGCCGACCTTCACCGGGGGCCGCCGAGCGATCAAGGGGGTCGTCGACCGGGTGGGCGCGGCGGTCATGCTGGTGCTGTTCGCGCCGCTGATGGTGCTCGTCGGGCTGCTCGTGCTGATGGACAGCCGGGGTGGGGTGTTCTACCGCCAGCGCAGGGTCGGCAAGGACGGCCGCGAGTTCACCATTCTCAAGTTCCGCACCATGGTCACCGGGGCTCACGGGGCACGAGCGGAGCTGGCCGACCGCAACGAGGGTGCGGGGCTGCTGTTCAAGCTCCGCCGGGATCCGCGGGTGACCCGGGTGGGAGCGGTGCTGCGCCGATACTCGCTCGACGAACTCCCGCAGCTCTTCAACGTGCTCACCGGATCCATGTCGCTCGTCGGACCGCGGCCTCCGTTACCGGAGGAGTGCGCCGCGTACGACCCGGACATCCGGCGGCGGCTGCTCGTCAAGCCCGGGCTCACCGGCCTGTGGCAGATCAGCGGACGCAGCGATCTGCCGTGGGAGGAGGCGGTCCGCCTCGACCTGCGGTACGTGGAGGACTGGTCGCTCGCCCTGGACACAGTGATCTTGTGGAAGACGCTGCGTGCGGTGCTCCACGGACAAGGGGCGTACTGATGCGCGGGGGCCGGCGTCCGGCCGGAGCACGTACCGCAGGCCACAAGGGCCTGCTTTGGGGGACCGCAGGCCACAAGGGTCTGCCTGGGGGGAGAGACGGGTCATGAGAGTCAGTGTTTTCGGGCTCGGCTACGTGGGCTGCGTATCGGCCGCGTGCCTGGCCAGCATGGGGCACGAGGTCATCGGGGTGGACGTGAACCAGGTGAAGGTCGACCTGGTCAACGGCGGCTCGGCCCCGGTGGTCGAGGAGCGGATCGGCGAGCTCATAGCCGACGTCGTGCGAACCGGAGCATTACGAGCCACCGGCGACGTCCGCGAGGCGATCATGGACAGCGAGGTGTCGCTGGTCTGTGTGGGCACGCCTTCGGAGCCCAACGGCAGCCTGTGCACCACGTACTTGGAGCGGGTCACCGAAGAGATCGGCGCCGCGCTGGCCGAGCGGGGCGGGCGGCACACCGTCGTGTTCCGCAGCACCATGCTCCCGGGCACCTGCCTGAACCTGCTGGTGCCGATCCTTGAGAAGTACGTCGGCGGCACGGCCGGGGTGGACATCGGGGTCGCGGTCAACCCGGAGTTCCTGCGCGAGGGCACCAGCGTGCGGGACTTCTTCGACCCGCCCAAGACCGTCATCGGCGAACTCGACCAGGCAAGCGGCGACGCCGTGCTGGCGCTGTACGACGGCCTGCCCGGCGAGGTGTTCCGGGTGCCGGTCCCGACGGCCGAGGCGATCAAGTACGCGGACAACGCGTTCCACGGCCTCAAGATCGGCTTCGCCAACGAGCTGGGCGCGGTGTGCCAGGCCCTCGGGGTGGACTCGCACCAGGTGATGGACGTGTTCCTGGCCGACCGCAAGCTGAACATCAGCCCCGCCTATCTGCGGCCCGGCTTCGCCTTCGGTGGCTCCTGCCTGCCCAAGGACCTGCGCAGCCTGGTCTACGCGGCGCAGCGGGCCGACGTCTCGGTGCCCATCCTCTCTCACGTGCTGCCCTCCAACTCCGACCATCTGCAGCGCGCGGTGGACCTGGTCGAGCGCACCGGCAAACGCCGGGTGGGTCTGTTCGGGCTGTCCTTCAAACCCGGCACCGACGACCTCCGCGAGAGCCCGCTCGTCGAGCTGGCGGAGCGGCTCTTCGGCAAGGGCTACGACCTCAAGATCTACGACGCCAATGTGAGCCTCTCCCGGCTGCTCGGTGCGAACCGCGAGTACATCGAGAGCCGGCTGCCGCATCTCGCGCAGCTGCTCGCGGACTCCGTCGACGAGGTGCTCGAGCACGCCGAGGTGTGCCTGGTGGGGACCAGGGATCCGGCCGTGCTGTCGGCGCTGCCCCATGGGGACCGCCCGGTGATCGTCGACCTCATCCACCTTCCCGACGCCGATGCGCGCCGGGCCGAACCTGGGTACGTGGGCCTTGCTTGGTGACGCAATACGCGGCGACGGGACAGCCCGTCGCGCGCTGATCCTGGTGGAGAACCTGTCGGTGCCGTTCGACCGGCGGGTGTGGCAGGAGTGCACGACGCTGCGCGACGCGGGGTGGGAGGTGCACGTCATCTGCCCCCGGGGAGAGAAGCGGGACACGGAACCGGAGGCGGTGATCGACGGGGTGCGGATCCACCGCTACCCGTTGCGCGCGGCCACCGGCGGACCGGCCGGCTACCTGCGGGAGTACGGGTCGGCGTTGTGGCACACGGTCCGGCTGGCCCGCAAGGTCGGCCCGGTCGACGTGGTCCACGCCTGCAACCCGCCCGACCTGCTGTTCCTGCCTGCACTGTGGCTGAAGCGGCGCGGCGCGCGGTTCGTCTTCGACCAGCACGACCTGGTACCCGAGCTGTACCTCTCCCGGTTCGACCGCGGCAAGGACCTGCTCTACCGCGCCGTGTGCGCGCTGGAACGGCGGACCTACCGGGCCGCGGACATCGTGCTCGCCACGAACGAGAGCTACCGGGACGTCGCGGTACGCCGCGGTGGCCGGCAGCCGGAGGACGTGTTCGTGGTGCGCAGTGCGCCCCAGATCGACCGGTTCCAACCGGTGCCGCCGGAGCCGGAGTTGAAGCGCGGCAAGCCTCATCTGCTGTGCTACCTCGGCGTCATGGGCCCGCAGGACGGCGTCGACTACGCCTTGCGCGCCCTCGCGAAGCTGCGCGACGAGCTCGGACGGACCGACTGGCATGCGGTGTTCGTCGGCGCCGGCGACGCCTTCGACGCGATGGTGGAGCTGTCCCGGCGGCTCGGGCTCTCGGAGCAGGTGCAGTTCACCGGGCGCATTCCGGACGCCGACCTGGTGCGCTACCTGTCCACCGCGGACGTGTGCCTCTCCCCCGACCCGCGCAATCCGCTCAACGACGTGTCGACCATGAACAAGGTCCTGGAGTACATGGCGATGGGCCGGCCGATCGTCTCGTTCGACCTGAAGGAGGCGCGGGTCTCCGCCGGTGACGCCGCCGTGTACGCGCCCGCCAACGACGAGGCCGAATTCGCGAGGCTCATCGCGCTGCTGATGGACGATCCGGAGAAGCGGATCCGGATGGGCAAGATCGGCCAGGAGCGGATCAGCGGGCCGCTCTCCTGGCAGAACTCGCAAGCGTCGCTGCTTGCCGCCTACGCCGCCGCCTGCCGTGACCACGCTCCGGTGTCGGCGGCGACCCGTTCCGCACAGAAGAGGCGCGCAGTTGAGCGATGACGCAATACGCCTGGTCACCATCGGGCGGATCTTCCGACGGCGCTGGCGTCTTCTCGCCGTCCTCGCCGTGGTGGGCGCGCTCGTCGGCTACGGCACCTCGGTGGTGTTTCCGCCGCGGTACACGACGTCGGCATCCGTACTGCTGCCGGGGCAGTGGGAAGAGCGCGAGCTGCTGACTCAGGTGGACATCGCGACCAGTTCGACGGTGGTCGACCGCGCGGCAGCCAAGCTGGGCTGGACGGGCGTCAGCGGCGCCGAGCTGCGGGATCGAGTGACCGCCGAGGCCGCCGACGGGAACATCATCAAGATCTCGGGCACGGCCGACACCCCGGAGCGCGCGCAGCGGCTCTCCGACCAAGTGGCCCAGCAGTTCGTCAAGTTCGCCGCGCGGATCGCAGGCGGCGGCACCGACTCCGAAGCGGTCACGGGGCCCGAGGCGCTGCGGAAGAAGGTGGAGGAGACCAACCGCCGCATCACCGACCTGGCCAACGCGGCCGACCCGGGCCAGACCGTGGAGAGCGTGCAGGCCCGCACCATGCTCGAGAAGCTGCGCACCTCGCTGGAGGAGGCCATGACGAAGCTGGACGAGGCCGACCCGGCGACCGACAAGGCCGGCATGGTCGTCATGGGGCCGGCGGCCCGGCCGACCGGCGAGGCGCCGCCGACGAGGATGCAGCTCATCGTCGCCGGGGCGCTGCTGTTCTTCTTGCTCGCGGTCATCGGCCATCTCGCCGCCGCACGGATGAATCGCCGACTGCGCACCGAAGCGGAGATCGCCGCGGCCCTGGGCTCGGCGCTGCTGGGCACCGTCGACGTGCCCGAGGAGCAGCTCGGCGCGCACCGGCCGGAAGACCGTGGCCGACGGGCCTGGATCCGCCGACTCCTCGGCCTCGACACCCGGTGGGACCTACCGACGCCGCAGAGGTCCGGCGACGAGGCCGGCAGAAGGATCCGCTACCGGCGGGTTTGCGCTCGCCTCCGGGACCAACTGCCCGCCCCCCGGCGACTGTTGGCTGTCGTACCGGAGGGCGACGAGATCGCCCGCCGGGCCGCCGAGCAGCTCGTCGCCGAGGCCAAGAGCGATCCGCTGCTGCGGGTGGTGGAGATTTCGGTGGACCGGCCGACGGTGCCGGACCGCGACGCCGAGTCCGGTGCCCTGGTCGTCCTCAGCGCGGGCAGCTGGACCGCGGAGGAGCTCGCCGGCATCGCCGAGGCGTGTGCGGACGGCAGGCATGAGGTCGTCGGCATCGTCGTCGTCGGCAGGGTCCGTGCCCGTCCGACGGGGACTGCCGGCCGTCCTGCGGACGAGGCCACGTTGGCGCTCGCGGTTCGCGGCCACGCGACGGGGGGCTCAGCGTGACGACGAGCACGACTTCGGAGTCGTCGGCCGCCACTCCGCTCCTCGACCTGCAGGCGCTGGTGGTCGCGGTCCGCAGGCGCCGCCGCCTCTGGTGCGCCATGGCGCTGCTGGGACTGCTGGTCGGCGCGGCTGTGGCGGTCCTGATGCCGCCACCGCCGACCGCGGTGACCAAGGTGCTGGTCGCGCACAAGGAGGACCAGCCGAACGACACCGGAACGCTGATCCGCACCGATGTCGAGCTGCTGGGGACCACGCGGATCGCCGACAAGGCGCTGCAGTCCCTCAAGTCCCCTGAAAAACCTGAGGACTTCATGCGGGACTACCGGGGTACCGGACTGACCAACAACCTGCTGCAGATCACTGTGACAGGGGACAGCGACGCGGAGGCGGTGGCCCGGGCCAAGGCGCTGGCCGATGCGTTCGTCGCGGACCATGTGCGGCGGATGCGGGAAACCGCGACGGCCGAGTCCAAGGCCCTGCTCGACCAGCGTGACCGGATGCGGGACGAGCTCGCCCAGGTCAACGAGGAGATCGGAGACCGATCGCCGGACAGCGACCCGAAAGCGTCGGCCGCCATCGAGTCGCTCTTCGCCCGCCGGGCCGAACTCAACTCGCGGATCGCCGATTTCGACCAGCGCGCCGCAGACGCGCGCACCGGCACGCCCAAGGTCGTCGCCGGCACGCAGATCGTGGACGCCCCGCGCGCGGTGCGACACTCCCTGCCCAAGGCCGCTGTCACCAACGCCGCGATCGGGCTCGTCCTCGGGCTGGTCCTCGGACTCGCGCTGACCGCGGTCGGCACGGTGGTGAAGGACCGCCCCGTGCTGCGCCGGGACATCGCGGCGAACCTGGGCGCCTCGGTCATCGCGGAGCTGCCCCGCACGCACCGCTGGTCGGCCAGGCTGTGGCAGCGCCGACGGACTCGGGCGGCACGCGAACGTCTCACCACCACCCTTGCCCGCACCGTGCGCGGCTCCGCGGAACCGGTGTCGCTGCTGGAACTGGGCTGTGCGCGCAGCACGAGCGTGCTCGCACTGGACCTCGCCCGGGCACTGGCGGCGGACGAGCCCGTGGTCGTCGTCGACGGTCTGCCCGGCGCGCAGCTCTCGGGCCGTCGCCCGAAGCCGGGCGACCCGGCCGTGGTCAGCGGCGAGCGTGCCGCGGCCGGGGCGCCCGAGGAGCACCGGATCGGCGTCGGCTCGGTGGCGCCCGGCACGGCGTGGACCGACCTCCAGTACCTCGGCACCCAGACCGTGCTCGTCGTGCGAGCCGGGCACGGCAGCGCCGCATGGCTGCACACCGTGGCGCGGCAGCTCGCGGACCAGCGCATTGCGGTGATCGGTGTGGTGCTGATCGACCCCGATCCGCGGGACCGCACCGACGGCACATTGTGGGACGGGCTGCGCACCGCTCTGCGCGGCCGTGCCGAGCGGCTGCCCCGGCAGAACAGAACGAGCGAGCCGCGGACGGAGCGGCAGCCGATGTGGGCCGCACGCGTCCCCGGCAACGACCAGGAGGCGCGGTAGGACATGTGTGGCATCGCAGGTACTTACCGATGGCCGGACGGGAAGCTGGTGACCGACCGGCTCACCGACACCCTCGCCCACCGCGGCCCGGACGGAGCGGGCCGCTACAGCCACTCCGTCGGTGACGGCGAAGTGCACCTCGGGCACCGTCGGCTGGCCATCATCGACCTGTCCGAGACCGGTGCCCAGCCGATGGTCTCGGACGGCCTCGCCCTGACGTACAACGGCGAGCTGTACAACGCCCCCGAGCTGCGCGCGGAGTTGGCGGCCGCCGGAGTGCGATTCCGCGGTACCTCCGACACCGAGGTGCTCCTTGAGGCCTGGCGGCGCTGGGGCACGGACTGTCTGCCCCGGCTGCGCGGCATGTTCACGTTCGGCGTCTTCGACGAGCGCACCGGTGAACTGGTGCTCGCCCGCGACCAGTTGGGCATCAAGCCGCTGTTCCTGCTCCGGCGCGGCGAGGGTCTGGTGTTCGCCTCCGAACTCAAGGCGCTCGCCACCGCGACCGGCGGAAAGCTGGAGGTGGACCATGCGGCGCTGGTGGCCTCGCTGCTGTACTACTGGGTGCCGGACTCACGGTGCGCACTGCGTGAAGCGGAGAAGCTGCCGCCGGGGAGTTGGCTGCGGTGCCGGCCCGACGGCCGGGTGGAGCGCGGCCGGTTCTGGAACCTGAAGGACGTCGCCGCCGAGGGCCGGGAGCGGGCCCGGAGCGGCGAGCAGCCGGACCTGGCCGCCATCGTCGAGGAGTCCACCCGGCGCCACCTGCTCTCCGACGTCCCCGTGGCGACGTTCCTGTCCGGCGGTCTCGACTCCAGCTACCTGACCGCGCTGGCGGCCCGCCACCAACCGGGGATCTCCGCCTACACGATCGGGTTCCGCGCCGAGGACGCCAAGTTCGAGGCGATGCCCGACGACCTGCGCTACGCCCGGCAGGTGGCCCTGCGCTTCGGCGTCGACCTGCACGAGATCGAGATCGCTCCGAACGTGCTCGACCTGCTACCGCAGATGACGTACCACCTGGACGAGCCGATCGGTGACCCCGCGGCGATCAACACGTTCCTGATCTGTTCGGCCGCCCGGGAGGCCGGGGTCAAGGTGATGCTCTCGGGGATGGGCGCCGACGAGCTGTTCGCCGGGTACCGCAAGCACCTGGCCAACCTGATCGCGCTGCGCTACCAGCGCGTCCCGCGACCCCTGCGCCGCGGGGTGTCCGCGGCCGTGGACCGGCTGCCGGTCGCCACGTCCCGCCGGGGGTACCGGTCGGTGCGCTTCGCGAAGCGGTTCCTGTCCTTCGCCGATCTGCCGGAGGAGACCGCGTTCCGGCGCAGCTACACCATGTACGACCGAGGCGAGCTGCTCGCGCTGCTCGACCCGGACCTGGCCGGGACGGTCGACGACGTACTGACCGAGCATGCGGACACCTACCAGGACAACGACCTCGACGACTTCGTCAACCGCATGTGCCTGACCGACGCCCGGATGTTCCTGCCGGGCCTGAACCTCGCGTACACGGACCGCTCCAGCATGGCCGCGTCGACCGAGGTGCGGGTGCCGTACGTGGACGTCGAGGTGGTGAAGGCGGCGTTCGCCGTGCCCGGTGATCGCAAGATCGTCGGACGGCAGGGCAAGGCCGTCCTCAAGGAGGCGGCCACCTCGATCCTGCCCCGGGAGATCGTGTACCGGCCCAAGGGCCTGTTCAGCGCCCCGCTGCGGGCCTGGATGAGCCGGGATCTGGCACCGCTGGTGCGCGAGGTGATCAACGACGGCGAGCTCGTCCGTTCCGGGTTCCTGCGCCGCGACGCGCTGGCGCGCATGGTCGCCGAGGACGCCTCCGGGCAGCGGGACTTCTCCAAGCATCTGTGGCATGTGCTGACCCTCGAGTACTGGTATCGCGACGCGACCTCTGGGTCCGGCCAGAGCACTCGGTTAACGGCTTAGGAATCAGAGGAGTTCGGGTGAAGCAAGTTGTACAGAACTACAAGAGCGGCGAGCTGGCGGTGCTCGACGTGCCGGTACCGGGGTGCAAGCCGGGCGGTGTGCTGGTCCGCAGCGCCTTCTCGCTGATCTCCACGGGGACCGAGCTCATGAAGGTGTCCGAGGCCGGCATGTCGATGCTGGGCAAGGCCCGCTCACGGCCGGACCAGGTGGCCAAGGTCATGCAGAGCGTGGCCACCAACGGGGTGCCCGCCACCTACCGCAAGGTGATGGGCAAGCTGGACTCCTACACACCGCTGGGCTACTCGCTGTGCGGGGTGGTCGAGCAGGTCGGCGCCGGAATCGACGATGTGAAGGTCGGCGACCTCGTGGCCTGCGCCGGCAACGAGCACGCGCTGCACGCCGAGTTGAACTGGGTGCCGAAGAACCTCTACGTCCCGGTGCCGGACGGCCTCGCGCCGCGGCACGCGGCCTTCGGCACCGTCGGGTCGATCGCGATGCAGGGCGTCCGCCAGGGCGAGCCGCAGCTCGGCGAAGTGGCACTGGTCATCGGCCTCGGCCTGATCGGGCAGCTGGTGGTGCAGCTCCTTGCCGCCTCGGGAGTCCGCGTCGTCGGGGCCGATCCCGACCTGGTGCGCTGCGAGCTGGCCGAGCGTCTGGGCGCGGCGGCCTGCGGCGATCCCGCGTCAGCGGCCGTGGAGACCGCCGTCGCCGAACTCACCGGCGGTCACGGCGTGGACCAGGTGTACCTGGCCGCCGGCGGCGGCAGCAACCAGCCCGTCGAGCTGGCCGCCCGGCTCTGCCGGGACCGCGGCCGGGTCGTCGACATCGGCAAGTGCCGTCTGGACCTGCCGTGGAACGCGTACTACGAGAAGGAACTCGACGTCCGGTTCTCCCGGTCGTACGGCCCCGGGCGCTACGACCCGGAGTACGAACTGGAGGGGCGCGACTACCCGATCGGCTACGTCCGCTGGACCGAGCGCCGCAACCTGGCGTGCTTCCTCGACCTCGTCGCCCGCGGCAGCGTCGACGTGGAGCCCCTGGTCTCCCATATCGCCGACTTCGATGACGCGGTCGAGACGTACCAGCGCCTGAAGGACGGCGACTTGAAGGCCGTGGCCGTGCTGTTCCGTTACCCCGAGCACGCGGGGCAAGCGGAGGAAGCGGCGGCCCCGGCGGTGGCCGTGCCCGCGGTGAGCGTGAAGAGGGGTCCGGCCCGGGCCGCCAAGACGCCGGTGCGCCTTGCGTTCGTCGGCGCGGGAAACTACGCGACGTCGATGCTGCTACCGCATTTGACACAGCGCGACGGGGTCGAGTTGTCGACCGTCGTCACCACGACGGCTCTGTCCGCGGCCAACGCGCAGCGCAAGTTCGGCTTCGCCGAGGCGACCACCGATCTCGACGCCGTGCTCGGCGACAAGTCCATCGACGCGGTGTTCGTGGTCACCCGGCACAGCTCGCACGCCGAACTGACCCGAAAGGCGCTGCTGGCCGGCAAGACGGTGTTCGTGGAGAAGCCCCTGGCCCTCACCGAGGACGAGCTGGCCGGCGTGCTCGCGGCGGTGGAGGAGTCCGGCAACGACCGGCTGCAGGTCGGCTTCAACCGCCGGTTCGCTCCGCTGCTGCAGGAGGCCAAGCAGCGGTTCGGCGCCCGGACCGGCCCGGCGAACCTGCGCTACCTGGTCAACGCGGGCCGGCTGCAGCACGGCAGCTGGTACCTCCAACAGGGCACCGAGGGCTCGCGGTTCGCCGGCGAGGGCGGCCACTTCATCGACACGGCGAGCTGGCTGCTCGAGGCCGACCCGGTCTCGGTGTACGCGGTCGCCCCGTCCGGCAACGAGGACCTTCAGGTCGTACTGCGCTACCCGGACGGGTCCACCGCCACCATCAGCTATGTCACCACCGGCCCGGCCAGCCTCCCCAAGGAGACGCTGGACCTGGTCGCGGACGGCAAGGCACTGCGGCTCGACGACTTCGTCCGCGCCGCTGTTTACGACGATGGCCGCCGCAAGCGGTGGGTCAGTTCGCGGCTGCCCAAGGCCCGGGACAAGGGCCAGAACGCCGAACTGGCCGCGTTCGTCAAGGCCGTGCGGACCGGCGGACCGATGCCGGTGCCGCTTCAGTCGCTGGTCGCCACCACGGCGGCCACCCTCGCCGTGCAGGCCGGCCTGGCCGGCGGTGCGCCGGTGACGTTGGAGCAGGCACGATGACCATGAGCGCGGGCTGGTACCTGCGGCGGCTGTCCCGGATGGGACCGCAGGAGGTCGCGGGCCGGGTCAGCGACGCGGTGCGCAGGCGGCGGTGGCGGTCGGCGCGGCCCGACTGCCCGAGCGTGACCGGCGCCCGGTTCACCGCGGTACTGCCCGTCGGGACGATCGCCGCAGTGCCTCCGGACGCCGCGAAACGTCTCATCGCCGAGGCGGACCGGCTGATGGACGGGCACGCCGAGTACTTCGGGGTGGTCCGCGACGACCTCGTCGACCCGGACTGGTGGTGCGACCCGAAGACCGGGCGCCGGGCTTCGGGGGGCTACGCATTCGACGTGCCGTACCGCAGCGAGGACACGGTCGGCGACATCAAGCAGATCTGGGAGCCGTCCCGGCATCAGTACCTCACCCAGCTCGCCGCCGCCTACGCGATCACCGGGGACGAGCGGTACGCGCAGCGCGTGGCCGAGCATCTGCGGTCGTGGTGGGCGGCCAACCCGCCGCTGCGGGGCGTGCACTGGATCAGCGGCATCGAGCTGGGCATCCGGCTGCTGTCGTGGGTGTGGATCCGCCGGCTGCTCGACGGCTGGTCGGGCGCGGCCGGCCTGTTCGAGGACAACCCGGTGGCGCTGAACCAGATCTGGCACCACCAGCGCTGGCTGGCCGCCTTCCCCAGCCGGGGGTCTTCGGCGAACAACCACGTCATCGCCGAGGCCGCCGGGCAGTTCGCAGCGGCCTGCGCATTCGGCTGGTTCCCTTCCTCGCAGCGTTGGCGGGCCGACGCGCTGCGGTCGCTGGATCGGCATCTGCGCGGCAACACGTTCCTCTCCGGCCTCAACCGCGAGCTGGCCACCGAGTATCACGGACTCGTGCTGGAACTCGGCCTGGCCGCGGTGGCCGAGGCGGACGCCGCCGATGTGCCGGTCCCCGCGACCGTTCGGCTGGTGCTGCTGCGGATGACCGACGCGCTCGCGGCCGTCGTGGACAACCGGCTACGGCCGCCGCGCCAGGGGGACGCGGACGACGGGCACGGTCTGGTCCTGGACGGCGCGGGCACCGACCGCTGGGCCTCGCTGCTGGCCACCGGGGACGCCGTATTCGGCCGGCTCACCTGGTGGCCGACGGTGACCGGCACCGATGTGCGCACCCCGCTGCTGGCCGCGCTCATCCGGCCGTACTCGAAGGATGGAACCGCGCCGGCAGTGACCCGCCCGGCAAGCCGACCGGGCCACTTCGCCGACGCGGGCATGACCATCCTGCGCGGTCCGGGGAAGGCTGGGGAGACAGGGGAGATCTGGTGCCGCTGCGACGGTGGCCCGCACGGCTTCCTGTCCATCGCCGCGCACGCTCACGCCGACGCGCTGTCCGTGGAAGTCCGGCACGACGGGGTCGACGTGCTCGCCGACCCGGGGACGTACTGCTACCACGGGCAGCCCGAGTGGCGGCAGTACTTCCGGTCGACCCTCGGCCACAACACCCTGCAGCTGGACAGCGGTGACCAGTCCGTCTCCGGCGGCCCGTTCCTGTGGACCCGGCAGGCCAACAGCCGCGTCCTGGCCGTGGACACATCCGACGCCTCCGACGGGGGGACGGCCCGCTGGTGTGCCGAGCACGACGGTTACCAGGGCTCCGTGCACCGCCGCCGGGTGGAGCTGACGCCCGCGAGCCAGGAGCTGAGGGTGGTCGACGAGGTGCGTGGCCCGCGCCGGGCCGTGCAGCTGGCGTTCCACCTCGGTCCGGCGATCGCTGCGGACCTGGTCGGGAACCGGGCACAGCTCACCTGGACCCGGGACGGCGAGGACCGTTCCGCAGTGCTCGACCTGCCCGGGCAGCTGTCCTGGCAGGCGCATCGCGGCGAGACCGACCCGCCGCTGGGCTGGTACTCCGCCGGATTCGGGCGCAAGGAACCCGCCACCACGCTGGTCGGCACCGGCTTCGCCGACGGGGCGGAGGGCTTCACCACCGTGCTCAGGTTCCACGGCTAGAGAGGGAGGAGGACGCGTGGGGAACAAGTGGCGGAACTGGGCGTTGCCGGCGGCACCGCTGGCGCTGGCCCTGCTGTCGGCGACCGGCTGTACGAGCACGGCGGGCGCCCAGCCGGAGCGGACCGCTGCGCCACCCAGATCCGTGGCCGTGGCCCGCGTGTGCGCCAAGCCCTCCGCCGGGCCGGCGAAGGCGCCGGCGGGTGCGGTGACGGTCGACCCGGCGGTGGTCGGTGACCTGGCCGAGAAGACCAAGAGCAACCCCCCGAACACCACGTTCTGGCTTCGACCCGGCAAGCACAGGCTCGACCCGGACCGCTACGCCCAAGTCATCCCCAAGGAGGGGAACCGCTACCTCGGTGCGCCGGGCGCGGTGCTCGACGGCGGGAAGAAGAACCAGTACGCATTCGGCGGTACCGCCCGCGATGTCACCCTCGGCTACCTGACCGTGCAGCGGTTCGTCGCGCCGCACGACGAGGGCGTGGTCAACCATGACTCGGCCGACGGGTGGGTGATCGAGCACGCGACGATCCAGTACAACTCCGGCGCCGGGCTGATGGCCGGTGCCCGCCAGCAGGTCCGCGCCAACTGCCTGCGCGACAACGGCCAGTACGGCATGAACGCGTACAAGACCGGTGGCCGTATCAGCGGCCTGGTGGTCGAGGGCAACGAGATCGTGGGCAACAACACCGGCGACTGGGAGCGGCGGCGGGAGGGCTGCGGCTGCACGGGAGGCATCAAGTTCTGGGCCGTCAACGGCGCCGACGTACGGGGCAATTGGGTGCACGACAACCGCGGAACAGGGTTGTGGGCGGACACCAACAACAACGACTTCCGCATCGAGAACAACGTGCTGGAGGCCAACGACGGTGCCGCGCTGATCTACGAGACCAGCTACAACGCGGTCATCCGGAACAACACGATCCGACGGAACAACTGGGTCGAGGGCCGCCGGGAAGCCAAAGCGGGCGATACCTTCCCGTTCGCGACCGTCTATGTGTCCGAGTCCGGGGGCGAGCCACGGGTCCGGGCCCGCACCGACAAGATCGAGATCTACCGGAACGTGCTGGAGAACAACTGGTCCGGGATCACCCTGTGGGAGAACGCCGACCGGTTCTGCAACAGCCCGGCCAACACCTCGTCGGGCGACTGCACCTTGCTGGTGAAGGACACCGACCGCTGCGTGAAGCCGGCGATCGGCAAGCCACCGCTCTACGCCGACTGCCGGTGGAAGACCCAGCGGGTGGACATCCACGACAACCGCTTCGTGCTGGACAAGGCCGTCGTCAAGTGCACGGAGAAGTGCGACCGCATGGCGGTGCTCGCCAACTACGGCACTTATCCGGACTGGTCGCCCTACAAGGGCGAGAAGGTGGCTGAGGCGATCACTCACGAGCAGGACAACCGCTGGCACGACAACGTCTACGTCGGCCCCTGGAAGTTCGTCGCCCAGGACACGAGCCAGGTGCTCAACTCCGCGCGCTGGCAGGGCAAGTCCTACCGGCAGGACGCGGGCAGCACCTTCCGCGCACGGGCCGGTGGTTGAGATGAGCACACAGCCCGGCGCCGAGCGGCGCCCGGCCGGCACACCGAAGATCGTCGGGGTCGTCTGGGGGTTGCTGGTCCTCAACACGCTCGGCTCCGCCGGGGCGAAGACCATCGTCCCGCTGCCCCGCTCCCTCATCCAGATGGTCACCATGGGCGCCCTGGTCGCCGCGTTCACGCTGGCGCTCGCCGTCAATCTCCAGCTGCGTATTCGAGCCAGCGCCTATGTGCTCCTGCTCACCCTGCTGCTGGTGCTGAGCGTGATCTCCAGCGCGGACCTGGAGTCCGGGTTCGGAGCGCTGTTCCGGTGCGCCCGGCTGGCTCTCTTCGTCGGCACGCTGTGGCTGCTCAGCCGCTGGTGGGACGGCGGCCTGACGTTCGTCCGGCACCACATCCGGATGTACTTCGCGGTGCTCGGGTCGGTGGCCGCCGGCCTGCTGATCTCACCGGGCGCGGCCATGCCCGAGCTCTACGGCGGACGGCTGGTCGGTGCGTTGTGGCCGCTGACCCCGCCGCAGATCGGACAGTACGCCGCGGTGATCATCGGGCTCACCGTGCTGCTCGTACTGGGCCGCCGCACCGACCGGACCAGCGCGGCGGTGGTCATCGTGCCGTCACTCGTCCTGCTCGCGTTGACCCATACCCGGACGGCCACGCTCGGCCTGCTCATCGGGCTGGTGTTGGCGATCGGCTCGCTCATCCTGACCAGCGCCGCAGCCCGCCGGTTCTTCACCTGGGCGGTGCTGTGTGCCGTGGTGGCCGCGGTGGGGTTCGCCTCCGCGCTGCAGGCGTGGTTCCTGCGCGGGCAGAGCAAGGAGAACTTCTCCAACCTCACCGGTCGGGCCAAGGTCTGGGACGCCCTGCTGGCTGCGCCCCGGTCGACCTCGGAGAAGTTGTTCGGCGCGGGCCTGGGCGACAAGTCGTTCGGCGGGCTGCCGATCGACAACAGCTGGCTGGCCGTCTACAACGAGCAGGGTCTGATCGGCGTCACCGTCGTCGCGGCGTTCATCATCGTGCTGGGCGGCGTGGCGTTGCTGCGGCCACCGTCGCTGCAGCGGGCCTGCGCGATCTTCCTGATCAGCTACTGCGCGATCGCGTCGTACACCGAGGCCGGTCTTGGCGACGCCTCGCCGTATCTGCTGCATCTGGCCTTGGCCGCCTCGCTGTTGGCGGCACCTGCCGCGGCCACTCCCCTTGCGACGCGCGAAGTCTCGACGCCCGAGGTCCCTCCACGACGCATCCCGCGCTGGGCCCAGAAATCGGAGGTGACCTGAGCATGCACGTCCTCGTGGTGCACAACCGCTACGCCTCGGCGCAGCCGAGCGGGGAGAACAAGGTCGTCGACCAGGAGGTGGAGCTGCTGCGCGCGGCCGGCCACCGGGTCGAGATGTTCGAGCGGCGCAGCGACGACATCGCCTCCCGGTCCCTGCTGGGCAAGGTCGCGGTGCCGCTCCTTGTGCCGTGGAACCCGGCGGTCCGCACGGAGCTCGCTGCCAAGCTGCGCAGCGAACGGCCGGACGTGGTGCACGTCCACAACGTCTTCCCGCTCCTGTCGCCGGCGGTCCTCGCCGCCTGCGCCGACGCCGACGTGCCCGCCGTCGCCACGCTGCACAACTACACCCAGGTCTGCCCGCCCGGCACGCTGCAGCGGGACGGCCGGCCGTGCACCGAGTGCGTCGGATCGGCGGCGCCGCTGCCCGCCGTCCGGCACGGCTGCTACCGGAACTCGCGGCTTGCGACGGTGCCGCTCGCGGTCAGCCTGTCGGTCAACCGGCGGCGGTGGTGGTCCGGCGTGGAGCGGTTCTTCTGTATCTCGGCGGCGCAGCGCGACGTCCTGGTGCGGGCCGGCATGCCGGCCGAGCGGCTGGCGGTGAAGCACAACTTCGTGCCCGACCCGGACGACCGCCGGGTGGGCGACGGCGAGCATGTGCTCTACCTCGGCCGGCTCGCCGAGGCCAAGGGCGTACGGCTGCTCATGGCCGCGTGGGACGAGCTCGCGGCGAGCGGCGGTGTGGGCGTGCCGCTCGTGATCGCCGGCACGGGGCCGCTGGAGCCGGAGGTGACGGCCTGGACGGCGGGCCGGGACGACGTGCGGTACGTGGGCCTGTACGACACGGCGGAGTGCCAGAAAGCCATCGCACGGTCGGTCGCCGTGGTGGCTCCGTCCACGTGGCTGGAGGCGTTCGGCCTGGTGGTCGTGGAGGCGATGGCGGCGGGGGTCCCGGTCGTCGCCGCCGGTCACGGCGCCTTCGTCGAACTCGTCGAGGACGGCGTCACCGGGCTGCTGCACCGGCCGGGCGAGTCCGCCTCGCTCGCGTCCTGCCTACGCCGGATCGCCGCCGGGCCGGACCGCAACCGGGAGATGGGCCGGGCGGCCCGGCTCCGGTACGAACAGGGTTTCAGCCCGGCGGTCGGCCTCGACCGCCTGGTTGACGAGTACCGCACCGCGATCGCGGGGCGGTCAGCACTGGCTCGCGGCGGGGACACCCGCGCGAGCAGGGGGGATGGGGACAGTAGATGACACGATGCCGACTGTGCGGCTCGGAGGCGATGGCCAGCGTCGTCGACCTCGGGGCGACGCCACCATGTGAGAGCTTTCTCGCCGCGGACCAACTGGACCAGCCGGAGCCCGCGTACCCGCTGCACCTGCGGGTCTGCACCGACTGCTGGCTGGCGCAGATCCCGCCGCTGATCAAGCCGGAGGAGACGTTCACCGAGTACGCGTACTTCTCCTCCTACTCGACCTCCTGGGTGGAGCACGCGCGTGCGTTCGTCGCCGACGCCGTACAGCGGGTGGGACTCGACACCGAAGGCTCCGACGCTTTCGTGGTCGAGGTCGCGAGCAACGACGGGTACCTGCTGAGGCACGTGGTGGACCGGGGGATTCGCTGCCTGGGCATCGAGCCGTCGGTGAACGTCGGCGCGGCGGCGCGGGAGGCGGGTGTGCCCACGCTCACGGAGTTCCTGAGCCCGGAGACCGGCTCGGCCGTGCGCAAGGAGCACGGCCCGGCGAACCTGGTCGTGGCCAACAACGTGTACGCGCACATCCCCGACGTGATCGGGTTCACCCAGGGGCTGCGCGCCCTGGTCGCCGACGACGGCTGGGTCTCCATCGAGGTGCAGCACCTGCTGACCCTGATCGAGGAGAACCAGTACGACACGATCTACCACGAGCACTTCCAGTACTACACGGTCGCCTCCGCGATCCGAGCCCTGGCGAGCGGCGGACTCGCGCTCGTGGACGTCGAGTTGCTGCCCACGCACGGCGGCTCCATCCGGCTGTGGGCCCGCCCGGCCGAGGTCGCCGGCGAGCCGAGCCGACGGGTGGCCGACGTACTGGCCCGGGAGAAGGCCACCGGGCTGCAGGAGCTGTCCGGGTACACCGAGTTCTCCGCCCGGGTGGCCAAGGTGCGCCGGGACCTCCTCAAGTTCCTCATCGAGGCGGCCGAGCGCGGCGAGACGGTCGTCGGCTACGGCGCCCCGGGCAAGGGCAACACCCTGCTCAACCACTGCGGCATCCGCCCCGACCTGCTCCCGTACACGGTCGACCGCAACCCCTACAAGCACGGCAGGTTCACCCCGGGCACCCGCATCCCGATCCTGCCGCCCGAGCAGATTGCCGCCGACAAGCCGGACTACGTGCTCGTCCTCCCGTGGAACCTGCGGACCGAGCTGACCGAGCAGCTCTCCTTCGTGCACGACTGGGGCGGCCGGCTGGTCTTCCCCATCCCGGAACTGAGCATTGTCGAGGTCAAGCGATGAAGGTCGTACTGTTCTGCGGCGGTTACGGGATGCGGATGCGGAGCGGTGCCGCAGACGACGTGCCCAAGCCGATGGCGATGGTCGGGCCGCGACCGCTGATCTGGCACGTCATGCGCTACTACGCGCACTTCGGGCACAAGGAGTTCATCCTGTGCCTCGGGTACGGGGCTCACCACATCAAGGACTTCTTCCTCAACTACGAGGAGACGACGTCCAACGACTTCGTGCTGAGAGGCGGGCGGACCGAGCTGCTGTCCACCGACATAGCCGACTGGACGATCACGTTCGCGCAGACCGGCATCGAGTCACCGATCGGGGAGCGGCTGCGCCGGGTGCGGCACCACCTGGACGGCGACGAGATGTTCCTCGCCAACTACGCCGATGTGCTCACCGACGCTCCGCTGCCGGAGATGATCGACCGGTTCGCGCAGCGCGACGCCGGTGCGTCGATGATGGTGGTGCCGCCGCAGTCGTCGTTCCACTGCGTGGAGCTGGGCGAGGACGGCCTGGTGGGGGGCATCACCGCGGTGAGCGACATGCCGCTGTGGGAGAACGGCGGCTACTTCGTGCTCCGCCAGGAGGTCTTCGACCACATACCGGAGAACGGGGACCTGGTCGCCGACGGATGCGCCCAGTTGGCCAAGCGGGGCCGTCTGGTGGCGCACCAGCACCGCGGCTTCTGGAAGCCGACCGACACCGTGAAGGAGCGGGCCGCGCTCGACGAGGCCTACGCCCGGGGCGACCGCCCGTGGGCCGTGTGGGAGCGGGACAGCGCGGCGGTGAGCGCGTGATCCGGCTCGGGGCCGGGCGGCGCCTGGACCGGATCGTCGCGGTGGGCGCGCACTGCGACGACATCGCCATCGGCGCAGGCGGCACACTGCTGACGCTGTGTCACGCGCGGCCGGGTCTCCGTGTCGACGCGCTGGTGCTCTCCGGCGGCGGCAGCGAGCGGGAGCAGGAGGAGCAGGCCGCGCTCGCCGCCTTCTGCCCGGGCGCCGACCTGCGGCTGACCGTGCACAAGCTTCCCGACGGCCGGATGCCCGTGCACTGGGACGAGGCCAAGGCCGCGGTCGAGGAACTGCGCGCGCAGACCGACCCGGATCTGATCCTGGCCCCGCGCACCGACGACGCGCACCAGGACCACCGCGGTCTGGCGAAGCTGATACCCACCGCGTTCCGCGACCACATGGTCCTCGGCTACGAGATCGTCAAGTGGGACGGCGATCTCGGCCGTCCGGCGGCCTACCAGCCGCTGACGCCGGAGATCGCCGAACAGAAGGTACGGCTGCTGCAGGAGCACTACCCCTCGCAGCGGCACCGGCCGTGGTACGACCGGGAGGCCTTCCTCGGCCTGGCCCGGATCCGCGGCATCGAATGCCACGAGCGCTACGCCGAGGCGTTCGCCGTCACCAAACTCACGCTCAACCTGGGGGATTGAACCTTGCGCGTACTACTGACCGGACACCAGGGCTACCTGGGCACCGTGATGGCCCCGGTCCTCACGGCCGCCGGACACGAAGTCGTCGGCCTCGACTCCGGCCTGTTCGCCGACTGCGTCCTCGGCCCGACACCCGCGGACCCACAGGGGCACCGGGTGGACCTGCGCGACGTCACGGCCGACCACGTGGCCGGGGTGGACGCCGTGATCCACCTGGCCGCGCTCTCCAACGACCCGCTGGGGTCGCTGGCGCCGGAACTCACCTACGACATCAACCACCACGCGTCCGTACGGCTGGCCCGGCTGGCCCGCGACGCCGGAGTGGGGCGCTTCCTGTACGCGTCGACCTGCTCGGTCTACGGCGCCGCCGGCGGCGACGACCTGGTGACCGAGGACGCCCCGCTGCGCCCGGTGACGCCGTACGCGGAGTCCAAGGTGCGGGTGGAGGACGACCTGCACGCGCTGGCCGACGACGACTTCACCCCGGTGTTCATGCGCAACGCCACCGCCTTCGGCTACTCGCCCCGGCTGCGCGCCGACATCGTGCTGAACAACCTGGTGGGCCACGCGCTCCTGTCCGGCGAGGTCCTTGTGCTCTCCGACGGCACCCCTTGGCGCCCGCTGGTGCACGCCGCCGACATCGCACGGGCCTTCACGGCCGCGCTGACCGCGCCTCGGGAAGCGGTGCACGACCGGGCGTTCAACATCGGCAGCGAGGTCAACAACGTCACGGTCGCCGAGATCGCCGAGCAGGTCGCCGAGGCGGTGACCGACTCCAAGGTGGTGATCACCGGGGAGACCGGCGCCGATCCGCGGTCGTACCGGGTGGACTTCTCCCGGTTCCGGGCCGCGATACCCGGCTTCGACTGCGAGTGGACGGTGAAGCGGGGCGCACTCGAACTCGCCGACGCCTACGGGAAGTTCGGGCTGACCAAGGAGGACTTCGACCGACGTTTCACCCGACTCGCCGTGCTGCGCGCGGCGTCCGACGCCGGCACGGTCGACGACACCCTGCGGTGGCGCGGATGACCGCGGCCGGCGCACAGCCGACGACCTCGACCGGCGACGAGATGCATGCGCTGGTCGAGCGGCTGTACCCGCTGTGCCGCAGCATCACCGGCGACGGTGTGCGCGCCACCCTGGACATCGTCGGGGAGTACATCCCGCTGCAGGTGCACGAGGTGCCGACCGGGACGCAGGTGCTCGACTGGACGGTGCCGCAGGAGTGGAACGTCCGGGACGCGTACATCGCGGACAGCGCCGGGAACCGGGTCGTCGACTTCGCCGCGTCCAGCCTGCACGTGCTCGGCTACAGCGTGCCGGTGTCGGCGACCATGCCGCTGGCCGAGCTGCGGAAACACCTGCACACCCTGCCGGACCACCCGTCCTGGGTGCCGTACCGCACCAGCTACTACAAGCCGGAGTGGGGGTTCTGCCTGGCCCAGGAGACCCTGGACGCGATGCCGGACGGCGAGTACGAGGTGCGCGTCGACTCCACCCTCGCCGACGGCCATCTCACCTACGCCGAGCACGTGGTCCCCGGGCAGGTCCCCGACGAGGTGATCGTCTCCTGCCACGTCTGCCACCCGTCGCTGGCCAACGACAACCTGGCCGGCATCGCGGTGGCGACGTTCCTGGCCCGGGCGCTGGCACAGCAGACGCCGTACTACACCTACCGGTTCCTGTTCGCGCCCGGCACCATCGGGGCGATCACCTGGCTGGCCCGCAACGCGGAGCGGGTGGAGCGGGTCAAGCACGGCCTTGTGCTGGCCTGCGCCGGCGACCGGGGTCGACTGACGTACAAGCAGAGCAGGCGCGGTGACGCGGAGATCGACCGGGTGATGCAGCATGTGCTGGCCGCATCCGAACGCCCGCACCGCGTCGCCGAGTTCACTCCGTACGGCTACGACGAGCGGCAGTTCTGCTCGCCCGGGTTCAACCTGGGCGTGGGTTCGCTCACCCGGACCCCGTACGCGGGCTATCCCGAGTACCACACCTCGGCGGACAACCTGGACTTCGTCTCCCCGGAGGCGATGACGGACACCCTTGCCGTGTGCCGCGAGGCGTTCGCCGTGCTCGACCGCAACCGGCGGTATCTGAACCTCAGCCCTTACGGCGAACCGCAGTTGGGCCGGCGTGGGTTGTACGACGCGCTCGGCGGCCGCAGCGACACCAAGCAGGCCCAGATGGCCATGCTCTGGGTGCTCAACCTCTCCGACGGCGAGCACAGTCTGCTGGATGTCGCCGAGCGGTCGGGGCTGCCGTTCGACACCGTCGCCACCGCGGCCGGCGCCCTGCACGGCGCCGGGTTGATCAAGGCATGACGCCGATGACCACCGGGGAGCAGAAGACGGCGACACCGGCCGGGTCCGCCAAGCGGGCCCTCGCCGGCCGGCTGTCCTGGGGACTGGCCGACCAGGCGGCCTCCAGCATGTCCAACTTCGCGGTGGGCATCTACGTGGCCCGCTCGCTGGGCGTGACCGCGTTCGGCGTGTTCAGCCTGGCCTGGGTGACGTACGGCGTGGTGCTCAACGTCTCCCGCGGGCTGGCCACCGACCCGCTCATGGTGCGCTTCAGCGGCGTGTCGGACGCGTCCTGGCGCGCGGCGGTGGCCCGGTCGTCAGGGACCGCGCTCGGCGTCGGCGCCGCCCTCGGCGCGGCGTCTGTGGTGGTCGGCCTTGCTCTCGGCGGCCGCGTGGGGCCCGCGTTCGCCTGCCTCGGCGTCATGCTGCCGGGGCTGCTGCTGCAGGACGCCTGGCGGTTCGCCTTCTTCGCCGCAGGCGCCGGACGGAAGGCGTTCGTCAACGACGTCGTGTGGGGCGTCGCGCTCGTCCCGGCCATGGTGGTGGCGGCCCACATGGGCAGCGTGGCCGCATTCGTGCTCGCCTGGGGCGGTTCCGCCGCGGTGGCCTCGGTGTACGGCTGCTTCCAGTCCGGCATCCGGCCCCACATGAGCGGAGCGCGCGAGTGGCTGCGCGAGCACCGCGACCTCGGCTACCGGTACCTGGTCGAGAACGTCAGCAACAGCGGCGCGAGCCAGCTGCGGGCGTACGGGCTCGGCGCGATCGTCGGAGTCGGCGCCGTGGGTGTGGTCCGGGGCGCCGAACTCCTGCTCGGCCCGTTCCTCGCCCTGCTGATGGGCCTTTCGCTGGTCACCGTCGCGGAGGCGGCACGGGTGCTGCGGCGGGCCCCGCACCGGCTTGGCAGGTTCTGCCTTCTGCTGGGCGGCGGGCAGGCCGTCGCCGCGCTGCTCTGGGGCGGGGCGCTGCTGCTGGTGCCCGACCGGGGCGGTGAGTTCGTGCTCGGCGGCGTCTGGAGCTCGGCCTCGGAGCTCATCGTGCCGGTCACGCTCGGCGTCGCGGGCGCCGGCCTCGGCACCGGCGCGGCGGCCGGGCTGCGCGCGCTCGGCATGGCCCGGCGCAGCCTGCGCAGCCAGCTGATCGCCTCCGTCTGTTACGTCATCGGCGGGCTCGGCGGGGCGGCCGTGGCCGGCACGGTCGGCTCGGCCTGGGGCGTCGCCGCCGCGACCGTCAGCGGCTCGGCCGTGTGGTGGCTCCAACTGCGGTCCGCCCTGCGCGAGCACCACCAGAACTCCATCCCCGAATTGAGGACGCAATGACCGCCCAACCCCGGCTGAGCATCGGCCTGCCCGTGTACAACGGCGAGGAGTACCTCGCCGAGGCCCTCGACGCCCTGCTCGGCCAGACCTACGAGGACTTCGAGCTGGTCATCTCCGACAACGCCTCGACCGACGGGACGCAGGACATCTGCCGCAAGTACGCCGCGCAGGACTCGCGTATCCGGTACATCCGGCTGCGCCGGAACATCGGCGCCGCGCCGAACCACAACTATGTGTTCACCGAGTGCCGCGGCGAGCTGTTCAAGTGGGCCTCGCACGACGACCTTTACGCCCGCGACCTGCTGCGGCGCTGCGTTCAGGCGCTGGACGAGCGGCCGGACGTGATCCTCGCGCACTCCGGCCAGGCGGTCATCGACGGCGACGGCCAGGTGAAGGTCCCGTACGAGTACGGTCTCGCCACCGACTCGCCGCACGCACCGGAGCGGTTCCGCAGTCTGCTGTTCGAGCCCGGCGGCGACGACTTCTACGGGGTGATGCGGGCCGATGTGCTGCGCCGGGTGAAGCCGCACGACAGCTACCACCACGCGGACCGTACGTTCGTCGCCGAGATCACCCTGCACGGCCCGTTCCACCAGGTGCCGGAGCTGCTGTACTTCCGCCGCGACCACCCCACCCGCGCCGAGCGGGCGAACCCTTCCAAGCGCTCCCGGTGCGTCAACCTGGACCCACGCCGGGCAGGCCTGCTGCACCCGACGCCCCGGCTGCTCGCCGAGTACGTCTGGGGCTTCGCCTCGGCGATCCGGCGGGCGCCGTTGTCGCCGGCCGACCGGCGCGCGTGCTACCGCCATCTGGCCGCGTGGATGACCAGCCGGGTCCGGCCGGGCGCCGGCGAGCGGGTCGAGGACCGCGCCCCGGTCGACCCGGGCCGGCTCGCCGTCTCCGTCGACGCCCTCGTCGCCGGCCGCGAGGGGAGGCGTGCATGACGCCTGCGAACGAAACGCCGGTGCGTGTCGGGGTGTTCGGCCTGCTCGGCTCCGGCAACCTCGGCAACGACGGGTCGCTCGAGGCCGTACTCGGATATCTCCGCGCCGAGCACCCGGAGGCGGTCGTGGACGCCCTGTGCGGCGGACCCGAGGTCGTCGCGGCCCGGTACGGGATCCCCGCGGCACGGCTGCACTGGTACCGCGGGGAGTACCGGACCGCGTCGCGTGCGGGCGCGATCGCGGCGAAGGGTCTGGGCAAACTCGTCGACGCCTTCCGCACCGCTGCCTGGGTGCGCCGGCACGACGTGGTGATCGTGCCGGGCATGGGCGTCCTGGAGGCCACGCTGCCGCTGCGGCCGTGGGGCTTCCCGTACTCGCTGTTCCTGCTCTGCGCATCCGGCCGGCTGTCCGGCACCCGGGTCGCGCTGGTCGGCGTCGGCGCCGCCCCGATCGGCGACCGGCCGACCCGGGCCCTGGTGCGCTGGTCGGCGCGGCTGGCCGCGTACCGCTCGTACCGGGACTCCCAGTCCCGCGACGCGATGCGGGCGATGGGCGTCGACACCGCGCGCGACGAGGTCTACCCGGACCTCGCGTTCGCCCTGCCGACGCCGCCGGCGAGCGCGCCCTCGGGCCCCCCGGACCCGCCGGGCCCGGTCTGCGTCGGCGTCATGGATTTTCACGGCGGCAACGACGACCGCGCCCGGGCCGAGGAGATCCACCGGCGCTACCTCGACGGGACAACCCGTTTCGTCCGCACGCTCGTCGAGGACGGCAGGCCGGTCCGGCTGCTCACCGGCGACGAGTGCGATGCGCCGGTGGTCACCGCGATCCTCGACGCGGTGGACTCGCCGCTGGTCACCGCCGCCGAGGCAGTCTCGCTGGCCGACCTGATGAAGGAGACGGCGGCCGCCGACACCGTGGTGGCGACCCGGTACCACAACCTGGTCTGCGCGCTGAAGGTCGGCACGCCGACGCTCGCCCTCAGCTATGCGGCGAAGAGCGACGCGCTCATGGAACGGATGGGATTGGGCGCGTACTGCCATCCGGCTCGCGCAGTCGACGCCGACCGGCTGCTCGAGCAGTTCCGGGCGCTGGAGAAGCGCTCGGCCCAGCTGCGGCGGACCCTCGCCGAGCGGAACCTGGTCACCGCCGGTCAACTCGCGCACCAGTTCAACGCCTTGACCGCGGCCCTGTTCCCGGGGGCGGCGGCCGATCAACCTCAAGCCCACGTCCGGCAGGAGACTCCATGAAAGCGACCGAAGTCCCGGAGATCGCCGGCGCGTACCTGTTCGAGCCGACGCCGTACGCCGACGAGCGCGGCTTCTTCTGCCGCACCTTCGACGCCGACGTGGTCCGCTCGGTGGGCCTCGACCCGGACGCCTTCGTACAGGACAGCCTGTCCCGTTCGGTCCGGGGCGTGCTGCGCGGCATGCACCTGCGCTCCGGCGCCGGCGAGGCCAAACTGGTGAGGTGCTCGTACGGGCAGATCTTCGACGTAGTCGTGGACCTGCGCCCCGACTCGCCGACATACCGCAACCGGGCCTTCTTCGAGCTGTCCGGCGAGACACAGACGACCTTGTACATCCCGGCGGGGTGCGCGCACGGCTTCCAGGCGCTGACCGAAACCGCCGACACCTCGTACCGGATCGACCGTCCGCACGATCCGTCCGAGGACGTGACGATCGCCTTCGACGACCCGGAGCTCGCCATTCCCTGGCCGCTGCCGGTCACATCGATGTCCCAGCGGGACCGGGAGGCGCCGAGCCTCGCCGAGGTCCTGAAGCAAAGAGAGAGCTGAGGTCGGCGTGGACACCGAACGCACGGAAGAAGCCGAGGAGTTCGCCCTGCCCCGGTCGAGGCAGGCGAACGAGCGGCTGCACGCCCTGATCCCCGGGGGCGCGCACACCTACGCCAAGGGCGACGACCAGTACCCCGAGGACCTGGCCCCGGTCATCAGCCACGGCCGCGGCGCCCACGTGTGGGACATGGACGGCAACCGCTACATCGAGTACGGCTCCGGCCTGCGGTCGGTCAGCCTCGGCCACGCCCATCCCCGCGTGGTCGAGGCGGTGCGGCGGGAGCTCGACCGCGGCAGCAACTTCGTCCGGCCGTCCATCGTGGAGGTCGAGGCCGCGGAACGCTTCCTGGCCACGGTGCCGACCGCCGAGATGGTGAAGTTCGCGAAGAACGGCTCCGACGCCACCACCGCCGCGGTGCGCCTCGCCCGCGCCGCCACCGGGCGCACGCGGGTGGCCCTCTGCGCCGACCACCCGTTCTTCTCCACCGACGACTGGTTCATCGGCACCACGCCGATGTCCGCCGGCATTCCGGCGGCGACCACCGACCTCACCGTGTCCTTCCCCTACGGGGACCTGGCCGCCACGGAGGAGCTGCTCACCCGCTACCAGGACGAGGTCGCCTGTCTGATCCTCGAACCCGCCACCCACACCGAGCCGCCGCCCGGATACCTGAAGGGCCTGCGCGAACTGGCCGACCGGCACGGCTGCGTACTGATCTTCGACGAGATGATCACCGGCTTCCGCTGGTCCGAGGCGGGCGCCCAGGGCCTGTACGGCGTCGTCCCCGACCTCTCCACTTTCGGCAAGGCGCTGGGCAACGGGTTCGCCGTCTCCGCGCTGGCCGGGCGCCGCGAGCTGATGGAGCGAGGCGGGCTGCGTCACTCCGGCGACCGGGTCTTCCTGCTGTCCACCACGCACGGTGCGGAAACACACTCCCTGGCAGCCGCGATGGCCGTGCAGACCACCTACGTCGAGGAGGGCATCACCGCGCGGCTGCACGCCCTCGGCGAGCGGCTGGCCGCCGGTGTCCGCGACGCCGCGGCCGGCATGGGCGTCGGCGACCACATCGTCGTCCGGGGCCGGGCCAGCAACCTGGTCTTCGCCACCCTCGACGAGAGCGGGCAGCCGTCGCAGCAGTACCGCACCCTGTTCCTGCGCCGGCTCCTCGCGGGCGGGGTGCTGGCCCCGTCGTTCGTGGTGAGCAGCGCGCTCAGCGAAGCCGACATCGATCACACCGTCGACGTGGTGGCCCAGGCGTGTGCGGTGTACCGGAAGGCACTGGACGCCGGGGACCCGACCCCCTGGCTGGCCGGACGGCCGGTGAAGCCAGTGTTCCGCCGCTTGGCGTGACATGACGTGACGTGACGTGACGTGACGTCAGCGACGGTCGCGCTGACCGGCGTCGGCCATCCGATCGGCCAGCTGGTCAGCCGTCCGGTCGACCAGCCACGCGGTCACCGGTACGACCGCCAGCGCGGTGCACCAGCCGCCGAGGGCGTCGGTCGGGTAGTGCGCGCCCAGGGCGACCTGCGCCCAGCCCATGGCGGCGCCGGCAACCAGCGCCGCGACGAACACGAGTGACGTGCCGGCCGTCCTGCCGAGGCCGAGCCGGCCAGTCGCGAGCAGTGCCACCGCGAGGGCGAGCGCGGTGAGGAAGGCGGTGTGTCCGCTCGGGTAGGACAGGTTGCCGTCGCCGTGGATGGTGCGTCCCACCAGGGACTTGAGCAGCGTTGCCGTCACCACGGCCATGCCGACGCCGGCAACGATGAGCACCGCCGCGCGAGGACGCCGAAGCAGCAGGCAGCCCGTCACGGTGGCCATAACGAGCATCGCCGCTCCCACGGGCTCCCCCAGGAAGTCCGTGGCCAGAGCGACGTAGCGCCACGGCGGCCGCACACTGTCCGCCGTCGGCTCGACGATCCACCTGTCCACCCTGCCGGGCTCACTGTGGCCGGCGTACAAAACCCCGAGCACGACGACCACCAGCGTGGCGAGGGCGGCGATCAGTCCGAGCCACGGGCGCAGCGAAGGGGGCAGCACCGCGGGCGCCGCCGACCGGCCGCATCCATGAATCAACGGCCTGCTTTCGGTGACCTTCTCGTCTGCCATGATGCGAGGCTCCTCCCCCTCCCGTCGGGGCCGACGCCACGTCATCCGCCCCTACCGCGATGCCGCGCCCCGCAGCCATCAGCCTGTGCGGCCCCGAACTCGCCAGCGTTTCCATTGCCCTGGTCAAGGGCATCGGAGTCAGTCTCTGCTTGCCACCCTAGCCCGCCTCCGTGCTTGAACCGCACGACATCACCGGTCGCCGGTCGCCCCCCTCCGAATATCCGAACCTGCGGAAACATCGCGTTCACGTCAACTGGAATCAGCGGTAACAACCGCTTTCTAGCGTGATCGGCCGTGGGATCAGAGTCGTATACAGGACCGCCGGAACGACTCCTGACGGCCCGCCGGCTCCCCCGTCCTGTCGATGACGCCACGCGGGGCTCCCCACTGCATCACAGGACCCGCACCCGCACCCAGCCCCCCACCGGGAGACGTGGTATGAGTACCACCGAGTCACGACAGACGACGCAAGGAACGCCCAAGACCGCCGCCGACCAGGCGGTCAAGGAGACGCTGGAGGACTACACCCTCCGCTTCGCGCCCCGCAGTTACCGCCGCTGGACCCCGATGGTCGTCGCCACCACGGCACTTGGCGGCATCGCCTACATGGCCGACTTCTCCATCGGCGCCGGCATCGGCCTGGCCCACGGCACCGGCAACGCGCTCGTGGCCATCGCCGTCGCCGCGGTCGTCATCTTCGTGACCGGATTCCCGCTGGCGTACTACGGCGCCCGCTACAACATCGACCTCGACCTGATCACCCGCGGCTCCGGCTTCGGCTACTACGGCTCTGTCCTCACCGGCGTCATCTTCGCCAGTTTCACCTTCATCTTCTTCGCCCTCGAAGGCTCGATCATGGCCCAGGGCCTCAAGCTCGGCCTCGGACTGCCGCTGTGGCTGGGCTACTTGGTCTCCACGCTCATGGTCATCCCCCTGGTGATCTACGGCATGACGGCGCTCAGCAAGCTCCAGGTCTGGACGACCCCGATCTGGCTGCTGCTGATGGTCGGCCCGCTGGTCTATCTGATCGCCACCGACCCCGGTACCGTCGACCGCTTCCTCGCCTACGCGGGCACCGACGGCGACGGCGGCGTCAACACCGCCTCCGTGCTCCTCGGCGCGGGCGTGTGCCTGTCGCTCATCGCGCAGATCGGCGAGCAGATCGACTACTTGCGCTTCATGCCGCCCAAGACCGAGGCGAACAAGCGCGCTTGGTGGACCGCCGTGGTCATGGCCGGACCCGGCTGGGTGGTGCTCGGTGCGCTGAAGCAGGCCATCGGCGTCTTCCTCGCCGTGTACATCCTGGCCGAGGTGGGACCCTCGGTCGCGCCGGAGCCGATCCAGCAGTTCAAGGGCGCCTTCGACGCGATGATGCCGTCCTGGCTGGTGATCCCGCTGGCCGTGGCCCTCGTCGTGATCAGCCAGATCAAGATCAACGTGACGAACGCCTACTCCGGCTCGCTGGCCTGGACCAACTCCTTCACCCGGATCACCAAGCACTACCCCGGCCGCATGGTCTTCGTCCTGGTCAACCTCGGCTTCGCGCTGGCCCTGATGGAAGCCGACATGTTCAGCTTCCTCAACGACATCCTGGGCTTCTACTCGAACTGCGCGATCGCCTGGGTCGTCACCGTGGCCACCGACATCGGCATCAACAAGTACCTGCTCAAACTCTCCCCGCACGCTCCCGAGTTCCGCCGCGGCATGCTCTACGCCGTCAACCCGGTGGGGGTCGTGGCCTTCGTCGCCGCCTCCGGCCTCTCCATCGCCATGTACTTCCACGCGCTCGGCGACACCCTCCAGCCCTACTCCCCCGTCGCCGCGGCCGTCATCGCCTTCGTCCTCACCCCGCTGATGGCGATCGTCACCAAGGGCAGGTACTACCTGCGCCGCACCGACGACGGCATCGACGAGCCGATGCTGGACGCCGACGGCAACCCCAGCGCCGTCACCTACGACTGCCACGTCTGCCACCAGCCCTACGAGCGCCCCGACGTGACCGCCTGCGCGACCCACGACGCGGTGGTCTGCTCACTGTGCCTGAGCACGGACAAGGTCGGCGACCACGTCCTGCCGGCCACCGCGTAGGTCAGCCCCGAGGACGGGCTCCGCCGTCAGCCACGGAGGCCCCCGCCACGGTGGAGGCTCCCCTCCCCCACGACACGGATGCCCGTCTCCTCCCCCTGGCTGACGGGGAGCGGGCCCGCGACGCGGATGCCGACCGGGGTGTCGTGGCCCTCGACGGTCACGGTGACCATGGCGTCGTGGCCGTAGTAGCAGATGTCGGTCACCGTGCCCCTGACGGTGCCCTCGGAGTCCGTGTCGGTCAGGCGGAGTTGTTCCGGGCGGAGCAGGACCGTGCCTGCGCTCGGTCCGCCTGGCGGGGTGGCGAGGGGCACGGGGCCCAGGGCGGTCCGGGCCGTGCCGTAGCTGTCGACGGTGGCGGGGAGCAGTACGGCGTCGCCTACGAACTCGGCGATCCAGGGGTCGGCGGGGCGGCGGTAGAGGTCCTGCGGGCTCGCGCACTGTGCGACTTGGCCGTCCCGTACGACGGCGACCAGGTCAGCGGTGGACAGGGCCTCCTGCTGGTCGTGCGTGACGAGGACAGCCGTGGCGCCGGTCGCACACAGCGCGGCCCGTACGTCCGACCGCACTCCCGTCCGCAGTGCGCTGTCGAGGGCGTTGAACGGCTCGTCCAGGAGCACGAGTTGAGGCTTCGGGGCGAGTGCGCGGGCGAGGGCGACGCGCTGTTGCTGGCCGCCGGACAGTTCGTGGGGCATGCGGTCGCCGTACCCGGCGAGGCCGACCAGTTCCAGCATCTCCTCGGTGCGCCGTCGCCGTTCGGCCCGGTCGGTGCCGGTCAGCCCGAAGGCGACATTGCGGGCGACGGTGAGGTGAGGGAAGAGGGCGCCTTCCTGGGGCACGATGCCGATGCGGCGGCGCTCCGGCGGCAGGTGGACACCGGGCCCGCTCAGGAGCCGGTCGCCGAGGCGGACGGTGCCCGCGTCGGCGCGCAGGAATCCGGCGACGATCCGCAGCAGCGTGGTCTTGCCGCAGCCGGAGGGGCCGAGGACGGCGGTCAGCGCGCCCGCCGGGACGGTGAGCCCCAGCTCCCGCAGGACCGGCTCGCCGGCTCCGTAGGACTTGGTGAGCCCTTCGATGTGCAGTTCGTTCGTGTCGTTCATGTCCGGTGCCTGCCCAGGAGGTAGGAGGGGACTGCGGCCAGCAGGATCAGTGCGGCGGCGTAGGGAGCGGCGGCCGCGAAGGATCCGGCGCCGGTCTCGGTCCACAGCCGGGTGGCAAGGGTGTCCATGCCGGTGGGGCGCAGCAGGAGGGTCGCGGGGAGTTCCTTCATGCAGACCACGAAGGTGAGCGCGGCCCCGGCGGCCACGCCGGGTGCGGCCAGTGGCACGGTGACCTCGCGCAGCACCTGCCACGGTCGGCGGCCGAGCGAACGGGCCACGTCCTCCAGGACGGGCGGTGCCTGGAGCACGGCCGCGCGGGTGGCGGCCACCGCGACCGGCAGGAAGAGGACCGCGTACGCGCCGACCAGCAGCGGGAGTTGCTGGTACAGCGGGTAGGCGTAGCGCACGGCGAAGAAGACCAGCGCGAGGGCGACCGTGATGCCGGGCAGCGCGTGGCCGGCGTACGCCGCCTGCTCCAGCAGTCGCGCACCGCGGCCCCGGTGCCGGGCGGCGATCACCCCGACCGGCAGTGCCAGGGCGGTGGTGAGGGCCGCGCCCGCCGCCGCGACCCCGAAGGTGGCCCAGGCGGTCTCCGCGAGCCCGCCCAGGTCCCAGGTGGCCGAGGTGCCGACGGCCAGCCAGTAGCCGAGGGTGCCCAGCGGGAAGGCCACGGCGACGGCAGACACCGCCGCGCACCACAGCAGGGCGAGCGGACGCCACCGGCCGAGGACGGTCGGAACTGCCGGGCGGGCGGTGCCCGTTCCGGTCCTGGCGTGGCCGGCCCGGCCACGGGTGCGGGCTTCGGCGGCGACGAGCGCGATCGTCATGACCACCAGGACGACGCTGAGCGCGGCGGCCGGGGTGCGGTCGAAGGAGGCCCGGTAGGAGGTGTGGATGGCCCGGGTGAAGGTGTCGTAGCGCATCAGCGAGACCGCACCGAAGTCGGAGAGCACGTACAGCGCGACGAGCAGTGCCCCGCCCGCGGCCGCCGGTCGCAGCTGGGGAAGCGTGACGCGGACGAAGGTCCGCAGCGGGCCGTGGCCGAGGGAGCGCGCCGCCTCCTCCTGTGCCGGGTCGATGCCCCGCAGCGCGGCGGCGACCGGCAGGTGCACGTACGGGAAGCTGACCAGAGTCAGGGCGAGGGCGGCCCCGCCGAACCCGGCGAGGTCCGGCTCGGCCGACAGCCAGGCGAACGCGGCCACATAACTCGGCACCGCCAGCGGCAGCGTGGCCAGCACCGACCAGGCGCGGGCTCCGGGCAGTGCGGTGCGCACGGTCAGCCAGGCCAGTGAGACACCCAGCACCAGACACGCCCCCACGACCACCGCCGTCAATCCGAGGCTGTGGCCCAGGAGTTGGAGGGTACGTTCGTCGGCGACGACGTCCCAGGCGAAGGCCGGGCCGCGTTCCAGGGCGCGGACGGCGAGGTAGCCGAGGGGCAGCAGGGCGAACAGGGCGGCGACGCAGGCGGGGACGAGCAGGATGAGCGGGGGTCTGCTGCCGGGGCCGGCGCCGGACCCGCGGGTCATGCGGACGCGCCGGCGCCCGGCCGGAGCGGGTGCTCCGGCCGGGTGGGCCGCGGATGGAGTTGTGGTCACGTCGGGCTCACGGTTTCCGTCGGGCTCGAGGCCACTCAGACCAGCCCGACATCTTGGAGCATGGCCAGCGTCTCCTGGAGGGACTCCAGCTTGCCGAGGTCGATGTCGGGCGACTCGAGCGAGTCGAACGGCGGCAGGCCCTCGACCTTGCTGGTGACGCCTGCGGCCAGCGGATACTCCTTCGTCGTGTCCGCGAAGTAGGTCTGCGCCTCCTTCGACAGCAGGTAGTCCACGGCCTTCTGGGCGGTCGCGCTCTGCCCGCTCTCCGCGAGGATGCCGACGCCCGCGACGTTGATGAGTGCGCCTGGGTCCTTGCCGGGCAGGAACTTGAGCTTGGCGTTGACCTTGTCCTCGCCCTTCTCGGCGACCCGCTCGTACCAGTAGTAGTGGTTGACGAGGCCGAGCTCGACCTCGCCGGCCTCGACGCCGTCGAGGGTGGCGAGGTTGTGGGCGTAGGTCTTGCCGTTGGCCTTCAGGTCCTTGAGCCACTCACGGGTGGCGTCGTCGCCCTCCAGGACGCGCATGCCGGTGACGAATGCCTGGAAGGACGCGTTGGTGGGCGCGAAGCCGACCTTGCCCTTCCACTCGGGCTTCACCACGTCGTGGACGCTGTCGGGAACCTTGCCCTCGGCGACCTTGTCGGGGTTGTAGGCGATGACGCGGACCCGCCCCGACAGGCCCACCCAGTCGCCCTCGCTGCCGCGGTACGCCTCGTCCACCGCGTCGAGGCTGGACTGCGGCAGCTTCTGGAGCATGCCCTCCCTGGACAGGGCGCCGAGCGCACCCGCGTCCTGCGAGAAGAACAGCCCGGCCTTGGTGCGCTCGCCCTCCTCCAGGATCTGGGCGGCCAGTTCGGCGCTGTCGCCGTAGCGCACCTCGACCTCGGCGCCGACGGCCTTCTCCAGCTTGTCCAGGATCGGCTTGACCAGCTTCTCGTTACGGCCGGAGTAGATGACGAGGGCGGAGTCGCCGCCCTCGGTCGAGCCGCCCTTGTCGTTGTCGGCGCCGCAGGCGGCGAGGACGGGGAGGAGCACGCCGGCCGCGAGGAGCGCGGTGATCCGGCGAGCCGAGGGGCGTCGCATGTGGTGTGCCTTCCTGCCTGGCTCGCCGATACGGCGCGGGTCGCGTCGTCGGTCAGCGAGCGGCGAAGCGATGCTTTCCAGCCAACTGTGAACATGCTATGAATAAGGTAAAGCTTGCCTAACCGTCAAGGGACCTGTGCTATTTGCGGACGCTGCCGCAGAAAGGTCGCGCGCCCGTGCCAGACCTGTCCAGACCTCTCTCGGCCCCGTTCACAGCGCCGATACCGCGCTTCGCCCCCATCGCGTTCCCGCAACCGCCGTTGCGGCGGCACGGGGTGCCGTTCGCCCATCGCCTCGCGTCGTACGGCGACCGCACCGCGTTGATCACGCCATCGGGCGAGGTCAGCTACCGCTCACTGGCCGAACGGGTCGCCGCCACCGCCGAACGCCTGGGCCCCGCACGCCGGCTGGTCCTGCTGGCCGGGGCCAATCGCGTCGATGCCCTGGTCGTCCACCTCGCGGCCCTCGCCTGCGGCCACCCCGTCCTGCTCGTCCCCGGCGACAGTGCCGACGCCATCGATGCCCTGACCGCCGCATACGACCCGGACGTGGTCGCGCGGCCGGACGGCCACGGCACCTGGGCGCTCGACGAACGGCGGCGCGCAAGCGCCCACACCCTCCACCCGGACCTCGCGCTGCTGCTGAGCACCTCCGGCTCGACCGGCTCCCCCAAACTGGTCCGCCTCTCGCACGACAATCTCCAGGCCAACGCCGAGTCCATCGCCACCTACCTGGGCATCTCGGACACCGACCGGGCCGCCACCACCCTGCCCATGCACTACTGCTACGGCCTGTCCGTCATCCACAGCCACCTGCTGCGCGGCGCCGGACTGATCCTCACCGAACGGTCGGTGTCCGACGCCGCCTTCTGGGCGGAGTTCCGCGCCGCCCGCGGCACCTCGCTCGCCGGGGTGCCGTACACCTTCGACCTGCTCGACCGGGTCGGCTTCGAGCACATGCGGCTGCCCCACCTGCGCTACGTCACCCAGGCCGGAGGCCGCCTGGCACCCGAACGGGTCGAGCGGTACGCCGAGTTGGGCCGCCGCTCCGGCTGGGAGCTGTTCGTGATGTACGGGCAGACCGAGGCGACGGCCCGGATGGCGTATCTGCCACCGGAGCTCGCGGCCGAGCGCCCGCAGGCGGTAGGAGTGCCGATCCCCGGCGGCTCCTTCCGACTCCAACCGGTGCAGGGCAGCGACGAGCCGGACACGGGCGAGCTGGTCTACTCGGGCCCCAACGTCATGCTCGGGTACGCCGAGAGCCCGTCGGATCTCTCCCTCGGCCGCACCGTGGAGGAGCTGCACACCGGCGACATCGCCCGGCGCGCCGCCGACGGGCTGTACGAGATCGTGGGGCGCCGCAGCCGCTTCACCAAAATCCTCGGTCTGCGGATCGACCCCCAGCGCGTCGAGGCGATCCTGGAGGAGCACGGCATACGTGCCTTCTGTACGGGTGATGACGGCGCGTTGGCGGTGCTGGCGGTCGGCGCGGAGGCTTCCGAGGCGGCGAGGATCCGACGTCTGGTGGCGGACGGCTGCGGTCTGCCGCCGCACGCGATACGCGTGCGGATGGTGTCCGAGCTGCCGCGGCTCGCCTCGGGCAAGCCCGACCTCCGGGAAGTACGACGGCTGGCGCGCGAGCCGGAGACCCCGCCACCCGGCCCCGGCGGCAACGACCTCTGTGCCCTCTACGCCGAGATCCTCGACCGGACCGACGTCACCGAGGACAGCAGCTTCGTGAGCCTGGGCGGCGACTCACTGTCGTACGTCGAGATGTCGCTGCGGCTGGAGCAGGCACTCGGCGTGCTGCCCGCCGAGTGGCACACCACACCGATCCGGGAGCTGCGCGGCGACGGCTCAGCGCGGAGCATCACCGGGACAACGCACGCGCGGCGGGGGCTGCGGCGCACCCTGGAGACCGGAATCGCCCTGCGGGCGGTCGGCATCGTCCTCATCGTGAGCTCACACATCCCTGTCTTCCTCGTCCAGGGCGGCGCCCACGTGCTACTGGGCGTCGCCGGGTTCAACTTCGCCCGCTTCCAACTCTCCGCCGGCGAACGCCGGGAGCGCCTGCGACGGATGGGGCGGAGCATCGCGCGCATCGCAGTGCCGAGCATGGTGTGGCTCGCCTTCGCTCTGCTGCTGACCCGCGAATACGACCTGGCCAACGTCGTGCTCGCCAACAGCCTCTTCGAGCAGGACAACTCCGACCCGGAATGGCGGTACTGGTTCGTCGAGGCGCTTGTGTACTTCCTGACAGGGCTGGCCGTCCTGCTCGCCGTCCCGCTGCTGCACCGCGCGGAGCGACGCAGCCCGTTCGGCTTCGCCCTGGCACTGGTCGCCGTGGGCCTGGTGGGGCGGTACGACCCCTGGGGGCTCGCTCACTCCCGCTATCACCTGAGCCCCACCGTGGTCTTCTTCCTGTTCGCGGTGGGCTGGGCGGCAGCGCGGGCGCGCACGGCGGTGCAGCGCCTGCTGTTGACCGCCGTGGTGCTGGTCGCCGTGCAGGGTCTGTTCCCCGGAGGGCAGCCACTGCGGACATCGATCGTCGTGGGCGGCCTCGTGCTGCTGCTGTGGTTCCCGGCCCTGCCCAGCATCGACCCGGTCAACCGGCTGGCGGGCATCCTCGCGGGCAGCTCGCTGTACATCTACCTGACGCACTTCCACGTCTACCCCTACCTACGGGACCACTCCACGCTGCTGGCTCTGCTGGTCTCCCTGGTGTTGGGCGTGGCGTACGGCGCAGTGGCCACGCGCCTGACAAGCCGGCTCTTCGCCCGACGCGGTGGGGCAGTGGTCGCCTGATCTCCCAATCGGTCCGGCAACAGCGACTCAGATCGTTCGGCACAGGCGGGCGGCGTCCAGCATCGCGGCGTGGACATTCCTGCTTGCCACCGCATCTCCGATCCGGAACAGCTGGAACGAACTTGAAGCCGTCCATGCCGAGTTCGACCTCCAGGCCCGCCGGGGTCCTGGCGACTCCGCCAGGGAGTGGAGGAAGGCCTTCTTCACTTGAACACGACACCTATCCCCAACCCCGTCGGATCGCAACTCAGCGAAGAACTTCTTGCATTCAGACCTCCGCACCTCCTTACAGGGCGGGCCCCCAAACGTGGCATGACATATGCGCGCAGCCGGTACCCGTGCCCCTCGGGCACGGCCTTCTTCAACCGCCGATCGCTGGCTGCGTTGATAGGCCTGTGCGACTGAAGCGCCTGGTCAGTTAATCGGTTGCAGGCCACCGAGACGGGGTGTCTGATCCCGGCTATGACGATTGTGCTGAGGACGCCGACGGCCGACGGAGTGCGAGAGGCCATTGCGGCGCTGCGGGAGTGGCAGCACGACGAAACACCGATGCAGCTGCATCCCGGGGACATCGGCTGGAACTACCGGTTCGGAACGGCCGAGACGGCCGCGGCGGTACGGACCTGGAGCCGGAACGGACGGATCCTCGCCGTCGGGATGCTGGATACGCCGACGCTCGTGCGGATGACGGTCGCTTCCGACGCTTTCCATGACGAGGACTTGGCGCGGCGACTCGTCGAGGACTTCTCGCTGCCCGAGCGCGGCGTGCTGCCGGAAGGAGCGGTGTCCATCGAGGCGCCGCAGGGCCTGCTGCTCCACGACCTGTTGACCAAGGAGGGCTGGGGCGTCGACGAGTCGTGGACACCGCTCTTCCGCGACCTCGCCGAAGCGGTGGAGGACCCCGGCGTGCGGATCAAGGAGATCGGCCTGGAGCAGGCACAGGACTTCGCCGACGTCCTGCGGTCCGCGTTCAACACCACGAAGCCCACGCGCGAGTACCGGCACAAGATGTCCGCGGCACCGTTCTACGCCGACGCCCGCTGCCTGGGTGCTTACGACGACCACGGCAACCCCGCGGCGGTGGTGACGGTTTGGTCGGCAGGCCCGGGGAAACCAGGACTGGTCGAGCCGATGGGCGTCCACACGGACCACCGCGGCCGCGGCTATGGCCGGGCGATCACCGTCGCCGGGGCGGCCGCACTGCGCGAGATGGGCTCGTCAAGCGTGCGCGTGTGCACGCCTAGCTCCAACGTCGGCGGCGTCGCCACGTACAAGGCGGCCGGGTTCGCGGCGAGGCCGGAGATCGCCGACCGGATCCGGAAGGTCTGACATCGGGTCCACGGACCTTCTCACCATGCCGCAGCACCTCGTACGGCGGCCATCCGCGCCAGAGCCTCGTGCGGCAGCCGCACGAGGCTCTGCTCTCGGCTAGGCCTCAGGGACGAGAGCCAGCTCTTCGAGTGCGGCTGGGCCTGGCACTGCGATCATTACGCACCCCCGGGGCCCCTCCCAGTACGCTCTCGCGCCGTAGAGAGGGCGGCCCGTCGGCGGCGACGCCAACTTCACGGCCCGGCTTGGCCAACTATCACTGAACAAAGCGGCCAACTGCGATTGGGGGGGACGCTTGTGACCTTCCGCGTTGTGACACCGTTCGCGACAGGTGGCTGATGTTCACGCTGGTTGACGAAGGCCCATGAGGGACGGCGGCGTCCCGCCGTCGCGCGAACCTGCCACCACTCTCCGCCCCGACCTTGTTCCACCTATCGAATTTCGATAGATTCCCATCGTCATTCGATGGAAGGATGGGCAGTGGGAAAGCTGACCGTGCGTGCGCTGCGCGCCGTGCTCGTGGTGGTGCTCGCCGGCACCGTGTTCGTACAGGCAGGGATGGTGTGGGCGTTGGTCGGTGGGAGCGACCCGGAGGACGGGTCGCTCCCACTGACCCCGCTGCGCGTGATCACGATCCTGGGCATGGTGTCGGTCCAGGTCGCCCTGGTCTGTGTATGGCGGCTGGTGACGATGGTGCGACGCGGAACCGTGTTCTCCCACGCCGCATTCCGGTACGTGGACGGCGTGATCGGCGCGATCGTGGCGGCTGCCCTCGTGTGGTTCGCGGTCACGGCCATCAATGCGCCGGGCCAGCGGGACGACCCGGGCGTCACCGTCATCATGGGCGGGGTCGGCATGGCCATCCTGGGAGTCGCGCTCATCGTGCTCGTGCTGCGGATGCTGCTCGCCCAGGCTGTCGCGCGCGACGTCGAAGCGACGCAGATGCAGGCCGAGTTGGACGAGGTCATCTGATGCCGATCGCCGTCGACATCGACGTGATGTTGGCCAAACGGAAGATGTCCGTGGGCGAGCTCGCGGACCGCGTAGGCATCACGCCCGCCAACCTGGCGGTACTCAAGAACGGCCGCGCCAAGGCGGTGCGCTTCGCGACGCTCGCCGCGCTCTGCGAGGTGCTCCAGTGCCAGCCGGGCGACCTGTTGCGCTGGGAGGCCGAGGACGCAACGGGCGAATGACGTACTCTTCCCATCCAAGATCATGGATCTCTCGACGCCCCGGGATCCAAGTTGAAGACCATGCCTGCCGACGCGTCATCGCCGATCCCGCCTGCCTTTTGACCGACTGCTGGGTCAGACCAGCAACATCGGTCCCGCCAGCGCCATGTCGACCGGTGCGCGGCATGGAGCCGGCGCAGTTCACGGTCAGTGCGTAACCGGCTCAGTCGACGGGTAGTCGGCGGCCTTGGGAGAGGGGCCGTACCGATTGGCACCTGGAGCGCTGTCCACCGTCATGCCCACGAGGTAGACGATCGGGCCGACAACCGGGATCAGGGCGATGAGCATCCTCCAGCCGGACTTGCCGGTGTCGTGCAACCGGCGGACGGAGACGGACAGCATGGGCACGATGAACGGCACCAGGAGGACGCTCAGTCGCGGGACCTCGATGGCCCAGCTGATCCCGACAAGCACGATGGCGGCGATCACGTACACCACCGAGAACCACCAGTACTCCGCGCGTCGAGCGCGACCGGAGAACGTGGCGTACTTGGAGGTGAGGCACGTGCGTGCCGCGTCGGCGAAGGACATGGTGGTCATGGCGATCCCTTTCATGGAAGCGCTGTGAGGGCACGGTGGATCGGCGGCGAGGGCGCGGCCGTGCCGACGGTGCCGGCGCCACGTCTGCGACCTGGCCGTAAGGCCAGGGCAAGATTCGGATAGGTCTATCCATTTTTCGGGCCGAACTGCGCCTTCCGATCCACCGCACCCACCGTACCACAAAATGGATAGGGCAATCCGGTTCCTCGGGCTGTGATGCGGTTCCTGGCACCCAGCACCCCGACAGGTCTGCCGCAGGGACGGTCAGCCGCGTGAGAATGGCTGCGCGGCGGAACCGGTGTCGTGCGAGGCGCCCCATGAGGTGAGCAGACGCAGGCTGTCTTCGGAGGGTGAGCCGGGTTCGGCGGTGTAGATGGTGAGGGTGAGGCCGGGCTCGGCGGCCAGGGCCAGGGACTCCTAGGCGAGGGTGAGGTCGCCGACGACCGGGGGGTGGAAGCGTTTGGTGCGCCCCAGCGGGTGCGGAAGGCGTCGCATCGGGTGGACAGCTCACCGACGAGGTCATGCAGGTCCTTGTCGTGGGGGTTGCGGCCGGCTTCTGTGCGCAGCACGTCCGCGGTCATGTGTCGGACGGGAGTGGCATCCCTCCTCCGCCACGGACGAGCGCCGCGACGTCCTCACGTTCACGATCCGGCAGACCGGCGACTACACCCGCAAGATCGGCACCCTGGTCCCGGCCACACCCGTGCGCTTGGAAGGCCCGTTCGGCCAACTCGACTCCATAGTGAGCAAGCGCACCGATGACACACCCCTCGTACTCGTGGGGATGGGCGCGGGCATCGCACCTCTCCTGAGCCTGGCAGCGGAATACCTCACGGACCGCCGCATCCACCTGCTGTGGTCGGTACGTCGAGCCGACGACGCCTACTACAGCGCCCTGCTCGACGAGTACGAACGCCGCAGCGGGGGCCACCTCACGGTCACGACTCGGGTCGGCCGATTCCACCGGGATCAGCTGTCGACCCTTCTGCCGGAGGAAGAGGTCACGCGCGGGGAGTTCATCGTGGTGGGACCCAACCCGGCGGTGCTGGCCACCCAACGGATGCTGCGCCGGATCGGGGTATCACGAGGACGCATCCATCACGAACGACTCACGATGTAGCCCCACCGGAGGCGAATCGCCCGGCCGGCCTTCCCCGGAAGTGCGTGTTTCTCACCCAGCGGACCACGATGTCGGCCGGCGGGGGGAATCGGGATCTGGGGCCCGACCGTCGCCGAGCGGGACCGGCGTCCTAGCCTGCGGCCGCTTCGGCGAACTGGTTGGTGTCGAAGAGTTCGTTGATGTGTCCGCCGAGTTCGGACCAGTGCCGTCCGGAGAGTTCGGCGGCGGCGCGGGCGTCGCCGCCGGCGCAGACGTCGATGAGCTCGTCGTGGTGTTCGATGGTGTTGCGGCCGCCGAGCAGGGTGGAGAACTTGCGGTAGAGGATGCGGTGGATCTGCGGGTGGAGCTGCTCGACGATCCGGCTGAGTACGGGGTTGTCGGCGGCCGCGATGGGGACGGCGTGGAAGCGGTCGTCGGCGGCGAGTGCGGCGGTGGTGTCGTTGGCGGCGACGGCCCGTTCGAAGTCCCGGTTGGCCTCGCGCATGCGCTCCAGATCCTGCTCGGTCATGACCGGAACCGCTGTCTCGATGGCCAGTTGGTCGAGGGAGCGCAGCACCGCGAGGGTCTTCTCGACGTCGCGGCGGTTGAGGGTGGTGATGCGGGTGTAGACGCCGGGCTTGGCCTCGACCAGGCCGATGTCGGCGAGCCGGGCGAGCGCCTCGCGCACCGGGGTGCGGCTGAGTCCGAGGCGCTCGGCGAGCTCACCGTCCTTGACCTTCTCACCGGGGACGAGTTCCCCGCGCACGATGGAGTCGCGCAGACGGTGGAACACCTCGTCACTGAGGAGCCGGCGAGAGACAGGGTGGTCAAGCGACATATTGCGTACAGTACATCGCCCTTCCCGTCCTATACGACTGTGGCCGTGGCCCGGCGGACCAATGCCCGGGCCAGGACCAGCGCCGGGTCGACGAGGGGTACGTCCACGGCGTCGGCGCGCAGACCGAGAGGGATTTCGGTGCAACCCGCGATCACTGCCTGCGCACCCTGCTCCGTCAGGCGTTGAGCCGCGCGGATCAGGAGCTCGGTCGTCCCGTCGCCGTATGTACCCGCCTTCACCGTGCGAATGGCGGCCATGACCTGGTGCTCCTGACTGTCGGCGTCGGGCAGGACGAGCCGGATGCCGAAGCGGTCCAGCCACTCCTGGTACAGGCCCGCGCGCACGGTGCCGGTGGTGGCGAGCAGTCCGGCTGTGTGGATGCGGGGGCTCAGGGTGGTGAGGTGCCCGGCGACCTCACCGATCATGTGGACGATGGGCAGGCCGACATGGTCGGCGATGCGCGGGACGAAGGCGTGCGCGGTGTTGCAGGGGATGGCGATGACGGTGGCGCCGGCCTCGCGCAGGACGCGACTGCCGTCCAGGAGCCAGGGCGTGGGGTCGGGGCCGTCGCCCAGCAGGGCCTCGGTGCGGTCGGGGATGGTCGGGTCGGACCAGATGACCGTACGGAGGTGGTCCTGGTCGCTGGAGCCGGGGGTGGTCGCGACCAGCTTGGCGTAGAAGTCGGCGGTGGCGGCCGGGCCCATGCCTCCCAGGATGCCGATGATCTCCGTACTGGTGGTGGTGCTCACTGTGCGGGTTCCTTCTGGGGGGCCACGGCCTCGGGTTCGGCCGACGTGTGGGGGGTTGCGTGCGTGCCGCGTTTGACTTCGCGCCGGTTCTCGGAGCTGTCGACGACCGCGGCTGCGAGAGAGTTGCCGATGACGTTCACGCCGGTGCGGGCCATGTCGACGATGAAGTCCACGCCGAGGAGCAGGGCGATGCCCTCGGCGGGCAGACCGATGGAGTTACCTGCCGCGATGAGCACGACGATCGAGGCGGAGGCGACGCCGGCCATGCCCTTGGAGAGGATCACCAGTACGCCGACCATCAGGAGGAGGGCGGGCAGGGACGTGTCGGCGCCGTAGGCGTTGGCGAGGAAGACCAGGGCGGCGGCCTGGTAGAGGACGGAGCCGTCGGTGTTGAAGGAGTAGCCGAGCGGGACGACGAAGGAGGTCGTCGAGCGACTGAGTCCGAAGGCTTCCAACTTGCCCATCAGCGGGGCCAGGACGGACTCCGAGCTGCGGGTGACGAAGGCGATCCCGGCCAACCCGGCGATGGACTTGAGCAGTTCGACGTACCGGATGCGGTAGATCGCGGCGATCAGCGGGAACAGCAGGCCGACGACGATGGCCAACCCGGCGTAGACGACCGCGATGAAGCCCAGCAGGCTGCGCAGGTTGCCGAAGCCGTAGTGGGCGACGTCGTACGAGATGAAGCCGAGCACGCCCAGCGGCGCGATGCGGATGACGTAGCCGACGACCTTGAACATGACCGAGGCGACGGAGTCCAGGACGTTCGCGAAGGGCTCGGACTTCTCGCCGATCGCGGCCATGGCGACGCCCACGAGGAGGGCGAAGGTGATGGCCCCGAGCAGGTTGCCCTCGCCGAACGCGGCGAAGATGTTCTTCGGTACGGCGTGCAGGACCAGCTCGTGGAAGTCGATGCCCTGGCTCATGCCGTCCAGGTCCTTGGCGTCGGCCCCGTGGACAGGGGCGCCCTTGCCGATGTTCGTGAGCTTGGCCAGGCCCACCGCGATCAGCAGGATGACCGTGGTGACGATCTCGAAGTAGACGATGGCCTTGCCGGCGATCCGGCCGACCTTCTTGACCGACTCCATGCGGGCGATGCCCAGCACGATGAGCGGGAAGACCAGGGGCAGGACGACGACCTGCACCAGGTTCAGGAAGACATCGCCGAGGATCTTCATCTGCTCGCCCGCGGACGGGGCGAGGGATCCGATGAGGGCGCCGAGGCCTACGGCGATGATCGACTGGATTCCGATCGGCATCCGCAGACAGCGCCGCCAGAACCCCGGGGGCCGGGTCGGTGGCGTGTCTGTGGTGTCCGTGCTGGTGGGGCGGGGGTGAGCGGTGTCCATGAGAGCTCCTGCTATATGCAATATATTGCGTTCTGCATGTTGGTCGGTAACACTGAGGCCGGCGGCGGTGGCCTGTCAAGGGGCCCCGCGTCGGCACCCCGGCTTAGGTCCGGCGGCAGTGACGAGGAGCAGCAGATGGCGCAGGCGACACGGATCGAGCACGACCTGGTCGGGGACAAGGAGGTCCCCGCCGACGCCTACTACGGCGTGCACACCGTGCGGGCGGTGGAGAACTTCGCGATTACCGGGTCGACGATCGCCCAGTTCCCGGACCTGATCACGGCGCTGGCGGCGGTCAAGCAGGCGGCCGCGCAGGCCAACCGCGACCTCGGCCTGCTGCCGACGGACATCGCCGAGGCGGTCATCCGCGCCTGCGAGGAGATCCGCGCCGGGCAGTTGCGTCAGCAGTTCGTCGTCGACCCCGTCCAGGGTGGCGCCGGCACCTCGACGAACATGAACGCCAACGAGGTCATCGCGAACCGGGCCCTGGAGAACCTCGGCCACCCCCGCGGCTTCTACGACGTGGTCCACCCGCTCGACCACGTCAACCTCGGCCAGAGCACCAACGACGTCTACCCCACCGCCGTACGCCTGGCCCTGGTCACCTCACTGCGCCGGCTCGGCGCCTCCATGGGCGCGCTGGCCACGGCGTTCACGGAGAAGGCGGCGGAGTTCGGCGACGTGCTGAAGATGGGGCGCACCCAGCTCCAGGACGCCGTCCCCATGACGCTCGGTCAGGAGTTCACCACCTACGCCGTCATGATCGAGGAGGACCGCCAGCGCCTCACCGAGGCCGCCGCCCTGCTGCTCGAGTCCAACCTCGGCGGCACCGCCATCGGCACCGGGATCAACGGCCACCCCCGCTACGCCGAACTCGCCTGCGCGTATCTCGCCGGCATCAGCGGCGAACCCGTCCGCCCCGCGGGCGACTTCATCGAGGCCACCCAGGACTGCGGCGCCTTCGTCCAGCTCTCCGGCGTCCTCAAGCGCGTCGCCGTGAAACTCTCCAAGACCTGCAACGACCTGCGCCTGACCTCCTCCGGCCCCACCGCCGGACTCGGCGAGATCAACCTGCCGCCGGTGCAGGCGGGTTCGTCGATCATGCCCGGCAAGGTCAACCCGGTGATCCCCGAAGTCGTCAACCAGGTCGCCTTCGAGGTAATCGGCAACGACCTCACCGTCACCATGGCCGCCGAAGCCGGACAGCTCCAGCTCAACGCCTTCGAACCCGTCATCGCCTACAGCCTGCTGCGCTCCCTGACCCACCTGCGCGCCGCCTGCGACACCCTCGCCACCCGCTGCGTGCCCGGCATCACCGCCAACCGCGAACACCTCCACGACAGCGTCCACCGCTCCATCGGGCTGGTCACGGCACTCGCCCCGCACATCGGCTACGCCGCGTCCACCGCCCTCGCCCGCCAGGCCCTGGCCACCGGCCGCCCCGTCAAGGACCTCGCCGCCGAGGCCGGTCTGCTCACCACCGACCAACTCGACACGATCCTGCGGCCGGAGAACCTCACCGGCCACTCCGCGCGGCCCTCGGCGGCAGCCACTCCGTGAACGGCGGCACACTGCCGATCCCAGCCCCGTTCCAGCACGCCGGCCCAACCAGCAATCGGATTACCCTATCCACTTTCGTGCTACCGTGGCGACATCGAACCGGAAAGCCCTATCCGATCAGAAATCGGATGGACCTATCCACATATTCGGCTTCCGCTGCCACGTCTTCCAAGGAAGGAATTGCCGTGACCAGCATCGCCATCGTCGGAGCCGGCCCCCAGCTGGGCCTGGGCATCGCCCGCACCTTCGGCTCCCAGGGCTTCGACGTCGCCCTGATCTCCCGCAACCGCGAGAAGCTCGACGGTCTTGTCGGCACGCTCGCCGCCGAGGGCCTCACCGCCGCCGCGTTCCCCGCGGACGTACTCGACCGCGCCGGGCTCACCCAGGCGCTCAAGGACGCGTCCGCCCGGTTCGGCGGCATCGACGTCCTGGAGTACTCCCCGGTGGGGACGTTCGGCGTCACGACGCTGACCGCTCCGGCCACCACCGAGCCCTCGCATGTGGAGTTCGAGATGAACTTCCAGCTGTACGGGGCCATCGCCGCCACCCAGGCGGTCCTCCCCGCCATGCGTGAGGCCGGCGCGGGCACCCTGCTCTACACCACCGGCGCCGGCTCCATCTGGCCCGACCCGCGGGTCGCCAACGTCAACGCCGCCGCCGCGGCCCTGCGCAACTGGGTCAAGAACCTCCACAAGGAACTCGCCGACGCCGGCACCGGCATCCAGGCCGCCCACGTCGGCATCGACGTGGCGATCGGCGACTCCGTCTCCGTCGTCCCCGGCCAACCGGTGGCCACGCCCAAGCAGATCTCCCCCCTCTACTGGGATCTGCACACCACCAAGCGCGACGAGGCCGAACTCGTCTTCAAGCTCTGACACGAGATCGGTCTTCGCTACCCGCCCCTCGTCGAACCTTGATCGCGCCGCGGTGTTCCGGTCCGCGGCGCGGTCGAGGAGAGGGGCTCCGCTCCGATGAACGTTGCCGACCGCGACGTTCGCGGCTTCCGGCGTCGTAAGGCCACCGAGTTCGGTGAGGGGCTCGTGCCCTGACACCTCGGCCTGCTGATGCCCCCTCATCGGCTTGATCCCCCCACTTTTTCGAGGAGCAGACCCTCATGACCACGACCACCGACCCGTCGTACGTCGACCCGGCACTGATCAACCCGCGGGCGGTACGTCTCGTCAACGCGTTCAAGGACTTTCTGGCCCGCATGCGCGACGAGGAAGGACTGACCTTCCACGACTTCAGCGTGGTCGCCGATCTGCTGCAGAGGGCACAGCAGAACACCGGCGCCCCTCTGTCGATGGTCTTCGGCCCGCTGTATAGCGAGGTCTTCCTGGACGACGGGGACGGCTACACCCCCGCCGCGGGCGTGGACGCCTTCACGGTCATCTACGGCACCCCGCACATCGGCAACCCCGGCACCCTGCCGATGCGGCCGGACGAACCCGGCACCCCGCTGTTCGTCTCCGGTCGTGTCCTGGACGGCCACGGCAAGCCGATTGAGGGCGCCAAGCTGGAGATCTTCCACGCCGCCGACAACGGCAACTACGCCGGGCTGTACGACGACGGGGTGCCCAAGTACAACCTGCGCGGGCACCAGTTCACCGACGCCGAAGGCCGCTACGCGTTCACCACCATCACCCCGTCGTCCTACGCCGACCCCCACCTCACGGCGGTCGAAGGTGTCGCCGAGGCCTGCGCGGCCCTCGGCCGCAGCCTCTACCGCCCGGCCCACATCCACTACGAGGTCCACCACCCCGACCTGGTCACGCCCTGGGCCGGCGAGATCTACTTCAAGGGCGACCCCGTGATCCCCGTCGACTTCGTCGGCGGGACGAAGGCCCCTCTTTCTTTGCAGGCCGACACCGTCCTGCACGAGGACCCGGAGGACATAGCCGCGGCCGGCCTCCAGGGCCCCTACCGGACGACGGAGTTCGACTTCATCCTCAAGACTCGCACCAGCCCCGACACCATCGCCCCGAAGGGGACGCCGGCATGACGCCCGAGGACGCGGCCGCCTGGTCGCTGTCCCGGCTCAACACCGCCCTCTACCACCACTACGACCGCCGCGAACACGACGCGGTGCTCGAATTCTTCGCCCCCGACGCCCTCTACGAGCTGCGCGGACGCAAGATGCGCGGCCATGCCGAGATCCTGGACGGGCTCAACGCCCGTCCACGCCCCGAGCAGACCACCCGCCACATCGTGGCCGCCACGCACTTCCACGCCATCGGCGACACCACCGCCCAGGGAACCATCACCTTGCTCGGGTACGGCGGACCCACACCCACCGGACCAGAACCCGCCCCCTACACGGCGCGAAACGGTGGGCACATCTTCGAACTGACCGACAACTACCGGCTCGACAAGGGGCGCTGGAAGATCACCCAGCGCATCGCCCGTCAAATCCTCGTCCCGATCTCCGACTGATGGTCCGCACGGGGGCGCGCCGCCCACTGGCAGGCGCGCCCCCACACCTCGCCCACCACGGTCCGATCGGGACTCAGAAGGGACAGCACAAGCATGGAAAAGCTCGACGGCAAGACCGCTCTCGTCACCGGCTCCAGCCGCGGAATCGGCCGGGCCATAGCCCTCGGCCTGGCCCGCGAAGGAGCACTGGTCGCCGTGCACTACGCACGAAACGAGCAAGCCGCTCTGGAGACCGTCCAACTCATCGAGAAGGACGGCGGCCGAGCCTTCACGGTCGGCGCGGAACTCGGTGTGCCCGGCGACATCGACCAGTTGTTCCACGGCGTGGAAGTCGGCCTGGAGGAACGCACCGGGCGAACCACTCTGGACATCCTGGTGAACAACGCCGGTGAGACCTCGGCCGGCGGAACCGCGCCGGAGCAGGTCTCCAACGAGGAGTACGACAGGCTGTTCGCAGTCAACGCCAAGGCACCCTTCTTCATCGCCCAGCGTGCCCTCGGGCTCATCCCCGAGGGAGGACGCATCATCAACATCTCCTCCGGTCTGACCCGTGTCGCCAACCCCTCTCAGATGGTCTACGCAATGACCAAGGGCGCGATCGAACAGCTCTCGCGGCACCTCGCGCGGCACCTCGCCCCCAAAGGGATCACGGTCAACAGTGTGGTCCCCGGCACCACTGACAACGGGCACGACGTTTTCAAGATCCCCGAGGTCCGGGAGCAGATGGCCCAGCTTTCCGCGTTCAACCGCCTCGGCGAGCCAGAAGATGTCGCCGACGTGGTGGTGTTCCTCGCCACCGACGAAGCGCGCTGGATCACCGGCACGTCCCTCGACGCCACCGGCGGCTCCCTACTCGGCTGACGGGCCTGCGCACGGTTGGGGTGAGACGTCGACCTTGTGATCGTCGATCACGGTCGCGCAGTGCTCCCGCCGGTCGTCGGAGCAGGGCATCGACCACCGAACCGACCGGGAGCCCCTCGGCAAAGCAATCGTGCGCAATCATCAACGAACGAAGGATCACGGGCCCATCAGCCGAGGCGATCCATTAACTCGCCGCCGAAATTGGCCTGTTGCGGCATAAAAGTCACCAGGGCAGGCTCATGTCGCGGCGGCAGAAGCAGGCCGCAGGCGCCGGCGCGAAGCACCAACCGGCCCTCGTCGACCGGCTCCTGAGAGGGCCACCACCACGTCGGTGGCGATGGCGGCGACGGCCGCGGACCGGTCCGTCGATTCCAGGACGGTTCAGGCCCGCGGCGGATCGATCAGGTTCCGCCACGCCTTGTCTCCGACAGCGGAGTGGAGGTGGTCGCGCGTTGCCTGGACCACCAGGTGCCCGACGGGGCTGATCACCGGGCTCATGGACGGGGTGTCCCGCCGGAGCAGCACGAGGTCGGCGACCTCCACGTCTCCTACGACGTGCTGGAGATGCCCGGAGAACACGGCCTGTCCATCACGACCTACAGCGCGGAAGAAGGGAGCCCCACCGCGGAGAAGTTCAAGCTCCTGGCGAGCTGGGCCGCCCAGCCAGACCCGACGAGACCAACGGTCCAATGAGCCTATTTCACGCTGAAGTTGCTCCCTGGTGCTCGTGCCGATCGCGGTACTCATCGGTGCTCGCGAGGTAGAGGGCGAAGCCCCAGGTACTGGCGGATCAGCGAACCTGGTCGCTCTTCGGCCCGATGCCTTTGATCCTGGTCGGAGTTCCGTCCGGGGCGAACGAGTGGTGGAAAGTGAAGGCGTGCGGCGCGGAGCCGTGGTCGTGGAGGTGCTCCAGCCTGGAAACCCCGTCCTGCCAGGTGGGGATCACGCCCTCGGAGACCCACCAGCACACGTAATTCGCGTGCCCTGTCCTCTCGAACCAGTCGTAACGCCTGTTCAGCGCCTCACGGTGCAGACCGGTGTAGACGGCGTCGAAGGCGGGGCGCAGGTCGGTCCAGAGTGAGAGGGTCGCGGCCAGGGCGGTGGTTTCCACGGTACGGCCCTTGCCGTACCAGGTCGGTACGGCGAACTCTCCCCATGCACCCCAGTCCGCCTCGAAGAGCACGCCCCGGTGACCGTCTGCCGCTTCAGCACGCGCGAGGTATCCGGGGTGCTGGCCGATCTTCCGGTAGACGGCCTCACCCCTGTCGTAGAACTCGCGCATGAGAGGCGCGGGATCGGCGAGAGGTGACTTCAGGACGCCGAATGTGTACAGCGCAAGATGGGGCATGCGTCTCTCCCTGGTTGGGGGTGTCTGGTGTGGACCCGGTTCGGTGGCTTGGGCATGGGGGCGAGGATCCGTGGGGCGTGACCAACTCACCCGTCGCGGGTGGCTCAGCCTGAAGGAACTCCTGTACGGCCGTGGGCGATCGCCGAAGACCAGGTGAAGGTAGCTGCCTCTGCGGGCCCTGTCGAAGTTGCGTTTTCCCTGTCCAAGTGGCCTCGTGCACCGGTCAGGCTGCGGGGCACCAGTGATCCACTTCGGCCGATCGGTTCGCCCGCCGTGCCCGTCCGCTACCCCCTGTCCGATAGCCCCGAGTGCCGCCGAACGCGTGCGGTTGAAGAAGATGGCCTACGGCCACAGGACCGAGCACCGGCTGCGGGTGCGGGTGCGGGTGCGGGTGCGTGCACAGGTGGTGCTGCACGCCGCGCGTGGACGCTCCAACGCATTCATCGCCCGGCAGACGGGGCTGCATTTGGACACCGTGCCCCGCCGACGTGACCGGTTCGCCCAGGCGGGCCTGCCCGGGCTCAAAGACCGTCAACGCTGTGGCCGTCCCGCCTCGTTCACACCGCTGCAGACCGCCGAGGTCAAGGCGTTGGTCTGCCGACTGCCTGCCGAGAGTGAAGTACCGCTCTCACGCTGGTCGCGCCCGGAACTGGCCCGCGAGGCCGCCCGGCCGCCCGGCGGGGCAGTCCGGATCGAGGACGGAAACGTGTACGTACCGGTGACAGGCAAGGACTGATGGGCGATCAGGACGACTCCACTCCCTTCCCCGAGCGTGCCGATGCCGCCCACAACCGCGCCCGACTGCGAAGGAAGCCGGTGTGGGAAAGGCCACCCTTTTCCGCCGGTTCGGCGACCGGGGCGGCCTACTTGTGACTCTCTTCGCCGAGGCCGAGGCCGACTTCCAGGTGGCGTGCACGTCTGGTCCGCCTCCCCACGGCCCCGGGGCGCCGGCGAGAGAACGGCTCACGGCGTTCGGCTGTGCACTGATGGAGCGCGTCGCGAGTGACACGGACCTGGGCTCCGCGTTGGCACGCCAACTTCCCCGCGAACGCCGGTACATCTCCGAAACCGCGGGGCCTACCACCACCATGTGTCAACGCTCCTGCGCGTGAATATGGACGTTGTGGACCATCTGCGCCACGACCTAGGCGTCCCCGTCGCCCGCCTCCGAGCCACCTGGGCAGACATGGTGCGACGGATGGTCCCACCCGACGCCGATCCGGCGCCTCACCCAGCACCTCGCCCTTGACCTGCGCCACCAGCAACCAGGCCCCTCGCTTGGGCGCCCTTCCCCCACGAACTGCCGTCGCGCCGAGGCGCGGCACGGTTATCGGGTCCTGGGGTCAGCCGCTCTTACCCGGCGCCGGTGCGGTGGAGCCTGCCTGGCCGGCACGCAGCATGGCCTTGTAGAGGGCCTCGTGCCCGGCCGGGTCGGGCAGCACGCCGCGGGCCGGGGCCTCGAGGGACTGGATCAGCAGAGCGACGACACGGCGCCAGGCGTCAGGCGCGGCGTCGCCGGTGGCGTTCACGACACCGGCGTTGGCCATGTGCAGCAGTACCAGGTCCGAGGCGTCGAAGTCCTCACGCAAGCGGCCGGTGGCCTTGGCGCGGCCGATGAGCTGCACCATGCCCTCGTACGCCTGGTTGCGGCGTTCTTCCAAGGTCTTGGCTGTGGGGAAGACCATGGTCAACACGTCGGCGAAACCGCTGTCGACGGCCTGCATCGCGCAGGCGGTCTCGATGTATCCGACGAAACCGTTCCAGGGGTCGGGGTCGTCCAGGGCGGTGGCGACCGCGTCGGCGTAGGCGCCCATGCGGTCGGCGAAGACGGCGTCGACCAGTTCTGCCTTCGTCGGGAAGCGGCGGAACATGGTGGCGATCCCCACGCCCGCCTCGCGGGACACGGAGGCCATGGAGGCACTCAGGCCGTCTCGCGCGAACACGGTCCGCGCAGCAGCGATGATCCGCTCACGGTTGCGCTCGGCGTCACTACGCAGAGGCTGGGCGGCAGGCTCGTTCGGGTGCTGGGCGCCAGGGGTCATACGCCCGAGTCTAGCAATCGGATTGGCCTATCCACTTTTAGTGCTACGCTGGCCCCGGTGAACCGGAGAGCGCTATCCGAATCTAGAAACGGATAGGCGACTCCAGTCTCTGTGGCCGTGGGGGAAAGCCGCCGAAGCAGCTCGGTACGGGCACCACCGACAAGGCCCCTCTCAACCCTCACGCAACGTTGCTCCACCACGTCCCCCGAAAGGACTTGCTGTGACCAGCATCGCTATCGCCGGAGCCGGCCCCCAGCTGGGCCTGGCCATCGCCCGCACCTTCGGCTCCCAGGGCTTCGACGTCGCCCTGATCTCCCGCAACCGCGACAAGGTCGACGACCTCGTCGGCAAGCTCGGCGCCGAGGGCATCACCGCCGCCGCGTTCCCCGCGGACGTACTCGACCGCGACGCGCTCACCCAGGCACTCAAGGACGCCGCCACACGCTTCGGCGGGATCGACGTCCTCGAGTACTCCCCGGTCGGCGCGGTCGGCACCGTCGTGATGACCGCCCCCGGCCGAGAGCGAACCCGCGCACATGCAGCGCGAGATCGAGTTCCATCTGTACGGGGCCATCGCCGCCACCCAGGCGGTCCTGCCTGCGATGCGCGAGGCCGGCGCGGGCACCCTGCTCTACACGACCGGCGCCGGCTCCATCAATCCCGAGCCGCCGATCGCCAACATCAACGCCGCTGCGGCGGCGCTGCGCAACTGGGCGGTCAACCGGCACAAGGAGCTGGACGGCACCGGTATCCAGGCTGCCCACGTCGCCATCGACGTGGCGATCGGCACTGCCTTCCTGCCCCAGTTCCCGGTGGCCCAGCCCGAGGAGATCGCGCCCGTCTACTGGGATCTCCACACCACCAAGCGCGACCAGGCCGAATTCGTCTTCAAGCTCTGACACCGCACCAGCTCCCTCGTCGAACCCCGATCGCGCCGTGCCGTGCCAGCACCGCGGCAGAACTTGAAGAGGGTTTCCGCTCCGAATGAACGTGTTCCTGTGGATCGTCCAGGGCGTCCTGGCCGCGGCCTTCGCGGCCTCTGGTGTCGTCAAGCTCGCCAAGCCCGGTGAGCAGCACCTTCCCCCAGGGTTGGTGCGCCTGATCGGTATAGCCGAGTCCGTCGCTGCCGTCGGTCTGGTCCTGCCGCCCGCCCTGGACGTCGCCACCATCCTCACCCCGTTGGCCGCCACTGGCCTCGCGGTGCTCATGGCCCTGGCCATGGGCTTCCACGCCCGCCGCAAGGAGGCTGCGGGCGTCGCGGTGACAGCGGTGCTGCTCCTCCTCGCGGCCGTCGTGATGTGGGGCCGGTTCGGACCCCACGCCTTCTGATCCAGCTCCTCCTTTGCCACGGCGACCCACCGCACTACAACAGCACGGGTCGCCTCCTCCCAGCCCCAACCGGCCGTCCGAGCCCAGGAGATGACCGTGGAACTCGGCATCCTGTCCCTGTCCGACCTGCAAACCGACCCGGCCACGGGAACCCTGCACGACCCCGGGCGCCGCACCCGCGAGATCGTCTCCTACGCCATCGCCGCCGACCAGGCAGGCCTGGACGTCTTCGGCCTCGGCGAACACCACAGCCCAGACTTCGCAGTCGTCAACCCCGCCGTGCCGTTGGCCGCCATCGCACAGGCCACCAGCCGCATCCGCCTGGCCAGTGCCGTCTCCGTGCTCTCCACCGCCGACCCGGTGCGCCTCCACCAGGACTTCGCCTCCCTCGACCTGCTCAGCGACGGCCGTGCCGAGATCATCGCCGGGCGCAGCGCCTTCACCGAGGCGTTCCGCCTGTTCGGGATCGAACTGGCCGACTACGACGACGTGTTCACGGAGAAGCTGCGCCTGCTGCTCGCCATCCGCGAGAACCCTGAACACGTCACCTGGTCGGGGCGCTTCCGCCCGGCCCTGGAAGGCCTGCCCGTCCCACCCCGCCCCCAACAGTCCCAACTGCCGCTGTGGCTCGGTGTGGGCGGCACCACCGCCAGTGTGGAACGCGCCGGGTACCTCGGCCTGCCCATGACGCTCGGTCTCATCGGCGGGGACATCCGCCGCGCGGCGACGTCCGTAGAGCACTACCGCGCCATCGGCACCGGCGCGGGCCATCGGGCCGAGCAGCTCCGACTCGCCGTCTCCACCCACTTCTACATCGGCAAGACCTGCCCAGGGTGCACGCGACGATCTCTTCCCCTACTACCGCGAATACCTGCGCCCCAAGCCGCCCACCGGACGCGGCTGGCACGTCTCACGCAACGACTTCGACGCCGTATCCGGCAAGTTCGGGGCGCTGGTGGCCGGCAGCCCCCAGGAGGTCCATTCGAACTCCTCGCCACCGAAGTCGCCCCCGCCATCCGCAAGGAACTCGGTCTGCCAGCGGAACCGAGCACACCGTGAAGACCAAGAACCGTCGGATTCACCCACGTTCCTAATCCAGCCGCACGCCCGCCATCTGATGTCCGCCAACAGCGACGCCCCACCCAACTCTCCAGGAGAGGACCGCTCATGACCGCGACCAACGACCCGTCCCACATCGATCCGCTGTCCCTCGACCCCCGCGCCGCACATCTCGCCGAGGCATTCAGGGGCGCTCTGGTCCGCATGCGCGACGGAGAGAAACTGACCACCGGGGACCTCGACGTTGCCGCCGACCTGCTGCAGATGGTGCAGGCGGCCAACGGCATCTCCCTGGCTGCAACAGTCATGCCGATGTTCAAGGAGGTCTTCCAAGATCGCCGGGACGACTCCATACCGTCCGAAGAGTCAACAGTCCCACCCTCGACCAGCCCGGCCCCCTCCGCGTCTGCAACCCCGGCGGCTTGCAATTGTGTTCGGAAAAGCCCGGAGCCCCGCTGGTGGTGAAGGTGTAGCAGCCGCCAGCAGAGGGCCTCGAACCGTGTCTCTCGCGGAGCAAGGCTCTCCGTACCTGCCCAGCGCCCCCGGCGGCTCCGCAAGACGGACTTGAGAGCCGTGGCTCCGCCTCTTCCGGTTGGCTGTCACCCATGTCGAGGGGGCTGATGGACGGGAAGCGGATCAAGACACTGGGCGCGAGTCGCCACTCGCTTCCGGTGAGCCACTTTTCAGGACTGAGGGTCCAGTCCGAGTAGCACATGCGGCGTGCGCGGTAGTTCACCGGCGATTCGATCTGAGCGATGTGTCTGCCGACCCGTACCAAGGAAGCGTGCGGCCTCCTCAAATTGAAGGCCGCTGGCGATCTGCACCAGTTGGACGGCGACGAAGCGTCGGTAGGTGATGCTGCGTCCCCTCGCCTTTGATGAGGTGTCATGGACTGCGAGACGAAACCAGTCGTCCGGCAGCCCACTGAGGGATGTGCTCTGGCAGGTAGCCGCGGTCGCGTGCGCGGAGGGCCGGCCATCGCCGTCACAACAGGGAGGTCGCGTCAGTCGAGCGGGACGCCTGTGTGGCTCTCCAGGGCTTGGATGAGGCGAGCCTGGAACTCTTCGTCCTGCGCGGCAGGATGTGGTGTCTGCGTCCGCTGGTGATACCAGTAGCCGCCGGTGCTCGGGGTCACGTCGTCGTGGGTGGCGAGCCACACCTGTGTCTGGTGCCCGGCGGTCAGGTCGTCCGGTGCACCGGCACCGCCCATCCGTGTGGGCACCCACCCCGGGTCGACCGCATGACTTGAGGTCCCTTTCCAGCGGGACGCGAGGGCGAACGCGAGAGTGGTGATCCACAGTTTGCTGTCGTCGTAGGAGGCGGTGCCGTCGGCCATACGCCGCAGGTCAGTGGAGCCGGTGCGGTGCATGGAGCTGCTGAGGTAGATGAGCCTGGCCGGCTTGTCCATCAGGGCTGTCAGCATGTACGGCGCGACCACGTTGACGGTAATCGCTTCCGGGGAGTGCATGGTGCCGGCGTTGTGGATGACCGCGTCGTAGCGGCCGAACTCTGCGGCCTGCCGGGCAACACTGCGGATCTCGTCGATCTCGCCGAGGTCCCCGGTGACGACGCCTTTCCACCGGGCTGTTTCGTCGCCGTCGGCGAGTCGGGCCGGGTTGCGGACGTGGATGACCACGTCGTGCCCGTCGTCTGCCAACGCGTTCGCCGTGTTGCGCCCGAGGCCGCTCGACGCTCCGGTCACCAGAATGAGTGCCATGTCAGTCATCTCCCGTCTGTCTGCGTGGTGATGGGTCCGGTGAACTCCCCGAGAGCGTACGGGCCGATCACGCCGGGACCGGGCGCGTCGCCCAGGTGACCGGGCGCAGGCTCTCTTCGGATGGTGAGCCGGGGTCGTCCGTGTAAACGGCACCGAGCCCATGAGCAGTCGGTTCGTGAATCGGTCCGGTGCGCTGGGAAAGTGGCAGACCACTCGCCCGGGCGGAGTTGGCGATGATCTCCGCAGCGATGGAGATCGCCGTCTCCTCGGGGGTACGCGCGCCGAGGTCGAGGCCGATCGGGGAGCGCAGCCGGGCCAACTGGTCTTGCGTGACGCCGGCCTCGTGCAGGAGGCGGAGGCGTTCGGCGTGGGTGCGGCGGGAGCCCATCGCGCCGACGTAACCGACCGGCAGGTCGAGCGCCAGCTGCAGCAGGGGGATGTCGAACTTGGCGTCGTGGGTCAGGACGCACACGGCGGTGCGGCTGTCCACCTCGGCACGTTCGAGGTAGCGGTGCGGCCAGTCGACCACGATCTCGTCGGCGGGCGGGAAGCGTGCCGTGGTGGCGAAGACGGGGCGGGCGTCGCACACGGTGACCCGGTAGCCCAGGAATTGGCCGGCCTGGCTGAGGGCGGCGGCGAAGTCGACCGCGCCGAAGATCAGCATGCGGGGTCGGGTGGCGGCCACGTGGACGAGGACGGAGAGCCGGTCGGGGCAGGTGTCCGCGTCCCCGCCGAGCGAGGCAAGCGCGGTGCGTCCAGCCCGTAGCTGCGCTGTGGCCCGATCTGCCACGGTCCGGCCTGTCGGTCCCTCGTCCAGCGTCCCGCCGGCGACACGGCCGTCGCCGAGCACACTCAAGGTGGCGCCGAGCAGTGCGTCGGGGCCGTCGACGACGTGTGCCACGGCAGCGGGCCGACCATGAGCGACCTCGGCGAAGGCCGTGGCGAGGTGGGGCTGCGTTGCGGGGTCGACGCGCTGGACGAGGACGTCGAGTTCGCCGCCGCAGGTCAGGCCGACGGCGAAGGCGTCATCGTCGGAATAGCCGAACCAGGCGCGCTGGGGAGGGCCCTGGTCATGCAGCACCTGCAGGCACAGTTCGTACACCGCGCCCTCGACGCAGCCGCCGGAGATGCTGCCGACGGCGTTGCCCGCTCGTCCACCGCGACGACCTCCTCGCCCGCATCACCACCCGGGATCAGGCCGGCGTCGACGAACTCCTCATCCAGCCGGTGATCGACCCGCCCACCGAGATGGCCCTGCTCGCGAAACTCCTCACCTGAGCTGACCCGCCTGCCGCACGTCCTTGACCTGCACACCTACAAGATCATCAGGACTTCAAGTGTGCTCTCGCCCACCACGCAAGCTCCTTGAGCGCGGGTTCCAGTGCCGCGCCCGTCTCCGTCAGTCGGTAGGAGACCCGCAGCGGCGGACCACCGTGCACCTCGCGCAATACGAGTTCCGCGGCGCCGAGCTCGGCGAGGCGGTCGGACAGCATGCGCTCGCTGATCCCGGGAATCGCCCGGCACAGATCGCCGAAGTACGCCGGTCCTCCGATCAGCACGGAGACGATCGGGCCGGTCCAGCGCTTTCCGAGCAGTGCGAAGGCGCGCGTGATGCCATCGTCGACCTGCTTACGAGTCCCCGCCTCGCGACCGGGGGCATCGCACGGGTCCGGTTTCGTCGGCCGTCTCATAGTCGATGTCCTGGTCGCGGAGCGGGTCGACGGCGTATGCCGCGCAGGGGTTGGACGATGCCGGGTCGTTGCACAGCCGATCGGCATTCGATGTCATGACGCTCTGCTCCTCGTGAGTAGGGCAGGCCAGGGCAGTCGGTGTGGCGTCAGCCCTTGAAGATGCGCTCGGCCTTGTCGCGGTCGGTTGTGTGCAACTCCCAGTAGAGAGGGGAGATTTGATCGGCTGTAGCCTTCGGCTGTCCGTAGAACGTAGAGGCGCCGATCGTCACGTCGAGGGCGACGTGGGCCGCCTGGATACCGGCCCCGGCCAGTTCCTTGTGCAGATTGATCACCCAGTTGCGCAGTGCCGCCGCGGCGCTGCTGACGTTGGCGGCGTTCGGGACGTGGACGACTGAACCGGGGCCCGTGGTGTAGAGCAGGGTGCCCGCGCCGGCCTCACGCATCGCGGGCAGCACCGCCTTGGTGGCGGCGATGGCACCGTACAGCTGGAACTCCATCTCCTGCTGCACATGGGACGGGTCGGTCTCGGCCGGGGTGGTCAGGCTGACGGAACCGAATGCCCCGGCCGGCGAGTACTCCAGGACGTCGATCCCACCGAAATGCGTGGCGGCGTTCTTGAGCGCCTGAGCGAGCGCGTCGCGATCGAGTACGTCCGCGGGGAACGCGGCGGCGGTGATGCCCTCGGCGCCGAGCCGGCCGACGAGATCGTAGAGCTTGGTGCGGTTACGGGAGATCAGGGCGACGTCGAAGCCGTGGGTGCCGAAGGTGCGGGCGATGGCCAGGCCCAGCTGGGGGCCCGCTCCAACGATGGCGATGCCGGCCATGGAAAGTCCTTTCGCAAAACCTCATAGGGAACGGTGTGCGGCGAGGTCAGAGCGGCACTGCCGACGGCGCCGGCACCGGCACCGGAGGCCTCCACGCATTCCATGCAATGGCCCCACCCGGATATGGCTTTCCGTTTAAGGAATTCGGATAGGCCGCTCCGGTTCCCTCGTGGCCACAGTACCCACTGAAAACGGATAGGGCAATCCGGCTGCGGGACGCAGCCATGCGCTCATGACGCACTGGACGCAATGCGGCCGACGGCACGGGCAGTCGGACACCCTCCGTAGACCGCTCCCCCGTGACTGATCATTCGGCAAGTCGTGGATCGTGTGGGGCGTGGCTCAGCAGTTCGATTCCTTGGTCGGTGACGAGGACCTGTTCTTCGAGCTTGATCCCTTCATCCTCGTCCTCGACCCCGACGGCGTTCACCCAGCTCATCGAAGGCCGCCCCTGGTCGTAGCTCGCTCATGATCTCGTTGAGGAACTGACGTGCATCGTCGTAGAGCCGCCGCTGTTGCACGGTGGGCTTTGCGTCCCCCGCGATGTAAGCGCGCGAGAGGTCCGCGAGGTAGCCGGCGGGGCCGACAAGGTCCCCGTGTCGAACGAGACGACGTCTCCGGGCTCGATGCGTCGATCCGTTGCTTCCTGGAACCACGGATTGGTTCGGGGACCCGACGCCAGCAACCGGCACTCTGCATCTACCGGGGCGCGACAGTGCGGGCATCGAACGGCCGCCGCCCTGTTGCGGCGGCGGCGACCACAGCATCTGGCCCGCCGAACAGTCGCGTAGTGGCAGCCGTTCAGGAAGACCGGTCCGAACCACCCGTCACGGTCTCCCTGTGCGGCTTACTCCAGCCAGGAGTCGACCAGCGTCTTGTTCTGGTATCGGTCCAGTTCATCCGTGAAGCACGGCAACCGCGCAGGTCAGCAGCCCACCACGCGCCAGACGCAGCGCGACAGGACAATGCAGGTCGCGCCCGTACCTCGTTCGCGTTGAAACGCCGACGCCTGGAAGGCCAAGCGGCCGCGTCGGGAACAGCCGGTCCGGTCGGCACGGTTGCATCGATCGAGGGACCGGCGCCGCACGGGCGGGGGACACGGAGGCCAGAGGGTCGTCCGCCCCACCAGGATCCGGGCCCCAGGATCGCGGTACGCCCGCCGCGCTACTTGGACCAAGACGTATTTCTGCTGGAGGACTGTTTCATGACTGACCGGCCCTTGACGCTCATGGCAGTACACGCCCACCCCGACGACGAGGCCACCGGAACCGGAGGGGTCCTCGCGCGGTACGCGGCGGAAGGCATCCGCACGGTTCTCGTGACGTGTACCGACGGCGGCTGCGGTGACGGACCGGGGGGTGTCAAGCCGGGCGATCCCGGGCACGATCCGGCGGCGGTCGCCTTGATGCGCCGTCAAGAACTCGAGGCGAGCTGTGGCGTCCTGAAAGTCAGCGATCTGGAGATGCTCGACTATGCCGACTCCGGGATGATGGGCTGGCCGAGCAACGACGCCCCCGGATCCTTCTGGCAGACCCCCGTGGAGGAAGGCGCGGCCCGACTCGCGGAACTCATGCGGCACTACCGACCTGATGTGGTCGTCACCTACGACGAGAACGGCTTCTACGGCCACCCCGATCACATCCAGGCCCACCGCATCACGATGGCGGCGCTGGAGATGACCACGCTGACACCGAAGGTGTACTGGACCACGATGCCCCGCTCGGGGATGCAGCGGTTCGGGGAGATCATGCGCGAGTTTCATCCGGACATGCCGGAGCCGGATCCTGCCGAGGCCGCCGCGCTGGCCGAGATCGGCCTCCCCGACGACGAGATCACCACGTGGGTGGACACCACCGCGTTCAGCGGGCAGAAGTTCGACGCACTGGCCGCGCACGCCAGTCAGGGCGAGAACATCTTCTTCCTCAAGATGGGCAAGGAGAGGTTCGGCGAGTTGATGGGCATCGAGACCTTCGTACGTGTCCAGGACGCCACCGGCGCGGCCGTACCCGAGAACGATCTCTTCGCCGGACTGCGCTGATCCACTCATCCGGAGCGGAGCTCGGGAAAGCTCATCGACCGCACGGCGCGATCGAGCGCATCACACACCCGGAAAAGCGAGGGGCCAAATAGCTCTGCTCATGGACAACTATCGCTGATGTGGGCCTGGCGAGCCCTGGAGGAGCTCAACCGCGAAGGCCGCACGCGGGCGGTCGGGGTCAGCAACTTCTACCCCGACCGGCTCGCCGGCCTTGTCGCCCACAACGAGATCGTCCCCGCGGTCAACCAGATCGAGACGCACGTGTTCTTCCAGCGCACCGACGACAAGAAGCCGATGCGGGAGTACGGCGTCCAGCACGAGTGCTGGGGACCGCTCGCCGAGGGCGGCCAGGGCTTCTTCGAAAACCCCGTGCTCGTCGAGATCGGCCGCGCACATGGCAAGTCCGTCGCCCAGGTCGCGCTCCGCTGGCTGAGATCCAGCGCGGCATCGTCGTCGTCCCCCTGTCGGTGCCCCGAACACATCGCGGAGAACCTCGATGTGCTCGAATTCCAGCTCACCGCCGACGAGATGGCACGCATCGCCACCCTCGACACGGGCCGTAGCCACATCTTCGACCACCACGACCCCGAAGCCGTCAAGTGGCTCGGCGGAATGCGATTCAACACCTGTTGCACCACGCGCGTCCCTGCCCACGGCGCCGACAGCCGTAGGCAGGGGCCGGTCGGTGACGACCCGTTGGCTACTCCCCCGGGCGCGGCCCAGCCGGCCGGGGGTCGGGGCGGCCTTGACCTCGCTCAAAGAGAGGGCGAAGGTCTGCTTCCAGCGCTCGACCGCCCCCTACGCAACGGCATCACACGTCGGCAGGCTCCGCGTACACCGCGCCCATCTTCATGAGCCGCTCCCGCGCCCCCGTGCAGCGTTCATCGATTCTGCCGGTCGGTGGCGGAGGGGCTGCTGGTCGGTGAGGCGTGATCGGTGGCGGCCCAGGCGGCGAGGAGGCGCAGGCCGTCGTGGTCGGGGGTGCCGGGGGCGGCGCTGTAGGCGGTGAGGGTCAGGCCGGGCTGGGCGGGCAGTTCCATGGCGTCGAAGTCGAGGGTGAGGATCCCGACCTCGGGATGGTGGAAGGACCGCGGGTGACGAGTTCGCCGATGAGTCCGGTAAGAAGTCACGGCCGCGTGGGTGCCGGCGCCTGGGGTTGGAAGCCGTCTCCTGACGGGCGACACGTCCGGCGTCACGCGCCGGGCCCACCACAGTCGCCGCTGCGGTGGGCCCGGCGGGTGCGGTGTCCCGGACGGTCAACGTGAGTAGCCCTGGGACAGTAGGGCGGTCAAGTGGTACCGGCCGGACGGCAGCCGGAACGAGGTCACCCCGTCCGTGTGTCCGAGGAAACGCACCCCGTCCACCCGTGCCAACGGAGTACGCCCCTCACGTACCGCGTCCGCGGAGGCAGCCGCAAGGCGCAGGGTCGCCTCGCTGTTGGCCGGCACCACAGCGTCGTACACGAGCCTTCGACCTCCGTCGTGGGTCTCCCATTCGCTTCTGATCTCGCCGTACGGCGACTCGTACGTGCCCGACACCCGCGTGATCCTTCCCGTCGGATCGATGTGGGGTTGGAGCAGGAAGTGCTTGAAGCCGGGGCTGTCCGGGTCGCGTGCGATGCCGGCCATGTAGGCGTACATCCACTCCATGACGGCGCCGTAGGCGTAGTGGTTGAAGGAGTTCATGCTGACCGGCCCGAACCCGTCGTCCTTGGAGTAGGAGTTCCATCGCTCCCAGACGGTGGTGGCGCCGTTCTTCACTGAGAACAGCCAGGACGGCAGCTGGTCCTGGTGGAGCAGCTCGTACGCCAGGTCGGCGCGGCCCTCGTCGGTGAGGACGGGGGCGAGGACGTTGACGCCGAGGAAGCCGACGGAGAGCGTGTTCTCGGCGTACCTGACCCGGCTGCTGTTCGGGTGGGCCGCCTTGTAGGCCTCGTCGTTGCCGATGTTGTCGGCGAGATGTCCGACGAGCATGCGGCGTTGGGCCTCCGTTTCGTAGAAGCCGAGCTTGAGGACCCAGAGCAGTGCCGTCTGGCTGTTGTCCTCCGTCTTCTGGTTGGGGTCGGAGCCCGGTTCGATCGGAGAGGCGTCGCCGAGGCTGGACTTGACCGTGGCCGTGCCGCCCTCGGTGCTCAGGTACTTGGTGACGAACGCCTGCTTGATGCGTCCGAAGAGCCGGTCGTACTTCTCCCCCTCTGCCGTCCTGCCGATCGCGCGGGCCATCTGCGCCATCAGTCGGGTGCTGTAGCCGTAGTAGACGTCGCTCATCAGCTGGGCGCTGGTCTTCTGCGGCGCCAGCCAGTCGCCGGTGAGGGAGCCCTGTCCGGCGTAGGTGTCACCGGTCTGCTCCTGGATCCAGTCCAGGTACCGGGTCATCGCCGACCAGTTGTCCTTGACGATGGTCGCGTCGCCGGTCATCTGCCACACGGTCCAGGGCACGATGACACCGGCGTCCGCCCAGCCGCTGCCGCCGCCCGGGAAGTTGAAACGTCCGGTGGGGGCCACCCCGGTGAACTGTGCCTTGTCCATGCCGTAGATGGCCTGGGAGTCGACGACCGTGTCCTGGAAGTGGCTGAGGAAGACACCGGCGTCCACGTTGTACAGACCGGTCGTGGAGAAGACCTGGGTGTCGCCGGTCCAGCCGAGCCTCTCGTCGCGCTGCGGGCAGTCGGTCGGCACCCAGAGGTAGTTGCCGCGCTGGCCCCAACGGATGTTGCTCGCCAGCTGGTTGATGTCGGGATCGTTGGTGGTGACGGTGCCGATCTCGCGGATCGCGGACGTGGCGACCTTCCCGGTCAGGCCGATGATCGTGACGGTGTCCGTCGCGGTGACGGACACGTAGCGGAAGCCGTAGAAGGTCAGGGAGTCCTGGTGGGTCTCGCCGCGCCGGTCGCCCTTGAGGATGTACGTGCTGGTGGCCTTGGCGCTGCGGAGGTTGGCCCGGTAGAGGGAGCCCTCGGGGCCGTCCGCGCCGGCGCTGTCGTCGTTGAGCATCTCGCCGAACTTGAACTCGACCTTGGCTCCGGCGGGGCCACGTAGGCCGTATCGGGCCACGCCGACCATGTTCTGGCCGAGGTCGAAGACAGCCGTCTCGCCGCTGGCGATCGTGACCGAGGCGGAGGCCGCCGTCGCGGGATCGGTCACCGTCCGGGCGGGGTCCACGACGATGCGGCCCCTGCCGTTGGGGCTGCCGTCCTGTCCGGTCACCCCGGTGGCAACGGTGATCGACTGCGGTCGCCGGTCCCAGCGATGCATGAAGCGTGCGGTCTCGCCCGGGTAGGCGAGAAGTTGCGCGTCCGGGTACTTGTCGTCGAAGGCGACTCGCTCCACGTCCGACCATGCGGAGTCGTCGAACCCGCGTGCCGTCCAGCCCGGCAGTTCCATCCGGGCGTCGTAGGTCTGGCCGTCGTAGATGTCGTCGGCGCGGTAAGGGCCGGTGTCCGTGGCCTTCCAGCCGCCGCCCGGCCCGGTGACGACCGTCTGCGAGGTCCCGTCGGCATACCGGATCAGCAGCTTGGCCTTGACGGCCAGGGCGTTGCCGTCCTCCGAGTAGTACGTACTGCCCTCGGATATACGGCCGTTGTACCAGCCGTTGCCCAGGACGACCGCGAGGGTGATGTCCGGCTCGCGTGTCACGAGGCCGGTGACGTCATACGTCATGTAGTTGACGCGCGCGTCGTAGTTCGTCGAGCCCGGGGGCAGCAGTTCGGTCGTGGTGTCGCCGTCCTGTTCGACGGTCACATGCTGTCCGTTGACGTAGGCCTCGTACACGCCGAGGGCCGAGACGTACAGCCGCGCCGCGCGGACCTTGGGCCGGTCCTTCAGGGCTGCTTCCTTGCGCAGCATCGGTGCCCCGGCCGAGTTGGGGGTCTTGCCCTTCATACCGATCCACTGCGCGCCCTCCCATCCGCCGACGCCGTCGGTGCTCATGAGGCCGGTCTCGAAGAAGGCGGGGGGCGCCATGCCGACCGGACGGCCTTCGGCGTCCCAGACGGTGACGGTCCAGTGGTAGCGGGTCGAGGCGCGAAGTGCCCGGCCCGCGTAGGGGACAGCCACGGAGTCGGCGGAGCGCACGCGGCCGCTGTTCCAGACGTCCGCGCGACCGGAGGTCAGCCTGTCCGGTGAGCTCGCCACCAGGATCTGGTACGCCCCCTGGCTCCGCCCGCGCACCGCGGACCGCATGCGCCAGCCGAAGCGCGGCCGGTCGGCGTCCACGCCGAGGGGGTCTGTGCGGTGTTCCACGGTGAGTCCCCACACCGGACCACGCTGCGGACGGGCGGACGCTTCGGCCGCCGCACTCGTTCCTCCTGCCATGGCAGCGGCCCCTAGCGACATGGCGCCGGCCGTTGCGGCGAGCACGGTTCGACGACGGACAACATGGCTCACGCCTCGTTCCTTTCACAACTAGTGCACACTCGACCGGGAACTCCTGGGGAATCCCTGGAACTGGAGGGAGTGCTCCGCAACCACCAGCACGATTGCCCAGGTCAGCAGGTGTGCAGGTCAGGCCCAGGCCGTCACCGGCACGAACGAACTGTCCTGCCGGAACAGGTCCGTTCCGTCCGACCGTTCCACCCGCAGCTGGTAGCTGTAGTGCCGCAGGTAGTAACCGGGGTAGTTGTACGACTCGAAGCGGATCGAGCCGCTCGACGTGCCCGTGCGGGCGACGAACGTGGCGTCCTTGGCGAACGTCGACGTCCCGTCGTTGGCGTCGAAACGGGCCCGGAAGTCCCAGTGGCGCAGATACCTGCCGGACGAGTCGCGGAAGGAGTAGCCGTTCGCGTCGGCGAGGCCGGGCACGACCGTGAACGTCGAGGCCTGCTTCTCGGCGGTGGCGCTGGTGCTGCTGACCACCGGCAGGTTGAGCAGGGAGGACTGCACCTGCCAGTAGCGGGTGGAGTAGTTGGCCGACTGGAAGGAGCGGGTGACGTTCTTCGCCAGGGTCGGGCCGCCCGAGACGGTCTCCTTGATGACCGTGAAGTGGCGGGCCGTTCCCGAGACCGCGGGCAGGGCGGCGGGGGCGGACCAGGTGGCGAAGGCGTCGTAGCTGTCGCTGTAGTAGTACGTGCCGTCGCCGTAGCCGTCGAAGAAGAGCCGCCAGCCGCCGTTGTCGAGCTGGACCAGCGCGGGGCCCTCGCGGTAGCTGCCCCAGCCCGCCCAGTTGCCGGTGCGGGAGATCGTGTAGGGGCCGGTGAGGTTCGACGCCGTGGCGTACTCGATGTACTTCGTCGTCTCGTTCTTCGTGAAGGCGTGGTAGGTGGAGCCGATCTTCACGATGAAGGTGTCGATGTGGTTCGCGCCGATGCCGGACAGCGCCACCGGTGAACTCCACGCCGTCAGCGCGGAGTTCGTGGCCTTCAGCAGATACGGCGTGAAGATCCACTCGTCGTTGGTGGTCGAGCAGGACACAATGACGTTCACGCTGCCGTCGCTGTCGACGAACCACTCCGGCGCCCAGGCCCGGGAGAGGTTGGTGATCGGGACCGTGTAGTCGTACAGGAACGTCCAGTTGACCCGGTCGGTGCTGCGCGCGAAGCCGATGGTGGTGCTGGTGTCCTGCCAGGTGTGGGTCGTGTAGGTGATGTAGTAGTAACCGTTGGTGTGCTTGAAGATGCTCGCGTCGCGGATGCGGTTGCTCGGCGGCGTGTAGGCGGAGGCCTTGGCCAGCCGGAAGTCGGTGGCGTCGTCCGACTGATAGACGTTCACGGTCCCGTCGTTGCTGTTCAGGAACGGCACGATCGTGTAGCGAGTGGCCGAGCCGCTGGGCGGTGCGGCCGCCAGTGCCGTGCCGAGCAGGCCGGGGGCCTCGCCCAGGATCAGCGCCGAGGCGGGCAGGACGGCCATCGCGCGCAGCAGGCTGCGGCGGGACGGGGTGTGGGGACGTCTGGTCACGTGCGGCTCTCCCTAACGGTTCAAGGGACCATTCCGAATGCCTGCAGTCGGCCTGCGTTCAACCTATGTTCGGAGTTTCGAACGCAGTTCGGAAATTCGATCAGAAGGTAGAGGTGAGGTACCGGCGCGTCAATGGTTTGCGCATGAGGAAGCGAGGCCCAGGAGAAACCTGTGAAGAACCTTGGTGCCGCGCCCGGCGAGAGCGTTCCACCACCGGCCCGCGGACGTTACCGTTCGGTAGACGACGTCGTCCCGGAGGTGACCCGTATGACGCCCGACCGTGCCGTAGGCCTCGCCGAGTCCGCCCGCGCGCTGGCTGACGGGGAGGTGACTTCGCGGGCGCTCGTCGCTCAGGCGCTGGCGCGGATCGAGGCGACCCAGGGATCCGTCAACGCGTTCCGGGTGGTCAGGGCGGAGGCCGCGCTCGCGGAGGCCGAGGCCGCGGACGAGGAGCTGGCCGCCGGAGTGCGCCGGCCGCTGCTCGGTGTGCCGGTCGCGGTGAAGGACGACATGGACGTGGCGGGCGAGCCGACCGCGTTCGGCTGCGGCGGGGAGTTCCCGCCGGTCGCCGAGGACGGCGAGGCGGTACGGCGGCTGCGCGCGGCCGGTGCCGTGATCGTCGGCAAGACCAACACCTGCGAGCTGGGGCAGTGGCCGTTCACCGAGGGACCCGCCTTCGGCGCGACCCGCAATCCATGGCACCCGGAGCACACGCCGGGCGGCTCGTCCGGCGGTTCCGCGGCCGCCGTCGCCGCCGGTCTGGTGCCCGCCGCGCTCGGCTCGGACGGCGCCGGCTCGGTACGGATCCCCGCGTCCTGGACCCATCTGATCGGCATCAAGCCACAGCGCGGCCGCATCTCCACCTGGCCGCGCGGCGAGTCGTTCCAGGGCATCACCGTCAACGGCACCCTCGCCCGTACGGTGGCCGACGCGGCCCTCCTGCTGGACGCGGCCGCCGGCAACCACGACCTCGACCCGCACCGCCCACCGGCGATCAACGCCTCCGAGGCCGTGGGCCGCGAACCCGGCCGGCTGCGCGTCGCGCTCTCCCTCAAGCCTCCGTTCACCGCCGTGCCCGCCCGCCTGCAGCCTCAGGTGCGGGCCAGGGTCGTCCAACTCGCGGAGAAACTCAGCGCGTTGGGGCACACTGTGGAGGAGGCGGATCCGCCGTACGGCCAGATCGGACTGACCTTCGTTCCCCGCGCGACGGTCGGTATCGCCGAGTGGGTGAGTGCGACGCCGTTCCCCGCACTCCTCGACCCGCGCACCCGGGGCGCCGCCCGGCTGGGCCGGCTGCTCGGCGGGGCACCGCTGCGGGCGGCCAGGCGCGCGGAGGCGGTTCTGCACCGTCGTATCGGCACGTTCTACGAGTCGTACGACGTGATCCTGGCCCCCACCACGGCCGCTCCCCCGCCCCGGATCGGCGCGATGCTCGAGCTCGGCGGATTCGCCACCGACCGGGCGATGATCGCCGCCTGCCCCTACGCCTGGCCGTGGAACGTGCTGGGCTGGCCGGGCATCAACGTCCCGGCCGGGTTCGTGGGTGGGCTGCCCGTCGGTGCCCAGTTGCTGGGGCCGGCGAACAGTGAGCCCCTGCTGATCTCGCTGGCCGCGCAGTTGGAGGCGGAGCTGCGCTGGCACGAGCTGTGGCCGCCGCAGCAGGGCGAGGAAGAACCCGTCGCGGTCGGCTGAGGCACACCAGCCCTCGGGCGCAAGCCCACGCCAACTCTGCGCGCAGGCCCTACCCTGTGGCCATGAACGACGCGTCGATGGTCGGGCTCATGGGGCGGGTCACGGGGACGGTCGGGCCGGGACTCGTCGGCGAGGTGATCGTTCGGGTGCGCGGCGGCGCCGAGCACTTCCTCGCCTATCCCGCGACCGGCACGGACCGCATCGACCGGGGCACGGTGGTGATGGTGGTGGAGTATCTGCCGCCGAGAACCGTCTACGTCCAGGCCGCATACGACAGTTGAGCCCGCGCAGGCGCAGGTGAGGGCCGTCTGCGTCAAGGTTTCGACAAGGATCCGTCAGCGCCTGTACCCGGGCCCCGCGCAGGCGCACACTCCCTTCGTTCGGTGCCGAAAGGGCACCATGCAAAGGGGGCGTATGCCGATGGTTGTCGGCGTCGTTGCGGGGGCGGCAGTTGCCGCCGTCCTCGTTCTGATCGGTGTGTTCAAGATGATGTGGCGGGTCGCGGAGCCGAACGAGGCGCTCATCATCTCCGGCTCCAAGCACCGTACGGAAGGCATCGAGGAGGGCATGGGCTTCCGTATCGTCACCGGGCGCGGCACGCTGGTGCTGCCCGGTGTGCAGGCGGTGCGCAAGCTGTCGCTCGACCTGAACGAGACCGAGCTGCACGTGGATTGCGTGACCCATCAGGGCATTCCGCTGAAGGTGCGCGGCGTGGTCATCTTCAAGGTCGGCGACGACTTCGTGTCGATCGCGAACGCGGCCCGCCGCTTCCTGGACCAGCAGAAGCTGATGTCGGAGCGGGTGCACAACGTCTTCGCCGGTCATCTGCGGTCCATCGTCGGCGGGTTGACGGTCGAGGACATGATCCGCGACCGCGAGAAGCTCACCGGGCAGACGCGTGCGGCGTGCGGTACGGAGATGGAGAAGCTGGGGCTCATCGTCGACTCGTTGCAGATCCACGAGATCGAGGACCCGACCGGCTACATCCGGAATCTCGCCATGCCGCACGCGGCGGCCGTCCAGCGGGACGCGCGCATCGCGCAGGCCGAGGCGAACCGGCTGGCCACGGAGGCGGAGCAGCAGTCGTTCGCGCGGATGGCCGAGGCGACCCGGGACAGCGAGATCCTCCAGGCCGGCTACCAGGCCGAGCGCGACAAGGCGGGCGCCAAGGCCCGGCAGGCCGGTCCGCTCGCCGACGCGGCCGCCCGGCAGGAGGTCGTCGTCCAGGAGACGCGGGTCGCCGAGCTGGAGGCGCACCGGCGCGAGCAGCAGCTCCAGGCCGATGTCCGCAAGCCCGCCGACGCGCAGGCGTATGAGAAGCGCACGCTGGCCGAGGCCGAGCGCGACGCGCGGATCTCGGCGGCGCAGGCCAAGGCGAAGGAGACGGAGCTGGCTGCCGCGGCCGAGGCGACCCGGGTCAAGACGGCCGCGGGCGCCGAGGCCGAGGCGACCAAGACGCGCGGTGCGGCCACGGCGGCCGCCACCCGGGCCACCGGTGAGGCCGAAGCGGCCGCGGCCCAGGCCAGAGGTCTGGCGGAGGCCGAGGCGACCAAGGCGCAGGGCCTCGCGGAGGCGGAAGCCATCAAGGCCCGTGCCGCCGCCCTCGCCGAGAACCAGGAGGCCGTCGTCGCCCAGCAACTCGCCGAGAACTGGCCGGAGATCGTCAGGGCCGGTGCGTCCGCCTTCGGCAACGTCGACAACATGGTGCTGCTCAACGGGGCCGACGGCATGGCGGACATGTTCGCCAAGGCGCTCACCATGGGCGGTACGGGGCTGGGGCTGGCGCGTCAGCTGCTGGCGTCGATGAACCAGAACGGGCAGGCGTCGAAGGAGGCTTCGCCGCTCAACGGGCTCGCCCAGAAGGTGCCGATGGACGACAAGTGACCCTTCACGAGACGTGACCCTTCACGAGACGTGATTCTCCACGCGGAGCAGACCCTTCACGCCTGACTCACGGGGGCAGCCCTTAGGGTGCCCCCGTGAGCACGTTTACCGACGAGAATGTCCCGGGCCGCTACGGCCCCACCGCCACCGCCGAAGCCGACCCGCGCGCGGTCGGCAAGGTCCGCACCGAGTACTCCCCCGCGCACGACGGCGACCCCGACCCCGGGGAGATCGTCTGGACCTGGGTGCCCTTCGAGGAGAACGACGGGCGGGGCAAGGACCGCCCGGTGCTCGTGGTGGCCCGGGATGCCGCCGGTACCTTCCTCGCCGTGCAGTTGTCGAGCAAGCGGCACGACGGGGACCGCGAGTGGGTGGCCATCGGCGGCGGACCGTGGGACCGGTCGGGGCGCGACTCCTGGGTGGACGTCGACCGCATCCTCCGGCTGCACGAGGAGGGCATGCGCCGGGAGGCGTGCGCGCTGGACCGCGGGCGGTTCAACCTGGTGAGGCACCGGCTGCACGAGCGCTACGGCTGGACCTGACGCTCGGGAACGCCCGTACGAACGCGGCTCGAACCGGGCTGTCCGGCGTGCGGTCCAGGATCCCGAACACCACGTGCTCGAAGGCGGCGGCGAACCGTCCGCCGGGACCGAGCAGCGCCCGGAACGCCCCCGCCACCTGCGCCGGGTCGTTCTGGAACACCCCGCAGCCCCACGCACCCAGCACCAGTCGCCGGTACCCGTGCGCCGCGGCGGTCTCCAGCACGCGCTCGGCCCGTGTCGCGAGCGCGTGCGGCAACTCGGCCGTGCGATCCGGGGCCGTACGCCGTACGACGCCCGCGTTCGGCGCGGCGGCGGTCAGGAAGCCGGTGGTGTACGGCTCGTCCAGGAGGCGGCCGCGGTCGTCGCGGAAGACGGGCACGCCAGGTGAGTGGATGACACGGTGCGTGTAGAACGGGTCGCGGTGGGCGCGGTGGTGGTCGTAGAACTCACGGGCCCCGAGCAGACAGCTGTACAGCGCCGAGGCGCGGCACAGGGCCTCTTCCTGGGCCTGGGCGCCGTTCAGGTAGCCGCCGCCGGGGTTGCGGGCCGAGGCGAAGTTCAAAACGGCCACCGGGCCGGAGATCCGACGGGCGGCCTCCAGGCTGCTCTCGCCCGTGACCTCGAAGGACGTCTCCACTGCGGAGATCCGCGGCACCGGCACCGGGTCCGGCCCGTGCATCCGGGTGCCGTCCCGCGCGGCGTCGAGCGCCGCCGCGACGGACACCTCGCGGCCGTCCGGCGCGCGGTACGTCCCCGCCGCCACGATCTGTTCCGTCTGCTGCGCGATGGCGCGCAGACGCGCGCTCATGGCGCCACCCCCGTGCGCGCCATGACCGTGCGACCGCGTCGGCTGCTCGCGATCTCCCCCGTGGTGATCTCCCCCGTCGTGCTCACCCAGGCATCGTGAGCGATGCTGGTCGTGCGGTGCAACAGAGTTTCCCGGGCCCCACAGCCGACCGAGAACGACCGGGAAAGTCCTCGCGAACGCCCGGAGAGCGGAGATTACCGACCCGGAACGTGGCGGTACGCACTCTTGTGCGAAGCGACGCGAGGGTCTTGGGTGGGACGAGTGTGCCGGCCCGCCCACAAGATCCGGGCCGGTCGGCATCGTGGACTCTCAGGAGGATCCCGACATGTCAGATTCGGTGAGTGACTGTACGGAGCAGCCCCGCACCGCAGTCACCGAAGCAGAGGTGGAGGCCCTGGTCAGGGGCATCTGCTTCAAGACCGGCCCACCCCGCACCCTCGGGGTCGAAGTGGAATGGCTCGTCCATGAGCTGCGAAACCCGCGGCTCCCCGTGACACCCGAACGACTCGAAGCGGCCTACGCCGCACTACGGACCGTGCCCCTGAGGTCGGCGCTCACCGTCGAGCCCGGCGGCCAGCTGGAGCTCAGCTCGCCGCCCGCCGCCTCCCTGATGGAGTGCATCGGTACCGTCTCCGCCGACCTCGCCGCCGCCCGCGCGGTACTGCGCAAGCACGATCTCGGCCTCGTCGGCATCGGCAACGACCCCTGGCGCTCGCCCCGCCGGTTCCTGCGCGAGCCGCGGTACGACGCCATGGAGGCCTGTCTGGACCGCACGGGCCCGGCCGGCCGCGCCATGATGTGCACCTCGGCCTCCGTGCAGGTGTGCCTGGACGCCGGATACGAGGAGCCCGGCCCGCTCGGGCACGGGCGGCGCTGGTGGCTGGCGCACCAGCTGGGCGCGGTCCTGGTCGCCGCCTTCGCCAACTCCCCGCTGGCCGGGCGCGAGCCCACCGGCTGGCTCTCCACCCGGCAGCTGCTGTGGATGGAGATCGGCGCGGCCCGCGCGGGCGCACCCCCGCTGAACGGCGATCCGCGGGCCGCCTGGGCGCGGCACGTGCTGGACGCGCCGGTGATGTGTGTGCGGCAGGACGGTGGCCCGTGGCATGTCCCGGACGGGCTGACGTTCCGGGAGTGGACCAGATCCGGGGTGCCCAGGCCGCCGCTGCCCGAGGACCTGGACTACCACCTCACGACCCTGTTCCCGCCGGTCAGGCCGCGTGGCCATCTGGAGCTGCGCATGATCGACGCGCAGCCCGGCGAGGACGGCTGGATCGTGCCGCTGGCCGTGACGACCGCGCTGTTCGACGACCCCGAGGCCGCCGAGACCGCCTATCGCGCCGTGAAGCCGCTGGCCGAGCGCTCGCTGTCGCTGCCCGCGCCGCACAATCCGCTGTGGATCGACGCGGCCCGCTCGGGCCTCGCCGACGCCGAGCTGCGGGAGGTGGCGGACACCTGCTTCGCGGCGGCGCTGGAGGCCCTGCCCCGGCTGGGGGCCACGACCGAGGTCACGGACGCCGTGGCGGCGTACCGGGACCGCTATGTCAGCAAGGGCCGCTGCCCCGCCGACGACCTGCTGGACGAGCTCTACGGCACGGACCGCACCCTGCACGGGAAGGACTTCCGGACATGACCGACCCCGCCCTCGACGCCGAGACGCTCCGCGAGCGGGCACTGACCACCCTCACCACCGCCCGTGCCCGGACGACCCTGCTCACCAGCTGCGTCGACGACCCCGACCTGACCGCCCAGCACTCCCCGCTGATGTCTCCGCTGGTGTGGGACCTCGCGCACATCGGCAACCAGGAGGAGCAGTGGCTGCTGCGGGCGGTCGCCGGGCGGGAGGCGATGCGGCCCGAGATCGACGGCCTCTACGACGCCTTCGAGCACCCTCGCGCCGAACGCCCCTCGCTGCCCCTGCTGCCCCCGACCGAGGCCCGTCACTACGCGTCCGAGGTGCGCGGCCGCGTCCTGGACATCCTGGAGAGCACCGCGTTCCACGGGACGCGGCTGACCGAGGCGGGCTTCGCCTTCGGGATGATCGCGCAGCACGAGCAGCAGCACGACGAGACGATGCTGATCACCCATCAGCTCCGCAAGGGCCCGCAGGCCCTGACCGCCCCCGACCCGGAACCGGCCCCCCTGCTCACGGGGCCGTCCGAAGTGCTGGTCCCCGGCGGCCCGTTCACCATGGGCACCTCGACCGAGCCGTGGGCGCTGGACAACGAACGCCCGGCGCATGTGCGCGAGGTGCCGGCGTTCTACATCGACACGACGCCGGTGACGAACGCCGCGTACCAGGCGTTCATCGAGGACGGTGGCTACGACACCGAACGCTGGTGGACGGCGGAGGGCTGGGCGCACATCCGGCAGCACTCCATCCACGCCCCGCTGTTCTGGCGCCGGGACGGCAAGCAGTGGCTCAGGCGCCGCTTCGGCGTCACCGAGGTCGTACCGCCCGACGAGCCCGTGCTGCACGTGTGCTGGTACGAGGCCGACGCCTACGCCCGCTGGGCCGGGCGCCGGCTGCCCACCGAGGCCGAGTGGGAGAAGGCCGCCCGGCACGACCCGGCCGGGGACCGCTCGATGCGCTACCCGTGGGGCGACGCCGACCCGGCGCCCGAGCACGCCAACCTCGGCCAACGGCATCTGCGCCCGGCGCCGGCCGGAAGCTACCCGGAGGGCGAATCGCCGCTCGGCGTACGGCAGTTGATCGGTGACGTGTGGGAGTGGACGGCGAGCGACTTCCTGCCGTACCCGGGGTTCCAGGCGTTCCCGTACAAGGAGTACTCGGAGGTGTTCTTCGGGCCCGAGCACAAGGTGCTGCGCGGTGGTTCGTTCGCCGTGGACGCGGTCGCCTGCCGGGGCACCTTCCGCAACTGGGACTATCCGATCCGGCGGCAGATCTTCTCCGGGTTCCGTACGGCCCGCTCCGCGGGGGACGTCTGATGTGCCGTCACCTCGCCTATCTGGGGCCCGAGGAGCCGCTCGGCCGGCTCCTCGTGGAGCCCGCGCACGCCCTGTACCGCCAGTCGTGGGCGCCTCGGCGACAGCGGTACGGCACGGTCAACGCCGATGGTTTCGGGGTCGGTTGGTATGCCGAGGGGGACCCGGTGCCGGCGCGGTACCGCCGGGCCGGGCCCATCTGGGCGGATCTGTCCTTCACCGATCTGGCCCGGGTGGTGCGCTCCACCGCGCTGCTGGCCGCCGTACGGGACGCGACGCTGGCAGGCGCCGACGCCGAGGCCGCGGCGGCGCCGTTCGCCGCTGGCCCCTGGCTGTTCAGCCACAACGGCGCCGTGAAGGGCTGGCCGGGCTCGCTGGCACCGCTCGTTTCGACCCTGCCCGCGGTGGACCTGCTGTCGATGGAGGCCCGCAACGACTCGGCGCTCGTGTGGGCGCTGGTCCTGGCCCGGCTGCACGGCGGCGACGAGGAGGGGCAGGCGCTGGCCGACACAGTTCTGGAGGTCGCCGAGGCGGCCCCGGGTTCCCGGCTGAACCTGCTGCTCACCAACGGCGAGACCATCACGGCGACCGCCTGGGGCGACACCCTCTGGTACCTGCAACGGCCCGGCGGCGGCACCGTCGTGGCCTCCGAGCCCTACGACGACGATCCGCACTGGCAGGAGGTCCCCGACCGCACCCTCCTCGCGGCGAGCCGCACCGACGTCCTGCTCACCCCGCTCAAGGAACCCAACGACCCCCTGGCATCCGCACCACCGAAGGAGCCCAGCACGTGAGTCCGTTCCTTCTCACCCGCACCCTGCCCGAGGACGCCACCGACGCCGCACTGCGCGCCGACGTCCTGAAGGGCCTGACGAGCACGCCCAAGACGCTGCCGCCGAAGTGGTTCTACGACGCGAGGGGCAGCGAACTCTTCGAGCAGATCACCGAGTTGCCCGAGTACTACCCGACCCGCGCCGAGCGCGAGATCCTCGTCGACCGGGCCGGCGAGATCGCCGCCGTCACCGGTGCCCGCACCCTGGTCGAGCTGGGCTCCGGCTCCTCGGAGAAGACGCGGTACGTCATCGACGCGCTCACCGAGTTGCACACGTACATCCCCGTCGACGTCAGCGACAGCGCGCTCACCCAGGCCGGGCACGCGCTCATCGAGGAGCGGCCCGGGCTGGACGTGCACGCGCTGATCGCCGACTTCACCGGCGGGCTGGCCCTGCCGAAGACGCCGGGGCCCCGGCTGGTGGCGTTCCTCGGCGGCACGATCGGCAATCTGCTGCCGGTCGAGCGCGCGGCTTTCCTGGCCTCGGTGCGCGCCCTGCTCTCCCCCGGTGACGCGCTGCTGCTCGGCACGGATCTGGTCAAGGACGAGAAGGTCCTGGTCGAGGCGTACGACGACGCGGCCGGGGTGACGGCCGCGTTCAACAAGAACGTCCTGACGGTGATCGACCGCGAGTTGGGTGCCGACTTCGATCCCGGCGCCTTCGACCACGTGGCGCTCTGGGACGCGGACAACGAGTGGATCGAGATGCGGCTGCGCTCCCGTACCGCGCAGACCGTGAAGGTGCCCGCGCTCGACCTGGCCGTCGACTTCGCGGCGGGCGAGGAGATGCGCACCGAGGTGTCGGCCAAGTTCCGCAGGGACGGCGTCCGCGCGGAACTGTCGGCGGCGGGGCTGGAGCTGGCGCACTGGTGGACGGACGGTCAGGGCCGTTTCGCGCTGTCGCTGAGCGTCGCGCGGTGACGGACGGCTCGCGCGTTGCTCCGCCGTGGGGCACGGTGGAGTGACGCGTGTGAGAGGAGCACCCACATGTCGAACCACACCTACCGGGTCACCGATATCGTCGGCACCTCGCCCGAGGGCGTGGACCAAGCCATCCGCAACGGTATCGAGCGCGCCTCGCATACCCTGCGCAACCTGGACTGGTTCGAGGTGACCGAGGTGCGCGGCCAGCTCGACAACGGGCAGATCGCGCACTGGCAGGTGACCATGAAGGTCGGCTTCCGCCTGGAGGAGGCCGAGTAGAGCAGCAACCCGCCGGTCAGGGCCTCGCCCTCAGGTCCGCCCCTCCCGCTCCTGCGCCACCTTCAGCGCGGCGGACGGGGCGGTCCAGCGCGCCCGTACGACGGTGAAACCGGCCCGTTCGGCGTCCTCGCAGACCAGTTCGTCGTCGTCCACCAGCACGCGGATCTCGCGGGTGCGGGCGAGGCGTTGCAGGATCTCGAGCTTGGTGCGCCGGGCGGGCCTGCGGTCGTCGTTGCGCCGCATGTACACGCGCCCCTCGGGCAGCCCGTGGGCCGCGAGCCAGTCGAGCGTGTCCCGCCGGCAGCGCTCGGGCCGTCCGGTCAGATAGCGGACCTCGCACTCCTGCGCGCTCCGAAGCACCAGCGCGATGCCCTCCGCGAGGGGCGGATCCTGCGGGGCGGCCGCGAAGAAGGCGTCCCAGTCGCGCGGTTTGCGCTCCAGGAAGTGCTGTCGGTGCGCCGTGTCGGCGAGGGTGTTGTCCAGGTCGAACACGGCGAGCGGGAGTGTTTTGGTGTCGGTCACAGCACTCACCCTAGGACGGGCACGGAAAATCGCCTGCTCCCTGCCAGTTGCGGCACTAGGGTCCCGTGCCATGCGACTGACGGTTCTCGGCGGCTGCGGTGCGTGGCCGACAGCGACCCAGGCGTGCAGTGGCTACCTCGTCGAGTACGCCGGGTTCCGGCTGCTCATCGACCCCGGGTATGCCACGCTGCCGCGCCTGCTCCAGCACAGTACCGTCGACGCGGTCGACGCCGTGCTGATCAGCCACGGGCACCCGGACCACTGCGCCGACCTCAACCCGTTGCTCCGAGCCCGAGGGCTCAGCGACCACCCGCCGCCGGCGCTGCCCGTCCACGCCCCGCGCGGCGCGGTCGATGCCGTACTCGCCCTCGACAAGCCGAGCATGCTCGCCGAGGCGTACCACCTCCATGAGTTCGACCCCGGCGACCGGTTCGAGATCGGCCCCTTCACCGCGGACACCTGGCTCCTGCCGCACTTCGTGCCCAATGCCGGCATTCGGCTCGCCACACCCGAGTCCGTGCTGGCCTACACCGGCGACACCGGTCCCAGCCCCGAGATCCCGCGCCTCGCGCACGGCGCCGATCTGTTCTTGTCGGAGGCCACGTACATCCACCGGGTGCCGACCGCCGACGCACCGTACCTGCTGACCGCACGACTGGCCGGCCAGTACACCCACCAGGCAGGCGCCGCTCGGCTCATGCTCACTCATCTCTGGCCGGGCACAGATCCGGTAACCGCCCGGGAAGCGGCCGCAGAAGCCTTCGAGCACCTCATCGGTGTCGCCGCGCCCGGTCTCGTCACCGACCTCGGCGACGCGGTTCAGACGTTCGACAGGCTCGGCCGCCACGCCACCGATTGAGACGAGCCCCACCGGGCCCCGCACCCCGGCAACCTCCGCGTGCCCGGCGGCCACTGCTCTGCGACACGGCACGCAGGCGGAGGCGGGAGGCCCCGATGGGCAGCACAGCGAGCGGTATGCGCGGTACGGCGATCTGGACGGCGGCAGCGGTGGGTGCGGCCCTGCTGACGGTGTGGGGGCCGGCGAGCGAGGCGTCCGGCGCGACGACGCTGGTCGTGGCGACCGACGGGAGCGACTCGGCGCCGGGCACCCTGGACCGGCCGCTGCGAACCATCCAGCGGGCCGTCGACCTGGCGAAGCCCGGCGACGTCATCACCGTACGCGGCGGCACCTACGCCCTCACCGACAACATCACCGTCACTACCTCGGGCACCGCCTCCCAGCCGATCGGCCTCGGCCCCTACCAGGGCGAGCGCGTGGTCGTCGACGGCGAGCAACTGCCCGCCAGCCACACGCCGGTGGGCGGCAGCATCCCCAGGGCCGAGCGCGGGGCGATCCACATGGAGGCCTCCCACTGGCGGATCTCCGGTCTGGAGCTGGTCAACGGCCCGTACGGCATCTACTGCGACGGATGCAACAACAACGTCTTCTCCCGGCTGTCGACGCACGACAACTACGAGTCCGGCTTCCAGCTCCAGGGATCCTCCAGCAACAATCAGATCCTGAATCTGGACAGTTACGGCAATCGCGACCCGCGCAAGAACGGTGAGAGCGCCGACGGTCTGGCCATCAAGGAAGGCAGCGGAACCGGGAACGTGGTGCGCGGCGCCCGGTTGTGGAACAACGTCGACGACGGTTTCGACGCCTGGAAGTTCGCCTCGCCGATTCAGATCGAGAACACGATCGCGTACGGCAACGGCTACAACCGCTGGAACTTCCCGGACTTCTCGGGCGACGGCAACGGCTTCAAGATGGGCGGCGGCAGTCCGGCCCCGGCGGTCGCCCATACCCTGCGCAACACGGCCTCCTTCAAGAACGCGGCGCACGGTGTCACGGACAACGGCAATCCCGGCGCCCTGGCCCTGACCCGCAACACCACCTGGGCCAACGCCGGCACCGGCTTCGACTTCGACGTCTCGGGCGGCACCGCCACCCTGACCGCCAACCTGTCCGTCGCCGACGCACGCGCGGCAGCCGTCGGCTCGGGAACGGTCGCCAGCGGCAACTCCTGGAATCTCGGCGGGACTTGGAACGCGTCCTCGGTGCTCAGCACCGACCCGACCCCGATCACCGGCCCGCGCCGGGCCGACGGATCGCTGCCGTCGGCCCCGAGCTTCCTCGTACCGCGGAGCGGCACGGCTGTCGGCGCCCGGCTCTGAGCCGCTCGGCCGGACTGTCCCGCACGGGTCGTGTTTGAGACAGTCCGGCTCAAAGAACTGGTCCGGACTATTTCCCGGCAGGCGCTTTTCGCAGGCCACACAAGGCCACGAAATGATCACAAGGGGCGCGAATGCGCCACCGGAGTACGGCAATTCATCTCGGCGGTTGATTCTTCAAAGAGCCCGCTGCCATACTCCGGCTTCCGGACCCGCCGCCGCTCCCCACTCCCCCTCGCAAAGCCCGCGCCCCCCGTATGTCCGGCATGCCGCAGCAAAGAAGGTGCGCCTGTGCCCGAGTTTTCACCTTGGCACGACAATTCTTTCACACACAGTTCCCCGCATAATGAACCCGCGCCGTGCCGGCGCATATCCGAAGATCCCGAATTTCACTCACTGCGCCGCGCCCAGCGCCGGTTCGGTGTCCGCGCGACGGTCCTGTCGGTCGGTGGATTCCTGCTGTACGTACTGCTTTCGCATTCCGTCCCCGGCCTGATGAACCAGCGTCTACTGGGCAACCTCACGCTCGGTCTCGCCCTGGGTCTCGGGCAGTTCGTGGTGATGGGCGTGACGGCCTGGTGCTACGTCCGGCACATGCGCACCCGGGTCGACCCGCTGGCCCGCGGCCTGGGCTCACGGCTGGACCAGCACGAGGCCAACTCGCTCCGCTCCGCCGCGCACCGCGGTGAGAGTGCGCAGACCGTCCAGCCCGGCTCCAGGGGGTACCGCACGTGGTGACCATGTCCGCAGGCATCGTCGACCGGTTCAGCCTGAACCTGACGTTCGTGCTGTTCCTGTCGGTGGTCGTGGTCACGCTGTTCATGGCGCTGCTGACGGCCCCTCAGCGTGACGAGCTCGGCGAGTTCTACCTCGGCAACCGCACCATGTCCCCGCTGCGCAACGGCCTCGCGATGTGCGGCGACTATCTGTCGGCCGCGACACTGCTGGGCAGCACCGGCCTGGTCGCCCTCAACGGCTACGACGGACTGCTGTACCTCGGCGGCACGGTCGTCGCCTGGATGATGGTGCTGCTGCTGATCGCCGAACCTCTGCGCCGGACCGGCAAGTTCACGCTGGGCGACACACTGGCCCTGCGCCTGACCCGGCTGCAGCGTCCGGCGCGGCTCGCCCTCGCCGTGTGCACCCTCGCCATCACGACCCTGTACCTGGTGGCCCAACTCGTCGGCAGCATGGCCCTGTTGACCCAGTTCACCGGCGAACCCAGCGCCGCCACACGTACCTTGTGCGTGGTCGTGATCGGCACCATCGTCATCGTGTACGCCGCCATCGGCGGCGCGCCCGGTGCCACGGTCATCCAGATCATCAAGGCCGTGATGCTGGTGGCGGGCGTGACCGTCACCGCGGTCATGGTGCTGCACCACTACGACTGGAACCCGGGCGCCCTGCTGTCCGCGGCCGCGAACCACAGCGGAACCGGCACACAGTTCCTCGAACCCGGACTGCGCTACGGCGTCAGCACCACCAGCAAGCTCGACTTCTTCAGCCTGGAACTGGCCATCGTGCTCGGCCTCGCAGCACTCCCCCACGTCCTGATGCGCCTGCTCGCCCCGCGCAAGGTCGACGTGCTGCGCTCCTCCCTGGTGTGGGCGGTGGGCCTGGTCGGCCTGGTCTGTCTGGCCGCCGGCATCCTCGGCCTGGGCGCCACCGCCATCGTCGGGCGGGAGACCATCGCGGAGACCGACCACAAGGGCGACTCCGCGGTCCTGCTCCTGGCCAACGCGCTCGGCGGCGGCATCCTCACGGCCCTGCTGTCCTGCCTCGCCTTCGTCACGCTGCTCGCCGTCGCGGCCGGCCTCACCCTCGCCGCCGCCTCGTCCCTGGCCCACGACCTGTACGGCGAGGTGATCCGCAAGGGCCGCGCGAGCGAGACCGAGGAACTGATGGTGGCCCGGCTCTCCGCGGCCGTCATCGGTGTCCTCGCCATGATGCTCGCCCTCGTCTCCTGGGGCGCCAACACCGCGACGCTCGCCTTCCTCGCCTTCGCCATCGCGGCGTCCGCGATCCTGCCGACGATCGTGTACACCCTCTTCTGGCGCCGCTTCACGGGCCAGGGGGCACTGCTCAGCCTCTGGGGCGGCCTGATCTGCTCGGTCCTGCTGGTCCTGTTCTCCCCCGTCGTCTCCTCCACGCCGGGCTCGTTCTACCCGGAGTCCGACTTCGCCTGGTTCCCGCTGCAGAACCCAGGCATCGTCTCCATCCCGGCGGGCTTCCTCCTCGGCTGGCTCGGCACCGTGCTGGGCGACCGCCAGGAACCGCAGGAGGCGGCCGCCTACGAGGAGTTCGAGGTGCGGATGCTGGTGGGCGCCAAGGAGTAAGAGATGCTTCTGTCATGCCCACTCATACGTTCCTGATCGGCGCCGCCCGCGAGCGCCCCTGCACGCTCGTCGTCTGCCGGGGCTGCTGCTGCGGCAATCCGCGCAAGCACCCCGGCACCGATCACGCCGGGCAGGTGGACCGGCTGCGCGCCGCCGGCGCCGAGCACGGGTTCCAGGTCCGTACGACCGACTGTCTGGGCCCCTGCGACCAGGCCAATGTGATCGTCGTCCAGCCGTCGGCCGCGGGGCGCCGGGCCGGCGGGCGGGCCACCTGGGTCGGCTTCGCGATGGACGACGACGGCACGGAGGAGATCGTGCGGTGGGCGGCCGCGGGCGGACCGGGCCTCGCCGAGCCGCCCGTCACGCTGGAGCTGCAGTTCATCCGGCCGCCACGGGACGCACGGGTGCGCTCCCGTCGCTGACCCACCGCCGGACTTCGAGCAATTGTTAATGGGATCCATTTTCATGTAGCGTCTCGGTGTTCACCCACCGAGGAGGTCCGTCATGGCTGTCCCCAAGCGGAAGATGTCCCGCAGCAACACCCGCCACCGCCGCGCCCAGTGGAAGGCGAGCACGCCGCAGCTCGTGCCCGTCACGATCGACGGCGTCAGCCACCTCGTGCCGCAGCACCTGGTCAAGGCGTACGAGCGCGGGCTGCTGCGCCCCGAGGGCTGACCGGGGATGCCGTACGACCGCCGTCTGCCCGTCACCGTCCTGTCCGGCTTCCTCGGGGCGGGCAAGACGACCCTGCTCAACCATGTCCTGGCGAACCGCGAGGGACTGCGAGTGGCGGTCATCGTCAACGACATGAGCGAGATCAACATCGATGCCACGCTGGTGCGGGGCGGCGAGGCCGCGCTGTCGCGGACCGAGGAGCGCCTGGTCGAGATGACCAACGGCTGCATCTGCTGCACCCTGCGCGACGATCTCCTCCAGGAGGTCGACCGCCTCGCCCGCGAGGGCCGCTTCGACCATCTCCTCATCGAGTCGTCCGGCATCTCCGAACCCATGCCGGTCGCGGCCACCTTCGCCTTCGCCCGCGACGACGGCGCCACCCTCGGCGATCTCGCCCTGCTGGACACCATGGTCACGGTCGTGGACGCCGCCAACTTCCTGTCCGAGCTGGACAGTGGCGACGAACTCGCCGAGCGCGGCCTCGACCAGTACGAAGAAGACGAGCGCACCGTCAGCGATCTCCTCGTCGACCAGGTCGAGTTCGCGGACGTCATCGTGCTCAACAAGCTGGACCTGGTCGACGACGAGACGGCGGTCCGGCTGCGGGCGGTCCTGGGCCGGCTCAACCCCGCCGCGCGGGTCGTCGACGCCGTACAGGGGCAGGTCGCGCTCCAAGAGGTGCTCGGCACGCGGCTGTTCGACCTGGAGCGCGCCCAGCAGGCCCCGGGCTGGGTGCGGGAGCTCAACGGCGACCACGTCCCCGAGACCGAGGAGTACGGGATCTCGTCCACCGTCTTCCGCTCCGAACTTCCCTTCCACCCCGAGCGGTTGTGGACCTTCGTCACCGAGGAACTCGACAGCGGCTCGTACGGGAAGGTGCTGCGCTCCAAGGGCTTCTTCACTCTCGCCAGCCGCCCGCAGGTGACGGGGCTGTGGTCACAGGCCGGTTCCGTCGCCCGCTTCGAGCCCAGCGCCGCGCGGGACACCGACGCCCCGTACGCGCAGGAGCTGGTCTTCATCGGCACGCATCTGGAGGCGCAGGCGCTCCGGGCCGCCCTGGCCGGGTGCCTCATGGCGGACGGCGAGGGCCTTCCGTCCGCCGATCCGTTCCCGGCCTGGGACACGTACGGCATCGACGACGCCTGCGAGCACGAGCACGCGGCGCCGCTGGAGGTGTCCGTTCACTGAGTCCGGCGGCTCTCGGCCTGCCTATTCTGGTGAGAGGCCGGTCCTGCTCGCAGAGCGCGAGAAGGGAGCCGCGAGTGACCGAGCGGACGATCGACAGGGCGGCCGCGGACACCTTGCGGCGGGCCAGGGAGGCCGCTGCCCGAGAGGGGTGGGGCGAGGCGTACCGGCTGCTGGGCTGCCTGGACGCCACACGCCTGAGCCCCGACGACTGCGCCGCGTTCGCCGACGCCGCCTGGTGGACGAGCCGGATCGAGGAGTCGATCGCCCAGCGGATGCGGGCCTACGCCGGGTATGTCGCGGCTGGCGCGGCCCGGCAGGCGGGGCTGATGGCCTGGCTCCTCTTCTACGAGCATCAGCTCGCGGGGCGCACGGCCGTGGCCGCCGGCTGGCTGCGCCGGGCGCGGCGGCATCTGCGGGGTGAGCCGGAGTGTGTCGAGCAGTGCTACCTCGCCTGGATCGACGCGGAGCACGCTCAGGAGCGCGGTGCGTTCGACGAGGCGATGGCCGCGGCACGGCGCATGGCCGGGATCGCCCGGCGCTGCGGCAGCCCGGATCTGCTGGCCATGAGCGTCCAGGCGCAGGCGGGCGTCCTGGTGGCCCAGGGGCGCGTCGGGGACGGGCTCGATCTCCTGGACGACGCCATGTGCTCGGCCATGGCGGGTGAGCTCAAGCCCTTCTTCACCGGGTGGGTCTACTGCCTGGGCCTGCAGCAGGCCATGGCCTGCGTCGATCTCGAACGCGCCGCCGAATGGACCGACGCGGCCATGCGGTGGTGCTCGGCGATGCCGGCCGAGAACAACTACCGCGGGTTGTGCCGGGTGCACCGGGTGGAGGTGCTGGAGCTGCGCGGAAGCTGGCCCGAGGCGCTGGCGGAGGCCGTGCGGACCTGCGAGGAACTGCTGCCGTACGAGCGGCGGATGGCCGCCGAGGCGGTGTACCTGGTCGGGCAGATCCAGCGGCGGCGCGGAGAGCTCGCGGCGGCCGAGGAGTCCTACGACCGTACTCACGAGCTCGGTCGCGATCCGCAGCCCGGCCTCGCCCTGCTGCGGCTGGCCCAGGGGAAGGCCGAGGCCTCGGCCACGGCCCTGCGGCTCGCCGTCGCGAGCGGAGCCGAGGCCGGCGGTCTCGCTCGGTGCAGGCTGCTCGCGGCCCAGGTGGAGGTGTGCCTGGCGCTGGGCCGGACGGCCGAGGCGCGCACGGCGGCCGAGGGACTCCAGGCTCTGGCCCGGGACTGGCAGCGGCGGTGCGGCTCGGAGTCGACCCTGTTGCACGCGAGTGCCGCGGCGGCCTCGGGCGCGGTGGCGTTCGCCGCCCGTGATCTCGACGGTGCGCTGTCTCTGCTGCGCCGGGCGCTGGCGCTGTGGCTGGAGCTTCGGGTGCCGTACGAGGCCGCCCAGGTGCGGATGACGCTGGCCGCCGCCGACCGGGCCGCCGGGGACGACGAGGGCGCCCGGATGGAGCTGCGGGCCGCGGAGCAGGCCTTCGGGCAGCTCGGTGCCGTGCCCGACGTGCGCCGGGCGGCGGCCCTGCTCGCCGATGTGCGCCGACGGCAGCCCGGCGGGCTCACCGAGCGTGAGATCCAGGTGCTGCGGCTGGTCGCCGCGGGCCGCACGAACCGGGCCATCGCCGGGGAGCTGGTGATCAGTGAGCACACCGTCGCCCGCCACCTCAACAACATCTTCGCGAAGCTCGATGTGTCCTCGCGGGCGGCGGCGACGGCGTACGCGTACGAGCACGGCCTCACCTGAGGCCGCGCATGGGCCGTTCTGCCCATGCCGGGTCCACGGAGGATGGGTGATTCCGGCGATGAGCGCGCCCCCGCTCCGGCGTAGACCTAAGGGGTGACCCCTTCCCGACCCCGCTGTGGAAAGGCAGGTGGCGATCATGACCACGTACACACCGACCCTCGACGACAGGCTGCTGGACCGGCTGCGCGGGGCCGTGCGCGGCAAGATCGTCGAGCCCGGCGACCCGGCCTACGACGAGGCCCGCAAGGTCTACAACGCCATGCACGACAGGCGGCCGGCGATCATCGTCAGGGCCGTCGACGCGGGCGACGTCATCGCCACGGTGGACTTCGCCCGCGACCAGGGCCTGCCGCTCGCGGTGCGCGGCGGCAGCCACAGCGTCCCCGGCTACGGCACCTGCGACGGCGGCGCCGTCCTCGACCTCGGCCTGATGCGCGGCATCCGCGTCGATCCCGAGACGCGGACGGCCTGGGTCGAGGGCGGCTGCACCTGGGCGGACGTCAACCACGCCACGTACGCCTTCGGCCTGGCCACCACCGGTGGGGTCGTCTCCACCACCGGTGTGGGTGGCCTGACGACCGGCGGCGGCATGGGCTATCTGTCCCGCCGCTGCGGTCTGGCCTGCGACAACCTGGTCTCGGTGGACCTGGTGACGGCCGATGGGTCCTTCGTGACCTGCACGGACGAGCAGCACAGCGACCTGATGTGGGCGGTGCGCGGGGGCGGTGGGAACTTCGGGGTGGTCACGTCCTTCGCGTACCGGCTGCACCCCATCGCCGACATCCTCGGCGGGCCGGTCTTCTTCCCGCTCGACGGCGATGTGATCCGCCGCTACCGGGAGCTGATCGCCGAGGGGGACGAGAACCTCGGCGCGCTGCTCGTCGTAGGGCTCGGGCCGCCGGTGCCGTTCCTGCCCGAGCGCTGGCACGGACGGCCGCTGTGCGGTGTGATCGGCTGCTGGACCGGGTCGCAGGACGAGGACGACCGGATCCGGGCCCGCCTCGCCGCGCTCGGGCCGGTGCTGGGCCAGTACCTGGAGCGCATCCCCTACCCGGTGATCAACACCCTCTTCGACGACCTGGTGCCACCCGGGCTCTACCACTACTGGAAGGGCACCTTCACCCAGGGCCTGTCCGACGGCGCTGTCGAGACCTGCGTCGAGTACGGCGCCACCACCCCGTCCATCCAGAGCGTCACGGTCGCCTTCCCCCTCGACGGCGCATGCCACCGGGTGGGGCCGGAGGAGACCGCCTTCTCCTACCGGGACGCCGACTACTCGTTCGCACTCAACGGGACCCTCACGACCCGTGCGGACTGCGAGGCCCAGAAGGACTGGGTGCGCGGCTTCCACCAGGCGCTCGAACCGCACTCCATGGAGGGCGGCTACGTCAACTTCATCGACGCCGACGACCAGAACCTCGTCGGGGCCAACTACCGCACGAACTACGCCCGTCTCAGGGATCTGAAACGGCGCTACGACCCGGGCAACCTGTTCCGCCTCAACCACAACATCGCACCGTGAGGAATCCTGCGGGCTCCCAGGTGTTGAACCCGGTATGAGCTCCGTGATCGCCGCGACCCGCTTCTCCGTTCTCGACCGCTCCCGCACCCGCGAGGGCCACCCGAACGGAGAGGCGCTGCGCGACACCGTACGGCTGGCGCAGGAGGTCGAGGCGCTCGGCTACCACCGCATCTGGGTCTCGGAGCACCACGGCGTACCCGGCGTCGCCGGCTCGGCGCCGACCGTGCTGGCCGCCGCCGTCGCCGCCGCGACCCGCACGATCCGGGTCGGGACCGGCGGGGTGATGCTGCCCAACCACCAACCGCTGGTCGTGGCCGAGCAGTTCGGGGTGCTGGAGTCCCTCTTCCCGGGCCGCATCGACATGGGCCTGGGGCGGTCCGTCGGCTTCACCGACGGGGTGCGCAGGGCGCTCGGGCGGGACAAGGGGGACGCCGACGACTTCGCGGCGCAGATCCAGGAGCTGCTCGGCTGGTTCCGCGGCACCTCGGCCACGGGAGTGCACGCGCGGCCCGCCGAGGGCCTGACCGTGCCGCCGTTCGTGCTGGCCATGGGCGAGGGCGCGGACATCGCCGCCCGCGCGGGCCTGCCGATGGTCATCGGTGACTTCCGGAACCGGGCGAAGATGCAGCGCGGCATCGACCATTACCGCGACCACTTCCGCCCCTCCCCCTGGGCGAGCGAACCGTACGTCGTGATCTCCGGCACGGTCGCGGTGGCCGCCACGCCCGAGGAGGCCCGGCGACTGCTCGTGCCGGAGGCCTGGTCGATGGCCTACTCGCGCACGCACGGCACCTTCCCGCCGCTCCCGCCCGCCGAGCGCGTCGAGGGGCTCACGATGACCGACAAGCAGCGCGGCTTCTACGAGGGCGGCCTCGCCGGGCACATCGCCGGCACGGAAGAGCAGGTCGCACACGAGCTGGAGACGCTGCTGAAGGAGACGGGGGCGCAGGAGGTGCTGGTCACGACCAGTACGTACGACCGTGCGGCTCTGCTGGACTCCTACCGCAGGCTCGCCCGGATCACATACGCATGATCCGGGCGGGCGGCCGTCGGGTCAGTCCGTGTCGCGCGGGTCGAACGACTTGGTGTCGATGGTCAGCGGCTTCGGGAAGGCGCCGGCCAGCGACTCCCATCCCGTGAACTTGAAGTCGGTGCCCTCACGGTCTCCGTCCGCGGGCGTGGCCTCGCCGTCGTGGGTGACGAGCAGGCCCTTGGGGAAGGACCGGCCCAGCGGGACGTTGGCCACGGTGGACCCGTCGGAGTGCTGCACCCCGTCGGTGGCGGCGCTGTCGGTGACGGTGAAGGAGCCCAGGTAGGCGTTGCGGCCCTGGCGCTCGTACACGGCGAAGGTGTTGTCGCCCTGGCTGGAGGCGAGCAGGTATCCCTTGCCGTCGGCGGCGTGGTAGATCGCGGCGCCCTCGGCGTCGGCGCTCAGGTGCTCACCGCCGTAGCCGGGGTCGTTCGCGGTGTCGAGGACGCACTCCTCTTCCTCGGCGTCGTACGTCCACGGAGTGCCGTACTCCCGCACCCGGTCGATCAGTTCGGGCCGCTCGAACTCCTCGTCGTCGAGGTCGACCCGCCACAGCCCGACGTCCTCCTGGGCCGCGTACAGGACGTGCTGCTCCTGGTCGACGACCATGCCCTCGACCTGTGCGTGGTCGCCGGGGTCGGCGCAGGGGGTCCAGCTCGTCCCGTTCGGCAGTGTGAAGGCGCCGGGCAGGTCGAGGGTGTCCTCGGTCTTGTAGCCGACGCGCCCGTTCCGGTCCTCCAGTCGGAGCAGCCGTACCCGGGTCTCCGAGCGGCGCGACACCACCACGTAGGCGTTGTCGTCGTCGCTGAAGGCGGCCAGGCCGTAGGCGGTGCGCTGGTCGTCGACCTCGGCCTCGCTCGCGGAGAAGACCGGCGCGGCGTCGGTGGCCGTCACGTCCCTCAGCGGGGGTCTGCCCACCGCCACGGCCGCCGGGTCGATCGCGTAGGCCCGGACCCGGTCCCGGCCGCGGTCGCTGACGAGGGCCAAGTCGGTCTTCCTGCCGCCCAGTTCGAAGCCGTAGACGACGTCGACGTTGTTGAAGCGGCCGGGCGCGGCGTCCTCGCCGGGCGCCGCCGGCGCGGCGATGTGCTGCAGGCGCCTGCCGTCGAGGCCGTACACGTCGAGGCCGGCCTCCTTGAGGGTGCCGATCACGAGACTGCGTCCGGGGTCGTGGGGGTCGACCCAGACGGCCGGGTCGTCGGCGTCGGCGTTGCCGCCCGCCTCGTCGTCGTACACGGCGGGGGTCTCCACGCGGGCGGAGACGGAGACCGGCTGCGGCGCGGCGGCGCCCGAGACCATCAGCAGCGCGGCGGTGAGAGTGCTCAGAGCTGAAGCGCTCACGATACTCCTCGGTAGGAAGCGAGACTGGCGAGACGTTATGGGCGGCCGGTGTGAGTGAGCCGACGGCCTCGTGAACATCAGGTGGCTCGAACGGGCGAGCGTCTGGTTCGCTTAGAATCGCGGCGTTTGCCCACGCCCCCGACTCGCGCATCCCGGAGCTCGTACCCATGCACTCCCCGCACGACCCGTACGTCCGCGTCCGCGGCGCCCGTGAGCACAACCTCAAGGGCGTGGACGTCGACATTCCGCGGGACGTGCTGGCCGTGTTCACGGGCGTGTCCGGGTCCGGGAAGTCGTCCCTCGCCTTCGGCACGATCTACGCGGAGGCCCAGCGCCGCTACTTCGAGTCGGTCGCGCCGTACGCACGCCGGCTGATCCACCAGGTCGGCGCGCCGAAGGTGGGCGAGATCACCGGCCTTCCGCCTGCCGTGTCGCTCCAGCAGCGGCGCTCGGCGCCGACGTCGCGCTCGTCCGTGGGCACGGTCACCAACCTCTCCAACTCCCTGCGGATGCTGTTCTCCCGCGCGGGCGACTACCCGCCCGGCGCCGAGCGGCTCGACTCGGACGCCTTCTCGCCGAACACGGCGGCCGGGGCGTGCCCGGAGTGCCACGGGCTCGGCCAAGTGCACCGCACGAGCGAGGAGTTGCTGGTCCCCGACCCGTCGCTGTCGATCCGGGACGGCGCGATCGCCGCGTGGCCGGGCGCCTGGCAGGGCAAGAACCTGCGCGACATCCTCGACGCGCTCGGCCACGACGTCGACCGGCCGTGGCGCGAGCTTCCCGCCGAGCAGCGGGAGTGGATCCTGTTCACCGACGAGCAGCCGGTCGTCACCGTCCACCCGGTGCGCGACGCCGACCGCATCCAACGGCCGTACCAGGGCACCTACATGAGCGCCCAGCGGTACGTCATGAAGACCTTCTCCGACTCCAAGAGCCCCACGCTCAGGGCCAAGGCGGAGCGGTTCCTCGCCTCCGCGCCCTGCCCGGCGTGCGGCGGCAGCCGACTGCGGCCCGAGGCGCTGGCGGTGACCTTCGCCGGGCGGACCATCGCCGAGCTGGCCGCGCTGCCGCTCGCGGACCTGGCGAGCACGCTGGACGGCGAAGCCTCGTCGGAGACGGCCCGTGTCCTCACCGAGGACCTCAAGTCCCGTATCGCGCCGGTCGTCGAGCTCGGCCTCGGCTACCTCAGCCTCGACCGCGCCACCCCCACCCTCTCGGCCGGCGAACTGCAGCGCCTGCGCCTCGCGACCCAGCTCCGGTCCGGGCTCTTCGGTGTCGTGTACGTCCTCGACGAGCCGTCCGCGGGACTGCACCCGGCGGACACGGAGGCGCTGCTGACGGTGCTGGCGCGGCTGAAGGCGGCCGGGAACACGGTGTTCGTCGTCGAGCACCACCTCGACGTCGTGCGCGGCGCCGACTGGCTGGTCGACGTGGGGCCCCGTGCGGGAGAGCACGGCGGGCAGGTGCTGCACAGCGGGCCGGTGGCGGAGCTGGCGGCGGTCGAGGAGTCGGCTACCGCGCGCTTCCTGTTCGACGACTCCCCCGCCGTCGTACGCCAAGTGCGCGCCCCGCACGGCCAGTTGAAGGTCGGCCCGGTCACCCGGCACAACCTGCGCGGGGTGACCGCCGAGTTCCCGCTCGGGGTGTTCATGGCCGTCACCGGTGTCTCGGGTTCGGGCAAGTCCACGCTCATCGGCGAGATCACCGAGGACCTGGCGGGCGTGGGCCGCCTGGTCTCGGTCGACCAGAGGCCGATCGGCCGCACCCCGCGCTCCAATCTCGCCACCTACACCGGCCTCTTCGACGTCGTACGCAAGGTGTTCGCGGGCACGGACGAGGCGCGGGCGCGTGGTTACGGCGTCGGCCGCTTCTCCTTCAACGTCGCCGAAGGGCGCTGCGAGACCTGCCAGGGCGAGGGGTTCGTCAGCGTCGAGCTGCTGTTCCTGCCGAGCACGTACGCGCCGTGCCCGGACTGCGGTGGCGCGCGCTACAACCCCGAGACGCTCCAAGTGGCGTACCGGGGACGGAACATCGCGCAGGTGCTGGACCTCACGGTCGAGGCGGCCGCGGACTTCTTCGCGGACACCCCGGCCGTGGCCCGCAGCCTGGTCACCCTCCTCGACGTCGGCCTCGGCTACCTGCGGCTCGGCCAGCCCGCGACCGAGCTGTCCGGCGGTGAGGCGCAGCGCATCAAGCTGGCGAGCGAGCTGCAGCGCGGCCGTCGCGGCCACACGCTCTACCTCCTCGACGAGCCGACCACCGGCCTCCACCCGGCCGACGTCGAGGTGCTCATGCGCCAGCTGCACGGGCTGGTCGACGCCGGGCACACCGTCGTCGTGGTCGAGCACGACATGTCCGTCGTCGCGGGCGCGGACTGGGTGATCGACCTGGGACCGGGCGGCGGTGACGCGGGCGGACGGATCGTGGTGTCGGGTCCGCCCGCTCGGGTGGCCCGGGCGAGAGGCAGCGCGACGGCGCCGTATCTCGCCCGCGTCATGCCGTGAGGGCCTCGCGGGGCGGGGCCGGCGGCTGGTCCTCCGTGTCGGCGGCGCGTGCCGTGTGGACGACGCCGGGCGCCGGGAAGGGCACGGTGCGGCGCGGGCCGGGGACTTGGACCTGCCGTGCCCCGAGGAGCGCGGACACTTCGGCCGCCCGGGCCAGGGAGCGCCGGTCGGGGCGGCTGCCCGGCGCTATCGGCTCCGGCACCTCCACCTCGGCGACCAGCTCACGGGCCCGCACCACCCGCCACACCGAGGTGAGCAGCGAGTCCTCGCCGACGAAGGCGGCCGCCGTGCTGGGCGCGCCCTGGGCCGTGCGGTAGCGCAGGCGGACCGGCTGGACGGGGACGCCCGCGTCGAGGGCTGCCTGGAACGCGGCCCGGCGGAAGTGGCCCTGGGCACGGCCGCACCAGGTGCTGCCCTCGGGGAACAGGGCGACCGCTTCGCCGGCCCGCAGCGCCTCGGCGATCCGGCCCACGGTCTCGGGCAGGGCGCGGATACGGTCCCGGTCGATGAACAGGGCGCCGCTGCGGGCGGTCAGCCACCCCGCCACCGGCCACTGACGGATCTCCGACTTGGCGACCATCCGGGCCGGGCGGACGGCGGCGAGCAGCGGGATGTCCAGCCAGGAGACGTGGTTGGCGACCAGCAGCAGGCCGCCGTCGGGCGCGGCACCGCCGTCGATCCGTACGCGGACGCCCGCGGCCCGTACGACCCACAGACACCAGCGTCGGACGAGTCCCGCGGGTATCCGGCCGCCGAGCGGGGTGACCAGGAACCCGGCGACCAGCAGGGCCAGGACCGCCGCGATCCGCAGGACGGCCAGGGGCCGTGCTCTGGCCGGTCCCGTCACCTGCACGCACGCGTGCGGGGTGCAGGGGGCGCTGGGCCGCCAGAGGGTCGCCGCCTCGGCGGGGTGGGCGCTCGCGGCCGGTGCGGCGGTCGCCCCGGCCGTGAGAGTGGTCGCCGTGGGCAGACCCAGGGCGCCGAGGGAGTGGGTGCTCATGGCCGCCACGTCCGTCACGCCGGGACGAGGGAGAGGAAGTGCCGCAGGTAGCGCGAGTTGACCCGGCGCATCGACAGCAGCACGTACATGTCGGCGACCCCGAACTCCGGGTCGTGCGCGGGCTCGCCGCAGACCCAGGCGCCGAGGCGGATGTAGCCGCGCAGGAGGGCCGGGAGTTCGGTGCGGGTGGCGGGGGCGGGGGCGGTCGGCTGCCAGGGGCGCAGCGGGCGTACCCGGTACTCCTCCGGAGCCAGGTGCTTGGCCTGTACCCGGTCCCAGGTCCCGGCCGCGAGGGTGCCGCCGTCGGCCAGCGGGATCGAGCAGCAGCCGGCCAGCCACTCGTGGCCGCGGTCGACCATGTAGCGGGCGATGCCGGCCCAGATGAGGCTGATGACCGCGCCGTCGCGGTGGTCGGGGTGGACGCAGGAGCGGCCGACCTCGACCAGGTTCGGGCGCAGGGCGTCGATGCGGGTGAGGTCGAACTCGCCCTCGGAGTACAGCCGGCCCGCGACCGCGGCCCGCTCCGGCGGCAGCAGCCGGTAGGTGCCGACGACCTGCCCGGACACCTCCTCGCGGACCAGCAGGTGGTCGCAGTACGCGTCGAAGGCGTCGATGTCGTGGCCCGGCTGCGGGGTGGACAGCAGGGCTCCCATCTCGCCGGCGAAGACGTCGTGCCGCAGCCGCTGGGCGGCGCGCACATCCTCCTCGTTGCGGGCAAGGCCGACGGTGTAGCGGGTGGGTGCCGTGGGCTGCGGGGGACGTTCGACGGTCAGTACGCCGGTCATGGCTTACTCCTGGTCACGGGCCGGGGACGGCGAGCGGAGAGCGGTGGGGCGATGAGATGTGCCGCCCCTGTTCTTCCGATGCCGGTTGGCGTATGCGTGACCTGTGCCAGGAGAGTGGATGTGCGAATGTTGAACGGCGTGGGCCGGTACCGGCCGTCCACCTTCCGGTGCCCGACCGGTCAGCCGGGTGCTCCGGTGCCGTTCACTTGGCGGGCGCGAGAACGCGAGACGGGGCCGGGGAGCACCACTCCCGGCCCCGTCCGTCCGCACCTGTCGGCGAACGTCTGCTGTGCGGCCCGGCTTACCGCTTCACCTTCCGCGTGGCCCGCAGCCACTCCTTGTTCATTCCGGTGATGGACATGAGCGGGATGCCCTTGGGGCAGGCGGTGGCGCACTCACCGGTGAGCGTGCAGCCGCCGAAGCCCTCGTCGTCCATCTGCGCCACCATGTCGAGCACGCGCGTCTCCCGCTCGGGAGCCCCCTGTGGCAGCACGTTGAGATGGTTGATCTTGGCGGAGGTGAACAGCATCGCCGCTCCGTTCGGGCACGCGGCGACACACGCCCCGCACCCGATGCACTCGGCGTGCTCGAAGGCGAAGTCGGCATCCGGCTTCGGCACCGGCGTGGCGTGGGCTTCGGGAGCCGCGCCGGTCGGCGCGGTGATGTACCCACCGGCCTGGATGATCCGGTCGAACGCGGACCGGTCGACGACCAGATCCTTGATCACCGGGAACGCCGACGCCCGCCACGGCTCGATGTCGATCGTGTCGCCGTCCTTGAACGACCGCATGTGCAGCTGACACGTGGTCGTCCGCTCCGGCCCGTGCGCATCGCCGTTGATCACGAGCGAGCACGCACCGCAGATGCCCTCACGGCAGTCGTGGTCGAAGGCGACCGGGTCCTCGCCCTTGAGGATGAGTTCCTCGTTGAGGGTGTCGAGCATCTCCAGGAAGGACATGTCGGAGGAGATCCCGTCCACCTCGTACGTGGACATGGCGCCTTCGGTGTCGGCGTTCTTCTGCCGCCAGACGCGCAGGGTGAGCTTCATGCGTAGCTCCGCTGGGTGGGGTGGACGTACTCGAAGACCAGGTCTTCCTTGTGCAGGGTCGGCGCCTCGCCGGTGCCGGTGAACTCCCAGGCGGCCGCGTAGGCGAACTCGTCGTCCCTGCGGGCCGCTTCGCCGTCCGGCGTCTGCGACTCCTCGCGGAAGTGGCCGCCGCAGGACTCGCTTCGGTGCAGTGCGTCGAGGCACATGAGCTCGGCGAGCTCCAGGTAGTCGACGACGCGGTTGGCCTTCTCCAGCGACTGGTTGAACTCCTCGCCGGTGCCGGGGACCTTGATGCGCCGCCAGAACTCCTCGCGGATCTGCGGAATGCGTTCCAGGGCCTTGCGCAGTCCGCTGTCGGTGCGGGCCATGCCGCAGAACTCCCACATCAGCTCGCCGACCTCGCGGTGGAAGGAGTCGGGCGTGCGGTCGCCGTCGACGGACAGGAGCAGGTTGAGCCGGTCCTCCGTCTCGGCCAACACCTCCTGTACGACGGGGTGTTCGGCGGTGACGGCCTCGTGGTGCGGGTTGCGGGCGAGGTAGTCATTGATGGTGGCCGGCAGCACGAAGTAGCCGTCGGCCAGGCCCTGCATCAGCGCGGAGGCGCCGAGGCGGTTGGCGCCGTGGTCGGAGAAGTTGGCCTCACCGATCGCGAACAGGCCCGGGATAGTGGTCTGGAGGTCGTAGTCCACCCACAGTCCGCCCATCGTGTAGTGCACGGCCGGGTAGATCCGCATCGGCACCTCGTACGGATCCTCGTCGGTGATCCGCTGGTACATGTCGAAGAGGTTGCCGTACTTGGCTTCGACGGCCTTCCGCCCCATCCGCTTGATGGCGTCCGCGAAGTCCAGGTACACACCCTGCCCGCCGGGGCCCACTCCCCTGCCCTCGTCGCAGACGTTCTTCGCGGCGCGGGAGGCGATGTCGCGCGGGACGAGGTTGCCGAAGGACGGGTAGATGCGCTCCAGGTAGTAGTCGCGCTCGTCCTCGGGGATCTTGTTCGCGGGACGGTCGTCGCCCTTGGCCTTGGGCACCCAGATCCGGCCGTCGTTGCGCAGCGACTCGCTCATCAGCGTCAGCTTGGACTGGTGGTCGCCGGTGCGCGGGATGCAGGTCGGATGGATCTGGGTGAAGCAGGGGTTGGCGAAGTAGGCGCCGCGCCGGTGGGCCCGCCAGATGGCGGTGGCGTTGGAGTTCATGGCGTTCGTCGACAGGTAGAAGACGTTGCCGTAGCCGCCACTCGCCAGTACGACGGCGTCCGCGAAGTACGTGTCGATCTTCCCGGTGATGAGATCCCTGGCCACGATCCCGCGCGCCCGCCCGTCGACGACGATCAGGTCGAGCATTTCGGTACGCGGGTGCATCTCGATGTTCCCCGCGGCGATCTGCCTGCTGAGGGCCTGGTAGGCGCCGAGCAGCAGCTGCTGTCCCGTCTGGCCGCGGGCGTAGAAGGTCCGGGACACCTGGACGCCACCGAAGGAACGCGTGTCGAGCAGACCGCCGTACTCCCGGGCGAACGGCACGCCCTGCGCCACGCACTGGTCGATGATCTCCACCGATATCTGCGCGAGCCGGTGCACGTTCGACTCCCGCGCCCGGAAGTCGCCGCCCTTGACGGTGTCGTAGAAGAGCCGGTGGATGGAATCGCCGTCGTTGCGGTAGTTCTTGGCCGCGTTGATGCCGCCCTGTGCAGCGATGGAGTGGGCGCGGCGCGGGGAGTCCTGGTAGCAGAACTGGACGACGTGGTAGCCCTGTTCGGCGAGGGTGGCGCCCGCGGAGCCGCCGGCCAACCCCGTCCCCACCACGATCACCGTGTGCTTGCGCCGGTTGGCGGGGTTGACCAGCTTGGCCTCGAAGCGACGCTTGTCCCAGCGCTCGCCCACGGGGCCGGACGGGGCTTTGGTGTCGGCGACCGGCTCACCGGTCGAGTAGTCGACGTAGGTAGTCATGTCAGCTCACCACTCCGGTCATGACGCCCACGGGTACGGCGATGAAGCCGGCCGTGAGCAGCAGCGCGAGGACGTTGGCGGAGGTCTTCAGGGCGCGGTCGCGGGTGCGGCTGCCGGCGCCCAGGGTCTGGGCGGCGCTCCAGAAGCCGTGCCGGATGTGCAGGCCGAGGGCGAGCATCGCGACGATGTAGATGACGTTGCCGTACCAGGTGGAGAAGGTGTCCACGACGTTCTGGTACGGGTGCCCCTCCTGGAAGCCGCCGGAGTGCACGGTGCCGGTCGTCAGGTCCAGGACGTGCCAGACGATGAACAGGCCGAGGATGATGCCGCCCCAGCGCATGGTGCGGGTGGCGTAGGAGGCCCGCGGCTTCTTGTGCACGTACTTGCTGGGGCGCGCCTTGATGTCGCGGCGGCTGAGCTGGTACGCCGAGGTGGCGTGGGCGACGACGGCGACGACCAGCACGACGCGGATCAGCCAGAGCGTCCACTCGTAGTGCATGAACGGCTCACCGACCGTGCGCAGCCAGTGGCCGTACTCGTTGAACTCGCCCGCGCCGAAGTAGATCTTCAGGTTGCCGATCATGTGGGCGACCAGGTACAGCAGCATGATCAGCCCGCTGACCGCCATCACGGTCTTCTTGCCGACGGTGGAGTCCCACACGGTGCGTGCCATGGACGGCCGTCGATCCGTCCGCGTTGCCAGAGCCATGGACAGGACGCTAGAGCCGAACGACCCCATCGGTCCAAGACATGCTCCGGCTCGTTTCGATAGGCACTGGCTATGCTGGCTGGATGCAGTTCCAGCAGCTCCAGTACTTCGTGGCGGTCGCCGAGACCCGGCACTTCACCCGGGCCGCCGACCTGGTGCATGTCGCGCAGCCCTCGCTGTCTCAGCAGATCAAGGCGCTGGAGCGGGAGTTGGGCGCGGATCTGTTCCTGCGGGCACGCGGCAACATCACGCTGACGGACGCCGGAGAGGCCCTGCTCCCGCTGGCCCGGCGCATCCTGGCCGACGCGGACACCGCACGGCACGAGGTGCAGGAACTGATGCAGCTGCGCCGGGGCCGGATCCGGCTGGGCGCGACCCCGAGCCTGTGCACGGGCCTGCTCCCGGACGTGCTGCGCGCCTTCCACGACCGCTATCCCGGCATCCAGCTGCTGATCGAGGAGGGCGGCTCGCACGACCTCGTACGAGAGCTGGCACGCGGCGCCCTCGACCTCGCCCTCGTCGTGCTGCCCCTGCCGACCCCGTCCCCGGCGCTGACCACGGTGGAGCTGCTGCGCGAGGACCTGGTGGTCGTCTCCTCACCCGAGGCGCCTCGCCCCGGCGGCGGCCGACGCACCGTGCGCATCGCCGACCTGGAGGGCGAACGCCTGGTGATGTTCCGGCACGGCTACGACCTGCGCGAACTGACCGTCGCCGCCTGCCGCGCCGAAGGCTTCGAGCCGGACTTCGCGGTGGAGGGCGGGGAGATGGACGCGGTGCTGGGGTTCGTCCGGGCAGGGCTCGGCGTGGCCGTCGTACCGCGCATGGTGGCGGCACGCTCGGGCCGGGGGCTACGGGTCACCCCGCTGGCCCGACCGGGGTTGCACCGGACCATCGCACTGGCCCACCGCAGCGATGTGGCCCCGCCGCGGGCGGCGCGGGAACTGCAGCGTATGTTGCTCGAACGCTGAGACGGAGGAACCGTTGAACCCCGCTGCACGGCAGGACACCTGTTTCCGGCCGGGCGACGTCCTGCGCGTCAGCTGCCCGGACGCCCCGGCCAGGGTGGCCGGGATCGGCCGCGACCACATCTGCCTCGAGTGGCCCTGGTGGCAGGTGGACCCGGCCTGCGACTGGATCCGCTGGAACGGCCAGGTGGCCCTGCCGCTGCGGAACGAGCCCGGCGACCGTGAGACGTCGCTCTTCCGTACGGATCCGCCGACGGACCGCCTCACGGCCGGGGACACCTGCCGGGTCGGGATCCCCTCGACCGTCGTCCACGTCGCCCGGGTCGACCGCTTCGACCCGCCGCTGGAGACCGGGCGGCTGCCCCGGCCGCATCTGTCGCTGACGCTGTTGCGCGCCGGTGAGGCCCATCACCCCGAGCTGGAGGAACAGGGGGAGGAGTTCGTCCCCGAGGACGACATCCCCTTCGTCCTCGAACTCCTGCTGCGCCCCTACGCGTTCCTCGAACCCGGCGACGAGGTCTCCGACGCGGCCGGGCGGGCCTGGCGCTTCGACGGGCCGTGGGCCTGGGAGCCCTTCGACGGGGCCGAGCCGCACACCCCGGTGTGGCCGCTGACCCTGCTGACCCGGGAGGGCAGTCCTCTCGACCCGGACGCGCCGGATCCGGTCGCGCGGGCCACCGCGACCGGATCCCATGCGTCGGAGGCGACGCGGTGGCAGGCGCTGACGGGGGTGTCCCCGCACAGCGCCGGCCACGGCGAGGGGCCGTGACGCCTCAGCCCGCCGCGTCCACCAACGCCAGTTCGTGCAGCCGCTCCGGTGGGCCCGGCCTGGCGTAGTACCACCCCTGGGCCGTGTCGCAGCCCAGGAGGCGGAGTTGCTCGGCCTGGGCGCCGGTTTCCACGCCCTCCACCGTCACCGCGAGGCTCAGGCTGTGGGCCAGGGAGACGATGCCCTCGACGATCTTCAGGTCGACGGGGTCGGCCGGGAACTGCTGCATGCTCTGGGTGAAGGAGCGGTCCAGCTTGAGGACGCTCACCGGCAGCCGACGCAGGTTGGCGAGGTTGGAATAGCCGGTGCCGAAATCGTCCAGGGCGATGTCGACGCCCATCTCGGCCAGTCGGCGCAGGGGCTTGAGCAGGTCGTCGTCGGCGCCGATGAGGGCCGACTCGGTGACTTCCAGGCAGAGGGCATCCGGTGCCACGCCCGCGCGCTCCAGGATGTCGACGGTGTCCTGGACCAGTCCGGGGTGGGTGAGCTGACACGGCGAGAGGTTGACGTTGATGCGGAGCGGGCCCGCGTCGTCATGGCGTTCTCGCCACTCGCGCGCCTGACGCACCGACTGCTCCAGGACCCAGCGGCCGAGCGGAACGATCAGGCCCGTGTGCTCGGCGAGCGGGATGAACCGGTCCGGGCCGAGGACACCGTGCTGCGGGTGCAGCCAGCGCACCAGAGCCTCGGCGCCGCGCACGCTGCCGTCACCGAGGTGGACCAGCGGCTGGTACTCGATGAAGAACTCGCCCCGGTCCAGGGCCGTCGGCAGCGCCGTGGTCAGCCCGTGCCGGGTGATGGCGCGGGCGTCGGCCTCCGGGTCGGCCAGCTCGAAGCGGTTGCCGCCCGCCGACTTGGCCCGGTACATGGTGATGTCGGCACTGCGCAGCACCTCCGCCGGGCTGCGCTCCCCGGCCGGCCCCTCGACGATGCCGATGCTGCCGCGCACGCTCAGCTCCCGGCCGTCGACGCTGATCGGGGTGACCAGCGCGTTCATGATCCGGGCGGCCAGTTCGTCGACCTCGCGCTCGGTGTCGGCGCCGGTGGTCAGCGCCACGAACTCGTCGCCGCCGAGCCGCGCGACCATCTCGCCCGGCGCGGTGGCACAGGACTGCAGGCGGTCGGCGACCTCGACGAGCAGCCGGTCGCCGGCCGCGTGACCGAGGCTGTCGTTGACGGTCTTGAAGCCGTCCAGGTCGAGGTAGCACAGGCCGAACCGCTGGCCTTCCCCGGCGCCCAGTGCCTTCTCCAGGCGCTCGAAGAAGAAGGTGCGGTTGGGCAGTCCGGTCAGCGCGTCGTGCGTGGCCTCGTAGCGCAGCCGCAGGTTGAGCAGCCGCCGCTCGGTGGTGTCCTCCATCAGGGCCAGCTGGTACTGGGGTTCACCGTCGGCGTCGCGCAGCAGGGAGACCGTGAGGTTGGTCCACAGGACCGTTCCGTCAGGCCGGTAGAAGGCCTTTTCGACGTGGTAGTGCTCGCGCTCGCCGCGGACGAGTTCGTCGTAGAGCTTCCAGGTCTGCGGCGCGTCCTCGGGGTGGGTCCACTCCATGACGTTGCGGCTGCGCAACGCCTGTTCGGAGACGCCGAACATGCGCAGCAGGGCGCCGTTGACCTGGAGGATGTTGCCCTGGAGGTCGGCGATGCCGATTCCTATGGCCGCGCCCTCGAACACCGCGCGGAAGCGGGCCTCGGTGGCGTGCAGCGCCTGTGCGACCACGCCCTGCGCCTTGAGGGCGGCCGCGGAGATCGCCTCCTGCTCGGCCAGCGTCCGCTCGCGCAGCGCCTGGGCGAACCCGGCGGCCATGGCGTGCTGGAGCCGCGACGAGCGGGCCCGCTGGTCCTCTTGGTCGCCCTCGGTGCCGCAGTAGAGCACCAGGTAGGCGTCCACGCAGTCCAGTGAGCGGCTGAGCGCCTCGGGATCGGTGCAGTGCGCGGTGACCAGCGCGGCACCGACCGCCTTGCCCGCGTTCGCGTCGAAGGTCCTGGCCCGGAGCGCCTCGCTCAACCGCCGGGCCAGCGGCAGCAGTTGCTCCTCGAACTCCGGCCGGGTCGACGACGTCGAGGTCACCGGGAAGACCGCCCGGCTCCAGATCGTCGCGAACCGGCGCACTCTGTCCTCCGGCCCGTCCGGCCCCGCGCTCACGCCGTACGCCCCACGCCGGCGAACCCGGAGAAGGCATACGGATCCTCGTCCTCCGGTGCTGTGTCCGGCCGCCAGAGCGGCATCGGCACCAGTCCCGGTTCCACCATGTCGTACCCCTCGAAGAACCGCGCGATGGCCTCGCGCGAGCGCATGATCAGCGGGTTGCGAATGTCCTTGTACACGTCGACCGTGCCCTTGGCCCGCTCCTCGGACAGCGGAATTCCCTCGTACGAGGCATGCGTGAGAACCAGCAGGCTGCCGGGCGCGAGCGCGTCGCGCAGCTGGGCCACCGCCTCGTACGGGTCGTCCTCGTCCTCCACGAAATGCAGTATGGCAACGAGCAGCAGCGCCACTGGCCGGTTCAGGTCGATGAGGCTCTCGACCTCGGAACTGCCCAGGATCTCCTGCGGCTTGCGCAGGTCCGCGGCGACGATGTCCGCGCCGTCGTTGCCCTCCAGGACCGCCTGGCTGTGCGCGACGGCGACCGGGTCGTGGTCGACGTACACCACGCGTGCGGCGGGGTCGGCCGCCTGGGCCACCTCATGGACGTTGCCGAACGTCGGGATGCCGGAGCCGATGTCCAGGAACTGGGTGATGCCCTCGTCGACCGCGAAGCGCACCGCGCGGCGCATGAAGGCCCGGTTGGCCTGCATGATCTTGGGGAGGCCCGGCATGAAGTCCATGGCCTTGCGGGCCGCTTCCCGGTCGACCTCGAAGTTGTGCGAACCGCCCAGGTAGTAGTCGTAGATTCGCGAGACACTGGGCACCGAGATGTCGATGCTCCGTGGGGCCCAGGCGGGACGCTCCATCTATCTCTCCAAGGCGTAGGCGATCCGGTGTTCGAGCTGAGGCTACTGATCGCCCGCCAAAGGAGCGAGCGGAAACGGAAATTGACCATCCGTTCCCGGTCACTGCCAGCGGCACGTGCCGAATTGATGCCCCGCGCAGCCTTCTGCCAAAAGCATCCGAAGCATTCCACAGAGCTGCGAACCATGGCGAAAGAGGCTGAAGAATCATGGTGAATGACGGCAAACCGGCCCGCCCCCTGGGCGTGGAGCTTCAGGGGGCGGACCGGTGGTCGGGCGCGGGGCGATCTACCTGGGGAGGTGTGATCTTCTACGACGCGCCGACCGGCTTGCCGTCCGGGCGAATGGCGAACCAAGTGCCGCCGACGCCCTGACCGTTGGTGTCGCCGGGCTTCTTGTCACCGGCGAAGGTGTAGATCGGCACACAGTCGATGGTCTGCTGCTTCAGCCCGTCGGGCCGGTCGAAGACCACGTAACCCTGCCCCCGGGGGCCTGACCCCTTCAGATCGATGCCCTCGGTGTTCTCGGCGTCGACCGGCTCGATGACCGGCCACTTCTCCAGGCACTCGCCGGTGCACGCCGTCTTCATCGGCCAGGGCGAGTCCTTCATGAAGCGGTAGACCGTGTGGCCGTTCTTGTCGATGACGATCTCGCCGAGCTTGGGGTCCTTGCGGGTGGACAGACCGGGCAGGTCGGCCGCCTCGGCACCGCCCCCACCCTGCGCCTTCTTGCCGTTGGGGGCCAGCGCGTACCAAGTGCCGCCCACGCCCTGGCCGTTGACGTCACCGGCGTTGCGGTCCTTCACATAGCGGTACACCGGCCAGCCGTCGACCGTCAGCTGCTTGCTGCCGTCGGAGCGGGTGACCGAGCCCAGCAGCGCCTTGTCGATACCGGCACCGGCCGTGGCGTCATCGGCGGGGACCGGCGGCCACTTCGTCGCGCAGTCGCCGTCGCAGTTGGACTTGGCCGGGTCCGCGGTGTCCTTGTCGAAGCGGTAGAGAGTCAGACCGGCGCTGTCGGTCAGCACCTCGCCGAGTTCCTGGTTGGTGGCAACGGACAGCTCACCGGCGGAAGCGGCCTGCGTGGCGGCGCTCTCCTGGCCCGCCGCACCGGCGTCGTAACCGGATCCGTTCCCGAGGCCGGTACCGGCGCTTCCGTAATCACCGGCCGCGGCCGTGGCACCCACGTTCTGGCTGCTCGCCGGCGGCGCGGTTTCCGAGCCGCATGCCGTCGTCAGCGCCGCCACCGCCACGGCGCTCACCACGAGCGAGGCGCTCCGCCACGAGGTCTTCATCTTCAACTCCCCAATAATCACAAGGGTGTTGCAGCGCCCTGCTGCGCCGCCGCACGACAAGGGGTACGCACGAAAGCCATGGTCGTGTTCAACCGACGCACAAATTTCTTTCGGAAAGCTGTGACACCACCCGTCTCGCGTCGCACACGCGTACGCCTCGGCGGCCATGCCCGCGCCCGCCGGGCAAACCTTTCGCGGGCCCACCGTCGCCCGTTCGGGGCAATCCACCCGTACTCCGGCCCGTGAAGGCGCGCTCCGGCCTCAAGATCTTCGTCGTGTATGGACTCGAACCGACCCAATCCACCCTGACGTCAAGGGTGTTGACGGTGGTGACGCTGACCTGGCTCCTGATGGCGGCACCGGCCGGGGTGGCGGTGGCCGACGTCTGCGCGTACGCCGACACCGGCCCGGACGGCGCGAGCGCGGTGGCGGTCGTCGGAACCCTCACCTGGCCGACTCCCCCGCAGTGCCCGATGCCGGCGCCGACCCCCACGCCCACACCTACGCCGACCCCTACGCCCACTCCGACGCCGACGCCGGACCCCGCGCCATCTCCGAAGCCCACACCCACCCCGAAACCGGAGCCTCCGCCTCCCCCACCACCTCCGCTGCCCCCGGCTCCCCAGCCGGCGCCCCCTCGCGCGCGGCCGGCCCCCGCGCCGACGCCCACGCCCACCCCGACACCCACGCCGACGCCCACGCCGTCGGTCAAGCCCACCCCGAGTCCGTCCATGGCCCCGGTGCACTACCCGCCCTACCGCGCCATGCCGCACCGGCGGCCGGCGCACGACGCCCCGTCACCCCTCACCTTCGTCCTGCTCATCGCGGCGCCCGCGATCGTCGCCGTCGCCGCACTGCGTCCGCGCTGACCCTGGAGGCTTCTGTTGCCGGAATGGCTTGTTCTCACCCTCGCGATGCTGGCCGCCTGCGCCGTGGTCGTCATCATCACCCTGCTACGGCACCGCACGGCCCCCGAGGACGAGGATCCCTCCGAGACCCCGGACGTCATCGAGTACATGACGATGTGGATCGGCGTGGTGTACGCCATCGTCCTGGGCCTGGCCATCGCCGGCGTGTGGGAGGGCCGCAGCGCCGCCGAGGACCATGTGCAGGCGGAGGCCGTGGCGCTGCACGAGATCTCGGAACGCGTCCGGGTCTACCCGCCCGATATCCGTGACCGTATTCGAGACGATGTCAACGCCTATGTCGGACACGTCGTCACCACCGAGTGGAAGACGATGAGCGAGGACGGCCGGGTCACCGAACGCGGCACCGAGCTCCTGCAGCGCGTCCGCGAGGACGTCACCGACTACGAGCCGAGGTCGGACTTCGAGGCGCAGGCCTACCAGCCCCTCGTCGATCAGGTGACCGCCGCCGACCAGGCGCGCAACTCCCGCGCGAGCTCGACCGGCGAGACCATGCCGGGCGTGGTGTGGTTCGGGCTGATCGCCGGCGGCATCGTCACCATCGGGATGGTGTTCGCCCTGCAGATCCGGCGCACACCCCGCGAGCTGATCCTCGCCGGGCTGTTCTCCGCGCTGATCGCCTTCCTGCTCTTCCTCATCTGGGACTTCGACGCTCCCTACAGTCGCGGGGTCACGGCGTCGGCCGAGCCGTTCCTCGACCTGTTCCCGCACATCAAGGGCTGACAGGGCCTCACCTGACGGACCGCCGGGGGATGCGGGCGAGAGGCGGCGTCGGCACTCGATGCGAAGCAGCCACGCCGCTCCCGTCCCCCGATCGCGGGAACGCCGTCCCCTGAGCGGCCCACACCCTTGCCCCATTCGTACGACAGCGATCGCGCAGGTGTGCGCACCTTTCTAGCGTTCCGATCATCGAGGTGCATTTCCGGCGCAAGCGGAACAGGTCCGCGGCTGCTCCTCGGGGACCCGGAGGAAACACCATGCGCGCGATACGCATCGCTTCGGCCGCGCTGCTGGGCGTCAGCGCCCTCGCCGTGACCGCCCCCGCCGCCCAGGCGCGCGGCGACGCCTCGGGTTTCTGGGTCAACGTGCTGCCCACCAGCGTCGCACCCGGTGAGCAGGTCAGGCTGCGCGCGACCGGCTGCGACCAGAGCGTGGCCGTCTCGTCGGGGGTCTTCGACACGGTCACCATCCCCAGGGGGCGGACGACGACCAGGGCCACGGTCGACTGGGACGCCAGACCCGGTGCCGTGTACGAGGTGTCCTTCTACTGCGGCACCTTCTGGCAGAGCGTCGACCTCACCATCGCCGGCGGCCGACCCGCACCGGTGCGCCCGGACCCGCACCTTCGACCTCACCCCCACCCTCACCCTCACCCTCACCCTCACCCTCAGCATGGCGTGCACGCCGGTGAGGGCGGCAGTCTGGCCGGGCTGGACCTGAAGGACATCGGCCTGGGAGCCGCGCTCATCGCGGGCTCGCTCGGGACGGCGTACCACTTCTCCCGGCGCCCCAGCGGCGAGGACGACACCTGACACGGTCAGTCACCCGCCCGCGCACGCCTTCGCCCCGGTTCCCTCTGGAGAGGGCCGGGGCGAAGGTCTGTGAACGTGCGGCATGTCTCCTACGGGCAGCAGCTCAGACCCGCTTCTCGGACCGTCGGCGCATCCAGAACACCCCGCCACCGACGACGGCCAAGGCGATGAGCCCACCTCCGATGGCCATGTCGGTCGGCGTCGCGCCCGTGGAGCTGCTGCCGCCGAGGCCGCCCTGGACGCCGCCGATGACGGTGAAGGCGTTCGGCTTGGTCAGTGTCATGCCGCCGCAGTTGACCGTGATGCTGTGCGCACCCGGCCTGGCGTGGTGATGGACGGTCGCCGTTCCCCTCGCCGTGCTGCCGCCGGGGACCGGGGTCAACGTCGTGGGCCGAAACGCGTCCGAGGTCGCGGTGCCGCCCTGCGGGCAGCCGTCGACGGTGATGGTCAGCTGCCCGCCGCGGGCGATGACGCTGGGCATGGCGACGATGTTGCTCAGGCCGGGCATGCCGTCCCGCGCGACGGCCGCCGGGGCGGCGAGTCCGAGGGCGGCGACCGCGGTGGCAGCGGCCGCCAGGGCACGAGTTCTACGCATGTGATCCTCCGCGGGAGACGCCCCGGGAACCGTCCCCGGTCGATCGGCGAGAAAGCGCCTCCCAGAAAGACCCTCAGATGCCGTGACCGAGGCCGCATTTCGGCGATGGTCCGTCCTGGTGAGAGGACACGCCGACCAGTGATCCCACAATCGGAATTGCCGCAGGTCACACACCGTCAGAATTTTCCGGCCGGTGGCAACTCGGATGGCGCACCGCAAGAGTTCGGGCCACCCGTTCGCATCCGCCCCGTCGCCGGTTGCGCGCACCGGACTTAGCGTTTTCGTATGCGCGAATGACGTGGCGACGGCCGCGTCGAGAGGGGAAGGCGAATGTACGAGTCCGAGCTGGCCGAAGAGGAGGAGCGGCGAAAGAAGCGCGCTCCTTGGGGCGTGATAGCGCTTGTTCTGCTGACCGGTCTCGCACTCGTTCGCAATGGCTCGGGAGAGTTCGACGTGGGGCCTCCGCAGCCCGCGTCGGCGGCCGCCCCCGACAACAGCCAGGTGCGCGGCAGCGTCTTCGCCGATGCCGTGCAGCCGCTGCCGTACGCCTTGCCGGAGCGGGTCCGGATCCCCTCGATCCAGGTCGACGCGCCGATGATCCTGGTCGGCCTGGACGCGGACGGCTGGGTCGGCGCGCCGCCGCCGGAGGACCCGAACCTGGCGGGCTGGTTCACCGGGTCCGTGTCTCCCGGCGAGAAGGGCACGGCGGTGGTCGTCGGTCATGTCGACAACAGTCAGGGCCCCGCCGTGTTCTACAGTCTCGGGGCCCTCAGCCCGGGGAATCGCGTCGAGATCTCCCGGCAGGACGGAAAGACGGCCGTGTTCCAGATCTACGGCGTGGAGGTGTTCGAGAAGAACAACTTCCCCGGCGACCGGGTCTACGCCTCGAAGGGAACCGCCGAATTGCGGGTCATCACCTGCGGCGGCGGTTTCTCCAAGCAGAACGGATATGACGGGAACGTCGTCGCTTTCGCCAGCCTGGTCGAGGTCCGCTGAGCTTTCCTCGGCCGGGCGGGCGAACGCCGTCAGCGGTATTTCCGTTCGGGGACGGTGATGAAATAGCCGGAGTCCAGCAGCTGCGGCAGATAGGCGCGCAGTGCGCGGACACTCTGGGATCGGTCGCCCCCGGCGTCGTGCGAGAGCACCACGACACCGGGGGCCGCGCCGTTCTCCACCCGGTCGACGATCGCGCGGGTGCCGGGGGTGGTCCAGTCGAGGGTGTCGACGGTCCAGGCCAGCGGTTCCATGCCCAGGTCGGCGCCGAGTTGGAAGGTGGCGCGGTTCCAGGCCCCGTAGGGCGCTCGGAACCAGGCGGGGCGTTCGCCGTACGTCTCCTCGACGACGTCGCAGGTGCGTTCCATCTCGGCGCGGATCCGGCCGCGGCTGAGGCGGGTGAGGAGTGGGTGGGACCAGGTGTGGTTGCCGACGACATGGCCCTCGTCGGCCATCCGGGCCACGAGTTCCTTGTTGTCGGCGACCATCTCGCCGCACACGAAGAACATCGCGCGGACGTCGTACTCGTGCAGGATGTCCAGGATGTGCGGGGTGTAGCGGGGGTCGGGTCCGTCGTCGAAGGTCAGCACCATGGTGCGGCCCCGTCCGGACACACGCAGGAACGGCGCTCGCCGTACGAGCGCGCGTCGGGGCGCCGCGCGGGGCGGACCGTAACCCGTCAGGGGCTCGAGGCGGTAGGCGGAGGGCTTGAGCGCGCGGCGCGCCTGCGGGCCCGCGGCCGGGGCGGCGGGCCGGATCGGCTCCTCGCCCGCGACCGTCGCGAACAGTCCGGCGGTGCCGGCGGCTCCGACGGCGGCGGCGCCGGCGAGCAGCGCGCGGCGTCGCGTGAGCAGACGGGTGAGCGACTGATCCTTCGTCATGAATGATCAGTCGCCCGGCGAGGGAGCGACGCACCACGTCGGCACCGGGACGGCGGCAGGAAAACGCCCGGCCGGACCAGCTCCGGTTGCGCAGACCGCAGGCCCGGCCTATGACGCCTGGTCAGCGGCGGCGCACCAGGGGGAACGGCAGGGTCTCACGGATCGTCAGGCCGGTGAGGAACATGACCAGTCGGTCGACGCCGATGCCGAGGCCGCCGGTGGGCGGCATGGCGTACTCGAGGGCGTCGAGGAACTCCTCGTCGAGTTCCATCGCCTCGGGGTCCCCGCCGGCGGCGAGCAGGGACTGGGCGGTGAGGCGGCGGCGCTGTTCGACGGGGTCGGTGAGTTCGGAGTAGGCGGTGCCGAGTTCGGTGCCGAAGGCGACGAGGTCCCAGCGCTCGGCGAGCCTCGGATCCTTGCGGTGCTGGCGGGTGAGCGGGGAGACGTCGGTCGGGAAGTCCTTGTAGAAGGTGGGCAGGTGGGTCTTCTCCTCGACGAGCCGTTCGTACATCTCCAGGACGATGTCGCCGTGGCCGTCGTCGGCCGTGTACGGCACGCCCGCGCGGTCGCAAGTCCGGTGCAGCCTCAGCAGCTCGGTGTCGGGGTTGATCTCCTCCCCGAGTGCCTCGGAGATCGCGCCGTACACGGTCCTGACCGGCCACTGCCCGGAGATGTCGTACTCCTCGCCGTCCCTGCGGGCGATCGGTGAGCCGAAGGCGGCGGTCGCGGCGCCCTGGATCAGCTCGCGGACGAGGTCGAGCATCACGTCGTAGTCGGCGTACGCCTGGTAGGCCTCCAGCATGGTGAACTCGGGGTTGTGCTCGTGGTCGACGCCCTCGTTGCGGAAGGTGCGGCCCATCTCGAAGACCTTCTCCAGGCCGCCCACGCACAGCCGTTTCAGGTACAGCTCGGGGGCGATGCGCAGATAGAGGTCGAGGTCGTAGGCGTTGATGTGGGTGATGAAGGGGCGGGCGTTGGCGCCGCCGTGGATCTGCTGGAGCACCGGCGTCTCGACCTCGAGGTAGCCGCGCTGCAGCAGGCCCTGGCGCAGGGCCTGTACGGCGGTGGAGCGGGCTCGGACCACGTCGCGGGCGGCGGGGCTGGAGACCAGGTCGAGATAGCGCAGGCGCACCTTGGCCTCGGGGTCGGCGAGGCCTCGGCGCTTGTCGGGGAGCGGCCGCAGGCACTTGCCGATGAGCTGCCATGAGATGACGAAGACGGTCGGCTCGCCCTTGTCGCTGACGCCGGCCAGGCCGGTGGCGGTGATGAGGTCGCCGATGTCGGTGTCGGTGGTGAATCGGTCGAGGGCGGCGCCGGTGTCCTTGCGGGTGAGGGCGAGTTGGTGGTCGCCGGACCAGTCGCGCAGGACGGCGAAGACGAGGCCGCCGAAGTCGCGTACGAGCATGATCCGGCCGGCCACGGTGACCTGCTCGCCCGCTCGGACGTCGGCGAGGGCGTGGGTGCGCACCGGAATACCCACCGGGTAGGGGTCGATGCCGTCGGCGCGCAACCGGTCGAGGGTGTGGTGCCGGATGCGGACCTGCTCCGGCAGGCCCGCATCCGGCCCGGCCGCCCCGGCCTCGTCCCCTCCGTCGAGGCCGAGCGCCGCCAGCGAGGGCAGTCCTTCGGTGGTCGCCGGACGCGGTCCGTTACGCGGGTGCCCTTTTCTGCGGAGTTTGTGCAGCGACGGTACGGAGACGAATCCCTCGGCGATGCCGGACGCCATGCCGATGCGGGCGAGGGAGGCGGCCTCGCCGTAGCAGATGAAGCGGGGGAACCACTGCGGTCGGTACTTGGCGTTGGAGCGGTAGAGGGCCTCCAGTTGCCACCACTTGGAGAAGAACAGCAGCAGGCGTCGCCACAGCCGCAGTACGGGTCCGGCGCCGATGCGGGCGCCCTCCTCGAAGACGGAGCGGAACACGGCGAAGTTCAGGGAGATCCTGCGGATGCCCGTCTTCGGCGCCATGGCGCACAGTTCGGCGACCATGAACTCCATGACGCCGTTGGGGGCGCGGCGGTCACGGCGCATCAGGTCCAGGGAGATGCCCTCCTTGCCCCAGGGCACGAAGGAGAGCAGGGCGAGCAACTCGCCGTCCTCGCCCAGTGCTTCTACGAGGAGGCAGTCGCCGTCGGCCGGGTCGCCGAGGCGGTCGAGGGCCATGGAGAAGCCGCGTTCGGTCTCGGTGTCGCGCCAGTGGTCGGCCTTGTCGATCACCTCCTCCATCTCCGTCTCGGTGAGGGCGGAGTGGCGGCGGATGCGGCAGTGGGCGCCGGTGCGGCGCACGCGGTGGACGGCCTGCCGGGTCACCCGCATGTCGCGGCCGTCGAGGTCGAAGTCCGGCACGTTCAGGATCGCCTCGTCGCCGAGTTGGAGGGCGCCGAGCCCGGCGCGCGCGTAGGCCCGGGCCCCGTCCTCGGAGGCGCCCATCGCGGCGGGCACCCAGGCGTACCGGCGGGCCGCGTCCAGCCAGGCGGCGATGGCGTGCGGCCATGCTTCCCGGTCGCCGACCGGGTCTCCGCCGGCGAGGCACACGCCGGCCTCGACGCGGTAGGTGACGGCGGCCTTGCCGCTGGGTGAGAAGACGACGGCCTTGTCGCGCCGGGTGGCGAAGTAGCCGAGGGAGTCCTGGTCGCCGTACGCCTTGAGCAGGGCGCGGATGCGGGCCTCCTCGTCGTCGTGCAGGGCGGCCTCCATGCGCTGCGAGCGGAACAGCGTCGCGGCGGCGTTGAGGAGGGCGAGGGCGCCGAAGAGGCCGAGCAGGAAGTACAGGGGGCGGGGCGGCCGTCCGTCGTAGGAGGCGCCGGAGACGAGGCCGCCGCAGACCCGGTCGGCGGCCCACGCGAGCCGCTGGCCGCGCGGCAGCGTGCCGGGGAACAGCTCGACGAGCCCCCAGCCGACCAGGATCCCGATGACGAGCCCGGCGACCAGGACGCCGAGGGCCCGTCGCACGGCGGCGCGGCGGGAGGCGGCGTAGAACTCTGCCCGGGCGAGGATCAGCAGGGCCAGGGCGAGGCCGCACACGATCAAGGACGGGACGGAGTCGGCGTAGTCGCCGAGGACCGTGCCGAGGATGTCGGACAGGACGAGCAGGCCCAGATAGACGACGACCAGCCACCAGGCGATCTTCTTGCGGGCGGCCGTCGCGGCGGCGAGCAGGAAGAGGAAGACCGCGTACGCGAGGTTGGAGCTGACGGGGACGATGATCTGGTCGAGGGCGTCCACGACCGGGCGGAGCGCGATGCGCAGCGGCGGTATGAGGGCCAGCACGACGCACAGCAGTCCGAGGGCGCCGAAGAAGGTCGCGAAACCCTCCGGCACCCTGCTCAGGAGGCCGTTCCCGGGCGACCGTATCCGGCCCGTGGTGTCCTTGTCCGGGACGGCCTCCACGGTGGCACTCATGTTCCGACTGTAGGAAGCCCCCGGCGTCCTCGCCCGTCGAGCACCCTGCCCGGCGGGCGGACCTGCGGTTTCCGATAGCCTCCGTGCCGTGACGGAACAGCACTCGCACCAGTTCGAGCGCGGCACGGACGGGCCCAAGGTCATCGTGGTCGGGGTGGACGGCTCCGACTCCTCGCTGCGCGCGGCGTCCTACGCCGGTGGCCTCGCCCGACGGCAGCACGCGCTGCTCGCCGTCGTGTACGTGCAGCCGGTGATGACGGCGGGCGCGGCCCTCGGGGCGCCGGTCGCGGAGACGACCGACGAGATCGCCGAGGACCTGATCGCCCAGATCCGGGAGGCGACCGAGCGGGTCAAGGGGATATTCGACGTCCGCTGGGAGTTCCACACCTTCCGCGGCGACCCCTACAACGGCCTTGTGAGGGCGGCGGACGACCTGAAGGCCGACGCCGTGGTGGTGGGCGCCTCTGAGCAGGCCGGGCACCGGATCGTCGGTTCCGTCGCGGTGCGGTTGGTCAAGGCGGGGCGGTGGCCGGTGACGGTGGTGCCGTAGGCCGGGCTGTACGAGGTGCCGTAGGCCCGGCCGTACGAGGTGCCGTAGGCCGGGCTGTACATGGCGCTCTTGCCACCCGAGGATGCTGCGGTGACTGCCTTCGACGTGGACGCCTTCCTCCAGCGGCCGCTGACCGCGCGGATCGCGACGAACGGGCCGACGGTGCGCCCGGTCTGGTTCCTGTGGGAGGACGGTGCCTTCTGGGTCCTGACCGGGCCGTGGGCACGGCTCCTCGGCCGGGTCCGGGACGACCCGGCGGTGGCTCTCGTGGTCGACGAGTGCGATCCGGCGACGGGTGTCGTGCGCCAGGTGATCGCGCGGGGCCCGGCCGAAGTCGTACCGTTCGACGTCCCTCGGGGCCGGCGCAAGCTCGCCCGGTACCTGGGGGCCGACGAGGGCCGCTGGGACCGGCGTTTCGTGCACTACCTGTACGACGACCCGGCCGAGCGCGGGACCGTGTGGCTGCGTCTGGCGCCCACGTCGCTCAGCGTGCAGGACCTGAGCTACGAGGTCGCACGCTGAACCGGCCGGCCGTCACAGGGCCCTGAGGAAGTCCAGCAGGGCCTCGTTGAAGGCCTCGGGCTTCTCCAGGTTCGGGAAGTGCCCGGTCTCCTCGATCGTCACCGAGCGGCCGTTCGGCACGGTTCGGACGAGCCGCTCGGCCATTTCGATGGCGTCGGCCGCGTCGAGCGCGCCGTGGACGGCGAGGACGGGTACGTCGATCTTCGGCACCCGGCTCCAGGGGTCGTCGAGGGGTACGTGCCAGTCCGTCTCGCCGACGGTGTGCTTGGCGACCGTGTGCGCCGCCATCTCCCGCATCCGCCGCACGTCGTCGGCGTCGACCTCGTCCACGGTGCGGTGCGGCCCGGCCACGTTCTTGGCGAAGGTCTCGATCCAGCCGACGACATCCCCGGCGCCCAGCATGCGGGCCGACTCGGCGACCCGCTCCAGCGTCCACGGATCGGAGCGGTCGAACTCGCTGGTCCCGCCGCCGCTCACGACCACCGCACGCACCAACTCGGGGTGGACCATAACGGTGTCGGTGACGACCGCCGCGCCCATGCACACACCGACCAGGACCGCGGGCCCGGCGTCGAGGTGGCGCAGCAGGTCGCCGAGGTCGTCGGCCCACCGGAACGGCTTGCTCGCGTTGGCGGTGAAGCCGTGCCCGCGTACGTCGGGTGCGATCACGCGGTAGCCGGCGGAGACCAGCGCCGGTATCTGGTCGTCGAAGACGCGGTGGTCGACGTATCCGGGGTGTACCAGGACCACGAGGTCGCCGGCACCGCTGTCGCGGTAGGCGACGTCGCCGTCCGCGGAGGCGAAGAAGCGCAGATCCGAAGCTGTCGTCGCTGTCGTCGGTGTCATCATGACAACCAAGGTGTCATCTTCTGGAGAGTTTGGCAACCCAGGTGTCATGATGGCCGGGTGAACGACTCCGGCAAGCCCCTCTCCCCCGACGACCTCGGCCACCGGATCAGCGAGGTCTTCGACCTGATCGGCGCGCTCTACCGGCGCGGCCTGCGCAAGCTCGAGCAGGGCGAGGAGGTCGAGGGGGTGTCCGTCGGCGTGCGCTCCGTCCTGGTACTGCTGCACAGGTACGGGCCCATGACGGTGCCTCAGATGGGCCGGGTCATGGCCTTGACCCGGCAGTTCGTGCAGCGCATGACCAACGACGCGATGGCCAGGGGCTGGGTCGAGGCCACGCCCAATCCCGCGCACCAGCGGTCCTCGCTGATCCGGATCACGGAGGAGGGCGCGGCCGTCATCACCGCGATCCTCGAGCGCGAGCACGCCCTGAACCGGCAGGTCGGCGGCGATCTCACCGACGACGAGCTCCGGGCGTGCGTGCACGTGCTGAAGCAGATGCTGAAGACCTTCGACCACGTGGACGTGGACTGACCGCCGCCGCCTACTCCCCCATGGTGAGCCCGTCCTTGGCCGCACCCCGGCTCAGCACGATGTCCCGGATCCGGTCCCGCACGCCGCGCAGTTCGGCGCCCTTGGCGAGCGCCCGGTTGAGGTTGATCACGCGGCCGGCGTCGATGTCGAACAGCTGCGGGATGAACTCGGCCTTCGACACCTCCCAGCGACCACCGGGCCTTTCGGGCGGGGCGAAGGTGAAGCGGCCGAGGGTGGACTGGTTGCCTCGCGGGTCCTGGACGCCCTGCCCGTTGTACATCGCGCCGGCGACCTGGTCGCCCATGCCGTAGATCACCCAGGTGCCGTTGACCTTTTCGTACGCCTGCGGGACATGGGCGTGGGTGCCGAGGATCAGGTCGATGGCGGGTCGGTCACCGGTGCGGGCGGCGGTGAGGTCGCGGGCGAGGTCCAACTGCGCGTCGTCGGGCGCGTCCTGCCACTCGGTGCCCCAGTGCAGCGACACGACGACCACGTCGGCGCCCGCCTTGCGGGCCGCGCGGGCGTCCGCCAGGATCTTCGTCTCGTCGATCATGTTGACCGCCCAGGGCTGCCCGGGCGGCAGCGGGAAGCCGTTGACACCGTACGTGTACGCGAGGTGCGCGACCTTGGCGGGGCCCGCGCGCAGCACCGTCACGGAGCGCGCCTCACCCTCGGTGCGCGCGCTTCCGGCGTGCCGTACGCGCGCCTCGTCGAGGGCGTTCAGGGTGCGCAGGATGCCGGCGGCGCCGTCGTCGAGGCTGTGGTCGGAGGCGGTGGAGCAGCCGTCGTAGCCGGTCGCGGCGACGCCCTTGGCCACCTCCGGCGGGGACTTGAAGGCCGGGTAGCCGCTGTACTGGCCGTCCGCACCGTAGATCGTCTCCATATGGCACAGCGCCAGATCGGCGCGGGACACGACGGGTTCGACACCGGCGAACATCGGGCGGAAGTCGTAGCCGGAGCCGCGTGCGTCGAAGCGCGCCCGGTCGATGACCGACGTGTGCGGGAGGATGTCGCCGGAGGCGACGAGCGTGAAGCCGCGGGGGCCCTTGGCGGAGGCGCCCGGCTGCCCCGGCGCCTTGTGGTCGTTGGCCTGGCAGGCGGCGCCCGCGGCGAGGGCGGCCGTCAGCGCGAGGGCCACGAGTCGACTGCGTGCAATCATCAGCTCACCCCGTGTGGTCGTATTACCCACCAATACGTATGAAATCGGGCGGACTCGCAAACAATCCGGCCGCTTCCATTAGCCCGTCCGGCACGCCTCGGCTAGGCGGAACGGACCGTTCGTCGTACCGTTCGCCGACGCGATCGACCGTCCGCCGCAGATCCGTGTGTGTGCTCTGTCCCACAACGGCCGCCTGCGATGCCATACGGCCATGACGGCCGGAACCACCCTCACCAATGGGACGACGACCGCCGAGCACGAGCTCGCCGCGCTGCAGCGCGAGCACGGCCGGCCCCTCTTCGCGCTTCTGCTCCGGCTCTGCGACGGTGACCGGCAGCGCGCCGAGGATCTCGTGCAGGAGACGCTGGTGCGCGCCTGGCAGCATCCCGAGGCCCTGCGCGCCGACGACTTCGACTCCGTACGGCCCTGGCTGCTGACCGTCGGGCGGCGCCTCGCGATCGACGCGCGGCGGGCCCGGCAGGCGCGGCCGCCGGAGGTCGGGGACGCGATTCTGGAGAACGCGCGAGTGATCTCCGACCACGCCGAGCGCGCCGCCGAGATGCTCGATGTGCGCGAGGCTGTGAAGACACTCACTCCCGAGCACCGTGAAGTTCTGGTGCTCGTGTACTTCCAAGGGGCGAGTGTTGCGGAGGCCGCGCAGGCCCTGGGTATTCCGCCCGGTACGGTGAAGTCCCGCGCTTACTATGCGCTGCGCGCCCTGCGCAGGGTGCTTCCGGGATACGCGGCCGACCTGCGGTGAAACCAATGGCTGAGTCAAACCTCCGTAAAGCGCCTTGCTGAACACCCCGGTTGAGTAATCGGCTGTCCTCATCCGTGTTCCGGATGGGGCCTGGCCCCAAGGGCCCGGGGTCGGGCGACGCACTCACCGGAGGAAGGCAGGAAGGGATGCTGCACAGAGGTCAAGAGAGCACGGACGGCACTGGCGGCGGCGAACTGGCCGTCCCCATGGCGTGGTTGTACGCCGAGTACATCGCCGACGAGCTGCTGCGGACCGGCGATCTCATGCCGCCGACGTCCTTCGAGTTCCGCGCCGGGCGCGATGCCCTGGCGCTGACCATCTTCCTGTCCGACACCGACGGCGAACTCTCCGGCATCCGGGTCGTCTCCCAGCTGGAGACCTGGCTGTCGCTGACTGCTTACGACCAGCCGTGGCAGGACTGGGTGCGCGAGCGCATGGCGGGCCTGGCAGCCGAGGCGGTCGAGTCCGGCGGGCCCGCGCCCGACCTCGAGCTGGCCGAGGCGGCCTGGCGCTGGCTGCAGGAGACCGAGCTGCTCGCGCCCGATCTGAACGCGGTGCCGGGCGGCGGTGCGCTGGTCGGGGAGGACGACGGGCCTAAGGTGTGGACTCCGGCGTGGCAGCTGGGGCTGCCGCTCGGGCACCTCGCCATCCATCTTTTTTAAGTTCTTTTCTCCCCGGACCAATCCTCGACGCCGGCCGCTCCGAATCCCTTGGTTGCGATTCGGTGTAGGCCTTGAGTGATTCGACTGCCTGGTGCGTACCAGTGGGCGCAAGGAGTAACACACCCCACACCCAACGGCACGAGGATTCGGCATGAGGTCCCTGGAGAGGCATCGCGACGTCGCCGCGTACGCGCTCGGCGTGCTGAACGAGGCGGAGGCGTTCCGCTTCGAGGACCACCTCATGGAGTGCGCGCGCTGCGCCGCACACGTGACCGAGTTCGGGCCCATCACCCGCCAGTTGCTGCTGTACCGGCGGGCCACGCCCCAGTTCGTGCACCCCATGGCCAAGCCGGGCCCGCAGATGCTGAACCGGCTGCTCGAGGCGGTGGCGGCCCGGCATCGCGCCCTGCGCCGACGCACGCTGTACGCCGTGGCGGCCTCGGTGGTGATCGCCCTCGCCGGGCCCGCGGTCGCGATCATGGGGGGCGGCGACGACAAGCCCGCACAGGTCGTCCAGGCGACCGACGCACGGTCGGGTGTGTGGGCGCAGGTGACGACCGAGAACGAGGCCTACGGCAGCCAGGTGGAACTGAAGGTGAAGGACGGCGCGGGTCCGCGCGCCTGCCATCTGGTCGCCATCGGCCGTGACGGCTCCGAGGAGACGGTGACCAGCTGGTCCGCCGCCCACCACGACGCCCGGGAGAACACCATGACGGGCGCCTCGGCGATGCACTCCGACGAGATCCTGCGCTACGAGGTGCGGACGGCCGGCGGCGAACACCTGGTGACGCTCCAGCCCCGGTGAACCTACTTCAGCAGCCGCGACAGCCTGCGGTCGGCCAGTGGCTTCCCGCCCGTCTGGCAGGTGGGGCAGTACTGGAGCGAGGAGTCGCTGAAGGAGACCTCGCGGATGGTGTCGCCGCAGACGGGGCACGCCTCGCCGGTGCGGCCGTGGACGCGCAGGCCGCTCTTCTTCTCGGCCTTCAGACGTCCGGCCGCCACCCCGCGTGAGCGCTCGACCGCCTCGGTGAGGGTCGTGCGCAGGGCCTCGTACAGTCTTGCCGTCTCCTCGGGCGTGAGTGCGGAGGCCAGTTTGAAGGGGGACATCTTCGCCGCGTGCAGGATCTCGTCGCTGTAGGCGTTGCCGACACCGGCGATGAGGCTCTGGTCACGAAGTGCGCCCTTGAGCTGGCGGCGCTCGTCCTTGAGCAGGGCCGCGAGACGCGTCTCGTCGAAGTCGTCTGCCAGGGGGTCCGGGCCCAGCCGGGCCACGCCCGCGACCTGCTGGGGGTCCTGGACGACGTACACCGCGAGGCGCTTTTGGGTGCCCGCTTCCGTCAGGTCGAAGCCCGCGCCGGTCTCCAGGGCCACGCGCAGGGCGAGCGGGCCCTTGCCGGGGCGGGGCATGCCGCTCGGGAGTTCGTCCTTCCAGTGCAGCCAGCCCGCGCGGGCCAGGTGGGTCACCAGGTGCGGGCCGTCCGCGGTGGCGAGGTCGAGGAACTTGCCGTAGCGGTGCACGGCGGTGACCTCGTGGCCCTCGACGGCGGTGACCGGCGGGTCGTACGTCTTGAGGACGCTGATCGCGACGGGCAGCACCCGGACGATCTCGTGGCCGACCAGGTTCTCGGTCAGGAAGTCCTTGAGCGCTTCGACCTCGGGCAGTTCCGGCATACGTCCAGAGTGCCACCCGGCACCGACAGCGCCAGGCGGGTCCGGTCATGCGCGCAGGCGGCGTACGGCGGTCAGGGTCGCTCCGGCACCACGAACTCGCACCACACGCACTTGCCGCCGCCCCGGGCCTCCACGCCCCACACGTCGGTGAGCAGGTCGACGAGGAGGAGGCCGCGCCCGGAGACGCCGGACTCCCCCGCCTCGCGGCGGCGCGGCAGGGCGCTGGAGGAGTCCTCGACCTCGACGCGCAGCCGGCGTTCGGAGCCGGTGAGGACCCGCAGGGTCACGATGGCGGAGCCCTCGGTGTGCATCAGGGCGTTGGTGATCAGCTCGTCGGCGACCAGCTCGACCTCGTCGGCCCGGTCGACCGCGCCCCAGGCGCGCACGGCGGCTCGGATCATGTGCCGGGCTCCGGTGAGGGCCTCGGGGTCGCCGGGGGCGACATGCTGCTGGAGGCGGCCGCCGGACTGCGGGGCGTCCAGGACGCGGCGGCGCAGCAGGAGCAGGGCCACGTCGTCGTCGCCGCCGCGTTCCTCGGCCACGTCGATGAGACGGTCCGCGAGGTCCCGTACGTCGTCCGGGCCGGTGGCGATGAGCGCGGTGAGGGTCTGCATGCCGTCGTCGAGGTCGGCGCCGGGCTGTTCGACCAGGCCGTCGGTGCACAGCAGGAGGGTGTGGTCGGAATCCAGCTCGATGGTGCCGACCGGGTATTCGAGCCGCCCGAACTCCGCGGACAGGCCGAGCGGCAGCCCGCCCTCGACCGGGACGCGTCGGCAGGCGCCGCCGGGTTCCCGCAGCAGCGGGTCGATGTGGCCGGCCCGGACCACCTGCACGACTCCGGTGGACAGGTCGGCCTCCGCGTACAGGCAGGTGGCGAAGCGGTCGGTGTCCAGTTCGTGCAGGAACACGGAGGCGCGGGCCATCACCGTGGCCGGGGTGTGCCCCTCTGCGGCGTAGGCGCGCAGGACGATGCGCAGCTGGCCCATGACGGCGGCGGCGTGCGTGTCATGGCCCTGGACGTCGCCGATGACGGCGCCGACCCGGCCGCCCGGCAGTGGGATCAGGTCGTACCAGTCGCCGCCGATGTCCCGCTCGAGGGAGCCCGAGCGGTAGCGGACGGCGATGTCGGCGCCGGGGACGCTGGGGATGGTGCGCGGCAGCATGGCCTGCTGGAGGCCGGTGGCGAGGTCCTTCTCCTGCTCGTAGAACATGGCCCGCTGCAGGCTCTGCGCGATGCTGCTGCCGAGGGCGACGAGCACGTTGCGGTCCTCGGTGGAGAAGCCGTTTCGGTCGCTGTAGAGCAGGCCGATGGCGCCGATCGGCCGGGCCTGGGCGATCAGCGGCAGATAGGCGGCGGCCGTGATGTTCAGGTCGGTGATGTGCGGCCACAGGATCGGGTAGCGGTCCGCGAACTCCTCCGGCGACTCGATGAAGCGCGGGCTGAGGGTCCGTACGACCTCGCTCATCGGGTACTGCTCGTCGATCCGGGTGACCCGGGTCCCGGGCACGAAGCTGCCTGCGGGGCCTTCGGCGACCAACCGGATGCGGCCGGCCTCGACCAGGCCCATGACCAGGCTGGTGGCGCCGAGGTTGCTCAGTCCGTGGGTGTCCTTGAGGACGTCGATGACGTCCTGGACCGTGCGGGCGTGCGCGAGGGCGGCCGTGGTGAGCTGGACGACGCTGGTCTGCTGCCGGCGGGCCTCGTCCTCGGCCGCCTGCTCGCGCCGGTCCTCGCTCTCGGCGAGTTCGTCGGTGGCGTCGCGGACGATGCCGATGATGCGGCGCGGGCGGCCCGTCTCGTCACGGCGGATGTAGCCCTGGGTGTGGGTCCAGCGCAGGGTGCCGTCGCGGCAGCGGATGCGGAAGTAGGCGCCGTAGTTCTCGCTGCCGTCCTTCATGGCCTGGGAGACCAGGCCGTCCAGCCGGTAAGCCTCCGGTGGCGGTACCCGGATCGCGAGGGTCGTGGGGTGTCCGTCGTATTCGTCGGGGCGCAGGTCGAAGACCTCGTGGGCCTGGGCGTCCATGTGGAACAGACCGGTGTCCAGGTCCCAGTCGAAACTGCCCATGCGGTTGAGCGCCAGGATCGGATCCGGGTGGGCGGGCCAGTCGTCCGGGAGTGCCAGGGCGCTCGCTCCCCGATCAACCATGGGGCCACCTTGCCAGGGTTTGCCGGAATCTTCGACTGGGGCGACGGGATTGGTCCTACCCGACGCCCGGGGTCTGTCCACAGCTGTCGGTCAGCCGTCGAAGACGTTGGTGGGGCTGCCGAAGATGCTGTCCGTGGTGTTCGGCTCGTCGGGGATCAGACCGCCGCCGTCGGGCAGGTCGGGGCTGTCCGGGACGGTTTCGGGGCCGGTCTCCTCCGGGGCGTCCGAGGACCCCGAGGGCGACGGGGTCTTCGGGGAGGTCTCCGGTTCGGTCCCAGATTCGGGGGCGCCGGGCTCCCGCGGGGACGCCGGGGCGGTGGCCGTAGGGCAGTGGGTGGGGCCGGTGCTCGGCGTGTCCGACGCCGCCTCGGTCACCGTGTCGTCGGTGGCGCCCTGGGTGGCGGTGGCCGTCGGGGTCACGCAGTCGCTCGGCGACGCCTCCGGGGAGGTGTGCTCGTCGGACGGGGGCGTGCCCTCGCCCGAGGGGAGCCTGCCGTCCTCGCCGGGCGAGGTGCCGGAGGGGCTGTCGTGCGGGTGCGGTGTCGGGGTCACCGGCTTCGGCCGCGGCAGGGCGTGGTCGCGGTCGTGCCCCCGGTGGCCGGTCGGCCGCTCGATCCAGGTGTGGTCGGCGATGTCGATGATCGTGATGTTGGTGATCACCTGGATCGTCGGGGCCACCACGACGACCTGGGCCGGCCGGTACCCGGACCAGGGCCGGCCGCGGGTGCCCGGGTTGCCCCGCAGGCCGGCGGCCGGGGCGAGCGGGTTGCCGCAGGCGCAGCGGACGCGGGGCACACCGTGGCCGTCGACGAGGACCGCGGTGCCCGCCTGGAGGACGGACTGGTAGCCGGTCCCGTGACCGTCGCGGAACCCGTGGTTGGTGACCCGGGTGTCGGCGCGCAGCACGACCGAGGTGAGACTCCGCAGATAACCGGGGATCGAGGCCCGGGGGATGCCCGCGGCCCGGGCGAAGACGCCGGCCCTGGACCGGTCGGCGGCGAGGTGGTCGATCTGCCGCTGCACGTCACAGCTGCCGGTCCCGCGGGTGCCGGCGTAGAGGCCGGGCGTGCCGCCGGACAGGGGCTGCGGCCCGGTCCGCCCCGACTGCGACGGCTGCGGCGTTCGGGCGACCGGGGCCGGGATGGCCGCCGAGATCACCGTGGAGTCCGTGAAGGGGCCCGGCCCCTTGGCCGCCGCGGGTTCGAGGAAGACCTCCCCGCTCGATTCCGTGCCCACGTCCGCGCCGCAGCCGGCGGCGACGAGCGCCGCCGAGAGCGCGCAGGCCGTGACGACGGCTCCGGTGGATGTCCGCACCACGCCCTCCCGCCTGTTCCGGGCAATTCCGTGCATTTCGCCACTATTGTCTGCTTCACTCGCTTGGGTTACGCAAGCGGAGAGGTGATATACGGAGAGTCACATGACGTGGGGGCGCGACAATGAAGAGAGGAGTACACGCCCGTGGAGTGGTTCATCTCGCCCGACTACTGGACGAGCCGGCTGGTCTTCCAGCGGGCTCTGGCCGGCGTGTATCTCGTCGCGTTCCTGACGGCGGCCCTGCAGTTCCGGGCGCTGATGGGCGAGCGCGGCATGCTGCCCGTGCCGCGCTTCGTCGCGCGGGTGCCGTTCAAGGCCGCGCCGAGCGTCTTCCAACTGCACTACTCGGACCGGTTCTTCGCCACCTGCGCCTGGTCGGGCTGCGCGGTGTCGACGGCGCTGCTGGCCGGGCTGGACAACACGGTGCCCCTGTGGGGCGCCATGCTGCTGTGGCTGGTCCCGTGGGCGCTGTATCTGTCGATCGTGAACGTCGGCCAGACCTGGTACTCGTTCGGCTGGGAGTCCCTGTTGCTGGAGGTCGGCTTCCTGGCCGTGTTCCTGGGCAACGACGAGGTGGGGCCGCCGGTCGTGGTGCTGTTCCTGCTGCGCTGGATCCTGTTCCGCGTCGAGTTCGGCGCGGGTCTGATCAAGATGCGTGGCGACGCCTGCTGGCGGAAGCTGACCTGCCTGGACCACCACCACGAGACCCAGCCGATGCCGGGCCCGCTGAGCTGGTTCTTCCACCATCTGCCCAAGCCCCTGCACCGGGTCGAGGTGGCCGCCAACCACGTCACCCAACTCGTGGTGCCGGTGCTCCTGTTCACCCCGCAGCCGATCGCGACGGCCGCCGCCTCGCTGATGATCGTGACCCAGCTGTGGCTGGTCCTGTCCGGCAACTTCTCCTGGCTGAACTGGATCACCATCGTGCTGGCCCTGTCGGCGGTTCAGTGGCCCAGCGATCCACCGTCCGTGCCGGACGCGCCGCTGTGGTACGAGGTCGTGGTCCTGGCCATCGCCGCGCTGCTCCTGTTCCTGAGCTACCACCCGGTGGCCAACATGATCTCCCGCCGCCAGGTCATGAACCGCTCCTTCGACCCGCTCCACCTGGTCAACACCTACGGTGCGTTCGGCAGCGTCAGCCGGATCCGCTACGAGGTGGTGATCGAGGGCACCGCCGACGACGTACCGCGCGAGGACTCGGACTGGCGGGAGTACGAGTTCAAGGGCAAGCCGGGCGATCCCGGGCGCTGGCCGCGGCAGTTCGCGCCGTACCATCTGCGGCTGGACTGGCTGATGTGGTTCGCCGCGCTGTCGCCCGCGTACGCCGGGTCGTGGTTCGCCGCCCTGGTGGAGCGGCTCCTGGAGAACGACCGCGACACGCTGAAGCTGCTGCGCCGCTCACCGTTCCCGCCGGACGCCCCGCCCCGCTATGTACGCGCCCGCCTCTTCCGCTACCGCTACACGACCTGGCGTGAGCTGCGGGAGACGGGTGCGTGCTGGGAGCGCACATATGTGCGGGAGTATCTGCCGCCCACGCGGTTGGCGGGGGTGGCTCAGAGATCGTAGACACGGGTGGCGGTGATCTCGAACATCTGCGTGCGATCGGCCTTGTCCGTCAACTCCTGTGCCGTGGCGAGCACTTGCTCGTACGACGCGGCGGGCGTGCACACCGGCCAGTCCGAACCGAACATCAGTCGCTGCGGGCCGAAGGCGTCCAGGACCACGTCGGCGTACGGGCGCAGGTCGTCGACGGTCCAGGAGGCCAGGTCGGCTTCGGTGATCAGGCCGGAGAGTTTGCAGACGGTGTTGGGGAGCGCGGCGAGGGCGCGGACGTCGCTCGCCCAGGGTTCAAGGGCGCCGGACACGATGGGCGGCTTGCCCAAGTGGTCCAGGACGAAGGGGAGTTCGGGCAGCGAGGCCGCCGCCTTGACGCAGGCCGGCAGCTGGTGCGGCAGCACGACCAGGTCGTAGACCAGCCCGGCGTCGGCGACGGCGGCCAGTCCGCGCCGTACGTCCGCCCGCAGCAGCCACTGCGGATCCGGCTCGCCCTGCACCTGGTGGCGGATGCCCTTGAGGTACTGTCCGCCGGGCAGCGCCCGCAGGCGGGCCAGCTCGTCGGCGATGTCCGGGCGGGTGAGGTCGGTCCAGCCGACGACACCGGCGATCAGCTCGTGCTCGGCGGCGAGGGCCAGGAACTCCGGGGTCTCCTCGGGCACGGTGATGGTCTGGACGAGAACCGCATGGTCGACCCCGGCCGCGCGGGCCTCGGGTACGAGGTCCTCGATGGTGAAGTTCCGTCGCAGTGGGCTGTGTTCGTCGATCCAGTCCTGGTCCCGTACCGACAGGTCCCAGACGTGGAAGTGGGCGTCGACGATCACGGCAGCTCCCATACGACGGGCAGGCCGGCGTCCGCGCCCTCGCCGGAGTAGTCGTGCACCACGTCGAGCAGCTCGGCCATGCGAGCCTGCCAGGCCACGTTGACCGGCAGTTTCTCCAGCTCGGCGAGGAGGCGGGCGTAGTCCTCGCACTCCAGGACGTGGAAGAGGTCGGTGCCGCTGCGCCAGATCGTCCAGGATGTCGCGCCGGCGGCCCGGATGGCGTCCGTGAGCTCCTTCGGGACCTCGCGGTGGGCGGCCTCGTACTCGGCGACCCGGTCCGCGCGGACCTTGGTGTGCAGGGCGACTCTCATCACGGCTCCTCGGCGAGGGCGGGCACGGGGGCGTCGAGCGGCAGGAGTCCGGTGTCGCGCAGCTCCTGCCAGAGGGCGGCGGGCACGGGCGCCGCGAACTGATGGGCACAATCGACGACTTCGGCCGCCGAGCGGGCGCCGACGAGGACGCTCGCGACCGCCGGGTGGGCGGCGCAGAAGGCGAGGGCGGCGGCACGCAGGGTGGTGCCGTGGCGGTTGGCTACGGACTTCAGCCGCAGGGCCCGGTCCAGCAACTCGGGTGAAGCGGCGGCGTAGTTGTACGTGGCGCCCGGTTTCGGGTTGGCCAGGAGGCCGGAGTTGAAGGCGCCGCCGATCACGACGGACGTGCCGCGTGCCTCGGCGGCGGGCAGGAGCTCGGCGAGCGCCTCTTGGTCGAGCAGCGTGTAGCGGCCCGCGCACAGCACCACGTCGACGTCGGTGTCGTGGACGAAGCGGGCGAGCATCGCCGCCTGGTTCATTCCGGCACCGATCGCGCCGACGACGCCCTCCGAGCGGAGCTTCTCCAGCGCCGGATAGCCCTCGCGGAAGGCCCACTCGGCGTGGTCGTCGGGGTCGTGGAGGTAGACGACGTCGACGCGGTCGAGGCCGAGTCGCTCCAGGCTCGCCTCCAGGGTGCGGCGTACGCCGTCCTCGCTGAAGTCCCAGACGCGACGGTGGGTGGCGGGGACGGCGAAGCCGTTGGCAAGGTCGTCGCCGCCCTGGTCCGACGGCTGAAGGCGGCGGCCGACCTTCGTGGAGATCGTGTACTGCGCGCGGGGGCGTTCGCGCAGGGCGGCGCCCAGGCGGCGTTCCGACAGGCCGAGCCCGTAGTGCGGGGCGGTGTCGAAGTAGCGGATGCCGCGCTGCCAGGCGGCGTCCACCGCCTCGTACGCCTGCTGCTCGCCGACCTCGGTGTAGAGGTTGCCGATGACGGCGGCGCCGAAGGCCAGCTCGCTGACCTCGACGCCGCTGCGGCCCAACCGCCTCACTGGGTCACCGGCCGCAGGCGCAGGCCCTGCATGCCGCCGTCGACGGCGAGGGCGGTGCCGGTCGTGGCCCCGGAGAGCGGGCTCGCCAGGTAGGCGATGGCACCGGCGACCTCGGCGGCCGAGACGAGACGGCCGCTGGGCTGGCGGGCCTCCAGGGCGGCGCGCTCGGCGGCCGGATCGGAGGCGGAGTCGAGCAGGCGGCCTACCCAGGGGGTGTCCACCGTCCCCGGGTTGACGCAGTTGACGCGGATGCCCTCGCGGACGTGGTCGGCGGCCATGGCCAGGGTGAGCGAGTACACCGCGCCCTTGGTCGCGCTGTACAGCGCCCGCTGCGGCAGGCCCGCCGTGGCCGCGATGGAGCAGGTGTTGACGATCGCCGCGTGCGAGGAGGCACGCAGATGCGGGAGGGCGGCGCGGGCCACCCGGACCATGCCGACGACGTTGACGTCGAGGACCCGGTGCCACTCGGCGTCGTCGTTGTCCTCGACGGTGCCCTGGGCGCCGATGCCGGCGTTGTTGATGACCACGTCCAGTCCGCCGAGGTCGGCCACGGCGGCGGCCACGGCCTCGCGCACCGAGGCGTCGTCGGTGACGTCGGCGCGGTGCGCGAGCAGCGGCTTCTCCACCGACGCCGGATCCAGGTCGAGTACGGCGACCTGGGCGCCGCGCGCGGCCAGGAGTTCCGCGGTGGCCCGGCCGATGCCGGAGGCGCCGCCCGTCACCAGGGCCTTGAGGCCCTCGAAGTCGCTCATGCAGCGTGCCCCTTCTGCTTGCGCTCGTCGAGGTCGGCGGCCCAGAAGGTGCCGCCGGGGAACGTGTACCGCGCGATCGACTCGGTTCGCATGGCGGCCGAGAAGCCCGGCGCGGTGGGTGCCGTGTAGTGACCTTCCCTGATCACCACCGGGTCGAGGAAGTGGTCGTGCAGATGGTCGACGTACTCGATGACACGGTCCTCGGTGGTGCCGGTGACGGCCACGTAGTCGTACATCGACAGATGCTGGACGAGTTCGCACAGGCCGACGCCGCCCGCGTGCGGGCAGACCGGGACGCCGAACTTGGCGGCGAGCAGCAGGATGGCGAGGTTCTCGTTGACGCCACCGACGCGGGCCGCGTCGATCTGGACGACGTCGAGGGCGCCTGCCTGGAGGAGCTGCTTGAAGACGACCCTGTTCTGCACGTGCTCGCCGGTGGCCACCTTCACCGGGGCGACGGCCTCGCGGATCGCCGCGTGGCCGAGGACGTCGTCGGGGCTGGTGGGCTCCTCGATCCAGTACGGGTCGAACTCCGCGAGGGCCTTGGTCCAGCGGATCGCCTCGTCGACGTCCCAGCGCTGGTTGGCGTCGATGGCCATACGGATGTCCGGCCCGACGACCGAGCGGGCGACGCGGCAGCGCCGTACGTCGTCCTCCAGGTCGGCGCCGACCTTCAGCTTGATCTGGGTGAAGCCGTCGGCCACGGCCTGGGCGGCGAGCCGGGTGAGCTTCTCGTCGTCGTAGCCGAGCCAGCCCGCGGAGGTGGTGTAGGCGGGGTAGCCGCGCTCCAGGAGCCGGGCCGTGCGCGCCTGAGCCCCTTCCCTGCCCCGGCGCAGGATCGTCAGCGCCTCCTCGGGTGTCAGCGCGTCGGTGAGGTACCGGAAGTCGATCTGCCGGACGATCCACTCGGGGTCGGCGTCGGCGAGGAGCTGCCACAGGGGCTTGTCGGCCCGCTTGGCGGCCAGGTCCCACACGGCGTTCATGACCGCGCCGATCGCCATGTGCATCACGCCCTTCTCGGGGCCGAGCCAGCGCAGCTGGCTGTCGCCGATCAGGTCGCGGTTCAGGGTCCCCGGATCGGCGCACAGTTCGTCGACGGACCGGCCGACGACATGCCCGCGCAGCGCCTCGATCGCGGCGACCTGGACATCGTTGCCCCGCCCGATGGTGAAGGTGAATCCGTGCCCCTCGTGGCCGTCGGCGGCATCGGTGCGCAGCACGACGTAGGCGGCCGAGTAGTCCGGGTCCGGGTTCATCGCGTCGGAGCCGTCGAGCTCGCGCGAGGTGGGGAAGCGGATGTCATGGGTGTCGACCGCGGTGATGCGGGCTGGGGTCGGGGACACAGAGGGCCTTTCGGTAGGTGACGTCGACGATGGGGTCGGCGCGGGGTCAGTCCTGTGCCCGGCCGGTCGTCACGCGGGCGATCATGAGCGCGACCAGGATGATTCCGCCGTAGATGGCCTGGATCCAGAAGGACGGCACCTGGGCGAGGGTGAGCAGGTTCTGGACGACGCCGAGGAGGAGTACGCCGGTCAGGGCGCCGAACATGGTGCCCTTGCCGCCGTCCAGGCTGATGCCGCCGATCACCGCGGCCGCGAACACGGTGAAGATCATGTTGTTGCCCTGGTTGGCGCTGATCGCCCCGACGTAGCCGGTCTGGATGATCCCGCCGACGGCCGCGAGGGCGCCCGCGACGACGAACACGCCGAGCATCACGCGCTCGACCCGGATGCCGGCCGCGCGAGCGGCGTCCGCGTTGCCGCCGATGGCGTACAGGGCGCGTCCGATGCGGTGGTACTTGAGTACGAACCCGGCGATCGCGAAGGCGGCCGCCGCGAGCCACACCGACATCGGGATGTTCAGGAAGGTGGTGGTGGCGAGGGAGTAGAAGCTGTCGGGCATCCCGAACAGCGTCTTGCCTTTGGTGGCGCCGACCAGCAGACCGCGCAGGACGATCAGCATCGCGAGGGTCACGATGAAGGCGTTGAGCTTGAACTTCACGACCAGGATGCCGTTGAAGGCGCCGACGGCCGCGCCGACCACGAGGATCGCCAACAGGGCCAGGGCGGCCGGGAGTTCGGTGCCCCAGCCCGACTGGGCGGCGGGCAGCACGAGAAGCGCTCCGACGGCGGGCGCGATGCCGACGACCGACTCCAGGGACAGGTCGAACTTGCCGGTGATGAGGACGAGCGACTCGGCCAGCACGACCATCGCCAGCGCGGCGGAGGCGCCGAGGATGGAGATCAGGTTGCGCTCGGTGAGGAACGAGTCGTTGACCACCGCGCCGAGCACCATGAGGAGCAACAGGGCCGGTACGAGGGCGAGTTCACGGGCGCGGCGGAGCAGAACCGTCCTGGCGGCACGGGCGTCCGGCACCTTCACGGGCAGGGCCGGTGGGGCCTTGGTGTCAGCCATTGCGGTCCACTCCTTCGATGGAGGCGATCAGCTCGTGGTCGTGCCAGCCCGCCGGGTGTTCGGCGACGACACGGCCGTGGAAGAGGACGAGGACGCGGTCGCAGCGGCGCAGGTCGTCGAGTTCGTCGGAGACGACGAGGACGGAGGTGCCGTCTTCGCGGGCGCTGTCCATGCGGGCGAGCAGGGACTCCTTGGACTTCACGTCGACGCCCGCGGTGGGGTTGATCAGCACGAGCAGGCGGGGGTCGGAGGCGAGGGCGCGGGCCATGACGACCTTCTGCGCGTTTCCGCCGGACAGGTCCGAGACGGGCTGCTCCGGGCCCTCGGTGTGGATGTCGAGGCGTTCGATGAGGGCCTGGGCGAAGCCGCGCTTGCGTTCGGTGCCGACGAAGCCGAAGCGGCCGAGCCGGTCGAGGACGCTCATGGTGGCGTTGTCGCCGATGGTCATGCCGGCGACCAGGCCCTGGTCGTGCCGGTCGCGCGGCACACAGGCGACGCCCGCCTCGAGGGCGGCCTGCACATCGCCGAACGGCAGCCGCTCACCGCCCAGTCGAGCGGTTCCGCTCGTCGGCGTGTGCAGTCCCGCGAACGACTCGGCGAGCTGCACCTTGCCACTGCCGCTGATCCCGGCGAGTCCGACGACCTCGCCACGACGGACGGTGAGGTCAATGTCCTCGTACGACGGTGAGGTGAGCCCGCGGGCTTCGAGCAGGACGGGGGCGTCATGGTCGACGTCCCTCGGGTCCACGGCCTGTTCCGCGATGGCCTCCAGGGACTCCCCCGCCATGGCCTCCACCAGCGCCCGGCGCGGGAGTTCGGCGACCGGGGCCGTGGTGATCCAGCGGGCGTCGCGCAGGACCGTGACGGTCTGGCAGACCTCGTACACCTCCTGGAGGTGGTGCGAGATGAACAGGAAGGTGACGCCGGAGTCCTGCAGCGCCCGCATCCGCGTGAAGAGCCGCTCGATCTCACGGTTGTCGAGCTGTGCGGTGGGCTCGTCGAGGATGATGAAGCGGGCGCCGAAGCTGAGCGCCCGGGCGATCTCCACCATTTGGCGGTCCTCGACCTTGAGGTCGGCGGTGCGGGCCTCGGGGTCGACGTGGACGTCCCAGGTGGCGAGGAGTTCGGCGGCCTCGGTGCGCAGCCTGCGCCAGCTGATGAAACCGCGCTGGACGGGCTGCCGGTTGATGAACAGGTTCTCGGCGACCGTCAGCTCGGGGACGACCGTCGGCTTCTGGTAGACGCAGGCCACCTTGCGGCGCCAGGCGTCACGGTCGGCCAGTGGGGGCGCGGGCTCGCCGTCGAAGCGGACCTCGCCCTCGTCGGTGGCCTGGAGTCCGGTCAGGATGTTGACCAGGGTCGACTTGCCGGCGCCGTTGCGGCCGACGAGTGCGTGGGACTCGCCGGGCAGGACGGTGAGCCGGCCGTCGGCGAGGGCGGTGGTGGGGCCGTAGCGCTTGACGATGTCGCGCGCCTCGACGAGCGGGGTGATCACAGCCGTACTCATTTGACCGTGTTGCCCCAGAGCTTGGGGTCGTCGACGTTGTCCTTGGTGACCAGCGGGGCGGGCAACTGGTCCTCCAGGATTCCGCTGGGCAGCTTCACGATGGTCGAGTCATGGTCCGTCGGGCCGGGCTCGAAGGTCTTCCCCTCCATCGCCGCCTTGATGTAGTACATGCCGTACTTGGCGTACAGGTCGGCGGGCTGGGAGACGGTCGCGTCGATCTCGCCCTTGCGGATGGCGTCGTACTCCTGCGCGATGCCGTCGTTGGAGACGATCGTGATGTGCCCGGCCTGTCCGGCCTTCTTCAGCATCCCCTTGGACTTCAGGGTCTGGAGGGTCGGCGCGAGGTAGACGCCGCCGGCCTGCATGTAGATGCCCTTGATGTCGGGGTTGGCGTTCAGGAGGGTGTCCAGCTTGGAGGCCGCGGTGTCGGACTCCCACTTGGCCGGTATCTCCAGGACCTTCAGCTTGGGGAAGTTCTTCTTCACGCAGGCCCGGAACGCCTCGGAGCGGTCACGGCCGTTGACCGAGGCCAGGTCGCCCATGATCTGCACGACCTTGCCCGAGGGGATCTGCTCGCCGAGGTACTGGCAGGCCTTCTCGCCGTACGCCACGTTGTTCGCCCGCACCACCATCGCGACCTTGCCCTTGTCGGGCGCCACGTCGACCGCGACGACCGGCACGCCCTTGCGCTCCGCCTGGTCGAGGCCGGCCTCGATGGCCGCGCTGTCCAGCGGGGCGACGACCAGGCCCTTCACGCCCTGGTTGAGCTGGTTGTTGATGTCGGTGATCTGCTGGGAGGGGTCGCTGTTGGAGTTGACCGTCTTGAGCGTGTCGACGCCTTCGGAGTCGGCCATCTTCGGCACGTAGTCGTTGTACGACTGCCAGAACGGCGAGGTCAGCAGGGGCAGGATCACCCCGACCTTGCCGGTTCCACCACCTTCGGCGCTCGCGGCGCCGGTGTCCTTGGTGCTGCCGCACGCGGCGAGCACGAGCGAGGCGCCGACGGCCGCGGCCACCGCTTGGACCATCCGTGACCTGTTCTGCTTGCGCACTGCACTGTCGAGCATCTGGCGGCTCCTCGTCGAGCGTGTTCGAGCACATGGTTCGAGCAGATGCCCGCATATTTATCAGACCACTTCCCCGATACAACACCCTTCGATCGCACATTTTCCCGGCTTTCAGCCATAGTGGTCCGACCACCCTGGTGGTTAGACTGCGGCGCACCCGGAAACAGGAGGATGGCGTGGACGAGACAGCCCCGCAGAAGGGCACCGTGACGCAGCGCGCCATCGAGCGGATCAAGGCGATGATCGCCGAGGGGCGGCTGGAGCCCGGCCAGCGGCTGCCGACCGAGCGCGATCTGGCGGTCCAGCTCGGCATCTCCCGCAGCTCGATGCGCGAGGCGATCCGCGCGCTGACGGTATTGGGAGTGCTGGAGGCCCGGCACGGGTCGGGGATCTACGTGACGCAGTTGGAGGCCGGTGACCTGCTGGAGACGTTCGGTGTGGTCGCCGACCTCTCGCGGGGCCCGCGGCTCGTGGAGCTGCTGGAGGTGCGCCGCATCCTGGAGTCGACGGCGACGGCCCTGGCGGCGGCACGTATCACGCCGGACCAGCTGGCGGAGGTCGAGAAGCACCTGACGGCGATGAACGCCACGGACGATCCCGAGGAGATCCTCGCCCACGACCTGGCCTTCCACCGCGAGATCGCGGCCGCCGCCGGTAACGAGACCATGGCCGCGATCCTGGAGGGCCTGTCCTCCCGCACGTTCCGCGCCCGCGTCTGGCGCGGCTACCAGGAGGAGGGCGCCTTCGCCCGTACCCGCCGCGAGCACGCCGCGATCCATCGCGCCCTTCTCGCCCGCGATCCGGAGGCGGCACGGGCCGCGGCGGCCGCGCATGTGGGCGAGGTCGAGGAGTGGCTGCGGGCGCAGCTCGGCGGCTGACCGGCCGTCGACGCGGACGGCGGTTCCCCTCACCTGCCTTGTGCCGTTCCCCTCACCTGTGCTGCGAGGGGAACGGCCCGTGTCATGAGTGCTCTACGGCTGCACGTCGAAGCCGTGCTCTCGTCCGAGCCTCTCCAGTGACGCCTGGCCGGGGATGCCGTTGGCGTCCGCGCCGCTGAAGCCGCAGCGGTGCTGCCAGGCGGAGTACGCCTTGACGGTCGCCCCACCGAAGTGGCCGTCCGCGTACTTCGTTTCGAGGAGGCCTTCCGCGACGAGCGCCTTCTCCACGGTCTTCACCCCGGCGTACGACACCGGGGTGCCCGCCTTGGCCGGGTCGTGCAGGGCGGCGGCGACCACCTTCGACAGATCGATCACCGGCCGCGGGCCCGGAACGGTCGGCGAACCACCGGGGCGCGGGGCGCCCTTCTGCACCCATGCGTACAGGTGCTCTCCGGGGCACGCGGTGGCGAAGCCGTCCTTGTGCCCCTTGATCTCGTTGCCGGCACCATGCCGGCGCAGCAGCTCGATGCCGTCACGGATCGCGCCGAGCATGGCGTCCGTCGGCTTCGTGAGCCCCTTGTTGCCGACCAGGCCGACGATGGCGTAGTGGGCGCGGTTGAGGGGCTGGTTGCCGTTCGCCCCGGTGCGCTTGCCGAGGCCGCGGCCCTCCAGGAGATGACCGTGCGGGCAGGCGCCGTAGTTGTAGGCGATGTCCGAGTAGTTCTCCTCCTTGTTCGCCAGATGGGAGGCCCGGATGGACTTCCACTCGGCGATGCACAGGTCGTGGTCCTCGAGGAGTTCGACGCTGACCGTCGTGCCTTCGTAGTGGACCTTCACGCCCTTGGTCGATGTCTGCGTCGGTGCGGCGGATGCGGGCCAGCCGAGCTGGGCCCGCGTGACGAGCTTCATGATTGCCTCCAAGGCGCTGTCTAACGCCAACCTCCTTGAGTGTGGGACCAGTTGCCACCCGATTTCACGACGGCACGCCGCCGTTGGCCGTCAGTGGACCGGCGCTCGGCGCAGCCGCAGCGTCACCAGTTCGAAGGGCCGCAGGCGCAGAGCGACGCGCGCGCCGTCGCACGACGGCGTCGCCTCGGGCAGCGGGCGTTCCAGCAAGTCCGTCGCCGTGACGTCCGCGACCTCGAAGTGCGCCGCGAGCGTGGCCCGTACCCGGCCGCCGTGGGCCTCGTGCAGGCGCACCACCACATCTCCGCTGCCGTCGTCGGCCAGCTTGACGGCCGTGATCACGACGGCCTCCCGGTCCACCGTCACCAGGGGCGCCACCTTCCGCGCACCGGTCACCGACCGCTCCGGCAGGTTGATCCGCCAGCCTTCGCGCACCGCGTCGCCGATGCCCGCACCCGGTACCAGGGCGTGCCGGAAGCGGTGGACGCCCTGGTCGGTCTCGGGGTCGGGGAAGCGCGGGGCGCGCAGGAGGGACACGCGAACCGTGGTGGTCGTACCGCGGTCGCCCTCGGCGCGGACGGTGCGGGTCACGTCGTGGCCGTACGTCGAGTCGTTGACGACGGCGACGCCCCAGCCCGGCTCCTCCAGGTGGACGAAACGGTGGTTGCAGGCCTCGAACTTGGCCGCCTCCCAGCTGGTGTTGGTGTGCGTGGGGCGGAAGAAGTGCCCGAACTGGGTCTCCGACGCGTACCGTTCCGCGTGCACATCCAGCGGAAAGGCCAGCTTCAGGAACTTCTCCGTCTCGTGCCAGTCGACCTCCGTGTCGAGCAGCAGCCGCCGCTCCCCCGGCGCGAGCGACAGCACCTGGGTGACGCGGGAGGCGCCGAAGGACCGGACGATCCGTACCGATGCCTCGTCGTCGCCGGGGGTGACCTCGTCCGCCTCGGTCAGGTCGGTGACCGTGTTGCGGTAGAACTCGTCGACGTCCCAGGCGTCCCACATGTTGGGGAAGTCCGGGTGGAGCTGGAGGAGTCCGGCGGCTCGGCCGGGGGCGATGGTCTCGCGGTCGGCCTCGATGTCGTACGCCGACACGACCAGGCCCTGCGCGTCGATCTCGATGCGCAGCAGGCCGTTGTCGAGGACGAACCCGCCGCCTTGCCGTGCCGTCCGTGCCGTCCGGCCCTCGGTCACCGAGGTGCGCGCACCGCCCGCCGGTACGCCGTCGCGCGTGTGCGGGGCCGCGTTGAAGACGAGCTCGGTCCCGCCCTCGCCCGCCAGGGCCCGCTGGGCGGAGTCGATGATCGCGGTCAGCTCACCTGCGAGACGGTCGTACGTCGCCCGCGCCTCACGGTGCACCCATGCGATGGACGAGCCGGGCAGGATGTCGTGGAACTGGTGCAGCAGCACCGTCTTCCAGATGCGGTCCAACTCCTCGTACGGGTAGGGGAACCCGGCACGTACGGCGGCCGTCGCGGCCCACAGTTCGGCCTCGCGCAGGAGGTGTTCGCTGCGGCGGTTGCCCTGCTTGGTCCTGGCCTGGCTGGTGAGGGTGGCGCGGTGGAGTTCGAGGTAGAGCTCGCCCACCCAGACGGGCGGATCGGGGTACTCGGCCTCGGCCTTCGCGAAGAACTCCGCCGGGGTCTCCCAGGTGACCGTCGCCGAGCCTTCCAGGCTGCGCAGCCGGGCCGCCTTGGCGACCATCTCCCGGGTCGTGCCGCCGCCTCCGTCGCCCCAGCCGGTGGGGGCGAGGGAGTGCCGGGCGACCCCCTTGTCCTTGAAGTTGCGGGCCGCGTGGGCGATTTCGCTGCCCTTCATCGAGCAGTTGTAGGTGTCGACGGGCGGGAAGTGGGTGAAGATCCGGGTGCCGTCGATGCCCTCCCACTGGAAGGTGTGGTGCGGGAACCTGTTGGTCTGGGACCAGGAGATCTTCTGCGTCAGCAGCCACCTGGAGCCGGCCGCCTTGATGATCTGGGGCAGTCCGGCGGCGAAGCCGAAGGTGTCGGGCAGCCAGGCCTCGTCGTTCTCGATGCCGAACTCGTCGAGGAAGAACCGCTTGCCGTGCACGAACTGCCGGGCCATCGCCTCCGAGCCCGGCATGTTGGTGTCCGACTCCACCCACATCCCGCCGGCCGGCACGAACCGCCCGTCCGCCACCGCCTTCTTCACCCGCGCCCACACCTCGGGCCGGTGCTCCTTCACCCACGCCCACTGCTGGGCCTGCGACATGGCGAAGACGAAGTCGGGCTCGTCCTCGATGAGCGCGGTCATGTTGGAGGTCGTCCGGGCCACCTTGCGCACGGTCTCCCGCAGCGGCCACAGCCACGCCGAGTCGATGTGCGCGTGCCCGACGGCGCTGATGCGGTGGGCGGACGGGACGGCGGGGGTGGCCAGCACGTCGGCCAGCCGTTCCCGTGCCCGCGCCGCGGTGCCGCCCACGTCCTGGAGGTCGATCGCGTCCAGCGCCTTCTCCACCGCCCGCAGGATCTCCCAGCGCCGCGCCGACTCCACCGGCAGTTCGGCCATCAGCTCGCCGAGCACCTCCAGGTCGATGACCAGCTGCCAGACGTCCTCGTCGAGGACGGCGAGGTCCATCCGGGCGAGCGTGTACTGGGGTTCGCTGCCGGCGGTCTCCTTGTCGCCGAGTTGCGTGGGCAGGAAGGGGTGGTAGTCGAGGATGACGGGGTTGGAGGCCGCCTCGATGTGCAGCCGCACCTGCTCGCCGCCCGCCACGGGGGCGCCGACACGCACCCACTGGTTGCGCGGGTTGAGCCCCTTCACCGGGGTGCCGTCGGGCCGGTAGACCAGGCCCTCGCACTGGAAGCCTGGCATGTTCTCGTCGAACCCGAGGTCGAGGAGGGCCTCGACCGTCCTCCCGGCCCACGCCTCGGGCACGGTGCCGGTGACCCGGAACCAGCTGGTGCCCCAGGGAGCACCCCAGCGCGCACCCACCTCGATCGGCTCGGGTTCGGCCGCGAGTCCCTCGGCCACCGGCACCGGCTCGCCGGGCGCATGCCACACCGCCACCTCCAGCGGCACGGACTCGGGGTACACGGCGGGGCGGATGCGCTCGTCGAGGACGCGCTTGAGGCGGGCTTCGACCAGGCTGCGGTCGTCATGCATGCGGGCTGCTCCATAGGTCGTCCGGGCGGTTGCTTACCGGCGGGTGGTTACCAGCGATGGGTGACGGTCGCGGGGGCTGACGTGGTGTAGAGCTCCCCTACGGCACGCAGTTCGAACCGCGCCGCCTCTTCGCCCTGTTCGGGTCGCAGGCCGCCGACGAAGAACGCGCGCTGGCAGGTGCCGCCGAGGAAGCGCCGGGTGCCGTCGGGGAGGACGCGGTGCAGGGTGTGATGGCGTACGTCGCCGGGGGCCGGGGTCCAGGCGAAGCGCAGGTCGCCGCCCGAGGCCGCGGTGATGCGCGGTGCGGTGGGCGCGGCGGGTGTGTGCGGGGTGTCGCGCACCGCGAGACCACCGAGCCGCCACCGCACGGGTCCACCGTCGGCCGCGGTGAGCCGGACGCCGATCGCGTGCACGGTGCCGGTCAGCTCTGTGAGCCGTACGGCCGCGGTCTGCCAGCCGTCGGCCGAGGTCACCGGGAGGTAGGTGTACGGCGGGGTGGCCCCCGGCGCGGTGGGCTCGGCGGTGGCCACGGCCAACTCCACGCGCACGCTCCCCACGTCGGTCCGGTGGGTCAGCTCGACGACCGTGTCCGCGGTGATCGGCAGCCGGGTCGCATACACCTCCACCACCGCGGGCTCGTCCAGCTCACCGTCGACGAGCACACTGCTGCCACCACGCCACGCGTCCGCGAAGTCGAAGCGCACAGCGGGCCGCTGCCCCGCGGTGTGCACGACCCAGCGCCGGGACGGCAGCCGGTCCTGCAGGCCGAGGTGGTTCCAGGGCGCGTCGGACGTCACCTCCCCGTCCTCGTACCACCGCAGCCCGTGCCCGGTGTTGAACACGCTCGCGAACGGCACCGAGGTGACCGTCGACCGGTCGGCGACCGACACGGCCGGCGCCCGCCAGCTGTCGGTACCGTCCGGCCGCGACGGATCCAGCGACCGCCCGCTCCAGAACCGGTCGTCCGCGGCGTGGAAGGCCTCCGGCTCGCGCCCGTCCGCCGGCAGGTGATTGCGCGTCCACTCGGGCCGGTAGAAGCCCACCGACACGACGTGCGCCTTGTCGCGCGGCACCATCGCGTCCCAGTTCACCGTCGAGTTCCAGCCGTTCGCCTCGACGTCCACGCCTGCCCACAACTCGTAGCGGCTGCGCCCCAGTCGATCGGCCCGCTGCCCTGACGACGCCAGCTTCGCCGCGGTCCACCGGAAGTCGACGAACATGTCGTCGGCGGCCTGGAAGAACGCCTCGTTCTGGGAGTTGAGCGCCCCCTGCCAGCTCACAGCACCGCTCACGGTCATCGAGTCGTACCAGGTCACCCGCTGTGCCTTGGCCTTGGCGAGCTCCTTCAACTCCCGCATGAAACCCAGCATGTCGGCACCCAGCGCCGCGTTCCCGCCGCTCGTCTCGGCGTTGACGAACCACCCGTCGAACCCGTACGCGTCCGCGACCGCGACCAGCCGTTCGGCCAGCGGATACCGTCCGGCCGCGTCCTTCTGCACCAGGTCACGGGTCCACCGCAACTGACCGCCGTAGGCGACGGGCGGCAGGAAGACGTTGCCGAGGACGGGCACTCCGTGCCGGTGAGCGGCGTCGACGATCGGCGCGTTCGGCGCGAGGATCAGCCCCTCCCCCGACGAGCCTCCCCAGAACACCAGCTCGTCGATGTACGCCCAGTGCGTGAGGGCGTAGTAGTCGGCGGTGGCCGAGCCCTGGGAGGGGTTTGCGGCGGTGGGCCCGAAGGACACCAGGGACTGGATCCGGGCCTGCCCCGCGCAAGCGGTCGAGTTCGCGGGGGTCGGGGTGAAGCGCGCGGCCAGCGGTACGGTCGCCGCGTTGAAGGCGAGGTCCGGGTCGTCGGCCGGGCGCCAGGACTTCAGGCTGCGCCAGGTGATGCCGGTGCCCGGGGTGCCGGAGGGCAGCGAGTCGGGGTACCAGTAGGAGGCGTACGGCTGGAGCGCGGCTGCCTTGTTTCTGGGGGCGGCTGCCGCGGTCGATGAGGTGAGTGGCAGCGAGGTGGCCGCGGCGGCGGCGCCGGCGAGCAGGACGGTGCGTCTGGTGGGGTTCACGTGCGGGTTCCTCCTTGTGGGGTGGGGAGTACCTGGTCGGACGTGACGACTTCGGTGATGCCGCGCGCGCGGAGGTGGCCGGCGTCGGCGGCATGCGTGTCGAGGACGGTGGTGGGGCGGGCGCCGTCGGCGACCAGCCGGAAGAAGGCGTCGTAGACGGAGCCGCCGGGCGCGCACAGCGAGCGTGTGGCCGGGTCGGCGGGCACCACGAGGGCGGTCGTGCGGGGTGCCGGGGCGTACGTGTGCTCGCTCGCCGCCTTCGCCAGCACCCGGGCGATGTCCTTGGGCTCGCGGCCGTTGGTGAGCAGGCCGAGCCCGTACTCGAGCGCCGGGAAGTCGGCGAGGTCCCGCGACACGTCATGGGAGCACCACCAGGTGATGCCCCACAGGTCGGGGCAGTCGAGGGCGTTGGTGACGGTGGCTTCGGTGAAGGCGGCGGCATGCTCGGCGGGGACGAGGGGCGCGGGCGCGCCGACCTCCTGGAGCCAGACGGGCCGGTGTGGGGCGTCGGCCCAGGCCTTGCTCAGCTCGATGAGGTACGCGGCGTGGTGTTCCGTGGGGACGGACGTACGGCCGTGCCGCTGAGCGGTGCCGTTGAAGACCCAGGAGTGCACGGCCGTGACGGCACCCAGCCGGGCTGCCTGGGCCGGGGTGAACGGCTGGTCGTCCTGGTACCAGGTGGCGTCGTACTCGGCGTGCAGGTGCAGCCTGCCGGGGGCGCCCTCCTCGCAGGCGGCGAGCAGGCGCGTGAGCCAGGCGTCGATCTGGTCGGACGTCGCCCGGTCGGGGTCCGGGTGGGGTCCCGCCGTGAACTGGTTGACCTCGTTGCCGAGGGTCATGCCGATGAAGTTGGGCCGGTCGGCGAGGGCGGCGGCGAGCGTACGCAGGTAGGAGGCCTGGCCGTCGACGACGTCCGGGTCGGTGAACAGGTTGCGCCGGTGCCAGGTCCGCGTCCACGCCGGCAGGAAGTCGAAGCTGCTCAAGTGCCCTTGCAGGCCGTCCACGTTGACGTCGAGCCCGCGTTCGGCGGCCGCGTCGGCGAGCTGGACGAGCTGCTCGACGGCCCGCTCGCGGATCAGGGTGCGGTTCGGCTGGAAGTACGGCCACAGCGGGAAGACGCGGATGTGGTCGAGGCCCAGCGCGGCGATCGAGTCGAGGTCGGCACGTACGGAGTCGAGGTCGAAGTCGAGCCAGTGGTGGAACCACCCAACGCTTGGGGTGTAGTTGACGCCGAAGCGCACGGCAGGAGGCATGCGGTGTCCTTGGACTCAGTGGGAGGTTCAGCCCTTCACCGCGCCCTCGCCGACTCCGCGGAAGAAGTACCGCTGCAGACAGGCGAAGAGGGCGATCAGCGGCGCGACGGCGATGATCGTGCCGGCCGCGACGAGGCGTTCGTCGTTGGCGAAGGTGCCGTGCAGGTAGTTGAGGCCGATGGTCAGGGTGAACTTGGACGGGTCGCTCAGCACGATGAGCGGCCACAGGAAGTCGTCCCAGGCACCCATGAAGGCGAAGATGGCGACGACGGCGATCGTGCCCTTGACCGACGGCAGGGCGATGCGCAGGAACCGCTGCCAGACGTTGGCCCCGTCGACGTAGGCGGCCTCCTCGATCTCGAACGGCAGATTGAGGAAGGCGTTGCGCATCAGCAGGACGTTCATGGCGCCGATGCAGCCGGGCAGGACGACGCCGATGAGGGTGTTGTTGAGGCCGAGCTCCCGCATGGTGGTGAACTGGGCGATGATGATGCCCTCCACGGGCACGAGCATCGCGAGGATGAAGGCCAGGGTGGCCACGCGGCGGCCCCGGTAGCGCAGCCGGGCCAGGGCGTAGCCGGCGAGTGCCGAACCGACGCAGTTGGTGACGACGTTGGCGGTGGCGACCTTCAGCGAGTTGAGGGCGTAGTCCCAGACGGGGATGGTGTCGGCGACCCGCTCGTAGTTGTGCAGGGTGGGGTCGCCGGGCAGGAACTTCGGCGGGGAGCTGAAGATGTCCTCGGTGGGGCCCTTGAGGGAGGTCGACAGCTGCCAGAGGAACGGGCCGACCGTGAGGGCGAGTACGGCGAGCAGGAGCAGGTAGCGCAGGGCGAGTTCCCCCACCCGGACGCGGCGGCCGTGTTCGTCGGTGACGCGGGGTTCACGCGCGACGGCCGGCTGCCTCGAAGCGGCGGGCCGTACCTTTTCCAGCACGCTCATGACTCGTCCCTCCGGTCGGCGCGCAGCACGAGCAGCATCAGCGCGACGGTGACGACGAAGACGACCACCGAGATGGCGGAGGCGTAGCCGACCCGGCCGGTCAGGCCGGTGCCGGTGCGCTGGACGAGCATGACGAGGGTGGTGTCCTCGCCCGCCGGGCCGCCGCTCGGGCCGGCCATCAGGTACACCTCGGAGAACACCTTGAACGCGGCGACCGACGACAGGGCCCCGACCAGGACCATGGTGGAGCGGACAGCGGGCACGGTGACCGTGAGGAAGCGGCGGATCGCGCCGGCTCCGTCCACGGCCGCCGCCTCGTGCAGTTCGCGCGGAACATTGGCGAGCGCCGCCAGATAAATGATCATGTAGTAGCCGAGGCCCTTCCAGACCGTCACGGTCATGGCGCTCAACAGCAGCAGCCACTGGTCGCTGAGGAAGCCGACGCGGCCGACCCCGATCGTCTCCAGGAGCGAGTTCACCAGCCCCCGCTCGTCGAGCAGCCACACCCAGATCAGTCCGACGACGACGATCGAGGCGACGACCGGGGTGTAGAAGGCGGACCGGAAGAAGGTGATGCCGGGGATGTTCTTCTGCACGAGCAGCGCGAGCAGCAGCGGCAGGACGACGAGGGCGGGGACGACGCCTACGACATACAGCGTGCTGTTGCGCAGGCCGATCCAGAACATGTCGTCGTTCAGCAGCTCGTGGAAGTTGGCGAGGCCCACGAACCGGCCCGGGATCAGGGTGCGGCGGTCGGTGAAGGCGTTGGCCAAGGTGGAGACGAACGGGTAGAGGATGAAGGCGCCGGTGATCAGCAGGCCCGGGGCGGCGAACAGCCAGGGGCTGGTGGGCAGTTGGCGCCGCACTCGAAGGGCGCGTGCGACGGCAGAGCTCGCCATGACGGCTCAGCCCTGCTGCTGAAGGAGCCGGTCGCAGGCCTCGACAGCGTTGTCAAGAGCTTGCTTCGGACTCTCCTTGCCCTGCAACGCCTTGGCGACCTCGTTGCGCAGCTCGGTCTTCATCTGCTCGCTGAACAGCACGGGCGTGTAGTTGACCGCGTTCTTCAGCGACTTGGCGGCGGCGATACGCACCCGCGTCTCATCCGTCCCGTCCTCCTTGGTGAAGTAGGGGTCGTCGAGCGAGCCGGCGGTGCTGGGGAAGATGGCGACCTGCTTGGCGAACGACATCTGGTGCTCGGCGTCGGTGACGTAGTGGGCGAACGCGACCGCGGCGGGCGCACGCTTCGTCTGCGCGTTGACCATCACGCCCATCACATACATGTTGACGTGACCGGTGCTGGTGATCTGATCGGTGATCCCGATGTTCTTGTACAGGTTGGGCGCCTGCTTCTTGAAGTTGCCGAGGTCCAGTGCGCTGCCGGGGTTCATGGCGACGGCCCCGGTGAGGAACTTCTTGCCGGACGACTCGGGGGTGGCGGTCAGCGCCTGCGGGTCGAGGGCCTTGGCGTCGTACAGCTCCTTGTACTTGGTGAGGAGTTCGACCCCCTTGGCATCGTTGAAGGAGAAGGCGGTGCCCTCCTTGTTCATGAGCTCGACGCCGTAGCGGCCGAAGTCCTCGATGGTGGGCACGTTGGCGAGGGTGGCGACCTTGCCGTCGGTCTCCTTCGCCATCTTCAGCGCGGCGGCGAAGACTTCGTCGTACGTCTTCGGCGGCTGGTCGGGGTCGAGTCCCGCCTTGCTGAAGAGGGACTTGTTGTAGAAGAGCGGGCCGGTGTTGAGGTACCAGGGGAAGGCGTACGTGCCGGCCGTGCCCGGTATCCGGTGGCTGGCCCAAGCCCCCTCCAGATACTCCTTCTTGTACTGGGACGCCGCCTTGTCGAGGTCGAGCGCGAGGCCGGCCTTGGCGAGCGGGGCGACCAGGTCGGGCGAGACGTTGACGACGTCCGGGAGCGTGCCGCCTGCGGCATCGGCGCTGATCTTGTCGGCGTAGCCCTCGGCGGGCTGGTCGATCCACTTCACGTCGGTGCCGGGGTACTTCTTCTCGAAATCGGCGATCAGGCCCTCGAAGTAGGGCTTGAAGTTGGCGCGGAGATTCCAGGTCTGGAAGGTGATGTCGCCCTCGATCTTGCCGGAGGCGTCGGTCGATCCGCCGCCGTCCCCGCCCGAGCCGCAGGCGCTCAGCGGCAGGACGACACAGATGGCAGCGGCGGCAAGGGCTCTGCGGGAAATGGGCACGGTGAACCGGCCTCCTTCGCGGCGGGGTTGGGGAACGAGGCAGACCTTGCCCGCCCCTCCTCGAGCACGTCAACGGGTCCTGCGGCGCTAATTTCATTAGTGGCTAATACGCATTAGGTTGACTGAGCTGAACCGCATTAGTGATAGTGGGCGCGGTCATGCCTCGGCGAAAGGGGAAACACCGTGTCGGGCAAGCGCTCACCGGCTCGCCGGCCCACCATGAAGGACATCGCCCGGCACGCCGGTGTATCCCAGAGCGCCGTCTCCTTCGCGCTGAACGGCCGGCCCGGCGTCTCCGACGTCACCCGCGACCGGGTCCGCCGGGTCGCCGAGCAGTTGGGCTGGCGGCCCAGTACGGCGGCCCGGGCGCTGTCCGGGGAGGGCGCGGCGACGGTCGGCCTCGTGCTGGCGCGGCCCGCGGACACCCTCGGGGTGGACTCCTTCTTCCTCCAACTCGTCTCGGGCATCCAGGAGGTGCTGGCCGAGCGCCACCTCGGGCTGCTCTTCCAGATGGCCGAGGACATCGCCGACGAGTGCGCGGTGTACCGGCGCTGGTGGGCCGAACACCGGGTGGACGGGGTCCTCGTGGTCGACCCCCGCACCGACGACCCGCGCCCCGACCTCCTCGACGAACTCGGCCTGCCCGCCGTGGTGATCGGTGGCCCACCCGACGAACGCCACCTGGGCCTCTCGACCGTCTGGGCCGACGACGCGGGCGCGATGGCCTCCGTGGTGGACGGCCTGCACGCCCTCGGCCATCGGCGGATCGTCCACATCGCCGGCCTGCCCGGGCTCGCCCACACCGAACGCCGGATCCGCACCCTGCGTGCCGAGGCCGGCCGCCGCGGTCTGACCGAGGTGGAGTCCGTGACCACCGACTACTCGGACGCCGAGGGCGCGGCGGTCACCCGCCGGGTCCTGGAGGGCCCCACACCCCCGACCGCCCTGATCTACGACAACGACGTGATGGCCGTCGCCGGGGCGGCCGCCGCGGCCGAACTCGGCTTCTCCGTACCGGCGGACGTCTCGGTGGTGTCCTGGGAGGACTCCGCGCTGTGCCGCATGGTCAAGCCGTGGCTGTCCGCGTTGTCCCGGGACAGCGTGGAGTTCGGCCGTACGGCAGCGCGTGAGCTGACCGCCCTCGTGGACGGGGGGTCGGCACGGGCGGTGCGGGTGCCGGTGCCGCGGTTGATCGAGCGGGGCAGTACCGGGGTTGTGCGGGGCGCGTGACCACCAGTTCTTCCGGGTACGTCATGACGACGCTCTCTCCACGCGCAGGCCCTGAAGCCCCTCGTAGGCGGCCGTCACGATCTCCATCCCCCGTGTGTCCTCCGCGGGTTCGCGCATCTGCTGCGTCACATACGCCACCACCATCCGGCTGTCGGGCTCGATCATCACCAGGGATCCGCCCCAGCCGCCCCAGCCGTAGGCGCTGCCGAACAGGCCGTACCCCAGGCCCCACCGCATGGGCATGCCCAGGACGCGGTCGTCGCCGTCGAACTGTTCCTCGCACGCGCGGTCGCAGCCGGCCCGGGACAGCAGCCGCACCCCGTGCACCTCTCCCCCGCAGGCCAGAAGGGACTGCACGAGGGCCACCGAGCGGGCGTTGCCGAAGCCGCTCGCCGCGGGGATCTGCGCGCGGCGCCAGGCCACGCTGTTTCCGTCCCGGACGCGCACGCCGTTCCCCGCCTCTGAGCCCGCCGGGTTGCCGGGCGCACTCGCCGCATAGTCCTCGCCCTGCCCCGTCGGCGGGATCGTCCGGGCGACCCGGTGGTCGTGCTCGGCCGACAGCCCGATGTGGAAGTCCGCGCCCAGCGGCCCGGTCACCTCTTCGGCGAGGAATTCGCCCACGCTGCGGCCGGTGACACGGCGTACGACCTCGCCGACGAGGAATCCCTGGGTGAGCGAGTGGTATCCGGCCGCCGTGCCCGGCTCCCATCGAGGGGCTCGTGCGGCGAGGCGGGCGGTGGCGGAGGGCCAGTCGTAGAGGTCCTCGGCCTGCGCGTCCCAGTCGGGCAGGCCGGCGGTGTGCGCGAGCAGATGCCGTACGAGCACCTTCTCCTTGCCCGCCGCGCCGAACTCCGGCCAGTAGCGGGAGACCGGCGCGGTGAGATCGAGTTCGCCACGGTCGGCGAGGACGAGGGCGCACAGCGCCGTCATCGTCTTGGTGACGGACCAGACGTTGACGATCGTGTCGCGCTCCCACGGGATCGTGCGGCCCGCGTCCGCGAAGCCGCCCCACACGTCCACCACCGGCTCGCCGTCGACGAAGACCGCGACGGAGCCGCCGGCGTCCCCGGCGTCCAGCGTGGCGGCCAGCGCGTTCGGCACGGCGGTGAACAAGTCGTCGTAGGAGCCCTGAATGTCGGCCATTGCCCTATCCAGCCCGCGCCGGCCCGCGCCGGTCAACCGAATTTCAGAGCCCCGACCGGTACCCCCCGAACTCCACGGTTGATCGAGCCGGGCAGCACGCGGCAGGCGAGCGAAGTACGGCCGCTACGATGAGCAGTCCGTCCCATCACGCAGAAGGGCAAGGGGACTTGGGCGAGGAAACGGACGTGACGGTCCCGGTCGAGGTGGACGGGCAGAAGATCCTCGTCTCCGTCGGCCCGGCCGGCCCGCAGACGGGCGTCGGCCTGGCCGAGGAGCAGGAGATCGGCTGGCGGGCCCCGCGTCTGGAGCCCGTACTCGACAGCCTGACCGCCGTGGCGCGGGCGATGGGCACGCGGCTTCAGCAGACCGGCGCGTCCAAGGCGACGGTCGAGTTCGGCTGCGACGTCTCCCTCGACACCGGCCAGTTGCTGGCCGTGGTCGGCAAGGCTTCCTCGAAGTCGGCGTGGAAGGTGACGCTGGAGTGGACCACTCCGCAGACCGGGGAGTCTCCGCAGGCGTAGGCGTGGACCACTGGCGAGGACTGCTGGAGGCCGCCACCGTCGCCCTGGACCTCCCGGGAGGCAGCGGCGGTGGTACGGGCTTCGTCCTCGCCCCCGGAACCGTGGTCACCTGCGCGCACGTCGTCGCCGGGGCGGGCGAGGTACGGGGGCGGATCGTGGCGACGCGGGTCGAACTCACCCTGACGGTGTCCGAGGAGTCACTGCATCGCGCGGCGAACGGCCTGGACATCGCGTTCCTGCGCTTCGACGCTCCGACGCCCTCGCCGCCGCACGTGCTGACGGCCCCTCACGCCTCGCTCGGCGACCGCATGTGGGTCTACGGGCATCCGCGCGGCGACTACCGCGCGGGCCAGTGGGCCGCCCTGGAGTACCAGGGCGACTCCCGGCTGGCCCACGACGACCCCATGCCGATGCCGCGTGGCTACGGCACGCCGGTCGGCGAAGGCTTCAGCGGCAGTCCGGTGGTCAACCAGCGCACCGGCGGGGTGTGCGGGATGCTCGCGCGCTCCAACAAGTCGGGCAGCACGCACATGGTCCCGCTCTCCGAGATCCTGGCCCGCTGCCCGGCCCCGGCACCGCCCTTGTCCTGGCTGGACGCGCTCACCGACGAGCAGTTGCGGGCCGGGGAGTTCCAGCACCCCGGTGCCCGCCTGCGCGACTACCTCGCAGCCGCACGCGACACCGCCGACGAGCATCCGTACGCCGCCCTGCTGGCCGACACGCAGGACGTTCCGCTGTCCACGGTGTACGTCCGCCAGGAGTTGTCGCCCATGGACGAAGCGGCCGACGACACGGCTTTCCCGGGACGTGACTCCCGTCGCCCGGGCCGGGGGCGGCCCGCCGCCGGGGACGTCCTCTCCGACAGCCGCCACGTGCTGTTCACCGGCGGCGCCGGCACGGGCAAGTCGAGCCTGCTGCGCCGGCTGACCTGCACCGCGGCCTCGGCCTGGCTGACGGACCCGGCACGGGCACCCTCGTACGTACCCGTGCGTGTCGCCGCCGAGCAGCTGCTGGGCCGTCCCTTCCCGGAGGCGCTGGCCCGGGCGGTCGAACGTGATCTGCCCGGGCTGCGGCGCTCGCTGCCGCCGGCGTTCTTCGAAGCAGGCCCCCTCCCCTCGGTGGACTGGCTGGTCTGCGTCGACGGGCTCGACGAGATCCTGGACCCGGAGGAGCGCGGCAAGGTCATCCGGCTGATCCAGAACTGGGCACCCGAACCGTATCTGCGCTTCGTCGTCGCCAGCCGCTCGCTGGTCACCGCCGAGATGAACCGGCTGAGTGCGCTGGACCGCTATGCGCTGATGGAATTCGGCGACCCGGAGATCAAGGGCGTCGCCCGCGCATGGTTCACGGCACTGGACGTGCCGGATGCCGGGCGGCGGGCGACGGAACTGACGGAGGTCCTGCGCCGCGGCCGCCTCGCCGAAGTCGCCCGCAACCCGCTCTACTTGACGATGATCTGCGTGGTCGCCGCCCTGCACGAGCTGCCCCGCAACCCCGCCGAGCTGTACGCACGGTTCATCGGCATCCTGCGCGAGAAGGGCTCGGCACGCCTGCGGCGCGGCGGCCCGGGCGGCCACGGCATCACCCCGGCCCTGCTGGAGCGGGTGCACGACGTGCTGTACCCGGCGGCCGAAGCGCGGCAGATCGGTGACCAGCGTCCCCTGCTCGACCAGGTGCGGGACCTGCTCGCCGAGCGGTTCCCGGACTCGTACCCCGACCGGGAGACCGTCCTCGGCGCCCTCACCTTCACCGGGCTGGTGCGGCATCACGGCGAGGACCTGCACTTCCTCCACCACACCGTTCAGGAGTACCTGGCCGGACAATCCCTCGCGGACCGTCTCAACCCGAGGGACCCGGAGGCACTGAGGACCGTACGCGAGGCGATCGCGGCCGAACGCCCCAATCTGGTGCTGTTCATGGCCGCCCGCTGGCACGAGCAGGGCATGCCCCTGGAGGAGTTCCTGCGCACCGTGGTGGACGGCGGCGGCTGGCGCGACCTGCTGCTGTGCGCGACGATCCTGAGCGACGAACTGGTGACGGACGAGGAGCTGACGGGGCGGTTCACGCGCGCGGTGATCAAACTGTCCGGTCGGCCCGTCACCGTGGGCGACCTCGATGTGGGCACGGTGCTGGACCGACTGTTCGCCGTGCTCGACGCGCCCGGCCTGGCCGGTGTCGTCACCGATCCCACCGTCCCGCACCAGCTGCGCGTCGAGGCGCTGAAGCACCATGTACGCCGTGACGCCGAACTGGCGGCGGACCTCGCCGCGGGACTGGCCGACGACCGGGACCTGCTGGGCAACCTGCGGGTCGCGGCGGCATCGCTGCTGGCGCGGGCTGGCGATGCCACGGGTGCACGCCGCCGTCTGCTCGCCCTGGCCAAGGATCCCGGTCAGGTCCCCGAGACACGTCAGGCAGCGGCCGTGGCGCTCCTGCCACTGGATCCCCGTGGCGGAACGGCCGCCTTCTGCACACTGCTGCGGACCTCGGAATTTCCCGACCTGGACGTGGACAACGCGCTGCGCGTCCTCCCCGCCGACCTGCCGAAGGCGGCCCGCATCGCGCTGGCCGAGGCCGTGCACGAAAACCCGGTTCTGGCCGATGACCCGTACACGACCCGCTACCTGAAGGGCCTTGTGCTGGCCCCGGTGGAGCCGGAGTTCCTCACCGCACTGTGCGAGGACCCCTCAGCACCCCTGTATCTGCGTCACAGGGCGACAGCGCGCCTTCCCGCTGACCACAGAAGCCGGAACGCGGAGACGGTACGACTCGTGTGCACGCAGGTCGTCAACAGCCCCCGGTCGCCGGAGGACGCCGTGGACATCGCGCTGAGCTGGATCGACGATGTCGACCTGGCCGAGCGGCTGGCGCTGGACGAGGAGCTGAGCGGCCACATCCGGATCGAGGCCGTGACGCGCATCGCCCAGCTCGGTCAGCCGTCCGTGGCCGTGGACCACTTGGAGCGTCTCCTGGCTGATCCCTGGGACCGGTGGAGCCGTGCACGCCTGCCTCGGCTCCTGCGCCACGTCGGGCAGTCGACCAGGTACCGGCAGGTTCTGGTCGAGGCCTGCAACGATCCGGCACTCCCCGTCGACGAACGGCTCAACGACGTGGCCTCACTGCTGGTCCTCGGCGCCACAGACGTACTGCACACGCCTTTGTGGAGCATGGCAACGGATGCGGGCATCGGGGCGGCAGACCGGCTCGAGGCGGTGGAGGCCCTGGACGACGTGGACCCGAAGGGCACCGTGGATCTGCTCACGGAGATCGCGGCGGCGGATGCCCTGCCCTCGGACGTTCGCCAGAGCGCGGCGACGCAACTGCTCGACACCGGCGAACGCGACACCGCGTCGGGACTCCTGCGACGCATCGCCGGCGATCCGCACGCGGGTATGCGCGACCGCATCAAGGCCCTTGGCTCCCTGGCCGAAGTCGACCTGCGCGCCGCTTCCGAGATCCTGCACCGCATCCTCGACGAGGCCGGGCTGCCCGACGAACACCTGTGGAGACTCCTCGACCTCGCCGATGCCCTGACTCCGGAGGCAACGCTCCGCAGACGTCTGGAGGCGCTGATCGACGACGAGTACGTGCCCACGGACTCGCTGCTGAGGTTCGGCGCGGGCTCCTCGCTGTACCGGACGACCGTCGTCCCCGGCATCCGGCGGGCGCTGATCCTTGTCGCGGAGGATCCCGCGGCCGAGCCGCCGGACAGGGCCCGTGCCGCCGCCGACCTGCTGGGCCTGATCCCATACCCGCAGTGGAAAGCCCTGATGGCCCAGGTGAGTCCGGCCCCGATGCACTGTCTGAGTCTCCATCTGACCCTGGGAGGCTATGGCACCTACTCTCACAACCCGACGCTGTGGCAAAGCCTGGCCTTCAGCCAGGACGACGAGGGCGTGATCGTCCCGGCGGGCGCCCTCGCCGGAGTCGATCCCCACGAAGCCGTCACCCGGTGGATCGAGCTCGTCGCGCGTCGACAACCGGAAGCCGTCACCCAACTCGGGCACCTGTGGCTCGTGTTGCACGACGAACGCGCCTCCGCCCGCGTGCGGGAACTGCTCCTGTCCTGGACCCAGGACGCCGGGGCTCCCCTCCAGGAGCGGATCGCTGCGGCCGCGACCGTCGGCGGGAACCTCGACGAGCCCTGGTTCGCCCTGGCCGCCGACCACGCCACGCCGCCGGAACTGCGCGTCGAAGTCTGTGAGTACCTCCCCACGAGCGGAGCCCTCAACCGCATTCCCCTCGCTCGCGCTCTGGCGGCGGACCCGGCCTGCCCCGTCCAGGTCCGCGCACGGGCCGCCGCTCTGCTCGCCGAGGATCTGGGCGCCGAGGGCCGAGGTGTCCTCCAGGAACTCTCCGGCCCCCACACGACCGATCCCGAAGCGCACCTCGCCGCGGCCGGCGCCTGGACAAGGCTCGACGTCGGGAGCGAGGCGGAGGCCGCCTGCCGCCGGGTCCTTGCCGGCGGACGGGCACACGCCCGCCACCGCGTCCTGGCGGCGGGCGAGCTCATGAGGTGGCGCTCCGCACGAGGCTGCGCGAAAGAGGTGCTCCGATCGGTACTCACCGACCGGAGCGTGTCCGTCGCCGTGCGGATCGCAGCGGCCCACACGCTGATCGCGGCCCGCGAGCCCGCCGAGGCGCAACTGGGCCTCCTCCGCCTCGCCCTCGAACTCGAACCCGGCCACGAGGAACGGGCCCACGTCCTCGACCTCCTGCCCGCCGACCTGCCGGCATGCGCCGGGCTCGCACCGCCCCGCACTCCCTGACCGCCGCACCCGATCCCGGGGACGGATTCAGGAGGCCGGTTCGAGCACCACACAGCACCGGCCCGGCGCCGGCGCCAGGAGGGCCTGGAAGGCGGTGTCGCCCGAGGTGGCGAGCGCGCCGCGCAACAGATGCAGGTTCATCCCGCACACCGTTTCAGGATGCTTTCGCGCCAGCGCATGGAAGAGGCAGTTGCCGAGGACAACGGTCTCCCCCTCGCAGCGTGGCTCGAAGCCGTACCGCTCCAGCAGGTCCACGACTCCGGCTGTCGCCTCGTCGCCCAGTCGCTCGCCGAGCGCGGCCGCCTTGCGGTGCAACACCGCGCGTACCGGCTCGCCGGTGGTGTCGGACTCCTCCACGGCCTCGGCCAGCAGTTGCCCGGCCAGTTCGTAGCGCCGCGCGGGCACGCTGACGCCGACTTCCCGATCCGAGCGCCGATACAGCTTGGCCGGCCGCCCGGCACCCGGTCCCGTTCGCCCGCTGCGCCGCTCGTACACGACGTCCAGCAGCCCCTCGTCGGCCAGTCGGTCGAGATGGAACGCCGCCGTCTGCCGCGCCAGCCCCAGGGCCTGGGCGGCCTCGTCCCGGCCCACGGGGTCGGAACTGCGCGCCACGTGCTCGTACAGCCGACGGCGTGTCGGCTCGTCCAGCGCTGCTACGGCGGAGAGGTCGTCGCGAGGTGCTTCCTTCGAGTGATCCACGAACACCAGTGTAAAACCAATCTCCATTGACTAAAGAGACGTGACGCGCTTCTATGGACAAGAGATGTTGTTTATAGAAGGAGGCGCGTCATGTCGTCCGCACCCTCAGCCCCTGCACCCGTCACCGCCCGGCAGACCATCACCACCGACCCCGGCTACCAGGCCTTCTGGATCCTGCGGGTGGGGTTCACCGTCGCACCGGTGCTGTTCGGGCTGGACAAGTTCGCCAATCTGCTCGTCGACTGGCCGGTCTACCTCGCCCCGTGGATCAACGACATCGTCCCCGGCAGCGCACAGGGCGCCATGTATGCCGTCGGCGCCATCGAGATCGTCGCCGGACTGGTCGTCGCGGTGGCGCCGCGCTTCGGGGGCTGGCTGGTGGCCGGCTGGCTCGCGGGGATCATCGTCAATCTGCTGACGATCCCCGACTACTACGACATCGCGCTGCGCGACTTCGGCCTGCTGCTCGGCGCGGTCGCCCTGGCACGGCTCGCCCAGCGCTATCACGGCGCCGGAGCGCGCTGACGCAAGGGGGCAGTCACCGGACCGCCGAGGCCCTGGTGACCGCCCCCTTCAGAGCCGCTTCAGAACCCCTTCAGACTTGCGACCGGTACAGCCCGAACTCCACCAGCCGCACGGCGCCCCGCGATCCGGTGACCCGCACCCGCCAGCGCCGCGCCCGCACGGGAGCGGCGAGCAGCAGGATCCGGCTCGCGCCGATCGCCCCGGCCCGGGTCACCTCCGTCCAGGCGCCGTCGCGCTGCGCCTCGACGACGAAGCTCTCCACCTGCTGCCCGTACCGGATGTCCTCCGCCAGCCGTATCCGGTCCACCTCCTGCTCCTCGCCGAGGTCGACGGTGACTCGGCCAGGTGATGCGGCGGTCCGGGCGCCGCGTGCCAGGTCCTCCGGGAGCTCGCGCTCCACGCGTTCGCGGAACTCCCTCAGCCGCACCACGTCCGCCGCGGGCAGCAGACCGTCCGTGTCCGGCGGGATGTTGAGCAGCAGCACCGAGTTGCGGCCCACGGACCGGAAGTAGATGTCCGTCAACTGCTCGACGCTCTTGGGCTGTTGGTCGGCGTGGTAGAACCAGCCGTCCCGGATGGACACATCGCACTCGGCCGGCCACCACTGGAGGTGGTCGGCGACCGGCTGGGCCCGGACCAGTGCGTCACGGCTGCCCATGTCGGGGGCGTCGTAGGCGAGGGCGTAGTCCGTACGGCCGTAGTCCTTCTCCTGCACCGGCACGACGCTCCACTCGTCCTGCCTCGCCAGCCCGCCCTCGTTGCCGACCCAACGCACGTCCGGCCCGGACACGGCGATCGCGGCGTCCGGCGCCAGTGACCGGACGAGGGTGTACCAGCTGTCCCAGTCGTACTTCTCCACCTTGTCCGGCGGGATGCGCCCCTGCGCACCGTCGAACCACACCTCGTCGATCGGACCGTACTCGGTGAGGACCTCGTAGAGCTGGTTGAGCATATGGGCGCCGTAGTCGGTGGCCGGGAGGGTGTACGTCCGTGAAGGTGTGCGGTCGTCGCCGTCGACGAGGGTCGGGATCGTGCGGTCGGTGCGGGCGCTGCCGTTGGCGTAGACGCCGTGCAGGTACTGGTTCTCGTCGGCCGGTGAGACGTAGACGCCGACCTTGATGCCGTGGCGCCGCATGGAGTCGGCGAAGGAGCGCAGGACGTCGCCCCGGCCGTCGCGCCAGCTGCTGGATGCCACCGAGTGGCCGGTGTAGCGGGACTGGTGGAGCACGAAGCCGTCGTGGTGCTTGACGGTGAGGATGGCGAGCCGGAAACCGCCGTCGCGCAGGGCGCGGGCCCACTGGTCGGTGTCGAGGCCGGTCGGCTGGAACACGTCCGGGTCCTCGTCGCCGGTGCCCCATTCGAGGCCGGTGAACGTGTTCACGCCGAAGTGCAGGAACGCGGTGCGTTCCAGGCGCTGCCAGGCGATCTGCCGTGCGGTGGGGCGGACTTGGGACGCCTTGTGGACGAGGTCGGCCTCGGTGTCGTCGGGGCTGACGGGGATGCGGTAGCGGGGGTCCTCCGATGCGGTGGCGGGTGCCGCCGAGGCGGGTCTCGCCGCGCCGGTCACGGCGAGGGCGGCGGCTGTCGCGACGAAGACGCGTCGGGAAACGGCCATGGAACGACTCCTCGGGTCAAAGTCCTCAGATCAAGATCCTCAGGTCAGTTGCCATACGGCGGGCGTGCGCTGGTCCGGCGGGTACTGCGCGAGTCGGCCGTCGTCGGTCGTGCTCACCGTCATCCGGGTAATGGCGTTGACGAGCCGGTATCCACCGGCCGTGGGCTCCAACTGCCAGCGCTGGAGGGTGCTGTGCGGATCGCACGCTTGTGGCGTCGCCTCCACTCCGGGCTGCAGCGGCACGTTGAGCGTGAGCTTCCCGCCGCGCACCTCGAGGCAGCCGTCCGCCGTCCGTACGGTCACGTAGCCGTCGGCGGTGCGCGTCACCTCGGCCTCGAAGGACCGACCGCGCGTGGCGAAGGTGTACGCCCCGTCCGCCACCGGCACCCGCGTCAGATCCCGCCACCCGGGCGCGTGCCCGACGGCCCTGCCACGTGCGGTGAAGTCGGCGTAGGTGGCATCGGGGTGGGGTTCGCCCCAGGTCGCCTGGGCGATGTGCCGGAGCGCGGGCCACAGGGCCACGGCGACCTCGTTCTCGGTCTCGCCGCGGCCGTTGTCGGGCCAGAGGCTGATCTTCGCGCCGGTGATGCCGTCGCTGGAGGCGAGCTTCTCGCCCTCGAAGCTGCGCGGGTCCCAACTCTGGTCGTACAGCCCCTCGGTGTCACTGTGGAAGCCGCCGCGGACCAGGTACAGGGCGTACGCCGCGTTCATCAACGGATAGCCCTGGGCGCGGAGTCGGCTCGGTTTCGTCGCCACGTTCAGCCAGTGCTCGACCGTCGTTCCCGCGGCCACCGGGACGGTGTTGGCGCCGGTGAGCCCGTCGTTCCAGATGCGCAGTTGCTTGCCCTTGCCCGCCACGTAGGCGTGGACGCGGTTGACAAAGTCGATGAAGGCGTCCTGGGGTGTGGCGTCGGGGCCGTACCTGTCCTGCGCGTACTTCAGGATCTGCGGATACTTGGCGAAGTCGGAGCCGAGCATGTACTCGTCGGCTCCCATGTGCCAGGAGCGGGACGTGAAGACCTGTGCGTACTCGTCCATCAGGCTCGTGTAGTAGGCGAAGGCCTCGGGCCGGGTGATGTCGAGCCGGGCCGGCTGCTTGTTGCCGTCGGAGTCGGTCAGCTGGAGGTCGGGGCGGTTTTCGATCCACGGGTCCATGTGGCCCGGCGAGTTGATCTCGGGGATGATCTCGACGTGGTACCTCTCACCGAGGGCGACCAGGTGACGTATCTCGTCCTTGGTGTAGTAGCCCCAGGTGTTGGCCTCGGGGTGGGCGTCGCTCCTCACCTTCAGTTCGAGGAGCAGCTGGTTGAGCTTGTGGTACGCCATCTCGCGGACCAGGTTCTCCAGCCAGGGCATCGAGACGTGGATGTAGCAGGCGCAGACACCGACACCCCGCTCCTTGTAGCGCGGTACGTCCACCGTGCGGCCGGCGGGGATGCGGTCGCTCTGGGCCAGGAGCTGGAGGAGGGTGCGGGTGCCGTAGAAGGCGCCGCTCTCGGTCGCCGCGGTCACCGACAGCCGCTTGCCGGCGCTGAGTTCGTAGCCCTCCGCACCGAGGGAGGTCCGGGAGGGCTGGACGTCGATAACGATGTCACCAGCTCGGGCACCGCCGCGCACCACGGCAGCCGTGCCGTGTCCCGCGTCGCGGAGGTCGTCGGCGAGGGTGTCGGCCACCCGCCGTTCGCTCGCGCTGTCGGCCACGAGGCGGGCGGAGCGCTCGTAGGTGTAGCTGCCGGATGCCGATGTCCAGTCGGTCAGGGCGGGCACCGTGACCGGCGCCCTCTGCTCCTCCTCCGCGACCGCCGACGCCGACGGCGGCAGCGACGCACCGAAAAACAGCGTCAGCGCCGCCACGACACCGGCCGTTCTCAAGCGGCTCCTCATGAGACTCATAAGACACCCCATTCATCGGATGTCTGATGATTGGGCGGGCCCCAGTGACTGTCAATGACCCATGAAGGGCGCTGTCTTGACTTATTGATCGGATGATGCGCAGGTCAGCAGGGCCGCGCCGAGGAGCGGTGCCGCGAAAAGTCCAAGAAGACCCTCCCGAATATCCAAGCGCCGCACCCCCTCGACGCCGGGCGTGCCGCCGGGCAGAGTGCTCCCTAGATACTCGTGAGTAAGCCCTGGGGAGGGCCCGTGACCAGCTGGGTCGGCCGGACCGCCGCGGAGATCGCCGCCGCCGTACGCGAGAAGCAGGCCACGCCCCGTGAGGTGGTGGCCGAGCACCTGGCCCGTATCGAGCGGCTGGACGGCCGCGTCGGTGCCTTCCGGGTGGTCCGGGCCGAGGCGGCGCTGGCCGAGGCCGACGAGGTCGGCTCGCGTGCCGACCTCGCCGAACTGCCCCTGGCCGGCGTGCCGGTGGCCGTCAAGGACAACCTCGCGGTGCTCGGCGAGTCCAACCGCGTCGGCTCCGCGGCGACACCGGACACCCCGGCCGACCACGACCACGTCACCGTGGCCCGGCTGCGGGCGGCCGGCGCGGTGGTCGTGGGGCTGACGAACGTGCCGGAGCTGTGTGTCTTCGGCACCACGGAGGGCGTCCACGGCACCGCCCGCAACCCGTGGGACACCTCACGCACGGCGGGCGGTTCGTCCGGCGGCAGCGCGGCCGCCGTCGCCGCGGGCATGGCGCCGATCGCCCTCGGCAACGACGGCATGGGCTCCCTGCGCATACCGGCGGCCAACTGCGGCCTCGTCACCATCAAGCCCGGCACCGGCGTGGTCCCGGCCGGCATCAGCGACGGCGACTGGTTCGGCATGTCGGAGAACGGCCCACTGGCCACGACGGTCGAGGACGCCCGTCTGATGCTGTCGGTCATCGCCGGCACCGAACCCGATGCCGTACGCCCGGACGCGCCCCGCACGCACAAGATCGCCGTGTCCCTGCGCAGCCCGCTCACCGGGGTCGCCATCAGCAAGCCCTACACGACCGCCGCCCGGGAGGCCGCGGCGCTGCTGATCAAGGCCGGTCACCTGGTACGGCGCGCCGACCCGCCCTACCCGATGTCGCTGAGCCTGACGTCGCTCGCCCACTGGACGGCGGGCACGGCCGTCGACGCCGAAGGCCTCGACCCGCGCCGGCTCGCCCGCCGGACCCGGGTCCACGCGGCCGTCGGCCGGCGCTTCCTGCGCCAGGTGCGGGGCGGTGAGAGCCGGGAGCAGCTGCGCCGGCGTCTGGAGCCGTTCTTCGACGAGTACGACGTACTCCTGACCCCCGCCCTCGCCCGCCGCTCCCCCAAGTCCGAGCCCTGGCACGAGCGGGGCTGGCTGCGCAACATCATGGCCAACACCAACTACTCGCCGCTGACCCCGCCGTGGAACCTCACCGGCTGGCCCGCCATGTCCATCCCGTTCGGCACCCTGCCCTCCGGAGCGCCCTGCGCCATACAGCTGGTGGGGCGCCCCGGGACGGAGGCGGATCTGCTGGCGCTGGCGGAGCGGATCGAGACGCTGCGTCCGTGGCAGCGGACGGCACCGCTGGACTAGGTGTGCCGTCCGGGGACGTCGGTGGCGCCGGTCCCCGCGTGTGCGTGGACTTCAGTCGGTGATGTACCACTCGTCCTTGATGTACTCCAGGGTGTAGCTGCCGAGGTCGCTCTCGGAGAAGGTGGCGGAGGACCTGACGGCCTCGACCGGCATCTCGATCTTCTCGGGCGTTCGCACCACGACGCGCTGTGGGTCGACCGTCGCGGTCTGCAGAGCCTTCTTCTGCGCCGGCGAGATCATCCGGAACACGACGGCGTACGTCGTCGTGCACGGACCGAACCCTTGGTCCTGGGCCTTCTTCGCCGCGGGCCCGGCCACCTCGCAGACCGTGTCGATGTCCTCCCGGCCCAAGGCGTGGAGGTACTGCTCGTACCGCTGGATCGCGCCCTCCTTCGTCTTGGGCGCGGGCTGATCCCCGGAAGGTTCCGCCGGCGGCTCGTCAGCACCCCCGCAGGGTTCGTCGGTGAATACGCCTGGTAGTTGACGCGTCGGGTAGGGGCCCATCGGCCCGTTGAACCCCTTCACATGTTGCTGCGAACCCCACCACCCGGCGTACCCCCACCAGGGTTCGCGGTCGACGGGCCGGACGTTGTTCCACGTCTGCCACTCGACGCCGTCCTTCGAGGTCCGGTCGAACGCGACATCCACCCGGTGGTAGCCGGCAGTCGGGTAGGAGGCGTGTGAACCACGCGCCGAGTACACCGTCGGATGCCCGCCGCGCGGGTCGAGGTCCGACCACTTCACGCTGCACTGACTCTTGCCGTGCTTCGCGAACGTCACCGCCTCCGGCTTGCCGTCACGCAGCTGCACGGCGACGCGCTCCCAGTCACCCTCGTGCCTGTTGACCGCGGTCAGGTTGTTGTAGGCGTAGAAGAACCAGTACACGTACGCCGTGCGCGCGGGGTCGGTCTTGTGCTTGTGGTGCTCCCAGTAGACCGGCGCGCCGGGGCCTTCGCCCTTGCGCAACTCCGTCGGCGGGTCGAGATAGAAACCGGCGGCGACTTCGGTCGTGGGGTGTTCCTTTTCCCCGTGGCCCGGGCAGCCCATCGGCTTGGACGACGGCTTCCCCAGCTCCACCCGCTGGTGGCGGTAGCGGTCGGGCTCCGCGGTACGCAGGCCCAATCGCAGTGGGTCGACCGGGTCGGCCACCGGCGCCTCGTCACGGCAGAATCCTTCGTGGTCGAAGCGCAGCACGGACCGCTCGATGAATCGCGTTGCGTCCATCGGCATCAGCGACTCCTTCTTGGCGAGCCGCACGAGCGGCGCGAACCTGGCGGCCTCGGCCGCGGAGGCCTGCGAAGGCTCCGCGCCCGTGTACTCCTTCGGTTTCTCCGGGCCGCACGCCACCAGCACCCCGCAGGCCGCTACCGCCACGCTCACCATCGCCCGCACCCGTACCCGCACCCGGTCCCCCTTCGCTCGCCCCGCACCAGCCGACAGCACGTCAGGACATCACGCAGAATCCGGCAGAGCGGTTCCCCAGCGGTATCAGGCATGGCCCTCTCTGCTGTCGGGTAACGAACACCCGCTCGGATCGCCGCTGTCGGGGCGCTGCGAAGGGATGCCGCTGTGTGGCAGGACGACCCACCGGACGGATGGAGCCCGCAAGAGCGCAGGGTGTGGGAGGCCTACAGGGTCGGCGAGTGGTGCGAGAACGTGGCCGAGGTACGGGGCGGTACGCTCCGCCACCTGCTGATCGCCGCCCCCTCACCCCACCCCGGCTGCCAGGCCCGCCTGCGGCTGCGTGGCGCCCACGTCACCGGCGAGTTGGACCTCGCCGAGGTCACGGTCGCCGGGTCTGTCCGCCTGGATCGGTGCCGCTTCGATGACGCTGTCCGCCTCGACAACGCGCACCTCGAGGCCGCCCTCGCACTCAACGCCTGCACGATGCCGGGGCTGAGCCTGGTCGGCGCCCGCATCACACTGGAATGCGAGATCACCGCCTGCACCGTCACGGGCACAGTCGACCTGCGTTCCCTCACGGTCGGAAACCGGCTGTCGCTGAACGACACCGCCGTACACCCGTCCCATGGCGAGGCCGCCCTCGACGCACAGTCCATTGAGGTGGGCGAGGACTTCTGGGCCTCAGGCCTGGACTGCGCGGGAACGGTATTCCTGAACAACGCCCGCATACAAGACGTCCTGGCGTTCCGAGGTAGCCGCATCACAGGCGACTCGGGCCTTCAGGCACCCGAGTTGACGGTGGGCGGCGGTCTCTTCCTCGACTCCGGCTTCTCGGGCACCGGGCAGATCAACCTCTACGGTGCCTCCATCGGCGGATCTGTGAGGTTGGACGACTGCCGACTGGACGGACCCGGCGCGGGCCCGGGTGCGTACGCGTTGAACCTCTCCTGTGCGGAGATAGGCGGTGACATCTGGGCGGGGCGCGGTCTGGTCGTACAGGGCCCCGCCATTGTCCGGGACACCTCGGTGCGTGGCAGCGTCGTCCTCAGGGGGGCCCGGTTCGACATCTCCTCCGGCGTGCCGACCGCGGAGGCCGCTCTGGACGCCTCCCGGCTCCGCGTGGGCGGCGACATCGACTGCCGTGACGGCTTCACCGCGCACGGCATGATCGACCTGCGTGACTCCCGCATCGGCGGCTCCGTCCTCTTCGAAGGCGCCGAACTGACCGCCCTCGACAACCGACACCCCGCTCTGCGCGGCAACGGAGTGGAGACAGGTGGCGTGTTCAACCTGTGTGACGGCTTTACGGCGCACGGCAGGATCTCCCTCATCAGCGTCACGGTCCGCAGCCGTGCATGCTTTGATGACGCAGTCCTCGCCGCACCCGCCGACGAGTGGGCAGTGAGTTTTATCGGATCGTCCGCAACCATCCTCTCGCTTCACCTGCGCGAGGCACCGGCGGGAGTAATCGATCTACGCCAGAGCAGAATCGGGTTGCTGGAGGACGCTCCTGCCGCCTGGCCTACCGGACTCGTCCTTGACGGAGCCGTCTACGACAACCTGCACCCCGCGCTCCCCGCTCGGGCGCGCTTGCCCTGGCTGTCCCGTGATCCCGCCGGATTAGTACCCCAGCCGTACGAACAGCTCGCCGCCACCTACCAGCGCCAGGGCCAGGACGCCGACGCCCGTGCAGTCCTGGTCGCCAAGCACCGCAGCATGCGACGCACATTGTCGCCACCGGCCAGGCTGTGGAGCCTGCTCCAAGACGCGACGGTGGGCTACGGCTACCGCCCGCTGCGCGCCGTCTGGCTGCTGCTGTGTCTCCTGACGACCGGAACGGCCCTCTTCAGCGCCTGGCCCCCGATGGCCGTGGGCGACGGCAAGGTGCCGCCCTTCCAACCCGCGATCTACACGCTCGACCTGCTGCTGCCTCTCGTCGATCTGGGTCAGGAACGCTCCTACGCCCCGACCGACTTCGCTCAGTGGGCCGCCGTCGTACTGGTCGGGATGGGCTGGCTCCTGGCCACGACGGTCGCGGCCGGAGCGAGCAGGGTGCTGCGCCGGGCGTAGGGCCCCTGGCGCCTAGGCCGTCGCCGCGAACGGCCCGTCGGCGGTGAACGCCAGCCGGGCGAAGCGTTCGCCGATACGGCGGTGGGTGGCGGCGTCGGGGTGGAGGTCGTCGGGGAGGGGGAGTTCGGCGGCGTCGGTCTCGCCGTAGAGGTCACGGCCGTCGAGGTAGTGCAGGTTGGGGTCGTCGGCCGCCCGCTGCTTGACGATCCGGGACAGCTCGTCCCGGATGACGCCCAACGTCAGCTTGCCGCTCGCGCGTTCCGCCGGGTCGCCCATGGCGACGAACCGCAGTCGTCCGCTGCTCAGGGCGCTGAAGTCGGGGGCGCAGGGTCCGGGCGTCTCCTCGTGGATCGGGCACAGGATGGGCGACACGACCAGCAGCGGTGTAGTCGGGTGCCCTTCCCGGACGGTGTCGAGGAAGCCGTGGACCGCGGGGCCGAAGGCGCGCAGCCGCATCAGGTCCAGGTTGACCAGGTTGATACCGATCTTGACGCTGATGAGGTCGGCAGGGGTGTCGCGCAGCGTGCGTGCGGTGAACGGATCGAGCAGGGCGCTCCCGGCCAGGCCCAGGTTGACCAGCTCCACGCCGCCGAGGGAGGCGGCGAGGGCGGGCCAGATGCCGGTGGGGCTCGCCGCGTCCGAGCCGTGGCTGATCGAACTGCCGTGGTGCAGCCACACCCTGCGGCCAGGATCGCGCGCGGGCTCGACGGGGGCGTCGGTGCGCAGGCCGATCAGTTCGGTGGTCTCGTTGTGCGGCAGCCAGATCTCGACGTCCTTGTCGCCGTCGGGCAGCCCGGTGAAGCGCACGGTGCCCGGCCGGCCGGGCCGGTGCTCGGCGGTCCCGGCGGCCATGTCGACGATCACGACGTTGCCGTCGGTCACGCTGCCCTGCCCCGCGGGACGGCCGTCGACGACCAGATCGTATACACCGTGCGGGCGGGGTGGGGCACCCACATAGGTGCGTTTGGTGGGCAGTGTGTCCAGCTCGACGGCGGTCGCTGCGGTGCGGAAGGCCAGCCGTACACCGGAGGGCTGGGACTCGGCCATCGCCAGCTGCCCGTCGGTGTTCTGGGCTCGTGCCCGTGCGGGCAGCCGGTGCGGCAGTACGCCGTGCTCGGTGTGCTCGACGTCGAGGGCGCCGCGCAGGAGGTCGGCGGTGACGGGCGTGGTGATCCAGTCGTGCTCGGTGTCCATGTCCTCAGCCTGTCGGTCAGGGGGTGGGCTCGGTGGGCCAGTTGCGCAGCAGGGCGTCGAGGGCGTCCAGGATCCGGGTCCAGGTCTCCTCGGAGTCGGGGGCGCTGTGACTGAAGCCGCCCGCCGCCTCCAGGCTGGAGTAGCCGTGGAAGACGCTGCCCAGAAGCCGTACGGCATGCGTCGCGTCCGGCTCCGTCAGGTCGTAGCCGCGCAGGATCGCCCGCGTCATCTGCGCGTGCCGGACGCCGGCGCTGGCGGCCGCCGTCTCCGGGTCGAGCCGCATGCGCGCGGCGGCCGCGCGTCCGGGGCGGTCGCGCTCGTAGTCGCGGTAGACGTTGGCAAAGGCGACGAGCGCGTCCTTGCCGGCCCGTCCGGCCACGGCGTCGGCGGCCCGGTCGGCCAGCTCCTCCAGCGCGAACAGGGCGATGCGCGTCTTGAGGTCCTGGGAGTTCTTCACATGCGAGTACAGGCTCGCGACCTTGACGTCGAAGCGCCGGGCGAGCTCCGACACGGTCACCTGCTCGAAGCCGACCTCGTCGGCGAGCTCCGCACCCGCTCGGACCAGGCGCTCCGTGGTCAGTCCTACGCGTGCCACAACCGTCCTCCCATTCGCCAGAGGCGATTATGCATTTGCCTAAAGCTTTTAGGCAAACAGGGAAGACATGGAGGCGGTCACCTAAAGGGCCGCCTAAAGGGCTCGGTACATGATGTGCAGGCCCACCCGCCCGTGCCGGGGATGTTCGAAGGCGTCCGGGACCGTGCCGAGAATCGTGAAGCCGAGGGAGGTCCACAGGGCCACGGCCGGGTTGGTCTCGACTACGGCGTTGAAGACCATGCCCCGGTAGCCGTCGGCCTTGGCCGCGGCCAGGATGTACTCGGCGAGGGCGCGGCCGATGCCGCGGCCCCCGCGGTCGGGGTCGACCATGAAGCCGGCGTTGGCGATCCGGGCGGCGGGGCCGCCGTAGTTGGGGGTGACGTAGGCGGAGGCGACGACCGCGCCCGCATCGTCCTCGACGACATGGACGCGCTTGGCCGGGTTCATCCACAAGGCCCGGGCCGCATCCTCGGAGGTGTCCGGGTCCCATGCATAGGTCTCGCCGGCGGCGACGATCCGACGCCAAAAAGGCCAAATCCGCGGCCAGTCGTCGGCCGCGGCTTCTCTGATCAGCATGGGCGTGAGTCTCGCACGCCCATGCGGTCGGCGATCGCGAAGGGTTCTGCCCCGTCGGTCGACCCGATCAGTCGACGCTGGGCAGGATGTGGGGCTCGGCGAGGTCGTCCTCGTAGCCCGCCAGGCGAATGGGGGCGGACCTGGCCCACACATCGAGACTGCCGATCTCGTTCGACCGGCCGCCCGCGCGCTCCGCGGGTTCCTTGGGGCGCTGTTCGCGATTCGTCTTCTCAGGTGTCACCGCGCACTCCTTCTGTGTCGGATCACCCTCGGGGCGGGCCGGCCGGTCTGCGGTCCGGCACCTGACGCCCGCTCGGGTCTTAACTCAAAGTCGGCTCGGACGCGGTGGCGCCGGTAACTGGTGTGCGAGCAGGCCGTTGTGCACCGGCTTGTCCCGGGACGGACGGTGGGTGTGGGTTGGGACCCTGTAGAGCTGTCCGTCCGCTACAGACTAACCAAATGAGCGGGTACCCGCTCGATGGGGCTGCAAACAAGGTGTAACTATCCGGAGTCAATCGGTATTTACCAGCCCGCCTATTCACCTGTTTGTTACAGAATGCACCGTTTGAAAGTCACTCGTTCGGCTCAACATGATCTTCTTGCCCGGCGCGCGACGCGAGCACGCCGCGCAGTTCAAGTCCCGTTGGCCGATTCGCAAGGCGGCCATGATCTGCTGCCGTACGGCAACGGCTTGTCCGGCGGGAGGACTGACGCATGGAGCTGCGCAGTGTCGAAGAGCTGATGGATCTGCTGAACGCCTGCCGGGGCACCCGGGACACCCCGGGCCTCGACAGGACCCGAGTCGATCTCCACCAACACGCGCTGCAGACCGCCGCTCTGCTGCGCCGCAGCCGCCCCGCCGACAAGGAGCTCCAGGTCGCGGGGCTCGTTCATGCCATCGGCCCGCTGCTGGGCCCGGCCGACGTGGCCCGATACTCCGACTGCGCGGCGGACGCGGTGCGGCCGCTCCTCGGCGAACGGGTCTCCCGCCTCGTCCGTGACCAGTGCCGGGCCCTGGACTCCGCCGACGACGACCTGGTCCGCCTGCGTCAGGCCGACGAGGAGGGCCGCAGCGCCGAGTTCGACGCCGGGGTGCTGGAGGACTGGCGCGCGGTACTGGAGCTGGTGGCGGCCAGGAACTCGCCGCTGGGGGCTGCCAACTGACGCCCCGTCATGAGACCGTACGGCGATGACGTCGTCGTACGGACTTGATGGCAGGGCCGCCATTGTCACCGGCGCCACGCGCGGCATCGGACACGCCGTCGCCCGGCAACTGGCGGCCGCCGGAGCGCTGGTGTGCGTGACCGCGCGGGACCCCGACGAGGTACGGCGCACGGCTGCCGAGCTGGGCGGCGTCGGAGTGGCCGGCAGTGTGGCCGACCCGGGCCATCTGCGGGCGGTCGTGGACCTGGCCCTGCGCGAGTTCGGCCGGATCGACGTCCTGGTGAACAACGCGGCGACGAACCTGCCGTACGGCCCTCTCATGGACGTCGATCCGTGCGCTTGGCATGAGGCCTTCGCCGTGAACGTCGAGGCGCCCCTGCGGCTCGTGCAGTGCGCCTGGCGGGCCTGGATGGGCGAACACGGCGGTGCGGTGGTCAACGTCTGCACGGAGGGCGCCGCCCATGTCGGCCCCGATATCGGCGCATACGGCACCAGCAAGGCGGCCCTCGCCCACCTGACCCAGCAGCTCGCGGGCGAACTGGGCCCGAAGGTGCGGGTCAACTCGGTGTCCCCCGGGCTGGTCCGCACCGAGATGGCACGCTTCGTATGGGAGCCGGGCGAGGAGGCGGTGGCCGCCGGGCTGCCGCTGGGTCGGATCGGGGAGCCGGAGGACGTGGCGCGGGCGGTGGTGTGGCTGGCGTCGGACGCGGCGGAGTGGGTGACGGGGGCGGATCTGCTGGTCGACGGAGGCACGCGGGTACGCGCGGCCGACCCAGGGGCGCGGGGAACTGCGCGACCGGCCCCCTACGACCCGCAGCCTCCCACCGGCGTCGTCACCCCACCCCCGTACCCGTAGGGGCCTACCACTTGCCCGGCGTGTAGTCCTTCAGGAAGACCCCGTACACGTCCTCGCCCGCCTCACCGCGCACCACCGGGTCGTAGACCCGCGCCGCACCGTCGACCAGGTCGAGCGGAGCGTGGAACCCCTCCTCGGCGAGGCGCAGCTTGTCGAAGTGGGGCCGCTCGTCGGTGATCCAGCCGGTGTCGACGGACGTCATCAGGATGCCGTCGCTCTGGAACATCTCCTGCGCGCTGGTCCGCGTGACCATGTTCATCGCGGCCTTGGCGGCGTTGGTGTTCGGGTGGCCCGCGCCCTTGTAGCCGCGGCCGAAGACGCCCTCCATCGCCGAGACGTTCACGACGTACGCGCGTCCGCTCGTCGCCTTCTTCGCGGCGTCGGCCATGGCCGGGCGGAGCTTGCTGATCAGGATGAACGGCGCCGTGTAGTTGCACAGCTGGGTCTCGAGGAGCTCCACCGGGGAGATCTGCTCGATGGTCTGCACCCAGGTGTTGGTGTCGACGACGTCGGGGACGAGGCCGCCCGCATCGATGGCGGTGCCGTCGAGGTGCCGGGCGACGCTGGCGTTGCCCGCGACCAGGGCGAGGTCGGCGACCTGCTGGGCGTCGAGGCCGGAGATCCCGACGGGCAGCGCGGCCAGGCCGTCGACGGCGCCGGAGCCGAAGGCGCCGATCACGTGATGGGCGGGCAGCTCACCGGCGGGCAGCGGGGCGCTCTCGCCGTCGACCAGGGCGGCGTAGGCGGAGGGCAGCCGGCGTACGGTCTGGGTCGCGTTGTTGATCAGGATGTCGAGCGGGCCCGCCTCCGCGACCTGGTCGGCGAGGGCGACGGCCTGGGCCGGGTCGCGCAGGTCGATGCCGACGACCTCCAGGCGGTGCATCCAGTCCGCCGAGTCGTCCATGGCCTTGAAGCGGCGGATGGCGTCCTTCGGGAAGCGCGTGGTGATCGTGGTGTGCGCGCCGTCACGCAGCAGCCTGAGCGCGATGTACATGCCGATCTTGGCGCGGCCGCCGGTGAGCAGGGCGCGCTTGCCGGTGAGGTCGGCGCGGGCGTCGCGCTTGCCGCGGTTCAGGCGGGCGCAGTCCGGACAGAGCTGGTGGTAGAAGTAGTCGACTTCCACGTACCGGGTCTTGCAGGTGTAGCAGGAGCGCGGGCGCTGGAGTATCCCCGCGATCTTTCCTTCGTCGGTCGCCGACGACGGGAGGATGCCCTCCGTCTCGTCGTCGATGCGCTGGGCGGAGCCGGTCGCCGTGGCCTCCGTGACCGCCTTGTCGTGCGCGGTCTTGGCGGCCCGGCGCTCCTGGCGGCGGCGCTGCTTGACGGTGCGGTAGATGCCGGCGGTGGCCCGGCGCACGGCGATGGCGTCGGGGTGGTCGACCTCCAGCTTGTCGAGCTCGTCGAGCACGCTGAGGCAGACGGCCAGCCGCTCGGGGTCGATGCCGGGGCCGTATCCGACCTCGTCACCGGGCTCGTGCACGACCTCGTGCGTCGTAGCCGAGCCTTCCTCTGTCACCGTCATCGCGCTGCCGTTTCCGTGATCACCCGCGCGGCGCTCCGACCGCGTCCGCTTTCGAACGGGGAATTGTACGGAGCGCCGGGCCGGTCCTCCAAAAACCGGCGAACGGGCCGAAGAACGATCCCGACGGACGAGGGCTCAAGGACCGCAGGCGATGATCAGCTCCGCCACCTCCTCGGACACGGCCCTGGCGAGGACGTCGAGGTCCGGTACGGCCTCGGCGTCGGCGACGAGTCCGTAGTGGACGCGTCCGCGGTACGTCGAGATCGCGATCGCCAGGGACTGGCCGCGGGCCAGCGGGGCGAACGGGAAGACCTCGGTGACCTGGTGGCCGCCGAGCTTCAGGGCGATGCCGGGCAGCGGCACGCTGGTGACCAGGATGTCGAACCAGAGCCGGGCGGCCTGGCCGACGAGCGGTCCGCCGAGCCGGTGACCGAGCGCCGGCACGTGGTCGGCGAGCAGGGCGACGGCGCCCGCACCCCGGTTGGGGCCGGCGTCCTTGTTGCGGTCCATGGCGGTGCGGACCGTGGCGAGGCGGCGCAGCGGGTCGGGGTCGTCGACCGGAAGCCGTATCAAGTAGCCGGACAGCCGGTTGCCCTGCGGGTGCGCGGTGCGCGGCCGGCGCTTGGAGACGGGGATCAGGGCGCGGGGCGCGACGCCCTCGCTGCCGTCGCCGCGCTCGTCGAGCCAGCGGCGCAGGGCGCCCGCGACGACCGCGATGAGGACGTCGTTGACGGTGCCGCCGACGGCTTTGCGGACCACGTGCACGTCGTCGATGTCGACCACGACACCGGCCGTACGTCGGGTGCCGCTCGGCTCCGCGGTCAGCGCGGACGACGAGCGCACACCCAAGGTGGACACGGCGACCGAGGCCCCGATGTCGAGGGCCCGACCCACGTCGGACACGGCGCCGCGCAGCAGCCCCGGCAACTTGCGCACATCCGGAAGTCGACTGCCCCGCGGCTCCTCGGGACGGGGTTTGCGCGCGGGCATGTCCATCGGGTCCAGGACGGCAGCGGCGAGCGTCAGCGCGCGCAGGCCGTCGGCGAGGGCGTGGTGGAACTTGAACAGCACGGCGAAGGACACGCCGTCCTCCCCGGGCAGCACATGCGCCTCCCAGGGCGGCCGGCCGCGCTCCAGCGGGCGCTCCATGAGCCGGCCCGCCTCCGCCTGGAAGTCGGCGGTCGGGGCGTGCAGCCGGACATGGTCCAGGGGGTCGAAGTCGGGGGCGGGCTCACGGGTCGCGCCCCCGAAGGAGAACGGCTGGAGGAGGCCCAGCGGCTGCCAGGCGTCACGGATGCGCATCCGCAGTCCCGGCACGGCGGCGGCGCGGGCGGCGAGCAGGTCGGCCGCGTGGGCACCGGCGGTGGGCGAGTGCGCCGTGAACACTCCGAGCGCGCCCAGGTGCATGGGGTGTTCGGCGGACTCGATGTTCCAGAACGCCAGGTCGAGAGGTGCGAGCAGGTCAGAAGTCAATGGCTTGCCTCGCGTCGACGAAGGGTGGATCAGCAGTCAATCGCCCTTGGCCGATTACGGTCAAGTACGATCAAGCTACGCACAGTTAACAGCAGATTAAGTCCCACCCCTCGTGATAGGGGCGGGACTCATGGTGCATATGAGGTCACTTCAACACAGGTTGCGGCGCCGGGCATCCCGTGGGTGTCACCCGGGAGGCGTCACGGATGAGCGCCTCGTGACCGGCCTCGAGCCGCGCCGCGTCCGGTTTCAGTACGGCGCGGTCGTAGGCCAGGAGCCCGTTCAGCTCACCCTCGACGTCAGAGATCAGGGTCGGCCAGCTTGGTGAGGTAGTCGTCGGTACAGGTCGCCGGGGCGACGTCGACGTACGACTGCCGCTGTACTCCCCGGTGACCAGTACCCGTTCGCCGTCGGGGCGCGGTGGCAGGGCCGGGCTCGGGTAGCCGTGCTCGTCCATGATGTCGCCGGCGCCGCCGTCGGCACCGAGATTCAGCCCCGACTGGTTGTTGCCCACCGGGTCGGATCCCAGGCGCACCGAGTCGAAGCCGAGCTTCTTGTGCGCCTTCAGGTCGTACGCGAGGGCGTCGTCGGTCGGCGCGGCGTGCAGGCCGTCGGGCCAGAAGCCCTGGTTCGATAGCCGCTCCCGTGCGCGCGTCGCGCCCGCGGTGCCGATGACCGTCCACTGCGCCACCAGTGCGGTCGTCTTCACCGCGCCGGCCATGAGCGCCGGAGCCTCGAAGCCGCCTGCCGAGCTCGCGTCCTGGTCGGCGATCAACTGGTCAATACGCTGACCACCTCGTCGACCAGGCTGTGCGCGCGGGACATCAAGACAGGCGGAGCCTCGATGCCCGCGGCCAGGCACAGCGCCTGACGCCGCGCCTCGCCGCGGGAGGTCCCGTGACGTTCTGCGTTCGGCGGTCAGCCGAAGACGAGCTCGACGTCCTTGTCCAGGCAGAGCCTCATGACTGCAACGAGTCGGCGGGCGTCGTCGATGCGCCGTCGGAGAACGGGATCGCTGCCATCGTGTTGCCGCTGGTCGATGATTGCTTCCTGCTCCACGGACGGTCTCCGCCGAAGCCGTACATCTCGGTGTGGTCGAACCCCTCACTCCGGGCCAGCCACTCCCTGAACATGTGGAAACCGCTGTAGGACCAGGAGACGTCCGGACTGGTCACGTCGTCATCTCCGAGGAAGAGCACGAGCCCCATCCTGCCCTCCTCGCTCGCAGGGCCCAGGATCGGTCGAGGGGAGGAGTGTCGGCAACCGAAATGATCTGCCGTGTGGCTCGGTGCCGCACAGTGGGCGTGTGCCTACGACGCCCTGTTGTCTCCAGGGGGCGGCTAGGACACCCCCTGCCCCTTCCCCAGGGCGATCACGCCGCCCTTGGACACGGTGTACAGCTCCGCGTCCCGCTCCGGGTTGACGCCGATCGTCGCGCCCGGGGGCACCTCGACGTTCTTGTCGAGTACGGCTCCGCGCACCACCGCGCCCCGCCCGATGCGTACGTTGTCGTGCAGCACCGCCCCCTGCACCACGGCGCCCGGGTCGACCACCACCCCCGGCGACAGCACGGACCGCGTGACCTGCCCGCGTATCAGGCAACCGGCACTGATGATGGACTCGCTGGCCATGCCGCCCGCGTTGAAGCGGGCCGGGGAGAGCTGGTTGGAGTGGGTGTAGATGGGCCAGCTGCGGTTGAAGAGATTGAAGGCGGGGCGCTCGGCGATCAGGTCCATGTGGGCGTCGTAGTACGCGTCCAGGGTGCCGACGTCCCGCCAGTAGCCCCGGTCGCGGTTGGTCTCGCCGGGGACATGGTTGGCGCTGAAGTCGTACAGCTGGGCCTCGCCCCGGTCGGTCAACTGGGGCAGGATCGAACCGCCCATGTCGTGCACGGAGTTCTCGTCCTCGGCATCCCGCTGGAGCGCCTCGACGAGGGTCTTGGTGGTGAAGATGTAGTTGCCCATCGAGGCGAAGACGGTCTCCGGGTCGTCGGGGAGGCCGGGCGGGTCGGCGGGCTTCTCCAGGAAGCGCTCCACGGTCAGGCCGTCCGAACCGGGGCTGATCACGCCGAAGGACGACGATTCGCTCCGCGGCACGCGGATGCCCGCCACCGTGACGCCCGCGCCGCCCTCGATGTGCTGGGCGAGCATCTGGCGCGGGTCCATCCGGTACACGTGGTCGGCGCCGAACACCACGACGTACTCGGGGCGTTCGTCGTAGATCAGGTTGAGGGACTGAAGGATGGCGTCCGCGCTGCCGAGGTACCAGCGCGGGCCGAGCCGCTGTTGGGCGGGGACGGGGGTGACGTAGTTGCCCAGCAGGCTGGACATGCGCCAGGTCGTGGTGATGTGCCGGTCCAGCGAGTGCGACTTGTACTGCGTGAGGACGCAGATGCGCAGGATGTCGCCGTTGACGAGGTTGGAGAGGACGAAGTCGACGAGGCGATACGTTCCTCCGAAGGTGACCGCGGGTTTCGCGCGGTCCGCGGTCAGCGGCATCAGGCGCTTGCCTTCTCCGCCCGCCAGTACGATTCCGAGCACCGAAGGTCCGCCACGACGCATGGCCGCTCCCCTCACCGTGGTTGATGCCAGCCTGCCCCTGTGTAGCGCGCGCTAAGCCTGTTTGAGGATCTCCCCGTAGAGCCGGACCGTCCGCCGCGCCACCGCGTCCCAGCCGAACTCCCCCACGGCGCGCTCCCGTCCGGCCTCGCCCATCCGGCGGGCGGTCTCCGGGTCGCCGATCACCGAGTCCAGCGCCCTCGCGAGGCCCGCCTCGAAGTCGTCGTCCAGCGGGACGAGCAGACCTGTCTTGCCGTCGTCGACGACCTCGGGAATGCCGCCGACCTGCGAGGCCACCACGGGAGTTCCGCAGGCCATCGCCTCCAGGTTGACGATGCCGAGGGGTTCGTACACCGACGGGCATACGAACACTGCGGCGTGTGTGAGGAGTTGGATCACTTCCGGGCGCGGCAGCATCTGCGGGATCCAGAGCACGCCCTCGCGGACCCGGCTCAACTCCTGGTAGAGATCGCGGAATTCCTGGTCGATCTCGGGGGTGTCGGGCGCTCCGGCGCACAGGACTACCTGCGCGGCCGGGTCGATGTCCCGTACCGCGCGCAGCAGATGCGGTACGCCCTTCTGGCGGGTGATGCGGCCGACGAACAGCACGTACGGACGGTCGGCGTCGAGGCCGAAGCGCGCGAGGACGTCGGTGCGGCGGTCGGGCCGGTAGAGGGTGGTGTCGATGCCGTTGTGCACGATGTGGACCCTGGCCGGGTCCAGCGCCGGATAGCAGCTGAGGATGTCCTCACGCATGGCCCCGGAGACGGCGATCACCGCGTCGGCGGCCTCGATCGCGGTGCGCTCGGCCCAGCTGGAGAGGGCGTATCCGCCGCCGAGTTGCTCGGCCTTCCAGGGCCGCAGCGGCTCCAGTGAGTGGGCGGTCATCACATGCGGGATGCCGTACAGGAGCTTGCCGAGGTGACCGGCGAGATTGGCGTACCAGGTGTGGGAGTGGACGAGTTGGCAGCCTTCGAGGCCGGCGGCCATCGCCAGGTCCACGGAGAAGGTGCGCAGCGCGTCGTTGGAGGTGTCGAGCGCCGACCAGGGGCGGTGGCGCTGCACGCCGACCGCGCGTCCCTCGCCCCAGCAGTGCACCTCCAGGTCGACGAGATCCCTCAACTCCCGGGCGAGGAACTCGACATGGACGCCCGCGCCGCCGTACACATCCGGCGGGTATTCCCGGGTCAGCAGTCCCACTCGCACCCGGAACCCCCTGTTCTCAGCGGCTGGTTGCCCTTTCATGGTCACCCAGATGAGGCGCGTGGGGAAGAGCGCGGGGGTCGTGTGAAGCAACAGTCACCGCACACGCCACCGCCGGGCACGCGGTAGTAGAGGCAGCAGCTGCGGCGCCGGAACGCGGTTTCGGTGAGGGTGCCGGTGCCGGCGAGCAGGGGGTGGCCGAAAATTTCCGTGGTCAGGGCGCGGGCCCGGGCGGCGGTGTCCGTACGGCCGTTGGCACGCGCCCACTGGTCCAGTTGCCGGGCCGCTCCCGCGAGGGCGGATCCGGCGTTGCCCCACAGCAGGCCCGCCGCGACGCGGTACTCGGTACTCAGGGCGGCGGTCAGCGGCTGAAGGTGGCCGTGCAGGAGGACGTCCGCGATGGTCGCCGGGTCCGCGGGGAGTGGGCGCACCTCGGTGAGCCACAGGTCGTCGGGGGCGCTGCCGTCGGGGTCCCAGTGCAGCAGGCGAGGGTCGAGGTCGGGGATCCGGCCGTACAGGGCGGCGCAGCCGAGCGTCACCGACCACAGGCGGGCCGCGAGTCCCTGCTGGGCCACCGAGGAGGCGATCCGCAACTCGGGGGCGCGTAGGGCGTTCGCGACTTTCCGGACGCGGAAAGCCAGGGGATTTCCCTGGGGGGCCGATGCGGGTTCGGCGTACGCCTGCGCCAGGGTCGGGAGTGGCTGAAGTGCTGCCCCTGTGGTGCGTAGTACGAAGAAGCCGCCGAGCGGCCGGAGCGCGGCGAGATCGGGGTCGAGGTCCACGAAGAGCAGTAGTACCAAGGCCCGTCGGGGATATCACCTGGGGGTCTCCACCCGGGGTCACCCGCCTTGGGGATGAGACCACCGCCGTAATACTCCATCGGCAGTACGACACAGTGCGTGCTCTGGTACGACGACGGGAAGAGCTTTTCGAGGCATCGTGTTGATTATGGAAGCCGACCGATCGCCGCGCCGGGGTCACCGCCCCCGCTTCACGCAGAGGAGCAGCGCATGAGCGCCCTCGCGTTGTCCGTGCTCCTGTCGCTCATCTCCGCGGTCGCGTACGCGGGCGGGGCGATCGTACAGGAGCGTGTCGCGGTGTCCTCTCCGGGCCAGCAGTTCGCGCCGATGCGCCGGCCGGGCTGGTGGGCGGCGGTCGCGCTGAACGGCCTCGGCGGTCTGCTGCACGTGGTGGCGCTGGCTTTCGGCCCGCTGAGCCTGGTGCAGCCGCTCGGTGCCCTGACGATCGTGTTCGCGCTGCCGATGGCGGCGCTGTTCGTGGGCCGCAAGGCCGGGTCGACGGCCTGGCGGGGCGCGATCATGGCGACCGTGGGTCTCGCCGGGCTGCTGTCCCTGGTCGGCTCCTCCGAGTCGCACTCGCTGGCCACGGCCGAGCGGGTGGGCGTGGCCCTGGTGACCGGCGGCCTCGTCGTGACGCTGATGATCGCGGGCCGGGCGGCCCACCGCCACCCGGCGGTGCGCAGCATGCTGCTCGCGACCGGGTCCGGCATAGCCTTCGGCATGTCCTCGGTGTTCACGAAGATCGTCGCGGTGGACTGGAACGGCGGTGTGTCCGCGGCCGACGTGCCGACCCTGGCCACGATAGGCGTCTTCGCCACGGCCGGGCTGCTGCTGTCCCAGGCCGCCTACCGGGGCGCGGGCCTCGCAGCACCGCTGGCCACGCTGACGGTCGTGAACCCGGTGGTGGCGGCCGCGGTCGGCATCACGATGTTCGGCGAAACCTTCCGCTACGGCACCACGGGCACCCTGCTCGCCCTGGGCTGCGGCGTGGTGGCGGCGGGTGGCCTGATCCTGCTGACCACGGAGCGGATCGCACGTACGGAGGCCGAGGCGGCCTTGCCCGAGGCGGCCTTGCCGGAGCCGATGCTGTCCGGGCCTGCCGTGGAGCCGGTGCGCGCCGAGGAACTGCTGGCGGGCGTTCCGGAGCAGCCCGGGACGATGCCGCGTGCGGAGATCCTCGTACCGGACAGGATCGAGGGCATCCTCATACCGGCCCAGGTCGCGGAGGGCGCGTACGAGGACGGCGAGCCGCCGCACCCGGAGGGCAGCCCCCCGAACCTCTACGGCCCGTTCTACGGCGGCCCGTACGTCCCGATGCCGGTCGTCGACCGGCACCGCATCCGCGTCAAATCCTGACGCCACCGGCCCGGAGATAGGCCACCGGGTCGATGTCCGCGCCGAAACCGGGCCCCGTCCGCACCTCGAAGTGCAGATGCGGGCCCGTGCTGTTGCCCGTGGACCCGGAGCGGCCGATGCGCTGACCGGCTCCCACCGACTGCCCGGACTTCACGGAGATGGCGGAGAGGTGGGCGTACTGGGTGTAGCGGCCGTCGTTGTGCCGGATCACCACCTGGTAGCCGAAGGAACCACCCCACCCCGCGTCGACCACCTGACCGGCCCCGACCGACTTCACGGAGGTACCGGTCGGGACGGGGAAGTCGACGCCGGTGTGGTAGCCCTTCGACCACGACGAGCCGGCCTTGCGGTACGGGGTGCTCGCGGGGGAACTCACCGGGGCGACCAGCGAGCGACTGGCCGTCGCGGACTGCTTCTCCCGGTCGGCGGCTTTGCGGTCCGCGGCTTTACGGTCGGCGGCTTTGCGGTCCGAAGAGGTCTTCTCGGGCGAGGACGAGGATGTCGAGGGGGAGGTCGGCCGGGTCGTCGTCGGGGCGGCCTTGCCGTGCAGCGCGAGCCGTTGACCGGGCAGGATCAGGTCCGGATCCGCCCCGATCGCCTGCCGGTTCGCGGCGTACAGCCCCTGCCAACCGCCCTTGACCTGCTGCGACTCTGCGATCCCCGAGAGGGTGTCGCCGCGGACGACCGTGTACATCTCGGCCGTGCCGGCCCGGGACTGGGGTGTGGTCTGCGGCTGGACGTCCTGGACCGAGGTCTTCCTGACCGAGGTCTTGCCGGTGGTGCCGGCGGGGTGGATGTCGGGGGTGCCCCCGTCCCGGGTCAGCCCGGCCCGTACCGAGCACGCCGGCCAGGCGCCCGGCCCCTGCCCGTCCAGTACCTTCTCCGCGACGGCGATCTGCTGGTCCTTGGTGGCCAGATCGGCCCGCGCCGCGTACCGGGTACCGCCGTACGCCTCCCACGTCGACTGGGCGAACTGCAGCCCGCCGTAGTAGCCGTTGCCGGTGTTGACGTGCCAGCGGTTGGTCGACTCGCACGCGGCGACCTTGTTCCAGGTGTCCACGTCGGCCGCCTGCGCGGCACCTGCGCCGATGAGCGGGAGCGCCATCCCGGCGCCGCCCGCGGTGACGGTGAGTGAGGCGCGGTTGATTCTGTTCGGCTGGTACCGGCGGTGCCGACCGCGTACGGCCATGACGGAGCCCCCCATTGACATGCGTCAGGAGGGGCAAAAGTAAGCGCTGCGAACAGGCCATGACAAGACGGCAATTCAGCCGCCTCTTCACGCCAAGTGGCGCGGAACCGGCGCACGTTGCCCGACATCCGAACGACATCCGAACGGCGCCCGAACGGCGCCCGGGACGGCTGAGTGCGCCGGGGCCTTCCGTGCGTATCTGCCTGCGCGACATCGCGCCACCCCGGATGTGCGGTCGGGATACCGGCACGTCAGGATGGACGATGGGGCAATACTGGCGGGCATGACCGGCACCGCTGATATATCGAGGTCACTAGGAGCCAACGCATGAGCACTTCGGCGCAGATCGGCGTCACGGGTCTCGCGGTCATGGGCCGCAATCTCGCCCGCAACTTCGCCCGCAACGGCTACACGGTCGCGGTGCACAACCGGACGCCGGCGCGTACGCGGGCGCTGGTGGAGGAGTTCGGGAGCGAGGGCGAGTTCATCCCGGCCGAGTCCGCCAAGGACTTCGTGGCGGCGCTGGAGCGGCCGCGGCGGCTGGTCATCATGGTGAAGGCCGGTGAGCCGACCGACGCGGTGATCCAGGAGTTCGCCCCGCTCCTGGAGCCCGGCGACATGATCATCGACGGTGGCAACGCACACTTCGCCGACACCCGGCGCCGCGAGCGGGACCTGCGCGAGCAGGGCATCCACTTCGTCGGCATGGGCGTCTCCGGCGGCGAGGAGGGCGCGCTGCACGGGCCGAGCATCATGCCGGGCGGCCCGAAGGAGTCGTACGACTCTCTCGGTCCCATGCTGGAGAAGATCTCCGCGAAGGCGAAGGACGGCGCGCCCTGCGTGACGCACGTCGGCCCCGACGGCGCCGGGCACTTCGTGAAGATGGTGCACAACGGCATCGAGTACGCCGACATGCAGCTCATCGGCGAGGCGTACCAGCTGCTGCGGGACGTCGGCGGGTACGAGCCCGCCCAGATCGCGGAGATCTTCCGCACCTGGAACCAGGGCCGGCTGGACTCCTACCTGATCGAGATCACCGCCGAGGTGCTGTCCCACGTGGACGCGGCGACGGGCAAGCCGTTCGTGGACGTGGTGGTCGACCAGGCCGAGCAGAAGGGCACGGGCCGCTGGACCGTGCAGATCGCCCTGGACCTGGGCGTGCCGGTCTCGGGCATCGCGGAGGCCGTCTTCGCCCGCTCCCTGTCCGGGCACGCGGCGCTGCGGGACGCCTCCCGCGGGCTGGCCGGCCCGACGGCCACGCCGCTGGGCGAGGCGGAGGCCGCGGCCTTCGCCGACCGGGTCGAGCAGGCGCTGTACGCGTCGAAGATCGTGTCGTACACGCAGGGCTTCCACGAGATCGACGCGGCGCGCGCGGAGTACGACTGGGACATCGACCTGGGCGCCGTCTCGGCGATCTGGCGTGGTGGCTGCATCATCCGCGCGGCGTTCCTGGACCGGATCCGCGCGGCGTACGACGCCCGGGCCGATCTGCCGAGCCTGCTGTCCGACGACACGTTCGCGCAGGAGATCGCCGCGGCGCAGGACGACTGGCGTGAGGTGATCATCGCGGCGACCCGGCAGGGTGTGCCGACGCCGGGCTTCGCGGCGGCCCTCGCGTACTACGACGCCCTGCGCGCCGAGCGGTTGCCTGCGGCGCTCACGCAGGGGCAGCGGGACTTCTTCGGGGCGCACACGTACCGGCGGACCGACCGGGACGGGTCGTTCCACACGCTGTGGGGCGGGGACCGGTCCGAGGTGGCGGGCTAAGAACTCGGGAGGTCGGTCCGTACTGCGACTGCGGGGGCGTGGGGGGGGGGGGGGGGGGGGGGGGGGGGGGGGGGGGGGGGGGGGGCCGGGGGGGGGGGGGGGGGGGCGGGCGGGCGGGGGGGGCGGGGGGGGGGGGGGGGCGGGGGTCCGGGGGCGGGGGGGGGGGGCCCGGGGGGGGGCGGCGCCCCGGGCGTGGGGGGTGGACCCGGGGTCGGAGGCGGTCCCGGGGTCGGGGACGGCCCGGGCGT
>NZ_RQJW01000009.1 GCF_004028635.1 Streptomyces cyaneus | reverse complement strand
ACTTCACCTGGCGCAACACCAAGCAGGAACTCACCGAGTACCTGACCGAACTGTCCGGCGAGGCGGCCACCTACATGCGGCCGAACTTCTTCGCCAACACCCCCGACATCCTGCACGAATTCCTCCAACACGGCGGCCGTCCCGCCTTCGAGCTGCGCGCCGTCCTCGCCGCCACCCTCTCCCCCACCTGGGGCATCTACAGCGGCTACGAACTGTGCGAGAACACCCCCCTGCGCAACGGCAGCGAGGAGTACCTCCACTCGGAGAAGTACCAGCTACGCCCCCGCGACTGGGCCGCCGCCGAACGCGAAGGCCGCACCATCACCCCCCTGATCACCCAGCTCAACGCCGTCCGGCGGGCCAATCCGGCCCTGCGGCAGTTGCGCGACCTCCACTTCCATCACGCGGACAAGGACGCGGTGATCGTGTATTCGAAGCGAAGCGGTTCGAACACGGTTCTGGTGGTCGCCAACCTCGACCCTCACCACACCCAGGAGGCCACGGTCTCGTTGGACATGCCGCAACTCGGCCTGGAATGGCACGAGTCGGTGCCGGTGCGCGACGAGCTCACCGGCGAGACCTATCACTGGGGCAGGGCGAACTACGTGCGTCTCGAACCGGGCACTCGTCCCGCGCACATCCTCACCGTCCTGCGACCGTCCACCCCGCAGATCGGAGGGTCACCCACAAAATGATCGTCAACGAGCCCGTTCAGGACACCTTCGAGGACACTCCTGCCAAGGATCGTGACCCGGATTGGTTCAAGCGCGCCGTCTTCTACGAGGTCCTGGTCCGCTCCTTCCAGGACAGCAACGGCGACGGCGTCGGCGACCTCAAAGGCCTGACCGCCAAACTCGACTACCTGCAATGGCTCGGCGTCGACTGCCTGTGGCTGCCGCCCTTCTTCAAGTCACCGCTCAGGGACGGCGGCTACGACGTCTCCGACTACACGTCCGTGCTGCCCGAATTCGGTGACCTCGCCGACTTCGTGGATTTCGTGGACTCCGCCCACCAGCGCGGTATGCGGGTCATCATCGACTTCGTCATGAACCACACCAGCGACCAGCACCCGTGGTTCCAGGAGTCGAGGAAAGACCCCGACGGCCCCTACGGCGACTACTACATGTGGGCCGACGACGACAAGCAGTACGCCGACGCCCGCATCATCTTCGTCGACACAGAGGCCTCCAACTGGACCTTCGACCCGGTCCGCAAGCAGTACTTCTTCCACCGCTTCTTCTCCCACCAGCCGGACCTGAACTACGAGAACCCGGCCGTGCAGGAGGAGATCCTCTCGGCGCTGAAGTTCTGGCTGGACCTGGGAATCGACGGGTTCCGGCTGGACGCGGTGCCGTATCTCTATGCCCAGGAGGGCACGAACTGCGAGAACCTTCCCGCGACCCACGCCTTCCTCAGGCGGGTACGGAAGGAGATCGACGCCCAGTACCCGGACACGGTGCTGCTGGCGGAAGCGAACCAGTGGCCGGAAGACGTCGTCGACTATTTCGGCGACTTCCCAAGCGGTGGCGACGAATGCCACATGGCGTTCCACTTCCCGGTGATGCCGCGCATCTTCATGGCCGTACGGCGGGAATCCCGCTACCCGGTCTCGGAAATCCTCGCCAAGACGCCGGCCATCCCCTCCGGCTGCCAGTGGGGCATCTTCCTGCGCAACCACGACGAGCTGACCCTCGAAATGGTCACCGACGAAGAGCGCGACTACATGTACGCGGAGTACGCCAAGGATCCGCGTATGCGCGCCAACATCGGCATCCGACGCAGGCTGGCTCCCCTGCTGGACAACGACCGCAACCAGATCGAGCTGTTCACCGCCCTGCTGCTGTCGCTCCCCGGCTCGCCGATCCTCTATTACGGCGACGAGATCGGCATGGGCGACAACATCTGGCTCGGCGACCGCGACGCCGTACGCACGCCCATGCAGTGGACGCCGGACCGCAACGCGGGTTTCTCGTCGAGCGACCCGGGACGGCTGTTCCTGCCCACGATCATGGACCCGGTCTACGGCTACCAGGTGACGAATGTCGAGGCGTCCATGTCCTCGCCGTCCTCTCTCCTGCACTGGACCCGCCGGATGATCGAGATCCGCAAGCAGAATCCGGCCTTCGGACTGGGCTCCTACACGGAACTCCAGTCGTCGAATCCGGCCGTGATCGCCTTCCTGCGCGAATACGAGGACGATCTCGTCCTGTGCGTGAACAACTTCTCGCGGTTCGCGCAGCCGACGGAGCTGGATCTGCGGAGGTTCAACGGGCGGCATCCGGTCGAGCTGTTCGGCGGGGTGCGATTCCCGGCCATCGGTGAGCTGCCGTACTTGCTGACCCTCGGCGGCCACGGCTTCTACTGGTTCCGGCTCCGCAAGGACGCCGCCTGACAGCCCGGCGGGGCGGTTTCTCCCGCCCCGCCCGGGGCACGCATCAGTAACACCCCGACCGGCCCGGGGAAAGGACGTGACGCCATGTCGAAAGCCGTCACCCGCACCCTTACGACCCCTCCCGGCCTCCTTGCATCGCTGGACCCGCTCCTACGGGAGTGGCTGCCACGGCAGCGCTGGTTCGCGGGCAAGGGGCGCCCGGTCACCGGGTTCTCGCTGGTGGCGGCCACCGAGCTGCTACCGCCCGGCGGCAAGCTGGGCCTGTACCACCTGCTGGTACGCGCCCATCAGCCACTCGCGCCCCTGACGGGCGCCCCCGAGCAACCCTCGGACTGCTACCAACTCGTCATAGGCGAGCGCGAGGCGCTGCCGCCGCGGCTCGCGCCCGCGCTGATCGGACACGTGGCCGAGGGCCCGCTCGCCGGACGCACGGTGTACGACGCCCTGTACGACCCGCGCCCCACCGAGCTGCTCCTGGAGGCGCTGCGCACCGGGGCCCGGATCGGCGCGCTGCGTTTCGAGCGGGACGAAAGCCAGGAGATCCGGTCCGGCCTGGTGCCGCGCCTGGTCACCTCCGAACAGTCGAACTCGTCGGTCGTCTACGGCGATACGTTCATCCTGAAGCTGTTGCGCCGCATCGTGCCCGGCGTCAATCCCGACCTGGAGCTACCGCTGGCGCTGGCCCGCGAGAGCTGCGACCGGGTGCCCGCGCCGACCGCGTGGATCCGGGCGGAGCTGTCCGGCGAGGGTTACGTCCTCGGTGTGCTCCAGCCCTTCGTGCAGGGCGCGGCGGACGGCTGGGAGCTGGCCCTGCGCGAACTGGCCAAGGGTGAGGACTTCGCCGTGGCGGCACGGGCGCTCGGGCGCGCGACCGCCGAGGTGCACATGGCGCTGGCCCGCACACTGCCGACCGTGACTCTGGGGCACGCACAGGTGCCGCAGCTGGTCGACGGCATGGTCGAGCGGCTGGACGCGGCCGCGCAGGCGGTGCCCGCGCTACGGCCGTACGCGCCCGGCCTGCGCTCCGCCTTCGAGGCGCTGGCCGACCTGGCCGCCGAGGGCTGCACCTGGACCGCCCAGCGCATCCACGGCGACCTGCACCTCGGGCAGTGCCTGCGCTCGCCCGCCGGACAGTGGTGGCTGATCGACTTCGAGGGCGAGCCGTCGAAGCCGCTGGCCGAACGGCGGATGCCACAGCCGCCGGTGCGGGATGTCGCGGGGATGCTGCGCTCCTTCGACTACGCCGCCCACTCGGCCGACCCTGCGGTACCCGGCTGGGCCGACACCTGCCGGGCCGCGTACTGCTCCGGGTACGCGCAGGTCAGCGGCGCCGATCCACGGACCGATCCGGTGCTGCTGCGCGCGTACGAGACCGACAAGGCGATCTACGAGGTCGTCTACGAGGCCCGTCACCGTCCCGACTGGCTCCCGGTACCGCTGTCCGCCGTACGCCGCCTCGCCGCGGACACCGGCCCCCAGTCCCAATCCCAATCCCAGTCCCCGCCCCCGTCTCCGCTGTCCCTGCCCCCGTCCACCCCCGCACCCACATCCCCACCCTCGCCGAGGAGGCCCCGCCCGTGACCCCCCGCACCACTCCCTCCAGCGATTCGGATCCGCAGCAGACGGCCGAGAAGCCGACTGAGGTGAAGACCGAGGAGAAGGCCGAGAAGACGAGCGTCGCGAAGAAGGCGACAGCGAAGACGGCGAAGGCCGCCGAGAAGGCCGCGGAGGCCGTGAAGAAGGGGACGACGAAGGCCGGCGCGGCGAAGAAGGCGGCTGCGAAGAAAGCGCCCGCCAAGAAGACGGCCGCGAAGAAGGCCCCGGCGAAGAAGGCGGCTGCCGCCGAGAAAACCGGCGCGAAGAAGGCCGTGGCCAAGAAGGCCGCAGCCAAGAAGACGGCCGCGAAGAGCACGGCCACGTCGAAGAGCACGGCCCCGAAGAAGGCCGCCGCCAAGAAGATCCCCGCGCAGAAGGCCGCGCAGAAGAAGATCCCGGCGCAGAAAGCGATCCCGAAGCCGGCTGGGCCCGTCGAAGCCCCGGCACCGGTGGAGGTCGCCGTCTCGCCGGCCCTCGACGCCGTCGACCGCGACCGCCTCCTCAGCGGCACCCACCACGACCCGCACTCCGTGCTCGGCGCGCACCCGGTGCCCGGCGGGGTCGCCTTCCGGGCCTTCAGGCCGTACGCCCTGTCGGTCACCGTCGTCGCGGGGAGTCTGCGGGCCGAGCTGCACGACGACGCGGAGGGGTTCTTCTCGGGGCTGCTGCCCCTGCGAGAGGTACCGGAGGACTACCAACTCCTCGTCGCGTACGAGGGTTCGGTCCAGGAGACCGAGGACGCGTACCGTTTCCTGCCCGCGCTGGGCGAGCTCGATCTGCATCTGATCGGTGAGGGACGGCACGAGGAGCTGTGGCGGGCGCTCGGCGCCGAGCCGATGACGCACCAGGGCGTGACCGGCACCCGGTTCACGGTGTGGGCGCCCAACGCGCGGGGCGTGTCCGTGGCCGGCACCTTCAACTTCTGGGACGGCACGGGGTATCCGATGCGCTCGCTCGGCGGCACCGGCGTCTGGGAGCTGTTCGTGCCCGGCATCGGCGAGGGCGAGCTGTACAAGTTCGAGATCACCCGGCCCGACGGCTCGAAGACGCTGCGCGCCGACCCACTGGCCCGCCGTACGGAGGCCCCGCCCAACACGTCGTCCATCGTGCACGCCTCGCAGCACGAGTGGGGTGACGCGGATTGGCTGGCGCGGCGCGGGGAGGTCCCGACGCACGAGGCGCCGTTCTCGGTCTACGAGGTCCACCTGGCGTCCTGGCGCCCGGGGCTGACGTACCGGCAACTCGCCGAGCAGCTCCCCGCGTACGTCAAGGACCTCGGCTTCACCCACGTCGAGCTGATGCCGGTCGCCGAGCACCCCTTCGGCGGCTCCTGGGGCTACCAGGTCACCGGGCTCTACGCACCCACGGCCCGCCTCGGCACCCCCGACGACTTCAAGTACCTGGTCGACGCCCTGCACCAGGCCGGGATCGGCGTGCTGATGGACTGGGTGCCGGCGCACTTCCCGCGCGACGACTGGGCGCTGGCCGAGTTCGACGGCCGCCCGCTCTACGAGCACGAGGACCCGCTGCGCTCCGCCCACCCCGACTGGGGCACCCTGGAGTTCGACTTCGGTCGCCGTGAGGTGCGCAACTTCCTCGTCGCCAACGCCATTTACTGGTGCGAGGAGTTCCACATCGACGGCCTGCGCGTGGACGCCGTCGCCTCCATGCTCTACCTGGACTACTCGCGCGAGCCGGGCCAGTGGGTCCCGAACGAGCACGGGGGCCGGGAGAACCTGGACGCGGTGGCGTTCCTCCAGGAGATGAACGCGACCGTGTACCGGCGGGTGCCCGGCGTCGTGACGATCGCGGAGGAGTCCACGGCCTGGGACGGTGTGACACGCCCGACGCACGTGGCCGGCCCGGGCGGCTTCGGGGGCCTCGGCTTCGGGCTGAAGTGGAACATGGGCTGGATGCACGACTCGCTGGAGTACATCGCCAAGGAGCCGGTGCATCGCAAGTACCACCACAACGAGATGACGTTCTCGATGGTGTACGCCTACAGCGAGAACTACGTCCTGCCCATCTCCCACGACGAGGTGGTACACGGCAAGCGGTCCCTGGTGTCGAAGATGCCGGGCGACTGGTGGCAGCAGCGGGCCAACCACCGCGCGTACCTGGGCTTCATGTGGGCCCACCCGGGCAAGCAACTGCTCTTCATGGGGCAGGAGTTCGCGCAGGGCGCGGAGTGGTCGGAGGCGCACGGCCCGGACTGGTGGCTGCTGGACCCGGCGTACGGGGCGGAGCCCGATCACCGGGGGGTGCGGGACCTGGTCCGCGACCTGAACACGGTCTACCGCCACACTCCGGCCCTCTGGCAGCGGGACACCGATCCGTCCGGGTTCCAGTGGGTGGTCGGGGACGCGGCCGACGACAACGTCTTCGCGTTCTTGCGCTACGACGCCGAGGGGGCTCCGCTGCTGGCGGTGTCGAACATGTCGCCGGTGGTCCGGCACGACTACCGCCTCGGGGTCCCGGACGACGTCCCGGCCTGGCACGAGTCGCTGAACACCGACGCGGCGAAGTACGGCGGCAGCGACGTCACCAACCCCGACCCGCTCAAGCCGGAAGCCCAGCCGTGGCACGGCCGCCCGGCCAGCATCCGGCTGACGTTGCCGCCACTGGCGACGGTGTGGCTGCGCCCGGCCTAATTTTCTCGCCCCCGCCGCCCCTACCCGTCCCATCCCAGGGGGCTCCGCCCCCTGGACCCCCGCTCCTCAAACGCCGGAGGGGCTGAATTCCAGCCCGTCCGGCGTTTGAGGACGAGGCCCGTTCAGGGCCGAAGCGGGGGTCTGGGGGCGGCGGGGGCGAGACCAGTTCAGGTGGTGGCCAGCGCCTTCGGCAACCGGCCCGTGTGCAGCACCCCCAGCCGCTGCGTCGCCCGCGTCAGCGCCACGTACAGGTCGCTCGTGCCGTACAGCCCCGGCTCCACCACCAGCACCGAGTCGAACTCGAGCCCCTTCGACTGACGCGGGTCGAGGAGGACGACGGTCCGCGTGAGGTCGGGCTCCGCACCTGCGGTCACCCCGTCCAGCCGCGCCGCCAGCTTGCGGTGCAGATGGCGCGGCGCGATGACCGCGAGGCGCCCGTCGGCAGGGGTCAGCTCCACGACCGCCTTGGCGACGGCGTCGGGCAGGTCGTCGGTCGCGCGCACCCAAGGCCGTACCCCTGTCGAGCGCACCGAACTCGGGGGCTCGAAGCCGGGGTTCTCGGCCCGCACCACGGCCGCCGCGAGGTCCATGATCTCGGACGGCGTGCGGTAGTTGACGCCGAGGCGGGTGTGCTCCCAGCGGTCCTCGACATAGGGCTCCAGGATGCCTGCCCAGGAACCGACGCCGGCCGCCTCGGCCGTTTGGGCCGGGTCGCCGACCAGTGTCATCGAGCGGGTGGGGCTGCGCCGCATGAGCAGCCGCCAGGCCATCGGCGACAGTTCCTGCGCCTCGTCGACGATGATGTGCCCGAACGCCCAGGTCCGGTCGGCCGCCGCCCGCTCGGCGGCGCTGCGATGGTCGTCCTCCTCGTGGCGTTCGGCGAAGCGCTCGGCGTCGATGATGTCGTGCGCGGAGAGCACCTCGCTGTCGTCGTCTTCCTTGTCCTCGAACTCGTACGTCCGGGAGGCGTACGACACGTCCAGAACGCCCTGCGCGTACGCGACCTGCGTCTCCCGCTCACGCTCGGCCCGCGCCCGCGCCACCCGGTCGTCCTCGCCGAGCAGTTCGGCGGCCTCGTCCAGCAGCGGTACGTCCGCCACGGTCCACGCCCGCGTCACGGTCCGGCGGATCGCGGCCGCGTCCTCGTCGGGGAGGTAGCCCACGGGGTCGGCGAGGAAGTCCGCGACCAGGCGCTGCGGGGTCAGCCGCGGCCACAACTGGTCGATGGCCGCCCACACTTCGGGGTTCTCGGCGATCTCGTCCCGGATCTGGGTGATGTCGGCGGGATCCAGCAGACTGGAGCCGTCGTACGGGTCGGTGCCGACCCGCTCGGCGTACAGCTCGGTCAGCGTGTTGAGGATGTGGCCCTCGAAGTACTCACGGGCCACGTTGTGCTGGAGCTTCGCGGCGCGGGTGCGTTCGCGGGCCATCCGCACCAGGTCGTCGTCGAGCATCAGGACCTCGCGGTCGTGCTCGATCGCGATCACCGGGTCGGGCAGCGCCTGCCAGTCGCGTACGACCTCGGCGAGCACGTCCGCCATGTCGGCGCGGCCCTTCACCGCGGCCGCCTCGCGGGTGTCGGCCGCCGTCGCCCGTACGCCGGGGAACAGTTCGCCGACCGTGGACAGCAGCACGCCCGTCTCGCCGAGCGCGGGCAGGACCTCGCCGATGTAGCCGAGGAAGGCGGGGTTGGGGCCGACGATCAGGACGGCGCGCTTGGCGAGCAGCTCCCGGTGTTCGTAGAGGAGATAGGCGGCGCGGTGCAGGGCGACCGCCGTCTTGCCGGTGCCCGGGCCGCCCTCCACCACCAGCACCCCGCGGTGCGGCGCCCGGATGATCTCGTCCTGCTCGGCCTGGATGGTCTGCACGATGTCGCTCATCCGGCCCGTGCGCGCGGAGTTGAGCGCGGCGAGCAGGACGGCGTCGCCGGTCGGGTCCTCGTGGCCGGTGCGCTCCTGGTCACCCAGGTCGAGGATCTCGTCGTGCAGGGCGGTGACCGTACGGCCGTTGGTGGTGATGTGCCGCCTGCGCCGGATGCCCATCGGGGTGTGGCCGGTGGCCAGGTAGAAGGGGCGGGCGACGTCGGCGCGCCAGTCGATCAGGATGGGCGTGTGCTCGGCGTCGTCGGTGCGCAGGCCGATGCGGCCGATGTGGTGGCTGACGCCCGAGGCGAGGTCGATCCGGCCGAAGCAGAGCGAGCCGTCCACCGCGTTGAGCGCGGCGAGCAGCCCCGAGCGCTCGGCGACGAGGATGTCCCGCTCCAGTCGGGCCTGCATGGGCGTGTTGCCCTGGGCGAGCGCGTCCCCGACGGAGGTCTCGGTGTCGCCGCGCAGCGCGTCCACGCGCGCGTACAGGGAGTCGATGAATTCCTGCTCGCGTCGCATTTCACCGTCTTGCAATTCGGTGTTTGACAATTCTGCTCCCGCCCGGATATAGTGTGCTCACTGGACTTCACCGCGACTTCGTCGGGCCCAATCCGACTTGAAGTCGCGAATCATTGAATATACGCAAAGAAATCCCCCGGGCGCAATTGCCCGGGGGATTTCTTTGTACTCGAAGTGACCGGAGCGGGTCACAGCACGTCGGCGAGCTCCTCCAGGAGCCTGCGCTTGGGTCGCGCCCCCACCATCGACTTCACGGGCTCACCGCCCCGGAACACCATCAGCGTCGGCGTCGACAGCACGCCGTACGCGATCGTGGTACCCGGATTGCGGTCCACGTCCAGCTGGACGATCCTCAGCCGATCGCCCTCCTCTGTGGCGATGGCGCTCAGGACCGGCGCGAGCTGGCGGCACGGGCCGCACCACTCGGCCGTGAACTGCACCAGCACCGGCAGTTCGGAGCCGATCACCTCCGCTTCGAAGTCCTCGTCCGTCACCTCTGCCACGCCCGCCGCCTTGATCACAGCTCCTGCCCTCCCAGTTCGCACAACGGTGGTTCCCCCTCGGCCAGCGCCAGCCGCAGGCCGATCTTGGCGCGCACGGCCTGCAACTCGCCGATCAGGGCGTCGAGTTCGTCCAGCTTGCGCCGGTAGACCGCGAGCGAGGCCGGGCATGTGTCGCCTTCCGGGTGTCCGGCCCGCAGACACTCCACGAACGGCCGCGTCTCCTCCAGGTCGAACCCGAAGTCCTGGAGCGTCCTGATCTGCCGGAGCAGCTTCAGGTCGCTCTCGTCGTACGTCCGGTAGCCGTTGCCGCTGCGCCGCGCGGGCAGCAGCCCTCGCGACTCGTAGTAGCGCAACGTGCGCGTCGTGGTCCCGGCCCTCGCGGCCAGCTCGCCGATTCGCATGCGTACGAACGTAATCCTTGACGCCGACGTCAGGGCAACCGCGACGGGAGCGGCTCTCTGCGCACCGGGGAGGACAGCCCGAGCCGGGCCGGGGGGGGCGACATGGGCGCCGCACCCCGCGATCGCGCCCACCGCCTCCAGTCGCCGCCCGCAGGGTGAGCGGGATCGGGCTCGTCGGCGTAAGCGTGTCGGGGTTGACTGCGGTCGGGTGTGGGGCCGGGCAGTTGCTCCCTGCCTGGCCCCACCGCCGGTGACGGCAGCGTGCCGAGGGACTGCGTGGCCGGCAGTGGCGACCGTGTGAGCCCCGTTCGGCGCGGCCTCAGCGCAGTCGCCCGGCCGACTCGCCGCCGCCCGGGGCCGGGGCCCCGAGGTGGCGTGCGTACTGGTCGGTGGCCTTGACCAGCGCCGGCGTGACGAGAGCCACCGCCACCTTCCAGACGGGATCAGGCACCAGCGCGACGGCCGCCGTCACGGCGAGCATGGGGCCCAGTGCCCGAGTGACGCGGACGCCCCTGCTCGGCCGCGTGTGCGCCTGTGCGTCGAGGTACCCGCCGGTCAGCACCGCCAGTTCGGCGACGACCAGCACGAGTGCCAGGGTGATGTCCACGGGAGCGCTCCGCTCAGTCGCCGGCCGAGCTGCAGTCCCAGTGCCCGGCCGCCCTGGTGTTGTGGGCCACGGCGGCCGGAACGGCGTCCGTGCCGCCGCCGGGCGGGTTCGCCACCCACTTGCAGCCGAAGTCGGTCATGAAGTGCTTGAACGTGTAGTTGTGGTACTTCGCCTGGATCTTCTTCAGCCTCGCGATGCCCGCCGGGGTGGCGTTGAAGGCCCTGCTGTACTCCTTGGCGTCCTTCACCAGGCAGCCCGCGGAGACGATCGCCCCCACCCAGCCCGCGCCCTTGGAGGCGATGGTCTTCCCCAGCGAGGAGACGCTGACACCGGTGGCCAGCAGCGAACCGCACACGCCGGCAATGCTCTTGTAGTCCCGCCCCACGGACGGCTGTGCCGCCCCCGTGGCCGCCTGGGCCGGCGCCACCCCGGCCGTGAGGAGCACTGCCCCGGTGGCCGTGCCGACCAATGCCTTACGAATTTTGTCCATGGGTTCCCCCGGACTTCCTGTGTGTCCTTGACGGTCACCCATGGAGAGGTGCGGAAGATCAACCGCGTTGGGCAAGGACGAGTAAGGGAACGCAATCTTCCGGTAATGCCGTCAGGCGCACGGCAGTTGCCGTGCGCCTGAGAGGGAGATGCTGACCGGGCGGCTGAGAGACGGGGGAGCATCCCAGCCGCCCGGAGTGTGGTGGCCGAACGCCCGGCCCCGGTTCAGGCGGGGCCGAACGCCCGGCCCCGGTTCAGGCGGGGCCGGACGTCCGGAGCAGGGGACGGGCCGGAGGTCAGACCAGAGGTCAGAGCAGAGGTCAGGCCTTGGCGAGCTGCTTGTCGCCGTCCGGTTCCGACGCCTCGGCCGGGGCGTCGTGGCCGTCCTCCAGGAGGGTCGCCTCGTCGAACGGGAGCTGACCGGCGAGCACCTGGTCGACGCGCTCGCGGTCGATCTCCTTGGTCCAGGTGCCGATCAGGACGGTGGCGACGGCGTTGCCCGCGAAGTTCGTCAGAGCGCGGGCCTCGCTCATGAAGCGGTCGATGCCGACGATCAGGCCGACGCCGTCCACCAGGGCGGGCTTGTGCGACTGCAGACCGCCGGCCAGCGTGGCCAGACCCGCACCGGTGACACCGGCGGCGCCCTTGGAGGCGACCAGCAGGAAGAGCAGCAGCGGGATCTGCTCACCGATCGCCATCGGCGTACCCATGGCGTCGGCGATGAACAGGGACGCCATGGTCATGTAGATCATGGTGCCGTCGAGGTTGAAGGAGTAGCCGGTCGGGACGGTGATGCCGACCACCGGCTTGCTGACACCGAGGTGCTCCATCTTCGCGATGAGGCGCGGCAGCGCGGACTCGGAGGAGGAGGTCGACAGGATCAGCAGGAACTCACGGCCCAGGTACTTGAAGAGCGTGAGGATGTTGAGGCCGGCGATGATCCGCAGCAGCGCGCCGAGCACGATGAAGACGAAGAGGAAGCAGGTGACGTAGAAGCCGAGCATCAGGATGGCCAGCTTCTTGAGCGCGTCGACACCGGCGGACCCGGTGACGGCGGCCATGGCGCCGAAGGCACCGACGGGGGCGACCCACATCACCATGGCGAGGATCCGGAAGACGAGCTTCTGGATGTGCTCCACGCCGCGCAGGATCGGGTCCCCGGCGGAGCCCATGGCCTGCAGCGCGAAACCGGCGAGCAGGGCGACCAGCAGGGTCTGCAGGACCGACTGCTCGGTGAAGGCGGAGACGAGCGTCTTCGGGATGATCGACAGCACGAAGTCGACCGGCGGCAGCGCCTCGGCGTCCACCTGCTCGTGCCCGGCGTCCTTGACGGCGTCGGTGATCTGCAGACCCGTGCCCGGCTCCAGGATGTTGCCGACGACGAGACCGATACCGAGGGCGACCAGCGACATGGCCAGGAAGTAGCCGAGCGCGATACCGCCGACGGCGCCGACCTTGGCGGCCTTCCGTACCGAGCCGATGCCCAGGACGATCGTGCAGAAGATGATCGGCGAGATCATCATCTTGATCAGGTTCACGAAGCCCGTACCGATGGGCTTCAGCTCGACCGCGAAGTCGGGTGCGGCCAGACCCACGGCGATACCGAGGGCCACCGCGATGATCACCGCGATGTAGAGGTAGTGCGTGCGGTCCCGCTTGGCGACGGGTGCGGCAGGTGCCGTATCGGGGGATTTGGCGGCGGCCACGGCTGCCCTCCTTGACGTCTTCGTCGGTATCACCGGCGTGCGGCTCACGTCCGGGGTGGGGGTTCGCTGACGGGGAAGCGCGCCCCGGGGAGCGGGGGTCGTACTCCAGCGATGCGGCGACTATCCCCTGCCGTGTGAGGGCGGTCACCCTTCCGTTCATTTAGTTCACCGCCCGCTTACAAAGGCAGGCCCCCGGCCTGCACACCTGGGAGGAAGCGCCTGCGAGTCGACCGGGACCGGTCCCGGTGTCGCGTGGCTATGTTCCGTAGCGGGAGATGGACGGAGTCGACCGCGGGGGACGGAGAAGCTCGATGGCCGGCATCTAGGTACGAACCGACCCGGTGACCCGGATGAACCTCGGCGAGCACACACTCTCCGCTCTGCGCGTGCAGTTACGGGCGGTCGACTGCCAGACCTGCGGCCGCCCGTTCCTGCGGTGGCAGCGGCCCGCGCTCGCCGTGTACACCGACGGCGAGTATGCCGACGCGTCGCTGCATCACGTCGGCTGCCACCGGCCCGGCTGGCACGAGGGGTGGATCGAGCCGGTCCTGGACCGTCAGCACCTCAGTTGGCGGGCGGGGACATTCGTGCTGCCGGCCCGCCTGATGCTCGGACTGTCCTCCGACGACATCCCGTTCTTCCTGGTGAACCCGGCCTTCGAGGCCGCGCTCCTCCACCACCGCGACGGCAGGGGATGGCAGGTGTGGACGGTGCAGTTCTTCAAGGAGCTGGGGCTTGACCTTCGTGGGTCGACGGCGCTGTCGTCGGCCGGCCCGACACCGACGCTGGCCGCCTCGATCGAGGACCACCGGATCTCGGTCACGGTTCGCAGTGGCGAGGCCCACCATCACTGGCCGAACATCCCGATCTTCCCGGAGACCGCGAGACTCGTGCGTGCGCGCGGCTCGATCGTGGTGGGGGTCACCACCCGACTCGACGTCTGTCAGCGCCTGTCACACCCTGAGATCGCGGCGGGCGCGACGTCCGGCTCGATGGCGGTCGGGGTGGCCGCGCTTGCCCCCAAAGGCAAGGGCCGACGGCGACGGAAGCACTGACGCGGGCCCCTACGGAGTGATCTGAGTCACATCCTGTCACGGCGGTCGAGTACGCGGTGTCTTGAGGCCGAACCCCTTGGGCCGAACGCCTCGGGCCGAACCCTTGGAACCGGAGGAGACACCGTGACCGAGAACAGCAACGTCATCGTGGTCGGCGGCGGATACGCGGGCGTCATGGCGGCCAATCGCCTCACGCAGCGCGACGACGTGACCGTGACGCTGATCAACCCGCGCTCGACCTTCGTCCACCGGGTCCGCCTGCACCAGCTGGTGGGCGGGTCCGACGACGCGGTCGTCGACTACCGGGAGATCCTGGCCGAGGACGTCCGGCTGGTGGTCGACAGTGTGACGCGGATCGACGCCGCCGAGCGCAGCGTGACGCTGGCGACCGGCGGCACAGTCGAGTACGACCACCTGATCTACGCGGTGGGCAGTGGCAGCGCCGACCCGGGCGTGCCCGGAGCGGCCGAGTTCGCCTACCCGATCGCCGGCCTGGAGGAGGCGCAGCGGCTGCGGCCGGTCCTGGACGCCGCGTCCGCGAAGGCCCCGGTGACGGTCGTAGGAGCCGGTCCGACCGGTATCGAGACCGCCGCCGAGCTGGCGGAGGCAGGCCGCGCCGTGACCCTGGTCTGCGGCGGGGTGCTCGGCCCGTATCTGCACCCGCGGGGTCGGCGCTCGGTCGCCAGGCGGATGGCCGAACTCGGTGTGGCGGTGCTGGAGGGCCCCGACGCGAGGGTGACGGCCGTGACGCGGGATTCCGTACGGCTCGGCGACGGCCGTACGCTGCCGAGCGAGGTGACCATCTGGACCGCCGGCTTCGCCGTGCCGGACCTGGCCGCGCGCAGTGGGCTGAGCACCGACGCCCTGGGCCGGCTGCTCACCGACGAGACGCTGACCAGCGTGGACGACCCGCACATCGTCGCGGCCGGCGACTCGGCCGCGCCGTCGGGCCTGCCGTTGCGGATGAGCTGCCAGGCCGCGATACCGCTGGGCGCGCGGGCCGCCGACACGGTGCTCAGCCGGATCGAGGGTGAGCAGCCCTCGCCCCTCAACCAGGTGTTCGCCGGGCAGTGCATCAGCCTGGGCCGCGACACCGGCATCTTCCAGTTCGCCCACCGGTACGACGTCGCGGTCGGGTTCCACATCGACGGCCGCACCGGCGCGAGGCTCAAGGAGATCGTCTGCAAGGGCATCGTCAAGCATCTGGCCGCCGAGTCGCGCAAGCCCGGTTCGTACCGCTTGCACCGCGTCTCGGGAGGTGCCAAGCGTCAGGAGCTGCTGCGGGCCGCGCGCCCTGCGGACGAGACCCGGGCCAAGGCTGCGGACGAGACCCCGGTCACCGTCGAACACGTGGCCTAACCCGCACACAAACAGGGGAGAGACCTCGGCATGAGTGATCACGCCACCGACGCGGCGACCGAGGCTTTCGTCGCCCACCGCAACCTGCTCTTCACCGTCGCCTACGAGATGCTCGGCTCGGCCGCCGACGCCGAGGACGTGCTGCAGGAGACCTGGCTGCGGTGGGTCGAGGTCGATCCGGGGCAGGTGCGCGACCAGCGCGCCTACCTGGTCCGGATCACGACCCGCCAGTCGCTCAACCGGCTGCGTGCGATGACGCGCCGCAAGGAGGCATACGTCGGCCCCTGGCTGCCCGAGCCGCTGCTCACCGCCCCGGACGTGGCCCAGGACGTCGAGCTCGCCGAGAGCCTGTCGATGGCGCTGATGCTCGTACTGGAGACACTCTCCCCGACGGAGCGCGCCGTCTTCGTACTGCGCGAGGTCTTCGACGTCGACTACGACGAGATCGCGGCCGCCGTCGACAAGAGCCCCGCGGCCGTCCGCCAGATCGCGCACCGCGCCCGCCGGCACGTCGACGCCCGCCGCCCGCGCGCGGCGGTCCCCGCGAGCGCGACCCGGGCGGCCCTGGAGTCGTTCCAGCGCGCGCTCACCACCGGGGACCTGCAGGGCTTCCTCGACGTGCTCGCCCCCGAGGTGGTGCTGATGGGTGACGGCGGCGGCATCAAGCAGGCCGCGCCCCGGCCGATCGTCGGCGCCGACAAGGTGGCCCGTTTCATCGTGGGCGGCCGCGGCAAGCTCGACGCCACGATCACCCTCGAGCCGACCCTGGTCAACGGCAATCCGGCGCTCATCCTGCGCCTGGACGGCGAGATCGACGGCGTCATGGCGATCCGCGTCGAGGACGCCCGCATCACCGGCCTCTACTACGTCCGCAACCCCGAGAAGCTGACCCGCGTCGAATCGGAGACCCCGCTCACCCTGCGGTGAGGACAGCGTGCCTGGTCAGCGCCGGCCGGCCAGGCACGCGTGACCCCCGCCCGGGGTCGGGAACCACTTGTCCACAGGGACGGGCGGTCAAAATCGGCCATGGGGCAGACTGACGGCATGCGCATCTCCGTCCCGAGGCCCCGCAGCCTGGCCGGCCAGCTCTTCGCCATGCAGGCCGTGCTGATAGCGGTGCTCGTCGCCGGGTACGCGGTGTTCACCTACGTCAGCGACCGCGGCCAGGCCGAGGACGCGGCGGGCCGACAGGCCATGGCGGTGGCCCAGGCGATCGCCGACGCCCCGTCGGTACAGGAGGCCATCCGCACCGACGACCCCACAGCCGAGCTCCAGCCGTACGCGCTCCGTGTCCAGCACGACGCCGACGTCGACTTCGTCACGATCATGAACCCCGGGGGCATCCGCTGGACGCACCCCGACCGGGAACAGATAGGCCAGCACTTCCGGGGTCACATCGGGCGCGCCCTGCGCGGGGAGCCGTTCACCGAGACGTACACCGGCACGCTCGGCGCGTCCGTGCGCGCGGTCGTGCCGATCTACGACGGGGGACGGGACCCGGCGCACATCGTGGGGCTGGTCAGCGCGGGTATCAGGGTCGAGGAGATCAGCAAACGGGTGCAGGACCAGCTGACGGCCCTGCTCGGCGTGGCCGCGGGCGCGCTCGCGTTGGGCGCGATCGGCACGTACGTCATCAACGCCCGCCTGCGCCGCCACACCCACGGCATGAACGCGGCCGAGCTGAGCCGGATGCACGACTACCACCAGGCCGCGCTGCACGCGGTACGCGAGGGACTGCTGATGCTGGACGGGCAGTACCGGGTGGCGCTGATCAACGACGGGGGGCGGGAGCTGCTCGGAGTGGGCGGCGATGTGGTGGGCCGGTCGGTCGCGGAGCTCGGCCTGCCGGCACCGCTGACCGGGGCGCTGCTGGCGTCCGAGCCGCGGGTCGACGAGGTGCATCTGACAGCGCAGCGCGTGCTGGTGGTGAACACATCACCCGTGTCGGGCGGCGAGCGGCGCGGAACGGTGGTGACCCTGCGGGACGTGACCGAACTCCAGTCGGTGATGGGCGAGTTGGACTCGGAGCGGGGCTTCACCCAGGCCCTGCGGTCTCAGGCGCACGAGGCGGCGAATCGCCTCCACACGGTCGTCTCGCTGATCGAACTCGGACGCGCCGAGGAGGCGGTGGAGTTCGCGACCGCCGAGCTGGAGCTGGCACAGGCGCTGACGGACCAGGTCGTCGCGGCGGTGAGCGAGCCGGTGCTGGCGGCGCTGCTGCTGGGGAAGACGGCGCAGGCCAACGAGCGGGGCGTCGAACTCGTCGTATCGGAGGACAGCCGACTGGACGACGGCCTGCTGCCCCCCTCGCTGCCGGCCCGGGATCTGGTGACGATCCTCGGCAATCTGATCGACAACGCGGTGGACGCCGCGCAAGGAAGCGTGCGGGGGCGGGTGACGGTGACGGCGTACACGGAGAGTGCGGAGCTGGTCCTGCGGGTGTCGGACACGGGGGCCGGGGTGGACCCCGCGCACGCGGAGGCGGTGTTCGAGCGCGGCTTCTCGACGAAGCCGGCCGGGCCGGGCGGGCGAGGGCTGGGGCTTGCGCTGGTACGGCAGGCGGCGCATCGGCATGACGGGACCCTGTCGGTGGCGGAGGCTGCCGGGGGTGGGGCGGAGTTCGAGGTGCGGTTGCCGTTGGGAGAGGGTGTGAGGCACACGCCGGATGCCGGGGCCTCGCCGGGCGCCGAACCCGCGCCGGGCGGCAGTCCTTCGCGGCAGGCCGAGCCTGTGCGGGGTGCCGAGGACGCGGTCGTTTCGAGAGGTGACGTATGACCGGGGCGGCCGAGCAGGCGATTCGCGTCCTGGTCGTGGAGGACGATCCGGTCGCGGCGGACGCGCACGTGCTGTACGTGGGCCGGGTGCCGGGATTCGTCGCGGTCGGCAAGGCGCACACGGGCGCGGAGGCGCGGCGCGCGCTGGAGCGGACGCGGGTGGACCTACTGCTGCTGGACCTGCACTTGCCGGATGTGCACGGGCTGCAGCTGGCGCGGTCGTTGCGGGCGGCCGGGCATCACGCGGACGTCATCGCGGTGACGTCGGCGCGGGATCTGGCGGTGGTGCGGGAGGGGGTGTCGCTGGGGGTCGTGCAGTACGTACTGAAGCCCTTCACCTTCGCGACGCTTCGCGATCGGCTGGTGCGGTACGCCGAGTTCCACGCCGCGGTCGGAGAGGCGAGCGGCCAGGACGAGGTGGACCGCGCGCTGGCGGCGCTGCGGGCGCCGGGTCCTGCGGCGTTGCCGAAAGGGCTGAGCGGGCCGACGCTGGAGCGGGTGACGGGGGCTGTGCGGGAGGCCGTCGAGGGGCTTACGGCGGCCGGGGTCGCCGAGGCGGTGGGGATTTCGCGGATCACAGCTCGGCGATACCTGGAACACCTGGTGGAGGCGGGGAGAGCCGAGCGGAAGCCGGTCTACGGACAGGTCGGGAGACCGGAGCTGGTGTACCGATGGGTGCGGGGCGAACGCCGCTGAGTCACTGCCCGCCGTCCGTCGGACGGAACGGCACCGCGTATATGACGCGGTACCAGCCCAGCACCGCCACTGTGACCGCCTCGGCCACGGACAGGACCACGAGCCCTGGCGAGGTGTCGCCGCCGGCCCAGTACACGACGAGCGCGCCCAGCGGTACGAAGCAGAAGGCGAGCAGGTCGACCACGAGCTGCAAGACCTTCCGGGACACGCGCCGAGGGTCCCCGCGATGGAAGTGCTCCCACCCGAAGGCGCCCTCCGAGCCCGCGAGCCGAGCGAGCCGAGGCCCCAGCTCGCCCCGCACATACCTCCCGATCGCCGAGATCTTCTCGTCGTTGACCAGATAGGTCCACCCGAGCACGACACACACCGGCGGCAACGCGAGCAGCATCGACGTCTGCTTGGCCTGCGCCGCCGCGGCGATGACGGCGGCGACGACCGCGAGGGTGACGTACAGCAGGTTGTCCCGGAACCCGATGCGGGCCTTCTGTTCGTCCTTCACGCTCTGGTACTCGGCGAGCAGCAGCTGTCCGACGGTGACGTCGCGCTCCGTCCCGGTCATGACGGCGATCCCTTCCCCTGGGCCAACGACCCGCCTGGGCTGGTCACTTGGCAGTACCTTAAGGGGGTGTCCGAGACCTCTCCCAGCGTTGTCGTCCTCACCGCGCTCGCGCTCGAATACGCCGCCGTGCGGTCGCACATCGTGGACCGTGAGGAACTCGTCCACGACAAGCACGGAACCCGCGTCGAGCGCGGCCGCCTGGAGGGTACGGACTGGACCGTGGCGATCGCCGAACTGGGCGAGGGCCCGGTGAACGCCGCCACTCTCACGACACAGATCGTCTCCTGGCTGAATCCACAAGCCGTGCTCTTCGTCGGGGTGGCGGGCAGCCTCAAGGAGGACATCGGGATCGGTGATGTCGTGGTCGGCACAAAGGTGTACGGCATCCACGGCGGCAAGCAGACCACCAAGGGCTTCCTCGTCCGCCCCGAGGCCTGGCCGGGCTCGAACGCACTGGTGCAGGCCGCCCGTTCCGCCGTACGGGACATGGCGGAGGTGCGGGCGCACTTCAAGCCGATCGCCGCCGGTGACGTGGTCCTGGCGGACGCCAGGTCGGAGATCGCCAAGCATCTCCGCGAGCACTACAACGACGCCGCAGCGATCGAGATGGAGGGTTCTGGCGCGGCCCACGCGGCGCATCTGAACGGGCAGTTGGACGCCCTGGTGATCCGGGGGATCAGCGACCTCGCCAACGCGGAAAAGCGCAAGGCCGACGCCTCGGGGTCACAGGAACGGGCTGCTGCGCAGGCGGCTGCGGTGGCGGTGGCGGTACTGCGAAAGCATCGGCCGCGGGGCGGGGCGTCCGGGCGCTCCGGTTCCGCTGCTTCCGCCGACTCCGAGGAGGGGCCCCATTACGGGGGCGATCACATCGACTTGCGGGGCGGGACCTTCTACGGGACTGTCGTCGGCAAGCGGACCGGAGGCCAGCGGTAGGGGGACTGTCCACGGACCGGTTCCGCGCGCGAGTGCGACGCTGCCGCCGCGGCCGCTCGGCTTCACGGGGCGTTCGGCGGAACTGGAGCGGTTGCTGGCCCAACTCGCGCCTGATTCGAGTGATTCGGATGATTCGGCCGCGCTTCCTGTACTCATCTTCGCTGTCACGGGGATGGGTGGCATCGGAAAGACGGCGTTGGCGGTGGAGGCGGCGCATCGGGCTTGTGCGGAGGGGTGGTTTCCCGGTGGGACGCTGTTCGTGGATCTGCGGGGGTACGACGACGATCCGGTGACGGCGGATCAGGCGGTGCTGGCGCTGCTCGATGCGATGGGTGTGCAGGGTGCGGAGCTGCCGCAGGCGGTTGCGCGTCAGTACGACGCCTATCGGAGGCTCCTCTCCGAGCGGCAGAACCGGACGTTGCTGATCCTGGACAACGCCTCGGACCCGTCCCAGTTCCTCTCCCTTCTGCCCGGCACGGACCACCACCGGGTTCTCATCACTTCCCGGGATCGGCCGGACGCGCTGCCCATACGTCTCATCGACCTTGAGACACTCGCCGGGGACGACTCCGCCGCCCTCGTTACCCGAGCCCTCCGCGCCGCCGACGAACGCGACGACCGCCCGGCGCGCGAACCACAGGCGTTGCACGAATTGGCCGAGCTGTGCGGTCACTTGCCCCTCGCGCTCCAGATCGCCGCCGCGATGCTCCGTCGACGTCGCCGGCGTGACATCGCCTCGCTGGTGGCCGAGATCAAGAGAGTCGGAGACACACTTGCCGTCCTTGACCACGGCAGCCGGGGCGCCGACCAGTACGGCCGTTCCCTCACTCTCCGGCCGGTTCTGGAGACGTCGTACCGCCGCCTGCCGCCCGAGCAGGCCCGGTTGCTGCGTCTGCTGGCCCTGGCCCCGGGCGCCGAGACGGGCACGGAGGCCGTGGCCGCGCTGACCGGCCTGGACATGGATGTCGCCGTGGGCCTGCTGGAGGATGTGGGCGCGGCAGGTCTACTGACGGTGGTGCAGTCGGGTGGGGGTGTGCGGTGGCGGTTGCATGACCTCGTGCGGGCGTTCGGGATGGGTGTGGTGGCCGCGGATACAGTCTTCCGGGAGGAGGGGGAGACAGCGCGCGAGCGGGTGCTGGAGTTCTACCACCAGTGGGCGGCATCGGCTGATGACCGGTTGAACTGGGTGCCGGGAATGCCACAACCGGAGAGGTTCACAAGCCGTGCGCAGGCGCTGGCATGGCTTGACAGCGAGCGGGCTGGGCTGGTGGCGGCAGTTCAGTGGACGCGGGAGGACCGGCACACGCACAACGGGGTGAGGCTGGCCGTGCGCCTGGTGAGGTATCTGGATTGGCGCCGCTACCACGACGAGTGGATCGCTGTCGCCCGTACCGCCCAGGAGGCCGCCCACCGCGCAGGGGACCGTCTCGGTGAGGCCAACGCATGTGACCGACTCGGTACCGCCCTCCTCAAGGTCGGTCGAGTGGAGGAAGCGATCGACGCCCACATGCGTTCCCGTGACCTGTTCCAGGCCGCCGAAGACCTCCACGGCGAGGCCATCGCGTGGGAAAGCCTCGGTGTCGCCCTGGAGGAGGCGGGTCGAATCGAGGAAGCCATAGACGCCGATATCCATGCCCGCGTCCTCTTCCGGGCCACCGACAACCGTCGAGGCGAGGGCAACACATGGAATCACCTCGGCTCTGCGCTGCACGCAGCAGGCCAGGTGTGGGAGGCCATTGACGCCTTCACTCATGCCCGCGACCTGTACCAAGCCGTCGAAGACCGCAACCGCGAAGGGATAGCGTGGAACAACCTAGGCGTCGCCCTGGCAGAGGCAGGCCGCTTCGAAGAGGCCATCGAAGCGTTCGCCAATGCCTCGGACAGCCACCGGGATTTCGAGGACTGGTACAGGGCGGGCGGGGCCCTCTACAACTTGGCCCTTGGCCACCAGACCGTCGGTCACCCCGACGAAGCCCGCGCCTACTACCTCCAGGCAGCCCACGCCTACACCCAAGCCAACGCCCCCACCGAAGCCGCCCACGCCCAATTCGCCGCAGACGCATTGACCTGACTAGACCAGTCAACCTACGTTCACCAGGCAGCCATCCCCGCGCCACAACGAAGTGAGCCCGCAGGAGGTCATGCCCGTGCGCCCCACCGCCGCCCTGATCACCACCGCCCTCGCCCTCACCGCCGCCTCCCTCGCAGCCTGCAGCAGTTCCGGCAGCGACCCCGACACCCTCAAGGTCTCCTTCAAACAGTCCACGGACAACTCCATCAAGGTGATGGACACCTACCTCGCGGACATCAAGAAGCAGTTCGAGAAGGCCAACCCCGGCAAGAAGGTCGAGTTCGTCCCCATCAAGGCCCCGGACTCGGAGTACTACACCAAGCTCCAGCAGATGCTCCGCTCCCCCAAGACCGCCCCCGACCTGGTCTACGAGGACACCTTCCTCATCAACTCGGACATCACCAGCGGGTACTTGAAGCCCCTGGACCCCTACCTCGCCAAGTGGCAGGACTGGAACCAGTTCATCGACACGGCCAAGGAAGCCGCCAAGGGCGAGGACGGCAAGACGTACGGCATTCCGGACGGCACCGACACCCGGGGCCTGTGGTTCAGCAAGGACATCTTCAAGAAGGCCGGCCTGCCCACCGACTGGCAGCCGAAGACCTGGAACGACGTCCTGGACGCCGCCCGCACCATCAAGCAAAAAGCCCCCGACGTCATCCCCCTCAATGTCTACACGGGCAAACCCGTCGGCGAAGCCGCCACCATGCAGACCTTCGAGATGCTGCTCTACGGCACCACGAATGACGGCAACACAGACCCCCTGTACGACAAGTCCGCAAAGAAGTGGGTCGCCGGCAGCCAGGGCTTCAAGGACGCCCTCACCTTCGTCGAGACCGTCTACAAGGAGAAGCTCGGCCCGGACGTGTCCGACGCCCTCGACCCCAACGTCATGACCCGCGTCCGCGGCGAGTGGCTCCCTCAGGGCAAGCTCGCCATCGCCCTCGACGGCTCCTGGCTCCCGCAGGACTGGCTCCCCGGCAGCGGCCACGAGTGGCCCGAGTGGTCCGACGAACTCGGCCTCGCGGCCATGCCCACGCAGAACGGCCAGGCCCCCGGCAAGGTGAGCATGTCCGGCGGCTGGACCTGGTCGATCCCGGCCAAGGCGGGCAACCCCGACCTCGCCTTCGAGTTCATCAAGACGATGCAGACGAAGACGAACGCCCAGAAGTGGTACGTCGCCAACTCCGGCATCGCGGTACGCAACGACGTGGCGAAGGACCCGTCGTACGTCAACGCCCAACCCGGCATCAAGTTCTTCACGGACCTCGTCGCGAGCACCCACTACCGCCCCGCCTACCCGGCGTACCCGAAGGTGTCCACAGCCGTCCAGGAGGCCATGGAGGGCGTGACGACGGGCGACATGTCGGTCGAGGACGCGGCGAAGGGCTACGACGAGGAGCTGAAGACGGCAGCGGACAACCAGGTGATCGAGAAATGAGCGCTCACGACATGGGTGCTCACGACATGAGGCTTCAAGAGCCGGGCTCCCACGCATGACGCGGGCCCGCTCCCTCACCCGCGCTCTCCCGGTCACCCCGGCCGTCGTCCTGCTGCTTCTCTTCCTCGCCGGCCCGATCGCCTACTGCGCCTACATCGCCTTCACCGACCTCCAGCTCACCGGCCAGGCCGAGGACTCGTTCGTCGGCTTCGACAACTTCCGTACGGCGTTCGGTGACGAGGCGTTCCGCAACGCGGTCTGGCTCACCCTCGTCTTCACCGTCATCTCCGCCCTGCTCGGCCAGAACACCCTGGGCCTGGCCCTGGCCGCCCTGATGCAGCGCGCGTCAAAACCCGTACGCACGCTGGTGGGCGCCATCGTCATCACGGCGTGGGTCCTGCCCGAGGTCGTCGCCGGCTTCCTCCTCTACGCCTTCTTCCGGCGCGAAGGCACCCTGAACGCCATCCTGGACTGGCTCCAACTCCCCACCCAGAACTGGCTGTTCACCCTGCCGATCCTGGCGGTGTCCTTTGCGAACGTCTGGCGGGGCACGGCCTTCTCCATGCTGGTCTACTCGGCGGCCCTGAACGAGATCCCCAAGGAGATCACCGAGGCGGCCGAGGTCGACGGCGCGGGCGGCTGGCGCCGTATGTGGCACATCACGCTCCCGATGATCCGCCGCTCCATCGGCACGAACCTCATGCTGATCACCCTCCAGACCCTGTCCGTCTTCGGCCTGATCTGGGTGATGACGAGGGGCGGCCCGGGCGGCAAGAGCCAGACGCTCCCGCTCTTCATGTACGAGGAGGCGTTCCAGAAGAGCATGATCGGCTACGGCACCGCGGTCGCCCTGCTGCTCCTGGTGGTGGGGTCACTGTTCTCGGTGGTCTACCTGCGTCTGCTGCGAACGGAGGTCTGACGCCATGCCCCGCACTCTCTCCTCCCGACGCACCACCCACCGCCTGGCCGCCGACGCCGGCCTCCTGGCAGTGGCCGCGGCCTTCGTGCTTCCACTCGTGTGGGTGATCCTCTCCTCCCTGGACACGAACGCGAACCTCCAGGTGAAGCTCCCCGACGGCGTGACCCTGGACAACTTCGACGCCGTCCTGACCCCGGACATCACCTTCACGCCCTTGCTCAACAGTCTGCTCCTGTGCGGCGGGGGGACGCTCCTGACGGTGGCCTGCGCCGCCCTCGCCGCCTACCCGCTCTCGCGGTTCAGGTCCCGCTTCAACCGACCCTTCCTCCTCACGATCCTCTTCGCGACGAGCCTGCCGATCACGGCGATCATGGTCCCGGTGTACGCCCTGTTCGTGCAGGTGAACCTGATCGACACCATGCAGGGCACGATCTTCTTCTTCGCCGCCTCTCAACTGCCCTTCGCCATCTGGCTGATGAAGAACTTCATGGACGGAGTGCCGAAGGAACTGGAGGAGGCGGCCTGGACGGACGGCGCGTCGTCGCTTCAGTCGCTGGTGCGGGTCGTGCTGCCGCTGATGGGGCCGGGGGTGGCGGTGGTGACGGTGTTCTCGTTCGTGATGATGTGGGGCAACTTCTTCGTGCCCTTCATGCTGCTCCTCACGCCGGACCAGATGCCGGCTGCCGTGAGCATCAATGAGTTCTTCGGAAATCGGGGGACGGTGGTGTACGGGCAGCTGGCGGCGTTTTCGATCATTTACTCGACGCCGGTGATTTTGCTCTATGTGATGGTGGCGAGGCGCATGGGTGGGGGGTTTGCGTTGAGCGGGGCGGTCAAGGGGTGAGCCGGTCGGCGAGCGGAGCAGGGCAGGGCAGGGCAGGCAGAGCGTCGGGATCGAGCCGCGTATGGGCCGCCTTCGAGCGACCGATTCACCGTCGACCATGCCGCACTCGATTTCGATATCCGCTCGCACAGCCGACCCCGCGTTCTTCCAGCGGCACGCGGGCCCGCAATCCACAAGGAGATCGGCACCGCCCGACTCGCGCGAATATGCCCACTGAGCTTGCCATTCATCAAATGCCACTATCCGCCGTAGCCCCCATCGACCACCTCGGCATCGCCCACGGCACCACCCCGCCCGCCGCACCGGCGATCACCAACCAGCAACGAACCCGCCAGTAGCCGTAGCTTCCTACAATCCGTGATCCTGGCTGAACAGACCGTAGTCACCCCACCTCGACCGGCCTACGTTGTGGCCCGTGCGCCGACCCCCAGTCCAACCGAACCAGCCCCCCAACCGCTCAAGCCGCCGGAACCCACCCACTCCCCCGTTCAACGCCCCGGCCGCCCGTCGCCTGCGGGCCGGCCTCAACATGGGGCCCGAACATGTCGCCTACGGCATGCGGGCCTCGTACGGACTTCCCTACGTCACCGAGGACCTCGTCGTCGCCTGGGAACGTGAGCTCGCCTCCCCCAACAGCAACGAGCTCACCGCCCTCGCGGGTGTGCTGTGGTGCTCGCCCAGTGAGCTGCTCGGCAAGCCGCGGACACTGCGCGAGCACCGCATCGCCCGTGGTCTGGCGCCCGAGGACGTGGCCCGTACCGTCGGGCACGAGCTCGTCGCATATCTCGGCATGGAGGAGAACGACGACTGGCAGGGCACCGACCGCCAGTCCGCCGCCCTCGCCGATGTCCTCGGCCTGACGCTTCCGGACTTCATCACCGTCACCGGCCGTGACAGGACCCTCGGCGAGCTGCTGCGCAGTGCCGTGTCGACGCGTTGGCAGGCGTACGTGCGGCCGGTCGGCAAGATGGTGCCCCTGGACCGGCGTCTGCTGGAGGACGTCCTCCAGGAGCTGCACCAGGACTACCAGGGGCAGATGACCGCCACGCTCAGCTGGGGCGACGCAGGCAGTGACTCCAGCGCGGCCGGCCGCGAGTTCCTGGACCGGATCGTGGAGCGCTTCTGGGCGAAGGTCGGGGGAAGCACCGCCTGAGCCGCCCGACCCCGGATCCGGGCCGTACGCATGCGGCGACTGGGCCCGGTGCTAGAACACCGACTCCGCCTCGTCCATCCGGTCCTTCGGCACCGTCTTCAGCTCGGTCACCGCCTCCGCCAGCGGCACCATCACGACGTCGGTCCCGCGCAGCGCGGTCATCCTGCCGAACTCGCCCCGGTGCGCGGCCTCCACCGCGTGCCAGCCGAAGCGGGTGGCGAGGACGCGGTCGTACGCCGTGGGGACGCCGCCGCGCTGGACGTGGCCGAGGATGACCGGCTTGGCCTCCTTGCCGAGCCGGCGCTCCAGCTCGAACGCCAGCGCCGTACCGATGCCCTGGAAGCGCTCGTGGCCGTACTGGTCGATCTCACCCTTGCCGTAGTCCATGGTGCCGTCGGCGGGGTGGGCTCCCTCGGCGACGCAGATCACCGCGAACTTCTTGCCGCGCGCGAAGCGCTCCTCGACCATCTTCGCCAGGTCGGCGGGGTCGAAGGGGCGCTCGGGCAGACAGATGCCGTGCGCGCCCGCCGCCATGCCGGACTCCAGCGCGATCCAGCCCGCGTGTCGGCCCATGACCTCCACGACCATCACCCGCTGGTGGGACTCCGCCGTCGTCTTCAGGCGGTCCATGGCCTCCGTGGCGACACCGACCGCCGTGTCGAAGCCGAACGTCCGGTCCGTCGACGAGATGTCGTTGTCGATGGTCTTCGGGACGCCGACCACCGGCAGGCCCGCGTCCGACAGCATGCGCGCCGCCGTCAGGGTCCCCTCACCGCCGATCGGGATCAGCGCGTCGATGCCGAAGTCGCGTGCGATGTCGGCGGCGTTCTGGCACGCCTCGCGCAGGCGGTCGCGCTCCAGTCGCGACGAGCCCAGGATCGTGCCGCCGCGGGCCAGGATGCCGCTGACCGCCTCCAGGTCGAGGCTGCGGTAGTGACCGTCCAGCAGGCCCGAGTAGCCGTCCTCGAAGCCGATCACCTCGTCGCCGTACTGCGCGACCGCTCGGTGCACGACCGACCGGATCACGGCGTTCAGGCCGGGGCAGTCGCCGCCTGCGGTGAGAACTCCGATACGCATCGTGCTGTGTCTCCTGCTCGCTGTTGATACCGGTGAGCCAATCCGATTGTTTCACGTCCACCAGGCCCCTGTCCGACCCTGGATCCTGACGGGCGCCTTATCCACCGCCAAGGGTATTGTCAAGAGGGTTTCGCTCACCCCACTGGGCGATTTTGCGACCCTGGACCGGAACACCACACCGGAACACACAAAGGCTCCGCCAAGCCGCCGACGGACGAACGACAGACGAAACGGAGAGCACGCGTGACGCGCAGCGTGTACGTGACCGGCATCGACCGCGGCGACGGCCGCCAGGTGGTCGAACTGGGGGTGATGGAGCTCCTGACCCGGCAGGTCGACCGGGTGGGGGTGTTCCGGCCGCTGGTGCATCACTCCCCCGACCGCCTGTTCGAGCTGTTGCGCGCTCGCTACCGCCTCTCCCAGGACCCGGCGACGGTCTACGGCATGGACTACCACGAGGCGTCCGCCCTCCAGGCCGAGCGCGGGACCGACGAGCTGGTGTCCACGCTCGTCGACCGGTTCCATGTCGTCGCCCGCGACTACGACGTCGTACTGGTCCTCGGCACCGACTACGCCGACACCCAGCTCCCGGACGAGCTGTCCCTCAACGCCCGGCTCGCCAACGAGTTCGGCGCATCCGTGATACCGGTCGTGGGCGGGCGCAAGCAGAGCGCCGAGTCCGTGCTGGCCGAGACGCGCAACGCCTATCGGGCATACGAGGGACTGGGCTGTGACGTGCTCGCCATGGTCACCAACCGGGTCGCCCGGGCCGACCGGGACGAGATCGCCCAGCGGCTTGGGTCGCGGCTGCCCGTGCCCTGTTACGTCGTCCCGGACGAGCCCGCCCTGTCCGCGCCGACCATCTCGCAGATCGCCCAGTCCCTGGACGCGAAGGTCCTGCTCGGCGACGACTCGGGGCTCGCGCGTGACGCCCTCGGCTTCGTGTTCGGCGGCGCGATGCTGCCGAACTTCCTGACCGCCCTGACCCCGGGCTGCCTGGTCGTCACGCCGGGCGACCGCGCCGACCTGGTCGTCGGCTCGCTGGCCGCGCACAGCGCCGGCACCCCGCCGATCGCCGGCCTGCTGCTCACCCTGGACGAGCGGCCCGGCGACGAGGTCCTCACCCTCGCCGCCCGCCTCGCCCCGGGCACCCCGGTGCTCTCGGTGCCGGGCTACAGCTTCCCCACCGCCGAGCAGCTCTTCTCCCTGGAGGGGAAGTTGAGCGCGGTCACCCCGCGCAAGGCGGAGACCGCCCTCGGCCTGTTCGAGCGGTACGTCGAGACCGGCGACCTGCTGAAGCGGGTCTCGGCGCCGAACAGCGACCGCGTCACGCCGATGATGTTCGAGCACAAGCTGCTGGAGCAGGCCCGCTCGAACATGCGGCGCATCGTGCTGCCCGAGGGCACCGAACCGCGCGTCCTGCACGCCGCCGAGGTGCTGCTGCGGCGCAACGTCTGCGACCTCACGCTCCTGGGGCCGGTGGACCGGATCCGCAAGCAGGCGGCCGACCTCGGCATCGACCTCGGCGAGACCCAGCTGATCGACCCGGCCACCAGCGAGCTGCGCGACGCCTTCGCCGAGCAGTACGCGGGGCTCCGCGCCCACAAGGGGGTCACGGTGGAGCTGGCGTACGACGTCGTCTCCGATGTGAACTACTTCGGCACGCTGATGGTGCAGGAGGGCCTCGCGGACGGCATGGTGTCGGGGTCCGTGCACTCCACGGCCGCGACCATCCGGCCCGCCTTCGAGATCATCAAGACCAATCCGGACGCCGACATCGTCTCCTCGGTCTTCTTCATGTGCCTCGCCGACCGGGTCCTCGTCTACGGCGACTGCGCCGTGAACCCCGACCCGAACGCCGAGCAACTGGCCGACATCGCCATCCAGTCGGCCACCACGGCCGAGCGGTTCGGGGTGGAGCCGCGGATCGCGATGCTGTCGTACTCGACGGGTACGTCCGGTTCGGGCGCCGACGTCGACAAGGTGCGCGAGGCGACCGAGCTGGTGCGGACGCGGCGGCCCGACCTGAAGATCGAGGGGCCCATCCAGTACGACGCCGCCGTGGAGCCGTCGGTCGCCGCGACCAAGCTGCCGGAGTCGGAAGTCGCCGGGCAGGCAACGGTTTTGATCTTCCCGGACCTCAATACAGGTAACAACACCTACAAGGCCGTGCAGCGCTCGGCCAACGCGATCGCCGTCGGGCCGGTGCTGCAGGGTCTGCGCAAGCCGGTCAACGACCTGTCCCGGGGCGCCCTGGTCCAGGACATCGTCAACACCGTCGCCATCACGGCGATCCAGGCCCAGTCCCCCACCCTTTCCCCCGCGTCCCCCGCCCCGTTCCCCAGCGAGAAGGCAACCGCCCAGTGAGCTCGTCCCGCGTCCTCGTCCTCAACTCCGGCTCCTCGTCGGTGAAGTACCAGCTGCTCGACATGCGCGACAGCAGCCGGCTGGCCGTGGGCCTCGTCGAGCGCATCGGCGAGGAGACCTCCCGGCTCAAGCACACCCCGCTGGCGAGCGGCGGCGAGAGTCGCGAGTGGACCGGGGCGATAGCCGATCACGAGGCCGCCCTGAAGGCCGTTTCGGCGGAGCTCACCAAGGACGGCCTCGGGCTGGACTCGCCCGAGCTGGCCGCGATCGGCCACCGGGTGGTGCACGGCGGCAAGCACTTCACCGAGCCGACCGTCATCGACGACGCCGTGCTCGCCGAGATCGAGCGGCTGATCCCGGTCGCCCCGCTGCACAACCCGGCCAACCTCACCGGGATCCGCACGGCCAGTGCGCTGCGCCCGGACCTGCCCCAGGTCGCCGTCTTCGACACCGCGTTCCACACGACGATGCCGGAGTCTGCCGCCCGCTACGCCATCGACGTCGAGACCGCCGACGCACACCGGATACGCCGGTACGGCTTCCACGGCACCTCGCACGCGTACGTCTCCCGGGCCACCGCCGAGCTGCTGGGCAAGGCGCCCGAGGACGTGAACGTCATCGTGCTGCACCTCGGAAACGGCGCGTCCGCGTCCGCCGTGCGGGGCGGGAAGTGCGTGGACACCTCCATGGGGCTGACGCCATTGGAGGGGCTCGTGATGGGTACGCGCTCCGGTGACATGGATCCCGCCGTCATCTTCCATTTGGCGCGTGTTGGCGGAATGTCCATCGCGGAAATCGACACTCTTCTCAACAAGAAGAGCGGATTGATCGGCCTGTGCGGCGACAACGACATGCGGGAGATCCGCCGACGGATCGACGAAGGTGACGAGCGGGCGCAATTGGCCTTCGACATCTACATTCACCGACTGAAGAAGTACATAGGCGCCTATTACGCGGTGCTCGGCCGGGTGGACGCGATCGCGTTCACGGCCGGAGTCGGCGAGAACGCGGCGCCGGTGCGGGAGGCCGCCGTGGCGGGCCTGGAGCAGCTGGGCCTCGCGGTGGACGCCGAGCTGAACGCCGTACGCGGTGACGAGGCGCGGCTGATCTCGCCGGCGGGCGCACGGGTCGCGGTTGCCGTGGTGCCGACGGATGAAGAACTGGAGATCGCGACGCAGACCTACGCACTGGTCGGGAAGGGCAACGGCTGAGTAACACGGCTGAGCAAAGCGCGGCTCATTTGTATCTTCCGCCAGACGGAATATTCCGTAGCGAAACAAACCGATAGGATCGTCCCATGCGCCGTTCGAAAATCGTTTGTACTCTCGGCCCCGCGGTCGACTCCCATGAACAGCTCGTCGCGTTGATCGAGGCGGGCATGAATGTGGCCCGCTTCAACTTCAGCCACGGCACCCACGAGGACCACCAGGGGCGGTACGAGCGCCTGCGTGCCGCCGCCCAGGAGACCGGGCGGGCCATCGGTGTGCTCGCCGACCTCCAGGGTCCGAAGATCCGTCTGGAGACCTTCGCCGAGGGGCCGGTCGAGCTGGAGCGCGGTGACGAGTTCGTCATCACGACCGAGGACGTCCCGGGCGACAAGCAGATCTGCGGGACGACCTACAAGGGCCTGCCCGGCGACGTCACCAAGGGCGACCAGATCCTCATCAACGACGGCAACGTCGAGCTGAAGGTCACCGAGGTCGACGGCTCCCGGGTGAAGACGATCGTCATCGAGGGCGGCGTCGTCTCCGACCACAAGGGCATCAACCTGCCCGGCGCGGCCGTGAACGTGCCGGCGCTGTCCGAGAAGGACGTCGAGGACCTGCGCTTCGCGCTCAACATGGGCTGCGACCTGGTCGCGCTGTCCTTCGTGCGGGACGCCAACGACGTGCAGGACGTGCACAAGGTCATGGACGAGGTCGGCCGCCGCGTCCCGGTCATCGCCAAGGTGGAGAAGCCGCAGGCGGTCGCCAACATGGAGGACGTCGTGATGGCGTTCGACGGCGTGATGGTCGCGCGTGGCGACCTGGCCGTCGAGTACCCGCTCGAGAAGGTCCCGATGGTGCAGAAGCGGCTCATCGAGCTGTGCCGTCGCAATGCCAAGCCGGTGATCGTGGCGACCCAGATGATGGAGTCGATGATCACCAACTCCCGTCCGACCCGCGCCGAGGCCTCCGACGTGGCCAACGCGATCCTGGACGGCGCCGACGCGGTCATGCTGTCGGCGGAGTCCTCGGTGGGCGCCTACCCGATCGAGACCGTCAAGACGATGTCGAAGATCGTCACCGCTGCCGAGCAGGAGCTGCTGTCCAAGGGCCTGCAGCCGCTGGTGCCCGGCAAGAAGCCGCGCACGCAGGGTGGTTCGGTGGCCCGCGCGGCCTGCGAGATCGCCGACTTCCTCGGCGGCAAGGGCCTGGTCGCCTTCACCCAGTCCGGTGACACCGCCCGCCGCCTGTGCCGCTACCGCGCCGCCCAGCAGATCATCGCGTTCACCACGGACGAGTCCACCCGCAACCAGATGACGCTCAGCTGGGGTGTGGAGCCGCACGTCGTGCCGTTCGTGAACAGCACAGACGAGATGGTCGACCTGGTGGACCAGGAGATCGTCAAGCTCGGACTCTTCAACGAGGGCGACATCGTGGTCATCACCGCTGGTTCCCCGCCCGGTGTTCCCGGCACCACCAACATGGTCCGCGTCCACCACCTCGGTGGCGGTGCGCGGGACTGACCGCACGGGCCTGGCAAGGCCGTCGTACGGCACGGAGGGCGCTCCCTGTGACAGGGGGCGCCCTCGCCGTTTTGCGCGCTCACTGGCATCAGCCGGGTGTCACGCCTCGGCCACCGCCCGGACGACGGCGTACGCCAGGGCGTCGAAGTTCTCCCGGTAGAAGCCCAGGCGGATGTGGAACGGCTCCTGCGCGAAGAGGCCACCGCGCTCGATGAACATGGTGGGCGCGGCGGTCAGCGCGCTGTGCACCATGTGGATTTCCTCCAGGGTGAGGCGGAAGTCGCGTGACTCCGTGTGCCGTCCGGCCAGACGTTCCAGGAGGGCATCGACCGCCTCCCGGCCCGCGCCCACCAGGAGGATCAGCTCCGTGTCACCGTGGTCCCGTCCGCGCAGATAGCTCAGCGCCTCGTACATCGCCGACGCCTGGGAGGGCGCGAGCCGAGCGATGAACGCGTCGCCGTCGCGGGTCAGTTTCAACTGGGTTCTCAAGACGTCTCTCCTGCGGTCTTCGGCCTTCGGCCTTCGGGCGTCGACGTGGTCGTCTCAGTCGTGTTCGACGAGTTCCTCCACCGCGTCGGTGATCTGGCTCCCGTCGTAGCCAAACCGTTCTCCCAGCGCCCGGTATCGGGTGTACAAGGTTTCCGTGACGGGGATCTCGTACGCCTCGACGATGCGCAGGAGGAACCGGAAACCGAGGCCGGAGTCGATCGCGGTCACGATGCGCTCCAGCGTTGCGGCCGTGCCGTCGATCCCCGTCGCGCGGTTCAGCGGCTGGGTGAGGTCCTGGACCTCCCGAGCGACCTGGTCCGTCAGGTCGGTGCGGGGCGGTGACACGAAGGGCGGGTAGGCCGGGTCGGACGCGTCGACGGCGCGCTCACGCCGTGCGGCGGTGCGCCACAGGGCCGCGACCGTGTCGTCGGAAAGGGCTGAGTCGCCGCCAGCTGTCTCACTCCCCGTCGAACATCCGGGAGAGCCCCGGCAGCCCGAAACCGAACTCGAAGTCCCGCCGGCCGGGGTCGAGCGGCGGCCACCGCACGTCCAGTCCTTCGAAGACGGCGGTGAGGGGGTGGGCAAGCCGCTCGCCGATGGCCAGCAGCCGGTGGTACTGGTCCTCGGCCACCGTCGAGCCGTAGGCCTTGAGAGCCCGCAGGAACAGGCGGAAACCCAGGTCGGCGTCGACCTCGGCGACGACCTGTCCGAGGGCGGGCGCGAGGTCCCGCTCCGGGACGGCGCGCGTCAGCGCGGGCGACGCCGACCTGATCTCGGCCAGGACCGACTCGCGCAACTCCGCCTCCGGCACGACGGGTTCCTCCCCCGTCCACCGCGGTCGCGCGCCGGGCACACCCCGGCGATCTCGTGCAGCCAGGTGCGCATGTCCAGACCCTGGTCTGCGAGGTCGAAGCGCTCTCGTACGGCGGCCAGCCACACCGTGCGGATCGTTTCGTCCGGCAGCGGTGACTCCAGCAGGAGCCGTACGTCCCTGCCGAGCTGGACGTCCTCGTCGTCACGCGCCTTCTGCGCGGCGAGGGCCGGCACCGTCGGCGCGTCGCGGCGCGGGCCGGTCGGTGAGCTCAGTGCCCCGGCGAACCCGCTGAGGCCGAAGTCGCCCTCGTGGTCGACGCAGTACACCTCTCGGTGCCTGGTCACTTCAGCCTCCTGCGGCATCGGCGAGGGCACGGGCACCCCCCGGGGGTCTGGAACGCAAGGGGGGCATCCCTTCCTGCATGCGGAGGGAGACCAGGGGGCCGACGTTCGTTGAAGGGGCTCGACAAGGAGCTTCAACGTGAGCCGTGCACAGCTGTGGCCCGGCCCCCAAACATGGAGGACCGGGCCACAGCCGGTGTGCGGCTCCCGAACGGGCTTGTGGGGGCGTCCGCTTGAGACGCCCGGCTCAGTCGGTGATGTAGGAGTGCAGCCCGGGCACGTGCAGGGTGCCGCCGAACTGGCCGGCCTGGACGACCTTCACCTTGGTGAAGTAGATCAGCGGGATGTTCAGCGGCGGCGGGTGCTCCGGGTCGAACGTCACCGGGATCAGGCCCAGCAGGTTGCCGGAGATGCTCTCCGTGTACATCACGACCTTGCCGTTGCGGAAGGTGGACGTCGAGCCCTCGGCCGCCTGCACGTGGTAGGTCTTGCCGGACTGCTTGTCCTTCACCGTCTGGTGCAGGTCGCCGATGTCGACGCCGTCGGAGACGACGTACTTCAGCACCTTCTTGGTGGAGCCGTTGGCCGTCTTCACCTTGACGATGCCCTGGTAGTCGGCACCCTTCAGCAGCAGCGAGCTGGCGTCCAGGAACCACGCGTCGTCGGGCAGCGGCACGGTGTTGTCGATGCCGCCCTCCTCGTCCGTGGCGGCCGGGCAGTCCTCGGGGTCCGTGCCGGAGCTCGCGGAGGGGCTGGGCGTGGCCGTGGCCTCGGCAGCCGCCTCGGTGGTGTCCTTCGCCGCCTCGGACGCCTTGTCGGTGGCGCCGTCGACGGTGTCCTTCACCGTGTCGGTGACCTTCTCGGCGGTCTCCTTGACGGGGTCGGAGGCCTCGGAGGTGTCCTTGCCGGCGGAGTCCGCGGCGTCCGAGGAGCCGGAGGACGCCTCCTCGCTCGCGCTCGCGGAGGGCGTCGGCGTCGGGCTCGCGCTCTCCTCGGCGGCGGAGCCACCCGTGAAGACGTCGGTGATCGCGTCGCCGATGTCCTCCAGCAGGTTGCCGCCGCTCTCGGACGCCGAGGGGCTCGGCGTGGTGGTGTCGCCGGACTGGGCCTCGCTCGTCTTGCTCGCGGACGGCGTCGGCGTCGGCTCGGCCCCGTCGTCGGAACCTGAATCCGACGAAGAGGAGTCGCCCGCGGAGCCCGAAGATCCCGAGGAATCCGAAGAGTCCGAAGTTCCCGAACCGTCCGAGGAGTCGGACGAGCCCGAGGAGTCCTCGCCGGCGGAGGCCGACGGCGACGGGGTCGGCTGCGCCGCCTCGTCGCTGTCCGTGGACTCATCTGCGCCCGGGGACGCGGAGGCACCGTCCTCCAGGGCCGCCACGCAGTCCTTGTACTCGTCGGCCGTGAGGCTGTTGGACGTCGGCTTCGTCGCGTTGTTGCTGTCGGCCTGGGCGAGGGTGGGCGTGAAACCCATCCCCATGAGGACCGCCGTGGGCATCGCTGCCAGGGCTATCGCCTTGCCGGCCGGCATGTGGAACCTGGTGAACAGCGGCTTCTTGGGCGCCGCGTGACGCGGCCCGGTTCTCACACGGGACTTGTCCACCTCAGTCCCGTGGGTCACCTCGTCAGCCGGCACTGTGCCTCCCGTTCGCCCCGTTCGCCGGGCTCGTTCCTGACAGATCGTTCGACTTGCCCAACTCGGCCGTGTCCTGGACGGGCTTGAGGACCGTGGTGTCAGGGTCCAGGCCTTCCGGAGCGCCACCCGCTCCCGTCACGTCCCCCAGCGCCTGCTCCGACTCGGGCGGCGCGCCCGGGGCCCACGAGACGGCCATCGCCCCGCCGATGAGGGCGAAGAGGAAGCCGATGAGGAAGCCACCGAGGTTGGACAGCGGGATGGAGACAAGCGCCAGCAAAATCGCCGCGACGCCCGCGAAGGTGCGGACGTGCTTCTGGAACCAGAGAGTGAAGCCCAGGACGACGAGCAGCACACCGATGATCAGGGAGCTGGAGCCTCCCGCGGTCTGCATGGCCAGCGTCAGGTGACCGATCTGGAGGTTCGCGTACGGGAAGTAGGCGATGGGGAGTCCGCCGAGCATGACGAACAGACCGGCCCAGAACGGCCGCGTACCCCGCCAGGCGCGGAACTGCGTCCTCCTGTGGGTGAACTGGCCGGATACGGCAGGAGTCTCGGCGCTCATGGAAAACAGCTCCCTGCTGCGGCTTTGCCGTGATGGTGGTGCGGTGGTGGTGAGTTGTAGTGCGTGTGACCGCTTGTGAAGAAAGCGGGCGGAGAGTGGACGGGCGGGGGCGCCATCGGCTCCCCCGCCCGTCACAGAGTGCTTAGTAGCACTCCTTGACACCCGTCGACAGCGACATCTTCAGACCGCTGAGCTTGAAGGTTCCGGCGGTGGTCGCCCACGCCGTCTGCTTCACGCCGACCAGCGTGGCCTTGTCGGCCTGCTGGGCGAACCCGAAGGGGTTGGCCTGCTCGCCGCCACCCTTCATGCCCGGACCCTTGCTGGCGTCCTTGGCAGCCACACCGATGTCGATGTTCTCGAACGTGGCGTCGGCCTCGAGGTCGGCCACGTCGATGTACAGGTTCTTGGCCTCGACCGGCTTGTTCGGGTCCTCACCCGCCCGCAGGATCAGGCTGACGCTCCCGAGCAGCGGGACGTCGGGGGTGACCACGGACTGGCAGAGGCTGTTGATCGTCGCGGACTTGAAGCCCGAGACGGCGACGGGGTGAACCGTCTTCTTGCCGGTGAGCGTGTAGCCCTCGTCAAGAGCGCCGTACTGCGAGAAACCCGTACCGACGAGCTTGTCGGTCGTAACCTTGAACGACTGGCCGGAGACACTGAACGACGCGGCGAGAGCGCCCTGCGCGAGGGCGACACCTATCGCAGCCGTAGCGGCGACGCTGGGCACCATGACCACAGCGAACCGCTTCCATCTGGTCCCGCCACGCACCTGGGACTCCATATTTCCTCCTTCTCGGACGTACATCTCCTGGCCCTGGCTGCCACTGTCGACTTGACGGCTCAGCCGGGCAGGGATGGGAGAAGTGCTACGTCCTCGGGAAGGAGAGCGCCTGCGCTCGGTGGCGCGAACCGCGCCCGAATCACCGGCGATCACCCCCGAGCGACAACCACTGGTCGCGCCTGACACGCATCACGCACAACCTTGCTGGACAGGCTTCGCCGGATGAGCGAAGACCCCCCTGCCCAAGAGCCGGCGCCACTGCCGCCGACTCTGCTCGGTGGGGACCCAGGAACTCCCGCGACCCAACCGGCTGTCGGGGTACGGGAAAGGACCGAGCGTGGCCGATCGTGGTGCATTCTCGCCGCCCGCACAAGGGGCTTCGTTACTCAGTAGTAACGGCCGGATAACCGAACAACGACCCGTCGGTCTCGGACAGCCACACAGGGTGGCGTCAAGCGACCGGACAAATCCAAGAATCGCTGGACAGAATCCGACAGAACGACGCCTTCGACTTACCCGAAGTAACTGCGGCCGCGATTACCAAGATTTGGTAAAGCGCGGCCGCATTGATGCTCTCTCGGCAGATCTTTCACTCGGGCAACACGTGCCTGCGCGTTTAGTGACTGGTCAGAACGGGGCCGCCGCCCCGCCTGAAGCCCCGGTCAGAACAGCGCGCGCGCCAACGCCCTGCGCGCCGCCGCCACCCGTGGATCATCGGCGCCCACGACCTCGAACAGCTCCAGCAGCCGAAGCCGTACGGCGTCCCGGTCGTCACCCACCGTGCGCTGCACGGTCTCGATGAGCCGCCCGAAAGCGTCCTCGACATGCCCGCCCACCAGATCCAGGTCGGCGGCGGCGATCTGCGCCCGCGCGTCGGCCGGCTTCTCGGCGGCCTCCTTGCGCACCTGCTGCGGGTCGGCGCCCTGCACCCGCTGGAGCAACTCGGCCTGGGCGAGCCCGAGTTTGGCCTCGGTGTTCGCCGGGTCCTCACTCAGTACGTTCCTGTACGCCTGGACGGCACCGCCCAAGTCGCCCGCGTCCAGCGCCTGTACGGCGGCCTCGAGCAGGGCGTCGTACGGGCCGGCCGGCGCGGCGGGAGCGGCCTGGGCGCCACCGGGCTCGGCGTCGGGGTCGACGGTGAGGCCGGTGAGACCGAACCGCTGCTCGGCTACGGCGACGAGCTGATCCAGCGTCTCGCGGATCTGCGCCTCCCCGGCCGCCCCCTGGAAGAGCGGCAGCGCCTGACCGGCGACGACGGCGAAGACGGCGGGAATCCCCTGGACGCCGAACTGCTGCATCAGCATCTGGTTGGCGTCGACGTCGATCTTGGCGAGCAGGAACCGGCCGCTGTACTCGACGGCGAGCCGCTCCAGCACCGGGCTCAGCTGCTTGCAGGGCTCGCACCACTCGGCCCAGAAGTCGATGACGACGGGTACCTCGGTGGACCGCTGAAGTACGTCCCGCTCGAAGCCCGCCTCATCCACATCGATGACGAGGTCCGCGGGCGACACGGCCCCTCCCCCGCCCTGCCGGGCGGCCTCGGCACGCGCCTGCTCCGCCTTCGCCTTGGCCTCCTGGGCCGCCTTCACCGCGGCGAGGTCGACGACTCCGCTCATGGACATGTTCCGTGGCTGCATGCGTCTATCCTCCCCCGTTCCCCGCGCACACGTGAAAAGCACTGTGAAAGCCGGTCCGGCCTGATGCTGTTTCGACGCCGGGTCCCCACCCCACGTCGTGCGTGTTGACGCTCGCGTACGTCCATCGCGAGCTTTCGCTACGAGTCGTAGCGTAATGGCATCGAGTGCCTCCCGAACACCCCGCCCCGGTGATCTCCCTCACGACCTCACAGAATCCCCCGATATCGCGGGGATATGGTCGTGGGATGCAGAGCAGCACCTCCACCGCCCGCCCCGGCCGCCCGCGCAGCGCCGCCGCGGCCACGGCGATCCTCGCCGCGACGCGGGAGGCGCTGGTCGAGGTGGGCTGGTCCAAGCTCACCCTGGGAGACGTGGCGACGCGCGCCGGGGTTGCGAAGACGACGCTCTATCGCCGCTGGTCCGGCAAGAACGAACTGGTGGTGGACGCGGTCGCGGAACTCTTCGACGAGCTGGAGCTCCCCGACCGGGGCTCGCTGGCCGCCGACATCGAGGGCGTCGTCCTGCAGTTCGTGGCGATCCTGGCCCGCCCGGAGGCGAAGAGCGGGCTGATGGCGGTGGTGGCGGAGTCGACGCGGGACGACGCCCTGCGCGAGCGCATCCGCCGGTCCATCGTCGACCGGCAGAAACGCCTGGTCCTCCAGGGCCGCTCCCGGGCCCAGAAACGCGGCGAGCTTCCTCCGGAGACGGATCCGGAGGAAGCCGCACGCACCGCGGACCTGATCTTCGACGTGGTGGCGGGCGCGGTGGTGCACCGCACCCTGGTGAGCGCGGAGCCGGCGGACGAGGAGTGGGTACGCAGCTTCACGCGCGTGCTGCTCCTGGGCCTCACCGGAGACTCGTAGCTCGGCACGCCCAGGACGCTCAGAACGCCCAGGACGCTCAGAACCCCGCCGGCTCGGTGTACACCCCCCACTCCTCGCGCAGCACCCCGCAGATCTCGCCCAGGGTCGCCTCGGCCCGTACGGCGTCCAGCATGGGCTCGATCATGTTGCCGCCGTTCCTCGCGGCGACGAGCATCGCGTCGAGCGCGGCCCGCACGGCACCCTCGTCCCGGGCGTCCTTGCGGGCGCCCAGCACCCGGACCTGCTCGCGCTCCACCTCGTGGCTCACCCGCAGGATCTCCAGGTCGCCGGTGACGGAGCCGGTGTGGGCGTTGACCCCCACGACCCTCTTGTCACCCTTCTCCAGCGCCTGCTGGTAGCGGAACGCGGACTCCGCGATCTCCCCGGTGAACCAGCCGTCCTCGATCCCCCGCAGAATCCCGGACGTGATCGGCCCGATGGGGTGCCGGCCGTCGGGATGCGCCCGCAGCCCACGCTCCTTTATCTGCTCGAAGATCTTCTCGGCGTCGGCCTCGATCCGGTCGGTCAGCTGCTCGACGTACCACGAACCGCCCAGCGGATCGGCCACGTTGGCGACCCCGGTCTCCTCCATGAGGACCTGCTGCGTACGCAGGGCGATCTCCGCGGCCTGCTCGGAGGGCAGCGCGAGGGTCTCGTCGAGGGCGTTGGTGTGCAGCGAGTTGGTCCCGCCGAGTACGGCAGCCAGCGCCTCCACGGCCGTACGCACGACGTTGTTGTACGGCTGCTGGGCGGTCAGCGAGACACCGGCGGTCTGGGTGTGGAAGCGCAGCCACTGCGCCTTCTCGCTCTGCGCCCCGTACACGTCCCGCATCCACCGCGCCCAAATACGCCGGGCCGCACGGAACTTGGCGATCTCCTCGAAGAAATCGACGTGCGCGTCGAAGAAGAAGGACAGGCCGGGGGCGAAGACGTCCACGTCCAGCCCGCGCGACAGCCCCAGCTCGACGTATCCGAACCCGTCCGCCAGCGTGTACGCCAGCTCCTGCGCGGCCGTCGATCCGGCCTCACGGATGTGGTAGCCGGAGACGGACAGCGGCTTGTAGGCGGGGATCCCGGCCGCGCAGTACTCCATGAGGTCGCCGATGAGGCGAAGGTGCGGCTCGGGCTGGAAGAGCCACTCCTTCTGGGCGATGTACTCCTTGAAGATGTCGGTCTGGAGGGTCCCGTTGAGCACGGCCGGGTCGACGCCCTGCCGCTCCGCCGCCACCAGGTACATACAGAAGACGGGAACCGCCGGACCGCTGATGGTCATGGACGTCGTCACATCGCCCAGCGGGATGTCCTTGAACAGGACCTCCATGTCGGCGGCCGAGTCGATGGCGACACCGCAGTGCCCGACCTCGCCGAGCGAGCGCGGATCGTCGGAGTCGCGGCCCATGAGCGTCGGCATGTCGAAGGCGACCGAGAGACCGCCTCCGCCGTTGCCGAGGATCATCTTGTAGCGCTCGTTGGTCTGCTCGGCGTTCCCGAACCCGGCGAACTGCCGGATGGTCCACGTCCGCCCTCGGTAGCCGGTCGGATACAGCCCGCGCGTGTAGGGGTACTCCCCGGGCCAGCCGATCCGCTCGAAGCCCTCGTACCTGTCTCCCGGCCGGGGCCCGTACACCGGCTCCACGGGATCCCCGGAGAGCGTGGTGAAGTCACCGTCGCGCTTGCGCGCGGCGTCGTACCGGGCCTGCCAGCGACGGCGGCCCTCCTCGATGGCGTCAGCGTCCATACCTTCGAATTTACTAGGACGTCCAAGTAAATGTCGATGGCAGATCCGCCGTACGCGTCCGTACGGCGGTTGCGTCAGGCTTCGTCAGGCCTTGGCGACAGCCGGGACCGGCTCGCTGACCAGGGGTTCGACCTGGCGGGTGACCTTGCGCTCGACGAAGAAGGCGGCGAAGGGAATCGTCCCGGAGAGCAGCACCCACAGCAGCTTGCCGAACGACCACTTGGCCTTGGAGCCGAGGTCGAAGGCGAACACCAGATAGATGATGTAGAGGAAGCCGTGGACCTGGGAGACGGCGAAGGTGACGTCCTCGCCCATGTCGAAGCCGTACTTGAACACCATGCAGGTGCACAGCACGAGGAGCATGACGGCGGTGACGTAGGCCATCACCCGGTAGCGGGTCAGGACGCTCTTTTTCATGCGTACGAGCGTAACCACCCGTTCCGGGAGATCTTGCCCGGGGCCCCGGGGCGTCTTCTTGGAGGTCAGCCCTCTTCGAAGTCGTGTGCCGCCACCCGCAGCGGGCGCAGCATCGCGAAGATCTCCGCGCACTCCTCGGCGTCGTACACCCCGAGACCGAAGTCCATGGCCATCAGGTCGCGGGTGGCCGCCTCGACGACCTCGCGGCCCTTGTCGGTGATGGAGGCGAGCGTGCCACGTCCGTCGTTGGGGTTGGGGCGCTTGTCGACCAGGCCCGACTTGACCAGCCGGTCGACGGTGTTCGTCACGGACGTGGGATGCACCATCAGCCGCTCGCCGATCTTGGACATCGGCAGTTCGCCGGCCTTGGAGAAGTTGAGCAGCACCAGCGCCTCGTACCGCGCGAACGTCAGTCCGTACGGCTTGACCACCGCGTCGACCTCGCCGAGCAGGATCTGGTGCGCGCGCATGATCGAGGTGATGGCGGCCATCGACGGCACGCTGCCCCAGCGCTGCTTCCAGAGTTCGTCGGCGCGGGCGATGGGATCGAAGGGAAGACTGAGCGGCTTCGGCACGGGACCGACCTTACCGGCCGGTCACATGCTGGTCAGCCCCGTCTCGCCTTTCGGTCCGGCAGCTCAGCCGGCCACCGACTCCTTCACTTGGAACAGGGCCGTCCACCGATCGTCGTGCAGACAGGCGTTCATCGGCTCGACCAAGGTCTCGTGCTCGGGGCCGGTGCGCCACCGTTGGATGGCTTCGAGGCTGTCCCACTCGCTGGTGAGCAGCCATTGAGCGGGATCGTCCAGGGAACGGCAGAGCTGTTCACCGAGGTGTCCGGGGAATCGCGCGGCCCCCGCGAGTACGGCCTTGTAGGACTTCACGAAGTCCGCTTCCATCCCCGGGCGCACGCGCAGCAGCCGAATGACGCGCACCCGCTCCGGGGCCGAGGAGCCGCCCGTCATGACGGGTCGAGGACGACCGGGAGTTCCGCGAGCCCACGGAACGCGGGGAACGGCACGGTCAGCCAGCGCGCGTCCTCAGGCGCCCCGGCCAGGGCCATGTCGGGGAATCGCGCGAAGAGCGAGGTGAGGGCGGTCTGCATCTCCAGGCGGGCCAGCGGTGCGCCGATGCAGTAGTGCGGGCCGTACCCGAAGGCGAGATGCGTGGCCTGCACGTTCGGGCGCTGGACGTCCATCTCGTCCGGCGCGGCGAACATCTCCGGGTCACGGTTGGCTCCGGTGATGGAGATCTGGACGAGCGCCCCCTTGGGGATGAGCTGGTCGCGGATCACGATGTCTTCCTTCGCGTGGCGGAACGTGGAGTTCTCCACGGAGGTCTCGAACCGGAAGATCTCCTCGATGGCCGCGTTCATGGCGGCCGCGTCCCGCAGCGCCAGGCGCTTCTGGTCCGGCCGGCTGAGCAGGTGGTAGACGGCGTTGCCGATCTGGTACGCCGTCGACTTGTGGCCCGCGAAGAGGAGCACCCACGCCGTGGAGACGAGTTCGTGGTCGGTGAGCGAGCCCTCCTGGTCCTGGGCCGTGACGAGAGCGCTGAGCAGATCCGATTCCGGCTCCCTGCGCTTTCGGGCGCACAGGTCCACGAGATAGTCGCGCAGATTCCCCTCGGCGACTTCCAGCGCCTTTCTCGCCTCCGGTCCGAAACCGGTCTGCGCGACGGTGGCGGACCATTCCTGAGCCTGTTTGCGTTCATTTTCCGGGACGCCCAGCAGTTCACAGATGACGTGCAGCGGAAGCGGGAAACAGAACTCCGGAAGCAGGTTCACCGAACCGGACGTCGGGCATTGGTCCAGCAGATCATCGGTGATCTCCTGCACGCGTGCACGCAGCGATTCCACCCTTTTCGGTGTGAAGGTGCTCCCGACGATTCTCCTGAGCCTGGTGTGCTTCGGAGGGTCCGAGAAGAGCATGTTGTCGTCCAGCGCGATCGACGAGTCACCGAAGATGCGGTGGTAGGCGTCGATGGCGCCGTACATGTCCTTGCTCAGCCGGGGGTCGGCCAGGGCGGCGCGCGCGTCGTCGTAGCGGGTGATCAGGTACGTCTCCACGCCGTGCGGCGGCGACAGCGGGCACACGGGCGCCTGCTCCCGCAGCGCCGCGTACACGGGATGCGGGTTGGCCCGGAACTCCCGGCTGCAGGACGAGGCGGCGGCCGCGGCGGCTTCGGACGACAGTGCCTCGGATTCCTCGGATGCGAACGCTTGCGTCATGACTGGATCCCCGGGGTAGGCGTGGATTTCCGGCGGTCGGATTCCGTCGGTCAGTGCCACCGTTTCCCGGGCGACACCGCGCCGCAAACGGCACTGAGCCATATGGGTCGGGTCGTCATATGACGTGTGTGTGGCAGTCCGGCCTGGTAAACATCGTCGACGTGAGCGGACACGAAGCGGAATCTGTACCAGTTCTCATCGTCGGCGGATCCCTGGTGGGTCTTTCCACTTCGGTTTTCCTGGGGCGCCTCGGTATCGAGCACATGCTCGTGGAGCGCCATGCCGCGACATCGACACATCCGCGTGGCCGCGGCAACAACGTGCGCACCATGGAGATCTACCGGACGGCCGGCCTGGAGTCACGTATCCGGGAGGCGGCCCGCACCCTCGCCGGAAACGACGGCATTCTCCAGGTGGACACCCTCACCGGGCAGCAGCGCCGCTGGATCGTCGGGGACATCTCCGGCGGCATGGACGTCTCCCGGGTCAGCTCCTCGGACTGGTGCCTGTGCAGCCAGAACGATCTCGAACCGGTCCTGCTGAGCTACGCCACCGAGCAGGGTGCCGACATCCGCTTCAACTCGGAGATGCTCTCCTTCACCCAGCACGGCGAGGGCGTCCAGGCCCGGATCCGGCACCGGGAGTCCGGTGAGACCTACACGGTGAACGCCGACTTCCTGGTGGCCGCCGACGGCCCGAGGAGCCCCATCCGCAACCAGCTGGGGATCGGCCAGTCGGGGCCGGGCGAGCTGTTCCACAACGTCAGCGTCACGTTCCGTAGCAGGACGCTCAAGGAGTACGTCGGAGAGAAACGATTCGTCGTCTGCTACGTCACCGACCCCCAGGGCGAAGGTGCGCTGCTGCCGGTGGACAACGAGGAGCGGTGGGTGATCCACGTTCCCTGGTATCCCGACCGGGGCGAAGAGCTGGAGGACTTCACCGACGAGAGGCTGACGGCGCACATCCGCGCCGCCGTCGGCGTCCAGGACATCGACGTCGAGATCACGGGGCGGGCGCCCTGGCACGCGTCGAAGCGGGTCGCGGACAGCTACGGCGAGGGCCGGGTCTTCCTGGCCGGCGACGCGGTCCATGAGATGCCGCCCACCGGGGCGTTCGGCTCCAACACCGGAATCCAGGACGCCCACAACCTCGCCTGGAAACTGGCCTCGGTGCTCCGCGGTTGGGCGGGCATGGAGTTGCTCGACACCTACGAGCGTGAACGACGGCCCGTCGCCCTCGCGACCGGCACCCGGGCGTGCGTCCAGGCAGCCGACGAGGAGCACCCGGGATTCAGTCCCGCCGCCGGACGCAACAACGACCCGGGGGACCTGATGACCGTCGCCCTGTGCTACCGGTACGAGTCCCCGGCGGTGGTGGACGCCCCCGCGCAACGGCCGATCGTCCCCGACGCCTTCCAGCTGGGCGGCGAGCCGGGGAGCCGTGCGCCCCATATGTGGGTGATGACAGGGCGCGGCAGGATCTCCACGCTCGACCTGTACGAGCGTTCCTTCGTGCTGCTCGCCGGGTCCGGGGGGCAGAAGTGGCGGACCGCTGTGGAGAAGGCCTCCCTGAGCCTGGGCGTCCCGGTCGAGGCGTATCTCGTGGGCACGGGACCCGACCACGACCTCACCCCCGAACCGGACGCCGACTGGGCGGAGCTGCACGGCACGGCCGAGGACGGTGCCGTACTCGTACGCCCCGACGGTTTCGTCGCCTGGCGAGCGGACGCGGCGATGCCGGACGCCGATCGCGTGCTGACGAAGGTGCTGCAGTCCGTGCTCTGCCGCGGCTGACGCTCCGCCGCCCCCCTGCCCTGCCCGACCCCCGCTGAACCACCCACACCGAGGACGTTGTTATGGCCCTTTCCGGACGCGTCGACGTCCACCACCACTTCACTGCTCCCGCCTGGCTGGACTGGGCGGAGGAACGAGGGGTGGTCAACCGCGAGAAGCTGCCCTGGTGGACACGCTGGGACCTGGACACGGCACTGGAGGTCATGGACAAGAACGGCATCGGCACGTCCGTCATGACCGTCGCGATGCTGGGCCGGCTCCGTGAGCGTGCCGAGCGCCAGGAGAGCGCGCGCGTCGCCCTGCGGGCGGCGGCCGACGTCGTGGCGAGCCACCCCGCGCGCTTCGCGTTCTTCACTCCCGTGTTCCTCGACGACCTGGAGCTCTCCTCGTGGAGCGTGCGCTACGGCCTCGACGAGCTCGGAGCCATCGGGGTGAGCACGCGGACGAGCGTGGAAGGCGCGGTACTCGGGGACGAGTCGCACGACCGCCTCCTGCAGGAGCTGAACGACCGGTCCGCGGTCATCAGCACGCACCCCATGGACGTACCGGCCGGGAAGGACGGCGGTGCGGGACTGCCGGGCATGCCGCCCTTCGTGTGCGACTTCCTCATGGACACCACGCGTGCGGCCATCAACCTCATCAGGAACGGCACCCTGGACCGCTATCCGAACCTCAGCTTCATCCTGCCGCACGGGGGAGGCTTCCTCCCCTACATGGCCACCCGGCTCGAACTCTTCGGCGGGCGCATCACCCCCGCCGTCGAGCCCGGCCGGGTCCGTGACTACCTGCACCGGTTCTACTTCGACACGGCGGGCCCCATGTCCCCCTCGGCCACGCCCACCCTGCTGACGACGGTGGACCCCGACCGCATTCTCTTCGGCACGGACTGGCCGCCCACCCCCGCGCATGTCATCGCCGACAGCGTGACGCCCGCGCTGGACAGCGACCCGTTCCTCTCGGCGGAGCAACTCGAGGGCATCAACCGGGAGAACGCCCTGCGGCTGATGCCGGCGCTCGCGCGTCGGTGACCGGCTGCACGAGAAAGCCACTGCCCGAAGGCCGCCGCCCGCGCTTGGTTCAGCGCGGGCGGCGGCGTTCTTCGTTCAGTCTTCGTTCAGTGCCTCTGCTCTGTTCCTCTGCTCAGTGCCTTTTCCAGTGGTAGAAGCGCCGCGCCATCGCGTCCTTCGGACTCCGCCAGGTCTGCGGGTCGTACGGGCTGACGAACGCTTCCAGCCGCCTGCTGATGTCGACGAACTCGGGGTGCCCGGCCACCTTCGCGATGGCTGGTCCGGGGTCCTGCTCGGCTTCGATGAAGTGCATGTACACATCGCCGAACTGGAACAGGGAGCGCTGGGTCACCCCGACGAGGTGCGGGAGTTCGCCGCGGTCGGAGTCCGCGAAGACGTCGGCGATGTCCGGGGCCGACTGCGGGGCCATCCTGGCGACGATCAGGGCGTGGTGCATGAGACCTCCTCGATGCGGTCGCGGATGAGGGCCATCTGGATGGGCGAGTTGCGGTTGATGATGTCGGTCATCCCGGCGTCGTCGACCGGGGCGTCGGGCTTCATGGCGAAGTCCTGCGTCCAATGCATCCGGGTGCCGTCGGGGGTCTCCTCGTACTCCCAGACGATGTTCATGTACTCGAACGGGCCGGTCTCGACCCTGCGGGCCCGGACGATGAGCTTCTCTCGGTCGGCGACCCGTTCCGAGACCCAGCTCCACACCTTGCCGTTCTCGTCGGGGTGCATGGTCAGGCGGAAGGTCACCTTGTCGCCCTCGCGGGACAGCACCTCGCAGGACGCGTACTCGCTGAACAGCTTGGGCCATCTGTCCAGGTCGTTCGTCATGTCCCAGACGAGGTCGACGGGTGCGGCGATGGTGATCTCGTTCTCCGTGTGTCCGGCCACTTCAGGCTCCCGTCGCGAGTGCGCCGTTGACGAGGTCGAGGAAGGCGCGGGGGCTCTTGCAGCGCTCCGCGTCGGTGGGGAGCGCCCGGCCGTGCCGGTTCTCCAGCTCGCCCACGATGCCGAGGAGGCCGAGCGAGTCCAGCCCGAACTCGGCGAAGGGGGCGTCCGCCCGGCTCTCGAGGTCTTGCGGGTCGACGGTCACGCCGGCGGCCTGCTTCATCAGCGTGGCCAGTTCCCCGACGGTCAGTTGGGTGACTTCGGTGGTCATACGCGTTCTCCTTGTCGTGCGGGTGCGGAGGGTTCTGAGCGGCCCTGGTGAAGTCCGGTGCGGTACCGCGCCCCTTCAGGGGCGCGGGGCCCTGTCGATATGCGGCTCTGCCGCGTGGGCGCGACCAGCCCCCACCGGCCCGCGGTCGATCACCGCCCTTCCAGCGGAGCGCCACGCAGCACGAGCGCCGAGTTGGAGCCCATGAGTCCCCGGCTGAGGATCAGGGCCGTGCGGAGCTCGGCCGGGCGCGCCGTGGCGGTCACCAGGTCGATGTCGTGGCAGACGTCGAAGACGTTCGGGGTCGGCGGTATCTGCCCGTGCTCCATGGCCTGCACCGCGGCCGCGATGTCCAGCAGGGGTGCCCCGCAGTAGGACCGCCCGATGCCGGTCTTGGGGGCCGTGACGGGCACCCGGGTGCCGTGCGGGCCGAGGGCGTCGGCGAGGGCGAGGGCCTCGGCGCGGTCCGCCTCCGGGACGCCCAGCGCGTCGGCGAAGACCACGTCGATCTCCTCCGGTGCGCAGCCGGCCTCGTCGAGGGCACCGCGGATGGCGTGCGCGAGCCCCTCCCGTGACTGTTCCCAGTGCGAGGCGCCGGTGAAGGTGGCGGAGTGCCCCGCCACGGTGGCCCGGACGGTCGCGGCACGGCGCTGGGCCCGCTCCAGGTCCTCCACGATCAGCACGGCACCGCCCTCCGCGGGCACGAAGCCGCAGGCCGCCGAGGTGAAGGGACGGTAGGCGCGCGCCGGGTCCTCGACGGTGCTGAGCTCGGGGTATCCGAGCTGGCAGACCCCCGAGTAGGGGGCGAGCGGCGCCTCGGCCGCCCCGACCACGACCACGTCCGTTCCCCGCTGCACGGCGTGGGAGGCGTGCGCGACGGCGTCCAGGCCGCCGGCCTCGTCGCTGGCCACCACCCCACAGGGGCCCTTGAAGCCCTTGCGGATGGATATCTGGCCGGTGCTGGCCGCGTAGAACCAGGCGATGGACTGGTAGGGCCCGACGAACCGGGATCCCTTCCCCCACAGCTTCTGCAGTTCCCGCTGACCGAATTCGCCGCCGCCGGAGCCGGCCGCGGTGACCACGCCGACGGAGTACGGGGAGTCGGCGGCGGTGCTGCTCAGCCCCGCGTCCTGCAGGGCGGCGTCGGCGGCAGCCAGGGCGAAGTGGGTGAACTTGTCGGTCTGGACGAGGAAGGTCTCCTCGATGAGCGCCGACGGGTCGAATCCGCGGACCTCACCGGCGACGCGGAGCGGGAGGTGCTCGCAGCCCTCCCGGGTTATCCGGTCGAGTACGCTCGCGCCTTCCTTGACGGACTTCCAGTAGGTGTCCGCGTGCAGGCCGTTGGGCGCGACCACACCGATCCCCGTGACGGCGGTGTGCCGGGGGCGTATACCACTATCACTCATTTCGTCCTCCCACCCGGCCCCGTCAGGAGCACCGCGGACTGGAAACCGCCGAAGCCGCTGCCCACGGAGAGCACGTTGTCGAGCCTGCGCGGGCGTGCGGTGCGCGGTACGTAGTCCAGGTCGCACTCGGGGTCCGGGGTCTCGTAGTTCGCCGTGGGCGGCACCACCTGCCGGGCCAGGGCGAGTACACAGGCGACGACCTCGATCGCGCCGATCGCCCCGAGCGAGTGGCCCACCATGGACTTGATCGAGCTCATGGGTGTGTCGTAGGCGTGGGAGCCGAGGGACTTCTTGACCGCGGCGGTCTCGTGACGGTCGTTCTGGCGGGTGCCGGAGCCGTGGGCGTTGACGTAGTCGATGTCGGAGGGGTCCACGCGCGCGTGGTCGAGCGCGGCGTCGATGGCCCGGGCCATCTCCAGTCCCTCACTGGTCAGCCCGGTCATGTGGTAGGCGTTGCCGAAGGTGGCGTAGCCGGCTATCTCGCAGTACACGTGCGCGCCGCGCGCACGGGCGTGCTCCAGTTCCTCCAGTACGAGGACGGCGGCGCCCTCGCCCATGACGAATCCGTCGCGGTGGGCGTCGAAGGGCCGGGAGGCGTGTTCGGGGTCGTCGTTGTTGGGCGAGGTGGCCTTGATGGCGTCGAAGCACGCCATGGTGATCGGGGAGATCGGCGAGTCCGACGCCCCGGCGATGCAGATGTCGGCGCGGCCCTCCTCGATGGTGTGGAAGGCGTAGCCCACCGCGTCGAGGCCGGAGGTGCAGCCGGTGGAGACAGTCTGCACCGGCCCCTGGGCGCCGAACCGCTCCGCGACGTCCGACGCCAGCGTGCTGGGCGAGAAGGCGCGGTGCAGGTAAGGGTTCGCGGCGCGGTGGTCGACGTCCCAGCGCTGCCCGCCTTCGCTGACCAGGACGTAGTCCTGCTCCAGCCGGGTCGTGCCGCCCACCGCGCTGCCCAGGGACACGGCCACGCGCCAGGGGTCCTCCGCGGCGAGGTCGACGCCGCTGTCGGTCACGGCCTCCGTCGCGGCGACGACGGCGAACTGTATGTACCGGTCGGCGCGTTCGACCAGCTCGGGTTCGAGTCCGTGGGCGAGCGGGTCGAAGTCGCACTCGGCGGCTATCCGGGACCGCAGCCCCTCGGGGTCGAACAGGGTGATGCCTCGTGTCGCGGTACGGCCGCCCGAGAGGAGGTCCCAGAACGCGGGCACCCCTATGCCTCCCGGAGCGACCACGCCTATGCCGGTCACCGCCACCCGCCGGGTCACGACAGGACCCCGCGCCGTTCGGGCCGCCCGCTCTCCTCCTGGACGAGCGGGTACGGCTTGATGTCGTCGCTGATCTCCGGAGCCTCCGTGTCGACGTGGCCGAGGCTCGGCTTCGGGGCCAGCGGGCTCAGATGGAAGACCATCCGGGCTTCCTCGTCACCGACGTTGCGGAAGCGGTGCCGCATGTCGATGGGGATCATGAGGCCCTGGTCGGCACGGAGAGGAAACGTTTCGCCATCCAGGTCGACCTCCAGCCTGCCCTCGACGACGTACACGAACTCCTCGGAGTACGGGTGGTAGTGCTCGCTGATGCGTTCGCCGGGCCGCATGATGGCGAGGCCCATGAAGCCGCTCGTGGCGCCCACCGTGACAGGGGTGAGCAGGGTGCGCAGGTCGCCACCACGCTTGCGGTTGGGCTCGATCTCGTTCACGTCCACGACGCGCGGGCGCATCTTCTCCATGGTCTGTCTCCAGGTCGTTCGGTGGGGTGTTGGTCCCTGCGCTGTGCCGTCAGGACTGCGCAGCCCTGCGGTCGGTGATCAGCGCCATGTCGGCGTGCGCCAGAAGGCGGGTCGCCTCCCGCTCACCCGTGGGCGGTCCCGCCACGCCGAGTGCGCCACCGTCGAGCAGCCGGGCCAGTACGGCGGCCTTGCGCGGGCCGTGGATGCCGAGCGCCCCGACCGGATCGGTCTCGGGGTCACCGCGTACGTCGATGAGGCGGACGACGATGTCCTCCCGCTGGAAGACGGTGCTGCGGTGCACGGGGCCGGCCGGGTCGGCGGCCGCGGTCTCGTCCTGTTGGGAGAGCAGCCGGGCCAGCGCCATACCGCAGCCCGCGCGGGCCGGGTAGTACAGGGCGTGCCGCGTGAGGCCGTCCGGATCCGGTCCGCCGCGTGCCACGTGGTGGACGGCCGGCATGGCGGCGCGGGCGAAGAAGGCCCGCGCGGACTCGGGGTCGGACAGGTCCCGGTGCTGCTCCAGATGCGGATTGAGGGCCTCCTCGACGGCCCGTACCTCGGGCTGGCGCGAGACGTGGCGCAGCGCCGCCATCAGGTCGCCCTCCACCTCGACGGTGCGCACGACCCGGTTGCCGTGCATGAACAGGGTGGTGCGGCGCAGCCGCGTGGAGTCGTCGACGCGGGCCTGGGGCGGCGCGTAGCCGGCCAGGATCTCGTGGACCTTGGACTCGGAGCCGGGCTTGACGGTGAAGGTCAGGGCGTGGCGTGTCACACCGTCGCCCACCCGTACGGCCGTCTGGAGTCCGCCGGCGTCCGGGCGGGCCCGGCCGGTCTCACGGACGACGCCGTAACGCATCGACCGCAGCTCACGGACGCAGCTCTGCAGGGGCCTGACCGTCTCGAGATGCTCTTCACTGTTCACCCAGGCGAGGTACGGCGGGGCGGTGGCCCATTCGCTCGTGATGACCCACTGGGACGGGTTCTCCAGGGACTGGCACAACTGGTCACCGAGGTGACCGGGAACCGACGCGACTCGCTCACGCATGTGCTCGTACGCGTCGAGGAACTCTTGCTGGGCGCCTTCGTGGAGATCGACGAGCAGGATGACGCGCATCCTGGAACCGTCGAATGCCGACTGGGATGTATAGGGCGAAGTGGTCATCCGGCGGACCCTTCCTTCGCGGGAGCAAGCGGCGGCCGTCCCTGTTCACCTGCGCGAACGCGGGTTTCGGCCCTGAGCTTCATCGTGGGTCAGGGCCACGGGGTCCGCGAGCCGCGCGGGCCAATTGAGGGAACTGCCCGCGAAGGCGCGCCCGCCGACTGCCGACACCGCGTCAGGCGGGTGCCGGGGCGAACCCGAAGAGGCGGGCGCCGATGCGCTGTTCGGGCGGGCGCGGGTGGGCGCCGCTCCGGCCGGAGCCCGGCGTTCGGCCGGGCGGCGTCCTCGGGGTACGGCATGTGCCGTGCTCGGAGCGCGGGTTGAGGGCGGACGGGTTCCGTCTGCGGTGGAAGGGGGGGCTGTCGGCGCGCGGAACTTCGGGGGGATCGGGCCGTGAAAGCGTGCGCCGAGCGGGAATCGGGGCGACCGGGGGGGCGCACCCCGCGCACGCGCTGCCCGTGCGTCACTCGGACTTGGGCACGACAGCGCTCCGCGGCATCGACGTACTGCCCCCACCTCTCGATGCCGCGGAGCGCCGCTGCCTATTCGGCGAGGTGCCGCTCCACGGTCTCCACCTTCGAGGTGAGACCGTCCGTCACGCCGGGCCTGATGTCCGCCTTGAGGACCAGCGACACCCGCGGTGCCCGTGCCTCGACGGCGGCCACGGCGCGCTTGACGACGTCCATGACCTCGTCCCACTCACCCTCGACGGAGGTGAACATCGCGTCGGTGCGGTTGGGCAGACCCGACTCACGCACCACGCGGACGGCGTCGGCGACGTACTCCCCCACGTCCTCGCCGACGCCGAGCGGCGTCACGGAGAAGGCGACGATCATGCGTTGACCTTTCCTTCCTGGCGGGCGCGGGCGGCGATGACGGCGTCCTCGGCCTCACGCCGCAGCTTGCGGTCGGCGAAGAAGCCGCCGGTCGGCAGGACGGAGAGGACGAAGTAGAGCGCCGCGGTCTTGAAGGACCACTTGGTGCGGTTCCAGGCGTCCGCCCAGAAGATCACGTACAGGATGAACAGAATGCCGTGGACCGCGCCCATCACGGGCACCGCGTTGAAGTCGGTGGTCCGCTTCAGCACCGAGCAGACGAGCAGGAGCAGGAACGACACCGCCTCGGGGGCCGAGACGAGGCGGAGGCGGCGGAGGGCGGTGGCGGTCTTGATGTCCACGGGTCACCTTCGGTGGGGTTCGGTGGGAGAGACGACGGTCGGCATCAGCTTGTGAACGCAAGCACAAACGCTCACCCATTGTGGCAAACGCCGGGAGAGGGTTCGGCTCGGGGTGCCGTCAGGGGTGATGTCCACCTCCAGGACCTGTTGGCGGCAGTCACCGCGGGCTACCTTTCGCTGCGTGGCGATGTTCCGACTTCAGGGCAGCAAGGTGCTCGCCGTCGACATGACCGGGGATGCCGTCAAGGCGAAGAACGGCTCGATGGTCGCGTACGACGGGCAGATGGCCTTCAAGAAGATGAGCGGTGGCGGTGAGGGCATCCGGGGGATGGTGACCCGGCGGCTCACCGGTGAGCAGATGACGGTGATGGAGGTGAAGGGGCAGGGGACGTGCTGGTTCGCGGACCGGGCCTCCGAGATCAACCTCGTGAACCTCCAGGGCGACAAGCTCTACGTCGAGTCGAGCAACCTGCTCGCGACCGACGCGGGGCTGCGGACCGGCACGTCCTTCACGGGGCTGCGCGGCGCCTCGCAGGGCAATGGGCTGTTCACGACCACCGTCGAGGGGCACGGACAGGCGGCGATCATGTCGCACGGGCCGGCGGTCGTGCTGCGGGTCAGCTCGCAGTACCCGCTGACCGTCGACCCGGGGGCCTATGTGGCCCACCAGGGGAATCTGCGGCAGTCCTTCCAGTCCGGTGTGACCTTCCGCACGCTCATGGGCGAAGGCGGCGGCGAGGCCTTCCAGATCCGGTTCGAGGGGGACGGGCTGGTGTACGTACAGCCGAGCGAGCGGAACACGATCGCGGGGGACGTGTGAGATGACCTTCCGCGAGATCAACTCCAAGATGATCGAGGCGACCGTCCTGCCCGGTCAGCGGCTGTTCAGCCAGCGCGGCGCGATGCTCGCCTACAAGGGCGAGGTGTCCTTCACCCCCAACACGGCCGGTGGCCAGGGCGGCATCATGTCGATGATCGGGCGCCGGGTGGCGAACGAGGACACCCCGCTGATGACCGTCGAGGGCAGCGGCACCGTCCTCTTCGGGCACGGCGGCCACCACGTCCAGGTGATCAACCTCTCCGGCGACACCCTGTGCGTCGAGGCCGACCGCCTCCTCGCCTTCGAGGGCACCCTCCAGCAGGGCACCATGTTCCTCGGCTCGCAGGGCGGCGTCATGGGCATGGTCCGGGGACAGATCAGCGGGCAGGGGCTGTTCACCACGACCCTCAAGGGGCACGGGGCCGTGGCGGTCATGGCGCACGGCGGCGTCTTCGAGATCCCGATCACCCCGCAGCGGCCCGTCCACGTCGACCCCCAGGCCTACGTCGCCCACCACGGCGACGTACGCAACAAGCTGTCCACCGCGCTCGGCTGGCGCGACATGGTGGGCCGCGGCTCCGGCGAGGCCTTCCAGCTGGAGCTCAGCGGCAGCGGTGCGGTGTACGTCCAGGCGTCGGAGGAGAAGTTGTGAGCCCCTACGGAACCCCCGGCGGCTACGGCACCCCCGCCGGCCCCACGGTCTTCGACCCGGCGACGCTGCCCTCGGACGACAACGTCAACGCCTACACCTTCTGCGTGGAGCTCAAAGGGAGCCAGTGGTTCCTGCAGAAGGGGAAGATGATCGCCTACTACGGCTCGATCGACTTCAACGGCGTCGGGCACGGCCGACTCGACCGACTTGTCCGTACGTCCTTTCATTCGCCTCTGCACGCGAGCGACTGGGTCGTGGCGGAGGGCTCGGGCAAGATGCTGCTGGCCGACCGGGCCTTCGACGTGAACTCGTACGACCTCGAAGACGGCAACCTGACCATTCGCTCGGGCAACCTGCTCGCTTTTCAGCCAAGTCTCGCGCTCAAGCAATCGATCGTGCCGGGTTTTCTGACGCTCATCGGAACCGGAAAGTTCGTGGCCGCATCTAACGGTCCAGTGGTGTTCATGGAACCCCCGATCCGGGTGGACCCGCAGGCACTCGTCGGCTGGGCCGACTGCCCGTCGCCGTGCCACCACTACGACCATGGCTACATGACCGGCGTGATGGGCGGTCTACGTGCACTGACAGGCCTCGGCGGGGCCTCCGGAGAGGAGCATCAGTTCGAGTTCGTCGGAGCCGGCACGGTCCTGCTCCAGTCGACCGAGACCCTCATGGCCGAGCAGGCCACGGGGGCCGTTCCGCCGGAGCCCGGAGTACCCGGTACCGGCGGGCCCCACACAGGCCCTTCACAAACGGCCGGGACACCGCGCCTTCCCGGACAGCTGGGAGACCTCCAGCGTCGCTTCGGGCTGTGAGCGGTAGTCTGCGGAGTGTGACATCGAACGTGTGCGCACACAGATGTGTCACAGAAAACCCTCACTAGTTCGCCTTTCAACATTTTAGGTAGACTTCATTTATGGAGACCGAGACGGCCACCCGCTGGCTGACCGATGCGGAGCAGTGCGCCTGGCGCACCCACCTGGAGGTCAACAGGCTGTTGACCTACCAGCTCGAAAGGGACCTGCAGCCGTTCGGCCTGACAATGAACGACTACGAGATCCTGGTGAATCTCTCCGAGTCGGAGGACGTCCGGATGCGGATGAGCGACCTCGCGTCGGCCACCCTCCAGTCCAAGAGCCGCCTCTCCCACCAGATCACCCGGATGGAGAACGCGAACCTGGTCCGGCGGGAGAACTGCGAGTCCGACCGCCGCGGGCTCTACGCCGTGCTCACCGAGCACGGCATGGAGACGATGAAGAAGGTCGCGCCGCACCATGTGGCGTCCGTGCGCAGGCACTTCATCGATCTGCTGCCCCCCGAGTCCCTGACGGAGCTCGACAAGGCCCTCAAGCCGATCGCGGAGCACCTGCGCGGTCAGCGGGGACGCCCGTGACCCGGGCGGACCCGCTCGGTACCTACTGAGCCTGCGGCAGGCGGAGTTCGAACAGGGCTCCGCCCGCCGGCGCCCGGCCCACGCCGAGCGTGCCACCGTGCCGTACGGCCACGTCGCGGGCGATGGCCAGGCCCAGCCCGGCGCCACCGTCGTCGCGGCTGCGGGCCTCGTCGAGCCGTACGAACCGCTCGAAGATCCGCTCCCGGTCCGCCTCGGCCACCCCGTCCCCGTCGTCCGCGACGGCCACGACGGCCCAGGCGCCCTCCCCCTTCTCCTCCCGCTTCTCCTCCCGCCGGACGGTCACAGTGACCGCCGAGCGGGCGTGCCGCTGGGCGTTGTCCAGCAGGTTGGTGAGCACCCGCCCCACCTGCCCCCGCGACCCGGCCACCTCCACGACCTGCGCCTGAACCGTCACACCGGCCCGCCCCTCGGCCTCCTCGCGGGCCAGCGCGCCGAGGTCGAACCGCGTCTCACCGGGCCGCTCCCCCGCGTCCAGGCGGGCCAGCAGCAGCAGGTCGGCGGCCAGGCCCTGCAGTCGTACGGTGTCCTCCACGGCGCCGTCGAGGTCCAGCAACTCGGGGTGTGCGGCACCCACTTCGAGTTGGGTGCGCAGGGACGCGATCGGGCTGCGCAGCTCGTGCGAGGCGTCGGCGACGAAGCGGCGCTGACGTTCCACCGAGGTCTGCAGGGCCGCCAGCGTCTCGTTCGTGGTCAGCGCGAGGTGGGCGACCTCGTCGTGCGTGTCCGGCACCGGTACGCGGCGCGCGAGGTCCTCGGAGGCGGTGATCGCGGCCATCTCGCTGCGGATGCCCTCGACCGGGCGCAGGGCGCGCCGGGTGACCAGCCAGGTGACGGCCGCGACGACACCGAGCAGCAGCGGGAAGCCGATCAGCATGACGGTCAGCGCCGTCCTGACGGCGCCCTGTTCGGCGGAGAGCGGGGCGCCCGCGTACACGGTGAGCGTGCCCCTGCCCTCGACCTCGACGTGGACCTTGGCGAAGCGGTAGTCGTCGCTCTCGCCGTCGAGTGTGGCGGTGCCGCTGGTGAAGGTGGTGTGGTCGCTGATCTCGCCCGGCTCCAGGGCGGAGTCGTCGTCCGCGTCGTCGTCGGAGTCCTCACCGCTGCCGGCCCCACCGGGCGAGGTCTGCGGCTGTGGCCGCACCGCGTCGGTGCCCGTGCCGCTGATCCGCTCCAAGTCCTCGCTGGCCGCGAGCAAGTTGTTGTTCTCGTCGACGATCTGGACGGGTTCGTCCTTGTCCACCGACAGCGGTTGGTCAGGCCTCTTGATCGCGATGTCGGTGGCGACAGCCCGTGCGGTGTGTTCCGCCTCCGTGCCGGCCTGTCCGACCAGGTTGGACCGGAGCGACAGCAGTACGGCGGTCCCGGCCGCGACCAGCGCCACGGCGACCACGAGGGTGGCGGCCAGCGTCGCCCGGGACCGGACGGAGCCGAAGAGGCGGCCTCTCATCGCGCGGCCTCCACTCTCTCCAGCCGGTAACCGGCGCCCCTCACCGTCCGGATGAGCCCGGCGCGCAGCTTGCGCCGCAGGGTGCTGACGTACACCTCGACGATGTTCGGATCGCCCTCGTACGCGAAGTCCCAGACGTGCTCCAGGATCTCCGCCTTGGACACCACCTCCCCGGCCCGCACCACGAGTTGCTCCAGGACCGCGAACTCCTTGGCGGTGAGGGTCACTTCGTCGTCGCCGAGGAAGACACGGCGGGCGGCGGTGTCGACCTTGAGGTCACCGTGGACGTGCACGGGAGAGGCCCCGGCGCCCTGTCCCCCGCGCCGCAGCAGCGCCTTGACGCGGGCGACGAGGACGACGTACGAGAACGGCTTGGTGAGGTAGTCGTCGGCGCCGGTGTCCAGCCCCTCGGCCTCGTCGTACTCGCCGTCCTTGGCGGTGAGCATCAGGATCGGCACGTCGTGACCGGCGGCACGCAGGGCGGCGCAGACGCGGTAGCCGTTCATGCCGGGCAGCATGATGTCGAGGATCACGAGGTCGTACGACCCCTCCGAGGCCCGGTAGAGCCCTTCCCGGCCGTCGTGGACGACGTCCACGGCGTACCCCTCGGCCGTCAGGCCCTTGGCGAGCGACAGGGCCAGCCGCTTCTCGTCCTCCACGATCAACAGGCGCATGCGTAAAGACTGGCAAAGCGGAGCTGAAGATCTCTTCAGGGGGCTTCAGGTTCCTCTCAGCGTCGCTTCGGCAGATTGGTTCCCGTCGAAACGAAGCGACACGAAGCGACACGAAGCGGCACGAAGCCGCACGGAACGCTGTGAACCGCAACGACCCGGGAGGGAACCCCATGAAGCGCAACATCGTCATCGCCACCGTCGCCGCCGCGGCACTGATCGGAGGCGGCACCGTCGCGGCCTACGCGTCCGGTGACGACGACAGCGCGCCCACGCAGCAGCAGTCGAACGTCCGGGTCGCCGACGACCGGGATGACGCGGACGACGCCACCGACGACGACGCCACCGAGGCCCGTTCGGCAGCCGCCGCCTCCAAGGTCACCGCCGCCGACGCGATCGCGGCCGCGCTGAAGCACACACCGGGCACGGCCGTCGCCGCCGACCTGGACGACGACGGCAAGGACGCCTGGGACGTGGACGTCGTGAAGTCCGACGGCACCGAGTACACCGTCTCGGTCTCCCCGAGCACCGGCAAGGTCCTCGGCGCCCAGCGCGACGCCGACGACGACAACGACGGCCGCGAGGACCTCGCCGCGCTGAAGGGCGCGGGCGTGGACGCCCGCGAGGCCGCCCAGGCCGCGGCGGCGAAGGGCACCGTCACCGACGTCGACCTGGACGACGACGGTCCGGCGGCCTGGAGCGTGGAGACCACGAAGGGCGAGTGGAAGGTCGACCTCAAGACGGGCAAGGTCACCCAGGACCACGACGACGACCAGGACGACCGCGACGGTGACGACGCCTGACCTCAGGCCTCCTGGACGGCACCCCCGTCCCGCATCTCCTCCGCTTCCTCAGGGGCGCCCCCGTCACGGGTGGCGCCCCTCGCCACTGCCACGGCCGCGAGCAGCGCCACCGCGCCGGTCACGGCGAAACACCACCCCGTCGACAGCCGTCCGACCAGCACCCCGGCGACCGCGGTGCCCGCCGTACCCCCGGCGTTGACGGCCGTGTTCACCCAGGCCCCGGCCTGGACCCGGGCCTCGGGCGCGGCGGCCTCGTCGGCGATGAGGTACGCGGTGGTGATGGCCGGGGCCACGAAGAGCCCGGCGACCGCCATGGCCGACGCGAGCGTGCCGAGGCCCGGGGCCAACCCCGCGCCGAGCAGGGCCAGCCCCAGCCCTGCGGCCAGCAACGGGAGCCGCAGCCCTGCCGAAATACGCCACGCGACGGCCCCGTTGGCGAGCCCGCCGACGGCGCTTCCGGCCGACAGGGCGGCCAGCACCCAGGCCACGCTGTCACTGCCGTGGCCGCGCCCTTCGGTGAACGCCACGACCAGCAGCTCGACGGCGCCCAGCGCGAGCCCGACGCCCGCGGCGGCGATCACGGGCCGCCCGAGCCCGCGCAGCACCCGACGCCGACTCCTGCCGCGCGGCTTGGCCTCCCCGGCGCCGGGCGTCAGGTCCCGCACCACGGGCGACGACACGAACCCCGCGGTGCCCGCCGCGATCAGCACCGCCCCGACGGCGATCCCGAGCGCGGGCGGAGCGAACCCGACGAGCACGCCGACCAGCAACGGCCCCGAGACGAAGAGCAGTTCCTCTGCGACGGCGTCCAGGCTGTAGGCGCGCTGCACCAACGCCCGGTCGCCGGCGATCCTGCCCCACACGGCCCGCATGGTGGGCCCCAGCGGCGGAGTGCAGGCGCCCGCGGCGGCGGTCACGGCGCCCAGCACGAGCGGCGAGGCGACCCCCGGCCGCCAGACGATCACCGTCAACAGCCCGAGCAGCGCGGTATAGGCCGCGACCATCGGCACGAGCGCCCGGCGCGGCCCGAACCGATCGATCAGGGCCGCCCTCGCGGGCGACAGAAAGACGCTGGTCCCCGAGAACAGCGCCATCACGACGCCCGCCACCGCGTACGACCCGGAGGCCCGGGTCACGGCGAGCATCACGGCCAGCGGGACGACGCCGTACGACAGCCTGCCGAGCAGGGCGGCGGCGAAGGTGTTGCGGGCGTACGGGATCCGCAGAACGGCGGCATACGAAGGCCGCACGACAGACGTGGAAGACACGGAAGTTCCTCGACTCGAGGCGAAAAAGGGGACACCTGATCGCCGCGCCGGTCACGACCGACCGGCCGTCCACCGCGCGCGGGCAAGGCGTGCCCTATGCCAAGAGGAGATACATGCGGTTCAACCTAGCAGCGGGAAGCGGAAGTTGACCACGCAGAATGCCCGGAAGCCGACTACCCCGAAGGCCCTGCCAGCCCTACTCCGGAATCCACCAGCCCCACGCGCGACGGCCTGCCCCACACACCCACGAGCCAACTCCGCGCAAGTGCCCCACCGAACCGCGTGCCGCCCGCGCGGGACCGACGAGCCGAAGCCCGCTGACGAGCCCCACACCTGCAGCCGACAGCCTCACATCGGACGCCGACCTACCCCGCCGCCCCTCGGCCAACCCCGGCGAACCCCCACGCGGGGCCGCATGTCTGAAGGGACCGCGACGCATGCAAGCCGGCGCTCGGGACCAGCTGGCCGAAGGGACGCTGACGCCCCCACGAGCCCCGCGCCTGCAGCCAGCAGCCTCGCAAGGGACGTCAACCCACACCCCCGCCGGCCCGCAGCCAACCGCACGAACTGCCCCCACCCGCAAGACGGCCACCCGAGTACGGCCACGCGAACAGGTCTCACCCCACCCGCCAACGCCCACCCGGGACCGCACACCTGAAAGGACCCCGACGCATGCAAGCCCGCGCTCGCGGCCACCCGCACGCACCACCCCCGGCCGCACCCGCGGGCCGTCCGCCCTCGCCAAGCGCGCCGAGCGCAAAGCAGGGCGGTGCAGGGCTCTCAGGTCTGGGTGAGACCCGCCACCAGCTCGTCCGCCGCACGGTACGGGTCCAGTTCGCCGGCGACGATCTTCTCCGCCAGTGCGCCGAGGCGGCGGTCGCCGTGCAGGTCGGCGATGCGTTCGCGCAGGGCGGTGACGGCGATGGTCTCGACCTCGCGGGCGGCGCGGGCGCGGCGGCGTTCCGTGAGGACTCCGCGCTCCTCCATCCAGGCGCGGTGCTTCTCCAGCGCTTCCACGACCTCGTCGACGCCCTCGGCGCGTGCGGCGACCGTCTTGACGATCGGGGGGCGCCAGTCGCCGGGACCGCGGGACTCGCCGAGGCCCAGCATGTGGTTGAGCTCGCGGGCCGTGGCGTCGGCGCCGTCGCGGTCGGCCTTGTTGACGACGTACACGTCGCCGATCTCCAGGATGCCCGCCTTCGCGGCCTGGATGCCGTCGCCCATCCCCGGCGCCAGCAACACCACCGAGGTGTCGGCCTGGGAGGCGATCTCCACCTCCGACTGGCCCACACCCACCGTCTCGACCAGGATCACGTCGCAGCCCGCCGCGTCCAGGACGCGGATCGCCTGCGGGGCGGCCCAGGCCAAACCGCCCAGGTGGCCGCGCGTCGCCATCGAGCGGATGTAGACGCCGGGGTCGGAGGCGTGCTCCGACATCCGGACGCGGTCGCCGAGCAGGGCGCCGCCGGAGAAGGGCGAGGACGGGTCGACGGCCAGGACGCCGACCCGCTTGCCCTGCTTTCGGTACGCCGTCACCAGCGCCGAGGTCGAGGTGGACTTGCCGACACCCGGTGAGCCCGTCAACCCCACCACGTACGCGTTGCCCGTCAGCGGGGCCAGCGTCGCCATGACCTCCCGCAGCTGCGGGGACGCCCCCTCCACCAGGGAGATCAGCCGGGCCACGGCCCGCGGCCGGCCTTCCCTGGCCTGGGCCACCAGGGTGGAGACGTCCTGCATCACAGCTCCGTTCACAGAGAGGTCCTACAAAGAGAACTCAGGCCTTGGGTACCCGCACGATCAGCGCGTCACCCTGGCCGCCGCCACCGCACAGCGCGGCCGCGCCCACGCCGCCGCCCCGCCGCTTCAGCTCCAGGGCCAGGTGCAGAACGAGCCGCGCACCCGACATACCGATCGGGTGACCCAGGGCGATGGCTCCGCCGTTGACGTTCACCTTTTCCGATGACACTCCGAGGTCCTTCATTGACTGCACCGCGACGGCGGCGAAGGCCTCGTTGATCTCGATCAGGTCGAGGTCGGAGACCTCCAGGCCCTCCTTCTTCAGGGCGTGCAGGATGGCGTTGGAGGGCTGGGACTGGAGGCTGTTGTCCGGACCCGCCACATTGCCGTGGGCGCCGATCTCGGCGATCCAGTCCAGGCCGAGCTCCAGCGCCTTGGCCTTGCTCATGACGACGACCGCGGCGGCGCCGTCCGAGATCTGCGACGCCGAACCCGCCGTGATCGTGCCGTCCCGCGAGAAGGCGGGACGCAGCTTGCCCAGCGACTCCGCCGTGGTCTCCGCGCGGATGCCCTCGTCCTTGCTGAAGACGACCGGCTCGCCCTTGCGCTGCGGGATCTCGACCGGGGTGATCTCGGCCTCGAAGATGCCGTTCTTCTGCGCGGCCGCGGCCCGCTGGTGGGACAGGGCGGCGATCTCGTCCTGCTCGGGACGCTGGATGCCGAGGCGGGTGTTGTGCTTCTCCGTCGACTCGCCCATGGCGATGCCCTCGAAGGAGTCGGTCAGACCGTCGTACGCCATCGCGTCGATCATCTCGACCGCGCCGTACTTGAAGCCCTCGCGGGACTTCGGCAGCAGGTGCGGGGCGTTGGTCATGGACTCCTGGCCGCCCGCGACGATCACGTCGAACTCGCCGGCGCGGATCAGCTGGTCCGCGAGGGCGATGGCGTCGAGGCCGGACAGACACACCTTGTTGATGGTGAGCGCCGGGACGTTCATCGGGATGCCGGCCTTCACGGCTGCCTGGCGGGCCGGGATCTGGCCCGCGCCGGCCTGCAGCACCTGGCCCATGATCACGTACTGCACCTGGTCGCCGCCGATCCCCGCACGGTCGAGGGCGGCCTTGATCGCGAAGCCGCCGAGGTCGGCTCCCGAGAAGGACTTCAGCGAGCCCAGCAACCGTCCCATGGGCGTACGGGCGCCCGCGACGATCACCGAGGTTGTGCTGTTCGTTCCAGACATGAGGTGCGATCCCCTTCCGGCTGCACTGCCGAGGAGTGAACGAGGGTTTACTTCGAATGTACTGAGTGGCACTCCGTGCCGTCACCGGGCCGTCGGTGTGATCGCGCGCACGTTGCGTAACCACCTCGGGAGCGCTGCACTGAACAACATGCTGACGCGAATCGACCACATCGGAATCGCCTGTTTCGATCTCGACAAGACCGTCGAGTTCTACCGGGCCACATACGGCTTCGAGGTGTTCCACTCCGAGGTCAACGAGGAGCAGGGCGTCCGCGAGGCCATGCTCAAGATCAACGAAACCTCCGACGGAGGCGCCTCCTACCTGCAGCTTCTCGAGCCTACGCGCCCGGACTCCACCGTCGCGAAGTGGCTCGACAAGAACGGCGAGGGTGTCCACCACATCGCTTTCGGTACGGCGGACGTGGACGGCGACGCCGCCGACATCAAGGACAAGGGCGTACGCGTCCTGTACGAAGAGCCCCGGCGCGGCTCCATGGGGTCACGAATCACTTTCCTGCACCCGAAGGATTGCCACGGCGTACTGACAGAACTGGTCACTTCGGCGCCTGTTGAGTCACCTGAGCACTGACCCTCGTACATATGGGCCGGTAGGGTTGGGGGCGGTCGCCGCTCACTCCAGGGTGACCCGGCCCCTCCGTCCTGACGGGGGGACCGTCCGGGGTCCGGGTTTCGGGGGACGAGGGTGGGGCAACAGCCCGTGCTCCGCCGTTGATCTGACACCATTCCCCGGGGGCCCCGTTCGGCGGATGGACGGTGCCCGTATGGAGAGACTTGCGACCAGGGGACGGATGGGACCGCGCAGTGCGGGGCTACGAACGCCAGGAGCGAGAGCCGGCGGCTGACGTCGACCACCTCTCTCGGTTCGAGGCCGAGATGGATCGGCTGAAGACCGAGCGGGAAAAGGCGATCCAGCACGCCGAGGACCTCGGCTACCAGGTCGAGGTGCTGCGCGCCAAGTTGCACGAGGCGCGGCGCACCATCATGTCCCGGCCGGCCTTCGACGGCGGTGACATCGGCTATCAGGCCGAGCAGTTGCTGCGCAACGCCCAGGTCCAGGCCGACCAGCTGCGCCAGGAGGCCGAGCGGGAGCTCAGCCAGGCCCGCGCGCAGACCCAGCGGATCCTGCAGGAGCACGCGGAGAACGCGGCCCGGCTGCAGGCCGAGCTGCACCAGGAGGCGGTGACCCGCCGCCAGCAGCTCGACCAGGAGCTGGCCGAGCGCCGCCAGACCGTCGAGTCGCACGTCAACGAGAACGTGGCGTGGGCGGAGCAGCTGCGCGCCCGCAGCGAGTCGCAGGCCCGCCGGCTCCTGGACGAGTCGCGTGCCGAGGCCGAGCAGGCCATGTCGGCCGCGCGTGCCGAGGCCGAGCGCCTGACCAGCGAGGCCCGCCAGCGCCTGACGAGTGCGGCCGAGGAGGCCCGCGCGGAGGCCGAGCAGATCCTGCGCCGCGCCCGCACGGACGCCGAGCGCCTGCTGAACGCCGCCTCGACGCAGGCCCAGGAGGCCACCGACCACGCCGAGCAGCTGCGCAGCTCCACCGCGACCGAGTCGGACGCCGCCCGCCGTCAGGCCACCGAGCTCAGCCGGGCCGCCGAGCAGCGCATGGCGGAGGCCGAGGAGGCGCTGCGCAAGGCGCAGTCCGAGGCCGAGAAGCTGGTCGCCGAGGCCAAGACGGCCGCCGAGAAGACGCTCTCCAGCGCCGAGTCGGCCAACGAGCAGCGCATGCGTACGGCGAAGGAGCAGGTCGCCCGCCTGGTCAGCGAGGCCACCAAGGAGGCCGAGACCACCAAGTCGGACGCCGAGCAGGTCGTCGCCGACGCCCGCGCCGAGGCCGAGAAGATCGTCGCCGAGGCCGCCGAGAAGGCCCGCACGATCACCGCCGAGGAGAGCGCGACCCAGCTGTCCAAGGCGGCCAAGACCGCCGAGGACGTCCTCAACAAGGCGCAGGAGGACGCCCAGAACACCACCAAGGCCGCCGCCGAGGAGGCCGAGCGGATCCGCACGGAGGCCGAGGCCGAGGCGGACCGGCTGCGCGCCGAGGCGCACGACATCGCCGAGCAGCTCAAGGGCGCGGCGAAGGACGACACCAAGGAGTACCGCGCCAAGACGGTCGAGCTGCAGGAGGAAGCCCGCCGGCTGCGCGGCGAGGCCGAGCAGCTGCGCTCCGAGGCGGTCGCCGAGGGCGAGAAGATCCGCGCGGAGGCCCGCAAGGAGGCCGTCCAGCAGATCGAGGAGGCGGCCAAGACCGCCGAGGAGCTGCTGGCGAAGACCCGGCAGGACGCGGACGAGCTGCGCCAGAAGGCCACGACGGACAGCGAGAAGGTCCGCACCGAGGCCATCGAGCGGGCGACGACGCTGCGCCGCCAGGCCGAGGAGACCCTCCAGCGCACCCGCCAGGAGGCCGAGCGGCACCGCGAGGAGGTCGTCGAGCAGGCCGAGGGCATCAAGTCCGACGCCGAGCGGGCCGCGCGGGAGCTGCACGAGGAGACCGAGCGGGCCATAGAGGCCCGCCGCACCGAGGCCGCCGAGGAGCTGACGCGCCTTCACGCCGAGGCCGAGCAGCGGCTCGCGGCGGCCGAGCAGGCGCTCACCGATGCCCGCGAGGAGGCCGCGCGCATCCGGCGCGAGGCCGCCGAGGAGACCGACCGGCTGCGCTCGGAGTCCGCCGAGCGGATCCGCACGCTGCAGCAGCAGGCCGAGGACGAGGCCGACCGGCTGCGGGACGAGGCCGCGTCGGACGCGTCCGCGTCGCGTGCCGAGGGCGAGGCCATCGCCGTACGCCTCAGGTCGGAGGCCGCGGCCGAGGCCGAGCGGCTGAAGTCGGAGGCGCAGGACACCGCCGATCGCCTCCGTGCGGAGGCGCAGGCCGCTGCCGAGCGGCTCGCCACCGAGGCGTCCGAGACGCTGGCCGCCGCCCAGGAGGAGGCCGCCCGGCGCCGCCGCGAGGCCGAGGAACTCCTCGGTTCCGCCCGCCAGGAGGCCGACCAGGAGCGCGAGCGGGCCCGCGAGCAGAGCGAGGAGCTGCTGGCCTCCGCCCGTAAGCGGGTCGAGGAGGCGCAGGCCGAGGCGGTGCGGCTGGTCGAGGAGGCCGACCGGCGCGCCACCGAGATGGTGTCGGCGGCCGAGCAGCACGCCCAGCAGGTCCGCGACTCCGTGTCCGGGCTGCACGAGCAGGCCCAGGAGGAGATCACCGGGCTGCGCAGTGCCGCCGAGCACGCGGCGGACCGTACCCGCCGGGAGGCGCAGGAGGAGGCGGACCGGGTCCGTTCCGACGCCTACGCCGAGCGGGAGCGGGCCAGCGAGGACGCGGGCCGTATCCGGCGCGAGGCGAACGACGAGTCCGAGGCCGCCAAGTCCCTCGCCGAGCGCACCGTCGCGGAGGCGATCGCCGAGGCGGAGCGGCTGCGGTCGGACGCCGCCGAGCACGCCCAGCGGGTGCGTACGGAGGCCTCCGACGCGATCGCCGAGGCCGACCAGGCCGCGTCGCGCACCCGGGCGGACGCCCGTGAGGACGCCAACCGGATCCGCTCGGACGCGGCGACGCAGGCCGACACCCTCATCACCGAGGCACGGTCCGAGGCGGAGCGGCTCCAGTCGGAGACCATCGCGGAGGCCGACCGGGTGCGCACCGACGCGCTCGCCAAGGCCGAGAAGCTGGTCGGCGACGCCACGTCGGAGGCGGAGCGGCTGCGCGCCGAGGCCGCGGCGACGGTCGGGTCGGCGCAGCAGCACGCCGAGCGGGTCCGCAGCGACTCCGAGCGGGTCAAGGCCGAGGCGGCCGCGGAGGCCGAGCGACTGGTGTCCTCCGCGCGCGAGGAGGCCGAGCGCACCCTCGACGAGGCCCGCAAGGACGCCAACAAGCGGCGCCAGGACGTGGCCGAGCAGGTCGACAAGCTCATCACGGAGACCACGGCCGAGGCGGACAAGCTGCTCACCGAGGCGCAGGCGCAGGCGCACAAGACGACCGCGGACGCCGAGGGACAGGCCGACACCATGGTGGGCGCCGCCCGCAAGGAGGCCGACCGGCTGGTATCCGAGGCGACGGTCGAGGGCAACTCCATGGTGGAGAAGGCCCGCACGGACGCGGACGAGCTGCTCGTCGGCGCCCGCCGGGACGCCACGTCGATCCGGGAGCGCGCCGAGGAGCTGCGCGACCGGATCACGAGCGAGATCGAGGAGCTGCACGAGCGAGCCCGCCGCGAGTCCGCCGAGACGATGAAGTCGGCCGGCGACCGCTGCGACGCGCTCATCAAGGCGGCCGAGGAGCAGCTGGCCAAGGCCCAGGCGAAGGCCAAGGAGCTGGTCTCGGAGGCCAACTCCGAGGCGGGCAAGGTCCGTATCGCCGCCGTGAAGAAGGCCGAGGGCCTGCTGAAGGAGGCCGAGCAGAAGCGGTCGACGCTGATCAAGGAGGCCGAGGAGCTCAAGGCCGAGGCGATCCGCGAGGCCCGGCGCACGGTCGAGGAGGGCAAGCGCGAGCTGGAGGTCCTCGTCCGGCGCCGCGAGGACATCAACGCCGAAATCTCGCGCGTGCAGGACGTCCTGGAGGCCTTGGAGTCCTTCGAGGCACCGACCGCGGGCAAGGACGGCGGGGTCAAGGCCGGTGCGACGGTGGGTGCCCCCCGTTCGGGTGGCAAGTCGTCAGAGAGCTAGCGCAACGGCCGGGTTCCGGTGTCTCCTGGGGCCTTTGACCAAGTTTTTGGCAAGCCGTCCGACGGTTAGCCACTCAAAAGGGGTCTCATTCTCCAGATCAAACACGTATCCGCTCGATGACACACCGCTTCGGCCCCTAGGATTCCACTTATCACCTCACCGGTCTCATTCGACAGGAACCCCATGAGCGACACTTCCCCCTACGGCTTCGAGCTTGTGCGGCGTGGGTACGACCGCGCTCAGGTGGACGAACGAATCTCCAAGCTCGTCTCCGACCGTGACAGCGCTCTCGCCCGCATCACCGCTCTGGAAAAGCGCATCGAGGAGCTCCACCTCGAAACGCAGAACGCCCAGGCCCAGGTAACCGACGCAGAGCCGTCGTACGCCGGTCTCGGCGCGCGTGTCGAGAAGATCCTCCGCCTCGCCGAGGAAGAGGCAAAGGATCTGCGCGAGGAGGCCCGCCGCGCCGCCGAGCAGCACCGCGAGCTCGCCGAGTCGGCGGCCCAGCAGGTTCGCAACGACGCAGAATCGTTCGCTGCGGAGCGCAAGGCCAAGGCCGAGGACGAAGGCGTCCGGATCGTCGAGAAGGCCAAGAGCGACGCCTCGCAGCTGCGTGCCGAGGCGCAGAAGGACGCGCAGTCCAAGCGTGAGGAGGCGGACGCTCTCTTCGAGGAGACCCGTGCCAAGGCCGCGCAGGCCGCCGCCGACTTCGAGACGAACCTCGCCAAGCGCCGCGAGCAGTCCGAGCGCGACCTGGCGTCTCGTCAGGCCAAGGCCGAGAAGCGCCTCGCGGAGATCGAGCACCGCGCGGAGCAGCTCCGCCTGGAGGCCGAGAAGCTGCGCACCGACGCCGAGCGCCGCGCCCGCCAGACGGTGGAGACGGCTCAGCGTCAGGCCGAGGACATCGTGGCCGACGCCAACGCCAAGGCCGACCGGATCCGTTCGGAATCCGAGCGCGAGCTCGCGGCTCTCACCAACCGCCGCGACTCGATCAACGCTCAGCTGACGAACGTCCGCGAGATGCTGGCGACCCTCACGGGCGCCGCGGTGGCCGCCGCCGGCACCCCGGCCGAGGACGAGCCGATCTCCCGCGGGGTTCCCGCCCAGCAGACCCGGTAACGATCCGGCACACGTCTGCTGAATTTTGGCAAAGCCCTCTGCCACTGGGGTGGCAGAGGGCTTTGTCCCGTTTTAGCGTGGGCGGCATGATCGAGCTCGAGGGGCTGACCAAGCGGTACGGCGAGAAGGTGGCGGTCAACAACCTCACCTTCACCGTCAGACCCGGCATCGTCACCGGATTCCTCGGCCCCAACGGCGCCGGGAAGTCCACGACCATGCGGATGGTCCTCGGCCTCGACCACCCCACCGCCGGCGATGTCCGTATCGACGGCAAGCACTACGACCAGCTCAAGGACCCGCTGACCTACATCGGCGCCCTGCTGGAGGCGAAGGCCTGGCACGGCGGGCGCAGCGCCTACAACCACCTGCTGTGCCTCGCGCAGAGCAACGGCATTCCGCAGCAACGGGTGCGGGAGGTGCTGGAGACGGTGGGTCTCACGGCGGTCGCGCGCAAGAAGACCAAGGGCTTCTCGATGGGCATGGGGCAGCGGCTCGGCATTGCGGGCGCGCTGCTGGGCGATCCGCGGATCCTGATGTTCGACGAGCCGGTCAACGGGCTCGACCCCGAGGGCATCCACTGGATCCGCAACCTGATGAAATCCCTTGCCTCTCAGGGCCGTACGGTCTTCGTCTCCTCGCACCTCATGAGCGAGATGGCGCTGACCGCCGACCACCTCGTCGTGATCGGCCAGGGCCGGCTGCTCGCCGACACGTCCATGGCCGACTTCATCGCACGGAACTCGAAGTCGTACGTCCGGATCCGCACCCCGCAGCGGGAGCTGCTGCTCGACGTGCTGCACACGGCCGGGATCACGGCCGTGGAGACGGGCAACGGCACGCTCGAGGTCGACGGCGGCAAGGCGGAGCAGATCGGGGAGCTGGCGGCGCGGCACGGGGTGGTGCTGCATGAGCTGAGTTCGCAACAGGCCTCGCTGGAGGAGGCATTCATGCAGCTGACCGCGGAGTCGGTGGAGTACCACGCGCACTCCGGGGCGCCGCCCGCGGAGCAGCAGAGGCCCTGGGGCGAAGGCTGGAGGAGGAGCTGAACATGGCAGCCACCCAGGTGATCCGCTCCGAGTGGACCAAGATCCGGTCCGTGGCCTCCACCGTGTGGACGCTCTCCCTCTCCGTGGTGGTCACGATCGCCCTCGGCATGCTGATCTCGGCCCTGTCGAAGAACGAGTTCGACAACATGAGCCGACGCGACCAGCTGTCCTTCGACCCGACCTTCGTCAGCTTCGCCGGGATGACCCTCGGTCAGCTCGCGATGATCGTGTTCGGAGTGCTCGTCGTCTCGAACGAGTACAGCACCGGCATGATCCGCACCTCGCTGGCCGCCGTGCCGCGGCGCGGCACCTTCCTGTTCAGCAAGATCGCGGTGGCGACCGGCCTCGCGCTGGTCGTCGGCATGGCCACCAGCTTCGTCACCTTCTTCCTCGGGCAGGCGATGCTCGGCGAGCACAAGGCGGCCATCGGCGACCCCGGCGTGCTGCGGGCGGTGATCGGCGGCGGGCTCTACATGACCCTGATCGCGATGTTCTCGATGGGCGTCGCCGCGATGCTGCGCTCACCGATGCTGTCGCTGGGCATCCTGATGCCGTTCTTCTTCCTGATCTCGAACATCCTGGGCAACGTCCCGGCCACCGAGAAGATCGGCCGCTATCTGCCCGACCAGGCCGGCAGCAAGATCATGCAGGTGGTCGCCCCGATCGACGACGACACCCCGTACGGCCCCTGGGGCGGGCTCGGCATCATGGCGCTCTGGGTGATCGCGGCGCTCGCGGGCGGATACGTCACGCTCAAGAAGAGGGACGCCTAGCGAGAGGCCCGGGACGGTCGGCGCACGCCCGAGGTCACCGTCGGCGCGAGGTTTTACTCGCCCTTGGGTGGAACCGTCAGCGCCTCGGTATCCTCCTAACCCTTACGGGGGGCGTGTGCCCCGCTGTCCTGAACCTTTCGATGGGTGCGGAGCATGATCGAGGCAGTCGGCCTGACCAAGCGCTACGGCGACAAGACCGCTGTGTACAACTTGTCCTTCCAGGTGCGGCCCGGTGCCGTCACCGGCTTCCTGGGCCCCAACGGCTCGGGCAAGTCGACGACGATGCGGATGATCCTCGGCCTGGACAACCCGACCGCGGGGCAGGTGACGATCGGCGGCTATCCGTACCGCAGGCTGCCCAACGCCCCCCGCCAGGTCGGCGCCCTGCTGGACGCCAAGGCCGTGCACGGTGGCCGGGCCGCCCGCAACCACCTGCTGTCCCTGGCCCAGCTGTCCGGCATCCCGGCCCGGCGGGTGGACGAGGTGCTGGGCGTGGTCGGCCTCCAGGACGTGGCCAGGAGGCGCTCCAAGGGCTTCTCGCTCGGCATGGGCCAGCGGCTCGGCATCGCCGCCGCGCTGCTGGGCGACCCCCAGGTGCTGCTGTTCGACGAGCCGGTCAACGGCCTCGACCCCGAGGGCATCCTCTGGGTGCGCAACCTGATGAAGTCGCTGGCGGCCGAGGGCCGGACGGTCTTCGTCTCCTCGCACCTCATGAGCGAGATGGCGCTGACCGCCGACCACCTGATCGTCATCGGCCGCGGCCAGCTGCTCGCCGACATGAGCGTCAAGGACTTCATCGCCGCGAACTCCGCCGGCTTCGCCCGGGTCCGTACGCCGGACACCGAGCCGCAGCTGCGCGAGAAGCTGTCGTCCGCGCTCACCGAGGCGGGCGGGCATGTGCTGCCCGAGCAGGACGGCGCGCTCAGGGTGACCGGGCTGCCGCTCCCCCGCATCAGCGACCTCGCGCACGACTGCGACGTACGGCTGTGGGAGCTGTCGCCGCACCAGGCCTCGCTGGAGGAGGCGTACATGCGGATGACGCAGGGCGCGGTCGACTACCGCTCGACGGTCGACCAGAAGGCAGGGCTGATGCAGCAGCTGCCGCCGGGCGCGCAGCCGCCGATGCCGGTCCCGGGTCAGGGCCAGCCCGGCTGGTACGCCCCGCCGCCACCCGAGCAGGGCGGGCAGCCGTTCGCCGCACCGCAGGGCCAACAGCCGGGCCCGCAGGGGGCGTACGGCGCCTCGGCGGCGCCTGGCGCGGGGATGCCCAACCCGTACGCGCAGACGGCCCCCCAGGCGCCTCAGGCGGCCCCGGCTCCGGCGGCCCCGGCGCAGCCCGCGCCCCCGGCCCCGCAGAGCCCCGCCCAGCCGGCCCAGCCGCCCGCCGCACCCGCCACCCCTGCCGCCCCGACCAAGCCCGAGGACGCCCGATGAGCACGCCCCAGCCCCCGATGCCGCAGACCGCCGCACCGAACTGGCAGGCGGCACCCGGCTCGTCGTACCCCACCTACACCTCGCCGATCCCTGTCGTGCGCACGCACCTCGGGCACGCGCTCACCTCGGAGTGGACGAAGATCCGCTCGGTGCGCTCCACGATGTGGACGCTCGGCGTGTTCGTGCTGCTCGTCGTCGGCCTCGGCCTGGCGACCGCCGCGCTGGTCGCCGGCAACTCCTCGGACGGCAGCCTGAACAACGAGAACCCGCTGTCGTTCGGCGTCTTCGGGCTGCTGCTCGGCAGCATGTGCATCATCACGCTCGGCGTGCTGACCACCGCCTCGGAGTACGGCACCGGCATGATCCGAACCACGATGACCGCGTGCCCGAGCCGCGGCCGTGTGCTGGCGGCGAAGGCGATCGTGTTCTTCGTGGTCGCGTTCGTGGTGACGCTGGCGTCGGCCCTCCTCGTCGCCCTCGTGGACGTGGCCATGCTGGACGCGCGGGAGCCCACCGGCCAGGAGTGGCTGAAGGGCACGGTCGGCATCTCGCTCTACATCGCGCTGCTCGGCCTGCTCTCGCTCGTCGTCGGCTCGATCATCCGGCACTCGGCGGGCGCGATCACGATCATGATCGGCCTCGTGCTGGCACCGCTGGTCATCGCGCTGTTCATGTTCGCGGAGTCGCTGCAGGACCTGCAGCAGGCCCTGTTCGAGTACTCGATCCCGAACCAGCTCAGCGTGTTCTACTCCCAGTCCCTGAGCGACTCCGGCCCGTCCGGCTGGGACCCGCTGTGGATCATGCTCGGCGTGACGGCCGCCGCGTTCGCCGGCGCCTACGGCCTGCTGGAGAAGCGGGACGTCTGAGCCGGTCCGGCCAGAACCTCTAGAACTTCGGCGCGTTACGGGACCGCTGCACCCGCGTGGTGCGGCGGTCCTTCGCGTTCCAGCACGCCTTGTGCCAGTGCCGGCGGTCGTCGACGCCCGCGTGGTCCGGCCAGGCGACCACGTGCGGGACGCCGTCCGGGATCAGCTGGTCGCAACCCGGGCAGCGGTACGCCTTGCCCTGCGCGCTCGCGCCCGCCACATGCCGTACGTTCCAGTCCTCGCCCTGCCAGCGCTCGGCCGACTGCCAGCCGCCGTAGCGGCCGGGGCGGTCGTCCTCGGCGCTGCGTCCGGACGAGGCAGCGCCGTTAGGGCCGTTGGGTCGGTTGCGACGCGGGGACACGGAACACCTCTCGGGGCTATACAGGATGCCGGGGTCATGTCCAGCCTACGCGGCGCGGACAGGGGTATCCGTACAGAACCAACCCCCACAAGTCCCTCGCTCCGGCGCTCGATTCTGCAGACAATCCGCAAATCTCTTCGCCAAGCCGTGTCCTCGGCACGTGTCAGACGGTTATGCCCGGTGGGGGAGCTCCGCGTCGGAGCCAAGGAAGCAGGAAAAGGCAATGCACGTAGGAAGTTTCGTGTTGGCGGCCCGGTTCCCGGGGCAGGGCGACGGGGAGGCGCTGCACCGCGCGGTCCGCTCCGCCGAGGTCGCCGAGGAAGCGGGGCTCGACACGGTCTGGCTGGCCGAGCACCACTTCGTGCCGTACGGCACCTGTCCGTCCGCGATCACGCTGGCCGCGTTACTGCTCGGCCGCACCCAGCGCCTGCGGGTCGGCACGGCGGTCAGCGTGCTGCCCACCGCGCACCCGGTCGCCCTCGGCGAGCAGGCCGCGCTGCTGCACATCACCTCCGGCGGGCGGTTCTCGCTGGGCGTGGGGCGCGGTGGGCCGTGGGTCGACCTGGAAGTGTTCGGCTCGGGTCTGCGGGCGTACGAGGAGGGGTTCCCGGAATCACTCGATCTGCTCATGCGCTGGCTGCGTGAGCCCTCGGTCGCGGCCGCCGGGGACCGCTTCGGTTTCCGTGAAGTCCCCGTCGTACCAAGGCCGTCGGAGTGCCTCACGGGCGTCGAGGGGCCCGAGGTCGTCGTCGCGTGCACCTCGCCGGCGAGCGTGCGCCTCGCGGCCGAGCGCGGGCTGCCGATGCTGCTGGGGATGCATGTGGGCGACGAGGAGAAGGCCGAGATGGTCGCCCTGTGGCGGGAGCACGCCCGCGCGGCCGGGCGTCCGGCGGACGAGATCCATGGCGCGGCCCATGTCTCGGCCGGCGTCTGCCAGATCGCGGACCGGCGCACGGACGCGGTCGAGACCCTGACGAAGGCGATGCCGGGCTGGCTGCGGCAGGGCCTGGAGGCCCATGTGACGGTGGACGGCCGCCATCGCGCGATGCGCGACCCGCTGGCGTACACCGAACTGCTCTGCGGGCTGCACCCCGTGGGCACCCCGCGCCTGTGCGCCGACCGCCTGGCGGCGACCAGCGAACGGACCGGCATCTCCCGCTTCGCCCTGCTCGTCGAGGGCTCGGGCGACCTGGCGGCGACCGAGGAGAACGTACGGCGGCTGGGCGCCGAAGTACTGCCGCACCTCGGCTGAACCGCCCCGCCGAGGATGCACGGCTGTGTCACGTCGTCCGAGCGCCCGGGCCGCCAGAAGGGCTTGCCGCCCCAGTACTGAATGCACCTCCCGCGTAAGGAGCGGCAAGCAAGCGGGTCACTGCGTCAGCAGTCCCTGAATTCCGGGGACTGGTTCAGCACCTGACTGCGGACCGAAGTGAAGCGGGCATGCGTCTCGTCGACCGAGGCGTCAAGCGGGAACACCGCCACCCGGTGGCAGTTCTGGAAGGCCAGTCGCACCCCGAAGTGCCGCTGCAGCGCGCCGCGTATCGCGTCACTCGCAAGCGCACGCAGCAACTGGCCACGTGCCTGCTCGTCCGGCGGGGGCGTCTGGTTGTCGGCGAACTGACCGCCGTCGACCTTCAGCTGAGCCACCAGGGAGCTGATCATCTCCCATGCATAAGGCAGGGAGGTCCGGACGCAGTCGACGAAGACGGCTTCGTCGACCTCGCCTCGCTCGGCCTGTTCGAGTAGGGCCGGTGAGACGTCGAGCGACATGGGTTCTCCTCTCGCACCCCCGCAGCAGCAGGGGTTGCCGGACAGATAGGGGAGTTCGCGATATCGGACACTCTGCGTACACGCCTCGCGACCTCCCGTTTAATACGGTAGGCAACAGACGGTGACGGCACCAGGAGATTGCGTACATGGGCCGTCCTCGTTAGGCACACAATCGGCCAGAAATGAACAGGGGCAGTCCGGGGTCATACGGACTCCCCCAGGGCGAATCGCGTCGACACCGGCCCGTCGAGTAGCGTTGCCGACCATGCGTCTCGTCATTGCCCGATGCTCCGTCGACTACGCGGGCCGGCTCACCGCCCACCTGCCCTCGGCGCCCCGTCTGATCCTGGTCAAGGCGGACGGCAGCGTCTCCATCCACGCGGATGACCGGGCCTACAAGCCCCTGAACTGGATGTCGCCGCCCTGCACCCTGAAGGAGGGGGACGGCGAGCAGAAGGACGTCTGGACGGTCACCAACAAGGGGGGCGAGAAGCTCATCATCACGATGGAGGAGATCCTCCACGACTCCTCGCACGAACTCGGCGTGGATCCTGGCCTGATCAAGGACGGCGTGGAAGCGCACCTCCAGGAACTCCTCGCCGACCGCATCGAAACGCTCGGCGAGGGCTACACCCTCATCCGCCGCGAGTACATGACGGCCATCGGGCCGGTCGACATCCTGTGCCGGGACGCCGAGGGCCAGACGGTCGCGGTCGAGATCAAGCGGCGCGGCGAGATCGACGGTGTGGAGCAGCTCACGCGCTATCTGGAGTTGCTGAACCGGGATCCCCATCTCGCACCGGTCCGGGGCATCTTCGCGGCGCAGGAGATCAAGCCCCAGGCCCGGGTCCTGGCGACGGACCGCGGCATCGGCTGCCAGGTGCTGGACTACGACGCGATGCGCGGGATCGAGGACGACAAGTTGCGGTTGTTCTGACCACCGCTTGGCAGTTCTTGGCAGTACTTGACCGTTCTACGACGGTGAGGGCCGGGTCCGATGGACGGACCCGGCCCTCTTGTCTTGATCAGCGGTCAGATTACGGCGTCCGAGCTGCTCGGCGCCCCCGCCTCGCTCGTCTCCGGCGCGCTTGCGGAGGTGCTCGCGGGGGCGCTGGAGGCTGGGCCGCTGGCCGAGTCGGAGGTGGACGGCGACGTGGTCGGCGGCTCGCTGGTCGGCGGCTCCGACGTCGGTGGCTCCGTGGTCGGCGGTTCGGACGTGGGCGGGTTGGACGTGGGCGGGTTGGACGTCGGGGGCCTCGAAGTCGGCGGCCGCGTCGTCGACGACGGCGGCTTCGTCGGCGTGTTCGAGGAGCCGCCGCCCGAGCCCTGCGTACCGGTCGGGTCGTCCGACGGCCCCGCCGACTCAGTCGGTGTCGGATCGTCCGACGTGCCGTACGTGCCGTCGGGGCCCGGATCCGTCGGGCGGCTCGTCGCCGTACCCGTGTCGCCGGAACCCTTGTTGTCGTCGCCCTCCGCCTTGTCGGCGCCGAGACTGTCGTCGCCGACCCCTTGGCTGGCGGACGGGTTGACGCCGACCTGGGTGGACGGGGTGTTGGGGTCGTTGTCGGAGGTCGCGCCGAGCGTCACCACCGTGCCGAGCACGGCCACGAGCAGCGCGCCCGAGCCAGCCGCGACGAGGTTGCGCCGGGCGAAGCCCCGCACCCCGCTACGGCCCTTGTGCGAGGTCGCCGAGGACGACGGCGCCGCGGGCACCGACGCCCGGTGGGTGACCAGCGTCGTGCCGTCCCCGCCGAGCTGGAAGGCGGCGGCCGGCACTCCTCCTGGCGGCGACTGCGACTCCTCGTACCGCGCGTCCGACACCTCCTCCCCGGCCGTGGCACCGAACGCGGCCACCCCCGGAGTCGTACCGGAGCGGTCCGAGACCAGCGCGAGGGCGCGGCGGCCCGCGACCGTGCCGCGCTTGTCGGCGAGGGCGCCGCGCAGGCCGATGGAGGTCTCCAGCTCGGCGCGGGCCCGGTCCAGCCGGCCGTTGCAGAGCGCGAGGATGCCCAACTCGTGGTGGAAATAGGCCTGTTCGGATACGTCACCGGCGAGGCGGGCGGCCTCGGCACCGGCTCGCAGCGCCCGCTCCCAGGCGCTCCAGTGCAGCCCCGCGGCGAACGCGGGCGCGGCCGTACGGGCCAGCTGCACGGTGGGGCTCTCCTCGCCCTCGGCGGGCGGCGTCGTACCCGGCACGAGCACCCCGAGGGCGGCGAGCACGGCGTCCGCCTCGGCGCACACGCGCTCCGGCGTGACCGAGGGGTGCCCCGTCCACCAGGCGTAGTGCCGGGCGGCGCTGAGGGCGCCGTCCTGGACGTCCTCGGCGTATCCGACGGCCTCCAGCTGGGCCTGTACGCCGGCGGCGAGCCGGTAGCGGGAGCCGACCGGCGAGACCAACCCGCAGTCGGTCAGCTCGCCCAGCGCGGCGTCCGCGTGGGTGTCACCGACCAGTGCGGGCAGATGGGCCTGGTGCGGCACCTCGCCGCCGAGCGCGACGGCGAACTTCAGGGTGGCGCGGGCCGAGGCGCTCAGCCGCGAGGCGAGCAGCGGCGCCGGGCCGGCCGCCTCGCCGAGCGACGGCAGCGGCACCTCCTCGCCGCCGGTCTCGCCGCCGAACGGCGCCTCGAAGGGCGCGTCGACGGGGGCCGCGTCCTCGAAGACCCCGTACTCGTCGACGGCGTCCACCCCGGCCCGCAGCAGGTCCCGCTGCCGCAGCAGCGCCCCGGCCTGGACGAACCGCAGCGGCAGGCCCTCCGACTCGAACCACAGGTCGCCCGCCCAGTTCAACTCGTCCTCGGTGAGGACCCGGCCGACGCCGCGCTCCAGGAGCTCCACGCTCGCGGCACGGTCGAGCCCGCCGAGGACGACGTCCTCCATGCCGGAATCGGCGGACGGCGCGGGCACATCGGGCGTGGCGCCGATCACGAAGGCGCACTCGGGGGTCGCGTCCAGCAGCTCGTCGAGCGCGGCGCCGCCGAACTCGATGTCGTCCAGGACGACGACCGCGCCGATCTCACGGACGAAGGTGAGCAGTTCGTCCTGTTCCGGGCGGTGCAAGGGGGCGCTGTAGACGGCGTAGAAGAGGTCGTACAGCAGATCGGCGGGCGTGCGGTGGAAGCCGGTGAGGCGGACCACGCCGTCGGGGGCGAGGTCCGCGCAGTCCTCGGCGACGAGGTCGAGGAGGCTGGTGCGGCCGGCGCCCGGGGAGCCGACGAGGCGTACGGAGCGGCCGCGGGCGAGCAGCCGTACCAGCTGTTCGCGCTCCTCCTGGCGGGCCAGCAGCGGCTCGGCGGGCCGGGTCGGGCCGGGCGGGACGGGCGGCTTGGCGGCGCGGTCGACCTCGGCGCGGTCGGCCGGGCCCAGTTTCTCGGGCCGCGCGGGACGCTCCGCCGACGGGCAGACCTCTATCTCGCTGCCGTCGACGGGGTTGACGGTGAGCAGGAAGTCGCCCGAGACCAGTTGCGCCGTGCGGGCAAGTGCGGGCGTGTGCTGTCCGAAGTCGGTTGTGAGGGGATCCCTGGGCGGGCGCTGGCGCGAGGCCTGGCCGTCGCCGTCGTGTCCGTACTCCTCGGGTCCCCGGTTGTTCGGGTCCATAGCTTCAAGCCCCCCAAAAGCGTCGTGTGCTGCGGGTCCTGGCCCCTCCCGGCCTTTGCACACCGCGCTGTCGCTTCTGGTCCGGGCCCGCTCGAAGGGGTTAGTTCTGGCCGGCGGGCAGCCGAACCCTAAACCTTCGCACAGTATCTACGACAGGTCGGGGTACCGCGCCGTCCGAGACATCACAGTCTCGTGAGGATTGTGCCCGTCGTACGCTTCGCAGACGGAACGCCCGACTGTCCGGCCCCACCCGTGCCGGGGGTCACACCCGGGGCAGGGACTCCACCCCGATGCCGCCCTCGATCGCCAGGATCCGGTGCAGCCGGGTGGCCACCAGCAGGCGCTGCATCTGCGGCGGTACACCGCGCAGCACCAGGCGCCGGCCGCAGCGGCCGGCCCGCCGGTGGGCCCCCATGATCACCCCGAGTCCGGTGGCGTCCCAGGAGTCCAGCTCGGACAGGTCGAGCACCAGATCGCCGACTCCGTCGTCGACGGCCGAGTGCAGGACCGTACGGGCGTCCGCCGCGCTGCGGACGTCGAGGACGCCCCCGACGACCAGTTCGGCGTGGTCGCCCCTGATGTGCATATGCGCTCCCCAAGCGTGCGTTAGTGCTCCGCGATGCGTTGCCTGTGCTTGTGCCTGTGTTTGCTATGAGTCTTCGCTGTGACGGGTGATGCAACCTCTGACTGCGTTGAGCGGTCAGAGGTTGCCGTCTGTAAGCGAACCGATACCGAATTCACCCCATCGCGTGATGCGCGCAGGGGCTGTGCGGTGGTCTACGAAACCTCAGTAGCTGTAAAAGCCTTGCCCGCTCTTGCGGCCGATGTCACCCGCGTCCACCATCCGGCGCATCAGCTCCGGCGGGGCGAACTTCTCGTCCTGGGACTCGGTGTAGATGTTGCTGGTGGCGTGCAGCAGGATGTCGACGCCGGTGAGGTCCGCCGTGGCGAGCGGACCCATGGCGTGGCCGAAGCCCAGCTTGCAGGCGAGGTCGATGTCCTCGGCGGTGGCGACGCCCGACTCGTACAGCTTGGCGGCCTCGACGACGAGGGCCGAGATGAGCCGGGTCGTCACGAAGCCGGCGACATCCCGGTTCACGACGATGCAGGTCTTGCCGACGGACTCGGCGAACTCCCGCGCGGTGGCGAGGGTTTCGTCACTCGTCTTGTAGCCGCGGACCAGCTCGCACAGCTGCATCATCGGGACCGGCGAGAAGAAGTGCACGCCCACGACCCGCTCGGGGCGCTCGGTGGCCGCCGCGATCTTGGTGATCGGGATGGCGGAGGTGTTGGAGGCGAGCACGGTGTCGTCCCGCACGATCTTGTCGAGCGCGCGGAAGATCTCGTGCTTGACCTCGAGCTTCTCGAAGACGGCCTCGACGACGACGTCCGCGTCGGCGACGGCGTCCAGGTCGGTGGTCGCGGTGATCCGGGCGAGGGCGGCATCGGCGTCGTGCGCCTCCAGCTTGCCCTTGCTGACGAACTTGTCGTACGACGCCTTGATGCCGTCGGTGCCACGCTTGAGTGCCTCGTCGGTGACGTCCCTGAGGACGACGTCCCAGCCCGCCTGCGCGGAGACCTGGGCGATCCCGGAACCCATCAAGCCGGCGCCGATGACGGCAAGCTTCCGTGCCACTGTTGTGACTCCCCTTTGAAACGCCTTACACCCTGTTTAGGTTGCCTCTTCGGCGGACCTTAGCGGTCGTGAGGGACTGTGTGACCGGTTAGTAACGCGAGTCACGTCTCATCTGACGGACATCACACCGGCACGGGTCATTGAGCGCCTCGGACGGCGTAGTTGAGCACCTTCTCGCTCAACAGCTCCTCGATGTCGTCGAGAAGCACGAGCACCTCACGTGACACTTCGTCCGGATTGCGCCCCTTGAGCATCTCGCGGCCGACGGTGACGAAGACCGTCTGATGGCACCAGGAGAGCTGACCCGCGATCAGCCCCGGCAGCGGGTCGCCGTCGGGCGCGCCGGCCTCCTCGCGAAGGGTGGCTTCGAGGTGGTCGTGGATCTCCTGCTGGAGGCTCCACAGCCTCGATCGCAGCGGCGGCGCCTCGTGGATGACGCGCATGAAGCGGTCGTAGCCCGCCATGAGGCCGATCCGGGGCGAGACCGCCTCGACCTCGGCGCGCAGCTCGCGCAGCACGGCCCGGGCGGCCGACTCCCCCTCGTCCCGGGCGCGCACCCAGCGGGAGAGCTGCTCGACGACGCCGGCGGAGCGGTCGAAGAAGAGGTCCTCCTTCGCCGGGAAGTAGTTGTAGACGGTGTTCACGGAGACATCCGCGGCCTCCGCCACCTCCGCGATGGTCACCGTCACAAACCCGTGCTCCAGGAACAGCCCGGTGGCGATGTCCGAGATGCGCTGCCGCGTCTCGCGCTTCTTCCGCTCCCTGAGCCCCTCAGCCATGGTCCACATCCTAGCTTCGCTGGGCCCTCTTAAACTTTGGGGTCATTGCAAAATTTAAGGGACTCTGTTTTTCTGGGGTCATGCCAATCATCAGTACGGCCGGACTGGCCCGTACCTTCCAGACCAAGCTCGGCCCGGTCCAGGCCGTGCGCGGCATCGACCTTGCCGTCCGCGAGGGCGAGATCCTCGGCTTCCTGGGCCCGAACGGGGCAGGCAAGACGACGACCCTGCGGATGCTGACGACTTTGCTGGCGCCCACCGGGGGCGCGGCCACCGTGGCGGGCTGCGACCTGGCCACCGACCCGGCCGGAGTGCGCCGGGCGTGCGGCTACGTGGCCCAGTCGGGCGGGGTCGATCCGCAGATCACCGTGCGGGAGGAACTCGTCACCCAGGGCCGCCTGTACCGCCTGACCAAGACCCAGGCGACCGAGCGCGCCGAGGAGTTGGCCCGCGATCTGGGCCTGACCGACCTCCTCGACCGCAAGGCGGGCGCCCTCTCCGGCGGGCAGCGGCGCCGCCTCGACATCGCGATGGCGCTCACGCACCGCCCGAAGGTCCTGTTCCTCGACGAGCCGACGACCGGCCTCGACCCCGGCAGCCGAGCCGACCTGTGGGACCTGATCCGGCGCCTGCGCGACGAGCACGGCACGACCGTCTTCCTGACCACGCACTACCTCGACGAGGCCGACGCCCTCTCCGACCGCCTGGTGATCGTCGACAAGGGCGTGGTCGTGGCGGAGGGCACACCGAGCGCGCTGAAGCTGCAGTACGGCGGCTCGATCGACGCCTCACTGCAGGACACGTTCCTCGCCATCACCGGCCGCAGCGCCACGCAGGCCGACGCCGCCCCCGTAGCCGTATAGGAATCCCCGAAGATGCTGCTTCATGACACCGCGCTGATCTACGGCCGCTATCTGCGCCAGTCCCTGCGCTCCCGCTTCGCCCTGCTCTTCGGCGTGCTGATGCCGCTGCTGTATCTGCTCTTCTTCGGTCCGCTGCTGACGGATCTGCCGCTGGGCGACGAGGGCAGCTCGTGGCAGGTGCTGGTGCCCGGGCTGCTGCTGCAACTCGGCTTGTTCGGGGCGTCGTTCGCGGGCTTCTCGATCATCATCGAGAAGGGCCAGGGCGTGGTGGAGCGGATGCGGGTGACGCCCGTCAGCCGCCTCGCGCTGCTGCTGGGACGCGTCCTGCGCGACGCCACCGTGTTCGTCTTCCAGGCGGTGCTGCTGGTGCTGGCGGCGCTGGTGATGGGGCTGCGGGTTCCCCTGCCCGGCGTGCTGATCGGCTTCGCGTTCGTCGCGCTGCTGACGGTGTCGCTGGCCTCGCTGTCGTACGCGCTCGCCATGAAGGTCCGCACACCGCAGGAGTTCGGCCCGGCGATCAACGCCATGACGATGCCGATGATGCTGCTGTCGGGCCTGATGCTGCCGATGACGCTGGGGCCGACGTGGCTGGACGTCCTCTCGCACTTCGTGCCGTTCCGCTATCTGGTGGACGCGGTGCGGGACGCGTACATCGGCTCGTACGCGACGGCGCACATGCTGTACGGCGTCCTGGTCGCCCTCGCCTTCACCGCACTGGCCGTGACGGTCGGCACACGCGTGTTCCGAACCGCCGGAGCGTAACTACGCTGGCCACATGGTCAATCTGACGCGCATCTACACCAGGACCGGCGACCAGGGCACCACCGCCCTCGGCGACATGAGCCGGGTCGCCAAGACCGATCTGCGGATCTCGGCGTACGCCGACGCCAACGAGGCGAACGCGGTGATCGGCACGGCGATCGCACTGGGCGGGCTGGCGCAGGAGGTCGTCAAGGTCCTCACCCGGGTGCAGAACGACCTGTTCGACGTAGGTGCGGACCTGTCGACGCCGGTGGTGGAGAACCCGGAGTTCCCGCCGCTGCGGGTCGAGCAGTTCTACATCGACAAGCTGGAGGCGGACTGCGACCACTTCAACGAGCAGCTGGAGAAGCTGCGGTCCTTCATCCTCCCGGGTGGCACGCCGGGCGCGGCCCTGCTGCACCAGGCCTGCACGGTCGTACGCCGGGCGGAGCGCTCGACGTGGGCGGCGCTGGAGGTGCACGGCGAGGTGATGAACCCGTTGACCGCGACCTACCTCAACCGCCTGTCCGACCTCCTGTTCATCCTCGCGAGGACCGCGAACAAGGAGGTCGGGGACGTGCTGTGGGTGCCGGGCGGGGAGCGCTAGCCGCTCCGCGGGAGTGCCGGCGCACACCCATGCAGCCCCGCACCGCTTTCGTCGCCGGGCTCATGACCGGACATGCTCCTTGTCGGCCGTGTGCCGGGGCTCCTCCTCGGCGCCGGCGGGGGCCTTCTTCGGCCAGATCCAGTACCCCAGGGCGATCAGGCCGTAGATGCCGACCGTGCGGATCGCCACCCACTGGAAGGCCCGCAGGGAGCTGACGTCCCCCGAGTCGCCCACGTACCAGACCGCGAGTTGGAGCAGCCCGAGGGCCACCGCTCCCCCGACCACTGCCCGCAGCCACAGCTTCGCCTCGTGCCGGGCACGGGCGCGACCGTAGCGGGGCGGCTTCTGCGGGGGCGGGGCGCCGCCCAGGCGGTGGGCGGCGTGGCCGTCGAGCCAGCGGATCGTGTAGTGGCCGAAGGCGACGGTGTAGCCGATGTAGAGCGCCGCCACGCCGTGCTCCCAGCTCGGCTCGGCGCCGTTCTTCAGGTCGATCGCCGTCGCGACGAACAGGACGAGCTCCAGCACCGGCTCGCACAGCAGCAGCACCACGCTGGTGCGGCGCCATTTCAGCAGGTAGCGGACGGCCAGGCCCAGGGCCAGCAGCACCCAGAAGCCCACCTCACAGGCGATGATGAGGGCGACGATCACAACATGCTCCCTTCGGTCACCCTTCCAGGCTCCCGGCGGCCACGGCCCCTTTCGTCGTCGGCGGTGACGAAACCGCCGTACATCGAAAGATGCAGTCCAGGACCCTCCCCCGGAATCAGGCGTCGGCCACGGCCACCGTGTTGGATGGAGTCATGGCCCTCCCCCGCCCGCACCGCTTCGACGTGTACGTCGCCATCGGCGGGCTGCTCGGCGGCCTGCTGCTGTTGGGCGTCGGTCTGGGCACGCGGACCGCCAAGGACCCGATCACGCTCTTCGACGGCCCCTGGCCGATCCTGGTGCCGCTGACCGTGATGGCCGGCTGCGAGCTGCTGCGTCGCACGGCCCCCCGCGCAGCCCTGCTGATCGGCACGCCCGCGATCTGCGCGGACGTCTTCACCCAGGGCAACCTGGCCACGATCCTGATGTTCACCGACATCATCTACGCGGCCGTGCTGTACGGCCCGCTCGCCTCGGCCCGCCGTACCCAGTGGATCACCGGTCTGCTCACGGTGGCCGCGACGCTGGTGCCGTTCGCGGTGTGGCGCGTCCCGGAGGCGCTGCTGATCGGCGTGGGGGTCGGTGTCGTGGCGTACGGCCCCGCCGCCACCGGCTGGATCGTGCGCAACCACCGCGACGCCGCCGAGGCCGCCCGGCTGCGCGCCGAACAGACCGCACTGCTGGCCGAGATGGACCGCGCCCAGGCCGTCACCTCGGAACGCGCCCGCATGGCACGCGAGTTGCACGACATGGTCGCCAACCATCTCTCCGCGATCGCCATCCACTCCACGGCCGCGCTCTCCCTCGACGACCCGAAGACCTCCCGGGAGGCCCTCACGGTCATCCGGGAGAACAGCGTCGAAGGGCTCGCCGAGATGCGCCGGCTCATCGGCATCCTGCGCGACTCCAGCGGCGACACCGAGCCCGTCGCCGCTCCCACGCTCGACGGCCTCGACGCCCTGGTCGACGGCGCCCGCACCAACGGCCTCGACGTCACCCTCGACACCTCCTGCGCCGCCGTCCCCGCCCCGGTCGAGCTCGCCGCCTACCGCATCGTCCAGGAGTCCCTGACCAACGCCCTCAAACACGCCTCCCCCGGCCGGGTCAGGGTCGCGCTGGCCCACCGGGACGGCTGCCTCACCGTCTCCGTGACCAGCCCGTTCGGTGGCGAGCGCGAGGGGCCCCGCGCGCCCGGCTCGGGTGCCGGGCTGGTCGGGATGCGGGAGCGGGTCGCGCTGCTGGGCGGCGATTTCGAGGCCGGCCCCGTGCAGGACCCGGACTCGATCGACGGCAAGATCTGGGCCGTACGGGCCACGCTTCCCGTGACCGAAGGAGACAGAGAATGATCCGCGTCCTGGTCGCCGAGGACCAGTCCGCCGTGCGCGCCGGGCTGGTCCTCATCCTGCGCAGCGCCCCCGACATCGAGGTCGTCGGCGAGGCGGCGGACGGCGAGCAGGCGGTGGCCATGGCACGCGAACTGCGGCCCGACCTGGTGCTGATGGACATTCAGATGCCCCGCCTGGACGGGGTGTCGGCGACACGGCAGGTCGTCGCCGAGCGGCTGGCCGACGTGCTCGTGCTCACCACCTTCGACCTCGACGAGTACGTGTTCGGGGCGTTGCGGGCCGGGGCCGCGGGGTTCCTGCTGAAGAACACGGAGGCGAGGGACCTGATCGAGGCCGTCCAGACCGTGGCGCGCGGCGAGGGACTCATCGCCCCGGCCGTCACCCGGCGCCTGATCGCCGAGTTCGCCGCGAAGCCGGTGCGCGAGACGACGGCCGACCCGTCCGTCCTGGACAGTCTCACCCGCCGCGAGCGCGAGGTGCTGGCCTGCCTCGGGGAGGGGTTGTCCAACGCCGACATCGCGAGCCGGCTCGACATGGCCGAGGCGACGGTGAAGACGCACGTCAGCCGCCTGCTGGGGAAGCTGGAGCTGCGGAGCCGGGTCCAAGCGGCCGTACTGGCGCAGGAGTTGGGCATCTAGGGGTTCGGGGCTCCAGCACTCACGAGAGTGGTCCAGACCTATTGACCCGTGGTCCAGACCTTTCTATTCTCGCGGCACCGTGGGCGTGAAGGCTCAGTCACGCCCCCAACTCCCCAACAAGGAGGCGCAGCATGCGCTTCAGACACAGAGCCGCGGCAGGGTTCGCGACCCTGTTGCTCCCCTTCGCCGGCCTGGTCGGCCTCGCGAGCCCCGCCGAGGCCGCGACGTCCGCCACCGCCACCTACGCCAAGACGCAGGACTGGGGCTCCGGCTTTGAGGGCAAGTGGACGGTGAAGAACACCGGCACGACCTCCCTCAGCTCCTGGACGGTCGAGTGGGACTTCCCCTCCGGCACATCCGTCACCTCCGCCTGGGACGCCGACGTCACCTCCTCCGGCACCCACTGGACCGCCAAGAACAAGTCCTGGAACGGCACCCTCGCCCCCGGCGCCTCCGTCACCTTCGGCTTCAACGGCAGCGGCTCCGGCTCCCCCGCGAACTGCAAGCTGAACGGCGGCAGCTGCGACGGCGGCAGCGTCCCCGGCGACAACCCGCCGTCCGCCCCCGGCACGCCCACCGCCTCCGACATCACCAACACCTCGGTGAAGCTGAGCTGGTCGGCCGCCACCGACGACAACGGCGTCAAGAACTACGACGTCCTGCGCGACGGCGCCAAGGTCGCGACGGTGACGACCACCTCGTACTCGGACACCGGCCTGAGCGCCGGCACCGACTACTCCTACACCGTCCAGGCACGCGACAGCGCCGACCAGACCGGTCCGGTCAGCGGCGCCCGCGCGGTGCGCACCACGGGCAGCACCACGGAACCGCCCCCGACCGGCGACAAGGTCAAGCTCGGCTACTTCACCGAGTGGGGCGTCTACGGCCGCAACTACCACGTCAAGAACCTGGTGACGTCCGGCTCCGCGTCGAAGATCACCCACATCAACTACGCGTTCGGCAACGTCAAGAACGGCCAGTGCACCGTCGACGACACCTACGCCGCCTACGACAAGGCCTACACCGCCGACCAGTCCGTCAGCGGCACCGCCGACACCTGGGACCAGCCGCTGCGCGGCAACTTCAACCAGCTGCGCCAGCTGAAGGCCAAGTACCCGCACATCAAGGTGCTGTACTCCTTCGGCGGCTGGACCTACTCCGGCGGCTTCGGCCAAGCGGCGGCCAACGCCGCAGCCTTCGCCAAGTCCTGCAAGGCCGTGGTCGAGGACCCGCGCTGGGCCGACGTCTTCGACGGCATCGACATCGACTGGGAGTACCCGAACGCCTGCGGCCTGACCTGCGACACCTCCGGCGCCGCGGCCTTCAAGAACCTCTCGCAGGCACTGCGTGCCGAGTTCGGCTCGAACTACCTGATCACCGCCGCCATCACGGCCGACGCCTCGTCCGGCGGCAAGATCGACGCGGCCGACTACGGCGGCGCCGCCCAGTACCTCGACTGGTACAACGTGATGACGTACGACTACTTCGGCGCCTGGGACAAGACCGGCCCGACCGCCCCGCACTCGCCGCTCACGTCGTACTCCGGCATCCCGAAGGAGGGCTTCAACTCCGCCGCCGCCATAGCCAAGCTCAAGGCCAAGGGCGTCCCGGCGAGCAAGCTGCTGCTCGGCATCGGCTTCTACGGCCGCGGCTGGACCGGCGTCACCCAGTCCGCCCCCGGCGGCACGGCCACCGGCCCGGCGACCGGCACCTACGAGGCGGGCATCGAGGACTACAAGGTCCTCAAGAACTCCTGCCCGGCCACCGGCACCGTCGCCGGCACGGCGTACGCGCACTGCGGCAGCAACTGGTGGTCGTACGACACTCCCGCCACCATCGGTACGAAGATGGCGTGGGCCAAGACCCAGGGGCTCGGTGGCGCATTCTTCTGGGAGTTCAGCGGTGACAGCAGCAACGGCGAGCTGGTGAGCGCCATCAACAGCGGGCTGTCGTAAGGAAATCCAAAGGGCCGTTCAAGGGGTTGAAGACCCCTAGGCGACATTGACGCGCTGACCGGGCGGGGCTGCCTCCAGCCACGCGAGGAAACCGGTCAGCGCGTCTTCGCTCATGGCGAGTTCGAGGCGCGTTCCCCGGTGCAGACAGGTGAGGATCACCGCGTCGGAGAGCAGCGCCAGCTCCTCCTCGCCGTCGGGGACCCGGCGGCCGGCCACCTCGATCGCGGAGCGCTCCAGGATGCGGCGCGGGCGATAGGCGTAGGAGAAGACGCGGTACCACTCGATGCGGTCGCCGTTGTAGCGGGCGACGCCGTAGCTCCAGCCCTTGCCGCTGGTGTCGGGTTTCTCCGGCACGTCCCAGCGCAGGGAACAGTCGAATGTGCCGCCGGAGCGCTGGATGAGCCTGCGGCGCAGGCCGAAGACGAACAGCCCCAGCACCACGAGGGCGACAACGATTCCGCACACAGTCAGAGCGAGGACCATCGACACCGACCTCCTCGTCTCCTAGGTAACGGAACGGAAAAAACTTCCATATCTGCCTCAGCCGCGACCGGCACCGGATTGCTCCGGTCCCAGCCGCGGCTGAGTGACGTCGTCGCGTGCACTGTCCCAGAGCCTAAGGGCCCTGGGCGGTACCCCCAGGGGTCAGCGCGTCGTCGCCGCCCGCAGGCGGACCTCCGCGCGGCGCTCGGCGGAGGCGTCGTCATCCGACTTGGCGCGCTCCAGTGCCCGCTCCGCGCGCTGGACGTCGATCTCGTCCGACAGCTCGGCGATCTCGGCCAGCAGCGACAGCTTGTCGTCCGCGAACGAGATGAATCCGCCGTGCACCGCGGCAATGACGGTTCCACCGTCACTCGTACGGATGGTCACCGGGCCCGACTCCAGCACACCGAGCAGCGGCTGGTGACCGGGCATGACGCCGATGTCGCCGGACGTGGTGCGCGCGACGACCAGGGTGGCCTGGCCCGACCAGACCTCACGGTCGGCGGCGACCAGCGCGACGTGCAGCTCAGCAGCCAAGGGTGGCTCCTCGGGTCACCACCCGGCGGTTCTGCCGGGTGTTGGTTACAAGTCTAGTAGGCGTGACAGAGGGGGCGGGACGTGCCCCGCCCCCTCGCCAAGAGCACAAGGCTCAAAAGAGCACCGGTGCGTCAGGAGACGCCCAGCTCCTTCGCGTTCTTCTTGAGGTCCTCGAGACCACCGCACATGAAGAACGCCTGCTCCGGGAAGTGGTCGAACTCACCGTCGCAGATCGAGTTGAACGCGGAGATCGACTCGTCCAGCGGCACGTCCGAGCCGTCCACACCGGTGAACTGCTTGGCGACGTGCGTGTTCTGGGACAGGAAGCGCTCGACGCGGCGGGCACGCTGGACGACCAGCTTGTCCTCCTCGCTGAGCTCGTCGATACCGAGGATCGCGATGATGTCCTGGAGGTCCTTGTACTTCTGCAGGATCCCCTTGACGCGCATCGCGGTGTTGTAGTGGTCCTGCGCGATGTAGCGCGGGTCCAGGATCCGGGACGTGGAGTCCAGCGGGTCCACGGCCGGGTAGATGCCCTTCTCGGAGATCGGACGGGACAGCACCGTCGTCGCGTCGAGGTGGGCGAAGGTGGTGGCCGGGGCCGGGTCGGTCAGGTCGTCCGCGGGGACGTAGATCGCCTGCATCGAGGTGATCGAGTGACCACGGGTCGAGGTGATGCGCTCCTGGAGGAGACCCATCTCGTCGGCCAGGTTCGGCTGGTAACCCACCGCGGAGGGCATACGGCCGAGCAGGGTCGACACCTCGGAACCGGCCTGCGTGAAGCGGAAGATGTTGTCGATGAAGAACAGCACGTCCTGCTTCTGGACGTCACGGAAGTACTCGGCCATGGTGAGGCCGGCCAGCGCGACGCGCAGACGGGTGCCCGGGGGCTCGTCCATCTGACCGAAGACCAGCGCGGTCTTGTCGATGACGCCGGACTCGCTCATCTCGTCGATGAGGTCGTTGCCCTCACGGGTGCGCTCACCGACACCGGCGAACACCGACACACCGTCGTGGTTGTTGGCGACGCGGTAGATCATCTCCTGGATGAGCACCGTCTTGCCGACGCCGGCACCGCCGAACAGACCGATCTTTCCACCCTTGACGTACGGGGTGAGAAGGTCGATGACCTTGACGCCGGTCTCGAACATCTCGGTCTTCGACTCGAGCTCGTCGAAGTTCGGGGCCTTGCGGTGGATGGACCAGCGCTCGCCGTCGTACTTCTCGTCGACGTTCAGCACCTCACCGAGGGTGTTGAACACCTTGCCCTTGGTGAAGTCGCCGACCGGGACGGTGATGCCCGTGCCCGTGTCGGTGACGGCGGCCTGGCGGACCAGACCGTCGGTGGGCTGCATGGAGATGGTGCGGACCAGGCCGTCACCCAGGTGCTGGGCGACCTCCAGGGTCAGGATCTTCTTCTCGCCCGCGTTCGCCGGGTCGGCGACCTCGACGTGGAGGGCGTTGTAGATCTCCGGCATCGCGTCGACGGGGAACTCCACGTCGACGACCGGGCCGATGACCCGGGCGACGCGGCCCGTGGCCGTCGCGGTCTCAACAGTGGTGGTCATTATCGGTCACTCCCCGCGGTCGCGTCGGCCAGGGCACTGGAGCCACCGACGATCTCGCTGATTTCCTGGGTGATTTCGGCCTGGCGGGCCGCGTTGGCAAGTCGGGAGAGCGTGTTGATCAGCTCGCCCGCGTTGTCGGTGGCCGACTTCATCGCGCGCCGCGTGGCGGCGTGCTTGGAGGCGGCCGACTGGAGCAGCGCGTTGTAGATACGGCTCTCCACATAGCGCGGCAGCAGGGCGTCGAGGACGTCCTCCGCCGAGGGCTCGAAGTCGTACAGCGGAAGGATCTCGCCCTTCGGCCTCTCCTCCGCGATCTCTTCGATGCTCAGCGGCAGCATGCGCGCGTCGAGCGCCTGCTGGGTCATCATCGAGACGAACTCGGTGTAGACGATGTGGAGCTCGTCCACGCCGCCCTCGGCCGTCGCCGTCTCGATCGCCTCGATCAGCGGAGCCGCGACCTTCTTGGCGTCCGCGTACGTGGGCTCGTCGGTGAAGCCGGTCCACGACTCCGCGATCTTGCGCTCACGGAAGTTGTAGTGCGCCACACCACGGCGGCCGACGATGTACACGTCGACCTCCTTGCCCTCGCGCTCCAGGCGCTCGGTCAGCTGCTCCGCCGCCTTGATGGCGTTGGAGTTGAAGGCGCCGGCCAGACCGCGGTCGCTCGTCAGGAGCAGCACCGCGGACCGCGTGACCGTCTCGGCCTGCGTGGTCAGCGGGTGCTTGGTGTTCGAGCCGGTGCCGACCGCCGTGACCGCGCGGGTGAGCTCGGTCGCGTACGGCGTGGAGGCCGCCACCTTGCGCTGCGCCTTGACGACGCGCGAGGCGGCGATCATCTCCATCGCCTTCGTGATCTTCTTGGTCGCGGTGACGGATCGGATGCGACGCTTGTAGACCCGGAGCTGGGCTCCCATGAGTCAGGTCCCTTCCTTACGTCACTTGGAGGCGCTGGTCGCCTTCGGGGCGGCCGGAGCCTCTTCGCCGAGGAGCTTGCCGTCCGCGGTCTCGAACTGCTTCTTGAACTCCGCGATGGCGTCGGCGACGGCGCCGAGGGTGTCGTCCGACATCTTGCCGCCCTCCTTGATGGAGGTCATGAGGCCCTGCTCCTTGCGGTGCAGGTACTCCAGGAGCTCCTTCTCGAAGCGGCGGATGTCGACGACCGGCACGTCGTCCATCTTGCCGGTGGTGCCGGCCCAGACGGAGACGACCTGGTCCTCGGTGGACATCGGCTCGTACTGCGCCTGCTTCAGCAGCTCGACCATGCGCTGACCGCGCTCCAGCTGCGCCTTCGACGCGGCGTCCAGGTCGGAACCGAAGGCGGCGAACGCCTCCAGCTCACGGAACTGGGCGAGGTCGACGCGCAGACGACCGGAGACCTGCTTCATCGCCTTGTGCTGCGCGGAACCACCGACTCGGGAGACGGAGATACCGACGTTCAGCGCGGGGCGCTGACCGGCGTTGAACAGGTCCGACTCCAGGAAGCACTGGCCGTCGGTGATGGAGATGACGTTGGTCGGGATGAACGCCGAGACGTCGTTGGCCTTGGTCTCGACGATCGGCAGACCGGTCATCGAGCCCGCGCCCATCTCGTCGGAGAGCTTCGCGCAGCGCTCCAGCAGACGGGAGTGCAGGTAGAAGACGTCACCCGGGTAGGCCTCACGGCCCGGCGGGCGGCGCAGCAGCAGGGACACGGCGCGGTAGGCGTCGGCCTGCTTCGAGAGGTCGTCGAAGATGATGAGGACGTGCTTGCCCTCGTACATCCACTGCTGGCCGATGGCCGAACCGGTGTACGGCGCCAGGTACTTGAAGCCGGCCGGGTCGGACGCCGGGGCGGCGACGATGGTCGTGTACTCCAGCGCGCCGTTCTCCTCCAGCGCGCGGCGGACCGACGCGATCGTCGAGCCCTTCTGACCGATGGCGACGTAGATGCAGCGGACCTGCTTGTTCGGGTCGCCGGTGCGCCAGTTGTCGCGCTGGTTGATGATCGTGTCGACGGCCAGGGCGGTCTTGCCGGTCTGGCGGTCACCGATGATCAGCTGACGCTGGCCACGGCCGATCGGGGTCATCGCGTCGACGGCCTTGTAGCCGGTCTCCATCGGCTCGTGCACCGACTTACGGGCCATGACGCCCGGAGCCTGCAGCTCCAGGGCACGACGACCGCTGGTCTCGATCTCGCCGAGGCCGTCGATCGGGTTGCCGAGCGGGTCGACGACGCGGCCGAGGTAGCCCTCGCCGACGGCCACGGAGAGGACCTCACCGGTACGGGAGACCGGCTGACCCTCCTCGATGCCGCTGAACTCACCGAGGACGATGGCACCGATCTCGCGCTCCTCGAGGTTGAGGGCGAGGCCGAGGGTGCCGTCCTCGAACTTCAGCAGTTCGTTGGCCATGGCCGAGGGCAGACCCTCGACCTTCGCGATGCCGTCGCCGGCAAGGGTGACCGTACCGACCTCCTCGCGCGAGGCCGCGTCCGGCTTGTACGACTGGACGAACGTCTCCAGCGCGTCCCGGATCTCCTCCGGCCGGATCGTGAGCTCCGCCATCTGGGTTCCCTGCTCTCCTTGTTGGGCCCGAAGTTTCACTTTGGGGGTCTGGGGGCGACCCCCAGGATTCTTCTGCACGGCCCAACCAGGGCCGTCGTAAGTACGTACTGCCTATTGAGTTGCTGCTCAGCTCGCCAGGCGGCGGCCGGCGTCCTCGATGCGGTCCGCGAGGGAGCCGTTGATGACCTCGTCGCCGACCTGCACCCGGATTCCGCCGAGGACCTCGGGGTCCACGTCGAGGTTGAGGTGCATCTTGCGGCCGTAGACCTTCGCGAGGGCGGCGCCCAGGCGCTGCTTCTGCTGGTCGCTCAGCGGTACCGCCGAGGTGACGACGGCCACCATGCGCTCCCGGCGATCGGCGGCGAGCTTGGACAGGGACTCCAGTCCCGACTCCAGGCTACGTCCACGCGGCGCGGTCACAAGACGCGTCACCAGACGCTCGGTGGTCGCCTTGGCCCGGCCGCCGAGCAGGCTGCGCAGCAGCTCGCCCTTGGCCGAGGTGGTGGCAGACCGGTCGGTCAGCGCGGCGCGCAGCCCGGTGTTCGAGGCGACGATCCGGCCGAACCGGAACAGCTCGTCCTCGACGTCGTCGAGCGTGCCCGCCTGCTGGGCGGCGGTGAGGTCGGCGGTGTCCGCCAGCTGCTCCAGCGCGTCCACCAGGTCACGCGACTGCGACCAACGGGAGCGCACCATGCCGGCCAGCAGGTCGGCGGCCTCGCCGCTGACCTGGCCGCCGAGCAGGCGCTGGGCCAGCTCCGCCTTGGCCTCGCCGGCCTGCGCCGGGTCGGTGAGGACCCGACGCAGCGACACCTCGCGGTCGAGCAGCGCGGTGACGGCGGCCAGCTCGTCGGCGAGCTGCCCGGCGTTCACGGACGTGTTGTCCGTCAGCGCGTCGAGACGCTCACGTGCGGCTGCCAGGGCCTCGCGGCTCGCTCCGTTCATCGTCCGGCCTCGGCCTTCTCCTCGAGCTCGTCGAGGAAGCGGTCGATGACGCGGCTCTGCCGGGCGTGGTCCTCGAGGGACTCGCCGACGAGCTTGCCCGCCAGGTCGGTGGCGAGCTTGCCGACGTCCTGGCGCAGCGCGGACGCGGCGGCCTTGCGGTCGGCCTCGATCTGCGCGTGACCGGCGGCGACGATCTCCTCGCGCTGCCGCTGGCCTTCCGCGCGCATCTCGGCGATGAGCGTGGCGCCCTGCTCCTGCGCCTCCTGGCGCAGACGAGCAGCCTCGTGCCGGGCCTCGGCGAGCTGGGCCTTGTACTGCTCGAGGACGCTCTGCGCCTCGACCTGCGCCGCCTCGGCCTTCTCAATACCACCTTCGATCGCCTCGCGGCGCTCTTCCAGAACCTTGTTGATGTTCGGAAGCAGCTTCTTCCAGAAGAAGAAGAACACGATGGCGAAGGCGATGGTGCCGACGAGCAGCTCGGGGCCCGGAGGAATGAGCGGGTTCTGCTCTTCCTCGGCCGCAAGCCGCACCAGGTTGTCGATCACATCAGTGCCTTTCGTCGATGCGTGTCGAGTAAGGGGTGATTACTTACCGAACACGAACGGCATAACGATGCCGATGAGGGCGAGCGCCTCACAGAAGGCGAAGCCGAGGATCTGGTTGGCACGGATCAGACCGGCGGCCTCGGGCTGACGGGCCAGGGCCTGGGTGCCGTTACCGAAGATGATGCCGACGCCGACGCCGGGGCCGATCGCGGCGAGGCCGTAGCCGATGGAGCCGAGCGAACCGGAGACGGCGGCGAGGGTCTCAGTGGCAGCCATGCTGATTCTTCCTTCTCTTTACGGACCGGTGGGAGTTGGCCACCGGACGATCAGGGGGGTGGGTGGGGCGGGGCTCAGTGGTGCTCGGCGAGAGCGCCCTGAATGTACGAGCAGGCGAGGAGCACGAAGACGTACGCCTGGACTGCCTGCACGAAAAGCTCGAAGAGGATCATGACCATGGTCATGACGAAGGAGACGCCGGCCGCCGGGATCATCCAGCTGTTGAGCAGGTACCAGGAGGCGACGGTGAACATCACCAGCATCAGGTGACCGGCGAACATGTTGGCGAACAGTCGCACCGCGTGCGTGAACGGGCGGACGATGAGGTTCGAGAGGAACTCGATGACCATGACCAGCGGCAGCACCGCACCCAGCGACTTGTCGTAGCCGGTGACGTTCTTGAAGAACCCGACAAAGCCGTGGCGCTTGAACGTCAGCCCGACCCAGAGGACCCAGACGAGGGCGGCAAGGACCACCGGGAAGGCGAAGACCGACGACACCGGGAACTGCGCCAGCGGGATCACGGACCAGATGTTCATGATCCAGATGAAGAAGAAGAGGGAGACCATGAGCGGCACCCACTTCTCGCCCTCCTTCTTACCGAGGGTCTCGTACACGATGCCGCGGCGTACGAAGTCGTAGCCGGCCTCGGCGACCATCTGCAGCTTGCCCGGCACCACCTTCGCCTTGCTGAAGGCGAGTGTGAAGAAGGTGACGACCAGCAGCGTGGTGATGAGGGCAAGCAGCATCACCTTGTTGAACTCGAACCCCCCGACCGTGGCGATCGGCTTGAAGAGGAACGAGTGCAGGCCCGGAGCCGGGAAGCCGCAGCCGTTGTCGGACATGATCCGACAGCTCCAGTCAAAGGCGAGCTGGGTCTGGTCAGCACTCACCACGGGCTCCTTCGGCGTGACGCATGGGTACGGCAACCTCGTTGTGTCGGCGCGGCGCGCAGCCGCGGGTCGGCACTGGACTGGTGTTACGGATGTGAGGGCGGCTGGGGGGCATCAAGCCTCGCGATTGAGCAGGCGTCAGCTCAGATGCCCGCGCCCGCGATGCCGCAGTTGGCACCGGACGATAGCAGGAGATACCCCAAGCCTTTATCCCGGGCCTACCCCTCACGACGACGGCCCTGTCTTCTCGGACTTCTCACTCTTCTCGTGGTCGGGATCGATGTAGAAGATCTTGGCCTTCATGTGCGCACGGGCCTGTGCAGCCATCCACACGACGGTCGCGACTACGAGCGAGGCGGCGAACGCCTTCGCGTTGAAGAGAGAAGTGTCCTTGAAGAGGGCCACGAAGATCAGGAGCAGCAGGAGCTGAGCGACGTACAGCATCAGCCCCATGGCCTGGAACAACTGCGGGAGCGTTTTTGCCGTCCATTGCAGGACGTACAGGCCGATCCCCATGAAGAGGATGGCCAGCACCGTACCGACAGCCGCACCGACCGCACCCTCGCCGCCGGCGATCACACCGCTGACAGCAACGGCGACCGCGCCGACCGCGGCCGTAGGCACAGCGATCTGCAGAAGGTTCCGGGCGTCATTGGACGGCATGGCGGCAGCTCCGCTTTCACGGTGGGGGCAGGGTGTCGTCATGGACGAGCGTAGTCCCGGGATGAGAGGGAACCTCACGCCAATGGACCGTCGCACTACGGCCCTTCGGCTCTATCCGGGGGTTCTCGTGAACCGTATCACAAACTATTTGATGAGGTCTTTACCTGGGGGTGTGCCCGGTGTCACACATGAGAGTGAGAGTGCGCGTCTGTGCAAAAACACGGTCGGTTTGTCTGGTATAGGGGCGCTTCGTTCCCCCATGACTTGGCAATGCTCTAGTCAGATTCTTACCTTGGCCACGCTCTTACCTGACCCGTCAGCGCGACGTTCCGGCTTTCCGCCGGTCCAGGAAGCGCGAACGGGCGCCGATGGCGGTCGCGCCGTTGACCCCGGCCACGGCGGCGGCGACCGGAGTGCGCGGCTCCTCCTCGGCCTCGAGCCCGGACTCCACAGCCGCCTCCGCGGAAGCGGTCTGCGGCGTGGTGGCCGCGGGCTCGGCGACGACGCCGCGGCGGCGGTAGCGCGGCGGCACGAAGGCCTCGGCCCAGCGCGGGGCGCGGGGCGTGAAGCGCGGGAGCAGCAGCAGGACCAGGCCGATGAAGCTGAGGAACACCACGCCGAGCACGATCCACATCGACGCCGAGTTCACGGAGTAGGCGAGCGCGCCGAAGGCGATCAGCGCCGACCAGAAGTACATGATCAGCACCGCGCGGCTGTGCGAGTGGCCGATCTCCAGCAGGCGGTGGTGCAGGTGGCCCCGGTCGGCGGCGAACGGCGACTGGCCGCGCCAGGTGCGGCGCACGATCGCCAGGACCAGGTCGGCGGCCGGGATCGCGATGATCGTCAGCGGCAGCAGGAGCGGGATGTAGACCGGCACCGTCTGGTGCACGGCCGCCTTCTCGGAGCCGGCGAACAGCTTCAGCGCGTCCGGGTCGACCTGTCCCGTGATGGAGATCGCGCCCGCGGCGAGCACCAGGCCGATCAGCATCGAGCCGGAGTCGCCCATGAAGATCCGCGCCGGGTGCATGTTGTGCGGCAGGAAGCCCAGGCACATGCCCATCAGGATCGCCGCGAAGAGAGTGGCCGGGGCGGCGGCCTCGATGCCGTACGACACCCAGACCCGGTAGGCGTAGAGGAAGAACGCGGCCGAGGCGATGCACACCATGCCGGCCGCGAGGCCGTCCAGGCCGTCGACGAAGTTGACCGCGTTGATGGTGATGACGACGAGCGCGACCGTCAGCAGGGTGCCCTGCCACTGGGTCAGGGCGACCGAGCCGAAGCCGGGGATGGGCAGCCACAGGATCGTCAGGCCCTGCATGACCATGACGCCGGCGGCGATCATCTGGCCGCCCAGCTTGATCAGGGCGTCGATCTCGAACTTGTCGTCCAGGACGCCGATCAGCCAGATGAGCGCCGCTCCGGAGAGCAGCGCCCGCGGTTCGTTGGACTTCTCGAAGACCGCACTGAGGTTGGTGAGGTGGTCGGCGACCAGCAGGCCCGCGCACAGGCCGAAGAACATGGCGATACCGCCGAGCCGCGGAGTGGGTTCCCGGTGCACGTCGCGTGCCCGGATCTCCGGCATCGCTCCGGCCACGATCGCGAACTTACGTACCGGCCCTGTCAGCAGATACGTCACCGCGGCCGTGATGCAGAGCGTCAGCAGGTATTCACGCACGGGCTTCCCCACAAGTCTCGCTGGCCATCTCAGCCCCACACCCTAGCGACGGACACATACGCGACGCATATGTGTGGGGACTTCCGGGTAGCGACGATGGTTGCACGTGTGGCTGGGTGCCCAGGTGCGTCTACCCCGTCTCAGCCGGGATACGGCGAAAATCTACCGGCCAGCTCCCGCACTTCTTCACGGGCCTTCTGACTTTCGCGCTCTCCTCGCAGCACGCTCGCCAGCAGCGCGGCGAGCCACGCCATCTCCTCCTCCCCCATGCCCTGGGTGGTCACGGCCGCCGTGCCGAGGCGCAGGCCGCGGGCGTCGCCGTGCGGCAGCGCGCAGCAGTCCAGCACCATCCCGGCCGCCGCGAGCCGTCCCCGCGCGTCACGGCCGTCGACGCCGAGCGGCGCCGGATCTGCGGTGATGAGGTGGGTGTCGGTGCCGCCCGTGGTGACGACGAGCCCCTCCGCGGCCAGCCCGGCCGCCAGGGTCCTCGCGTTGGCGACCACCTGATGGGCGTACACCGCGAACGCCGGTGTTGCCGCCTCGCCGAACGCGACGGCCTTGGCGGCGATGGTGTGCATCTGCGCGCCGCCCTGGGTGAACGGGAAAACGGCGCGGTCGACGCGCTCGGCCAGATCCGAGCCGCACAGGATCATGCCGCCGCGCGGCCCCCGCAGCACCTTGTGTGTGGTGGCGCACACGACATCGGCGTACGGCACCGGATTCGGCGCCGCTCCCCCGGCGACGAGCCCGATCGGGTGGGCGGCGTCGGCGATGAGATACGCGCCCACCTCGTCGGCGATGTCACGGAAGAGGGCGTAGTCGATGTGGCGCGGGTAGGCGATGGACCCGCAGACGATGGCCTTGGGCCGGTGGTTGCGGGCGAGCGTGCGCACCTGGTCGTAGTCGATGAGCCCGGTCTCGGCGTCCACCCCGTAGCCCACGAAGTCGAACCAGCGGCCGGAGAAGTTGGCGGGTGAGCCGTGCGTGAGGTGTCCGCCGTACGGCAGCCCGAGGGCGAGCACGGTGTCGCCGGGGCGCAGCAGGGCGGCGTACGCGGCGAGGACGGCCGAAGACCCCGAGTGCGACTGCACGTTGGCGTGTTCGGCCCCGAACAGCAGCTTGGCCCGCTCCACGGCGAGCCGCTCGGCGACGTCGACCATCTCGCAGCCGCCGTGGTACCGGGCGCCCGGATAGCCCTCGGCGTACTTGTTGGCGAGCGCCGAACCGAGGGCCGCCAGCACCGCGGGCGAGGTGAAATTCTCGGCGGCGATGAGCTGAAGCGTCGTCGACTGCCGGTCGAGCTCCCCGAGCAGGATGTCGGCGAGCTGGGGGTCCTGGCGGCGCAGGACATCGGCCTCGAGGGTATGGGTGACCGACATGGTGGGCTCCGGGCGTGCGTCGACGGTGACGTACGTCCAATGTAGGCCCGGGGCGACAGGGGCGCCCGGTTGTTACGCCCGCGCAGGTACTCCGGTGAGCGCTGTGACGACCGGATCCAGCGCCTCGTGTATCTCGTCCCCCACCGACCGGAAGAACGGCAGCGGTGCCCCGTACGGGTCGTACACCTCGTCCGCCTCCGCCGTCGGCGCGAGGAGCCACCCGCGTAGAGCCGCCGCCGCGCGGACCAGCGCGCGTGCGCGGCTGACCACGCCGTCCTCCAGGGGAGGCAGGGTCGCGGTGTCTATCGCCTTCACCAGGCGGGTGAACTCCTTGAGGGTGAAGGTGCGCAGGCCCGCCGAATGGCCCATGGAGATGACCTGGGCGCGGTGGTCGCGGGTGGCCGTCAGGACCAGGTCGGCGCGGATGACGTGCTCGTCGAGGAGCTCGCGGCCGACGAAGCCGGCGGCGTCCGCGCCGAAGTCGGCGAGGACCGTCTCCGCGTTGGCCTCCATCGGGGCGCCCTCATGGCCCCAGGTCCCCGCGCTCTCCACGATCAGCCCGCCGCCGAGCACACCGAGCCGCTGCGCCACGAAATGGCGGGTCAGCCGCTCGGTGATCGGCGAGCGGCACACATTTCCGGTGCTGACGTGGAGGATGCGGAAGCTGTCGCGCGGAAGCCCGACGAACGTCGTCGTGATCTCCGCGGCACGTTCCCCGTTGCCTATGCCACGCCCCGCCTCAGGGGCTGTCAATTCGCCACCTCGAGGTCGGGTACGACCTTCCGCAGCTCTTCCGCGGAGATGGCGCCCGCGCGCAGAAGGAGGGGCACTTCGCCCGTCACGTCGACGATCGAGGACGGGACGTTGCCGGGGGTCGGGCCGCCGTCCAGGTAGACGGAGACCGAGTCGCCGAGCATCTCCTGCGCGGCGTCACAGTCCTCGGGGGCGGGGTGGCCCGTCAGGTTCGCCGACGAGACCGCCATCGGGCCGACCTCCGTCAGCAGCTCGATGGCGACCGGGTGCAGCGGCATGCGCACGGCAACCGTGCCCCGGGTGTCGCCCAGGTCCCACTGCAGGGACGGCTGGTGCTTGGCGACCAGGGTCAGCGCGCCCGGCCAGAACGCGTCGACCAGCTCCCAGGCCAGCTCGGAGAAGTCGGTGACGAGACCGTGGAGCGTGTTCGGGGAGCCGATCAGCACAGGGGTGGGCATGTTGCGGCCCCGCCCCTTGGCCTCCAGCAGGTCACCCACGGCCTCCTTGGAGAACGCGTCGGCGCCGATGCCGTACACCGTGTCGGTCGGGAGGACCACGAGCTCGCCACGGCGGACGGCGGACGCGGCCTCGCGCAGACCGGTCGTGCGGTCGGTCGCGTCGTTGGTGTCGTATCGCCGTGCCATATCAGCGGGCCTCCTCGTACACGTACTTCGGGAAAAGACTCTGGGGGGTGGTCACGGCAGCGCCTTGCGGGCGGTCGCGAACCTCGGGCGGTTGTTGAGGTCGGGGTGGTCGGCCGCGTCGGCCCAGCCCCGCTCCTCGGTGAAGATCCACGGCACCTGGCCGCCCTGGGTGTCGGCGTGCTCGATGACGACGACGCCGCCGGGGCGCAGGAGCCGGTGTGCGGTGCGTTCCAGACCGCGGATGAGGTCGAGGCCGTCCTCGCCGGAGAACAGGGCGAGTTCGGGATCGTAGTCCCGCGCCTCGGGAGCGACGTACTCCCATTCGGTGAGCGGGATGTAGGGCGGGTTGGAGATGACCAGGTCGACCTGGCCGTCGAGGTCCGGGAAGGCGTCCAGGGCGTTGCCCTGACGCAGGTCGACCCTGGACCCCTCGACGTTCTTGCGCGTCCACTGCAGGGCGTCCTCGGACAGCTCCACGGCGTGCACGCGCGAGCGCGGGACCTCCTGGGCGAGGGCGAGCGCGATGGCGCCGGAGCCGGTGCACAGGTCGACGATGCAGGGCTCGACGACGTCCATCGCGCGCACTGCGTCTATGGCCCAGCCGACCACCGACTCCGTCTCGGGGCGGGGCACGAACACGCCGGGCCCGACTTGGAGTTCGAGATAGCGGAAGTAGGCCCGCCCGGTGATGTGCTGGAGCGGCTCGCGCTGCTCACGGCGGGCGATGACCTCCCAGTAGCGGGCGTCGAAGTCCGAGTCCTTCACGGAGTGCAGCTCGCCCCGCTTCACGCCGTGCACGAACGCGGCGAGCTCCTCCGCGTCGTTGCGCGGCGAGGGCACGCCGGCGTCGGCCAGCCGCTGGGTGGCCTGTGCCACCTCCGCGAGCAGCACGCTGCGGGGGCTTGGGGATCGCCCCCCAATGAATTGCTGCACGCAAGTCCTCCGGTCGTACTCGTACGTGCCTTACGCAGCCGCGAGCTTGGCGGCCGAGTCCGCGTCGACGCAGGCCTGGATCACCGAGTCGAGGTCGCCGTCCAGGACCTGGTCCAGGTTGTACGCCTTGAAGCCGACGCGGTGGTCCGAGATGCGATTCTCCGGGAAGTTGTAGGTGCGGATCTTCTCGGAGCGGTCGACCGTGCGGACCTGGCTGCGGCGGGCGTCGGCGGCCTCCTTCTCGGCCTCCTCCTGCGCCGCTGCGAGCAGCCTGGAGCGCAGGATACGCATAGCCTGCTCCTTGTTCTGCAGCTGGCTCTTCTCGTTCTGGCAGGAGGCCACGACTCCGGTGGGAATGTGCGTGATGCGCACGGCGGAGTCGGTGGTGTTGACGGACTGACCACCCGGGCCGGACGACCGGTACACGTCGATGCGCAGGTCGTTCGGGTTGATCTCGACGTCGATCTCCTCGGCCTCGGGCGTGACCAGCACACCGGCCGCGGAGGTGTGGATACGGCCCTGGGACTCGGTCGCCGGCACGCGCTGCACGCGGTGCACACCGCCCTCGTACTTCAGCCGCGCCCACACGCCCTGGCCGGGCTCGGTGGCACCCTGGCCGCCCTTGGTCTTCACGGCGACCTGGACGTCCTTGTAGCCGCCGAGCTCGGACTCGGTGGAGTCGATGATCTCGGTCTTCCAGCCGACGCGCTCGGCGTAGCGCAGGTACATGCGCAGCAGGTCGCCGGCGAACAGCGCCGACTCGTCGCCGCCCGCGCCCGCCTTGATCTCGAGGATGACGTCCTTGTCGTCGCTGGGGTCGCGCGGGACGAGCAGCAGGCGGAGCTTCTCCGTCAGCTCCTCGCGCTGCTTGTCCAGCTCCTTGACCTCGGCGGCGAACTCCGGGTCGTCGGCGGCGAGTTCCTTCGCCGTCTCGATGTCGTCGCCGGTCTGCTTCCAGGAGCGGTACGTGGCGACGATCGGGGTGAGCTCGGCGTAGCGCTTGTTCAGCTTGCGCGCGTTCGCCTGGTCGGCGTGGACCGACGGGTCGGCGAGCTTCGTCTCCAGGTCGGCGTGCTCAACGACCAGGTCCTCGACGGCCTCGAACATCTTGGGCTCCTGTGTGTACGTGGGTGAAGGGCGGGCGACCAAAAACGCCGGTCCCGGTGCGGGCTCCTCCGTGAGGGAGGGCCCGCGAACCGTGGACCGGCGAATTGGAGCTCGCTACTTCTTGGAGCCGGCGGTTGCCTTGCCGAAGCGGGCCTCGAAGCGGGCCACACGGCCACCGGTGTCGAGGATCTTCTGCTTGCCCGTGTAGAACGGGTGGCACTCGGAGCAGACCTCGGCGCGGATGGTGCCGCTCTCGATCGTGCTACGGGTGGTGAACGACGCGCCACAGGTGCAGCTGACCTGCGTCTCGACGTACTCGGGGTGGATGTCGCGCTTCAAGGTGTCTCCTAGTTTCGGGAGGGCGCCGGGTCGCCGCCGCGGGGTGCGGGAGCGTGAACCGGAGCCGACGTACCAGTCTGCCAGGACTGGTGTCCATCAGCCAAAACCGGGGGTTGCTCTTGTTTGTTCCCTGCGGGCCGGTGGGGTTGATCGCGCCCACGCGGCAGAGCCGCATATCGACACAGCCCCGCGCCCCTTACGGGGCGCTCACCACACCCTTGGCATCGCCCGTGGCCGTGCCTTTCGTGGCCGACTTCGGGATCGTCTTGTCGTTCTTCAAGGCATCCCACACCAGCTGGGCCTTTGTCTTCGCCACGAGGACCCGGTTCGGGTCCGCCGGGTCGTACCGGACCGGCATCGTGACCATGTTCATGTTCTTGGAGCTGATGCCCTTGAGGCCGCCGGCGAAGGACATGAGCTTGTTGACCGAGCCGAGGTCGGAGTCGGTGGTCACCGTCTTGGTGGCGGTGTTGGCCAGGTCGTAGAGCCTCTTGGGGTTGCCGAAGAGGTTGATGTCCTTGACCTGGTTGATCAGTGCCTTGATGAAGGCCTGCTGGAGCTGGATGCGGCCCAGGTCGGAGCCGTCGCCGACGCCGTGGCGGGTGCGGACGAGGCCGAGGGCCTGCTTGCCGGTGAGCTCGTGGGGGCCGGCCTTGAGGTTGAGGTGGCTGTCGGGGTCGTTGATGTCCTTGGTGGTGGTGACCTCGACGCCGCCGAGTTCGTCGATGAGCTTCTGGAAGCCGGCGAAGTCGACCTCCAGGTAGTGGTCCATGCGGATGCCGGTGACGGACTCGACGGTCTTCACCGCGCAGGCGGCGCCGCCCGTGCCGTACGCCTCGTTGAACATCACGCCGGACGCGGCGTCATGCGTGTCGCCGCCTGCGTCGGTGCACCGGGGGCGGTCGACGAGGGTGTCGCGCGGGATGGAGACCACGCTGGCCTTCTTGTGGCCCTCGTAGACGTGGACGATCATCGCCGTGTCGGAGCGGGCGCTGCCGTCGTCGGTGCCGCCGCCGACCTTCTTGTTGTTGCCGGAGCGGGTGTCGGAGCCGAGGACGAGGATGTTCTCCGAGCCGTTGTCGACCTTTTGCGGCCGGTCGGTGCCGAGGGCCTGGTCGATGTTGACGCTCTTGATGTTGCCGTTGAGCTTGAAGTACAGATATCCGGCGCCGGTGCCGCCCAGAACCACGATCCCGGCGGTCGTCCACGCCGCGATCAGCAGACCCTTGCGTTTGTCGCGGGGCTTGCGGCGACGGCCCTTGGCGCGGTGGCGCGGACCGGTGGTGCCGGTACCACCCGGTATGCCGGGTTCCGGCGTGCTCTCGGCAGACACTGTGCTCCTCGGTTCTCGTCCGGTCGGTTACCCCCTGTTTTCAGGGTCAGGCGTGGCCATTTGGCCCGTACCACACCATCGTCACCCTGTCCGGTCAGACGGGGAAACTCGGAGAAGGGTTGCACAACGGACCGTGCCCACCGCCGAGGAGCGGTGGGCACGGTCCGTATTCGGTGATCCCGGGTGTATCCCGTCTCACCTGCGGTTTCAGCCGAAGATGTCGTACTGCTTGAAGTCAGTGCCGACCGAGATCCTTGTGGCGAAGATCTCGCTGGTGGCCTTTCCGGTGCCCTTGTACAGGTAGAGCGTGCCTCCGGGCGTGCGGGCCAGGAAGTCCGCCTTGCCGTCGCCGCTGACGTCGCCGACCGCGTCGAAGGCGTTGTAGCCGGCCCACTCCCGCACCTTGACGCGGCTGGAGAAGGCGCCCGTGCCGGACTTGCCGGTCCCCTTGTAGAGGTACAGGTAGCCGGTGCTGGAGGCACGCGCGATCAGGTCGGTCTTGCCGTCGCCGGTGAAGTCGCCGTGCCCGCGCAGGGAGTTGTACTGGTTCCAGCCCGTGCCGACCTTGACCGGGGTGGCGAAGGAGCCGGTGCCCTTGCCCGGGTAGATCCACAGGGCGCCGCCGGAGTCGACCGAGAGCAGGTCGGGCAGGTAGTCGCCGGTGACGTCGCCCGGGGCGACGACGCGGGTGCGGGTCTTCCAGTTGGTGAAGAGCGTCTTGGTGGCCCAGGAACCGCTGGCCTGCACGTAGTGCGTCCAGAACATGGCGCCGTCGGAGCTGCGCCGGTACACCAGGTCCTGGTAGCCGTCCCGGTCGAGGTCGGTCTGCAGGACGACGTTCACGCCGTTCCAGTCACCCCAGGACTCGCGCGCGGCGAACGACGTGCCGTTGGAGTTCTTCGAGTAACCGGCCTTCGTGGAGGCGTTGCGCACCCACATGTCGGCCCGGTGGTCACCGCTGACGTTGGTGTCGTCGACCCGCGGGTAGGCGGCCCCGACATAGCTGCTGACCTTGGCGAAGACGCTGTACGCGCCCTTGGCGACGCAGTCCTGCACACCCCAGGAGACGACACCGACGATCCGGCCGTTGACGACGAGCGGCCCGCCGGAGTCGCCGTTGCAGGCGGAGGTGGTGCCGCTGTCGCTGCCGCTGGCCGGCTGGCCCGCGCAGACCATGTGGCCCTTGATGAACTCGCTGCCGTAGTAGCCCGCGCAGGTGCTGTCGGACTGGACGGGCAGCGTGGCCGTCTTCAGCGTCTCGGAGACGTCCTGGGTGGTGGAGCTGGTCCGGCCCCAGCCGTAGACCTTGGCGCTGGTCCCGGCGGCGTACGAGGCGGTGTCGCCGGACGTCGTCATGCGGATCGGCGTCGCCTGGACCGGGTTGGCCAGCGTGATGACCGCGATGTCGTTGTCGATCGTCGTCGCGCTGTACGACGGGTGGTTCCACTGCCGGTGCGGCAGCGTGACGGTCCCGCCGTGCAGGTCGGTGTTGCCGGCGTCGTCGGTGGTCGGCAGCTGGGCGGTGCCGGTGACGACGGCACCGTAGCCGTGCCAGTCGTAGCCCTTGACGCAGTGCGCGGCGGTGAGGATCTTCGTGGGCGCGACGACGGCGCCACCGCAGAAGAACCCGAGGTCGTCGGCCTCGTCGGCGGTGCCCTGGTCGTCGTAGTACCAGAGCTGCGCCATCCAGGGCGCCGAGGTGATGGTGGTCTCGGTGCCGCCGATCACCATGGGACTCACGGTCGAGTCACCGGAGCTGCTGGTGCTCGCGCTGTACGACGACTTCTTGGTCGTCTCCCCCGCGGTGTCGTCACCGTCGACGGCGCCCGCGACGCGCCGCTCCAGCTCGTCGAGCGAGGCCGAACTGGTGGCGGGCTTCACGGTGGGCCTGGGCTGCGCGGTAGCGGCCCCCGCGGACGAGGTCAGCAGCGCTGCGGCGACGGCCGCGGCGAGGCCGGCGGCGGCGACGGGCAGCCCGAAACGAATCCGGCGTCTGTGACGACCGCTGCCGGACAGGGTGGTGGTCAAGAAGGTCCCCCCAGAGACACAAGAGTAGGAAGGGGCGCACGTACACGCCCGTCCCTATCAGCGCCAAAAGGCCGCTCCCCGTCACTGTTTGACGGGGAGCGGCCTTCAGGGACCTTCTGGGAGCGCTGGTGCTCAGTCGCCGTTGCCGGGCGTCGGCGTCGTCTTCTGGATCTGCATCAGGAACTCGACGTTCGACTTGGTCTGCTTCATCTTGTCGAGGAGCAGCTCGATCGCCTGCTGCTGGTCGAGCGCGTGCAGCACCCGGCGCAGCTTCCATACGACCGCCAGCTCTTCGTTGCCGAGCAGGATCTCTTCCTTACGGGTGCCGGACGCGTCCACGTCCACCGCCGGGAAGATGCGCTTGTCGGCGAGCTTCCGGTCGAGCTTGAGCTCCATGTTGCCGGTGCCCTTGAACTCCTCGAAGATCACCTCGTCCATGCGGGACCCGGTGTCGACAAGGGCCGTCGCCAGGATGGTGAGCGAGCCACCGTCCTCGATGTTGCGCGCGGCACCGAAGAAGCGCTTCGGCGGGTACAGCGCGGTCGAGTCGACACCACCGGACAGGATGCGGCCGGAGGCGGGGGCGGCGAGGTTGTAGGCACGGCCCAGACGCGTGATGGAGTCCAGCAGGACCACCACGTCGTGGCCCAGCTCGACGAGCCGCTTCGCACGCTCGATGGCGAGCTCCGCGACCGTCGTGTGGTCCTCGGCCGGGCGGTCGAAGGTCGAGGAGATGACCTCGCCCTTGACCGACCGCTGCATGTCGGTGACCTCTTCCGGACGCTCGTCGACGAGGACGACCATCAGGTGGCACTCGGGGTTGTTGTGCGTGATCGCGTTGGCGATCGCCTGCATGATCATGGTCTTACCGGTCTTCGGCGGGGCCACGATCAGACCGCGCTGGCCCTTACCGATCGGCGACACGAGGTCGATGATGCGGGTGGTCAGCACGCCCGGGTCGGTCTCCAGGCGGAGCCGGTCCTGCGGGTACAGCGGGGTCAGCTTGTTGAACTCCGGGCGGCCACGGCCGTGTTCGGGCGCCATGCCGTTGACGGAGTCCAGGCGGACCAGCGCGTTGAACTTCTCGCGCCGCTCGCCTTCCTTGGGCTGACGGACCGCGCCGGTGACGTGGTCGCCCTTGCGCAGGCCGTTCTTGCGGACCTGGGCGAGGGAGACGTACACGTCGTTCGGGCCCGGCAGGTAGCCCGACGTACGGATGAAGGCGTAGTTGTCGAGGATGTCCAGGATGCCCGCGACGGGGATCAGGACGTCGTCCTCGTTGATCTGCGGCTCCGCGCCGCCCATCTCGTCGCGGCCACGACGGCCACGGCGGTCGCGGTAACGCCCGCGACGGCCACGGCGGCCACCCTCGAAGTCGTCGTCGTCCTGCGGGCCGTTGTCGCGCTGACGGTCCTGGCGGTCCTGACGACCGCCGCCCTGCTGCTGGCCCTGCTGGCGGTCCTGACGGCCGCCGCCCTGCTGGTCGTCGCCCTTGCGACGGTCACCGCGGTCACCGCGGTCACGGTCACGGCCGCGCTCACGGCGGTCGCGACGGCGGCCCTCGCCCTCACCGGCGTCGCCCTTGGCGTCGCCCTGCTGGGCCTGGGACTGCGCGGGCGTCTCGGCCTTCGGCTCGGCCGCGATCGTCTCGGGCGCGGCCGCGGGTGCACCGGCGTCGGCGGTGGCGCGGCGACGGCGGCGCTCGGCCGGGGCGTCGTCTCCCCCACGCTCGGCGTCGCTCGCGCGGGAGGGGCCCCCGGCCGGCTGGCCGGGAATCTCGATCTGCTGCTGGGCCACGGCCTTCTCGGCGGGGGCCTCAGCCGCCTTCTCCGCCTTCTTCTCGGCGGCTTCGCCGGTACGAGCCTTGGAGGTGGCGCGGCGCTTGGGCTTGGTCTCGGTGGCGGCGTCCGCCTTGGGAGCCGCAGCACCTCCCCCGGCCTGCGCCTCCTTGATGACCTCGATCAGCTGGCTCTTGCGCATACGCGCCGTGCCCCTGATACCGAGGCCCGAGGCGACCTGCTGCAGCTCGGCCAGCACCATGCCCTCGAGGCCGGTACCGCGGCGCCGCCGGGAGCCGGCACCGCTGGCAGGCGCGGAGGCGTCCGTGGCGGGCGCGGCAGCGGTCTCCTCGACACGTGCGCCCATCAGATCGGTGGTGTCGCTCACGAAGGGTCCTTCCCTGGAGCGGACGTCGGCCTGTCTGGCTCGGCGACCGGTTGTGCTGTCCGGCTTCGGTCCTTGGTGTGTGGACCGTGCCGGGGCGGTGTTCCGCCGAAGCGGCGGAGGAAATATCTGGTGATGACGCTTCCCAGAGCCGTGGCACTCAGTGTCTGTGTCACGCGGCTCGGTCGCGCCGGTTCCGGAGCGTGCCCGGCAAGTCGCTCAGTGCCCGCGTACGAGGTACTGCTCGCGTACGTCGTACGAAACACAGTGCGGCTTGGGAGGCTCCCGGAAGAATGTCTGTCCCGGACGGGGACACGAAGCACCTCGCCATGGTGGGGTCGGGTGCAGACTTGAGGTTAACACTACCGGATCCAACAAACATTCCCCCTCTCGAAATCCGGCAACCGCCGGCTTTTAAATGTCACTGGGAGCCGCGAGCGGCAGCACGCTCGCTCCCTGGGCATCCAGTTCGAGCCGGTTCGCGGCCCAGCCGTCGCCTGCCAGATGGGCGACCTTGTCGGCGTTGTCGGCATCGACCAACGCCAGAACGGTGGGGCCCGCGCCGGAGATGACTGCCGGGACTCCGTCGGCCCGCAGCCGCTCCACCAGCGCCGCGCTCTCCGGCATCGCGGGCGCGCGGTATTCCTGATGGAGACGGTCCTCGGTGGCGGGCAGCAGCAGCTCGGGGCGCCTGGTCAGGGCCTCGACGAGCAGGGCCGCTCGGCCCGCGTTGGTGGCGGCGTCGACGTGCGGCACGGTGCGCGGGAGCAGACCGCGCGCGGTCTCGGTGAGGACCGGCTTTCCGGGCACGAAAACCACCGGAACGATGGAATCGGCGGGATCCATCCTGATCGCCCGAGCGGCGCCGCCCTCCATCCAGGAGAGGGTGAAGCCGCCGAGCAGACAGGCCGCCACATTGTCGGGGTGGCCCTCGATCTCGGTGGCCAGCTCCAGGAGGGCGGTGTCGTCGAGCTTGGCCTCGCCGCCTATGGTCACGGCGCGCGCGGCGACGATGCCGGCGCAGATGGCGGCCGAGGAGGAGCCGAGGCCCCGGCCGTGCGGAATGCGGTTGGCGCAGACGATCTCCAGGCCGCGCGGCTGGCCGCCCAGCAGATCGAAGGCGGTGCGCAGGGACCGTACGAGAAGGTGCTTTTCGTCACGCGGCAGCGTCTCGCTGCCCTCACCCGCGATGTCGATGTGCAGCCCGGAGTCGGCCACCCGGACGACGACGTCGTCGTAGAGCCCCAGCGACAGGCCGAGGGCGTCGAAGCCCGGGCCGAGGTTGGCGCTGGTGGCGGGGACGCGCACCCGGACGGCGGCGGCGCGGAAGGCTGGACCGGCCATCGCTCGATGACTCTCCTTGAGCTGCGTGATTGTCGAAGACATTCGATGACGACATTCGATGACGTACGAAGACCCCTGGGGCCGCTTCCGGGCCGCGGAGACGGCGCGGCACCGCGCCCCATGCGGAGGCATATGCGGCGGGCGGGTTCGGTACAGCCTATCGAAGGTAGGTTCTGTGGCGACATAGGGCGCACAGGAGGCGCACGATGCGTGTCGTATGCCCCCTGTGCACCCACTGTAGGGAAGTTCCCCAGGTAAGCGCCCTCTTACTCGCGTACACGAGCCCCGTACGACGGGGTGTGGCGCCCTACGACGGGGCGTGGCCCCGCTTACGCCATTGCTACGCCAGTCCGAGCCGCTCGGCCGCCGTCGCCGCGTCGACCGGGACGGTGACGGGCTGCGGGGCGCCGGCGACAGCCCAGTCGGGGTCCTTCAGGCCGTTGCCGGTGACGGTGCACACGATCGTCTGGCCCGGGTCGACCTTGCCCTGCTCGGCGGCCTTCAGCAGACCGGCGACGGACGCGGCGGAGGCGGGCTCCACGAAGACGCCCTCCTGCGCGGCCAACAGCCGGTAGGCGCGCAGGATTTCACGGTCCGTCACCTCGTCGATGAAGCCGCCCGACTCGTCCCGCGCGGCCAGCGCGTACTGCCACGAGGCCGGGTTGCCGATGCGGATGGCGGTGGCGATGGTCGACGGGTCCTTGACGACCTCGCCGCGCACGATGGGCGCGGAGCCGGAGGCCTGGAAGCCCCACATGCGCGGGGTCTGCTTCGCGACACCGTCGGCGGCGTACTCCGTGTAGCCCTTCCAGTACGCGGTGATGTTGCCCGCGTTGCCCACCGGCAGGACGTGGATGTCCGGGGCGTCGCCCAGCATGTCCACGATCTCGAAGGCGGCCGTCTTCTGCCCCTCGATACGCACCGGGTTGACCGAATTGACCAGTGCCACGGGGTAGTTGTCGCTCAGGTCGCGCGCGAGCGTGAGGCAGTCGTCGAAGTTGCCGTCGACCTGGAGGATCTTCGCGCCGTGCACGAGGGCCTGGCCCATCTTGCCGAGCGCGATCTTGCCCTGCGGAACGAGAACGGCCGAAACCATGCCCGCGCGCACGGCGTAGGCGGCAGCCGAGGCGGAGGTGTTGCCGGTGGAGGCACAAATAACAGCCTTGGCCCCCTCCTCCTTGGCCTTGCTGATGGCCATGGTCATGCCGCGGTCCTTGAAGGACCCGGTCGGGTTGGCGCCTTCCACCTTGAGGTGGACCTCGCAGCCCGTGCGCTCGGAGAGCACCTGCGCGGGCACGAGGGGCGTGCCGCCCTCGCGGAGCGTCACGACCGGCGTGGTGTCGGAGACGGGCAGCCGGTCCCGGTACTCCTCGATGATTCCGCGCCACTGGTGGGTCATTGCTGGTTACTCTCCTTCAACCCGCATGATGCTGGCGACACCCCGCACGGTGTCGAGCTTGCGCAGCGCCTCCACGGTCCCGCCGAGGGCCGCGTCGGACGCACGGTGGGTGACGACGACGAGGGAGGCCTCGCCGTCCTTGCCCTGCTGGCGAACCGTATCGATCGAGACTCCGTGCTCGGCGAACACGGTCGCCACCTGGGCGAGAACACCCGGTTTGTCCGCCACATCAAGGCTGATGTGGTAGCGCGTGACGACGTCGCCCATGCCCGACACGGGCAGTGCGGCGTATGCCGACTCGCCGGGCCCCGTTGCCCCGCTGAGCCGGTTGCGGCAGACGGCGACGAGGTCGCCGAGCACGGCGGACGCGGTCGGGGAGCCGCCCGCGCCGGGGCCGTAGAACATGAGCTGCCCGGAGGCGTCGGACTCGACGAACACGGCGTTGTAGGCGCCGCGCACGGAGGCGAGCGGGTGGGTCAGCGGGATCATGGCGGGGTGCACGCGCGCGGTGACGGAGGCCCCGTCCTCGGCCCGCTCGCAGATGGCGAGCAGCTTGATGGTGCAGCCCATCTCCTTGGCCGAGGCGAAGTCGGCCGCCGTCACCTCGGTCATGCCCTCGCGGTAGACGTCGTCGAGGCGCACGCGCGTGTGGAACGCGATTCCGGCGAGGATGGCGGCCTTGGCGGCGGCGTCGAAGCCCTCGACGTCGGCGGTGGGGTCGGCTTCCGCATACCCCAGGGCGGTGGCCTCGTCGAGGGCCTCCTGGTAGCCGGCGCCGGTCGAGTCCATCTTGTCGAGGATGAAGTTCGTCGTGCCGTTGACGATGCCGAGCACCCGGTTGACCTTGTCGCCGGCGAGGGACTCGCGCAGCGGCCGGATCAGCGGGATGGCACCGGCGACGGCGGCCTCGTAGTAGAGGTCACGGCCGTGCTGCTCGGCGGCGGCGTGCAGGGCGGCGCCGTCCTGGGCGAGCAGCGCCTTGTTGGCCGAGACGACCGACGCGCCGTGCTCGAAGGCGGTGGTGATGAGGGCGCGGGCGGGCTCGATGCCCCCGATGACCTCGACCACCACATCGATGTCGCCGCGTTTGACGAGGGCGGTGGCGTCGGTGGTGACGAGCGCGGGGTCGATGCCCTCACGGACCTTGGAGGGCCGCCGTACGGCCACCCCCGCGAGCTCCACGGGCGCCCCGATCCTGGCCGCGAGGTCGTCGGCGTGCGTCGTCATGATGCGCGCCACCTCTGAGCCGACAACCCCACAGCCCAGCAGCGCCACCTTCAGCGGACGCGTACGCATCATCCGACCTCGTTTCCTCTTACCGTCTACGGTTGCACCAGTCTCACTCACCGGACGGGAGTTTCTGCCCCTGGTCCGGATTGTGAGACATCTATTTCATTTGTACGGGGGCGGAAGACAGGAGATCTTCCGCCCCGGGTTCTTTTCGGGGTTATCCGACGTCGAGACGCAGGAGGTCCTCCTCCGTCTCACGGCGGACGATCACCCGGGCCTCGCCGTCGTTCACGGCGACGACGGGCGGCCGCAGCACGTGGTTGTAGTTGCTGGCCATGGACCGGCAGTAGGCACCCGTCGCCGGTACGGCGATGAGGTCACCCGGTGCCAGGTCGGCGGGCAGGAACGCGTCCTTCACGACGATGTCCCCGCTCTCGCAGTGCTTGCCGACGACGCGGGCCAGCATGGGCTCGGCGTCGCTCGTGCGGGACACGAGGGCCACGCTGTACTCGGCGTCGTACAGCGCCGTACGGATGTTGTCCGACATGCCGCCGTCGACGGAGACGTACGTCCGCAGCCCGTCGAGGGGCTTGATGGTGCCGACCTCGTAGAGCGTGAAGGCGGTCGGCCCGACGATGGCGCGCCCGGGCTCGACGGAGATCCGAGGAGTCCGCAGCTTGGCGGCCTCGCACTCACGGGTGACGATCTCGGTCAGCGCCTTGGCGATCTCGTGCGGCTCGCGGGGGTCGTCGTCGCTCGTGTAGGCGATGCCGAGGCCGCCGCCGAGGTCGATCTCCGGCAGCTCGACACCGTGCTCGTCGCGGATGTCCTTGAGCAGGCCGACCACGCGGTGCGCAGCGACTTCGAAGCCGGACATGTCGAAGATCTGCGACCCGATGTGGCTGTGGATCCCGATGAGCTCGAGCCCGTCGAGCTGAAGGGCCCGCCGCACGGCCTCGGCGGCCTGACCACCGGCAAGCGGAATACCGAACTTCTGGTCTTCATGGGCCGTGGCGATGAACTCATGCGTGTGCGCTTCCACGCCGACGGTGATACGGATCTGGACGCGCTGCCGCTTGCCGAGGGACTGGGCGATGTGGGCGACGCGGACGATCTCCTGGAAGGAGTCGAGGACGATACGCCCTACGCCGGCGTCGATGGCCCGGGTGATTTCGTCGACGGACTTGTTGTTGCCGTGGAAGGCGATGCGGTCGGCGGGCATGCCGGCCGAGAGGGCGGTGGCGAGCTCGCCACCGGAGCACACGTCCAGATTGAGCCCCTCCTCGTGCAGCCACCGCACCACGGCACGGGACAGAAACGCCTTGCCTGCGTAGAAGACGTCGGCATCGGCCCCGAAGGCGCTGCGCCAGGCCCGCGCCCGGGCGCGGAAGTCGGCCTCGTCGAGGAAGTAGGCGGGGGTGCCGTGCTGTTCGGCGAGGGTCTTCACGTCGATGCCGCCGACGGTGACAGTGCCCTCGGCGTTACGGGCGACGGTCTGGGCCCACACCTTCGGGTCGAGGGCGTTGAGGTCGGTGGGCGGGGCGGAGTAGTGGCCCTCGGGGAGGACGTCGGCGTGGCGGGGCCCGGCGGGGTGGGCGGAACGGCTCATGACTGTCGTGGGCTCTCTCAGAGGTGATCGGGTGCGTCGATGCCGAGCAGGGACAGGCCACCGGCCAGCACCGTCCCGGCGGCTTCGGCGAGGGCGAGCCGGGCACGGTGGGCGGCCGAGGGTTTCTCCGCACCGCGGGGAAGGACGGCGGGCAGCAGCGGCAGAACGGCATCGGCGACGGTGACGAGGTGCCGGGCGACCCGGTCGGGGGTGCGCTGCGCTGCCGCTCGGGCCAGGACGCGGGGGTGGTCGGCGAGGGCGGCGAGGAGTTGGTGCGCGTCCTCGACGGGCCCGGGTGCGGGGGCGAAGCCGAGGTCGGCGGCGTTACGGCCGAGGGCCCGGGTGCGGGCGTGGGCGTAGCGGACGCGGAAGAGGGGGTTGCTCTCGCGCTGGACGAGGTGGTCGTCGGTGAGACGGGGCCGGTCGTGGGCGGCGGGATGCAGCAGGGCCCAGCGGGCGGCGTCGCGGCCGAGCGGGAGGGGATCGGCCGGGGCGGGCACCGGACGCACGAGGAGGTGGGGCGGGGCGGGCGAGCCCTGCACACCGTGCGCGCCCTGCGTGCCGTGCTCGTCGACCCGTACGCCCAGGATGTCGGCCCACTGCGGCTCGGGGGCGGCCTCGCAACGGGTGCGGACGAGGGCACCCTGGGACCGCAGGATCCGAGCGACGGCGTCCATCACGACCACGGCCCGCACCTCGCGCGGACAGTACAGCGGCACGAACTCCGCGGAGGGCCCGTGCGCGAACCCGTACCGGCTGCCACGCCGCAGGATCTCCTCGACGAGGGCGACCGGCGCGGTACCGCCCAGGCTGATGTTGAGGAAGCCGGGCCCGGTGATGACGACGTCGGCGATGCCGTCGGTGCTGCCATCACCGATGCCGTCGGTGATGCCCTCGGTGATGCCGTCGGTGATGCCGTCGGTACTGAGCAGGTGGGCCTGCAGGATCTCGGCGACGTCCCGCGGCGGCATTCCGGCGGGGCGGGCGAGCTGGAGGGCGATGTTGGTGGCGTAGTCACCACAGCCACCGGGCCCAGGAGCGGTCACCACGACCCGCTCCGGCACGCTGACGCGCAGCTCCCCCTCATCGACAGCACGACGCACCGCGCGCAGCACGGTACGGGAGAGCTCGACGGGGGTCACGGGACAAGCGTATGGGAGGAGGGGGGTGGGTATGCGAATGCGTTTGGGCGGGGTCCCGCGATGTGGACGGGGGTGGGCGGTGGGGCCGCGCGACGTTTTCGACTGCCGCGCTGCCGGCAACGCCTGCGGTGAACGCTACCGACAGGGGTGTCAGCCTCCGGCGCGCCCGGCGGCCTCTCCGGCCCCGAAGACGCTGCCGAATACGATCTCGCCGGCGCCGGGGTCCTCGCCCCCACCCTCGGGGTTCCCCTTCCGTTCCCGACTCCGCTCCCCGCCCCGCTTCCGCTCCCGCTCGATCAACTGCCGTACGAGGCTGACGAGTTCGGCGGGCTCGAACGGCTTGGCGAGGAAGGCGTCGACGCCGACGTCGAGGCCGCTGTCGACCTCGTACTGGGTGCAGGCGCTGACGATGGCGAGGGGAAGATCACGGGTACGGGGGTCGGCACGCAGTCGTGCGGCGGTCCGTAGCCCGTCGAGCCGCGGCATGACGACATCCAGGGTGACCGCATCGGGCCGCACCTGATGAACGACATCAAGACACTCGGCACCATCGGCCGCGGTCACCACCTCGAACCCCTCCAGTTCGAGATTGACCCTGATCAGCTGCCGGATGACCTTGTTGTCGTCCACAACAAGCACCCGGCCCGACGCGCCTGGCACAACTCGAGAGTAGGTCCGGACCGGCCACCGCGTCCGGGTTTTCCCCACTTCCACCCCCTGGGAACGAGCCACCCCAGGTCGCACCCGGTGCCACCACCCCGGAAACCGTTCATGAACACCCCGGAGGAACTGGTAGGGTTCTACCCGTCGCCGCCAAGCAAGGCGCCCGACACGCCCCCGTAGCTCAGGGGATAGAGCAACGGCCTCCGGAGCCGTGTGCGCAGGTTCGAATCCTGCCGGGGGCACTCGCCAGTCAGACAGCAAGAATCAAGCTCTGACCTGTGCGGATGCCGACAGAAGAGGGCGGGAGTCAGTCTCACTGACTCCCGCTCTTTCTCGTTGTCTCTCAGTGTTCGCGACACACCTCCGACACGCGTCTACCCGTCCACAACAGGACGCCCACTGGCGATCGCTGTGGCTCCGGGCCGGCCGCCGCTGACTCTGCGCCTCACACCACAACAAACCTTGGCGCACACCCTCCCGGAAGTAGTGACGTGGGTGACAGCTTTCCGGCACGCTACTGAACTTGATTGGGTGATGTCGGGACCGGTCGCCCGACGTGCGTCGCCTGGGTGTTGCCGGTCAGTCCGTCGGGAGAGGATCCTCCCGTGAGCCAGCCCCTGCCGCAGTTGCCGAAGCCCGCGTTCGTCTTGGTCCCCATCGAGGCCCCACCCGAGGTGCCCACCCAGATCGCTGCCGATCTCAGGGAGACTGGCATCCCAGGCGGGTTGATCGGATACGAGTACCGGCCGCTGAGCGAGCCGGTGTGCCTCGGAGGGATCGGTGAGCGGGGGCTGGTCGCCATCGCGACCAGTGGCCTGTTCGGACGTATCGCCATCGACGTGGCCACTGGTCACGTGGTGCAGATTCCCAAGATCGAGTCAGCGACGGCCAGTCACGTAAACAGAGACCTCGACTCCTTCAACCGATGCGCCGCGGCCGTGATCGCACGCTTCCCCTTCTACGCGGAGGACGACGTGGAGAGATGCGAGGAGGTGGCGGAAGAGCTGCGCGATCTCGTCTCTGCCATCGACGAGACCGCTCTCGCGCACAACGGGTTCTGGGAGACTTTCTGCGATGACGTGGCGATCGGAGACTATGCGGACTGGGACGAGTGATCCGGGGCCGGTCTCCTGGTTCGGTCAGCCGTCCAGGCTCAGGCCGGTGGCAACGATGCAGCCGTCGACAGGTCAGGGCGGTACTGGCTCCCCTTGAGCCGACGTTTGACGGCTCTGGTGATCTCACCGAGGTCCCCGGGTGCCAGGTTGCCCAGGTCGCGCTTGACCAGCGCCCAGATATCCTCGGCCGGAAGAGAGGATGAGAGGTAGGATGAGTAGCATGAGTGAGCCTACCGGCAAGTATTCGATCACTATGCCGCGCGACATCGCCGAAGCCGCCAAGGCCCGCAGCGGCCCCTCCGGGCTGTCCGCCTACGTGGCCGCCGCCGTGGCCCGTCAGATCGAACGCGACAATCTGAACGAGCTCATCCAGGTCGCCGAGGCCGAGCACGGGCCCGTCACGGACGAGGAGATCCAGACTCTCCGCGACCAGCTTCACCAGGCCCGATCGGAGCAGAAACAGGACGGGGCGGACGCCGCGTGACCCGCTCTCCTGCCGTCCCCGGTGGCACCCTCGTCCTGGACAGCGAAGGGCTGGCCAAGGCCGTGCTGCGCGATCGCACAGTCACCGGCTGGCTCGCCCTCGCACGCGCCGACGACCTGCGAGTGATCACCTCTGCGGCAACCCTCGTCGAGGTGGTCCACCCCCGGATCAACCGGCCGGCCCTGGAGTGGACGCTGTCCCGCCTCGTCGTGGAACCGGTGACCGAGCCCATCGCCCGCCATGCCGCCGCGCTCCTCGCTGACGCCGGGCTGCACGGCCACAAGTACGCCATCGACGCCATGCTCAGCGCAACCGCCCTCGCCGCCCCGGGGCAGGTCACGATCCTCACCTCGGATCCCGAGGACCTCACTGCGCTGTGCGGCCGACGCGTCACAGTCATCAAGGTCTGACGATCTACTGTTGAGACATCGCGCGCTGAGCCTGAAGTGACCTCGTGCTTCTTCAGCAGACCGGAGGCGAGGTCGGATCACGTACGGCATCTCAGCCGTCACAGGCGTGGGATGGGAGGTCCGAGGGGGCGTGACGGGCGTCAGACAGCGCTGTCGAGGAGATGCGAGCCAGCCGGTGAAGTCTGCGCGTGCCGGTCCCCGTTGGCCTGCCAGCGGGCACCGGCGGCCGGCAGCCGGATCACACGGTCCGCCTGGTGGCGGACACGCTCTCATCAGCGATTGGCCCGTGTAGAGGGACAGCTCGTGAGGTGGAGCAGGATGAGCTGTTCGGGGTGGAGGTTGGGGATCTGGATGCCGACGCGTCCCAGGACGCTGCCGGGCAGGGTGATGCCGTCCTTGGTGCACCAGGCGGGGGTTCCGCGTTCCATGCCGGGGGCCTGGTCGGCCGGGGGCAGCGGGTGCAGGTGGTAGGTGGTGTTCGGGTCGAGGCCGGGCAGCCGTAGCGTGCCGGGATGGGCGGCGACGGACGTGGCCATGGTGGTGAGGGCGAAGACGGCTTCGGTCCGGTCGTGGGAGATGACGCCGTGGGCCCACAGGGCCGGGTCGGGGTGGTCGACGCGGACCACGCGGCCGGTGTGCAGCAGGCCGCGGAGCTGCTTGTGGAGGGTGATCCAGCGGGCGAGTTCGGTGCGTTCGCTCTCGCTCGCGCGGGTCAGGTCCCATTCGATGCCGAGGTGACCGAAGAGCGCGGTACCGGCCCGGAAGGCCAGGTCGTGGGTGCGGCCGGTGGTGTGGGAGCGGGCGGCGCCGATGTGGGAGCCGATCAGTTCGGGCGGCAGGAGCAGACCGGTCCAGCGGTTGATGGACTGGCGTTCCAGGGCGTCGTTGCAGTCACTGGCCCAGACGCGGTCGGTGCGTTCGAGGATGGCGAGGTCGATCCGTCCGCCGCCGCTGGAGCAGGACTCGATCTCCAGGCCCGGGTGGCGGGCGCGCAGTTCGTCGAGCAGCGCGTAGACGGCGAGGGTCTGGGCGTGGACGGCGGGTTCTCCGTCGGGCGAGTGGCCGGCGTCGACCAGTTCGCGGTTGTGGTCCCACTTGAGGTAGGCGATGTCGTACTCGGTCAGCAGGGCGTCGAGCCGCTCCAGGATGTGGGCGTACGCCTCGGGGTGGGTGAGGTCCAGGACCTGCTGGTGGCGGCGGTCGGCGGGGGTGCGGCCACCGGTGGCCAGGATCCATTCGGGGTGGGCTCTGGCCAGGTCGGAGTCGGGGTTGACCATTTCCGGTTCGACCCACAGGCCGAACTCCATCCCGAGCGCGCGGACATGGTCGATGAGGGGGCGCAGGCCGCTGGGCCAGACGGTCTCGTCGACGTACCAGTCGCCGAGTCCGGCCCGGTCGTCGCGGCGGTGGCGGAACCAGCCGTCGTCCAGGACGAAGCGTTCCACGCCGACTTCGGCGCCGAGGTCGGCGAGGTGGGTGAGCTTGTCGAGGTCGTGGTCGAAGTAGACGGCTTCCCAGGTGTTGAGCACCACCGGGCGGGGCCGGTGCGGGTGTCCGGGGCGGGCGCGCAGGTGGTCGTGGAAGCGGGCGGACAGTCCGTCGAGGCCCTGGTCGCTGTGGGAGCCGTAGAGCCACGGGCCGGTGTACTGCTCGCCGGGGCCGAGGATCACTTCGCCCGGAAGCAGCAGTTCGCCGGCGGCGACGACCGGGCGGCCGGTGGGAAGCCGTTCGGCCAGGATCCGGTGGTTGCCGCTCCAGGCGATGTGCAGCCCCCACACCTCACCGTAGCCGAAGCCGAAGCCCGGCGTGCCGGCCGCCAGGACCAGGGCGGCGTCGTGGCCGGTGCGCCCGCTGCGGGTCTCGCGCAGCCAGGTGCCGGCGTTGAACGGATGGCGCTGCGGGGCGCGTTCACGGCACCAGCGGCCGGTGAGGTCGAGCAGTTCGGTGGCAGCGTCGGGTACCGGCAGCGCGAGCATCAACCCGTCGAGCGTGTACGGCCGCACCGTGTCGTCGTTGCGTAGGGCAGCCCGCATCCGCACCAGCCCGGAGGGGGTGAGCCCGGCTTCCAGGACGAGACCGAGCCGGGCGGTGTTGTCGGCGGCCCGGATCCGTACCGAGAGGCCGTCGGTCTCGACCGAGTCGAGGGCGAACAGGGGTGACCAGTCCGCACCCTGCCGGTGCCCGGTCAGACCGGGCCGGCCCGGCCATCCGGTGCCGTGCTCGGGCAGCAACGCGACACGTGGTACGACATCGTCGAACCCCGGCATGTTCGGCATGGTGACGGCCTCGGCCAGCTGCGACAGCTCCTCCTGGGTGAGGTCGCCGAGATCGGCGCCCCAGTGGAGCACGGTGGGCAAGCCGTTGCCCCGCAGGTCCAGCACCAAGCTCACGCTTGCTGACCGGAGATGGATGAGTCTTTCGGTTGGGGCATCGGTGGGGCTCTTCATGGCACAGATCGTCCTCGGCGCGTCGGGGGCGGGATCAGGAGGTGGCCTGCGGCAGTTCGCGAGTGCGCGGGCTGTTGTATTGCTGGTCGGTGACCGGCTCGGCCCAGGTGGTTTCGGTGCTGCCGTCGCCCTTGGCCTCCCACAGGGCGAGGTGCTCCATGAACCGGTCGGGGGCCGCGCCGTGCCAGTGCTCCTCGCCCGGCGGGCAGGCGACGGTCTCGCCGGGGTGGGCCTCGAAGACCGTGCCGTCCCGGGTGCCGATCAGGGCGACGCCGGAGACGACGTGCAGGGCCTGGCCCAGCACATGGGAGTGCCAGTTGGTGCGCGCGCCCGGGGAGAAGCGGACCAGGTTGGCGCGCATTCGGGACGGCTCCTGGCCGGCGACGATGACGTCCCACCACACGTCACCGGTGAACCAGTCCGCCGGGGCCTTGCTGGTGGGCTGCTGCTGGACGAATTGCATGGTTGCCTCACATCCCTTGCGGACGTTGATGGTCGTTATCGGGCGACGTAGCCGCCGTCGACGGGGAGGGCGACTCCGATGACGAAGCCGGCCCCGGGGCTGCACAGCCACAGGACGGCCTGGGCGATCTCCTCGGCGGTGCCGAGCCGGTTGATGGGCTGGTTGGCCTCGGCGTCCGCGCGGTCGAGTTCCCCCTCGGCGATCATGTCGCTGACCATGGGGGTGTCGATGGTGCCGGGGCAGACGGCGTTGATGCGGATGCCGCGCGGGGCGTATTCGAGTGCGGCGCTGCTGGTCAGGCCGATGACGCCGTGCTTGGAGGCGTGGTAGGAGGCGCGGCCGGGGAGGCCCACCACGCCGCCGAGCGAGGAGCAGTTGACGATGGCGCCGCTGCCCCGGTCGCGCATGTGCCGCAGCTCGTGCTTCATGCAGGCCCAGACGCCACGGAGGTTGATGGCGTTGACGCGGTCGAAGCGTTCGGCGGGTTCCTCGGCGGCGTCGCTGGGCGGGATCTGGATGCCGGCGTTGTTGTAGGCCATGTCGAGGCGGCCGAAGGTCTCCACGGTGCGGTCGACCGCGGCGGCGACCTGGTCCTCGTCGCTGACGTCGCAGGTGAGGGCGAGGACCCGGTGGCCTGCGTCGGTGAGGTCCTGCACGGCGGCGTTGAGGGCGGCTTCGTCGATGTCGATGAGGGCGACGGCGGCCCCGGACTCGGCGAAGGCGTGGGCGGTCGCCAGGCCCATGCCGGCGCCGGCCCCCGTGACGAGGGCGACCTGGCCGGTGAAGTCATAGGTGGGGTTCACGTCGTGCTCTCCCGTCGTGGGTTGTTCTGTGGTTCGGGGTGCCCCGTTCAGTTCATGGCGGGCGCTCGCCTGCTCTCTGCGCTGGGCCACGTCCGCCGTGTACGGCGGCCAGGGCTGCGGTCAGCGACGCGACGGCGTCTGTACCGGCTCGTCACCCGGCGCGCGGGCCGGGGCAGGGTGCTGAGCCACGATTCGGCTCCTGCCGGAGGCGCCGCGGACGGCGAGAGCGATGAGCGGGAGCAGGGTGAGGGTGGCGATGACGGTGCCGACCAGGGGCGGGCCGGTCAGCCCGAGGGAGGAGTCCAGGGCCGTACCCGCGATGAACGATCCGCCGGCCACGCCGACGTTGAAGGCGGAGGTGGTCAGTGCGGACGTGAGGGTGGGAGCGTCGCCGGCGAAGCGCATGGCGAGCGCGGTGACGACGGGGTTCACCGTGAATCCGGTCAGGCCCATGAGGAAGACCAGGACGGTGGCCGTGACCGCGTTGACGGACAGCGGGATCATCAGGAACAGGACCAGGGCGGTGGCCGCGGCGGCGGTGATGGTGGTGCCCATCGGACGGCGCTCACCCAGACGGCCGCCGGTGGTGGTGCCGCCCAGGGCGCCGATACCGAAGGCGATGAGGACGAACGGGACGGCGCCCGCCGGGATCCCGGCGCGGTCGGTCAGCAGCGGGGTGACATAGCTGTAGGTCGCCAGGACACCGCCCATGATCAGCATGGCGGCGCTCAGCGCCAACCACAGCCGGCCCTGGCGCAGGGCGCGGAATTCAGCGCGCGGCGAGACGGTCGCGCGTTGTTCCCGGGCGGGGATGAAGCGGCCGATGAAGACGGCGGCGAGTGCGGAGAGGGCGGCCAGGGCCCAGAACGGGCCGCGCCAGCCGATGAACTGGCCGGCGAAAGAGCCGATGGGTACGCCGACGACGTTGGCCAGTGTCAGCCCACCGATCATGACGCCGGTCGCGCGGGTGGCCTTCTCCGGGCCCGAGGCGGCGGTGGCGACGACGAAACCGACGGACCAGAACGCTCCGGTGGCCAGCGCGGTGACGACGCGGGCGGCGAGGACGACGGTGAAGGAGGTACTGAGGGCCGCCACCACGTGACCGAGGCTGAAGACGGACAGCGCCAGGATCAGCGTCTGAGGCTGGGGCAGGCGCAGGGTGGCCATCGCCATGGCCGGCGCCCCGATGATCATGCCGACGGCGAAGGCGGTGATCAACAGCCCGGCCTGGGAGGTGCCCACACCTAGGCCGGTGGAGAGTTCGGGCAGCAGCCCGGCGATGACGAACTCAGTGGTGCCCATCAGGAACGTGCCTGCGGCGAGCACCCAGACGACGAAGGGGAGCTTGCCGCGTGCGGTCCCGGATGTGGAAGGCATACGTGTGGTCTCTCCTTGAGCGGAATGGCGAAATATGAGCAGGCCAGTGCTTGCGGTGGCTGCCGGCCGGGTCAGGGGGCGGCTTCGATGGTGATGTGTTCGGCGTTGGCGAGACGTTCGGTGTCGCGGTCGTCGATGTGGCCGAGGACGATCAGGTCGGCGGAGGCGGAGTCGCCGTCGCGGTAGAACAGGGCCAGGTTGCCCCAGGGCTCGTAGTAGGTCAGGTCGCCGGCCTTCGGTGCGGCCGGGTCCGGGGCGCCGGAGATATCCAGTTTGCGCGGCGGATAAGCGATCCGCTCCGTCTGGTGGAAGTCCTCCAGATCGAGGCTGAGCGGGAGCAGGGAGGCGAAGTCGCGGGCTACGGCGTTGTCGTTCAGCCTGGCGTCGACCGGTTGGCCGTCGATGGTGACCTGGATGTTCATGGCGGTGTTCCTGTCGGACGATGTGGTGGATGCCGGGCGTTTCGGCGTCTGTTGCCGTCCGGAAGGGGACGACACGGAGGACGCGGAGGAGGCGGCGGGCGAGTTGTCGGTGCAGGCGGTGACGGCAAGCAGCAGGACCGCGGCTACGGCGCCACGGGCCGCCGGGGCGGGAAGGGCGGTCGGCATCACGGGGCGTCCAGGGATTCAGTCGGGCAGGGGCTCGGAGTAGTGGCGGAAGCCGTCGCGCTCGGTGTGGATGTCGTACAGGCGCTGGGCCAGGGCGTCGGGGCTGCTGTGTTCGGCGTCGGGCCGGATGGCACCGGGAACGATCAGCTGGGCGACGTGGACGTTCTCAGCGGCGAGGCTGTCGTGGAGCATGCGGGCGTAGGCGCTTTCGGCGGCGAAAGCGACCGAGGTGCCGGCGACGTTCGGGTTGGGGCGTACGGCGCTGGAGCCGTTGACGAACAGCAGCGTGCCGCGGCCGAGGTCCCGCATGCCGGGCAGGACGGCGTTCACGGCGGTGACGGGGCCCTTGACGGAGAAGGCGAGGGGGGCGTCGAGGTCGTCGGCGCTGGTGTCGAGGACCGGTTTCATGAAGTCGGCCCGGGGCACGGGGCTGTACTGGAGGATCTCGATGGTCCCCAGCGAGGTCCCGGCCGCGTACAGGGCCGCCGTCAGGGACTCGATGTCGAGGACGTCGGCGGCGAAGCCGCGGGCCTCGATGCCGTCGCCGACCAGCTCGGCCGTGAGGTCGTCCAGGCGCTGGGTGTCGCGGGCGATGAGAGCGACGGAGTGGCCGGCGGCTCCGAAGCGGCGGGCGGTGGCGAGCCCGAGGCCCGGTCCGGCACCGATGAGGGCGAAAGTGGTCACGATGAGTCCTTTTGCGGGAGAGGCCGGGCAGCGGATGCCCGGCCCCGATGGCGGGACGGTTTGCGGTCAGGGCTTCAGGAGGGCCTTGATGGCGCGGCGTTCGTCCATCGCCTTGTAGCCGTCGGCGACCTGGTCCAGGGGGAGGTTGAGGTCGAAGACCTTGCTCGGGTTGATCCGGCCGGTCAGGACCCGGTCGATCAGGTCGGGCAGGTAGCGGCGCACGGGTGCGGGGCCGCCGCGCAGGCCGACCTGGGAGAAGAACAGCTCCTGGCCGTCGACCGAAACGTCGTGCGGGACGCCGACGAAGCCGACGTTGCCGCCGGGGCGGGCGGAGTGCAGGGCCTGGCGCATGGACTCTGGGGTGCCGACGCACTCCAGTACGGAGTCGGCGCCGACGCCGCCGGTGAGGTCCTTGACGCGGGCGATGCCTTCGTCGCCGCGTTCGCTGATGATGTCGGTGGCGCCGAACTCCAGGGCCAGCTTCTGGCGGGGCTCGTGACGGCTCATGGTGATGATCCGCTCTGCCCCAAGTTCCTTGGCCGCGATGACACCGCACAGACCGACGGCTCCGTCACCGACGACTACGGCGGTGGAGCCGGGCTTCACCTCGGCGGCGAGGGCGGCGTACCAGCCGGTGCCCATCACGTCGGAGACGGCGAGCAGACCAGGGACGAGGTCGCCGTCGGGGTGCTCTTCGGTGGCGACGAGGGTGCCTTGGGCGTTGGGGATGCGGACGTAGTCGGCCTGGCAGGTGCTCATGAACTCGCGATGCAGACAGGAGGACTGCCAGCCGTTCAGGCAGTTCGTGCAGGTGTTGTCCGAGGTGGCGAACGACCCGACGACGAACTGGCCAGGCTTGACGTTGGTGACCTCGCTGCCGACTTCCTCGACGATGCCGACGTACTCGTGCCCCATCGGATGGGGCTCGTCCACCGGTTCGGCGCCGCGGTAGGGCCACAGGTCCGAGCCGCACACACAGGTAGCGACCGTGCGGATGATCGCGTCGGTCGGTCGGCTGATCTTCGGGTCGTCCAGGGTCTCCAAGCGCACGTCGCCGGGGGCGTGAATGACTGCTCCGCGCATGATGGGGTGCTTCCTTCGGTACGAGGGTCTGGAACCGCAGCCGGCAATCCGGGGACGGCTGCTCGAAATCGAGCCTCATACGCGAGGGCGGGCGGGAAAAGCGGAGGAATCCATCCCAGGAGAGGAACATCCAGGGAGAGGAACATCCAGGGAGGAATTTCTCCCCCCTTCCCCGGGTGCGATCGATGTAATGCTGGGAAGCATGACCAGCAATGCCACCCTGAATGAACTGGGAGAATTTCTCAAGAAGCGCCGCTCAAAGCTGAGCCCGCGCACGGTCGGACTTCCGTCGACCAGCCGGCCCCGCCGGGTCGAAGGGCTGCGCCGTGAGGAGGTCGCCCAGCTCGCCTCCATCAGCACGGACTACTACACCCGGCTCGAGCAGGGCCGTATGCAGGCGTCCGCTCCCTTGCTGGACACCATCGCTCGCGTCCTCCGCCTGGACGACGACGAGCGGGGCCATCTGTTCCAGCTCGCGGGCAGGGTCACCGTCCGCACGCGGCGCCGTGGCGTGCAGAATGTCCAGCCGCAGCTGCAGCGGGTGCTGGAGGACCTCACCTCCGCCCCGGCCATGATCCGGGGGCGGCGCGGTGACATTCTGGCGTGGAACGCGCTGGCCGCCGCCCTGGTCACCGACTTCTCCCGCATTCCGGAGAAGCACCGCAACTACCCGCGGCTCCTGTTCACGGATCCGGTGATGCGCCGCCTGTACGCCGACTGGGAGACGGCTGGGCAGGTCACCGTGGCGCAGCTGCGGATGGAGGCGGCGAAGTATCCCGAGGACCCTCGTCTGATCGCGCTGGTCGGTGAACTGTCCATGCGTGACAAGCAGTTCGCCCAGTGGTGGGGCGATCACCGCGTCGCCGCCCGCAGCGTGGGCACGAAGACCCTGATCCATCCGGTCGTGGGCGAGGTCACCCTCGACTGCGACACCCTTACCGCCAGCACCGACCCCGACCAGTACATGACGGTCTGGACCGCTGCCCCGGGATCCCCCGCGCACGACAGGTTGCGCATCCTCGCCTCCTGGGCCGCCGACCAGAACCTGCCGGCCTCGTCAGGATGGGAAGCATGACCAGCAACGTTCCTCTCAATGAGCTGGGCGAGTTCCTCAAGAAGCGCCGTTCGGAGCTGAGCCCGCGCGCGGTCGGGCTGCCGGAGACGGGCGGGCCCCGCCGGGTGGCCGGGCTGCGCCGTGAGGAGGTCGCCCAGCTCGCCTCGATCAGTACGGACTACTACACGCGTCTTGAGCAGGGCCGTATGCAGGCATCCGCTCCCGTGCTGGACACCATCGCCCGCGTCCTCCACCTGGACGACGACGAGCGGGGCTATCTCTTCCAGCTCGCGGGCAAGACCACCACCCGCACCCCCCGGCGCCACGGCAGGCAGAAGGTACAGCCCCAGCTGCAACGCGTGCTGGACGACCTCACCGCCACCCCGGCCATCGTGCAGGGGCGGCGCGGTGACATTCTGGCGTGGAACGCGCTGGCCGCCGCCCTGGTCACCGACTTCTCCCGCATTCCGGAGAAGCACCGCAACTACCCGCGGCTCATCTTCACCGATCCGGCGCTGCGCAGCCTGTACGCCGACTGGGAGGGCTCGGCGCGGATCGCCGTGGCACAGGTGCGGATGGAGGCGGCGAAGTATCCCGAGGACCCCCGGCTGATCGAGCTGGTCGGTGAACTGTCCACGCGTGACAAGCAGTTCGCCAAGTGGTGGGGCGATCACCGCGTCGCGGCCCGTACCGTGGGTACCAAGACCCTCAACCATCCGGTCGTCGGAGAACTCGTCCTGGACTGGGACACTCTCACCGCAAACACGGATCCCGACCAGCACCTGACCGTCTGGACCGCCGCCTCCGGTTCTCCTACCCACGAGCGGCTGCGCATCCTTGCCTCCTGGGCGACCGAGCAGAACCTTTCGCCCTCTTCGTCCCTCGCACGCTCTGTCGCTCCGTGAGCGTGAGGTACGGCCCTTGCGTGGAGGAGCGGAGCACTGCGTCAGCCGATGCCCTGAGTGCCGCACCCGATCGCCTGTTCTGCGGCTGCTCGGGGCTGGGGTGGGGGCGTATCGGAGCGGGTGGCACGCATCAGCGCGAGTGCGGTCAGCGGTACGAGGGTGAGGGCGGCCGCCACTGTGCCTACCAGCGGGGGCCCTGCCTGCCCCAGCGGTGAGGTCAGGGCGATGCCTGCCGTCCAGGAGCCGATGGCGATGCCCAGGTTGGGCGCCGAGCCGCTGAGGCCGGAGACGAGGGTGGGCGCGGAACTGGAGAAGCGCAGCGCCAGTGCGCCGAGCACCGGGGTCGCGGCGAAGCCGGTCATCCCCATGAGTGTCACCAGGATGACGGCCGCCACGGGGCTCGTGGAGACGAAGGTCAACAACAGCAGGACCAGCGTGGTCGTGCCGGCGGAGGTGATGAGCGTGGCAAGGGGTCGGCGGTCGCCCAGGCGCCCGCCGACCGTGGTGCCCAGCAGGGCGCCCAGGCCGTAGCCGGTCAGGACCATGGGCACGGCTCCGTCGGGGAGGCCGGCACGCTCGGTGAGCAGGGGCGAGATGTAGGTGTACGTCGCCAGGACACCGCCCATCAGCAGTGTCATGGCACTGAGCGTCAGCCAGACCCGGACATCGCGCAGCGCGGCGAACTCGGCCCGGACGGAAGGCGCTTCGCGTCGCTCGTCGGCAGGGATGTACCGGCCGATGACCGCCGCCGCGCCGGCCGACAGCACGGCCAGCACCCAGAACGGCCCGCGCCAGCCCGACAGCTGCCCCAGCCACGCGCCCAGAGGTACGCCGGCCACGTTGGCCACGGTCAGACCTCCCAGCAGCATGCCCAGGGCCCGTGACGTCGCTGCCGGTCCTGCCGCGGTCGTGGCCACGAGGGCGCCGACGCACCAGAAGGTCCCGGTGGCCAGTGCGGTCACCACGCGGGCCACTAGGACGAGCGCGAAGGACGAGACGAGCGCGGCGACCAGGTGGCCCACGGCGAAGACGACGAGCGCGAGGATCAGCGTGGAGCGCCGGGGCAGGCGCAGCGTCGCGACAGCCATCGCCGGCGCGCCGACGATCATGCCTGCCGCAAACGCCGTGATCAGCAGGCCCGCGTGAGACACGCTGACATTCAGATCGTCGGCGATCTCGGGCAGCAGGCCCGCGATGACGAATTCGGTGGTGCCCATGAGGAATGTTCCGGCGGACAGCACCAGGACGACGAAGGGCAGTTTGTGGGGTCGGCCGTCGGTCGTGGGTGACATTCGGTGGCATTCTCTTTCGGGGCGATGTGCGAGGTGGGGAGGAATTTCTCCGGGACGGGGCCGTGCCCTGCCGCTGCGCCTATGAAATTGCCGTCTCCGCAAGCCGGTGGATCGGTCCGGTGGCCCGGGACAGGGGCAGGCCCGTGCCCTGGTGGGTGTGGGCGATGAGCTCCGCGGTGATGGAGATGGCCGTCTCCTCGGGAGTGCGGGCACCGAGGTCGAGGCCGATCGGGGAGTGCAGCCGGGCGAGCTGTTCCTCGCAGACGTCGGCCTCGCTCAGCAGGCGGAGCCGTTCGTCGTGGGTGCGCCGGGAGCCCATCGCGCCGACATAGCCCACCGGCAGGTCGAGGGCGAGCTGCAGCAGCGGAATGTCGAATTTGGCGTCGTGCGTGAGGACGCAGACGGCGGTACGGGAGTCCACTTCGGTGTGTTGCAGGTAGCGGTGGGGCCAGTCGACCACGACTTCGTCGGCATGCGGAAAGCGGGCGAGGGTGGCGAAGACGGGGCGGGCGTCGCACACGGTGACCCGGTAGCCGAGGAAGTGGCCGGCCTGGCTGAGTGCGGCGGCGAAGTCGACGGCACCGAAGATCAGCATGCGGGGGCGGGACGCGTGGACGTGGACGAGGAGGGTCAGCGGATCGAGGCAGCCGTCCCCGTTCCCGCCGACCGTGACACGGGTGGTAGATCCGGCCCGCAGCAGGGCCCGGGCCTCCTCGGCCACCAGCTTGTCCGTCGGACCGCCGTCCAGGCTGCCGTAGGTGACGCTGCCGTCGGCGAGGACACTCAGGGTGGAGCCGATGAGGTCGCTGGGGCCGGCCACGACCTGGGCCACGGCAGCGGGCCGGCCGTCCACGACGTCGGCGAGGGCGGCGGCGAGGTGCGGATCGACCGCAGGGTCGATGCGTTGCACGAGGACGTCGAGTTCGCCCCCGCAGGTCAGGCCGACGGCGAAGGCGTCGTCGTCGGAGTACCCGAACAAGGCCCGCTGTGGGGCGCCCCGATCGCTGAGCACCTGTCGGCACAGGTCGTAGACCGCGCCCTCGACGCATCCGCCGGAGATGCTGCCGACCGCGTTGCCGTCGGCGTCCACCGCGACCGACGTACCGACCGGCAGCGGTGCGCTGCCGGTGACGTCGACGACGGTGGCCAGGGCGAAGGGGCGTGCCTCGCGGCACCAACGGTGCAGTGTGTCCGCGATGTTCAGCATGAACGGGTCCTTCGTGCGAGGGATGAGGGGCCGCCACCGCGCCGCCGTGGGGGAGCGTCATCACGCGGCGGCGGCCCTGGAAGGCCCGGCAGCCGGACGGGGGACCAAACTGCCGGACGAGAAAGGAGTGCCCGGGCCGCCGGCCGCTCCGCAGCAGTCCGGGCACTCGGCTCAGAGCAACGCCTCGGCGGTGATGGGCAGTTCACGGACCCGGCGGCCGGTGGCGTTGAAGACCGCGTTGCCGATCGCGGCCGCCACCCCCACCTGGACGACCTCGCCGAGCCCCTTCACCCCCAGCGCGTTGCCCGCGTTGTCCTCGCCGTCCAGATAGATCGCCCGGACCTCGGGGACATCGGCGTTGACGGGCACCAGGTAGTCGGCGAGGTTGGCGTTGACGATCCGCCCGTCATGGCGGTCGGTGACCGTGTGCTCCAGCAGAGCCGTGCCGATGCCGCCCACGATGCCGCCGATCGCCTGGCTCTCGGCGAGTTTCGGGCTGATGATGCGGCCCGCGTCGTACACGCCGAGCATCCGCCGCACTCGCACCAGCCCCAGCGTCGCGTCCACCGCGACCTCGGCGAAGGTCGCGTTGTAGGCGTAGTAGGAGTCCCGTTCGGGAGTCGGCGGCCCGGTGTAGCTGCCGCGGGCTTCCAGGTGGGAGCGGTTGTGGCGGGCCAGCAGACTCCGGTAGGTCTCACCGCGCGCCGGGTTGCCCTTCACGTGCAGCCGTCCGTTGCGTACGACGACCTCGTCGGCCGGCACTCCGCGCAGCGGCGACCGTTCGTCCTCGACGGCCAGTTTGATCGCCTGTTGCCGCACCTGGTTGCAGGCGTCGACGACGGCGGAGCCGACGCTGGCCATGGTCGACGAGCCGCCGTGCGGGCCGGTCTGCGGATACAGGGAGTCGCCGAGCCGGAAGGTCACCGTGCGCATGGTCAGCCCGAGTGCGTCGGCGGCCACCTGGGTCTGGGACGTGTAGGTGCCCGGCCCCATGTCAGTGGTGGCCGCCTCGACCACAGCGGTTCCGTCGGCGTCGAGGCGGGCCCGGGCCTGCGCGGGGAAACGTCCGGGATCGTAGACGCCGGCAGCCATCCCCATGCCGACCAGCCAGTCCCCCTCCCGCGTCGAACGGGTCCTGGGGTTACGGCGATCCCAGCCGAACTCCCGGGCACCGACCGTGTAGCACTCCCGCAGCCGACGGGTCGAGAACGGCAGGTTCTTCGCCTCGTCCTCGGACGGCTCGTTGCGCCGGCGCAGCTCGATCGGGTCGACGCCGAGCCTGTGGGCGAGCTCGTCCATCGCCGACTCGATCACGAACGAGGCCGACGCGAAGCCGGGGCCGCGCATCCAGATCGGCGTGTTCACATCCAGCGGCACCTGCCGGTACGTCTGGCTGACGTGGGGCATGCTGTAGAGCATCTGCCCGGGCGCCATGACCCCCTCGGTGAACGTCTCGTACGACGAGGTCTCCGCGTCGATGCCGTGGATCGCGGCGGACAACCGGCCGCGCCGGTCGCTGCCCAGTCGCAGCCGGTACTCGTAGGAGGGCCGGAAACCGGTGCCGAAGTACATCTGCCGACGGCTGAGCACGAGCTTGACCGGGCGCTTCGTCTCCCGCGCGGCCAGAGCGGCGACGATCGTGTGCGGCCAGCAGCGCAGCCCGCTGCCGAAGCCGCCCCCGACGAACGGGGAGATGACCCGCACCGCATCCGCGGGCAGGTCGAACACGGCGGCGATCTCGTCGCGGGTGCCCATCACCCACTGGGTCTTGTCCCACACGGTGACCTTGTTTCCGTCCCAGCGGGCGATCGTGGCGTGCGGCTCCATCGGGTTGTGGTGGTTGCGCGCCAACTGGTACGTCAGATCCAGCCGTACGGCAGCGTCGCGCAGCCCGGCATCCGCGTCGCCGCGCGCGTAAGTCGTTGGTTCGCCCGGTTCGGCCTCGTGCAGGTCGGTTGAGGGCTGTGCGGCGTCATACTCGACCTCGACCAGGCTCGCGCCGTGTTGGGCGGCCTCCAGCGTGGTGGCGACGACGACGGCGACCGGCTGGCCGTGGAAGAGCACCCGGTCGTCCTGGAACACCCGCAGCCTGCGCCCGGGCGGGTTGTTCGAGCCGGCATTGTCGCGGTACGGCAGCTTCGGCGCGTTGCGGTGGCTGATCACCCGCAGCACGCCCGCGTGCTTTTCGGCGTCACGGGTGTCGATGGAGGTGATGCGGCCGCGGCCGATACTCGCATCGACGATGACCGCGTGCACCGCCCCGTCGACATCGAACTCGGCGGCGTACAGCGCCTTGCCCGTGACTTTGAGCCTGCCGTCCACCCTCGACAGCGGCGCGCCCACGGCTGCCTGCGGCTGGGGACTCACTTGCTACCTCCTACGACGCGCAGCTGACGTTCGACGGTCCGCTTCAGCAACTCGACCTTGAAGCGGTTGTGCCGAAGGGGACGGGAGCCGTCCGCGGCCCGCTCGGCGGCGGCCGCCCACAGCGACTCCGAGAGGCGCTCACCGACGAGGTGCCGTTCCACGGCGGGCAGCTTCCACGGCACGGTGCCCACTCCACCGGCGGCGACCTTCGCCTCCCGGATCACCCCGCCCCGCACGTGCAGCGCCACGGCCGCCGACGTCAGGGCGAACTCGTAGGACTGCCGGTCACGCACCTTCAGATAGCCGGACCTCAGCGGGCGCGGAAGCGCGGGAACCTCCACTCCGGTGATCAACTCGCCCCGCCGCAGGGCCTGTTCACGATTCGGGGTGTTGCCCGGGCGCAGCAGGAAGTCGGCGAAGGGGACCTGGCGTTCCCCGTCCGGGCCCAGCAGATGCACCCGTGCCTCCAGCGCGGCGAACGCCACGGCCGCGTCGGAGGGGTGGGTGGCCACGCAGGCATCGGAGGTTCCGAGGATGGCGTGCGTACGGTTGAAGCCCTCCAGCGCGGCGCAACCCGAGCCGGGCTCGCGCTTGTTGCAGTCGGCGGTGACGTCGCGGAAGTAGGTGCAGCGGGTGCGCTGCATGATGTTGCCGCCGATGGTGGCCATGTTCCGCAACTGCGCCGACGCACTCAGCTCCAGCGCCTCGGAGACGACCGGGTACAGCGTCCGCACCTTGGGATGGGCAGCGGCCTCGGACATGGTCACCAGGGCGCCGATACGCAGCCCGCCCCGCTCGGTGACGCTGACCTCGTCCAGCGGCAGACCGCTGATGTCGACGAGAGCCTCGGGGCGCTCGACGGTCTCCCGCATCAGGTCGACGAGGGTGGTGCCGCCGGCGATGTAACGACCGCCGCGGCGGCCGGCGTTGAGGGCCTCACGGGTGGTCTCGGCCTTCGTGAAGGAGAAGGGATGCATGTCAGCGGCTCCTTACTTCCGGCCGGCGGTCTGCTCGACCGCGCGCACGATCTTCACGTAGCAGCCGCAGCGGCAGATGTTGCCGCTCATCCACTCCCGGATCTCCTCCGGCGAACCGGTGTGCCCCTCCTTGATGCAGCCCACGCCGGACATGATCTGGCCGGGGGTGCAGTAGCCGCACTGGAAGGCGTCCTGCTCGACGAACGCCTGCTGCAGCGGGTGGAGCTGCGCGCCGTTGGCCAGGCCCTCGATCGTGGTGACCTCGGCGCCCTCCAGGCGTACCGCGAGCGTCAGGCAGGAGTTCACCCGCTGCCCGTCGACCAGGACCGTGCACGCCCCGCAGGCCCCGGCGTTACAGCCCTTCTTGGCGCCGGTCAGCTCGAAGTGCTCGCGCAGCAGATCCAGCAGCGAGGTGCGGTTGTCGACCGTGACCGTGCGCCGGGTGCCGTTCACCGTCAGGGACAAACGGCTGGAGGGCGACGCATCGGCGGCGGACGCCTCCTCCGGATCGAGCAGATATGTCCCCCCGATCACACCGCCCGCAACGACTGCACCACCGACCGCGGTGGTGGTGGCGATGAAGGTGCGCCGGCTGGGGGCCGGCGAGGACTCGCCGGCTTCGGCGGGGGGTGGAACGGCAGACTCGGGGACTTCAGTGGACATGCGTAAGCCTTCGCATCGCGGACGGATCACGCCGCGCACAGCGGCACGGCAGGAGGCGGGACCGTCGTCGCCGCAGGACCTGGACGACCGTGCGGATCACAGCCGCGGCCGGTCATGCCCGGCAGTCTGGCATCGCCGGTGACGCCCGTGGGAGGGAGACTTTTCTCCCCCGATCGTTCTCTCCCCCCAAGGCCAAGCCGTGGTGAAGTCGCCTGCGGCGTGGGTGAGTTGGGGCAAGCAGGACAGCGTTTCCCGCCGATGACGCCCGCGTCACTGGACCAGGGGGCCATTGCCGATGTGCGAGAGGGCCTATTCCGGGCGGGAGGGCGCGTGCTGACCTCGCACGGCGTCGGTGCCTCGGTCGGCTGCCATGACGTCGCTTGAGGTCTTCACGTTCCGCGCGGCCACCGCTGACGAGGCCCGGCGCTGCGACCGCGCGCACAGCGGGCCTCGCCGAGTCGCCCAACAGGTCGTGGACCCGCCGGGAGGCAGAGATCCGGTGCCTGAGGGCACTCGCCGAGGGACGAGGGTCAGTTTCTCCGCATCGGGGGCTCCGGTCGTTGCCGTGTAGGTGCCAGGCGGGTGTCCCTGGGTGGGGAGGCCAGACACCACGGCGCCGGTCGCCGCCTCACCGAGGTCGTGCTCGGCACGGGCGAGGCGGCGACCGGGGCATACGTCGAACGCGGCCGGGGGAGCACTCCTTGGTGGAGTCCTGCGATCCGCTGCGTGAAGGCGGCCTCTGGGTAGTCGTCGAGCGGCTCGCCCTGGCGCCTGTGGATCATCCGAAGTGGGATTGGCGGTCGTGACCCGTCGGCTGGTCCCAGTTGTTCGCTTCCCCGCCGCTCAGCAGTTCCGCTGCCTGGTGCTGTGTGTGGGCGGCTGCTCTTTGGGCTTCCGTCACGGCGTCTCCGCGTTCGCGCACCAATTCTTCATAGATTGGCGGGTGATCGTTTCCGGAGGGAATGCGTGTCACGATTTCGGTCCTTCCGCTGGGTAATGCCGTCAGGCCCTGTTGAGTCGGACGGCAATTCCGTGGCCGAGGAGTAGGTAAAGGGCGGCCGGGAGACCGTAATTGAGGATGACACGTAGGCCCTCTGTGTCCATCGTGAAAATGTCCTGTGCCCATCCGCCGAGCCAGTCCGCCGCTCCGTGCACGAACTCCACGAACGCGTTCCCTTGGTTCGCGTCGAGCAGGAACAGCACGATCCACAGGCCGAGCACACCGGCCGCGACATCGGCGATCGTGCAGATCGTCAGGGCTGTTCTGCGTGCGGCGGCTTGGTTGCGCGCGGTGCGGTCGGGGCCTGCGGACTGGTCGTACGTCTGGTATCCGGAAACCGGGTCGGTGTTCACGAGAAATCCGATCTGACGCATTGCTGGGCTGACGGTTCACCCAGCGGAGCCGAATTCGGCCGTGCGGGTGACTGCTTCTGCCTAGTTCTGCGCCATGCAAACGCGACCGCGTTACACCACCGCCCGGGACATCCCAAATATGGCGGCCTATATGATTTGTGCGACCTGTGCGATCTATACGACCTGTACAGCATGTGCGACCGTGCCGTTTATACGGGCACTACTGGTCGATCAGGCCTGGCCACCGGTGGGGAGCATCGCCCAGACCGTCTTGCCGATGGGCTGCCTTCGGGTCCAACCCCAGTGTTCGGCCAGGGCGTCGATGATGCGCAGCCCTCTGCCGTGCTCGTCCCAGGGGTCGCTGGTGTGCGGGTACACGGGCGGGTCGTCGCTCGGGTCGGTGACGGCGCAGACCAGGTGGGCAGGGCGGCGGAGGCTGAGCCTCAGCCAGATCTCGGGCTCAACGGCGGGAGCGGTGCGGGCCGTGCAGTGTGGGGCCGCGTGCAGTACGGCGTTGGCGGCCAGTTCGGTGACCACCATGAGGGCGTCGGCGCTGCAGTGGTCGAGGGACCAGTCGCCGAGGGTGCGACGGACGAAGTCGCGGGCCTGGCCGCAGCCCTGTTCGGCGCCGACGAGGCGCAGGGCGGCCGAGCGGGGAGACGTGCGCGGGGGTTCGGGCCTGGTGAGGTGGCTCTTGCCCGGGGTGCCGGGGTGCGCTGCCGGCGACACGGTCCACTCCGCGGGCGGCGCAGCGCTACCGGGCAGTCGAAGCCCTTCGTACGCAGGTAAGGACACAACGTCTCCCTGATACACGGTCAAGGCGAGGCGTACGCACTGCAGTTGACGCCACGGACTATTATCCACGCCGACGGCGCCTCCGTGCAATTTCACGGGAAATTGCGCGAGTGGGTGTCGACGCAGAGCACGTGATGCCCTCGGGACCCGCCTGGGCGGCGGGGCGCCGGGTGTACACGTGGCCGAACGTGAGCAAGGAGAGTGCAGTGCCAACAGCACCGAACGGCGTGCGGGCAAGCTCGTTGGGCGTCCGCTGGACCAAGAGCCGGCACAGCAATGCCGAGGGCAACTGCGTCGAGGTGGCCACCCTGGGCGACGGCAGCGTCGCGATGCGCAACTCCCGCGACCCCGATGGGCCGGCCCTCGTCTACACACCGGCCGAGATCGCCGCCTTCCTGGCCGGCGCGAAGGAAGGAGAGTTCGACCACCTGGTCTGACACGGCACCCTGGGCCCGGACCTCGACTGAGCGTCGTCGTCCACAGACGGCCAGACGGCCAGAGGGCCAGAGGGCCAGAAAGCCGCTGGGAAGCGGAAGTTGTGGTCCTCACTTACGCCGGTTCAAGCGGCATGAGGCGGCGGGATGCGATAATGCGGTCTGTCGTATGCCGGTCCACGGGGAGTCAGGATGTCGGGAGTCAGGATGTCCGCCGAGTCGCCTCGCATCTCCCGCCTCGAACCGTATCTGAACCGGTCCGAGCCCGCGCCGACCCTGCTGAAGATGCTGGTCGGCGTCCAGCTGGCGGGTATCCGCGAGGACTTCGGGCTCTCTCAGGACCAGGCGGCACGTGCCGTCGGGTTCAGTCCGGCGAAGCTGTCGCGCATCGAGGCGGGCAAGGGCCGTCGGCCGCCGACGGAGCCCGATGTCCGTGCGCTGCTGGAGTTGTACCGGGCCGAGGAGTACGAGTCCTCGGTGCTGCTGCAGTTGCTGCGGCGGGCCGGTGAGCCCGGGTGGTGGCAGCGCTATGACAAGCGGCTGATGCCGGAGTGGTTCGACCGGCTGGTCGGGTTGCAGGAGGCCGCGACCGCCATCCGTACCTTCGAGCTCCAGTACGTGCCGGGCCTGTTGCAGACCGAGGCCTACACACGGGCCGTGGTGGAGCGCGGGCTGCCGTCGGCGCCCGACCGTGAGGTGCTGCGGCGGGTGGAGCTGCGGATGCGGCGACGGGAGCTGCTGCACCGCGCGGACGCGCCTCAGCTGTGGGCGATCGTCGACGAGTCGGTACTGCTGCGGATGCTGGGCAGCCGCGAGGTGATGCGCGAGCAGCTCGAGTATCTGGAGGAGATGGCCCGGCGCCCCCATGTGACCCTGCAGATCGTGCCTTTGGACGTGACCAACGCCTCCGCGCCCGCCATGCCCGTCACCTATCTGCGCTTCGGCGGCGCCGATCTGCCGGACATCGTCTATCTGGAGCACATCAAGAGCGCCGCGTTCCTGGAGGACCAGGACGAGACGGAGGAGTACCGGATCGCCCTGGACCGGTTGGGCGACGAGGCCCTCAACCCCCGCGAGTCGCTGGAGCGACTGCGTGAGACGAAGGCCCGGTACGCCCCTGCTCCGTAGGTCGACGCTGCGCTACGGCAGTCGGCCCACGCCGCCGAACTCGATCCACTCCTGGGTGAGCTGGCGCGGTGCCACCTCGGTGTCGGGGCGCCAGGTGGAGACCTCCACCAGACCCGGGTCCAGGATGTCCAGGCCCTCGAACAGTGCCGCCACGTCCTTCTCCTGGCGCACCCGGCCCCAGTGACCCTGGGTCGCCTGGTCCATGAAGTCGGTGACGAACTTGCGGACCTCGGGGTCCTCGCTGACCAGCTGGCACATCACCAGGTAGCTGCCGGGCACGAGTCGCTCGGCCACGCGGCGGGCCACGGCGAGCGGGCCGTCGGTGTCGCTGTCGGGGATGCAGTGGAACACCGAGTTGAACAGCACGGCCACCGGCTGCGAGAAGTCGATCAGGCGCTCGGTGTCCGCGTGGGAGAAGATGCCGTCGGTGTCGCGCATGTCGGCGTGGATGACGGCGGTGTTCTCGTTCTGCTCCAGCAGGGCGCGGCCGTGGACCAGGACCATCGGGTCGTTGTCGACGTACACCACGCGCGAGGACGGGTCGATGGCCTGCGCGACCTGGTGGACGTTGTTCTGGGTGGGCAGGCCGGAGCCGTGGTCGAGGAACTGCCGGATGCCGTAGTCCTGGGCCAGCGTCCCGACCACCCGCTGCAGGAAGCGCCGGTTGTTCAGCGCGAGGGCGCGGGTACTGGGGACGACCTTGTCCAGCTGTTCGCAGGCGGCTCGGTCGGACGCGTAGTTGTCCTTGCCGCCGAGGTAGTAGTCGTACATCCGCGCGGCTGTCGGAATCGTGGCATCGATCGACTTGGACAGCGGCTTTCCAGGCTCCATCGTTTCCCCCAGTGGCAGGGCCGGTCGAGGAGATCACCTCGCCCGACAACACATCCTAGGGAGACGGCAGTTGGTCAGGCCAGTCCGTCTGTCAACCACCGGAGGAACGACACCCGCGACGGGGAGACCCGATGCGCCTGGCAGGTGTCGTTGTGTCGTCAAACATTCGTAGGTGTCTACGAGGTAGCCGCATCCGGCGCCCGTCAGGGCGCGGCCCTCTCATTCGAGGGGCTGCATCCGTGAGGACTTCTCGGCCGCGTTTCATGATCGGGCTGTGCGGCGCACTACTTCGAACTAGGGTTCTCCGTCGGAAGCCACATTCGACGGGGGTACACACGTGGCCGATTCGGCGCGCTCGCTTGACGACACCGCGCGTGACGGGGGACGTAACGGGGGAAGGACCGGCCGGTTCGCCGGCATGGGTCCGTTCATGCTCGTCTGGAGCGGGCAGGCGATCTCCCTGGTCGGCAATTCCGTACTGCGGTTCGCCTTCGTCTTCGAGACCTGGTCGGCCACCGGCCGGGCCACGGCGCTGACCACGCTGTCGCTCTGCGCGCTGCTCCCCCAGGTGCTGCTCAGCCCCCTCGCCGGAGCCTTCGTCGACCGGGTCAGCCGGCGTACCGCGCTGCAGCTCGCGGACGGTGGCGGCCTGCTGATCGTGGCGCTGCTCAGCCTCCTGCACTTCACCGGCGGGCTGCACACCTGGGAGGTGTACGCGGCCGTCATGCTGCTCGGCAGCGCCGCCGCCTTCCAGTTCCCGGCGCTGGGCGCCTCCGTGCCGTTGCTGGTGGAGAAGGGACAGCTTCAGCGGGCCAACAGTCTGCTGGCGAGCGCCAAGAGCACGGCGGACGTCGGCGGTCCGGCGCTGGGCGGGCTCCTGGTGGCGTTCTCCGGGCTCGGTTTCATCCTCGTCGCCGACCTGGTGAGCTTCGCTCTCGCGCTGGCCGCCATCCGGATCGTACGGATGCGGGGGGACGACGGCCCCGCGAGGAAGCCGGCGGGCGGGCCGCGCAAGAAGCTCGTCGCGGAGGCCGTCGAGGGGATGCGGTTCCTCTTCCGGTATCCGAGCCTGCGCGATCTGATGCTGGCCTTCTGCGTGGTCAACCTGGTCATGGTCTTCGGCTTCGCCGCCGTACAGCCCATGGTGCTGGCCCGGTCCGGCGGGGAGACCACGGCGCTGGCGAGCGTCAACACGGCGATCGGTGTCGGTGGGGTCGCGGGCGGGCTGCTGATGGCGGCCTGGAGCGGTCCGAAGAACCGGGCGCGGGGCATGCTGCTGGGGATCATCGGCATGTGTCTGTCCGCCCAGGTGGCCATGGCGCTCGCGGGCGGCGTGGTCGGCTGGTGCGCGGCCATTCTCGTGGGCGCGGCGCTCATGCCGATGATCAACGGCACGATGCAGGCGATCGTGCAGACCAAGGTTCCCCAGGACTGGCACGGCCGGGTCTTCGGCGCCGTCATGTTCCTGTCGCAGATCTCCGTCCCGCTGGCCACCGCGGTCTCCGGGCCGCTCGCCGACCATGTCTTCGAACCGCAGGCCGCGGACGGCACCGGGATCTTCGTGGTGCTCGGGCCGCTGGTGGGCGAGGGGCCGGGCAGCGGCATGGCGGCCATGCTGCTCATCGCCGGCCTGTGCGGCATCGCCGTCGGGGTGCTGAGCATGACCCGGCGCACGGTGCGGGAGATCGACTCGCTGCTGCCCGACATCGATGCCGAGGGCGCGGAAGAGTCCGTAGCCCACGACGACTCCGGGCGTCCCGGCGATCCCGAGGCCCCGGAGAACCCCGGCTCCCCCGGCGACCCCGATACCCCCGACACCCCCGGCAACCTCGGCAACCTCGGCAACCCCGAGAACCCCGAGAACCCCGAGAACAAAGCACTCGTGGAGGGCTGACCATGACCACCAATCCGTTCGAGGACGAGAACGGCACCTACCTCGTACTCACCAACGCCGAGGGCCAGTTCTCGCTCTGGCCCGACGGCATCACCGTGCCGGGCGGGTGGGACGTGGCGCTGACCGCGAGCACGCGCGCGGACTGCCTCGCCTACGTCGAGAACCGCTGGACCGACATATGTCCCGCCCGCACGGCGGCCGACGGCTGAGATGGGGGCAACGGGGGCTTTGCACGGGGTGCATGAACTCTTCGAGGTACAGGCTCGGCGGACACCGGCGGCGACCGCGCTGGTGTACGGCGAGCAGCGGCTGAGCTACGGCGAACTCGACGCGCGCGCCGACCGGTTGGCCGGGCTGCTGCGGCGGCACGGCGTGCGGCCGGGGGACCTGGTGGGCGTATACCTGGAGCGGTCCACCGAGATGGTGGTGGCGCTGCTCGGCACGCTCAAGGCCGGCGCCGGTTATGTGATGCTCGACCCGGACTTTCCGGCGGAACGACTGCGCGGGATGGCGGACGACGCGGGCGTCGCCGTGGTCGTGTCGCGGTGCGGGGCCCGACCGACGGGCATCCCGGCCGAGTCGGTCGCGGTGGAGGACGCCGAAGACGCGCCGCCTCTGGAGCGTGGCGCTGTCGGCGTACGGCCGCGGGACCCGGCCTGCGTGATGTTCACCTCCGGCTCCACCGGCCGCCCGAAGGGCATCGTCGCCTCGCACGCCGCGATCACCGGGACGCTGACCGGGCAGGACTTCGCGTCCTTCGGGACCGGCGCGGTGTGGCTGCAGTGCTCCCCCGTGTCCTGGGACGCGTTCGCGATGGAGCTGTGGGGGCCGCTGCTCGCCGGTGGTCTGTGCGTACTGCACCCGGGGCAGCGCCCCGACCCGGTGGTGACGGCCGGCCTGGTCGACAAGCATGCCATCACCTCCGTCTACCTCTCCGCCTCCCTGTTCCACGTGATCGTCGACGAGTACCCGCGCGCCCTCGCCGGAGTGCGCGAACTGATCGTCGGGGGCGAGCCGTTGTCGCCCGCGCACGCCGCCCGCGCCCTGGCGCGCTACCCCGAGCTGAGGCTGAGCAACGGCTACGGACCGGTCGAGGGCATGGTCTTCCTGACCGTCCATCCGGTCACCGCCGAGGAGGTACGGGACGGACGGCCGGTGCCGATCGGCCGCCCGCTGGCCGGCAAACGGCTCCACGTCCTCGACGAGCGGCTGCGGCCCGTCGCGGACGGCGAGACGGGTGAGCTGTACGCCGCCGGGGCGGGCGTCGCCCTCGGCTACCGCGGCCGGCCCGGGCTGACCGCCGAGCGCTTTGTGGCCGACCCGTACGGGTCCGCCGGTGAGCTGATGTACCGGACCGGGGACCTGGTGCGGCGCCGGGCGGACGGGGTGCTGGAGTATCTGGGGCGGGCCGACGCCCAGGTGAAGATCCGCGGGTTCCGGGTGGAGCCGGGTGAGGTGGAGACCGTCCTGGCCGACCACCCCGGCGTCCTCCGGGCCGCTGTCGTCGCCCGTCCCGACGCCACCGGGGAGAAGCGGCTGATCGCGTACGTCGTCCCGCGCGACGGACACCAACCCGCGCTCTCGGAACGGGAGTTGCGTGACCACGCCGCCCGCGTGCTGGCCGACTACCTGGTCCCGGCGGCCTTCGTGCTGCTGGATGCCTTGCCCCTCACCCCGAACGGCAAGCTGGACCGCGCCGCCCTGCCGGAGCCCGGCCCGGTCACCGGCTCGCTCGCCTCGGCGGCAGCACGACAGCCGTCGGGCCCGGTGGAGGAGGCGCTGTGCGGGCTGTTCTCCGAGGTCCTGGGGGTGGCGTCGGTCGGCCCCGAGGACGATTTCTTCGCGCTCGGCGGCAACTCGCTGATGGTGGCGCGGCTGCTGGGGCGGATCCAGCTGACGCTGGGCGCGCAGGTCGGCGTACGGACGCTGTTCGAGTGCCGGACTCCGGCGGCGCTGGTGCCGTACGTGGAGAAGGGCGAGACGAACGACCGGGCCGAGCTTCCCGCGCCTGTGCGGGACGGCGACGCCCTGCCCCTGTCCTACGCCCAGCGCCGCCTGTGGTTCCTGGACCGGGTCGACGCGGGTAACGCCTACACCCTGCCCGTGCTGGTGCGGCTGCGCGGCGAGATCGACCCGGAGGCCCTGCGTGCTGCGCTCGGCGATGTTGCCGGCCGGCAGACGGCGCTGCGGACCGTCTTCGAGGAGCGCGACGGTGAACCGAGGCAGCGGGTACTGAGCGGCGCCGAGGCACTGCCTCGGTTGCGGCAGGTCACCGTCGGCTCGGGTGAGTTGGAGCAGGCCGTCAGCAAAGCCGCCCGGCATCGGTTCGACCTCGCGGCCGAACTCCCGCTGCATGCCGTGCTGTTCAATGTCCAGGACCAGCCGGGAGAGCACGCCCTTCTGCTCGTCCTGCACCACATCGCGGGTGACGGCTGGTCCCTGCCGCCGCTCTTCCGGGATCTGTCGCGTGCCTACGCGGCCCGCAGCGCCGGTTCCGGAGCGGAGCTCGGCCCGCTGCCCGTGCCGTACGCCGACTTCGCCCGCCGTCAGCAGGAGCGGCTGGGCTCGGCGGACGATCCCGGGTCCCTCGCCGCGAGCCAGCTCACCTTCTGGCGCGAGGGCTTGGCCGACCTCCCGGCCGCCGGCCCGCTGCTCCCCCGCCGTCCCGGACGGCCCGCCGTGCCGGGGCGCGACGCCGCCACGGTCGTACGGCGGCTGGACCCGGGCGCGCACGCGCGGATCGTCGAGGCGGCGCGGGCGCAGGGCGCCACGTTGTTCATGGCGCTGCACGCCGCCCTCGCCGCCGCGCTGGTGCGGGCGGGGGCGGGCGAGGATCTCGCGGTCGGGTCGCCGATCGCCGGGCGGGGGCACGACGGCACGGTCGATGACGTCGTCGGGTTCTTCGTCAACATGCTGGTGTTGCGGACGGACGCCTCCGGTGACCCCACCGCCCGGCAGCTGCTCGCGCGTACCCGGGAGACGGCGCTGAACGCCTTCGCCCACCAGGACGTGCCGTTCGAGGAGGTGGTGGGCGCGCTCAACCCGGCCCGGCCGCCAGGGCGGCAGCCGTTCACCGAGGTGGTGCTGGCGTTGCAGAACAACGCCCGGGCCGAGGTGGAGCTGCCCGGCGCCGAGGCCGGTGTGGAGCCGTTGCGTACCGGTACGGCGCGGTTCGAGCTGCTGGTCGACGTCACGGACGACCACGGGCCGGCGGGCGCGCCGGACGGCATGACGCTGGTCTTCGAGTACCGGACCTCGTGTCTGGAGCCGGAGTTCGTCCAGTGGCTGGCGGACGCGGTCGTCGAGGCGCTGAGCGCGGCGGCCGCCGAGCCGGACGTACCGCTGTCCAGGCTCCAGCTGCCCGAGCCGCCCCGGCGGGCGGACGCGGTCCGGGACGCCGTCCTCGCACCCGCCCGCACCACCGACGCCCCGGCGGACACCGCGCTGCACCGGGAGATCGCCGCCGTCTGGTCCGATGTCCTCGGCGTCGAGCACATCGGCCCGCACGACGACTTCTTCCGGCTCGGCGGCAACTCCCTGCGCGCGGTACGGGTCGCGGCCCGGCTCACCGGCGCCGGCCGCACGGTGACGGCCGCTCAGCTGTTCACCTCCCCCACGGTCGCCGCCCTCGCCGCCGAACTGGAGCGGGCAACGGCCGACGCTCCCGCGGCACGGACACCCATCCCGCGCCGACCGCGCATTCCCCGGCAGCCCGGCCGCGACGGCCGTACCGACACCGGCCGGAACGGCCCTACCGACACCAGTCAGAAGGAGGTGCCATGGACCTGAGTGTGATGTTCTTCGGCGCCGACACGCCCGCCACCGACACCACGGCCGGGGGCGACGCGCCGCGGCACAGCGAGGCCTACGACGACATCCTCACCGTCGCCCGTACCGCGGACCGGCTCGGCTTCCACGCGATCTGGACGCCCGAGCGGCACTTCCAGCAGGTGGGGCAGGTCTTCCCGAGTCCGCCGGTGCTCAGCGCGGCGCTCGCGGTGGCCACCGAGCGGATCAACATCCGGGCGGGCAGCGTGATCCTGCCGCTGCACCATCCGCTGCGGATCGCGGAGGACTGGGCCGTCGTCGACAACCTCTCGCACGGCCGGATCGGACTGTCCGCGGCGACGGGCTGGCACTCCACCGACTTCGTGCTGGCCCCGGACCACTACGAGGGCCGACGCGAGCAGACCCTGCGGGACATCCCGCTGCTGCGGCGGCTGTGGGCGGGCGAGGCGGCCGAGTTCACCGACGGCACCGGCGCCCCGGTCGCCGTCCTGCCGCAGCCCCGGCCCGTGCAGGACACCCTCCCCCTGTGGCTCACCAGCTCCGGCAACCCCGCGACCTGGGAGGCGGCCGGAAGCCTGCGCACCGGGGTCCTCGGGGCGACCGTCGGGCAGAGCCGCGAGGAGCTGGCCGAGAAGATCGCCCGCTATCGGGCCGCCTGCGCCGCCGCGCCCGACCAGGGCGGCACCGACGCGCACGGCCGGGTGACGCTGATGGCGCACACCTTCGTCGGCGCGGACGACGAGGAGGCGCGGCGCCTGGCCGCCGTACCGCTGACGAGGTATCTGCGCTCGTACGTACGGCAGACCACCGCCAACCGCACGGCCGACAAGGCGACGGCGGAGCTCACCGAGGAACAGACCGCGCTGCTCGCCGAGTTCGCCTTCCACCGCTATCTGACCTGGGGCAGCCTGCTCGGCTCCGCCGAGACCTGCCGGAAGATGCTCGCCGATCTGCGCGAGCTGGGCTGCGACGAGGTCGCCTGCTTCGTGGACTTCGGACTCGGCCGCGACGAGGTACTGGCCGGGCTGCACCGGCTGGCCGAGCTTCGGGAGGACGTGGCGTGAGGCGGGATTTCGCGATGGTCCGGGAGGACGTGGCGTGACGGAGACAACGGGGGCGGCCAGGGCGACCGGTGCCTCGATGGCGGACCGGTTCAGCGCGCTCAGCGCGGAGCAGCGCGTCCGGCTGATGCGGCGGCTCGTGGAGTCCGGGCAGCTGAGCCTGATCCCGGCGGTCGTACCGCCGCGGGACGGGGACGGTCCGGTGCGGCTCAGCCCCGCGCAGGAGGACCTGTGGGTGTACGAGTCGCTGTATCCCGGCACTCCCGCGCTCAACCTGTGCAGCGCCTACCACTTCGACCAGCCCGTGGACCCGGGCCGGCTGGAGAGGGCGCTCACCCTGGTCCGGTCCCATCACGACATCCTGCGGGCGCGCATCGGCGGCGAGCCGGGCGCCCTGTACGTCACGTTCCCGCACGAGGACCGCTTCGTCCTGGAGCGGGAGGACCTGCGCGGCACCGGCACCACCATCGCTCAGGCCTTCGAGACCTTCCGACGCCGCTCCTTCGACCTGGCCGGCGGGCCGCTGATGCGGGCCCGCCTCGTCACCGTCGACGAGCGGCGGACCACGCTGATGCTGAGCCTGCACCACGTGATCGCCGACTGGTGGTCCTTCGACGTGCTCCAGGCCGAGTTCGCCGAGGCCCACCACGCCATCGGCAGCGGCGACGGCAGTGGCACGACCACGTCACGGCACCTCATCCAGTACGCCGACTTCGCCTCCTGGCAGGGCGAGTTGGAGGAGGCTGGAGTCCTCGCGGCACGGCTGGACTTCTGGCGCCGCTATCTGGCGGATCCGCCGGGAGCGCTCACCGTGCCGGGCAGCCGCGGGGACACGAGCGGCACGGGCGGCACGGGCGGCACGGGCGATGACATCGCGCAGGTCCCGTTCCGTGTCGACGCCCCGACCGCCCAGGCGGTGCGGGCGCTGGCCCGGGAGCGCGGCGCCTCCGTGTACGTCGTCCTGATGGCGGCGTTCGCGGTCCTGGCGCACCGTCTCACCGGCGCCGACGACATGGTGCTCGGCACGCCGACGGCCAACCGGGCGGCCAAGGGCCTGGAGCGGGTCATCGGGTACGTCATGAACGCCATCCCGACCCGCTGGCGGATCCGGCCGGGGGATTCCTTCGCCGACGTACTGGCCAGGTTCGCCGCGGACTTCCCCGAGTTGATGGCCAACGCCGACGTGCCGGTGGGCCGGATCGTCTCGGCGGTCGCGCCGGACCGCAGCGCCGGGCGCTCCCCGCTGTTCCAGTGGGTGTTCATGCACCTCACCCAGCAGCGCAGTGTGGCCGCGCTGCGGGAGTTCAGCGAGCCCGAGCGCATCCACACCGGTGGCGAGCACGACCTGGTGGGCATCGTCCGTGACTCCGACGACGGCACGATGGAGGGCAGCTTCGAGATCCGCACGGCCCTTTTCGGCGCCGACACCGTACGGCACTGGACGGACGCCTACCTGGAGCTGTTGCGTCGCTTCACCGCCGACCCCGAGGTGCCGCTCACCGAGGTCGGACTGGTGCCCGAGGCCGACCGGCGCCGGTTGGCGGAGCTCAGCTCCGGCGGGCCCGCCCCCGAGCCGCTGGCCCTTCCCGACCTGGTGGCCCGGCAGGCGTCCCGCACCCCCGACGCGCTCGCGCTGGAGGCCGGGGACCTGCGGCTGACGTACGCCGAGCTGACGGACCGCGTGAACCGGCTGGCGTCTCACCTCGCCCGGCACGGGGCGGGCCCCGGCCGGATCGTGGCCCTCGCCCTGGGCCGCACGGCCGCCATGGTCCCGGCGCTGCTGGCGGTGCAGCGCACGGGCGCCGCGTACCTCCCGATCGACCCCGACTACCCGCCGGAGCGCATCCGGCTGGCGCTTCAGGACGCGGCGCCGGTCCTGCTGGTGGCCGGCGAGCTCGGGGCGTTGCCGGAGACGGACGTCCCCACGCTCGTCCTCGACGACCGCGCCTACGACGAACAGCCGCTGGAAGCACGGAAGTTGGACCACTCGGCGCCCGCGTACGTCATCCACACCTCGGGCTCCACCGGCCGCCCCAAGGGCGTGGTCGTCCCGCACACGGGTCTGACGGCCCTCACGCGCGGTCTCGTGGACGCGCTCGCACTGGACGCGGACAGCAGGGTGCTGCAACTGGGTTCGCCCGCCTTCGACATCTCCGTGGGTGAGATGTGCATGGCGTTCGGGTCCGGCGGCACCCTGGTCGTACCGCCTCAGGGGCCGCTGGTCGGGCAGGACCTCGCGGATGTGCTGACGGGCCGGCGGATCAGCTGTGCGCTGCTGCCGCCCTCGGTGCTGGCGACCGTGCCGGCCGGGGAGTACCCGCAGCTGCGCTCGCTGACCGTGGGCGCGGAGGCCTGCCCGCCGGATCTGGTGGCCCGCTGGGCCGTCGGCGGACGCCGGTTCCACAACGCCTACGGGCCCACCGAGTTCACCGTCGGCGCCACCGTCTCCGGCCCGCTGACCGGCGACGGCACGGCACCGCCCATCGGCGCCCCGTTCCCGGGCACGCGCGCGTACGTCCTCGACGAGCGGCTGCGGCCCGTGCCGCCCGGGGTGTGCGGCGAGCTCTATCTGGCGGGGCCGGGCGTGGCGTACGGCTATCTGGGGCGGGCGGGGGCGACCGCCGAGCGGTTCGTCGCCGACCCGTACGGGCCGCCCGGCGAGCGCATGTACCGCACGGGTGACCTGGCCCGCCGCCGGGACGACGGTCAGCTGGAGTATCTGGGACGCTCCGACGACCAGGTGAAGATCCGCGGCCTGCGCATCGAGCCGGGCGAGATCGCGGCCGTCCTCACCGGGCATCCCTCGGTGCGGCAGGCGGTGGTCGTCGTACGGGAGGACCGGCCGGGCAGGCAGCGGCTCGTCGCGTACGTCGTGGGCGGCGGCGAGGGCGCCCCGGTCCCGGACGCGCTGTTGGCTTATGCCGCCGGGCGGTTGCCGGCCGCCATGGTGCCGGCCGACGTGGTGGTGCTGGACGAGTTGCCGTTGGGGCCGGGCGGCAAGCTGGACCGGGCGGCGCTGCCCGTGCCGGGAAGCCGGCCGAGGGGCGCCGGGCGGGCTCCGCAGGGCGTCCGGGAAGTCGCCCTGTGCGCCCTGTTCGAGGAGGTGCTCGGCGTCGAACGGGTCGGCGCCGACGACGACTTCTTCCGGCTGGGCGGCGACAGCATCATGGCGATCCAGCTCGCGGGGCGGGCCTCGGGGGCGGGGCTCGGCATCGCGCCGCGTGATGTCTTCACGGCCCGTACGCCCGCCGCGCTCGCGCTGACGGCACGAGAGACCGCGGACCTCGGTTTGGGCGAGGACAGCGGAACAGGGCGCTTCCCGCTCACGCCCGTCATGCGGTGGTGGCGTGAACAGGGCGCGGACGCGGCCGCGTTCACGCAGTCGATGGTGTTCCCGGTACCGCGGGACGTCGACCTGGAGCGCGTCGAGACGGCGGTGCGCGGGCTGGCCGAGCGGCACGGCGTGCTGCGGATGCGCCTGGTGGACGGGGAGCTGGAGGTTCCCGAGGACGTTCCCGGCGTGGCTGTCGAGCGCGTCGAGGTGGCCGTCGGTGCCGATCCGCGGGCGTCGGCCGAGGAGTTGGCGGCGTCGGTGCGGCTCGACCCGGAGAAGGGGGAGATGCTGCGGGCCACCTGGCTCGACCCGGCCTCCGGTCAGCCGGGGCTGCTGTTGCTGACGGTGCACCATCTGGCGGTGGACGGGGTGTCCTGGCGGCTGCTGGGACCTGAGCTGGCGAACGGGCTGGCGGCCGGGCCGGCCGGGCCGGCCGGGGAGCGGCTGCCGCGGAGCCCGGGCACGTCCTTCGCGCGCTGGGCGCGGCTGCTGGCGCAGGAGGCGGTCAGGCCCGAGTTGGCCGACACGGAGGCCGCCTGGTGGGAGCGGATGCTGAGCGGCCCGGACGCTCGGATCGCGGGCGGGCGGGGCGTCGGGGCGAGCCGTGCCGTGCTCACCGTCGAGCTGACCCCCGAGGTCACCGAGGCGGCCCTGTCCGAGGTGACCGCCGCCTTCCACTGCGGCCCGGACGCCGTGCTGCTGACGGCACTGGCCGCGGCGGCGGTACGGCGGCGGGGCGCGGCCCCTCAGTCCGGCTCCGGCCTGCTGGTCCACCTGGAGGGCCACGGCCGCGAGGCGCTCTCCGAGCCCGCCGACATCTCCCGCACCGTCGGCTGGTTCACCACCCAGTACCCGGTCCGGCTGGACGCGGGCGGCACGCTCGGCCCGGACTTCTGGCAGCCCGCGCGGGACGCCGCCGGTGAGGCGCTCAAGCAGGTCAAGGAGCAGCTGAGGGCGGTCCCGTCGGGTGGTCTCGGCTGGGGTCTGCTGCGCCACCTCAACCCGGACACGGCCCCGAAGCTGGCCGCGCTGCCCGTCCCGGACCTGCGCTTCAACTACCTGGGCCGGTTCTCCGGCGGTGACACGGCCGACGGCGAACTGCTCGGCATGGCCGCCGAGGCGCTGCCGCTCGGCCATGCGGTGGAGGTGGACGCGCTGGTCCTGGAGCGGGACGGCGGACGGCTGTGTCTGAGCGCCGGTTTCTCGTACGCGCGCGGGGTGCTCGGCGAGGACGAGGTGCTGGAGCTGGCCCGGCTGTGGTGCGAGGCGATCGAGGTACTGGTCGAGCACGCCCGCCGGGACGGCACGGGTGGGCATACCAGCTCCGACTTCCCGCTGGTCGACCTGTCGTCGGACCAGCTCGCTCTCCTGGAAGGCGACTTGGACTTCGACCTGGACGATGAGGAGGAGGACTGATGGGCGGACGCATCGCGGACGTACTGCCGCTCTCCCCCGCCCAGGAAGGCCTGCTCTTCCACGCCCTGCGCGATCCGGACCGCCCCGATCCGTATCTGGTGCAGGCCCGCTTCCGGATCGCCCCCGGCGTCACGGCCGAGGCGGTGCGGGCCGCGGTGACCGCGCTGCTGGAGCGGCACCCGAATCTGCGGGCGTGTTTTCGGCACGAGCAAGTCGACCGGCCGGTGCAGGTGATCCCGCGCGCGGTGAAGGTGCCGTGGACGGAGGCCGACTGCACGGGTCGCGGGCGGGACGGGACGGAGGCGGCGTTCGCGCGTCTCATGACCGAGGACCGGGCGCGCCGCTTCGACCTGGCCCGGCCCCCGCTGGTGCGGGCCACGCTGGTACGACACGACACGGGCGCCGAGCTTCTGTTGACGCTCCATCACATCCTGTTGGACGGCTGGTCGCTGCCGTTGCTCGCGCAGGATCTGGAGGCGCTGACGACGGGCATGGCCGAGCTGCCGCCCACTGTGCCCTTCAAGCAGTACCTGGTCTGGCTGAACGGCCAGGACCAGGCCGGGGCGGAGGCAGCCTGGCGTGAGGCGCTGGACGGGCTGACGCGGCCCGCGCTGCTTGCCCCGGGTGAGCAGGACGGCCCGGATGGCTTGGATGGGCCGGGCGGACCGGACGGACCGGGCGGACCGGGCGGGGCCGAGGACACCGTCGACGTAGAGCTGACGCCCGAGCTGACGGCGGCGGTCACCCGCCGGGCCGCGGACGCGGGCGTCACCGTCAACACCGTGGCGCAGACCGCCTGGGCCCTGGTGCTGGCCCGGCTGACCGGTGCCGAGGACCTGGTGTTCGGCGCGGTCGTCTCCGGGCGGCCGCACGATCTGCCCGGTGTCGAGCGGATGGTGGGGCTGTTCATCAACACGCTGCCGGTGCGGATCCGGCTGCGCTCGGGTGAGGGCGTCGACGAGTTGCTGGCCCGCGTCCAGAGCGAGCAGCTGCGGCTGGCGCCGTATCACCATGTACGGCTGGCGGAGGTGCAGCGGGCGGCCGGAGTGGGCGAGCTCTTCGACACGGTCCTGGCGTTCGAGAACTTCCCGCGCGCCGAGGGGCCCACTCCAGCCGTCGAGCTGGTCGAGACGCGGGACGCGACGCACTACCCGGTGACGGTCGCCGTCGTCGCCGGGGAACGCATGCTGCTGCGGATCAGCTGCCGCCGGGGCATCTCAGCGGCCACGGTCGGCGCCCGCCTGGCGCGCGCCTTCGAGGCGCTGACGTCCGCGCACGGCACGCCGGCCGCCCGGCTCGACGTCCTCCCGCAGGAGGAGCGGCGACAGCTGCTCGCCCTGGCCGAGGGGCCGGTGCGTCCGCTGCCCCTGGCGCCCGAGGCACTGAGCATTCCCGGGCGCTTCGCCGAGCAGGTGGCCCGTACGCCGGACGCGCCCGCCGTCGAGGCGGACGGTGAGGTGTTGACGTACGGCGGTCTCGACGCGGCGTCCGACCGGCTGGCGGCGCGGCTGCGGGCGGCGGGGGTGCGGCCCGGCGACACGGTGGCATTGCCGCTGGCCCGGTCCGTGAGCCTGGTCGTCGCACAGCTGGCGGTGCTGAAGGCGGGCGCGTGCTGTCTGCCACTGGATCCGGCGGCCCCGGCGGGACGGCTGGCGGCGCTGGTGGCGCAGGCTGGTGCGCGGGTGGCAGTTACGGCTGAGAGCGCGCAACTGGCGGACGACGTACGGGCGTTGGACGCATCGACCGTGTTGGACATGTCGGGCACGTTGGGCACGTCGGACCTCGACGGAACCGACGCCGTCGTACCGCCGACTGCGGCCGCGCACCCCGAATCCCCCGCCTACGTGATGTACACCTCCGGCTCGACGGGCGAACCCAAGGGCATCCTCACCCCGCACCGGGCCGTCGTCGAGCTCGCCGCCGACACCCGTTTCGCGGGCGGCGCCCACGAGCGCGTCCTCCTCCACAGCCCGCACACCTTCGACGCCGCGACCTACGAGACCTGGGTGCCCCTGCTGAACGGCGGCACGGTCGTGGTCGCCCCGCCCGGCCCCGTCACCCCCGACCTGCTGAAGCGGCTGCTGCCCGAAACGCGCGTCACCGCTGTGTGGCTCACCGCCGAACTCCTGCGCACCGTCGCGGAGATGGCGCCCGAGGTGCTCGGCACCGTGCGGGAGGTGTGGGCGGGCGGCGACGTCCTCGCGCCCGAGGCGGTGCGGCGGGTGCGCGAGCACTGCCCGAGCACGCGGATCGTCAACGGCTACGGACCCACCGAGACGACCGTGTTCGCCACGGCCCACCGGGTGACCGATGACGTCGGCGCGTCCGTGCCCATCGGGCGGCCCCTGGACAACACCCGCGCCTACGTCCTCGACCACCTTCTGCGTCCCGTTCCGGCAGGAGCGGTGGGTGAGTTGTACGTCGCCGGCACCGGGCTCGCCCACGGCTACCTGAACCGACCCGACCTGACCGCCGAACGCTTCGTCGCCGACCCGTACGGGCCGCCCGGCGCCCGGATGTACCGCACGGGCGATCTGGTGCGCCGACAGCCGGGTGGCGAGCTGGAGTTCATGGGCCGCGGCGACGACCAGGTCAAGGTGCGGGGCTTCCGGATCGAGCCCGGCGAGGTCGAGGCCGCCCTGGCCGCCTGCCCGGGCGTGGAGCGGGCCGTGGTGGCCGCACGCCCCGGGCCGGACGGCGGCAAGAGGCTCGTCGCGTATGTCGTGGGCGGCGACCTGGACCTCGTACGGGAGCATGCGGCGCGCACGCTGCCGGCGCATCTGATGCCGTCGGCGTGGGCCGCCCTCGACGCAGTACCGCTGACCGCGCACGGCAAGGTCGACCGGGCCGCGCTGCCCGAACCCGAGCCGCAGCGAGTCCTGCCGGGCCACGGGCGGATGGCCCGGCCGGGGCGGGAGCAGCGGCTGTGCGCGCTGTTCGCGCAAGCGCTCGGGGTGGACGCGCTGGGCCCCGACGCCGACTTCTTCGCGCACGGCGGCCACTCGTTGCTCGCCCTGCGTCTGACCGCCCGGATCCACGCCGAGCTCGGGGCACGGGTGTCGCCGGCCACGCTGTTCGAGGCCCCGACACCGGCCGCGCTCGCCGCGCGCCTCGCCACGGGACGGGCGGACGCGGACGAGGACAAGACCACGAGCAATGGCACGGGCCATGGAAATGGCTCGGACAAGGGCCGGGGCGACGAGGACGCCTACGCCCCGCTGCTCACCCTGCGTCGCGAGGGCGACCTGCCCCCGCTGTTCTGCCTTCACCCGGGGCTGGGGCTCGGCTGGGGGTACGCGGCGCTGCTGCCGCACCTCGCCCCCGGGCGGCCGGTGTACGCGTTGCAGACGCCGGTGCTGCACGGCGAGCAACTTCCCCAGTCACTGGGCGAGTTGGCCGAGCGCTGTCTCCCGCGTATCCGGGCGGTGCGACCGCACGGGCCGTATCTGCTGCTGGGCCGCTCCTTCGGCGGACCGTTCGCCCATGAGCTGGCGGTGCGGCTGCGCGCGGCCGGTGAGGAGGTCGCGCTCGTCGCCGTCCTGGACTCGATGCCGAAGCCTGCGGACGTGGCGCGCGTGCCGCTGGACCCGGCGGTCGTGGAGCAGGTGGCGCTCGGCAACCTGCTGCGCAACGCGCTGCCCGGGGTTGCGGCCGGGCCGGGCCCGCTGGAGCGGGCCGAGGTCGTCGCACGCGTCCACGCGCACAGCGCGCTCCTCGCCGACCTCGACGAGCAGCGCCTCGACACCCTGGTCGCCGCCATGGAGCGGTACATCGAGATGGCCCGCGCCTGGCAGCCGTCGCCCTACGACGGCAGGGTGACCCTCTTCTCGGCCACCCGCACCTCGGAGGCGACGACCGAGGAGAAGCGCGCCGCGTGGCAGGGCTGCTCGGCCGGGGTGGACGTACACGAACTGGACTGCGAGCACAGCGATGTGCTCACACCGGGGCCGGTGGGCGCGATCGCCGCGGCCGTGGAGGACGTACTGGCAAGGGACCGCACGGGGGACGGAGCACAGGCAGATGGACGCTGACGACATCGGCACCGCCGGGGACGACGAGGAGTACGAGGAGTACGAGTTCCCGACTTCGGACGCGCAGGCCCGGCTGCTCGTCCTGGACCACATGGACCCGGGCAGCGCGACCTACCATGTGCCGGCCGCCTTCGCCGTGCGCGGGCCGTTCGATCCGGCCGCCTTCGGCCGTGCCCTGGACGCGCTCGTCGCCCGGCACGAGTCGCTGCGCACGGTGTTCCGCACCGGCCCCGACGGGGTGCCGCTGCAGATCGTCTCCGCCGTCGGGCGTGTCCAGCCGCGCGTGGAGCGCGACGTGCCGGTGGCCGAGGTGGAGGCGCGGATGCGCACCGAGGCCGCCCGCCCCTTCGACGTGGCGGCCGGGCCGCTGCTGCGCTGCACGCTGTACGCCGTGGCCGACGGAACCCACCGCATCCTGCTCGTCGCCCACCACCTGGTCTGCGACGGCTGGTCGCTGGGCGTGCTGCTGCGCGAGCTGTCGGCCGGGTACGAGAACGAGACCAAGGGCTTGCGCCACGCTCTTCCCGAACTCCCCCTCCAGTTCCCGGACTTCGCGGCCTGGCAGCGGGAGCGGCAGGCGGCGGGCGAGTACGCCGACTCGGTCGCGCACTGGACCGAGCGGCTGCGCGGGGCTCCGGAGACGGTCGCGCTGCCGCTGGACCGGCCGCGCGGCGCGGTGCGTTCGGCGGCGGGCGGTACCGAGCGGTTCACGCTGTCGGCCCGGGTCCGTGAACGGGTCGCCGAGACGGCTCGGGGGCGCGGCGGTACGCCGTTCATGGCGGTGTTCGCCGCGTACGCCGCGTTCGTGAGCCGGTTGTCCGGCTCCGAGGACCTGGTGATCGGCTTCCCCGTCTCCGGCCGGGACCGCCCCGAACTCCAGGACATGGTCGGCATGCTGACCAACACCCTCGCTCTGCGCGTCGACCTGTCCGGCGACCCCTCGTACCACGACCTGATCGCCCGCCTGCGCACCGCGCTGCTGGACTCCCAGCCCTACCAGGACGCCCCCTTCGAAGCGGTCGTGAACGCGGTCGCCCCGGCGCGCGAGATCAGCCACGACCCGGTCGTGCAGGTGATGTTCGGCTACGACGACGACACCGAGCTGACGCTGGGCCTGGCAGGCGCCGAGGTCGAGCGGGTCCATGTAGTGCTGGACACCGCCAAGTTCGACTTCCACCTCCAGGTGGAGCAGTGGGGCGAGGATCTCGCCGCGTATCTGATCTACCGCGACGCCCTGTTCGACCCGGCGACGGTACGACGGTGGGTGCGCTGCTTCGAGACGCTGCTGGAGGGTCTGCTGGACCACCCGGAGGCGCCACTGTCAACCGTCGACATGCTGCCCGCGGACGAGACAGAACGGCTACTCGCCCTGGGCGGCAACGCGCCCCAAAGGGGCGCGGGGAACTGCGCGACCAGCCACAACGAACCCGCAGCCGCCAGGCAACAAAACGCAGCACCCCCGAAGGCGCACCTGGTCCCCGATCTCGTGGCAGCCCAAGCCGCCGAACGGCCGGAGGCCACCGCGCTCGTCTGCGGCGACCTGCGCCTCTCATACCGCGAACTGCTGAAGCGCGCCGACGCCCTCGCAGCCCGCCTCCAGGCGCGCGGCGTACGCCGCGGAGACCGGGTCAGCCTCCTGCTCCCCCGCGGCGCCGACATGGGCATCGCCGCCCTCGCCGTACTGCGCGCGGGCGGCGCGTACGTGCCGCTGGACCCGGCGCATCCCGCCGCCCGCCTCGCCTACATGGTCACCAACTCGGGCACGTCCCTGCTCCTCACGGCGGCGGAGACGACAGGCCTGGCGGGGACGGACGTACCGGAACTGCGGGTGGACGAGGACACGGAGACCCGCACGGCACTCGACCCCGTGCCGTGCGCGCCCGGCGACCTCGCCTACGTCCTCTACACCTCCGGCTCCACCGGCGTCCCCAAGGGCGTGGCGGTCGAACACCGCGCCCTGCGCAACCTCGCGGTGAACGTCCGTCCGGTCTTCCCGGTGACCGCAGAGGACCGAGTCCTCCAGTTCGTGTCGTTCGGCTTCGACGTGGCCGTCTCCGACCTGTTCTTCCCCTGGGTCGCAGGCGCAGAGTTGCACATCGCGCAGGAGGACGAGCGGCTGGGCGAGGCGCTCCAGACGCGGCTCAGGGACTCCCGCATCACCTACGTCTTCCTGCCGCCGTCCGCCGCGATGACCCTGCCCCGCGCCCCGGGCGCCCTGCCCGAGCTGCGCACGCTCGCGGTCGGCGGCGAGGCCTGCCCGGCCGAACTGGTCGAGCGGCTCGCCGAGGAGGGCCGCCGGATCGTCAACGCGTACGGCCCCAGCGAGGCGACGGTGTACTCCACCACCGCCGATCTGCGCCCGGGCGAGCCCGTGGTGATCGGCCACGCGGTCCCGGGCACCCGCGCCTACGTCCTGGACCGACGGCTGCGCCCGGTCCCGGTCGGTGTGACGGGCGAGCTCTACGTCGCCGGCGCCTCCCTGGCCCGCGGCTACTTCGGCCGGCCCGGCATGACCGCCGAGCGCTTCGTCGCCGACCCGTACGGGCCGCCCGGCAGCCGGATGTACCGCACCGGGGACCTGTGCCGCATCGACGCGCAGGGCGTGCTGCACTACCTCGGTCGCGGCGACTCCCAGGTGAAGCTGCGCGGCTACCGCATCGAACTGGGCGAGATCGAGGCGCTGTTGGCGGGCCATCCCGACATCACGGTCGCCGCGGCGGCGGTACGCGGGGAAGGCGCCGAGCAGCGGCTCGTGGCGTATGTGGTCGGGAAGGGCACGGACACCGGCACGAACACGGGCACGGGCACGGACCCGGACACGGTCCCCTCGGACGAGGCCCTGCGCGCCCTTCTCGCTCTACGGCTGCCCGGCTACATGGTCCCGGAGATCTTCGTCCGCCTCCCGGAGCTGCCGCTGAACCGCTCCGGCAAGATCGACCGGGCGCGGCTGCCCGAGCCCTCGGTACGGCGGCCCCGGTTGACGGAGTCGTACGCCGCGCCGCGCACCGCCGGCGAGCAGCGCGTGGCCGAGGTGTGGCAGCGGGTGCTGACCCTGGACCGGGTCGGCGTCCACGACAACTTCTTCGATCTGGGCGGCAATTCGGTACGGCTGCTGGCGGTTCTCTCGGCGCTCCAGGAACACCCGCAGTACCGGGACCTCACCCTGATCGACCTGTTCCGGCACCCGACGGTCGCCGCCGTGGCGGCCCACCTCGACAGTACGGCCGAGGACCCCGCACCCCACGAGGAGGCGGCCCGGCGAGGAAGCGATCGCCGTCAACGCCAGGCAGCCCTGCACAAACTCCGTTCCAGGAAAGGCACGACACGATGACGACCGAGGAAGCCGCACCGCACGACCTTGAGTCCGCGGTGGCCGTCGTAGGAATGAGCGGACGCTTCCCCGGCGCCCCCGACCTCGACACGTACTGGGCCAACCTGCGCGACGGCGTCTGCTCCCTGACCGGCTTCACCGAGAAGGAGCTGCTGGCCGACGGAGCGGACGCGGCGGAGCTGAGCAATCCCGCGTACGTCTCCGCTCAGGGCCGCCTTCCGGAGGCGGACCGCTTCGAGGCGGACCTCTTCGGCTTCAACCGCACGGAGGCGGCAGCGCTGGACCCGCAGCACCGCGTGCTGCTGGAGACCGCCTGGTCCGCCCTGGAGGACGCGGGATACGCCCCGCTGGCCGCCCCGTCCCGCACCGGCGTGTACGTGGGCGGCAGCCCGACGGAACACGCCCTGGCGGCCGGCACGGACCCGGCGCTCGCGGCGTCGATCGGTGCCCTTCAGGTCCGTATCCTCACCGACCGCGAGTTCCTGGCGCCCTGGATCTCCTACCGCCTGGGCCTGGACGGCCCGAGCATGACGGTCCAGACGGCCTGCTCGACCTCGCTGACGGCGGTCCACCTGGCCGTCCAGGCTCTCCTCCTCGGCGAGTGCGACACCGCCCTCGCGGGCGGCGTGGCCATCGGCAGCGTGCGCAAGCAGGGCTACGTCCACTACCAGGGCGGCATCTTCTCCCCCGACGGCCGCTGTCGCCCCTTCGACGAGAAGGCGGCCGGTACGGTGCCCGGCAGTGGCGTGGGCGTGCTGGTGCTGCGCCGGCTGGAGGACGCGCTGGCCGACGGTGACCCGGTGCGCGCGGTGATCCGGGGCTCGGCGGTCACCAACGACGGGGCCGGCAAGGTCGGTTTCACCGCTCCGGGGGTGGACCAGCAGTCGGCCGCGATCACGGAGGCGTGGGCGGCGGCGGGCCTCGAGCCGGCGGCGGCGCAGTACGTGGAGGCGCACGGGACGGGGACGGAGCTCGGCGACCGGATCGAGCTGGAGGCGGCGAGCGCGGCCTTCGCGGGCGGTGCGGCCATCGGCTTCGGCTCGGTGAAGTCGAACATCGGGCATGCGGACGCGGCGGCCGGGGCGGCGGCGCTGATCAAGACGATCCTGATGCTGGAGCACGCCACGCTGGTACCGACGGTGGACGTCACCAGCCCGGTCGCCGCCCTGCACGAGTCGCCGCTGCGGCTGGTGACCGAGGCGGAGGAGTGGCCGCGCCGTGCGGACCTGCCCCGGCTGGCGGGCGTGACGTCGGTGGGCATCGGCGGCACCAATGTGCATGTGGTGGTGCAGGAGGCGCCCGAGCGGCGGACACCCGTGAGCACGGCCGCACACCCGGTGGTCCTGCCACTGTCGGCCCGCACCGAGTCTCAACTCGCCGCACTCGCCGACCGGTTGGCGACAAGACTGCGCGAGCCGGACGCCCCGTCCCTGGCCGACGTCGCGCACACCCTGCGCACGGGCCGGGTCGGGATGCCCGTACGCGCCTATGTCGTGGCCGGTACGGCAGCGGAGGCGGCCGACAAGCTCACGGCGTCGGCCGGGGGCCGCCGGGACACGGCGACCGCCCCTGACGGCGAGGCATGGCTGAGAGGCGAGGAGGTGACCTGGCCCGCCCTTGGCGGTGACGTACGGCGGGTGCAGCTCCCGACGTACCCGTTCGCGGGCGAGAGCTACGGCGCGCTGACGCTGCGGCGGCCCGTGGCACAGGAGCCGCAGGAGCTACAGGATCTGCAGGAGTCGCAGGAAGCGGCGCCCGACGCCACGGCACCCACCCCGGACAACGAACTCGAAGCCGCGGTGACCGCCCTGGTGATCGAGGCACTGGATCTGAACGGCGCCGCCGATCTCGCACGGACGTACTTCGAGGCGGGCGGCGACTCGCTGACGGCCGTTCACCTCGCCGGCAGGCTCCGTGACGAGCTGGGCATCGACGTACCGATCCAGCTGTTCCTCGAACCGGTCACACTGAAAGACATGACGATGAGCATCTGCGAGATGAAGCGGAGCGGTGCCGCGGACGGCGCCCTCGACGCCCTCCTCTCCGAGTTCGAGGCGGAGTCGTGAGTGTCCCGGACATCCGGACCCTGTGGTTTCGGGGCGTGAGCGTGCCCGACGCGCGGATCCGCCTGCTGTGCTTCCCGCACGCGGGCGGAGCGGCGGTCGCCTTCCACGACTGGGCCGCGCTCGCCCCACCGGGGGTCGAGGTCGTGGCGGTGCAGTACCCCGCCCGCCAGGACCGCCTGTACGAACCGGGCGCGCGCACGATGGAGGAGCTGGCGGACACGATCACGACAGCCCTGCGGCAGGAACTGACCGACGACGTGCCGTTGGCCCTCTTCGGCCACAGCATGGGTTCGTCGGTGGCGTACGAGGTGGCCCGCCGTCTGGAGGACGACCCCGGACGGACCCTCACCCGCCTGATCGTCTCGGGCCGGCACAGGCCCCGCGGCCCCAAGGAGCAGGCACCCCGCCCGGCCCCGACCGACACCGAGATCCTGGACTACGTCCGCCTGCTGGACCCCGAGGGTGCCGATCTCTACGAACACCCCGAGCTGCGGCCCGTGATCATGCCGGCACTGCGCGCGGACTTCGGGATCCTCGCCGAGTACCGCCCGACGCACCTGCACCGGCTGGGAGTTCCGGTCACGGCGTGCGGCGGCGACCGCGACCCCGCGTGCACGATCGAGGACCTGAAGTCCTGGTCGGACGTCACGACGAAGGGGCTGGACCTCCGGGTCTTCGAGGGGGGCCACTTCTATCTCCACCGGCGGAAAGAGGAGTTGCTCGCGTTCATCGACGCACAGTTGGCATGAGACGGGGACGGCGCCGACCCGGTCCGCACTTCGAACGGACGTGCAGGACCTGAGAAATCTGGGCATGTTTCCCTTTCAATCACCAGAGGGGGCATGCCCTGATGAGCGAGGCCGCCGCGTCCGCACCCCGCAGAGTCGTCGTGACCGGGCTCGGGGCGGTCACGCCGCTGGGCGTCGGGGTCGGTGAGTTGTGGCAGGGACTGCTGGACGGACGGCACGGCATACGCGAGTTGGCGGATCCCGAGTTCGACGGGTTGCCCGTGCGGGTCGCCGGGGTCGTACCCGTGGATCCCGGTCGGCTGCTGCCTCGGCCCGTTGCCCGGCGGATGAACCGGGCAGCACGGTTCGGGGTGTTGGCCGCTCGGGAGGCGTGGGGCGACGCCGGGTTCGTGGCGGGCGGCACCCGGGAGAGCGGGATCGACCCGGAGCGGGTGGGAGTGAGTCTGGGGGCCATCCTCGGTGACGCGTCCGTGCTGGTGGGTGGGGACCGGAAGCTGCGGGAGAACGGGCCGCGGGCCGTCTCACCGCTCACCACTCCCATGACCGTGCCCTCGCAGGCCGCCTCCCAGGTCTCGCTCGATCTGCACATCACCGGCGAGGCCCGGACCGTGACCAGCGCGTGCGCGTCGGGGACGGAGGCCATAGGGCAGGCGATCGACCGCATACGGTACGGGCGGATCGACGTCGCTCTCGCGGGCGGCGCCGAGGCCGTCGTCACGCCGGCGATCATGGCGTCCTTCGCGGCGATGCGGGCCCTGGCCGACGGGGACCCGGCCGACGGTTCGCCCTCCCGGCCCTTCGCCAAGGACCGGGGCGGGTTCGTCAACGGCGAGGGGGCGGGGATCCTCGTCCTGGAGGCCGAGGAGCACGCACGGGCCCGGGGAGCGCGGATCTACTGCGAGGCCGCGGGCTGGGGCCTCTCCGCCGACGCCCACCACATGGCCGCGCCCGACCCGTCCGGCAGCGGCATCGCGCTCGCCCTGCGGCGGGCCCTGCGGGACGCCGGGGGCGGGGTCGGGGACGTCGTCCATGTGAACGCCCATGCCACGGCGACGGTCGAGGGCGACCTCGCGGAGGCGGGTGCGCTGCGGGCGGTGCTCGGTCGACGGTCCGTACCGGTCACCGCCCTCAAGGGACACCTCGGGCATCTGCAGGGGGCAGCGGGCGGGGTAGAAGCCGTCGCCGCCGTGCTGACGCTGCACCACGGGGTGGTGCCGCCGACAGTGGGGGGCGGGGCGGTCGACGACGCGATCGACCTGGATGTGGTGAGGGGGGCGCCGCGCGCGTTGCCTCAGGACGGGGACCTGGCGCTCAGCAACTCGTTCGGGTTCGGGGGGCACAACGCGGTGCTGGCGCTGCGCCGAGTGGGGTGAGGCACTCAGGGGGCCGCTCACGCCGTCCGCTTGCGGCTCGCCGTCTTCTTGGCCGACTTGGCCGGGGTCTTCTTCGCCGTGCTCTTGGCCGTGCTCTTCGCCGTGGACTTGGCCGTGCTCTTGGCCGCCGTCTTCTTCGCCTGCTGGGCCGTCTTCGAGGTCGACTTCTTGGCCGAGGCCGCCGTCTTCTTCGCCGCTGCCTTCTTGGTCGCCGTCGACTTCTTGCCCGCCGGCTGCTTGGGGGCCGCCCTGGCCGACTTGCGCTGGGGCAGGCGTCTGACCTCGGCGTGCTCCTCCGGCTCCTCGCCACGGGACTCCTTCGCCGCGCGCACGCTGCTCTCCAGGGCCGCCATGAGGTCGAGGACCTTGCCGCCGGCGGCGGGTTCGGGGGCGGTGGGCGGGGCCTCGCCGGCCGCCTTCGCGGCGATGACCTCCTCGACGGCCTCGCGGTACTCGTCGTGCAGATCGTCGAGGTCGACCTCGCCGAGGGTGTCCATCAGGGCGTCCGCGAGGTCGAGTTCCTTGTCGCGGACCGTGACGCCGGTGTCGGGGGCGACGCCCTCGGGCGCGCGGACCTCGTCGGGCCAGAGCAGGCCGTGCATGGCGATGGCGTCGCCGACGACCCGGAGCATGCCGAGCCGTTCCCGGCCGCGCAGCGCGAACTTGGCGATGGCGACCTTGTTGCTGCGCTTGAGCGCCTCGCGCAGCAGGGTGTACGGCTTGGCGGCCGGGGCGCCGCTCGCGGCGAGGTAGTACGCCGCGTCCATCTGGAGCGGGTCGATCCGGTCGCCCGGGACGAAGGCCACGATCTCGATCGTCTTCGCGGTCGGGATCGGCAGCTCGGCCAGGTCCTCGTCACTGATGGGGATGATCGAGCCGTCCGCGTCCTCGTACCCCTTGCCGATCTCGCCCTGGCTGACCTCGCGGTCCTCCAGTTCGCAGAACTTGCGGTAGCGGATCCGGCCGCCGTCCTCGGTGTGGATCTGGCGGAAGGAGATCGAGTGGCTCTCGGTCGCGTTCACCACCTTGATCGGAATGCTGACCAGGCCGAACGAGATGGCGCCGTTCCAGATGGATCGCACGTTCAGCACCTTTCAAGGCGGTTACGGCCGATTTCATGTGATTCTCATCCTATGACGCCGATCACAGAGGTGGAGGGGCGGCGGCTCGCGCTCAGCAACCTGGAGAAGGTGCTGTATCCGGCGGCCGGGTTCGCCAAGGGCGAGGTGTTGCACTACTACGCGACCATCGCCGACGTACTGCTGCCGCATCTGCGCGACCGGCCGGTGTCCTTCCTGCGCTACCCGGACGGGCCGGACGGACAGGTGTTCTTCACCAAGAACGTGCCGCCGGGTACGCCCGAGTGGGTCACCACCGCCGAGGTGCCCCGTGCGGAGGGGCCCGCGCGGATGGTGCTGGTGCAGGATCTGCCCTCGCTGATGTGGGCGGCCAACCTGGTCACGGAGTTCCACACGCCCCAGTGGCTGATCGACGCGCCCGGCGAGGCCGACCGACTGGTCTTCGACCTCGACCCCGGCTCGCCCGCCACCGTGGTCGAGTGCTGCGAGGTCGCCCTCTGGCTGCGCGAGCGTCTGGCCGCCGACGGCATCGAGGCGTACGCCAAGACCTCCGGCTCGAAGGGGCTCCACCTCGCCGCCGCCATCCGGCCGGCCCCCTCCGAGCAGGCCACCGAGTACGCCAAGGAACTCGCCGTGGAGGCCGAGAAGGCCATGCCCCGGCTCGTGCTGCACCGGATGACGAAGAGCCTGCGGCCCGGCAAGGTCTTCGTCGACTGGAGCCAGAACGCCGCCCGCAAGACCACGGCCACGCCCTACACCCTGCGCGCCCGCCGCGAGCCGACGGTGTCCGCGCCGGTGACCTGGCAGGAGGTACAGGACTGCCGCTCCCCGCGCGCCCTGACCTTCCTCGCCCCGGACATCGCCCCACGCCTCCAGGACTACGGCGACCTGCTGGCTCCGCTGCTCGATACGGACCGGGCGGGCGCGCTGCCCTGACAGTCACCTTTTGACGCCGGTCCAGGATTCCAGCCCGTCCGGCGTTTGAGGACGAGGCCCCTTAAGGGCCGAAGCGGGGGTCTGGGGGCGGCAGCCCCCAGGGCCGGCAACCGGGCCAACCCGAACCGTTCAGCCGGGGGCACCCCACACCCGCCGGTCCCGAGCCATCGCATGCAGCGCCTCCACATCCGCCGGCTTCAGCAGCCCGCCCAGCCGGGCCAGCCCCTCCACCTCCGTGTCCCTGAGGACCCGGACCCCCCGCAACGGCCCGGGAATCGCCACGTCGGCCGGGCCGACCAGCACGAGGACCGGGCGGACCTCGGCGGTCAGGGCGTAAGAGGCCCGGTCGGCGTCGGCGCGGACGCGGCGCAGCAGGGGGTACGGTTCGCGGCGCCCGAGGGAGACCATCGGGTCGGCGACGGTCACCTTCTGCTTACGGGCGTACAGGCTGTGCAGCACGAACAGCCCACCGGGGCCGATCACGAGGTGGTGGATGCGGTCACCGCCGGGAAGCGGGACGGAGTGCAGCGCGTGCCAGCCCGCACGGTCCATCCGGTCCAGCGCCTGGCCGACCGTCTGCTCCGCCGTCAGCGCAAGACGCCGCGGGTCGGGGCGGCGCAGCCGGCGGGAGGGCGCCGGATCCCGGTCGAGGGAGACCAGGAGCGCCTCGCCGGGGCGGTTGGGCGCCAGGTCGTCGTCCGGGTGCAGGGTCAGCCGGGCCAGCTCGGCAGGCGTGGGGACCGGCGGCGGGCCCACCGTCACCGGTCCGGTGACGAAGGGGCCGAGCGCCTCCAGCACATCCTCCCTGCGATCCTCGCTGAGCAGGTTGATCCTGGCAGCCTCACGGTCGTACCAGGCGAGGTTTTGCCCGTCCGTGCGGCAGACGTAGAGCCGTTCCTGGCCGTGCCGCCAGGTCGGTATGACGCGCAGTCCATTCATGCACCATCACCCCACGACCATGGGAACAGGCGGGGTGCTGCGGGGGCAAGAACCCGGTTACCTTTGAGCGGAGTTGGGCAGACCGCCCTAGGGGTGGTTGGGGAGGCGCCGTTGCGTACCCGCAGGAAGCAACCCGACGTACCGGCTCCGGACAGCCCGTGGAGCGAGATCGTGCCCGGCCTGTGGATGGGCGGGCACGAGTTCCGGGGCTCGTCGGGACAACTGGAGTTCGCCGTCGTACAGGACGAGTTCGATCTCGTACAGACTCTTCTGCGCCTGCCCGGGCACGGGCCCGACCCCGGTGTCGAGCACCATGTGTGGCCGATCCCCGACGGGCCGCTGGACGGAACCCAGCTCGCCGGGGTGATACGGCTGGCGGAGGCGGCGTGCGAGGCGCTGGACGAAGGCCGCAGGGTCCTCGTTCGCTGTTACCACGGGTACAACCGCTCGGGGCTCGTCATCGCGCACGCCCTGGCCCGCCGGAGCCACTCCGCCGAGCAGGCGATCCGGCTGATACGCTCCCGCCGCTCTCCGTGGGCCCTGCACAACGACCTGTTCGTCGACTACCTCCGGGCCGGCCTGCCGACCGCCCGGCTCCTCGAGGAACTCGCCGAGTAACCGTTTCGCCCGTCCGCCCACCGGGTGCGCAAAAAGGACTTCCGTACGAATAGGGTGTACGGGCCTACGACCTTCCCCAGCCCCAGGAGAACCGTGCCTCGCATCCGCCCCACGCGCACCGTCGCGCTCAGTGCCCTTGTCGCACTGCTGCTGGCGGCGGCGACGGCCTGCGGTGACGCCGGGGGGCTCCAGGGCGCGGGCCCGACCGAGACCGCGGTCAGCCCGGACAAGCTCTGGCCGCAGCTGACGCCGGCGTCCAGCCCCGCCTACGAGATCGGCGAGGTGAACAGGGAGGTCGTGAAGGGCGTCACCGTCCCGGGCGGCGACATCCGCGACGTGGACCCGGTGGCGGTCGTACGCAAGGAGATCGCCGAGAGTCCGGGCGACTTCGACGGCAAGGACGCGTCGTACGGGCAGACCGGCCGTCTGATGACCGAGTGCGCCAAGGGCGCCGGGCACGGCAGGTGCCCGGTGCTCCAGCCGTACTACCGGGATCTGACCGGCGACGGGCACCCCGAGCTGACGCTGGGCTTTCGGCTGATGCCCGGCAAGACCACCGCGGTGCGCGTCTACACCGTCGAGAAGCACAGGCTCGTGCAGGTGATGACGTGGGACGACGCCATCAGCGGCGTCGAGCTGGCCGGACGGTCGGTGATCCTGCGCTCGCCGTCCGAGGTCGCCGGGTACGAGTACCGGCTGCAGTGGACCTGGGACGCGGACCAGAAGGCGATGCTGCTCACGCACGACGAGATGCTGCGCACCGGTCCGCGCAAGAAGACGCCCCACCCGTCGCCCTCACGCTCCGCCTCGCCCTCGCCCTCACATTCCGCCTCGCCTTCCCGGTCCGCCTCCTCCTCGGCGAGCACCCCATGAGGCTCGCGCTCCCCCAGTGGGCCGGCACGCTCGCCGTGAAGGCCGCCGTCTTCATCACGGTGATGTGCTGCGCGCTCGCGGCACTGCTCGGCATCCTCGTGCACGTCTCGGTGACGAACCAGACCGTCGGCCAGGCCCGCGACCTCGCACTGTCCCGGCTGGAGGACGCGACGACGGCGTTCGAGGCCGGGGACCCGCTCGGGCACGGCATCCGTCTGGATCCGCCGGAGCTGCCGGAGTCCCTGCGGGAGCTGGCGGTGGCCGGGGAGCGCGGCACGATGGTCGCCGACCACTACGGGCGCCCCACGATGTGGGCGGCGGGGCCGGTCGACGGCGAGCGCGCCCTCGCGGTCGAGGTCGACTACTCGCAGCAGGCGCGCACCATCGAAGGGCTGGACCGGGCGATCCTGTGGTCGTCGGGGCTGGCGATCGGGGCGACGCTGCTGGTGGGCGCGTTCGCGGTGACCCGGGTGACCCGGCGGCTGCACGCCACGGCCCGGGTGGCCCGGCGGATCAGCGGCGGCGACCTGGACGCACGGGTCGACGATCCCCGTACGAAGGACGCGACCAGGCCGCAGGACGAGGTGGCCGCCGTCGCCGCCGCCCTCGACTCCATGGCGTCGTCGCTGCAGAGCAAGCTGCTGTCCGAGCAGCGGTTCACGGCGGACGTGGCGCACGAGCTGCGCACGCCGTTGACCGGGCTACACGCGGCGGCCGAGCTGCTGCCGCCGGGGCGGCCGACGGAGCTGGTGCAGGACCGGGTGGCCGCGTTGCGCACGCTGACCGAGGATCTGCTGGAGATTTCGCGGCTGGACACCGGGCGTGAGCGGCTGGAGTCGGACACCGAGCCGCTCGCGGCGCTGGCGGAGCGGGTGGTGCGCGGGTCCGGGACCGACACGGAGGTCGTCGTCGTACGGGACGCCGTGGTGGAGACCGATCGGCGGCGGCTGGAGCGGGTGCTGGGGAATCTGGTGGCGAACGCGCACAAGCACGGGCGGGGGCCGGTGTCCCTGACCGTGGACGGGCCGGTGGTCACCGTGCGGGATCACGGTGAGGGCTACCCGGAGTATCTCCTCGCGCATGGGCCGCAGCGGTTCCGCACGGAGGGCGGATCCAAGGGGCACGGGCTGGGGCTGACCATCGCGTTGGGGCAGGCGGAGGTGCTGGGCGCGCGGCTGACATTCGCCAACGCGGTGGACGGCGGGGCCGTGGCCCAGCTGACGCTCCGCTAGGGAGTCCGGCGACTGAGAGCTCGGGTCCACCGGGTGTTTGCCGGCTGCGGGTTGTGGGGGCTTGTCGCGCCCACGCGGCGGAGCCGCATATCGACGCTGCCCCGCGCCCCTTCGGGGCGCTGCGCTCCTATGGCCCAGCGTGGCGCGCGGCCTTACTGATGCGCTCCTAATGTGGCGGTTAGTCAGGTTCGTCACCCCTCTCCTGGAGGTACCCCATGGCCCTGCGGTCCCGCCTCGCCATATCCATAGCCGCCGGCGCTCTCGCCATCGCGGCTGCCGCCACGCCTGCCGTCGCCGACGACGACTGGGGGACCGAGGGGAACTCCAGCGAGTCCCAGGAGGACTGGAGTGGGCCCCAGGGCGACTCCGAGGGGGACTGGGGCGGATCCGGGGGCGACGGGGGCGGAGTACAGGGCGGTGACGGGGGCGGAGGTCAGGGCGGTGACGGGGGCGGCATCCAGGGCGGCGACGGCGGCGGAGGCCAGGGCGGCGACGGGGGCGGGGGCCGTGGCGACTGGGGCAACGACGGGCGTCGGTTCGCCCTGGGGCGCGTCACCGCGAACACCCTGCTGTTGCGCAGTGCACCCAACCGACGCAGCCAGGTGATCCGGGTCGTCCACCGGGGCGACATCGTCAGGATCTTCTGCAAGACGCCGGGCCAGCGGGTCCAGGGCAACCCCCTGTGGTACCTGCTCGCGGACGGCACCTGGGCCTGGGGAGCGGCCCGGTTCATCGACAACGTCGGGCCCGCGCCGCGCTGGTGCTGAGCCGTAAGGCACACAAGACGGACTATTTGGGTAAGTTCCGGGCATGACCAAGGCCGGAACCACCGGAACCACCCTGGTGGCAGCGGACGCGCCCGCTCCCGCCGTACCGCTCCCCCGGCGCCGTGGCATCGAACTGGCCCTGATCGTCGTGGCCGTCCTGCTCTCCGTGTACGGCTACTGCGCGGTCGGCCTCGCCAAGAACGGCACCGTCCCGCCCGGTGCCGCCGGTTACGGCGCCGGGCTCGGCGTGCTCGCGTTGGTCGCCCATCTGGCGGTGCGCCTGCGCGCCCCCTGCGCCGACCCGCTGCTGCTGCCGATCGGCGTGCTGCTCAACGGCCTCGGCCTGGTCCTGATCTACCGGCTCGACCTGGAGACACCGGGCGACCACGCGGCACCCACCCAACTCGTGTGGTCCACGCTGGGGGTGGCGCTGTTCATCGTGGTCGTGCTCGTGCTGCGCGACCATCGGGTGCTCCAGCGCTACTCGTACGTCTGTGTCGTCGCCGCGCTCGTGCTGCTGACCCTGCCGATCTTCTTCCCGTCCGTGAACGGCGCCCGTATCTGGATCCGGATCGCCGGGTTCTCCATCCAGCCCGGCGAGTTCGCGAAGGTGCTGCTCGCGGTGTTCTTCGCGGCGTATCTGGCCGCCAACCGCAGTGCGCTGGCGTACACGGGCCGTCGTGTCCTCGGGATGGACCGGCTGCAACTGCCCACCGGGCGCGTCCTCGGCCCGATCGTCGCCATCTGGCTGCTGAGCGTGGGTGTACTCGTCCTCGAACGCGACCTGGGCACGTCACTGCTGTTCTTCGGCCTGTTCGTGGTCCTGCTGTACGTCGCCACCGGCCGCACCGGCTGGATCGCGCTCGGCCTGCTGCTCGCGGCGCTCGGCGCGGTGGCCGTCGGCCAGCTGGAGCCGCATGTGCACAGCAGGGTCGAGGACTGGCAGCATCCGTTCGCGTCGATCGACGCGGGCCAGGGCCCCAACCAGTTGTCCCAGTCGCTGTTCGCCTTCGCGGCGGGCGGTGTGCTCGGCACGGGACTGGGCCTCGGCCACTCGATCCTGATCGGCTTCGCGGCCAAGTCGGACTTCATCCTGGCGACGGCCGGGGAGGAGCTGGGCCTGGCGGGACTGTCGGCGATCTTCCTCCTCTACGGCCTGCTGGTGGAGCGCGGCTACCGGGCGGGCCTCGCCCTGCGGGACCCCTTCGGCCGGCTGCTCGCGGTGGGGCTCGCCTCGATCGTGGCGCTCCAGGTGTTCGTGATCGCGGGCGGGGTGACGGGCCTGATCCCGCTGACGGGCATGGCGATGCCGTTCCTGGCGCAGGGCGGCTCGTCGGTGGTCACCAACTGGGCGATGGTGGCGCTGCTGATCCGGGTGAGCGACAGGTCACGCAGCCGGCTCGGCGTCCCCAAGGGCGAGGAGGCCGCCGTATGACGGGACCCGACGAGCGTGCGGAGGCCGCCCGATGACCCGGTACATCCGCCATGCCGCGTTCTTCTGCGCCCTGCTGCTGATCGCGCTGCTGGTGAACGCCACCCACCTACAGGTCTTCGAGGCCCCCTCCTACGGCGACAACATCGCCAACCGCCGCACCACCATCGCCCGTTACGGACAGCCGCGCGGCGACATCCTGGTCGGCCGCGAACCGGTCACCGGATCCCACGACACCGGCGAGCACCTCCGCTACGAGCGGACGTACACCAACGGCCCGATGTACGCCCCCGTCACCGGCTACGCCTCCCAGGTCTACGGCACGACGCTTCTGGAGCACACCGAGGACGGCGTCCTGTCCGGCACGGACCCGCTGCTGTCGCCGTTCCCGCTGTGGAACGACCTGGCCCGCGACCGGAACCCCGGCGGCGACGTGGTCACCACCCTGCACCGGGGCGCGCAGGAGGCGGCGTACGAGGGGCTGGCCGGCCGCAAGGGCGCGGTGGCGGCGATCGAACCGGCGACCGGGCGGATCCTGGCCCTCGTGTCCGCCCCGTCGTACGACCCGTCCGTGCTGTCGGGGAACGGCTCGTCCGTGGCCCGGTCCTGGAAGTCGCTGAACGGCGACGCGGACAAGCCGATGCTGAACCGGGCGGTGCGCAAGACGTATCCGCCGGGCTCGACCTTCAAGGTGGTGACGGCGGCGGCGGCGTTGGACGCGGGCGTGGTCGAGGACCTGGACGAGCCGACCGACTCCCCGGATCCCTACCGCCTCCCGGGCACCAGGACCAGGCTGACGAACGAGTCCGAGGGCTGCGAGGACGTTCCGCTGCGGAAAGCGTTCGAGTGGTCGTGCAACACGGTGTTCGCCAAGCTGGGGGTGCGGGTGGGGGCGCGGCGGATGGCGGCGACGGCCGGGGCGTTCGGCTTCAACGACGCGGACGTGAGGATCCCGTTCTCGGTGGCGGAGTCCACCTTCGACCCGAAGGTGGACCGGGCGCAGCTCGCCCTGTCGTCGATCGGCCAGTACAACACGCGGGCCACTCCGCTGCAGATGGCGATGGTCGCGGCGGCCGTGGCGAACGGCGGGCAGGTGCGCTCGCCCTATCTGGTGGAGCGCACGACCCGGGCGAGCGGTTCCACGGTCGCGACGGCCGGGTCGCGGCCGACGCGGGAGGCCATGCGCCCGTCGACCGCCCGCCTGCTGAAGGAGCTGATGGCGGACGCGGTGCGCGAGGGCACCGGCACCAACGCCTGGATCCCCGGCGCGACGGTCGGCGGCAAGACCGGCACGGCCCAGCACGGCCTCGGCAACTCCGGGACGCCGTACGCCTGGTTCGTCTCCTGGGCGCAGGGCGACCGCGACCTGGAGCCCAAGGTCGCGGTCGCGGTGGTCGTGGAGGACGCCGACGCGGACCGGGGTGAGATCAGCGGGGGCGGTGACGCGGCGCCGATCGCGCGGGCGGTGATGGAGGCGGTACTGAAGTCAACCTCGCATGACGGCGGTTGACGTCGGCTCCTGGATCAGGACGGCGGGCAGGGCGACGTACGCGGTGACGCCCGTGCCCTGGGTGGGGCGGAGCTCGACATGGGCGCCGAGGCGGGCGGCGAGGGCGCCGACGACGTGGTGGCCGAGGAACCTGGTCGGGGCGGTGTGCAGGGAGTCGCCCTTGCCGGACAGTACGGCGTTGGACTCGGCCATGCGCTGCGGGGTCATCCCGATCCCGCGGTCCACGACGGCCAGGCAGTACTCGGTACCGTCCCGCCAGCCGTAGACCTCGACGGGCTGCTTGGGCGGGCTGAACATCAGCGCGTTCTCCACCAACTCGGCGAGGAGATGGGACAGTTCGGCGACGCAGTGGCCGCGGACACCGCACTGCTGGATGTCCACCGCCGCCACCCTGCGGTACTGCTCGACCTCCGACACGGCCGACCGCACCACGTCGGCGACGGCGACGGTGCCCTTCCAGGACCGGGCCGGCGATTCCTCACCGGCGAGCACCAGCAGGGACTCGGCGTTGCGGCGCATGCGCGTGGCCAGGTGGTCGAGTTCGAAGAGCTCGGCGAGGGCGTCCGGGTCGAGTTCCTGGCTCTCCAGGGTGGTGATCAGACCGAGCTGCCGGTTGAGCAGGCTCTGGTTGCGGCGGCCGAGGCTGGCCAGGGACTCGGTGCTGGTGCGGCGCAGGACGGCCTGCTGGGCGGCGAGTCCGACGGCGGTGTCCTCGACGTTGCGCAGGGCGGCGGCCAGCCGGCTGATCTCCCGTGCGCCTCCCGGTGTTTCGGGCCGCGCGAACTCCGGCGCGGGCGGGGCGTCGGGGTCGGCCTCCTGGATCCGCCGGACGGCCTCGGGCAGCCGGCTCCCGGCAACGGCGTCCGCCTCGTCGGCGAGGGCGCCCAGCGGCCGGGTGATGGAGCGGGCCGAGAAGACGGCGAGCGCGACGGCCACGCCGAGGATCAGCGCCCCGAGGGCGAGGAACCCACCGAGCTGACGCGTGGCGGCGGAACCGGCCTCGGCGGCCCGCTCCCGCACGTCGTCCCCGACGGCCCGCTGCACTCCGTGCAGATCGTCGACGAGGGTCGTCATGTCGGCCCACCAGCGGCCGGGGGCGACGGAGAGCGCGGAGCCGTCGGCCCCCCGCTCGGCCCGAGCCTCGTACCCGACGACCCGGCGCGCGGCAGCCGTACCGAAGGCATGGTCGAGCGCGGACTCCTCATCTCCCCCCGCGAGTTGCCGGAACTGCCCCAGCGCGGCCACCCGGGTGGCCCGGACCTCGGTGAAGCCGAGGTATTCACCGGAACGGAACCGCCCGGCCGCGAACACCCCGTTGAGGGAGCCTCGTTCGAGAGCGACGGCCTCGGTGGCCCGCGCGAGCGCCTGGAGCGCCTGCACGCCCTGCGCGATACGCCGGTCACCGTCCGGGGCGCCGGCCGACTCGGCGTCGATGAGGGCCGTGACGGCCTTGGTGTACGTCCGCAGGGTGGCGGCACGGTCGGCGGTACCGGCGTCGACGTCCTCGCGAGTCGCGGTGAGGGCGGCGAGGGGAACGTCGGCGGCCCGCAGCGCGGAGACGGCGGCGCCGGGCAGCGCACCGCTCTCCTCGTCGACCGCGCCGCGCAGGGCGTCCCGTGCCTCGTCGGTGCGGCCGCGCTGCGCGGCGACGTCGTCGCGGTACTCCTCCTCACCCCCCAACAGCCCGTTGGTCAGCCCGCGTTCGCGCTGCACTTCCCTGACGAGCTCTTGGGCCCGCAACAGCACCCCGACATGCGCCTCGGTCTCCTGGGCGGCGGACCAGTCGGCGGCCCGGTCGGCGACGCCGAGCCCGATGAGAGCGAGCAGCAGACAGGTCGGAACGGCCAGCACGATGGCCATCCGGCCACGAATCGAGCTCCAGCCGGGAAGGGCGGCCGGGCGGCGGACGATGGAGCGGAGGGTGGTCAGTACATTCCCCGTCATGCCCCATGACGCTACGGGCGGGCCGGTCAGGGCACGGTTTCCCGTCCGTAAGACGCCGGTACACAGGTACTCACGCACGCGCCCTCCCGCCTGTGAAAGAGGGACATGTGCCCACGTACTGAGACGCCCTCTGGGCCTGCCGACGGGCCCGACCTATCGTTCGGTCCATGACGACATCAACCGCCCCGGAAGCCGCCTACGAACTCGCCCAGGTCAACATCGCGCGCCTCAAGGCCCCGCTGGACTCCCCGCAGTTGAAGGACTTCGTCGACAACCTCGACCCCGTGAACGCCGACGCGGAGGCCGCTGACGGCTTCGTGTGGCGGCTGAAGGGCGACTCCGGCGACGCGACGGATGTGAGCGTCTTCGGGGACGAGTGGCTGATCATCAACCTGACCATGTGGCGCGACACGGACGCCCTGACGGCGTACATGTACCAGGGCCGCCACCGCGAGATGCTGGCCCGCCGCCGCGAGTGGTTCGAGCGGGTGCAGGAGGCCATGACGACCCTGTGGTGGGTCCCCGCGGGCCACCGCCCGACGGTCGCGGAGGCGGAGGCGCGGTTGCTGCACCTGCGGGCGCAGGGACCCACGCCGTACGCCTTCACGCTGCGGACGTCGTTCCCGCCGAGGATCAGGCCTGTGGGTCCGGGTACTCCGAGGGAGGTGCGACCGGCGGTCGGCGGTTGATGGCGGTGAGCTCGATGGTGAGGGGGAACGGGACGGTCAGCTTCAGCCGGTCGTGGTGGATGCCGGTGATGGTGTACGTGTTCGTGGATCGATCGAGCTCGTAGGTGTAGACCACGGGCAGGCCCTTGCTCTCCTCCACGCGCCAGAAGTACGGAATGCCCGCTGCCGCGTATTTGCGGGGCTTGACCTCCCGATCGCGTTCCACGGAGTCCTCGGAGACGACTTCGATGGCGAGGACGACGGCATCGGAATGGTGCCAGGTCTGATGCGGTCCGGTATCGGCGTCCGCCCGGTACACCAGGACGTCAGGCTCGGGTCGGTTGCGTCGATCCAGCTTGACGCTGAACTCCCGGTCGACGTCGTACGCATCCGGCGCCTGACTGAGCAGGGCGTACTCCAGAAGCCGGATCGTGCGCAGGTGAAAGCGGGTCTGCGGACTCACGAAAACGAGACTCCCGTCGATCAGCTCCGTGTGCGGAGGAAGATTCGGGAGCCGGTCCAGGTCATCCGCCGTCCAGCCGCCCTCGGGCGGACGGGGCCACTCGTAGTCATCCAGCCCGTACTCGCGTGCGGCGCTCATGATTACTCCCATGGGGCGGAGTCTGCCTGGCACAGTCAGCGTACCCAGGACGAACAGCGATTCGCCGCCCCATCGAGTGATCAACCAGTGAGGCGTTGCCCCGCCTCGATCGCCTCCCCCACCTCCGCCACCCGCTCCCGCTCCTCCGCCGCGAAGCGCTCGGCGTCGAGCTTCTCGGCGATCTCCTCGTCCTGGGCCATCAGCAGGTCCAGATTCGAGTCCCCCAGCTCGAACACCCCCATGTCCACATAGGCCTGCTGCAGGCGCTCGCCCCACAGCCCGATGTCCTTCACACAGGGGACGATGCGGGAGAAGAGCAGTCGGCGGAACAGCTGCAGAAACTCGGACCGCTCGCTGAGCTGTTCCGCCTCGGCCTTCGGAATGCCGAAGTTCTCCAGGACCTCCACGCCCCGCAGCCGGTCGCGCATCAGATAGCAGCCCTCGATGACGAACTCCTCGCGTTCCCGGAGCTCGGCATCGGTGAGCTGCTTGTAGTAGTCCCTCAGCGCCATACGCCCGAAGGCCACGTGCCGAGCCTCGTCCTGCATCACATACGCCAGGATCTGCTTGGGCAGCGGCTTGTTGGTGGTGTCCCGGATCATGCCGAAGGCAGCAAGGGCGAGCCCCTCGATCAGCACCTGCATACCGAGGTACGGCATGTCCCAACGACTGTCACGCAGCGTGTCACCCAGCAACGACTGAAGGTTGTCGTTGATCGGATAGACCATCCCGATCTTCTCGTGCAGAAAGCGCCCGTAGATCTCGGCATGCCGCGCCTCGTCCATCGTCTGGGTCGCCGAGTAGAACTTCGCGTCCATGTCGGGCACCGACTCCACGATCCGCGCCGCACAGATCATCGCGCCCTGCTCACCGTGCAGAAACTGGCTGAACTGCCAGGAGGCGTAGTGCTTGCGCAGCTCGCCCCGCTCCCGCTCGTTCATCTTCGCCCAGTACGGCGTCCCGTACAGCGCCATCGCCTCTTCCGGCGTACCGAGCGCGTCGTACGGATCGACCTCCAGGTCCCAGTCGATCCTCAGCTGCCCGTCCCACTGCTTGTCCTTGCCCTTCTGGTACAGGGCCAGCAGCCGTTCGCGGCCGTCGTCGTACTCCCAGCTGAAACGGGCCGCGCCGCTCGCCGGCACCTGCCAGATCGGTTCCCCCGGGTCGTTGGCATACACGTCGAATGTCGGCATGTCCGGCAGGCTCACACGTAGTAGACGCGGGGTCAACAAGTCTTGCGCAAGGGATTGACGACCTTGCTGACAAGCAGTCTCATAAGAGTCGCACGCCGTACCCCCCGGTAACGAGGTGAGGAACCGATGACGACCGTGACGGAAGCCGACGCGCTCGACGGACTGCGCGACGCACTCGGCCGGCTCAAGGACCGCGAACAGGTGGCCGAACGCCTCCTCGCCTCTTCCGCCAAGCACTCCTTCGACCCCGACAAGGAACTGGACTGGGACGCGCCGTTCGAGGACGGCAAGTGGTTCTGGCCGCCCGAGCTGCTCTCGCTCTACGACACCCCGATGTGGCAGCGGATGAGCGAAGAGCAGCGCCTACTGCTCTCCCGCCACGAGGCTGCCGCGCTCGCCTCCCTCGGGATCTGGTTCGAGCTCATCCTCATGCAACTCCTGGTCCGCCACGTCTACGACAAGTCCGCGACCAGCGCACACGTCCGCTATGCCCTCACCGAGATCGAGGACGAGTGCCGCCACTCCAAGATGTTCGCCCGCCTGATCTCCCACGGCGACACCCCCTGGTACCCGGTCAGCCGCACCCACCAGCACCTGGGCCGCCTCTTCAAGACGATCTCCACCACCCCCGGCTCCTTCACGGCGACCCTCCTCGGCGAGGAGGTCCTCGACTGGATGCAGCGGCTGACCTTCCCGGACGAGCGGGTGCAGCCCCTGATACGCGGCGTCACCCGCATCCATGTGGTCGAGGAGGCCCGCCACGTCCGCTACGCCCGCGAGGAACTCCGCCGCCAGATGGTGACGGCCCCGAAGTGGTCCCGGGAGTTCACCCGCATCACGTCCGGCGAGTTCGCCCGCATCTTCTCCGTGGCCTTCGTCAACCCCGAGGTCTACACGAACATAGGCCTGGACAAACGCGAGGCCATGGCCCAGGTGAAAGCCAGCGCCCACCGCAGGGAGATCATGCAGACAGGCGCCAAGAAGCTCACCGACTTCCTCGACGACATAGGCGTACTGCGCGGAGTGGGCCGACACCTGTGGAAGTCGTCGGGGCTGCTGGCGTAGGCCGGGGCGGCCGGGTTGGTCGGACAGCCGGCGTGAGTGGACGTGCCTGACGGGCGCGGGGCTCTGCCTATCTGCGGCTCCGCCGCGTGGGCGCGACCAGCCACGACGGACCGCGGCCAGGCGACCGCGCCCGCCCCTACGGCGACTACCCTGCACCCATGCCCCCCGCCGCCCCCGCCTACCGCCGCCTGAGCGTCGAGGAACGCCGCAGCCAGCTCCTCGACGCGGCGCTCACCCTCTTCGCACACCGAGCCCCCGAGGACGTGTCCCTGGACGACGTGGCAGAGGCGGCCGGCGTGTCGCGGCCCCTGGTGTACCGCTACTTCCCCGGCGGCAAGCAACAGCTCTACGAGGCCGCCCTGCGCTCCGCCGCCGAAGAGCTCCAGCGCTGCTTCGACGAACCCCCGAACGGCCCGCTCCTCCCCCGCCTCGCCCGCGCCCTCGACCGCTACCTCGCCTTCGTGGACGAGCACGACGCCGGGTTCAGCGCGCTGCTCCAGGGCGGCAGCGTCGTGGAGACATCCCGTACGACGGCCATAGTCGACGGAGTGCGCCGCGCCGCGGCCGAGCACATCCTCAGCCACCTGGAGGTCACCGACCCCGGCCTCCGCCTGCGCATGACCGTACGGATGTGGATCACCGCGGTGGAGGCGGCCTCCCTCATCTGGCTCGACGAGGACAAGCAGCCCCCCGTCGAGGAGCTTCGGGACTGGCTGGTCGACCAGTTCGTCGCCGTACTCTCCGTCACGGCGGACCGAGACCCGCAGACCGCGGCACTGACGCAGAAGCTGACGGCGGATAGCTGAGACTGGTGCCGTGAAGAGCGAAGAAACCCCTTTCGAGGGCGGCCCCATGGACGGCCGCGTACTGCCCGTGCTCCTGGGCATCACGGGCCACCCGCCCAAGACGTACCGCATTCCCGTCCCCGACCCGCAGGGCGGCCCGCCGACCGTCCTCGTCTACCACCGCGTGCCCCGCACCCCGGGCGCCCGCACCGGTCTTTCCCGACGCTGGAAGTACGAGTACGACCCCGAGGGAAAGCAGACCCGCCGCCTGAACTGGCCGTGGTCCAAGCCGGACGCCACGCCGCAGCGCAAGCCGGACGCCACGGACGAGTGACGCCACTGCGCCGAACCGCGCACACCCGCCGGGCAAACCCGTCGTCCCCGTCTAATCCTCACGGTGTGGAGCAGAGAGCCTCTCCGCAACCGGAGGTGATGACGTGTCAGGAAGACTTCTGCGTCTGGCATGCATGGCGGCGGCCACGGCGACAGCGACGACGGCCGCCACGCTCCTTTCGCCGGCACCACTCCTCTCACCGGCGCCCGCTGCGGCAGCCCCGGCGCCCGAACCTCAAGCGCGATCCACCGCCGGGCTCCTGACAGACCTTCAGCGCCTGTACCGCGAGGCCGAGCAGGCCACGGAGACCTACAACGCCACCGAGGAGAAGCTGAAGAAGCAGCGCACCGAGGTGACCCGCCTGGAAGCCGCCCTGGCCCGTGCCCGCCTCTCCTTGCACGACAGCCGAGGAGCGGCCGGCCGGCTGGCCCGCCAGCAGTACCAGAACACCACCGACATCTCCCCGTACGTCCGCCTGCTCCTGGCCCGCGACCCCCAGCACGCCCTGGACCAGGGCCATGTCATCGGCCGGCTGGCACGCGAGCGCGCCGAGACGGTCGGCCGCCTGACCGGCACGGAGAAGAAGGCCGACGAGCTGGCCCACCAGGCCCGCAAGGCCCTGGACGCCCAGCTCTCCCTGGCCGAACGCCAGAAGAAGGACCGGGACGCCGTACGAAAGCGCCTGAAGAAGGTGGAGGAGCTCCTCGCCTCCCTCACCGCCGCGCAGCTGACCGCCCTGGCCGAGTTCGAGAAGCAGGACACCGCCAAGGCCCAGCGGGCCTTCATGGCGTCCGGGGCCCTCGCCAAGGAGGACCACAAACCGTCTCCCGAGGCCAAACGGGCCATCCGCTACGCCAAGAAGCAGCTGGGAAAGCCGTACAAGTGGGGCGCGGAGGGCCCGAAGTCGTACGACTGCTCGGGCCTGACCTCAGAGGCGTGGGCCCACGCCGGCACCCCGATCCCCCGCACCAGCCAGGAGCAGTGGGCGCAGCTCGAGCGCATCCCGCTGACCGAACTGCGCCCGGGCGACCTGGTCGTCTACTTCCCGGACGCCACGCACGTGGCCCTGTACCTGGGCAAAGGCAAGGTGGTCCAGGCCCCGCGCACCGGCGAGAAGGTCAAGATCTCGCCGATCGCGTCCAACCCGGTCCTGGGAGCCGTACGCCCGCAGATCTCGAAGGACCCGGAGGTCAAGCCCCGGAAACCTCCGCGAGGTAAGCCCCGGTCTTCTCCGGCTCATAGAAGTAGTTCTCGAAGTCGGCCGGGTCGTTGAACCCATTGGCGAATCGATCCGCCACCGGCGGCAACTGACCCGCCGCCCCGATGAGGTTGAGGATGTGCTCCGGCGGCGGCGCCAGCATGGCGTTCGTCCACTTGGTCACGTGCTGGGCGGTGGCCCAGTACCGGTCGAAGGTGCTGCGCATCCACGCCTCGTCGAACTCCTTGTCGCCGTGCTCGACGATCGAGGCGAGGTAGGCGGCCGCGCACTTGGACGCGGAGTTGGAGCCCTGCCCGGTGATCGGGTCGTTCGCCACGACGACGTCCGCCACACCCAGCACGAGCCCGCCACCGGGCAGCCGTCCGATCGGATTGCGCACGGTCGGCGCGTACCGCCCGCTCAGCACACCGCCGGCGTCCGTGAGTTCGGCCTTGGTCGCCCGCGCGTACTCCCACGGGGTGTACTTCTCCATGAGTTCCAGGGTCAGGGAGAGGTGCTCCGCCGGGTCCTGCACGCCGTGGAAGGCGTCGAGCGGCCCGCCGGGTATGCCTTCCCAGAACAGGATGTCGGCGCGCCCGGAGGTCGTCAGGGTGGGCATGACGAACAGCTCGCCCACGCCGGGGACGAGGTTGCAGCGGACGGCTTCCGTGTCCGGGTGCTCCGGACGGGGGCCGAGTCCGTGGACGTACGACACGGCCAGCGCCCGCTGCGGCTCGCTGTACGGGGACCGCTCCGGGTCCCGCCCGAACATCTGGACGAGCTCGCCCTTGCCGGCCGACACCAGGACCAGGTCGTACGTACGGGAGAAGTAGTCGAGGTCGCCGACGGCCGCGCCATGGATGACCAGCTGGCCGCCGCGCTGTGCGAACGTCTCCATCCAGCCGGCCATCTTCACCCGCTGGTCGACCGACTGCGCGAACCCGTCGAGGTGGCCCAGCCAGTCGATCGCCCGCGCCGCCGGACCCTCGCCCCACGAGCCGGGGGCCGCCACCGAGACGCCGAGTCCTTCGATCTTCGGGGCCTGGGACTCCCAGAAGTTCAGCTGGAGATCGCGCTCGTGCTGCAGTGCCGTGTGGAACATGCACTGGGTGGACATGACCCGGCCGGAGCGGATCTCGTCCGCGGTCCGGTTGGACATCAGGGTGACCTCGTACCCGTGCGACTGGAGTCCGAGGGCGATCTGGAGTCCGGACTGGCCGGCTCCGACGACGAGTATCTTCCGCATGCGGGTGGTGTCTCCTACAGGGATCGGGGACTACTCGGGGGTGACGTCCAGGGCGTGGCCGACGAGGGACAGCAGAGTCTCGATCACCGAGATCCGCCGCCGCGCATCCATGATCATTACAGGTATGTGCGCGGGGATCGTCAACGCTTCCCGCACGTCCTCCGGCTCGAAGCGCTCACTGCCGTCGAAGTGGTTGACCGCGACGACGTACGGCAGCCCGCAGCTCTCGAAGTAGTCCAGTGCGGGAAAGCAGTCCCTCAGCCGCCGGGTGTCGGCCAGAACGACCGCGCCGATCGCGCCGCGCACCAGGTCGTCCCACATGAACCAGAACCGCTGCTGGCCCGGCGTGCCGAACAGATAGAGCACCAGGTCGTCGTCGAGCGTGATGCGGCCGAAGTCCATGGCCACGGTGGTGGTCAGCTTGCCGGGCGTCGAGGTGAGGTCGTCGGTCTCCTCGCTCGCCTCGGTCATCAACGCCTCGGTCTGCAGGGGCGTGATCTCCGAGACGGCGGTGACCAGCGTGGTCTTGCCGACGCCGAAGCCGCCGGCCACCACTATCTTCGTGGCGATCGGGGCTCGGGTGCGGTCCGTCTGCCAGGGTTGTTCGGGCCCGTCTTCGGCGAGGAACGAGTCGGGGCGGGGGGAGACACCGCGAGCGGCGTCAGAGACGACGGAGTCCACTCAGCACCCTTTCCAGCAGCGCCCGGTCCGGACGGCCGGTGCCATGACCGGTTCCGGTGCCGTACACACGGATCTTTCCCTGGTCCGCGAGGTCGCTGAGGAGCACGCGGACCACGCCGAGCGGCATCTTCAGCAGCGCGGCGATCTCGGCCACCGTGCGCATACGGCGGCACAGTTCGACGATGGCCCGCATCTCCGGCATGACCCGGGTGGTGAGGGAACCATTCGTCAGTTCCTTGCGCTCCTCGGCGGCGTCCAGCGCGGCGGTGCTGCTGACGAACGTCTCGACGAGGAGCACGTGGCCGAAGCGGGTACGGCCGCCGGTGAGCGAGTAGGGGCGCACGCGGGCGGGTTTGCGGTCGCCGCCGCGGACGGGGAGCTGGGGCCTGTTGTGCGGGGCGTTGCTCATCGGGTACTCCCTGCCGACGCGGCCTCCAGTGACTTCCGTAGCTCACTGCGGAGTTCGGGGGTGAGGACGTGGCCGGCGCGGCCGACGAAGAGCGCCATGTGGTAGGCCACCACGCTCATGTCGCAGTCCGCGGAGCCGTGCACGCCGAGCAGCGAGCCGTCGCTGATGGACATCACGAACAGGCTGCCCTCGTCCATCGCCACCATCGTGTGCTTCACGCCGCCGAACTGCATCAGCTTGGCGGCGCCGATGGTGAGGCTGCCGATGCCGGAGACGATGGTGGCGAGGTCGGCGGAGGATCCGCGGGGGCCGGTGGGTTTGTCGCTCCTGGCTTCCCGGGCCTGGGTGTTGCGGGAGTGGTCCGAGGAGAGCAGGAGCAGCCCGTCGGAGGAGACCACCGCGACTGACTGGATGCCCGGCACCTCCTCGACCAGATTCGTCAACAACCAGTGCAGGTTGCGGGCTTCACTGCTCAGTCCGAAGGTACTGGGCGCGGTCAACTGCTTGCCTCCTCGACTGTGCCCCCCGTGGCTGCTTCGGATTCACTGCTGGGTGTTTTGTGCTGGCCGGTCTGTTCGGCGATCTCTGCGTTTACGTCGCGGTAGCCGGCCTCCGCTCCTCTGCGGAAGCCACCCAGCCTTCTGCGGAGGGCTTCGGCGTCGACGCCGGTGGTCCGCTGGCGCGGGGCCTGGGCGGGGGCGGTGATCTTCGGGGTGCGTTTGGGGAGGCCCTTGTCTGTGAGCAGGTCCTCGGGCTCGTCCGGGACGCGTTCGTGTTCCGCCTCGGCTTCGCCTTCGGCGGGTTCGTTCCCACCCGCACCACCCGTGCGGGCATCGTCGTCGGGTGCGGGTGGCCCCTGTGGGGCGTCCTCGCCGTCGGCGGGCGCGGGGTCGTGTGTGGCGGGGGCGGGTTCGCCGGTGGCGGACGCGAGATCGGCCGCGGACATGAGATCGGCCACGGGATCGGTCGCGAACGCCGGGGCGCCGGTCGCAGGATCGGAGACGGACGCAGGATCGCCGGTCGCGGGATCGGACGCGGACGCAGGATCGCCGGTCGCGGGCTCCTCGGGCGTGGGATCCGGGAGCGGCTGGGCGGCGAAGGGCGGTTCGCCCGTTGGCTGGGCCGGGATCAGGAGTTCCATCGTGGTTTCGGCAGGGTGCTCGCGCTCCTGCTCGGCCTCCGGGGCACTCGGGGTAGCCGGGGGCCTCTGTGCCGTCTCCTGTACTGCCTTCTCCGCCAGCGCGACCAGCGGGTCGCCGTTCTTCGCGCGGCCGCGCAGGACGTTGGAGTTGGCCTCCGCGTCGGCGCCCGGCAGGGAGAAGGTGTGGGTGCCGGTGTGGTGCGGGGACTCCGCGGGGACCGCGGCCGAGGGGGCCGCCGCCAGCAGGCCCCTGGGCAGGACCGCGACCGCCGCGACCCCGCCCTGCTTCTGCTCGCGGAGCTGGACGCGGACGCCGTGGCGGTGGGCGAGGCGGGCGACGACGTAGAGGCCGAGGCCCAGACCGTCATCGCCCTCCTGGTCGTAGGTGGCCTCGGGGTCGAAGTCGGCGAGGCGGGAGTTGAGGCGGGTCAGACGATCGCTCGTCATCCCGATGCCCTCGTCGTGGACGGAGAGCATGACCTCGCCGTTCTCCAGCAGCCAGCCGGAGACCTCGACGGGCAGGTCGGGCGGGGAGAACGACGACGCGTTCTCCATCAGCTCGGCCAGGAGGTGGGAGAGGTCGTCGGCCGCGAAGCCCGCCACATGCGCGTGCGGCGGGAGCGCGGCGATGCGGACGCGCTCGTACCGTTCGATCTCGCTGACGGCCGCGCGGACGACGTCGACGAGCGGGACCGGCCCGGCGTGCTGCTGGACCTGCTCGGTGCCGGCCAGGACGAGGAGGTTCTCGCTGTGCCGGCGCATGACCGTGGCGAAGTGGTCCAGCTTGAAGAGCGTGGCGAGCCGCTCGGGGTCCTGCTCGCGCTCCTCCAGGCTCTCGATGACGGTGAGTTGGCGCTCTACGAGGCCGAGGGTGCGCAGGGCGAGGTTGACGAAGGTGGAGCCGATGGTGTCCCGCAGCCGCTCCAACTGGGCGGCGGAGTCGGCGAGTTCGGTACGCAGCTCCTCACGGGCGTCGGCCATCTTCTGGCGCTGCCCGACGAGGTGCTTGCGGTCGGACTCCAGGGTGGTGATGCGTTCGTGGAGGGCGACGGCGTGCGCGTGCAGGGCGTTGACGGAGTTGACGACCGAGGCGAACTCGTCCTTGCGGCCGGTGAACTTCACCGGCTCTTCGGCCGCCGGATCCTCGGCCTGGGCGAGCCGGGCGGAGCCGAGCCGCAGGACGGCGAGGGGCCGGGTGAGGCTGCGGGCCATGCCCGTGGCGACGCCCACGGCGAGCAGCATCAGCGCGCCGAGGATCGCGATACGGATCTCCAGCGCGGTGACGTCGTCGTCGCGGAGCTGCTCCAGGGTCTTGGTGCGGCGGTCGTAGAGGGCGGACTCCACGCCGCGCATCGCGTCGACGCGGGCGGAGAGGGCGGACTCGGCACGCCGGGTGTTGGTGGCCAGGTCCCGGTCGGAGAGCGTGGCCTGGTCGGTGAGGGCGGCGAGATAGCGCTCGGCGGTGGTGACCTCGGGGCCGGTGACCGTGGAGTCGTACGAGGTGCGCGCGCTCTTGGGAGCGGTGTCGCGGAAGTCGGTGAGGGCGGCGTCGGAACGCAGCCGGGCCTGCTGGGCGGCGGCGCTCAGGGCGGCTCGCTGCTTGGCGTCGGCGTCCGAGGAAGTCTTCTGGGTGCTCGCGAGGCCGGTGATCGGGTCGATGACGGTCTCGGTGGTGGTCGGCACGCTGAGCGCGGCGAGCAGCAGCCCGCGGGCGGCGGCGGCCTGCTGGACGGCGGAGTCCAGCTCGGCGAGGGCGTGGGCACCGGCGCCCGCGCGGGGCGGCATCTGCTCGGCCAGCTGCTCGGCGAGCCGGTGGAGTTCGGTGATGGTGACCGAGTAGGCCTCGTGGGCTTCCAGCGCGGTGCTCTTGCCGGTGAGCGCGGCCCTGCGCAGGGGCGCGATGGCGTCGAGGTCGCCGCGCAGCGCGGCGGGCGTGTCGGTGTCGGCGCGCAACTCCTCGACCTGCCGGTCGACGCGGACGCTGCGCTGCTCGCTGGGCGCCTTGGACTTGGGCCGTCCGGCGGCGATGTACGAGGTGACCTCGTCGCGCTCGTCGGCGAGGGAGTGGGCGAGGGTGAGCGCGTCCTCGGTCTGCTCGGCGAGGGTCACCAGCTGCTGGGAGTCGTGCAGTTGCCCGGAGGCGGCGACGACCGAGGGAACGCCGGCCCCGGCGATGGCGGCGGCCACCACGGCCACGGCGACGATCAGGCGGTTCCGTACGTGAGTCGGGCGCCCCTTGCCGGCGGGTGTGACGTCGGCTGTCGCGCCGTTCGCTGTGCCGTTCTTGGTGCCGGGCGTGGACTGCGCGCCCCCTGCGGAGGACGTCTGCTTGCCTGAGCGACGAGGCCGCATCTTCTGCACCGGTGCTCGCATTCCTGACTCGTGATACCCATGGGTCCGAGTGACGCTCCGTCAACTACTGCCGACTGTACGTACACTCGATGCGGTTCCCGACCCTCCCAGTGCCGGTGGGCAGCGGCCGCGCATCACCTGACCCGCCACCCGAAGGAGTGAACCCCGGAGGAGAGTTGGCGGGCAAGTTCCTCTGGCGTGCGCACACGCCTTGCACGGCGGGCCGGTTGGACGTCTGCGGCGGGCGATGGCAGTATTCGCCGCCACGCCTTCCCGGAGCGATGGATTCCACCCCAAATCAGGCGCGTGACCTGCGATGCCGCGCCCATTCGGCAACCGATGCGACCCCTTCGCGAACCTTGTGAAGGCCTCGTGCAGACTGGCCGGATGCGAACAGAGCTTGTTTCGGAGCCCGGCGACCCCGCCCGCCCCAACGAGGACTTCGCGAGCGTCGGCCTTCCCGCCTCGGGACAGGGCGGCGCGCTGGTGGTTCTGGACGGAGTGACCCCGCCGAGAGGCGAGACGGGCTGTCTGCATTCCGTCCCCTGGTTCACCGCACGGCTGGGCGGAGCCCTGACCGAACTGACCGTTTCACTCCCGGATGTTCCCCTCGTCGACGCCTTGGCCCGCGCCATCGCACGTACCGCCGAGGCCCACGCCGAAACCTGTGACCTTTCTCACCCACGCACCCCACAGGCAACGGTGGTTCTGGCGCGGTGGTCGTCAGAGTCGCTGGAGTACCTGATCCTTTCCGACTCGGCCCTGCTGGTGGAGTCGCCGGACGGTGCGATCACGCCCTACCTGGACGACCGCCTGTCCCGTCTGCCCCGCGCCTCCCTGGCCACGGACGCCTTGATCGACGCCCACATCCGCAACAAGGAGGGCGGCTTCTTCACGGCCGCCGCCGATCCGACGGTGGCGGGGCGGGCGGTGACGGGGGTGCTGCCGCGCGGGGAGGTACGGGCGCTGGCGGCGCTGACGGACGGGGCGACGCGGTGGGTGGAGAAGTTCCGGGAGGGGGACTGGGGGGACTGCTTCCGGCTCCTGCGGAAGGAGGGGGCGCGGGAGCTGGTGGATCGGGTGCGGGGGCTGGAGCGGGCCGACGCGGAGGAACGTATGTATCTGGGGCGGAGCAAGACGCATGACGACGCGACCGTGGTGTATGCGGAGTTGTGAGCTACTTGATCGCTCCGCCTGTGCGGGAGGCACAGCTACTCCGGGGGCGACTCGTCGGCCTCGGCCTGCTCTGCCGACGGAAGCGTTATCGACATGACCACTTGTACGCCGTTCTCGGGCAGGTAAGCGCGGAGCTTGTCCTCGAAGGCATCGTCACCGACGAGGGCTCTCTGCCTGTTGAGCCAGTAAATGTCCGTCGCGGCCGAGACTCCCATCTCCAGACGTAGAGCGAGCGCCTGAAGATTGAGGGGGATGCCTTCAGCCGGCTGATTCAGCTTTGTTCGCAATATGCCAAGTTGACTGATGGTGGCGGCGATTCCGGCTCGGTCACCGATTTCCTCACTGATGGCCAGCGACTGGAGATAGTACTCCTCGGCCACGTCATAATTCTCCCGCATTTCTGAAACCGTGCCGAGGTGGTGGTAGCTGGCAGCGATCCCAGCCCGGTCGTTGCGGTCCTTGCTGATGGCGAGCGAATTGCGGTGGCACTCTTCGGCGAGGTCATAATCACCCCGATCCTCCGCAACGCTACCGAGTTGATGATAGCTGGTGGCAATGCCGACGGGATCGCCGAGTTCCTCACTGATGGCCAGTGACTTGCGGTAGTAATCCTCGGCTACGTCATAATCTCCCCGCATTTCTGCGATCGCGCCGAGTTGGTGGTAGCTGGCACCAATCCCAGACCGGTCGTCACGCCCTTCCTTGATGGCGAGCGATTTTTGACAGAGCTCTTCAGCTTCGTCATAGTCCCCCCGCCTCACCGCGATGATGCCGAGTTGGTGATAGGTGATGGAAACGCCGACTCGATCGTCGTGTGCCTCGCTGATGGCGAGCGATTTTCGGTAGTATTCTTCGGCTTCACCGTAATCCCCCCGTGCATCCGCGATCGTGCCCAGCTGGTGGAGGCAACCGGCAGCGGCCTGGGAGTCGGCGGGAAACCAGGAGAGGCTCTCCTTGAGCAGACGCTCTTCCCAGTCCCACGCGCCCCAGGTCTGCAATTGCAGGCACACATGGCCGGTGACAACATTCGCCTGATCGAGATCACCGGCTCGGTAATGATGATGACGGGCTTCAATGAGGTCGATGACGTCGGCGGCCTCGTCCTGCGGCAATACGTCGACGCGCCACCGCCAGAAGGCAGCAGCCCGGCGATGTGCTGCTGTGAGGGCATCAGGGGCGCTCCGGTTTCGCAGGGCGTCAGCGGTCCAGCGGTGTACCAGCAAGCCGCTGGGCCGAGTGCCCGGCTCGTCCTCCGACGCCGGGGCGGGGGAGACCAGACCCAGTTCCAGAAGTAGACACAGGGCAGCCTCGGCATCGTCGTCGAGTTCGACGGGAGGCCGGGACAGCTCCCCGAGATCGTGTCGGTACTGGGCGATCACCTCCAGAGGAAGACCCCAGCCTTCCGCCGCCACGGCTCCCTCAGCCTGGGCTCGCCGGATCCGTTCCCGCACTGTCTGGAGCCGGTCCCGCAACGCCGGTTCAACCTCCGGTACCGAGGTCAGGTCCGACAGTTGCCAGGCAGCCCCCGTCCGGTCGACCGGCGCGCGATACACCGCAAGCCCGTCCAGCAGCAGCCGCGCTCCCGGCACACCGTCCAACTGCCCCAGCAGCGTGTCGAGCAGCACGTCGTCCACCGCCAGCGTGACCGTCTCGGCCAGCGCCTTGTCGAGGTCACCGGCGATCCCGGCCAGCCATCGCTCCGGTGTACGGATGCCGCGTCGCGCCAGCGCCTCCTCCATGCGCTCGGCGATGTCGGGGAACCGTGCCTCGCCACCGCGCAGCAGCGCGTCCAGGTACTCCAGTGCCCGCGGATGACCGCCGACATCGGCGTAGGCACGTTGGAGGTCATCCTTGCCGAGGGCGTCCAGGCCGGGCAGCCGCCAGATCAGCTTGCGGGTTTCGGCGAGCGACAGCGGGCCCAGGTGATGCACCGTCAGGCGCCGGTGCATCCGGTTCGGCAGGCTGAACGGATACCGGCTGGTGACCAGCAGTCGAGCGCGAGGCGCGGCAGCCGTCCAGGCGGCCAGGAATTCCGCCAGGTCGGGATCGGTCGGCTGCCAAGCCCCGTCGGAATGGACGAGGAGGTCCTCGGCGTTGTCCAGCACGAGCAGGACCGGCACCCGTGGCAGGACGACCTGCTGGATCAGTTCCCACCGTTCCCGCCACGACGGCGTGGCATCGGCGAGCATGGCCGCCACCCGGCGCAGCATGTCCTCCTCGGGAAGCCCGGCGGACACGCAGCGAACAACGAGACGCTTCCGCAGGGTCTCCAGAACCGAGTCGACGGTCGGAACCGTAGCGGCCGGGACGGGCACCACCAACCCCGCTTCGGGGCCCAGGTGATGCAGCAGCTCGGCGGTGAGCGTCGACTTGCCGACGCCGCCGATCCCGTGGATCAGCACGCCTGCCCGGTTGGAGTCGCGCAACACGGCCAGCAGTTGCCGCAACTCCGCACGGCGCCCCACGAACTCGCCGACCTTGCGCACCACCATTCCCTCTTCCAGCACCCTGTCCGGCACCGGTGCCACCCGCTCGACGCCTTGCCCGGCGTCGAACAGCGGCAGGGGCGCCCCAGCGAGGAAGAGGGACGGAGTGGACCACTCCGGCCAGGCGACCCTCGGATCGCCCACCGGGAGCTGCTGCCGTGCGGCCTCCAGCCGTCGCCGCGCCCGCGAAAGCGCGGCCAGCGGGACGGGATGCTCCACCCGGCCCAGGTCCTCGTACACGAGAGCAGCCAGCTCGGTGGCGTACCGATCGGTGACCGTCTCAGTCATCGCCAGCACGCTCGGAACCCCTCGGCCCAGAAGCTCCCGCGCCAGTCCTGCACGAGCCTCGGCGGCGGCCTCATCGGCATCCGCCTGCGGTGCCTGTGCCGTGGAACAACCCGACAGGACCACCAACGGCACCCCACGTCCCGGCGGCAGCACGTCATCCATGAACCGCCGCGCGTCCACCTTGTCCAGCCCGCCGTCGTCCTTCTCCAGGAACAGCACACCCGGAGCGGCATGACACGACAGATGCAGCACGTGGAAGCGCTCCTCCTCCAAAGCCGCGCGAATCTCGGCGACGCTCCCCCAGTTCAGTACCCGGACATACGCCCCCTGCTTGGTCCGCGCGGAGCCCACCGCGTCCAGAATCCGCGCCAGCTCCCGCTCGTAGTCGAGCAGTTCACCGCCGCCGGCCTCAGGGCTGGCCACCACGGCCAGAATCCGCAGCGGCCCAGGGATCGACATCGCCACCGGCGGGGTCTCCCGCCGTACCTTGCGGTACAGGTCGACCCGCTCGGACAGCACCAGCGGCTCCTGCGCGCCGGGCACCACCAAGCTCTCCCAGGGCAGATCCCGCCACTCGGCCGCGTCGACCCGCAGCCCGATCCGCAGCGGAGCGTTGCAGTCACGAGCCAACACCGCCTCGCGCCGCAACGCGGCCCCCACCTCCCCGTTCACGAACCGCTCGCCCAGAGTCCGACCGACGGCGGCCAAGGCGCCGTTGACGCCACCGGAGATCACCGGCGTGTCCGTCGTGGGCGGGGTCCGGGTCACGTGATCCCCGCGCACTCGCTCCCGCGCACGCTGCAACGCCCGAACCCGTTCATCCAGCTGGCGGTCCAGCTCGGCCGCCACGAGCGCGTCATCCGCGCCGAGCGGAGCACCGGACACCTCGGCTCCCTCGGTGGAGAACACCACCGACCCCGCACCGACCCGTAACTCCGCGTGGATGGGCCCGTCCGGCCGGTACTCCAGCCCCCGCGGCGGGACCACCACACCCGTGGCCGCCGGCCGCTCCGAGTCAGCCAACCCGCGTACGGCCCGCACGAGTTGCCGTACCTTCGCCTCGTACTGATCCGGCGCCGCCACCGTACGAAAGTCGACGAACAGCCGGGACGCGATGAAGGGCGGAACCGTCGCCACATCGCCCCACAGCACCGGGATCAACCGCTGCCGCCCGGCCGTCGAAGCCGTCATGGCCGCAGCGAACTCCTCGTTGCACCACTCGGAGGCGATCCACAGCGGAGTCACGACGGCCACCAGCGCGTCGGCCTTCGCCAGTCCGTCCTGCAACCGCGTAGCCACCCGCTGCCCGGCGGCCAGTTCCCACCGGTCGAACCACACCCTCAGCCCGAGCCGCTCGAGATTCCCCGCCAGCGCGACGGGCCACTCCCCGTCCCTGAAGGCGTAGGAGAAGAACACATCGAATCGCTCGGCCCCGGCTCCGGCCACACCGCACCCCCGTACGCAGCACCCCGGGACGGATCCCCTGACAGCCGCCCCCGAGGCTGAGGAATGAAAAGGATGCCAGGACTCGCAGCCCGCGGCAGCCACAACGGCCCATTTCCCCGCACCGGGCCGGACAACTCGAAAGCCGGACGCCTTGTGACGCGTCGTGGCCCTACTTCTCCATCCCCCGGTTCAACTGATTCAGCAACCGAGCCAGCTCCGCCACCTCACCCCGATCCCAGTGGGACAGCTGCGCGACATACCGGGCGCGCCGAGCCTCCCGTACCTTCGCGACCCGCCCGCGCCCCTCCTCCGTGAGGTGCACCAGCCACGCCCGCCCGTCGGCGGGGTCGGGCTCGCGGGCCACCAGGCCCAGATCCTCCAGGGCGCGCAGCTGGCGGGACATCGTGGCCTTGCCGACGCCGATGTAGGCGGCGAGTTCCGTGGCCCGCAGCCGGCCGGACTCGTCCAGTCGGACCAGCAGCCCGTACGCCGCGGACTCCAGGTCGGGATGGACCTCGCGGGCCATCTCCCCCTGCTTGGCCCTGGCACGCCGGAACAGAACCGTCAACTCGCGTTCCAGGTCGAGGAATTCAGGCTGTCCCATACCGCCACCGGACACTCCCCCGGAGGGGGCACTCCCGGACTCGACTCTCCGCCCGTCGCCGTTTCCGTCTTGCTGCACGTCAGCCCCTGCCTCGATTTTCCCGGTCCTGAAAATTTCCGCCACCCGCCGTCATTGCCGCAGCTCCGCCAGTATTTCGCAGGCTTAGACCAACGGCAGCCTCCGGACCCCCTTCCACCTGCCCTTCTCCGTGCATAGCTTCTCCACCAGGCACTTGACTGGCATGCACACGCCATAGCTCACCATGGCCGCAGGCACCACCGCAGCGCGTTTCCCCACCGAGCGTCACCGAGCCTTCGGAGGCACGCTATGCCCGTGCACAGACCCGAACCGCTCCGCCCCCGACGCCCGCATCTCACCGGGCTCCTGCTCGCCGCCGCCCTCTCCCTCCTCCTCGCCGTCCAGCCCTCTCCCGCATCCGCCGACGACACCCCAGCGCGCGGCTCCGCCCGCATGGGCATGGGCGTCGCAGCCCACGACGGCGTGCACGGCAGCCCCGCGAACACGCTGGCCACGCAGACGGAAGGGGTGGACGTCTCCAGCCACCAGGGCAACGTCGACTGGGCGACCCTGTGGAACAGCGGGGTCAAGTGGGCCTACGCCAAGGCAAGCGAGGGGACGTACTACACCAACCCCTACTTCGCCCAGCAGTACGGCGGCTCCTACAACATCGGCATGATCCGCGGCGCCTACCACTTCGCCACCCCGGACACCACCAATGGAGCAACCCAGGCCAACTACTTCGTCGACCACGGCGGCGGCTGGTCCCGCGACGGCAAGACCCTGCCCGGCGTCCTCGACATCGAGTGGAATCCGTACGGCGACGCCTGCTACGGCAAGACACCGAGCGGGATGGTCACCTGGATCCGTGACTTCCTGAACCAGTACAAGACCCGCACCGGCCGCGACCCCGTCATCTACACGGCCACCAGTTGGTGGAAGCAGTGCACCGGCAACCACAGCGGCTTCGCCTCCGCCACCCCGCTGTGGATCGCTCGGTACGCGACGACGGTGGGCGAACTGCCGGCGGGCTGGAGCTACTACACGATGTGGCAGTACACGTCCTCCGGGCCGACCGTCGGCGACCACAACAGGTTCAATGGCGCCTTGGATCGGGTCCAGGCTTTGGCGAACGGCTGACCCGCGGCCGCACGGCCCGGGCCGCGCCCCCGGCGTACCGGCCACCGCCCCCGCGGCGAAGGCCCGGGCCTCCCTCACGAGAACCCGGGCCTTCCCTCATCCGGTCACGTCCGTCACGCCGCGACCGGAACCTCCGGCGCCACGCCGCTGATGGCCGGCGACAGCGCCAGCTCCAGGACCTGGCGGACGTCCGTGACGGCGTGGACGTCGAGCTTGTCCAGCACCTCGGCGGGGACGTCGTCCAGGTCGGGCTCGTTGCGCTTGGGGATGATCACGGTCGTGACGCCCGCCCGCTGGGCCGCGAGCAGCTTCTGCTTCACGCCGCCGATGGGCAGGACGCGGCCCGTGAGTGAGACCTCGCCCGTCATCGCCACGTCCGTGCGCAGCGGGCGGCCGGACAGGAGCGACGCCAGGGCCGTCGTCATCGTGATGCCCGCGCTCGGGCCGTCCTTGGGCACCGCGCCCGCCGGGAAGTGGATGTGCACGCCCCGGTCCTTCAGGTCCGCGACCGGGAGCTCCAGTTCGGCGCCGTGGCTGCGCAGGAAGGACAGGGCGATCTGCGCCGACTCCTTCATGACGTCACCCAGTTGGCCCGTCAGCGTCAGACCCGCCGCGCCCGTCTCCGGGTCGGCCAGCGACGCCTCGACGAACAGCACGTCACCGCCCGCGCCCGTCACCGCCAGGCCCGTCGCCACGCCCGGCACTGCCGTACGGCGCTCCGCCGGGTCCTGGGCGGACTCGGGCACGTGGTGCGGCCGGCCGATCAGACCGCGCAGGTCGGCCTCGCCCACCGTGAACGGCAGCTTCCGTTCGCCCAGTTCGTGCTGGGCCGCGACCTTGCGGAGCAGTCGTGCGATCGAGCGCTCCAGGTTGCGGACGCCCGCCTCGCGCGTGTACTCGCCGGCGAGCTTGCGCAGTGCGCCTTCGTCGAGGGCGACCTCGTCCGCCTTCAGCCCAGCCCGCTCCAGTTGGCGCGGGAGCAGGTGGTCGCGGGCGATGACGATCTTCTCGTCCTCGGTGTAGCCGTCGAGGCGGACCAGCTCCATACGGTCGAGCAGGGCCTCGGGGATGGCCTCCAGGACGTTGGCGGTGGCGAGGAAGACCACGTCCGACAGGTCCAGCTCCACCTCCAGGTAATGGTCCCGGAAGGTGTGGTTCTGGGCCGGGTCCAGGACTTCCAGCAGGGCCGCCGCCGGGTCGCCCCGGAAATCGGACCCCACCTTGTCGATCTCGTCGAGGAGCACGACCGGGTTCATCGAGCCGGCCTCCTTGATGGCCCGCACGATCCGGCCGGGCAGCGCGCCGACGTACGTACGGCGGTGGCCGCGGATCTCGGCCTCGTCGCGGACGCCGCCGAGGGCGACCCGGACGAACTTGCGGCCCATGGCGTGGGCGACGGACTCGCCGAGCGAGGTCTTGCCGACGCCGGGCGGGCCGACCAGGGCCAGTACGGCACCGCCGCGCCGGCCGCCGACGACACCGAGGCCGCGGTCGGTACGGCGCTTGCGCACCGCGAGGTACTCGGTGATCCGCTCCTTCACGTCCTCCAGACCGGCGTGCTCGGCATCCAGCACACCCTTCGCGCCCTGGATGTCGTAGGCGTCCTCGGTCCGCTCGTTCCACGGGAGTTCGAGGACGGTGTCCAGCCAGGTGCGGATCCAGGAGCCCTCGGGTGACTGGTCGCTGGACCGCTCCAGCTTGTCGACCTCCTTGAGCGCGGCCTCCCGGACGTTCTCGGGCAGGTCGGCGGCCTCCACGCGGGCCCGGTAGTCGTCGGACTCCTCGCCGTCCTGCTCGCCATTCAGCTCGCGCAGTTCCTTGCGGACCGCCTCCAGCTGACGCCGCAGCAGGAACTCGCGCTGCTGCTTGTCGACGCCCTCCTGGACGTCCTTGGCGATGGTCTCGGCGACGTCCTGCTCGGCGAGGTGGTCGCGCAGTTGCTGGGTGGCGAGCTTGAGGCGGGCGACCGGGTCGGCGGTCTCCAGCAGCTCCACCTTCTGTTCGGTGGACAGGAAGGGCGAGTAACCGGAGTTGTCCGCGAGGGCCGAGACGTCGTCGATGGCCTGGACGCGGTCGACGACCTGCCAGGCGCCGCGCTTGCGCAGCCAGGCAGTGGCGAGTGCCTTGTATTCCTTGACGAGTTCGGCGACCTGTCCGGGCAGCGGCTCGGGCGCGCTCTCGTCGACCCGCGTCCCCTCGACCCACAGCGCCGCACCCGGTCCGGTCGTCCCGGCGCCGATCTTCACGCGGCCGCGACCGCGGATGAGGGCGCCCGGGTCACCGTCGGCCAGCCGGCCGACCTGCTCGACGGTGCCGAGCACACCGGTGCTCGCGTACGTGCCGTCGATGCGTGGCACCAGCAGCACCCGTGGCTTTCCCGGCTGGGACCGGGCGGCCGCCTGCGCGGCCTCCACCGCGGCGCGTACATCGGCGTCGTTCAGGTCCAGCGGGACCACCATTCCGGGCAGCACGACCTCGTCGTCGAGCGGCAGCACGGGCAGGGTGAGCGATGTGGACGTCGAAGCCATGATCTCCCCTTCGGCAGTCAAGTTGAGTTATGCCGACTCAATGCACGGAGGAGCTCGAATGTTCCCAGGCCTTCGTTCGCTGTGAGCGATCAACTGCGCCACCCACTGTGACCTCGGTCTTTGCGAATAAACGCTTGTCGGGGGCCGGTTGCTTCCCGCACCGTCTCCCCGTGACAGAGACAGAGATCCTTCTCGCGGCCTACGACGACCAGATGCGCGGCGCGCCCCCGACCCCGCCCGCCGGTGTGACGTACGAACAGGACGGCCCCCTGCTGCGGATCGTCGGCGGATTCCGCGGCCTGGTCAGCGGCCCGCGCTCGCTCGGTGTACGCGGCGCCGAACTCGACCGGCTCATCGCCCGGCAGCGCGACTACTTCGCGGCGCGCGGCGAGGCGGTGGAGTGGAAGACCCGGTCCCACGACGACCCGGCGGACCTCACCGACCGCCTGCGCGGGGCCGGCTTCGTGCCCGAGGAGCAGGAGACGGTCCTGGTGGGTCGGGCCGCCGACATGGCCGTACGACAGCCCGTTCTGCCGGAGGGCGTGACGCTGCGGCGAGTCACGGCGGACGCGGACATGCGCCGCATCGCCGCGATGGAGTCGGGCGTGTGGGGCCAGGACTGGAGCTGGCTCGCCGACGATCTCATCGGCCGTGTCGCGTCCGCGCCGGACGAGATCGCCGTGTACGTCGCCGAGGCGGACGGCGAGGTCGTCTCCGCGGCGTGGCTGGTCTTCCGCGAGGGGACCGAGTTCGCAAGCCTGTGGGGCGGCTCAACGCCGGCCGAGTGGCGCGGCCGCGGCATCTACCGCGCCCTGGTAGCCACCCGCGCCGCCCTCGCCGCCACCCGCGGCGTCGACTACCTGCACGTCGACGCCTCCGACGACAGCGCACCCATCCTGCGACGCCTGGGCTTCCAAGCGGTGACGACGACCACCCCGTACGTCTGGTCGCCCACGGCCAGCTGAACCCGGGACACACCAGCGACGCACCACCGGCCACAGCCCGACCCCGATGACCAGGGAGATCAGATGCCCCCAGTTGGTCAGCGGGTCCGTGAGGTTCAGCAGGTCCTGGATCAGCATCCCGCCGAACAGCACCAGCACCGGCCACCGCAGCCACGGCCGGAGCAGCCCGGCCAGCGCGCCGACGCTCGTGGCGACGCCGAAGCTGATGCCGTAGTCGAGGCGGTGCAGCGAGCTGTCCGGGAGGTGGCCGACCAGCACCGCGAGCCCGACCGGTACCTCGGTCGCGAGGGTGGCCAGGACGTGCCCGAGCAGGAAGACGGTGGCCGTGCGAGCGCCGCCGATTCGCCGCTCCAGCGCGGTGAGCACGAGCAGGAAGCAGAGCGTGTAAGGCCCCGTGATCCCGCCCGCGACCCACAGCGCGCTGGCGATCAGCACCAGCACGGGCGTCCGCACCAGGTGCGCCACATCGGTGCTGGAGCCCTGGTGCAGGGCGTGGACGAGGGCGGGGCCGGCGTAGGTGGCGATCAGTGAGGTGACGGCAAGTACGGCGGCGTAGGCGCAGGTGAAGGGCGTTCCGGTGGGGGTGGGGAGCAGACGCCAAGGGTGGAAGGCACGGGTGTTGGGCTCGGCGGCCTCGGTGACCTGGGCGGCCTCGGGGGTGACCGGTGCCGGGGCGGTAATGCTCGGCGCAGGAGGGGCGCTCAGTGGTCCGCGCTGGCGCGGCATGCCGTCCAGCAGCTGGGCCACATCGGGGAAGCACGCGTCAGGGAAAGGACCGGGACAACCGGAAGGACCGGCCGCCATCGGGGACGCGGGCTCCGAAGGCGCCGGCCCCGAAGGCACAGGCTCCGCACTCGAGCCCTTCACACCCCCAACTGCAGTCCGTTTCAAGGTGAGGCGCTCCTTCCGTTTCCCCCACCCTTGGCCCGCAGCCCACCCCTGTCTGTGATCGGCGCCACACGGGAGCGGATTCTCAGCAACCTCTCAACAAGCCCACCGGCCGCTCGCAGATCACATCGCGCTGCGGCCAACCGGTCGGCACCGACCGCGAGAAGGTCGGCTTCGGCTTCAACAAGGGCGTGCCGAACGGCCTGTTGCGCGAACGCCTGGGCTTACCGCCCCCTGCTCCCTACTCCTCGCGCCCTGCCCCCCTGCTCCCCGCTCCCGTCAACGCTCCCGTCAACCTGGAACGGCACGCCCTACTCCCCACGACGCCGCCCCCAGGCGGACCCGGTCCACGGCAGGGAGGTTCCGGCGCTCCCCGGCCGGCGCGGGCTCACCCGCTGACGTGACGCTGACGTAATTCCCTCGGCCGTCCCGCTCTCACCTGCCAGGATGGCCGGATGCCCACTTCGTACGACATCCCCGAAGTCCTGGACCGTCGCGAGGGCCCGTACGGCGAGGTCGTGCTGCGGCGGCACGGCGAGCTGCTCCAGATCATCGCGAACGGCTGCTTCTTGATGGACACCTCCGACGGGCGCTCGGAGCGGCTGCTCGTCGACGCGGCGCTCGGCGCGCTGGACGGGCGGCCGGACCCGCAGGTGCTGATCGGCGGGCTCGGCGTCGGGTTCTCGCTCGCACACGCCGCCGCCGATCCGCGCCCGAAACGGATCACCGTGGTCGAGCGCGAGCCCGCGATTATCGGCTGGCATCTCGACGGCCCGTTGTCCGACTTCTCCGCCTGTGCCCTCGCCGACCCGCGCACCGAGATTCTGGAAACGGATCTGGTGGCGCACGTACATGAGACTTACGACACGTATGACGCACTGTGTCTCGACATCGACAACGGCCCCGGCTGGACCGTCACCGAGGGCAACGACAGCCTGTACTCACCGGCTGGACTGGCGGCCTGCGCAGGCGCGTTGAGGCCGGGTGGGGTGCTGGCCGTATGGTCCGCCCAGCCCTCTCCGGAATTCGAAGAAACCTTGTGTAATGCCGGATTCCAACAGGTGCGTACCGAAGAGATCCCCGTTGCCCGGGGCGTTCCGGACGTCGTGCACCTCGCCGTCCGACCTGGATAGCCGTGGCACGGTGACTCCCCGTACTCTGCTTCTCTGACGCGGATCATTCAAGCGTCAATCGCAAGCATGCGCAGGCATAGCCAGTTAGCGGGATCACCCCACGGATTCCGGAAAGCAACTTTGGGGCGGGCGATGGAGCAGACACACACCTCCCACAACGGCACGACGGCGACCCCGGGCGCACAGCGCCGGGTCCTCGTGGTCGAGGACGATCCGACCATCGTGGACGCCATCGCGGCCCGCCTGCGCGCCGAGGGTTTCCTCGTGCAGACCGCGGGCGACGGTCCGGCGGCCGTCGACACGGCCGAGGCCTGGCAGCCCGACCTGCTGATCCTCGACATCATGCTGCCGGGCTTCGACGGCCTGGAGGTATGCCGCCGGGTGCAGGCCCAGCGGCCGGTGCCGGTGCTGATGCTGACCGCGCGCGACGACGAGACCGACATGCTGGTCGGCCTCGGCGTCGGCGCGGACGACTACATGACCAAGCCGTTCTCGATGCGGGAGCTGGCGGCACGCGTGCACGTGCTGCTGCGCCGCGTCGAGCGGGCCGCGCTGGCCGCCACGACCCCGCGGTCGGGCATCCTGCGCCTCGGCGAGCTGGAGATCGACCACGCGCAGCGGCGGGTTCGGGTGCGCAGTGAGGATGTTCACCTCACGCCCACCGAGTTCGACCTGCTGGTGTGCCTGGCGAACACCCCGCGCGCGGTGCTCTCGCGTGAGCAGCTGCTCGCCGAGGTGTGGGACTGGGCGGACGCCTCCGGCACCCGCACGGTCGACAGCCACATCAAGGCGCTGCGCCGGAAGATCGGCGCCGAGCGGATCCGCACCGTGCACGGTGTGGGCTACGCCCTGGAGACCCCGACGCCATGAGCGACGGGCCGGCCGCGCGGAGAGGCCCCGGGGAACCCTGGGGCGGCGTACGTCCGTTCTCGATCAAGACCAAGCTGGGCGCTCTGGTCGTCATCGCGGTGCTGATCACGACGGGTCTGTCGATGCTCGCCGTGCGCACCCAGACCGAGCTGCGCTTCATCATGGTCTTCTCGATGATCGCCACACTGCTCATTACGCAGTTCGTGGCGCATTCGCTCACCGCGCCGCTGGACGAGATGAACGCGGTGGCCCGGTCCATCTCGCACGGCGACTACACCCGCCGGGTGCGGGAGAACCGCCGGGACGAGCTGGGCGACCTGGCCGAGACGATCAACCTGATGGCCGACGAGCTGGAAGCCCAGGACCAGCAGCGCAAGGAGCTGGTGGCGAACGTCTCGCACGAGCTGCGCACCCCGATCGCGGGCCTGCGGGCCGTCCTGGAGAACGTGGTCGACGGCATCGCCGAGGCCGACCCCGAGACGATGCGCACGGCGCTGAAGCAGACCGAGCGGCTGGGCCGGCTCGTGGAGACGCTGCTGGACCTGTCCCGCCTGGACAACGGCGTCGTACCGCTGCGCATGCGGCGCTTCGAGGTCTGGCCGTACCTGTCCGGCGTGCTGAAGGAGGCCAACATGGTCGCCTCCGCGCGCGGGGGCATGGCGTCCGGCTCCGGCAGCCACACCCGTACGGACGTCCATCTGCACCTCGACGTCTCCCCGCCGGAGCTGACCGCGCACGCCGACCCCGAGCGCATCCACCAGGTCGTCGCCAACCTCATCGACAACGCGATCAAGCACAGCCCGCCGCACGGCCGCGTGACGGTCAAGGCGCGGCGCGGGGCGTACCCGGAGTCGCTGGAGCTGGAGGTCCTGGACGAGGGTCCGGGCATTCCGCGGTCGGACTGGCACCGGGTCTTCGAGCGGTTCAACCGGGGCGCCGTGATCCGGCCGCACGGGCCGGGCAGCGACGGCGGTACGGGGTTGGGGCTGGCGATCGCACGCTGGGCCGTCGATCTGCACGGCGGCCGGATCGGTGTGGCCGAATCCGATCGGGGTTGCCGGATTCTTGTCACACTTCCCGGGCAGCCATCTGTACCAAGTTGACGTAAAGTTCGAAGCGGAGCGACAAGATCCACGTGCGTCCTGACTGACGGACACGTGTGATCAGGCAGAGCCCCTCGCCTGTGGCGGGCCGGGCCGCGGTCGCGCCATCCCAGCTGAAGCGGAACCACGCTTGTTTCCCGCCATTTCCCGGCACGAAACACGCTTTCCGATGTGACTTACGCGACGATGACCTTGCTCAGCCTGACCTTCGCGGCCATAGGGGCGTAGCCTTTATTTCCGCTGTCCATCACCTTGTGAAGCGGAAGAGGGCGGTTGCCGCCGTGTCGCCACAGTCCCCCAGTAACTCGAGCATCTCGACCGACACCGACCAAGCGGGCAAGAACCCCGCGGCCGCGTTCGGTCCGAACGAGTGGCTCGTCGACGAGATCTATCAGCAGTACCTCCAGGACCCCAATTCGGTAGACCGAGCCTGGTGGGACTTCTTCGCCGACTACAAGCCGGGCGCTCCCGCCTCGGCTCCGGCGGGTACCGCGGCCGCGGGGGCCGCGGGAACCACCAGCACGGCTCCGGCGGCCCCGGCCGCTCCGGCCGCGCCTGCCGCTCCGTCGGTCCCCGCGCCGGCTCCCGCGGCCCCGAAGCCCGCGGCCGCCGCGCCCGCCGCCCCGGCTCCGGCCCCGGCTGCGGCGAAGCCCGCTCCGGCCGCGAAGCCCGCTCAGCCGAAGAAGGCCGAGCCCGCCGCGGCCGCCGACGGTCCCGAGCTCGTGACGCTGCGCGGCCCGGCCGCCGCGGTCGCGAAGAACATGAACGCCTCGCTGGAGGTGCCCACGGCCACGTCCGTGCGCGCGGTCCCGGTGAAGCTGCTCTTCGACAACCGCATCGTCATCAACAACCACCTGAAGCGCGCCCGGGGCGGGAAGATCTCCTTCACCCACCTCATCGGCTACGCGATGGTGCAGGCCATCAAGGCCATGCCGTCGATGAACTACTCCTTCGCGGAGAAGGACGGCAAGCCGACCCTGGTCAAGCCGGAGCACATCAACTTCGGCCTCGCCATCGACCTGGTCAAGCCCAACGGCGACCGCCAGCTCGTGGTCGCGGGCATCAAGAAGGCCGAGACCCTGAACTTCTTCGAGTTCTGGCAGGCCTACGAGGACATCGTCCGCCGTGCCCGCGACGGCAAGCTGGGCATGGACGACTTCACCGGCGTCACGGTCTCCCTGACCAACCCCGGCGGCCTCGGCACCGTGCACTCCGTGCCGCGCCTCATGCCCGGCCAGTCGGTGATCATGGGCGTCGGCTCCATGGACTACCCGGCGGAGTTCCAGGGCACGTCCCAGGACACGCTGAACAAGCTCGGCATCTCGAAGGTCATGACGCTCACGTCGACCTACGACCACCGGGTCATCCAGGGCGCCGCCTCCGGCGAGTTCCTGCGGATCGTCGCGAACTTCCTCCTCGGCGAGGGCAACTTCTACGACGAGATCTTCGAGGCGCTGCGCATCCCCTACGAGCCGGTCCGCTGGCTCAAGGACATCGACGCCTCGCACGACGACGACGTGACGAAGGCCGCGCGCGTCTTCGAGCTGATCCACTCCTACCGGGTCCGCGGCCACGTCATGGCCGACACCGACCCGCTGGAGTACCGCCAGCGCAAGCACCCCGACCTGGACATCACCGAGCACGGCCTCACCCTGTGGGACCTGGAGCGCGAGTTCGCGGTCGGCGGCTTCTCCGGCAAGTCCCTGATGAAGCTGCGCGACATCCTCGGCGTGCTGCGCGACTCGTACTGCCGCACCACCGGCATCGAGTTCATGCACATCCAGGACCCCAAGCAGCGCAAGTGGATCCAGGACCGCATCGAGCGCCCGCACACCAAGCCGGAGCGCGAGGAGCAGCTGCGCATCCTGCGCCGACTGAACGCGGCGGAGGCCTTCGAGACCTTCCTGCAGACGAAGTACGTCGGCCAGAAGCGCTTCAGCCTGGAGGGCGGCGAGTCCGTCATCCCGCTGCTGGACGCGGTGCTGGACTCGGCCGCCGAGTCCCGCCTGGACGAGGTCGTCATCGGCATGGCCCACCGCGGCCGCCTGAACGTCCTCGCCAACATCGTCGGCAAGTCGTACGCGCAGATCTTCCGCGAGTTCGAGGGCAACCTCGACCCGAAGTCGATGCACGGCTCCGGCGACGTGAAGTACCACCTGGGCGCCGAGGGCACCTTCACGGGCCTCGACGGCGAGCAGATCAAGGTCTCGCTCACCGCCAACCCCTCGCACCTGGAGGCGGTCGACCCGGTCCTGGAGGGCGTCGCCCGCGCCAAGCAGGACATCATCAACAAGGGCGGCACGGACTTCACCGTCCTGCCGGTGGCCCTGCACGGCGACGCGGCCTTCGCGGGCCAGGGCGTGGTGGCCGAGACCCTGAACATGTCGCAGCTGCGCGGCTACCGCACCGGCGGCACGGTCCACGTGGTCATCAACAACCAGGTCGGCTTCACGGCCGCCCCGGAGTCCTCGCGCTCGTCGATGTACGCCACGGACGTGGCCCGCATGATCGAGGCCCCGATCTTCCACGTGAACGGCGACGACCCCGAGGCCGTCGTCCGCGTTGCCCGTCTGGCCTTCGAGTTCCGCCAGGCGTTCAACAAGGACGTCGTGATCGACCTCATCTGCTACCGCCGCCGCGGTCACAACGAGTCGGACAACCCGGCCTTCACCCAGCCGCTGATGTACGACCTGATCGACAAGAAGCGCTCGGTGCGCAAGCTCTACACCGAGTCCCTGATCGGTCGCGGCGACATCACCCTGGAAGAGGCCGAGCAGGCGCTGCAGGACTACCAGGGCCAGCTGGAGAAGGTCTTCACGGAGGTCCGCGAGGCCACCTCGCAGCCCTCCGCCGTGGAGCCCTCGGACCCGCAGGCCGAGTTCCCGGTCGCCGTCAGCACCGCGGTGACCTCGGAGGTCGTCAAGCGGATCGCCGAGTCCCAGGTCAACATCCCCGACCACATCACCGTCCACCCGCGTCTGCTGCCGCAGCTGCAGCGCCGGGCGTCGATGGTCGAGGACGGCACCATCGACTGGGGCATGGGCGAGACCCTCGCGGTCGGCTCCCTCCTGCTGGAGGGCGTCCCGGTCCGCCTGGCCGGCCAGGACTCGCAGCGCGGTACGTTCGGCCAGCGTCACGCGGTGATCATCGACCGTGAGACGGGCGAGGAGTACACGCCGCTGCAGTACCTCTCCGAGGACCAGGCGCGGCTGAACGTCTACAACTCCCTGCTGTCCGAGTACGCGGCCATGGGCTTCGAGTACGGCTACTCGCTGGCCCGCCCCGACGCGCTCGTGATGTGGGAGGCCCAGTTCGGCGACTTCGTCAACGGCGCCCAGACGGTCGTGGACGAGTTCATCTCGTCGGCCGAGCAGAAGTGGGCCCAGACGTCCGGCGTCGTCCTGCTGCTGCCGCACGGCTACGAGGGCCAGGGCCCGGACCACTCCTCGGCCCGCCCGGAGCGGTTCCTGCAGCTCTGCGCGCAGAACAACATGACGGTCGCGATGCCGACGTCCCCGTCGAACTACTTCCACCTCCTGCGGTGGCAGTCGCACAACCCGCACCACAAGCCGCTGGTCGTCTTCACCCCGAAGTCGATGCTGCGCCTGAAGGCCGCGGCGTCGAAGGCGGACGAGTTCACGACCGGGCAGTTCCAGCCGGTCATCGGTGACTCCTCGGTCGACCCGGCCGCCGTCAAGAAGGTCGTCTTCTGCGCCGGCAAGGTCTACTACGACCTCGAGGCCGAGCGGAAGAAGCGCGGCGTCACGGACACGGCGATCATCCGCATCGAGCGCCTGTACCCGCTGCCGGGTGCCGAGCTCCAGGCCGAGATCGCCAAGTACCCGAACGCCGAGAAGTACCTGTGGGCCCAGGAGGAGCCGGCGAACCAGGGTGCGTGGCCGTTCATCGCGCTCAACCTGATCGACCACCTGGACCTGGCGGTCGGCGCCGACGTCCCGCACGGTGAGCGCCTGCGCCGCATCTCGCGTCCGCACGGCTCGTCCCCGGCCGTCGGTTCCGCCAAGCGGCACCAGGCCGAGCAGGAGCAGCTGGTGCGTGAGGTGTTCGAGGCCTGAGCCTCTGCACGGGTCTGATCGACAAGGCCCGGGTCCCCGTCCGTGTGACGGGGACCCGGGCCTTGTCGCATTCACGGCCAACTCGCCCGCCGCACCAGTAGATTGAGAGGACCGACACACGGAACCGACTCACTGAACCGACACGCTGAGGCGGCCCGGCCGTCAGGCCGGTTGTGACAGACGGGGGCGCGAATGGCCGAGTTGCTGCGGATCGCCATGGGCGACGAGGACGGCGAGGGACAGTTGGTCGTCGAGGTCGACGACGACGAGCCCGGCATGGTCCGCGCTTCCCGCGTCGGCGACCGGATGCGCGAGGCCTCCGTCTCCCTGGAAGAGGCCCTGGCCCCCGTCCGACGGGCCGCGGAGGCGACCCTGCGCACCTTCCAGGCGGCCCAGCCCGACACGGTGGCGCTGGAGTTCGGTGTGAAGCTCAACGCGAGCGCAGGGGCCGTGCTGACCAAGGCGGGCGTCGAGGGCCATATCGTCGTCAAGCTCGGCTGGGAGAAGAAGGACCCCGGCGCCTGAGCTGCCGGAGACCCGGCACGCACGCGTGGCGAGCAGGATTTATCCTCACTGCATGTACTTCACCGACCGAGGCATCGAAGAACTGGAGAAGCGGCGCGGCGAGGAGGAGATCACCTTCGAGTGGCTGGCCGAGCAGCTGCGCACCTTCGTCGACCTGAACCCGGACTTCGAGGTACCGGTGGAGCGGCTGGCGACATGGCTGGCCCGGCTGGACGACGAGGACGACGACGTTTAGGAGTTCGGCGGGCCGGGAGCCGGCCGACCGGACGCCGCTCAGATGGGCTGGGGCTCGAAGTCCCAGTAGGGGCGGTGTCGTTCGAGGATGTTGCGGGTGTGCGGGTGTGCGGGTGGTCGGCGCCGAGGAGTGAGGTGAGCCGGGCGACCGCGTCCTGCTGCAGCCTCTCGGCCTCCGCGTGTTCTCCCAGCTCGGCCAGGCCCAGCACCAGCCCGGCCCGCAGGCTGATGGTGTCAATGACCAGGGCGGCGATCGGGTCGGCCAGGACCATCCAAGGGGCGGCGCCGTCCGGGTGACCCTCGCGGTCTCACTCGTGCGAGCCGCCCGGCGCGGCCTCAGTCGCGTGGGTGCGCGAGGGCGTACGCCAGCCCCAGCACGCCCTGTGCCAGCAGCACCGCGCCCGCGGCGATCCAGCCCGCGCTGCGCCGCCGCAGGCCCCAGGCCGTGACGGGCAGGCCGGCCGCGACCTGGGCCAGGGCGAGCCGGTGGGACTGGGGGCCGCCGGCCCAGGGCAGCAAGGGGCCCAGGCGGCTGCTCTCGACGGCGTCGAGTTCCGCGCGGAAGGCGTTGCGCCAGCCCCCCGACCACTCGACGCGGACATGCGGGTGGTCGCGGGCGGCCTCGTGCAGGCGGTCGGCGCTGTCGCCGGGGGCCAGGCCGGCGGGCAGGGCGACGCCCGCGCGCGTGAGGACGGCCAGCAGGCCACGCATGCGTGCCCGTGCGTCGGCCGCGGGGTCGGGTTCCGTCAGTTCGTCGAGGGACTGCACGTCCAGCACCGGATCGAGGCCGAGCCGGCCGGCGAAGGTGTGCATGGCCTCGTTCTCGCCGGCCGGGGTGCCATTGGCGAGCCAGACGTAAGCGACGGGGCGGCGGAAGCCGGAGGCGAGGGTGTATCCGGCACGGTCGGCGTCCCACCAGAGGGCGAGGACGGGCCAGGGGGCGCCGACGGCGAGGGCGGTGGCCCAGCCGGTGAGGACGCGGTCGACCGGTTCGGCGCCCTCCAGCCAGGGCCTGCCCTCGGGGACGAGCACACTCCAATCCCCGCCGGCCGACGCGAGCAGCATGTGCTCGCGCAGCAGCTGAGCGGCGGGGGCGACGGACTCGGGCTGCGCGCGGCAGAGCAGCAGGGCGCCCGGGGCGGGACGGGCCTGGCGAGCGACCCGGGACTCTTCCGTCGGCATGACAACACGCTAGGCCAATTTGTCCACCTCGCGTGATTTGTGATCACCAGAACGAGTGCCTTGACTTACGACGGCCACGATATATCGTGTTTAGCGGAAGACGCGATATGGCGTGTCGTGTTCAGGTCCGGCCCGTGCGGCCGCGTCCGGTCGCCCAGGAGGTCCGCAGCATGTCCGAGTGGTCCGTTGCAGAGCCCAGGAAGCTCACCTTCGACGAGCCGGTGAGCGAGCTCCACGTGCGCATCGTCAACGGAACGGTGAACGTCGTGGGGACGGACGAAGGTTCCGCCCGCCTGGAGGTCTCCGAGCTGGAGGGTCCACCCCTGGCGGTGACCCAGCAGGGCGGCACACTGACGGTGGCGTACGACGACCTGCCCTGGAAGGGCTTCCTCAAGTGGCTCGACCGCAAGGGCTGGCGCCGCAGCGCGGTGGTCTCCCTGGCGGTGCCCGCCGACACGCGCGTGGAGGTGGGCGTGGTCGGCGCCGGCGCGGTGGTCTCCGGGATACACGGCCCGTCGGTCGTCAAGGGCGTCACCGGCGACACCACGCTCGTCGCCCTGTCCGGCCCGGTCCGCGCCGACACGGTCTCCGGGAACCTGGAGGCCCAGGCCGTCACCGGCGACCTCCGCTTCAACTCCGTCTCCGGTGACCTCACGGTCGTCGAGGGCTCCGGCTCCTCGGTGAAGGCCGACTCCGTCAGCGGCTCCATGATCGTCGACCTCGACCCGGACGGCCCGACCGACGTCCGGCTGACCAGCGTCTCCGGCGAGATCGCCATCCGCCTGCCGGCCCCGGCGGACGCGGACGTCGAGGCCAATACCGCGAGCGGCACGATCTCCAATGCCTTCGAGGGGCTGAAGGTCCACGGCCAGTGGGGCGCCCACAAGATCACCGGCCGCCTGGGCGCCGGCACGGGCAGGCTCCGGGCGACGACGGTCTCCGGTTCGATCGCCCTGCTGCGCCGCCCGCCCAAGGAGGACGAGCCGTGGGAGGCAGAGGCATGGGAGGAACCCGAGCCCACCACGGACACCTCACCCACGGACACCTCACCTACAGACACCTCACCCACGGCCCCCTCACCCACGAACACCGCACCCACGGACCCGACGACAGACCCGGTGAACAGCGCACAGGACGACTCGGGGGACAATTCCGTCTCCGGCCAGGGCGATGGCCCCAACTCCGCCTCGGCCGACGGCACGACCGACAAGAAGGTGCTCTGACATGCCTCCCGTCTTCGCCCACGGCCGCCTCCGCCTCTATCTGCTGAAGCTGCTGGACGAGGCCCCGCGCCACGGCTACGAGGTGATCCGCCTCCTCGAGGAGCGCTTCCAGGGGCTGTACGCACCGTCGGCCGGCACCGTCTACCCCCGCCTGGCCAAGCTGGAGGCCGAGGGCCTGGTCACCCACACCACCGAGGGCGGCCGCAAGGTGTACGCCATCACGGACGCCGGCCGCGCCGAACTGGCCGACCGCAGCGGCGAGTTGGCCGACCTGGAGCTGGAGATCAGGGAGTCGGTCGCCGAACTCGCCGCCGAGATCCAGGCCGACGTGCGCGGCGCGGCGGGCGACCTGCGGCGCGAGATGCGGGCGGCGGCGTCCGAGGCCCGCCAGGGGAACGGCACCAAGGCGGAAGCACCCTTCGGCGACTTCTCGGACTACACCGACAAGGAGGCGTGGCGCGCCGCCAAGGAAGAGATGCGCCGCGCCAAGCAGGAGTGGAAGGAACAGGCCCGACGCGCCAAGGACGAGAGCCGCCGCGCCCGCGACGAGGCACAGCGCGCCCGACGCCAGGCCAAGGAGGCCCAGGACCGCGCCCGGGCCCAGGCCCAGGAGGAGGTCCAGCGCATCGCCCGCCGGGTCCAGGAACACGTACAGGACCACTTCGCACGCGGCGACTGGCCGACGGGCGTACGCGAGGGCCTCACGGAACTGGCCAAGGAGTTCGGCGACTTCAGCAAGGGCTACGGAAAGGAGTTCGGCAAGGACTTCGGCTTCGGCCGCCAGGACTCCCCCAAGTCGCCCCAGCAGCACCCCGACTACTCCGACACCCCCGAGGACTTCCCCGCCGACTACGAACCCACCTGGGCCCACGAGCCCCCCACCGGCGACCCGGCCCGCGACCTGGACCGCCTGCTCGACCGCTTCCGCGACGACATCCGCGACGCGGCAAGGGACCACGGCGTCACACCGGACCAACTCCGCGACGCCCGCCGCCACTTGTCGACGGCGGCGGCACACATCGGGGCGCTACTGCGCACACCGAAGCCCTGACGCCACCGGTCTGGGGCGAGGGCAGTACGGCCACCAGGACTGCCGCACCGCCCTGACCCCAGGCCGGGCAACCACGAACCCCACGCCGACGTCCAGAGACATCCGGGCCGGAGGGCAACTCCCCCGGAGGGCGACGCGCCCGACCGGCAGGCGGGCAGGCGGGCAGGCGGGCAGGCGGGCAGGGGCACCGGACCGGAAGGCACCCGGCAGAGGCAGGGCCCCCTCCAACCGGGCTTGCCCCTCAACCGGCCTTGGCCTCGCCTCCGCCGTACAGCACCCGGGTGACGGACTCGTAGGTCACGCCGTGATCGGCGAGAACCTCGGCGGGTACGCCTGGTCGGCTCGCCAGGGCCAGCAGGATGTGCTCATCACCGATGTGCCGATCCCTCCGGGCGACGGCGATACGCAGCGCCCGCTCCAGCACATCCTTGGCCCCTCGACTGAACGAACGGCGCCCCGACCACCACCCCTTGTCCTTCCGGTCCCCGGCCATCGCCCCCACCCCGTGCACTTCCTCCACCCGGGCGACGATCTCCCCCACATCGATGCCCAGCCCTGCCAGCGCTTCGGCCTCGGCCTGCGACAGTCCACCCCGCCGCCGAGCCTCCCCCAACGCCCGCCGCACGGACTCCAGCCACTGCCCGCCCCCGAGCGCGGCGAGCGCGAACGAGGCCCGGCTCCCCTCCCGGTCGAGCAGGGCGAGCAGCATGTGCTCGGCATCAACGGTCTGCGCCCCACCCCGCTCCGCATGCTCGACCGCCCCCGTCACCACCGCACGGGCATCCTTCGTGAACCGCTCGAACATCAACGCCTCCCGTACTTCTTGTGCACGGCCTGCCTGCTGACCCCGAGTTCCGCGGCGATCTCCTGCCACGACCACCCCTGATTGCGCGCACTGCGCACCTGCACGGCTTCCAACTGCTCCAGCAACCGGCGCAGCGCGGCAACGGCCCGCAGCCCGACCCGCGGATCACGGTCACCGGCACGCTCGGCGAGATCTGTTGCTTCCGTCATGACGTCAACATAAGTTGACAGACGACCTCCCGTCAATCCAAGTTGACAAACAAAACGGCGGGCCCGAGGTAGCACCTCGAACCCGCCGCAAGTTGCCGCGCTCGGAACCGTCAGTTGGTCAGCACGATCTTCCCGAACTGCTCCCCCGACTCCATCCGCTCAAAGCCCTCCCGGGCCCGGTCCATGGGAAGCACCTCATCGATCACGGGCCGTACACCGGTAGCAGCACAGAAGGACAACAGATCCTCGAGCTCGTCCTTGGTCCCCATCGTGGACCCGACGACCTTCAGCTCCAGGAAGAAGATCCGCGTGAGCTCGGCATGCGAGGGCCGGTCACCACTGGTGGCGCCGGAAATGACCAGCGTGCCGCCCGGCTTCAGCGACTTCACGGAGTGCGACCAGGTGGCGGCGCCGACCGTCTCGATCACGGCATCGACCCGCTGCGGCAGCCGAGCCCCCGACTCCACGGCCTCCACGGCCCCCAGCTCCAGGGCACGCTTGCGCTTGGCCTCGTCCCGACTGGTCGCGAAGACACGCAGCCCCGCGGCCTTCCCGAGCACGATGGCAGCGGTGGCGACTCCACCCCCGGCCCCCTGCACAAGCACGGAGTCCCCGGGCCGCACCCCCGCGTTGGTGAACAGCATCCGATAGGCGGTCAGCCAGGCGGTCGGCAGACAGGCGGCCTCCTCGAATGAGAGTTCCTTGGGCTTGGGAAGGACATTCCACGTCGGCACGGCGACCTGCTCCGCGAACGTCCCCTGATACCGCTCGGTGAGGATGGAACGAGGCTCCTTGGGACCCACTCCATGGCCACTCTGTCCGATCACAGAGTGCAGGACGACCTCATTGCCGTCCTCGTCGACACCGGCAGCATCACAGCCGAGGATCATCGGCAACTTGTCCTCCGCGAGGCCCACGCCCCGCAGTGACCAGAGGTCGTGATGGTTGAGGGAGGCGGCCTTGACGTTGACGGTGCTCCAGCCGGGGCGAGCCTCGGGGGCCGGACGCTCCCCCAACTCAAGTCCGGAGAGCGGCTCATCGCGGTCGATTCGGGCGGCGTAGACAGCGAACATGACCTTGACGATAGGCTCCACCAACAGCCGACGGAACCACAAACCCCTGTGACACACACCCTCTTGCCAGGGCGCCCGGCAACAGCTGGGCAGATTGGATCCCCCGGCCCTGCTGGAGGGCTGCCACCCCCAGACCCCCGCATCGTCCGCGCGCACCCCCACGGCCCCGCACCCGCCCACGGCGGGAAGGGGACGTGCCGGGGGGTGTCCGCCCGCAGTGGCCGGCGTCAACACGCAGCACGTCTTGGCCTAAGGCGACCGCCGGTCCGAGGACGGACACCCCCCGGCGCGGCCCCGACCCACCCACCGACCCGCAGGCGCTACGCGAACCCCCACCGAACAGCAACGGGCCGCCGCAGGCATCGCAACCCGCACCCCACCCACCCAAGCGGCCACACCAGGCAAGGAAATGGCCCCGCCCAACCCGGGCGGGGCCACTCACCTCACGTCACCAGCGTCACCAGCAGCGCAGCGTCACCGCCGAGCAACCCCCTCCGCCCGAGCCGCAGCAGCAACCGCGGCCGTGACCGCCGGCGCCACCCGCTCGTCGAACGGCGACGGAATGACGTAGTCCGCGGCGAGGTCATCGCCCACCACAGCGGCCAGCGCCTCGGCGGCCGCGATCTTCATGCCCTCGGTGATCCGGGACGCCCGCACCTGCAGCGCGCCCGCGAAGATCCCCGGGAAGGCAAGCACGTTGTTGATCTGGTTCGGGAAGTCGGAGCGCCCGGTGGCGACGACCGCCGCGTACTTGTGCGCGACGTCGGGGTGCACCTCAGGGTTCGGGTTGGCCATGGCGAACACGAACGCGCCCTCGGCCATGGAGGCGACCGCCTCCTCCGGCACCGTACCGCCGGAGACGCCGATGAAGACGTCCGCACCCTCCAGAGCCGCCTCCAGCGACCCGGAGATGCCGGCCTTGTTGGTGAACCCGGCGAGCTCCCGCTTGACGGACGTCAGGTCGTCCCGGTCGGCCGAGACGACGCCCTTGCGGTCCGCGACGGCCACGTCACCGATGCCGGCCTCGACCAGCATCTTGGCGATGGCGACACCGGCCGCACCGGCACCCGAGATGACGGCACGCAGATCCCCGATGGACCGCCCGCTCAGCCGCGCGGCGTTCCGCAGGGCGGCCAGCGTCACGACCGCCGTACCGTGCTGGTCGTCATGGAAGATCGGAATGTCGAGCCGCTCCTGGAGCTTCCGCTCGATCTCGAAGCACCGCGGCGCCGAGATGTCCTCCAGGTTGACACCGCCGAAGGACGGGGCGAGTCGCACCACCGTCTCGACGATCTCGTCGACGTCCGTGCAGTCGAGCGCGATCGGGACCGCGTCCACGCCGCCGAACTGCTTGAACAGAATCGCCTTGCCTTCCATCACTGGAAGGGAGGCCTCCGGGCCGATGTCCCCGAGCCCGAGCACCGCCGTACCGTCGGTGACCACGGCCACGACGGACGACTTCCACGTGTAGTCGTGCACGAGCTCCGGCTGCTCGGCGATCGCGCTGCACACCTTCGCGACGCCGGGCGTGTACGCCAGGGACAGGTCGTCCTTGTCCCGGACCGGCACGGTGGCCTGCACGGCCATCTTGCCGCCACGGTGCAGCGCGAAAGCCGGATCGAAGGAATCGAGGGGCTCCGCCCCGTCCTGATCGGCATTGCTGTCGCTGCGAGGATTGACGATCTCCGCTGCCACTTTGTTTTACCCCTTAAATCTTCATTGGTTGAGGGTGGCCACTCCTGGTGAGGGGTGGGCGGGACCGCGCATACCCGATCTGTTGATGCGTACGGGTCATACGCGATGAGCGCGCCGCACACGCGCCCTGGGCCCCGGATGAGGGGTGTAAAGAACCTTCTTACCGGACGGACGGCATCGACGACGAGTCCAATATCTGCAAGATCACACGACGGGAAGGGAAACACGCACACCGACGACACGAATCGGACACGACGCGCCGACGACACCGCTGTGATGCATGGCTGAATAAGCGGACAATCGACACCAGAAGCCGCGAAAACTAACCAAGGACCATAGGCCTGGCACGCGACCGGTTCACATCCCGAGATAAACCGAAGATCTTCCGGCCGGAAGCGAGGATTCCCGTAGAAGGTCCGGTCGTGATGTACCGACCTGAGGCGATTCGGGGGTAACCCGTTATCCGATTTTGACATGGCGGGCGCCCTGAATGGCTCAGTCCGAATGGCAAGATGCCGTAATCACACGAGGTCGCGACACTCGAAGACGTGTGTTCCCGTCGACCTACGAAACCAAGGCATCTGCCGAGCCCATCGCCAGATGCCTGCCCATCGGCAACTCCATCCCATCCGCCGGAGGAACCCACCATGACCGCAAGCTCCACCCGCCGTACGTCCGCCGCGCGCTCCAGGGCAGCCGCGGTAGGTGCGATCGCGGTCGCAGGCGCCCTGATTCTCACCGGTTGCGGTGACCAGACCGAGGGCGGGGGCAACGGGGGCACGAAGGAGACGGGGAAGTCCAGCGCGGCCCCGCTGTTCGACAAGCTGCCCAAGAAGATCCAGGACGCGGGCGTCATCAAGGCCGGCACGAACGCCGAGTACGCCCCGATGGAGTACCAGGAGGGCGGCAAGATCGTCGGCGTCGACCCCGACATCGCCGCCGCGCTGGGCGAGAAGCTGGGCGTGGAGTTCCAGTTCACCTCCGGCTCCTTCGACGGCCTGATCACCGCCCTGAACTCCGGCCGCTACGACGTCGCGATGTCCTCCATCACGGACACCCCGGAGCGCCAGGAGGGCCTGGACGACAAGGGCAAGAAGCTCGGCCCGGGTGTCGACTTCGTCGACTACTTCACGGCCGGCACCGCCGTGTACGTGCAGAAGGGCAACCCGAAGAAGATCAACTCGATCGAGGACCTCTGCGGTCAGACGGCCGCCGTGCAGCGCGGTACGACGTACGAGAAGGCGCTGCAGACCCAGTCCAAGGCCTGCACGGACGACGGCAAGAAGAAGATCAACATCGAGTCGTTCGAGAACGACACCGAGGCCCAGACCCGCGTGAAGTCGGGCGGCGCGGTGGCCGGCGTCAACGACTACCCGGTCGCCCTCGACATGTCCCGCAAGGCCGACGGCGGCAACGCCTTCGAGGTCGTCGGCGAGCAGGTCGACGCCGGTCCGTTCGGCATCGCGGTGAACAAGGACAACAAGGAGCTCACCGCGGCCCTCGAAGAGGCCGTCAACGCCATCATCGAAGACGGCACGTACAAGAAGATCCTCGAGAAGTGGGGCGCCGAGTCCGGCGCGATCGACAAGGCCGCGATCAACGGCGGCAAGTGACCGTCCCGGGCAAGCACTGAAGGGCAGTCACAGTGACTGACAAGTTCGACAAGGAGCCGGCCGACGCGAATCCGTCGGCCGCCGTCTCCAAAGAGGGCGGGTCCATCCCGCCCGAGGCGATCAAGGCAATTCCGGTCCGGCACTACGGCCGCTGGGTCAGCGGTGTCATCGTGCTGGCGCTGGTGGCCCTGCTGGTCAACGCCTTCGCCACGGCCGAGAAGATCCAGTGGGACACGGTCGGCAATTACGTCTTCGACTCCACGGTCCTCGCGGGCGCCGGCCGCACTCTGCTGATCAGCGTCCTGGCGATGATCATGGGCGTGGTCCTGGGCGTGATCCTGGCCGTGATGCGGCTCTCCAAGAACCCGGTGACGAGCTGGGTGGCCTGGGTCTACATCTGGTTCTTCCGCGGTACGCCGGTCTACGTCCAGCTCCTCCTCTGGTTCAACCTGGCGCTGATCTTCCCGGTGCTGAATCTCGGTCCGATCTACAAGGACGAGATGGTCGACGTCATGACCCCGTTCATGGCCGCCCTGCTGGGCCTGGGCCTGAACGAGGCGGCGTACATGGCGGAGATCTGCCGCGCCGGTCTGATGGCCGTCGACGAGGGCCAGACCGAGGCCTCGCACGCGCTCGGAATGAGCCACGCGAAGACGCTGCGCCGCATCGTGATCCCGCAGGCGATGCGGGTGATCGTGCCGCCGACCGGCAACGAGTTCATCAACATGCTGAAGACCTCGTCGCTGGTGTACGCGGTGACGTACAACGAACTGCTGCGCGCGACCTCCACGATCGGCTCCACGTCGTACGCCGTGATGGAGATGCTGTTCGTGGCGTGCATCTGGTACCTGGTCATGACCAGCGTGTTCAGCGTCTTCCAGTACTACCTGGAGCGCCACTACGCCCGCGGCTCGACCCGGAGCCTGCCGGCGACGCCGTGGCAGAAGATCAAGGCGAACATGCTCGGGCTCGGCCGCGAAAGGGGTGCGTCGGCATGACGGCCATGGTGAAGGCCGAGGGCGTCCACAAGTCCTTCGGCGCCGTCCAGGTCCTCCAGGGCATCGACCTGGAGGTGCAGACCGGCGAGGTGTTCTGCCTCATCGGCCCCTCCGGCTCCGGCAAGTCGACGTTCCTGCGGTGCATCAACCACCTGGAGAAGATCAACGCCGGGCGGCTGTACGTCGACGGCGAGCTGGTCGGCTACCGGCAGAAGGGCGACAAGCTGTACGAGCTCAAGGACAGCGAGGTCGCACAGCAGCGACGGGACATCGGCATGGTGTTCCAGCGGTTCAACCTGTTCCCGCACATGACGGCCGCGGAGAACGTCATGGAGGCGCCGATCCAGGTCAAGGGCACCAGCAAGGCCCAGGCCAGGGAGCGCGCGAGGGAGCTGCTCGACCGTGTCGGTCTCGCGGACAAGGCCGGGAACTACCCCTCCCAGCTCTCCGGCGGCCAGCAGCAGCGCGTGGCCATCGCCCGGGCGCTGGCGATGGACCCGAAGCTGATGCTCTTCGACGAGCCGACCTCGGCCCTCGACCCGGAGCTGGTCGGTGACGTCCTCGACGTCATGCGCGACCTGGCCGAGTCCGGCATGACGATGGTCGTCGTCACCCACGAGATGGGCTTCGCCCGCGAGGTCGGCGACAGCCTGGTCTTCATGGACGGCGGCGTGGTCGTCGAGTCGGGCGACCCGCGCGAGGTCCTGACCAACCCGCAGCACGAGCGGACACAGGCGTTCCTGTCCAAGGTGCTCTGACGGTACGACGGTGAAGGGGCGGTACGAGATCCTCGTACCGCCCCTTCACCATGTACCGCCCCTACGGCCCCTACGGCAACAGCTCGGGCGCCATCACCACGTCACGCAACTGGTCCGCCGTCAGCGGCGGGGCGTCGAGCCGTGGCCCCAGCGCGTACTTGCCCACGAAACCACTGCCGGCCGTGATCATGACCACGTAGCCTTTCGTGAACAGCCGCACGGAGCGCTTGGGCCCCCATGTGTTGCCGTCCCTGCGGCTCTCCCGCAGCAGCTCGGTGGACTCGCGCTCATCGCCGTTCGGCAGCGTCTCGGGAACGCAGGTCGCCGTCATCCCGGGAATGTACGACGAGCACCGCTCACCGACCGGCACCGGCCAGTCCGCCCGCCGGCCCGGCATGACCTGGATGTTGAGATACCCGACGCCGCCGTCCTTGTAGACGGCGTAGAGCCCGTCGTACGGTCCTTCGCCCGCCACGTCCCCGACCTCGCGGATCTCGCCGGTCCCGGGCGGCAGCAGCTTCGCCAGCCGGTCCGCCCTGGGCGTGGTCTGTGTACCGATGACGCCCGTCTGCTCCGAGCCGTTCACCGGCAGCACCCCGGTCCCGGTCAGACCCACCACGACCACGGCCGCCGCGGCCCCGGTGACGACCCCCCGCCTACGCCACCGCACGCGTGCCGCACGCGCGAACACCTCGTCCGCGACGGGCCCCGAGGGCATCGGAACACCTCGCAGGGCCCGCCCCAGCAGCTCCGTCGCTTCCGGCACCCTGTACACGTCGCCCTGACTCATACGTGTTCCTCCCGCACCGCGGCCCGCAGCGCCGCGAGCCCCCTCGCCGTGTGGCTCTTGACCGTGCTCTCCCGCATGCCGAGCAGTTCGGCGGTGTCGGCGACGCTGAGGTCCTCCCAGTAGCGCAGCACCAGCACCGCGCGCTGCTTGGGCGCGAGCTGTGCGAGAGCGGCCCGCACCATGACCCCGGTGTCGCTGTCCACCGACCGCCCCGGCACGTCCGGCAGCTCGCCGTACGCCTGCTCGCGTCGCCAGAACCGTCGGCGCGAGGCGATGAAGGTGTTGACCAGCGTCTTGCGCGCATAGGCATCGAGGTTGTCCAGCCGCGCGTGCCTGCGTGCGCCGAGGACGACCTTGACCAGGGCCGTCTGCACGAGGTCCTCGGCCTCGTCCCGGTTGCCGCACAGCAGATAGGCGCTGCGGAACAACGCCGTGCGTCTGCCCTCGACGAAGGCATGCAGTGACGCTTCCGCGCCCCCCGTCATCCCTCCCCCTCTCCCGAGCCTGCCGTAGGGACCGTCTCATCCCTTCCAGTGCGGTGGGAGACCCCGCAGGACGCGGCGGAGGCGGCACGAATTTCTCGTACCGCCTCCGCCATGCGCTCGTACGGCCCCGGAGTTGAGCCTCGCCGGCCTACTTCAGCGCCAGCAACAGCGTGTCCGAAGGCGAGCACCACACCGGCCGCGCCTCTCCAAAGCCCTTCTCGCGCAGCACGCGCGCGTGCCACTGCGCGGACGGTGCGTCGCCGTCGGCGTGCTCGCCGTAGATCTCGAAGCGGCGGGCCGTCGGCCCGGCCAGCACCGGATCCTTGGCGGCCAGCTGCCACCACTCGGACCAGTCGAGGGCGCCGTCCGCCTTGGCCTGATCCATACGGGCGTGGCGCTGGGCGCGCTCGGCCGCGTTGATCCGGGGCGTCGAGTCGTCGATCATGTGGTCCGCGTTCAGGAAGACACCGCCGTCGCGGACGAGCTCCGCGACCTGACCGTAGAGGGCCGCGAGGGGTTCACGGTGCAGCCAGTGCAGGGCCGTGGCGGTCAGGACGGCGTCGTAGGAGTCGTACAGCAGCTTCGTCGGCCAGTCGGGGTCCTTGAGGTCGGCCGTGACGAACGAAACCCGCTCGTCGCCCGCGAAGGAGCCCTCGGCGATGGCGAGCAGCGCCGGGTCGAGGTCGACGCCCGTGCTGGTGGCCTCCGGGAACCGGGCGAGCAGCCGGGCCGTGATACTTCCCGTGCCGCACGCGAGATCGAGCACCCGCGGGGCGGGGCCGACCAGGGCCTCGACCATGTCGAGCATGATCCGGAAACGTTCCTCGCGGTCGGGCATGTACCACTCCTGCTGCCGGTCCCAGCTCTTCTGCCAGGCGGCCCAGTCGGCTCCGGCCGTGGTGGTGATGTCCGTGTCCGTCATCGAGCCCCTCCATCGCGCGCGTCACGTAATACCCTGGAAGCACGATCAGCTGTTACCCGACCGCACCACGACGATAGAACGCCTCCGTAAGGACTACAAGTGGAACTGGCCTATTACTCGGACTACGCCGTACGACTCGTCAACAGCGAGGACCCGGCCCGGGGCAAGGACTCGCTGACCTCGGTCGAGGCCGTCCGGGATCTGTTCGGCGTCAGCCAGGATGCGGGCCGCCGTGCCACCGACGCCGACGTCACCCGCTTCCGTTCGGTCCGTGCGCGGCTGAGGGCGGTCTTCGAGGCGGCGGACCAGGGCGACGAGGGGCTGGCGGTGAACCTGCTGAACTCCCTCCTGCTGGAGTTCCCGGTGAGCCCGCAGATCTCCGGCCACGACTTCCGGGACGACGACGGCCGCCCCCTGTGGCACATGCACCTCGCGGACCATCCGTCCAACGCGACCGCGGGCTACGCGGCCATCGCCGCGATGGGCCTGGCCTTCCACCTCACCGAGTACGGCGTGGACCGCCTGGGCCTGTGCGAGGCGGCCCCGTGCCGCAACGCCTACCTCGACACCTCCACCAATCGCTCCCGGCGCTACTGCTCGGACCGCTGCGCGACCCGCGCCAATGTGGCCGCCTACCGGGCCCGCAAGCGCTTGGAGGCCGACCGGTCGGCGAAAACCGGGCGCACGGCCGACACCGCCCAGCGCGCCAGCGCGAACGGCGAGCGCTGATCCGGCTTGCGCGGCCGGTACCGGAAGCGGACCTTGCCCAGAATCAGCTCATCCGGCACAACCCCGTAGTCGGTGCTGTCCCCTCCGGCGTAGGCGTTGTCCCCGAGCACCCACCAGCCACCTTCTCGCCGCTGCGCGGCGCGCTTGACGACGAGCAGGTCCTGCTGGAACGGATGCCGCAGCACCACCACGTCCCCCGGCCTGATGCGCCCCCGGTGCCACACCACGAGCAGGTCGCCGTGATACAGCGTGGGCACCATCGACGGCCCCGTCACCTCGGCCCACCCGAAGGGCTGAGCGGCCCGCCCGCGCTCGGCGTCCTGCGACAACTCCGGCATCCCCGGCACCTCCCCGGTACTGTCCTCCACCAGTCTCAGTCTGACCCTGGACTTTTGTCCTAAGCCCATGGGGGCACTCGCGAAAACCCGTCTTGCAGGGAGTAATGTCCCACCTGAGAAGACGATCACGAGGAAGGAATGCTCCATGCTTTCCCGCCTGTTTGCCCCCAAGGTCAAGGTCAGCGCACACTGCGACCTGCCCTGCGGTGTGTACGACCCGGCCCAGGCCCGCATCGAGGCGGAGTCGGTGAAGGCCGTGCAGGAAAAGATGGCCGCCAACGACGACCCGCACTTCCAGGCGCGTGCCACCGTCATCAAGGAGCAGCGCGCCGAGCTCGCGAAGCACCACGTCTCGGTGCTCTGGAGCGACTACTTCAAGCCCCCGCACTTCGAGAAGTACCCGGAGCTGCACCAGCTGGTCAACGACGCCCTGAAGGCCCTCTCGGCCGCCAAGGCCTCGACCGACCCGGCGACCGGCCAGAAGGCGCTGGACTACATCGCCCAGATCGACAAGATCTTCTGGGAGACCAAGAAGGCCTGACCCTGGACATTCTCCACGGTCTCCTGAAGGGGTCCGACCGGTTCACCGGGCGGGCCCCTTCGGCGTCTCGACTCCTCACCGGCGTCTCGACTCGTCACCGTTCCGGTGTCAGGGGGTTTCGTGGACCACCATCGCCGAGCCGCCGCCGCGCCGCTTGGGCTCGGCCACCGCCGTGACCTTCCCACCGGGCCCGAACTCCAGCGCCGCGACCGCGCCGATCTCGGGCGACGGGGTGAAGGTCTGCGGAGCCAGGACGAAGCGCTGGCCGAGGGCTTCGAGCGCAGTGCGCTCCGGTGAGTCGAGGAAGGCCGGTTCGGCGTCGGTCGTGGTGCGGTTGCGCTGTGAGATGCGTGGCGCGGCGACCGCCTCCGGCAAGGACATCCCGAGGTCGAGACGGTTGACGAGGGTCTGCAGCACCGTGGTGATGATGGTGGCCCCGCCCGGCGAGCCCACCGCGATCAACGGCTTGCCGGCGTGCGTCACGATCGTCGGCGACATGCTGCTGCGCGGCCGCTTGCCCGGCCCCGGCAGGTTCGGATCGGGCACACCCGCCGTCAGCGGCGTGAAGTTGAAGTCCGTGAGCTCGTTGTTGAGCAGGAATCCACGCCCGGGCACGGTGATCGCCGAGCCGCCGGTCTGCTCGATGGTCAGCGTGTACGAGACGACGTTGCCCCAGCGGTCCGAGGCCACCAGGTGCGTGGTCGACGGTCCCTCGTAGGGTTCCTGGGTGCCCGTGCCCTGCGTACAGCCCTGGCCGGGGCTCAGCGGGTCACCCGGGGCGAGCGGGCTGGTGAGCGTCGAGTCGGGCTGGATCAGACAGGCGCGGTCCTTGGCGAACTCCTTGGACAGCAGCTCCTCGGTCGGCACATCGGAGAACGCCGGGTCGCCCACCCATCGGTTGCGGTCCGCGAAGGCGATCCGGCTGGCCTCCAGGTAGTGGTGCAGGGCCTGGGCCTTGTCGGCGGACGACAGGTGGAAGTTCTCCAGGACGTTCAGCGCCTCGCCGACCGTGGTGCCGCCGGAGGACGACGGCGCCATGGAGTACACGTCCAGGCCGTGGTACGTCGTGTGCGTCGGGGACCGCCGTACCACCTCGTAGCCCGCGAGGTCCGACCGCTCCATGAGCCCGGGGCGCACCTTGCGCGTGGACCCCTCGGCCACCGGCGGGTTCTGGACGGTCCGCACGATGTCACGGCCGACGTCGCCGCGGTACAGGGCGGCCACGCCCTCACGGGAGAGCTCCCGGTAGGTGCGCGCCAGGCCGGGATTGCGGAAGCGGGTGCCCACCACGGGCAGTTCGCCGTTCGGCAGGAACAGCTCGGCCGTCGAGCTGAAGTCGCGGAACCGCGCCTCGTTCAGCTTGGTCTGGGCGCGGAACTCGTCGTTGACGACGAACCCCTCGTCGGCGATGCGCGTCGCCCGGCGCAGGGCCTGGCCCAGCGACACGGTGCCCCACTCGTCCAGGGCCTGCTGCCAGGTCGCCGGGGTGCCCGGAACACCCACCGACAGGCCGGAGTTGACGGCCTCGTCGAACGGGATCGCCTTGCCCGTCGACGGGTCGACGAACGAGTCCGACCGCATCCGGGCCGGCCCCGTCTCCCGTCCGTCGATCGTCCGCACCGTCTTCGTGCGGGCGTTGTAGTACACGAAGTAGCCGCCGCCTCCGATGCCCGCCGAGTACGGCTCGACCACACCGAGGGCGGCGGCGGTGGCGACGGCCGCGTCCACGGCGTTGCCCCCGTGCCGCAACACCTCGATACCGGCCTGCGAGGCGTACGGGTTCACGCTGGAGACGGCGCCGCCGCTGCCGGTGGCGACTGCCTCCTTCGCGGGCGGCTCCAGCCCGGACGACGCTTCTCGGGCCGCCGCCGGGGAGGATGCGGTGGCCATGTGGGGGAGCAGGAGCGGCAGGGCCAGCGCCGTCGCGGACGCGGCGGCCACCAGGGCACGGCGGGCGGTCATCAAACCTCCGATTCGCCCCTCGGGGAGAGGGGGATCACCGATGAGGATCTTGCGGGGGGCGGCTCCGACACTCGCAACGGACCGGTTCGCCTGGCAACGACGCAGGCCAAGGTTTGCGGTAGATCTGAGGTTCCCCACGGGTAACGTCGCGTGGAACATCAGCAGGAGACCGAGCTCTGGTGACTGCCTCGGAGAGGGTTCAGGGGGCTCAAGGTTGCCTTCATTCGCGGTGATTGTGTTCACGCCCTGGACGGTGGCCGCGGATCCGCCCCGTCCCGTAGGTTTTGCTGCGTTCACGGGGGAAGCGAGCAACGCTCAAATCTGATCCCGTCTCGACCAGCGCGGCCGAGGCGGGGGTTCGGCGTGCTCTGCGACGAGCGGGCGAGTGGGGACCATCACCCGGCGGCTGCCTGTCCCCCGCCGTACGGAATTTCGATCCCCGGAATGCCGATCCCCCTGGAGCCACCCCTGCGCCGCCGCCCGCCCCTCTGGCCGATACCCCTGCTGTGGACCCTTGGCCTCGGTCTGTGGGGGCTGTCCCGGCAGCACAGCGTGTGGCGGGACGAGGCCGCGACCTGGCAGGTGGCCCGGCGGTCCGTCGGCGAGATCTGGCACATGCTGGGGCAGGTCGATGCCGTGCACGGCCTCTACTACCTGCTGATGCACGCGCTCTTCGAGTGCTTCGGGCCCGGCACCACGACCCTGCGGCTGCCCTCCGTACTGGCCATGGCGGTGGCGGCGGCCTGCGTGACGGTCATCGGCGGGCGGCTGGCCGGGGCCTGGGCGGGCCTGGCGGGAGGGCTGGCGTTCGGGCTGCTTCCGGCCGTGCAGTTCTATCTCCAGGAGGGCCGCCCGTACGCGTTGATCGCGGCCGGGGCCGGCATCTCCACCCTGTTGCTGGTGACCGTCCTCGACGGGCGTGGCCGAGCGGTGCACTGGGCGGCGTACGGCGGGACGGTGGCGGTGTGCGGGCTGCTGAACTGGCTGTCGCTGCTGATCCTGCCCGCGCACCTGGCGACCCTGCTCTGGACGCGGGCACGGCGAGGGACATGGACGCGCTGGGCGGTGGCCGCGGTGACCGCCGTGGTGGCTGTGCTGCCGTTGATCCTCTTCAGTCGGCGCCAGTCCGACCAGGTCTCCTGGATCCCGCCGCTGACCTGGCACATGCTGATCGGCCCGGCGGTCCTGCTGGCGATCGGCGGTCTCGGTGCCCTGCTGGACCGGCCGCGAGCGGGTCGGCTGTCCGTGGCGGCCGTCGGGCTGCCGCTGCTGGCGGTGCCGCAGCTCGGCCTCGTCGGCCTCTCCCTGGTCCGGCCGCTGTTCCTGGACCGCTATGTCCTGTTCAGCATGCTGGGTCTGGCACTGCTGATCGGCACGGCGCTGGGCACGGCCGTACGGGCGGTCCGGCCGCGGTTTCCGAGGTCGTCGGCGTGGCTCGTCCCGGTGGTGGTGGTCGTCGCGGTCGTGGCGCTGTTGCCGCAGTCGATGGCCAAGCGCTCTCCGGCCAGCCGGGTGGACGACGTGATGGCGGTGGCGGCGGACGTGCGGCGGCTGAAGCAGTCCGGGGACGCGGTGGTGTTCATACCGGCGGCCCGGCGCGACACCGCCCTGGTCTGCCCCGACGACTTCGCCGGGCTGCGGGACATAGCGCTGGCACAAAGCCCTGTGGCGTCGGGGACGCTGAAGGGCGAGGAGGCGGCTCCGGCACGGATACGTGGCGCGATGCTGGCACAGCGCCGAATACTGCTGGTCACTGATGTGCCCGCGGTGGCACGGCCGGTGTCGGCGGAGCGGGACAAGATGAAGACCGCCGTGCTGAAGGAGCACTTCAGGGTGGTGGCGGACGTACAGGTCCGCGGGCGGCGTGTGACGGCGTACGAGCGGCTGGGAGCGGCGGACAACAGCGCATAGGGCCCGGCCGGTCCTCCGGCCGGGCCCCTTCGACGAACGTCGGACGAACGTCAGTGGAACTGCGGCACGATCAGATAGATCCCGTACGCCACCACCGCCGCGCAGGCGACGAAGCACAGCCCGGCCTGGGCGCCGCCGACGGTGGACGTGCCCGCGCCCTCCTCGCGGGCCCTTTCGTAGCGGGCCAGGCCCAGCACGCCGAGGGCGAAGACGGTGACCACGGCCACCGTGACGGCGAGGCTCACCGCGGCGACCTGGCCGAGTGCGGTCCAGTCGAGGTTCATGGTGTGAACTCCCCTTGTTTCAGGCTGCCGTGTCTAGGCGGCCATGTCTCAGGCGGCCGTGCCGACCGTCGTCGGCTCCTCCGTGCTGCGGATCGTGACCTCGTGGGCGTCGTTGACGTTGTGCGCGGACACCGGGTTGCGGCGGGAGACGAGCACGATGCCGGCGGCCACCGCCGCACCGACCAGCGCGACCACGGCCGTACCGAGGTTGCCGCCGTGCTTGACCACGCCCGCCGAGACGCCACCGACCAGCGCGGCGGCGGGCAGGGTGACGAGCCAGGCCACGACCATGCGCCCGGCCACACCCCAGCGGACCTCCGCCAGGCGGCGGCCCAGCCCGGCGCCGAGGATGCTGCCGGAGGCGACCTGCGTGGTGGACAGCGCGAAGCCGAGGTGGGCCGAGGTCAGGATCACCGTCGTGGACGCCGTCTCGGCGGCGAAGCCCTGCGGGGACTGAATCTCCGTCAGGCCCTTGCCCATCGTGCGGATGATGCGCCAGCCGCCCAGGTAGGTGCCGAGACCGATGGCCAGACCGGCCGAGGCGATCACCCACACCGGCGGGCCCGCGTCGTGGCCGAGTGCGCCCGCCGAGATCAGGGTCAGTGTGATGACGCCCATCGTCTTCTGCGCGTCGTTCGTGCCGTGGGCGAGGGAGACCAGCGAGGCCGAGGCGATCTGGCCGAGGCGGAAGCCCTTGGTGACGGACTGCTTACGGGCGCGAGAGGTGAGCTTGTACGCCAGGTAGGTCGCCAGCAGCGCCGCGACGCCCGCCACGAGCGGCGAGGCCACCGCCGGGATCAGCACCTTCTCGACAACCTTGTCGAAGTGCACGCCATGAGACCCCGCCCCCACCCAGACGGCCCCGATCAGCCCGCCGAACAGCGCATGCGACGAGCTGGACGGCAGCCCGACCAGCCAGGTGAGCAGATTCCACAGGATCGCCCCGACCAGGCCCGCGAAGATCATGCCCGGGGTGACGAGTGTGTCGTCCACGATGCCGCCGGAGATCGTCTTGGCGACCTCGGTGGACAGGAAGGCACCGACGACGTTCAGGACGCCGCTGATGAGTACCGCCGTCTTCGGTTTGAGCGCCCCCGTGGCGATGGAGGTGGCCATCGCATTCGCCGTGTCGTGGAATCCGTTGGTGAAGTCGAAGGCGAGGGCCGTCACGATGACGACCGCCACCAGGAACGTGATGTGGTCCATTCCCCAATGCAAACAAGCTCGGGCCAATTCGCGGAGAACCCACGGCAAAGCGTGTCCCAGGGGCCGACGCGCGATTGGTAAGGGTCCTGCAAAGCCGCCGTGGTGAACGTTGAGGCACCGAGGAGCCCCCTACGGCTGCTGCAGACCCGCCACCGCGCCGGCGGATCTACGATCGCCCCATGAGCATCCGCTGGACCTACGCCTTCGTCGACCGCCCCGCCGAGTCCTTCGCCCGGGCCCATGCCTTCTGGGCTGCGGTGACGGACACACGGCTGTCCGAATTCCGGGGTGAGCAGGGGGAGTTCGTGACCCTGCTGCCGGGCGGCGAGGCCGACGCCTGCGTGAAGGTCCAGGGGGTCGGCTCGGGCGCCGGTGGCGCGCATCTCGACTTCGCCGTGGACGACGTACCGGAATTCGTGAAGTCGGCCCTTCAGCGGGGTGCGGGCCTCGCCGCCGAGCACGACGGGTGGGCTGTACTGCGGTCGCCCGCCGGGCAGTTGTTCTGTGCCGTGCCCTGGCAAGGGGAGTCGGTGCGGCCGCCCGTGGTGCGCGGCAGCCGGCTCGATCAGGTCTGCCTGGACGTACCGCCGTCGCTGTACGACACCGAAGTCGCCTTCTGGAGCGACCTGTTGGCCGGCTGGGCGTCGGCGCCCGGCTCCCGACCCGAGTTCCATGTGCTCAGGCCTCCGGCCGGGCTGCCCGTACGCATCCTGCTCCAGCGGCTCGGAGAGGAGCGGCCCGGAGAGGGGCGTTCGGGCTCCGCCCACCTGGACCTCGCCTGCGCGGACATCGCGGCGGCCCGCGCCCGGCACGAGGAACTGGGCGCGGCGTTCGTCGCCCAGGGTGCCCACTGGACGGTGATGCGCGATCCGGCGGGCGGCGTGTACTGCCTGACGGCGCGGGACCCGGAGACGGGCGGGCTGACCGGCGCTAGCGCGTCCTGACGAAGCAGAGGAGTTGTGCCGCGCCGTTCTCGTCGCGCGAGGGGCTCGGGCACGCCGACGGCCACCCTTGCGGAAGCGACGGCGTAGGACTGGCTTCCTCCCAGCGGTACGGCCCCGGCGGCTCCGCCGAGGCCTGCAACCACAGCGTCGCCCCGCCCGCGACGGCCACGACGATCACCCACACCGCCACGACCCATCGCCATAACCCGCGACGGCCCGACGTCACCCCCACGGCTCCACGTCCACCACAGCGTCCACCGGAATGGGCCCGTACACATGCGGGAACTCCTCGCCCCCGGGCTCCGGCGCCTCGTACTTCAGCGGCACGCCGAGCCGCGCAGGGTCCACGACCAGCACCACGAGCTCCTCGGGGCCGTCGTAGGAGCCGTACAGAAAGGCTGCCACGGACGGGAGTTGAGCGCGGGTCGAGCAGTGGATGAAGCCCTCTTCCCGGAGCGTGCGGCCACGTGTCGAGATCTCGTACGTGCCGTGCTCGCGCGCCGCGTCCCACAGGGAGCGCTCGGTGATGTGGAGGATGTACGTCTGTTCGGGCATGGGCCCACGCTATGGCCTCAGTCGTGCCGCCCGCGCGTGCAAATAGCGCTGCTCCGGCAGGCTCAGGGTCTTGGCGGCGGCGGCCTCGTAGGCGGCGCGGGCCTCGTCGTGAGCGCCCGCCCGCTCCAGGAGGTGACCGCGGACCGCGTCCAGCCGGTGCCCGGCACCCAACTCGTCCTCCAGCGCGTCCAGTTCGGCCAGTCCCGCCCGCGGCCCCTGGACCATGGCGACGGCCACTGCCCGGTTGAGCCGCTCGACGGGTCCGGGAACGAGGCGGACGAGGACGTCGTAGAGCCCGAGGATCTCCCGCCAGTCGGTCTCCTCTGCAGAGGGCGCCTCGTCGTGCACGGCGGCGATGGCGGCACGCAGCTGGTACGGGCCGGCGCGGCCCTGCGACAGAGCGCGGGTGACCAGGGCGACGCCCTCCTCGATGGCGGCCTTGTCCCAGCGGTCGCGGTCCTGTTCGTCGAGGGGGACGAGCTCGCCGTGCGGGCCGGTGCGCGCGTCGCGGCGGGCGTCGGTGAGCAGCATCAGGGCCAGCAGGCCGGCCGCCTCACCGTGCTCGGGGAGGAGCCGGTGCACCTCGCGGGTCAGCCGGATCGCCTCGCCGGCGAGTTCCCGCCGCGTCAGGCTCGCGCCCGAGGTCGCCGTATAGCCCTCGTTGAAGATCAGGTACAGGGTCTGCAGGACCGCGGGCAGACGGTCCTCCCAGTTGTCGGGACGCCCGAACCGCACACCGCGGACCTTCTGCTTGGCCCGGCTGATGCGCTGGGCCATGGTCGCCTCGGGGACCAAGTACGCGCGGGCGATCTCCGCCGTGGTCAGCCCGCCTACGGCACGCAGGGTGAGGGCAATCTGGGCGGGCGGGGGCAGGTCCGGGTGGCAGCACAGGAAGAGCAGGGTGAGGGTGTCGTCCTCGCGGGGCGCGCGGTCCGCCCCCGGCGCCGGTGCCGTGAAGGCGTCCCGGGGTGTCAGCGCCGCGACCTTCTCCTCCCGGGCCCGGCGCGACTCCTCCGCGCGCAGGGCGTCGGTCAGCCGGCGTGCGGCGACCTTGATCAGCCAGCCCCGCGGATTGTCCGGGGCACCGTCCCGCGGCCACTGCTCGGCCGCCGCGAGCAGGGCCTCCTGTACGGCCTCCTCGGCGGTGTCGAAGTGGCCGTACCGCCGCACCAGCGCGCCGAGGACCTGCGGCGCGTGGCGGCGCAGCAGGTCCTCGGTCTCGGTCGGGCCGGCCATCGGCGGCTCAGCAGTCTCCGGCGCCGTCCAGGATGGGACGGATCACCACCGGGTACACGGGGGCCCCGGCGGGCTGGGGGCAGCGGGCGACGCGCTCGGCGATCTCGGTGACCCGCTCCAGGCTCGCGCAGTCCAGCACCCAGTAGCCGGCCAGCAGCTCCTTGGTCTCGCTGTACGGCCCGTCGGTGATCACCGCCTTGCCGTCGTCGCCCAGGGTGACGTGCCGGACCTTCGCGGGCTCGGCCAGGCCCTGCCCGTCGATCATCTCGCCGGTCTCGGCGAGGTCGTCGTTGATGGCCTGCATGTAGGCGTACATCGCCTGGATCTCCTCCTGGCTCCAGGCCACCGAGTGCTCGGACGCCTTGCCCTGCATCGCCTCGTAGTCCGCCTGCGTGCCCTGCACCATGACCAGGTACTTCATCGGTCCGCTCCTTCTGCTTCCGTCGGCTCGGGCCACCCTTGTCGGGCGGCTCTCACAGGGGACGTCGGAGCCGGGCCGGGATTCTCGACACGGGGTCAGGGGTTTTTCGCGGTGGGTGCCTCAGGTTGCTCGGGCTTGCGCTCGGACTCGGGCTCGGGCTTGCGCTCGCGCGCGTGCCTTTCCTCGTGCTCGGCGTCACCCTCGCTGTACGCGCTGCACTCGGGGTTCCGGCACGGGCCGGCCACCCATGTGGGGACCCAGGCGCCCAGCGTCTTGTGGCGCCTGACGACCGTGTCGACGGGCTGTCCGCAGTCGGGACAGACGTGCTCTTCGCTGCCCATGTCCTCAGGGTAGGGCGGGAAACCGCTCAGCGCTTCCTGCTGTACGTACGGACCACGGCGCCGTTGCCGAAGCTGCGCACCGCGTCGAGGGTGAACTCCGTGACGGCGAGGTCCGAGCCGAACATCGGCATGCCCGCGCCGTACACGATGGGGTAGGACTTGATGACGAGCTCGTCGACCTCGTCGAGCAGTTCGCCCGCGATCTGCGAGCCTCCGCAGAGGTAGATGCCGAACTCGCCGTCCTCCGCCTTGAGTTCGCGCACCTTGGCGACCAGATCGCCGCCGATGATCTCGACGTTCGGGTCGGGCGACTCCGTCAGGGTGCGCGAGGCGACGTATTCGCGCAGATGGGCGTACGGGCTGGTGACGCCCTCCTTCAGCGCCAGGTCGTAGCTGCCGCGGCCCTGGATGATCGTGTCGAACCTCTTGTTCTCCAGGCCGTCGAGGCCGAGCGCCCGACGGCCATGGGTCGGCAGGGTCTCCGGGTATTCGCTCTTGAGGAACGCGAGGTACTCCTCGTCGACGAAGGCGAGCATCGCCGACGCGTCACCGCTCGGGTCCCCGATGAAGCCGTCGAGCGAGCAGGCGATGAAGTAGGTGAGCTTTCGCAAGCCGGTCTCTTTTCGTAGGCTGGTCAACCACTCCGGTTGTAGTGCTTCAGTTGTAGTACTTCGCTTGTAGTGGTCGCAAGGGTATTTTGGGGACCGGATGGAAGTGAGAGAGAGGACTCCGAATGGCGGGCAATCCGGAGCGGCGGGCCGCGCTCGTCGACGCGGGCGTCGAGGTGCTCGCCCGGGAGGGTGCGCGCGGGCTGACGTTCCGCGCGGTGGACGCCGAGGCTGGGGTGCCGGTCGGCACCGCCTCCAACTACTTCACCGGGCGCGACGACCTGCTCCGCCAGATCGACGCCCGGCTGCACTTGCGGCTGGCGCCCGACCCCGAGGTGATCGCCGGGCTGCTGACCCGGCCGAAGGACCGCTCCCTGGTCACCGCCTTCATGCACGACCTGATGGCCCGCGCGACCCGCGACCGCACGGGCTATCTGGCCCTGCTGGAGATGCGCCTGGAGGCCGGCCGGCGCCCCGAACTGCGCTCCTCCTTCACCAAGTCGGTGCGCGGCGACCTGGAGGAGGGCATGGAGTTCCACCGGAACGCCGGGCTGCCTGGCGGCGACGAGGTCGTCACCGTGCTCTATCTCGCGATGCTCGGGCTGCTCCTGGAACACCTGACACTGCCGGACGTGCTGGAGGGCACCCTGCCCGGGGTCAGCGTGCCGGACGGCCTGGTCGAGCGGATCGTGGAGACGGTCGTACCGGAGGGGTAGTGGCAGCGGGGGCCGGAGCGGTGGGGCCCGGCGGTCTGAGCGGTATGCCCAGCAGGGCCCGGAGCGGCACGGGGCGCGGCGGCCGGAACGGTAAGGAGGGCGGGGGCGGTGGCTCAGCCGCGCGGCTCGCGCCACATCGGCCACATCCGGGGGCCGTCCGGGAGGTCGAGGGGACGGCCCTGGAGTTCGAAGCCGAGGCGCTCGTACAGCTTCCGGCTACGGTCGCTGCTCGCCTCCAGGTAGGCGGGCAGTCCGTCCCGGTCGCAGCGGTCGAGGACCGAGTTCATGAGCGCGGTGCCGAGACCCTCGCCCTGGTGCCCGGGTGCCGCGGCGATCATCCACAGGTATTCGTGGGCGCGGCCGGAAGGATGGATACCGGCTGTCAGGCGGCCGATCAGCTCGACACGCTCGTTCTCCGGGTCGACCTGCGCGCGCAGCCGAGCGGGCCCTTCGTCGTCCAGGTCCTGCTCGACGGCAGGCACGGATATCCACAACGCACACGCCGTGCCGTCCTCGGTGACGTCGATACGGCCGACGGCGCTCACGATGTCGGTGAACGCGGCCATGAGCTTGGGGTGGGTGGTACGGCGGTGCTCCTCGCCCGGGAACACCCAGCCGCTGACCGGATCGTCCTGGAAGGCCGCGTCCAGCAACCGGACCACCAGCTCCCGGTCCCCCTCGCCCGCCGTCCGGATCCGCACGCCCATGTGTACCCGCCCCTTCACGTCAACCGGCCTTGATCGTAGGGCGATCGAAGCGGGCGTGCCGTCCGCGGGGCGACTTTGTCGAGATCTGTCCGGTACACAGTCCGATACACGGGGACGGGCCCCGCACACCGTGGGGATGTGCGGGACCCGCCGGTCCGGAGCCGCCCGGCGGCCGTACGGGGTCAGGAACCGTACGGCCCCGATGGCTCCGGAGTCTCGACGACCATCGGCTGCCGCGACCGAGCGACTCGGCCATCGGCTGCCACGGCCCTCAGTTGCTGCGCCGCGTCACGTACTCCGCCAGGGCCAGCAGTCCGCCCGCCTGCTCCGGATCCGGGACCGCGCGAGCCAGTTCCTGCATGGCGCGGGCCATCCGGTCGGCGGCCTGGGCCTGCGCCCAGTCGCGGCCACCCGCTCGCTCGACGGCGAGCGCGGTCGCCTGCAAGTCCTCCTTGTCGTACGGCATTTCGTACAGCGCGGCCAGTTCCGCCGCCGCCGGACCGCCGGAGGTCAGCGCGGCGACGACCGGCAGGGACTTCTTACGGGCGGCGAGGTCCGCGCCGGCCGGCTTGCCGGTGCGGCTGGGGTCGCCCCATATGCCGATCACGTCATCGATCAGCTGGAAGGCGAGCCCGGACTCACGGCCGAACGCGTCCAGCGCCGCCACGTGCTCGTCCGCCGCGCCCGCGTACAGCGCACCGAGGGCACAGGCGCACCCGAGCAGCGCGCCGGTCTTGGCCTCGGCCATGCCGAGCACCTCGTCGAGGCCGACGTCACCGGGGCCCCGCTTCTCCATCGACGTGTCCGCGTGCTGACCGGCGCACAGCTCCACGACGCAGGCCGCGAGGCGGGCGGCGGCGGGCGCCGACGCCGGGTGCGGGTCCTCGGCGAGCAGCCGCAGAGCCAGCGCCTGGAGGGCGTCCCCGGCGAGGATCGCGTCGGCGTCGCCGAACACCGCCCATACGGTGGGCCGGTGCCGACGGGTGGTGTCCCGGTCCATCACGTCGTCGTGCAACAGAGTGAAGTTGTGCACCAGCTCCACCGCCACCGCGGCCTGTACCGCCGCCGCCCGTGCCGCCGGTCCGCCGAGTGCGGCGGCCGCGGTGAGGACGAGGGCGGGACGGATCGCCTTGCCCGCGTTGCCCGCCGCCGGGGTGCCGTCCGGGTGCTCCCAGCCGAAGTGGTAGCGCGCGATCCGGCGCATGGAGGGCGGCAACGACTCGACGGCGGCGCGCAGTTCGGGGTCGACCGACGCCCGGACACGCTCCAGGATCAGCGCCGCCTCCGGCCCGTCCGGCGGACTCGCCCCGCTCCCGCCGTCCATGTCGATCGCGATCGGCCTCCGCCTTTCGAGCGTCTCGGTGGACGGCCGCGCCCCGGCAGGACGCTGCTCCGTCTCCGTCATGAACTCACCCATGGCATCGCCTCGGAGAGTCGGCGGACGGTGACCCTTCCGCTACGGCTGGGCGCCTACCCCGAGGATGTACCCACGCGGGCGGCGCGGGACACGACGTACGAGCGACGAGCGTTCGGACGGGGAGCGTCACCGCCAGCGACCGATCTCGACGTTCTCCAGCACACCGAGGGCGTCCGGTACCAGGACCGCGGCCGAGTAGTAGGCCGTCACCAGGTACTTGATGATGGCCTGTTCGTTGATGCCCATGAAGCGGCAGGACAGGCTCGGCTCGATCTCGTCCGGGATGCCGGCCTGCTGGAGTCCGATGACGCCCTGCTCCGCCTCGCCGGTACGCATGGCGATGATCGAGGTCGTACGGGCCTCGGTGACCGGGATCTTGTTGCAGGGGTAGATGGGTACACCGCGCCAGGTGGGGATGCGGTTGCCGGCGATCTCGATGGTCTCGGGGACCAGCCCGCGCTTGTTCAGCTCACGCCCGAACGCGGAGATCGCGCGCGGGTGGGCGAGGAAGAGCTTGGTGCCGCGCCGCCGGCAGAGCAGCTCGTCCATGTCGTCGGGGCTGGGCACGCCGTCGTGCGGCTGGAGCCGCTGGTCGTATTCGCAGTTGTTGAGCAGCCCGAACTCGCGGTTGTTGATGAGCTCGTGCTCCTGGCGCTCCTTCAGGGCCTCCACGGTCAGCCGGAGCTGCTGTTCGGTCTGGTTCATCGGCTGGTTGTAGAGGTCGGCCACGCGCGTGTGGATGCGCAGCACGGTCTGGGCGACGCTCAGTTCGTACTCACGGGGCCTGGCCTCGTAGTCGACGAAGGTGTGCGGGATGTCGGGCTCGCCGCTGTGGCCGGCGGCGAGGTCGATCTCCTTCTCGCCGTATTTGTTGGTGCGCTGCTCGGGGGCCGCCCGTAGCTGTTCGAGGTGCTCGCGCAGGGAGTCGGAGCGCTCCGCGACCTGCTCGAAGTCCTGGCGGCGCAGAGCGAGCACCGTGCACGCGGTGACCGCGCGGACCGTGTACTCCCAGATCGTGTCGGGGTCGATCAGCGCCTGCTCGCCGAGGTAGGCCCCGTCGGCGAGGACGCCCAGGGACTCGTCCTCCCCGTACGGTCCGCTGCCGAGCTTCTCCACCCTGCCGTGCGCCAGCAGATACACCTCGTCGGTACGACTGCCGAACGAGGTGATCAGGTTCCCCGCCGCGAATTCCCGCTGTTGGCAGCGCTGGGCGAGCTCCGACAGCACGTCCTCGTCCTCGTACGAGCGCAGGGCGGGCAGTTCGCGCAGCTCGGCGGGGATGACCTCGACCCGGTCGCCGGTCTTCACGAACGTGATCCGGCCGTCCCCCACGGCGTACGTCAGGCGCCGGTTCACCCGGTACGTGCCGCCCTGCACATTCACCCATGGCAGCGTGCGCAGCAGCCAGCGGGAGCTGATCTCCTGCATCTGGGGTGCGGACTTGGTCGTGGTGGCCAGGTTCCGCGCCGCCGCCGTGCCGAGACTCTGCTGCGGCTTGTCCTGCTCAGTGCGGACCTCTTCGCCTACCGACATAAGGAACTGCCCTCCCGGTCATGCCCCGACGCCGATCTGGCGCCACGCATCGCGATCTGCACGACCGAGCCTTCCATCGCGGAGTGTGCTGGTGCTATTACACGAAAGAGCGGGAATGGATCACGGCTGACTGGGCAAATAGAGGGCTCTTGTCCACCCGTGGAAGCACGGTGCCCGTCCCATCCGTGCCACGGCGATTGTCCGAAATGACTCGCACACCGTACGACTCGAGGAGTCCCGTCTGCCCGTTTTCGGTAAGTCACCGATACGAGGCGGCCGCGCACGGCGGCCGACGCACGGCACGAAGGAGGCGGTCATGGCCTCACCCATGTCCGCGAGCAGATTCCTGGAGAGACTTCGGGCGGAGGGCGCCACGGTCGTCGAGGTCGGCGACTGGGAGCACCACAACCGCAACCACGTCGGTCCGTGGGGCCCCGTCCACGGCGTGATGATCCACCACACGGTCACCGAGGGCAGCGCACACACGGTGGAACTCTGCCGCAACGGCTACGAAGGGCTGCCGGGCCCGCTGTGCCACGGCGTCATCACCAAGGACGGCAGGGTCCACCTCGTCGGCTACGGCCGCGCCAACCACGCCGGCCTCGGCGACGACGACGTACTGCGCGCGGTCATCGCGGAGAAGGCCCTGCCTCCCGACAACGAGGCCAACACCGATGGCAACCGCCACTTCTACGGCTTCGAGTGCGAGAACCTGGGTGACGGACAGGACCCGTGGCCGGAGCCCCAACTGGACGCGATCGAGCGGGTCTCGGCGGCCATCTGCCGCCATCACGGCTGGACGGAGCGGTCGGTGATCGGGCATCTGGAGTGGCAGCCGGGGAAGGTGGATCCGCGGGGGTTCACGATGGCCTGGATGCGGGAGCGGATCCGGGAGCGGCTGAAGTAGGACGAGTTACGGACGGGTGCGGAAGCAACCGGGGCAGTGCGGGTGCGGGAGCATCGCAGACAGGGCTGCCGTGCCCAACCCGTGGGGCCCGGGCGACAATGGCCAGGTGACCAGCCCCGACCCCACCGCCCTCCACCCTCGGCTCCCCTCCCCCTTGCAGGAGGCGGCCGACGAGCGGTTCACGCGTCGTGGCATCCGTCTGCTCCTCAAGCGCGACGACCTGATCCACCCTGAGCTGATCGGCAACAAATGGCGCAAGCTCGCGCCGAACCTGACGGCCGCGGCCGGTCGCCCGATCGTCACCTTCGGCGGCGCCTACTCCAACCACCTGCGCGCCACCGCCGCCGCCGGCCGGCTCCTCGGCCTGCCCACGGTCGGCGTGGTGCGCGGTCAGGAACTGGCCGAACGGCCACTGAATCCGTCGCTCGCGCGATGCGTGGCCGACGGTATGCGGCTGCATTTCGTCGACAGATCGACGTACCGCCGCAAGACCGACCCGGAAACGCAGGCGGCCATCCTGCGCGCGGCGGGAGCGGAGGAGGCGTACGTCGTCCCGGAAGGCGGCAGCAACGCCCTTGCCGTACGGGGGTGTCGGGCCCTCGGCGAGGAGCTGCGCGGGCAGGCCGACGTCGTCGCGATCGCGTGCGGCACGGGCGGAACACTGGCCGGCCTCGCCGCCGGGCTCGACCCCGGCCAGCAGGCCCTCGGCATCCCCGTCCTCAAGGGGGCCTTCCTTGCCGATGACGTACGAGGGCTGCAGACCGAGGCGTTCGGCGGGCCGCGCGGTGACTGGCGGCTGGACGAGCGGTTCCACTTCGGCGGATACGCCCGCACGACACCCGCGCTCGACGCCTTCGCCGAGGACTTCGAGGAACGGCATGGGGTACCGGTGGAACGTCTCTATGTCGCCAAATTGCTGTATGGGCTCGTGACGTTGGCGGAGGAAGGGGCGTTCGGGGCGGGGGCCGTGGTGGTTGCCGTGGTGACCGGGGCGCCGTTCGGCGGGTGATCAGCGGGACTTTCTGCCGAAGCCACGCTTCGTGGATTTCTTCGGCGTCAGTTTCTGCGCCTTGCGGTGCAGCCCCATCTGCCGGTAGGCCGCTGCGAGGGATCGGGTGGTGGCCTGGGTGTCCTCATGGCCGTCGCCGAGAGTTCGGCGCTGACGGGCGCGTACGTCTTCCAGCAACTTCGCGCCCGCCGCGAGGGAGCGCAGATTGCACATCGTCACGCCGAGGTTGTGAGTCGATATGAGGGTCTCCTGGTGGTCCTCACCGAGGACGCGGCGGCGCCGGGCGATCGTGTCCTCGAGCAGGCGACGGCTTTCTGCGTGGTCACCCAGCCCGTCCAGGGCGGCGGAGAGAGCGTGCGCGGACTTCAGGGTGTCGGGGTGATCCGGCCCCAGAACGCGACGCTCCCAGGCAAGGACGTCCGCGAGCAGGCGGCGGGCCTCTTCGTGTTCACACAGCGCGTTCAGGGCATGGGCGAGGCCATACGCGGCCTTGACGGCTTGGGGGTGATCAGCGCCGGAGACACGGCGACGCCGGGCGATGACGTCCTCGAGCATGCTCCGAACCTTGCCGTATTCGCCCATGTCGTTCAGGGTGGCGGCAAGGCCCTGAACAGCGTTGAGGGTCAGCGGGTGGTCGTCGCCGAGCGTGCTCCGGCATCGGGCCTGAGTCTCCTCCTGCAGCCGTCGAGCCTCGGTCACGTCGCCGAGCAGGCGCAGGGATTCGGCGAGACCCAAGGTGGACCGGAGCGTGTCCGGATGGCCGTCGCCCAGTACCCGTCGGCGGCGGGCGAGGGTGCCCTCATGCGTGCCGCGTGCCGCGACGTACTCACCCAGTGCGGTGAGCGCTGCGCCCAAGTTACCTGCGGACTGAAGGGTCTTGGGGTGCTCCTCGCCGAGGACGCGGCGTCGACGGGTCAAGGTGTCCTCGTCGATGCGCAGTGCCTCCTGAAACTCACCCAGGGCGGAGAGAATCGCGGCGAAGTCGTTGGCGGACTGCAGCGTGTCGGGGTCGTCGTCCCCCAGCATCCGGCGGCGACGTACGAAGGCGTCCTCGATGATCGGTCGGGCAGCCCGGATGTCGCCGAGGTCCGATGTCGCGTGGCCGAGGTACTGCGTGCAGGTCAGCACGTCGGGATGGTCAGGGCCCGACTCCGCGGTCCACGCCTCTCGCAGGGTGGCGGCGAGCTCGGCGGCGGTCCGCGGCTGGGCGCTGCGGATCAGGAAGTTCACCGCGTTGCGGAGCACCGGGCGCAGCTCGGGCCGGCGGGTGACGTCGAGGTGCTGCGACCAGAGGTGCGAAGTCAGGTTCGCCCAGATCGGCCAGTTGGCCGGCGGTTCGGGATCCCCCGGCTCGACGGCTGCCAGAACGGCCGCCGCGTCGTCGTGGATCGCCTCGGCCTGCGCCGGGTCGACCTGGTCACGCAGGACGGCCTGGGTCAGGCGATGCAGCTGCAGGGCCTCTCCGTCGATCCGGGCGAGGCCATAACGGCGCAGCGGTTCGAGCGCGGCCCTCGTCCACAGCGGGTCGTGGGGATCTCCCGGGATCGTGGACAACCGCGGCCGCGCGTTCACCAACCACTCGGTGGGAATCGGCTCAGGCCCGAGGAACGCCGCGATCCGGAGCAGCGCCGTCGCGTCGGGGTGCCTGGCGTCGAGGCCCTCGACGGCGATGCCCACCGCAGCGGCAAGCGGCACCGGATAGTCGGGGACGTCGCCCTCGCGCAGGATGCGGCTCGTGCTGTCGTTCAGGAGCCGTCGATAGTGGTCGACGGGCGTGCCGGTCTCGATCATGCCCGCGGCCTGGGCGAGCGCCAGCGGTAGGTCACCGAGGTCCTGCGCGAGCGTGTCCGCCTGTGCCTCGGGGATGCCCGGGATCCGGGTCCTGAGGTACGCGAGCGAGTCGGCCCGCGAGAACACGTCGAGTGCCGTCGGGTGGGCCAGGCGGCGCCAGTTGGGGTTGCGTGAGGTGATCAGGACGTGTCCGGGGCCCTCGGGCAGCCACGGCTCGATCTGGTCGGGGTCCTCCGCGTTGTCGAGGATGATCAGCCACCGGGGCCGGGTGCGCAGGTGCTGCAGCAGCATCCGGGCATTGTGTTCGGCACCGGCTTCGGCGAGAGCCACGCCGATCCGGTCAGCCAGCTCCGTGTAGTGGATCGGGATCTGGTCGCTCTGCTCCGCGTCGATCCACCACACCAGGTCGTACTGGCTGGCGAACCGATGGGCGTACTCCACGGCGATCTGCGTCTTGCCGATCCCGCCCATCCCGTGCAGCGCGTACACGACGGACTGCCGCCCGCTGAGCAGACCGTCTCGGAGCTGGACCATCTGGGCCTCGCGCCCGGAGAAGTCGCGGTTGCGGCGGCGTACGTTCCACACCTCGGGCTCGCCGGTATCGCCCGGCAGCGCCGGTCTGGGCCCCTCGGGCACCGCGGGCCCGGCAGATCCGTCCGGCGCCTCGGCAGGGCTCCCCGGAAATGCCGGACGCTCGGTCGGCCGCCCGGCCCCGCTCACCGCGGCCCGCAGTGCCTCGATGGCTGCGGCCTCGTCCAGGCCGTGCAGGTTCATCCGCACCTTCGCGGCGAACATGGGATCGACCTCGTGGTTGCTCAGGGGTTCCACCGCGAGCGGAAGGACCCGGTCCCGGCGGGCGACGACCGCGGACCGCTCCTCCTGGGTCCAACGCCCGTCCTCGAAGTACGACTTGGAGAACAGAGCCACGACGGCATCCGCCTTCTCCAGCCCGTCGTCCATCCGCTGGACGAAGTCGTCCCCGGTCCGCCAGTCCCACACGTCGAGCTCGACAAGGTGACCATCCCGCTCGAGGTGCCACCCCACCCACTCGGCCCACAGCCGGTCGGCCCCCGCGTAACTGATGAAGAACCGCTGTGAGGTGCCGGCCATCGAGCCCCCCGAGTCACCCAGTACCGATCGCGTCCCTTCTATGATCCACCGTCAGAGGCGCACGCGGGTAGGGAACTGCGCACGACGTACCCCGGGTCGGTCGCTCACCCCGCCTCCCGGTAGGCCGCCGCCTCCTCCAGGTCCAGTCTGCGCAGCAGCGTCCGCAGCATCTCGTCGTCGATATAGCGACCGTCCCGCAGCTTCACGAACACCGTGCGCTCGATGCCGATCACCTCGCGGGACAGGCGTCGGTAGGTGTCGTCGACGGACTCGCCGGTGACCGGGTTGGCCTGGCCCAGGCGTTCCCAGACGGAGTTGCGGCGCCGTTCCAGGACGGCTCGCAGGCGATCGGCCAGTGGGTCCGGGAGGGCGTTGCGTTCGTCGGAGAGGAGTTCCTCCAGGCGTTGCTCGGCGGCGCGGGAGGCCTGCGCCTGGGCGTTCGCCTCGGCGAGGGTCTCGGCCTGTGCGTCGCGGCCGGGGAGTTTCAGCAGGCGGATCAGTGGCGGCAGCGTGACGCCCTGGACGACCAGCGTGCCGATGACCGTCGTGAAGGTCAGGAAGAGGATGAGGTTGCGCTCGGGGAAGTCCTCGCCGCCGTGCACCGTGAGCGGGATCGAGAAGGCGATGGCCAGCGAGACCACGCCCCGCATCCCGGCCCACGAGATGATGAACGGCCCCTTCCAGGTCGGGTTGTCCTCACGCTCCCGGATCCGCGCCGACAGCATGCGGGGCAGGAAGGTCGCCGGATACACCCACACGAACCGCGAGACGACGACCACGACGAAGACGGCGACCGCGTACCAGGCGGCACGTCCGCCCTCGTACTCCCCGAGGCCCTTGAGGACCACCGGAAGCTGCAGTCCGATGAGCGCGAACACCGCCGACTCCAGCACGAACGCGACCATCTTCCACACCGCCTCCTCCTGGAGCCGGGTGGCGAAGTCGACCTCCCACGCGCGGTGCCCCAGGAAGAGCGCGACCACCACGACCGCCAGCACCCCGGAGGCGTGCACCTGTTCGGCGGCCGCGTACGCGACGAACGGGATCAGCAGCGAGAGCGTGTTCTGCAGCAGCGCTTCCTTCAGGTGCGTGCGCAGCCAGTGGATCGGCACCATCAGCACCAGCCCCATGCCGATGCCGCCGAGCGCCGCGAGCAGGAACTCGCCGATGCCGCCGGCCCAGGTGGCGCCCTCTCCGACGGCGGCCGCGAGCGCGACGCGGTAGGCGGTGATCGCGGTGGCGTCGTTCACCAGGGACTCGCCCTGCAGGATCGTGGTGATCCGGGACGGCAGCCCAACCCGGCGCGCGACCGCCGTCGCCGCGACCGCGTCCGGCGGCGCCACCACCGCGCCCAGCACCAGCGCCGCGGTCAGCGGCAGGTCCGGCACGACGAGATACGCGGCCCAGCCGACCGTGAAGGTCGCGAAGAGCACGTATCCCACCGACAGCAGCATCACGGGCCGCATCTGCGCCCGCAGATCGAGATACGAGCTGTCCGTCGCCGCGGTGTGCAGCAGCGGGGGCAGCACCAGCGGCAGGACGATGTGCGGGTCGAGGGTGTACTCGGGCACGCCCGGCACGTACGACACCGCGAGCCCGGCGGCGACGAGCAGCAGCGGCGCCGGCACGGGGGACCGCCGGGCGCCCGCGGCCACCGCGGCACTGCCCGCCACCAGCAACAGCAGCGGCATCACGTCCATGCGTCTCGCCCGCCCTCGTCCGTCCCGGCGCCCACGCGCGCGTGCAGCATGGCACGGTGCACCGTGCCACGGTGGCCCAGGCCCCTCGCCGTCCGCCCGCACCCGGGCGCCGTCGTCCTTCGCCCGCGCTCGCTCATGGTCTGCGCCCGCCCTCGATCCCTCGTCGTGGACCGCACTTGATCATCGCCGTACGCCCGCCCTCGTTTTTCCGCGCGGCCATCCTCGCGGCCGTCGTAACCTGGCAATCATGAAACAGTGCACGCACGCCGACGCGCTGCCGCACCCGGAACCCGTGGCGCTGAACGAGACGTGTCCGGAGTGTCTGGCGGAAGGCATGCACCCCGTACAACTGCGGCTCTGTCTCAGCTGCGGGCATGTCGGCTGCTGCGATTCCTCGCCGGGGAGGCATGCGACAGAACACCACAAGGAGTCCGGTCACCCGGTGATGCGGACCTTCGAGCCGGGCGAGGAATGGCGTTGGTGCTTCGTGGACCACGTACTCGTGTGACCCTGGATCCGGACGGTTCGACCGTCTGACGTCTGGGTACGTCAACCCGGCGCGCGCTCTTCCCAATTGGAGCCGCAGACCCCTAGACACGGAGCGTATCCACAGGTTTACTGTGAGTGACGGCAAGGGGTTGGGGTCCTGGGGACAGGAAAGTTCAGAGCGCGATAGCGTCACCGCTGAACCACACATCGCGTTACCCCGGGGGGCAACCCTCGGCCCCGAGAAGCTTGTACCACCTTGGAGGTGAGGGTGTCCCAGATCGCAGGCGAGCCCGCGACCCAGGACTTCGTGGAAGTCCGGCTGCCGGCCGCGGGTGCCTACCTGTCGGTGCTGCGTACGGCGACTGCCGGCCTCGCGGCCCGTTTGGACTTCACCCTCGACGAGATCGAGGATCTCCGCATCGCGGTGGACGAGGCGTGCGCGATCCTGCTCCAGCAGGCCGTGCCCGGCTCGGTGCTCAGCTGCGTGTTCCGGCTCGTCGACGACTCACTCGAGGTCACCGTCTCGGCCCCGACCACGGACGGCCACGCCCCCTCCAGGGACACCTTCGCCTGGACCGTGCTGTCCGCCCTCGCGGGCAAGGTCTCCTCCGCCGTGGACGAGGACAAAACCGTTTCGATCAGCCTCTACAAACAGCGCGGCGCGGGACCCGGGCCGGCGTGAGGAACGGGGACGGGCCGGTGCGGGACGAAGAGCGCGGCACACGGGAGCTGCCGGACGGCACTCCCCCCTGCTCGGACGGAGCCGAGAGCCTGGGGGTGGGCCCGAGCGGTCCGAGCGGTTCCCGACGCGTGGTGGGCGGCATCGACGGCATCCCCGAGCAGGCCCGGCCACACCCGGAGGACGACTCCGTGGAGGCCGGCTCCCTGGACGACGGACGGGATGACGAGGGTGCCGTGCAGAGCGCGCCTCCGGGCGGACGGATCGGGGTCTCCCCAGTCCGTGTGGAGGCGAGGCCTCGGGAGAGGGCAACGGGCGGGACGATGAGCGAGCACGAGCGAAACGCCGAGGACGTGGCGATGGGCGCGCACACTGCGCAGGCCACCCAGCACGACCCTCAGGACCGCAGCGGGGCGCGCGCCATGTTCGTCGAGCTGCGCAAGCTGAAGGACGGCAGCCCCGAGTACGCGGAGCTGCGCAACAGGCTGGTCCGTATGCACCTGCCGCTGGTCGAGCACCTCGCGCGCCGCTTCCGCAACCGCGGCGAGCCGCTGGACGACCTCACCCAGGTCGCCACCATCGGCCTGATCAAGTCGGTCGACCGCTTCGACCCGGAGCGCGGCGTCGAGTTCTCGACCTACGCGACCCCGACGGTGGTCGGCGAGATCAAGCGGCACTTCCGCGACAAGGGCTGGGCGGTGCGGGTGCCTCGGCGCCTGCAGGAGCTGCGCCTCGCGCTCACCACGGCGACCGCGGAGCTCTCGCAGCAGCACGGCCGCTCCCCCACGGTCCACGAGCTCGCCGAGAAACTGGCGATCTCGGAGGAGGAGGTCCTGGAGGGCCTGGAGTCCGCCAACGCGTACTCCACGCTGTCCCTGGACGTCCCCGACACGGACGACGAGTCCCCTGCGGTCGCGGACACGCTGGGCGCGGAGGACGAGGCCCTGGAGGGCGTCGAGTACCGCGAGTCGCTCAAGCCGCTGCTGGAGGACCTCCCGCCCCGGGAGAAGCGGATCCTGCTGCTGCGCTTCTTCGGCAACATGACCCAGTCGCAGATCGCGCAGGAGGTCGGGATCTCCCAGATGCACGTGTCCCGGCTGCTGGCGCGCACGCTGGCGCAGCTGCGGGAGAAGCTGCTGGTGGAGGAGTGACGGTCAGGCCTGAGTACGTCAGGCCTGAGCGCTACTTCTGATCCGGTGCGTTGCCGGGCCCCCGGATTCCGAGGGCCTGCGTCGTCTCCTGGTTGATCAGGAGCACGAGCGTGGCGATCGCGGCCGCGGCGATCGCGATGCCCGCCGGAATCGCGATGCTGTCGGCCTGGAGCAGGCTGTACGCCACCGGCAGGGCCAGAATCTGCGTGATGACGGACGGCCCACGGCTCCAGCTGCGCTGAGCGAACAGGCCCCGCGCGGCGAGCAGCGGCAGCAGAGCGAGCACGATCAGCGTCACGCCGAGGGTGACGGCCTGCTGCCGGTCGTCCGGATCCCCGGCGAGCCCCAGCACGAGCACCCAGACACCCCCGACGGCGAGCCCCAGCCCTTCCAGCGCGGTGAGCACCGCCGCATACGTCAGCCGCCGCGGGCGCGGACCGGCGGTTTCCGGGGTGGTGGGGGTCTGCTCCTTGGTCACCCCTGAAGGGTAGCCCTCTGCGACATCGCCCTCGGCAGCCGCAGGGGGCTTCGCATCTCAACGCCGGTCCAGGCACTTCAGCCCATCCGGGGCTGCGCTTCTGGACGCCGACCCAGGCACTTCAGCTCGTCCGCGGCTGCCCTTCTGGACGCCGACCCAGGCATTTCAGCCCGTCCGGCGCTTGAGGACGAGGCCCGTTCAGGGCCGAAGCGGGGGTCTGGGGGCGGCAGCCCCCAGGGCCCGCGCCGACGCCGGCCGACCTCGCAGCGGGCGGCATCCGTACACCCGGCCCAAACCGACGGAGTCCCCCGTGTCGAGACTCACGCCCGATGTCTTACTTGATCCCTACCTCGCCCTGTGCCCGGTACCCCCCAGTAGGTACGCTGCAACTCATGCGTGCACTTCTCGTGGTCAATCCGGCAGCAACCACCACAAGCGCACGTACGCGCGATGTCCTGATCCATGCGCTCGCCAGCGAGATGAAGATCGAGGCGGTCACCACCGAGTACCGCGGACACGCACGCGACCTGGGCCGGCAGGCGGCGGAGAGCGACGACGTCGACCTGGTCGTGGCCCTCGGCGGCGACGGCACCGTGAACGAGGTCGTCAACGGCCTCCTGCACGCCGGCCCGAACCCTGGGCATCTCCCCGGCCTGGCCGTGGTCCCCGGCGGCTCCACCAATGTCTTCGCCCGCGCACTGGGCCTGCCGAACGACCCCGTGGAAGCAACCGGCGCCCTCCTGGACGCCCTGCGCGACGGCAGCGAACGTACGGTCGGGCTCGGCCTGACCTCCGGCACCCCGGGCACGGAGGACGAAGGCGTCCCGTCCCGCTGGTTCCTCTTCAACGCGGGGCTCGGCTTCGACGCGGGTGTGGTGGGCCGCGTGGAGCAGCAGCGTGAACGCGGCAGGAAATCCACACACGCGCTTTACCTCCGCCAGGCCATGCGCCAGTTCCTGGGCGAACCCCACCGCCGGCACGGCACGATCACTTTGGACCGCCCGGGCGAGGACCCGGTGACCGATTTGGTGCTGTCCATAATCTGCAACACCGCTCCGTGGACGTATCTGGGCAATCGTCCGGTGTACGCGGCACCTAAGGCCTCGTTCGATACGGGGCTCGATGTACTCGGTCTCAGCCGCATGTCCACGGTCGCGGTTGCCCGGTATGCCACGCAGTTGCTCACTTCGTCCCCCGAGCGCGGAGCCCATGGCAGGCATGCCGTCACACTCCACGACCTGGACCAGTTCACCTTGCATTCGAAGGTCCCCTTGCCCCTTCAGATGGACGGCGACCATCTCGGGCTGCGTACGAGCGTGACGTTCACAGGCGTACGCCGTGCACTGCGTGTGATTGTGTGAGCGGAACGGGCTAAAGTCCTTTCACTCGAACGTTTAGGCCAGGATCCACCCCATGGAAGTACGGCTGTGACCTAGTCGACACCGAGGAATCAAAAAAAACTTTCCGGAAGGGGTTGTATCCGCCGCTGAGGTTTGCGAGTCTCTACGTGGCGATCGGGACAGCCCGCAACACCGGCTCCACAGATCACCGGAACCCCTCTTCAAATCACAGGACCTCGCCAGGGAACCTGGCGGTCGGCCCTTCACTTGTTGAGGGATTCGTGAAAGCGTTCACATTCACAAGCAACTTGCACGTAATACACAAGGAGAGGTAGCAGCCATGGACTGGCGTCACAACGCCGTTTGCCGCGAGGAAGACCCCGAGCTCTTCTTCCCCATCGGCAACACCGGTCCTGCGCTGCTGCAGATCGAGGAAGCCAAGGCCGTCTGCCGTCGCTGCCCCGTTATGGATCAGTGTCTGCAGTGGGCGCTCGAGTCCGGCCAGGACTCCGGCGTCTGGGGTGGTCTCAGCGAGGACGAGCGTCGCGCCATGAAGCGCCGTGCCGCCCGCAACCGGGCCCGTCAGGCCTCCGCCTGACAACACCCGCCCCGCAAACAGCCTGAGCTTGGCGGCGCGTACAGCGAGTACGCATCTCCCGCCCCCGAGCCGCAGCGCGCAGTACCCCCGATGCGCTTAGCGATTGCAGAGCAGCAACGAGCACTAGCCCTGGACCACATGGTCCGGGGCTCTTTGCTGTGTGCGGCGCCCCTGTGCGGGAGTGCGGCGGGCGCGTGAACTACTTGGGTGCCCGGACCGGGATGTCGAGGATCACCCGAGTCCCCCGCTCCGGCGCCGGGACCATGTCGAACGTGCCGCCCAACTCGCCCTCCACCAGCGTCCGTACGATCTGCAGGCCGAGGTTGCCCGCGGTGTGCGGGTCGAAGCCCTCGGGCAGACCCACCCCGTCGTCCTGAACGGTGACCAGGAGGCGGGCCTGCTTCGTCGTACCCCCGCGCACGGCCGAGACCTCGACGGTGCCGGTGTCGCCCTCGCGGAAGCCGTGCTCCAGGGCGTTCTGCAGGATCTCGGTCAGGACCATCGACAGCGGGGTGGCGACCTCGGCGTCCAGGATGCCGAAGCGGCCGGTGCGTCGGCCGGCGACCTTGCCGGGCGAGATCTCGGCGACCATCGCCAGCACCCGGTCGGCGATCTCGTCGAACTCCACGCGCTCGTCGAGGTTCTGGGAGAGCGTCTCGTGCACGATCGCGATCGAGCCGACCCGTCGTACCGCCTCTTCGAGGGCTTCGCGGCCGCGGTCGGACTCGATGCGCCGGGCCTGGAGGCGGAGCAGGGCGGCCACCGTCTGGAGGTTGTTCTTCACCCGGTGGTGGATCTCCCGGATGGTCGCGTCCTTGGTGATCAACTCGCGTTCGCGGCGGCGCAGTTCGGTGACGTCCCGGAGCAGGACGAGTGAACCGATGCGGGTTCCCTTGGGCTTGAGGGGGATCGCCCGGAACTGGATGACGCCGTCGCCCGACTCGATCTCGAACTCGCGGGGCGCCCATCCGCTGGCGACCTTGGCCAGCGCCTCGTCCACGGGGCCGTGCGTCGGGGCGAGTTCGGCGGTGGTCTTGCCCAGGTGGTGGCCGACGAGGTCGGAGGCGAGGCCGAGGCGGTGGTAGGCGGACAGCGCGTTCGGCGAGGCGTACTGGACGATGCCGTCGGCGTCGACGCGGATCAGGCCGTCGCCGACACGCGGCGAGGCGTCCATGTCGACCTGCTGGTTGGCGAACGGGAACGCGCCGGCTGCGATCATCTGCGCGAGATCCGAGGCGCTTTGGAGATACGTCAGCTCCAGGCGGCTGGGGGTGCGCACGGTCAGGAGGTTGGTGTTGCGCGCGATGACACCCAGGACGCGCCCTTCCCGTCGTACGGGAATCGACTCGACGCGGACCGGCACCTCCTCGCGCCACTCGGGGTCGCCCTCCCGCACGATCCGGCCCTCGTCGAGGGCGGCGTCCAGCATGGGGCGGCGGCCGCGCGGGACGAGGTGGCCGACCATGTCGTCCTGGTACGAGGTGGGGCCGGTGTTGGGCCGCATCTGCGCGACGGAGACATAGCGGGTGCCGTCGCTGGTGGGGACCCACAGGACGAGGTCGGCGAAGGAGAGGTCGGAGAGCAGCTGCCACTCCGAGACCAGCAGGTGGAGCCACTCGAGGTCGGAGTCGTCGAGGGCCGTGTGCTGGCGTACGAGTTCGTTCATGGAGGGCACGTGGCCGAGCGTACCTGGCGGTACGGACATGACTCGAAACCAGCCACTTCAAGGGCCTGCGAGGGTCGAAAACACCCGCGGGCCGCGGCGCCTGGGAGGGACCCTCAACCCTCCCGGCACCGCAGCCCGGAGCAACATCGGCCGTGGGGTGTGCGGTCCCGGTCGGCCGAAGGATGAGGATCCGGTGCAGTCAGGGCAGAGAGCTCCGGTTCCTCGGTCCGCCTTCCTGTGCGGGGAAGACGGAAGTCGGTGCGTTCTTCTCCTACGCACTCCTTCGCATTGTGGACTAGACCACTCCGGTGTGTCCATGCGTTGGAGCCTGTTTGTTGTTGACGCTTCTTCGCGGGCTCCGAACCAGCTGGAGAACTAGTAGGACGCCCTGGCATCCACCACGCAGCCTAACCCGTGTGGGTTCATGTGCGGGGCCAGTTGGCCATGGCAATTTCCGCGAGCGCCTCCAGTTCCTCCCGGCTCGCCCCGTCGCGCGCCTGTTGTGACATGCCCTGGATCATCGCGCCGGTGTGCCGGGCGAGGGCGGCGGCGTCGGTGTCGGGCGGGAGGGCGCCTGTGGCGACGTCCGCTTCTATACGGCTGCGGATGGCTGCGATGTTGGCGTTGCGCCGCCCCCGCAGCGACTCCTCAACCTCGGGCGTCGAGCAGTTGGTCGCCGCATGGACGACGAGACAGCCGTGCGGATGGGCCGGATCGGTGTACTCCGTGGCGGCCTCGCGCAGCATCCGTGCCACGGCGGCGCGAGCGGTGGGCTCCTCGGCGAGAGCACGATCCGCGAAGGAGCCGTACCGCACGCCGTACTCGCGGACGACCTCCTCGAAGAGCGACTGCTTGTCACCGAAGGCGGAGTACAGGCTGGGGGCACCGATGTCCATGACGCGCGTGAGATCGGAGACGGAGGTCGCCTCGTAGCCGTGCTCCCAGAACGCGAGGATCGCCTTCTCCAGCGCGGTCTCGCGGTCGAAGGAGCGTGGGCGGCCGCGGGGTTTGGTCGCCGGACGGGCCTTCGCCCCGGCCTCCTCGCCCTCCTTGTTGCTCACCTTGTTGCTCACCATGGGGTGCATTTTATAGCGGGCGCTAGACAAATGTCGGCCGGGTGATCTACGGTCATTTTTGTAGCGACCACTAGAGAAATGTGAAGGGGGCGCCGGCATGGGTGCGCTTGCGGGCAGGACGGCTCTGGTCACGGGGGCGAGCAGGGGGATCGGGCGAGGGATCGCCGAACGGCTGGGGCGCGACGGCGCACGGGTCGGCGTGCACTACGGCAGGAACGAGGCGGCGGCGAAGGAGACGGTCGCCGCGATCGAGGCGGCGGGCGGCTCGGCGTTCACGATCGGCGTCGAGCTGGGGCAGCCGGGCGATGCGCAGGCGCTGTGGGAGGAGTTCGACCAAAACGCGGACGGGGTGGACGTCCTGGTCAACAACGCGGGGATCGGCACGTCGTCGGCGCTCGGGCAGATAGACGAGGAGGAGTACGACAGGGTCTTCGCGGTGAACGTGAAGGCGCCCCACTTCATCGTCAAGCACGGCCTCGGCCGACTGCGGGACGGTGGCCGGGTCATCAACATCTCCTCGGGGCTGGCGCGCACCGCGGCGATGCCGGACCTGATGGCGTACGCCATGACCAAGGGGGCGCTCGACGTCTTCACGCGTGACCTGTCCAAGGTGCTGGGCACGCGCGGAATCACGGTGAACTCGGTGGCGCCGGGGATCATCGACACGGACAACACCGCCGAGCTCCTGCACGGCACCGAGGACGGGTGGGCACAGGCCGCCGCATATTCGGCGCTCGGCCGGGTGGGCGAGACGGCCGACGTCGCCGACGTGGTGGCCTTCCTGGCTTCGGATGCGGGGCGGTGGGTGACGGGGAGCTGGGTGGACGCGACGGGGGGCTCGCTGACGTAGCGACATCTCTTGGAGCGCCCCGGGTTCAGGTCCTCGGGAGGCCCGGGCTCAGCGCGTCTCCGTCACCTTCGCCAGAGCGCGGGGCGCGTCCGGATCCTGGCCGCGGGCGATGGTGACCTCGTAAGCCAGGAGCTGGAGCGGGAGGATCTCCAGGATCGGCTGGACCTCCTCGGCCACGTCCTCGGTGGGCAGGACAAAGCCGGCCGAGGCCTGCTCGACCTGGTGCCGGGCGCCGATGACGACCAGGTCGGCGCCGCGGCCGCGCAGCCGGTCGAGTACGGGTTGGAGGGCCTCGCCCCCCTTGCCGTCGGTGACGACCGCGATGACCGGGGAGACGTTGTCGACCATGGCGAGCGGGCCGTGCAGGAGGTCGGCGCCGGAGTAGGCGAGGGCCGGGATGTAGCTGGTCTCCATCAGCTTGAGGGCGGCCTCCTTGGCCGTGGGATAGCCGTAGCCGCGGGAGGTGATCACCATGCGTTCGGCGAAGCGGTAGCGGGCGGCGAGGGCGCGGACCTCGTCCTGCCGGGCGAGCAGTTGCCCGGCGAGGTCCGGCAACACCTTGGCGGGGGCGCCGTCGCCGCCGCGCAGGCCTTCGACGAAGAGGTACAAGGCGAGAAGGGAGGCCGTATAGGTCTTGGTCGCGGGCAGGGCCCTCTCCGGTCCGGCCATGATGTCGAGGTGGTACTCGGAGACGCCGGCCAGGGGTGAGTCGGGGTTGTTGGTCACCGCGAGGGTGATCGCGCCGGCCTCGCGGGCGGCCCGGGTCGAGGCGACGAGGTCCGGGGAGCCGCCGGACTGACTGACGGTGACGACGAGGACGTCGGTGAGGTCGGGGCGGGCACCGTAGGCCGTGGTCGTCGACATCGAGGTCAGGCCGCAGGGCAGGCCGAGGCGGATCTCCAGGAGGTACTTGGCGTAGAGCGCGGCGTTGTCGGAGGTGCCGCGGGCGGTGAGCAGGACGAAGCGGGGTGCGCGGGCGGCGATCTCCTGGGCGACCTTGCGGATGGCGGGGGCGCCCTGGGACAGGATCCGGCGCAGCACGGCGGGCTGTTCGGCCATCTCACGGGCCATGATCCGGCCAGGGAGTTCGCTGTGCGGGGCGTGGGGGTCGGGCGGGTACGGGGTCGTGGCGGTCATGCGGGGCCCTTCCTGCTCTCGCGCTCATCGTGCGACGCACGGCGCCTGTCGCTGGCGCACGGCGCCTGACGCTTCGGACGGACAGTCTCCATTCCACTCCCCCACGGGGAATGACGCTTGCCCGACGGGTTCCCGAAATGCCCAAGGAGCCTCCGTTCACCTGGGACTCGAAGCCCCGCTCTGTTAGATTGGTCTAAACCACATGCCCCTTCAGGGTGCCCTTCGAGTCCCTCTTCAGATCGGCAGGCCCAGCGTGGAAGTTGTCATCGTTCCGGACGCCAAGGCGGGTGGCGAGCTGATAGCCGAGGCCATGGCGCAGCTGCTCCGGCGCAAGCCCGACGCCATGCTCGGGGTGGCCACCGGGTCGACGCCGCTGCCCATCTACGCGGCGCTCGCGGCAAAGATGCGCTCCGGTGCCGTGGACGTCTCACGGGCGCGGATCGCGCAGCTGGACGAGTATGTGGGGCTGCCCGCCGAGCATCCGGAGTCGTATCGGTCGGTGCTGCGGCGCGAGGTGCTGGAGCCGCTCGGGATCGGGATGGACGCGTTCATGGGGCCCGACGGTACGGCCGAGGACGTGCAGGGGGCGTGCGAGGCGTATGACGCGGCGCTGGCCGATGCTGGGGGCGTCGATCTGCAGTTGCTGGGGATCGGGACGGACGGACACATCGGGTTCAACGAGCCGTGTTCGTCGCTGGCGTCGCGGACGCGGATCAAGACGCTGACCGAGCAGACTCGGGTCGACAACGCGCGGTTCTTCGACGGGGACATCGAGCAGGTGCCGCATCACGTCATCACTCAGGGGATCGGCACGATTCTTGAGGCGCGGCATCTGGTGTTGCTGGCCACCGGGGAGGGCAAGGCAGATGCTGTTGCCGCGACTGTGGAGGGACCGGTGGCTGCGGTGTGCCCCGCCTCTGCGCTGCAGCTTCACCCGCATGCCACGGTTGTTGTCGACGAGGGGGCTGCGTCCAAGTTGAAGCTGGCGGAGTACTTCCGGCACACGTATGCCAACAAGCCGGAGTGGCAGGGGATTTAGGAGCGGTCTCGTCTGCCGGGTTCGGTCTGTTGCGGGCTGCGGGCTGCGGGTTGTGGTGGGTTGATCGCGCAGTGCCCAGCGCGCCCCCAGGGACGCCAAAGGCGCCGGGTCCTTCCATGGAACCCGGCGCCTTTGGCGTCGTAACCGCTACTCCCCCGCGATGACCTCCGCCGCCGCCCGGCCGCACACGCGGGCCGCGCCGTGGGTGGCGATGTGGAGGGCGCCTCGGGGAACTGCCTGGGGGACGCCCATCTCGACCACGATCGTGTCCGGGCGCGATTCCAGGAGGTAGTCCAGGGCAGCCCCCATCCAGGCGTGGCGGTGTTCGTCGCGGACCACGGCCACCACTCGTCGGCCGCCGGAGGCTTCCAGGGCCGCTCGGCCCGCGGCCTCGCCCGTGTACGTGCCTGTCTCGGTGCCGGGGAGCAGGCGGTTCAGTTCCGCCGCCACGCCCCACGGGGTCTCGTCGCCGACCGCGATGTTCGCGACCGGGGTGAAGGCGGCGACGTACGGCGGGTCGGTCAGCGGGGTGAAGTCCGCGGAGCCGGTCAGTTTCAGGGCGCGGCGGGCTGCGACGAGGCCCACGTCCGTTCGTCCCTCGCCCTCGATCGCCTGGGCCGTGGTCGCTGTCCAGCGGGCCAGTTCGCGTACCCGTTCCGCGGCCTCGGCCAGGCGGTCCTCGGGGAGTTCGCCGGAGCGGACCGCCGCGATCAGGGCGTCGCGCAGGCGGCGTACCGTCTCGTCGTCCGCCAGGCCGCCGCCCACGCAGATCGCGTCGGCGCCGGCCGCGATGGCGAGGACACTGCCGCGTTCGATGCCGTAGGTGGCGGCGATGGCCTGCATCTCCATGCCGTCGGTGACGATCAGGCCGCTGTAGCCGAGGTCGCCGCGCAGCAGGTCGGTCAGGACCGGGCGGGACAGGGTCGCCGGGTGGTCGGGGTCCAGGGCGGGGACGAGGATGTGCGCGCTCATCACCGCCCGCGTGCCGGCGGCGATCGCCGCGCGGAACGGGGAGAGTTCGCGGTCCGACAGCACGTCCAGGGCTGCGTCGATGCGCGGGAGGGCGTGGTGGGAGTCGACCGCCGTGTCGCCGTGGCCCGGGAAGTGTTTCGTGCAGGCCGCGACGCCTGCCGACTGCAGGCCGGTGACGTAGGCCGCGGTGTGGCGGGCGACCAGGGCGGTGTCGGCGCCGAAGGAGCGGACGCCGATGACCGGGTTGGCGGGGTTGGAGTTCACGTCCGCCGACGGGGCCCAGTTGAGGTTCACTCCGCAGGCGGCCAGGCGGCGGCCCAGTTCGGACGCCACCTGCCTCGTCAGGTCCACGTCGTCCACCGCGCCCAGGGCATGGTTGCCGGGGAAGGAGGAGCCGCTGCGCACCTCCAGCCTCGTCACATCACCCCCCTCCTCGTCGATCGCGACCAGCACGTCGTCGCGCTCGGCACGCAACTGGGCCGTCAGCGCGGCCAGTTGCTCCGGCGAGGCGATGTTGCGGCCGAACAGGCCGACGGAGGCGAGGCCCTCGCCGAGGCGGCGCAGCAGCCAGTCGGGGGCGGTGGTGCCGGTGAAGCCGGGCTGCAGAACGGTCAGGGCATCGCGCGTCAAAGTATCGGTGGCGCTGGCGATTGTCGTCATCGGGTGGCGTTATCCCTTCACGGCGCCGGCCGTCAGGCCGCTGACAGCCCTGCGCTGCAGGAAGACGAAGAGGATCAGGATCGGGATGGCGAAGAGGGAGGACGCCGCCATCGTCGCGCCCCAGTCGTTGCCGAAGGCGGTCTGGAAGCTGGACAGCCACAGTGGCAGGGTCTGTGCCTCGGTCTCCTTGTTCAGCACCAGGACCAGGGGGAATTCATTCCATGCGGTGATGAAGCCGAAGAGCGAGGTGGACATCAGGCCCGGGGCCAGCAGCGGCAGGATGACCTTGCGGAACGCCTGGGCGCGGCTGCAGCCGTCGACCATCGCGGCCTCCTCCAGCTCCCGGGGCACCGCGGCGACGAAGCCGCGCAGCGTCAGGATGGTGAAGGGGAGGATCATCATCATGTAGAAGACCGTCAGCGGCACGAGGCTGTTCAGCATCGACGCATCGCGCACGATCATGTACATCGCGATGATCATGACCTCCCAGGGCGCCATCTGGGCCAGCATGAAGCCGATGACGAAGCCGCGCCGCCCCTTGAACCGCATCCGGGCGAGGGCGAAGGAGCCGGCCAGCGCGATGACCAGGGCGAAGGCGACCGCGCAGAACGTGACGATCAGCGAGTTGGAGACGTAGGTCCAGAAGTGGTCCACGCCGGTCGCCCGCTTGAAGTGCTCGAAGGTGATGTCGGTCGGGAACCAGACCGGGTCCTCCGAGATGATGTCGCCGGTCGGCTTGAAGGCCGTGGCGAACATCCAGTACACGGGGAAGACGAAGCCGATGAACAGGACGACGGCCGTGACATTGGGCCACAGGCGGCCGAAGAGCGAGCGCTTCACAGCCCGGCCTCCTCTTCCTCTCGCTTGAGCACGATCCTGAGGTAGTAGGCGGTCAGGCCGAGCAGGATCAGGATGGTCAGGACGGCGATCGCGGCGCCCATGCCGTAGTGCTGGTTGCCGACGCCCTCGATGTAGGCGTAGACGGGCAGGATCTCGGTGAGCCGGTCGGGGCCGCCTCCGTTGATGGTGAAGACCTGCACGAACGCCTTGAAGACCCAGATGATCTCCAGGAAGGTCGTGGCGTAGAGGAAGGGCCGCAGGAACGGGAGCGTCACCGTGGTGAAGCTCTTCCAGCCGCCCGCCCCGTCGAGCGCCGCCGCCTCGTAGAGCTCGCTCGGGATGGTGGTCGTGGCCGCGTAGAGGTTGATCGCGACGAACGGGATCGACTGCCAGACGATCAGGACCGTGACCACGAAGAAGGTCGACATCTGGCTGCTGGTCCAGCTGTAGTCGGCCATGGAGTGCCAACCCAGCTTGTCCAGGACCCAGTTGACGACGCCGAAGCGCTGCGCGAACAGCCACTGGTAGACGGTGGTCGCGGCGACCACGGGCATCGCCCAGGCCAGCACAAGCCCGACCATCAGCATGACCCGCATCCGCCGGCCGAGGCGGGCGAGCAGCAGGCCGACCAGCGCGCCCGCGACCATGATCAGGGCGACGTTGACCGCCGTGAACAGGATCGAGCGCAGGGTGACGCGCCAGAAGTCCTCGCCGGTGAGGACCTCCTTGTAGTTGTCGACGCCGTTCCACTCGGTGACGTGCTGGATCAGCTGCGCCATGTTGAGGTTCTGGAACGACAGCAGGACGTCCTTCAGCAGCGGCCAGCCGAGCAGCAGCACGGTGGCCACGCAGGCCGGCAGCAGCAGGAGGTACGGGGTGAGCGCGCCGGCGCGGGACGCGGCTCGGCGCCGCGGTCCGGCGGGCCCGCTCTCATCCCTTTTGGTCACGTCCACCGGGCCGGAGGGCGGCCGTTCGGTCTGCACGGTCATGCTCGCGATCTCTCTTCTCGGCCTTCTCGGCCTCTCGACCTACGTACGTAGACCCGCGTGCGGTCGCCGGGGCGGGGGGGCGGCATGCGCATCCCCCACCCCGGCGCGAACACCGGCGCCTTACTGCGGCTGCTTACTGCTGCTGCGACAGGCGCTTGTTGAACTCGTCCTCGACCTGCTTGGCGGCCTCGGCCGGGGACTTACCGTTCAGCACGGCGGTCATGTACGTCTTGATCGGGTTGGGCGCGTTCTCCACGGCGGCCCACTCCGGGATCAGCGGCGTGGTGCCACCGCCCGCGGCGGCCGGCGCGGCTGCCTCGGCGACGACGTTGCCCTTGAGGTTGGTCTGCAGCGACTCCTTGTTCGGGATGACGCCGTTGAGCTTGGCCAGCTCGCCCTCGTACTTGTCGGACAGGGCGATCTTCAGGAACTCCTTGGCGAGCTCCTGCTTCTCGCTGCCCGCGGCGACCGCGAGGTTGGAGCCGCCGAGGAAGACGCCCTCGGGCTTGTCGGCCGTGGCACCCGGGATGGTGAAGTAGCCGATCTCCTTCTCGATCTTCTTGTTGGCCTCGATCGCGATGCCGGCTTCCCAGCCCATCCCGATGAAGGCGCCGACGTTGCCCTTGCCGAAGACCTCGCCCTGCTGCGGGGTGGCCTCGTCCTTGTCCTTGGGCGCCTTGGACAGCGCCTGGAACTTCTTGTACGTCTCCATCGCGGCGGCGACCTTCGGGTCGGCGAGGTTGGAGACGTACTTGTCGCCGTCCTTCTTGACCAGCTCGGCGCCCTCACCGATGGTCAGGCCGACGAAGTGGTACCAGTTCTGGCCCGGCAGGTAGATGGGCTCGGCGTCGGTCTTCTCGCCGATCTGCTTGAGGTCGGCGTAGAACTCGTCGCGGGTCTTGGGGGTGTCCTTGATGCCCGCCTCGGCCCAGATCTTCTTGTTGTAGAGGACGACGCGGTTGGCGAAGTACCACGGGGCGGCGTACTGCTTGCCGTCGTAGATGGACGACTCGTTCAGGGACTCGGTCCAGTCGGCGCCGATCTCGGACTTCAGGTCGGCGAGGTCGGCGAGGCCGCCGGTCTTGGCGTAGGCCGGGGTCTGCGTGTTACCGATCTCGAAGACGTCCGGCGGGTTCTCCTCGGACAGGGCGGTGGTCAGCTTCTGCTGGATGCCGTTCCACTGCTGGACCTCGAACTTGACCTTGGCCTTGGTCTGCTTCTCGAAGGCGGCCTGGACGTCCTTCTGCCACTGGTCCGGCGAGGAGCCGTCCATCACCCACACCGTGAGCGTCTGGCCCGCGTAGCCGTCCGCCCCGGCCTTGTTCCCACCGTCGCCGTTGTCGCCCCCGCACGCCGCCAGCGAGATCATCATGCCCGCGACACCGATCGCGGATATCAGCTTGCGCTTCACGCCACCCTCCTCAGGGATGCCCACACCTCCCGCCCATGGGCCGGGACCTGGACCAATGGTGTAGACCAGTACGGGGAGCTTGGACCAGACCAGGAAGCGTGTCAAGGGTGGCCGAATGCCCTCTGACCAGCCGTTATGGGACCTACATATGCAGGAACCTTTAAGTAAGAAGGCAGCGAAAACAGCGGCGCCGGAGTACTCTCGTCCGCTAGACCACTTGGGACTGTGGACTAGACCAAAAGAGGCGGCGACGGTATACAGAAGGGATCACGATGTGACCCGCATCCGGAGCCGGGAAGGCAGACCATGAGCACCGACGTCAGCAGTGCGGAGAACGAGAACGGCGCCACGGTCCGTACCGCCCGCGTGCCCAAGTACTACCGCCTGAAGAAGCACCTCCTCGACATGACGGAGACCCAGGCGCCCGGCACCCCGGTCCCGCCCGAGCGCACCCTGGCCGCCGAGTTCGACACCTCCCGCACGACCGTGCGCCAGGCCCTGCAGGAACTGGTCGTCGAGGGGCGCCTGGAGCGCATCCAGGGCAAGGGCACCTTCGTCGCCAAACCGAAGGTCTCGCAGGCCCTGCAACTCACCTCGTACACCGAGGACATGCGCGCCCAGGGCCTGGAGCCGACCTCCCAGCTGCTGGACATCGGCTACATCACCGCCGACGACCGCCTCGCCGACCTGCTCGACATCACGGCCGGCGGCCGGGTGCTGCGCATCGAGCGACTGCGCATGGCGAACGGCGAGCCGATGGCCATCGAGACGACCCACCTGAGCGCGAAGCGCTTCCCCGCCCTGCGCCGGTCCCTGGTCAAGTACACGTCCCTCTACACCGCGCTCGCCGAGGTCTACGACGTCCATCTCGCCGAGGCCGAGGAGACCATCGAGACCTCCCTGGCCACCCCGCGCGAGGCCGGCCTGCTCGGCACCGACGTGGGCCTGCCGATGCTGATGCTGTCCCGGCACTCGCTGGACCGGGAGGGGCAGCCGGTGGAGTGGGTGCGGTCGGTGTACCGGGGGGACCGGTACAAGTTCGTGGCGAGGTTGAAGAGGCCTCAGGATTAAGCCAGTTAGGGAAGGTGAAGGGACAACGACTCCCGCACGCGGTGTAGCGCCTGTCCCCAACCTGCTCTACGTTCCTCCCGTCGCCGCATGGACGGGAGGAACACCCGGTGCGTACCGCGAATCCCCGAACCATCGTCATCTGGACCCTGGTCGCGCTGGTCGGTGCCGCCGGCTGGACCGTGCTCGCGCTCTCCCGCGGCGAGGACGTCTCCGCCGCCTGGATGGTCGCGGCCGCCCTCGGCTCGTACGCGATCGCCTACCGCTTCTACGCCAAGTTCATCGCGTACAAGGTCCTGAAGGTCGACAGGACCAGGGCCACCCCCGCCGAACGCCTCAACAACGGCATCGACTTCCACCCGACCGACCGCCGCGTCCTGCTCGGCCACCACTTCGCGGCGATCGCCGGTGCCGGCCCCCTGGTCGGCCCGGTGCTGGCCGCGCAGATGGGCTACCTCCCGGGCACGATCTGGATCATCGCCGGCGTCATCTTCGCGGGTGCGGTCCAGGACATGGTGGTGCTGTTCTTCTCCACCCGCCGGGACGGACGCTCGCTGGGGCAGATGGCGCGCGAGGAGATCGGTCCGTTCGGCGGCGCGGCCGCGCTGCTCGCCGCCTTCGCCATCATGATCATCCTGCTCGGCGTGCTGGCGCTGGTGATCGTCAACGCCCTCGCACAGTCCCCGTGGGGCACCTTCTCCATCGCGATGACGATCCCGATCGCCCTGCTGATGGGCTTCTACCTGCGAGTACTGCGCCCCGGCCGGGTCACCGAGGTCTCGGTGATCGGCGTCGCGCTGCTGCTGTTCGCCCTGGTCGCGGGCCGCTGGGTCGCCGAGTCGTCGTGGGCCGACACCTTCACCCTCGCGCCCTCGACGCTGGTGATCTGGCTGGTGGCGTACGGCTTCATCGCCTCGATCCTGCCGGTGTGGATGCTGCTGGCGCCGCGCGACTACCTCTCCACCTTCATGAAGGTCGGCACGATCGCCCTGCTCGCCCTGGGCGTGGTCATCGCGCTGCCGACGCTGAAGATGGACGCGGTGACGGACTTCGCCTCGCGCGGTAACGGCCCGGTCTTCGCGGGGTCCCTGTTCCCGTTCGTCTTCATCACCATCGCCTGCGGCGCCCTGTCCGGCTTCCACTCGCTCATCTCGTCCGGTACGACGCCGAAGATGATCCAGAAGGAGACGCAGGTCCGGATGATCGGCTACGGCTCCATGCTGATGGAGTCGTCGGTCGCGGTGATGGCACTGGTGGCGGCGAGCATCATCGACCCGGGCCTGTACTTCGCGATGAACGCGCCCGCCGGGGTCATCGGGGACACCGTGCAGAACGCCTCGCAGGTCGTGGGGAGTTGGGGCTACCAGATCTCCCCCGAGGCGCTGGCGCGGGCTGCGGAGAACGTCGAGGAGGCGTCCCTGCTCTCCCGCACCGGCGGCGCGCCCACCCTCGCCATCGGCGTCTCGGAGATCTTCTCCCAGGTCACCGGCGACGGCCTGCGCGCCTTCTGGTACCACTTCGCGATCATGTTCGAGGCGCTGTTCATCCTGACCGCGCTGGACGCCGGCACCCGCGTGGGCCGGTTCATGCTCCAGGACACGCTGGGCAACGTCTACCGGCCCTTCAAGAACGTCAGCTGGAAGCCCGGCCTGGTCATCACCAGCGCCGTGGTGTGCGGCCTGTGGGGGTACTTCCTGTGGGTCGGCGTCCACGAGCCCCTCGGCGGCATCAACCAGCTCTTCCCGATCTTCGGCATCTCGAACCAGCTGCTCGCCGCGGTCGCCCTCGCCGTCTGTACGACCCTGCTGGTGAAGTCCGGACGCCTCAAGTGGGCCTGGATCACCGGAATCCCGCTCGCCTGGGACGCCACGGTGACGCTCACCGCCAGCTGGCAGAAGGTCTTCTCCAGCGACCCCAAGGTCGGCTTCTTCAAGCAGCGTCAGGTCTTCCAGGACGCCATCGACCGCGGCGAGGTCCTGCCGCCCGCCAAGAGCATGGACGACATGCACACCGTGGTCACCAACTCCACGGTGGACGGCGTCCTCTCGGCGGTCCTCGCGCTCCTGATCGTCGTCGTCATCGTCGACGCGGCCCGCGTCTGCGTCCGGCACGTGCGCCGTCCTGCGCTCTCCACGCTCAGCGAGGCGCCGTACGTCGAGTCGAAGATCACCGCTCCGGCCGGGCTGTTCCCGACGAAGGAGGAGAAGGAGGAGGAGCAGCGTGCGGTCACTTCGGCGACTTCGGCGGGTACTCAGTAGCGTGCGCTGGTACGTGCGCGAGCTGACCGACGAGTCGGCTTATGACCGTTATGTCGCGCACGTACGGCACGAGCACCCGGACGCGCCCGTGCCGTCCCGGCGTGACTTCGAGCGGATGCGGAGCGACCGTCAGGAGGCGGACCCGCGGCAGGGGTTCCGCTGCTGCTGAGCGCTCCGCCGCCCTACACACCAAGCCTCCACATCCGATATGCGGACGGGGTCTTCCGCTGTCGTGGCACCGTCACCTACATTGCCTGCGCGTTTCTCAGGTGATCAGCGAGGGGACGGAGCCGTCAGATGTCAGATGCGCCAGAAGTGAACAGAGGGGTGGTGACACCCGTCCGGGTCGTCATCGCCCTCTGCCTCGTCGCGCCCTTCGTGGCGATGTTGTGGGTGGGGTCGTACGCCAAGACCGACCCGGAGTTCGCCGGCATCCCGTTCTTCTACTGGTACCAGATGCTGTGGGTTCTGCTCTCCACGGTGCTGACGATGATCGCGTACAAGCTGTGGCAGCGTGACCAGCGCGACCGCGCTTCGGAGAAGGGCGGTGCGTCGGAGTGAAGAACGACGTGAACGGCGTGGCACTCGCCGTCTTCATCTTCTTCTTCGTGGCCGTCACGGTCATGGGCTTCCTGGCGGCGCGCTGGCGCAGGGCCGAGAACGAGCACAGCCTCGACGAATGGGGCCTGGGCGGCCGGTCGTTCGGCACCTGGATCACCTGGTTCCTGCTCGGCGGCGACCTGTACACGGCGTACACCTTCGTGGCGGTCCCGGCGGCGATCTACGCGGCCGGCGCGGCGGGCTTCTTCGCGGTGCCGTACACGATCCTCGTCTACCCCCTGATCTTCACGTTCCTGCCCCGCCTGTGGTCGGTCTCGCACAAGCACGGCTATGTGACGACCTCGGACTTCGTGCGCGGCCGCTTCGGCTCCAAGGGCCTGTCGCTGGCCGTGGCCGTCACCGGCCTGCTGGCCACCATGCCGTACATCGCGCTCCAGCTGGTCGGCATCCAGGCGGTGCTGGACGTGATGGGCGTGGGCGGCGGCGAGAACACCAACTGGTTCGTGAAGGACCTCCCGCTCCTCATCGCCTTCGGTGTGCTGGCGGCGTACACCTACTCCTCGGGTCTGCGCGCCCCCGCGCTGATCGCGTTCGTCAAGGACACGCTGATCTACATCGTCATCGCGGTGGCGATCATCTACATCCCGATCAAGCTGGGCGGGTTCGACGAGATCTTCGCCTCGGCGGGCGAGAAGTACACGAAGGCCGGCGTGGGCGGCCTGATCCCGCCGGAGGCCGGCCAGTGGACGTACGCCACGCTGGCGTTGGGCTCCGCGCTCGCGCTGTTCATGTACCCGCACTCGATCACGGCGACGCTCTCCTCGCGCAGCCGTGAGGTGATCCGCCGCAACACCACGATCCTGCCGCTGTACTCGCTGATGCTGGGCCTGCTCGCCCTCCTGGGCTTCATGGCGATCGCGGCCGGAGTCCAGGTCACCAACCCCCAGTTGGCGATCCCGCAGCTCTTCGAGGACATGTTCCCGGCCTGGTTCGCGGGTGTCGCCTTCGCGGCGATCGGCATCGGCGCCCTCGTTCCCGCGGCCATCATGTCCATCGCGGCCGCGAACCTCTTCACCCGCAACATCTACAAGGACTTCATCAAGCCGGACGCGACGCCCGCGCAGGAGACCAAGATCTCCAAGCTGGTCTCGCTGCTGGTGAAGGTGGGCGCCCTGATCTTCGTCCTCACCATGGACAAGACGGTCGCGATCAACTTCCAGCTCCTGGGCGGCATCTGGATCCTGCAGACCTTCCCGGCGCTGGTCGGCGGCCTGTTCACCCGCTGGTTCCACCGCTGGGCGCTGCTCGCCGGCTGGGCCGTGGGCATGCTCTACGGCACGATCGCCGCGTACGGCGTCGCCTCCCCGACCCAGAAGCACTTCGGCGGCTCGGCCAAGGAAATCCCCGGCATCGGGGAGATCGGCTACATCGGTCTGACGGCGTTCGTGCTGAACGTGGTCGTGACGGTCGTCCTCACCTTCGTCCTGAAGGCGGCGAAGGCTCCCGAGGGCATCGACGAGACCAAGCCGGAGGACTACACGGCGGACGCGGGCGACCCGGGCGTCCAGGTGGAGCTGCCGCCGGCGACGGCGGGATCGTCCCACTGAACACGCCCTGACCTCGGCATCCGGCGGCGGTCCGCGAGTTGCGGGCCGCCGCCGCATGGGAAACGCTGAAAGGGAAGGCCCACCTGTTCTCCCAGCTTTGAGGAGCGGAACCGTGGGTGACACCCTCCCCACCGTCGACGACCTCGTCGCCGCGGACCCTGACATCTCGTTCGACGGCAGTCAGCTCACGGTCCTGTCCCAGGACCCCTCCGTGCAGATCCTGCCCTGTCCGGTCTGCTTCCTGTACGCCGGTCGTCCGGCGTTCTCGATCGTGCTGAACGCTCCCAGCCCGGAGCTCGCGCTGCTCACCGCGCGGCAGATGGCGGACCGATTCAACCAGCAGGCGGCGAACTTCGGGCATCAGCCCCTCATGACCGCGCAAGGCGGGTTCTGCCCGCCCTCTTCCGACTGACCCAGGAGGACCCCATGGCCTCGGTTTCCGTCGGTCCGAACACCTTCAACGTGACGGTCAAGCAGGTGTCCGGCACCAACTCCAGCGGTCTGGGCAGCGCCTTCAACGTGGGCAGCCTGGCGCCCGTGACCGGCACGGCCCTGTCGAGTCCCGGCGAACTCCTCACCTTGGACATCAAGGTGGAGAACCCCCGGGGCGAGGCCAACTCCGTGACGGCCACGGTCAGCGACCAGTCGGGCAGCAACGCGTTCTTCGGCGAAGGCACGCTGCACTGGGACGAGGGCGAGACGGGCGAGTTGTGGATCCAGTTCACCGACTTCCCGCCGCAGGCGGACCAGGTGACGCCGACCGGCTCGTGCGAGTACGCGCTTATCTCTTCCGGGGCGGACGTCGCGGTGCGGGTCTTCACCGTGTGACCGGCCCTTTTCCTCTTGCCGGACCGAACCTCTTGTCATACCGGCCCTGTGGAAATCCCAGCCCCCTCGCCACGCCCGTCCGGCACACTCGGCCCCATGGACCTCCTCATTCGCCCCGTCACGCCCGCCGAGTACGACGCCCTCGCCGAGATCACCGCGCAGGCCTATCTCCAGGACGGCCTCCTCGACTTCGGCGAGAGCGACGAGTACCTGGGTGAGCTGAAGGACGTCGCCAAGCGGGCGGCCGCCGCCGAGGTACTGGTGGCTGCCGAGAAGGACCGGCTGCTCGGCGGCGTGACCTTCGTGCCGTCCGGCGGTCCCATGGCCGACATAGCCGGGCCCGGCGAGGCCGAGATCCGCATGCTGGCGGTCGCGCGGGACGCCCGGGGCCGAGGCGCCGGAGAAGCCCTCGTACGCGCCTGCATCGACCGCGCACGGGCCACGGAGGGCTGCGTACGCATCGTCCTGTCGACGCAGCGCACCATGCACAGCGCCCACCGCATCTACGAACGTCTGGGCTTCGTTCGCACACCCGAGCGGGACTGGAATCCGATCCCGGCCCTCACCGACATCACTCTCCTCACCTACGAGTTGACGCTTTGAAACCAGCGCGACACAACATGTGGGGGTGACACGACAGCCCGGCACAAGATGTATGCTCGTGCTCGCTGTCGCCGCAGGGGAATCCGGTGCGAATCCGGAACTGTCCCGCAACGGTGTACTCGTACACGTATGCCCGCATGCCGTCGTACGAGAGTCAGTCCGAGGACCTGCCGACAGCGCGCCCGGCCACCCGGCCGGTGCGCCCTGACGTCCGGGCCTCGTGGAATGGGCCGGTGGATGCGACGCCGCGTGCGCTCGTGTACTGCCCCCTGCCCTCCCGCAAGGCCCCCGTGCCGAGCGAGGGAGAGCCCCCACGTGACCATCGCGCCAGCAGACCCGGCCTCAGCCGTCCCCAGCGTCCCGACCGTCCCGACCGTCTTGACCGACGAGGACGCTCCGGGAACCGCGTTGCTGCGGACCCTGACCGAGCTGACCGCCGACCTCCCCGACGCCGACCCCGGCCGGGTCGCCGCCGCCGCGCTGCGCGGCCGGTCCGCCTCCGCGGACGAGCAGGAGCTGCGCGAGCTGGCCACCGAGGCGGCGGCCGGTCTGATCTCCGAGGACCCCGCCTACAGCAGGCTGGCCGCCCGGCTGCTGACCATCTCCATCGCCGCCGAGGCCGCCTCGCAGGGCGTCACGTCCTTCACCGAGTCGGTCGCGGTCGGGCATCGCGAGGGGCTCATCGCCGACCGGACGGCCGAGTTCGTGCGTCTGCACGCCGCCCGCCTCGACGCCCTGATCGACACCGGCGCCGACGACCGCTTCGGCTACTTCGGCCTGCGCACCCTGCACAGCCGGTACCTGCTGCGCCACCCCATCACCCGCAAGGTCATCGAGACGCCCCAGCACTTCATGCTGCGCGTCGCCGCGGGTCTCGCCGAGGACGACACCATCCGGTCGGTGGACGAAGTCGCCGCGCTCTACGGGCTCATGAGCCGCCTCGACTACCTCCCCTCCTCCCCCACCCTCTTCAACTCCGGCACCCGGCACCCCCAGATGTCGTCCTGCTACCTCCTCGACTCCCCCAAGGACGAGCTGGACTCCATCTACGACCGCTACCACCAGGTCGCCCGCCTCTCGAAGCACGCCGGCGGCATCGGGCTGTCCTACTCCCGTATCCGCTCCCGGGGTTCGCTGATCCGCGGCACGAACGGCCACTCCAACGGCATCGTCCCGTTCCTGAAGACGCTCGACGCCTCCGTCGCCGCCGTGAACCAGGGCGGCCGGCGCAAGGGTGCCGCCGCGGTCTACCTGGAGACCTGGCACTCCGACATCGAGGAGTTCCTGGAGCTGCGCGACAACACCGGTGAGGACGCCCGGCGTACGCACAACCTGAACCTCGCGCACTGGATCCCCGACGAGTTCATGCGCCGCGTGAACGCCGACGGCCTGTGGTCCCTGTTCTCCCCCGCCGACGTGCCCGAGCTGGTCGACCTGTGGGGCGAGGAGTTCGACGCGGCGTACCGCAAGGCGGAGGAGCAGGGCCTGGCGCGCAAGACCATCCCCGCCCGTGACCTGTACGGCCGCATGATGCGCACCCTCGCGCAGACCGGCAACGGCTGGATGACCTTCAAGGACGCCGCCAACCGCACCGCCAACCAGACGGCCCTGCCGGGCCATGTCGTCCACTCCTCCAACCTCTGCACGGAGATCCTGGAGGTCACGGACGACGGGGAGACGGCGGTCTGCAACCTGGGGTCCGTCAATCTCGGTGCCTTCGTCGACACGACGACCGTGGACGGGGACGGCATCGACTGGGAGCGGCTCGACGCCACCGTCCGTACCGCCGTCACCTTCCTCGACCGCGTCGTCGACATCAACTTCTACCCGACCGAGCAGGCGGGCCGGTCGAACGCCAAGTGGCGCCCGGTCGGGCTGGGCGCGATGGGTCTGCAGGACGTGTTCTTCAAGCTGCGGCTGCCCTTCGACTCGCCGGAGGCCAAGGCGCTCTCCACCCGTATCGCCGAGCGCATCATGCTCGCCGCGTACGAGGCCTCCGCCGACCTCGCCGAGCGCAACGGCCCGCTGCCGGCCTGGGAGAAGACCCGTACGGCCAAGGGTGTCCTGCACCCCGACCACTACCCGAACGCCGAGCTGACCTGGCCGGAGCGCTGGGCCGCCCTGCGGGAGCGTATGGCCACCACCGGCCTGCGCAACTCCCTGCTCCTCGCCATCGCGCCGACCGCCACCATCGCGTCCATCGCCGGCGTCTACGAGTGCATCGAGCCGCAGGTCTCCAACCTGTTCAAGCGCGAGACGCTGTCCGGTGAGTTCCTCCAGGTCAACTCCTACCTGGTCAACGACCTGAAGGAGCTGGGAGTCTGGGACGCCCGCACCCGCGAGGCGCTGCGCGACTCGAACGGCTCGGTGCAGGACTTCGCCTGGATCCCGGCCGAGGTACGGGCCCTGTACCGCACGGCGTGGGAGATCCCGCAGCGCGGCCTGATCGACATGGCGGCGGCGCGGACCCCGTTCCTCGACCAGTCGCAGTCCCTGAACCTCTTCCTGGAGACGCCGACCATCGGCAAGCTCTCCTCGATGTACGCGTACGCCTGGAAGTCGGGCCTGAAGACGACGTACTACCTGCGCTCGCGCCCGGCCACCCGCATCGCCCGCGCCGCACAGGCCCAGGCTCAGCCTGGAACGACCATCCCCGTTCAGCAGCCGGCTCCCGAAGACGCCGTCGCCTGCTCCCTGGAAAACCCCGAGTCCTGCGAGGCCTGCCAGTAATGAGCTCCACCGAAAAGAACCTTCTCGACCCGGGCTTCGAGCTGACCCTGCGTCCCATGCGCTACCCGGACTTCTACGAGCGCTACCGGGACGCCATCAAGAACACCTGGACCGTGGAGGAGGTGGACCTCCACTCGGACGTGACGGATCTCGCGAAACTGTCACCTTCCGAGCAGCACCTCATCGGCCGCCTGGTGGCCTTCTTCGCGACGGGCGACTCGATCGTCGCGAACAACCTGGTGCTGACGCTGTACAAGCACATCAACTCCCCCGAGGCGCGGCTGTACCTGAGCCGTCAGCTGTTCGAGGAGGCCGTGCACGTCCAGTTCTACTTGACGCTGCTCGACACCTATCTCCCCGACCCGGAGGACAGGGCGGCGGCCTTCGACGCCGTCGAGAACATCCCCTCCATCCGCGAGAAGGCCGAGTTCTGCTTCAAGTGGATCAACGAGGTCGAGAAGCTGGAGCGCCTGGAGACCAAGTCCGACCGGCGTCGCTTCCTGCTCAACCTGATCTGCTTCGCCGCGTGCATCGAGGGCCTGTTCTTCTACGGCGCCTTCGCCTACGTCTACTGGTTCCGCAGCCGGGGCCTGCTGCACGGCCTGGCCACCGGCACCAACTGGGTGTTCCGCGACGAGACGATGCACATGAGCTTCGCCTTCGACGTCGTCGACACCGTCCGCAAGGAGGAGCCGGAGCTCTTCGACGACCAGCTTCAGCAGCAGGTCACCGACATGCTGAGGGAGGCCGTCGAGGCCGAGCTGCAGTTCGCGCGCGACCTGTGCGGTGACGGCCTCCCGGGCATGAACACCGAGTCGATGCGGCAGTACCTGGAGTGTGTCGCCGACCAGCGTCTGACGCGGCTCGGCTTCGCCCCGGTGTACGGCTCCGAGAACCCCTTCTCCTTCATGGAGCTGCAGGGCGTTCAGGAGCTCACCAACTTCTTCGAGCGGCGTCCGTCGGCGTACCAGGTGGCGGTGGAGGGCACCGTCGATCTGGACGAGGACTTCTGACCGACGGACGAGACGGTAAACGCGGCCGCCGGCCGAACAGGGTTCGGCCGGCGGCCGCACTGCGCCATCAGACGGGGCCACCCCCTTGGTGTCAGTTCCTCGGTACCGGCCTGAGCAGCAGCTTCTGCGGGCGGAGTGTGATCCCCACCCGGGTCGCGTCGTTCGAACCGGGCACCTGCTCGAAGCGGTACTTGGTGGACAGCGCCGCCGTGATCAGCGTCAGCTGCGCCATCGAGAAGTGGTCGCTCGGGCACTTGCGGTTGCCCACGCTGAACGGGCTCATGGCGTACTTCGGCACGTCCCCCACGCGTTCCGGAAGCCAGCGGTCAGGGTCGAACTCGAGGTTGTCCGCGTACGACTTCGCGTCCCGCTGGATGGCGTAGGGGCTGTAGATGATGTCGGCCCCGGCCGGAATGCGATAGCCACCGAGTGACGTATCGGTCACCGCCCGCCGCGTCAGAATCCAGACCGCTGGGCGCAAACGCATCGCCTCCACAACGACATTGTTCGTGTGCCTGAGGCTTCGGACGTCCTGGAATGCCACGGGCCGGCCGCCGGTGACGGATTCGACCTCCGCGCACACCCTGTCGGCGTGTTCCGGATGTTCCGCGAGCACATGCAGCAGCCACATGATGGTGGAGGCCACGGTTTCGCTGCCCGGGGTGACTATCGCGACGACCTGGTCGTGGATCTCCTGTTCCCCGATGGGGTCGCCATTCTCGTCCTTGGCCTCCAGCAATGCCGTGAGCAAATCGTCCGGCCTTTGACCAGTTGCCCGGCGTTCGGCGACGATCTCGTCGACCAGGAGATGCAAATCGGCCAGCGCTCGGTTGAATTCGCGGTTGGCCGGGAGAGGCAGCTTGTACAGCGGCCCGAGCGGGATGACCATCCGCCGGTACATGCCCCGGAAGACGGTGGCGAGCGCATTGCACAGCCGCTCGGCCCGCTCGTCCATGTAGTCGCCGCGCAGCAGACAGCGGGCGGCGATGCGCACGGCGATCCGGAAGGACTCGGAGGTGCAGTCGACGGTCTCGCCGGGCTGCCAGCGCTCGGTCAGGGCATGCGCCTCCTCCTCCATGATCGGCCCGTACGCGGGGATCGCGTCGAGCCGGAAGGCGGGCTGGATGGTGCGCCGCTGACGCCGGTGCCGGGGGCCGTTGGCCGTGGCCACGCCCTCCTTGCCGAGCAGGCCTTCCAGCGACTCCCACAGCGGCCCGTCGATTTTGAAGTCGGGGCTCAGCGCCAGGGCCCCGGTGAGGTCCGGCGTGGTGACGGCGTACACCGTCTTCGGTCCCAGCTTGAGCCGTACGACGTCGCCGTGGGCCCTGAGCCCGGCCATGAAGGCCAGCGGATCTCGGGCCAGCTTCCAGCCGTGGCCCAGAAGCGGAATTCCTCCGCCCGCGAGGGGCGGCTCACGCAGCTCCGAAGCCACACGGGGATGGGCTTCGGGGCGGACGGACTCGACGGTCATTTCTCACCTGCCGCTTCGTTGTTGACGTACGGGGGCGTGGACCGGTCGTCCCAGCTGTCGACCCTGTACCGGCCGGACTCGTGGTGGAACCAGTAGACCGAGCTGAACCAGTTGCGCATATTGCCGACGCACGCGCGGACGGCGGCGCCGAGTTCTTTTCCCCACACCGTGCCGTCGGACAGGGAGTCGGCAAATTCCAGAGCTTCCCGCTCGGCCACGAGGAAATCGGATATGCAGTCCTCGACGCGTTGCCTGACTTCCGTCACGGTCTCTTCCAGAGTCAGCCCCTTGTGGGTGATGAGACTGATTCCAAGATTGTGCACCTCGTCGCCCGCGATTTCCTTGGGGAATGAGCAGAGGTCGTTGTACCAGGCGGCGAATTCCTGGCTGAGCAACGCCGCCCTTCGATATGCCGGGTGTTTTCGCACACGGTCCGGCAGTTCCAGTCCGGCGCTCGGCTCGAGCAGGTCGGTCCAGATCCAGTGCGCAAAGGTGAGCCGACGCAGTTCGAGGTAGTCCTCGACCGTGGGGATGTGCCCCTCCGTACGGTTGTGGAATTCCCGGTCGTACGCCTCGATCACCGCGTGGAAGTGGCGGGCGAACCGGGTGTTCCAGGTGTGGGGCAGGAACGAGTACAGCCGCACCATGCTGTCCGCGAACCCCGCGACCAGCGGGTCCTCGTGGTGCAGATGGTCCTCGGGTGAGTCGAGCGCCGCGTGCAGGCGGAACCTCAGCCGACGCCAGGCGGCCGGACGGTGGTGGACGATGTCGCGGTCGTGCCGGTCGTCCCAGACGAAGAACCACGCGCTGTAGTCCGCGATCGCCTGGAGCACCTCGTCGGGGGCGCCCATGTAGTAGCCGGCCATGAGGTCGGTGTAGCAAAGGCCGTCGGCATATTCCTCGACCTTGTCGGCCGGCATCAGCCGCTTTTCCAGCAGCCAGGTGCGGGTCTTCTCCTGGAGTTGGGGCCAATACGGATGGAGTTGCCTGGGAAACGCTGCTTCGATCACCGGGAGAGAGAGCGATGGTGGGACCGGGACCGCCGTCGGTGTCGATGTGGTGCTGTGTGAGAAAGCATGCACGAACAAACCCCTCTCAGCCGCCAGTTGAACACGCCCCTCCCGCTGTGCCGGGCGTGCGCCGTTGCATATCCCGCACTTCCATTCAGCACCACAACTGACCGATCTGGGAACGGATTTGCTTCATTCACTACCCCACAGTGCCGAGAATCTCCCCCTATGTGACTGGTTATGGATCACAACCTGCGTGTATGGGATCGAACGTGCGACGGACATGCGAACGGCGCCCGGCCGGGAAGGGGATCCTGAACAGGCGCCGTACGCAAGGGACTTGTGGGGCTCTTGAGCAGACCTCAGTCGTTGGCGACGACGGGATAGCGGGGCTCGTTCTCGGCCATCTGCCTGAGCGCGTCCTTGCGCTCCCGCTTGGAGAGACGGTCGATGTAGAGGTACCCGTACAGGTGGTCGGTCTCGTGCTGCAAACACCGAGCGAAGTACCCGGTGCCGCGCACCTTGATCGGGTTGCCCTTCTCGTCCTGCCCGGTCACCTCGGCGTAGTCGGGGCGGGCCAGCGCGGCGTATGCCGTCGGCACGGACAGGCAGCCCTCGTTGCTGTCGTCCAGGCTGCGCCGGTCGGCGGGCAGCTCGACGAGCTTGGGGTTGCAGACCACGCCGACGTGCCGCACGCCCTGGTCGTCCTGGCAGTCGTAGACGAAGACCTTCAGGTCGACGCCGATCTGGTTGGCGGCCAGGCCCACGCCCTCGGCGGTGCGCTGCGAGGCGAACATGTCCGCCACCAGCTGGTCCAGCTCCGCGCCGAACTCGGTGACGTCCTTGCACTCCTTGTGGAGCACCGGGTTCCCGACAACCGTGATGGGCCGCGAGGTGCCACGCTCGCGGAACGCCTGCTCGCGCTCCTCGCAGTCCTCCGTGTCGATGACGAAGCCCTCGTCGTCGACGGGGAGCACGCCCGCGTGCTGCTGATCGGTGTCCTGCTGGGCCATGACAGACGTACGCCTTCCTGCACAAACAAAAGAAAAAGGGGGTGGTGATGCTGATACAGGGTACGGCGAATGCTCAGCAGACCTCTTCGAGATCCCGCCAGTCCCTGGAATCCGGACTGTCGGCAACCCACCCGTCCAGCAACCCCCGAACCAGCGCAGCCGGCGCAGCCACCCCGCACTCCCGCTCCGGCACCCACAGCTGCCCGTCCGTGCGATGGCCGAGCGGCCCGGGATGACCCGGTTCGCTGTGGTCGTGCGGGTCGAGGTGCTCCCCGTCACCCTCGTCCGACGGCATCCGCGACTCGGAGCACATCCGGCACAGCAGCCGCACCGACGACGACCAGTCCTCCGCGGCGAATCCGGCGTCGGCCGCGAGCTGCTCCAGGGCGTCCCGGTCGGCCTCGGTGGCGGCCTCCAGGAGGACCACCCAGGTGGGGACCGGCGAGGGCGCCCACAGCTCGATCTCGTCGAAGACGGGGTAGGCGTGCCCGGCGGACGTGGTCCGCTCGCCGTGCGGCACCCCGTCGTGCAGCACGACCTCGCCCCAGCGCCGCCCGGAGGACGGCAGCGGGATCGACAGCACCTCGATACGCGCGGGGTCGAGCCGCCGCCCCCACACGACCTCGGCCTCCCCTTCGGGGGACAGCCGTACGGCCGCGCTGCCCAGCTCCATCCCGACCGGCTCACCGGAGTCGGTCGCCCCGCCGGGCACCCGCAGTCCGTACGCCTGCCAGGCCCGCCGGGCCAGCGGCCAGTCCTGCAGGGCGGTGGCCGCGATGCCGACGTTCCACCAGTCCGGCGCGCCGGTCTCCCGGTCGAGCAGCGCCACGGCACGCAGCCCGGCGGCCCGGGCCTGCTCCCAGTCGTGCCGGAACTTGTGCAGCAGGGCGAGGTTGAACCAGGACTCCGAAAGCCAGGGCTCCAGATCGGCGGCACGTGTCAGCAACGCGCCCGCGTCGTCGTACCGACCGTCGCCGATCAACGTGAACGCACGGTCGGTGGCCTGCCGCCAGGAGGCGGAGGGCCGGTGCCGTCCCTTGCCGAAGATCCTCACGATTCCCGCCTGCCAGTTCCGTGGAGTGGGCTGGCTAGTGCTCGCCCCCGGACACCCTCTCATTCGCATCCAACCACGTACGGCTGGAAGGGCGCTCATTACCCATGGGTTACCCCGCCACAGGCCATGTCAGACAGTCTCTGGACAGCACCCGTGCGAGCGAACCCACCACCTCGGGCGCGTAGTCCCCGGCGGTGCCCAGCCGCAGCTCCTCCAGGGCCTTCAGCGGCCCGCCGGGACCTGCGTCCCGCGCCTTCTCCTCGTAGGCGTTCACGGCCCGCACGATCCGCGCGGCGACCGGCTGCTCCGGGCAGGGGTCGGCCAGCCGCTCCACGACCATCGCCACCTGCGGAGGCACCCCGGTCTGCCGTACGACGGCCCCGCCGAGCAGCGCGATCCGGCGCTGTTCCTCGACGGGCAGCTCGGCGGTGGCCCCGGCCGGCACCGGGTCGACCAGGCTCAGCTGCCCGATGTCGTGCATGAGCGCCGCGTACTCCAGCACGGTGAGCTCCGCCTCGGACAGGCCCAGGTCCCGCCCGACCTCCCGGCTGAGCGCGGCCACCCGCCGGGCGTGGCCGGCCGGCGTGTACCCGGCGATCTCGGTGGCCCGGGCGAGGGAGGCGATGGTCTGCCGGTAGGTGGTCCGCACGGCGGCGTAGCGGCGCAGGGACATCTGGGTGAGCAGGAGGGGGAGCGAGAAGAGGGGCAGCGCCCACAGCCCGACCACGGCGACGGCGAGCGCCATCACCGCGCCCGTCGCGCAGACGGCCGACCCGATCCCGAGCGTCGCCCGCAACTCGTCCCGCAGCAGCGGCCCGAACGGCCACCGGGTGCGGGAGTGGGCCAGCGCGGCGGCGAGCAGGGCGTCGCACAGGGCGGTGAGGACGAGGACGGCGAGCAGGAGCAGGGCGTAGCCGGGGCCCCAGCCCTGGAAGGTGCCCTGGTTGTACAGCGGTTGGAAGCAGACGGCGGCGAAGCCGACGGTGAGCACGCGCCGGGCGAGGTGGTCGAGCACGGGGCGCCCGCGCGCGATGTGCGGCACGCTGCCGAGAAGCGATGCGGCGAGGACGACGGCGCCGACCTGCAGCACCCCGTGGTGGGTGGGGTGCCCGCCGTCCTCGCCCAGCAGGGCGTACGACAGTGCCGCGGCGGCGCCGAGCGGGGCGGCCTCCCTGCCCTCCGCGCCGGTCCACCGGGTGAGCTCGCCGACGGTGACGAGGACGCCGAAGGCGAGGGCGATGCCGCGTTCGTCGAGCCCGTGCCAAAGGGTGCCGAGGAGGGAGCCTGCGGCGAGGAGGGCCGCCGAGGTGTGGACGACGGTGAGGAGGAGGGGCGGTGTCCCGGTGGTACAGGGGGCGGCGCTCATCGGTGCGCTCCGGGGACGCCCGCGGCCGGCGGACGGGCAGGGGCCGTACACGCTTCGTCGGCGGTCACGGCGGGATGCCACCCGTACCGGTCCACGGCTCGGGCGAGGGCGGTCACCATCCGGGGGTCGAACTGCGAGCCCGCGCACTTCTCCAGCTCCCGCAGGGCGACGGACACGGGCCGGGCCCGCGAGTAGGACCGGGTCGACGTCATCGCGTCGAACGCGTCCGCGACCGCCACCACCCGCGCCGACTCCGGGATCTGGCCCCCCATCAGCCCGTACGGGTACCCGGTTCCGTCCAGCCGCTCATGGTGATGCAGCACGGCCGCCCGGGCCTCGCCGAGGAAGGAGATCCCGCGGACCATCTCGTGCCCGTACTCGGGATGCAGCTCGATCACCTGCCGCTCCTCGGGTGTGAGCGGCCCGTTCTTGCGCAGCAGCCGGGTCGGCACCCCAAGCTTTCCCACGTCGTGCAGGATCCCGGCGAACCGCAGCACCTCCACACGCTCGTCGGCCAGTCCCAGCTCACGCGCGATCATCATCGAGGCCTGCCCGACCCGCTCGCTGTGGCCGCGGGTGTAGCCGTCCTTGATGTCGACGGCCTGGACCAGCGCCCGAATGGTCGCCTGATGAGCCGCGCGCTCGCGGTGGTACTGGGCGAACACCCACCACGACACGCACATCGGCAGCAGCACGAGCAGCGCGGCGACGGAGCCGTACGGACTGCGCCACAGCACGGCCATCATCAGCCCGGCCAGACCGTGTACGGCGATGGGCGCGAGCGACCGCAGGAACAGTCCCCGCCAGGCGCGACGGCCCGGCACGCGCTCGGAGAGTTTCAGGATGCCGCCGTCCAGCGCGGTCAGGACCAGACAGAACGTCAGCACAGCGGCACCGGCGGGCGCGAGCGCGTAGGGGAAGTCGGACGCCACGACGGTGTCCCGCCCGCCGAGCGCCCCGTGCACCCGGGCGGCCGCCCACACCGCGACCACGAGCTGGGACGCCCGCCACACCCGCCGCAGCAGGCGCGGCCGCCCGCCGACCGGGGCGATCAGCGCCCCCGGCACCGCCACCAGCGCGGCGGCGGGCGGCGACAGCAGAAAGGCCCCGGCGAGCAGCACGGGATAGAAGGTGCCCACGAACCGCCGACGGGCGGCGATCTGCTCACCTGCGGCATACAGCGCGGCGAGCAGGGCGACCGCCCACCAGGACGTAGGCGTCGCCGTCGCGAGCAACGGAAGCAGGCAGGCGAGGGCGCACAGCGCCACACAGGCGACGTACACGCGCGCCCGTGCCGGTGTCGCCTCCATCTTCGACGCCCCTCCCCAACCATGACCTGCTCAGCTCAACGGGAGAGCCTAGGTCGGTGAGAGGGGCGGCTGCGGGGTTGTCACGCGCCGATTAGCACATTCGGGTGACGGCAGCCCGTTCCCGGGACAGGAGGTTCAGGACTCCTGCGGCGTCGCGGTCACGTCGTGCTCGGGCACCGCCTGCCCGGAGCGGATCAGATCGAGCCGCCCCAGGACCTTGGCACGCAGGTCGGTCGGCACGTCGTCATGGCCGCAGCAGCGCTTGACCAGCTTCTTCACGGCCTCTTCCAGGCCGTACTTCTCCAGGCACGGCGAGCACTCCGTGAAATGCTGCTTGAACTTGTCGCGGTCGACGTCCGGCATCTCACTGTCGAGGAACTCGTAGAGATGATCGAGTACCTCACTGCAGTCCGTCTCGTGCGGCTCTCCGCAGCTCATGAGCCCGAACCTTTCACTTCGTTCGACTCTCCGGCGCCGGCCGGGACCAGCCCGCGCTCGCGCGCGTAGTCCTCGAGCATGCCGCGCAGTTGACGGCGGCCCCGGTGCAGCCGGGACATCACCGTACCGATGGGTGTCCCCATGATGTCCGCGATCTCCTTGTACGCAAAGCCTTCGACGTCGGCGAGGTACACGGCGATGCGGAATTCCTCGGGGATCGCCTGGAGCGCTTCCTTCACGTCCGAGTCGGGCAGGTGGTCGAGCGCCTGCGACTCCGCGGAGCGCAAGCCCGTCGACATGTGCGACTCGGCGCGGGCGAGCTGCCAGTCCTCGATCTCCTCCGCCGCCGAACGCTGCGGCTCACGCTGCTTCTTGCGGTAGGAGTTGATGAAGGTGTTGGTGAGGATCCGGTACAGCCACGCCTTGAGGTTGGTGCCCTCGCGGAACTGGTGGAAGGACGCGTACGCCTTGGCGTACGTCTCCTGCACCAGGTCCTCGGCGTCGGCCGGGTTGCGCGTCATGCGCAGGGCGGCCGAGTACATCTGGTCGAGGAATTCGAGCGCGTCCCGCTCGAAGCGCGCGCTGCGCTCGGCGGTCGACTCCGTGGACGTGCCCACGCTCGTGCCCAGGCCCTCGGGCTGCTCCGCCTGGCCGTTGTCGGTCCCTGCGTCGGTACCGGGAACCGGACCCACCTCCTCAAGATTGCGGGCAGGGCCGAAGCCGGTCCCGCCTGAATCGGAGGATAGACGACCTGCCGTACCTGCCGCCGCTCGAATAGGAGCGGTCTTGGCCGCGTGCAGCACCGTCCAGTCCAGGTCAGCACGGCTGCCGGCGGTCGGGCAGAAGGTCGAACCCATGCGGCGGACTTCCTCTCCTACGACGTCTGCGCTGCTCGTTCAGCACCGCTGTCCGCCACAACAGAGGCCGGGCTCACGACATTCCCGAAGCTTTACCCGAGTGACCCGACCCACTTCACCACCGCGTCCGTGACGATCGCCACGGCCTCGTCCTGATCGAGGGGCGCCCTCTTGGGTACGGCGAACCCGTGATCGCCGTACGCCACCTCGACCAGCTCGAAGTCGCCGTCCGGGAACTCCTCCGGCTTCCCGAACGGATCGTTGCCGCCCTGTACGACGAGGGTGGGCACCCCCGCCCCGAGCAGCTCGTCGGCGCGGGACTTCTCGGGCTTGCCCGGCGGGTGGAGGGGGAAGCTCAGGGCGAGCACGGCGTGGGCGCCGAGTTCGACGGCCGTACGGCAGGCGACCCGGGCCCCGGCGCTGCGCCCGCCGGAGATCACGGGCAGCCCGGGCGCGGCGAGCGCGGGCCAGATGCCTCGCCAGCCGACGTCGAGGGTCTTCGGGGCGGGCGCCACCTTCTTGCCGGCCACCCTCCAGGGCTGCTCCACGCGGGCGACGCTCACCCCGTGGGCCGGCAGCACCTGGGCGAGCGCCCTCAGGTCCCGCGCCTCGATGCCGCCTCCGGCGCCGTGGCTCACGGCCAGGACCAGCCGCGCCTTCCTCGCCGGGTGCCAGGTGATGCGGGCGTCCCCCGCGTCCGTGGCAATGATCTCGGTCGTCACATCAGACTCGGTCGTCACGTCAGAAGAGTGTGCCCTCTTCGGGGCCTTCCAGCTCCTTCAGCAGCTCCGGGCCGTTGTTGCGGACGTTGCTGACCAGCGTGGAGACGGGGTAGGCGCGCATCAGTCCGGTGGGCGGCGCCTCGAGCAGGGTCCGCAGCTCCTCGGGGTCGGTGCGGGACGGGTCGAGCCAGGCGTCCCACCGCTCCGGCGTCAGCATCAGCGGCATGCGGGGGTGGATGTCGGCCAGCGCGTTCGGGCCCTCGGCGGGCGCCACCGCCAGCGGGGTCGTCTCCGCCTCCGTCGTGATGACGGAACAGGTCACCCACCAGGCCTGGGGATGCTCGTCGGGCAGCGTCCGGTCCCGCCAGAACTCGTACAGCCCCGCCATCGCGAACACGGACCCGTCGGCGGGCAGCACGAAGTACGGCTGCTTGCGCGGCCGTTTCCGCTTCCCCTCGACCTCCAGGTCCCGCTCCTGCGCGCCGGTGACCCACTCGTAGTAGCCGTCGGCGGGGATGATGCAGCGCCGGGAGGTGAAGGCCCGCCGGTACGACGGCTTCTCGTGCACGGTCTCCGCGCGCGCGTTGATCATTTTGAAGGCGGTCTCGGGGGTCTTGGACCAGCTGGGCACCAGCCCCCACTTCAGCTTCCGCAGCTGTCGAACCGGCCGGGGATCCGGGGCGTCTTTCAAGGGACGGTCGAGGACGACGTGGACCTCCTTGGTGGGTGCCACGTTGTAGTCCGGCTCCAGGGTCTCCTCGGGCTCCCACTTCTCGATCTCAAAGATTCCTGCGAGATCCTCGGGCCTACGACTCGCTGCATACCGTCCGCACATACGTGCCACACTGCCAGATTCCATCCGACCACAGGGAGCCATCGCCTTACATGGACAGCACCGCATCCGCCTCGCTCGCCTCCCTGTGGGGCGAGGTCTCCGGTACTCAGTCGGACCCCGATCTGTGGGTGGTGATCGCCACTCTGGTCGTCGCGCTCGGCTTCGTCGTCCCGCACGTCCTGTGGCGCATCTCGCGCAACGCCATCACCATCGCCCACGAAGGCGGCCACGGTCTGGTCGCGCTGCTGACCGGCCGGACCCTGACCGGCATACGCCTGCACTCCGACACCAGTGGCCTCACCGTCAGCCGCGGCAAGCCGCACGGCCTCGGCATGATCCTCACCGCGGCCGCGGGCTACACGGCTCCCCCACTGCTGGGCCTGGGCGGCGCCGCGCTGCTGGCCTCCGGCCGGATCACGCTCCTGCTGTGGCTGGCGACGGCCCTGCTGGTGGCGATGCTGGTGATGATCCGCAACGCGTACGGCGCGCTGACGGTGTTCGTGGCAGGCGGCACGTTCGTGCTGGTGAGCTGGTTGACGGGCCCGCAGGTGCAGGCGGCGTTCGCATATGCGGTGGTGTGGTTCCTGCTGCTGGGCGGCGTACGACCGGCGTTCGAGCTGCAGGCGAAGAGGGCGCGGGGAGGTGCGGGGGACTCGGACGCGGACCAGCTGTCGCGGCTTACGCATGTGCCGGCGGGGCTGTGGTTGTTCCTGTTCCACGCGGTGAGTCTGTGTTCCTTGATAGGCGGGGGCAGGTGGCTTCTGGAGGTGTGATGGAGCCCCGAAGGGGCGCATCACAGGGGCGCGGGGCTGTATTGATATGCGGCTCCGCCACGTGGGCGCGACCAGCCACAACGGACCCGTAGACGACAGACGGCCGGCCCAACGCCCTCCTTATAGAGTGGGGCCCATGGCCCCGAACGACGCACACACCGCCCTCTGGCCCGCCCCGCACGCGAGCGCAGCCGTCGACGCGACGGTCCACGTGCCCGGGTCCAAGTCGGTCACCAACCGTGCTCTCGTCCTCGCCGCCCTGGCGAGCGAGCCCGGCTGGCTGCGCCGCCCCCTGCGCTCCCGCGACACCCTGCTGATGGCCGGCGCGCTGCGGGCGATGGGCGTCGGTATCGAGGAGGGCGTGGGCCCCGAGGGCACCGGCGAGGCGTGGCGCGTGCTCCCGGCGGGCCTGCGCGGCCCGGCCACGGTCGACGTCGGCAACGCCGGCACGGTGATGCGCTTCCTGCCGCCGGTCGCGGCGCTGGCCGACGGCCCCATCCGCTTCGACGGCGACCCGAGGTCGTACGAGCGCCCGCTGCACGGCGTGATCGACGCCCTGCGCGTGCTCGGCGCCCGGATCGACGACGACGGCCGGGGCGCGCTGCCCCTGACGGTGCACGGCGGGGGTGCGCTGGAGGGCGGCCCGGTGGAGATCGACGCTTCGTCGTCGTCCCAGTTCGTGTCGGCGCTGCTGCTCTCCGGACCGCGCTTCAACCAGGGCGTCGAGGTCCGCCACATCGGCTCCTCCCTCCCCTCCATGCCGCACATCCGCATGACCGTCGACATGCTGCGCTCGGTCGGTGCGCAGGTGGACACCCCGGAGTCGGGCGGCGAGCCGAACGTCTGGCGGGTCACGCCGGGCGCCCTGCTCGGCCGCGACCTCACCATCGAGCCGGACCTGTCCAACGCCCAGCCGTTCCTGGCGGCGGCGCTGGTCACCGGCGGCAAGGTACTCATCCCGGACTGGCCGGCCCGGACCACCCAGCCCGGTGACCGGCTGCGCGAGATCTTCACCGAGATGGGCGGTTCCTGCGAACTCACCGAGTACGGGCTCGTGTTCACCGGTTCGGGTGCGATCCACGGTATCGACGTGGACCTGAGCGAGGTCGGCGAGCTGACCCCCGGCATCGCGGCGGTCGCGGCCCTCGCCGACTCTCCCTCCACCCTGCGCGGGGTCGCACATCTGCGGCTGCACGAGACCGACCGCCTTGCCGCGCTGACCAAGGAGATCAACGAACTCGGCGGTGATGTCATCGAGACCGCCGACGGCCTGCACATCAGCCCGCGCCGACTGCACGGCGGCGTCTTCCACACCTACGACGACCACCGCATGGCGACGGCCGGCGCGATCATCGGCCTCGCGGTCGAGGGCGTACGGATCGAGAACGTGGCGACGACGGCGAAGACCCTGCCGGACTTCCCCGAGCTGTGGACCGGGATGCTCGGGGCGTAGGGACTTAACGCCATGCGCCGCTACGGCAAGCACACCGACGAGGACGACATCCGCTCCCGCCCGGGCCGTCGGAACACCCGACCCCGTACGAACATCCGACCCAAGCACGAGGACGCCGCCGAGGGCATGGTCCTCACCGTCGACCGTGGTCGTCTGACCTGCCTCGTCGAGGGCCGGGTCGTGATGGCGATGAAGGCCCGCGAGCTCGGCCGCAAGGCGGCGGTGGTCGGTGACCGGGTGGCGCTGGTCGGCGACATGTCCGGCAAGAAGGACACCCTCGCGCGGATCGTGCGGATCGAGGAGCGGACGTCGGTGCTCCGGCGGACGGCCGACGACGACGATCCGTACGAGCGCGTGGTGGTGGCCAACGCCGACCAGCTCGCCATCGTCACCGCCCTCGCCGACCCCGAGCCGCGGCCCCGGCTGATCGACCGCTGTCTGGTGGCGGCGTTCGACGGGGGGCTGGAACCGCTGCTGGTGATGACGAAGTCGGACCTGGCGCCGCCGGACAAACTCCTGGAGCTCTACGGGGCGTTGGACATCCCGTATGTCGTCACCAGCCGTGAGGAGCTGGAGAACGGGGGCGCCGCGGACCGGGTGCTGGAGCAACTGGACGGCAGGGTCACGGCGTTCGTCGGACACTCGGGTGTGGGCAAGACGACGCTGGTGAACGCGCTGGTGCCGGAGGAACAGCGGCGTTCGACCGGTCATGTGAACGCGGTGACGGGTCGGGGGCGGCACACGACGACGTCGGCGCTGGCGCTGCCGCTGTCAGGGCGCGTGGCGGACGGCTGGGTGATCGACACCCCCGGGGTCCGCTCCTTCGGCCTGGCGCATGTCGACCCTTCCCGGGTGATCCATGCGTTTCCCGACCTGGCGCAGGGAACCGAAGGCTGCCCGCGTGCGTGCAGTCATGACGAACCGGACTGCGCACTGGACGACTGGGTGGCGGAGGGTCACGCCGATCAGGCGCGGCTGTACTCGCTGCGGCGGCTGCTGGCTTCGCGGGAACGCACGGAGGGCGACTGAGAAGGGTGACCGGGGCCGCCGAGGAAGGCGACTGAGGCCACCGGGGAAGGCGGCTGACCTCCGCGTTGTTTGTCTCCCTGTAGGGCTGGTAAGGGCATAATCGCACCGAGCCGGATCCAAGCCTGACCAAAGTCTGACGAATCTGACGAAGCGGTCACCCAACGTGGGGATACGGGAGGACAGCACATGGCGTGGCTGCTGGTGATCGTGGCGGGGATGCTCGAGACCGGCTTCGCCGTCTGCCTGAAGCTGTCGCACGGCTTCTCCCGACTCTGGCCGACCGTCGCCTTCTGCATCTTCGCCCTCGGCAGTTTCGGACTGCTGACGCTTTCGCTGAAGAAGCTGGACGTGGGGCCCGCGTATGCGGTGTGGACGGGGATCGGGGCTGCGGGCACGGCGATCTACGGGATGATCTTCCTCGGGGACGTCGTGTCGACGTTGAAGCTGGTGTCGATCAGTCTGGTGATCGTGGGCGTCATCGGCTTGCAGTTGTCGGGCTCGGCGCACTGATCGACGCGGGCCTCCTCCGGAGGTCAGCCGGTCAACTGGCGGTAGAGCGCGCTGCGTACGAGGTCGGCCACGCCGCCTTCGCCGGGTGGCGCGGCGACGCAGGACAGGGCCAGCCTGACGACGAGTTCGCAGGAACGGGCGAGGTCGGGGGTGTCGGACTTGTTGATGCCGGGCCCGGACAGGACCGAGACGGCCCGGTCGCGGACGATGGCCACGAAGTCGCCGGGGGAGGGCAGGGGGCCGTCGGCGCGCCGCTGTGCCGGTACGGCGGAGGAGGACGGGACGGCCGACAGGGTCGGTGAGGGCAGTCGCTCGCTCCAGCAGCCGGTGAGCATGGCGCGGACGAGGGCGTTGTCGCGGGCGAGTGTGGCGGTCCACTCCGCGGTGGCGGTGAGGCGCTCGCGGGCGTCGCTGTGGGTGGCGAGGGCGCGGTCGACGCCGGCGAGGTACCCGTCCGCTTCCCTCCGCACCAGCGCACGCGCAAGCCCTTCCTTGCTGCCGAACTCGTTGTACAGCGTCTGCCGGGACACTCCGGCCGCCGCGGCCACGTCCACCATCCGCACGGCAGACCACGACCGGCGCGCCAGCGCCGTGTAAGCGGCGTCCAGCAGGGATTCCCGCGCTGCAGGCATCATCGCCTCCCTGGGCGAGCGGCTCTGCGCCCAGATTTGACGCGCACAGAGGCACTGTCAAGGGTTCGCGAGGGCACGCGGGGGCGCCATTCGTCCGCGGCGCGCGGGCCTCCGGCGGTCGAGCCGGGGATGCCTGCGGCGGCCTGTGCGGGTGGGACGGGGGTTCGGACAACCCGACCCGCCAGCCGCAGCGCGCAACCGGGCCCGCCCAGCCGCCCCGCGCAACCGGGCCCGCCCCAGCCGCGCCGTGCAGCCGGGCCCGCCCCAGCCGCGGCGCGCAACCCCCTCCACCCCAGCCGCAGCAGTGAGCCGGACGGCGGCGCCCATCCCGGTGCACCCCAGCCGCAGCGCGCAACCCATCCGCCCCAGCCACGGCGCGCAACCCGTGCCGCCCTCAACCGCAGCGCGCAACCCCGTCCGCCCCAGCCACAGCGCACACCCCCGTCCACCCCAGCCACAGCACACACCCCCGCCCGCCCCAGCCACAGCACGCAACCCGTCCACCCCAGCCACGGCGCGCAACCCGTCCACCCCATCCACGGCGCGCAGCCCGTGCCACCCCCAACCGCAGCACGCAACCCCGTCCACCCCAGCCCCAGCGCACAGCCCGTCCGCCCCAGCCACGGCGCGCAACCCATGCCGCCCCCAGCCGCGGGCAGTCGTGCCGCTGGGGCGGCACGGGTGGGCGCGGGCGGCACCCCGCCAGCGCCGGGCCACGCGACCCACCCCCGCCCAGCCACAACGCCGGGCAACCCACCAAGCGACCGCACCTCTGACTCACCCCAGCCGACGCAGTCACCCCGCGCGCCCCACCCCCGCCCAGCCCTCCCCCACGCCCGGCACCCCACAAAGCCAACCGCACCTCCAACTCGGCCCAGCCGCCCAGCCGACGCAGTCACCCGGTAGCCCCAGCCCGACCACGACAGATACGGTTCGTCCCATGCCGGACTACCTCGACGATCTCCGCCTCGCCCACGTCCTCGCGGACGCCGCCGACGCCGCCACCATGGACCGCTTCAAGGCGCTCGACCTCAAGGTCGAGACAAAGCCGGACATGACGCCGGTGAGCGAGGCCGACAAGGCCGCCGAGGAGCTGATCCGCGGGCAGCTGCAGCGGGCCCGGCCCAGAGACGCGATCCTCGGCGAGGAGTACGGCATCGAGGGCACCGGCCCCCGCCGCTGGGTGATCGACCCGATCGACGGCACCAAGAACTACGTACGCGGCGTCCCGGTCTGGGCCACCCTCATCGCCCTGATGGAAGCGGGCGAGACCGGATTCCAGCCGGTCGTGGGCGTCGTCTCCGCCCCCGCGCTCGGCCGCCGCTGGTGGGCCGCCAAGGGGCACGGCGCCTTCAGCGGCCGCAGCCTCTCCTCCGCGACCCGTCTGCAGGTTTCCCGCGTCTCGAAGCTGACGGACGCCTCGTTCGCGTACTCCTCGCTCAGCGGCTGGGAGGACCAGGGTCGGCTGGGCGGCTTCCTCGACCTGACCCGCGAGGTGTGGCGCACGCGCGCGTACGGCGACTTCTGGCCCTACATGATGGTCGCCGAGGGGTCGGTGGACCTCTGCGCCGAGCCCGAGCTGTCACTGTGGGACATGGCCGCCACCGCGATCGTCGTCACCGAGGCCGGCGGCACCTTCACCGGCCTCGACGGCCGCCCGGGCCCGCACAGCGGCAACGCAGCCGCCTCGAACGGCCTCCTGCACGACGAGTTCCTCGGGTATCTCAACCAGCGCTACTGACGCGCCCGTCGCGCCCCGTACCAGCCGCACGCGCCCCCTTGTTGACCCGCGCTTTACCTGCAACCCTGAGAGTCCCCCCACTTGTGAATTTGTGAAAACACGAACAAAGCCGCAACCGCAGCGGCGGGGGGCACACCAGGAGGTGGCTCCATCCATGCTCGTACGTGACGCCATGAGCACCGTGGTCCTCACCATCGGCCCCACCCACACCCTTCGCCAGGCCGCCGCACTGATGTCCGCTCGTCGGGTCGGCGCGGCCGTGGTCCACGACCCCGACGCGGGCGGTATCGGCATCCTCACCGAACGCGACATCCTCAACTCCGTCGGCCTCGGACAGAACCCGGACAGCGAACGCACCCACGACCACACCACCAACGACGTCGTGTTCGCCGCCCCGTCGTGGACCCTGGAGGAGGCGGCCCGCGCCATGGCGCACGGCGGCTTCCGCCATCTGATCGTCCTGGACCACGGCGAGCCGGTCGGCATCGTCTCGGTCCGCGACATCATCCGCTGCTGGGCACCCGTACGACAGCACGTACCCGCCTAGCTAGGAACCCGCCAGGGAAACGACACGCACGCAAAAGGGCCGGGCCCCCTCAGGAGCCCGGCCCGTCCGATTTTTCTCGTCGTCCGACATCAGCGGCAGAGGTTGCCCGCCTGGACCGCACGCCGGAACGTACACTGGACTTTGTCTAAGTCAAGTGAAGCTCCAAAGTCACACCCATTCGGAACCTGGTCTCCCTGCTGTTAAGGTGTCTCCATGAGTGACCTTCTGGAACGGCTGCGCGGACGCGGATGGCGGATGACCGCGCAGCGGCGCGTCGTGGCCGAGGTCCTCGCCGGTGATCACGTCCACCTGACGGCCGACGAGGTGCACGCGCGGGCTGTCGCCAAGCTGCCCGAGATCTCCCGGGCGACCGTCTACAACACGCTGGGCGAGCTGGTCACCCTCGGCGAGGTGCTCGAGGTCTCCACCGACAAGCGCGCGAAGCGGTACGACCCGAACGCCCACCGGCCCCACCACCACCTGGTCTGCGCCCAGTGCGGCTCGATCCGGGACGTCCACCCGACGGGCAACCCGATGGCCGACCTCCCCGACTCCGAGCGCTTCGGCTTCACGGTCTCGGACGTCGAGGTGACGTACCGCGGCATCTGCCCGAACTGCGCGAAGGCCTGAGGCCCTCCACGCCCTGAACTCGCCACACCCCTGAGCCCCGGCACCGGTGAGTGCCGGGGCTTTGTGCTGCCTGCGTGCGGACGGGGTTCCCGAATCTGACGGACCGTCATATGGTCAACGGCACCCACACGTCCGTTCCGCACTCCGCAAGGAGACCGAAGTGGGAGAGCCGCATTCGCCGTATCCCAAACTCAAGGCCCATGACCTCACCCGCACCTTCGGCCGAACCCCCCACAGGCTCGACGCCCTCGGCCCCCTCGATCTGACCGTCGCGCCAGGCGAGTTCGTCTGTGTCGTCGGCCCCTCCGGCTGCGGCAAGTCCACCCTCTTGCGCATCGCCGCGGGCCTGCTCCGCCCGAGCACGGGCACGCTGGAGATCCGCACATCCAGCACACGCCCCGCGGCCATGATCTTCCAGGACTACGGCATCTACGACTGGAAGACCGTCCGCGCCAACGTCCGCTTCGGCCTGGACATCCAACGCGTCCCCCGCCGCGAGGCGAACGCCCGCGCCGACGACTGGCTGGTCCGGATGGGCCTGTCGGACTTCGCGGACGCCTACCCGGCCGCCCTCTCCGGCGGCATGCGCCAGCGTGTGGCGATCGCCCGGGCGCTGGCCGTGCAGCCCGAACTCCTGCTGATGGACGAGCCGTTCGCGGCGCTCGACGCCCAGCTCCGCACGATCCTCCAGGACGAACTCCTGGACATCACCCAGTCGCTGAGGACGACCACGCTCTTCATCACGCACAGCCTGGAGGAGGCGATCGTCCTCGGCGACCGCGTGCTGGTGATGTCCGCCCGCCCGGGCCGGATCATCGCCGAGCACCGTCCGCCCTTCCCGCGCCCGCGCACCGGCGACATCCGCGCCACACCCGAGTTCACGGCACTGAAGAGCGAGCTGTGGGACCTGCTGCGGAAGGAGGCGGTACCGGCATGACGACAGTCACCGAGCCCCCCGCCGAGTCGGTGCTGGTCCGCCGCCCCGGCCCGCAGGAGCTCCACCCCGCCCGCACCCACCGCCGCAGGCGCGCCCTGGAGCTGTCGCTGGCGCTGGCCGTACCCCTCTTCCTGACCCTCCTGTGGCAACTGGCCGCGTCCCAGGCCTGGATCGACGCCCGCGTCTACCCGGCCCCGTCCACGATCCTCGCCGACGGCTGGGACCGGGCCGCGGCCGGCGACCTGTGGCCGGACGTGTGGGCGACGCTGAAGCGCGTCCTGGCGGGCTACGCGGCGGGCACGGCGGCGGGGTACGCCCTGGGCCTCCTGATGGGTTCCCTCTCCCTGGTCCGAGCGGCCCTGGAACCGCTCCTGGACGCGCTGTACGTCGTACCGAAACTGGCCCTGCTGCCGATCTTCCTGAACATGTTCGGCCTGGGCGAAGGCCCGCAGGTGGCGCTGGTGGCGGCGACGGTGTTCTTCTTCGTCTGGATCTCCACCATGTCCGCGGTCATGTCCATCCCCTCCGGCCACCGTGACGCGGGCCAGGTCTTCGGCGCCTCACGGTGGCAGATGTTCCGCCACGTCCTGCTCCCGGCGTCGTTGCCGTCGGTCCTGGTGGGCGCGCGCATCGCGGCGGGCGTGGCGGTCCTGGTCATCGTCGCGTCGGAGCAGATCGCCGCGACGAACGGCCTGGGCCATCTGATCTTCGACTCGCGCGCGCTGTTCCAGAACGACGTGATGTTCGTCGGCATCGTCTGCGTCGCGGTCCTTGGGGTGCTCTTCTCCGAACTGATCCGCTTCGCCGGCCGCCTGCTCACCCCATGGGCACCGAGGGACCGAGGAAGGGGCCAGGCATGAGCAGGAGGGCCCGCGCATACGCCGTAGTCCTCGCCGCAGGAGCAACACTGCTGGCGTCGGCGGCCTGCTCATCGCCGCCCGAGTCGGACTCCTCGTCGAAGACAGCCGCAGGACAACGCACCGTTCGCCCGGTCGAGGGCTGCGGCGCCAAGGCCTGGACGGACCCGAAGGACCTCTCCCCGAACCGGACTCCGGCCCGCTGCCTCCCTGGAGCCCCTCCCCCACAGCCCTTGTCCGAGCCCCGCGAGCTGACGATCGCGACGGGAACGCTGAGCGCCGAGTACGTGGCGCCGCTGCAAGTCGCCCTCGACAAGGGTGAGTTCAAGAAGGAGGGCCTGGACGTCGAGCTGAAGGTCCTCCCGACCCCGGACGCGCTGCCCCTGCTGGCCAAGGGGGACATCGACGCCCTGTGGGCGGCCCCGGAGGCGGCGGTCATGAACGGCGTCAAGGGCGGCTTCGACATCAAGTGGGTCGCGGGGAACTTCTCACCCGACCCGAAGTCGAAGAGCGGCCTGTGGGTGCGCCTGAAGGAGGGCGAGAGCGCGAGCCGGGTCGCCATGGCGGGCCGCAAGCTGGGCACGATGATCGGCAAGGGCTCGGTCATCGCGTACCCCATGGAGAAGGCACTGGAGCAGCACGGCGGCGGCCTGGCCGAGATCCGGTACCAGCAACTCGGCTCGGCCGACGTCCTCACCGCCCTGCAGAACGGCGGCGTCGACTCGGCGTGGCTCCTGGATCCGGTGTGGCGCAAGGTGGCCGGCCAGCAGGGGTACGCCTTCCTGGGCGGCCAGCCGCAGGGCGAACCGCTGGGCGGCATGCTCTACGGCCGCACGCTGCTCCAGGACGACGTGGACGCGGGCGTGGCACTCCTCAGGGCCTATATCCGCACGGTGAATACGTACTTCGCATCGGACTACAAGCAGGATGCGAGCTTCGTCACATACCTGGCCAAACTCCTGAATTCGGAGGAGTCCATCCTCAAATCCACCCCGCCCTTGCGCATGGACTGGGAAATCCGCTCCGGCACGACGAACCGCCTGCAGTCGGCTTACGAGTCCCAGGGCGTGGCGGAGGGAAGCCCCCTACCGGAGTCGCGGACGGTGAACCGCTCGCTGTACGGGGAGGCGGTGGGCCACGCGCCCTGATGCCTCCGGTAAATACACCCGTAAATACACCTAGGGCCGGAATCCTTACGGATTCCGGCCCTAGGTTTTCAGTAGCGGGGACAGGATTTGAACCTGCGACCTCTGGGTTATGAGCCCAGCGAGCTACCGAGCTGCTCCACCCCGCGTCGGTGAACTGAACATTACGTCAACGACACAGGCAGAGGCAAATCGCTTATTCGCCGCCCAGGCCCCAGCGCGGTGTCACGCCGAAAGCTCCTCCCGCAGAGCGTCCCGCAACCGAGCCGCCCGCTTCGCAACCTCGGTCGGTCCCAGGCTCACCGCCCGGTCAGCCCACCGCTGCCCCTCCGCCAGTTCTCCGCGACGCGCGTAGACCAGAGCCAGCCGCAACGCCGACCGCCCGTGCCCGGCGTCAGCCGCCCGAGTCCACCACATGGCGGCCTCCGGCTCACTCCCCTCCCGGGCGAGCAGGAGTCCCAAATTGAACGCCCCGTTCCGCGAGCCTGCCTCGGCAGCCTCCCGGTACCACCGGGCCGCCTCGACCACGTCCCCCCGGGCAGCGGCGAGCATCCCCACCCGCACCTGCGCCCGCCGATGCCCCTGGGAAGCCGCCCGCTCGTACCACTCCTCGCACTCGGTCTTCTCGTGCGCCGGCTCCCCGAGCTCATGCGCGGGCTCCGGCGGCCGCCGAGCGTCCAGCACGGTCGCCAGCCGGTACGCGGCCTCCGCACTGCCGGCCCCGGCCGCGCACCGCAGATGCCGCTCCGCCGCGAGCTCGTCCCCGTCCCGCAGCCGTGCGATGCCGACCTGCAGCGCCGCCTCCGTGTGCCCGGCGGCAGCGGCACGCTCGTACCAGCGCAGCGCGGCGCGCTCCTCGCCCCGCCCCGCGTGCAGGATGCCCAGGTTGAACGCGGCGTCCACGCTCCCCGCCTCCGCGGCCTTGGAGAACCACGGCTCGGCACCCGTCGCATCGCCGCCCTGCAGCAGCAGGATCGCCAGTGCGTTCGCCGCCTCACGGTGCCCGGCGTATGCCGCCCGCCGGTACCACTGCTCGGCCTGCGCGATACGCCCCTGCTCGGCGCAGAGCAGCCCGAGGTTGTACGCCCCGTTCACATCGCCGGCGTCCATCGCGGCCCGGTACCACCGCTCGGCGGTCTGCGTCTCCCCGCGCTCGGCGTGCAGCGCGCCCAGCGCGTTGGCCGCGTTGCCGTCGCCGTCCTGCGCGGCCCGCAGCCACCACACCGCCGCGCTCTCGGTGTCGCCGGCGTCCCGCAGCAGGAACCCGAGCGCACAGGCGGCACGCGCCTCGCCGTCCTTGGCCGAGGTCAGGTACCAGCGCCCGGCCTCCTTCAGATCCCCGCGCTTCTCGAGGATCGCCCCGAGGTGCAGCGCGGCCCTGCGGTGCCCGCGCGCGGCGGCCTGCCGGTACCACTGCTCGGCCTCGTCCAGCAGCGGCTCGCGCGGCGCGACACCGTTGTCGGCTCCGTCCTCGCCCGTACGCCCCGCCTGTCGGTCGAGCGCACGGGCCAGCCGGTACGCCGCCTCCCGGTGCCCGCGCTCGGCCGCGGCCCGCATCCACTGCTCGGCCGCGCCGTCGCTGCGGTGCTCCAGCAGATCGGCGAGCGCGTACGCGCCCAGCGCGTGTCCCTGCTCGGCGGACTGCCGCAGCCAGTACTCGGCGGCGGGCTCGTCGCCCCGCTCACGGTGATGGCGTCCCAGCGCGTGCGCGGCCGCGGCCGACCCCGCGACGGCGGCGATCCGCCACCATCCGGCGGCCTCGTCGGCGTATCCGCGCTGGTGAAGGAGGACTCCCAGGTTGTTGGCGGCGGCCCGGTCCCCGGCGGCGGTGGCGGCCCGCAGATGAGGCTCGGCCCCGTCGAGATCGCCGCGGCGCAGCAGCATGGCGCCGAGCACGCTCATCGCCTCGGCGTCGCCGGCGTCGGCTGCGAGCCGCTGCCGCGCCTCCTCGACGGCGTCCCCTGCCTCGTCCCGGTCGGTCGGCCGGTCGAAGGCGAAGTCGCCCTCCGGCTGGTCAAGGTCACCCACCGGAAGCGAGGCGCTGTCCGTCGGCTGCGCGAAATCGCCCGTCGGCTGCACAAAGTCGGCAGGCTGCACAAACCGCCCTGTCTCCAACAGAGTTGCCTTGTCCCCCATAACGTCCATCGTCGCACCACCTGCAACCTGGGTACACCTGGTATACCGCAGCCATTGAGGTCACTTCAGCGTTTTGTCGACATGCCCACAGAGAGACAAGTCAAACACAGTTCTCCCAACTCCCCACGGCGGCGCGACCGCCCCACACCCCGGCACATGCGTTCGCACACCACGAAGGCCCGGATCCCTTGGAGGATCCGGGCCTTCGCTGTCGTACGAAATGTTCGCCGACTTCAGTAGCGGGGACAGGATTTGAACCTGCGACCTCTGGGTTATGAGCCCAGCGAGCTACCGAGCTGCTCCACCCCGCGCCGTTGTGATGCAACCGTACCACGGCGCGGGGTGGGCTATTCGATCAGCCGTCGAGCCTACGAGCTGGTCGGACTGCTGGACGGGCTCGGACTCGACCTCGGACTCGGGCTCGAACTCGGGCTCGCGCTGCTGCCGCCGCCGGCACCGCCGCCGGTCTTGTCGGCCTGAGCCTGCGCGTCCTCGGCCCGCTGCAGCGCCTCCTCGAGGTCCTCCTGCGCCTTGCCGTACGCCTCCCAGTCGCCCTTCTTCAGAGCTTCCTGGCCGGCCTCGAAGGCCTTCTGGGCGTCGTTGAGCGCGTCTTGGACCGTCGGGTTGGTGGATGTCGGCGGAGGTGTCGTACCGCCGCCGTCCTCATCGCCCTCGTCCGGTGGCTCGGTGGTCGGGCCCTCCGCTCCGAAGACCCTGTTCAGGGCCTCGCCGAGCGTGTCCTCGAAGGCGGTGGTGCCGCCGTAGGACACCAACACCTTCCGCAGCAGCGGGTACTTGAGTCCGCCACCGCGTACATAGACCGGCTCCACATAGAGCAGTCCGCCGTCGAGCGGGACCGCCAGCAGGTTGCCGTACTCGACCTCCGAGTCGCCGCCTCTCAGCAGCCTGATGGTCTCGGCGATGTTCTGTTCGGAGTTGAACTGGCTCTGGACCTGACTGGGGCCGTTGACCGTGGTGTTGGTCGGCAGTTTCAGGATTCTGATCTTGCCGTAGTCGCTGGTGCCCGCCTCGGCGTCGACGGCCATGAACGCGCTGAGGTTGTCCCGGCCGTTCGGTGTGAGCGTCGTCGTCAGTGAGAACGCCTGCGCCTGCTGGTCGGGCATCTTCATGCTCAGGTAGTACGGCGGCACCGCGCTGCCCGACTTGTTGGTCGGGTCGTCCGGCACCTGCCAGACCTCGCTGCCGCTGAGGAACGTCGTGGCGTCCTTCACGTGGTAACGGGTGAGCAGCTCGCGCTGGACCTTGAACAGGTCCTGCGGGTACCGCAGATGGGCCATCAGATCCTTGGAGATCTTGCTCTTGGGCTCCACCGTGTCCGGGAAGGCCTTCATCCAGGTCTTCAGGACCGGGTCCTGGGTGTCCCACTGGTAGAGCTTGACCTCGCCGGTGTAGGCGTCGACGGTCGCCTTCACCGAGTTGCGGATGTAGTTGACCTGGTTCTGCTGGGCCACGACGGCCCGCTGGTTGTTGCTCGCGGTCAGCGAGTCGGCCGTCGTGTCACCCAGGGTCGTACGCGAGGAGTACGGGTATCCGTTGGTCGTCGTGTACGCGTCGACGATCCACTGGATGCGGTGGTTCACCACCGCCGGGTAGGCGTCACCGTCGATGGTCAGCCACGGGGCCACCGCCTCGACGCGCTCCTTGGGCGTGCGGTTGTACAGGATGCGCGAACCGTCGCCGATCGCACCGGAGTACAGGATCTGCGGCTCGCCGAACGCCACCGCGTACGCGGCACGATTGACCGGGTTGGAGAGACTGACCCCGCTGTCGGCCTTGTAGCTGTAGGTCTTCTCACCACTGTCGTCGGAGTAGTCGATCTCCTTCTGGGGACCGCCGACGATGGAGTACATGCTGGTCTTCTCGCCGTAGTAGACCCGCTGCTCGTACGTCCCGAGGTCGCCCTTGGACGGCAGGTCGGACTCGGTGAAGTCCGGTCGGCCCTGGGAGTCGGCGTTGGTGCCCTCGGCGGCGACCACACCGTAGCCGTGGGTGTAGCGGAAGTGGTCGTTGATCCAGTTGCGCTTCGGAATGCCGTTGAGGTTGATCTCACGCAGACCGATGACCGTGTCCTGGTCCTTGCCGTCCTTGGTGTACCGGTCGACGTCCAGGTTGGTCGGGAACGCGTAGTAGTTCCTGATCTGCTGGAGCTGCTGGAACGTCGGCGAGACGATGTTCGGGTCCAAGATCCGGATGCTCGCCGCGTCGTCCACGTCGTCGCGCAGCTTGGTCTTGTCCTCGGTCGTGCTCGTGCCCGGGTACTCGGTGACCTGCGCGCCGTCGATGCCGTACGCCTCGCGCGTCGCCTTGAGGTTCTTGTCGACGTACGGCGCTTCCTTGGCCTGCTCGTTGGGCTGGACCTGGAACTTCTGGACGATCGCCGGGTACAGGCCGCCGATGAGGATCGCCGAGAGGACCATCAGGCCGAAGCCGATGACGGGCAGCTGCCAGGTGCGCCGCCACAGGGTGGCGAAGAACAGCAGCGCGCAGATGACGGCGATGCAGAACAGGATCGTCTTGGCCGGCAGATAGGCGTTGGCGTCGACGTACCTCAGGCCGGTCCAGTTGTCGGTGGCCTTGAAGTCGCTGGACTTCACCGCGAGTCCGTACCGGTCGAGCCAGTACGCGACCGCCTTGAGGGCGACGAAGATGCCGATGAGGACCGACAGATGGCCGGTGGCCGCGGCCGTGGCGCGCGCGCCCGGGCTGGTGATGCGCAGCCCGCCGTACAGGTAGTGGGTGAGCGCGGCGGCGATCACGGAGAGGATCGCGGCGGCGAAGCCGAAGCCGAGCAGGAACCGGTACCAGGGCAGGTCGAAGGCGTAGAAGCCGACGTCGAGGTGGAACTGCGGGTCCTTCTGGCCGAAGGGCACGCCGTTGACCCACATCAGCCAGGTGCGCCACTGGCTGGAGGCGGAGGCGCCGGCGATCAGGCCGACCAGGGCGGTGATCGCCAGCAGCAGCCACTTCTTGTACGGCGCGATGCCCATGCGGTAGCGGTCGAGGCTCTGCTGCTCCATCGACATGGCGCTCAGCGGCGGGCGCAGCCGGTGCGCCAGCCAGATGTTGAAGCCGACCGCGAGGGCCATCAGCAGACCGAAGACGAAGAAGAGTCCGATCTTGGTCCACAGCGTGGTGGTGAACACCGAGGAGTAGTGCACCGACCGGTACCAGAGCCAGTCCGTCCAGAAGCCCGCGAACATGGTGAACGCCATGCCGAGGACGGCGAGGACGCCCAGTGTCATGAGCAGCGTCCGGACACGCCGGGACGGGCGGCCCACTCTGATCCGTGGCCCGGTCGGGCCTCCGCCGCGGTCCGGCATCTGGAAAGCCAAGGTTCGCACCCCGAGGTTCGCTGTTGGTCCGTCAGGCCCGCGTCTTCGTGAGCCCTACGTGGCCCCCCGTGATCGTGGGCCCACACCTATGCAACTTACTCACCGTTTACTCAGTTCCCGATTCAGCCCAGGAACGAGGCAGGATTGTGACCATGTCCAACACTCCCATGGCGGCGAGCCCGCTCACCCGGGCCGTTCTCGAGATCGACGAGTACGCCTCCGGCCTCGGCTGGGACCAGCCCGCCCGCCTCTTCGCCCTCGTAGACACCGCACGGCTGCGGGCCCAGGAACCCGGCCTCGCCGCCCAGCTCGGCCTGGGGGACGAGCAGGAGTCCTCCGGCCTGACCCCGATCGAGCAGGACGAACTTCCAACGGGCAAGGCGCTCGACGAGTTCCTCGGCACGATCGCCTGGCCCGACGCGGTGGTCGGCTGTGCGCTCACCGTCGAGCGCCTGATGCTGCCCCCGTCCGCCGAGGCCCAGGTTCCGCAGGGCCTGAGCGAGGCCAAGCTCACGAAGTGGGTGGCCGACCACCCCGACCGTCAGGAGGTCCGCATGACGGTCGCGGTCCTGCGCGACGGCGCCCGCGAGTCGGCACTGCGCCTGCGCGAGAAGGACACCCCGACGGAGGTCCTCACCGGCCCGGACCTGATCCCGGGTCTGGCGGAGGCGCTGGCGGCGACGTTCGCGGACTGAGGTCTTCCGGTACGGCGACGAGGACTTGAACGGCCGTGGGGGCGCCCCTTGAGGTGAGGGGCGCCCCCACGGCCGTACCGGAGCCTGCTGCTCAGTCCTTCGTCGTGCACTTCGGCAGGTCGGCGGCGTCGCCGGAGCGGATGTCCTGCAGAGCGTCGAGGGCGTCGCCGATGGTGCCGACCTTGACGAGAGTGAGCCCCCCGGGGACGTCCCGGGCGGCGGTCGCGCAGTTGTCGGCGGGCGTGAGGAAGTACTCGGCGCCCTTGTCGCGCGCGGCGATGGTCTTCATCTCGATGCCGCCGATGGGGCCGACCTTGCCGTCGTCGTCGATGGTGCCGGTGCCGGCGACGAACTTGCCGCCGGTGAGGCTGCCCGGGGTGAGCTTGTCGTAGAGCCCGAGCGAGAACATCAGGCCCGCGCTGGGGCCGCCGACGTCGGCGAGCTTGATGTCGATGGTGAACGGGAAGGTGTGGTCGGTCCCGGCGGAGATCCCGACGATCGCGCGCTTGCCGGCGCTGTCATCGGACTCGGCGGTCCTGATGGTGACCTTCTCGGACTTCGTCGGCGTCCTGCGCTCCTTCTCCGCGGCGGCCTGCTCCTTGGCCGGCACGATGGTGAAGACGACGTCCTGACCCGGCTTGTGCTTGGTCACCAGCTTGGCGACGTCGGCCGGTTCCTTCACGGTCGTACCGTCCACGGCCTTGATCACGTCACCGGCGTGCAGCTTGCCCTCGGCCGGGGTTCCCTTGACGACGGTCGAGACGATCACCCAGCTCTGCACCGGGATGTCCAGCTCCTTCAGGGCGGCGACCTTGGCGCTCTCCTGGGACTGGCTGAACTCCTCGGCGTTCTCCTGGGTGGACTGCTCCTCGGTCTTGCCGTCCGGGTAGAGGGTGTCGTGCGGCACGACCTTGTTGTCGTGCGCGAGCCACCCGTAGACGGCCTCCACGAGGTTCATCTTGTAGTCCGCGCTGGTGACCCGGACGGTGGTCATGTTGAGATGCCCGGTCGTGGCGTACGTCCTGCGCCCGGAGATCTGCAGCACCGGCTCGCCGTCGTGCTCCCCGAGGGTGTTCACCGTCGGCCCCGGGGACATCTCCGAGTACGGCACGGGGATGAAGACTCCCGCGCACAGAAGCGCGATCAGCATCAGGGTGGAGGCGAGCATCGTCGCGGTGCGGCGTGGCATGCCAAGACAGTACGTGACACACCTGTCAGCGCCCCGTCAGGGCCGTCTGACAGAGCCCCGTCAGAGCCGCGTCAGAGCCTCGAACCCGCCCCCACCGATCATGTACGGGAGGGGGGCTTCTCCATGGCCGCACGGAACCGGGCGTATCCGTCGAGCTCCGGCCCGTCGCTTCGTGCCTTCCGGGTCCGGTTGGCCCAACTGCCCCACAGACCAGCAAAGATCGCAGCCACAAGCGGAATCAGCAACCAGGCGAGCGCCGCCATGCCGTCCTCCCATCCCCAATGAGCGACCGCAACTGACTGATCAGCAGATTAACCACTGGCACTGACAACGCTCACGTCAGGGGTGCGGTTACGCAACCGGAGTGGGACGGACGGGTTCGGCGGGAGGTGGTGTGGACGGGTTCGACGGGACCCTTCAGCAGGCGCCGACCCACTCCTCGGTCCCGTCCGAGAACTTCTGGTGCTTCCAGATGGGCACCTCGTGCTTGAGATCGTCGATCAGCTTCCGGCAGGCCTCGAAGGCCTCGCCGCGGTGGGGGCAGGAGACGGCGACGACGACCGCCAGATCCCCGACGTTGAGGTCCCCGACGCGATGTACGGCCGCGAGAGCCCGCACCGGATACTCGGCGACGACCTTCTCGGCGATCCGCCGCATCTCGACCTCGGCGCTGGGATGGCACGAGTACCCGAGCTCGTCGACATCGGCACCCCCGTCGTGGTTCCGCACGGTTCCCACGAACAACGCGGTCCCGCCGGCGGCGTCGTCCCCGACGGCCCGGAAGACCTCGTCCAGGGAGAGGGCGGTCTCGCGAATGGCGATGAGCTTGACGGGGTCCTGAGCGCCCTGCTCACCGGGGTGATCGTTGGTAGGTGCCATGCCCCCCATCGTGCCCCACGCCCGCGCGGGCGGGAAATAGCGTTATCGCCCGGCACACGCGCGTGCGGGTTTGGAGCCTCCTACATGCCGGAGCCTCGTGCGTACCGCCGAGCAGCCCCTGCGGGCCGAGGAGTGATCCGACGGCCGCGGACAACGGGGTGAGCCCTCGCGCCCACCCACCAGGGGGAGCGCACACCTGCACAAGTCGGAGAGCGAGCCTGCCACCGCGGACACCGGGACGGGCCCCCGCCCCCCACCCACTGCGGCGAGCTCACGCCAGCACACGTCGGGCAGCAAGCCCACCACCACGGACACCAGGACGAGCCCCCCGCCCCCACCCACCAGGGGGAACGCACACTGCACAAGTCGGAGAGCGAGCCCGCCACCGCGGACACCGGGACGAGCCCCCGGCCCCCACCCACTGCGGCGAGCTCACGCCAGCACACGTCGGGCAGCAAGCCCACCACCACGGACACCAGGACGAGCCCCCGCCCCCACCCGCCGGGGAGTGAGCCCGTCACCCGCACCCGCCGGGGGGCCGTCCGCTCAGATCCGCCGTCGAGCCTTCCGCGCCCGCCGCACCACCGCCGCCGCGCCCAGCAGGGCCACCGTCGCTCCCGCAGCACCGGCCGCCGTCGCGTCCTTGCGCCCGAGCCGCCGCCCGGCGACCGTGTGTCGGCCGGAGACCTCCTCCAGCAGTTCCGCGAGCACTTCCTCGTTGGTCCACTGCGGCCGCCACCCCGCGTCGTGGAGCCGGCTCCCGCTCACCACCCAGGGATACATCGTGTACGCCAGGTCCCCGGCCGGAGAGGGCGTCAGACCGATCCGGTGCAGCCGGGCCGCCGCGCCCAGCGCGACCGCGGACGGCAGCTCCATCCGACGGATCCCGCTGAGTTCCTCGACCTCCTCCTGCTCCAGCCAGCCGTCACATCCGACGGCGAGTTCCCCCTCGACCTTCTCCAGGACGGCGTACTCCAGGGCGCTGCACAGATCCTCGACATGACAGAACTGCCAGGCGGGCCGCGACCCGGCGACGACGAGCAGCCGAGGCGACTCGAAGTACCTGGTCAGCGCGGTGTCCGTGCCGCCCACGAGCACCGCGGGCCGGACAACGGTGACATTAAGTCCGGGGTGGGCCCGAGGGGCCCTGCGCGCGAGGCGCTCGATCTCCAGCAGATCCCCGACTCCGGTGGCCTCCGCCGTCGCCTTCAGCTCCGCGTCCTCGGACAACGGCAGCTCGTTGTCCGGCAGCGCCCCGTAGACCATCGCCGAGGTACACAGCACGACCCGGTGGATCCCGGCCGCCGCCGCGGCCGTCAGCACGGTCTGCGTCCCCCGAACGTTGTACGCCGTCCGGGCGGCGGGATCCGTCTCCAGATCCAGGTCGAGCGCCAGGTGAACGACCACGTCGGCGCCCCGAAGCTTCTCCGCGATGGCCGGGTCCCGCACGTCCAGGATGTGCCACTGTGCCGCCGCGCACTCACCGCGCCGCTCGTCGATGGCGATGACTTGTTTGACCTCGTCGGACGCGACCAGCCGCTCGGTGAGCAGCGCGCCGATACCGGACGCGGCGCCGGTCACCGCGACGACGGGCCCGCGCACGCCGCGCGCAGGAGGGGTTGACTGGTTTCGCGCTGCGCGAACCTGCGGATCAGGGGAACTCACCGGGCGTCTCCAGCGGTTGTCTTCAGTACGAGCGCGAGTGACGCGTACGTACCAGGTGGCATCCATCCTGCCGCAGGCCAAGAGTCGGCGAAGCACCGAGGCCCGAACGGCTCGCGGTGTCTACGCTGGGTGGTGTTATCGGGCAGTCGCGCCGCCGGTGCCAGCCGGTGGCCTTACCAGCCGAGGAATCCCGTGAGTGACACCCCATTCGGATTCGGCCTTCCGCCGGAGGAGCCGGACGACGGCGACGAGGGCAAGAAGAAGGACCAGCAGAGCGGCGGTGGTCAGGGACCTGCCAACCCGTTCGGTTTCGGCGGCCTGCCCGGTGCCGGGGGCTTTGGCGGCCCCGGCGCGGACAATCCGTTCGCTGCCATGTTCGGTTCGCTGAACCCCACCGACCTGGGCGCCGCCTTCCAGCAGCTCGGCCAGATGCTCTCGTACGAGGGCGGCCCGGTGAACTGGGACATGGCCAAGCAGATCGCCCGCCAGACGGTCTCCCAGGGCACCCCGGACGGCACCAAGGACGCGAGCGTCGGCCCCGCCGAGCGCACCGCCGTCGAGGAGGCAGTCCGCCTGGCCGACCTGTGGCTCGACGACGCGACGTCCCTGCCGTCCGGCGCGGGCTCCGCGGTGGCGTGGTCCCGCGCGGAGTGGGTCGAGGCGACCCTGCCGGCCTGGAAGGAGCTCGTCGACCCGGTTGCCGAGCGTGTCGGCACCGCCATGGGCGACGTCCTGCCGGAGGAGATGCAGGCCATGGCCGGCCCTCTGATCGGCATGATGCGCTCGATGGGCGGCGCCATGTTCGGCACGCAGATCGGGCAGGCCGTCGGTGTGCTCGCGGGCGAGGTCGTCGGCTCCACCGACATCGGCCTGCCCCTCGGCCCGGCCGGCAAGGCCGCGCTGCTGCCGGTGAACATCGAGACGTTCGGCAAGGACCTGGGCGTACCGAAGGAGGAGGTGCGGCTGTATCTCGCCCTGCGCGAGGCGGCCCACCAGCGCCTGTTCGCGCATGTGCCGTGGCTGCGCTCGCACCTGTTCGGCGCGGTCGACGGCTACGCGCGCGGGATCAAGGTCGACACGGCCAAGCTGGAGGACGTGGTCGGCCAGTTCGACCCGCAGAACCCCGAGCAGCTGCAGGACGCTCTGCAGCAGGGCATGTTCCAGCCGGAGGACACGCCGGAGCAGAAGGCGGCCCTGGCCCGTCTGGAGACGGCTCTGGCGCTCGTCGAGGGCTGGGTGGACGCGGTGGTGCACGCCGCCGCGAAGCCGCGCCTGTCCTCCGCGGACGCCCTGCGCGAGACGCTGCGCCGCCGCCGCGCCTCGGGCGGGCCGGCCGAGCAGACGTTCGCCACGCTGATCGGCCTGGAGCTGCGCCCGCGCCGCCTGCGGGACGCCTCCCGTCTGTGGGCCTCGCTCACGGACGCGCGCGGGGTGGACGGCCGGGACGCCCTGTGGGCCCACCCGGACATGCTGCCGACGGCCACCGACCTGGACGACCCGGACGGCTTCGTGCACCGCGAGCAGATCGACTTCTCCGAGCTGGACAAGATGCTCGGTGAGGCGGCGGGCGGCTCCACCGGGAAGCCGGACCTGAAGAAGGGCGACAAGGACGCCAAGGACGAAGACGAGGGCGACGGCACCGAGTGAGCCTGTACGACGACGCGGTCCTCGTACTGAAGAGCTACGAGGACCAGCAGCAGCTGCGCCAGGCCTACCTGGAGCATCTGGAGGCCCACCCGGACGGCATGTGGAAGGCCTGCGGGGACGGACACATCACGGCGAGCGCGCTGGTGATCGACCCGGCGCGTGGGCGCGTGCTGCTCACTCTGCACAAGAAGCTGCGCATGTGGCTGCAGATGGGCGGCCACTGCGAGCCGATGGATGCCTCCCTCGAGGCGGCGGCTCTGCGCGAGGCCACGGAGGAGTCGGGCGTCGCGGGGCTGACGCTGCTGCCGGGCGGCCCGGTGCGCCTCGACCGGCATCCGATCCCGGCGCCGTGCCACTGGCACTTCGACGTCCAGTACGCGGTCCTGGCGCCGCAGGACGCCGAGCATGCGATCAGCGAGGAGTCGCTGGACGTGCGCTGGTTCGCCTACGACGAGGTGCCGGAGGTGGCCGACGAGTCGGTCGTACGCCTGTTGGAGGCGACTCGGGCGAGGCTGTGACCTCGGGCATGCGTAAGGGGCGACTGCAATGGCGGTCGCCCCTTACGTCTGTTTTCCGGACGGTCAGCTCCAGACGTTGCCCTGGTTCTGCGCCCGGGCCCCCTGCTGCCCCATGCCGTACTGGGCTGCGAGGCCGGACCCGATCTGGGCGTTCTGCGGCGGCAGCAGCTCGCTGGGCTGGACGATCGCGTAACCGCTGCCCATGAAGCTGAGCTCCCAGCCCTCACCGGTGTTGCCCCGGCGCCGCCACACCCCGGAGGAGTGCGTCTGGGCCTGCATCTGGACGCGCAGGCTCGTCGACCAGGCGACGATCGCGTCGGCGTCGCAGTTGACGTACTTGTCGGGCGTCACCTGCAGCATCAGCGGCATACCGGAGGTCATCAGGGCGACCTTGCCGCGCCCGGTGATGTTGAGCTGGTACTTCCCGGAGCCGGAGATGCCGTAGAGGCTGTCGACGGCGATGACCTCGTGGTGCAGGGAGGAGTCCATCGCCAGCACATAGCTGCTGTCGACGGTCAGCCCGTCCTGCTCCACCTCCACCACATGGACGTGCTGCTTGAGGTTGGCGAGGTAGACCGTGCCCTGCCCGTGGCAGCGCATGAGGTCGAGGCCCTCGCCGGTGTGCGCACGCGCGCGTCCCTGCTGGTTGTTCTGGTACTCGGCGTCGAACTCCATCAGGCCCTGGTAGGCGACCATCGTGCCCTTGCGGGCGAGGATGTCGTCGTGGCCCTCCAGGACGACGCGGAGCATCTGCTTGTTCTGCAGGCTCCAGCGGTCCTGGGTCTGCTGGTCGTTGTAGGCGAAAAGCGGACTCTGCATGGCTTTCTGGCTCCCCCTCAGCCCCGGACCCGGAGACGGTCGGTGCTGTCCTCGCTGGGCTGGACGACGACGATGCCCTGGCCGGAGAAGGCCATCTGGTAGGCCTCACCACTGCCCCGGCCGATGAGCGACTGCGCCTTGAAGCTGCGCTTGCCCTTCACCTTGAGGTTCGGCGACCAGGCGACGAGCGCGTCCGGGTCGACGTACGTCTCGTCCTCGCCGCCGCCGCAGTCGACGACGATCGGCTTGCCCCGGGAGGTCAGCGCGACCCAGCCCTGGCCGGAGATCTTGGTGTTCCACAGGCCCTGTCCGGCGAACTTCGCCAGGCCCTTCACGCGCTCGACGCCCCACGTCAGATGCGCGTCGAAGGCGAGCAGGTTGGTGGCGTTGACGGAGATCCCGTCGCCGTTGAGGTTGATGACGACGACATTGGCGCCGTAGTCCGCGAGGTAGAGCAGTCCGTCGCCGGTGCACTTCATCAGGGGCGCGCCCTCGCCGGTCATCCAGTCCTTGGCGATCTGGCGCACGGCCGGCGGGTTGGGCTCGTACTGGACGAAGCCCTCGTAGGCGACCATCGAGCCCACGCGCGCGAAGAGGTCGTTCCCGGTCTGCATGGCGACCTTCAGCATGTGGTTGCCGTGGTTCTCCATGCGGGCGGTGACGGGTGCGGGGGCGTAGCCCGCGAGCGGCTGGTTCATGACGGGCTCTCCCTCAGATCTCGTACGGCTGGACGACGATGAAGTTGCCGGGCGCGCCGCGGAACTGGAGGTTGACGCTCTCTCCGGTGTCGCCGGGGTAGGCGTTGCGGCGCATGCGTACCTGGCTGGACACGACCACCTGGGAGGCGGCCGACCAGGCGACGACGGCGTTGCAGTCGGCGAACGTCGTGGGCGTGACCGGCAGCACCACGGGCGTGCCGTGCGTCTTCACGACGATGGTGCCGGTGCCGGTGAACTGCATCGTGAACAGCGCGCCGCCGGGGATGCCGTGGCCCTCGATGCGACGGACCTCGTACTGGAGGCTCTCGTCGAAGGCGAGGACGTTCTCCGCGGAGACACAGATGCCGTCGCCCTGGAGCTCGATGGGGTGCAGCATCGTGGAGTTCTCGGCGAGAAACACCTGGCCCTGGCCGGTACAGCGCATCAGCTGCATCTCCTGGCCGGTCGCGTTGCCCACGATCCGGCCGGCGAACCCGGCGCCCTTGTAACTGAAGTCGACCTTGCCCTGGTAGAGCACCATGCTGCCCTGCCGGGCCAGCACGGGATGCCCGCCGATGCCGAGGTCGACCCGGACCAGCTTCTTGTTCTGCTGCGTCCAGCGCTGGCCGGTGGGCGTCTCCTTGAACTGCTGGAGCGCGGCGGCCACGCCGGGGCCCTGAGGGGCGCCTTGAGGAGCACCTTGCGGTGCGCCCTGCGGGGCTCCGTAGGGCGCCTGCTGGCCCGGGACCTGCCCGTAGGGGGGCTGCTGGCCATAGCCCGGAGGCGGTGTCGGCTGGCCGTAACCGGGAGGCGGAGTCGGCTGGCCGCCGTAGCCGGGCGGCGGGGCGGGGGCCTGCGGCGCCTGGGGCTGGCCGTAGCCGGGCGGTGGCGGGGCCGTCGGGGCGGGCGCCTGGCCGTACGGCGCCTGCTGCCCGGGCTGGCCGTAGGGCGCGGGCGCCGGGGCCGGAGGCGCCGGGGCGCCGCCGGGCGGCGTCATGGGCGCGACGATGGTGGGCTGGGCGTGCACCGACGGCGCGGGAGCCGGGGCCGGAGGCGGCGGGGTGGCGCCCTGCGGGGGCGCGAAGCCCTGCGCGGCGGGCGCGGGTGCAGGAGCGGGAGCCGGTGCCGCGGCGGCCGGGGCGCCGAACGCGGGCGGCGCGGTGGCCTGGGCGGGCGGCGCGAAGCCAGGAGCCGCACCTCCCTGGGGCTGCTGGGGCTGCTGCGGGGCGGCAGGCGCCTCCTCCTCGGCGACCTCGCCGCCGAAGTTCCTCAGCAGCGCATCGAGGCCGCCGTCGAAGCCCTGCCCGACGGCCGCGAACCGCCAGACGTCCTTGAGGTAGAAGTCGCCCAGCATCACGGCGCGTTCGGTGGAGAACTCCGAGCCGCTGAAGGCGTACCGGGCCACCTCCTCGCCGCCGGCGACGATGCGGAGATAGCCGGGGCTGATCTGCGACATCTGTCCGGCGCCGTCGATCGTCGCCGTGAAGGACAGCTTCTGGATCTGCGGGGGGATGTTGTCGAGCGTGACCCGGAAGGACTCCGTGTCGCCGGCCTGGGCACCGAGGAGCTGGATGGACTCCTCGGGGGACTTCGGCTGGTTGAAGAAGATGAAGTAGCGGTCGTCCGAGAGCCGTTCGTCGGCGTCAAGACCGAAGCAGCTGATGTCGAACGTCAGTCCCGGAGCGGCGATCTGCACACCTACGTACAGATCTGTGCCCGCGGTGAGGTCACTGATCCTGGCCTTGTGGCCGCGTTGGAATTCCCTGGCCATGCGTAACGACCGTCCCCCATCCCGAATGTGAGTGCGTCGCGCCAGGCTAACGGCAAACTCCGACATCGGACGAAGCCGGTACAGACCCGGTACACAACCACCGCCCAGCCGGACCGGAAGCGCTGCCTCCAGGGGTGTCCGCCTCAGAGAGCGGTCACTCGCCGCGCGCGCCGGGCACATGGGGCAGTCGCTCGGCGGCAACCACCCCTTCCAGGTAACCCTTCGCCCGCTCGGTGCGGGGATACCCCTCCAGCAGCCGCCAGAAGCGGGGCCCGTGCCCGGGCACCAGAAGATGCGCGAGCTCGTGCAGGAGGACGTAGTCGACGACGTACTCGGGCATGCCCTGCAGACGGTGCGAAAGACGGATGCTGCCCTCGGCCGGGGTGCACGAGCCCCAGCGTGTGTTCTGATTGGTGACCCAGCGGACCGAGCTGGGCCGGGCACGGCCGTCGAAGTACTGCGCCGACAGCTGCTCGGCACGCTCGGCCAGTTCGGCGTCGCCGAGGACCTGCTTGCTCTCCTGGGCGGCCAGCTTGTCGAGCATGACGTTCACCCAGCGTTGCTCCTCGGCCTCGGACATCCGGGCGGGGATGAGCACGACAGTGCGATCGCCCTCGCGGTACGCCGAGACCGTCCGGCGGCGCCGGGCGCTCCTGCGGACCTCGATCGCGCTCGCCCCCGAGCCGCTCGTCGGCGGGCTCGTCGTACTGCGCTGTGGCGTTCCGGCGCGGTGCAGTGGGTCGGCGGACACGCCCCGACGTTACCCGCTGCACATGGGGGAAGTCCCGACTCCGGGACGGTTCGATGCCGATCCCCCACCATGCGTTTGATTTGTACGACGAATATCCACCGCCTGTGGACAACTTTCGGCACGGGGCGCTGGGTCAGGGCATGCTGGCAGTCGCCGACGGAGCTACGACCGAGCTCCACCGGCACACGGGGACGTTCCACGACGGCTACGGGGGCCTGTTCATGCAAGCGACGGATTCGACAGTTTCGGCAGGTTCAGCGGGTTCGGCAAGTTCGGCGGGTTCGGCAGCTACGACGGTTTCGCCGGCTCCGCCGGCTCCGCTCGCTCCAGTCATGAAGCCCGCGCTCAGGCGCGGCTGGCGGGATCTCAATACGGTGCAGTTCGGGATGACTCCGGCACACGCGCTGACGCTGGGCCCGATGGACACGGCGACGGGCAGCTTCCTCGACCTGCTCAACGGCACCCGCGGGCTGGAGCTGTTACGCGAAGAGGGCCGCCGCATGGATCTGCCGGACGGTCATGTCGAGGGGTTGGTACGGCGTCTGGCGCGGGCCGGGCTGCTCGACGACACGAAGGGAGGCGGCCCGGCCGCGGACACCCTGCGCCGCAAGAAGGAGGTCCTGGACCGGCTGCGCCCCGATCTGGCCTCCCTGTCCCTGACCACGTCCGAGCCGGGCGAGGCGATCGACCGCCTGGCCGCCCGCCGCTCACTGCGCGTGCAGGTGAGGGGGGCCGGCCGGGTGGGTGCGGTGGTGGCCTCACTCCTGTCGGGCGCGGGCGTCGGCGAGGTCGACGTGCGCGACGTCGGCCGTGTCGAGCCGTGGGACGTGGCGCCGGGCGGGCTGTCCGCGGAGGCGGTCGGCGACCGCAGGGACGAAGCCGCGCGACGGGCCGCACGCCGCTCAGCACCGGACCGCCCACCGCGCCGCGGCCCCAAGGCAGCTCCCGGGGAGGGCGGCGCGGGCCACTCCCTGGTGATCATCGCCCCACGGGACGACGTCGCCGTGCACGCACCCTCCCCGTCCGCCGCCGAACCCCTCATCGCTTCCGGTACGCCCCATCTGTACGTCGGCGTCGTGGAGGGAACCGGTGTCGTCGGCCCGCTCGTCCTGCCCGGCGAGACCGGCTGCGCGGGCTGTCTGAACGAGGGACGCGCCGACCGGGACCCGGCCTGGCCCCGCCTGGTCGCGCAGTGGCGCTCGGGCTCAGGAAGGACTCGTGAGGTGCGGCCCTGCGATCTGGCGCTGGCCACCACGGTCGCCGGACTGGCGGCCGCGCACGCCCTGGCCTTCCTGGACGGCCGGATTCCGTCGAGCGCTGGTGCACGCTGGGAAGTGTCCCTACCCGGTCTGAGCTGGCACGCCCGGCCGGTGTGGGCACATCCTGCATGCCCGTGCGGCGCCACGGAGAAAGGTGAGCGAGAACACCCCTCCGAGTACGAGGGGTCACACGAGACAATGGCGGAGCAAGGGCCGTCGAAGGAGTTACGCCGTAAGGCAGACACAGAGCGGCTGGCTGGGACCTGGAGGGCGCATGTCTGATCTTCCCCGCAAGGCGGTCACCCGTACCGCCAAGCTCGCCGCGCTGCCGCTCGGCTTCGCCGGGCGAGCGACCTGGGGACTCGGCAAGCGGATCGTCGGCGAGTCCGCGGAGATCGTCGGGCGCGAGCTGCAGCAGCGCACCGCCGAGCAGATGTTCAAGGTGCTCGGCGAGCTCAAGGGTGGCGCGATGAAGTTCGGGCAGGCCCTGTCCGTCTTCGAGTCGGCCCTGCCGGAGGAGGTCGCCGGCCCCTACCGTGCGGCGCTCACGAAACTGCAGGAGGCGGCGCCTCCGATGCCGACGCGCACCGTGCACACGGTGCTGGCGGAGCGGCTCGGCGAGGACTGGCACGATCTGTTCCTGGAGTTCGAGGACAGGCCCGCCGCGGCTGCCTCGATCGGTCAGGTGCACCGGGGCGTGTGGCACGACGGCCGTGAGGTGGCGGTCAAGGTGCAGTACCCGGGAGCCGGCGAGGCCCTGCTGTCCGATCTCAACCAACTGAGCCGGTTTGCCCGGCTGTTGGGTCCGCTGATTCCCGGCATGGACATCAAGCCGCTGATCGCGGAGCTCAAGGACCGCGTCTCCGAGGAGCTGGACTACGGCCTGGAGGCCCAGGCCCAGCAGGCGCACGCGGAGGAGTTCGCCGACGATCCGGACGTCGTCGTGCCGGCGGTGGTCCATCAGAGCGACCAGGTCCTGATCACGGAGTGGATCGACGGCGTCCCGCTCTCGGAGGTGATCTCCAACGGCACCCAGGAACAGCGCGACCGCGCCGGCCAGCTTCTGGCCCGCTTCCTCTTCTCCGGCCCGGCCCGCACCGGCCTTCTGCACGCCGACCCGCACCCGGGCAACTTCCGCCTCCTGCCGGGCGGCCCGGAAGGTGAGGACGACTGGCGGCTCGGCGTCCTGGACTTCGGCACGGTCGACCGTCTCCCCGGCGGGCTGCCGACCCCCATCGGCGACTCCCTGCGCATGACCCTGGACGGCGAGGCGGACGCCGTCTACGAACTCCTCTGCGTCGAGGGCTTCGTCAAGGAGTCAATAGACCTGGAGCCCGACGCCGTCCTCGACTACCTCCTGCCGATCATCGAACCGGCGCAGGTCGACGAGTTCACCTTCACCCGCGGCTGGATGCGCAGCCAGGCAGCCCGTGTGGCCGATCCTCGCTCCCCCGCCTACCAACTGGGCAAGCGGCTCAATCTGCCCCCGGCGTATCTCCTGATCCACCGGGTGACGTTGAGCACAATCGGGGTGCTGTGCCAACTGGGCGCGACGGTACGACTGCGCCAGGAACTGGAGGAGTGGCTGCCGGGGTTCGTGCCGGAGGATCTGACGGACGAGGAGGAGTCGGCGGCCCAGGCCTGAGCGGCTCTACCGCCGGGTGGCCTACCACCAGGCCGAGTCCAGCCGCCCCTCGATCGCCCTGAGGTTCTCCCGGGAGCAGGTGTCGCAGATGTAGTGGCGGATGCCGTTCTCCACGGAGCAGGTCCAGGTGGGCTGCGGGGCCTTGGCCCGGGTGCCGCAGCGGGCGCACACCAGGGGCTGGGGCTCCGCGGCGGAGCCGCCGTTGTCACTGCCTCCGGGAAGACTCGTCACTCGCCGACGATAACGCCGCCACCGGCAGATCGGCGGGCACAACGCACCGCGGGGGCCGTTCCGTTCGCACGGACCGGCCCCCGCAGGGAGCTACCGCCTCCCGAGTCGGGAGGCCACCACCGCTTGGCGGCTTGGTCGGTTACTGCATGACTGCCATGGCGAGCGCACGGCGGGCGCGCTTCGAGGCGCGCTCGGCCCGGCGCTGCATGCGGCGAGCGGTCGCCAGGCGCACGGCCCGGCGTTCCTGCTCGGCCGCATGGTGTCGCTCGTGCATATGCGCACGTGCCAGGGCTTCTTGGATGAGTTGCATCTCTCGGTTCCTGTTCTGACGCGAGTCGTTCGCGCCACTCGTGGTGAAGTCTTCAGGCGCGGAGCCTGCGTGCTCGTGGGTGGACGGCTTCATCGGGGCCTGCTTCTGGGGGTCGTGCGTGAAGGGACGGTCGATCGTTCCTGCGGTGTTCATGCCGTGACCGGGTTCTTGCGCGGGCGACCACGCGGCCGCTTCCGGGCGACAACGACACCCTGGACGAACAGCTCGCCACCCCAGACGCCCCAGGGCTCACGCCGCTCCTTGGCGCCGGCGAGGCAGGCCTCCATCAGCGGGCAGGTGCGGCAGAGGGACTTGGCGTACTCGACGTCCGCCGGCGACTCGGCGAAGAAGACCTCCGGGTCGTAGGAGCGGCAGGGGACGGGTACGCCGAGGTTCTCGATGGCGTCGTCGAGCGCGGTGAGCGCAGTGAGCGGGGTCAAGGTGGAGTCCTCCGTGAGGCCGGGCTTGGGGATCACGTCTGAAGGCGGTACGGACGGGGCGTGCGCTTCGAGTTGCACGGTTCGTCTTCCTCGTCTGGTCGTTCCGGCCCTGTTGGACCGGGTGGCGGCTGGTACCGGGTCTTTCTTGTCCCGAGGCCCCTTCGCTCCGTCATCCCCGTTGGAGGACAAACAGAAGGGCCGCGGATCCCGGATGGGGTTCCGCGGCCCTGAAGGCGCCGGCCTGATCGACAATCAGGCTGGATCACTCCAGGGTTCTGGCCCACGGAAGGCCCACATCTGGTGGTGCTGCGTCGTCTGCTTCCGGAATCCGGCACCGGTCGCCGTAAAGGCATAGGCCTTGGCCTGTGCCACTACTGCCGCTTCCAGTGCCTTGGTCGGTCGCTCATTGCCCTCGCGGACAGGGAGACCCGCGAGAGACAGGGCGGACGCCGGACGCGCGGCACGAATGCCGGACAGACCGGTGCCCTGGTTGGAGGCGCCGAGCATGCACAGGGAGGCGACCGAGCGATCGGTCATTTTCACGATGCTGATGGAGCTGGTGTTGATGCTGATCACTGGACTCGCCTCCTCTCGGCGTCTAAGGGGACTGGGGTGAACCAGTCCGACGGGTATGCAAGTAGAACACGGAATTGGGGCCTCCGAGAAGGCCTCCGTTCCCGTGGCTAAGAACCTATGGGGATTGCTGGGGCATGCGCAAACTATTTTTTCGACGAGTTCGTGTCATTCCCCGCCGACGCCCTCCCCAACCTCTTGACCTGCACAGATGGCCAGAACATCGGCTCCGTAGCGCTCGAGCTTGCGCTTGAGGACACCGGAGATGCGGGACAGTTCAACCGGACTGGTTGGCTCCGCTTCGGCGATGGCCATCAGGGTCCTGTCCGTGAAGACGCAGAAGTCCGGCTGCCCGCTGAGCTTGGCCTGGACCGCGCGCCACTCGCGCAGACGTTCATAGAGGCCCTCGTCCATGTCGGAGGGGCAGTCCTCGCAGCGCATCAGCTTCATCTCACCGGCGTCGGTGAGCGTGCGCCCGCAGACGCGGCAGCGGGCCGGAGTGCGCTGGGTCCGCCTCGGGGTGACATCCGGTCTGCTGGTGAACCCGCGCTCGACGCCTCCAGGGCCGCCGCCGACGCCTGTGCGTCCGGTGGTGGCGGTCGAACCGGGGCGCAGTCCGTCCAGGAAGCGGCTGGGGCGACGGTTGGGCCGGCTGCCGGGGGCCCGGCTGAGCGCCCAGGAGACATGGAGGTGCTGCCGGGCGCGGGTGACGCCGACGTAGAGGAGGCGGCGTTCCTCCTCGATCTGCTCGTCGGTCTTTGCGTAGGTGATCGGCATCATGCCCTCGGCGACACCGACCAGGAAGACGACGTCCCACTCCAGGCCCTTGGCCGAGTGCAGGGAGGCGAGGGTCACGCCCTGGACGGTCGGGGGGTGCTGGGCGTTCGCCCGTTCGTCGAGCTCGGCGACCAGGTCGGCGAGGGTGGCTCCGGGTTTGGCCGCGGCGAAGTCCTGGGCGAGGTTCACCAGGGCGGCCAGGGACTCCCAGCGCTCTCTGACGGCGCCGGAGCCGGCCGGGGGCTCGGTCGTCCAGCCCTCCCCCGACAGCACGGCACGCACCTGCGAGGGCAGGTCGACGGCGTCGTCGAGGAGCGAGTCGTTGCCCCCGAAGCGGGCCGCGCCTCGCAGGGCGATGCCCGCCTTGCGCACCTCGGGGCGGTCGAAGAATCGCTCGGCGCCCCGCAGCTGGTAGGGAACGCCCGCGTCGGCGAGGGCCTGCTCGTACGTCTCGGACTGCGCGTTCGTACGGAACAGGATGGCGATCTCGCCGGCCGGGATGCCGGAGTCCATGAGTTCCCGGATGCGTCGGGCGGCGCCCTCTGCCTCGGCGGGTTCGTCCGTGTACTCGGCGTAGACGGGCTCGGGGCCGGGGCTGCGCTGGGAGATCAGCTCCAGCCGGTGGTCGGCGGCGCGGCCGCGGGCCTGGGCGAGCAGGCCGTTGGCGAGATGGACCACCTGGGGGGTGGAGCGGTAGTCGCGGACCAGCTTGACGACGGTGGCACCGGGGTGGCGGGTGCGGAAGTCGAGCAGATGGTCGGGAGTTGCTCCTGTGAACGAGTAGATCGTCTGGCTGGCGTCGCCGACCACGCACAGGTTGTCCCGCTCGCCGAGCCACAGCTCCAGCAGGCGCTGCTGGAGCGGGCTGACGTCCTGATATTCGTCGACCACGAAATGCTGGTACTGGGAGCGGACCTGGTCGGCGATGTCGTGCCGGTCCTGGAGGATGCCGACGGTGAGCAGCAGGACGTCCTCGAAGTCGATGACCGAGCGGTCTCGCTTGAGGTCCTCGTAGACGTTGTAGATCTGGGCGATCTCGGCCGGGTCGCGGGGGGCTTCGCGGCCCGCCTTCGCGGCGGCGGGCGGATAGTCGGTGGGGACGGTCTGGGTGACCTTGGACCACTCGATCTCGGCGGTGACGTCCCGCAGCTCGTTCCGGTCGAGGCGGATGCGACAGGCGGCGGCCGCGTCGGCGACGAGCTGGATCTTGCGGTCGACGAGCCTGGGCAGGGAGCCACCGACCGCTTTCGGCCAGAAGTACTGGAGCTGCCGCAGGGCGGCCGAGTGGAATGTACGGGCCTGAACTCCGGCGGCGCCGAGCTGGCGCAGCCGGCCGCGCATCTCTCCCGCGGCGCGGTTGGTGAAGGTGACGGCGAGCACGCTGGACGGCTGGAGGATGCCGGAGCGCACCCCGTAGGCGATGCGGTGAGTGATGGCTCGGGTCTTGCCCGTGCCGGCGCCCGCGAGCACGCACACCGGACCGTGCAGGGCGGTGGCCACCTCGCGCTGCTCGGGGTCGAGCCCTTCGAGCACCGCGTCGGCCGAGTCCGGTACCTGCGGGAAGAGGGTGGAGTGCGTTGCTGCTGTCACACGGCCATGCTGCCAGGTCGCCGGAGACGGCTGTGCCGGTTGTCCACAGGCAGGCCCTGATAGTCGTACTAATGCGGCAGGCGTCACGTGGTCGGGCATACCCCGGGCGGGAATGGCGCCCCGGTCGCGTACGTTCCCTCATCGGACGACCTGTTCCCCCGAGCCACCCAAGGAGCGCGCGAGACATGCAGGGCACTGTGACGATGTACAGCACCACATGGTGCGGCTACTGCCAGCGGCTGAAGAAGCAGCTGGAGCGCGAGGGCATCGCGTACACCGAGATCAACATCGAGCAGGACCCCGAGTCCGCGGCGTTCGTCGAGAAGGCGAATGGCGGAAATCAGACGGTCCCGACCGTCCTCTTCGCGGACGGGTCGACGCTGACGAACCCGTCGCTGGCTCAGGTGAAGCAGAAGATCGGCGTCTGAAGCGGAAGATCGGCGTGTGATCGACGCAAAAGGATGTGATCGACGCAAAAGGGAGAGGGTGGCCACCCGAGGCGGGCGGCCACCCTCTTCCTTTGTGCTCAGACGCTGCGCGTCGGTAGCGGCTTGCCGTACCAGAGCTCGATCAGGCGGGCCGCGATCGAGATGCCGTACGGCGGCATGACCTCGCCCGAGTCGAAGGCGGCGCGCAGTTCCTCGCGGGAGAACCAGCGGGCCTCGTGGATCTCGTCGCCGTCGACATTGACCTCGGTGGTGGTGGCGCGGGCCATGAAGCCCAGCATGAGGCTGGATGGGAAGGGCCACGGCTGGCTGGCGACGTACTCGACCTGGCCGACGGTGACACCGGCCTCCTCGAAGACCTCGCGGCGCACCGCCTGCTCGATGGATTCGCCGGGCTCGACGAAGCCGGCGAGTGTCGAGAAGCGGCCCTCGGGCCAGTGGACCTGGCGGCCGAGGAGGATGCGGTCGTCCTCGTCGGTGACGGCCATGATCACGGCGGGGTCGGTGCGCGGGTAGTGCTCGGCGCCGCAGGCGGGGCAGCGGCGGATGTGGCCGGCCGCGGCGATCACGGTGCGCTCGCCGCAGCGGGAGCAGAAGCGGTGGGTGCGCTGCCAGTTCTCCAGGCCGACGGCGTGCACCATCAGGCCCGCCTCACGCGGCGACAGCAGCAGGCCCGCCTCGCGCAGGCCGGCCGGGCGCGCGGACTGGTCGATACGGCCGGGCAGCGCGTCCTTCTGGAGGGCGAAGTAGCTGACGCCGTCCTCGTCGATGCCGAGGAAGTAGCGGTGCGCCTCGGTGAGGGGTGCCTCGAACGAGGGGGTCATGACGAGTTCGGTGCGCCCGTCCGCCGTCTCGTCGATGAGGACCTGGCCGCCGGAGACCACGAAGCAGCGCGTCGTGGGGTGGCTCCACGCTGCCGCGAGCCAGGCCTCGTCGAGCCGGTGGTGGGCGGCGCGGTCGATGCCGCTCGGGGCGGTGAGCGAGATGGGTCGGTCGGCGGTGTGGTCGGTCCAAGTGGTCACGGGTGCTTCCAACTCCCCCAGTGAAACGGTGTACTTCGGCGGGCGGATCGGCGGGACGTAGGACAGGAGGCGACCTGGTGCGGCTGGGCTCGGCGGTGCGGGGCGGCGCCTCCAGTGTGCCCCGCGCGCGACGCCCCTCCGGACGGCCCCGGTGGCTCAGGGCACATGGCGCCAGTTCGCGGCCAGGTCGCTCCACAGATGGGCGGTGGTCTCGACGCCCTTGAGAAGCAGGTCGAGCTCGACCTTCTCGTTCGGGGCGTGCCAGCCGTCGGAGGGGACGGAGATGCCCAGGAAGAGCACGGGTGCGCCGAGGACGTCCTGGAGGTCGGCCGCCGGTCCCGAGCCGCCTTCGCGCGTGAAGCGAACAGGCCCCTCGAAGGCGCGGCCCATGGCGCGTACGACGGACTGCAGGGCCGGGTGGTCCAACGGTGTCAGGCACGGGCGCGTGGCCCCGCTGAACGTGATCTCGCAGCGGATCCCGGCCGGCACCTGAGCGTCGGCCCAGGCGCGGACGGCCTTCTCGATGTGGTCGGGGTCCTGTCCCGCGACCAGCCGGAAGGAGAGCTTCACCATGGCGGAGGACGGGATGATCGTCTTGCTGCCGGGGCCCTGGTAGCCGCCGCCGATGCCGTTGACCTCGGCGGTGGGGCGGGCCCAGATGCGCTCCAGGGTGGTGTGGCCGGCCTCGCCGTTGGTGGCGTACGACTTGGCGGTGCGCAGCCACTGCTGCTCGTCGAAGGGCAGCTCCGCGAAGAGCTCGCGCTCGCGGTCGGTCAGTTCGACGATGCCGTCGTAGAAGCCGGGGATCGCCACACGCGCGTGCTGGTCGTGCAGGGCGGCGACCAGGCGGGCGGCCGCGGTCGCCGGGTTGGGGACGGCGCCGCCGAAGGAACCGGAGTGGATGTCCTGGTCCGGGCCGTGCAGCCGGATCTCGCACTCGGCCAGGCCGCGCATGCCGGTGCACACGGTGGGGGTGTCCTCGGACCACATGCCGGTGTCGGACACGATCACGGCGTCGGCCGCGAGCCGCTCGGCCTGCTCCTCGACAAGGGCGCGGAAGTGTGGGGAGCCGGACTCCTCCTCGCCCTCGATCAGCAGCTTCAGGTTCACGGCCGGGCTGGTGCGGCCGGTGGTGGCGAGGTGGGCGCGGACGCCGAGTGTGTGGAAGAACACCTGGCCCTTGTCGTCGGCCGCCCCGCGCGCGTAGAGGCGTCCTTCGCGCACGACGGGCTCGAACGGCTCGCTGTCCCAGCCGTCCTCACGGGCGGCGGGCTGCACGTCGTGGTGGCCGTAGACGAGGACCGTCGGTGCCTCGGGGTCGTCGGAGGGCCACTCGGCGAACACGGCGGGCGCACCCGACGTCGGCCAGACCTCGGCGGTCGGAAAGCCGGTCTCCCTCAGCTTGGCGGCGAGCCAGTCGGCGCTGCGGCGTACATCGGGAGCACGGTCGGGCTGGGCCGACACGGACGGGATGCGCAGCCACTCGGCGAGATCGTCGAGGAAGGCGGCGCGGTGCTGCTCGATGTACGTACGGACGGCGCTGACGTCACTGTCAACGGGATGGCTCATGGTCACGAGCCTATCGGCCCGCACCGACATCCTCGGTGGGCGGTTCCTCACACTCCGCCTCCGCGACCGGCTCCTGAGTCAGCAGCCGCTCCAGCGCGGTCCGGTCCGGCAGATCCTCCGGGCGTACGACCTCTCCGCTGCGGACGTACAGGAACGCGGCGTTGACCGACTCCAGGGGCACGCCCTGCTGCTCGGCCCACGCGAGCCGGTACAGAGCGAGCTGGAGCGGATCGGCGGTGCGGGTGCGGTTGGTCTTCCAGTCGACGATCTCGTACGTCGCCCCGTCACCGTCGCCGTCCTTGTAGACGGCGTCGATACGGCCCCGTACGACGCGGCCGGCGATCGCGAGCTGGAATGGGGCCTCGACCCGGTACGGCGTGCGGTGCGCGTACTCGGTGCGCTCGAAGGCGTCCTTGAGGGCCTCCAGGTCGCGCTCGTCGGCGATCTCCGCCTCACTGCCCGGCAGGTCCTCCGGCTCCAGCATGGGCAACGTCAGCTCTTCGAAGCGGGCTTCGACCCAGGCATGGAATCGGGTGCCTCGGCGTGCGGCGGGTTGTGGAGGGCGCGGCATGGGGCGCGCGAGTTCCTGCGCGAACCCGCCCGGGTCGGCGGCCAGCCGCAGCAGCTGGGACGCGGTCAGTGACGCGGGCAGGGGTACGTCGGTGACGCTCGCGCGGGCACGCAGGAGCTCCCCGGTGAGCGCGTCGAGGTCGCGGTCCCAGGAGGCGATGGTGCGGGCCTCCTCCGGGGTGACGGGGCCCTCAGGGGTGAAGGGGTTCTCCGGAGTGGGAGGGTCCGGTTCCGTGGGGTGGGGGCGTGCGGGTGGTTCGGTGGAGGGCTCCGGCGGTTGCGCCTGGTGCGGGACGGTCGGGCGGTCCGTGGTCCAGGATTCCCAGTCTTCGGGGTCCTCGGGGTCCTCCTGCAGGAAAGGGTCCTCTTCGATGAAGGGGTCCTCGGGGAAGTCCTCCGAGGGCAGTGCCTCGTCCGGTGGTGCAGGCCAGTCCGGATCGTCGTAAGTGTCCGCGTCGTGCGTCGCGGCGGGGTGGCCGACCTCGTGGGAGGTCAGGCTCTCCAGGTGGGCCAGGACCGTCTCGGCGGCCGCTCGGCGTCGCGCCAGGGCCGTCTCGTCGAGGGGCAGGGGCCAGACCTGGTCGGCGGTCTCCCGGTGCAGGGCCGGGTTCTCCTCGTCCTCGGCCGGCTCGTCGGCCCACTCCTCGATCTCGCCGTAACCGGCCACGCAGTGGTCGTAGAGGGCCTGCAGGAAGTCGGAGGGGCCGCGGGGCTTCTTCTGGCTGGGGCCCCACCAGTGGCCGGAGCCGAGGAGCAGGGAGCGGGGGCGGGTGAAGGTGACGTAGCCGAGGCGGAGTTCCTCGGTGTGCTGGTGGTCCTTCATGGCCTCGTGGAAGGCCTTCAGGCCGCGGGAGTCCCAGGAGGCGACGTCGGGGAGCGTGTCGGCGTCGCCGCGCAGTTCGTGCGGGAGCACCTTGCCCTGGGCGGTCCACTTCTCGCGGCCCTGGGTGCTGGGGAAGGTGCCGGTGACCAGGCCGGGGACGGCGACGACGTCCCACTCCAGCCCCTTGGACTTGTGTGCGGTGAGCACCTTGACGGTGTTCTCGCCGCCGGGGAGGGCGTTGTCGAGGCCCTTCTCGTACTGGGCGGCGGTGCGCAGGAAGGCGAGGAAGGCGAGCAGGGTCGCCTGATTGTCGCCGGCCGCGAACGAGGCGGCGATGTCGAGGAAGTTGGACAGGGTCTCGCGGCGGCGGGCGGCCAGGGCGTGCGGGGAGGCCGAGAGTTCGACCTCCAGGCCGGTGACGGCGAGGACGCGGTGCAGGACGTCCATCAGCGGGTCGGACAGGGAGCGGCGCAGGTCGCGCAGTTCGGTGGCCAGGCGGGCGAAGCGCACGCGCGCGTCCGGTGAGAAGGGCAGGCCGTCGTCGTCCCCGTCGCCGTCGAGCGGCGTCTCCAGGAACGTGTCGAGGGCGTCCGCGAGCGAGATCACCTCGGCGGGGTCGACCCCCTCGACGGCCTCGGCGAGCCGTCGGTCTGGGTCCTCGTCGCCGTTCACGCGCGCGTGGGACACCAGCAGCCGTGCGCGGCGCCCCAGCAGGGCGAGGTCGCGCGGGCCGATGCGCCAGCGCGGGCCGGTGAGGAGGCGGACCAGGGAGGCGTTGGCGCCGGGGTCCTGGAGGACTTCGCAGACGGCGACCAGGTCGGCGACCTCGGGCAGGTGGAGCAGCCCGGACAGGCCGACGACCTCGACGGGGACGTCCCGGGCGACGAGCGCGCCCTGGATCTCGGCGAAGTCGGTCGCCGTACGGCACAGAACGGCGATCTCGCCGGGCGCCGTCCCTGTGTTCACGAGATGGGCGATGGAGTCGGCGAGCCAGTCCAGCTCCTCGGCGTGGGTGGGCAGCAGCGCACAGCGGACGGTGCCGTCGCGCTCGGCTCCGGGGGCGGGGCGCAGGGCCTCCACGCCCGCGTGCATGGCGCGCAGGGGTTCCGCGAGGCCGTTGGCGAGGTCGAGGAGGCGGCCGCCGCTGCGGCGGTTCTCGCTGAGCGCCTGGCGGGCGGCGGGGCGGCCGTCGGTGTGGGCGAAGTGCTCGGGGAAGTCGTCGAGGTTGGCGACGGAGGCACCGCGCCAGCCGTAGATCGCCTGGCAGGGGTCGCCGACGGCGGTCACCGGATGGCCGGTACCGCCCCCGAACAGGCCCGCCAGAAGGACGCGTTGGGCGACGGACGTGTCCTGGTACTCGTCGAGGAGGACCACGCGGAACTCGTCGCGCAGGATGCGACCCACCTCGGGGATCCGGGCGAGCTGCGCCGACATGGCGATCTGATCGCCGAAGTCGAGCAGATCGCGCTCCCTCTTGGCGGCGCGGTAGCGGACCACCAGCTCGGCGAGTTCGCGGCGCGCGGCGGCCGTCTCGGGGACCTTGCGCAGATCGGCGTTGGTGAGCTTGGCGCCTTGGAGGGTGAGCAGCAGCTCGGCGTCGTACGCGCGCAGGGCCTCGGGCCGGACGAGGTGCTCGGCGAGCTCGGCGTCCAGGGTGAGCAAGTCGCTGACCAGGTCGGCGAAGGAGCGGGTGAGGGCCGGGTACGGGCCCGGGGACTCGCGCAGCACGCGTGCGGCGAGCTGGTAGCGGGTGGCGTCGGCGAGCAGACGGGACGTCGGTTCCAGGCCGATGCGCAGGCCGTGGTCGGTCAGCAGGCGGCCCGCGAAGGCGTGGTACGTCGAGATCAGCGGCTCGCCCGGCGGGTTGTCCGGGTCGATGACGTCGGGGTCGGTGACGCCGGCCTTGACGAGCGCCTTGCGGACGCGCTCGGCGAGCTCGCCGGCCGCCTTGTTGGTGAAGGTCAGGCCGAGGACCTGCTCGGGGGCGACCTGACCGGTGCCGACCAGCCACACCACGCGCGCCGCCATCACCGTGGTCTTGCCCGATCCGGCTCCGGCAACGATCACCTGCGGGGCCGGCGGCGCGATGATGCAGGCCGTCTGCTCCGGGGTGAACGGGATACCGAGGAGCTCCTTGAGCTGATCGGGATCGGTGATACGGGCGGACACCTCAGAGAGGCTAGCCGCGGGCACTGACAGTGGATGCCGGATCTGCCCTCGGGTCGGGAGAACCGCAGGTCAGCACGGGAGGTGCGATCGATCACTCCACTTACTGACGATGCGTTACTCGACCACGTGCCGCCCTTCGGGCCGCGCACTGCACGATGCCCGGAACGCGCAGTGCGTGCAGTGTTGTCCGGATGTGGGTGTGAATCGCTCGTCGAGGACCTTGCCCGCCGCCGTGGCCAACAGATCGCCGACCCACTCCCCCTCGGGGCCGCCGTCCAGGGCCTCCTGCCCCTGCACCTTGGGCAGCGTCTCGCCGCCGTCCCGCTTGGCGGCGCCCTGACGCAGCTGGACGAGTTCGGCGCCGCCCGGCTCGGGGCGTACTCCGTCGAAGGCCTCGTCGACGGCGCCCTCGCGGACGGCGAGCTGGTAGACGGCGAGCTGTGGGTGGCGGGCCACCTCGGCGGCGCTGGGTGCCTGTTTGCCTGTCTTGAAGTCGACGACGTAGGCCCGTCCTTCGCCGTCGGCCTCGACGCGGTCCATCTGGCCGCGGATGCGGACCTCGACGTCGCCCGCTTCGAGGGTGACGTCGAAGTCGTGCTCGCTCGCCACTGGCGTACGCCCCGCGCGGTCCATCACATGCCACTTCAGGAAGCGTTCGAGCGCCACGCGCGCGTTGTCCTTCTCCTGCGCCGACTTCCACGGCGCGTCGAAGGCCAGCGCGTTCCACACGGAGTCGAGGCGCTCCATGAGGACGGCGAGGTCGGCCGGGGTGTGTCCGGAGGCGACCTCGTCGGCGAGGACGTGCACCACGTTGCCGAAGCCCTGGGCGGCGGTCGCGGGTGCGTCGGCCTTCACCTCGCGGCCCAGGAACCACTGCAGGGCGCAGGTGTTGGCGAGCTGGTCGAGGGCGCTTCCGGACAGCACGACGGGCTGGTCGCGGTTGCGCAGCGGCACCTTGGACTCGGTCGGCTCGAACATGCCCCACCAGCGGTAGGGGTGCGCGGACGGCACCAGCGGGCGGCCCTCCTCGTCGGCGAGCGCGGCGAGCCGGGCCAGTCGGCGGGCGGCGGCCTCCCTGAGGGTGTCCGACGCGTGCGGGTCGACCGTCGTCGCCCGGAGTTCGGCGACGAGCGCGGCGACGGCCAGTGGGCGGCGCGGGCGGCCCGTCACGTCCCTCGGCTCGACGCCGAGTTCGGTCAGGAAGCGGGAGGGCTGGTCGCCGTCGTCGGCCGGGGCCTTCACCGCCGTGACGACGAGGCGTTCACGCGCGCGTGTGGCGGCGACGTAGAACAGGCGGCGTTCCTCCGCCAGCAGCGCCCCTGGGGTGAGCGGTTCGGCGAGCCCGTCGCGGCCGATGCGGTCGGCTTCCAGGAGGGAGCCGCGGCGGCGCAGGTCCGGCCACAGGCCCTCCTGGACGCCCGCGACGACGACCAGGCGCCATTCCAGCCCCTTGGAGCGGTGCGCGGTCATCAGGCGCACGGCATCGGGGCGTACGGCACGCCGCGTGAGGGTGTCGGCGGCGATGTCCTCGGCCTCGATCTCCGCCAGGAAGTTCAGGGTGCCCCGGCCGCCGGTGCGCTCCTCCGCGCGGGCCGCGGTCGCGAACAGTGCGCATACGGCGTCGAGGTCACGGTCGGCGTTGCGTCCGGCCGCGCCGCCGCGGCGGGCGGTCCGCTCCAGACGCGTGGGCCACGGCGTGCCCTCCCACAGGTCCCACAGCGCCTCCTCGGCCGTACCGCCGCCCGCGAGGCGCGCACGGGCCTTGCCGAGCAGCGCGCCGAGCCGCTGGGCGCCACGCGCGTACGTGGGGTCGTGCACCGCCAGCCGCTCCGGCTCGGCCAGCGCCCGGGCGAGCAACTCGTCCGAGGGCGGCGGCAAGGGGTTGCCCGCGGCCCGCTCCTCGTCGCGCAGGGCCCGCCCGAGACGGCGCAGGTCGGCGGCGTCCATGCCGGCGAGGGGGGAGGCGAGCAGGGTGAGGGCGGTCTCGGTGTCGAGCCAGGAGGCACCGGCGTCGGGCCGGCCGGCCGAGGCATCGCCCTCCGGTTCGGGCCGGTCGGCCAAGGCGTCGTACTCGGCTTCGGCCCCTCCCTCGGCACGTACGTCAGCTTCGGCCGCGTCCCCGGCACGTACGTCACCGCCGCCCCGCGCAGGCTGCGCCTCCGCCGTGGCCACTGCCCGCAGCGCTGTCAGCAGCGGTGCCACCGCCGGCTCGTGCCGCAGTGGCAGGTCGTCGCCGTCGATGTCCAAGGGCACTCCGGCGGCAGTGAGCGCCCGGCGCACCGTCGGGATCGTTCGCGACCCCGCACGCACCAGGACGGCCATCTCGCCCCAGGGCACGCCGTCCTCCAGGTGCGCCCTGCGCAGGATGTCGGCGATGTTGTCCAGCTCGGTGCCGGGCGTCGGGTACGTGAAGACCTCGACGCGGCCGCCCTCGCGGACAGGAGCGAGCTCGCGGTGGGCGCGTACCTTCTCCGCCGGTAGCCGGGTGAGCGGCATGCGCTGGGTGAGCAGGCGGGTCGCGGTCAGCAGGGCGGCGCCGGAGCGGCGGGAGGTGCGCAGGACCTCGACGGGGGCGGGGCGGCCGTCCGCGCGCGGGAAGGCGTGCGGGAACTCCAGGATGCCGTTCACGTCGGCGCCCCGGAAGGCGTAGATCGACTGGTCGGGGTCGCCGAAGGCGACGAGGGTGCGGCCGCCGCCGGCGAGGGCGTGCAGCAGCCGTACCTGGGCCGGATCGGTGTCCTGGTACTCGTCGACGTACACGGCGTCGTACTGCGCGGCGAGCCGTTGGGCGGCCTCGGGACGGCGGGCGAGGAGCACCGCGCGGTGGACCAGTTCGGCGTAGTCGAGCACGCCCTGCATGTCGAGCACGTCGAGGTACTCGGCGAGGAAGGAGGCCGCGGCGCGCCAGTCGGGGCGGCCGATGCGGCGGGCGAAGGCGTCCAGGGCGTCGGGGCCGAGGCCCAGTTCGCGGCTGCGGGCGAGGACGGCGCGGACCTCGTCGGCGAAGCCGCGGGTGGTCAGGCAGGCGCGCAGTTCGTCCGGCCAGCGCACATGCGCGAGTCCGAGCCGCTCAAGGTCCGGCTGGCCCGCGAGCAGCTCCCGTACGGTCACGTCCTGCTCGGGGCCGGACAGCAGCCGCAGCGGCTCCACGAACAGGTCGCTGTCCTGGTGGGCACGGACCAGGGCGTAGCAGAACGAGTGGAACGTGGTCGCCTGAGGCGCGCGTGCCGCTCCTATGCGCAGCGCCATACGGTCGCGCAGTTCGACGGCGGCCTTGCGGCTGAACGTCAGCACCAGAATGCGCTCGGGGTCCCCGCCGCGGGCGATGCGGGACGCCACCGACTCGACGAGCGTGGTGGTCTTGCCGGTGCCCGGACCTGCGAGAACGAGCAATGGGCCGGTCGCGTGGTCAACCACGGCGCGCTGTGCGGCGTCCAGAAGAGGGGGAGCCGCCTGAACGACAGGGGTACGCACCAGCCGGTAAGCGCCACGGGTCCCCTGTCGCACCTGGGGGTGCGGCAGGCGCCTGGTGGAGAAAGAGGAGCTCACGTGGTTCGCCGGTCCTGGTGGGTGTGCAAGTGGTCATTGCCGGCGCGGAGCGCCGTCGTCGAGGGGTCGTGGTCGGGTGGCGGGCGGGCCGCCCCTCGCGTGTGGAGGGCGGTGGCCGCGGGGTGAGGGAGACACGCGCAGCCGACGCTACGCCGAGGGGTGGTGCGGAAGCAGGGCTTCCGATTCATCCCTCAGTTCACTTGTGGCACATGCGTCCCTCGACTCACGAACGTACGTCATGCCACGAACGTGCCCCCTGTCCCCCGTACGGATCACAGGTCACACAGCGGCCCGTCCGATGGCGGAAGCTGTCAGGTGTGACCCTGTGCGCGTTCGCCGCCGTCCCAGCGCGCCCGCCTCATGTCGAGGCGCGGCACGTGGCCCTCGGCGGCCCTGCTCGCCTCCTTCAAGGGCGTGCCCTCGGCGCGGTAGTGCTCCAGCGCTCTCAGCTCGTGGCCCGGCAGCAGGACCCCGTCCGCGCGGACCACCCGCCACCACGGGACGGCTCCCCCGTAGAGGGCCATCACCCGACCGACCTGCCGGGGCCCGCCCTCCTCCAGCCACTCCGCGACGTCCCCGTACGTCATGACGCGGCCCGGCGGAATCAGCTCGGCGACCTCGAGGACCCGCTCGGCGTACTCCGGCAGCGCGTCGGCGGACTCCGGGTGGGCGTCGTCGTACTCCAGGCGGGCGTCGTGCGGAAGGCTCTCCTCGCTCATCCGGCCCATCCTGCCCCACCCCACCGACAATGTGACGTGCTCGCCACTGTGCGTATGCCTCGCCCCGGAGCGGCGCTTCGGGCAGACTGTGCGCCCCCGCATTTGCACCCTGATGCCCCCGTGTGTCGGTGGGGCATGCCACCATCGTGCGGGCGGTGACTGGTGATACGAGACCAAGAAGAGACGATGAAGCAACAGGGTGTGCACCCGGAGGACGCGGCGAGCACCTCTGACGCTTCGTCGCGCCCGGACACCGCGAACGCCGGCAAGAAGGACCCCGGCGAGAGCGACAGCGGCAAGAAGGACGAGGTCAAGAAGGGCGCGGACGCGAACGACGCCGGACGCAAGGCCATCGAGGGGAAGGTGCCGTACGACCTGGACGAGGTGCACGTCGACGAGGTCGAGGGCGACGAACCGCTGCTCCCCGCGCGCGTGCACCGTCCGTCCGACCTCATGCGACTGCTCGTGGGCGTGCTGGGGATCGCCCTGCTGCTCGCGATCGCCGCGTTCGCACACGGCACCACATCAGGACTTGAGCAGGACATCAACAAGGGCACCGGGCAGGCGCCCGACGTGTTCAGCAAGATGGCCGGGCTGGTGTCCAGCATCGCGATCCTGCTGGTGCCCGTCGCCTTCGCGATCGAGCGGCTGATCAAGCGGGACGGGCTGCGTATCGCCGACGGCGTCCTCGCGGCCGTCCTCGCGCACGGTGTGACACTCGCCACCGACCTGTGGGTCGCGCGGGCCGCCCCCGAGTCCATCCGGGACGCCCTCACCCAGCCGTCGCCCGGAGACGTCGGCTCCCTCACCGACCCGGTGCACGGCTATCTCGCGCCGGTCATCGCGTACATGACCGCCGTGGGCATGTCCCGCAGACCGCGCTGGCGTGCGGTCCTCTGGGCGGTCCTGGTCCTGTACGCCTTCTCCATGCTGGTCACCGGCTACACCACGCCGTTCTCGATCCTCCTGACGCTGCTGATCGGCTGGACCGTCGCCTACGGCACGCTGTACGCGGTCGGCTCGCCCAACGTCCGCCCCACCGGACGGACCCTGATGGCGGGCCTCAGGCACGTCGGCTTCCGCCCGGTGAGCGCGGCCCGCGAGGAGGCCTCCGACGCACAGGAGACCGGCGACCGAGGCCGGCGCTACTTCGTCACGCTCGAAGAAGGTCCGCCGCTGGATGTGACGGTGGTCGACCGTGAGCAGCAGGCGCAGGGCTTCTTCTATCGCGCGTGGCGCAATCTGACGTTGCGCGGCTTCGCCACCCGAAGCAGCCTCCAGTCGCTGCGCCAGGCCCTGGAGCAGGAGGCGCTGCTCGCCTACGCGGCCATCGCGGCCGGTGCCAACGCGCCCAAGCTGATCGCCACCTCCGAGCTCGGCCCGGACGCCGTGATGCTCGTCTACGAGCACACCGGCGGGCACACCCTGGACTCGCTCTCGGACAAGGAGATCACCGACGAGCTGCTGCGCGGCACCTGGCTCCAGGTCAAGGCGCTGCAGTCCCGGCGTATCGCGCACCGCAGGCTGGTGGGTGACGCGATTCTGGTGGATCGTTCCGGCAAGGTGATCATCACCGACCTGCGCATCGGTGAGATCGCGGCCAACAATCTGCTGCTGCGCATGGACATCTCCCAGCTGCTGGTGACGCTCGGCCTCCGGGTGGGCGCCGAGCGCGCGGTGGCAACGGCGGTAAGTGTGCTCGGCCCCGACGCCGTGGCCGACTGTCTGCCGATGCTGCAGCCCATCGCGCTGAGCCGCTCCACGCGCGCGACGCTGCGCAGACTCGCCCGGGAACGGGCCCAGCGCGAGCGGGAGGCGGTGCTGGAGGCGTCCCGGCACGCCAAGCACGCCCGCAGCGAGGAGGCCACGGGCGACACCGAGGCCGTACTGGACAAGCCGGACAAGAAGACCGTACGGGCGCAGGCGCGGGCCGAGAAGCGGGCCATCGACGAGGCCTTGGACGAGGCACGTGAGGAGGATCTGCTCACGCAGATCCGCCATGAGGTGCTGCGGATCAGGCCGCAGGCGCCGGTCGAGCCGGCCCGCCTGGAGCGGGTGCGGCCGCGCACGCTGATCAGTTTCATCGCCGGTGCCATCGCCGCGTACTTCCTTCTGACGCAGCTCACCCACATCGAGTTCGGGCCGCTCATCGCCAATGCCAAGTGGGGCTGGGTGGCCGCGGCAGTGCTGTTCTCGGCGGCCAGCTACTTCGCGGCGGCGATGGCCCTGCTCGGGTTCGTGCCCGAGCGGGTGCCGTTCCGGCGGACCGTGGCGGCGCAGGTCGCCGGGTCGTTCGTGAAGATCGTCGCGCCGGCCGCGGTCGGCGGGGTCGCCCTCAACACGCGCTTCCTGCAGCGCGCGGGAGTGCGGCCGGGGCTCGCGGTGGCGAGCGTCGGCGCGTCGCAGCTGTTCGGGCTCGGCTGCCACATCCTGATGCTGCTGTCCTTCGGCTATCTGACCGGAACCGAGAAGACGCCGTCGCTGTCGCCGTCCCGGACCGTCATCGCGGGCCTGCTGACGGTGGCGGTGCTGGTGCTCGTGGTGACCTCGGTGCCGTTCCTGCGGAAATTCGTCGTCACGCGCGTGAGGTCGCTGTTCGCGGGTGTCGTGCCGCGCATGCTCGATGTGCTGCAGCGGCCGCAGAAGCTGGTCACCGGTATCGGCGGCATGCTGCTGCTGACCGCCTGCTTCGTGATGTGCCTGGACGCGTCGATCCGGGCGTTCGGCAGCCAGGGAACCTCCCTCAGCATCGCCAGCGTGGCCGTCGTCTTCCTCGCCGGCAACGCGCTCGGCTCGGCGGCGCCCACCCCGGGCGGCGTGGGCGCCGTGGATGTGACCCTGACCGTCGGCCTGATCGCCGTGGGCCTGCCCAGCGAGGTCGCCGCTCCCTCGGTGCTGCTCTTCCGGATGCTGACGCTGTGGCTGCCGGTGCTGCCGGGCTGGCTGGCCTTCAATCACCTGACACGCAAGGGCGCGCTGTAGCGCGAGGCGGCGGCGTACGGAGGGCCGGGATGCCCCGTCGTGCGGGAGGCCTTGTCGTGCGGGAGGCCTTGTCGTGTGAGGAGCAGGGCGCCGTACGTTGCAAGAGGCAACGGACAGGTGAGGCGCCGCGATCCCTTGTACGGCGCGATCCCTCGTACGGCTCGCGCCCCGAGCGCCCCACCGCGTACGACCGCAGGATGGGACCATGCCGAACCCTCCCCGGCTGCGTGCAGCTGCCCTGACCGCCACGGCCCTGCTGGTGTCCGCCCTGCTGGCGGGCTGCAGCGACGACGACTCCGGGGACGAGGATCTGACGGCCCAGGAGCTGAGCTGGAAGGACTGCCCGAGCCCCTCCCAGGCGCAGGGCGGCGGAGGCAGCCCGTCACCTCTGCCGGGCGGCGGCGGATGGCAGTGCGCCAAGATGAAGGCACCGCGCGACTGGAACGAGCCCAAGGGCGACACCATCGAACTCGCTCTGATCCGCGCCAGGCCGAGCGGGGACGACAGCAGCCGCATCGGCTCCCTGATCTTCAACTTCGGCGGCCCGGGGAGCTCGGGCGTCACCACTCTGCCCTCCTTCGGCCCGACCTATGAGAAGTTGCGCACTCGCTACGACCTGGTGAGCTTCGACCCGCGAGGCGTCGGCCGCAGCGCGCCCGTCCTGTGCGAGAACGACCAACAGCTCGACGCCCACTTCCAGCAGGACGCGACCCCGGACGACGCCGCCGAGCGGACCGAACTGCTGAACACCACCAAGGAGTTCAACGCGGCGTGCGAGGAGAACTCCGAGCGGATGCTGCCGCATGTGCGCACCACCGACGCGGCCCGCGACCTCGACCTGATGCGTCAGGTCCTCGGCGACGACAAGCTGCACTACTTCGGCATCTCCTACGGCACCGAACTCGGCGGCGTCTACGCCCACTTGTTCCCCAAGAACGTGGGACGCGCCGTCTTCGACGCGGTGGTCGACCCGACGCACACCCCCGAGCAGAACGCGCTCGGGCAGGCCGCGGGGTTCCAGCTCGCGCTCGACAACTTCGCCGAGGACTGCGCCTCCAAGGCCGAGGGCTGCCCGATCGGGGCCACCGCCGCGGACGTCAAGGAACGCATCGCCAAGCTGCTGAAGGATCTCGACAGCAAGCCGATCCCAGGCGTCTTCCCGCGCGAGCTGACCGAGACCGCCGCGACCTCCGGCATCCTGGAGGCGCTGTACTCGAAGGACTTCTGGGAGTACCTCACTCAGGGCCTGGTGCAGGCGTACGACGGTGACGGCACGATTCTGTCGATGCTGGCCGACTCGGCGAACGGACGCCGCGAGAACGGCGAGTACAGCAACATCATCCCGGCCAACGTGTCGATCAACTGCGCAGACGAAAAGCCCCGCTACACAGCCGAGTACGTGGAGCAGAGACTGCCCGAGTTCCGGGCCGCCTCGAACCTGTTCGGCGACGCCCTGGCCTGGACCATGCTCAGCTGCACCGACTGGCCCGTGGCGGGCGCCGCCGACCGTCCCGACGTCAGCGCACCGGGCTCGGCGCCGATCCTCGTCGTGGGCAACACGGGCGACCCGGCCACACCGTACGAGGGCGCCCGGAGGATGGTCCAGGCGCTGGGCAAGGGGGTGGGCGTCGAGCTGACGTACAAGGGGCAGGGACACGGCGCGTACAACAGCAAGAACAAGTGCGTGCAGGACGCGGTGAACGGTTATCTGCTGGACGGGAAGGTGCCGGCGGCGGGCACCGTCTGCTCCTGAAGCCGAGTCGGGAAGCGGCAAATCAGCAGGTCAGAGAGTTATCCACAGGCCGCTACGGCCGTTTCGTGATCCGCCTACTATGGCCTGACCGCCATCCGCGGCACGGTGCGGACGGCCTGCGAGGGGGGAAGTGACATGGCGCGTTTTGTACGGTGGACGGTCCTGACGGCCACCGCCGCGCTGCTGGTGACGGGCTGCAGCAGCGGCTCGTCCGACGGCGGCAAGGCCGGTGCGAAGGCGAGCGGGCCGAGTTCGCCGGGCGCGTCCGCCGACTCGGCGGCACCACTGCCGTCCTCGCTGACCTCGCAGAAGCTCGACTGGGGGCGTTGCAAGGCCACCGGGGGCTCACCCGCGCCGGGCGACGAGTGGCAGTGCGCCACGCTCGAGGCGCCGCTGGACTGGGCGAAGCCGGACGGCAGGACGATCGACCTCGCGCTGATCCGCACCAAGGCCAGTGGCGACGACCGCATCGGCTCGCTCCTGTTCAACTTCGGCGGCCCCGGCAGCTCGGGAGTGTCCACGCTGCCGTGGTACGCCTCCTCCGCCTCCGAGCTCGCCAAGCGGTACGACCTGGTGAGCTGGGACCCGCGCGGGGTGGGCGCCAGTGAAGCCGTGCGCTGCCGTAGCGACAAGGAGATCCAGGCCTCCGAGTCCGTGGACATCACGCCGGACACCCCGGCCGAGGAGACGGCCTACCTCCGGGACGCCGCCGACTTCGGCAGGGGCTGCCAGAAGTCCGAGGGGACGCTGATCGCGCATGTGTCGACCACCGACACCGCCCGCGACATGGACCTGATGCGCCAGGTCCTCGGCGACACGAAGATGCACTACTTCGGCATCTCCTACGGCACCGAACTCGGCGGCGTCTACGCCCACTTGTTCCCGAAGAACGTGGGCCGGCTGATCCTGGACGCGGTCGTCGACCCGAGCGCGGACGGGGAGGGGCACGCCGAGAACCAGGCCAGGGGCTTCCAGCGCGCGCTGAACAACTACCTCGAGTCGACCGGTCAGGGCGCCGAAGAGGGCTCGCAGAAGATCGTGGGCCTGCTGAAGCGGATCGACGCGAGCCCGCTGCCGACGTCGTCCGAGCGGAAACTCACCGAGGCTCTCGCGCTCACCGGCATCATCAGGCCGCTGTACAGCAAAGCGAGCTGGCCGACCCTGACCAGCGCCCTGGAGGCGGCCGAGGAGGGGGACGGCTCGGAACTCCTGGCGCTCGCCGACGACTACAACGACCGCGACGCCTCGGGGGGCTACGGCACGGGGACCCACTCGCAACGGGCCATATCGTGCCTGGACACCAAGCAGCGGCCGACGATCGAGGAGGCGAAGAGGCTGCTGCCACGGTTCGAGAAGGTCTCGCCCGTGTTCGGCCCCATGCTGGGCTGGGACACGGCCGGCTGGTGCCACGACTGGCCGGTGGCCGGGCAGTACGACACCCCGGAGGTGAGTGCGGCGGGTGCGGCGCCGATCCTGCTGGTCGGCAACACCGGCGACCCGGCGACGCCCTACGAGGGCACCCGGAAGATGGCGGACGAACTGGGCAAGGGCGTCGGCGTGACGCTCACCTGGAAGGGCGAGGGCCACGCCGCGTACGGGAAGAGCGACTGCGTCGACTCCACGGTGAACGCGTATCTGCTGCAGGGGACCGTGCCGAAGGACGGCAAGGTCTGCTCATGACGGCGGCGGGGGCTTCGAGCACCCGTAGTGCCCGAAGCCCCCGCCGTCCGAACGAGGCTCGCCCTGCGGGCGAGGAAGTCCGCTCAGTAGACCGGCTTGTGCGGCTCGATCTGGTTGACCCAGCCGATCACGCCGCCACCGACGTGCACGGCGTCGGCGAAGCCCGCGGACTTCAGGACCGCGAGGACTTCCGCACTGCGGACACCCGTCTTGCAGTGCAAGACGATCTTCTTGTCCTGCGGGAGGGTCTCCAGGGCGGTGCCCATGAGGAACTCGTTCTTCGGGACCAGCCGGGCGCCGGGGATCGAGACGATCTCGTACTCGTTGATCTCGCGGACGTCGATGATCTCGATGTTCTCGCCGTCGTCGATCCACTCCTTGAGCTGCTTCGGAGTGATCGTCGAGCCGGCGGCCGCCTCCTGGGCCTCCTCGGAGACGACGCCGCAGAAGGCCTCGTAGTCGATGAGCTCGGTGACCGTCGGGTTCTCGCCGCAGACCGCGCAGTTCGGGTCCTTGCGGACCTTGACCTGGCGGTACTGCATCTCCAGGGCGTCGTAGATCATCAGGCGGCCGACCAGGGGCTCGCCGATGCCCGCGAGGAGCTTGATGGCCTCGTTGACCTGGATGGAGCCGATGGACGCACACAGCACGCCCAGCACACCGCCCTCGGCGCAGGAGGGAACCATGCCCGGCGGCGGGGGCTCCGGGTAGAGGCAGCGGTAGCAGGGGCCGTGCTCGGACCAGAAGACCGAGGCCTGGCCGTCGAAGCGGTAGATCGAGCCCCACACGTACGGCTTGTTCAGCAGCACGCAGGCGTCGTTGACCAGGTAGCGGGTCGCGAAGTTGTCCGTGCCGTCGACGATCAGGTCGTACTGGCTGAAGATGTCCATCACGTTGTCGGCCTCGAGCCGCTCCTCGTGAAGGATCACGTTCACGTACGGGTTGATGCCGAGGACGGAGTCGCGCGCGGACTCGGCCTTGGAGCGGCCGATGTCGGCCTGACTGTGGATGATCTGGCGCTGCAGGTTCGACTCGTCGACCTCGTCGAACTCCACGATGCCGAGCGTGCCGACGCCCGCGGCGGCCAGGTACATCAGCGCCGGCGAGCCCAGGCCGCCGGCGCCCACAGCCAGCACCTTGGCGTTCTTCAGCCGCTTCTGCCCGTCCATCCCCACGTCGGGGATGATCAGGTGGCGGGAGTACCTGCGAACCTCGTCTACGGTGAGCTCGGGGGCGGGCTCGACCAGGGGTGGCAGCGACACGGGGACTCCGTTGGTCGGTCGATCACTACGGTTGTTCTCTCCGTAACAGTGCCATGGCCTTTTTCATTCCGAGACACCTGTTCCGATCCGCGAGACGATTTCGTCCCAGTAGCCGGGCATGGCCCCCCACGCGTCGACGCGGCCGCCACGGTCGGTGCGGTCCGTGCGGTCGGTGAAGTAGATGGTCGCCGCGCCCTGCCAGCGAGCGATGCGCAGCGCCTCGTCCAGGTGGGGGCGGGGCACTCCGTGGACGAAGTGGCAGAAGCGGTCGGGCGGGTAGTCGGCGGTCCACTCCGCCACCTGCGACCAGCGGTAGTCGCTCCACGAACCCCGGAACGTGACCAGTTGGTCGGCGCACTCGGCGTAGCCCGGGTGGGGGTGGGTGCCGTGGCCCAGGACGGTGTGGGCCTTGTCACGCAGCGCGCGAAGCGTGCTGATCGTGCGGCGGATCTCGGGCAGGGCGGCGCGTTCGGTCGGGCAGCGGTCCAGGTAGAAGCCGTCGACCCGGTACCAATCGAGGTAGCGGTGCGCCTCGGAGATCACCTCGCCGAAGGCACGGGTGGCGCGGGTGCCTTGGGCCGCGTCGACGTGCGCCGTGTCCGAATGGCTCGTGTCCAGGTGAGCCGTGTCGAGGTGGGCCGTGTCCAGGTGGCCCAGGACGCGGACTCCCGCCTTGCGGAGCCTTCCGGCCGTCTCGAGGCAGTGCGGGTCGGGGCGGGTGCCGGGGCCGTCCGCGACGTTCAGGACCACCCAGTGCACGGGGGTCCCGGGGCGGGTGAGTTCGCCCCACTCGGTCGGGGCGAGGAGGGGGTGTGCGTAGCCGGGGATGCCGAGGCCGGTGCGCAGGCCTGTGCTCGTTGCAGTCGGTGGTGTGCCGGTCAGATACGGCATGCCGCCTCCATCCAGATGTCACCCAGGGACTCTTCGAGGTTGATGCGGGGGCGCCAGCCGAGTCGGTCGCGTGCGGTGCGCACGTCGGCCTGCTGCCAGCTGCCGCAGCCGTCCGGGTACGGGTACGCGACCGGGGCGCCGTGGCCCGCGAGCGCCGCGTGGGCCGTGTGGTCCGAGTCGGCGCGGGGATGTCCGATGGACGGCCGCAATGGGACGGGCGGGCCGTCGAGTTCGTGGAGGGCGCCGCCGTATCCGGCCACGCGGGCGAGGACGGCGGCGGCGTCCCGGAGGCGGACGGCGCGGCCCGAGCCGATGTTGATGACGCCCTGCGCGGCGGACAGCGAGGCGGCGTGGACGGCGCGGGCCACATCGCGGACGTCGACGAAGTCGCGCTGGGCGGCAAGCCCGGTGAGTTTGAGCTCGCCGTCGCCGGACTGCATGGCGCGGCGCATGGCCTCGGCCAAGCGGCCGAGGGGAGAGCCGGCGGGGGTGCCGGGGCCCGCGGGTGAGAAGACCCTCAGGACCACGGCGTCCAGGCCGGAGCCAAGGACGAGTTCGGTGGCGGCGAGTTTGCTTACGCCGTACGGGCCGCCGGGGCGGGGGACGGCGTCCTCGGCCGTGGAGGAGCCGGGCTGGCTCGGGCCGTACTCGGCGCCGCAGCCGATCTGGACGAGGCGGGCGCCGCAGCCGCTGCGGCGCAGGGCCTCACAGACCGTGGCGACGGCGACGGTGTTGTGGCGGGTGAGTTCGCGGGCGCCGCCTCTGGTGGCGCCGGCGCAGTTGATGACGACGCCGGGGTGGACCGCGTCGAGGAAGCGAGTGAGGGCGCCGGGGCTGCCGGACGCGAGGTCGAAGCGGACGTCGGCGTCGTCGCCTCGGCCCAGCGCGGTGAGCTGGACGGCGGGGTCGGCGAGGAGGCGGTCGGCTACGAAGCGGCCGAGGTAGCCGTTGGCTCCGATCAGCAGGACTCTCATCGGGCGGCTCCCGTGGCCGAGGGGTGATCGGGTCGGGAGGTGATCATTTGGGGGTCTCCTTCAAGGACACGGACTTCAGACAGAGGGGCTTTCGGGCAGAAGGGGGGCAGCGGGTATGTGGGCGTGTATGCCGACGGGTGCCTTCGGCGGTTGGGCCGGGATGCCTACGGGTGCCTCGGGCGGCTTGCGTCGGGCCGGGACTGCTGCGGCAGCCTGGGTGGCTGGGTGGGGGTTCGTGTAGCGCCCACGGTTTCGTTGTGGGGTGGGGCCGCGACCCGGCACGTCCCTTTCCAGCCGTACGCGAGTGCGGCGCCGCGGGAGTTGCCGCCGCGTCACCATGACTGGTCCGCCGTCGTATGTGCCGACGCCCTCGTCAACGTGCGCGCCGCATGGAGCAGGAGGGTCGACGCGCCCACGCCGCAGGCGATTGTGGGGATGGCGGCCGGGCCCCATGCGTCGATCAGGGACTGGACGGGGGTTGCCAGCCAGGCACAGCCGGGGAGGCGGGCTGTGAAGAGGGCGGTCAGGGCTGTGGCCTCGGCTGTGACTGTGGCGGTGAGGACCAGTGCGGGGGCGTGGGTGAAGCCGTGGGTGGTGAGGAGGCGGGCAAGGAGCAGGAGGGCGCCCAGGGTGAGGGTCTGAGGGAAGGCGGCGGGCTCGTCCAGGGCTGTGGTGGTCAGGGTCAACAGGGCCGTCAGGGCGCCGAGGTAGAGGGCGAACGTGCCCAGGAGCAGGGGCTTTACCGCGGTGGCGAAGTCCTCCAGGGCTCGGCTGGCCGACAGTTTGCGGCGGGCCCGTACGGCGAGGACGTGGGCGCACCATGCCGCGGGGGCGCAGGAGAGGGCTAGGGCCAGGACGGGAGCCGTGGTGAGGGGCCAGGGGCCGTCGGCGGTGCCGGTGGGGAGGGTGTCGGGGCCTCCGGTGGCGGCTGCCTGGAGGAGTCCGTCGCCGAGGAGGGCGTAGGCGAGGAGCCAGCAGGTGCGGGTGGCCGTCGGGCGTGTGGCGTGGGTGGTGGCGAGGGGGCCTCGGGCCAGGGCCGAGCGCAGGGCGAGGGTCACGGCGAGGGCTCCCGCGGCGGCCGCGATCAGGCGGGACTGGCCGTGGGTGAGGTGCAGGGCGGTCACGGCCGCCGCGCAGAGGGCTCCGGGGAGGAGGGTGAGGAGAATCCAGTCGGCTCGTGCGCGGGGGGTGGGGAGGCGCGGGGGGCTGGGGGGCGTTTCGCCGTCGCGGGCCACTCGGGCGTACATCTCCTCCGCGAGGGAGAAGACGTCCCGGTGCAGGAAGCGCGCCGCAGTGCGATCGGTGACGCCGTGGGCCTCCAGGCCGGCGGCGATCTCCAGGGGGTCCACCGCGCGTTCGCACAGGTCGCGGTGACGGTGCATCAGCGCCTTCACGGGGTCGGCACCGGTGCGACGGGTGGGGGTCGGCCGGGGGGCGGTGGTGCGGGAGCCGGTTGGTTCCTGGCTGGTGGGTGGTGCGTCGACCCTGCTCTCGCGTACGCCCGTCTCGGCCACGGGCGTCCCTGCCACGCCCGTCTCTGCCGCGTCCGTCTCGGGCACGAGCGTCTCTGTCGCGAGCCACTCCTCCGAGCGCTCGTCCCAGGCCCCGGGGCTGGCTGGTGCCCCGGGACGGTCCAGGCCTCCCAGGCCGCTCATCGGGCCGCCTCCGTCCTGGGCAGCGCGCCGGCGCGTACGGGGGCGTCCGTCGGGCGGGCCGGGCCGCCGCGGGCCACCAGGCGTGCGGAGCGCTCGGTCCAGCGGCCGGGGACGTGGGCTTCGGCGGGGACGGCGAAGGGCAGGGGGGCTCCGGCCCCGTTGAGGACGACGCGGCGGACCGGCGTGCGCGAGACGATCTCCAGGTAAATGCCGTGAAATGCTGCGACGTTCTGCTCGACGGTGAACAGTTCGAGCGCACGCGCACGTGCCGCCGCACCCAGGCGCTCACGGCGCTCGGGGTCGCGCAACAGCGCCACGCAGGCCTCGGCGAGCGCCCGTGGGTTGCGCGGTGGAACGACGAGACCGGTGCCGCCGATGACCTCCACCACCGCGCCGACGTCCGTGGACACCGTCACGCGGCCACAGAACATGGCCTCGACCAGGCTGATCGGGAAGCCCTCGACGACGCTGGACAGGACGGCCACGCCACCCGCGGCGTATGCATCGGCGAGCGTGGGGATCTCGGGGCTGCCGATCTCCTCGAAGGAGACCGGGTTGTCGCCGACCGTGTGCGGGCCCTCGGCCTCGTCGGGGAAGAGCTGCGCGGCGAGCGCCCTGCAGTGGCCGAGGTAGGCGGCGCCCTCGGGGCCCGAGGGGGTGCCGATGATCCGCAGCCGCGTCTTCGGTTCCTCCTTGCGGACCTCGGCGACAGCGTGCAGCAACGACACCAGGTCCTTGGTCGGCTCGACACGGCCGACCCAGACCAGCGTGTCCGGGTCCGCGCACTCCGGCGCCTCGCCGACCTCCGCGAAGCGGGAAGCGTCCATGCCGGGGTAGACCGTGCGCAGCTTCGCGCGGTCGGCGCCGCAGCGCTCCTGCCAGCGGCGGGCGTGGGCGTTGCCGGGTGTGACGAGGGCGGCCCGGGCGTAGGTCTCGGCGGCGAGCCTGCCGTGGAAGGCGGCGAGCAGGGACCGTACGGCGGGCGAGGAGTCGGTGGCGGCCAGGTAGTGCGTGCGGAGCCGGACCCCGTACTCGGTCAGCAGCAGCGGTACGCCGCAGAAGTGGTGGGCGAGCAGGCCGGGCAGGGCCGCCGAGCCGCCGGAAGCGGCGTGGCACAGGTCGACCGAGCCCAGGTTGTCGTCCTCGTACCAGTCGAGCGAGAGGGGGCGCAGGGCGCGTTCCAGATGCGCGGCGAAGGCCAGCAGATCGGGTACCCGCGCCTCGCGCGCCGTGCGCAGGGCGCCCCGCGCCCGGCAGGCGCGCTCGAGGGCGCGTACGGCGGCCTCGGAGCGGAGCGCTCCCACCAGCCCGCCCTCGTCGCGGGCGAGTTCGGCGAGGCCGTACAGCGCGTTGCCGAAACGGTCCGCCTCAATGGCCGACGTGTCCTCGGAGGCCCCAGAAGCGCCCCCCGCCCCTCCGGCACCCCCGGCGCAGAGCACGGCCACCAACTCGCCGTAGCACTCGGCGAACCGCCGGCGCGCACGGCGCCCGTACACCACGCTGTCCTCCTCGGCCGTCCACAGTGGTGCCGTGCGCACGCGGCTGACCTGCGGTGGCAGCGGGACCCAGCCCTCGTCCTCCTGGCGCTCGCTGCGGCTGAGCGCATAAATGTCGAACTCGTGCTGTCCGAGCCCGCGCACGAGCCGGTCGCACCAGAGCCTGGCGTCACCGTTCACATACGGATAGCCACCCTCCGCAATCAGTCCGATGCGCACGAGCACACCCCCGATCTCCCTAGGGGAGCCGCCGTTCCCCCGGCGGCTCACAGCGGGACGAACGTATGTGGACAAGGCGGTGGCGCGACGGACGGTTGTCCATCGCGCCACCAAAAGGGGTGAACGGTCGTAACTTTCCCGTGCAGGTCGCGTTCCGTCGCGCTAAGAGATCAAACGCGCACGCATCGTCACACCTGAACGGCTTGGACGCTCAGACCTGAAACGGCTCGGGCAGTCATACCTTGAGCCCCGACGGCTCGGGCGGTCACACCACAGCCAACTCCCGTCGCGCCGCCCGCCGCTGGGCCGCGATCCGCGGGTCGAGTGCCGGTACGGCGGCCAGGAGCTGCTTGGTGTACGGGTTTTGCGGGTTGTCGTACACCTCGTCGGCGGGGCCTTCCTCGACGATCCGCCCGCGCCGCATCACCGCGACCCGGTCGCTGACCTGGCGCACGACGGCGAGGTCGTGTGCGACGAAGACGAGCGCGAGTCCGAGTTCGCGCTGCAACTCGCCGAGCAGGGCGACCACCTGGGCCTGCGTGGTCACGTCAAGCGCGGAGACGGGCTCGTCGCAGACGATGACGCGCGGGTCGGCCGCGAGCGCCCGAGCGATGCCCACGCGCTGGCGCTGGCCTCCGCTGAACTCGTGCGGGTAGCGGTCGTAGTGCGCCGCTTCGAGCCCCACGCGCTCCAGCAGTTCCCGTACACGCCCCCGAATGCGCCCCTCATCGGCCTCGCCACGCGCGCGTAGCGGGTCGGCTATCGACTCGCCCACGCTGCGGCGGGGGTTGAGGGAGGAGACCGGGTCCTGGAAGACCATCTGTACTGCGGGATTCACGCCCACGCGCGCGTGGCCGTCGTAACGGACCTCGCCCGCCGTCGGTTCCAGGAGGCCGACCAGCATGCGTCCGAGGGTCGTCTTGCCGCTGCCGCTCTCCCCCACGATCCCGAGGGTCTCGCCGCGACGGATCGTCAGCGACACGTCATCCACCGCCGTGAACGCCCGCTTCCCGCGCCCGAATTCACGCCTCAGACCGGTCGCCTCCAGGACGGCCTCGGCCGGCTTCTCAGGAACCTCGGCATGGCCGCGGGGCGCGTCCACACGCGGGACCGCGCCGAGCAGTTCGCGCGTGTACGGCTGCGCGGGCGATCCCAGTACGGCGGAGACCGGCCCGTGTTCCACCGCCCGGCCGTGCCTCATCACCAGCACCTCGTCGACGCTCTCGGCGGCGACTCCGACGTCATGCGTGACGAGGAGGAGCCCCATGCCGGTCTCCTCGCGGAGCGTGTGCAGGAGGTCGAGGATCTGGGCCTGGACGGTCACGTCGAGCGCGGTCGTCGGCTCGTCGGCGATCAGCAGGCCGGGTGCGCAGGCCAGCGCCATGGCGATGAGGGCGCGCTGGCGCATGCCGCCGCTGAACTCGTGCGGGCGCGAGCGGGATCGCCGTACCGCGTCCGGAATGCCGACCCGGTCCAGCACCTCCACGGCACGCGCGCGTGCCGCCCGTCGCGAGGCACGCGTGTGCACGCGGTACACCTCGGCGATCTGGTCGCCGATCGCGTAGTAGGGGTCCAGGGACGACAGTGGGTCCTGGAAGACCATGGCGGCCTTCCCGCCGCGCAGCCGCCGCAGTTCGTCGTCGGACGCCGCCTGTACGTCGACGCCCGCGACCTCGATCGAGCCGCCGACCCGCGCGCCCGTGCCGCGGTGCAGCCCGAGCAGGGCCGAGGCGACCGTGGACTTGCCGGAGCCGGACTCGCCGACGAGGGCGAGCGCGGCGCCCTGCTCCAGGCGGAAGGTGAGGCCGTCGACCGCGTGCAGGGACCCGAACTCGACCGTCAGGTCCGTGACGTTCACCAGGCTCATGCCAGCACCACCCGTCGATCGGCCACCGCATACAGCACGTCCGCGACTACGTTGGCGACGACCACGAAGAATCCGATGACCAGGACCATGCCGACGACGACCGGAAGGTCGACCACGTTCACGGCGTGGACCAGTTCCTGCCCGATGCCGGGCAGTCCGAAGAGCGTCTCGGTGAGCACCGCGCCGCCGACCGCGCTGCCGAAGTTGTTGGCGTTGAGCGCGATGACCGGCGCGAGTGCCCCGCGCAGCGCGTGCCGTCCGATGACCGACCGCTCGCCGACGCCGTAGGCCCGGAAGGTGCGGATGTGGTCCTCGGCCAGCGTCTCCAGCATCGCCGCCCGGGTCAGCCGGGCGAAGGCGGCGGCCTCGATCAGGGCGAGCGAGAGCCAGGGCAGCAGCAGGTTCCACGCCCACTGTTCGGGATCGTCGGTGAAGGCGACGTACTGCGGGAACGGCAGCAGTTGAAACTGCCCGCAGACGACGATCATCAGGACGAGCCCGATGACGAAGACCGGCGTGGCCACGCCGGCGAGCGTGACGCCGGTCAGCAGCCGCTCGGTGAGCCGGCCGCGCCGCCAGGCGGACAGGACACCGGTGCCGACGCCGAGGATCAGCCACAGCACCATGGCGCCGAACACCAGCGACAGGCTCACCGGCAGCTTCGCCAGGATCAGCGCGGTGACCTGCTGGTCACTCTGGTACGACAGCCCGAGGCAGGGCGCCGAGCAGTGCTCCACGGACGTGCCCGTCGAGTAGTCCTGGCCGACGACGAGGCCCTGCAGGAAGTGCCAGTACTGCGTGTACAGCGGGTCGTTCAGGTGCAGTTGCTCGGCGACCTGCTGCACCTGGGCGGGTGAGCAGCGCGGGCCGCAGGTGATCTGGGCGACGTTGCCGGGGGTGACGTAGAAGACGACGTAGACGATCACCGAGATGGCGAACAGGGTGACGACGGCACCGACGGTCCGGCGCAGCGCGAATCCACCGAAGCCGCTCATGCCTTGGCCCCCTCTCCCATGGCCCTCATGCCTTGGCCTCCCTCTTGCGGCCGGTGCCGACGCGCAGCCGGGACGCCGCGCGCGGGTCGAGCGCCGTGCGCACACCGTCGCCGAGGACGGTCAGCGCGAGGACGGTGACGAAGAGCGCGCCGGCGGGCAGCAGCAGGTACTGCGGAGCGGCCTGGTACCAGACGTCGGCGGCGGTGAGCATCTGTCCCCAGGACGGCGTCGGCGGCTTCACGCCGACGCCCAGGAAGGACAGGGCTGCCTCGACGGTGATGTTCTGCGGGATCAGGAGCGCGGCGTACGTGATGACCGGCGCCGCGAGTCCCGGGAGCAGCTCGCGGACGGCGATCCGCCAGGTGCGCCAGCCGCTGAGCCGGGCGGCGGCGACGTAGTCGAGCCCCTTGAGGGTGAGCGTCTGGGCACGCACGATCTTCGCGATGCTGCCCCATGCGATCAGCCCGATCACGAGGGCGACCAGCACGGGCCGCGGGAAACTCGACGGCACGATCGCGAGCAGCGCCAACGCCATGATCATCAACGGCATCGCCACGATGACGTCGGTGAAGCGGCTCAGCAGCTGATCGACCCAGCGGCTGCCCAGCGCGGCCGCGACGCCCACCACGACGCCGATGGCGACCTGGACGACGGTCGCGGCCAGCGCGACGCCGAGGGAGACCCTGGCCCCGTACACCAGCCGCGCGAAGAGGTCCCGGCCGGTCTGCGGTTCGACACCGAGCCAGTGATCGGCGCTCACTCCCCCGAACGATCCGATGGGCACGCCTCCGCGCGCGGAGTCCACCAGGGACGGGTGGTAGGTGGTCGGGTCCTGGCCCTCGATCGCGGTGAGCAGCGGTGCGGCGAGCGCGACCAGGACGAGCAGTGCGACGACGACCGCCGCGACCAGGGCGGCGCGCTGCGTTCGCAGCCGCCGCCAGAACTGACGGGCCCCCGAGGCTCCCGGAGCAGACACCCCGGGAGCCTCGACGGCGAGAACTGCCTCACTCACGGCGCTACTTCACCGCGACCTGGGAGATGTCCAGAACACCGGTCCAGTCACTGATCACGACGTTCTTGATGTCCTTGCCGTACAGCCGCTTGTAGACCGGGTGGAACAGCGGCACGGTCAGCGCCTGCTCACCGATCTTCTTGTCCAGTGCACCCCACCGCTCGGCGGCGGCGTCAAGATCGGTCAACTTGTTGATCGCGTCGATCTCGGCATTGACCGACTTGTCATCGAGCAGGCCCGTGTTGAAGTTCGCGCCGTCCTTGACGATCTGCCGGCCGTCGAAGATCGGGGCGAGGAAGGGACCTCCGGAGGGCCAGTCGGCACCCCAGTGGGCAAGGAAGAAGCCGGGCTCGGTCTTCACGTTGTGGATCTTGTCGGAGTAGTCGTTCTCCTCCAGCCCCTGCAGCTTGACCGTGATGCCGGCCTTCTTCAGCGCGTCCTGGATCGCGGTGGCGATCTCGGGGCTGGTCTCGAAGTCCTTGGCGTTGGAGTGGGTCAGGGTGACGGTGAGCCCGTTCTTGTAACCGGCCTGAGCCAGCAGCTCCTTGGCCTTCGCGGCGTTGCCCGCCTTGCCGGCCGGGAACAGGTCGTACGGCTCGTAGCCGAAGGACTTCTGGTTCGGCAGGAAGGTGGTGGCGGGCTCGGCGAGCGCGGAACCGCCCGCGGCGTTGATCACGGACGACCGGTCGATGGCGTACGAGATCGCCTGCCGCACCTTGGCGTTGTCGAACGGCTTGATCGTCGGATTGAACGCGATGTAGTTGGTGTAGCCGAAGTGTCCGGTACCGACGCGAGCAGCAAGGTCCTTGTCGCCGGTCACCTTGGCCAGCTCGGCCGGGCCGAGGTTGGTGTCCGTGGTGACCGCGGCCGCGTCCGCGCCCTGGGACGAGGACAGCCGCTGATTGATCACGGACGAGTCGAGCCCGGACCGTACGTCGACCTTGTCGGGGTAGGCCTTGCGCTCGGCGTCCGTCGAGGCGGACCAGTAGGTGTTGCGCTCCAGGACGAGCCGCTCACCGTCGTTCTCGTTGCTGACGACCTTGTACGGGCCGGAGGAGACCGGGTGCTCCTCGTATTTCGTGCCCGTGTCCTTGCTCTTCGGCACGGGCGTGAACTGCGTCTGCGTGGCCAGGTACGGGAACTCGCCCTCGGGCTTGTTCAGATGGAAGACGATGGTCCGCTCGTCCGGCGTCTCGATCGCCGAGAGGCCCTTCTTGTCCTTGTACGGCCCCTGGTAGTCGGCGGCGCCGACCAGCCAGTCCCGCAAGTAGGGGGCGCCGCCGGACAGTTCGGGCGCGAAGGAGCGCTCGATGCCGTACTTGATATCGGCTGAGGTGATCTTGGTGCCGTCCTCGTACTTGAGCCCCTCCTTGAGGGTGTACGTCCACACGGTCGCGTCCTTGTTGGGGCGCCCGGTGTCGGTGGCCAGGTCGGGGACGACCTCGGCGCCGGCCTCGCCGTTCTCGCGGTTGCGGGTGGTGAGCGTACGGAAGACCAGGGAAGGGACGTTTCCGCCGCCGGAGGTGTACAGGCGGGCGGGGTCGAAGTCCTCCTGCGGGTTGGAGTTCAGGACCGTGAGCGTGCCGCCCTTGTGGGGCGTGGAGTCGCCGCCGGCAGCCTTGGCATCGTTGTCCTCAGGCCCGCAGGCGGCGGCGCCCGCTGCCACGACCAGGCTGACGGATGCCGCGGCCACGCGGCGCGCTATGACGGACGGTTGACGCATCGGAGACGACCTCTCGGATTGATTGCTCTCGCACTTGATCGATCTCGCATCTACGGGTCGGGCGATCCGACCCGTTCTCGAATGGCGAGACGATTCGACGAGGAATGAGACGGAGATGGGCAGACGTCCGCCCCGGCGCCGGGTCGTCAGAAGTCCATGAACGAGACGCGGGACGGAAAACCCGTCAGCGGCTCACAGGAGTGGAAAAAGATCGCGACACGAACGCCGAAGGGCGGGCGTCAGCGACAGTGAATGTCGGCCACACACAGGGCGGTCACACCGATGAGCGCCAGCTCGATGGCGGCGCGAGAGGAGGTGTGACGGGTCGACATGTGCAGAAATATGTATGAACTCGCTGCACATGTCAATGTGACGTATGAGTCACGCGTCAACTCCCGGGATACGGCCAGGGGTTGGCCCGGCAGTGAATCCCGCCATGGTCGAGGAACTTGGTCTGCTGCTGCATGACCGGGGCGAGGTCGCCGTCCTTGTCGCAGGTGACGTGGTTGTAGCGGAGCCGGTGGCCGACCTCGTGATTGATCAGCATCTGCCGGTACGCGTGGATCCGATCACCGTACGTCTCCGACCCCTGCGCCCATCTGTACGCATTGATCATCACGCGCTCGGTGGCGAGGGAGTCGCACGACACGTTGTCGACGGTGGTGTCCAGACCGGACTTGGCGCACCAGTCGGCCGTCGTACCGGGACTGGCCAGCGTGATCACGAAGTCGGGCTTGCCGGAGTAGATGCGCTCGAACGTGCGGGCACCGTTGTGTGCCCAGCTGCGGTCGTCGTTGAGCGTCTTCTGCACGGCCTGTGCGAAGAGTTCCCCGTCGAGCCCGAGCCCCTGCTCCACATCCACGCGATAGGTGAACTTCTGCCCCACGCCGGGCGCCTTGTCGATCCCCGGGACCGCGTCGAACTTCCCCGAGCCCTTGAGCTCGGCGCTGAGCGCGTACCTCTGGTTGATCTTCTGCTCGTACGTCAGCGGCGCCACGCTCGGCGCCGGCCGCCCGTCCCCACGCGAGGCCGAATCACGGTCGTCCCGCGCCTGATCCGTGGCGGACTGCGACTGTACGTCGCTGTCCTCCCGCCCCTTCGTGACCTGCCCGGCGACGACCACGGCCAGCACGGTGACGACGGCGGCGGCCGCGATGCCGGTGAAGGCCCGGCCCTTGGCACCCTTCGCCGGCACGGGCTCACCGGTCGGCGGGGCGTCGTCGTCGAACTCGGCGTCGGCGTCGGTGTCGTTCGCGACGCCGATACGAGCCCCGGCCTCGGTGTCCCAGTCGGTGACGGAGGCGTACGGGTCGGTGTCGTTCGCGGCGCCGGACGTACGGGGCGCGAAGACGTCGACGTCCGCCTCGAAGGCGTCGAGATAGTCCTGCCTGGGCCCCTCGAACGGCGATGCCCGCCGGGGCCGGGGCAGGGGAACATCGGTCACCGGTGGAGGCCCGGCCGCCGCGGGAGCGCCGTACGCAACCCCGCCACGCCCCCTCAACTCACCCCAGCCACCACCCGGTTCACGCTGCTCGGGGTGACCGCCGCGGGCTTGGGGGGTGCCGTGGGCGGGGGTGCCGTCCGGCAGACGAGGAACACCGTGGGCGGGGGTGCCGTCGGGGAGCCTCGGAAAACCATGCGCGGGCGTGCCATCGGGCAGTCTCGGAAAACCATGGGCAGGCGTGCCATCAGGCAGCCTCGGGACCCCCTGCGCGGGCGTGCCGTCCGGGAACCCCCGCCCGCCATACACCGGAGCCCCACCCGCCGGCATCCCCTGCCGAGCGGGCGGCGGACCGGGCACCCGGCGACCGCCGGGCCCACCAGGACCACCAGGACCACCGAGAGGGCCGGGACCACCGGGTCTACCGCCAGAACCGGGGCCACCAGCCCCACCGGCCTGCGACCAACCACCCCGCCCCGCGCCCGGAACCGCACCCGGCCGTGCGGCGGGGATCCTGCCGGATCCCGTACCCGGCACGGATGGCCCCCGCTGGCCCGCCCCCGTCTCCGGTTGCGCTCCCCGAGAGCCCTGTCGTGCAGTTGTGTCCGCGGTGTCGCGTTTGGCGGCAGATCCGCGACGGCTGTGGCGTCCCACGTCGCGCCTCAGCTCCCCGCGTTCTCGGTCACGGCCTCGCCGGCGGCGGCAGCCCTGCCCCCGGCGCCGTCCGCGCCCCGGCCGACAGCCGCGGTCGCAGCCTCGCCGCCCCCGGTCGCAGCCTCGCCGGCCGCGACGCGCCCGCCGCTCGCGACGGCCGCCGACTCCCCTGCCTCCGCGAGAAGTTCAAGGAACGCCCGACCGACCACCTCCGGGTACTCCATCATCGCCACGTGCCCGGCCTCCGGCAGGCTCAGCAGGCGGGAGTCGCGGAAGGTGCGCGCGGCCCTCCGGCACATGCGGTAGCCCACGAGCTGGTCCCGGCCGCCGTAGATGAGCAGCGTAGGGGCCAGCACCCGCTCGGCCTGGCGCCACAGCGCGTGCTGGCCGCCCAGCGTGTAGGCGTTGACCAGCCCGCGCGCGGAACGCGTCATCGCGTCCCAGAAGTACGGCAGTTGCAGCCGCCGTTCCATCTCCTCGACGGCGTTACGGAATCCTTCCGGCGTCACGCGCTCGGGGTCGCCGTAACAGAGATGCATCACGCCACGGACTCGCTGCTCCGCCGTCCACCCCCTGCTGAGCCGGGCGAAGAGCCCGGTCACTCCGGGCACGGCGAGCAGGGCCGTGGGCACAGCCGTGCGCTGGACGCGGATCTCAGGCAGCGCGGGCGACACAAGAGTGAGCGTACGGACCAAATCGGGACGGACCGCCGCGACGCGCGTGGTGACCGCGCCGCCGAGCGAGTTGCCGAAGAGGTGTACGGGGCCGCGACCGGAGGCGTCGAGATAACGAATCACCGCGCGTGCGTGCGCGGTGATCGAGTAGTCGCCGTCGTCCGGCGGCGGCGAGTCGCCGAAGCCCGGCAGGTCGACGGCCTCGCAGTCGACGTGCCCCTCGAGCCGCTCCATCAGCGTCGACCAGTTCTGCGAGGAACCGCCGAGTCCATGGACGTACAGCGCGGGCGGCAGCCCCTCGCGTGCGGGCGGCCTCGAACGCACCGTCAGCGTGATCCCCGGCAGCCCGACCGATCGAAGCCGCTCCCCCTCCGCGACCCTGACGGTCGCCACCTTGGGCAGCACATTGGCAGTCGCCGGCGCGGACGGGAGTTCGGTCGAAGACATGCGGCAATGTTACGAGACGATCACGCCGTGGTTCATGTGTTCGCCGTCACAAGTCGACACGTACATGGCAACCATACGGTCCCCCCTGGCCCCACCCGGCCAGGCCCGACGCCCGCGAAGCCCGCCCGAATTGCCCACAGATCCCCCGCAGATCGCATAGCGTCCGGAACCTGTGTCTCCTAGGCTCATACGCAGGGCACCCGCATATGGACCCCTGCTTCACCCAGGGACGTTGTGCCCCACGGGGACGTTCTAGGAAGGGAGCCCGCAATGGCCGTCGATCCCACCGACCCCGAGACATTCGTGAACGACGACACCGAGGAAGCCCAGGAGTTCGACGTCGAGGCCCCCGCGGCCGACGCGGCCGAGCAGCACGCCGATGTCCGTCCGGACCGCGACGACCCGATGACCGGCGCGAACAAGGACCGGGCCAACGAGGCCGACCTGGCCGAACAGGCACGCGTCGTCTCCATCGACGAGGACGACTATCGGTGACCACCGGTCACCACTGGTGGCAGCAGTCGGCGAAGGCGCAGCCGGACGCGAAAGAGAGCGGAAGAAAGCGCCGAAGGGAGCGCGGAAGAGAGCGCCACTGAGCAGGAATGAGGCTATTTGTTGCCCGTTCCGGCCCGTTTTCAAACCTTCTGCACGACTTTCGTCACCGTCCGGTCCGTGAAATTCTGCGCTCGCACCGCGCACAGCAGGGTTACCGAAAAGTACGATGGCGGCGCGGCGCACACCGCATGTGGACGACATTGGGAGGCGGCGTGACAGCCATCGAGCAGACAGAGGCGGCACGCCCGCGGGGCACTCGCCTGCCGCGCCGTGCCCGACGGAACCAGCTTCTGGGCGCTGCCCAGGAGGTCTTCGTCGCGCAGGGTTATCACGCTGCCGCGATGGACGACATCGCCGAGCGCGCCGGCGTCAGCAAGCCGGTGCTCTACCAGCACTTCCCGGGCAAGCTCGACCTCTACCTCGCACTGCTGGACCAGCACTGCGAGTCCCTGATCCAGGCCGTACGGAACGCGCTTGCTTCGACGACCGACAACAAGCAGCGCGTACGGGCGACGATGGACGCCTACTTCGCGTACGTCGAGGACGACGGCGGCGCCTTCCGCCTGGTCTTCGAGTCGGACCTGACGAACGAACCGGCCGTGCGCGAGCGCGTCGACAAGGTCACGATCGAGTGCGCCGAGGCGATCCGCGACGTCATCGCCGAGGACACCGGCCTCTCGCGCGCGGAGTCGATGCTCCTCGCCTCCGGCCTCGGCGGCCTCGCCCAGGTCGTGGCCCGCTCCTGGCTGCACAGCGACCGCAGCGTTCCGCGCGACGAGGCGGTGCAGCTGCTGACGTCCCTGGCGTGGCGCGGCATCGCGGGCTTCCCGATGCACGGCACGGAGCACCACTGACACGCACGCGCGTGTGCGGGGCGTTTGTTCCCGTCCGCTGTTCGCTCCTGGCGTTCTCGGGCGGAGCGTGTACGTCCCCTCACCGGGCTAATGTGTGCTGGGTACGGCGCGGAAGGTCGCGCACTTCACTGACCGTCGGAGGGACATAGCCGTGGAGGTCAAGATCGGCGTGCAGCACGCGCCCCGCGAGATCGTTCTGGAGAGCGGTCAGAGTGCCGAGGAGGTCGAGCGGGCCGTGTCCGAGGCGCTGGCCGGGAAGTCACAGCTGCTGACCCTCGTGGATGAGCACGGCCGTAAGGTCCTGGTCCCGGCCGAGCGCCTGGCGTACGTGGAGCTCGGTGAGCCGGCCCCGCGCAAGGTGGGCTTCGGCGCGCTGTAGGCAGGCGCCGCCGGACAGGCGTGACGGGAGGGGCCCGGCGACAACCATCGGTCGCCGGGCCCCTCCCTTTTTCTCTCCACGGATGGAGCACAGGTCGATCACAGAGGAGGATTGCATTCCGCAGGTCAGGGGTATGACGGGCTACGACCGTTTCGAGCAGGCCGGCCATGTGGGAGGGACCCCAACATGCTCTTGGAAGCGCTCAGCTCCGCGATCCTCGGCCTGGCCCTGGCATGGGCTGCCGCCCACCGCCTGCCGCACCGCCTGCCCGCCCGCTCCCTGGTCCTGCCGACGGGTGTCGCCGGCGCCCTCTTCGGCGCCTTCATCACGCACACCGCGCTGGGCTTCGGCAACCTCTTCCTGATCCTCATCGGCGCGGCAGCACTCTCCGCCGCCTCCCTCTCCCTGCTGGTACGCCCCGCGGGAAGACTCCACCGCCACTCGGCGACCGCATAGACCCCGGGGAGCGGCCGCAAAAGCCCTGACGTCACCCCGGGCAGCTTCCCTGAACGCCGGTCCGCCCTTCCAGCCGCCCGGCGCTCGAGAACGAGCCCACGCCATCCCGATCCCCCATCCACCCGCAGGGCGCGCTGCCTCGCGGCGGCGGCATCATCCAACCCGTCCGGCGTCCGAGGACGAGCACGGCCATCCCGATCCCCCACCCACCCGCAGGGGGCTTCACCTCTCGACGCCGGCCCAGGCATTTCAGCCCGTCCGGCGTTTGAGGACGAGGCCCGTTCAGGGCCGAAGCGGGGGTCTGGGGGCCGCAGGCCCCCAGAACGCGGGGTCGAAGGGGCGGCAGCCCCTGGAGGACGGGACGGGTAGGGGCGGCGGGGGCGAAAACCCTACGCGGCCAACCCCAGCGCAGCCATCCGCTTGGTGTGCGCCTCAGTAATCCGCGAAAACATCCGCCCGACCTCCGCGAGATCGAACCCGTCCGCGACCCCACCCACGAGCATCGTCGACAGCGCATCCCGATCCGCAACCACCCGCTGCGACTGCGACAGCGCCTCCCCCATCAACCGCCGCGCCCACAACGCCAACCGCCCGCCCACACGCGGATCGGCATCGATCGCGGCCCGCACCTTCTCGACGGCGAACGACGCATGCCCGGTGTCGTCCAGCACGGCCAGCACAAGACCGCGCGAGTCCGAGTCGAGCCGAGCCGCGACCTCCCGGTAGAAGTCACTGGCGATCGAGTCACCGACGTACGCCTTGACGAGCCCCTCCAGCCAGTCCGAAGGCGCCGTCTGCTTGTGGAACCCGTCCAGCGCGGCGACGAACGGCTCCATCGCCTCCGTCGGCTCGGCCCCGATCTCGGTGAGCCGGTCCCGCAGCTTCTCGTAGTGGTGGAACTCCGCCGACGCCATCTTCGCCAGCTCCGCCTTGTCCGCCAGCGTCGGCGCCAGCTTGGCGTCCTCCGCCAGCCGCTCGAACGCCGCCAGCTCCCCGTAGGCCAGCGCGCCGAGCAGGTCCACGACAGCGGCCCGGTACTGCGGATCGGCGGAGGCCTGCGCCCAGTCCTGGGCGGCGACCCCGGTGTGTTCGACAGTGGAGTCAGCGGTGTCAGAGGCGTCAGGGGTGTTGTCAGGCGTCGTCATGAAGCGCACAATAGCCCGCTCACCGTGACAGGGAAGGCCCTGGTCAATGAGTGTGACGCCGACTACGTGACCAATTCGGCCATCGCATGTGCGCGTTTCCGGGGTATGGTGGTAATGCGCCTGCTGAATACTCTGACGTATTCGACGGGCCGCACGTTATGAGGATGCCCGGTCGGTGGCCCGATCGGCTCCGACCCGACAGCCCTCCCCGGCCGTACGGCACTGTGCGTACGACGACCGGAGGGACACCCTCAGCGGTACGAGCGCTAGAGCGTCGGCAGTGGTCCCGTGCCTTACGGCCCGACCGTATGGCAGCCGACGTCCCCCGGCACGGTCCGTCAAAGACCCCCGCGCTCGCCTCGCACCGCGTACACAGAAGAGGCAGCACCCTGACTACGACTTTCCGAGAGCTCGGAATCCTTCCCGAGACCGCCGAGGCCCTTGAGGCCGTCGGCATCGTCAACCCCTTCCCCATCCAGGAGATGACCCTCCCCGTCGCCCTCTCCGGCACGGACGTCATCGGCCAGGCCAAGACCGGCACCGGCAAGACGCTGGGCTTCGGTCTCCCGCTCCTGGAGCGCGTCACCGTCCCCGCCGACGTGGAGGCCGGTCGCGCCAAGCCCGAGGCCCTCACCGACGCCCCGCAGGCCCTCGTCGTCGTCCCCACGCGCGAGCTGTGCACGCAGGTCACCAACGACCTGCTGACCGCGGGCAAGGTGCGCAACGTCCGCGTCCTCGCCATCTACGGCGGCCGGGCCTACGAGCCCCAGGTCGAGGCCCTCAAGAAGGGTGTCGACGTCATCGTCGGCACCCCGGGCCGACTGCTGGACCTCGCGGGCCAGAAGAAGCTCGACCTCAAGCACATCAAGGCGCTCGTCCTCGACGAGGCCGACGAGATGCTCGACCTGGGCTTCCTGCCCGACGTCGAGAAGATCATCAACATGCTGCCGGCCCGCCGCCAGACCATGCTGTTCTCGGCGACCATGCCGGGCGCGGTCATCGGCCTCGCGCGCCGCTACATGTCGCAGCCCACCCACATCCGCGCCACCGCGCCGGACGACGAGGGCGCGACGGTCGCGAACACCGCGCAGTTCGTCTACCGCGCGCACAACATGGACAAGCCGGAGATGGTCGCGCGCATACTGCAGGCCGACGGCCGGGGACTGGCCATGGTCTTCTGCCGTACCAAGCGCACCGCGGCCGACCTCGCCGACCAGCTCCAGCAGCGCGGCTTCGCCGCCGGCGCGGTCCACGGCGACCTCGGCCAGGGCGCGCGCGAGCAGGCGCTGCGCGCCTTCCGCAACGGCAAGGTGGACGTCCTCGTCTGCACCGACGTCGCCGCGCGCGGCATCGACGTCGAGGGCGTGACCCACGTCATCAACTACCAGTCTCCCGAAGAGGAGAAGACGTACCTGCACCGCATCGGCCGTACCGGCCGCGCGGGTGCGAAGGGCATCGCGATCACGCTCGTCGACTGGGACGACATCCCGCGCTGGCAGCTGATCAACAAGGCGCTGGAGCTCGACTTCAACGACCCGCCGGAGACGTACTCCACGTCCCCGCACCTCTTCGAGGAACTGAACATCCCGGCCGGCACCAAGGGTGTCCTGCCGCGCTCGGAGCGCACGCGCGCCGGGCTCGGAGCGGAGGAGCTGGAGGACCTCGGCGAGACCGGCGGACGCGGTGCGCGCGGTCGCGGTGGCCGAGGCGGCCGGGACGAGTCCCGCTCGTCCTCGCCGGACCGCGAGCGCCCGGCACGTACGCCGCGTCGTCGCCGTCGTACGCGCGGCGGAGCCTCGCTGGACGAGACGTCGGCGCCGGTCGCCGGTCCTGCGGCGACGGACGAGACCGTCGAGGCCACCACGGCGGAGTCCGTGACCGCGCCCCGCACCCCGCGCCGCCGTCGCCGTACGCGCGGCGGAGCATCGGCGGAGCCGACCCCTGCCGTGACGGCCACGTCCTCGGCGCCCGAGCCCGCGGAGGCCGCAGAGGCTGCCGTCGCCACGGCTGAGGGTCCGTCCGTGGACACCGCCGAGGAGGCCACGGCGAAGCCGCGCCGCCGCCGGACGCGCAAGTCGGCGGAGCCGAAGGCGACTTCGGCGGAAGCCGTGCCGGCGCCCGAGGCGGAGGCCGCGAAGATCGCGGAGGCGGTGCAGACGTCCGAGCCCGCTACGGCTGTTACGGCTCCTGCGGCCCCTGCGGCTCCCCAGGTCGCGGCGCCCGAGGAGGCCCCCGCCGCGAAGCCGCGCCGCCGCACCCGCAAGGCAACGGCCGCCGCCGAAGCCGTGGTCGACACGGCCGAGGGCACCACCGAGGCCGCACAGGAGACGCCGGAGGCGACGGAGGCCAAGCCGCGCCGCCGGACCCGTAAGGCAACGGCCGCTGCCGAGACCGCCGTCGACACGGCAGAGGCCACCGAGGCCAAGCCCAAGACGCGCCGCACCCGCAAGACCGCGGCGACCGTCGAAGCCCCCGCCCCCGCCGCCGACATCCCGGCCCAGACGGTCCAGGAGGCGGAGGCCGCCGAGGCCAAGCCCAAGGCACGGCGCACCCGCAAGACTGCGGCGTCCGCCGCCGCCGAGGCTGCCGTCGACACGGTCGAGGCCACCGAGGCCAAGCCCAAGACGCGCCGTACGCGCAAGGCGACGGTCGCGGCCGAAGCCGCTGTGGACGTCGCCGAGGGTACGGAGGCGAAGCCGCGCCGTACTCGCAAGGCCGCTGCGACCGCTGCGAGCGCCACGACCGTCGCTGAGCCGGAGGCCGCCGAGGCCAAGCCGCGGCGTACCCGTAAGGCAACGGTCGCCGCCGAGGCTGCCGTCGACACGGCCGAGGCCACCGAGGCCAAGCCCAAGGTGCGCCGCACCCGCAAGACCGCGGCGTCCGCCGCGCCGGCCGCCGACATCCCGGCGCAGGCCACGCAGGAGCCGACGGTCACGGAGGCTGCCGCCCCGCGCCGCCGCACCCGTAAGGCCGTGGCGACCGTGGAGGCCGTCGACGGCACGGCGGAGGTCGCCGAGGTGAAGCCCAAGGTGCGCCGTACGCGTAAGGCCACGGCCGCCACGGAGCCCGTGGAGAGCTGATCTCCCGTACGACGGCCCGGTCCCGCCTCGCGCGGAGCCGGGCCGTCGGCGTTCCTGGATTCGCCCCCGCCGCCCCTACCCTTCCCGTCCTTGAAGGGGCTGCCGCCCCTTCGACCCCGCCCCTGGGGGCCTGCGGCCCCCAGACCCCCGCTTCGGCCCTGAACGGGCCTCGTCCTCAAGCGCCGGACGGGCTGGATTGCCTGGGCCTGCGTCCAGAAGCGCAGCCCCGGACGGGCTGGATTGCCTGGGGCGGCGTCGAGAGGTGGAGCCCCCTACGGGTGGGTGGGGGATCGGGAAGGCGGAGCTCGCCCTCAGACGCCGGACCGGCTGGAAGACGCCGACCAGCGCCGGGAAGGGCCATCAGCGCCCCGAGGCACAGCCCCCAGCGGGCAGGTAGGGGCTAGGGATGGCGGGACTCGCCCTCAGACGCCGGACCGGCTGGAAGATGTCGGCCAGCGCCGGGAAGTGACCGTCAGCGCCGCCAGGCACAACCCCCAGCGCCCCCCCAAACCGGCTGAGTGATGCGGACCGGCGCCATACAGCAGACCCCGGCCTCGACACCGTCCAGTCGCCGCCCGCTACCCTCCCCCCGTGACCACCGAACCCGCCTTCACGCCGCCCCCGAACGCCCGCGCCTACGCCCTCCACACCTCCCGCGGCGCGTTCGCCGTCGTCGACTCCCCGGCCGCCCCCGGTGTCGAGCCCCGAGGTGTCGCCCTGCTGCTCCCCGGGTTCACCGGCAGCAAGGAGGACTTCACGCTCATGCACGAGCCGCTCGCGGCGCGCGGCTACCGTACGGTCGCCGTCGACGGTCGCGGGCAGCATGAGTCGGACGGCCCCGAGGACGACGAATCCGCTTACGCGCAGGGCGAGTTGGCCCGGGACGTTCTCGCTCAGGCGGCAGCCCTGGGCACCCTCGACACGCCGCTCCACCTCTTCGGCCACTCCCTCGGCGGCCAGATCGCCCGTGCGGCCGTCCTCCTCGACCATTCGCCGTTCCGCTCGCTCACCCTCATGGCGTCGGGGCCCGCCCAGATCTCCGACTCTCAGCAGCAGCGCGTGAAGTTGCTGCGGGACGCGCTCGCGGTGATGACCATGGCCGAGACCTGGGAGGCGATCCGCGCGATGGGGCCGCCCGAGGAGGTCGGCGGGCCGGCGCGCGGCATCGGTGGCCAGGAGCTGCTGCGTCGCCGTTGGCTCGGCACGAAGCCCGCGCAACTTTTCGCGACGGGACGTCAGTTGTGCACGGAACCGGACCGCGTCGACGAACTGGCCGCCGTACCGCTCCCGTTCCACGTCCTGTCGGGCGCCAGCGACGACACCTGGCCGGTCCCGGTCCTGGACGACATGGCCGCACGCCTGAACGCCCACCGGACGATCATCCCCGGCGCCGAGCACTCCCCCAACGCCGACCAGCCCCTGCGCACGGCCCAGGCCGTCGCCGACTTCTGGGACACCGTCGACGTGACTGACGCCAAGTGACCTGCGGATCCGGCAGTAGCTGCCGGCAGCGCGGCCGCTGCAGCCAGTGCGGCTAGTACTGCGCCTGCAAGTGCTCCCAGAATCCGTCCCGCAACGCCCGCCGCAGATCGGCCTGCCCGCGCAGCGAGTACTGCAGCAGGCCCTCCGCCTCCACCAGCAGGTCCTGGTCCACCGAACCGGGCAGATAGGGATGCCCGGGCAGCAACTCCACGAGCGACTCCCGCCCCCTCGCCGCGAGCCACTTCGCCGCGATCTGCGCGCCGACGAACCGGACGTCGTCCCGCGTCGGCCGGGCCCCCGCCGCCTCGTACGCGGCGGCCGTGCGCCGGGAGACGTACGGCTTGAAGAAGTCGAGGTCGAAGGTGCGCTGGCTGTCGACCTCCCAGAGCAGGGGCTCGGCCTGGTTGCGGCCCTCCGGCGCCTCGATGCCCCACAGGTGCACCCGCGCCCCGTACCCCTGCGCCGCCTCGACCGCCGACACCAGGTCCTCGTCCCCGCCGAGCAGGGCCGCGTCGCTGATGGCGCGGTGCCTGGCGAGTGACTCCAGGTCGGTCCTGATGAGGGAGTCGACGCCTTTCTGCTGGTTGTTGGCGTTGAGGTTGCCCAGCCGCACCTTCACGTCAGGAAGTTCGGCGATCGACTGCTGTTCCGCCGTGTGGATACGGCGCCGGGCGCCGTCGTACCAGTAGACCCGCAGCAGCCTGCTGTCGGCGAAGATCGTGCGTGCCCGGTCGATGAGTGCCTCGATCAGTCCCTCGGCGTCCAGGTCGAAGGCCCGGCGGTCCTCCGTCCCGGCGACCAGCCGTCCCGCGGCGGCGTACAGATAGCCCGCGTCGACGAAGATCGCGTGGGTCGAGGGCGTCTTCGCCACCTCGGCGAGCATGCGTTGCAGCAGCTCGTTGGTGTGGTCGATGCGGGCGGCGAGTGCCGCGAGGTCGTCGTTCATCGCCTCCATTGTCCCGGCGGTCACGCTGCGAACACAACCGGTCCCGGTCGGTCCCACCTTGATCCCTCTGCAACCACTTACCGGTCAGTAGTTAGCCGTTCGAAAAATTTCTTTAGCGTAGGGAATGTTTGTAACACGCAGGCCGTTGCATACGTGTGTAACCAAGCAAGACGTACCTCAGTAGTTCTCCTCAGGAGGATGACCAGACGAAGGGAGAAGCCATGCGCTTCGAAATCATGCGACTCGACGAGGTCGACGGCACGCCCGTGGACAGCACCGTCGTGGACGCCGCCTCCGTCAACCGGATCGTTCAGCAGGCCGCCGCGATCGGACAGCGGCTGTGGATCCGACCGGCCGAGACCACGGCCTCGTAACAGACGCGGATCACCGCAGAAGCTTCAGGGCCCCGTACGGCTACGACGCCGTACGGGGCCCTTTTGTGCACGCGAGGGGCCTCAGCTCCCCTGGATCACCTGCGTGACCCCGTTGATGATCTGCTGCACCGCGATCGCCGACAGCATCATGCCCGCGAGCCGCGTCACCAGGACCACTCCGCCGTCCTTGATGACCCGGATGATCAGCAGCGAGTACCGCATCACGAGCCACAGCACGACATGGATGGCGAGGATCGCCGTCCACACCGACACCTGCATGGCCATGCTGTCGGCCTTCTGCACGGCGAGGATGACCGACACGATCGCTCCCGGCCCGGCCAGCAGCGGCATGCCCAGCGGTACGAGGGCGACGTTGACGTCCTTGGTCTGCTTCGGCTCGTCGGTCTTGCCGGTGAGCAGGTCGAGCGCGATCAGCAGGAGCAGCAGCCCACCCGCGATCATCAGCGCGGGGACCGAGACGTGCAGGTAGTCGAGGATCTGGTGGCCGAGGAGCCCGAACACCGTGATCACACCGCCCGCCACACAGACGGCCTGGAAGGCCATCCGCTTCTGCACCTTGGCCGGACGACCGGCGGTGAGCGCGAGGAAGATCGGGGTGATCCCGGGGGGATCCATGATGACGAAGAGGGTCAGGAAGAGGGAGCCGAAGACGGCGAGATCGAACATGGGTGAGCCTTGCGAAGGGGGCTACCGCTGTGGGCAGTCGTTCCGCAGGGCGGAACGGGTGGACACAGCCTGCAGCGCCGGGTGAGATGAAACGGACCTGTGGGTGAGAGACCTCAGACCCCGCCGGTCCCCGGGACGGGAAACGCTCCGGTCGCCCGCCGCGTGATCTCGCCGTACACCTCGGGATCCGTCGTGTACTCGCCGAGGACGCACGTCTTGCGGCTGCCGTGGTAGTCGCTGGACCCGGTCGTCAGCAGCCCGAGCTCCTTGGCGAGCCCGCGCAGCCGCGCACGCGTGTCGAGGTCGTGGTCCATGTGGTCGACCTCGATGCCGTCGAGCCCGGCCGCGGCCAGGTCGGCGATCGCGGACTCCGGCACCGTACGGCCCCGCTTGCTCGCGGCCGGATGCGCGAAGACGGTGACCCCGCCCGCTGCCTTGATCAGCCGGATCGCCTCGAACGGGTCGGTCTCGTGCTTCTCCACGAAGGCCCGCCCGCCGTCGGCCAGCCAGTCCTCGGTGAAGGCGTCACTCACGGTCGGTACGACACCGAGCTCGACCAGCGCGGAGGCGACGTGCGGCCGGCCGACCGAGCCGTCACCGGCGATCCGCAGCACCTGCTCCCAGGTGACGGGCACGCCCAGCGCGTTGAGCTTGGCGACCATGCCCTGGGCCCGGGGCACCCGGTCGTCGCGCACCAGCTCCCGCTCGGCGAGCAGCGCCGGCTCCTCGGGGTCGAAGAGGTAGGCCAGCATGTGCATGCTGATGCCGTCGATACGACAGGACAGCTCGGCGCCGGTGACGAGGCTGAGCCCACGCGGCAGCGCGGCGATCGCCTCGGCGTGTCCGCGGGTGGTGTCGTGATCGGTGAGCGCCACGACGTCCAGTCCGGCCGCGGCGGCGTTGCGCACGAGCTCGGCCGGGCTGTCCGTACCGTCGGAGGCGGTGGAGTGGGTGTGCAGATCGATGCGCACGACACAAACTCCAGACACCGGCGGAACGGAAGGGGACGCTCAAGGATAACCGCATATTCAACGACCCTGTCACACCCGTACGCCTCTAGCGCCCCCTACACACACGCCCCCAGGGGCACGGGGCTGTGTCGATATGCGGCTCCGCCGCGTGGGCGCGACCAGCCACACACCACCCGCGGCCGCACATCACGCTCGACTACCCGAGCCCGAAGGCGCCCCACGGCTCGACCCAGCGGAGCGCTACGGCTCAACCCAGCGGAGCGCTACGGCTCGAGCAAGCGTGGCGACAAGGCCCCACAGGGCACCAACTCCAGCTCCGCCCCCGCATCCCGCAGGTCCGTCAGCACCAGCTCGTCGTACATCAACAACCCCGACTGCTCGGGCCACATGACCGCCCACAGCCACATACCGAGCGCCTCGCCCGCGAAGACGGCACGGTCGTCGGGGGTGCGGTAGACGTGCCACAGCGGGGTCGGGCGGCCGGCGGCGAGGACCTTGGCCTGGGGTGGCTTCTCGACGTTCATGTACGGCCCCGGGTCCGGGCCGTCGATGCCCGCATAGCGCGCGCCGAGGCCGACACCGAGCTCCTCGGCGACCAGGATCAGCTCGCCCATGCCGCCGAGCGGCCCCGGGCCGGAGCAGGCCACGGCGCTCGCACGGCCGCCGCTGCGGTCGTCGCCCGCGCTGGCGACGCCCGTGAACAGCCAGCCGATCGGCAGCGGCCACGGCATCCAGACGGGCACCTGCGTGCGATGCATGACAACGCCGAGGGCCTCGACGCTCGGCGGGATCACGGGCTGCACCGGATGCACGGTGCCGTGCACATCGCACTGCCAGGTGTCGGCGAAGAGGCCGGGAGCCCTGACCCGGCCACCACACTTCGGGCAACTGGGTTCGCCCCTCATAGGGCCCCACGGTCCTACCCCTTCTGCGTCACGTCAAGGACGATCACCCGTCCGGGCGGAACCCGCTCACCGAGGGAGCTGATTCCTTTGCGTTCCTTAGCGTGCCTAAGTTAATATGTGTATATGCCATCTACTTCTCTGCGGCAGCCGAAGGCCGTGTGGGCGACGGCCGGCGCGTCCGTCGTCGCCTTCATGGGCATCGGACTCGTCGACCCGATCCTGCCGTCCATCGCGAGCGGCCTGAACGCCACGGCCGGACAGGTCTCCCTGCTCTTCACCTCGTACTTCCTCATCACCGCCGTGGCGATGCTGGTCACCGGCTTCGTCTCCAGCCGGATCGGCGGCCGCAAGACCCTGCTGCTCGGCCTCGCGTTCGTGGTCGTCTTCGCCGGGCTCGCGGGCACCTCCGGATCGGTCGGTGAACTGGTCGGGTTCCGGGCGGGCTGGGGGCTCGGCAACGCGCTCTTCGTCTCCACGGCCCTCGCCGTCATCGTCGGCGCGGCAGCCTGCGGCAGCGCCGCGGCGATCCTGCTGTACGAGTCCGCCCTCGGCCTCGGCATGGCGTGCGGGCCGCTGCTGGGCGCGCTGCTCGGCGACGCCAGCTGGCGCTACCCGTTCTTCGGTACGGCCTTCCTGATGGCGGTCGGCTTCCTGTGCATCTCGGTGTTCCTGAAGGAACAGCCGACGCCGGCCCGCAAGACCTCACTCCTGGACCCGCTCAAGGCACTCGGACACGGCGGCCTGGCATCCACGGCAGTCTCGGCGTTCTTCTACAACTACACGTTCTTCACGGTGCTGGCCTTCACGCCGTTCGTGCTGGACATGAGCCCGTACCGGTCGGGTGCGGTGTTCTTCGCCTGGGGTGTGCTGCTCGCCGTGTTCTCGGTGGTCGTGGCGCCGCGCATGCAGGAGCGGTTCGGTTCGCTGAAGGTGCTCGGCGGCTCGCTGGTGCTGCTCGCCGTGGACGTGCTGGTCCTCGGCTACGGCGACCACACCACCGCCGTCGTCTGCACGATCCTGTCCGGCGCGTTCATCGGCGTGAACAACACCGTCTACACGGAGCTGGCCCTCGGTGTCTCCGACGCACCTCGCCCCGTGGCGAGCGCGGGCTACAACTTCGTGCGGTGGTTCGCGGCGGCGGCCGCGCCGTTCTTCGCGCCGAGGATCGAGGAGTGGACCGGCAGCACCCACATCCCGTTCGTGGTGGCGGCGGTCACCGCCGTGGCCGGCGCGCTCGTGGTCGTCGTACGGCGGAAGGCGCTCACCCGTGACGCGCAGGAGTCGGAGACGCGGCACGCGACCGAGGACAGCGTCGCGGTGTTCGCCAACTGATGGTTTTCGGCCACCGGTTGGTGAGGTTGCTCACGCGATCGTCAGTCAAGCGGAACGGACGTGCGAGCTGGATCCCGGAGGTCCGTCCCGTTCGTCAGCCAGCGCTCCTGAAGGGCCTGGGCGCCGTGCACGCGCTTCCAGGCGGCCTCGTTCGGGGTCATGGGGAGCAAGGGCAGGAAGTGCACGGGGCCGGCCGGCTCGTCGAGTTCCAGGTCCTCGACCAGGCCGCCCGGCTCGGCGACCAGGACCGAGGTGAACGGGGCGCCGGGCCACAGCGGTTCGCCCACGTCCAGTGAGGCACCCGGGGCCACGATCACGCCTTCCACCTGCGGGGACGCGGCGAGTACGGCGAGCGGGCGGAGCACCTTGTCGGTGTCCGCGACGCCGGAACGGATGGAGAGGACCAGCTCGGCGCGCGGCCCCTTGACCGGGTCGGCGAGCACCGCGGTGGGGTCGCTCATGGGCTGCGCGGACATGCCGAGCGTGGCGTAGCGGACGATGTCGCCCTCCTGGAAACGGAGCACCTCGATGCGGTCCGTACCGAGGAAGGTGACCGCCGCGCGCGCGTCCGGTTCGCCCAGCGCGGTGCGCAACCGGGCCTCGACCAGAGGAAGAACATCAGCCATGCGGCGAGCATAGAACTCGTCAGTACCGGGCAAAGCAGCGCCTTGACACTTCAGTCGGCTGATACTCTTGCCCGGTGTTCGGGACAGCATGCAGAGGCGTCGCGATCGAGTCCCGACACCGATAAAGACTCCCCTACGGGGAACCCCGAACGGGGTGTGGATCGTCCCTCACGAGGGACCGGCCGGAGGAGGTGGGGCTGTCATGGATCGAAGTCGACCGTGCAGTACCACTCGCTCTTCCCGCCACTGATGTAGCTGATTCGGCTGTTCCGGCTCTGGCTGACCGCCGCCTTTCACGCTCGCGTCTTCACACGGAAGAGCACTTCGTTTCGCTTTGCCTGATCTGTCTGATCTGAATCAGCAACGAAGCCCGCCACCGCGACGGTGCGGTGCTCCCCGCTTTGTGGACGTGCCAAACATCCTGAGGTCAGGACGTCCCCATTCCGGGCAGTTCCACCCGTCCGGCGGCCCTCCACGCTTCGTTGCCCGTTGCGAAGGAGCCTGCCCATGTCGATGATCCGCGACCTGCGTGCCGTGGTCCGCCCGTCCCGCATCTCACTGCGCAAGGACACCGGCGCGTACGACACCACCCGCGACCCTGCGACGCCCTCCGCCGTCGTCGACTGCGCCGTCTACCGGAACGGCGCTCGCGTCGAGAGCGCGAAGCCCCTGACCCCGCACGAGGCGATGCGTCAGGTGCGGCGTGACGGCGGCTTCGTGTGGATCGGACTGCACGAGCCGACTGAGGCCGAATTCTCCGGAATCGCCAGCGAGTTCGGGCTGCACCCGCTGGCCGTGGAAGACGCGGTGCAGGCCCACCAGCGGCCCAAGCTGGAGCGGTACGACGACTCCCTGTTCACCGTCTTCAAGACCATCCACTACGTCGAGCACGACGAACTCACCGCCAACAGCGAGATCGTCGAGACCGGCGAGGTCATGTGCTTCACCGGGCGGGACTTCTTCATCACCGTCCGGCACGGCGGCCAGGGCTCGCTGCGGGCGCTGCGGCACCGGCTGCAGGACGACCCCGAGCTGCTCGCCAAGGGCCCGTCGGCCGTGCTGCACGCGATCGCCGACCATGTCGTCGACGGGTATGTCGCCGTCGCCGACGCGGTGCAGGACGACATCGACGAGGTGGAGACGGAGGTGTTCTCGCCGGGGCGCAAGGGGTCGCCGCGCGGCACGGACGCGGGCCGGATCTACCAACTCAAGCGTGAGGTGCTGGAGTTCAAGCGCGCCGTGTCGCCGCTGCTGCGTCCCATGCAGCTGCTGAGCGAGCGGCCGATGCGGCTGATCGACCCGGACATCCAGAAGTACTTCCGGGACGTCGCCGACCACCTCGCCCGCGTGCAGGAGCAGGTCATCGGCTTCGACGAGCTGCTCAACTCGATCCTCCAGGCCAACCTCGCGCAGGCGTCCGTGGCGCAGAACGAGGACATGCGGAAGATCACGTCCTGGGCCGCGATCATCGCCGTACCGACGATGGTGTGCGGTGTGTACGGGATGAACTTCAAGCACATGCCCGAGCTGCACTGGAAGTACGGCTACCCGGTGATCATGAGCATCACGGTGGCCATCTGCCTCGGCATCCACCGCACGCTGAAGCGGAACGGATGGCTCTGACCCGGCCGGCGACCGCTGGATAGTCTTGGGCCATGACAAGCGAGCTGCTCGACCAGGCCCTCGTCGAGGAGGCCACGAAGAAGTCCGGCCTCATCTGGGTCAAGGGGCCCGGTGTCCCCGCCCGGGCGCTGTGGCACGTGTGGCACGAGGGTGCGGCGTGTGTCGTGGGCGACGGGCCGGGCGAGCAGCCGCTGCCGGGGCTGGCCGACGGCGGCTCCGCCGAGGTCACCGTGCGCAGCAAGGACAAGGGCGGCCGGCTGGTCTCCTGGACCGCGACGGTCGTCGAACTCGCCTCGGGCTCCGAGCAGTGGGAGGCGACGGTTGCCGAGCTGAAGGGCAAGCGGCTCAACGCTCCCGACGGCGAGGCCATGCCGTCCCGCTGGGCCCGCGAGTGCCGGGTGCTGCGCCTGGAGCCGACGGGAGCCACCGCCCCGCTGCCGGACGGCTCCCTGGCCGAGGCGCCGCTGCCGTCCCCGGCGACGACACGTCAGCCGATCCCTGCGGGGCTGCCGCGGCTGCTGCTGAAGAAGAAGAAGAAGAAGCGGCGCCGCCGGTAGCAGCGGCGCCGACCGGCGGTCACGACGTCGGCAGCTGCCTGCCGTAGTCCACGGTCTCGTCCTTCGCCGGCTTCTCCAGGGCGAAGTCCTTGCCCCAGGACGAGAAGGTCAGGGTGCCCGCGCCGCCGGCCCGGGTCAGGCGGAGGGGATACGGGGTGCCCTCCAGGGAGACGTCGAGGGTGCCGCCGGCGCCCTTGTCGCCGGTGATGCGGATGGTGCGGGTGCCGCCCTGCTCGTGGTGGCCGTCCGTCGCCAGCGCGCCGTGGAGGGTCAACAGGCCCTCCAGGAGGACGTCCTTGTCGGTGAAGCCGCTGAACTTCTTGTACGAGGGATCGCCCTGCGGCACCTTCACGAACTTGCCGTTCAGCTTGTCCGCGGCCGCGGCATCCGCCTGGCCGGCGCCGCCCTCCGCGCCCGCGTCGCTCCAGAAACCGGCGTCGGCCTTCAGATACAGCTGCTCACCGATCCGCAGCAGCTGGAGCATCGCCCCCCGCACGGTGACCGACCCGGTGGCGCCGTCGGACTTCAGCCGCATGTCGAGTTTGTAGGTACGTCCGCTGGTCACCACGTTCCCGGAGAGGCGCACCGCGTCGGTGGCGTCGGCGGCCGCACGGGTCTTGCGCTGGATCTCGGCGGCGGGCAGCTTGCCGACCCCGTTGGTGCCCTCGTCGGGGTCCTCGCTGCATCCCGTCAGTGCCGTTCCCGACACGACCAGGGCGCACACGGCGCTCACCAGCGCGGCCCGGCGAGTACGACCCTGGGGAATAGCGGTCACAGGTGGGGCTGCCTTTCTGTCGTGGGGCCCGAGCGGCGTACGGCAGCGTACCGGGCGGTCAGGGCCCTGGCGGAGCCAGTCCGTCCGGACCGCTCACCAGGGCGTATCGGATCCGGACGGGCTAGCCTGAAGCCCACCCGAGCGGGCAATTCGGAAAACCGGCACAGCAAGCGAAACAGCGAACAAAGAGCGACCAAACAGCGACAGCAACACGGCACACCCGCACGCAAAGGAGCCGCAGCCATGGCAGCCGGCGCCCCCCGGATCTTCGTCTCGCACCTCGCCGGCGTCGCCGCGTTCGACCCGAACGGCGACCAGGTGGGCCGCGTCCGCGATCTGGTCGTCATGCTGCGCGTCGGCCGACGCCCCCCGCGGCTGCTCGGCCTGGTCGTCGAACTCTCCACCCGGCGCCGCATCTTCCTGCCCATGACCCGCGTCACCAGCATCGAGTCCGGCCAGGTCCTCACCACCGGCGTGCTCAACGTCCGCCGCTTCGAGCAGCGCCCCACCGAGCGCCTCGTCTTCGGCGAGCTGCTCGACCGGCGCGTCACCCTCGTCGAGACCGGCGAGGAGGTCACCGTCCTCGATCTGTCGGTCGGACAGCTGCCGGCGCGCCGGGACTGGGAGATCGACAAGGTGTTCGTACGCAAGGGCGGCAAGAGCGGAGCCTTCCGGCGGGCCAGGGGCGAGTCGCTGACCGTCGAGTGGTCCGCCGTCACCGGCTTCACCCTGGAGGAGAAGGGACAGGGCGCCGAGAGCCTCCTCGCCACCTTCGAGCAGCTGCGCCCCGCCGACCTCGCCAACGTCCTGCACCACCTCTCCCCCAAGCGCCGCGCCGAGGTCGCCGCCGCCCTCGACGACGACCGCCTCGCCGACGTACTCGAAGAGCTCCCGGAGGACGACCAGATCGAGATCCTCGGCAAGCTGAAGGAGGAGCGCGCCGCGGACGTCCTGGAGGCCATGGACCCGGACGACGCGGCCGACCTGCTCGGTGAGCTCCCGGAGGACGACCAGGAGCGGCTGCTGAGCCTGATGCAGCCCGCCGACGCGGCCGACATGCGCCGCCTGATGGCCTACGAGGAGCACACGGCCGGCGGTCTGATGACGACGGAACCGATCATCCTGCGCCCCGACGCCACCGTCGCCGACGCCCTCGCCCGGGTCCGCAACCCCGACCTGTCCCCCGCCCTCGCCGCCCAGGTCTACGTCTGCCGCCCGCCCGACGAGACGCCCACCGGCAAGTACCTCGGCACGGTCCACTTCCAGCGCCTGCTGCGCGACCCCCCGTACACCCTGGTCAGCTCGATGGTCGACGAGGCCCTGGAGGCCCTGGCGCCGGAGGCCTCGCTGCCGATCGTCGCCGGGTTCTTCGCGACGTACGACATGGTCGCGGCGCCCGTCGTCGACGAGTCCGGGTCGCTGCTGGGCGCGGTGACCGTGGACGACGTGCTGGACCACATGCTGCCCGAGGACTGGCGGGAGACGGAGTTCCACCTGGACGAGGACACCGGCGAGGGGGTGGCGGCTCATGGCTCCTGAGCGGGAGGGAACGCGCGAGCGCGTGGCGTCGGGCGCCACCGCGGCCACCCGGGCGCCCCGCGCGCGCCTCGACCAGCCCCGGCCGCCGCGCCGCCGCATCCTGCCCGAGTGGGACCCGGAGGCCTTCGGACGGCTGTCGGAGCGGATCGCCCGCTTCATCGGCACCGGGCGGTTCCTCGTCTGGATGACGGTCGTGATCATCGTCTGGGTGCTGTGGAACATCGCCGCACCGAGCGACCTGCGCTGGGACGAGTACCCGTTCATCTTCCTGACCCTGGTCCTGTCCCTGCAGGCCTCGTACGCCGCCCCGCTGATCCTGCTCGCGCAGAACCGGCAGGACGACCGCGACCGGGTCAATCTCGAACAGGACCGCAAGCAGAACGAGCGGTCCATCGCCGACACCGAGTACCTGACCCGTGAGATCGCGGCGCTGCGCATCGGGCTCGGGGAGGTCGCCACCCGTGACTGGATGCGCTCGGAGCTGCAGGACCTGACGAAAGAGTTGGAGGAGCGGCGCAACGGTCACCACGGGCACGGGGTATTCCCGGCAGATCGGTCGCCGGGACGTGACGTAGACGACCGCTGACGGGCTTTCCGGGGGGTGGCTACCGCGCCGTACCATCGTCCTTATGGCTACGGAAGACGCGGTGCGCGAAGTACTGGCGACGGTGAACGACCCGGAGATCAACCGACCCATCACGGAGCTCGGGATGGTCAAGTCGGTGGAGATCGGCGCGGACGGAGCGGTCGCGGTCACCGTGTACCTGACGGTCTCCGGCTGCCCGATGCGCGAGACGATCACGCAGCGGGTGACGGACGCGGTCTCCCGGGTCGAGGGCGTCACCCGCGTCGACGTCACGCTCGACGTGATGAGCGACGAGCAGCGCAAGGAGCTGGCGAGCGCCCTGCGCGGCGGCACCGCCGAGCGCGAGGTCCCCTTCGCCAAGCCGGGCTCGCTCACGCGCGTGTACGCGGTCGCGTCCGGCAAGGGCGGCGTCGGCAAGTCGTCGGTGACCGTGAACCTGGCGGCGGCCATGGCGGCCGACGGCCTGAAGGTGGGCGTCGTCGACGCCGACATCTACGGCCACAGCGTGCCGCGCATGCTGGGCGCGGACGGGCGTCCGACCCAGGTCGAGAACATGATCATGCCGCCGTCCGCGAACGGCGTGAAGGTCATCTCCATCGGCATGTTCACGCCGGGCAACGCCCCGGTGGTGTGGCGCGGCCCGATGCTGCACAGGGCGCTGCAGCAGTTCCTGGCGGACGTGTACTGGGGCGACCTGGACGTCCTGCTCCTCGACCTCCCGCCCGGCACCGGCGACATCGCGATCTCCGTGGCCCAGCTGGTCCCGAACGCCGAGATCCTGGTCGTGACGACCCCGCAGCAGGCGGCCGCGGAAGTGGCCGAGCGGGCGGGCTCCATCGCCGTACAGACCCACCAGAAGATCGTCGGCGTGGTCGAGAACATGTCCGGCCTGCCCTGCCCGCACTGCGACGAGATGGTCGACGTCTTCGGCACGGGCGGCGGCCAGGTCGTGGCAGACGGCCTCACGCGCACGACCGGCACGAACGTTCCGGTCCTCGGCAACATCCCCATCGACGTCCGCCTCCGCGAGGGCGGCGACGAGGGCAAGCCGGTCGTCCTGACGGACCCGGACTCCCCGGCGGGCTCCGCGCTGCGCGCGATCGCCGGGAAGCTGGGGGGACGGCAGCGGGGCCTGTCGGGCATGTCGCTGGGCATCACTCCGAGGAACAAGTTCTAAGACGCCCCACGGCAAAGGGGCGCCGCATCACCCGCGGCGCCCCTTTGTCATGCGTACGCCTTTGTCATGCGTACGCCGCAATGTCCTTGATCATGGCGAAGCCCAGCCCGTACGCGCTCAGGCCTCTCCCGTACGCCCCCACATGCACCCCCTCCTGGGTCGAGCCGGCCAGTACCCAGCCGAACTCGGACTCCCGGTAGTGGAACGGCGTCGGGACGCCGTCCACCGGCAGGGAGAGCGTCGACCAGTCCGGACCGGCCAGGTCGTCCGCGAGGGCCCACGCGGTCTCCGTCTGCTGTTCCAGCCAGTCGTCGCGCAGTGAGTGGTCCATCTGCCCGGGCCAGGTGAACGACAGCAGCCCCACCCCCGCGAGCCACGCCGCCGAGGACACCGACGTGGCCTCCAGCAGCCCCGTGCCGTCGGCGCTCCTGCGGGACGGATTCGCCGCGATGGTCACCACCACCGCGAACTTCTCCCGGTCCTCCGTGGCCTCGTTCCGTACGGAGGGTTCGTCACCGTGCCCGATCGATCCGTGTTCCACGGCTCCGTCGGCCGCCGTACCGACCTGCATCAGCCAGCGCGGCCCCGTGAAGGCCTCGTCGAGGCCGTACCACGGGAAAGGCGCCAACAGGTAGCCGTCGACCGTGCGCCGGGCGGAGGGGACCTGCTGTCCGTTCTCCGCGGCCGGTGCCTGCGCGACTGCCCGACTCGTCGTCTGACTCGTCGTGTCCATGTGCCCGGACGCCTCCTCGCTCTCGCCGGACCAGCCCGGCCCGCCCCCCTTCGGGCGTACTCGTCCGGTCCGCACAACAACTCGGCAGCATAGCCACACCGCTTCGAGCAGTATGGAAAGCGCCCGGCGCGCGAGGCGCACAAGGAGCGGGTTCAGGCCGCGCGCGACCCTAGCGGAGTATGAGAAGCATCACGTACGAGGGGTCGTCCGGCCCCGTGTTCGTACGGCTCAGGTGGCGTCCGCGTCGTAGGGCGGGCGCTCGTCACGCGGGTTCTCGGGCTTCTTCGTCATGTCGATGCTGCCGCCGGAGGAACCCGAGGCGGAGGACGACGAGGAAGACGAGGAGGACCCGGACGACTCCGACTCACGGCCGTGGACCGCGTCGGTGACCTCGGCCATCTCCTTCTTCAGGTCGAAGCCGTTGCGGATCTCCTTCAGCCCCAGTTCGTCGTTGTCCAGCTGCTTGCGGATGAACGTCTTGGGGTTGAGGTCCTCGAACTCGAAGTCCTTGAACTCCGGGCCCAGTTCCTGACGGATGTCCTGCTTGGCGCTCTCCGAGAACTCGCGGATCTTACGGATCGTCCGCGTGACGTCCTGGATGAGCTTCGGGAGCTTGTCCGGACCGAAGACGAGCACGGCGAGGACGATGAGCGTCACAAGCTCGAGCGGTCCTATGTCATTGAACACCTGAAGCTCCTTGCGATGTCCGCGGTCCTCGGCCCTCGGCGGTCTTGGCGGGTCTTCCGTGGTCCGGGCCGGATCCACGGTACCCGGCGATCCGCTACGACCGGTACTGTCCCGAGGCCTCCGAATGCGATAGGCGTGCGGTTTTCCGGGTTGTTTGCCTTGTCAGGGCCCGAGTGGGGCGGTCGGGCGATGTGCGCTGTGAGATATCTGTGAGTCTCAGTCCCCGCTCGACGAGCCGAGTGTCAGCGAGATGCTGATCTCCTTGCCGCCGCGCTCCAAGGTCAGTTCGAGCCGGTCGCCGGGGCGGTGGGCGCGGGTCTTGACGATGAGTTCCTCGCCGGAGTGGACGCGCTGGCCGTCGACCTCGGTGATGACGTCGCCCGACTTGATGCCGGCCTTGGCACCGGGTCCGCCCTCGGAGACCGCGGAGCCGCCGTCGCCGCTCTTCGCGCCGACGCGGGCGCCGTCGCCGCTGTAGTCCATGTCGAGGGTGACGCCGATGACCGGATGGGTCGCCCTGCCGGTGTTGATCAGCTCCTCGGCGACGCGCTTGGCCTGGTTGACCGGTATCGCGAAGCCGAGGCCGATGGAACCGGACTGGCCGCCGTCCAGCTCGGAGCCGGTGTCGGCGGAGCGGATGGCGGAGTTGATGCCGATGACGCGGGCGCGGGCGTCGAGGAGAGGACCACCGGAGTTGCCGGGATTGATGGGCGCGTCGGTCTGAAGAGCGTCGACGTATGACACATCACTGCCGTCGCCGCTCTCGCCGCCGGCCGTGATGGGCCGCTCCTTGGCGCTGATGATGCCGGAGGTGACGGTGCCGGCCAGGTCGAACGGGGCGCCGATGGCGACGACCGGGTCGCCGACCTGGACGTTGTCGGAGTTGCCGAGCGGCAGGGGCTTCAGGCCGCTGACGTCGGTGACCTTGACGACGGCGAGGTCATAGCCGCTGTCCCGTCCGACGACGGTGGCCTTGGCGGTGTCACCGCTGTGGAAGGTCACGGATATTTCGCCGCTGTCGCCCGCGGGTTCGACGACGTGGTTGTTGGTGAGGATGTGACCACGGCCGTCGAGCACGAACCCGGTCCCGGTGCCCTGCTCCTCGCTCCCGCTCACATGCAGCGTCACGACGCTGGGCAGAGCGCGCGCGGCGATCCCGGCGACACTGTCCGGCGCCCGCTCGGGCGCCTCGGCTGCGGCCTGCGGCAGCTCCACCTCCCCGACACCACCGTTGCGCTCGAGATACGCCCCCACCACCCCGCCGACGCCCCCGGCCACGAGCGCGATCAACAGGGCCCCGACGAGCAGCACCTTCTTCGCCCGCTTACGCCGCTGCCCTTCGGTGGCGACGGCGGCACCGGTCTGCTGGAGGGGGGCGGAGGGGTGAGTGGCGTGTGTGGGGTGGGTCGGGTGCTTGGGGTGGGCGGGGTGGGCCCAGGGGTCGTAGTTCTGCCAGGGGTTGATAGGGGGTGGGGCGTCGGCGTAGGCAGGGTCGGGGGTTGCGTGGGCGGGGGCGGGCGGTGCCTGAGCGGGGATACCGGCCGTGGGGGCGCCGGGGCCAGGGGATGGCGGCGTGGGCACGCCGGGGGCCGCGGGGGCCGCCTGGGCGGGCATGGCATGGGCCGGCGCCGGGGCGGGGGTGCCGGGGGCCGAGGGCACTGCTGCCGGCGGCACGGGGGTGCCGTGCGCTGCGGTCTGCGCGCCCTGTGTCGGGGCCGGCAGACCGGGTGTGGGTGCCGGCAGGGGGGTGTGCGCCGGTTGTGTCGGCATCGGTACGGCCGTCCCTTGCGCGGGCGTGGTCGCCGGGTGCTGGACCGGCGGAGCCGGTGCCCAGGGACCGGGCTCGCCGTAGGGCGGGGTGCTGTAGGGGTCGGGGTCGTGGAGGGGCTTGGGGCGATCGTCGACGGGCTCTACGACAGCGGCGGCACCGTCGGCGGGCACCGCAGGGACGGTGACCGCGCCCTCAGGGGACTGCGCGCCCCCAGTACTGGCGTCGACGGCACCCCCCGCGACCGCGGCACCATCACCCGCAGACGGGACGGACGCGGGCGCCCCGCCCGGCCGTGCCAACTCGAAGTCACCGTCACCGTCACCGCCGCCGTTCGCGGCAGGGCGAGGAAGTTCGAAGTCACCCTCCGCCGAAGCCCCGGCGTCGGACGCACGCGCGGCGGGCAGCGCCAGTTCGAAGTCGCCGTCGGCGTTCGTGTCGGCGCCGAGGCCGCGCTCGCCGGTGCTGTCAGGCGCCGTGCGCTCGGTCGCGTCCGATGGGGCGGGCACCGTCCCGCTCATCTCGTCCGGCGTCGGCTCGGCGTTCTCCGCCCCGGTCGAAGGACCCTGCGGCCGGGGTCGGTTCCACCACTTCGCCTTCGCGGGCTTCCCCTCGTTCATGCTCTGCTTCCTGCTCGCTGCTGACCGTTGCCCGAGTAGGACGCTTCGCTCTCCGCCGCGTTCCAAGAGAAACGGTCGGCCGTCATCCCGCAGCCCGCGGAGACGACTGAGGTCTGCCGGCTTGCCAACCCTGGTTCCTCGGCAGGCCGGCACCGGGAACGTCCCGGCGCCCGAATACCTACTCAACTCTGCGCTGTCGCGCTCAAGTCCCCTCAGAATCCGGCGACTTCGTGCTACCTCCCCCATCCGGCACGCGGCGTCAACGGCGGCCGCAGTTCATCGAATCCGCGCCCGGCCCACAGGCACGGCGCGCGGCCCACCCTGGATTCAACCAGGTTCGTGGGCCGCTGCGCAGAGGCCGGGTCAGCGGCCGGTGGCGGGGGAGGTGGAGGGGGATGAGGTCGCGTCGGCGACGGGTGCGGCGAACAGGTCGGGGGTCGCCGTGATCTCGGGGGTCGTGGACCACGCGGTCAGGGCGAGCGGCGGGGTCGCGCTGAGCGGGCGTATCAGCGGGGACATGGCGGCCGCGCCGACCACCACGGGAGCCGTCAGGGTGTGCATGTCCTGGTCGGCGGGCTGGGCCGGCATCCCTGGCAGGAGGGGGGCCGACGCCTCGGTCGGGGCGGCCGGGGCGTCGAGTGTCCGCTCGCCCTGGCCTTGGGCGAGCAGCGGGCCGGCTCCGCGGCGGCGCTGGTTCTCGGGTGCCGTCGCGGCGCCGGTGCCCTGCGTCCGGGCCGGTGTCACATTGCTGCCGCCCGAGCCACCGCGCGCCTCCGCGTCGGTCGGCACGCTCGATGTGACGCCGCCCAGCGCGATCGCGGCCAGCGACACCGCGCCTGCCGCGACGAACGCGAACCGCATACGGGAGGACCCGGAGCGATCGGCGTCAGGACGGCCCACGGGGTGGGTGCGGAAGCCTCGGTCCGAGGCGGGGAGCGCCGGGGCATGCGGACGCGACGGGACGTATCCGAACTCGAAGCGGTCGCCCCGCTTCACTCCGAACACCCCGGTGGCGCCCGGTGGGCCGGTCAGTCCGCCGAATCCTCCCCCGCCCAGCGGCGAGCCATCGCCGTCCAGGTCACCTCCCCCGGGGAGGCCCTGAAGGCGGGCCAGGAAACTCTCGGAGGGAGGCGGCGGGGCCGCCTCCGCGAAGACGTTCTTCAGCCGGCGCTGGGCGTCGGCCTCGGCCTTGCACTTGGCGCAGGTCGCCAAGTGGGCCAGGACGCGCTCGCGCGTCTCATGACCGAGCTCTCCGTCGACGAGGGCGGAGAGTCGGTCTCCCAGGTGCTGCTCGGCCAGGAGCCGTTCTGCGGGGTTGGGTCGAGAGCCACTCACGCGGTCGCGCCCCCTCCCCCCAGTGCGGCCACCCGCGGCACGAAGGAGCGGCGCTCGGCGCGCGCCTCCGGCGAACGGTGGGCGAGGGCCTTGCGCAGCTGCGAGCGGCCACGGTGGATACGGGACCGGACGGTGCCGAGCTTGACGCCGAGAGTCGCGGCGATCTCCTCGTACGACAGTCCTTCGATGTCGCACAGGACGACCGCGGCGCGGAACTCGGGCGCGAGGGTGTCGAGGGCCTGCTGGACGTCCGCGTCGAAGTGCGCGTCGTTGAAGACCTGCTGGGGCGTGGGCTCCTTGCTGGCCAGCCGCTCGGCCGCGTCCTCGCCCAGCGCGTCGAAGCGGATGCGCTGCTTGCGGCGGACCATGTCCAGGAAGAGGTTGGTGGTGATGCGGTGCAGCCAGCCCTCGAAGGTGCCCGGCGTGTACGTCGACAGGGAGCGGAAGACGCGGACGAAGACCTCCTGGGTGAGGTCCTCGGCGTCGTGCTGGTTGCCCGTCAGGCGGTAGGCCAGGCGGTAGACGCGTCCGCTGTGCGTGCTGACGATCTCCTCCCACGTGGGCGGAGTCCACGCCTGCCCGTCCGCGTCGGTGGAGAAGGTCGCGGTCTGGGCGTAGTCGCCGGCGTGGCTGTGGTCAGCGGTGTCGTTCACGGATTTCGGCCTGCCCGCCGACCCGAGAAAGCGCCGCAGCACTCCTCCCCGGTCCACAGGCGCAGCCGCACCTCCCCTGTCGGCTCTGGTGGTGTCCAGTGGAGCCCCTACCATAGCCACCTCGCCCGTTAGCTCCGGATAAGCGGTTTTACGAGAATTTGATCTGGGCTGACACGGCTGGTGCGGCTGCGTCAGCACTTGCTCGCGGCCCTGCTGGGCATCGTGATCCAACTGTGTCCCCCCGCTCGTCTTCCCACCCCTCTAAACGCGCGGTCCCATCTGCGGGTTCCCGTCGGCAACGGATACAGTCACGCCCAGGCAACCACGGGGACAGGAGAGGGCCATTACCGGCAACCGGCAGACGAGCTGGGCGTTCGCCGACGCCTACGTCGCCGAGGACGAAGTCCTGCGCTGGGCCCGGGACCGGGCCCGTGAGGCGGGACTGCGCTCGGTGTCGCCCGGCACGGGCGCCGCGCTGCGATTGCTGGCTGCTTCGGTGGACGCGAAGGCGGTGGCGGAGATCGGTACCGGCACCGGTGTCTCCGGCATCCACCTCCTGCACGGCATGCGTGCCGACGGCGTCCTGACCACGGTGGACCCCGAACCCGAACACCAGCAGTTCGCCCGCCAGGCCTTCCGCGCCTCCGGCTTCGCCAGCAACCGCGCCCGCTTCATCCCGGGCCGCGCCCTCGACGTCCTGCCCCGCCTCGCGGACGCCGGTTACGACCTCGTCTTCTGTGACGGCGACCGGCTGGAGTTCCTCGAATATCTCGCTGAATCGTTGCGCCTGCTGCGTCCGGGTGGCCTCGTCGTCTTCGAGGGCGTCTTCACCAACGGCCGCACGGTGGACTCGGGCCCTCAGCCCACGGAAGTCATACGTATCCGGGAGCTGCTGCGCGCGGTGCGGGAGAGCCAGGAGCTGGTGCCGTCGCTGCTGCCGGTCGGGGACGGGCTGCTGTGCGCGGTCAAGCGCTGACCGTACGGCGGACCGTACGTCACGGACGTACCGGAGAAGCAGCAACCCCGGCACCATGTGCGATGCCGGGGCCGCTGAAAAGGTAGGGTCGCTGCCGCGTCAGCCGACGACCTTCTTGAGGGCGTCGCCGAGTGCGTCGGCCTCGTCAGGGGTCAACTCGACGACGAGCCGACCGCCGCCTTCGAGCGGAACGCGCATGACGATGCCCCGCCCCTCCTTGGTCACCTCGAGCGGGCCATCACCCGTTCGCGGCTTCATGGCCGCCATGCTCGTTCCCCTTCCTGAAACCAGCTCATAGTCAAAGCCGACGGCCCCATGGAGGGCACGCGTATCTGGCATGAGACACGCGACACCGGCATCGAACACATTGCTTCCAAGCCATTATCCCGCATCTCAGGACCCGATGACCAACATCAGTCGGCATCGCTTGGGCAACGCGCGCGAGCAAAACCACTCAATTCGGCGATGTGACTGCGATACTGCGCCCCCGCACGCGCTTCGGCCGAACGGAACCCAGCGAGAATTCTTTGACGCAGGTCACACGTCCGGTCAGGGCCGTTGCCGGTGATCTCCGCCATGCTGTCCTTCAGACACGTGCGTACCGACGAGTACGCCGCAGCAGCGACACCGGAGGGGATACGCCATGGCCGACACCGTGCTCTACGAGGTGAGCGACGGGCTCGCGACGATCACGCTGAACCGCCCCGAGGCGATGAACGCGCTGAACGTCGCGGCCAAGGTCGCCCTGCGGGAGGCGGTCCAGGCTGCGGCGGGTGACGACGCCGTACGGGCCGTGCTGCTGACCGCGGCCGGGGAGCGGGCGTTCTGCGTGGGGCAGGACCTGAAGGAGCACATCGGGCTGCTGATCTCCGACCGGGAGACCGGGTCGGGGCACACGATGAGCACGGTGCGGGAGCACTACAACCCGATCGTGCGGGCGCTGACCGCGATGCGGAAGCCCGTGGTGGCCGGGGTGAACGGGGTCGCGGCCGGGGCGGGCTTCGGTTTCGCGCTGGCCGCGGACTATCGGGTCGTGGCCGACACGGCCGCGTTCAACACGTCGTTCGCGGGGGTCGCGCTGACCGCCGACTCCGGGATCTCCTGGACGCTGCCGCGGGTCGTCGGCCCGGGCCGCGCCGCCGACCTGCTGCTCTTCCCGCGGAACATCAAGGCGCAGGAGGCGTACGAGCTCGGTATCGCCAACCGGCTGGTGCCGGCCGCGGAGCTGCGGGCCGAGGCCGAGAAGGTGGCGCGGGCGCTCGCCGAGGGGCCGACGGTGGCGTACGGGGCGATCAAGGAGGCGATGGCGTTCGGGCTGTCGCACTCGCTGGAGGAGACCTTGGAGAAGGAGGACGAGCTGCAGACGCGGGCGGGGTCGTCCGAGGATCACGCGATCGCCGTGCAGGCCTTCGTCAACAAGGAGAAGCCGAAGTATCTGGGCCGCTGAGTCGTTCGGCTATGGGCAGGGCAGTGGGGGTGCACGTCCCTGAGGACTTGCGCCCCCGGACCCCCATCGGCCTGAAGGGCCTCGTCCTCACATGCCGGACGGGCCGGACGGGCTGGACGTACGCGCCACGCAAGTTTCCAAGTGGTCGTCCACCAAGCCGCACGCCTGCATCAGGGCGTATGCCGTCGTCGGGCCCACGAAGCGCAGGCCGCGCTTCTTCAGGGCCTTGGACAGGGCCGTCGATTCCGGGGTGACCGCGGGGACGTCCGCCAAGGTCTTCGGGACGGGGCGGGTGGCCCGGTCGGGGGCGTGGGACCAGATCAGGTCGTCCAGGTCGCCCGGGGACCAGTCGGCGAGCACGCGTGCGTTGGCGAGGGTCGCGTCGATCTTGGCGCGGTTGCGGATGATGCCGGGGTCGGCGAGGAGGCGGTCGCGGTCGTCGTCGGTGAAGGCGGCGACCTTGGCGATCTCGAAGTCGGCGAAGGCGGTACGGAAGCCGGGGCGGCGGCGCAGGATCGTGATCCAGGAAAGGCCCGACTGGAAGGCCTCCAGGCTGAGGCGTTCGTAGAGTGCGTCGTCGCCGTGGACCGGGCGGCCCCACTCCTCGTCGTGGTACGTCACGTAGTCCGCGGTGGACAGCGCCCAGGGGCAGCGCAGGGCGCCGTCCGGACCGGCGAGGGCCGTACCGTCGCTCATCACTGGTCCTCCTGAGCGCGCTTCTCCATCGACACATGGCCGGCCGACGCCAGCGCGGACTCCAGCGCGGACTCCAGGTCGGCGATACGGGCGTCGCGCTCCGCGAGCTCGGCGCCGAGGCGGCTCAAGGCGTCGTCGACGTCGGACATGCGGTAGCCACGGGCGGCGAGCGGGAAGCGGAGGGCCTCGATGTCCACGCGGTTGACCGGGCGGTCCAGCGGCAGCAGGTCCTGCAGGCGCTCGGGCGCGGCCTCCGGCAGGGGGCCGTCGCCCTCGCCGCCGCCCACCACGGCGAGCGTCACCGCGGCGACCACGACGGCGAGCGCGACGACCAGGAACAAGAACATAACCATCGCTGTGGCCCCCACGGTCGGTGAATGCGAGCGGTCGAGTGTGTCAGTGTCCGATCGTGCCATGCGACTCTGACGGTTAGGGTCGCAGGCGGCCCAAGGCCGACGACTTGCCAGGACGTACTAGGAGAGGTCACAGGGGATGCTCAGGCTGGGCAGGCGTGAATTCGACACGCATGAGCCGGTGATCATGGCGATCGTGAACCGGACCCCGGACTCCTTCTACGACCAAGGGGCGACGTTCCGCGACGAGCCCGCCCTCGCGCGCGTGGAGCAGGCGGTGGCTGAGGGGGCGGCCATCATCGACATCGGTGGGGTCAAGGCCGGGCCGGGGGAAGAGGTGACCGCCGAGGAGGAGGCGCGGCGGACGGTCGGGTTCGTGGCCGAGGTGCGGCGGCGTTTTCCGGATGTCGTGATCAGTGTGGACACCTGGCGGGCCGAGGTCGGGGCGGCGGTGTGCGAGGTGGGGGCGGATCTGCTGAACGACGCGTGGGGTGGGGTTGATCCGGGGCTGGCGGAGGTCGCTGCGCGGTACGGGGTGGGGCTGGTGTGTACGCATGCCGGAGGTGCTGAGCCTCGGACTCGGCCGCATCGGGTGACGTACGACGACGTCATGGCCGACATTCTGCGGGTGACGGTGGGGTTGGCCGAGCGGGCGTTGGCGCTGGGGGTGCCTCGGGAGTCGATCCTGATCGATCCCGGGCACGACTTCGGGAAGAACACGCGGCACAGTCTTGAGGCGACTCGGCGGTTGGGGGAGATGGTGGAGACGGGGTGGCCGGTGTTGGTGTCCCTGTCCAACAAGGACTTCGTCGGGGAGACGCTGGACAAGCCTGTGAAGGAGCGGGTGGTGGGGACGTTGGCGACGACTGCGGTGTCGGCGTGGTTGGGGGCGCAGGTGTATCGGGTGCATGAGGTGGCGGAGACCCGGCAGGTGCTGGACATGGTGGCGTCGATCGCGGGGCACCGGCCGCCGGCGGTGGCGCGTCGTGGGTTGGCCTGACAGCTTTCCTCGCCCCCGCCGCCCCTACCCTTCCCGTCCTCCAGGGGCTGCCGCCCCTTCGACCCCGCCGTCCTGGGGGCCTGCGGCCCCCAGACCCCCGCTTCGGCCCTGAAGGGGCCTCGTCCTCAAACGCCGGACGGGCTGAAATACCCGGGCCGGCGCCGGGACGTGACCGCCAGCCACAGCCCCCAGCCCCGCACACCGGCCAAAGCTCAGCGCTAGCGCCCCGCCTCCTTCGATACCAGCGCCACCGCCTCCTCCACGTCGTCCGTGACGTGGAACAGGAGCAGGTCCTTCTCCGAGGCCTTGCCCTGGGCGATCAGTGTGTTCTTGAGCCAGTCGACGAGGCCGCCCCAGTACTCGCTGCCGAAGAGGACGATCGGGAAGCGGGTGACCTTCTGGGTCTGGACGAGGGTGAGGGCCTCGAAGAGTTCGTCGAGGGTGCCGAGGCCGCCGGGGAGGACCACGAAGCCCTGGGCGTACTTGACGAACATCATCTTGCGGACGAAGAAGTACCGGAAGTTCAGGCCGATGTCGACGTAGGGGTTGAGGCCCTGCTCGAAGGGGAGCTCGATGCCGAGGCCGACCGAGATGCCGCCCGCCTCGCACGCGCCCTTGTTCGCGGCCTCCATGGCGCCGGGGCCACCGCCCGTGATCACCGCGAAGCCCGCCTCGACCAGGCCTCGGCCGAGCCGGACTCCCGCGTCGTACTCGGGAGAGTCGACCGGTGTACGCGCCGAGCCGAACACGCTGATCGCCGCCGGGAGTTCGGCGAGCGTGCCGAAGCCCTCGATGAACTCCGACTGGATACGGAGGACGCGCCAGGGGTCCGTGTGGACCCAGTCCGAGGGGCCGCCCGCGTCCAGCAGTCGCTGGTCGGTCGTACTCGCCGTCACCTGGTCCCGCCTCCGGAGAACCGGTCCCAGACGCTGCTCCGACGGTGGCTGCTTCTTCCCCTCGGGGTTGCCGGTAGCCATGTGCGCTCCCTCCGCTGCGGGGCCTGCTGGTGTTGCAGGTCGTTCCACCTCAGCGTAGATCCACGTGGGTTACGGACGGGGGACGTGAGCATGACCGCCATAAAGCGCCCTCCCCGCACTCCCCACGCCGCCCGTCACCGCGGTGCTACGCCGTGAGCCACGCCCTCAGCCGCTCCTCCCCCGCCAGGATCTTCCCGATCTCCACCCGTTCGTCCCGCTTGTGTGCCAAGTGCGGGTTGCCGGGGCCGTAGTTGACCGCGGGGATGCCGAGGGACGAGAAGCGGGAGACGTCCGTCCAGCCGTACTTGGGGCGGGGAGTCCCGCCGACCGCCTGCATGAACGCCGCGGCTGCCGGGTGGGACAGCCCCGGCAGCGCGCCGCCGCTGTGGTCGTCCACGACGAATTCCTCGACTCCGCAGTCGGCGAAGACCTCACGGACATGCGCGATGGCTTCCGCCTCCGTACGGTCCGGTGCGTACCGGAAGTTGACGGTTACGACGCATTCGTCCGGAATGACGTTGCCCGCCACGCCGCCGGTGATGCCGACCGCGTTCAGGCCCTCGCGGTACTCCAGGCCGTCGATCACGGGGTAGCGCGGTTCGTACGACGCCAGCCGCGCCAGGATCGGCGCCGCCGCATGGATCGCGTTCGAGCCCATCCAGCTGCGCGCGGAGTGGGCGCGCTCGCCCTTGGTCTTGAGCAGGACCCTGAGCGTGCCCTGGCAGCCGCCCTCCACCTCGCCGTCCGACGGCTCGAGCAGGACCGCGAAGTCGCCCTCCAGCCACTGCGGACGGGCCTGCGCCACGTGCTTGAGGCCGTTGAGCTCCGCGGCCACCTCTTCGTTGTCGTAGAAGACGAAGGTGAGGTCGCGGTTGGGGGCCGGCACCGTCGCCGCGATGCGCAGCTGGACCGCGACGCCCGACTTCATGTCGCAGGTGCCGCAGCCCCACAGGACGCCGTCCTCGTCCAGCCTCGACGGGACGTTGTCCGCGATCGGCACCGTGTCGATGTGACCGGCGAGGATCACACGCTCGGGCCGCCCCAGGTTCGTACGCGCCACGACGTTGTTGCCGTACCGCTCGACCGTCAGATGCGGCAGGGCGCGCAGAGCGCTCTCGATGGCGTCCGCGAGGGGCTGTTCCGTGCCGCTGACGGAGGGGAAGTCGACGAGCTGCGCGGTGAGCTGCGCCGCATCCAGCGTGAGGTCAAGGGAGGTGTCGGCCATGGTGCCGACCCTAACGCGCCGGGGCCGCCGGCCCACTTTCCCCGCTCGACCCATACCCCCCAGTAACCTCGGCTACCTTGTAGGGCGTGCCAGAGCCGTCCCCTTCTCCCAAACGTCGTGGCCGCCTCCTGCGTCGCGGGGCGGCCTTCGTGGTCCTGCTAGCCGTCGCGGGGTATCTCGCGGTGCAGTACGTCACCGGAGGCACCGGCGAGCCGGGCTGCGAGGTCGTCTCGGGCAAGGGCGACGGGGCCAGATACGAGTTCACGCCGGAGCAGGCGGTGAACGCCGCGACGATCGCCGCCGTCGGCACCGGCCGCGGGCTGCCCGAGCGGGCCGTGACGATCGCGCTCGCCACCGCGCTGCAGGAGTCGGGGCTGCGCAACATCAGCCACGGCGACCGCGACTCGCTGGGCCTGTTCCAGCAGCGGCCCTCGCAGGGCTGGGGCACCGAGCAGGAGATCCAGGACCCGATCTACTCGTCGGGCATCTTCTACGAGCACCTGGTCAAGGTCCGCGACTACACGGAGTTGCCGCTCACCGTCGCCGCACAGCGCGTGCAGCGCAGCGGCTTTCCGGAGGCGTACGCCAAGCACGAGCCGGACGCGACGCTGCTCGCCGCCGCACTCACCGGGCGTTCGGCCGCGACGCTGACCTGCGAGGGCCGCCCCGGCGCCACGCGGACCGCGGGTCCGGACGCCGTACGGTCCGCGCTCGTACGGGACTTCGGGCAGGACGCGCTCCAGTCGGCCGCCGCCGAGGTGGGCGCCGCGGAGGTGGGCGGTAAGAAGGCCACGCCCACGCCCGTTCCTTCCGTGATCGAGAGCGACGGGCGGACCGTCGTGCTGCCCGTGACCGCCGACGGAGGTTCCGGCACCGGGCGCAGTGTCCGCGAGCGCGGGTGGCAGCTGGCCCACTGGGCCGTGGCCAACGCCTCCGACCTGCACATCAAGCGGGTGTCGTATGCCGGACGGGTCTGGACCGCCGGGAACACCGACAGCCAGTGGCGTGCGGTCGCCGCGGATACGTCCCAGGGCTCCTCGGGGGCGCAGAGCGGTGGTCAGGGCTCGGTCCGGATCGTGACCACTCACTAGTTACGCGCAGGCGTTCGGCGACTCACTCCCGGGAGTTACTCGAGGTGTCGGCCGGGGACGGTGTGGGCAGGTTTTCGCGCGGTCACCCTCTCATCGGCCAAACGCCTTGAGAACAAAGGGCTGTAAGGATTCGGCAGGGTTTCGGGCGCGGCTCCGTTTGCCCGTTTTTATCCGCAGGCGATAATGCGACGCATTGCCAATTCTTTACATTGGGGCGCCGCAACCTTCGCGGGCTTCGAGCGGTAGTCACTGCGTCCGAGCCCGGAGATCAACAGCCAGTCGATCAACTGCCGGGCGTGGTCGGACACTTCATCGTCCTGATCCGACATACCCGTCGAAGGAGCATCATGTCCCTCCCCCTGACCCGCCGGATCGCCCGTGCCGCGCTGCTCGTCGCTGCCGGAGCGGCTGCCGGGGTCGGTGCGGCCGGCTCCGCCAGCGCGGCCCCTGAACTGCCCGACGCCTCGAAGGTCGGCGGGCTGACCGCCCTGGACGGCTCGAGCGTCGTCGACGGCGCGGCCACGAACGCCACCGGGCTCGCGGGTGGCGCCGTCGACACCGCGGTCGACGGCGCGCTGCCGACCGCGACGAAGGCCGGCGCCAAGGTGACCAAGACCGGCGGCAAGGCCGCGAAGAAGGCGGTGCCGACCGCGGCCAAGGCCGGCGGCAAGGTTGCGAAGAAGGCGACGCCCGCGGCGAAGGAGACCGCGGGTGGCGTGGCCGGGTCGGTCGGCAGCGTCCTCGGCGACACGGCCGGCGTGGCCACGACGACCGGTGTTCCGTCGACCGGCTCGCTGCCGGTGCAGGCGCTTCCCCTCGGCTGACGGTCCGCCGCCGTTCGGCTGCGCCTGGCTCGAGCCGCCGACGGGGCCCAGGGAGTTCCCTGGGCCCCGTCGGTTTTGTATGTCCTACGTCTTGCCCACAGTGGTAAGTGGTAGCCGTGGTATCCGCAGCCGCCGTTACGACAGGCGTTGCACCGCCGTCCTCACCCGTTCGTCCGTCGCCGTGAACGCCACGCGTACGTGCTGGGCGCCTGCCTCGCCGTAGAAGTCGCCCGGGGCCACCAGGATGCCGAGGTCGGCCAGGTGGGAGACCGTGGTCCAGCAGGACTCGTCTCGCGTGGCCCAGAGGTAGAGGCTGGCCTCGCTGTGCTCGATGCGGAAGCCGTGTCCTTCCAGGGCCCCGCGGAGGGCCTCGCGGCGGGCCGCGTAGCGGTCGCGTTGGACGCGGACGTGCTCGTCGTCGCCCAGGGCCGCGATCACCGCCGCCTGGGTCGGCGCCGACGTCATCATGCCGCCGTGCTTGCGGATCTCCAGGAGGGGGGCCAGGACCGCCGGGTCGCCGGCCAGGAAGGCGGCGCGGTAGCCCGCGAGGTTCGAGCGCTTGGACAAGGAGTGCACCGCGACGATGCCCTCGTACGAGCCGCCGTTCACGTCCGGGTGCAGGACCGAGACCGGGTCGGCCTCCCAGCCCAGCTCCAGGTAGCACTCGTCGGAGAAGAGCAGGACGCCGTGTTCGCGGGCCCAGGCGACCGTCCGGGTCAGTTCCTGCTTCGACAGGACCTTGCCCGTGGGGTTGGACGGGGAGTTCAGCCAGAGCAGCTTCAGGTTCCGCGGGTCCAGCTCCGTGGGGTCGTCGTACACCTCGTACTCGGCACGGGCCAGGCGGGCGCCCACCTCGTACGTCGGGTAGGCCAGCCGCGGGTAGGCCACCTTGTCGCCGGGCCCGAGGCCCAGCTGGGTGGGGAGCCAGGCGACCAGTTCCTTGGAGCCGACGATGGGCAGGACGTGGCGGTGGGTGACCTGGCGGGCGCCCAGGCGGCGCTCCACCCAGCCCGTGATCGCGTCACGCAGTGCCGGGGTGCCCCAGACCGTCGGATAGCCCGGGGAGTCCGCCGCGTCGATCAGGGCCTTCTGGATCAGCTCGGGGACCGGGTCGACCGGCGTGCCGACGGAGAGGTCGACGATGCCGTCGGGGTGCGCGGTGGCCGTCTTCTTGTACGGCTCCAGCTTGTCCCAGGGGAAGGTCGGAAGGCGGTCGGAGACTGCGGACACGGGATCTGGCTCACTTTCTGGTACAGCCGCTGGTACTGCCACTGCTGATGCCACTGTTCATGCCGGATACGGCAACGCCTCGGTCCCGTACGACGATCAAGGCGATCAGGCCGTACGGGACCGAGGCGGCACGCTGTGCGGGTCGCCGGTGCGGACTACTCGGCCTGCGGCGGCAGCGCGGCGATGAAGGGGTGATCCCGCTCGATCAGGCCCAGCTTGCTGGCGCCACCGGGGGAGCCGAGCTCGTCGAAGAACTCGACGTTCGCCTTGTAGTAGTCCTTCCACTCCTCCGGAGTGTCGTCCTCGTAGAAGATCGCCTCGACCGGGCATACCGGCTCACAGGCACCACAGTCGACGCATTCGTCCGGGTGGATGTACAAGGACCGCTGGCCCTCGTAGATGCAGTCGACCGGGCACTCCTCGATGCACGCCTTGTCCTTGACGTCGACACAAGGCTGCGCGATGACGTAGGTCACGCTGTCGTTCCTCCTCGATAGGGCGCTGGCGGGCCTCCTCAGGCTCCGCCGCCTGGCGCGCGGGAGCGCGGCGTCGTCGATGCCCGCCTCTAGTATCTCCGTTCTTGGGCATGATCCGAACAGGAGGGGTGAACTGACCTGTGGAAATCTCTGCGACGGGGCGCCTTGAGGTCCGCATCACCGCTACTGACGTGGGCAAACGAGTCTCTGTGCGCCGCCGACACGATCCTGCGGCCGAGGGTGAGAAGTTCACCGACACGGTGGGTGTTCTCGCATCATGGGACGACGGTGTGCTGCGGATCACACGCAAGAGTGGCGAGACTGTCCGCATCCCGGAAGCCTCGCTGGTCGCGGGCAAGGTGGTGCCCGCCGCTCCGGCTCGCCGCCGGGGGCCCGCCGCCTCGTACGAGGAGCTCGCGCGTGTCGCCATGCGCGCGTGGCCGCCGGTGGAGAGCGAGCGGCTCGGCGAGTGGGAGCTGCGGGCCGCGTCCGGGTTCACCCGGCGGGCCAACTCGGTGCTGCCGCTCGGCGACCCCGGCATGCCGCTGCCGGCCGCGCTCGACGTCGTACGGCGCTGGTACGGCGACCGTGGGCTGCCCGCGTACGTACAGACCGCGACCGGGGCCGAGGGCACGCAGGAGCTGCTGTGCGCGGAGCTGGAGCGGCTGGGGTGGGTGCGGGAGGTGTCCGCCGGGATGTGGATCGGGGCGTTGGCGCCGATCGCCGACCTGGGCGAGCCGGACGAGGTGGCCGGGGTGGTGCTGTCCCGGAAGGCGGACGAGGCTTGGCTTGCGCGGTATCAGCGCAAGGGGGTGAGCGAGGTGGCCCTGAAGGTGCTCGGGAGCGGGCCGTCGGTGTGGTTCGCGACGGTTCCCGGTGCGGGCGGCGGTGCTCCTGCCGCCATCGGGCGGTGTGTCGTGGACGGGCGGTGGGCCGGGTTCGCCGCCGTGGAGGTGGATCCGGCGCTGCGGCGGCGGGGGCTGGCCACTCGGGTGATGGCCGCGCTGGCCCGGCGGGCCCTCGATGAGGGGGCGTCGGCGGCGTGGCTGCAGGTCGAGGAGGAGAACGCGGGCGCGCGGGAGATGTACGCCGGGATGGGGTTCGCCGCGCATCACGCGTACCACCACTATCGATCACCGTGAGCAGCGGTACCGATCGCCGTGAAAGGGCACGAGCCAGCTATGCGACCCCCCTGTCCCCCGCCGCCCGAACGTTCCGCCGAGCTGCGGCGGCGGTTCGCCGAAGAGGCGCGGTCCGAGCGGCCCGATCTGTCCACGCTGTGTCTGCTGGTGGGAGCCGAGGCGGACGGGGCGCTGGACGAGGCGGGCATGGATGCGGCGCAGGTGGAGCTGGACGCCCTGGCCGGGCAGCTGCCGTTCCGGCCCGGGGGGCCGCGGTCGTGGGCCGTCGCTCTGCGGGAGCTGCTCGGGGAGCGGTACGGGTTTCGTGGCTCCGCCGCGGACTATCAGCGGCTGGAGTCGTCGCTGTTGCACGAGGTGCTTCAGCGGCGGCGTGGGTTGCCGATTCTGCTGTCGGTGGTGTGGATGGAGGTCGCGCGGCGGGCGGGGGCTCCTGTGTACGGGGTCGCGCTGCCCGGGCACTTCGTCGTGGGGTTCGGGCCGACCGAGGAGCAGGTGCTCGCCGATCCGTTCGACGGGGGGCGGGTGTTGACGGGGAGCGATGCGGAGTTGCTGGTGGCGGGGGCCACGGGGGCGCCGCTCCAGCCGTCGATGCTTTCGCCGGCGGATCCGCTGGATGTGGTGCTGCGGATCCTGAACAACGTCCGGGCCTGGGCCGCCACCCGGCCCGAGCGGACGGATGTGGCTTTGTGGGCGGTGGAGTTGTCGCTGTTGCTGCCCTCACGTCCGGCTCGGTTGCGGTTCGAGCGGGCGCAGTTGCTGGTGCAGCGGGGTGACTTCGTCGAGGGCGCGGTGGAGTTGGAGTCGTACGCGGAGATGATCAGTGCGGTGGACGAGGGGGCGGCGGAGCGGGTGCGGGGGCAGGCTCGGGCGGCTCGGGCGATGTTGAACTGACGGTTCGCCTCATCGCCGTAGGAGCTTGGGTGATTGCGCGAGTGCGGGCTCGTCGTGGCTTGTCGCGCAGTTCCCCGCGCCCCTTAGGGCACTACAGCCAGCCCTTTTCCCTTGCGAGCCGTGCCGCCTCTGCCCTGTTGCGTACCGCCAGTTTCTGGATCGCTGTCGACAGGTAGTTCCGTACCGTCCCCTGCGACAAGTGCAGGGCGGCCGCCAACTCGGCGTTCGTGGAGCCGCCCTCCGCTGCTCGTAGGACCTCTCGCTCGCGGTCTGTCAGCGGGTTGGCGCCGTCTGCCAGAGCCGCTGCCGCGAGGGTGGGGTCGATGACCCGCTCCCCCGCCAGGACCTTCCGTACCGCCTCGGCCAGTTTGGCCGCCGGGGCGTCCTTGACCAGGAAGGCGTCGGCGCCCGACTCCATCGCGCTGCGCAGGTAGCCGGGGCGGCCGAAGGTGGTGAGGATGACCAGCTTCACGGCCGGGAGCTCCGTGTGGAGGAGCGCTGCGGCCTCGATGCCGGTCGCGCCGGGCATCTCGATGTCCAGGAGCGCCACGTCCACGGCGTGCTCACGGGCCGCCGCCAGGACCTCGTCGCCGCGGGCCACCTGGGCGACGACCTCGATGTCGTCCTCCAGGCCGAGCAGGGCGGCCAGCGCCTCGCGGACCATCGACTGGTCCTCGGCCAGGAGAACCTTGATCGTCTGGCTCATGACGGGGATCCTACGTCCGCCGAGACCGCGTCGGCCGAGTGGTCCGAGTCGGCCCGGGCGGCCGGGACACGGGCGGTCAGGCGAAAGCCGTGCCGGGTCCCGCCCGCCTCCAGGGTGCCGCCCGCCTTGGCCAGGCGTTCCGTCAGGCCCGCCAGGCCGTTGCCGGGGCCGCCGCCCTGGTCGCCCGAGCCGTCGTCCTCGACGGCGAGTTCCAGGACGGGACCGTCGAGGGTCTGGCGGCGCAGCAGTTCCACCGTGCAGCGCCGGCCGCCGCTGTGACGTACGACGTTGGTGATCGCCTCGCGCAGCGCCCAGGCGAGGGCTGTCTCGCTGGGCTCGGGGACGCCGGTGAGGTCCGGTTCGGCGGGCAGGTCCGCGGTGATCCCGGCCGCCGTCAACGCGACCTTGGCGCCTGCCAGTTCGGCGGACAGTCGGGGGCGGCGGTAGCCCGACACCGCCTCCCGTACGTCCACCAGGGCCTGGCGGCTGACCTGTTCGATGTCGGCGACCTGCTGGGCCGCCTTGTCGGGGTGTGCCGGGAGCATACGGCCCGCGAGCTCGCTCTTCAGCGTGATCAGCGAGAGGGAGTGACCGAGGAGGTCGTGCAGGTCGCGGGCGAGGCGCAAACGCTCTTCGTTCGCGGCCAGTTGGGCGACCGTGGCACGGGCCTCGCGCAGCTCTATGGTCGTGCGGATGAGCTCGCGTACGCCGGTCATGGAGAAACCGCCGAGGAGGGCCGGGAAGAGCAGCCCGGCCAGGAACGACGTGCCGCCGGGTACCGCGAGGGCGACCCCGGTCAGCAGGACGGACACGGCCGGGATGCTCCAGCGGGCCAGGCGGAACGGCAGGGCGGCGCCGGAGCAGATCGCCACGTACACGAACAGGACGAGCCACTCGCGGCCCAGGGTGAGGGCCAGGACGGTCGACTGGGTGGCCAGGACCGCCAGTGACCCGAGCACCACACCGTTGGTCTCGCCGCGCCCGGTGCGGAAGATCAGGGCGAGGTACCAGGCGACGAAGGCGACCAGGCCGATCCAGCCGAGGACGACGACGCCGTCGCTGTGTCCGCCGTGCAGCAGGTCGCCCACCGGCGCGCTGAGGTAGGCGAGCCAGATCCCGATCCAGAGGAACTTGACGACCTTCTGCCTGCGGTTCTGCGGGCGCTGCCCGATGCCGACGCTGCTCACGCCTTCAGCGTGTCCTTCCGGTACAGCCAGGCCGCGCCGCCGGTGAACAGGGCGAAGAAGACGGCGAGGACGGCGATGTCCTTGGCATGAGGGGCCTGGCTCTGTTCGATCGCCTGCCCCAGCGCAGCGTACGCGTGCGTGGGCACCCAGTCGGCGATGTCCTGCAGCCAGGTGGGGAAGGACGTGGTCGGCATCCACAGGCCGCCGAGGATGGACAGCCCGAAGTAGGTGATCATCGTGATCGGGCGGACCGCGTCCCCGCTCGCGAGGTAGCCGAGGGCCACGCCGAGCGCGGCGAAGACGAGGCTGCCGGCCCAGATCGCGCCGGTGAGGGCGAGCCACTGCCAGGCGTCCAGGCGTACGTCCTTCACGACCGCGGCGACGACGAAGACGACCACGATCGACGGCAGGCTCACCACGGCCGCACCGGCCGTCTTCGCGAGGACATAGCCGTGCCCGGGCAGCGCCGTCAGCCGCAGCTGCCGTACCCAGCCGCTCTCCCGCTCCTTGGCGATGCGCTCGCTGTTGCCCATCAGGACGGCGGTCAGGGCGCCGAAGGAGGCCATGGAGACCATCATGTAGGCCGGCAGGGTCAGACCCGTCCCGTCGACCTTCGAGGTGCTGTCGGCGCTGCCCGCGATGAGCAGGAACAGCAGCGACGGGTACAGCACGGAGAAGAACAGGAACTTGCGGTTGCGCAGGGCGCGGGTCAGTTCGAGCCTGATCAGACCCCGCGAAGCAAATGTATTCAGCATGCGGTACGGGCCTCCTCGGCCTCGGTGATGGCCACGAACGCCTGCTCCAGGCCGAGCCCGGCGACTTCGAGGTTGCGGGGGTAGAGGCCGCCGCCGTAGAGGGCGTGGACGGTGGCGTCGGCGTCGGAGGACTGGATGCGGACCGTGTGGCCGGATCCCGCGGCGGAGCCGCTGTTGGACACAGTGAGCCGGGTCAGGAAGGGCAGTGCCCGCAGGGAGGCCTCGTCGACCGGGCCGTCGGACAGGTCGAAGGAGATCCTGCGCACCCCCGCCTTCGCCTTGATCTCGGCCGCCGTGCCGTCGGCCAGCAGCCGGCCGCGGTGCAGCACCAGCACCCGGTCGGCGATGGCGTCGGCCTCCTCCAGGTAGTGGGTGGCGAAGAGGACCGTACGGCCCTGGTCGGCCTGTTCGCGCATGGTGGCCCAGAAGGCCTGGCGGGTGGTGACATCCATGCCCGTGGTGGGCTCGTCCAGGACGATCAGGTCGCTGTCGCCGGCGGTGGCGAGGGCGAAGCGGACGCGCTGGGCCTGGCCGCCGGAGAGCTTGTCGACCTTGCGGTCGGCGATCTGTGTGATGCCCGCGCGGGACAGTACGTCGGAGACCTTGTACGGCCTCGGGTGCAGGTCACAGGCGAGGCGCACCAGTTCGGCGACCGTGACCTCGTCCATCAGTCCGCCGCTCTGCAGCATGGCGCCCACCCGCCCGGCGACGATGGCCTCGCGCGGACCGGTGCCGAAGAGCCGCACCGTGCCGCTGTCGGGCTGCTTCAGGCCGAGCAGCAGGTCGAGCGTGGTCGACTTGCCGGCCCCGTTCGGGCCCAGCAGGGCCACGGTCTGTCCCGGGTACAGCGTGAGCGTCAGCCCGTCGACGGCCCGTACGCTCCCGTAGCTCTTGCTCACCTGGTCGAATCCGACCACTGTCGTTGTCATGTGCTCCAGGGTGGCCGCGCGGGCCGGTGCCCCGGCAGTGTCGGCGGTCCTGAGTGCCGGATGACAGATGTCATACGACGAGAGGGCACCCGGCGTGCACCGGGTGCCCTCTGTCAGCGGCCGTGCGCTAGCTGGGGTTCGTCTCGATGACGGCCACGCGGTTGGTCTTGCTCTTCAGTGCCTCGGCAAGGGCGACGTAGACGTCCTGTGGCGTGACCGCCGTCTTCTTGCCGTTGCCCCGGGTGATGAGCACGCCGTCGAACGCGCCGCCGTAGAGCTCCTTCAGTGCGTTCAGGTCAGGGGCTTCGACGAGCTTGCCGCCCACCGCCTTGACCCGGAGGAACTTCCACAGGGACTTCTGCGGGCTCATCAGGAGGGGGCTCGCCCCGTCCGCCTGGAGTGTCACGGGGGCCGACATCGCCGGCTGAGCGAACTCCTTCATCATCCGGTCGACCTCGGCGTTCGAGACCGTCGGCTGCTGCGTGGTGGTCGGGACGGTCACCGGGTCGGTGGTGCCGGTCTCGACCTGGGTGCGGTAGGCCTCCTCGACCGCCTCGGTGGACTGGGCGACGTCGATGCCCTTGCCCGCCTTGCCGTAGACGGCGACGGCCTTGCCGGCCGCGAACTTGATCGTGCCCTCGGTCACCGAGCCGGAGCCGCCGGAGACGTCCTCCAGGGCCGCGTGCAGCTTCTCCTCGTCGATCGGCATGACCGGGTCCACGGTGCGGTGGTTGCCGAAGAGGGAGCCGATGACCGAGACCGGGTTGTAGTCGCTGGTCGCGGCCGTGCTGACCGTCTGCTGCATGTCGAACTGCAGCCCGGCCTTGTCCGGCTCGAGGGTGACGGTCTTGCCACCCACCGACAGCTTCAACGGCTTGTTGACCCGGTCGTCGAAGGCGTCGTTGAGCTTCTTGACCGCGTCGTCGCGGGTGCCGCCGCCGATCTCGACGCCGAGCACGGTGGTGCCCTTGGGCACGTCGGAGTGGTTCATCAGCAGGCCGGCGCCGTAGAGGCCACCGGCGAGGACGATCACTCCGCCGACGAGCAGCGGCAGCTTGCTGCGGCCCTTCTTCTTGGGCGCGCGGGAGGCCGTCGCGTTCGTCGAGCCCGGCTCGGGCAGCTTCGGGGGCGTGTGCGGGCCGGTCGTCTCGGTGCCGCCCGGCCCGAAGGGTCCGCTCTGGGCGCCGGCGGGGACGACGGGGATGCCGCTGGTGACGGTGTGGCCGGAGACGTTGTCGGCGACGCCGCCGTAGTGCGGCTCGGGGGCCGGCTTCTGCGGGGTGAGGATCGCGGTGTCGTCGCTCAGGCCACCGCCGGGGCCGTGGCCCGGGGTGTGGAGGGCGCCGGCGGGGCCGCCCGGGCCCCCGGGGGCGCCGGGGCCCGCCGGGCCGCTGCCGGGGGCGCCGGGACCGGTGGGTCCGCCGGGCCGACTCGGGCCGTTGGAAATGCCGGACAGACCGGAACCACCGGGTCCGTTGGAGATGCCGGGAACACCGGGACCAGCCGGTCCACCAGGTCCGCTCGGCCCACCCGGACCGCCGGGCCCACGGCGGCCGCCCTTCCCGCCGCCCGCGACCGGCGGCACCGCCGGACCGTCGCCGGTGACCGGACCGGTCGTCGGGCCCGCGGGACCCTGCGGGCCGCCCTGGCCGCCGCGGTCGTTCGGGCTGCCGAAGTCGTTCGTGCCGCCGAAGTCATTCGTGCCGCCGAAGTCGCCGGAGCCGTTGAAGTCGTTCAGGCCGCCGAAGTCGGCGGAACCGTCGAAGCCGTTCGGGCCGCCCTGGGCGCCGTATCCGCCCTGGCCGTTCGGGCCGCCGGGGCCGCCCTGGGCGCCGTAGCCGTTCTGGCCGTTCGGGCCGCCGTTCCCGTTCTCCGAGAAGTAGGGCAGGTCGTCGCGGCGCGCCTCGCCGCCGGGGCGGGAACCGTTGCCGTTGCCCAGCGGGCCCGCCGCCAGTGCCTCGGTGACGTCGAAGGAACCGGTGCCTCCGCCGTGCCCGGGAGCCACCGGGCCGCCGGTCGCACCGGGGAGGCCGGCGCCGTTCGTACCGCCGGGACGGGCGCCGGGCACGCTCATCGCGCCGACGACACCGCCGGGCCGCCCGGCACCGGCACCCGGGCGCGCACCGCCGGGCGCACCGGAGCCTGCAGCCGGGCCACCGGACCCGCTCGCACCGGGGCCCGAACCGCCGGGCAGACCGGCCCCGTTGGAGGGCGGGCCGCCCTGACCGCCCTTGGGCGCCGAGGACTTGCGCGGCGCGAACCAGTCGCTCGTCTTCTCCCCCGCCTGCGGGGCGGGGTCGGCCGAGGGCTCGACGGTGCCCGTGGACATGGTGGTGGCCGCGGACGGCGTCGGCGGCGCGGCGTCCGCGCCGCTGTCGCCGGAGGTCGACCCCGAGCTCTCGGCATCCGCGACGGGCTTGCGCACGACGACCGGCGGAATGGGCCGCGACCCGGGGATGTTGATCCGGATCCGGGTCGTCAGCGTGGTCTCGGTCTTGCGTTCCTCCGGCCGCGCGGCCGAACGGCTCGCGTCCGTACCGCTGTCGGAAGCCATGGGGGTCCCGTACGGCGGCGTGCCCGAGGGGTATGCGGCTCCGCCGCGCCCGTTGGGCCCGGAGGACGGAGTGTCAGTTTCACGACTCAAGGCAGGTTCTCCCGGTTGGCTCCACCGCCTGTTCGACCTCCATTGCGAGTGGGGGTCCCTCCCGGCCGAGTGGTTCGAGGCTGGGGGAGGCTCGGCGGCGCGCACCACCATACTGGCCACTTCCGGCCCGTATCCCACGACCGCCTGGGAAACCCACACGGGACTCGCACGAGTGCGCCGTGGAGAAGTGGTACGTCACTTGCCAAGTCGGACGCCGTCGTCGCCCGGTTGCCGCATCGGAGCGAGGGTGGCGCAGATCACAGCCACAGCCATACCGCCGAGCAGGAAGAGGTAGGAGGTGGCGCCCGTGCCGAACACGAAGTCGCCTTCCGGGCGGCTGGCGGTGAGCAGAATGACGGCGATCATCCAGCCGCCGGCGGGTGCGACGGCCCCGGCGCGGCTGCCCGCCGCACGGCCACCGCCCAGGCAGAGCCCGGCCTCACCGGCGAGCGCGAGCAGCAGGCCGCCCGGGAACCAGGCGGGCTGTACCAGCGCCCCGGCCACGCCGACCACCGCGCCGAGCAGGAACAGCCCGAAGTAGGCGAGGGCCCGCAGGCCGGATGGCCGCTTCAGCGGCTGGGCGAGCATCGAGCTCATGACGCCTCCCCGACGGTCACACCGGCGAACAGATCGGACTCCTCGTCCGCTGCCTGCACCCCGCCCACCAACTCGTAGTACTCGGTGGTGAAGAGGGGTTGCGCGAGTTCGTTGGAGAGCGCGAAGTACAGCTCGGCCACGTCGATCTGCGTGGCGTGCGCCCTCATCGCGGCGGCCTTGGCGGCGGCGTACGCGGTGCCGTCGATCACGGTGGTGATCCGCTCGTCGTCGACGACGCCCGGCACGTCGTCCACGGTGGCGGCCTTGCCGAACGGCAACCCGGGCAGATCCGCCTGAAGCCGGGCGAAGGCCTCCTCGGCGACGGTGCGCGGGACGCGGTTCCAGTAGATCTTGGGGATCTCCCACCCGGCATCCACGGCCAGCTCGGCCGCGCGCATGGCGATGCGGTGGGCCTGGATGTGGTCGGGGTGGCCGTAGCCGCCGTCGGGGTCATAGGTGACGAGGACCTGGGGGCGTACCTCCAGGATCACCTCGACGAGAGCCCGGGCCGCGTCGTCGACGTCCGCCTGCCAGAGGCTGGCCGGGTCGTCGTTGTCGGCGATGCCCATCATCCCGGAGTCCTCGTAGCGGCCCTTCGCACCGAGGAGACGGAAGTCCTCGACGCCGAGCTCGCGCATCGCGGCGGTGAGCTCGCCCAGGCGGTGTTCGCCGAGGTCGGCCCCCGTCAGGTGCTGAAGCTCGGGGGGAATGACCTCGCCGTGCTCGCCGAGGGTGCAGGTGACCAGGGTCACGTGCGCACCCTCGGCCGCGTACTTGGCCATGGTCGCGCCGTTGTTGATCGACTCGTCGTCCGGGTGCGCGTGCACCAGGAGCAGACGCCGGTCGGGCAGTTCCGTCATGGCCCCCACCCTACGAGGCGGCACCGACAGCGCCGCCCGCCACGGCGCAGCACGTGATGCGACTCAGAACTTGATGCTGCCGATCATGCCCGCGATGTTCGTCGTCAGCTCACTGATGGTGGGCGCGACGGTCGAGGACGCCAGGTAGAACCCGAGCAGCATGCAGACAACCGCATGGCCGGCCTTCAGCCCTGATTTCTTGATCAGCAGGAAGACGATGATCGCCAGTAGCACCACCGCCGAAATCGAGAGTGCCACGGCGGCTCACCTCCAAGAATCCCAGGCGCGGGGGGTCGGACTATGGGGGCAGATAAATCCATGCAGCAGCCAGCAGGTTCATACCCACTATGCGCTAGTGATCATAACTATCCGTACGTGCGCATCGATCGGCGCACAGCCGCACAAGGGGGCGCACTGGCCAATATGGTCGGGGCATGACGACCGAGCCTGTCTCCTTCCCCCGCCGGCACGCCCGCACCCAGAGGTTCACGTTCGGCGCGCCGCGCGCGTTCGCGGTGGCGCCCGACGGTTCCCGTGTCGTGTTCCTGCGCTCCACCTCCGGTGCCGATCCGGCGAGTTCGCTGTGGGTGCTCGACACGGTGGACGGCAAGGAGCGCGTGGCGGCCGACCCGCGCGCCCTGCTGGGCGGCGCCTCGGAAGACCTCTCGCCCGAGGAGCGGGCACGGCGCGAGCGCAGCCGTGAGGCCGGCGCCGGCATCGTCGGCCACGCCACCGACAACGCTGTGGAGTTGGCCTCTTTTGCCTTGTCAGGGCGGCTTTTCACCGCGGAGCTGCGGGCCGGCACGGCACGCGAACTCCGGGTCCCCGGGCCGGTGATCGACCCGCGCCCCTCCCCCGACGGCCGGCACATCGCGTACGTCGCGCAGGGTGCCCTGCGGGTGGTGGGCGCCGAGGGTGAGGGCGACCGTGCGCTCGCCGGGCCGGAGGCGGAGGGGGTCACCTATGGGCTCGCCGAGTTCATCGCCGCCGAGGAGATGGGGCGCTACCGGGGCTTTTGGTGGAGCCCGGAGTCGGACCGGTTGCTGGTGGCGCGCGTGGACGACACGCCGGTGAGCCGGTGGTGGATCTCCGATCCGGCGCGTCCGGAGCGCGAGCCGCAGCGGGTGGCGTATCCGGCGGCGGGGACCGCGAACGCGGACGTACGGCTGTTCGTGATCGGTCTGGACGGGGTGCGCACGGAGGTGGCGTGGGACCGGGCGCGGTACCCCTATCTGGCACGAGTGCACTGGTCAGCGGCGGGTGCGCCGCTGCTGCTCGTCCAGGCGCGGGACCAGCGCAGCCAGCTGTTCCTGGCCGTGAACGCGGCGACGGGGGCGACGCGGATGGTGCACGCCGACGAAGATCCACAATGGCTGGATCTTTTCCCTGGTGTGCCCTGCTGGAGCCCTTCCGGGCAGCTCGTGCGCATCGCCGACGAGGGCGGCGCGCGGGTGCTAACGGTGGGCGAACGCCCGCTGACGGGGCCGCAGTTGCACGTCCGCGCGGTGCTGGACGTCTCCGACGACGACGTGCTCGTCTCGGCATCGGCGGGTGAGGCCGCAGCCGATGCCGAGATCGGCGAAGTGCATGTGTATCGAGTGAACGAGCTCGGAGTGGAGCGCGTGTCCCAGGAGCCCGGCGTGCACTCGGCGGTGCGCGCCGGGGGTGTGACCGTGCTGGCGTCGCACACCCTCGACCGGCCCGGGTCCCGGGTCCAGGTCCTGCGTAAGGGGAAGCAGACGGCGACGGTCCGGTCGTATGCCGAAGATCCCGGTTTGACCCCGCGCATCACCCTCACCGAAGGGGGCGCACGTCGCATCCCGTGCGCCGTGCTTATGCCTCGGGACTACGCCGGTGACACCCCGCTCCCGGTTTTGCTGGATCCCTACGGGGGACCGCACGCCTCCAGGGTGGTCGCCGCGCACAATGCGCACCTGACCTCGCAGTGGTTCGCCGACCAGGGGTTCGCGGTGGTCGTCGCGGACGGGCGCGGTACGCCGGGGCGCTCGCCCGCGTGGGAGAAGGCGGTCAGGGACGAGATCGCGGCGGTCGTGGTGCAGGACCAGGTCGACGCGCTCCAGGCGCTCGCCGAGCGCTTCCCGCTCGACCTGACCCGGGTGGCCATCCGCGGCTGGTCCTTCGGCGGCTATCTGGCGGGGCTCGCGGTGCTGCGCCGCCCGGACGTCTTCCACGCGGCGGTGGTCGGCGCCCCGGTCACCGATCTGCGTCTGTACGACACCCACTACCAGGAGCGTTATGTCGGGCACCCCGAGGAGCAGCCGGAGGTCTACCGGCGCAACTCGCTGATCGACGACGCCGGCCTGGTGGACCCGGCCGAGCCGGCCCGCCCGATGATGATCGTCCACGGGCTCGCGGACGACAACGTGGTGGTCGCCCACTCACTGCGCCTGTCGTCCGCCCTGCTCGCCGCGGGCCGCCCGCACGAGGTGCTGCCGCTGTCCGGCGTGACCCATATGACTCCGCAGGAAGAGGTCGCGGAGAACCTGCTGCTGCTCCAGCTCGACTTCCTGAAGAGGTCGCTCGGGCTGAACTGACCCCGTGGAACTGACCCCGCGGCCGGGTCAGTTGCTCTGCTCGGCGAGGAAGACCAGGAGCGGAAGACCGACGATCAGGAGGTGGACGACGCCGGTCTTCCAGTAGCGCAGCACCGCGGCGAGGGCGAAGCCGCCGGCGGCCAGCCATGCGGCGAAGACCTGGATGCCGTGCTGCGCGGCGTCCGCCCGCTGGTCGGCGTACTCGTCGAAGCCGGCACCGATACCGGAGAAGACCATGCCGTAGCCGAGGATGATCACGAGCACGACGTCGAAGAGTCCGATGAGGACGGCGAGCAGTCCGTCGTGTTCACGTGGTCGGCGTGTTGGGCGTTGCATGGATCAAGCCTCGTGCAGGGGCGGGCGGGCGTCCTGAGTATCCGTACTCATCCGCTCGCTCAGGACCTGGCGCCGCACAGCAACGAGCCGGGGTGACATGGCGCACCCCGGCTCGTTTACGGCACCCGCACGGCCGTACGCTGTTCAGCCTGACGCGTCCGTATATCGGGATCGGGTCGGCTGAGTTGCCTGCGTGTTAACGCAGTTCGCGTGTGTTTGTACGGCTATGACACGGCCTCCGCGAAGTGACAGGCGCAGTCGTGCGCCTCGGGCCCGCTCGCCTCCCCGAAGCGCGACGGCACCGCGAGCGGCGGTGCCTCCAGGGCGCACCGTTCCTGCGCCTTCCAGCAGCGGGTGCGGAAGCGGCAGCCGGAGGGGACGTTGGTCGGGGACGGGACGTCGCCCGTGAGGATGATGCGCTCGCGGTGTTCACGGGCCTCGGGGTCGGGGACGGGGACCGCGGAGAGCAGCGCCTGGGTGTAGGGGTGCGTGGGGTGGTCGTAGATCTCGGTGTCCCTGCCGATCTCCACCATCCGGCCGAGGTACATCACCCCGACCCGGTCCGAGATGTGCCGGACGATCGACAGGTCGTGGGCGATGAAGACGTAGGAGAGGTCGAACTCGTTCTGCAGGCGGTCCATCAGGTTGATGACCTGGGCCTGGACCGAGACGTCCAGCGCGGAGACCGGTTCGTCGGCGACGATGACCTCCGGGCGCAGCGCCAGTCCCCGGGCGATGCCGATGCGTTGGCGCTGGCCGCCGGAGAACTGGTGCGGATAGCGGTTGATGTACTCCGGGTTGAGGCCGACCACGTCCAGCAGGTCCCGCACCTTGCGGCGGCGGTCGCCCTTCGGGGCCACCTCGGGGTGGATGTCGTACGGCTCGCCGATGATGTCGCCCACCGTCATCCGGGGGTTGAGGGAGGTGTACGGGTCCTGGAACACCATCTGGATGTTGCGGCGTACGGCCTTCAGGGCGCGGCCGGACAGTTTGGTGATGTCCTCGCCCTTGTACTTGATCGAACCGGCCGTCGGGCGCTCGAGATTGACGAGCATCTTGGCGACCGTCGACTTGCCGCAGCCGGACTCCCCGACGATGCCGAGGGTCTCCCCTTTGTTGAGCGTGAAGTCCACACCGTCAACAGCCCTGACGGCGCCGACCTGTTTCCTGAGCAGGATGCCTTGCGTCAACGGGTAGTGCTTGACCAGTCCACTCACTTCGAGGATCGGCTCAACCATTGAGGCACTCCCTCGAGAAGTGGCAGGCGCTGACCCGCTGGTCGCCGGCCTCGTACAGCGGCGGTACGTCCGTGCGGCACACGTCCTGAGCCATCGGGCACCGGGGGTTGAACGCGCAACCAGGAGGGATGTTCATCAGGTTGGGCGGCAGGCCCTTGATCGCGTACAGCTCCTGCCCCTTCTGATCGAGACGAGGGATGGAATCGAGGAGTCCACGCGTGTAGGGGTGGGCCGGCGCCTTGTAGATGTCGTGCACCGGGGCCTGCTCGACGATCCGCCCCGCGTACATGACGGCGATGCGGTCGGCGACGTCGGCGACGACACCGAGGTCATGGGTGATGAGGATCAGCCCCATGTGGTACTCGCGCTGCAACTCCGCGAGCAGATCCATGACCTGGGCCTGGACGGTGACGTCCAGCGCGGTGGTCGGCTCGTCGGCGATGATCAGCGCGGGTTCCAGGGCGAGCGCCATCGCGATCATGATGCGCTGGCGCATACCGCCGGAGAACTGGTGCGGGTACTGCCGCACGCGCTCTCTCGCGGCCGGGATCCGTACCCGGTCCATCAGCTCGACGGCCTTCGCCCGGGCGTCCTTCCTCGACATCCCGCGGTGCACGACGAACATCTCGCCGAGCTGGTCGCCGACGGTCAGCACGGGGTTCAGCGACGACAGGGCGTCCTGGAAGATCATCGCCATCTCGGCGCCGCGGACCTTGCGCCGCTCCTCTTCCTTCAGCTTGAGCAGGTCCCGCCCCTGGAAGAGGATCTCGCCCCCGGTGATCCTCCCGGGCGGCATGTCCAGGATCCCCATCACCGCCTGCGCGGTCACCGACTTCCCGGACCCGGACTCCCCGAGCACGGCGAGCGTCTCCCCCGCTTCCACGCCGTAGTTGACGCCGTTGACGGCTTTGGCGACCCCGTCCCGGGTCCTGAACTCCACCTGCAGATCACGAACTTCGAGCAACATGACGTCGGCTCACCTCAGCTTCGGATCGAGGGCGTCGCACGGATGGCGTGCCGCCGCGTGGTGCAGACATCAGGACGGGGCCTGTCCACATGGCCTGTGGCCGACGGGTGCGGCCGCTCGCCCTGGGTGGCCGGTCGGGCCGGCCTGCGCGGCCCGGGCCGGTCGGGGCCTGGCTGCCGGATCGGCGGCCGGGCGCCGGATCGGCCACGACAGGGCATACGGGGCGTCGCACCACCGTCTTGCAGCGCGCACCACGTCGCCGAACACGATGAAGGCCTGCACCGGGACCGCCGACGCCGACCGGCGCGGGGCACACGACGAACCGCCCCAGCCCCAGCCCCCACCCACATCCCGCACCACCGACCCACCACGCCCTCACCTCAGCTTCGGATCCAGGGCATCGCGCACCGCGTCGCCCAGCATGATGAAGGCCAGGACCGTGATCGCCAGGGCGCCCGAGGGCCAGAGGAGGGCGTGGGGGGCGTTGCGGATGTAGGGGGAGGCCGCGGAGATGTCGATGCCCCAGGAGACGCTCGGGGGTTTCAGGCCTACGCCGAGGTAGGACAGGGTTGCCTCCAGGGCGATGTACGTGCCGAGCGCGATGGTCGCGACCACGATCACCGGGGCTACGGCGTTCGGCGCGATGTGGCGCAGCAGGAGGCGGGAGTTGGAGGCGCCCAGGGCGCGGGCGGCCTGCACGTAGTCGTTCTGTTTGGCGGTGATGACCGCGCCGCGCGCGATGCGGGAGATCTGCGGCCAGCCGAGCAGCACGATGAAGCCGATGACCGGCCAGACGGAGTTGCTGGTCACCACCGACAGCAGGACCAGGCCGCCGAGGATGACCGGGATGGCGAAGAAGACGTCGGTGATGCGGGAGAGGACCGCGTCCCACAGGCCGCCGAAGAAGCCGGCCAGCGCGCCCAGCACCGAGCCGAGGATCGCGACCCCGAGCGTGGCGCAGACGCCGACCGTGACGGACGTACGGGCGCCGTGGACCGTGCGCGTGTAGACGTCGCAGCCCTGGCCGTCGTAGCCGAAGGGATGGCCCGGCGCGGAACCCTGCTGGGCCTTGGCGAGGTCGCATTTGAGGGGGCTGCCGGAGGCGATCGCCGAGGGCCACAGGGAGATGACGACCAGGAAGAGGATGATCAGGGCCGAGACGACGAAGACGGGGTTGCGGCGCAGGTCCCGCCAGGCGTCGGACCACAGGGACCGGGGCTTGCCGGCCGGTTCGGTGCCGCCCGGGCCCGGCTCGGCGGCGGCGGACGGCCGCTTGTGAAGCGTCTCCGCGTCGGTCGTGGCGAGGTCCGTCGCCGCGCCCATCGCCGTCCCCGCGATCACCCCCTCGGACTCGAACGACGGCTCAGGCATAGCGGATCCTCGGGTCGAGTACGGCGTACAGGAGATCGACGACCAGGTTGCAGAGGAGGAAGACGAGGACGAGGACCGTCACGAAGCCGACGACCGTCTGGGTGTTCTGGCGCAGGATGCCTTGGTAGAGCTGATAGCCGACGCCGTGGATGTTGAAGATCCGCTCGGTGACGATCGCGCCGCCCATGAGGAACCCGATGTCCGCGCCGATGAAGGTGACGACGGGGATGAGGGAGTTGCGCAGGAGGTGCCGGGTGACGACTCGGCGTCTGGGCAGGCCCTTGGCGATGGCTGTACGGACGTAGTCGGAGCGCCGGTTCTCGGCGATGGACGTGCGGGTCAGACGGGTGACGTACGCCAGGGAGACCGAGGCGAGGACGAGGCCGGGGACGATCAGCTCGCCGAAGGGGGCTGCCGGGGAGACGGAGGGACGGATCCAGTCCCGTTCCACGCCCAGCAGGAGCTGGAGCAGCAGGCCCGTGACGAAGGTGGGGACCGAGATGACGACGAGGGTGAGCAGCAGGACGCCGGTGTCGACGGGGCGGCCGCGGCGCAGGCCGGTCACCACCCCCAGCGTGATCCCGATCAGCACCTCGAAGAGGATCGCCACGACGGTGAGCCGGAAGGTGACCGGGAAGGCCGTCGACATCAGCTCGGTGACTTCCTGGCCATTGAACGCCGTACCGAAGTCTCCGGTGAAGAGGTTCCCCATGTAGGTCAGGTACTGCTGCCACACGGGCTGGTCGAGGCCGAACTCCTTCTTCAGCTGGGCAGCAGTCGCCGCGTCGCACTGCCGGTCGCCGCACAGGCCCGCGACGGGGTCGCCCATCACGTTCACCATGAGGAAGATCAGCAGGGTCGATCCGATGAACACCGGGACCATCTGCACCAGGCGCCGGACGACGTACCGCCCCATGGCGGCTCAGCCGACCTTGATCTGGTCGTAGACCGGGACGCTGAAGGGGTTGAGGGCCACGTTCGACAGCCGCTCGGACCAGCCGGCGCTGCCGTTCTGGTACCAGAGCGGGATGGCCGCCATGTTGTCCCGGACGACCGCCTCGGCCTTCTGGAACATCTCCACGGCCCTCGCGGGGTCGGTCTCGGCGTTCGCCTCGTCGACGAGCTTGTCGAACTCCTCGTTGGACCACTTGCCGTCGTTGGAGGAGGCGTCGGTGTAGTAGAGCGGCTGGAGGAAGTTCTGGGTGAGGGGGTAGTCCATCTGCCAGCCCGCCCGGAAGGGGCCGGAGAGCTTCTGGGTGGTGCTCTTGCTCCGGAAGTCGGCGAAGGTGCCGATGGGGTTGCCGACACAGGCCCGGTCGTTGTCGAGCGCGTTGTTGATGGAGTTGCAGACGGCGTCCACCCACAGCTTGTGGGAGCCGGTGTCCGCGTTGTACGTGATCTTCACCTGGCCGCCGGGCAGCCCGCCGCCCTCCTCGATCAGCTTCTTCGCCGCGGCGGCGTCGTACCGGCACCACTCACCGCACAGCCCCTCCTTGTAGCCGCCGTCCGCGCCGAGGACGGGTGAGGTCCAGTCGGTGGCGGGGGTGCGGGTCTTCTGGAAGATGGTGTCGGTGATCTGCTCGCGGTTGATCGCGCGGGACAGGCCCTTGCGGACCTTGACCGAGCCGGCCTTGTTCCAGTCCTTGTCGTAGTAGGGGAAGGCCAGGGTCTGGATGATGCCGGCCGGGGTGTTGAGGTAGCGGTCGCCGAGGTCGTTCTCGACGTTCTTCAGCTGCTGGGCCGGTACGTCGTCGACGAGGTCGAGGTTGCCGGCCATCAGGTCGGTGTAGGCCGTGTTGTTGTCCGTGTAGACCTTGAGGGTGACGCCTCCGTTGCGCGCCGCGTCCTCGCCCGGGTAGGCGTCCCACTTCGTCAGGCGCATCTCGGAGCCCTTGGTGTACGACTCCACGGCGTACGGGCCGTTGCCGACCGGCTTGGCCAGCCAGCCGTCGTGGTCGTCGTAGAACGCCCGGGGCAGCGGGACGAAGGCGTTGTAGCCGAGGGTGTCGGGGAAGCTCGAGAACTTCTGGCTGAGCCTGACCGTGAAGGTCCGCTCGCCCGTGACCTTCAGCCCGGACATCGTCTCGGCGCGCTGCTCGCCCTTGGCCGGGTGGACCTTGTCGTAGCCCTCGATGTAGCTGAAGAAGTAGGCGTTCTTCTGGTTGTTCTTCAGGCTCGCCCCGTAGTTCCAGGCGTCCACGAAGGACTTGGCGGTGACCTTCTCGCCGTTGCTGAAGGTCCAGCCGTCCTTGACGGTGACGGTGTAGTTCCGCGAGTCGGAGGTCTCGATCTTCTCGGCGAGCATGTCCTCGGCCTCGCCGGTCTTCGGGTCGTACTGCTTCAGCCCGCGGAAGATCATGGAGAGCACCTTGCCGCCCTGCACCTCGTTGGTGTTGGCCGGCTCCAGCGGGTTCTGCGGATCGGTCCACGAGGAGCTGAGCACCGCGCCGCCGCCACTGCCGCCCTCGCCCCCGCTGTCACCTCCGCCTCCGCAGGCCGTCGCCGCGAGCGCGACCGCCACCGCGCACGCGGCCCATCCGGCGTTCGTGGCTCCACGCATGGGTGCCTCCTCTGGTACTGATCCGTTACGGGCCAATATCGAGTCAAAAGGCACGTATCGCACACGGGATCCGGCCAATGGAGCAACACGCCATCCGGATGCACGCGCCCGCGAGGCGTCCGCGCGGGCGACGAAACGGACTTCTCCGCCCCGGACCGATGGACCTTCCATTCATCACGCAATGGATCTTCACGTACCGATGCAGAACCGTTGGATTACGACCCCTCGATGTACGCATTTCGGCACTGGACCGTCCGCATAACGAACTCCTTGCCCGATTAGTCCAGTTAGTCCGAGTCAAGGCACGACTCGATTACGTTGCGCTACCCGCGTAGCTACGGAATGGTAAAGGCAGGGTAAAAAACGTAAAGAGACAACCAAGTCGCCCGAGAATTTATTGACCTTGAATGAATTGCGTTGAAAAAGTCCGGCGTAGCCCGTAGGGGAGCGTGCCCTGCGGAGTCATCAGACCCTCCCTTGGGCCAGGAGCACCATGACCCCCCCAACTCCATCAGCGGCTGCCCCGCTTGAGGTGACGGACGAGAGCGTCGAGAAGTCGATCACTTCTCCCGCCCCCTCGGCCAACGAGAGCAAGTCCCCGGGACAGCTGGCTTGGCGACGCTTCAAGCGGGACCGTACGGGCGTCGCTGCGGCATGCATCGTGATCTTCTTCTTTGTGATCGCGTTGTGTGCGCCGCTGATAGCCAAGCTGTACGGGAAGGATCCGTACACGACGTACGGGCTGAGCACGCCTGGACTGCTGGGTGACAACGGCCTCCCGGTGAAGCCCAACGGTGGCATCGACGGCGAGTTCTGGTTCGGCATCGAGCCAGGGCTCGGCCGGGACCTGTTCACCTTCCTGCTCTACGGGATCCGCAACTCCCTGCTCATCGCCACGGCCATCACACTCCTCGTGGTGATCATCGGCGTGACGCTCGGAGTCACCGCCGGCTACCTGGGCGGCAAGACCGACTGGTTGATCGGCCGGGTCATCGACATCCTGCTGGCCTTCCCGTCGCAGTTGTTCTTCGTGGCCTTCACCCCCGTGGTGCTCGCCCTGTTCGTGGGCGCCGACGAGAACACACCCGTCTGGCTCACCGTCGTCTGCCTCGTCGGCCTGCTCACCGTCTTCGGCTGGGCCTCCATCGCCCGACTTCTGCGCGGCCAGGTACTCGCCCTGCGCGAGCGGGAGTTCGTCGAGGCCGCGAAGGTCACGGGAGCATCTCCGGCGCGCATCATCTTCAAGGAACTGCTGCCCAATCTCTGGACGCCGATCCTGATCCAGGCGACTCTCAGCGTCCCTGCGATGGTCACCACGGAGGCGGGCCTTGCCTTCCTCGGCGTGGGCATCCAGGATCCGACGCCGGACTGGGGCGTCATGATCGGCCAGGCCGCCCAGGTCTACCAGGACGACATCACCTTCCTGCTCTTCCCTGGCGTGTCCATGGTGATCTTCGTTCTGGCGTTCAACCTCCTCGGCGACTCGGTGCGCGACGCACTCGACCCGAAGACCAAGCGCTGACTCCGGCCCACTTCAGGACCACGGCGAAGGTGCCGTGGTGCCGGATCCCTCTCATCACTCATATTTCGAAGGCAGGATGCGATGTCCTTCTCGCGTAGAAACTTCCTGATAGCCACCAGTGTTGTGGCGGCGTCGAGCTCCGTGCTCACCGCGTGCAGCAGCGGCGACACCACCAACAACAGCGGTGGCGGTGGCAAGCAGGATGCGGCCAAGGCCAACGCGACCGTCGTCAAGATCGGCACCGCCGAGGACTCCAAGGGCCCGGCCCCCGAGGTCGCCGGCGCGAAGAAGGGCGGCACCGCCTACCTGCTGAACGACGACGACTTCTCGCACCTCGACCCGCAGCGCATCTACTACGCCTGGAACTCGCTCGCGGCGATCGTCATCTCCCGCACGCTGACCGGCTACAAGATCGGTGAGGACGGCTCCCAGACCCTGGTCGGTGACCTCGCCACCGACACGGGCACCATGAAGGACGGCGGCAAGACCTGGTCCTTCACCCTGAAGGACGGCGTCAAGTGGGAGGACGGCTCCGACGTCACCGTCGACGACGTCCGCCACGGCATCGAGCGCTGCTTCGCCAACTTCGTCACCGAGGGCGCCTTCTACGTCCAGAGCTGGCTGACCGGCTCGACGGACTACCGCAAGTCGTACCCCGGCCCGTACGGCGGCAAGCACCTGAAGTCGATCGAGACCAGCGGGAAGACCATCACCTTCCACCTCTCCGAGGCGCGTCCCGACTTCAACTACGTCGTGGCGATGCACTCCTACGCGCCGACCCCGGTGAAGAAGGACACCAAGCAGGACTACGACAAGAAGCCGGTCTCCAACGGCCCCTACCGGGTCAAGACCCACGTCACCGACAAGTCGATGACCCTGGTCCGCAACGAGCACTGGGACCCGGCGACGGACCCGATCCGCAACGCCTACCCGGACCAGTTCGACTTCACCTTCGGCATCGAGCAGCTGACGGCGATCGACCGTCTGCTGGCCGACGCCGGCAAGGACCAGTACGCCGTCAGCTGGCGCACCATCCCGCAGGAGCGCATCCAGAAGGCGCAGACCGAGGCCAAGGACCGCGTCTTCCAGCAGCTCGGCAACGGCGTCAGCGTCTACTGGATCAACACCTCCCGGGTCAAGGACAAGGCCGTCCGCGAGGCCATCATCAAGGCCTGGCCCACCGCCGGCATCCGTCAGCTGCTCGGTGGCAAGGTGCGCGGTGACTACGCGACCGGCATCATGAGCCCGGCCGTGGCCGGTTACGAGTCGCAGGACGTCTGGGGCAAGCTGGCGAAGCCCGAGGGCGACCCGAAGGCCGCGAAGGAGATCCTGAAGAAGGCCGGCAAGTCCGGTTACAAGGTCGTCTACGCCTACCAGCAGGACCCGCAGCAGGCGAAGATCAAGGTCGTCATCGAGAACGCTCTGAAGGCCGCCGGCTTCGAGGTCGTCACCAAGGGCATCGACTCCACCACCTGGTACGACCAGGTCGGCAAGCTGGACAACCAGTTCGACGTCTACTGGGGTGGTTGGTCCGCCGACTGGCCGACCGGTTACTCGGTGTTCCAGCCGCTGTTCGACAGCAAGAACGTCGTCGACCAGGGCCAGAACTACTCGCACCTGAAGGACCCGGCCGTCGACGCCGCCATCAAGGCCGCGACCGCCGAGACCGACCAGGACAAGGCCAACAAGATGTGGGCCGCCCTGGACAAGCAGGTCACCGAGACCGGTGCCTTCATCCCCGACGTGTACATGGCCCGCATCTACATGCACGGCTCCAAGCTCGGCAACGTGAAGATGGACCCGAACTTCGACGGTTGCATGCTCTACAAGCTGTACGTCAAGTCCTGACCCACACCTGAGAGGTGGGGCGGCGCCACGGTGCCGCCCCACCCTCGGCTCGTCCACCGTGGCCCCCGGAAACCCCGGTCCGGCCTCTCCGCACGACGGCCCTCCCAGGAAAGCCACTCCCCAATGCTTCGCTTCCTCGTCCGCCGGTTCTTCGGCGCCGTGATCACGCTGCTGATCATCAGCGCGGTCACGTTCATGCTCTTCTACGCGGTGCCGCGCGACCCGGCCCGGATCGCCTGCGGCAAGCTCTGCACCCCGGAGACGCTGGAGCTGATCCGCCACAACATGGGGATCGCGGATCCGATGCCCGTCCAGTTCTGGCACTGGCTCAGCGGCATCTTCCTCGGCCGGGAGTACCCGGGCTTCGGCAACTGTGAGGCACCGTGCCTGGGCTACTCGTTCGTCAACCGTGAGCCCGTCCTCGCCACCATCCTGGACCGGTTCCCGACGACGTTCTCGCTCTTCATCGGCTCGTCCGTGGTGTTCCTGGTCTTCGGCGTCGGCGCCGGCATGCTGGCCGCCCGCAAGCAGGGCAAGGCCACCGACAAGATTGCCAGCAGCGCCTCGCTGGTCGCCTCGTCCATGCAGATCTACTTCGTGGGCACCCTGGCTCTGTACCTCCTCGTGTACCAGTGGCAGATCCTCGACCAGCCCGGATACACGCCCTTCTCCGACAACCCGGGCGAATGGTTCGCCGGACTGCTGCTGCCGTGGCTGGTCCTGGCGCTGATCTTCACCGCGAACTACACCCGTATGACGCGCTCCCAGATGGTCGAGCAGCTCAACGAGGACTACGTCCGCACGGCCCGGGCCAAGGGCCTGTCCGGCCCGAACGTGTTCTTCCGGTTCGCCTGGCGCGGCGCCATGGGCCCGATCGTCACCATCTTCGGCATCGACATGGGCGTCCTGCTCGGCGGCGGCATGATCACCGAGAAGACCTTCAGCATCCAGGGCATCGGCTTGCTCGCGGTCAAGTCCGCGACCAACAACGACCTGCCCATGCTGCTCGGCGTCATGGTGGTCACGGCCAGCTTCGTCGTCATCGCCAACATCGTCGTCGACGCCTGCTACGCCCTGATCGACCCGCGCATCAGGCTCGCCTGACCCCCGCCCCCACCAGCTACCCCGCATCACCCCTCACTGGAGCGTCCCCGTGACGAGCACCGATCAGCAGCCCTTCCTCTCCATCAAGGACTTGAAGGTGCACTTCTCGACCGAGGACGGCACCGTCAAGGCCGTCGACGGTCTGTCCTTCGACCTCGTACGCGGCAAGACGCTGGGCATCGTGGGCGAGTCCGGGTCCGGCAAGTCGGTCACCAACCTGACCATCCTGGGCCTGCACAACCCGGACAGCACCAAGGTCGAGGGCTCGATCACCCTGGACGGCGAAGAGCTGAACGGCGCCTCGGAGAAGACGCTGGAGAAGCTTCGCGGCAACAAGATGTCGATGATCTTCCAGGACGCGCTGACCTCGCTGTCGCCGTACCACACCATCGGCAAGCAGATCGGTGAGACGTACCGCAAGCACACGGGTTGCTCCAAGAAGGCGGCCCGGGACCGGGCGATCGAGATGCTGCGGCGGGTCGGCATTCCGCAGCCCGAGGTCCGCGTCGACGACTACCCGCACCAGTTCTCCGGCGGTATGCGCCAGCGCGCGATGATCGCGATGGCGCTGGTCTGCGACCCGGAGCTGCTGATCGCGGACGAGCCGACCACGGCCCTCGACGTGACCGTCCAGGCCCAGATCATGGACCTTCTGAAGGACCTCCAGAAGGAGTTCGGCACGGCGATCATCTTCATCACGCACGACCTCGGTGTCATCGCCGACATCGCGGACGACGTGCTGGTGATGTACGGCGGCCGGTGCGTGGAGCGCGGTTCGAAGAAGGAGGTGCTGCGTGACCCGCAGCACCCCTACACCTGGGGCCTGCTGAGCTCGATGCCGAGCCTGGACCACCCGGTGGATGTGCCGCTGAACCCGATCCCGGGCTCGCCGCCGTCGCTGCTGAACCCGCCGTCGGGCTGCCGTTTCCACCCGCGGTGCGCCTTCGCCGAGAAGGTCGAGGGCGGCCTGTGCTCGTCGGAGCGGCCGCTGCTGGAGATCGTCGACGGACGCGGCTCCGCCTGCCACCTCACCGCCGAACAGCGCGGCGAGTACTTCTCCGACCTGGCCGGCAGCGCCGCCAACTGACGTACAAGAGACGGGATTTCACCACCATGAGCAGCACCACTCCCCTCCTGGACGTCTCCGGGCTGACCAAACACTTCCCGATCAAGGGCGGGTTCCCGATCCGCCGCACGGTCGGCCACGTCCAGGCCGTCGACGGCCTGGACTTCCAGGTCGGCGAGGGCGAGAGTCTCGGCCTGGTCGGCGAGTCCGGCTGCGGCAAGTCGACGACGGGCCGCCTGATCACGCGCCTGCTGGAGCCGACGGCCGGCAAGATCTCGTACCAGGGCAAGGACATCACGCACGCCAACCGCAAGCAGTTGGCGCCGGTCCGCTCCGAGATCCAGATGATCTTCCAGGACCCGTACGCCTCGCTGAACCCGCGGCACACGGTCGGCAAGATCATCGCCGGCCCGATGGAGATCAACGACATCAACCCGGCCGGCGGCCGCGAGAAGCGCGTCCGTGAGCTGCTGGAGATCGTCGGCCTCAATCCCGAGCACTACAACCGCTTCCCGCACGAGTTCTCCGGCGGCCAGCGCCAGCGCATCGGCGTCGCCCGGGCTCTGGCCCTGGAGCCGAAGCTGATCGTGGCGGACGAGCCGGTCTCGGCCCTCGACGTCTCCATCCAGGCACAGGTCGTGAACCTGCTGCAGAAGGTCCAGCAGGAGCTGGGCATCGCCTTCGTCTTCATCGCCCACGACCTGGCGGTGGTCCGCCACTTCTCTCAGCGCGTGGCGGTCATGTACCTCGGCAAGATCGTCGAGATCGCCGACCGCGACGACCTGTACGGCAACCCGCGCCACCCCTACACCCGGGCACTGCTGTCCGCCGTACCCGAGGCGACGGTAGACGAGACGCCCGCCCGCGAGCGCATCCGCCTCCAGGGCGACGTACCGTCCCCGATCAACCCGCCCTCCGGCTGCCGCTTCCGCACCCGCTGCTGGAAGGCGACGGAGAAGTGCGCGACCGAGGCCCCGCCGCTGGTCCAGGTCGAGGGCAACAAGCCCGGCCACCTGACGGCCTGCCACTACCCGGAGACGGCGGACACGGTCCCCGCGCCGCGTCTGTCCAAGGACCCGGAGCCGGCGGTCTGACAGACCCCCTTACGGGGAAGGAGGGCCCGCGCCTCTTCGGCGCGGGCCCTTGCCTTTCCGGCCGGTCGGCTCAGGGGTTGAGGTCGAGTACGCGCACCGGCCGTCCCTTCCATCGCGCCGGGGCGACAGTGGCGACAATGGCGCCGTCCGGCCGCTCGGGCGTCGGTCTGGCCGCGTGCTCGACATGGGCTGGAGCCCAGTCCGTGTCACGGCCGACGACAAGAGCGGCAGGCAGGTCGAGGTCGAGGACGATGACACTGGGCAACGCAACGATGTGCTCGGCGGTGCCGTGCCGGGTTCGGTCGGCCTCGACGAGTGCGCACGTGGGCGCGTACAGGAACCATCCTGGACCGGTGCCTCTGCGGAGCCCAGTATGTTGGGTGAAATGGCCCACCACCTGCGCGGCACCCTCCTCCCCCACGGCACCACCCGCGACCTCTGGATCCTCGGCGACCGCATCACCTTCACCCGCCCCTCGGTCGAGGCGGACACGGTGGCCGACGGTGGCTATCTGCTTCCGGGACTGGTCGACGTACACACGCATCCGGGGTCCCCGTCCGGGAGCGAACCCGTCTTCGACCCCGGCGCGTTCGCCGAGCAGATCGCCGCGCACCGGGACGCCGGGGCGACCGCGTTGCGGTTCCCGGGGCTACTCGGCGAGATCCCGGACGGGCTGCGCGAGGCGCCCGACGCGCCCCGCATGATCACTGCCGGGCGCTGGCTGGCCTGGGCGGGGCTGTCCAAGAGTGCCGACTTCCACACCGTCACCGACGACCTCGTGGCCGCAGCCGTCGCGGAGGCCAAGGCCCACGACGGCTGGTGCAAGCTCATGGGCGACTGGGACTTCGAGGCGGACCCCGTGCCGTACGACATCCTGCGCGCCGTGACCGACGCGGTGCACGCGGCCGGGGGGCGGGTCGCCGCGCACTGTCAGTCGGCGGGGGGAGTGCTCAATGCCGCTCGTGCCGGGATCGACTCGATCGAGCATGGGATGGGGATGCCGGAGGAGTGCGTGGAGCTGATGGCCGGCCACGGGACCGTCTACGTGCCCACCCTCACCGCCTTCGCCCGCAGCGCGCCTTCTCGCGACAAGGACACGCCCCGCAGCCGCCTCTGGCACGAAGGCCACCGCATCATGATCCGCCGGGTCCGCGAGGCCCACGACGCCGGCGTCACCGTCCTCGCCGGCACCGACTCCGCCCCCTTCGGCAACATCGCCACCGAGGTCGGGCACCTCATCGCCGCCGGCCTGCCCGCCGACGTCGCGGTGGGCGCGGCGAGTTGGGCGGCTCGGGACTTCCTGGGGCTGCCGGGACTGGTCGAGGGCGGGCTCGCCGACGTCACCGTGTACGACGCGGATCCGCGACGGGAGCCGGGGGTGCTGCGGCATCCGCGGCGCATCGTGCTGCGGGGGCGGGTCGTGCGCTGAGAGGTGCGCAATGGCCGTCGGCAGCGGGCAGTTGTGGCACACTCCACCGAATGGTCGATCGGTCGTTCGCGGATCGCTCGCTCGCCGCGTTGTACGACGCCCTGAACCGTTCCTAAAGACTGAGCGGGAGTGAGTCCTGTTGCCAGGGCTCATGCTCAGCCGAACGCCCCGAACGGTGTTGGGCGTTCTGGTCCACCGCGTTCTCACCGCATCCGGCGCGCACGGATCGTGTCCGTGGTCCGGGAATGCGGGGGCGGTTTCCCTCACGCTCCAGGGCCACTGATTCGGCCTGGACGGTCCGATGCCCCACACGATCGCTCCGGTCGTGTGGGGGCGGTGCCGTCCGTCGCCGGATCGGGTGCCCCAGGGCGCGCCTGCCGATCGCCACGGCGGCCGCGTCATGGCGGGTGGTCTTGCGGTTGTTACTGGTAAGGGGTTTCTGCCAGTGCTGGGCGCCCCACTTGCTGGTGTAGGCCGGGTCGACGGCGACGATGGTGATGCCGAGTTCGGCCGCCATTGACACGAGCCGGGCCCGCAGTCTGGAGGTGGGCATGCCGGAGATGAGGTTGCGGAAGCGTTTGCGGCGGCCGTGCTTCTCGCGGGTCTTCTCGGCGGTGAAGTCGAGGTCTTCGATCGCGATCGACAGCCCGTGGCGTTTGGCCCAGCGCAGCAAACGGATCAGGGCTTGGCGAACCTGCGCGTCGCGGTGGCCGGCGGTGCCGGACAGGTCGTAGAAGAAGCGTCGGGGATTGCCGGTGGGGTTGCCGTGTTCGTCCAGGCGCCAGGCAGCCAGGTGGTCGGCGTTGGTGTCGAAGCCGATCAGGCCACCGGCGCGGGCCGCCGCCAGGGAGACGGTCTGGACCGGGGGGATCGTCCAGGACGCGGTCAGGTACCAGCGCCCGCGGCCTGTGTCTTCGTGGATGCGGTAGGCGACTGCCCGGTTCGCTGCCACGCGGTCGGCCCACTGCTCGCCCCGGTGCGCGAACGATACCTTCGCCGCCAGCACGTACCGGCCCTGCGGGGCGTTCGCCAGGTGTGCCAGCGGCGCGGGGAGCTTGATCGAGATCTCGCCGTCGCCGGTGACGCGGATGGTCTCGTTGCCGTACCGCTTACCGGACTCGCCGTCCGCTTGGAGGAATCGGCGTTCGGCCTCCCACCGCGAGCGCCACTGCTCTTCGGTGAGTTGGGCAGACTTCAGGTGGTGGCGGGTATTCAGCAGCCGCTTCCCTCCCCGGACCACGCGTACCCGCCCGGTCTCACGGTCCGCCCTCACCGCCTGCAGTCGGTCTTCGAGAAGATGCAGGCGGCGGGACTTGGCGAACCACTCCTGCCGGGTGCGGTAACCGCCCGGCGCCTGCTTGGTGCCTTTCTCGCCCACGGGCAGGGACAGCCGGTGCGTGATCGTCCCGATCCCGGCCTCCAGGCTCTGGATGTGCGCGATCTGGCCGCGCCGGGCGAGCGCCCATTGATCGTGGGTGGCCTTCGTGATCGACCCGGCCCAGCGAGAGGAAGACTCCTGAGTGAGAGCGCGCTTACGCTGCGCCCACTGCTCACTGTCGTGGTCCAGCCCGGCCAAACACCGTGCCTTCAGATCACGGGAGGCGAGCGAACCGAGGTGGCCACTGACCAGGCACAGCACCCTCTCGTCCCCGGCAGTCAGCCCCTTGAGCCGGCCACGGATCGCGACCCCTGAGGGGCCGTGCACCACAAACGGCGCCGCAACCTCCCGCCGTCCACCCACCCCTTCACCCCCGATCCCGACATCGAAGAAACCCGTCACCACATCCAACGACGACCACCGGCGAAGGTCACGCATTCGATGCAAGAACTCTCGTTCCCCACCCTGGAAATGCGCCTGCCACTACCCGGAGACTCACTCATGCGTGCCAGAACACGCTCAAGTGCCGTCGATCGCTACCTGTTCACAACCCCTGGGGGCCGGGTGACGACTTCTACCTCGGGCTCGTGAGGTCCGCCGAGTCGGTGCTCGATGTCGGCTGCGGTACGGGGCGGTTGCTGCGGCGGGCCAGCGCGCACGGCCACCGCGGGCGGCTCGTGGGACTCGATCCGGCCGCCGCCATGCTCGTACAGGCCCGGCGGCACGGGACCGGCGTCGAGTGGGTGCTCGGGGATCTGCTCGCCCGGGACTGGGGCGGGCGGTTCGACCTGGCGGTGATGACCGGGCACGCGTTTCAGGTTCTCGTCTGCGACGAGGAGTTGCGTGCGGCGTTGCGGGCGGTGCACGACGCGCTGCGCGTCGGCGGGCGGTTCGTGTTCGAGACACGGAATCCGGCAGCACGGGCCTGGGAGACGTGGACGCCGGACCGGGTGCGCCGGGTCACCGACGCGGACGGGCGCGTCGTACGCGTGTGGCACGAGGTCGAGGGGCCCGTCGTGGGAGACCGGGTGACCTTCGCCGAGACATTCGCCTGCGACACATGGCCGGAGCCCGTCGTCAGCCGCACCACGCTCCGCTTCCACGGCCCCGACGCCCTGTCCGCCTTCCTCCACGAAGCCGGTCTCACCGTCGTCGAACAGTACGGGGACTGGCGGCGGGGTCCGCTCACCCCCACCGCCCCCGAGATCATCACGGTGGCCCGCCGAGCCTCCTGGTGAGCGCGTTCATGGCATGTCGAGTTCGGGCAGGGAGAAGAAGGTCGCGATCGCCCGCGCGATCCGTTCCTCGGACGGATCCTCGAAGCTGAAGCCGGTGATCAGGCGTCCCTCGCGGTAGTACTGGAACGCGGGGCCGTGCGCCTTGGCGACGCATGGCTCCGTCACGAACACGACGAGCTCGCCGCCGGTGCGGCACAACTGCCCGTAATCAGCGAGGTCGTAGTCGCCGTTCTCCCAGCTGAGCATGGAGTGCATGATCAGCCCCCACCCGGCCCCTTGCCGTACGCGAGTGGCAGGCGCCGTACGGCGAGGAGTCCTTGCGTGAGCGCGTCCAGAGACATGCCCCGGAAGAAGACGACGTTGGTCTCCTCATGGTGCGGGAGCGGGCCGCGTATCCAATGCCGATCCTTCATGCGGGCACCGTAAAGGAGCCCACTGACATCGCCGTTCAGCCGCGCTCCCGTGAAGACGACGACCTAGTCGTCCGACTCCTCCAGCGCCACCAGCGCCGGATCCAGCACGATGTCCTCGTCCCGCGCCTCGATCGTCGGCTCCTCCGGGAAGTGGCAGGCCGTCAGATGGCCCGCGTGGTTGCCGGAGATCTGGATCAGTGGCGGCTCCTCGGCCGCGCACTTGTCCTGTGCCTTCCAGCAGCGGGTGCGGAAGCGGCAGCCGGAGGGTGGGGAGATGGGCGAGGGCACGTCACCGGCCAGGCGGATCCGCTCCCGCTGGGGCACGTCCTCGCCGTCCTCTGTGTCCTCGCCTCCCACGTTCACCTCGGGTACGGCCGACAGCAGGGCGTGGGTGTAGGGGTGCCGGGGGCGGGTGTAGATCGAGTCGCGGTCGCCGACCTCGATCACCTTGCCGAGGTACATGACCGCGACGCGCTGTGAGAAGTGGCGGACCACCGCCAGGTCGTGGGCGATGAACAAGAAGGCGATGCCCAGTTCCTGTTGCACCTTCTGCAGCAGGTTCACGACCTGTGCCTGGATGGAGACGTCGAGGGCCGAGACCGGCTCGTCCGCCACGATCAGCTTCGGCTCCAGGGCCAGCGCCCTTGCCACGCCGATGCGTTGGCGCTGGCCGCCGGAGAACTCGTGCGGGAAGCGGTTGTAGTGCTCCGGGTTCAGGCCGACGATCTCCAGTAGTTCACGGACGCGCTTCTCGTGGCCGCCCTCCGGCTCCAGCCCGTTGATCTCCATCGGGCCCGAGATGATCTTGCCGACCGTCTGGCGCGGGTTCAGTGAGGAGTACGGGTCCTGGAAGATCATCTGGATCTCGGAGCGGATCGGTGCCAGCTGCCTGCGCGTGGCATGCGTGATGTCCTTGCCCCGGTACGAGATGCTGCCGCCCGTCGGCTCCAGGAGCTTGGTGATCAGCCGTCCGGTCGTCGACTTGCCGCAGCCCGACTCCCCCACCAGGCCGAAGCTTTCGCCGACGTGCACGGTCAGGTCGATGCCGTCCACCGCCTGCACCTGGCCGACGGTCCGCCGGATCGGGAAGCCTCCCTTGACCGGGAAGTGCTTGACGAGCTTCTCCACCACCAGCAGCGGTTCGCCGGGGGCGTCAGTGGCGTCGGTGGCGGCTTCGCGGGGTGCGGGGAGGACGAGGTCCTCTGTCATAGCCGTAGTCCTCCTCAGACGGGGCTGATCGGGGCCGATCGGGAGCTGATCGGGGGCTGATCGGGGGCTGATCGGGAGCGCTAGCGCAGTCGGGGCTTGATCTCTTCGTCGAAGATGGTCCGCTTCTGTTCCGCCGTCAGATGGCAGGCCGAGGAGCGGTCCGGGCCGAGCAACGGGACCTCGGTGACACAGCGCGCGCCGCCGACGCGGTCCTGGAAGGTGCAGCGGGGGTGGAAGCGGCAGCCGGAGGGTGGGTGGAGCAGGGACGGCGGGGAGCCGGGGATGGGGGCCAGCGGGGCGTGCGGGTCCGAGTCCAGGCGCGGCATCGAGTTCAACAGGCCCCAGGTGTACGGGTGTTGTGGCGCCCTCAGCACCTCGCGCACCGTGCCGCGCTCCACCGCGCCGCCCGCGTACATCACCATGATGTCGTCGGCCATGTCGGCGATCACCCCGAGGTCGTGCGTGATGAAGATGATCGCCGAGCCGAACTCCCGCTGCAGGTCCTTCAGCAGGTCCAGGATCTGGGCCTGGACGGTCACGTCCAGGGCCGTGGTCGGCTCGTCGGCGATCAGCAGGTCGGGGTCGCAGACCAGCGCCATCGCGATCATCGCGCGCTGGCGCATACCGCCGGAGAACTGGTGGGGGTAGTCCTTCGCCCGCTGCCTCGGGTTGGGGATGCCGACCTTCCCCAGCATCTCCACCGCCCGCTCCCAGGCGGCCTTCTTCGAGGCGCGCATGTGCTTCATGTACGGCTCGGCGATCTGCCGACCCACCGTGTAGTACGGCGACAGCGCGGTGAGCGGGTCCTGGAAGATCATGGCGACCTTGTTGCCGCGCAGCTTCTCCAGCTCGGACTCGCGGGCGGTGGTCAGCTCCTGGCCCTCCAGGAGGATCTCGCCCTCGACGGTGGTGAACATCGGGTTGTGCAGCCCGAGGATCGTCAGGTTCGTCACCGACTTCCCCGAGCCCGACTCGCCCACGATCCCCAGCGTCCTGCCGCGCTCCAGGTCGAAGGAGAGCCCCTCCACGGCCCGTACGACGCCGTCCTCCGTCTTGAAGCTGACGTGCAGGTCCCGCACCGAGAGGAACGCGTCCGCGCCGGCCGGGACCGGGGCGCCGGCTTCCTTGGTCACAGTGGTCACGTCAGTGCTCCTAAGGCAGTTCCTCTGGAAGAGTTCCCCGGCGCGGCCTAGGCCAGCCGCACACGCGGGTCGATGAAGGCGTACGCGGCGTCGACGACGATGTTGCAGAGCAGGATCATGGTGGCGGAGAACAGCATCACGCCCAGCAGCAGCGGCAGATCGCTGAAGAACACCGACTCCACCGCCAGCCGGCCGAGCCCCGGAAGCCCGAAGGTGTACTCCGTGATGATGGCACCGCCGAGCAGCGATCCGAGGTCGATGCCGAAAATGGTGACGATGGGGATCAGCGAGCCGCGCCAGGCGTAGCGGAAGAAGACGTACCGGCGGGTCATGCCCTTCGCCCGGGCGGTGCGGACGTGCTCCTCCTGGAGTTGCTCGATCATCGACGAGCGCGCCATACGGGTGTACTGCGAGGCGAAGATCGTGGACAGGACCACCCAGGGCAGGATCAGGCCGGTGAACCAGGCCACCGGGTCGGCGGTGAAGTCGTTGTAGGCGGGCTTGTCGAGGACATGGGTCTGGTAGACGAGGATCGCCAGGGCCAGCGGGCCGAGGAAGTAGATCTGCATCGAGCTGATCACCATGGCGCCGGCCGTGAAGGTCTTGTCGACGACCGTGCCGCGCTTCCAGGCGGCGATCAGTCCGGTGCCCAGGCCGATGACAAGGAAGCAGACGGCCCCGCCGAGGGTCAGCGAGACGGTGGTGGGGAGGCGGTCCATCAAGGTGCCCCAGACCTGTTCGTTGGAGTGGTACGAGTACCCGAAACAGGGGGCGGGGCACGGTCCTTGGGCGAATTCGTCGCTGCCCATGACGAGGTTGTGCAGGAAGATCCAGTACTGCTCGGGGATCGGCTTGTCGAGGCCGAGCACATGGTGCAGGTTCTCGAGGTTGGCCGGGGTGCATGTCTTGCCGCACATCAGGAGCGCCGGGTCACGCGGCATCCCGAAGAACAGCAGGAACGCGACGATGCTCAGCAGGAAGAGGATGACGACGGCGCCGAGGGACCGGCGGACGAGGAAGCGCAGCATGGCAGAGGCAGCTCTCAGCGGGCCGGAGGGCATCCGGCGCGCACCGTCGGGGGCGCGCCGGATGCCGGGCGGGCGGGGTTACTTGACGTACAGGCGGCGCGGGTCGATGCCGCCGATGACGTCGTCGTAGGCGACGCCGCCGATCTTGGATCCGGCGATCTGGACCTGCTTGTAGTAGGCGGTCGGGACGATGTTGACGACGTCCTTCACGATGTACTCGCCGAGCTTCTCCCACTCGGCCGCGGCCTTGGCCGGGTCGGCGATCCGGCTGATGCGGTCGATCTCGCTGTTGATCTTGGGGTCGTCGACCTGCGAATAGTTCTGCGCGCCCTCGGCGATCACCCGGCCGTCGTAGAGCGGCGGGATCACGGTCGAGGCGGACGGCCAGTCGGCGGCCCAGGAGGTGTGGAAGATGTCGTAGTTGTTGTTGAGCTTGCTGACCTGGTCGAAGTACGTCTCGGCCGGGATCTCCTGGCGCTGGACGTCGAAGCCGGCCTTCTCCAGGCCCGCCGCCATGGCGGTGGAGTACGCCTGCCCCTCCGGGGTGTTGATGTAGCCGAAGGTCAGCTTCGTGCCGACCTTGCCGGCCTCTTCCAGGAGCTTCTTGGCCTTTGCGGGGTCACCCGCGGGGTTCTTCTTCTTGCCCCACGGGTCGAACGAGGGGTCGTAGCCGCTGACGGTCGGGCTGATGATGCCGCCCGCGACCTCCATCGCGGCGCTGCCGCCGAAGGCCCGCACGAACGGCGAGACCGGCAGGGCGTAGGCGATGGCCTCGCGGACCTTCTTGTCCTGCATCGGCTTGTGACTGAGGTTGATGTTGATCTGGCCGACGAACGGCTGGTAGCCGATGACCGTACGGGGCTTCATCTTCGGGTCGTTCAGGACCTTCGACAGGTTGCCCGCGTCGACCGAGTTCTGCCAGCTGACGGCGGTTCGGTCGGTTCCGCTGTCGGCGATGAGGGCCTTGGTGGAGTCCTCGTACTGCTGGTTGAAGGTGATGTCGAACCTGTCGACGTACTGGTTGCGGATCGGGTCGGTCGCCGGGTCCCAGTTGGTGTTCTTCACCAGCACCATCGACTTGCCGGACTTGAAGGACTGGATCTTGTACGGCCCGGACGCCACCGGGGCCTTGTCGTACTTCTCCTTGGTGTCGCCCTTCTGGGAGACGACCGCGTAGCCCGCCATGGCCAGCGCGTACGGCAGGTCGGGGTGCGGCTTCTTGAACTTGAAGACGACGGTTTTCGCGTCCGGTGTCTGAAGGATGCCGTCCGGCAGGTGCTTGCCCTTGAACGGGCCGTCCGGCAGCAGCTTGCGGTAGTCGGAGCCCGGGGTGTCGGCCAGCCACTGCTGGAGGTACGGCGGGCCCTGGTTGATGAAGGGAGCGAAGAGCCGCTCGACGGAGTGCCGGATGTCCGCGGAGGTGATCGCGGAGCCGTCCTGGAACTTGATGCCGTCCTTGAGCGTGTACTTCCAGGTCTTGCCGCCGTCCGTGGTGGTGCCGGAGTCGGTGGCGAGGTCGCCGACGACCTCGTGCTTGCTGCCGTCGTTGCCGGTCGCCTTGTAGCCGGTGAGCCCGCGGTGCAGCAGCAGGGCGACCTGCTGCTCGTTGAACACGTAGATCTGGGCCGGGTCGAGGTGGGCGTAACTGTCGCGGGCGGGCACCGAGATGGTGCCGCCGGGCTTGGCGCCCGGGACCTCGGCGGCGGGGCCCTTGGAGGCGGCGGCGTCACCGAACTTGATCAGCGCCTTCTGCCGTTCGGCGTTCTCCTGCTGCTCCTTGTCGTTGCCACCGCCCTTGCTGCCGCCCGAGCTGCACCCGGTCAGCACGAGTGCCGTGGCCGCGAGCACCGAGACCACGGCGTGTACGTGGCGTCCGCTCCTGCTCATCACTCGGTTTCCACCCATCTGTCGTCACCAGTGCGAAGGAACCCAGACCTCGTAGGTCAGTTGGTCAGCTTGGGTCAGCGCGCCGTCTTGGGGTCGAAGGCGTCCCTGACGGAGTCCCCGAGCAGGTTGAACGCCACGATGAAGACGATCATCGAGATGCCGGGGAAGAACATGTAGGTGATGTCGTTCTGCATCACGAGCTCGGTGGACGCCTTGGCGAACATCTGCCCCCAGTCCGGCGTCGGTTCGACGATGCCCACACCGAGGAAGGACAGACCGGCCTCGGCGGTCACGAAGTTGGGGAGCATGTAGGTGCCCTGCACGAGGATCGGCGTGACCACGTTCGGCAGGATCTCCTTGCGGATGATCCGCCCCGGCGGCGCCCCGCTGACCTTGGCCGCCTCGATGAACTCCCGCTCTCTCAGGGCGAGTGTGGTGCCTCTGAGGATCCGCCCGAGACTCATCCAGCCGAGGAACCACTGCACGAGGATGAGGGCGACGACCCGGACGTAGACCGGTGTCTCGTCGCGCGGGCTGACGAAGAGTGAGACGACCACCGGCATGCTGGCGATGAAGAACAGCTGGGCCGGGAAGGCGAGGAGGAAGTCGATGACCCGGCTGATCCAGTAGTCGGCCTTGCCGCCGAGGTAGCCGGCCGTGACGCCGAGGAGGATCCCGGTGAGGACCGTCGCGAGGGTGACGGCGACGGAGATCATCAGCGAGGTGCGGATGCCGTAGAGGAGTTTGGTGAAGACGTCGTAGCCGTTGCCGGGTTCGAGGCCGAACCAGAACTCGCCGCTGATGCCGCCGTTGGGCTGCACGGGGACGCCCGCACTGTCGAAGAGTTCGGGGCGTTCGTCGGCGTAGACCGTGTACGGGTCCTTGCCGTAGAGCTTGGAGATGACCGGGGCCAATAACCCGATCAGGAAGAAGAACAGGACGACATAGGCCGAGATCACGCCGGTGCGGTCGCGTTTGAAGCGGATCCACATCAGTTGGCCGGGTGACCGGCCGACTAAGTGCTCCGCCTCGGTCTTCGCTGGTGGCTGTGGTTCGCCGTCCGCGACGACCGGGGTCCCTCCGCCCTCAACGCCGATAGGACTTGTCACAGTTCGTCCGTTTCACTGGTGGGTGTACAGACGTCTGGCCCGAGCTTGCCGCTAACTATCTGCCATGAGCCAACCACCCACTACCGTCTTTTCAATTTCGATTCAGTCACAGCTGACGACCGGCAAAGCGTGAAAAAGCCCGGGTTCCCCCATGTTGGGGAACCCGGGCTCAACTACCCGATGATCAGCCGTGCTTGGCGCGGCTCGCGGCGCGGGCGCGCTCGCGGGCGTCCAGGTTCACCTTGCGGATACGGACCGCCTCCGGGGTGACCTCGACGCACTCGTCGTCGCGGCAGAACTCCAGGGACTGCTCCAGCGACAGCTTGCGCGGCGGAACGATCGACTCGGCCACATCGGCCGTGGACGACCGCATGTTGGTGAGCTTCTTCTCCTTGGTGATGTTGACGTCCATGTCGTCGGCGCGCGAGTTCTCGCCGACGATCATGCCCTCGTACACCTCGGTGCCGGGCTCGACGAACAGCACGCCGCGCTCCTGGAGGTTCGTCATCGCGAACGCGGTGACGGCACCGGAGCGGTCGGCTACCAGGGAGCCGTTGTTGCGGGTCTGGAGCGTGCCGAACCAGGGCTCGTGGCCCTCGTGGATGGAGTGGCCGATGCCCGTGCCGCGGGTCTGGGTCAGGAACTCGGTCCGGAACCCGATGAGACCGCGGGAGGGAACGACGAACTCCATGCGCACCCAGCCGGACCCGTGGTTGGACATGTTGTCCATACGGCCCTTGCGCACACCCATCAGCTGGGTGACGGCGCCCATGTGCTCCTCGGGCACGTCGATGGTCATGCGCTCGACGGGCTCGTAGACCTTGCCGTCCACGTCCTTCGTGACGACCTGCGGCTTGCCGATGGTCAGCTCGAAGCCCTCGCGGCGCATCTGCTCGACCAGGATGGCCAGCGCCAGCTCACCGCGGCCCTGCACCTCCCAGGCGTCGGGGCGCTCGGTGTCCAGGACGCGGAGGCTGACGTTACCGATCAGCTCGCGGTCGAGGCGGTCCTTGACCTGGCGGGCGGTGACCTTGCGGTCCTTCACGGCCGCCTTGGCGTCGGCGCCCTTGCCGGTGCCGCCACGGCCGACCAGCGGGGAGGTGTTGGTGCCGATGACCATGGAGATCGCGGGCTCGTCGACCGTGATGAGCGGCAGCGGGATCGCGTTCTCGGGGTCGGCGAGGGTCTCACCGATCATGATGTCCGGGATACCGGCGACGGCACAGATGTCACCGGGACCGGCCTTCTCGGCCGGCTTGCGCGTCAGCGCCTCGGTCATCATCAGCTCGGAGATGCGCACGTTGGCGACGGATCCGTCGCGCTTCATCCACGCGACGGTCTGCCCCTTCTTCAGCTCGCCCTGGTGCACGCGGAGCAGCGCGATACGGCCGAGGAAGTTGTCGGCGTCGAGGTTGGTGACGTGCGCCTGGAGCGGGGCGGCGTCGTCGTACGTCGGAGCCGGGATGTGCTCGAGGATCGTCGAGAAGAACGGCTCGAGGCTGGTCGAGTCGCTCGGTACGGTCCCGTCCTGCGGCTTGGTCAGCGACGCGATGCCGTCACGACCACACGCGTAGACGATCGGGAACTCGATCTGCTCCTCGTCGGCGTCCAGGTCGAGGAAGAGGTCGTAGGTCTCGTTGACGACCTCGTCGATACGGGCGTCGGGCCGGTCCGTCTTGTTGATGCAGAGGATGATCGGCAGCCGGGCCTGCAGCGCCTTGCGCAGCACGAAGCGGGTCTGCGGAAGCGGGCCCTCGGAGGCGTCGACGAGCAGGACGACGCCGTCGACCATCGACAGACCACGCTCGACCTCGCCGCCGAAGTCGGCGTGGCCGGGGGTGTCGATGATGTTGATGGTGATGACGTCCCCCCCGTCCTTCGGGTGGTACTTCACCGCCGTGTTCTTGGCCAGGATCGTGATGCCCTTCTCACGCTCCAGGTCGTTCGAGTCCATCATGCGGTCGTCGACGCCTTCGAGCTGGTGGGCGGCGAAGGCACCGGCCTGCTTCAGCATGCCGTCGACGATGGTGGTCTTGCCGTGGTCGACGTGGGCGACGATAGCGACGTTGCGGATGTCGTGGCGCGTGGCCATATTGCGGCGTTCTCCCGGAGTGTGAGGAAGGCCTGCGCGTCTGTCTGTGTGACGCGGGCCCTGCCGGGCTTGACACGCCACGGCCTCACCCCATGGTACGTGTCCGCTCCCAGTGGGGCTCGCCGGGATACGTCGGTGCAGGTGGGGGTGGGTTTGGGGGGCATTCGCCGTGGTTGCCGCCGGATTTTCCTCGCCCCCGCCGCCCCTACCCGTCCCGTCCCTGGGGGCCTGCGGCCCCCAGACCCCCGCTTCGGCCCTGAAGGGGCCTCGTCCTCAAACGCCGGACGGGCTGAAAAACTCAGCCCCTCCGGCGGTTGTGGAGCGGGG
>NZ_RQJW01000008.1 GCF_004028635.1 Streptomyces cyaneus | reverse complement strand
ATCGTCGCCGAGATCGCCCCCGACTCGGCAGGCGAGGCGGAGAAGATCATCGACGTCGTCCGCAGTGCGATCGGCGAGGCCCATGGTCTGGCGGTGCGTGACGGCGGCAGTACCTGGCGATCTCGCCCTTCTACCTGGTCTTCCTCGCCTTCTCGTTCGTCCCCGTCTTCTATTCGCTGTATCTGTCCTTCCAGCGCTACGACGGCCTGGGCACCAAGCAGTTCGTGGGCCTGCAGCAGTACGAGTTCCTCTGGAACGACCCGGTCTTCTGGCTGTCGATCCGCAACACCCTGCTGATCTGGGTCCTGTCGACCGTCCCCACGCTGTTCGGCGCCCTGGTGCTGGCGACGCTGCTGCACTCGGTGCGCCGCTTCAAGGGCTTCTACCGCATCGCCCTGTACGTACCGAACGTCACGTCGATCGTCGCCGTGGCGATCTTCTTCGGCGCGGTGTTCAGCAACAACTTCGGTCTGGTCAACGCGATCCTGGGCACGGTCGGCATCCAGCCCGTTCCCTGGCTGAGCAATCCGTGGCTGATCAAAATCGTGATCGCCGCGTTGATGACCTGGATGTGGACCGGCTACAACATGATCATCTACCTGGCCGGCCTCCAGGCCATCCCGCAGTCGATCTACGAGGCGGCCAGGATGGACGGCGCCGGACCCATCCGGACCTTCTTCCAGATCACCATTCCGATCATGCGGCCCATCATCCTGTTCACCGTCGTCATCTCGACGATCAACGGTCTGCAGAGCTTCAGCGAACCCCAGGTGCTCTTCGCCAGCAACGCCGCCAACCAGAACCAGGGCGGCCCGGGCCAGGCCGGCCTGACCACGCTGCTGTACTTCTACCAGTCGGCCTTCCTCGACAACGACTACGGCTACGGCGCGGCCATCGTGTGGGCCTTCTTCGTACTGATCATCGTGCTAGTCGTCGTCAACTGGCGCATCGTGCAACGAGGGAGGAAGTCATGACGGCAGCTGCCACGACACAGCCGGCCACGGGTGCGAAGCGACGGCTGCGGCGTCCCAGGGGCCTGACCGCGCACATCCTCCTCGGCCTGGCCGTCCTGATCTCGGTCTTCCCGTTCCTGTGGACGATCGTGATGGCGACCAACACCACCAAGGACATCTACCAGAGCCCGCCGAAGCTGACGTTCGGCTCCCATCTGCTGGAGAACATCCGGCATGTGCTCGACACCATCGACTTCTTCGGGTCGATGCTCAACACGTTCGTCGTCGCGTGTGTCACCACGGTCCTGGTGCTGTTCATCGACTCCCTGGCGGCCTTCGCCTTCGCCAAGTTCGACTTCCCCGGGCGCAAAGTGCTCTTCGGCACGCTGCTGGTGTTCATGATGCTGCCGCTCCAGCTGGCCGTCCTGCCGCAGTTCATCCTGATGTCGGAGCTCGGCTGGGTCGGCATGCTCAAGGCGCTGGTCTGGCCCGCCCTCTCCAACGCCTTCGGCATCTTCTGGCTGCGCCAGTACATCGAGAACGGTGTGCCCGACGAACTGCTGGACGCGGCGCGCATCGACGGCGCCGGGTTCTTCCGCCAGTACTGGAACGTCGCCCTGCCGATGATCAAGCCCGCACTGTCGTTCCTCGCCATCTACGCCTTCGTCAACGCCTGGAACGACTACGTCTGGCCGCTGATCGTGCTCACCAACCCCGACCACGTCACGCTCCAGGTCGAGCTGGCCCAGCTCAACCTCGGCCACAACACCGACTACAGCATGGTCATGGCCGGTGTGCTCATGGCGGCCGTCCCGCTGGTCGTGGTCTTCACGATCTTCGCGCGGGGGTTCATCGCGGGCGCCACCGAGGGTGCGGTACAGGGCAGCTGAACCGGTGTCGAGAGAGAGGGGTGCGCCGTGGTGGATGCCGCCGGCGGGGGACGGTCCGGGCGCGGCAAGGTGCTCGTGGTCGGTATGGACGGCCTGCGCTTCGACCGGCTGACGCGCTCGCCGTCGACCGCACCCGTGCTGCACGGACTGATGGCCGCGGGTGCCGTCGGGATCAGCCTGCTGCCCTACGGCGAGGTGGACGGCCAGGCCGACGGCGGGCCGTCCACCAGCATGGCCTACACCGACTCCGGACCCGGCTGGTCGAGCGTGCTGACCGGGGTGTGGCCCGACCGGCACGGGGTGACCGGCAACGACTTCACCGGCGCCGACTACTCCCGCTATCCCGACTTCCTCAGCCGCGCCCGCACCGCGCGGCCCGGTCTGCGCACGGCGGCCGTGGTGTCCTGGCCGGCACTGGTCCGCCGCGGCACCCTCGGCCGCGCCATCGGCCGACGTGTGCGCCACAACGGCGAGTCCCGCGGCTACGAGACCGCGGACCGCCGCGTCGCCCGCACCGCCGTACGCTGGCTCACCAAGCACGACCCAGACGTCGTGTTCGTGTACTTCGGCGCCACCGACGAGGCCGGCCACGCCACCGGCCCCCTCAGCCCCGCCTACGATCAGGCCCTGCTCACGCAGGACGCCCACCTCGGGCGGCTGCTGGAGGCGATCGACGCCCGACGCTCCGAACCCGCCCGTGCGGACGAGCAGTGGACCGTGCTGGTCACCACGGACCACGGACATCTCGACTCCGGCGGCCACGGAGGCGACACGCGTGCCGAGCGAGAGGTCTTCGTCGTGCTCGCCGGGCCCGGCGTGCCCGCCGGCACCCGGCTGGACACGCCCCGCCTCATCGACATCGCCCCCACCGTCCTGGACCGCCTCGGCATCCCCCTCGACCCCGCCTGGGACCTCCAAGGCCGCATCCTGCCCGGCTCGACGTCACCGACGTCACCACCCCCTTCGGAAGGGTCATGACCGACGCACTTCTCGCCCTGCGCCCCTGGGAGGCACCCGAGGTGACCTCCTGGGGGCGGCTGCCCATGAACGCCGTCGACCGGCGCTCCGGAGCACTCCCCCTGGACGGCGACTGGCGCTTCCAGTTGCTGTCCGCTCCGGACGCGCCGGTCGACGGTCCCTGGTCCTCGTCGCACGTCCCCGGCGTCTGGACCATGCAGGACACGGACGACCTGCCGCAGTACACCAACGTCCAAATGCCCTTCCCCGAGTACCCGCCCCACTCCCCCGCCGCCAACCCGACGGGCGTGTACGAGCGCGAGGTGGACATCCCCGCCGAGTGGGCCGGACGCCGGATCGTGCTCCAGGTCGGGGCCGCCGAGAGCGTGCTGCTGGTGCACGTGGACGGGCGGCCGGTGGGCATCTCCAAGGACTCCCATCTGGCCGCCGAGTTCGACCTCACGGGGGTGGTCCGCCCCGGCTCGCCCGCGACCCTGCGGCTCACCGTCGTCAAATGGTCCGACGCCTCGCACATCGAGGACCAGGACCAGTGGTGGCACGGCGGGATCACCCGCTCGGTGCTGCTGTACGCGACGGATCCCCTCCACCTCGCGGACGTGACCGTGCGGGCGGCGTACAGCGGTGAACTGCGGGTCGACTGCCGGGTCCGGGACGCGGGCGGTGCACTGCCCGACGGGTGGTACCTCGCCGGCGAGCTGGACGGACAACCACTCGCGCAGGACGCGGAGTTCGACCGCGCGAACGTCGAGGACGAGCGCGTCTCCGACTTCCTCGGCGAGGCACGGCTGCTGACCACCGTCCCCGAGGTGCGCACCTGGAACGCGGAGACGCCCGAGCTGTACGGCCTGACCGTCCGCCTGCACCGCGCGGACGGCACGGTCGCCGACACCTCCCGCCACCGGATCGGCTTCCGGGACGTCGAGATCGTCGGCCGGGACCTTCTGGTCAACGGCGAGCGGGTCTTCATCCGGGGCGTGAACCGGCACGACTTCCATCCACTGACGGGCCGGACGGTGTCGTACGACGACATGCGCGCGGACCTGGTCCTGCTCAAGCGGTTCGGCTTCAACGCGATCCGCACCGCCCACTACCCGAACGACCCGACGCTGTACGACCTCGCCGACGAGCTCGGGTTCTACGTCGTCGACGAGGCGGACATCGAGTCCCATGACCACGCCCACGAGATCGCCGACGACCCGCGCTATCTGAACGCCTTCGTGGACCGGGTCTCACGGATGGTGCTGCGCGACAAGAACCACCCGTCGGTCATCATCTGGTCGCTGGGCAACGAGTCCGACTACGGTGCCAATCACGACGCGGCGGCCGGTTGGGTACGTAGGCACGACCCGACCCGGCCGATCCAGTACGAGGGGGCGGCCAAACTCGGCTGGGCGGACCCGGAGCTCGCCTCCGACATCGCCTGCCCGATGTACGCGCCGCTGGAGGACTGCGTCGCCCACGCGTTGTCGGGTGCGCAGACCAAGCCGCTCATCCAGTGCGAGTACTCGCACGCCATGGGCAACAGCAACGGCACGCTGGCCGACCACTGGGCTGCCATCGAGGCCACCCCGGGTCTTCAGGGCGGGTTCATCTGGGAGTTCTGGGACCACGGGATTCTGCAACACGTGAACGACGGAAGACCGGTCGGGCGTGGGGGCGCCGGGCTCTATGACAACGGTGTCGCCGCGCCCGGGTATCGCTGGGCGTACGGCGGTGACTTCGGCGAGACGATCCATGACGGCGCGTTCATCGCGGACGGCGTGGTGTTTCCCGACCGCACGCCCAAGCCGGCGATGTACGAGCACCGGGAGATCGCGGCGCCGGTGCGCATCGAGTGCTTCCGGCACGAGGGCGTCGTCCTGACCAACCACCAGCACTTCCGCGGCTTCGACTGGCTGGCCGCCGTATGGGTGCTGTCGCTGGAGGACGGTCGCACGCTGACCGCGCCGGCCGAACTGCCCGAGCTGTGCCCGGGTGAGACGGCGGCGGTGCCGCTGCCGTTCGCGCTGCCGGAGGACGGCGGCGAGGCGTGGCTGACGCTGCGGGTGACGACGGCGCAAGACCTGCCGTGGGCGCCGCGCGGCACGGAGGTGTGCGTGCCGCAGGTGCTGCTGCGGGCGGCCGATGTGCCCCAGGAGCCGGTCGCGGCGGGTTCCTTGGCGGCCGCGGGTTCCATCGAGGCCGCGGGTTCCGTCGAGGCCGCGGGTTCCGTCGAGGTCGACGACGAGGGGCTCCTCGTCCATCCGCTGCTGACGGCCGCCCCGGCCCTGTCGCTGTGGCGGGCGCCCACCGACAACGACGAGCTGGGCGGCATGGCGCAGCGCTGGCGGAGCTGGGGGCTCGATGCCCTGGTGCGCAAGGTCGTGTCGGTGCGCGAGGACGCCGGACGTGTGACGGTGGAGGCCGAGTACGCGGGAGCGGCCGGTGTCGTACGGCACCGGCAGGTGCTCACACCCGTCGCGGGTGGCGTCCGCGTCGAGGAGGAGGCCGAGCTTCCGGAGGCGTTCGACGACGTGGCGCGAGTCGGCACGGTCTTCGAGACGATCGCGGGGCTCGACCTGCTGGACTGGTTCGGGCAGGGGCCGTGGGAGTCGTATCCCGACCGCAGCGCGGGGGCGCCGGTCGGCCACCACTCCGTCCCCGTCGACGGCCTGTTCACCCCTTACCTGCGCCCCCAGGAGAGCGGCGGCCGCCACGGCGTACGGCGGTTCACGCTGTCCGCGCCGGACGCCACCGGCCTCGCTGTGGTGCTGGACGAGCCGCGCCAGGTCTCCGTCACCCGCTACCGCGCCGAGGACCTGACCGCCGTCACGCACCACGACGAACTGGTGCCGCGCCCCGGCTGCGTGGTCCACATCGACGCGGCGCACCGCGGCCTCGGCACGGCGTCGTGCGGCCCGGACACCTTCCCCTCCTACCGCGTCGCACCGGGCGTCCACCGCTGGAGCTGGACCCTGCGCGTCCTCTGAACTTCCTTTGGACTTCCTCCCTCTCCCACTCTTCATGGAGCACCCATGTGCACTTCGCATGCGCACGACCAGGGCGAGGCCGCGCAGGCCGGCGCCGCAAGACGCAGTTTCCTGCGGGCCACGGCACTGATCGGCGCCGCTGCCACCGCCTCGGTCGCGCTGCCGACCGTGGCCGAAGCGGCATCCGCGGACGACTGGCGGCCCGACTCGGACAGCCGTCGCTTCACGCTCGCCGTGATGCCCGACACCCAGTACCTCTTCGACGGCCCGAGCATCGACAAGGCGCCGGTCGAGGCGTCCCTGCGCTATCTGCTGGAGCACGGCCGCAAGGAGAACATCGTCTTCCTGTCCCACCTCGGCGACCTCACCCAGAACGGCACCCAGCCCGAAGTCGCCGCGATCAGTGAGGCGTTCCGGCTCCTGGACCGGCGGGGCGTGGGCTACAGCGTCCTCGCCGGCAACCACGACGTGAAGTCGTCGACGGACGACCAGCGCGGTACGACGCCGTATCTGGACGCCTTCGGGCCCAAGCGGTTCCAGGAGAAGAAGACGTTCGGGGGCGCCTCCCCCGACGGCTACAACAGCTTCCACCTGTTCAAGGCCGCCGGCCGTGAGTGGATGGTGCTCGCGCTGGACTGGCGGCTGTCGGCGAAGGGCTACGCGTGGGCCAAGGACGTCCTCGCCCGGCACCCGAAGACGCCGGTCGTGCTCACCACGCACGAGCTGGTCGTCGAGGACGACTCCCTGTCGGCGTACGGGCAGCAGCTGTGGGACCAGCTCATCGAGGACCACGACCAGATCTTCCTCACCCTCAACGGGCACTACTGGCCCGCCGGCCGGGCGACCCGCAAGAACGCGGCGGGCAACGACGTACACCTGCATCTGACGAACTACCAGAACCGATACTTCGGCGGCGCGGCGATGATCCGCCTGTACCGCTTCGACCTCGACCGGAACGTCATCGACGTGGAGACGGTCTCCCCGTGGATCCTGGGCCGGGCCGCCAAGGGGCTCAACGAGCTGGAGCGGCAGGAGATCGAACTCAGCGGTGACGCCGACCGGTTCAGCGTCGAGATCGACTTCGCCGACCGCTTCGCCGGCTTCGACCCGGTGCCCGCACGTCCGGCGCGCCCCGCGTCGCGGATGCTGATCCCGGGCACGGTGGCGTACTGGCGATTCGAGCAGCCGGTGGAAGGCAGCACGGTCCGCGACCTGTCCGGACGCGGCAACGACCTCACGCTCGTCACCGTGGGCGGCGGCAAGCTGGGCTGGTCCGCCGATCACCACCCCGATCAGCCCGGCCACGGCAGCCTGGAGTTCCAGGGTTTCAAGTCCCCGCTGAAGGGGGCGTATCTGCGTACGGTCGACGGGGCACCGCTCAACTCGGCGACGTTCCGGGACGGTTACACCGTCGAGGCGTTCTACCGCCTCCCGGCCGACTGGGACCCCTCGCACAACGCCTGGTCGGGCCTGGTCAGCCGGACGGGCACGGGCGGTGCCGCCGGCAAGACCGCCGACGACCCGGACGAGCCGCTCGCCACGCTCTCCCTGTCGAACGACCGCGAGCCGCAGTGGGCGATGCGCCCGCTGAACCAGCAGGGCATCGCCACCAACTGGGCTCAGGAGACCCCGCTGGAGACCTGGTGGCACCTCGCGGTCGTCAACGACGGCGAGCACACCACGATGTACGTCGAGGGGTGCCCGGTGGTCCGCAATCCGAAGGCGTCCGCGGTCGGCATCACCTCCGTCGGCCTGCCCTGGCTCCTCGGCGGCTACGAGTACGGCGGCAAGATCGACCAGATCCTGTACGGCCGCCTCGGCGACGTCCGGATCGTGGCGCGGGCGCTGCCCGTCAAGTCCTTCATGACCCACTGAGGCCCTTCACCGAGCTTCACCGACGCGCTCCGAGGACCACCATGACCGAGCAGCAGCTCCCCACCTGGGCCGACCCGTCCGTCGCCCCCGCCTTCCTGGACGCCCAGGGCGTCTCCCGCCGCGGGCTCCTGCGCCGCGCCGGCCTGTTCGGCGCCGCCTTCGCGCTCGGCTCCGCGGCCGTACCCGCGACAGCGGCCGCGGCCCCGGCCGACCGCCGGCTGGGAGGCGACGACCCCCGCCTCGCCTACCTCGTCGGCGACCACCACATCCACTCCGTCTACAGCCACGACGCCAAGTACACGTTCTCCCAACTGGCCGCCGCGGGCGCCAAGTACGGGCTGGACTGGATGGTGTTCACCGAGCACTCCAACTTCGGGCATGCTCGGTACGGCGCCCCGCTGGAGCACGAGGAGATCCTCAAGGCGCGCGCCGAGAACCCGCGCCAGCTGATCTTCCAGGGCCTGGAGTGGTACATCCCGGCCGCCGAGCACTGCACGGTCTTCGCGGCACCCGGCGCGCACGAGGTCGACCTGCTCACGCAGTTCGAGAGCGCCTACGACGGCAAGCTGCTCGGCTACACCGACGGCTCCGCGGCCGGCACGGACACCGCCCGCAACGAGGCCCACGCCGTCAAGGCCATCCAGTGGCTGGCCGAGCAGCGCCGCACCGGCTACGTCGACGACGTGCTCGTCCTCGCCAACCACCCGATGCGCCTCGGCATCGACTCCCCGCACGAGATGCGCGCCTGGCGGGACGCGGCCCCCGAGATCATGATCGGCATGGAGGGCGCACCCGGCGCCCAGGGCGCGGCCATCCCCGGCTGGCGCGGTACGACCTCGATCCGCGGCGAGTACGAGAACAAGCCGTCGGCCCAGTCCTGGGCCGGCTATCCGGCGGACGCCTATCTGACGTACGGCGGTTTCGACTGGGCGACGGCGACGGTCGGCGGTCTGTGGGACTCGATGCTGGCCGAAGGCAGCCTGTTCTCGATCACCACGAACTCCGACGCCCACCGCATCGTCTTCGACACCTGGAAGAACGGCGACTGGCCCGCGGGCCAGAACTTCGACAACACCGGCAAGCTGCCGGACCCGGTCGACACCGCCACCCCGCAGCCGGGCAGCGACTTCTGGCCGGGCCAGTTCAGCCGCACCCACGTCGGCGTCACCCGCTACGGCTACCGCGCGGTGATGGCGGGCCTGCGCGCGGGCCGGGTCTGGCTCGACCACGGGCATCTGCTCGACGGCCTCGACGTCCGCCTGAAGCGCGACTGCGACCTCGGCCGGGGCGTCACACTGGGCGGCCGGCTGCGCGTACGCAAGGGCGAGAAGCTCACGCTGTACGTGACGGTCACCACCGCCTCCCGGCCCAACCCCCAGGGAATCCTCCCCGAGTTGGCGCACGTGGACGTCGTCCGGGGTGCTGTGCGCGGCCCGGTGACCGACCGGGACACCTGGCAGGCACCGGACACCAAGGTCGTGCAGACGAAGGACGTGAGCGGCCGCAAGGGCACCTACACCCTGCGCATTCCGCTGACCGCCGGGGACGAGTCCTTCTACGTCCGGCTGCGCGGCAGCGACGGCAACCGCCACGGCTCGGGTTACCTCGGCGCGTCGGTCGACCCGCACGGGCCGATCCCGCACGAGCCCGGAAACGGTGACCCGTGGGCCGATACGTGGTTCTATTCGAACCCCGTGTTCGTCGACGTGTCAGGAGCCTGATGAAGCGTCATCTCCGCACCCCGGTCTGCTTATTGGCTGCCGTCGCGCTCGGCGCGGGCACCGCGTCCGCCGCCGGCGATCCGCACTGGGTGAACACCGGCACGGCGTACACGGACACGCTGGGCGGCGGGCAGGGCCTGGCGAGCCGCGCGGACGGCTCACTGCTGTACCGCGGGCTCGCCTCCATCCCTCTGGACCTGCGGATCAAGGGCTGGAACCACGTCGGCGACCCGGACATCGCACGCGGTCACACCTTCGACGCCTACCAGGGCCCGGACACGGCCACGTCCAAGATGTTCGCGGTGACGACACCGGCCGGGAAGCGCTACGAGTACGTCCACCGGCTCAATCCGGGCGAGAAGCTGAACAACTCCTTCGCCACCGTCTCACCCGACGGCCAGTGGCTGGTGTCGGGTGAGTGGGGGGAGCAGAAGAGACTCCAGGTCTTCCCCGCTCCCCTGCTGAACCCGGCCACGCCCCCGACGGGCGGGGATCTGAAGGAGGCCTGGCAGATCACCCTGGACAGGCCGGTGCGCGACATCCAGGGCTGCGACTTCGTGACGGACACCCGGCTGGTGTGCGCCTCGAACGACGGCTCGGGGACGCTCTTCCCGGAGATCCGCCCGCTGCTGCAGGTGGATCTGGAGCGCAAGGTGGACGGTCAGCCGATCACCGGCACGGTGAGCAGCCTCTTCGCCCTGCCGCAGCGCAGCGTGTGCTCGGGCACTTTCGAGGCGGAGGGCGTCGACTACGACGTGAACAGCGGCACCCTGCGCACGCAGATGATCCCGCCCGGCGTGTGCGCGGTGGCGACGGCCGTCTCCTCGTACGGGCAGGTCACGGACTGATCGACGAGAGGTACCGTGGGCCGCGTGACCGGTGAAGAGGCGCTGCGGCCCCAGTCCCTCATGCTGACGTTCCTGGGCGACCAGGTGCTCGGGCGGGACGTCTGTGTGTACTCGGGCAGCGTCATCGGCGTCTTCGCACGCGTGGGCGTCGGCGAGCAGGCGACCCGCTCGACGCTGACCCGGATGGTGAACCGCGGTCTGCTGCGCCGCCAGCGCGAGGGCCGCCGCATGTACTTCGGCCTGACCGAGCATTCGGAGACGGTCCTGCGCGACGGCGAGCACCGCATCTGGCAGACCGGCGCCGTCAACCGGCACTGGGACGGCAGCTGGACCCTGCTCGGCTTCTCCCTCCCGGAGTCCTGGCAGCGCCAGCGCCACGACCTGCGCTCCAAGCTGACGTGGAACGGCTTCGGCCCGCTGTTCAGCGGCCTGTGGATCGCGCCGGGCGAGGTCGATGTGTCGTCGCTGGTGGCCGAGCTCGGCCTGTCCGCCCATGTGAAGGTGTTCCGCGCGCACGCCGACGCCGGTATGGACATCGGCGCGATGATCGAGGAGACCTGGGAACTGGCCGAACTGGCGGCGCGCTACGAGTCGTTCGCGAGCCGTTGGCAACCCTGGCAGACCGAGCTGCCGGAGGCCGACGACGCCCTCGCGCTGCGGCTGCGGCTGCAGGCGGAGTGGCTGCGGGTCATCCGCCAGGACCCACGGCTGCCGGTCAAGCACCTGCCGGACGACTGGCCCGCGGAGGGAGCCGAGAAGACCTTCCGGGCGGTGCACACCGGGCTCACACCGCTCGCGGACGAGGCCGCGGGGCGCCTGCTCGACCTGGTCGCGGTGCGGACCCGGAACGACGACTCCACGACACCTCCGGGTAAATGACCTGCCCTGCCGGAAGGGGCTCGCCTCCGTGCAGGACGACCTGAACGGAGACGGGCTCATGGTGTGTGGGGTGCTCCGCCGGGCGAATCGCCGTCCGGGCTCAGGCGTAGAACCGCGACAGGCTCTGCAGCACCGCCGCCGGCTTCCCCCCGCCCTCGACCTCGATCGTGCCGTCGACGGTGATCTGCACCCCGCCGGGCACCTCGTCCACCTCGGCGAGCCTGCCGACCAGCCGTATGCGCGAGCCGACCTTGACCGGGGAGGGGAAACGCACCTTGTTCAGGCCGTAGTTGACCTTCGTGGTGACGCCCTGGACGTCCAGCAGCTCGGTGAAGAGGGGGATGAAGAGGGAGAGGGTGAGGTAGCCGTGGGCTATGGGGGCGCCAAACGGGCCCTCGGCCGCCTTCTGCGGGTCCACGTGGATCCACTGGTGGTCGCCCGTGGCGTCGGCGAACGTGTTGATCCGCTCCTGGGTGATCTCGATCCACTCGCTGGTGCCAAGGTCGCTGCCCGCGAGCTTCTTCAGTTCGTCGAGGCCGTTCACGGTGATGCTCATGGGGTTCCTTAACTCTTGCCGTACCGGGTACGGACTCGGGACTTGAGGAGTTTTCCTGAGGCGGTGCGCGGGAGTTCGTCCGCGAGCACCACCGATTTCGGGATCTTGTACTTGGCGAGCCGTCCGGAGAGGGAGGCGAGGACCTCGTCCGGATCGAGCGCGGCGCCCTCGCGTGGGACCACGACCGCGCGCGGCACCTCGCCCCACTTGTCGTCCGGCACCCCGATCACCGCGCACTCGACTATGTCCGGGTGGGCGAGGAGCAGGTCCTCGATCTCGGCGGGGTAGATGTTCTCGCCGCCGGAGATGATCATGTCCTTGATGCGGTCGACGATGAAGACGTACCCGTCCTCGTCGACGCGGGCCGCGTCCCCGCTGCGGAACCAGCCGTCGGCGAAGGAGGCGGCCGTCTCCTCGGGCAGGCCCCAGTAGCCGGGCATGACATGGGGTCCGCGGACCATGACCTCGCCGGTTTCGCCGGTCTCCACCGGTGCGAGGTCCGGCCCCACGACGCGTACGTCGCTGAAGAAGTGCGGTACGCCCGCCGAACCCGCCTTGCTCACCGCGTGCTCGGCGTCCAGGAACAGCGTCCCCGGGGCCGCCTCCGTCATGCCGTAGCCCTGGAGGAAGGTCAGCCCGCGCTTCTGGTAAGCGGCGATCAGCTGGGTCGGGACCGGGGAGCCGCCGCAGGTGAGGATCCGCAGCGAGGACAGGTCGGCCTGCGCCCAGCGCGGGTGCCGGGCCACCTGGTCGAACATCGCGGGGACGCCGAACATGAAGGTGATCCGGTGCCGTTCGATCAGGTCGAAGGTGGCGTTCGGGTCGAAGGCCTCGACCAGTACGCAGGTGCCGCCCTTCAGCAGGACCGGCAGGGTCAGCATGTTCAGGCCCGCCGTGTGGAACAACGGCGCGGAGACCAGGGCGCGTTCGTCGGCGATCAGGTCATGGTCGATCAGGACGTTGATCGCGTTCCAGGTCAGGTTGCCGTGGGTGAGCATCGCGCCCTTGGGGCGGCCTGTCGTCCCCGAGGTGTACATGATGATGCAGGTGTCGTCCGCGCTGACCGGCGCGTCGATCGGCTCCTCGGCGGCCGAGGCGAGCGCGCCCTCGTATTCGGCGCCCACTTCGATGTACGTACGGACGTCGGTGCTGCCCGGCAGCCCGGCGACGAGTCCGGCGTGCGAGGGGCCGTAGACGAGGGCCTTCGCGCCGGAGTCGGCGAGTTGGTAGGCGATCTCGGGGCCGGCGAGGCGGATGTTGAGCGGGACGAAGACCGCGCCGAGCGTGCCGGCCGCGAACAGGGTCTCCAGGTAGGACGGGTGGTTCGGGCCGAGGTAGGCGATGCGGTCGCCGCGGCGCACGCCCCGGTCGCGCAGGGCGTGGGCGAGGCGTGTGGTGCGGGTGTGGAGCGTGCCGTAGTCCGTGGACGACTCGCCGTGGATCAGGGCGGTGCGGTGGGGGGTCTTGCGGGCCCGGCGTGCGGGCCACGACCCCAGTCCCTCGTTGCGCATGTCACGCCCCTTACGGTTTCGTCAGCCCGAGCAGGCGGGCGGCGTTCTCCTTGAGGATCTTCGGCTTGACCTCGTCCTTGATCGACAGCTTCTCGAAGTCGGCGAGCCAGCGGTCCGGGGTGAGGACGGGGAAGTCGGAGCCGAAGAGCACCTTGTCCTTCAGCAGCGTGTTGGCGTACTGCACGAGCTGCGGCGGGAAGTACTTGGGCGACCAGCCGGACAGGTCGATGTGCACACCGGGCTTGTGCGTGGCGACGGCGAGCGCCTCGTCCTGCCAGGGGAAGGACGGGTGCGCCAGGATGATCTTCAGGTGTGGGAAGTCGGCGGCGACGTCGTCCACGTGGAGGGGGTTGGAGTACTTCAGCCGGATGCCGCCCCCGCCGGGGACTCCGGCGCCGATGCCCGTCTGGCCCGTGTGGAAGAGGGCGATCGTGCCCGTCTCCTCGATGACCTCGTAGAGGTCGTAGGCCACCGAGCGGTCGTTGGGGAAGAAGCCCTGGATGCTGGGGTGGAACTTGAAGCCCTTCACCCCGTACTCCTCGACCAGGCGACGGGCCTGCTTGACGCCCGCCTTCCCCCGGAAGGGGTCGATGGAGGCGAAGGGGATGAGGACGTCGGAGTTGGCGGCCGCGGCCTCGGCGACCTCCTCGTTCGGGACGGGCGGCGTGCCGGTCGCGGACTCGGCGTCGACCGTGAAGATCACGGCGGCCATCTTGCGCTCGCGGTAGTAGGCGGCGGTCTCCTCCAAGGTCGGCTTCCGCTTGCCCTCGACCTTGAAGTAGGCGGAGGAGGCGTCGTGCAGGTCGTCGTCCAGGGAGGAGTGGCCCTTGGAGGACACCTCCGCGTGGGTGTGGACGTCGATCGCGACGAGTTCCTCGACGTTGAGGGTCGCTGTCATGGCTTACGCCTCCGGGAACTTGGGCGCCGGGATGCCGACCGACTGGAGCTCGGCGCCGACCGAGGTGGGCCAGACGTGGGCCAGGGTGTCGGGGGTCCAGCCGCCGTCGGCGTAGGCCGCCGCGATCTCCTGCGGATGCGACCAGAGTGCCACCTTGTCGCCGCCGATGCCGATGGCCTGGCCGGTGATGCCACGGGCCGCCTCGGAGGCGAGGAACGGGACGAGGGCCGCGCAGTCCTCGGGGGTGCCGAAGCCCTCGCCCTTGCGCAGGAAGTCCGGCAGCGGCTCGCCGTTCTTCATGGCCTCGATGTACGGGGCGAACGCGGGGATGGTCTCGGTCATCGCGGTCGCGGCGACCGGCACGATGGCGTTGACGGTGATGTTCGCGCGGCCGAGCTCCATCGACCAGGTGCGGGCGAAGGCGGCGATGCCGGCCTTGGCGGCGGCGTAGTTCGTCTGCCCGAAGTTGCCGCGCTGGCCCGCCGGGGAGCCGACCAGGATCAGGCTGCCGCCCTCGCCCTGCTCGCGCATGCGGACGGCGGCGGCGCGGGCGCAGGTGAACGTGCCCTTGAGGTGGGTGGTGATCACCGCGTCGAAGTCCTCGTCGGTCATCTTCCACAGGACCTTGTCGCGCAGGATGCCCGCGTTGGTCACCAGGATGTCGAGCCGCCCGAACTCCTCGACCGCGCGGTTCACCAGCCGCTCCGCGGCCTCGGTGGTGCCGACCGGGACGACCTCGGCGACGGCGGTGCCGCCGGCCTCGGTGATGGACTTCACGGCCGCCTCCGCCACGGCCTCGTCGACGTCGTTGACGACCACGGAGGCGCCGTGCGCGGCCAGGGCGTGGGCGTAGGCGAGGCCGAGGCCGCGGCCACTGCCGGTGACGACGGCGGCCTTGCCGGTGAGATCGATGCTGGGCACGGGAGGGTCCCTTCGACGGGGGGTGCGGCTACGAGATCGAAGCGGCTGACGAGATCGAAGTTAAAAGCAATAATTGTTGTCGTCAATAGTTGTTGGTGACCTTCGGGTGCGTCATGCTGGAATCTGCACAGAGAAACCCCCGCCACCAGGGGCCGAGATCAGGGAGTCCGCCATCGCCCGCCAGCACGCCACGAACCCGGCACCCATCGATGCGAACGAACCGTGGATGCGCGGACTGCACGCGGACACGGGTTACCTGCTGTACCGCCTGGGCCTGCGCTCGGGTCAGCTGTTCAACACGTTCCTGCAGGAGTCGGGGCTGCGCCTGCGCCACTACGCGGTGCTGCGCTTCCTCGTGACGTCCGAGGGGGCGCTCCAGCGCGAGCTGAGCGCGCAGCTCGGCTACGACCCGAGCGCGATCGTCGGCCTGGTGGACGATCTGGAGAAGCTGGGCTTCGCCGAGCGCCGCCCGTCCCCCGACGACCGCCGCAGCCGCATCGTCGTCCTCACCGCCGAGGGCCGCACCTTCCTGCGGGACACCGACGAGGCGGGGCTGCGGGTGACGAACGACCTCCTGGACCCGCTGGATGAGGCCGAACGCGAAACCCTGCACGGGCTGCTGCTGCGGATCGCGGAGGAGCGGCCGAGCTGATGTTGTGCAACTTATTGACGGCTGCACGATGACTGCCTAACTTCACCGGGGCATCGGCTTGTCCCCAGCCGGTGCCAGGCCCCGGCATCAGGGAGCTCATCGTGCAGCCATCCCCTACGTCCGCCCCTCAACCGTCCCCCGACACCCGCCAGTTGCGCCGCGTCGCCCTCTCCGGGCTGCTCGGCACCGCGGTCGAGTTCTACGACTTCCTCGTGTACGGCACGGTCGCCGCGCTCGTCTTCGGCGATCTGTTCTTCCCCAAGGCCGACCCCGCGGTCGGCACCATCGCGGCCTTCGGCACCTTCGCCGCCGGCTATGTGGCCCGCCCGCTCGGCGGCATCGTCTTCGGCCACTTCGGCGACCGGATCGGCCGCAAGTCGATGATGCTGCTGACCATGCTGCTGATGGGCTGCGGAAGCTTCCTCATCGGCCTGCTGCCCACCTATGACGCGATCGGCGTGTGGGCGCCCGTCCTGCTCGTGACCCTGCGCGTGGTGCAGGGCCTGGCGATCGGCGGCGAGTGGGGCGGCGCGACCCTCATGGTCGTCGAGCACGCCGAACGCACCCAGGGCGCCCGGCGCGGCCTGTGGTCCAGCTTCACCCAACTCGGCGCCCCGCTCGGCTCGGTGCTGTCGGCCGGCGTGGTCACGCTGGTCTCCGCCCTGCCGGACGACGAGTTCCGCGCCTGGGGCTGGCGGGTGCCGTTCCTGCTGAGCATCCTGCTGCTGGGCGTCGGTCTGTTCGTGCGCCTCAAGGTCGCCGAGAGCCCGCTGTTCGCCCAGGCCAAGCGCGAGCCGAAGCCCGACCGGCCGCCGGTGGTGGAGGTGCTGCGGCGGCCCAAGCCCGTGCTGCTCGCCGCCTGTGTCGGCATCGGCGCGTTCACCGCCCAGTCACTGCTGACCGGATTCATGATCTCGTACGCCGTCCAGCACGGGTACACCCGGCCGCAGGTGCTCACCGCCGTGACCGTCGCCTCCTGTGTGGCCCTGGTGGTCCTGCCCGCCGCGTCCGCGCTCTCCGACCGGGTGGGCCGCCGTCCGGTGGTCCTGGCCGGCGCCGTCGCCTCGGCCGCGCTCGCCTTCCCCGTGCTGGCGCTGGTGAACTCCGGCTCCCCCGGGCTGCTGATCCTCGCCCTCGCCCTCGGGCACGGCGTCGCCCAGTCCACGATGTACGGCCCGCTCGGCGCACTGCTCAGCGAGATGTTCGGCACCCGGGTCCGCTACACCGGCGCCTCGCTCGGCTACCAGGCGGCCACCCTGCTCGGCGCCGGGTTCTCGCCGCTGATCGCCAGCAGCCTCCTCGCCTCGTCCGGCGGCAGCAGTACGCCCGTCTCCCTGCTGCTGTGCGGCGGCGCGGCGATCACCGCGCTCACCGTGTGGCGGCTGCGCGAGACACACACCGACACGCTGGACGCCCCCGGCTCCCCCGCCCACACCCCCACACCGGAAGGGACGCTCCGTTGAGATTCCGCACCCGTATCGCCTTACTGACCGCGGCTGCCGTGTGCGCGGCCACCGCGACCGCGCTCCCCGCACAGGCGGCGACCGACACCCACCTGGAGGGCAAACTCCCTTCTGGCGCCGCGTACTTGATGGACGTACCCGCCGACTGGAACGGCACCGTGCTCCTCTTCAGCCACGGCTACCGCCCCGCAGGCTCGCCCAGCCCCGGCGAGGACTCCCCCGACTCCACCACCCGCGACAAGCTCCTGGCCGAGGGATACGCACTGATCGGCTCCTCGTACGCCACGAACGGCTGGGCGGTGACGGATGCCGTGCCCGACCAGCTCGCCACCCTCGACCTGTTCACGGAGAAGTTCGGCACGGCCGGGCGGACGCTCGCCTGGGGCCGGTCGTACGGCGGCCTCGTCACGACGGCCCTCGCCGAGCGGCACGCCGACCGCTTCGACGGATCGCTGTCGATGTGCGGGCTGGTCCAGGGCGGGGTGGCCAACTGGAACAGCACCCTGGACCCGGTCTTCGCCCTGAAGACCCTGCTCGCGCCGGGCGCGGACATCCCGCTCACCGGGTTCGCCGACCAGGCGGCCGCGGTCGCCGCAGCGAACACGCTCGCCTCGAAGACCAGCGCGGCCCAGCAGACCCCCGAGGGCCGCGCCCGCATCGCCCTCGCCGCCGCGCTGCACAACATCCCGGGCTACAACGACGCCACGCAGACCAAACCGGGCCCGACCGACTGGCAGACCCAGCAGGCCAACCAGTACACGGCCGTCACCGGGCTCATCCAGAGGCCCGCCTTCAGCTGGCGGCAGGAGGCGGAGAGCCGGGCCGGTGGCAACATGTCCTGGAACACCGGGGTCGACTACACCGCGATGCTCGCCCGCTCCCCGCTGTACAAAGAGGTGACCGAGCTCTACCAGGAGGCGGGACTGTCCTTGCGCACCGACCTCACCGCCCTGAACCGTGCACCCCGGATCTCGGCCGACCCCGCGGCCGTAGGGTGGATGCGGCACACCAGCGCCTTCTCGGGCCGGCTCGCCGACCCCCAGCTGAACATCCACACGACCGGCGACGCCCTGATCCCCGTCCAGGCCGAGAGCGCCTACCGGCGGGCCGCCACCGCGGCCGGCTCCGGTGCCCTGCTCAGCCAGGCCTACGTCGACGCCCCCGGCCACTGCACCTTCACCCCGGGCGAGAGGCTGGGCGCCCTGCACACCCTGGAGCACCGGCTGGACACGGGCCACTGGGACGCCTCGCCGGAAAGCCTCAACTCCCGTTCCCAGCAAGCGGATTCGACGACCGAGGCACGTTACGCGGCCTACCGGCCCTCCACCTACCCCCGCCCGTACGACCTGGCCCATCCGGGAGACGCCCGGCCATGACCACCCGCTCCGCGCCCGACCGGCTGCTGTCCGTCCTCGGGGCCTTCGACCTCGAGCACCCGGCGCTGTCCCTGACGGACATCAGCCGGCGGGCCGGGCTGAGCCTGACCACCGCGCACCGGCTCGTGGCCGCCCTCACCGAGTGGGGCGCCCTGGAGCGGGACGAGGCCGGGCTCTACCACGTCGGGCTGCGGCTGTGGGAGATCGCGGCGCTGGCCCCGCGCGGGCTCGCGCTGCGGCAGATCGCGCTGCCGTATCTGGAGGACCTGTACGAGGCGACGCACGAGAATGTGCAGCTGGCGGTCCAGGACGGGCCCGAGGTCGTCTACATCGAGTGGCTCTCGGGGCGCTCGGCGGTCGGCGTGCACATCCGGGTCGGAGCGCGCTGGCCGCTGCACGCCACCGGGGTGGGGCTGGCGCTGCTCGCGCACAGTGCCCCCGGGTTCCAGGAGGAGTACTGCGCCGGGCCGCTCGCCGCCTTCACGCCGTACACCGTCACCGAACCCGCCCGACTGCGCCGCGTCCTGGCCGAGGTACGCCGCACGGGGGTGGCGGTGAGCAGCCGCCAGGTCACCGACGACGCACTGTCGGTGGCCGCACCGGTGCGCGGCCCGGGCGGCTCGGTGGTCGCCGCCGTGTCCGTCGTCGTCCCCCAGGCCGACGCCCAGGTCCCGGTGCTGGTGCCGGCGGTGCGGCTCGCGGCGCGCGGGATCTCGCGGGGGTTGGGGTGGCAGCCGGAGAAGGAGGAGTAGGGGCCCTGATCGCCCCCGTCGCCGCGCAGCCGACCGGTGGCCTGCTCGGGCTAGGCCCTGTCGTTTGGATCAGGCCGGCTGTGAGGTGCAGTGCCTTCAGCCGGCCCGCGACGCCGGGATGATCCAAATGACAGGGCCTAGAGGCGGACGGTCATCTCCACGGCCACCTCGTCGCCGGACCCGATACCCTGCGGCCGCCGTACCGCGTTCTTGAGCGGCAGCAGGTAGCCCCCGTCCTTGGGAAAGAGCGACGTCTCGAAGGCGACCTCGCCGACCCGTGCCTCGACCGGGATCACGCCCCAGCCGTACGTGGCCATCGCGGCCACTTCGCGGATGTCGGCGGACTCCTCGTCCGGCACCCGGACGAAGTAGTACGGCGCCGGCCCGCGCCATTCGATCACCGAGCCGGTGAAGGCGAGCTCCATACGGTCTGGGCCTCTTCTCTCTGCCGAATCTCTCTCCCGGCCATCCTCACTTTCCCTATTCATAGGGTGAACTCGGCTGTGACGGAAGGGTTTTCTCTGCTTCACCTCTTGACGGCCAGAGCGCCGGGGAGCACATTGGCGACACTTTGAGAGCGCTCTCAGACGTTACTCGCGGCGCTCTCGAAGGCACCCGCACCCCACTCCCCGTACACCGAGAGGCAGCACCCCCCATGAGTGAACCCTCCGGCATACACCGCAGACGGCGCCCCCTCAGGCGCGTGCTCGTCGCCGTGCTCGGCACGCTCGGGCTCGCGGCGGCCGCCGCCACCGTCGCCGTCCCGTCCGCGAACGCCTCCGCGCCCGCACCCCCCTCGGGCTGGACACAGGTCTTCCTGGACGACTTCAACGGCTCCGCCGGCACCGGCGTCAACACCTCCAACTGGCAGTACTCGACCGGCACTTCATATCCGGGCGGCCCCGCCAACTGGGGTACCGGCGAGGTCGAGACGATGACGAACAGCACGAACAACGTCTCGCTGGACGGCAGCGGCAACCTCCGCATCACGCCCCGGCGCGACGCGGCCGGCAACTGGACCTCGGGCCGTATCGAGACCGTGCGGACCGACTTCCAGCCCCCGGCGGGCGGCAAGTTGCGCGTCGAGGGCCGCATCCAGATGCCGAACGTCACGGGCACCGCCGCCGAGGGCTACTGGCCGGCTTTCTGGATGCTGGGCGCGCCCTACCGCGGCAACTACCAGAACTGGCCGAGCGTCGGCGAGCTGGACATCATGGAGAACGTCCAGGGCCGCAACACCGTGTGGGCCACGATGCACTGCGGGACCAACCCGGGCGGCCCGTGCAACGAGACCACCGGCCTCGGCAGCTCCACGGCATGTCCGGGCTCGACGTGCCAGTCGGCCTTCCACACCTACAGCATGGAGTGGGACCGCTCGGTGAGCCCCGAGACGATCCGCTTCTACGTCGACGGCACCCAGTTCCACTCGGTCAACGCGAGCCAGGTGGACGCGACGACCTGGTCCAACGCCACCAACCACGGCTTCTTCATCATCCTGAACGTGGCGATGGGCGGCGCCTTCCCGGACGCGTTCGGCGGCGGCCTGGACGCCGACACCCAGCCCGGCAACCCCATGGTCGTCGACTACGTGCAGGTGCTGTCGGCCAGTGGGAGCGGTACCACGCCCCCGCCCTCGGGGAACCGTGACGCCTACAGCGCCATCCAGGCCGAGTCGTACGACGGCCAGAGCGGCGCGAGCACCGAGTCCACGTCGGATTCGGGCGGCGGACAGAACATCGGGGCCCTCGCGAACGGCGACTGGGCGCTGTACAAGGGTGTCAACTTCGGCTCCACGGCGGCCACTCAGTTCGTCGGCCGGGTGGCGAGCGGTGCGACGGGCGGCGTCAGCGGGCTGGTCGAGGTCCGCCTGGACAGCCGTAGCAACGCGCCCGTCGGCAGTTTCGCGGTGGCCAACACCGGCGGGTGGCAGTCGTGGCGGACCGTCCCGGCGAACATCACCGGCGTGACCGGCACGCACGACGTGTATCTCACCTTCACCAGCGGTCAGCCTTCCGACTTCGTGAACGTGAACTGGTTCAACTTCGGCCGCTGACAGTGCCGTTGCCGATGCCCTGCGAGCCCTCCGCGGCCTCGCGGGGCATCGGTCTGTCAGCCCTGGCCGGCAGCAACTCCCATGTGTGATCCAGAATGATGGGATGGTCACGCTCGAGACTCGTCGTTTGATCCTGCGTCGGTGGCGCGAGGAAGACGTTGCGCCCATGGCTGCCGTCAATGCCGACCCCGAGGTCATGCGGTGGATCCGTGACGGCAGCGTCCGCGACGAACAGCAGACTCGCAGCGGGATCCAGGCGTGGGAGAGCGAGTGGGAGTCACAGGGCTTCGGCCTGTTCGCCGTGGAGATCCGGTCCACTGGCGAGCTGGCCGGGTTCACCGGCCTTTCGGTGCCCCACTTCTTGCCGGAGGTACTGCCGGCGGTTGAGGTCGGCTGGCGGCTGGGACGTTCCCACTGGGGGCAGGGGTTGGCCACCGAGGCCGCTGCGGCCGCTGTACGGTTCGCGTTCGAAGAGCGAGGACTGGAGCGGATCGTCAGCATCACTCAAGTGGGCAACGACGCCTCCGAACGGATCATGACCAAACTGGGGATGCATCCGGTCCGTGAGACCGTCAATCCCACCTGCGGTCGGCGAGTACGGGTATACGAGTTGTCGTCGGACCAGTACCGCCCAATGCTGGATTCTCGGTGACGGTTGGTGGGTCAGGGCCGCGAGACGTCGAGCGGCAGATCTCGGTGGAACACGGCCATTGCCTGGCCGGGGCCGTTGTAGTCGTCGACGATCTTCGCGTCGAAGCCGAGGCTGCGATGGAAGGCGATCGAGCCGGTGTTCCCGACTGACGTGATCGCCTTCAACTTCCGTGCACCGTGACGTTCCGCTGCTTCAGCGAACGCCGTGTACAGACGACGCCCGAGACCGGTGCCACGGGCATCGTCCCGCGTGGCGATCAGATGCACGTACCCGGTGCCGTCCGGGGTGACGAACCCGAAGACGTACCCGCGGATTCCGTCCTCGGCCCGGGCAACCAAACAGGTGGAACCGAACTCCTGCACCAGGGCCAGAAGATGCAGCGACCGAAGGTCGCGTTCGCCCCAGTAACGGGAGTGGTCAGCCAGGACCTGGTGGAAGTCGGCCACCGCGGCCGGTGCGATGTGTATCCCCATGATGACGATCATGGCAGGCGACCTGACCGTTTACAGGCGCAGGGGCGCACGTTGCCCCTGCGGGGCGCTTCAGCGCAGGTCCGCTCGGAATGATGCCGGCGTCACGTCCGTGTGCTGGTGGAAGAACTTGGAGAAGTTCGCCGCGTCGGGGAACCCTACGGCCGCGCCCACCCGGCCGATCGGCATGTCCGTGTGGGCCAGGAGCCGCTTCGCCTCCAGGATCACGCGCTTGTCGATGAAGCCCTTGGGCGTCTCACCGGTGGCGGCGCGGACCGCGCGGACGAGGGTCCGGCGGGAGTAGCCGAGTTGGTCGGCGTAGGCGCTGACGCTGTGGTTGGTGGCGAAGCCCTTCTCCACGGCGTCCCGGAAGAGCGTGAAGGTCGTGTCGGCCTGTTGGCGCGCGGCCTCCGCCGAGCTCGCGGCGAGGTGGGCCAGGCGCAGCAGGAATGCCGTGAGGGAATGACGCAGAACTGAGGTGTGCAGGCTCAGGGGGAGGGTCGTGGTGTCCTCGTACTCGCGCTGGAGTTGGGCGAGGGCCGAGCGCAGCGCGGTGAGTTGGGCATCGTCGGGGCGCAGCAGGGGTGGGAGGTCGTAGCGGTAGAGGCCGGTGGCCTCGACCGTGGCGCGGGGCAGGAAGCCGGGCTGCATGGTGAGGACGGTGCCCCGGTAGTCGCCGGCCCGGGAGAAGCGGTGGACCTGGCCCGGGCGGATCCACAGCAGGTCGCCGGCGCTCGCCTCGTACTCCGTGAAGTCGATCATGTGGCGCACGGGTCCCCGGCTGAAGAGCATCACGACGTGGAAGTCGATGCGGTGCACGCGCTCCAGCGGCGCCTCGTCGGCGTGCCAGGTGTGGTCGGTGCTGCCCATCGGGCCGATCTGCATGCCGACGCCGCCGACGCTCAGCTCGACGGGGAAGGGGAACGTTCTGATCCCTCCGTCGCCGCCTTCGACCCTTGTGTCCACCATGTCCGTCTCGTGCCGCCTCAGTTGCGCGCCGCCCATGCTCAGCCGTGCGCTGCGCCGGCGGCGGTGTCCCACTTTCACCACAGCCTGACACACGCCGACCTTCCCTCATAAAAGTCAGACTTTTACTTTTGAACGCGTTGGACCAGCCACTTCGCTCCGATCGAGGACTTTTTGAAGATGAGCACGCAGACACCGGACAGCTTCGAATGGACCGAACTCGACCGGCGTGCCGTCGACACGGCCCGCCTCCTGGCGGCCGATGCCGTGCAGAAGGTCGGGAACGGCCACCCGGGCACCGCGATGAGCCTCGCCCCGGCCGCCTACACGATCTTTCAGAAGGTGATGCGACACGATCCGGCCGACCCCGAGTGGACCGGCCGTGACCGCTTCGTCCTCTCCCCCGGCCACACCTCGCTGACCCTCTACACCCAGCTGTTCCTCGCCGGGTACGAGCTGGAGCTCGACGACCTCAAGGCGTTCCGGACCCAGGGTTCGAAGACGCCGGGTCACCCCGAGTACGGGCACACGGCAGGGGTCGAGACGACGACCGGCCCGCTGGGTCAGGGCGTCGCCAACGCCGTCGGCATGGCGATGGCCGCCCGCTACGAGCGCGGTCTGTTCGACCCCGAGGCACCCGAGGGGGAGTCCCCCTTCGACCACACCATCTGGGCGATCGTCTCCGACGGCGACCTGGAGGAGGGCGTCTCCGCCGAGGCCTCCTCCCTCGCCGGCCACCAGAAGCTCGGCAACCTCGTCTTCCTCTACGACGACAACCACATCTCCATCGAGGGCGACACCGCGACCGCGTTCTCCGAGGACGTGCTGAAGCGGTACGAGGCGTACGGCTGGCATGTGCAGCGGATCGAGCCCGCCCTCGGCGGTGACGTCGACGTGGCCGCTCTGTACGCGGCGCTCAAGGCGGCGCAGGCCGAGACCGAGCGCCCCTCGATCATCGCGATGCGCACGATCATCGCCTGGCCCGCCCCCAACGCCCAGAACACCGAGGCCTCCCACGGCTCCGCCCTCGGCGCCGACGAGATCGCCGCCACCAAGGCCATCCTCGGTTTCGACCCCGAGCAGAGCTTCGAGGTCGCCGACGAGGTCCTCGCCCACGCCCGCCGTGCCCTCGACCGGGGCGCCGAGGCGCACGCGGCCTGGGACAAGCAGCTCGCCACGTGGCGCTCCGCCAACCCCGAGCGCGCCCGGCTGTTCGACCGGATCGTCGCCGGTCAGCTCCCGGAGGGCTGGCAGGACACCCTGCCCGTCTTCGAGGAGGGCAAGTCGGTCGCCACCCGCGCCGCCTCCGGCAAGGTGCTCCAGGCGCTCGGCGCGGTCGTCCCCGAGCTGTGGGGCGGTTCGGCCGACCTGGCCGGTTCCAACAACACCACGATCGACAAGACGAGTTCGTTCCTGCCGAAGGGCAACCCGCTGCCGGAGGCCGACCCCTACGGCCGTACCGTCCACTTCGGCATCCGCGAGTTCTCGATGGCCGCGGAGATGAACGGCATCGCGCTGCACGGCAACACCCGCATCTACGGTGGCACGTTCCTGGTGTTCTCCGACTACATGCGCAACGCCGTACGCATGTCGGCCCTGATGCAGCTGCCGGTGACGTACGTGTGGACGCACGACTCCATCGGCCTCGGCGAGGACGGCCCCACCCACCAGCCGGTCGAGCACCTGGCCTCGCTGCGCGCCATCCCGGGCCTGAACATCGTCCGCCCCGCCGACGCCAACGAGACCGCGGTCGCCTGGGCCGAGATCCTCGAGCGGCACTCCACCAACCCGGCCCCGCACGGCCTCGCGCTCACCCGCCAGGGTGTGCCGACGCTGCCGGTCAACGCCGATGCGGCGAAGGGTGGTTACGTCCTTCAGGACTCCTCCGGCGAGACGCCCGAGGTGATCCTCATCGCGACCGGCTCCGAGGTCCAGCTCGCCGTCGCCGCGCGGGAGCGGTTGGAGGCCGACGGGATCGGTACCCGGGTGGTGTCGATGCCGTCCGTGGAGTGGTTCGAGGAGCAGCCGCGCGAGTACCGCGAGAGTGTCCTGCCGTCGGCCGTGAAGGCGCGGGTGGCCGTCGAGGCCGGTATCGGTCTGACCTGGTACCGGTTCGTGGGCGACGCCGGACGCATCGTCTCCCTGGAGCACTTCGGTGCCTCCGCCGACGCCAAGACCCTGTTCGCCGAGTACGGCTTCACCCCCGAGAACGTCGCCGCCGCAGCCCGCGAATCGCTGGCCGCCGCCCGCGGTTGATCCGACCGCCAGAAGGAAGATGATCACAGTGAGCACCGAAGCAACCGCGACCGCGGGAATCCTCGAGCGCCTTGCCGACGAAGGCGTCTCGATCTGGCTGGACGACCTGTCGCGAAGGCGCATCGAGTCGGGCAACCTCGCCGAGCTGATCGAGACCAAGAACGTCGTGGGCGTCACCACCAACCCGTCCATCTTCCAGGCCGCCATCGGCTCCGGCGAGGGCTACGAGGAGCAGCTCGCCGACCTCGCGGTGCGAGGCGTCACGGTCGACGAGGCCGTACGCATGATGACGACCGCCGACGTCCGCGCCGCCGCCGACATCCTGCGGCCCGTGTACGACGCCACCGACGGCCGCGACGGCCGGGTCTCCATCGAGGTCGACCCGCGGCTCGCCCACCACACGGCGGCCACCATCGCCGAGGCCAGGCAGCTCGCCTGGCTGGTCGACCGCCCCAACGTGATGATCAAGATCCCGGCGACCAAGGCCGGTCTCCCCGCCATCACCGAGGTCATCGGCCAGGGCATCAGCGTCAACGTCACGCTGATCTTCTCCCTGGAGCGCTACCGCGAGGTCATGGACGCCTACCTGGCCGGTCTGGAGAAGGCCGCCGCGAAGGGCCTGGACCTCTCCGTCATCCACTCCGTCGCCTCCTTCTTCGTCTCCCGCGTCGACAGTGAGATCGACAAGCGGCTTACGGGGATCGGCACGGAGCAGGCCCTCGCGCTCAAGGGCAAGGCCGCCCTCGCCAACGCCCGTCTCGCCTACGAGGCCTATGAAGAGGTCTTCGGGGGTGACCGCTGGACCGCCCTCGCCGGTGCCAAGGCCAACAAGCAGCGCCCGCTGTGGGCTTCGACCGGTGTGAAGGACCCGGCGTACAAGTCCACCCTGTACGTGGACGAGCTGGTCGCGCCCGGCACCGTCAACACGATGCCCGAGGCCACCCTGAACGCCACCGCCGACCACGGCGAGATCACCGGCGACACGGTGACCGGCGGCTACGCGCAGGCCCGCGCCGACCTGGCCGCCGTAGAGGCGCTGGGGATCTCTTACGACGAGGTCGTCACCCAGTTGGAGGAGGAGGGCGTCGCCAAGTTCGAGGTGGCGTGGCAGGACCTGTTGGACGCCGTCAAGAAGTCGCTCGGCAGCAAGGGAGCTGACGCAGAATGACCCCCGACTGGGACAACCCCCTGCGCGACGCGCGCGACCGCCGTCTGCCCCGGATCGCGGGCCCGTCCGGGCTCGTCATCTTCGGCGTCACCGGCGACCTGTCCCGCAAGAAGCTGATGCCGGCCGTGTACGACCTCGCCAACCGCGGCATGCTGCCGCCGGGCTTCTCCCTCGTCGGGTTCGCCCGCCGGGACTGGGAGGACCAGGACTTCGCACAGGTCGTGCACGACTCGGTGCGCGAGCACGCCCGTACGGAGTTCCGCGAGGAGGTCTGGCAGCAGCTCGCCGAGGGCATGCGGTTCATCCCCGGCGCCTTCGACGACGACGAAGCGTTCGAGCAGCTGCGCAGCACCGTCGACGAGCTCGACAAGGCCCGCGGCACCAGCGGCAACTACGCCTTCTACCTCTCCGTACCGCCGAAGTTCTTCCCGAACGTCGTGCAGCAGCTGAAGAAGCACGGCCTGGCGGACGCCCCCGAGGGGTCATGGCGGCGGGCGGTCATCGAGAAGCCGTTCGGCCGCGACCTCGCGAGCGCCCGTGAGCTGAACGCGATCGTGCACGACGTGTTCGACCCGGAGCAGGTCTTCCGGATCGACCACTATCTCGGCAAGGAGACCGTCCAGAACATCCTGGCGCTGCGGTTCGCGAACCAGATGTTCGAGCCGATCTGGAACCGGTCGTACGTCGACCATGTACAGATCACGATGGCCGAGGACATCGGCATCGGCGGCCGGGCGGGCTACTACGACGGCATCGGCTCGGCCCGTGACGTCATCCAGAACCACCTGCTCCAGCTGATGGCGCTCACCGCCATGGAGGAGCCGGCCGCGTTCGACGCGGGGTCGCTGCTCACCGAGAAGCTGAAGGTGCTCAAGGCGGTGAAGCTGCCTCAGGACCTGGGCAAGCACACCGTGCGCGGGCAGTACGCGGCGAGCTGGCAGGGCGGCGAGCAGGTGCTCGGGTACCTCCAGGAGGACGGCATCGACCCGCGGTCGAAGACCGACACCTACGCCGCCGTCAAGCTGAACGTCGACAACCGGCGCTGGGCGGGCGTGCCGTTCTACCTGCGCACCGGCAAGCGGCTCGGGCGGCGGGTGACCGAGATCGCGGTCGTCTTCCAGCGGGCGCCGCACTCCCCGTTCGACTCCACCGCCACCGAGGAGCTCGGCCAGAACGCGATCGTCATCCGGGTCCAGCCGGACGAGGGCGTGACGGTGCGGTTCGGCTCCAAGGTGCCGGGCACCTCGATGGAGATCCGGGACGTGACGATGGACTTCGCCTACGGCGAGTCGTTCACGGAGTCCAGCCCGGAGGCGTACGAGCGGCTCATCCTGGATGTCCTCCTCGGGGACGCCAATTTGTTCCCCCGTCACCAGGAAGTGGAAGAGTCCTGGAAGATCCTCGACCCGATCGAGGAGTACTGGGACACCCACGGCAAGCCGGCGCAGTACGCGTCCGGGAGCTGGGGACCCGAGGAAGCCGACGAGATGCTCGCACGAGACGGACGGAGCTGGCGCAGGCCATGAAGATCGACCTGACCGACACCACGGCAAGCAAGATCAACAAGGCGCTGGTGCAGGGCCGCCGAGCGATCGGCACGCCGGCCGTGGGCATGGTCCTGACGATGGTGATCGTCACGGACGAGGAGAACGCCTACGACTCGATCAAGGCGGCGGAGGAGGCCTCGCACGAGCACCCCGCGCGCACCCTGGTCGTGATCAAGCGGCACGCCCGGACCCCGCGCGACCGCACCCGCTCCCACCTCGACGCCGAGGTCCGGGTGGGCGCCGACGCCGGTACCGGCGAGACGGTCGTGCTGCGTATGTACGGCGAGGTGTCCGAGCACGCCGACTCGGTGGTGCTGCCCCTGCTGCTGCCGGACGCGCCGGTCGTGGTGTGGTGGCCGGTGGAGGCGCCGGAGAACCCCGCGAAGGATCCGCTGGGGGCGCTGGCCCAGCGCCGGATCACCGATCTGTACACCACCGAGACCCCACTGGCGGACCTGGAGCTGCGCGCCCGCTCCTACGCGCCCGGCGACACCGACCTCGCCTGGACCCGGCTCACCCCGTGGCGCTCGATGCTCGCCGCGGCCCTGGACCAGGCCCGGGTGCCGATCATCTCGGCGGCCGTGGAGGCCGAGGCCGACAACCCGGCCGCCGAGCTGCTGGCCCGCTGGCTGGAGGCCCGCCTCCACGTCACGGCCGAGCGGGTCGTCACCGCCGGACCGGTCGTCACCGGCGTACGGCTCGGCACCGACAACGGCGAGATCGTCATCGACCGCCCCGAGGGCCCGCTGGCCACGCTGTCCCTGCCGGGCCAGCCGTCGCGCACCCTCGCGCTGAAGGTCCGCACCACCTCCGAACTCATCGCCGAGGAGCTCAGGCGCCTCGACGCGGACGAGATGTACGCCATCGCCCTGCGGGGCGAGGGCACCAAGGAGACCCCCGACCATGTCTGACTCGCTGTCCGACTCCCCCCGGCTCACCCGGCGCCCCGAGTGGGTGGCGCTGGAGGATCACCGCGCGGACACGCTGCAGCGCCCGCGGCTGCGTGAGCTGTTCGCGGCCGATCCCGCCCGCGCGCAGCGTTACGTCGTGCGCGTCGGCGATCTGCGCATCGACTACTCCAAGCACCTGATCAACGACGAGACGCTCGCCCTGCTCCAGGAACTGGCCACCGCCACCGATGTGTTCGGTCTGCGGGACGCCATGTTCCGGGGCGAGAAGATCAACGTCACCGAGGACCGGGCGGTACTGCACACCGCCCTGCGTGCCCCGGCCGACGCGGTGATCGAGGTCGACGGCGAGAACGTCGTACCCGCCGTGCACGCGGTGCTCGACAAGATGAGCGCGTTCGCGGACCGCGTCCGCTCCGGCGAGTGGACCGGCCACACGGGCCGCCGTATCCGCAATGTCGTCAACATCGGCATCGGCGGCTCCGACCTCGGTCCCGCCATGGCGTACGAGGCTCTTCGCCCGTTCACGGCACGGGAGTTGACGTTCCGGTTCGTCTCCAACGTCGACGGGGCCGACCTGCACGAGGCGGTGCGGGACCTGGACCCGGCGGAGACGCTGTTCATCGTCGCGTCCAAGACGTTCACCACGATCGAGACGATCACCAACGCCACCTCGGCCCGTTCCTGGCTGCTGGCCGGGCTCGGCGGCGAGGACAAGGCGGTCGCCAAGCACTTCGTGGCGCTGTCGACCAACGCCGAGAAGGTGACGGACTTCGGCATCGACCCGGACAACATGTTCGAGTTCTGGGACTGGGTCGGCGGCCGCTACTCCTACGACTCGGCGATCGGCCTCTCCCTGATGATCGCCATCGGCCCGGACCGCTTCCGGGAGATGCTCGACGGCTTCCACACCGTCGACGAGCACTTCAAGAACGCACCCGCCGAGTCCAACGCCCCGCTGCTTCTGGGCCTGTTGGGCATCTGGTACGGCAATTTCTTCGGCGCCGAGTCGCATGCCGTGCTGCCGTACTCGCACTACCTGTCGAAGTTCACGGCGTATCTGCAGCAGCTGGACATGGAGTCCAACGGCAAGTCGGTGGACCGTGACGGCCATGTCGTGGGCTGGGAGACCGGTCCGGTGGTGTGGGGCACGCCCGGCACCAACGGGCAGCACGCCTACTACCAGTTGATCCACCAGGGCACCCGGCTGATCCCGGCCGACCTGATCGGCTTCGCCCGGCCGGTCGCCGAGCTCAGTGACGAACTCAAGGCGCAGCACGACCTGTTGATGGCGAACCTCTTCGCCCAGGGCCAGGCGCTCGCCTTCGGCAAGACGGCGGACGAGGTGCGCGCGGAGGGTGTCCCGGAGCATCAGGTAGCCCACCGCACATTCCAGGGCAACCACCCCACGACCACGATCCTCGCCCCCGAGCTGACCCCGTCGGTCCTCGGCCAGCTGGTCGCTCTCTACGAGCACAAGGTGTTCGTCCAGGGCGCCGTCTGGAACATCGACTCCTTCGACCAGTGGGGCGTGGAGCTGGGCAAGGTCCTCGCCAAGCGGGTCGAGCCCGCGCTGACCGAGGGCGCTGACGTCCCTGGTCTCGATGCCTCCACCGCCGCTCTCGTGGCCGCCTACCGTGAACTCAAGGAAGTGAACTGACATGACAGCCATGCAGTTGGGCCTCATCGGCCTCGGCAAGATGGGCGGCAACATGCGCGAGCGGATCCGCCGCGCCGGCCACACCGTCATCGGCTACGACCGCAACCCCGAGGTCTCCGACGTCAAGAGCCTCGAAGCACTGGTGCAGCAGCTCGACGCGCCGCGCACGGTCTGGGTGATGGTCCCGGCCGGAACCGCCACCCAGACCGTCATCGACGAGCTCAAGGACCTGCTGTCCCCGGGCGACACGGTGGTCGACGGCGGCAACTCCCGTTGGACGGACGACGAGAAGCACGCTGCCGAACTCGGCATCAAGGGCATCGGCTTCGTCGACGCGGGCGTCTCCGGCGGCGTGTGGGGCCTGCAGAACGGCTACGCGCTGATGGTCGGCGGCGACAAGGAGCACGTGGAGCGCCTGAAGCCGATCTTCGAGGCGCTCAAGCCGGAGGGCCCCTACGGCTATGTCCACGCCGGCCGGGTCGGCGCCGGGCACTTCTCGAAGATGGTCCACAACGGCATCGAGTACGCCATGATGCAGGCCTACGCCGAGGGCTGGGAGCTGCTGGAGAAGGTCAACTCGGTGGACAACGTCCGCGAGGTCTTCCGCTCCTGGCAGGAGGGCACGGTCATCCGGTCCTGGCTGCTGGACCTCGCGGTGAACGCCCTCGACGAGGACGAGCACCTGCAGAAGCTGCGCGGCTACGCGGAGGACTCCGGTGAGGGCCGGTGGACCGTCGAGGCGGCCATCGACAACGCCGTACCGCTGCCCGCGATCACGGCCTCGCTCTTCGCGCGGTTCGCGTCCCGCCAGGACGACTCCCCGCAGATGAAGATGATCGCGGCGCTGCGCAACCAGTTCGGCGGCCACGCCGTCGAGTCGAAGGAGTAGCCCGCCGTGGGGGATCTCCTGCTGGTCCGCCACGGTGAGACGGAGTGGAGCAGGTCGGGACAGCACACCAGCTGGACCGACCTGCCCCTCACCCAGGACGGCGAGGAACAGGCCAAGTCCCTTGCGCCGCTCCTGTCCGGCCGGACCTTCTCCCTGGCGCTCACCAGCCCGCTGAGCCGGGCCGTGCGCACCGCCGAACTGGCGGGCGTGAGCGGGGCCGTACCGGAACCGGACCTGCACGAGTGGGACTACGGCGGCTACGAGGGCGTCACCACCGTCGACATCCACCGCTCCCGCCCCGACTGGTACCTGTGGACCGACGGAGTGCCGCCCGGACCGGACGGTCACCCCGGCGAGTCACCGGCCGACGTGGGGGCGCGTGCCGACCGGGTGCTCGCCCGAGTGGACGTGGCGCTGCTCGACGGCGATGTGATCCTCGTGGCCCACGGGCACTTCCTGCGCGTCGTGATGGCCCGCCGGCTGGGGCTGGCACCGGCGGACGGGCGGCTGTTCCAGCTGGCGACGGGCACGGTGAGCCGTCTGTCGACGGAGCACGGCCGACCCGTGATCGCGGCGTTGAACACCAGGCTGTAGGCAGCACCCTCGAGTTGACAGGTTCGGCGGCCGGCGTCAGAGTCCCGGCTGATGGAGATCAACGATCTGACGCCGGCCGAACTGCGGGTGTGGCAGGCCTTCGCCACGGCCACGGAGGTGGACTTTCGTGAGGGCACCGAACCGGAAGGGGCACCCGAACGTACCCTTCGTGCCGGGGTGTTGCGGACCTTGTTGCTCAACGGCCCCAGGGAACCCGGGGAGATCGCGGCCCTCAAGGTCAGAGGCGCGCGCATCACCGGTCCGCTGGACCTGAGGTATGCGACGGTCGACAGCGTCATCCATCTCACCCACTGCCGCTTCGAGCACGCGCCGGACTTCGTCGGTGCCCAGCTGCGCTACGTCAGCCTGCGGGATTCCGAGCTGCCCGGCCTCTCGGTGACGCGTGCCCGGATCGACGGCAGCCTGCGGCTGACACGCTGCCGGTTCGACGGGGCCGTCCGCGTCGACGGCGCTCAGATCGCGGGCGCCCTCTTCCTCGATCAGGCGGAGATCACCGTCGGCGACACCGCGCAGACCGCCCTCCAGCTCAACCAGGTGTCCGTCGACGACGACCTGTGCGCGCATCACCTGCGCACACGGGGGCGGATCCGGCTGGACGGCGCCACCGTGGCGGGCTCGCTCGACCTGGAGGACGCGGAGCTGCACAACCCCGGCGGCAACGTCATCGACGCGGAGGCCCTCGAAGTGGGCACCAACGTGCTCGGCAGACGGCTGCGCGCCCATGGCCGCATCGACATGCGCGGCGCCCGCATACCCGGTCGGCTCGACCTGCTGTACAGCAGGCTCTCCAACCCCGGCGGCACCGCGATGCGGGCGAGCAGCTGTGTCATCGGCGAGGTGTGGCTGCGCAAGGGCCCGCCGATCGAGGGCAGGCTCAATCTGCGCCGCTCCCAGATAGAACACCTCAACCTGGAGCCGGAGATGCTGCCGGACCAGGTCCGCCTGCTCGACCTCACCTACACGTCCCTGACCCCGCACGAGCCGCCGGAGCGCCGGCTGCCCATGCTGGAGCGGGACGAGGACACGTTCGACCCGCACGGATACGAGCAGTTGACCGCCGCTTACCGCCGCACCGGCGACGACCACGCGGCCCGCCTCGTCCAGCTCGCCAAGCAGCGCCGCCACCGTACGACCCTGGCCTGGTACGGCCGCCTTTGGGGCCACGTCCAGGACGCCACCGTCGGCTACGGTTTCCGGCCGATGCGGGCTTTGGGCTGGCTGCTGTCCCTGCTCGCCGTCGGCTCGGTCGCGTTCGCGCTGGACGCGCCCCCAGCCCTGAAAGCCGACGAGGCACCGCACTTCAACCCGCTCTTCTACACCCTCGACCTGCTGCTGCCGGTGATCTCCTTCGGACAGGAGCAGGCGTTCGCCCCGCAGGGCGGGCAGCAGTGGCTGTCGTACGTCCTCGTCCTCACCGGCTGGATCCTGGCCACGACGGTCATCGCCGGCGTGACCCGCACCGTCAGCCGCCAGTAGGCCGGTTCACCGGCCGGGCCTGAGAACGTGCTGGGCGGCCAGCCGCACCGGCGCGTTCTGGGCGCCGTAGCCCCGGTAGCCGTCGCGCTGCACGAGTTCGAAGAAGACGCGGCCGACCGTCACCGTGTAGCAGTGCCGGAACTCGCCGTGCGCGTCACGGTCGTAGAGGATGCCCAGTTCGCGGTACGTCTCCAGCTCGCCGTCCGCGAACTCGTACCGAGCCCCCAGGTCGTCGTAGTAGTTGGCGGGGATCGGCAGCAGACGCCCGCCCGCCTCCCGGTAGCTCCGGGCCGCGGCGACCACGTCGTCCGTGGCCAGCGCGATGTGCTGGGCGTGCACGGTGTCGTCGGTCGGCGCCGCGCCGACGCTCAGGGCGATACGGACACTGCCGTCGGGGTTGGTGACGGCGCGGCTGCGCATCAGGCCGTACGGGTCGGCGACGTCGACGCTCTCCTGGGCGTGCAGACCGAGGACGCTGCGGTGGAAGAGGGTCGCCTCGTCGTAGTGGTGCCAGGGCTGGACGAGGGCGAGATGGTCGACGCGGTGCATGCCCGCGGGCCCTGCCTCGTGCTCGACCTCCACGAAGTCGGCGCGCCAGTTGGGCAGTTCGGGGCGGTCCGTCGCGCAGAAGAAGAGTTCCGTGCCGTCGGGTGCCGCGACCGCGTCCAGCGGGGCGTCCTCCGGGGCGCGTCGGCGGGGCAGGAGGGGGGCGAGGAGGGCCTCGGCTCGGCGGGCCGCTCCGGCCGGGTCCGGTGACTCCAGGCCGATGGCGGCGAGTCCGGTGCCGTCGCGGCGGGCCGAGCCTGCGGTGTTCACCAGGACGCGGGCCTCGCCCAGCTCCCAGAGGTCGACCGGCTTGCTGCGGTGCCGTGCGGTGCGGGCGAAGCCGAGGGCGCCGAGTACGGCCGAGACCGGTTCGGCGTCGGGGGTGACCAGTTCGGCGAAGGCGACGCCGGTGGGGACGACGGGGGCGGGCGGGGTGGCCAGGCCGACCGTCTCCTTCAGGACCAGCAGGGAGCGGTGGGCGTCCACGGCCGTCGGGCCGGCCTCGGCCTGGCGGAAGACGTCGTTGAAGATTTCGAGGGAGAGTGGGCCGTCGTACCCCGTGTGCAGGACGTGACGCACCAGTCCGGCGACGTCGAAGCCGCCCTGCCCGGGGAAGCAGCGGTAGTGGCGGCTCCACTGCAGGACGTCCATGGCGAGCAGCGGGGCGTCGGCGAGCTGGAGGAAGAAGATCTTCTCGCCGGGGATGTTCTCGATGCCCTTGGGATCGGAGCCGCGGGAGAGGATGTGGAAGCTGTCCAGACAGGTGCCGAGCGCCGGGTGGCCGACGGCCTCGACGATGCGCCAGGAGTGGTCGTACGTGCTGACGTGCCGTCCCCAGGCGAGCGCCTCGTAGGCGACGCGGATGCCGAAGTCCTGGGCGAGGTCGGCAAGTTGGGACAGGTGCTCGGCGGCGAGTGCGTCGTCGTCGACGGCCAGTGGGTGGACGCTGGAGCAGACGAGGACGGTGTCGGCGCCCAGCCGCCGCATCAGCTCGAACTTGTGCCGGGCGCGGCGCAGATTGCAGGCGAACTCCTCGGCGGGCACGGCCTCGATGTCCCGCATCGGCTGGTAGAGGTCGATGGTGAGGCCGAGGTCGGCGCACCGGCCGCGGATCTCCTCGGGGGTGAGGGGGCTGGCCAGCAGGTCGTTCTCGAAGATCTCCACACCGTCGAAACCGGCCCGGGAAGCGGCCGTGAGTTTCTCGGTGAGGGAGCCACTGAGGGAGACGGTGGCGATGGACGTACGCATGCCGATACCTCTTCCTACCTGTCCTTGGCTGTCCTACCTCGGGGTTCCTACGGGACCCGCCAGTTCGGCGATGTCCGCGAGCATCCGCGCGCTGTCGGGCTCGCGCCCGGTGAACAGGCGGAACGCGTCCGCCGCCTGGAAGACCGCCATGCCGCCGCCGTCGAGGGTGGCGCAGCCCAGGGCGCGGGCGGTGCGAAGCAGCTCTGTCTCCAGCGGGCGGTAGACGACCTCGGCGACCCACAGCCCCGGGTGGAGCAGCTCGGCCGGGAGGGGCAGGCCGGGATGGGCGGCCATACCGGTGGGGGTGGCGTGCACGAGGCCGTCGGCGTGGCTCAGCTGTACGGGCAGTGCGTCGAGAGCGGCGCCGGCCGCGCGGCCGGCGCCGAAGTGCCGGTTCAGGGAGGCGGCGAGACCGGCGGCCCGGTCGGCCAGTGCGTCGACCACGGTGACCCGCTCGGCGCCGAGCGTCAGCATGGCGTGTGCGACGGCCGCTCCCGCGCCCCCGGCGCCCAGCTGCACGACCCGCTCCAGCGGCACGTCGGGCAGTCCGCGCGCGAAGGATGCGGCGAAGCCGGTGACGTCCGTGTTGTGGCCGACGGCCCGGCCGCCCTCGAAGACGACGGTGTTGACCGCGCCCAGCGCCTCGGCCTGCGGGGCGAGCGCGTCCAGGTGCTCGATGACGAGCTGCTTGCACGGGTGCGTGATGTTGAGCCCGTCGAAGCCCAGGTCACGGGCGGCGCGCAGCAGGTCGCCCACCGCCTCGGGGGGAACGCCGAGCGCATCGATGTCGATGAGCCGGTACAGATAGCGCAGACCCTGCCGGTCGGCTTCCCGCTCGTGCAGAGCCGGGCTGAGCGACGGGCCGATGCCGGAACCGATCAGCCCGACGAGATACGAGTCCTTGGCGTCCTTGGCCACCGGGGGACCTCCTGAGCGGCTCACTAATGTACGAACTGGTGAGTTAGTCATAGCAGGGGGAGCGGGCGCTTGGGAAGGCCTGGCCCCGCACGCGATGCGAGCGGCCTTCTACAATCACCGGCACGCGAGCAAGCCACCGGGGGCGCGCTCGCCCCTCGCCGAAGGAACCCGATGACCAGCGTCGACGAACCGGCACGACCCAACGGGCGGATCCGTGACGCCGCCCGCACCCAGGCCGAGATCCTCGACGTCGCGACGCAGGAGTTCGCCCGGGTCGGCTTCGCCGGCGCCCGGGTCGACGACATCGCCGCCCGCACCCGCACCACGAAGCGGATGATCTACTACTACTTCGGCGGCAAGGAGCAGCTGTTCACGGCCGTGCTGGAGCGCGCGTACGGCGTGATCCGGGAGGCCGAGCAGCAGCTCGACGTCGAGCACCTGGACCCGGTCGCGGCCATCCGCCGCCTGGCCGAGCTGACCTTCGACCACCACGAGCAGCACCCGGACTTCATCCGCCTGGTCAGCATCGAGAACATCCACGGGGCCGAGCACATCGCCGCCTCCGAGAAGCTCGGCAAGATCGGCTCTCCGGCGCTGGACGTGATCCGCCGGATCCTGGAGTCGGGGCAGCAGTCCGGCCTGTTCACGGCCGACGTCGACGCCGTCGACCTGCACGCGATGATCAGCTCCTTCTGCTTCTTCCGGGTCGCCAACCGGCACACCTTCGGCGCCCTGTTCGGCCGCGACCTGGTGGATCCGGCCCAGCGCGAGCACTACCGCGCGATGCTCGGCGACATGGTGATCGCGTACCTGACGGCACCGCGAGCCGAGGCCTGACCCGGACACCGCTCCCCCAAGATCCTTCGGCACGACCTCTTGACAGCCGGGAAACGTCGGCGCAACATCCGTAGCCATCCGCTACTAACTATCCAGTGGGTTAATTAACCGGGTAGCTCCCGGTGCGGCCGACCCGTCACCCCAGGGATCCGGCACCTCTCCTCAGCACTCACTCCCCGTAAGGTGGAGTTCCCTCGAAGGAGCACCCCTGTGTCCGTCCCCGACACCCCCGCCGGCCAGCCGAAGAAAGCGGCCATGGCTGCCTGGATCGGCAGCGCCCTGGAGTACTACGACTTCTTCATCTACGGCAGCGCCGCCGCGCTGATCTTCCCCGAGGTCTTCTTCGACGAGTCCGACCCGGCGACCGCCACCCTGCTGTCGCTGGCCACGTTCGGTGTCGCGTATGCCGCGCGGCCGGTCGGCGCGCTGTTCCTCGGCCACTTCGGCGACCGGCTGGGCCGTAAGAAGATCATGGTCTTCACGCTGATCCTGATGGGCGTGTCGACGTTCCTGATCGGCTGTCTGCCGACCCGCGACCAGGTCGGCACCCTGGCACCCGTGCTGCTGGTGCTGTGCCGGGTGCTGCAGGGCATCTCGGCGGCCGGCGAGCAGGCCAGCGCCAACTCGATGACCCTGGAACACGCGCCACCGCACCGGCGTGGCTTCTTCACCAGCTTCACGCTGAGCGGCACACAGGGCGGGCAGCTGCTGGCCACCCTGGTCTTCATCCCGGTCGCCGCGCTGCCGGAGGAGCAGCTGCTGTCGTGGGGATGGCGGGTTCCGTTCTGGATGAGCATCGCGGTCGCCGTCGTCGGCTATGTCATCCGCCGCAAGCTGGACGAGACGCCGGCCTTCGAGCAGCAGGCCGCGAGCGAGGGCGTCGCCAAGATGCCGCTCGCGGTGCTGATGCGGGAGCACTGGGCGGATGTGCTGCGGGTGATCGCCGGTGCGCTGGTCGCCTCGGTCAGCACGATCTTCACGGTGTGGGCGCTGTCGTACGCCACGAGTGACTCGGTCGGGATGAGCAGGTCCTCCATGCTGTGGGTGGGCGCTCTCGCCAACCTGGTCGCGCTCGCCGCGATCCCCCTGTGGGCCACGCTGTCGGACCGCATCGGCCGCCGCCCGGTGTACCTGATCGGCGCGGCAGGCAGCGCGGTGATGATGTTCCTCTACCTGTGGTCGATCTCGACCGGCTCCTACCCGCTGACCCTGCTGCTGGGCATCGTCACCTTCGGCGTGGTCTACAGCGCCGCGAACGGCGTGTGGCCCTCCTTCTACGGCGAGATGTTCTCCACCCGGGTCCGCCTGTCCGGCATGGCCATCGGCACCCAGATCGGCTTCGCGGTCGCCGGGTTCGCGGTCACGTTCGCCGCGCAGATCGCCGGCCCGAACGGCGACGACTGGTCCGCGGTGGCCCTGTTCACGGCCGCCCTGTGTGTGCCGCCGGTGGTGGCCGCCTTCTCGGCCCGCGAGACCGCCAAGATCCCGACGGAGCAGCTCGGCGAGCACACGGCCCGCAAGGCCGCGCAGCCGGAGACGGTGACGGCCTGATCCGGCGCTGATCCTGCACGAACTCCCGAGTCCCCGGACGCCGCGAAGGCTCCGGGGACTCGGGCATCATCCCGTCACGAGCAGCTCCGTCCAGGTCTCGGCGACCCGGTCCAGGGAAAAGCCCTCGCGTACCTGGGTGCGGGCCAGCTCGGCGGCGGAGCGCCAGCCGTCCTCCCCGAGCTCGGCGATCGCCTCGGCCATCGCCTCGGGGCTGTCGTGGATCCACCGTCGGTCGTAGATCTCGTCCGCCCCGGGCCACGGCAGCAGTGCGGGCACGGCGCCGGAGGCCATCCCCTCGGCGGGCGCGAGGTGGAAGCTCTCGTCGTCGCTGGTGGACAGCACATGCCCGACCCGCCGCAGCCAGCCCGCCACGTCCGGCCCGAACGTGTCGAAGACGACGGCACCTTCGAGGAGCGGCGAGGTCTGCATACGGCGCAGTACGGCGTCGTAGTGCGCACGTTCCTCGGGCTTGTTCCAGATCCACCAGTACTCCCAGGGCGGCTTGGACTTGACCGACAGGTGCCAGCGCCGGTCCCGGGCGCGCAGCGCCTCCAGTACGTCGAGGCCGAGGTCGAGGCGTTTGCGGCTGGGGGCGATGCCGATCATGCCGAGGCGGTGGTGGGCGCCCGGTGCCTTCGGGCGGTCGAGCTGGTCGGTGTCGACCCAGTTGGGGACGACCACGACCTTGGAGGCGGGCCAGCCGGTGTGCTCGCGGGTGCGGCGGGCGTAGTACGGGCTGACGCACACCACCCGGTCGACGGCGTCGATGTCGACCTGCTGGGGCCAGGGGGCGTCCAGTTCGAAGCGGTGCAGCCGTACGACGAGCCGGCTGCCGCGCCGCTTGTGGCGGCTGTACCAGACGGCGGCCGGACCGCACCACTCGACGACCACCACGTCCGCCCAGTCGGCGAGCTCACGGCTCGCGTCCGGGTCATGGCGGGACAGTGCCGACCAGGCGTCCACCCGTACCTCCAGACCGGGCAGCGAGCGGAAGTGGTCGAGCAGCCGGGTGAGGAACTTCAGGTCGTGGCCGGCGACTCCCACGCGCAGGGGTCGGCTGCGGGCGGTCACCTCGGTGGGTGCGGTCGGGAAGGCCCGGTCGAGGTGGGCGCGCCAGCGGGCGGCCGCTCCGTCGAGGGTGTGGTGGCGGGCGGCCTCGCGGCAGCGGTCGGCCGCGAGGCGCCGCGCCTCCGGCTCGCGCGCGACCCGCGCGACGGCTTCGGCGGCGTCGTCGAGTCCGGCGCGTCCGGGCACGAAGAGCGGATAGTCGGTGCCGAGCAACGCCTCGTGCGCCGGGGTGCGGTTGAGGACCACGGGCAGGCCCAGCGCCCCGAACTCCAGGACTTTGGTGGACAGTTCGAGGCTGGAGTCGAGCTCCGGGTCGCGCCAGCCGAGGCCCACGTCGCAGTCCGCGGCGATGTGCATGGCCTCCTCGCGCGGCTGTCCGCCGTGGTGGTGGACGCCCCGGGTGCCGGCCAGGGCCCGCGCCATGTCGGCCTGGAAGTCGGGGTGGGCGGCGTCGTCGTGGATCTTGTCGCCGACGGTGTGCAGTTCGGCGGGGACGCCTCGCTCGGCGAGCAGCTCCGGCAGCCGGGTCATGGGCAGGGTGTTCCAGCGGGGTGCGAACTTGCCGGTGTAGACGAGCCGCAGCGGATCGTGCGGCCCGTCCCGGTCCGGCAGCGGGAATCCGGGCTCGGGCACCGCAGGGGGGCTGAGCACGCACTTGCCGCAGGCTTCGGGCACCCAGGTCTCCAGGAAGCAGCGCAACTCCTCGGTCTGGCACAGGAGTCGCTGCGAGGCCTCGGCGATGAGGGCGAGTTCCGCGCGGGCCGCCTCGGTCATCTCGGCGGCAGATTGCGGGATGTCGGTGAGGTAGGCCCAGATCCGCCCGTCGAACCGTCCGTCGGCCACGATCCGCGTGACCAGCCGCCGGCCGCGCAGCACCAGCAGGTCGCAGGGTTCGTCCTCGTCGAGCCGGGTGAGCACCTGCGCGGCCTGTACCGGCGACATGGGCCGGTCGGCGAGGCCCGGCAGCAGCCGCTCCTCGTGCGGGTGCACCAGGGTGACTCCGGGCAGCTCGGCCAGCGGATCGGTCAACCGGCCCGTCCGGACCGGGGACTTGAGGACGAGTCGGCTGTCGCAGCCCGCCCGGGACAGGGCCTGCACCGTCGACTGCGCCCACACGGCGGAGCCGTCGATGAGGTTGAGGTCCACGTCGCCGTAGACGAGCGCCCGCAGCGTACGGCTCATGACGGCTCCTTCCCGCGCACGGCGAACAGACGGTGTCCCTGACCGGCCCAACGTCCAGGCCCCGTACCGGACATGTGCAGTGACCGGCGTACCAGCAGTGGTCGAAGCGACGGTACGAACACGTAGTCGTCGGCGGTCGGCGTGTGGCCCACCGCGTCGGCGCCGGAGTACTCCTGGGCGCACATCAGATCGAGCAGCAGGGTGTCCGGCCGGTCCTCGGTGAGGTCCGTCCAGTCGGCGACCCAGGGCGCCAGGGGCTGCCCTCGGCGCACGGTCACTCCGGCGGCGGTGAGTTCGTCGAGTCCCGCCGGGTCGGGTACGACGACCTCGACCGGGCGGTGCAGCTGGCCGAGCACCTGCCCGACGAGGCGGGCGACGTCGGTGCGGTCCCGGGGCGCGGCGAGGACGGCGACGCGCCGCTCGTCCAGTGGATCCGGGGCCCCGGCCAGGCGCGCCAGCCGGGAGAGCCGTACCCGTGTGCTGTCCGCCCGGAACAGCTCGCGCAGCCGCTCCCGCCCTTCCGCGACCGGGTCGAGCCGGCCGAGCCGTACTCCGGTGTCCGCGTCGACGACGGAGTCCCAGGCGAGCCGGGCGAGCCCCGGCGCGGCGGACGGGGGACCGTCCCGCCACAGCACGGCCGACCGCCCCAACGCCCTTGTCTCGGCGAGCAGTTCGGCGAGCGTGCGGTCCAGATCCGGGGCGAGCCCGGTGCCGGTGAGCGACCAGGGACCGTCGCCCGTGCAGGCGCTCAGCTGCACGACGAGCACATCCGGGTCGGTGCGCTGCACGAGCAGCCGTCCGTCGTGCGGCAGCAACCGGTTCACGACCACGTCCGCCGCGAAGTCCTCAGCGGTGGCGGGGGTGAGGACACCGGCGACGACGAGGCGGTCGCGGGGTGCCACCGTCAGGGCGCGATGGGCGAGGTGGAAACGGCCGTCCATGGGCGCGTCCGGCTCGGCGACCCCGTCCTTCGGCGCACTCCCGGACACCGGCCCGGCCGAGCGCCGCCGCCCGCGCCACAGTCCGTACAACTCCCCCGGCAGCCTGACCGCGCCCCGCTTCGGCGAGCGCGCGGCCGTCACCAGCGCCTTTCCCACCCGCAGCGAGGTCGAGCCCTCCAGCATGGCCACGCGCGCCCGCAGCACCTCGACCCGGTCCCGGGCGGCCCGCAGCGCGGCGGCGAGCTGATCCTTCTCCCGTACGGCGGCGGCGAGCCGCTCGGCGAGCCCGTCCTGCCCGGCCGCACCCCGGGTGCGTTCCGCCTCCTCGACGGTCCGTTCCAGATCCAGCACCCGGGCGCGCAGGGACCGGGAGGCGAGGTCGGCGAAGACGTACTCGTCGGCGATCCGCAGCGCCGTGGCGTGGCCGTCGGCGGGGACGGGCCGGCCGAAGAAGTCGTGCGGCGGCAGGAGCTCGTCGGTGCGCGCGATGACCGCGCCCGCGTGCAGATGGACGTAGTCGAGGGGTGCCGCGCGCAGGACCTGGCAGCGGTGGGCCACGAGATGGTCGAGCAGCCGGTGGTAGGGGAGCTCGGATGCGCGGTGACCGAGCACGATCAGCCCGCGCGCCCCGGGCCGCATGCGTGCCAGTACGGCACGACAGGCGTCCTCGCTTCCGTGCAGCTCGGCGTCGGGCCCGTACGAGAGGAGGGCCAACTCCCCCTCGGCGACGGGCTGTTCGTCGTCCTCGCGCAGGGCGACGCCCGGCGGCAGGTGCAGGTAGGGCTCCAGGCTCAGGCCGCCGCGGGTCGCGTCCACCACGGTCGTGACGCCGTCGAGGTGCGGATGGAGCAGGTCGGTCAGGCGCATCAGCGGATCCTCGTGAAGACGTGGAAGCCGACCCGGTTCTCCCGGAAGCCGTACGGCCTGGAGAGGGTGTGCCGCAGGCCGAGCGGCTCGAGTTCGGCGCGGTAGGCGGCGATCGGGCGGTGCACGATGCGGGCGCCGTGGGTCGTGCGCTCGGCGGTGGCCTCGTCGGCGGCGATATCGGTGACGATGTCGGTGGCGATCAGGCGGCCGGTCACGCGGATGAGGGAGGCCATGTTGCGCAGACCGGCCGCCCACGCCTGGTCGTCCAGTACATGGAACAGGACGTCCACGCAGACCACGATGTCGTACGGCCACGGGCTGCGCCACTCGTCGAGCGCGGCGACGGCGTAGCGCGGGCCGCCGGCCTCGGCGCGGGCGTGCTCGACGGCGGCCGGGCTGATGTCGAAGGCGTCGACCCGATGGCCGCAGCGGGCCAGGGCGCGGGCGAAGTACCCCTTGCCACAGCCGGCGTCGAGGACGAACAGCGGGGCGGCGGGGCTGGACAGGTCGCCGATGAGGGAGAGCAGCGTGCCGAGCCGCTGGGCGTAGAAGATCTCGTTGCCCGGCCGGTCGAGCCCGATGTGCCCGCCGGAGGCCAGGTCGTCGTGGTCGGCGTGGCGGGTGTCCCAGTAGGCCTGAGGCGTCCGCTCGGCGACCCCGGTCCGCGTGTCGTCAGCCATGGCGCTCCAGCCACGCGGTGATGACCCGGGCGATCCGGCCGCCCGCCCGGCCGTCCCACAGGGGCGGTCCCTCCGCGGACGCCGCTCCCCCGCCGTCCAGCAGCTTGCGCAGCACCGGCACCAACTCCCCATGGGTGACGAGCCGGTTGGTGCCGTGGGTCACCGTGACCGGGCGTTCGGTCGTCGTGCGCAGGGTCAGGCACGGCACACCCAACACGGTCGTCTCCTCCTGTACGCCGCCCGAGTCGGTGATCACCACGGCGGCTCCACGTACGAGGCTCATGAACTCGACGTAGCCGAGCGGGTCGAGGAGGTGGACGCCCGGTGCGTCCGCGAGGCCCGCCGCGCTCAGGGCCGCCCGGCCGCGCGGGTGCAGCGGTACGGCCAGGTCGAGATGGCGGGCGGCCTCGGCCAGGACGCGGGCGGCGGCCCGGGCGGCCTGCGGGTCGTCGACGTTGGCGGGCCGGTGCAGGGTGACGACGCCGTAGCGCTCGGGCAGTCGGTGGGCGGCACGGGCGGCCACCGGGTCGAAGTGCTCCATATGGGTGAGCAGGGTGTCGATCATCGGGTTGCCGACGAAGTGCACCCGCTCGGCGGCGATCCCCTCGCGGGCGAGGTGGCCGACGGCCTCGGGGCTGGTGACGAACAACAGCTCCGCCAGCTGGTCGACCAGACGCCGGTTGGCCTCCTCCGGCATCGTCATGTCGAAGCTGCGCAGCCCGGCCTCGACGTGCGCCACCGGGACGCCCAGCCTGGCGGCGACGAGCGCGGCGGCCAGCGTCGAGTTCACATCGCCGTACACGGCGACCAGCGCGGGTGCTCGGGCCGTCAGTTCGGCCTCCAGGGCCACCAGCAGGTCGGCGATCTGCCGGGCGTGGCTGCCGGAGCCGACGCCGAGGTCGGTGTCGGGTTCGGGCAGGCCCAGTTGCCGGAAGAAGATGTCCGACATCCGCTCGTCGTAGTGCTGTCCGGTGTGGACGAGCACCTGGTCGCAGCCCGCCGCGCCGAGGGCGGCGACGACGGGCGCGGCCTTGACGAAGTTGGGCCGGGTGCCGACCACATGGAGTACGCAGCCGTTCATTGATGTTGCCTCCGCCTCCGGGGCACGCTGCATGCGCTTGCCCCTGCCGGGCCGTGGCCGCCCTGGCGACCTACCTTGGCGATATGTACAGCAATATCCGTTACGCCCCCCGCGCTCTCAGTCTGGCCGCCTCAGTAGCCCTTGGCGAACTGCGCCAGGACCCGCTGCGGGCGGCACTGCTCGCCGTACGCCTGCTGCCGGGGCGCGTCCGGCGTGAGCTGCAGCCGCTCGAACGGCGGCTCGCCTCACGCGCCCGCCCCACGGGACCGGTCGCGACGCCCTCCGCCGCCCGGGTGCCCGCGCCGACCGGGCGCCGGTTTCACCCCGTGCCGGGCCGGGTGCTGCATCTGGTCACCAACGGGCTGCCGTTCCGGCACGCCGGCTACACCGTGCGCACGCAGAAGCTCGCCGAGGCCCAATGGGCGGCCGGGCTGGACCCGTATGTCGTGACCCGGATCGGTTTCCCCGTGACCCAGGGGGTGCTGGACGCCCGCCCGTCACAGTGCGTGGGCGGGGTGCCGCAGCACCGGCTGCTGCCGCTGTGGCTGCCGTACGGGCAGGCGGCGGCGCTGGCGCGCAACGCCGAACTGGCCGCCCGACTGGTGGAGCGGCTGCGGCCCGCCGTACTGCATGCCGCGTCCGACCACGGCAACGGGCGCGTGGCGCTCGCCCTGCGGGAGACCTTCGGGCTGCCGGTGGTCTACGAGGTGCGGGGCTTCCTGGAGGAGACGTGGCTGACACAGGCACCGGGCCGCAGCCGGGACGACGAGACGTACCGGGCGCGGCGCGCCCTGGAGACGTTCTGCATGCGTGAGGCCGATGTGGTGCTGACGCTGGGCGAGGCGATGAAGGCCGAGATCGTGGGCCGCGGAGTGCCCGAGGAGCGGGTCCTGATCGTGCCCAACGCCGTGGACGACGACTTCCTGGGCCCACTGCCGGACGGGGCGCCCGTGCGGGCCCGGCTCGGTATCGCGCCGGACGAGTTCGTCGTGGGCACGGTCGGCAGCCTCACCCCGCACGAGGGGATCGACACATTGCTCCATGCGGGTGAAGAGCTGATCCGGCGTGGAATCCCGCTGCGACTGCTGATCGTCGGCGACGGTCCGGAGCGCGCCGAGCTGGAGCGGCTGGCCGCCCGGCTGGGCCTGGACAACGGGGTCGCCCTGTTCACCGGTCGCGTGCCGCACGCCCAAGTGCGGGATTTCTACGCCGTGTTGGACGTGTTCGCGGTGCCCCGCACCGACGAACGCGTCTGCCACCTGGTGACCCCCCTCAAGCCGGTCGAGGCGATGGCGAGCGGTGTCCCCGTGGCCGCCAGTGACGTCACCGCACTGCGAGAACTGGTCGAACCGGAGGTTAACGGACAGTTAATCAAGCCTGGATCGCCACATTCCTGGGCTGATGAGCTGGAAATACTCCTTTACAGTCGAAATCGGCGCTCTGAGTGGGGAGCAGCCGCCCGCGCGATGGTCGCGCGTGACCGCACCTGGAAGCGGATCGCCGCCACAACCCGTGACGCGTACCGCGCCCTTGGATGCCTTGATGCGCTTGATGCGGGGTGAGTCCCAATGCAGGTGGACCAGACCGGACCGCTCGGGGAAGCGAGCGAACCACTCGGGGAAGAGAGCGAACCGCTCGGGGAAGAGAGCGAACCGCTCGGGGAAGCAGAACGGCCCGATCACGTCGATCTGGCGGTGATCGGGCTCGGCTACGTCGGACTGCCGCTCGCGCGTGAGGCGGCGTCGGTCGGCCTGAGGGTCGTCGGCCTTGACCGCGATCCCCGCGTGGTGGAGGCGCTCAACACCGGGCACTCCCATGTCGACGACGTCTCCGACGACGACGTCCTGCGGATGCGGGCAGGCGGGTTCACCGCGTCCACGGACGCCGCCTGTCTGGCCCGGGCGCAGACCGTGGTCATCTGTGTGCCGACCCCGCTCGGCAAGGACGGCGGGCCCGACCTCGGCGCGGTCACCTCGGCCACGCGGATGGTGGCGGACCGGCTGCGGCCCGGACAGCTGGTGGTGCTGGAGTCGACCACCTATCCGGGAACCACCGAGGAGGTTCTGCGGCCGCTCCTGGAGGAGTCGGGGCTACGGGCGGGCGTGGACTTCGCGCTGGCCTTCTCGCCCGAACGCATCGACCCCGGCAACACGGCGCACGGGCTGCGCACCACGCCGAAGGTGGTCGGCGGCTGCACCCCGTCCTGCGCGGCGCGCGCCGTCGCCTTCTACGGCAAGCTCGTCGACACCGTCGTCCAGGCGAAGGGCACCCGCGAGGCCGAGATGGCCAAGCTGCTGGAGAACACCTACCGGCACGTCAACATCGCCCTGGTCAACGAACTCGCCGTCATCAGCCACGAGTTGCACGTCGACCTGTGGGACGCGATCCGCTGCGCCGCCACGAAGCCTTTCGGGTTCCAGGCGTTCCGGCCCAGTCCCGGAGTCGGCGGACACTGCATCCCCATCGACCCCAACTACCTTTCCTACAAGGTGCGTTCGTCGCTCGGCTACGAGTTCCGGTTCGTCGAACTCGCCCAGGAGATCAACCGGCGGATGCCGGAGTACGTCGTGCGCCGCGCCCAGGACCTCCTCAACCACGCCGGCCGGCCGCTGCACGGCTCCCGGGTACTGCTGCTCGGGGTCACCTACAAGCCGGACGTGGCCGACCAGCGGGAGTCACCGGCGGTGCCGGTGGCACGGCTGCTGCGGGAGCGGGAGGCCGAGATCTCCTTCCACGACCCGAACGTACGGCTGTGGGCCGTGGACGGGGTGAGCGTCCCGCGCGTCGACGACGTCATGGCGGCGGTGCGCGAGTACGACCTGACGATCCTGCTCCAGGACCACTCGGCCTACGACCTGCCGGCCCTCGGCGACGCGGCCCGGCTGCTGTTCGACACCCGGGGGCGGATCTTCCGGCCCGGGGTCGAGGTGCTGTAACCGGCCTGGCCCTCAGGGCAGTCGGGTTCGCGCAGTCGTCTCCGGCTGTCTACCTCGGGCCACTTCGAAAGGTGCGCTGATGCGGATACTCGTCGTCACCGTCGTCCATCACCCCGAGGACGCGCGGATCCTGCACCGGGAGATCGCCGCCCTGCGGCAGCGCGGCCACCGCGTCGTGTACGCCGCTCCGTTCGCGGCACGGGAGGTGGCACCGCGGCCGTACGTCGAGGGCGTGGATCTGCCCCGGGCCGCCGGCCGGGACCGCCGGGTGGCGCTCCGCGCGGCCCGCGCGCTGCTGGCCGAGCGCGGGCCGACCGTGGACGTGGTGCTGCTGCACGACCCAGAGTTGCTGCTGGCCCTGCCCGGCACGCTGCGCCGTTGGCGGCGCGAGGGACGTGCTCCCGTCACCGTGTGGGACGTGCACGAGGACACCGCGGCGGCGCTGGTGATGAAGCGCTGGGTGCCGAGGCCGCTGCGGCCGCCGCTACGGGTGGCCGTGCGGGCGGCGGAACGGCTGGCGGAGCGGCACCTGCGGCTCCTGCTCGCCGAGGACGCCTACCAGCACCGCTTCCACCGCCCGCATCCCGTCGTGGCGAACCTCACGACGGTGCCGCCCGAGCCACCCGAGCCGCCGGGCGACGACCGGGTCGTCTACCTCGGGCAACTGTCGCGGGCGCGGGGCACGCTGGAGCTCATCGAGACGGCACGGCTGCTGGGACCGGACGTCCACGTCGAGGTCATCGGCGCGGCGGACCCCGAGGTACGGGGCGCGCTCACCGAGGCCGACCGGGACGGCGTGCTGCGCTGGCACGGGTACCTGCCCAACGACCGCGCCCTGGGCCTGCTCTCCGGCGCCCTGGCCGGCCTCTCCCTCCTGCACGACCAGCCCAACTACCGCCATTCACGGCCCACCAAGGCGGTGGAGTACATGGCCCACGGCGTCCCCGTCATCACCACACCCACCCCCCTCGCGGCCGACCTGGTCGAGCGCTACGGCTGCGGTCTCGTCGTACCGTACGAGGATCCGGCCACGGCGGCAGAGGCCGTACGGCGGCTGCGCGCCGACCCGGAGATGCGCCGACGCGCGGCCACGCGCGGCTGGGTGGCAGCGCTCTCCGACCTCAACTGGGCCGACCGGGCGACCGAGTTCGCGATGTGCCTGGAGGCCTGGGTGAAGGAGGCGTCCGCGAACCCGACGCCCGCTAGGCGTTGGACCAACCCCTCCGACACAGCACCAGCCGGTACCCGTCCGGGTCCTCGATCGTGACGCCCCACTCGTTCCAGTAGGGATTGGGAGAGGGGACCCGCTTGCCGCCGTGTTCCTCCAGCCGGGCCACCAGGTCGTCCGGAACGGGACCGTCGACGTAGATGACGAGGAGGTCCTCCTCGGTCGGCCGGGGCTCGACGGGGTGGGCGGGCTCGTGGACGAGTTCCAGGTGCCAGTCTGCGTCCGGCCAGCCGAGCATCAACAGGTCGTGCTCGCCGGGCTCCGAGCCCCCCACCGCCCGCCATACGACGCCGAGCCCGAGCCCCTCACCCCAGAAGCGCTCCGCCGCGACGAGGTCGCGGGACGGGCGGGCGATACGGATGTGGCTGCGGCCGTTGACCGGCATGGTCGACTCTCCCTGTGGGCGTCCTGATCAATGGGTGATCCGCTCGGTAGCGTAGGCAGTTCGCATGCGCCGGGACCATCGGTCGCAGGTCCTGCACCCCGGGTCCTAGGTGTATTGAGCCGCAGCGGTGGTGGTTGCAGGTCGCCACCGGCCAGGGGCGGGCGGTGCGCGCGGAGTGGGTGTTGACTATCGTTGCCCGATCACTCGATCGGGGACGAGAGGCGGACGGCACGTGGTGGGGTCCCAGGACAGGGGGGCCGGGTGGATACGGGTGCCGGTCGGGGACGACGCGGCGCGGTGGGCCACGCGGGGGAAGACCCGCAAGGTGCTCCTCGTCGTCCACAACGTGACCTCGGCCACCCGGCTGCTGGACGTCATCCCCCTCTTTCACGACGACCTCCGGGTGCAGCTGCTCGTCACCTGCCCGGGATCGTCGGCCTTCCGGGCCGGAGTCGCGGATCTGCTGGCAGACACAGGGGTGCCCGTACTGGCCTGGGAGCAGGCGATCGCGACTCCGGTCGCATTGGCGGTGTCAGCGAGCTTCGGCGGTCAACTCCGGGCAGTTTCCGGCGTATTGACCGTCTTGTCGCACGGGGTCGGATACACTAAAAGGCTGGCGACACCCGACACCCGACACCCGACGGTCAGCGGGCCGCGAGCGGGGTCAAATCCGGTCTTCGGGCTGTCACCGGAGTGGCTGCTCGACGAGACCGGCAAGCCGATCGTCGACGCGCTCGTCCTCTCCCATCCCGAGCAGTACGAGCGGCTGCGCACCGTCTGCCCCGAGGCCGCGCACACGGCCGTGCTCGCCGGGGACCCGTGCTGGGACCGCATCCTGGCGGCCCGCCCGTACCGCGAGCGCTACCGCCGTGCCCTCGGTGTGGGCCGGGGCCGGCGTCTGATCGTCCTGAACTCCACCTGGAACCCCGAGTCGCTGTTCGGGGACGGCGGCGACGATGACGTACTGCCTTCCCTCCTGCCCCGCCTGACCTCGGAGTTCCCGGCCGACGAGTACCGTCTCGCGGCCGTGCTGCACCCCAACGTCTGGCACGGGCACGGCCCCGGCCAGATCCGTGCCTGGCTCGACCGCGCCCGGCGTGCGGGCCTGGCTCTGATCGACCCCCTGGAGGGCTGGCGGCAGGCGCTGATCGCCGCCGACGCCGTGATCGGCGACCACGGCTCGGTCACCTACTACGCCGCCGCCCTCGGCATCCCGGTTCTCCTGGGCGCGGCTCCTCTCACCGGCCTCGCCCCCGACGCCCCGGTCCACGCGTTCGTCCGCACGGCACCGCGCCTCGACCCCGCACTCCCCCTGCGCCCACAGATCGAGTCCCTGCTCGATCGGCATCGCCTCCAGCCGGAAGCCGCCGAGTTCATCAGCTCCGCACCCGGCGAGTCGGCGGCCCTCCTGCGGCGCCTGTTCTACGACCTGATCGGCATCCCCGAGCCCGACGGCCCCGCTCGCCTCGAACCACTGCCCCTGCCGCCGTACGAACCCGCCGCGCACACCGTGCCCCTCTGGGTGCTCACCCGGCTCCTGGGCTCCGGCGAGGTCGCGGTCACCCGGTACGCGGGCCCGCACCCGGCGCCGTACGGCACCGGCGAGGCGCACATGGCCGTCCACGAGGACACTCGTGAGGTGGACCAACTCGCCCTCGCCGACATGGTGTTCCGGGACGGAGCAGCTGACGACCCACGTTTCGTGTCCCCCGCGCGCTGGACGGCGGAGGTCCTTGACCGGCATCCGCACTGCGCGCTCGCCGCGTACGTCACCGGGCCCGGGGCCTGCGTCGTCCGGAGCCGCGCCGGGGTGCTGCTGCGGCTGGCGTCGGGGTCCGGGGCGGACGCGGATCCGGCCGTGTACGCCTCGGCCCTGCACGCGTGGCTGGGGGCGGGCAAGTCACCGGAGGAGCTTTTCGAGCAGGGGCTGACGGTCCGCACGGGTGGGAGCGCCCACCCGGTGCTCGTCACTCCGGCGTGAGGCACCGCTCCCGCAGCTCACGCAACCGTTCCACGTGGTACTCGGCGTTCTCTTCGCCCAGCAGGCCGAGCGCCTCGTCGATCAACGGCAGCGCGGTGCGGGGCGCGCCGGCCTCCAGGTGGAATGCGGCCAGGTCGGTGAGCGTACGGGCCTGGTTGTAGGCCTCGCGCTCACCCTCGCGCTCGCCTCGGAAGAAGCGCAGAGCGCGTTCGAGGTACTCCACGGCCTCGTCCGGGCGTCCGAGGTGGCCCAGGGCATGCCCCCTGTGGCGGTCGAGCAGCGCCCGGGCGCGCGGGAGGTCGTCGGCGCCGACATCGTCGGGGCCAATGGTGTCGTAGATGCCGTACGCGTCCTCGAAGCAGGCATACGCCTCGTCGAACCGCCACTGCCGCAGCCGCAGGAGGCCCAGGATCTCGACCGCCGAGGCGTGACCGCGTACATGGCCGGCCGCCTGTTCCTCGCGTGCGGCGGCGTGCGCCTCGCGCTCGGCGTCCACCCAGCGCCCCGACTCCATGAGGCAGTGGGCGAGTTGGAAGTGCAGGGCACCGGCCGTGCGGGTGCCGGGGAAGTGCTCGTCGGCGATGCGTGCCGCAGCCTCCAGCGCGGGCTGTACGACGTCGAGGTGGCCGGCCTTGAGCTGGAGCGGCCACAGGGCCTGGCCGAGCGCGACGACGGTGTCCCAGTCGTGGAACTCCTCCGCCGTGCGGATCGCCTGGACCAGGCTCGGCGCCTCGGCAGCGAGGGCGGCGACGGCCGCGCCGTGATCGGGGTAGGTGAACGACGAGGCTGTCGACGGCGGGACCCGCCAGCTCTTCGGCAGCGCCGAGTGGGCCGCCCCGACCGCCAGGGCCCGGTAGCGCTCGACCACACGGGTGACGGCCGCGGAGCAGGCCGGGATGCGGTCGACCTCGGCTGCCATACGTTCGGCGTGCGCACGGACGGAAGGGCGGTAGCGGTAGCGGCCGCTGCTCGTGCGCTCGATGAGCAGCGCCTCGGCGAGTTCCTCCAGGAGCCGGGCGGCCTCCGTCTCGTCGACATCGGCGGCGCGCGCTGCCGCCGCGGCATCGAGTGCGGGCCAGTCCCGGAGTCCGGCCAGGCGATACAGACGCGCGGCGCCAGGTGTCAGCGAGCGGTACGAGTCCTCGGCGGCGGCACGGACCGGGTCGTCGCTCTCGGACACGGCGGGGACCTCCGGGTGCTCGGGCAGGGACGGCAGACGCAGCGCGGCGGCGTGCAGGGCATAGGGAGAACCGGCGCAACGGTCGAGTACGGCGGGCAGAACGCCACGGGCCGCGGTGACGACGGACTCGTCCAGGAGACGCTTCAGCAGCACAAGGGCGTCACGCTTCGCCAACGGCCCGACCGGGACGGACAGTGCACCCAAGCCGACGAGCGGCTGACGAGCCACGACGACGGTGAAGACTCCGGGCGCCGAAGTGCGCAGCGGTTCGATCTGCGCGACGGACCGGACGTGGTCGAGCACGAGGAGGACCCGGCGGTCGGCCAGACAGCGCCGCAGCAGGTCGGCGCGGCCCTGAGCGGTCTGGGGTATCTCCTGCTGTTGCAGCCCCAGTTGGCGCAGCACATGGCTGACGGCCTCCTCGGGCCCGAGAGTGCGCAGATCGACGTACAGCTGCCCGTCTGGGAACCGGGCGATCTGCCGCCAGCCCCAGTGGATGGCGAGCGTGCTGCTGCCGATGCCTTCGGGACCGTGGAGGAGGGCCAGCCTCGGGCGTCCGTCGAAGGCGCGGGTCGCTTCCTTGTCCAGCAGTTTCAGGGCCTGCTCCCGGTCCGTGAAGTAGCGCGGGCCGGCGGGAAGCGAGGGACGCAGAAGTCCTTGGACCACGCCGGGGGCGGGCACGCTGCGAGCGAACGAGAGCCAGGAGCGGGCGAGTTGGGGATCGTCGTGCAGGCGCTGGTGCAGCAGCCGGGCCACGTCGTCCCGTTCGCCGGGTGTCGTGGGCGCCGCCACCTCGCGCCCGGCGATCCGACGGACCAGTCCACCCGCGGTCACCCAGGCCGACTTGCCGGCTTCGCCCAGGAATCCCGTTCCGACGGTCGTGAGGACCGCACTGATCGCGCCCACCGAAAGCAGATCCATCATGCCGTCCACTCCCCCGTCCGTCCCGCCGCGCGCCCGCGTCTCCGCTCGGCTCGTTGTGGATCAACCCTAGTCGGACGGAGGGGAAGTGACGCAGCATCACCTGTCACATACGGAGGCGCGAGGGACGCGCACCCCGGCTCACCCCAGGCTCACCCCAGACTCACCCCCGGTTGGCCCCCTTCGGAATCCCGTAAGCCCGTTCCACGTTCAACCGCAGCACCAGCCGCCCGTCCCGGACCATCGCGGTCCGGAAGTCCTCCCAGTCGGGGTGCTCGCCCAGGACGTCCCGGTAGAGACGGACGAGCTCCTCGACCGTGGCGTCGTACGGATCCTTCGCGACCGGCGAGAGCTCCGCCGTGCCCTCGGCGACGACGTACGCCCACCGGTCGGGGGACGTGACGTGGTACGACGCCCGGGGGTCGCGGCGCAGATTGCGCGTCTTGGCGCGGTCGTCGGTGATGGAGACGCGGATGATCTGTTCGTCGGGGTAGTAGGCGTGGCTGACGTTCGACAGCTGCGGCCGGCCGTCGCGCTTGAGGGTGACCAGCACCCCGCCGTGACCCTCGGAGAGCAGTGCGAGCAGTGCGTTCTGGGTGGCGTCCTCAGTCATACCCGGATCAACCCTGCCGGAGTGCCTGCGCATTCCCTCCCAGGCACTCGTAGACACTGTCTACTCTATCATGGTAGACAGTGTCTATGCAGGAATCCGACAGGCAGGAATCCGATACGGGGCTGCGGGCCCGGCTGGTCGACGCGGGCGTGGATCTGGTGACCCGGGAAGGGGCCCAGGCGCTCACCCTGCGGGAGATCGCCCGCCGGGCCGGCGTCTCGCACGGCGCACCACGCCGCTACTTCCCCACTCACCTGGAGCTGCTCTCGGCCATCGCACGGCGCGGCTTCGACGAGCTGGCGAAAAGGGCGACGGCGGCTGCCGGCGCCGGTGACGACACGGCGAGCCCTCGGGCGGAGCTGACCGCGTTGGGGCGTGTCTACCTGGAGTTCGCGCTGAGCAACCGTGGCATGTATGAGCTGATGTTCCGTCACGACCTGTTGGAGAGTGGCCACTTGGGCCTACGGGACACCAGTCTCCCCCTCTTCGGCCGCCTGGTGGACCTGGTCGCCCGGGCCCGCCCCGGCGCCGACGCCCGGCTCGTCGCGGGCGCATTGTGGGCCAACCTCCACGGCATCGCCCAGCTGTGGGGCTGGGGCAGCCTCCAACTCGCCACGGGGTCCGACGACTTCGCACCCCTCCTGCACTCGACCCTGGACGCGCATCTCGGGCAGGAGGGCGAATGAACCCCCGCCTCACTCTCGCGAGCAGTGTCGCCGGCGCCGTGATCGTCGCGCTCGACGGGACCGTCCTGACCCTCGCCCAGCCCACTCTGCAACGCGACCTGGGTGCCTCGTTCGCGCAGGTGCAGTGGACCAGTACCGGTTATCTCATCGCGGTGGCAAGCCTGTTGGTGTTCGCCGGGCGGCTCGGGGACCGGTACGGGCACCATCGGGTCTTCGGCATCGGCATGCTCGGCTTCGGGGCCGCGTCGGCCGGTATCGCGCTGGCGCCCGGTGTCGGCTGGGTGATCGGCTTGCGGGTGGTGCAGGGCGTGTTCGGGGCGCTGTTGCAGCCGGCCACGCTGGGCATGCTGCGGGCCGCGTACCCGCCCGACCGGCTGCGGACGCCGATCGCCGTACGGACCGCCGCGATCGGGGTGGCGGCCGCTGCCGGGCCGGTCCTTGGCGGTGCGCTGGTGGCGGGGCCGGGGTGGCGGGCCGTTTTCCTGCTGAACGTCGTGCCCGCCCTCGTCTTCGGCGGTCTCGCCCTCGCCGTGCGGTCCCCGCGCACCACCTCCCCCGCCCGGCTCGACGTGCCCGGCGCCCTCCTGCTCGCGGTGCCCCTCGCCTGCCTGGTCCACGCGCTCGTCGCGCTGCCGGGGTGGCCCTGGACGGCCGCGACCGCCACGCTCACCGGCGCCGCCTTCGTCCGGCACGAGCGCCGTACCGCGAGCCCTCTCCTGCCGCCCGACGTAATCGGCTCGGCGGCGGTCGGTTCGGCGCTCGGCATGCTGGTGGCCGCGTCGGCGGCGCTGTCGGGGGCGCTGTTCGTGGCCACGTTCCTGATGCAGGGCACGCTCGGCCTGGACCCGTTCCGCAGCGCTCTGGTCAGCCTGCCGCTGGCCGTGCTGATGGTGCCGGCGGCGGCCTCGTGCGCGGTGCTGCTGCGCCGGGCCGGGGCCCGTCGTACGAGCGTGGCGGCGATGGCGGTCCTCGCGCTCGGGATCCTCGCCTTGTCCCGCGCGTCGGCCACGCCGGCCCTCTGCGCCGCGTTCGCCCTGGTGGGGGCCGGGTTCGGCACGGTGATGGTGGCGGCGACCCACGTCGTCGTACGCGAGGCCGCCGTCGAGTCGGCCGGGGTGGCGGGCGGACTGCAGCAGACCGCGATGAACCTCGGGCCGGTGCTGGGCGTGGCCGCAGCGACCGCCCTCATGGGGCCGGGCCGTGGCCCTGAGCTGCCGCTGAGCGTGCTGGCCGCCGTCGCCCTGGCCGGTGCGGCGCTGGGCCGCAAGCTGCCGGGACGACCCGGTACCGCAAGAGACGATCATGGCCAATCGAAGGACCGTACACGTGTTCCTGCGGGACGATGAGATGTGAGGCCGTTCCGGCGGGGTATGCCGGAGCGCACCTCGTCGTACGCATTCGGAGGAGAGCGATGGCACTGCTGACACAAGAGGTCGACCCGGGCGAGGTCGGGCTGGACGGGAAGGCGCTGGACCGCCTCGACCAGTACTTCGCCCACTACGTCGACGAGGGGCGGCTGCCCGGCTACCTGGTGTCCGTCGCCCGCCGTGGACGCGTCGCCCACCTCAACACGCACGGCCACCGGGACCTGGCGGCCGGGCTTCCCGTCGAGGCCGACACGTTGTGGCGGATCTACTCCATGACCAAGCCGGTCACCTCGGTGGCCGCGCTGCTGCTGGTGGAGGAGGGCAAGCTGTCGCTCGACGACCCGGTCGACCGTCATCTGCCCGCCTTCGCCGAGCCTCGGGTGTACGTCAGCGGATCCGGCGCCGACACCGTGACCCGCCCGGCCGACGGGCCGATACGCATCCGGCACCTGATGACCCACACCGCCGGACTGACCTTCGCCTTCTACCGCACGCACCCCGTCGACGCCCTCTACCGCGACGCCAACCTGGACTCGGCGGTGCTGCCCGGCTCCGACCTGGCCGGGACGGTCGACGTGTACGCGAGCCTGCCACTGCAGTTCGAGCCGGGGACGCAGTGGAACTACTCGGTCGCCACCAACGTCCTGGGCCGGGTCATCGAGGTCGTGTCCGGGCAGCCGCTCGACGAGTTCTTCGCCGAGCGCATCTTCGGGCCGCTCGGGATGACCGACGCCGGGTTCTGCGTGAGCGACCAACAGGCGGGCAGGCTCTCCGAGTTGTACGGCGAGACCGACGACGGCGGCATCGAGCCGATCCCCGGTCTCCCCCTGCACGGCCGCCCCCGCTTCCTGTCGGGCAGCGGCGGCATGGCGGCCTCCGCGCACGACGTCCACCGCTTCATGGAGTTGCTGCGCCGCCGCGGCGAACTCGACGGCACCCGTCTGCTGTCCCCCGGGACCGTGGACCTGATGACGTCCAACCACCTCCCGGGCGGCGTCGACCTGCGCGCCTTCGGCAGCCGCCCCGCCCATGACGAGCCCGGCAACGACGGCCTCGGCTTCGGCCTCGGCGTCTCCGTGGTGATCGACCCGACCCGTACGAGGGCCCCGGCCGGCCTCGGCACCTACGGCTGGAGCGGGGTCGCGACCACCACGTTCTGGGTCGACCCGGGCCGCGACCTGACGGTGCAGTTCATGACGCAGGTGCGGCCGAGGACCTCGCACACGATGTTCCAGGACCTCAAGCGGCTCGTGCACGAGGCCGTCACGGGCGACTGAGCCCCTACCGGTCCACGCGCAGCGCGAACTCCACGCCCTCCAGCGCGAGTTCGCGCAGCCACTCCTCCGAGCGGGCCGCCGTCTCGGCGGCACGGCTCAGGCCCGCCGGCAGGGAGCCGTCCAGGATGTGGCGCACGCCCAGGGCGAGGGGACGGGAGACACAGCGGGCCATCGCGCTCTCCTCCTCGTCGCCCACCAGATCGAGGAGGTAACTGCCGGACCACGCCCGCCCGTCCCCGCCGCGCACGTCCAGCGACACGGCGAGGACGACGCGGTCGCGGTCGGCGTCCGTCGTGGGGTACTTCGCCGCCAACTCCCCCGCCAGGGCGGCGATTCGGGCGTCGTCGCCGGCCTTCAGCTCCTCGAAGACGGCGTCCCAGGCACGCAGCCAGCCCTCCAGACGCAGCGTGCCGCGCACGAAGGCCTGCGGCTTCCAGGCCGGCGGCAGCCCGTACTGCTCGACGAACGGAACGCTGTCGCGGTTGGGGTAGACCTCGAACGCCTCCCCGTCCACCACATGCCGCCGCGTCACCTCCCACGGCCGCTCGGCGACCGTCTCGGCACCGTCGCGCACATAACGCGCCGGTGAGCGCAGGGCGTTGAGCACACCGGCAGGCGCCCAGCTGAAGCGGTACTTGAAGTCGTTCGGAACCGCGGGCACGCCACCGCAGTACGACGTCAGGCTGTACGAGGCTGCCGTGTCGTCGCCGACGGCCTCCCGGGCGCGGCCGACGAGGCAGTGGGCGAAGAGGTGATCGATGCCCGGGTCGAGGCCGGCCTCGGTGAGGACGACGAGCCCGGCCGCGACGGCCGCGGGTACCTGCTCCACGACCGCGTCCGACACATAGCTGGAGCAGGCGAAGTGCGTCTGCTGCCGGATACAGGCCGCCAGGATCGCGGCGTGCTCCGGCGCGGGCAGCATCGATACGACGACGTCACCGGGCGCCAGTTCGGCCGTGAGCGCGGGGAGCGTGTAGGCGCGGGGCTCGGCGCGTCCGGTGAGTCCCAGTCGGGCCAGGGCGTCGGCGGCGCGGTCCTCGGTGCGGTGCCACAGCCGTACGCGGTCGGCGGTGTCGCAGAGCCGGGCCAGACCGCTGCCGGTGGACAGACCGGCGCCCACCCAGTGGACGGTGCCGCTCGCGGGCACGCGTGCGGGACGATCAGGCACGGCGGAGTGGTCAGACATGGGGGAACTCCCCTTCTGCGATGCCGAGTTCACGGCAGGCCTGGTGGAACCGGTCCAGACAGCGCCCCCACGGCCCACCCGTCTCGAACTCCAGCAGCTGGAGCAGCAGCGCCGAGGAGAAGTCGGTGCTGGACTCCCGGGGCAGCAGGGAGGGCAGGTTGTCGATGGCGATGAGGTCGAGCGCAGGCTCCTTGCGCAGGCGGCGTACGGGCTCGGTCCACTCGGTGGTGCGGTCGTAGACCGGCAGGACGTTCAGTGGGGAGCCGACGTCGACGGTGACGTCGCAGAGGGTGCGCAGTCGGCGGGCGGGGTCGTCGAGGTCCTGCTCGCGGAGGAAGGGCGGGACGGGGGTGGTGGCGAGGACGGCGTTCACCATCGCGTCGTGCGCCAGCAGGGCCGGGCGGTCCAGGTCGCGGGTCTCGGCGAGGTCCCAGGGCGTGGCCTCGATGCCGGCGGTCAGGAACGCGAGGCACGCGCCGCGGCCGCTGCGGCCCAGGGCGCCGATCACGAGGGCGGTGAACTCCTCGTCGTCGGGGGCCGGTTGGAGGGCCGCGTCCAGTTCCTCCTTCGACGTGGGGGTCAGCGGCGCGACCAGCCTGCCCCGGTGCTGGAGGACGGCCAGGGCGGCACCGAGATAGCCGGCCCAGAAGCCGAAGGCGGCGAGGCGCCGGCCCTGGTCGTCCACCAGGTACTCCAGATCGAGCAGGGCACCGCCCCCGTCGGCGAACCGACGGAGCAGGTCCGCGGCGCCGGGCTGCTGCTTGTAGGCGTGGCCGAAAAAGATGTGCCGGTGCGTCAGTTCGGCTGGGCCGTCCGGGAGTTCCTTCAGCCCGATGACGACGACGTCCGCGGGGGCCGACACCCAGGAGCCGGTGGGCGCGATACGGCAGCCGGCCGCCTCGTACTCCTCGATGGGGAAGATCCGCTGCGGGGACTCCTCGACGGTCAGCGTCACTCCGCTCTCGACGAGCCGCCGGGCGTCGGACGGCACGATCGGGGTGCGTCGCTCGGTGGAACGGACCTCGTGGCGCAGCCACAGGTGGAGATCGGTCATACGCGGTTGGCCTCCGGGCGCGGGGCGTCGGCCGCGAACCGGCCGGCGCTCAAGGGGCTGACGTCCACGAAGGGTACGCGGCCGAGGTACAGGTCGCGGACGACCTCGCCGACGGCCGGTCCCTGCAGAAATCCGTGGCCGGAGAAGCCGGTCGCGTACAGGAAACGGGATACGGAAGTCGCCTCGCCGATCAGCGCGTTGTGGTCCGGGGTGACCTCGTACAGGCCCGCCCATCCGCCCGTGCGGCGCAGGTCGAGCAGGGCGGGGGCGCGGTGCTCCATGGCGGCGGCCAGACGAGGGATCCACCGGTCGTGGGGGTCGGTGGCGAAACCGGGCCGCTCGTCGGGGTCGGACATGCCGAGGAGGAGTCCTGGGCCCTCGCCGTGGAAGTAGAGGCTGGTGCTGAAGTCGATGGTCATGGGCAGGTTCGGCGGCAGGCCGTCGACCGGTTCGGTGACCGCGATCTGGCGGCGCAGCGGCTCCACCGGCAGGTCCACGCCGACCATCGCCCCGACCGCCCGTGACCAGGGGCCGGCCGCGCAGATCACCGTGCCGGTGGCGATCCGGCCGATGGTCGTCGTCACGGCTGTGATGCGGTCGCCGCGCAGTTCGATGCCGGTGACGTCGGTGTGGCGCAGGATCTGTGCCCCGTACCGGCGGGCGGCGGATGCATAGCCGTGGACCACGGACTCGGGGGTGCAGTGGCCGTCGTCCGGGGAGAACGCGGCTGCCAGCAGTGAGTCGGTGGTGATCAGCGGGGAGAGCCGCTGCGCCTCGGCGGGGTCGATCATCCGGCTCGGCACACCGAGGGAGTTCTGCAGCTGGACGCTCGCTTCGAAGCCGGCGACCTCCTCCGCGGTGGAGAGCAGGAACAGATACCCGACCCGGTGCAGCCCGATGTCGTACCCCGTCTCCTCCTCGAACCGGCCGAACGCCTCCAGACTGCGCGCCCCGAGCTGGATGTTCAGCTCGTCGGAGAACTGCGCCCGCACCCCGCCGGCCGCCTTCGAGGTGGAGCCGCAGGCCAGCTCGTCCCGCTCGACCAGGACGACGTCCCGTACTCCGGCGCGGGCGAGGTGGTAGGCGATGCTGGTGCCCATCACACCGCCTCCGATGACGACGACACTCGCGCTCGTGTTCACGGGCGGACCTCCTTGGCCGACGCTGTTGTAGCAGACGATGTCGCCGGGTCCGGCTCTCGGGAAACTCTGCCACGCGGACACGGTTCCGCGCGGTCGGACTCCACAGCCGTACGGCGCAGCCCCAGCCGGGCGAGCAGCGCCCCAAAGGGGCGCGGGGAACTGCGCGACCAGCCACGACGTTGCCGCAGACGAAAATCAGGACAGGTGCGCGACCGCGTCCAGATGGGGCAGGTGGTGGTCGAGGCGCTCCCGCTTGGTGCGCAGGTAGGTGATGTTGTTCTCGCACGGCGGGATCAGCAGCGGGACCTGCTCGGCCACCTGGATGCCGTGCCGCAGCAACGCCTCGCGCTTGCGCGGGTTGTTCGACATCAGGCGGACGCTCGACACCCCCAGGTCGTGCAGGATCTCGGCGGCGACGCCGTAGTCGCGGGCGTCCACCGGCAGGCCGAGCGCGAGGTTGGCCTCGACGGTGTCCAGGCCCTCCGCCTGCAGGGCCATCGCCCGCAGCTTGCCGAGCAGACCGATGCCGCGACCCTCGTGGCCCCGCAAGTAGACGACTATGCCGCTTCCTTCGGCGACGACCGCGCGCAAGGCGGAGGCCAGCTGGTCGCCGCACTCGCAGTGCTGGGAGCCGAACGCGTCGCCGGTCAGGCACTCGGAGTGCAGCCGGGTCAGGACGTCGTCCGTGCCGATCTCGCCGTAGACGAGGGCCACTTGTTCGTCACCGCGGTCGTGGTCGAGGTAACCGATCGCGCGGAATTCCCCGTACACGGTGGGCAGGGGGGCATTCACCACGCGTTCCACGCCGGAACGCTGCGTAAGCTGTGCGGACTTCTTGCCGAGCACACCAATTTTTTCTGTCATGATTCTTCAGTTCCTAAGCAGAGACGAAAGGCCGGGAAAAGATGAGTGGTTCACAAACGCGGCCGACGGCACACTCGTTGGTGCCGGCGGACACCACCGAAGACGTACGGACGCGCGGCGCGGGCGTCTCACGACAGGTCGCGGTCCTGCCCGTCGGAAGCTTCGAGCAGCACGGTCCGTTCCTTCCGCTGGCGACCGACACGCTCGTGGCCTGTGCCGTCGCGCGCGAGATAGCCGCCACGCACCCGGTGCACCTCCTGCCACCGGTGACGATCTCCTGCTCGCACGAGCACGCGGCCTGGCCGGGGACCGTCAGCATCTCCTCAGTGACCCTTCATGCGGTGATACGGGACATAGCGGCTTCGCTCCGCCGTTCCGGCGTGGACGCCCTGGTGCTGGTCAACGGGCACGGCGGAAACTACGTACTGGGCAATGTCGTTCAGGAGTCCTCCGCGCGGGGCGAGCGGATGGCGCTGTTCCCGGCCCCGGAGGACTGGGAGGCGGCGCGGGAGCGGGCGGGGGTGGAGACCTCGCTGCTCACCGACATGCACGCGGGGGAAATTGAGACCTCCATCCTTCTGCACACTCATCCCGAATTGATCCGACCCGGTTATGAGACTTCCGATTTCGTGGCGGACGACCGCCGGCATCTACTGACCCTCGGTATGTCCGCCTATACCGATTCGGGTGTCATAGGCCGTCCTTCGCTGGGCTCCGCGGAAAAGGGAAAGCGGCTGCTGGAGAGCCTCGCGGATTCCTTCGGCGCGTATGTGTCACTGCTGACCTCCGCGGACGATTCCGTACGGGACACGGGAGACGCAAGGGCATAGCGCCCGGGTTCCGGGGCCGCCTCGACGGCGGCGGTCCTGGGGCCGGCGCGCAGGCCGGAGTACCAGCGGGCGACCAGGACGAGCGCGCCGGGCAGGGCCGCCACGAAGCTGAGCACGCCGTACACGACGGCGACGGCCAGGCCGCTTTCGGCGCCCAGCCCCGCCGCCCCGAACGCCCAGGCGGTGACGCCCTCCCGGGGGCCGAAGCCGCCGACGTTCAGGGGCAGGCCCATGGCGAGCAGGGCGAGGACGGCGAGCGGCAGCAGGACGGCCACGGAGGCGGCGGAGCCGGCGATCCGGGCGGCGACCACGAACATCGCGATGTGGCCGGCGAGGACGACGACGGAGGAGACGGCGACCCCGGGCCCGTTGCGGCGGGACAGCAGGGCTTCCCGCGCCTCACCGAGCGTGCTGCGCAGCGCCGTGGGGTTCGCACGGTCTCGGCGGGAGGGCGCGCGGTTCATGCGTACGGCGGCCACCACGGCGAGCGCGCCCACCGCGGCGAACAGCAGGACGGGCGTGAGGTCCCGGGCCTCGTTCAGCACCGGCGACGGCATGGTCAGCAGTACGGCGGCGCCGACGACCGCGAGGACGACCTGGCCGGCCGTCCGCTCGAGGACGACCGCGCGGACACCGCGCCCCAGGTCACCGGCGCTCTGCCCGTGCCGCACCGCCCGGTGCACATCGCCGAGGATGCCGCCGGGGAGGGCCGCGTTGAGGAACAGGGCGCGGTAGTAGTCGGCGACGGCCGGCCCGAGCGGCAGCCGGATCCGCAGCCCTCGGGCCACCAACTGCCAACGCCACGCGCTGAACACGGTGGTGACGGCCCCGATCCCGAGCGCCGCGACCAGTGCCGGCCCGTCGATCCGCCGCAGCCCGTCGAGGAAGACGCCGGTACCGAGCCGCCAGAACAGCACCGCGAGGATGACGACGCCGACGGCCGTACCGAGGTGGGTGCGGAAGGCGGGGGTGTTGAGGCGGGACAGGAGGGTGCGCAGCGACGTACGGGGGCGTTCTGTGCTCGGGGTCGGGGTTTCCTTGCGGGGCTCGGCGACGATGACGCCGATGCGGGAGGGGGAGACGGCTACGGCGACGGGGGTGGGCGTGAGGCTGGGAGTGGGCGTGGAGGGTGCCGAGGGCTTGGTGGTGAGTCGGGCGGCGGAGGGCGCCTCGGGGAGGGCGACGACCGCGCTCGCGGCCAATGCCTTCACTCGCTGCTCTCGCTGTTCTCGCGGCCCTCGCGGCTTGGCGCCCCGTCGCGCGGCGCGCGCCTTCGCCACCGTCTCCACGCTCATGACGCTCCGCCCGTCGGTCGGCACAGCGCCAGTAGGTCGCTGTGGTGGACCACGACGTGCAGCTCGCCCGCCTCGCAGGCGGCGAGGCGGTCCTGCAGGTAGCGGTCGGCGCGCTCGCGGAGTTCGGGGCGTTGCTCGACCGCCGCGCCGACCCAGCCGCGCAGCCACTGGGCCGTGAGCGCCGACTCGCCGGGGCCGAGACGCCAGGGGCTCGGGTGCACCTGGACGGTCGCGCCGTACTCGGAGAAGGCCTCGGCCGCCGCCGTGACCGCGTCCGGGCCCAGCATCCCCGAGCGCCGCTGGTGGGCGTTGAACGCCTCGGCGATCTCCGTGTCCAGCGGGTCGGACGGGCTCAGTTCGACGCGGCCGGCGACGGAGAGCGTCAGCAGCGCCGGGCAACCCGCGCCCGCACACGCGGCGGCGAGGGTGGCGACCTCCTCGCGGGTGAGGACGTCGAGCAGTGCGGAGGCCGTCACCAGCGAGGCGCCGACGAGGGCGTCCGGAGTGAGGCGGCCGATGTCGCCGCGGCGCGTCTCGACCGTGACGCGGCTGCCGTCGGCGGAGGAGCGGGGGGAGGCCACGGCGGCGAAGTGCAGGAGGTAGGGGTCGCGGTCGTGCAGGACCCAGTGCTGGGAGCCGTCGAGGTGGGGCGCGAGCCAACGGCCCATGGAGCCGGTGCCGCAGCCCACGTCGTGGATGACCACTCCGGACCGTCCCGGCAGGTTGGCGAGCCGGATCCGCAGCGGATCGAGCAGGTCGTGCGCCCGCGCGGCGGCATCGGCGCCTTCGCGCAGCTCCAGCCACTCGGGGGCGTAGCGGGGCGGGTCGTCAGGATCGGCGTCCCGCAGCCGTACGGTGGCCCGCTCACCGGGACGGAAGCTGGGCCCGGCCCCGAGAATCACGGCGTCCGCGTCAACCGCCGCCGATACGGACGCACCGCTCATGTCACCCTCCGCCGAAACGATCCCGCTCTGCGGCCCGGACTCCCCGGCGGCCACCACCGACGACGATCCACCACTCACCGCGGCCTCCCGGCGCGTCGAATCCGTCGCGTCCCGTGGGCCCGGCTGGGCAGGAATCGTCCCCCCGCTCTGTGTCGTTGCCGTCTTCCTCATGCCGCCCTCCGGGGTTCACTCGGCAGTCGGCCCAGTACCGCGGCCAGGCTGCGGGCCGTGCCGGCCCAGCCGTTCAGGGCGGCCCGGCGTCCCCGGGCCGCCGCCTTCAGTCGGCGTCGTACGTCCGCCTCGCCGAACCAGCCGCGCAGCTCGGCGGCGATCGCGGCGGGGTTCTCCGGCGGGACGAGGATGCCGGGGACTCCGCCGTCGGGGGCCCGGCCGACCGCCTCCGGCAGGCCACCGACATCCGTGGCCAGCACGGGGATGCCACGCGCGAGCGCCTCCGTCACCGCCATGCCGTATGTCTCGGCGTAGGAGGTGAGCACCATGAGGTCGGCGGCGTTGTAGCTGGCGTCGAGTTCGGCGCCGGACTGCGGGCCCGCCAGGATCAGCCGGTCCTCCAGGCCGTGCTTCGCTATCAGGGACCGCAGCCCGGCCACGTACTCGGGATCCTGGTTCAGCCCGCCCACGCAGACACAGTTCCACGGCAGGTCGGTCACTGCCGCGAGCGCCTCCACCAGCCGGTGCTGTCCCTTGCGCGGCGTCACGGCGGCCACGCACAGCAGCCGCGAAACGCCGTCCGTGCCGGACGCGAGGGGCGCGATGTCGGCGCCGGGGGCGGCGACATGGACCCGCTCGGGGGCGAGGCCGTGGTGGGCGACGAGGCGACGGACCGCCCAGTCGCTGGTGGCGATGACGGCGGGGACGGCCCGCAGCACGGTGCGTTCCCGGGCGTCCAGCTCCGCGGCGACGGCCGGGTCCAGCCCCGTCTCGTCGCCGAGCGGCAGGTGGACGAGGACCGCGAGGCACAGCCGCTCCGCCTCCGGAACGATGATCTCGGGCACGCCGCAGGCGACCAGCCCGTCGAGGAGGACGACCGTGCCGTCCGGGAACTCGCGCAGCGTACGGGCGAGTTCCGCACGGGCCGCCGCCCCGGGGCTGGGCCAGCTCCCGTCCACCGCGTGCTTGTGGACCTGCCAGCCGAAGCCGGGCAGATCCAGACTCACGCGCCGGTCGTAGGCGTTGCCGCCGCTCGGCGCGACGGGGTCGTCGACGCCGCCCGGCATGACGAAGTGCACGGAGCGCAGGGACATGGGGATGATCTCGGCGTTCTTCAGGACGGAGTGCTGTACGGGCACATAGCCGAGGCGGGTCGGGGCCGCCGCCCGGTCGATGGTCGTGTCGGTCACAGCGCACGCTCATAACTCGCCCACGCGACATGCGACTCGTGCAGGGTGACGGTGAGGCCCGCGAGACCCTTGGCGCCCTCACCCAGCGCGCCCTTCTCGATCCGCTCGGCGAGCCGGTCGGCGATGACCTTGGCCAGGAACTCGGTGGAGGTGTTGATCCCGGCGAAGTCGGGTTCGTTGTCCAGGTTCCGGTAGTTGAGCTCGCCGACCACGGCGCCCAGCTCCCGCGTGGCCAGTCCGATGTCGACGACGATGTTGTCGTCGTCCAGCTGCTCGCGCCGGAACGTGGCGTCCACCAGGAACGTCGCTCCATGCAGGCGCTGCGCGGGTCCGAAGACGTCGCCGCGGAAGCTGTGGGCGATCATGATGTGATCGCGGACGGTGATGCTGAACAACGGACGACCCTCCAGGTGCGGTACGCCTAGTCCCCGGCTCATCGCTGCCGAGGATGCCGTGTAGTACGGCTCTTGGCTTCCCGTTGTTCAGCCGTCTCTCACTCTTTTCTCAGGTCAGGCGCTCTTGTCGTCCCGGACTGAACGAGCCCGTCAGGGCGTGTCCGCGTACCTGACGCGATGACAGAGCGCCGGGACCTCCCCGGAGGTGAGCTTCGGCATGACCTCGGGCAGATCCTCGAAGGCGCTCTCCCCGGTGACGAGCGCGTCGAGAGCCGGGTCGGCGAGCAGGTCGAGGGCGAGGGCGAGCCGGTCGGCGTACGTACGGCTGGCGCGGCGGGCCGGGGAGACGGTGCCGACCTGGCTGCTGCGGATGACGAGCCGCCGGGAGTGGAAGGCCTCGCCGAGCGGCAGGCTGATCTCGCGGTCGCCGTACCAGCTGAGTTCGAGGACCGTGCCCTCGGCGGTGAGCAACTCCAGGGCCCTGGCCAGGCCCTGCTCGGTGGCGCTGGCGTGGACGACGAGATCGCACTCACCGAGCGCGTCCTCGGGCGAGGCGAATCCGACACCGAGGGCCCCCGCAACCTCGGCCCGGCCCGGATCGGCGTCGACCAACTGCAGCCGTACGCCCGGGAAGCGCGCCAGCAGGGCGGCCACCGAGCAGCCGACCATGCCGCCGCCGACCACGGCGATCCGGTCGCCGACCAGGGGAGCCGCGTCCCAGAGCGCGTTGACGGCGGTCTCCACGGTGCCGGCGAGGACGGCCCGAGCGGCGGGCACGGTGTCCGGTACGACGGTCACCGCGCTCGCGGGGACGACGTACCGCGTCTGATGCGGATGGAGGCAGAAGACGGTGCGCCCGACGAGCGTGTCCGGCCCCTCCTCCACCACCCCGACACTCAGGTACCCATACTTCACGGGGGCGGGGAACTCGCCCTCCTGGAACGGCGCTCGCATGGCCGCGTACTGGCTCTCGGGGACCCCGCCCCGGAACACGAGCGTCTCCGTGCCCCGGCTGACTCCGGAGTACAGCGACCGCACCAGCACTTCGTCCTCGCCCCGTTCCGGCAGTGTGACCTCCCGGATCTCTCCTTCACCCGGAGAGCTGAGCCAGAACGCACGTGCGGTGCGGTTCATCGGAATCCTCCTGAACGATCGGGAAGCTGTTCACGTACCGAGGTGTGCACAGGTCGCGCACAGTACGCGGCCTTGATCGACTCTGTCATCTGGCCGGAGGAATGTGCGGTGGCCCTGAACAACACTTACGAAGCAAGGCTGGTCCAGCAGGAGACCGCGGTGGGAGCGGGCGTGCAGATCCTGTTGCTGGCCCTGCTCGGCTCGGCGATCGGTATGGGGCCGGCGGGCTTGCTGACCGGCCTCGTCTTCGCCATCGCCTCCTGGGCGCTGCTCTCGCTGGCCCTGCACCGGTCCAGGCTGCGCTCCTTCGGCCCGGCGAACCGGGTCACCCTGGGGCGCGCGACGCTGGTGGGCGGCGTCACGGCTCTGGTGGCGGACTCCTTCGAGAGCTCACCGCCGGTGACGTTGTTCGTCGGCCTGACGGCGGTGGCGCTGATCCTCGACGGCGTGGACGGCAAGGTGGCCCGCCGCACCGGCACGTCGACAGCCCTGGGCGCCCGCTTCGACATGGAGGTGGACGCGTTCCTGATCCTGGTGTTGAGCGTGTACGTCTCGATGTCGCTGGGCCCCTGGGTCCTCCTCATCGGCGCCATGCGCTACGGCTTCGTCGCCGCCGCCCGCCTCTGGCCCTGGCTGAACGCCCCGCTCCCGCCGAGCACGGCCCGCAAGACGGTCGCCGCGATGCAGGGCGTGTTCCTGCTCATGGCCGCGTCCGGTTTCTTCCCTTACGCGGCGACGCTCGCGGTCACCGCGACGGCTCTGGCAGCGCTGGTCTGGTCGTTCGGCCGGGACATCCTGTGGCTGTACCGGAACCGGCCGTCACGTGTGCGGCAGGCGCCGGTGGCTGAGGTGCGGGAGCTGGTGGCGTCCTGAGCGGGTGCCTCCGGCGGTTGAGCGGGGATGCCAGCGGCGGCCCGTCTCGGTGGGTAGGGGCTGATCGCGCAGTTCCCCGCGCCCCTGAGATGCCTGCGGGTGCCTCCGGCGGTTGAGCGGGGATGCCTGCGGCGGCCCGTCTCGGTGGGTGGGGGCTGATCGCGCAGTTCCCCGCGCCCCTGAGATGCCTGCGGGTGCCTCCGGCGGTTGAGCGAGAATGCCTGCGGCGGCCCGTCTCGGTGGGTGGGGGCTGATCGCGCAGTTCCCCGCGCCCCTGAGATGCCTGCGGCGGCCCGCGCGGCCTTTGGGGGGCGGGCCGCGCCGAAGGGGGGCGTGGCATCACGGGCGGAGGCGGTCATCTCTCGACGCCGAGCCATCCCTGGCCCCCACCCACCCACAGGGGCTTCGCCTCACGGGCCCGACGGCCACCTTTCGGCGCCGGTCCAGGCAATGTCAGCCCGTCCGGCGTTTGAGGACGAGGCCGTTCAGGCCGACGGGGGTCCAGGGGGCGGAGCCCCCTGGCGGGGTCGAAGGGGCGGAGCCCCTGGGGATGGGACGGGTAGGGGCGGCGGGGGCGAGGGCATCGGCAGCAGCCGGTCGGTTACCGGCGCGGCAGCAACCCGATCGCCGCCACCGGTACGGCCGCCAACACCAGCCAGGGCACCGCCGCCGGGAGGCCCGTGTCCAAAAGCGTACCCGTCGCCGAGCTGCCGACCAGGACGATCAGGCCGGAGACCGACGACAACGCGCCGGTGTAGAGCCCGAGTCGCCCCTCCTCGGCGAGGTCGGGAACCCAGGCGCGGGCGACCGGTGCGACGAGCATCTGGCCGAGCGTGAGCAGCACGACGAAGCCGGCCGCGGGCAACAGCCCTGCCGTACCGGTCCAGTCGGCGGGCCGGGCCACGGCCACGACCGCGAACCCCGCCCCGATCAGCAGCAGTCCGGCCACCATGGACCGGCGCAGACTGAGCCGCTCCCCCACCCAGCGGGTGACCGGCAGCTGGGCGATCACCACCAGCAGCGAGGACAGGGCGAACAGCCAGGCCAGCGCGGCCTGGGAGCCCGTGGCGCGCTCCACCTCGTCGGGCAGGGCGAGATACAGCTGGTTGTAGGCGAGCAGGTAGGCGCCGTACGCGCAGCACAGGGCGAGGAAGCGGCGGTTGCGCAGCAGCTTCCCCATGCCTCCGCCGAGCCGGACGCCTCCGCGCCCGGGTATGTGCTGGGGCAGCAGCCACGCGTGCCCGGCGAGGACGAGTACGAAGATCCCGGCGCCGGCGAGGCAGACGGTACGGAAGTCCACCGACAGCAGCAGCGCGCCCAGCAGCGGTCCGACGAACGCGCCCGCCTGCCCGGCCACGGTCAGCAGCGCGAGGACGCGGGTGCGGGAGCCGGCGCCGGACTCCTCCCACACCACCGCCTGCCGGGCGACCTCGGACTCCACTGCGGGCGAGAACAGCGCGGCGGCGAACCCGATGATCAGGACGGCACCGATCACCGCCCACGTCTCCCGCGCGTACCCGAGCCACGCGAACCCGGCGATCCGCAGGACGCAGCCCGTGAGTACGACCGGCCGGATGCCGTACCGGTCGGCCAGCGCCCCGCCCACCACGAACAGCCCCTGCTGGCTGAACGTCCGCAGCCCCAGTACGAACCCGACCAGCCAGCCCGCCATGCCGACGGCCTGTCCCAGGTGCTCGGCGAGGAAGGGCAGGACGGCGAAGAAGCCGATGTTGAAGGCGAGCTGGGTGAGGATGAGCAGGCGCAGGAGAGGCGAGAGGCGGGGCCGGTCCGGCGCCTTGCGCAGGCCGCGCGAGAGCAGCGAGGTCATCCGGTCTTCACCATCTTCTCGGTGGCTGAGGGCTGTTCGGGCAGGGGCACGACGGGCTCGGTCCTACGGCGCCGTCGCCGCCCGAGCCGTACGCCTCCACCGGCCTTCGTCCGGGGGGAGGCCCATCGCGCTCCGCTCGCCGCCGTCACCGCCAGCGCGCCCAGCAGGGCGAGTACGGCGGCGGGGGCGAGGACCGCCCAGGGGGCGCGCTCGGCGTAGGGCTGGTTCTCGGCGAGGAGCAGGCCCCACTCCGGCGAGGGCGGCTGGGCGCCCAGGCCGAGGAAGGCCAGCGAGGCGAGCGCGAGGGCGATGCCGGGCAGGCGGAGCAGGGCGTGGCGGGTGACGGGCGGCACGACGGCGGGGAGGAGTTCGTGGCGCAGCAGATACCAGGGGCCGGCGCCCAGGGCGCGGGTGGCGGTCAGGTGGAATGCGGCGCGTTCCTGCCGTAGCAGCGCGGAGGTGTGGGCGGCGAGCGGCGTCCAGGCGACGGCGGCCACGGCGAGCGCGGGCGTGGCGGTTCCGCTGCCGACGACCGCGGTGACGAGCAGGGCGACGAGGACCGGCGGCAGCGCGGTGACGGTGTCGACGAGCGGGCCGGTCAGCCGGGGCAGCAGGCCGAGCGCCACTCCGGTGAGCAGGGTGGCGACGGTGATCGCGAAGGCGAGCAGCAGGGTGTCGAGGGCGCCGTGGGCGACGCGGGCGAGGACGTCCCTGCCGAGCGCGTCGGTGCCGAACGGGTGCGCCCAGGAGGGTGCCTTGAGCCGCTCGGCCGTGTCGAGGGCGAGCGGATCGCGGGGCAGGCCGAGGGCGATGACGCCGGCGAGCAGGCCACCGTGGGCGAACGGCAGGATCGTGTGGGTGGGCGGCGACGGCCGGTGCAGGGACGGCAGTGCCCCGTCGCGCAGGGCCGGTCCTGTGAGCAGGCGGGCGAGCAGGTGGGCCAGTCCGGCGGCGGCCGCAGCGAGCAGGACGAGGGCGAGCGTGCCGGCCTGGAGGACGGGCAGGTCCTGGGCGAGGGCGGCCTGGAGGGTGGTGCGGCCCAGGCCGGGGATGTCGAAGATCTGCTCGACGGTGACCGATCCGCCGGTCAGCCCCACGACGAACAGGCCGGTGTTGGGGAGGAGCCCGGGCAGGCAGCGGCGCAGGGCCTGGCGGGCGACGGTGCGGCCGGGCAGTCCGCGCGCCGTCGCGGCCAGGGCCCAGGGCTCGGCGAAGGCGCCGGGCAGCAGGTCGTCGAGGAGCCGGCCGAGTACCGCCCCGGCGGGCAGGCCGAGGGCGAGTGCGGGCAGCACGGTCCACTGGGGGCCGTACCAGCCCAGCGCCGGCAGCCAGCCGAGCTGCACGCCGACGACCGTGGCGAGCACGGAAGCGGTGAGGAACTCGGGCAGCGCGGCGAGGACGGCAGAGCCGCTGCCTCCCGCGCGCCGCCCGTCGAGCCGCCGGTGGGCGCCGAGCCACAGGGTGCGGGCGCAGATCAGCGCGGCGACGACGACGGCGACCGCGAGGGCCACCGCCATCAGCAGCAGGGACACGCCCAGGGCCTGGAGCACCGCGGGCGTGACCTCGCTGCCGGAGATCCACGACCGGCCGGCGTCCCCGCGCCACAGCCCGTCCAGCCACCGCCCGAGCAGATGCAACGGGCCGTCTTCCAGGCCGAGTTGGGCGCGGATGTCCGCGAGCACCTCGGGGGTGGGATCGCGGTCCGCCGACCGGGCTTTGAGCACGGTGAGCGCCGGGTCGGCGTGCGAGAGCCAGGGCAGTACGCCGATGGCGCACACCAGGGCGGCCGCGATCCCCGCACGCCACAGGAGCGTGACTACCTGACCCCGCACGCGTCAGCGCCGGGTGCCGATGCCGACGAGGGTGCGCTCGTACGGGTCGAGGAGCGCGCCCCGGACGTGGGTCCCGACGCCGGTGATGATGCGCTGGTGCACCAGCGGTACGACGGCGTCCGTGCCGAGGATGCGGGCCTCGGCGGCCATCGCCGCGTCCTGCCGCTCGGCGGTGTCGCCGGTGTCCTCGGCCTTGGCCACGGCCCGGTCGACGTCCTTGTCGCAGAGCTGGGCGATGTTGTAGCCGCCGTCGCAGGTGTAGTCACTGGCCAGGACGGAGATGGGGTCGCCGGTGTCGACGAGGGTGTTGCGGGCGAGGACGAAGGCGTCGAACTTTCCGGCCAGCGCGTCGCTCTCCAGCCGCGAGTACTCGCGCACCTCCAGCGTGACGTCGAACCCGGCCTTCTCCAGCTGCTGCTTCAACACCTGGGCGGCTTCCGGGAGTTCGGGCCGGTTGTCGTAGGTGGCGAGCGTGATACGAGTCCCCTCGGGCTTTTCGGGCTCGGCCCGCCCGACCGGCTCGGTCCGCTTGCCGGCGGCCCACGTGACGGCAGGCCCGTAGATACCGACGCCGGCATCGGCGTACCCCTCATAGACCCCCTTGGCGAACGCGGAGGTGTCGACCGCCTGCCGAGCGGCGGCCCGGAGCCCGGCGTCCTTGAAGGCACCCTTCTCGGTGTTGAGGAGCAGGCTCGTGGTGCGGGTCGTGGCGGTGGCCTCGCGGGTCGCCTTGTCGAGGGTGGCGGCCTGGGCGACGGGGATCGCCTCGGCGAGGTCGACCTGGTCGGTGCGCAGGGCGCTCGCGCGGGCGGTGCCGTCGGCGACGAACTTGACGTCGATGCCGGCGGCCTGGGCGCGGCCGCCCCAGTAGTCGTCGTAGCGGTCGAGGGTGGCGGCGGTGGCGCCCATGACCTTGGTGAGCTCGAAGGGTCCGGTGGCGGTGCCGACGGGGTCGACGTCGTCCTTCTTGTCGTACGCCCTGGTGGAGAGGATGGCGAGGGAGGGGCTGGACAGGCGCAACGGCAGGACGGGGTCGGGGTCCCCGGTGGTGATCCGTACGCCGGTGCTGCCCTCGGTCTTCGCGGTGAGGGTGACGCCGGCGAGGGCGGCCGGGGCGGGCTCGGCCTGCGTGGCGTGGGTGAGGGCGGCGGCGACCGCGGCCGGGGTGACGGCGGAGCCGTCCTGGAAGGTGGCCTCGCGCAGGGTGAACAGCCAGGTGCGGTCGTTCTCCTGACGCCAGGAGGCGGCGAGGGCGGGAGCCGCGGTGCCGTTGGCGTCCAGCGCGGTCAGGCCCTCGGTGACGCCGAGTCGGCTGAGGATGGTGGAGTCGGCGCCGTACGGCGAGAGGTTCTCGGCGGGCGGGAAGGCGAGGGCGACGCGGAGGCGGGAGCCGTCCTGGGCGTCGCCCGTGGCGTCGGTGCCGCCGCCGGAGGCGAAGCAGCCGGCGAGGAGAGGCGCCAGCGCGAGGGCGGCGAGGAGCGGACGGGTTCGGCGTGGCACGGTCTATCGCTCCATCGGTGTGTCGAACGGTATCTCGAAGTGGACGACGCCGCCGGCGCCGCCGGTGTCCTCGCGTTCGTCGTGCACGACCTTGCCGAGCGAGCGCCAGAAACCCTCGGCGCCGGGCACCTTCGGGTCGGTGTGCAGATAGACGGCGCGGTAGCCGCCGTCCGCGGCCGCGAAGGCAAGGAGTTCGTCGACGAGCCGCCGGGCGAGGCCGCGCCTGCGGTGCTCGGGGCGGACGTAGACGCGGCGCAGCTGCGCGGTCTCGCCGCAGGGGTAGCGCTCGGCGAGGTGGCGCGGGTTCGGCGGGTGGGCCGGGCCGCGGGAGTCGAGGGCCGCGGTGGCCACGACAGCGTTGTCGCCGGGGGCGAGGGCGACGAGGAGGGTGTGGCGGCGCGGGGCGAGGTAGGCCGCGGCCGGGTCGATGATGTCCGCGTGCCAACGGGGCACATAGCCCGTGCCGAAGTCGTGGTAGACGGTGTCGAGCATCAGGGCTCGCGCACCGTCGAGGTCGTCCGGGCTCGCCGCCCTGATGCTGTAGTCGTGCACTTGCACATCATATGCATTAAGCAAAAGCAGTGATCGTCGCAGCCCCCTCGACCCTCGCAACCCCCTTACGGACCAAGCGATTTGACAGTGATCACGAGCCCGGCCAGCCTGGCCATATGACATCCATTTTCAACAAGGGTACTCTGGTCCCGAAGGCGGTTCGCTGATGCGTATCGCGTTCGTCGGCAAGGGCGGCAGCGGCAAGACCACCCTGTCGGCGCTCTTCTCCCGCCACCTCGCCCGCGCCGGCGCGCCCGTGCTGGCCATCGACGGCGACATCAACCAGCATCTCGCCGAGGCGCTCGGCCACGACGGGGACACCCTGGACGCGCCGCCCCTGGGCGCCCACCTGAGGGACATAAAGGAGTTCCTGCGCGGCACCAACCCGCGCATCCCCTCCGCCGACGCCATGATCAAGACCACTCCGCCCGGCAGAGGCTCCCGACTACTGACCCTGCTCGGCGACGACGAACTGCACGCGCGGCACGTCCGGCGCGTGGGCGACGTGCCGGTGATGGTGACGGGCGAGTTCGACGAGACCGACCTGGGCGTGGCCTGCTACCACTCCAAGCTCGGTGGGGTCGAGCTCTACCTGGGCCACCTGGTCGACGGCCCCGGCGAGTACGTGGTGGTCGACATGACGGCGGGCGCGGACGCCTTCGCGTCGGGCCTGTTCACCCGCTTCGACATGACGTTCCTGGTCGCGGAACCGACCCGCAAGGGCGTCTCGGTCTACCGCCAGTACCGCGACCACGCCCGGGAGTTCGGGATCCGCATCGCGGTCATCGGCAACAAGGTGACGTGCGAGGACGACCTGCTCTTCCTCAAGGAAGAGGTCGGCGACGACCTCCTCACCCACCTGGTTCACTCCTCCTGGATCCGCGCGGCCGAACAGGGCCGGGAACAGGGCGAGCTGGAGTCCCACAACGTCCACGCCCTGAACATCCTGCGCGAGACGGTCGACGCCCACGCCAAGGACTGGCCCGCGATGCACGGCCACGCCGTCGAGTTCCACCTGCGCAACGCGCGCTCCTGGGCGAACGAGGCGACCGGCCTCGACCTCGCCGCCCAGGTGGACCCGGATTTCGTACCGGGCCCCTCCGCCCTCGCCTGAAGTTCAGGGGCTGCTGAGTCGTTCGGCGGGCGCCGCCGGCCGGAGGCGGGCCAACAGGCTTTCCCGCTCTTGAGCGAAGCGAGGGTCGGCTGCGTTGTCCTCGTCGCCGAGAATCGGCGTGAAGAGGGGATGCTCGACGGTGCGACCGTACGACGCCGGGTCGCGCAGCGGCTCGGCGTCCACGAGGGGGCCACTGTGGGCGGGGAGCCGTACGTCAGGAGGGTGATCCTGCGCCGGATCCGCGGGCTCATCTGGAGGATCGCGGCCACGGCCCAGACGGATCCCTGTCCGTGGCCGGAGAGCAACAGGACGCCACCGTTGGCCCGTTCCCACACGGTGGCCCGCCACTGCAGATCGGGCACGATCCGCTCGGCGAGGCACGGCGGGGCGAACGGCTGGGCGGCACGCGGCCAGAAGGTGGTGACGTCCCACAGCAGGCCGGTGAACCGGCGGGTGCCCTGGTACTCGTACGCCATCCAGCCGAAGACGAAGCAGGCGCCGACGAAGACAGGGCCGAGCAATTCGCCGAGCACCTTGATCAGGACGACGGACGCCTCGTCGTGGATCAAGTCGTCATGAGCCCGCAGGGCCGTTGGGATCCGTTCGCCATGCTGGAGTCCGCCGTGGCAGCGGACCTGCGGCGCGCGCTGGCGCTGCAGCCCGGCCGGACCGGGAAGAGCCCATTGGCGAGCGCCTTCGAGGATCCGCCGTTCCCGGCCAGGAAGTGGCTCGTCCTGGTGGACGCGGTCGACGAGGTGCACGACGCCCAGCTGCGCGACCTGTTGGAGGACGCGCTGACCAAGTACGCCAGCACCCCGCATCTGACGCTGGTGGTCACCAGCCGCGACTGGTTCTGGTCGCGGGGAATCGAGCAGGTCTGGCTGGAGAGCCTGCGACTGTGCCGGCTGAACCTGGACGTGCACCGGTCCCTTGTGTCCAAGTACCTCACCGCATTCGGTCTCAGCGGCGAGGACGTCGTGACCGCCTTCCTCGCCGAGCTCGAGGCCCGTCGGCTCACGGGCCTCGCGATGCAGCCGATGTTCTGCGTGGCGTTGTGCAGGGTGTTCGCCGAGGACGGAGGGAGAGCGCTGCCGGCGGGCCGCGGGGGCGCTGTTCGACGTGCTCACCGAGATCATGCTGGTCGGCGCGGCCCGGCGGGAGTCCGCGGTCGACGTCAAGCCGGGCCGCCTGCGCGAGTTGCTGGTGACCCACGCAGGCGAGCGCGGCCGGCCCCATCAGGTGCCGCTGACGCTGGACGACCTGATCGACAGAATGTTGGACCGGGAACGCACGACGCCTTCCCAGGCGCGGTGGAGTGAGATGGTCCGCGCCCATCTCTATGGCTCCGGGCTGCTCGCGCCCGACGCACCCGACGAACATCCCTTCTCGCACAAGCTGTTGGACGCCTACTTCGCGGCCCGCCACTGGCTGGAACAACGCCCCCGGCCGGATGAGAGGGACGTCCGGGAGATCGCCGAGAACTGCATGAAGAGCCACGCCGAGGATCACGCCCTGTTCTGTGCGGAACACCTGGTCCGGCGTTCCCCCCGTGTCGTCCTCTCTCTGCTGACGTCCTGGTCCGCGCGGCGCCGTAGACCGGCCGCGGTGATGGTTGCCAAGCTCGCCCGAGACGGTGTGCCTGTCCCGGAAGCGCTGCTCGCCCCGACCCTGAAGACCCTGGCGAGCTGGGCGGCCAAGGTGAAGGGAGCGACGCCGCGCTCGCCCGGACCCAGCCCCTCCCTTCCGGACGAGCCGGGTTGGCCCGAGTGGGCAGCGGCCCAACTGGGCTTTCTGCGCTTCGGCCCGAGTACAGGACTTGACTCATCGCCGCCCTGAGTTCCATGCGGCTGCCAGGGCGGTGGGCTCCGCGGCCGGCGGCCCCTCCCTCGTGCGGGGAGGGGCCGCCTGTGGTCGGCGACGGGCACTGTCCCCGAGGGGACAGTGCCCTCCCGGCCTACCGCGGCACCGCCGCGACCGGCGCCGGCGCATACCCGGTCGGCCGAGCAGTGAACGTCCCCCGCCCCTGCGTCCGGCTGCGCAACCGCGTCGCGTAGCCGAACAGTTCCGCGAGCGGCACGGTCGCCGTCACGACCGCCGAGCCCGTCCGCGTGGCCGAGCCAGAGACGCGGCCGCGGCGTGCCGCCAGGTCGCCGAGGACGGTGCCGACGGCGTCCTCGGGCACGGTGACCGTGACCTCGACGACCGGCTCCAGGAGGACCATCGCGCAGGTGCGCAGGGCATCCCGGAGACCGAGTCGGCCGGCCGTGCGGAAGGCCGTGTCGGAGGAGTCCTTCACGTGGGTCGAGCCGTCGGTGAGGGTGACGCGCAGCCCGGTCACCGGGTGACCGCCGAGCGGGCCTTCGGCGAGGGCGTCCCGGCAGCCGGCCTCCACGGCACGGATGTACTCCTGCGGCACGCGACCTCCGACGACGGTCGAGCGGAACTCGAAGCCCGATCCCGTTTCCAGGGGTTCCACGTCGAGGACCACATGCGCGAACTGCCCTGCTCCGCCGTCCTGTTTGACGTGCCGGAAGACGAAGCCGGACACCCCTCGGCCGACCGTCTCGCGGTAGGAGACCCGGGGTCGGCCGACGTTGACGTCCAGCCCGACCTCCCGCCGGATCTTCTCCACCGCGACCTCCAGGTGCAGTTCACCCATGCCGGACAGCACCGTCTGGCCGGTCTCGGCGTCGGTCCGTACGACCAGGGACGGGTCCTCCTCGGCCAGCCGTGCCAGCGCGGAGGCCAGACGGTCGGTGTCGGTGGACCTGTGGGCCTCGATCGCCACGGACACCACCGGGTCGGCCACGCTCGGCGGTTCGAGGACGAGCGGGGCTTCCGGCGCGCAGAGCGTGGCGCCCGGACGGGCCGACTTCAGGCCGACCACGGCCACGATGTCCCCGGCGACCGCCCGGTCCACCTGGGCGTGGCGGTCGGCCTGGACCTGCAGGATCCGCCCGATCCGTTCACCGCGCCGCGCGCCCGAGTCGAATACCGTGGCTCCCTTCTCGATCGTTCCCGAGTACACGCGCAGGTAGGTGAGCCGCCCTGTCGACGTGGCACTCACCTTGAACGCCAGCGCCGCGAACGGCGCCGACGGGTCGGCCGGCCTGTCCTCCTCCACCCCGTCGCGCAGGCCGCGCACGGCCGGTACGTCGAGCGGCGAGGGCAGATACGCCACGACCGCGTCGAGCAACGGCTCGATCCCACGGTTGCGGTAGGCCGAGCCGCACAGCACGACCACACCGTCCCCACTGCCGGTCAGGTCGCGCAGGGCGGCGACGAGGGTCTGCGGCGAGAGCGTCGACCGCGCGCAGAACTCCTCCAGTGCGCCGGCATGCAGTTCGGCCACCGCCTCTTCCAGAAGCCGCCGCCGCCGGTGCGCCTCCTTCCGCATCTCCTCAGGCACTTGTTCTTCTACGGCCGTGTCGGCGCCGTCGGCCCACACCAGTGCCCGCATCCGTACGAGGTCCACGACACCGCGGAAGCCGTCCTCCGCTCCGATGGGCAACTGCACGACCAGCGGCGCCGGGTGCAGCCGTTCCCGGATCGAGGCGACGGCCGTGTCGAGGTCCGCCCCGGCGCGGTCCAGCTTGTTGACGAACGCGATCCTCGGCACACCGTGCCGATCGGCCTGCCGCCACACCGACTCGCTCTGCGGCTCGACCCCCGCGACGGCGTCGAAGACGGCGACCGCGCCGTCCAGGACACGCAGCGAACGCTCCACCTCGTCGGCGAAGTCGACGTGCCCCGGCGTGTCGATGAGGTTGATCCGGTGACCGTCCCAGGCGCAGCTGACGGCCGCGGCGAAGATGGTGATACCGCGATCGCGCTCCTGCGGGTCGAAGTCGGTGACGGTCGTACCGTCGTGGACCTCGCCCCGCTTGTGGGTGGTCCCGGTGGCGTACAGGATCCGCTCGGTGACGGTGGTCTTGCCGGCGTCCACGTGGGCGAGGATTCCCAGGTTGCGGATGACGGCGAGGGTGTTGAGGTTGGTGCGCACGGCCCTTGGCCTTTCGAATGATCCGGTTGATCCGGAACGAAAAGGGTCAGCGCGATTCCCGGACGGCGCGTCCGCGCACATGAGCACGACCTGCCGCCCGATCAGAATCGGGAGAAGGCAGGGGCGTTGACGTGTTCGGGCGCTCTCAGGTGCTCGTCACGGGCATCCGGTGCCGACCGCGCAGCGGGCACCGGGAGGACCAGGACACGAGGATCACGTCGTACCGGGAGGGGGAGACGACGACGGCGGTGCGGTCACACACGGCCCGGCTCCCCTCGACTCATCACGGTGACGCGCCGTTGATGGTGGTGCGGCGCGTTGCTGCGTGGTGAGTGTAGGGAGCCGGGCGGGGTCGAAGCAGCTGATTTTCAGTGGTCGTCGTCGATCGTGATGGCCGAGGCGGGGCAGACAGCGGCAGCCTCGCGTACGGCCGCGAGCAGGTCCACTGCGGGGCTCGGTTCGAGGAGAGTGACTTCAGGCTCCTCACAGAACAGCGCGAGGAAATCGTCACCGGCCTGTCCACGGTCGTGGCCGACTGAACGCCCGAGCGCCTGGGACGGTTCACCGCCGATCTACGGCAGTTCAACACCGACATCGAGCGCATCACCTGGCGCCCGTGGCCGAGGAACGCGACCGATGCGGACCATGAACGCACATCCGCATTGAGTGCGGGGCCCGCCGACCACGACTGACGACAGGTCAGGCGCCGTCATGGGACAGCAGGAACTCGCGGGCGACAGCGGCACCGCGATGCGCGCGATGATCGACGCCTCGGCCGCCGGACGGCTGGGCACACCGGCCGACATCGCCGCCGCGACCGCGTTCCTCCTGGGTCCCGACTCGACGTTCGTCAGCGGCACCGACCTCCTCGTCGACGGCGGAGTCGTCGCAGCCCTGCGCGCCGGCCCGCCCAGCCCGTCCGCCTGACCGGCCGCGCCGGCGAGCCGAGCCCCTCCCCCAGACCGACCCCTCCCCCGGACGACCCGCTTCGGCATCTCCGCGGGCCATGCGATTCATACAGGCGGGCAGTGCGATTCTCATAGGCGTCCGGTGACAGACGAACGATGCCCCGCGGTCCCCTGTTCTGCCATCGTGGTAGGTAAGAGGCGCTGGTCAGGGGCCCGCCCCCGACCGCCAGCCCGTCCCCTCGCGGGAGGCTCATCGTGGACAAGCGGTACGAGGTGTACTGCCTCACTCATCCGCACTTCTACGACACGCCGTCCCACGGCCGGACGCGCGGCCGCTTCCACCAGACCCTGCGCCCGCCCCCTGCCTCGTGGTTGCGCGAGGAACTCGGCGACTGGGTGGTCTACCGTCCCGTCGACACGCAACTTCCCCGACAGGGCTGGAAGATCCACGCCTCGGCGTGTCCGGACAACGCGCAGCTGATCCTGGACGCGGTGTGGGACTACTGCGTCCAGCGTCGTATCGCCTTCAAGTTCCTGCCCGGCCTGGACACCCTGTTCCTCGCCAACGCCAAGTACGCGCACCGCGGGTCCAGCGGCAAGTTCGTGACCATGTACCCGGCGGACGAGGCCGAGTGCGAGCGCATACTCACCGAGCTCGGCACCGCCCTCGACGGTCTGCAGGGGCCGTACATTCTCAGCGATCTGCGCTGGGGCGCCGGTCCGCTGTACGTCAGGTACGGCGCCTTCGCCGACCGGTACTGCGTCTCGGCCGACGGTGTGCTGGAGCAGGCGGTGGAGGACCCCTCCGGACGTCTGGTACCGGATGTGCGAGGTCCCACCTTCCAGGTTCCCGAGTGGGTGCCGTTGCCCGGATTCCTCGAACCGCATCTCGCCGAGCGCCACCGGACCACCGTCGCCGACCTGCCCTACCGGATCGAGAGGGCACTGCACTTCTCCAACGGCGGCGGACTGTACGCCGCGGTCGACACCCGCACCGAGGAACGTGTGGTCCTCAAGGAGGCCCGGCCCCACGCGGGACTCACCACCGACGGCGCGGACGCCGTCACCCGACTGGAGCGCGAGCGGACGGCCCTGGAACGGCTGCGCGGACTGCCCTGCGTACCCGAGGTCCGCGACCACTTCGAACTGGGCGGTCACCACTTCCTCGTCGAGGAGTTCATCGAGGGAAGGGCCCTGCACGAGGTGTTCGTCGAACGCTATCCGCCGACCGACCTGGACGCCGACGCGGCGGCCTTCGCCGACTACGCCTCCTGGGCCCTCGACATCCACCGGCAGGTGGAGGAAGCGGTCGCCGCGATCCATGAGCGGGGCATCGTCATCGGCGACGTGCACACGTACAACGTCCTGGTCCGTCCCGACGGCAGGGTGGTGCTGATCGACTTCGAGGGCGCGTCGGACGTGACGCAGGCGGGGCGCCAGGTCCTCGCGGCCCCGGGTTTCATCGCCCCCAGCGGGGCCACCGGCTTCGACATCGACCGGTATGCGCTGGCCTGCATGAGGATCTTCCTCTTCATGCCGCTGACGGGCCTCATCGACCTGGACGGCGGCAAGGCGGGGCAGCTCGCCAGGGAGGCCGCCCGGCTGTTCCCCGTTCCCCGGCAGTTCCTCGACGAGGCGGTCCGCACGCTCACCGGCGACGGCGGAATGGCCGCGGGCGCGGACGACGGACCCCACTTGGAGGCCGACCACTCCGGCTGGCTGCGCGCCCGCACCTCGATGTCCGACGCCGTCCTGGCCGCCGCCACACCCGAGCGCCGCGACCGGCTCTTCCCGGGCGACATCGAGCAGTTCACCCTCCCGGGCGGCGGCCTCGATCTGGCCCACGGTGCGGCGGGCGTGCTGTACGCGCTGGACGCGGCCGGCGCCGGACGCCACCCCGAACACGAGGACTGGCTGATCCGGCGCGCACTGCACCCGGAACCAGGAACCCGCCTCGGTTTCTACGACGGGTTGCACGGCGTCGCGTACGTCCTCGAACACCTCGGGCACCACGAGGAGGCTGCCAAGGTCCTCGACATGTGCCTGGGCGAGCACTGGGAAGCCCTCGCCCTGGACCTCAAGGGCGGCCTGTCCGGCATCGGGCTCAACCTGCTGCACTTCGCCACCACCCTCGGCGACGCCGCCTGCGGTGACGCCGCCCTGGACGTGGCACAGACCGTCGCCGACCGCCTCGGCCCGGCCGACGGCGTGCCCGAGACCAGCGGCGGCGCCCACCCGAGAGCCGGGCTGATGTACGGCTCGTCCGGGCCCGCGCTGCTGTTCCTGCGTCTGTACGAGCACAGCGGCGACCCGGTACTGCTCGACCTGGCCGCCACCGCGCTGCGCCAGGACCTGCGCCGCTGCCTGGAGCGCCCGGACGGGTCGATGGAGGTGAACGAGGGCTGGCGCACCATGCCCTATCTCGCCGACGGCAGCGTGGGCATCGGCATGGTTCTCGACGAGTACCTCACCCACCGGTCGGACGAGCGGTTCTCGGCCGCCGCCCAGGCGATCCGCAGGGCCGCGAGGGCATCGTTCTACATCGAACCCGGACTCTTCGACGGCGTCGCCGGAATGATCCTCCACCTCAGCCGCGCACACCCGCCGGGCACTGCCGCCGCGCGCGACCCCGTGATCGCGGACCACGTACGCCACCTGGAGCGCCACGCCTGCCTGCTGGACGGCCGTCTCGCCTTCCCCGGCGAGCAGTTGCTACGGCTGTCGATGGACCTGGCCACCGGCACCGCGGGCGTACTGCTGGCCCTGGGCGCCGCCTTCCACTCCCGGCCCACCGGGCTGCCGTTCCTGACCCCGGGCCTACGGCCCGCTCATGACCCACCCGTCCCCACGCGAGTTCGAGAGAGGAGGTGAGGACACATGTCGCTCCTCGAACTACAGGGTCTGACCACCGAGTCCGAGACCGGGTACCGTCCGCCGCCGGGCAGCCGGGCCAGCAAGGGGTGTGGCGGAGGCAGCCGGCTCAGCCTGCTGCTCTGCTAGTCCTGACAGACAAGGCGGGGGCTCTCTTTGCGCCCCCGCCTCTATTTACGTGAAACCGTACGACTTTTTTACCTGAACCCGTACGACTTGGTCTGAAACCGTACGACGACGGGAGCAGCCGGTGGACCGACGCGCGGCGGACCGTCTGCTGCTGACGGCGGTCCGGCGAGGCGGTGCATGGGGCGGGGTCCAGGCCGCCACGTCCGTCCTGCTGGCAGGCGTCTACATACTCCTGCCGGCCGTCATGGGCCGCACCGTCGACGCCGTGCTCGGGCGCGGCGACACCACGCCGTGGCTCACGCTGTCCGCCGTAACCGTCACCCTGCTGGTGGTGTGCGACGCCGCGGACGACTACGCGGGCGCCGTGGCCAACGCCCGCTGCACGGCATGGCTGCGGCACACCCTGCTCCGCCATGTCCTCGACCTGGGCGCCCCCGCCGCCCGCCGGCACACCCCCGGCGACCTGGTGGCCCGCCTGGTGGGCAACACCGCCCGGGCCGGCAGCGCCCCGTCGGGCCTGGTGTGGGCGGTGACCGAACTGCTCCCCCCGGTCGGGGCCGTGGTGGCCCTGGCCCTCATCGACCCGTGGCTGTGCCTCACCTTCGTGGCCGGACTGCCCCTGGTCGTCCTCGTGGTCCGCGCCTTCGTCCGCGATGTCTCCGACCTCAACGACCGCTACTTCGCCACGCAGGGCCGCATCGCCACCCGGCTCGTCGACGCCCTCACCGGAATCCGGACCATCACGGCCGCCGGGACCATGCCCCGCGAGGCCGAGCGGGTACTGGAGCCGCTGCCCGAACTGCACCGCCACGGCCTGGGCATGTGGCGCGCGTTCGCCCGGGTCTCCGCACGGGACGCGGCGATCGTCCCCCTGCTGGAGGTCGCCGTACTGGCCGTGGCCGGTCTTGGGCTCGCCGGGGGCCGCATCACACCGGGTCAGATGCTCGCCGCGAGCGGGTACGTGCTCCTGGCCACCGGCGTGAGTTCGCTGGTGGCCTCGGTGAACCGGCTGGCCTTCGCACGCGCCACCGCGGGGCGGATCGCCGAGGTGCTGAGCGAGCCCACGGTCGCGTACGGCGACGCTCGTCTGCCCTGCGGGGGTGGCGGCCGGCTGCAGTTCCACGGGGTCACGGTACGCACCGCCGAGGGCGACGCCGCGCTGGACGGCATCGACCTGGACCTACCGGCGGGCGCGCTGACCGCGGTCGTAGGACGCTCGGGATCCGGCAAATCCCTGCTGGCCGCACTGGCCGGACGGCTCGCCGACCCGGACGAGGGCGAGATACGGCTCGACGGAGTGCCGCTGCGCGAGGTGGACCGCGCGGAGCTGCGGCGGGCCGTCGCCTACGGCTTCGAACGCCCGGTGCTGCTGGGCGGAACCTTCGCCGACGCGATCGGATTCGGGCCGCGCACGCCCGGCGGTGGGGAGGTCCGCGCGGGGGCCACCGCGGCACGCGCGGACGCCTTCATCCGGACCACACCCGAGGGCTACGGCACCCCGCTCACCCGTGCGCCGCTGTCCGGCGGCGAGTACCAACGCATCGGCCTGGCACGCGCGTTCGTCCAGTCCGCACCGAACGGCCGCCTCCTGGTGCTGGACGACGTGACGGCCAGCCTCGACACCGTCACCGAGCACCACATCAGCCAGGCCCTGACCGGCACCGGTCCCCTCGCCGGCCGGTCCCGACTGGTCGTGACCCACCGCGCCTCCACGGCGGCCGACGCGGAGGCCGTGGTCTGGCTCGACGCGGGCCGGGTGCGGGGGGTGGGGACGCATCGGGATCTGTGGATGGAGGAGGGGTATCGGGCGGTGTTCCGGCCGGAGTCAGGGGGTGTCGGGGAGGCGGGTACGGAGCTGGATCAGCATCAGGGGGCACATCCGGCCCCGACACCGGATGGGCGATCGGAAGCGTCACCGGAATCGGAACCGTCATCGCAATGCGACGGAGGCGTGTGGTGAGCCCGGCGCCCGGGGTCCTGCTGCGCTCCACGCTGCGCACGCGCCGCCGGGAGTTCATACGACTCACCGGCTGGTCGCTGGTCGAGGCCGTCCCCGCGCTGCTGTCCGGCTGGCTGGTCGCCCGTGCCGTCGACGACGGCTTCCTCGCCGACCGCACCACCGAGGGCTTCGGCTGGCTCGGCCTGCTGGCCTGCGCCGTCCTCGTCGGCGCCTGGGGCACCCGGCAGTCCACCCTCCAACTGGCCGCGGTCGTCGAGCCGTTCCGCGACGACCTGGTCACGCTCGTCACCACCGGCACCCTGCACCGCTCCGCCCGCGTCGGGCAGACCGCCGACACGGCGGGCGTGGCCCGGCTGACCGAACAGGTGGAGATCGCCCGTGAGTCGTACGGAGCGGTCGTGATGTTCGTGCAGAGTTTCGCGGTCACGACGGTGAGCGTGATGCTGGGGCTCGCCGCGCTGGATCCGGCCCTGCTGCTGTTCGTCGTGCCACCCCTCACGGCCGGGCTCGCACTCTTCCTGCTGGCCCTGCGGGCGATGGCGGCCCGGCAGCGGGCGGTCGTCCTCGCCGACGAGGCCATCGCCGAGCAGGTGAGCACGGTGGCCGGCGGACTGCGGGACGTGACGGCATGCGGCGCCGAGGCGACGGTACGCCGTCGAGCAGGCGCCCGTATCGACGAGGCGGCGCGCGCTGCCCGCGCCCTGGCCCGGCTCACCGCGTTGCGCACGGCCGCGCTGGGTGTCGGCGGCTGGCTCCCGATCGTGCTCATCCTGGCCGGCACGCCCTGGCTGGTGCGGGGCGGGGTGACGGCCGGCGCGATCCTCGGCGCGCTGACTTACGTCTCCCAGAGCCTGCAACCGGCGCTGCGCGGCTTCGTCCAGGGACTCGGGGGGAGCGGGTTGTGGCTGCTGGTCACACTCGGACGGATCTTGGAGGCGGCCGGGGTGGGGGAGGCGGTGTGGCCTGCGGGGGTGACGGGGCCATCGGGGGCGGCGGGGATGGCGAGGACGGCGGAGCCGACAGGGCCTGCAGGGGCAGCACGGAAGGCGGACGCGGCGGGGCCTGCGGGGGCGGCAAGGTCATTGCCGGTGACTGTGACGTCATGGGTGACCGGGGCGTCGGCGGTGGCCGGTACCCGGGGTGCGTCGCCGTCGCGAGCCGCCGGCAGCAGAGCAGGCAGCCCCCGGCTCGCCCCCGTCTCAGTCGCACCGGCCCCCGGAAAACCCCGCGCCGCCGCACCATCGCCCCCAGCAACGGCGGAAACGCAGGACGCCACACGCCCGCGTGACGGCCGTGTCGAGCTGCACGGTGTCACCTTCGGCTATGCCCCCTCCGCCGAACCGGTCGTCCGGGATCTCGACCTGTCCCTCGCATCGGGCACCCACCTGGCGGTGGTCGGCCCCAGTGGCGCGGGCAAGTCCACGCTGGCCGCGCTCATCGCCGGGGTAGTCGACCCACAGGTCGGCCAGGTACACCTGGGCGGCGTCCCGGTCCGCTCCCTGGACATCGGCCGACTCGCCCGGTTCCGCGTGCTGATCCCGCAGGAGGCGTACATCGTCGCCGGCACCCTTCACGAGAACCTCGCCTACCTGCACCCGACGGCAACCCCACCCGACCTCGACTCGGCGGTCCACGCAATCGGCGCCACCGCGCTGGTGGAACGCCTCGGCGGATACGACGTGCCGGTGAACCCGGCCCTGCTGTCCGCGGGTGAGCGCCAGCTGATCGCCCTCGTCCGCGCCCTGCTGCCGCCCGCCCCGCTGGTCCTGCTGGACGAGGCCACCTGCCACCTCGACCCGGCCGCCGAGGCGGTCGCCGAACGGGCCTTCGCCAGCCGACCGTCCACCCTGATCGTCTGCGCCCACCGGATCAGCTCAGCCCTGCGTGCCGACCTCGTCCTCGTCATGGACGGCCCACGTTGCCAGCTCGGCACCCACGACCAACTGCTGGCCGACTGTGCCCTGTACCGCGACCTGATCGGCCACTGGGACCTGATGGCGACTGACGTCCGACGCTGACGACCGACGCCGACGACCGACGTGCAATGCAGCATCCCTTACCACCGGCCGGACTACAGCCAGCCCGACTCCCGGGCGATCCGGATCGCGTCGATGCGATTGCGTGCCCCGGCCTTCCTGGAGACCGCGTTCAGGTGATTACGGACCGTTCCCACGGACAGCGACAGCCGGTCGGCGATCTCACGCGTGGGCGTGCCGTCCGCCGCCAGCCGCAGCACCTCGAGCTCTCTCCCGGTCAGCGGGTTCTCCGCCGAGGAGAGCGCCAGCAGGGCCAGGCCCGGGTCGATGAACCGTTCGCCCGCCGCCACCTTGCGGACCCCCTGGGGCAGGATGTCGCAGGGGCTGTTCCTGCCGATGAGGCCCGCCACGCTACGCGCCAGCGCCCGCCGCAGATAGTCGGGGGTGGCCAACCCGACCACCAGCAGGGTTCGGCAGTCCGGCAGCCTCGTGGCCAGTTCCAGGGAGATACCGAGGGCACGGTCATCACCACCGTCGACGTCGATGACGACCACGTCGGGCCGGTACGACAGCGCCTGAACGACCGTCTGGCTGTGCTCCGGCGACGCCGGAACCACCTCGATGTCCTTCTCACGTGTGAGCAGGGCGGCGAGTGCCCCGCGCACCAGTCCTGCCTCCTCGACGAGAAGAACACGGATCAACATCGCTCCCTACCCGGCCGAACGCGGCCTCCATGACGCAGCGCGCCCCGGACACTCCGACGGCGCCTCACGAAGTATCTCCACCTTTCCACCCATTCACCGGGAGCCGCCCCGACCACCGCCACCGAGTCCACGTCCAGCACATGGCTCAACCGCTGAACGCCCGCCCGGCCGCACCTCACCGGGCTGGTGAAGCCGTCGGCGACGAGACCGGCGATCTCCCCTTCACGGACGGCGAGTTCAGCGAGCCGTCGCTCGGGGCGGGAGTCGGAGTCGGTCACCGCGGGGTGGGCCATCTCGGCCAGGCGGGCCGGCATCCGGGAACCCCCGGCGGCGGCGAGTTGCAGTGGGCGCCGGCCGCCTGCGCATCGGAAGGCCGGTGCGCTCGGCCTTTGGTGGACGGCTCCGCTCCGACGCCGCAACGCGGCATGGACACACCCCACAAAACAGCTCATGCGGGTCGAGGTAACCCTCGGCCCGCATGAGCTGGAAAACGATCTGTGTCCGAGGGGGGACTTGAACCCCCACGCCCGATAAAGGGCACTAGCACCTCAAGCTAGCGCGTCTGCCATTCCGCCACCCGGACTAGGTGTCTGCCGCCTTGCGGGGGGTCATCCCCGCGGCGACATGGACAACAATACCAAGGTTTCGGAGTGCCCTTCACCTGCATATCCGTCCGTCGGACGGCGGCTCGACGGGCGACGCGAGCCGGGGAAGCGAGGCCGATCAAAGGGCTTCACCTCGCGTGATCCTGTGATCACGTACGGGTGAGATCAGCCGGTGGCGCCCCTGCGAAGCGGGCGCCACCGGGTCCCGTCACGGCGCGACGGATCACGTCACGGCATGAGGTGGTAGTCCGGGAAGTTCCCGGGCAGCCGCTCCCCCGCCGGCCCCTGCGTCACCGCGCGCACCAGCAGCTCGCCGCCGACGAACGCCCCGCGCCAGGACGCGCCGAAGCCGCCGAACAGCTCGTCGCGATCACCGCGGGAGCGCGGTTTGCCGTGGCCGACCTTGAACGCGCGGATCTGAGGGGCCAGGCGGTCGTACGTCGCCCGGTCGTCCGTGGACAGGGTGGCGACGAGCGCGCCGTTGGACGCGTTCATCGCCGCCAGCAGCTCCGCCTCCGTGTCGACCAGGACGATCGTGTCGACCGGGCCGAACGGCTCCGCGTGGTGGAGCGGGGAGGACGGCGGCGGGTTCAGCAGCGTGACCGGTTGGACGTACGCCGAGGTGTCCTGGCCGGGCAGGAATCGGGCGTCCGACAGCCGACCCCGGTGCAGTGGGACTGCGCCGCGGTCGATCGCCTCGGCGACCTGGTCCTGCAGCTCCTTCGCCTTGGCGGCGTTGATCACCGGCCCGAAGTCCAGCTGCGGGTACGGGTCGTCCCGCTTCTCGACCGCCAGGGGGTGGCCGACGCTCAGTGTGCGCACCGCTGGGAGGTAGGCCGCCAGGAACTCGTCGAACAGCTCACGCTGGACGACGAAGCGCGGGTACGCCGTGCAGCGTTGTTTGCCGTAGTCGAAGAGCTTGGGGATGACCGCCGTGAGCGCGTCCCAGTCCGTGTGGTTCCAGATGCCCCAGGTGTTCAGTCCTTCCTGTTCGAGTACGTGTCGTTTGCCGAGGTCGGCGACGGCCGTGGCCACTGCGGCGCCGGTGTCGCGGCCGCCGACGAAGGAGACGCAGCCGATCTCGGGCGCCCGCACCAGCGCCTCCGACAGCTCGCCTCCGCTGCCGCTGACGAGGGTGACGGGAATTCCCTCGCGGGCAGCAAGCGCACAGGCCAGGGTCAGACAGGCGACACCACCGTCGGTCGGGGTCTTGGCGATGACCGCGTTGCCTGCCAGTGCTTGTACCAACACTGCGTGAACGAGCACGCTCATCGGGTAGTTCCAGCTCGCGATGTTGGATACCGGACCGGTCAGCGGGGCCCGCCCGGCGAGCATCGGTTCGATGCCGTCGACGTACCAGCGCACGCCGTCGATGGCCCGGTCGACGTCCGCCTGGGCGAGCCGCCAGGGCTTGCCGATCTCCCAGACGAGAAGCAGCGCGAGCAGATCCCGGTGCTGGGTCAGGGCGTCGAGGGTGGCTGCGACGCGGGCCCGGCGCTCCTCCAAAGGGATGTGCCGCCATGCGCGGTGCTGATCGAGCGAGGCGCGTACGGCCTGGTGGGCGGTGGCCCGGTCCAGGCGCGGGGGGCCGGGGATCGGGCTGCCGTCGACGGGGCTGGTGGCGGGCAGCGCACGGCCGTCCGCCTGCCAGGTGGAGTTCCAGAGGTTGAGGACTCGGTCGTCCCGGAAGGCCTCCGGTGCGACGGCGAGGCAGCGCTGCCAGGCGTCGGTCCAGGAGGTGCCGGATTTGAGGGTGAGGGTGGTTGCCATCGGGTTCTCCGCTCTCGGTGCACAGTCGGGGGCGGTATTGCATGGCTGCGGCAGAAGCTAGAGACGTGCGGCAACTCCTGAAAGTGACCTCACGTCGACTATGAGTGATGTCACGTCCCGACGCCCAGGCGGTCCAGCACCAGGCGGGCGGTCTCGGTGGGTGTACTGCCGACCCGTACCCCCACCGCCTCCAGCGCCTCCTTCTTCGCTGCCGCCGTACCGGACGAGCCGGACACGATCGCGCCCGCGTGCCCCATCGTCTTCCCCTCGGGCGCGGTGAATCCGGCGATGTAGCCGACGACCGGCTTGGTGACGTGGTCGCGGATGTAGGCGGCCGCGCGTTCCTCGGCGTCGCCGCCGATCTCTCCGATGAGGACGATGAGTTCGGTGTCCGGGTCGTCCTGGAAAGCGGCCAGGCAGTCGATGTGGCTCGTGCCGACGACCGGGTCGCCGCCGATGCCGACGCAGGTCGAGAAGCCGATGTCGCGGAGCTCGTACATCAGTTGGTAGGTGAGCGTGCCGGACTTGGAGACCAGGCCGATGCGGCCGGGTTTGGTGATGTCGGCGGGGATGATGCCGGCGTTGGACTGGCCGGGCGTGATCAGGCCGGGGCAGTTGGGGCCGATGATGCGGGTGCCCTTGGTCTTCGCGTACGAGGTGAAGGCGACGGAGTCGTGGACCGGGATGCCCTCGGTGATCACGACGGCGAGTCCGATGCCGGCGTCGGCGGCCTCGACGACGGCTGCCTTGGCGAAGGCGGGCGGCACGAAGACGACGGTCACGTCGGCGCCGGTCGCGCGTATGCCGGCGGCGACCGACCCGAAGACGGGGACGGCGATGGGGGTACCTCCCAGGCCCTTAAGGCACTGGGGGACGTCGAAGTCGACGGTGTGTCCGGCCTTGCGCGGGTTGACGCCGCCCACGACGTTCGTGCCGGCGGCGAGCATGCGCCGGGTGTGCTTCATGCCCTCGCCGCCGGTCATGCCCTGGACGAGGACCTTGCTCTCCTTGGTGAGGTAGATGGCCATGTCGTCGTGTCTCCTCAGGCTGTGGCGGCGGCGAGTTGGGCGGCCCGCAGCGCGGCGCCGTCCATGGTGGTGGCCTGCTGGACCAGGGGGTGGGCACGGTCGTCGAGAATGGCGCGGCCACGGGCGGCGTTGTTGCCGTCGAGGCGGACGACGAGCGGCTTGGTCAACTGGACGCTGTCCAGGGCCTGCACGATGCCGTCGGCGACCGCGTCGCACGCGGTGATCCCGCCGAAGACGTTGACGAAGACCGACTTCACGGCCGGGTCGGAGAGGATGACGGAGAGCCCGTCGGCCATGATCTGGGCCGATGCCCCGCCGCCGATGTCGAGGAAGTTGGCGGGCCGTGCACCGCAGCCGGCGACGACATCGAGGGTCGACATGACGAGTCCGGCGCCGTTGCCGATGATGCCGACCTCGCCGTCGAGCTTGACGTAGTTGAGGCCCTTGGCGGCGGCCACCGCCTCCAGCGCGTCGTCGTGCTCCACGCCGCCGTCGCCCCAACGTGACTGCCGGAAGCGGGCGTTGTCGTCGAGGGTGACCTTGCCGTCAAGGGCGAGGATCTGGCCCTGCGCGGTGCGGACCAGCGGGTTCACCTCGACGAGGAGGGCGTCCTCGCGGACCAGTACCTCCCAGAGCCGTACGAGGACGTCGACGGTCTGCGGCGGCAGTCCGGCCGCTGCGGCGATCGCGCCCGCCTTCGCGGAGGTGACGCCCTCGGTCGGGTCGACAGGGATACGGGCCACCGCCTCGGGCCGGCCGGCGGCGACCTCCTCTATCTCCATGCCGCCCTCGGCCGAGGCGATGGCGAGAAAGCCGCCCGCCGCGCGGTCGAGTACGTAGGACACATAGAACTCGGTCTCTATGGCCACGGGTTGGGCCAGCATCACCTTGCCGACCGTGTGGCCCTTGATGTCCATGCCGAGGATCTGACGTGCCGTGATCTCGGCGGCTGCGGGGTCCGCGGCGAGCTTCACACCGCCCGCCTTGCCGCGGCCACCGGTCTTCACCTGCGCCTTTACCACGACCCGGCCGCCGAGCCGACGTGCGATCTCGCGGGCTTCCTTGGGTGAGTCCGTCACCTCTGCCCGTGGCACCAAGATGCCGTGTTCTTCGAAGAGTTCCCTTGCCTGGTGTTCGTACAGGTCCATTCCGGCTCCTGACTCAAAAGTGCCGCACGCCCCCTGGACACCACCCACCGGATGCGGGATAACAAGGTTCATACAGTATTCGTCGACTGTATGCAATGTACCGCGAGAGCCGTTCCAACCCCCTACGAAGGGACAGGACTTCGCCATGCCCGACGACACCCAGGACGTCATTTCCGGTGGTCATCTCGTTGCCAAGGCGCTGAAGGCCGAGGGGGTCGACCGCATCTACACGTTGTGCGGCGGCCACATCATCGACATCTACGACGGCTGCGTCGACGAGGGCATCGAGGTCGTCGACGTCCGCCACGAGCAGGTCGCCGCCCACGCCGCCGACGGTTACGCCCGTATCACCGGCAAGCCCGGTTGCGCGGTCGTCACCGCGGGTCCCGGCACCACCGACGCCGTCACCGGTGTCGCGAACGCCTTCCGCGCCGAGTCCCCGATGCTGCTCATCGGCGGTCAGGGCGCCCTCACCCAGCACAAGATGGGGTCCCTGCAGGACCTGCCGCACGTCGACATGATGACGCCGATCACCAAGTTCGCGGCGGCCGTGCCGGACACGGCGCGCGCGGCGGACATGGTGTCCATGGCGTTTCGCGAGTGCTACCACGGAGCACCCGGGCCCTCCTTCCTGGAGATCCCGCGCGACGTCCTCGACGCCAAGGTGCCGGTGAGCAAGGCGCGCGTGCCCAAGGAGGGCGCCTACCGTGCCTCCACCCGCTCGACGGGCGACCCCGAGGCCATCGAGAAGCTCGCCGACCTGCTGGTCCACGCCGAGAAGCCGGCCATCCTGCTCGGCAGCCAGGTGTGGACGACACGCGGCACCGAGGCGGCCATCGAGCTCGTCCGCACCCTCAACATCCCCGCCTATATGAACGGCGCCGGCCGCGGCACCCTGCCACCCGGCGACCCGCATCACTTCCAGCTGTCACGCCGGTACGCCTTCTCCAACGCCGACGTCATCGTCATCGTCGGCACACCCTTCGACTTCCGCATGGGCTACGGCAAGCGGCTGTCACCGGACGCGACCGTCGTGCAGATCGATCTCGACTACCGCACCGTCGGCAAGAACCGCGACATCGACCTAGGCATCGTGGGCGACGCCGGGCTGGTGCTGAAGTCGGTGACCGAGGCGGCCTCCGGCCGCGTCAACGGCGGCGCGTCCAAGCGCAAGGAGTGGCTCGACGAGCTGCGCGCGGCCGAGCAGACCGCCTTGGAGAAGCGGCTGCCGAGCCTGAAGTCGGACGCCGCGCCGATCCACCCGTACCGGCTGGTCAGCGAGATCAACGACTTCCTCACCGAGGACTCGATCTACATCGGCGACGGCGGAGACATCGTCACCTTCTCCGGACAGGTCGTGCAGCCCAAGTCGCCCGGGCACTGGATGGACCCGGGCCCCCTCGGCACGCTCGGCGTCGGGGTGCCGTTCGTGCTCGCGGCCAAGCAGGCGCGACCGGACAAGGAGGTCGTCGCGCTGTTCGGCGACGGCGCGTTCTCCCTCACCGGCTGGGACTTCGAGACTCTCGTCCGCTACGACCTCCCCTTCGTCGGCATCGTCGGCAACAACTCCTCCATGAACCAGATCCGCTACGGCCAGGCCCAGAAGTACGGCCTGGAGCGCGAGCGGGTCGGCAACACCCTCGGCGACGTCCACTACGACAAGTTCGCGCAGATGCTGGGCGGTTACGGCGAGGAGGTCCGCGACCCCGGCGACATCGGCCCCGCGCTGCGGCGCGCCCGCGAGTCAGGGAAGCCGTCGCTGATCAACGTCTGGGTCGACCCGGACGCGTACGCCCCCGGAACCATGAACCAGACCATGTACAAGTGAGGTGACCCGGTGACGACCAAGGCTCTCGAAGGCATCCGCGTCCTGGACATGACCCACGTCCAGTCCGGTCCCTCCGCGACCCAGCTGCTCGCCTGGCTCGGCGCGGACGTCGTCAAGCTGGAGGCGCCGACCGGTGACATCACGCGCAAGCAGTTGCGCGACCTCCCGGACGTCGACTCCCTCTACTTCACGATGCTCAACTGCAACAAGCGGAGCATCACCCTCAACACCAAGACCGAGCGCGGCAAGGAGATCCTCACCGAGCTGATCCGGCGTTCCGACGTCATGGTCGAGAACTTCGGACCGGGCGCGGTCGACCGGATGGGCTTCACCTGGGACCGCATCCAGGAGATCAATCCACGTATCGTCTATGCCTCCATCAAGGGGTTCGGCGAGGGCCCGTACACCAACTTCAAGGCGTACGAAGTCGTCGCGCAGGCCATGGGCGGGTCGATGTCGACCACCGGTTTCGAGGACGGGCCACCGATGGCGACCGGAGCCCAGATCGGGGACTCGGGGACCGGAGTGCACGCCGTGGCGGGGATTCTCGCGGCACTGTTCCAGCGCGAGAACACCGGGCGTGGGCAGCGGGTCAACGTGGCCATGCAGCACGCTGTACTCAACCTGTGCCGGGTGAAGCTGAGGGACCAGCAGCGCCTGGCACACGGGCCGCTTGCTGAATATCCGAACGAGGACTTCGGCACGGAAGTTCCCCGCTCGGGAAACGCGTCCGGCGGCGGTCAGCCCGGCTGGGCGGTCAAGTGCGCGCCGGGCGGCCCGAACGACTATGTGTACGTCATCGTGCAGCCCGTCGGCTGGCAGCCGATCAGCGAGCTCATCGGCCGGCCCGAACTCGCCGACGACCCCGAGTGGGCGACGCCGGAGGCTCGGCTGCCCAAGCTCAACAAGATGTTCCAGCTGATCGAGGAGTGGTCCTCGACCCTGCCCAAGTGGGAGGTGCTGGAGAAGCTCAACGCGCACAACATCCCGTGCGGGCCGATCCTGTCCACCAAGGAGATCATCGAGGATTCCTCGCTGGTCGCCAACGAGATGGTCGTCACCGTGCCGCACCCCGAGCGGGGCGAGTTCGTGACCGTCGGCAGCCCGCTCAAGCTCTCCGACTCCCCCGTCGAGGTGTCCAGTTCACCGCTGCTCGGCGAGCACAACGAAGAGGTCTACATCGGCGAGCTCGGCCTCGGTGACGAGGAGCTGCGCCTGCTCAAGTCGAACGGAGTGATCTGACGTGATGGCCGAAGACCGCGTCCTGAGGGTGCGGACGCTCCTCGACTCCGTGCGGGCGGGGGGACGCACGGCGCTGACCGCGCCCGAGGGCAAGGTGGTCGCCGACGCGTACGGGATCGCCGTACCGGGCGAGGAGCTCGCGACCGACGTCGACGAGGCGGTGGCGTATGCGGCACGCTTCGGCGGACCGGTCGTCATGAAGATCGTCTCGCCCGACATCCTCCACAAGACCGACGCCGGCGGAGTGATCGTAGGCGTCGAGGGCGCCACGGACGTACGGGCCGCGTTCCACAAAATCATCGACAACGCGCGCGCGTACAACGCGGATGCCCGTATCGAGGGCGTGCAGGTCCAGGAACTGCTCCCGAAGGGGCAGGAGGTCATCGTCGGCGCGGTCACCGACCCGACGTTCGGAAAGGTCGTCGCCTTCGGGCTCGGCGGAGTGCTCGTCGAGGTCCTCAAGGACGTCACCTTCCGGCTCGCTCCCGTGACCGCCGACGAGGCGCTGTCCATGCTGGACTCGATCCGGGCGGCGGAGATCCTGCGCGGGGTACGCGGCCAGGCAGCCGTGGACCGGTGGGCGGTCGCCGAGCAGATCCGGCGGGTCTCGCAGCTGGTCGCGGACTTCCCGGAGATCGCCGAGGTGGACCTCAACCCGGTGATCGCCACGGCGGAGGGCGCGGTCGCTGCCGACATCCGCGTGATCCTCTCCGAGGCGCCCGCGAAGCCACGTCGCCGCTACTCGCGCGAGGAGATCCTCACCTCCATGCGCCGCCTGATGCAGCCGGCGTCGGTCGCCGTCGTCGGGGCCTCCAACGAGCAGGGCAAGATCGGCAATTCGGTGATGCGCAACCTCATCGACGGCGGCTTCGCCGGAGAGATCCATCCGGTGAACCCCAAGGCCGATGACATTCTGGGCCGCAAGGCGTACAAGAGTGTCACGGACGTTCCCGGTGAGGTGGATGTGGCGGTCTTCGCTATCCCCGCCAAGTTCGTGGCCTCGGCCCTGGAGGAGGTGGGACGTAAGAAGATCCCCAACGCCGTGCTGATCCCCTCCGGGTTCGCGGAGACCGGTGAGCACGAACTCCAGGCGGAGATCGTGGAGATCGCCGAGCGGCACGGCATACGCCTCCTCGGACCGAACATCTACGGCTACTACTCGACGTGGCAGGACCTGTGTGCCACGTTCTGCACGCCGTACGACGTCAAGGGCGGGGTGGCGCTGACCTCGCAGTCCGGTGGCATCGGCATGGCCATCCTGGGCTTCGCGCGGACCACGAAGACGGGCGTGTCGGCGATCGTGGGCCTCGGCAACAAGTCGGACCTGGACGAGGACGACCTGCTGACCTGGTTCGGCGAGGATCCGCACACCGAGTGCATCGCGATGCACCTGGAGGACCTCAAGGACGGGCGCGCCTTCGTCGAGGCCGCGCGGGCGACCGTACCGAAGAAGCCGGTCGTGGTCCTCAAGGCTGGGCGTACGGCGGCGGGCGCGAAGGCTGCCGGCTCGCACACCGGCGCTCTGGCCGGCGACGACGCCGTGTACGACGACATCCTGAAGCAGGCCGGCGTCATCCGGGCGCCCGGGCTGAACGAAATGCTGGAGTACGCGCGCGCGTTGCCGGTGCTACCCACCCCCAAGGGCGACAACGTCGTGATCATCACGGGTGCCGGCGGCAGCGGCGTACTGCTGTCGGACGCCGTGACCGACAATGGGCTGTCCCTGATGGAGATCCCGCCGGACCTGGATGAGGCGTTCCGGAAGTTCATCCCGCCCTTCGGGGCCGCGGGCAACCCGGTGGACATCACGGGGGGCGAGCCGCCGTCGACGTACGAGGCGACGATCCGGCTCGGTCTGGAGGATCCGCGCATCCACGCGCTCGTGCTGGGCTACTGGCACACGATCGTCACTCCACCGATGGTCTTCGCGGAGCTCACCGCGCGCGTGGTGGCCGAATTCCGGGAGCGCGGCATAGAGAAGCCCGTCGTCGCATCGCTCGCGGGCGACGTCGAGGTCGAGGAGGCCTGCCAGTACCTGTACGAGCGGGGGGTCGTGGCATACCCGTACACCACCGAGAAGCCGGTGGCCGTGCTCGGCGCGAAGTACCGCTGGGCCCGGGCGGCGGGGATGTTGGGGGGCGGTTCATGAGGTGAGTCGAGCGCGGGGTCGGGCGCCGGGGCGGGGGGGGGGGGGGGGGGGGGGGGGGTGGGTTTGGGGGGGGGGGGGGGGGGGGGGGCCGGGGGGGGGGCGGGGCCCCACCCCGGGACCCGTGCGCACACGAAAGGCATTGGACAGGGGGCGCTGGCCAGAACTTTCGACGCAAGGGGTGCAACTAACGTGACAACAACCGACGTTCCACGGGTCGTCGCCTATCGCGAGGTGACCGACAAGAACGGACGCGTCTATCGGGTCGGCGAGTCCGACATCGACATCATGGGTCGCAAACGCAAGTGGATGGTGATCCTGCCCTGGATCGGCATGATGGGCATCTCGTCCGCCGAGTACGCGTTCGCGTCCGCCGAGGACACCCTGCACACGGCGCATCACTGGAACAGCATGCACATCTTCTGGATGATGACCGTGTGGGTCTTCTTCCAGGCCGCGGTGGCCTTCCCCGCGGGCAAGCTGCGTGAGAGCGGAAGGCTGCCGGCCCGGTGGGCGATGATGTGCGGCGCCGCGGGCACATTGCTCGGCTATCTGTCGCTGGCCTTCGCGCCGCATGTCGTCTTCGCCTATATCGGCTTCAGCATGTTCAGCGGCATGGGCGCCGGCATGGTGTACGCCACTTGCGTCAACATGGTGGGCAAGTGGTATCCGGAGCGCAAGGGCGGCAAGACCGGCTTCGTCAACGGCGGTTTCGCCTACGGTTCGGTGCCCTTCGTCTTCCTCTTCAACGGCTACATGGACCTGACCAACTTCCGCTGGGTGCTGGTCTCGGTGGGTGTGTTCCTGGCCGGAATCGTCGCGTTCTCCGGATACTTCTTCAAGGACCCGCCGAAGAACTGGTGGCCCGCCTCGATCGACCCGCTCAATCCGCCGAACGACCCGCGCGCGGCGCGCTCGCTGCGGATGAACCCGCCGGCGGTCCGCCAGTACTCCCCCAAGGAGGCGTGGAACACCGGTCGGGTGGCCCTGATGTGGTTCTGTCTGGCGTGCACGTCCGGGGTGAACATCTTCGGTATCGCGTTCCAGGTGGACATCGGCGAGGAGGCCGGATTCGCGGGCGGGATCGTGGCCACGGCCATGTCCCTCAAGGCGATCGTCAACGGTACCGGCCGTGGCGTCATCGGCTGGCTCTCCGACCTCTACGGCCGCAAGCGGTGCCTGCTCGCCGTGTGCGTCATCCTGGGCCTCGCCCAGTTCGGCATCCTCTGGTCGGCGGACAGCAAGAACCTGACCCTCTTCCTGATCTTCTCCGCGATCTCCGGCTTCGGCGGCGGCGCCATCTTCCCGATGTTCGCGGCGCTCACCGCCGACTACTTCGGCGAGAACAACAACGCGTCCAACTACGGCATGGTCTACAGCGCCAAGCTCGTCTCAGGTCTGGGCGCGGGCATGGGCGCCGTGGTCGTCAGTGCCTGGGGGCACTCCGGTGCCTTCATCCTGGCCGGCTCCATCTCGCTCTTCGCCGGCTGCGTGGCACTGTTCCTCAGCCCGCCGGGACGTGACAAGGAAACGCGCATCGCTCCCAACCCACAACCGCTCGGCGAGGACATGGCCTGACATGACGGCAGATCCGTACGCTGCAAGCAGCTCGTCCACACACTCCGACGCCGCACACCGTCCCTACCGCGAAGTGACCGACGCGCGAGGCCGCGTCTACCGCATCGGCGAGACCGACCGCGACATCCTCGGCCACTCCCGCAAGCTCATGGTGTATCTGCCGTGGATCGCCATGATGGCCATCAGCGTCTTCGAATACGCGTACGGCTCCGCGGAGGACACCCTGTCCCACGCGCACGGCTGGACGCAGAGCAACACCTTCTGGATCCTCAGCGTCTGGGTGTTCTTCCAGGCCGGCATCGCCTTCCCGGCGGGCTGGCTACGGGAGAAAGGCATCCTGACAGCCCGCACGGCGATGTACGCAGGCTCGGGCCTGTGCTTGCTGGGCTTCCTCGCCCTGTCGCACCTGGGTAACGTCTGGCTCGCCATCGTCGGCTTCGGCGTCATCGGCGGCATCGGCGCCGGACTGGTCTACGCGACCTGCATCAACATGGTCGGCAAGTGGTTCCCCGAGCGGCGCGGCGCGCGGACCGGGTTCGTCAACGGCGGGTTCGCGTACGGATCACTGCCGTTCATCTTCATCTTCAACTACGGGTTCGACACCGCGAACTATCACCGGGTGCTGGACCTGATCGGCTGCTACATCATGATCGTCGTTCTGGGATGCGCGTTCTTCTTCAAGGACCCCCCGAAGAACTGGTGGCCCTCGGACGTCGATCCGCTGACGTACACAGGCAGCCAGAAGAACGCGACGAGCCTGGCCAAGAACCCTCCGGCGGTGAAGCAGTACACGCCCCGGGAGGCCATCCGGACGGGCATGCTGCCGCTGATGTGGCTGTCCGTCGTACTGACCGCCGGTGTGTCGATCTTCGGTATCTCCTTCCAGGTCGACTACGCCAAGGAGGTGGGCTTCGGCCCACTGGTCGCGGCGTCGTCGATGGGTGTGATGGCGGTCATCAACGGCATCGGCCGCGGAGTCGTGGGCTGGCTCTCCGACCGTTGGGGCCGCAAGTCCACCCTGGTGTTCGTGATCGTCGTGCTGGGTCTCGCCCAGTTCGGCGTGATCTGGGCCGGAGACCTGAAGAGCGAATGGCTGTTTTTGTCCTTCGCGTTCCTCTCCGGCTTCGGCGGCGGCGCGTTCTACCCGCTCTTCGCGGCGCTCACCCCGGACTACTTCGGGGAGAACTACAACGCCACCAACTACGGCCTCGTCTACAGCGGCAAACTGATCAGTGGCCTGTTCGGCGGCGGCCTGGGCTCCATGGTGGTCGCGGCCTGGGGCTACGACGGCGCGTACGCGCTGGCCGGGGGCGTGTCGCTGGTGGCAGCGGCGATCGCGTTGCTGCTGCGGCAGCCGGGTCGGACGCCGCCGCCGCATGTCGCGGGCTGACGACTCGCGAACCTGAGGAGGCCCTCCCCGTCTCGGGGAGGGCCTCCTCACGTCGGTACGGCCGTCAGCACTTCTCGCGCAGCGAGTGCAGATGCTCACTCGAACGCCGTGCAAAGGTGAAGGACTCCGTCGGGTTGTCGTGCTCCGCCTGCCAGTGATGGGCGAATCGCTGGCCACGCAGCCTGGTTACGGCGGAGATGAACCGCTGGTAGTCGATATCACCGTCGCCGACGTCGACCATGCGGTAGCCGTACTGGTTGGCCGAGTCGTTCACGCCGTCCTTGACGTGGAAGAGCGGGTAGCGGTGGGGCTGCTTCAGCACGTAGTCCAGCGGCTCGAAGGGGGCGGCCGATCCGTCGGGCCGCTTCGAGAAACGGAACTGGCCCGAGTACGCCCAGAAAATGTCCATCTCCAGGAAGACGAGGTCGGGGTCGGTCTCGGCGAGCAGCACATCGTAGAGACGAACCTTGGGGTTGTCGGTGGCGAAGGAGAACTCCTCGGAGTGGTTGTGCTGGTAGAACTTCATGCCGCGCGCCTTCGCCGCCGCGCCGTAGGTGTTGAACTCCTCGGCGGCGCGCTTCCAGGCATCGACGGTGGAGCCGTAGCGGAACGGCCCGGAGGCGGTGCCTATGTGCTTCAGGCCGAGGGCCTGGGCGTCGTCGAGCACCTTGGTGAGGTTCTGGGCGAAGGTGTAGGCGCCCGGGTCGTTGGAGTAGTAGCCGACGTGGCTGCCGATCGGGTTCAGGCCGTGGTTCCTGGCCAGCCGCTTGAGCTGGGCGAGCGTGATCGGGCCGGCCGACCCCTGGGTGTATCCGGCGAATTCCACCTCGTCGTAGCCGTACTTCTCCAACTCGGCGAAGACGGGGGCGAAGCCGAGCGTGGAGACCTTGTCGCGCAGACTGTAGAGCTGGATGCCGAGCCGGCCGGGCGGGAGGACGGGGCGGCCGCGGCCGGCGGCCGTGGTCCCGGCCGGGGTGGCGGCCGACACGGGGGCCGCGGCGGCGCCGAGCAGCGCGGCGGCGGTGGCACCGGCGGCCACGCCGAGCATGCCTCGTCTGGTGAGGCGGTGGGTGAGTTCGGGATCCGTCTGGGAAAAGCGGCTCATGCCTGGAACTCCCTGTGATCGAAGGCCGTTGTCAGTGGTGAGTGCTTCACTTGTGACCAGTCGAAAAGAGACGGGTCGGTGGGGCCGGCGAGTTGATGTGCGCCGGTCGTGACCGGTCAGCCGAGACCGGCGAGTTGGAGCAGGAGTGACTTCACATCGGTGGCCGCGACGCGGTCGCCGACAGCGCGGGGGGTGGAGCAGATGAGGAGCGGACCGTCGTCGTCGCTCGCGGGAAGGCGGCCGTGGCTGCCGCGAATAGGGGACGGATCCAGGGGCACGACCGCCATGCGGTAGCGCATGCCCAGCTTCTTGCGGGCGAGCGCGGTCGCCGCCTTGACCTTGACGTAGGGGTCGAGGGGATCCATGAAGAGTTCGACCGGGTCGTAGCCGGGTTTGCGGTGGATCTCGACGAGTCGCGCGAAGTCGGGAGCGCGGAGGTCGTCGAGCCAGTAGTAGTACGTGAACCAGGCATCGGGCTGCGCGACGGCGACGAGCTCGCCGGAGCGCGGATGGTCGAGACGGTGGGCCTTCTTGCCCTCGTCGTCCAGGAGTTGCTCGATGCCGGGCAGACCGTCCAGTGCGGCCCGGACCGCGTCGAGGTCCTCCGGTCGGCGCACATAGACGTGGGCGATCTGGTGGTCGGCGACAGCGAAGGCACGTGACGCCATCGGGTCGAGGTACTCCATGCCGTCCTGGGTGTGCACCTCCAGCAGGCCTGCCCGCCGCAGGGCCCGGTTGATGTCGACGGGCCGGTTCACGCGGGTGATGCCGTACTCGGACAGCCCGACGACGGTACGGCCCTCGGTGCGTGCGTCGTCCAGCAGCGGGGCCATGGCCATGTCCAGGTCGGCGGCTGCTTTCAGGGATCGGGGGTCGTCGGGGCCGAAGCGTTGTAGGTCGTAGTCGAGGTGAGGGAGGTAGCAGAGGGTCAGGTCGGGGTGGCGGGTGCGGATGATGTGGCGGGTCGCGTCGATGATCCAGCGGCTGGAGACGAGGTTCGCGCCGGGGCCCCAGAAGTGGAACAGCGGGAAAGTGCCCAGCTTCTCGGTGAGTTCGTCGTGCAGGGCGGGCGGCCGGGTGTAGCAGTCGGGTTCCTTGCGGCCGTCGGAGTAGTAGATCGGACGGGGGGTGACGGTGATGTCGGTGTCGGCGCCCATGGCGTACCACCAGCAGATATTGGCGACGGTGTAGCCGGGGTACGCGCGGCGGGCGGCGTCCCAGAGTTTGTCGCCGGCGACCAGGCCGTTGTGCTGGCGCCACAGGAGTACGTCGCCGAGGTCGCGGAAGTACCAGCCGTTGCCGACGATGCCGTGCTCCGACGGGTGGGTGCCGGTGAGGAAGGTGGACTGGGCGGCGCAGGTGACAGCGGGCAGGACCGTCCCGAGCGGCGCGCGGGAGCCGGACTGGGCGAGTCTCTTGAGGTGGGGCATGTGGTCGAGGAGACGGGGGGTGAGGCCGACGACGTCCAGGACGAGGAGAGGGGTGGGACGGCGCCTGACAGTGGCGGCGTCCGGTCGGGGGGCTGGGCGGCCACGCGGCGAGGTGGTCTGGGCTGCCGAGTCGGGTTGCTCGGTCATGGCAGCTCCTTCAGGCCGAGGTCCGTCAAAAGGTCTCGGGCGAGGGTGAGTTCGGCGGCGATGCCGTCGGCGAGCTGACTGCGGGCGCGGGGTCGCAGTTCGGCCGGGAGGGCCTGCCAGGTGTAGGTCTCGACCTCGAGATGGCGGGTGAGCGGGTGTGGGCCGCCGACGAGCTGGGTGAGTGCGGCCTTGAGGACGGGGAGTGTGGAGGTGAGGGGCGCGGCGGGGGCCGCGTGAAGTGGGACGTGGAAGTGAGCGCGCCACGGAGAGGCGTCGGGCAGGGCCTCGCCCTTGAGGGCCTCACCGAGGTCGTCGGTGCCGCGCAGGCCGGCGGCGGTGGCGGTGCGGGTCTGGTGCAGGAAGCGGGGTTCGTCGAAGGCGGCGAGGGCCTCACGGACCTCGGGGAGATGGGGGTGTTCGGCGTGCAGGGCAGCTGAGAGCTGCGATTTGACGACGGGGACGCGGGCTTCGGCGAGGGCGTCCAGGGCAGTGTGCGGATCTTCGAAGGAGGTGGCGAGGTGACAGGTGTCGACGCAGATGCCGATGCGGTCGTGCCCGACTGCGGAGAGCGGTGCGATGGCGTCGGCGGTGGTTTCGACGATGCAGCCGGGTTCGGGTTCGAGGCCGACGCGGATGTCGCGGCCGGTCAACTCCTGCAAGGCGTCGAGGCGTTCGGCAAGGGTGACCAGGGCGGTGCGGGCGGTTTCTGCGCGGCCGTCGTCGTAGTGGGTGCGCCAGGCGAGGGGCAGGGTGGAGACGCTGCCCTGGATGACGTCGTCGGGGAGGAGACCGGCGAGGACGCGGGCCAGGGAGGTGGTGTGGTCGAGGCGTTCGGGATCGGCCCAGTCCGGCTTGTAGACGCGGTACTTGACCTCTTCGGCACCGAAGCCCTCATACGGGAAGCCGTTGAGGGTGACGACCTCGAGGCCGCGCCGGTCGAGTTCGGTGCGCAGGCCGCGCAGGGCGGACGGGTCCGAGACGAGGGCGTGGGCAGCGTCCTTGGCAAGCCACAGGCCGATGCCGAGGCGGTCACGGCCGAGCCGTCGGCGGACGGGTTCGCAGTGGTCGCGGAGTTGGGCGAGGACGCCGTCGAGGGTTTCGGCCGGGTGGACGTTGGTGCAGTAGGCGAGGTGGACGGTGGAGCCGTCGGGGTGGCGGAAGCGCATGGCTCACGCCCCCGGGGCCGGGGCGGCGGTCGGGTCGTCCCACTCTCTTGCTGCGCCGGCCGGGGCGTCCGACACGCGCGGTGCGCCGACCGGATCGTCCGACCCCCTCGGTGCGCCAGCCGGTCCTCCGGGCTCTTTCGGAGCGCCACGGAGGATGGAGTTGCCCTCATGGGTCGCCTCCGGGGGCGCGACATCGAGAGTGAGGCGGCCGCTGAGCCCGTAGAAGGCGATGGGGTTGCGCCACAGCACCAGGTCGACGTCGTCCTCGCCGAAGCCTTCGGCAAGCATCAGGTCGGCAACCTTGCGGGTCTTCAGGGGATCGCTCTTACCCCAGTCGGCAGCGGAGTTCACCAGCACCTGCTCGGGCCCGTACGCGCGGAGGATCGCGAGCATCCGCTCCTCGTCCATCTTGGTGTCGGGGTAGACGGAGAAGCCCAGCCAGCAGCCGCTGTCCTTGGCTTCCTTGACCGTCGTCTCGTTGAGGTGGTCGACCAGGACGCGGTCCGGGGGCAGGGCGGACTCCCGGACGACGTCGAGGGTGCGGCGCAGACCGGCCAGCTTGTCGCGGTGCGGGGTGTGGACGAGCGCGGGCAGTTCGTGGTCGGCGGCGAGCTGAAGCTGGGCGGCAAGCGCGGTGTCCTCGGCGGGGGTCATGGAGTCGTAGCCGATCTCACCGACGGCGACGACCTGGTCCTTGACCAGATAGCGGGGCAGTTCGTCCAGGACCGGGGTGCAGCGCGGGTCGTTGGCCTCCTTGGGGTTGAGGGCCAGGGTGCAGTGGTGGGCGATGCCGTACTGGGCGGCGCGGAAGGGCTCCCAGCCCAGGAGGGAGTCGAAGTAGTCGAGGAAGGAGGCGGGAGAGGTGCGGGGCTGGCCGAGCCAGAAGGAGGGCTCGACGACAGCGCGGACGCCGGCGGCGTGCATGGCCTCGTAGTCGTCGGTGGTGCGTGACGTCATGTGGATGTGGGGGTCGAAGAGGCGCATCAGGACTCCTTGCCGTCGGTGCCGCGGGTGCCGCACTCGGCGGTGGGCGCGGGTGGGGTGGCCGTGGGGTCGGTGAGGGTCAGGACGCGGTGCAGGTCTTCGGGCACGGGGCGGCCGGCGGCGGTGCGTTCGGCGGCGTAGTCACCGAGCATGCGGGCGAGTTCGGCGTCACGGTGGGCGCGGCGGTTCAGGTCGGCGACCGCGCCGACGGGCACACCGGTGAACAGGCACTTCAAGACGGCGTGGCGCCACTGGTGAGTGTCGAGGTGACGGGCGGCGTACGGGCCGACGGCGGCGGCGAGGAGCCGGGTGTCGTTGGTGCGCAGGGCGTCCTCGATGAGCGGGAGGGCCTGTGGGCCGGGCACGAGGTGGGGCAGTGCGTGCAGGACGGCGCGGCGTTCAGCGGCGGTGCCCTGGAAGTAGACCCGGGTGACGGCGTCCGCATCGGCGCGGGCCGCGTGCAGGATGAGGACGCGGGCGGCGTCGGCGTACTCGGAACCACAGCGGCGTCCGGCCTCGGCGATGCGCAACTCCCAGACGGAGATGGGCCCGTGGGTGCCGGGATGGGCGGCGGCCTCGTCGAGGGCCCGGTGGAGCCACGCCCGGGCGGCGGTATCGAGGCGGGCGGTGAGGTGGCTGCGCAGTTCGGCGGGCGGGGTGAGGGCGAGGGCTGTGCCCGGGGTGTCCGGCAAGCTCTGGGCATGTGGCCGGCCCTCGGCGCTTGGCCGGGCCTCCGTGGCTGACAGACCCCCGGCGCCTGTCGGAGCCTCAGTGCCTGCCCCGCGCTCGGCACCTGTCCCACCCTCCGCGCCCGCCTCGCCCCCGGCGCCCCCGGTGCCCGGCCGAGCCTCAGTGCCTGCCAGACCCCCGGCGCCCGGCCGAGCCTCCGTTCCCGCTTCGCCCTCGCCGCTCGGCCGAGCCTCCGCCCCCGCCCCGCCCCGGCCGCTCGGCCGAGCCTTCGTGTCCGGACGGCTCCCGGCACCCGCGGGGTCGTCGGCGCCTGGGCGGGACTCGGTGCCCGCCTGGGGGTCGGTGAGCGGGCGGCCCTTGGTGTCCGCATCCGGGGTTGCCGGGGTGCTGCGGGAGGGGGTCATGAGGTGCTCCCTTCAGGGGTGGCGGAGGGATCGCCATGGGCTGGGACGAGTACGGGTGATCGGGTGGCCGTGGCTTCGGCGCGGCGCAGGAACGGGAGGGAGAGTTCGGCGAAGTGAGGGCCTGCGTGGGAGTGGCGGGGCAGTTCGACGACGGCCAGGCCCTGGTAGCCGGTGGCGGCGAGGGCGGCGAGCACGGGCGGGAAGTCGATCTCGCCGTCGCCGAAGGGAAGGTGTTCATGGATGCCGCGGCACATGTCCTCGATCTGGACGTGCCGCAGCCAAGGGGCGGCGGCGCGTACGCAGTCGGCGGGAGAGAGGGGTTCGAGGCACTGGCAGTGGCCGATGTCGAGGGTCAGGCCGAGGTGTTCGGGGTCGCCGAGCGCGCGACGGAGCCGGTGGAAGTCGGCGAGGGTGGCGAGGAGGTGGCCCGGTTCGGGTTCGATGGCGAGGGGGATGCCGGCGGTGGCGGCTGCGTCCAGGACGGGAGTGAGTGTGTCGGCCAGGCGGTGCCAGGCGGTCTCGGGGTGGGTTCCCGGCGGCGTGATGCCGCTGAAGCAGTGGACTGCGTGGGCGCCGAGGTCGGCCGCTACCTGGACGGCACGGATCAGCAGGTCGACGCGGCGGGCGCGGTCGTCCGGATCGGGGTCCAGGAGGGAGGGGCCGTGTTTGCGACGCGGGTCGAGCACATAGCGGGCGCCTGTCTCCACGGTGACGTCCAGCCCGAGCGCGTCCAGGCGCTGCGCGAGGCGGCGGGTGCGGGCGGTGAGGTCCGCGGCGAGCGGGTCCAGGTGCATGTGGTCGAGGGTCAGGCCCACGCCGTCGTAGCCGAGGTCGGCGAGCAGGGCCAGGGCGTCGTCGAGGCGGAGGTCGGCGAGACCGTTGGTGCCGTAGCCGAAACGGAGGGGGGTTACGGCGGGTCCTTGGGAGACGGCAGTGGCGTGCTCGGCGCTGGAGTCGTGAGGGTCGCCGCCGGCCCCCGGCACCTCGGGGGACGGGGCTGGGCTGCCGATCGTCGTATGGCTCATGTGACGCTCACCTTCCTTCCGAACCGTCGACCGAGCGGGGCGAGACCTGCCACGAACAGGGCGGCGAGGACAGCGCCGGATCGGGCGGTCAGCGCGGCCTGGAGGGGGATCGTGGCGCGGATGCCGCCGCCGACGGCTCGTTGGGTGAGCGGGGGTGAAGGGTTGAGAGTGGCGTGGAAGTACGGACGGGCGGCCGTTGCGGCGTAGGCGGCCGCGAGGGCTGTGCTCAAGGTCTCGGCGGGCGGCCGGGACGGGCCGGACCAACGGCCTCGGCGAGGACCGGTGGCGGACGTGAGGGCGTCGGGGCGAGGGCCCGGTAGGCCGTCGGCGGCTGCTTCCCGAAGGTCTGCCGGGCGTCGGTTGGGGCGGTGTGCCAGCAGACGGGTGAGGAGGGCCGTGGTGGCCAGGGCCGCGAGGGGTGCCAGGGATGAACCGCCCTTCGTCTCCTGGCGGGACACCGCGGTGAGCGCGAGCGTGTGGGTGCCGAGGAGGGCGGCTGACGGGAGTGCCTCACGGATGTGGCCGGTGGTGGCCGCGGCGCCGAGGAGGAGGTCGAGGGCACGGGCGGTGGCCATCGCTGCCGGTCCGGCGGGGGTGTGTTTCAGGGCCAGGTCGTAGGCCCAGACCGTGGCCGCGAGAGGCGCGGCGACCGCCAGGGCGGGACGACCGGCGCCGGCGGCAAGGGCCAGGCCCGCGCCGGTCAGAGCGCAGGCCGCGGTGAGAGCGGCGGCGGGGCGGATGCGGCCGGAAGGCAGGGGGCGGTGAGGGCGTTCCGCGGCGTCCTCCTCGCGATCCGCCCAGTCGTTGAGGGCCATGCCGGCCTCGTACAGGCACAGGGAGGAACCGATGGCAAGCAGGGTGCGGGAGTTGGGGTGTGCGGCGGTCGCGGCGGCGCCTGCGAGGGCGTCGCCAGGGACGGTGAACAGGGCCGGGAGGCGCAGGAGTTCGGCCCAGGCCAGGCGGGGGTTCGGCTCCTCGGCGCGCTCCGGTCGCATGCTCATGGCCCGGGTGGGCTTGGCCAGGGCCGTCGACGAGCGCATGTGCTCATCCCGGCCCGCCTCCGCAACGGAGGACCAGTCAGTACCCGACCACGACCAGCGCGCGCCGACACCCCAGCCCGTCACGGGTCCCCGGGCCCTCCCCCCAGGCAACCCCAACGAGCGCCGTTCCCCGCGCCCCATCACCGCTGCTCCTCGGAAGGGTCGGCACCACCACGCTCGCCGAGACGGCCGGCACCACCACGCTCGCCGAGACGGCCGGCACCACCACGCTCGCCGAGACGGCCGGCACCACCACGCTCGCCGAGACGGCCGGCATCACCGCGCTCGCCCAGCCGGCCGGGACGGTCGTCCGGCGACTCAGCCCCGGCTCCTCCCCCGTCCGGCGGCTCAGCCCCGGCTCCCCGTAGCCGCTGCGCGAAGCGACCCAGTGCCGCGTACTGCTCGGCCAGCGCCCCCGGCCCGTCCCCCGCTGGATCCTTGAAGTAGAAGGCGAGTTCGCCGAGCGGTCCGGACAGGCCCGCCTCGTGGGCGCGGCTCGTCAGGCGGGCGAGGTCGAGGACCAGGGGGGCCGCGAGGGCCGAGTCGCAGCCCTGCCAAATGGTTTGGAGGATCATGCGGGTGCCGAGAAAGCCGTCGAAGGCGATGTGGTCCCAGGCGGTCTTCCAGTCGCCGAGCGCCGGGACGTCGTCGATATGGACCTCGCCCTCGGGCACCTCGCCCAGCACGTCCGCCAGCACCCTCTCCTTGCCGGCGTTCTTGGCCGCCGCGGCGGCCGGGTCGGCCAGGGAGGCGCCGTCGCCGCCGCCGAGCAGATTCGTGCCGGACCAGGCGCGGACCGCCAGTGCCCGCTGGGCGAACATCGGGGCCAGCACCGAGCGGAGCAGTGTCTGGCCCGTCTTGCCGTCGCGGCCCGCGTACGGGAGGCGGGTCGACGAGGCCAGGGGAGCCAGCGCGGGGTGGTTCAGGCCCGTCGACGGGGTGAAGTTCACGTACGGGCAGCCCGCGCGCAGGGCCGCCGCCGCGTACAGGGAACTCGGGGGCAGGGCAGTGCCGGTGGGGGCGGGCTCGGTGGAGGCCACGTTCACGACGACGGCCCGGGCGAGCTCGTTCCGCCGTATGAAGTCCTGTATGTCGGAGGCGAAGGCGGCGATGAGCTCCTCCTCGCCGCGTGTGTCTCCGGGGAGCGGGCCGCCGGGCCTGATCTCGTGGTCGGCGCCGGCGAGTTCGGCCCGTACCGCCGTGGTGAGACCGGGAGGCAGGACGCCGCCTGCGGCCAGGGCCTCCGCGCGTTTGGGCAGGGGGCAGTCCACCGTGTCGTGGCCGCCGAAGACGAGGGACGCCAGCGGAGGCAGGCCGCTGTCCGTGAACATCGGCGTCTCGGTGACCAGGCCCGTCGGCGGGTGCAGGCCCGCGGTGACGGCGGCGCACCCGGCGACGACGCTCGTGGCGACGGAGCCGCGCGCCCCGATCAGCCAGACGCCGACGCGCGAGTCGGACGGGGAAACGGACGCGGACATGGCGGCCTCCTTGTCGAACGCGTCGTATGTGGACCCCACGGGTTCTGGCAAGGTCCCGTGGGGAAAAGACGGCGGGCGGGAGTCCGGCGTCCCCCGCCCGCCGTCGCTCAGTCGCCCTGCGAAGCCATGAGTCCGGAGGACTTCGCGGTCTTCGTGGGCAGTTCCTTGATCCGGACGTCACGGATGGACACCTCGTCGTCGGCTCCGTGGTTCTGGATGCCGATGTGTCCGTCGGTGAGGCTCCGGGCCGGATCGGTGTTGGTGAAATCGTTGATCTTCACGCCGTTGAGATAGACGCGGAGACGTTCGCCCTCCACGCGGATCTCGTACGTGTTCCACTCCCCCGGCGGGTTCAGCGCACGGTCGCGCTTCTTGACGTCGGCGGACTGGAAGCCGTACACGGCCCCGGTGGTGCGCTCGGGGGCGTCGGTCGCGTCGATCTGGATCTCGTAACCGTTGTTGACAGCCGACCACGGGTCGTCCGAGGGCGGGAAGCCCACGAACACACCGGAGTTGTCGTCGCCGGCCATCCTCCAGTCGAGCTTCAGGGAGTACGACCCGAAGGCCGAGGCGGCGTACCAGAGCATGCCCATGCCGCCGGTCGACGTGAGTGTGCCGTCGTCGGACAGGGTGAAGGAGCCCGGGCCCGCCTGGCGCCAGCCGTCCAGCGAGGCCTGCGTGCCGTCGAAGAGCGGGCGGTAGCCGTTCTCCGGGCGGCAGTCGGCCTCGGCGTCGCCGACGGCCCAGCGGATTCCGCCCAGCAGGTGCTCGCGGAACAGGGGCTCGGCGTAGGACTCCTTGGTGTGGCCGCCGCCGGTGTAGAAGGCGCGGCCGCCCTGGTAGTTCTGGCACCAGGCGATCGGATGGTCGCCGTTCATGGTGCCGCCGGTGTACGAGGACTCGTCGAGGGACGCGAGGACATGTGCCCTCTCCCGGGGATTCGAGCGGTAGTTGTACCACTCGTCCGTGCGGTTCCACGTCTGCGCCAGCCCCGATGTCGCCGGGTGGGCGTGGTCCTCGACGTCGACGGTCGCCGGCTGGATCGCCGGGTGCGACTGGAAGTAGGCGCCGGCGAGGCCGCCGTAGAACGCCCAGTCGTACTCGGTGTCGGCGGCCGCGTGGATGCCGACGTAGCCGCCGCCACGCCGGATGTAGCCCTCGAAGGCCGCCTGCTGGGCGGCGTCCAGGACGTCTCCGGTCGTCGAGAGGAACACGACCGCGGCGTAGCGGCGCAGGTTGCCGGCGGTGAAGGCCGCGGCGTCCTCCGTCGCGTCGACCGTGAAGCCGCCCGTCTCGCCGAGCTGTTTCACCGCGGCGACTCCGTCGGGGATCGAGTCGTGGCGGAAGCCGGCCGTCTTGGAGAAGACCAGGACCCGCTTGCCGTCAGCACCGGGCCGCGGGGCCTGAGACGCGGCCGGTTCCGAGACGCAGCCGAGGAGTACGGCGGCTCCCACAACTGCGGTTGTCAGTCGTCCGGTTGGACGCATCTTCCGTACCTCCTCTCAGCCGGTGGTGAAGGTGAAGTCGTCCACATCGAACAGGGCGCCCGTGCCGCTCCCCTTGAACACGAGGTAGAGCATGGTCGTGCCCCTGGGCGCGCGGGACAGGTCGGCGGTGACGTCCTGGAAGGTCTCCCAACCGCCGGTCACCGGCACGGTCGCCTTGCCGAGCAGGGTGCCCGTCGAGGACCCCGCCCGGATCTCCAGCGTGCCGCCCGCGCCGCCGGAGGAGATCCGGGCGGTGATCTTCTTGGCGTTGCTCAGGGCGTACGGCGTGAAGGAGATCCAGTCGCCGTTGTTGATGTCGCCGACGGTCCTGCCGCCGTGCGCGGTGGCCTTGGTGATGATCGAGACGCCGGAGCCGTTGCCGAAGTGCTCGGCCTGGCGGTGCCTGGGCTGGACGACGTTCTGGTCGTGCGTGGTGAGCGGGGCCTGTCCGCCGCCTCCGCCGTCGGTGTACTCGGCATCCATGACGCCGAAGATGTTGGCGTCCTCGTCGTGGCCGCCGTCGGCGCTGGTCTGGATGGTGCCGGTGCAGCCGTTCGCCGAGGTCACCGGGTGGCCGTGACTGTCGTGGCCGAGGATGAAGGTGACCTTGACCTTCGCGCAGTCGATGGTCTGGTCCTCGGGGTCGCTCACCCGCACCTTGAAGGGGATCGCGTCGCCGAAGCTGAACAGCTGCCCGTCCTGCGGGAGTTCCAGGGTCACCTTGGGCGCGGTGTTGCCGACGACGATCTGCACGCTGGCGCTGCCGGTGCGGCCGGTGGTGTCCTTGGCGGTCAGGGTCGCGGTGTAGGTGCCGTTCTTCTTGTAGCGGTAGGTCGGGTCCGCCGCCGTCGACTTGCCGCCGTCGCCGAAGTCCCAGCTGTAGGTCAGGGCGTCGCCGTCCTGGTCGGTCGTGCCCTCCGAGGAGAACTGCACCCTCAGCGGCGCCGTCCCCGAGGTCTTGTTCGCCGCGGCCTGCGCCACGGGCGAGTGGCCGTCGGTGGCGTTCTCGATGCGGTACAGAGCCGAGTGCTCGTCACCGCCGAACCAGGAGACGCCGTAGTCGAGGACGTACAGCGCACCATCCGGTCCGAAAGCCATGTCCATGATCTGGGTGCCGGTCCACGGGACGTCGTTGATCGACTGCACGGTCCCGGCGTCGTCGCTCACGATCCGCTTGATCCAGCGGCGGCCGAACTCCCCGGCGAAGAAGTTCCCGTCGTAGGCCTCGGGGAACTTCACCGGCGAGTCGAGCGAGGCGTCGTAGTGGTAGACCGGGCCGCCCATCGGGGACTCGGAGCCGGTGCCGAACTCGGGCACGGATCCGCCGTCGTAGGGGATCCAGGCGGCCTGGGCCGGGGGAAGGTCGGTCAGACCGGTGTTGTGCGGTGAGGTGTTCTTCGGCGCGGCGCAGTCGAAGGACGCGCCGGACTGGCCGGTCGCGAAGTCGTAGTCGACGTAGGCGTCGTTGTCGCCGGTGCAGTACGGCCACCCGTAGTTGCCGGGGCCGGTGACGCGGGCGAACTCGACCTGTCCGGCCGGGCCGCGCGCCGGGTCGGCGGCGCCGGCGTCGGGGCCGTAGTCGCCGACGTAGACGATCCCCGTCTCCTTGTCGACGCTGAAGCGGAACGGGTTGCGGAAGCCCATCGCGTAGATCTCGGGCCGTGTCTTGTCCGTGCCGGGCGCGAAGAGGTTGCCGTCGGGGATCGAGTACGAGCCGTCGGCGTTCACCTTGATGCGCAGCAGCTTGCCGCGCAGGTCGTTGGTGTTGCCGGAGGAACGCTGGGCGTCGAAGGCCGGGTTGCGGTTCGAGCGCTCGTCGATCGGGGTGAAGCCGTCCGACTGGAACGGATTGGTGTCGTCGCCCGTTGAGAGATACAGATTGCCCGCCGCGTCGAAGTCGATGTCGCCGCCGACATGGCAGCACAGGCCGCGGGAGGCGGGAATGTCGAGGATCTTCGTCTCGCTGGCTGCATCCAGCGTGCCGTCGGTCTTCAGGACGAAGCGGGAAAGCCGGTTGACGCCGTCGAACGGGGCGAAGTCCGCCGCCGTTCCGGTCTCGGGGGCGTCACCGGCAGGGGTGTCGAGCGGGGGTGCGTAGTAGAGGTAGATGAAGCGGTTCTGGGCGAATCCGGGGTCGACGCCGATGCCCTGCAGGCCCTCCTCGTCGTGGGTGTACACGTCGAGCTTGCCCGCGAGCTTGGTGTTGCCGGCCGCGTCGGTGATGCGCAGTTCGCCGTCGCGGGAGGTGTGCAGGACCGAGCGGTCCGGGAGGACGGCGAGCGACATGGGCTCGCCGACCTCCGGCTCGCCCTTGGCGAGGGTGACCTGCTGGAAGTCCTCGGCCGCGGCGGCCCGGGCAGCAGCAGCGACACTCCCCTCGTCGGCGACGGCTGCGCCGGCCTGGGGTGCGGTGAAGGTGAGAGTGGCGCCCGCCAGCAGTGCGCCGCTGATCAGCGCCACCGCCTTACGGAAGGACGGGCGTCCTCTGTGGGTCTCGTTTCTGTCGGTGCTGGTGGTGCGGTCGTTCCCGTGCACGAGTGCCTCCAGAAAGGGGCCGGTTGTACGGGCGGGTGCGTACGCCGGGATGCGCCGTCATCCCGGAGAGTCGGAGCAGGGCTCGACGAGCCTCTGAACAGGCCAGAAAGGAACAGAACAGAGAAGAACAGATCAGAGCGGGCCAGAATGGGTCAGTTGCCGAACGCCGCGTCGAAGGAGGCCGACGGCGGCTCGAAGTCGTACGCCTTGAGACGGGTCAGCGCCTCGGGGGCACCCTGGAGCCGGTCCATGCCGGCGTCCTCCCACTCCACGGAGATGGGGCCCTGGTAGTCGATGGAGCGCAGCATCCGGAAGACGTCCTCCCAGGGGACGTCGCCGTGCCCGGCCGACACAAAGTCCCAGCCGCGGCGCGGGTCGCCCCAGGGCAGGTGGGAGCCGAGGCGGCCGTTGCGACCGTCGAGGCGCTTGCGGGCCTCCTTGCAGTCGACGTGGTAGATGCGGTCGCGGAAGTCCCACAGGAAGCCGACCGGGTCCAGGTCCTGCCACACGAAGTGCGACGGGTCGAAGTTCAGGCCGAAGGCGGGGCGGCCCCCAACTGCCTCCAGGGCCCGCCGGGTCGTCCAGTAGTCGTAGGCGATCTCGCTGGGATGGACCTCGTGCGCGAACCGCACGCCCTCCTCGTCGAAGACGTCCAGGATGGGGTTCCAGCGTGTCGCGAAGTCCTCGTAGCCGCGCTCGATCATCGACTCGGGCGCGGGCGGGAACATGGCGACGAGGTGCCAGATGGCGGAGCCGGTGAAGCCGATGACGGTGTTCACCCCGAAGGCCGCCGCGGCCCGCGCGGTGTCCTTCATCCGGTCGGCGGCCCGCCTGCGAACCCCCTCCGGGTCTCCGTCGGCCCACACCTCGGCCGGCAGGATGGCCTGGTGGCGTTCGTCGATGATGGCGTCGCAGACGGCCTGGCCGACCAGGTGGTTGGAGATGGCCCAGCACTTGAGGCCGTACTTGTCGAGCAGCGCCTTGCGGGAGTCGATGTACGTCGGGTCCGCCAGGGCCTTGTCGACCTCGAAATGGTCGCCCCAGCAGGCGAGTTCGAGTCCGTCGTAGCCGAAGTCGCGGGCGAGCCGGCAGACCTCCTCCAGCGGGAGGTCGGCCCACTGGCCGGTGAAGAGCGTGAAGGTGCGCGGCATTCTCGTCGGCCTCCTCAGACCGCTATGGGCGTGTAGACGGAGTTCTTCTCGGCGCTCTCCTCCACCGCCGCCAGTACGCGCTGCACCTGCAGCCCGTCGGCGAAGGAGGGTTCGGGCTGCCGGCCCTCGGCGATGGCATGGACCAGGTCGCGGGCCTGGTGGACGAAGGTGTGCTCGTAGCCGAGGCCGTGCCCCGGGGGCCACCAGGCGTCCAGGTAGGGGTGGTCGGGTTCGGTGACGAGGATGCGGCGGAAACCGGCGTGCGCTGCGGGTTCCGTCCCGTCGTGGTACGAAAGCTCGTTGAGGCGCTCCAGGTCGAAGGCCAACGAGCCGCGCTCACCGTTGAGTTCGACGCGCAGGGCGTTCTTGCGGCCGGTGGCGTAGCGGGTGGCCTCGAAGGAGGCGAGGGCGCCGGAGGGGAAGCGTCCGGTGAACAGGGCGGCGTCGTCCACGGTGACCTGGCCGGTGGCGCCCTCGGCCGAGACGGCGGACAGCCCCTTCACGGCCCCGCCGGGCAGCGGGCGTTCCTTCACGAAGGTCTCCGTCAGCGCGGACACCCCGGTCAGCTGCTCCCCCGCCAGGTACTGGGCGAGGTCGATGATGTGCGCGCCGAGGTCACCGAGCGCGCCCGAGCCGGCCAGCTCCTTGCGCAGCCGCCAGGTGAGCGGGAACTCCGGGTCCACCAGCCAGTCCTGAAGGTACGTCACCCGCACATGGCGCAGGCTGCCGAGCCGGCCCTCGGCGACCATGCTGCGTGCCAGCGCGGTGGCCGGCACCCGGCGGTAGTTGAACCCGACCATCGCCAACTGTCCGCGCCCGTACGCCGCTTCGGCCGCCGCCGCCATGGCCTCGGCCTCCTCCGCACTGTTCGCGAGGGGCTTCTCGCACAGGACGTGCTTTCCGGCGGCCAGCGCGGCGAGCGCGATCTCGGCGTGGCTGTCGCCGGGGGTGCAGATGTCGACGAGGTCGATGTCGTCCCGTTCGACGAGGGCACGCCAGTCGGTCTCGACGGACGCCCAGCCGTGCCGGTCGGCCGCCGCCCGTACGGCGGTGGCGTCCCGGCCGCAGATCACGGCCTGCACGGGGTTCAGCGGCAGGTCGAAGACGCGGCCCGCGGTGCGCCAGCCCTGGGAGTGGGCGGCACCCATGAAGGCATAGCCGACCATCCCCACGCGCAGGGGTGGCTTGCCTGCCTCGGTCCCTTCTGACTGCTGCTGCGGCTGTCCCATGTGGGAGTCCTCCTCGTCCTGGTCGGGGTGGCGCACGTGGGGGGTGCGGGCGGAACGGATCACTTGAAGCCGGTGGACATGTACTGGTCGACGTTGGTCTTGTCGACGACCGCCGAGTAGAGCGTGATCGAGGCCGGGATCTCGAACTCGGCCATGCCGCCGATGCCGTTGCCCTGGCCCAGCGCGCGGGCCAGGTCGATCGCGGAGGCGGCCATGGTCGGCGGGTACAGAACGGTCGCCTTCAGCACGCCGCTGTCCTGCTTGATCGCCTGGAATGCGGACAGCGCGCCCGCGCCGCCGACCATCAGGAAGTCGTCGCGCCCGGCCTGCTCGATGGCGCGCAGCGCGCCCACGCCCTGGTCGTCGTCGTGGTTCCACAGCGCGTCGAACTTCGACTGCGCCTGCAAGAGCTGGGCCATCTTGGCCTGCCCCGACTCGACCGTGAACTCGGCGGCCTGACGGGCCACCTTCTTGATGTTGGGGTAGTTCTTCAGCGCGTCGTCGAAGCCCTGCGTGCGCTGCTTGGTCAGCTCCAGGTTGTCCAGCCCGGCCAGCTCGATGACCTTGGCGTTCGACTTCCCCTTGAGCTTCTCGCCGATGTAGTGCCCGGCGTTGAGGCCCATGCCGTAGTTGTCGCCGCCGATCCAGCAGCGGTACGCCTGCGGGGTGTTGAAGACCCGGTCGAGGTTGATGACCGGGATCCCGGCCCGCATCGCCTTCAGACCGACCTGGGTGAGCGCCTTGCCGTCGGCCGGCAGCACCACCAGCACATCGACCTTCTTGTTGATCAGCGTCTCGATCTGGCCGATCTGCGCGGCGGTGTCGTTCGACCCCTCGGTGATCTCCAAGGTGACGTCGGAGTACTTCTTCGCGCGGCTCTTGGCGTTGTCGTTGATGGCGTTGAGCCAGCCGTGGTCGGCCTGCGGTCCCGCGAAGCCGATGGTGACCTGCTTGCCGGGCTTGTCGTCGGCGGCCGGCTGGTCGTTCGCGGCCGGCTCGTCGTCGGACTCGTTGCTCGTGCAACCCACGAGGAGGGCACCCGCTCCTATGGCGGCGGATCCGAACAGCAGCCCTCTGCGACTGGTGAGCTCTGGCATGGCGGTGAACCCTTTCCTCAGGTCGTGCTGAGAGAGAGCGGTACGACCCTCAGGTCGTGCTTGCGGTACGGCGCTGGACCAGCACGGCGGCGACGATGATCGCGCCCTTGGCGATCTGCTGGACGTCGCTCTGCAGGTTGTTCAGGGCGAAGATGTTGGTGATCGTGGTGAAGATCAGAACACCGAGCACGGAGCCGGTGATGGTGCCGCGCCCCCCGCTGAGCAGCGTGCCGCCGATGATCGCGGCCGCGATGGCGTCGAGTTCGTAGAGGTTGCCGTTGGTGTTCTGGCCGGATCCGGCCAGGACGATCAGCAGGAAGGCGGCGACGCCGCAGCACAGGCCGGACAGCAGATAGAGGTACAGCCGCTGGCGCCGTACGTCGATGCCGGCGAGCCGGGCCGCCTCCGCGTTGCCGCCGACCGCCACTGTGCGGCGTCCGAAGGTGGTGCGGTTCAGGATCAGCCAGCCGATGATCGTCACGACCGCGAACACCATGACCAGCGGCGGAACACCGAGCACATACGCGTCGCGCTCGCCGAGGTCCAGGACGGAGGGGATCGTGACGATCTGCGTCTTGCCGTCGGTGATCTGCAGCGCCAGTCCGCGCGCGGAGGCCAGCATGGCGAGCGTGGCGATGAACGGGACCATGCCGCCGTACGCGATCAGCAGTCCGTTGACCAGGCCGCATCCGAGGCCGACGAGCACCGCGGTGAACAGGATGCCACCGAAGCCGTACTCCTGGGTCGCCACCGTCGTCGCCCACACCGAGGCGAGCGCGACGATCGCGCCGACGGACAGGTCGATGCCGCCGGAGGTGATGACGAAGGTCATGCCGACGGTGACGACGCCGATCACGGACGCCTGGGTCAGGACGAGTTGGAGGTTGCGGGTGTCCAGGAACTCGTCCGGCTTGGTGATGCCGCCGATGATGATCAGTACGGCGAGGACGCCGAGCAGGGAGAGGGTGCGGACATCGGCGCGGGCCATCAGGCCCCGCCAGGCGGGCGGTGCGCCGGTCGACGGCACCTTGTCGGTGCTGTCCCGGGGCGGGGAGGCGTGCTGCGTCATGACGCCGGGCTTCCTTCCATGACGAGGTCGAGTACACGGTGTTCGTCGAGTTCGCGCGCGGGCGCCGTGTGCACGACACAGCCTTCGCGCAGCACCAGGACGCGGTCGGCGAGGCCCAGCACCTCGGGCACTTCGCTGGAGACGAGCAGGACGGCAAGGCCTTCGTCCGCCAGTCGCCGGACCACCGCGTACAGCTCGGCGCGGGCGCCGACGTCGACGCCACGGGTGGGTTCGTCGAGCAGCAGGACGCGGCAGCCGCGCAGCAGCCAGCGGGCCAGGACGGCCTTTTGCTGGTTGCCGCCGGAGAGGGTGCGGACCGGCACGTTCGGGTTGTCGGGCCGCAGCGACAGCTCGCGGGTGGCGGCCCGCGCGGCCCCCAGTTCGGCGGTCCGGTCGATCCAGCCGCCGCGCGAGAAGCGGGACATGGAGGAGACGGAGACGTTGCGGGTGACGGACTCCAGCATCAGCAGCGCCTGCGCCTTGCGCTCCTCGGGCGCGAGCCCGAGCCCGGCGCGCACGGCAGCCCGTACGCTCCCTGGCCTCAACGCCCGCCCGTCCACGAGCACTTGACCGGCGCGGGGCTTCCTGGCCCCGTAGATCGTCTCCAGGATCTCCGAGCGCCCCGAGCCCACCAGTCCGGCGAGCCCGACGATCTCCCCGGGCCGCACGCTCAGGTCGAGCGGCTCGAACTCGCCGTCCCGGGCAAGTCCGCGCACCTCAAGCAGCGGCTTGTCGGCCGCCACGTCCTTGGTCGGCCGCTCGGGGAAGACGTACTCGACGTTGCGTCCGGTCATCAGCGCCACGACCTCGCGCGTCGGCGTCGTCTTCGCCGGCAGCCCGCCCGCCACGGCCCGCCCGTCCTTCAGCACCGTCACCCGGTCGCCGATCCGGCGGATCTCCTCCAGCCGGTGCGAGATGTAGACCACGGCGACGCCGTCGGCGGTGAGGTCGCCGACTATGCGGAAGAGGTTGTCGACCTCGTCCGGGTCGAGGGCGGCGGACGGCTCGTCCATCACGATCAGCCGTACGTCGTGGGAGAGCGCCCGCGCCATGGAGACGATCTGCTGCTGCGCCGCCGACAACTCCCCGACCAGGCGCGCCGGATCGATCTCCGGGTGTCCAAGTCGCTTGAGAAGCTGCGCTGTTGACGCGCGGGCGACCTTTCCGCGTACGACGAAACCGGCGGCCGTGGGTTCATGGCCGAGGTGGACGTTCTCGGCCACCGACAAGTGCTCCACCAGGTCGAGTTCCTGGTAGATGGTGGCGATGCCGAGGCGCATCGCGGCGATCGGCGAGCGGAGGGTGACCGCCTCGCCGCGCCAGTGGATCGTGCCGGTGTCGGGCTGGTGGGCGCCGGCCAGGACCTTGATGAGAGTGGACTTGCCGGCGCCGTTCTGGCCGAGCAGGCAGTGCACTTCACCGGCCTGGACGTCGAGGTCGACGCCGTCGAGGGCGCGGACTCCGGGGAACGACTTGGTGATGCCGGACATGCTGAGCAGCGGTGGTTCTGATGCCATGAGGTCCCCTTGGCGGGCGTGCGGGCCGGTTCAGGGCAGAGCAGGCAGGGCAGGGCGGGGCAAAGTGGGGCAGGGCCGAGCAATGCAGGGTGCCGAGCAATGCAGAGTGGAGCAGGGCACGGCGGAGTGGAGCAGGGCAGGGCGGAGCAGCGGGTCGTGCAGGTGAACCGTGTTCGAGCGAGTCGCTTACGCGGGTGAGAACAGGTGATCGCTGATGAGCCGGGCCGCGCCGATGACCCCGGCGGTGGGGCCCAACTCACCCAGAACGATGGGCAGGTTGCCGGTCGCGAGGGGCAGCGACTGGCGGTAGACCTGGGTGCGGATCGCGGCGAGCAGGGTGTGGCCGAGGCCGGTCACCCCGCCGCCGATCACCACCAGGCCGGGGTTGAAGAAGCTGACGAGTCCGGCGATGACCTGGCCGACGCGGTTGCCGCCCTCGCGGATCAGGTCGAGGGCGGTGGCGTCGCCCGCGGCGGCCGCGGCGGCGACGTCCACGGCGGTCAGGGTGCCGCCCGCCTCCAGCCGCGAGGCGAGTTCCTCCGACAGCCCCTGCTGGGCCGCCTCCACGGCGTCCCGGGCGAGGGCCGCCCCACTGAAGTGGGCCTCCAGGCAACCCCGGTTGCCGCAGGCACAGGGGCGGCCGTCGGGCACGGCCTGGATGTGCCCGATGTCGCCCGCGCTGCCGGTGACACCACGGTGGACGTCACCGCCGGCGACGATGCCACAGCCGATGCCGGTGCCGATCTTGACGCAGAGGAAGTCGCCCACGGAGCGTGCGACGCCCGCGTGCTGCTCCCCCATCGCCATCAGGTTCACGTCGTTGTCGACCATGACCGGGCAGCCGAGTTCCTGGCTGAGTGCCTCGCGCACCGGGAAGCCGTCCCAGCCCGGCATGATCGGCGGAGCCACCGGGACACCCTCGGGGAAGCGGACCGGTCCGGGGACGCCGATGCCGGCGCCGTCGTACCCCTCCGCGAGCCCGGAGGCCCTCAACTTCGCTGCCATGGACAGGACTTGCTCGAAGACCGCGACCGGGCCCTCGCGGACGTCCATGGGCTGGTTGAGGTGTCCCAGGATCTCCAGTTCGGCGTTGGTGACGGCGACGTCGACCGAGGTCGCGCCGATGTCGACGCCGAGGAAACGCAGCCCGGGGTTGAGCCGGACGTTGTGGGAACGGCGGCCACCGCGCGAGGCGGCGAGTCCGTCGGCCACGACCAGTCCCGTCTCCAGCAGGCGGTCGACCTCCACGGCCAGCTTGGACCGCGACAGGTCGATCTGGTCGCCCAACTGGGCCCGGGAGTTGGGCCCACCGTCGCGCAGCAGCTTGAGCAGCCGGGCCTGGTGGGCGTTCGCGGGTCGCGCCGTCATACGTCTCACGAGCCCCTCCCCGCCTCGATCGGCCTGTGCGCGCCGGATTTCAGCCACTTGCGTGGCTTGCTTTCGAGGGGAACGTAGCAGTGGCTGCCGGGAGTGGGAAGAAGTTGCGCAGAGATTGCCCTCAACTTTCTCCACTCTCAGGACAAAGACGCGGCCCGAGGCCGCCTCGCCCCCACCCCGCAGCGCCCTGGCGTCGCCGACCCCCACCCCGCAGCGCCCTGGCGTCGCCGACCCTCAACCCCGCGGCGCCCTGGTGTCATCGCCCCCGACCCCGCACGATGGGGCACGACGCCGGGCCTGCCGCGGTCCGGGCGGGGAGAGGGGGACCGGGTGTTTCTGGTGACGGGTGCCACGGGGAACGTGGGGGCCGAGCTCGTGAGGGCCCTGGCGGAAGCCGGGGAGCCGGCGCGCGCGATGAGCCGCTCGGGCCTGGCGGAGGGGTTGCCCGCGGGTGTGACTGCCGTCGCGGGCGATCTCAACCGGCCCGAGACGGTGCGGGAGGCGCTCGACGGCGTACGGGCCATGTTCCTCATGCCCGGTTACGCCGGCCAGCGGCAGATCCTGACCGACGCCCGGGCGGCGGGAGTCGAGCGGATCGTGCTGCTGTCCGGGAAGTCGGCCGGGACAGGCGACACGGGCAACGCGGTCGCCGGTTATCTGATCGACGCCGAGACCGCCGTACGCGAGTCGGGGCTGCCGTGGACGTTCCTGCGGCCGACGAGCTTCATGTCGAACGCGCTGCAACTCGCGGACCAGATCCGCAAGGGTGACGCCGTGCGGGTGCCGTTCCCGGACGTCCGCACCGCCGACGTCGACCCGCACGACATCGCGCAGGTCGCCCTGCGCGCCCTGGTGTCGGACGCGTACGCGGGCCGCGCCCTCGAACCGACCGGGCCCGAGGCGCTGTTGCCGGCAGACCGCGTCCGCGTTCTCGGCGAGGTGCTGGGCCGGGACCTCAGTGCCGTCGGGCTCGCGCATGAGGAGGCGCGCGCCGCGATGGAGGCCCGTATGCCGAAGCCCTATGTCGACGCCTTCTTCGGCTTCTTCGTCGACGGCACGCTGGACGAGTCGGTGGTGCTGCCGACGGTGCGGGAGGTCACGGGCCGGGAGCCACGCACCTTCGAGCAGTGGGCTCGGGCGCACGCGGACGCCTTCTGAGGGAACCTCTGGGGACTATGACCCCTGGCGTGCGTGATACGAGCGCCGCGTGTGCTCCGTGTGCTCCCGCATCAGCTCCGTGGCCCGCCGCTCGTCCCGCTCGGTGATCGCGGCGATCATGCCTCGGTGCTCGGTCCAGGACTGCTGTCCGCGCTGGCGGGCGACGGGGGTGTAGTACCAGCGGACGCGGCGGTCGACCTGTGCGGCGAGCTCGGCGAGCACCGCGTTGCCCGCGAGTTCCATGATCTTCGCGTGGAAGCGGGCGTTGAGAGCGACGGCCGCGTCCACGTCGTCGGCGGCGACGGCCTTCTCGCCCTCCGCGCACAGCGACTCCAGGACCGCGATGCCGGCGCTGTCGGCGTGGGCGGCTGCGAGCCGGGCGGCCTCGGCCTCCAGGAGTGTGCGGACGGTGAGGAGTTGATCGGCCTCCTCCTCCGTCGGCTCGTGCACGAACGCGCCCTGCGCGGGGCGCAGATCGACCCAGCCCTCGGTGTTCAGCCGCTGCAGCGCCTCGCGCACCGGCTGCCGGGACACACCGAGGTGACCTGCCAGTTCGCTCTCGACCAGGTGCTGGCCCGGCTGGAGGGCGCGGGTGGTGATGAGTTCGAGCAGCGCCTCGTAGACGCGGTCGCGCAGCGGACCTGGCCGTTCGAGCTTGGGCACCGCACCCTGCGGCAGTCCTGTCGACAACATCGGTCCCCCTCCTGGGCGAACACCGGGCGAGCACCGGGTGACTGCATCCGGTAGCCAACCGTCACTGGAAGCCAGTATCGATTGTCTTTCGTCTACAGTCTACGGCGCACAAAGGCCAGGGAACCGGGGAGTTGGCCTCGTCACACGTGCTCACACGGACAAAGAGGGACACCAGAGGTCAGGGACAGCGGACGACCTGTCCCGCGTACGACAGGTTCCCCCCGAACCCGAAGAGCAGTACCGGATCCCCGGACGAGATCCGCCCCTGTTCCACGAGTTTGGAGAGCGCCAGCGGAATGCTCGCCGCCGAGGTGTTCCCGGACTCGGCGACATCGCGCGCGACCACGGCGTTGACGGCGCCGAGCTTGGCGGCGAGGGGCTCGATGATGCGCAGGTTGGCCTGGTGCAGGACGACTCCGGCGAGGTCCTCGGGCGCGAGGCCGGCCCGCTCGCAGGCCCTGCGGGCGATGGCCGGCAGCTGAGTCGTCGCCCAGCGGTAGACGCTCTGCCCCTCCTGCGCGAACCGCGCGGGCTGACCCTCGATACGCACGGCGTGCCCCATCTCGGGCACCGAACCCCACAACACGGGCCCGATGGCAGCCTCCTGGGACGCCTCCACCACAGCCGCGCCGGCCCCGTCCCCGACCAGCACACAGGTCGTACGGTCGCTCCAGTCGGTCACGTCGGACATCTTGTCGGCGCCGATCACCAGCGCCCGTGCCGCGGCGCCCGCACGGACGGCGTGGTCGGCGGTGGCCAGGGCATGGGTGAATCCCGCGCAGACGACGTTGACGTCCATCGCGGCGGGCGACGGGATGCCGAGCCGGGCCGCGACCCGGGCGGCCATGTTCGGGGAACGGTCGATGGCGGTGGAGGTGGCGACCAGGACCAGGTCGATGTCGCCGGGCGCGATGCCCGCCGCGGCGAGCGCCTTGGCGGCGGCGTGTGCGGCCAGTTCGTCGACCGGCTCGTCGGGCCCGGCGATGTGGCGCGTACGGATGCCCACCCGGCTCGTGATCCACTCGTCACTGGTGGCCACCATGCCCGCCAGGTCCTCGTTGGTGAGCACCTTGGCGGGCTGGTAGTGGCCGACAGCGGCGATGCGCGAGCCGTTCATGGGTGGATCCCCCTCGTTGCCTTGGGTAGCGGGATTCACCAGTCTGATCAGTGACTCACGAGTAGCGGTGCAGGTGATGGCACAGGAATGGGCCCCCTGGGTTGTCGATTTCCCTCAGGCCGTCGAACGTCCTAGCAGTCGGGCCACCCTGTGCAGGAACCCGAGGGGCCCGCCGTCACATGCCGAAGGCCGCCGTCGCCCGGCGCACCGCCTCCAGCACGGGGACGCCGACCTGACCGACCATGGCGGCGACTCCCGCGATGGCGCCGAGAGCACGGCGCAGTGTCCCGCGGTCGACGTTCTGGCCGTCTCCGATGGCGCCCAGCGACTCGTCGACGACCTGCAGATCCGCGGGCGACAGCTCACCCCGCAGCACCCGCACGGCGGTGACCATCTCCCGCAGTGCGGTGCGGGGGTCCACGGGAGCCTGGTTCTTGATCATGCCGACATTGTGGTCGCCGAACTGGGTGACCTCGTCGCCGAAGTGAATGCCGCCGCTCATCACGTCACCTTCCCCGTTCATATTCAGGCGACCTTGCCCACGTTCCGGTCGCCGAATTGCTGAATCTTGTCGCCGAGATGGAAGTTTTCGACCTGCATACTGAAAGCGGCCTGCGGATTGTCGATCGCGTCCATGATGTTGACGACAAGCTGGTCCACGAGATTCGGATCGGCACTCACCAGCGCGGTACGCGGAGTACCCGCCGTTTCGATCACCAGCGCGAAATAATGGCGCCTCAGCAGAACGCTGAGGAGTTTCACGGTGGCGATGACGAGCACGCCGAGAACGACGGCGGTCGCGATGGTCAGGAAGCCCGGTCCGGCGTACGAAAGGGCCTGCTCCTCCCCCGACAGGATCCTGGCCGCCACCCAGATCACCACGCAGAGCAGAACCTGCGAAAGGAAACGCCCCACAGCGGCGGCACGCGCGGGCACGATCTTGATGACCTGTGCCCGCGCGATGTTGTTCAGCGGATATGCCTCCGCGCCGATCCACAGAATGCGGCGACTGACGCGGACACTGATGACTTCTCTTTTGAATGCCACTGCGATTCCCCCGATTTCGCCGCGGCCGGTGCCGCGCGCGAACCAGGATCCTCCCGGAAGCCCGCCCCGACAACAGGATTCACGATTTCGGGAACGACGACTTCTGCACCGCGCGGCGCACCGTCCTCATGTGTCCGACATCAGTTCCTCATCCGGTGAACAACTGCGTCGCCTTCTGTACGAGTTCGTACAGCCCATAGGCGAGCGGTACTCCCACCCAGACCCAGGCGAAGGCGATGAGCCCCCGTCGGCTAGGCGGGCTGCTGTCGCTGGACATCTGGGGCCTCCTTCGACTCCGGGGCGGGGATGTGGTGGCGGGGGTGGACGGGCCGGACGAGTTCGTTGGCGACGAAGCCGACGGCGAGCAGCCCGATCATGATGAACAGGGACATCGTGTACAGGGACGAGCCGTCCTTGCCCGCCTCCTCCTGCCGGTCGGCGATCCAGTTGACGATCAACGGCCCGAGGACGCCGGCCGTCGACCAGGCGGTGAGCAGCCGCCCGTGGATGGCGCCGACCTGGTAGGTCCCGAAGAGGTCCTTCAGATACGCGGGGATCGTCGCGAAGCCGCCGCCGTAGAAGGACAGGATCACCAGCGCGCACAGGATGAACAGCGGCTTCGACGAGTCGCCGGCCAGCGCGATCAGCCCGTACATGAGGGCGCCCGCGCCCAGGTACAGCCGGTAGATGTTCTTGCGTCCGATCAGGTCGGAAGTCGACGACCAGCCGATCCGGCCCGCCATGTTGGCAGCGGACAGCAGAGCGACGAAGCCTGCCGCGGCCGACGCCGACACCGTTGTCGAGGTGTTCGCGAAGAAGTCCGTGATCATGGGTGCGGCCTTCTCCAGGATGCCGATGCCCGCGGTCACGTTCATGCAGAGCACGACCCACAGACACCAGAACTGCGGTGTGCGCACGGCGTTGCGGGCGGACACCTGCGGTCCGTCGAAGACGCTGGGCCCGTCACCGACCGGCTTCTCGGTGCGCGGCACCCGGACCAGCAGCACACCGAGCAGCATGAAGACGGCGTACGACAGCCCGTGCACCAGGAACGCCAGCGCGATCCCGGAGCTGTCGGCGCCGAACGACTCCAGCATCTGCGCCGACCAGGGCGAGGCGATCAGCGCGCCGCCGCCGAAGCCCATGATGGCGATGCCGGTGGCCATGCCGGGCCGGTCCGGGAACCACTTGATCAGTGTCGAGACCGGCGAGATGTAGCCGATGCCGAGGCCGATCCCGCCGACGAAGCCGTAGCCGAGGACGATCAGCCAGTACTGCTCGGTGGCCGCGCCGAGCGCGGAGAGCAGGAAGCCGGACGAGAAGCAGATCAGGGCGACGGTCATCGCCCAGCGCGGGCCGTTGCGCTCCACCAGCGTGCCGCCGAACGCGGCCGACAGGCCGAGCATGACGATGCCGAGTTGGAACGGCAGCGCGCTCTGCGTGCCGCTGAGGCCGAGCGCGGACTCGAGCGGGGGCTTGAACACGCTCCAGGCGTAGGCCTGGCCGATGGACAGATGGACCGACAGAGCGGCGGGCGGAACCAGCCAGCGGCTCCATCCCGGGGGAGCGACAGGGGGACTCATGATCCCGAACGGTAGGGAGGAGCAGCGGAGTTGAGAAGGCGGCGCGTCGACCGTATGCGATGAACGGTATGCCGGACGCGACGAACGGTCGAACGCCGTGCGCGAACCCTTGCTGACCCTCTATCCATACTGTAGACAATATTCCGTCGACAGGATTCGGCAGCAACTTCCCAGCCAGTCGTCGCTTCCCAGCAACACCTCCGCGGTACTCCCTCGACCGAACGGAGCGTTCCGAAGTGAAAGTTGCAGTTCTCGGCGCCGGTGCCATCGGCGCCTACGTCGGAGCCGCGCTGCATCGCGCGGGCGCCGATGTGCACCTCATCGCCCGTGGACCGCATCTGGCGGCCATGAGGCAGCACGGGGTGCGGGTGCTCAGTCCGCGCGGCGACTTCACCGCCCGCGCGCACGCGACCGACGACCCGGCCGAAGTCGGCCCGGTCGACTACGTCTTCCTGGGTCTGAAAGCCAACTCGTACGCGGCGTGCGGGCCGCTGATCGAGCCGCTGCTGCACGACACCACGGCGGTCGTGGCGGCCCAGAACGGCATCCCCTGGTGGTACTTCCACCGGCACGGCGGCCCCCACGACGGCCACCGCGTCGAGAGTGTGGACCCGGACGGCGCGGTCAGTGCGGTGCTCGCGCCCGAACGGGCCGTCGGCTGCGTGGTCTACGCGGCCACCGAACTCGAAGGGCCGGGTGTCGTACGGCACTTGGAAGGCACCCGGTTCTCCATCGGCGAGCCCGACCGCAGCGTGTCCAGGCGCTGTCTCGCACTCAGCGAGGCCATGATCGCCGGTGGCCTGAAGTGCCCGGTGGAGCCCGACCTGCGCAACGACATCTGGCTCAAACTGCTCGGCAACATCTCCTTCAACCCGATCAGCGCGCTGGCCCGCGCCACCATGCGGCAGATGTGCCTGCACGGCGGCACCCGCAAGGTCATCGAGATCATGATGACCGAGACGCTCTCGGTCGCCGAGGCCCTCGGCTGCGAGGTCGGTGTCTCCATCGAGCGCCGGCTCGCGGGCGCGGAGCGGGTCGGCGACCACCGCACCTCCACGCTCCAGGACCTGGAGCGCGGCAAGCCGCTCGAACTCGACGTACTCCTCGCGGCCGTCGTCGAGTTGGCGGAGATCACCGGCGTTCAGGTGCCCACCCTGCGCACCGTGCACGCCATCTCGGACCTGCTCGCGCTGAGGAGCGCCGCATGAACTCTGACGAACGCCGCACGAGGAAACGCGACCGCACCCCGAAGACCTACACCCGGCTCACCCATCCCCTCGTCCGGGACTCACGCGACGAGCCCTTCCGACAGGCGAGCTGGGAGGAGGCGCTGGACCGGGCGGCCCGGGGGCTGGCACGCAACCGCGACGCCTTCGGCATGTTCTCCTGTGCCCGCGCCACCAACGAGATGAACTACGTCGCCCAGAAGTTCGCCCGCGTCGTGATGGGCACCAACAACGTCGACTCCTGCAACCGCACCTGCCACGCGCCCAGCGTGGCGGGCCTGTCGGCGGCCTTCGGCTCGGGCGGGGGCACCTCCTCCTACGAGGAGATCGAGCACACCGACGTCATCGTGATGTGGGGCTCCAACGCCCGCTTCGCGCACCCGATCTTCTTCCAGCACGTGCTGAAGGGCATCAGGAACGGCGCCCGCATGTACGCCGTCGACCCGCGCCGCACCTCCACCGCCGAGTGGGCGGAGAGCTGGCTCGGCCTGAACGTCGGCACGGACATCCCGATGGCGCACGCGATCGGCCGCGAGATCATCCACGCGGGCCTCGCGAACGAGGCGTTCATCGAGCGGGCGACGAGCGGCTTCGAGGAGTACAAGGCGCTGGTCGAGCCCTGGACGCTGTCCCTCGCCGAGAAGGTGACGGGCGTACCGGCCGCCGCCATACGGGAGTTGGCGCACGCCTACGCCCGCGCCGAGCGCGCCCAGCTGTGCTGGACCCTCGGCATCACCGAGCACCACAACGGCACCGACAACGTCCGCGCGCTGATCAACCTCTCCCTGCTGACCGGGCATGTGGGCCGCTACGGCAGCGGGTTGCAGCCCCTGCGCGGCCAGAACAACGTGCAGGGCGGCGGTGACATGGGCGCCATCCCCAACCGCCTCCCCGGCTTCCAGGACATCCTCGACCACGACTCCCGGCTGAAGTTCGAGTCGGCCTGGAACACCGTCATCCAGCCGCACTACGGGCTCAACCTCACCGAGATGTTCGAGGCGATGGAGGAGGGCTCCCTCAAGGCCGTCTACTGCATCGGCGAGAACCCGGCGCAGTCCGAGGCGGACAGCGAGCAGGCCGTACGGCGCATGCGACAGCTGGACTTCCTCGTCGTCCAGGACATCTTCCTGACGAAGACGGCCCAGCTGGCGGACGTCATCCTCCCCGCGACCGCCGGGTGGGCGGAGACCGACGGCACAACGACCAACAGTGAGCGTCGAGTTCAGCGCGTACGGCGCGCGGTCACTCCGCCCGGCGAGGCGCGTGAGGACATCGACATCATCTGTGAGCTGGCGGCGCGGCTCGGCCACGAGTGGAAGTACGCCGACGCCGAGGCGGTCTGGAACGAGCTCAGGTCCGTCTCGCCGGACCACTACGGGATGACGTACGAACGCCTGGCGGAGCACCAGGGCATCCAGTGGCCGTGCCCGAGCACCGATCAGCTCGAACCGACGTATCTGCACGGCCGGTTGTGGGAGGGGGACCCGGCGAAGCGCGGGACGCCGGCGCCGTTCGGGATCGTCCAGCACGATCCGCCGGTCGACCTCACCGACGAGGAGTATCCGATCCGGCTCACCACCGGGCGGCGGCTCGACTCCTACAACACCGGGGTGCAGAGCGGGAGTTTCGCCTCCCCGCTGCGGCGCGGCGAGTTCGTCGAGCTGTGCCCGGAGGACGCCGAGCGGTACGGGGTCGTGGTCGGCGAGGAGGTCCAGGTGACCTCGCGGCGCGGGTCGGTCGTCGCGCCGGTGTGGGTCGACACCGCGCTACGGCCCGGGCTGGCCTTCATGACCATGCACTTTCCCGACGAGGTGGACACCAACCAGCTGACGATCGAGGCGAACTGCCCGATCGCGGGGACGGCGGAGTTCAAGGCGTCGGCGATCCGGATCGAGAAGCTTCCCGTCGCGACCATCGTGAGGTGACGTAAGTGGACCTGCACTTCGGCGACAGCAAACCGACGGACGACGAACGGGCGGCCGTGGATGCGTTGTTGGGCCCGCCCGAGTCCTCCTGGGAGGGCGCCGACCGATCCGACGCCGACCTCAGGTGGGCCAGGGGCGGACGCGAGGCCCGGGACCGCCGCGACCTGCTGTTGCCGGGGCTGCACGCGATCAACGACCAGGTCGGCTGGATCAGCGAGGGCGCCCTCGACTACCTGTGCCGACGGCTGACGGTTCCGCCGGCGGAGGCGTACGGCGTCGCCACCTTCTACGCCATGTTCTCGGTCAAGCCACGCCCCGCGACCGTGCTCCACGTGTGCACGGACCTCGCCTGCGCGGCCGCCGGGGCGAGCGAGCTGTGCGCCGGGATCGAGGCGCGGCTCGGACTCGGCAGTGGTGTGTCGGTCGAGCGCAGTCCGTGTCTGGGCCTGTGCGAGAGGGCTCCGGCGGCGCTCGCGATCAGGGCCGGGGATCCGGTGCGTACGGCGGTCTCGGCACCGGCGACCGTGCACGACGCCGTCCTCGCCGCGAGCGCGCCGGACTCGGCGCCCGAGGAGCCGTCGGCCGCGATGGCCGTACCGCAGGCGGGGGATCCCTCGCTGGCCCTGCTCCGGCGCGTAGGAGTCGTCGACCCGTCGTCGCTGGACGACTACCGCGCCCACGGCGGCTACACCGCCCTGCGCCGGGCCTTCGAACTCGGTCCCGCCGGAGTCATCCGCGAGGTCACCGACTCCGGCCTGGTCGGGCGGGGCGGCGCCGCCTTCCCCACCGGCCGCAAATGGCAGGCCACCGCGTCGCAGCCCGACCATCCGCACTACCTCGTCTGCAACGCCGACGAATCCGAGCCGGGCACCTTCAAGGACCGCGTGATCATGGAGGGCGACCCGTTCGCGCTGGTCGAGGCGATGACGATCGCGGCGTACGCGACGGGTGCCCACAAGGGCTACCTGTATCTGCGCGGCGAGTACCCCCGTGCGCTGCGGCGACTGGAGCACGCGATCGCGCAGGCACGCGCGCGTGGACTGCTCGGCGACGACGTGCTCGGCCAGGGATACGCCTTCGACATCGAGATCCGGCGGGGTGCGGGCGCGTACATCTGCGGCGAGGAGACGGCCCTGTTCAACTCCATCGAGGGCTATCGGGGCGAGCCGCGCTCGAAGCCGCCGTTCCCCGTGGAGAAGGGGCTGTTCGGCAAGCCGACGGTGGAGAACAACGTGGAGACGCTGGTCAACGTACTGCCGATCCTGACCATGGGAGCACCGGCGTACGCCGCCATCGGCACGGCCAAGTCGACCGGGCCGAAGCTGTTCTGCGTGTCCGGGAGCGTGGAGCGGCCCGGCATCTACGAGCTGCCCTTCGGCGCGACGCTGGGCGAGCTGCTGGAGCTGGCCGGAGTGCGGGAGCGGCTGCGGGCGGTGCTGCTGGGCGGTGCGGCGGGCGGCTTCGTACGGCCGGACGAGCTGGACATCCCGCTCACCTTCGAAGGCACGCGGGAGGCGGGCACGACGCTCGGCTCGGGCGTGGTCATGGCCTTCGACGACACGGTGCCGCTGCCCCGGCTGCTGCTGCGCATCGCCGAGTTCTTCCGCGACGAGTCGTGCGGGCAGTGCGTGCCGTGCCGGGTCGGGACCGTGCGGCAGGAGGAGGCGCTGCACCGGATCGTTCAGCGCACGGGTGCGGCGGCCGCCGATGACATCGCCCTGCTCAGGGAGGTCGGCCGCGCGATGCGGGACGCCTCGATCTGCGGTCTGGGGCAGACCGCGTGGAACGCCGTGGAATCCGCCATCGACCGTCTGGGGGCGTACGAATGACCGTGATACCGCTGGGGATCCCGCGCCGGCTGCTGGAGTTCACCATCGACGGGGAACCCGTGCGCACGACAGAGGGCTCCACGATCCTCGACGCCTGCCGAGCGGCCGGGAAGGACATCCCGACCCTGTGCGAAGGGGACACCCTGAGGCCGAAGAACGCCTGCCGTGTGTGCGTCGTCGAGGTCGAGGGATCCCGGACCCTGGTCCCGGCCTGCTCGCGCAAGGCCGAGCCCGGCATGGAGGTGAAGACCGACACCGAGCGTGCCCGGCACAGCCGCAGAATCGTCCTCGAACTGCTCGCCTCGTCGGTCGACCTGTCGACGACCCCGAAGGTCGCCGAGTGGATCAAGGAATACGAGGCGAAGCCGGACCGCTTCGGCCCCGACGCGGCGCGCCTCAACGAAGAACCGAAGATCGACAACGACCTGTACGTGCGCGACTACGACAAGTGCATCCTCTGCTACAAGTGCGTGGACGCGTGTGGGGACCAGTGGCAGAACAGCTTCGCGATCTCGGTGGCCGGCCGGGGATTCGACGCGCGCATCGCGGTCGAGCAGGACGCTCCGCTGACCGAATCGGCGTGCGTGTACTGCGGGAACTGCATCGAGGTGTGCCCGACGGGGGCCCTGTCCTTCAAGTCGGAGTTCGACATGCGGGCGGCGGGTACCTGGGACGAGTCGGCGCAGACGGAGACGACCACCGTGTGCGCGTACTGCGGAGTGGGCTGCAACCTCACCCTGCACGTGCAGGACAATGAGATCGTGAAGGTCACCTCGCCGCACGACAATCCGGTGACCCACGGCAATCTGTGCATCAAGGGCCGCTTCGGCTACCAGCACGTACAGAACCGGGACTGATCAGGACTGGTGGGGACAGGGACATGGGACGAGTCACGGAACGACGCAAGGTGATCCGGATCCGGGACGGCGCCGTCTCCACCCGGCCGGACACACTCGTCGCCGAGGAACCCCTGGAGATCCGGCTCAACGGCAAGCCGCTGGCGATCACCATGCGCACGCCCGGCGACGACTTCGCACTCGCTGCCGGATTCCTGGTGAGCGAGGGGGTGCTTGCCGAGCAGGGCGATCTGCAGAACATCGTGTACTGCGCGGGCGCCACGGTGGACGGCTCGAACACGTACAACGTGGTGGACGTGAGGACGGCGTCGGGCGTGGTGATTCCGGAGATCACGCTCGAGCGCAATGTGTACACGACCTCGTCCTGCGGGCTGTGCGGCAAGGCGTCGCTGGACGCGGTGCGTACGACGGCCCGCTGGCCCATCGACGACACCCACGGCGGCGACACTCCCCCGGTCCGGCTCGACCCCGAACTGCTCGCGGGCCTCCCCGACCGGCTGCGCGCGGCCCAGCGGGTCTTCGACCGGACCGGGGGCCTGCACGCGGCGGCCCTGTTCACCGAGGACGGCGAGCTGCTGGACATACGGGAGGACGTGGGCCGGCACAACGCGGTCGACAAGCTGGTCGGGCGGGCGTTGCAGAACGGCGACCTGCCCCTGTCCCGCACGGTCCTTCTCGTCTCCGGCCGGGCCAGCTTCGAGCTCGCCCAGAAGGCGGTCATGGCCGGCATCCCGGTCCTGGCGGCGGTCTCGGCGCCCTCGTCCCTCGCGGTGGACCTGGCCGCGGAGACGGGTCTGACGCTGGTGGGCTTCCTGCGGGGCAGCTCCATGAACGTGTACGCGGGAGAACACCGGCTCGCCCTGCGGACCGCGGCCGCCCAGGCCTGACCGGCTCCCCGCGACACGGCGGCGGGGCCCCCGACCGGCGGGGAGCGCCCCCTGCGCCGAAAGGGGCCCCGTCTCAGAGGACCAACTGCGCTGCCGTCACGACCGTCCCCAACCGCGGGAAGTCGAGCCGCACCGAAGCCTCGTGCTCGGCCGCCGTGAACGCCGTCATCGCGTCCTCGACGAAGACCAGCTCGTAGCCGAGGTCGCCGGCGGCGCGGGCGGTGGACTCGACGCCGAGGTTGGTGGCGACGCCGCCGAACACCAGGGTGGTGACGCCTCGTTCGCGGAGGCGGTCGTCCAGGCCCGTGCCCTGGAAGCCGCCGATCGTGCGCTTCACGATCTCGAGGTCGCCCTCCTTCAGCAGCCCTGCCACCAGACCGCTGCCGGGCGGCTGCTCGGCGACCGAGGGGCGTTCGACACGGACGAGGACGACGGTCGCCCCCGCGGAGCGGAATGCGGCGGCCAACTCCTCGCACGTCACGAGGACTTCGGTTCCCTTACGGGGCTCCAGGGGCAGCGCGACGATCCGGTCCATCAGGTCGACGAGCACGAGGGCGGTGCGCGCGGGGTCCAGCGCGAGTGGTGCGGTCATGACGGAACGTTATCCGCCGTCAGCGCTGCGTACCGGAAATCCGGATCAACAGGTCCATGAACCGGTCGCGCTCGGCCGGCGAGAGGGGCGCGAGGAGCGCGTCGTTGGCCTCGCGGGCCGCCTTCTCGCAGCGCTCCAGCAGGCGTGCGCCCTCATCGGTGAGGGAGACCGCGTTCTTCCGCCGGTCGTTCGGATCCGGCGCGCGGACCACCAGTGCCCGCGCCTGAAGGTCGTTGAGGATCCCGACCAGGTCCTTGGGGTCGAGCTGGACGCTGCGCCCGAGATCGGCCTGCGCGACGGGAGCGAGGTCACGCACGGCGGAGAGTACGACGTGGTGCCACATCTTCATCCCCTCCGCGGCCAGCGCCTCGGCCACCAGGGCCCGGCCGCGCGCGGCCGCACGTCCGAGCAGCCAGCTGGACAGGGAGCGGATCGCGGGGAGAGGGGCTTCGGGCATGCATCGCAGCCTAACCGAAAGTCATTGGACTTCCCAACGACTCGGCATCTATCGGGACCACCAACGTTCTGGAGGTGTGGTTGATGCGTCGTGTCCGGTACGACTCCCCGGGCGGCCCGCTCTTCATGGAGGAGGCCCCCGTCCCCGAACCGGCCGTCGGCGAGCTCCTCGTCCGCTGCGAGGCGATCGGCGTCACCCTTCCCGTCGTACGCAAGGTCACCGAGGCGGCGGAGCCGGTCGCGCTCGGGGGAGAGATCGCCGGGGAGGTCGTGGCCATCGGCGCGGGGGTCAGCCGGTTCCGGGTGGGCGACCGGGTGACGGGACTGTGCTTCGGGCACGGGTACGCCGACTTCGCACCGCTGTTGGAGACCATGGCCTCCCCGGTGCCGGACGACGCCTCGGCCGTCGACGCGGTGGCCCTGGTCCGCAGCGGCCTGGTCGCACTCGGCGCGCTGGAGGCCGCTCGGCCCGAGCGCGGGGAGGCGGCACTGGTCACCGCGGCGGCGAGCGGCGTCGGGCATCTCGCCGTGCAGCTCGCGCGAGCCCGGGGCGCGGGGCGGGTCGTGGGTGCCGTGTCCGATCCGGCCAAGGCGGACTTCGTGCGCTCCCTCGGCGCAGACGAGGTCGTCGCGTACGGGGAGGGCACTTGGGGAGCCCCCGTCGACTACGTCCTCGATGCGGTCGGCGGCGAGCTCCTCACCCCGGCCCTCGCCGCGCTCGCCCCGGGCGGGCGGCTCGTGGCGTACAGCTCGGGCGGCGGGACGATCCAGGCGTACGACCTTCTCGTGGGAGCCAAGTCCGTCGTCGGGTTCCAGATGGCGCGCATCGCCCGCGGGGAGCCGGAGTTGTACGAGCGGTGGCGCAGGGAGTTGTGGGAGCTGTTCGCCGAGGGCGCGCTGAAGCCTGCCGTACACGGGGAGTTCGGGCTCCAGGAGGCGGCCGAGGCGCACGCGGCGATCGAGTCGCGGAGCAACCGAGGGAAAGTGGTACTCCATCCGTGACGTGACACGTGCACGGTTCTTGTGATGTGTGCGATAGCCCAACTAACGTCTGTGATGCGCACTTTGGACGTGGGATGTCCGAATGTTCAGATGCCTGGACGCATGACCAGACGATGAAGGGCGGGCCGCACCATGCCGTCAAGAGTTCGCGCACGTCTCAGAGCTGCCCTCGTCGCGGCCGTCGCCACCACGGCGACGGCCGCGACCTTAGGTCCGGCGCAGTCCCAACCCACCACCCGGACACCGCTGTTCGAGCAGCAGCTGCTCTTCAAGGCCTCCCAGGACCCCGGGTACGCCTGCTTCCGGATCCCGGCGATCGTGAAGACCAAGGACGGCACGCTGCTGGCGTTCGCCGAGGGGCGGGTGCTCAACTGCGGTGACGCCGCCGACATCGACATCGTTCTCAAGCGGTCCACGGATGGCGGCCGCACCTGGGGGCCACTCCAGGTCGTCAACGAGGGCGACGGCGACACGCACGGCAACCCGGCACCGATCGTGGACCGCGAGACCGGACGCATCCTGCTGGCGGAGACGTACAACACGGGCCGTACGGACAGCGGCAGTTGCTCCGTACCGTGCGAGCGCACCCCCCATCTCCAGTACAGCGACGACGACGGTCGGACCTGGTCCGAGCCACGCGATCTGAGCGACGAGATACTGCCGGCGAACTGGAACTCCTGGTACGCCACCGGCCCCGTGCACGGCATCCAGCTCACCAGGGGCAAGCACGCCGGACGCCTCGTCTTCGGCGTCAACACCGAGACCTGGGACGGCAGTCGGGTCACCGCCAACCACGCCGCCCTCATCGTCAGCGACGACGGCGGTGACCACTGGCGGATCGGCGCGAAGGACTCCTGGCCCATCGCCGCCGCCGACGGCACCTTCCGGCAGAAGCCGTCCGAAGTGACCCTCACCGAGCGCACGGACGGCACGATCCTCATCAGCGGCCGGGAACAGGACGGCACCGACCTCGGCCACCGCTCCCAGACGTACAGCCGTGACGGCGGTGACAGCTTCACCGGCCCCTTCCGGGACATTCCTGACCTCTACACGCCCCAGGTCCAGGGCGCCACGCTCCGCCTGGGCAATCGCCTCCTGCTGTCCGCGCCCGGCGACCCGGACCGCCGACGGACCATGATGATCCGGTCGTCCTGGAACGGCGGCACCACGTGGGACAGCGTGGACCGCGGCAAGGTCGTGACGACGGACTGGTCGGGCTACTCCGACATGGTGGACATCGACGCGTCCACGGTGGGCCTGATGTACGAGGGCGGCACCGTCGACGCGCGCGACGAGATCCGCTTCGCCCGCTTCAACGAGGCTTGGCTCGGCCCGCGCCGCGCCCCCGACCCGACCACTCCCGACCTCGCCGCGAGCGCACCCCGCGCGACCGTCCTCGGGGGCGCCGAGACGACGGACGGCGTGCTCGGCAACGCCCTGGAGTTCGACGGCGACGACGACGCCGTACGCCTGCCGTATCGGTCCCGACTTCCGCTCGGCGCCGGTGAATTCACGGCTTCGTTGTTCTTCCGCTACTCCGCCACCAGCGGCGAGCAGCCGTTCCTGTGGATGGGCGGGATCGGCTCCACCCAGCCCCAGGTCTGGCTGCGCGGCGAGCCCGACAACGACCGGGTGCGTGCCCTGATCACCACCCGGCAGGGATTCGGGACCGTGCGCACCGCATCCCTGTGGGCCACCGACGCCCACAACGACGGCGAGTGGCACCACCTCGCCCTGCGGCGCGGTGGGGGACAGCTGACGCTCTTCCTGGACGGTACGGCGATCAGCACCGCGGACGTGCCCGGTTCGGTCAGCCGGAACTCGCCGTTCGGCGTGCACGTCGGCCAGCGCATGGACAGCCGGGCCTTCCTCACCGGCGCGATCGACGACGTCCATGTGTGGAACCGGGCACTCGGCGACGCGGAAATCAACGCCGCGGCACAGGTCACCGCCCGTAAGGGTTCGGCCACTGCCGATACCGTCCTGTGGCTGCCCATGGACCAGGTGCGCTGAGACCACTAACGTCCCGGGCGTGCCCGACGACACACGAGCACGGCAGCGCACGGGAACCGGCCTCGGACTCCTGCTGGCCCTGGTTCTCGGGGCCGTGCTGCTCACCGCCCTCCCGGACGACGGCGAACGGGAGGGCGGTGGCACGTGCGCACCGCACTCGGTCGCGTCCTGGAAGGCCGACGACGGCCTCACCGCCGAGTTCGCCCGCTACGGCGACGACCCCTCCCGCACCGACGACTGGACCGGCGGCGACGGCACCCACTCGGTGCGGCTGCCGGACGGCCGGCTGCTGTGGCTGTTCTCCGACACCTACCTGGGCCAGGTGTACGCCCCGCCCAACCCGTTCGGCGAGTCCCACACCTGGCGGGACACGACCGCTCCCCTGGTGCGCAACTCGGCGGTCGTCATGCGCGACGGGCGCCTGGAGCGCACCCTGCCCACCCCGCTCTTCCCCGACCCTGCCCCGAACCAGTGGCGCTGGCCGGTGGCCGCCCGGGTCGAGCCCCGCTCCCCCGGCTCCTCCGAGCAGGTCCTGCGGGTGCTGCTGTGGGTGCGCACGGCCGGACAGTCCCCGTGGATCTACGGTGTGCCCACCGCCACCGAGGTCGCCACGCTCTCGCTGCCCGACCTGCGGGTCGAGTCGGTCGTCAAGGTCCTCGACCAGCAGTTGGTGCCGGATCCCTCCCGGCGGGTCCTGTTCGGCACGACGCTGGTCGAGGAGGGCGGGTGGACGTACGTCTTCGGGGGCGACGACGGCCAGGCCGCGTCCCGGCCGGCCTCGCACGCGTACGTCGCGCGCGTGCCCGAGGGCAGGCTGGCCGAGGCGGGGGCCTGGCAGTACTGGAACGGCTCCGCGTGGGCCAGGGCCGGCGCTGCCCGGCCGCGTGCGGTGCTCGGGGACGGGCAGCGCCAGGGGGTGGGCAGCGCGTTCTCGGTGGCGCGGGTGCGGGGGACGTACGTCCTGTTCACGATGGCCGCGGGTACCGAGGGGCTGACCACCGTGACGTCGTACTGGGCCTGCTCCCCCGCCGGCCCCTGGCACGGGCCGACCAAGGACTTCAGCCCGTCGCTGCCGCAGGGCGGCCAGGTCGCCGCGTACAACCCGCAGACGCACCCCGAGCTGAGCGGCGACGGACGTCTCGTCGTCAGCTACGACGTCAACTGGCTGGAGACGGGCGGCGCCGCGGCGCAGCTCAACCGGAACGTGTCCCTGTACCGACCGCGGTTCGTGACGCTGCGGCTGACGCCGACGCGGTGACCGGCTCCGGGGCGTCGACGTCGGCCCCGGCTTCGGCGTCGGCCTCGGCGTCATGGGCCCGGCGCTTGGCGATGACCGCGCACACCATCAGCTGCATCTGGTGGAAGAGCATCAGCGGCAGCACGGCCAGCGAGGCGTGCGCGCCGAACAGGACACTCGCCATGGGCAGGCCGGAGGCGAGGGACTTCTTGGAGCCGGCGAACTGGATCGCGATGCGGTCCTCGCGGTCGAAGCGCAGCGCCTTGGCGCCGTACCAGGTCAGGGCGAGCATCACGGCCAGCAGCACGGCCTCGACGGCGAGCAGGCCGGCCAGCCGGATCGGGCTCACCTGGTGCCAGATGCCCTGGACCATGCCCTCGCTGAACGCGGTGTAGACGACCAGCAGGATCGAGCCACGGTCGACCAGCCCGAGCACCTTCTTGTGCCGGGCGACGAACCCCCCGATCCAGCGCCGCAGCACCTGCCCGGCGACGAACGGCACCAGCAGCTGCAGCACGATCTGGACCACCGAGTCGGCGGAGAAACCGCCCGCGCTGCTGCCGAGCACGGCCGCCGCGAGGAGCGGGGTGATGACGATGCCGACGAGCGAGGAGAAGGAGCCCGCGCAGATCGCTGCGGGCACGTTGCCGCGCGCCATCGAGGTGAAGGCTATGGACGACTGGATCGTCGACGGCACGAGGGTGAGGAAGAGCAGGCCCTGGTAGAGCGGGTGCGTCAAAACCACCGGGACGAGGCCGCGGGCGGCCAGCCCGAGCAGCGGGAAGACGACGAAGGTGCAGGCCAGAACGGTGACGTGAAGCCGCCAGTGCTTCAGCCCGTCCAGCGCCTCACGGGTGGACAGCCGGGCGCCGTAGAGGAAGAAGAGGAAGGCGATCGCGGCCGTGGAGGCACCGGACGCCACATCGGAGGCCGTCCCGCGCGCCGGGAACAGGGCCGCCAGGCCCACGGTCCCGAGCAACAGCAGGATGTACGGGTCGATCGGCATCCAACGCGGCCATTGCAGGCGTTTCACTGTGCTCCACTACTTCGCTGTCTTGACTCGGCTGTCGCTTCGCTGAACTTCGGGTTCCCGGCACGGACGTGCCCTCTCCATCGTCCTCCGGCGATCAGCGATCGGGAATCCGGCATACCACTCTGACTGTCATCACGTTCCGCGATAACAGCGGGTAGCCTGGGAGCGTGTACGACCCCTCCCATCTGCGTACGTTCCTCGCGGTGGCCCAGACGCTGAGCTTCACGCAGGCGGCCCGCCGTCTCGGCCTGCGCCAGTCGACCGTCAGCCAGCACGTACGGCGCCTGGAGGATGCCACCGGGCGGCCGCTGTTCGCCCGGGACACCCACTCCGTGGAGCTGACCGAGGACGGCGAGGCGATGCTGGGCTTCGCCCGCCGGATCCTGGAGGTGCACGAGCAGGCGACGGCGTTCTTCACCGGCACCCGGCTGCGCGGCCGGCTCCGCTTCGGCGCGTCGGAGGACTTCGTGCTGACCCGGCTGCCGGAGATCCTGGAGGGCTTCCGCTACGACCACCCGGAGGTCGACCTGGAACTGACGGTCGAACTCTCGGGCACACTGCACGAGCAACTGTCCGCCGGAAAACTCGACCTGGTGCTCGCCAAGCGGCGCCCCGAGGATCCACGGGGCGAGCTGGTCTGGCACGACCGGCTGGTGTGGATCGGCGCGGAGCGGCTACGCCTGGAGCCGGACCGTCCGGTGCCGTTGATCGTCTATCCGCCGCCGGGCATCACTCGGGCACTCGCATTGGAGGCGCTGGAGCGGCAGGGGCGTGAGTGGCGGATCGTGTGCACGAGCGGCAGCCTCAACGGCCTCGTCGCGGCGGCACGGGCCGGGTTGGGCGTGATGGCACACTCACGTGGCCTGATTCCGCCGGGACTGGTGCGCGTGCCCGACCGGGCCGGGCTGCCGGAGCTGGGCCGGGTCGATTTCGTACTGGTCCATGGCCACCGCCGCACCGCCGCACAGAGCGCGGCGGACGCGCTGGCGGCGGCGATCCTGGCGGGCGGTGACCGGCTGCATCGGCGAAGCGCGGCCGGCTAGCGCCTGTCCTGCGGGTCAGGCCGGCTCCGGTGGGGTGTGCCCCCTGCTCGAGTGCGGCCGAGAGCGGACAGGCCCTAGTCGTATTGATCACGAGCGTCGTCGACGATCACGGCTCCGGCCCGGGTGAGGGCCTCCAAGGTGGCGTCGTCGTAGCCGCAGAAGCGGGAGAAGCGGGTGCCCTTGAAGCGGGTGGTGAGCATGCGGCGGGAGAGGATCTCGCCGGTGCGGAAGTCGAGGACGGTGAGTTCGCCCATCCGGGAGAGGACGACCAGACGGTCGCCGGCGGGTGGGGACCAGAGGGCGGCTGTGCCGGCGGGAACCGTGTGGCGCTGCCCGAGCCAGGCCACCGTCTCCCACTCTCCGGCCCCGGCGGTATCGGCCGGCCTCCACAGATACAGGTCCGTCTCCACAGCCATGGCCGCCATGCCCGACGCCGCGCGGTAGACGAAGCCTTTGATCCCCCTCGGCGTCCATTCCGGCACGGGCACCCCCGCCGTGTAGAACACGACGCGCAGCCCTGCGGAATCGACAGCACCGAACATACGACCACCTGCGCACAGAAGGGCGTCGTCGTGGGCCGACCACACCATCCACTCACGCAGCGACTCAGCCGCTATCTCGGCAACGGTGAGCCAGTGGGACGCGTCGTCGAGGACAAGGTGCCGGGCCTTCGACTGTCCGACCGTCAGGGCGCCCAGGCCTCCACGGCCCGAGGAGAAGTAGAACTCGGAAACGAGAAGATCAGGCTTCCGTACCGCATCGATCACCTCACCGGATTCGGGATCCAGGACTGTGAGCGTCTCTGATTCCCACTCGCCCAGGACGGTCCGCCCCCGCCAGCGCAGGGGGAAATCGCCGCGGTGCCCTGCGCTCCCGATGATCTGCCCGGATTTCGCGTCCACGAGAGACCAGTCCGAACCGTTCACGAATGCCCAGGTGTCCTCGTCCCAGAACACCGGGGCCCTCTGGGACGTGTCCCTGACCTGTTCGGTGGGAATGCGCAATGGTTCTCCGGCCACATCACCGTCCGGCCAGTGCCACAGCTCGCTCGCGGTACGCAACACCACCGCACCGGAGGAGTGAGCCAGACCTCCCTGCAGCAACAGTGAATCCACCAGCGTCGACGGCACCACACGGGCTCGTGTGAAATCGGCTCCGGACAGGTCGACGTCCGCCAGTGTCGCGCGGCCGAGCTCGGAGCCGCGCAATACGGCGCCCGCCAGGGATGCCGTCGGTACGAAAGCCAGCGGCAGGAAGCCGCCGAGGTCCACCTCCGACAAATCCGCGCCCTCCAGGCTTCCGCCGCTGGCGAGGACGAGGTTGGCGCAGTTGCCGGTGAGGGCGGTCCCGCTCGTGGGCTTGAACTGCCTCATCCTGCCGATGACGTCCAGCAGCTGCTTCTGCACATCGGGGTGCTGGCGCACCATGGCCGCCAGGAACTGGTAGACGACCTCGTTCAGGCCGAGCGAGCCGAAGTTCTGGCAGAGCGTCTCGAGGGATTCCGGTCCGAAGGTCCTCAGCGCAGGAAGCTCTCCCTCGGCAGAACGCGCGGCGAAGTAATCCGCCCATGTGTACACGGCCCCGGCCACATCCCGGGCTTTCGGCATCATCCCCAGGAAGTCCCCGCTCAGCAGCCCGAGTTCCGCCGCGAACTTGAACGCGACCAGGAATTCCACCAGGGACTTGTGGGAGGGCCCGTAGTCGCCCTCGGCGTTGCGGACCAGCATGCCCTGGCCGCGCATGTCCTGGTCCCAGTAGTCGAGTGCCTTCGCGCTCTCCACCGCCGTACCGAAGCACGCTTTCAGCCGGTCGGGGAAATCCCGGTAGTTGAGGGAGAGCCGATCGCTGGAGAGCATCTCCCAGGCGACCTCGCACAGGAAGTACACCTTGTCGGCGCGGGACGTGAAGGTGCGCCCGTCCTGGATGTCCCGGTCCATCTTCCGCTGGATCGCGTACAGATAGATGCGCGCGAGATCGATCTCCGCCCCCTGCTCGATCTCGGGCAGCGCGTCGATCACCAGCTCGGACATCACCGGACGCCGCATGAGGTCGCGGACCTCCTCGTTGTCCATGACCGTGCGCACCTTGTCCTCGGTCAGCACATGACCCAGCATGCGCTCGATCTGCTCGTCGTCGAACGGCACCAGCTCGACGATCTCGAACGTCGGTCCCTCCTCCCGTCGCACCGACGCCGACGCCTTCGCGCCGAACACCTCACGGGCCACCTGCGCGTCGGGGAAGTGCTCGGTCCGGCTGCTCAGCAGAACCTTCGCCCCGGGCTCCACCGCCTTGGCCAACTCCCAGAAGTTGGCGACGACCGTGTTGTGGTCGACCCGCGCGGCCATCTCGTCGAAGCCGTCGAAGATCAGCAGCAACCGACGCATCCGATTCAGGACTCGGAACACGTCGTAACTGCGCAGATTGATCTTGTGTTTGTTGAAGAAGAACTCCGAGAGCAGCGCCTCCACCGAGGTCTGCTTGGCGTAGTCGCGGAGCGGGATCAGCAACGGGATGCGGGGGCGCGGCACGCCCCGGCGCTTGGCGTCGCGCCATCCGCGCGCCATCTCTCCCGCGAGATGGAGGGCGAACCACGACTTGCCCATGCCGAACTCGCCGAGCAGGGAGAGGTGTTTCTTGGTCGGATCCTCCAGCCAGCCGGCCACGTAGTCGTCGAGCCCTCCTTCGCGCCAGTCGTACACGCTGGTGTCGAGATGCTGCTGAGTCGCCGGGTCGATCTCGTCCTTGCGGCAGGACAGCGGGACGTACCGGACGTCGACCCCGCGGCGGCGGACCTCCTCCTCCACCCACGCGATGTACGGCTCGAAGTCGGCTTCCAGCTCGATGAGTTCGTCGAAGGTGTAGCAGAACAGCCGGTCGTCGCCGGCCTTGGCGAACCGCCTGGCCGCCTCGCTGACCCGGGTCCGGGCGAGGCCCCAGCCCTCGGCTGCCGCCTCGTCCCGCACCAGCCGGTCGAGGAACTCCAGGTGGTGCCGCTGGAGTTCGCCCTCGACGCAGAGCATGACCGTCACGTCGAAGCGCCCAGGGCGCCGTTGCGGCACGTGGACGAGCAGGGCGACGCTGTCGTCGGCGGTCTCCCACGTGCGCTCGATCCGGTAGCCGACGGCGAGGAACCAGTCCCTGGCGTCCTCCATCAGCCGCTCGGCGGGAGACAGCGCGGCGCGCCCCGGCTCGGTCCGGGCCCGGTGGCTCTCCTCCTCGTCCCGCGTCCGGCTCACCTGCTCCAGCAGCGCGTCGACCTTCTGTTCCAGGCGGGTCTCGTGGGGTGCCCGGCTCCGGTCGACCAGGGCCTGGAACGCCGTGGCGAAGCCCTCGACGTGCGTCTCCACGAAACCGTGGTCGAGGCGCCCGAACTCACCCGTCTCCCGATTGCGCTCAACGGCCGTCAGCACCTCCTCACGCAACCGCCGCCATCCGTCGGCGCTGCCGAAGGAACGCCGGAAGGCGGCCATGACGTACTCGTCCCGGAACACGGCGAGCACGGGCGTCGGCCGGTCCGCGCAGTACTCGACGAGCGTGTACGCGTACAGGCTGTCGAAATCCTGCGGCGGCACATGCGGATCCAGGCGGAGCGTCTTCAGCGCCTGAACGACGCGCTCCTTGCGCAGCGCCGCCTCCGACGCCGGCTTGGCCACCAGCTTGCCGACGATCCCCAAAGCCGCGGTCACGATCTCGGCCACCGGCCACCCCCCGACCCTCCGCTACGGCACAAAGCGGTTGACCGACGATACCGGCTACCGGACGGTCCGGTACGTCACCTGCTCGACCCGCCGCAGGAACAACGACGCCTCCCCGTGCTCGCCCTGGTCAGGAGGGTCGGGGCGGAAACCGGAGTGACAGGTTCGGCCACGCGCACGCTGACATGGGAGAGGGCGGAAGAGACGAGGCACTAGACGAGGGAAGAGGCGAGGGAGCGTCGACGGCGCGCCCGTGGATGCCATGATCAACAGGGGTCGTACCCCGTAATCGGGTCGTACAGATTCGGTGGAGATTACGGGACCGAAACTTACTCAACCGTCAGTTTTCTGTCCGACCCTTCCCCATGTGAGCGCATTTTCCCGCGCTGACCAGTGCGTACCTGAGCACCCCTCGATTTCCGGCCCCCTCCCGTCCGAAACGCGGGTGGGGTAGCTTTCACGGCGCTGAGCGGAGCTTCAGCCGAGGCATTCGGAGCGGGGAGCGGGGTTTGCGCGAGTTCACCAACCCTCCGTTGGCGTTGGCACCGCCGGTGGGCGGCCTGGCAGACGTCGTCTTCGAGCATGCTCAGGAGGATCCGCTGTATGTCGCCCTCGGCCGCAAGGACGAGGACGGACAGTGGCGGGACGTCACCGCCGCCGAGTTCCGGGACGAGGTGCTCGCCCTGGCCAAGGGCCTGCTCGCCCGGGGCATCCGGTTCGGCGACCGGGTCGCGATCATGTCCCGTACGCGGTACGAGTGGACGCTCTTCGACTTCGCCCTGTGGACGATCGGCGCCCAGGTCGTGCCGATCTACCCCACCTCCTCGGCCGAGCAGTGTTTCTGGACGCTGTACGACGCCGAGTGCTCGGCGGCGATCGTGGAGCACGAGGACCACGCGATGACGATCGCCACCGTCATCGACCGGCTGCCCCGGCTGCACCAGCTGTGGCAGCTGGACTCGGGCGCGGTGCAGGAGCTGTACGACGCCGGTGCCCACCTCGACGACGAGGTGGTCCACCGCCACCGGCAGGCGGTCACCCCCGACTCCGTCGCGACGATCATCTACACCTCGGGCACCACGGGGCGCCCCAAGGGCTGTGTCATCTCGCACGGCAACTTCATGTACGAGGCGGACACCGTCATCGAACGCTGGGAGCCGGTGTTCCACTCCAAGAAGGGCGACGAGGCGGCGACCCTGCTGTTCCTGCCGCTCGCGCACGTCTTCGGGCGGATGGTGCAGGTCGCCGCGATCCGCGGCAAGGTCCGCTTCGGTCACCAGCCGCAGATGAACGCGGCCGCCCTGCTGCCGGACCTCGCCGCGTTCAAGCCGACGTTCTTCCTGGCCGTGCCGTACATCTTCGAGAAGGTCTTCAACGCCGCCCGCCGCAAGGCCGAGAAGGAGGGCAGGTCGGGCGCCTTCGAGAAGGCCGTCGAGGTGGCCGTGAAGTACGCGGACGCCATGGAGGCCAAGGCGTGGGGCATCGGCCCCGGCCCGTCGGCCGGTCTGCGCATGCAGCACCAGCTCTTCGACAAGCTCGTCTACTCCAAGATGCGGGCGGCGATGGGCGGCCGCATCCGGCAGGCGATGACCGGTGGTTCGGGGATGGACCGCCGGCTGGGTCTGTTCTTCGCGGGCGCCGGCGTCCATGTCTACGAGGGGTACGGCCTCACCGAGTCCACGGCGGCCGCGACCGCCAACCCGCCGTATCGCACCCGCTACGGCACCGTCGGCCAGCCCATCCCGGGCACGACCGTGCACATCGCGGACGACGGCGAGATCTGGCTGCACGGCGCCAACGTCTTCCAGGGCTACCTCAACAACCAGAAGGCCACCGACGCGGCCCTGCACGACGGCTGGCTCGCCACCGGCGACCTCGGCTCCCTCGACGAGGACGGCTACCTGACCATCACCGGCCGTAAGAAGGAGATCCTGGTCACGTCCGGCGGCAAGAGCGTCTCGCCGGGCGTGCTGGAGGAGCGCGTCCGGGACCATCCCCTGGTCGCCCAGTGCATCGTCGTGGGCAATGACCGCCCGTACATCGCGGCTCTGGTCACCCTCGACCAGGAGGCCGTCGAGCACTGGCTGATGATGCGCGACAAGCCCCAGATGACCCCGGCCCAGCTGGTTCGCGATGCCGACCTGGAGACCGAGGTGCGGCGCGCGGTCGTCGCCGCCAACACTCTCGTCTCCCAGGCCGAGTCGATCCGCACCTTCCGTATCCTCGCGCAGCCCTTCACCGAGGAGCACGGACTGCTCACGCCGTCGCTGAAGCTGAAGCGCAAGGCGATCGAGAACGCGTATGCCAACGAGGTCGAGGCGCTGTACCGGGCCTGAGCCGGCCCAGGGGTCGCCGACCGCAGAGCCGACGCGGTTTCGATCGGATTTCGCCGTCAGGAATGCATCACGCCACGTGATCGTTGACGATATGAGTACCACCTGACGACAACCGTAAGGATCAAGAGCTCGTGAGCAGCAAGGTCCCCCCGATCACCCTCAACAACGGCGTCGAGATGCCCCAGCTGGGCTTCGGCGTCTGGCAGGTGCCGGACGACGACGCGCAGCAGGCGGTCAGCACGGCGCTGGAGGCCGGGTACCGCAGCATCGACACAGCGGCGATCTACGGCAACGAGGAGGGCACCGGCAAGGCCATCACCGCCGCCGGCATCCCCCGCGAGGACATCTTCGTCACCACCAAGCTCTGGAACGGCGACCAGGGATACGACTCCACGCTGCGCGCCTTCGACGTGTCACTGGGGAAGCTGGGCCTGGACTACGTCGATCTGTACCTCATCCACTGGCCACTGCCGGCCCGCGACACCTACGTCGACACCTACAAGGCCTTCGAGAAGCTCCACGCCGACGGCCGCATCCGCGCGATCGGTGTGTCCAACTTCCTTCCGGAGCATCTGGAGCGGCTGATCGGCGAGACGTCGGTCGTCCCGGCGGTCAACCAGATCGAGCTGCACCCGCACCTGCAGCAGCACGCCTCCCGCGAGTACCACGCCGCGCAGGGCATCGCCACCGAGGCCTGGTCGCCGCTCGGCCAGGGCAAGGGGCTGCTGGAGGTCCCGGCGATCGTCGCCATCGCGCAGAAGCACGGCCGTACCCCGGCCCAGATCGTGCTGCGCTGGCACCTCCAGCTGGGCAATGTGGTGATCCCGAAGTCCGTGACCCCGTCGCGGATCAAGGAGAACATCGAGGTCTTCGACTTCAGCCTGGACGCCGAGGACCTCGCGGCGATCAGCGCGCTGAACGAGGACCGGCGGATCGGCCCGGACCCGGCGACGTTCGACGTGGCCTGACGCCCGCTTCGGTACGACCGTCCGCCCGCCGCTCAGCTGCCTGAGCGGCGGGCGGACGCGTACGGGGCGCCTCAGTCACCGCGCACGTCGGTGAAGACGACCTCGAACTCCTCCAGCCCGGTGACGGTCACATGCGCCTTGGCCGCGCCCTCATGCCGGGCGGCCGCCTGGCCCGCGCGGGACGCCGCCAGGGAGGCCTGGTCGACGAAGACCGCTCCGACCATCCCGCGCCCCCGTTCCCGGTCGACCATCAGCGACGCCCTGGCCAGCCCCGGGAGGGTGTCCAGCTTGGGCACCACCGTCGCCCGGAACGTGTCGGCGAGCAGGTCCGTGTCCATGGGGTCGAACTCCAGCCTGGTCAGCCGCAGTCCGCCGCCCGCTTGCGGCTGCCGGACCTGGTGGAAGACCAACGCCTCGTAGTTGAAGACCGCCAGTGTTCCCGCGAACGGCTCCAGCATGGCCGCCCGCCGCTCGCGCAACACCTCGTCGCTGTTGCGCCGGTCCTGCTCCGACTCCCACCAGCTCGCCGCGAGCAGTTTCCCGAGCGCCCGGTCCACGAAGACACTTGCTCCGCGGTACCCCGGACGGTCTTCCAACAGGTCCCGCCCCTCGGTGTTCAAGGCCCTGATGGCCGCGTCGATCTTCGTGGGATCGCCGGTCGTGTAGATGGCGCGTACGAACATGACACCTCCCGGAAATCCGGGCCCACATCCGAAATCTTCGGCATGTCCAGTCTTCTACCGGGGGCATGACCCCGCAATCAGCGCAGGTAAGGAAACTTTCCTAATAGATAGGCCCTCGCATTGCCAGGCCGGCGACGCCGTCTTTCGTCGGCGTCAGTTGGGCTGTCCGAGCGGCCGTACGACGACGGTGTTGATGTCGACGCCGTCGGGCTGCCGGATGGCCCACACCACCGAGTCGGCGATCTGGTCGGCGGTCAGCAGGTGCCCCGGCGGCAGGCTGCCGTAGCTGTCCCAGAACGGTGTCTCGACGCGGCCGGGCGCGATGTGGGTCACGCCGACGCCCCAGTCGGTCACCTGCCGCCGGGTGTTCTCGGCGAGCCCGGTCACCGCCCATTTCGTCGCCCCGTAGATGTTGCCCGGCCCGGGCACGAACCCGGCGACGCTGCCGACGAGGACGATCCGGCCGCGGGTCTCCTTGAGGGCGTCGATGGAGGCGCGGATCAGCAGGGCCGGGCCGAGGACGTTGGTCAGCACCATCTCGGTCCAGCCGGACGGGTCGCCCTCGGCGACCGAGTCGTGGGTGGCGAAACCGGCGTTGGCGACGACGGTGTCGAGTCGGCCGAAGGCCTTCAGCGTCTTGTCGACGGCCGCCTGTACGTCGCCGTACTCGGCGGCGTTCCCGGCGATCGTCAACAGACCGTCCGGCTCCCCGAGTTCCGCGGCGAAGGCCCGCAGCCGCTCCTCGCCGCGGCCGGTGACGGTGACCCGGTGTCCGGCGGCCAGCAGCTGTCGCGCGACCGCGGCGCCGATGCCGCTGCCGCCGCCGGTGATGAGGGCGACCGGAGAGTCGGTCGCGGTCGATCCGGTCAAGGTTGAGCCGGTCATGGTCGATCCGGTCATGATGATCCCCCTGTGTTTCGTTCGGACGACGGGGATTCCATCACTTGGAGAGTTCTCGAAGTCAAGGTCACTTCGTCCGTACCGCCGTGTACACCGTCTGCGCCGCCAGGACGAACACATCCGGCCGGTGGTACACGCTCGCCTTGTCGTCCGGGTCGAGGAGCCGGTCGAGGGTCGCGCGGTCATCGGCGTCGAGGTGGTCTCCGAAGCCCTCGCGGATACGGGTCAGAGAGGCGACGACGTAGGCGCGGGCCCGGTCCGTGGTCGGGGCGGGCAGGTCGAGGAGGAAGGTGCGGGTGCCGGTGGGCCTGAGGCCTGCGGAGCTGAGCAGCGCCGGCCAGTCCTCGGTCTCGGCGACGGAGCCGGGCAGATCCGCGCGCATCGCGGCGAACCGCTCCTCCTCCAGCGCGTCGAGGCGCGCCTGCAGTCCGGGCCGCCCGAAGCCGAGGTCGCGCGGCAGGAACCGGGCCGGCAGGCCGCCCTCCTGGAGGGCCAGGGTGCCGCCGGGCGTGAGGCGGGCGGCGAACGCGGCGAGGGCGGCACGCTGGTCGCCGAGGTGGTGCAGACTGCGGCTGACCCAGAGCAGATCGGCCGGGTAGTCCAAGTCGTCGAGTGCGTCCGGGAGTTCACCGGCGACGGTGCCGAAGCGGTCGGCGACGCCCAGTCGCTCGGCCCGCGCCCTTGCCCGGTCGAGGAGCGGTGCGGAACCGTCGACGGCGACGATCCGCGCGCCGGGGAAGGTGTCGGCGAGCAGACAGGCGATGACGCCGGGTCCGCTGCCCACGTCCACGATCAGCCCGGGCTCGGTCTGCCGCTTGGCCAGCCAGGCCATGGCGTGCTCGTACAGGGGCGTGAACAGCTCCGCCTGTGCCTCCAGCTGCGGGGCCACCTCGTTCCAGTCGATGTCGGTGTGGTCGTGGTGACGGTGCTGGTGACCGGCCTGGTGGTCTCCGTGGTGGTGGTGCGCCATGCTCGTCAGCCTCTCCTTCGGATGGGGCCAGCGTGCGCCGACGCACCGGCGCGGGGCCACCGTCGTTGCCGTAACGGCAAAACGGCGGCAAGGAAAACGGGATGCGGCCCGCATGTCCGATCGCCCACGATGGCCCGATGGACGACGAGATGGTGAAGCGGTTCCTCGATGACGGGTTCGTGAAGATCGAGGGCGCCTTTCCGCCGCGCGTCGCCGAGCACTGCGCGCGGCTGCTGTGGCGCGAGACGGGGTACGACCCGCAGGACCCGGGCACCTGGAAGGACCCCGTGCACTGGGTGTACGACATGGCGCAGGGCCCCTTCGCGGCGGCCGTCAACACGCCCGTCCTGCACGAGGCCTTCGATGTGCTGGTGGGTGAGGACCGCTGGCAGTCACGCTATTCGCTGGGCAGTTTCCCGCTGCGGTTCCCGCACGAGGAGGAACCGAACGACGCGGGCTGGCACATCGAGGGCAGTTACGTGCCCGAAGGCGCCGAGCACCCGCACACGAACGTGCACTCCAAGGACCGTGCGCTGCTGATGCTGTTCCTGTTCAGCGAGGTCACCGAGGACGACGCCCCGACCCGGATCCGGGTCGGCTCGCATCTCGACGTACCGCCGGTCCTGGAGCCGTACGGCGAAGCGGGCGCCTCCTTCCTGGAGCTCGGCCCGAAGGTCGCCGAGGCCTCCGCGCACCGCCCGCTCGCCCACGCCACCGGTCGCCCCGGCGACGTCTACCTCTGCCATCCGTTCCTGGTCCACGCCGCCCAGCCCCACCACGGCACCCGGCCACGCTTCATGGCCCAGCCGCCCCTGCTCACGGCGGTGCCTCATGAGCTGGAGCGGCCCGACGGCAACTACTCGGCGGTGGAATTCGCAATCCGCCGGGGCCTGGCCCAAGAGATCTGACCAGACCCCGGCGACTACCGCGCCCCCCAAGGGGCGCGGGGCTGCATCTATTTGCGGCTCCGCCGCGCGGGCGCGACCAGCCACAACGGACCGGCAGCCGCCGCCACACCGCTACGACAACGGCGGGTACGCGTTCTGCATCAGCTGCTGGAACTGCGCCGAGAACCAGTGGCCGGACAGCGGGGCGTTCGCCAGGGCGCCGGACATGTTGTTGTTGTTGCGCGGGTTGCCGGTGTACGTCGGGTCGCACATCCGGTCGAAGCCTTTGCCCTCGTCGTTCGGGATCTCGCTGCTGGCGCCGTCGGACTCACCCGGGGGCTTGATCCACACGTAGGCGTCGATCCCGGCCGCCGGGGAGGCCTGCGGGCGCTCGCCGAGACCGGCTCCGGACTGGTTGCACCAGTTGCCGGTGTTGATGCGCCGGTCGATGCGACCGCCGTTGACGTAGGTGTCCACGTCCGTCATGGCGCCCGGACCGGTCGGCCGGGCGCTGCCGCCCCAGCCGTTGCGGGAGGTGTCGATCAGCATGCCGACGCCCGAGGGGAAGCCCTGGTTCACGGCCTCCGCCCGGAAGGCCTGGGCGTAGGAGAGCTCGTCGACGTAACGGTTCCAGTCCACCCACTTCGACTCGCGCACGGACTTGCCGTTCACGGAGTCGCTGATGGTGAAGTACTGCTCCTTCAGCGCGCTGTAGTTGGCGGTGTTGGTGATGAAACCGGCCACGTCGTTGACGGTGGCGCCTTCGGCCGTCGCGGCCTGCTTGATCAACTGGACGCTCGCCGAGAAGTTGTCGTCCCAGCCGAGCCAGCCGTGGTGCCCGGCGTCCACGTAGTTGTAGACGTTGGCGATGTCACCGAGCTTGTTCAGCGCGTAGCCGACACCCTTGATGTAGTTGCCGTTGGCCTTCATCGTGTCGCAGTTCGGGGTGGCCGTGACCCGCGGCGAGACGTTGGTGACGAGGTTCGGCAGCGAGTCGAGTTCGACCGTGTTGACGATCCGCAGCGAGGCATACTTGGGATCGGCGAGGATCGCGGCGATCGGGTCGATGTACTGCGTCTTGTACTTGTCGATCTCCGTCGGCCCGAGCTCACCGTTGGAGGCGAGCGCGGCGCAGTCGCGGCCCGGCAGGTTGTAGATCACCAGCTGGACGACGAGCTCGCCGCTGCCCTTCTGCTTCAGGGCCTCGTCGAGGTGGGCGCGCAGGCCCATCTTGCCGCCGGCGCCGTTGATCGCGGCGATCCGGTCCAGCCACACGCCGGTGGGCTGGTTGGCGATGCGACTGCCGCCCGGCTCGGCGGCGGCGTTGGCGGACCACTCCGGGTTCACGTACACCTTGGCGCCGGAGTACGGGTTGTCGGCCTTCGGCCCGGTGGGGCCGGGGTCGGGGTCGGGCGGGTCCGTGGGTCCGCCGCCGCCGTCGACGTTGCAGGTCACGCCGTCGAGGGTGAAGGTGGCCGGGATCGCGTTGGTGCCGCTGTAGGTGCCCTGGAAGCCGAAGCTGACCGAACCGCCGGTCGCCAGCGTGCCGTTGTAGGTCTCGTTGGCGGCGGTGACGGCGGCGCCACTCTGGCTGATCTTGGCGTTCCAGCCGTTGGTGATCTTCTGGTTTCCGGCGTACGACCACTTCACCGACCAGTTCGACTTGGCGGCCCCCTGGTTGGTGACCGTCACGGCGGCGGTGAAGCCGGTGTCCCACTGGTTCTGCACCTTGTAGTCGACGGTGCACGGGACGGCTGCCGTGCCGACGTCCGCGGGGACGGTCGCGGCGAGCGCGGTCCCCGAGGCACCGGCGACCAGCGCCAGGGCGGCGAGCATCGCAGTTCTGGTACGACTCATGAGTGCGGGTTTCCTTCTCCGTGAGGGGAGTTATCCGTCAAGGGCGCGCAGGTGATCACGCAGCCCGATGCCGTACGACGTGGGGGTCCCGTCGTAGGCGGTGATCAGCGCCGGACCGGAGTTGCAGTTCCAGGTGTTCCAGGTCCAGCCCAGGTAGGACAGATCACGGTCGTCGAACCACTTCATGACCTGGTCGACGAAGGAGTGCGCGCAGGTGTTCTCCCCGATCTCCCCCGCCACCAGCGGCACTTGGGCCGCGACGGGGGCCAGCGTGGAGTTCCAGCAGCTCTCGTTCGCGCAGGTGTTGAAGTTGTAGACGTGCCACGCCGCGGCGAGATTGCCCGCCGGGTCGATGGGCTTGTACGTCAGCCACTGGCTGAGGTCGTTCGAGTACGCGATCCCGCCGAGCAGGATCAGGTTGTCGGCGCCGGTGCCCCGTACCGCGTCGACGAGGTCCTGCATGCCGGCGACCTCGTACCCGATGCCGGGACAGGTGCCGCCGTCCCGCCAGCACTGCCACGCCTGGGTGGTCGTGGAGGTCGCGCGGTCCGGGTAGGGCTCGTTGAACAGGTCGAACACAACCGTCGGGTCGTCCTTGAAGGTGCTCGCGACCGACGTCCAGAACGCGGGTGTGTACTGCATGTCGGGCATCGGCTTCTGGCAGCCGGCGTGCACGTCGGAGCAGCCCGCCGAGTTGCCGGTGTACTGGCCCCAGGTCCAGTGGAGTTCGAGCATCGGCGTCATGCCGTGCGCCTTCACCCTGGCCACCAGATCCTTGACGGCGCCTATGTAGTTCGCGCCGCCGTACTCGGGCTTGATGTTGGACAGGCCGAGCCAGCACTCCTCGTTCAGCGGAATGCGGACGGTGTTGGCGTTCCAGTCGGCGATCGCCTTGATGGCGGCGTCGTCGACGGGGCCGTCCCAGATGCCGTAACCCTGGACGCACATGAACTCGCCGCCGGAACGATTGACGCCGAGCAGGCGACGGGTGGTGCCGTCGGCGTCCACGAGCTTGTTCCCGGAGACGTGCAGGGCCGGCACCGTGCCGTCACCGGGGCCCGGCGGATCGGTCGGATCGGTCGGATCCGTGGGGTCCGTGGGGTCCGTCGGGTCGGTCGGCGACGGTTCGGCGTCGACATTGCAGGTGGTGCCGTTGAGCTTGAACGCCTTCGGTACGGCATTGCTCCCCGACCAGGACGCGATGAACCCGGCACTGACACGCGCGCCGGTGCCGAGCGCGCCGTTCCAGCTCTCGTTGGTCGCGGTCACCGTCGTACCTGACTGGGACCACTTGGCGTTCCAGCCCTGGGTGACCTTCTGGCTGCCCGCGAAGTCGAAGCTCAGGCTCCAACTGCTCACAGCGGCGGTGTTGTTGGTGATCTCCACGGCACCTTGGAAGCCGCTGTCCCACTGGCTGGTGACGGAGTACTGCACCGTGCACGCGGGGGTGGCTCCCTGCGCCGTGACCACCGGCACCGTCACGGCCGCGATGAGGGCGACCGCACCGGCGACGGCTAAAAGTACTGAACGCGGGAGGTGTCGCATGAGCGACTCCTTGCAGATCAGGCGCGCCGTGACGGCCGCGTCGACTGATGGAATCGCTCCCACTGGTGTCAATGAAGCTAGCGCCAAGTGACGGTAAAGGACAGAGGAGTTACTGACTTTCCCTCAACTGAACTCATCGAATCTTTTCGACTCTTCAAGCACCTTGACCCTTTGCACCCCCATCCTCACTATGGGAGCGCTCCCACTGGTTCAAGCCTTGACTTCTCCGAGCCGCAAGGAGGAACCAGCACGTGCATCCCCCACGCAGACGCAGAGCCGTACGGCGGTTGTGGACGGCCGTCGCAGCGGCCCTGGCGCTTCCCTTGACCATGCTGAGCACGGGTTCGACACCCGCTCAGGCAGCGGCAGTTCAGTGCAGTGTCGACTACAAGACCAATGACTGGGGCTCCGGCTTCACCGCGGATCTGACGATCACCAACCGCGGTACGGATGTCATCGACGGCTGGACCCTGACGTACGGCTACGCGGGCAACCAGAAGCTCAGCAACGGCTGGAACGGCACCTGGTCCCAGTCCGGCCAGTCGATCACGGTGAAGGACGCCGGCTACAACGGCCGGATCGCCGCCGGAGCCGCGGTCACCACCGGCGCGCAGTTCACGTACAGCGGCAGCAACGCCGCCCCGGCGAACTTCGCGATCAACGGCACCAGCTGCACCGGCGCCCACCAACCCCCCATCACCGTGCTGACCAGCCCGGCGGCGGGCGCCGTCTACTCGCAGGGCGACGCCGTCCCGCTCGCGGCCACCGCCGCGGCCGCGGACAACGCGACGATCAGCAAGGTGGAGTTCTACGACAACACCACGCTGCTGGGCACGGACACGACGGCGCCGTACTCGCTCTCGGCCTCAAGCTTGACCGTGGGCAGTCATTCGCTCCTCGCGAAGGCGTACGACAGCCTGGGCGCGTCCGCGGAGTCCACGCCGGTCGGCATCACGGTCGCCTCGGGTCCCGCCGTGGTGGCCTCGCAGACCCAACTCCCGGTCCAGCAGGGCAAGACGGCCTCGTACGACATCAAGCTGTCGACGCAGCCGTCGGCCAACGTCACCGTCACCACCGCACGCGCGAGCGGCAACTCGGGCCTGTCGGTGACCGGCGGCGCCTCGCTCACCTTCACGCCCTCGAACTGGAACACGGCCCAGAAGGTGACCATCACCGCCGACTCCTCCGGCACCGGCGCGGCGACCTTCGAGTCGACCGCCACCGGGCATGCGAAGGCGTCGGTCACGGCGACCCAGATCGCGGCGACGAAGGCGTACGACGCCCGCTTCCTGGAGCTGTACGGCAAGATCACCAACCCGGCGAACGGCTACTTCTCACCCGAGGGCATTCCCTACCACTCGGTGGAGACGCTGATCGTCGAGGCGCCGGACCACGGTCACGAGACCACGTCGGAGGCCTACAGCTACCTTCTCTGGCTACAGGCCATGTACGGCAAGGTCACGGGCGACTGGGCCAAGTTCAACGGCGCCTGGGAGATCATGGAGAAGTACATGATCCCGACCCACGCCGACCAGCCGACGAACTCCTTCTACAACGCCTCGAAGCCGGCGACCTACGCGCCCGAGCTGGACACCCCGAACGAGTACCCGGCGAAGCTCGACTCGTCGGTCTCGGTCGGCTCGGACCCGATCGCAGGTGAGCTGAAGAGCGCGTACGGCACGGACGACGTCTACGGCATGCACTGGCTGCAGGACGTCGACAACGTCTACGGCTACGGCAACTCGCCGGGCAAGTGCGAGGCGGGGCCGACGGACACCGGGCCGTCGTACATCAACACCTTCCAGCGCGGCGCGCAGGAGTCGGTGTGGGAGACGGTGCCGCAGCCGACCTGCGACGCCTTCAAGTACGGCGGGAAGAACGGGTACCTGGACCTCTTCACCGGTGACGCCTCCTACGCCAAGCAGTGGAAGTTCACCAACGCCCCGGACGCCGACGCCCGTGCGGTGCAGGCCGCGTACTGGGCCGACAAGTGGGCCGACGAGCAGGGCAAGGGCGGCGACATCTCCGCGACCGTGGCCAAGGCCGCGAAGATGGGCGACTACCTGCGTTACGCGATGTACGACAAGTACTTCAAGAAGGTCGGCAATTGCGTCGGGGCCTCCTCCTGCCCGGCGGGCACCGGCAAGGACGCCTCGTTCTACCTGCTGTCCTGGTACTACGCGTGGGGCGGTGCCACCGACACCTCGGCGGGCTGGGCCTGGCGCATCGGCTCCAGCCATGCGCACGGCGGCTACCAGAACCCGATGGCCGCGTACGCCCTGTCCAACTACGCCGATCTGAAGCCCAAGTCGGCGACGGGACAGGCGGACTGGGCCAAGTCGCTGGAGCGGCAGGTCGAGTTCTACCGCTGGCTGCAGTCCAGCGAGGGCGCGATCGCGGGCGGTGCGACCAACAGCTGGGCGGGCCGGTACGCGACGCCGCCGGCCGGGAAGTCCACCTTCTACGGCATGTACTACGACCAGCAGCCCGTCTACCACGACCCGCCGTCCAACCAGTGGTTCGGCTTCCAGGCGTGGTCGATGGAGCGGGTGGCCGAGTACTACCAGCAGACGGGGAACGCGGCCGCGAAGGCTGTCCTCGACAAGTGGGTCGACTGGGCGCTGTCCGAGACGACCGTCAACCCGGACGGTACGTACCGGATCCCGTCCACGCTCCAGTGGTCGGGGCAGCCCGACACCTGGAACGCGTCAAGTCCGGGCGCGAACAACGGGCTTCACGTCACCGTCGCCGACTACACCAACGACGTCGGTGTGGCGGCCGCGTACGCCAAGACCCTGACGTACTACGCCGACCGCTCCGGTGACACGGCGGCCGCGACGACGGCGAAGGCCTTGCTGGACGGCATGTGGGACAACTACCAGGACGACCTCGGTATCGCCGTCCCGGAGACCCGCGCCGACTACAACCGCTTCGACGACGGGATCTACGTCCCGAGCGGCTGGACCGGCACCATGCCGAACGGCGACGCGATCAACTCGTCGTCGACCTTCGACTCGATCCGCTCGTTCTATGAGGACGACCCGGCCTGGTCGAAGATCGAGGCGTATCTCGCGGGTGGTGCGGCGCCGTCGTTCACGTATCACCGGTTCTGGGCCCAGGCGGACATCGCGCTCGCCATGGGCTCGTACGCGGAGCTCCTCGAATAACCAGCCCCCGCTAGGGAGCTCCGCGGGAGGGGCCGCGTTCGACTGCGGGTCCGCCGTGGCTGGTCGCGCAGTTCCCCGCGCCCCTTGGGGCGTCACCGCCCCGTCGGCCGGGCGGTCCCCACCCGCACTGGGGATCGCCCGGCCATCTTCGCCCTCATCGGAAAGCGCTTTCCCCATGTCACTTCCATCCCCCCCCCCCGCACCCCGGAGAGGACCCCCACCGTGCGAAGAACCCGCATCCTCACCGCCGCGCTGGCCCTCGCGGCAGGGCTGCTCGCGGGCACCCCGCCCGCACTGGCCGCCCCTGCCACGCAGAAGGTGTCGATCGCCGCCGACACCTACACCTGGAAGAACGCCCGTATCGACGGGGGCGGCTTTGTCCCCGGCATCGTCTTCAACCGCAAGGAGAAGAACCTCGCCTACGCGCGTACCGACATCGGCGGCGCCTACCGCTGGCAGGAGTCGTCGAAGACCTGGACGCCGCTGCTGGACTCGGTCGGCTGGGGTGACTGGGGGCACACGGGTGTGGTGAGCCTGGCGTCCGACTCGGCCGACCCGAACAAGGTGTACGCGGCGGTCGGGACGTACACCAACAGCTGGGACCCGAACAACGGCGCGGTCATGCGCTCCTCCGACCGGGGCGCGAGCTGGCAGAAGACCGACCTGCCGTTCAAGCTGGGCGGCAACATGCCCGGACGCGGCATGGGTGAGCGGCTGGCGGTCGACCCGAACAAGAACAGCGTGCTGTATCTGGGCGCCCCGAGCGGCAAGGGGCTGTGGCGGTCGACGGACTCCGGGGCGTCCTGGTCGCAGGTGGCGAACTTCCCCAACGTCGGCAACTACGTGCAGGATCCGAGCGACACGAGCGGGTACGCCAGCGACAACCAAGGCATCGTCTGGGTCACCTTCGACGAGTCCACGGGGACGTCCGGGAACGCGACGAAGACCATCTACGTCGGGGTCGCCGACAAGGACAACGCCGTGTACCGGTCGACCGACGCGGGCGCGACCTGGTCGCGGGTCGCCGGGCAGCCGACGGGCTACCTGGCCCACAAGGGTGTCCTGGACGCGACGAACGGCTACCTCTACCTCGCCTACAGCGACAAGGGCGGCCCGTACGACGGCGGCAAGGGCCAGCTGTGGCGGTACGCGACCGCGACCGGCACCTGGACGAACATCAGCCCGGTCGCCGAGGCCGACACCTACTACGGCTTCGCCGGTCTGACCCTCGACCGGCAGAAGCCCGGCACGGTGATGGCGACGGCGTACAGCTCCTGGTGGCCGGACACTCAGATCTTCCGCTCGACGGACAGCGGCGGCACCTGGACCAAGGCGTGGGACTACACATCGTATCCCAACCGCGCCAACCGCTACACCATGGACGTCTCGTCGTCGCCGTGGCTGACCTGGGGCGCGAATCCGTCACCGCCCGAGCAGACGCCGAAACTGGGCTGGATGACCGAGGCCTTGGAGATCGACCCGTTCAACTCCAACCGGATGATGTACGGGACGGGCGCGACGATCTACGGCACCGAGGACCTGACGAAGTGGGACAGCGGGAGCCAGTTCACCATCAAGCCGATGGTGCAGGGCCTGGAGGAGACGGCGGTCAACGACCTCGCCTCTCCCCCGTCGGGCGCCCCGCTCCTGAGCGCCCTCGGTGACATCGGCGGCTTCCGCCACACGGACCTCACCAAGGTGCCGTCGATGATGTTCACACAGCCGAACTTCACCACGACGACGAGCCTGGACTACGCCGAGTCCAACCCCGACACGGTCGTCCGGGTCGGCAATCTCGACTCCGGACCGCACATCGCGTTCTCGACGGACAACGGCGCCAACTGGTTTGCGGGGACCGACCCGTCGGGCGTCAGCGAGGGCGGCACGGTGGCCGCGGCGGCCGACGGCAGCCGGTTCGTGTGGAGCCCTGCCGGCACGGGCGTGCAGTACACGACGGGGTTCGGCAACTCGTGGCAGGCGTCGAGCGGGATTCCGGCCGGGGCGATCGTCGAGTCGGATCGGGTCGACCCGAAGGTCTTCTACGGCTTCAAGTCCGGCAAGTTTTACGTGAGTTCGGACGGCGGCGCGACCTTCACCGCGTCCTCGGCGGCCGGGCTGCCGAGCGGTGACAGCGTCCGCTTCAAGGCGCTGCCCGGGGTGAAGGGGGACGTGTGGCTGGCGGGTGGTGCGACGGACGGGGCGTACGGTCTGTGGCACTCGACCGATGGGGGCGCGAGCTTCACGAAACTCTCGAACGTCGAGCAAGCCGACGCCATCGGCTTCGGCAAGGCGGCGACGGGCGCGTCGTACCAAACCCTCTACACCAGCGCGAAGATCGGCGGCGTACGCGGCATCTTCCGCTCCGTCGACAAGGGCGTCACCTGGACCCGCGTCAACGACGACGCCCACCAGTGGGGTTGGACGGGCGCGGCGATCACGGGTGACCCCCGGGTGTACGGGCGGGTCTACGTGGCAACGAACGGCCGGGGCGTCATCTACGGCGACACGGCCGGCGGCGGCACCACGGATCCCGACCCGGATCCGGACCCGACGCCGACCGGCGCCTGCACGGTGACGTACAAGGTCACCAACCAGTGGTCGGGCGGTTTCCAGGCGGACGTCCAGCTGTCCAACACCGGTTCCAGTGCCTGGAGTGGCTGGTCCCTCGGCTGGACCTTCGCGGACGGGCAGCGGATCACACAGGTGTGGAACGCCGACCATACGCAGTCGGGCTCGGCGGTGACCGCGAAGAACGTGGGCTGGAACGGCAGCGTGGCGGCCGGCTCGTCCGTCAGCTTCGGATTCACGGGAAGCTGGTCGGGGACGAACGCGAAACCGACCGCCTTCAAGCTGGGTGACCAGAGCTGCGCGGTGAGTTGAGCCGAGCGAGCCCGAGGGCGCGTGCCGTTCGCCGGTACGCGCCCTCGGTGCTGTCGCCTACAGCTTCCACTCCCCGATCTGCTCGGCGAAGCCGGAGTCCATCCCCCACGTGACCGTGGCCGCCTTCGACGCCTTCGGCACCTCGAACACGACCCAGCCCAGCGCCTTCGCGCCCGGCTTGAGCCGGACGTCCGACGACATCGACGGGCCGGCCGTGATGTCGGCGAGGACGGTCCCGAACTGCTGGCCCTGGTCGTCGGCCATCTTCGCCCCGTTCACGGGAGCGTCGGAGTAGACCTTGGTGCCGGTGTTGACGAGTTGGAGCTGCACACCGATCCACCGGTTGCCGGACTCGGGGGCGAAGAACTCGTCACTGGACTTGGCGTTGTCGACGACCTTGACGACGGTGACGTCGAGGCCGCTGCCGCTCTCCATGCCCTTGAGCGCGAGCGTGTCACCGACCTTGGCGACGTCGGGCGCGGCGCTGCTCTTCTCGGCGGCGGGCTCCTTCTCGTTGCCGCTGCCGCTGTCGGCCTTGGCGGAGGCCTTCGCCTTGGGCTTGTCGACGACCTCGTCGCCGGAGCCGGAACCACAGGCGCTCAGGCCGAGCGCGGCGACGGCGACGGCCGCGGTGGCGGCGAGACGTATGCGGGTGTGGTGGACCATGTTCTCCCCAGGTTTCGGTGGTACGCATGTGAAGGACCCGTGAAGAACCCGCATGGTTGCACGGAGCACCGAAAAAAGTCGGGCCCGCAAAGCAACCTGGCAGCCCGTCATGACGTCCGGGCTGCCAGGCGGGTCGAGCAAGGTCGAGCCCGTCGCCGATGCTCAGGGCGTGTACACCGTCGGCCGGGGCGCCGTCGGCATGCCGTTGCCGATGAAGAAGCTCGGGTGCGGGGGCTGGTTGTAGCCGGTGTTCTGCCAGGCCAGGCCCGTGCGGTACATCGGGTCGTGGAGCAGGGTCGTGATCTTCGTGCTCGTTTCGTACGGCGTCGAGTAGATCCTGAGCGCCGTGTTGCCGCTGGTGCGCCAGATGACCTCCTCGCGCCAGTCGCCGAGGATGTCGCCGGACAGCACGGGGGTGGCCTTGGTGCTGTTGTTGGAGGAGACGCCGGAGCCGGTCAGCAGGCGGGTGTCGGACGAGGTGCCGTACTTGTCGATGCGGGTGCCGTCGAGGAGTTCGCGGACGGTGTCGCCGTCCCACCAGGACAGGAAGTTGACGGAGGACGGCTCACGCCCCTTGGTGGCGCCGGCCTCGTCGCGGATGGAGGTGTCGGAGGCGGACCACACCTCGGCACCGTCGTTGCCCGCCCAGATGTCCCCGGCGACTCCGCGACCGTTGTCGCAGCAGGCGGCGAGCTTCCAGTTGACCGTGCCGTTGGCCGGGTTGATGTACAGCTCGGCCGGCTGGCTGGTCGACTCCGAGACCTTGAAGTACTCCAGGCCCGCGTGCGAGGGGTCGAGGTCGCCGAGGTGCTGGGCGTCGCCGTGCCCGGTCTTCGTGGTCCACAGGCCGTTGCCGTTGTCGTCGACGGCCATCGCGCCGTACACGATCTCGTCCTTGCCGTCGCCGTCGACGTCCCCGACGGACAGGCTGTGCGAGCCCTGGCCGTCGAATCCCTTGCCGGTGTTGGTGGAGGAGTTGGTGTCGAAGGTCCAGCGGCGGGTGAAGCTGCCGCCTCGCCAGTCCCAGGCGGCGATGACCGTGCGGGTGTAGTAGCCGCGGGCCATGATCAGGGAGGGCCGGGCACCGTCCAAGTAGGCGGTACCGGCGAGGAATCGGTCGACTCGGTTGCCGTAGGAGTCGCCCCAGGACGAGACCGTGCCTCGGGCCGGGACGTAGTCCACCGTCCCCATCGCCTTGCCGGTCTGCCCGTTGAACATGGTCAGGTACTCGGGCCCGGAGAGGACGTAGCCGCTCGAGTTCCGGTGATCGGCGGACGAGCTCCCGATCACCGCGCCCGTCCCGTCGACCGTGCCGTCGGCCGTCTTCATGGCGACCTCGGCCTTGCGGTCGCCGTCGTAGTCGTACACCTGGAACTGCGTGTAGTGCGCGCCGGAGCGGATGTTGCGGCCCAGGTCGATGCGCCACAGCCGGGTGCCGTCGAGCTTGATGCCGTCGACGACGGTGTTGCCGGTGTAGCCGGACTGGGAGTTGTCCTTGGCGTTGGTGGGCTGCCACTTGAGGACGATGTCGAGGGCGCCGTCGCCGTCGAGATCGCCGACGGAGGCGTCGTTGGCCTCGTAGGTGTAGGCCACCCCGTCCGGTGTCGTGCCGCCTGCCGGCGGGCTGATCGGGACGTCCTTGTACCCCGTGCGGAACTGGACGGCGTGCACGGAGTCGCCCTGCTCCACTCCGTTCACGATCGCGCGGACGGTGTAGTCGGCCTGCTCGGGGGCGCCGGAGTGGAAGTAGTTCGTGGAGCCGGTGATCGGGGTCGAGTTGACCTTCGTGCCGGCCCGGTAGACGTTGAAGGAGACGTCGTTCGGGTCGGTGCCGAGCCATCGCCAGCTGACCAGGTTGCCGTCGGCCGTGTGGACGCTGACCACGCCCCGGTCGAGGGCCTCGACCTGGCGGGCGGTGGCGGCCTCCGCGACGCCGGCGCCGTTCAGCGTGGTGAGCCCGGCGGCGACCAGGGCGGCCGTGGCGAGGGTCGCGGAGAGGGCGGCTCGACGTCTGCGGTGCTTGCGCGGGTGCTGCACGTGACGTACCTCCTCGGGAGGACGGACGGGTTCCGTTCCCTCAGTCGCCGCCGTACGCCCCCGAGTTGCCGTACCTTTCGGCCAGTTCGGCCACCGTCCGAGCGATCTTCTCGCGCAGCTCGGGCGGTTCGAGCACCTCGATGCCGGTGCCCAGGCGCAGGAACTCGGCGTGGGCGTGGTCGACGGACTCGATGGGGACGTCGGCGCGGGTCCAACCGCCGTTCTCCGTACGGTGGTTGACCGCGCGATCGAGGGTCACTCCGGGAGCCAGCCGCACCACCGCCTCCCCGCGGTACAACCGGTCGTGGAAGTCACGCTGGTACGCCGCCCAGTGCGCGGCGAGATCGAAGCCGTCGGGGCGGGTGAACTCCTCGCCGGTGGCGGTGAGTCGGAGGATCTGGTCGACACGGTACGTACGAGGTTCGGGGCCCGCGACGACGTACCAGCGACCCGCCTTGAGGACGAGTCCGTACGGCTCGAGGCGGCGCTCCACGTCGGTGGGTTCACGCCAGCGGCGGTACAGGACGTGCAGGACGCGGCTGTTCCAGACGGCGTCGGCCACCGCGGGGAGGTACGGCGTCTCGTCGGCGTCGGCGTACCAGCCGGGTGCGTCGAGGTGGAAGCGGCCGCTGATCCGGTCGGCGTGGATGCGCAGCTCCTGCGGCAGGGCGGCGCGGACCTTGAGCTGGGCGGCGGCCAGGACCGAGCCGAGGCCGAGCTGGGCCGCGGGTCCGGGCGCCCCGGCGAGGAAGAGCGCCTCGGCCTCGTCGGCGGTGAGTCCGGTGAGGCGGGTGCGGTAGCCGTCGAGGAGGCGGTAGCCGCCGGCGTGACCCGCGTCGCCGTACAGCGGGACGCCGGCGGCGCTCAGCGCCTCGACATCGCGGTAGACCGTGCGCACCGACACCTCCAGTTCCTCGGCGAGCTGGGCGGCGGTCATCCTGCCGCGGGTCTGGAGCAGCAGGAGGATGGAGACGAGTCGGCCGGACTTCACTGACATATGGTGTCAGTGAAGCGGGCCTAGCGTCACAACGTGACTTCTCCCACACACCATCGAGCGCCACCCTTCAGGGTGAATCAAGAGGGTGAAACACCCTCACCCCTCACACCAGCCACTACCGTCGGCTTGTCCGACAACCGAGTTGGCGGACCTACCGCCGGGCGGGCGGAAAGTGACGCCTGTGGAGGCCCGTGTAAGACCGTTCCCTTCCTGGGAGTGGCGAGGGCCTGCGAAGCAGGAACCCGTGGTGGCACTCGTAGGGGTGCCGACCAGAATCGTCCGTGTCTGCACGGGCGAGGGCGTCAACACGTCACCGCCGACCCTGGCGGCGCCGCGGCGGGCAGCCGAACCTCGGCTGCCCCGACCGCGCCCACCTCATCCCACGGTCAAGGCAGCCTGCCAAGGCATCTCTGCGTCTGGGAACTCCCGCCGATCCTGCACGAACGGGACGCCTGGGTACGGCACATGCTCGCGCCCGAAGTCCCGGACCTGCAGTCCTACTTGGCCGACTTGCTACCCGAAGGAACCACGGGAGACCGCCCATGAGCAGCCCGCACGACTTCGACTTCTTCCACGGGGACTGGGACGTCGTCAACCGCCGCCGCACCGACTTCCTCGACCCGGACAGCGACTGGGTGGAGTTCCCGGCCACGAGCCGCTGTTGGCCGCTGTTCGACGGCGCCGCCAATGTCGACGAGATCGACATGCCGTACCTGGGCTCCAAGGGGCTGACGTTGCGCCTGTTCGACCGGGAGACCGAGCGATGGTCGCTGAACTGGTCCGCCAGCGGCAGCGGGAAGCTGTTCCCGCCGGTCATCGGCCGGTTCGAGGGCGACCGCGGCGAGTTCTACGGCGACGACACGTACGACGGCAAGGACGTGCGGGTGCGGTTCGTCTGGTCGGGCGTGTCCGCCGGCGCGGCCCGCTGGGAGCAGGCGTTCTGCGTCGACGGCGGGGAGACCTGGGTGACCAACTGGGTCATGGAGTTCACTCGGGCTTCCTGAACGCCCGGAGGCTGAACACCGGGTCCGGCCGGGGTCGGTCCTGGTCCGGCAGTTCCGCCAGCCGGGCGGCGAACTCGTCGGCGAGCGCGCCGCCGGGCGGCAGGGCGACGAACCAGCCCCGGCGCAGGTCGGCGACCGTGCGGCGGGGGCTGCGGCCCTGGCCCCGGCCGGTGAAACGGGCCTGCCCGGCCGGGACCAGGCCGTGGTCGAGGGCGTACGACTCGACGAGCGCCGCCTCGTCCCGGGCCGGGCGGCGTGGGCGGGAGGCCAGCACGGCATCGATGTCACTGCCCACGTTGTGTGCGGCGGCCTTGTCGACCGTGGTGACGTAGACACCGCCGGGCCGCAGCACGCGAGCGCACTCCCCGACGGTGGTCCGCACGTCGTCGTCCGTCCGCGCCAGGTGCAGCAGCCACACGCTGCTCACGGCGTCGAACCGGCCGTCCCGCAGCGGCAGCCGACGGCTGTCGGCGAGCACGACGGCGCCGGGCAGACGGGCGGCGGCCTGCCGGGCCATGCCGGGCGCGAGGTCGACGCCGGTCACGCACAGGCCGTCCCGTCCGGCGGCGAGCCGACGCGTCACGATGCCGGTGCCGCACGCGACGTCGAGCAGGCGCCGGGTCCCGTCCGGCAGGAGCCCCAGCACCGCCTCCGCCGCGGCCACCGCCCGGGGCTCGCCGCCGCGCGAGGCGTCGTACCGCTCCGCTTCCTTGTTGTAATCCAGCACGCGCGTCAGAGTTCCTCGTCGTAGTCCGGCCCGCGCGTCAGTGTGCCCCGTGGCCAGGGGCGAGATCCTCGATTTTCCGGGCGAGGGCGAAGTCCCGCTCGGTCACGGCGCCCACGGTGTGGGTGTTCACGGTGAGTGACACCGTGTTGTAGCCGAGGGTGAGGTCGGAGTGGTGGTCGAGCTGCTCCTGGACCTGGGCGATGTGCACGACCATCGCCGTGGCCGCGAAGTGCGAGGGGAGCTGGTAGGAGCGGGCGATGCGGTCTCCGTCCAGTGACCAGCCCGGCAGCTCCGCGAGCCGGTCCTCGATCTCCTTCTGCGACAGCGGTTCGAGGGGCATGGGCCTCGCTCCTTCCAGAACTGGCGGGTTCGTCTTCAGCCTGCCACAGACGGAGCGTGGCGGCCCTGGTCAGACGGCTCCCCGGTGGTCAGCGGCGGACGAATTCAGCCGCCCGGTCGTCGGCGAGGGCGGCGAGGGCGGCGATCGGTGCCCGTCCCCCGACCCGCGGAACCGCCCGTGACGACGTGCGTCGGCGGAGTTCGTGAGGCCGGAGGGGGCCGGGCGCATGACCGAGGGGTGCCCCCAGGGCTACGCCGGACAGGCAGGCGTCCAGCCAGCTGACTCGATCGGGTAGCCGAGGGCGTCACCGACCGCCCCGCCGAGGAGACAGCACGCACCCGGGCGCGGTACGCGGCCTCGCCGGACAGGGGCGACATCCACGGCCCGGTCATTCCAGGCGCTCTCGACTACGGTCGTACTCATGACCACCGTCCCGTCCGGCAACGCCGTGCCCGCCGCCACTCACACCGACCAGGGCGTGGGCCCTCTGCTGCGGGCCTGGCGGGAGCAACGGCGGGTCAGTCAGCTGGAGTTGGCGCTGCGGGCCGACTCCTCGGCGCGGCACATCAGCTTCATCGAGACGGGCCGTTCGCGGCCCAGCGAGGAGATGGTGCTGCGGCTGGCCGAGCACCTGGAGGTGCCGGTGCGCGAGCGCAACGCGCTGCTGCTGGCGGCCGGATACGCCCCTCGCTACCCGGAGACCCCGCTGGACGATCCCGCACTGGACGCCGTCCGCGCGGGCATGGAGCAGCTGATCCAGGGCTACGAGCCCTACCCGGCCCTCGTGGTCGACGGGATGTACAACGTCCACGCGGCCAACCGGGGCATCCTGATGCTGCTCGACGGCATCCCCGAGCACCTTCTCGCGCCCCCGCTCAACGCGATGCGCCTGACCCTGCACCCGGAGGGCCTCGCGCCGCGCATCCGCAACCTGCGTGAGTGGCGCGGGCACCTGCTCGCCCAGATGGACCGGCAGATCGCGCTGCACCGTTCCGCGCCGCTGCGCCGGCTGTACGAGGAGGTGGCGGCGTACCCGGTGCCGCAGGAGAGCCCCGGCGCCGAACCGGGCGAACCCGTCCCGTACTTCGCGCTGCCGCTGCAGATCGAGCACGAGGGCCGCGTCCTGTCCTTCGTCTCCTCCATCTCCACCTTCAACACCCCGATGGACGTGACCGTCGCCGAGCTGGCCATCGAGACGTTCCTCCCGGCCGACCCGGCGACGGTCAAGTACCTTCAGTCGCTGCTGCCCTGACGGGCCCTCAGGGCCGCCCACTGCAACCCGGCGAACCCGGCCACGGTGAGCGCCTGGAGCACGGTCCACATCGCGCCCGGCGTCGTCGGCGACAGCCACACCGCGAGGGCGACGACACTCAGCGCGGCCCAGGCGAGGTTGGCCTCGATGACGGCGCGCACCGGGAACGCGGCGGGACGGGCACGCGAGGCGAGCAGACCGACCCCGCCCGCGTACACCGCGAGGAACGCACCGAGCCCCAGCAGCAGCGTCGAGTCGACGCCGAGGAGCCGGCCGAGCGGGCCGGACGCGACGAGATAGGCGATCCCGTTCGCCCCGGTCACCACCGCGTCCAGGGCCAGGAAACGGCGCAGCACGGTCTGCGGGTCGGAGGTCCGGGCAAGCGCGGCAAGCGAGGTGGCGGACATGACGAATCACCCTCCGTCGAGGTCGAGTTGCGGTGGTGGACCGGATCCCGGGACGGAGTGCGCCGTCCCGGAACTCGGTACCTTCACGATCCCGCGAATGGGCAGATGGGTCGATTACCCGCAAGGTAATGCGGTCGGCTGTTCGGCCGACGTGCGGGCAACGCCCTCCAGGGGCGCGGGGAACTGCGCGACCAGCCCCCACACGCCCGCAGCCGGCATACAACACTGACCACCCCCATGAGACTCCGGACCATGGCACACTGCACCCGTACTTCCGGCGCGTAGGGGAGGCGTGGCGTGAGTGAGCGGCGGCCCGCGCCCACCGTGGGCCAGGTGGTGCTCGGCAAGCGCCTGCAGGAGCTGCGCGAGGCGGCCGGGCTGGGCCGCGACGAGGCCGCACGGGTCCTGCGGGTGGCCTCGGCGACCGTACGGCGGATGGAGACGGCCGAGGTCGCACTGAAGATCCCGTACGTGCAGGTACTGCTGGAGACGTACGGCGTGCCCGAGGCGGACGCCGCCGCGTTCGTCGCCCTGGCCGAGGAGGCCAACCTGCCGGGCTGGTGGCAGCGGTTCCACGACGTGCTGCCGGACTGGTTCAGCCTGTACGTCAGCCTGGAGGGCGCCGCCCGCATCATCCGCTCCTACGAGCCGCACTTCGTGCCCGGTCTGCTGCAGACGGAGGAGTACGCGCGTGCCGTGATGGAGGCCGGGACGATCGGGCAGACGGGACCGGAGACCATCGAGCGGCATGTGTCGTTGCGGATGGAACGGCAGCGGCTGCTGGAGCGCCCCGACCCGCCCCACCTGTGGGTGATCATGGACGAGACGGTGCTGCGGCGCCCGGTGAGCGACCGCGGCGAGGTGATGCGCGACCAGCTGGACAGGCTCCTGGAGTTCGCCGAGCGCGACCGGGTCACGCTGCAGATCGCCGAGTTCGCCTCCGGCCCGCACCCGGGGACGTACGCCCCCTTCACCCTGTTCCGTTTCGCCGAGCCGGAGCTGCCCGACATGGTCTACACCGAGTACCTGACCGGCGCCCTGTATCTCGACTCCCGCAAAGAGGTCGCCGCGCATCTGGAGGTCCTGGACCACATGTCGACGGCAGCCGCGTCGGCCGAGCGCACGAAGAAGATCCTGCGGGAGCATCGCGAGGACTTCTGAGCGGCGTAGCGATGTGCGGCGACGGTCCATGGCGGTCTTGCCGGGCCCTTTGCGGCAACCTTCGTGCCCCGTGCGGCAACCTTCATGCCCTGTGCGGCGACTCTTGAGTGACTCACCCCAGCTCCGTTCCGAGACCCGAGGAGAACACACCGAATGACCGGATCCAAGGCCGCGCCCACCCGCGTCGACACCAGCAGGCCGCACCCGGCCCGCGTCTACGACTGGTGGCTGGGCGGCAAGGACAACTACCCGGTGGACGAGGAGCTGGCCCGGAAGATCCTGGCCGTGGACGGCACGGTCTTACGCGGGGCGCGCGCAAACCGCCGGTTCATGCACCGGGCCGTGCGCACGGCCGCCGAGGCCGGGATACGCCAGTTCCTGGACATCGGCACGGGCATCCCCACCGAGCCCAACCTGCATCAGGTGGCGCAGGGCGTCGCCCCGGAGTCCAAGGTCGTGTACGCGGACAACGACCCGATCGTGCTGCGGCATGCGGAGGCGCTGCTGCACGGCACCGCCGAGGGCAGCACGGACTACGTGCACGCCGACGTCCGCGACGTCGATGCCCTGCTGGGCCGAGCGAGCGAGTTGCTGGACTTCGCCGAGCCGGTCGCGCTGTCGCTGGTCGCGCTGACCCACTATCTGAGCGACGACCCCGAGGGCGACGACGTGTACGGCCTGCTCGGGAAGTACGTCGCCGCGCTCGCCCCGGGCAGCTGTCTGATCCTGTCCCAGGTCACCCCCGACCTCAGCCCGGAGGCCATCGAGAAGGCGGCCAACCACTTCCGGCGCAGCGGCACCCCCTTCTTCCCCCGCTCGCTCGCCGAGTTCTCCCGCTTCTTCGACGGCCTGGAGCTGCTCGGCCCCGGCGTCATCCCCGTCTACGGCTGGCGTCCGGAGCCGGAGGACGTGGCGGCCCAGGCCGAGGGCATCGTGCCCGTGTACGCGGGGGTCGCCCGCAAGGTCTGACCCGACGGGTCCCGTACAGGGGTGACCCGTACGGGCGCCGTGAACGGGTGCGCTCCCGCGCCCCGCCCTAGGTTCGGGACCAGGGCAAGCAAGGGAGCGCCTGTGACCGACACCCGGATACCGCCCACCCCGCCCGCCGAACCGCCCGCAGAGGCGCCTACCGAGCCGCCCGCCGAGCCGCCCGCCGAGCCGGGCGCGGCGCTGCTGAAGGCCGGCCGGTTCTTCCAGCCGGGCACGCCCGCGCCCGATCTGCACAGCGTCCGGCTGACAGGCGGGCGGGAGGCGGACGCCTTCTACCGGGGCCGCTGGAGCCACGACAAGGTCGTGAACTCCACGCACGGCGTGAACTGCACCGGCTCCTGCCGCTGGAAGGTGTACGTCAAGGACGGCATCATCACCTGGGAGACCCAGCAGACCGACTATCCGAGCGTCGGCCCCGACCGCCCCGAGTACGAGCCCCGCGGCTGCCCTCGCGGCGCCGCCTTCTCCTGGTACACCTACTCCCCCACCCGGGTGCGCTACCCGTACGTCCGCGGTGTCCTGATGGAGATGTACCGGGAGGCGAAGCAACGCCTGCGCGACCCCGTCCTGGCCTGGGCCGATGTCCAGAGCGACCCCGAGCGCCGCCGCCGCTACCAGCGGGCGCGCGGCAAGGGCGGCCTGGTGCGGGCGAGTTGGGACGAGGCGATCGAGCTCGTCGCCGCCGCACACGTCCACACCATCAAGACGTACGGCCCCGACCGCATCGCCGGTTTCTCCCCCATCCCCGCGATGTCGATGGTGTCGCATGCGGCGGGCGCCCGCTTCCACTCCCTGATCGGCGCCCCGATGCTGTCCTTCTACGACTGGTACGCCGACCTCCCCGTCGCCTCCCCGCAGGTGTTCGGCGACCAGACCGACGTGCCGGAGTCGGGCGACTGGTGGGACGCGGCGTATCTGATGATGTGGGGCTCGAACATACCGGTGACCCGCACGCCCGACGCGCACTGGATGGCGGAGGCCCGCTACCGGGGTCAGAAGGTCGTGGTGGTCGCCCCCGACTACGCCGACAACGCCAAGTTCGCCGACGAGTGGCTGCACCCGCACCCGGGCACGGACGGCGCGCTGGCCCTGGCGATGGGGCACGTCGTCCTCAAGGAGTTTTTCGTCGACCGCGAGACACCGTTCTTCGCGGACTACGTAAGGCAGTTCACCGACCTGCCGTTCCTCGTCACCCTGGAGGAGCGGGACGGGGCTTACGTCCCGGCGAAGTTCCTACGCGCCTCGGACCTCGGGAAGGCGGGCGAGAGCGCCGAGTGGAAGACGGTCGTGCTGGACGAGGCGACGGGCCGCGCGGTCGCCCCGAACGGCTCCCTCGGCTTCCGCTGGCCCGAGTCCGGCGAGGGCAGATGGAACCTCGAACTGGGCGGCATACGCCCGCAGTTGAGCCTTTACGGCAGTGAGGTCGCCGCAGGCGTCGAGGTGCTGCTGCCCCGTTTCGACACCGAGGGCGGCCCGCACGGGCAGGGCCGCGGGGACGTCGTACGACGCGGTGTCCCGGCGACGAAGCTCGGCGGTGCGCGCGGGCCGCTGGTGACGACGGTCTTCGACCTGCTGCTCGCCCAGTACGGGGTGGCACGGGAGGGGCTGCCGGGCCGCTGGCCCGTGTCGTACGACGACCGTGACGCGCCGGGCACGCCCGCCTGGCAGGAGGTGCACACCTCGGTACCGGCGGCCAAGTGCATACGCATTGCACGGGAGTTCGCGCGGACCGCCGAGCGGTCGAAGGGCCGCTGCATGATCCTGATGGGGGCCGGCACCAACCACTGGTTCCACTCCGAGACGATCTACCGCGCCTTCCTCGCCCTGCTCCAGCTCACCGGCTGTCAGGGCCGCAACGGCGGCGGCTGGGCACACTACGTGGGCCAGGAGAAGTGCCGTCCGGTGACCGGCTGGGCGACGCTCGCGGCGGCGTCGGACTGGTCGCGGCCGGCGCGCCAGATGATCGGCACGGCGTACTGGTTCCTCAACACCGACCAGTGGCGCTACGACCGGTTCACGGCCGACGTGCTGGCCTCGCCGCTCGGTGCGGGCCGGCTGCGGGGGATGACGGGCGCGGACTGTCTCGCGCTGTCGGCGCGTGCGGGGTGGATGCCGTCGTATCCGACGTTCGACCGCAATCCGCTGGAGCTGGGCGAGGTGTTCGGTGATCCGGTGTCGCGGGTGGTGGCCGAACTGCGGGCGGGCACCTTGAAGTTCGCCTGCGAGGACCCGGACGCGCCGGAGAACTGGCCGCGCGTGCTGACACTGTGGCGGGCCAACCTGCTGGGTTCGTCGGCGAAGGGCGCCGAGTACTTCACCCGACACCTGCTCGGCACGCATTCCTCCCTGCAGGCGGAGGAGGCTCCCGAGGACGTACGGCCGCGAGATGTGGCCTGGCGCGACGAGGCGCCCGAGGGCAAGCTCGATCTGCTGCTGTCGCTGGACTTCCGGCAGACGTCGTCCACGCTGCTGTCGGACGTCGTCCTGCCGGCCGCGACCTGGTACGAGAAGCACGACCTGTCCAGCACGGACATGCACCCCTTCGTGCACTCCTTCACCCCGGCCGTGGATCCGCCGTGGCAGGCGCGCACCGACTTCGACACGTTCAAGGCGCTGGCCGAGAAGCTGAGTGAGCTCGCCGTCGACCATCTGGGCGTGCGGAAGGACCTGGTCGCGACTCCGCTCCAGCACGACACCCCGGGCGAGATCGCCCAGCCGGGCGGGGTCGTCCTGGACTGGAAGCGGGGCGAGTGCGATCCCGTGCCCGGGAAGACCATGCCGAACCTGACCGTCGTGGAGCGGGACTACACCGCCATCGGCACCAAGTTCACGGCGCTGGGCCCACTGGTGGAGCAACTCGGCCTGCCCGCCAAGGGAATCACGCTGCAGCCGGACGAGGAGGTCGAGGACCTCCGACACCTGAACGGCGTCACACCCGACGGCCGCCCCCGCCTCGACACGGCCGTGAAGGCGGCGAACACCATCCTCGCCCTCTCCGGCACCACCAACGGCCGCCTCGCCACCCAGGGCTTCCGCACCCTTCAGGCCCGCACCGGTCAGGAGATGGCGCACCTGGCCGCCGAGCACGAGGGCAAGCGCATCACGTACGCGGACACCCAGGCGGCACCCGTGCCGGTGATCACCTCGCCGGAATGGTCGGGCAGCGAGTCGGGCGGGCGGCGCTACACCGCGTTCACCCTCAACACCGAGCACCTCAAGCCCTGGCACACCCTCACCGGCCGCCAGCACTTCTTCCTCGACCACGACTGGATCCACGAGCTGGGTGAGGCGCTCCCCGTCTACCGGCCGCCGCTGGACATGAACAAGCTGTTCGGCGAGCCACGCCTGGGCCCCGACGGACAGCGGGAGGTGACGGTCCGTTACCTCACCCCGCACAACAAGTGGTCCATCCACTCCGAGTACCAGGACAACCTGTTCATGCTGGCGCTCTCGCGCGGCGGCCAGAACATCTGGATGTCCCCGCAGGACGCGGATGCGATCGGCGTCGTGGACAACGACTGGGTGGAAGCGGTCAACCGCAACGGCGTGGTCGTCGCCCGGGCCGTCGTCTCGCACCGGATGCCGCCCGGCACCGTCTACATGCACCACGCGCAGGAACGCACGGTCGCCGTCCCGAAGACGGAGGCCACCGGCAAGCGCGGCGGCATCCACAACTCGCTGACCAGGCTGATCCTCAAGCCGTCCCATCTCATCGGCGGCTACGCCCAGTTGTCCTGGGCGTTCAACTACCTGGGCCCGACGGGCAACCAGCGCGACGAGGTGACGGTGATCCGCCGCCGCAGCCAGGAGGTCGAGTACTGATGCGTCCGATGGCCCAGATCGCGATGGTGATGAACCTCGACAAGTGCATCGGCTGCCACACCTGCTCGGTCACCTGCAAACAGGCGTGGACCAACCGGCAGGGCATGGAGCACGTCTGGTTCAACAACGTCGAGACCCGCCCCGGCCAGGGCTATCCACGCCGCTACGAGGACCAGGAGCGCTGGCGCGGCGGCTGGGAGCTGAACCGGCGCGGCGCGCTGAAGCTCAAGGCGGGCGGCCGGCTGCGCAAGCTCGCCGGGATCTTCTCCAACCCCGAACTGCCGGAGATCAAGGACTACTACGAGCCCTGGACCTACGACTACAAGAACCTCACCGACGCCCCGCTGGGCGACGACTTCCCGGTCGCCCAGCCGATCTCGCAGCTCGACAGCAAACCGATGAAGATCGAGTGGTCGGCGAACTGGGACGACAACCTCGCCGGCGCCCCGGCCCACGGCGACCTCGACCCGATGGTCGAGCGGGCACGCAGACAGGCCTCGGACAAGGTGCGGTTCGAGTTCGAGCAGACCTTCATGTTCTATCTGCCGCGCATCTGCGAGCACTGCCTCAACCCGTCCTGCGTGGCGTCGTGCCCGTCCGGGGCGATGTACAAGCGGGCGGAGGACGGCATCGTCCTCGTCGACCAGGACCGGTGCCGGGGCTGGCGGATGTGCGTGACGGGATGCCCGTACAAGAAGGTGTACTTCAACCACCGCACCGGCAAGGCCGAGAAGTGCACGCTGTGCTATCCGCGCGTCGAGGTCGGACTGCCGACGGTCTGCTCGGAGACATGCGTGGGCCGGCTGCGCTACCTCGGGGTGATCCTGTACGACGCCGACAAGGTGACGGCCGCCGCCTCGATGCGCAGCGAACGGGACCTGTACGAGGCGCAGTTGGGTGTGTTCCTCGACCCCGAGGACACCGGGGTGCGGCGGGCGTGCGAGGAGGCGGGGATCCCGTACGACTGGCTGGAGGCGGCCCGTCGCTCGCCCGTGCACGCGCTGATCAGCAAGTACCGGGTGGCGCTTCCGCTGCACCCGGAGTACCGGACGATGCCGATGGTCTGGTACATCCCGCCGCTCTCCCCGGTGGTGGACGCGCTGACGGAGAGCGGGCACGACGGTGAGGACGCCCGGAACCTGTTCGGCGCGATCGACAGTCTGCGCATCCCGCTGGAGTACCTGGCGGAGTTGTTCACGGCGGGCGACGTCGGCCCGGTCCGGTCCTCGCTGGAGAGGCTCGCCGCGATGCGCTCCCACATGCGGGCGATCAACCTCGGGGAGGAGCCGGACCCCTCGGTGCCGGGCGCCGTGGGCATGGGAACCTACGAGATCGAGTCGATGTACCGGCTGCTGGCGATCGCCAAGTACGAGGACCGGTACGTGATCCCGACGGCCGCCGTCGGCGACGCCCGGCGCCTGGAGGAGTCGGCGCTCCCGCAGGGCTGCAGCCTGGACTACGACGGCGGGCCCGGGATGGGCGGGGACGGGCCCTTCGGCCGGGACTCGGGCCGCAAGCTGCTGCCGCTGGTGCCGGTGGAGAACTTCCACCTCCTGCGCGGACGACAGACCGCGGACGACACGGCCGACACAACCTCCATCACCCCCACAACCGACGCCGAGGAGGCCTGATGCCGTCCTTCGAGGTGCTGTACCAGGCGGCCGCGCTCTGCCTGACCTACCCCGACGACGACTTCCGCGCCCGCCTGCCACTCCTGCGCGAGGCGGCCCCGCAGTTGCGGGAGTTCACCGACCACGCGGCTGCGACGCCACCCGACGAACTGGCCGCCCACTACGTCCAGGTCTTCGACTTCACGAACCGCCACAGCCTGTACCTGAGCTGGTGGCGCGACGGGGACACCCGGCGGCGCGGCATGTCTCTGGTCCGCTTCAAGGACGTCTACCGCGCCCACGGCCTGGAGTTCGCCGGCGAGGAACTGCCCGACTTCCTGCCCGCGGTACTGGAGTTCACGGCCCGCACCGGCGACACCGACCTCCTGCTGGAGCACCGGGAGTGCCTGGAGCAACTCCGCGCCCGGCTCACCGACTTCGGCACACCGTACGCGTCCGTCCTGGACGCCGTGTGCGCCACCCTTCCGACCGACCACCCGGGGGCGCGCCCATGACCACGCTCCTGTGGGGCGTCCTGCCCTACGTCACCCTCGCCGTGCTCGTCGCCGGCCTGGTCTGGCGCCACCGCTACGACAGGTTCGGCTGGACGACCCGCTCATCCCGGGTGTACGAGTCGAGGCTCCTGAACATCGCCTCGCCCGCCTTCCACTACGGCATCCTGTTCGTGCTGGTGGGCCACATCGTCGGCCTGTTCATCCCCGAGTCGTGGACGGACGCCGGCGGCGTCAGTGAGCACGCCTACCACCTGTGCTCCCTCTACGGCGGCACGGCGGCCGGCATCGTCACGGTCGGCGGGATCGCGCTGCTGGTCTACCGCCGCCGCACCCGGGCACCGGTGTTCCGCGCGACCACCGTCAACGACAAGATGATGTACGTGGTGCTGGTCGCGGCGATCGTGCTGGGCATGGTCGCCAAGCTGTCCCACACCTCCGGCGACGGCTACGACTACCGCCAGTCCATCGCCCCTTGGGCCCGCAGCCTGTTCACCCTCAGCCCGGACACCGACCTGATGGGAGGCGTCCCGGTCCTGTACCAGATCCACGTGGTGTTCGGCATGGCCCTCATCGCCCTGGTGCCGTACACCCGGCTGGTCCACATGTTCAGCGCGCCGGTCCAGTACCTGTTCCGGCCGTATGTGGTGTACCGCAGCCGCGACCCCGAGCAACTGGGGCCGCGGCCGGAGCGGCGGGGCTGGGAGAGGGCCGGGTCCTAGGGCCGGGTGCCAGGGCCGGGTCCTAGGCGGCTCCGCCCTTCTGTTCCTTCTCGTCGTCGACGATCTCCGCGTCCACCACGCCCTCGTCGTCCTGCGGTGAGGTCTGCTCCGTACCCGCGCCGGTGGCGCTGTCCGTCGGGGTCTGCTGGGTCTGGGCGTACATGGCCTGGCCCATCTTCTGGCTGACTGAGGCGAGTTTCTCGATTCCGGTGCGCAGGGCGCTCGTCTCGGCGTTCTGCTCCAGTTGCTGCTTGAGTTCCGTGACCGCCGACTCGACCTCGGACCTGGTGTCCGCCGGGACCTTGTCCTCGTTGTCGCGGATGAACTTCTCGGTCTGGTAGACGAGTTGCTCGGCCTGGTTGCGGGTCTCGGCCGCCTCGCGGCGGTTGCGGTCCTCCTCGGCGTACTGTTCGGCCTCCCGCATCATGCGGTCGATGTCGTCCTTCGGGAGCGCCGAGCCGCCCGTCACCGTCATCTTCTGCTCGCGGCCCGTCGCGAGGTCCTTGGCGGAGACGTGCATGATCCCGTTGGCGTCGATGTCGAACGCGACCTCGATCTGCGGGACCCCGCGCGGGGCCGGGGGCAGACCGGTGAGGTCGAAGACGCCGAGCTTCTTGTTGTACGCGGCGATCTCGCGTTCGCCCTGGTAGACCTGGATGCCGACGGAGGGCTGGTTGTCGGTGGCCGTGGTGAAGATCTCCGAACGCCGGGTCGGGATCGTCGTGTTGCGCTCGATGAGCTTCGTCATGATGCCGCCCTTGGTCTCGATACCGAGGGACAGCGGGGTGACGTCGAGGAGCAGGACGTCCTTGACGTCGCCGCGGATGACGCCCGCCTGGAGGGCCGCGCCGACGGCCACGACCTCGTCGGGGTTGACGCCCTTGTGCGGGTCCTTGCCGGTGAGTTCCTTGACGAGGTCGGTGACGGCGGGCATGCGGGTGGAGCCGCCGACGAGGATGACGTGGTCGACCGCGGAGAGCTTGATGCCGGCGTCCTTGACCGCCTGGTGGAAGGGGGTCTTGCAGCGGTCGAGGAGGTCCGCGGTGAGCTCCTGCAACTGGGCGCGGGTCAGCTTCTCGTCGAGGTGGAGGGGGCCCTCGGCGGAGGCGGTGATGTAGGGCAGGTTGATCGTCGTCTCGGAGGAGCTGGACAGCTCGATCTTGGCTTTCTCGGCACCTTCGCGCAGCCGCTGCAGCGCCATCTTGTCGTTGCCGAGGTCGATGCCGTACGACCCCTTGAACTTCTTCACGAGGTGCTCGACGATCCGCTGGTCCCAGTCGTCGCCGCCCAGGTGCGTGTCACCGTTGGTGGCCTTGACCTCGATGACGCCGTCGCCGATCTCCAGCAGCGAGACGTCGAAGGTGCCGCCGCCGAGGTCGAAGACGAGGACCGTCTGCTCCTCGCCTCGGTCGAGGCCGTAGGCGAGGGCGGCGGCCGTGGGCTCGTTGATGATCCTGAGGACCTTCAGGCCCGCGATCTCCCCGGCCTCCTTGGTGGCCTGCCGCTGGGCGTCGTCGAAGTAGGCGGGCACGGTGATCACCGCGTCGGTGACGTCCTCGCCGAGGTAGGACTCGGCGTCCCGCTTCAGCTTCTGCAGCACCCGGGCCGACAGCTCCTGCGCCCGGTAGCGGGTGCCGTCGATGTTCCCCTGTTCCGGGAAGCGCCAGGGTCCGTCACCCATGTGCCGCTTCATCGAGCGGGCGGTGCGCTCGACGTTCGTCACCGCCTGCCGCTTGGCCACCTCCCCCACCAGCACCTCGCCGTTCTTGGCGAAGGCCACGACCGACGGTGTGGTCCTGGCCCCCTCCGCGTTGGCGACGACCGTGGGCTCGCCGCCCTCCAGGACGGCCACCACCGAGTTCGTGGTCCCGAGATCGATCCCGACCGCGCGTGCCATCGCTGTCCCCTTCCGCCAGGGCGCCCCTTGAACTCCAGCACAAAACTTGAGCGGGTTCTTGTCAATGGGACGGGTGACCGGGGGGACGGGTACCAAACGGAAGTGAGCGCCCGCTCAGTGTTCGGGGGGCAGGCCCGAAGGGCCGCGCCCCCCGAGGGGCGCGGGGAACTGCGCGACAAGCCACGACGCCGCCGCAGACGCCACACAGCCCTCCGCGGCACCCCTGTAGGCGAACCGCTACGCCAGCTTCGCGGACAACGTGATCGTCGTGCCCGTCAGCGCCTGACTGACCGGGCAGTTCTTCTTGGCATCCTCCGCCGCGGCGACGAAGGTCTCCTCGTCGATGCCGGGAACCGTGCCCTCGACAGTGAGGTGGCTGCCGGTGATCCCCTCCCCCGGCTGGAAGCTCACGTCGGCCGAGGTGACCAGCTTGGTGGGCGGGGTGCCGGCACCCGCCAGGGCGTGCGACAGCGCCATGGAGAAGCAGCTGGAGTGCGCGGCAGCGATCAGCTCCTCGGGGCTGGTCTTGCCGTTCGCCTCCTGGGAGCGCGAGGCCCACGTGACCGGCTGGGCGGCGATGGCTCCCGAGGAGTCGAAGTTGACGACACCGTTGCCCTCGAGCAGGTTGCCTTCCCAGACGGTGTGTGCGGAGCGCGTGGTAGCCACGATTCTTCCTTTCGCGTGGGGGCCCGTTTCCTGGGTCCGTGCCCCCCATCCGATCACACTCCGGCTCACTGCACCCGGAAGACCGGCCCACGCGGGGTGAACGGCAGGCGACGACCCTGGGGGATCAGGTACGCGTGCTCGCGCCGCACCCGCAGAACGTCGCACCACCCGTCCGTGATGACCAGGACGGGCGCGCCCGGCGGGAAGTCGTCCGCGCGCTGCAGCAGGTCGATCCCGGGCTGCAGGACGGTACCGCCCCGGCCGTGCACCCGCACCCGCCCGGCGATGTCCGTGACCGGCACATACCCCGCGTCGTACGGCGCCGCGTCGCAGAACACCACCCGCGCCGCCGGTACGTCCCGGGCCGCGGCGTAGGAGGCGATGGCGCCCAGCGCCTTGCCGAGCAGGCCGGCGCCCATCGAGCCGGAGGTGTCCAGGACGACGCCGAAGGTGCAGCGGGCGATCTCCTCGGGCGGGAAGTAGCGGCCCGCGCGCGGGATGTCGGGCGTGGACGACTGGCGGCGCGAGGGGCGGGCGTAGGTCCGGACGGGCTCCGGGCGCGGCACGAACTCGTCGAACCAGCGGGCGAGTCGGGCGTCCCAGGGCAGCGGGGGATGGCTGAGCGCGCGGATCTCCTGGACCAGGCCGCCCGGAAGGAACCCGCGTTCCTGCTGCTGGTGCAGGTCCAGGCCCTGGCACAGGCCCCGGCGATAGAACTCGTCGAGGTCGACATAGTCGCCGGGCGGGGCGAGCGGAGCGCCGAGCACATCACCGACGCCCTTGCCGCGCAGGGTGGCCAGCCGGCGCATCCGGCGCAGATCGCCGGCGATCCGGTCGTACACCTCCTCGGCGGACAGACCGCTGAACTGCGCGTCGTACAGCAGGCCTTGGGGCATCTCCCCGACCTGCATCTCGCGCAGCCAGCCGTTGATGACGTAGTCGCAGGCGACGTTGAACAGGTACGGGTCGCGGGTGCCGCAGCGGTCGCCGTGGCGCAGGGCGGCGTGCAGCATCTCGTGGGCGAGGATGAACCGCCATTCCTCGGACTCGAAGGTCCGCAGCGGGTTGATGTAGATCTCGCCGGCCTCGGCGTTGACGGCGGCGACGGAGATGCCGTGCGCGCGGGCGAGTTCGGCGTCGGCGACCAGCTTGATGCCGGCCGCGATGCCGCCGAGCAGCGGGTAGGACGTGATGAACCACTCCAGCGCCCACTGCCAGGGCCGCTTCTTGAGCGGCTCGCCGTCCAGGGAGTCGCGGCGGCCGCCCGCCATGTCCATCGCGGAGGAGACGGTGCGGGTCAGCGCGGTGGCGAAGGCGAGTTGGTGGTCCGGCGGTGACCCGAACCAGCCCGTCCACTCCACGAGCAGCAGGTCGGGCTCCGAACCCGCCGTGCCGCAGTGCTCGTACACGGCCGGAACGCCGTCCCGCCGCCAGCGCGTGGCGAGCTGTTCCTCGTCGCCGTCCGGGTAGGCCAGGGGGAGGTGGTCCGGGGCCTGCCCGACCGGGAAGGTGAGCAGGAAGCGGTTGACGACGACGCAGCGGGCGGCCAGGTCGGCGCGGTCGGGCTGCACGGGCCTGCCCTTCGCCGAGGGGACGTGGCCGAAGCCGAGGTGCAGGACGGCATGCGCTATCGCCCAGGCCCAGTGGGCGGGTTCGGCGATGCGATGCGGGTGGGCGTGCAGGTCGCCGTCGGAGTCGACGCGGACGAGGCCGTCACGGGGCGCCTGTTCGCAGTTCTCGTGGCGGCAGACGACGAACTCGACGGCGGCGAGCGCCGGGTTGGCCCGCACCAGCCGCATCCCCTCCGCGAAGGCCTCCGCCGCCAGGTCGCGCTTCTTCTGCCCCTTGCCCTTCTTGTTCCCCTGGCCGCCGGTGCGGCTCATCGCCGCGCCTCGACCAGCCGCGGCATGTCCCGCGCCGCCTCGACCAGGAACCAGGCGGGCAGCACCGGGTTCCCGTCGGCGTCGGAGGCGATGACGCTCTGGGCGACCTCGACGGAGATCTCCGCGAGCTGCACCAGCAGCGACTTCGCGCGGTACGCGGTCTGCCGGCCGCTCGCCGACATGTGCTCCTTGCTGACCGGGAGTTCCTTGATCAGGCGCCCGCGGAAGGACTCGGCGAGGTAGTAGAGCAGGTCGCGGTCCTCCATGCGGTGCGGCCAGCGGGCGTCGCCCTTGATGATCGCCTCGATGCCGAACTGGCTGCGCACGATCTTGACGTAGCCGCAGAACGCGGTGGCGTGCACGGGCGTCAGCGTGCCGTGCGCGAGCACCTTCAGCGTCTCCTCGTCGAGGCCCTGGCCGAAGGAGTGCAGGGCGTCGGAGAGCATGTGCCAGGAGCGGGGCGTGGAGAACGGCTCCTCGGTCTTCGGCGGCTTGGACCACAGGTGGTCGGGCCGGTCGGTGAGGTGGTCCAGGATCCACGGGTGGATGCCGTTGTTCGCGGCCCAGGTCAGCCAGTCCTTGGCGGAGGCCTCCAGGTGGACGTGGGTGAGGCGGTTGACGAGCGCGGACGCGATGGGGCGGGCGAGCGCGTTGTCGGTGGCCCGGTTGCCCGCACCGATGACGATGGACCCCTTGGGCAGCTCGTAGTTGCCGATACGGCGGTCCAGGATCAGCGAGTAGAACGCCTTCTGCACATCCGGGGTGGCCGCGTTCAGCTCGTCCAGGAACAGGCAGTACGGCTCGTCGCGGGCGATCGCCTCCGGCGGGCAGAACACCGACCGCCCGTCACGGATCTGCGGCACGCCGATCAGGTCCTCCGGCGCGAGCTGGGTGCCGAGCAGGCTCACGCACTCCAGCCCCAGCGACTCGGCGAAGTCCCTGACGAGCGAGGACTTTCCGATGCCGGGGGCGCCCCAGATGAAGACCGGCCGCACGGTGGCGAGGCCGAGGAGAAGCTCGGGGATACGGACGGGCGTGACGGTAACGGCTGCCTGCAAAGCAGGGACTCCTTGGGGGTGTTCGAGAGGTTTTCGACTCGAACAGTGTGTGCCCGCAGCCCCTCGGACGCAGCCGATTTTTCAGGCGGCCCGGTCCTCCGGCTCCGGCTCCGCCTCCAAGGGCACCTGGGGGCCGTTCGACTCACGCAGCCAGCGGCGTAGCACGCGGTGCACTTGCTCGGCGCCGGCGAGGTCCTCCCCGTCGTCGACCGGCGCGGAGAGGGCGAGCGGCGACAGCAGGAAAGGCTTGCCCTGCGCGCCGCCGAGGCCGCCGTGCGAGCCGATCTGCTCCTCGAAGGCGAGGACCTCGCCGCCGTCGGCCGGGTCGTACGCGGAGTTGACCATGATGTCGGCGGCGTTCGGGAAGGAGTGTGTGCGGCGTACGGCGTCGGCGGCACCCGGCCCGAAGACCCCCAACGGTCCGGGATTGTGGTCGAGTTGGTCCAGCGGGATCTCGGCGCCGTACGCGCCGAGCACGAGCCCGCCGTGCTCCTCGCTGCGGACGAGCACGAAGCCGACGCCGGGGTGGTTGGCGAGGGTGGTGAGCAGGGCCGGGTGGCGGGCGTCGATCTCCTCCTTGGTCATGCGGTGCGGCACGTCCGGGAAGGAGACCAGGCCGAGGTTGCCGGAGGCGAGCACGAGCGGCTCCGAGCTGCGGCGGGAGGGGCGATGCTGCTCACCGCCCTCCTCGACGGGCCGGCGCAGCGCGGCGCGCACGGCCGCGCGGGCCTCGGCGCCGCTGTGGGTGCGGCGCGCCTTGCGCGGCACGGGCAGCCCGCAGCCGGCCCGCACCAGATCGCCGAGGCCGAGACCGTAGCGGGCGCGGAAGGTCTCGCCGGGGCTCTGGCCGTGATCCGACAGCACGACGATCCGGTACGGCCGCGGCGCGTGCTCGGCGACGTTCTCGATCAACGCCAGCGCCCGGTCGAGGCGTTCGAGGACCTTCTCGGCGTCCCCGCTGCACGGCCCGGAGTGGTGTGCCACTTCGTCGTAGGCCACGAGGTCGGCGTAGACGGAGGTGCGCCCGGCGAGCATGTCGCCCATCACCGCGGCCACGACGACGTCCCGCTCGACGACGGTCGCGAAGGCGCGGACGAACGGATAGAGGCCGCCGCGCGAGACCCTCGGCCGGACCTTGCGGACGCGGGCCCGGGTGGACTGGCCGATCTCGCGCCCGACCTCGGCGACGAAGGACAGGGCGGTGCGCACGGCGTTGGCCGGGTCGGAGAAGTAGGCGAAGTAGCCCGCCCGGGAGCGGTTCTCGCGGCTGCGGCGCTTGGTGGCGATGGACAGCACGAGGGCCTGCTCGTCGGCGCCGCCGCTGAAGAGATTGCCGCGGCTGGCGCCGTCGGCGGTGAGCAGGCCGCCGTCGCCGGTCCGGTCGATGGCGCGGCGCTGGAGTTCGGCGGCGCTGGTGGGGCGGTTGCAGACCATCACCTCGCGGCCGGCCTTCTCGTACCAGCGGAAGGCGGGGATGTCGTGGTTGCTGCCGTGCAGGATGCCGAGCTGGCTGGCACCGGTCTGGCTGGACCAGTCCGTGCGCCAAGGGGTGAGCCGGTGGGTGGGGCGGGCGCCGGTGCCGTTGCCGTTGCCGAGCCAGCGGGCGACGGTGGGCATCAGGTCCTTGCCGACGGCGTCGAGGAGGACGTCGTGGCCGACGCCGTCGAGCTGCACGAAGACGGTGCCGGGGCTGGACGGGCCGGGCGGCAGGGCTCTTCGTCGGCGGTCGGCCAGGCGGTACAGCCGGCGCCGGTACGCGTCGTCGTCCCGTACGGCGAGGGCGGCGCCGGTGGCCGAGGCGACGGCGGACATCACGGCGGCGACGATGACGGCGGTCTCGGGGGCGGCCTCACTGTCGCCGGAGGGGACGAGGCGCAGGGCGACGATGAGCAGCGAGCCGTTGAGGAAGAACACCAGCAGGCCGAGCACGAGGGCGGGCACCAGCAGCAGAAGCCGTACCAGGAGGGGCCAGAAGATCGCCGAGAGCAGACCGAACGCGCCGGCGCCGAGGGCCGCGGTGACGGCGATACTGGTCGCACTGTCGCCGTCCGCGGACTGGAGCTGGAAGTCGGGCAGGATCCCGGCCAGCACGAGCATGGTGACGGTGGAGACCGCCCACACGGTGACGCTCCGCCCGACCTGACTGGCAACCCGCCGCCAACGCCCACCACGCACGCCCAGCCCACCTCACGTCCCGACCCACCACCCCGAAACGGGCCTTTACGCCCCCAGCCTGGCACACGCCACCGACACCTGAGATTCACGGACCGGCGACCAGAGGCGAAGTCAGAAGGGTGATCGTCAACGCCCGTCGTACCCGGCCGTCGGCATCGACAGCCTCCGATGCACCCGGGCCTTCATCTGCGCGTCGTACAGCGGCTCCGCGCGCCCCACGATCTCCACCCGCACCCCCCGCCGGGCGCACTCCGCGGTGAACTCCTCGACGGACGACAACGCGCTCTCCAGCACCCTCCGGCTGGGCGCCACGAACAGGTCGAGGCCCGGCCGGACGCCCTCCCACAGCACGCTGTGGTCCGCCCGCAACCGGCGTACGAGGAGCTCGCGCGCGACGACGTACCCGTGCTCGGCGGCCCAGCGCGCGCACATCGCGTGCTGGCTGCGGGAGTCCACCAGGAAGGGGTCGGCGTCCAGCTCTTCGAGAGGCGTCAGACTGGCGATCGCCGTGACGCGCACTACGGATGACCCCATGGCGTCCCCCTCACCTCCGGGTTTCGCCGCCGACCCTACTCCAGCCCGTACGCTTCGGGGAGTCGTGCGAAGGAGGCAAAGAGGTGCCGGTGGAGATCACCTGGTGGGGTCACGCCACTTGCACGGTCGACGATTCGAACGTACGCGTTCTCACCGACCCCCTGTTCGCGCGTCGGCTCGCCCACCTGCGCCGCCGCCGGGGCGCGCTGCCGCCGCCCGGTGCCTGGCGTGCGGACGTCGCCGTGGTCTCCCACCTCCACGCGGACCACCTGCATGTTCCGTCCCTGGCGAGGCTGGCGCAGGGCACCCGCCTGCTCGTGCCCCGGGGCGCTCCCCGTGCGGTGCCGGCCCTGCGCCGACTCGCGCATCTGACGGTGACCGAGATGGCGCCCGGGGACGTGACGACGGTGGGCGAGCTGGCCGTACGGGCCGTGTCCGCGCGGCATGACGGGCGGCGGCTGCCCGTCGGGCCGCACCGCTCCCCCGCCCTCGGTTTTGTCATCGAGGGCGAGGGGCGCACGTACTTCGCCGGGGACACCGGCCTGTTCGAGTCGATGGCGAAGGAGGTCGGTCCGGTCGACGTGGCGCTGCTGCCGGTGGGCGGCTGGGGGCCGTATCTCGGGGAAGGCCATCTCGACGCGGGGCGGGCCGCCGAGGCACTCGCCCGGCTCGCGCCGCGCAGTGCGGTGCCGGTGCACTACGGCACGTACTGGCCGATCGGCATGGACGCCGTGCGCCCCCATGAATTCCATGCGCCGGGCGACGAGTTCGCGCGGCTCGCGGCGGAGCGCGCGCCCGGCGTGTCGGTGCACCGGCTCGCGCACGGGGAGAGCGTGCGCCTGGAGGTGGCCCGGTGACGATACTGGCCGCCACCGCGACCGTGGTGCCGACCGAGTCGACGCAGCAGGCGATCGGCTATCCGTCGCTGTTCCTGCTGGTGCTGATCGGGGCGCTGGTGCCGATCGTGCCTACGGGGGCGCTGGTGAGTTCGGCGGCGGTGGTGGCGTTCCACCAGACGGCGCCGTTCTCGCTGGCGCTGGTGTTCGTGACGGCGTCGACGGCCGCGTTCCTGGGCGATGCGACGCTGTACTGGCTGGGGCGGCGCGGTATGCGCTCGAGGAACGGCTCGCGGTGGCTGGAGGCGATCCGCTCGCGCGCGCCGGAGGAGCGGCTCGCGCAGGCGCAGGAGAAGCTCGCCGACCACGGGGTGGCCGTGCTGGTGCTGTCCCGGCTGGTGCCGGCCGGGCGGCTGCCGGTGATGCTGGCCTGTCTGCTGGCGAAGTGGCCGATGCGACGGTTTGCCCGCGGCAACTTCCCGGCTTGCCTCGCCTGGGCGGTGACGTACCAGTTGATCGGGATCCTGGGTGGCTCGTTGTTCGATGAGCCGTGGGAGGGTGTGGTCGCGGCCGTGGCGCTGACGCTGGTCATCAGCGCGGCGCCGAGTGTGTGGAGGCGGGTTCGACCTGCCCGGTGATGTCGCGTTGCGGGGCGCGGGTTCGTTGTGGCTGGTCGCGCCCACGCGGCGGAGCCGCATATCGATACGGACCCGCGCCCCTGGGTCGGCACCCTGACCGTTCGCTAGTTCAGTACGCGCGATCCCCCTACCGGCAGGTCCCACAGGTCCCCCCGGTCCAGTCCCGCCTTCTCCCACGCCGCACGCACGCGTGTGAGCGGTTCCAGGACCGGCTCAGCCGACAGCACGAACGTGGCCCAGTGCATCGGCGCCATCCTGCGCGCGCCGAGGTCCTGGGCGGCGCGGACCGCCTCCTCCGGGTCGCAGTGGACGTCGCTGAGCCACCAGCGGGGGTCGTAGGCGCCGATGGGGAGCAGGGCGAGGTCGATGCCGGGGTAGCGCTCGCCGATGTGGGTGAACCAGTGGCCGTAGCCCGTGTCGCCGGCGAAGTACACGCGCTGTCCGTCGGGGGCGGTGAGCACCCAACCGCCCCACAGGCTGCGGCAGGTGTCGGCGAGGGTGCGCTTGGACCAGTGGTGGGCGGGCACGAAGTCGAAGCGGACGCCGGACAGTTCGGCCGCCTCCCACCAGTCGAGCTCGGTGACCTGCGTGAACCGGCGGCGCCTGAACCAGCCCGCGAGGCCGGCCGGTACGAACACGGGGGTGTCGCGCGGGAGTCGGCGCAATGTGGGGGCGTCCAGGTGGTCGTAGTGGTTGTGGCTGATGACGACGGCGTCGACGCGCGGCAGGGCGCTCCAGGCGACGCCGACGGGGGTGATGCGGGCCGGGGTGCCGAGGATGCGGCGTGACCAGACGGGGTCGGTGAGGACGGTCAGTCCGCCGATCCTGACGACCCAACTGGCGTGCCCCGCCCAGGAGACGGCGACGGTGCGCGCGTCCACGCGGGGCAGCGGGGCCGGTTCGAAGGGCAGCCGCGGGATGTCGGCGAGGCCCTCGCGGCCGGGGCGTACGGCGCCTTCGCGGGCGAAGCGGGCGAGGGTCTTGATGCCGGGCAGCGGGGCGGTGAGACGGTCGTGGAAGGTCCGCGGCCACACCCGGCGTTCGCCCAGCGGACGGGGTGCGGCGAGCGGCGGCGACGGGGGCGCGAAGGGCGACGGGCCGGCCGGAGCGCCGGCTTCCCGGGGGGTCGTACGCGTGGTGGGCGCGCTCGTGGTGGTCGTACGCGTGGTGGTCGTACGCGGCGTGGTCGACGTGGCTGACTCGGACTGCTGCGTCATCGAGGAGGCTCCCATCGCTGAGCTTCGTCGCGGAGATCGTCGAAGACCGACTTCATGTGGATCAACGCCCGTTGCACGTGTGGCAGTTCCAACGGCGAGGGTGAAGTGATGCATTCCGCGCGTTCCTCGTCGCTGCCGGACAGCAGCGGTCCGGTGGACAGCCGTACGCGCAGCGCGCCGAGGTCGTCGCCGAAGCGGTGCCCGCCCGGCGCCGGCATGCCGAGCCGGGCGGCGAGGAAGTCCTCCAGGTCCTGCGCGTCCCCCACGTCGTGCGCGGACAGCCCGGCGCGCAGCGGGCCGAGGTCGAGGTACAGGTGCCGCCCGGCCTGCGGGGGCCGTGCGAGGGCGCCGGCCCCTACGGCGGCCGCGTGCACGGCGCCGGCCACGCGCGCGTGCAGTCGGACGGCGGCGGTGACCCGCGCGGTGACCGGCTCGGGCTCGGCCAGCGCATACCCGGCCGCGAGGGCGACCGGGCCGGCGACGCGGGCGCCGAGCGCGGTGAGCACGTCGAGCACGCGCGCGTGGAGGCTGTTGCCGACCTCGCCCACGGGGAACCGGGCGACCGCGGCCGGCCAGCCCTGCGGGAGGTGGGCGCCGGACAGGTCGGTGACGACGGTGACCTGTTCGGGCAGCATCTCGGCGGGGCTGAGCAGCACGGTGTCGTGCGGGGCGTGCACGGTGTCGCGCCAGGTCTCGTCGCTGACGATGTGCAGCCCCTCGTCGGTGGCGGCCTCCAGGGTCTCGTGCAGCACTTCGGGCGGGGCCACCGTGGCGGTGGGGTCGTCGGCGACGGACAGCACGAGCAGCCGCGGGTCACCACCCTCCGCGCGGACTCGGCGGACGGTCTCCAGAAGGGCGTACGGATCCGGGACACCGCCGCACTCGGCCGGTGTCGCCACATGGAAGACGGGTCTGCCCAACAGGCGTGCGTACGGCGCCCACCAGGCGGCGCAGGGCCGCGGCACCAGGACGTCGCCGCCCAGTGCGGCGGTCAGCGCGAGCAGCAGCGCGGGCGCCCCGGGAGCGGCCACCGCCCGGGCGGGCTCGGTCGGCAGGCCACGCCGGTCCCAGTAGCCGCACGCGGCCTCCAGGAGCGCGGCACCGCCACCGACCGGCTCGCTCTCGGCCCGCCCCGCGGCCGCGGCGAGCACTGCGGCCAGCTCGGGTAGCACGGGCAGCCCGTCGTCGGGGAGCGGCGGCCCGAAACGGACGGGGCCGTGGTCTTCGGGGTCCGTCCGGCGCATCCGTGCCTCCGCGCTGTGCCTGGTGCCGTGGTGGTTCGTCGTGGTCCGGTGCTCCGTGAGGGTCGGTGTTCCGTGGGGCGTGCTCCGAGGTTCGTACGGGTGAGGGGTGCGCCCGGTGCGTTGCGTACCCTTCCGCTCTGCGTACCCATCGTGGCGCAACCCCATGGGCGCCCGCTGAGGTTGCGCCCGTCACAGCGTCGGTCGTCGTGGGTGTCGGCACGGTCGGCCGGACGCGGTGGCCGTGCCTTACGGGTCACTCCTGCGCGGTGGGCGTCTTGCGGCGCAGCCGGTACACCGCACCGCCGAACGCGCCCGCGATCAGGACGCCTCCGGCGACCAGGGCGGGGACGGAGTCGGTGAAGGCACCGCCCGCGCCGGCCTGTACGCCGCGATGGTTCGACTCGCTGCCGCAGTCTTCCGAGTGCTGCCCGCTGGTGTCTGAGCGGCGCCCGGTTTCGTGCGCGTCGGGTTCGTCGTCGGGTTCGGACGTGTCCAGGTAGGGGGCGGCCTTGTCCAAGTGCTGCTCGCTGCAGGGACGGCTGCTGCCCTCGCTGCTGCCCCAGCCGCCATCGGTGCCACCCGCGCCCTCGGCCCCGGCGTCAGCCCCGCCCCCACCTCCGTCAGCCCCGCCCCCACCTCCGTCGGCGCCGCCATTACCGCCATCGGCGCCGTTCCCGCCGCTCCCGGCGTCGTTCCCGCCACTCTCAGCGCCGTCTTTGCCGCCTTCGGTGTCGCCCGTGCCGCCGTCGGTGCCACCCCCGACCCCTTCCGCGCCGCCCTTGCCGCCGCCACTGTCGCCGCCGCTGTCGCCGGCCACCGTGAACGTCGCGCTCCACGGCTTGCCCTCCCCTCCGGATGCAGCCGGGCACGTGCCGTCGACCGTCCAGGCAGACTCCGCTCCGACCGCGTCCGGATCGCCCTCGAGGTTCTCGGCCGGGGGGACGCGAGCGGTGCCGCTGTAGGCGGCCCCGGCCTCCTTCTCGTCCTTGCCGGAGACCTGCTTCAGCTGGACCGTGCCCTCCTCGAACGCCTGCGAGGTCGCTTCGAGGGTGGCCGGCGCGGCCCCGCCGAGGGGGTCGCAGGAGACCGAGACGGTGACGCTGCCGCCCGGCGAGACGGTGCCGGGGCTGACCTCCGCGGCCGGGTCCGCGAAGGCGGCCGGGGCGGCACTGCCGACGACGGCACCGGCCAGAGCGGCGACGGACAGGGCGCGGGCGGTGCGGCGCATGGGGTGAACTCCTTCGGCCGACGACTGCGGGGGTACGGCATTCGTGCCCCCGCAGCCATGACAGCCCGCCCGGCGTCGGGGCGCGCGCGGCCGGGCACCATTCGCGGGACGGGGGACGGCCGAGTGGGTGACGCGGAGGGGCCGCCGCAAGCAAGTTGGATTTCCGAACCGACCCCGCCCGGCGAGTTGGACTCCCGAACCGACTCCGCCCGCGGCGAGTTGGATTTCCGAACCGGCTCATCCCGCCGAATCCGCTGCCCCACCCACCCCCTCAGTTCATCAGCGCCGCCAGATCCCGCTCCAACCCCCGCCCCCGCCTGCTGACGACGCCGGCCGCGACGTCCGACAGCTTGCGGTTGGTGCCCTGCGAGATGCGGCGCAGTACACCGAAGGCGGCGTCGGCGTCGCAGCCGAGGACGTGCATGACGATGCCGCAGGCCTGGTCGACTACGGGCCGGGAGCGCAGGGCGGTGCCCAGGTGGTCGAGCTCGGTGAGCGCGGCGCGGTAGGAGCGGTCGCGGACCAGGCAGCTCGCGGCGAGTTCGCCCAAGGCGTGCACGGGCCCGTGCGGGGCGTCCTCGAGGGCGCCGGGCCGGAAGCTGTAGAGACTGAGCGTGACCGTCAGACCGGATCGGCGGAACGGGAGCGTGACGCTGGAGCGCACGCCCGAGTCGAGCGCCATGGCGCGGTACTCCGGCCAGCGCTCCTCACGCAGCAGGTCGGCCGAGTCGACGGGCCTGCCTCGTTCCAGGGCGGCCGGAATGGGCCCGTCCCCGGACCGCAGCTGCACGGCGACGAGCCCGGCGAGGTCGGGATGGGTGACGGCGGCGGGCCGCTCGGCGCCCGGCTCGGCCACCATGCTGCTCGCTCCGCAGCAGTCGGCGGTACAGCGCACGGCCTGTTCGACCAACTCGGACAACCTGCGTCCCGGCAGAGCGGCTTCGGCGGACTCGTCACCCCAGTGACCCACCTGTTCGTGAGCGGGCATCCTCAACTCCTCCTCTTCCGTGCGCCTTCCCGGTCCCGCGCGGGGAAAACAGGGAAAGCGGCAGGGAGCAGGCAGAAGGGAGAGGGGACCAGGGAGAAGCAGTTCGCCACCCGGCGCCCCGGAACGCATCACGGCCAGCTAGGTTCGTCCTCATGGCGCAGACGGACGAATTCGGTGAAGAGCTCGCGGATTTCGTGCGCCGTGTCGCGGAACTCAAAGCGGCGCGGTCCCTGTCGGGAGGGGACCTGCCGACGGTCCTGGACGCGGCCATCTTCGAACTCGACCATGTCGCCGACCAGTTGTGGCCCTGGTACGAGCGGCTGTCCTCGGGCTCCTCGGGCGCACTGCCCCGTACGGCGTCCGCCGACCGTCAGGAGCACCATCTGCTGCGGGCGGTGTTCCAGCGGTTTCCGCTGCCGGTGGCGCTGGTGGACCGGGAGGCGGTGGTGCGCCGGCTGAACTTCGCGGCGACATCCTTCACCGGCGTCCGGGCGGGCTATGCGACCGGCCGGCCCCTGACCGGTTTCCTCGCCCACGCCGACCGGGCGGCCTTCCGTTCCCAGGCCGCGGCGGTGGCGCGCGGCGAGGGCGACCGCAGCCTCACCGTGCGCCTCCAGCAGCGCCCGTCCACACCGGTCCACGCGACCCTGGCCGCCGTACGCCCGAGTGGGGAGCCGCACACCACCGTGCTGGTGGTGCTGCAGCCCGGCGACCTCAGCAAGGCCGGGGCCCCGGGTGCGAGCGAGAGCCCCACGGCCCAGGTTCCCGACCTCGGCGAGACCACCCGGCACGCGGCCCTGATGGACCTCCTGGACGAGATGACCGCGACCCTGCTGACCGCACCACGCGGCGACCGTGAGGCGGTCCTCCAGCGGGCGGCCCAGGTCCTGCACGGCCGCTTCGCGGACTGGGTGATCGCCGACACGGGCACGGCCGAGCTCTCCCGTACGACGGTGCTGGCCCCGTCGGAGAAGGAGGCGAAGACTCTGGCGGCCCAGGCCCCCACGGCGTGCCCCCTCGTCGTACAGACGGCGCGCACCGCTTCTCCGTCCCTCCAGGTCCGTCCCCCGGACCCGGCGGCCTTCGGCCACAACGCCGAGGGCGCCCCCGTCCTCGTACAGGCAGACGTCACGTCACTGCTGTGCGTACCTCTGACGGTCGACGGCACCGTACAAGGCGTCCTGACGCTGTTCAGATGCGGAGCCCGGCCGGCGTTCTCCATGGCAGAGGCCAAGGCGATGGACACGATGTCCCGTCACATGGCACTGGCGGCCGCAGGAACGCCCTGAAGGGCGTGGGCCGAGTCGATCTGCCGGACGCCCCACGCCCCACGGCGCTACCCGGCAGGCCTACGCCACGTCGTTGAGCACCTGTTCCCGCACCCGGCTGCAGCACCGGCTGATGAGCCGGGACACATGCATCTGCGAGATCCCGAGCTGCTCGGCGATCCGGCTCTGCGTCATGTCCCCGAAGAACCGCATGTACAAAATCGCCCGCTCACGCTCGGGCAGCGCCGCCAGCCGAGGCGCGACCGCCTCACGATCGACGACAGTGTCCAGCGCGGGATCGGCGGAGCCCAGCGCGTCGCTCAGCGAATACCCGTCCTCGCTGCCGGGCAGCTCCGCGTCCAGCGACAGGGCGGTGAAACTCTCCAGTGCCTCCAGTCCGACCTTGACGTCGGCCTCGCTCATGTCCGCGTGCGCGGCGATCTCGGCGACCGTCGGCCGGCGACCGGAGACGGTCTGCAGGTCCTGGACGGCGAAGCGCACACGGTTACGCAGGTCCTGCACCCGGCGCGGCACATGCAGCGTCCACATGTGGTCGCGGAAGTGCCGCTTGATCTCGCCGGTGATGGTCGGCACGGCGTAGCTCTCGAAGGCGTTGCCGCGCTCGGGGTCGTACCGGTCGACGGCCTTGACCAGCCCGAGGGCGGCGACCTGCCGCAGGTCGTCGAAGCTCTCGCCGCGGCTGCGGAACCGCCCGGCGAGCCGGTCGGCCATGGGCAGCCACGCCTCGACGATCTTGTCGCGGAGGGTGTCGCGCTGCTGGCCGTCGGGCAGCGCGGCGAGTGTGCGGAAGTCCTCCGCGGTGTCGGGGGCGTCGTCGTGCGGGTGGTGCTTCGCGCTCACTGAAGTGGGCATCGTGCGTCGCAACTCCCTTGGTTGTGCTCTGGCTTGGACGGTCACCATGGGAGTGCGGGCGCGCACCGAAGCCGGACACACCCGTGGCGGGGGATCCCCGCTCCCACGGACGTGCCTCCTGTCCGAAGCACTGTTTCTTCGCCTGCCCCCGCCCCCGGGCCGCAAACCCCCGGGCAGGTTTTCCACCGTCCCGCAGGGTCACTCGGAGCGGAGCCGCGCAGTCCCCCACCGGATCCAGGAGGTCCCGCATGAGCACCAAGGTCGCCGACCATGTCCTGCAGCGCCTTCGCGAGTGGGGTGTGGAGCACGTCTTCGGCTATCCCGGCGACGGCATCAACGGTCTGCTCGCCGCCTGGGGCCGGGCCGAGAACCAGCCCCGTTTCATCCAGTCCCGGCACGAGGAGATGTCCGCGTTCCAGGCGGTCGGTTACGCGAAGTTCAGCGGCCGTGTCGGAGTGTGCGCGGCGACGTCCGGCCCCGGCGCGATCCACCTCCTGAACGGCCTGTACGACGCCAAGCTCGACCACGTCCCCGTTCTCGCGATCGTCGGCCAGACGCACCGCACCGCGATGGGCGGCTCGTACCAGCAGGAGGTGGACCTGCACACGCTGTTCAAGGACGTGGCCTCGGACTTCGTGGAGACGGTGACGGTTCCCGAACAGCTGCCGAACGTCCTGGACCGGGCGATCCGCACCGCGTACGCGCGCCGCGCCCCCACGGCGATCATCATCCCCGGCGACGTGCAGGAGCTCGACTACTCGCCGCCGACGCACGAGTTCAAGATGGTGCCCTCCAGCCTGGACCGCAGCAGTTGGACGGCGGTCCCCTCGGACGACTCGATCCGCCGGGCGGCCGACATCCTCAACACCGGTGACAAGGTGGCGATCCTGATCGGCCAGGGCGCGTCCGGCGCACGGGCCGAGGTGGAGCAGATCGCCGAACTGCTCGGCGCCGGCGTGGCCAAGGCGCTGCTCGGCAAGGACGCCCTGAGCGACGAACTGCCGTACGTCACCGGCTCGATAGGCCTGCTGGGCACCCGCCCCTCGTACGAACTGATGCGGGACTGCGACACCCTGCTGACCATCGGGTCCTCCTTCCCGTACACGCAGTTCCTGCCGGACTTCGACAAGGCACGGGGCGTGCAGATCGACATCGACCCGCACATGGTCGGGATGCGCTATCCGTACGAGGTGAATCTCGTCGGCGATGCGAGGGCGACGCTGGAGCGGCTGATCCCACTGATCGACTCCGCCGAGCGCGGCCGCGAGTGGTACGACACGGTGTGCGACAACGTGACGACCTGGCACGAGGTCATGGAACGACGGGCGAACCTGTCGGCCCACCCGATCAACCCGGAGTACGTCGCTCGCGCCCTGGACCCGCTCCTCCCCGGCAACGCCATCATCAGCTCCGACTCGGGGTCGGCGGCCAACTGGTACGCCCGCCACCTGACGATGCGCGTCGGCATGCGCTCGTCGCTGTCGGGGACGCTGGCGACGATGGGCTGCGGGGTGCCGTACGCGATCGGCGCCAAGTTCGCGCACCCGGACCGGCCGGCGATCGCGTTGGTCGGGGACGGCGCCATGCAGATGAACGGCATGGCGGAGCTGATCACGGCGGCGAAGTACAAGGACCTGTGGGAGGACCCGCGCCTGGTCGTCGGCATCTGGAACAACCACGACCTCAATCAGGTCACCTGGGAGATGCGCGCCATGGAGGGCGCCCCGTCCTTCCTTCCCTCCCAGGAACTCCCGGACGTCCAGTACGCCGCCTTCGCCCGCTCCCTCGGCCTGACCGGCATCCGCGTGGAGAAGCCCGAGGACGTCGAGGCGGGCTGGCGCGCGGGCCTGGAGGCGGACGGCCCCGCGGTGATCGAGTTCCTCACCGACCCCGCCGTACCGCCGATCCCGCCGCATGCCACGTGGGAGCAGATGGAGGCGACGGCGGAGTCGATCCTGAAGGGGGACGCCGACCGGGGGTCGATGGTCCGGCAGGGGTTCAAGGCGAAGGTGCAGGAGTTCTTGCCGGGGCGGGAGAAGAAGCACCGCTGAAGTACCTGCGGGCGACACGGCGGACCGGCGCGTCCACCTGCCTCGACCGTCTACCCTGAGCACCTGCGTGGAAGGGGGCTCGGGGGATGGGGCACGGGGCGGACGCGGCGGCGGAACAGCGTAGGCCGCGGGTGTTCATCTCGTACGCCCATGACGACGACGCCCACATCGAACAGGTCGAGACGCTGTACGAACTGCTGCGCAAGAAGGGCGGGGTGGACGCGCAGCTCGACATGTACGCGGGCGCCAGACCTCAGGACTGGGCGCACTGGATGGAACAGCAGTGTGCCGAGGCCGATTACACGCTGGTCATCGCCTCCCCCAAGTACAAGCTCCGCGCCGAGCACGAGGAGCAGGACGGTGCGGGGCTCGGGGTCGCCTGGGAAGCCCGGTTGCTGCGCACCTGGATCTACGAGAACCACAAGACGTGGTTCGAGAAGGTGCTGTTGGTCGTCCTGCCGGGGCGGAGCGCGCACGAACTGCCGGGGTTCTTCGGCGCGCCGAGGATGAGCCGCTTCGATGTGGCCACGCTCGACGCGGCGGGTATCGAGGAGCTCGTCCGGTACATGTGGAAGCAGCCGTACCGGATCGAGCCGGAGATCGGGCCGATCCCGGTGTACGCTCCCCGGCCGCCGCTGGTGCTCGACGACGCGAGTGGATCGAGCGACACGACGGAGCCGGACGCGCCCCCGGTCGGCGGGGCGGCGACGGAGTCGGGCGGCCTGGACGAGACCGACTGGCGGCAGCTGGCCCACCTGCTCGGCGGAGTGGCCCCCGAAGGCTGGGCCGAGCAGGCCTACCAGTGGTCCTTCGGAGCGGCGGGAAGCACGAGCCAGGCCGCCGCCCCGTTCCACCTGCCGGACGGCGACCTGTACGACTGGGCGTGGGACCTCGGCCGGCGCCGCCATGTGCCGGGCACGCTGCCGAAGCCGGTCACCTTCGCGCATGCGCTGGCGGTGGGCTACGCCGCCGGAGAGAGTCCCGCCGACCGGCTGCGCGCCCGGCGGCTGCATGCGTGGGCCGACCACTTCGTGAGCCACCACAGCCTGCCCCCGCCGCCGACGCCGCGGATCGAACGCACCGAGGCCACGCTGACCGTGCGGCTCGTCGAACACGCGCAGCGGCCGGACGTGTTCTACGCGGAGGTCTGGCTGCGCACCATGGACGGCAGACGCCCCCGGCGTCTGCAACCGCCGCCCTCCTCGGCCTCGCTCACGGCGGACCTGGAGGGTGTACGCCTGCTCCTCGAGAACTGCATGCGGGATCTGGCCGAGGCGTTCGGCATCGGGGGCCGCGCCGCCGCGCCGCGCTTGCAGCGGATCGAGTTCGCCGTCTCGGACAGGCTGCTGGAGGAGGCGTTCGATCAGTGGCTGGTGCGCCTGCGGCGGGAGGAGCGTGTGCTCGGCAAGATGTACGAGGTCGTGGTCCGCTGCCTGGACCAGCGCCGGGGCGTCGATCTGGCCGGGCGTTGGGCCGGCCGGTGGAGGTGGCTGACCCGGCAGGGCGGCGGGGACGAACGCGCCATGGTGTGGGTCGAGGACGAGCACGCCGACTGCCTGGACGACCTCGTCGGCGAGTGGTCCGAGACGGACCATCCCGTCGGCGTCGCGGTGTCGATGAAGCAGGCCCAGCACGGTGTGGCGGCCGCCCTGGACGCCGCCATGCCGGTGGTTGTCTGGCAGCGTGAGGAGCATCGCAACGATCCCTCGGTGCCTCCCCTCCGGGGCCTGCTGGAGATCGGTGACGCCTCGCAACTCCCCTTGCTCGTCTGGAAGTTGCGCAGAGACCGCAAGCGTCCCGCTCGGGAGCGGTCGAGTGTGGTCCTGTTGTGGGACGACCCCGACCACTCGATGACCCCGCAGCCGCTGAGCGACGCGAACCTCATCGCCTGACCATGACCAGTGATCAGCCCGGCAGGCCGCCGGGACCGACCGGAGGTGCCGTGAAGGACTGGTGGATCTACAAGGGAACGCCGGCCGAGTCACCCGGCGAACGCCTCGACCGGCTGGCCCGGCTCCGCCCGCCCTGGCGCACGTTCGACGGCGAGGTCGACCCGGAGTACCGCGTCCCGTCGCTCGACGACGAGCGGCACGCGGCGGAACGTCGGCGCGGGGCGGGCTACATCGCCGAAGACACCGAGATCGATCTCGTCAACACCGCCCTTCATCTACGGCGTCCACTCCTCGTCACGGGCGTACCCGGCGTGGGCAAGTCGACGCTGGCGTACAGCATCGCGCAGGATCTCGGGCTCGGACCGGTGCTGCGCTGGCCGATCACCTCTCGCGCCACGCTCCGCGACGGCCTGTACCGCTATGACGCGTTGCGCCGCCTGGAGGACGCCAACCTCCAGCGGCTGCACGCCGACTCGCCCGCCACGACGGCCGGCGCTCCGCTGGAGCAGTCCGGTGACGGTATCGGCCGTTATCTCCAACTCGGCCCGCTGGGTACGGCGTTCCTGCCTTCCGAACAGCCACGTGTGCTGCTCGTCGACGAGATCGACAAGTGCGACATCGACCTGCCGGGCGACCTGCTCACCGTCCTGGACGAGGGGCGGTACGAGATCCCGGAACTGGCCCGGCTGGCCGAGCACCAGCCGGTCGTGACCGTGGGCACCGACGATCCGGGGTCCCGGGCGCGGATCCGCGCGGGCCGGGTGCAGTGTCAGGCCTTTCCGGTGGTGGTTCTGACGAGCAATGGCGAACGGGAGTTCCCTCCGGCGTTCCTGCGGCGGTGCATCAGGCTCACCATCGGGCGGCCCAGCGAGGACAAACTCCGGCGCATCATCGAGCAGCGCATCGGCGCGGAGGCTGCGGCCGCGGCCGTCGGTCGGGAAGGCCTGATCAGTTCGTTCCTGAAGCGGCGCGAACGAGGTGAGCTGGGCACGGACCAGCTGCTCAACGCGGTGCAACTGCGCCTGGCCGGCGCGTGGACCGCTCCGGAGGATGTCGAGCACCTGGTCCAGGCAACCCTGCAGCCGCTCAGCGGGCCGGATGCCACGTGATCAGCTGCCTGCTGGATCTCCTGCGGGAAGGCGGCGTCGACGAGGCCGGCGCCGATGAACTCGCGGACGTCCTGTGGCTGGCCCAGTACGTCCTGCCCGGTGAGCCGCGGCCGTACGAGAGGACGGACAGCGCCGCCTCCGACCCCGGCGGCGGTGACAGCGACGGCGACACCCCGCCCGCCGCCCCGGACCCCGACCGTCCGGCCACCCCGCCCGCAGCCGAGCCGCCGACGCCCCCGGCGGACGACGCACCGGGACCCCCGGCCGAGGACCTCGTACCTCCTGACTTATCGCCGCCCGCGCTGCCCCGAGCAGCCCTGCACGTGCGCAGCGCGCGTCCGGCCGGTCCGGCCGAATCGCTGGCCGCCCCCGTCCGCGTGCCCGCTGAGGCGGCGCTGCCCCACTCCCTCGAGCTGGCCCGGGCGCTCAAACCCCTCACCCGCAAGGTGCCTTCGGCCACGGCGTTCGAACTCGACGAAGAGGCCACCGTCGCCCGGCTCGTCGACGAGAACATCATGGTGCCGGTGCTGCGGCCCGAGCCCAGCCGCTGGCTCACCGTCACACTGGTCGTCGACACCGGTCCGTCGATGACGCTGTGGCGGAGCGAGGTCCGCGAGCTCGAACAGGGTCTGGCCCGCCTGGGGGCGTTCCGCGACATCCGTCGCTGGAACCTGTCCGGCACCGAGGACGGCTCCGCGGTCGAACTGCGTCCTCATCCCTCGGTGGGCCGGCCGCCACGGCACCATCTGGAGATCGTGGAGCCGACGGGGCACCAGCTGATCGTGGTCGTCAGCGACACCGTCGGCTCCGTCTGGCACACCGGCGCGGCCGAGCGCCTCCTCCTCGACTGGGCCCACCGCTCCCAGGTCGCCGTGGCCCACCTGCTCCCCGCCCCGCTGTGGAACCGCGGGGGCGCCACACCGACGCCGGCCTCCCTGCACATCCCCCAGCCCGGCGCCCCCAACGCCCGCTGGGGCGTCGTACTCCCCGACCGCACGGCCCCCCGCCGACGGCTCGGTCTGCCGGTACCGGTCGTCGACTTCAGGCCACGGTCATTGCGGGCGTGGGCCGATATGACCGCGGGCAGCGGCCGCTGGACGTGGACGGCTGCCATGCTGCTGACGCAGTGCCCGACGCCGGGCCGCGGCGACCGTGTCGCCCAGGCGCAGAACGCACCACCACCGGCGACGGAGGAGCTGATCCACCGGTTCCGGTCGTCGTCGTCCCCTACCTCCTGGCAGCTGGCGGGCTATCTCTCCGCGCTCTCCACCGTCACCCTGCCCGTGGCCCGGCTCGTGCAGCAGGCCATGCTGGGCGGCCCCGGCCGCAGCGAACTGGCCGAGGTGTTCCTGGGCGGGCTGCTGCACCGCACGGCCGACGTCGCGGAACCGGCGGAACCCTGCTTCGAGTTCCTGCCCGAGGTTCGGGAGGCTCTCCTCAACGCCCAGTACAGCGACGACGTCAGCGAGGTCCGCGCCCTGGTCCGCGAGCGCGTCTCGGAGCGCCTGGAATCCCGCTACGGGCAACCGCGCGACTTCGCCGCGGCGTTGACCGGGGAGCCGCCGGAGCGGGCGACGGTTCCGTATGCGGGCGAAGCCTTCGCCACCCCGTCCGAGGCCGGGGTGACACAGCTGGGCGCGGAGCCCGCCGCGGGCGGGCGGATCTTCGTCAGTCATGCCGAGGCGGATCGGGAGTGGGCCCAGTGGGTGACCCGGCAGCTGGAGGAGGCGGGGTACCGGGTGGAGCCGGCCGTCTGGCGTTTGAACGCCGGGGACGACCTGATGCAGCGCATGAACGGATACCTGGCACGCGGCGTGACGGTGGCCCTGTTCTCGACCGACTACTTCGGCCCCGACGGGTGGTCGGCGCACGGATGGCAGGCGCTGATGAACCGAAGCAGGGGAAGGCTGATTCCGATACGGGTCGGGGCCGTCGGGCCGTCTCCGCTGCTGCGGCCCTATGTGGCGCAGGCGTTGTTCGAGGCACCGGCCCTGTTCGGGCTGGCCAAGGCGAAGGCCCGCCAGGTGCTGTTGGACGCGGTGGCGTCCGCGCGCCCCTCGCCGCCCGACGAGTGGCCCCCCGTGTCGAACCTGCCCGAGGTGAATCCTCGGTTCGTGGGCCGGGAAGTGCTGCTGGGTGACATCCACACCCTGCTGGCGGACGGTCGGCCCGTGGCGCTGGTCGGCCCCGGTGGGGTGGGCAAGAGCGAGCTGGCCGTCCAGTACGCCCATCGCTACCGGTTGCAGTACGAGCTGGCGTGGTGGGTGGACGCGCAGGGTGCCGTGTCGATCACCCACCAGCTCGCCACGCTGGCCTTCCCCCTCGACGACGACCTGAGCGGCCCCGTCGATTTCGCAAGCCCGCGCGAGTTCGTGGGTCGGGCCTTGCGGTCGCGTCTGCGAGGTACGGGGCCCTGGCTGATCGTCTTCGACGGTGCCGAGAGCTACGCCGATCTGGCCGACCTCTTGCCGACCGGAAACGGACATGTGCTGATCACGTCCCGCAGCCAGCGGTGGCCCCGCACGACCCAGCGACTCGACGTCCCCGGGCTCACCCGCGACGAGTCGCTGACCTTCTTGCGGAACCACGCGCCCTACCTACCGCCGGCCGAGGCCGGCCGGCTCGCGCAGTCCGCCGACGACCTGCCGCAGGCCTTGGTCCAAGCCGTCGAGGCCTTGGAAGCCAGATCGCCGAGCGAGCCGTCGTCGGAGCAGCAGCCGTTCACGAGGATCCAGCGGAATGCGGCCCGCCTGCGCAGGACGGACCCCGAGGCCGCCGATCTGCTGAACGCCTGCGTGCTGTTGGCGCCTGAGCCCTTCCCGATCAACACGCTGGCGAAGCCGCCCTTCGCACCTCCCGGCGCACGCCTGCTGACCGACCGGCTGACCAGGACTCGTGTGCTGTCGGCACTGTCCGAATTCGACCTGGCCGAGTTCTCGTCCGACCACCTGCAACTGCGGCCTTCGACCATCGTCGCCTTGCGCGAGGGACTCACAGCCGGGGAGCGCGGCCGAGCCGCCCATTACGCGAGCCAGCTGCTGGAAGCCGCGGCCCCCGGCAGTGCCTCGGATCCCGCCGCCTGGCCCCGCTGGGCCGGTGTACTGCCCCATCTCCTGGCCATCGAGCCCACCGACCTCGCCTCTGCCGGTGCGCGCCTCGCTGCCCTGGATGCCTGCCGGCGCCTGTCCGACCACGGTGACACAGGAACCGCCCTGGGCCGGTTGCAGCAGCTGTACCTGGCATGGAGCCAGGCGCTTGGCGCGGACCACCAGCACACCCTGTGGGCCGGCACCTATCTGGCTCAGGCCCGCGCCGAGAACGGCGACACCCCCGCAGCCCGGAGTCTCCTGGCCGTCGTGTACTCCCACCAGCTGCGCGCCCTCGGCGCGAACCACCCCGACACTCTCCGCACGGCGCGCCTGATCAACTCCTGAGAGCGGTGGCCGCCCGGCGCTCAGTGCCCCAGCGCCGCCCGCTTCGCCCTCTCCGCCGCCTGCTCGTCCTGTTCCTTCGGCAACAGCAACTCCTCGTACCGCCCCAGCGCCAGCACCACGCCGAGCATGAGAAGCGGAAGCAGCACAGCTAGCAGCGCCATGGCCTGGTCCTTCCCCAGAACGTGCGGGGGGTGAGAGCCGGGTCTCCCTCTTTCCGGGGTGCAAACCCTGTGTCGGCCCCCGGAGCGCGGGTACGCGGTGCGCACCGCCGAAGATCTGGAGGGAGTCATGCAGCGAGGCAGTGACCGGCTGAGCGTTCACCGTGACGACGAGATGAAGCACGAACTGCAAGGGCTGCTGCGGTCCGGGCACCCCACGCGGACCGAGGAGTGGCACGACCCGGAGCCGTCCGCCGAGGACGATCCGCAGGTCGCGCACGGGCCGGTGGGGTGGCCTGGGCCGTCGGCGGCGTCCCTGGCGACGGTCCGGCTGGAGCTGGCCCGGATTCTGGGCCGTACCTCCTTCCCGGCGACCCCACGGGAGCTGATCGTCGCGCTGCGCCGCGGGTACGCGCCCGACGCCCTGGTCGAGTCGTTGGAGCAGCTGCCGCGCTCGTCGCGCTACGCCAACGTGCAGGAACTGGCCGAGGCGCTGACCGGGGCCGAGCGGTCCACGCGGCGCAGGAACGCATAGCGGCCCGGCCGGTGGGTACTGCGGGCGGGGTCACGTCGAGGCGGCCGCGGCGCCCATACCGGCCGGGGAACGCAGGAGGACCCAGTGATGGCTGATTTCGTGAGGGAAGTCATGACTCCGGGGGTGGTCGCGGTCCGTCCGGACGCCTCGCTCGTCGAGGCCGCGCAGCTGATGCGCGCGCAGGACATCGGCGATGTGGTGGTGGCCGACGGACAGCAGGTCGTGGGTGTGCTCACCGACCGTGACATCACGGTGCGGGCGGTCGCGGACGGCGCCGATCCGCTGACGGTGAGCGCCGAGTCGGTCTGCACCCGGGACCCGGTGGTGATCGACCCGGGCGAGCGCGTGTCCGTCGCGGTCTCCCTGATGCGCGAGCACGCGGTACGGCGGCTGCCGGTCGTGGAGAACGGCCTGCCGGTCGGCGTGGTCAGCCTCGGCGACCTGGCCGAGACCCAGGACCCCGAATCCGCACTGGCCGAGATCAGCCGGGCCACTCCGGACGACTGACGTGTGCCGAGTGACGTGTGCCGAGTGACCAGTGACTGGTGAGGCCCGTGAGACGGGGCCGAGGCCGGGCCGCTGAGGCCCTTGCGGTCCCCGTTGCGCTGCGGCACGGCGTCGCCCGGTGCTCCTGCGGCCGTGCGGTCCTGCAGCAGGGCAGTACGGCCGCAGGACCGCGGCTCCGTATGTCTGCGGCCGCTCGACGGAGCGAGAGCGCCCGGTCGGCCCCAAGGCCCACTTGGGCCCACTCGGGCCCGCTCAGGCCCACTCACAGGCACGGAAGGACGTTGAGACATCATGCGTATCGCATTTCTGACCGCACCCGAGGGCGTCGAGCAGGTCGAGCTGACCGATCCGTGGCAGGCGGCGGTGGACGCGGGGCACGAGCCGGTACTCGTGTCGACGAAGCCGGGCACGATCCAGGCGTTCCACCATCTCGACAAGGCGGACAAGTTCCCCGTGCAGGAGGTCGTCGGCGAGACGTCGGCCGACTCCTTCGGCGGGCTCGTACTGCCGGGCGGGGTCGCCAACCCGGACTATCTGCGGATGAACCGCAAGGCCGTCGCGTTCGTGCGGGACTTCTTCGAGCAGGGCCGGCCGGTCGCCTCGATCTGCCACGCGGCGTGGACGCTGGTGGAGGCGGACGTCGTACGCGGCCGGGTGCTGACCTCCTGGCCGAGTCTGCAGACCGACATCCGCAACGCGGGCGGCACCTGGGTCGACGAGCAGGTGCGCATCTGCGACCACGGCCCCAACAAGCTGGTCACCAGCCGTAGGCCGGACGACCTGAAGGCGTTCTGCGAGACGTTCCTCGACGTGTTCGCCAAGGAGTCCGAGGAGGCAGCCTGATGGGAGACCGCAAGCAGGAGCAGAGGGAGACCTTCCGGGCCGACGACCCGACCGTCGGGCCGCTCACCACCGACCAGGGTGTGGAGGTCGACCACACCGACGACTCCCTGGCCGCCGGCGAGCGCGGGCCGACGCTGATGGAGGACTTCCACTTCCGGGAGAAGCTCACCCACTTCGACCACGAGCGGATCCCGGAACGGGTGGTGCATGCGCGGGGCGCGGGAGCGTACGGCTACTTCGAACCGTACGAGAGCTGCGAGGAGTTCACACGCGCGGCCTTCCTCCAGGATCCGTCCGTGCAGACCCCGGTCTTCGTGCGGTTCTCCACCGTGCAGGGGCCGAAGGGGTCGGCGGACACCGTGCGGGACGTGCGCGGCTTCGCGACCAAGTTCTATACGTCGGAGGGGAATTACGACCTGGTCGGCAACAACTTCCCGGTCTTCTTCATCCAGGACGGCATCAAGTTCCCCGACTTCGTGCACGCGGTGAAGCCGGAGCCGCACAACGACATCCCGACCGGCGCCTCCGCGCACGACACCCTGTGGGACTTCGTGTCGCTTCAGCCGGAGACGCTGCACGCGATCATGTGGCTGATGTCGGACCGGGCGATCCCGCGCAGCTACCGCATGATGCAGGGCTTCGGCGTGCACACCTTCCGGTTCGTGAACGCCGACGGGAAGGGCACCTTCGTCAAGTTCCACTGGAAGCCGAAGCTCGGCGTGCACTCGCTGGTGTGGGACGAGGCGCAGGAGTGCCAGGGCCGTGACCCGGACTTCAACCGGCGTGATCTGTGGGACGCGATCGAGGCGGGCGAGTACCCGGAGTGGGAACTGGGTGTCCAACTCGTGCCGGAGGAGGACGAGTTCGCGTTCGACTTCGATCTGCTCGACGCCACGAAGGTCATCCCGGAGGAGCAGGTGCCGGTGCGGCCGATCGGCCGGATGGTGCTGAACCGCAACCCGGAGAATTTCTTCGCGGAGACCGAACAGGTCGCGTTCCACACGGCGAACGTCGTCCCCGGTATCGACTTCACCAACGACCCGCTGCTCCAGGCCCGCAACTTCTCCTACCTGGACACGCAGTTGACCCGGCTGGGTGGTCCCAACTTCGCGCAGCTGCCGGTGAACCGCCCGGTGGCGCCTGTCCGCACCAACCAGCGCGACGGCCACCACCAGAGCGCCATCCACCGGGGCACGAACTACTTCCCGAACTCCCTCGGCGGCGGCTGCCCCGCGCACGCCGGTGTCGACGGGCACGCGTACACGCACTACGCGGAACGTGTCGACGGTGCCAAGATCCGCCGCCGCAGCCCGAGTTTCCAGGATCACTACAGCCAGCCGGCGATGTTCTGGAACAGCATGGCGGACTGGGAGAAGCAGCACATCGTCGCCGCGTTCCGGTTCGAGCTCGGCAAGGTCGGGGCGAAGGCGGTGCGGGCCCGTACGGTCGAGCATCTCGCCCAGGTGAACGGCGAGTTGGCGGTCGAGGTGGCACGCGGCATCGGGGTGCCCGAACCGTCCGGGACCGAGGCCGCGGACAAGCTGTCCTCCCCCGCGCTGAGCCTGGAGTCGCTGCGCGGCGACGGCTCGATCCGCACCCGGCAGGTCGCGGTACTCGTCGCCGACGGCGTCGACACCGCCCAGGTCGCGTCGGCGCGTGAGGCACTCACGGCCGAGGGCGCCGTCGTCGAGGTACTGGCACCGACGGACGGCACGGTCGCTGGTGCCAACGGTGACCGGCTTGCGGTGGACCGCGCGCTGCCGACCGTCGCCTCCGTGCTGTACGACGCCGTACTGCTGCCCGGCGGCCCCGTCGGCACCCCGGCCACGGCCGCCGACCAGGACGCGATGCGCTTCGTACGGGACGCCTACCGGCACGGCAAGCCGGTCGGCGCGCTCGGCTCGGGCGTGGGGGTCCTCTCCTCCCTGAAGCCGGAGGGTCTGCGCCTGTCCGCCGAGTTCCACCACACGGTGACCGACCAGGGCGTGGTGACGGACACGTCCCCGGGCCCGGCGAGCGAGGACTTCCTCCGCGCCTTCACCTCGGCGCTGTCGGCCCACCGGCACTGGGGCCGATCGCCGGTGCACTGCTGAGCAGGCGAACGACGAGGCTGGGCTGCGGCCCGACCTCGTCCCGTCTACGGGCGGCCCCGCTGCGGCTCACACCGGCGGGACCGTGGGCTCCGGGCTGCCCGCGCCGCGGTCGCGCGCGCCCTCTCGGGTTCGGCCCGCTGCCACGGTGCGGCGTGGGTTGCGGCGCAGGTACTCGCCCTCCAGCTGCGCCATGCGTTCGTTGTGGGCCCGCAGCGCGTCGTTCGAGCCGTACAGCAGCGTGTCGTGGCGCGTCCGGTGGATGGTCTCCAGCTCTTTCATGAGCTGTTGGTCGTCCAGCCGGCCGGGGTCGACTCCGGTCATGGTGGTGCCCCGCTCGTCGTGTTCATTCATGCGGTCCGGGTACCCGCCCGTCGAGCACACAGCCCCCGAGCGGCGTACGGGAGAGACCATGGATCTCGCCTTTCTGCATCCACTGTACGAACACTCCGGGCCTTGGGCCTCCGTGTACGTGGACACTTCCCGGCACACGGAGGACACACCGCATGAGCGCCGGCTGACCGCCCAGGCCCTCTCCCGGGAACTGGCCGAGCAGGGCGCCGACGACGCGACCTGCCGGGCCGTACGGAACGCGCTGGAGGAGCTGGAGCACTCCTCCGAGCCTCATGGACGTGCGGTCTTCGCCCGAGCGGGTGAGGTGGTCCTGGATCCGCCGCTGGCCCGCCCCCCGCTGCGCGACAGCGCCCATTGGGCGCCGCTGCCGCACACCGCGCCGCTGCTGGAGCTGGCGGGAGAGGACCCGGTCTGCGTGGTGGCCTACGTCGATCGCAGGGGCGCCGCCTTCGAGCTGCGCACCGCGCTGGGGCGTCAGGACGTCGGTTCGGTCACCGGCCGGCAGCATCCGATCCACCGGACGAGCACGGTCGACTGGTCCGAGCGGCACTTCCAGCTCAAGGTGGAGAACACCTGGGAGCACAACGCGGCCGAGATCGCCGACGCGCTCACCGTCTGCCAGGAGGAGACCCGTGCCGACCTGCTGATCCTCGTGGGTGACGACCGGGAGCGGCGGACCGTGCACGAACGGCTGCCGCAGCGGCTGCACGACCTCGTGGTCGAGGCCCCGCACGGCACCGGCAGCAGGCTGCTCGACGAGGATGTCGAACACGCGCGCGAGGACCATGTCCGGCAGCGGGCGGAGCGTGAGCTGGAGCGGTTCCTGGCGGCCCGCGCGCCGGATCCCGACGGGCGCTCCGCCGCGGTGGAGGGGGTGCCCGCGCTGATCGAGGCCGCTCGGGAGCACCGTATCGACGAGCTCCTGATCCGCCCGGACGGGCCCGACGCGCACCGTGAGGTGTGGATCGGCGAGGATCCGGACCAGGTGGCGGTACGCCGTACAGATCTGAAGGTTCTCGGCGAACAGCGATCCTGGGCGGCTCGCGCGGATGACGCGCTGATCCGCTGCGCGGTCGCGACGGGGGCCGCGGCCCTGTCCGTCACACCGGCGGATCCGGGCACGGAGCCGGCGGGTGGGCTGGGAGCACTGTTGCGCTGGACGTGACCGGCCGTCGTGGCGGGGCCGGGAGCTTCCTCGCCCCCGCCGCCCCTACCCCTCCCGTCCTTGAAGGGGCTCCGCCCCTTCGACCCCGCCAGGGGGCTCCGCCCCCTGGACCCCCGCTCCTCAAACGCCGGAGGGGCTGAGTTTTTCAGCCCGCCCGGCATTCGAAGACGAGGGGGCCTCACCTCTCAGCGCCGGCCAGCATCATCCAGCCCGTCCGGCGTTTGAGGACGAGGCCCCTTCAGGGCCGAAGCGGGGGTCTGGGGGCCGCAGGCCCCCAGGGACGGGTAGGGGCGGCGGGGGCGAAAACTATCGCGCCCGTTCCACCCTCCGCTCGTCCCACACCGGCTCCGGCGTCTCCCGCACCCGGCCGTCGCTGCCGAAGACCAGGTACCGGTCGAAGGACCGCGCGAACCAGCGGTCGTGCGTGACCGCCAGCACCGTGCCCTCGAAGGCCTCCAGCCCCTCCTGGAGCGCCTCCGCGGACTCCAGGTCGAGGTTGTCGGTCGGCTCGTCGAGGAGCAGGGCCGTGACCCCCTCCAGCTCCAGCAGGAGGATCTGGAACCGGGCCTGCTGGCCGCCGGAGAGGCGGTCGAAGGTCTGCTCGGCCTGATGGGTGAGCTCGTAACGCCGCAACCGGGACATCGCGGCGCCCCGGTCCTGGGCGTGCTCCTTCCACAGAATGTCGAGGAGGGTCCGGCCCATCAGCTCGGGGTGCGCGTGCGTCTGCGCGAAGTGACCGGGCACGACGCGCGCACCCAGCTTCCACTCCCCCGTGTGTGTCACGTTCTCGCCGGCCAGCAGGCGCAGGAAGTGCGACTTGCCGGAGCCGTTGGAGCCGAGGACGGCGACGCGTTCGCCGTAGAAGACCTCCAGGGAGAACGGCTTCATCAGCCCCGTGAGTTCGAGTCCCTCGCAGGTGACGGCCCTCACCCCGGTACGGCCGCCCTTCAGCCGCATCCTGATGTCCTGCTCGCGCGGCGGCTCCGGCGGCGGTCCCGCCTCTTCGAACTTGCGCAGCCGGGTCTGGGCGGCCCGGTAGCGGGAGGCCATGTCGGGGCTGTTCTCGGCGGCTTGACGGAGTGTCAGCACCAGCTTCTTCAGCTGGGCGTGTTTCTCGTCCCAGCGCTTGCGCAACTCCTCGAAGCGGGCGAACCGGGCCTGCCTGGCCTCGTGGTAGGTCGCGAAGCCACCGCCGTGCACCCAGGCGTCCGCTCCCGCCGGCGAAGGCTCCACCGACACGATCTTCTCGGCGGCACGGGCGAGGAGTTCACGGTCGTGGGAGACGAACAGGACCGTCTTGCGGGTCTCCTTCAGCCGCTCCTCCAGCCACCGCTTGCCGGGTACGTCGAGGTAGTTGTCGGGCTCGTCGAGCAGCAGCACCTCGTCGGTGCCGCGCAGCAGCGCCTCCAGCACCAGCCGCTTCTGCTCGCCGCCCGACAGGGTCCGCACCTGCCGCCACTGCGCCTTCTCGTACGGCACGCCGAGCGCGGCCATGGTGCACATGTCCCACAGCGTCTCGGCCTCGTACCCGCGCGCCTCGGCCCAGTCGGAGAGCGCCTGCGCGTACTTGAGCTGGGCGGCCTCGTCGTCGACGGTCATCATGGCGTGCTCGGCGGCGTCCACGGCTTGGGCGGCCTCGCGGATGCGGGGCGGCGCGACCGACACGAGCAGGTCCCGTACGGTCGTCTCGTCCCGTACGGATCCCACGAACTGCCTCATCACGCCGAGGCCGCCACTGACGGTGACGGTGCCGCCGTGCGGTTTCAGTTCCCCGGAGATCAGCCGCAGCAGGGTCGTCTTGCCCGCGCCATTGGGCCCGACGAGCGCCACAGCGGCGCCCTCCCCCACCCGGAAGGACACGTCGCCGAGCAACGCCCTCCCGTCGGGGAGGTAGTACTCGAGGTGCGCGGCTTCCAGATGTCCCATGGGGCCGCATTGTGCGGTCCGCCGCCGGTACCAGGCAAACGCATATTCGGCACACACGGACCCCACATCCGCTGGGAGCTTCGCTTCTCAACGCCGGTCCGTGCATTTCAGCCCGTCTGGGGGTGCCCCCTCTGGGGGAGTTTGAGGACGAGGCCCGTTCAGGGCCGACGGGGGTCCAGGGGGCGGAGCCCCCTGGCGGGGTGGAAGGGGCGGAGCCCCTTCAAGGACGGGAAGGGTAGGGGCGGCGGGGGCGAGATCCCTCCGCGCGCACCCTACTCGGCGTCCACCGGCCGCCCCGTCGGCCCACCCTCCCCCGCCGGAGCCACCACGGCCCCCGCCCACGTCAACGCCTTCCACCCCTCGGACGGCGCCCCCTCCAGGATCACCACACCGGTGTTGTCGAGCGGACGTGCGGCGGCGAAGGCGACGTCGACGTTGGCCACCCGCGCCGCCGTCCACATACGGATCGCCGCGCCGTGGCTGACCATCGCGACGACCCCGGCCCCACTGTCGGCGGCCTCCGCCACCACGGCGTCATAGCGCGCCAGCACCTCCGCCCCGCTCTCGCCACCCGGCATGCGCAGCCCCGTGTCACCGGCCGCCCAGGCGAACACCGTCTTCATGTAGGCGTGCCCGGCCTCCGTGTCACCGGGCAGCATCTCCAGGTCGCCCGCGGACACCTCACGGATGCCGTCACGTACGAGCACGTCGACCCCGCGCGCGGCGGCCAGCGGGGCGGCGGTGAGCTGGGTACGGATCAGGGTGGAGGCGTAGATCGCCGCGATGTCCTCGTCGGCCAGCGCCTCGGGGAGAGCCGCGGCCTGCTGTTCGCCGAGTGCGGTCAGGCCGGGGCCGGGGACGGCCGTGTCCAGCAAATAGTCCACGTTGGTCGGGGTCTGGCCGTGGCGGACGAGGAGCAGGCGCATGTGCGGGTTCCTCCGTGTGTCGGTCACCGTCGGCCGGACAGGAATCGGCCACTTCAGGGTACCCAGCCCTGTATGAGCCCAGACGTCGACCTCACCGTCCCGAAGCCCGGCCGGCATGCCCTGCGCAACCGGCTCCTCGCCCTCGATTCCCGGCTGTTCGAGTTCGCCGCCGAACGGAACTGGCCGTATGCGGAACAGGTCCTGCCACGGCTGAGCCGGAGCGCGAACCACGGGGTGCTGTGGTTCGCGACGGCCGCCGTGATCGCCGCCGGCCGCACACCACGGGGGCGCCGGGCCGCTGCCCGGGGTCTCGCCTCGTTGAGCCTGGCCTCGCTGACGATCAACACCCTCGGCAAACGGTCGGTACGTCGCCCCCGCCCCGTCCTGGACCCCGTACCGCTGGTCCGGCAGCTGAAGCGGCAGCCGATCACCACCTCGTTCCCTTCTGGTCACGCCGCGTCGGCGGCCGCGTTCGCGACCGGTGTCGCCCTGGAGTCGCCGGCGTGGGGCCTGGCGGTGGCCCCGATCGCGTGGTCGGTCGCGCTGTCCCGCGTGTACACCGGCGTGCACTTCCCGAGCGACGTGCTGGCGGGCGCGGCCCTGGGCGCGGGTGCGGCGTTCGCGGTGCGGGGCATCGTGCCGACGCGTGACCGGCTGATCCCAGCGGCCGGGCCCCGTACGGACGTTCCGGCGCTGCCGGACGGAGCCGGGCTCGTCGTGGTGGCCAACAAGGGGGCGCGCTCGGCAGACCGGGTGCACGCCCTGCTGGACGCGCTGCCGCTCGCCGAGGTCGTCGAGTGCGAACCGGGCGATACCCGCGCCGAGTTGCACAAGGCGGCGGCCCGTGCGCGGGTACTCGGCGTGTGCGGTGGCGACGGCACGGTGAACGCGGCCGCCGAGGTGGCCCTGCGACACGGTCTGCCCCTCGCGGTGCTGCCCGGCGGCACGCTGAACCACTTCGCCAATGACCTCGGCGTGGAGGACGAACGCGATCTGGTCCGCGCCCTCCAGCGGGGCGAGGCCGTGCGCGTGGACGTGGGCCGGTTCACCTGCGACGGACAGCACGGCCTGTTTCTCAACACCTGCAGCCTGGGCGTGTATCCGGAGCTGGTGCGCATGCGCGACCGCATCTCGCCCAGGATCGGCGCCTGGCCGGCCGGCGTGGTCGCGGCCCTGCGCGTCCTGCGCAGCGACCGCCACCCGCTGCACGCCGAAGTCGCCGGCCGCGCCCACCCGTTGTGGCTGCTGTTCGCCGGGAACGGCACCTACCACCGGCTGGGCCTCGCCCCCGCCCGGCGTCTGGACCTCGGGGACGGCGTGCTCGACGTACGGGTCGTGCACGGCGGCCGCCGACCCGCCCTGCGCCTGCTCGCGGCCGCCGTCGCGGGCCCGCTGACCCGCTCGCCGGCCCATGCGGCGGTCCAGGTGGGCCGGCTGCACCTGTCGGGGGTCACACCGGGCGCGCTCCTCGCGTACGACGGTGAAGTCACCGAGGTGGGGGGCGAGGTGACGCTGGAGAAGCTGCCGGAGGCGCTGACGGTCTACCGCCCGCTGCCCGGCTCGCCGGCATCCCGATCCTGATCCCCCGTCAGTCCAGATAGTAAAACGCAGGTCTCACCATTCGACATGCGGGCGTACGGTGTCGAGTACCGCCCGGCGGGGCCGTGAGCCCCGTGAGCCGGTACGACTAGACGAGGGGACGGCCATGTCGCAGGCACAGTCGGCACAGTCGAAGGCACAGGAGACCGCCGTCTACACGCACGGGCACCACGAGTCCGTGCTGCGTTCGCACACGTGGCGCACCGCCGCCAACTCGGCGGCCTATCTGCTCGGCTCGCTGAAGCCGCACATGAAGATCCTGGACGTCGGCTGCGGCCCGGGCACGATCACCGCCGACCTGGCGGCCCTGGTCCCCGAGGGGCACGTCACCGGCGTCGATCAGGCGCCGGAGATCCTGGAGCAGGCCCGGGCCACGGCCGCCGGACGGGGTCTGGCGAACATCGAGTTCGCCGTCGCGGACGTGCACGCCCTGGACTTCCCCGACGACACGTTCTGTGTGGTCCACGCCCACCAGGTGCTCCAGCACGTCGGCGATCCGGTCGGGGCGCTGCGCGAGATGAGGCGGGTCACCAAGCCGGGCGGGTTCATCGCGGTCCGCGACTCGGACTACGCGGCCATGACCTGGTACCCCGCATCCCAGGGGATGGACGACTGGCTGGACCTGTACCGCCGGGTCGCCCGCGCCAACGGCGGCGAACCGGACGCCGGGCGACGGCTGAAGTCCTGGGCGCTGCGGGCGGGGCTCACGGACGTCACGGCCGGCTCGAGCACCTGGACCTTCGCCACGCCGGACGAGCGGGCCTGGTGGAGCGGCCTGTGGGCGGATCGCACGCTGGCCTCGGCGTATGCCGAGCGGGCCACGGAGGGCGGACACGCGAGTGCCGAGCAGCTGCGGGCCGTGTCGCAGGCGTGGCGGGAGTGGGGACGGCAGGAGGACGGCTGGTTCAGCGTGCTGCACGGGGAGATTCTGTGCCGTAAGGAAGCCTGAATCGCGAATTTCTGGTAACTCGGCGAACAGGAGGTCAGATTATGGTTCCTATTCTGCTCGTGTTGCTACTGGCTCTGATTCTCTTCGGTGCCGGATTCGCGCTGAAGGCCCTGTGGTGGATCGCGATCGCGGTTCTCGTGGTGTGGCTCCTGGGCTTCCTCATGCGTGGCACGACCACCGCGGGCGGCAGGGGCCGCTGGTATCGGTGGTGAGTTGAATTCCCTCCCGGGGAAGCTTGATTTCACTCCTTGAATTCACTCCCTGGGAAGCAGCGGTCCCAGCGGCCCGAGGTCCAGGTTCAGGTCCTCGGGCCGCAGTCCGTAGCGCTCGCGCAGCTCGGTCATACGGTCGTCGAGCAGCATCAGCGTCAGCCCGATCCGTTCCTCCTGCTCCTCGCTCAGATCGCCCTCGTCGAAGCGGCGCAGCGCCTGGCGCTCCATGAGCTGGCGCAGCAGCTCCACGACCGTCAGGACGAGCTTCACGAGGTCGCGCTCCACGGTGTCGGGTTCGAGGTCCAGCCGGTTGTGGCGTGACGTCCGGTTGTGCTGTGACGTCATGTCAACTCCCCCCAGGGTGACGGGACCTGCTCGTTGACGGAGCTGATCAGCGCGTTCAGGTCGATGCGGACGAGGTCGACGTCCGCGATGCGCAAGGTGATGTCCCCCGTGACGACGACGCCTCCGGCGAGCAGCCGGTCGAGGAGGTCGACGAGGGCGATCTCACGGCGTTCGACGGCGGTCACGACCCCACCTCCGGCTCCTCCTGCGCGAACTCCCCCGTGAAGGAATAGGCCGCCCAGGGCCCGGTGAGTTCGACCCGGATTCCCGGGGCGTCGTCCTTGGCCCGGTCGACCAGTTCCACGAATTCCTCGGAATCCGCGCGCGGCACCAGATAGGCGGCGTTGAGCACATTCTGCCCGGGCGCCCGGGAAAGCGCGGAGTTCTGCGGGGCGTGCAGCCGGGAATCCTCGGCGAACGAGGAAAGCTTTTCGTGAAGTCGGCCGGCGAATGCGGCGGCCCTGTGCCACACGTCCTCGCGGGCCCGCGTCTGCATACGGCGCCGACGCAGATAATCGCGACCGGACACGGCCTTCGGCTCCGGCCGGCCGGCCTCCGCGGGTTCCGTGAGTCCCGTGGGCTTCGCGGGCTCGGTGGGCTTCCCAGCCTCCGTCGGCTCCGTTTCGGCGTACACCTTGACGCCCCACTCCACCCGCCCCTCCAGCCGGTCGAGCACACGGCGGAAGTCCTCCTCGCGGGCCTCCATCATGGTCCGTACGCCGCTGTCGTCCCGGAAGACGGTGGCCAGCCGCAACGGCAGCGGTGTGGTGACGGCGGTGAGCGCGTCGATGACGGTCTGGTGGGCGCGGGCCGTCGCGGTGAGCCAGTCCAGGTCCTCCAGGTGGGCGCGCAGCGGCTCCTCGGCGAAGTCCGCCTCCGGCACCGTACTGACGACGGCGATCAGGCCGTGGTGCGTCAGCTGCTTCGGCGGCGCCCCGGCGACCCCGGACAGCTGGGCCTGCAGCGCGGAGCGAAAGGGGCGGCAGACGGCGTAGACGTAGCGCAGGCCGGTCATGGGGCCTCCTCCTCTTCCTCGGCGGACTCCAGCTGGGCCAGACGCTCGCGCAACTCGGCGTTTTCCCGGGCGAGTTCTTTGCGGCGGGCACCGGAGGACAGTGCCGGGTCGTCCTCCCACCAGTCGATGCCCATCTCCTTCGCCTTGTCGACCGAGGCGACGATGAGGCGCAGCTTGATGGTGAGGAGTTCGATGTCGAGCAGGTTGATCCGGATGTCGCCCGCGATGACGATGCCCTTGTCCAGCACCCTTTCCAGGATGTCGGCGAGGTTGGCGCCGCTGCCCTGGCCGTAGGGCTCGGGGAGCCGGCTGGACATCGTCATCGTCGGCTCCCGCCGGCGGCGTACTCGGGCTCGGTCTCGTCCTCGTACTCGTCCTCCTCCTCGTACGCGTCCTCGGGTTCCTCTTCGTCCTCGCGCTCTTCGTCCTCGTCCCCTTCGTCTTCCTCGTACGCGTCCTCGGGCTCCTCGTCCTCCGCGTACTCGCCGGTCTCGCCGGTCTCGCCGTTCTCCTCGTTCTCGTCGTACTCCTCCTCGTCCTCCTCCTCTTCCGCGACCGCGTCCTCATGGCTGCGGACGACCTCGCCGTCGCGGATCTCGCCGCGCCAGCCGTCCTCGGCCTCTCCCTTGAGGGTGACGAAGCGGACGTAGTTCTTGAGGTCGAGGCGGGCCCGGCGGCCCTGGGCGCGCCAGAGGTTGCCGGTCTTCTCGAACAGGCCCTGGGGGTAGTACTCGATGACCAGCAGGACGCGGGTGAGGCTGTCGTCGAGCCGGTGGAAGGAGACGACGCCCTTCGTGGTGCCCTTCGCGCCCTCCGACTTCCAGGCGATCCGGTCGTCGGGCACCTGCTCGGTGGTCTGCGCCTTCCAGCTGCGGTTGGACCAGAAGACCTTCAGCTGCCAGTCGGAGGTCGTGTCGTCGGCGCGGTTCGCGCTCTTCACGCCCTTCGCGAAGGTGCTGAAGTCCTGGTACTGGGTCCACTGGTCGTAGGCGGTGCGCAGCGGTACGCCCACGTCGACGTACTCGATGATGACGGTGGGCTTGTTGCCCGCCCCGCCCTTGCGTTTGCCCTTGCCGCCGCCGAGCTTCTTGAACGCGCCGACCACGCTGTCCTTGGCGTGTCCGGCGCCGACCTCCAGCGCGGTGCGCAGTGGGCCCTTGCCTTCGGCGAGCTTGCGGCCGCCTTCGAGGGCGAGCTTGCCCAGCCCCGGGCTGCGCCCCTCGGCGACATCGGTCAGCTTGACCGTGGCCTCGCCGAGTTTGCGGCCGGCGCCGACCAGCATCCGCTGGGCCTGCGCGGCGAGGTACTCCTGGAGTTCGGCCTTGAGCCGGTCGGCGGCCTCGCTGTGGGCCACGCCGGCGAGTGGTTGCTTCGCTGCTCCGCGGGCCGCGGAGCCCGCGGAGCCGAGCGTCTCGGTCATCACCCGTCACCGCCCTTCGACTGACGCGCCCGGCCGCTGCGGGCGGCTCCGCGAGCCCCGGCCGTCTTCCTGGTGGTCGACTTGCCGGTCCCGCTCCGCTTCGCCGCGGCCTTCTTGGGCGCTGTCCTGCCGGCGGTGGTCTTCTTCGCCGCCGTCTTCTTCGCGGGGGCCTTCTTGGCCGCCTTCTTGGCGGTCTTCTCCGGCGCGGCCCGCTTCGATGCCGCCTTCCCGGACGGCTCCTCGTCCTCGGGCTCCTCCTCGGATTCCTCCTCGGCTTCCTCGGACTCCTCATGCCCCTCGGGTTCGTCGGACTCGCGGTCCTCGTCCTCGGCGCGCGGCTCTTCGTCCTCGGTGTCCTCGGTCTCCTCGTCGGGCTCCTCGTCCTGCGCGCCGAGGTCCGGCGTCGGCACCGCGCCCGACAGCTGCTCGCGCACCTCGGCGGTGCGTCCGTGCAGCCGGTCGGCGAGCGCGTCGAGCCGTCGCTCGACCAGGGCGCCGGAGGCCGCCCCGCCGACGCCGCGCAGGTCCTCGCGCAGCTGTTCCCCGATCTCCTTGATCTGCGGGTTGTTCTGGAGCTGTTGGGACACCATGTCCGCGACGGCCCGCGGGCTCAGATGCATCCGCTTGCCGGCCACGAGGGAGCCGACGGCGAACGCCAGTTTCATCTTCTTCGTCCGTCCGAGGACGTATCCGGCCCCTACCGCGAGGCCCAGTCCCACTCGGTTCATCGTGCCGTCCCGTCGCCGTTCCCGTAGCCTGCGCGCAGGCCGATCTCCAGCCGGTCGAGGAGCTCGTCCTCGCGCCGGTCGAACTCCTCCTCGTCGATCTCGCCCGAGGTCAACTGCTCCTCCAGGCTCGCCAGTTCGGCCCGCACGGCGGAGGGGTCGTAGTAGATGCGTTCCGCCTCACGCAGCACCTGTCTGATCACCCAGCCGCTGCCGCGCACCGGGGCGAACGGCAGCAGCAGGACCTCTCCGATCAGTCCCACGGCCTCACTCCTTCGCCGTTTCGCCGCCGGACATGCTGTCCGCGGGCTCGGCGGGGCCGGGCTCGACGAAGCTGTACGGCGGCAGCGGGCCGTTGACCCGCAGGTCGAGGTGCGGATGGCCCTTGCGGAGCTGCTCGACGGCGGTCATGAACGTCTCGGCCGAGTCCCGGGCGACCAGGAACGACACATTGGCGAGCCAGCCGGTGGACTCGGGACCCACGCTGACCGCGTCCGCGACCGGTTCCAGCGTGTGCTGGACGTCGGTCGCGTCCTCGGCCTCCTGGGCCTTGACCGCGGCGACCACCATCTCGCCGAGCCGGAGCCGCTCCTCGTAGGTGCCGCCGCCGGACTGCCGGTTGGCCTGCGTCATGGCCCGGATCTCCGGGTTCTCGGCCAGGACGCGGTGCAGCACCGCCTCCTCGGCGTGCGTCGCCTTCACGTTGTACTCGACCTTGCCGTCGAGGGCCCGCAGGCGTTCCTCGTAGTGCTTCCCGCGTTCGGCGAGCACCCCGGTGACCGTGTCGTCGTCGGGGGCGACGCTGCCGAACCGCATGGGCAGTACGCAGCCGGTCGCGCCCGCCTCGGCGAGCACGTTGGAGTGGGCGAGCAGTTCCCTGCGCTTGGGGCGCAGGTCTTCGGGGGCGTCGCTCACCAGGGCGGCGAGCGCGCCCTCCGTCAGGACGCGCACCGGGCGCGGCGGGTCTCCGACGCCGGCCAGGTCCTTCGGAACGTCGGCATGCGAGCTCGCGGTGATGCCGTACACATACGTGCTCACTCCTGCTCCTCCTTCCGGCGCGTCGTGGAGGACTTGCGGGTCCGCTGCCTGGGCTGCTCCTCGCCTTCCTCACGTGCCTGCTTGAAGGCGTCGGAGATGGTCTCGGCGGCGCCGGACAGCGCGCCCTTGGACTTGCCGCGCGCGCCGGACTCGGTGATCTCGCCGACCAGGTCGGGCAGGCCCGGGGCCTTGCGCGGCCCGGCCTCCAGGTCGAGCCGGTTGCACGCTTCGGCGAAGCGGAGATAGGTGTCGACGCTGGCTACGACGACTCGGATGTCGATCTTCAGGATTTCGATGCCGACCAGGGAGACTCGCACGAATGCGTCAATGACGAGCCCCCTGTCGAGGACGAGTTCCAGTACGTCGTAGAGGCCGCTGCTGCCGCCTCCGCCGCCGGTCTGCTGTGCCGGGACAACGGTCATGCCGACCGTTCCTCCTTGTCTCATGACGGGATGCTTGGGGTGGGCGGGCGGCCTACCGACCGCCGGGCCTGTGTGCGTCGGAACGGCCACGTTCGTAGCGGCGCACGCGCCGATACCCGGTGAGCTGCCCCTCGGGGTCGAGATCGACCTGGTAGCTCGCCAGCAGACTCATCGTGTCGGGGACGCGTACCAGTTCCAGGACCTCGATCTCGAGCGTCCAGCCGTCCTCCGTCTGCTCGAAGGACGACACCGTCTCCGCGTTCATGCCGGTGAGTTCGGCAAGCTGGCTCCGTGCCTGACGCAGGATCTCCATGGGGGTCGGCTGCTTGTCCGCCCCGCCCGTCTGCCGTCTGGATGACTTGGGTGTGTTCTGTGAATCATTCATGGGCGCCTCCTGCGCCGAGTGGCCAGGAAGGCGCGGGCCAAACCCTCTGGGGCGGCTTCTTCAACCCCGCAGTGCGTCGAGCCGGCGCCGAGCCGGTCCGAGGGCGCGGCCCCGGTCCAGCAGCCCGGCCCAGGGGTTGGTGCGGGCGTGCTCCACGGCGTCGGCGATGCTCCAGCGGCGGGCGTCCAGGTCCGGGTCGTCCAGTTCGGCCCAGGTCAGAGGCGTGGCGACGGGTGCGCCGGGCCGGGCGCGGACGGTGTAGGGGACGACGGCGGTCTGGGCGTAGGCGTTGCGCTGCACGTCGAGGTAGAGGCGGTCGCCGCGGTCCTTCTTACGGGCGGCGGTGGTGAGCCGGTCCGGGTGGGCCGACTCCAGCAGGCCGGCGACGTCCTTGGCGAATTCCCTGACCTCGTCGAAGTCGTGGTGCCCGTTCAGCGGTACGACGATGTGCAGCCCGCGCGATCCGGTGGTCATCGGCGCCGAGGGCAGCCCCAGCTCGTCGAGCAGTTCGCCGAGCAGCCCGGCAGCCTCCCTGACCTGCGCGAAGGAGTCCTCGGCCGGGTCGAGGTCGAAGACCAACCGGTCGGGCCGGTCGAGACGGTCGGTGCGGGAGAGCCAGCGGTGCAGGGTGAGGCAGGCCTGGTCGGTGAGGAAGACGAGGGTGGCGGTGTCGTCGCAGACCGTGTGACAGACGGTGCCGTCCTCTTTGGCCACCTCGACACGGGTGATCCACTCCGGGTAGTTCTCCGGGGTGTTCTTCTGCATGAACTTCGGCCCGTCGATGCCGTCCGGAAGCCGCTCCAGCATCAGGGGGCGGCCGCGCAGATGCGGCAGCATGAACGGGGCGACGGACCGGTAGTAGTCGATGAGGTCGCCCTTGGTGTACTCCTTGGCGCCGCCGCCACCGGGAAAGAGCACCTTGTCGATGCGTTTGACCTCGACCGTACGGCGACCGGCCCGCACCTTCCTCGTGGCGTCGTCGCCGGTCATCGTACGACGGCCTCCTCCACCAGCAGCTTGCCCGCGGCGGCGATGGATGCGGCGTCGATGCCCGCCGCGTGCAGCTGCTCGTCCGGGGACGCCGAGCCCGGCATCATGCGGACGGCGAGGCGCACCAGGCGCGGCACGGGGCGCCCGTCGAGGAAGGCGTCGAGGACGGCGTCGCCGATGCCGCCCTCCTCGTGGTGGTCCTCCACGGTGAGCAGGCAGCCGGTGTCCTCGGCGGCCTGGCGCAGGGTGGCCCGGTCGACGGGCTTGACGGAGTAGAGGTCGACGACCCTGACCTGGATGCCCTCGCGGTCCAGGGTGTCGGCGGCGGCGAGGGCCTCGTGCACGGTGACGCCGGCGGCGACGACGGTCAGCCGGTCGTAGGGGCTGGAGCGCAGCACCTTGCTGCCACCGACGGGGAACTCCTCGTCGGGGCCGTAGATGACCGGGCTCGCGCCGCGCGAGGTGCGCAGATAGCGGACGCCTTCCAGGCCGGCCATGGCGGCGACGAGCTGGGCGGTCTGGTTGGCGTCGCACGGGTACAGCACGGTCGAGCCGTGAACGGCCCGCATCATCGCCAGGTCCTCCAGGCCCATCTGGCTCGGCCCGTCCTGCCCGATCGCCACGCCGGCGTGCGAGCCGACGAGGTTGATGTCGGCGCCGCTGACCGACGCCATGCGCACGAAGTCGTACGCGCGTGTGAGGAAGGCGGCGAAGGTCGCGGCGTACGGCACCCAGCCGCGCGTCGCGAGCCCCACCGCGGTGGCGACCATCTGCTGCTCGGCGATGTAGCACTCGAAGTAGCGGTCCGGGTGTTCCTTGGCGAAGAACTCGGCGCGGGTGGAGTCGCCGACCTCGCCGTCGAGGGCGACGACGTCACCGCGACCGCTGCCGAGGGCGGCGAGCGCCTCGCCGTAGGCGTTCCGCGTGGCGACCTCCTCCCCCTTCTCCCAGCGGGGCAGTTCGACGTGCCCGGCGGGGACGGCGTGCAGCATGCGGGCGGCGGGCGGCTCGTGGACACGGACGTTGATGTCGCGGGGGCCGCCGAGCTCGGCGATCGCCTCCTCGGGGTCCGGCAGCGGCTTTCCGTGCAGTCCTTCGCGGTCCTGGACGGATTGGACGCCCTTGCCCTTGAGCGTGCGGGCGAGGACGACAGTGGGCTGCCCGCTGGTGGACCGCGCCTCCCCGAGCGCCCGGTCGACGGCGTCCACGTCATGCCCGTCCACCTCGATGGTGTGCCATCCGAAGGCCTGGAAGCGGCGGGCGTAGGCGTCGAGATCATGACCGTGCCGGGTCGGGCCGCGCTGGCCCAGCCGGTTCACGTCGACGATCGCGGTGAGGTTGTCCAGATGCTCGTACGCCGCGTGCTCGGCGGCCTCCCACACGGACCCCTCGGCGAGCTCACTGTCCCCGCACAGCACCCACACCCGGTACCCGGCCCGATCCAGCCGCTTGCCGGCCAGCGCGATCCCGACCCCGATCGGCAGCCCTTGCCCGAGCGATCCGGTCGCCGTCTCCAGCCACGGCAGCCGACGCGGCGTCGGATGCCCTTCGAGACGGCTGCCGATCTTGCGGAACGTGAGCAGTTCGCCGTCCTCTATGGCGCCCGCCGCCTTGTAGGCCGAGTACAGGAGGGGCGAGGCGTGCCCCTTGGACAGGACGAGGCGGTCGTTGGCGGGGTGGGCGGGCCGGTCGAAGTCGTAGCGAAGGTGGTTCGCGAGGAGTACGGCCGTCAGATCGGCGGCCGACATCGACGACGTCGGATGCCCCGACCCGGCCGCAGCTGAGGCCCGCACACTGTCCACCCGCAACTGCTGGGCGAGCTCGACGAGTTCAGCGGTGTTCATGAGGCTCCTTCCGAGGGGTTGTGGGAGCGGGGTTCGGGGGCTGTGGGGGCGTCGGGGCGGGGCTTGTGGATGGAGGGAGTGCCGGGGGGTGGTTCGCCGGTGGAGGGGGTGGTGGGGGTGGCGGTGGATGGCTCCCCGCCGCCGGGGGTGCCGAGGCGCGGGCCTGCTGGGGCGCTGGGGCGGGGGCCGCTGCCTGCCGGGGTCCCGGGACGCGGCTCGCCGCCCGCGGAAGAGCCAGGACCCGCCTCGCCGCCCTGCCGGAGATCAGGCCGCTTCACGGGGCCAGGGGGCTCGGCGTGCTTGGCGGCGTCGGGGTCCTGGACGGGGTCGGAGGGTTCGGCCTTCTCGGGGGTGCCGGCGCGACCGCCCCGGCGTGACGCCCCGCCACCCTTCACGGCATCGGGGCGCCGTACGGAAAGGGGCGCGCCGAAGCGCTTGCTGTCCTGGGCCTCAACGGCATCGGGGTGGTCTGCGGGGCTCGGCGCTTCGGAGCGCTTCGCGGCGGCCGGGTCCCCGCCCGCGCCAGCAGCTCCGGGGTTCCTGGCGGCATGGGCATGCTCGACTGGCCCCGCGGCGTCGGCGGGCCTTGGTCCGGAGCCCTTGGCGGGCTCGCCGCCGGGCTGGTTCCTCGCGGGCTCGCCGCCGGGCTGGCTCTTCGCGGGTTCACCGCCAGGCTGGTTCCTCGCAGGCTCCCCGCCAGGCTGGTTCCTCGCAGGCTCACCACCGGGCTGGCTCTTCGCAGGCTCACCACCAGACCGGCTCCCCGCAAGCTCACCACCAGCCCGGCCCGTCGCAGCCTCGCCACCAGGCCGGCTCGCCCCTCCCCGCTCCCCCTCCTTCTCCGCCCGCCCGGGCACCCGGGCCACCTCCGGTGACGCGGTGTCCAGTGGTACCGACCAGGCCCGCACGAGGCCCAACTGCACGGCCTGGCGTGGCAGTACGGCGTCCAGGAGCCAGTCGGCGGCGACGCGGATGCGGTTGCCGGGCATCGCGGCGAGGTGGTAGCCGCGGGTGACCGCGCCCGCCGCCACGCCGGACAGGTTGACGCCGAGCGGGTTGGCGGCCGCCTTGACGCCTCCCAGGTCCACGACGAAGCCCATGTCGCGGTGGCGGTAGGCGCGCCGCTCCCCGATGCCCAGGGACGCGGCGACGTTGTGGGCCACGGCCTTGCCCTGCCGCCAGGCGTGCTGGGCGGTCATCGGCGTGTACTCGCCGGGCTTCTCCAGGTCGGGCACGGCGGCCCCGTCCCCGGCGGCGAACACCTCGGGCCGGCCCGGCACTTGGAGGTGCGGGTCGACAAGGAGGCGGCCCCGCTCCAGCGGCAGCCCCAGGGACTCGGCGAGCGGATCGGGCCGTACGCCGACGCACCACACCAGCGTGCGCGTGTCGACGAACTCGCCGTCGGTCAGCAGCACTCCACCGTGCGTGGCCTCCTTCACGGAGGTGCCCATCCGCACCTCCACGCCCCGCTGGCGCAGCACACGGTCGGCGGTGCGCGACAGCCGCTCGTCCAGTTCGGGCAGGACGCGTTCGGCGATGTCGAGCAGCAGCCAGCGCGGCCGTATGCCTGCCCGCAGGGGGTGTTTGCGCACCTGGGAGTCGGTGAACAGCTTGCCCTGCGCCGCGACCTCCGTACCGGTGTACCCGGCGCCCACCACCACGAAGGTGCACCGCGCCGAGCAGTTCTCGGGGTCGTCGGCGGCGGCCGCCAGTTCCACCTGCCGGGTCACGTGGTCACGCAGATACAGCGCCTCGGGCAGGCCGCGGAAGCCGTGCGCGTGCTCGGCGACGCCGGGGATGGGCAGCAGCTTGTTGACGCTGCCCGCGGCGAGGATCAGCCGGTCGAAGGCCAGCGCCCCGCCGTCCCCCTCCGGGCCGGTGTAGTGCACGGTGCGCCCGTCGAGGTCGATGGCGTCGGCCTCGCCCAGCACCAGCCGCACATGGGGCAGGGTGCCGGAGAGCGAGACGGTCACCCGGCGCGGTTCCAGGATGCCGGCGGCGACCTGGGGCAGCAGCGGCAGATACAGGAAGTAGTCGGTCGGGTTCAGCAGGGTGATGTCGGCCTTGTTCCGGGTGAGCCGGGACAGGGTGCGGGCCGCCCGGTACCCGGCGAATCCTGCGCCGACGATCACGATGCGGGGTCGACTCACGGTTGGCCTCCGACGTTGTTGATGGCTCATGCGCCTTTGGGCACGCGCCTCCGGCTCACTCGCCGTCGCGTGCCTCGGGAGCCTTCCGCGTCCCCCTGGTCAAGGCCGCCAAACGTCGCCCCGGGCCGACGCCGGTTTCCGGCACACCGACCCGGACAGCCGTGTGCCGGCCCGGTTTCCCGCCGGGCCGCCGGGTACCCGGACGGCGACCCGTTCCCGCCGCTGACTCGACGCGGCAGTCCCGGAGGTGTCCCCATGCCCGAGTACGGCTACTTCCTGGCGTGCGAGGAGTTCCGTCCCGCCGAACTCGTCGAGCAGGCGAGGATGGCGGAACAGGCCGGATTCCAGTCGCTGTGGATCTCGGACCACTACCACCCGTGGAACGACGCACAGGGCGAGAGCCCGTTCGTGTGGTCGGTGATCGGCGCGATCTCGGAGGCGGTGTCGCTGCCGATCGAGACGGCCGTGACCTGCCCGACCGTGCGGATACACCCCTCGGTGGTGGCGCAGGCGGCGGCGACCTCCGCGGTCATGACGAACGGCCGTTTCCGGCTCGGCGTCGGCAGCGGTGAGGCCCTCAACGAGCACGTCCTCGGCCATATCTGGCCGCCCGCGAGCGTACGCCTGGAGATGCTGGAGGAGGCGATCCTGATCATGCGCCGGCTGTTCACCGGCGAGGAGGTCAGCCATTACGGCGCCCACTACCGGGTGGAGAACGCCCGCCTCTACACGGTCCCCGACGAGCCGGTCCAGATCGACATCTCCGGCTTCGGCCCGGCGGCGACATCGCTCGCGGCCCGGGTCGGCGACGGCTTCATCACGATGATGCCGGACGAGGAGCTGGTGACCCAGTTCCGCAAGGGCGGCGGGCACGCCAAGCCGGTCATGGGCGGCACGAAGGTCTGCTACGGCACCGACCGCGACGAGGCCGTACGCACGGTGCGCCGACTGTGGTCCAACCAGCTGCTGCCCGGCGAGATGGCCCAGATCCTGCCCTCGCCGCGCCACTTCGAGCAGCTGGAACCGCTGGTCACCGAGCAGATGGTGAGCGAGAACACGGTGTGCGGGGACGACATCGACGAGCACCTGTCCGAGCTGAACGCCTTCGCCGACGCGGGCTTCGACCGGGTCTACGTCAGCCAGATCGGCCCCGACCAGCGCGGTTTCTTCGACTTCTACCGTACGAAGGTGCTGCCGCAGCTGCAGCGGTGACGAGGGGCGGGCCCACGCGATGAAACTCCACCTTCCCGTCGTCTCCGTCTACGCGGTGCCCACCGACGCCCCCGAGGCGGACGGCACGTTGGCCTGGAACTCCACGACCGTGGTGATCGCCGAGGTGACTGCGGGCGACGCGACCGGCACCGGCTGGACGTACGGCCCGGCGGCGGTCGGCGACTTCCTGCGCGACCACCTCGCGCCCTTGGTCGAGGGAAGCAGCGCCCTGGACATCCCGGCCGTGCACGAGGCGATGTCCCGCGCGATCCGCAACGCGGGCCGCCCGGGCGTCGCCGCCTGTGCGATCTCGGCGCTGGACATCGCCCTGTGGGACCTCAAGGCCCGCCTCCTCGAACTGCCCCTGGCCCGGCTGCTGGGCAGCTGCCGCGAACGCGTCCCGGTCTACGGCAGCGGAGGGTTCACGACGTACCACGACAAGCATCTGGCCGCGCAGTTGAACGGCTGGGTGCACGGCCAGCACATCCCGCGCGTGAAGATCAAGATCGGCGAGGACTGGGGCCGTGCGGTCCTGCGCGACATCTCCCGGGTCGAAGGGGCACGCCAAGTGATCGGCCCCGAGGCCGAGTTGTACGTCGACGCCAATGGCGCCTACACCCGCAAGCAGGCGGTCCGTGTCGGCCGGTCCCTCGCCGAGCACGGCGTCGGCTGGTTCGAGGAGCCGGTGTCCTCGGACGACCTGACCGGCCTGCGCCTGGTACGTGACGCCCTGCCGTGCGACATCACGGCCGGCGAATACGGCTACGACCTCCCGTACTTCGCCCGCATGATCGCCGCGGGCGCGGTCGACTGCCTCCAGATCGACGCGACCCGCTGCGGCGGCCTGACCGACTTCCTGCGCGCCGCCGCCCTGGCCCAGGCTCACGGCCTGCAGGTCTCGGCCCACTGCGCCCCGCACGCCCACGCCGCCGCTGCCGCCGCGATCCCCAACCTCCGGCACATCGAGTGGTTCCACGACCACGTCCGCGTGGAGGACATGTTCTTCGACGGCGCCCTGGACCCGACGGGCGGCACGGTGACCCCGACGCACGGCATCGGCCACGGGCTGACGCTGAGGGCGGAGGAGGTACAGGAGTACCGGGTCGCCTAGCGGCGAGCCAGGCGGGTCAGCCGTCGTGCCGCCAGAACACCGGCGCCGAGCGTGAGTGCCTGCCCCACCCTGCCACGATTGCGGGAGAGCCACTCCTGTGAGCTGCCCCGATGGGACTCCTCGTCGAAACGACCGTGCGCCCCGAAGTCCCGCCCCCGCGCGCCGTCCGCCGGCGTCCACAGGTTCCCCGGCCCCGTCTGCTCGCCCTCGTCCTGCTGTGCCTCGAAGCCGGTCCTCGCCAGATACCGGTCGAGCAAGCCGGGAACGACCGCGTTGGCCATCAGGGTCGCCACCGTGGAGCCCCCCACCCAGTACTCCCGCCGTCGCCCGTGCCCCGCCGCATGCACGATCGCCCGCGCGGCGACCTCGGGCTGGTACACCGGCGCCACCGGCCGGGCCCGCCCTGGGAGGCGGTTCAACACCCAGTCGAACTGGGGGGTGTTGAGCGCCGGCAGCTGCACCATCGTCGTACGCACCCGGCTGCCCTCGCGGAGCAGCTCGCACCGCAGTGACTCGTTGAAGCCCTGGATGGCGTGCTTGGCGCCGCAGTACGCCGACTGCAGCGGAATCCCCCGGTAGGCGAGCGCGGACCCGACCTGCACGATCGTGCCCCGGTCGCGCGGCAGCATGTGGTGCAGGGCGGCCCGGGTGCCGAACACATAGCCCAGGTACGTCACTTCGGTCACCCGCCGGAACTCGTCCGGGGTGACCTCGGTGAACGGCGCGTAGATCCCGGCGAAGGCGTTGTTGACCCAGACGTCGATGCGCCCGAACGCGTCGACGACCTTCTGCGCCGCGTCGTCGACGGCCTTCGCGTCGGCCATGTCCACGCTCACGACGAGGGCCTCACCGCCGGCCCGCTGCACCTCGTCCGCCGCCCCGGCGAGGCCCTCGCGGCCCCGGGCCAGCAGGGCGACCCGGTCGCCCCGCGTGGCGAAGGCGAGGGCCGCGGCCCGGCCGACGCCGCCACTGGCCCCCGTGACCACGACGACCCTGCCGCGCCCCGGCCGGGCGCCCTCCCACGGCCTGCGCACACGCATCATGCCCGGTGGTGCGGCTGCTCGGGGTCGATGTCGTCCGGATGCGGCGTCCGCGCATCGGGCATGTCCGGTGTCACCGCGCCGGGTACTGCCGTCCCGGGCGGACCGGCCGGCATCGGCGGGTACGGCAGGCCGAGCCCGCCGGGCGGGGCGGCCGGTGCCGTGCCGCCGACGGTGCGTCCATGGGCGGCGGCCAACTCGGCCTCGTGCTCCGGCGTCGGCCGGGACGCCGACGGGCGCGCCACGCCCCGCAGCACATACGCCACCACGCCGAGGATGACCGCGGTGATCAGCGCGGCGGCCCAGTCCGGCAGCCCGGTGGCGAGGCCCAGCCCCAGGGCGAGCGCGAGGGACGCGCCCGCGTACAGGGCGACGGCGCCGGAGCCGGCGTACAGCATGGCCCGGCGGCGCTGCCTGCGCGTCTGCTCGCGCAGTTCGTCACGCACGGTCTCGCGCGCCACCTGCGCCAGCTCGTCGACGAGTTGCTTGTCCAGGTGCTCAAGATGATCCAAGCGGTTCATGGCCGCCGAGTACCCGTACGCGCGTACGCATAACGCGCTCCGTGACGCCCCGTACCGGGGCGTGAACCCGCCGCCGGAGTGAGGGGATCGCGTGAGGGGATCGCGTGAAACGATCTCCCTGACCGAGCGGCCCCAACTAGGCTCGTCCGCATGGACATCCTGGGAACCACGCTGCGCGTCTGCGTCGACGACCTGGAGAGGGCAGTCCCCTTCTACGAGCGCCTCGCGGGCGGCACAGCCCTCCGCTTCGAACGCGGCGGCGTGCAGGTGGCGGCGATCGGCTGCTTCCTGCTGATGAGCGGTCCGGAGGCCGAGCTGGAGGTGCTGCGCAAGGTCGCGGCGACGATCGCCGTCAAGGACGTCGAGGAGGCCCACCAGGTGCTCGGCGAGCTGGGCGCGCACATCATCGCGGGTCCGGTCGCGACGCCGGTGGGCCGCAATCTGATCGCCATGCATCCGGACGGGGCGATCTACGAGTACGTGGACCGGCAGGGCTGATCCACCCACGGCGGATCACGGACCGTCCGGCGGAGCCGTCCGCATCTCGGTGGTGACGGCCCACCGCTGATGGTCCCGCCAGGCCCCGTCGATGAAGAGCATGCTCGGCGAGAAGCCCTCCAGGCGGAAGCCGCAGGCGCGGGCGAGGGCGATCGAGGCGGTGTTGGCGGGCTGGACGTTGATCTCCAGCCGGTGCAGCCGCATCGGCCCGAAGGCGTGGCGCACCACCAGGTCCAGGCCTTCGCGCATCAGGCCCCGCCCGGCCGCGTGGGCGAAGGCGCCGTAGCCGAGGGCGCCGCTCTGGAAGGCGCCCGCGACGATGTTGTTGATGTTGATGAACCCGGCGATGCCCCCGCCGTCGTCCTTCTCGCAGACCAGGAACCCCGCCTTGGTCGGATCCTCGATCAGCCGCCCGGCGTAGGCGGCGTACGCCGCGGTGCTGTCCGGCGGGAAGAGCCACGGCTGGTGCAGTTCCTTGCTCTCCCGGGCACGCGCGGTGAACTCGCCACCGTCCTCGTAGGTGAAGTGGCGTAGGCCCACACGGGGGCCTTCGGCGAGATAACGGGACGCGGAGTGCGGCATTTCGCCAGCCTACGACCCGCTAGCGGCGCCGCCTCATGAAGAACGCCCCGAACAGCGCTCCGACGACGCCCGTGGCGAGCAGCGCCAGCCACAGCGGCATCGTCACCAAGGGGATCAGCAGCCGGATCTCGGTCTTGCGGGTGTTCTCGAAGATGAAGATCAGGGCGAGGGCGACGAGCACCAGGACGGCGACCCTGGCAGGGGTCAGCGCCTCGCGCAGGCCGGCCCACTGCCCGCCGGCCTTCCCACCGATCTTCGACGTCTTCGCGGCCATATGACAAGGATGCTCCCCAAGACGCGCTCCCGCACGGTGAGTGGCCCGCGGGGGCCCTCAGTCGATCACCGGCAGCTGGAGCACCCCCGTGTCCCCGGGTGCGCTGACCACCGTCACCGGCTTGATCCCGCGGTTCCCGAAGTACGCGTCGTCACTCGCGGCGATCACGAACCGCAACCGGTGCCCCTTCTCGTACCGGTGCACGATCCCCGGCAGGGTCACGGTGAAGCTCTTCGTGACGTCGGGCACCCGCACCGGCGCGACCAGCCGGTGCACCAGCGTCCTGCTGCCGTCGGGGGCGACGTCGTACAGCTTGGCGAACAGGACGAGCTTGTCGGCGGCGTCCCCCGAGTGCTGGGTCCGCTCGGCTTTCGGGGAGACGACCTTCAGCGTGGCCCGGGGCGCGCCCACGACGTCGGTGGTACGCGCGAGCGGCTCGCTGGTCCAGCCGAGGTAGGTGCCCTGGGTGTCGTACGGCGCCGGGTCCGGCAGCCCGAGGATCCCGTACAGCGAGCTCTCCGAATGGCTCGTGGAGACGAGCCAGTTGGAGTAGGTGCGGCTGCCGCGCGCCACCTTGCTGCGGTTGTCGACGAGTTTGCCGTCGCCGGAGAGGTAGAGCGTCCGGGTCGGGGCGGGGACGCGGTCGGCGGTGGCGTAGGTGCCGTCGGGGTCGGTGATCCAGTCGCGGTAGTAGGCGAAGGCGGGTCCCGTGTCGACGTTCTTCTTCCCCAGGTAGCGGTCGAACCAGGCGAGGATGCGGCGGCCGACGTAACTGGTCTCCAAGTTGCCCTGGCCGAGGTTGAGTTCACCGGCGGCCGGGGCGGTGATGCCGCCGCTGTGGCCCCAGGACTGCCAGATCATCTTGGCCGGTGTCCCCTGGGCTTTGAGGGTTTTGTACGTCGCCGTCGCCTCGTTGAGGTTGAAGAGGCTGTCGGCCTGGCCCTGGACGAGGAGGGTGGGTGCCTTGACGCGGTTCAGGTACGACACCGGCGAGACGCTGCGTGCGTAGGCGAGCAGGTCGGCGGTCTGCTTCGCCGGGTAGCGGCCGGAGTTGAGGGTGCGCACGGTGTCGCAGGCCTTGGTGACGAAGTGCAGGCAGGCGAGGGAGTTGATGCGGGAGGGGTCGAGGCTCGGTTCCAGCAGGGGCTGGCCCTCGCCGATGAGGTAGAAGCCGTTGGCCCACTGCCATTTGAACGCGCCGGGCACGCCGGCGCTGCCTATGGCGTTGTTCGGGTCGAGGGAGTACGCCAGGTCGTTCCAGGTGATCATCGGCACCAGCGCGTCGAGGCGCTGGTCGACCGCGGCCGTGGCCAGCTGGATGGCTCCGCCGTAGGAGCCGCCGACCATGCCGACGCGTGGGTCGCCGGGGGCGTCGAGGGTGACGAAGTCGGCCTTCGTGCCGTCGTCGGCGGCGCGTCTGCCGCCCAGGAAGTCGACCAGGCGCGAGGCGGCGACGCCGTCGATGGTGGGGGCGTCGAGCGAGATCAGGCAGCCGGACTTGCCGAAGCCGAGCCCTGAGTAGACGAGGGAGACGTAGCCGCGCTGGGCGAAGGCCTTGCCGATGGCGTCGGTCGAGCCGTCGGACTTGCTTCCGCCGAAGCCGTTGGTGGCGAGGACGGCGGGCGCGGGGTGGGCGCGGTCCACGCCCGCGGGCCGGTACAGGTCGGCGTCGACCGTGCAGGTACGGCCGCCTGCCTGGACGGTGAACTTCAGGGCGGTGACGGTGAACTGGCCGGTCGCGGCGGCGGCCGGAGCGGTGAGGGCGAGGGGTGCGGTGAGCGTGGCGCCGAGGACGAGAGCGAGTGGGGCCAGGGCCTGCCGCCGAATTCCCCTCGTCCGCCCGAAGGGCGGGCTCGGCGGCGTCCGGTGCGTGCAGCTGCAAGGCGGAGGAGGGAGTCGACGCGGAGCGTCGGCGACTGACGACAACGCCGCAGATGCGCGTGCCGGGCGTCGCCGAGCAGAGGGGAATTCGGCGGCAGGCCCTGGGGATCTGGGCACACGACGGGACACGGAGACCTCCACACTGAGGCACGCTGGGACAGCCCTGCTTACCGACCAGTAAGTACTGGCCGGTTGCCATGGTGTGACACGTGTCAGACGGGGGTCAATCGCCGTGACGGAGGTTTCTTGACGGAAATTCAGTGAAGGCGGGTCAGACGAGGGCCGGCTCGTCGAGGGTCAAGGTCCCCGCATCGGCGTCGAGTTCGGCGCCCACCCCGAAGGGAATCGTCAGCGCGCCTTCACAGTGCCCGAAGCCGAACTCCTCCACGACGGGCACACCGAGGCCGCCGAGCCGGTCGACGAGGACCGGACGCACCGCGTCGTACGGACCGCACCGCGCCCAGGACCCGAGCGCGATCCCGGCGGCCCCGTCGAGCCATCCCGTGCGCAGGAGTTGGGTGAGCATCCGGTCGATACGGTACGGCTGCTCACCGACGTCCTCGATCAGAACCAGCCCGCCCCGCACACCGCTTCGGGCGTGCGGCGTGCCGAGATCGGAGGTGAGCATGCTCAGGCAGCCGCCGAGGGTGATGCCACGGGCCCGTCCGGGAACCATGGCCGTACCGCCGGAGGGGATCACGCGGACCGTCTCCGGAGCGAAGAGCGTGGCCTTCAGGTGCTCCTGCGCCCGGGCGTTCTTGACGAAGTCGACCCCGGCCGCCGCCGGCCCGTGCAGTGTGACCAGGCCCAGCCGGGTGGCGAAGGCCTGGTGCAGCACCGTGATGTCGCTGAACCCGACGAACACCTTCGGCCCGGCCGCACGCATCGCCTCCCAGTCGAGGAGGTCGACCATGCGCTGTGCCCCGTAACCACCCCGGGCGCACAGCACCGCGTCCACGGACGGATCGCACCAGGCCGTCTGCAGATCGGCGGCCCGGTCGGCATCCGTGCCCGCCAGGTGGTCGAACTCGCCGTGCCGGTCGAGCACATGAGGTGCCGCGACCGGGTCGAGGTCCCAGCCGCGCAGCACGTCGAGCCCGGCCTGCAGCCGCTCCTCGAGCACGGGCCCGCTGGGGGCGACGACGGCCACGCGGGCGCCGGGGGCGAGTCGGGACGGCCGTACCAGTGGCCGTACGGACTGGTTCACTTGGTCAGCTCCAGAGTGGGGATCCCGGGCGGGTTCAGTCCGAAGACCTGGGCATACAGGGAGAGTTCGGACTCCAGGACGCGGATCATCGTCTCCGCCCGCCGGAATCCGTGGCCCTCCCCCTCGAAGGCGATGTAGGCGCGCGGCACCCGGCGTCCCGCCATGCGGGCCAGGAACCGCTCGCACTGGGTGGGCGGGCAGATGACGTCGTCCAGGCCCTGGAGCAGCAGGAAGGGCACGGTGAGACGGTCGGCGTGCGCGGCGGGTGAGCGTTCCGCGTAGCGTCCCGGGACTTCGGCGAGCGGTCCGACCAGGGTCTCCAGGTACTGCGACTCCAGGTCGTGGGTCTCTCCGTCGCCCCAGCCGGCCAGGTCGAGGACGGGGTAGAGGATCGTGCCGCACGCGTAGACGTCGGTGGTGGTGAGCGAGGCGGCCGCGGTCCAGCCGCCCGCGCTGCCACCGCGGATGGCGAGCCGGTCGCGGTCGGCGGTGCCCTCGTCGGCGAGGGCCAGCGCGACCGCGGCGCAGTCCTCGACGTCGACCACGCCCCACTGCTCGCGCAGCCGGTTGCGGTACGCCCTGCCGTAACCCGTGGAGCCGCCGTAGTTGACCTCGGCGACCCCGATGCCGCGCGAGGTGAAGTAGGCGATGGCCAGGTCGAGCACGAGGGGCGCCCGGCCGGTCGGGCCGCCGTGCGCCCAGACGACGTACGGCGGCGGTCTGTCGCCGGGGGCCACGCAGCCGGGGTTGTGGGGCGGGTAGATGTGCGCGTGGATGTCGTGTCCGGCGGGGCCGGTGAAGGTGCGGATCTGCGGCTCGGGGTAGTAGGCGGGGTCGACGGCGTCGTCGTGCTCGGCGCCGATGACCCGGGCCCGTCCGGTACAGGTGTCGAGTTCGACCACCTCGTGCGCGCTGCGGGGACTGGCGCCGACGGCGACAATGCGCTCGCCGTACACCGCGAGCGTGGGCTCGAACTCGGTCCAGGGGCCGGCCGCGTCGACGATCTCGCCGGTCTCCGGATCCAGCACTCCGAGGGCGGTCGACCCGCGTCCGTGCACGACGGCGATGAGCCCGTCCGCCAACGGGGCGAACCAGCGCAGGCCGGGTTTCCACAGCGGCCCGCCGAACTCCTCCTCGCGCGGGCACAGGGGTTCGCCGTCCCGGTAGAGGTTCCACCAGCCGCTGCGGTCGCTCGCGTACAGCAGCCGGCCGTCGCCCGACCAGTCGACCTGGGCGATCGATTCCTGCGGTCCCCCGGCGACGGTCCGCGGGACGCCGAGCGTGCCGTCGGCGCCGACATCCGCGACCAGCAGCTCCGTACCGTCCCACGGCATCCGCGGATGGTCCCAGGCGAGCCATGCCGCCCGCTGCCCGTCGGGCGAGATCCGCGGCCCGGTGACGAACCGGTGCCGGTCGTCGGTGAGTTCGCGTACGCCGTCCCGGTCCTCGGCCGCCGAGCCGTCCAGTGGAACGGCCGCCAGGACGCGCCGCACATCGGTGGGGCCGTCTCCCGTGAACTCCTCCAGCACGCACCACACTTCACCGCGCTCGGGCCGCAACTGCGGCTCCACCCAGCGCAGTCCACCGCCCACCGGAGACACGGGGGTGAGCGGACGCGGCTCGCCGTCCTCCTCATAGCGGTAGAGCCGCTGGTCGGCGAAGTCGACGAAGACGACGAGGGGTCGCCCGTCGGCCACCACGCCCGCCCAGGGCTGTCCGCCGTACTCGACGACCCGGCTGCGCACGTTCCACGGCGCGGGCAGCACCGACTCCTCCCGGCCGTCCACCCGCCGCCGCACGAGGGTGCGCCGCCCGCCCTCCGTGGGCCGCGGCTCGGTCCACCAGACCTCGTCGCCGACGAAGCCCACGTACTCGGGGTGCCCGTCGTGTGTGGCGGCGAGGGCCGCGTCGATGGGCGAGGGCCAGGAACCGTACGCCAGCGTCCGCACTGTCTGCCTCAACTCCCCTGGGCCGTACGCAGAAAGCGGTCGAGTACCCGGACGCCGAAGTGCAGCGCCTCGATCGGCACGCGCTCGTCGACGCCGTGGAACATGGCCCCGTAGTCGTAGCCCTCCGGCAGCTTCAGCGGAGAGAAGCCGTAGCCGGTGATGCCGAGCCGTGAGAACTGCTTGGCGTCCGTGCCGCCGGGCATGCAGTACGGCACGACGTGCCCTTCGGGCGCGAACTCCTCGACGGCGGCGCGCATGCGGGCGTATGTCGGAGAGTCCACCGGCGACTGGAGGGCCACCTCGCGGTGGTGGAACTCCCATTCCACGTCGGGGCCGGTGAGTTCGTCGAGGGTGACGCGGAACTCGTCCTCGACGCCGGGGAGATACCGGCCGTCGACGTAGGCCACGGCCTCCCCCGGGATGACGTTGACCTTGTAACCCGCCTCCAGCATGGTCGGGTTGGCGCTGTTGCGGACGGTCGCCTCGACGAGCCTGGCCGCCGGGCCGAGCTTGTCCAGCAGGCCGTCCACGTCGTCCAGGTCGGCCTGCAGACCGTACAGCGCGGCGAGTTCGGTGAGGGCGGCGCGGACCGTCGGGGTCAGCCGCAGCGGCCACTCGTGGGCGCCGATCCGGGTGACGGCGGCGGCGAGGCGGGTCACCGCGTTCTCCCGGTTGGGCCGGGAGCCGTGCGCGGCTCGCCCGCGTGCCGTGAGCTTGACCCAGCCGGTGCCCCGCTCCCCCGCCGCGATGGGGTAGATCTGCCGCCCGCTTCCGTCGTGGACGGTGAACGCGCCGGCCTCGCTGATGCCCTCGGTGCAGCCCTCGAACAGCCCCGCATGCCGGTCGGCGAGGAATCCGGAGCCGTCCTCGGCGCTCGCCTCCTCGTCGGCGGTGAACGCGATCACGACGTCCCGCCGGGGTCGTACGCCTTCCCGGGCCCAGGCCCGGACGACGGCGAGGATCATCGCGTCCATGTTCTTCATGTCGACCGCTCCCCGGCCCCAGACCACGCCGTCGCGGATCTCCCCGGAGAAGGGGTGCACGCTCCACTCGGCGGCCTGCGCGGGCACCACGTCCAGATGACCGTGGACGAGCAGCGCGTCCGCCGACGGGTCGCTGCCCTCGACACGGGCGACGACGTTCGTACGGCCCTTGGTGCGCTCCAGCAGCGTGGGCTCCAGGCCCGCCTCGGCGAGCCGCGCGGCGACGTACTCGGCGGCCGGGCGCTCCTGGCAGTCGCCGCCGCCCCGGTTGGTCGTGTCGATGCGGATGAGGTCGGAGGTGAACGTCACGACCTCGTCCAGCGCCTGCTGATCAGCCATACTGCTCCTCCACCGCGGCCGAGGCGATCGTGGTCACTGCCTTGAAGGTACGGATTCCCTCGTACATGCGCTCGCTGGTGTACGCCACCTTTCGCTCGCCGATACGTTCGACACCCGGGACGACGGTTGCGGCCATCGCGAGATGCTCGGCGTCGAACTCGACGGCGACGGTGAACGGGCCGTCGCTCACCGGCTCCTGACGGGCCGCCAGTGCGGCCGCCTCCTTGGCTGCGGCCCGGATGTCGGCGGCGGTCCTGGCCGGCGTACGGCACACGGCCGCGTACCGCGAGACATGGTCCTTGACGGCGACCTTCAGCGCCTGAGGCGCGTATCCGAGCGCGTCCTCGCAGGCCACGTCGTCGCCGGTGACCAGCACGACGGGCACGCCGTACTCGGCGACGACGTGCGCGTTCAGCAGCCCCTCGCTCGCCCGTACGTCGTTCAGCCACACCCCGGTGATGGAGTTCGCGAGGTAGGTGTGCGCGAGGACGCCCTCCATGCCGGCGCCCGCGTGGTAGCCGACGAAGGCGATGCCGTCGACGTCGCCGTGCTGCACGCCCTCGACCATGGAGAGCGTCTTGTGCCGGCCGGTGAGCATCTCGGCCCGCTCGTCGAGCCGTTCGAGCAGCAGATTGCGCATGGTCCAGTGGGCCTCGTTGATGACGACCTCGTCGGCACCGCCGTCGAAGAATCCCCGCACTGCGGCATTGACGTCGGAGGTGAACATCCCCCGGCACCGCTCCCACTGAGGCGTCCCCGGCAGCACATCGGCCGGCCAGGTCACACCGGTGGCGCCCTCCATGTCGGCACTGATGAGGATCTTCATGTTCCGTCACGTTACGCGCCGCCGGGCGAACCCGCCATGAAGCGGGCGAACGCCCCTTTCACGCCCCCAGGCGCGCTTGTCAGCCACCGTGCGCGGGCACTACTGTCACCACGCCTTGGTGAACGGGAAACCCGGTGTGATGCCGGTGCGGCCCTCGCCACTGTGAATCGGGAAGTCCGGCTCCGGCCCTCACGGGCAGCCACTGGGTCCTTCGGGGCCCGGGAAGGCGGAGCACGGGCGGTGCTACCCGTCAGCCAGGAGACCGGCCAAGGCGCGTCAACCATCCACGAGGTGCTGGAGAGGGTCTGCTGAGCCATGCACATAGCCGAGGGTTTCCTGCCTCCGGCGCACGCCGTCGCCTGGGGCGTCGCGTCCGCGCCGTTCGTCGTACACGGAGTCCGTTCACTCACCCGTGAGGTCAGGGAGCACCCCGAGAGCACACTGCTCCTCGGCGCCTCCGGAGCCTTCACCTTCGTCCTGTCCGCGCTGAAACTGCCCTCGGTGACCGGCAGCTGCTCCCACCCCACCGGCACCGGGCTCGGCGCCATCCTCTTCCGGCCGCCGATCATGGCGGTCCTGGGCACCATCACCCTGCTCTTCCAGGCGCTGCTGCTCGCGCACGGCGGCCTGACCACGCTCGGCGCCAACGTCTTCTCGATGGCGATCGTCGGGCCCTGGGCCGGATACGCCATCTACAAACTGCTGCGGCGGTACGACGTGCCGCTGATGGTGGCGGTGTTCTTCGGGGCGTTCCTCGCCGACCTGTCCACCTACTGCGTCACCAGCGTCCAGCTGGCGCTCGCCTTCCCGGACCCGAGCAGCGGATTCCTTGGCGCGCTCGGCAAGTTCGGCTCCATCTTCGCCGTCACCCAGATCCCCCTCGCGGTGAGCGAGGGCCTGCTCACGGTGCTGGTGATGCGGCTGCTGGTGCAGTCCAGCAAGGGCGAACTGACCCGGCTGGGCGTACTCCTCGCCAAGAAGCGGTCCGGGACCGGGACGGAGACCGAGGCGGTGGCCCGATGAGCAAGAAGACGATGAGCAAGAACACGAAGATCAACGTCCTGCTGCTGCTCGTCGTGGCCGCGCTCGCCGTGCTGCCGCTCGCTCTCGGCCTCGGCGACCACAAGGAGGAGCCGTTCGCCGGCTCCGACGGTGAGGCGGAGTCGGCGATCACCGAGATCGAGCCGGACTACAAGCCGTGGTTCTCGCCGCTGTACGAACCGCCGTCCGGTGAGATCGAGTCGGCGCTCTTCTCTCTCCAGGCGGCCCTCGGTGCCGGGGTCCTCGCCTACTACTTCGGTCTGCACCGAGGGCGGCGGCAAGGAGAGCAGCGGGCGCTGGAGCGGGAACGGGACCGGGACCGGGAGCGGGACGCCGAGAGCGTGGCCGGCGCCACCGCCGGGAAGACCGCCGGAAAGTCCCCCGCCGAAGGGGACTGAGCCCGCATGCTGCCGATCGACGCGGCGGCGCACAGCAGTCGCTGGCGCCGCCGTCACCCCGTGGACAAGGCCGTGCTCGGGCTCGGGCTCACCGTGCTCGCGATCTCGCTGCCGCCCTGGCCGGGCGCGGCCCTGGTGCTCCTGACCTCCCTCGTGGTGCTGCTCGGGCCGGCGGGCGTGCCCGGTCGCCGGCTGTGGCGCGCCTACCGCGTACCGCTGGGCTTCTGCGTGACCGGCGCGGCCACCCTGCTCGTCCAGGTCGGCGGGCCGGAGGGCTTCGTGTCCCTCGCCGAGGACGGTCCCCTGCGTGCCGGGGAGCTGCTGCTGCGCACCTCGGCCGCCTCGCTCGGGGTGCTGTTGTTCGCCTTCACCACCCCGATGTCCGACCTGCTGCCCCGTCTGGTGAAGGCCGGGGTGCCCGCGCCCGTCGTCGATGTCGCCCTGGTGACGTACCGCATGAGCTTCCTGCTCCTGGACTCCATGCGTCGCATCCGGGAGGCCCAGGCGGCCCGGCTCGGGCACACCGACCGGGCCGCGGAGTGGCGTTCCCTGGCCGGGCTCGGCGCCACCGCCTTCGTGCGGGCCTTCGACCGGGCCACCCGGCTCCAGGCCGGGCTCGCCGGGCGCGGCTACGACGGCACCCTGCGCGTCCTGGTGCCCGAGGCCCGGGTCTCCGTCCCCTTCACGGCCGCGAGTTGCGCACTGCTTGCGACGCTGGCCGCCCTCACTCTCGTACTGGAAAGGGCCCTGCCATGAGCGAGCCCACCGCACTGGTCGCCCTGCGGGGCGCGTCCTACGCCTACGAGGACGGTCCCGTCGTACTCGACGACCTCGACTTCGACGTGCCCGAGGGACGCGCGCTCGCGCTGCTCGGTCGCAACGGCAGCGGCAAGACCACGCTGATGCGGCTGCTCAGCGGCGGACTGCGCCCGCACGAGGGCCGGTTGACGGTGGAGGGTGCGCCGGTCACGTACGACCGCAAGGGCCTGACCCGGCTGCGGACGACCGTGCAGCTGGTGGTGCAGGATCCCGACGACCAGCTCTTCGCCGCCTCCGTCGCCCAGGACGTCTCCTTCGGTCCGCTGAACCTCGGTCTGCCCGATCCCGAGGTGCGCGCGCGGGTCGACGAGGCGCTCGCCGCCCTGGACATCACCGCGCTGGCCGACCGGCCCACGCACCTGCTGTCGTACGGGCAGCGCAAGCGCACGGCCATCGCGGGCGCCGTCGCGATGCGGCCCCGCGTGCTGATCCTGGACGAACCGACCGCCGGACTCGACCCGGACGGCCAGGAACGCCTGCTCGCCACCCTCGACGGGCTGCGCGCCGCCGGCACCACGGTGGTCATGGCCACCCACGACGTCGACCTCGCCCTGCGCTGGGCCGACGACGCGGCGCTCCTCACCCCGTCCGGCGCACTCACCGGGCCGGCGCCCACCATGCTGGCCCGCACCGATCTGCTCCAGCAGGCCGGACTACGGCTGCCGTGGGGGGTCGCAGCCGCCCAACTCCTGCGATCGCACGGCATGTTGACCGAGACGGCAGCGGGCCCGCGCACCGCCGAGGACCTGGCCGCCCTCGTCTCGGCCCCCGCCGAGGGCTGACCCGGCCTTCGGCCACGTCGAGGGGTCCGGAGGCACCAGAGGCGTCAATGACCTGAATGACCCTTTGCTCCCTGTTGTATGGATTCACGTACGACAGGGAGCGAAGGAACATGACCGACGACATGGCCGATGACATCGGGGACGCCGGCCCATCGCCGACCACCGGCTTGAAGCCCGATGCGATCGGGTTCGTGGACGCGCTCGTCATCGGGCTCAACTCCACCTCCCCGGCGTACTCGGTCGCGGCGGTCATCGGCCCGGTCGTGGCACTGGTGGGGATCTACGCCCCCGGCGTGATGCTGGCGTCGTTCGTGCCGATGCTGCTGATCGCCTCGGCGTTCTACTACCTCAACAAGGCCGACCAGGACTGCGGCACCACCTTCTCCTGGGTCACCCGGGCCATGGGGCCCTGGGCCGGGTGGCTCGGCGGCTGGGCCATCGCGATGACCGGCGTGCTGGTCGTCGGGTCGCTGGCGGACGTCGCCGTGACCTTCGCCCTGCTCGCCTTCGGCCTCGACAGCTGGGCCGACAACGACGCCGTACGCCGACTGCTCACGGTGCTGCTCATCCTGGTGATGACGGCTGTCTGTGTCATCGGCACCGAGGCGTCGGCCAAGGTGCAGAACGTCCTGATCATCGCCCAGGTCGTCTGCCTGCTCGTCTTCGCCGTGGTGGCGCTGTACCGGGTCTACGCCGACACCGGCACGCTCGACTCCGTCGAACCGTCGATCGGCTGGCTGGACCCCTTCGGAGCCGGCGGAGCGTCCCTGACCGGAGCCCTGCTGCTGGGCGTGTTCATCTACTGGGGCTGGGAGTCGGCGGTCAATCTCACCGAGGAGGTCGAGGACTCCGCCACCGCTCCGGGCAAGGCGGCCGTGTGGTCGACGGTCATTCTGCTGGTGACCTACGTGGCGGTCGGTTTCGCGGTGGTCGCCTACGCCGGAACGGCTTATCTGGCCGAGAACGCGGCGGAGGAGGAGTTCATCTTCGCCCTGCTCGCCGAAGAGGCGATGGGCCGCTGGGACTGGGTCGTCCTGCTCGCGGTCTCGACGTCCGCGCTGGCGTCCACACAGACGACGATCATCCCGGCGTCCCGCACGGCGCTGTCCATGGCACGCCGTCATGCGCTGCCCGCGCACTTCGCCCGCATCCATCCGCGGTTCCGCACACCCGACGTGAGCACCTGGTGGGTCGCCGCCATCGCCATCGCCTGGTACCTCGTCGTCAACGAGATCAGCGCCAACGCGCTGTTCGACTCGCTCACCGCGCTCTCGCTGCTGATCGCGTTCTACTACGCACTCACCGGAGTCGCCTGCGCCGTCTACTACCGCCGCCAACTCACCACAACCGTCCACCACTTCGTCTTCATCGGCCTCGGTCCGCTCGTCGGCGCCGGGCTGCTGACCTGGCTGCTGGTGGAATCGGTCATCGACATGTCCGACCCCGCCAACTCCTACAGCGGCGACTCGTGGTTCGGGCTGGGCCCCCCACTCGTCATCGGTATCGGCATCACCGCCACAGGCGTGGTCCTCATGGTCCTGCGGCGGCTGGTGGCTCCCGCGTACTGGTCGGAACGGCCCGGCGTGGTCGAGCCGGAGAGCAGTCGTTCGAGCGAGGGACCGTAAGATCGTCTCCTCATGAATACGAGTGCGGGGCCCGAGATGATCGCAGTCCCGGCGGGGCAGGTCACGCTGTCGGACCGGCGGACACAGCGGAGTTGGGCCGTCGAGCTGGCCCCCTACCAGCTCGCGACGTACCCCGTAACCCAAGCGCTGTACGCACAGGTCACCGGCGCGCATCCAAGCTCCGCCCGTGGGGACCGGTTGCCCGTCGAGAACGTCTCCTGGTGGGACGCGGCCGAATTCTGCAACGCCTTGTCCGAACGCGAGGGGCTTACGCCTGCCTATCGCCCGCACGGCGACGGCGACAGCATCGAATGGGACCTGTCTGCCGACGGGTACCGGCTGCCGACCGAAGCGGAGTGGGAGTACGCCTGCCGGGCCGGTACGGACGGACCGCGTTACGGCTCCCTCGACGAGATCGCCTGGTATCGAGGCAACTCGGAAGAGAAGCTTCATGGGGTGGGAGGCAAGCGATCCAATCCCTGGGGCCTGCACGACATGCTGGGCAATGTGTGGGAGTGGTGCTGGGACATCTACGACGCCGAGGTCTACGGGACCTACCGCGTGCTGCGCGGTGGCGGCTGGTTCGATGAGCACTGGAGTTGCCGGGCCTCCGTAAGGCGCCGCAGTCACCCCACTTTCCGGGTCGACGATGTCGGATTCCGTATCGCACGTTCCGTGCTGCGCTGATCGGCAACGTGAACGGCGGCCCAGGGCCGGGTGCGTGAACCCGTCGGCGCGGGCTCACCTCCGATGGATCCGGTCCACCAGGATGTCGATCACCAACGGCGTCCGCGGCCCGTACCCCAGCAACACCCCGTCCTCCATGTCCACGACCCGCCGATTCATCCCCGCCGGCGTCTGGCCGATCCCGGGAATGTCGACCAGCCCGTCGACGCCGCCGACCGACTCCAACCCCTTGGTCATCATCAGGATCACCTCCGGCTGCGCCCGCACCAGGGCCTCGCTGGTGATCGGCGTGAACGGCTTGTCCAGCCCGGCTTCCTTGCCCGCGTCCACCGCCCCCGCCGCCTCGATCAGCGAGTCGGCGCCCGAGCCCTTGCCGCCGATCAGATAGACGGCCGCGCTGCCGCGCATGTACAGGAAGGCGACCCTGGGCTTGCTGCCCTCGGGCACGGCGGCGCGGGCCGCGGCGAGTTCGTCGCTCATGCGCTTGTTGAGGGCCTTGCCCGCCTCGGGGACACCGAGCGCCTCTGCGATACGGGTGGTGCGCGTGGTGACGTCGGCGAGTTCGGTGGCCGGATCGAGAACGACGACGGGGACGCCGGCGTCGCGGATCTGGTCGATGGCCTCCGAGGGGCCGGTGTCGGTGTCGGCCAGCACGACCGTCGGCCGCAGCGAGAGCACGCTCTCCGCGCTCACGTCGTGCGCCTTGGTGACCTGCGGGAGCTTCTTCGCCTCCGCGAAGGTGGCAGTGATGTCGCGGCCGACGACGCGGTCGCCGAGGCCCAGCGTGAACACGATCTCCGCGACACCGCCGTTGAGCGGCAGGATGCGCGAGGCGTCCTGCACCGTCACCTCGCGCCCGTCGGAGGAGTCGACGGTGACCGGCAACTTCGGGGTGGGCGGCTCGCCTTCGAGCGTGACGAGGGTGTTCTTCGCGAGTTGCTTCTCGGCAGCGGCCGCGCGCTCGCTCGCGGAGGCGGGTGACGGGTCCGAACCGCCCGACGCGGCCCCGCCCCCACCACAGGCGCCCGTCAGCAGCGCGAGCGTCAGACCGAGGACGGCGAGACGTCTTTGGGATGCGCGCATGCGTTTCCTTCCTCTCTCCTGGCACACAACTGAGCAATAGTTTAGGTTAGCCTTCCCTTAGTTTCCTCTGGTGGGGGTGTTCCATGGCGTGGGCAAGTGGCCTGCACCGCAAGGGAGTTGGCCCGAACAAGGCAGTTGGACCGATCCTCGGGTTCGCGGGCGTGACGGCCCTGCTGCTTGTGGCCACCGGGCCGGCCATGGCGGCGGGCGGCGCGGCCACGGGCCCCGAGGGCCAGAAACTCACCGTCTCCAAGTCCTCCGGCCTCGACCCGGCCGGCGAGACGGTCACCGTGTCCGGCACCGGCTACAACACCGAGAAGGGCATCTACGTCGCCTTCTGCGTGGACAACGGCGCCGGCAAGACCCCCACGCCCTGCGTGGGCGGAGTGGACATGTCCGGCGAGTCCGGGGCGTCCGCCTGGATCTCCTCCAACCCGCCCTCGTACGGCGAAGGATTGGCGAAACCGTACGAAGGCAGCGGCCACAAGGGCTCGTTCAGCGTGCAGCTCAAGGTCCGCGCCAAGGACGCGAACACCGACTGCACCAAGTCCGGCATGAAATGCGCCGTCATCACCCGCAACGACCACACCCGGGGCGGCGACCAGAGCCAGACCGTACGGATCCCGGTGGCCTTCGACGGCACGGTCGGCAGCGGCGGAAGCGCGTCGAGTGGCGACGGTGCCACGGCAACACCGACCGCGACGGCCGGCGCGAGCACGACCGGCGGCACCGGCAGTTCGAGCGACGGCACCGACACGGCCTCCAACGGCCCGCTCGCCAGCACCGGTTCCGTGGCCCTGACGGCCGGCGCGACCGCGACGGCCCTGGTCGCGGCCGGCACCGGAACCTGGCTCTGGGCACGCAGGCGCCGCACGGCGAACGCGGACTGACACGCACCCGCGGGCCGACACGAACTCGCGGACTCCCCCGCACTCGACTCACATTCGGCAGGGAGACTTGAAGATGGCGAAAAGACCCGGCGCCGCCGCCGTGACGGGCGGCGCCCTGCTCGCGCTGCTGTGCCCGGGCGCGGGATCGGCGGTCGCCCAGGACACGCCGGCCACGCAGGACGCCCTGGCGTTCCCACGCGCGGTGTCCGGCGGGTACGCGAGCTGGACGACCGCCGACGCGCAGCCGACCGACCACGGCATGTCGATCGACGTCACCGAACCCGCCGTACGGGGATCCACGGACCGCGCCTGGTTCCCGGCCACCGGCGGCAGCACGGACCCCGAAACCGGCGCCGTGGATGTGGAGTTGGGCGGCGCGGCCCGGTTCGTTCCGTCGGCAGGCTCGGTACCGCCGTTGACGCTCGGCGGCCTGCGTCTGCGCCTGGACGACAACGGCGGCAACGGCGGCAACAGCGGTGCGCTCTACGCTCGCACGACCGCCGACGGCCAAGCCCGCGCGGTGACGCTGGCAGACGTCGCCGCGAGCGACGCCGGTCCTGCCGTACGGGCGGGCGGGGTGACGTGGACCGGTCTGCGGGCGTCGCTCACGGACGAGGGTGCGCGGCTGCTGGAGGAGTGGAGCGGGGAGCCGTTCGCCGAGGGCGACGGGTTGGGCCTGCTCGATGTGACGGTCGGGACCGGGAGCACGACCGCCCCCGCGCCCACCGACTCGAAACCGCCCGCCGCGACACCGGCACCGGCACCGGCACCGACCACCACCGCCCCACAGGAACCGAAACAGTCGACCCCCACTGCTGCCGTCGGGGTCGAGGAACTGACGGCGGGCGGCGAACAGACCGTCACCGGGGCGGGGTTCGAGCCCGGCGAGGTCGTTCTCGTCGCGATCGACGGGGACACCAGGTACCAGGCGGTGGCCGACGAGGAGGGACGGATCTCCCGGACGTTCCCGGTGTACACCACTGCCACCGCGGGCGCGCACACCGTCGAGATCTCCACGGTGACCGGGGAGCGCAGGGCTGTCGTGGACTTCGGCGTGCGGGCACCGGCGTAGGTCCTCGGCATACCCAAATCCCTTGTGATTTACGGGAGTTGGGGCTGATGGATCTCCTTTGCCGTCCATTGACAAACACACGGACCTCGTACTTAGGTTTGCCTTACCTAACCCCGACGGCTCCTCGCTCGACGCAGAGGCGCCCACACCGAGAAAGGTGACCAGCTCACCATGAGACCCGTTCCCTCCGCCCGTACCGCCGCCCGCGGCGCCCTCGCCGTAGCCGCCTCCGCCGCCCTGACCCTGGGTCTGGCCACGTCGGCCTCCGCCGCCACCTCGACCCGCACGGTCACCGACGGCGGCACGACGTACAACCTGTCGCTGAACTCGCCCAACACGGCCGCCGCCGCGGGCCAGGTCATCACCGTCTCCGGCTCCGGCTACAACACCGGCCAGGGCATCTACGTCAGCCTGTGCGTGGTCGACGGGGCGCAGGGCGCCAACAAGCCCACCCCGTGTCTGGGCGGCCAGGACGAGGACGGCTCCACCGGTGCCTCGCACTGGGTCAACAACACCTTCGGCGGCCTGTTCGCCAACAGCTCCAAGTTCGGCACGGGCGGCACCTTCAGCGTGCAGATCTACGTCAAGGCCACCCTCGACGACGGCAGCGTGTGCGGCCAGGACGTCGAGTGCGCCGTGGTGACGCGGGCGGACCACTTCGACAGCGAGGACCGCAAGTACGACGTGCACGTCCCGATCACCTTCCAGTGATCGGAGGGATCGGAGGGATCGGAGGGACTTTCATGCAGTACAGACGACCGGCGGCGCTCCTGGGCGCCGCCGCGCTCGTGGCCGCCTGCGTGGCCGTCGGTACGGCCGCGCAGGCCTCCGACACACCGAAGACGGCCCTCGGCAAGGACGGTCAGAAGCTCACCGTCTCCGCCTCCGCGAACCTCTCCCCCGGCGGCGAGACGCTCCGCGTCACCGGCTCCGGCTACGACGCGACCAAGGCCGTCTACGTCGCCCTGTGCAAGGACAACGGCGACAACCGCGTCCCCACCCCGTGCCTCGGCGGCGCCGACGAGACCGGCACCAAAAGCTCCTCGCAGTGGATCGTCCCCGAGGGCGACGAGTACGCGGGCGACCTGGCCGTGCACTGGGGCGAGGGCGGCACCTTCGACGTAGGGCTCGATGTCAAGGCCAAGGACAGCGGCCTCGACTGCACCAAGGTCACCTGCTCGGTCGTCACCCGCGTCGACCACCGCAACCCCGGCGACCGCTCCCAGGACGTCCGCATCCCGGTCGCCTTCGAGGGCCAGGACCCCGGCGACGGGGACGACGGCGGCGACGGCGTGGACGTGCCGCCGGGCACCGTCAGCTACGCGCAGGCCGCCGAGTTCACCACCGCGGGCCGCCCGCTGGACCTGCTGCTGCACCCCGACTCCGGGAAGCTGTACGTAGGTTCGGACAACATCCCCGACACCGCGGACGTCGCCGAGCAGGGCCTGTACGCCCTCGATCCGAAGGACGGCAGACTCCTCGGCCACATCCAGCAGGCCCCCGGTGCCACCGGCGCGCTCGCGGCCCGCGTGGTCCGCTGGATCGCCGCCCCGCTGGCCGGCGACGGCGTCGTCTTCCACTACCCGCTGCGCGGCATGGGCACCGCGAAGGTCGGCGACGCGAACGCGAAGGGCGTGTGGCTGACGGGCGGCACGGTCACGGGTGTCGGCCCCGGCAGCGACGCGTCCACCACACTCGTGGCCCAGGGCGCCGTGCTGTCCCAGGTCGAGACCGCCACCGGCGCGGTCAAGAAGTCCGCCGCCCTGGAAGGCGGCGGCATCATCGGCGTGGACACCGCGCGCGGCACCGCATGGTCGGCGAACACCCCGGGCGGAAAGCTGTACCGCGTCGACACCGACACCCTCACCGTGACCGCGACCGCCGAACTCCCGGCGGCTTCCGTCTACTTCGTCGAGACGGACCCGGCGACCGGCAACGTCTGGGTGGGCAGCGCGTACGACGTGCTCGTCTTCGACAAGGACGGCAAGCAACTGGCCAAGCTGACCGGCGAGGACCGGGCCACGGCCATGGCCTTCGACAAGGTCACCGGCGAGGCCTTCGTCCTGCGCGAGGACTGGGGCACCGCCCAGGACGGCGCGGACAATGTCGGCGCGCTGGAGGTCTACGACAGCGCCACGGCCCAGCAGGCGGCCGAGCCCGTCGCCCTGCCCGGCAGCCGCGCCGGAGCCTACGCGGGCGTCGCCGTGACCCCCGGCGCCACGTCCGTCTACGTCACCGACCAGGCCGAGAGCAAGGTCGTCAAGCTGGACCGCCGCGTCTCCCCGAAGGTCGTCCAGTCCCCCACCGACCAGTCCGTCGCGCCCGGCGACAAGGTCACCTTCGTCGCGGCCGCCGAGGGCGCCCCGGAGCCCACCGTGCGCTGGCAGGTCAGCCCCGACGGCGGACAGACCTGGTCCACGGTGGAGGCCGCGACGCAGAACGCGTACTCCTTCACCGCGAAGGCGGCGCAGGACGGCTACCGGTACCGCGCCGAGTTCACCAACTCGACGGGCACGACCCGCACTTCACCGATCACCCTCACGGTCACCGAGCCCGGTGGCGGCGACGACGGGGGCAACGACGGCGATGACGGCCAGAACAACCAGCCGTCGGGCACCAAGACCGTCACCGGCCCGAACGGCCAGAAGCTCACCGTCACCCCGGTCAACAACCTCGCCACCGAGAACCAGACCCTCAAGATCACCGGCACCGGCTATGACACGAAGAAGGGCATCTACGTCGCCCTGTGCGTCGACAACGGCGACGGCGAACTGCCCACGCCGTGCGTCGGCGGCGTCGACATGACCGGCGGCTCGCACTCGTCCGCGTGGATCTCCTCCAACCCGCCGGACTACGGCGAGGACCTGGCGATCCCGTACGGCGAGGGCGGCACCTTCGAGGTCGAGCTGACCGTCGACGCCAAGGACGACTACACCGACTGCTTCAAGGCCACGTGCGTCCTGGCGACCCGCAACGACCACACGCTCTCCGGCGACCGCTCCCAGGACGTGAAGGTCCCGGTCGGCTTCGTCGGGCAGGACCCGGTGGACACGGACGACGACACCGGAGGCACGGGTGGGAACGGCGGTTCCGGTACGACCACGACGGGCGGAGGCACAGGCGGCACGAGTCCCACCACCACGGGCGGATCCGGCAGCACCGGCACCTCCACCGCGGGCGGAAGCCTCGCCTCCACCGGCGTGACGGTGCTCTCCGTCGCAGCACTCGCGGCCGCGCTGCTGGCCACCGGCTGGGTGGCGTACCGCAGGGGCCGTACCGTCAACTGACCGACGGACAGCGCGAGTTGGCCCTCCGGCACGCACGGGCGCGGCGGAGGGCCACCGCGGTCAGACGGTCCGGCCCGCCACCACCCACTTCGACGGCAGCTCGATCCGCGTGCCGTCGGGCCCGTACTCGGTGGTGACGAGCGGCAGTTCGCCGCTCGCGAGGATGGTGAGCCCGGCCGCGCGCAGGTACTCGGGCAACGCGTCGTCGGCGACCTCGCCCGGGGCGATGCCGTGCCGGAAGATGGGCGCGAGCTTGGGCGGCGGTCCCGCCGGGTTCTGGGCGAGGCCCATGAGGACGGGCTTGGCGGACTCGGAGAGTTCCACGAGGAAGGCGCGACCGCGTTCGCCGACCAGCGTGGCGATGCCGTTCACCATGGGCTGCCGGTCGTCGGGCTCGGCCTGGTGCAGCACGCCGCGCATATAGATGTTGGTGTCGCCGAGTTCGGCGTGCAGCGTCTCGGCCTCGGTCTTCTCCACGGCGTCGAACAGCCGGTACGTCGCCTGTCCGGCGGGGTCTGCCTGCCGGGCGTGGTCGAGGGCCGCGGCGGACAGGTCCGCGCCGAGGACGCGCGGGAAGCGGTCGGCGAGGAAACGGGTCTGGGTGCCGTTGCCGCAGCCGAGGTCCACCATCGGCAGACCGGGATCGGCCAGGTGCGCCTCGAAGAGGGCCAGGTGACGGCCGGCGGTCAGGGCCGGCTCCGCATCCCAGAACACCGCCCCCTGTTCGTCGGGGGCTTCACTCCAGAAACCCTCCCAGGCCTCCCGGTATCGACTGGTCACGCTCATGCCCAACTCCCCAGGGTGCGACGCCGACCCGCCGTCGAGTGACGGGCGAGTACGGTTTATCGCGGCCTGGTCACGGCTACAAGCGCGTGGCGCATACCTTCACTCCGCATTCGACACTCGTGCGCCGTCGTACGCCCTGTGGGGCACCAGTCGTACGCCCGTCGGGGCACAAGGTGTCAGCGTCGCGGGAGCGTGAGTTCGAACCAGACGGTCTTTCCGGCGCTCGTACGGCTCGTGCCCCACTCGCGCGCCAGCGTGCTCACCACACACAGCCCACGCCCGGACTCGTCGCCCGGACCGGCGTTGAGCAGCGTCGGCAGTTCGTGATCGTCGTCGTCCACCTCGCACAGCAGTGTGTCGCCACGGACCAGGCGCAGTTCGACGGGACGGCCGTGGGAGTGCCGTACGGCGTTGGTGACGAGCTCGCTGACCAGCAGTTGGGCGGTGTGGACGAGGCGGGACAGGCCCCACTCGTGCAGCTGTTCCCGGACGACGGAGCGGGCTCGGCCGACCTGTCTCGGGTCGAGGTCGATGCGCCACTCGGCGACGTCGTCCGGCTCGATGCCGTTGAGGCGGGCCATCAGCAGGGCGACGTCGTCCTTGCGGCCGCCGCGTGTGTTGAGGGCCCGGATGATCGTGTCGCAGGCGGAGTCCATGGACGCGGCCGGGTGGGCGGCGGACTCGCACAGGGTCGCGAGACCGACACCGATGTCCTCGCCCCGCACTTCGACCAGCCCGTCGGTGCACATCACGATCCGGTCGCCGGGCTCCACACGCACGCGTACCGCCTCGAAGGGCACTCCACCGACGCCGATCGGCGCACCCGTGGGCAGGTCGAGCAGCTCGCTGCGCCCGTCCTCGGCACGGACCAGTACGGGCGGGATGTGACCGGCGTTGGCGATGTGCAGTTCGCTCGCGATCGGGTCGTAGACGGCGTACAGGCAGGTCGCGAGGTAGGTGTCGCCGAGGCGCTGGGCGAGGTCGTCGAGGTTGCGCAGCAGCTGGGCCGGCGGCAGGTCGAGGGCGGCCATGGTCTGGACGGCCGTGCGCAACTGGCCCATCATGGCGGCCGAGTTGAGGCCGTGGCCCATGACGTCGCCGACGACGAGGGCGGTGCGGGCGCCGGGCAGTTTGACGGAGTCGAACCAGTCGCCGCCGACCCGGCCGAGGAGGGTGCCCGGCAGATAGCGGGTGGCGATGTCGCAGCCCGCCATGCGCGGCGGGATGTGCGGCAGCATGCTGTCCTGGAGGGTCTCGGCGACGCTCTCCTGGTAGGTGTACATGCGCGCGTTGTCGAGGACGAGGCCCGCGCGGGCGGCGAGTTCGGCGCCGGTGACGCGGTCCATGTCGTTGAACTCGACGCGCTCCGGGTGCCGCAGCAGGATCATGAAGCCGAGGACGACTTGGCGCGCCTTGAGGGGCACCACCAGCATCGAACGGCCGGTGATGAGCGGCCGGATGTCGCGCTTCTCGAACTGCGAGGCGATCGCGTGGCCCAGCTGCTCGCTGATGCGCGGCACGAGAACGGGCTCGCCGGTGGTCATGCACTGGAAGAACGGCGTGTGCGCGGGGAACGGCATGGCCTCGCCGACCGGCACGACGTCGTCCCAGCGGCCGGGTTCGTCGGTGTGCTCGACGGCGACCCGGTGCCACATGGTGGTCGTGTCCGGTACGCCGTCGGGGAACCCCTCGCCGGCGACGACCTGTTCGCGCAGATAGGTGCCGGCGACGTCGGTGAAGCGGGGCACGACAGCCTTGCTGACCTCGATGATGGTCTGCGCCAGGTCGAGGGAGGTGCCGATGCGGCCGCTGACCTCGTTGAGGAACTCCAGGCGTTCGCGTACGGCGGCGTACTCGAGGTCCTCGACGTCGTCGGCGTATTCCTGCGGTAACGGCAGGCCTTCAGCGGCGGCCCGGGCGGCCCGCTCCCGACGGGCCCTGCGCTCGACGCGCCGGGGAACGCCCCAGTCGGGGGTGACGGGCACCCGGTCGTTCTGGCTGAACTCCAGTACCGGATAGCCGAGTTCGAGGATCTGCCCGACGATGCGGGCGCCCTCCTCGACGCTCATGCTGGGCAGGATCTCGGGGAGGCGGCGGGCGAGTTCCTCGGCGCCGGGGAAGTCGGTGTGCAGGGCGAAGCCGGGTGCGACGCGCTCGAAGCCGGTGTGCTCGTCGGGCTCGCCGCCCTGTTGGAGTCCGCCGACATCGGCGCCGAGCACCAGCAGCCGCTCCGGCCCGGGCCCCACCAACGGGTAGGCCCACCACAGGACGTCGACGCGGTCCCTCCCCCACCCTTCGGGCGGGGGTGCCCCCATCTCGCTTCGCTCGGGCACAGTGAGGCGGGCGCGACCCGCGGCAGGGTAGAACAGCCGCCCGTCGAGGGACGATTCGAGATCGTGACCGAACCCGTCGTATGCCCCGTACGCCCCGTACGGCGTGTCGTCGTCCTCCTCCGGCAGTGCTCCGGAGACGGGCAGCAGATCGACGGCCGGGCGTCCGATCGCTTCCTCCTTGGCGGCGCCGAACAGGCGGCGTGCGCCGGAGCTCCAGTGGGAGACGAGGCCCTCGCGGTTCACCACGACCACGGCCAGCGGGATGCGGCCGGCCGCGGCGTGTTCCGTCCCCGCGCCGTCCCTCTCGGTGCCACGGTCCATGGCCCAGGCCCTCTCTCCCCACGGCTCCGCAAGATCTGTGCCCCTGCTCCACCGTACGGCTCCCGGCGGAGGTGATGTGCGGCAATAGGGGAATTGGGGTGACGGGATCGGGGCTGCGCATGATGGGTTCGCATGACCCGCCCGTGCCACGTCCGCGCAGGACAGCCGGGGTGGCGGTGGCCGGCTCAGTCGTCGTGCCCGAGCTGAAGGTCGCGTTCCGTTCGGCCTCCTCCGGCGACCTGGAGCACGGTGGCGACCGGCGGATAGCCCGCGGCGACGACGGTGTACTCGCCGCAGGACAGGTCGACGAACCGGAAGGTGCCGTCGGGGCCGGTGGTGAACGTGTCCCTGACGTTGCCGGCCGGGTCGAGCAGCGTCACGCGCGCGTCCTCGACGGGCCGCCCACCGCCCGCCCGCACGGTGCCGTGCAGGAGGGCGCCGCCGGCGAGTTCGATGTCCTGGCGGGTCTCGCGGGCCACCTGGACGGTGACGGGGACGGCGGCCGGGCGGAAGGCGGGCGAGCTCGCCGCGAGGGTGTACTGGCCGGCCACCAACTCGGTGATGACATAGCCGCCGTCGCTGCCGCTGCGGGTCGTGGCGACGACCTCGCCGTGTACGTCGGTGAGTGTGACGGTGGCATCGACGGGCGTGCCGTCCGGGGTGTGCACGCTCCCGGCGAGGCGTCCGGCGCCGCCGAGGACGATGTCCACCTCGACGGGGTGCTCGCCGACGGTCACGGAGACGGCCTGCGGCTGGTGACCGCCGGCCGCGGCGATCAGCACGTACGTCCCCGAGCCCGGCGTCGCCAGCCCGTACCGCCCGTCCTCGCCGCTCGCGCCGCGCCCGACCTGCTGGCCGGCGACGTCGATGAGCGTGAGCGCCGCGCGCGGTACGCCCGTGGCGTCCGGGTGCTGAACCGTGCCGCGGACGGGGACCCCGGCGGCGTACGGCGAACGGGCCTGCGGGACCTGGCCGTCCACGGGCGCCGTATCCGTCTCCGGGGCCGGGGCGTCGTGGGACGCCAGGGGCTTCTCCTTGAGGAAGAAGGCGATGAGCAGGCCGAGTACGAGCACCGGCACGAGGTAGAGGAAGATCCTCGGCATGGCGTCGGCGTAGGCCCGGATGTAGTCGTCGCGCAGTGCCGGGGGCATGGCGTGGACGAGTTGCGGGGTGATGGACTCGGGGTCGGGCAGCTCGCCGCCCGGGCGCGTGGGCAGGCGTTCGGCGAGGGCGTCGGCGAGTCGGGCGGCGAAGAGGGTGCCGAAGATCGCCGCGCCGACGCTGCCGCCGATCTGCCGGAAGTAGTTGTTGGCGCTGGTGGCGGTGCCGAGGTCGGCGGGGCGTACGGAGTTCTGCACGGCGAGGATCAGGACCGGCATCACCATGCCGATGCCGGCGCCGAGGACGGCCATCCAGATGCTGTAGTGCAGCCGGGGCGTGTCGACCTCGAGGCGGGACAGCAGCCACATGCCGACGGCCGAGAGCGCGCTGCCGAGCACGGGGTAGATCTTGTAGCGGCCGGTGTGGCTGATGAGTTGACCGGCGACGATCGAGGTGCCGACGATGCCGGCCATCATCGGCAGCATCAGCAGGCCCGACTCGGTGGCCGTGGCCCCGTCGACCATCTGCAGGAACGTCGGCAGATAGCTGGCCGCGCCGAACAGCGCGACGCCGATCACGAGGCCGACCAGACCGGTGACGTTGAAGACGGAGTCCCTGAACAGCCGCAGCGGGATGAGGGGTTCGACGGCGAAGTGCTCGACGACGAGGAACAGGACGATGGAGACGACCGCTCCCGCGCCGAGGCCCAGGATGACGCGGGAGTCCCAGGCGTACTCGGTGCCGCCCCAACTGGTCAGCAGAACCAGGCAGGTGGAGGCGGCGGCGAGCAGGAGGGAGCCGAGGATGTCCAGCCGGGCCCTGGTCCGCGGCTTCGGCAGCTTCAGCACGACGGTGACGACGGCCAGGGTGACGAGGCCGAAGGGGACGTTGATGTAGAAGCACCACCGCCAGGAGAGGTGGTCCGTGAAGTAGCCGCCCAGCAGGGGGCCGGCGACCGAGGCGAGGCCGAACGCGGCGCCGATCAGGCCCATGAAGCGGCCGCGCTCCCGGGGCGGCACGATGTCCGCGATGATCGCCTGGACGCCGATCATGAGCCCACCGGCGCCGATGCCCTGGATCGCGCGGTAGGCGATCAGCTGGTCCATGGTCTCGGCCCGGCCCGCGAGCGCGGAGCCGGCGACGAAGACGACGATCGCGAACTGGAAGACGCCCTTGCGGCCGAGGAGATCGCCGAGCTTGCCGTAGATGGGCAGGCCGACGGTGGCGGTGAGCAGGTAGGCGGTGATCGCCCAGGACATCCTGTCCAGGCCGTGCAGTTCACCGACGATCTTCGGCAGCGCGGTGGCGACGATCATCTGCTCCAGCGCGGCCAGCAGCAGCGCGAGCATCAGCCCGAAGAAGACCAACCGCACCCGGCGCGGGCCGAGTTGAGGCTCGACGCCTTGGGGCGGAGCCTGTGGGGGTGGTGCGGTGACGGTTTCGTCCTGCACCAAAGTCATGCCGCTCACGCACCGCTCCCCTCGCCGTACCTGCTCACATTTCCCGCATTAGGCGACAACTACGAGCAAGCACGGCGAGTTACGGGGCCATCCCGGACACGACGGAGATCCACTCGATCCGGTGAGGAGGCCAAGGGCCCCCGGACACCGGGGACTTACTTCTCGACCTCGGCGGCGAGCTTGGTGAGCACCGCGTCGTAGATCCGGCCGAGGCCCTTCGGCGCGAAGGTCTTCTCGAAGAAGCCGCCGATGCCGCCGGCGCCCTGCCAGATGGTGGTGACCACGACCCGGGACTTGCCCTCGCCGGCCGGGGTGACCCGCCAGGTGGTGACCATGGAGGAGTTGCGGTCCTTCTCGACGAGCTCGCCGTCGGTGGGCTCACTGACCTCCAGAAGGCAGTCGCGCACGCGCTTGCTGGTGGCCTGGAGCTTCCAGTGGACGAGGGTGCCCTCGCCGTCGCCGCCCTCGCGCACCTCGTACTCGCTGAAGTGCTCGGAGAGCAGATTCGCGCGCGTGCCGCTGTAGTCGGCGAGGGCGTCGAACACCTTCTCCGCGTCCGCCGCGACGACCCGCTCCGTAGTGGCCTCGACCTGCGCCATTGACTTCCTCCAGGACCAGAATTCTCGGGGGTTGGGGCAAGCCAACCACCCCGCTCCCGGACCGCCCAAATCGGGGTCCCGATCGGCTCCCCGAAGCGATCACACATCGATCGAAAACGAAGCGCGGGATATAGGTCGCACGATCAAGGGAACATGTGTTCTATTCTGGGGTCAGTGCTACCGAGGAGGCCTCATGCGCTGGGAGAACCTCACCCTGGAGTCCGACCACAGCCGGGCCGACTCCGCGCTGTTCGGCGCGGACGCCGTAGTGACCCGCACCTTCGACACGCCCGAATTCGCCGGCATCACGTTCCACGAGATCCGGGCGCGCTCGATCCTCAACCGGGTGCCGGGCGCCTCGCGGATGCCCTTCGAGTGGACGGTCAATCCCTATCGGGGCTGCTCGCACGCGTGCGTGTACTGCTTCGCCCGCAAGACCCACAGCTATCTGGACCTCGACACCGGGCTCGGCTTCGACTCCCAGATCGTGGTCAAGGTCAACGCCCCGGAGCTGCTGCGCCGCCAGCTCTCCTCACGGCGCTGGCAGGGCGAGCACATAGCGATGGGCACGAATGTGGACTGCTACCAGCGTGCCGAGGGCCGCTACCGCCTGATGCCGGGCATCCTCGCCGCCCTGCGCGACCACGCCAACCCCTACTCGATCCTGACGAAGGGCACGCTGATCCTGCGCGACCTCGACCTGCTGAAGCAGTCCTCCGAGGTGACGGACGTCGGCATCTCCGTCTCGGTCGGCTTCACCGACCCCGAGCTGTGGCGCACCGTGGAGCCGGGCACGCCCGCCCCCGAGCGCCGCCTCGACGTCGTACGCACCCTGACCGAGCACGGCCTCGGGTGCGGTGTGCTGATGGCGCCGGTGATTCCCTTCCTGAGCGACCACCCGGCCCAACTGCGCGCGACCGTGCGGGCGATCGCCGCCTCCGGGGCCACTTCCGTCACGCCGCTGGTGCTGCATCTGCGGCCGGGGGCCCGCGAGTGGTTCATGGCCTGGCTCGGCCGGCACCACCCGTATCTGGTCCGCCGTTACGAGCGGCTGTACGCGGACGGTGCCTACGCGCCGAAGTGGTACCAGCGCCGGATCACCCGCCAGGTCCACGAGCTGGCGCAGGAGTACGGCATCGGCCCCGCGCGCGCGGGCATGCCGCGGCGGATCCGTGAGCCGGAGCCGGAGCCCGCCGAGCACACGCGGTCCGAACCGACCCAACTCTCACTCATCTGAGGGCATTGGGGCGCATCCCTCGACCCAATCGGGTCATGTCCCGCCGGAACGAGTTCTTCCGGGCGTCCTTTCCGGGACGAATGCGGCAGGGACCGCGACACTCGCGGTCCGTGCCCCTCCGTCCTGGAAGGACCCCATGAGAGAACGCGCAGCCGTACTGTGCGGCGCCGCCGCCGTCGTGGCCGGGGCCCTGACGGCCGTCCCCGCCGAGGCGAGCCCTCCGTCCACCGCGGACACCGCTCACACCGCCCCCCTCACCTGGAAGAAGTGCGGCACCAAGAAGTACCCGACGCTGCAGTGCGCATCCCTGGAGGTTCCGCTCGACCACTCCCGTCCGCGGGGACGGCAGATCACGCTCGCGCTGTCCCGCATCCCCCACACCGCGAAGAAGTACCAGGGCCCACTTCTGGTCAACCCCGGCGGCCCCGGCGGCAGCGGTCTGACGCTCGCCGGATTCGTGGCCTCCGCGCTGCCCAAGGCGGTGGCGGCACAGTACGACGTCATCGGCTTCGACCCGCGCGGAGTCGGCAAGAGCAAGCCGGCCCTCGACTGCAAGCCCGGCCACTTCGCCGCGGTGCGCCGGGACGCCGTGCCGAGCACGTCGCAGATCGAGCAGGCCAACCTCCTGCGCGCCGAGGCCTTCGCGCGGGCGTGCGGCGAGAAGTACGGGGACGTGCTGCCGTACATCGACACCATCAGCTCCGTGCGGGACATGGACCGCATCCGTACGGCACTCGGCGCGCGGCAGATCAATTACTTCGGTTACTCGTACGGCACCTATCTCGGCGCGGTCTACGCGAAGCTCTTCCCGGAGCGGGTGCGGCGCGCGGCCCTGGACTCGGTCGTCGACCCCACCGGCGTCTGGTACGACGACAACCTCGCGCAGGACCACGCCTTCGACGCCCGACACCGCGCCTTCATGGCTTGGATCGCCAAGCACGACACGACGTACCGGCTCGGCAGGGATCCGGAGAAGGTCGAGGCCAAGTGGTACGCGATGCGGGCGGCTCTGGCCAGGAGGGCGGCCGGCGGCAAGGTGGGCGCCTCCGAGCTGGAGGACACCTACATCCCCGGCGGCTACTACAACGGCTACTGGCCCTACCTCGCCGAGGTTTTCGCGGCGTATGTGAACGGCAAGAACGCCGACCCGTTGGTCGAGGCGTACGAGAAGTTCGGTGCCGCCGACGCGTCCGACGACAACGGCTACAGCATCTACACCTCGGTGCAGTGCCGTGACGCCGCCTGGCCGCGCGACTGGCAGGAGTGGCGGACGGACAACTGGGCCGTGTACGCGAAGGCGCCGTTCATGACCTGGAACAACGCCTGGTACAACGCGCCGTGCGCCTTCTGGCCGACGAGTTCGCTCCCCTCGGTCAGCGTGGCCAACAGCAAGGCGCCGCCGGTGCTGCTGTTCCAGGCGACCGAGGACGCGGCCACCCCGTACGCGGGTGCCGTCACGGTGCACCGGCTGCTGGCCCGCTCCAGTCTGGTGGTCGAGCAGGGCGGCGGTAACCATGGCATCACGCTGGGCGGGAACGCCTGCCTGGACAAGCACCTCGCGGCCTACCTCGCCGACGGCACGGTGCCGCGCGGCCGAGGTGCGGTCGACGCGGTGTGCGAGGCGCAGCCCGACCCGAAGCCGCTGAGCTCCAAGGTCGCCGCCACGTCGTCACGCGGCGCCGAACTGCATGGGCTGCTGGGCTTCCGCCGCTAGCGCCTGACGGCCCGTCGGGGGCGTTGTCAGACCCATGGTCCACCATGGACCTATGAGTGAGCTGACCAGGATTCCCGCCCCCGACGGGGTCGCCCCCGCCGCGCAGTACACGCATGTCGTGCTCGGCACCGGCCGTCTCGTCGCCGTCTCCGGCCAACTCGCCCTGGACGAGGACGGCAAGCTCGTCGGCGAGGGCGACCCGGCGGCCCAGGCACGCCAGGTCTTCGAGAATCTGCGGCGCTGCCTGGCGGCGGCCGGCGCCACCTTCGACGACGTCGTCAAACTCACCTACTTCGTCACGGACATGGCGCACATGCCCGCGATCCGCGCGGCCCGCGCCGAGCACATACCCGACGACCGGCTGCCCGCCGCCTCGGCGGTGCAGGTCGCCGGGCTGGTGCGGCCGGAGTTCCTCATGGAGGTCGAGGCGTTCGCGGTGGTGCCGGGTTAATCGCAGGCGAACCCCGGTGGGCGGTGTCTACGGTGCCGTCATGGACGACGAAGGCATACTGATCCGCCCCATGACCCTGGCCGACTGCGACCGCGTCGCCGAGATCCGCATCGGCGGCTGGCAGAGCGCCTACAAGGGCCTGATGCCGCAGTCCTACCTGGACGCCCTCGACGTCGCGCAGGACGCCGAACGCCGCCGCGCCCACTTCTCGCAGGCCGACGGGACTGTGGTGAACCTGGTCGCCGAGCGGGGCGGCGAGATCGTCGGCTGGGCCTGCCACGGCCCATACCGCGACGGCGAGGCGCGCACCGAGGACGCCGAGTTGTACGCCCTCTACGTGGACCCCGGACGGTACGGCGACGGCATCGGCCACGCCCTGCTCCAGGAATCGGTACGCCGGTGCACGACCGCCGGGCACGCTCGCATGCTGCTCTGGGTCCTCGAGCACAACACCCGTGCCCGGCGCTTCTACGAGCGGGCGGGGTTCCGGGCGGACGGCACCGAGGAGCCGTTCGAGGTGGACGGCACCAAGGTGCCCGAGGTGCGGTACACGCGGGAGCTGGGTGCCGGCTGACGGCCTGCGCGGGTCGCCGCTGACGGCCGCCGCAGGTTGTCGCCCCCTCCGCAGGCCTACCGCTGTCTCGGGATCCGCGCCAGTGCGTGTACCGCCGCCTCCGCGAGTGCCGGGTGGGCCAGCGCCTCGTTCAGCACGCGTCTGGCCCGGGTGTCGCCGAGTGTGCCGAGGCCCTCCACACAGGCGAGGGCCACGCGGCGGTAGGGGTCGTGCGGGCGCAGCCGGCGCTCCAGGGTGGTGATGAGGGCGGGTACGGCCTCGGGGGCGCGCAGCTCGACCAGGAGCCGGACCGGGTGCAGGGCGTAGGCGACGCGGAGTTCGTTGGTGGCGAGCGCGGCCGCCGCGCGGGCCGTGCGTGGGTCGCCGAGCCGGGCCAGGGCGTGGGCGGCGGAGACACAGCGCTCCGGATCGCGGTGGTTGAGCAGCAGGACGAGGGACTCGAAGGCCCGGCGGTCCCCGGCGAGGCCCAGTCGGAACGCGGCCAGCTCCCTGGCCCACAGCGGCTGTCCCGGCGCGGTGAGCACATCGGCGAGTTCGTCGAGGTCCTCGGTCACCACGAGGCGGTCGTACGCGGCCGACGCCCCGGACTCCTGCCGTAAGCGCTCCGTGAGTGATCGCAACTCTTCGTCCATGAAGCCGAGCGTATGCAAGCGGCGCGCCTCGCGGGACCTACATCACAAAGACGAGGTCTGGCGCGCTCGTTACCCACCGGTTAAGCTCATACGAGCGAGTCACCCACTCGCAGATTTGCTTGCAGCGGCCTGGTGACGCAGCCGCCGCGAGTGTTGGTCGGTTCGGTACATCAGGTACCTCAGTACGACTCGGCTCCGGGACAGGGCCGGTCGGATCCGCCGTTCCCCGGGGCGTGTGCGCGCCCCCGGTGATGGCACCGGGCGTGTGCGCCAGTAGCCCGGCAACACCCGCACTCACTCCTTTCCGCACCCGGTGCGCCTCCTCGGCGCACCCGGGCGCGTTTCCAGTCGTCACCCTCATTCCTGGAGTCCCGCGATGGCCACTCCCCTGTCCGACACCGCGTCCGACACCCCTCTGTCCCCGCTCAAGACCGTTGCCGTCGTCGGCCTCGGCACCATGGGCACCGGCATCGCCGAGGTCCTGGCCAAGGCCGGTCGCGAGGTCATCGGCATCGACATCAGCGAGGCCGCTGCCGCCAATGCCGTCGCCGCCCTGGAGACCTCGACCGCCCGTGCCGTGCAGCGCGGCCGGCTGACCGAGGACGAGCGCACGGACGCCCTCGCCCGGGTCCGCACCTTCACCGACCTGCGGGCCGCGGCCGACGCCGACCTGGTCATCGAGGTGGCGCCGGAGTCGTACGAGATCAAGCAGCAGATCTTCCGTGAGCTGGACGGGATCGTGCGCCCCGAGACGATCCTGGCGACCGGAACCAACGCCCTGTCGGTCACGCGCCTGGCGGCCGACTCGTCCCGCCCCGAGCGCGTGCTCGGACTGCACTTCTTCAACCCGGCGCCGGCGATGCGGCTGGTCGAGGTCGTCTCGTCCGTGCTGACCGCACCGACGGCCGTCACCGCGGTCACGAACCTCGCCCTCGACCTCGGCAAGGAGCCCGTCGCGGTCGGCGACCGGCCCGGTTTCGTCGCCGACGGGCTGCTGTTCGGCTACCTCAACCAGGCGGCCGCGATGTACGAGGCGAAGTACGCCTCCCGCGAGGACATCGACGCCGCGATGCGGCTCGGCTGCGGGCTGCCGATGGGCCCGCTGGCCCTGCTCGACCTGATCGGCATCGACACCGCGCGCAGGGTCCTGGAGGCCATGTACGCCGAGTCCAACGACCGGCTGCACGCCCCCGCCCCGATCCTCAAGCAGCTCAGCGAGGCGGGCCTGACGGGCCGTAAGTCGGGCCGCGGCTTCTACACGTACGAGGCGCCGGGCAGCGCCACCGTCGTGCGGGACGCGCTGACTCCGCTGGACGGCGCTGCTCCGACCCCCGGCCGTACGGTCCGGTCCGTCGGTGTCGCGGGCTCCGGAACCATGGCCTCCGGGATCGCCGAGGTCTTCGCCAAGGCCGGGTACGAGGTCGTGCTCGCCGCCCGCAGCGAGGAGAAGGCGCAGGCCGCGAAGGCCCGTATCGGCAAGTCCCTTTCTCGCTCTGTCGACAAGGGGCGGATGACCGCCGAGGCCGCCGCGCAGACCCTGGACCTGATCACCGCGGCGGGTTCGTACGACGCGTTCGCCGACGTCGATCTGGCCGTCGAGGCCGTCGCCGAGGACCTGGAGATCAAGCAGCAGCTGTTCGCCACGCTGGACAAGGTCTGCAAGCCGGGCGCGGTGCTGGCCACCACCACCTCGTCACTGCCCGTCGTCGCCTGCGCCCGCGCCACCTCGCGTCCGCAGGACGTGATCGGCATGCACTTCTTCAACCCGGCGCCGGCGATGAAGCTGGTCGAGGTCGTCCGTACGGTGCTCACGGCCGACGACGTCCACTCCACGGTCCGCGAGGTCTGCGGCAAGATCAAGAAGCACGCCGTGGACTGCGGTGACCGTGCGGGCTTCATCGTGAACGCCCTGCTGTTCCCGTACCTGAACAACGCGATCAAGATGGTGCAGGAGCACTACGCGACGCTCGACGACATCGACGCGGCGATGAAGCTGGGCGGCGGCTACCCGATGGGTCCGTTCGAGCTGCTGGACGTCGTCGGGCTCGATGTCTCCCTCGCGATCGAGAAGGTCCTGCACCGCGAGTTCCGCGACCCCGGCCTCGCTCCGGCGCCGCTCCTGGAGCACCTGGTGGCCGCGGGCTGCCTCGGCCGCAAGACGGGCCGCGGCTTCCGCGACTTGGCCGGGCGCTGCGCGGCCCGGCGAGTGGTTCAGCCGCGGTCTGGTGTGGGGCGGGCTGCTGGACCCCGGCGGCCCGCCCCCGCCCGCCCCGCGGAGCTCTCCCCCAGCCGACCGAAGCAGCTCGCCGCCACCCGCCCGCCCCGGCACTCCCCCGCCTGCCCAGGGCGGGGGAAACCCCGTGCATGCGCATCAAGCTGCGCACATGCAGTACGTTCGGGTCATGCCCCAGCCCGCCAAGTCCTCACGTACACCAGCCACGCCCGACGCGCCGGAAAGTGCCGCAGGCAGTCGCGCGGCCGCCCAACGGCTCAAGATGCGCCGCGAACTGGCGGCAGCGGCGATGGAGCTGTTCGCGACCAAGGGGTACGAGGCGACCACCGTCGACGAGATCGCGGCCGCGGCCGGGGTCGCCCGCCGCACGTTCTTCCGCCACTTCCGCTCCAAGGAAGAGGCGATCTTCCCGGACCACGACGACACCCTGATCCGCGCCGAGGCGGTGCTGAACGCCGCTCCGGCCCATGAGCACCCGCTCGACACGGTGTGCCGCGGCATCAAGGAAGTCATGCGGATGTACGCGGCCCGGCCGGAGATCTCGGTCGCCCGCTACAAGCTCACGCGCGAGGTGCCCACGCTGCGCGAGGCCGAGATCGCGTCGGTGGCCCGCTATGAGCGCCTCTTCACCCGCTACCTCCTCGGCCACTTCGACGAGCACGCGCACGACGACGACGCCAACGACGACCCGCTGCTGGCGGAGGTCGCCGCGTCGGCCGTGGTCACCGCGCACAACCACGTCCTGCGGCGCTGGCTGCGCGCGGGCGGCCAGGGCGACGTGGAGGCACAGCTCGACCACGCCTTCGCGATCGTACGGCGGACCTTCGGGACGGGGATCGGGGCGGGCCGGGAGACCACGCCGCACACGACGCCGGCCTCCGTGGCCGCACAGGGGGAAGTGCTGGTGGCGGTGGCCAGGACCGACGCGCCACTGGACGAGGTAATGCGCACCATCGAGCAGGCGCTGAAGGAGCGGGCCTAGGGCGCAGGCCCGCAGGCCCGGACCCAGGCCGTCGCCGCGTGTCCCTTTAGGGAACCATTTCGCACGCACGTCCGTCCTCCGTATCGAAGCTGGATCTTCATGGTGCGCGACGGAAGTGAGTTGCCATGCAGGCGAACGACCCGACCAAGCTCGAAGCCACGCTGGCCGACGGGCGGCGCATGACCCTGTCCCTCCCCGCGACGGACGCGAAGTGGGCCGCCGACGGCATCAAGGGCCTGCGCGCCGTCCCGCCCACGCACACGGGCCGCGGTGAGGAGCCGCCCGCCCTCCCCGAGGAGCCTGCGCTCCCCCTGCAGGTGGCGCTGCTCGGCCTGGGCGCCTAGCGCCGACGCTGAAGACGTCGGACGGAGCGGCCCGGCGCCAACCGGTCGGTGAAGGTGGTGCTGGCGCTGCTGGGCAAGGGGGTGCGGGTCGCCGGGGCGATGGAGTTCGACCGGGACCCGGGCCGCTTCCGGCAGGGCCGCGCCGGGTGAGCCCGGACGGGCTGCCCCTTATCGGCCCTGTGTCAGGCCGCCCTCGCGTCCTGCTGGCCACCGGCCACAACATGTCGGCCCCGGCGACGGGACGGCTCCTCGGCAGCGACTCGGCCGCCCCGGCGAAGCTGTAGCCCTTCCCCGCAGCCACCTCGATCCGCACCCCCAGCGAGGCGCTCACCTCCCGGCCCCAGACACCCGCGGCGATCACCACCGCGTCCGCGTGACAGGTCCCCGCGCTCGTACAGACCTCGACGCCCGCCGCCCCGCCTTCACCCGCACCTACTCCACCAGCTCGGCCCGCCGCGCCGCAGCCGCTCGGCCGACGTGTCCACGAACTGCCCGGGACCCACGGCCCATTGACGCTCCACCAGGAACCCGGCCCAGGCAGCGGGCCCCAGGGCAGGCTCCGTCTCGGCCAGCGCCACGCCCTGCAGCACCCCCTCCGGCTCGGCGAGCAGCAGGGGACCAACGAACGGGCTGGTGGCGTCGGCGGTGCGGCTGGAACGCGCCCGGTACGCGGCGACCCCGCTGGGCGGGCTGCGCGAGCGCGAGGACTGGACGACGTCGCGGGAGACGCTGATCGCGTGGGTGGAGTGCGGCTTCCAGCTCGTCCGGAGCGCCGAGCGGAACGGGGAGCTGACCCGGGCCTGTCTGGCCGACGCCCTTTAACAACCGATTAACAACCGATTGATACCTACTCACAGGTAGCTTTGATCGATCATCGCTCATTTGTTACGTAAAGATTTCATCTGAGAGCAAGTTCTGGCACCCAGTGCCTTGCCACGTGACACGCGGTGCCATACGTTGAAAGAGTCCGGGCGGCCGGCGTGCAGAGACCTTTCGTACGTCGGCTGTCCCCGCAAACCCCTCCCGGGGTCTGCGCGCCCGGCGCCTGCGTCACAGGCAACCTCCCGCGCCACAAAGCGCTGCCGAACAGCACCACCCGCCGAACCGACGGCACCCACCAAAAACCCTCAGCAGCACCGACGTAACCCTCAGCACCCCTCCCTCAGGGTGCTCACCGCCGGAGGCAACACCGTGACCGTGAAGGACATTCTGGACGCGATCCAGTCGCCGGAATCGACGCCGGCCGACTTCGCCGCTCTGCCGCTCCCCGAGTCGTACCGCGCGATCACCGTGCACAAGGACGAGACGGAGATGTTCGCGGGTCTGGAGACCCGCGACAAGGACCCGCGCAAGTCGATCCACCTCGACGACGTGCCGCTGCCCGAGCTCGGCCCGGGCGAGGCCCTGGTGGCCGTCATGGCCTCCTCGGTCAACTACAACTCGGTGTGGACCTCGATCTTCGAGCCGCTGTCCACCTTCGGGTTCCTGGAGCGCTACGGCCGCACCAGCGAGCTGGCCAAGCGGCACGACCTGCCGTACCACATCATCGGCTCCGACCTCGCGGGCGTCGTCCTGCGCACCGGCCCGGGCGTGAACTCCTGGAATCCCGGTGACGAGGTCGTCGCGCACTGCCTCTCCGTCGAGCTGGAGTCCAGCGACGGTCACAACGACACGATGCTCGACCCCGAGCAGCGGATCTGGGGCTTCGAGACGAACTTCGGCGGCCTCGCCGAGATCGCGCTGGTCAAGTCCAACCAGCTGATGCCGAAGCCCGGCCACCTGAGCTGGGAGGAGGCCGCCGCTCCCGGTCTGGTCAACTCCACCGCCTACCGCCAGCTGGTCTCCCGCAACGGCGCCGGCATGAAGCAGGGCGACAACGTCCTGATCTGGGGCGCGAGCGGCGGACTCGGCTCGTACGCCACGCAGTTCGCGCTGGCCGGCGGCGCCAACCCGATCTGTGTCGTCTCCAGCGACCAGAAGGCGGACATCTGCCGGTCGATGGGCGCCGAGGCGATCATCGACCGCAACGCCGAGGGCTACAAGTTCTGGAAGGACGAGAACACCCAGGACCCGAAGGAGTGGAAGCGCTTCGGCAAGCGCATCCGCGAGCTCACCGGCGGTGAGGACATCGACATCGTCTTCGAGCACCCCGGCCGCGAGACGTTCGGTGCCTCGGTCTACGTCACGCGCAAGGGCGGCACCATCACCACCTGCGCCTCGACCTCGGGCTACATGCACCAGTACGACAACCGCTACCTGTGGATGTCGCTGAAGCGGATCATCGGCTCGCACTTCGCCAACTACCGCGAGGCCTGGGAGGCCAACCGGCTCATCGCGAAGGGCAAGATCCACCCGACGCTGTCGAAGGTCTACTCCCTGGAGGAGACCGGGCAGGCCGCGTTCGACGTGCACCGCAACCTCCACCAGGGCAAGGTCGGCGTCCTGTGCCTCGCCCCCGAGGAGGGCCTCGGCGTGCGCGACGAGGAGATGCGCGCCAAGCACATCGACGCCATCAACCGCTTCCGCAACATCTGATCCGCACCATCTGAGACACCCGAGGTCATAGATGACTGAGCGTCAGCCCGCCGAAGGCGCGCGGGAGAAGGACCGGCCGTGGCTCATGCGCACGTACGCCGGTCACTCCACGGCCGAGGCGTCCAACGAGCTGTACCGGCGCAACCTCGCCAAGGGGCAGACCGGCCTGTCGGTCGCGTTCGACCTGCCGACGCAGACCGGCTACGACTCCGACCACATCCTCGCCCGCGGCGAGGTCGGCCGGGTCGGCGTGCCGATCGCGCACCTCGGTGACATGCGCCGGCTGTTCCAGGACATCCCCCTGGAGCAGATGAACACCTCGATGACGATCAACGCCACCGCCATGTGGCTGCTGGCGCTCTACCAGGTCGTCGCCGAGGAGCAGGGCGCGGACATCACCAAGCTCCAGGGCACGACCCAGAACGACATCGTCAAGGAATACCTGTCGCGGGGAACCCATGTCTTCCCGCCGGGGCCCTCACTCCGGCTGACGACGGACATGATCGCGTACACCGTCTCCCACATCCCGAAGTGGAACCCGATCAACATCTGCAGCTACCACCTGCAGGAGGCGGGCGCCACGCCGGTCCAGGAGATCGCGTACGCGATGTCCACCGCGATCGCGGTTCTCGATGCCGTGCGCGACTCAGGGCAGGTCCCCGCCGAGAAGTTCGGGGACGTCGTGGCCCGTATCTCCTTCTTCGTGAACGCGGGCGTCCGCTTCATCGAGGAGATGTGCAAGATGCGGGCGTTCGGGCGGATCTGGGACAAGGTCACGCGCGAGCGGTACGGCATCGAGAACCCCAAGCAGCGCCGCTTCCGGTACGGCGTCCAGGTCAACTCCCTCGGTCTGACCGAGGCGCAGCCGGAGAACAACGTCCAGCGGATCGTCCTCGAGATGCTGGCCGTGACCCTCTCGAAGGACGCACGCGCGCGTGCCGTGCAGCTGCCCGCCTGGAACGAGGCGCTGGGCCTGCCCCGGCCCTGGGACCAGCAGTGGTCGCTGCGGATCCAGCAGGTGCTGGCGTACGAGAGCGACCTGCTGGAGTACGAGGACATCTTCGAGGGCTCGAAGGTGATCGAGGCGAAGGTGGACGAGCTGGTCGAGGCCTCGCTCGCGGAGATCGACCGCATCCAGGAGATGGGCGGCGCGATGGCCGCCGTCGAGTCCGGCTACCTCAAGTCGCAGCTGGTCGCCTCGCACGCCGAGCGCCGGGGCCGGATCGAGTCCGGCCAGGAGAAGATCATCGGTGTCAACGCCTTCGAGGGCACTGAGCCGAACCCGCTGACCGCCGATCTGGACACGGCGATCCAGACGGTGGACCCGGCCGTCGAGGCCCGGGTGATCGCCGGGCTCCAGAACTGGCGCGACACCCGCTACCAGCCGCCCTTCAACCACCCGCGCCCGTGCAAGGCGCTGGAGAAGCTGAAGGAGGCCGCCAAGGGCACCGGCAACCTCATGGAGGCCACCCTGGAGTGCGCCCGCGCCGGTGTCACGACCGGCGAGTGGGCCGGGGCGCTGCGCGAGGTGTTCGGCGAGTTCCGGGCGCCGACCGGTGTGTCGTCGGCCCCGGTGGCGATCCCCGCCGAGGAGGGCTCGGCCCTGTCGCTGGTCCGCCGCAAGGTCGACCTGACCGCCAAGGACATGGGCGTCGGCAAGCTCCGCTTCCTGGTCGGCAAGCCCGGCCTGGACGGGCACTCCAACGGCGCCGAGCAGATCGCCGTGCGGGCCCGTGACGCCGGCTTCGAGGTCGTCTACCAGGGGATCCGGCTGACGCCCGAGCAGATCGTGGACGCGGCCCTCGCGGAGGACGTGCACGCGGTCGGGCTGTCCATCCTCTCCGGCTCGCACGCCCAGCTCGTGCCGGACGTGCTGGAGCGGCTCCGTGTGGCCGGTGCCACAGATATACCGGTGATCGCCGGTGGCATCATCCCGAATGGTGACGCCGAGCAGCTCAGGGCCGCCGGAGTGGCCGCCGTCTTCACCCCGAAGGACTTCGACATCACCGGAATCATCGGCCGCATCGTCGACGAGATCCGGAAAGCGAACAAGCTCGACCCCCTGGAGGTCCCCGCATGACCACGCCCGCCCCGCAGGTCAACCGCCTTCGCCCGCGGCGCTCCTGCCTCGCCGTGCCGGGAAGCAACCCCCGCTTCCTGGAGAAGGCCCAGGGCCTCCCCGCCGACCAGGTCTTCCTGGACCTGGAGGACGCCTGCGCCCCGCTCGCCAAGCCCGAGGCGCGGCACACCATCGTCAAGTTCCTCAACGAGGGTGACTGGACGGGCAAGACGAGGGTCGTGCGCGTCAACGACTGGACGACCGAGTGGACGTACCGCGATGTCGTCACGGTCGTCGAGGGAGCCGGCCAGAACCTCGACTGCATCATGCTGCCGAAGGTGCAGACCGCCCAGCAGGTCGTCGCCCTCGACCTCCTGCTGACGCAGATCGAGAAGACGATGGGCTTCGAGGTCGGCAAGATCGGCATCGAGGCGCAGATCGAGAACGCCCAGGGCCTGAACAACGTCAACGAGATCGCGACGGCCTCCCAGCGCGTCGAGACGATCATCTTCGGCCCGGCCGACTTCATGGCGTCGATCAACATGAAGTCGCTGGTCGTGGGCGAGCAGCCGCCCGGCTACCCGGCGGACGCCTACCACTACATCCTGATGAAGATCCTGATGGCCGCCCGCGCCAACAACCTCCAGGCGATCGACGGCCCCTACCTGCAGATCCGCAACATCGACGGCTACCGCGAGGTGGCCCAGCGCGCCGCGGCCCTCGGCTTCGACGGCAAGTGGGTGCTGCACCCGGGCCAGGTCGAGGCGTCCAACGAGATCTTCTCGCCGTCTCAGGAGGACTACGACCACGCCGAGCTGATCCTGGACGCGTACGACTACTACACGTCCGAGGCGGGCGGCAAGAAGGGCTCCGCGATGCTCGGCGACGAGATGATCGACGAGGCCAGCCGCAAGATGGCCCTGGTCATCTCCGGCAAGGGACGCGCCGCCGGCATGCAGCGCACCAGCAAGTTCGAGATCCCGGAGGCCTGAGCGCGATGCAGTTCGGACGCACCTACGAGGAGTTCGAGGTCGGGGCGACGTACAAGCACTGGCCGGGCAAGACGGTCACGGAGTACGACGACCACCTGTTCTGTCTCCTGACGATGAACCACCACCCGCTCCACATGGACACCAACTATGCGGAGAAGACGACGGACTTCGGCAAGAACGTCGTCGTCGGGAACTACATCTACTCGCTGCTGCTCGGCATGAGCGTGCCGGACATCTCCGGCAAGGCGATCGCCAACCTGGAGATCGAGTCGCTCAAGCACGTGGCGCCGACCTTCCACGGCGACACGATCTACGGCCAGACGACCGTGCTCGACAAGTGGCCGTCGAAGTCGAAGAACGACCGCGGCATCGTCTACGTCGAGACCAAGGGCTACAAGCAGGACGGCACGCTGGTGTGCGTGTTCCGCCGCAAGGTCATGGTCCCCACCGAGACGTACATCAAGGAGCGCGGCGGCGAGCAGCCCGGCCGCCCCGAGCTCACCGCACCTGCGGAAAAGAAGTCGGAGAAGTAAGCCATGGCCCGTCTCGCCCAGACCGCCGGTCTGACCGACATCCAGCAGGAGATCCTCTCCACCGTCCGCGACTTCGTGGACAAGGAGATCATCCCGGTCGCCACCGAGCTGGAGCACCGCGACGAGTACCCGCAGCAGATCGTCGACGGCCTCAAGGAATTGGGCCTGTTCGGCCTGATGATCCCCGAGGAGTACGGCGGTCTGGGCGAGTCGCTCCTGACGTACGCCCTCTGCGTCGAGGAGATCGCCCGCGGCTGGATGTCGGTCTCCGGCATCATCAACACGCACTTCATCGTGGCGTACATGCTCAAGCAGCACGGCACGCAGGAGCAGAAGGACCACTTCCTGCCGCGCATGGCGGCCGGCGACATCCGCGGCGCCTTCTCGATGTCGGAGCCGGGCCTGGGTTCCGATGTGTCGGCCATCACGTCGAAGGCGGTGAAGGACGGCGAGGAGTACGTCCTGAACGGCCAGAAGATGTGGCTGACGAACGGCGGAACGTCAAGTCTGGTCGCCGTACTCGTCCGAAGTGACGAAGGACACCCCGAGGGCACCGCGCCCCACAAGTCGATGACGACCTTCCTGGTCGAGAAGGAGCCCGGCTTCGGAGAGGTCCGCCCCGGCCTCACCATCCCGGGCAAGATCGACAAGATGGGCTACAAGGGCGTCGACACGACCGAGCTCATCATGGACGGCCTGCGAATTCCGGCCAATCGGGTGCTCGGTGGCGAAACGGGCCGAGGTTTTTACCAGATGATGGACGGCGTCGAGGTCGGGCGCGTCAATGTGGCGGCACGTGGCTGTGGTGTCGCTCAGCGTGCGTTCGAGCTCGGTGTCCAGTACGCCCAGCAGCGGCACACTTTCGGCAAGCCGATCGCCCAGCACCAGGCGATCCAGTTCAAGCTGGCCGAAATGGCTACCAAGGTCGAGGCCGCGCATGCCATGATGGTGAACGCGGCACGCAAAAAGGACTCCGGGGAACGAAACGACCTTGAGGCTGGGATGGCGAAGTACCTCGCCTCCGAGTACTGCAAGGAGGTCGTGGAGGACGCCTTCCGGATCCACGGCGGCTACGGCTTCTCCAAGGAGTACGAGATCGAGCGCCTCTACCGTGAGGCTCCGATGCTGCTTATCGGTGAAGGTACCGCCGAGATCCAGAAAATGATCATCGGTCGCAGGTTGCTCGAAGAGTATCGGTTCCAGGGCTGATTGTCCGCATACGGGGTGTTTTCTTGGAGAAGAAGATCACACCCCGTCAGCACTCTTCAGCCGCCGACTCGACTTCCTGGCTTGCCCAGTTGTGGCCCGCGACCGGTACGATCCCGGGAAAGCCGCCGTCCCCTGATACCGCGCGGCATCATCCGCTACGAAGGTCATCCATGCCCCACAGCCAAACCTCTGCACCACGCGACAGCCAGGTCGGCGGCGTACGCCTCGCGCGCGGAGCATCGCCGTGGCTTCTCCCGACCGTCGCCACCGCAGCCCTCAGCCTGGCCCGTGCGCGCCGTTCCGGCGTCGCCAAGGCCGTGGCCGTGCCCGCCACCGCTCTCGCGGCGGGCATGCTGTGGTTCTTCCGCGACCCCGAGCGCGAGATCGCCCAGGGCCGGGTCATCTCGCCCGCCGACGGTGTGGTGCAGAGCATCATGCCGTGGAAGGACGGCCGCACCCGCGTCGCGATCTTCATGAGCCCGCTCAACGTCCATGTGAACCGCGCGCCGCTCTCCGGCACGGTCACGTCCGTGGAGCACATCCCCGGCGGGTTCGTTCCGGCGTTCAACAAGGAGAGCGAGAACAACGAGCGCGTAGTCTGGCATTTCGACACCGAACTCGGCGACATCGAGATGATCCAGATCGCCGGCGCGGTGGCCCGCCGCATCGTGCCGTACATCCCGCAGGGCACGAAGGTCGAGCAGGGTGACCGCATCGGTCTGATCCGCTTCGGCTCGCGCGTCGACATCTACCTGCCCGAGGGCGTGGAGGTCGCGGTCGAGGTCGGCCAGAAGACCGTGGCTGGGGTGACTCGCATTGACCGTGATTGATCCAGAGACTCAGCCGGGCTGGGTGCCCGAGGCCGACGAGGTCGACGAAGAGGAGGAGATGCCTCTTTCTCTTCGCTTGTCGATAGCGGACACCCTCACCCTCGGCAACGCCACGTGCGGCTTCATGGCGGTGTACTTCACCACCACCGGCATCCTGATCCCGGCCCTCACCGGAAGCCAGGAGTCCGGCATGGCCCGCCACAGCGCGGCCACCGCGGTCATCCTGATGCTGTGCGCGGCGGTCTTCGACCTCTTCGACGGCCTGGTGGCGCGCAAGCTGCGCTCCTCCCCCATGGGCGCGGAGCTGGACAACCTCTCGGACCTGATCAGCTTCGGCCTGGCGCCGGCGTACTTCGTCCTGGTCTACGGCATGGTCGCCGACGACGCGCACCAGCGGGTGGCGGCGGTCGGCGCGATCGTCGTGCTGCTCGCGGTGGTGCTGCGGCTCGCGAGATTCTCCTGTGTGACGCCTCCGAACGGCATGTTCCAGGGGATGCCGTCGCCGTTCGGCGCGCTGACGGTGGTCGCGATCGTGCTGCTGGAGCTGCCCTTCGTGGCGACACTGCTGGCGATCCTGGGTACGGCGTGGCTCATGGTGAGCCGGGTCGAGTACCCGAAGCCGCGGGGCCGCCTCGCGGTGGCGATGCTCTCCTGGATCGTCCTGGCGATGGGCCTCCTGGCCGCCTGGGCCTTCGGTGCCCCCAGCGGCCAGCTGCTGCTCCAGACGGGCTGTGCGCTGCAGCTGGTCATGGGCGCGGTCATCCCACTGTTCGCCACGGCCCGTCGGGTGAACAACTTCCGCGACAACCGTCGTGAGGCGCGGGCGGCACAGCTTCCGTAAGCGGCCGTACGCGGCTGTAAGCGGTCGTACGACAACACGAAGGGCCCCGAACCGACTGGTTCGGGGCCCTTCGTGTTCGATGTTCGATCGACGTACCGTGGTCGGCTCAGCTCAGGAAATCGCGCGCGATCCGCTCCGCCGACCGCTCCAGGATCGGGCCCGCGTCCGCGATGCACTTGGCCACGTCCGGCTCGATCTCCGTCAGCGGGTACGCCCGCCGGATCCCGGCCCGGCCCAGTGCCTCCGGCGCCAGCGCGAGGCGGCCGCATACGGCGACGACCTCCTTGCCGGCCGCGCGGGCGGCGGCCGCGACGCCTGCCGGGGCCTTGCCGTGGAGGGTCTGCTCGTCCAGGGAGCCCTCGCCGGTGATGACGAGGTCGGTCCGGTCCAGCGCGGGCGCGAAGCCCAGGACGTCGAGCATGACCTCGATGCCGGGGCGGAAGCGGGCGCCGAGGAGGAGGGCGCCGTAGCCGATACCGCCGGCGGCGCCCGCGCCCGGTGCGGCGGCGTGCTCCGCCGCCTTGGAGCCGGCCGACTCCTCCAGGATCTTCGCGAAGTGCGCGAGCGCCGCGTCCAGCGTCTCCACGTCGTCCGGCGAGGCGCCCTTCTGCGGGCCGTACACCGCCGGCGCGCCCTTCGGGCCGGTCAGCGGGTTGTCGACGTCGCTGGCGAGCACCAGGTCGATGGCGGACAGCCTCGGGTCCAGGCCGGAAAGATCTGCGGTGGCCAGGTCACCCAGGCCCCCGCCGCCCGGCGTCACCGGCTCCCCGTCGGCGTCCAGGAAGCGCGCGCCGAGCGCGGTCAGCATGCCGGCGCCGCCGTCCGTGGTGGCGCTGCCGCCCACGCCGAACACGATGGTGCGGGCGCCCGCGTCCAGCGCGGCCCGCAGGAGTTCGCCGGAGCCGTACGTGGATGCCGTGAGCGGCGCGAAGACACCCGCGGGCAGCCGCTGCAGGCCGCTCGCCTCCGCCATCTCCACGACCGCCGTGTCGCCGCGCAGCGCGAAGGCCGCCGTCACCTCGTGCCCGAGGGGCCCGGCGACCCGTACCTCCCGCCGCTCGAAGCCGGCCGCGACCGCCGCGTCCACGGTTCCGTCGCCGCCGTCGGCCACGGGCATGGCCTCGACCTCGAGGTCCGGCAGGACCCGGCGCAGACCAGCCGTCACCCGCTCGGCGACCTGCACGGCCGTGAGCGAGCCCTTGAACTTGTCCGCGGCGATGAGCACCCTGTGGGCACCGTTCACTGCAGCGTCCGCCACCTTGTTTTCCCCTTGCTCTCCGGGCCCCGCGCACGTCAGGGCCAGTCGCGCCGCTGCGACCTTAACCGGAGTTCGCCCTCGCCGTCATGCGCTGCCCGCACCCTGGAACCGGCTGGGAGCCGGCTGTGCACCCGGCGCGAACCGGGCGCGAAGCCCGAGCGGACGCCCCCGGAATTGGGTAAACCGGTCCTATGACCCCTGTGGGCACTGAGCCAGAGCTCGCCGACCGCGTCCTCGGGGGCTGGCTGGGCCGGATCGCGGGCAACATGCTCGGCAAGCCGGTCGAGCAGGGCGACCTGTGGACGCGGGACCGTATCGACCGCTATCTGCGGCAGGCCGCAGCCCTGCCCCTCACCGACTATCTGCCCGAGCCGATCAGCGAGAGCGACGGCTTCGAACTGCGCCCCGAGTGGCGCCAGTGCGTGCGCGGCCGGATCCACGGCAGCTGCCGCGACGACGACGTCGACTACGCCATCCTCGGCCTCGACCTGCTGGAGACCCACGGCTTCGGCTTCAGCACCGAGCAGGTCGGCGACCTGTGGCTGCTGCGGCTGCCGTACCTGCAGACCTTCACGGCGGAGCGGGCCGCGTACCGCAATCTCGCCAACGGTCTGAAACCGCCGCTGACGGCCACGTACGACAACCCGTACCAGGAGTGGATCGGCGCCCTCATCCGCGCCGACATCTACGGCTGGACCTGCCCGGGCGCCCCGCGCCGCGCCGCCTCCCTCGCCCGCCGGGACGCGGTGCTGTCGCACACCGGCAACGGGGTGTACGGCGCGATGTGGGCGGCGGCGCTGATCGCGGCGGCGTTCACGGCGCCGACGGTCCGCAAGGCGATCGACCGGGCACTCGACGTCATTCCGGGAAGCAGCCGCCTCGCCCGCACCGTACGCCGGGTGGTCTCGCTGCACGACACCCGGATGACCTGGGAGGACACGCTCGCCACGGTCGCCGAGGAGACCGCCGGGCTCGGCTGGATCCACACCATCCCGAACGCCGCCGTGCTCACCGCCGGGCTCCTGTACGGCGACGGCGACTTCACCCGCACCATCACGCTCACCGTGCGCGGCGGCCTGGACACCGACTCGAACGGGGCGACGGCCGGTTCGGTGGCGGGTGTGCTGACCGGGGCGGAGGCGATCCCGGACCAGTGGACGGGGCCGCTGGAGGACACGGTGCGCAGTGCGGTGTTCGGGTTCGACGGGGTGCGGATCAGCGAGCTGGCGGAACGCACGGTGCGACTGGCGGAGGCGGAGGCGGAGGTCTAGCGGCCGACTCCGCAGCGTGCTTCACACAACATCTCCACGACCCAAACCTCCCCCGCAGTACACGGCCGAAAGTGCTGCATTTACCCGCCGCACCAGAAGGAAAACGCCTCGCTTCAAGCCATGCCCAACAGTTGTCACGAGGCTTCGAGTAACCCCTTCCACCTGCGACAAAAGCACCCCGGCGGCCTGGATATCGTGTCCGTTTCAGCCATAGAGAGACGGGTGGTTGATCGTTTCCTCGGTGGTCGGCTAGCGTCCTGATATGCGCGCGGGTCTGCATATGCACGGCCCGCGGCGCCCTTCCAAGGCGCGAAGAGGGGGTATCCGAGCATTGACGCCAATGCAAGGCGATCATTCCGGAAGTAGTCCTTTATTCCCGGAGAACCTTCTCGACGCGTTCTCGGCCACGGTGGCGAAATATCCCGACAGGCAAGCGGTTCGATGCGGCGGAGAAAGTCTGAGCTACCGCCAACTGGACTTACGCGCAAATTCACTGGCCCAAAGGATTCTTTCCCGCGTATCGCTGCGGGATCAGCCGATCGCCCTCATGCTGAATCGTTCAGCCGACATGGTGGCAGCCGCGATCGCCGTGCTGAAGACCGGGAACTGCTACGTCCCTCTCGATCCCGCCACCCCCCGCGCCAGAGCACAGGCGATCCTCGAGGACGCCGAACCGCCCCTCGTCCTGGCCTCACGCTCGCTGTCCGGCCGCATCCCCGCGGGCATACCCGTGCTGTACGTCGACGACGTACCGGATGAACTCGTTGACAGCACGTACGTGGCGCCGGACATCGCGCCCTCGAGCCGGGCCTACATCATCTTCACGTCCGGAACCACGGGCCGCCCCAAGGGCGTCGAGGTCACGCACCACAACGTCCTGCGGCTCTTCCGGAGCAGCCAGGCCCTCTTCGGCTTCGACCACGAGGACGTGTGGTCCCTCTTCCACTCGTTCGCCTTCGACTTCTCCGTATGGGAGATGTGGGGAGCCCTCCTGCACGGTGGCCGGATCGTCGTCGTACCCGGCGATACCGCCCGCGACCCGGCCGCGTTCCGCCGGCTGCTGGCCGAGGAGAGGGTGTCCGTCCTCAGCCAGACTCCCACCGCGTTCGCCCAGTTGGTCGCCGAGGAGAGGCGGCACGACGAACGGCTGCCCTTGAAGTGGGTGGTGTTCGGCGGAGAGGCGCTGCGCTTCACGGACCTCGCACCGTGGTTCGACCTCTACGGGGACCGGACTCCGGCTCTCGTGAACATGTACGGCATCACTGAGATCACCGTGCATGCCACGTTCCGGCGCGTGCTGCGCGAGGACCTGGACCGCGGTGGCAGCCTGATCGGCCGCCCGCTGCCCGATCTCGGCGTGCTCATCGCCGACGACGCCCTGGCGCCCGTCACCGACGGGCAGCCGGGCGAGATCGTGGTGACCGGTCCCGGCGTCGCCAGGGGCTATCTCGGCCGCCCGGAACTGACGGCCCAGCGTTTCGTCACGGTCACCGGCGCGGACGGCCGCCAGGTGCGCGGCTACCGCTCCGGAGACCTGGGGCGCCGGCTGCCCGACGGCGACATCGAGTACCTGGGCCGGGCCGACGACCAGGTCAAGATCCGCGGCTTCCGCATCGAGCTGGGTGAGATAGAGGCGGCACTCACGGCCCATCCCGCCGTCCGCCAGGCCGCTGCCGCCCGGGAGGACGCCGACGGCACCCCGACCCTCGTCGCCCATGTCGTACCCGATCCGTCGGTCCCCCTGAACGAACCCGGACTGCGCGCCCACCTGCAGCAGCGGTTACCGGACTACATGGTGCCCGCCGCCCTGCGGACCATCGAGGCGCTGCCCCTCACCCCCAACGGAAAGCTGGACCGGGACGCGCTCGTCGGACAGGGGGTGTCGCTCCCCGGCGCCACCGACGACGCTCTGCCGGCACCGGACGACGCGTTCTCCGGCTCCCTGCGGCAGGAGCTGATCCGCGAGCTGTTCGCCCACGTGCTGGACCGCGACGGATTCGGCCCCGACGACGACTTCTTCGCCCTCGGCGGTCACTCCCTGACAGCCATCCGCGTGGTGAACCGGATCCGGGCCCTGCTGGGCGTGGAGGTCGCCCTCAAGGACCTGTTCGACGCCCGCACCCCGGCGGCCCTGGCCCGCCGGCTGGAGACGGGCTCGGACTCCGCGCGGCCCGCCCTCACCCCGGAGGACCGGTCCGGAGACATCCCGCTGTCCTTCGCCCAGCAGCGGCTGTGGATCCTGCAGCAGGTGCACGGGAAGAACCCGGCCTACCACATCCCCTACGCCCTGCGCCTGACCGGTCGCGTCGACGTGGCGGCTCTCGAAGCGGCCCTGCGGGACGTGGTGCGGCGGCACGAGATCCTGCGGACGCTGTACGTCGACCGGGACGGCACGCCCTACCAGAGGATCCTCGACCCGGCGGACGCCGCTGTGCGGCTGGTCGTCCGCCGTGCCGACCCCGACCAGGTGGACGGACTGCTCACCGAGGAGGCGCGGCGGAGCTTCGACCTGGCGGCGGATCTGCCGCTGCGTGCCACGCTCTTCGAGACGGGTGCCGAACGGAGCGTGCTGCTCCTAGTGCTCCACCACATCGCCGGCGACGGCTGGTCGCTCGAACCGCTCATGCGGGACCTGACGCAGGCGTACGGAGCCCGGCTGTCCGGCACGGCGCCCGCGTGGCCGCCCCTGCCCGTCCAGTACGCCGACTACGCCTTGTGGCAGCGGCAGCTGCTGGAGGGTGACGACCGGCCCGGGACTCTGGCGGCCAGGCAGCTCGCGTACTGGCGTGAAGCGCTGGCGGACGCTCCGGAGGAGCTGGCGCTGCCGGCGGACCGTCCCCGCCCGTCCGACCCCAGCTTCCTCGGTGACATGGTGCCCGTCGACCTCGACGAGACGCTGGGCGCCGATCTGTTCGGCCTGGCCCGGCGCAGCGGCTGTACGGTCCACATGGTCCTCCAGGCGGCTGTGGCCGCGCTGCTCACCCGCCTGGGAGCGGGCACCGACCTGCCGATCGGCAACGCCGTCGCCGGGCGCGGCGATCAGGCGCTGCACCCTCTCGTGGGCTTCTTCGTCAACACGGTGGTGACGCGCACCGACACCTCCGGCAATCCCAGTTTCGCGGAGCTCCTGCGCCGGGTGCGCACGGGCAGTCTCACCGCGTACGACCACCAGGACCTGCCGTTCGAGCGGCTGGTCGAGGTGCTGAACCCGCCCCGCTCGGCCGCCCGTCACCCGCTCTTCCAGGTCATGTTCGCGGCGCAGAGCGGCATCCCGGAGGACTTCGCCCTGCCCGGGCTCGAGGTCTCGTCCCAGCCGGTGACCACCGGCACCGCCAAGTTCGACCTGTCCTTCAAGTTCGATACCGGGAGCGGGGCTTCGAACGCGCCGCGGCGCGTCCTGGGCGACCTGGAGTACAGCCGCGACCTCTTCGACCGGGAGACCGCCGAGCGAATCGCGGCGTGCCTGGTCCGGCTGCTGCGGGACGCGGTGGCGCGGCCCGACACCCGGCTGGGCCGTCTCGCCGTCCTGGATCCGGCCGAACACCGGCTGCTGGTGGCCGACTGCAACGACACGGACGCGCCCTTCCCCCGCCACAAGACCGTGGCGGACCTGGTCGAGGAGCAGACCGACCGCACCCCCGACGCGACGGCCCTGATCCAGCAGGACGTGCGGTGGACATACCGGCGCCTGGAGGAACGGGCCAACCAGTACGCCCATGTGCTGCGCGACCTGGGCGTGGGCCCGGGCTCCGTGGTCGGGATCTGTCTGCCTCGCGGTCCGCAGGCCGTGGCCGCCCTGCTCGGCGTGTGGAAGGCGGGCGGCGCGTATGTGCCGCTGGATCCGGAGCTGCCCGGGGAACGGCTGCGGTACATGGTCGCCGACAGCGGGGCCGCCCTCCTGCTGAGCCGGGGCGACCTCGCCGACGGCATCGCGCCGGCCGGCACCGAGGTGGTCCGGGTGGACTCCGACGCGCGGCTCGACGCCGCCCCGGTCGTGCGGCCCGTCCGCGACACCGGTGGGAGCGATCTGGCGTACGCCATCTACACCTCGGGTTCCACCGGCAGGCCCAAGTGTGTGCTGATCGAGCACGGCGGTGTGGTGAACCGACTGCTCGACATGGCACGGCGGTTCCGGCTCACCGCCCAGGACATCAGCCTGCAGATCACCTCTTTGGCCTTCGAGCCTCCGGTGCGCGAGATCTTCGGTCCGCTGGCGGTGGGGGCGTCCGTCGCGCTGCTGCCGGAGGAGGGCAGCCGGGACCCGGGTGTGGTCGTCGGCACGATCCGTGACAGCCGTCCCACGGTCATCCTCTGCGTCGTGCCCTCGCTGCTGGAGTCGATCATCGTGTACGGGGCCGACCCGGCCGACTTCTCCTCACTGCGCCTGGTCGGAACGGCCGGGGAGACGCTGCGTCCCGGTGAGGCGCGGGAACTGCTGGACCGCTGGGGCTGCGAGGTGGTCAACCAGCTCGGTCCCACCGAGACCACGATGATGAGCGTCGTCCACCAGGTGCGCCCGGAGGACCTGGACGGTGTGATCCCCGTGGGCCGGCCGCTGGCCAACACCCGCGCCCACGTCCTCGACCAGTGGCTCAACCCGGTACCGGTGGGCGTCACCGGCGAGCTGTACCTGGCGGGTGCCGGTGTCGGGCGCGGCTATCTGGGCCGACCGGGACTGACCGCCGCGCGGTTCGTCGCCGATCCGTTCGGGGCGCCCGGCGAGCGGATGTACCGAAGCGGGGACCTGGCGCGCCGGCGGCGGGACGGCACCCTGGAGTTCGCGGGCCGGGCCGACGACCAGGTCAAGGTGCGTGGTTTCCGCATCGAGTTGGGCGAGATCGAGACGGTCCTGGCCGAGCATCCCGGCATCATGCGCGCGGCGGTCGTCGTACGCGAGGACCGGCCGGGTGACAAGCGGCTCGTCGCCTACGTGGTGCCGGGATCGCCGGACGGCCCCGGTCCCGCCGAGCTGCGCGACCATCTCTCCGCGCGGGTGCCCGACCACATGGTGCCGGCCGCGTTCGTGAGCCTGGAGACGCTGCCGCTGCGCGGCAACGGCAAGCTCAACCGGGACCTGTTGCCGGCGCCGGACCTCACCGACCACGTCAGCACGCGGCGACCCAGGTCACCGCGTGAGGAAGTGCTGTGCGAGCTGTTCGCGGAGGTGCTCGGGCTGCAGTCGGTGGGCATCGACGACGACTTCTTCCAGCTCGGCGGGCATTCCCTGCTGGCGGCCCGGCTGATCAGCCGGGTGCGTGCCACCCTGGGGCTGCGGATCGGCATGCGCACCCTGTTCGAGGCGCCCACCGTGGCCGGGCTGGCGGAACACGCCGGCATCGACAACGGGGACAGCGCACTGGAGGTCGTACTGCCGCTGCGGCCGGGCGGCACGCGGCCCCCGCTGTTCTGCATCCATCCCGGTGGCGGCCTCAGCTGGAGCTACGCGGGCTTCCTGAAGCACGTCCCCGGCGACGTCCCCGTCTACGGCATCCAGGCGCGAGGTCTGCTCCACCCGGACGACATGCCGGCCACCGTGGAGGAGATGGCCGCCGACTATGTCGAGCGGATCCGGGCCGTCCAGCCCGCCGGCCCCTACCACCTCCTCGGCTGGTCGTTCGGCGGCATCGTCGCCTTCGAGATGACCGCCCAGCTGCAGCGGCAGGGCCACGAGGTGGCGCTGCTGACCATGCTCGACTGCTATCCGGGCGTGCCCAACCACTACCGCCTGGACGACCGGGAGATGCTGGCGGCGCTGCTGGACCCGTCCCGGCCGGAGGTCGTCCCGCAGGAGGGCTCGCCCGAGATCGCCAAGGCGGTGGAGATCTTGCGGAACGACACCGGGGCCCTCGCCAGCCTGCGGGAACCGCAGTTGGTCGCCCTGCTGACGGCGATGGCGCACAACCGGCACATCGTGGGCGCCTACGAGCCGCAGCGGATCACGGGCGACGTGCTGTTCTTCATGGCGACACAGGGCCGCACCGAGGGAGCGCCGATGCCCGACGTCTGGAAGGAGTTCGTGGACGGCGAGGTGATCTGGCACCCGATCGAGGCCACCCACACGAACATGAACCACCCGGCCCCGCTCGCGGAAATCGGCCACCTTCTCTCCGCGGCCCTCGAGCGGTCGGCATTCCCCGGGGAAGCCGGTACGGCCCCCGCGAACGGAGATCACTGATGACGAACCCCTTCGACGATCCGGACGCGCTGTACCGGGTCCTGCGCAACGCGGAAGGCCGGTACTCCCTCTGGCCGTCCTTCGCCGACCTCCCGCCGGGCTGGGACCTGGTCCTCGCGGACCGGCCCCGCCAGGAGTGCGTGGACTTTGTGGAGGAGCACTGGACCGACCTCCGCCCGGCCGGTCCGGTGGCTTCCGGACGCCCGAACCATGGCACGGGTGGGTGACCGTTGTCGTCGAACCTGCGTGTCCTGCGTGACCGCTCGGTGCTGTGCCTGCTGTCGGCCCGGTCCGTCTCCCTGCTCGGCAACGCCATCGCCCCGGTCGCCCTGGCCTTCACCGTGCTCGACCTGCCGGACGGGTCGGCCACCGCACTCGGTCTCGTGCTCACCGCCCGGTTGGCGAGCCAGGTGGTGTTCGTTCTGCTGGGCGGCGTGGTCGCCGACCGGTGGCCCAAGTACCGGGTGATGGTGGGTGCAGACGTCGTGGCCGGGCTCGCGCAGAGCGTGGCGGCGGCGCTGGTGATCACCGAGCATGCCTCCGCCCTCTCCCTGGCCCTGCTGGCCTGCGTCAACGGGGCCGCCGCCGCCCTCTTCGAACCGGCGTCCCGGTCCGTGATGCCGCAGTTGGTGTCCGGGGAGGTTCTGCAGTCCGCCAATGGCCTGCTGCAACTGGCCATGCGCGGCGGGAACATCATCGGTGCGGCCGTCGCCGGCATCCTGGTCGCCCTGGTCGGCCCCGGGCCGACCCTGGCCATCGACGCGGCGTCCTTCCTCGTCTCCGCCGTGCTCCTGACGGGGATCCGTCTCAAGTCGACGCCGCCGATCGGTACGTCCGCTTCCCTCGTGCGGCAACTGCGGGACGGCTGGCAGGAGTTCACGGCACGCCAGTGGGTGTGGGTGATGGTGGCCCAGTTGTGCGTCGTGAACGTACTGCTGGCCGGCGGGTTCTACGTGCTCGGCCCGGTGGTCGCCAAGGACCAGTTGGGCGGGGCGCCCGCCTGGAGCCTGATCCTGACCGCCCAGGCCATCGGCTATGTCGTCGGCAGCACCACGGCCGTACGGCTGCGCACGCGCCGCCCGATCCGGCTGGCCGCACTGCTGACCATGGGCTTCCCGCTGCCTCTGTTCCTGCTCGCCGCCGAGGCGCCGGTCGCCGCCGTCGCCGTGCTCGCCTTCGTGGCCGGCATCTGCATCGACGTCTACGAAGTGCTGCTGGACACCGCCCTGCAGAAGAACGTGCCGGAGGACAAGCTGGCCCGGGTCATGTCGTACGAGGCCGTGGGCTCCTTCGCCTTCGTTCCGCTCGGGCTCGCCCTCGCCGGTCCCGCGTCGGCGGCGCTCGGCGTCGGCCCCGCGCTGATCTGGGCGGGAGCGCTCATCGTGCTCGCGGGACCCCTCGTCCTGCTGCTGCCCTCGGTGCGCGCGGTCGACGAAGGGCAGCCGCCGACGAGCGCGCCGCCTGCGGCCTCCGTCCCCGTCTCCGGCCCGCTCGGGAACGGCCCGGAATCCGGCGCCGGCCCGAACCGCGACGATCACCGACTGGAGGAATCATGACCGCGTTCGCCACGACCGACAGCACCGCGCCCCACCGCAGGCTGACCGGCTGGAGCGGCGACGCCGACTACTTCGAATTCCGCGAGTACGACACCTTCGAGCCAAAGGCGCTGCTCGACGTCCTGCACGGCCGGATCGCCGGAGTCATGTTCCGCGGCATGGTGACGCCCGGGACGTGCGCCGAGCTGGCCGAGCGGTTCTGGGCCAGCCCGGCGAGGAAAACCCGCGGCGTGGAGGCACCCGGCTACTTCCTGGGCGCCTACCACTACCACAAGACCACCGCCGCGTACCTGGAGGAGAGCGCGGAGGTGGCCGCGGCCCTCGACCACGTCCTGGCCGTTCCGGACAATCCCCTGAAGATCTTCTACGAAGGGCTGGACGGCGTGCTGGCCGAAGACGGCGCCACGGTCCGGCTCGCCCGACACGGGAACCGGGAGGCCTGCCGCGGCCTGCTGCGCTCCTGGCACGGCCAGGGCGAGTACGCGCTGGCACCGCACGACGACCTGTCCCAGTGCACCGAACCGCAGCAGGCCGACTTCGAGGTGCAGAAGGTGGCCGGATACCAGCCCGCGGCACTGAACATCTGCCTGGAGAACGGCGACGGCGGCCGGCTCGCGTACTGGAACATCCGGCCCGACGACGCGTCCAAGCGCGCATTGGGCCTGCACTACACGGGGTCGCCCTACCCGCTGGACACCCTGGAGGGCATCGAGCTCCAGTGGGTCGATGTGCACGCCGGGGACGTCTACGTGTTCAACGGCGCGCACGTCCACGCGGTCGAGCCCAACACCGATCCGCAGCTGCGCCGCACCACGCTGGCGGGCATCCTCGGCTTCGTCGACGACAAGACCGTGGTGTCCTGGACATGAGCGACATACGCCCCTTCCCCACCCGGCTGCTGCGCAGGCCGTCCGAGGACGCCGAGGCCCGTGTCTTCTGCTTCCCGTACTCCGGTGTGGGCGGCTCGATGTTCAGCCAGTGGCCCCGCGCGATCGGCACCGCCGAGGTGTGCCCGATCCAGCTCCCGGCCCGGGAGAACCGGGTGCGGGAGCCGCACTACGGCACCTACCAGGAGCTGGCGGCCGAGCTGGTGGAACAGCTGCTGCCCTATCTGGACCGGCCGTTCGTGCTGTTCGGACACTGCGCGGGCGCACTGCCCGCGTTCGAGACGGCGGCCCTGCTGGCCGAGCGGGGCCTGCCGCTGCCGCACCGGCTGGTCGTCTCGGCCCAGGTGCCCCCGCACCACTGTCCGCGGGACCGTTTCCTGGACATGGACGACGAGCAACTCGGCCGGGAACTGGGCCGGATCATCGTCGAACGGGGCGGCGAACCGCATCCCGCCCTGATCGAACTGACCCTTGAGGTGCTGCACCAGGACCTCGACGCCAACCGTGTCTACCGTCGGCCGAGCCCGCTCGTCCTGCCCGTCGGCGTCACCGCGCTGCACTGGGCCGACGACGAGGAGATCACCCCGGAGCAGATCCGGCCGTGGCGGGAGTACTCGTCGGACGTCCGGTTCTCCGTGCTCGACGGCGGGCACTACGCCTTCCTCTCCGCACCGCAGCAGCTGATGGACCTCTTCGCCGCGCTGCTCGCCGAACCGAGGAGCCCGGAACCGAGCGGTGCGGGGAGCGGTCACACAGGAGGTCACGGGTGACCATGCAGAGCATCCAGGGCGTGTTCGCCGAGCGGGTCCGCGAGACACCCGACGCGATCGCGGTCAGCGCCCCCGACGGCGAGCTGACCTACGCCGCACTGGACGCCGGGGCCGACCGGACTGCGCGGCGGTTGTGGCGGCACGGGGTGCGGCGCGGGGACGTCGTCGCCGTCCACGCCGAACGCTCCGCCGCGGCGGTGGTGATGCTTCTGGCCGTGCTGAAGGCCGGCGCGGCCTTCCTGGCGCTGGACGCCCGGCAGCCCTTCGAACGGCGGCAGACGATCCTCGACGACGCCTCGGTGAAGGTGGTGCTGTCACCACCCCACCTGGCGGCCGAGATGTCGCCCCACGGCCGTACGGTGCTCACCCCGGACGACGGAGTGCAGGCGGACGACGACCCGGCCGTGGTGCCGGCCGCCACGACGGGACCGGACGACATCGCCTACGTCGCCTACACCTCGGGGTCCACCGGCCGTCCCAAGGGGGTGTGCGTTCCGCACCGGGCGGTGCTGCGCCTGGTGGTCGGGACGGACATCGCCGATCTTCGCGGGGACGACGTGTTCCTCCAGTTCGCGCCCCTCGCCTTCGACGCGTCCACTTGGGAGGTCTGGGGGGCGCTGCTGACCGGGGCGCGGCTCGCCGTGGCCCCGCCCGGGCAGCTGTCCGCCGCCGAACTGACCGCGTACGCGGGCCGCGAGGGTGTCACGGTGATGTGGCTGACCGCCGGCCTGTTCCACCAGGTCGTCGACACCGGTCTGGACGACCTCCGCGGGCTGCGCTGTCTCCTGGCGGGTGGCGACGTGCTCTCCGCGCCGCATGTCGCCCGCGCCGTCGCCGCCCTGCCCGAGACCACCGTCGTCAACGGGTACGGCCCCACGGAGAACACCACGTTCAGCTGCTGCCACCCCGTGCGGAAGGCGCCCACCACCCCCACGGTCCCGATCGGCCGGCCGATCAGGGGCAGCGGGGCACGGGTCCTGGACGAGCGGCTGCGCCCTGTGCCGGACGGCGAGGAGGGCGAGCTGTACGTCACCGGTGAGGGCCTGGCCCACGGCTATCTAGGGGACCCGGGACGGACGGCCGAGCGGTTCGTGGCCGACCCGTACGCGCAGCAGCCCGGGGCCCGTATGTACCGCACCGGAGACCGGGTACGGCGGCTGCCCGACGGCACGCTGGAGTTCCTCGGGCGCGACGACGACCAGGTCAAGATCCGAGGCTTCCGGGTCGAGACCGGCGAGGTGGAGTCGGCGCTGGCCGCGCTGCCCGACGTGGCCCGGGCTGCGGTCGTCGTCCAGCGGGCACCGTCCGGGGAACGCCGGCTGATCGGCCATGTGGTCGCCGCCGACGGCGGTCACCTCTCCGCGCTGGACGTGCGGGAGCGGCTGGAGCGCGTGCTGCCGGACTACTGTGTGCCCGCCCTGGTGCGGATCGTCGACACGCTGCCGCTCACCGCGAACGGCAAGGTGGACCGTGCCGCCCTGGCCGCCGCGTCGGTGCTGGACAGGCCCGAGCTGAGCGCACCCCACCGGGCGCCCGAGTCGCCGTTGGAGCACGCGATCGTCCAGCTGTGGACGGACCACATCGGCGTCGTCGGCATCGGCGCCGACGACGACTTCTTCGAGATCGGCGGGCATTCGCTGCTGGCCGTCACGATCCTGGGCGAACTGCGGCGGGCGTACGGCGTCGAGATCTCGCCACGCTCCCTTTATCTGGACCCCAGCCCCGCCGGGCTGGCCCGTGCCGTGGCGGAAGCGAGGTCGCGATCGTGACGGAGAACCCGGCGGGCGGCTGGTCCGCGACCGACCTCGACGCGGTGGACCTGGACGACGTCGACCTGTTCGACGCGGGCTTCCACGCCGCGGGCGACCCCCATCTGGTGTGGGCGGCGATGCGGCGCCGGGCGCCGCTGCACCGCCAGGAACTGCCCGACGGACGGGCCTTCTGGTCGGTCACCCGCTATGAGGACGCCTGCCGGGTGCTCGGTCAGCACCGCGAGTTCACGTCCGAGCGGGGCAGCCTCCTCCAGCAGCTCGGGCGGGGTGACGCGGCGGCCGGCAAGATGCTCGTCGCCACGGACCCGCCCCGCCACGGCGAGCTGCGCCGGCCGCTGCGCGCCCTGTTCAGCGGCGCGTCGCTGGCGGCGACGGAGCAGCGGATCCGGGCGGCCGTGCACGCGGTCCTGCGCTCCGTCGCCGACGACGAGACATGGGACGTGAGCGAGCAGGCCGCGCTGCTGCCCATGGCTGCGGCCGCGGCTCTGATGGACCTGCCCGAGGAGGACTGGCCGGATCTCGTGCGGTGGACGGGCATGGCGGCGGCGCCCGACGACCCGGTGCACCGCACGGGCAGCAGCGCCGCGACGCTCGCCATCGCGCATCACGAGCTGTTCGAGTACTTCGCGCGCGAGGCCCGGTCCAGGGCCGGCACCGAGGGCGAGGACCTCATCCGGCATCTGACGTCCGTCTGTGTGGACGGGACCGCGCTCACCCGGGACGAAGTCGTCGTCAACTGCTACAGCGTGCTGCTCGGTGCGAACGCCACCACTCCGCACACCGCGGCGGGCACCGTGCTCGCGCTGGCCCGGAACCCGCAGGTGTACCGGGCGGTGCGAGAGAACCCGGAACTCGTCCCCGCGCTCGTCGAGGAGGGACTGCGCTGGACGTCTGCGGCCGGCTCCTTCCTGCGGCACGCGGTCCAAGACGTCGAACTGAGCGGTGGCCTGGTGCCCGCCGGGGACGCCGTGGCGGTGTGGGTCGGCTCCGCAAACCGAGACGAGACCGTCTTCGCCGACCCGGAGCGCTTCCTCGTGCCCCGGCCCGACAACCGGCACATCGCGTTCGGCTACGGCCCCCACTACTGCCTGGGCGCGGCCGTCGGCCGGCTGACCCTGCGCGTCCTGTTCGAGGAGATCGTCGCCTTGGTCGAGGAGTTCGAGCCGACCGGGCCGCCGCGCCGGCTCGCGTCCAACTTCGTCGCGGGCTTCACCCGACTGCCCGTCCGCACCCGGCTGCGCGCGGACGCACACCACCGCGTCGCGACCCGGGCCCGTCCGCTCTGAGGGGGAGCCCATGACTGTCTCCGTCACCGACCTGCTGCTGGACCTCGTGCGCACGCACCTGGGCGACGAGGAGATCGGCCCGGACGACGACTTCTACGCGATGGGCGGGGACTCGCTCACCGCGCTGCGCGTCGTCACCGAGGCGCAGAGCCGGGGCCTGTCCGTCTCCCTGCGGGACCTCCTGTACTACCCGACGGCCCGGGAACTGGCGGCCCACATCGAACAGTCCACCGCCGGGCAGACCCCCGTGGCAGCCGCGTCCGGTGCTGCCGGGCCGGCCCCCGAAGGTCTGCTCGACCCGGCCGACCGGGCCCTGGTGCCCGACGGAGTCACCGAGGCGATACCGGCCTCGGCGCTCCAGGTCGGGATGATCTACCTGTGCGAGGCCAGCGGGGATCCGGAGCTGTACCACTCCAGGACGGGCTGGCGGACCCGGGCCGCCTTCGACGAGGCACTGTTCCGCGAAGCGCTGACCGAGGTGACCCGCCGCCACCCGGCGCTGCGCACCTCCTTCGACCTCGGGACCTTCTCGGTGCCCGCTCAGCTGGTGTGGGCCCAGGCAGAGCCGCGGCTCACCGTCGAGTCGGCCGACGCGGACGGGCCGCACGCGGCGGCCGAGATGGCCCGGCGGTGGAGCGCGGAGCAGGTGAACCGCCCCTTCGACTGGAGCGGCGCGCCGCTGCTGCGCTGCCATGTCGTGACCGAGCGGGACTCCTTCCAGGTGGCGCTGTCCTGCCACCACACCATCGCCGACGGCTGGGGGCTGGGCCGGCTGATCGTGGACCTGCTCACGGTGTACGACGCGTTGCTGCGCGGTGTCGCCCCCGGTCTGCCGCAGCCGCCCGCCGGCGCCCACCGGGACTTCGCCGCCGCCGAGGCCGCGGCGCTCGCCTCCTTGGAGGCGGCGGAGTTCTGGCGGACCGAGGCGGACGTGCCCGTGCTGCTGATCGACCCGGCCGTCCGTCCGGCCGCGGCGAACGCGATCGACCAGCACGCCTTCGGCCTGGAGCCGGAGCTGGTCGAGGCGTTGCGGTCCGCGGCGCGGCGCTCGGGGGCGTCACTCAAGGCCTTCGTGCTGGGCGTGCACGCCTGGACGCTCGGCGCCTGGCTGGGCCGCGACGAGGACGTCGTCACCGGCGTGGTGGTCAGCACCCGCCCGGAGACGGCGGACTCCGACCTGGTGGTGGGCCTCCACCTGAACACGCTTCCCATGCGGTTCGCGCGGACCGCGGCGACGTGGGCGGATCTCGCCGGGGACGCGATGACGGCGGAGCGGCGGTCCATGCCCCATCGTGCGTTTCCGCTGGCCGAGATCGAGAACCGTCTCGGCCGTCCGGCCTTCGACGTCACGTTCAACTACACCGACTTCCACCTTTACGACGGTCTCACCGGCCTGACCGCCCTGCGCGCCGACGGCTGGTGGATGGCGGGCAAGCCCAGTTTCCCGTTCCGCGTCGACTTCGAGGTGGACGGGCTGGAGGACGGCAGCCGCGTCGTCGTGGACTTCGACCCCGAACTGGTCGATCCGGGGCGGGTGGGGCGTTACGCCGAGCTGTACCGGCAGGCGCTGGCCGCCGCGGCCGAGGACCCCTTGGCCCCGGCCGGACTGCCCTCCGTGACGCGGGCGGTGCGCGCATGACGAAGGGTCGGCCGGTCGTCGCCGTCGTCTACGACAAAGGAGCCGTGGCCGCCGGTGACATCGCCGTCGGGCTGCGGGACCTCGCGGACATCGTGTTCGTCGTGGCACCCACCGATCATGTGACGCGGCTCGGGGAGGTGCTGGGCACCCTGGGCGCCGTGCTCCCGCTCACCGGCGACCCGGTGGCCGACGCCGCCGCGCTACGCGCGCACGAGCCGTCCGCGCTGGTCACCTTCAGTGAGCCGATGCTGCGCACCGCGGCCCGGCTCGCCGCCGATCTCGCTCTGCCCTTCCACGACGAGGACACGGCCCGGCTGCTCACCGACAAGGTCCGCCAGCGTCGGCGGTTGCGGGAGGCCGGCGTCGACGAGGTGCGCAGCGAGCCGCTGCGCGGTCCGCGGGACTGGCCCGCGGCGGTCGCGAAGGTCGGTCTTCCCGCGATCGTGAAGCCTGTCAGGGGCGAGGGCAGCCGCAACACCCACGCGGTGCACGACGCCGGCACGGCCCCGGCGCTGCTGGCGGAGCTGTTCGCCGCGGTGCGCGCGTCTCCCGGCCGGGAGGCGCTGTTCGTCGTCGAGGAACTGCTGGTGGGCAGGCCCGGCCTGGCGTCGGGTGACTACGTGTCCGTGGAGAGCCTGTGCGGCCCCGACGGGGTCGTCCACTTGGCGCTGACCGGTAAGTTCCCGCTGGTAGACCCGTTCCGGGAGCCCGGCCAGTACTGGCCGGCCCAGGTCTTGGACGCCGAACGACGGGAGATCCTCGATCTGACGACTCGGGCGCTCATGGCCCTGGGCGTGCGCACCGGCCTGACCCACACCGAGATCAAGCTGACCCCGTCGGGACCGCGGATCATCGAGGTCAACGGACGCGTCGGCGGACACATCAACGAGCTGTCCCGGCGGGCCTGCGGAGTCGACCTGGTGCGGCTCGCGGGCCGGCAGGCACTGGGCGAGGACGTCGAGGCCGGCGAACTGCTACCGGAGCGGGTGCACTTCCAGCATCACGGGCTCGCACCGGTCACCCCCTGCCGCTTCGTCACCGTCCACGGTCGGCGGGAGGTGCGGCAGGTGGACGGGATCTCCGGGTACCGCACCTTCGTGCGGCCCGGCGACGAACTGCCCGGCGGGGTGATGACCCACGAGATGGACATTCTGTGGGGCGCCTGCGACGACCACGACGCGATGACCGCCGTGATCGCCAAGGCCCTGGCGGTGCTCACCTACGAATTCGAGGACGCGAACGGCATCCGCCGGGTGCCCGCCGCGTCCCTGCTGGCCTGACGCGGGTTCACGAAACCCTCTGCGCAGAGAGGAAGACATGGCTGCACCGACGACCGTCACCCGGTCGGCCGAGAGCCTGGTGACCGAACTCTTCTCCATCATCGACGCGGCACGCTGGGACGACCTCAGCAGGGTCTTCGCCGAGGACTGTGTCTACGATCGCCCCGGCTACGAGCCCCTGCGGGGCTTGGCGCGGATCGAGCGGTTCTACCGCGTCGAACGCGTCATCGCCTCCGGGCGCCATCATGTGCTGCACATCGTCAGCGACCTGGAAGCCGCCGCCTGCTGGGGCAGGTTCGTGGGCACGAGCCGGACCGGTGGGCCCCTGGACGAGCAGTTCGCGGACACGTACACCGTTCGCGACGGCCGGATCGTCAGCCGTCGTACGTACTTCTTCCGGCCGGCGATCTGATGGTCACCGAGACGAGACGCGAGGCGGTCACGGCCGTGGTCGATCCCCGTACGGGGCGGCCTGTCGGTGAGGTTGCGCTGCTGTCGGCGGCGGACGTACCGCGGGTCGCGCGAACGGCCGCGGCGGCGGCGCCGGGCTGGGCGGGGACGACCGTGGACCACCGGGCCCGCAAGATCCGGGATCTCGCCGACGCCCTGGCCCGTCGACTGCCCGGCCTGGCGCCCCGGTTCAGCCAGGAACACGGCAAGACGCCGGCCGAGGCGATGGCGGAGCTGGAGCGGGCGGTGGAGACCCTGCGGTGGAGCGCCGACGCCGCTCTCGAGGTCTCCCGGCCCACCTCGCTGCCCGAACGCGGCGGGATCGCGCGTGAGGTCGTGGTGGACCCGGCCGGCCCGGTGTTGGCGATCGTGCCGTGGAACTTCCCTGCCGTGGTCCTCGCCCGCAAGCTGGGCCCGGCGCTCGCCATGGGCTGCTCCGTCGTCGTCAAGGGCCCCGAGGAGGTTCCGTGCGTCCCTGCCGCGATGGCCCGTGCGGCGGCCGAGGCCGGGCTGCCCGACGGTCTGGTCCAGGTGGTGCACGCGGCTCCGGCCGACGCCGAGGCGCTGGTACGCCGCCCGGAGTTCCGGCGCGTCACCTTCACCGGCTCCACCCGCGTGGGCCGCCTGGTGGCCGCGGCCGCGGCGGAGCAGCTCACTCCGTGCGTTCTCGAACTGGGCGGCCATGCCCCGGTCATCGTGACCGACGACGCGGATCTCGACGCCGCCGTGGACGCCCTGGCGATCGCCAAGTTCGGGTCGACCGGGCAGAGTTGTGGAGCGCCGAGCCGTTTCATCGTGCAGGAGCGCGTCGCCGACGACTTCGTGCGGCGCCTGGTACGGCGCGCGCCCGCCCCGGACAGCGAACCGGGGGGCACGATGGGGCCGTTGAACAATGCCCGCCGCCGAGACGCGGTGCACTCCCTGGTCGAGGACGCCGTGCGCGGCGGCGCGCGTCTGGTGCTCGGTGGGCGTATTCCCGATACGCCCGGCTTCCACTACCCGGCCACCGTGCTCTGCGATGTGCCGCCGCAGGCGCGGATCCTGCACGAGGAGCCGTTCGGCCCGGTCGCGCCGGTCATGCGCTACCGCGATGACGCCGAGGCCCTCACGCTGGCCAACAGCAGCGCGTACGCGCTGTCCGCGTACGTCTACGGCGAGCCGGGCCGCGCACGTGAGCTGGCGGGGCTGCTCGACGCCGGAAGTGTCGGCGTCAACTGCTCCCCGGGGGCAGCGCCCGACGCTCCGCTGGGCGGACGAGCGGCGAGCGGGTACGGCTATGAAGGCGGGGTACAAGGGCTGTTGTCCTTCGGCGCGTTGAAGGTGGTGCAGCACCTGGCCCGGCCCACGAGCGACGCCCCCTGACGAAGCGGAGGCGGGCCTCCGCGGGCCCGGAGTCAGTCCCTGAGGAAGCTCTCGATCAAGTCCCGGAAGTACTCCGGCCCGTCGAGCCACGGATGGTGGCCGGCGCCCGGAACGGTTTCGAGTCGGCCGTGCCGGTAGAGCGACGCGGTCAGCACGGCCGGCCGGGTACCGGCGACGCAGTCCTCGGCGCCGGCCAGCGCCAGCACCGGGACTGACACCGACCGCAGGAACCGCAGCCGCTCCGCTGCCTCGTGCTCGGCGGGGTTCCCTCGGTAGAACGCCTCGTAGAGCCAGGCGGGAGGCCGGACGCGGTCGGCGTCATGGTGAGCGCGCGTCTCATCCGTCCACCTGCCGTAGAGAAAGGGGGCCAAACGCCGCTGCGCTTCTTCGGCTTCGACGCCTGACACCCCCGTGGCCAGCAGCTCGGCGGCCTCGGCGGCGGAGTCGTACCACGGCTCGTCGGAGCGCCGCGCCCGTAGGGTGGCGACCTCGGCCGCGTCGACCTCCCGCCCGATGCGGCCTGCAGGCGTGACCAGCACGAGACGGCGCACTCCGTTCGCGTAGGAGGCGGCGTGGTGCTGGGCGGTCAGGGCACCTGCCGAGTGCGCCAACACATCCACGGGACCGGCGCCCAGGTGACGACGCACCGCCTCCAGATCATGGACCTGTTCGGTGTACGCGCATCCAGCCGGGTCAGCCGGAACGTCCGAAGCCCCCGCTGCGCGCGCGTCCACCAGGACGAGCGTCCGATGCCGGTCGAGCCCGCCGAGGTTCCCCAGGCTCCGCACGTCCGTTCCCGGCCCACCGGCCAGGCACAGCAGCGGCGGACCCTGCCCGACCATGTGAAACACGATCTTCGTCCCGTCATGTGCCACGGTGTACGGCACTCCTGGACTCCTCCGAGCAGTTGTGAGACGGACAGCACGGCCAGTCGTGCCGACCACTCCGGCGGCGCTCGTGGCGGATGCGGCGGGTTCAGCCCTCTACGTCCCGGGGCTTGGCATCCACCACGCGCAGCGCCTCGTCGCGTTGGGCGAGCCGGGCCTCCGTGCGGTGGCCGCGCTCGATGTAGTCGCGGACGACGAGCTCGACGGCGTCCTGGGGATTGCCGACGCCCGCGAGGACCATGACTTCCACGACGAGTTCGGCATCGAGTGACACGGTGACCTTGGCCATGGCGGGACGCTAGCACCACACCGGCCGGGTCGAATATCCATTCGCCGCCCGCACCGGCCCGTCCTACCCTCGGCACCATGACCAAGCCTCTCGTCGCCGTCCTCAGTGGCGCCGGTATCTCGACCGACTCGGGTATCCCCGACTACCGCGGGCCGAACGGACTGTGGCGGCGGGATCCGGAGGCCGAGAAGCTCGTGACGTACGAGTACTACATGGGCGATCCGGAAATCCGGCGGCGCTCGTGGCAGATGCGGCGGAAGAACCGGACGCTCAAGGCCGAGCCCAACGCGGCGCACCGGGCGGTGGCCGAGCTGGAGCGGGCCGGGGTGCCGGTGCGGGTGATCACGCAGAACGTGGACGGGCTGCACCAGCTCGCCGGGATGCCCGCCCGCAAGGTGCTCGAACTGCACGGCAGCGCGCGCAGTGTGCTCTGCACGAAGTGCCATGTGCGCGGTTCGATGGAGGACGCCCTCGCGCGGGTCGAGGCAGGGGAGGCGGATCCGGCGTGCCTGGAGTGCGGCGGCATCCTCAAGTCGGCGACCGTCATGTTCGGCGAGCGGCTCGATCCGGTGGTCCTCGGTGAGGCGGTCGCGATCACCAAGGCGTGCCAGGTGTTCATCGCCGTCGGCACCAGCCTCCAGGTCCAGCCCGCCGCCGGTCTCGCGGGCGTCGCCGCCGACCACGGCGCCCGGCTCGTCATCGTCAACGCCGAGCCGACGCCGTACGACGACCGCGCCGACGAGGTGATCCGGGAGCCGATCGGCACCGCGCTGCCGAAGTTGCTGCGCGGGCTGGGCGACTAGATGAGGTCCCGGCACATGCGCAGGATTGCCGGGACCTTTTGTACTCTCAGGACTTCCCTGGGGACGAGAACCCGGTATTTCCGAGTTTCCCAGGAGCAATGTGTCCCAACAGCTGGTCTGCGACTCTGGTGACGACGCCGTCTTCCGGCCTCGTTTCGTCATCGCTGAACTCGTCGGTCTCGCCGCCTGTACGGGCAGCGGTGGGGTCGGGTCTGGTGATCGGACCCTCGACGGTGGGATTTGGCTCAGTGGCCGCGGACGCACCGGTCATTCCGATGGTGGCGAGCAGGAACGGCGTGGTGATCGCGATGGCCAGGGCTCTACGTGCACGCATGGCTTCCGCCTTGTCTGGGACAACAGGTCGCCGCCACAGTTCCCCAGCATTCCTTCTGAAAAACCGCAAATCGAACCAACCATTCGTACGGCCGAACGGTCTAGAACAGCGCCGCTGCGCTCTCGAAGTCCAGCAGCCGCTGCTTGCGGTCCAGGCCGCCGCCGTACCCGGTGAGGCTGCCGTTGGCGCCGACGACGCGGTGGCAGGGGACGATGATGCCGATCGGGTTCTTGCCGTTGGCGAGGCCCACGGCACGGGAGGCGGCGGGGTTGCCGAGGGCGTCGGCCAGTTCGCCGTAGGAGCGGGTCTCGCCGTAGGGGATGTGCCGCAGCTGGTCCCAGACCTGACGTTGGAACGCGGTCCCGTTCAGCCGCAGTTCGAGGGTGAACTCCTTCAACTCGCCCGCGAAGTAGGCCTCCAGCTGGTCGACGACCGGCCCGAAGGGCCTCTCGTCGGGCTCGCCGAAGGTCTCCTCGGGTGGGCGATGGCGTTGGCCGGTCATGTAGAGGCCGCTCAGGACGCCGCCCTCGGCGACGAGGGTGAGGGGGCCGTACGGGCTGTCGATGACGGTGTGCTGCTTCGCTGACATGTCCTTGGATCCTGGGTCGTTGTACGGGTTTACACGGGAAGGAAGTTGATCGGGTGGCTGTCCGTCGCCCACAGGTACTGGACGGCGTACGCCCGCCAGGGGCGCCAGGCGGCTGCCCGGGCCGTGAGGGCCGCCGGAGTCGACGGGAGGCCCAACTCCTGGGCGGCACGGCGGATTCCGAGGTCGGTGGGGAGGAAGGCGTCGGGGTCGCCGAGGGCGCGCATCGCGATGACGTCGACCGTCCAGGGGCCGAAGCCGGGCAGTTCCAGCAGCCGGGCCCGGGTCTTGGGCCAGTCGCTGTCCGGGCCCAGGCGCACCTCACCGTCGGCGAGTTGACGCACCAGGGTCGTGAACGTCGTACGGCGCGTGCGGGGCATCGCCAGTGACTCCGGGTCCAGCGAGGCCAGCGCCTCAGGGGCCGGGAAGAGGTGGGTGAGGCCGCCCTCGGCGTCGTCGATCCGCTCGCCGTGGGCGGTGACCAGACGGGCCGCGTGGGTGCGGGCGGCCGCCGTGGAGACCTGCTGGCCGAGCACGGCCCGTACGGCGAACTCCGCCTCGTCGACCGTGCGCGGGACCCGGCGGCCGGGCGCCTTGTCGACCAGGGGGGCGAGCAGCGGATCCGTACGCAACTGGTCGTCGATGGCGACCGGATCGGCGTCCAGGTCGAGCATCCGGCGGCACCGGCTGATCGCGACGGTCAGATCGCGCAGGTCGCCGAGGGTGAGGCGGCAGGCGATGTGGTCGGGCTGCGGGGTCAGGGCCACGATGCCGTGGCCGTACGGCAGCCGGAGCGCGCGCCGGTACGCGCCGTCCCGCCATTCCTCGACGCCGGGGACGGCGGTCGCCGCGAGGTGGCCGAAGAGGTTGTCGGGGTTGAGGGGGGCGCGGAACGGCAGGCGCAGGGTCAGGGCGCCCGCTGTGTTCGCCGGGGTCCCCGGTTTGCTGCGGGGGGCGCGGGCGCGCAGGTCGGTCGGGGCGAGGGCGAAGACCTCGCGCACGGTGTCGTTGAAGGTGCGGATGGAGGCGAAGCCGGCCGCGAAGGCGATGTCCGCCATGGGCAGGGGCGTCGTCTCGATGAGGAGGCGGGCCGCCTGGGCGCGCTGGGCCCGGGCCAGGGCGAGCGGGCCGGCGCCCAGTTCGGCGAGGAGCTGGCGTTCGATCTGCCGGGTGCTGTAGCCGAGCCGGGCGGCGAGGCCGGGCACGCCCTCGCGGTCCACGACCCCGTCGGCGATCAGGCGCATCGCTCGGGCCACGAGGTCGGCGCGCTGGTTCCACTCCGGGGAGCCGGGGCTGGTGTCCGGGCGGCAGCGCTTGCAGGCCCGGAACCCGTCCTGCTGGCAGGCGGCCGCGCTCGGGAAGAACCGCATGTTCTCGGGCTTGGGCGGGACCACCGGGCAGCTGGGCCGGCAGTAGATCCCGGTCGTCACGACCGCCGTGAAGAACCAGCCGTCGAAGCGGGCGTCCTTGGACTGGACGGCGCGCACGCAGCGCTCCGTGTCGATGTGCATCCCCTTCTGCATGCGTCCAGCATCGACCACCGAGGGCCACCGGGGCTGGCGAGAATCCGACATCGACCTCGGCTGTGCTGGGAGCTGCCGGATCACCCGAGCCGGATGACGCGAGCCGAACCCGGCGACACATGAAGAGACATTCATGTGTTCATGTACGATGAGTAAGATACCCGGCATGGGTCATGGAGCCGTCACCGCCGCGCAGGACGCCACCGAGCGCGTACGCCTGGACGCGGCCAACGTAGCCAAGGTGGCCACCACCCTCCAGGCCCTCTCCACCCCCTCCCGCCTGCTGATCCTGGCGCGGCTGCGCGAAGGTCCGCTGCCCGCCACGGAGTTGGCGGCCGAGGTGGGCATGGAGCAGTCCGCCTGCTCGCACCAGCTGCGACTGCTGCGCAATCTGGGCCTGGTGGTGGGTGAACGGCGCGGCCGGTCGGTCGTGTACGCACTGCACGACCACCATGTCGCCGAGCTGCTCGACCAGGCCGTGTACCACGTGGAGCATCTGCGGCTGGGCATCAGCGACGCGGCCGAGGCCGAGTGAGTCACCCGGTCGGCGCGGGAGCCGGGCCCACGCCCCGCAACTGCTGGATCTTTCCGCCCAGTTGAGGACGGAGCCGCTCCAACAACGCCGGTTTCGCGCTGACCACCCAACGGGGGCCGACGAGGTACTTGCCGCCGTAGACGGCAGCCGCGTCCAGCCAGGTCAGCTTGTACTTCTCCTGCGGGAACGTGGTGATGAGGTAGTCGCCCTTCTTCGAGTGGCAGACGCCCTCGCGCAGTTCGTCCGCGTCGGTCCGGATCTTGACCTTGCAGCCCGTCAGGTCGGCGATCACCTCGACCTTCGCCGGTGCCACGACGCCGGCCACGGTGGCGGAGACGTTCGTCGGGCTGCTCTTCGCGGCGGTGCCCGCGTCCTCACTCCCGCTCCCGCCGCACGCGGTTGCCAGGAGGAGAAGAACCAGACTGCCGGCCGCCGTCGCGATACGGCCGATGCTTCCTCGGTCGATTCCTCGATGTGACTGCACGAAAAGTGGTACGGATCAACGCCGGGAGCCGTTCACGTATGTCACGCGGTGTCGATCGGCAGCCAGCGGGCGGCATAGGCCCGCAGCCCCTCCAGGTCGGCACCGCGTGCGACGTAACCGACGTGGCCGTCGGGCCGTACGAGTGCCTGGGCGACGTCCGGCCAGGGGCCGCGGTCGTCGAGGCGGTGCACGGTGATCAGGTCGGCCCGGCCGTCCAGGACGGGGGCGAGCCGCTGGTCCGGCCAGAGGTGCGGCGGGCCGGTGAGGAGCAGGTGCCAGCCGGGGGCGGCGACCTGGGCCTGGAGCCCCTGCGGCAGGTCCGGCAGCCGGTCACCGGCTCGCGGGCCGTGGCGGGGCGGCCGTCCGCCGGTGGTGGAGGCCGGGCTGTGGCGGTAGTGGATGGCGAGTTCGGAGACGGTACGGAAGACCCGCCTGCGGGGCGCCGTCGCACGCACCGCCAACGGGGCGATGCGCGGGATGAGCCGGGCACGGGCGAAGCGGAGGACGGGGTGGGGGCCGGCGCCGATGGCGAACGCGCGGTCGGTGAACCGCCGTACCTCGCGGCCGACCGGGGCGCGTTCGATGCCGTACGTCTCCAGCAGTTCCTCCGGTGCGGCGCCCCGGCACACGAGGGCGATCTTCCAGCCCAGGTTGAGGGCGTCCTGGATGCCGGTGTTCATGCCCTGCGCCCCGGCCGGGCTGTGGATGTGGGCCGCGTCGCCGGCCAGGAAGCAGGGGCCGGAGCGGTAGCGGGCGGCACCGCGGTTGTGGAGCCGGAAGTCGGTCATCCAGACCGGATCCCGCAGCACCAGTCCCCGAGCCCCGTACCGGTCGGCGATCTGCTGCAGGAGCGGCAGCGTCACCTCGTCGGCCGGGGCGTCGGACGGCCGGATGGCGAGCATCCGCCAGGGTGCCGGCGAGCCGAGCGGGAAGAAGATCAGCATGCCGGCCCCCGTCATGTACGTGTGCACGGCACCCGGCTCCAGCCCGTCGACGTCCAGGTCGGCGAGCAGGTACGTCTGCGGATAGGCGTAGCCCTCGAAGTCGATGCCCGCCTGGGCTCGCACGGTGCTGTGGGCGCCGTCGCAGCCGACGACGTAGCGCGCCACCACGTCTTCCTCCGCGCCGTCGCGGCCGCGCAGCCGGCAGAGGGCATGTGGACCCTGCTGATCCAGCCGGACCAGCTCCGTGCCGCGTTCGACAGACACACCCCGCGTGGCCAGGTGCTCCCCGAGGACGCTCTCCGTCTCGGCCTGCGAGAGGAACAGCAGGAAGGGGTACGGAGTGTCCGTGAGCCCGATGTCGAAGAGCGGTACCGACACCGTGCGCCGGGGCAGGTGCAGGCGCAGCCGCATCGCCGGATTGCCGCGGGCCACCAGCCGCTCGGTCACGCCGAAGCCCGCCAGTGCCTCCAGGGTGCGGGGCTGGATGCCGAGCGCCCGGGACTCGCGCACCCGGTCGAGGGAGCGGTCGACGAGGCGGAACGTGATGCCGTAGGCACGCAGTTGCGCGGCGAGCGCGAGCCCTGTGGGCCCCGCGCCCACCAGCAGTACATCCAGCGATACCGGCATGCATCCACGGTAGAAGCTGGGCCTTGAGCACAGCCAACGACCGCGAGACGGTAACCCACCGCATACGAACGGCCGGGGTGGGCCCTCGTTTCTCCCGGCCCCGAGGAGACGGTCTCACCGCGCAGGCGTGATGAACGGTGGTGTTCCACTGCGGGCGGAGTCTGCAATCCTCGTTAGTGATCCCGGGTGAATGTTCCCCCTGAGCTCCGAAAACGGTCCTCGGACCACCGGAGCAGTTGTCTGTCCACGGGCCCGCGAGCCCATGAGCAGAGAATGTGGTGACCCCCGTGGATGTGCGCTACGAGGCCTACTGCCTCATGGACCCGGACTTCTACGACACGCCTGCTCGTGCGAAGGGTGGCAGTGACGACTTCGAGCTGGCCCTGTGTCCGGCTCCGGACGGGTGGGTGCGGTCGGATCTGGACAGCTGGGTGGTTCTCACTCCCAAGGGTGTGGACCTCCCCCTACAGGGCTGGAAGATCCACGTATCGGCGTGCCTCGACGACGCGCGGAACACCCTCACCGCCGTGTGGGACTACTGCGTCCCCCGCCGGGTCGCCTTCAAGTTTCTTCCGAGCGAGGACAACCTCCTCCTCTCCAACGCGAAGTACGCCCCCCGTGAAGCCAGCGGCAAGTTCGTGACGATCTATCCGGCGGACGAGGCCCAGCTCGAGGCGGTCCTCCACGAGCTGGGCTCCGTCCTGGCCGGCCGGCCAGGCCCGTACGTCCTCAGTGATCTGCGCTGGGGATCCGGTCCGCTGTACGTCAGGTACGGCGGGTTCGCCCTCCGGACCTGTGTGTCCCCCGACGGGGAGCTGGTGCCGGCGATCGAGGACGCGTCCGGCCGGCTCGTGCCCGATGTGCGCGGACCCGCGTTCCGGGTGCCGGACTGGGTGACGCTGCCCGCCTTCCTCGAACCCCACCTCACCGCACGCAACAGCACGACCGTCGCCGACCTGCCCTACCGCATCGAGAGCGCCCTGCACTTCTCCAACGGGGGTGGCCTCTACACCGGTCAGGACACACGGACGGGGCAGCGGGTCGTGCTCAAGGAGGCCCGGCCGTACGCGGGGCTCACCCTGGACTGCGCGGACGCGGTCACCAGGCAACGCCGCGAGCGGGAAGCCCTCGAACGACTGCGCGGGCTCGACTGCGTGCCCGCTCTGCTCGACCACTTCGTCCTGGGGGAACATCACTTCCTGGTCGAGGAGTTCGTCGACGGGCCGACGCTCAACAGCCTGTTCGTCGAGCGATGTCCCCTGGTCCTTCCTGAAGCCGAGGACATGGACACCGCGGCCTACACGTCGTGGGCCCTCGACATGCTGGACAAGGTCGAGCGCGCCGTCGACGCCGTGCACGGCAGGGGCATGATCGTCGGCGATCTCCATGCCGACAACATGCTGGTCCGCCCCGACGGCCGGGTGGTGCTGATCGACTTCGAGGGCGCGGCGGACGTGTCCGACCAGGGGGACCAGCGCCTCGCCGCCCCCGGCTTCGTGGTCCCCAGTGGCCGGACCGGTATCGACATCGACCGCTACGCACTGGCCTGTCTGCGCTTCTTCCTGTTCTTGCCGCTCACCAGCCTGTTCCCGCTCGACGCGAGAAAGGCCCGGCAGTTCGCCGACGAGATCCCCCGGACCTTCCCGGTTCCCCGCGGATTCTTCGACGACGCGGTGCGAGTGATCGCCGGGGAAGGCGCCGGCACACGGACAGCCTCCGGCACGCAGGTGTGGCTGGAACCGGACCGCCGGGGCTGGATACGCACACGCGAGTCCATGACCGCGGCCATCCTGGCATCCGCCACACCGGACCGTGACGACCGGCTCTTCCCGGGTGATGTCGAGCAGTTCGCCACACCGGGCGGGGGCCTGGGCCTCGCGCACGGTGCGGCGGGCGTGCTGTACGCGCTGGACGCGGTCGGTGCCGGCCGCTACCCGGACCACGACGAATGGCTCGTACGGCATGCCCTGCACCCCGAGCCCGGAATGCGCCTCGGCTTCTACGACGGCCTCCACGGCATCGCCTACGTGCTCGACCGCCTCGGTCACCGCGACGTGGCGATGAAGGTCCTCGACATGGCTCTGGGCGAGCAGTGGCAGCAGCTGGGACCCGACCTCTACGGAGGCCTGGCGGGTATCGGCCTGAACCTCCAGCACTTCGCCGCGGCCACCGGTGACCCCGCGCTGCGTGACGCGGCCTTCTCGGTGGCGGGCATCGTCGCCGACCGGCTCGGATCGGCGGACGACGACAGCGGGAGCCCGTACGCCGGACTGCTGCGCGGCGCGACCGGGCCCGCCCTGATGTTCCTGCGGCTGCACGAGTACACCGGCGACCCGGCGTTCCTCGACCTGGCCGACCGGGCGCTCCGTCAGGACCTGCGCCACTGCGTCGTCCGTCAGGGCGGGGCCATGGAAGTCGACGAGGGCTGGCGGACCCTGCCGTATCTGGCGGTCGGCAGCGCGGGTATCGGCCTCGTGCTCGACGACTACGTCGCCCACCGCGAGGACGCCTTGTTCCACGAGGCCGCCGCCGACGCGATCCGCCAGGCGGCCACGGCCCGGTTCTTCATCCAGTCGGGGCTCTTCCAGGGGCTGGCCGGGATGATCCTGTGTCTCAGCCGGCCGTATCCTCCGGGCACGGCCGCACAGCGGGACCCGGTGGTCGCCGAGCACATACGCCGCCTGTCACGACACGCGCTCACCTACCAGGGCCACTTGGCCTTCCCCGGCGATCAGCTGATGCGCCTCTCCACCGACCTGGCCACCGGCAGCGCGGGCGTCCTGCTCGCCGTGGGCTCCGCGCTGCACGACAGCCCCGTGCGACTGCCGTTCCTCGCTCCCAGCGAGCGACGCGCCGCGCCGCACGGCCACACACCCCCGTCCCCACGAGGTCAGGGAGGAGGTGAACCACCATGACACTCCTCGAACTGCAGGCAATCGATCCGACTGTCGCCTACGGCAGCAAGCCTCCGAAGAGGCACAGCAACCTCAGCGTTGCGCTGTGCAATGGAGGGGCGAGCACCCTGAGCATCGCGCTCTGCAGCGGCAAGTAGGTGTCCGGCGCGGGGGCGCCTTGTGCGCCCCCGCCATAACCGTCCTCTTCGATCCCGTACGACGTCGATTCCGCACGACTTCCACCCGTCATAACCGGGACGACCGGGAGGTGCCATGAGCCTTGGCGCGGCGGACCGCCTGCTGCTGGCGTCAGCCCGGCGGGGCGGTGTCTGGGTGGGCGTCACGGTGGTCACCTCGTTGCTGCTCACCGGCGCCGGCCTCGCACTGCCGGCCGTCATGGGCCGCACCCTTGACGCCGTCCTCAGTGAGGGCGACTCGGCGCGCTGGCTCGCTTTCACCGGAGTGCTGATCTTCGTCCTGGTGGCCGTCGACGCCGTGGACGATCTCGTCGGGCAGATCGCCGAGGCCCGGTCGACCGCCTGGCTGCGGCACACACTGCTGGGGCACGTGCTGGCGCTGGGCACCCGGGCCACCCGCAGGTTCACGCCGGGCGACCTGGTCAGCCGTCTGGTCGGCAACGCCGCCCGGACCGGGAACAGCGCGTCGAGCCTGGTGTGGATCGTCATGGGCCTGGTCCCACCGCTCGGCGCGATCGTCGCCCTGGCGTTCATCGACTACTGGCTGTGTCTCACCTTCCTGGCCGGGATGCCGATCGTGGTGCTCCTGGTGCGCGCCTTCCTCCGCGACATCTCCGACGCCAACGAGGGCTACTTCCGCGTGCAGGGCACCATCGCCGCACGGCTCGTCGACGCCCTGGGCGGAATCCGGACGATCACCGCGGCCCGGACCGTCGACCGCGAGGCGCACCGTGTCCTCGCGCCCCTTCCCGAGCTGCGTCGGCACGGACTGAGCGCGTGGGACGCGATCGCACGGATCTCGGCGCGCGGAGAACTGGTGGTCCCCCTGCTGGTGGTCGCCGTCCTGGCAGTGGCCGGACTGGGGCTCACCCAGGGCCGGATCACACCCGGCGACGTGCTCGCGGCGAGCGAGTACGTCGTCATGGCGGCCGGCATCGGCGGCGTGCTGTCGTCGCTCAGCCAGCTGGCCCAGGCCCGTACGACAGCGGGGCGGATCGCCGAGGTGATCGCCGAACCACCCATGGCGTACGGCCGGGAGCGCCTTGCCGAAGGCCCCGGAAGGCTGGAGTTCCGGCACGTGACCGTCCAGGGGACGGACGGCCCCGTGCTCCAGGACCTCAGCCTGATCGTCCCGGGCGGCGCCCTCGTCGCCGTCGTGGGCCGTTCCGGGGCCGGCAAGTCGCTGCTGGCCGCGCTGGCGGGGCGTCTCGTCGACCCGGACGAGGGTGAGGTGCTGCTCGACGGCGTGCCGCTGCGCTGCCTCGGCCGCGAGGAGCTCAGGCAGGCGGTGGCGTACGGCTTCGAACGCCCGGTGCTGCTCGGGGAGACCTTCGCCGACGCCATCGGGTTCGGCCCGCGGACCCCCTCCGCGGAAGTACTCGTGGCGCAGGCCAGGGCGGCCCGTGCCGACGCGTTCATCCGCCACATGCCCGCCGGATACGCGAGCCGCGTAGCCGACACACCGATCTCCGGCGGCGAGGCGCAGCGGGTCGGGCTGGCCCGCGCTTTCGTCCAGGCCGGGCGGGTGCTCGTGCTCGACGACGTGGCCGCCAGCCTGGACACCGTGACCGAGCACCACATCAGCCAGGTCCTGACCAGTGCGCTCGCCGCCCGCACGCGGATCGTCGTGGCGCACCGGGCCTCCATGGCGGCACGGGCGGACATCGTGGTCTGGCTGGCCGACGGCGCGGTCCGGGGGCGGGGACCGCATCGGGCGCTGTGGGCGGATCCCGAGTACCGTGCCACGTTCCAGCCGTTCAGCCTTGCCGCCGCCGAGATGGTGGGGGGCGCACGGTGATGCGGCGGTCCGTGCAGATCCTGCGCTCCTCGCTCAGCCGTCGGCGTCGGGAATACCGCCGACTCGTGGCCTGGTCACTGGTGCAGGCCGCGCCCGCCTTTCTCTCCGGGTGGATCGTGGCCCGCGCCGTCGACCGCGGGTTCCTGGCCGACCGGCCCGGCATCGGCTTCCTCTGGCTGGGCGCGCTGGCGGGCGCCTTCCTCGTCGGAGCCTGGGGCACCCGGCACGCCGTGCTGGGGCTGGCCTCACTCATCGAACCGTTCCGGGACGAGCTGGTCACGCTCGTGACCACGGGCACGCTGCACCGGTCCGCCCGGCTGGGCGAGCCGGCCGACACCGCGGGCGTGGCACGGCTCACCGAGCATGTGGAGCGGGCCCGGGACGCCTACGGCGCGATCGTGCTGTTCGTCCAGGGCTTCCTGGTCACCGCCGGGGGCGTGCTGCTGGGTCTGGCCGGCCTCGACCCGGTGCTGCTCGCCCTCGTCGTGCCGCCGCTCCTGATCGGCCTCGCCCTGTTCGCCGCGGCGCTGCGGGCGATGGCCGCACGGCAGCGGGAGGTCATCCTGGCGGACGAGCGCATCGCCGAGTCCGCGAGCGCCCTGACCGGCGGGCTGCGGGACGTGGTGGCCTGCGGCGCCGAGGACCGGGTACGCGCCGAGACGGGTGCGCAGGTCGACGCCGCGGCCCGGGCGACCGTGTCGCTGGCGCGGCTCACCGCGGTACGGACCGCCGCTTTGGGCATCAGCGGCTGGGTGCCCCTCCTGCTGATCCTGATCGCGGCGCCCTGGCTGGTGCGGAGCGGGGTGACGACGGGAGCGATCCTGGGGGCGGTGACCTATGTGTCGCAGGGCCTCCAGCCCGCCCTGCAGGGCTTTGTCCAGGGGCTTGGCAGCAGCGGGCTGTGGCTCCTGGTCACCGTCGGCCGGATGGCCGAGATCGCGGTGGACCCCGACGAACCCGAGGCGACGGCACCCGAGGCCGCCGAGGCGGGGACCGGCGCGGCGACGGGGCGTACTCCGGTACGGCCCGGGGGTGCACGCGTGGAGGCCCGCGGTCTCACCTTCGGTTACGCACAGTCCGCGGAGCCGGTGATCCGCGACCTGGATCTCGTCCTGCGCCCGGGCGAGCACCTCGCCGTGGTGGGACCGAGCGGCGCCGGGAAGTCCACCCTGGCCGCGCTGCTCGCGGGGGTGCTCGAACCGCAGGCGGGGCAGGTGCGCCTCGACGACGCGCCGGTCCTCGCGCTGGGTGGCGGCGACGACCTGGCCCGGCACCGCGTGCTGATCCCGCAGGAGGCGTACGTCTTCGCCGGCACCCTGGAGGAGAACCTCACCTACCTGGCGCCGGGCGCCGCCCCGGCGGACGTGCAGGCGGCGGTCCGTGCCGTGGGCGCGGCACCGCTCGTGGAGCGGCTGGGCGGCTACGACGCGCCGGTGGACCCGCGAGACCTCTCGGCCGGGGAGCGCCAGCTCGTCGCCCTGGCCCGCGCCCTGCTCCCGGCACCACGACTGGCCCTGCTGGACGAGGCCACCTGTCATCTCGATCCGGTCGCCGAAGCGGTCGCCGAGGAGGCCTTCACCCGCCGCCCGGGCACCCTGGTCGTCGTCGCCCACCGCATCAGTTCGGCACTGCGGGCCGACCGGATCCTCGTCATCGACGGTACGCGGGTCGCCCTCGGCACCCACGCGGAGTTGCTCGCCGGCTCCGCTCTCTACCGTGACCTGGTCGGCCACTGGGGCGCTGCGAACGCCTCTGCGCCAACGGTCGGGGCGATGACACGTGCGGGACGGGTACGGGATGCGGTCCGTGTCCTCCTGCGGCTCACCGCTCACCGTTGAACGCTCGCCGCTCACCGTTGAACGCTCACCGTTGAACGCTCACCGCTCAGCTTTGAACGCTCGCCGCTCGCCTCCGAACGGTCACACCCAGCCCGACTCCCTGGCGATCCGGATCGCGTCGATCCGATTACGTCCGCCCGTCTTCCTGGTGATCGCCGACAAATGGTTGCGGACCGTGGCCACGGACAGGGACAACCGCTCGGCGATCTCCCGGGTGGGCGTGCCGTCGGCGGTCATTCTCAGGATTTCCACGTCCCGCGGGGTCAGCGGGTTCTCTCCGGCGTCGAGCGCGACCAGTGCGAACTCGGGGTCGATGAACCGCTGCCCCCTGACCAGCTTGCGGACGCCGTGGACCAAGCGGTCCGCCGGCGCGTTGGTGCTGATGACCCCGGCAGCGTGCAGGTCGAGGATGCGGCGGAGCCGCTCGGGTGTCGTCGAGGCCATCAGCAGCAGCATCCGGCAGTCCGGCAGCCGCACCCTCAGCTCACGGTGCGCGGCGAGTTCCTCGCCCTCCTTGGAGTCGACGTCGATCACCAGCACGTCGGGGCGGCACATCAGTGCCCGCGCGATCACCTGCCCGTTGCCTTCGACTTCGGCGACGACTTCGATGTCCTCTTCGCGAGACAGGAGGGCGGCGACCGCTCCCCTCATGAGGCGGGCTTTCCCGATCAGAAGCACGCGGATCAATGTCGCTCCCACCTGGCGCTACGCGGCCTGCCGAGACACCTCACCCTGCGTGCCGCACTCTCCAGACGCCTTCGGAGCCAATTATCCGGCCGCTCCGCGATCAGCGCACGTGCCCGGCGAACGCCTCGTACGCCCGCTCGTCGAAGAGCACGAACCGGACCTCCTCGACCGCCGTGTGCGCTGCCCGCACCGTCTCCACCGCGATCCGGGCACCGTCGTCGATCGGCCAGCCGTAGACGCCGGTGGAGATCGCCGGGAACGCGACCGTCCTGGCGCCCAGTTCGTCGGCCACCCGCAGCGACTCCCGGTAGCAGGAGGCCAGCAGCTGCGAGCGGTCCTCGGTGGACGACCAGACCGGGCCCACCGTGTGGATCACATACCGCGCGTCCAGATCCCCCGCCGTCGTCGCGACCGCCTGCCCCGTGGGCAGGCCCTTGCCGTACTGGGAAGCGCGCAGCTTGCGGCACTCGTCGAGGATCGCGGGGCCGCCGCGGCGGTGGATCGCGCCGTCGACTCCTCCCCCACCGAGGAGGGAGGAGTTCGCGGCGTTGACGATCGCGTCGACGCTCTCTCGCGTGATGTCGCCCTGAACGAGCCTGATGGTGGTCATGACTGCCTCTATAGCAGCCCTGACCACCGGTGGCCGGTTCTTTACCAGCCGACAGGTAGCGAGCGCACCCCGTGGACCGTGCTCGTGGAGAGGGCCAGCGACTCCGGCGGGGCCGTCATCCGCAGGGACGGGAGCCTGCGGAACAGGGTGGACAGGCCCAGGCGGAGTTCGGTGCGGGCGAGTGACTGTCCGAGGCACTGGTGCAGTCCGTGCCCGAAGGCGAGGTGGCCGCCGGCGTCGCGGCGGACGTCGAGGGTGTCGGGGTCGGCGTACACGGACGGGTCGCGGTTGGCGGCCTGCAACGCCACCACCACGCCGTCTCCCGCGCGGATGCGGACTCCGGACAGGTCGACGTCCTCCGTGGCGATCCGCCGTATGCCGGAGTGGATGACGGTCAGATGGCGCAGGAGTTCCTCCACCGCCCCCGGCCACAGGGAGTCGTCGGCCCGCAGGGCCTCCAGTTGGGCCGGGTTCCGCAGCAGGGCGATCACGGCCAGCGGGAACATGTTCGCCGTCGTCTCGTGGCCCGCCAGGAGGAGCAGGGAGACCATGCCGGTGGCCTCGTCGAGCGTGGCCTCGCCGGTCGCGACGCGCTCCGTGGCCAGGCGGGAGACGAGGTCGTCGGCGGGGTCGTGCGTACGGCGCTCGATCAGGGCGCGCAGATAGCCGTAGAGCGCTATGCGGGCCGACATCGCCTCGGCCGGGTCGCCGGCGACGCTGGTGAGGGCGTTGGACTTCGCGCGGAAGAAGCCGTGGTCCTCGTAGGGGACGCCGAGCAGTTCGCAGATGGCGAGGGTGGGCAGGGGCAGTGCGTACGAGGCGACCAGGTCCGCCTGTGTCGCGTCGCCGTCCGTCATCGCGTCCAGCAGGTCGTCGCAGATCCGCTGGACGGCGCCCTCCATCTGCTCGACGCGCCGGAAGGTGAAGTCGGGGATCAGCATGCGGCGCAGCCGGGTGTGGTCCGGCGGGTCCATCTGGTGGAAGAGGCCGGGGGCTTGGGGCGGCGCTCCGGGGCGGGTGTGGGGGAAGTCCGGGTGGTTGGCGTCCGCGCTGAAGCGGGGGTCGGCCAGGACCGTGCGGGCGTCCTCGTGACCGGTGATCAGCCAGGGGCTGTTGTCGCCCCAGATCGTCACCCGGCGGATCGGCTCCTCGGACTGCCACTTGGCGTATTCGGGGGCCGGGTCGAGCAGGGGGCGGATCGTGGGCAGCGGCGGGTGGGTCGTCACTTCTTCGTGCCTTCCATTGCGTCGGGCGTCTCGTGCAGGCCCGCGAGGTCCAGCAGCAGGGACTTGACCTCCGTGGCCGCGTACGCCTCCTTCGCCGGTGCCGACTCCGGCGAGGGCTGCGAACACAGCAGTACGGGGCCGTGGTCGGGGTCGGCGGGCAGGCGGCCGTGGCTGCCGCGGACGCCGGAGGGGTCGAGGGGGACGGTCTTGAGGCGGTAACGGAAGCCGAGCTTCTTGCGGGCGACCTGGCCGACGGCGCGCAGCTTCACCGCGGGGACGGTCTCGTCGTAGAGGAGCTCGGCGGGGTCGTAGCCGGGCTTGCGGTGGATCTCGACCTGGCGGGCGAAGTCGGGGGCGCGCTCGTCGTCCAGCCAGTAGTAGTACGTGAACCAGGCGTCCGGGTCGGCGAGTGCGACGAGTTCGCCGGAGCGCTCGTGGTCCAGGCCGTGGGCGGCCTTGCCGTCGGCGTCCAGCACCTGCTCCACGCCGTCGAGTTCGGCGACGAGCTTGGCGACCGTGTCGACGTCGGCCGGGTCGCGGACGTACACGTGGGCGACCTGGTGGTCGGCGACCGCGAAGGCGCGTGACGTCCACGGGTCGAGGTACTCCATGCCGTCCTGCGTGTAGACCTCCAGCAGCCCTGCCCGACGCAGGGCGCGGTTGATGTCGACCGGGCGGGAGACGGGTGTGATGCCGTACTCGCTGAGCGCGACGACGGTGGCGCCCTCGCTCAGGAAGTGGTCGATCAACGGGCGCAGGGCGTCGTCGAGTTGGCGGGCTGCGCGGATGGTTTCCGGCGAGTCCGGGCCGGAGCGCTGGGGCTCGTAGTCCATCTGCGGGATGTAGACGAGTGTGAGGTCGGGACGGTGTTCGTCGAAGATCTGCCGGGAGGCGGCCAGGATCCACTGGGTGGAGGGCATGCCCGCGTTCGGGCCCCAGTAGGTGAAGAGGGGGAACGGGCCCAGCCGGTCGATGAGTTCGTCGTGCAGGGACGGCGGCCAGGTGTAGCAGTCGGGTTCTTTGCGGCCGTCGGAGTAGTAGACGGGGCGCGGGGTGACCGTCCAATCGACGTCGGCACCCATCGCGTACCACCAGCAGATGTTGGCGACCTTGTAGTCGGGGTTGGTCTTCCGGGCCGTCTCCCAGATCTTTTCGCCGCCGACGAGCGCGTTGTGCTGGCGCCACAGCATGACTTCGCCGAGGTCGCGGAAGTACCAGCCGTTCGCCACCGCGCCGTGCGTGGACGGGGGTTCGCCGGTGAGGAGGGTGGACTGGACGGTGCAGGTGACGGCGGGGAGCACGGTGTCGAGGCGGGCCTGGAAGCCGCGTTCGCCGAGGGCGGCGACGGCCGGCATGTGCTTCAGGAGGTTCGGGGTGAGGCCGACTATGTCGAGGACGACGACGCGGTTCACCGGGTCGGTCACTGGGTCGGTCACTTCGTCGGTCACTTCGTCGGTCGTCATGACGGGTCCTCCTTGAGGCCGAGGCCGGTCAACCGGTCGCGGGCCCAGGCGAGTTCGGCGGCGATACCGCCGGGCAGGTCGGTGGGCGGTTCGGGGAGGACGGACCAGGTGTAGGTCTCGACCTCGATGTGGTCGCAGTGGGCCGCGGCCCCGCCCAGCAGTCCGGCGAGGACCTGGTCGAGCTGGCCGGCGGTGGTACGCAGCGGGGGTTCGGGCTCGGTGTGCAGCGGGGCGTGGAAGTGGACGCGCCAGGGGCCGCCGTCGGCGGGAAGCTCGCCGTCGAGGGCGTCCGGGAGGTCGTCCACGCCGAGGACGTCACCGTCGCTCGTCGTCCGGGTCTGGTGCAGGAACCGGGGTTCGGCGAGCCGGTGCAGGGCCGCGCGGGCGGCGGGGTCGGCCGGGTTCGCGGCCTCCACGGCGCAGGACGCCTGGAGCTTGACCACGGGCATCCCGGCTTCCGCGAGCCGGCGCAGCGCCTCGCCCGGCTGCTCGAACTGGACGGCGAGATGGCAGGCGTCGAGGCAGATGCCGAGCCGGTCGGGGTCCAGTCCGCCCAGTTCCCGTACCGCCTGCGTGGTGGTCTCGACGACGCACCCGGGTTCCGGTTCGAAGCCGACGCGGATACGGCGACCCGTCCACGCCTCCAGCGCGGCGAGCCCGGTGGTCAGCCGCTCCAGGGCGTGCCGGGCCTCCTCGGCGCAGGCGGGCGTCCACGGGGTGCGCCACGCGAGCGGCAGCGTGGAGACGCTCCCGTGGTCGACGTCGTCCGGGAGGAGGGCTGCGAGGACACGGGCGCAGTCCAGGGTGTACTTCAGCCGGGCCTCGTCGGCCCAGTCGGGCTCGTACACGTCCTTCTTGACGACCTCACGGTGGAATCCGGCGTAGGGGAAGGCGTTGAGGGTGACGGTCTCCAGGCCGCGCACCCGCAGTTCGGCCTTCAGACGCGTCAACGCGCCCTCGTCGTCGGCGAGTTCGGTGACGACAGGGTGCGCCAGCCACAGCCCGATGCCGAGCCGGTCGGTCCCGAGCCGTTCGCGCACAGGCTCGGCGTAGGCGGCGAGCTGGGCGATCACGCCCTGGAGGTCCTCCGCCTGGTGGACGTTGCTGCAGTATCCGAGGTGGACGGTGGTGCCGTCCGGGTGCAGAAAGCGCATGGGATGCTCACGCTCCCCCGCGACGTATCGAGTTGCCGCGGAAGGTGGCCTCCTCGTCGGGCTTGGGCTCCTCCAGCTCCAGCCGCCCGCTCTGGCCGTAGAAGGCGACCGGGTTGCGCCACAGCACCTCGTCGACGGCGTCGTCGTCGAACCCGGCGGCGAGCATGGCATCGGCGGTCTTCCGGGTCTTCAGCGGATCGGAACGACCCCAGTCCGCGGCCGAGTTGACCAGCACCCGCCCGGTCCCGTGCTCCTTGAGGATTTCGACCATCCGGTCCTCGCTCATCTTGGTCTTCGGGTAGATCGAGAACCCGGCCCAGCAGCCGCTGTCGAGGACCATGCCGACGGTGAGCTCGTTGAGGTGGTCGAGGACGACCAGTTCGGGGGCGATGCCCGACTCCCGGACGACGTCCAGGGTGCGGCGGGTACCGGCCGCCTTGTCGCGGTGCGGGGTGTGTACGAGGGCGGGCAGTTCGTGCTCGATGGCGAGCTGGAGCTGACGGGCGAGCGCCTCGTCCTCCTCCGGGGTCATCGAGTCGTAGCCGATCTCACCGACGGCGACGACCCGGTCCTTGGCGAGATAGCGGTCCAGTTCGTCGAGGACCGGGAGGCAGCGGGGGTCGTTGGCCTCCTTCGGGTTGAGCGCGATCGTGCAGAAGTGCTGGATGCCGAACTGGGCGGCGCGGTACGGCTCCCAGCCCAGCAGCCCGTCGAAGTAGTCGTAGAAGCTCTCGGGCGAGGTGCGGGGCTGGCCCAGCCAGAAGGCGGGCTCGACGACGGCACGCACCCCGGCGGCGTACATCGCCTCGTAGTCGTCGGTCGTCCGGGAGGTCATATGGATGTGGGGGTCGAAGATGCGCACGGTCAGCCCTCTTCCTTGAGTGCGTGCTGAAGTTCTGCTCGGCCGCCGACGACGTCCGGGAAGGCGCGGACGACGGGCAGGATGTCTTCGGGTACGTCCCGTCCCGCGACGATCCGCTCATGGGCGAAGTCGGCGAGCATACGGGCCAGTTCGCGGTCTGCTCGGGTGCCGAGGCCGGTGACGCGGTCCAGCGGGATCTCGTAGAAGACGCACTTCAGTACGGCCTGGCGGTACTCGGCGTCCGGGAGGTGCGCGGCGGCGTACGGGCCGAGGGCGGCCTCGATCAGGGTGGTGTCGTTGCCGCGCAGCGTCTCCCGTACCAGGGCCAGGGCGAGGTCGCCCAGGTCGAGCAGCGGCAGGGCGCGCAGGACGGCGCGTTGTTCCGCAGGGTCGCCGTGGCGGTGGAGGCGGGTGACCTCGTCGGCGAGGGCCTGGCCGCGCAGGGGCAGTGCAGTGAGCAGGACGGCCCGGGCGGCTTCGTCGACGGTCCAGTAGGAGTCGAGGCGCCCGTGTCCGCAGCGCCTTCGGACAGCGGGGAACAGACGCCGCACGGCGGCGGGTTCGGCGGCGACCTCGGCGACACTGCCCTCCAGCCAGGTACGGGCCGTGTCGTCCAGTGCGGCGATCAGGCCGGGTTGGGGGTCCGGCGGAGTGGAGAGGGAGGCGGTCGTAACAGCCATGGGGGAACAACTTCCGAAGAGGTGGGAGGAGTTGAGCCAGAAAGAAGGGCTGGGCGGTGTCTACTGACGCGCTGCGGTCGGTACGGCCGCGCGCAGGAACTCGATCGAGCGGCGGGCGACGTCGGGCGCGTCGAGCGAGCCGCCCTGGATCTCGACGGAGACCAGACCGCGGTGCCCGAGGTCACGCAAGGCAGCCAGTACGGGCGGGAAGTCGATCTCGCCGGCGCCGAATTCGAGGTGCTGGTGTATGCCGCGCCGCATGTCCTCGATCTGCACGTTGCGCAGGAGCGGCGCCGCCTGGCGCACGCAGTCGAGCAGGGAACGTTTCTCCACGCAGTGCGCATGGCCGATGTCCAGGGTGATTCCGAACAGCTCGTGCCCGTCGACCAGTTGGGCGAGGTGCAGGCAGCGCTCCACCGTGTCGACGAACATGTACGGCTCCGGCTCGAACGCCAGCGCCACCCCGTACTTCTCCGCCGTCTCCAGGACGGTCTCCACCCCGGCCGCGAGCCGCTTCCACACGTCCCGCTCCGGCAGCCCGTCCGGCGCCGGGCCGCTGCACAAATGAACGGTGGGCGAGCCGAGGTCGGCCGCGATGCGCAGGGCGCGGCACAGCAGGTCGACCCTGAGCTCGGAGCCGTCCGACATCAGCGTGGGCAGGTGCTTGCCCCAGGGGTCGAGGAAGTACGGCGCGCCGGTCTCCACCGTCACGTCCAGCCCGTGCCGCGCCAGTTGCCGGGCGAGGGCGGTCACGCGCCGGGGCAGGTCGTCGGCGTACGGGTCGAGGTGGCCGTGGTCGAGGGTGAGGGCGACACCGTCGTAGCCGAGATCGGCGAGGACGACCAGGACGTCGGTCAGCCGGTGCTGGGTGAAGCCGTTGGTGCCGTAGCCGAACTTGAGATCGGTGGGGGGAGGTCTCATGGTGCCGGTTCCTCACACGGAGGGTGTGGTGGGTCTCAGGTGGGCGATATGCGCCGGGCCAGCCGTCGCGCGAGGGGATGAACGACGCCGAGCGCCGCGGCAACACCCGCAGCCCCGCCACGCGCCGTCAACGCCGCCTGCAGCGGCATCAGCCCAAGAATCCCGGCCCCTACGGCCCGCCGCACGTTCTCCCCCGACGGCTCCCGCACGGCACGGACTTGAGCGGCCCCATAGGTACCGAGGTAGGCGAGAGCACCGACGACGGTGACAGCGGTGCGGATCTTCACCGGGGAGGTGGCGGTGAGGGCGGTGCGGAACTTCGCCGGGCCGGTCGCGGTGAGGCCGGTGCCGAGCTTCACCGGGGCGGTCGCGGTGAGGGCGGTGCCGAGCTTCACCGGGGCGGTCGCGGTGAGGGCGGTGCCGAGCTTCACCGGGGCGGTCGCGGTGATGGCGGTGGCGAGCTTCACCGGGGCGGTCGCGGTGATGGCGGTGGCGAGCTTCTTCGAAGGAGCGGTGCCGCCAACGCCCCTAAGGGGCGCGGGGAACTGCGCGACCAGCCACGACGGCGCAGCAGACGCCAGACGACCGTTCGCGGCACTTCCTGCGGCGGCTCGGGCGACAGGAACGGCCGTCGCGACCGCCGTCGCCGCAGACACCGCAAGAGTCGCAGCCGGAACCCGCGCCGGCGCCCCGCCGATCTCATACCGACTGAGCGCCATCAACGTACCGGTATGCACCCCGACCAACCCGGCAGGCACCGCGGCACGCCGCAGCGCACCCCCGACCGACTCCGCACCGACCCCAGGCACAACCGCTCCGGCCAGCACGTCCAGAACCCGGGCCCCCGCCATGGCGACTGAACCCACCGGCGTGGACTTGAGCTTCAGGTCGTACGCCCAGACCAGCCCAGCCAACGGAAGCGCGGTGCCCACACTGCGCCGACCCCCCGCGACCGCGGCGAGACCGATCCCCGCCACGGTCAGCGACCCAGCCACGGCAAGCGCCACACGGCGCGGAACACGCCCCGAGGGCACAGGCCGTTCCGGCCTCTCGACGGAGTCAACCGTCGCGTCGGCGTAGTCGTTGAGGGCCATGCCGGCCCAGTAGAGGCACACGGAGGAACCGATCACTCCGAGGGTACGGGCGCCCAGCGGACGTCCAGCAGCGGCCGCTCCCGCCATCACGTCACCGGGGACACTCAACGCGGCCGGCGCTCTGACGAGCAGGGCGAGGTCGGTGAGGCGCACGGCAGACCGGGATCCGAAGCGGACAACCGCTTTCCGATCTTTCATGGCCGCACCTTACTCGCGGCTGTTGACCATTCAGGTGCCTACCCCCCGGTTAAGAGGAGTGACAAAGAAGACACAGATTTCTCTTACCGTGAGGCCCGAACTACCGGTAAACGTGGACCGTTTGAGCAGCCTCACGGCTCCCGGTACTCACGGCTCCCGGCGCTCACGGCTCCTGGCGCAGCCGCCGCCACACCGCCTTGGCCGCGTTGTGCCCCGACATGCCGTGCACGCCCGGTCCGGGCGGGGTGGCCGACGAGCAGATGAAGACCGCCGGGTGCGGGGTGGTGTAGGGGAAGAGCGACAGCTTGGGGCGCAGCAGGAGTTGGAGTCCGGATGCCGCGCCGGAGGCGATGTCTCCGCCGACGTAGTTGGCGTTGCGGGCGGCGAGTTCGGCCGGGCCGGCCGTGGCGCGGGCGAGGACGCGGTCGCGGAACCCCGGGGCGAAGCGCTCCAGTTGGCGCTCGATGGCGTCCGTGAGGTCTCCGGTCCAGCCGTTCGGCACATGCCCGTACGCCCAGAAGGCGTGCTTGCCGTCGGGAGCCCGGGTGGGGTCGACGACGCTGGGCTGCACCGTGATCATGAACGGCTTGTCGGGCGCCCGGCCCTCCCGGGACGCGGCGCGCAGCGCGGCGCCGATCTCCGCGCTGTCCCCGCCGATCTGCACGGTGCCGGCCCGCCGGGCCTCCGGCGCGGTCCACGGCACCGGGCCGTCCAGTGCGTAGTCGATCTTGAAGGCGGCGGCGCCGTAGCGGTAGCCCTCGTAGTACCGGCCGAGCCCGGCGATGCGGGCCAGCGCGGTCGGCGAGGTGTCGAAGACGTACGCGCGCGCGGGCGGCAGGTCGTCGAGCCGCTTGATCTCGTAGTCGGTGTGGACGGCGCCGCCGAGATCCTTGAGATACGCGGTGAGGGCGTCGGAGATGGACTGGGAGCCGCCGCGGGCCACGGGCCAGCCTCGGGCGTGGGCGGCGAGGGCGAAGACCAGGCCGATGGCTCCGGTGGCGAAGCCACCCAGCGGCGCCATGACGTGGGCGACGAGGCCGGAGAACAGGGCCTTGGCCCGCTCGTCGCGGAAGCGGCGCATCAGCCAGGTGGACGGCGGCAGCCCGACGAGGCCGAACCGGGCGAGGGTGACCGGGTCGCGTGGCAGGGCGGTGAGGGGCAGGGACATGAAGTCGCGGGCCAGGGTGTCCCACTTGGTCAGGAACGGCTCGACCAGCCTGCGGTACGTCCCCGCGTCGCGCGGGCCGAAGGAGGCGGCGGTCTCGGCGACGGAACGGGACAGCACGGCGGCGGTGCCGTCGGTGAAGGGGTGCGCCATGGGCAGCTCGGCGTGCAGCCACTGAAGGCCGTAGCGGTCGAGCGGCATGGTCCGGAAGACGGGCGAGTTGATGCCCAGGGGGTGCGCGGCGGAGCACGGGTCGTGCCGGAAGCCGGGCAGGGTCAGCTCTTCCGTGCGGGCACCCCCGCCGACGGTGTCACGCGCCTCGAACACGGCCACGGAGAAGCCGCGCCGGGCCAGCTCCACTGCAGCGGTCAGTCCGTTCGGCCCCGCACCCACCACGACCGCATCGAGCATCGACGGCACCTCGGACCCCTTCGTCAGCCGACGGCCTTGAAGGATCAGGATATGCCGGGCCACTGACAGCGCAGGGGCGCGGGTAAAGTCCGCCGGGTGACGCGCCGCTTCCGATTCCCTGTGCCCGAGGACGATCTGTGGCGCTGGTTCGAGCTGGGGGAAGCCGGTCAGGTGTTGCGGCAGATCACCTTCCGGGGGCCGGATTCCGTGCCCGTGGTGGCCGCCGAACCGGTCGAGGTGGCGCGGACACGGCAGGCGTGCGGGGAGTGGGGCGTGCGGCTGTACGAGACCGTGTACGGGGTGCCGGTGCGGGAACCGGTCGTGGAGCCGCCGGGTGCCCGGTCGGTCGACCCGCGGGAGTTCGATGTGGCGTGGGGCCGGGCCCGGTCCTTCCGCCAGTGCGACGTCCGCCACGACACCGGTCCCCTGCCGGTCGGGACACGCCTGACCGGGACGTTCACCGTCTCGCCCTGGGGACCCGGTCTCACGGGAGTGTTCGTCGACGTCGGTCTGCCCGCCGCCGGCTTCGTGGACGCCTTGGTGCTGCTGCGGGCGGAGTGCGAGTGGCCCGCGGAGGGTACCCCCGCCGAGTTCGAGGTGGTCGACCTCCGCGTCGGCGGGGGCCGCCCCCAGATCAGGCTGCGCCCGACAGCAGTTCCCGCACCCGGCGAGCCGTGGCCGCGTCACGGGCCGTCGTGAACGGCAGGACATTGCCGCCGGTGATGCGGAAGGGCTCGCCCGCGCGGGTCAGGTGGGCACCGCCCGCCTCCTCTACCAGGAGCAGGCCGGCCGCGTGATCCCATGCGGCCTCCCAGCTGAACACGGTCGCATCCAACTCGCCCCGGGCGACGGCGAGATACTCCAGTCCGGCGGAACCGCAGGCGCGGGGCCGCACACCCTCGGTCCACAGGCCGAGCAGGGCCTGCTTCTGCTCGTCGGTCGTGTAGTCGGGGTGGGACGTGGCGATTTCCAGGTCGCGGCCGGGTTCCGGCGCGCCGGAGTACAGCCGCTCTCCGTCGAGGAAGGCGCCCTGGCCCCGTATCGCCATGGCCAGCTGGTCGCGGGCAGGGGCGTAGGTCCAGGAGGCGAGCAGGACGCCGCGCTGTGCGAGCGCGACCAGCGTGCAGAAGCCGGAGTCCCCGTGCACGAACTGGCGGGTGCCGTCGACGGGGTCGACGATCCAGACCGGGGCGTCGCCCTGGAGCGCTTCGTACGACGCCGGGTTGGCGTGCACCGCCTCCTCGCCGACCACGACCGAGCCGGGCAGGAGCGCGCCGAGCTTCTCGGTGAGGTACTGCTCGGCGAGCCGGTCGGCGTCGGTCACCAGGTCGTGCGGTCCGCTCTTCTGGTCGACCTCGTGCGAGGCGAGCTGCCGGAAGCGCGGCATGATCTCGGCCGCGGCCGCCTTGCGGACCGCTTCTTCCACGTCGGCGGAGTGCTGTGCGAGAAACTCGTCGATGGTTTCGTTGTTTTCGATCACGTGTCAATAAGAACACGCCCCACTGACAATCCCCGCCCGTCCGGTGGCCGCCGGATGGCATCGGCGTGAACACGTGGGGCGGGTACGGGCAGGTCAGAGGCCCACTCCAGGGGCGGCGACCAGCTCTCAGCGTCCGACCGCGTACCCCTGCATCCCCCGCGGATTCGCCGCCGCCGACAGAACGCCGGTCTCCGGATCCCTCGCGACCGCGCACAGCCGTCCCTCCGACCAGGCGTCACCGACGGTCACGTCATGACCACGCCGCCGCAGCTCCTCCACCACCTCGGCGTCCATCCGTGACTCCACGGTGACGCTCCCCGGCCGCATCCCGCGCGGGTAGAAGGAGCCCGGGAAGCTGTCGTTGTGCCAGTTCGGGGCATCGATCGCGCCCTGGAGGTCGAGGCCGCCGCGGACCCGCTCCCGCAGGACGACGGCGAGGAAGAAGTGCAGCTGCCACTGGTCCTGCTGATCCCCGCCGGGCGTGCCGAAGGCCATGACGGGCACGCCGTCGCGCAGGGCGATCGAGGGCGTGAGCGTCGTACGCGGCCGCCGCCCCGGGGCGAGCGAGTTCGGCAAACCCTCCTCCAGCCAGGTCATCTGCAGCCGGGTGCCGAGCGGGAAGCCCAGTTCGGGCACGACGGGGTTGGACTGCAGCCAGCCGCCGCTGGGAGTGGCCGCGATCATGTTGCCCCAGCGGTCGACGACGTCGAGGTGGCAGGTGTCGCCACGGGTGCCCCCGTCGGCGGCGACGTCGGGCTCGCCGGGCACCGGGGACGTCGGGCGCTTGGCGACGGTCGGCTCACCGGCGCCCAGGACGTCGAAGCCGGGCTCGTCGGAGGCCACCACGCGCGCGTGCGCGCACAGCCGCGGTGCGAGTCCGCCCGGGCTCCCGGGCCGCAGCTCATGGGAGGCCTTGTCGCCGACCAGCTCCCGCCGGCCCGCGTTGTACCGCTCCGACAGCAGCTCGGCGAGCGGTACCTCGGCCGCGTCGCCGTACCAGGCCTCCCGGTCGGCCATGGCCAGCTTGCAGCCCTCGATCAGCAGATGGACGTACTCGGCGGACCCGTACCGCGGCAGCTCGGGCGGGAGCAGCGCGAGCTGCTGGAGGAGGACCGGGCCCTGGCTCCAGGGGCCGGCCTTGCACACGGTCCAGCCGTTGAAGTCGTACGTCGCCGGCGTCTCGTAGGTCGCGGACCAGCCGGCGAGGTCGGCGGCCGTGAGCGTGCCGGAGTGCCGCTCGCCGCTGGTGTCCAGGGTGGGCCGCTGGGCCTGCCGTACGAGGGCCTCGGCGATGAATCCGGTGCGCCACACCTCCCGTGCGGCCTCGATCTGCGCGACCCGGTCCCCGGCCCCGGCGACCTCGTCGAGCAGCCGCTTCCAGGTGGCGGCGAGGGCGGGATTGCGCAGCAGCTCCCCGGGCCGGGGTGCCTTCCCGCCCGGCAGATACACCTCGGCCGACGAGGTCCACTCCGTCTCGAACAGCTCCCGTACGGTTTCGACGGTCTCCCCGACGCGCTCCACGGGCGCGTGCCCGTGTTCGGCGTACCCGATGGCGTACTCGAGCACCTCGGCGAGCGTCCTGGTCCCGTAGTCCCGCAGCAGCAGCATCCAGGCGTCGAACGCCCCGGGCACGGCGGCGGCGAGCGGCCCGGTCCCCGGCACGAGCTCCAGCCCGAGTCCCCGGTAGTGCGCGACCGTCGCCCCGGCCGGCGCGACGCCCTGCCCGCACAGCACCCGCACCTCACCGCCCGCGGGTGCGAGCAGGATCGGCACCTCGCCGGCGGGCCCGTTGAGATGCGGCTCGACGACATGCAGCACGAACGCCCCCGCCACGGCCGCGTCGTACGCGTTGCCGCCGCCCTCCAGCACGGCCATCGCCGACTGGGAGGCGAGCCAGTGGGTGGAGGACACCATGCCGAAGGTGCCTTGGAGGGTGGGTCGGGTGGTGAACACGGGCGGACTCCTCACGGCACGGCGGCGGTCCGATGATCGTACGCAGCCGCCGTGGCCGGCCGGGAGCGGTGAGCCAACGTGGCTACGACCGCCGACTCCCCGCGGTGAGCAGACGCCCGCTCGCACTCGATGGTGGGCCCCCGTCGGTGAACAGACCGACGGATGTCAGAACTCCGTTGTGTCGAGCTCCAGGCCGAACGGGTCGGGCAGGGACACAGGCGTTCCGAACGGCAGCGGGCCCTCCACCTTCGTGTATCCGAGCCGACCGGGAGCGGAGTAGAGCGTGCAGGACCGCTCCTGGCGATCGACGAGGAGGTAGAGCGGTGCACCGTACTCGGCGTAGCGCTTCCGTTTGACGATCCGGTCCGTATCTCCGTTGCTTTCCGAGGTGACCTCGACGATCAGCAGCGTCTGGTCGGGCACCAGGGCGCCCGTGCCCTTGGTGAGTTCCTTCGGGACAACTGCCAAATCCGGCACGTACCAGTTGGCCGTCCCCGGCAAGTCCAGATCGCCGGAGCCCGCGCGGCACTCCAGTCTGCGCAGCGTTGGTCCCAGCTGCTCACGGATCTCGTCCGCGACACCCTCATGATCCCAAGACGGCACAACCTGTTCGATGAACCCCTCGACGATCTGCACCCGGTCACCCTTGATGTGCTGGATCGCATACTTGAGTGCTGTTTCGGCGTCAGCCACGGCATAGGTGTGCGGTTGAGGGCTCATCGATTCTCCATCGGACATCGTGCCTGCAGCATGACCACCGTCCCCGGTCTACGGCAATCCGTCACGGCCCCTGGGCGATCTGGCGCACCAGTCACTCCAACCGGTGATCCGCTCCCCGCGCCACCACCAGCCCCGACTCATAGGCGAACACCACCAACTGCGCCCGATCCCGCGCCCCCAGCTTCGTCATCGCCCTGCTGATGTGAGTCTTCGCCGTGAACGGGCTGATCACCATGTGCTCGGCGATCTCCTCGTTCGTCAGCCCCCGCGCCGCCAGCGCCGTCACCTCGCGTTCGCGGCGCGTCAGGCACTCCAGGCCGGGGGCGGTGGCCCGGTCGGGTGGGCGGGAGACGAACTCTCCGATCAGGGTGCGGGTGACCGACGGGGACAGCAGCGCCTCGCCGCGTGCCACCACCTCGATCGCCTGGAGCAGGTCGGCCGGTTCGGTGTCCTTCAGGAGGAAGCCGCTGGCGCCGGCCCTCAGGGCCTCGAAGACGTACTCGTCGTGGCCGTAGTTCGTCAGGATGACCACGCGGACCGATGCCAGGGCCGGGTCCGCGGCGATCCTGCGCGTCGCCTCTATGCCCGTCATCACCGGCATCTGTACGTCGATCAGCGCGATGTCGGGGACCTGCGCGCGGATCAGCTCCAGGCCCCGCTCGCCGTCCGCCGCCTCACCGACCACCTCGATGCCGTCCTCGGCGTCCAGCAGGGCCCTGAAGCCCGCGCGCATCAGCGCCTGGTCGTCGACGAGCGCCACTCTGATCACGTCGTCCGTCATCCTGCCTCCCCCCGTCACCCCGTCCTCATCTCGCCTCCCCCGTCACCCCGTCCTCATCCCGCCTCCTCCAGCGGCAGCCGTGCCCGCACCGCGAACCCGCCCTCCTCGCGCGGAGCGGCGTCCAATGTGCCGCCGAGGGCCGTGACGCGTTCGCGCATGCCGGTCAGACCTGTGCCGGGGGTGGGAGGGCTGGACGGGTCGGCGGTGCCGTCGTCCTCGACCCCTATCGTCAACTCGCCCTCCCCGTAGTCGAGTTGAACTGACACCTTCGCCGGGCCCGCGTGCCGCGCCGCGTTCGTCAAGGCTTCCTGGACGATGCGGTACATCGCCCGGTCGACAGTCGCCGCCAACGGCCGCTCCTCCCCCGTCACCGTCAGCTCGACCGCGAGGCCCGCCGCCCGCGCCCGCTCCACGAGCAGCGCGGGTGTGCCGGTGGGCTCGTCCGTGCGCAGCACCTCCAGCGTGGCGCGCAGCTCGCGCATCGCCTCCCCGCTCGCCTCCTGGATGGCGAGCAGCGCGGGCGGCACCTCCTCGCCTCGCTTGCGGGCCAGGTGCACGGCGACGCCGGCCTGGAGCTTGACGATCGAGATGCTGTGGGTGAGGGAGTCGTGCAACTCCCGTGCTATCCGCAGACGTTCCTCGCCCGCTCTGCGCAACGCCGCCTCCTCCCGGGTGCGTTCGGCCTCCAGGGCACGCTGTTCGGTCTGGCGCAGATACGCCTGCCAGTTGCGGTCGGCCAGGCCCGTCACCACCGCGCACAGGAACCAGCCGGCCAGCAGCAGCGCCTCCCGCGTGACGTCCGAGCTCGCCGAACCCGCGGCCACGTATCCGCCGAGGAAGACGGCGGCGGCCGCCGCGGCCGTCCCCCGGTGTCCGGTCCGCGACGCCGTGTGCACCGCGCCCACGACGGGGACGGCCAGGCTGCTCGCGGGCCCGGCGTGGACGACTGCGGCGAGCAGGCCGGCGGTGGTGACCGCGAGCACGACGCGCGGAGCCGTGCGGTGCGCGGCCAGGGCCAGCGAACCGGCCGCGATCAGCGCGCAGTCGACGGGTCCCGCACGCCCGTCCGCCACGGCGGCGAGCACGACGATCACGCCGACCACGACCGAGACGGCCAGGTCGACGAGCCGTTCGCGTGTGATCCGAAGCCCGCTCATGCCCGCACACTAGACCGCCCCACCGACAGCGACGTCACCCCTGTGGACGGCTCCCCGACTACTCCCCACGCAGTAGTGCCCGGCACCGACCCGCCCGGCCGTCGCAGCACCGACTGCCTTCGGCGGTACGACGACCCGGCCCACCCCGACAGCGCACGCTGCTGCCCATGACCACACCCTTCCGATACACCGAACCCCTGCCTCCCAAGTCGGCCACCGGCACCGTCGCCGAGGTGTACGCCCAGATCGCCCTGGACTTCGGCATCCCCGAGCCCGTCACCTTCGTGGTCCTGTCCTCCGCACCCGAACTCCTCGCCCCCACCTGGGCATTGATGCGCGAGTCGCTCATCGCGGGGGCGGGCAGCCGGACCGGCAAGGAACTGGTGGCCCTCGGGGTGTCCCTCGCCAACAAGTGCCCGTTCTGCGTGGACGCGCACACCGTCCTGCTGCACGCCACCGGCGACCACGCGCTCGCGGAGCGGCTGGCCCGCGGGGAGCGGCCGCAGAACGAGGAGCACGCGCGCCTGCTCGCCTGGGGGCAGCACACGCGCGTGCCCGGCGCCGCCCTGGAGCCGTATCCCTTCCCGAGTGAGCACGCCCCCGCCCATCTCGGCACCGCGCTCACCTTCCACTTCATCAACCGGATCGCGTCGGCCCTGCTGACCGAGAACCTGCTCCCGGCGGGCGCCCAGCGCTTCCGAGCGGTACGCAGCCTCGCGGGCCGCACGCTCGCCCGGACCGTGCGCCGCCCCGCCCGGCCGGGTACCGCCCTCGCACTGCTCGACGACGTCGACCCCGGCGAAGCCCCCGCCTGGGCGGGCGGCACACCCGTCGGTATCGCGTACGCGGCGCTGCTCAGGGCGGCCATGCGGGGCGCGGGTCTGCTCGACGCCGACGACCATCACCTCGTGGAGCAGACCCTCCAGGACTGGGACGGCACACATCCGCCGCTCACCCTGGACGGCTTCCCGGACCGCCGGGATCGTCCGGCGGCGCGTCTGGCACTGCTGGCCGCCCTCGCGCCGTACCGCATCACGGACGAGGACGTGGCGGCCTGGCGGCGGCCGGAGCACACCGACCACTGCCTGGTGCATCTCGTGGCGTACGGCGCCTTCGTGGCCGTGGACCGCATCGAGAGTTCACTTTCCGCCCAAATCGTTCGATAGACGACGTAAGGCGAAGTAAAGAGATGCAAAGTAACGTAAAGCGACGTAACTCTCCCAGGGCGCCGCGTAATTGCGGCCCTCCCGTAACGGCGTCAGCACGGAGCGAGTTGGCACTTCCGCCTCACAGGGAGTCATGTGACACTGGCGTCCCGTCCGCAGTGCGGACTCTCTCCGCACCGTCCCCCACGAAAAGTGCGCCGTGCGTTCTCTTCCCTTGCCGCTCGCCCTCACCGCGCGTCTGTCGCCCGTCGTCGTGCTCGCCGCGGCGGGCTGGGCACTGTCGTCCGGACCCGCGACGCAGGCCGCCGACGACCCGGCGGCGACGCAGAAGAGCGGCGACGATTCACCCTCGGCCCCCGCTACGGCGGCGGTGTCGAAGACGTACTCCGCCGCTCCCGCGCCGTGCGACAGCCTGAGCGCGAAAACGGTGAAATCGCTTGTTCCGGGCGCCAAGTCGGCCGGCAAGGAGATCCCGTCGACGGACTCCAAGCTGCGCCGCACCTGCTCGTGGAACGCGCTCAAGGGCTACGACTACCGCTGGCTGGACGTCTCCTTCGAGATCACCGCGTCGGACGAGGCGGCGGAGAAGTCCTACAAGGAGCGCGTCGCGGACAAGAGTGGCGGCGGCGCCGTCCCCGGCGTCGGCGACTCGGGGTACTCCGTCGTGAACCTCACCACCGAGGACAAGCAGCAGACCCGTGAGGGCGTGGTGATGGTCCGCGCGTCCAACGCGCTGATCTCCGTCACCTACAGCGGCAGCGACTTCGAGTCGAAGAAGGCGCCCAGCACGGACGAGATCAACAAGGGCGCCATCAAGGCGGCGAAGGAGGCGGTGGCGGCCTTGGAGGACGGCCAGAAGGGCTGACCGTCCTCCCCCTCCCCTTCCGGGTTCAGGCCTCGGCGCGTTCCTTGCGGCCGCCCATCAGCACCACGTACAGCACCAGCGCGGCGCCCAGGCCCACCGCCCAGCCGTAGTCGGCGAGCGGCTTGAGGAACGGGATCAGCCCGTCGACCGGGAACGGTCCGGTCTTCGCCCCGTCGGCGCCGACACCCGAGTACGAGCCGCCGACCGCGAGGACGCCACCGACCACGAAGGCGACGATCGCCCGCCAGTTCCAGCCGGACGAGTACCAGTAGCGCCCGCCGGGCGTGTACAGGTCCGCCAGGTGCAGGACCGTGCGGCGGACGATCCAGTAGTCGGCGATCAGGATGCCCGCGACCGTCCCGAGCAGACCGCCGACCACGCCGAGCCAGGTGAAGATGTAGAACTCAGGGGTGGAGATCAGCTTCCACGGGAAGATCAGCACGCCGATGACACCGGTGATCAGCGCGCCCGTACGGAAGTTGATGAGCTTCGGCGCCAGGTTCGCCAGGTCGTACGCCGGGGAGACGACGTTCGCCGCGATGTTCACGGAGATCGTGGCGACCAGGACGACGATCAGGGCGAAGAGCAGACCGAAGACGCTGTCCGTCTTGGCGGCGAGGGTGACCGGGTCCCAGATCGCCTCGCCGTAGACCACCTCGGAGCCCGAGGTGACCAGCACGGCGAGGACCGCGAAGAGGGTCATCGTGGTGGGCAGGCCGAGGGCCTGGCCCCAGGTCTGCGCCTTCTGACTGGCGCCGAAGCGCGTGAAGTCAGGGATATTGAGGGACAAAGTAGCCCAAAAACCGATCATCCCCATCAGGGACGGGAAGAAGACCGGCCAGAAGTCAGGACCCCAGCCCAGCTTCGAGGGCTGGTCGAGCAGCGCGCCGAAGCCGTCCGCCTTGACCGCGATCCAGATCAGCAGCACGAGGGCGCCGACGATCACGAAGGGCGCGGCCCAGTTCTCGAAGTGCCGCAGGAAGTCCATGCCGCGGTAGATGATCGCGATCTGCACGGCCCAGAAGAGGATGAAGCAGAGCCACAGCGGCCAGGGGTTGCCCGCGATCTTGCCCGCGTTCTCCCAGTGGCCGCCGGTCAGCTTGGAGCCCAGGGCGAAGATGCCGCTGCCGCCGATCCAAGTCTGGATGCCGAACCAGCCACAGGCCACGGCCGCCCGGATCAGCGCCGGGATGTTGGCGCCGCGCAGCCCGAAGGATGCCCGCGCCAGCACGGGGAACGGTATGCCGTACTTGGGTCCGGCGTGCCCGGTGGCCAGCATCGGCAGCAGCACGATGACGTTGGCCAGGGCGATGGTGAAGACGGCCTGCTTCCAGTCCATGCCGAGCGCGACCAGGCCGGAGGCCAGGGTCCAGCTGGGGATGCAGTGGGCCATGGAGATCCACAGGGCCGCGAAGTTGTACGTCGTCCACTTGCGCTCGGCGACCGGGACGGGACGCAGATCCTCGTTGGCGAAGGGACTGTCGGCGGGGAATGCCTCGGGGGCGAGCTCGATCCGGCCGCCGGAAGCGGCGGACTGCGATATCGGCGACCCCGGGGGGACTGTTTCGGTCATGGGCAGGCCAATCGACAATGCGGGACGGGACGGATAGGCCGTGCGGGGGCCTTGGGCCCCTCCCCGGGACGGCAGGGAGGGGGGAACAAGGTGGGGGGTCTGGTGGAGCGGTGGGGTATTGGTTGCGGGGTACTGGTTGCGTCCGAACTCGTCGGCTGCGGTCAGGAGTTGACCGCGGGGATGACCTTCGAGCCGTACGCGTCGATGACGGCCTCCTGCGCGTCGTGCATGTCGTAGACGGCGAACTGGTCGACGCCCAGCTCACGCAGCGCGTTCAGCTTCTCGATGTGCTTCTCGACCGGTCCGATGAGGCAGAACCGGTCGACGATCTCGTCGGGCACGAACTGGGTGTCGGGGTTGTCGGCGCGCCCGTGGTGGGAGTAGTCGTACCCCTCGCGGGCCTTGATGTAGTCGGTGAGTTCGTCGGGTACGGCGGCGGAGTGCTCCCCGTACTTGGCGACCAGGTCGGCGACGTGGTTGCCGACCATCCCGCCGAACCAGCGGCACTGCTCGCGCGCGTGGGCGAGCTTCTCGGGCGAGTCGTCCTCGGTGACGTACGCGGGAGCGGCGACGCAGATCTTGACGTCGTCGGGGTTGCGCCCGGCGGCGACCGCCGCGTCCTTCACGGCCTTGACCATGTACTCCGTCAGGTAGAGGTCGGCGAGCTGGAGGATGAATCCGTCGGCCTCCTCGCCGGTCATCTTCAGGGCCTTGGGCCCGTACGCCGCCATCCATACGGGGAGTTCGGCGCCCTCCTTGATCCACGGGAACCTGACGACCGTGCCGCCCCCGAGGTCGGCCTCGTCGCCGCGGCCCAGCGCCCGGATGACCTTCATGGCGTCGCTGATGCGGGCGAGGGTGTTGGGCTTGCGCCCGGCGACGCGCATGGCCGAGTCACCGCGGCCGATGCCGCAGACCGTGCGGTTGCCGAACATGTCGTTGAGGGTGGCGAAGGTGGAGGCGGTGACCTCCCAGGTGCGGGTGCCCGGGTTGGTCACCATCGTGCCGACCTTGAGCTTCTGCGTGTTCGCCAGGATCTGGCTGTAGATCACGAACGGCTCCTGCCACAGCACGGCGGAGTCGAAGGTCCAGCCGTAGGTGAAGCCGCTGCGCTCGGCGCGCTTCATCAGGCTGACGACCCGCGAGGCCGGCGGGTCGGTCTGCAGGACGAGTCCGAAGTCCATGTGCTCCGCTCCTAGTTGAGGTACTGACAGGTGGAGCGGGGGGTGTAGACGCCGTGCCCGGCGTGTCCGGTGTACTCCCGCTCGGTGATGACGAGTTCGCCGCGCGAGAGAACCGTCTCGACCCGGCCGGTGGTCCGCTTGCCCTCGTACGCCGAGTAGTCGACGTTCATGTGGTGCGTCACGGCGGACATGACCTGTTCGGCCTGCGGGTCGTAGATCACGACATCGGCGTCGGCACCCGGCGCGATGGTGCCCTTCTTCGGGTACATGCCGAACATGCGGGCCGGGGTCGCGCAGGCGATCTCGATCCAGCGGCGGCGTGAGATGCGGCCTTCCACTACGGCCTGATGGAGCAGGTCCATACGGTTCTCGACGCCGGGAAGGCCGTTGGGGATCTTGGAGAAGTCCCCTCGCCCCAGCTCCTTCTGGCCCACGAAGCAGAACGGGCAGTGGTCGGTGGAGACGACCTGCAGGTCGTTGGTGCGCAGCCCCTTCCACAGGTGGGCCTGGTGCTCCTTCGGCCTGAGCGGCGTGCTGCACACGTACTTCGAGCCCTCGAAGTCGGGCTCGGCGAGGTTGTCGGTCGACAGGAACAGGTACTGGGGGCAGGTCTCGCCGAAGACGTTCAGGCCCTCGTCGCGCGCCCGCGCCAGCTCGGCGACTGCCTCCATCGCCGAGACGTGCACGACGTACAACGGGGCGCCCGCGACCTGCGCGAGCTTGATGGCGCGGTGAGTCGCCTCGGCCTCCAGCAACGCCTTGCGCACCTCCCCGTGGTAGCGCGGGTCGGTCTCCCCGCGGGCCAGCGCCTGCTCCACCAGCACGTCGATCGCGATGCCGTTCTCGGCGTGCATCATGATCAGGGCGCCGTTCTCGGCCCCGCGCTGCATGGCGCGCAGGATCTGGCCGTCGTCGGAGTAGAAGACGCCCGGGTAGGCCATGAACTGCTTGAAACTGGTCACGCCCTCCTCGACCAGCAGGTCCATCTCCTTGAGCGTCTCCTGGTTCACATCGGAGACGATCATGTGGAAGCCGTAGTCGATGGCGCAGTTGCCCTGGGCCTTGGCGTGCCAGGCGTCGAGGCCCTCGCGCAGCGAGTGGCCGACGCTCTGCACCGCGAAGTCGACGATCGTGGTGGTGCCGCCCCAGGCGGCGGCGCGGGTGCCGGTCTCGAAGGTGTCGGAGGCGTGCGTGCCACCGAACGGCAACTCCATGTGGGTGTGGACGTCGACGCCACCGGGGATGACGTACTTCCCCGTGGCGTCGACGACCCGCTCGGCGGTCCAGGCCTCGGCGGCCGGGGTGCCGCTGGCGGCGAGGGCGGCGATGCGGCCGTCCTCGATCAGCACGTCGGCGTGGATCTCGTCGGACGCGGTGATGACGAGACCACCGCGGATGACGGTACGGCTGCTCATGGTCCCTCTCCTGCCAGAGTGAACGGTTCGGTCAGGGTGCGGTCAGCGGGGAGTACGCGTCGGGACGGCGGTCGCGGTAGAACTGCCAGCGGTCGCGGACCTCGCGCAGCTTGGCCATGTCCAGGTCGCGGACGACCAGTTCGGTCTCCTTGTCGCTGGCCACCTCGCCCACGAACTGGGCCTCCGGGTCGACGAAGTACGTCGTCCCGTAGAAGTCGTTGTCGCCCAGCTCCTCGACGCCGACCCGGTTGATCGCACCGACGAAGTACTCGTTGGCCACCGCGGCCGCCGGCTGCTCCAGCTGCCAGAGGTAGGCCGACAGACCGCGCGAGGTGGCCGACGGGTTGAACACGATCTCCGCACCCGCGAGCCCCAGCGCCCGCCAGCCCTCCGGGAAGTGGCGGTCGTAGCAGATGTACACGCCGATCTTCCCGACGGCGGTGTCGAACACCGGCCAGCCGACGTTGCCGGGGCGGAAGTAGAACTTCTCCCAGAATCCCGGCACTTGGGGAATGTGGTGTTTGCGGTACTTGCCGAGGTACGAGCCGTCCGCGTCGATCACCGCGGCCGTGTTGTAGAGGACGCCGGGCTGCTCCTCCTCGTACATCGGCAGGATCAGGACGATGCCCAGCTCCTTGGCCAGCGCCTGGAAGCGCTTGACGATCGGGCCCTCGGGGATCTGCTCGGCGTACTCGTAGAACGCCTTGTCCTGGACCTGGCAGAAGTACGGCCCGTAGAACAGTTCCTGGAAGCACAGGACCTGAGCACCCTGCGCGGCCGCGTCGCGGGCCGCCTGCTCGTGTACCTGGATCATCGACTCCTTGTCGCCCGTCCACGCGGTCTGGAAGAGGGCGGCGCGAATCACTCTGCTCATCGGGACCTCCGGTCGCTCGGTGTGCGAGAAGGCTAGGAAGTCCGAAAGCGGGCTTTGAGTTGCACGGTGTCACGTCTGCGGGCGTGCGGCGTGTCACGGTGTCACCCTCTGCAGGAACCATGTTTCACCGCCGTTTTCCCAGGTCGTCTTGTGTTTCTACGCGGTTTCCGCGGCGCCTTGTCAGCCGAGTTGCGCGTCGTGCGCGAGGAGCGCGATATGCACCGAGGCGGCCTGCTCGAAGTCGTCGAGATCGACGCCGAGCCGTGTCTGTATCGCCTCCAGGCGCCGGTAGAGCGCGGGCCGGGAGACGTGGTGGAGCTGGGCGGTGCGGGACTTGTTGCGGCCGGTCGCGAGGTACGTCCGCAGCACGGCGAGCAGGGCGCCGACCTCGTCGTCCCGTCCGCACAGCAGCCCGTCCAGCTCGCGCTCCGCGAACGACTGCACCTGCGGATCGTCCCGCAACAGCCGGATCAGGCCCCGCAGATGGACGTCCTTGAGGCGTACGACCGCCGGGAGGTCGAGGGCGGCCGAGGAGTCGGCGACGGCATCGGCGACGTGCTGGGCCTCGCGCAGCCCGGCGGGTACGTCGTCCCAGGCGGTACGCGCGTCGGCGGCCGCGATGACGGTCCGGGCGGCCCCCGACTCCGAGCGCACCCGCGCGGCGAAGTTCGCGGCGAGCACGGCGGCGTCCTGGTCCCGGGCGAGGCTGAGCAGCACGGCGGTGGCCCCGTCGGCGAGCTCGGCGACGATCCCGGACAGCCCCAGCATCCGCAGCACGCGCTCCAGTTGGGCCGCCTCGCCGTCCCGCACGACCAGCGGCACGAAGGCACGCCGGTTGACCGGCAGCCCGGCGGCACGCGCGCGTGGCAGCAGCTGCCGCGCCGGTACGACCCCGCTGACGAGGTCGGTCAGCAGGCTCTGCGCGGACTGCTCCTCCCAGGTGTGCGCGGAGTTGCCGCCCAGCATGCGGTGCAGGACCAGGGCCTCGGCGGCGCGTTCGGCGAGGAGCCGTCCGGTGGCGGTGTCGCCGCGGTGCCCGCACAGCATGATCTGGCCCCAGCGCTCGCCGCGTCCGCCCAGTTCGGCGCGGATCCAGCCGTCGCCCTCGCTGCCGCCGGCCTGCCGGGCGATGCGCTCCCAGTCGCGCAGCACGTCGTCCACGGCCGAGCGCTCCCCCGCCGTGGCGAGGACGCGGTGGGCGAGGTTGGTGACGACGACGGGGCAGGCGCTGTGCGCGGCGACCTCGTCGAGGAGCCGCTGGAGCGGGGCGCCCGCGGTGATGAGCCCGGTGAGCGCGGTCCGTACGGCCTCCGAGAGGCTGACGGCGGCGAACTTCCGCCGTACGAGCCGGGACTGGACCTCTTCGGTCAGCTCGGCGAACGGGAAGGGACGGTGCAGGACGACCATGGGCAGCCCGCATCGCTCGGCCGCCCGGCGCATCACGTCCGGCGGCGCGGGAAACGCCCGGCCGAGGCCCAGCACGACGGCCGCGGCCTCCGCCCGGTGCAGGGAGCGGATGTACTCGGCCTGCTTCTCCTCGTCCCCGGCGAGCAGCACCCCCGTGGTCAGCACCATCTCGCCGCCACTGAGCATCACCCCGACGTCCGGCGCCTCGGCGACATGCACCCAGCGCACCGGACGGTCGAGATGACCGGCGCCGGCCACCACCTCGGGCTCCCCGGCCAGCACCCGCTCCAGGGTGAGGACCTGCCGGACGGACAGGACCGGTTCGAGGCGCTCCCAGGTCGTGGAGGTGGTGGTCATGGGCTTTCCCTTGCTAGCTGGTTCAGATGCTCCTCAGAGCGCTCTCGAGGATCGCGGCGCCTTCTTCGGCCTCCGCGACGGTGAGGGACAGGGGCGGGGCGACGCGCAGGGACGTGGTGTTGTGACCACCGCCCTTGCCGATGAGGAGGCCGCCGTCGCGGGCCGCCTCCAGCACGGCCGACGCGGCGGCGGGGTCGGCTTCGTCCGTGCCGGGCCTGGTGATCTCGATGCCCAGCATCAGGCCCCGGCCGCGTACCTCCCGTACGTGCGGCGCCTGTGCCGCGACGGCCCGAAGCCGCTCGACGAGCAGTCCGCCGACGCGTCGGGCGTTGCCCTGGAGGTCGTGTTCCAGCAGGTAGTTGAGGTTGGCGAGGCCGGCCGCCATGGTGATCTGGGTGCCGCCGAAGGTGGAGATGCTGTTGGCGTCAAGGCAGTTCATGATCTCGGCGCGGGCTACGACACCGCCGATGGACATGCCGTTGCCGATGCCCTTGGCGAAGGTCAGGATGTCCGGCGGACCGGACTGCGCGTGCGCCTGCCAGCCCCAGAAGTGGTCGCCGGTGCGGCCCCAGCCGGTCTGCACCTCGTCGGCGATCCAGAGGATGCCGCGCTCGGCGAGCACCTCGCGGAAGGCGGCGTACAGCCCGTCCGGCCCCGAGGTGAAGCCGCCGACGCCCTGGATGGGCTCGGCGATCAGGGCCGCGGGCGGGCGGGTGTGGCCGAGGACGTCCACCAGGTCGTCGACGCAGGCCGCGATGAAGTCGTCGTCGCTCAGCTGCGCGTACGGCCCACGCGTGCGCACCCCGCCGTGGACGTACAGCGTCTGCAGCGGCGACAGCGAGGTCGGCGACCAGCCGCGGTTGCCGGTGATGCCGACCGCGCTGAACGAGCGGCCGTGGTAGCTGTTGCGCATCGCGAGGATCGTGTTGCTCTGCCGGTAGGTCGTCGCGAGCAGCAGGGCGGTGTCGTTGGCCTCGGTGCCGGAGGTGGTGAAGAAGACACGGGCGTCCGGGATGCCGCTCAACTGGGCGATGCGCTCGGCGAGTTCGACCATGGGCCGGTTGAGGTACAGGGTGGAGGAGTGGATGATCCGCCCGGCCTGTTCGCTCACCGCCTTCGTCACCTCGGGCAGCGCGTGCGCGGTCATCGTCGTCAGGATGCCGCCGAAGAAGTCGAGGTACCGGTTGCCGGCGGAGTCCCACACGTGGCGGCCCTCGCCGTGGGTGATCTCCAGCGGCTCCTCGTAATACAGGGCGAGCCAGTCCGGCATGACGGCGCGGTGGCGTCCCAGCAGGTCCTTGGTCACGGCTGCACCAGCCCTTCGTAGGCGTCGGGGCGGCGGTCGCGGTAGAAGGCCCACTGCTGCCGCACTTCTTCGATCAGGTCGAAGTCGAGGTCGCGGACGATCAGTTCCTCTTCCTTGTCGCTCGCGGTCTCCCCGACGAACTGACCGCGTGGGTCCACGAAGTACGACGTCCCGTAGAAGTCGTTGTCGCCGTACTCCTCGACACCGACCCGGTTGATCGCGGCGACGAAGTACTCGTTGGCGACGGCCGCGGCGGGCTGTTCGAGGCGCCAGAGGTAGGAGGAGAGCCCGCGGTGGGTGGCCGACGGGTTGTAGACCAACTGGGCTCCGTTGAGCCCGAGTTGCCGCCAGCCCTCCGGGAAGTGGCGGTCGTAGCAGATGTAGACACCCACCTTGCCCACCGCCGTGTCGAAGACGGGCCAGCCGACATTGCCGGGCTTGAAGTAGTACTTCTCCCAGAAGCCCTTGACCTGCGGGATGTGGTGCTTGCGGTACTTGCCGAGGAAGGTGCCGTCGGCGTCGATCACGGCCGCGGTGTTGTAGTAGAAACCGGACTGCTCGACCTCGAAGACGGGGACGACGACCACCATGCCCGTCTCACGGGCGAGCTCCTGCATACGACGCACGGTCGGCCCGTCGGGTACCGGCTCGGCCCACCGGTAGTGCTCCGGTTCCTGGACCTGACAGAAGTAGGGAGCGTTGAAGACTTCCTGAAACCCGATGATCTTGGCACCCTGCCGGGCGGCCTCGCGGGCGTGCTCCTCGTGTTTCGCCACCATGGACTCGGTGTCGCCGGTCCAGGTGGCCTGAACCAGAGCGGCACGTACGACGTTGGCCATGAGCTGCTCCTTCGACGGGACGTCAGAGCCTCTACGCCCGTAGAGGGGGCCGTAGAGGCTTGAAAGTAAGCCCCCGAAACAGCCTTGCCAAGACCATCGTCGTTAACCCGCTGAGTCGATCACGTTTCACACTCCAGTGGGGGACGGACGGGGCCGGTGGGACGGGTGCGCCGGGGGGTGTCAGGCCGTGAAGCCCGCCACCCGCAGGGCGTGGACAAGGTCCCAGTGGCGCTCGTCCGAGACACCCCGGGCGGCCTCCAGCAGCAGCGGTACGAGAGTCTTCGGGGCGGGCTCGGCGCTGCGGGCGGCCTCCTCCGGGGTGCGGACGCGGACGTACGCGTCGAGCAGCGCACGGACCTCTCGGTGCCGTCCCTCGCCGACCAGCCCCACCACGGCCTGCCCGATCTCGTGCGCGGGCCGCGCCACGCCCTGGCGCAGGATCTGCTCCCCGTCGTCGGCACGCCCCGCCACCGTCAGCGCGTCGGCTGCGGCGACGAGCCGCTCGGCGGGCAGCGAGGCGGCCTCCCACAGCAGGGTGGCCCAGTCGGCGCCGAGTCCGGCGCGCTGCATCTCGGCGGCGAGCAGGGGGAAGCGGACGGCGGGCCAGTACGCGGCCTCCACGAGCAGCACATGCGCCTCACCGGTGCGCCCCTCACCCCGCAGCCGCACCAGCGTCTCCACGGTCCCGACGACCTCCCGCCGATCCGCCGGGTCCATCGGCTCGCGCTTCGGCTGCGGGGCCGTGTGCGCGGGCGTCTCGGCGGCGGCCCCGGCGAACCGCGCCCCGCGCGGGGTACGGCCCGTGCGGGCGGGCTGCGCGGGGAGGGTGGGGAGCGTGGGGAGCGTGGGCGCGGCGGTCGGCGGTACGACGACGGGGGCGGCCTCCTCCTCGACCATCCCGGCGAAGCGGGCGCTGCCTCGGCGGCGCTTGCGCTGCTTGGGGGTGGGGGTCGGGTCGGGGGCGGCCGGCACCGGGGCGGCGTCGAAGGTTGCGGCGGCGGATGCCGTGTCGGCGGGGGTGTGCTCGGCTTCCGGCCAGTCGGACGGCGCGGTCGCGCCGTCCGGGGCGGTTCGGTCCAGGGGATGTCCGGTGGGACGGTCGGCTCCGGCGCCCGTGCCCTGCGGGTCCGGCCAGTCGGGCGGCCCGGCGGTGCCGCGCCCGGCATAAGGGTCTGCGCCCTGCCCATGGACGGCGTCATGGCCTTCCGTCCCGGCGTGGACGGAGTCGTGGCCTCCCGCCGACCCGGCGTCGAAGCCCCGCTGCCGCGCCGCGCGCCACTGCGCCGCTTCGGCGGCCGAGGTGGCGGCTCGGCGCCCGTCGTGCCGGTCTGCGGCCGTCCCGGCCGGGGCTGCTCCCCGCCCTTCGGACCAGCCCGCCGTTCGGGGCGTCGGCCGCGCGTCGCGCTGATGCGGCATGCCGGGGAATCCGCCGCCGCGAGATCCGATCGCACCCGACTGCCTACGATCCGCCCCGCCCCCGGAGTCCCCGAATCCGTCGCCGCCGAATGCGTCGCCGCCAACGGTGTCGTCCCCGGACCGGCTCTCCCCGGACCCGTCGGCTCCGAACCGGTCGCCCCCGAACCGGCTACCCCTGGCCCGCTCTCCCCTCAACCCGTCGTTCTCGAAGCGGTCGGCCCTGGGCCCCTCGCCCCCAGACCTGTCGCCCCTCAAACCCTCGTCGACGCGGAACACGGACCCCTCCCCCACCCGGTCCCGCCGTATCGCCTGGCCCCGTTCGCTCGCCGCCCGGCGGTCCAGGTCGGCCATTCGGGCCCGGAGTTCGGCGCACCGGGCGGTGGCGCGTTCGTGGTCGTCGCGGGCCCAGGCGAGGTCGAGGCGGATGGCGTCGGCCGCCTCCTGGCTGGTGGCGGCGGCGAGCGAGCGGCCGAGGTCCGCCTGGCGCTCGGCGGCGTACCGCTGCTCGCGGAGCATGACGTCGAGCCGGTCGCCGAGGGCGTCACGGCCGCCGGGCCGCGAGTCGTACACGGCGAGGGCGGCGGCGTGCAGAGCGCGGGCGCGTTCCGTCTCGGGGCCCGCGCCGCCGGGACCGTACTGGGCGCCGAGGTCGTGCAGGAGCGACTCCACCACATCCCAGGGCGGCACTTCCCGTCCGTCGAGACAGGCCTGCATGCCCTCCGGGTCGCGCTGCCAGAACACCCCGCACCAGCCGCCGCCCTGATCCAGGCGCGCCAGAAGACCGTCCAGGTAGTTCACGAACTCCCGTACCCGGGCCGGGAGTTGATCCACTGACATCGCCCAACTCCCGCCAGACCGGAGTGCTCCGATCCGTTAGGCAACACCAGCCATGTTACGAATGCGCTACGGGGAGTTTTCTGAATGGACGCAGAGTACGCCGCAGCTGCCGGAACGTGACGTGCGCGCCCCTCAGGCTGCAGCCTCGACAACCGGTGTGCAGCGCCCCGCCAGTTCGTCCATCGACAGACCGAGGGCGTGCGCCAGCGCGGCCACCGTGAAGAAGGCGGGGGTCGGCGCCCGGCCGGTCTCGATCTTGCGCAGCGTCTCGGCGGAGACACCGGCGTTCGCCGCGATCTCCGCCATGCTGCGGCCGCCGCGGGCCTCGCGCAGCAGCCGGCCGAGCCGCTCGCCGCGTTCACGCTCTTCGGGGGTGAGAGGGGTGCGCACCATGGCGCCCATTCTAATACCGCCTCCACTCGCCGATCCCCATTCAAATACCGGTATAGTAATTGGCATGGTGGAGTTGAAGACGGATACGTCGATCGATGAGATGTACGCGGCCGGGCAGGTTGTCGGCCAGGCCCTGACGGCCGTACGCAAGGCTGCTGACGTGGGGGTTTCCCTGCTGGAGCTGGACGAGGTGGCGCGTGAGGTGCTGCGTGCGGCGGGCGCGACCTCCCCCTTCCTCGGCTACCGGCCCTCCTTCGCCCCCGTTCCGTTCCCCGCCGTCATCTGCGCGTCGGTGAACGACGCGATCGTGCACGGCATCCCGACCGGTTACCGCTTGTGCGACGGCGACCTCGTCTCCATCGACTGCGGCGCCGAACTGGGCGGCTGGGCGGGCGACTCGGCGATCAGCTTCACGGTCGGCGGGGCGCGCCCCGCCGACGTACGCCTGATCGAGACGGCGGAACGGGCGCTGGCGGCGGGCATCGATGCGGCCGTGGTCGGCAACCACATCGGCGACATCGCGCACGCGATCGGCTCGGTGTGCCGGGCCGCCGGGTACGGCATCCCGGACGGCTTCGGCGGGCACGGCATCGGCCGCAAGATGCACGAGGATCCCGGGGTACCGAACGAGGGCCGCCCCGGCCGGGGCATGCCGCTGCGCCACGGCATGGTCCTCGCCATCGAGCCGATGCTCATCGCGAGCGGCAAGGACGGCTACCACGCGGCCCCGGACGGCTGGACCCTGCGCACGAACGACGGCTCCCGGGCGGCGCACGTGGAGCACACGGTGGCGATCACCGACGCGGGACCGCGCATCCTCACCGCGCGGGAAGCCCTCTGACCGCACCTCCCGCCGGGCCCTGCGCCCGCCGGACATGGTGCGCACCGACGGCCGCGCAGTGCGCCCCGGCGGCCCCCCTGCCCGGTTTTCGTACATGGCGCGCGCCGCCGCGGAGAGCCACACCTGGGAACGTTTCTTCGCATATGCACACGCAAAGCCGTCGACGGGCGCGACGTCTCACGCCGGGCACGTGCGCCCCTTCCAGGCCGGAGTCATCTGCCTTTTCATACCGTCATACTTTCGTGCTGCACCTTGCCTCACCCTCACCTTCCGCAGCTAGCTGGTGTTGCGTCCGGTCCCCGCCCGGGGACTGGGACACCACCCGCAGTGAGGAGAAGTCATGAAGAAGGCATACGAAGCGCCGACGCTCGTCAGGCTCGGGACGTTCCGCAAGGAGACGGGGCTCCTTCAGAGCTCCGGCAACGACCGGCTGATCTTCAGCAAGAACTGACGGGCGACGGCACTGACCCGACGTCATGACTGAACTGCACGAAAGTGCGGGGACGGGCCCCGGCGACGCGCACTTCGCGGTCTTTCCGGACCGTGCGGACGCGGCCGCCGTGGCCCGCTCCTTCGCCCGCCCCGGTAGCCGGACCCTCGCACACGCGTCGGGCCGGCCCTGGCTGGTCGGCCACTGGCACGACGACGAGATCGTCACCGCGAGCGCCGGGAGTGCCACCCTCGCCGTCATCGGCTGCTGCCCCGTCGAGGCGGCGCAACTGCGGCGTACGGCCGCACGGCTGAGGGATCTGACGGAACTCGACGCGCCGGCCCGCACCCTCCCCGGCAGCTTCCACCTCGTCGCCGCCCTCGACGGACAGATCCGTGTCCAGGGCACCGCCTCTGGCCTGCGGCTGGTCTTCCACGCGGAGATCGACGGCGTCCGGGTGGCCGCCACCCGCGCCGACACGCTCGCCGCCGCGCTCGGCCTCGACCCCGATCCGCAGGAGCTGGCCGTCCGGCTGCTGTGGCCCGCCCCCTACCCCCTGTTCGAGACTTCCCTGTGGCGCCCGGTCACCGCTGTGCCCCCGCAGGACGCCGTGATCGTCGCCGCGGACGGGCGCACCGTACGGCACACCCGGTGGTGGACGCCGCCGGAGCCGGTGCGGCCACTCGCCGAGGCGGCGCCCCTGATCCGGACCGCGCTGGAGGAGGCCGTGGGCGCGCGGACCCGGCAGGGCGGAGTGGTGAGCTGCGATCTGTCCGGCGGCCTGGACTCGACCTCCATCTGCTTCCTGGCCGACCGTTCCCCCGCCCACGTGGTGGCCAGCACCTGGCCGGGCCGCGATCCGGCGGACACCGACCTGCACTGGGCTCAGCGGGCCATGGGGCACCTCCCGGACGTCGAGCACGTGGTGTGGGACGCCGACGCCTCGCCGCTGGTCTACGAGGATCTGCTCGGCATCGACGACCTCCTGGACGAGCCCACCATCGGCGTCATGGACCGCTCCCGGGTCCTGCACCACCTGCCGGGCCTCGCCGCACGCGGCAGCCGGGTGCACCTGACCGGAATCGGCGGCGACCACGTGGCATGGTGCTCCGACGCGTACTACCACCGGCTGCTGCGCACCCGTCCGCTGTTCGCCCTGCGCCAGTTGCGTGGGTACCGGGCACTGTGGCAGTGGCCACTGGGCGGCACGGCCCTCGCCCTCGCCGACTCCCGGCCGTACGGGAAGTGGCTCGCCGACGGAGCCGGCCGGCTGCGTGGCCCGTTGCCCTCGTCCGTCGCGACGAGTCTCGGCTGGGGCATGGCCCCGCGCCTGTTCGACTGGGTGACCCCCGAGGCTGAGCGGATGGCCCGCCGGGCACTGCTCGACGCGGCGGCCACGGCCTCGCCGCTGCATCCGGACCGTGGACTGCACACCGACCTGGAGCAGATCCGCTCGTGCACCCGCGTCATCCGGCAATGGGACCGGATGGCGGCGCGCGCGGGCCTGCCGATGGCCTCCCCCTTCTTCGACGACCGCGTCATCGAGGCGTTTCTCGCCGTCCGCCCGAGCGAGCGCGTCACTCCCTGGCAGTACAAGCCCGTCCTGAGCGCCGCGATGCGCGGAATCGTGCCCGATGACTGCCTGCGGCGGGCCAACAAGGCGACGGCCGCCATGGACGCCGCCAACGGACTGCGCCGGCACCGCGGCGACCTGCTGACCATGTGGGAGGGCTCACGGCTGGAGGCGCTGGGCCTGGTGGACGGCGCCGAGCTGCGCCGCCTCGCCCAGCGCCCCACCTCACCGGGCCTCTCCGACGCCATCCTCTACTCCACCATCGCCGCCGAGGTATGGCTGCGGGGGCTGTCCCACAGCCGTGCCCGCACTCCCTGAGAACCCCGTCAGAAAGGCGAGCGCATGCCCTTGCGGTTCGACGCACACATCTCCACCGCCGAGACCGACTACGGCACCGTACTGCTGGACGAACGAGCCGGTACCTACTGGGAGTTGAACCCGACCGCCACCCTCGTGGTCCGTACCCTGCTCGACGGCGGCGAGGAGGCGGACGCGACGGCCGCCCTGATCCGCGATTTCGACATCGACCGGGCACAGGCCCAGCGGGACGTCGAGGCGCTCGTCGGTCAACTACGCGAGGCGGGACTGGCCTCATGACGACACCCAGCGCGCTGGAACGCCCCACCGGTGTGCCCCTCGGCCACCGCCTGGCCGCCCTCCTCGTCCTGCTCCCCGCCGTCGCCCTCGCCCTCCTGCCACCCCGCCGTATCCGCACCGTGCTGGGCGTGGTGCGGCGCGGTGCCGCGCCCGCCACCACCACGCAGGCCCAGGACGCGCGCGACGCCATGTGCGCCGCCAGCCTGCGCTGCGCCGGCCCGAAGGGGTGCCTGCCGCGCTCCCTGGGGGCCGCGCTGCTGTGCCGGCTGAGGGGGACGTGGCCGACCTGGTGCACCGGAGTCCGCGTCGTCCCGCCCTTCACCGCGCACGCCTGGATCGAAGCGGAGGGCCGCCCCGTGGGCGAGGGCGTACCCGACGGTTATTTCGCCCGGCTGGTGGCCGTCGAGCCGGCAGACCTGTGAGCGGCGGGGCGGCTGCGGACGCCGGGCCGGCGGCGGGCAGCACGGTCGCGGGCCACAGGCCCCACGAGCCCGCCTACGAGGACCGGTCGACCCGCGCGGCCGTGGCCACGCTGTACGGCCTCACCGCCGGGCACCGGACCGCCGTCGCCGTGGCCACCGCACTGACGCTGGCCGGCTCCGCGCTGGGGCTGGCCCAGCCGCTGGTGGCCCGGCATGCCGTGGACGCCAGCGCCCGCGGCCAGGTCGTCTGGCCGCTGCTGGCCCTGCTCGGCGCACTGTTCCTCGTCGAAGCGGCGATCGGCTCGGCGGGACGCTTCCTGCTGGAGCGGATGGGCGAGGGCGTCGTACGCCAGCTCCGGGTCGGCCTGGTGGGGCGCCTGCTCCGGCTGGAGATGCGGGAGTACGACCGCCACCGCAACGGCGACCTCATCTCCCGGGTCACCGCCGACACCACCCTGCTGCGCGAGGTCGTCTCGCAGGCCCTGGTCGACCTGGTGACCGGGACCCTCGTCGCCGCCGGAGCGGTGATCCTGATGGCGTGGCTCGACCCGCTGTTGCTGCTTCTGGTCGCGCTCACCGTGGCCGTCGCCGCGGCCGTGGTCACCTCGCTGCTCCAGGGCCTGCGGAAGGCGTCCGAGCGTATGCAGGACTCGGTCGGTGCCGTCGCCGCGGACCTGGAACGGGCCCTGGGCGCGCTGCCCATGGTCCGCGTGCACCGCGCCGAGGACCGCGAGGCCGCCCGCATCGGGCGCCGGGTCGAGGAGGCCTACGACGCGGGGGTCCGCACCGCGAAGCTCGCCTCCGTCATGAGCCCCGCCGTCGAACTCGCCGTCCAGGGCTCCTTCCTCATCGTGCTCGTCGTCGGTGGCCTGCGGATCAGCGGTCACGCCGGCTCCCTCGGGGACCTCGTCGCCTTCCTGCTGTACGCCTCGTACCTCGTCCTGCCGCTGTCCTCCGTGTTCCACGCGGTGGGGCTGATCCAGCGCGGCATGGGCGCCTACCGGCGCGTCGACCAGGCGCTGCGCCTCCCCGTGGAACACACGGGGCCGGCGGTCGAGCAGGCCCGCCCCCGTCCCCGGCCCGTCCCGTCCGTCCCCGCCGACCGGCCCGCGCTCGCGCTGCACGACGTCCGGTTCGGCTACGCCCCGGGGCGACCGGTGCTGTCCGGTGTGTCCTTCGCCGTCCCCCACCACCGGCACGTGGCCCTGGTGGGGCCCTCGGGAGCCGGCAAGAGCACCGTCTTCGCGCTGGTGGCGGGGTTCTACGAACCGGACGCGGGAACCGTGCTGTTCGACGGGCGGCCCGCCGCCGAGCTCGGCCGCGACGCCTGCCGCCGGCGCATCGCCGTGGTGGACCAGAACACCCACGTCGTACACGGCACCCTGCGGGAGAACATCACCTACGCCGTGCCCGACGCCCCGGAGTCGGAGGTCCGGCGGGTCCTCGAGCTGGCCCGGCTGGAGGAGCTCGTCGACCGGCTGCCCGGCGGTCTGGACGCCGTCATCGGCGAACGCGGCGGCACCCTCTCGGGCGGCGAACGCCAACGCGTCGCCCTGGCCCGGGCCCTGCTCGCCCGCCCCGCGCTGCTCCTGCTGGACGAGCCCACCTCCCACCTGGACGCGATCAACGAGGCGGCGCTGACCACGGTGATGAAAGAGATCGCCCAGGAATGCGCTCTGCTGGTCATCGCCCACCGCCTGTCCACCGTGCAGCACGCCGACCACATCGTCGTGCTCCACGAGGGCCGCAGCGCCGCCTGCGGACGCCACGAGGACCTGCTGACCCGCGACCCCCTCTACCGCGACCTGGCCACGAGCCAGATGCTGCGCCCCGGCGGTCCGTCAGCGGACCCCGACGGCCGTCGGGCGAACGGCTGAGGAGGTCGCGCCGGAGCGCGCCCTGCCACGCGCACCCGACCACCGCAAGCGGTGCGAAGCGGCCGAAGCCCGGGGGGGGTTCCTGCACATGCCCCGCCCGGGTGTTCCTGCACATGCCCCCTGGGCCAGAACGTGCCATCGTGGCATGAGCGTGCCCGAACCCGGTTACCCGGCCCCGGCACGTCGATCAGCGAGGGCGACCCTGCCCGCGCAGGGACGCCGGATGGGAACGCCATGACCAGCGGCTTCAATGGTGGTCCGGAAGACTACGACCCCTTCGGAGAATTCCTCGCCCGCTTCTTCGGCGGACCGCGCCCCGGCCCCCGACAGATCGACATCGGCCGCCTGCTCAGTCAGCCGGCCCGGGAGCTGGTGCGGGGCGCCGCCCAGTACGCCGCCGAGCACGGCAGCCGCGATCTGGACACCCAGCACCTGCTGCGTGCCGCGCTGTCCGCCGAGCCGACACGGAGTCTGCTCAGCCGGGCCGGCGCGGACCCGGACTCACTGGCGACGGAGATCGACGAGCGCTCGGGCCCGGTCCAGCACCCGCCGGGCGAGGCCCCTCCCCCGACGTCGCTCTCCCTCACCCCGGCCGCCAAGCGCGCCCTGCTGGACGCGCACGACCTGGCCCGGGCGCGCGGCGCCGGTTACATCGGCCCGGAGCACGTGCTCAGCGCACTCGCCGCGAACCCCGACTCCGCGGCGGGGCACATCCTCAACGCGGCCCGGTTCGCCCCCTCCGGCGGGCCGTCCGAGGCCTCGGACGCCCCCGATTCCCGGCCCCGTATCGATCAGCGGCCGCGCGTCGACACCGGTACGCCCACCCTCGACAAGTACGGCCGCGATCTCACCGACCTCGCCCGCCGCGGCCGTATCGACCCGGTGATCGGCCGGGACGAGGAGATCGAGCAGACCATCGAGGTGCTCTCCCGGCGCGGCAAGAACAACCCGGTGCTGATCGGTGACGCGGGCGTCGGCAAGACCGCGATCGTGGAGGGCCTGGCCCAGCGGATCGCGGACAGCGACGTGCCCGACGTGCTCAGCGGCCGCCGGGTGATCGCGCTCGATCTGACGGGCGTGGTGGCCGGTACCCGCTACCGGGGTGACTTCGAGGAGCGGCTCAACAACATCGTGGGCGAGATCCGCTCGCACTCCGACCAACTGATCGTCTTCATCGACGAGTTGCACACGGTCGTGGGCGCCGGAGGCGGCGGCGAGGGCGGCTCCATGGACGCCGGGAACATCCTCAAACCGGCCCTCGCGCGCGGCGAGCTGCACATCGTGGGGGCAACCACCCTGGAGGAGTACCGCAGGATCGAGAAGGACGCGGCACTCTCCCGCCGCTTCCAGCCGATCCTCGTCCCCGAGCCGACCACCGCCGACGCCATCGAGATCCTGCGCGGCCTGCGCGACCGCTACGAGGCCCACCACCAGGTCCGCTACACCGACGAGGCGCTCGTCGCCGCCGTCGAACTGTCGGACCGCTATCTCACCGACCGCCGCCTGCCGGACAAGGCGATCGACCTGATCGACCAGGCCGGCGCCCGAGTGCGGCTGCACGCGCGGACCAAGGGCACGGACGTACGGGCCATGGAGCGCGAGGTCGAGCAGCTGTACCGGGACAAGGACCAGGCCGTCGCCGACGAGAGTTACGAGCAGGCGACCCAACTGCGCGACCGCATCGTCGAGTTGAAGCAGCGCATGGCGGACGCGGCCGGCGACGAGGAGGTCGACGAAGGCCAGCACCTGGAGGTCACCGCCGAGGCGATCGCGGAGGTCGTGTCCCGGCAGACCGGCATCCCGGTGAGCAGCCTCACCGAGGAGGAGAAGGACAAGCTGCTCGGCCTGGAGGAGCATCTGCACGAGCGGGTCGTCGGCCAGGACGAGGCGGTGCGCGTCGTCTCCGACGCGGTACTGCGCTCGCGGGCCGGACTCGCGAGCCCCGACCGGCCGATCGGCAGCTTCCTCTTCCTCGGTCCGACCGGCGTCGGCAAGACCGAACTGGCCCGGGCGCTCTCCGAGGCCCTGTTCGGCAGCGAGGAGCGCATGGTCCGCCTCGACATGAGCGAGTACCAGGAGCGGCACACCGTCAGCCGTCTGATCGGCGCCCCGCCCGGATACGTCGGCCACGAGGAGGCCGGCCAGCTCACCGAGGTGGTGCGCCGGCACCCGTACTCGCTGCTTCTGCTCGACGAGGTCGAGAAGGCCCACCCGGACGTCTTCAACATCCTGCTGCAGGTCCTGGACGACGGGCGGCTGACCGACTCCCAGGGCCGGACCGTCGACTTCACCAACACGGTCATCGTGATGACCAGCAACCTCGGCTCCGAGGCGATCAGCCGGGGCGGCACCGGGATCGGGTTCGGGGCGGGCGGTGAGGAGGCCGACGAGGAGGCGCGGCGCGAGCGGATCCTGCGGCCGCTGCGCGAGCACTTCCGGCCCGAGTTCCTCAACCGCATCGACGAGATCGTCGTCTTCCGCCAGCTGACCCACGACCAGTTGGAGCGGATCACCAACCTGCTGCTGGACCAGACGCGCCGCCTGCTCCGGGCCCAGGGCGTCTCGGTCGACTTCACCGGCACGGCGGTCGACTGGCTCTCCGAGCGCGGCTACCAGCCCGAATACGGCGCCCGCCCGCTGCGCCGCACCATCCAGAAGGAGGTCGACAACCAGCTCTCCCGGCTGCTCCTGGACGGCCGGATCGGAGAGGGCGGCCGGGTGACGGTGGATGTGCAGGACGGGCGGCTCGCCTTCCGTACGGAAGAGCTGCCGCCCGCCCCCGAGTTGTGACGCGCCGCGTGCGGTGAGGCGCTACGGCGCCGGCCGCACCACCATCGCCGAGCCGCCGCCCCGCCGTACCGTCTCGGCGGCGGCCAGCCACTTGCCGTCCGGCAGCCGCTGCACACCGGTCGCCGCGCCGATCTCGGCGTTCTGCCGGAATCCGTGCCCGATCGCTTCCAGCCGGCCCTTCAACGGGCTGCTCCACAGGCCCGGTTCGAGCTCGGTGGTGGTCTGGTTGCGCTGGCTGGCGCGCGGTGCGGCGATCGCGTCGACGAGCGGCAGCCCGCGGTCGAGGAAGCCGGTCAGCGTCTGCAGCACGGTGGTGATGATGGTGGCGCCACCGGGCGAACCGAGCGCCACGACCGGCTTGTTGTGCCGGTCGAGCACGATCGTCGGGGACATCGAGGAGCGCGGCCGCTTGCCCGGGCCCGGCAGGTTCGGGTCGTGGACGGCCGCACTGGCCGGCGTGAAGGAGAAGTCCGTCAGCTCGTTGTTGAGGATGAAGCCACGCCCCGGGACCGTGATGCCGCTGCCGCCGGTCTGCTCGATGGTCAGCGTGTACGAGACGACGTTGCCCCACTTGTCGGCCACCGTGAGGTGGGTGGTGCTGTCACCCTCGTAGGTGGTCGGCGCCGGAGTGCCACTCGCGTCGCAGGCGGCCGGGTTGCGCGGGTCACCCGGCGCGACCGGGCTCGTCAGCACCGCGTCGTCCTTGATCAGGCACTCCCGCGAGTCGGCGTACTTCTGCGACAGCAGCTCCTTCGTCGGTACGTCCTCGAAGGCGGGGTCGCCGACCCAGCGTCCGCGATCGGCGAAGGCGATACGGCTGGCCTCGATGTAGCGGTGCAGGTACTGGACCTCGCTCGCCTTGGAGAGGTCGGTGTTCTCCAGGATGTTGAGGGCCTCGCCGACCGTCGTACCGCCGGAGGAGGAGGGCGCCATGGAGTAGACGCCGAGACCGCGGTACGAGGTCCTGGTGGGCGCCTGGGACTTGGTGCGGTAGCCGGCCAGGTCCTTGGCGGTCAGGTCGCCGGGGCGGGCCTTCCAGCCGGAACCCGGGTCCACGGGCGGGTGGTTGACCGTGTCGACGATGTCCTCGGCGATGTCGCCCCGGTAGAGCGCGCCTACACCCCTCTTCGCCAACTCCGCGTAGGTGCGGGCGAGATCGGGGTTCTTGAAGGTGGCGCCGACGACCGGGAGCTGCCCGTTCGGGAGGAACAGCTTCGCGGTGTCCGGGAAGTAGCGGAACCGGGTCTCGTTGGCGGCGGTCTGCGCGCGGAAGGTGTCGTCGACGGTGAAGCCGTCCCGCGCGAGCCGCTCGGCGGGTCCGAGCAGCGTGCCGAGCCCCTTGCTGCCCCACTTGTCCAGCGCCTTCTGCCAGGTGGCGGGCGTGCCCGGGGTGCCGACGCTCAGGCCGCTGCTGACGGCCTCGGCGAACGGGATCGCCGTGCCGTTCTCCACGAACAGGTCGGAGTCGGCGGTCAGCGGCGCGGTCTCGCGGCCGTCGATGGTCTGCACCGTACGGGACTTGGCGTCGTAGTAGACGAAGTAGCCGCCTCCGCCGATGCCGGCGGAGTAGGGCTCGGTCACGCCGAGCGCGGCGGCCGTGGCCACGGCGGCGTCCACGGCGTTGCCGCCCTTCCTCAGGACCTCGATGCCGGCCGCGGAGGCGTCCGCGTCGACGCTCGAGACCGCACCGCCGTAGCCGACGGCCACGGGCACCTTCGCGGCGGGGCCGCTCTGCGCGGCGGGCGGCGCCGCCGCCCCCACCGACACCACGGCGGCCGAGACGGCCAGGACCGACAGTTTCCGCGCGACAGGGCGACGCATCCGCACCTCCATACAAGGGCTGTTGGCGCAGCCTAATCGATCGCCATGCCCTCGTCAGGAGCGCGTGGACACCTGTCTCGAACAACGGTTTGCGTTCGCCCGCTACCATGCGCGCCCATGAATGACGACGTGCGCAACATCGTGCTGGGCGTGGTCGCGGCGGGCATCAGCGCCGGGCTGGGCTGGCTCGCCCGTACCTACCTGTGGAAGCGCAAGCTCCGCCGCAAGCAGGCCTTCTTCGGGCTGCCCGAGAACGCCGAGTCCTTGCTGGTGGTCAACCGCGGCGCCGGTGGGCCCGAGCTGACGGTGATGCGCTACGACGTGTTCGCACTCCTGGAACTCGCCGCCCTCATCAAGGACTGCAACGCCCACGCCCAGATCGTCCCGCACGACGCGGCGCGCCAGGGCTTCGGTGAGCGCACCGAGTTCTGCGTCGGCGGCCCGGCATCGAACCGCCGCATGATGGCGCACCTGGCATCCCTGCTGCCCGGGGTGCGGGTGAACGTCGACGCCGAACCCGGCCCGGACCGGGGCGCCCTGCAGGTCGGTTCCGAGCGCTACCGGGTGGAGGTCGGCAAGGAGGAGTACGCGCTCCTCGCCCGGCTCACCGTCGGGCAGAGCCACGGCACCCGCCCCGTCTTCCTCTTCTGCGGCCAGACCGCGATCACCAACCAGGCCGCCACCCGCTACCTCGCCCGCAACCACGAGCGGCTCACCCGCAAGCACGGCACCGGCTCCTTTGTCCTGTTGCTAAAGGTGGTCAACTCGCAGGCGTACGGTCCGGACGTCGTCGAGCTGGTCGCGGACGTGACACGGGCGGCGCAGGCGCCGCTGCCGACACCAGCGGCTCCGCGCAATACCCACCGCACCTCCTGAGGTTCATCACATTCCGGTAATCGTTACTGGCACGTAACTTACCGACGGGTTACTTGCGGTAAGGGGCCCCGGTTACCGTTCGGTCACTTTGCACTGACACGAGTGAGGAGTGACCCGTGGGACACCATCGCAAGGCCCTGCGTACGACCGCCGTGGGCGCCGTTTCCGCGACTCTGATCGCCGGTAGCGCCCTCGGGCTCGCCCCGGCCGCCGGGGCGGCCACGAACAGCGTCCGCTTCGTCGACATCAGCGGCGACGGCGGCACCACGCTCAAGGCGAACGTCATCACGCCGGCCGGCGCCGACGGCAGCCGCCGCTTCCCGCTGCTCGTCCTGCCCACGAGCTGGGGCCTGCCCCAGGTCGAGTACTTCGCGCAGGCACAGAAGCTCGCGAACTCGGGCTATGTCGTGGTGAGTTACAACGTGCGCGGCTTCTGGCAGTCGGGCGGCGAGATAGAAGTGGCGGGCCCACCCGACATAGCCGACGCGTCCAGGGTCATCGACTGGGCTCTCGCCAACACCCCGGCCGACGCGGGGCACATCGGCATGGCGGGCGTCTCGTACGGCGCCGGCATCAGCCTGCTGACCGCCGCGCACGACAAACGGGTCAAGGCGGTCGCCGCCCTCAGCGGCTGGGCCGACCTCATCGGCTCGATCTACTCCGGCCGCACCCAGCACGTCCAGGCGGCCGCACTATTGGACGGCGCGAGCCTGGTAACCGGCCGCCAGAGCGCCGAAGTCCGGCAGATCTTCAACGACTTCTACGCCTCCAACCTGTCCAAGGAACAGGACATGATCAATTGGGGGAAGAAACGTTCGGTCGCTACATACGTGGATCAACTGAACAACAACGGCGCCGCGGTCATGATGGCCAACGCCTGGGGCGACACGATCTTCCCGCCCAACCAGTACGCGGACTTCTACGAGAAGCTGACCGGCCCCAAGCGACTGGAGTTCCGTCCCGGCGACCACGCCACCGCCGAGCTGACCGGCCTGTTCGGCCTGCCCAACGACGTGTGGACGGACACCGAGCGCTGGTTCGACCACCACCTCAAGGGCGAGGACAACGGCATCAACCGCGAGCTGCCGGTCCAGCTCAAGTCCCGTTCCGCGGGCGGCTACGAGGGCTATCCGGACTGGAAGTCGGTCGGCGCGACGAACAAGAAGATCGCCCTCGGCGGCACGACCACCATCCACACGAACGTCAACTCGGGCGCGGACGGCGGGGTCGTCTTCCTGTCCAGCATCCTCGACCAGGTGGCCCAACTGCCGCCGGTGGCCTCGATCCCGCTGATCCCCCGGCGCTGGGCGGGCGTCTGGCAGTCCGAGAAGTACGCCACCCCCCAACACGTGCGCGGTACGGCGAAGTTGCACACCACCCTCACACCGACCAAGGAGAGCGGCACCCTCGTCGCCTACCTCTACGACGTGGGCCCGCTCGGCCTCGGCAAGCTGGTCAGCAACGCGCCGTACACCTTCCACGGACGTACGCCCGGAAAGCCGTTCGCCGTCGACCTGGAGCTGTACTCCACGGCCTACGACGTTCCGGCAGGGCACCGTCTCGCCCTGGTCGTCGACACGGTCGACCCGCTCTACATCGAGCACAACCCGACCGGCGCGCGGCTGACCTTCTCCTCACCGGCGAACGACCCGTCGTACGTGTCGATTCCACTGCGCGAGCAGTGATCTCCGGCCGGCGCCGGGCGGGTATGGCTCTGTGACTGCTGCCCCCTGCTGCCCCTGGTCTAGGGGCCGTGGGGGGATCCCCACCCGGCAGCAGCGTCCCTGGTCGCGGCCGGGGCCACCGCCACGGCCTTGGGGACGGACGAAACATCGTAGTCGACGTCGGACACGGCGAGGATTCCGGTGTGGAAAAACGCCCTTCGTCTCGGCATGGGTCGTACTCCCCGCTCAGTGATGGAGGATCTTCGAGAGGAAGTCCCGGGCGCGCTCGCTGCTGGGGTTGGTGAAGAACTCGTCGGGGCTGCGGTCCTCGACGATGCGGCCGTCGGCCATGAACACGACGCGGTTGGCGGCCGAGCGGGCGAAGCCCATCTCGTGGGTGACGACCATCATCGTCATGCCGTCGCGGGCGAGTTGGTGCATGACATCGAGCACCTCGCTGATCATCTCGGGGTCGAGCGCGGAGGTGGGCTCGTCGAACAGCATCATCTTCGGCCCCATGGCGAGGGCCCGGGCGATGGCGACGCGCTGCTGCTGGCCGCCCGAGAGCTGCGCCGGGTACTTGTCCGCCTGGTCGGCCACGCCGACGCGTTCGAGAAGTTCCCGGGAGCGCTTCTCGGCGTCTTCCTTCTTGCGCCCGCGGACCTTGACCTGGCCCAGCGAGACGTTCTGCAGGACCGTCTTGTGGGCGAAGAGGTTGAAGGACTGGAAGACCATGCCGACCTCGGCGCGCAGCCGCGCGAGGGCCTTGCCCTCCTCGGGCAGCGGCTGACCGTCCAGCATGATCGTGCCGGACTCGATGGTCTCCAGCCGGTTGATGGCCCGGCACAGCGTCGACTTGCCCGAACCCGACGGGCCGATGACGACGACCACCTCCCCCCTGCCGACGGTGAGGTTGATGTCCTGCAGCACATGCAGGTCCCCGAAGTGCTTGTTGACGTCACGCAGCTCGATCAACGGATCGACAGCCATGCCCAGCCCCAGTCCATGTCAGCTGTGTAGCGGTGATCGCAAACTATCCAGACGAAAGGTGACTTAATACCCGACACGCACTTTTCGGGCATAAGCCGTATTTACGCCGAACTTATGTCGAACTACAGGCCGGGGCCTCACGCTTCCGCCACTTCCGCGTACAGCTGCGACAGCTCGGGCACCCCGCTCGCGGCCCACTCCTGCCCCGAGGCCACGACATCGAACTCACGGCCGGACGCGAGCCGGACGACCGGCTGACCGTCCGGCCTGATCTTCCAAGCGGCTCCGGGCACGGTACGCACGATGACGGTGCCGAGATACAGACCGGCGTCGTTGCCGAGCCAGGGCAGCACCTCCTCGTCGTCCCGCCAGCGCGGCACCAACTGGTCGACCGCCTCCAACGAGGCCGCGGTGTCATCGAGTTGAACCCCTGCCCGGGACGCGTGGGAGCGCAGGAGCTCGCACTCGGCAAGGAGCTCGGCGATGCCCTCGGAGTCGGGGGCCCCGCGCTTCTCGGGCCGGTTGCCCAGAAAAGGGATCTTCATACCCCCAGCGTGTCATTCGCACTGCCGAACGCACCACAGGCGCGCGGGCCACCGATTCCGGTCGAGTTCACGCCGAGTTCGGGCATGGCTCGTTGACGAGTCACGGGTGCCTCTCTAACTTCTCGGTGCGTCCTGCGTCGCGTCAGAACATCTCGCCTGTACGTCTCGCGTGAAGTCCGTGCCCGAACTTGTCATGTGCAGTCATACGCAGTCCTGAGCGGTCGTGAACGGGAGGAGTCGGAGTTGCGCCGACGTGTGTGGAGTTCCGCGGTCGTCCTCGCTCTCTTCGCGGCCCTGGTGCCGAGTGTCTCCGCGCAGGCGGCCACCGAGCGAAGAGCCGAGCCGCTCCCGCTGGCGCGGCTCTTCGACAACAAGGCGGTCAGCGACGACGCCCGGCCCGCCCAGGCGGACTTCGACGGGTCGGGCGCCTCCCTGTCGGCACAGGACCTCTCGGCCGCGGGCTGGACACCCGGCCGCGCGCTCACCGTGCAGGGCGCCCGGCTGATCTGGCCGAACCGGCAGCCGGGCGAGCCGGACAACGTCCGGGCCTACGGGCAGGACGTGCGGGTGCACGGCCGCGGCAATGCGCTCGCCTTCCTGGTGGCCGGCACGGCCGGGACGGAGGTCAGCGGAACGGGCACGGTGGTGTACGCCGACGGCACCCGGTCCGGCTACAGCCTGACCGCCCCCGACTGGCGCACCGGCCCGCTCGCCACCAAGGCCGTGGCCCTGCCGCACATCAACACGCCCGGCGGCCAAGTCGCCGAGCGGCCGCGGCTGTACGTCATGACCGTGCCGCTGGTCGCGGGGCGCGAGGTCGCCTCGGTACGGCTGCCGCTCGCGCTCGGGCTGCATGTGTTCGCGCTGGCGGTACGGGCCGCGACCCCGGGCTGGACGGGGAGCTGGGCCACCGCGACGGGCGGCTATCCCACCGTGGGGCCGTGGACCGACCGGACGTTGCGGCTGGTGGTGCACACCTCGGCGGGCGGGCCGCGGGTGCGGCTGCGGTTCGACAACACCTTCGCGGCGGCGCCGGTGCGGATCGGGAGCGCCACGGTGGCGGTGCAGGAGGCGGGCGCGGCGGCGCGGGGGACGCCCGTTCCGGTGTCCTTCCGGGGCGCGGCGGGCGTAGAGATCCCGGCGGGCGCGCAGGCGTACAGCGATCCGCTCAGCTTCCAGGTGCCCGCGGACACCAATCTGCTGGTCAGCTTCCATCTGCCCCGCACCGTGCCGGCCGCTCCCGTGCACCGGCTCGCGCAGCAGCGGTCGTATGTGAGCGGGCCGGGCGACCATACGGCGGACGGCTCCGCGGCACCGTACGGCACGGTCCTGACCAGCTGGCCGCTGCTGACGGGTGTCGACGTGGGCGGCGGGCCGGGGTCCGTGGTGCTGCTGGGGGACTCGATCACCGACGGTGACAAGTCCACGATGGACGCCAACCGGCGATGGCCCAATGTGCTGGCCACACGACTGCTGAAACAGCATGTGGTCCCGCGCTATGGGGTGCTCAACCAGGGGATTTCCGGCAACCGTGTGGTCAGCGACCGCTATCCCGGTGACGGGGTGTCCACGGACACGGCCGGCGTGAGCGCCTTGTACCGGTTCGACCGGGATGTCCTCGCCCAGACGTCGGCACGTACGGTGGTGGTGTTCGAGGGCGTCAACGATGTGCGGTGGGGCACGACCGCGGAACAGGTGATCGCCGGGCTGCGCGCGATCGCGGACCGGGGGCACGCGCGGGGGCTGCGGATGCTGGCGGCGACGATCCTGCCGTGCGAGGGGGAGGTCCGGTGCACTGCGGCGGCCGACGCGGAGCGGGTCAAGGTGAACGAGTGGATCCGCTCCGGCGTCGCCGGGTTCGACGGTGTGCTCGACTTCGACGCCGTGGTACGGGACCCGGCACGGCCGTCCCGGATGCTGCCCGCGTACGACAGCGGGGACCATCTGCATCCCGGGGACGCGGGGCTCGCTGCGCTGGCCGAGTCGGTGGATCTGCGGGGGTTGGTGCCGTGACCGGAGTCGCGGTTGGCCGTATCGCTCGACCGGCGCCCTACACGTCCAGGTCCACCACGACCGGCGCGTGGTCCGACGCGCCCTTGCCCTTGCGCTCCTCGCGGTCCACGTAGGAGTCGGTGACCGCCTTGGCGAACGGCTCGTTGCCGTACACCAGGTCGATGCGCATGCCGCGGTTCTTGGGGAAGCAGAGCTGGCGGTAGTCCCAGTAGGTGTACGGGTGGTCGTACTTGAGGGGGCGGGGGACGACGTCGGACAGGCCGGCCTCGCGCAGGGAGGCGAGGGCGGCGCGCTCGGCGGGGGTGACGTGGGTGAGGCCCTCGAATGCGGCCACGTCGTAGACGTCGTCGTCCGTCGGCGCCACGTTGTAGTCGCCCATCACCGCAAACGGGCGGCTGCCGCCCGCGTCACCGGCGACGGCCGCCTTGAGGGCCTCGAACCACTGCAGCTTGTAGGCGTAGTGAGGGTGGTCCACCTCACGGCCGTTCGGCACGTACACCGACCAGACGCGGACCGGGCCGCAGGTCGCGGAGATGGCGCGGGGCTCCTCGACACCGTCGTAGCCGGGGTCGCCGGGGACGCCCTTGACGACCTCCTTGAGGCCTACGCGGGAGAGCACCGCCACGCCGTTCCACCGGCCGGTGGCGTTGACCGCCGCCTCGTAGCCGAGGTCGCGCAGCGGGTCGAACGGGAACTGCTCCTCGGCGACCTTGGCCTCCTGGAGGCACAGCACGTCGGTGCCGCTGCTCTCCAGCCAGGCCAGCAGCCTCGGCAGGCGGGCGGTGATCGAGTTCACGTTCCAGGTCGCAATGCGCATGCCTGACAACCTACCGGGCGGGACTGACAACCCCGCCCCGCCCGGGGTGGGGCCGCTCACACCTCCGCCGAGTCCCCCGGCGTCAGACGCAGGTGCTCCGAGCCGCCCAGGCCGCCGATCTGACGGTCGTAGATCGGACGGGCCAGGTCGGTGAGCAGGGCGTCGTGGATGTCGTAGGCGCGCTGCGGCTTGACCTCGCGGACGTAGTCGATGACCTCGGAGATCTTGCTCCAGGGCGCCATGACCGGGAGCATCAGCGTCTCGACCGGGTGGTCGGGAACCGTGAGGGCGTCGCCGGGATGGAACACCTTCCCGCCGTCGATGAGGTAGCCGACGTTCGTGATGCGCGGGATGTCCGGGTGGATGACGGCGTGCAGTTCGCCGTGGACCTGGACGTCGAAGCCGGCGGCGGTGAAGGTGTCGCCGTGGCCGACGGTGTGCACGCGGCCCGGGAACGCCGCCGAGATCTGCTCCGCCACGGACGCCAGCGTCCAGATCTCGGCGGCGGGGTTGGCGTCCATGGCCGCGCGCAGGTGCGCCTCGTCGAAGTGGTCGGGGTGCTCGTGCGTGACGAGGATCGCATCCGCGCCGGCCGCGGCGTCCTCCTCGCTGAATCCTCCGGGGTCGAGAACGAGCGTGCGCCCGCCCTTCTCGAGGCGGACGCAGGCGTGCGACTTCTTCGTGAGCTTCATGGCACCATCCTGCCCCCGCAGCCCGGTCGAAGGGCGGCTCAAAGTGGTGCTTCCGGTGCCTGGCTGACGATCACTCCGTGGGAACTGACGATCACTCCGTGGGAGTGGTCTCCTCCCTTATCACCTGCTGCGCCACCTTGAACGCGCTGTTCGCCGCCGGTACGCCGCAGTAGACGGCCGCCTGGAGCAGCACTTCCTTGATCTCGTTCGGGGTGAGGCCGTTGCGCAGGGCTGCGCGGGTGTGGAAGGCGAGTTCGTCCAGGTGGCCGCCCGCGACCAGGGCGGTGAGGGTGACACAGCTGCGGGAGCGGCGGTCCAGGCCGGGTCTGTCCCAGATCTCGCCCCACGCGTACCGGGTGATGAACTCCTGGAAGTCCCCCGAGAACTCGTCCGCCTGCGCCAGCGCCCGGTCGACGTGCGCATCGCCGAGGACCTCGCGGCGGACCTTGATCCCGGCGTCGTACGGGTCCGGCCGTCCCATCGTCTGCGGCGGTACGACGGCCGGCGCGATCTCGGCGATCGGCGCGGGCTGCGGGGGCGCGGCGGCCAGGACCGGCTTGGCGGGGGCGGCGACGATGGCCATCTGGCCGGTGGTGGAGTCGTAGGCGGGCTGCCAGGCGGTGGAGAAGTGCCGGACCAGCAGATCGGTGACGGCGGCGGGCTGCTCGACCGGCACCAGGTGGGAGGCGCCGGGGACGACGGCCAGGCGCGCGTCCGGTATGCCGGCGACCAGAGTGCGGGCCTCGGCGGGGCCGGTGACCTGATCGTCCGAGCCGACGAGGACGAGGGTGGGCACGGCGACGCCGGAGAGCTGCGACCGTACGTCGAAGGAGGCGAGTGCCTCGCAGGCGGCGATGTAGCAGCCGGGGTCGGTGGTGCGCACCATCTGCACGGCCCACTCGGTGATCGCGGGCTGGGCGGCGGCGAAGCCGGTGGTGAACCAGCGGTCGGGCGAGGTGCGGGCGATGGGGTCGAGGCCGTTCGTACGCACGATCACACCTCGCTGCCGGAACTCGTCGGCCGTGCCGAAGCGGGGCGAGGCGGCGATCAGGGCGAGCGAGGCGATGCGCTCCGGGTGGCGCAGGGCGAGTTCGATGCCGAGGGCGCCGCCGAGCGCGCAGCCGGCGTAGCCGAAGCGGTGCACGCCGAGGCCGTCGAGGGTGGCGAGCAGCCGTTCCGCGAGGTCGGCGACGGAGCCCGCCGGGTACGCGGGCGCACCGCCGTGTCCCGGCAGGTCGAACCGGAAGACGCGCCATTGCTGCGTCAGCTCGGGGACCTGCCGGTCCCACATGTGCCATGTGGTACCCAGTGAGGGACCGAGGATCAGGACCGGGGCGTCTTCTGGCCCGTCAAAGCGGTATTGCAGGGTGTTCATCGGTGTCTCACTCACCCGCCCGACCCTCTCATCTGTCACGACAGCCCCTATGAGCGGGGTGCTGGCTGCAGCTGTTTTACCAGGTGGAAGACCTCCCGGGCCGCGTAGCGTTTGAGGCAGCGGACGATTTCGCGCCGGGTCTTGCCCTCCTTGATCCGGCGCTCGTAGTAGTCCTGAGTGCGCGGGTCGACCCGCAGCCGGGTGAACACGATGCGATGGAGCGCGGCATTTGCCTGCCGGTCGCCACCACGGTTGAGGCGACGGTACTGCCGGCGTCCCGAGGAGCGCTCGACGGGACTGACCCCGCACAGGGCGGCGAAGGACGCCTCACTGTCCAGGCGTTCCGGCGGTGCCCGGGAACTCGCCGGTGGCAAGCGCCGTCCCCCATCACGGAGAGCACCGCAGCCGCATGCGCATCCCGGTGCGTGTCCACTCCCAAAACCACCTCACCCGCGGAGCGGGGACGGCGAGTCTTTGGAGTAGTCGACGCATTGGACACAGCCGAATTGGGCATGTCCATTCCCCTTCCGATCCGATGACGTGTCGCGTTGTCGGCACCGGGCCGCGTCGGGCGGTCAGAATCGTGAGGACGCCACAACGATCGGACACGGACTGGCGCCGGGACGGCCGCGGCAGCGTCGTCGGAGGGTGTTTGCACGCCCCGACGGTAAGCGGTTCTCGTACGCGCAGGGCCCCGAGCCTGAGTGCTCGGGGGCCTTGACGTGTTTGTGGGTGGTTCACAGGGTCGGGCGCGGCAGCTCCCTCGAAATGGCGCGCAGGAGAGCCTCACCGCTTAGTGCTTGCGGAGGGCGTCGTGCCAGCAATCACCGTCGACGTCCGCCCGGGTCGGGGGGCGGACGCCGACGTCAGGGTCATCCAGGCCAGGTGCCGGTCAGGCGGCGGGTGGCGGTGGCGCCGCCGCGGTCGACGGCGGCTTTGACGCCGGCGAAGATCGCGCCCTGCAGGACGGCTGCCGAGACCACTTCGCGCCAGGTGCGGTGCTCGTCGGTGGCGTCGGGGGCGTCCTCCTCGTGCCCGAGCTGCTTCCAGACCTGCTTGAACACCGCGCCGGCCAGGACCCCACTGACGGCTCCCATGGCCAGGCCGACCGGCTTGTACGCGATCTTCGAGGCTTTCATCGATGCCTCCTGGCACGGCGGATGAACAGCAGCGCGATGAGCGCGCCGACGGCGGCGAGCAGCGGCGTGCGGTTGGCCCGCGCCGCCTGCATGCCCTGGCCGGCCTTCTCACGGACCGGTTCCGGTGCCTTGTCCCGGGCCAGCTCTGCGACGTGCACGGCCTTGTCCCGGACCTGCTCGGTAGCCGCGGCGGCCTTGGCACGCACCGGTTCCGGAGCCCTGTCCTGCACGGCGTGAGCGGCGTGCGTCGCCTTGTCCTTAAGTTGGGCTTTGGCCTGGGTGGTCTTCTCGCTGACCTGCTGCTTGACGGCCGCTGTCTTCTCCTGGGCGCGGGTCTTGACGTCGGTCTTCGCCGCGAGTGCCTCCACGGTCTCGCCGAGTTCCTCACGGGTCGCCTCGACCTGTTCCCGCAGTTCCTCTGGAGAAGGTGTGGCCTCATCGCCTGTCTGCGGCTTGTCGTGCGTCATCGCTGTGCCCTCTCCTTGATCTCGCCCACATCGGCCTTGACGCTGTCCATGGTCTGCTCGGGTGTCGGTGGGGATGCCTTGCTGATCTGCTGCTTGCCAAGCGCAGCCATCAGTGCGGTGATGGCGGCCAGGACGCCGGTGACGATCAGAGCCGCCACCCACACGTCCATGGCGAGCGACAGCGCGGCGATCACGGTGGCCACCAGTGCCTGCAGGGTGAGCACGCCCACCAGGCCGGCGCCGCCGAACAGGCCACCGCCCTTGCCGAACCGCTTGCCCTTCTCGGTCATCTCCGCCTGCGCCAGGCGCATCTCGTCGCGGACCAGCTGCGACAACTGCTGCGAGGCGCGCTGGACCAGGTCGCCCACCGGTGCCTGCGCTCCGGCATCGGTGCGGTGGGAGCTGTCTGCTGTCATGGCTGCTCACCTGCCCTTCGTCAACTTGCTCCGGTCGGCTGTCCGGGTACCCCGCATCAGCGCCTCACCCGCGGTCAGAACGCACATCGCCGCAGCAGATGCGGTGCGCCCCGTATCAGGGCGGCTGCGGCCAGCCCGATCACGCCGCCGGCGGCCACGTCGGAGGGGAAGTGGGCACCGCTGTGCACCCGCTCCGCGGCCACCAGCACCGCCGACACCCCACAGGCGGCACCGGCGGCCGGCCACACCGGCGCGACAGCACCCGCGAAAGCGAAGGCAGCGGCGGTGTGCCCAGAGGGGAAGGAGGAGCTGTCCGGGCGCTCCTGAAGTTCCTCCGGCGGGACCCATTCCTGTGGTGGGCGGCGGCGCCGGTACAGCGGCTTGACGACCGCGTTTGACAGCCCCTGGGCCGTCGCCATGGCCGCAACCCCCGCAGCGGCGGCCGCACGACCGCGCCACCCACCGAACGCGACCATCGCTGCGGCCGATCGGCGGGGGGACACCCGTTCGGGGGCAAGCGCGTCGGGTCACGCCCGGCGGACGGGTAGTCGACGGCACATGCCCTTCAGATTCGGTGCGCCGGAAGACGACCACGCCGCGCACCACGGCCATTGGTTCGCTCGGCTCCATCGGTGGGTGCTCAGCTCGTGGATCGGGGTCGTCTGGAACCGGGGGCGCGAGATGGAGCTGATGCACCGTGCCATGGGCTTCGCGGCGCTGAGCTTCCTCACGCTGCTGCCGTTGTTGGTCGTCGTCGCGGCCGCCGACCTCGCGAGAGGTCAGGGCTTCGCCAGGTGGCTGGTCCAGGGCCTCGGTGTGTCGGAGGTGTCACAGGAGGAGGTCGAGCGGATGTTCGGCCGGCCGGGGCAGGCCCTGCAACGCACCACGGCGCTCGGACTCGCCGCGCTGGCCGCGTTCGGCGTGACCTTCGGCGCGGCCGTACAGACCGGGTACGAGCGGGTGTGGGACCTGCCGACGGCGCGCTGGCACACGATGTGGCGCCATGTCGTCTGGCTGGCCGTACTGACCGGCTCCCTGCTGCTGTTCTTCGCCGCGCCCACCCCCGAGGAGGCATCCGCTCTGAAGACGGTGCTGGTCGCCGGGGTCGATGTGGTCGGCGCGTTCGTCTTCTTCTGGTGGTCGCAGCGGCTGCTGCTCTGCGGCCGCATCCGCTGGCGGGCGCTCGTGCCGGGGGCCGCGGCGACGGCGCTGGGGCTCCTCGAGCTGCGGGTCTTCTCCCAGCACGTCTTCTCGCCGCTGATCGCGTCGAACACGGTGACGTACGGTCCGTTCGGGACCGTCCTGGTTCTGCAGTCCTGGCTGGTCGGCGTGGGCTTCGTGGTGTACGGAGGAGCTCTGGTCGGCCGGCTCTTCCACGAGCGTCTGGAACGGCGCCGGCTCACCGTGCCAGGCGAACGGTGACACCAAGCGGAGCTTGGTGAGTATGTCCCGCTACTTCAAGTGCGCGAACGCGTTGGACCTCAATCCGAGTCCCCTGTCTTGGTCCCCTTGGCCGCATGGGTCAGCAGCAGTACCGGCCAGCAGCAGGAAGGCGGCCTCCTCATCGCCGTCGGCGGTCTGTTCCAGGGCGAGGTGGTGCCGTTGAAGGTGAGGCGGTCGACTACATCCGCACACATGAGCGGGTCCGTGAGTCCACTTTTGGGCCGCGCGCCAGGTCGGTCGGGCGAAGAACCCGAACGCACTGTTGGGGTTGCACAGGGAGGAGTGGATGATGCTGGTGGTCGCTGCCTGAGCGGCGGTGGCGCCGTAGCCGACACCGAAGTCGGCCATCAGCGTGTTGACGGTCCAGCCTGCTGCCGCTGTGGCAGTAGCGGATGCCAGACCGCCGGCTATGTCGACTGTCAATTTGCTGGCGCCTGCCTCTTTGGCTGCTTCCCTCGCGCAATGGCCTGCGACGATCCCGGCGATCGTGCCGACGAAGCTGGAGAACGGGGGTGCTCTGACCGAACATGATTGTGATGCACGTCATGCTGCGCACCTCGGTGTCGCGATGGTCACGCCGGATCACCGCGTACAGCTCGATCTTCGACATCGCTGCTGCCTGGCAAGAGACCCGATGTCGCCCAAACTCCTCAACACCGCCCGCCCGTGGAACAAGAGTGCCTCCCAAACTCATCGACACCTGACGTCGCTACTGGGACCATGCACAAATTTCCGTGAGGACGATCAACGGGGTTCGGTCTCGGTGACGCATCGTCATCTGGGACCGCAGTCGACTTTCAGGACGGGGTTATCGGAGCGGTCCTTGCTCGTCAATGAACACGGTGGGCGTGGACAGGAACACATCGGCGTTCACCGGACCGTAGGCGATGTTGAACGTGTCCAGCCAGTACGACCAGTCCCGGATCCCCAGGGCACTGCTGAAGCGGTAGTTGAGCTGCCAGCGCACCCACTGGCCGGGGGCGAGCCGCACTGCCGGGGGCCGTCGTGGCCGGGGCGGCAGGGCAAACAAGGGCTGGACTCGGGGGAAGACCCGCAGTCGTCCGTCGGCTTCCCGGAGCTGGACATCGACTTTGCCGCTGTCTTCCTGGGCGTCGTAGGGCTCGAAGCCGTCACGCTCATGCATGCGAATCACGTGTGCGGAGGTGGTGGTCTCGGCAGGCGGGAGAGCAAAGCCGATCGGGGCCGCGTTCCTGCGCGAGGCACCCTCCCCTCCCCGAGACTCCTTCGTCCAGGACGTCCGTATCCACTGGACGGTGATCTCCATGGCGTACTCCCGCCGAGTCGTCGAGGGAATCACCTTACGCGCCTCTCAGAAATCGCCGCCCGCACCCTATCGGCCCCCAGCCTCCTTCTCCGGCGTAAAGGCGTCCGGGCGAGCAACTAACAAGGCTACGAGGCGATACCGAATTGGGCGACGTCGGGCGTGCAAGTCAGCAACGAGCAGTCCATCACCCAGGAAGGACAAATTACCGACCGTTATAACAATGCCGTCGGCAACCTCGCAGGCGATACCGCCGATATCCGTCTCGGTGGCATCTACGCTCTGCAGCGCATCATGAAGGACTCGGCCAAGGATCAACCGGCGGTGATCGAAGTGCTCTCGGGATACGTCAGAGTCCAAACCGACCCGGCGAAGCTGGGTAAGGAGCTTCCGCCGAAACCTGAAGCTGACGTGGGTGCAGCGCTGCAAGTGCTTCGGAACCGGGATGAGACCCGAGATGGCGACGGCCGCATAGACCTGTCCAACTCCCATCTCGCCGACGCAGATCTCTACGGGGCGGACTTGGATGTATCGGATATGAGTGGCGCGAACTTGACCGGCGCGGTCCTGACTCTCGCTGAGCTGGAGCGGGCTTCCCTGGCAGGCGCCAAGCTCATGGGTGCGAGCCTGGACCAGGCCCACATGCATGAAACAATACTTGTTGACGCCCACCTGAAGAAGGCGGACTTGAGCTACGCGGAGCTCCCCGGCGCGTACCTGCAGGAGGCAGATCTTTCCTACGCGAGTCTATATAAGGCGGAACTGGCGGGGGCAGACCTGCGTGATGCTACTCTGACGTGTGCCGATTTGAGCGGCGCCGTATTCACGGATCCTCAAAATCCCTATGCCGGTTTCCCTACCGTCACGCTGGAGCAGCTCCTCTCTGCCCGAATTGATTTCACGACGGTGCTCCCTCACGAATTTGCGGGTATTCCGGAGCTGGAAGCGAGAATGCGAGCTGTGGCCGCCGATGGGGACAACTGTTCGAAACAACAGTAGGCGTCTCCAGTCGCAATCCCCGCAAGCCTCCATATCTGCAAGCGCACGAGCAAGGGGAGCGGGACCCTGTCTGGACCCGGCAAGGGTGGTTCGCGCGATCCGCACCCGAAAGCCAGCTAGGGCCTGTCGTTTGGATCAGGTCAAGGACGCGGTGACCGACCGGGAGGATGGCCGGGAACGGCCCTACTGCGATGCGTGGAGGGGTCTGGCGATTGGTGAAGGCGCACTGCGCACCATCGGTGGGCGCGGCCTGAGTGTTGTCGATGGTCATTACGGGTTCCTCCTCAGGAGTACGCCTCGCAAGGGCAGGGGGTGGCTTGGCGGTGTCCCCCACAGGGCGACTCGTTGGCATGGGCAGGCATGCCTGGCCGGGCTGCTGGACTGCGTCGTACTGATCGGCGGGGTGACACCGGCCTCTGTTTCGCCGCGCCGGGCCACACGTGGTCCTGAGCGGCGGAGTCGGCCAGGCATCTCACGACCTCGCACCGTCCTGGCGCCCCCGGGCAGCACCGTGGAGACCATCCCACGGGGCGAAGTCGAACCGCCGGACAGGGTTCACGGCGAACACCGCCCGGAGGGCACCGTGGATCAACGTCGCTCTCGTGCATCTACACCAGCGGCGGTGTCACGTGGGACGGCACGCAGATCCGCATCCGCACCGACGCGTGGACGACCGGAAGCGGCCTACAGCATCCAGGTCGCCGGACGCCTTGTCACCTGCGAAGAGGGGAGATGCGGCTTCGGATGCGGAAGCGGCCGACACGTGTGTCATCGGCCGGTGCCAGGCGAACACCCACGGGGCCGGCAAAGGTGTATCCCTGCTCTGCTGCGTGGCGGCGGACCTGAGCCGCGAGGTGTCCTGCTACCTGGGCACTGTCGTCGGTCAGTTGTCGGTGTGATTCCGGCGGGAGTTCGATGACGAAGGCGTTGGGTACGAGGGTGCGCCGACGGTCCAGGATCAGGGCGCGGTCGTCGCACTCGCGGCGGAGTACCCCCACCACCTCGGCCTGCTTCCTCGCGCGAGGGACCAGCGACTCCCACAAGGTGTTGGACCATCGCTCCATGGTGCGTTCCAGGTCGACAAGTAATCTCATCCTGCTCCGTTGCCCTCCGGAATGCGGGGCAGACGCACCCATACGGGTATCGAGTCAGATGATGCCCTGAGGTCCCCCCCGGCTATGTGGGAGAGGTGACAGCAGGTCAGGTGGGTCTCATGTGAGGAGCCCAGACGATGCCTGTCCCGAGGAAGTACCCGCTGGAGTTTGGTGAGCGCGCGGTGCGCATGTACCGCGCCGCCGAGGATCTCGGAGTGCATCATGAGGCCCGGACAACTGGATCCGGCAGGCCGAGGCTGACGTCGGTGAGCGAGACGACCTGCTCACCTCCGAGGAGAAGGAAGAGCTCGCCCAACTGCTGCGCGAGGTGCGGGAACTGCGCCGGGCGAACGACGCCCTGTGGACGGCAGAGGGCCGATCGTGACGGTCCTCAGAACGCTGGCCGGATGGAGGTGCGATGTCCACGCAGACCCACCGCCTGACCGTCACCGAGCTTGCCAGCAGCGACGACAGCGCGGTCCTGCGGGTCAGTGGCGAACTCGACCAGACCTGCGAGGAGTTCTTTCTGCGCACGCTAGGCGCCAGCGTCGACGCCGGGCATCGCTACCTGGTGCTGGACGTGACGGCCCTCGTCTTCTGTGATTCGCGGGGGCTCAACTGCCTGCTCGCCATCCGCTGGCTGCTGGAACGCAGGAACGGCAAGATCCTTCTGTCCGGAGCTGGGCGTCACCTGACGGAGCTGCTGACGCAAACGGGCAGCACTGAGCTATTGCCCGTCCGGCCAACCGTTGGCCAGGCACTGAAGGACCTACCCGCAGCCCATCGCCCCGCCTGGCCTCCGCAGCCGCACAGTGATGGGGGACCTGACGACCCGCCACAGCCGTCGCCTTTGCCTTCACCGGGGCAAGGGACACAGGCCGACGAGGATGTCTAGCGTGACGGGGTGGCAGGGCTCCAGCCACGCAGATGCCAGCGCCTTCAGCCCGGGTCCGTGCACCCGAACAGGCCCGCGTGTCCCGGGGGCAGTTGGGTGAGGATGCGCCGCAGTAGCGCGTCATCGGCCACTTTGGTGAGCGTGGAGAGCACGGCGTCGACGGAGCGTTTGGCCTCAGCGAGGTCATCGCCGCCGCGGTCGGTTACGGCTTCGACGAATGACTCGGGTGTCAGTGGCTCATTGGCCGGCTCGGTCGCGGTCAGCAGCGGTCTGCACTGCTTGGGCAGCAGTCGGGCCAGATCGGTGCGGTCGTCCCCTACCAGGTGAGCGCCGAGGACCTCCAGCACGTTCTGGACGGCCCTGGCCGCCTGTGGCGGCCCGTCGTAGCCTGCGCGTTCCGCGACCTGAGCGAGGAAGGTGTCCAGGTTCGTGTCCATGGCGGCCCCTGTCGTGTGTCTGTTCTCTAGGCGGCGGTACTCGTTCTGTCGCTGGGGGGCGCGTTGTGAACCCGAACCTCACGCGGGCGCGTCGCCGTGAACCATGCGATGAACATTGACGACGCTGCCGCAGCGCGCCCCAAGCAGGTCGGCGCGTGTCCTGGCGAAGTCGGTTCCGAGTTCCGCCCGACTCTGCCGGCTCAGGCTTTCGCATGCCCGGTTGACGAGGGTGCGTTCTTCCTCGTCGATGTGGCGGGCGGTGACCAAGGCCAGCTGCTTCAGCCGCCAGTCCCATTGGGCGGAGCCGATCTCGCGTACCTCCAGGACGGCGAGGAGGACCTTGAGGGCCTCCCGGCGTGCTGCCTCGATGCGTTCGACAGTGTCAGTGTCCTCGAAGGGCATGAGCACGGGACGCACCGAAGTTTCCTCGGCCTCGCCGTGCGCGATCATCAGGTGTGCGAAGTCGTTCAGCGCGGCCTGGCGGTCGGCCTCGATAATCCGGGTCAGTCGGAGCAGGTCTTCCATCATCCGGTGGTCGTTGAGGATCACCTCGACGACGTCCTGGGGCGGTGTCATGAGATGCGCCTCCTCCCTGCAGTGGGGTTCGCCTCCCGTTACCCGATCCGTCGGCGAGCAATGCTCTTGCTACCCCGTTTGCGTCATATCACCAGCTCAGGCCAGCCCTAGGGCGGCGGCGTGCGGTTGCCGTCGTGTCGGCCCGCCGGCCTGCCGCGGTTGGCGATCACCAGTACGGGGCATCAGGAGTCGGGGGATTGGCCGCGCAAGAGATGCCGCGGCTCCGGCGAGCGGCCAGACCGCGGAGATGCCGGGTGACCCAGGAGGGGAAGTGATCCGCCATGCGTACGCATCGGCGTACCCATCGGCGTTCCGTACGAGTGGAGTACCTGCTGCCGGACGAGGCCGCATCGGCGGGAAGGGCACGGAAGTTGACCTCGGACTTTCTCGCTCGTTCCCGCCACCGGATGACGCGGGTCGATGCCGGCCACATCGACGACGCAACGCTCATCGTGTCCGAGCTGGTCACGAACGCCACCCGGCATGGCCACAGCGCCTGCCGCCTGCGCCTGCAGGTGTCCGACCAACAGGTGACCGTCGAGGTCTACGACGACAATCCGGGACAGCCCCGCATGCGTTCGGTGATGGCCGAGAGCGAGGGCGGGCGGGGCCTGGCCATGGTGCGCTGTCTGGCACAGCGCTTCGATATCGCTCCGGTCAGCGGCGGCGGCAAGAGAGTGCGTGCGGTCCTGGCCATCTGAAGCCAGGCAGGCACTCTGCCGTCGGGATCCACATCATCGTCCGGGCCCTTCGCGGCCGTTGAGCAGGTCCGCGGCCACCTCTGGCAACGACTGTGACTGGGTGACGCTGCGTGCGCGCAACAGGTCCAGTGCATCGTGGACGGGGCAGCCCAGGCGAGCGGCGAGCATGCCGACCGCCTGGTAGACGGTGGTCCACGGCTCGACGGGCGTCGGCCCGCTGCCATCGTCTTCTGCCAGGACGGCTTCCTGGGCGCGGAGGAACGGCGCGACCGCGAGCTGGGCAGCGTGCTGGGCGTACTCGACCTGTTCGTGCGCGAGTGCGTGCGGGCGGGCGAAGTAGAGGGTGATCACACCCAATTGGAGGTTGCGCCTGCCCAGAGGCAATGCCAGTACGGTGCGCACGCCGGGCAGCCGCTCGGCCAGTGGCGCCGTCAGCTGCCAGACGTCTCCCTGCACGTCGGGGACCAGGACGGTGCGCCCGTCGGCGGAAGCGGTGACCGTGGGCCCGTCGCCCAGGGTGAACTGGCCCTCCTCGCCGTGCAACGCGAACGGGGTCGTGGCGTGGAGCAACTGCCACCGCTCCGTGTGCGGCAGGAGTGACACGGTTACGCCGTCGGCGCCCAGCGCCTGTTGGAATGTCTCGCACAACCGGGCGGGCATATCACGCGGTGCCGCTGTGGCCACGGCGGCTGCGACTTGATACACCGCCCTTGGCGGGTCCTGTGCTGGCTCACGCTCGGCGGTCGTCACCGTTCGCCTCCGTTCATCGGCTGCGGCCGGAATAAACCCGCAGCAGTCCTGTGCCACCCTCGTGTCCACAGGTCAAACGCCGCACCGGCCCATGGGCGTACGGTCGTGCACCGGCGGGAAGCCCCGAGCTGTGGCTGCCGTGAAACCACGCCGCAGTCGTGGGCCGCCGTCGGCCCCAGTCCAGAACTGGCAACGCGCCGGCCCGTCCGCCAGGGGCACAGGTTCTGTTACCCCGAGTTTGCGGATGGACACCCTTTCCGCCATCTGCCCAATCGGCACACATCCCAGCAGGTACTGCCGGCTGGGGCTCCCGGATGCAGTAGCGCAGGGTCGGTGTTACCTGAGAATTCATCACGGAGAGTCAAGTCACAGGAATATCACGATCATTAGCGGGTATCAGCCAAGCCACGACGCGCTCCGCCCACGGGGCGCCCTTTCTCGTTTCGGGAGCGACGATGGCGACTGTGACCACCAGCAATCCAGTCCGCACGATTTCGTATGCGGAGCGACATACCACCGGCCCGGGCGCCGCGCATGCGGTCGTGCCGGGCCTGGAGGACCTGCCGCCCCTGCCCGACCCGGCCCACGTCGACGCAGCTGACGCGCGAGCGCTGTCCAAGACGCTGTTCGCGCGGCTCGACTCGCTGGAAGAGGGCACACCGGAGTACTCCTACGTGCGCAACTCCCTGGTGGAGCTCAATCTCGCCCTGGTGCGCTTTGCCGCCGGCCGCATGGGGGTGCGCGGCGAGTCGTACGACGATGTAATTCAGGTTGGCACCATCGGGCTGATCAAAGCGATCAACCGGTTCGACCTGCACCGCGGCGTCGAGTTCCCCACCTTCGCCATGCCCACCATCATCGGCGAGATCAAGCGGCACTTCCGTGACACTAGCTGGGCCGTGCACGTCCCGCGCCGCCTGCAGGAACTGCGCTTGGACCTCACCAAGGCTGTGACGCACCTCGAGCAGACCCACGGCCGCGCACCCACCGTGCCCGAACTCGCCCGGCACCTGAACCTGGACGAAGACGATGTCGTCGAAGGACTGGTCGCCGCCAACGGCTACACAACAGCGTCTCTCGACTTTCCGAGCGACGCCGAGAGCTCCGAGGACACCCTCGCCGACCACGTCGGCTACACGGACCCGGACCTGGCGAAGGTCGAGGACCTGCACGCACTCAAGCCCCTCATCGCCGCTCTGCCGGCCCGCGAGCGCAAGATCCTCGCCCTCCGGTACGCCGCCGACATGACGCAGAGTGCCATCGGCAAGGAACTCGGGATCTCGCAGATGCACGTTTCCCGCATCCTGAGCCGCACCCTCGCCCGTCTCCGAACCAAACTCGCCGGCCGAGGATAGGCCGCCGGGCTCATCTGCTCCCACGGCCACGTCGAAAGCGGCGCTCGGCTACCGAGCGGTCGGCTACGGGGCAGAGGTGGGGGCCACGCCTCGGCCGTGAGCCCCCACCTCCTCTGCCTGGCCTAGTCCATGGCATTCGGGAGCTGCGGTGAGCCGTGGCAGCGGACCAGGGATCTACCCCGTGTCGTCCGGGGCTGACGGGGGGGGCCGGCGGTGCCGCGGCTCGCAGGTGGAGGGCGGCCAGGCGCTCTCAGCCCAGTACAGGAGAGCGCGCGCCCATCCTTGCCCTGCTGCCACCCGACTTGCCGAGCCGCCGCCCATGCTGATCCGGACAGTCCGCCCGCGCGGATCACCGACCAGCTGGCCGATCCTCAGAGCCACCCGTATGGCGATGGCTGAACCAGCTGGCCCAGGGCAGGCGAACGGAATGGACGAACTTTCACAGCTGCTGCAACAGACCATGCGACGCAGGCGCCTCAACGCGCAAGCGCTCGCCGACCGTACAGGCATTCGTACGCCGCGGATCCGCGTCTTCGCCGAGGACGGCGCCCGCGGTCCCGTGCGGCCCACCGAGAAGGAGCTGGCGGAACTCGCCGAGGCTCTTGCACTGCCCCTACGCGATATCCAGGAAGCCGCTCATCCCGCTGCACCAGCGGTGGGCTGACGATCCCGGCCCCGTCCCGAGCAGGCGGCGGCAATCTCGAACCGATCACGTGTGAACTGCCTTGCTGTGCAGGAAAGTTGACGACTGGAGGACAGCATGGCCCGTACAGTCGCAAGTCCGCACGCCGCTCTACGCCTGGGCACCAACAAGCCCAAGGTATCCGGTAAGTCCAAGCGCGGATCGCGGCCTGCCCGGCATGGGCGGCCCCCCCTGCCCTTTCCCGTCCGGGTGCTGGCGATGCTGTTCGCCTTCGCGTTCATGGTGGTACTCGCCGTCGTGCTGGCCCGGTTGACCCTGCAGCCCTCCCCTGCCTCGGTGGCGTTGGCCCACACCAACCTGCACCCGGGGCGCTCGCTCCAGGTTTACCTGGACCAGCCCGCGTTGCGGGACGCCGTGAAGCAGATCGGCGGCAACCTGTTGCTGGGCGTTCCGTTCGGGCTCCTGCTGCCGGTCCTCGCGCCGCGCAAAGCACCGCGCACCGCAACGCTCTGCGCGACCTCGTCGAGCAGCGCCACCGCTCCGCAGCGGACGCCTGCGCCCGGCTGGCCGCACTGGGCCTGCCCACCGAGAACAGCCGCTTCCTCACGGTCGTGGTGGACCTCCCCGCAAAGGACACCACAACGCAAGCCGAGGCCCGCCTCTCCCAAGTCCTGCACGCCACGGGAATCCCGGCGCTCATCGGCGAACTGACCCCCGGCCGCCTGGGAGTACTGCTCGCTCTGAGCCCCTCACACCCCTGGCAACCCGCGGTCGAACGGCTGAGCCACGTGGCGCGCGACCTGTCCCCGCGGACCGTCGTGAGCGTCGGCTCGGAGGTCGACCTCCTCACTGACACCCCCCGTTCCTTTCATCAGGCGAGCCGCGTGGCCGAGGCCACCCCGCCCGACCAGCCTCTCCCCCCGGGCCGCTCCTTCCACGAACTCCGCGATGTCGACCTGCGCCGCCTGCTGTACGCGCTCCGCGAGGACACCCGGATCCAGGAATACGCCGAACGAGGACTCGGCCGCCTCCTCGATCACGACGCCCGACACGGCACCGACCTGCTGACGACCCTCCGCCACTACCTCGACGTCGCCGGCAACAAAACCAGCGCCGCCCGCCGCGGCGGTCTGTCGCGCGAGACGTTCTACCAACGCCTGCGCACCATCGAGCGCCTGCTCGACTGCGACCTCGAATCCGGCGAACAGCGCACCGCGTTGCACGTGGCCCTGATGGCGCTGGACGTCTTGCGCACCGGCTGACCCTATGCCTCGCCTGCGGATGTTCCGTCGAGGAACCGCCGCGCCCTGCCCCGCAGATGCGATCTCAGAGTGTGCCGCAAGGTCAGGTGCGGCGAAGCCCGCCGCTGCATCCGGTCGGTGGTCGCCACCTTGAACACCCCGAGCGCACACAGCACATCCCCGCGCGGGCCGTTCGACGACCGCCTTGTTCACCTGGAGCTTGCCTCACAAGTGATCACCACATGCAGCAAGAAGGCCCAGGTCACTGACCTGGGCCTTCTTCGTGGCGACGTCTTACGACCAGCAGCTCCAGCCCCAGCAGTCGCTGAGCCCGGACACGTGGGAGCGGCCCGCCCGTTCGCTCCCGCTGCGGGCCGCGACGCCGACGCCCGGCCAAGCTCCACGCGGACAAAGGCTACGACTACGACCACCTGCGGCGATGGCTCCGCAAACGAGGGATCCGGCACCGCATCGCCCGCAGGGGCATCGAGTCTTCGCAGCGTCTGGGCCGCCACCGCTGGGTCGTCGAACGGACAGTATCCTGGTTAGCCGGATGCTGGCGCCTGCACCGCCGCTACGAACGCAAGGCCGAACACTTCCTCGCCTTCGTCGCCATAGCTGCGGCCCTCATCGGATACCGCCGATTGGCCGACGTCTAGGAAGAACGTGATCAAGGAAGCTGGATTGTCGTACACGCGGATCCATGCACCGCCGGGGCCTCACATTCGTCGGTACCGCTGGCGTTGATCGCGTTGATTTCGAGGCCCCAGGCGTCTCGTGCTGCGGAGATCGGGATGCTTACGTGCTGTTCGATCCTGCCCTTGTCGTCGGGCCTCAGGCTGCTGGAGTAGGGCTCTTGGTCTCGGGTATTGAGAGATTCCCCGTCAGCATCCACGGCGACGACATAGACGCCGACACTCGCCCATGAATCAACGCCGTCTGCCCGTACGTCGAATTTAAGCCTGAGGCTCGACCTCGGTCCATCGAGTTCGACGTTGCTAATCGTCGGTCGGCCGTTCCCGCCGGCTGCCTTGGCCGCGCCGACGACCGCCACGCTCAGGGCGACCATGTAGAGAATCACTCCGACCACCAGTACGACGGTCTCCCACAGGTTGCCCCTCTTGGTCGGGTGGATGAGCAGTGCCACGATGCTGCAGACGATCGCCAGGATGGCGCAGAGTGAGGCCACATAGATGGGCCAGGACTCGTTGTTGAGTGCCACGAAGACGAGATCGCTCGTCAGCCCGAGCGCGGTCATGATTCCGGCCACCGTGACCAGGGCACCGGCGAGGATTTTGGCTACGTCGTCCAGGCGCTTCCCGACGCTGGCCTGGATCTCGTCGAACGTTTCAGCTGGTTCGTACCCACCACCCGTCTGCTTCACCTGTTCATGCTGCTGGAGGCGGGTCCACATACGAAGGCATCCGCGCCCACCATTGCCCCAAGTGGAGGATGGGCGAGGGAAAATGCGATCTGTTTCGCCGCTCAGCTTGGACCACCCCTGTTCGGCTCAAATGACTAACGGCTGAAGGTCCGGCCACCAACAGAAACAGCGCCTTATGGCAAGCCCTCGTGGCGGAACGGGCTCAGAACATGGTGTTGTCGTTGAGGGGCGGGGTCGACGGCACGTCCTGGACGGAGTCCCAGTGCTCGAGGATCTTGCCGTGCTTGCCGACGCGGAAGATGTCCACGACGGCCTGGCCGCGGTCCTCGGGGTTGAGGCGGTAGTGGGCGTGGATCGCCACGAGGTCGCCTTCGGTGATGACGCGCTTGCGTTCCACGATCAGGTTCGGGAACTGCTGGAAGAAGTTGGTGAACTGCTCGCGCAGGCCGGCCGAGCCGTTGGGGATGGTGGGGTTGTGCTGGTAGTACTCCGGCGTCAGGTACCTGACCGCGTCGGGGTTCTTGTCGACGAGGAGTGTGTCGAAGTAGGCGGTGGCCACCTTCTGGCTCAAGGGGGTCATCCAGCGAGGGCCGGGCTGATTGGTGCGCGGCCGGCTGACCGTGCCGAACATGTCGTTGCCGTTGACGGTGGTCGCCGGTACGTCCTGGACCACGTCCCAGTGCTCGGCGATCATGCCCTTCTTGTCGAAGCGGAAGATGTCGACCACGGACGAACCGCGGGTGCCCGGCTCGTAGACCGGGTTGGAGTGGACCATGACCAGGTCGCCCTGGGCGAGGACCCGCTTGACGTTGTACACGTGGTCCGGGAACTGCGCGGTCCAGTCGCGGATGAAGTTCTTGATGGCCTCCCGGCCGTCGGGGGCCATCGGGTTGTGCTGGATGTAGTCCGCACGGATGTACTGGTCGGCGACGCTGAGGTTGCCTTCCTCGAAGAGCTGCCTGAGCACGTGGACGGCGACGCGCTTGTTGCGCTCCTCGGCGTGGGGGTTCGCCTGCCGGGAGTCCGCGACGGTCAGGGAGGAGTCGGGAGCGGACGCCGTGGCGGCGGGCACGAATCCGGCCATGGATCCGATGGTCGCCGTGGCCAGCAGAGCGGCGACGGTCCTCCTGGACAAGTGGGTCTTGCTCATGACGGTGTTCTCCAATACGGGTGTGATGAGCGATGCGTTACGTGGTGGCTGCGGGCGGCGGAATCACGCGGGGCTGAAGGCGAGGAGGAACTCGACGGTCCCCTCGTCCTCGACGGTGATCCCGCCGAAGTTCGGTGCGTCGATGCCGTAGTCGGCGAAGGTGACGGGGATCGAGCCGTTCACGCGGAAGCCGTCGGCGGTGCGCTGGGCGGTGAGGTCGAACGTGACGGAATTGGTCTCGCCATGGATGGTCAGATCCCCCGTGGCCTCGCCGGTGACCTGTTCGTTCACGTCCGGCACCGAGCCGAAGTCCACGGGGTCGGTGAGCTTGAAGACGGCGTTCGGGTACCGCTCGGTGTTCATGATCCGGCCGCGGAACTGGCTGTCGCGTTGGTCGGAGTCGCTCTCCACCGAGGCCAGGTCGACGGTGAAGCTCCCGCCGACAGCCCGGGTGCCCTCGATCTCCAGCTCTCCGGTGACCTCTTCGGTACGGCCAACGGCCGTGACGTTCTGGCCGAAGAGCACCTCGTCGACGCGGTAGCCGGCCTGCGAGCCGCTGCCCACCCGCCACCCACCCTCGACGCCCTCCCCCGCCTGCCGGCCGGAGCCGGAGCCGGAGGTGCTCTCCGGCGTGGCCGGTGGACTGTCGAGTGACAGCGCGGCTGGTGGGTCGTCCTGGATGTAGTTGATGTAGACGTACGGGCCTCCGACGCCCACGAGGGCGGCGGCGGCAACGCCGACGATCAGCCGGCGCTTCCAGTGTCTGAGTGTGGTGCGTGCCATTGGTTCCTCCGAGAGGCAGATGGTCGAGTAGTAGATCTTGAAAGTTCAAGTACTTGGCTGGAAAGTGCCCTGGGCCATGAATGCCATGGGGTCAGCCGTGGGCTGCGAGGGAGACGTGCTCCCACTCGGCCCAGGTGGCCAGCTTGCGCGCGTAGTGGTCGTTGGCCAGCTGGATCGGCGGCCTGCCGAAGAACACCCGCAGCGGCGGGTTCTCGGTATCCACGATCGTCAGCAGGGCGGGACCGACGGCCTTCGGATCGCCCATGTCGGACAGGTCCAGGCCCTCGGCCAGGGCCTGGCGGACTCCGTCGTAGAGCGGGTCGGGCTCGGAGTTGACCGCGGAGGCACCAGGCCAGTCGGTGGGATAGGGGCCGGGCTCGACCAGGGTGACCTTGATGTTCTGCCCGGCGACCTCAGCGGCCAGGGCCTCGGACAGCCCCTCCACCGCCCACTTGGAGGCGGCATAGACGCCGAGGCTCGGGAAGGAGAGCACGCCGCCGACGGAGGAGACCTGGACGATGTGGCCGCCGCCCTGGGTGCGCAGCAGCGGCAGCGCGGCCTGGGTGACCCAGAGCACGCCGAAGAAGTTCGTTTCCATCTGGTCGCGCGCCTCCGCCTCGGTCAGCTCCTCGACCATGCCGAAGTGGCCGTAGCCGGCGTTGTTGACGACGACATCCAGTCGGCCGAAGTGCGCGTGGGCCTTGTGGACCGCGTCGAACGCGGCGGTCTTGTCGGTGACGTCAAGGGGCAGTGCGAGCAACTGCTCGCCGTAGGCGATCGCGAGGTCCGTCAGGGACTCCGTGTTCCGTGCGGTCGCGGCGACCTTGTCTCCGCGATCCAGCGCGGCTTCGACGAACGAGCGGCCGAAGCCGCGGGACGAGCCGGTGACGAACCAGGTCTTGGACACGAGAACCTTCCAGTGGGGAAAGGGAGTTGATGGAATGGGAGGTCAGGCCAGGAGCAACTCGGAGACCTGCCACAGGAGTGCGGCCGCCTCCGGGTCCACGGCGTGCGCGGCGACCCCGGTGTTGGTGCCGGGCCGGTGCGGTTCGGCCTCGTCGCAGTCCTCGAAGTACCGGCCGGTGACGCCGTCGACCACGGGTGACGCGGCCAGCAGCACCGAGGTCGCGGCCCCCTGCTCCACCGTCTTGAGGGACAGCTCGGGCGGCTGCGTTCCCTCGCCGATCAGGGCCTGGAGGTGGGCCCCGAACTGCGCCATCTCGGTGTCCCCGACATGACGCGACAGGTTGGTCCGGATCCCGCCGGGCATCAGCGCGTTGACCGCGATCCCGTCGTCGGACCAGCGTCGGCCGGCCTCGACCGCGAACAGCACGTTGGCCGTCTTGGACTGCCCGTAGGCGAGCCACGGGTCGTAGGGCCGCTCGGTGAAGTGGAGGTCGTCGAAGACGACGGGTGAGAAGAGGTGTCCGCTGGAGCTCACCGACACCACGCGCGCACCGCCGGCCGCCGCGAGAGCGCCGTGCAGCCCGGTGGCGAGGGCGAAGTGCCCCAGGTGGTTGGTGGCGAACTGCAGCTCCCAGCCCTGTGTCGTCCGGGTCTCCGGAGTCGCCATCACGCCCGCGTTGTTGACGAGGATGTGCAGCGGCCCGTGCCATGCGGTCACGAACGCCTCGACGGACGCCGGATCGGTCAGATCCAGGGAGGCGACCGTCACACCCTCGGAGCCGGTGGTGCTCTTGATGTCCTCCGCGGTGCGGCGGCCGGCGGCCGTGTCCCGCACGGCGAGGACGACCTGCGCGCCGGCCCCGGCGAGCGCCCGGGCGGTCTCCACGCCGATGCCGGAGGCTGCTCCGGTGACGACGGCGCGGCGGCCGGTGAGATCCGTGCCCGCGATGACATCGGCGGCCGTGGATCCGGCGTGGAAGGGGGTGGTGATGCGTGTGCTCGTGGTCATGTCGGCACGTGCTCCCGGTTTGCTACGATCAAAAAATCGGAGGCTCCTCCGCTTTGCTTGAACTTTAAACGGAGGCGCCTCCGATTGTCCAGGAGGAAGGAATGCTGTGACCGGCAACACACGCGGACTGCGTGCCGACGCGCGCCGCAATCGGCAGCGCCTGCTCGACGTGGCCGTACGCGCCTTCTCCGAGCGGGGCACGGACGCGTCCCTCGAGGCCATCGCCAAAGAGGCCGGTGTGGGCATCGGCACGCTGTACCGGCACTTCCCCACCCGGGAGGCCCTGCTTGAGGCCGCATACCGCAACGAGGTCGCGCGGGTCTGCGACAGCGCCGAGGAACTGCTGGCTCAGTACCCGCCCGACCAGGCGATGCGGATGTGGATGGACCGGTTCATCGACTATCTGGCCACCAAGCAGGGCATGGCGGACGCGTTGAAGGCCGTCATCGCCTCCGGTGACTCGGACCCGTTCGCCGAGAGCCTGGACCGGATCAGCACGGCCATCAGCACGCTGCTGAAGGCCGGGGCCGAGGCGGGCGTCCTGCGCTCCGACGTCGACCCTCTCGACGTCGGCTTCAGCCTCGGCGGCATCCTGCTGATCACCACCGACAAGGGGCTGCGCGACCGCGCGGGCCGCATGCTCGATCTGCTCCTCGACGGACTCCGCCACCGCGCCGGCTGAACTGGACACCGCGTCGACCGGGCGGACACCACACTGGGCATCCTCGCCGACGCGGTTCCGGCGTCCCCGTCGGCGACCCCTTCGCCCCGGCCACCGTCGTCGGGCCGATGGCCGGCGAGCGGCACGTGGCAAACGTCGAGCGCTTCGTGAAAGCGGCCATCGAGGACGGCGGCCGCATCGTCGTCGGCGGTGAGCGCATGGAACTCAACGGCGGTTACTACTACAAGCCCACCGTCATCGCCGGCTTGGACAACGACGCCCGCACCGTCCAGGAGGAGATCTTCGGCCCGGTGCTGACGGTTCAGCCCCTCGACACCGAGGAAGAGGCGATCGCGCTGGCGAACGGCACGCCGTACGGACTCGCCGCCGGTCTGCAGACGTCCGACCTGGCGCGCGCCCACCGCGTCGCCGCGCGACTGGACGCCGGCATCGTCTGGGTCAACGACTGGGCCATGCTCGATCCCGCCGTGCCCTTCGGGGGCGTCAAGCAGTCCGGCTACGGACGCGAATCCGGGCCGGAGGCGCTGCAGGCGAACACAAGGACCATGTCGGTCGCTATTTCCCTCGGCTGCCCCCCCGACGGGGCCCGCCCGGCCGGATCGGCCGGGTGAACTCCGTCCCCGGCTCTTAAGAGCCGGAGGTGAGCCGGGGACATGGCGGCCTGGCAGTAGGCGTTGTCGCCCGGGCCGTGGACGCCACCGTTGAAGGTGACCCGGTACGGGCGGTTCGGCGCGAAACGGCGGGCGGTGGTGAAGCCGACCGCGTCCTCGTTGCGCATGCCGTTGAAGACCCGGGCGCTCAGGGGCCGGCGCAGACCGTGGCGGTGGACCGCCCTCGACGACCTCAGCTCCCGCCTGAGCGGCGTCACTTTGCAGGAAGGTGAGCCCGCAGCTATCGTCATATTCAACAATGCGACTAGGTGCCTAGTTGTTTAGCGATGGCCGTGTGCCACTTCCATCAGCAGCGTTGACGAGAGGCGGTCGGCCCCGTGTCGAGCAGTGGGTATCTGCGCTATGTCGCCCTGGGCGACAGTCACACCGAGGGGCTCGGGGACGGCGACGACGTCCGTGGTCTTCGAGGCTGGGCGGACCGGCTCGCCGAGCAGGTCGCCCGCCACAGCCCCGGCCTGCTCTACGCCAACCTCGCGGTGCGCGGCCGTAAGGCCGGTCAGGTACGCGCCGAGCAGCTGGCTCCGGCTCTCGCGATGCGGCCCGACCTCGCCACCGTGGTGGCTGGGGTCAACGACGTGTTGCGCCCGGGCTGCGACCTCGACGAGGTGGCCGGCCACGTAGAGGCGATGTTCGCCGCCCTCACCGCGCAGGGCGCCACCGTCGCGACCCTGATGTTTCCCGACGTCGGGCGTATCACGCCGCTGGCCCGCCCGATCGGTCACCGTGTTCTCGCACTCAACGCGCGCATCCGGGAGGCCGCCGACCGCCACGGCGTGGTGGTGGCGGAGACGGCCGCGCACGCGGCGGCGACCGATCCGCGGTTGTGGAGTGCTGACCGGCTGCACGCCGGCCCGCTGGGACACACGCGCATCGCGGCTGCCGTGGCCCAGGCGCTCGGTCTGCCGGGCAGCGACGACGCATGGACCCGTCCCCTTCCGGTCACAGGGACAGACCGCTCTGCCTGGAGGGCTGTCGGTGCCGAACTGCGCTGGGCCGGCACCTTCCTCGGCCCCTGGATCGGCCGCCGCCTGCGTGGCCGCTCCTCCGGCGACGGCCGCCAGGCCAAGCGGCCGGCCCTGCTTCCGGTGGCCGCGTCCACCGGGGACACCTCCTCAGCCGGATGAGGCTCTGCCCGCGACGACGCCGGCGGCTCCTCCTGCCGCACTTCCCTCTTCCTCGTACCGGAGCTGGAAATGAGTAACGCCCACCCCTTCCGCGTCCTGCGCGCGAAGCGTCTGTGGACCGTCAACGGCGTCATCGTGGGCTTCGTGGCACTGCTGTTCACGGTGTTCTACGTCGGCGCCAACATCGACCCTGCCGGTCACCTGCACAAGCTGCCCGTCGGCCTTGTCAGCGCCGATGAGGGGTCGAAGGTCGGTGGCAAGCAGACCGACCTCGGTGCACAGATCACCCAGTCGATCAAGAAGTCGCCCCAGGGCGGAGACAGGATCGACTGGAAGCTGATGGACGAGGAGGAGATGAAGGAGGAACTGGGCAAGGGCAAGCTGTTCGGCGCGCTCGTCGTGCCCCGCGACTTCACCGCCACTGTCGCCGCCCTCACCGGCCCCGGGGTGGCCGGCAGCCCCGTCCGCCCGACACTCACCGTGCTGACCAACCAGTCCGCCGGCAGCGTGGGGTCGAGCATGGCGCGGCAGGCCACGACGACGGCCGCGCAGTCGGCCTCCGCGCAGGTGGGTGAAGAGCTGACCGCTCAGGCCGAGGCCGCGCGGGCCCAGCTGCCCACTGCCGCGCGCCTGCTGCTGGCCGACCCGGCCGTGGTGCAGATCGAGGACGGGCATCCGCTCGACTCGCACAGCGGCCTCGGTCTGAGTGCCTTCTACTTCTCCCTCGTCCTCGTCGTCTGCGGCATGCTCGCCGCCAACGTCATCAGCGGCCAGGTGGACCACGCCCTCGGCTACACCCACAGCGACATGGGCCCGCTGCGGGTCCACAACCCGCTGCTGCGCGCGACTCGCGTCCAGACCCTGGCCATCAGTAGCACGCTCATGATCGGTCTGTCCCTGCTCATGGGCAGCCTGGCCCTGGCCGGTGCGGTGGGCATCATGGGCATGGACGCCTCTCACCTGCCCCTGCTGTGGCTCTTCTCCGTGTGCACGATCGCGGTTGTCGGCATCGGCGGGCTCGGACTGCTCGCTGTGTTCGGCACGCCGGGGATGCTGTTCATCACGATCTTCTACATCGCCATGGCGGTACCGACGTCCGGCGCCACGGTCCCTCTCCAGGCCCTCCCCGGCTTCTACCGCGTCCTCGGCGAGTTCGAGCCCCTGCGCCAGATCACGGGCGCCGTCCGCTCGATCCTCTACTACGACGCCCAGGCCGACGCGGGTCTGACCCGGGGCTGGGTGATGCTGGGCGTGGGACTCGCGGTCGCCGGCCTCTTCGGCTTCGGCGTGACCCGGTTCTACGACCGCAAGGGACTCCATCGCATTCCCGCCGACGAGGAACCGCAGCCGCTCCTCGCCCGGGCATAGTCCGACGACCGGTGAGGGGTGGAGTCGGGCACGACCGCCCCACCCCCTCATTCTTGACCGATCGTGCAGGTGGGATCGTCGCGGTCAGCCGTCGGCCCGCAGTGCCGCTGTGCGCTGTTCGAGCCTGCGCAGCGCCATGTCCCCCCACTGGAGGTTCTCCCGCTCGAACGACATCCCGCGCAGCAGGGTGAGATACGGGCCGATGCGCTCGGCCTCGGCGAAGTACGCCTCCTCGGAGCGCCCGTCGAGCAGGCGCTGCCGGAGCCGCTCGTAGCGGGCCAGCTTGGCGGTGGCCCACTCCATGCGCTCGGTGATGGCGGTCCGGACCGCTTCCATGTCGCCCGCGTCCAGGCACTGCACCTTGACAAGCAACTCGTCCCGGATCACCGCCGGTTTGACCAAGGGCTCGGCGGTGTAGGCGTGGACGGCCTTCCGCCCGGCCTCCGTCAAGGAGAACAGTCGCTTGTTGGGGCGGCGCTTCTGCTCGACGACGCGGGCCGTGACGAGTCCTTCGGCCTCCATGCGATCCAGCTCCCGGTAGAGCTGCTGAGGCGTCGACATCCAGAAGTTGGCGACCGTCGCGTCGAACGCCTTCGCGAGGTCGTACCCGGATGCCTCGCCCTCCAACAGCGCGGCCATCACCGCGTTCCGCAAAGCCATGGGAACACGCTAGCAGTGTTGTGATTAGTCAAAGAAGTGACTGATAGTGAGCTCTCCCCTCGTAGACTAAGGTGCGTCCTGCCCTCTATTGTCATCACACCTATTCAAATTGTTGATCATTAGGTGGGCTCATGCATCCCTTTCGCAAGGCCGTCGAGAGCGGCGACCTGGACGCCGTGGCCGCTCTGCTGGCCGACGACGTCGTCTTCACCAGCCCCGTCACCTTCAAGCCGTACCCGGGCAAGGCGATCACCGCGGCGATCCTGCGCGGCGTGCTCCGGGTCTTCGAGGACTTCACCTACATCCGTGAGATCGCCAATTCCGACGGCCGCGATCACGCCTTCGTCTTCACCGCCACTGTCGCCGGCAAGCAGCTCCAGGGATGCGACTTCCTGCACTTCGACGACGACGGGAAGATCGACGAGTTCACGGTGATGGTGCGCCCGCTCTCCGCCGCCCAGGCGCTCGGCGAGGCCATGGGCGCCCAGTTCGAGCAGATCACCCGAGAGGCCGCCGAACAGTAACCACGACGACGGACTTCGACGGACTGCGCACCCTTTTGGCGGAGCGCCACAACGTCCCCGGCGGCTGCGCCACCTCCTTTCGACGAGGCCGCTTCGAGTTCGAGACGGCGCTGCACCAGCTGTCCGGAGTCGGCCTGGAAGTCCAGCCGTACACGCTGCGCGGGCTGTTCGAGAAGGTGGGCGTCGCTGACTCGCTGTAGTTCGTCCAGGAGCACGACCTGTATCGCGCCGTGGTACCTGGCCGGCACGATGTGACCCTGCCCGCCGACTGGGCCGACGCCGTGGACGCCCTGGAGGACGCCTTCCCCAGCAACCGCGCCCGCGTCGAGCGTTTCTTCGCGCTCTCCGGGGACGTGACGGAGCCGTCACGGCACACGACCTCGACGCCCGGAAGCTCGCGCAGCCAAGCTTCCAGCCTGTCGGCGGTGCGGTCGGGCAGCACGTCGATCCGCTCATAGGTCTCGGCGTCGATCACCACGGTGGCATAGCGGTGCCGCCGGCGCAGAGCGAAGTTCTCGACGCCGATCACGCGGGACGTCCGCCCGGTGGGCAACGGGAGTATCGCCAGCAAACGAGATCCCGCCCGGCTGGCCAACTCCTTCACCACAGCCTTGACTTACCTGGTCAGACGGGCCGTGCGTCGCTGGTGACGCTCAAACACTCCGGGCATCTACTCGAGGAAGGGCTGCCGGCAGCCGCGCGTGGGACACACCAAGCGCCGCACCGCACACGGACGTCGAGGACAGCAGCCCGGCTGGAGGTGCGTGATGGCGTCGGTGCTGGGGCGGCTGGAAGAGCGGGAATGTGCGGCCCGGAAGCGGGTGGAGGAGTTGCAGGCCGAGCCGGAGGCGGCGCGGTCGGAGTGGGATGAGTGGCTGATCGCCCGCAGGCGGGTCGGCGAGGTGTGGGACGACCGGGGCGGAACGCAGGCTGGGAGGGGCTGTCGGCCGAGGAACTGGAGCCGGAGTATCAGCAGGTCATGGACCTGCTGGCCGAACGCCGTGCTGCTGGCGGCCAGCCACTGAACTGCCGTGGGATCACCGCCTTGTTGGGGGTGGAGGTGGTTCCGGCGAAGACCGAGGGCGTGCGGTGCAAACTCAAGCGGCTCGTCGCGCGGGGATGGGCACACGAGCCGGTGCCGGGCCGGTTCGTCTGCGGCGACGGCCGAGACGGCGGGTCATGACCATGGTCATCGGCCACAGGATCATCGCCTCCGAAGTCCGCGTCCGACCGCACCGGGAAGCCGGACGCTTGATCCGCCGGCCGGTACCAGCCGCCGGTTGAGGTGACCGTCGCCGATGAGGGTGGTGTCGACGGCGACGACGACATCGCAGGCCAGCGCCAGTTCGAGGCCCCCAGCGACAGCGTGACCATGCACCACCGCGACCCATGGTTTCGGGCAGGCCGCGATGCGGCTGAAGCGGGCCGACACGTCGGCCAGGAAGTCGACCGGGTTGTAGCCCCGCTCGTGCAGCTCCAGGAACTGGTGGTGATGTCGAGGGCGTTGCGCCGCTCGGGGCGGTTGAGCAGCAGCCACCGGACGGTGCCGCGTTGCTCGACGAGCAGAGGTTCCATGCCGGTCAACGTGGCTCCGGGACGGCGAGTTCGGTGCGCCGACGGTTGCGCAGCAGGTAGCGCTGGGTCTTGCCGCTGGGGGTCTTGGGCAGGGTGTCGATGAAGTGGATCGGGGGCGGCGTAGCGGGCCTTGACCAGCAGCTGGAGTAGTTCGGTGGCCAACTCTGGCATCAGATCGAGCAGGCGGGTCACTCGTGCCCTCTTGGCCCAGGCCCTCGGTGCCGTACTCGACCGGATGGCCGCCGCCTCCGGATCCGGCCGCGTCATCGCAGGCCGGTCGAGCGGAACCTGGTCGGTCTGCTGACCGAGGAACCTTCACCGCGGCGTTTGCCGAGGGGCAGGCGTCCGTGGGAGGTCATCGCCTCCGCCGGAGGATGCCTGCCGCCCTTCGACCGAGCCGACATGGCTAGGCCGGCGCGCCCTTGCACACCGGAGCAACGGATCGGCGGGCTCTCCCATCGCTCCCGGTCAGGCTGGAGGCACCACGGGCAGGACGATGCGGGACGGCCGGGCGGGATCGTGGAAGACCTGCTGCCGGGCCACTCGGGCCGTGGTCGCGTTCTCCTCGGGTTCGCCGGTGTTGAGGTTGCGGTCCCAGCGCGGGAAGTTACTGGAGGTTATCTGGACCCGTATCCGGTGCCCCGTCCGGAAGACGATGCTGGTCGACCACAGGTCCACGACGTGTTCGGCCGCCTCGCCCGGGGTCGCCGCGCGCACCCGCACGATGCCGTCGGCCACATTGCGGGAGACACCGTTCTCGTCTACGTCGCACAGGCGTGCCACCCAGTCGGTCGAAGGTCCGTCCGTGGCGGCGAATAGCACGGCCTTGACGCGGCCGGTCACCTCGACGTCCTCGGCGAGGGGTTCGGTGGTGAAGACCAGGACGTCCTCGCGCGCCTCCACGTCCCTCTGGTCGAGAGGCCCGGGACGGAATTCGTCGGTCATCAGCAACGCGCCGCCGGTGGTGGGCACCGGGTCCATGGGGTCGTAGGTGAACTCCTCGGCCTGCTCGGCGACAGCGGGCGGCTCCTGCGTCAGGCGTCCGTCGGCGCGCAGGTGGAAGTCCGTGTCCACGGCCCGCGACAGGGGCCATTCCGTCTCCTCGCGCCACTGGTCGATGCCCATGACGAACAGCAACACCCTGCCCGTGTCCGGCTCCAGCGCCTCACCGTCGCCGATCGTACGCTGGAACCAGTCGAGCTGGAGGCCGTGCAGGGGTCCGCGCATGCCCATGAAGGCGGAGTTCGCGCCGAACCCGAAGTTGACGTCGCCGATGACGTGCTGCTGGTTGGCGTGACTCCACGGACCCATGATCAGCGTGGCGGGCCGGCCGGCGCGGCGCATGGCGGTGAAGTTGTCGAGCGTGCCCTGGGTGAAGATGTCGTACCAGCCGCCGACCTGGAAGGTGGGCAGGTCGACCTCGTCGTGCCGGCCCGCGACACGGGAGGAACGCGCCCAGTCGGGCTCCCGTCGGGAACGCTCGTAGCCCAGCTCGGGCAGGTCGTGCCGGGCGAACGCGGGGAACCGTCCGGCGGGCAGCTCCGCGTAGCCGCCGCTCGCGAGGCCGTCGACGTCCCGCACGAGCCCGCCGACGCCGGCCACGAGCGCGGCGGGGTCGGTGCGGTGACGGCGCATCAGGGTGTCGGCGCCGTGCAGAAGCGACCAGGTCACGGTCGTACCGAGTTCGATCGCGCCGCCGCGTGTCCACAGTCCGTCGTCCGGGTCGGACCACGTGACCATCGGGGCGATCGCCTTCAGCTCTGGCGGCTTCGACAGCGCCGCCATCCACTGGATGTTGCCGAAGTAGCTGGCGCCCAGCATGCCGACCGAGCCGTTCGCACCGGGCAGGGCGGCGGCCCACCGCACGGTGTCGTACCCGTCGCTCTCCTCATAAGTCAACGGCTCCCACTCCCCCTCGGAGGCGAACCGGCCGCGGGTGTCCTGGAGGATCACCATGAAGCCACGCCGAGCCGCCGCCAGGGGATCGAGGACGGCGATCGCCAGGGCCATCTGCTTGCCGTACGGCAGCCGACTCAGCAGCACCGGCCACGGCCCCGTGCCCCGGGGCGGTAGACATCGGCGCGCAGCACGGTGCCGTCACGCATCTCGGCCGGAACATCGAACTCGATCTGAATCTCTGCCACGCGCTGCCCCTTTGCATGCCACGACGCTGTCAGGCACATGGTCGAACCTGGTCCCCGTCCCGCACTACACCCGAACGGGGGTGACTACGCCGCTCTCGGGGCCGTCACGCCACCGCGTTCAGCAGGTCGGCCAGCAGGTCGGGCCGTTCCAAGGCGATGAAGTGGCCTGCTCCCGGCACCTGCGTGAAATCGGCGGCCGGCAGCAGCTCCTTGTCGGCTTGCCGGTCCGATGGCCGCGACCAGTCCTTCTCCCCGTAGACGAGGTGGACGGGTGCCTTGACCTCGGGGTAGCGCGAGCGGGCGGCGATGAGGCTGGGCAGGCTCTGGTACACGGCCCGGGCGACGCTCGGGTAGCCGGGGCGGCGACCCACCTGGAGGAGTTCGTCGAGGTAGTCCTCCCGCAGCGCGGTCCTGTCGACCAGCCCGCCCTGCAGGATCCTGCGGACGACGGGCTTGGGCTCCACGCCGGCGACCACCGGGCCCACCCCCGGAGTGAGGACACCGCCGACCACCACACGGGCGAGAAGACTGGACCGGGCGATCCCACCGGGGAAGTCGTACGTGTTCACCGCGACGACGCGGCGTACCCGCTCCGGGAGATCGGCCGCGGTGGTCAGGGCGAGCACCGCCCCCATGGACTCCCCCACCAACGTCACGTCGTGGAGGTCGAGTTCGGTAAGGAGCCGCTTGACGCCCGCGCGCATGGCCGGCTCGTCGTACGACGCACCGGGCACGATCTCGGAGTAGCCCATCCCCGGCAGGTCGAGGGCGTACACGGTGTACTGATCCGAGATCAGCGGGATGAGGTGGCGGAAGTGCTCGGCCTGGGTGCGCACGGTGTGCAGCAGGACCACGGGAGCACCGGTGCCCGCCTTGAGGTACCGCAGGCTTCCCTCACGGCTGTGGCGTCCTGTGCGCGGGGCGATGGTGTGGCTGGTGGTCCCCGGAATGTGAATCGTGGGACGTGGCTCTGGGCTGGGCATCTCGCTGGCTTCCCTTTGCGTGAACTGCTGCGGACAGGTGATTCGGATACGGCCAGCCCGAAGGGGGCGTGACCACGGACCAGCCCTCGGATTCACTGAGAAACCGACCGGTTTCCATCATCGTAAACCGATCGGTTTCCGAGCGCAAGGCTGAGGTTGCCATCCGCAGCAATAGGGTCAGCACACAGGAGAGACGCGAGAGTGTCATCCGCACAGCGGTCGCCGATTCCGCACTCAAGGGCCACTGCGGCGCGCCTGAACGCTCCAGCTGCAGGTGCAGGGCTACGCCGCCGTGGCCGGCCGCCGAGACCAAGGGTGATGCGGCCAAGCGGTCCGGGCCGACTGGATGAGGCCCCAGGAAGCCGCGTACCTGCTGTTGGGCGCTGATGTCGACGAGACGACGGCCTTCCTGGCGCGCGGCACGCCCGTCAACACCCTTACGGCCACCGGGCTCCCCTCGATTGCGGGGAATCAGGGGCAGGAGCCATCGGCCTGGGGAGGGCACGGTCACGGCGCCTGCCCGAAAGGGGATGCGTCAGTGCATGCCTGCCGCATCGAGCAGGGTGGTCACGGTGGGCGTGACGAGCCCTGTCAGATTGTCGGCTCCGATCCCCGCACGGGCACTGGCGCCGTCGAAGACCAGGCTGAGCTGCCGGGCCAGCAGGTCGGGATGGCTTGCCCCGCCCCGTTCGGCCTCGGCACGGAAGAAGGCGGTCAGATTCTCTTTGACCCGGTGGGCCACCTGGCTTGCTGGGTGGCTCTGGTCTTTGAGCTCGATCTGAGCAGCCAGGTACCGACAGCCTTGGAAGTCGGGCGCACCCGCCCGCCCCTCCAGCTGGTCGAAGACGTGCAGGATCCGCTCGCGGGGTGAACGGCCGTCGTCCGCCACCGGCAGGAGCCCGGCCGCGAAGGCAGAGGCGCGCTCCCCCAGGCTCGCCGCCAGTAGTTCGTCCTTGCTCTCGAACAGCTGGTACAGGGAACGCTTCGACACCCCCGCCGCCTTGCACAGCGCCTCGACGCCGATGCCGACACCGTCTCGGTAGGTGAGCGTGGCCGCCGCCTCCAGCAACCGCTCTCTGGTACTTGGCTTCACTTCGGTGGTCATACCGCGAGGTTAACTCGATGTGGATAAAATGAAAACCGATCGGTTTACAGCCCCTTACCGGGGCGGTCTCGCGCCGCCCACGGGCCGAGCGGGCATGTGAGTACGGTTCCGCTACGCCGGGACGGCGGTCTTCTCGGCTTCGTCCGGGCGGGGACGCGGTGCAGCCCCTGGCGGCCGCCCGTCACCCCCGAAGCCGGAGAGTGCGGCCGCGATGAGGCTGACGGTCATCCTCACCCAGCCCCTGGCCAGGCCCGCGCCACTGGGCGCCGTTGTAGAGGATCTGTGCCGCAGCGGCTTCGAACCCAGGGAGGACGCGCGCGAAGGGTCGCGGCGACCTACCCGTGCCGGACCTCGCAGGCCGGGACAGTCGGGAAGCAGCCGTCGCCTCGGCCGGCGCGACAAACCTCCCTTGGGCCGGGCAAGTACAGTGCCCGTGCCCGTGGCGATGAAAGGAACAGGCCCCGGCCGGACAGGTGGGGGTGTGGAATCCATGCTGGAACAGGAACGTGCCCGGGCCCGAGAAGCCCGCTTCGATGCGCTGGCGCGCGCGGTGGCAGAGCCGCTGCACCGATATCTGCTGCGCCGGGCGGACGCCGACGCGGTAGACGACATCCTCGCGGAGACGATGCTCGTGCTCTGGCGCCGCCTCGAGGACGTGCCCGGGCTCGGGAAGGGCCCCGTGACCGACCCCGACAGCGTGCTGCCCTGGTGTTACGGCGTCGCACGCGGCTGCCTGTCCAACGCCCGCCGGGCGGACGGGCGCCGGCTCCGGCTGGTGGAGCGGCTGACCCGTACCGCACCGCCGCCAATGCCCGGGGAAGCCGACCACCCCGAACTGCACGCCGGACTCGGCACACTGAGCGCCCTGGACCGTGAGGTGGTGCTGCTCTGGGCATGGGAGGGGCTGACCCCGCGCGAGATAGCGGAAGTGACCGGACTGACCGCCAACGCCGTCAGCATCCGCCTGCACAGGGCAAAGAAGAAACTCGCCGCTCTGCTTGACCGAAAGAATGACGACAAGGCCGGACATGAGATGGGTGAAGGAAGGAGCAACCGGTGAACGACGAAGAACTGCTGGCCCGGATGAGGGCCATCGACCCGGCGCGGACCTCTGATGCTCCCCAGCCCGACATCAACCGTCTCCTGGAGGCCACCATGACCGCCGACACCACAGTCCGCACCTCCCCCCGCACATCGGACCGCCCCCGCCGCCCCCTGCTGCTGGCCGCGGCAGCAGCCGCCGTGCTCACGGTGGGAGCCGGCATCACCTGGGGAGTCACGGCAACCCGCGACACTCCTCCGGCCGCGGCAGCCCCGCTGGTCCTGACCGTCCAGCAGGACACAGGCGGCGGCCCGGCCACAGGGTGCGCCGAGCTCGACGTGACCACCCTGCGCCAGTACACGACCGCCTTCGAGGGCACCGCGACCTCCATCGACGGCGACCAGATCACTCTCCGAGTGGACCACTGGTACCGCGGTGAAGACGCCTCCACCGTCCGGCTCGACAACACCCACGAAGGACAACTGGAGTCATTCGGCCAGGAGTTCGCTGTCGGCCAGACCTACCTCGTCTACGCCAAGGACGGCAAGGTCCCGGTGTGCTACGGCGATGCCGAGGCCACCCCGAAGCTGCGGAGCCTCTACGACCGAGCGTACGGGCGGTGAGCGCACCGGGTCGGCGCCTGTTCCGTCTCGCAAGGTCTGCCGTTGCCTCGTTGCGAGGTTCAGCGGGAGCCAGTCGGTAAACGCGTCACCGCTCGCATCGCCCTGCCCGACGACCTGGGCGGGGACGTCACCGGACGCCTCCCCCCAGTAGCAGCCGGCGCTCGCCCTCGGCCCCCGCCTTCACTGACGGCCTGATGAGAAGCGGCGCGCTACAGGGGGGCGATGTCGGTCGGAGAGAGGTCGGGGCGGGCGCGGTGCCGGCGTGCGGGGTGGCGCCACCGGCCGGAGGCGTCGCGGGCGACGTCGACGCCGACTTCCCCCACCAGTTCGGGTTCCACCAGCGTGACGTTCAGCGTCTCCCGGCTGCCCCACCCGGCGGAGAACGGCCAGCCTGTCCACGGATGACCGCGCCGCCCCGCAGCGAGCAGGCCGGCGACCGCAGCACCTGCAGCCTGGGCGAGGGTGGTGGTGCGGCCGACGTACTGAAAGCGGCCTTCGGTCTCGTACCTGCCGAGCAGCAGCGTGCGGGGAACGGCCAGAGAGCCGGGGACTGCGCCGACGATCGCCTCGCTCGCCGCCCGGTCGGGATTTCGCGGCGAGCGAGGTCGGCCAGCTCCCGGCGAAGGCGATCTGACCTGCGGCGACGCGCCGTGAGGGAGGCGGGACCGAGACTCGCCGCGCGGGAACCCTGTGCTCCAGAGAGGCAGCCCCGTCGACGCCGTCGTCGTCACCGGGGACATCGCCGATCACGGCCTGGTGGAGGAGTACGAGATCGCCCGGGAGGCGATGCGGTACGACGCGCCCGCCCTCGTCTGCGCCGGCAACCACGACTCCCGGCCGGAGTTCCGCAAGGTGCTCCTCGACCACGTGGGGAGGGATGAGGCCGGGCCGGTCAATCAGACGCTGCGTATCGACGGGCTCACGATCCTGCTGTGCGATTCCAGCATCCCCGGCCGCCACGACGGCCATCTGGACGACGAGACGATCGGCTGGCTGGAGTCGGAACTCGCCCGCGCCGAAGGGCCGGTGTTCGTCGGCATGCATCACCCGCCGATCGCGCTGGGCCTGCCGTCGGTCGACGCGATCAGGTTGAACCACCCGGAGCGGCTGGAGCGGGTTCTGCGCCGCCACGACCAGGTGAGGGCCGTGCTGGTGGGGCATGCGCACACGGCCGCTTCGGCGGTCTTCGCGGGGCTGCCGCTGGTGGTCGCGCCGGGTGTCGTCTCGACGCTGATGATGCCCAGTGAGCTGGTGCTTCCCGAGAAGTGGTCCGAGGACGACGCGCTGGACTTCGAGCGGCCGCCCGCCTTCACCCTGCACGTCTTCGACGGCGAACGGCTCGTCTCCCACACCCGCGTCGTCCTCTGACGGCACCCTACGCGCTGAGCGCCGCCCGTCACCCGTGGATGCTGAGCGCCTCCTCAGACGCTGAGCGCCGCCCGCACGGTCTGCTCGGCGCCCGTTCCGCCCTCGCCGGAGGAGGTCACGCGGCCCGCCTCCAGGACGTAGTAGTGCTGGGCGGCCCGCATGGCGAAGCCGACGTGCTGTTCCACGAGGAGGACGGACAGTCCGCCGCGCCGGGCGAGGGCCAGGATCGTCTCCTCGATCTCGGCGACGACGGACGGCTGGATGCCCTCGGTCGGCTCGTCGAGCAGGAGCAGCCGCGGGCGGGTGACCAGGGCGCGGGCGATGGCGAGTTGCTGGCGCTGCCCGCCGGAGAGCAGACCGGCCCGGCGCGCTGACAGCTCGCGCAGGACGGGGAAGAGGTCCAGCGCCTCGGCGATCGCCTCCTTGCCGTCCGCGCGGCCGTCCGCGACGAGTTGGAGGTTCTCGGCGGTGGTGAGGTGCGGAAAGGACTGCTGGCCCTGCGGGACGTAGGCCATGCCCCGGGCGACCCGCTGGTGCGGGGCGAGGCGGGTGATGTCCTCGCCGTCCAGCAGGATCGTCCCGCCGGTCGGCTTGATCAGGCCCATGGCCGCACGCAGGAGAGTGCTCTTGCCGGCGCCGTTGTGGCCGAGGACGGCCGCGACACCGTCCTTCGGGACGGAGACGGTCACTCCGTGCAGCACGGTGGTGCGGTCGTAGCCCGCCCGAACGGTGTTGATCTCCAGCATGGGTGTCACGCCTCCTCGGCGACGGGTACGGAAGCGGCGGCCGGTTCTGGCGCGGGCTCGGGTTCGGAGGCGCGCCCGAGGTAGACCTCCTGGACCCGGGGGTCGGCCTGGACCTCGGCGACCGAGCCCTCGCTGAGGACCTTGCCCGCGTGCAGGACGCTGACGCTGCGGGCGAAGGAGCGCATGAAGTCCATGTCGTGCTCGATGACGACGACCGTGTGGTCCTCGCTGACCCGTTGCAGCAGTGCACCGGTGGCCTCGCGTTCGTCGTGGCTCATGCCAGCGACGGGCTCGTCGAGCAGCAGCAGCTTCACGTCCTGGACGAGCAGCATGCCGATCTCCAGCCACTGCTTCTGTCCGTGCGCGAGCACACCCGCCGGGCGGTCGTGCAGCTCCGTCAGACCGGTGGTCTCCAGCGCCTTCGTCACCGCCTCCGGTATGCCCTTGCGGCGCCGCAGCATCGTCCACACACCCCGTCCGGCACCGGCCGCGATGTCGAGGTTCTGCAGGACCGTCAGTTCCTCGAAGACCGTGGCCGTCTGGAACGTACGGCCGATGCCCATGCGGGCGATCCGGTGCACGGGCTTGCCGATGAGTTCCTCGCCGCCGAAGCGGACCGACCCGGCGGACTTCACCAGTCCGGTGACCGCGTCGACGAGCGTGGTCTTGCCGGCGCCGTTGGGGCCGATGAGGAAGCGCAGGTCGCCGGGGCGGATGTCGAGGTCCACGCCGTCGACGGCCTTGAACCCGTCGAAGGTCACCCGCAGGTCGCGGACCGTCAGTCCCTCGCCGCTCATGCTGTCTCTCCAGTCGTACGAGTACCGGTACCAGTACCGGCACGGCGCTTGCGCAGGACGATGCCCAGGGAGGCGAGGCCGCCGGGCAGGAACCCGACCGCTACGACGAACAGCAAGCCCTGGAGGTAGGTCCACGCGGCGGGGAAGGCGTCGGAGAGGGTGCTCTGCGCCCAGGCCACAGCGATCGCACCGAGCACCGCGCCCACGAGCGAAGCCCGTCCGCCGACCGCAGCGCCGATGACGAAGCCGATTGACGGCACGATCCCGATCAGGGCCGGGGAGATGATCCCGACCGCCGGGACGAACAGGGCGCCCGCCAGTCCCGCCATGCCCGCGGCGATGACGTACGCGACGAGCTTGACGTTGGCGGGGTTGTAGCCGAGGAAACGGACGCGCTCCTCGGAGTCCCTTACGGCGATGAGGAGTTCGCCGTAGCGGCTGACGAACAGCTGGCGGGCGGCGGCCATCAGCAGCAGCAGGACGGCGGCGATGATGAAATACACCATCCGCTGGTTGACCGGGTCGTCCAGCGAGTAGCCGAAGAAGCCCTGGATGTCGGTGAGGCCGTTGGTGCCGCCGGTGGTGGCCTGCTGGCCGACGAGCCAGATGGCGAGAGCGGCGGCCAGCGCCTGGCTGAGGATCGCGAAGTACGCGCCCTTGACCCGGCGCTGAAAGACGAAGAAGCCGAGCAGCGCGGCGACCGCCATGGGCAGCAGTACGGTCATGGCGAGCGCGAAGGCCGGGTTGGCGAACGGCTCCCACCACCAGGGCAGGGTGTCGCCGGTTCCGTACAGCTGCATGAAGTCGGGCAGCGTCTGGCCGGTGGCGGCCGCGTCGGCGAGCTTGAGGTGCATGGCCATGGCGTAGCCGCCGAGGCCGAAGAAGACTCCCTGGCCGAGCACCATGAGCCCGCCGCGGCCCCAGGCGAGGCTGACGCCGACGGCCACGATCGCGTAGCACAGGTACTTCGCGAGCAGTGAGAGGCGGAAGTCGGAGAGGGCGAGCGGGGCGACGCCGAGGAGGAGGACAGCGCCGAGGGCGAAGCCCGCGGGGACGCGAAAGCGTTCCAGCAGGGCCACGGGGGGCGCCGGGGAAGTGGTCGTGGTCGTCGTCATGCCAGGCTCCGGGTGCGCAGTGTGTACAGGCCCTGGGGTCGCCACTGCAGGAAGGCGACGATCGCCACGAGCACGATGACCTTGGCGACGCTCACGGTCGTGGAGTACTCCAGCACGGACTGCAGGACGCCGAGCGCGAAGGCGGTGATGACGCTGCCCTTGAGCTGGCCGATGCCGCCCACGACGACGACCAGGAAGGCGTCGACGATGTAGTTGGTGCCCATCGTCGGGCCGATCGGGCCGACGAGCGTGAGCGCGACGCCGGCCACGCCCGCGAGGCCCGAGCCGATGAAGAACGTCGTGCGGTCCACGCGTTCGGTGGCGATGCCGGAGACCTCGGCGAGGTCGCGGTTCTGCACGACCGCCCGGATGCGCCGCCCGAGCGGGGTGAGCTTCAGGATGAGGGTGAGGGCGAGGACGCTCAGCAGGGCGAGGCCCAGGATGAACAGCCGGCTGTTGGCCAAGGTGATGCCGCCGCCCAGCGAGATGTTGCCGGTGAGCAGATCCGGGGCGTGGGTCTGCACATTGGGGGCGCCGAAGATGTCACGGGCGAGCTGCTGGAGCATCAGCGAGACGCCCCAGGTGACCAGCAGGGTGTCCAGCGGCCGGGTGTACAGGCGCCGGATGAGCAGCCACTCCAGGAGCACGCCCATGGCGCCGGCGACGAGGAAGGCCACGGGCAGGGCGACGAGCAGCGAGACGCCGGCGCTGCTGATGGACTTCTGCAGCACGTACGTGGTGTAGGCGCCGGCCATGATGAACTCGCCGTGCGCCATGTTGATCACGCCCATCTGACCGAAGGTCAGGGTCAGGCCGAGCGCGATGAGCAGGAGGACGGCACCGATACTGATGCCGGTGAAGGACTGGTTGAGGATGACCGTCATGGAGCGGCTCCGGGTCGGGGACGGGAGTGCGGGCGCGGGGCGGACCCGGCCTGTGAGGGGGCCGGGTCGCGCCACGAGGGGGGCCGGAGGTCAGGACAGGCCGGAGGCCCAGTCGTAGCCCTTGAGGTACGGGTCCGGCTTGATCGGCTTGCCCGAGTTCCAGACCTCGGTGATCAGTCCGTCCGCACCGACCGTGCCGATGCGGGCGGTCTTGTAGACGTGCTGGGTGGCACCGTCGACGGTGACCTTGCCCTCGGGGGCGTCGAGGGTGATGCCGTCCGAGGCGGCCTTCACCTTCGCCACGTCGAACGAGCCCGCCTTCTCGACCATCTCCTTCCACAGGTAGACGGAGATGTAGGCAGCCTCCATCGGGTCGGAGGTCGGCTTGTCCTTGCCGTACTCGGCCTGGTAGGCCGCCACGAACTTGGTGTTGGCCGCGCCGGGCGTGGTCTGGTAGTAGTTCCAGGCGGTGAGCTGGTCCTCCAGGTACTGGGTACCGATGCTCTTCACCTCCTCCTCGGCGATGGAGACCGAGAGCACCGGCATGCTCTTCGCGGTGAGTCCGGAGGACTTGTACTCCTTGAAGAAGGCCACGTTGCTGTCGCCGTTGAGGGTGTTGAACACGGCGTCCGCGCCGGAGTCCTTGACCTTGTTGACGATGGTGCCGAACTCCGTGGAGCCCAGCGGGGCGTAGTCCTCGCCGACCACCGTCATGCCCTTGGCCTTCGCGTACGCCTGGATCTCCTTGTTGGCGGTGCGCGGGAAGACGTAGTCGCTGCCGACCAGGTAGAGCTTGGTCAGGCCCTGCTTCTTGAGGTAGTCGAGGGCCGGAACGATCTGCTGGTTGGTGGTGGCGCCGATGTAGAAGATGTAGGGCGACTGCTCCAGGCCCTCGTACTGCACGGGGTAGAAGAGGAGCGACTTGTAGCGCTCGAAGACCGGCTTGACGGCCTTGCGGCTCGCCGAGGTCCAGCAGCCGAAGGTGGCCGCGACCTTGTCGTCCTTGATGAGGGCCTCGGCCTTCTCGGCGAAGGTCGGCCAGTCGGAGGCGCCGTCCTGGCTGACTGCCTTCAGTTTCTTGCCCAGCACACCGCCGGCGGCGTTGATCTCCTTGATGGCGAGCAGCAGCGCGTTGTGGACGGTGACCTCGCTGATGGCCATGGTGCCCGACAGCGAGTTGAGCAGACCGACTTTGACCGTGCTGCCGGAGGTGTCTGCCTTGGCGGCGGAGTCCGACGACGTGTCGCTGCCGGTCTTCGCGCCACAGGCGCTGAGGGCCGCGGACGCGCCGGCCGCCGAGATACCGGCCAACAGGCCACGTCTGCTGATGCTGAGCCCGGACATACAAAACCTCCATGCCCCGAAGGGGCGGTGCGAAGAGAGCGGAAAAACTCTGGGGAGGGAATCGACGGAGCACGCTTCAGAAACGGCGGCGTTGGCGCGCGGATCCCCCAGCCGTATCGGGGTGCCGTCCGGGCTGGTCGCTGAAGTGCGTCCACAGCCTGCGGCGGAACTGTTTCCGCTGCGTTTCGGCGTAATTGAGGAACAGTTTCTAGTGGAAGTAAAAAGGAAGTCAACGAGAAAGAGCTGTCGCTGACGATGCGTAGGCGACGGCATCTCGGTGACGGCATCTCGGCGACAGCAATTAACGCTTCCTGCGGAAAGTATCTGTTTTCCCCATTCCTCTTGTCAGGGGTGAGGTGATCGACGGTAGGCTCCGCTCAACCCCTCACGGGTGACCAGGGCTTCGAGCGGAGGAGTGCGATGGCAAGGCGGCGGCCCCAGGACCTGCTCCATCTGCTTACACGGGCCGAACGTCTCTCCGTGCGCCGAGTGCAGTCCGTACTGGACGAGTTCGACTGTTCGGTGGAGGCATGGCGGGTCCTCGACCTGCTCTCCGACGGCCAGGGACACAACATGACGGCCCTCGCCGACCACGCCTTCCTGCCGGCGCCGAGCCTCACCAAGCTGATCGACCAACTCGTCGACCAGAATCTGGTCTTCCGCCGCGTCGATCCCGCCGACCGGCGCCGTGTCCTGGCCTACCTCACACCGCGGGGCACGCAACGCTGGCAGCAGCTGGTCCGTGGAGTACGGGCCGACTGGGCGGAGCTGGAGCCCCTGCTCGCGGATGAGGCCGGGGAGCGGCTGGACACCCTGCTGGACCGGCTGGCCGAAGCGCTGGAGAGCGGCCGGGTCACACCAGGTCGTGGGGAGCGCGCAGTTGGGCGAGGACGTTGAAGTCGAGCCCGTCCGCCTCCGCCAGGTAGATGCGCTGGCGCACATGCCGGCCGTCCAGGCTCAGGAGGCCACGCGGGCCCTCGTAGGAGACAGTGCCGGCGGTGGCCCCGATGGCGGACACGTCCAGGGTGCGTGCCCGTTCGATGAGCGCGGCGAGCAGCAGGACGCCCTCGTAGCAGGACTCGCCGAGACTGCCCGGGGTCGGGGCGGTCACCCCGAAGCGGTCGGCGTACTGGCCGTGGAAGTCCATGGTGTTCTGGTCGGCCAGTGAGGCGAAGAACCCGGCGGTGCTGTAGAGGTCGGCGGTGGCCTCCGGGCCGCTGCCCACCAGCATGTTCTCGTCCATCAGCGTGCTCAGCCTGAGGCACCGCTGATCCAGCCCGGAGGCGGCGAAGGCCCGGTTGAAGCGGATCGCGTCACTGCCGACCAGCAGCATCAGTACGGCGTCGGCGTCGGCGTGCTCGATCCGGCGCAGCACGTCGTGAAAATCGTCGGTGCCGAGGGGCAGGTACGCCTCGCCGCAGACCCGGCCGCGCGAGTCGCGTGCGTAGCGGCGGGCGGCCCGGGCGGTGTGCCGGGGCCAGACGTAGTTGTTGCCAACGACGAACCAGCGGCGCACCCCGCGTGACTCGGCGAGCAGCCGCATCGCGGGCAGCAGCTGCCATGCGGGGGTCTCGCTGGTCATGTAGACGCCGTCGGTGCGCTCGCCGCCCTCGTACAGGGCCGTGTAGACGTACGGCACCCGGTGCGCGATCCGCGGAGCCACCGCCTGCCGTACCGAGGAAATGTGCCAGCCCGTGACACCCTGCACCGTGCCCGTCGCCACCAGGGCCTCGACGTCCTCCGCCACCTGCTGTGGCTCGGCACCGCCGTCGACCTCGAGCAGCCGCAGCTCCTTGCCCAGGACACCGCCCGCCTTGTTGATCTCCTCGGCGGCCAGCCGCGCACACGCCTCGCAGGTGGGACCGAACACCCCGGCAGGCCCCTGCATCGGGTACACGAGCGCGACGTTCAGCGTCGAATCGTCGGCCGTGAACCACTCGGGGGTGTGGAAACGGACGGGACGGTACATGGCCCCATGATTGCCGCACCACCCCCGCAGCCCAAGCCGCGGCCCGGATCGAGACCGATTCGTAGAGTTACAGAGCCGCGGGTCGGCCGCCACAGCGGAAGGGCTCCCGCGAGCACGGTCCTCGCGGGAGCCCTTCCCTGGGTTGCCTGCCGTGAGGGGGGTGAGAAGACGATCACGAGCGGGACATCTGTGGGGTGTTACGCCATCACGGCGCGAGCAGCAGGCTGTCGCCGCGCTCTCTCGCGGCGGCGTAGCGCTTGGCCACGTCCTGCCAGTTGACGACGGCCCACATGGCGTCGATGAAGTCGACCTTCTGGTTCTTGTACTGCAGGTAGAAGGCGTGCTCCCAGGCGTCGAAGACGAGGATCGGGGTGGGGCCCTGGCCGACGTTGCCCTGGTGGTCGTAGACCTGCTCGACGACCAGCCGCCCGCTCAGCGGCTCGTAGGCCAGGACGCCCCAGCCGGAGCCCTGGGTGGTGGCGGCGGCCTTGGTGAGCTGGGCCTTGAAGCCGGCGAAGGAGCCGAACGACTCGGTGATCGCGTCGGCGAGGTCGCCCACGCCGTCGGCGGCCAGGGGCTCGCCGCCGCCGTTCTTCGGGCCGGTCATGTTCTGCCAGTAAATGCTGTGCAGGATGTGGCCGGCCCTACGGGCAACGCAAGGTCCTGTCGGCTGCCAGTGGGGCAGGCGCTGGCGGCGGACGGCAGGGCATTGATGAAGCCGACTCCCAAGGTGCTGGGCAAGTGTTGTACGCCCGGAACTCGACCTGTCCGGGCGGCGCGGTGGGGGACGGGGGTGTGTTGTCTGGTGGTCCGGGGGGACCATGGAAGCCGAAGCGCCTACTGACGAAGACAGGTCCCGCTCCAGCCTGGCCGGCGGATGGTCCACGCGTCGCCGGCCGGCGAGAGGAGTGCTGGCGATGAGCGATGAACGGCCCCCCGCGGACCTCGGCCGGGCGGACGACCGCCGGCCGGAGGACGAGCCGTCGCAGCCGAGCGGGTTGATGGATCTACTCGGCGTTGCGGCGGTGCTGCTGGACGCGGAGGGACGGGTGGTCCTGTGGAGCCCGCAGGCCGAGGAGCTGTACGGCTACACCGCTGAGGAGGCCCTCGGGCAGTACGGCGCACAGCTGCTCGTCCACGAAGAGCACTGGGACTGGGTGATCAAGACGTTCGCCGACGTCATGGCGACCGGCCAGAGGTGGGCCGGCACGTTCCCCATCCGGTGCAAGGACGGCACCACACGGCTGGTGGAGCTGCGCAACATGCGGCTGCTGAACGACAGCGGCGACTTCTTCGCCCTGGGGCTGGGCACCGACTCCTCCACGCTGCGCGAGCTGGAGCGGGATGTCGCCCTGTCCAGCCGGCTGATTGCCCAGTCCCCGATCGGGATCGCCTTCCTCGACACCGATCTGCGGTACGTGGCCGTCAACCCCGCTCTGGAGCGGATGCACGGCATTCCCGCGAGGGAGCACCTCGGCCGCCGCTACCGCGAGATCATGAAGGCCACGAAGTTCGAGGTGCCCGAGGCCGCGATGCGGCAGGTCCTCACGACCGGGATACCCCTGGTCGACCAGTCCACCATCGTCGGCCGCACCCCAGCGGACCCGGGACACCAGCACGCCTGGTCGATTTCGTTGTACCGGCTGGAGGACCCCCAGGGCCGCGTTCTCGGGGTGGCCGACATCGTGGTGAAGGTCACCGAGCGGTACCAGGCGGCCCTGGAGGCCACCGAGACGCGGCGCCGCCTGGCCCTGATCGCCGACGGCTCCGCCCGCATCGGCACCACCCTGGAGATCGACCAGACCGCCCGGGAACTGGCCGACGTCACCGTTCCCGACTTCGCCGACCTGGTCGCCGTCGACGTACTCGACTCCGTCCTCGACCAGCACCGCCCCGCCACCAGAGACAGCCCGACGCTCTTCCGTGCTCTCGCGGTGAAGGCCGCCTACCCCACCGACGCCGTTCACGCCGCCGATCCGCCCGGCCACATCACCGCCTACGACGCCGACCGCTTCGCCACCCGGTGTGTGCGCACCGGGCGGCCCGTCCTGATCCGCCACGCCGACGGCAACGACCTGACGCGCATCGCCCGCGACGAGCACGCCGCTACGCTGCTGGCCCGCGCCGGAGTGCACTCCTACATGGCGGTTCCGCTCATCGCACGCGGCACCGTCCTCGGCTTCCTGGGGCTGAGCCGCGCCCGCGATCCGCGGCCTTTCGACGAGGACGACCTCGCCATCGCGACCGAACTGGCCTTCCGCGCCGCGGTGTGCATCGACAACGCCCGCACGCATCAGAGCGTGCGCAACGCCGCCGAGACCCTGCAGCGCAGCCTTCTCCCCGAGCACCCGCCCCGCCTGCCCGGCCTGCAGGTCGCCACCCGCTACCTGCCCGCACAGGCCGCCTACGAGATCGGCGGCGACTGGTACGACGTCCTCGCACTCGGCAGTGACAAGACCGCGCTTGTCGTGGGCGACGTCATGGGCAGCGGCATCGACGCCGCCGCCACCATGGGCCGCCTGCGCACGGCCACCACTGCCTTCGCCCGCCTGGACCTCGACCCCGCCCAGGTCCTGGAGCACCTCGACGCGATCACCTCCGGGCTGGAGCAGTACATCGCCACCTGCATCTACGCCGCCTACGATCCCCACCGCGGCGAGTGCCACATCGCCAACGCAGGCCACCTGCCCCCCGTCCTCATCCGCCACGGCAGGCACCCCCAATTGCTCGAGCTGCCTACCGGCACTCCCCTCGGCGTCGGCGGTATCCCCTTCGAAACCACCACCGTGCGCTTCGCTGCCGGCGACCGGTTGGTCCTGTACACCGACGGACTGGTCGAGACCCGCCACCAGCCCATCGACGAACGCCTCGATGCCCTCCTCCGCCTCCTCGACGCACCCGACTCCCCGCTGGAAGAAATCTGCGACCGACTCCTTCACGGCCTACGGAACCCCGACAACCACGACGATGTCGCCCTGCTGATCGCCCGCGCCCTGCGCAGCACGCCGCATCGCGAAGACCACCACTGAAAAAGGCACCGAGACAGCACTGAGACTGCGACTCCCAGCCTCGGGAGACCGAAGCCGAAGGCCCAACCTGAGAATTCCTGGCGACGGCGTGCTCGACGTCGGCGAGGACATGGAGCCAGGCACGTACAAGACGGCAGAGCCGGCCGAAGCGGCGTTCGAGAACTGCTACTGGGCGCGCAGCAAGGACGTCTCCGGAGAGGTCGATGCGCAGCGCATGGCACAGCCCGTACACCACTCCGGATTGCCTGGTAGATCCACTAGGAGTTCCGGTACCTGTGCCCGCTGGGCACCCGACCACCACGCGCTCCGTACACGTCGGCCGACGTAAGTCTGGCGTGCAGGGGCAGACCGGTCACGGGGGCGAACCAGCCTGCCCCTGCACGTTGGAACCCGCTGCCCCCTCCACAGAGGGCGGGCCCCTCAACCCTCGTGATCGGGTCGCTCCCTACAGCGCACCACGCATCTGATGTGTCACACGTGACCGCTGTCCGCGCAGACAGCCGAGCAGTCCGGGATGCACGATCCGGTACGCGACCGCGAAGGCAGCCTCGTCACCTTCCAGGGCCCGAGCGACGGCCGCGCCCAATTCCCCGTCATACGCCTGCATGCGACGGGTTCCACCGTATGCCCAAGCAGTCCTCGTTCGTCGCGAGCGCGTAGCGGGCCTTGACGAACCCGCACCGTAGGGCAGACGGGCTGTCCCCCCGACGCCCCCACGGCCTGCAGCGCAGACCTCACAGAAGTGTCCCAACCCTCAGACGCCACTCCCCCAACGGAACGTCACGGTTCATCGAGCGCGTCTTCGCTCGCATGGTCTCTCGTCCGATCTTGCCCTGCCACTGGGGACTTGACGGCCGGCCAGTGCCACTCCGTGTCGCGTTCTCATGCAGTCGGGCACTGAATCGCCCGGTCACGTACCGCGGGGCGGCTGGACCCATCGCTCGACGATGGGGGAACGAGCAACCGAAGCTCCTGGCAGCGGCGTGATCTTGGTCAACAGCCCGATGCCGCCAGGAGCTTCACCTTCCGTACCGCCTACATCCGCCAACACCCAGCCGTCAGGTTGGCAGGGCATCACCGACTCGCGGTCGGACTGCAGGTCAGAGGGAGGCGCTGACGCCGACGTGGTTGTGCTGGCCGGCGGCGCCCAGCACCTCGTTCTTGACCGCGTCGAGCTGCGCCAGCACATCAGCGCTGCTGACCGCCGTGGGGCCGGCGACGAGGCTGGCGTGCGGGTTCAGGCCGCCGGAGACGCTGTCGAGCGCGGCGTCGGAGATCTCAACGGTCTGAACCTGGGGAGCGGAGTTCATGATGAAACTTCCCTTCGTATGGATGATCCACAAGGGGGGCGGCCCCGCTGGGGACAGATAGCGGGCCTCGGCCGCAGGTGCACGCGACACCCGTTTCCGGAGACCTTCGCGCGGCTCCCGCGGTGCAGAGGATCAAAGCACGGGGCACACCGGGCGACCAATCAACCGGAGCACGCATCCAGGAAGTTGAACGAACAGGCTACTCATTCGTGCAGACCCGCACACGACTTGCGGGCAGCTTCTCTACATGCCACGCGGCACCGGGACCGAGCCGGTGCCGCGACTACGTTTTCGAACGGGATACTCCGCACCAACAGGGCATCATGCGGCAGGCGCTCATGCGGGTCCCTGGCGCACTGTGACGCGATTACGCATTCGATGTGCAGATTCGCTGAAGCCGGAATACCACGCCACCTCGGCCACTGACCGTCGTAGATCGATTGCAGAACGTATCCCCGGCTGGGGCGGCGTACGAGGAAAGAATCGGTTCCCAGGGCCTTCCCCAGCGGGGAGACCACGGCCGCAACAGGAACCTCGCCGTGCGTGTCCACGCCCAGGACGACCTCGCCCCGAATGGGAGCACCACCGCGGGCACGGGGCCGCAGCAGCGGCACCAGGAGGACGTGCTTGAGCGCGTAATAGAACACGGCGGGCACCCCACTTCCCAATCACGTGTGGCTGGCCCGCGCGGCCCTCACCGGCGCCCCCTCTAGCCTGCCTGGCCTGCACCGTGATGCGGGGGGCGAGGCTCAGTGGCGTGGTCGCGTAATTCCGAAACTTCTTGGTTCACGTCTCCCGACAGGCGCCGGGGTCCCTTGCAAGAAATGCCTTTACCTATCCCCTTGTATGTGAATTTTCCCGAGTCTACGGTTAGTGATACTTATGCTTTTTCATTAGGACACTGTCATGCCGCAGGACCCACAGGCGCCTCAGCGGGGCGAACCGGACTCATCTGCCCCGAAGAAGATGCGCCGCCTCACCAAGATCCTGCTGGGGATCGCCGCGACGCTCATTCTCATCATCATTGCCGCAGCACTCGGGTCCTCCGGCGGAGACGGCGGAGGCGCCAAACCGCCGCCAGCCAGCGAGGTCCCCGAAGAGACGTCTCCGCCGAACGAACCAGCCCCTCAGGGGGGAGGGGCGGAAGGGGAGGAGAGCGAGATCGCGCCCCCGAGCGAGACTCCTCCAGCCACCAAGAGTCGGAGCGTCGCGGGCCATGTGGTCGAGCGCATCGTCGACGGTGACACCATCGAAGTCCGCGGCGACGGCGGAATCCTCCCCAAGGGCCAGACCGCGACAGTCCGCCTCCTGGAAATCGACGCCCCGGAGGTGGGCACCTGCTACAGCGATGAATCGTCCGCCCGTATCGCGGTACTACTGCCCGTGGGCTCCAGCGTGCGCATCGAACGCGACAAGGACCTCAAAGACCAGTACGACCGCTATCTGCTGTACGTGTGGAACGACCAAGAGGAGTTTGTGAACCACTCCCTGGTGAGCACAGGGCATGCCGAGGCGGTTCTCTACCGGCCCAATGACAAGTACTGGCAGACGATCTCCCAGGCCGGCAGCGACGCCAAGGACACTGGGGCAGGGCTGTGGTCCGCCTGCGGCAAGGAGGCAGAGACTCCGGCGCCCCCCGCCACTCCGGAGCCGACCGCTCCGGAGGACGCCTATCTTCCAGCGCCGCCGCCCGACCTGGACTGCTCCGACCTGGACGGACCTGTCCCGGTCGGACCCGGCGACCCCCACCGTCTCGACCGCGACGGTGACGGCATCGGCTGCGAGAGCAACTAATTGGACGCCGGAAAGGTGAACCATGGGCCTTTCCATCAAGATCGCGCCTGGACTCCGTGTGAGCGCCTCCTCCCGTGGAATCTGCACCAGCATGGGGCCGCGGGCGGCTCGTCTGCACGTCGGCGCAGGCAGGGCAGGCTTTTCCACCGGCGCTGGACCCATCACCTACGGCACCAGCCTCGGGGGCCGGTCACGTAGCCGCGCACCCCGCACATCTCTGACCGCACTGGAGCGCCAGGCACGGGCCGCGGAGAAGGCCGCCCGATACGAAGCGGTGGGGCGGGTCGAGCAGGCACTCGTCTCCGCGCACCGGGAGGAATTCACACCCGCTGCTGCTCCAGTGCTGCCGGAACCAACGCCGGTCGATCCGAAAGACCTGCGCAGCATGCTGCGCAGACAGGCGCTCGAACAGATTCCGCGGTGGAAGATGCGAAACCGATCCACTGCGCGCAAGCAGGCCGACAAGCGGTTCCCCACAGCACTCCGAGAGGAGACGGCACGCCGAGCCGACGAGCGCACAGCGGCCCAAGCGGCCGCCGAAGCGGAATGGGCCCGACTGACCAGCGGCGACCCGGTCACCGTCATCGCGGCCCTGGAAGCCGCCTTTGAGGACAACGTCTCCCCAGCGGCACCCATCGACAGCACCGGTACCGCGGCAACGGTGGTCGTCGCCTTCCCGCCACCGGCGATGGTGCCGGAGCGCAAGCAGGCGACCACCCCATCCGGTAAGCCGACCCTGCACAAACGCACGAAAGCAGAGCGGAACAGCCTGTATGTACGCGCGCTGGCCTCCACCGTCCTGGCAACCGTCAAGGAGACTCTGGCAGCGGCGCCCAGCGTCAAGGAAGTGACAATCCTGGTCGTCCGGCAGGACCCCGACACCCACAAACCGGAGGACTACCTCGCCGCGATCTACGCCGGACGGTTCACTCGAGAGCGGCTGGCCACCCTCAACTGGAACCAGGTGGATCCTGTCGCCGAACTGCTCCTCGCGCCCGGTGCGATGCTTTATCGGCGAGGACAAGGCGGCGACGTGCTCCCGCTTGATCTCGCCGCTGAACCGGAGCTCGCTGCGGTCATCGCACAACTACGCGCCGGCTTGTAGACGTTCCGTGCACTCGGGCGCTGCGAACCGCGCCTGTGCGACAACGCCTCATTGTCAGCTCGAGGGCGGTCAGGAGCACCAGGACCAGCATGATGGCGGCGAGGATGCCGTGGGCGACGACCACGGGCACGGGCAGGTGCCGTTCAGTGCGCGCTGCCTCGTCTGCGGCAGCCGTGCCGACGGTACACAGGGAACCAGTGCGCTAGATGTATTGACCCGGAGCGTTGTTCACGCGGCTGGGGTGGCTGGCCGCCGAGTGCGGTGTGGCAGCGATGGTGGTTGTAGGCGTGGAGGAAGTCTGCCAGGGCGGCGGAGCGTTCAGTGCTGCTGGTTAGGGCTGCAGGTAGGCCCTATTCGTCGAGCAGGGTGCGGTAGAAGCGTTCGACCTTGCCATTGGTCTGGGGCCGGTAGATGCGGGTCAGTTAGCCGGTGGCGCCGATCTCGGCGAGGGCTTGCTTCCAGGCCAGGGCCTTGCGGTAGGCCCAGGCGTTGTCGGTCAGCACGCGTTCGATGCGGGTGATGCCGTGAGCCTGGAAGAACACGGCTGAGCGGGTGAGGAAGTCGGCGCAGGTGGCGACTTCCTCGTAGCGGTGGATCTCGCTGTAGCCAAGCGGGAGTGGTCGTCGACGGCGGAGTGAATGTAGTCGAAGCCCATCCCACCGCGGGTGGCCCGGCCGGCTTGGCGGCCCAGGGTCTTGTGGCCGCCGTCGTCCGAGCAGTGGCCGGTCAGTGCCTTCGCGGGCGGGCGCCTCGGCGCCGCCGAGCAGCGTAGGCAGCTCCCGCAGCGAGGGAGGTGCAGGCCAGGGCTGCGCCCAGAGCCCATTCGTAGTCGGCGGGGCCGGTGCTGCCGCCGATGCCGCCCTGGACGCCGCGGCTGGGGAGAGGGGTGGCTGCTGTCGTGCTGGTGGTGCTTCTGCGGGGCAGGACCTCGCAGGCGATGCCGTCGTCCGGCCCCTGGTCCTCGTCCAGCCGGTGGGGGTCGCTGCGGTCTCGGTTCAGCTCTGCCTGGGCGTCTTCCTGGAAGGCGAAGTCGCGGCAGTCCAGATCGGGTTGGGCATGTGCCAGGCCGGCCAAGGGGCCGGTGGCGAGGGCAACCGCCACTGCGGCGGTGAACGCGGTGCGTATCCGCATGGGTCATTCCTTTCGACCGGTGGCCTGCACGATCGTCACCGCGACCCTATGGAGGTGCCCCAGGCCCCGCGCCTGCTGTTAGGCCGAACGGGCACGGATCGGCGTGTGCCCGGGACGGAGCACGGGGCGGCCACCATCGGGCGGTCGATCGGGGGCGGTGCTGTACTGAGAAGGCAGAATCTTTCCGCCCTGGGAGGGCGCCATGTGCCCCTCGCCTCCCCCTGATCCGCACGCCTGGCGTCGCCGGTCACAGCACACGCGCCCAGGGCGCCCCAGGCGCCTGAAACACCCTGGATCACTGCGGTCCTGATCCTGGTCGGCCTCCTGCTGGCCTCGGGGTCTCGGAACGCTCCTGGAAGAGCGCATCTGCCGGATGCTGTCGCGGCCATTGGCCTTGGTCAGGCCCATGCTCTGGGGCACTCGGATTCGTCCCTCCCGGCCCCAGCGTGCCGCAAGCATGCGGCTGATGGCCTGGTCGGCGAAGCCGGCTGCGTGAAGGTAGGACCACGACGTAAGTGTTCCGTAATCAGCTGCCGGCGTCGGGAGCGCCGTTCGTTCCGTTCAATCGGGCGATGACGGATGGCTCTCAGGAGGAGGGACAGGATGGGCGGGTGCGGACCGTGCTGGTCAAGCCGTGGGGGATCGGGGTGCTGGTGCTGGCCGTTGCGGGGGTCGGCTTCGGGCTGTACTGGTTCCAGCCCTGGAAGCTGTGGCAGGACGAGACGGTCCAGGAGGCACTGCCCGAAACCGTGAACGCTTCGAAGGAACCTGCTCAGGCGCCTCCCGGTGAGCCCTCCGCGTCGGCCCCGACCGGACCCGTGACGCTGGCGAGCGGTGACCTCATCAGTCATGCGCATGCGACGGCGGGCACGGTCAGGCTCGTGCGGCTGGCCGACGGCTCCCATGTCGTGCGGTTGGAGGACCTCGACACCAGCAATGGGCCGGATCTGCGCGTGTGGCTGACGGACGCGCCGGTGAAGGATGGCCGGGCCGGCTGGGGGGTCTTCGACGACGGCGAGTACGTCAGCCTCGGCAAGCTGAAGGGCAACAAGGGCAGCCAGAACTACGTCGTGCCCAAAGACGTCGATCCGGCCCGGTTCAGCAGTGTCAGCATCTGGTGCGACCGGTTCAACGTCTCCTTCGGCGCTGCCGAACTCGCCCGTGCCTGACAGCACTGATGCTGGTCAGGCTGCCTGCTTCAGGCCAGCGCGTCGACGATGTCGGCCGGTTCGGCACGGGTGGTGTAGTCGGTGTTGACGAAGGCCCAGCGGATCACGCCGTCGCGGTCGATGACGTACGTGGCGGGCAGCGGCAGGGTGCGCGGGTGGCCGTCGTTGACGCGCTGGAGGTCGAAGCCGAGCTTGTCGTAGACGGCGGCGAGGTCGTCGGGGAGGTCGAAGGCGAGGCCGTACTGTTTGGCGGTGTCGGAGCCGATGTCGCTGAGGACGTCGAAGGCGAGGTCGTGCTTCTCGGTCAGGGTGAGGGACTCGTCGGGGATCTGCGGGGAGACGGCCACCAGGCGGGCGCCGCGAGCGGTGATGGCCTCGTGGTGCTGCTGGAGGGAGCGCAGGGCGATGTTGCAGTACGGGCACCAGGCGCCGCGGTAGAAGGTCAGGACGACCGGGCCGTCGGCGAGCAGGGCGTCCAGCGTCAAGGTCTGCCCGGTCGCGGAGGGGAGGCTGAAGCGTGGGGCCTTGTCGCCCACGGTCAAGGCTCGGTCGGACTGACCGGAGTCGGCGAGTTCCTGGCCGGCCCGCCGCATGATTTCCCGGATCTCGGCGGGGATCTGCTGCTGACGTGCTTCGTAGAAGGTGCGAAGTTCAGTGTTGAGGGTGGTCATGGTGCTCGTTCCTCCGGTTGGCGACTGGAGCGGGACCGGCCACGACGAAGCGTCCGAGCGGTACCCGCGAACAAATCTTGAAACGGTCGTTCCAAGATAAGGGTATGCGTAGTCCCGCGCCAGCCGTGCGGAGGTGTCGATGTGTCAGAGGCTGGTGAAGGGGCGATGGTCGGCCAGGGCGAGAGCCCGGATGAAAGCGCCGAGGTGGACCACACGGCGGGCGACGAGGCGGCGGAGGCGGGGTGATTGCGACCCGTACGCGGCCGTCCAGAGGGCTGGTATGCGATTCATGGGGGCATGGTCGCGGCGCGCGGGCACCCACCGGGCGGATCGTGGACGAAGCTGGACGCCTTCGCGCTGGGGGGCGACCTGCCCCGCTCTGTATCTGTCAGCACCTTTGCGGCGTGCTGAACGGGGAGTATCTTGGAATCCCTATTTCAAGATGGCGGGGTGAAACATGCCGGACATCAAGCACTTCGATCCGGATGCCACCTTGGAGACCGTGGTGCGGCTGTTCTGGCGGCAGGGCGTGGCCTCGACCGGGATCCAGGACGTGGTGACCGCGACCGGGCTCAACCGTTCCAGCCTGTACGCCACGTTCGGCGGCAAGCAGGAGCTCTACCTCGCCGCGCTGCGCCGTTACATGGAGCAGCGGTCCCAGCCGATGTTCCGGCGCCTGGCCGAGGACCAGCGGGGCCTGCCCGCGATCTCCGAGTTCTTCGGCGGCCTGATCGAGGCGCGTTGCTCGGGTGAGTACGCCCGCTGGGGCTGCATGGTCTCCAACGCGCACGCCGGGGCTGAGAACAGCGATCCTGAGGTACGGGCTGTCCTGGACCAGCACCACCGAGGGCTGCGCGAGGCACTGTATGCCGCCCTCGTCACCGCTGACCGCGAGGGGCAGCTCGCCCCCGGCGCCGACCCCGGAGCTTCCGCGGATCTGCTGGCGCTGCTCGCCTATGGCGTCAACCTGCGCTCCCGTGCCGGTGGGGATGCCGCGACGCTGGACAAGACGGTGACCGCCGCCCTGGACTCGATCGGCGTCCGGGCGGCGGCATAGACGTGCGCGGGGCTGGCTCTCAACTGGGGTTGGGGGCAGGTGAAGTGCCCGGACGGAGGGTGGGCGCCGCCTTCGCTTCCGCTTCTGCCGCATCCGCCGTGTAGTCCCCGGGGGACGTGACGTCGATGCCCTCGGGGGCCTTGGCTGCCTTCAGGACGAAGGTGAGGACGACCGTCACAACCACATTCAGGAGGAATGCCGTGAGGCCGATGTAGCCGATCTCACCGATGCCCGGGATCTCCTTCGCCGAGCCGCCGAAGTGCTTCTGCGTCGGCGAGGCGACGCCGTACGCGGCGACAGTGCCGTAGATCATGCCGACCCCCCAGCCGGCCAGCAGGGCCCAGCGGTGGAACCAGCGGGTGAACAGGCCGCCGACCAGGGCCGGGAAGGTCTGCAGGATCCAGATGCCGCCCAGCAGCTGGAAGTTGATCGCCACCGTCTTGTCCATCGTCAGGACGAAGACCAGCGCACCGACCTTCACCAGCAGCGAGACCAGCTTGGAGACCTTCGTCTCCTGGGCAGGCGTGGCGTCCGGCCTGATGAAGTCCTTGTAGATGTTGCGGGTGAAGAGATTGGCCGCCGCGATGGACATGATGGCCGCGGGGACCAGCGCGCCGATGCCGATCGCCGCGAAGGCCACGCCCGCGAACCAGTCCGGGAACATCGTCTCGAACAGCTGTGGGATCGCCAGCTGACCGTTGGTGACCTTGATTCCGGCAGCGATCGCCATGAAGCCCAGCAACGCCAGCAGGCCGAGCATCAGGGTGTAGAGGGGCATCACCGTCGTACTGCGCCGGATCACCTCACGGCTGCGGGACGACAGCGTCGCCGTGATCGAGTGCGGGTACATGAACATGGCCATGGCGGAGCCCAACGCCAGTGTGGCGTAAGTCCATTGGCCCTCCGCAGCCGGGAGCAGTCCGCCCACACCGGCGTCCGTGTACTTCTTGTCCGCCGCGGCGAAGATCTCGTCGAACCCGCCCAGCTTGATCGGGATGTAGATAATCGCGACGACGATGACGACATAGATCAGCGTGTCCTTCACGAAGGCGATCATGGCGGGAGCGCGCAGCCCCGAGGAGTAGGTGTACGCCGCCAGCACGCCGAACGCGAGCAGCAGCGGCAGGTCCTTGACGAACCAGTTCGTGTTCTCGCCGCCACCGACGCCCATCACGTCCAACACTGCCTGGATGCCGACGAGTTGGAGCGCGATGTACGGCATGGTCGCCAGGATGCCCGTGAAGGCCACGGCGAGCGACAGGCCCTTCGAGCCGAACCGGCCGCGGACGAAGTCCGCTGTGGTGACGTACCCGTGGCGGTGGCACACCGACCACAGCCTGGGGAGGAACGTGAAGATCAGCGGGTAGACGAGGATCGTGTACGGGACCGCGAAGAAGCCGGCCGCGCCCGCCGCGTAGATCGCCGCCGGGACCGCCACGAACGTATAGGCCGTGTAGACGTCGCCGCCGAGCAGGAACCAGGTGATCCAGGTGCCGAACGACCGGCCGCCCAGGCCCCATTCGTCGAGGCTGTGCTCGTTGTCGGCCTTGCGCCAGCGCGAGGCGAGGAAGCCCATGACCGTGACGGCCAGGAAGAAGAAGATGAAGACGGCGAGTGCGACGCCGTTCACGCTGTTGGGCATGGCTGCTCCCGTGCGGGGAAACGAAGGATTTCAAGCGGGTGATGACGTGAGGGCCGGCCGGGCGCCTACGCGTCCGGCCGGCCGGTGGGTCAGGCGTGTACGGGCTCTGCCTCGGCCGGGGTTGGTCCGGAGGCCGCCTCGGGCTGTGGTGCCGGTGGGGACATCCGCTGTTCGAGCCGCTCGGGCAGTGCCCAGCGGTACAGGGGTACGGCGCCGGCGGTGGTGATGACCGCGACCAGTACCAGCATGGAGAAGACGTCCTTGCTGATCATTCCCTGGGCGAGGCCGATGTTGATAAAGATGAGGATCATCAGGCCGCGGGCGTTCATCAGGCCGCCGACCGCCCAGGACTCGCGCCAGGAGAATCCGACACCGCGCATGGCGAGGGCGCAGCCCGCGTACTTGCCGACGAAGCCCGCCGCCAGGATCAGCAGGAACGGGCCGATCATGGCCCATCCGGTGACGCCGCCGAGCTCGGTGTTGAGGCCGGAGAAGGCGAAGAAGATCGGCAGAAGGAGGACGCAGACGACGTCCATCATGCGGTTGTGCAGGGCCGCGCGGAAGGCGGGGTTGCGCGGCATGGCGAGTCCGGCGATGAAGCCGCCGAAGACGGAGTAGATGCCGATGTAGTCAGTGAACAGTCCCGACAACAGGACGATGCCCAGGACGATGTACATCTGGTCGAAACCGAAGTGGCCGGTGCGTTCGACCTTGGCGCCCATCGGGCGCAGCATCCGGGCCACGACGGTCAGCATGACCAGTGCGAACAGGGCGGTGAAGCCGATCATGCGCAGGACCTGCATGGGTCCGCCCCCGGAGTGCATGGCCGACAGCACGGCGAGGAAGCACCAGGCCGCCGCGTCGTCGATGGAGGCGCCCAGGAGGGTCATCCGGCCGAGCGGGGTGTTCTCCAGCCGGCGCTCATAGAGGATGCGGGCCAGCATCGGGAAGGCAGTGATCGACAGGGCGCCGCCCATGAAGAGGGCGAACTCGAAGGACGTCACGTCGGGGCGGGAGAGCCGGTCGTAGAGGAGGTAGCCGGCGCCGGCGCCGAGCAGCAGGGAGGGGATGATGCCGGATATGGCCAGGACGGCGGCGTTCTTGGTGTCCTTCCCGCCGGTGCCGCCACCATGGTCGAGGCCGGCGCCGACCAGGAACATGAAGACGGTCAGGCCGATGGTGCTCAGGACGTAGAGGATCGGCTTCACATCGGCGGTGAAGATCGCCTTCTGCGCCTCGGGGAACAGGGCGCCGAACAGGGTGGGGCCGAGCAGCACGCCGGCGACCATCTCTCCCAGCACCCGCGGCTGCTTCACCAGGAGGGCGAGGCGTCCGCAGAGGGCCGAGGCGACCAGGATGACCACGATCGCGGGCAGGACGTGCAGGACGAGTTCGAGATTCTTGTCGGTGGTAGCGGCCAGATAGGCCGTGGGGTGCGTGGGATGCACATCGACTCCCCTGGTCATCAGGAACGGGCGGGAACGGAGGGCTCGCGCGGGTCCTCGGTGGCCGGACGGCCGTGCACGGGACGGTGCGCGGGAAGTCCGAGGACGGCCGGCCAGCGCGCGTCGTCGGGGGCGACGACGAGGAAGCGGGCGTACCAGCTGTCGAAGAACGACAGGACGAACATCGGCAGCAGCGTCCAGATCGCCACCTGCTCCAGCGGCCCGTTGCCGGTGAGCGCGGCGATGATGACCACCACGAACACGTTCGGGTAGGTCATCGCGGTGTAGTCGTCGAGCGTCTGGACGTGGCGGCGCCGCTTGAGCAGGGCGGCGATCAGTCGCAGGCCGACAGCGATGCCTACGGCAGTCGGCGCGTACGTGGAGAAGCCGTCCAGGTCGAGCTTGAGGCAGACGAGCACGATGAACGCGGTGAGCAGCAGCACGGCCACGTATCCGTTGCGTTCGCCGTACTTGGCCGTACGGATGGGAGAGCGCTCCCGCAGGCGTTTGACCAGGACGTAGGCCGCCGTGACAACACCGGTCGAGGTGGCGGCGCTGATGGCGACGGCCGGTGCTACGTCCTCGTGCAGGGTCAGGGCGAGGACGGCCGAGAACGACAGCGTCGCCGCCAGTGAGGAGAGCAGGACCTGCGCGAACGTCGGCATGATCATGCCGCCGAGGCAGCGGCTGACCGTCATCGCCACCACGGAACTGGGGGTCGCGAGGAACACCGCAGCGATCGCCGCCGTACTCGAACTGCCCACGTCCCACCAGTGCACCAGTGCCGCGAAGGCGATCGGCAGGGCGAGGTAGCGGAGGGCAACGGACCGAAGGGTGCCGCGGTCGGTCACGAACGCTCGCGCGTTCTCCAGTTCGATGCGGCACATGGTGATGACGCTGGCCAGCACCAGGAGCAGGAGCAGCACGTACGGCGAGGTCGAGAGCCGCAGCCCCGCGACATTGGCGAGGAGACCCGCCGCCAGTCCCCCGCAGAAGACCACGGGATGGTTGACGACCATCCAGTCGTAGACCATGTTCATGGTCTTGTTCTCGTTCTTCACATAGCTGTGGATCCGATCGCCCTGCAGCATCTGGGAGTTGGGCAGGCGCAGGTCGTACGACTCGTCGGCCGGACGGGCCAGGATGAACCGACAGATCAGCTCGACGACGTACTTGTGGGAGACCACGCAGACCACCTCGCCGCGCCGCAGAGCGGGCAACAGCTCCTCCTCGTAGAAGGCGTAGACGCGGTCGTTGAACTGCTGGAAGGTCTCGCCACCGTGCATGGTCGGGCTGTCGGCGTTCATCGCCCGCTCGTACTCGGCGATGCCGTGGCGGCGCTGGAGGATGGACTTGCTCTCCAGCGTGTAGCTGCCGAAGTCGCGTTCCATCAGGCGCTCGTCGACCACGACCTCGGGGGTGTCCGTGCCAGGGTGATCGATGCCGAAGACGGTGTCGGCGGTCTCGTAGGCGCGGGTCAGCGGGGAGACGTAGACGCGGTCGAAGTGCTGGTCGCGGTGGCCCTTGGCGACCTTCTCGGCCTGGATCCGGCCGAGGAAGGTCAGGGGGGCGTCGCGCTGACCGGCGATGCGGTGGACGGAATTGCAGGTCGATTCGCCGTGCCGGACCATGAACAGGCGGCTGAGCAGCTCCTGCTCGTCGTGGCCTGCCATCACATGGCCTTCTTCGGGGCGTGCTCGACCTGGTCGCCGTACTGGGAGTCCCAGCCCGCCAGCTTGGTGATGTCGCACAGGTTGTGGACCGCGTGCTTCTCCACGAGCGTCGCCAGCAGGGAAACGGTCCGCCGGGCCTGCTGCGTGGTGAGGTCGAACTCGCGGGCCAGGGCGGCGCCGAAGTCCGCCAGGTCGTCATCCAGGATGCCGCGGTACTTGCGGCGCTCGGTGCGGTCCTGGGCCTGCAGGTAGTTGACGGCGTTGGGGTAGGCGCTCTCGCGGGCGTAGCTCTGCAGGCGCTCCCCCAGGCGGGTGGCCTGCGGCTCCTCGGCGGTGAGGTCGGCGGCGATCCAGTCGCTGCTGCGGATCAGGCAGTGGTGGATGCCGTCGGGGATGTCCATCTGCTCCTCGTCGCTCGCGGACTTCAGGCGGCGCAGCACCTCCATCGCCGTGTCGAAGCACTGATTGCGCAGGGTGCCGATGCTGAACACGAACGCGCCGAGCCGGCCCCGGCGGGTGGTCTCGTCGCCCTGGCGCATCGGGCCGACACTGAACAGGCCCGGTGCCGCCTCGCCGTCTGCGGCGATGAGTTGTCCGTGCGGGCCGACCTCGATGCCCCGGTGGGTCTTGGTCTGCGGTCGTGCGTATCCGTGGCCGTTGACCAGGCCGTTCCACAGAGGGTGGTCGGTGTGCTCGTAGTCGGTCTTGTTGCCCAGGCAGTTGACGACGCGGTCGACGACGATGTCCGGCTGGTCGGCGAAGACCACCCGGATCTTCGTGCCGTCCTCGACAAGGCGCATGTCCTGGATGCCGGCGGACAGGACGTCGACGGTCTTCGGCGCGCCGTTGAATCCGCGCATCCGGCTGCGTACGACTCCGCCGATCTCCCGCACGGTGCTGGTGCGGTTGGTGACGATCAGGCTCTTGTACCGGTCGAGCAGCATGCGCACGTCGCGGGCTTCCATGCGGGAGATCAGCTCGATGACGTACGGCTCCCACGCCTTCATGACGCGCTCGGGGAAGACGGCGTCGAGCGCGCTGCCCGGCTCCACGCCCTGCTCGTCCCGCAAGTGCGCGTACTCCGCCTTGATCCCCTCGACCACCGACTCGGGAGTGAGCTCCTCCGCGTCGAGGAACGGCGGTCGGCGGGACTGCCAGATGTCGTGCTCGTGGTCGACGGGGTAGGTGCCGTGCATGTGGCCGCCCCGCGAGCAGATCTGGATCTGCCCCCGGTGGCCGGCGTTCACGAGGGAGATCACCGTGTCGAAGGCCGACAGCGCGGAGCCCGTGACGAGGACGGTCTCCTCGGGGCCGACCTCCTGGAACCGCTCCTGAGCTCCGGGGGCGTAGGGGTCGGCGATGAAACGGTCGGAGTCCTTGATGCGGTGGTAGAAGGGCGCCTGGACCGGCGAGAGGTGACCGGTCGCGAGGATCACCTGGTCCGACGGCAGCTCGTGCACACTGCCCTGTTCCCCGGCGTCGGCGTACTTGACGACATAGCCGCCGCCCTCGCCGCGTACGTCGATGACCTCACCGGTCAGCTCCCGCAGCGTCACCTCGGCGTGGGCGTCGGCGACCGCGCCGCGCAGCCGCTCGGCCAGATACTGCCGGAAGATCCGCCGCGGTACGACGCAGGCCACGCCGAAGTTGTGGTACTGCCACTTCTGCGGCCACTCAGAGCGGTCCGCCTCCTCGTTGGCCCACTCCAGGAAGTCCTCCGGGCGCTCGCGGCGCAGGGTGATGCGGCCGGCCTGGATGTTGAGCATGTGCTCCCAGTTGGTGGACGCCCAGCCGAAGGCGATACCGCCGTAGCGGTAGCCCTCCTCCCGCTCTATCAGGCATATCTCCAGGGCTGTATCGGCGAAGTGGAGCAGCCGGATGGCGGTGAGCGTGCCGGAGAACCCGGCGCCGACGATCGTGACGCGCCGGGTGACGGGAGCCGCACCGCCCATGGAGCCCTGCTGCATGCTGCTCGCGTGCATCACCATGTCCGTCATGCCGCGGTCCTGGCTGTGGCTGTCCCGCATCGTGCTGTGCTGCGTTTCCACGGTCTTGTCTCCTTCAGTGGGGGGAAGAGTCAGCGCCACTCGTGGGTGAAGCGGACTGTCACGGCGTCACGGATCGAGTTGTGGACGATGCAGCCCCGCTCGGCCTTGAGCAGGGGTTTGGAGATCAGGTCCTGGAGGACGGTCGGCGCCGACACCTGCACGGTGATCTCGGAGAAGCGGGTCGGCGCGCTCACGAGGGTTCCGTCGACCTGGAAGCTGATCTCAGAGGTGTCGGCCTCCGAGTCCTCGGCCTTCAGGGCCGCGAGGAAGGTGCTTACGTAGCAACCGCCGAGAGCCAGAAGCAGCAGCTCACCGCCCATGGGGCCGGCGTCGGTCCCCTCCTTCTCCGTGGGCCGGTCGATGGTGACCGTGTGGTCTCTGGCCTGGCCCACGACGACGCTGCCGCCGACCGGGCGTAGGGACACGGCGATTTCGGGCATGGCGATGCACGGACTCCTGTCCTGGAACGGGGCACGCGGGGCTTGGCGGGACTTCCCGGGGTGCCGGTGAGCGGGAACCGGCCTCAGCATCAGGACGGAATACGGGCTTCCGGACGGATCGTGGATGATCCTGGATGCGCTCCGTGGCCGAAGCTCAACAGATGGAAACCAGTTGACAGGTACAGCCCCATGACGGCTAACTTGAAACGACCGTTCCAAGTTGATCGTGGCCCAGGTGTCCCATGGGGGAGGATGTTCGTGCCGCAGGTGCTGGATCCGGGAAAAGCCCGCACAATGAACGAATTCATCGCGGAACTGAGACTGCTGAAAGCGTGGGCGGGCAACCCGTCGATCACCGAGATCACACGGCGCATCCACCGGGACTGGCAGCGGGTTGGACGCCCGCGCGGCGAGTGGCCGGCCCGCTCGACCGTGGGCAACTGCTTCCAGGTCGGCCGCCGCCGCCCCAACGCCGACCTGCTACTGGCCGTGGTGCAGGCCCTCGTCGGCGCCGACGAAGCCATCCTCTCCGTGTGGCGGCAGTCGCTTCGGGCCGTGCTCGGCGAGGCCGAGGCCGCCGCACGGGTCAGCGCCTACGACCGGCTGCCCGCAGGGCTCTCCGTGTTCGTCGGCAGGACTGACCTGGTGGCCCAGGCGGAGTTCTTACTCGCCCGCGACCAGGACGTCACGACACTGGTGCTGGAGGGCATGCCGGGGGTGGGCAAGACGTCACTGGCCCTGCACATCGCTCACCGGCTGCTCGCCGAGGAACGCACCGGCGTGCCCGTCCTGTTCGCAAACCTCCGCGGCTCCGCCCCGCAGGGCCCGCCCGCCGACCCGGCAGCCGTACTCGAGACCTTCCTTCGCCTGCTCGGCGCCACCGGCGACCGCATCCCGTACGACCTCGACGCACGCGCCGCCCTCTACCGGCAACTGCTGGCGGGAACCGGCGCGCTGGTCGTCCTGGACGACGCGGCGGACGCGGAACAGCTACGTCGCCTGCTGCCCGGCACCCGAGGATGCCGCACTGTGATCACCAGCCGGCGCGCCCTTTCCGGCCTCGGTGACCCCGCCCGTCTGCCGGTGCGGCCGCTCGACCCGGACGACTCTGTCGAATTGCTGCGGGCGACAGCGGGAGCCGACCGCATCATCCCGGACATCACGGCCGTCCACGAGATCGCGGGCCTGCTGGGCCACCTCCCGCTGGCACTGTCGGTCATCGGCCGCCACATGCGGGACCACCCTGCCTGGGTGCTCGGCGACTACTACCGCGAGCCCCTGATCACCCTGGCCCTGGAGGACGGCGTACGGACCGCACTGGCCGGTTCCGACGCGAGCTTGCCGACGGGCGCGCGACGGCTACTGCGCCTGCTGGCCGTCCAGCCGCTGCAGGAGACCGACGCCGCCACGGCCGCCGCGCTCCTGGGCGAACCGCCCTCTGCGGCCGAGCATCACCTCGCCGCCCTGGCGGCAGCACACCTGATAGAGCGCACCGCGCCCGGCCGCTTCCGGCTCCACCCCCTCGTCCACGCCTACGCGGAGGAACGTATCTGCATCGACGAACCGGCTACCCGCATACGACAAGCCCTGGGCCGCCTGCTGGAACATGGCCGCAGCCGCGATGCCGCCATACAACTGGAGACCCGGACGCTCCGCGGATTCCGTCTGCCCATGCCCCGGCAGCACTCCGAAGCCGACGGAGGAACCAGGCTGCCGCAGCACTTGCGCGCAGGGCGGGTACTCGCAGCCTGATGGGCTCCCATCCGGCATCGGGCGTTCGGACACCAAGAGGAGGAGAGCATGCCAGCCGACCGGCCCCAGGTCCTCGTCTTCGACGTCAACGAGACGCTCAGCGACCTCACGCCGCTGCGCGCCCGCTTCGAGGACATCGGTGCCCCGGGGCATCTGCTGGCGACCTGGTTCGCCGGGGTACTGCGCGACGGATTCGCGCTGACGGCAGCCGGCGGGTACGCGGACTTCACGTCCATTGCCCACGACGGACTTCAGGCGATGCTCTCCAGGCTGACGGGCTGGGCCGGAGATGGAGAAGCGGCAGCCCGGCACATTCTCGATGGCTTCGCCCACCTGGATGTACACCCCGATGTGCCGGACGGCGTAGTGAAGTTGAGCGAGGCGGGGTATCGCCTGACGGCGATGACCAACGGCAGCGTCGCTATGACCGAGAGGCTACTGGACAAGGCCGGAGTGCTGCACCGCTTCGAGGCTCTGTCGGACGTGAGCGGCCCACGCTGCTGGAAACCCGCGCCGGCCGCCTACCACTACGCCGTCGAGCGGGTCGGCGTACGGCCCGACCAGGCACTGATGGTCGCCGCGCACCCCTGGGACATCGACGGAGCCCAGCGAGCGGGACTGGACGGTACGTGGCTGCGGCGCGGAGCATCGGTGTACCCGCGGGCGATGACTCCACCCAATCACGCAGCGGAGGACCTACAGGAGCTTGCAGACACCCTGGCCGCCGCACGTCCATGACGTACTCATGTGCCCTCGCGGGACTCACGGCCCGTGATCTGAGTTCCAGGGCTGCGCGACCACCGGCTCCGAGAAGAAACAGCCCTTGAGGAAAACCCGCGCGCCCTGAACCAGCGTGTGATCGTCCTAAGTGAGGGATAGAGCGCGCGCAGGCGTGACGCACTGCTCAACATGCCTCCCCCTGCGGCTAATTCGTGGCCTGGACAGGAGTCCATGTGTGCCGAGAATTCGCCCTACCCTCGGGTGTCTTTCCCGCTCAATGCGGCTGGTTGCCCCTCTTGACCGTTCTTCGGCCTCACGTCGTGACCAGGCTGGCGCCGTACACCGCCGATGCGGACGGCTAAACCTCGGCCTCGGAAGTACCCCTCCAGCATCGACCCTCGCCGTTGGGGAAACGGCCGACTCTCCGCACCATCGATGGTCCCTGCAGGCCGAGCAGAAGAACCAGGCCATCCACGAGGGCCTTCGCACCCTGCTCAGGGAGCAGGTCATCGCGGTTCTACGGCCACACCCGGTGCCACGGTCGCAAGGAATGCGTAGCAGACCGCTGTACGCGACCGGACCCTCGGCCGGGCTAGCTCGCGGGGGTCCCGCAGCGCGCCTTCTGTCACTTCCCTGTCACGAGCCCCATGGACGCTCACGCGTCGCAGGGTTCTGACCTGGACTTACGCCCCCGTTATGGATCAACTGGACGCCCGTGGACGGTTTCTACGACATGTGCCATGTGGTACCCAAGGAGGGACCCAAGATCAGGACGGGAGCCTCTTCTGGCCCGTCAAAGCGGTATTGCAGGGTGTTCGACGGTGTCTCACTCACCCGCCTGAGCCTCTCATCTGTCACGACAGCCCCTACGAGCGGGGTCCTGGCTGCAGCTGTTTGACCAGGTGGAAGACCTCCCGGGCCGCATAGCCTTTGAGGCAACGGACGATTTCGCGCCGCGTCTTGCCCTCCTTGATCCGGCGCTCGTAGTAGCCCTGAGTGCGCGGGTCGACCCGCAGACGAGTGAATACGATGCGGTGAAGCGCGGCGTTGGCCTGACGGGTCGCCACCACGGTTGAGACGACGGAACTGCCGGCGTCCCGAGGAACGCTCGACAGGACTGACCCCGCACAGCGCAGCGAAGGACGCCTCACTGTCCAGGCGTTCCGGATTGTCCCCCACCGTGATCAGCAAAGTGACGGCCGTGTCCGGACCGACCCCCACCACGTCCAGCAGCTGCGGGGCATGACATTCCAGGAGCCGGGCCAGACGAGCGTCCACATCCCGGATCTGCTCGGAGAGCTGTCCGATCCGGTGAGCCAGCAGACCCAGCGTGACCCGAGTGGCCTGCAGCACCCCCGCTTCACCGCCCTCTTCCTGACTGCTCGCGTCGGTGAACCGCGCACAGGTGCGGAAGAGTTCGGCATCGCCCAGTCCGGCCAGTTCTTCCCGCAAGGCGGGGTCAGCAGTAATGAGGACGGACTTGAGCTGGTTGATGGCCTGGGTGCGGGCTTTGACGGCCGACGCCTTCGTGAGTTTGTACATTCCCGCGATCTGCACCGGCCCGTCACCCGCTTTGCCCCTGGCGCGGGCCCGGCCGCTCAATACGGCTCGCGCCGCGTTCTGGGCATCGAGCGGATCTGATTTGCCGCGCTGACGGCGATCTGCCCGGTCCATCCGATCGTGTCCCTTGTCGTGGTGTAAGCGATCTACGAGTGGGAGTGCGCGGGTATCTGCCCGGGGCGCGCTTCAGCTGGTGAGCGCCACTCTCTGATCCTGGGACGGGCCACCACCTAACTCCCGTTGTTGACAGTGCAGTTCACTCACGCGGAGAGGACGCGATGGCCCTGCCCCGCTCGAAGAACTGGCCGGTAACCCTGAAACGTTGCAGGTTCCCTATCGGGGCACCTCTCGTCATGGTGGGTGGTGCTGATGCATGCACAAAGGGGGATTGGGATGAGGAAGTCACGAGGACTGGCTGTGCTGACCGCTACCGCAGCACTGGTGGCCGGCGGAATCGTCAGCAGCGGCGAGGCGCAGGCAGTGACCTGCTACGACGGGGCAACACCCTTTACCAAGTTGGACCACGAGCGGAACTTTCCGCCCGATAATCGCGCCTGGATCACGGCTACGAGCCGCTGCTCAGACCTCAACATCAAGGTCACGAACTCTGGCGCGTACGTGAAGTGGTGTTGGCAAACCGGCTATGCCCAGTGGGACTGCGCCGACACGTGGAAGTGGGCGCCGAAGAACACCTGGAAGGTTCTGGCCACGAACGTCAAGGACGGAACGAACATGAAGATCCAGTTCAAGGACATCGACGGCGTCTACAAGGGATACCTCGCCAAGTGACGACCTCTGGGTGACTGCACAAGAGTAGGGCCTCCTGGTGGCTTGGGGTTGCGACACCCCTAGAGCACCGGGAGGCCCTCGCGACTGTCGGTGTGCGAATGCTTCGCGCCGGATGGCGCCCCCGTCTCGTGGTGTAGGCGATCAACCAGCGGGATTGTCCGAGGCCCTGGGTAGTGCGGCGGCGCTTTCGGGGAGTTCGGGGTAGAGCTCGTCCATGCTGCCCTCGGGCAGGTAGCGGCGGGGGAAGGCGATCCATTCGTCGTGCATCTCGAAGAGCACGGCGGTCACCAGTCGTTCCAGGGCGGGTGGGTTGGGGAAGACCTGGACGACGTCGGTGCGGCGTTTGATCTCCCGGTTGATCCGCTCCAGAGGGTTGGTGGACTGGATCTTCTTCCAGTGCCTCGGCGGGAAGTCCGCGAACGCGGTCAGGTCCTCCTTCGCCTCCAGCAGCATCGCTTTGACCTTGGGAAACTGGGTGCCGAGCATGTCGGCGACAGTGTCCAGTTGGGTGCGCACGAGCTCCGCGGTGGGCTGGGTGAAGATGGTGCGGATCGTCGCGGCGACCATCTCGCCGGAGTCCCGGTCGATCACGTTGAAAACGTTCCGCAGGAAATGAACCCTGCACCGCTGCCAGGCGGCGCCGAGCATGACCTTGCGGACCGCGGCGACCAGGCCGGAGTGCTGGTCGGTGATGACCAGACGGACCCCGGACAGGCCGCGCTCACGCAGCGAGCGCAGGAATTCCTTCCAGAACGTCTCGCTCTCGCTGTCGCCGACCATCAGTCCGAGAACTTCGCGGTTGCCGTCTTCGGTGATGCCGGTGGCGACCACGACGGCCTGGGAGACGATCTGGTGATTCACCCGCGCCTTGCAGTAGGTCGCGTCCAGGTAGACGTAGGGGAAGCGGACATGATCGAGGGGGCGGGTGCGGAACGCGGTCAGCGGTTCGTCCAGTGCTTCGCAGATCCGCGAGACCTCCGACTTGGAGATCCCGCTGTCCCCGCCCAACGCTTTGACCAGGTCATCGACGCTGCGGGTGGAGACGCCGTGCACGTATGCCTCCATGATGACGGCGTAGAGGGCCTGGTCGATGCGGCGCCGATGCTCCAGCAGTGAGGGGAAGAAGCTGCCGGTGCGGACCTTGGGGATCTCCAGGTCCAGGTCGCCGGCCAGCGTGGTCAGCACCTTGTCCCGGTGCCCGTTGCGTAAGGCGGTCCGCGCGGGGTGTGCTCGTTCCACTCCGCACCGATGTGCGCGGTGGCCTCGGCCTCGATCAGTTCCTGCACCATCCGCTCGGCGATGGCGCGGATGAGCTCGATTCCGTCGGTCGAACGTAGTGACTCAAGCAGGCGTATCAGGTCAGACTGAGACAGGGCCATCGTGTACTCCCACCGCTTGAACTGGCGTTTTAGCACGGAGAGTTACACGGTGGCCCGTCTTGTCGTCAGGGAGCAGCAACCCACATCAGGTGTGCGCCCAGGGCACACGCCCGCGCACTCCCACTCGTAGATCGCCTACACCACGACAAGGGACACGATCCGGCCTCGTTGCCGTACAGCCTCGCGAAGAACGAACGCGTCCCCGTGTCGTATCCCCAGGCGCTGCCCCGCTCCCAGCCGCGAAGCGGCAGAGCGAGGGTGAAGTCCTCGACGATTCGCTGCCCTTGTGGCACGTAGAGCGCGATCATACGGTGCCAGCGGCGATACGCCAGATCGCCGTTGGCGATGGCGGTGCAGGCCGACGGCATCCCGCCCGTCGCCGGGAAGCCGGGCCGTCCGCGCAGGCGCCCCGACGCACTCCTGGGCGACAAGGGCTACGACAGCAACCCCAACCGGCGCGAGCTGCGCAGGCGTCGCATCCTGCCGGTGATCTCCCGCAAAGGTGCCCCGAACATCAAGGACCTCGGCAAGCTCCGCTACGTCGTCGAGCAGACTTTCTCGCTCCTGCACCACTTCAAGCGTCTGGCCGTCCGCTGGAAAAGACGCCTCGACCTGCACGACGCCTTCGTCTCACTTGCCTGCGGCCTCATCTGCTGGAGACGCCTCAAGAAGGTCCACCCATGATCGTGTTACGAGCTCTTAGGCGCTGAAGGATCAGCAGGCTGATCCAATGATCTTCCAGGACTTGAGCGGCGGGGCAAGGCACCAACCTGCCCGGGCATGCGCAGTAGTCTGGCCTTCCATGCAACCAGTGGTTCTCCTTCATGGACTCATCGGCCCATTCGCTGATGAGCGCGCTGTTACCCATCTACGTCCGTCTGTTGTCCTGAGTCCTGATCTCCTGGGTTACGGACCGGAAGTCGACGTCGATCCAGACGGCATCACGATCGATGCCCAAGTGGAGTACGTGCGCACGATTCTCGACAATGGGGCGCCGAACACTCGTGTCCACCTCGTCGGCCACTCCGTCGGCGGTGTGATCGCTGCGTCGTTCGCCCATCGGTACCCGGGCCGCGTCGAATCCTTCGTCAACGTCGAGGGGAACTTCACACTCGCCGACGCCTTCTGGTCCGCGCAGGTCTCCACCAAAACGCCTGACCAGGTGAATGAAATGCTCGAAGCAGATCGCGCTGACCCGGCTCGCTGGCTGCGCGAGAGCGGCATCGAGTCGACCGGTGATCGCATCCGATCCGCTGCGGAAGCCCTCGCGTACCAGCCCGCCAGCACCATCCAGGCGACGGCCCGTGCTGTGGTCGAGTACACCGGGGTGCCGAGTTATGAGCAAGTGCTGCACGAAGTCTTCGAGCGCACCCCAGTCCACCTCGTCGCCGGAGCGCGCTCCCGTGCCGGATGGAATGTGCCTGAGTGGGCACTCACCGCAGCCGCCAGTTACACCGAGGTCCCCGACGCCGGTCACATGGTGATGCTCGAAGCACCTGATTCATTCGGCAAGGTCCTGGCAGAGCTCATCGCAGACCCCCGAAGGATCAACGCGGCCTTGCACTAGTGCGCCAATAGGTGGTCACGAGTAGCACTCGGTCTTCCAGAGGAAGTTTCCACGGCCGCCCCCGCACGGGCGCAGCCGCGTTCTCGCGGCGCACTGCGGCCACCAGACGAGTGAAGAGCCGTGAGCTAAGTCCTGTGAACGGGGCTATCCAGGACGTCCCCGATGCTGTGATCACACCTGCCACGATCGGGATCGTCGCGCATCAAGATCAGACATGGGGTGCCTTCTGAGGGCCGGGCAGTAGGTCAAGGGTCAGAGGCGTCGCTGCGGTGATCTCGACTGCCTTCCCGTGTGCCCGGCTCACGGGAGGGCTTCGAGACGCTCTATGTGGTCCTCACCCCACTGGCCGAGTGGGGTGAGAGCCGAAAGGAGCGAGTGACCAAACTCAGTCAGTGAGTACTCCACCTTCGGTGGCACCTGGTCATGGACCTCGCGGTGCACGAGGCCACTGGCCTCCAGCTCCCGAAGTTGAAGGATAAGCATCCGCTCACTGATGCCCACCACCGTCCGACGCAACTCGCCGAAGCGCAGCGGCCCCTCGCCGAGCCAGAACAGGATCAATCCCTTCCATTTCCCTCCCATGACATCGATGGCGGCGTCCAGGCCGCAGGTATAGCTCCGCTTCCGCACAGCACTCCCCCTAACAAAACTGTGGGTACCAGACAGAATTGTAGGTACTTGTAGAAATGTTGGTGCCACCGCAGCATGGATCAGGCGTCGCACCAAGAGGGGCAGCAACTCCGTGCGATGTCGGCTATTCGACCCATTTCACGCTTCAGAAGCATCGGTATCAGGCAGGAGTAAACGCATGACCGGACACCACCGCACTCCCGTGACCGTCGTCGGGCTGGGCTCGATGGGCAGCGCATTGGCAGAGGCATTCATCGACGCCGGACACCCGACCACCGTCTGGAACAGGACAGCATCGAAGGCCGTGCCGCTCGTGTCCAAGGGCGCCGTTCACACGCAGACTGTGGACGAGGCAGTCGCGGCGAGTCCGCTGATCATCGCCTGCCTGACCACATACGAGAACACCATCGAGGCCCTGGGACCGGCCACTGCCACGCTCAAGGGGCGGGCCCTTGTAAGCCTGAACAGCGGTTCGCCGGCCGGTGCCCGTCAGATGGCCGAATGGGCGCTCGGGCACGGCGCGCGTTACCTCGACGGGGCGATCAAGAACGTGCCGTCCGCCGTCGGAGCCGAGGACACCCTCCTGTATTACGGCGGCGACAAAACCGTCTTCGACGAGTTCGCGGGGACGCTGCGGGTGTTAGGCGGTGACACCGTCTACCTCGGTACCGACGCCGATCTCGCTGCCCTGTACGAGATGGCGGTGGGCGGCACCCTGCTGCCCGCGCTCGTCGGCTTCTTCCAGGGCGCGGCAGCGGTGCAGGCGCGTGGCCTTGAGGTGGCCTCAATGGTGCGGTTCAGCATCAAGTGGTTCGAGATGATCAACTCGGTGCTGCCGGTCTTCGCAGAGGAAATTGACCGCGGCGACTACTGCAAGCCCGCGTCCTCGGTGAGTCTGTTCCTCGCTGGAGCCGGGCATGACGAGGAACTCGGCAAGGAAGCGAACCTCGACATGGAGTGGCACAAGCCCTTCCATGCCTTGCTGAAGCGAGCCGTCGAGGCCGGCTACGGCGACCACAGCATCTCCGCCCTGACAGAGGTACTCAAGAACCCGGCGCCGACCGCATGACCCGGGAGCGCACACAACTGTGGGGGAAGGGGATCAATCACCCAGCCACCCGGATCGCAGGCCGTGAACGCTCAACTACAGCCATACCAAACAGCTGCGACACCCGCCTGCGCAAGGAGTAACGCTAGAGTCCGGACATCCCGTTGGGGCCACACGCATCCCGGCAACCGTCATCTCACTTACGGGACAACCCTTACGACCTCGTGCACGGTTGGCCGTGACTCGTCGAGGGGTCTGGTGCTGGCGGTCTTCACGCTCGTAGTCGGCGGGACAGAGTGGCGGTCTGCTGGTGTGAGAGCAGCCCAGCGACGGCTTGGACGATGTCACTCATGTGCTCGCGACGGTCGAGGTGGCGGGCAAGAGCCCGCCAGTTCTTCAGGTGTGCGATGCCGTGCTCGACGCGGATGCGCCGTGAGGAGTGCGCCTTGCGCTGCTGCTCGTGCCGCTCCTCGTACCAGGCGGGAGCGTTCTTCTTGAACTTGCGATGTGGCGGTGTCACCACCCGCCCGCCGGTCTGCGCGCCCATCCCCTGATAGCCGGCATCCGCAAGGATCTCCATGAACGGACTGTCCACCAGGAGCTCGACCAGGCCGAGCTGCCGGGCCTGGGTGATGTCGGCGCAGCTGCCCGACCGGACCGGGCTGCAGCCTTGCGGCCTGCGGCCGGGCGTCGCACACGGATCTCTGTGCCGTCGATGATCCCGGTCCGACCGTCGGCGCCCAGGTGCTCGATGACCTCGGCGAGCGTGCACAGCCGTCTGCCCGGCGCGACCGTGCAGCCCCGTTGCGCGAGCAGGGGCCGCACCTCGCCGATGGCGCGGGTGATGGTGGAGCGGTCCACGCCGAACCAGCAGGCCAGCACGTCATGCGTGGTGCCATGGCGCAGACTCACCAGTGTGGCCAGCAGTCGGTCGACGAAGACGAGCTTGTGCTTCGCTCCGGCTCCCACCGCCCGCCGTCGCGGCCGAGCCGTCAGGCGTGCCTGATGCTGTTCGTGCCACAACGGCCCTATCTCGGCGATGAGTTCAGCAATCATATCCGGCGACAGCCCAATGACCCGATACTCCGCCACGATCAACTCACGCGCCCCAGCCCCCACCATGCACGGTTCAACGAGCCACCTGAGCACCGAGCCACGGCCAACCGTGCACGAGGTCGTTAGGTCTCGTCCCGCGACGAGACCTAGGATCATGTCACGCGGAGCGGCAGACTATGGATCACGCGCTGGGGCCGTTTCCGTTGATTGAGGGTGGCTCGGGGAGCCGTGCAGCCAGGATTGCCGCCTGTCGATCGATAGCCTGATTAAGCGTGGACCGCAGTTGTTCAATTTCACCCAGCAGACTCGTTTGAGTATCTGCCAGAAGAGCTGACGTACCGTCCGCGCCAGCTGTGACAGCTGTGGATATTTCGTTGCGAACATTCGACAATTCTGCCCTGAGGCTAAGCACGTCCTCCTTGACGGCGTCGACCTGGCCTGCCTCAGCTCCACGTGCAGACAACAGACTCTGGAACAGGACGAACGTAACCGCCGCTCCAACCAACCCGGCTCCGACGTTAGCGAATGCTGAAGCAATGAACGAAAGGCTATTCTCTTGGGCCAGCCGACTATAGATGAAGCCGACGATGCCACAAATCAGCCCAGTTGCAAGAACGCCACCGAAGAGAAATGTGTCGAAATTACGCGGACTCAGGACCGCCCAGCGCCCCACATCACCAGGACTTTGACTTAGAGCAGCGAGCCCGGCTACCGGGATCATCCCGACAACAGAGAACAGGAACCAGAAATTGTTGACCGTCGAGACACTCTGCGACATAATGAACGATTCATGAATATAGCGCCTCTCGTCGCCATATTTGATCTGCACCCATTTCTTATTGTCATCAACAGATTGCCCAGTTACCTTTTTAGCGACGACAACCTGTTGCCCTTCCTTGTACGTCGTGCTCGATTCGCATGAAAGCTTTGGGCACTCTCGCACGTTCGCAGATCCGGAGACATAGGCGACCTTTACTCCATCGACCTGACCGGCGGTGGATCCAGCCCACATATAGGCGATCGCACCTCCTACCAGGACAAGGAAGGGCAACCCTAACGCAACGGTGAGGGAGACAGACCTGCGGATACTCGTCATCTCGGACTCCTAGATGACCGGGCTGTGGTCGTAGCGATTGACGCCATACACAGCAGGCTGGTTCCCAACCGTGTCACCCGCCCTGCTAGGCAGCGGACTGAGCCAGGGCGCAACCGTCTACGTCCTGGCTTCGCCGTAGTCAGTGAACGTTTTCCATCCTCAGTCTGAGCTGGCCAGATGGAGGGCGAGGACGGCTTTGACGAGGTTGGTGATCCGGGGCGTGGAGCAACGGAGCTTGCGGAGGAGCCGCCAGGATTTGAGGGTTGCGATGGCCTGCTCGACGCGTGCGCGGATCTTCGCGTGCGACCGATTGAAGGCATGCTGTCCTGCGGAAAGGCTGTTCCAACGGCCGCGGTAGGGGAGACGGAACGTGCCGCCGGCACCCTGGTATCCCTTGTCCGCCCAGCATTCGATGCCGGCCTCGGCGAGGGCGTCGACGATGCCGTGCTCGCGGGCCGCCCGGATGTCATGCACGGCTCCGGGAAGAGCCGGGGAGGCTCAGAGGAGACGACCCATCGGGTCGGTGATGACCTGCACGTTCTGCCGTGTCTCGTGTGTTTCCCGGAGTAGAAGGGCCGGTCGGCGGCGATCCGGTCGATGGGCAGCAGCGTCCCGTCCAGGATCACGAACGCCTTCATCGAGGCCGTCCGCGCGGCCTGGGAGAGTGTGGGGGCGAGGTCGGCGAGGAGGTCGACGGCCTCGGTGACGTAGCGGTAGACGGTAGTGGTCCCGACGCTGAATCCGGCTGCGAGCTGGGCGTAGGTGTGGCCGTTGCGCAGGTGGGCGAGGGCGAGCAAGGCCTGGCGGCCAGCGGTCAGGCGGCGCCATCGGGTGCGGAGAGCGCGGCGGTGTTCCCGGAGGCAGGCGGACAGGAAGCGAAGGGCGGAACTGGACACGTCGACGCCCGACGGGTAGACAAGCACGCGAAGCCTCCGGCGGAGAAGGTTCTCTTGGTCGAAAACCCATCTACCAGGGGATTCACCTATCTGTCAGGCCAACTACCAAGCCCACACACCAGGTTGGAACCGCTCATTGTTAGAGGCCATTTCACTTGGTCAGTCTGCGGTGACATATGAGGGTCGCGGCGATGGCGGTGAAGGCGAGGAAGTGTTCCGACTTGCGCTCGTAGCGGCGGTGAAGGCGTCGGCCCCCGGACAGCCACGACACGGTCCGCTCCACGACCCAGCGATGTCGGCCCAGGCGTCGGGACGACTCGATGCCTTTTCGGGCGAGGCGGTGCCGGATGCCTCGGGAAGCGAGCCATCGCCGCAGGTGGCGGTAGTCGTAGCCCTTGTCGCCATGCAGCTTGCCGGGCCGCCGACGTCGCGGGCCGCGACGGGAACGGATGGGCGGAATGCCGCGGACCAGCGGGATGAGGGCCTGGCTGTCGTGGAGGTTGGCGGCGGAGATGCCGACAGACAGGGGCAGGCCCTGGCGGTCGACGATGAGGTGGATTTTCGATCCCTTCTTGCCGCGGTCGGTCGGATTCGGTCCTGTCAGTTGCCCCCTTTGAGGGCCCGGACGCTGACAGAGTCGATCGCGCACCGTGACCAGTCCAGGTCGCCCCGGGCACCGAGTTCGTCCACGACCAGGCGGTGGAGCTTGGCCCACACCCTGGCCTCGGTCCACTCGGTGAACCGACGGAAGGCAGTGACCCCCGACAGCCCGAAGCCCGGCGGGAGTTGGTTCCAGGTGCAGCCCGAGGTGGCCACGAAGATGATCGCGGCCAGCACCTCGCGGTCCCCTCGCCGGCGGTGCCCTCCACCCTGCGGGCGAACCGGTGCGGGCGGCACCACCCGCTGGAACAACTTCCATAACTCTTCGGGCGCCATCCGCTCGACAAGCGCATCAGTCATCACCTCAGACTGCCGCAAGATCACGCCAACTGAAATGGCGTCTTACTGGCCGCGCTCGTCGTAGGTGATGACCGTGTTGGTGTTCTCCATGTCCGTGCAGGTCTCCGTAGCCTGGCCGGACGGCGAGTTCGCATTCCGCGGAAAGTGGACTGCCCCTGACCAGCCGGAATAACGAAATGTAACTGGATTGGGCGCCCGACGCTTGGCATTGCCCAGTCTTCACTGCATGTCGAGGACGGGTTGGTGTCGGACGTCATTGCGACAGACGAAGACGCGGAGCTCGCCGAACCGGCCGACCTCTGCGCCGGTCGGTGAATAGGCGACCTTCAGCGCTTGCTGGTCCAATTCCCTGTCCTCCAGCGGCCACCACCGGTCGCTCGCGCCGTCCCACTCGCTGCTGTCCGCCTTGAGGAGCAGCTCGACGCCTCCTTCACAGTCAGGGCAGGAAAGGTTCCTCTTGTCCGTCGCGTGCCAACTCGGCCACCCCCCGATTTTCCAGCCGTACGCGACCGACAGGGCGTACTGATAACGCAACCCTCGTTCCTGATCCACCGTGACGAGACGTCTCGCGATGTCGTCGGGAAGCTCTTCCATCCATGGAAATTCAATGACTCGCTCCGGCGTGATTCGACACGGGCGCAGGTCATACGATTCATTGCAGGGCTGAACCCGATGGAAGGGATTTTCCCTGGCCCCTTCTGCTGCATTCACGGAATCAAGCCACTCAAGTGAGACTGCGGGGCCCTCGTAATCCGAGTCAGCATATTCCATGTAGTGATCATTGGGGCACCAGTACACTTGCAAGAGATCACATCCGGCCGGATATGGAATCTCGGGAAAATCGCGCCGGAAGAACTGTGCCACGGATTCCATCGGGCGCGGCATGTCCCGACCGTCGTAATCCATCGGATGCTCTTCACAGGCGGGGCGCGCGCTTCCCTCGACGTCGAGCATGGGGCCGCCGATGTGACTGTCGACCTCGCGGGGGTTCCCCGGCCGGGGATGCAGGCGCACGGTGGTTCTGCGCCATTCTGACAGCTCGGGGATGATCGCTGTGATGTCCACCTCGGGGGCGGGGGTGGTGTACACGAGCTTCTGATCCTTTCTGAAAAGGGGCCGAATGCCAAGCCGCGGGCCGTGGCCCCGAGCATACCGCTCGGGGCCACGGCAAACGGGGTGAGCGAACTCAGCCCAATGTTGTCCAAGTACCGTTCCGGTACGCCCAGTTCGGGAACGTCCGGTGGTCCGATTCACCGGTACTCGTGTAGTAGGACATGCTCACCCCGTAGGGACGGCTGGCCCCCTCTCGATAGAGCAGACTGACGTTGTAATAGACCGACACGCCAGGTTTGACGAGAGCCGCCACGCGCTTTTCGAACTGGTGGTACATGTTCGCGGAATTCGTCGGGTTCTGTGCACAGGTGAAGAGGTTGTCCTCACGCGTGCCGTCGCCGCCGAGCTTGGCTCCGATGATGTGGCACCGGGACACGCTGAATCCCTGGTCGCGCGCATCCTGATATCCGGAGATGGGCAGGGACGCTGCCTTCGAGCCCGTCCCCAGCGGAGCCGTCAGACAAGCCTCCCCGCCTTGCGCTTTACCGTCCCTCAGGGGGTCGTACCGGATGGCGGGGCCGGACCAGCTGCCCGACGTGCAGTCCTGACGGTTCTTGTTCATCGGGGACGGAGCCGGACTCGGCGTCGGCAGCGGCCTGGGCTTCGACTGGGGTTCGTTGTCCTTCCGCGGCTTGTTGTCGGGCTTCGGCTCCGGGTCGTCCTGCGTGGCTTCCTCGATGGAGTCCCGAATGCCCTCGGCCGTGGATGTCAGGCCGTCCGCCATACGGTCGAGCATGCTCTCGCGCCCCGACTGCTCAGCGGCGACTTCGTCCGTGATCAGTGCCGCGGCCACCACCACGACGGCTACGGCAGCGACGAGCACGAGCCCGAAATGGCCGTCGTACTCGATGAAGTTGGCAGGGTTGCCGCCGCCGAAGGCGTACCGGTTTCCGGTGAAGGGATCCGTGCCGAGGTTCATGTCGGCGAGGGCACCGGTGTACATGTCCCGGCTTGTGAAGCGGTTCAGGCCCGGGCTGTAGTCGCGGAAGCCCATGTCGTACGTGCCGGACTGGGCGTCCCAGCGCTTGGCGTTGAACCGGTAGGGGTTGTAGTCCTCCTTCCCGGGATTGCCGGGGTCAGGCTTGTCGATGCCGGTGAACTCGGACGTGTCGTCGGAGCCGTAGGCCGTGTAGCCGTACGTGGCCTTGGTGTCGCCGGCTCCGTCCGTGAGCGTTTCGACGTCGGTGTGGCCGTTGTAGCCGTAGTAGCCGTCCTCGGTCGTGCCGTCGCTGTTGTGCTTGATCTGCGACAGGCGCTCGCCCCACGGGCTGTACTGGTACGACTTGGTCAGCTGGCCGGCGACGTTCTCGTCCAGGACCTCGGACGAGAGGCCCAGATAGCCGAAGTCGGTGGTCTTGCCGTCCGCCGTCTTCGAAGCGGTGCGGTCCAATGGGTCGTACGTGTACCTGGTCGACTTCATCGCTCCCGTCGAGTCCGCACTCTGGGACTCGACGACGTGGTCGAAGCCGTCGTACACGTTCCGGCTGGTCACCTTGCTGCCCGAGGTCACCGACTCCAGGCGGCCGAACGGGTCGTAATTGTAGGTGGACGTGGTGCCGCCGACAGCGGTTGCACTCAGCAGGCGGTTGCGGTCGTAGCCGTAGTTGGTGGTGATGTTCTTGACCGTCTGGCTGACGACGTTGGCGTTGTCGTCGTGCACATAGTTCTCGGTCCCTGCGCCGTTGCCCGTCTTGACCGCCTTGGCAAGCCGGTCGGCCGGGTCGTAGGTGTAGTCCGTGGTGGATTCGAGGTACGCCGCGTGGTTGTCGGCGTTCATCTTCTTCGCCACGTCCTGCGCCTTGTTGCCGTTCGGGTCGTAGGCGTAGGTGTGCGAGGCGACGAGGGTGCCGTTGCCCTTCTTCTCCACCGAGGTCTTCAGCGCGCCGTCGCGGTAGTACGTGTGGTCGACGGTGTTGCCGTTGGCCTTGGTCTCCTTCAGCGGCTGGCCGCGGTCGGTGTAGGTGTACGACGTGACCTTCGGCGAGGTATCGGTCGGGGACTTGCCGATGGACGCCGTCTTGACCAGGTCACGCAGGTCGTACGTGTACTTGGAGTACTGGACGGGGTGAGTGACCGTATCCACCAGGCCGTTCGCGTCGTAGGCGTACGACGTGGACTTCTTCTCCTGGCCGGCCACGAGCTCGGTGACCTTGTCGACCTGGTTGAGGCCGGTGTACAGGACCGAGTACGCGTCGATCTTCGCACCCGACGAGGTGTCGTCGATCTTGGTCAGATTGCCGTTGAGGTCATACTCGTACGCGAACGTCCGCTTCTCGTTGTCGGTTTCGGCAGAGTTGTCCCTGATCAGCTTCACGGCGTCCGCGACCACGGCACCGCCGCTGTTCTGGAACAGCTGCAGCTTGGCTCCGTTGCCCTGCTTGAAGGAGTAGGAGCCCAGCGAGACCCAGGTGCCCTGGTTGGCAGTCGCGTTCTGGTCGATCGTCTTGTCGGCCGTCCCGGCCTCATGGGTGAGCGTGTACTTGGCCGTTGTCGCGGCGCCCGTCACCTTCGGGAACTTCACGTACGCGGCGTACGTGCCGTCCTTGGGGATGTTGAGCGTCCACGTGAAGGCGTCAGTGCCGGTTCCGGCCGCGTGGGTCTCGTGGCTGTAGCCCTGCTGACCAGCGATGTCTCCCTTCGTCCAGGTGCCGCTCTTCGCGGTGTTCTGAGTGTCGGAGTTGTCCACCAGGACGACCGACTTGCCCACCGGGACCCCGTCGTCCGAGCGGGACTTCAGCGAGCCGTCGGGGTAGTACGACCAGGACATCGTGCGGTCCGAGGAGCCGCCCGCTGAGGTCAGGGTCCGAGTGGTCTGCTTGCCCAACTCGTTGTAGTCGTACGTGGTGGCGATGTCCCACGGATCCGTGGATGACCTCGCCCAGCCGTTGTCGAAGTAGCCGTAGGTCGTGTCGTTGCGGACTGTCTCGCCCTGCGACGGCGGCAGCGAGGTCTTCGCGACCCGGCCCACCTTGTCGTAGGTGGTCTCCGTGTAGACGTTGGGGTTGTTGTAGCGGCTGTCCGCCGGATCGTACGGCTGGTACTGCTTGACCGGACGGTTCAGCGCGTCGTACTCGGTACGGGCGGTGAACGCGGTGGTCGTACCGGCTGCGACCGCACGCGGGCTGATCACCTTGGTGGTGTTGCCGACCTGGTCGTACTCGTACTTCGTCGTACGGTACGTGATCGACGTCGTGCCGTCGTGCGGGACCTTGACCTCGGTCTGCTTGCCGCGCTCGTCGTAGGTGATGAGCGTGGTGTTGTTCTCCGCGTCCGTGGCCGACGTGACCAGCGAGTCCTTGTCGTAGCCCCGCTTGGTGGTCTTGCCGGCCGCATCGGTGACGACCGTGGCCCGGTGATTGAGGTCGTAGTCCGTCCTGGTCGTGTAGTCGGTCGTGTCGGTCGTCGCGTTCTTCTTCGGGTCGATGACCTTGGTGACGTTGCCGACGTTGTCGTACTCGTACGAGACCTTGTCGCCCTTCGCGTTCACCGCGGAAGCGAGCTGGTAGATCTCGTCGTAGTGGTTCGTCGTGATGTAGTCGGTCGTGTCCGCCGTGGTCGCCGTGCCCTTGGGCTCCGTTGTTGTCTTGGGGTTGCCGACCTTGTCGTAGGTGTACGTCGTGGTACGCGGGGTGGTCTGGTTGTTCGCCGGCGCCGTCGCCGACGTGATTTGGTCCGCGTTGTCATACACCGCCGTGGACACTGCACCGTTCGGCGCTGTCGACTTGGTGACGTTGTCGTTCTCGTCGTACACCGGCGCCGGGGTCGTGATCAGGACGCCGGCATCCTGGTCCTTCGGCACCACGTTGACCAGCGGACGGCCAAACGTGTCGTACGTCTGCGTGCTCGCCTTCTGGTTGGCGTCGATGACCTTGGTCACCTGGCCGCGCTCGTCGTACTCGAACGATGTCGACCTCTGGAGAGCGTCCGTGATCGTCGTCGGGTAACCGCTCGGCCCGAAGCCACTGTTGGTCGTCGCGTTACCGTTGGCGTCCGTCGCCTTGGTCAGCTGCCCGTAGGAGTCGTACTCGTACTTCGTCGTGTAGTCGTCCGGAACCGAAGTCGTCGCGACACCCTTGGGGTCGGTGACCGTCTTCAGGTTGCCGAAGGTGTCATAGCCGAACTGCCAGGCGCGGCCCTCGGGAGACGTCTTGCGGAACAGGTCCGCCGAGAAGCCGTCGGCGCGGGTCTGGTACTCGTACTTCGCGGCGTTGGCCGGCCACTTGGAGGTGTCCGACACACAGGCGGTCGTCTGGTCCGGGACACCCGACTTGTTGTTCTCCGCGTCGCGCTGCCAGAGCGGGTAGCCGGTCTTCTGGTCGTAGCAGTACGCGGTCTTCGCCCCGTTGTCCTCCTCCAGGTACGTGACGTTGTTGTCGGCGTCCCAGCTCATCTTGGTGCTCTGGGACTTGGCGTTGGTCGTCTGGACCGGACGGGCGAAGTCGTCGGTCACGTACTTCGTGGCGTGCGTCTCGGCGTCGGTGACGGTGGTGTCGGTGAACTTGGTGTTCGTGGTGTTCGCCGCGTATGCGAAGCCCGTGTCACCGTCGAGGCGGTCGTTGATGGTCTTGGTCCACCAGTGGTACTTCGGGTCGTCGCCGGCCTGCGGCGCGTAGTACGCCAGGTCGGTGGCGTTGCCGCGCGGGTCGGTGGCCTTGACCAGCTTGACGTTCTTGTTGCCCTGAGTGGCGTCGTAGGTGAACTTGAACACCTTCGGCTGGCTGGAGCCGTCACCGTCGGTGAACCGGCCGAGCAGACCCTTCGTCGTGTAGAAGAAGGAGATCTTGCGGACCGGCAGGCTCGAGACGGACCCGGAGATGTCCGTGATCGACTTGACGTGGTCGTAGATCTTCGAGTTCGTCAGGTTCGAACCCGTGACCTTGGCGCCCGTGTCGTCGATGTAGTCGTACGAAGCGTCGCCCTTCTTGTAGTACTCGACCCGCAGGGACTGCCTGCCGGCCGGGTCGGTGATGTACGTGAGGAACTTGGTCGGCTTGTTGTTGGACTTGCGTTCCTCGTACGTGTACGTCTGCGTGTTGCCGTTCTTGTCGACGACGGACGTCAGATAGCCGTCGCAGCCGAAGAAGAAGCGCGTGCCGTCCGGGCGCAGGAGTGTCCACGCGTCCGGCACCGGGTCCTTGTTCGGGGTGCAGTCCAGACCCGTCTTCATCGTGATGCGGTAGTGGACACCCGCCGGGGCCTTCCACGTGCCGTCGGCCTGCTTGGTGAAGACGTGCGTCGTGCCGTCACCGTCCGGCAGACGGATCTGCGTGGCGTTGGCGTTCGGCTTCGGGTGGAATTCCAGTGGGGCACCCAGCCGGATGGGCCCGGCCAGCTGCGCCGACCAGCCCGCACCCGACACGGTGTCGGAGGTGTCCAGCGAGTTGTACGCGAACCGGGCGAACGTGGTCAGGCCGCGGCCGGGGTTGGTGAACGCGTTGTACGACCACACGCTGTTGCCCGACGCCAGGTTGTTCATCACCGTCGAACCGGCCCCGGTGTTCTTGCCGGTGTAGGAGTAGAACTTCTCCAGGCCGAGCGTGTTGGAGGTGGGGTCCTCCACCGCCACGTTCTGCTTCAGCGTCGCGATGCCGCCGGTCCCGGCCGACAGCCAGCTGCCGTCGGAGACCTTCTTGATGTCCCAGCCGAGCACGTACTCGGTGCGCTTGCTGCCCGAGTCGGAGTTGATCGGCGTCTTGACCTGCGCCTGGATCGTCGCCGACTGGCCGGGCGACAGGGCCGGTATCGCCGTCGACAGCTGGTTGCCGCCGGTCGTCACGTCCGTACCGTCCGGCAGCTTCCAGGTGTACGACAGCTGCCGCTCACCGCTCGCCCATGCACTGGACGTGGTGTTGGTGACCGTGAAGTCCACCGTGTAGGTGGAGTTCGGCGTCATCCTGGCCGGCGTCTGCGGCGCGTAGTAGGTGTCCTCGGTGGTGGAGTCGACGTAGATCACTCGCAGCAGCGGGCCGAGCTGGTAGTCGGATGCCTCCGAGGCCAGGAACAGGGTGCGTTCCTGCGGGCCGGTGGCGGATTCGTCCTTCAGCCTGACCATCGCGCCCTTGTTGCTGGTCGGTGTCTTGATCCAGCCCTGGGCGAGAGAGGTGGCGTCCCACCAGTGGCGGCCCACCTCCGAGACCTGCGCGACGGTGTCCGACACGGTCGCCGAGTAGTCACCGCCCGGTGTCGTCCACGCGGTGGTGGAGTTGGCGTTGTTCCAGGTGGCGGTGGTTTCGGCGAAGTCCCTGGTCAGACCGTGCAGTTCGTAGATCGCACCGTTCGTGCCGGTGGTGGTCTCCGCGCCCCACATGAACAGCCGCGACTCCAGCACCGTGGCCGTGGTCGGAATGTCGGAGGTGGCGAACTTCATCGCCGCGCGGGTCTTGCCGTACGTGGCGGAGTTGTTGCCCACGCTCAGCCACTTCTGGCCCACGCCGAAGGACTGGATGGCGTCCTGGTTGGTGGTCGGCTGCGCGGACGACAGGGTCGTGTCCGTCACCCCCGACGTGCCCTGGATCAGGCGCATCGTGCGGCCCGCCTTCGGCACGCCGACGATGCGGGTCGGTGAGCCGAGCAGCTCGCCGCTCTTGGTCTTCACCGCCAGCTGGTAGTAGTACGAGCGGCCGATCTCGTTCGCCGAGGAGTCCGGGGTCGGTGTCGCGGTGGTGTCCGTGTAGCTGGTGGCCGCCTTGTCGATCGGCGCGACGAGCGTCGCGGCCGAGGGCGTGAACGCCTGCTGCGTGGAGCGGTGCAGCTGGTACTCCGCGATGTCCAGACCACTGTCACCGGTGGTGTTGGAGTACGTCTTCCACGACAGTTCCGGGCCCGTGCCGTGGATCACCGTCGGCGAGTTCAGGGCCGTGCCGACCTTGCCGTAGGTGACCGTCAGCCGCGGGATCGTGGAGGTCTCGCCGCCGTAGTCGCCGTCGCCGGCCTCATAGCGCGGGCCGCCGGTCGGGGTGGTGGACTCGTTGGTCGCCTTCAGTACGAAGCCGTGGTTGGTGGCCGTACCGTCCAGCCACTGCTGCACCGTGTCCGTGACCGGGAACTTGTGCCACTGGTTGTACTCGCCGGTGTTCTTCACGATCGACGCCGGGTTCACCCAGCGCACCGCGTCCGCGATCACCGCCGTCGAGCTGTCGGTGTCCCCCAGGACGACCTTGCCGGCCGTGCCCTTGGCGAAGTCGATCTGCGAGCCGCCGTTGAGGGAGGCCCACACCCCACCCGAACCGGCCGTCTGGTCCACGGTGTAGGTGGCCGTTCCGTCCTGACCGGTCACCGTGTAAGGGGCCGCCGTGGAGCGGTCCGAGGCCGTCACATAGTGCGCGTCCACCCGGTAGGAGGCCGTCTCCGGGATCTCCGGCTGCCAGGTGTAGGTGTCAGTGGTGATCGAGTCCTTGTTGTACAGGTAGTCGCCGTCGATCCCGTACGTCTGCGACCCCGGCTTCCACGAGCCGACCGCCGCCGTCGTCCCGGCGTCCCCGTCGTCCACCTGCACACTCGTGCCGGACAACTCGCCCACCAGCGCACTGGTCTTGTCCCAGGTCGCCGACAGCTCGTCCCAGGTGCCGGTGGCCCGGTAGGCGCCGATGGTCACGTCGTTGGCATTGGTCGTATGCGCCTGGTCGAAGTACATCTCCAGGCGCGCGGTGTCGATCTGCGTGCCCGACGGGATCTCGCTCAGCGGGAACTTGATCAACGACCGGGAGGTACCCGTGTCGGTCTTGCCCGCCGACAGCTTCCAGGTCGTGTTGAAGTTCGCCGACGGCTGATCCGACAGGACCATAGTGTCCTGCGAGTCGGTCGGCGACGGCGCGATCGTGATCGTCGGATCGATCACCACCGGGTACTGCCGCTCCTTCGACGCCAGCCACTTCGCGTCCGGCGTGACGGTGAGCTTCCAGGAGTCGCCGTCCTTGGTGAGCTTCTGGGTGACCTTGGTGCTGTAGGTCCTACCGAAGACGGACTTCTCCGCCTTCTTCGCGTCCGTCATGTACGGAGCCGGGATCACCAGCTCCGGCGTGTGCGGCAACTCGCCGAACAGCGCGATCGAGCCGTCCTTGCGCGCCTTCGGGGTCAGACCGTCCGCATCCAGCGTGAACGTGAACTTCACAGGCGCGTCGGGGCGTTCGGCCAGGGTGATGTTCTCCTTCACCCGGCCGGGGCCGACGGCGTACTCGATGTCCGCGCCGTGCACCACATCCTCGTATGTGACCGTGGAGCCCTTGGCCGTCGGCTTGAGGTCCTCGTCCCTCACACCGTCGAGACCGAGGGTGACCGAACGGCCGCTCGGCGACGCGAAACGCACCAGCCGGTCGGCGTCATCACCGAACCAGGACCGCCCGTTGTTCGTGGTGTTGGCGAACTCAAAACCCTTCGCCTTCGTACCACGCACGGCGGTGTCGATGGATTTCCAGGAAGCCTTCTTGCCCGACCCCGAGCGGTACGACGTCGGCACCGCCGACAGCTCCGCCTCCACCCGGCCGTCCGACAGCTGCCAGAACCGCGCACTCGCCGTGCGCCGGCCCTTCAGCTCCTTGACCCGCTTCGCCTTCGGAGCGGCCTTGCCCTTCGGCAGCTTCTGCCGGTCGGCCATTTCCAACTCGTCATGCGACGGCGGCTCGGCCAATTCCCCGCTATCGTCATCGTCATCCGCGAACCAGCTCTTGACGGTGTCGACAATCCCCTTGTCATCACCGTCATCAGCGGGCGCCGCGTACGCGACCTGGGGCAACGCGGTGCTCGTCACCGCGGCTACCACCAGACACGCTATCAGCCTGCCCAGTCTGGGTTTCACGCCAAACCTTTCCTCGTGCGTCATGGCATAAACATGCCGCCGAAATTAACCCGCGCCCATGAGAAACGAGCTCATAGGCAGGGGCGCCGGATTTCTAATCATTCCGGTGACGCAATGTCAAGCGTTCGGACATTGAGGACGATCGACATTAAACAGGTCGCCGAATGTCCGATTTTCCCCTTCGCTTGCTGTCGGCGAACGGCATCGGGTATAACCCGCCGGGTTCATCTTTGAGCAGTCCCATTTCGAGGGGGGATAATTCATGGCCGACAACACACGGGAATCCGCGACGCCGTCACTTTTCCGGCACGCGGACCGGTCGGGTCTGATCGTGGCGGGCGCGGCGCTGGCCGCCTGCGCAGGACTCGTGGTGTACGGCGTCGCGGGCACCGGCGGGAGCGACGGTAAGCCGGAGCGCAGTACCCCCACCGCCTCGGTCACCTACGAGGTGTCCGGCCAAGGCACCGCGGACATCACCTTCCAGGCCCGCAGCGAGGCCGGAAAGGCCACCGTCGTCAAAGCCGCCGCCCTGCCCTGGCGCAAGACCGTCAACGTCCCCCTCGGTCAGGACCCGACCGTCAGCATCACCCTCGGTGAGAACGGCGGTCAGGCCCGCTGCACCCTCGCGATCCGCGGCCGCTACGTCCAAAGCGCCACCGCCAGCGGCACGTTCGGCCGCGCCACCTGCACCGGCGCCCTGCCCACCACACCCGCGACCGCGAGCTGAGCTCGCCCTTCCCCTCCCAAGGAGTTCCCTGTGCACGCCCTTCCCCGGAAGGCTCTGATCACCGCCGCAATGCTCAGCACCCTCACGGTGATCTCCGCGTGCGGCGGGCAGGACGCCCGACAGACCGCGGCCTCCGACTCGGTCGAGGTGCCGCAGTCACCGCAGGACCCCACTGCCGACGCCGTCACCGGCAGCGCGTCACCCAGCGCCTCCGGCTCCCCCTCCGCCAGCCCCTCCGCCTCCGGCGACGCATCCACCTCGCCCTCGGCATCCGCCTCCACATCGGCCGGCGATGCGAAGGGGACCGGACAGTCCGCGAGCGCCACGGGATCGGGGTCGGGCTCCGGCGATACGGGATCCGCAGCCCAGGCCCCCGCCGCGCCCGACTTCCCGGTGCCGGTCGAGGTGGGCGACGCCACCCAGCTGATCACCGTCAAGGCCAGCGGCTCCTACGCCACCGTCACCGCCTGGGCCAAGGGGTCCTCAGGCTGGAAGGCTCAGTTCAGCACGAGCGCGGGCCGGGTCGGCTCCAACGGCGTGACGGACGGGGCGACCCGCCGGCAGAGCACCTACACCACCCCCACCGGCACCTACACCATCACGGAGGGGTTCGGCCACGTGGCGGGCGGCACCGCGATGCCGTATCACGTGGTCACCGACGACGACTGGTGGGTGCAGGACCCCGAGTCGAAGTTCTACAACTCCATGCACGGCGAAGCGGGAGCGGACTTCCCGCTCACCGAGTCCGGCGACCGCGGCAGCGAGCACCTCATCAACTACCCCACCCAGTACGCCAGGGCCCTCGTCATCAACTTCAACCGCTGGCCCGCCACCCCCGGCCGCGGCGCCGGCATCTTCCTCCACGTCAACGGCAACGGCGCCACCGCCGGCTGCGTCTCCGTGCCCCGGGCCACCATGGACCGCATCATGAGCTGGATCACCCCCTCGGCCCACCCCCGCATCGCCATCGGCTGAGCATCGCCGGTCCGACGTCGGCAACGGGGTGATCTACGTCACCGAGATCTCGAACTGTGTGATGTCTCCCAGTCACAGCGCGCTGGTAGGGCGGATCACCTGCTGTGTCGGTTGTCCTGGGGGCCCGGGGGCGTGGTGACCTATGCGGTCGCCGGCCCGTCGGGCGACCCGGGTGCGCAGGACCGAGCCAAGCGGCCTGTAGAGGTCTACCACCTCACGCTGAAGGAGACCGCGGGCGGCAAGCGGGAGCTGCCGCGCACGGACACCGAGCAGTTCTCGCTGGTCGGTGTCTCCTGGACGGGGGCCGTCAAGCGGCTCGACGGCACGGCGCAGGTGCGTACCCGCGGTCTGGCGAGCGGCGAGTGGGGCGCCTGGCAGAACCTCGAAGTGAACATCGACCCGCCGGAGGATCCCGAGGCCGGGATGCGCGGCGCGTCCGAGCCGCTGTGGGTCGGTCCCTCCGACGGCGTTCAGGTCCAGGTCGTCCACGAGGACGGCACCACGGGCGCACTGCCCAACGGGCTCGAGGCCGACCTGGTCGACCCGGGCGTGGTGACCGACGCCGAGACGAAGGCGACCGAGCCGGCAGCGTTCGTCGCCGAGGAGAGCAGCCCGGCAGCCACGCCCACCCGTTCCACGACACCCGCCGACGGTACGACCGCAACGCCGACGGACGCCCAGAGCGCCACGTCCCCCACGCCGACCGACCCCACGGCCACGGCGGCACCCACCGACTCGGCGTCGGTCGTGCGGGGCATCTACGCCTGCCTCACAGCCCCTATGCCGGGGGCTGTGAGGAAACGGGCTGGATCAGGTGAAAGCTCTCTCGGGCGACGTAACGTTTGAGGCATCGAGCGATTTCACCTCGGGCCTTGCCCTCCTTCCCTCCTTGATGCGGCGTTCGTAATAGACCTGGACGCGCGGGTCGAAGCGCAGGCGACTCTGCACGATCCGATGCAGGGCGGCGCAGGAAACACACCCGGACGGCCCGGTACCAGCAACGCACCATCCCTGGCCGGCGGTCGATGCCCGGGCCGTCCGCCGGCGTGATCCGATCGTCCCGGGGCACCCGCTGCGCATGTCCCGCTCCGTCAGGAAGAAGAGATCACGCAGGCAGTGGATCACTCCGTCCCGTTCTCCGGGTAACGTCAAGACATGAGTCATCCGCACCCCGACCTCAAAGCCGCTCCGCCCCTGCCCCCAGGAGGGTTGCGGGTCGTCGCTCTGGGCGGCCTGGGTGAGATCGGCCGCAACATGACCGTCTTCGAGTACGCCGGCAAGCTGCTCATCGTCGACTGCGGCGTGCTGTTCCCCGAGGAGACCCAGCCCGGCGTGGACGTGATCCTGCCGGACTTCACCTCGATCCGGGACCGGCTCGACGACATCGTGGCCGTGGTGCTCACCCACGGCCACGAGGACCATATCGGCGGCGTGCCGTACCTGCTGCGCGAGCGGTCCGACATTCCCGTCGTCGGCTCCAAGCTGACGCTGGCGTTCCTGGAGGCCAAGCTCAAGGAACACGGCATCCGGCCGCGCACGGTGCGGGTGCGGGAGGGCGACCGGCGCGGCTTCGGGCCCTTCGACTGCGAGTTCGTGGCGGTCAACCACTCCATCCCGGACGGCCTCGCGGTCGCGATCCGCACCGGCGCCGGGATGGTGCTGCACACCGGCGACTTCAAGATGGACCAGTTCCCTCTCGACGACCGCATCACCGATCTGCGCGCCTTCGCCCGCCTCGGTGAGGAGGGCGTGGACCTGTTCCTCACCGACTCCACCAACGCCGAGGTCCCCGGCTTCACCACCTCCGAGCGTGAGCTGAACCCGGCGATCGAGCAGGTGATGCGCACCGCCCCGCGCCGGGTCATCGTCTCCAGCTTCGCCAGCCACGTGCACCGCATCCAGCAGGTCCTGGACGCCGCCCACCAACACGGCCGCAAGGTCGCCTTCGTAGGCCGCTCCATGGTCCGCAACATGGGTATCGCCCGCGACCTGGGCTATCTGAAGGTCCCCTCCGGTCTGGTCGTGAGCCCGAAGGAGCTGGAGAAGCTCCCGGACCACAAGATCACTCTGGTGTGCACCGGCTCCCAGGGCGAACCGATGGCCGCGCTGTCCCGGATGGCCAACCGCGACCACGTGATCCGCATCGGCAAGGGCGACACCGTCCTGCTCGCCAGCTCCCTCATCCCAGGCAACGAGAACGCCATCTACCGGGTGATCAACGGACTCACCCGGTGGGGCGCCCACGTGGTCCACAAGGGCAACGCCAAGGTGCACGTCTCCGGGCACGCCAGCGCCGGCGAACTCGTCTACTGCTACAACATCGTCAAACCCCGCAACGTCATGCCCGTGCACGGCGAATGGCGCCACCTGCGGGCCAACGGCGACCTCGCCATCCGTACCGGCGTCGACCCCGAGCGGGTCGTCATCGCCGAGGACGGCGTCGTCGTCGACCTCGTCGACGGGCGCGTGTCCATCACCGGCAAGGTCCCCGCCGGCAACGTCTATGTGGACGGCATGGAAGTCGGCGGCGCCACCGAAGCGTCCCTCAAGGACCGCCTCACCCTCGCAGCCGAAGGCGTGGTCACGGTGGTGGCGATCGTCGACGCGGACACCGGCGCCCTCGCGGAGGCCCCGGACTTCCTGGCCCGCGGCTTCGTCCACGACGACACCACCTTCGAGCCGGTCATCCCCGTCATCGAGAAGACCCTGGCCACCGCGGCCGAAGAAGGCGTCGGAGACGCGCACCAACTCGAACAACTCGTCGCCCGCGCCGTGGCGAACTGGGCGTTCCGCACGCACCGCCGCAAGCCCCTCATCATCCCCGTCATCATCGATGCCTGAGCCACAGCCCGGCAGCACGGTCCCCGGTTCCGGTCACGTCATCGGAAACATCAGAGTTGAGGTCGCGGGTTCCGACTGTCCAGGCCGGGGAGGCGAGCCACCCCGGCCTGGCCTCATCGGATGTGCTTCGCCGGCTGGGTGGCGGCGTTGAGCAGGTACTCCAGGGGCCCGCGGCGGAAGAAGTGGGACCAGATCCCGGCGAACACGATCGCCCCGAGGATGAACATGAGCAGCGGCATCCAGGACTGCTGGGTGCTGGTCCCGCTCGGCATGGACAGCGCGGACTGGGCGACGAAGTGGCCGACGTAGGCCGTCAGGGACATGGTCCCCACGGCGATGACCGGTTTGGCCAGGCGGCGCAGTCGCGGCAGGCGGTCCATGGCCACCGTCGCGCCCACGATCATGAGGATCGCGACTCCCACGCTGCCGATGATGTCGAACGTGGTGCCGCTGTGCGGACCGGCCGTCAAGAGCATTGATGCCTGGGGCTCGAACGACCCGCTGTCGAGGGGCATCGCCCCGGAGCCGCCGGACGACGGCCCGTCTTCCGCCAAGCTCCGCAACGCGTCCTTGCCGGCCAGCAGCAAGGACATGCCGTACGCGGCCACGGTGAGGGCGGCGCCGAGCGCGGCCAGGCGCCACTGGGCGGTGGTCGCGGACAGGTCGAGGCGGGCCAGCGCCATACCGGCGATCACGAACGGAATCCACGTGATCGTCGGGTAGAAGCCGGTGAACAGCAGATCGAGCACTCCCACGTCACTGAGCCGGTGGAGCGGGTCGTAGGCGTTGATGCTCTGCCGGACCGACTCGCTCAGCAGCGAGTTCAGGACGAACGACAGCTGTGGTGTGACGAGGGCGAGGCCGGCCGCGATGATCGCGAGTGTCTTGGCACGCAGGCGCAGCAGGGGCAGGGCCAGCAGGAAGTAGACCCCGTAGAAGCCGAGGATGACCACTCCCCCGTACTCCATCGCCATCGCGGTGCCCAGCGCCAGCAGGACCACGGCGCGGATCGCGATCCTGGCCTTCGCCTGCCGGCCCGCCAGACCGGTCTTCGGCTCCCGGCGGTCGGCGAGCAGCATCAGAGAGAACCCGGCGAGGGTGGCGAACAGGACCGACGAGTGACCGTCCGCCATGTACCGGACCCAGCTGGCGACGCCGTCCGTGGCCGACAACGGGGGACCGATGTGTACGACGTACATGCCGAACACCGCCAACGCGCGGGCCAGGTCCACCCCGACGAGCCGTCCTATCGAAGGACCGGGCGGGGCCGGTACGGCGGACTCGGGTGAGGTTCGGGGCTGCGGAGGCGAGTTCTCCTGCGGAGCTGACGTCTCCTGCAGCGGCTGCGACTTTGTCATTTGGAGAATCTCGCGTGGACGTCCGAGGGCGGACCATCCGGCAGGCTTCGGTATAGGCCCCGCCGATCGGCGGGTACCACCCTGCCGACCGGCGGAGTTCACGCCCGACCGGTCCGGCGCGACCGGACGGCGGTCTTCTCCAGCCACTCGGCGGGGGTGGACCCGACAGTTGCCGGATGGGCGCGAGGCGGCCGGGCTTCCAGGCTCAAGGCATGACTTACCGTGCACGACACAAGGAGCCCGAGGACTTCCTCGGATCGTCGGCCGACGTACCGGGCCGTGACGCCGTCCCTGGCAGAGCCGAGTTTCTGGAACTCCTCGGCCTGACCCTGGCGGCGGGCGCCTTCGTCCTGTTCGTCGTGCGTCCTGAGGTGTCCGAAGCGTTGGTGCACGCCCTCGCCGCGAGGACAGCCGGACTCGTCCACTGAGCCGACACCTGCTCACGCCCTGGTGCGCCGGACCGCTGATGCGGTGCCCGGCAGACTGTAGAGGAAAGGCATTTCGTGAACACCGCATCCGCCCCGACGACGGATGAAACCTCCCTGTCCGCCCGAGAGACGGTCAAGGCGCTGTGCGCTTATGTCCGGCCGCACCGGTGGGCCGTTGCCCTCGGCCTGTTGTGCGCTCTGGTCGGAACCGCCGGGGGACTGCTGCAGCCGCTGGCCACCAAGACACTTGTGGACCGGCTGGCGACAGGTGAAACCATCGCCGGGATCCTGATCGCGCTCACCGCGCTGGTGGTGGTGGGCACGGCGGTCGAGGCGTTCGGCGCGTATGCGCTGGAGCGGACGGCGGAGTCGGTGGTCCTGGCCGCGCGGCGCACCCTTGTGGGGCGGTTGCTGCGGCTGCGGATCGCGGAGTGGGAGCGGATCCCGCCGGGTGACCTGATGTCCCGGGTCACCTCGGACACCACGCTGCTGCGGGCGGTCAGCACCCAGGCGGTCGTCTCCGCGGCCACCGGCGCGGTGGCCTTCGTGGCGGCGATCGTGGTGATGGCGTTCCTGGACATCGTGCTGCTGGGTGTGACGCTCGGCGTGGTCGTGCTGGTCGGCGGGGCCACCGCGCTGGTGATGCCGAGAATCGCTCGCGCCACCGAGCGCTCGCAGGAGGCGGTCGGGGAGATCTCCATCGCGCTGGAGCGGGTCTTCGGGGCGTTTCGCACGGTGAAGGCGTCCGGTGCCGAGGAGCGGGAGACCGCCCGGGTGGAGGCGGCGGCACGGCGGGCGTGGCGGCACGGCGTGAAGAGCGCGAAGTGGGAGTGCGTGGCCGGCTCGGCGGACGAACTCGCCGTACAGCTGGCGTTTCTCGCGGTGCTCGCGGTCGGCGGGGCGCGGGTGGCGTCCGGGGAGATCCCCGTGTCCACCCTCATTGCCTTCCTGCTGTACCTCTTCTACCTGATCGAGCCGGTGTCCAAGCTGGTCGACGCCGTGTCCCACTATCAGGAGGGGGCGGCCGCGATCTCCCGGATCGCGCAGGTGGAACGCCTGTCGACGGAGCCGACCGCCCGGCAGACGGGCACCGTGCCCGGGCAGCGGGCAGCGGTGTCGGGTCCGGCGTCGGTCCGCTTCGAGGACATGTCCTTCCGCTACCGTCCAGGCCTGCCATACATCCATCAGCAGGTGAGTTTCGAGGTGCCGGGCGCCGGGATGACGGCCTTCGTCGGTCCCTCCGGTGCGGGCAAGTCGACGGTCTTCGCACTCATCGAGCGGTTCCACGAGGCCACCGGCGGCCGGGTCCTGGTCGACGGCAAGGACGTACGGGACTGGCCGCTGCCCCAACTGCGGTCCGCCATCGGCTACGTGGAGCAGGACGCTCCGGTGCTGGCCGGCACGCTCAGGGAGAACCTGGTGTTCGCTGCGCCCGGCGCGACGGACGACGACATCCACGACGTCCTGGCACGGACGAAGCTCGACCACCTCGTCGAGCGCCTGCCCCACGGCCTGGACACCCCGGTCGGACACCGCGGCTCGAAGCTGTCGGGCGGCGAGCGACAGCGCATCGCGATCGCCCGCGCCCTGCTGCGGCGGCCCCGGCTGCTGCTGTTGGACGAGGCGACCTCCCAGCTCGACGCCGTCAACGAGTTGGCGCTGCGGGACCTCGTCGCGGACGTGGCTCGCGAGACCACCGTGCTGGTGGTGGCCCACCGCCTGTCCACGGTGACGGGCGCCGACCGGATCGTCGTCATGGACGCCGGCCGGGTCCGGTCAGTGGGCACCCATGAGGAACTGGTGGGCCAGGACCAGTTGTACGCGCAGCTGGCCGCCACCCAGCTCCTGGCCCCCGTGCGATGACCCACCACACGCACCGACACCCACGGAAACCAAGACTGCGCTGTTCGGCGGCGTGTACGGGCTCCTGGTGTCGAGTTCGGCCGTCGCCGCGCTCACCCGGTTCGGCGAGACGACTCGGGCGGCGCGCATGGACGACGCCCTGTGGGTCCTGTTCACCGCCCTCGCCTCAGCCCTGGCCCATGGTTATGCCCACCAGATCGCCCACCGCGATACTCAGGGCCATCCCGGCGTACGGGGTGTGATGCGCACCGTGCTCGCCGAATGGCCGCTGGTGTTGGCGGCGCTGCCCACCACGCTGCTGCTGTGCGGGGCAGGCCTTGGCTGGTGGCGTTCCGAGGGCATCGAATACGTCGCCTTCGGAATCAACACCGGCCTTCTGCTGTGCTGGGGCCTGGTGGACGCCCTCCTACAACGGCCGTCCCACCGATGACGCAGCGGAGTTCGTCTCATGGCTCGAAGGGCGTGAGCCGGGCTCGCTCGACGGCGTCCAGTACGCCGTACTCGGCGTCCGCGATCGGAACTGGGCCGCCACGTACCAGCGCGCCGTCAGGGTGACGCAGGCGCAGGAAGCGCTTGGACCTGCCGACGGGGTGGTCCATGTCGACCGGTTCGCGGGCCTCCAGCACCTCCATCGGCTGCACGCCGTGGCGTGCGGCGAGTTCCCCGATGACCGACTGGGTCGCCTCTTTCAGTTCGTAGAGGCCTGACCACCGTCCGGCTCGGCCTGCGCTGTCGTCACCTCGGCTGCGGAGTCGCCGTAACGGTCGAGCAGCGCCGCCCAGTCACCTACGGCACGGGCGACCCCCTCGCTGTCCTTCCGAGCAAGCCGGAGGAACTGGTCCGACGAGTCGCCGAACGGTTCGGCCTCGACCTGGACCTGACCGTCCGTCCGCGAGCCCGCATCGCAGCCGCAGCACCTTGCCCATCGACCGGCCACTGACCCTGCGCCGCCTGTTGACCGACTTCGTGGAACTCCAGGACACCGCCAAGTTCAGCGCCTCCCGCGCGGGTGCAGACCCCTGCGACCGCCCGCCCCGGATCGATGACGTACCGCCGCACCGGGGCATGTGCGCCGGTCGCGTACCCGGTGGTGCCGTCCGGGCTGAAGGACAGTGAGACGACCGCGTCACCGGGTGTGGTCAGCGGATCCCTGAGGGGCTGCTGGGTCTCCGTGTCCCACAACTTGAGCGTGCCCGCGGTGCCGCGGACCGGGTCCATGACCTGTTGCCCTGGTCGGTCAGTCCGCGCTGAGGGGAATCCGCAGCCGCACCCGGTAACCGCCCTCCGTGGTCGGGCCCGCCTCCAGGGTGCCGTGCAGGATGTCGGCCCGTTCCCGCAGGCCGACCAAACCCTGCTGTGATCCCGGGAGGGACAACGAGGGACGCGTGGGCGGGGTGTTGGCGACGGTCACTCCGACGTCGTCGCCGTCCTGCCACAGTTCGACGCAGGCCGTGGCGCCGGGGGCGTGCTTGCGGACATTGGTCAGCGCTTCCTGGACCGTGCGGTAGAGGGCGCGTTGGGCGGGCGAGCCCACGGCGGGCGGAAGCTCACCCGACAGCTGCGCCTGAGTGCCGCTTGATTCCACCAGTTTGCGCAGGTCGGCCAGGGTGGGTTGAGGAGTCAGCTCCGTGGCGTGGCCGCCGGAGGCACGCAGCAGCGTGACCATGGCGCGCAGTTCGTCGAGTGTGGTGACGCTCAGCGAACGGATCGTGCGGGCGGCCTCCTTGGCGTCCGCGTCCTTGGTAGCGACCTGCAGAGCTCCGGCCTGTACGGCGATCAGGCTGACCTGGTGGGAGACCACGTCGTGCATCTCGCGGGCCAGCTGGGCGCGTTCGCGGGCGAGGACGGCCTGGGCGTGCAGGGCCCGCTCGTGCTCCCTGGCCTCCTCGATCTCTTCCAGCCGCCGCGCCAAGTCCCGTTGCGCCTGGAGAAGCTGGCCGAAGAGGACCGGGGCTGCGGCGGTCGCGAAGCTGTAGACGAAGATGACCAGCGTCATGGTCCGGTCGACCTCGGCCAGGGGCCACGGAGTGCTGCCCGCGATTGCCGACAGGGCGACGCACCCCGCGAGGAGACGGCGGTTGCGGGAGCGTTCGGCCAGAGTGAACAGCGCCACGAGCACAGCGACGGCGATGTCCTGCATCAGCGCGACGGGCAGGGTGAGCAGGAAGACGCCGAGCGGGAACCTGCGCCGGAAGGCCAACGCGGCGCAGCCGAGCGCGGCCAGCGCGACACCGAGGCGCGTGTGCTCCCACATGTTCAGCCATACGTCCACGGCCGCCACCGTCACCAGGACGATGTCGACGACCGGTGCGGGAACCCGCTGCCACACTGCGCGGGCACGGCTCATCGGCCGGCCTCCGACTGCGGGCGCTCGTCGAGCAGCCCGGCCCGCTGCGCCAGCAACGCGGCCTGCACCCGGCTGGTCACCCGCAGCTTGGTGAGGATCGCGCTGACGTGGTCCTTGACCGTGCCGGCACCCAGGTGGATGCGCGCCCCGATGTCGGCGTTCGACAGGCCTTCCGCCACCTGGACGAGGACGTCACGCTCGCGGGCGGTGAGCAGCCGCACCCGGGCTGCCTCCTCGTCGACGGCCGCCTCGATGCCGGGGTGGCTGTGGAGCAGTGTCCGCGACGCCTTGGGGGACAGCACCACCCCGCCCGCGGCCAGGCTGCGCACCAGATGGGCGAGCTGCTCCGGCTCGGTGTCCTTGAGCAGGAAACCGGCGGCGCCGCAGTGCAACGCGGTCAGGATGTACTCGTCGGCGTCGAACGTCGTCAGCATCGCCACCACCGGCGGATCCGGCATCATCCGCAGCTCGCGCAGCACGGTCAGCCCGTCCACGTCCGGCATCCGGATGTCCAGCAGCACCACGTCCGGCCGCTCCCGGCGGACGGTCTCCACGGCATCGCCCCCGCTCGCCGTCGCGACGACCTCGATGTCCTCGGACGCGCCCAGAATGAGTTCGAAGCCCGAGCGGACCAGTGCCTCGTCGTCCACCACCACTACCCGCGCCACCCGGTTCACGCGCGCTCCGCCTCACCTTCATCCATGCAGGCCAACCCATGCCGACTCGACCTTAAAGCCCAACAGAGCCCCCGCGGCCCGACGAGCTGCGGCTCCAGCCACCCGGCGGGGTGCCACCCACCAGTCGGCGGGGAGCTCGCAGCCTTCTGCCGGATACTCCGTGATCGGCCCGGTCTCCAGCCTGAGCGGCATGACACATCACGCAGACTCCCCGCCGGCCGCCGCAGCGTCCCCTGAACACGAGCGCGGTGAGCCCTCGCCGGGCGCGCCCGGCGTGGGCCGGCTGGTCGGACTGGACCTGGCCCGCGGCCTGGCCGTCTTCGGCATGTACGCGGTCCATGTGGGCCCCGCCCCGGGCCAGGACGGTGTCATCGGCTTCCTGATGGAGCTGGCGCAAGGCCGCTCCTCCGCCCTGTTCGCCGTCCTGGCCGGCTTCGCGGTCGCCCTCATCACCGGGCGCCGCACACCGAAGACCGGCCTGGCCGGCCGCCAGGCCGTCGCCAAGGTCGTCATCCGAGCCGTGATCCTCCTGGCCCTCGGCACCGCCCTGACCATGACCGGCAGCCCGGTAGTGCCGATCCTCGCCTTCTACGGACTGTTCTTCCTGCTCGTGCTGCCGCTGTGCCGACTGGGCGCCAAGCCGCTGGCGATGATCGCGGCGGGCTGGGCCCTGGTGGGCCCGCAGCTGCTGTACGTGCTGAAGCCGGTGGTCGGCGACCGCTCGTTCCCCACCGTCGGCCAGGCGGACGGCATCGTCTCGCTGTTGTTCACCGGCGGCTATCCGGCCCTGACCTGGATCCCGTTCGTCATCGCCGGTATGGCTGTCGCCCGCCTCGACCTGGACGCCACGGCTGTCCGGATACGCCTCGCACTCACCGGTGTCGCCCTCGCCGTCACCGGCTACGGCGGCTCCTGGCTGGCGCTGCGTCTCGTGCCGGGTGCCGCCGAAGCCGTCCGGGAAGCCGAAGGAGGATCGGGCATGGCGTCCATGTCGGCCATGCCCTCCTCGTCGCCCGGCAGCGCCGGCATCTTCGGCGACACCCCTGCGGGAATGCTGGTCGCCTCCCCACACAGCGAGGCGACCCTGTCCATCGTGGGCAACACCGGTGTGGCGATCCTGGTGATCACCGCATGCCTGGCCGCCATGGACGCCTTCCCCCGGCTGCGCCGCCTGGCCAAGCCCGTCATCGCGGTCGGCTCGATGTCGCTGTCGGCGTACGTCTTCAACATCGTCGCCATCTGGCTCCTGGGCACTGAGGAACTGACCGTCCCGCCCCTGTACACCCTGCTTGGCTTCATCGCGTCCGTCACCGTCCTCGCCACCCTCTGGTCCCGCTTCTTCCAGCGGGGGCCGCTCGAATGGCTGATGGGCAGGGCGACCGGCATCGCCCGGCGCATTCAATGAGACGCATCCCGTGCCGCGTGCCATGCAACGGTCGTGCCGGAGTTCTCATCCAGCCATGACCTCCGCCGCCGCCCAGTTCGTCACCACCGGCCGCCGCCACCGGCTCCGCTTCACGACCCGATGGCCCTGGACCGACGAGATCACCCGGGCAATCGACCGGCTCAACACCTTGCCGAGCCCCTGCTGACCAGCCCCACCGACCGCCCCAACGATCCGCACCACCACACCGGAAAGTGGAACCCGGCGCCCACCACCCCGTCAGCACACCAACGAGGACTCATGAAGGTTCTGCGTTTGACGACGGCCCGCCACGGGGCTGCACTGGATTCATGGATGCTGCGGCGACTCCGTCCTAGGGAGAGCAGCGATGCCAACCATGGAAACGTTCAACCTTCTGCAGCCGTACAAGATCGCCGAGGAGACGTTCGTCATCCCGTGGGCCCTCGAGGCCCCGCCGGTCGGCCACTTTCCGATGAACTCGATGGTGATCCGGGGAGCCGAACCCGTCCTCGTGGACACCGGGGCGCCCGCAGTGCGCTCCCAGTGGCTGGAGGCAGCCTGGTCCGTCGTGGATCCCCTGGACGTACGGTGGATCTTCCTCACCCACGACGACCGCGACCACGCCGGCAACCTCCTGGCGGTCCTCGCCGAATGCCCGAACGCGACCCTGCTGACGACATGGTTCTCCATCGGCCGCATGGCCGAGGAATGGGAGACCCCCATCAACCGGTGCCGCTTCATGACCGACGGCGACACGATCGACGCGGGCGACCGCACCCTGGTCGCCAAACGACCGCCCCTGTACGACAACCCAACAACCCGCGCCCTCTTCGACCCGAAGACCAGCGTCCTGTGGGCCGTCGACACCTTCGCCACAAACGTGCCCACCCCGATGCCGGACGTAGTGGCGTTGTCCGCGGACGAATTCCGCGACGGCCAATTCTTCGGCGGACGGCTGGTCTCTCCCTGGGTCGCGTTGCTGGACACCCAGAAGTTCCGGACGGTCGTGGACTACTTCCAACGCCTGAACGCCGAGGTCATCGCCGGCTGCCATACCCCGGTCCTCCATGGCCCCAACATCTCCCAGGCCTACGACCTCCTCCGCCAGCTCCCCGAGATCCCCCCGTGGGCAGAGTTCACCCAGGCCGACCTGGACCAGTGGATGGCGGCCGCCGAGAGCTCGGTACCACCGGAACAACCGCGACCGTCGGGGACGTGATCAACTGTGGCTACGCAACCCCTTTGACTGCACCGGAGCTGCATGCCCGCGCCCGGGAGCTGGACGCGGGCAAAGGTCGTCGACGAGTTCCGCTCCCGGTTCGTGTCATGAGGGGCGGCTTCCTTGACCGCCTTGGTGTAGGCGCTGGCCCGGTCCCGGCCGGCCTCGACGTCGACCAGCACGGTGCCGTAGGTGCAGCCCTTACGGAAGGCGAACTCGTCCACCCCCAGCACCCGCGGCGCACGGTCCGGCACCTTCGGCGCCGTCAATAGCCTGAGCAGCCGGTCCGGCCCGCGCCCAGCCGCAGGCGGCGGCACAACCGCGCGGCCGGACGGCCTCCGAGCTCGATCGCGATCGACCGCAGCCAGCCTGTCAGCCCAGTGCTGGAGCGGCGGTGCCGCTCGGACAGGCCCTGCACCTGCTCGACGAACGTCCTGCGGGAACAGCCCTTCCGATCACAGAAGTACCGGCGCACCCGCAACCAGACTATGACCCGTCTGGAGACCAACGGCCTTTCATCCAGGGCGCGGTGGACACCGCCTCTGAGCAGGCCCGCAGCGGACACCGCACCACGGCCCGAGCTCCCCAGTCGAATCAGCGTGTTGAAGCTGATCCAACAGGGGTGGTTCCATACCAGGTTGGCGTTCCCCGGTCGCTGTCACAGTGTGATGGGGCCGAGGTCGGCGGCGGTTTGGGCCAGTGCTCGGATGGTGGGGCTGTCAGCGGTGGTGCGCCAGGTGAGCGCCCATTCGAGGGTGGGGGCGTCGTGGAGGGGCAGGAAGACGATGCCGGGGGGCTTGTTGTAGCGCGCGGCGATTTCGCCCAGCGGGTGGACGCAGCGTCCGGCAGCGACCAGGGAGAGGATCTCGTGGAAGGTCCGCGCGGCGGGCCCGCGGGGGATACGGCGGCCGAGCGGGGTGCGGGTGGGGACCATGGAGGCGACCCAGTACTCGGGGGCTTCGGGGCCGAGGTCGACGACGTGGTTGTCGGCGAGGTCTTCCAGGGACGCGGTGCCGCGTCGGGCGAGCGGATGGTCTGCGGCCACGGCCAGCACGCGGCCTCCGGTGAGCACGGTGGGGCCGACGGTGAGGTCCGGTTCGGCGACGGGCAGCCACAGCACGTGCGCGTCGTGCTCTCCGGTGCGCAGGGCGGTGAACGCGTCGTTGCCGTTGATTTCGCGGAACTCGATGTCGCTGCCGGGGTAGCGGGTGCGGAACGCGTCGACGAGGGGCCGTAGTTCGTGTCCGGCGTGGCCGAAGACGCCCAGCCGCAGGGTCCGGCCCGCGCCCGGGCCGGCTGCTTGGGCGCGGGCGAGTCCTGCGTGGAGGAGGTCGAGGGCCTGCTGAAGGTCTTCACGCAGGCGTCGGCCGACAGGGGTCAGGGCCACGCGTCGGCTGGTGCGATCGAACAGGGCCACGCCGAGGCGGCGTTCTTGTCTGCGGATGGCCTGGCTGACGCGGGCCTGGGACACGTGAAGCCGTTCGGCGGTGCGGCCGAAGTGCAGCTCTTCGGCCAGTGTCAGGAAGATCTCGATGTCGCGCAGCTCCATACATAACTCCCACGTTATGGATAGCTCCACGGACTCTACATTGTTCCGCCGCTGACCTGCATCGATTCTGGATACGTCACCCACCGGGCAGGCGGCAGACGCCTGACTGACGCATCGATAAGGCAGGGAAATCCGATGAGCGTTATGCAGGCCGTCGTCGATCGCTTCGAGATCGAGGGGCTGCGCGCCGAGGTCACCGACGCTGTGATGATGCGCGACTTCGACCGCGTCGCCTCGCTGTTCACTCCCGACGGCGCCATGCGATGGCCGCACATCGACAAGGAGTTCGTCGGCCGCGAGGAGATCCGTGCGGGGATCGAGTGGGGGCAAGGGCTGTGGGAGTTCTTCGTGCAGAACGTCCACCCCGGCGTCATCCGGCTCGACGGCGACACCGCGGCCGGGCGCGTGTACATCCAGGAATTCGGGCGTATGCACGACGGCAGCTCGCACCTGAACTACGCGCTCTATCACGACCGTTACCAGCGCACGTCCGAGGGCTGGAAGTTCAGCGAACGCATCTACGAGGTCAGGTACCTCGACTCCACCCCGCTTACGGGCTCACCGCCCCGGCACGTGGGGCACAGGCGCGTCTGACGACCACCGACGGGCCGACCGGGAGGTGCATGCGCATGCCTCCACCCTCCGCATCAACCGAACTCAGCATCGAGTAGAGGAGTAACTGTCATGATCCTGATAACTGGAGCCAATGGCGTCGTCGGGCGTCAGGTGATGAACCTGCTGTTGCAGGAGAGCACGGCCATCACTGCGGTCACGCGCGGTCCCGGCTCGGCCGCGCTCCCGGACGGCGTCCAAGCCGTCAGCGGCGACCTGTTTCGCCCACAGTGGATCGAGGCGGCGCTGGAAGGAGTGGAGGCCCTGCAGATCAGCCCGCGCGCCACCGGCCCGGGACTTGGCGAACTCCTGCGGCTCGCCGTCAGGCAGGGCGTGCAGCGTGTGGTGCTGCTGTCGGCCACCACCGTGGAGTATCCCGCGGGGGAAGCCCGCTTCGCCGCGCAGTTCCAGCATGCCGAGGACCTCGTCAGCAGTTCCGGCCTGGACTGGACGGTCCTGCGCCTGGCCGACTTCGCGGCCAATGCACTGGCCTGGGCACCGCAGACCAGGTCCGGTGACGTGGTGCGCGGCGCGTACGGCCGAGCCGCGACCTCACCCATTCACGAAACCGACATCGCGGCGGTCGCCGCACGCGCCCTCTGCGGCGGCGTTCCCCCGGGGGCGATCCATACGCTGACCGGGCCACAGTCACTGGACCAGGTTGAGAAGGTGCACCTCATCGGCGCCGCCCTCGGCCGGGCGCTGTCCTTCCAGGAGCTCCCGCCGGAGCACATACGCCACGGCATGCTCGCGCAAGGGCTGCCCGAGGAGGTCCCCGACCGCCTGCTCGGCTCCCTGGCCGACTACGCCCACCGCCCAGGGCCCACCACCAGCACCGTGGAAGACCTGCTGGGCCGACCCGCGCGCACCTTCGCCGACTGGGCACGCGACAACGCACCCGCCTTCGGCGGCTGATTCGCCGCCGATTCCCACGACACCGCACTCACCTCACACAAGACGGGGAGTCCACCCATGAACCTCACTGCTTGGATCGCCGCCGGACTGCTGACCGCGGTCGCCCTGGCCGGCGGCATCAGCAAGACCTTCATCCCCAAGGCGAGACTGGCCGCGCAGCACGGCGGGGAATGGACGCAGGACGCGAGCACCGGCTTCATCAAGACTCTCGGGGTCCTCGAACTCCTGGCCGCGATCGGCCTGATCCTGCCCGCTGTGCTCGACATCGCACCGGTCATGGTGCCGGTGACGGCTGCCTGCTGGACCGCCCTCATGGTCGGCGCCGTGATCACCCACGGCCGCCTCGGTCAGTCCAAACTGGTGCTCCTGAACACGGTCTATCTCGCGCTTGCCATCTTCATCGCGTGGGGCCGCTTCGGCTCTTGGTCCTTCAGCAGCTGACAGAGGCCGCCGGTCCCTCGCATCGGTGTCGTCGGCCTGCGGTGCTCGGGGCCGGCGTCGACCGTCTTCTCGTACGGCTCCATCCGAGGTGACGTCCCTGCGTACGCCTCGCCGCCGGGCAGGAGGTAATGACGCTCCATCAGGTCTGTGCGGACCTGACGGTCAGCCTTCGCACGGTCGACATCGTGGCGAGACGCCGGGCGGTGGGCGCGGCGTGTCCGGACTGCGGTCGGCTTTCGGACCGGGTGCATGACTCGTACCGGCGCAAGCTGAAAGATCTCCCGATCGGTCAACAGAGTGTCGTGCCACGTCGCGTCCACGTGACGCTGGGGCGGTAAACGGCTGTCCGGCAGCCACACCAGCCGCCACTCCTGGGCGCGTTTCCGGCGGCTGCGGTCGTGGCCCCTCTGCTCCGGGACATCGCCGAGCAGGGTCACCCGGCGGCACGGGACACCGCGTTGGGGCTTGGTCGATGAGGCCCGGTCGCATCAGCACGCAGCGCCTTGCCCCGCTTGCTCAGGCCGGTGAGGAGAGTCTCCCGGACGCGATCAACGTGCTTGTGCACGGGCCGTTTGCCGTCGAACGCGGATGATCCGCCGCGCGGACAGGACGAGCAGCATGGACGAGCAGCATGGACGAGCAGCACGCGGGCCGAAACGGGGGCGACTCGCCAAACCGCTTCTGCAGGCTTTCGTCCCCCGCTCCGCCCCACCGGATGGGACCGGCAGGGCGGAGTCACACCCCCGAATTCGCCAACGGCGTCAGCAACTCGGCGGGGCGCAGCGATCAGAACGCTGAATCAACCGACACGTGCAAGGGATCGCGGGCCCGGGGCAGGGTGTGTCGTCAGAGGCTGACGGCAGCGACGTGCAGGCCCGCCGCGGCACCCTCGGCCGAGACGGCACCAGCCAGGTCGGCGCAGACGGAACCGAGCGGGGTCTCGGCGTGGAGGTGACCGGCGAGAGCGCCGGAGAGGCTGCCCGCGAGGGCGCCGGAGGCGCCGGCCGCGAGACCGCCGGAGACGTTGTCCAGGACAGCGTCGGACAGCTCGGCGGTGTTCACCTGGGGGCTGAGGTTCATGGGGAGCGGTTCCCTTCGAGTTAGCTCATGTTCAACGGTGGTGTACGCCCGATTCCTGGGACGAGGAACCGTTGCAGGCGCCCCCACCACGCACGTGATCCAAACATGCCGCACGTGACCCAGCCACTGAGAGGAGCCAGGGTCGGGCCGCATCACGAGGACCAACTTCACCGGTGTGATGATCTGACCAAGAAATGCGTCAATGCCCTCACACAGTCCGCCCTCCCGCTCCGCGCACCAGGGTTGCGCCCCGCCCCCCTGAGCGACAACGCCCACGCCAAGCCGCTCAGCATCGTGCGAACGTGACGGCCGCTCAGGTCTCGTATGACCACTCGGTGAACGGTGTGCAGGTTCGCCGGTTCTTCCGCCACGGCACGTCAGACCGGGGTCGAGTGGGCAAGCAGGCTGCCGTGCCGCTCGCGTAGGGAGGGTCCCGTGGGCCGCAGCGAGCAGCGCAGCGATGTCAGTGGCGGGTGGCAGCATCGGACTCATGACGGACACCACGGCATTCGACTGGCGGTCCTTCCTGCTCAGGTGGAGCGGGGAGTGGGCAGATTCCCTGCCGGACGGCGAGACGCAGGGCGAGGACGACGAGGCCGCGCGGCAGACGCGGTGGCTGGGGTTCCCGCCGGCGTCCGAGGAGCGGATCGCAGCCATGCAGGAGCGGCTCGGCAGACAGATGCCCCCGTCGTACCGGGAGTTCCTCAGGGTCAGCGACGGGTGGCGGCACGCGGGCGGGTTCGTGTGGCTGCTGGCGGGGACCGAAGACGCGCGCTGGCACAACAACGAGTCGGGCCTCGCGGACATGTTCGAGGAGTACCTGGACGAGGACGCCGGGCCCGAAGAGCGGCAGGAGGCGGACATCTGGCGGCGCGGGCTGCAGCTCGACGTCGAGTCCGACATCACCCACGTCCTCTTGGACCCCGAGGACGTGGACGAGGACGGTGAGTGGGCCGTGTACACGTGGGCGAGCTGGCGGGCCGCACCGCCCGAGCGGCACGCGAACTTCCTTGAGTTCATGCGGGAGATGTACCGGGAGTTCCACAGCCTGCGGGCGCACCGGAGCGAAGGGGAGCCGGCGTTCGCCAACGACACGACACGAGAGCTGGACGCCCAGGTGGACGAGGCCCGGCTGGAGGCGCTGCGCGGCGGCTGGGAACGGGCTGTGAAGGAGCTGGACGAGGCCAAGGAGTACGGCAGACCGCGGGCCGCCGGGCTGGGCGACCAGATACGCCGCCTGCTCGGACAGACCTACATGGTGTACTTCGACGGCCTGGTGACGGACCCGCAGTACGCGCCCGAGCTGCTGCCACCGCTGGTCGCCGAGCACGCGGCCCACTCGTACCGGGACGACTCCACGCTGACGTTCCATCTGCGGGGCGCCGACGACGACTTGGTGTCACTGGCTTACGCGACGCTGGATCAGGTGAGGAACGGCACGTACCGGTACACGGCGGCCGGACCGTTCGGGGAGGCCGTCGAGCGGGCGCGGGAGCTGGCGCGGTGGGGAGACACCGACGGGGCGTGGCGGACGCTGATGCATGCTCTGCCCCTGTGGGAACCGCTGGGACCGGACCACCTGGCGCCGCTGGGATGGGTGGCCGACCCCCTGCTCGGGCCGCTGCTGACCCCCGAGCGGGGCTGCGAGCTGCTGTCCACGCCAAGGGGCGGGCAGGCTGGTGAGGCACCGAGGCCGGCGGCGGGGCTCGACGCGGGCGACCTGACGTGGCTCGCGGAGCCGGACCCGGGCAACAACCGCACGTCCTACCGCTTCGTCCTGGTGGAGGGGGTGGAGCCGGAGGAGTTGCCCGGACGTCTCGCGGACAGGGACGACACCGTGCTGAACGAACCCATGACCTTCTGGGAGGCGCGCCGCAAATCGCTGCACGACCAGAGGGAGTTCTCGTCCTACGACGACAGGGCTCGCATGGCGGTCGGCCGGGCCGGCACCGGCTGGAGCTTCGCCTTCGACGGCGATCCCGCCCCGTTCGACCAGCGGCGGTTCGTCTCCCCGGCCGCGGCCGCCAGCGCGGGCACCCGCACGGTGGTGGTGTGGAGCGGCCTGAGGACACGGCACGGGGAGCCGTTCTTCCACCTGTCGGTGGCGCGAGACGGTGCCGAGCAGTACGCATTCACGTACGCGGACGGAGAGATCCGGCAGAGCGGGGAGATACCGCAGTCGCTGGACCCGAGCCTGTTCTTCGGCGCGGCGGAAGACTGGGCCGATGTGGAACGGTCGCTGCTGGAAGCGGTGACCGGGGAGTTCGGCGCCTGTCTGCCGCGTCACGCAATCGTGAACGGCCGGCTGCACACGTTCGCCACCCGTTCCTGGACGCGGCCACCGAGGGACGGCGAGACGTACGCGGTGATCCGGATCGAATGGGGAGACACGCGCCCGGCGGACGGCGAGCGGACGGAGGACGCGGGGCCGGAAAGCAGCTAGAGAACGGCTGGGCCGCGCACATTCTCGATGCGGTGAGAGTCCTGCCGCCCGTGCCGTAGACCATGCTTCAGCTTGTGTCGGTGCCCCTGGCTCTGACGGTGATCCGCGCGTAGTCGTACCCAGCAGGTTCAGGCGAGGGGTTGTAGGTGATCGTGAACGTTCGCCGTACGTCGCCGAAGCGGTCGGAGTACGTCACCTTGGACGGGCCGATGCGCTTCGGCTTGGCGGTGATGTCGTACGTACGAAGGAAGTCCTTGACGCTCGAGTCCTGGCTGTCGCCCACCTCGTACCGGAGCACCGCGGTGCCGTCCTTCTCCACCTTGGCGTACGTCGGTATGTAATAGCGCCCCGCGGGTTGATGCTGATCGTGGTTCATCCCCGCCTTGCGCTCCGCTGCCTCCTGCGGACCGTCACCGGCCGGCGTGAGCAGCGCGACGGCCGCCCAAGCGATCGCGCCGAGCGTCCACAGCACGCACAAGGCCAGGAACCACACCAGCCACCTGCGCCGGCGCGGCCTCGTGGGGCCCGTCCGCGTACTCACCCGTTCCGGTCCAGGCGGCAGCTCGTCCGGGGATCCGGGCCGGTGTTCGGCACGGATATGGGTGCCACGGAATTGGGCTCTGCACTCATCACTTCCCCCTGACTCATCACTTCCCCCTGTGTCGACGCGGGCCCGCTGCAGCTCACGGCTCAGCCGCGGACCGTGACCCCGAACCGGGTCCCCATCCGTCGCAGCTCCCACAGCGAGACGGCGGTCACCGACAGTGGCCCGCCCAGCAGGGAGCAGAACTGGAATACGGGTGGGCCCTGCGGCATGCCGCTGTCGATCAGGTTGAAGATCGCGAGCACCCACACCAGCACTCCAGTGATCACGGGCGGCAGCATCGGATGGACGTGGGCGGTGTTGAAGGCGCTGCGGGCTGAGTACAGCGACGCCATGAAGAAGAAGGGAAACCCCCACACGATCACGGCCAACGCCGCGAAGGCGATCAGATAGCCGAACCAGTCCCTGCGGTTGTCGAGTGCGCTCTGGGCCGCCACGTAGAGGACCCCTGCGATGACCACCACCGTCAGCACGTACCAGCCGACCGCTTTGAGCGGGGCATGGAGCCGGGAGCGCAGCTGCGGCCGCAGGTGCGGGGGCGCGTAGAGGATGAACCCGAGGATGACCAAGGGTCCGGTGAAGATCAGCAGGACCGGGGTGATGATCAGGTTGGCGACGCTGCCCGTCCCCGCGTCCTCCCATCGGTCCGCCTCCACGCCGTAGACGAGGACCAGTGCGAGGGTGGCGGCGACGCCGAGGACCGTGCGAGCGACCTGGACCCGGTCCACGGTGCGGTCCTCGATCCGGCCGTCGCCTTCCTGGACGAAGAGCCGGGTGGCTACGCGGTGCGCGGACCGGATGACGGCGCCGGCGAGGAAGAAGACGGAGAAGAACCACAGACGGCTGCGACGGCGCGGGGCGCGAACAGGCGCCGCGGGCGGCGGGCCGTAGGGATACGGGTTCTGCGGGTACGGGTTCTGCGGATACGAGTTATGCGGATACGGGTTCTGTGGGTACGGGTTCGGCTCGGGCGGACCGTAGGGGCCGCCGCCGGGCGTGGGTGCCTGAGGGCCGTTGGGCGTTGTCCCATACGGTGCGCCCCAGCCCTGGCCACCCGGACCATGTCCGCCGGGTTGCCCCGAGCCGGGTCCAGGAACCCATCCCCCCGTTGCCATGGCCTCTCCCACCGTTCCTTTTCGGCCAGTTGCTTGTTGTCGCGTGGCGACTTCGCGGAAGTGTAGTTGCCCGTGGGACGACGGCGGCGGCCACCATCGTGGTCGGCCACGGCAGTTGAGCCGGTCATCCCTCCGGCGATGCGCCGAGGCCGGTGAGGGCACCGACCGGGTCGAGGTCGGGCGTACCCCGCGGCCACCAGTCCTCGTGTCCCGGTTCCGATTCGTAGGGGTACCACAGGCCGTCGCGGCCGAGGCGGAGTTGGACATGGCCGCGGGGGTGCGTGAGGTGGTTGCGCCAGGGGCGGAAGGCGGGAAGGTCGGCGGCGAGGAGCAGAGGGCGGGCACGGTCGAAGCGGCCGGCCGGCGGGTCCCAGGGCTCTTCGAGGACGGCGAGGCCTTCGAGGCCGCCCTGGCGCCAGGCGGCGACCGCACGCGCCAGCTCTGCCGGGGTGCGGTCGGCCGCCGAGGCGAGGGAGGCGTACAGGGCACGAGTGGTGGCCGTGAGGCCGGAGCCCGGGCGGGCTGCGGCGAGTCGTACCGCGTCCTGCCACAGGGTCAGTTCGGCGACCGGATCGCGGCCGGTACTGAGCAGGGCGTGCGCGCGGGTGGCCGCGTCGGTCGCCAACTGGTCCAGTGCGAAGGGGTCCGGGCCGCCCGGTGCCGCCGGGTAGACGGGCGGCTGTTCGGGGTGCGGGGGCGCGGGCAACGGGGCCGGGAGGGGAGGCAGTTGGCGGTCCGGGGCCAGGGCGTCGGTGGCGCGTACGCCCGGGAGAGGCGCCGGTTCCCGTTCCTGTGCGGCACGGGCCGCGCGGGCGGCGCTCAGGCGTGAGAGGGCGTCGAGCAACTCGCGCTCACCGCGGCCACGCAGCAGGAGTAGCACGAAGGGGTCGGCGTCCAACAGACGTGCTGTCTGGTAGCAGAGGGCGGCGGCGTGCTTGCAGGGGTGGCCGCGGTCGGGGCAGCTGCAATGGGGGTCGAGGTCACCGGGGCCCGGCAGCAGGGGCACTCCGCACTCGGCGAGGGAGTGCGGCATCTCCTTGTCGAGCAACGCCGCGATGTGTCCCGGCCGGTCGGCCGCGGCGTCCAGGAACCGCGCCCAGTCGCCGTCGCCGAGCGTCCGCAACCGCACCTGCACGCGGTACGGCCGCGGACGGCTTCCCCGCACATACGCCAGGACCAGCCCCGGCGTCACGGTGATGGCATCGACGTGCCCCTCCTGCGCGTAGCCGCGTCCACGGGCGAGCCGTTTGGGATCGAGGGCGCCCTCTTCCAGGGCGGCCACCCAGGCATTGCCCCACCAGGTCTCGGCGAAGCGGGCGTCGTCCGACGTGCGGGACGCGAACGCCGGGAAGGTACGGCGCAGTTCACCGTCCCGCCCCGGGGCGGCCATGGAACGGGGGACCTGGGGTGTGGCGGGGACGGACGGCAGGGGCGAAGCGTCGCCGCCGAGGGGCGCCGCCGACGCCGGGGGCGCTGCGGCTGGCCGGCCCTGTGCTGAGCGGGAGTCGGCGGTGGGTGCCGGGGACGCGAAATGGGCCGGTGATGCGGATGATGCGGTGGATGTCGGGGAGGCGGAGGGCAGCTCCGGGGATGGAGTAGAGGGCGAGGCAGGGGTGGGGGGTACCGGGTCGCTTCGGCGCCCAGAGTCCGACTCGGGCGCCGTCGAGTCGCCCGTGTGCGGCTCGTCCATGGGAGGCATCCGGAATGCGTCGGCGAGGAACTCCCTCACCTCACGCGCACGATGAGCGGCAGCCCCGCCGACGGAACCCCTTCTGTCCCGGCTCTCTTCTCTCTCTTCTTCGACCGCCTGGGCCTGCCGCCTCTCCCCGAGCGCTGCCCGCAAGGCCTCTCGGGCGGCATCGGCGGGACGCGCGCCTCGCCGGTCGGATGCGGGGTCGGGCACCTGCGGGACGGGCCCTGCTTCGGTGCCGGCGAGGTCCGCTTCCGCACCCGACACCCCGGTCCCGGCGCCGGATCCGGCACGGCGCAGTGCCGCCCGGGCCGCGTCACCCGGCCGAGCCCTTGGACGCTCATCCCGCTCACCCCTGTCCGGAACCGACTCCTCGCCGTCAGACTCCACCTGCGACAGATCCCGGCCCTCGGAGGAACCCCCCGGCGCCCCCTCCCGCCGCTCCCGCGCAGCCCGCAGCGCCCGCCGTGCCGCGTCGGCCGGGCGGGCCTCGGACGATCGGCTCAGCCGCTCCTGAGCCGCTGACAGGTCTACGTCCCGCTCAACCGCTGTCCGGCCCACTTCCCGCTCAACCGCTGTCCGGCCCGCGTCCGGCTGAACCGCTGTCCAGTCCACGTCCGGATGCACCGCTGTCCGGCCCGAGTCACGCTCAGCGTCCAACTCGGCGGCAGCCACATCCGCCTCGGGCGAACGCACCGGCTCCGGACGACCGTCGGCACCCGGAGCAGCGCCACGGCTGGCCCCACCGCCCGCACTCCCCCGCTCCACCGGCCCCGTCATGACGTCCTCCGCAGCGACACGAGGTCGGACAGTTCACGGTCCGTCAGTTCCGTGAGGGCCGATTCGCCGGAGCCGAGGATCGCGTCGGCCAGGGCCCGCTTGGACTCGAGCATCTCCGCGATGCGGTCCTCGACCGTGCCCTCGGTGATGAGACGGTGGACCTGGACGGGCTGGGTCTGGCCGATGCGGTAGGCGCGGTCGGTGGCCTGCTCCTCGACGGCCGGGTTCCACCAGCGGTCGAAGTGGACGACATGGCCCGCGCGGGTCAGGTTGAGGCCGGTGCCGGCCGCCTTCAGGGACAGGACCAGGATGGGGGTCGCGCCGCTCTGGAAGCGGTCCACCATGCGTTCGCGTTCCGGGACCGGCGTGCCGCCGTGGAGCAGGTCCACCGGGACCGCCCGGGCGGCGAGGTGCGAGGCGATCAGCCGGGCCATCCCCACGTACTGCGTGAAGACCAACGCCGAGCCGTCCTCGGCCAGCAAGGTGTCCAGCAGTTCGTCGAGCAGGGTCAGCTTGCCGGATCGGGTGGCCAACCGCTCCGTCGTCGCCGCTTCGGCTTCCTTCAGGTACAGCGCCGGGTGGTCGCAGATCTGCTTCAGGGACGTCAGGAGCTTCAGCACCATGCCCCTGCGCGCCATGCCCTCCGCCGTCTCGATGGCGTACATCGACTCGCGCACCACCGCCTCGTACAGCGCGGCCTGCTCCCGGGTGAGCGGGACCGGGTGGTCCGTCTCCGTCTTGGGTGGCAGCTCCGGGACGATGCCGGGGTCGGACTTCTTGCGGCGCAGCAGGAAGGGCCGGACCAGGCGGGCAAGCCGGGACACCGCCTCCTCGTCCTCGCCGTTCTCCACCGCGCGGGCGTGCCGGGCGCGGAAGGACTTCAGGGGGCCGAGCAGGCCCGGTGTCGTCCAGTCGAGCAGGGCCCACAGCTCGGAGAGGTTGTTCTCGACCGGTGTGCCGGTCAGCGCCACGCGCGCGGGCGTCGGGATCGTGCGCAGGGCCTTCGCCGTCGCCGAGTACGGGTTCTTGACGTGCTGTGCCTCGTCGGCGACGACCATGCCCCAGGTGTGCTGGGCCAGCGTCGGTGCCGTCGAGCGCATCGTGCCGTACGTCGTGAGGACGAAGCCGCCGTCCATGTCCTTCAGGGTGCGGTCCGGGCCGTGGAAGCGGCGGACGGGGACGCCGGGCGCGAAACGGGTGATCTCCCGCTGCCAGTTGCCGAGCAGCGAGGCCGGACAGACCACCAGGGTCGGGGCCGTCCGCGCGCGCTTGAGGTGCAGGGCGATGACGGTGATCGTCTTGCCGAGTCCCATGTCGTCGGCCAGGCAACCGCCGAGCCCCAAGGACGTCATGAGGTCCAGCCATGCCAGGCCCCGGAGTTGGTAGTCCCGCAACGTCGCCCGCAGCCCCGGCGGCGGTTCGGCGGGGTGCACGCCCGCCGTCAGGCGGTCGCGCAGGGCGGCCAGGGCGCCGGCCGGTACCGCCTCGACCGTCTCGCCGTCGACCTCCGCGCTGCCGGTGAGGGCGACGGACAGGGCGTCGACCGGGTCGAGCAGGCCCAGTTCGCGTTTGCGGGCCTTGCGGACGAGGGCCGGGTCGACCAGCACCCAGCGGTCCCGCAGCCGGACGACCGGGCGGTGCGCCTCGGCGAGCGCGTCCATCTCGCCCTCGGTGAGCGGGTCGCCGCCGATCGCCAACTGCCAGCGGAACTGGAGCAGTTCCTCGCTCTCGAAGAAACCGGTGCCGTCGGTCGCCGAGCCCGGCGCGGGCCGTACGACCGCGGCGGCGCTCAGGTCCTGCGCCAGGTCCCGGGGCCAGTGCACCGCCACTCCGGCTGCCGCGAGCCGGGTCGCGGCCACCCCCAGCAGGTCGCCCAACTCCTCGTCGGACAGGGCCAGCACATCGGGTGTGTCCTGCTCGGACAGCCGGTCGAGGGGAGCCCACACCCGGGCCGCGCGCCGCACCGCGAGCGCTGCGTCCACCCGTGCGCGTGGCCCGAACGCCGCGTCCGCCTCGCCCGACCACAGGGCGGCCGCGTCCGCCACCAGGGTCGGGTCGGCGAGGCTGTGCACCTGGACGATCGCCGCGCCCGCGCTGCGTGCGCCGTCACCGCCGTCGTCGAAGAGGTCGTACGCCGACAGGTCCAGGCGCAGCGAGATCCGCACGCCCGCGTCCATGCCGGCGGCGACCTCGGCCGCCCAGTCGTGGGCGTCGGGCAGCCGCTGGGCCTCGCGCGCGGCGAAGGGCCTGCCCGAGACGTGCGGTGCGGCGGGGGTGCGGGGCAGGGTGTCCGCGACCGCGTCCAGGAAGGAGCGCATCAGCGCCTCCGGCTCGGGCAGCCGCAGCGGGCCCGGGCCGGTGAGGGGGACCGCGTGGCCTTCGTACGGCAGGGCCGCGGCGACCGCTCGCAGGTGTGCGATGTCGTCCGGGTCGAGGGGGCCGGCCCGCCAGGCGTCGTGGCCGGTGGGGGTCAGGCCGGGCAGCAGCCGACCGCGGGCGGTGAGCCGGAGCGCGTGCAGCGCGGCCGCGCCCCAGCAGGCGGTGGCGGGGTGGGCGGCCGGGTCGCGCCGGGCGCGCACGAGCAGCGGCAGCGCGTCGGCGAGCGGCACGGACAGCGCGGGGGTGGTCCTGCGGCGGACGCCGGCTCCATGACGCCGTACGACAGTGAGTTCCGTGTCCTCGGCGGGCAGCGGGGCGCCCTCCGGATCCCAGAAGGCCATCCGCCCCTCGCGTGGGAGGGGCGCGGGCAGGAAGACGGCCGCGAGCCGCACGGGGACGGTCTCCCCCGCACGCTCGGCCACCGCGGTGCCGCCGCTCTGCGCGGCCCTGTCGCTCATACGTCCTGCCACCTCCCGCCCATGAGTCGGATCAACCGTCTTCGACTCTACGGGCGGGGTCTGACAACCGGCCCCGGCGACCGGCGTGGGCCGGTGACTCACGCGGTCGTCGGACGGTCACCACACGGCCGGCCGGCTCAGGTCATCAAGGGACCGTGCGTGAGACGACGTACACGAACGGATTCTTCGGATCGGACATGTTCACGACGATGTCGTGCGTGGGAGCCGGGTTCTTCTGCTCGTGGACGAGCCCGTACCACGGACCGGGGCCCTTGAAGTCCCAGCCGGTGATCTTCTGGTCGCGGGCGCTGATGGCGATGTCGTCCGGCTTCAGGTCGTCGTGGTTGACCCCCATGGTCTCCAAGTAGGCGTCCAGGTTCGCGTCGGTGGTCTGGAACTGGACGTAGAGACGGCTGGTCCTCCAGTTGTTCGTCTCGTAGTACCCGACGTTGTACGACGGAACCGGGATCGTCACCTGGTAGATGCGGCGCTGGACCCTCGACGGCCAGTGCGGGGTGAGGCCGGTCGCGGAGTACTTCGCCTCTTTGTCCTTGCCGCTGTCGCGGCTCTGGTTGGCGGAGATCACCAGATAGCCGGCCGGTACGCCGATGAGCAGCCCGATGATGAGCAGGGTGATCGCCCTGCGGCGGATCATGTGGCGGCGGTCCTCGGTCGGCTGCTGCGGCTCGTCAGGAGAGTCGGCCTGGCGGGGTACGGTCACGGTCACGCCGAACCCTGCGACGCCCGGCGGGCCTCGGCGAACCGCGCATAGCGCTCGTAGCGCTCCACCCGGCGCCGGTTGGCGCGGCGGAAGCGACGGGCCACCAGGCGGGCCAGGTCCGCGGCGCCGACCATGCCGGCCTCGGGGCCGAGCTGGGCCCGCGTGATCCTGGCCTCGGGGCGGTAGCCGCGGCCGGTGAGGTGGCGCTTGAAGGCGTCCCGCGCGGGGGCGATCAGCAGGTCGTCGGCGGCCGACACGCCACCGCCGATCACGAAGCACGACGGGTCCAGGGCGGCCGCGAGGTTGGCGATGCCGACGCCGAGCCACTGCCCGATGTCCTGCAGCAGTTCGATGCACATGGCGTCGCCCTCGCGGGCCAGCTCGGTGATCATCGGGCCGGTGATGTCGCCGATGTTGCCCTTGACGTGCTCGATGATCCCGTACGCCACCGGTGAATCGGCGGCGGCCAGCTCGCGCGCCTCCCTGACCAGCGCGTTGCCGGAGCTGTACTGCTCCCAGCAGCCGCGGTTGCCGCACGGGCAGCGGTGGCCGCCGGGCACGACCTGCATATGGCCGAACTCACCGGCGACGCCGTACTTGCCGCGCTTGACCTGTCCGTCCTCCAGGATCGCGCCGCCGATGCCGGTGCCCAGCGTGATCATGACGAGGTGGTCCTCGCCGCGGCCGGCGCCGAAGCGCCACTCGGCCCAGGCGGCGGAGTTGGCGTCGTTGTCGACCAGGACAGGTACGGCGAGCCGGCCGGCGAGGCGGTCCCTGAGGGGCTCGTTGCGCCAGGACAGGTGGGGTGCGAACAGGACGCGGTTGCGGTCGGCGTCGACCCAGCCGGCCGCGCCGATGCCGACGGCGTGCACGTCGTGGCGGTCGGACAGGTCCAGGACCAGCTCGACGATCGTGTCCTCGACGACCTTCGGGCTCTTGGACTTGTCCGGGGTCTCCGTGCGCAGCTTCTCCAGGATGTTGCCGTCGGCGTCGACGACGCCCGCCATCACCTTGGTGCCGCCGATGTCGATGCCCACGGTGGGGACTCGGGGCGCCGACAGGTGTGAGCGGCGCTCCCGGGGGCCGACCGTGCGGAGGGCCGGCGCGCGGCGGGAGCCGATGGGGGCGCTGCCCGTCCCGGCGGGGAATGCAAGGTCGCGGTAGGTGCTCATCACGGCCGATTCTGCCTCACCGTCGGGACGGGTGCCGTACGGCGGAACATTGGGGTGGTTCATGACGTACGCCGCCTGCGGGCGGTTTGTGGTTGCTCGCGTATTTCTCCGCGCCCCTTGAGGGACGCCACCCTCCCGGTACGTTGCAATGTCCGGACATTGCAACGTACCGGGCGGTCTATTTCGCCTGGCCAGGAGCGTACTGGCGGGCGCTCATGACCGCACGAGCAGCTGGAACTCGAAGGAGTACCGCGTCGGGCGGTACGTGTGCGTGCCGTACTCCACCGCTCGCCCCGTGTCGTCGAAGGTCACGCGCTGCATGGTCAGCAGCGGGGCGCCCTCCTCCTCGGCGAGCCGCTCGGCCTCGACGGCACTGGCCGCGCGGGCGCCGATGGTCTGGCGGGCGCTGTGCAGGGTGATGCCGGCGGCGCGCATCAGGCGGTACAGGCCGGTGGCCTCCAGCTGCGCGGTGTCCAGGTCGATCAGGGCGGGCGGCAGGAAGTTGCACAGGTACGCCATCGGCTCGCCGTGCGCGAGGCGCAGCCGCTCGATCCGGTGTACGTCGCTGTCCTCGGCCACCCCGAGCGCCGCCGCGACCTCGGCGGAGGCCGGGACGACGGTGTTGACGAGCACCTTGGTCGCCGGGCGCTGGCCGGCCGACTCCAGGTCGTCGTAGAGGCTGCTGAGCTCCAACGGGCGTTTGACCTGACTGTGCACGACCTGCGTCCCGACGCCTCGACGGCGCACCAGCAGACCCTTGTCGACCAGCGACTGGATGGCCTGGCGAACGGTCGGCCGGGACAGGCCGAGGCGTGCGGCGAGTTCGATCTCGTTGCCCAGCAGGCTGCCGGGTGTGAGCGCTCCGTGCTCGATCGCGGCTTCGAGCTGCTGGGAAAGCTGGAAGTACAAGGGCACCGGACTGCTCCGGTCCACACTGAGCTCGAGTTCCACGGTCGGGTCCACTTCTGGTTTCGGCACGGGCCGAGCGTAGCTCTACGCGTTGTTGACGGGAAGTAGTGTAGTTCGATTGTCCTGACATATGCATTGACAGCTTACGCACTGAACCCGCACTTTGTTTCCATGCGCATCGGGGTCATCGGTACGGGCCGCATCGGCACGATTCACGCCAACACGCTGAGCCGTCACCGCGACGTCGGCTCCCTGATCCTCACGGACGCGGACGGCGCGCGGGCCCAGGAACTGGCGCGGCGCCTGGGCGAGACGGCGGCGCCCGGAGTGGACGAGATCTTCCGTTGGGGCGTGGACGCGGTGGTGATCACCACGGCGACGTCGGCCCACGCCGAACTGATCGGTCGGGCAGCACGGGCAGGACTCCCGGTGTTCTGCGAGAAGCCCATAGCGCTCGATCTGCCGGGCACGCTGCACGCGATCGGGGAGGTGGAGACCGCCGGGACGATTCTCCAGATGGGTTTCCAGCGCCGCTTCGACCCGGGGTACGTGGGCGCGCGCGAGGCGGTGCGGTCCGGGCGGCTCGGACGGCTGCACACCGTGCGGGCGCTCACCAGCGACCAGGAGCCGCCGCCGGTCGAGTGGCTGCCGCTGTCCGGCGGACTGTACCGGGACACGCTGATCCATGACTTCGACGTGCTGCGCTGGGTGACCGGGCGCGAGGTCGCCGACGTGTACGCAGCCGGGTCGGACGCCGGGCCCGCGATGTTCCGTGAGGCGGGCGACGTCGACACGGCCGCGGTGGTGCTGACGCTGGACGACGGCACCCTCGCCACGGCCACGGCGACGCGGCTGAACGGCGCCGGGTACGACGTACGCATGGAGCTGGCCGGGGAGTTGGACCAGATCGTGGTCGGTCTGGACGACCGTACGCCGATCGCGTCCACCGAGCCGACCGGGCCGCCCGCGGCGGACAAGCCGTGGTCGGGGTTCCTGGAGCGGTTCGGGCCGGCGTACGAGGCGGAGCTCAACGCGTTCGTGGAGGTGGTGCGCGGGGAGCGGGCCAATCCCTGCGACGGGCGGGAGGCCTTGCAGGCGTTGCGGATCGCGGAGGCCTGCGAGCTGTCGCGGCGCGAGCGAAGACCAGTCGCGCTCGCGGAGATCGCGGGCGGAGCTCAGGGGGCAGCCCTGTGAAGCCCGGACTCGAAGGCCCGCGGTGCTCGATCCGCTACCAGCGCACCGGCAGACTTCGCACCCCCCGTATCAGTACGCCCGGCAGCCACTCCCCCGGCGCCCCGTCAAGAGCCAGGTCGGGAGCGCGCTCCAGCAGGGACCGTATCGCCGTGCGGGCCTCCAGGCGGGCCAGGGGTGCGCCCAGGCAGAAGTGGATGCCGTGGCCGAAGGCGACGTGGCCGCGGGTGTCGCGTCGGATGTCGAAGGTGTCGGGAGCGGGATAGCGGCTCGCGTCCCGGTTGGCCGCGGCGAGGCCGACCATCACCGGGTCGCCCTGCTCGATGTGGACGCCGGCGATCTCCACGGGCTCGGCGGCATACCGGAACGTCGCCGTCTCCACCGGGCCTTCGTGGCGCAGCATCTCCTCGACGGCGCCGTCGAGGAGGGTCATGTCGGCGCGCAGCGCGGTGAGTTGGCCGGGGTGGGCGAGCAGGGTGTGCACGCCGCTGGTGATGAGGTTGACCGTCGTCTCGTGCCCGGCGATCAGCAGGATGAAGGCCATTCCCCGCAGTTCGTCCGGGGAGAGCCGGTCGCCGTCCTCGGCCGTGGTGCGGATCAGTTCGCTCAGCAGATCACCGCTGGGCCCGGCGCGCCTCTTGTCCTCGATCAGGTCGGTGAAGTAGGCGCCCAGGGCCACGAAGGCGTCGACCTCCTTGCCCGGGCTGGTGGGCGCTATCGCCTCCGTCGACATCTTGCGGAACTCCACGCGGTCCATCTCGGGCACGCCGAGCAGTTCGCAGATGACGGTGAGCGGCAGCGGGTAGGCCAGGGACTCCACGAGGTCGGCGCGGCCCTGCGGCAGCATGGCGTCGAGCAGGTCGTCGGTGATCCGCTGGATCCTCGGCCGCAGCTCCTCCACGCGGCGCATGGTGAAGGCACGCGAGATGAGCCCGCGCAGCCGGGTGTGCTGGGGCGGATCGGTGGCCAGCAGGTTCTTCCCGATCAGCTCCTCTTCGAGCGACTTCACGCCGATCTTGGTGCCGTCTTTGACCAGCCGCTGGTCGGCGAGCGCCGCACGTGCCTCCTCGTGCCCCACGACGAGCCAGACCTCGGACTGCCAGTCGGGCAGCCGGACGCGGTGCACGGGGCCCTGCTCCCGTAAGCGCGCGTACACCGGATGCGGGTTCTCGCGGAACCCCTCTCCGAACTCCCCCAGGTCGATCACTTCTGCCATGACGCTTCCCCCTCCGACACTCCGACAACGCACGGGCGCCCCGGCTAGTGCCCGTCGTCCTCCGCTTCCTCCAGAAGTCCCGCGTCGTACGCCAACAGGGCGATCTGCACACGGTTGTTGAGGTCGAGCTTGGCCAGGACGCGGGAGACATGCGTCTTGACGGTGGCGACGCTCATGAAGAGCTCCGCGGCGATCTCGGCGTTGGCGAGGCCCCGGCCCACCGCGACGGCGACCTCGCGTTCGCGGTCGTTGAGGGCGGTGAGCCGCTCACGCGCGCGTGCGCGGCGTGTGTCGGCGGCGGCGCCCGCCGCGTGGTCCATCAACTGCCGTGTCACGGTGGGCGACAGGACCGGGTCACCGGCCGCGACCCGGCGCACCGCGTCGACGATGTCGGCGGGCGGCGTGTCCTTGAGCACGAACCCGGCGGCGCCGGCACGCAGGGCGCGCAGCACCAGTTCGTCGGCGTGGAAGGTGGTCAGCAGCACGACCTGCGGGGCGTCCTTGCGGCCGCGCAGCCGCTCCGTGGCGGTGAGGCCATCGACCGACGGCATCCGGATGTCCATCAGGACCACGTCCGGCCGGGTCCGGTCGACCAGCGTCTCGACCTCGCCGCCGTCGGCCGCCTCACCGACGATCTCGATATCGTCGGCGCCGCCCATCATGAAGGACAGGCCGGCTCTGACCAACGGGTCGTCGTCGACGAGGAGCAGTCTGATCGCAGTCATGTGCCTTACGTAATCACGGTTGTACGGCGTGGAGGTGCGGTACGGCGAGGACCGGCCCTCAACCACGCGGGCGCACTCCGTGACGTGTGCCGCGCCGCACGCGCGCGTGGGGGCAGGCGTCACCCCCACGCACCCCCACTCGCCCCCACTCACCCCCAGGGCAGCCAGGCCCGCACCTCGAATCCCCCGTCCGCCACCGGCCCGTGCTCCAGGCGCCCGCCCGTCAGCGTGGCTCGTTCGGTCAGCCCGATCAGGCCCTGTCCGGAGCCGGGGACATGCGGAACCTCGCCGTCGGGCGCGGGATTGCGAACCGACACCGACAGGCCCTCGCCCGGCGCGCCGGTCACCGTGACCGTGACCTCCGTACCGGGAGCGTGCTTGCGGGCGTTGGTCAGGCCCTCCTGGGCGATGCGGTAGGCGGTGCGGCCGACCGAGGCGGGCACGGCTGCGGGGTCGGTGACGCGCTGGTCGAGGGTGACCTTCATGCCGGCCTCGCGGGACTCGGTGACCAGAGCCTCCAGTGCCGCGAGGGTCGGCTGCGGGCGGCCTGCGTCGTCGGCCTCACCGGCCCGCAGTACGCCGATGATCTCCCGTAGGTCCTGGAGGGCTTCGTGGGCGCTCTCCCGGATGACGCCCGCCGCCCGCGCGATCTCCTCACGGGGCGCGTCGGGCCGGAACTCCAGTGCGCCCGCGTGCACGCTGAGCAGCGTCAGGCGGTGCGCGAGGACGTCGTGCATCTCCCGGGCGATGGCCTCGCGGGCGAGCCGCTGGGCCTGCTCGGCACGCAGCCGTGCCTCCGTCTCGGCACGTCGGGCGCGGTCGCGCAGGCTCAGCATGAGCTGCCGTTTGGACCGTACGAACATGCCCCAGCCGGCCGCCCCACCGGTCAGCAGCACGCCGAGGAAGATCGCCCAGCCGTAGGGCACGTCGGGGTCGGGGCGCAGCCAGAAGAACAGCGGGAGCAGCGCCACGGAGACCCCGCCCACCCAGGCCACGTACCGGAAGGGCCGGTGCACGGCGAGCGTGAAGAAGGCCACCACGCCCGCGCCGCCCGCGGTGCTCGACACGAAGCAGACCGGGACCATCGCGATCGCAAGCCCGACCGGCCAGCGGCGCCGCAGCCACACCGCGGCACAGGCGAGCGCGCCGAGGAGCTGGTCGACGGCGGCGAGGCCGACCGGGAGGTGCTCGTCGGCCACCGTCTCCGCGGTCAGCAGACCGATGATCACGGCCAAGAGGAAGCAGGAGAAGTCGACCACCCAGTCGCGCGCGGTGCGCCGGGGCCGTCCGGAGCGCTCGGGGTCGAGCTCGAACTCCTTGACCAGGGCCGAGGGCAGCAGCCAGCGCCGCCCTTCGAAGACCTGCGGTACCTGCTCCGGCTTGTCACCACTCACGGTCGACAAATCTACGCAGTACCGGGCGCCGGTGCGGCTCCTCGGGTGTGATCGACGACCAAAGTCGCAACGTCGCAGACCTTGGTCGCGGCGGGCCGCCGCGGAACATGGACTTCCGTCGGACATGGCTCGCCCCGCGGCCGATTGGCGTGGGGGGTCCGCGGGGCGAGAGTCATGGCATGAAGCAGTTGCTGGAGTTCCTTGGATTCATCGCCCTGGTGCAGGGCGTCGCGGGCCTGGTGCACGAGTTCACCGACTGGGACTGGGGACTCGTACAGCGGATCGACTTCCTCGACGGCTTCGAGATCTACGCGAGCGTCGCACTGCTGGTGCTGGCGTTCGCGCTGTTCGCCGCCGCCGAGAGCCGGAAGTCCGGTTGAGCGCGGACCGGACTCCCGGCTGGTCGCACCGTTCCTCGGCACCGACCGTGAACTACGGGCTCAGCAGCTGTAGTTGATCAGGTCGAACGACGCGTAGTGGTCAGCCGTGTAGTAGTCCTCCTGGTTCTCCTCACCAGTGACGATGCGGCGAGCTCCGCGCGTAGACGAACCGGGCGTGATGACCGTGTACTCGTGGTAGTACCCGGACGACTGGCTGGGCAGGATGCCTTCCCGGTTCGAGAACACGGTGCCGTCCTGCGAGTACGGGTAGGGGCCGCCCTGCGCGATCAGGTCGAGCGTGTCGTGTGCCTGGGAGGGCAGGTCGCCGTAGCAGATGCTGCCGACCGCGGCGGCCGCCGGAGTGGCAGTGACGGTGCCACCGACGAGGAGGGCGGACAGGACGGCGGCTGCGGCGCCGATGCGGGTGATTCGTGGGGGGAATCTCATGGCTTCATGATGACGCGCGTAGACAGTGGCATGTCAATGTCAACGTCGGAGATTTTCCCGGCAAGTCCGATGAGTTTTCGGGAAGTTAACGTACGCCCCGGCGTTCTCACCCGATCTCCATGAGGTGGCCGGACGAGAACGCCGCGGACGAGCGCTCACGCGTTCTCGGGGAGCTCGAACGAGCCGTATTCCGGGCGGCCCGCGCGGTCGTACGAATGGATGACGACGCCCTTGCTCGTGGTGCGGCCGGCGGTGTGCGTGAACGCGGTGGGCACGGCGCCCTCCCCGAACAGGCGGTGGCCCGTGCCGAGTACCACCGGGAAGGTCAGCAGGTGGAGGGTGTCGACGAGGTCGAGGGCCAGCAGGGACCTGACCAGGGCGCCGCTGCCGTGGACCTGCAGCTCGCCGTCGGTGCGCTCCTTGAGGGCCGTGACCTCCTTGGCGAGGTCGCCGCTGACCACGGTGGTGCCGGACCACTGGGGGTCCGTCAGCGTAGAGGAGGCGACGTACTTCGGCAGTGCGTTGAGCTTGGACGCGACCGGGTCGGTCGGGTCGGTCACCTTCGGCCAGAACGCCGCGAAGATGTCGTACGTACGGCGCCCGAGGAGGAAGGCGGCCGGGCGCGCGAAGACCTCGTTGATGAACTGTCCGAAGTCGTCGTCGGCGTACGGAAAGACCCAGCCGCCGTGCTCGAAGCCGCCGCGGGTGTCCTCCTCCCGGCCGCCGGGTGCCTGGTAGACGCCGTCGAGCGTGACGAAGAGGGTGGAGACGAGCTTGCCCATGAGGAGTGCCTCTTTTCGGGGGGTGGGGTCTGCTGTCATCACCTCAGACCCCGTCGGCACCCGCAACTCATCGGTGGGCCGTGTGCCGTCTCACCCCGCGTTCGTCGAGAACAGTCCGCCCGTCGGGCCCTGCTTGTCGCCGCCCTGGGCCTTCTTCAGGGCGTTGGCCAGGCTCTCGATGGTGAGGGACTGCAGGATGACGCGGCCGTTGCCCTCCAGGGTGGCCAGGGAGAGGCCCTCGCCGCCGAAGACGGCGTTCATCAGGCCTTGCCGGTTGAGCCCGCCGACGCGCTGGACGCCATACTCGATGCCCTCCTCGAAGGCGACGACACAGCCCGTGTCGACCTCGATACGGCCGCCGAAGTCGGCCGGGTTGAGGTCGATGAAGTTGCCGGCGCCGGCGATGATCACCGTGCCGTGCCCGGTGAACTTCTCCAGGACGAAGCCCTCGCCGCCCTTCATGCCGGTCCTGCCGCCCTGGAAGGCGATGCCGAAGTCGACGGTGGACTCGGCGGCGACGAAGGCGTCCTTCTCCGCGAACCACGCGCGCGTGCCGTCGAGCTCCAGGGCGCGCATCTCACCCGGGAGTACGCCCGCGAAGCCGACGGTGCCCTCCCCGCCCTGGGACGTGAAGTACTGGAACGCGATCGACTCGCCCGCGAGGACGCGCTGGCCGACCTGCATGGCGGTGCCCATGGCCTGGCGCAGCATGCCGCCCATGCCGCCACTTCCGCCGCCGGGGGTCGAGCCGCCCTGGGGTTGCTGTCCGTTCGACGGGCCGGTCAGGCGGGTCTCCATGGTCACGTTCGTGGTCTTGAAGAGGAACTTGCCCGCCTCGCAGTACACGGTCTGCCCGGGGTGCAGGCTGACGACCGCCATCTGCATGGCGTTGCCGACGATTTCTTGCTGAAGAGTCACGTGGGGAGAACGAGGGGTACGGAGCAGTTGGCCCGGTTCCGGTATCTCGGTGTCCGTATCTCGGTGTCCCCATCTCGGTGTCCGCATCTCGGTGTCCGCATCTCGGTGTCCGCATCTCGGTGTCCGTTCGCCGCCAGCGCTCCGGCCCGCGCGGCGCTGGGATGGACCCATGACAACGACTTACGGACCCCTGACAAGCACGTACGGAACCCTGCACGGCAAGGTCGCCCTCGTGACCGGCGGCAGCCGTGGCATCGGCGCCGCGACGGCACTGCGGCTCGCTCGGGAGGGCGCGGACGTCGCCGTGACCTATGTGAACGGCAAGGAGGCGGCCGAGGAGGTCGTACGGGCCGTCGAGGCGCTGGGGCGGCGGGCCGTGGCCCTGCGGGCGGACTCCGCGGACGCGGATGAGGCGGCGGGCGCGGTGGCGCGTGCTGCGGAGGCGTTCGGGGGACTGGACGTGCTGGTGAACAACGCCGGCGTCGGCGTCCTGGGCCCGCTGGAGGGGCTGTCGCTCACGGACGTGGACCGTGTGCTGGCCGTGAATGTCCGGGGCGTCTTCCTGGCCTCTCAGGCGGCTGCGGCCCGCATGACCTCCGGGGGCAGGATCATCACCATCGGTAGCTGCATGGCCCAGCGGGTGCCGGGTCCCGGGGGAACGCTCTACGCGACCAGTAAGTCGGCGCTGATCGGCCTGACCAAGGCCCTGGCGCGCGAGCTGGGGCCGCGCGGCATCACGGCGAACGTCGTCCACCCCGGGCCGGTCGACACGGACATGAACCCGGCGGGCGGTCCGTATGCGGCCGGCCAGGCGGCGATGACCGCGCTGGGCCGTTTCGGCACGGCCGACGAGGTGGCGGCGACGGTGGTGTACCTGGCCGGGGCGGATTACGTCACGGGGGCGGAGTTCTCCGTGGACGGGGGCCACTCGGCGTGACGCGGGGGGGGTTTCGCCCCCGCCGCCCCTACCCTTCCCGTCCTCCAGGGGCTCCGCCCCTTCGACCCCGCCAGGGGCTCCGCCCCCTGGACCCCCGCTCCTCAAACGCCGGAGGGGCTGAGTTCAGGTGGCCTCACCCCTCGACGCCGGTCCAGGCATTCCAGCCCGTCCGGCGTTTGAGGACGAGGCCCCTTCAGGGCCGAAGCGGGGGTCTGGGGGCCGCAGGCCCCCAGGACGGCGGGGTCGAAGGGGCGGC
>NZ_RQJW01000007.1 GCF_004028635.1 Streptomyces cyaneus | reverse complement strand
GGCGCCCGCGGGTGCGGCGGCCGGCGGGTAGCCGTAGCCACCCGGGGCGCCGCCGGGCCGCCCGGCCGGGGCGGCGGGGGCGGGAGCCTGCCGGCCGCCGCCCTGCTGGTCGGTGGAGCCGGCGAGCGTACGGCTGCGCACGCGGTACAGGCCGGTGTCGAGGTCGTCGGCCTTCTCCAGGTTGACCTTGATCGGGCCCATGAAGGTGTAGCGCTGCTGCTTGGCGTAGTCGCGGACCATGCCGGCGAGCTCGTCGCCGAGCTGGCCGGAGTAGGGGCTCAGCCGCTCGTGGTCCGGCGCGCTCAGCTCCACGATGAAGTCGTTGGGGACGACCGTACGGTCGCGGTTCCAGATGGTCGCGTTGTTGTCGCACTCGCGCTGGAGCGCTCCCGCGATCTCCACGGGCTGGACCTCTGACTTGAACACCTTGGCGAAGGTGCCGTTGACCAGACCTTCGAGACGCTGCTCGAACTTCTTCAGGACTCCCATGGGGCACCTCCTCCGTCGCCTGCTTCGTCCTGCATCCCGCCGGGCGGGCACTGCTTCACCTGGTACTGCTTACTGATCGTATCCACGCGCCGGTAAATCGGCTGGTTCCCCCTGTCGGCCCGGTCGACGGGTGTCGACGCCCTCGAAGTTCCCTGCGGAGCTCTGCTTCGAACTCCTCAGGCCCATAGTCCTGCCATGGATCGTAGAGGCGGCCGCAAACCAGTGTCCCGCACCTGACTGTGGACCCCGACCGGCTCCTGGACAGATGCGCGGTACCGGTACGAGGTTGATACGTGAACAGGTACTCGTTGATACGGAACGGATGGCGTCGCGGGTTGGTTCGCTGTTGCCGGTGGGAGTTCGGTGGGAGTACCGACGGTGCTGGTGGGCGGCTGCGGGGCGGCTGTCCAGGGGTAAGGGATGTGAACCCACCCTGGCCGGCGTGCTAATGTTCTGCGTGTCGGAAGGCGCCGGACCGCAAGGACAGACGCCCGAGGACACACCCAATGCGCGGGTGGCGGAATAGGCAGACGCGCTGGATTCAGGTTCCAGTGCCCGCAAGGGCGTGGGGGTTCAACTCCCCCCTCGCGCACGCTGAGAAACCGACGAAACGGGTCTCTGCAGGTGACGGAAGTCACCGCAGGGGCCCGTTTCTCGTTTCCATGATCGTTGTGAGGCATCACACAACCTGGTCAGGGCATACGAGAGGCCCCGCCGCGTGAGCTATCTCACGGGTGGGGCCTGTCTCAGTCTGTGGTGCAGCGCCGGGTCGGAGTGATCTATGCCGCTGGTGCCAGGTGGCCTGTCGGGGTCCAGCTCCTCGGCTCTTTCTTCGGGCGGCGGTGGTGGGTGCGTCGACGGGGGCGCTCGCCGCCGAGCGACAGTGTGTCCAGCCATTTCTTGATCTTGCGGCGGTTCGCGTGGGCCAGCTGGAAGGCGAGCAGGATCGTTTGTGCCGCGATGCCGCGGATACGGCGGGACCCCGCGGATTCGATGCCCTCGGCGAGGGGGTTCTTGGCGTAGCCGTTGTAGCCCTCGACGCTGTTGCGGAGCCGGAAGTAGACCTTCTGCCATTCCGGGCTGCCGTAGTCCAGAGCCTGCCACTGCTTGGCGCCGGCTTCGGGGCTGACGGTGATCGTGTGCTGGCGGCAGACTTTGAGCGGGCCGGTGGGGCTGGGCTCTGGGTCGATGAGGGGCAGGTGGATGCCGCGACCCATGCTGTAGGGCTTGTTGGGGCACTGGGCCTTGCTTGCCGCGGCGGGGCACATCATCCGCTGGTAGCCGTCCGCGTCGGCGTTCTCTTTCGGCATGATGCGGTAGCCGCGGCGAGCGGCGATCAGCTTGATCCACGTCTCCCGGTCGATGCGGTCGGCGTGCAGGTCGATGGTGGCGTTGATGAGGGGCTCGGGCATGGAGGGGCAGTACCAGCGGCCTTCGACGAGGATTGCGCCGTGCGTTCCGGCCTGCTTGCCGAGCTGGTCCGCGCGGTAGTCGTAGACCGGCTTGTAGCCCATGGCTCGGACGGGGAGCTGCCACTCCTCGGGCTCGGAGTTGTTGTAGGCGCGGTCGCCGGCGAGGAAGCCGTGGAGTCGGAGACCGGCGCGTCGGGGTCCCTGTGGTCGCCTTCACGTACGTACCAGCCGGCATCCGGGTCCGTGGCGAGCTCCGGTCCGTTTGTGCGGCGGCCGCGGGAGAACGTTCGGACGGGTGTGGCGTCCACGCCCAGGGAGACTTCCGCCAGCTCTGTCAGCAGGCTGGACTTCTGCCAACTGAGTACGAGCCACGCTGGCGCCGATTCCATCCGCTGGTACCAACCGCACCGCAACGCGTCCGATGTGACCGCGAGCAGGTCCGCGGCGACGCGGACGTCCGCGACGCTGGTGCTGGCGGAGAGGTCGGTGCGGTTGGTGTGGCCGATGAAGACATCGCTGATGCCAGCCTAGTTACGTATCAGGCCGACTTGCTGTGCGGTGACGAAGACGTCGGACCCGTTGTCCATGCCGTTCGCGATGCGGTTGGCGATGGGGCGGAACCGGGAGGCCTCGGTGATGGCGATGATGTAGCGCAGCATGCCGCGCGCCTGGGCGGTGCGGTCGGTGCCGCGGATGCCGAGGTCCCTGAGGCTGTTCTCAAGGCTGAACTCGTTCAGGTTGACGGCGGTCAGCGACTGGTTAGCGACGCGGGCGAGGGCGTCGTAGCCCTCCTTGCCGAGGAACCAGTTGTCGTCGGCGTCCTCATGGTTGGGGACGTCGGAGGCGAGGTTCAGGGCGAAGTTGTGCGGGGTGTCGCTGGAGAAGAACCGCACGACGCAGAAGTCGCTGAGCCGTACGATCGCATGCACCGCGGGGGTGTGGTTGCCGCTGCTGATCACGATGTCGGCGAAACTCCGGCTCTCCGTGTTGCCGGTGATGGCGACGTTCACCTCGGCGTCGAAGTCAGGCATGACGCGGCCGTTGGCCGAGGTCTCGGCGAGGTTACGCAGCTGGTCGAGCATTGTCAGATAGGCGCCCGAGCCGCGGTTGATGTTCCAGCGGACCTGTGGGAAGTCGACGTGTTTTTTGCCGGCGACGGTCTCGGCGTTGATCGTCACATGGTCCGCCGCCGTCGAGGCGGATGTCTCGGTGTCCCTGGGCACCGTGAAGAACACCAGGATCCCGAGAAGGACGGACAAGGCGACCGCGATCAGGACGCTGGTGGGCATGGTGTGCTCCGGTTGTTCGACGTGCAGCGATGTCACGACCGACGCTCACAGCCGGGAGGTTGTTTGGCATGCCCCTTTTGCCGCCGCAGACAATTCCGGGGGATCGAATGCCACATTGCTTGTCCGGACGTAAGGCAGTGCGCGGGAACGACGGGTCGCGGAGCCCCGGCGTACGGCGGCTGCCCGGCAACCTGCTCGCCCCGCCCGCCTCTTCGCGCCGGGGGCTGAAGCCCTCGCCCGCGCGCTCGCCCCGCGCACGTTTCCCGGAGTGATGGCGGCGACGGCCAGGCCACGGCAGTGTGAAAAAGGCTGCAGGAGTCGTTCGTGCAGCAGCCGATGTCAGCGACCGGCGGAAGCGGCCATCCCCTGCGTCTTTGTCCAACTCGATGCCGGCTCGCCTTGTGGCGACTCGGGAGCCGCCGGCGCTGCAGTGGACCTCGGGGGCCGTATCGCCCTGCCGGCTCTGAGGCGCGCAGTCGGCCGAACATCCGGTGATCAGGGCCGCGGAGGCCGGCAGCCCTCCGGTGACTATGGCCCTGCGCTGCGGGTGCGGGGTACTGACCATGGTCGTTTGCTCTTCTCCGGGTGACTCAGGGTGCCGGGATCCGGCCTTGCTGCACCGACGCTCGCAACCGGAATGTTGTTTGGCACGTCCCTTTTGCCAGGTCGGCCAATCCTGTGGGCGGTTGCGGACTGGCCGGCGTCAGACGCTTCTGCCGCCTTGGCAATGAGGACTCCTGGTGGCATGGCTGGAGGGACAACTCGCGGGCCCTTGACGATCGACCCGTTGCTGCCCCGGTCCGCCCTCTTCACGGCATGGCGCAGACCGAGAAGTGGGAGGCGGTCAGGACCGCCAGCGCCACCGCCACGCTCAGTGGAAGCATCAATTGCCCCGGCCACTTTCGTGATCCACAGAGACGGTCAGGGACAGACCCGCCTGTACGGCCGGTCCGGAACGTAGGTGCGCCACTGCGCACGAGTCAGCTCGGCCTTCCCGGCACGGGCGCAGACAAGGGACACCGCTCGGTCCGGATCCACCACGTACCGCTGGAGCGGGACGTGCACGCCGCCCGCGTACAGCATGGTGCTGTCCGGGCTGAAGGCGAGCGTGTCGATGCTTCCACCCGGGGTGGGCAGAGAAGGACCGAGAGGTTGCTGGGTTGCGATGTCCCAGAGTTGGACGGTGCCCGAGTTGCCGCCCACGGCGAGCGTGCTGCCGTCCGGACTGAACGCGAGGGCCCTGATCGCTTCGGCTGAGTCGGAGGACGGATCGACGGGCGCCAGAAAGACGTTCCTCAGGATGCCCGCCCGGTGCCGGAGGTCGCCGTCCCAGATGGCCACCCGCCCTGTCCAGTCGCCCGCCGCGAGGCCGGAGCCGTCGGGAGCGAAGGCGATGGCTCCGATGCCGTCGTGCTGGACGAGGTCATGGGTGTGGGACCGGCCCGCTCGGACGACGCGGTTGTCGGTCACGAGGAGCCCGCCGTCCCGGCTGACGGCCAGATGATCGCCGCCCGGGCCGGGGAGGAGCGCCGTCCTCCGCTGCCGCGTGGTGTCCCATATCTCGTTGACGAAGCCGCCTTCGGTCGAATGTGCGGTGAGGAGCGAACGACCGCCCGGTCCCAGGGCGATCGCGTCCGTAGGCGTCGCGGACGCCGTCGCCACGTCCACAGTGGTCTTCACGTGTCCGGCGGCCACGTCCCACACCGTCAGACGCTGAGGCGTCGTGTCCCCGAGAGGGACGGAGACTCCGTACGCGAACGTGCCGCCGTCGGGGCTGAAGGACAGCAAAGGCTCGGTGACCTCTGCGGGGACCGTCGCTGTGCCGGTGCGGAAGGCGGGAAGTGACGGGGTCGGCAGGGTGCGCAGCAGACGGCCGTCGCGCGTGTTCCGCAGCTGGACGACGTAGCGTTCACCGATACGTTCGGCGGTGGCGAGCGTCCTGCCGTCGGGGCTGAGCCGGACCCCGGCGAGCGGACTCTTGCGCCAGGCGCGGGTGAGCGTCGTGGTGAGGTCGAGGGTGTGGACCGTGCCCCCTTCGAGGTATCGCAGCAGCGGCCGCGAGGAGTCCCAGGCGAGACCGGAGAGCGACTCGTTGTCCAAGGAGTGCCGGAAAACGGGGGCGCCGCGGTTGGGCATACGCCACGCTCTGATCTCCTGGCCGCCGCCGGTCGCCAGAAACGAGCCGTCCGCGCTCACGGCAGCGGTAACGACACCCGGGTGGACGACGTCGGCGAGCTTTCGTCCCGACGCGGGGTCCCATACACGCACCCGGTCCCCGGCGAGAGCGAGGAGCCGGCCGCCGGTGAGGCGGAGGAGGGTGCGGTCACCACCACAGAGGCCGCGAGCGCTCGTCCAGGCCCCGGGCCGGACGGTGCGCGCGGAGGTGTCCCAGACCTGCGGGGCCCGGCCGCGCGGGCAGACGGCCAGCAGCCCGTCGTCGGCCGCTGCGTCGGCGACGTCCTCGCCGGTCGACGGGGTCCGGAAGGTCAGATGGCCGTCGGCGACGGAGTACAGCCCAACCCGGTTGTCGTCCGGGCTCCTCACCAGGTAATTGCGGCCACTCGCCCCGAATCTCACGGTGTCCCTGAACGGCAGGGTACCCCCGATCCAGCGCCTCGTTCGGGTGTCCCACAGCCGCTGGGTCTGCTGGGCGGTCCGGATGACGAGCACCCGGCCGCCCGGACCCGCGCCGAGTATCGCCCCGTGCGGTACCGGCCCCGAGGCGATACGGCGGTGGGTGCCCACATCCCACGTCCGCCAGGTGTTGTCGCCGATGCTGAGCAGAGTGCGCCCGGAGCTGTCGAGGAGGCGCGTCGGTTCGTCACCGGGCGCCGGGTCGGTGAAGTTGCCCAGTTCGCGCTGGGCCAGCGCGCCCAGCAGGGCTCGGCGGGACTCCGGCAGCTCAGAGATGCGCCATGCGGCGACGCCGAGCAGCATCGCGGTGCGCGGGTCCGTGGTACGCAGCGCGTCGGCGACCGCGGCCACCCGGCGGGCCGCCGTGTCGGTGGTCTGCTTCTCGCTGTCCTGACGCAGTCGCACGGCGGTCAGGCCGACGACCAGGGCCACCGCCAGCACGGCGCAGAGCGAGGCCGTGAGCGTGCGGCTGCGGCGCCGGGCCCGGGTGGCGGCCCGCTCCTCCGTCGCTCGTTGCTCCGCCGCGGCGACCAGGAAGGCCGTCTCCTCGGACGTCAGGCCGTCGTAGCCGCGGTCGTCGCCCGCGAACAGTTCCTCGGCCCGCGCCAGGCGGGTGCCCCGGTAGAGCGTGCCCGGGTCGTGGTCGTGCTCCAGCCAGGTGCGGGCGGCGTCGGTCAGCTGCCGGTGGTGGCGCAGCCGCTCCCGGTCCGCCTCGATCCACTCGCGCAGCCGCGGCCAGCACGTGATGAGCGCCTCGTGGGCGAGCTGCACTCCGTCGTCGTCGGTGGTCAGCAGCCGGGCCCGGGCCAGCCGCCCGACGACCGCTCGCACTTCGGGGTCCTCCCACCCGGCCATCTCCTCCCAGCTCAGCGGGCGGCGCGTGTCGGCGTTGCCCTGGCCGGGCTCCACCATCCGCAGGAGCAGGTGCCGGGCAGCGTGCGCCTGCGCCGGTGAGAGTTCCGCGTACGCCTCCTCGGCGCTGGCCGCGATCGCGCCGCGTACCCCGCCGGCCGCTTCGTACGCGTCCAGCGTCAGCATCCGTCCCTTGCGCCGCCGCCACGTCTCCAACAGGGCATGGGAAAGCATCGGCAGTCCGCCGGGCTCGTCCAGCACGTCTTCGACGATCCGCGCGGTCAGGGTCCGCTCCACGATGAGCCCGGCCGCCTGCGCGGGACCGATCACCGCCTCGCGCAGCTCGTCGGCGGTCATGGACCTGACCAGAAGCCCGCTTCCGTGCAGCGCCTCCGCCAGTCGCGGGTGCTCGGCGCACCGCGCATAGAAGTCGGACCGTACGGCTATGAGCACGCGCAGTCGGCTTCCCGGGTCGCGCGCGGCGAGCAGAAGGTCGAGGAAGCGGTCCCGCTCGGCGCGCTCGCGGCAGAGGGTGAAGACCTCCTCGAACTGATCCACCACCACCCAGCTCTCCGGATCGTCGGCCTCCGGCGTCAGCAGATGTCCGTAGGTGGTCGCGGGCCGGGCTCCTGGTGTGAGGATCCGAAGGACCGCCGTACGCCCCTGCTCCGCGATCTTCTCCCGCAGCACGGGAATCAGACCGGCCCGCAGCAGGGAGGACTTGCCGCTGCCGGAAGCCCCGAACACCACGGCGAACGGGGACCCGCACCCCAGCTCGCTCAGCTCGTCGATCAGCCGGTCCCGGCCGAAGAACAGCTCACGGTCGTCCGGCTCGAAACGCGCGAGGCCACGGTAGGGCGGTGCGGCGTCGGCATCCTCCTGCCTCTCCTCCCCGGCCAGCGCCTCGGCCTCCGCCCACCGTGCCTCCCACGGAACGGGGTCGGCGCCGCATGCCTGGACGTACGCCTGGAGCACGGCCAACGACGGCAGTCGCTCGCCGCTCGCCGCCTTCGCCAGGGTCGTCACCGAGAAGCCGGCCTTCTTCGCCATGGCCCGGTACGACACGCCACCCGCCGAACGGCGCAGCTCCCGAAGATCGTGGGCGAGTCGCTGCACGGGACCGGCCGCCGGGTCTACCGGTAGTTCGGGACGGCCCATCGCGAAGCCTCTTTCGCACACGAGGGAAAAAGCTGATCAGCAGCACAAGGTACTTTTCGTCCCCCTCGGGCGAGAACCCTTTCCGACTGTGATGTCCGCCGGAGAGGCAACCAGGAGAAACAGAACCATGGCGGCCCCATCGGACGTCGTCACGACGGACCCCGTACGGAGCTCTCGTCACCGAAAGCAAACGATCCCGACGGCCGGCGGCTCCGTCTTCCAGGGTCCGTGGCCCGTGCACGTCCTCGACACGGTCGAGTGCTGTCGCTGGTCGCCGAGGGCCCGGAGATGAGCGGCAGCGGCCAGTACGGGTCGAGCCGGCTCAGCGCCTCAGGCATATCGGGGGCGATCTGGTCCGCCCGGTCCGGCCCCTGGCGGATCCCACGCCACCTCTGAATCCTTGAACCAGCCTCTGGCCAGAGGCGGCATCGTAATCACGGTGCCGCCTCTTCATTTTGTGTTGTTGCGTTCGACATGTTGCCCTTCGGTACGGCGTCCTCGGCGGCCGTGACCTGTGATGAAGCTCTTAGGTGACGGCGCGGGACTCAGCCGGCCGCGATGACCGTGGCAAGGGTCACGGCGGCGGGCAGCGCCTGGGCGAAGAGGATGCGGCGGTTGGCGGTGGCCGCGCCGTAGACGCCCGCGACGATGATGCAGGACAGGAAGAAGATCTGGACGCGGTAGCCGGTCGGGTCGTCGGCGATGAGGCCCCAGACCAGGCCTGCGGCCAGGAAGCCGTTGTAGAGGCCCTGGTTGGCCGCCAGCGCCGCGGTGGAACGGGCCATCTCGGCGTCGAAGCCGTGGAACCGGCGGCCCGGGGGGCGCTGCCACAGGAACATTTCCAGGACCAGGATGTAGGCGTGCAGCAGCGCCATGAGGGCGACGAGGACGACAGAGATCAGATGCATGCGGTGATTGTGCCGGTGAGGTGTCTGGGTCGATCGGTCGGTCTGTCTGTCGGTCTATCGGTCGGTCTGTCGGTCGGTCGTTCGGCTGAGTCGGCCGTCGCGAGGGTGGTGAACGGTGGCCGTTCGGCCGAGGTGGCCGCTGCGGCCTCGGCGCGAGATTGGAGCTCCCCTTCCCCAGGAGCCCACCGATGCCACCCGAGTCACTCTCCCTCGTCGCCGGAGTCAGGCCCGGCGGTACCACCCTCCGTGCCCCTGCCCCTGCCCCCGCCCCCGCACGGCAGACGCCCCTCCAAGGCGGCCGTAAGCCGTCCCGCAGGGCTCCCCGGGTGCGCCGGGACGTGCTGTTCTGGCTCGGATGCGCGGGCTTCGCGCTGTCGCTGGCCCTGGTCACGACCCTCACGCCGCACCGGATCTGGGGTGCCTGCGCCGCCGTCGGGTACGTAGTCGCGGCGGAGCTCGCCCGCCGGGCGCCGCGGCCCTGGAGTGGGCGCAGTGCGGTCGCCGCGTTGGTCGGATCCGTCGTGGTCCCACTGGCGCTCATGATCGTCGCGGGCGCCGCGCAGTCGGAGGTGGGCGTCGTCGAGCACTCGGGCGGCCAGCTGCTGCACTCCGGCAGCCCGTATCTGCCGCATCCGGCCGGCGTCGACGACTACAACCCCTACCTGCCAGGCATGGCGCTGTTCGGCATACCCCACGCGCTGTTCGGCAGCACGCCGCTCGCGGATGCCCGGGTGTGGTTCTGCACGGCGTTCCTGGCGAGCATGCTTCTCGCCGCTCGGCCCTCAACGCGCAACTCCCTTGGATTCGGCGAGGACTCGAGCGCGCGTGCCACCGTGCTCCTCCTCGCGGCCTTCCCGGCCGTAGCGCTGCCGCTGGCCGTCGGCGGGGTCGACCTCCCGGTGATCGGCCTGATGTGCCTGGGCCTGGCGCTCGCCGGCCGGGGCGGGAACGGTACGGCGGCCGGGCTGGCGATGGGTGCCGCGGCCGCGCTGAAGTGGACGGCTTGGCCGCTGTTGCCGGTGGGGCTGGTGCTGCTCGCGGTGGCGGCGGGGCGACGGGCGGCGGTACGGGCCGGTGTGGTCGCCGTGCTGGTGGCCGCGGTCGCGGTGGTGCCGGTGGCCCTGGCCGACCCGCATGCCTTCGTCGAGCACGTGGTGCTCTTCCCGCTCGGCGAGGGCGGGGTGCACTCCCCGGCGGCCAGTCCGCTGCCGGGGTACCTGCTGGCCACCTACGTCCCCGGCGGTTCCGTCCTCGCCATGGCAGCCCTCGCGGCCGCCGCCGTCGGCGTGGCGGTGTCGTTGGCGGTACGTCCGCCCCGGACCGTCGTCGCGGCGGCGGACCGGTTGGCGCTCGGGTTGGGGCTGGCGATGTGCCTGATCCCGGCGACGCGGTTCGGGTACCTGGTCTATCCGCTGGTCCTGGCCACCTGGTTCCGGCGCACGGAACTGGTGGCGGCTGCTCGACGGGTCGGGCGGTCGGGTCGGGGCGGGCGGTTGGTGGCGGCGGGTGCCGGGCGTGGGTGAGGGGCGGGGTGTGCGTCCCTGGGGAGTGCTGGAGCGCTGGGGCGCGCGTCCCGCCGGCGTACTCAAGCGATGTGCCGGTGCGGGGAGTCGGCCACGACACCCCGTGAGGCATCGTGGCCGACTCCGACTCCGACCGCGCCGCGCGGCGAACCGGAGCTGTGCCTGCCGCGGGCCATGGCTACGCCGCGAGCCGCTGTGCCAGCTGCTTCGCCTTCGTGGCGGCCTCCTCGAGGGCGCGCTCGCGGGAGGCCTCGAAGAGGGGGACCAGGTCGGCCATCTCCGGGTTGATCGGGGCCATCGTGAGCTCCGGGACGATGAAGTCGACCTCGGCGCCGAGGAAGTCGGCCAGGATCGCCGACAGGTAGTTCTGCACGTACTCGTAGCCCTCACGCGGCGTGCCCGGCCCATAGGCGCCGCCGCGGCTCGCGATGACGGTGATCGGGGTGCCCTTGGCCGACTGGGCCTCGCCCGCCGTACGGCCGAACAGGACCACGTTGTCCAGCCAGGCCTTCAGCGTCGACGGGATCGTCAGGTTGTACATCGGGGCGCCGATCAGTACCGCGTCCGCACGCTCCAGCTCCTCGATCAGCTGCACGCGCACGGCGAACGCCGCCGCCTGCTCGGGGGTGTGCGTGGCCGGATCGGAGAAGCCGGCGGTGTGGGCGTGGGCCGAGATGTGTGGCACGGGGTTCGTGGCGAGGTCTCGGTGGATCACCGTGCCCTCGGGGTGCTGTTCCTGCCAGGTGCGGCGGAACGCGTCGGTGACGGCGCGGGAGGCGGAGGCGTCGGTGGGGAAGACCGAGGAGTCGATGTGCAGGAGCGTTGCCATGGGGGTCTCCAGAGGGGACGGGGCGGGCGGGCGCGGGCGGGCGTGGGTGGGCGCAGATGGGTGCACCTGCCGAGGCCAGCGCTCGCCGCAGCTACTGAAAGTTCGTACTCGACTATGGATAACACAGTCACTTACTTTTTTTCACCCCCATACGGCAGGGCAGTACCCTGAGGGGCATGGCGGGTGAGCAGAGTCACGACGTAGCGGCGTGCAAACGGGTCGACGACGGCATCACCCGCGTCTTCCAACTGCTCGGCAAGCGCTGGACCGGGCCGATCGTGTCCGTCCTGATCACGGGGCCGGCGTACTTCGTAGCCCTGCGCCGGGCGATTCCCGGCATCAGCGAGCGCATGCTCTCCGACCGGCTCACCGAGCTGGCCGCCGCGGGACTCGTCGTGCGCGAGGTGTACGAGGGGCCGCCGCTGCGGGTCGTGTACCGGCTGACGGAGGCGGGCGCCGCGCTGGAGCCCGCGCTGACCGAACTGGGTGGGTGGGCGAAGAAGTATCTGGCGGACGGGGAGCAGCCCGAGGGCTGCTGAGGCCGATGGGCTGTTGAGGCCGTGGGCCGCTGATCCGGGTTTTCCACATCCGCGGAGTTGTCCACAGGGTGTGACGTGTTTCGGCCACCGGCTGTACCGTCGGCACGAGTTGATGTTCGTGCGGGAGCGGGAGCGGGAGCGGGGGAGGCGGTCGGTATGACCGAGGTCGGTGGCGAGGCCACGGCGGAGACGGCTGCGGCGGAGACCGCTGCGGTGGCGTCGGAGCCGACGTCGGCGGCGGAGTCGGGGTCGGAGTCGGCGTCGGAAGCCGTTGCGCGTCGGCTGCCCCGGGTGCGTGGCTTCGCGCAGTGGCCCGGCGGTGGGTTGCCCAAGGAGGAGGGCAAGGAGCTGCGCAGGCGGGTGCCGCGCGGTGAGCACGCGCTCTTCGACCTCGACGCCGCCCGCCCCGACGCCGTGGCGGCCGTCGAGGAGTCCAACCTCGGCCGGCTTCCCGAGCTCACCCCGATAAGGGTCGGCCGGATGGCGGCGACGCCCTTCGCGTTTCTGCGTGGCTCGGCCGGGCTCATGGCGTACGACCTCGCCCGCACTCCCATGACCCGGATCCGCGCCCAGATCTGCGGCGACGCGCACGCGGCGAACTTCGGTCTGTACGGCGACCCGCGCGGCGGCCTGGTCATCGATCTGAACGACTTCGACGAGACCCTGTTCGGCCCCTGGGAGTGGGACCTCAAGCGGCTCGCCGCCTCGCTGGTGCTCGCGGGCCGGGAGGCGGGCGCGGACGAGGACAAGTGCCGCAAGGCTGCCCACGACACGGTCGGTGCCTACCGGCGCACCATGCGACTGCTGGCCAAGCTCCCGGTGCTGGATGCGTGGAACGCGATCGCGGACGAGGAGCTCGTCTCCCACACCGACGCCCATGACCTGCTCGGCACGCTGGAGCGGGTCGCGGAGAAGGCGCGGGCCAACACCAGCGGGCGCTTCGCGGCGAAGTCGACGGAGCCGACCGAGGACGGCGGCCGCCGCTTCGTCGACGCCCCGCCGGTGCTGCGCCGCGTTCCGGACGCGGAGGCGGCGGCGGTGGCTGCGTCGCTGGAGAGCTGGGTCGCCACGCTCTCCGAGGACCGCCACCCCCTCGTGTCCCGTCACTCGGTGCACGACGTGGCGTTCCGCGTGGTGGGCACGGGCAGCGTGGGCACGCGCTCGTACGTCGTCCTCCTCCTGGACCACCGGGGCGAACCCCTGGTCCTCCAGGTGAAGGAGGCCCGCCCCTCGGCCCTGGTCCCGCACCTGGTGACGGCCGGCTTCGAGGCGCCCGAGGCGGAGCACGAGGGGCGGCGCGTGGTCCTCGGCCAGAAGCGCATGCAGGTGGTCAGCGACATCCTGCTGGGCTGGACGACCGTCGACGGACTCCCCTTCCAGGTACGCCAGTTCCGCAACCGCAAGGGCAGCGTCGACCCGGCCGCGCTGGCCGCCGACCAGATAGACGACTACGCCCGCATGACCGGCGCCCTCCTGGCCCGCGCCCACTCCCACAGCGCAGATCCCCGCCTGATCTCGGGCTACTGCGGCAAGAACGAGGAGCTGGACGAGGCGATCGCCACGTTCGCCGTCACCTACGCCGACCGCACGGAGGCGGACCACAGCGCGCTGGTGGCGGCGGTCCGGGCGGGGCGGATCGTGGCGGAGGTCGGGGTGTGACCTGGTGCGGATGCGTGGTCGGAGTGCCTGTGGCGGACGCGTCGGCGATGGGGGGCCGCGCCTCTCGACGCCGGTCGGTGTCCTTCAGCCCGTCTGGGGGTGCCCCCTCTGGGGGAGTTTGAGGACGAGGCCCGTTCAGGGCCGAAGCGGGGTCTGGGGCGGCAGCCCCAGCAGGCCCGCGGCAACGCCGGTGCTGTCCGGGCGGCGGTGCCCGGGGCTCGGCTCGGCTGACGCGGTCACGGCGTGGCCTACGCTGGTCGGGTGACGACGCCGGAAGCTGAGCAGTCCCAGGCCGAGCCCGCCGGTGCGGGGACGCGGGGCGGTGCCGAGGTGCCCGCCGGTGCAGCTGAGCAGGGTGGTGAGGCGCAGGTGACGGCCGAGGACGGTGCGGCGCGACCCGAGGAGCGGCTGGAGCGAGCCGTGCGGGCCGCCGAGCAGGCGCTGATCGAGTACGAGATCGCGGTGGAGACCTTCCGCGTCGAGGTGGAGAACTTCTCCCGCCTGCACCACCAGAAGCTCGGCCCCATGTACACCCGCCTCGACGAGCTGGACGCCCGGATCGCCGAGGTGACGGCCGCCCGCACCGGCGACCCCGAGGACATCCGCAAGGCCGACGAGGCACGCGCCCGGGTGATGCCGATGCCCGGCGTCGAGGAACTGTTCCACGGCTGGATGGACGGCGAGGGGCTGTTCCCGGAGGCCGCCGCGATGCTCACGGACCAGCCCGTTCGGCCGCCGGAGCGGGTGCGCCCCAGCGACGAGGCCCGCAAGCTCTACCGCGAGCTGGCCCGCAAGGCCCACCCCGATCTGGCCCAGGAAGAGGCCGAGCGGTCCCGGCGCGAGGAGTTCATCACCCGCGTCAACGCCGCATACGCCCGTGGCGACGAGGCGCTGCTGCGGGAGCTGGCCGAGGAATGGGCCGCGGGACCGGCGCCCAAGGAACAGGGCCCGACCCCCAGCGAGGAGCTCTACGCCCGCCTCGAATGGCTCGCCCAGCGCAAGGAGATGCTCACCCTGATCGCGAAGGAGCTGGAGGAGAGCGCGATCGGCGCGATGCTCCGCCTCGCCCCGGACGACCCGGACCGCCTCCTGGACGAGATCGCCGACCAGCTCCTGGCCCAGGTCGCGGCGAGGGAAGCGGAACTGGCGGCGCTGCTCGGGTAGGCGGGGCGCGCGGGACTGTCAGCGGGCGGCTGTGCGGCCGACCTGAAGCGGCGCGGGGAACTGCGCGACAAGCCACAACGGGCCCGCCCTCCCCAGAGGGCAGATCCGCCCTCCCCCTTGGGAGCCCCCGGAGGAGCCCCCGGCCGGCCGCCGCAGCGTCAGGTAGCGTCGGAGCCATGCATTTCGGATCTGGCGTACCCACGGTCGAGGTCACGGACCTCAAGGACGACGACTTCCTCCTGGACGTCCGCGAGGACGACGAGTGGCAGGCGGGGCACGCCGAAGGCGCCCTGCACATCCCCATCAGCGAGTTCGTGGCCCGCTACGGCGAGCTGACCGAGGCCGCCCCGCAGGACGGCCGCGTCCATGTGATCTGCCGCTCCGGTGGCCGCTCGGCGCAGGTCGCGATGTACCTCGTCCAGCAGGGCGTCGACGCGGTGAACGTCGACGGCGGCATGCAGGTGTGGGCCGCCGTGGGCCGCCCGGTCGTGACCGACGAGGGCCAGCCCGGCTACGTCCTCTGAGCCGCCCCGGCGCGTCGTAGCGGCAAGTCGCACCGGCAAGTCGTCCTGCTGGCCCGTCGGAGACACCTACACCCGTCAGGCCAGCGGATGCGCCGCCAGCAGATCCCCCAGCGCCTCCTCGTGCGCCGCCGCCGGGCCGAGCGCCAGCTCCAGGTGCTTGGCCCAGGCGTGGTACCGGTGCAGCGGATAGTCGACGTCCGCGCCGAAGCCCCCGTGCAGATGCTGGGCGGTCTGCACGATCCGCCGTACGCCCTCCGATGCCCAGATCTTGGCCACGGCCACGTCTCCGGAGGCGGGCAGCGCCCCCGACGCCCCTGAGGCGATCCGCCAGGCGGCCTGCCACAGCGCGGCTTCCATCGCGCGCAGGTCGATGTAGCGGTCGGCGGACTGCACGGCGACCGCCTGGAACGTGGCGATCGGATGCCCGAACTGCTCCCGCTTGCTCGCGTACTGCGAGGTCATCCCCAGCACCCGCTCACCCAGCCCGAGCGCCAGCGCACACGTCCCGGTGGCGAGCAGCTCCCGCAGCCACTCCCACGCCCCCTCGGCGTCGATGACGTCCCGCACCGCGAGCCGCACCGACTCCAGCCGCAGCTCCCCCAGCCGCTCCCCGCTGGTCGAGAACTGCTCGCCGAGTGAGACACCCTCCGCGTCGCGCGGCACCAGCGCGAGGACGGTCCGGTCGGCGGCCGTACGGGCCGGCACGACCACGAGATCGGCGTCGTACGCCCAAGGCACCGCGGTCTGCACCCCGTCCAGGACCCACCCCGAACCGTCCTGCCGAGCGGTCACCGCGAGCTCGGCCGGGTCGTGGCCGGTGCGGCCGTGCGCCGCGACCGTCAGCACCACCTCGCCGCGCCCGGCACGGGCGAGCAGCTCGGCCTTCAGCTCCGGGCCGCCGTACGCCTGGACCGCCGCCGTCGCCGCGCTGCTCTCCAGCAGCGGCACCCGGGCCAGTACCTTCGCCGACTCGCGCAGCACCAGGCACAGCGCGATGGCGTCGAGGCCCGCCCCGCCGTACTCCTCGGCGAGCAGCAGACTCAGCAGGTCCGCGTCCGCGAGGCGGCCCCACAGCGGGCGGTCGAAGTCGTCGGCGACGGCGCCCGGCGTGAGCGCGGGAGAGGGCACCGCGTCCGGCGCGACCCCGGCGAACACTCCGCGCGCCGCCTCGGCCGCCGCCTGCTGCTCCTCGGTGAAGGTGAAGTCCACGGTCCCTGCCCTTCCACACGCATCGACACATACGGCGATCTGACGGAGCGTCAAGATAGAACAGGTTCTAGAAGAAGGGAATGCTCCTCGTGGGGTCCCTCGTGAGGGTCTCGTGGGACCCCGGTCGTGAGGGTCTCGTAGACCCCGGTGCGATCGTGTAGGACCCCCGTAAGGTGTGGACGGCGGCGGCCCGACAGGGGCTGTGCCCGACGGGTGGGCCTGAGTACCGTTCCCGTGCGAGCGCTGAGGGAAGACGGACCGGAACCGGAATCGGGGAACGAAACGGCATGGCAGACGCGTACGACGCAGGCTCGGCCGCCCGGCACGGGCCGGAGGAGGAGCCGCAGGACGCCCCGGCCGTCATCGTGCCCGTCGTCGTGTCATCGCCCACCCCTGCCACCCCGGCCACCCCTCCCGCCTCGCCGTCCCCCGAACCCCGTACCGGCGTGGCCGCCCTCTCCCTGCGGTACCAGATCGGCGCCGCCCTCGCCCTCGCGGTCGTCGCGATCGCCGTCTGTGTCCACATAGGCATGGTCTTCCTGCACGTCGCGCCGCCGAACACGGTCACCAAGCAGCACGGCAAGGCCATCGACGACTGGATATACCCGGAGTTCGAGCAGAACTGGAAGCTGTTCGCCCCCAACCCGTTGCAGCAGAACATCGCGGTGCAGGTCCGGGCCCAGGTCGGCACGGCCGACGGCGGCACGCGTACCACCGGCTGGTACGACCTGTCGGCCCAGGACGGCCGGGCCATCGACGGCAATCTGCTGCCCAGCCACACCCAACAGAACGAGCTGCGCCGGGCCTGGGACTTCTTCGTCGCCACGCACGACGCCCAGAACCGTCCCGTGGGCCTGCGCGGCGCCCTGTCCGAGACGTATCTGCGGCGCATAGTGCAGCTGCGCCTCGACCGCGCGAACGCGGCCGGTGACGGCGGCGTCGTCGAACGCGTCCAGGTCCGCTCCCGCACCACCAATGTGCGCCCGCCGAAGTGGAGCGACGAGCAGGTCTCGGACAAGCCGACCTACCGCGTGCTGCCGTGGTGGTGGGTGCCGGAAGAGGGAGCCGGCAGCGCGGACGGGAACGATGCCGTCGGCGGGACCGCTGCCGCGGACGAGGCCGAGGGAGGTGCCCGGTGAACCGCTTCGCCCTCGCGATCTCCTCGGGCATCGCCCGCGTCACCGAGTCCGCCCTCGGCCCGTACCAGACGGCCGTGATCCGTATCGGCTTCACCGCGACCTGGCTGCTGTTCCTGCTGCGCGAGTTCCCCCACCGCCAGGAGCTGTACGGTCCCGACGGCCCCTGGGACCTCGATCTCGCCCAGCAGCTGATCGGGACGAACGGCTCGTTCACCGCTCTGATGTGGTCGGGCAGCCGGTTCTGGTTCGAGTCCGTGTACGCCCTCGCCGTCCTGACCAGCGTGCTGCTGCTGCTCGGCTGGCGCACCCGGACGATGTCCGTGCTGTTCATGGTCGGCGTGCTCTCGCTGCAGAACCGCTCCATCTTCATGGGCGACGGCGGCGACAACGTCCTGCACCTGATGTGCCTCTACCTCGTGTTCACGCGCTGTGGCCAGGTCTGGTCGCTGGACGAGCGCCGGGCGCGGCTCGCGCGCGAGGCACACGCGCGTGGCGAGCGGATCGGGCCCGACCGGGTCGGCCCGGCCCTGTGGAGCGTGCTCGGCTTCGTGCTGGTCGCGGTGACCGCGGCGGGCCGTCTCGACGGCGACCTGACCGTGCCGGTGATCCTGTGGGGCATCTGGCTGGGGCAGGCCGTGTGGTGGATCGTGGGCCGCCGGGCCCGGACCGCCCAGCCCCGCATCCTGCTCGACGTGGTCGGCAACATCGTGCACAACGGCGCCCTGCTGGTGATCATGGCCGAGGCGTGCCTGATCTACGCGACCGCCGGCTGGTACAAGATCCAGGGCTCCCGCTGGCAGGACGGCACCGCCGTCTACTACCCGCTGCACCTCGACTACTTCTCCCCCTGGCCCGCCCTCGCCGACGTGCTGTCGTCCAGCGGCACGATGGTGATGCTCATCACCTACGGCACGGTCGTGGTGCAGGTCGCCTTCCCGTTCACGCTGTTCAACCGGCGGGTCAAGAACGTCCTCCTCGCCGCGATGATCACCGAGCACGCCGTGATCGCGATCGTCCTCGGCCTGCCGTTCTTCTCGCTGGCGATGATCGCGGCGGACGCGGTCTTCCTGCCGACGTCGTTCCTGCGCCGCCTGGGCGAGTGGGCGGCACGCGCGCGTGGACGGCTGTCGCGTCTGGTCCGGCGCGACGACGACCCTGCGGCCCGCCCCGAGCCGCGCACCCCGGAGAACCCCGAGCACGCGCACGTAGGCTCACAGGCATGAGCGACCCCGACCCCGACCCCGAGCCCGCGACCGGCCCCGACGCCGCGCGCGCCTGGCACCGCCTCGCCGGCACCTGCGTCCTGCTCGACGGCTTCCACGCCCTCAAGCACGCCGTGCGCTTCGGCGCCGAGGTCCCGGTGGCGGTGGCCGTCGACCGGGAAGCCGCGCTCGCCCTCGCCGAGGAGCTGGCGCCGGACGTACGGGATGCCCTGGACGCGCTCCTGACCGAGGTCCCGGAGTCGACGTACACGTCCCTCGTGCCGCGCCCGCATCCGACCGCCGTGGCCGCCTTGGCCGTACGACCGCCCCGAGCCGCCAATCTCGAGAAGCTGGCGCACACCCCGCGCACCGCCCCGGTCGTGGTCCTCGACAACCCCCGCAACCTCGGCAACGCGGGCGCCGTGATCCGCCTGGCCGCCGGTTTCGGCGCGACCGGCGTGGTCACCACCGGCACCCTGGACCCCTGGCATCCGACGGTCGTACGCGGCGGGGCGGGCCTGCACTTCGCGACCGCGGTGGAGCGGCTGGGCGTGGCCGAGCTGCCACCCGGCCCGCTCTTCGCGCTGGACCCGGAGGGCGACGACATCCGGGGCACCAAGCTCCCGGACGACGCCGTCCTCGCCTTCGGCTCCGAGCGCAGTGGGTTGTCCGCAGAACTACGCGCGCGTGCCGACCATTTGGTGTCCTTGCCGATGCGCCCCCAGGTCTCCAGCTACAACCTCGCGACGAGCGTGGCGATGACGCTGTACCACTGGAGTCTCACCGGGGGCGCTTTGCGGGCTTAGGCCTCCCGACGCACCTCGACAACCCGGAACCGGTTGGCCACGAACGCCCCATCACACAGCGCGGAGTTGGCCGCGGGGTTACCGCCGGACCCGTGGAAGTCGGAGAACGCGGCCGTCTGATTGACGTACACCCCGCCCGTGAGGTTCAGCGACAGCTGGGCCGCCTCCTCCAGGCAGGCCTCCTGCACGGCCTGCTCCACCTCCGCGTCGGTGGTGTACGCACCGACGGTCATCGCACCCTTCTCACGCACGGTCCGCCGCAGCAACTCCACCGCGTCCGAGGCCGAGTCGACAGCGACGGCGAACGAAACCGGCCCGAAGCACTCGCTCATGTAGGCCGCCTCGTCGTCCGCGCCCTCCCAATATTTCCGCGCGCCGTCCAGCTTGACGATCACCGGCGTACGGACCACCGCGTCCGGGAACTCCGGGTTGGCGATCTCCCGGGAGGCGAGGGCGACTTCGCCCAGCCCCGCCGCGGCCTCCAGGCGGGCCTTCACGTCGGGGTTGACGATCGCGCCGAGCAGCGCGTTCGCGCGGGCGTCGTCGCCGAGGAGGCCGTCGACCGAGCGGGCGAGGTCGGCGACGACCTCGTCGAAGGTCCTGGGGCCCTCGTCGGTGCGGATGCCGTCGCGGGGGATGAGCAGGTTCTGCGGGGTGGTGCACATCTGGCCGCTGTACAGGGAGAGGGAGAAGGCCAGGTTGGACAGCATCCCCTTGTAGTTGTCGGTGGAGTCGACGAGCACCGTGTTGACGCCGGCCTTCTCCGTGTAGACCTGCGCCTGGCGGGCGTTGGCCTCCAGCCAGTCGCCGAACACGGTCGAGCCCGTGTAGTCGATGATCCGGATCTCGGGGCGGGTGGCCAGGGTCTTGGCGATGCCCTCGCCGGGCCGCTCGGCGGCCAGCGCGACCAGGTTCGCGTCGAAGCCGGCCTCGGCGAGCACCTGCCGCGCGACCTGCACGGTCAGCGCGAGCGGCAGCACCGCGCGCGGGTGGGGCTTCACGAGGACCGCGTTGCCGGTGGCCAGGGACGCGAACAGACCCGGGTAGCCGTTCCAGGTCGGGAAGGTGTTGCAGCCGATGACCATCGCGATGCCACGCGGGACCGGCGTGAACTGCTTGTTCAGGGCGAGCGGGTCGCGCTTGCCCTGCGGCTTGGTCCACTCCGCCGTGTCGGGCGTGCGGACCTGCTCGACGTACGCGTACGCCACCGCCTCCAGGCCGCGGTCCTGCGCGTGCGGTCCGCCCGCCTGGAAGGCCATCATGAAGGCCTGGCCGGAGGTGTGCATGACCGCGTGCGCGAACTCGTGCGTCCGGTCGCTGATCCGCTTGAGGATCTCCACGCAGACCACCGCGCGCATCTCCGCGCCCGCGTCCCGCCACTGACGCATGCCGGACCTCATGGCCGGCAGCAGCTCGTCGATGTTCGCGTGCGGGTACTCGACGCCCAGCTCGATGCCGTACGGGGAGACCTCGCCGCCCACCCAGTCGTCCGTGCCTGCCTGGCCGAGGTCGAGGCGGTTGCCCAGCAGTGCGTCGAAGGCTGCCTTGCCCGCCGCCGCGTCCAGGCTGCCGTTCTCGCCGTAGGCCTTGGGGTGCTCCGGGTGCGGGGACCAGTACGCGCGTGTGCGGATCGCCTCCAGCGCCTGGTCGAGGGTGGGCCGGTGCTTGGCGATCAGCTCGTGGGCGGTCAGTTCGGCGGCCATGCGGGACCAACTCCTCGTTTCCAGAGCTCTCCGTTGAGCTCATGACCTGGGCACAAACATGGGCAGGAACAGGCAGTCAGAGTTAGAGTAACCGAACGATCGGTCGGTTCAAGGGGGTCCGCCGCATCTGTGGAAAACCCCGTGCGGGAGGATCGCGCACATGACAGCACTCGACCTCAGCAGCCCCGTGGCCGTCGTCGGCACCGGCACCATGGGCCAGGGCATCGCCCAGGTCGCGTTGGTGGCGGGCCATCCCGTACGGCTGTACGACGCCGCTCCCGGGCGCGCCCAGGCCGCGGCCGACGCGATCGGTGCCCGCCTCGACCGGCTCGTCGCGAAGGACCGCCTCACCGGCGCCGACCGCGACGCGGCCCGAGACCGGCTGCTGCCCGCCGAGTCGCTCGCCGACCTCGCGGACTGCGCCCTGGTCGTCGAGGCCGTCCTGGAGCGCCTCGACGTCAAACAGGAGCTGTTCCGGGAGCTGGAGGGCATCGTCGACGAGGACTGCCTGCTCGCCACGAACACCTCGTCCCTGTCGGTGACGGCGATCGGTGGCGCCCTGCGCAATCCCGGGCGCTTCGTCGGCCTGCACTTCTTCAACCCCGCGCCGCTTCTGCCGCTCGTCGAGGTCGTCTCCGGGTTCGCCAGCGACGTCACGTCGGCCACGCGCGCGTACGAGACGGCACGGGCCTGGGGCAAGACGCCGGTCGCCTGCGCCGACACCCCCGGCTTCATCGTCAACCGGATCGCCCGGCCCTTCTACGCGGAGGCCTTCGCCGTCTACGAGGCACAAGGCGCGGACCCGGCCACCATCGACGCCGTTCTGCGCGAGTGCGGCGGCTTCAAGATGGGCGCGTTCGAGCTCACCGACCTCATCGGTCAGGACGTCAACGAGTCCGTCACGCACTCCGTGTGGCAGTCCTTCTTCCAGGACGTGCGCTTCACGCCCTCGCTCGCCCAGCGGCGCCTGGTCGAGTCCGGTCGGCTCGGCCGCAAGAGCGGGCGCGGCTGGTACGACTATGCCGACGAGGCCGGGGCCGCCGAGCGCGACGAGCCGCACACCGCGGAGCAGGCCCAGCAGCCCGCCCACGTCGTCGCCGAGGGCGACCTGGGCCCGGCCTCCGAGCTGCTCGCGTTGATCCGCGAGGCGGGCATCCCGGTGCGCGAGGAGGACGAGGACCACGGCACCCGCCTGGTGCTGCCGAGCGGCGGTCAGCTCGCGCTCGCCGACGGCCAGACGTCGGTGGAGTTCCGGGACGTCGTTTACTTCGACCTCGCCCTCGACTACCGCCGGGCCACCCGGATCGCCCTGTCCGCCTCCCAGGACACCTCGCCGCAGACCCTCGCCGAGGCCATCGGCCTCTTCCAGGCGCTCGGCAAGGACGTCAGCGTCATCGGCGACGTCCCCGGCATGATCGTCGCCCGCACGGTCGCCCGGATCGTCGACCTGGCGCACGACGCCGTCGCCAAGGGCGTGGCCACCGAGGAGGACATCGACACCGCGATGCGCCTGGGCGTCAACTACCCGCTCGGGCCCTTCGAGTGGAGCCGCAGGCTCGGCCGCAACTGGGCGTACGCCCTCCTGGACGACCTGCACCTGCGCGACCCCTCGGGGCGCTACGCGCCGTCCCTCGCGCTGTACCGGCACGCGTACGCGTCCGACAAGCGCGAGGGCAGCACCTCATGACCCGGGAGGGCGGCACCTCATGACCACGGCCAAGCGCGACACGTACACGCCGGAGACACTGCTCTCCGTCGCCGTGCAGGTCTTCAACGAGCGCGGCTACGACGGCACCTCCATGGAGCACCTCTCCAAGGCGGCCGGCATCTCCAAGTCGTCGATCTACCACCACGTCACGGGCAAGGAGGAGCTGCTGCGCCGCGCCGTCAGTCGGGCGCTCGACGGGCTCTTCGGGATCCTCGACGAGGAGCACGCGCGCGTGGGACACGCCGCCGACCGGCTGGAGTACGTCGTCCGGCGCATGGTCGAGGTGCTCATAGGCGACCTGCCCTATGTGACGCTGCTGCTGCGCGTGCGCGGCAACACCGACACCGAGCGGTGGGCCCTGGACCGGCGCCGCGACTTCGACCACCAGGTCGCAGAGCTGCTCAAGGCGGCCGCCGCCGACGGGGAGGTGCGCGCCGATGTGGAGGTGCGGCTGGCGACGCGGCTCGTCTTCGGGATGATCAACTCGATCGTGGAGTGGTACCGGCCGGACGGCCGCGGCATGAACGAGCGCGAGGTCGCCGACACGGTGGTGCGGCTGGTCTTCGGGGGGCTGCGGAAGGCGGGCTGACAGCACTTCCCCGACCTTCCTGTGGCAACCGCTCACGGCAGCGGTCTGAGTACGCGCGCGTTCCCGGGGTGAGTGCGTCGGCGGATGTCCCCGGGCGGATCCGGCTGGTGAGCTGTGCCGCATGACGCAGAACGACGTGCGGCCCCGCGACGCCGACCCGACGTGGTGGAAGGCGCCTCTCGTGGCCACGGTGCCCGGGCTGCCGCTCCTCGTGTGGGAATTCGTGTCGGGCGCTGAGGGCGCCCTCGGAGTCCTCGGGGGCGCCGTCTACTGGGCGGCCGGCCTGCTCGCGCTCGCCTGGGCGCTGCCGAACCGCCGGTCCGCGCGGACGCTGCGCGTGACGGCGGCCTGGGCCGGGCTCTTCTGCGCGATGTTTCCGGTGCTGTTCCTGGTGGCGATGGCCATGGTGTGGACCTCGGGCTGACGACAGGGGCGGACGGTCAGCCCTGCGGCTCCAGGTCTTCCTCCTCGAACACCAGCAGCGTGCGCGAGCTGAGCACCTCGGGGATCGCCTGGAGCCGGGTGAGGACCAGCTCGCGCAGCGCCCTGTTGTCGGAGGTGTGGACCAGCAGCAGTACATCGAAATCGCCCCCGACGAGGGCGATGTGAGAGGCACCGGGCAGCTGTCTGAGCTGCTCGCGCACCGTGCGCCAGGAGTTCTGGACGATCTTCAGGGTGATGTAGGCCGAAGTGCCCTGGCCTGCGCGTTCGTGGTTGACGCGGGCGCCGAAACCACGGATGACGCCGTCCTCGATGAGGCGGTTGATACGCGCGTAGGCGTTGGCGCGCGAGACATGGACCCGCTCGGCGACGGAGCGTATCGACGCGCGGCCGTCCGCCTGGAGCATCTGGAGGATGTCCTGATCGATGGCGTCGAGCGGGCGCGGGGGTGGCAGGGGGGTGCCGCTGTCCGGGCTCTCGGCCATTTGTTCAGGCGTCATGTCCCCCCACCTTCCTGCTGTGGACGTACTGCGTTCATTGGAGGCTGTGGAGAACCGTTTGTCCACAGCCTGAGGGCGCCTGTAGCCAAAATGTGCCGACGACCGAACAATCGGTAGGTGAGGCGCATCACAAGAGCTGCGCCTCCCCGTAGCCGCTCCCACGAGGAGGTGCCGTCATGACGGTCATGGAGCAGCGAGGCGCGTATCGGCCATCGCCGCCGCCCGCCTGGCAGCCCCGCATGGACCCCGCGCCGCTGCTGCCCGACGCGGAGCCGTACCGCGTCCTCGGCACAGAGGCCGCCGCGAAGGCCGATCCGGGCCTGCTGCGCCGGCTCTACGCCGAGCTGGTGCGGGGCCGTCGGTACAACGCGCAGGCGACCGCGCTCACGAAGCAGGGTCGCCTCGCCGTGTACCCGTCCACCACCGGCCAGGAGGCCTGCGAGGTCGCCGCCGCGCTGGCTCTTCAGGACCGCGACTGGCTGTTCCCCAGCTACCGCGACACCCTCGCCGCCGTGGCCCGCGGCCTGGACCCCGTCCAGGCGCTGACCCTGCTGCGCGGCGACTGGCACACCGGCTACGACCCGCGCGAGCACCGCGTGGCCCCCCTGTGCACCCCGCTCGCCACCCAGCTCCCGCACGCCGTCGGCCTCGCGCACGCCGCCCGCCTCAAGGGCGACGACGTGGTCGCGCTCGCCATGGTCGGCGACGGCGGCTCCAGCGAGGGCGACTTCCACGAGGCGCTGAACTTCGCCGCCGTATGGCAGGCGCCGGTAGTCTTCCTCGTCCAGAACAACGGCTTCGCGATCTCCGTCCCGCTCGCCAAGCAGACCGCGGCCCCGTCGCTGGCCCACAAGGCCGTCGGCTACGGCATGCCCGGCCGCCTGGTCGACGGCAACGACGCGGCCGCCGTGCACGAGGTGCTGAGCGACGCCGTACGGCACGCGCGCGCGGGCGGCGGTCCCACGCTGATCGAGGCGATCACCTACCGCATCGACGCCCACACCAACGCCGACGACGCGACCCGCTATCGCGGCGACTCCGAGGTGGAGACCTGGCGCGGGCACGACCCGATCGCGCTCCTGGAGCACGAGCTGACCGAGCGGGGCCTCCTCGACGAGGCCGGCAAGCAGGCCGCGCGGGACGCCGCCGAGGCGATGGCCGCCGACCTGCGCGAGCGCATGAACCAGGACCCGGTGCTCGACCCGATGGACCTGTTCGCCCACGTGTACGCCGAGCCCACCCCGCAACTGCGCGAACAGCAGGCCCAGCTGCGCGCCGAGCTCGACGCCGAGTCGGAAGGGTCGCACCGATGACCACCGTCGCCGTCAAGCCGGCCACCATGGCGCAGGCCCTCACACGCGCGATGCGCGACGCCATGGCCGAAGACCCCGCCGTGCACGTCATGGGCGAGGACGTCGGCACCCTCGGCGGTGTCTTCCGGGTCACCGACGGGCTCGCCAAGGAGTTCGGCGAGGACCGCTGCACGGACACCCCGCTGGCCGAGGCGGGAATTCTGGGCACGGCGGTGGGCATGGCCATGTACGGCCTGCGCCCCGTCGTGGAGATGCAGTTCGACGCGTTCGCCTACCCGGCGTTCGAGCAGCTGATCAGCCACGTCTCCCGGATGCGCAACCGCACGCGCGGCGCGATGCCGCTGCCGATCACCATCCGCGTCCCCTACGGCGGCGGCATCGGCGGCGTCGAGCACCACAGCGACTCCTCCGAGGCGTACTACATGGCGACTCCGGGGCTCCATGTCGTCACGCCCGCGACCGTCGCCGACGCCTACGGGCTGCTGCGCGCCGCCATCGCCTCCGACGACCCGGTCGTCTTCCTGGAACCCAAGCGCCTGTACTGGTCGAAGGACTCCTGGAACCCGGAGCATCCGACGGACGTTGAACCGATTGGCCGCGCGGTGGTGCGGCGCTCGGGCCGGAGCGCCACGCTCATCACGTACGGACCGTCCGTGCCCGTCTGCCTCGAAGCCGCCGAGGCGGCGCGGGAGGAGGGGTGGGACCTGGAAGTCGTCGACCTGCGCTCGCTGGTGCCGTTCGACGACGAGACGGTCTCCGCCTCGGTACGGCGGACCGGGCGAGCGGTCGTCGTGCACGAGTCGGGCGGGTTCGGCGGCCCGGGAGGGGAGATCGCGGCCCGGATCACGGAGCGCTGCTTCCACCACCTGGAGGCGCCGGTGCTGCGCGTGGCCGGGTTCGACATCCCCTACCCGCCGCCGATGCTGGAGCGTCACCACCTGCCCGGCGTGGACCGGATCCTGGACGCCGTGGGGCGTCTGCAGTGGGAGGCCGAGAGCTGATGGCACAGGTGCTCGAATTCAAGCTCCCCGACCTCGGGGAGGGGCTCACCGAGGCGGAGATCGTCCGCTGGCTGGTGGAGGTCGGTGACGTCGTCGCCGTCGACCAGCCGGTCGTCGAGGTCGAGACGGCCAAGGCGATGGTCGACATCCCCTGCCCCTACGCCGGCGTGGTCACGGCCCGCTTCGGCGAGGAGGGCACGGAGCTGCCCGTCGGGGCGCCGCTGCTGACCGTGGCGGTAGGGGCACCTGCCTCCGGTGGCGAGACCGAGGGCTCCGGGAACGTGCTGGTGGGATACGGCACCTCCGAGGCACCGGCACGGCGCAGGCGCGTACGGCCGGCCGCGCCGACGACACCGGCGGGGCAGCCGTCGGGCGTGGCGGCGAACGGTGCCGCCGCGCGCGAGGGCACGGCGACCGTCGAGCACGCCCCCACCCCGGGCGTCGCGCGCCCCGTCGGCACAGCGGCGGGGCACGGCCCCGTCAGCCACGGCCCCGTCGGCCACGGCCCTGACGTGGCAACGGCCGACGAGGAGGCCCGCAGTGAGGGCCCCGTACCCGTGATCTCCCCGCTCGTCCGCCGCCTCGCCCGCGAGCACGGCCTCGACCTGAGGGAGCTGCACGGCTCCGGACCGGACGGGCTGATTCTGCGGGCCGACGTGGAGTACGCGCTGCGGGCCGCCGAGGCGCACGGGCGGACGGCCCAGCCGCACCCGCGCGTGACGCCGACGACCCCGGCCCCCTCCGCCGAGGTCCCGCGCACGCAGGCCCCCGTCCGCTCCTCCGCCCCCCTCGGCGGCATCCGCACGCCCCTCAAGGGCATCCGCGGCGCCGTCGCCGACAAGCTCTCCCGCAGCCGGCGGGAGATCCCGGACGCGACCTGCTGGGTGGACGCCGACGCCACGGAGCTCATGCGGGCACGGACCGCGATGAACGCCACCGGTGGGCCGAAGATCTCCCTCCTCGCCCTGCTGGCCCGCATCTGCACCGCGGCCCTCGCCCGGTTCCCCGAGCTCAACTCCACGGTCGACATGGAGGCCAGGGAGATCGTCCAGCTCGACCATGTGCACCTCGGATTCGCCGCGCAGACCGAGCGGGGCCTCGTCGTCCCGGTCGTACGGGAAGCGCACGCGCGCGACGCCGAGTCGCTGACCGCGGAGTTCGCCCGGCTGACCGAGGCGGCCCGCACGGGCACCCTCACGCCCGCGGAACTCACCGGCGGCACCTTCACGTTGAACAACTACGGCGTGTTCGGCGTCGACGGCTCCACACCGATCCTCAACCACCCCGAGGCCGCGATGCTCGGCGTCGGCCGCATCATCCCCAAGCCCTGGGTGCACGAGGGCGAGCTGGCGGTGCGGCAGGTCGTGGAGCTCTCGCTCACCTTCGACCACCGGGTCTGCGACGGCGGCACGGCAGGGGGCTTCCTGCGGTATGTGGCGGACTGCGTGGAACAGCCGGCGGTGCTGCTGCGCACGCTGTGACGGAACACCCCGCGGGTCGGCTGCTTCCCCTGCGTTCCCTGTGATCGTGGAGGCACGCATACTCGGGGGGTGACCGCGTACGAACCGCCGGGCGCGCAAGGCGCCGCCGACGCCCCGCACGAGTCCGGGCAGGACGTCGCATACGACGTCGTCGTGCTCGCAGGCGGTGCCGCGCGGCGGCTCGGCGGCGCGGACAAGCCCGCAGTGCGCGTCGGCGGGCGGGCGCTGCTCGACCGGGTGCTCGCCGCCTGCGCCGACGCGCGGTCCACCGTCGTCGTCGCCGACCCCCGCCCGACCGCGCGGCCGGTCACCTGGGCGCGCGAGGACCCGCCCGGCGGCGGGCCGGTCGCCGCCCTCGACGCCGGGCTGCGACACACCACGGCGGAGCGGGTCGTCGTCCTCTCCGCCGACCTGCCGTTCCTCGACGACGGCACGGTACGGCGGCTGCTGGCCGCCCTGCACACCAGCGGCGCCGACGGCGCGCTGCTCACCGACGCCGACGGCCGCGACCAGCCGCTCGTCGCCGCGTACCGCGCGTCCGCGCTGCGCCGCGAACTGCAGGCGCTCGCCCGAGGGCACGACGGCCTCACCGGCCTCCCCCTGCGCCGGCTGACCGGCGCGCTCGGCCTCACCCGCGTCCCCGACCCCGTCGCGGCCTTCGACTGCGACACCTGGGACGACATCGCCACCGCCAGGGCACGCATCAGGGAGCATGGGCACGTGTTGGATGAATGGATTTCCGCAGTCAAGGACGAGCTCGGCATCGAGCTCGACGTCGACACCAAGGTCCTGCTCGATCTCGCCCGCGACGCCGCCCACGGCGTGGCGCGGCCCGCGGCCCCGCTGACCACGTTCCTCGTCGGGTACGCGGCAGCGCGGGCAAGGGGAGGCGAGGGAGGACCCGAAGCCGTCGCCGAGGCGTCCCGCAAGGCCGCCGCCCTCGCCCTGCGCTGGGCGGAAGAGGCCGCCGCCAAGTCCGACGCGGCCCCCGACGCCACGCCCGACAGCCGCCCGGACGCCGGATGACCGCCCGCGGCATTCAGGCGGACGAGGACGCCGAGGACCTCGACGTCGAGGAGGTGCTCGCCCTAGTGAAGGAACCCCACGGCCCCCACGCCCCCGGCGACCACGTGCCCGCACCCGGCCCGCACGCCCCGGGCTCCGACAAGCCGGACCGCCACCACAGGGCCACCCCCTGGCGTGAAGCCCGCGAGACCGCAGCCCGCGCCGCGCGTGCCATCGCCCGGTCCGCCGGCCGCGCTCCCGTCTCCGTCCCCCTCGACGCCGCCCTCGGCCTCACCCTGGCCGCCCCCCTCACCGCCCTCACCGACCTGCCCTCCTTCGACACCTCGGCGATGGACGGCTGGGCGGTCGCGGGCCCCGGCCCCTGGGACGTAAGGGACGAGGGGGTCCTGGCCGGGCATGCCGAGCCCGAGCCGCTCACCGACGGAGAGGCCGTCCGGATCGCGACCGGCGCCCGGATCCCGCCGGACACCACCGCCGTCCTGCGCAGCGAGCACGGCCGCACGGACGCCAAGGACCGCCTGCACGCCACCCGGGAGATCCAGCCCGGCCAGGACATCCGCCCACGCGGCCAGGAATGCCGTAACGGCGACCAACTGCTCGCCGTCGGCACCCTCGTGACCCCGGCCGTGCTCGGCCTGGCATCCGCCGCCGGATACGACACCCTCACCGCCGTCCCCCGCCCCCGCGTCGAAGTCCTCGTCCTCGGCGACGAGTTGCTCACCCAAGGGCTCCCGCACGACGGGCTGATCCGCGACGCCCTCGGCCCGATGCTGCCGCCCTGGCTGCGCGCACTCGGCGCCGAGGTCACCTCCGTGCGCCGGCTCGGCGATGACGCCAAGGCCCTGCACAAGGCCCTCACCCGCTCCGACGCCGACCTCATCGTCACCACCGGCGGCACCGCGGCCGGCCCCGTCGACCACGTCCACCCCACGCTGCAGCGCATCGGCGCCGAACTCCTGGTCAACGGCGTCAAGGTGCGGCCCGGCCACCCCATGCTGCTGGCCCGCACCAAGGAGAACCAGCACCTCGTCGGCCTGCCCGGCAATCCGCTCGCCGCCGTCTCCGGCCTGCTCACCCTCGCCGAACCCCTGCTGCGTACCCTCGCCGCCCACCCGGCCCCGGAGCCGTACACGCTGCCCCTGAAGGAGGCGGCGCACGGCCACCCGTACGACACCCGGCTCATCCCCGTCGTGCTGCGCGGCGACCACGCCGTGCCGTTGCACTACCACGGGCCGGCCATGCTGCGGGGCATGGCGGCGGCCGATGCCGTCGCCGTCGTACCACCGGGCGGGGTCCGCGCGGGTCAGGAGACCGAACTGCTCGACCTGCCCTGGGCGAGTGCCGGCATCGAGGTGTGTTTCACGTGAAACTTCCGGGCCAGGACGCGATCGCCCGTCGGGCGGACGAGAGGGCCGCGACCTATCGGGTGAAGCTTCCGAAGAAGATCGTGGAGCATCCGTTCCGCCAGGTCGCCAAGCGGGTCGTTCTGGCCCTGGCGCTGCTCGTGGCGACGGCCTTGATCGTCTACGCCGACCACGAGGGCTACAACGACAACTCCGACGGTTCCGTCGACCTCCTCGACGCCTTCTACTACGCGACCGTCAGCCTCTCCACCACCGGATACGGCGACATCACGCCCGTCAGTGACGTCGCCCGGCTCACCAACATCTTCGTCATCACACCCATGCGGGTGCTGTTCCTGATCATCCTGGTCGGCACCACGCTCGAGGTCCTCACGGAACGGACCCGGGAGGAATGGCGTCTGACCCGCTGGAGGTCCACCTTGCGCGACCACACCGTCGTCGTCGGCTTCGGAACGAAGGGGCGTTCGGCGATCCAGACCGTCTGCGCGACGGGACTGAGGAAAGACCAGGTCATCGTGGTCGACCCGAGTTCCAAGGTGATCGATGCGGCGGTCGCGGACGGGTACGCCGGGGTCACCGGGGACGCCACGCGCAGCGAGGTCCTGAAGCGGGCCGAGGTGCACAAGGCGCGGAAGATCATCATCGCGACCCAGCGCGACGACACCGCCGTCCTGGTGACGCTGACGGCCCGGCAGCTCAACCGCGGCGCGAAGATCGTCGCCGCGGTGCGCGAGGAGGAGAACGCGCCGCTGCTGAAGCAGTCCGGCGCCGACGCGGTCATCACCAGCGCCAGCGCGGCCGGCCGGCTGCTCGGCCTCTCCGTGCTCAGCCCCGCCGCCGGGATGGTCCTGGAGGACCTGATCCAGCAGGGCAGCGGGCTCGACATAGTCGAACGGCCGGTCATAAAGGCCGAGGTGGGCAAGAGCCCGCGGCAGACCGACGACCTGGTGGTGAGCGTCGTACGCGGGCACCGGGTGCTCGGATACGACGATCCGACCGTCGGCACACTGGAGTTGACGGACCGGCTCATCACCATCGTGCGGGCGACGCCGGGCAGCCAGGTCGCACCCGACGACCGGCGTCTGCCCCCGGAGATGAAACCCATCTGACCTCCCCGGGGATGAAGTCCGCCCGACGCCCCCCGGGGATGAAGTCCGTCTGGCGTCCCCGGGGATGAGATCCGTCTGGCGTCCCCCGAGACGAAGACCTTCTGACGCCCGGCCCGGCTACTTGCGGTTGTACAGCCGCATCGTGATCGGCCCGAACACCAGCACGGACAGACCCGCCCAGCCCAGCGACCAGGCGATCTCGTCGGCCGGCCAGTCGCCCGCCATCAACTCGCGGACGGCGGAGGACAGATGGGTGATCGGGCTGTTGTTCACGAACGCCTGGAGCCAGCCCGGCATGGTCTTCGGGTCGACGAAGATGTTCGACAGGAAGGTCAGCGGGAACAGCACCATCATGCTGACGCCCATCACCGACTTCTCGCTGCGCAGCAGCAGCCCGAACATCGTCCAGACCCACGAGAACGCGAACGAGAAGACGACCAGCAGGGCGACCCCGGTGACGACGCCGGCCACCCCGCCGTCCGGGCGGTAGCCGATGATCATGCCGACGGTGAGCATCACGACGGACGCGATCGTGTAGCGCAGGGCGTCGCCCAGCAGATAGCCCACCATCGTCGACGGCCGCCAGATGGGCAGCGAGCGGAATCGGTCGAAGACGCCCTTCTCGATGTCGGTGTTCACCGAGACGCCCGTGTACATCGTGATCATCACGACCGACATCACCAGGATGCCCGGCAGCAGGAACTGGATGTACTCCTTCGGGGACCCGGCAAGAGCGCCCCCGAACAGGTACGTGTACATCAGCACCATCATGATCGGGAACGCGGTGACGTCGAAGAGCTGCTCCGGCACGTGCTTGATCTTCAGGATCGCCCGCCAGCCGAAGGTCATCGAGGCCGACCAGGCGCTGGGCCGCGGCGGCCGCTCCCCGGAGACGAGCAGCGCGGCGAGCGACTCGGCGCTGACGGGGGCGAGTTCCTTGCTCTCGGTCTGCGTCGCGGTGCTCATGCCGCCACCTCGTCCTTGTCGTCCTTGCCGGCGTGGTCGCGGGCATCGTGGGCGTCGTGCGTGTCGTGTCCGGTGAGGGCGAGGAACACCTCGTCCAGGCTGGGCTGGCCCAGCGAGAAGTTGTCGACGGTGATGCCGGTGCGGGCCAGCTCGGCGAGCGCGCGGGCGGCCTTTTCCGCCGCGCCCTGTCCGTTGGCCGCCCCGGAGCCGACGCGCGCGGTCAGCGCCACGGGGTCGGACTCCAGTTGAACGTCCGCGTCCAGGGTCGTCCGCAGCACGCGCTCGGCCTCCGGCCGCTGTGTGGCCTCGCGCAGCCGCAGATGGACGGAACCGGCCCCCACGGACGCCTTCAGCTCGCCCTTCGTCCCCTCGGCGATGACCTTGCCGCGGTCGATGACGGCGATCCGGGACGCCAACTGGTCGGCCTCGTCGAGGTACTGAGTGGTCAGCAGCACGGTGGTGCCCTGGGCGACGACCGCGCGCACGATGTCCCACACCTGGTTGCGGCTGCGCGGATCGAGGCCGGTCGTCGGCTCGTCCAGGAAGAGCAGGTCGGGGGTGTTGAGGATGGACGCGGCGATGTCGATGCGGCGCCGCATGCCGCCGGAGTAGTTCTTGACCTGCTTGCCGGCCGCGTCCGTCAGCCCGAAGGCCTCCAGGAGCTGCGCGGCACGCTGCCGCGCGGCGGGCTTGCCGTGGCCGAGGAGCCGGCCCAGCAGGACCAGGTTCTCGGTGCCGGTGAGGTCCTCGTCCACGGAGGCGTACTGGCCGGTGAGACTCACCCGGCCGCGCACCTCGTCGGCCTCACGCACGACGTCGTGGCCGAAGACGTGGGCCTCGCCGCCGTCAGGTCGTAGGAGGGTGGCGAGCATCTTCACCGTGGTCGTCTTGCCGGCGCCGTTCGGGCCGAGGACGCCGTAGACCATGCCGGCCGGAACCGCGAGGTCCACGCCGTCGACGGCCCGTGTCTCACCGAACGTCTTCACCAGGCCCGCCGTCTCGATCGCGAGACCGGACGTCGTCTGCGTGCTCATGCTTCGGTCCTTCCGAGTGGTCCTTCCGCGTTCTCGGGCTGCGCGGTTCTTTGCCTGCGCGGTTCTCGGGCCGCGCGGTTCTTGGGCTGCGCATGGGGAGACTTTTACGGTCGCGCGAACTCATCGGTGGGGCCACAAAATTTTTCGACCGGACCCGCGCGAGGACCGAGGGACAGGGGTTCGAGGGCCGGGGCCCGAGGAGTAGCGTCCGTGGCATGCATGCGATCACGATTCCCGAACCTGGTGGGCCCGAGGCGCTGGTGTGGGACGAGGTCCCCGATCCCGTGCCCGGTGAGGGCGAGGTGCTGGTCGAGGTGGTGGCCGGGGCCGTCAACCGCGCCGACATCCTGCAACGCCAGGGCTTCTACAACCCCCCGCCCGGCGCCTCCCCCTACCCCGGCCTGGAGTGCTCCGGCCGGATCGCAGCGCTTGGCTCCGGCGTCTCCGGCTGGGCCGTCGGCGACGAGGTGTGCGCGCTGCTCTCCGGCGGCGGCTACGCCGAGAAGGTCGCCGTGCCGGCCGGCCAACTGCTGCCCGTACCCAAGGGTGTGAGCCTGACGCGGGCCGCCGCCCTGCCCGAGGTGGTATGCACGGTCTGGTCCAACGTCTTCATGATCGCCCACCTGCGCCCCGGCGAGACCCTGCTCGTGCACGGCGGCTCCAGCGGCATCGGCACCATGGCCATCCAGCTCGCCAAGGCCGTCGGCGCCAAGGTCGCCGTCACGGCGGGCACCCGGGAGAAGCTGGACCGGTGCGCCGAGCTGGGCGCCGACATCCTGATCAACTACCGCGAGCAGGACTTCGTCGACGAGGTCAAGCAGGCCACCGACGGCGCCGGAGCCGACGTCATCCTCGACAACATGGGCGCCAAGTACCTCGACCGCAACGTCCAGAGCCTCGCCGTCAACGGCCGCCTCGCCATCATCGGCATGCAGGGCGGCGTCAAGGGCGAGCTCAACATCGGTGCGCTGCTGGGCAAGCGCGGCGCCATCAGCGCGACCTCGCTGCGCGCCCGTCCGCTCGGCGAGAAGGCGGCGATCGTCGCGGCCGTACGCGAGCACGTGTGGCCCCTGCTGGACGCCGGCCATGTACGCCCGGTCGTCGACCGCGAGATCCCGATGAAGGACGCGGCCGAGGCCCACCGGGTGGTGGAGGACAGCGGGCACGTCGGGAAGGTGCTCCTCGTCGCGCCGTAGGGCTGTCGTCCGACGCGTGGAGGGCACGTCCTAGCCGCGCCGCAGCCGGAGACCGACGAAGGCGAGGCCCAGACCGAGCCCGATGAGCACCAGCCCGCTGCCGAGGGGCAGGATCTGCAGCATGGGTTCGGCGGAGCCCCCGGCCTGCGGGACGGGCTGCCGTACGGGCCGGTTCGACGGGGCGGAGGGGACCGTGGAAGCGTCCCGGGCGGAGTCACCGGCGCCGTCCGGGCTCTCGGCCACGCCCCCACCGTCGTCCTCACCTTCACCCTCACCCTCGTCCTCCGGCAACGCCGAGCCCTCGCCCTCCTCGTCGCCCACGCCACCGTCCGGCTCCTCCTCCGCGGCCTCCTCGTCCGCCGCTTCCTCGTCCTCCAACGGCCCCTTCTCCCGCCCCGGCCGCTGCCGCCCCTCACCAGCCCGGCTCCCGGCCCGGGAGGGCTTGTCGGAGGGGGCGGGAGGGGAGGCGGCGGGCGCGTGGGCGGGCGAGGTGGCCGACGCCCGGGATTCCCGGTACTCCCTGGACTTCTGGGACTCCCCGGACTCCCCCGACTTTCCCGACTCCCCGAGCTTCGTGGACGGAGCGGAGGGGCCGGAGGAGGCGGAGGGTGCCTCGGACGGAGCTTCAGCGGCGGAGGATGGCCGGGACTCGGTTGAGGAGCTGGAGGAAGGACCGGAGTCAGTCACAGGTTCGGAATCAGTCACAGGTGAGGAGGCGGAGGGGGACGCGGCCGCGCGGGGGGAGGCGGAGGACCCCGAACCCGTAGATCCGGTAGATCCGGAGGAATCCCCGGATGCGGCAGCACGAGGCGGACCCTCAAGGCCGTACGACACCCCACTCCCGCACAACCCCACGACCAGCCCCGCCACCAGCACGACCACCGTCCCCGCAGCCCGCAGCACCCGCAGGCCCCACAACGCCCCCGACCATGTACCCGGGACGCACCCGGCACCCGGGACGAACTCGGCGGCAGAAGTCGGCATCGGCCAGGGCAAGGCGCGCGGGCCGCCGAAAGCAGCACACGTCCGGCCCCGCCACCCCCGCGTCATCCCCAGCCATGAAGTCACGGAACAAGCCTCACAGCACCCCACGCACCCGGCATTTCGGACTCCGCCACCCGACCGAATCCGGCGCACAATCCGGTTATGTCGATACGACACGGGCTGCTGGCGCTCCTGGAACCCGGCCCCCGCTACGGCTCCCGGCTGCGCACCGAGTTCGAGGCGCGTACGGGCGGGACCTGGCCGCTGAACATCGGCCAGGTCTATACGACCCTCGGCGGCTGGAGCGGGACGGCATGGTCGTCCAGGACGGCGTGGACGAGGCGGGGCGGGTGCTGTACGCGCTGACGGAGGCGGGCCGCGCCGAGCTGCGGGCCTGGTTCGCGCGGCCCGTGCAGCGGGCGAGCCCGCCGCGCGACGAGCTGGCGATCAAGCTGGTGATGGCGGTCGCGGCGCCCGACGTCGACGTACGGGAGGTCGTGCAGGAGCAGCGCAGGCATGTGGCCCAGGCCCTGCACGACTGCGTACGGCGGCGGGCCGAGGCGCTGGCGCGGGCGCACGAGCACCCCGAGGAGATGGCCCGGCTGCTCGTCCTGGAGCAGCTCGTGTTCCACGCCGAGGCGGAGAGTCGCTGGCTCGACCTCTGCGAGGCCCGCCTGCTGCGGCTCACCCCGGCCGGGAGCGCGTCGGACTGAGCGCGTCGGACTGAGCGCGTCGGACTGAGCGCGTCGGACTGAGCTCATCGGGCTGACGGAAAGTCCCGCATCGTAAATGGTGGATCTCTCCCCACGGGGGGCACCACGATGATGAGCTGTACGGGTGCGAGAGAATGGCGGCATGGAGATGCCGAGGAACGAAAGGCCGTCCGAGAACCCCCAGATCCTGGTCGTGGGCCAGGACGGGATGGCGCTCACCGGCGGCAACGGAGACGAGGACTCCCGCGAGATCCCGGTGACGGAGCAGGTCGAGCAGCCGGCGAAGGTCATGCGGATCGGCAGCATGATCAAGCAGCTGCTCGAAGAGGTGCGCGTGGCTCCGCTGGACGAGGCGAGCCGGGTCCGGCTGAAGGAGATCCACGCCAGTTCCGTGAAGGAGCTGGAGGACGGCCTGGCCCCGGAGCTCGTCGAGGAGCTGGAGCGGCTCTCCCTGCCGTTCACGGACGAGGCGACCCCCAGCGACGCGGAACTGCGCATCGCGCAGGCCCAGCTGGTCGGCTGGCTGGAGGGCCTCTTCCACGGCATCCAGACCACGCTCTTCGCCCAGCAGATGGCCGCGCGGGCCCAGCTGGAGCAGATGCGCCGCGCCCTCCCGCCGGGAGTCGGCGGCCACGAGGACGGTGATCCGCGCCAGGGGGGCCGCTCGGGTGGGCCGTACCTGTAAGACCCGTTACCTGGGCTAAGACCCGTTATTCAGGCGCATGGACCAGACATCTACGCAAAGGGCCCGGCAGCAAGCGCTGCCGGGCCTTTCAGATCTGATCTGATCTGATCTGATCAGATCGTGGGTGTGGAGGTCACTCCGGATTGCCCGTGGAGACCGTGAACTTCATCGTCGGCGGGTTCTCCGGGTCGATGTCCGTGCCCGCCTCGGGGGACTGCTTCAGCACCGTGCCTTCGCCGTACGTGTTCTCGTTCTTGGAGATCGTTTCGTACGTCCAGTCGGCGGCCTTGAGGCACTCGACGACCGAAGGCCAGTACTGGTACGAGAAGTCCGGCATCCGCACCTGTTCGGGGTCGAGGTACGACTCCCGAGGCTCGGTGCACGTGGTCGTCTCGACCGTCCTCGAGCTGTCGCCCGCCCGGTATCCCGCGGCCTTCGTGGCCGGCGCCGACGTACTCGTGCCGCCCCCGCCCGAGTTGTTCTCGGTGCCGCCGCCGGGCAGCGTCAGTGCCGCGATCAGGCCGCCCACCGCGACGATGGACACGACGATCGAGCCGATGATCACCGCCCGGTTGTTCTTGCCGCCGCCCGAAGTGGCCTGCGGCTGGGGCGAGATGGTGTACGGCGGCGGCGTCGGGTGGCCCGGCTGCGGGGAGTACGCCGCCGGCGGCGGTGTCTGGAAGCCGGGCTGCTGCTGCGGGTAGCCGTACGACGGCGCGGGCGTCGCGGGCGGCGGAGTGCCGTACGGGTTCGGCGCCGGCGCCGGCTGGTACGGCGTCTGGACCGGGCCCCCGGGCGGCGGGGTCTGGCCGACCGGCGGGAACACCGAGGCGCCGACGCCCTGGCCGCTCTGCGTCTGCGCGCCCGGCACGATGCTCGGCGGGGCCGCCTGGAAGGACGCGGCCACGCGCAGGCATTCGTCGCGCATGGACTCGGCGCTCGGGAAGCGCTCGTTCGGGTTCTTCTTCAGGGCGCGGGCGACCAGCGCGTCCACGGCAGGCGGCAGGGCGCGGTTGATCGAGGACGGAGCGACTGGCTCCTCCTGCACATGCGCGTACGCGATCGCCAGCGGCGAGTCCGCCTCGAACGGCAGTCGTCCGGTGACGAGTTGGAACAGCATGATGCCGACCGAGTAGAGGTCGGAGCGGGCGTCCACACCACGGCCCAGCGCCTGCTCGGGCGAGAGGTACTGCGGTGTGCCGACCACCATGCCGGTCTGTGTCATCGACGTCACACCGGACTGCATGGCGCGCGCGATGCCGAAGTCCATGACCTTGACGACGCCGCGCTTGTTCATCATCACGTTGCCCGGCTTGATGTCCCGGTGGACCAGCCCCATCTCGTGGCTGATCTCCAGCGCCGCGAGCACGTCCGCGGTGATCTTCAGCGCCTTGTCGGCGGGCACCGCGCCGAACTGCCGTACGTCCTCGTCGAAGACCGAGCTGAGCGGCCTGCCCTCGATGTACTCCATGACGATGTACGGCGTCGTCATGCCGTCGACATCGTCCTCGCCGGTGTCGAAGACGGAGACGATGTTGGTGTGCGTGAGCTTGGCCACGGCCTGGGCCTCACGGCGGAACCGCTCGCGGAACGCCTGCTCGCGGCCGAGTTCGGTGTGCAGGGTCTTGACCGCTACCTGCCGGTCGAGCACGGCGTCGTAGGCGAGATGCACCGAGGCCATGCCGCCCTCGCCGAGCAAGTCGCGCAGCTGATAGCGGCCGCCGGCGAGCGCCCGCCCCGCGTACCGGCCCTGTGCGCCGTCCTGGCTCATGTGCTGCGTCCCCCGTAGCCTCTTAGGCGCCTGCGACTGCCGTGGATCGGACGATCCCGAGTGATCCGAGTGGTCCCGAGTGATCCACGTGCTGTTCCCGGCCAAGTCTGCCCCACGGCACTGACAGGTCAAGCGCGGTGCCCGTTCCGTGACCGTACGCGAAAGAAGCGTCGCGGAAGAGTTACCGGGGGCGTACGGGCGGTACACAGAATTTGCACGAGCGGACGGGATACCGGTTTGATGGCCGGTCCGTCTCCGTCCGGTTGGGGCGACCGTCTCGGACCGACGGCTTGCGCGGAGGCTGTAGCGTGGCCGACGGAGACCGTAACAACACCGCGCGCACCGCGGGCAGAAACGACGGCGAGGACCGATGGCACAGCAGCAGCGCGCTCAGGGCCCGTCCGACCCCGAGGCGGCTGGCGGCGGTATGTCAGACGCGCCGGAGATGTGGGGTAATGGCGGACTTGTCGGGGACGGCCGTTATCGGCTGACCCGCAGACTCGGCCGGGGCGGCATGGCCGAGGTCTTCGCGGCCGAGGACGTGCGCCTCGGACGCACCGTGGCGGTCAAACTGCTGCGCTCCGACCTCGCCGAGGACCCGGTGTCCAAGGCCCGCTTCACGCGCGAGGCCCAGTCGGTGGCCGGCCTCAACCACCACGCGATCGTCGCCGTGTACGACTCCGGCGAGGACTTCGTGGGCGGCCACAGCGTGCCGTACATCGTGATGGAGATCGTCGAGGGGCGCACGATCCGCGACCTGCTCCTCAACGCCGAGGCGCCCGGCCCCGAGCAGGCGCTGATCATCGTCTCCGGCGTCCTGGAGGCGCTCGCCTACTCGCACCAGCACGGCATCGTGCACCGCGACATCAAGCCCGCCAACGTCATCATCACCCACAACGGCGCCGTGAAGGTGATGGACTTCGGCATCGCCCGCGCCCTGCACGGCGCGCAGTCGACGATGACGCAGACCGGCATGGTCATGGGCACCCCGCAGTACCTGTCGCCCGAGCAGGCGCTCGGCAAGGCGGTCGACCACCGCTCCGACCTGTACGCGACGGGCTGCCTGCTCTACGAACTCCTCGCGCTCAGGCCCCCGTTCACCGGTGAGACCCCGCTGTCGGTGGTCTACCAGCACGTCCAGGACATCCCGACGCCCCCGTCCGAGGTCTCCGACGGGGCGCCGCCGGAGCTCGACGGCCTGGTCATGCGCTCGCTGGCCAAGGAGCCGGACGACCGGTTCCAGACGGCCGAGGAGATGCGCGGCCTCGTCCAGTACGGCCTGCAGATGCTGTACGACCAGGGCGGCCACACCGGCACCTGGAACACCGGCCCGGTGGCGATGCACGACGGCCGGCACACCCCGGCCGCGGGCTTCGCGAACACGACCGTCATGGGGCACCCCTCGGACTCCGGATCCGGTACGACGCAGATCCCGCAGCCGATCCTGCCCTCCGGGTACGGCGGCGGTGACGACGGCGGCTTCGAGGGACACGGCAACAAAGGCACCGGCCGCGGCAAGCTGTGGATCCTCGCCGTCCTCGCGGTGATCGCGATCGCGGCGGGCGTCGCGCTGGCCCTGAAGGGCACCGGCAACGGAGACGGTGGCAACGACACCACGCCGAAGCCGACCACGTCGCAGACGACGAAGGACGACCAGGCCAGCGAGACGCCGAGCGACGATCCGACCGAGGAGCCCACCGACACGGCCACGGACGACGGCACCGGCACGGGCACCGACCCGGACTACACGCAGTCGTACGAGCCCTCGTACACGCCCACCGAGGAGCCGACGGAGGAGCCGACCACGGCCGAGCCGACGGAGGAGCCGACCACCGCCGAGCCGACCGAGGAGCCGACGGAGGACCCCACGGAGGAGCCGTCGGATCCGCCGACGCTGCCGACACCGACGGACGGCGTCTGACCGGCCTCGCGGCCCCCTCTCACCGACAAAGCAGCTCCACGCGCGCGTGCGGCCCGGAAACGGGCTGCACGCGCGCGTGCCGTTTACGGGGTGGCCGTTCACAGGTACTGCCGAGTGGCCGGAATGCGCACCCTCGTGTCGGCCGTAGTAGCAGACACGCTTCGTGATCGGCGGGCGAAATATCCGGACTCTTCCGCCTTCGCGTATGTGTGCAGCGTCACGTGGGATGAGTGATCTCGCCCTCGGTTGCTCTTCCCGTGACCTGGGTCACCGATATAACGTGCCGTTGTTCCGGCCCCCTGCAAGGCTGTGACCAGGAGTTGTTCCGGACTTTCGCGATTTACTTGGAAATCCAAGCAAAATCGCAGGTCAGGAGGGGTTTCACAGAAATGTGGAGCACTGGGTAACGTGCCTATTGCAGGGCGCTCGCCGGGGCACCTGTCACGCCTGTTCCCGCACGAGCCGCACCCACCCTGTGCGTCCGTAGGGCTGCAGGTGAGCCGCACTGGCACCCGGCGAACCCGGGAGCCGGACCGACGGAGGAGCACACGTGACCGTGGAGAGCACTGCCGCGCCAAAGCCGCGACGCAGCGCCGGTACCAAGAGCACGGCCGGCAAGCGCACAACCGCAAGGAAATCGCCAGGCACCGACCCCGAACTCGTGCAGTTGCTGACGCCCGAGGGCAAGCGCGTCAAGAACGCCGAGTTCGACAAATACGTCGCCGGCATCACCCCCGATGAGCTCCGCGGCCTCTACCGCGACATGGTGCTCACCCGCCGCTTCGACGCCGAGGCCACTTCCCTGCAGCGCCAGGGCGAGCTGGGCCTGTGGGCGTCGCTGCTCGGCCAGGAGGCCGCCCAGATCGGCTCCGGCCGGGCCACCCGCGAGGACGACTACGTCTTCCCGACCTACCGCGAGCACGGCGTCGCCTGGTGCCGGGGGGTCGACCCGACCAACCTGCTCGGCATGTTCCGTGGCGTGAACAACGGCGGCTGGGACCCGAACAGCAACAACTTCCAGCTCTACACGATCGTCATCGGCTCCCAGACGCTGCACGCCACCGGCTACGCCATGGGCATCGCCAAGGACGGCGCCGACAGCGCGGTGATCGCGTACTTCGGCGACGGCGCCTCCAGCCAGGGCGATGTCGCGGAGTCCTTCACCTTCTCCGCGGTCTACAACGCCCCCGTGGTGTTCTTCTGCCAGAACAACCAGTGGGCGATCTCCGAGCCGACCGAGAAGCAGACCCGGGTGCCGCTCTACCAGCGTGCGCAGGGCTTCGGCTTCCCCGGCGTGCGCGTGGACGGCAACGACGTCCTGGCGTGCCTCGCCGTGACGAAGTGGGCGCTGGAGCGCGCCCGCAGCGGCGAGGGGCCGACACTGGTCGAGGCGTACACGTACCGCATGGGCGCCCACACCACCTCCGACGACCCCACCCGCTACCGCGGGGACGACGAGCGCCTGGCCTGGGAGGCGAAGGACCCGATCCTGCGCCTCCGCGCCTATCTCGAGGCTTCAAACCACGCGGACGAGGGATTTTTCGCGGAACTGGAGCGCGAGAGCGAGGCGTTGGGCAAACGAGTGCGTGAGGCGGTCCGCGCCATGCCGGACCCGGACCACTTCGCCATCTTCGAGAACGCGTACGCGGACGGGCATGCGCTCGTCGACGAGGAACGCGCCCAGTTCGCCGCCTACCAGGCGTCGTTCGCGGACGTAGAGGGGGTCTGATCATGGCAGCCGAAAAGATGGCTCTGGCCAAGGCGATCAACGAGTCGCTGCGCCGCGCCCTGGACTCCGACCCCAAGGTCCTGATCATGGGCGAGGACGTCGGCAAGCTCGGCGGCGTCTTCCGGGTCACGGACGGCCTTCAGAAGGACTTCGGCGAGAGCCGCGTCATCGACACCCCGCTGGCCGAGTCGGGCATCGTGGGCACGGCGATCGGTCTCGCCCTGCGCGGCTACCGCCCCGTGGTGGAGATCCAGTTCGACGGCTTCGTCTTCCCGGCGTACGACCAGATCGTCACGCAGCTGGCGAAGATGCACGCGCGCTCGCTGGGCAAGGTCAAGCTCCCTGTCGTCGTCCGCATCCCCTACGGCGGCGGCATCGGTGCGGTGGAGCACCACTCGGAGTCCCCGGAGGCGCTCTTCGCGCATGTGGCGGGTCTGAAGATCGTCAGCCCCTCCAACTCGTCGGACGCGTACTGGATGATGCAGCAGGCCATCCAGAGCGACGACCCGGTGATCTTCTTCGAGCCGAAGCGGCGCTACTGGGACAAGGGCGAGGTCAACACGGAGGCGATCCCGGGCCCGCTGCACAAGGCGCAGGTCGTCCGCGAGGGCACGGACCTCACCCTGGCCGCGTACGGCCCGATGGTGAAGCTCTGCCAGGAGGTCGCCGACGCGGCGGCCGAGGAGGGCCGGAACCTGGAGGTCCTGGACCTGCGCTCGGTCTCCCCGCTCGACTTCGACTCCATCCAGGCCTCCGTCGAGAAGACCCGCCGCCTGGTCGTGGTCCACGAGGCCCCGGTGTTCTTCGGCTCGGGCGCGGAGATCGCCGCCCGGATCACGGAGCGCTGCTTCTACCACCTGGAGGCCCCGGTGCTGCGCGTGGGCGGTTACCACGCCCCGTATCCGCCGGCGCGTCTGGAGGAGGAGTACCTGCCGAGCCTGGACCGGGTGCTCGACGCCGTCGACCGTGCCCTGGCGTACTGAGGAGAGGGGCATGACGACGATGACTGAAGCGTCCGTGCGCGAGTTCAAGATGCCCGACGTGGGCGAGGGACTCACCGAGGCCGAGATCCTCAAGTGGTACGTCCAGCCGGGCGACACGGTCACCGACGGTCAGGTGGTGTGCGAGGTCGAGACGGCCAAGGCGGCCGTCGAACTGCCGATCCCGTACGACGGGGTGGTCCGCGAGCTGCACTTCCCCGAGGGCACGACGGTGGACGTCGGTATGGCGATCATCGCGGTGGACGTGGCGGGCGGTACGGCCCCTGTCGCCGAGGCGCCGGCCCAGGCTCCGGCTCCCGCCGAGAAGGAGCCGGAGGAGGCCAAGCCGCAGGGCCGCCAGCCGGTGCTGGTCGGCTACGGCGTGGCCGCGTCCTCGACCAAGCGCCGCCCGCGCAAGGGGGCCGACGTCCCGCGCCAGGAGCCCTCGACGGCGGCGCAGGCCCTGCAGTCCGAGCTGAACGGCCACGGCCCCGCGGTGGCGGTGACGCCTCCCCGGCCGCTGGCGAAGCCGCCGGTGCGCAAGCTGGCGAAGGACCTGGGCGTCGACCTGGCCACGGTGACTCCCACCGGCCCCGACGGCATCATCACCCGCGAGGACGTCCACGCGGCGGTGGCCCCGCCGGCCCCGGCTCCCGAGCCGGTGTCCCAGCCCGCCCCGGCCGCCGCCCCGGTGGCCACGTCGGCGCCGGTGGCCACGTACGACGCGGTCCGCGAGACCCGTATCCCGGTGAAGGGCGTCCGCAAGGCGACGGCGGCGGCGATGGTCGGCTCGGCGTTCACGGCGCCGCATGTCACGGAGTTCGTGACGGTGGACGTGACGCGCACGATGAAGCTGGTCGAGGAGCTCAAGGCGGACAAGGAGTTCGCGGGCCTGCGCGTGAACCCCCTCCTGCTGATCTCCAAGGCCCTGCTGGTCGCGATCAAGCGAAACCCTGACGTGAACGCGTCCTGGGACGAGGCGGCCCAGGAGATCGTGCAGAAGCACTACGTCAACCTGGGCATCGCGGCGGCGACCCCGCGCGGCCTGATCGTCCCGAACATCAAGGACGCCCACACCAAGACGCTCCCGCAACTGGCCGGGGCGCTCGGTGAGTTGGTGTCAACGGCGAAGGAAGGCAAGACGTCCCCCGCCGCGATGCAGGGCGGCACCGTCACCATCACCAACGTCGGCGTCTTCGGCGTCGACACCGGCACCCCGATCCTCAACCCCGGTGAGTCCGCGATCCTCGCGGTCGGCGCGATCAAGCTCCAGCCGTGGGTCCACAAGGGCAAGGTGAAGCCGCGTCAGGTCACCACACTGGCGCTCAGCTTCGACCACCGGCTGGTGGACGGGGAGCTGGGCTCCAAGGTGCTGGCCGACGTGGCGGCGATCCTGGAGCAGCCGAAGCGGCTGATCACCTGGGCGTGAGCCACGGAAGGCACTGAAAGGGGGCGGCCACTGTCAAGTGGCCGCCCCCTCTCGTCGCACTCGCGCGTCAGCTGATCTTGGCGTAGCCGTAGTTGATGAGCTTCTTCACGTCCGTCGTGCGGCTGGCCTCATCGGGAGCGGTGAGGACGGCGCCGATCACCGACTCGCCGTTGAGCGTGGCGGCGAACACGAGGCAGTACTTGGCCTCGGTGCCGGAGCCGGTCTTCACGCCGAGCGTGCCGTTCCAGCCGAGCAGGAGGTTGGTGTTCTTCCACGTCGCCATCGTGCGGGTGGAGCCGGAGCTCGTGATCGTCTTCGCCGTGTAGTACTTGGTCTTCACGACGGTCTTGAACGTCGAGTTCTTCATCGCACTCCGGGCCACCTTCGTCAGGTCGCGCGGCGTCGAGTAGTTGGAGCCGTTGCTGATGCCGTCGAACGAATCGAAGTGCGTGTTCGTCATGCCCAGGCTCTTGGCCATGGTGTTCATCTTGCCGATGAACGACTTCACGCGCGCGTTGACCGTCGTGCCGGTGCCGAACTTGTCGGCCAGGGACATCGCGGCGTCGCAGCCCGACTTGAGCATCATCCCGTACAGCAGCTGACGGACGGTGACCTTGTCGCCGACGATCAGGTTCGCCGACGAGGCGCCCTTGGAAACGATGTAGTTGCTGACCTCCTTCTTTATCGTGACCTTGGCGTCCAGGTTCAGGTTCGACTGCGAGAGCACGACCTTGGCGGTCATGATCTTCGTGGTGGAGGCGGTGAGCCTCTTGGTGTCAGCGGCCTTGTTGAACAGGGTCGTGCCGGTGGCGCTGTTCATCAGGAACCCGCCCTTGGCGGTGATGGTGGGCGTCGTCACGGCCTGCGCGGGTGCCGCGGTGAGGGCTCCGGTGACGAGCATCGCGCCGGTCGTCACTGCGACGGCTGCGGCTCTGCGGACACGGAAGCCCTTGATGGCGGTTATCAACTGAAATACCCCGATTACGTCGAATGCCCCAGTATGCGGCCGAGTTGGAGGGAAGACAGGTGGGCCGCACATGTGTGACACGTAAGTAGCACAGAAGGTTGTGTGGCGGGTGTGGCGGGGCCCCGTGTCTGACTCCTGATCAGGTTTCCCGTCCGTATGCTGGACGAACGCCCTCATGCGTACGTGTTGTATCTATGCTGTGGGCATGCCCTCCGCCCCGCCCGCTCCCGTGAAGCAGCAGTCCATGAAGCAGCCCCCCGCCGCCGACCGTGTCTACACCCACGTCAAGCAGGGCGTCCTGGAGCGCCGCTACGAGGGCGGGACCCTCCTCACCGAGGGCGAGCTCGCCGAGGCCGTCGGAGTCTCGCGCACGCCGGTGCGGGAAGCGCTGCTGCGGCTGGAGGTCGAGGGGCTGATCAAGCTCTATCCGAAGAAGGGCGCACTGGTCCTGCCGGTCTCCGCACAGGAGATCAAGGACGTGGTGGAGACGCGGATGCTCGTCGAGGAGCACGCGGCGCGCAAAGCCGTACCCGCGCCGCCCGGGCTCATCGCTCGCCTGGAGGAACTGCTCGCCGAGCAGAAGGCCCAGGCCGCCGCCGGAGATCTCGCCGGGGCCGCCGTCACCGACCGGTGCTTCCACGCGGAGATCGTGCGCAGCGGCGGCAACGAGATCCTGTCGCGGCTGTACGACCAACTCCGCGACCGGCAACTGCGCATGGGCGTCGCCGTCCTGCACTCCCACCCCGACCGGATCGCCAAGACCCTCGTCGAGCACGAGGAGATCCTTCAGGCCCTGCGCTCCGGGGACGCCGAGGCCGCTGTCGGGCTGGTCCACCGGCACATCGGCTGGTTCTCGCATCTGGCGCGGGGGGAAGAGCGATGAGGTCCGTGCTGCCGGGTGATCCTCCGGGCGGCCGCCGCGCCGTCGCCGTCTGGGGCATAGGCGTCTCGGTCTACTTCGTCGCCGTCATCTTCCGTACGTCCCTCGGGGTCGCCGGCCTCGACGCGGCCGACCGCTTCGACGTGAACGCCTCGGCCCTGTCGACGTTCTCGATCCTGCAGCTGCTCGTCTACGCCGGCATGCAGATACCCGTCGGCCTGCTCGTCGACCGGCTCGGCACCAAGAAGGTGCTGACCATCGGCGTGGTGCTGTTCACGGCGGGCCAGCTGGGCTTCGCCTTCTCGCCGTCGTACGGCATGGCCCTCGCCTCGCGCGCGCTGCTGGGCTGCGGCGACGCGATGACGTTCATCAGTGTGCTGCGGCTCGGCGGCCGCTGGTTCCCCGCCCGCCGCGGGCCGCTGATCGCGCAGCTCGCGGGGCTCGCGGGCATGGCGGGCAACCTCGTCTCCACGCTGGTGCTGGCCCGGCTGCTGCACGGCGTGGGCTGGACGGCGGCGTTCGCGGGCAGCGCGGCGGCGGGTGTCGTCGTACTGGTCCTGCTGCTTCTGTTCCTGAAGGACCACCCCGAGGGACACGAGCCGGAGCCGTTGCCGCACCTGGGCGCGGCCTACGTACGCCGTCAGATCGCCGCGTCCTGGCGGGAGCCCGGCACGCGGCTGGGGCTGTGGGTGCACTTCACGACGCAGTTCCCGGCGATGGTGTTCCTGCTGCTGTGGGGGATGCCGTTCCTGGTGGAGGCGCAGGGGCTGTCCCGGGCGTCGGCCGGTGAACTGCTCACCCTGGTCGTCCTGTCGAACATGGTCGTGGGCCTGGTCTACGGCCAGATCGTCGCCCGGCACCACGAGGCGCGGCTGCCCCTGGCGCTCGGGACCGTCGGCGCGACGGCGGTGCTGTGGGCGACGACGCTGGCCTGGCCCGGTGAGACGGCGCCGATGTGGCTGCTGATCGTGCTGTGCGCGGTGCTCGGGGCGTGCGGGCCGGCCTCGATGCTCGGCTTCGACTTCGCGCGGCCGGCGAATCCGCCGGAGCGGCAGGGGACCGCGTCCGGCATCACCAACATGGGCGGTTTCGTCGCCTCGATGACGACGCTGTTCGCGATCGGCGTGCTGCTGGATGCCACGGGGGACGACTACGCCATCGCCTTCTCGGCGGTGTTCGTCCTCCAGGCGCTGGGGGTCAGCCAGATCCTGCGGCTGCGCAAGCGGGCGGCGCGCAGGGAGCGGGAACGGCTGGTCGCCAGCAGGGTGGAGACCGTGCACGTTCCCGCTTGAGCCGGTGAGCCCCTGAGCCGGTGAGCCCCTGTCAGCGCGTCAGACGGCCGGTACGAGCGTGAGGTAGGCGAGTCCCAGTACCCCGCGGTAGCTCATCCACTGGGCGCGATGGCGGTCGAGGTCTTCGCGGGTCTCGGCCGCGAGCGGGTGACCGGGGTTTTGGGCCAGCCATGTCTCCTTGTCCGCCTGGTACGCCGACTCGAACTCCTCCCACTCGTCGAGGTTCGCCGTCTCGGTCCACTCGGGGCGGAAACCGGCGGCGACCACGAGGTCGAGCAGGGTCGCGAGGTCGTAGTGGTCCGTCACCGCGGCCTCCGGCCACATCCCGGAGAGCTCGGCGGAGGTCGGGGTGCGCTGCCAGAAGCCCTCCCCGAGCAGGACCCGGCCGCCGTCGGTGACCAGGCGGCGTAGTTCGAGCAAGGCCTCGGTGGTGTGATCGGGCGTCCTGGCCGTACTCAGCGCCTGGCTCGCTCCGACGCACAGGACCAGGTCGGCGGGGCCGCGTGCGGTGCCGATGGCGGACTCCTCGATGAACTCGACCCTTTGCGCCAGGCCTCTGGCCTCGGCGTTGCGGCGGCCTCGGGCGAGGTCCTCGGCCTTGACGTCTATGCCGACGCCCGTCGCGTCGGGGGCTTCCGCCAGGACGCGCAGCATCAACTCGCCCCAGCCGCAGCCGATGTCGAGGACGGTGGTGGGGTTCGTCCGGGTGAGCCGCTGGACGAGGTTGTTCGCGCGCGTCTCCGACAGCGGGCCGTGGAAGGCCAGTCGGGTCAGGCGTGGCGGATGGCCGTTTGCGGTATCGGTGTCTGTCACGGCGGGACGTTAGCTGCGGGTGGGGAGTGGGCGACAGTGATTTTCGCTCCCGCCGCCCCTACTCGTCCCGTCCTTGAAGGGGCTCCGCCCCTTCGACCCCCGCAAGGGGGCTCCGCTCCCTGGACCCCTACCGCGTCACCGTGAAGTTCCGCAGGATCGCGGCCGTCAGGCCCGGATCGCCCTCCGCCTTCACCCGGTCCGCCGCCGCCTCGGGCGTGACACGGCCGCAGGCGAGGCGGACGTAGGTCTCCCAGTCGAGGGTGAGGGTGGCGGCGGGGCCCAGGGCGGGGGCCGTTTCGAGGGTGCCGCGGCCCTGGATGTCGACGCGGATCGTACGGAGGAACTCGATCGGGCCGTGGACGTCGAAGACGATCGCCGAGCTGCGGGGAGCCTCGGCCCGGGTGGCGACGATGTCGGGCAGCTTGGCGAGCAGCACGTCGCGGGCCACGTGCGCGCCGGGGGAGTCGAGGTTGCCGGGGCGGCCGAGGGCGGTGCGCAGGTCCTGCTCGTGCACCCATACGTCGAAGGCGTGGCCCCGCATGGACTCTTCGAGGGTGAGCTCCGCCCCGAGCGGGCCGCGCACCTTCGTGCCGGGGTCACGGGACTCGTTGCGCAGCTGGCGGTTGCGGCGGATGACCGTGTACTCCAGCTCGGACGTCATCTCCGGCGCCGTGTGGTGGCGGCGGACGTCGACCTGCATCTCCATGTAGCGCTGGTGGTCGTTCGTGACGTGGAAGAGGTCGCGCGGGAGCGTGTGGATGGGGCGCGGGTCGCCGAGCATCTCGCAGTCCAGGCCGATGACATGGGACACCACGTCGCGCACCGACCACCCGGGGCAGGGCGTACGCCGGTTCCACTCTCCCTCCACCAGCGGCGTCACCAGCTCGGATATCGCTTCGATGGAGTGGGTCCAGGCGTCGGCGTAGGGCTGGAGGGTGGGATGCAGACTCACGGAACGGGACCCCTCGGCGGTTGGAACGTCGGTACGCGGGCAGGTGCTGGCGGCGGTGCCAGTGGGCGGCGGCTGCTGTCGGCGGGTGTCTTGAAACGCTAAGTTACGCTGCTGTGAGGCACCCCGGCAGTGCTTTCGTGTGACGATCGTAGGCCTGTATGGAACGCTCGAACGCCAGGACGGTGGTAGTGTGCGCGCCTCTTTGCTCCAGATCGATGTCAATGAGGGCGAATCGGTCGAATCGCGTCGGGTGAGGGTTGCCTCGCTGGTACGGGAGCAGGCCGGGGCGGATCTGGTGGTCCTGCCCGAGCTGTGGACGACCGGAGCCTTCGCCTACGAGGAGTTCGGCAGTGAGGCCGAGCCGCTCGAAGGGCCGACGTACGAGGCGATGGCCAAGGCCGCGAGCGACGCGGGCGTGTGGCTGCACGCGGGCTCGATCCCGGAGCGAGACCCTGACGGGCCGCTCTACAACACCTCTCTCGTCTTCTCCCCCTCCGGTGATCTGGTCGCCGCGTACCGAAAGATCCATCGGTTCGGCTTCGACAAGGGCGAGGCCGTGCTGATGGGCGCGGGTGAGGAACTGGTGACGGTTCGTCTGCCCGAGACGACTCTTGGCGTGGCCACCTGCTACGACCTCCGTTTCCCCGAACTCTTCCGCGGCCTCGTCGACGCCGGCGCCGAGACCCTGGTCATTCCGGCGGGCTGGCCGGAGCGCCGCCGGGCGCACTGGACGCTGCTGGCTCAGGCGCGGGCGGTGGAGAACCAGGCGTTCGTGCTCGCCTGTGGAACGGCCGGGACGCATGCGGGAGTTCCACAGGCCGGTCACTCGATCGTGGTGGATCCGTGGGGCGAGGTGCTGGCGCAGGCCGGTGCGGGGGAGCAGGTCCTCACGGTGGAGTTCGACCCGGGGAAGGTCGCGGTGACGCGGGACCAGTTCCCGGCGCTGAAGGACCGGCTGCTGGGCTTGGCGGCGCCGCGTCGCTGACGGCTCGCCCCCTGAGCCTCAGTCGTCTCGGCCCCAGTCGTCTGGGTCGCGGTCGTCTCGGTCTCAGTCGTCGTCCCGCCGCTCCTTCTCCGCCAGGTGGATCACGCACACCGCCACCGCGATCAGCAGCGCCGGATCCGCGTCGTCCCGTACGACGTCCACGCCGTACGTCTCCCGCACATGCAGCCATCGGCGGGAGACGACGGCCAGCAGTTCGCCGTCGTACTCGATGGCGAACTCCCGGTCGTGGATCTTGCCGCTGACGTCGAGTTCGGTGCTGCCGTCCGCCAGGGACACCCGGTAGTGGTTGCGCAGCAGGGACAGCCGCTTGCGACGGATCGTCGCGAGCGGTCCGCCGTCCCGTTCGATCACCATGGTGTCGCGCAGGGCGAGCATCTTCTGGTGGATGTCGATGAGGACGCGCCCCTGGGTGTCCTTCAGCTCGAAGGTGTCCCGCAGCCGCATCGCCTTGCCGTCGACGAGGTACACCTTGTTGCCCCGGTCGTCCTCGATCCAGTAGTCGTCACCGAAGCCGAGGAGCCGGTCGCGTACGAGGAATCTCATGAGACGAGGGGTTCCCCGCCGCCCGGTCCGAAACGCCGCCTGTAGGCCGACGGGCTGAGCCCCGTCTCGCGCCGCACGCGCGCGCGTAGGTTCGCCGCCGTGCCGAGCCCGCTCCTCGCCGCGACCACGTCCAGCCGCTCCTCCCCCCGCTCGATCAGCCGGCAGGCGAGCGCCACCCGCTCCCCCGTCAGCCAGGCCAGCGGCGTCGTCCCCAGCTGCGCCCGGAAGCGGCGGTGCAGGGTGGCCGGCGACACCGCCGCCCGCGCCGCCAGGTCGGCCACCGTCAGCGGCTCGCCCAGCCGTTCCTGCGCCCATGCCAGCAGGGGCCCCAGCGACTCGTCCGGCACGTCCGGCACCGGCCGCTCCACGAACTGGCGCTGGCCGCCGTCGCGGTGGGCGGCGAAGACCAGCCGGCGGGAGACGTGGTTGGCGATCTCGGCTCCGTGGTCGCGTCGTACGACATGCAGGCCCAGGTCGAGCGCCGACGCGCTGCCGGAGGCGGTGAGGATGTCCCCGTCGTCGACGAACAGCACGTCCGGCTCCAGCCGGACCTTCGGGAACCGCACCCGGAACGACTCCGCCCACATCCAGTGGCAGGCCGCGCGCCGCCCGTCCAGGAGCCCGGCCTCCGCCATGGTGAACGCGCCCGAGCAGAAGCCGACGAGCCGGGCGCCACGCGTGTGTGCCCGTCGTACGGCGTCCAGCACGCGCGGCGAGCGCGGGGTGTCCGTGTCGGGCCGGTTCGGCACGATCAGCGTGTCCGCCTCGTCCGCCGCCTCCAGCCCCGCGACTCCGGTGAGCGTGAAGAAGCCGTCCCGCATCCGGGTGCGGGGCCCGGCGGCGCAAAGGGTGAAGTCGTAGAGCTCCCGGCCCAGCTCGGGTCGGCGCAGCCCGAAGACCTCGATGGCACAGCTCATCTCGAAGGGGTTCGAGTTCTCGTCCACGATCAGCACGACTTGGTGCGAGGATCCTTGCGGCATATGCGATTTCTAGCAGTTCCAGGGCGGCCCGGACAGCCCGCACGATGACGGACATGACAGAACCCATATCCCTGGACCGGGCCCTCGCCTCCTTCACCGAGCAGTGGAGCCCTCGCATCGTCACCACCGTCAACGACTACGACGTTCGCGTGGCCAAGGTCGACGGCGACCACGTCTGGCACGTCCACGACCACACCGACGAGTTCTTCCTGGTCCTCGACGGCGAACTGCACATCTCCCTGCGGGAACCGGCGGGCGAGCGCACGGTCGTGCTCCCCAGGGGCTCCGTCTTCACGGTCCCCCGCGGCACCGAACACAAGCCGTACGCCCCCGCCCCCGCCGCCATCCTCGTCCTCGAACCCACCGGCACCCTGACCGTCGGCGACCGCCACGACGAGGTGCCGGACCATGTGGACGCGACCACCGGACACGCACTGACCTGACTGTCAGTGCCCGGTGGCACCCTTGGGGCATGAACGACTCCGCACCCCGTCGCGTCCGCGTCCGCGCCCCCGAGCTGATCGGCAAGGGCGGCTGGCTGAACACGGGCGGCCGCCCGTACGGCCTCGCCGACCTGCGGGGACGCATCGTGATCCTGGACTTCTGGACGTTCTGCTGCATCAACTGCCTGCACGTCCTGGACGAGCTCAGGGAGCTGGAGGAGAAGCACCGGGACACCGTGGTGGTCATCGGGGTGCACTCGCCGAAGTTCGTGCACGAGGCCGAGCACCGGGCGGTCGTCGACGCCGTGGAGCGGTACGGCGTCGAGCATCCCGTCCTCGACGACCCCGAGCTCGCCACCTGGAAGCAGTACGCGGTGCGGGCCTGGCCGACCCTCGTGGTGATCGACCCGGAGGGCTACGTCGTCGCGCAGCACGCCGGTGAGGGCCATGTGCACGCCATCGAGCGCCTGGTGACGGAGCTGGAGGCCGAGCACGAGACGAAGGGCACCCTGCGCCGCGGTGACGGGCCGTATGTGGCGCCGGAGCCGGAGCCGACGGTGCTGCGTTTCCCGGGCAAGGCGCTGCGTCTGCCCTCCGGGAACTTCCTGGTCAGCGACACGACCCGGCATCAGTTGGTGGAGTTGGCCGAGGACGGGGAGACGGTCGTACGGCGGATCGGCCAGGGCAGCCGTGGTGCCACGGACGGCTACGCGGACCGAGCGCGGTTCCAGGAGCCGCAGGGGCTGGACCTCCTGCCGGACGGGAGCGTGGCGATCGCCGACACGGTGAACCACCTGATCCGGCGCTTCGACCCCGAGACGGGCCGGACCACGACCCTTGCGGGCACAGGCGGCCAGTGGATGCAGGGAGAGGCCACCTCGGGCCCTGGAAGGGACGTCAAACTCTCCTCACCTTGGGACGTGGCCTGGTGGAACAACCGGCTCTGGATCGCCATGGCCGGCGTCCACCAGCTGTGGGCGTACGACCCGGCCGGGGACACCGTCTCCGTCACCGCCGGCACCACCAACGAGGGCCTTGTCGACGGCCCCTCCACCGAGGCCTGGTTCGCCCAGCCGTCGGGCCTCGCCGTCTCCCTCGACGGGGACCGGCTGTGGCTGGCCGACTCCGAGACGAGCGCCCTGCGCTGGGTGGACCGGGACGGCACCGTCCACACCGCCGTAGGCACCGGCCTCTTCGACTTCGGTCACCGCGACGGCGCCGCCGAACAGGCCCTGTTGCAGCATCCGTTGGGCGTCACGGCGCTCCCCGACGGTTCGGTCGCCGTCAGCGACACCTACAACCACGCCCTGCGCCGCTACGACCCCGCGAGCGGCGAGGTCACCACCCTGGCCACGGACCTGCGGGAGCCGTCGGACGCGGTGCTCGTCGGGGACGACATCGTGGTCGTGGAGTCGGCCCGGCACCGGCTGACCCGGCTGCGCCTGCCGGAGGAGGCCGTACGCGTCGACGCGGTCGCCCACCGCACTCAGCGCGCCGCCACCGAAGTCGCCCCGGGCAAGCTCCAGTTGGACGTGATCTTCGAGGCGCCCGCGGGCCAGAAGCTGGACACACGGTACGGCCCCTCGACGCGCCTGCTGGTCTCGTCGACGCCGCCCGAGTTGCTGCTCTCCGGTGCGGGCGCGGACACCGATCTCGCCCGCACCCTGGAACTCAACCCGGCTGTCTCCGAGGGCGTTCTGCACGTCTCGGCGATGGCGGCGTCCTGCGACGACACTGCATCCAATAGCGGCTCCGCCGCGGGCGCCAACGAGTACCCCGCGTGCCATGTCCATCAGCAGGACTGGGGCGTGCCGGTCCGCCTCGCGGAGACCGGCACGCCCCGCCTGCCGCTGGTGCTTGCGGGGATGGACGCTCAGACGCCGTAACCGTCGCTGTAGCCGTCCCGCCTGTGGTGGTGGTGTCCGGTCTCGTCGACGACCGGTGTCGAAGGCGGCACCACCACGCGGCGACGCCTTGCGATGCTGCTGAACGTCGTGGTTCCGATCAGTCCGACGATCATCAGGATGATCCCGACGAGGTCGAGATTGACACCCTGCATGTCCCAGTCGGTCGCGAACGTGAGGATGGCTCCCACGGCGATGAGGATGATGCACCCGCCGAGGCCCATGAGTTGTCGCCTCCCTGTCCGGTGGTTCCGGTCGGAGGCGAGTACCCCGGTCACGCGCGACTACCCCTCCAGGAACGCCACCAACGAGTTCGCCAGCAGATGCGGGTCGTCCGCGCCGCACAACTCCCGCGAGCTGTGCATCGACAGGATCGCCACGCCGATGTCGACCGTCTTGATGCCGTGCCGGGCCGCGGTGATCGGGCCGATCGTGGTGCCGCAGGGCATGGAGTTGTTGGAGACGAAGGACTGGAAGGGGACGTCGGCCCTCTCGCAGGCGGCGGCCCACACCGCGCGGCCCGAACCGTCGGTCGCGTAGCGGTTGTTGACGTTGACCTTCAGGATCGGCCCGCCGTTGACGCGCGGGTGGTGCGTCGGGTCGTGCCGCTCCGCGTAGTTGGGGTGGACCGCGTGGCCCGTGTCGGAGGACAGACAGACGGTGCCCGCGAAGGCACGTGCCTTGTCCTCGTACGACCCTCCGCGTGCGAAGACCGAACGCTCCAGGACGCCGCCCAGCAGCGGCCCGTCGGCGCCGGTGTCGCTCTGCGAGCCGTTCTCCTCGTGGTCGAAGGCGGCCAGCACCGGGATGTACGGCAGTCCGCCGCCGGAAGCCGCGACCGCGGTCAGCGCCGCCGCGCCCGCGTGCACGGACAGCAGGTTGTCCATGCGCGGGCCCGCGACCAGCTCCTTGTCCCGGCCGAGGTAGGCCGGGGGCTCCACGGAGTGGACCATCAGGTCCCAGCCGGTGACCTCGCCGGCCGCCAGACCTGCCGTCTCCTCCAGGAAGGCGATCAGGTCGCCGTCGCGCACGTCATTGCCGAGGCCCCAGATGGGCTGCAGATGCCGCTGCTTGTCGAGCTTGAGCCCCTCCGCCGACACCGAACGGTCCAGGTGGATGGCGAGCTGGGGGACGCGCAGCAGCGGGCGGTCCACGTTCACCAGCCGCGTCGTGCCGTCCCGCAGGGTCAGCCGGCCCGCCAGGCCCAGGTCGCGGTCGAGCCAGGAGTTGAGCAGCGGTCCGCCGTAGATCTCCACGGCCACCTGCCGCCAGCCGTGCGCCCCGGTGTCCGGCAGCGGCTTCACACGGAGGTTGGGGGAGTCCGTGTGCGCGCCGACGATCCGGAACGGCGTGTGGGGCGCCGCGCCCTCCGGGACGTACCAGGCCACGATCGCGCCACCGCGCAGCACGTACTTTCCGCCGCTCGTCCCGTCCCAGGCGTCCGTCTCCGCGACCTGCCGGAAGCCGGCCTTTTCCAGCCGTTCCGCGGTGTTCGCCACGGCGTGGTACGGCGACGGGCTCGCCGCGAGGAAGGACATGAGGTCGTCGGTGTGGCCGCGGTCGAAGCGGGGGGGTTCGCTCATGGGGTTCACCTTAACGACGTACGAGGGCCCGCTCCCGGTGATGGGGAGCGGGCCCTCGTGAGGGCGATGTGGATTGTCCGTGAGTGAGTGGAACGAGTGGCCGGAACGAGCGGTTGGAACGCCGCCTCGTCCGGTTAGAACGCCGCCTCGTCCAGCTCCATCAGGTCCAGGTCGATGTTCTCGGCGAGCTTGCGCGCACCGGTGACGCCCGGCAGGACGTTGGCCGCGAAGAACTTCGCCGCCGCGATCTTGCCCGTGTAGAACGCCTTGTCCTTCGCGGAGGCCGTCTGAAGCTTCTCGGCGGCGACCGCGGCACCCTTGAGGAGCAGGTAGCCGACGACGACGTCACCGGAGGCCATCAGCAGGCGGGTGGTGTTCAGACCCACCTTGTAGATGTTCTTGACGTCCGACTCGGTGGCCGCGAGGTCGGTCAGCATCAGACCGACGATCGCCTCCAGCTCGACGGCCGCCTTCGCGAGGTGCTCGCGGGCGCCGGCCAGCTCCTCGCCGCCCTCACCGAGTGCCAGGAACTTCTTGATGTCCTCGGCGAGCGAGTTCAGCGCGGCGCCCTGGTTGCGGACGATCTTCCGGAAGAAGAAGTCCTGGCCCTGGATCGCGGTCGTGCCCTCGTACAGGGTGTCGATCTTGGCGTCGCGGATGTACTGCTCGATCGGGTACTCCTGCAGGAAGCCGGAGCCGCCGAAGGTCTGCAGCGACTGGGCGAGCTGTTCGTAGCCCTTCTCGGAGCCGTAGCCCTTGACGATCGGCAGGAGCAGGTCGTTGAGCGCGTGCTCGGCCTTGGCGTCCTCGCCGGCCGTCTCCTTGACCTGGATCGCGTCCTGGATCGAGGCCGTGTAGAGGACCAGCGCGCGCATGCCCTCCGCGTACGCCTTCTGCGTCATCAGCGAGCGGCGCACGTCAGGGTGGTGGGTGATGGTGACCTTGGGCGCGGTCTTGTCCATGAAGTTCGCGAGGTCCGGACCCTGGACGCGCTCCTTGGCGTACTCCAGCGCGTTCAGGTAGCCCGTCGACAGCGTGGAGATCGCCTTCGTGCCGACCATCATGCGGGCGAACTCGATGATGCGGAACATCTGGCGGATGCCGTCGTGCTTGTCGCCGATCAGCCAGCCCTTGGCGGGGTGCTGGTCGCCGAAGGTCATCTCGCAGGTGTTGGAGGCCTTCAGGCCCATCTTGTGCTCGACGTTCGTGGCGTAGACGCCGTTGCGCTCGCCCAGCTCGCCGGTCTCGAAGTCGAAGAGGTACTTCGGGACGAGGAAGAGCGACAGGCCCTTGGTGCCGGGGCCGTGGCCCTCGGGGCGGGCGAGCACGTAGTGAAGGATGTTCTCCTCCATGTCGTGCTCACCGGAGGTGATGAAGCGCTTCACGCCCTCGATGTGCCAGGAGCCGTCCTCCTGCTGGACCGCCTTGGTGCGACCGGCGCCGACGTCCGAGCCGGCGTCCGGCTCGGTCAGCACCATGGTGGAGCCCCAGGTCCGCTCGACGGCGATCTGGGCGATCTTCTTCTGGACGTCGTTGCCCTCGTCGTAGAGGATCCCGGCGAACGCCGGGCCGGAGGAGTACATCCACACGGCCGGGTTCGAGCCGAGGATCAGCTCCGCGTACGACCAGATCAGGGACGGCGGAGCCGTGGTGCCGCCGATCCCCTCGGGCAGGCCGAGGCGCCAGTACTCGGAGTCCATGAAGGCCTTGTAGCTCTTCTTGAAGGACGCCGGGACCGGCGCGGTGTTCGTCTCGGGGTCGAAGACCGGCGGGTTGCGGTCGGCGTCCGCGAAGGACTCCGCCAGCTCGTTCTCCGCGAGGCGGGTCAGCTCCTCGAGGATGCTCTTCGCGGTCTCGGTGTCCATCTCCTCGAACGGGCCGGTGCCGTACAGCTTGTCGCGCCCGAGTACTTCGAAGAGGTTGAACTCGATGTCGCGGAGATTCGACTTGTAGTGCCCCATGGCGACGGCTCCGTTAGAGAGATCGGCGAGGCACTGGGTGTGCATCCTCGCGCTAGTTCACGTACCAACAAGTAGCTACGATGATGCTACCCGCCAGTAATAAGACGCAACCCCGATCCGCAATCTGTGACAGGTCACACCGGAACCGTCAGCGTCGCCGTGTATCCCTCCGCCGCGCTCCCCTTCATGGCGGCCATCTGCTGGTCGTAGCCGTCGCTGAAAATGCCGTCCGTCTCCAGGGACAGCTCGCTCAGGTTCGTCACGCTCCGGCTGTAGCCGTCCGTGGCGTACACCGTGTCGCAGACGTCCTTCGGGAAGGCGAGCTGTGAGGTGTTGGTGATGGAGGTCGCCGCCGTGGCGTCGGCCAGGCTGCCGTAGACCTCGAAGTGGATGTGCGGCCAGCGGCCCGTGTAGCAGCCCGGGAAGATGCTCTTGAAGGTGACCCGGCCCTTGTCGTCGGTCTCCTGGACGCCGCGCAGATAGTTCTCGTCCGTGACGCCCTCGGAGTACAGGGAGTAGTCGCCCTCACGGTCGCAGTGCCAGAGGTAGACGGCGGCGCCCTTCTTCGGCGTCCCGCAGCCGGAGGCGGCGTCCACGACCGTGAGGGTGACGGTCAGGGGGACGCCCTCGGCGGTGCCGCCCGCGGAGTCACCGAAGCTGGAGGTGATGTCGCTGCGCACGACACCGCTCTCCTTCAGGACGTTCACGCCGTTCGAACCGTCGCCGGGGAAGGGGCCGGCGGTCTCGTCGGGGATGGTGGCGCACTCGGCGGACGAGGAGGCAGAGGAGGGCGCCGAGGACGACGTCGAGGTCTCCTCCTCGGAGGTGCAGCCCACCAGCGGAATCAGGCTCGCGCCCGCCATGAGCCGGATCATCCGGCGGCGGGCGAGGACGGGAAGGTCGTACGAGAGCCCTCGGTCGTGCTCGTGGACCTCGTCGTCGTGATGTCGGCTCATGGTCAGACGCTAATGAAGGGCAGCTGTCGGAAACCAGGCCAGTCGCTGTCGAGTCGCTGTCGGTTTGCCAGGGCCCCGTTCCGGCCTCCCGTTCCCCTCCTCCCGTACTGGTCCCCCGTACCGGCCCGCCGTCCCCGCGCTCTCGGTACGCTTGCGCCCATGTACGGCTACGACCAGAACGTCGGTGCACAGCAGGGGTACGCCCCGCCGCAGCAGCCCATGGCCGGCGGCGTCGGCGGGTACGGCCAGCAGCCACCGCTCTACCCCGAGCCGTCCCCGCCCTCGCTCGCGGACGCGGTGCGGGCCTTCACCACCGGGCAGATGTCCGCCGAGGACTTCCAGCAGGTCTTCGCCACGTCGAAGGTCTACTGCCCGCGCGGCGACAACCCCGGCTTCCTCGCCCTGCACAACACCCAGCAGCCGGTGATCCCGATGTTCACCTCGCTCAAGGAGCTGCGGCGGTACGCGGGCAAGGAGTCCAAGTACTTCGTCATCACCGGCGCCGAGGTGATCGACCTGCTGCCGACCGGCTACGGCTTCGTCCTGGACATGGAGGGCGAGCACCGGATGGTGTTCGACGCGAAGGCCGTGGAGCAGATGGTCGAGTTCGCGATGCGGCGGATGTATGGGTAGCGCCTAGCGGGGTGCCGGGACGGGTTGTGTGGCGGCTGCGGGTTCGTCGTGGCTGGTCGCGCGGTTCCCCGCGCCCCTGGGGCGTTCAGGATCCCGTTGCTTTGAGGCGCAGGGTCAGCCCATCGAGCACGATCTCCAAAGCCGCTGCGAACTTCGCGTCCCGCATGGCGGCCGGGTCCGTGGTGGCGGCCTCCTCCGTCTCGGCGTAGCCCTTCGCCAGGTGTTCGTGCTCCGCCACCGCCTGCTGGGCCGCGGGCAGCAGCCGTGCGATGAAGTCGGCCTCGGACTCCCCGGAGCGGGCGACCGTGCTGAGCCAGGCGGCCTCGGTGGTGCTCATGCCGATCACGTACGACAACACGGCGTCGATCGCGCCCGTGGGATCCGGGAATCCCGCGGCCGTGAACAGGGCCGCCAGGCGCTCCGAGTACGACATCAGGTTGGGGCCCAGATAGGCGAGGCCCGCCTGGCCGAGGACCGAACCCAGCCACGGGTGCCGTAGGGCCGTCGTACGGAAGGAGTGCGCGGCCTCGCTGACGGCCGCGCGCCAGTCGGGGCTGTCCGCCGGCGGTACGTGGATCTCGGCGGCGACCTCGTCGACGGCCAGCTCCATCAGCTCGTCCTTGGTGGCGACGTGCCGGTAGAGGGAGGCCGCGCCCGCGTTCAGGCGAGTGGCGAGCTTGCGCATGCTCAGCGCCTCGACGCCCTCCGCGTCCAGCATGACGATCGCCTCGCGCACGATCGTGGCGCGGTTGAGCGTGGGCTGGTCCTGCTCGCGCTGGGGGCGGGCCCAGACGGAGGGGATGGGGCTCGGCTTCGTCGTCTTGGCGGCCATCGAGGCTCCTTCGGGGGCTTCTGCGGGCGGGGCCGGGCTGCGCTGCGTAAGGCTGCCGCGGGTGCGTACATCGTTCGCATTCAGCGTACAGGAATCGATGGTTGCGAACACCGTTCCGTTGTGCGTACAGTGTTCGCAACGAAGGAACGGTGTTCACGAAGCCGGAGGGGAACTGTCATGGACGTCAAGGGAACTCGCGATCCACGCCGCTGGTGGATCCTGATCGTGCTCTGCCTGAGCACGCTGGTGCTGGTCGTCGACAGCATGGCGCTGACCGTCGCGGTGCCCGTGATGACCGAGGACATCGGGGCGAGCGCCCAGGACACCCAGTGGATCCTGGACTCCTACATCCTGGTCTTCGCCGGCCTCCTGCTCACCTCCGGCAGCCTGGGCGACCGGTTCGGGCGCCGGAAGGTGATGCTGATCGGGCTCCTGCTCTTCGGGGCGGCCTCGCTGGCCGCGACCTGGTGCACCAGCCCTGGCGAGGTGATCGCCGTGCGCGTCGCGATGGGTGTCGGCGGGGCGCTGATCATGCCCTCGACCCTGTCGATCCTGATCACCGTCTTCGACGAGGACGAGCGCGGCAAGGCGATGGCGGCCTGGAGCTCGGTGTCGATGCTCGGCCTGGTGGGCAGCCCGGTGCTGGGTGGTGTCCTGATCGACCACTTCTCCTGGCAGTCGATCTTCTTCATCAACGTCCCCATCGTGGCGCTCGCGATCGTCGCCGGTCTCACGCTGATGCCGGAGTCCAGGGCGCCCTGGCAGAAGGCCGACCCGCTGGGCGCGGTGCTCTCGGCGGTCGGGATGACGGCCCTGGTCTGGTGGATCATCGAGCTCCCGCAGCACGGTGCGCTGGGTGGCCGCTCCACGATCACCCTGGTGGTCGCGCTCGCCTCGCTGGCCGGGTTCGTGGTCTGGGAGAACGTCACCAAGTCCCCCATGGTCCCGCTGGTCCTGTTCAAGCACCGCAACTTCAGCGGCGGTTCGCTCTCCCTGGCCCTCGTCCAGATCGGCAACGGCGGTCTGCTGCTGGTCCTCACGCAGTACCTGCAGTTCGTGCTCGGCTACTCGCCGATCAAGGCCGGCCTCGCCTTCCTGCCGCTGGCGGTCACCGCCCTGCTCGGCAACGGCGTGGGCGTCAAGCTCGCCGCGAAGTACGGCAACCGGTGGGTGATCCTCGCGGGCATGCTGGTGATGGTGGCCTGCTTCACCCTGCTCGCCACGGTCTCGGCGGACTCCGGCTTCACGGTCCCGGCGGTGGCGCTCGGTCTCCTCGGCCTCGGCGCGGGTCTGGCGATGCCGGCCGCGGTCGGCGCGCTGATGGGCACCATCCCCGAGGACAAGGCGGGCGTCGGCTCGGCCCTGAACGACACCATCCAGCAGGCCGGCACCGCGCTGGGCATCGCGATCCTGGGCTCGCTGCTGTCGAGCGGCTTCGCGGACCGGATGCCCGAGGGGACGCCGGACGAGGCGAAGCACTCGATCGCCGGTGCGGTGGCCGGCGGCGACGCCGGTCTGGTCGCGGCGGCCCGCGAGGCCTTCACCGCCTCGATGTCCACCACCTTCACGGTCAGCGCGATCGGTGTCCTGGCGGCGGCGCTGCTGGCGACGCTGGTGATGCGGGACGACCGGCGCAAGCCGCAGGAGGCGGCCCGTACCGCCGAGGAGCAGCGCGAACTGGTCGTCTGACCCCCCTGTCCCGGCTCCACCTGAAACACTGAGCCGTTCCTGCAAGAACCGGGTCCTTGTGACGAAGGCCGGCGCCCTCCTCGGGTGTCGGCCTTCGGCCTGTACCCGGCGGGAATGGCTGCCGCGCTTTTCCCGTTAGGGGTGGCAGGAAGTTCAATGCTCAACTAAACTGGCCGCACAAGGAGGTACCGACATGCCTGCAGTGACCGTCGAGAACCCGCTGACGCTGCCGCGCGTCGCCGCGCCCGCGGAGGCAGTGGCCCGTCCCGTGCTCGCCGTCACGACCGCGCCGAGCGGTTTCGAGGGCGAGGGCTTCCCGGTGCGCCGTGCGTTCGCCGGGATCAACTACCGCCACCTGGACCCGTTCATCATGATGGACCAGATGGGCGAGGTGGACTACGCGCCGGGCGAGCCCAAGGGCACCCCCTGGCACCCGCACCGCGGCTTCGAGACCGTCACGTACATCATCGACGGGATCTTCGACCACCAGGACAGCAACGGCGGCGGTGGCACCATCACCAACGGCGACACGCAGTGGATGACCGCGGGCAGCGGTCTCCTCCACATCGAGGCTCCGCCGGAGTCCCTCGTCATGTCCGGCGGTCTCTTCCACGGCCTGCAGCTGTGGGTGAACCTCCCGGCCAAGGACAAGATGATGGCGCCGCGCTACCAGGACATCCGTGGCGGCAACGTCCAGCTGCTCACCACCCCCGACGGCGGCGCCCTGCTGCGCGTCATCGCCGGCGAACTGGACGGCCACCAGGGTCCCGGTATCACCCACACCCCGATCACGATGATCCACGCGACCCTCGCCCCGGGTGCGGAGATCACCCTGCCGTGGCGCGAGGACTTCAACGGCCTCGCGTACGTGCTCGCGGGCCGCGGCTCGGTGGGTGCGGAGCGCCGTCCCGTCCAGCTGGGTCAGACGGCGGTCTTCGGCAGCGGCGGCTCCCTGACCGTGCGCGCGGACGAGAAGCAGGACTCCCACACGCCGGACCTGGAGGTCGTCCTCCTGGGCGGACAGCCGATCCGCGAGCCGATGGCCCACTACGGCCCCTTCGTGATGAACACGCGGGAAGAACTCCAGCAGGCCTTCGAGGACTTCCAGAAGGGCAGGCTGGGGACGATCCCAGCCGTGCACGGGATGTCGGAGAGCGGCCCCGACCAGCTCTAGAGCGGCAACCGGTCATCTGTCTGCCCCTCCTGTCTCCTGCGGGACAGGAGGGGCAGAATGGGAAAAGAGTCCTCTTTCGGGACCCTCACGTGACTCCATCGCGTGGGAGGGCGACATGACTACGACCCCGACGAGACCGGCGCCACCGAGGGCGCACACCCCGGGCGTGAGGCCGCGAGGAATCTTCTGGCCGGGTGTCGCCGGGATCGCCTCCGGCGCCCTGATGCTCGTCGCCCTGGTGGTGACATACGGCAACAGCCCGGACTACGAGGGCAGGAACGGCCTGCGCGAGACGGTCGAGTTCTACCGGGACGCAGGCAACCGCGACCTGACCGAGGCCATGGCCCTGGTGATGCTGGCCGCGGGGCTGCTCTTCCTGTTCTTCCTGGCCGCCCTGGCCCGCGTCACCGCGAGCCGGTCGTCCCTGGTGCTCGTGGGCGGCATCCTGTTCGTCGCACTGACGATGATCGCGACGATCGCCGGTGCCATCTACGCCATCACGGCCAGCCACACGGAGGCGTTCGTGGTGACCCCGGGTACCGGAACGGTGGCCCTCCTGCTCCTGGACGTGTCCTACGCCGGGACCGTCGCGGCCATGGTCGGCGCGGCGGTGCTGCTGTTCGCCGTGTGGCGGGCATCCCGCACGACCGGTGCCGTACCGCAGTGGCTGGCCTGGTTCGGGTTCGTCATCGCGGTGCTGTGCCTGGCGGGGCCGTTCAGCGCGTGGCTGACGGTGCTGCTCATGGCGTTGTGGACGGTGCTCGCGGGAGTGGTGCTGGTGCTGCGGCCGCCGACGGAGGCGTAGTTCTGCGGCGATCAGTGTGTGTCGTTGGGTACGGTACGACGAGGCCCGAAGCCGCAACTTCGATTTGCGGCTTCGGGCCTGTCTCATGGCGCCTTCGCTACGGCGTTACGGCAGCACGTACACAGGCGCCCCGTCCGGAGCGCACCCGGCCTGGCGCATGCAGCCCCGCTTGAGCAGCATCCGCAGGCAGTCGTGGACGCGTTCGTGTGGCAGCCCGGTGCGGTTGGCGATCTCCGCCATGCGGTAGTGGGCACCACCGTTCAACAGGGCCGGGGCCAGGTAGGCGGCCACCGCGTGGACGTCCTCGGTGACGACGAGGTTCTTCGCCTTCCAGGTGGCGAGGAGTTCCTGCGGCGTCAACTTCGGGGCCGGGGCGGGGTGGTCGTCGTGACGGCGCCTCAGAGACTCGGCGATGTCCTTCAGGCTGCCGCTGATCTGCCGCAGCAGGTCATTGCGCTCCCCGGCGAAGGCCGCCAGCATCTCGTCCGCCTCAAGGTTGCGTTGTTCGAGCCGGACGATGGCGTCGGCGACCTGTTGGGGCATGACGTAGGCGGGGGCGCCGGTGGCAGGGGTTTGTGCCGGGGATGGTTCCAGACTGTACGAGCCATCGCGCTGGATGGTCTCGATGACCTCGGCGACCCAGTTCTTGAAGGGCGCGCACTCGGGCTTGGTGCAGCCGTTGACAAGCTGGATGAGCCCCCTGAGATTGACCATCTTCATCGACCTCTGGAGCTTGTGAGCTGCAAGTTTGCGCGAGGCGTCGGCTGTATCGACGCCTTGTGCAATCTCGCTGAGGCTCTTTTGCAAACTGCGGTCAACGTGCAGGCGCAGTGCGTCGCGGGTGTTTGAGTACCCCAGCCTGCCCGCCACGTCCGCCGCTGGAAACCAGTGCTCCCCATCCGGCGTCGTCAGCCTCCGCATCCGCGTTCCCGTGGCTGCGAACACGAAGTCGTTGATGTCGATCGCGTCCCGCTGATTCTTACTCTGCTCGTTCATCGAGCATCACCTCCGCCCCGGAAGCTAGGCACGCAGAGGGGTAACTCACGTCCATAGAAAGGATGTTCACCCGTTAGTGGACAGAAGCATCGATTCTGCGAAGCCCTCATCTGAGCGCGTCGCGGACGGGTCGGTCGGGACAGCGCGTCGGTGATCCTGCCTTCAACCGCGCGGCACTCTTCCCTGTTGGGACCCCCCGTGACCATGTCTCCAACTCCTGGCACATCAGGTGACGAGGCGTCATCCAAGTGGCCGCCCGCGCACGACAGCCCTGTTCGCCCGTGATCCGCTGGAAGCGTGCAGAACTCCACCCCGCTGCTCCCCGGCCCCGTCCGGCGGCTCGCCGCCTGGTGTGTCGTCGTGCTGTTGGTCGCCGGGGTCGTCTACGTCGGGATCCGGCTGGCCGTGGAGTTCCGTACCGCCGTCGTGCCCGTGCTGCTCGCGCTGCTCGGGACGGCGCTGCTCGGGCCGCTGCACCGGCGGCTGGTGCAGGCCAAGGTGAACCGGTCCGTCGCCGCCGGTCTCACCTGCGTGGCCGTCGTGGCCGTCGTCGGTGGGGCCGTGTACATCGTCGTCGCAGCGATCGTCGACACCGGCGACGAGATCCTCGCCTCGCTCAAGCAGGCGGCCCAGGACCTCGCCGAGCACTTCGGGGCCGCCGGGACCTCGCTGGACGACCTCGCCTCCAACGCCAAGGAGCTGCTCACCGACTTCGGGGGGACGGCCGCCTCCGGGGTCATCAGCGGGGTGAGTGTCGTCGCGGAGACCATCGCCATGGCGGTGCTCGCTCTGCTGCTGGTCTTCTTCTTCCTGCGGGACTCCGACCGGGCCGCCGGCGCTTTGCGGTCCGTCGTCCCGGGCGAGGCCGGGAAGGTCATGGAGGCCATGGCCCGGCGGGCGTTCCAGGGCGTGGAAGGGTTCATGCGGGGCACCACCTTCATCGCCCTCATCGACGCCCTCTGCATCACCGTCGGGCTGCTCGTCCTCGACGTCCCGGGCGCGGTCGGGCTCGGGGCGCTCGTCTTCGTCGGGGCCTACATCCCCTACCTGGGCGCCTTCCTCTCGGGGGCGGTCGCCGTGCTGGTCGCGCTCGCCGACCGGGGTTTCGTCATCGCGCTGTGGGTGCTGGCCGTCGTGCTCGCCGTGCAGGTCCTGGAAGGGCATGTGCTGACGCCCATGATCCAGAGCCGGACCGTGCAGATGCACCCGGCCGCCGTCATCGTGGCGATCACCGCGGGGGCGTCCGTGGCCGGAGTGCTCGGCATGCTGCTCGCCGTACCGCTGACCGCGGCCGCCTTCGGCGTCCTGCACGAACTGCAGGACCGTTACGCGAGCCCGGAGCCCCCCGAGCCGTCAGCGGGCCCCGAACCATCGGCGGGCCCCGAGCCATCGGCTCCCCCCGCACCATCGGCGCCCTCGGACTCGTAGAGCTCGAACCAGATGCTCTTGCCCTCGCCCCGGGGGTCCACTCCCCACGCCTGAGCCAGCAGTTCGATCAGCATCAGGCCCCGCCCGGACGACGCCAGTTCCCCGGGGCTGCGCTTGTGCGGCAGGTCGTCGCTGGTGTCCGTCACCTCGACGCGCATCCGGCGGTCCCCCGCCTCGCCGCGGACTTCGGCGAGGAGCAGCGCGTCGGCGTCGGTGTGGACGAGGACGTTCGTGAGCGTCTCGGACAGGAGCAGGACGGCCGAGTCCACCTGATCCTCGGACGCCCAGTCGTGCAGCAGCTCCCGCAGCTGCTGCCGGGCCACCGCCACTCGCTCCGGCTCCGCCTGGGCCACCGACATCATGGTGCGGCGGATCGTCGGCCGCACAGCGACCGGGGCGCCGCAGCCGCACCCGTCTCCCTCCCGGCACAGCAGCAGCACCGCTATGTCGTCCTCGCGCCGGTCGGCGAGCGGGCCGGTGGTGTGGTGGGAGGACGGGCCGTGCACGGCCTGGACGAGGGCGTCGGCGAGCGCCTCCAGGTCGCCGTCGTGCTCCTCGAGGATCGCGCGGATGCGCTTCCAGCCGGTCTCCAGGTCGTGGCCGCCGGTCTCGATCAGGCCGTCCGTGCAGATCAGCATGGTCTCGCCGGGTTCCAGGGTGATCCGGGTCGTCGGGTAGTCGGCGTCCGGGTCGATGCCGAGCGGCAGGCCGCCGGCCGTCGGGCGGGCTATCACCGTGCCGTCGGTCATCCGGATCGCCGGGTCGGGGTGTCCGGCGCGGGCGATGTCCAGCAGGCCGGTCGTGGGGTCGACCTCGACGTACAGGCAGGTCGCGAAGCGCAGCTCGGAGGGGTCCTCGTCGAGGGAGCCGAGGGAGCCGAACGTCATCCCGTGCAGGAAGCGGGAGGCGCGGGAGAGGACCGCGTCGGGGCGGTGGCCCTCGGCGGCGTAGGCACGCAGCGCGATGCGGAGCTGGCCCATCAGGCCCGCCGCCCGCACGTCATGGCCCTGGACGTCCCCGATGACCAGGGCGAAGCGGCCGTTGGGCAGCGGGATCATGTCGTACCAGTCGCCGCCGACCTGGAGCCCGCCGCCGGTCGGCACATAGCGGGCGGCGACGCTCATGCCCGGTATCTCGGGGCCCAACTGGGGCAGCATCGAGCGCTGGAGGCCGTCCGTCAGCTCCCGAGCGGACTCGGCGGCCTCGGCGCGCGAGAGGGCCTGGGCGAGCATGCGGGCCACCGTCGTCAGCACGGACCGCTCGTCGGGCGTGAACGCGACCGGATAGGTGAACGCCGCCATCCAGGCCCCCATCGTGCGGCCGGCCACGGTCAGCGGCAGGAACGCCCAGGACTGGCGGTTGAAGTGCGCGGCGAGCGGCCAGGTGACCGGGTAGCGCTCCTTGTACTTCTCGGGTGAGGAGAGGTAGACGGCACGGCCGGTGCGGACGACCTCGGCGGCCGGGTAGTCCGTGTCCAGGGCCATGTGTGTGAAGGGGCCCTCGTCGCCGGGCTGGTGGCCGTGGTGGCCGATGATCGTCAGGCGGTCGCCCGTGACGCCGAACACCGCGAGGCCGTCCGGTGAGAAGCCCGGCATCGACAGGCCGGCCGCGACCCGCAGCACCTCCGCAGTGGACCGCGCCTCGGCCAGCGCCCGGCCCGCGTCCAGCAGGAACGCCTCCCGTGAGCGCCGCCAGTCGCCGGTGACCGCCGTACGCCCGGCGGGGGTGCCCGGCGTCGGTTCGGTGACCTCCTGGAGGGAGCCGGTCACCTCGTACGACCGTTTCTCACGGTCGAAGGAGGCGTGGAAGCGGCTGCGGCCGACCCGGATGACCCGGCCCCGCTCGTCCATGATCCGCACCCGCGCCTCGCCGAGGGTGCCCTCGGCGACGGCGAGCTGGATCACTCCGCTGATCTCGTTCCAGTCGACCGGGTGCAGGCGGGAGCGCACCTGGGCCTGGCTGAGAGTGGCCTGTTCGGCGGGCAGCCCGAGCAGCCGTGCCGCCTCCGCGTCGACCGTGACCAGTCCCGTGGCGGTGTTCCAGTGCCACAGTCCGGTCGCGAGGGCGGCCAGAACCTCCCCCACGGCGGGCAGGGCCTCACCAGTGCGCATTGCCCCACTGTAAGAAGAGGTGATCGCACACTGCCACCGAAGCTGTACGGGGCATCTGGTCGGCATGGGGCCCGGAGCCCGCCAAATGGTGGGGAGCCGATCTTGGGGTCCCCGGTAGGCTTGGGGGAAGTTTCACGTGAAACACGCCCCCCGATCCGCGAAGACTGGATGAACGACGATGCATCGGTACAGGTCCCACACCTGCGGCGAGCTCCGCTCCTCTGACGTCGGCACCGACGTCCGGCTGAGTGGCTGGCTGCACAATCGGCGCGACCTGGGCGGCATCCTCTTCATCGATCTGCGCGACCACTACGGCATCACGCAGCTCGTCGCCCGCCCCGGCACGCCCGCGTACGAGGCCCTGGACAAGGTCTCCAAGGAGTCCACGGTCCGGGTCGACGGCAAGGTCGTCTCCCGTGGCGCCGAGAACATCAACCCCGAGCTGCCCACCGGCGAGATCGAGGTCGAGGTCGGCGAGGTCGAGCTGCTCGGCGCGGCCGCCCCGCTGCCGTTCACGATCAACACCGAGGACGGGGTGAACGAGGAGCGGCGCCTGGAGTACCGCTTCCTGGACCTGCGCCGCGAGCGCATGCACAAGAACATCCTGCTGCGCACGTCGGTGATCTCGGCGATCCGCCACAAGATGACGGCGCTGGGCTTCAACGAGATGGCGACGCCGATCCTGTCCGCGACCTCCCCCGAGGGCGCCCGCGACTTCGTCGTCCCCTCCCGTCTGAACCCGGGCAAGTTCTACGCCCTGCCGCAGGCCCCGCAGCAGTTCAAGCAGCTGCTGATGATCTCCGGCTTCGACCGCTACTTCCAGATCGCGCCCTGCTTCCGCGACGAGGACGCGCGCGCCGACCGCTCGCCGGGCGAGTTCTACCAGCTCGACGTCGAGATGAGCTTCGTCGAGCAGGAGGACGTCTTCCAGCCGATCGAGCAGCTCATGACCGAGCTCTTCGAGGAGTTCGGCAACGGCCGTCACGTCACGTCCCCCTTCCCGCGGATCCCGTTCCGTGAGGCGATGCTGAAGTACGGCTCCGACAAGCCGGACCTGCGCGCCCAGCTGGAGCTCGTCGACATCACCGACATCTTCGAGGGCTCGGAGTTCAAGGCGTTCGCCGGCAAGCACGTGCGCGCGCTGCCGGTGCCGGACGTCTCCGCCCAGCCCCGGAAGTTCTTCGACCAGCTCGGTGACTTCGCGGTCTCGCAGGGCGCCAAGGGCCTGGCCTGGGTCCGTGTGGCGGAGGACGGCTCGCTGACCGGTCCGATCGCGAAGTTCCTCACCGAGGACAACGTCGCCGAGCTGACCAAGCGGCTCCAGCTTGCCGCCGGTCACGCCGTGTTCTTCGGTGCGGGCGAGTTCGACGAGGTCTCGAAGATCATGGGCGCGGTGCGGGTCGAGGCCGCCAAGCGGGCCGGGCACTTCGAGGAGGGCGTCTTCCGGTTCTGCTGGATCGTCGACTTCCCGATGTACGAGAAGGACGAGGAGACCGGCGCGATCGACTTCTCGCACAACCCGTTCTCCATGCCGCAGGGCGGTCTTGAGGCCCTGGAGACCCAGGACCCGCTGGACATCCTGGGCTGGCAGTACGACATCGTCTGCAACGGCGTCGAGCTGTCCTCCGGCGCGATCCGGAACCACGAGCCGGAGATCATGCTGAAGGCCTTCGAGATCGCGGGCTACGACCGTGAGACCGTCGAGGAGAAGTTCGCCGGCATGCTGCGCGCGTTCCGCTTCGGCGCCCCGCCGCACGGCGGCATCGCCCCCGGCGTCGACCGCATCGTCATGCTGCTGGCCGACGAGCCGAACATCCGCGAGACCATCGCCTTCCCGCTCAACGGCAACGCCCAGGACCTGATGATGGGCGCGCCGACGGAGCTGGAGGAGGCGCGGCTGAAGGAGCTGCACCTGACGGTGCGCAAGCCGCAGCCGAAGTAGGTCTTTCAGGTCTTTGCAGCCGTAGGTGGCTCGGAACCGACACCGGTTCCGAGCCACTTTCGTTTACGGCGCTCATGCAGGGCTGTCACCCAGCTCTTGCCTAACCTCCTGACAGGCGCGGTCCCTAGCTTCCTTGCGCATGACGGGAAACCACACGGCCGAAGGGCCGAAACACAAGCGGGACCTCACGCGACGCAAGGTCGTCGTCGCCGGTGCGGGAGCCGCCGTCGCGGTGGGCGTGGGCGGCACGCTGGCGGCGGGCGCCTTCGCGGGTGAGTCCGCAGCGAAGGGCGGGTCCGCGACCGCGAGTGCCGGCGCGTCGAGCTCGGAGGTCTGCTACAAGCTGACCTCCGAGACGACCGAGGGCCCCTACTACATCGACGCGGACAAGCTCCGTAAGGACGTGACCGAGGACGAGGAGGGCATCCCGCTCACCCTCCGCCTCAAGGTGATCGACTCCGAGACGTGCAAGCCCATCAGGAACGCCGCGGTCGACATCTGGCACTGCAACGCGCTGGGCGTCTACTCGGGATACGAGGCCATGGGCAGCGGCGGTGGCGGTGGGGGCGGCACCCCGCCGTCCGGTGAGCCGACGGGCGAACCCCCGTCCGGGGAGCCCTCGGGCGAGCCGGGTGGCGGCGGTGGCGGCCACGAGGAGCCGACGGACGACGAGCGCTACCTGCGCGGCACCTGGAAGACGGACCGCAACGGCGTGGTGGAGTTCAGGACGATCTTCCCCGGCTGGTACCAGGGCCGCTGCGTCCACATCCACACCAAGGTGCATGTGAGCGGCACCTGGACGGACGCGGGGTACGAGGGCGGCAACACCTGTCACACCGGTCAGTTCTTCTTCGACGAGGAGTCCGTGCTGGCGTCCGCGGAGGTGGAGCCGTACTCCACCAACACCACCACCCGCACCACGCTCGACGAGGACACCATCTACCCGGACAACGGGACCGAGGGCGGCCTGCTGAAGCTGAAGTACAAGAAGAACGACATCGCCAAGGGCGTCGTCGCGACGATCACGATGGGCGTCGACCCCGAGGCCACCAACACCGGAACCTGACCGGCGGACGTACGAGGTGCGAGGCGGATGTGTGCACACACGTCCGCCCCGCATTCACATGTATGGACATCCGCTCAAGCCGTTGACCCTGAAGAGATGCCTCCGTAACGTTCCCCGGGCCCGCCTACGTGATCCAGGTTCATGTATGTGTACGACCTAGGAGAGACAACGATGTCGGAAGCCGCCCAGGCGTCGGTGATACCCGACGCCGAACGCCGCGCCGTCGGCAAGTTCCTGCGCCGGATGCTGCCGATCCTCGTCCTGATGCTGCTGGTCAACCAGATGGACCGGACGAACGTCGGCTTCGTCCAGGACGAACTCCGGGCCGACGTCGGCGTGAGCGCCACGGCCTACGGCCTCGGCGCGGGGCTGTTCTTCATCGGGTACGCCCTGTTCGAGGTGCCCAGCAACATGCTCCTCGAGCGCTTCGGCGCCCGGGTCTGGCTGACCCGCATCATGATCACCTGGGGCGCGGTGATCGTGGCGATGTGCTTCATCCACAGCGTGTGGATGTTCTACGCCCTGCGCTTCCTGCTCGGCGTCGCGGAGGCCGGCTTCTTCCCCGGTGTGCTGCTCTACTTCACCCAGTGGCTGCCCGACTCCAGCCGAGGCCGGGCGAGCGCGATCTTCCTGGGCGGCTCGGCCACGGCGTACATCGTGACCGGGCCCATCACGGGCGCGCTGCTGGAACTGCACGGCGCGGGCGGGATCGCCGGCTGGCGCTGGATGTTCGCGCTGGAGGGGGCCTTCTCGATCCTGGTCGGATTCATCGCCGGCTTCTTCCTCGTCTCCCGCATCCAGGACGCCCGTTGGCTCACCCAGGAGGAGAAGGACGCGCTCGGCGAGGCCGTCGCCCGGGACAAGGAGGCGCGCGACCGTGCCCCGAGGACGTCCCGGCTGAAGCTGATCCTGCACCCCCAGGTCGCCCTGCTGACCGCGGTGTTCTTCGCGATGGCCCTCACCGGGTACGCGATCACCTTCTGGCTGCCGAGCCTGGTCGACGACATCGGCGGGCTGTCGCCCTTCCAGGTGGGCCTGCTCACGGCCGTGCCGTGGATCTGCGCGGTGATCGCGATGTACACGATGGCCCACTTCACCGACCGCGCCCCGGACCGCCGCCCGTACCTGGCGATCGCCCTCGTCCTGTCGGCGGTCGGCACCTTCCTGGCCACCCTCGGCTCCCCGTGGTTCGGCCTCGCCGCGCTCACGCTGGCCGCGGTCGGGGGGAAGTGCGCGGCCACGCTGTTCTGGCCGATGGCCCAGTCGGGGCTCGATCTGAGGATCGCGGCGCCGGGGCTCGCCCTGGTCAACTCCATAGGGAACCTCGGCGGTTTCGTCTCGCCGACCCTCTTCGGCTATCTCCAGGACACCACCGGCAGCACCAACGGGGGCCTGTACACCCTCTCCGCGGCCTCCGTCCTCGCGGTGTGCGGCGTGGCGTTCATCCACCGGACGCGGACGGCCGCGCCGTCGCTCCCGGAGACGGCGACGACACGAGCGTGAACGCGGAAGGGGGGCGGCCCCGAAGGACCGCCCCCCTCCATCAAAGGCCCTGTCAGGTCAGGGACTTGTAGCCGCTCCATCCGCTCGCGATCTGCGCTCGCGAGCCGAACGACCCCTTCCCGTCCCCGCTGTTGCGCCACACGTTGCCGCTGGTGTCGCGGGAGACGAGGTCCGGGTTGCCGTCGTCGGTGATGTCGCCGACGCCGACGACGGCGTTGTAGTTGCCGCCCCAGTTCGCGAACAGCTTCACCCGGGCGGCGAAGGTGCCGTCGCCCTTGCCGTTGTAGCGCCACAGGGTGTTCGCGGTGTCCTGGGCGAGGAGGTCGGGCTTGCCGTCACCGGTGATGTCCCCGACGCCGACGATCTTCTTGTAGCCCTTCCAGTTGTCGTAGAGCTTCACACGGGCGGACAGCTTGCCGTCGCTCGTGCCCTTGTAGAGGTAGACCGCTCCGGTGGACGAGTTCCGCGCGACCAGGTCCGGCCGTCCGTCACCGCTGACGTCGCCCGGCGAGGTCAGCACGTTGTACTGCGTCCAGCCGCTGGTCGCGAGGGTCGTGTACGACGTCGACGGCTTGACCGCGGCATTGCAGCCCGGCTTGTACAGGCGCAGCGCGCCGCTGCTGTACCGCACGAGGACGTCGTTGCAGCGGTCGCCGCTCAGGTCGCCGAAGGGGACGGCCGTGACGGTGGTGGCCCAGCCGGTGCCGGTGTACTTGTCGCCGAACTTGCCGGTGCCGGTGCCGCTCTGGAAGGTCAGGCCGCCGGAGGAGTTCAGGGTGAGCAGGTCACCGCGGCCGTCCGGGCCGTCGGGGCTGACGAAGTCGCGGCGGACCGGCGCTCCGCGATGGAGGAAGGCCTCGCCGGTGGTGACCGTGTTCTCCGTGGCGGCGGCGAGGCCGGTCGCCTTCAGCGTCCACTTGAACCAGCCGTTGGGGAAGTAACTCCCGTCGGCCGTCTTGCCGTTCCAGGACACCGACACCCGGTCCGGGGTCGCGCCGCCGGTGAGCGTGCGGGTGGCCTTGCCGGTCGCGCCGCTCTGCACGGAGGTGAGGGTGAGCGACCAGGAGGTGACCGGGCGGGACAGCACCCAGTCGGCCTCGAAGGGCATGTTCGGGGCCACAGAGCTGCCGGCCGACGTCTCGAAGGCCGTCACGGCGGACGGGGCGATGCCGGTGGTCGTGACGTGGGTGCGCTCGTAGTCGTCGAACCAGGCGACCAGGCCGGTGTACTCGTCGACCGTCCAGCGGTAACGGCGGTCCGCCGTCAGGCCGTTGGCCGCCAGGTCGGAGGCGATCACCCGGGTGCTCCCGGTGGCCGCCTCGGTGAGGACCAGGGTGTGGGCGGCGTGGTCGTGGCGGACGGTGAAGCCGTCGCCGAGCAGCACGTCACCGGGGGCGACCGCCTTCGACGTACCGGCCTTGGTGTCGTACACACCGGCCGAGTCCGCCCCGCAGGCCCAGTACACCCAACGGCCCGCCGCCTGCAGTTCGCTCGGCACACAGGCCAGGCCCGGCACGGTCACCGTGGAGAGCGTCTTCGCCAGCGGGATGCTGTACGAGGTGAGCTTGCCGGCGGTGGTGGTGGCGCTCCAGAGGGTCGAGCCGTTCAGGGCGGCTGCGCGGACGGTCCGCTTCAGCTTCTCGCCCTGGCCGAACTCGCCCACGTACTGCGTCGGCGTGGTGCCGCCGGAGTTGTAGACGGCGTAGTCGTCGGAGACGTCCACGATCGCGCCGCCCTGGCCGCCGAAGTCCAGGTAGTGGCCGCCGATGGCCTTGAGCCGGTCGTCGCCGAGGCTCTCGCCCTCGTCGGTGCCGCCGTTCAGGTCCAGGTAGACGTCCTCGGCGGAGAGGTTGCCCCACAGCGCCGCACAGGTGGTCCCCGCGTACGGGCAGACCGGCCCGTACATCGAGCCGCTCTCCGTGGCGGCGGACGCCGTCAGCACGGCGGAGCCGTCGGTGGTGAGGGTGCGTACCGAGGTGGTGTCCGTGGTGGTACTGGCCGGGTCGTCCTCGGCGACGCGCAGGCTGCCGCGGCTGAGCGCGATGCCCGTCTTGGCGTTCTCCACCGCCGGGGCCTGCCGGACCTTCTCCAGCTTCAGCGTGCCGTCCTCGGCCTGGCGCACCCGCTGCACCCACCAGTCGTTGGCGTCGGTGCCGCCGGAGACCAGCGCGCTCTTGTCGCGGGCCGCCAGCGTGTACGCGCCGGCGCTCGCCAGCAGGGTCTGCTGCACCGAGGGATCGTTCACATTGACCGCGAGCAACTTGGAGCCGAGCGAGCTGGACGACAGCGGCAGCAGCAGCCAGTCGCCGACCAGGACCGGGTCGCCGTCGAGCGTGCCCGGGTGCGCGGGCAGGGCGACGACCTGCTCGGCGGCGGTGAGGTCGGTGCGGGACTTCAGATGCAGTACGGCGGTGTCGTCGTCGTACCAGCCGATGCGGTCCGCGTCCATCACATGGTGATCGGCGGCGGTGGCGCCCGTGAACGCCCCGGCATTCACGGCAGACTCGATGTCGATGTAGTCGATCTCGCCGCTGCGCGCCCAGAGCACGCCCTTGGAGTCCGCGGCGACGACCTCCCTGTCCTGGAGGTTCGTCCCCTCGCCGGTCACCTTGCGGACGCGCTTCGCACCGTCGACGAAGTCGATCAGGGCGTGGCCGGTGACGACCGTGTCTCCGGCCAGGCCCCGGTAGTAGCCGTCGGTGGTGGAGCCGTTCCAGCTCAGGCCCTTGGTCGTGCCCGTGGCCGGGTCCCAGAGGGTGACGGACGACGCGTACGTCATCGACGCCGGCCCCAGGGCGACCAGATCGCTGTCCGACCCGAACCAGGCGGTACGGCACTCGGCGTCGATGGAGCAGGCCGAGGACGGGACGTAGACGCTGCCGTCGAACCTCTTGACCGTGACCGTCTTACCCGTCGCGTAGTCCGTCCACAGCATCCCCGTCTTGCCGGTCTGCCGGTGCAGGAAGCCGGTGTCGCCCGCGACATACGGGCGGTCGGTGCGCGGCGTGGTGGTGCTGGGGTCGACCAGCGTGATCGCGGTGGTGTCGGCTTCGGCCGCTTCCGCGGAGCCGCCGCCCTCCGACAGGACGACGACGGACGCGGCCGCTACGGCGACCGCGAGTGAGGAGACGGCGGCGGCCAGCCCGCCCCGTCTCAGGGCGTGTCTGCCCACGTGAGGTTCCCTCCCCTACGAGGGCCCGTGCCCTCGCACAAGTGGCCGGATCTTATCAGGGGTCAGGCGTGCGCGGGGGCGGTGTTCACGCAGGTGAAGGGGGTCAGGACGGGAGGCTGCGAGGGGACTTGGCCGTGGCCGGAACCGGGGCGTCACTCGTCCGTCGGCGGACTGAGCGCCTCCTCCTCCAGCAGCCGCTCCGCGATGTCGTCCGCCCACGCACGAACCCACCGGCGGAATACCGGCACCGACTCCTCGTCGAGGCCCCGGGCGGTGAACTCCCGGTCGTCCAACAGCTCCGTCGCCTCCAGCCGGGACTGGAGGTCCGCCAGGCCCAGCTCGTCCCAGGCGTGGCGGCGGCCCCGCTCCTCCAGGTCGGGGTAGCTCCAGTGGCCCGCGGCCACATAGACGTCGACGACGTCGCGCGCGGCGCCGCGGTCGGTCAGGGCGCGGACCTTCGTGCCGATCAGGTCCTCCAGGGAGAGGGCCGGGCCGAGGCCGGTCATCACCGCGGGGCGCCAGAGGGTTTCCTTGAGCAGGTCGACCGTACGTTCCTCACCCGCGTCGGGGTCCGTGACGAGCAGGCGGGAGGCGAGCGGGTCGGTCTCCAGGGGGCGTACCTGCCAGCCCCGCTCCGTCAGGCCGTGACGGACCATCGCCGCGATCTGGTCCATGGGCTCGGGGTGCTCGGTCGCCACCTCCACCGATGCCGTACGCCGCGCGGTCAGGCCGTGTGCCTGGACAGCACTGTCGCCGGCCAGGACGAGCGGGTAGCGGGCGCCGACGGTGAGGACGTCGGTCACCAGGTCGTGGTGCGGAAGCGGCGGCATGGTGGCCCCGATTATCGCGTCCGTACCCGGATCAGCGCGGTGCCAACATGCCGCCGTACAGGTGTGGCTACTTGGCCACGAACTGCGTCAGGATCGCCTGCACCTCGTAGATGTCGACGCCCTTGGTGAACGTCTTCTCGATCGGCGTAGGCGTCCCCGAGACCCAGATCTTCAGCTCGGCGTCCAGATCGAAGGTGCCGGCGGTCTCGACCGCGAAGTGCGTGATGCTGCGGTAAGGGATGGAGTGGTACTCCACCTTCTTGCCGGTGATGCCCTGCTTGTCGACCAGGATGAGGCGGCGGTCGGTGAACAGGATGGTGTCGCGTATCAGCAGGTACGCGGCGTGCACCTGCTCCCCGTGGCCCAGCAGGCGGGCGAAGTCCTGCTGCGCCTGCCCCTGGTCGATGGTGTGCGCGTTCCCGAAGAGTGCCATGAATGGATCCCCCCACTTGATGGCCTTGCGTGATCTTCGCAATGTATAGCGCCTTGGGGGTGTCCAGGCATAGAGGCGTAAACGATCAGGTGTCGTACGAACCGTCCCAGGGCGCGCCGAAGCCCAGGTTGTCCGGATGGAGCTCGGCCCACGCCTCGTCCTCGTCCTCCCCCGTCACCAGGCCGAACAGCACGCCGTCGACGGTGAGTTGGAAGGGGCGGATCGCGATGTCCGTGTACGTACGGCGCGGGAGGCTGCGCAGCCGGGTCGCGAGGTGGGCCCGGGCGCGGGCGAGCACCGAGTCGGGGCCGTGCGGGGCGCGCTGCTGCTCGGCCCAGGTGCCCGCGCACCAGATCTCCGAGTCGCGGTACCTGCCCTCGGAGTCGAAGGTGTGCAGGACCGAGTAGAGGCGTTTGTGCTCTTCCCAGCCGGTGTCGAGGTCGAACCCCTTGGGGAAGGCGTAGATGACCGACCCCATGAACTGCCCGTCTGCGTAACAGCCGATCGCCTCGGTCCGGCCGTGCGGCTCATAGGCGATCGGGATGACCTCAGGGACTGCCATGGCGGAAACCATACGGTCGTGAAGGGGGACATGGTGGCGGTGGGGGGCGATCGATGCCAACCCAATGGGCAACATCCGCGTGATGTCCGCGACTTGACCACCATTCAGCCAAAAAATCCACGGCAACCTTTCCGATCTCCGCGACCACGAAGGAATCGGAAGCCCGCTCACGCGGGCCCGCTCGCCGGTGCGCGAGCCTCACCGAAGCACGTAAGGACTCAATTCGTGGCAGCCCCTTCCCACCGCCCCACCCACCGCCGTTCCCTCCGCAAGCGCCGCACCCTCGTCGTCACCGCCGCCGTCGCGGCGGCCGGCGTCGGTGCCGGTGTGCTCGTGCTGAACGCGAACGCGAACGCCGGCGCGGTCGACCTGTACCACCAGTCGCTGCCCGCGAAGGACGGCTGGGCGGCCTCGGGATCCGGTACGACGGGCGGCGCGAAGGCCGACTCCGCGCACACCTTCACCGTCAGCACCCGCGCGCAGCTCGTGAAGGCGCTGGGCTCGGTCTCCGACACCACGCCCCGGATCATCAAGGTCAAGGGCACCATCGACGCCAACACCTCCGACGCCGGCAAGAAGCTGACCTGCGCCGACTACGCCTCCGGCACCGGCTACTCGCTCTCCGCCTACCTCAGGGCCTACGACCCGGCGACCTACGGCAAGAAGGCGCCGTCCGGCACCCAGGAGAACGCCCGCAAGGCCGCCGCCGACAAGCAGAAGAAGAACATCGTCTTCCGGGTGCCCGCCAACACCACGATCGTGGGCGTCCCGGGCACCAACGCCGGCATCAGGGGCGGCAGCCTCCACGTGCAGAACGTCAAGAACGTCATCGTCCGCAACCTCACCTTCGCCGACACCCAGGACTGCTTCCCGCAGTGGGACCCCACCGACGGCTCGTCCGGTGAGTGGAACTCCAACTACGACTCCGTCACCCTGCGCGGGGTGACCAATGTGTGGGCGGACCACAACACCTTCACCGACGCGCCGACCTTCGACAGCTCCGAGAAGTCCTACTTCGGCCGCAAGTACCAGGTCCACGACGGCGCCCTCGACATCACCAACGGCTCCGACCTGGTGACCGTCGAGCGCAACCTGTTCAGCAACCACGACAAGACGATGCTGATCGGCAGCAGCGACACCGACAGCACCGGCAAGCTGCGCGTCACCATCCACCACAACGTGTGGAAGGGCATCGTGCAGCGGGCGCCGCTGGCCCGCATCGGCCAGATCCACCTCTACAACAACGTCTACGACACGACCGCGCTCAACGGCTACACGCCGAAGTACAGCATCGACTCCCGCGCCAAGGCCCAGGTCGTCGCCGAGCACAACGCCTGGAAGCTCCCGTCGGGCGCCAAGCCCGCCAAGCTCCTGAGCGGCGACGGCACCGGCTCGATCGCCGGCGGCGGCAACCTCGTCAACGGCACGGCGACCGACCTCGTGGCCGCGTACAACGCCGCGAGCTCGAAGAAGATCAAGACGACGGTGAACTGGAAGCCGGCGCTCACGGCAGGGCTGCAGACGTCCGCGAAGAACCTGGTCACGGAGCTGGCGACGACGACCGGGGCCGGGGCGCTGTACTGACGGCCGCGGATCTCCCCGGAGTGCCGTCACACTTTCGCGGCGGGCGGCGTCAGGGAGGCAGTGGACCCGCCGCGCGGCACCGGCCGCGCGGCTCCGACTGCACCTGACCAGGAGTTTCCATGCAGACCGCGTATGTCGTCGTGACCCTCGTCGCCGCCCTGATGGCAGGCTTCTCCGGCGCCGTCCTGCTCATGCGGGCCCAGTGGATCGTGCAGGCCCTCACCGACTACTCCGTGCCCCGGTCGTGGTGGACCTGGCTCGGCCTGGCGAAGGTCGCCGGGGCCGTGGGGCTGGTGGTCGGGCTGTTCGTGCCGGTGATCGGGGTGCTGGCGGGGGTGGGGCTGGTGCTGTACTTCCTCGGGGCCGCCGTGACCGTGGCGCGTGCCCGGTGGTACGCCCACATCCCGTTCCCGCTGGTCTACGCCGCCCCCGTGGTCGGGGCCCTGGCGCTTGCGTACGGAGGCTGAACGGCAGAGGCGAACGGGCCCGGAAACCAGCCGGTGAGGCAGGTTCCGGGCCCGTTCGCCCTGTCTCGTTCCGTTCCTACTCGCCGCCGAAGCGCTCCTTGTACGTCTCCAGGTCCTCGTCCGTGAGCTTCGCGAAGAGGACCGGCGGGACGGTGAAGGGGGTGCCGGCGGGGACGGAGGTCAGGGACTTCGCCTCGTCGGCGCCGACCCAGGTGGCGGTGTCGTCGCTCAGGGCGAAAGCCTCGCGCATCGTCTTCGCCGTCGCCGGGATGAACGGTTCCGAGACCACCGCGTACAGGTGGATCAGGTTCATCGCGGTGCGGAGGGTGAGGGCGGCGCCGTCCTTGTCGGTCTTGATCTCCAGCCAGGGGGCCTTCTCCTCCAGGTAGGAGTTGCCGGCCGACCACAGGGCGCGCAGCGCCGCCGCCGCCTTGCGGAACTGGAGGGCCTCCATGTGCCCCTCGTACTCGGCGAGCAGCTCGGCGATCTGCTCGCCCAGCTTCGCCTCCGCCTCGCCCGGCTCGCCGCCCGCGGGGACGTCGTCGCCGAAGCGCTTGCGGGAGAAGGACAGGACGCGGTTGACGAAGTTGCCGAGGGTGTCGGCGAGGTCCTTGTTGACCGTGGCGGTGAAGTGCTCCCAGGTGAAGGACGAGTCGTCCGACTCGGGCGCGTTGGCGATCAGGAAGTAGCGCCAGTAGTCGGCCGGGAGGATCTGCAGGGCCTGGTCGGTGAAGACACCGCGCTTCTGGGACGTGGAGAACTTTCCGCCGTAGTACGTCAGCCAGTTGAAGGCCTTGACGAAGTCGACCTTCTTCCACGGCTCGCGGATGCCGAGCTCGGTGGCCGGGAACATCACGGTGTGGAAGGGGACGTTGTCCTTCGCCATGAACTCGGTGTAGCGGACGGTGTCGTCCACGTCGTACCACCAGGACTTGTAGTCCCGGTTCTCCGGGTCCTGGTCCGACCACTCCTTCGTCGCGCCGATGTACTCGATCGGGGCGTCGAACCAGACGTAGAAGACCTTGCCCTCGGCCGCGAGCTCCGGCCAGGTGTCCGCCGGTACGGGGACGCCCCAGTCCAGGTCACGGGTGATGGCACGGTCGTGCAGGCCCTCGGTCAGCCACTTGTGGGCGATGGAGGAGGCCAGGTGCGGCCATACGCCGTCGTGGCGGGCCACCCACTCCATGACCTCGCGCTGCAGCTTGGACTGGAGGAGGAAGAGGTGCTTGGTCTCCCTCACCTCCAGGTCCGTGGAGCCCGAGATCGCGGACCGGGGGTTGATCAGGTCCGTCGGGTCGAGTACGCGGGTGCAGTTCTCGCACTGGTCGCCGCGGGCCTTGTCGTAGCCGCAGTGGGGGCAGGTGCCCTCGACGTAGCGGTCCGGGAGGAAGCGGCCGTCGGCCGGGGAGTACACCTGGCGGATGGCGCGCTCTTCGATGAAGCCGTTCTCGTTGAGCTTGCGGGCGAAGTGCTGGGTGATCTCGACGTTCTGCGGGCTGGAGCTGCGGCCGAAGTAGTCGAAGGCCAGCGCGAAGCCGTCGTAGACCGCCTTCTGGGCGTCGTGCGCCTGCGCGCAGAACTCGTCGACCGGCAGACCCTGCTCCTTGGCGGCCAGCTCGGCGGGGGTGCCGTGCTCGTCCGTCGCGCAGATGTAGAGGACGTCGTGGCCGCGCTGGCGGAGGTACCGGGAGTACACGTCCGCCGGGAGCATGGACCCCACCATGTTGCCCAGGTGCTTGATTCCGTTGATGTACGGAAGGGCGCTGGTGATGAGGTGTCGAGCCATCGGGGGCTGCTCCCAGGTCGGTGCTGTTGCTGGTTTTGCGAACCTTGAAATCGTAGCCGACATGGGTGGGCCGCCCGCTTCCCGTTTTACGGGGTGGGAAGGGGCGGCCGGGGGTGATCAGCGGTTACGGGCGCCAGTCGATCAGTACGCCGTCGTAGAGCTCCGCGTCCGTGAGCTCCAGGGGGGTCGGGCCCGCGTGGAAGAAGGCCGTGTTGTCGGTCTTCAGCTTGCGGAGGTAGTCGAAGGCCTTGTTGTCGTGGTCGCCGAACGCGACGAAGGAGAAGAACACCGAGGGGTGGGACTTCGCGGCGTCGGTGAGGGCTTGGGTGGCCGGGGTCTTGGCGTCGGGGGCGCCGTCGGTCTGGAAGACGACGAGGGCGGGGGAGCCGGGGGTGGCGTTCTTGTCGTAGTGGGCGAGGACGGCTTCGACGGCGGCGTGGTAGCTGGTACGGCCCATGCGGCCGAGGCCGGCGTGCGCGGTGTCGACGGCGTCCTCGGCGGAGGCGGGGGTGAGGTCGGTGGTGCCGTCGACCTCGGTGGAGAAGAAGACGACGTGGACGGAGGTGTTCGGGGCGTCGGGGTCCAGGTGCTCGGCGAGGGCGAGGGTCTGGTCGGCGAGGGCCTGGGCGGAGCCGTCCTTGTAGTACGGGCGCATGCTCGCGGAGCGGTCGAGGACGAGGTAGACCTTGGCGCGGGCGGTGGTGAGGCCGGCCTTGGCGAGGGCGAGGATTGCGGGCGCGGTGGCCTCGGCCTCGGCTTCGCCTTCGGCCGTGTTGTTCCCACCCGCACCACCCGTGCTGCTTTCGTCGTCGGCTGCGGGTGGCCCCTGTGGGGCGTCCTCGCCGTCGGCGGCCGCGGGTGCGTCGTGGGATTCGGCGGGGGCGGGTGCGTCGTCGGCCTCCGCGGGCTCCGGCTCCGTGACCTGCGCGGGAGCGGGCTCCTCGGCGACCGGCGTCTCCTCGACCTGCTCAGCCGCAGCGGGGGTTTCCTCGACGATGGGCTCCTCGGCCACCGGGGCCTGCGTAGCCGATTCCTCGGCGACGGGCTCCTCGGCAGCGGGGGTCTCCTCGACGACCGGGGTCCCCGCAGCCGGCTCCTCGACTACTGCCGGCTCTTCGGCGACCGCAGGCTCCTCAGTAACAGGCGCCTCCGTAACAGCCGGCTCCTCGGCGACCGGCTCCTCGACCACCGCGGGCTCCTCAGCAGCGGGGGTCTCCTCGGCGACCGGCTCCCCGGCAACCGCGGGCTCCTCAGCAACCGGCGTCTCCGCAGCCGTCGGCTCCTCGACCACCGAGGGCTCCTCGGCAGCCGGGGTCTCCTCGGCGACCGGCGCCTCCGCAGCCGCCGGCTCCTCGGCAACCGGCTCCTCGACCACCGAGAGCTCCTCGGCAGCCGGGGTTTCCTCGGCGACCGGCGTCTCCACGGCCGTCGGCTCCTCGACGACCGGCGTCTCCGCAGCCGTCGGCTCCTCCGTGACCGGTGTCTCCACCGGCTCTGCCGGCTTCGGGACCGTGATGTTGTCGAAAGCTGCCGAGACCAGCTCGTGTTCGTCGCCCTCCGGGTCCGATACCGGCGGTTCCGAGACGCGCGGTTCCGGGACCTGTGCCGTAGCCGTCGGCTGCGGTTCCGGGGACGGGGACGGGACCGTCGGCTGTGGCTCCGGCGAAGGAGTCGCACCCTCTGCTTCGGCGGTACGCGTCTTGCGTGACCGGCCGAATGCGTTCCGCAGGAGAGTGAGAATGCCCATGTGCGCAACCCTTCGCGTGAGTTGATGCCCGTAATCCCTGGCCAGGACGGACACGTAAGGTTAGCGGCCCCAGATGGCGATCTTGGGGAGGGGTAGACACAGGGCCCCCGGTACGTCAAGGGCTGCATCGAGCCGAGTCCGGTCCCGGCCCCAACTTGCGTACGGCTACCTCTGGTTCACCTGGCGTTCATGCTGTCGCCCTGCTCCCGCACAGACGTGCCCCTACCGTCCCCCACGCTGCACTAAAGGGGAAGCAAGGGGAGAACGAAAACACCATGCGCATACCGTTGCCGATCATCAGCACGAACAGTGACTCGCATCCCGGTGGCCGGGCCGCCCTGACTTGCCGGTTCCGGTGTGGTGACGCCTGTTTCCACGAGGTGCCCAATACCACCACGAACCCGTACGTCGGTGACGTCATCGCCGAGGCCGTCAGCCGCCGTACCACGCTGCGCGCCGCCGCCGTCGTCACCGCGGCCGCCGCCGTGGGCGCCACCACCACCGTCGCCGCGCCGAAGGCGGACGCCGCCGAGGCCGCTGCCGGGGACGCCGCCGCGGCCGAGCGGACCGGCGGTACCTTCTCCCGCGGTGCCCGCGGTCTGCGGTTCACGCCCGTCGCGCCGAACACCGCCGACACCGTGACCGTCGCGGACGGCTACGCGCAGAACATCGTCATCCGCTGGGGCGAGCCCATCCTGCGCGGCGCCCCCGCGTTCGACCCGGAGAACCAGACCGGCGACTCGCAGTCCCAGCAGTTCGGGTACAACAACGACTTCCTCGCCCTGCTCCCGCTGCCCGGCGAGCGCGGCCGGCAGGTACTCGTCGCCAACCACGAGTACACCGACGAAGTGCTCATGTTCCGTGGGTACGACGCCGCCAACCCGACCAAGCAGCAGGTCGAGGTCGCCTGGGCCGCGCACGGCCTCTCCGCCGTCGTCGTGGAGGGGGACCGCAAGAGCGGGAAGCTCACCGCCGTGCCGCGGCATCCGCTCAACCGGCGCGTCACCGCCACCAGCGAGTTCAAGGTCACCGGCCCCGCCGCGGGCTCCGACCTGCTGAAGACCTCCGCCGACCCGACCGGCACCAAGGTCCTCGGCACGCTGAACAACTGCTCCGGCGGCGTCACCCCGTGGGGCACCACGCTGCACGGCGAGGAGAACTTCAACCAGTACTTCGCCAACGCCACCCGTGCGACCGACAAGCGGTACGGGCTGGGGACGGGGGCGAGCGAGCGCAAGTGGGAGCGGTTCGACAAGCGGTTCGACGTGGCCCAGGAGCCCAACGAGCCGCACCGGTTCGGCTACGTCGTCGAGCTCGACCCGTACGACCCGTCCTCCAAGCCGCGCAAGCACACCGCGCTCGGCCGCTTCAAGCACGAGGGCGCGACCGTGCGGCTGACCGAGGACGGGCGGCCCGTCGTCTACTCCGGTGACGACGAGCGCTTCGACTACTTCTACAAGTTCATCGGCAGCAAGCGGATGAAGAAGGGGTCGTCCCGGGCCGTGCGGGAGCACAACCTCTCGCTGCTCGACGAGGGGACGCTCTACGTCGCCAAGCTCACCGGTGACTCCCCCGCCATCGAGATCGACGGCAGTGGCAAGCTGCCGGCCGACGGTGAGTTCGACGGCAGCGGTGAGTGGATCCCGCTGGCCACCGCCACCGCCGACGGTGCCGTCTCGCACGTCGAGGGGATGACCGCGGAAGAGGTGTTCGTCTTCACCCGCATCGCCGGTGACAAGGTCGGCGCGACGAAGATGGACCGGCCCGAGGACATCGAGCCGAACCCGTACTCCGGCAAGGTGTACGTCGCCCTCACCAACAACTCCAACCGCGGCAAGACCGGCTTCGCCGCCGCCGACGAGGCCAACCCGCGCAACTCCAACAAGCACGGCCAGGTCCTGGAGCTGACCGAGCGCTGGAACCGCGCCGACAGCAAGAAGTTCGCCTGGAAGCTGTTCCTCGTCGCGGGTGACCCGAACGACCCGGCAACCTACTTCGCCGGCTTCCCGAAGGACCAGGTCTCCCCGATCTCCTGCCCGGACAACGTCGCCTTCGACTCGTACGGCAACCTGTGGATCTCCACCGACGGCAACCAGCTCGGCTCGCACGACGGCCTCTTCGGCGTCGCTACGCGCGGTGACCGGCGCGGTGAGCTCAAGCAGTTCCTGACGATGCCGAAGGGCGCCGAGACCTGCGGCCCGGTCATCCAGGACCGCCGTGTGCTCGTCTCCGTGCAGCACCCGGGCGAGATCGACGGCGCGACGGCCGAGAAGCCGCTGAGCGCCTGGCCCGACGGTGAGGGAAAGATCAACCGCCCGGCGGTCGTGGCGGTCTGGCGCAAGGACGGCTGCGACATCGGCATCTGAGGCGCGTGATTGCCTACGCACCCATACGCATGCGGGCCGCCCTCCTCGCGAGAGCGGCCCGCCTGTGTGTGCGTAGAGCTCAGGGAGCGAGGCAGCTCACGCCCGGGGCCGCGGCCGGGTCCAGGAGCGCGGCGGGGTCGAGCAGGGCGGCCGGGTCGACGAGCCCGGTCACTGCGGCCGGGGTCTCGGCGAGGCAGGTGACGGTGCCCACCGGGTCCGGCACGGCGTTGGCGGCCGGGGCCATGGCTCCGGCGAGGGCGAGAGTGCCGAGCAGGACGGTGGCGGTACGACGCATGAAAATCCCCTTGTCGGGAGAGCGGCTGAGCAGATCGATCATTGCGCCTGCCGGCCCTCGGACTCGCCCTCCGTCACCTGCACGAGGATGACGTAACGATCCTCCGCAAGGCGCGGGGTTGACCCGACGGATGCCGCTCGCCGTCGCGTTCCAGCCACTCCCGGTACGCCGGTGCCTGCCGCGCCGCCTCCCAGTACGCCTCCTCCAGCGCGGGATAGACGCCGTCCAGGTCCGTCTCCGTACGGGCCGCGAGGAGCAGGCGTACGCCGAGCGGGTCGCCGTGCAGGCGCCGTACCGCCATGGTGGGGCTGTCGGCGTGGGTCGGCTGGCAGACGGCGACCACCTCGCCGGTGGCGACCAGGGCGTCCGCCGTGTAGTAGTCGCCGTGCAGGACATGGGGGTTGACGCCGGCCGCGCGGAACATCCGCTGCACGGCGTCCCACTCTCCGTCGACCGTCGGGTCGACCATCCAGCGGTCGTCGGCCAGGTCGGGGAGGGTGACCTCCGACTTCGCGGCGGCCGGGTGGTCGGTCGGCAGCGACACGAACTGCGGCTCGCGTTCCATCAACACGCGGAGGCGCAGTTCGGGGGGTATGCGCAGGGGAGAGCCCTCCACCTCGTGCACGAAAGCGACGTCCAGCTGGCCGTCGGCGACCATGCGGAGCAGGGCGTTCGGGGAGACGTTCATATGGAGGGTCGGGTCCTGGCCGTGGCCGCGCAGTCGGCGCAGCCAGCCCGCCAGGGCCTTGCTCGCCGTCGAGCCGACCCGCAGCTCCGGGCCGCCCATCGCGGCCGCCCTCGCCTCGGCGACCAGGGCACGCATATCGGCCACCAGCGGGCGGGCCCGGCTGAGGACCAGACGGCCGAGCGGGGTGGGGCGGCAGCCGGATCTCGCGCGCACGAACAGTGCGCCGCCCAGCTCCTGCTCGATCCGCCGCAGTTGTGTGCTGAGCGACGGCTGGGCGACGCCCAGCTGGCGGGCTGCCCGGTGCAGACTGCCGGTGTCGGCTATGGCGCACAGCGCGCGGAGGTGTCTCACCTCGAGGTCCATGCCCTCGGAGACTAAAGCGGAATCAAAGCTTTCACCAGCCGCACAAATCCCCCCTGAAGCTTGCTAATCGGGGCCCTGATAGGGCTGTGCTATCACCGGTTGCCATCATCACAGCCGCCGCACAGGCGCCGACACTCGCCTTGACGACTCACCCCCCACCTAGGAGTCATCGATGCGTATGTCCTTTTCCCTGTCCGCCCGTTCGGCGATGGCAGTCGGTCTCGGTGTCGCGGCCCTCGGCTTCGGCACGGTCGCTCCGGCGACGGCGGCCCCGGCCCCCGCGCAGGCAGGCTACGTCGCCAAGTCGGCCGACTCCGACGCCAGTCGGGCCTTCTTCCAGGCCGTCCTGAAGTCGGTCGCCGAGAAGCGTGCCGCGCACCCGAAGGCGGCGGCGGTCACCGTCACGTACGACGCGTCCGCGGCGCCCACGTTCAGCGCGCAGATAGCCCGCAGCACCGAGATATGGAACAGCTCGGTGTCCAACGTGAAGCTCCAGGAGGGCTCCAACGCCGACTTCACCTACCGCGAGGGCAACGACTCGCGCGGCTCGTACGCCTCGACCGACGGTCACGGCAACGGCTACATCTTCCTCGACTACCAGCAGAACAAGGAGTACGACTCGACTCGCGTGACCGCGCACGAGACGGGGCATGTCCTCGGGCTGCCGGACCACTACGAGGGGCCGTGCAGCGAGCTGATGTCGGGCGGCGGGCCCGGCACGTCCTGCACGAACGCGAACCCGGACGCGAATGAGCGGGCTCGTGTGGAGCAGTTGTGGGCCAACGGGCTCGCTGCCGCTATGGACAAGGCTCTGCACAAGGTCGCCCACTAGTTCCGCCAAGGACCACCCCCCACACCCGGCGCGGTCGCCCTCCTGCACAGGGCGGCTGCGCCGGCTTGTGTGCGCCCAGTAGCTCGGGTGGTCTGTCTTGGTGGGCGGGTGCGGGTTGTGTGTGGCTGGTCGCGCAGTTCCCCGCGCCCCCAAGCAGGTTGGCTGCCCCTCAGCCTTCTCCATGAGGTGACGCGATTGCTCTTGCCGCCGCCACCTCCTGGCGTAGGGGCTCCAGGACGCTGTCTGCCGGGCCCGTCAGATCTGTACGGACCTCGTACAGGGTCTCGGCCTCTCTCACCCCGGTCGCCAACTCCCTTAGTTGTAGTGCGACTTGGGATACTTCACCCGCCGACGGCCGAGTCGCCCCATACTTCACCAGTACCCGTGCCGCCGTCGTCGCGTCGACGATGCGTTCCACCGCCACGACCAGAGGCCACCAGGCCGCCGCCCGCCGGCCCGTCGGTGGGGGTTCGGTCAGGGCGCGTTGGAATTCTGTGCGGATGGCGGAGAGGTCGCGGTAGAGGCGGCGACGCATCCGGGCGCGGGCCGGCGGGTCGACGGCGTGTGGCCCGAAGGCGCCCTCCACATAGCGCGCCGTGTCCTCCACGGCGCCCGCGAGCCGGTCGCCGACCCGGGTGTGCCAGCTCTCCGGCCACAGCAGATACCCGGCGACGAGGGCGATCGCGCAGCCCATGAGGGAGTCGACGAGGCGGGGCAGCAGCAGTGCGGTGCCCTCGCGGTTCAGGACGTCCGACAGGAGCAGGATCACCGGGGTGATGGCGGCCGTCTGGTAGCCGTACCCGCGCGGGGTGAGCGCCGGGATCAGCGGCGCGAGCAGGAACAGCACCGGTACGTCCCACCATCCGCGCGGCACCTCCGCGAGCACCGCCGCCGCGATCACCAGCCCGGCGACCGTGCCGAGGGCGCGCAGCAGGGCGCGGGAGAAGACGGATCCGAAGTCGGGCTTGAGGACGAAGGTGATGGTCAGGGCGACCCAGTAGGAGCGGGGGACCGGGATGAGAGACACCAGCGCCTGGGCGATCCCGATGCACAGGGCGAGGCGCAGGCCGTAGCGCCAGGAGGCGGCGGAGAGCGTCACATCGCGCAGGGCGCGGGCGGCGCGGATGCCGAGCGCGGCCGGTCGGCCGAGGCGGTCGTCGACGCCGCGCGGGTCCACGTCCGGGCTGGTGACGACCTCGGCGGCGTGGCGCAGGGCGTGGTCGACGGCGCGGGCGGTCTCGGTGGTCGGGGTGGGGAGCTTCAGCCCTGTCGGGCCCGGGCGGCCGGTCTCGACGGCGGAGGCCAGATGCCGTACGGCAGCCGGGATGTCGGGCGGGAGCGGGGTGCCGCTGAGGTGGGCGGCGGGGGCGGCCTCCACGACCGGGGTGATGGCGTTCAGCTGGGCCAGCAGCCGGGTCAGTTCGGGGCTGCGGCCGTGATGGCGGGCGCGGTGGGCGAGGATGATGTCGTACGACTGGTTCAGGGACTGGGTGACGGCGTGCCGGGCGTCGTCGTACGCCGGTGTGCTGCCGCTGCCCCCGGCCGCCAACAGCTCGGCGACCGCCCGATAGGTGTTCGCGACCGCGGCCCGCTCCGGCACCCCCGACCTCAGTGGCCAGGCCAGCAGCGCGAGGACCAGCACCAGCAGCCCGCCGCCGGACATCAGCAGCGGCGCCAGCCACCACTCGCCCGGCATCGGAAGACCCGCGCCGACCACGCAGGTCAGCAGCAGCACCAGCCCCGCCGCGGAGGCGACCGCGCCGATCGTCGAGATCATCCCGGAGACCAGCGCGACGCCGGTGACCGCGGCGACGGCGACCCAGCCGTGGCCGTACACCAGGGCACCGACGGTGACGCCGACGGCGCCGGAGAGCTGGGGGATGGCGATGGTGGGGATGCGGACGCGGTAGGCGGCGGCGGTGTCGCTGATGACGCCGTTGAGGGCGCCCATGGAGGCGAGGGCGCCGTAGAAGGGGCGGTCGACCGCGAGGCCGATGGCCAGGGGGAGGGCCATCGCGACGGCGGCGCGGACCACGGCGGGCCAGTTGACGGGGGCCGGCTGGGCCCGCAGGTTCCGCACGAGCCAGTCGGGGGGTGTGAGGCCGATGGGCAGCTCGCGGGGCATGCGGCCCATTATGGGCACCCCGGTTCAGCTCATCGCCGCTGGTGGAGCGTGACGTCGGTGAGCAGTGCGCGGTGGTCGGTGTCCGCCAGGTCGAGGAAGCGGGCGGTGCGGGCGGAGAAGTCGGCGGAGAGCAGCACGTGGTCGATCTGCACGCCGAAGGCAGGTGTCGTGGGGGCCGGCCAGCTGGGTGTGCGGTCATGGCCGGCGAGCCGGGCGGCGTCGCGCAGCCCGGTGTCGAGGATGCGACGGAAGGCGGCGTGGTCCTGGGAGGCGTTGAAGTCCCCGGCGAGGATCAGGGGCGTCCTGCGGTCCGCGGCGTCCTCGGCCGCGAAGTCCCGCAGCTCACCGAGTTCCCGGCGCCACAGGTCGATACGGCCGGGCAGCGGCGGCACGGGGTGCGCGAGCTGGAGCCGCACGGCACGCCCCCGTACGTCGGCCACGGCGCCCGGCATGGCCATGAAGCCGTCGACGCCGTCGGCGGAGGCGGCGGAGTCGAGCGGGAAGCGGCTGAGCACGACCGAGCCCGCCGAACCGGCCGCGACCTGGGCCGCCCGGTGCGGATAGTCGGTGCCCAAGGCCTCCTTGAGCCTGGCGTCGCAGGTGTACTCGCACTCCTGGACGAACACGATGTCCGGCTTCTCCCGGCGCACGGTGGCGACGAGGGAGTCGGTCGCTTGCCCGAACTCGACGTTCGAGGTCAGCACCCGGAAGGAGACCAGCGCGGGCCCGCCCGGCTCACCGGTCTTCCCGTACGGCTCGATGAACCAGGCCAGCAGCCCGACCAGGGCGACGGCCCACACGACGCCGAACCACCAGCGCGAGAACAGCGCGAGCAGCAGTCCGAGTCCGGTGGGCACGAGCAGCCATGGCAGGAAGGCGAGGAGCTGTGGGACGGGGGTGATGCCGTCGGTGTCGGCGACCCGGCAGCCGACGACCACGCTCACGCCCAGGAACAGCAGGCCGGCCGACCAGGCACCGAACCGCCGCCCGGCCCGGCGTGCGGGCATGCCGTCCGGGGACGCCGTCCACTCGGCCGCCGCAGTCTCCAAGTCCCGGCCTTCCGCTCGTGGGTGGGATGCCCGAATCCTCCCTCAAAGACGGGGGTCATGGGGCGAAGGTTGCGTGGCGGCGGGAGGGGTCCCGGGGGGACGCGCCGATGATGGTGCGCCGGTCACCGAGTGGAACAGTCGAGCAAGGAGATCCCGAGATGACGCCCGTGCAGATCAACTGGCTGACCCTGGTCCTCGCCCCTCTCGCCGTCGTAGGGCTGCTGGTCGCCTTCACCGCCGCGCGGTCGGCGGCCAAGAGGGGCGAGCCCATGCCTGGTTGGGGGAAGGCCGTCCAGGGGGTGGCGATCGCTTTCGTGCTGCTCGTGGCCGTCATGAACATGGCTTCGAGTGGCGCATAGGGTCCTGGGTGGCGTACGGCTCACCCGTCGACGCGGGCCAGGAACGCCCCCAGCGCCTCGTTGAATTCCCCCGGCCGCTCCAGGTTCGGCATGTGTGCCGCCCCCTCGATCACCCGCAGCGTCGAGTCCGGGAGCGTCGCGTGCATCGCCTCCGCGTCCGACACCGGGGTGTAGGCGTCGTCCGCGCCCACGACGACCAGGGCCGGGACCGTGACCCGGGTCAGCAGGTCGCGGTAGTCGGGGCGTTCGGCGCGGCCGCGCAGGGCCGCCGCGGCGCCCTCCGGCGGTGTCGCCGTCATCATGCGGTGGACGTGGGCCTTGACCTCGGCGTCCGCGTACGGCGCGACCATCTTCTCCAGCACCTCGTCGGCGTATCCACGCATGCCCTCGCGCAGCAGTCGGTCCGCCATGGCGCCCCGTGCCTTCTTTCCCTCGGCCGTCTCCGCCGCGGGGAAGGTGTCCGCGAGGACCAGGCCCCGGATGCGGTCGGGGAAGCGGTCGTAGCACTCCATGACGATCTGGCCGCCCATCGACAGGCCCGCCAGCACGAAGGTCTCCACCTTCAGGTCGTCCAGCAGGGCCTCGATGTCCTGGGCGAAGTCGGACAGGAGTGTGCGGCCGGGGACGACCGGGGAGGCGCCGTAGCCGCGCAGGTCGGGTGCCACGACCCGGCGGGCGGTGGAGAACGCCTCGAGCTGCGGGGCCCACATCGTGTGGTCGAAGGGGTGGCCGTGGACGAGGACAAGGGGGACCGAGGTGCTATCGGTGTCTTTGTCCTCGTATGCGAGGAAAGGGCTCATGTGAACGACCCTAGATCGGCTCAACTCCTCGGTGCAATAAGATCTTTGCCCTCGGTGCAATATCAGGGGGAGAGTTCGTGGACGACTACCGGCGCCTCGCCGACCGCATAGCCGACGACATCACCGCCGGACGGCTGGAACCGGGCCAACGGCTGCCTCCGCAGCGGGTGTTCGCGCGGCGGCGCGGGATCGCCGGGTCCACGGCGGGGCGGGTGTACGCCGAACTCGTGCGGCGGGGACTGGTCGTCGGCGAGGTCGGCCGCGGCACCTTCGTGCGGGCCGCTCCGGCGGGGCCGGGTGGGCGGGCGCTCGTCGAGGCCGCGACCGCGGCGCCGGTCAACCTGGAGCTCAACTACCCTTCCGCGCCGGGCCAGTCGGAGCTCCTCGCCCCGGCCCTCGCGCCGCTCCTGCGCCCCGACGTCCTGACCGAGGCCCTGCGCCCGGCCGCCGCCACCGGCACACCCGCGGCCCGGGAGGCGACGGCCGCCCTCCTCGCCACCCCGGGCTGGCGCCCCGCCCCCGACCGGCTCCTCTTCACCGGCAACGCCCGCCAGGCCATCGCCGCCACCCTCGCCTCCCTCGTCCGGCCCGGCGGGCGCCTCGGTGTCGAGCCACTGACGTACCCCCTGGTCAAGGAGATCGCCGCCCGGCTCGGCATCACCCTGGTCCCGCTGGCGGCGGACGAGTGCGGGGTGCGGCCGGAATCCGTCGCCGCCGCGCACCGCAGTGCCCCGCTGTCTGCGCTCTACCTCCAGCCGACGCTGCACAATCCGACGTCCCTGACGACGAGCGGCGAACGGCTCCACCACCTCGCCGCCGCCGTCCGTGCCCTGGACATCCCCGTCGTCGAGGACCGCATCTGGTCCTTCCTCACCGACGACGACCCCTTCGCCGCCCACGCGCCCGACCTCACCCATGTCGTCGACGGCCTCTCCAAGCGCGTCGCCCCCGGGCTCACCGTCGGCTTCGTGGCCGTACCCGAGGCGCGCCTCGGGGCGGTGGCGGCGGCCGTGCGGTCCGGTGGGTGGAGTGCGGGGCGCTTCGCGGTGGAGGCGGCCGTGCGATGGATCGGGGACGGGACGGTGGAGCGGCTGGTCGCGGCGAAGCGGGCGGACGCGGCGCGCAGACAGCGGATCGTCGGCGAGGAACTGCGCGGATTCGCCGTACGGTCCGATCCGCGCGCCTATTTCGCCTGGTGGGAGCTGCCCGCCCCGTGGCGCGCGGACACCCTCACGGCCGCCGCGGCCGCGCACGGCATAGCGGTGACGCCGGGCCCGGCCTTCGTCGTCGACCTGAACCGTACCCCGGACGCCGTCAGACTCGGGCTCGCGTCGGCCGCGGAGCCTGATCTGCGGCGGGCGCTGCGGACGCTCGCCGGCGTCGTACGAGGAGCTCCGTGAGCCGGCAGGCGAGGGCCACGGTCAGGCCGAGGGCGACCAGCAGCCAGGACACCGTGCGCAGCGTCTGCGTCAGGGCGTCGTAGACCGCGCCCGCCGCCGGGCGGTGGGCCGCCTCGGACAGGTCGGCCAGCGTGAGCCGGCGGCCGATCGCCACCGCCAGGGCCAGGAAGGCGCCGCCGAGCGCCGTGCCCAGCGCGGTCGCCGTGACCGCGCGGCGGCGGCAGGCGGCGACCGCGATGCCGGTCGCGGCGAGCACGGCGGCCGAGACGGGCAGCCAGAAACCGGCGACTTCGAGCACCTCGTACCCCTTCCGGAGCCGGTCCAGTCGGTGGGCCGGGAGCACGGGGACCTCGGTGTGCTCGACCGGGATGCGGTGTGCCAACGAGACGTGGTCGTCGATGAGTTGGTGCTTGACCTGGGCGGTGATGGGGGCGATGTCGACCGTGACGGTGCGGTCGCGCCCGTCGTGAAGGGCGCTCAGGACGGCGTCGTGCAGGGCCCTGTTGCCCGCCTCCCACGCCGTGCGGAAGGCCTCGGTCCGGGTGAACGAGCGCACCGCGTCGTGCACGAAAGGGCGCACGGTGCGCAGCTCGGGCGACGCGGGAGACTCGGCCAGCCTGCGGTCGACCTCCTGTGTGATGCCGGCCCCGACGGTGTCCGCGACCGCGCCCTGCACGGCCGGATCAGCGGCGAGCGGCGCCATCGCGGTGACGTACCGGCCGGTGTCGGCCAGCCCGTACGCCACCCAGGCCGCCGGCACGCCGAACGGCAGGAGGAGGCACGACAGGGCGATCAGCGCTGCCGACAGGGCGTTCCGCAGACGGGTGAGCACGTCTTCAGGCAAGGGGCATCGGGGCGGCCGGGCCAGCGGTGTGCCTGCATCCGGCCGCACTATTGCGCTCTCCGGTGGAGCGTTCACCCGAACGGGTGTCTCATGGATCAGAGGAGCAAGGAGCGGAAGGACGCTCCTGGTTCCGTGGGTGGATGAAGGGGAACGGGTCGGCCCCGGCTCCAGTGGCAGCCGGGGCCGATCTGTGCGTACGTCAGCCGATACGGCGGCCCTGGGCGTCCTCGTGGGTGTAGTAGCGGTAGAACAGCACACCGAAGAAGACCGCGCCGATCACCAGCCCCATGAGCGCCGACCTGAGGACAGTCTTGTCGGTCTCGCTGTACAGGAACCCGAACGCGCTGCCCGCGAAGGAGGCCCACAGGATCGCGTGCACCTCGCGGATCGAGCGCTCCGCGACCCAGCGCACGGCGACGTACAGCACCATGAACGCGGCCGAGGTGACGAAGCCGAAGAGCAGGTTCCAGCCGGTGATCTCACCGCCGGAGCGCCGGTTCGCCGCGGCCCAGTAGCCGTAGACGAGCCCGAGGACGATCGGTACGGCGATGCTCGCGATGCGATGAGTACGTGCGCTGAAGACGTCGGGCAGGCCGCTCGTGCCGCTCGTGCGCGTCCTCGCAGTCCGCCCGCCGGGCGCGGGTGCCGCATGAGCCATGAGAGCACTCCTCTCTCCTCGCCCCCCGCCATCCAGGGCACACCTGAGGGCGGCCGTTCGGCAAGTCGGCGGTGGGATCCCGGGTACCCGGATGCGGCTCGCCGAACGCCGTGTTTCGCTGAAGCCCATGAGGGCCGTAAGCGACGGTGGAGCCGGCCCGCAGGGCGCGGCACGTCGGTCGCAGCTGCTGCGTGTGCGCGGCCGTAGCGTCGCCTGGGTGCCGCCGCTGCTGTTGCTCATCGGCATCGTGCTGGTCGATTTCAAGACCAGCAGCGACTTCAGGATCCTGTCCTGGATCGTGCTGGTGCCCGGTATCGCGGCCGCGATCTGCGGGGTGTGGTGGACGGCCGTGTTCGCGGTGCTTGCGCCCGCCACCTACGTCGTCGCGGACGCCGCCCTGCCGCACGAGTACCAGGCCGGGCTGCCCGACCTCGTCCTCGCCGGCATCGGTGGCGTCCTCGCCACGCTGGCCTGCGCGGTCCGGGTCCGCGGCGAGCAGCGCATGCTGCACATGCAGGACGTCGCGGAGACGATCCGCCGTACCGTGCTGCGTCCGCTGCCGGCGGGCTGGGGCGGCCTCGACCACGCGGCGGTGTATCTCGCGGCCGACAGCGAGGCCAGGGTCGGCGGCGACTTCTACGACATCCAGATCGGCCTGCACGGCACCCGCGTCATCGTCGGCGACGTACAGGGCAAGGGGCTCGGCGCGGTGGAGGCGGCGGCGGCGCTGCTCGGCACGTTTCGCGAGGCCGCGTACCACGAGCCGGACCTGACGACGGTCGCCGTGTGTCTGGAGCTGCGCATGCAGCGGCACATCAGGCTGCGCATGGCGCTCGGCAAGGAGGAGGGCGACCGGTTCGCCACCGCCGTCCTGCTCGGCTTCCCCGAGGAGCGGCGCGACGCCATGGACGCCGTCGTCCTCGGCCACGAGACCCCGCTCGTCGTCTGCCCCGACGGCGTACGGTCCCTGCCGCCCGGCCACGGCCTCCCCCTCGGCTACGGCGGACTCGTCCCCGCCGACGGTCCGCCCCCCGTGCTCCGGGTGCCCCTCGCGCCCGGCGAGACGCTGTTGCTGACCACGGACGGGGTGACCGAGGCCCGGGACGGCGAGGGCGCGTTCTATCCGCTCGCCGACGAGGTCGCCGCCGCCGTCGCCGCCGACCCGGGGCTCGCGCAGCCCGGGCGGCTGGTCGCGTTCGTGCGGGAGCGCACGCTGCTGCACTGCGGCGGACATCTGGACGACGACACGACGGTGTTCGCGGTACGGCGGGGGGCCGGGATGCGGGGGAATGGGGATGGAAATGGACGTTTGCGGTCCTGAGATCCCCTCTTTGCAGCCGCAGCGGTTACGGTGCTGCCGTACGTGATCGACGGGGGATGGGGAGGGACCGATGCCCGGAACCGTGCTGCTGTTGGCCGCCGCACCGGCGGGCAAGGGCTGTCTGGTGGACGCCGCCTCCGTGCTCCCCGTGCTCGCCGCGGTCCCGCCCACGGTGCTGTCCGGCACGGACACGGCGAACGTCGTGGAACTCGCCGACCCCCTGGAACCGCAGGCCGTCCTCACCCGCCTGCGCGCCGCCGCGGCCGCCCCCGCCCCGCTCACCGTCTTCGTCACCGGCCAGCTGCAACTGGACCGCCGCCAGCACCTGCCCCACCTCGCGCTGGCCCGGACGACCCCCGCGACGGTCCGTTACACCGGCTTCCCCTGGCACTGGTTCCGCGAGGAACTGCGCCTGCGCGCACCGGGCTCGACGACCCTGCTCCTCGACCTGCACGCCGACGCCGAGGCCTGGGAGTGGCTCCTTGCCAACCCCCTCGACTCGGGCCGCAACAGCACGGTGTACGGCCGTGTCGCGCCCCCGCCGAACCGGCGCACGGTGGCAGGGCCGGCCTACATGAAGGCCGTCGCCACCCTCCTGCGCAGCGGCCACCGCCCACCCCTCGACCAACTCCACCAGCAGGCCCTCTCCCGAATCGCCCCCGACTCCGGCCCAGGCACCGACATCATCCTGACCGCCCAGGGCCCAACCCAGTTCCCGACACCGACACCGACCCCGACGGCGGCTGCTGTGGGGGGTTCGGTGCCGGTGCCTGGGGCGGGTTCGGTGCCGGTGCCTGTGGGGGGTTCTGCGCGGGGTTCGGTGCCGGTGCCTGGGGCGGGTTCTGGGCAGGGTTCGGTGCCGGTCTCTGTGGGGGGTTCCGTGCCGGTGCCTGCGGCGGGTGCCGCGCAGAATCCCTCGCCGGTTGCTGGGCTGAGTCCTGTGCGGGGTTCCGCGGAGACTCCTGGGTCGGTTCCTGTGCAAGGTCCCGTACCGGGCCCTGCGTCGAGTGCCGCGCAGAACCTCCCGCCGATGCCAGTGCAGAATCCCCCGCAGGTCCCTGCCCACAGCCCGGCATCGGCTTCCGGGCCGAGCTCCACGGCGGCCTCAGCGTCGAGTGCCTTGCCGACTCCCGCGCCGAACCTCGCATCGACTTCTGCGCTGAGTTCAGCGCCGATTTCTGCGGCGGCTTCCGCGTCGAGTGCGGTGTCGGCTTCGGCGTCGGGTGCCGCGCATAACGTCTCGCCGGTCTCAGGGGAGAGTCTCCCGCAGATCTCTGTACCCAGCGCGGCCTCGGCTTCGGCGCCGAGCCCTGTGCCGGTTTCCGGGCCGAGTCCCGCGCCGACATCCGCGCTGAGCTCCGCATCAGCTTCCGCGCCGACCTCCACAGCGGCTCCGGCGTCGAGTCCCGTGCCGACTCCCGCGTCGAATACCGCGCAGAACCTCCAGCCGACCCCAGGGCACAGCCCCGCGCAGATCCCTGCCCACAGCCACGCATCGGCTTCCGAGCCGAATCCGGTGCCGTCTTCCGCGGCGGCTTCTGCGCCGGGCCCCGCATCGGCTTCCATGCCGAGCTCCGCCCCGGTTTCCGCACCGGCGTCGCCGGCGAGTGCCACGCAGAAGCTACCGCCGATCCCGCAGCACAGTCCCCCGCAGCTCCCTGCCCACAGCCCCGCATCCGCGTCCGTGCCGAGCCCCATGCCGGCTGCCGCGCCAGCCCCCATGTCGGCTTCCGCGTCCGTCCCCATGCCGGCTGCCGTGCCCACCCCCACGTTGGTGTTCGCGCCGAGCCCCGCTCACAGTCCCCTGCCGGGGGATCCGCATGCTGACATCGCTGCCGCTTTGGAGGCTGGGCGGGCTGGGGAGGCTGATGCGTTGGCTGCGCATCATGAGCAGGTTGCTGTGCGTAGTTATGGGCCGTACTCCGAGGAGGCCCTGCACTGGATCGAGGTGCGGGCGGATCTGGCGATGCTGGCGGGGGACTCGGTGCGCAGTTGCCGGACCTGGCTGACGGTTGCCTCGGCGAGGCTCTCCGCGGGGCAGGCACCGGACATGCCCGCGGTGGAGGCCGCGGTCGACAGGGCCCACCATCAGTGGGGGCAGATCCACGACACGGCACACGCGCGTGAACTGGGCTCTGCGCTCGCGGAGTTGAGGGGGCGGGTGCCGGGCCGCCGACGGGGTGCTCTGGAGAACGTCCATCGGCGGCTGCGGCAGCTGCAGGTCAGCGGGTGACGGTTCAGCGGGTGAAGGTGAAGTACTTCCAGCCGCCGTACGTCGTCGCGTTGACGTTGTCGCTCGACGTCGTGTCGATGTAGGACGAGCGGATCCGGAAGCGGACGCCCGTGGGCGGGGTGTCGTCCAGGAGGACGGAGTCCTTGCCGTAGCGGTCCAGGCCGAAGTACTGGGTCGTGTTCGTGTGCCAGGCCCCGCTGTAGAACTGCTGGATCTGGAACTGGTACTTGCGGCCCGGGTACATCGTCATCGTCGTGTTGAAGACCGGGTCCTTGGACTGGTGGAAGTAGTAGTACTTCGCGTTCCAGGCGGTGGCCGTCTTGTAGGCGCCGACCAGCGACGTGGAGATCGCCACCTTGGTGTAGACCGTGTTGGTCGTCGTCTTCGCCGCGTACCGCGTGTCGCCCGTGAACTTGGCGCTGACCTTGGTGTCGCGGGTGAGGTGGACCGTCGCCGTGAGGTTGCCGGCCGAGTCGACCGTGCCCTTCTTGACCAGCGTGTTGGGCTTGTCGGAGCCGTAGGGGTCGGCCCAGATCTCCACGGTGCGGTTCTTGTACGTGGTGCCGAGGTGCGCGGTGAAGGTGACGTCGCTGCCGTAGCCGTACACCTTGAGGTTGTTGTTCAGCGTCACCGTCGTCGCCGTCTTGGCGACGGTCACCGAACCGGAGGCCGTGGCACCCGCGTGGTCCGCGTCGCCCGCGTAGGTCACGGTGTAGCTCACCTTGCCGCCGGCCGGCGGGGTGTCAGTGAAGGAGTACGAGCCGTCCGCGGCGACGGTCGCCGTGCCGAGGGACTTGCCGCTCGGGGACTCGTCGTCGGTGCGGGTGACGGCGACCGTGGTGCCCGCAGGGAACGCGGCCGACGAGGTCAGCGTGCCGGTCACCGTCAGCGGCTGGGCGCGGGTCGCGGTGGCCGGTGCGGACACGGTGAGGGTGGACGACACCTTGGTGGGGTCGTCATAGACGTACAGCGTGTTGCTGCTGGAGACCGCGAACAGCTTGCTGCCGTCCGGCGCCCAGGCGAGCCCGCGCGCGGCGAGCTGGTCGGAGCCGAACGTGTACTCCTTCAGCGGCAGCGAGGTGCCCGGCTTGAACAGGTGGACGTCCGCCTCGTCCGTCGAGCTGGTGCCCGCCGCGACATCGCCGTTGGGAGCGATGTCGACCGCGTTCGGGTACGGGTTGGTGACGTACTTGCCGTCCTTGGACAGGTCCGTGAGCTTGTAGACCGCCTGGTAGTACGGGGCGCCGCTGGCCGTGACGACGTCCTTGCCGTCGGGCGTGACGGCCATGTCCATGAGGTTGCCGCCGCCCGTGGAACCCGGGTCGAAGGCGTACGCGGTCTGGCTGGGCGTGCCCGAGGAGACGTCGTACACCGCGAGGACGACCGGGCTCTGGCCGGGGGCGCCCGCGACCAGCGTGCCGGGCGCGCCGGCGGAGGCGTCCAGGATGGGGGCGGAGTACCAGGCGTTGGTGGGCGCCTGGTTCAGGGTGACGGCCGGGTCGGTGCCGCTGAGGTCCAGCGAGCCGATGTTGCCCTCGGCGGCGCCGCCGTAGCCGAACCAGATCTTGCCGCCGGTCTCCGCGAGGTACTGCGGGTCGGCGGTGCCGGTGGAGTAGCGGTGGGCCTCGGTCGCGGTCGCGGTGTCGATGGCCACGATCGCGTCGGCGTCGCCCACGGCGGCGTACACGGTGCCGGAGTCGGGAGACAGCTCCAGGCCGCGGACGCCGGGCAGCGAGCCGATGGTGCCGACGAGCGCGCCGGCGTAGTCGGTGACGACGACCTGGCCCGCGGTCGGGTCGCTGATGAAGACCCGCTGGTGGACCCCGTCGACGACGATGTCGCCGGTCGACTTCAGGGGCAGGGACGTGCTGGAGTCGGCGGCCGCCGACCCGGTGCCGGTCGCGACCAGGGCGACCGAGCTGAAGAGGACCGCGAGTGCCGTCGCGGTAATGGGAAGAGTGCGTCTGCGCACGGTTTTTCGAACCCCCCGGAACGAAAAAGAATCGAGGGCGGGCGCGGCAGGAGCAAAAGGCTGGGCACGCGTACCGCCGTGAGTGATCGAAGGCTAGGTCATGGCACTGACAGCCGGGTGAGGGGGTGCGTAAGAGGCCGGTGAGAACAAGGGGGTGCCCCCGGCGGGACAGGGGGGTGTCCCGCCGGGGGCGGCTCGGTAGGGGCGGTTGCCCCGAGGGGCGGGGCGGGACCTGCTGCTCGCCGCCGGACTGCTGGTCGGCCCCATGACGGCGGACGAGCTGCGGGAGACGGTCGTCAAGCCGGCGCAGGAGGCCGGGCTGCTGGTGGAGCGGGAGCTGACCGCGCGGATCGTGGAGGAGGTCCTCGACGAGCCCGGCGGACTGCCGATGCTCTCGCACGCCCTCCTCGACACATGGCGGCGCCGCAAGGGCCGGCTGCTCACCCTGGCCGCGTACGAGGCGGCGGGCGGCGTGCGCGGTGCCATCGCGGCGAGCGCCGAGGAGGCGTACGGGCAGCTGACCGCACCCCAGGCCGCCGCCGCCCGGCGCCTGCTGCTGCGGATGGTCGAGTCGCTGCTGACGCTCGGCGGCGACGAGCGAAGCGAGACGGGGGTCCCCCCGGCCGAAGGCTGGGGGAGGCTCGCCGCGGTGAACGGGAGCGGGGTGCGCGTCTGGGACGTCCGGTCGGGCGGGCAGCCGGCCGACCTCCACGACACGGGGGTGAAGTACGCCGCAGGCTGTGCGGCGATCGACCGACCTGATGGATCGACCGGCCTGACGGCCGACCGGGTGGATTGATTGACCTGATGGAATGGCTGGCCAATCAACTTCCGGCCCTGTGACGATCGACCTGGCACTGCCCCGGTCCGACCCCCCCTCGGCCGGGGCAGTGGCCCGACCGTTGCCGTGGGGCCGCCGTGTCTTGGTGGAACCTTTGCTGCCGGGTGGGCGTTGATCGGGTTGAGCGTGCACGATGGGGTCACGAGCGCTGACCTGGATGACCCGACGAATACCGAGGTGACGTCAAATGGCACTGTTCGACCGGCTCAAGGACCAGGCCAAGCAACTCCAGCAGCAGGTCCAGGGCGGCGGCCACGGCACGACTGGCGGCCACGGTGGTCACGGCAGCCACGGCGGCCCGGCGGCGGCCGGCGGCTCGAGGGGCGGTTCGAAGGCTCAGCTGGTGGGCCTGGTGAAGTCGCAGCTCGGCTCCTTGAAGACGGAGCTGAAGAGCGGCGCGTACCGGGACGCCAGCATGGCGATGTGTGCCCTGGTCGCGGCGGCGGATGGGCATGTGGACCCGTCCGAGCGGCAGCAGATGGAGTCGATGATCCTCAGCAACGACGTGCTGCAGAACTTCCCGCCGGACCAGCTGCGCCAGCGTTTCAACCGGCATGTGGACCAGCTCACCCGCAACTTCCCGCAGGGCAAGACCGAGGCCCTGCAGGAGATCGCCAAGGCCGCGAAGAAGCCCACCGAGGCCCGCGCGGTCATCCAGACCGGCATCGTCATCGCCGGTGCCGACGGCTACTTCTCCCAGGCGGAGCAGGCGATCCTCAGGGAGGCCTGCGCGGCCCTGGGCGTCTCTCCGGCGGAGTTCCAGCTCTGACGACGACGACCTGACAGCCGGGCCCGATGACCTCGCCGGGCCCGGCTTGTGCGTCTCCGCGTCTCTATGCCTGCGCGTCTGTGCGCCTGTGCGTCTCTCAGCCGCTCACCTGCTGCGAGATGACATGCTGAGCCGGTCGCTGGACAGGCCCCGGCTCTGGCTCCACCGCTCGCGCCGGGCCCGCGTTGCCCGCCAGGATCAACGTCGCCACGGCGACCACCGCCGCGGCGAAGCCTCGGGTGTAGCGCTCGGTGGTGCGGGTGGGTTCCTGCACGGCGACCTCGCAACAGCCATGGGTTAACCACGTTTAATACGCGGTTTAACCTAGGGGCTGCCGGACGCGAACGGCAAGAGGTGCAGGGGGAGTTGGGCGATGTCGGACCGTGACGACCCGGGAACCATCGGGCGAAGAGTGCAGCAGCTGCGGGCCGACCGCGGGCTGACGCAGCGGCAGTTGGCGGAGCCGGCGTACACCCCCGCGTACATCTCCACCCTGGAAGCGGGCCGCGTCCGCGCCTCCGACGACGCGTTACGGCACATCGCCGGCCGGCTCGGGGTCGCCTTCGAGGAACTCGCCACCGGACGCCCCGCGCACCTCGTCACGGACCTGCGCCTGCGGCTGACCGAGGCCCACCGCGCCCTCGCCACCGGCGACGCCGAGGCGGCGGCCCAGCAGTACACCGCACTGCTCGCGGAGGCGGAGGCACACGGGTTCGTCGAGGAGCGGGCGGCGGCCCTGCTCGGGCTCGGCGAGTGTGGCATCGACGTCGGTGAACTCGACTCCGCCCGACGCCACTTCGAACAGGCCGAACGGGCCCTCGCCGAAGCCGACGCCCCCCTGCCGGCCCGCGTCCCGGCCCTGCGCGGACGAGCGGTGTCCCACTACCTCGCCGGTGAACTGCGTTACGCCGTCTACCTGTTGGAGTCCACCCTCGACGAGCTCAACCGGGGCGGACTGCACGACCCCGACGCCCTCCTCCTGCTCTACGCCAGCGTCATCGGCCCCTACATGGACATGGGCGTCCACGCCCGCGCCGCCCAGGCCGCCGAGTACGCCCTCGCCCTCGCCCCGCAGGCGGCGGACCCGGCGCTGGTCGCGCGCATGCACCGGTCCGTGGCCCGCACGCTCCTCGCCGAGGGCCGCATCACGGAGGCCGACGCCTCCCTCGCCAAGGCCGCCGAGCTGTACCGGCAACTCCAGATCCGTACCGAACTCGCCAACTGCCACTGGATGCGCGGCTACGTCCACGCCCAGAACGGCGACCTGGAGAACGCCGAGGCGGCGCTGCGCGAGGCCCGCTCCATGCTCACCGCCCAGCGCGCCGCCCTCTACACCAGCCAGGTCGCCGTAGAACTCGCCGACGTACTGCACCGGAGCGGCAAGTCCGACGAGGCCGCCGCCCTCCTCCACGAGGTGCTCAGCGACCTCAGCCCCGAACGCGGCGCCCTGCACTCCGCCGCCGCCCACCGCCTCCTCGGCATCATCGCCGAGGACGCCCACGACACCGAGACCGCCGAGGAGCACTACGTCCGGGCACTGAGCCTGCTGGAGCGTGCGGGCGCGGCCGGCGACCTCGCCGACCTGTGCCGGCTGCTGGGTGACCTGCTGCGCCGCACGGGGCGGGTGGAGGCGGCCCTGGACGCGTACCGGACGGGGCTGGGGCACCGTACGGCCCCCGGCACGACCACGCTCGGACCGGCCCCCGCACAGCCGCCTCTGTGAGGAACCCAAGGCTGCGCACAGGTCGTACCGGTTAGCCTGCGCGGGGGCATTCGGACGGGCTCGGACAGGTGGGGACAGGCGCGTGGAGAACCAGCGGACGGTGGCCGACGGGCTGCGGATCGCCGTACGCGCACTCGTGTACGCCGTGCTCGGCGGCGCCGCGCTCATCGCCATCGCCACGGTCGTCTCGGTCCTGGGCCCGATGCTCGCCCTCGACCTCTACACCCCGCCCGTCGCCGCCTGGTGGACCGTCTTCACGGCGATCGCGGTGCAGGGCGTGCCGTTCCTGCTGCTCGGCACGGTCGTCTCGGCGGCGATCGGGGCCTTCGTACCGCAGAAGGTCTTCAGCCGGCTGCTGCCGCGCAACCAGGCGCTCGCCGTGCCCGTGGCCGGGGCGGCCGGTGTCGTCCTGCCGGGCTGCGAGTGCGCGTCCGTGCCCGTGGCCGGGAGCCTGATGCGACGCGGCGTCGCCCCCGCGGCCGCCCTCGCCTTCCTCCTCTCCGCCCCCGCCATCAACCCGGTCGTGCTCGTGGCCACGTCCGTCGCCTTCCCCGGTCAGCCGGAGATGGTCCTCGCCCGGCTCGTCGCCTCGCTGGCCACGGCCGTGGTGATGGGCTGGCTGTGGGCCCGGTTCGGCCGCGAGGAGTGGCTGCGGCCACCCGAACGGCACACCGACCCCACCGCCACCGGCCTGCGCGCCTTCACCGCCGGGCTCCAGCACGACTTCCTGCACGCGGGCGGCTTCCTGGTGCTGGGCGCGGCGGCCGCGGCGACCTTCAACATCGTCGTGCCCCGCTCGGTACTGGACCTCTTCACCGGCTCGCCCTGGCTGTCGGTGCTGCTCCTGGCGCTCCTCGCGGTCGTCCTGTGCGTGTGCAGCGAGGCGGACGCGTTCGTCGCCGCCTCCTTGAGCGGCTTCTCGCCGACCGCGCGGCTGGCGTTCATGGTCGTCGGGCCGATGGTGGACCTGAAGCTGATCGCCCTCCAGGCGGGCACGTTCGGGCGGTCCTTCGCCGTGCGGTTCTCGTCCGTGACATGGGTGGTGGCCGTGGTGAGCAGCGCTCTGGTGGGGTGGTGGGTGCTGTGAGGCGGTACGGGCCGGCGGTGCTGCTGCTCCTGACGGGGGCGGCGATCCTGCGCATCTCACTCTTCAGCGAGCTGTACCTGCGGTATGTGCAGGCGGGACTACGGCCGTACCTGGTCGTGTCCGGGTTCCTGCTGGTGCTGCTTGCGGTGGCCGCGGCGCTCGTCGGGCGACCGGAACAGGAACCGCACGCCGAGCAGGGCCAGCACACAGAGCACGGCGAACACACCGGCCGCGATCAGCAACGCGAGCACGGCGAGCACGACAAGTCCGGCGACGATTCCCACGCCCACGATCAGCACGGCGGCCACCATAGCCCCCGCGTCGCCTGGCTCCTCACCCTCCCCGCCCTCGCCCTCCTCCTCTTCCCGCCCCCCGCGCTCGGCTCCTACAGCGCCGAACGTGAGGCGGCGCAGCGGGCGGCGCAAGGGGTCGGGACCTTCCCGGCGCTGGCGGCCGGGAACCCGGTGGAGCTGACGCTGGCGGAGTTCGGTTCCCGAGCGATCTACGACAGCGGACGGTCGCTGGCGGGCCGCACGGTCCGGCTGACCGGGTTCGTCACCCGCGACGACGACGGCACCTGGTACGTCACCCGCCTTCTCGTCGCCTGCTGCGCCGCCGACGCCACCACCAGCAAGGTCGAGATCCGGGGCGTGGACGCTCCGCCCGTCGACGCCTGGGTCACCGTCACCGGCAGCTGGCACCCCAAGGGCGCGCTCGGCACGGACGAGGCGTGGCCGCCCGTCCTGGACGCGGCGTCGGTGCGGCGGACCGCGCAGCCTGCGAACCCGTACGAGAAGCGGTGAAGGCGGTCGTCGCGCGGCTGTCGGCGGGGTTTCGCGGGGCGTGCCACGGGTAGTCGGGCGGCGTCCGGGCGAGCGGTGGACCGACCACCCGAGGGCCCTGGACCAAGCAGGCCGCTCCCATGATGAGGAGGCTGCCGTGCGGCCCAAAGACGGTCATCGTGATGAGCGGGGACGAGAGCGGACTGGTGCCGCGGACGCGATCGCTGACGGCGTACGCGGTGCCGGACCCGGCGAGATCCCGGCTCGGCTGTGCGATGTCGCCGTCCAGCTGCTGCCCGTGACCGGCGCGAGCGTGTCGCTGCACAGCGACGGCATGCCCGTCCAGCTGGGCGCGAGCAGTGCGCAGGCCGCGTATGTGACCGAGATCCAGGCCACCTTGGGCGACGGCCCCTGCCAGTCCGCCGCACAGAGCGGTACCCCCGTGCTGGCCTGCGACCTGACGGCCGGGCGGGACGTCCTGCGCTGGCCGGTCTTCGCCCAGCAGGCCACGGCCGCCGGGGTGCGGGCGGTGTACTCGATGCCGCTCGGCAACGACACGGTGTGCGTGGGCACGCTCGACCTCTACCGGGACACCCCCGGCGACCTCACCGCCCGGGACATGCGGACGGCACGGCTGGTGGCGGGGATGATGACGGTGGCGCTGATGGCGCTGCCGCACGCGGAGGACGCGGGCGACCAGGACGGCGAACGGTGGCTGAGCGGCCTCGCCGCCGACCACGACCAGGTCTACCAGGCCACCGGCATGATCATGGCCCAGCTGGGCGTCGGCACGGACGAGGCACTGGCTCGGTTGCGGGCCCACGCGTTCGCGGACGGGAGTACGGCTCTGGACGTGGCTCGGGCCGTGATGGAACACCGGGTGCGGTTCGACCGGGAGTAGGCGGCCGTACCGGCCACCTAGGATCGTCGCCCATGGACATAGTGGGTCTCTTCTTCGTGCTGGCCGCGTTCGTGGGCGTCATCACCATCCAGAGCAGGATTTCCCAGACGGATCAGCGAGTTGCCCGGGTCGAGCGCAAACTCGACCTGATTCTCGACCACTTGGGGCTTGGCGCGGACGACCCGCGGATGGGTGAGGTCCTCGTGCTCCTGCGGAACGGCAAGAAGATCCAGGCGATCAAGGTCTATCGGGAGATCACCGGGGCGGGCTTGAAGGAGGCCAAGGACGCGGTCGAGCGCATGGCCTAGCGGAGCGGTTGGTGGAGGGGTTGGTGGAGGGTTCAGACCTCCACCCGGCCCCGTTTCCTGACCTCCGCCAGGCGGTGGGCGCCCAGTTCGACGGCGGCCAAGGTGGCGTCGCCCGGTACCTCGCCGAGCCCGCCGTTGGTCACGGTGATCGCGTCGTCGCCCACGCGGACCGCCGCGACGTGGAGGGTGAGCGTGGGCGCGCCCGCCTCCTCGTTCTCGTCCGCCTCCTCGGTCTCGTCCTCGGAGACGCCGCTGAGGACGATGTGGAGACCCCGCCGGGCGTCGCCGACCTCCGGCATCTCCGCCTCGCCGACCTCCACGGTCATCAGGCCGCCACCCGCGGTCCTCGCCATGAACTGCCCGCAGGTGCTCGGCAGGCTGCCGAGCCACTCCAACGTCCGGTCCACCTCCGCCGGGCGATGCGCGACGACCTGGTAGCGCAGCTGGGCCTCGTCGTACTCGTCGTCCAGCCCGGTCGACGCGCGCGTACGGGCGTCCGGTCCGAACAGCTCCTCCGCGTACAGGGCGTCGAGCAGCCGGCGGCACTCGGCCGACTCTGTGCTCGCCTTGAGCATGGCGTCCCGCCAGGTGGCGATGCCCCGGGTGGGGACCCAGGGTTCGCCGAGGTCGGCCTCCGTGATGAGGGCGGCCCGGGCCTGGGCTTCGGTGAGGGTCGGCGCGGCCGCGGGGGTCGGGGGGCCGGTGGCGGTGGCCGCGGGGGAGACCGCGGCGGGGACGCCCGAGACCGCCCTCTCCGGCCGGACGAGGGAGCAGGCGGAGGCGGTGGTCAGCAGGGTGGCCGCCGAGAGCGTCGAGGCGATGACGGCGCGGGACGGGGGACGGGGCATCGCGGGGCCTCCTTGGCTGGCCGGGGGCAGGCGGGCGCTCAAGATCGGTGCGTGTTCTTAAGGCACCACCCCGGGGGTACGATCACCAGCGCGCCGGGCCGTCCGGGTGACGGGGTCTGCTCAGCCTCAGCCGCCGTCGGCTCCCGGGCCGCGCGGGAGACCCGGTACGCCGCCACGCTGAGCGGCGCCGATGCTCCCCGCGCCGCCCCGTCAGTCGACCCCGACCAGTACGACGTGGCTCGCGCCGTGACCCAGGTACGCGTCTACCTTCCGTGTCGACTGGCTGCGCCTCGCGGGCGCTACCGTTCCGAGATACCGGGCTTGGCGCCCTTGCCCGAACCGACGTAGTCCACGAAGGTACGGAAGGCCTCCGGCGTGAGCGTGAGCGTGCCGTGGGCGGGGTTCTTGGAGTCGCGGACGGCGACGCAGGGGGTGAGGTCGGCGACCTCGACGCAGTCGCCGCCCGTGCTTCCGCTGTACGAGGACTTGCGCCAGGCAGCAGCGCCGAGCGGGGCGCACTCGACGCACTCGCCGCCGCTGGTGCCGCTGTAGCTGGACTTACGCCACGTCGCGGCCTTCAGCTGCTTGCTGTTGTCCATAGCGTTCCTCCATCACGCGGGCGATCAGGTCGGCCGAATCCTCCGGCGAGAGGGCGGCGGCCTGCAAGCGAGCGTAACCGACCGAACGTTCCCTGATTACTTGCGGGTTGGCGGTCATGTGCCCCTGGTCGTAGCTCTCGCAGTAGAAGACATCGGGGTGATCGTCGAAGCGCAGGAGGGTGAACGAGCCCATCATTCCGGTGTGCGCTCCCACGGAGTACGGCAGCACCTGGATGTGCACCGACTGGTTGTTCCGGAAGCTCAGCAAGTGGGCGAGTTGCTCGCGCATGACGCCCCGGTTGCCGACCATCCGGTACAGCACCGACTCGTCCAGGACCACCCACACCGCGGGCGGCTGTTCGCGCGCCAGGACGCGCTGCCGTTCCATGCGGGCGGCGACCATCTCCTCGACCCTGTCCGGGTGATCCACCCTCAGCAACGCTTTCGCGTACGCCCTTGTCTGCAGAAGGCCGTACACCAACTGGCACTGATACGTGGAGATGTAGGTCGCCTTCGCCTCCATGTCGGCGTACGGCTGGAACCACGTAGGCAACTGGCTCCGCAGAACCAACCCCACGAGCCTCGAAAAGTACCCGTCCGTCATCAGCGCCGCGTCCACGCGCTCGGCGAAATCCCGTGTCGGCACCTTCAGCGTCGTCTCGATCTGGCCGATCAGCGACCCTGAGCAGAACAGCACCGAGCCCAACTGCTTCAGCGTCAGCCCCGCCTCCTCCCGCTTCCTCCTCAGCTCGTAGCCGAAGTAGTCCAACGGAGAAGCCGTGGGATCGAGTTGGCGGATGTGAACCAAGGCGGGCACCCCAAGGTCGACGTTACGCGTCGTTGCGTCCGGTCTGTGGCTGAGCGTAACCAGATGACTTCACACTGGTGATGCGAACCGGAAAATCGCCGCGACATCCCCACCCACCCGCTGTTACGGTCGCCCCATGCAGCGCGCCAACCCGTCTCTCACGACGACGCCGGACCCCGTCCCGGCGCGCTGACACCTGAGCGAATCTTCAAGCCCCGGGGCGAGTGCCCCGGGGCTTTGTCGTGGGTGCTCGTCCGTTCATCTGGAGGAGTAGCCATGCACGACCACCGCCGCCTCGGCCGCGAACTCGACCTGTTCGACACCGACCCGCTGATGGGCGCGGGACTCCCGTACTGGCTGCCCGACGGGGCCGTCGTACGGCACACCCTGGAGGAGTACGTCCGGGAGGCCGAACGGGCGGCCGGGTACCGGCACGTGTACTCACCGGTCCTCGGCAAGCGGGAGCTGTACGAGATCTCCGGGCACTGGTCGCACTACAGCGACGACATGTTCCCGCCGATGAGGCTCGGCGCGGAGGAGATGGTGCTGCGGCCCAGCCTCTGCCCCCACCACGCGCTGATCTACCGCTCCCGCTCCCACAGCTACCGCGAACTCCCCCTCCGCATGGCCGAGTTGGGCGGCATGTACCGCTCGGAGCTGTCGGGGGTCCTGGGCGGTCTGACCCGCGTACGGTCGATCCAGCTCAACGACGCGCACATCTTCTGCACCCTGGAGCAGGCGGTGGACGAGGCCCGCGCCGCCCTCGAACTCATCGCCCGCGCTTACGCCGATCTGGGTATCCGGGCCACCCGCCACCGTCTTTCCCTCCCGGCCGAGGGCCAGGGCGAGGGCGAGGGCAGTGGCAAGTACGTCGCCGACCCCGGCCTCTGGCGGCGGGCCACCGCGCTGCTCCGCGAGGTCCTCGACGGCTCCGGCATCCCGTACGAGGCGGCCGAGGGCGAGGCGGCCTTCTACGGCCCCAAGATCGACGTACAGATCACCGACCCGGCCGGCCGCGAGGCGACCCTCTCCACCGTGCAGATCGACTTCCACCAGCCCGAACGCTTCGACCTGCACTACATCGGGCCCGACGGCGCCAAACACCGCCCGGTCATGGTCCACCGCAGCATCATCGGCAGCGTCGAACGAGCGGTCGCCCACCTCGTCGAGCAGCACGGCGGCGCCTTCCCGGCCTGGCTCGCCCCCGTGCAGCTGCTGATCCTGCCCGTGTCGGAGGCACAGACCCAGATGGGGGAGAAGCTGCTGAGCCAGGCCCGCCACCAGGGGCTGCGCGCCGAAATCGCCGGTCCTGAACACGGCACCCTGGGCGCCCGCATCCGCGCGGCACGCCTCGTGCCGTACCAGGCGGTCATCGGTGAGCGGGAGGCCGAGGCGGACGGCGATCTCCTGGCCGTCCGACTGCGGGGCGGGCGCAGGCCGGGCGCCGTACCCGCCGCGGAGCTGCTGGCGAGGATCGCCGCTCGCGTGGCGGCGCGCGGCCCCGAGCTGTGGGACGCCGTTTGACGTGGTGGTGGACGCCGCATGACGCCGCACGCACGCAACCGCACGACGACGCCATACGGCGACGCACTCCACCTGCATCACACCGTAAGGTCGCTCTCGTAAGCCCGCCACCGGACCCGTGAGAGGAGCCTCGCCGTGACGAACGCCGAAGGGCAGCCCATCCCGGTGATCATCGACTGCGACACCGGCGTCGACGACGCTCTGGCGCTGCTGTTCGCCGTACGCCATCCGGGGCTCGACCTGCGCGCGGTCACCTGCGTGGCGGGCAACACGGACGTGGACGGCGTCGTGCGCAACACCCTCACCGTCCTGGAGCAGGCCGGCGCCCCCGACATCCCGGTCGCCCGGGGCGCCGCACTCCCGCTGATCGAGCCCGCGCGCTCGGCGCGGCACGTGCACGGCGAGGACGGCATGGGCGACATCGGCCTGCCCGCCCCGACCCGCGCCCCGGCCGACGTGGACGCGGTGACCCTGCTGCGCCGCGAGATCCTGGCGTCCCCGCGCCCGGTCACCCTGATCCCCACCGCGCCCCTCACCAACATCGCCCTGCTCCTGCGCACGCACCCGGAGGTGACCCGCAACATCGAGCGGATCGTCTTCATGGGCGGCGCGGTGGCCACCGGGAACGCCACGCCGGTCGCGGAGTTCAACGTGTGGCACGACCCGGAGGCAGCCGCGATCGCGCTCACGGCCGGGGTGCCGATCACCATGTACGGCCTGGACGTCTTCCAGCGCGTCGTCGTCCCCGGGGCGGACGTACGACGCCTGCGGGCGAGCACGGAACCCGGCGCCCGGCTCGCCGGTGACCTGCTGTCCCACCGCCCGGCCACGCCGGACGTCGCCGCCGACTCCGAGGCCGGCGGCATCGGTGACGCGGGCGCGGTGTGCACGGTCGTGGACCCGGCGGGCATCACCACCCGCCTCCTGCCCGTCGAGGTCTCCCTCGCTCCCGGCCCCACGCGCGGCCAGACCATCGTCGACCGCCGCCCCCGCCCCGGCGAGTCCGAGATCCACACCGGCGTGCGCGAACAGGCTCTGGTGGACGTGGCGTTGGACGTGGACGTGGCCCGATTCGTGAAGCTCTATCTGACGACCGTGGAGGGATAGAGGGACAGGCAGCCTGCATTTGCGTGAACAGGACAGGCTGAACCGGCCCGGTTATTCTGGTGATGATGTCGCAGTCGCGGGTCGGAGGCGACGCCATATGCGCGTGAAAGCGAAGTGGGCAACCGCGTGCGCTTCCGCCGTTCTGATCGCTGTCAGCGGGACAACGGCGCACGCGGTACCGGCAGATGACTCGCCGGAAGAAATATTCGAGAAATCCGCTCCGGCGACGGTTCACCTGATCGTCACCACCGCCGGGGGCATGGCACAGGGCACCGGCTTCGTCTATGACGCCGACAAGGGACTCATCGTCACCAATGCCCATGTCGTGGACGGTGCGGCCGCGGTGAAGGTGGGCATCGACAACAAGGAGCCGGTCGCCGCCCAAGTCGTCGGTAGCGATCCCTGTCAGGACTTGGCCGTCGTCAAGCTCGTCGCCACACAAGGGGACCTGAAGGAGCTGGAGTTCGGCAACAGTGACGACGTCGAGACCACGGATGACGTCACGGCCATCGGCTATCCGAGTTCTTTCGAGAACCCTGACACCCAGAAGGCCATCTTCACCTCCGGCACGGTTCAGTCGCCGGACGTGGCCGCTGATCCGAGCCCGTCCTATCCTCACTACCCGGCCACCGTTCAGCATTCCGCCGCGATCAACCCCGGTAATTCCGGAGGGCCCTTGCTGAACGGCGACGGCAAAGTGGTGGGTGTGAACACCCTGGTGAATCCCGAGGCGCAGGGACAGTATTACTCGATCACCGGAGAGCACGCCCAGGCACAGATCCCGGGGCTGGCCGCGGGTGCCAGGAAGAACGATCCCGGATGGGCGGTCTACTCCGTGGACGACGAGTACCTGGCCGACTATTTCTCCGATCCGGAGGACCAGCGGACCGTCGAGGAGGTGCAGCAGCAGCTCTTCCAGGACGACGTGCAGGGACTGCTCATCGGGAGCACGACGACCAACTCTCCGGCGGAGAAAGCCAATCTGTTCTCCGGAGACGTGATCACTCACGTCAAGGGCGCACCGGTGAAGACGGTCAGCGACCTGTGTGACGTGCTGCAGTCGTCGGCACCCGGCGAGAAGCTCACGGTCGAGGGTATCTACGCCATCGGCGCCGAAGAGTCCGACGCGCAGTACGGAGACCCGTGGAAGACCGACCTGGTGCTGCCGAACAAATAGCACCGAGAGCACCAAGACGTGCGAACGCCCCGGAATTTCCGGGGCGTTCGTGTCAGGCAGGGGCGATCAGGAACGAGCCCCGCGACGCCGCTTCGACGCCACGACGAACGCCGCGCCGCCCGCCACCAGCACCACCGCGCCGATGGCGATCGGGCCGGTCGCGCTGCTGCCGCCCGTCTCGGCGAGGTCGCCGTCACCGCCGTTGGGCGAAGGCGCCGGGGCGGACGTCGACTCGGAGGGCTCCGGGGTCGGGGTCTCGGTCGACGGGGTCTCCGAGGCAGGCGTCGTCTCCTCCGCCGGGGTCGACGGCTCCTCGGTCGGCGGCTCCGACGGCTCGGCCGGCGGCGTGGTCGGCGGCTCCTCGGTGGCCGGCGGCTCGGTCGTGCAGTCCTTCGTGCCGCCGTTCCAGGCCGCGATCAGCTTGTCCTTGATGACCGGGCGGTCCGGGCCCTTGGGCAGGTCCCCGTGGACGAAGCCGTCGTTCGCGTCGAGCTTGCCGTCGAACTTCACCGCGCCCCGGTACAGGTCGATCTGCGCGAAGCAGCCCGCGTCCGGGACGGCGATGTCGAGGGTGTCGGTCTGGCCCGGCTTGACCGTGACCGTGTCGAAGTCGACGAAGACCTGCTCGCCGGAGGTGGCGAAGGTCGGGCCGTGGGCGAGGTAGGAGGCGAGCGAGGCGGTGCAGGTCGTGGCGTCGGCGGCGGCGCGGACCGTGATGTGGACCTTGCCGTCGTCGGTGACCTTCAGGTTCTGGTCGTCGACCTTGACCGAGTCGTAGAAGTTCGTGCCGTCGAGCGAGAACTGGCAGCGGTCGGTGGCCGTCTCCGTGCCGGCGCCGGTGCCGGGCTGGTAGCTGCCGCCGGTCTTCCAGCCGTCGCCGCCGCCGTGCGAACCGGTGGCCCAGGCGCCGGAGGCGGAGGCGACGCCGGCAGCGCAGAGAACGAGCGACGCGGCGCCCGTCCCCAGCAGGCGTCGCGCCATGACACGTCTCGCTATGGACATGCGTATCCCATCGTGGGGTGAGTGGTCGAAGAAGAATCACTGGGCTCATTGGTCACATGCGCAACAGTGTGAGCACATCGTCGGGTGACAGGAGAACGCTGTCAACCTGCGGGAACGCAATGCAAGTTCAAACTGCAATCACAATTCCATCACACGGGGAATGATCTACTCCGCACTGCGTGGTGTTCGCTTTTCCGGCCTAGTGGACAGAGTTCTCACTGTCGCCCGTACAACCCGCGAGGAGTCCGCGTGACCGTCCGCACCACCACGACCGACACCCCCGACCTCTCGTCCCGCAACCCCGACTGGTGGCGCCAGGCCGTCATCTACCAGGTCTACCCCCGCAGCTTCGCCGACGGCGACGGCGACGGGCTGGGCGATCTGAAAGGCATCACCCAGCGCCTGAACCACCTCGCCGCCCTCGGCGTCGACGCCCTGTGGCTCAGCCCCTTCTACCCCTCCGAGCTGGCCGACGGCGGCTACGACGTCGCCGACTACCGCGACGTCGACCCACGCCTGGGCACCCTCGACGACTTCGACGCCATGGCCGCCGAGGCCCACCGCCTCGGCCTGAAAGTCATCGTCGACCTGGTCCCCAACCACACCTCCCACCAGCACGTCTGGTTCCAGGAGGCCCTGCGCGCCGGCCCCGGCTCCCCCGCCCGCGACCGCTATGTCTTCCGCGACGGCCGCGGCCCGCACGGCGAACTCCCACCCACCGACTGGCAGTCCGTCTTCGGCGGCAGTGCCTGGCGCCGGGTCCCCGACGGCCAGTGGTACCTGCACCTGTTCACCCCCCAACAACCCGACCTGAACTGGGAGAGCGAGGAGGTCCGCGCCGACTTCCGCACCACCCTGCGCTTCTGGTCCGACCGCGGCGTCGACGGCTTCCGCGTCGACGTGGCCCACGCCCTCGCCAAGGACCTGAGCGAGCCGCTGCGCGACCTGGGCGCTCCGGAGCTGAGCAGCGAGGACGCACTCCCGCACTTCCCGCCCGGTAGCCACCCCTTCTACGACCGCGACGAGGTCCACGAGATCTACCGCGACTGGCGCAAGATCCTCGACGCCTACCGCCCGCCCCGCATGGCGGTCGCCGAGGCCTGGGTGAACCCGAGCGCCCGCCGCGCCCTGTACGCCCGCCCGGACGAACTGGGCCAGGCGTTCAACTTCGAGTATCTGCAGGCAAGTTGGGACGCCGAGGAGCTGAAGCGGGTCATCACCGACTCGCTCGCCACAGCCCGCGCGGCCGGCGCCTCGGCCACCTGGGTCCTCTCCAACCACGACGTCGTACGCCACGCCTCCCGGCTGATGCTCCCGCCCGGCACCGACGACAACGCCTGGCTCCTGTCCGGCGGCCACGCACCGGCCGTCGACGAGCCCGCCGGCCTGCGCCGCGCCCGCGCCGCGACCCTCCTCATGCTCGCGCTGCCCGGTTCGTCGTACGTCTACCAGGGCGAGGAACTCGGTCTGCCCGAGGTCGCCGACCTGCCCTCCGAGGTCCTCCAGGACCCGATCTGGGAACAGACGGGGCGCGTCCGCAAGGGCCGCGACGGCTGCCGGGTGCCGCTGCCGTGGACGACGACGGGACCGTCGTACGGCTTCGGCGCGGGCGGGTCCTGGCTGCCGCAGCCGGAGCGTTTCGCGCAGTACGCCGTCGAGGCCCAGGACGGCGTCGAGGGCTCCACCCTGGAGCTCTACCGCAAGGCCCTGCGCCTGCGCCGCAAGCTCCTGGAGGGGGAGGAGCTCCGGTGGGCGCCGGACAGCCCGCCCGGCGTCCTGCACTTCGCCCGCTCGGACGGCTGGCGCTGCGTGGCCAACCTCTCCGGTACGGCGGTCGAGTTGCCGCCGGGTGAGGTGCTGATCGGCAGCGGGCCGCTGGAGGGGCGGGTGCTGGGGCCGGACACGACGGTCTGGCTGGCGTAGGCCGGCAGTAGGCCCGTAGGCCCGTAGGCCCGCAGGCCCGTAGGTCATTTCAGGACGACCTGCGGTTCGCCCGCTGCCGGTGGTGGCGGGGTCAGGTCCTGGGCCGGGAGTTTCGGCGGGGTCGTCTCCTGGAACAGGACCTGGTCGAAGTCGACCAACCCCGTCTTCTCCATGACGGTGATGTGGTCGAGGACGGTGGTGTTGGCCTGGTCGGCCAGCTGCCGGACCAGGGAGTTCTCGGTCGTGGCCCGGATCTTGGCGATCGTGCTGAAGATCTGTCCGTGTGTGACCCGCAGGATGTTCGCCATGTCGCTGTCGAACTGCTTGCCCGTGTCCGCGCCGAGCGTCGCGACGAAGCCCTGCTGCTGCGGGCTGGGCCGGTTGGGCAGGGTGATGTTCAGCTGCGCGGCGATCCTGCGGCAGCCGGCGTCCAGTGCGGTGTGCCCGGCGACCAGGTGCCGACCGGCCGTCAGCACCGCCTTGGTCGTGCCCTTCCGCAGAGCCATCTTCCCCACCGGGTACTCCCACAGCCCGGCCGCCCGCACCTTGACGACGAAGTCCCGGTCGGCCTCCGTCAGCGGGCCCGCCGAGGTCTGGGCCACGACACGGGTCTGGGATCCGGCGACGGCACTGACGCCGAGCATCGAGGGATAGGCGAGGGCGACGAGGGTGAGGCTCAGAGCGCCGCCCACGAAGAGAGTTCCGGTTGCGTGCCGCGTCATGCGCACCGTGCTGCCTCCTGCCGGCCGGGGTCGTACGGAGGGAGGTACGGATCGGGTGACGTGCGGAACCTTTTGGCTTGGCATCGGCTCCGTAAAGCATCGGCTGCCTGTGCGGGCCCTTGCAGTCCCGTGCAGGACCGTGCAGGCCCGGCTGGCGGCACGCGCCGACACCGTCCGAGTGAGAGGCGCGGGTCGCTCGCGTGGCGAACCGGGCAGGGCCCGCCCGCTGCCCAAGGATCCGGACGCGTGGCACGCACCTTCGACGAACTGGTCGCCATGCAGCGGGCGGCGGACCAGGCACACAGCAGGGTGGAGGAGCTACGGGACCACTACGGGCCGCCCGCCCACACCCCGTGGACCGAGCTCCAGACCGACACGTACGAGACCGCCTGGCGAGCCTGGCGCGACCTCGCCCGTGACGTCCAGAGCGCAGTGACCGAGTACGCGAAGGAGCAGGGCGCCGCGCGCAACCAGGTCGAGGAGGACGTGAGGAGGGCCGTACGGCACCCGGAGCCGAAGCCGGAGCCGGGCGAGTGACGCGTCCCGACCTGCGGGTCGGCGCCCGGACGGGTGGTGCGCGCGGCTTCGTCGGCCCGTACGGCCGAACAGCGCGTGTCCCTGCGGGAACGGGCCGCGAGAATCGCAGGGGTGCCGCCGACGTGTGTGTGAGGAGCTCCGCCGACGATGAGCAGGTCCTGGAAGACGACGATCTTTGGGTTGCTCGCCGTAGCGGGCGCGACGGTCATGGCGGCGACGGCCGCAGTGGCCGGGACGGCAGGGACGGCTGGGACGGCCTACGGCCGTGAGGGGCCGACCGGATCGGTCGGCCGTGACCTGTGGGCGAGCGCGACCATCGAGCCCGGGCGCGAGGGCATCGTCGAGGTCGGGGGCTATGAGGGGGCGCCGCTGGGCGAGGGCTCGGTACTGACCCTGACGGCGCCGGCGCAGACGAGAGTGACGGGGACCCCGTTCGCCGCGGGCGGGTACCGCGGGGCCATCGCCTTGGGTGGGATCAGCGGGACGTACACGTTCGTGGGGGCGCCTGCGGCGGCTGGGTCGGCAGCCGATGAGTCGGTGGCAGATGACTCGGTGGCTCACGAGTCGGCATCGGCGGGCTGGAAGGGCCGTACGTTCCCCTTCGTCCTGTCGGTCCCCGCCAACGCCGAGCCCGGCACCCGGCTCCCTGACTGCGCCCTGGTCCTGCGGGACGCGAACGGCACCGTGCGGCAGAGGGGCAGCTGCACCGTGACGGTCGGGCTGCCCGCGCCGGTGCTGTCCCGCCCCCACTCGGGCGTACCGCTGGGTGCGCTGCCGAGGACGTCGGGGACGGCCTACCCGGGAGCCCAGGTCACGGTGCGCGACGCGCACGAGGAGGAGGTCTGCGCGACCACTGCCGCGCCCGCCGGCACATGGTCCTGCGTACCGTCCCGCGCCCTCCCGCCGGGTCCGGGCCGCCTCCAGGCGACGGCCACGTTCAACGGAGTCAGCGCGACGAGCGAGCAGATCGACATCGTCGTGACGGGGGCGGCGGACGCCCAGCCTTAGGCGCTGTCCGGCGGACCGTGCCCGGGTCCACCCGCATGGCGGCTTAGCTCCGTCACGGCAGAGGGAACGTTAATTCGGCCCACGAAGAAAGGTGAGATCGCATGGCGAAGAACACCGTCGTACGCCACAGCGGCGAGGGAAAGGCGTTCTGGATGCTGGACAGCCTCTACGAGGTCAAGGCGTCCGGCGAGGAGACCAATGGCGCGATGACCATCATGGAGATGACCATCCCGGAGGGGATGGGCCCCCCGCCCCACACCCATCCCGGAACCGAGACCATCTACGTGCTGGAAGGGACGCTGCGCCTGCACATCGGCGACGAGGTCTTCGACGGCGGCCCCGGATCCCTTTTCCACATCCCCGAGGGGACGTTGGAGCGGTTCGAGCCCACGAGCAAGGTGCGCCTCGTGGTCACCTACACGCCGGGCGGCCTGGACAAGTTCTTCGCCGAGGCCGGTGAACCGGCGCAGAGCCATGAGCTCCCCCCGAAGTCGGACTCCCCACCGGACATCGACCGCTTCATCGAAATCGCCGCGCGGCACGGCGTCGACATGAGGCCCATGCCCGGCAGTTGAGGACTGCCCGGGGAGCCTGGAAAGCTCGCACGCATGGTCTCGATATTGCAGAACGTGGCGATCGACTGTGCGGATGCCTACGAGCTGGCCCGGTTCTGGAGCAGGGTGACGGGCCGTCCGCTGCATCCGGAGGCCGGACCGGGTGACCGGGAGACTCAGGTGCTGCTGGCGGAGGGCCCTGTCCTGTACTTCAACCAGGTGCCCGAGGCCAAGACGATCAAGAACCGGATCCATCTGTGTCTGCGCCCCGAGACCTCGCGTGAGCAGGAGGTGGACCGGCTGCTGGGCCTCGGTGCCACCTTCGTCACCGATCGCCGCAATCCCGACGGCTCGGGCTGGGCGGTCCTCGCTGATCCCGAGGGCAACGAATTCTGCGTCCTGCGCAGCGAGTCCGACCGAGCCCGATGCGAAACGCCGGGCGCCGGTCAGTAGCGCAGGGCCCTGGCCACCTCCGCCTTCACCTCGCCGCTCAAGTCGCGCGTGCTGCGGGCCGTGCCCTTGCCCGTCTTGCCCGCCGGCACGTCCGACACGGTCACCGCGGCCGCGTCCAGCAGATTGCCGTCCTCGTCGCGGAAGTTGATCTGCGCGGTGAAGGACCTGGTCGAGTCGGTGGTGTTCTCCGCCGTGACCTCCACGGTCGTACGGCCGTCCGCGTCGGTCGTCGGATCGCCCAGGCTCACCGCGTCCTTGGCGTCGATGCCGCCCTTGATGTCGTCCAACTGGCGGCCCGCCTCCGCTGTCGCCGAGGCGAAGGCAGATGCCGCCTTGCTGGCCACCGAGGAGGGCGTGTCGTCGTCGCTGCAGGAGGTCAGGGTGAGGGTGGCGGCGACGGCGGCGGTCGTCGTGAGGATCGCGGTTGTCGTCCACCGCGTTCGGTGACCGGGCATGGCGCCTCCAGCGGGTCGGTTCCGGTCCGGTTCCTTCAGTGAAGATCCGTGCGTCGCCGTCCGCACTCCGGGGCCCCGGGCGTCACCCGATCGGCCCTTCCCCCGTGGTGGCCGCGGCTGGGCCCACGGATCGTCGTACCGACCGCATACGCGAGAAGTGGGGTACGGCAGCCATGAGCCAGCAGCAGCCGCAGTCGCCGTCGGCGTCGCCGTCGCAGTCCCATGCGACCGATGCAGCGCACAGTCCCGCTGGATCTGCTGGATCTGCTGGATCTGCTGGATCTGCTGGGCCCGCTGGTGGCCCTGCATCTCGGGCCACCTGGCCTTCGGCCGAGACCGGCCCCGGGCCCGCCCCCTCCGTCGCCCCCGGCTGGGTCACCGGCGGGCTCGTCTTCGCCGGGGTTCTGATGCTGGTGAACGGGCTGTTGGCCATCCTCCAGGGCATCTCCGCGATCGCCGAGGACGACGTCTACGGCCGTATCGGCGACTACGTCTTCGAGATCAACCTCACGGCGTGGGGCTGGATCCTGCTCGCCCTCGGCGTCGTGGTCGCCTGCGTCGGCTACGGCATCCTCAAGGGGGCCTGGTGGGCTCGGATCACCGGCATCTTCGTGGCGTCCCTCAGCATGGTGCTGCACTTCGTGTTCCTGCCGTACACGCCGGTGTGGTCGGTGATCATGGTGGGGGTCGACTTCTTCGTGATCCTGGCGCTCGCCGTGGCCCCGGACATGCCCCGCGCGGGCGCGAGCGCTAACGCTTCAGCGCGCGGTAACGTCTCAACAACTCGCTGATCCTGGTCGGGTCCTTGTGACCGTTGAGCTCGGCCAGCAGGTCGTCGGGGCACAGCTCGTAGAGGTCGCCCCAGAAACGGCGGCCGTGGTTGTCCCAGATGCGGTAACCGCCGGGGACGCCCCTGGCCACGTAGCGTCGTCTGCTCAATCCGCCCCCCTGTCCGGACCCGTGTCCGGACAGGGTGACATCGGGCGGCTGCTCTCGTCGTCCGTATTTTCCGGGCTCAGCCGTGCCCCAGTCCGCCCCCGCCGAAGGATCCGCTCTTTCCGGGTAGCCAGCGCCTGCGGTGCTGGTCCTCGCTGCGTTTGCTGCCCGCGTGGTGCAGCTCGTGCGGCAGGAGCCGTTCCCTGCCCTGCGCGTGCGGCACTTCGTCCGGCTCCCTGATCTCGCGCTCCTCATGGACCGCACCGGTGTCGGGAAGATGCGGCTGCTCGTCGGGCGTGGGCCGGGGCAGCTCGCGATCACGGACCCGCATGCCGAGCTGCACGGCCCAGATCAGCGCGCCGGCGATGAACAGGCCACCAACAAAGGCGGCGATCACGTTGAGTACTTCACTCGACGTGGCCGCTAGTACAAACGTCGCCGTACTCATGCCCCAATTATCACCGAAACGGGCGAATAAGCTCCTCCGCGGGACCGTCGAACCGCTTGTGCCCGCTTGTGCCCGCTTGTCGCTTGGGTCTACACGTGTTGCGCGGCATCCTCCGGCTCGCCCAGCTCCGTGAAGAGCGTCAGCTGCAGGGCGCCGGGTCCTTCGAGGCGGGAGTTGAGAGAGTTCCAGGGCGTGCGGGTGGGTTCCGCGAGGACCTCCGCTCCGGCTGCCGCCAGCTTGGCCGTCGTGGCCGTGGAGTCGTCCACCTGGAAGGCGACCCGGATGTGGCCCGCCACGCGGTGGCCGACCTCGACCTCGTCGATGAACTCGGCGTGGTTCGGGTCGGTCAGCTCCAGCGTGGCCCGGCCGGCGTCGAGGATGGTGACCCGGCCGTCGGGGGAGGAGAACGCGGCGCGCTCGGGCAGGCCGAGCACGTCCCGGTAGAAGCGCAACGCCTCGTCGTAGTCGGCCGCCGTGACCACCAGACGGAGCTCGCGTACGGGGGACTCGGCGGGGGATCCGTCGGCGGCCTGTTCGTCGGACACGTGCGGCTCCTGCATGTACGGCTCCTCCATGTACGGATCCTCTTCAACGGTCGTGACTCGTGAACCGGCACACTCGGCCCCTGATTCCCGGCCGGCACCGGCGCCTCGTCCGTTCGGCGGAGACGCCCGCCGACGGGATCCCGCGGGCCTGGCCCTTCGGCCGAAGCGGGGCCTGACGCCGTGGCGCGACAGTGGGGCCGGTTCCCCCTCTGCCTCAGGAGTACGCACATGACACAGCCGACCGGCGGCCGGCCCGGTACGACGGCCGGTGTGATCCGGGTCGTCATCGTCGACGACCAGGACATGGTGCGCTCCGGGTTCGCCGCGCTGCTCTCCGCGCAGAGCGACATCGACGTGGTCGGCGAGGCCCCCGACGGCGCGCTCGGCGTCGAGGTCGGCCGCCGTACGCATCCCGACGTGGTGCTGATGGACGTACGGATGCCCGGCATGGACGGGCTGGAGGCCGCACGGCACCTGCTCGACCCGCCGCCCGGTGTCACCCACCGCCCGAAGGTGCTGATGCTCACCACCTTCGACCTCGACGACCATGTGCACGAGGCGCTGGCCGCCGGTGTGAGCGGCTTCCTCCTCAAGGACGCCCCGGTCGCCGAACTCCTGCACGCCGTACGGGTGGTGGCGGCCGGCGACGCGCTGCTCGCCCCGTCGGTGACCCGCCGCCTCATCGAGGACTTCACCCGGCGCCGCCCCGCCCGCCGCAGGCAGACCCGCCTGAGGCTGAACGGCCTCACCCCGCGCGAGAGGGAGGTGCTGTACCTGGTCGCGCGGGGTCTGTCGAACACCGAGATCGCCGATGAACTGGTCGTGGCCGAGCAGACCGTCAAGACGCACATGACACACCTGCTGGCCAAGCTCGCCGCCCGCGACCGGGCCCAACTCGTCATCTTCGCCTACGAGTCGGGGCTGGTGAGCCCGGAGGACGGGGCCTGAGCCGGACTCCCCCGCGCGAGCTGCCGTAATACCCCAGTACGACATCGCAGTTGGCACCCCAGTGTGACGTATCCCCGCAAAGCACCCTTCTACCGTCCGCGCATGAATTCGCAACAGCCCCAGCAGCCCCAAAAGCCCCAACGACCCCAACGACCCCAACAGTCCCAACGGCCCCAGCAGATCGACCTCGACCACATCAGCGACCTCTACCGCACCTACGCCGACGACCTCGACCGCGTCCGCGAGAAGCAGCGCCGGCTGCTCGCGCCTCCGAAGCCGATGAAGGCCCAACTCGACGACATCGAGGCGGAGATCACCTACCTCCTGCTGCGCGAGAGCCGCCCCGAGACGGTCGTGGAGATCGGCACCTTCCACGGCTGGTCCACGACCTGGATACTCCAGGCCCTGCGGGACAACGGCACCGGCCACCTCCACTCGTACGACATCACGGACAACGTCGTACGGGGCGTTCCGGACCATCTCTCCACCGGCCGCTGGACCTTCACCCAGGGCGACGCCCGCGAGAACCTCGCGAAGATGCCCGACGCGGCCGACTTCCTCTTCATCGACGCGGCGCACTCCGCCCGCTTCGCCCGCTGGTACGTCCAGCACCTGTTCCCGCGCCTGACGCCCGGCATCCCGGTCTGCGTCCACGACGTCTTCCACGGGAGCCGGGCGCTGCCGTTCACGGAGGGCGCGGTGGTGCTGCGCCGGCTGCGCGAGCGCGGGACGCCGTACTTCACGGCGTCCCGCGCACATGCACCCGAGATCTACGACCGTCTGAGGGACGTCAAACGGTCCCTGTCTCTCGGCCTGTCCCTGCGGGACAGCCACGACAACCCCATGATCTTCTTCAACCTGCCTTGACCGCGGTCCGCGCGGACTCGCCCTCGGCGGCCGACCGGTCGGTGGTGGCGGCGGTGCGCTGCCTCGGGATGAGCGTGGCGAGCGCGAAGGCCAGCAGGGCCGCTCCCGCGCCGATGGCCATGACGACCTTGAAGCCGTTCTCCGAGGGCAGGGCGTAGCCGCCGAAGTCGGTGGTCATCTGGGCCAGGATGACGCCGGCGATGGCACTGGCGAACGAGGTGCCGAGCGAGCGCATCAGGGTGTTCAGGCTGTTGGCGGCGGCCGTCTCGGAGGGGTCGACGGCGCCCATGATCAGGGCGGGCAGGGCGCCGTAGGTGAAGCCGACGCCGGCGCCGATGATGCAGGAGACCAGGATCAGGTGCCAGACCTCGCTCATCAGCACGATGTTCAGGCCGTACCCGGCGGCCACGATCAGCGCGCCGATCATCAGGGTGACCTTGGGGCCCTTGGCCTTGGTGACGGCCGCGGAGGCGGCGGACATCGCCATCATCACCAGGCCCTGCGGGGCGAGGACCAGGCCGACGGTCAGCATGGACCTGCCGAGGCCGTAGCCGGTCTGCTCGGGCAGCTGCAGGAGCTGCGGCAGGACCAGGGACATGGCGAACATCGAGAAGCCGAGCGCCACCGAGGCGAGGTTGGTGAACAGCACCTGGGGCTTGGCGGTGGTGCGCAGGTCGACCAGCGGCTGGGCGGCCCGCAGCTGCCACCAGCCCCAGGCCAGCAGGATCACGACGGCGGCGGCACCCAGGCCGAGGGTGGTGCCGCTGGTCCAGCCCCAGTCGCCGCCCTTGGAGACGGCCAGCAGCAGCGAGACCAGTCCGGCCGACAGGCCGAGCGAGCCGACCAGGTCGAAGCGGCCGCCGGTGCGCACCTTGGACTCGGGCACGATCAGCAGGACCAGCAGGAAGGACAGGGCGCCCAGCGCGGCGGAGGTCCAGAACAGGATGTGCCAGTCCCAGTTGTCGGCGATGAACGCGGCGGCGGGCAGACCCAGCGCACCTCCCACCCCGAGTGAGGCGCTCATCAGCGCGGTCGACCCGGCCAGCCGCTCGGCCGGCAGCGCGTCGCGCATGATGCTGATGCCGAGCGGTACGACGGCGGCGGCGAGGCCCTGCAAGGTGCGGCCGACGATCATCGGGACGAGGGAGTCGGCGAGCGCGCACACCACCGAGCCGGTGACCAGCAGGACGATGCTGGTCAGCAGCATCCGCCGCTTGCCGATCATGTCGCCGAGCCGCCCGACGACCGGTGTGGCCACGGCGGCGGCGAGCAGCGTCGCGGTGACCGCCCAGGCGGTGTTGGACGCCGAGGCGTCCAGGAGCCTCGGCAGCTCCGGGACGATCGGGATGACCAGGGTCTGCATCAGCGAGACGACGATCCCGGCGAGGGCCAGCACCGCCACTACGGCGTTCGGCTTCGGCGGGGCGGACTTCCTCCCCGCGTCGGCGGGTCGGGCGATTGCGTGGGACATGACGGAGCCTCCATCAAAGGGTTGGCGGGAACGGCGGCGTGGGGCTGTGCTTGATGTGCGGCTCCTAGTCGAAGGTGACGACGACCTTCTCCGCCGCCCCCGGCGTCATGGCCAGCCCGAACGCCCGCTCCACGGCACCGAACGGCACCCGGTGACTGATCAGCTTCGCGAACCGCTCGTGATGCTCGGCGAGCTCCGCGGTGACCTCGAAGATCTCCGTGGGGTACCCCTGGGAGGCGATGAGCGTGAGCTCACTGCGGAGCATCCCGCCGAGATCGATGGCGTCGGACTTCTTCTGTACGGCGACCATGACCAACTTGGCGCCCCACTTGGCGGAGTCGACGGCGGCCTGGAACACGGCGGGCGCCCCGGCGGCGTCGATGTAGATGTCGGTGCCCGCGCGGGCCTGCCCGAGCGCGTTCGCGGCCTGGCCGTGCAGCTCGGTGAGCCGCTCGGTGACGTTCTCCTCCGCCGAGTTGACGACGGCGTCGGCGCCGACGGCCAGCGCGGTCTCCAGCCGCTCCGGGATGATGTCGACGACGACCACGTGCTCGACGCCGCGCAGCTTCAGCCAGATGGTGGCGCCCAGTCCGATGGGCCCGGCGCCGAAGACGACCACCTTGTCGGCCGGCTTCGCCTCGGAGCGGTTGACGCAGTGCCGGGCGACGGCCATCGGCTCATTGAGGGCGGCGACGTCGAAGGGCACGTGACCTGGGAAGACGGCCAGGTTTCTGCCGACCTCCGCCTCCTCGACCAGCAGGTACTCGCTCATGGCCCCGTGCGCGCCACCGCACCCGATGATCCCGGAGGGCACGCCCTGCGGGTTGACGACCACACGGTCGCCGACCTTCAGCCCGCTGACCTCGGCGCCGACCTCGACGATCTCGCCGGCGGGCTCGTGGCCGAGGGGGAGGGAGCGCATCGAGCCGTCGGCACCGAGGGGCGTGCCCCCGAGGTGCAGGAAGAACGTGTCGGTGCCGCAGATACCGCAGGCGCGGATCCGCACCAGGGCGTCCCGGGGGCCGGGGGCGGGGCGCTCGACGTCGACGACGTCGATCTCGTTCTTGGCGCCGGTCTGGACGGACTTCATCGTTGCCATGAGCTGGGTCTCTCTCGTGAGGTGCGGTGATCTGAGCTGCGGTGATCCGAGCTGCGGTGATCTGGGGCGCAGTGATCTGAGGCGCGGTGGTCGCGGGCGCAGTCGGTGTCACCGGGCCCGGCGGCGAATGGGGGGTTCGGTTCCGCCGCCGGGCCGGTGACCGCGCCGTCCCCGTCCCCACGGGTCCGGCGCGGCGGGGCCGTCCTCCGCTCAAGGCGGCCCCGGTCTGTGCCGTGCTTCGTTGCTTAACTTAGGCAAGCATGAATGAGTTACTTAAGTCAAGCAAGCATTTGCGGTACGGTGGAGGCATGGCCGCACCGTCATCCGAAGCCGCGTCGCCCGTCCCGACGGACATCGTGGAGATCGAGAAGTGCCTGACCCGCGTCGCGTACCTGGCGGGCCGGCCGAGACAGCACGAGTACCTGATGGCCATGGCCGGTCTGACCCTCGACCGGGCCGCCGTGGCGATCCTGCGCCGCCTCGCCGAGACCGAACCGATGCGGCCCGGCGTACTGGCGGGGCTGCTCGCCGTGGAGGCGTCCCATGTCACGCGCCAGGTGCAGCAGTTGGAGCGGGCCGGCTATGTGATCAGGGCCGCGGACCCGCACGACCGGCGCGCCCGGCGCATCGAACTCACCGACGCGGGCAGGGCCGCCGTGAACCGCTTCCGGGAGGCGAGCCGCGTCGGCATGCGTATGGCGCTGGCCGACTGGTCCGACGAGGACCTGCGGCGGTTGGCCGAGCTCTTCCACCGCCTGGTCGACGACTTCGTCACCCACGCCGAGGTTCCGGCCGACCTCGGCCCCACTGCCTGACAGGCCGTTCCGGCACGCAGCGCATCCCCACGGCCCCCACTCCCCCCCACGAAGGGCGTCGCCATGAACGCGAACCTCTCGAACCTCCTGGAGAAACCCTCGCCGCCACGCGGGGACGGAGAGCGGGTCCTGGTCGTCGCCGACGATCCGGGCGACAGTGAACTGCTCAGCACCACCCTGGAGTTGGCCGGCTACCGGGTCGGCACGGCGGGCACCGGCGCCGAGGGGATGAGCCGGCTCACGGAGCACTGCTTCGACCTGGCGGTGTGGGACGCCGTGCTCCTCTCCCACCTCGCGCATCTGCCCCAGGCCCCCCGCTCCCCCCGCGCCGCCTCACTCCCGCCCCACCCCCCGCTCCTCTTCCTCACCACCTGCGACTCGCTGCACCACCTCGTCCCCGAACTCGGCCCGGGCGAGAAGGACTACGTCACCAAGCCGCTCCGCATCGCGGAGGTCCTCGCCCGAGTCGACGTCCTACTGCGCCGCCGACGCCCCGAACGGCAGGCTGACCGGCCCCGCTACGGCGACCTCGTCCTGGACGACGCCACCTGCCGGGCCCGCCGCGGCTCACGCGCCCTCGACCTCACCCCCGCCGAATACCGTCTGCTGCGCCATCTGCTCGTCAACGCCGAGTGCGTGCTGTCGAAGGAGCAGATCGGACGGCATGTCTGGGGCGACTTCCGGGCCAACGAGGCGATCGAGAAGCTGGTCTCGCGGCTGCGCCGCAAGGTGGACCGCGATCCCGGCGAGCCGGCCCTGATCCATACGCACCGGGGGTTCGGGTACTGGCTCGGCGGCCCCGGCTGACATCACGGCCTGACTCCCCGCACCGCCCAGGCCCGCGGCCGAGGCGAGGGAGGCGACGTAGGCGGGGGCGGGGCCCTGGCCGGACAGGAAGGGAGTTCACAGGTCGGCGAAGTCGGCGAAACCGTGGGTACCTCGATCGGGGTCGTCGACACGTCGGTGAGCCCCGCGCCGGTCCACAGGGTGTGCAGGACTTGCTGGGGGCAGTCCGGGAAGCGCGGGGAGCCGGAAGCCGGAAGCCGGAAGCCGGAGACGGGGCCGTTGCCTGGCCGCCCGCGCCGGACTGCGGCGACCCGCACGATCTCGGGTTCAAGGCCCACACCCGCCTGACCCCGGCCGACCCCGCCGCGGACTGCGGGGCCCGCCCGGCCTGCGCCGCGATCCTGGACCGGGCCGGGCCGGAGGCGTCGTACCAGCGCCGGTTGGGCCTGCATTGAAACAGGCGTTGGGCGGCGGGCGGCGGCTGACCGGCCGCCGCCCGCCGGAGCGTCAGCTCCCGCTCTTGCCGAGCAGCTTGTTCATCTCCTCGATCTCGGCGGTCTGGGCGGTGACGACGTCGCCGGCCAGCTTCGTCGCGGGGCCGTACTGCCCCTTCGCCTTCTCGGTCGTGGCCATCTCCACCGCGCCCTCGTGGTGCTCGACCATCATGGTCAGGAACAGGGTGTCGAAGGCCTTGCCGGACGCCTTCGTCAGCTCGTCCATGTCCTTCTGGTCCATCATCCCGGCCATGTCGCCGGAGCCACCGGAGCCACCGGAGCCACCGGAGTGACCGCCGGAGTGGTCCATGCCGGGCATCGCCGACGGCACGTCCTCACCCCAGGCCTTCAGCCATCCCGACATGGTCCGGATCTCCGGGTCCTGGGCCTTCTGGATGCGCGAGGCCAGGTCCTTGACCGCGGCGGAGGAGGCCCGACCGGCGGCCATGTCCGCCATCTGCACGGCCTGCTGGTGGTGCGGGATCATGCCCTGCGCGAAGGAGACGTCCTGGTCGTTGTGGGCGCCGGCCGCGGCGTCGGCGGTGGCGCCGGCGCTCGCCGAGGGCGACGTGTGGCCGCCGGAGGCGGTGTCCGCGTGGTCGGTACCGCCGCACGCGGCGAGGACGAGAGCGGCGGTGACGGCCGTCGTGGCCAGGGCGGCGCGACGGATCAGGGTATGGGTGCTGGTCATGCTGAGAACTCCTGCGACGTACGTGAGGTGCTGCGCCCTCGGGGCGCGGCATGGGCATGGCTGAGTGCCGTACGCCCCAGCGTTGAGGGGGGACGGCTCGGCCTTGTCCTAGGTCCGCAGGATCTGCAGTTCGGCCAGTGAGGGAGGCGCGCGGCCGCCCTCGGGGGCGGCGGCCACGGAACGGCCGTCGAGGTCGCCCGCGACAGCGGTTCCGAACGGATCGGCCAACGGGGCCGGAAGCGCGGGACCCGCACCGACGGCACCGGAGGCGCAGGTCGGATCGGCGTGCTGGGCATGCCCGCCACCGGAATCGGCACTGTGACAGACGGATTCGTCGGTCATGGTTGCCGTGGCCTTCATGGCCGACGTGGCCGACATGTGGGCGCTCATGGAGGCGCTCAACGCGCGCGTATGCGGGTGATGCGGTGCGGGATGAGAGGAGACCGCGACCGCGTGGCCGGGCCCGAGCGCATGCATCCCGAACAATCCGGCGAGCAGCCCGAGCACCAGAAGCATGCGCCACGGCCCCGGCATCGGGAGCCGCAGCGCACGGTGCTGCTGTGCACGGGCTGTCACGCCCTCATGGTACGTATTCCGCCCGCGGCCGACTCACCCGCCGGTCACGGTGTGACCTGGGTCCCGCCGAAGGTCACGACGAGCCGTCCGTCCGAGGCGAAGGACCAGCCCAGGGCGCCGCTGTAGGACGAGCACCGGGAGCCGTTCGTGCCCGACCAGAACTGGTTCGAGCTGTCGGAGTCGCCGATGATCCGGTCGTTCGTGCCGCTGCCGCTGCGGCACGAGGTGTCGCCCCGGAACACGGACGTGCCGGCGTCGAAGTTGAAGTTGCGTTCGGTGTTGTCGATGCTCACATTGTTCGAGACGGTCATCGATCCCGGGTTGCTGTTGTAGGTGAACCCGTGCTTGCCGTTCTTGTAGGCGATGCTGCGCTTGACGACGTGGTTGACGGGGATGTCCTCGCCGCCGAGCTTGTAGCCGTTGCGGTCGCCGTTTCCGGCCTGGGAGCCGTCGCTGAGGGTGCCGTTGTTGTACGCGAGGGAGTCCTCGATGGTCACCGGGCCGATGGCGCCGGTGTCGGACTTGGTGTAGAGGTCCCAGCCGTCGTCGATGTTGTTGTGGGCCACGGCGTAGCGGAAGACGTTCCCGGTGCCGGTGGTGAGCTTCGCGGCGAAGCCGTCGGCGTCCTCGCCGTCGGAGTCGGCGTTGTCGTGCGACTCGGCGCTCAGGATGAGGTTGTTGGACGGCCACTGCTCCTTGGGGGTGGTGGAGGCGATCCGCCCGAGCTGCAGTCCCGTGTCACGGTTGAAGCGCGTCACCGTGCGCTCGATGACGTTGTTGCTGCCGCCGACGTAGATGCCGTTGTCCCCGGCCCGCTCGACGACGATGCCGTTGACGTGCCAGTACGACCCCATCACCTGCAGCCCGCGGTTGGACGAACTCTCGCTCTGCGCCGAGAAGTTCAGCACCGGCTTCTCGCCGGCATAGGCGGACAGCTTCGTCCGGGCACTGGACGTGCCGTTGTTGCCCGCCGGGATGGTGACCGTCGAGGAGTAGTTGTACGTCCCTCCCCGCACATAGATCGTGCCGCCCGCGGAGATACGGCTGATCGCCGAGGTGAGCGTGGTGGGCGCCGACTCGGTGCCGGCCGCGCCGTCGGTGCCGTTCGGCGCCACGTACAGGACGGGGCCCGTCGGCGCGGGGGTGCTGCCGCTGGTCTCGACGTCCAGGTAGTCGACGTTGGGCAGGCCGGCGGAGGTGGTCGGGTTGAGGCGGATGGTGTTGCTGCCGGCGTTGACGGGGACGGTGAACGTCTTCGTCGTCCAGGTCGTCCACGCGCCGGTGCCTTCGAAGGACGGTGTCTGCACGGTGGTCCCGTTGACGACCAGGGAGGCGGGGCGGGCGGTGGTGGTGCCGTTGGCGAAGCGGACGTTGAGCGTCGCCGTGCCTGCTGCGGGGGCGTTCACGGTGAACTGGGCATGGCCGCCGGTGGAGTTGGCGCCGTTGCAAAACCCGGTGCCGGAGTAGCCGGCCCAGTCGGAGTCGACGGTGCCGGTGCAGATCGCCGGGGAGCTCTCGGCCTCGTAGCGGGTGGTGGCGGCCTCGGCGGTGGTGCCGGTGAGCGCGACGAGGGTGGTGGCGAGGAGGGCGGTGGAGGCCAGGGCGGGGGTGATGCGTCTGACCGGGCTGGGGTGCGGGTGCATGGGGCTGAACCCTTTCTGTTTGGGGCAGACAGGGAAAGCGCTTTCTCTATGCTTTTCGGGACCGTAAGGGCCTGTCGCATACGCGTCAATAGATGTGTACGTGATTCAGGTTCATGACCATGAACGGCTGGAGTCTGACTTGGGGCCGACTGGGCCCGACCGGGCCTGACTGGGACCCGACTGGGCCGCTCGTACGACTTTGCCTTCTCTTTACAACCCGCTTCGCTGCCGCGTCGTCTCTCTGCTCGACCGTCACCCAGCCCGCCGCGTACGGCAGTACCGGCCGGTCCGACGAAAGAGAGAGCGACTCAATGCGCCGAACCGTCCTCAGCGCCATGGCACTTACCTGCACGGCCCTGCTGGCGGGCATCACGCCCGCGTTCGCCGACAGCACGTCCCCGACCTCGGTCCCCAGCCCGACGGCCACCGTCCCCTCGGCGACGGCCGTCCCGACGCCCAGCGCCGCCGAACCGACCACCGCGCCGAGCACCGAGCCGCCCCGGGAAGCGACCCCCGCCCCCTCGGCGCCGTCGGCCGAGCCGACCCGCGCGCCGGACGGCGGCCAGGTCTCCGTCGTACCGTCGGGGGCGCCCGACACCGGAGTCACGGCGCCGACTTCGGATTCCGGGACCGAACGGGGCGGGCTGATCGGCGGGGGAGCCGCCGCCGTACTCGTCGCCGGAGGCGCGACGGCCTTCGTGGTAAGGCGTCGGCGGACGAACGGCGCATGATGCCGCTGTCCAGGCGCGCGTTCGCCACGGCGGCGATGGCCTCGCTGCTGGTGGGCTGCGGTGGCCAGGGAGCGGAGGAGGGCGCGGACGCGGGCTCCCGGAGGAGGAGGGGTGCGCAGACGCCCGAGGAAGGCCCGCCTCCCTCACCATCCGCGAACTCGGCGCGCACGCTGGGCGGTTCGGCTCCGGTCCGCCTGCAGATCCCGGCGATCGACGTCGACACCCCGCTCATCCGGCTGGGGCTGGCGCCGGACGGCACCGTGCAGGTGCCGCCGATCACCGCCGACGACCGGGCGGGCTGGTACCGGCACTCACCGACGCCGGGTCAGGTCGGCCCGTCGGTCGTCCTCGGCCATGTCACGGTGGGCGCCTACGGGGACGGGGTGTTCCGTCACCTCGCCCGGCTGCACCGGGGCGACCGGATCGTGGCGCGCAGAGAGGACGGCACGACGGCGGAGTTCGCGGTCAGTACGGTACGGACGGTCGCCAAGGCGGACTTTCCGGCGGACGACGTCTACGGGGACGTAGACCGCCCGGAGCTGCGGCTGATCACGTGCGGAGGGCCGCGGGACGGGGACGAGTACCGCGACAACGTGATCGTCTTCGCGGAGTTGAGCGCTACGACGCGTTGAGCGCTACGCCGAGCTGAGCGCCACGCCCCTGTCCTGCTCGCCTGACCACCTCGCCCGATCACCCGCCAGAGACGACCATGGAGAGCGTTGAAACGGACCCGAGACGAGGCGGCGTCCGAGCTGTTCGCCGCCCTCTACCCGCGCCTCGCCGGCTGGTGCCGCCGTCTTGTCGACGACGACGAGACGGCCCACGAGATCGCCTCCGAGGCCTTCACCCGGCTCTGGGCCCGCTGGAGCCGGGTGGAGGAGCCGCGCGGTTTCCTCTACGTCACGGCGGCGAACCTGGTCCGGGACCACTGGCGCAAGCTGGAGCGCGAGCGGCGGGCGATGCGCCGGGTCACGACGGAGGCGGCGGTCAACTCCTGTGCGGAGCAGACGGAGCAGGCGGACCCGTCCGTACGCCTGCTGGTCCAGTCCCTCCCCGAACGCCTGCGCACCCCGATCCTCCTCCACTACTACGCTGACATGCCGATCCGGGAGGTGTCCGTGCTGACCGGGCGCAAGGAAGGAACCGTCAAGGCCGACCTGCACGCGGCCCGCGAACTGCTCCGCGTCCATCTGAGGAGAAGCCTTGACCACACGCTTTGACGACGACGCGGACGGCACGGAGTTGTCCCCCGACGACCCCCTCGCCGTGATCCTCCGCCCCTCCTCGGACTACCTCGCCCCACCCGCCGGCAGCTACCGGGCGATCCGTCGCAGGGCGTCCCGCCGACGACTGGTGCGTACGGCGATCGGGGCGGGTGTGACCTGCGCGGTTGCGGTGCTCGTCGCGCTGCCGCTCCAGCTGGGGACCTCGGAGGGCCCGACGTCCCCGGCACCCCCGCTCGCCCCTCCGCCCGCGAGCAACCGCACGACGCCGCCCGCCCCGTCGGCGATCCCGACCCCGTCGGCGTCGTCGCCCCGATCGGCATCACCGACGCCGACGGTGCCGTCCGAGTCCGCGACGTCCGAGCCCACCGCGAACCCCCGGACCGACGAGTCGCGTACGCCGAGCAGTCCGGCGGTCCCGACCAGTGCTCCGTCGACGACCCCGACGTTCCCACGTGCTCAGGAGGGTTGAGGCACGATGCTCACAGCGCGGTAGTCGTACCCGTCCTGTAGGAAGCCGGGGGCTTCCCATGTGAGGTCCACCTTCTGTCCGGGGGACAGTGTGCCGAACCCGTCCATCTCGATGGCGGAGAAGTGACCCCAGCAACCGCCGGGGGTTTCGGGGGAGTCGAGCACTCCCCACCCTTCCTCGTCGTGCCACTCCCGGACAGTCGCAGTCACCATGAACCAAACCTATGTCACGCGGCGCCGGCGACGGGGCGCGACCTTCATCCGGCGGTCAGTGCGCTGCGAACTGGAGCCGCGTCGGCTGCAGAGCATCCGGCCGGATCGCGAGGCCGTCGACCGTCAATGTCTCTCCGTAGATGTCGGTGATCCGGATCTCGCCGCCGCATCCACTCCCCTGCTCGGAGAGGAAGTAGTTGTACTCGGCGCGCGGCAGCCGACGCCAGCCGCTGCCGTCGCGGACCTCGAGTCGAGCCAGGGGGTTCCGGTGCCCCACCGCCTGGATGCCGCACCAGTAGCGGCTGGACCCCGTCTTGTAGCGGATGGAGATCGTGTCGGACGTGCTGGGGCTCAGCAGGCTCCACGTGATCGGGATCTGACCGGCAGAGGGGACGGCGAGCTTGGCGAAGGCCTGGGGGCTCAGGTCGAGTTGGCCGGGAGCGCAGGGGAGCGGGCATTCGTTGGTGATGCGGACCGTGACGGAGGCGCCGCTCGCCGCGCGGACGCGTACGTACGCCCCGCACGCCTTGGACGTCTCGTAGTCCGTGTGGTTCATCGCCGCGGTCATGACGTCGTCGGTCGGGCCGTAGAGACAGGCGCCGTTGCCGTTTCCGGTGTCGTAGAAGGTCGCGACTCCGTCGTAGGTGACGTTGGGGCGGATCCGGCCTGCCAACGGCGCGGAGGCCGAGGCCGGTTGGGGCGCGGTTCCGGCCGCGGCGCCGCCTTCCGGTGCTGTGGTTGCGGGGCGTGGCGAGGTGGTCCGGGCAGTCGATGCGGTGGGGGACGCCTTGGACGCGGACGGCTTGGACGGCTTCGGCTTCGGCTTCGGGCTCGTGCTCGGCGTCGTCCGTGGAGTCGTCGACCCACTGCCGGCTATGGGCGCGGTCGTGGCGTCGTGCGCCGTGGTCGCCCCTTCAGGGTGGAGGGCCATGAGCAGGGATGCGACGAGTGCGACGGCCGCCACCACTAGGGCGGGGACGAGGGCCGTGTGTCGCTTGCCCGGGGGCCGGCGGTGGGAAGGAGATGCCACGGGTGAGTCCTTACGCGGTTCGGCAGAAGCAGAGCACGTGAGTCGGGTGTGGGGCTCCCGGGCGGGAGCCTCCCATGCGTCAGTGGTCGCCGGGGCCGGAAAGGTTGCCGGTGGGTTCGGTGAGCTCGGTGGGTTCGGTTCGCCGCCTGCGGAAAATCGCTGGCGGCTCGAAGCGGGCAGCATTACGCTCGCCCGCGATGACGACTCATTCTGTTGCCAGATTGGGGGTCCCGTCCGCGCAAGGTGAGTGCTGATGAGCACTCAGATCGCGAACGGGGATTCCCGGCTTTCCGAGCTTTCCTTCTGGCCGCGCGTGCGCGAGTTCGCCGTGCCGGCCTCAATGATCGAGACCGCGACCGCCCGTCGGCTCGCCGGGGACTGGGCGGGGGCGTGTGCCGCCGCGGGGATCGATGTCGATCTCAATCTGCGTTCCGTGGCGCGTGATTACGGCCGGGACGTCGCCGCGAGAGTCCGGGCCGATCTTCGGCATCTCGCTCCCGACCTGTTGCGCTGGCACATGCCGAGGATCGCTCCCGACGGGCTGCTGCGCCCAGGGCTGACCCTCGCTCTGGCCCGGTACGACGGGGTGGGGCGGGGCGGTGGAAGGCCGCTGCAGCTCGTGGTGCGGACTCCGCCCGCTTGGGCGGATGCCGGTCAGCGGATCAGCCTTGCGTTGTGGGGCGGGCCCCGGGCCGGAGCAGCGGTAGGAGACGAGGACGCTTCCTGCCGGCATCCGCATCCCCGCCCGAACCGGCGGTTCCGTCTCGATCTGCACCGTCACTTGTGGGATGCCAGTCGGGCCGGTGAGCTGCGGGTCCGGTCCGGGGGGATCCATGGGTTCCAGGGGCTCCAGGGGTTCCGGGGGTTCCAGGGGTTCCAGGGGTTCCAGGGGGCCCGGGGGGCAACGTTCCCGAGCAGCCGTTGTGCCGTTGACCGGTGGGCGGACGAGGCGCGGATACTGCTGCGCGCCGAGGGGCGGTCCGAGGGTGCTGTGCTCGTGCGGTTGGGGGGACGGCATCGGCTGGTCCTGGAGTTGCTCGGGGATTCGGAACTGCGGATCTCGGCGACCACCAAGGGCCGTGCCTCCGCGCTGCCCGTGCTGCCCGACGCGGCGACCTGGGTGCTGCCCGACCTGGAGTTGCTCCGGAACGGTGCGATCGAGGCCGGTCGGCTGCATCCGCTGGTCGCCTCCGCCCTCGTACCGGATCATGCGCCGCCGTCTCGACCGGCTCGGCCGACTCGCCCCTCCCTGACTGAGGACCGGGCGGGGCAGCCACGTCTCGTCGAGTGCCGGGGTGACCGGCACCGAATCGGTCTGGTCGGCGGCGTACTGGCGCCGTTGGACCACGACCCGGCCGAGATCCGGCGGGAGGAACTGCTGGCCGCCCTCACCGGCACGCCGCTCCCCTGCCTCCAGGCCATCGACGAGGCGCACCGGCATCCGGCCTGTCTGCCCGACGTACGCGAACGCCTCTGCCACGGTGACACCGCCGGTGCGCTGGCCGTCGTCGAGGGGCTGCTGGGTCCGGACGCGGTGCTGCGTGACGGTGCGCTGCGGGACGAACTGGAGGCGGCTGCGCGGCAGCGGATCACGTACGGGCTGTTCAGGGCCGGGTTGGCCGGCCCCGGGCCGGGCCGTGTCCGCTTCGCCTACGACCTTTACGAGCGCGGCCGTTCCCGTGACCAACGCGCGCACCCTCGCCACGCGACCTCTCCCAGTCCCTGACATGAGCCGGGCGACCTCTTACTGACCCGCGACCTGCCGTGACCCGGGGACCGCCGTCCCCCACCGCATCCACGCACGCCCACAGCTCAGCCCCGCCCTACCCCATCCATCACGAACCCACAGGTGACCCCATATGCCCACATGCACCCAGAACCAGCCCGCCACCTCCCAACTCGACGTAGCCGCCGACCTGTTGACCCTTCTCCGCGACACCGACACCGAACCCCGCCCCGACACACAGCTGGAGGCCCTCACCCTGGCCGTCGCCGCCGACCTGCCCGTCCTGCTCTGGGGTGAGCCGGGGATCGGCAAGACCGCCGCCCTGACGCAGCTCGCCGCCGCCCTCGACCTCCCGCTGACCACGGTGATCGCGAGCGTGCATGAGCCGTCCGACTTCTCGGGGCTGCCCGTCGTCGGCGACGACCCCGCGGTACAGGGCGTTCCGATGGCCCCGCCGGACTGGGCCGTACGGCTGGTGAAGGCCGGGCGGGGGCTGCTGTTCCTGGACGAGTTGTCCACCGCGCCGCCGGCCGTGCAGGCCGCGCTGCTGCGGCTGGTGCTGGAGCGGCGGGTCGGGGCGTTGCGGCTGCCGCCGGGAGTGCGGATCGTGGCCGCCGCCAACCCGCGGGCCTCGGCGGCCGACGGCTGGGAGCTGAGCGCGCCGCTGGCCAACCGGTTCGTGCATCTGCAGTGGGCCCACGACCACGAGGTCGTCGTACGCGGACTCGGCGGGACCTGGCCACGGGCGACCCTGCCGCGGCTCGACCTGGAGAAGCTGCCGGAGGCGGTGGACTTCGCCCGGCGCGCGGTGGGCGGGCTGCTCTCCGGGCGGCCGGGTCTCGTGCACCGGTTGCCCAGCAGCGAGACGCGTCGGGGCGGGCCGTGGCCCTCCCCGCGGAGCTGGGAGATGACACAGTGTCTGATCGCCTTCGCGACCGCCGCCGGTTCCTCGCGGGACGTGCTCTCCCTGCTGGTCAGGGGCACGGTGGGGGACGGGCCGGGGCTGGAGCTGCTGGCGAGCGTGGACCGGATGGACCTGCCTGACCCCGAGGTGCTGCTCGCCGACCCTGCGAGTGCCGAGCTGCCCGAGCGGGGGGATCTGCGGCAGGCCGCGCTCGACGGGGTGGTGGAGGCGGTGCGGGCGCGCCCGGAGAGGTCCCGTTGGGATGCGGCGTGGGCGCTGCTGGTGCGGGCGGTGGAGACCGGGGCACCCGACCTGGTCGTCGTCCCCGCGTCCACGCTCGCCTCGCTGCGTCAGGAGGACTGGGACGTACCGCCGTCGATCGAGCAGCTCGCCGGAGTGGTCTCCCTGTCCCGGCGAGCCGACCACGCGGCGGCCCGGACCGCGGCGGTCACCGCGAAGGCGGGCCGATGAGCACGCCCAGGACGGCCGCCTCGGGGACGCCCCAAGCCCCTCAGCCCCAGCCGCGACGCACGCCCCGAACCCAGCCCCGACCCACCCCCCAACCTCAGCCCCAGCCCCAACCCCCACCCCCACCCCACCCCCTGAACCGCGACAAACTCTTCGCCGCCCGGCTGCACGCCGCCCGTGTCCGTCCCTACCTGGCCACCGCGCTCTTTGCGCTGCATGTGGTGGAGTCGCGGCGGGTGCCGACGATGGCTGTGGACCGGCACTGGCGTTGTTACGTCTCGCCGGTCTTCGTGGAGCGGACGCCGGTGGAGGAGTTGGCCGGGGTGTGGGTGCATGAGGTGTCTCATCTGCTGCGTGACCATCACGGGCGTGGCGACCGGGTGGCGCGTGAGCGCGGGCTGACCGGGCCGGGGGAGCGGCTGCGGATGAACATCGCCGCGGACTGCGAGATCAACGACGATGTGTACGGAGACGGGCTGGCCCGGCCCGAAGGTGCCGTAGTGCCGGCGAGCTTGATGCTGCCCGAGGGCGAGCTCATGGAGGACTATCTGCGCCAGTTCCGACTGGGCCCGCGGATGCAGGACCTGGCCTGGCTGGACTGCGGCAGCGGTGCCGACGGGCTGGAGCGGGAGTGGGATCTGGGGGCCGACGGCGCGCACGGACTCAGTGCGCAGGAACGGGACGCGGTCCGGTTCCGGGTGGCGCAGGGCATCACCGGGCGTCCGGGGCATGCCCCGGACGGGTGGCGGCGGTGGGCGGAGGAGGCCTTCCATCCGCCGCAGCCGTGGCGGGAGTTGCTGGGCGCGGCGGTCCGCTCGGCGGCCTCCGGGCCGGGTGCCGGCGAGGACTACACGTACGGCCGCCCCTCGCGCCGGTCGACCTCGGTGCCCGGCGCCGTTCTGCCGAGCCTGCGCCGCACGCCGCCCCGCGTCAGCGTCGTCATCGACACCTCCGGCTCGGTCAGCGACGCCGAACTCGGCAGTGCGCTGCTGGAGGTCGCCGCGATCTCCCGTGCCGTGGGCGGGCGACGCGACCTGGTCAGTGTGGTGCCGTGCGACGCGGAGGCCCAGGGCGTGCACCGGCTGTGCCGTGCCGAGGGGATTGCGCTGGTCGGGGGCGGGGGGACGGATCTGCGCGCGGGGTTCGCCAGGGCGCTGCGGGCGCGGCCCCGGCCCGATGTGATCGTGGCCCTGACGGACGGTCAGACGCCATGGCCGAGCACGCGACCGCCGTGCCGGACGGTGGTGGGGCTGTTCCCCCGGCGGCACGGTTTCCGGCCGTACGACGAGGACGACCCCGAGTACGTGCCGGACTCACCGCCCGCGTGGGCACGGGTGGTGGACATCGGGTAGGCCGCGTAGGTCTCGTGGGCCTCACTGACCCCGCTGCCTGCTGATCCGGACCTGAACCGGTCTGCGTAGTCTTGGTGTTGTCTCTGGCGGCAGCCACGGACGGGGGGGGGGAACACCAGTCACCCGAGTCACCGAGCGAATCCGAAGGATCAGCGAACGTGTCATTGAAGAACAGCCGCCCCAGGGTCGCCGCCCTGGCCCTCATGGTGGCGCTCGCCGGCTTCGCCGCGGCAGGACCGGCCGCGGCGGCCACACCCCAGACGCAGACCGCAACCCAGACGCAGACCACCACCGCGACGTCCACGGCCCCGACCAGCCAGACGCCCGCCATACCCACCGAGTTCGTCGACCTGCCCACGAGCACCCTCGTCGCCGACAACGCCGGGCACGAGGTCACGGTCACCTACCGCAACGAATCGTCGGCGGACCGGACGGTCGCCCCGCAGCTCCTGGTGGAGTCACCGGACGCCGGGCCGTTCCTGAACCCGACGGACCTCCGGGTCGAGCGGCGCACCGCCACCGGCTGCTGGGAGGCCGTGAACCTGGGCAGCCAGACCGGCACCCTGTTCACCGACCTCACCACCGCACAGCGCACGCTGCACGCGGGGGACACCCTCACCGAGGTCTACCGGGTCACCGCCCTCGACCCGGCGGCCGAGGGCACGGTCCACCCGAGGGTGGCACTCTTCGGCTGAGCCACCACCCGCACCCCGTCATGACACCGCCGGCCCCGAGGTCCTCACCTCGGGGCCGGCGGTGTCAGGGGCGGTGGGTGCCATCCCCACGGTGGACCTGACGCCCGGTCCGTACTGCGTTCTCAGTAGCCGGGATTGTCGGCAGCCGCACGACGACACGGCACCCCTGCACCGGACAGCCTGGGCAGACGTTCGAGTCCCAGATGTGGAGACCCCCTGCCGTGGCTACTTTCCTGTATCGAGTGGGCCGTCTGGCCTTCCGGCGGCGCTGGTACGTCGCCCTGGTCTGGGCGGCCGTCCTGGCCGCCGTCGGCCTGGGTGCCCTGAAGGCCCCGGGAGCCTCCGACGAGGAGTTCTCCATGCCGGGCATCGAGTCGCAGAAGGCGTTCGACCTGATGGAGGAGCGCTTCCCGGGTGCGACGGCCGACGGCGCGACCGCGCGGGTCGTCTTCGTCGCGCCGCGCGGTGAGAAGGTGACCGCCACCGAGCACAAGAAGGCCGTCGAGGAGGCCGTGGCCGAACTGGGCGACGGCACGCAGGTCGCGGGCGTCGCCGACCCGTTCCAGGCGAAGGCGGTCAGCAAGGACGGGACGACGGCGTACGCGACCGTCACCTACAAGGTCGCGGCCAACGACCTCACCGACGCCGGCAAGGCCCACCTGGAGCGGACGATCGACCAGGCCCGGGACGCGGGGCTGACCGTCGAGGCCGGCGGCAGCGCGATGGACGACGGAGGCGGTGCGGGCGGAACGGCCGAGGTCATCGGCATCGCGATCGCCGCGGTCGTACTCCTCGTCACCTTCGGTTCGCTGGCCGCCGCCGGGCTGCCCCTGCTGACCGCCGTCATCGGCGTCGGCGTCAGCATGGCCACGATCCTGACCCTGTCCAGCGCCCTCGGCCTGTCCACCACGACCGGCACCCTCGCCATGATGCTGGGCCTCGCGGTCGGCATCGACTACGCCCTGTTCGTCGTCTCGCGGTACCGGGAGGAGCGCGCCAAAGGCCGTACGCCGCAGGAGGCGGCCGGGCTCGCGACCGGTACGGCCGGTTCCGCGGTCGTCTTCGCCGGGCTCACCGTGGTCATCGCGCTGGCCGGGCTCTCCGTCGTCGGCATCCCCATGCTCACCAAGATGGGCCTGGCCGCGGCGGGCGCGGTCGTCGTCGCCGTACTGATCGCGCTGACGCTGGTCCCGGCGTTCCTCGGCTTCTGGCCGAACGCCGTGCTCTCGCGGCGGGCCCGCAAGAGCGGCCGTATCGAGGAGGGTGGCGAGAACAACGGCGGTACGCGCTGGGCCCGGTTCGTGCTGCGCCGTCCGCTGCCGGTGCTGCTCCTCGGCGTCGTGGGCCTCGGCGCGCTCGCGGTGCCGATGACGGAGCTTCAGCTGGGCATGCCCGGCGACGAGGCCAAGTCGACCTCCACCACCGAACGCCGGGCCTACGACGCGCTCGCCGAGGCCTTCGGGCCGGGCTTCAACGGGCCGTTGACCGTCGTCGTGGACGCCAAGGGCGACGCGGATCCGAAGGGTGCGGTCACCACCGTCTCCGAGGAGATCGGCGCCACGAAGGGGGTCGTGTCCGTCTCCCCGGCCCGCTTCAACGACGCCGGTGACACCGCGGTCTTCTCGGTCGTGCCGTCCACCGCGCCGACCGACGAGATGACGAAGGACCTGGTGACGGTCATCCGGGGCGAGCGTCCGGGGGTCGAGGCCGAGACCGGGGCGACCTTCGAGGTCACCGGCACCACCGCGCTGAACATCGACATCTCGGACAAGGTGCAGGCCGCGCTGGTCCCGTATCTGATCGTCGTGGTGGGCCTTGCGATCGTCCTGCTGCTGGTGGTCTTCCGGTCGCTGCTCGTTCCGCTGAAGGCGGCCCTCGGCTTCCTGCTGTCGGTGCTGGCCTCCCTCGGCGCGGTCGTCGTGGTCTTCCAGCAGGGGCACGGCGCCGAACTGCTGGGCGTGGAGCAGACCGGGCCGATCATGAGCCTGATGCCGATCTTCCTGGTGGGAATCGTCTTCGGGCTCGCCATGGACTACGAGGTGTTCCTCGTCTCGCGGATGCGGGAGGCGTACGTCCACGGCGAGTCGGCCCAGCAGGCGGTCACCTCCGGCTTCCGGCACAGTGCCCGCGTGGTGGTGGCCGCCGCCCTGATCATGATCGCGGTGTTCGCCGGGTTCATCGGGGAGAGCGACTCCATGATCAAGATGATCGGGTTCGGCCTCGCCGCGGCCGTCCTCCTCGACGCCTTCGTCGTACGGATGGCGATCGTGCCGGCCGTCCTCGCCCTGCTCGGCGACAAGGCCTGGTGGCTGCCGAAGTGGCTGGACCGGATCCTGCCCCGCGTCGACGTGGAGGGCGAGGCGCTCAGCCGCCGGTCCGAGACGGAGCCCGCAGCGGACGCCCCGGCCGACCTGGAACCGGCGCGCACCTGATCCGGCCGTCCCACCCCCCCCCACCAGGGCCGCCCGTGGCGAAGGACACGGGCGGCCCCTGGGGCGTTCCCACCCGACGTCGACCACCATGGACCCAGCCCCACCGACCGGAGAGCCCGATGCCCGAGAGCCCGATGAGCATCAGCCACGAGCGGCGCTATGCGGACCGACTCGAGGAATTCGCGGCACGCCGCCCCTTCCTCGTCGATCTGGCGCTGACCCTCGCGCTGATGGGGTGCGCGACCCTCGGCAGCGCGCTCACCCTGCCCAGCGCCGACCCGCCGGACCAGGACAAGACCGGCGTCGCCCTCATGGGCGTGGCCTGCCTCGCCCTGCTCAAGCACCGCACCCACCCGCGCACGACCGTCGCGGTCACCGCGGTCTGCACGGTGGTCGCGGTCGCGCAGGGCTACCTGCTCACCCCGTTGCTGCTGGCACCGATCATGGCGGCGCTCTACTGGCTGGCCGCGCTGACCGACCGGAGGACCACCCGCGCCTATGGCATCACCACCATGGTGGCCGTGATGCTCGCGGCCGTGTTCTCCGACTCCATGGACCACCTCTCGCTGCTGCTCAGGACGATCGGCCCGTTCTTCTGGCTGCTGCTGCCGCTCGCCGCCGGCAAGATGACGCAGTTGCGGCGCGCCTACCTGAGTTCGGTGCAGGCCCGCGCCGAACACGCCGAGCGCACCCGGGAGGAGGAGGCGCGCCTGCGCGTCACCGAGGAGCGCATGCGCATCGCCCGTGAGCTGCACGACGTCGTCGCCCACCACCTGGCCCTGGCCAACGCCCAGGCCGGCACGGCCGCGCACCTCGCGCTCGACAACCCGCCGCAGACCAAGAAGATCCTCACCGACCTGACCGGCACGACCTCGTCCGCGCTGCGCGAGCTGAAGGCGACGCTGGGGCTGCTGCGGCAGAACGACGACCCGGGCTCCGCCCCGCTGGAACCGGCGCCCGGTCTCGCCCGCCTGCCCGAACTGGTCTCGGCGTGCGAATCCGCGGGGCTCAAGATCACGGTCACCACCGAGGGGGAGCCGCAGTCCCTGTCACCGGGAGTCGACCTGACCGCGTTCCGGATCGTGCAGGAGGCGCTCACCAACGTCACCAAGCACGCCGCCGCGGAAGCCGCGCATGTACGGCTCGAGTACTCCGGCTCCCGCCTGATGATCACGGTGAGCAACGACGGGCCCGCGGGCCCCACGACCCCCGCAGCCTTCGAGGCCGCGCAGCGCCGGGGCTTCGGCGTCATGGGCATGCGCGAACGCGCCCGCTCCATCGGCGGCGACCTCTGCGCCGGTCACCGCCCCGAAGGCGGCTTCGAAGTCTCCACGGCACTCCCACTGCACCCGCATGCTCCGGACCATGAAGGAAACAGTCCCGGAGCCTGAGCCGGGGGGAGTGCCGTGGCCGTACGGGCTGCTTCGTGGCCGTCACCCGCAGGGAGTCGAGATCCGGGCTCGGTGTCGTCGAGCCTGCACCACGTGGCCGTCTTCGGCGGCAATGTTGCCAGCCGCGTCAAACAGATCGAAGACGACCGGCGAGCATTTCCAGCTACTCCTGTCCTGTGCGCGCATCGACCTCGACCGGGAAGTTGCGCTGCAAACTGCGTTGACTGCCGCCCGGGCCAGAGGTGACCTCCTGGCCGACCAGAAACAAATGCGTGACAGATTATTGACGTCCGTTTTTGGAGCGTCGGCCGGCCGAGCTGATGGGCGAGCGGGCGTGGTGGGGTCGGCTCGCGGTCGGCCGCCCGGACAGCCTCCGACCGATCTTGCGACGCCCGAGCGGGAGCAAATACTTGGCTAGCCACATGTTTGCTGTTACCTTGATTATGTGGCCAGCCACCTAAGTGGGTGGTGGCACGAGAGGAGTCGTCATGAAAGCCGTCCTGTTCGACCGTTTCGGAGGCACGGAAGTGCTGCGCGAGACGGACATCGAGGTCCCGCAGCCCGGCCCCGGGCAGATCCGCGTCCGCGTCAAGGCAGCCGGGCTGAACGCGCTGGACGGCAAGATCCGCTCCGGGGCGCTGGAGGCCGTGTTCCCCACGCAGCTCCCCTCCGTCCCCGGTGGCGAGCTCGCCGGCGTGGTGGACGCCCTGGGCGAGGGCGTGCGGGATGTGCAGGTGGGTGACGAGGTGCTGGGCTGGTCGGACACCGGCTCGTACGCCCAGTACGCACTGGCCACCACCGTGGCCCTCAAGCCCGCCGGCCTCGACTGGCAGCACGCGGCCGCGCTGCCGGTGGCGGGCGAGACGGCTGAGCGGGTCCTGAACCTGCTCGGCGTCGCCGCCGGGGAGACCGTGCTGATGCACGGCGCGGCCGGAGCGGTCGGAACCCTGGCGGTCCAGCTCGCCACGGCCCGCGGAGCGCGTGTCATCGGCACCGCCGGCCCCGCCAACCAGGAGTACCTCGCCTCGCTCGGCGCCACCGCGACCGTTTACGGCGAGGGCCTGGTCGAGCGGGTCCGGGCACTCGCCCCCGACGGCGTGGACGCGGTGTTCGACTTGGCCGGGAAGGGAGCCCTCGAGGACTCCATCACGCTGCGCGGCGGCACCGAGCGCATCGTCACCATCGCTGACTTCCGCGCGCACCAGCTCGGCATCACCTTCGCCAGCGGTGGCCAGGAACGCTCCGCTGCCCGCCTGGCCGCCCTGGCCCAGGACGCCGCGAACGGCAAGGTCGTCACCACCGTCACCGCCTACCCGCTCGCCGAGGCCGCCAAGGCCCAGCAGGTCAGCGACGCCGGGCATGTCCGGGGCAAGCTCGTCCTCACCCTCGACTGATCACGCCCGCCTCTCCTCCCGCCGCGCCCTCCCGCCTTCCCGATCACCACCTGTCATCACCGCACCGAAAGACCACTCATGCTGAACGCCCTGTGGACACCGACCACCGTCGGTGGCATCCCCCTCCCGCACCGCCTGGTCATGGCCCCCATGACCCGTGACCGCTCCACACCTGAAGGCGTACCGACCGAGCTGAACGCCGAGTACTACGCCCAGAGGGCCTCGCACGCGCTCATCATCACCGAGGGAACCCAGCCCTCCGCCGACGGCCAGGGCTACCTGCTCACCCCCGGCATCCACAATGACGAGCAGATCGCCGGGTGGCGCAAGGTCACCGACGCCGTGCACGCGGCCGGCGGCCGGATCGTCATCCAGCTGATGCACACCGGACGCATCTCCCACCCCGACAACACCCCCCACGGGCGCCGGCCGGTCGCCCCTTCGGCGATCCGGCCGCAGGGCGCGATGTTCACCGCGTCCGGGCCCCAGGAGATGCCGACACCCCGTGCTCTGTCGACGCAGGAGGTCGCGGCGACCGTCGACGACTTCCGCCGCGCCGCAGCGGCTGCCATCGCGGCAGGCGCCGACGGCGTGGAGATCCACGCCGCCAACGGCTACCTGGTACACCAGTTCCTGTCCGCCAACACCAACCAGCGCACCGACCGCTATGGCGGTTCCCTCGACAACCGCATCCGCTTCGCCGTCGAGGTCGCCGCTGCCGTGGCCGACGAGATCGGCGCCGACCGCACCGGCCTGCGCATCTCCCCCGGCAACCCCTACAACGACATCGCCGAGTCCGACACCGCCGAGCTGTATCCGGCGCTGCTGCGCGCCCTCAGCCCGCTCGGCCTCGCCTACCTCCACATCTTCCACGCGGGCGACGAGGATCTGCTGGGCACCCTGCGCGCGCTGTGGCCGACCACGCTGATCCTCAACCGGGCCGGCACCGACATCGCCGCCCGCGCCAAGGACGTCGACCACGGCACGGCCGACCTTGTCTCCGTCGGCGCCCTCGCGCTCGCCAACCCGGACCTGGTCGAGCGGCTACGCTCTGACGCGCCGCTGAACACCCCCGACCCGGCGACCTTCTACGGCGGCGGAGTGGCCGGCTACACCGACTACCCCACCTACACCGTCTGAGGAACCGCATCATGCCCGCCCCCACACCCCGCCCCCCCAGCACGGCCAGCGAGGGGCAGATGAGCTACGCGATCTTCCAGCTCGCCCGGGCTCACCGCGCCCGCGCCGCCGCCATGCTCCGCGAGATGGACCTGCATCCCGGGCAGGAACTGCTGCTGATGCAACTCCTCGACCGAGACGGCCAGACCCAGTCCGAGCTGCTCGAAAGCGTCGGCCTGGACCACTCCACCGTCTCCAAGTCCCTACGCCGCATGCAGGACGCCGGCCTGCTCATCCGCGAGCCGGCCGAACACGACCGGCGCGTCATGGTCGTTCACCTCACCGACAAGGGCCGTGCCATGCGCGAGCCCATCGCAGCCATGTGGCGGGCCCTGGAGGAGACCTCCGCGCAGAACCTGTCGGCGCAGCAGGCAGAGTCCTTCGTCCGCACCGCCTATGCCATCGCCGACGCGATCAACAGCCGCGCTGTGCCGCGGGAAGAGTCCGAGTAACTCCCCTCGGCCCGCGGGGCCTTGGCGTCAGGGGCAAGCGCGAGCTGTCCCGAGCCCTTCCCCGTCGCCGGCCGGCCGCACGGCGGCCCGCGCCGCGGATCCGCCCGCCCCGGCTGCCCCGCTGTCCGTCTGGCCCCTACCGACCGCACCACTACCTGGCACCTGGGCCCGGCCGCACGACGCGGCCCGACCTCGTCGCCCTCCCCGCATGGCTGTGAGCGGCACCCCCGGCAGCAGAAGGACGGTGCCGGGCGTCCCCTCCCGGCACCGTCCGGGGCCGTGCGCCGCTCAAGGCACGGCCCGCTCTGGGGTGGTGGCGCGTCAGGCGACGCCCGCGCGCTCCTCCTGCGGCTGCTCTGTCTCCTGCGCGTCCTCGTCGCGGTGGTGGTCGGTCTTGCGTCGGCCGGGCAGGACCGCGAGGACGATCAGCGTTCCGGCGGCCATGATGATCCCGCCGATCAGACTGGTGTGGGCGATGCTCTGGGCGAAGGCCTCGTGGACGGCGTCGACCAGGGCCTGTGCCTGCTGCGCCCCGCCGGCGGGGTTCTTCGCGACCTCCTCGGCGACCGCGAGTCCGCCGCCCACCGAGTCCTTGGCCGTCTCCAGCGCGGCGGCCGGGAGGTGGGCGCCGATCAGGTCGGTCAGCTCGTCCCGGTACGCCGTGCCGAGCAGGGAGCCCAGCAGCGCGATGCCGAGGGAGCCGCCCAGCTCCATCGAGGTGTCGTTGGCGCCGCCGCCGACGCCCAGCTCGGACTCCGGGAAGGAGCCCATGACGGTGTCGGTGGCCGGGGAGACGCTCAGGCCGATCGCGAAGCCCAGCATCATCATGGGGGCCAGGAAGTCGGTGTACGTCGAGCCCTTGTCGATCTGCGTGAGCAGGAAGACACCGGCGGTACCGATGACCATGCCGGTCACCACCATCGCCTTCACCCCGAGCTTCGGGGTCAGCTTCCCGGTGACCGCGGCGCCGAGGAAGACCGCTCCGGCCAGCGGCAGCAGCCGTACGCCGGTCTCCAGGGCGTCGTAGCCGAGGACGAACTGCAGGAACTGGGTGGAGTAGTAGATCGCGCCGAAGGTGCCGAAGAAGAAGAACAGCACCGCGATCATCGAGCCCGTGAAGGGGCGCAGCTTGAACTTGCGCACGTCCAGCATCGGGTGCGGGTGCCTCAGTTCCCAGGCCACGAAGGCCACGAGACCGACGCCCGCGACGACGGCCGCGGTGATCGGGCCGGTGCCCCAGCCGAAGTGCGGGCCCTCGATGGTCGCGTAGACCAGGGAGCCGATGGAGGCGATCGACAGCAGCCCGCCGACGTAGTCGATCCGGCCCATGCCCTGCGCCTTGGACGGCGGTACGAGGACGAGCGCGCCGACCACCGCGAGGGCCGCGATGGGCACGTTGATCAGGAAGGTCGAGCCCCAGGCGTGGTCCTCCAGCAGCCAGCCGGCGACCAGCGGACCGACGGCTATGGCGAGGCCTGAGGTGGCGCTCCAGGCGGTGATGGCCTTGACGCGCTCGGCCTTCGGGAAGGTCGCGACCAGCAGGGACAGGGTGGCCGGCATCACGACGGCGGCACCGACGCCCATGATCGCGCGGGCCGCGATGACGAGCTCGGTCTGGTCGACCAGGCTGCCCATCACCGACCCGCCCGCGAAGATCAGCAGGCCGGTGACGAGGGCGCCGCGGCGGCTGTACTTGTCGCCTATCGCGCCCAGGACGAGCATCAGCGCGGCGTACGGGACGGTGTAGCCGTCGATGACCCACTGCAGGTCGCTGCTGCTGAGGTCCAGATCCCGGGTCATGTCCGGCGCGGCCACGATCAGCGACGTGTTCGCCATGACGACGATCAGCAGGCTCAGGCAGAGCACGAGCAGCGCCCACCAACGCCGTGCGTACGGCCCGGTCATCTTCTCCACGGGTGTGTTGGCAAGGAAGGGCACGAGGACTCCCAGGGGGCAGGGGTACGAGTTATTTGCACATCGATGAGCAGACTAGTTTCTTGCCCGTCGATGTGCAAATATCGACGACGTGAGCAGCCAGACAGCCCCGACGCCCGGACGGCAGCGCCGCGCGACGCGTGCCACCCGCGCCCGCATCCTGGAAGCGGCCCGGCGGGAACTGGGCCGCAACCCCGACAGCAGCCTCGGGGACATCGCCGAGGCCGCCGGCGTGGCACGGCGCACCGTCTACACGCACTTCGCCGGCCGCGCGGCGCTGGTGGAGGGGCTCGCCGCGGAGGCCGCCGAGGCGGTGCGCCTCGCCGTCGCCGGCATGAGCAGCCCCGGTCCCGGCGCCGGTCCCGGTCCCGGTCCCGGTCCCGGTCCCGACCCCGCGAGTGCCCTGGCGCGGTTCGTTCTCACCCTCTGGCCGGTCGGCGACTGCTATCGCACGCTGATCGACCTGGCAGGCCGGGACCTCGGTCCCGCCCAGGTGCGCGAAGTCCTGGCCCCGGCCCGCGAGACGGTCGCCGGCATCCTCGCCGAGGGCCGGCGCCAGGGCGTCTTCCACACCGCCGTTCCGCCCGGCCCCCTCAGCAGCGCCATCGAGGCCCATCTGCTGGCACTGCTCGCCGCCGTCAACTCCGGGGTCTGGGCCGACGACGGCACCGGCGCCGCCACCGCCGCCCTGATCGCCACCGGAGTCGACCGCGACACCGCCGCCGCCACGGTCCGCCGTCTGCACGGCACCCGCCGACTCCACTCCCCCGACCGGACCCACCGACCCCACTGAAGGAGGGCCCCGCCCATGCACCAGTCCCAGTACGAGTCCCCGGGCCAGTCCCGGTACGAGCCCCAGTACGAGTTCCCGCACCACTCCCAGCACGGGTACGACGACGGCTCGCCGTACGAGCCCCGCCGGACCCGGCGACGACGTATGGCCGTCGCCGCCGCCCTGCTCGCGCTGGTCCTCCTACCCGTCGCGGTCGACCGGGCCGTCGCGGCCCGCATCGAGTCCCGTACGGCCAAGGCGTTCCAGGAGGGCATGGGCACACCGCTGCCGCCGGAGGTCCACGTCCGCGGCTTCCCCGTGCTGACCCAGGCGGCCTCCGGCCCTCTGCGTCGGGTGGACATCACCGCGCACGACATACCGGCCCGCGACACCACCCGCCCGCTGCCGGTGAGTGAACTCTCCCTGCGGCTGGACGGGTTGACGAAGTCCGACGACGACAGCGAGGCGCGGGCCCGCAGCGCGGAGGCGACCGCCTTCCTGTCGTACGAGGACGTGTCGAACGCCCTCGGCCTGGAGATCTCCCAGGGCGGTCGCACGGGTCAGGTGAGCGCGGTCGTCCTGCTGCCCCTCGGGAAAGACGTCACCGTGACGACGACCGTCTCGGCGGCCTCCGGCAACCGCATCGCGTTCAAGGACTTCCAGGTCACGGGCGGTGCGCTGCCCGGGGCGGGGGGCGCGCTGCTCGACAAGGTCTTCGAGCGGCCGATCCAGTTGCGGAACATCCCCGACGGCCTGCACCTGCGCTCGGTCACCACCACGGACGACGGCCTCACCGCCCGTTTCTCGGGCCGGTCGGTCACCTTCCGGCCCGACGGCGGGTCCGAGGGCGCGTGAAACCTGGCGTACTCGTACTGCTCGTACTGCTGCTCAGCCCAGTTCGGGCAACGGCCGCCGGGCCACCTCGTGGGCGTCGTCCGGCGGGACGCCCAGCATGCGCAGGACCATCTCGGCCAGGTTGGTGGCTGCCTCGTCGCCGTCCAGGTCGGGGCGGGCGAACCGCAGCTCCACCAGCGACAGCAGAGCACCGCCCAGCGCGGACAGGGCGATGACCGGCTCCACCGCGGTGAAGCGGGCGGAGGTGATGCCGGCCTGAAGGTCGCGCAGCGCCCGCACGGCCAGGCCGTTGTCCGAGTGGAGGTGGCCGAGGCCGCGGCGGCGCAGGACCTGCATGAGCTCCGGGCGGGAGTCGGCCATGCGAGCGCTGAGCCGGAAGCCGGCCGCGACGAGTTCGGCGGGGTCGTCGATCCCGGTGAGCCGCTCGTCGAAGGTCTGACCGAACTCTTCGAGGGCGTCCGCCACGGCTGCCTCGAACAGCTCTGTCTTGGACTCGAAGTGGTTGTAGAAGGAGCCGAAGCCGACGTCGGCGCGCTCGGCGATCGCCTGGATGCTGGCGCTGGTGTCCCCGGTCTCGGCGAGTATCTGCCGGGCCGCGCGGACGAGCGCCCGGCGGGTCTCGGCACGGCGCCGCTCGAACCGGTTGCTGGGCGGGGCTGACGTAGGCATGGGCCGAGTCTAGCCGCGGGGGCGAGATCAATCGCAGTTCTGATGCATCCATCATCTTACGGCCGTCGACCTATTGACGAGCCTTCTGTCAAACCTGATGATTTCCTCATCATGGCAATGTGCGCAAGGTCGCTCGGAGGAAACCGTGTCTGGAACACCCCTGGCTCAAGCCGCCGTCGCGACGCCCCACCAGGACCTGCACAGCGAGCAGGGCGCCCTGCGCGGCGAGCATCCCGGCCGCTCCCGGAACCCCGTGATCAAGGTTGCGGACCTGGCCTGGCTGGAGTTCGAGAAGCCGGACCTGGACCGGGCCGAGGTCTTCGCCCGTGACTTCGGCTTCCAGATCGCCGCGCGCACCGAGAGCGAGCTGTGGCTGCGCGGCACCTTCGCCGGCCCGCCCTGCATGGTGATCCGGCGCGGGCGTACGTCCCGTTTCATCGGCCCGGCGTTCCGCGCGGCCGACCGGGCCGACCTGGACCGGCTGGCACGGGCGACCGGGGCGGCCGTACGGGACGCGGATGTGCCCGGCGGCGGCAAGGTGGTCGACCTGCTCGACCCGTCCGGCTTCCCGGTGCGGGTCGTGCACTGCGCCGAACACCTCCCCGAACTGCCGGGACAGCGGCCGCTGCTCCTCAACTTCGGCACGGATCACCGCCGTACGAACGTCACGCAGCGGCCGCCGCGCGAGCCGTCCCGCATCCAGCGCCTGGGCCATGTCGTCCTGGAGACCCGGGTGTTCGCCCGCGCCCTTGACTGGTACCTGGACACCCTCGGGATGATCGTGTCCGACTTCCTGTTCCTGGACGGGCAGCGCGGTCGCGGTCCGACGATGGCGTTCATCCGCTGTGACCTGGGCAGCGTGCCGGCCGACCACCACACGCTGGCCATGCACCTGGGGCCGGGCACGGGCTATGTCCATTCCGCCTACCAGGTCACCGACCTGGACTCGATCGCCGCCGGCGGCGAGTACCTGAACGAGCGCGGCTACCGGCGCAGTTGGGGCATCGGCCGGCACATCCAGGGCAGCCAGCTCTTCGACTACTGGCGCGACCCCGACCACTTCATGCTGGAGCACTTCGCCGACGGCGACCTCTTCTCCTGCGACCTCGAGCCCGGCTGGGCGCCCATGTCGGCGAGCGGGCTGGCCCAGTGGGGCCCGCCGGTCACCCGGGACTTCCTCGGCGCGAGCCCGTCCCCCGCCAAGGTGCGTGAGGTCCTGACGGCCCTGCGCGGCGACAACGAACTCGACCCCGCCCGTCTGCTGGGCCTGATGAAAGCGATGAACTCATGAGCACCAACGTCCTGCGCACCGCCGACGCCTGGTGGGTCGTCCTCGGCGACCGCGCCGTCCCTGTCGACACCAAGGCCGTCACCACCGCCGAACTGCTCGCCGACCGGGCCGCCGTACGCGAGGCGGCTCTTTCCGGTGACGCGGGCACGCCCGTCGCCGACCTAGTGGCGCTCTCCCCGGTCACCACCCCCTGCCGGGTCGTCGCCCAGATGGTCAACTACCGCAGCCACGCCCGCGATTCGGGCTTCACCGGCGACATCCCGCCCGCCTTCTTCCGCAAGGCGTCCGGCTCGGTCAGCGGACCGGAGGAAGCCATCGTGCGGCCGTCACATGTGAAGTTCCTCGACTACGAGGTGGAGCTGGGCCTCGTCATGGGGGCTCCGCTGCCCATCGGCACCGTCGTCGAGGAGCGGGACCTGCCCTCGTACGTCGCCGGGCTGGTGATCACCAACGACGTCAGCGCCCGTGACGTACAGCTGACCAAGACGCAGTTCTACGAGGGCAAGTCGTACCCGACCTTCACACCGACCGGGCCGTACCTGGCGCTGCTGGAAGACGACGACTTCGCCCATCTCCTGGACCTGCGGCTGAAGTTGAGCGTGAACGGTGAGCTGCGTCAGGACCGCACCCTCGCCGACATGATCGTCCGCCCGGCGCAGGCCCTCACCCTGCTGGCCCGCTTCCAGACCCTCGACCCCGGTGACCTGCTGCTCACCGGCACCCCCGGCGGTACTGCCCTGAAGGCCCCGCCCAAGCCGGTGGAGAAGATCGGCGCGCTGCTGCCGCCCGCGGTGAAGTGGAAGGCGTTCTTCAAGACGCAGGCCAAGAACCCCCATTACCTGCACCACGGCGACGTCGTCACCGCCACCATCGCCACCCCGGACGGCCGGATCGATCTGGGCGAGCAGCGCACGACCGTGACCGACGCGCACTGAGACCCGAATCCCCGAAGTGAGCCGCACATGACAGTCGAGCACGACTCGGCAGACGTTCCCGTGGTGATCGTCGGCGCCGGCCCTGTGGGTGTGACCGCTGCCCTCCTGCTGGCCCGGCGTGGCGTGAGGACCGTCGTCCTCGAACGCCACCACGACGTCTACCCCCTGCCCCGCGCCGTCGCCACCGACGACGAGGTCCGCCGCATCCTCCAAGCCGCCGGAATCGCCGACGAGTTCGCCGCCGTCGCCCGCCCCGCGCGGGGGCTGCGGCTGCTGGACGCCCGGCACCGCGTGATCGCCGAGTTCCGGCGCTCGCCGCAGGGCCACCACGGCTTCCCGCAGACCAGCATGTTCGACCAGCCCGAGCTGGAGCGGCTGCTGCGCGGCGCGCTGGCCCGCCGACCGGAGTGCGAGCTGCGGGGCGGGGTGGAGGTGACCGCCGTGGAGCAGGACGCGGACGGTCCGGTCCGTGTGACCTACCGCGACGACGAGGGCGAACACGTACTGCTCGCGCAGGCCGTCCTCGGCTGCGACGGGGCGGGCAGCCTCACCCGCGACGCCATCGGGGCGGGATGGGAGGACCTGCGCTTCGAGGAGCGCTGGACCGTCATCGACGTCACGACGAAGGCCGCGGTCCGCTGCTGGGAAGGCGTCGACCAGGTCTGCGACCCGAACCGTCCGGCGACCTTCATGCGGATCGGCCAGGACCGCTACCGCTGGGAGTTCCGGCTGCGCGAGACGGAGGAACTCGACGACGAGCTGCTGCGCGAACTGGTCGCCCCCTGGGTGGACCTGTCCCGCCTCGGCCCCGGTGACGACTTCCACATCGTCCGGCAGGCCCAGTACACCTTCCGCGCCCGCATCGCCGACCGCTGGCGCCGGGGCCGGGTCTTCCTGCTCGGTGACGCCGCCCACCTCACCCCGCCGTTCGTCGGACAGGGCCTGTGCTCGGGTCTGCGGGACGCCTACAACCTGACCTGGAAGCTGGCCCGCGTGCTCCAACAGGGCGGAGACGAAGGCCTGTTGGACACCTACGAGCGGGAGCGCAAGCCGCACGCCCGCCATGTCATCCGGCTCGCCGTCGCCACCGGCTGGGCGATGACCGGCGGCCAGGACCGCGCGGCCGCCCTGCGCCGCACCGCCGTCGCAGCGGCCTGCCGTATCCCCGGGGTGACCAGCAGAGCCGGCCGCGACCTCAGCCGCCCGCTGCCCGTGGGTCCGCTGGTCCGCCGCAGTCGGCTCGGCGGCACCTACTGCCCGCAGCCCCGGGTGACGGCCCCGGACCGGCAGGTCGTCCGCCTCGACGACCTCCTCGGCGACTCCTTCGCCGTGCTGACCGCGATACCGCTGCCGCCCTCGCTGCACGCGCTCACCGACGGACTCGGCGCCCGCGTCGTCGACGTCCACGACACCGGCGACGACGGCGCCCTCGCCGCCTGGCTGCGCTCCGGCCGTGCGGACGCCGTCCTGCTGCGGCCCGACCGGGTCGTCCTGGACGTCGTCCCGGCGGGCGGCGGCGACTTCACGGGCACCGCCGCCTGGGCACCGCTGCTGTGCACCACCCGCCGGCCCGCCGAACCGACCGTATCCGCCCCCGTGTTGAGGAGACCCGCGCGATGACCACTCCGACCTCCCCGTACGCCGCCCCCTGCTGGACCCCGGACCCGCAGTCCGCCTCGCGCAGCCGGATCGCGGACTTCGCCCGCTGGGCCGCTCGACACCGGGGAGTGGCGGCGGAGGCCGACTACGCCGCCCTGCACCGCTGGTCGGTCACCGACCTGGAGGGCTTCTGGAGCGCGGTGTGGGAGTACTTCGACGTCGACGCGCAGACCCCGTACGAGAAGGTGCTGGCCGAGGAGACCATGCCGGGGGCCCGCTGGTTCACCGGCGCCACCCTCAACTACGCGCACCACGCCCTGCGCAACCTCACCGACGACGCCCCGGCGATCGTCGCCCTCGACGAGACCGGCTCCGGCTACGAAGTGACCGGCGGCCGGCTGCGCGCCGAGGTCGCCTCCGTCGCCGCGACGCTGCGCGAACTGGGCGTCGGGCAGGGTGACCGCGTCGTCGGCTATCTGCCCAACACGCCGCACGCCGTCGTCGCGTTCCTCGCGGCCGCCAGCCTGGGCGCCGTGTGGTCGGTGTGCGGGCAGGACTACGCGCCCAAGGCCGCCGCCGACCGGTTCGCCCAGCTCGAACCCACGGTCCTGGTCGCCGCCGACGGCTACCTCTTCAACGGCACCGCCCACGACCGCCGCGAGGCCGCCCTCGAACTGGCCCACGCGCTCCCGACGTTGAAGGCCACGGTGCTGGTGGATCACGTGGGACTGCCGGGGCCGGGGCTCTCGTCGACCTACCCGTCGCTGGTCCTCCCCTGGGAGGACGCGGCGACCCGCACCGAGGAACTCACCTGTACCCCCGTGCCGTTCGACCACCCCCTGTGGGTCGTCTTCTCCTCCGGCACCACCGGCCTGCCCAAAGGCATCGTGCACGGCCACGGCGGCGTCCTGCTGGAGCACCTCAAAACCCTCGGCCTCCAGTCCGACCTCGGCCCGGGCGACCGCCTCCTGTGGTACACCACCACCCACTGGATGATGTGGAACCTGGTCGTCTCCACCCTGCTGACCGGCGCCACGACCTGCACCTACGACGGCAGCCCGGCCCCGCTCACCCAGCCCGACATCCTCTGGGAGCTGGCGGCCCGGCACCGCGTCACCCTGTTCGGCTCCAGCCCCCAGTACCTGCTGGGCATGGCCAAGTTCGGCATCGACCCCTCGGTGCACGACCTGTCCTCGATCCGTGCGGTCGGCTGCACCGGCTCCGCCCTGCCCGCCTCCGCCTACCCCTGGGTCGGCGAGCACCTCGGCGCATACGTCCAGCTCGCCTCCATCAGCGGCGGCACCGACGTCGTCTCCGGCTTCGCCGGCGGCGCACCCACCGTCCCCGTCTGGGCGGGCGAACTGTCCGTGCCCTACCTGGGCGTGGCGCTGGCCGCGTACGACGATGAGGGCTTCCCGGTCGTCGACCAGGTGGGTGAGCTGGTCGTCACCCGGCCCATGCCGTCCATGCCGCTGTACTTCTGGAACGACCCCGACGGCAGCCGCTACCGCGACGCCTACTTCTCGACGTACCCGGGCGTGTGGCGGCACGGCGACTGGATCACGCTCACGGGGCACGGCTCGGTGATCGTGCACGGCCGTTCCGACAGCACGCTGAACCGCAACGGCGTACGGCTGGGCAGCGGCGACATCCACGACGTCGTCGAACGCCTCCCGGAGATCACGGAGGCCCTGGTCATCGGGGCGGAGGAGCCCGACGGCGGCTACTGGATGCCGCTGTTCGTGGTCCTCGCGGCCGGCGCCGAGCTGGACGACGCCCTGCGCGACCGCATCCGCGAGGCCATCCGCACCGGCGCCTCACCCCGCCACGTCCCCGACGAGATCATCGAGGTGCCGGCCGTCCCGCACACCCGCACCGGCAAGAAGCTCGAGGTCCCGGTCAAACGCCTGCTCCAGGGCGCCCCCATCGAGCAGGTCGTCAACCCCGCCGCCGTGGACGACCCCGGCCTGATCGACCACTACGCCCGCCTCGGTGCGGCTCGCCGCGCGCAACGCCGCTGACCGCCCGGCCGCGGGCGCGAACGGGAACTGCCAGGGGCGTACCGTCGGTGGTGTGGAGTTCACCGCGGACACCCTGGTGTCCCGTGCCGCCCATGAGCTCGGCCCCAGAGCGGACCAGCTGATCCACGACGTGGAGCGGTGCCTGCGGCGTGAGGTTCCCGAACTGTGGGACGACCCGGACCTCGCGCAGATGGCGTTGGACAACATCACCGAGCACGTCATGGCCGGCCTGCTCGGTCTCCAGCAGGGAATCGAGCCGAGCCTGATCGAACCGCCGCCCGCCGACGTGGAGCGCGCCCGTCGGCTGGCCCGGCGCGGAAAGCCCGTCAGCGATCTGCTGCGGGCCTTCCGCCTCGGGCAGGGGGTGATCCTCGAACGGATGATCGAGGAAATGCCCCGGCTCACCAGCGATGCCGCACTGGTCGGCGCGGCGGCCCGCAAGCTGATCGCGGCGGTGATCGAGTACGTGGACCGCACCTCGGAGCAGGCCGTCCTGGCCTTCCAGGAGGAACGGGACCGCAGGCTGCGCTGGCGGCTGTCCGTGGTGAACGAGGCGGGCATGCGCATCGGGACCACCCTGGACATCGCCCGCACCACCCAGGAGCTGGCGGACCTGGCCACCGAGCACTGCGCCGACCGGGTCACCGTCGACCTGCTCGACTCCGCGTTCCACGAGCCCGACACGGCGGCCGAGAGCCCGCTCGTGCTGCGCCGGATCGCCGAGCGCTCAGTGGGCGAGCAGGCCCCGCAACCGGCGATCGAGACGCAGCAGCTCCACACCTACCCGGCCGGCTCCCCACCGGAGCGCGCCCTCACCCTCGGGCAGCCTTCCCGGCACCGGGCCGACGCCGCCCGCTCCCCGGAGCACTCGCTGGTCGTACCGCTGCGCGCCCGTGGCGCCACCCTCGGCGTCGCGCAGTTCTTCCGGCACCGGGGCCGCGACCCCTTCGACGACGAGGATCTGCTCCTCGCCCAGGAGATCGCCGCCCGGGCGGCCGTGGCCGTGGACAACGCCCGCCGCTACACGCACGCCCGCGCCACCGCCCTGGCCCTGCAGCGCAGCCTGCTCCCGCAGAACACGCCGCAGCAGTCGGCCGTCGAGGTCGCCTGCCGCTATCTGCCCGCCGGCGCCGGGGCCGGGGTGGGCGGTGACTGGTACGACGTCATCCCGCTGTCCGGGGCCCGGGTCGCGCTGGTGGTGGGCGACGTGGTCGGGCACGGCATCCAGGCGGCCGCCACCATGGGCCGGCTGCGGACCGCCGTGCGCACACTGGCCGACATCGATCTGCCGCCCGACGAACTCCTCACCCACCTGGACGACGTCGTGCTGCGTCTGTCCGCCGACCCGGACAGCGACGCCGTCGGAGACACTGGCGCCACCTGTCTGTACGCCGTCTACGACCCCGTCAGCGGCCGCTGCTGCCTCGCCCGCGCCGGGCACGTACTGCCCACCGTGGTCACCCCGGACGGCTCCGTCGACGTCCTCGACCTGCCCCCCGGCCCACCGCTCGGGCTGGGCGGCCTGCCCTTCGAGGCGGCGGAGGTCGAGCTGCCCGGAGGCAGCCTGCTCGCCCTCTACACCGACGGTCTCCTGGAGTCCCACGACCACGACATCGACACGGGCCTGGGCCGACTGGGCCAGGCCCTGGCCCGGCCCGCCGCCTCCTTGGAGGCCACCTGCGACTCGGTGCTCCAGGCCCTGTTGCCGGCCCGCCCGGACGACGACGTCGCCCTGCTCCTGGCCCGCACCCACGCGCTCGGCGCACAGCAGGTCGCCACCTGGGACCTGGAGGCCGAGCCCGCAGCCGTCGCCCGGGCCCGGACGGACGTCTCCGAGCAGCTCGGCACCTGGGGCCTTCAGGACCTCGACTTCACCGCGGAGCTGGTGGTCAGCGAACTGGTCACCAATGCCATCCGCTACGGTCGCCCGCCGATCCGGCTGCGCCTCATCCACGACGGAACCCTGCTGTGCGAGGTCTCCGACGACAGCAACACCACCCCCCACCTGCGGCGCGCCCGCGTCTTCGACGAGGGCGGGCGGGGCCTGCTGCTGGTCGCCCAGCTCGCCGAGCGCTGGGGCACGCGCCACGCCCGGCACGGCAAGACGGTCTGGGCCGAGCTGACCGACGCCGCGGGATTTCCGGCGTGGGACGCGCTCGCCCGACCGGGATCCGCGTAACGCCGGCGGCTCACGCTCGCCCCTCCGCTCGGGCGGCCACGGCAGCGGCGCCGTCGGTCCGGGCCTCCAGCGCCCGCAGTACGGCCACCATGTCCTCGTGCCCGTGCCCCTGCGCCACGGTCTCGCCGAAGAGGGCGTGGCAGACGTCGAGGAGCGGGGAGGCCAGGTCCGCCTTGCGGGCGGCCTCGGCGATCAGCCGGTTGTTCTCCAGTACGTTCGTGGCGGCCGCCTGCACGGTGAAGTCGCGGGCCAGCAGCTTGGGCGCCTTCACGCGCGAGACGGCGCTGGCCATGGGACCCGCGTCCAGGACGTCCCGCAGCAGGCGTTGGTCGAGACCGTGCCGGTCGGCGAAGTGGAACGCCTCGGTCAGCCCGGTGACCATCGTGATCAGGAACAGGTTCACCGAGAACTTCATCAGCAGCGCGCCCGGGACCGTGCCGCAGTCGAACACCTCGTGGCACATGGGGGCGAGCAGGGGGCGTACGGCCGCCACGGCGTCATCGTCACCCGCCAGCATCCCCACCAGTCGGCCCTGCTCGGCGGGGACGCGGGAGCCGGAGACCGGGGCCTCGACGTATCTGCCGCCCGCGGCCCGGACGTCGTCCTGCAGGCTGCCCGAGTACTCGGCCGAGGTCGTGCCCATGTGGACGACGGTGTGCCCGGCGACGCGGGCGGTGAACTGCGGGGTGCCACGCCCGAGTACCGCGTCGAGGGCCGCCTCGTCGGCCAGCATCAGGATCACGGTCCCGGCCCGCTCGAAGACCTCGGCGGGGCCCGCCGCCACCTCGGCGCCGGCCGCGCGCAGGGGTTCGCACCTGGCCGGGGTGCGGTTCCAGACGACGAGCGGGGTGCCGGCACGGGCGAGGTTGAGGGCCATGGGCTGCCCCATGACCCCGAGGCCGACGAAACCGACGTACACGACGCACCGCCTTTCCCGCTCACTATGACAGCGGTCATAGTAGTCATGACAGCGGTCATAGTAGCCGCCACTATGACGGCGGTCATAGGGTGGCGTCGGGAGCACTCGCGACACGGTGGTGGAGGTCGGAAATGGCGCAGTCCGAACGAGGGCCGCGCGAGCGGATGGTCTTCAGCGCGGCCCAGCTCATCCGGCGCGAGGGGGTCGCCGCCACGGGGATGCGGGAGGTCGCCGCGCACGCCGGGGCGCCGCGCGGCTCGCTCCAGCACTACTTCCCGGGCGGCAAGGAACAGCTGGTGAACGAGGCGGTGGGCTGGGCGGGCCGGTACGCGGGCAACCGCGTCGCCCGCTTCCTCGCCGCGCTGGACGAGCCGACGCCCGGCGGGCTGTTCGCCGAGATGGTGCGTCAGTGGACCGACGAGTACGAGGCGGCCGGCTTCGCGGGCGGCTGCCCGGTGGCCGCCGCGACCGTGGACTGCGCCGAGTCCACCGAGTCCACGCGGGAGGCCGCGGCCGCCGCGTTCGCCACCTGGACGGGGCCGGTGGCCCGGGCCCTGACGGACATGGGCGTGCCGGGGGAGCGATCCGGCCCCCTGGCCACGCTCATGATCAGCGCACTGGAGGGGGCGATCCTCATCGCCCGGGCCGAACGGGACGTCCGCGCCCTGACCACGGTGGTCCGCGAACTCGTCCCCGTCCTGGACGCCGCGGCCGTCAAGGCCGACTGACCGTCAGAGGCCGAACTCCTGGGGGGACAGGTTGAGCACCGAGCACGCCTCGCGCAGGACCTGCTCCTCCGCCGGCGCGACATAGCCGTCCGCACCCGCGACGACGAACCCGGTCTGTACGACCGCCCTGGCCTCCGTCGGCTTCTTCGCGGCCTTGGCGATCTCCTGCAGCACCTCGGCCTTGCCCTGCTGGAAGTTGAACGCCAGCTGGTCGACGTGTTTGTTGAAGCGCTGCCGCAGCTGTTCGGACGGGAAGTTCTGCAGGACGTCGTTGTTCAGGATCAGCGACTCGACATGCTGCCGCTCGGCCGGGTCGACATGCCCGTCGGCCGCGGCGACCAGGGCGCACATGGCCATGCTGGCATCCCGGTAGGCACCGCTCTTCAGCTCCGTCTTCAGCGAAGTGAGCTGGGACTTGAGCGTGTTCACCAGCTGCGCCTTCGAGCCCCCGGAGGACCCCGAACCCGGCCGGCCGTGTCCACCGGCGGACGCGCCCCGCGCCCCCTGCGCCTGCTGCTGCAGACCCTTGGCCTGGTCCTTGATCCGATCCCACATAGCCATCCGTGCCACCTCGGCTTCAGCCCGTGTCGTTCCGGTCGCTCGCGTGAGTTCCTCGCGTCCTCCTGTCAACTCCCGCGAGCCCGCCGAAGTTCCAGCCGCCGATCATCGTTCGACGACGGGCGGCGGCTGGAGCCCGCCCTCCGGGCCGACGACGGAACTGTCGGACAGGTCCTGGCCGCCCCGGCGCTCGGGCCGCGGTGCCGTGCTCCGGCGTTGCACGAGCCGGGTCGGGACCAGCGTGGTGCCGTGGGCGGTGCCGTCCTGCCGCATCTTGCCGATGACGCCCTCGACGCAGAGGCGGCCCACCTCGGCGAAGTCCTGGTGGATGGTGGTGAGCGGGGGCAGGAAGGACGCGGACTCGGGGATGTCGTCGAAGCCGATGACGCTGACGTCGTCGGGCACCTTGCGGCCGCGTTCGTGCAGGGCGCGCAGCAGGCCCAGTGCCATCTGGTCGTTGGCGGCGAACACCGCCGTGCAGTCCTGCTGTTCGGCGAGCCGGAGGCCGGCCCGGTAGCCCGACTCCGCCGACCAGTCGCCGCGCACCAGCGGCGGCGGGACCGCGCCCGCCTCCGCGAGGGTGGAGCGCCAGGCGTTGGCGCGGCGCTGGGCGGCGAAGGAGTCCTCCGGCCCGGCCAGGTGCCACACCGTGTCATGGCCGAGGTCCAGCAGATGCCGTACGGCGTCGCGGGCGCCGCCCGCCTGGTCGGTGTCGACCACCGTGTAGCGGTCGCCGGCGTCCGAGTCGGCCACCACGACCTGGACGCCGGGCGGCAGCGAGACCGTCGCCGCGTCGAGCAGATGGATCTCCATGATGACGATGACCGCGTCCACGGCGAGTTCCCCGAGCCGGGAGAAGGCGCCGTTCACCTCGTCCTGGGTGGGGACGGCGACGGGCAGCAGTGTGACGGCGTAACCGTGCTGGGCGGCGGAGGTCGCGATCGCCTCCAGGGTGCGGATGTTGCCCATGGTGGAGAGGGAGAAGGTGATCACGCCGAGGGTGCGGAACTCACCGCGTCTGAGTGCCCGTGCGGCGCTGTTGGGCCGGTAGCCCAGCTCCCGCATGGCGGCGAGGACCTGTCGGCGGGTCTCCTCGTTCACGCCCGGGAAGCCGTTGGAGACGCGGGAGACCGTCTGGGAGGAGACGCCGGCGATCCGCGCGACGTCGGCCATGGAGGCGCCCTGGCGGGGGCGGGCGGCACGCTTTCTCGCGCCCACCGCTGTGCTGTCACCGTCCGCTGTGCCCACTTCGTCCCCTCGCTCCCCGGGCTGCGCAACTTTCGGCCCGGAACGACTCCTTGACCCCTGAGATTCGGACAGTGTAGACATCCCGCCAGCGCATGTTTACGTAAACATTACGAGCCAGAACCATACGAGAACGCACCGAATCGCACCGAACCGCACCTCTGCGGTCCCGAAGAGCTGGAGTACTCGAGATGGCACACCGCACCCGTAAGAGAAGCCTCCTGGGGATCGGCGTCACGGCCCTCGCGACCGGGACCGTACTGGCCGCAACCGCCCTGCCGGCCGCGCACGCGGACACGACCGCCACCGCCGCGGTCACCGTCCAGCCCGACCCCTCGTACAAGCACGAGAAGTTCGAGGGCTGGGGCACCAGCCTGGTCTGGTTCGCCAATGCCACCGGCGACTATCCGCCCGCGATACGCGAGAAGCTCGCCAAGCTGCTCTTCGGTGACGACGGCCTTGCGCTGAACATCGCCCGCTACAACATCGGCGGCGGCAACGCCCCGGACGTCAAGGACTACCTGCGCGCCGGCGGCGCGGTCGAGGGCTGGTGGAAGGCCCCGGCGGGCACCACCCGCGAGGACGTCGACTGGTGGGACGCCGACGACCCCGCCGACTGGAACAACAAGGCCGACAAGACTCAGCGCTGGTGGGTCGACCGCATCAAGAAGGACATCACCCACTGGGAGACGTTCAGCAACTCCCCGCCGTGGTTCATGACCGAGAGCGGCTACGTCTCCGGCAACTTCGACGCGGGCAAGGACCAGTTGAAGGCCGAGTCCGTGGACGACTTCGCCAAGTACCTGGTGGGCGCGACCGAACGCCTGGAGAAGGCGCACGGCATCAAGGTCGACACCCTGGACCCGTTCAACGAGCCGAACACCAACTACTGGGGCACCAAGCTCGGCGCGGACGGCGAGCCCGTCGGCGGCCGTCAGGAGGGCGCCCACATCGGCCCCGAGCTCCAGCAGAAGGTGATCCGCGCGCTGGCCCCGACCCTGGCGAAGTCCAAGTCCGACGCGGAGATCTCCGCGATGGACGAGACCAACCCCGGCACCTTCGCCACCAACTGGAACTCCTACCCCCAGGAGGTCCGTGACCTCGTCGGCCAGATGAACGTCCACACCTACGGCACCAGCCAGCGCACCACCGTGCGCGACCTGGCCAAGGCGGCCGACAAGCCGCTGTGGATGAGCGAGGTCGAGGGCGACTGGGGCGACGGCCAGAGCTTCACGGACATGCGGCCCGGCCTGGGCCTCGCCCAGCGCATCGTCGACGACCTGCGTGAACTGGAGCCCAAGGCCTGGGTGTTCTGGCAGCCCGTCGAGGACTACGACAACATGAAGCCGGGCGGCGAGTCCGCGAAGGGCGGCAACTGGGGCTCGATCCAGCTGTCGTTCAGCTGCACGTCGAAGGACACCCTGGAGTCCTGCCCGATCTACACGAACACCAAGTTCGACACGGCCCGGAACTTCACCCACTACATCAAGCCCGGCGACCGGCTGATCAAGACGAACGACACCTCCAGCACCGCGGCGGTCTCCCGCAAGGGCGACGCGGCGACCGTCGTCCACGTCAACAGCACCACCGAGGCCCGTGAGGTCACCCTCGACCTGTCGAAGTTCGGCCGTATCTCCTCCCGTGCCACCGTCACCCCGGTGGTGACCAGCGCCGACGGCAAGCTGGAGCGGCACAAGGCCGTCCCGGTCACCGGCAAGCAGGCCACGCTCACCGTCCCCGCCCAGTCCGTGACCTCGTTCCTCGTCAAGGGCGTGTCCGGCGTCGCGAAGGACGCGGCCGAACTGCGCGAGGGCCACACCTACCGGCTCACCGGCGCCCAGAGCGGCAAGGACCTCACCATCGCCGACAACGGCACCGGCCTGGTCATCAAGAGCGCCAACGCCTCCGAGCCGAGCGGTCAGCAGTGGCGCCTCGAGCAGATCAGCGGCATCGACAACCGCAAGCGGTACGCCTTCACCGAGGCGACCGCGGGCAAGCGCCTGGCGGTGCGCGATGGTGCGCTGGTGGCCGAGCCCGACGAGGGCACCCGCGACAGCGCCGCCCAGTGGATCATGTCGTCGACCGGGGACGGCACCTGGACCCTCGTCAACGCCGCCACCGGCCGCCTCGCGGACGTCGGGGGCCAGTCCACGAACGACGGTGCCTCCGTCGGCGTGTGGCTCGCGAACTCCGGCGCCAACCAGCGCTGGACGGTGACCGACGTGACGGGTGACGCCGCCGCGCAGACCGAGTAGCGCGTCAGCCCGTCAGCGACTCGTCGCGCGGGTCCGCCTGCGACGCCCCCGCCTGTCGCCGCCTCACCCCGGCGGCGGTGGCGGGGGCGTCACTGGTCCGAATAGCCGATGTCCCCGATGGTCCAGGCGCTCACGTCCTCCAGCGCGACGCGGTACATGCCTCCCGTGTCGGGGATGCCGAAGCTGCCCTGGAGGATCCGGGCGACGTGGAAGTGCAGGTGTGTGGGCCGGTCACCGTGCTCCGGCGGACGGTCGCCGCTGTCCTGGAGCGAGGTGAACGCTGAGGCGAACTGCCTCAGGTGCTCGGAGTCCCGCAGGACTTCGGCCACCCGCTCCTTCCACAGGGCTTCGGGGGCGAGCCGTCCTGTGATGACGGCTCCCGGAATCACCACGGTCAGGGACATCCGGCTGCTGTGCCTCGACTCCACCATCGCGGCGATCGCGACGAGCAGGTCGTCAGGGTGCGTCATGCCTAGGGAGCCTAGCCGGACGACGGGTGAAGCGGTGTGCCGGGAGCGGAGGCGTCACCAGCCGAGCGCACCTTCGTCAGCCTGCCTGGCCGGGGCGGAGGCGGCGGGAGGCGCGTCGTGGCAGGTGAAGCCGAGTCGGGTCAGGGCCCGGCGCATCTCACCCGCGGTGAAGTCGCGGCGGTTCTGCCGGGTGATCACTTCGCCGACCTGCATCACGGGGTAGACGCGGTGGTCGATGGTCACGGACACGCCGGTGACGGGTTCGGGCGTGATGCCGCTCATCGAGTGCTCGACCTCGCTCTTGATCAGGTCGAACGGGAAGTGGGCGATGACACAGCGCATGGATGCCTCCACGGAGTCGGGGGAGAAACACCGGGAAATATGAAAAGCCTGGCCTCTCGGCGGTGCAGCCGAGCCGTCAGTAATCCGGGAACTCCGGAAACTCCAGGAACTCCGGGAACGCGGCGAACCAGGGCAACGCGGTGAACTTGGGGAAAACAATGGGCTGGGGCCCGCACCCCAAGAGTGCGGGCCCCAGCCACATGGTTTGTGTCAGCGTCAGGCAGGAACGATGTTCTCGGCCTGCGGGCCCTTCTGGCCCTGCGTGACGTCGAAGGTAACCTTCTGGCCTTCCTGAAGCTCGCGGAAGCCGCTGGTGGCGATGTTCGAGTAGTGGGCGAACACGTCAGCGCCGCCGCCGTCCTGCTCGATGAAGCCGAAGCCCTTTTCCGCGTTGAACCACTTCACGGTGCCAGATGCCATATTGAATCTCCCTTGGGGGGCCATGCCGGAGTCCGCACTTTACGGACCCGAGTCGCCGCGATGATCACCCCTCCGGAAGCATCCGGAAAGCTCTGCAAAGAAACAAGTCTCTGGTAACCAAAACTGCAACCGGTATCACGTTAACACGGACCGGGCCCAAACCCCCACGTTTTTTCGGCCCCGTACAGGAATTCTTATCCCGCCGTGGTGGGTAATTCTGTATCGGCCGGACTAGATATCTGCGACGTGCTCGGCCAGCCTCCGACTCATTTCCCGGTTCCGGCGGAGGGCGTCGTCGAGCTGGTCCTCGAGCGAGATGATGCGGCAGGCGGCCTCGACGGGGGTGCCCTGGTCGACGAGTTCGCGGGCGCGGGCCGCGATGCGCAACTGGCGGCGGGAGTACCGGCGGTGGCCGCCTTCCGAACGCAGGGGCCTGATCAGCTCGGCCTCGCCGATGGCCCGGAGGAAGGCGGGGGTGGTGCCGAGGACGTCGGCGGCCCTCCCCATGGTGTAGGCGGGATAGTCGTCGTCGTCGAGGTTCCCGGCGGCAGGGGCGTTCTCAGGGGGCATGGCACCTTCGTTTCGGGGACGCGTGACAACCCTAGCGCCGGCGGGTAGGGACATGTGGTCCCGCCGCGACAGACTTTCTCTCGCCGCGCGGGTCGCGCCCCGAAGGGTCAGCGGACGGGACGCCGACGGACGCGCCGGGACGTCATCACCCCGAAGAAGGCCATGTCGGCCACGAAGAGCACGACACCGATGGCCAGCAGATAGCCCAGGCCGTCCGCCGCCGCACCGATGATTCCCAGGACCACGGCCACCAGCAGGAGCAGCAGAAACGTCACCATCGGCCCGACACCTCCTGGCGGTCAGCGACGCGCGAGTTGGCGTTCGCCGTGGGAACCCGGCTTGTAGGCGAGGCCGTAGTAGCGGAAGACCGTCTCCTCCTGCTCGGCGGGCAGTACGTCGTCCGTCCCGATCGAAGGCGCTTTGCGCACGGTCGCCTTGGTGTGGGTGACCTTGACATAGCCGGGCCCCAGGACCGCCTCGTCGAGCGGGACGAAGACCAGCCGCTGACGGGTGGGCAGCCCCGTACGTACCGTGGCCATGGCCGGTTCGTCCGTGGTCGTGTCGACGTAGACGGCTTCGAGGCTGCCGATCTTGTGACCCTTGGGGTCGACCACGTCCTGCTCGCGCCACTCCCGGACATCGGCCGCGCGGATCATGCCGGCCTCGTGTCTCGGCCGGCGAAGCGGCGGGCCGGCGCACTGCTCGGGCCGGGCAGTCTCGCGGGCGGGGGATCGGTACCGGGCACTGTGCTCACCTGCCTGTGCGATTCCGGCGGCGGCTCGCGGTCGGCGGACGGCTCGGAGCCGGCGGGGAGGCCGGGAGCAGATCTCCTGGCCTTCTCGTTCCACGCTACTCCTGCGACCGGCCGCCGGCCCGGCTCGCCGGTGTGGGTACGCGGGCGGTCCTGGCCCGGACTTGGGCGGGAGTACGGTGAAAGTGCCGAGGGCTCTTCGTGTGCCCGCTGCCGCGCGGTGCCGTTCTCGGCGAACCACGACGCCGGGCCGGGCCCGTCCGGACCCGGGGCAGGATCCGCCTCATGGCCTTGAACGTGCCCGACCGCAGAGGTCGGCAAGCGCCGTCGCCCCTGGAAGCGGAGCGCATCCGCGCGCTGTCCCGCCGACAGATCGAGGACCGGTACAAGGAACTCGGTGATCTGTACGCGGAGACCTCCGGGGGCGACCCGCGGGCGTGGAACCAGGCCCGCGCGCTGTTCCTGCACCGGCTCGCTGTCGAGGTACAGCGACCGGGGTTCGCGCTGCTGGTCGCCGAGCGGGGCGTGCTCCAGGGGCCGGCCGAGGTGGGTGGGACCGCCGGTGCGCAGGACCTGACTCACCGTTGGGAGGGCGTCGTACTGACGGGTTGCGCCTACGGCTTTCCGGTACCCGTGCAGGAGCCCTGGTGGCGAGGTCTGGACGGGTATCTGCCGCGGGATCTGCTCCGGCTCGCCGCCTGCGGGAGGCTCTTCGCGATCTCCGGGCTCATCGTCGACTCCCGGGTGCGCACCCACCACCCGGGCCGTGACTGGAACCTCGCCCGGCGCCTGCAGCGGCGGTTGCTCGCCGACCGCACCGCCGCACTGGCCGACCATCCGCCCGTGCTCGGCGTCACGCTGGTGGACCGCGCCGACACCGCGACCCTTCGGGCCCTACGGTCCTGGGGCTGGCGCCCGGTGCGGACCGACGGCCGGGCCACGCCCCTGGCGGCGCCGTGCCACGCCCTGGTCATCGGCCCGTGACGGCGCGAGCGGGCCTCGACGGACCTCTACCGGCAGGTCCTGGCGGCCGACATCCTCGTGCCGGCTGTCGCCGCGACTACGACAACCCCGAGCACCGGTAGCCGACCGCGCCGCCGCTCCAGGGCCCGCCGGACCCCGTTCGGGTCTCTCAGCGAGGTCGGTTACTGTGCAGGGCGAAGTGGCATGAAGGGGGCAGAGCAAGGCGGAGGGCAGGGCTGTGGCGGACGAGGGGCGGCTGGTCGCCGGGCGTTACCGGCTCGTCGAGCCCGTCGGCAGCGGCGGTATGGGCACCGTATGGCTGGCCGAGGACGAGGTGCTGGCACGCCGGGTCGCGCTCAAACGGCTCCACACGCAGCCGCATCTGTCCGACGGCGAGGTCGCCACGCTGTACGAGCGCACCCGCCGCGAGGCGCGCAGCGCCGCCCGGGTCGTCCACCCCAACGTGGTCGTCGTGCACGACGTCGTCGAGGACGAGGGCCGGCCCTGCATCGTCATGGAGTACGTCCCCGCGCCCACCCTCGGCGACGTCCTCAAGGGCGGGCACACCCTGCCGCCCGCGGAGGCCGCCCGCATCGGCCTCGGCATGATCGCCGCCGTCCGGGCCGCGCACGCCGCCGGCGTCCTGCACCGCGACATCAAGCCCGGCAACGTCCTGCTCGGCGCCGGCGGCCGGGTGGTCCTCACCGACTTCGGCATCGCGCAGACCGCCGGTGCCTCGACGCTCACGCAGACCGGGGAGATGGTCGGCTCCATCGACTTCATGGCCCCGGAGCGCATCCGCGGCCAGAAGCCCGGCCCCTCCTCCGACCTGTGGGCGCTGGGCGCGACGCTGTACCAGGCGGTCGAGGGCAGGCCGCCGTACCGCCGGGACACCGCCATGGAGACGGCGTACGCCATCGCCGTGGACCCGCCGGCGCCGATGCGGCAGGCCGGTCCGCTGGAACCGCTCATCGAGGTCCTGCTGTCGAAGAACCCCGAGGACCGGCCCACGGCGGAGCAGACCGAACGGGCCCTGCGGGCCACCTGGTCCGGCGGCTCGACGACCACGCAGTCGGCCGGGATCGCCCACGACACCCAGGACGGCCCCGCCGCCCACGCCGCTGCCCCGGACGCGGCACCGACGTCGTCGACGCGCCCGACCCCGCCCGCGCCGCCGGAGAAGGGCGGCCGGGGCGGCCGTAAGCGAGGGCGGCGCACTGTCGTGGCCGTCGCTGTCGTCGCGGCGGCGGTCGCCGCGGCCGGCACGCTGTTCGTGTCCTCGCAGGGCGACGGCGACGGGGCCGACAGCCCCAGGACCAGCAGCGCACCCACCCCGTCGACCGCCCCCTCGCCCGTCCCCGACGGCTACCGCCTGGTCCGCGACCAGCAGCTCGGCGTCTCCTTCCCCGTCCCGGACGGCTGGACGCGGAAGAAGGGTGCGGCCGACGAGGTCACCTACACCGACCCGACCGGCCTGGCCGGCATCACCATCGGCATGGTGGACCCGGCCGGCTCGCACCCCATCGAGCACTTCAAGGACATCGAGGCGAACACCAAGGCCAACTACCCCACGTACCGCAGGCTGCGCATGCAGAAGACCACCTTCAAGGACAAGCCGGCCGCGGTGTGGGAGTTCACCTTCCACGGCCGCGCCCGCGTCTTCCGCGCCATCGACCTCGGATACGGCACGGCGGGCGGCCGGGAGTACGACATCTACCTGTCGGCCCCGGACGCCGAATGGGGCACCTACCGCCCCGTGTTCGACCGCGTGCGCGACGGCTTCGCCGACTAGCTCAGGAGGGCGGCAGGCAGCTCAGGAGAACAGCAGCCGCCAGGTCAGCGGTCCGGGGTTGCCGTCGGCGTCGCCGCGCAGTTCCTTGCGGGACTTCTGGAAGTCGCGGACGTTCAGCCGGTCCGCCTCGCCCCAGTTCCTGCTCGGGCCGACCTTGTAGTGGTCGCCGAAGCCCCGCTTGACCAGCTGCTTTCCGAGCTGGAGGACGTACGCGTTCGAGGCCCCGGCCACGAAGTACTTGCGTCCCGGGAAGGCGGGGACCTTCGGCTTGGCGGGTGTGGTCGTCGCCGGGGTGTCGTCGTCCACGTCCAGCTCGGTCTTCGCGTACTTGATGATTCTGGCGAAGTCGATCGCGCCGGGGTCGCCGTGCACGTTCTCGGGCACGTGCATGTGCCCGCAGACGCCCTTGAAGTCCGTCCACTGCGCGCCCGTCAGCCGCTGGCCGCCGCTGCCGTACGACGTGGGGTACGCCGGCCACGACTTCGGCCCCGACAGCGGTACGCCGTGCTCCTCGTGCATCCAGGCCAGGAAGCGGGCGACGCCCTGGAGCGCCCAGTCGGGCGCGTCCGGCCAGTAGATGTGCGCCCGGTCCGCGGCCTTCCACTTCGCGTGGGTCTTCGGGTCGCAGGTGCCGACCAGCTCGACCTGGCACACGTTCATGGTGTTCGTCTCGACGCCGCCGCGCAGATTGACCAGCGCCCTGGAGGAGGTCTCTATGTCGAAGTGCTGGTACCACTTCAGCTTCTTGGCGGCGAAGTCGGGGACCGCGGTCAGGTTCGGTGCGGAGGAGCCGCCGCCGTAGCCGGGCAGGGTGGGGCCCTCGGTGGTGTGCAGGACGACGACGTTGACCTGCATCGGGTCGCCGCCGAAGTCGTCCTGGTACCAGTTGGCCCGGCTCGCGCCGGGGTATCTCTGGGGTCCCGTCTTGGTGCTCATCACAGACTCCTGAGGTGAGTGGGGTTCGAGGTGGGGGCCGCTGCCGGGGCCATGGGGCCCGCCGCGCGCAGATGCCGGTCCAGGCGGGCCGGATCGGCGTCGGCACCGTCGCGCCCGGCCAACTCGCGGGCGAGCGCGGCGTGCCGCAGCTGTCGGGAGGACGGCGTCTGGGTGCTCAGCACCACGTCGCGGGGCAGCTCGGGCAGCCGGTAGCGGCCGGTGCCGGCGGCTGCCGGGTCCGCGTCCCAGACCAGGATCCGGGCGGTCACGGCGGCGTCGATCAGCGGCAGCAACTGGTCCGGTGCCAGACCCTGGGCGGCGGCGAGCAGACCGACGTCCAGCCACTCGCCGTCGGCCGCGGCGTACGTGAGCATGGTCCGGGCCGCGTCGGGCAGCTCGACCAGTCGCGCATGGAGGATGTTGCGTACGGCGGCCGGTACCTGTGCCTGCGGCCCGGTGCGCCGGCCGGGCGGGAGCCTGAGCAGCTCGGCCAGGGCGAACGGCTGCCCCTCGGCACGCCGGTGCAGCGCCGCCGCCTCCTCGCCCGCGTCCTCTTCGCCCAAGCTCGCCTCGCCCGTGCCTTCTTCGCCCGTGCTCTCCGCGCCGTGCGCCGCGAGCAGTTCGGCCACGTCGTCGACGGTCAGCGGCTCCAGCGTCAGCCAGGTCGCGCCGAGCAGGGCCAGATCCGCGAGCAGGATGCTGGAGACGGGGGCGTCGGGGTTGCGCAGGGTGCACACGAAGACGACCGGGGCCTCCCGCAGCACCTGGGCGAGCCGCCTCAGCAAGCGGTGGAAACCCTGCGGCGCCCGGTCGAGATCGTCGACGACGACCAGCGTGGGTCCCTGCGTGAGTTCACGGACGACCGTGGCGAGCGGGTCCTTCTGCGCCACCTCGTCCTCGGCGGAGTCCTCGCCGTCCTGCCGCAGCGCGTCCAGGAGTTGGACGGTCGGGCAGGTCTGGGAGATCCCGCGGTTCCCGCTGAGCGCCTGACCGGCCCGGGTGCGGGCGACGGTGAACCCGGCCGCCGCGGCCCGGGCGGACAGCTCCTGAAGCAGCCGGGTCTTGCCGGACCCCTGCTCCCCGGCCACCACGGCCCACTGGGGGCGGCCCGCGGCCCCGGCCGACAGCAGGGCGGTCAGCTGCGCGGTCTCTTCGCCGCGCCCCACGAAGGGCACGACGGCGGTCGCGGCGGGTTCGGGGTACGGGTGCCCGGACACGGCGGTGAAGTCGAGGCCCGGGGTGAGGGACGGGCCGGGCGCAAACGCGGCGGCGCCGAGAACGACGGCGTCGTGCCGCAGGATCGCGGTGTGCAGGTCCCTCAAGTGGGGGCTGGGGTCCAGGCCGAGCTCCGTGGCCAGCGTGTCGCGGAACCGCTCGTACTGCCGCAGCGCCTCGACCGGACGACCCGCCGAGTACAGCGCACGCATCAGCAGCGCCCAGGACGTCTCACGGAGCGGGCCCTTGAGGATCAGGTCCTCGGCGACGTCGATCGCCGGTTCCGTCTCACCCTGCTGGATAAGGATCGTGGCCTGCAGTTCCCTGGCGTCGTGGAGGGCGGCGTCGAGCCTGGTGCGCTCGCGTATCGCGAAGGCGTGCTCGGCGGCCTCGGCCAGCGCCTCGCCGCGCCACAGCCCGAGCGCCGCGTCGACCGCCTGCCGCGCGGCGGGGAGCCGACCGTGCCTGAGGGCTTCGCGGGCCCTGCTCACGGACTCCTCGAAGAGGGTCGTGTCCCTTGCCTCGCGGGGCACCTTCAGGGCGTATCCGGCGGGGCTGCTGACCAGCATGGTGGACCGGCCCTGCCGTACCGGGTCGAGGACCGCCCGCAGTCGGCTGATGTGGGCGCGCACGGAGGACGCGGCCCCCGTCGGCCGGTCCGTCGGCCACAGGTCGCGGCACAGGGTGTGCTGGGAGACGGGCCGGCCGTCCTCGATCAGCAGTCGGACGAGCAGCAGCCGGCGCTGCCGGGGCCCCAGATCGAGTCCGGCGCCGTCCTTCAGCACTTCGACGGGGCCGAGCACGCCGAACCGCATCTCGTGTCCGTGAGGTGAGTTCACCGGTTGGGCCCTCCTGGGCGACGCTGGGTTGTACGAAGGGCCAGGCCGATCGGTCAAGCAGTCAACCAATGGTGCATTGCTCGGCTGTTGTCCGTGTGTTGTTCGCGCCGAACCATCTCCTGCTGTCTCGTTCGGCGCCCGCCGCAACTACTTTTGCACCGCAAAAGTAGTTGCTACGATGGGTGTACTTGCTCGCCAGGAAAACGAGGGGGACTCCGTCGTGTCTCAAGCCCAGAACCCCGCCGCGGACGCCGCCGCGGCCCTGCGGACCGCCGAGCGGGCCCGCGCTGCCGCCGCCCGGCCGCAGTCGGCGCCCGGATGGTTCCCGCCGCTTCAGGGGGTGCTCTTCGCAGGGTTCACGATCGGGATCTTCGGCTTCTCGGGGCCGGACGATCCCGCCGGCGGCCTGTGGGGGAGCGTCGGCGGCTGCCTGGCTGCCGTCGCCTACCTCGTCCTGCATCTGCTCGTGGTCCGGCGCTCCGGCGTCGTGCTGTGGCCGGAGCAGGACCGCAGGGCGCGACTGAAGGCCCAGCTGGTGCCGCTCGCCGTCTTCGCCGCCGGGTGGCTGGCCGCCGTCCCGGCGGGCCGGAGCGTGGGTGCCGTGGTCTCCGGGCTGCTGGGCGGAGCCGCGCTGGCCGTGATGACGGCGCGGTACGGCGCCGGCGCGGCGCGCGGCGATCGCGAAGAAGGTGCGTCCCGATGAGCGACAGAGGTCTGCCGGAGCTCGACGAGGTGATCCACCACCCCACCCGGCTGGCGCTGATGGCGTTTCTGTCGGGTTGCGCCGAGGCCGAGTTCGGGGCCGTGCGGGACTACTGCCAGGTGTCCGACGCCAGTGTCAGCCGGATCACCTCCGCGCTGGAAGTGGCCGGATATGTACAGGCGCGCAAAGGTTACATCGGCAAACGTCCGCGAACTTGGCTCGCTCTCACGCCCGCCGGACGCGAGGCCCTGAGTCGCCATCTGGCGGCGCTGCAGGACCTCGCCACCTCCGCCAGTCAGGCGGGAATGCGCAACTCCGCGCCCACCGACCTGGACTGAGCCGACACGGATCGGGATGTGCGCTTACGGGAATCGCGCGAAGTGCGCTTATGGGATTCGCCAGAGGTGCGCGCACGGGAATCACGATCGGCGCCCATCCGGTGTGCGAGGACCGCGGTCTGGACCCGGTTGGTCGTGCCGAGCTTGGTGTAGATGGCGCTGAGGTGGTCCTTGACGGTGGCGGGGCTGAGCAGCAGGGCGCGCCCGATCTCGGCGTTGGTCAGCCCCTCCGCCAGCAGGGACAGCACATCGAGCTCCCGGTCGGACAGGTCCGCCGCGCGGGAGGGGGCCTCCTTCTGCGGCCGGGCCTGGAGGTGGCCGACCACCGAGCGGGAGGCCGACGGGGCGAGCGCGCTGCTGCCGGAGGCCAGCAGCCGGACGGCGTTGACCAGGTCGTGCGGGACGGTGTCACGGAGCAGGAAGCCGGTCGCGCCGGCCAGCAGGGAGTCGACGACGAAGCGTTCGTCGGCGGCCGAGGTGAGGACCGCGACCTCGGGGGGCGCGGACTGGGCCCGCAGGGCCGTCAGGAGGGAGAGCGTGTCCTTCCTGCGTCGCTCGTCACTGAGCAGTACGACGTCGGGGTCGTGGGCGGTGGTGGTCTCCACTGCGTCGGCGTAGTCGCAGTCGGCCGGGACCCTTATGTCGTGGGCGTCCTCCAGGATCCTTTGCAGACCGGCACGGAACAGTACGTCATCACCGACAATGATCAAGCGGATCATGGTCTGTCTCCCCGTTGATGCTTGTGAACCGAAGGTCAGCCCGGCTCCATGACCCTTGATCCTGCTGGCGAGAAGCGGAACCCGTCAAATGCCTGTGCAAAGTTTGAGGTCGATCTGAGCTTCCCTCGAATGGCGGGTTCCGCCTGGCTGAACAAGGGATTTCGCCCCCTGGACGGAGGCTCGCGCACCCCCGAACGGCGGGGTCCGAAACCACCGGCCAGCGGATGTGAACGGCTGTCCGAGCGCGGCAGGATCGACGCTGCCGACGCCGCCGGACCGCCTGGTGTGACCGCCAGGCCGTCCGGCCGTCGTCGCCGTAGGACGCACTGCGAACGGGGGGAAGTTGAGTTCGGACCGCAGGAGTTACCAGCCGGTCTCGCTGGACCAGGCACCGCAGGTGAACGAGTTCCTGGACTCGTTGGGCCTGGGGAAGCTGACCGACAGCGAGGTGACCGCCTACCTCGGGCGCAACGACAACTGGGTGGGCACCACCTCCAGCGGCGTCGGGGTGTTCGTCAAGCGGGTGGTGGCGAGCCCCGAGGAGGCCGCGCGCCGCATCCGCCGCTCGGTCGCCCTGGACGCGGTGATCCGCCGTGCCCAGGCGCCCGAGCTGCGCACGCCCCGGCTGCTCGGGCACCACACGCCGCACCACCTGATGGCGCACGAGCTGCTGACCGGGGTGTCGACCGGCGCCGAGCTGGCCGCCGACAAGGACTTCGACGACGAACTCGCGCACCGCGCCGGGCGGTTGATCGGGCTCCTGCACGGTGCCCCGTACGGCGATGTCGAGCCCGCCCTGGACGACGCGCCGCCCGTCCTGCCCGACCTGTCCATGAACGAGGCGCTGCCGCTGCCCATGTTCATGTCCCTCACGTTCGCCGAGGTGAATCTGTGGGGCATCGTCCAGCAGGACGAGGTGCTCGTCGGCGCGCTGCGGGAGCTGCGCGAGCGCGAGCGGCACGTCGAACACCGCCCGACCCACTGCGATCTGCGTCTCGACCAGTTCCTGCGGGACGCGGACGGCGGCCTGTACCTGACGGACGGTGAGGAGTTCCGGCTGGCCGACCCCGCGCGTGACGTGGGCGCCTTCGCCGGTGAGTGGCTCTACCAGGCGGTCATCGGGATCACCGGCGTGGTCACGGACGACTCGGCTGACCAGGCCGCGCGAGACGGCATCCGCGCCGAGCCGACCCACGAGGACATCGTGGCCCGCGGCTCCCGCAACCTGGCCGAACTGCGCCCGCGCATCGAGGCGTTCTGGGCCGGCTACCGCGCCGTACGCGACGACGTCGACGAGGGCCTGGCCGCACGGGCCACCGCGGTCGCGGGCTGGCATCTGATCGACCGGGCGCTGGCGTCGGCGGCGAAGAACACCCGGCTGCTCGCGCTGACCCGGGCGGCGATGGGCATCGGAAGGACCGCGCTGGCGGACCCGGAGCGGTTCGTCACGGCGATGGGACTGGGGGAACAGGCATGACGGCGACCGCGACACAGCTGATCGGCGCTCACCTGGCGAGCGTGCTGGACGACGTGCACATCGCCGCGGACCTGAGCGAGGCCCGGGTCGGCGACCGGACCGTAGAGGTGACCGAACCCCGCGACCTGGCGAGCGGCCTGGCCATGCTGCTCTACGAGCAGATCCACTCCGGCCGCCCGGAGCACGACGGCCCGCGGCCGCGCACCCTGCGCGACGGGCGGCTGGAGGAGCTGCTCGCCGCCGCCACCCCGCACGAGACCACCACGGTCGTGGCCCGCAAGGTCGGCGAGAGCCCCGACGGCGAGCTGCTCGTGCTCCTCGTCGACGGGGTACGGGTCGCCGTACCGGCGTCCGCCCGCCTCACCGGCGACGAGCGGGAGCGCGGCGACGAGGTCGTCGTACGGCTCGGCGCCGTACGGCCCGCCCTGTCGCCCGGGTTCTTCCTCGCCGACGGCTCACGGGGCCGTCCGTCGGGCCGCCCGCTGCTGCGGGTCTACGTCCACATCGAGGGCGTCGACCACGCGCCCGCCGTGTGGGCCGCGGTACTCGGGCGGCTGGAGCAGGAGGGCGTGCCCTACCGGGCGAAGGTCAGCTCGTCGCCGCTGCTGTACCCGCGCCACGACGCCCTGGTCGTCTATCTGGCGCCCGGCACCTGGCACGCGGCCGGCGCGGTGGTGGCCGCCACCCGCGGGCTCGCCGGGGTCGGGATGCGGACCTCGCCGTTCACGCACCGGCTCGGCGCGGGCGTCGGTGCCGCGTGGGAGCCCGCCGACGACCGGCCCGGCCGGACCGGGATGAGCTTCGGGGAGCACCGGGCGCTGGCGGTCGCCGAGGGACTGGTCGCCCATGCCGAGGCGCCCGACGGGCGGGACCGTACGGCCTCCGTCGCCGAGGCGCTGACGGCCGCGAACATCGACCCGCTGTGCCCCGCCCGCAACATCGACTCGCCCGAACTCAGTGCCTTCACCCCGTATTCCGAACACGGAGGTGTATGACCCATGCCCAGACCTCCAGCGCTGCCGTTGCAGGACAAGGTCCGCATCGTGCTGTCGGTCCTGGCCAAGGAGAAGACCGTGGCCGAGGCGGCCCGCCAGGCGCAGGTCTCCGAGCAGTCCATCGCGAACTGGCGCAAGCAGTTCATCGAGGGCGGCAGCACCGGGCTCGCGGGCCCGCCCGCCGTACGGCCCACCGCCCACCAGGAGCACCTCACCGACGAGGTGCGCCGGCTCAAGGTCGCCCTCGGCGAGGCGTACGTCGAGCTCATGGCCTGGCGGAAGATCGGGGACTACCGCCGGGTCCCTTCACGGACCTCGAGGTGATCAGACGGGAATTGGGGATTTCCATCTCGAGGTTCTGCCTGATTCTGGAAATCCCCCGACGCACCTACACCCGATGGCTGAGTCAGCACAACGCAGTGGAAGGAAAGAACGATTCCGAAGTCCGGTGACGGGGCGAGCCCGGCGATATCCATCGAGAACCTCACCATGCGGTACGGGGAGAAAGAGGTCCTGAAGGGCGTCGACCTCACCGTCCGGCGCGGCGAGGTCCTGGCCCTGCTGGGGCCGAACGGTGCGGGCAAGACCACCACGATCGAGATCATGGAAGGCTTCCGCCGGCGCACCGGCGGAGACGTGAGCATCCTGGGGGAGGACCCGGACGGTGTTGACGAGGATTGGCGTGCCCGCGTGGGTATTGTCCTGCAGTCCTGGCGCGACCATCAGCGCTGGCGGGTCGGTGAACTGCTGGAGCACTTCGCCTCGTACTACCCCGCCCCCCGCGACCCGGCCGAGCTGCTGCGGGAGTTGGGACTCGCCGAACACGCGGGCCAGGTCTGCCAGAAGCTCTCGGGCGGCCAGCGCCGCAAGCTCGACGTAGCGCTCGGCATCGTCGGCAACCCCGAGCTGCTGTTCCTGGACGAGCCGACCACCGGGTTCGACCCGGTCGCCCGCCGAGAGTTCCACGAGATGGTGGAGCGGTTGCGCGACGGCGGCATGACGATGGTGCTCACCACGCACGACCTGCACGAGGCGGAGCGGCTCGCCGACCGGATCGCCGTCCTCGTCGACGGCCGCATCCACGCAAACGGCACCCCCGCCGAACTCGCCGACCGGGCGCTGGCCGAGGCACGGGTGGTCTGGGACCAGGACGGGGAGCGGCAGACCCAGCTCACCGACGACCCCTCCCGGCTGGTGTGGGAGCTGCACGAGAAGTTCCAGGGACCGATTCCCGGACTCCAGGTCCACCGGCCCACGCTGGAGGACATCTACGTACGCATGATCCGCGCGGGGGAGGCGGCCTGACATGTCCCGAGGACTGACCAAGGCGTTCACGGTCGGGCTGAGCCGCGGCGGGCTGGAACTGGCGCAGACGCTGCGCACCCCGCGCGAGGCCTTCTCCCTGCTGAGCACGCCGCTGATGTTCGTCGTCCTGAGCCTCGCGATCGAGAAGGACATCGCGGGCAGCGACGTACCGATGTCGCATCTGCTGATGGCGGGCGGCATCACCACCATGCTCGTGCAGACCGGCCTGATGACGCTCCCTCAGGTGCTGGCCACCGAGCGCGAGGACGGCACGCTGCTGCGGCTGAAGACCGTGCCCGGCGGCATCACCTCGTACCTGGTCGGCAAGACCGTGGTGGTGCTGGTCACCGCGCTCGGCGGCGCGCTGCTGACCCTGCTGGCCGGCGCCCTGTTCGCCGGCACGGACCTGCCCCGGGACGCCGCGCACTGGCTCACCCTGACCTGGGTGCTGCTGCTCGGCCTGGTCGCGGTGGTCCCGCTGGGGGCCGCGATCGGGGCGCTGCTGCCCAACCCGCGCGAGGCCCTGGGGTTCACGATGATCCCCATCTTCTTCCTGATGGGCTGCTCCGGCCTGTTCTTCCCGGTGACCACGCTGCCGGACGGCGCCCGCGCCGTCGTGGAGGTCTTCCCGGTGAAGTGGATCGCCCAGGGCGTGCGCTCCGCCCTGCTCCCGGACTCGGCGCTGGCCGCGGAGACCGGGCAGAGCTGGCAGCACGCCGAGATCCTGATGATCGTCGGCGCCTGGGCCGTCGTCGGATTCCTGTTGGCACCACGGCTGCTGCGGCGGATGACCCGTCGTGAGTCCGGCAGCCGTCTGAAGAAGGCCGAAGCCTGATGACCCGCACCGCGGACGACACCCGCGCCACGTCCCTGATCTTCCCCTCGCAGCCGGACACCCTCGCCTCGATCGTCGACTTCGGCCGCTTCGCCAGGAAGCAGCGGGCGCGGCGCCTGTGGATCGGCCAGTCCCTGCGCATCGAGTCCCACCTGGCCATGGCGGCGCTCGCCGCGCATGTGCCCGGGCTGCCGCTCGGGTCCAGCGTCGCGCTGACCCCGCTGATGCACCCGTACGAGGCGGCGGTCGAGGCGCGCAGCCTCAGCGCCCTGTCCGGCGCGACCTATGTCGCCGGATACGGGCCAGGCGCACCGGAGTTCCAGAAGGCGTTCCTCAAGGACCCCTACGACAAGCCGCTGCGGGCCGTCCACGAGTACGCCTCGCTGGTCCGGCGCCTGCTGGACGGCGAGATGGTCGACCACCGGGGCGAGCACTACGCCGTCACCTCCAGCCTGATCCCCATGCCCGCGCCGCCGGTCGAGGTCGGCCTCGGCGTGCTCCGCACCGGCATGGCCCGCACCGCGGGCCGGGTCGCCGATGTGGCGATCACCTGGCTGACGCCGCACTGGTACGTGGCCGAGCAGCTGCGTCCCGCGCTGGAGGAGGGCGCCGCCCAGGAGGGCCGCAAGACGCCGCGCGTGGCGGCCGTGGTCCACGCCGCCGTCACCCGCCCGGCCCGCAACCTGCGCCGCTGCGCGCACGCCGCGGCCGGGGTCCACCTGAGCACCGGCCACTACACCGACATGCTGCGCAAGGCCGGTATCGAGGCCGACCCGAAGACCCCGCGCAAGGGTGTGGACGCGCTGATCGACTCCGGCGTGTACGTCACCGGCTCGCCGGACGAAGTCGCCGCGGGGCTGCGGAAGTTCCGTGAGAGCGGGGTGGACGAGGTGATCCTCAACCTCTCCGGCGTGTACTTCACCGAGGGCGAGGCGGCGGCGCTGCGGGACCTGCGCGACATCCTGCACGCGGAGGACGGCGGTGAGTGAAGGTGAATGAACCGGCAACTGAGCCGGGGAGTGAACCGGTAGGCGAACCGGTGGCTGAACCTGTGGGTGAGCCGGTGGGGGAGCCGGTGGGTGATCCGACCGCCGCCGGGCTCCCCGCCTTCGGTGCGCGCCGCCTGCTGTACGTGGGCACGGGCGCGCTGAGCGCCGCGCACATGCCGTTCTGGCTGAACTGGCTGCGGCAGGGCTACCCGGACGTCGAGGTACGGCCGCTGATCACGCGCAGCGCGGAACGCTTCGTCAGCCGCGGCGCGCTGGCCCCGCTGGCGGGCCGCGAGGCCCTGCTCGACGCCTGGCCGGACGGCCCCGTCCACAGCGCCCCGCACGTCGAACTCGCCGAGTGGGCCGAGGCCGTGGTCGTACACCCGGCGAGCCTGAACTTCCTGGCCCGCCTGGCCCTTGGCCTCGCCGACACCCCGGTGATGCTGGCCCTGCAGTGCACCTCGGCCCCCGTGGTCCTGGCCCCGTCCCTCCCGCCGGGCGCGCTGCGGTCGGCGGCGTACCGACGCCACCGGGCCGCGCTGGAGGAACGCCCGAACGTCGCGGTGGTCCCGCCGACCCCCGGCCTGAGCAGCACGACGGGCCGCATGGACGCGGCCCTCGCGGCCCCGCTGCCGGAACTCCTGACAGCGGCGGAACGCCTGCGGACGAGGACGGACGACGAGGTGGCCCGGTGACCACGGCACACGGGGGCCACGCACCCACCGACCCGTCGAGGGAGCCCGGGGAGATCGTCGACGAGTTCGGGACCGGCTTCCTGCGCACCCGTGTCCGGCGGCATGGGCGTGGGTTCGTGTGGGAGCGGTCGGCCGGGGAGCTGCGGCGGGAGCCGTTCTCGGCCGTGTCCGACGAGGTGCGCGCCGCCGTGTCGGCGGTCGTACCCGAGTCGGCACCGGGTGTCGCGGGCGTCCTCCCCGTCCTGGGCGTTCCCCAGGACGGCGCCCGCCGCTACCCGGCCGGCGCGGCGCGGTCCGTCGGGCACCTGTTGCTCTCGGCGCTCGACGCACGGCAACGCGGGCTGCTGCACCACCTCCTGTACGAGGTGGGCCGTACGGTGCGCCGCGTGCACGAGGGCGTGCCCGTACGGCTGGCCACGGGACGGCCGCGCGGCGCCGCCCGACTGGCCTCCTGGCTGCGGACCACGCCGTCTCGTACGCCGTCACCCACGCCGTCTTCCGACGCCCCGCACGCACACCTGCCGAACCTCCACGCACTCGCAGCCAGGCGGCTCGGGCCGGACCGGCTCGCGCGTGTGCTCGGCTGGTGCGACGAGCTCGCCGTCGGCGGGGAGGGCGACGTCTTCCTGCTGGGCGGCGTGGGCAGCGGCGCCCTCGTGCCCGGGGCGGCGCCCGGCGCCGGGGTCCTGCTGGCCGGTGAGGAACTGGCCCGCGGCCCGGCCGCCTACGACGTGGGCTGGCTGCTCGGCGAACTGGCCGAGTTCCGGCTGGTCCACCTCACCCGGCCCGAGCACGCAGACCTCGCCGAGCACTGCGCCGAGTCCGCCCGCTCCTTCCTGCGCGGCTACGGGGACCACGGAACCGACCCGGTGGCGCTGGGCCGCGCCGCCGCCCTGCGGGTGTTCACCCACGCCCACGACTACGCCGCCTACGTCGGATGGACGGACGAGTTCCCGGCCTATCTCGACTGCATCGCCGAACTGATCGACACCGACGGCACCGCCGCGGTGCGCCCGACAACGCTGGAGACAGGATGACCCTGGGCAACGCCCACTACGACGAGAAGCTCGCGAGCGTCTACGACCAGATGTATCCGATCGAGTTCGACACCAACCTCGCGGTCGAGTTCCTCGCCGGACTCACCCCGCCGCAGGGCCGGATCCTCGAACTCGGCGTCGGCACCGGCCGTATCGCCCTCCCGCTGGCCGAGCGCGGCTACGAGGTCCACGGCATCGACGGCTCCGAGGCGATGCTCGCGAAGCTGAAGGAACGCGACGCCAAGGGCGCGGTCACCACGCGGCTCGGCGACTTCACCGAGACGGGCACCGGCGAGTCCTACGACCTCGTCACCCTGCTGCTCAACACCTTCTTCGTCGCCGTGACCAAGGAACAGCAGCTCGGCTGTCTGCGGCTGGCGCGCGAACAGCTCGCCCCCGGCGGCCGGTTCGTCCTGGAGGCGTTCGACCCCGCGCCGTACCACGGCCTGCAGAAGCCGGACTTCTCGATGCGCTACCTCAACGAGGGCGCCATCATGCTCGACACGCTCGCCGTCGACCGCTCCCGGCAGCTGATGATCGGCACACACACCATCGTCGACGGCGGACCGCCGGAGACCAAGCAGCACGTCCTGCGCTACGCGTTCCCGTTCGAGATCGACCTGCTCGCGGAGCTGGCCGGGCTGCGGCTCGTGGAGCGCTACGAGAGCTGGACCAGGCAGCCGTACACCGCGGCCAGCCTGCGCCATGTGTCCGTCTACGAGAGCGCGGACCGTACCGAAACCGCACAGGAGGAGGCCTGATGTTCGGCTGGCAGAAGCGGAAGCAGGAATTCAAGGAGCGTTACCCGTCGTACGACGATTTCCGTCGCGCGGTCGACGAGTCCCGTATCCGACGGGTGAAGCAGCAGGACGGTGACGTGAAGGCCATCAAGGTGCTCCGGGACGATTTCCCGGGCGCCCCGCTGGAGCTCGCCACCCGCTATGTGCGGGAACTCTGAGAGGCCCAATTTTCCGGAGTCCGTTGATGGGCAAGGAAACTTTTTACGGCCTTATTCCGTGCCCGGCATGCTAGAAATACGACAGGAATTGCGGAGCGCCGTAATTCCGAATCGTGAGTCCATGAAAACGGGAGGAAACTCGTGAACACCACCGAGAACCTGATCGCCGGTTACACCGCCTACACCTCCGCCCAGGAGATCGAGGCGACCCACGCGGAGGAGGCCCCGGGCGCCACCCCGTCCGTGCTGTCCTTCATCGCCACGTCCGGCTGGGCCTGCGGCGCCGGCATCGGCACCAGCATCGGTGTCACGGCGGCCAAGGGCTGCTGAAGCACGGGCTGCTGACGTCAAGCGGCATTCCGCGGCCCCCGGTGTCTGGCGCCAGACACCGGGGGCCGCGTCGCGTCCCGTCGAGCGAGAACAGGGCAAGCGGAGAGAAGGGAAACAGAGGGTGCGGACGGAGATCTTGGACAACGGGCTGCGGGTCCTGCTCGACCCACGGCCGAACTCCCCGGTGACCGGGATCGCCGTGCACTACGACGTGGGCTTCCGCTCCGAGCCCGAGGGCAGGACCGGGTTCGCCCACCTCTTCGAGCACCTGATGTTCCAGGGCAGCGAGAACGTCGCCCGCGGTGAGCACTTCCGCCATGTGCAGGCCTCCGGTGGCACGGCCAACGCCGCCACGCACCACGACCACACCGACTACCACCAGCTGGTCCCGCCGGGCGCCCTGGAGCGCGTGCTGTTCCTGGAGGCCGACCGCATGCGCGCCCTGCGGATCAGCGCGGAGAACCTGCGCACCCAGGTGGCCGTGGTCCAGGAGGAGATCCGCCTGCAGGTCACCAACCGCCCTTACGGCGGCTTCCCCTGGACGGTGCTCCCCGGAGTCCTGTACGACACGTTCCCCAACGCCCACAACGGCTACGGCGACCTGCGCGAACTGGAGCGGGCCACGGTGGCGGAGTGCGAGGCGTTCTTCGCGGCGCACTACACCCCGGCGAACGCGGTGCTCACCATCAGCGGTCCCGTCGACCCCCACCACGCCCTCACCCTCGTCCACCGCCACTTCGGCGACATCCCCGCCCACCCCGCCGCGCCCCGGCCCCGACTGACGGAGCCACCGCCGCGCGGCGAGCGCCGCGGGGAGCACCGGGACCCGCACGCGCCCCTGCCCGCGGTCGCCCTCGGGTACCGGATGCCCGACCCCGCCGCGGACCTCGGCGACTACCTGGCCCACATGGTCCTGGCCCGGCTGCTCGCCGGAGGGGACGACGCCCGGCTGCGGCGGCGCCTGGTCCACGACGGCACGGTCACGTCGGTGCGGGCGAGCTGCGGCTTCTTCGGCCCCCTGCAGGCCCGGGACCCCGACACTTTCCTCCTGGTCGCCCACCACCCGCCCACCACCGACCCCGAGGCGGTGCCGTCCGCCGTGGACGAGGAACTGGACCGCCTGGCAGCCACCGGCCCCGACCCCCGCGAGCTCGCCCACGCCACCGCCCGCGCCGCCACCGCGCTCTGCCGTTCCTACGACGACCCCCTGACCCGCACCCGCCACGCCGGCGCCTTCGCACTGCTCCACGACACCCCGCACCTGGTGACCGACCTGCCCACCCTGCTGCCCCAGGTCACCGCGGAGTCGGTGACCCACGCGGCCAAGGCACTGCGGACGGCGGGCCGCGCGGTCCTGACGCTGATTCCGGGAGGCGGGCCGTGACCTGGTGGCCTGCCTTCCTGCCCCCTGACTGCTGACGAGGACGCCCATGACCCCTGTGCCGACCGTGCGTGAGCTGCCCGCCCTGGAGGTGGGCCGGGCCTTCCCCCTGCCGCCGCTGGTGGACGCCGTATTGCCCAACGGGCTGCGCGTGGTCGCCGCTCGGGCGCCCTCCGTGCCCATGGTGGAGCTGCGGATGCGCGTCCCGTTGCCGGAGGCCGCCGAGGGGCCCGCCCTCGCCCAGGTCCTCGCCGACACGCTGTTCGCGGACGCGGAAGGCGCCGATGACCTGCTGGGACGGGCGGGCGCCACGCTCGGGGCCGGGGTGGACGGCGGTCAGCTGTCGGTGTCGGCCTCGATGACGGCTGCCGCCTTCCCCGAGGTACTGGACCTGGTGGCCGGGGCGCTGACCGGTGCGGCCCATCCCGACGCCGCGTGCGAGCACGCCGTACGCCGCCTGGCAGCACAGCTCGGCCCGCTGCGCGCCCAGCCGCGCGTCCTGGCCCAGGACGCACTGCGCCGCCACTGCTACGGCCCCGACGTCCCGCCCCTGCTCCCCGATGAGCAGACCCTGGCCGCCGTCACCGCCGACCGCGTACGACAACTGCACCACCAGGGCATGAGCCCCCGCGGCGCCCTCCTGGTCCTCGTAGGCGCCCTCGACCCCACGGCAGCGGTCAACCACGCCACCACCGCCCTGTCCACCTGGCCACCGACAGCCACCTGGCCCTGCGCGTCCGCCGGGTCCTCGGCGTCCGCTGGGTCTTTGGCGTCCGCTCAGCCCTCGGCGTCCGCCGGGTCGTTGGCGTCCGCTCAGGCCTCGGAGTCCCCCCAGCCCTCCGCGTCCGCTCAGCCCTCCGCGTCCGCCAAGCCCTCCGCGTCCGCCGGGTCCTCCGCATCCCCCCAGCCCCTGGCGTCCCCCCAGCCCTCCCCACACCCCCGGCTCCCGGACTCCGCCCCGCCCGCGTCCAGTCCCGGCATGGCAGCCCCGTCGGCACTCACGCCGACACCCCCGCCACCCCCACGCCGGATGCGGCCGGCCGGTGTCGCCGTCGTCGGTCGGCCCGGGGCCGTGCAGTCGCAGATCATGCTGGTCGCACCCGCGTTGCCGCGTGCCGACCCGGGCTTCGCGGCGCTCAGTCTCGCCAACTGTGTGCTGGGCGGGTTCTTCTCCTCCCGCCTGACGGTCGCCGTCCGCGAGGAGCGCGGGCTCGCCTACCGCATCGACGCGGTGCTGGACGAGCTGCTGGACGAGGAGCTCGTCTTCCTGGACGCCGACACCCGCACCGACGCCACCGAGGCGGCCGTACGCCAGATTCGCGCCGAGCTGCTGCGGCTGGCCGAGCAGCCGCCGTCGGCCGCCGAGACGGACGCGGCCCGCGAGTTCTTCACCGGCATGACGGCCCTGGGCGCCGCCTCCCAGGCAGGTCTCGCCGGCGCCCTCATGAACCTGCTGCAGTACGGGCTCTCCCCGGACTGGCTGCGCACGTTTCCGCAGCGGCTGGCCGAGGTAACCCTCGGGGAAGTGGCGCGGGCCGCCCAGGAGTTCTATGCTCCCTCCCGCTTTTCCGGTGTCATTGTCGGCGACCCCTCAGGGCTGGCCTCCCAAGATTTCGACCTCTTCGCCCGGCGCCAATAAATTGAATTTCCGGGCCGTCCGCCCAAAAGCACCAGGGAAAACCCCAGGCGCCGGAAAAGAAACGTATTCCTTGCCCCGCTTCCGAGGTGTTAGAAATCTTCTCACCAGATCGGAACTCCACCTGGAGGAATGAATGAACACCGCTGACCAGCTCATGGCCGGCTACGCCGTCTACACGACCTCCGACGAGATCGGCGCCGGCGCCGCTGCCGATGCTCCGGCCATCAGCCCGGTGAGCATCTTCAGCGCCGCCTCGTCCGTCGAGTGCGCCATCTTCTCCGCCGGTGTCGTCACCAGCGCGAGCGCGGGCGGCACGGTCGCCGGCAACTGCTGACACCCCTCTCCGGCTCCCGGAACGCCCTCGAGGCGTCCGGGAGCCGGCCCCGTTCCGGCCGCATGACGGACAGCCCGGAAGGACCCTGTGATGAGCAAGGACCCCGTGATGAGCGAGACCCCCGGCCCCACCCACCGACTGCGCATCGTCCCCGAACTGGTCCGCGGAAACCTTCCGCAGGTCCTGCTCTCCGTGCTGCTCGCGCTGGCCGCGACCGCCGCAACCCTCGGTGTGCCCCTGCTGGTCAAGGAACTCATCGAGGCCATCGCCCAGCGCGAGGGCGTCGCCCACCGGGTGGCCTTCATGGCGGCGCTGGCGGTGGGCAGCGCGCTGGCGTCCGCGGCATCGGCGTACCTGCTGGCGCGCCTCGGTGAGCGGTTCGTGCTGCGGCTGCGGGCCCGGGTGATGGAACACACCCTCCGTCTGCCGCTCCAGGTCGTGAAGGCGCAGGGCCCCGGCAACTTGGTCGCCCGGATCACCTCGGACGCCATGCTGCTGCGCTCGGTCATCGACGTCGGCGTGGTCCAGCTGCCCGTGGCCGTGGTGACCGCACTGGTGACCATCGGCGTCATGGCGTACCTGGACTGGGTGCTGGTGCTGCTCACCCTGGGCGCGTTCGTGGTCGCGGGCGCCGTCATCTGGCTGTTGCTGCGCCGGGTGCGCCAGGGCTACGAGTCCATCCAGATCGCCACCGGCGGGCTCGCCCAGCGCTTCACCACCACCCTGACGAACCTGACCACCATCAAGGCCTACCGGGCGGAGCGGCACACCACCGAGGCGCTCACCGAGGACGCGGCGCAGATCACCGGCAGGATGCTCGCCGCCGCCCGCCTGCAGTCCGCCGTGATCCCGGTGATGAGCCTCGGCCAGGAGATCGCGCTCGCCGGCATCGTCATCGTCGGCGGCGTGCGGATCACGCAGGGCGACCTGACGCTCGCCGACTTCGTCGCGTTCCTGCTCTATCTGCTCCAGCTCGTCACCCCCATCACCGTCGTCGTCACCGGCCTGAGCAGGCTCCAGACGGGCCTGGCCGCCAAGGGCCGCTTCGAGGAACTGCTGGCGATCCCGGTCGAGCCGGACTTCGCCGCCCGCGTCCCCGAGCCCGTCGACGACGGCAACGCGGTGGCCTTCGAGAGCGTGTCGTTCTCGTACGACGGCCCCCTCGACCCTCAGGGCCGGCCCGTGCTGAACGAGGTCACCTTCCGCGCCCCGCGCCGCGGCCTGACCGCCCTCGTCGGTCACTCCGGCGCCGGCAAGTCCACGGCCCTCGCCCTGATCGAACGGTTCGTCAGCCCGACGAGCGGCCGCGTCACCGTCCTCGGCCACGACGCCGCCGCCTGGCCGCTCGACGAACTGCGCAGGCGGGTGGCGTACGTCGACCAGACCTTCACCCTCGTCGAGGGCAGCGTCCGCGAGAACCTCCTGCTCGGCGCCGGCGCCGACCACCCCGTCGCCGACGACACGCTCTGGGCGGCGGTGGACGCCGTCGGCCTGACCGCGGACATCGCGGCGCTGCCGCACGGCCTCGACACCGTCCTCGGCCGTGAGGTCGACGTCTCCGGCGGCCAGCGCCAGCGCATCGCCCTGGCCCGTGCCCTGCTCAGCGACGCCGAGGTGATCCTGCTCGACGAGCCGACCTCCCAGCTCGACGGCATCAACGAACTGCGCCTGCGCGACCTCGTCGACACCCTGGCGCGCGACCGCGCGGTCCTGGTCGTAGCCCACCGTCTGTCGACCGTCCAGCACGCCGACCATGTGGTGGTGATGGACGGCGGCCGGGTGGCGGCAACCGGCTCGCACCCCGACCTGATGGACCGCAGCAGCCACTACCGGGACCTGGTCCGCAGCCAGCAGTGGCTGAACACCTCCGACGAGCGGGTGCCGGCCTAGGGTCCCCGGGGCCGATCGAGGGCCAGTGCCAGAGCGAGGGCACCCTCGACCGCGGCCGGGACACGAAATGGCGCAGGGCCGCACCCACTCGGGTGCGGCCCTGCGCGCGTTGCCGGTCTGGTGACCGCCTGGGGTCGGGTCAGGCCTTGGAGAGCGTGACCGCCGTCTCCTGCTGTCCGGTGTCGACCGTCACCGGGTAGTCCCGGTCATCCGCCTGAGCCCTGCTGCGCATCGTCGCGGTGCCGGGCTGGAACGAGGTGCCGGGTTCCAGGCTGGTGAGGCTGACGGACCAGGGGACGGGCGCGCCCGGGGTGCAGGCCACGGTCGTCTGGTAGGACGCGCCGGGCGTCGCCTTCCTCTGCACCTGGAAGACCTGGCCGGTGAGCGAGACGCTCGCAGGCTTGTTGCACGTCACGGTGCCGCCGACGGTGATCCGACCGTCCGGGACGTCCACCGTGCCGTCGGCGTCGACGTTCGCCTCCAGGGCGAGCTCAGCCGGCGGTTCCGGCATGACCGCGTGAACCGCACCGCGCAGCGGCACCGTCGATCCGTTGCAGTACTGCTCGAAGGTCGCATCGAGTGCGCGGACGTAGCCGTAGGGGCCGAAGGAAATGTGCTCGATGGTGAAGGAGCCGGAGCTGGTGTTGCACCACTTCTCGGTGCCGTTGTCGGTCCCGCTGAACGTGAGTTCCGGATCCTGGGGCTCGGCGTAGGGCCACTGCTTGGTCCCGGTGTACGTGGTGCCCTCGGTCAGCTTCTGACCGTCGGGGGCGGCGACGATGAGGCGCCAGAGCGTGCCCTCCTGCGCGTCGATCGCGACGGTGAGGCCGTTCTGGTCCGTGCTGCCCTGGACGTCGAACAGCTGGACCGCTCCAGCCGTGTACTCGTACGACTGACCACCTGAGATGGGCTCGCCCGCCTCACCGCCGAAGCTCAGCGTTCCCGACGCCGCGCTGTGCGCCTGGGCGGTGCCCACCAGCGGCGCGGCTGTGAGCGCAACCGCCATTGCCGCGACAACGCCCAAGGTCCGGGCCAGTATGCGTCTCGGCGTGGTACTTCTCGTCAAGGTCCCCCCAAGGGAGTGTTTTCAAGAAACTTCGGGGAGGCCGTCAGGCCCCACAGTAGAAGCGCTTGAGCTGCAACAAGCGTCACAGTGGCCTCAGTCGGCGGCGGGGCGCGTGAAGTCGACCTCCCTCGCCGTGAGGATCCGGGCGCCCATGTTGCGCTCCATCATTTCCAGGGCGGCGGATGCCAGATGGGGATGGATGGAGGCGACGGCGTCCCTCGGCACCGTCACCTCCAGGTGGCGGATGTGGGCGTCCAGCGCGGAATAGAGGACGCACTGCTCGGTGACCTGGCCGGTCAGCACCACTTGTCCGACGTCCAGTCGCCACAGGAGGTAGGCCAGGGGCGTCTCGTAGAAGACGGAATGGCGGGCCTTCACCACGAAGAGCGACTCGTCGTCGGGGCGTATCGGCTCGATCAGGTCGGCGTGCGGTCGGGCCAGCGCAGCGTTCACGAGTTCCCCGTGGTGGGAGCGCCACAGCCCGAAGTTGTCGTTCGCGTAGATCACCGGTGCGTCCGCCTTGCGGGCCCGGCCGATCAGCTCCGCCAGGACGGGCACGACGCGGCGGACGGACGGCACGAGCAACTCGGCGTCCTCGTGGTCGTAGGTGTTGATCATGTCGACCACGACGAGAGCGAGCCCCTTCGGGTCTGTACGCCGGTCCACGCCCTCCACCGTCCGTCCGGCTGCACTGGGAACGCGCTGGCGAGTACCCGGTGGCTCGACCGGCGTAACAACGGCGTGCCGCAGGCTGGCGTCAGCCCCGTCAGCTCTCCGCGACGACCCGTACGGTGTCCAGGCGCTGGTCGGCCGCGTCCGGCAGGAACATCCCCGCCTCGACCCCTGTGACCAGGTACTTCAGTACCGGCTCGGTCAGGCGTTCGCCGGGCAGGACCACGGGGATGCCGGGCGGGTAGGGCGTGATCATCTCGGCGGCGATCCTGCCGACGGCATCGGTCGCGGGGACCTTCGCGTGCGGCGCGAAATAGGCGTCCCGGGGCAGCAGGACCTGGTCCATCCGCAGCTCGGCCGGGGACGGGACGGTGACCTGAGGGGCGTCCCGCAGCTCGGCGGCATGGCCTGCCAGCTCGCGCAGGGCTGTGAGCAGCCGGGCCGTGGTCCCTTCGTCGTCGGCGTGGGTGAGCTGCGCGCTGATGCGCCGGTGGTCGAAGAGATGGGCGTCGATGTGATGGTGGGCCCGCAGCCAGTCGGCCGCCCGGTAGCCGCTGGTGCCGAGGTCGCTGATGTCCATGACGACCGGGAGCGGGTCGAAGTCGGCGGCGAGGCCAGGGCCGCAGAAGTCCTTCGCGTCGTTGACGTGGAAGCCGTCGATCGCCTCGATGGCCGTACGGGTGTGTGACGCCAACTCCAAGGCCTGACCGATGAGTTCGTGACCGTGCTCGACCATCTGCCGGCGCCAGGCGTCGATGCCGGCGTAGATCAGGACGTTCGGGCTGGTCGTGCCGAGGAGGTCGGCGCGTGAGGCCAGTTCGGCGGGGTCGACGAGGTCGCCCTGGAGATGGAACACCGAGCCCTGCTCCAGACCGCTGCCCATCTTGTGGATGCTGGTGACGCAGATGTCGGCGCCCGCGTCCATGGCCCACGCCGGCAGATCGTCGTGGAAGGGGAGGTGCGCTCCCCACGCCTCGTCCACGACGAGCGGCTTTCCGCGCCGATGACAGACCTCGGCGATGCCCTTGAGGTCGGCCGCGGCGCCGTACGGCGTGGGGCTGGTGACCAGGGCCCCGTCCGCGTCCGGATGCTCCGTGAACGCCTTGTCGTAGGCGGCCGTGGACGGGGGATGGGCGAGGTGCCGGGCGGCGTCCCACTGGGGCTCCACCCACACCGGCTCGACGCCGGACAGGATGAGCCCGGCCACCACCGACTTGTGCGCGTCCCGCCCGACGAGGAGCCGGTGGCCGGGGCGGGTCACCGCCAGCATCGCCGCCTTCACCGACAGGGAACTGCCGCACGTCGAGAAGAACGTATGGTCCGCGTGCACCGCGTCGGCCATGAGGTTCTCGGCCCGCGCCAGCACCCCGCCCCTGGTGAGCCGGTCGTCCAGGCCGCCGTTGGCCAGGACGTCGCCGAAGAAGACGGCATCGCCCAGCACGGCACGGGCGCGTGGATCCGCGCCGCGCGCGTGCTTGTGGCCCGGGGGCGTGAACCCCAACTCGTCGACGTCCTGGTACCGGGCGAGCGTTTCGAGGATCGGGGCCTCGGCGTGGTTCGCACCCATGGGGGGCGGGTGCCCCGCGGCAGGCACGGCATGCGGGTGCTTCGCACGATCCCAACGTCCTACGACGCGAGCGAGGTGCCCGTACATGCCAAACCCACAGCAGCCGGAACTGCGGCGCAGCACCGAGGGCGGCGCGGGCGTGCCCCCGGATCAGCGGTCCGAGCACCCGTGACCTGATCGCCGAGCACCCGTGATCCGGGATCCCGCGGCGCGTCGGGGCACCGAGACGCGTCAGGGCACCGACAAGCGCGTGGCCATGCGCCGTGGCCGCGTCCCCGACGCAGCCGTCGCTGCCGACCTGCTCGGACAGCCGTAGCTTCCACTTCGCGGTGTGCACCGGGAGCGGCACCCGTCCCCCACGTCGCACACGGCCGGCCGTGAAGCGGCCCCCGGTCTTTCACGTCGGGTTTCCCGGGTACCCGGCGCTTGGCACACCGCACGAAGAGCGGACCAGGAGGTACCTATGAGCACGGTCAAGGAAACGGTCGACGTGGAGGTCTCGCTCCGCAAGGCGTACGACCAGTGGACGCAGTTCGAGGACTTCCCGAACTTCATGGAAGGCGTCGAGGAGGTCACACAGCTCGACGACCGGCACAACCACTGGACCACCAGCATCGGCGGGATCCGGCGCGAGTTCGACACGGAGATCGTCGACCAGATGGCGGACGACCGGATCACCTGGCGTTCCGTCGGCGGTGACACCCAGCAGCGCGGCTCGGTCCGGTTCGAGCGCCTTGACGACACGCACACCCGGGTGGAGCTCACCATGGACGTCGAGCCCACCGGCGTCGCCGAGAAGGGCGCGGACGCCTTGGGCATGATCGACCGGCGTGTGAAGGGCGACCTGCGCCGTTTCAAGGACTACGTCGAGAGCGGCGCCGGCCCGGCCGGCGGCTGGCGCGGCCGCATCCGCCCGGGGGACCCGGACACCACCCTCTGACGCTCGGCACACACTCCGACGAAACCCCAGGTCATCGACCTGGGGTTTCCATGGGTTTCCATGTGGAGCTCGGGAAGCCGTTACTGCTTCCAGGCCCAGTGCAGGCGGTCCAGCCCGCTCTGGTTGTTCAACTGGAGGCTGAGGTTGATGCCCGTGCCCTGGAGGGTGGTGAGGGAGTAGGTGTCGCCGTTGCGCAGGCCGGGCCAGTAGACCGAGCCGAGTCCCAGTTCACGGACGGTGTCGGTGGCCGCCTGGATGTAGGCGATCTCGTGGGAGCCGTTGATCGGCCCGTTGTAGTCCAGGCCGGAGGTCATGGTGGCGCCGAACTCGTCCAGGATGGTGCGCGAGGCGCAGTCGCCGATACGCGCCTTGAAGTCCTGCTTCCACTGGTCGTAGCTGGTCCAGTCGGTGTGCCAGAAGCCGTAGTTGTGCAGGGCCAGCCGGGTGCCGTTCAGCCGGCTGTCGGCGCACACGGGCTTGACGTCCTCGCTGTACTTGACGCCGCCGATGAGGATCCGGTCGCGGGGCACCGAGCGGTGGGTCGTCACCCAGTTGGCGGCGATGTCGCGCCACTCCTGGGAGGTGTAGCCGAACGGCTCGTTCATCGGCTCGAAGTACACCTGGGAGTTGCGCCCGTAGGCGGAGGTGATCCGCGCCCACATCTGGTTCCAGGAGGCCTGGTTGTCGATCTTGCCGTCCTTGGCGTTGTCGGCCTCCCAGTAGCCCAGGATGACCTTGAACCCCTTGGCGGTGGCGGCGTCTATCGCTCCCCGGTAGGACTTCCAGAAGGGGCCGTTGACGGAGGTGGGGTTGACTGGCAGCCGGACGGTGTTGGCCCCCAGCTTGCCGAACCCGCCGATGATCGCCTTGGACTTGGCGTAGGTGGTGGCGTAACTGTCGGAGGTCGACAGCCCCGAGGGCACGACCGCGTCATCGGCGTAGTTGTCGCGCGGGTCGGCCCAGTTGACCCCGTGGAAGTCGCTGACGGGCGGTACCGCCGCGTAGGTGGATGAGGGGGAGGCGGATGCGGGGGAGGTGAGCGCTCCCCCGAATGCCGTGACGCAGGCCAGCAACGCACCGAGGCAAGCTGTCCGGCGATGGTTCTTTCGTGGCACGGCGTCGTCCCCTTCTGAGCAGTTGCGTTCGCGAAAACTCGCAGACACAGACCGGTGGCTCGATGGCTCCCGCAAAGTAGAAGATGATCCGAACAGAGGTCAACACATCTGCACACAAAGTTTCATTATGAATCTCGACCCGTCAGGGCGTCCCCTGGGTACTCGTCCGAGCGGTAGGGAGGGCGGACGTGCGGGACGGAGGACGTGCCCATGCCTGAACTGCCGGATGTCGAGGGGTTCCGGAAGGTGCTCCGGTCCTGCGCGAAGGGCAGGACCATCCAACGGGTCGACGTGCGCGACACCGGCGTACTGCACGGGGTGAGCACGAGGCGGCTGCGCGATGCGCTGGAAGGCCGCCGTTTCACCGAGCCGGAGCGGCGCGGCAAGTGGCTGCTCGCCCGCACCGGCGGCCCCACCCTCATGCTGCACTTCGGCATGACCGGCGCATTGGTCTGCGGTCATCCCGACGACGCGGCCGAGGCGCACGACCGCGTCCTGTTCACCGTGGCCCGTGACCGTCAGCTCCGCTACCGCGACCAGCGCAAGCTGCAGGGCCTCTGGCTGGCCGAGAACGAGTCGGAGGTCGTACGGCTGCTGCAGCGCCAGGGTCCCGACGCGATGGCGGTGGGCCGTAAGGAGTTCGAGGCCGCGCTCTGCGCACGCCGCGGCAGCGTCAAAACGGCCCTCATCGACCAGTCCGTCCTGGCCGGCCTCGGCAATCTGCTGGCCGACGAGATCCTGTGGCGGGCAGGACTGCGCCCCACGAGCCGGGCGAGCGATCTCACCGAGGCCGACTGCCGTCGCCTGTACACGAACATGCGCCGCACCCTGCGCTCCGCGGTCACCGCCGGCTGCGTCCCGCCCCGGGACACCTGGCTCACCGGTCACCGCGACGACCCCGTCCCCACCTGCCCGCGCTGTGGCCGGCCCTTGCGCCGGTCCCGTATGGCGGGCCGCGGCACGGTGTGGTGTCCGCGGTGCCAGTAGTGCCGTAGCACGGAAGTGCCGATAGTGCCGTAGCACGGAAGTGCCGAGCCGGTGGGTGCTTCTGCGGCCCGGTCAGCGTGGCACGCCGCCTCGGCGCAGGACCTTGTCCATGCCGACCGCGACGATGACGAGGGTCCCGGTCGCGACGTCCTGATAGAGGCTGTCGATACCCGCCTGGGTGAGACCGGAGCGGAGCACATTGACGATGAGCGCCCCGATCAGCGTGCCGACGACGCTTCCCCGGCCGCCGAAGAGGCTGGTCCCGCCGATGACGACGGCGGTGATGCTCTCCAGGTTCGCCGTCTGGTACGCGTTGGGGTCGGCGTTGGGGATGCGGCCGAGGGCCTGCCAGGCGGCGATGCCGTAGAGGAGTCCGGCGACGACGTAGACCGACAGGATCGTGCGCGGGACGTTGATGCCGGTCAGGCGGGCGGACTCGGGCGCGTTGCCGACGGCGTAGATGTGCCGGCCCCAGCCCGTCTTGGTGAGCACGTACCAGAAGAACGCGTACAGCCCGAGGAGCAGGAGCGTCCCCCAGGTGAGGAGTACGCCGCCGACGTGGAGGCCCTCTCCCCAGAAGGCGAGCAGGTCGCTGGTCACCGGATAGCTGCGGGAGTCGGAGTAGAGCCTGCTCGTGGCGTAGATGACGCTGAGCGCGCCGAGGGTGACGATGAAGGGGGGCAGGCCCAGCCGGGCCACGAGCACGCCGTTGACCAGCCCGAGGAGGGTCGCCACGAGCAGGCCGAGCAGCAGCGCCGCCGCGGGGCTGCCGCCCTCGAAGACGAGCTTGGCCATGACGATCGTGCCGAGCACCGCGATGGCCCCGTTCGCCAGGTCGATGCCCGCGGTGAGGATGATCAGGGACTGCCCCAGCGCCAGGGTGCCGATCACGATGGTCTGCTGCAGCACCAGGGAGAGGTTCTCCGGCGTCATGAACGTGTCCGTGGTGAGCCAGAAGACCAGTACGGCCACGGCCAGGGCGGCGAGCGGGCCGACCGTCGGCGTGCGCAGCGCGTAGCGCAGTGCCTCCCGTAGCGCCTCCCTCAGCGGGGCGCCCGGCTCCGGCTCGGCGGTGGGGCTGGGGGTACCGGGAGATCTCATGATCCGTTACTGGCCCCTTGCCCCCAGCAGCGCTGGAGTCCCCAGTCCGTGTCGTGGGACGCCAGTCCCCGCACCGGCTGGTCGGTGATGAGTTCCGTGCCCGTGTCCGTGAAGCCGGACGGCTCCTTCCCGCTCTCGGCGAACTCGGTGACCGCGGTCACGCCCCGGTCGGCCATCCGCACCGGGAACTGCATGACGGTGGCCGCGTACTTGCCGGCCTTGACGGCCCGTACGCCGTCGCATCCGCCGTCGATGGTGCCGATGGTCACCTGCCGGGTGAGGTCGCGTGCGGCGATGGCCGCGGAGGCGCCGTCGGCCACCGGTTCGTTGATGGTGTAGACCGAGTTCACGTCCGTCGAGCGCTGCAGCAGGTTCTCCGTCGCGGTCTGCGCGAGGTTGCGATCGCCGTTGGTGTTCGCCCGCCCGCGGATCGCCGGTGAGTCGTCCTCGATCCCGAAGCCCGCCAGGAACCCGTCGTGGCGCTGCCGGCTGACCGAGGAGCCCTCCGTGCCGTCCAGCATGATCAGCTCGGGGGCCCGGTCGGCGAGCACCGCCCTGACGTAGGCGCCCTGGAGACGTCCCGCCTTGAAGTTGTCGGTCGCGTACGTGGCGTCCACCGCGTCCGCCGGTTCCGTCGCGGTGTCCAGTGCGATCACCAGGATGCCTTGCCGACGGGCCTCCGCGATGGCGCCCAGGATCCCCGTCGTGTTCGACGGTGTGATCAGGATTCCCTGCACATCACGGGCGATGAGGCTCTCCACCGCGGCGACCTGGCCCTCGTTGTCGCCGTCGAACTTGCCGGCCAGGGCGATGAGCTCGGCGCCGCTCTTCCTCGCCGCGTCCTGGGCGGCCTTGCGCATGGTCACGAAGAACGGATTGGTCTCGGTCTTGGTCACCAGTCCGATCGTGACCTTCTGCGTCCCGCCACCCTCGTCGGAGTCCTGACCCCCGCCACAGGCGGCGGCGCCGAGCAGCAACGCGCCCACCAGCAGGAGCGTGGCCCCCTGCCGGGCGCGGACGGTGTGATGGCGCGCCATCGGTGACACCCTCCTCCGGCCCGGTCCAGCGTCTGGACGTCTCGGTGACCCACATATATGTCCAGAGTGACAATAAATAGTGCACTATGTCCCGTCGTCGATCGTCGGAGAAGTCGATCGACGGAGAAGGGGATCGACGGAGAAGGGGAGAAGGTGAGAGTCGCGTGACTGGGCCGCCCCTGCTGTCACTGCGTGGGATCTCCAAGCGATTCGGTGCCGTCCAAGCCCTCAAGGACGTCGACCTGCAGCTCCACAGAGGCGAGGTGGTCGCCCTTCTGGGCGACAACGGTGCCGGCAAGTCCACCCTCATCAGGGTCATCGCGGGTGTCGATCCCGCCGACAAGGGCGTCATCGAGTGGGAGGGCCAGGCCGTCCACATCAGGACCCCGCGGATCGCTCAGCGCCTAGGTATCGCGACCGTGTACCAGAACCTGGCGCTCTGCGACGACCTCGATGTCGCCGAGAACCTCTTCCTGGGACGGGAGCGGCGGTGCGCCGGTGTCCGGGGTCGCCTGTTCCGGTTGATGGACAACGGTGGCATGCGCGGGGAGGCGCGACGGCAGCTCGACGCGCTCGGCATCCGCGTTCCCGACGTACGTGCCCCGGTCGCCTCTCTGTCCGCGGGCCAGCGGCAGACGGTGGCGATCTCCCGCGCGCTTCTCGGCCGGCCCAAGGCCCTCCTCCTGGACGAGCCCACCGCAGCGCTGGGCGTCCAGCAGGCCGGCCATGTCCTCGACCTCGTCGACGAGGTCCGCGAACGGGGCATCGGCGTGATCCTCATCAGCCACAACCTGGGCGACGTCAAGGCCGTGGCGGACGAGGCGGCCGTGCTGCGACTGGGCCGCAACAACGGCTTCTTCCACGTCCCGACCACTCAGCAGGACAGGATCTTCTCCTCCATCGTCGGCGCCACGGGCAGCGACTGACCTGCGGCATCGGACAGATCAGCGCACCACGACAGGACTCTCAGCGGCCGTTCCCCTTGGCGGAGGAGCGGCGGCGGTCCCGGGCGGGTCGGCTGCGCCGTCCGCGGGCGGAGGAACCCGTGCCCGTGGGGCGGGCTTCGGTGACCGGCGGGGTGAGGACGACGGGCACGCCCGAAGGTGACTGGGCACCGGTGATCCGGCTCAGTTCGGCCTCGCCCGAGCGGACCCGGGTGGTCCGCGGGGTGATGCCGGCGTCAGCCATCAGACGGGTCATCTCGCGGCGCTGGTGCGGCAGGACCAGCGTGACGACGGTGCCCGACTCGCCGGCGCGGGCGGTACGGCCGCCGCGGTGCAGATAGTCCTTGTGGTCGCTGGGCGGGTCGACGTTGACGACGAGGTCGAGGTTGTCGACGTGGATCCCCCGGGCGGCGACGTTCGTGGCCACCAGCACCGTGACGTGCCCGTCCTTGAACTGGGCCAGCGTCCGGGTGCGTTGGGACTGGGACTTTCCGCCGTGCAGGGCCGAGGCCCGCACACCGACGGCCAGCAGCTTCTTGGCCAGCCGGTCGGCGGCGTGCTTGGTGTCCAGGAACATGATCACGCGTCCGTCGCGGGCGGCGATCTCCGTCGTGGTGGCGTGCTTGTCGTCGTCCTCCACGTGCAGCAGGTGATGCTCCATCGTGGTGACCGCGCCCGCGGACGGATCGACCGAGTGGACCACGGGATCGTGGAGGTAGTTGCGTACGAGACGGTCGACATTGCGGTCCAGCGTGGCCGAGAACAGCAGCCGCTGGCCGCCCGGCCGCACCTGGTCGAGCAGGGCGGTCACCTGCGGCATGAAGCCCATGTCGGTCATCTGGTCGGCTTCGTCCAGGACGGTGATGGCAACGCGGTCCAGGCGGCAGTCGCCCCGGTCCAGAAGGTCCTTGAGCCGGCCCGGTGTCGCGACGACGACCTCGGCCCCGGCGCGCAGCGCGCTCGCCTGCCGGCCGATCGACAGACCGCCGACCACCGTGGCGAGCCGCAGGCTCAGCGCGCGTGCGTAAGGGGTGAGGGCGTCGGTGACCTGCTGGGCCAGTTCCCGGGTGGGTACGAGGACGAGGGCCAGCGGCTGTCGGGGCTCGGCCCGCTGCCCGCTGGTACGGGCCAGCAGGGCGAGACCGAAGGCGAGCGTCTTGCCGGACCCCGTGCGTCCGCGGCCCAGGACGTCCCGTCCGGCCAGCGAGTTCGGCAGCGTCGCCGCCTGGATCGGGAACGGCACGGTCACGCCTTCGGCACCGAGCGCGGTCAGCAGCCGCTCGGGCAGGTCGAGGTCGGCGAACGCCTCGACGGCCGGCAGCGCCGGGGTGACCGTGACCGGCAGCGCGAACTCCCCGCCGGACGTGGTGGAACGACCTCCGTGGCCGCCGCGGCCGGCCTTGGCGGAACGACGAGCAGCGCCCTCGCCCCCCGCCGTCCGGGATCGGGAGCGGTCGCGCCCGGCAGCGCCGCCGGAAATCCCGTTCTTGCCGCTCTTACGGGAGTGGGCGGAGCTGTTGTTCCTGCGAGTTGTGCGGTCCATAAGGAACCTTCCTCGATGCGGCACGTATCGAGGAATTCCCGACGACAATGAAGAGCCGCCCCAGGATTCGCAAGAATTGAGCCGAAGAAAAGGTGAAACGAAGCCGATTCCACCGCCACAATGGAAAAGGCAATGTGCTGGGGCCCGCACCTCGAGAGTGCGGGCCCCAGTACGTCGAACGCGTCAGCGTCAGGCGGGAAGGATGATCAGGCGGGAACGATGTTCTCGGCCTGCGGACCCTTCTGGCCCTGCGTGACGTCGAAGGTCACCTTCTGGCCCTCCTGAAGCTCACGGAAGCCGGAGGTGGCGATGTTCGAGTAGTGGGCGAAAACGTCGGGGCCGCCGCCGTCCTGCTCGATGAAGCCAAAACCCTTTTCCGCGTTGAACCACTTCACGGTGCCAGATGCCATGTTGAATCTCCCTTAGGGGGCAGTGCCGGAGTCCGCACTTTACGGATCCGAGTCGCCGCAGTGATCACCCCTCCGGAAAGATCCGGAAATCCTCGGAAACAAAAAGAGTGCTCGTCGACGAAGGTCGGAAGAGCACTCGAGGTCTCTGGGAACCAAAACTGCAACGCGATTACGATAGCACGGGTCGGGGCGCAAGGCACACGTATTTCCGCATCCTACTCGAAGCCCCGTGTCTGCCGGGCGTTCAGCCGGGAATGTCGGGCGTGTACTCGTTCCGCCCCCACTCGGAGGAACCGAGCGGATGGTTGTACGCGGGCCGCCCCACGTTCCCGCTCGTCCGGAAGGGCTGGCCGTTGTCGTCGATGCGTACGGTGCCCCGCTGGTCACCGCTGGACCAGTCCAGCTCCAGGTACCAACTCACGTTGTGCGCCCGCGCGTCCGCGAAGATGTAGAAGGCCTCGGGGTCGGACTCACTCACCTTGTACTTGAAGTCGCGCTCACCGCCCTTGGGGTAGAGCGCGGGCCGCCCGGAATCCAGGTCCACCCCGTAGGCGGTCGTCTCCACGCCGCCCCCGCAGCCGACGCCCATCTCGAAGTCGTTCCAGGCGAGCGGCGCGCTCTTCTCCACCACCCGCACATGCAGTTCCTCCAGGACGACGGTGGCTTTCCCGGTGCCCTGCACGGTCAGCGCGAGCATCTGCTGCCCGGCGGCGACCCCGCCGAACGCGGTGACCCACCCGCGCGCGTCCGCCTCACTCGGCGGCGGAGGCACCCGCTCGGGCTCCCGGTCGATCAAGTAGTGCTGGCTGCACGGGGTTTCCCACTTGTACGGATTGACGTTGACGGTGGGCGCGGTGGCCCGGGCCTCGGAATCACCGCCGCCCTGTGCCGCCCCGGCACCACCGCTCCGGGAGGCGGACGCCGGAGCCGTGGGAGTGCCGCCGCGTGAGGCGGACGGCGAGGCCGACCTGCCCTTCGCGCCGGCCGACTCGGAGGCACCGGGGCTCTCGTCGACGGAATCGGCGGAACCGACGGACCGGGAGGCAGCCCCCGAGGACTGCTTCCCGCCCTGGTCGTCGTCCCCCTCGCCGGGCACGAGGTTCGCCACGAGCGCGGCCGACACGAGGACGGCGGCCACGGCGGCCCCGGCGAGAACGCCGGTACGCCGCCGCGACACGGGAGCCTCCGCCACGGGCCGCGGCTCACCCTCGGGACCGGCCTCGGCCGCCGCTGCTTCGCTGCCCGACGTCTCGGCCCCGGCCTCCGCCGCTGTCCGCGCCCCCGGTTCCTCCTGCCCAGAGGTCTCCGCAGGGGCCCCGCCCGTCTTCTGCCTCCGCCGGGCATCGGCGAGCACCCACCGCCGATGCAGTTCCACCAGTTCCTCGGGCGTCGCCTTGCACACCCGCGCGAACCGTTCCACGGGTGCGTAGTCCGTAGGTACGGCGTCCCCGTTGACGTACCGGTGAAGCGTGGACGTGCTCGTGTGCAGCCGCTTCCCGAGCACCCCGTAACTGAGCCCGGACCGCTCCTTCAACCGGCCCAGCAGCTCCGAGAACTCGTCCCCCGCCACCGTTCCTCCCCCTCCCACGTCCCGGCACCCCGTTCCAGGGGGAGGTCATTCCCCCAGGTCAGAGCTGTCGCAAGCGTTCCAGCGTCCCGGATGCCCCGGCAGTCGTGGCGGCTGGGACGGATCGCCGCACAAGCTTTGGCCATCCAAGCACGCCGCTCCCGGCCCGCCGCTTCCGGCACCCGGTCGAGCGGCCCGGCCAACACCCGTACCGCACAAGGGGGATCACATGTCCACACGCACCCACCGCACCCGCATGCTCGTCGCCGCCGCGCTCACGGCCGCCACGCTGACGTTGACGGCGTGCAACAGCGGAGAGGGCGTCCAGGACGAGGGGGCATCGGCAGGATCGGCGTCCACGGCCTCCACCACGCCGTCGCCCAAGGCGAGCGGGGGGACCTCCACCGGGACGGGCAAGACCGACTCGGCGGGCTCGACCTCCGAAGGCTCGACCGGCGGCGCGACCGGTTCGACCGGCACAACGGGCTCCACGGGTTCGTCGGGCTCGACGGGTTCCTCGGGCTCCACCGGCTCCACGGGCTCCACGGGCTCCAAGGACTCGGATCCCTCCAGGACCCCTTGCTCCCCCGCCTCCACCCGGACGACCGCCACGGAGGTCTCCCGCCCCCTGAACCACCTTCTCCTCACCGTCACCAACACCGGCTCGAAGAACTGCAACCTCACCGGCTATCCGGCGGTCCGGTTCGGTGAGGCCCAGTCCGTCCCGCCGGCCTTCGAGGACTCCAAGCCGCAGGCGGTGGTCACGCTGGCCCCCGGCGAGTCGGGCTATGCGAGCGTCCTTCTCTCGGCCGCCGACGGCAGTGGCTCGGGCGGCTCTACGGCCAAGTCCGTCGAGGTCTACTTCGACGAGAGCGCGAGTGCCGCCGCCCACCCGTCACTGCCCGCGAAGGGCGTGTACGTCGACGACTCGATCCGCGTCTCGTACTGGCAGTCGACCATGGCTGACGCCCTGGCCTGGTGATCACAGCGGGCAGCGAGAAGGCCCGGGTCGGATGACCTGGGCCTTGGCTGTGGAGCGAGTGAGGAGAAGGCAAGAAGGCGGCAGTCCGGCTCAGCGCACCGGGAAGCCGTAGGAGTAGCCCTGCTCCTTGAGCCGGGGAAGGATCCGGCGCAGGGCCTCGACGGTCTGCGAGCGGTCGCCGCCGGCGTCGTGGAAGAGGAGGGTCGGCCCGCCCGGCAGCTCCCGCTCGACGGTGGCGACGATGGCGTCCGTGCCCGGCCGCTCGAAGTCCTTGGTGTCCACGTTCCAGCCCAGCGGGCGCATGCCCCGGGAGGCAGCGAGCTTGCGGCTGTAGGGGGTGAAGGCCCCGCCCGGCGCCCGGTAGTACATCGGCCGTACGCCCCCGGACGCCTCGGTGATCATGCGTTCGGCGTCGAGTATCTGCTGCGACTGGTAGGCCCGGGACTTCTTGTCCATGGTGGTGTCGTGCGACACCGAGTGGTCGCACAGCCGATGCCCGGCCGCGACGACCTGCTTCACAAGCTCCGGGTGGGCCTGCGCCTGAGTCCCCACCATGCAGAACGTGGCCTTCACCCCGTACTCCCGCAGCACGTCGAGCACTTGAGGGGTCCAGACGGGGTCGGGGCCGTCGTCGATGGTGATGTTGACGCCGCGCGCTCCCTTGTCCGAGGCGTGCGCGATGGTGAGGTCCACCGCCTTGACGTCACTGCCCGGCGTGGCCGACGCGGCCGCCTTCGGCACGGACCCGCCCACGGCACCGGCCTGCGCGGTCCACACCGCGGCACCGGCGGCGAGCACCGTCACCCCGAGCGCAGCCCCGACCACCTTGCCGTACCAGCCCCGCCCGCCACCGTGCCGCGCCATGTCCGCCCCGCTCTCCCGCAGTTCCTCGCCGATCCCCGGTCGCCTCGCGACCACCTGGCAGGACGAGGGACGGCGGCCACGGGATGCGTCCGTTACCGATCACGGACAATCCCGGGGGAGATCGCGGACAACTCGGCCCGCCCAACGTCGCCACCACTGCCCGGCCCACCGTGGTCATCGCGAAACGCCGACCGCCTGGACCGGGTCCTCACCTCGGCCGCCGCTGACACCCTCCTCGGAGCCACCACCGCCCAGCAGTACGACAAGCGGTGACGCATGTTGGGGAAAGTGTCGGTAAATGTTGCGACCCCACCGCCGGGCGCAGCGGATCTGCGTGTAATGATCCCCGCCTTGTCGATCCGATAGTTGATCCGAGCAGAATCGGGCTTTCATGCCTTCGCACAGATGCCGCTTCCTTGCCGCTCCGGCAGCCCTCACAGCCCTCTCAGCCCTCACGGCTCTCACCTTCGTCCAGGCCGTCACCCCGGTCCCCGCAGCTGCCGCGGCTGTGACCGACGTGTCTGCCACGCTGGCCGCGCGCCCGACCTCCGTGCCGGCGGCGGACGAGATATCCGGTTCCGGTCAGGTGGTCGTCTGGAGTCAGAAGACGTCCGCCGACGCTCTGGCGCACGGCTGGCTCGCCGTCGCGGGAGGCACACCCCAGGATCTCGGCCGGCTTGCCGACACCAGCGAGACGTCGAACGTCGACGCGGTGTCCGTGCAGGACGGAGTGGTGGCCGTCGCCACCTCCACCAATCCGAACGGTGATCTCGCCGACCACGTCACCTTGCGCCACCTCGACTCCGGTGGACACCTCGGTGAACAGGACGACGTCCTTCCTGTCGCATACGACAGCTCAGGGGCCGCGGGGGACGAGCGCTATCGTGCCCAGGCCGGCGACGGCATCCTCGTCCAGCAGAGCTACTACGACGACAGTTCCGCGTATCGAGTGCGCCTGCTGCTGCGCACGCCCGGCAACGAGGACCGGACGCTGTTGTCCGGCGACGCGCAGTACGAGGTGCTCGCCTCGGACGCTCGTGGTGCCCTGGTGCTCCGGCGGACCGCGCCCGGCTGGGACCGCAAGATCGTGTACGTCGACTTCGCCACCGGCGCGACGGTCACCGTGGCGGAGCCCGCGACCGACGAGCTGCCGCAGGGCCTGGAGTTCACCCCCGCCCATGTCGGCGTCATCGACGGTGCGACCCTGACCGAGTGGCAGCGGTCGGCACCCGGGGACGGCCCGTCGACCGTCACCCTGCCGGTCAGCGGGGCGCACTGGATCAGCGATGACACGCTCGCCTGGTACCAGTGGAGCGCGGCGGACGGGGCGTCCGAGCTGTTCGCGATGGCCAGGGACGGATCCACGGCGGCGAAGGACCTCGGCGGGACGTTCACCGACCTTTCGGTCGGCGACGACGGCAAGATGCGCGTGACGCTCTACCGGCCCGACGTGGACGCCGCGATCCAGACCCTCACCGACGGCCGGGTGTCCACCGCCGCCGGCGACGCCACCACGATCCCCGCCGGTCCCGCCAGGCTGGACGCGCTGGCCCTGTCCGACGGCGCGCTCTACACGGCCGACGACTCCTCCCGCCGTCAGGGCGTCCTGCTCCGCTCGGACCTCTCGGCCGGCCCGGCCGGGGCCTCGGCGAGCACGCCGTCCCGGGTACTCGCCTACACCGGCGGCCTGGTGCACCAGACCCTGGCCGCCGCCGGGGACCGGGTCCTGGTCGAGCAGAGCAGCGCCGCCGAGCCGGGCCACTACCAGGTGTACGAGGACGGCAAGCTGGTCGGCACACCGCTGAACTACTCCGACGTGTCGATGGTGAACGTCGTGGACTTCGACGGTGAGCACGTCCTGGTGTCGGACAGGACGACCGCGGCCGACGGCACGCTTCTCCTCTACACCTTCGCGGACGGCCACAGCGCGAGGGTGCCTTCCGCCTCCGCGTTGGACGGCGGCGCCGTGTACTCCTCGGTACGGAACGGAACGACGGCCGCCTGGTCGATCCGGCGGACCGACCTGACCACCGGCACCGTCACCACCGCCGCCACGGTGAGCTGCCTGCCCGGCGGCCTCCAAGTGCGCGGCTCCCGGATCCTGTTGACCACCTGCGGGGCCGCGTCCACCACCGGCCTGCTGCTCAAGGCGGGGAGCTCGACCGGCACCACCGTGGACGCCTCCGTCCACACGCCGATCCTCGGCACGGACGTGATCTACACCTTCACCAAGTCCTCGGAGTCCTCGGGGGCCGTCACGCTGAACGCCCAGACGCTGAGCGGCACGGCAACCGCGGCCCAGCCGCTGTTCGCCCTCCCGGAGAAGGCCGATTCCGCCACCGCCGAGAGGTGGGCGGTCGACCGCGACGCGCCCTGGGCGGCCTGGATGGACGACGCCGGCGTCACCCACGTGACCTGGGCAGGCGTCCCCACGTCGGCCTCGGCCGCCACCGCCCCGACCGGCTTCAGCCCCAACGGCGACGGATCCGCCGACACCTGGACCCCCACCTGGACCTACAACCGGCCGGTGAGCTGGACGCTCACCCTCAAGTCCGGCACCACGCAGGTCCGTTCCCTCTCCGGTACGGCCTCCGGAGGCACCGTCAAGCCGGTGTGGAACGGGACGACGGGGGCGGGCACGGCAGCCGCCGAGGGCGCGTACACCTGGACACTGACCGTGCGCGACACGGTGACCGGCCGGGCGGCAGCCGACGTCAGCGGCAAGGTGACCCTGCGCCGGACGGTCCCCGCCGCCTCCGTCACCGCGCCGACCGTCGCGAGCAGCGCGGCGACGAGCGCGGCGGTGCCGGTCGCCTGGTCGGCCAAGACCGCCGGTGTGAAGTCGTACGACGTCGGCTGGCGGGTCGCCACCCGTGACAGCGCGGGCGTCTGGAAGCTGGGAGCGCTGCAGACCTGGCGCACCGGCACGACGGCCACCTCCGCGGTCTTCGGCAAGGCGGGCAGCCCCGTGAAGCCGGTTCCCGGACTGACCTACCGCTTCTACGTCCGCGCCCACGACGACGCCGGCCAGACCGGCCCCTGGAGCAGGGCGGCGACCACCGGCATCCCGCTCGACGACCGCGCGACGGCACTGCACTACACCGGCACCTGGAAGTCGGTGGCGGCATCCTCCGCCTGGTCCGGCACCGAGCGCACCTCCGCCACCAAGGGCGCGTACGTGTCCTTCTCGGCGGACGGCACCCAACTGCGCATCGTGGCAACGCGGAAGTCGAACGGCGGCCGCTTCGCGGTCCTGGTCGACGGAAAGACGGTCGGTACGGTCGACACCTACGCCGCGCAGACCGCCTACCGGCAAGTGGTGTTCACCCGCACGCTCGGCACCACGATCACGACCCACAAGGTGCAGCTGCGGGTCCTCGCCGGCAGCACCTCCACCCGATCGACCGTCCACCTCGACGCCATCATGATCACCCGCTGAGTGCACAAGGGGTCGGCCTGCCGGAGACCGCTGCTTCCGGCAGACCGACCCTACTCGCTCGCCTTGTAGTGGCCGACGCGGTTGCCCACGGCCTTCTTCACCTCGCCGCCGCTGCCCCGCCCGCCAGGCACCGACAGCCGGAGCAAGCTCGAACTTCACTCCGTCACAGGGCACCAGCAGCTCTCCGGCCTGGCGTCGGCCGAGGCATCCGGATCCTGCTCGACGACTTCCGAGTGCCCCGGCCGATCGGCCGGCCCAGGACCACACCGGACGTGATTCTGGCCGACAAGGCGTATTCGTCTCGGGCGATCCGCAGTCACCTGCGACGGCGCGGAATCCGGTCGGTGATCCCACAGCCGGCCGACCAGGCCGCGAACCGCAAGCGGCTCGGCCGGCGCGGCGGCCGTCTTTCATCTGGTCGGAAAGGTGATCAGAGGAAGGCGGCTAGTCCTGCGGTGCCAAGGTGCGCAGGACGTCGAACTCGTTGCCCTCGGGGTCAGCCATGACCACCCAGTTCCGGTCTGGGCCCTGGCCCACGTCCACCTTGACGGCGCCGAGACCGAGCAATCTGGTCACCTCGCCCTCGGTGCTGCCGTCGATCGGGCTGACGTCGAGGTGAAGCCGGTTCTTGACGGTCTTGCCCTCGGGCACACGGATGAACACCAGGGTGGGCGGCATCTGGCGGGCCCGGACATCCTCGACGGTCGGCACCCAAGAGCCGATCTCGACCTTGCCCTCGCTCCGGTCGATCACCTTGAAGTCCAGGACCTCGCACCAGAAGGCCGCGAGTCTCTCCGGATCACGGCAGTCAACGGTCAACTCGGTGAACCTGCTTGTCATGCTTCCCCCAGATAGTGCGGACGGGGCTCAGCGTAGGTCGCCCACCCGACAGATCCGAGAGCTTTTCGACCAGGGACATCAAACGGGCTTGATCCGTAGGAAACCGCTTAGGCGGCGCCGGCGTTGATGGTGACCGGGATGTTGTCGCGCGTGGCCTTGGAGTAGGGGCAGATCCGGTGGGCGGCGGCGCCGAGTTCCGTCGCGGTCTGCTGGTCGACGCCGCCGAGTTCGAGGTTGAGAACGGCGGCCAGGCCGAACTCGCCGTCGTCATCGTGGTTGAGGGTGATCTCGGCGGTGATGGTGGTGCTCGCCAGCCTGACCTTGCGTTCGGCGGCGGCGCGGCGCACGGCTCCCAGGAAACAGGCGGCCCAGCCGGCCGCCAACAGCTGCTCGGGGTTGGTGGCGTTGCCGGCGCCGCCGAACTCCTTCGGGATGGCCAGAGTCGTCTGCAGAAGTCCGTACTCGGACTGGACGCGGCCACAAGGAGTGCGGCAACCCGGAGTGCACCCGCACCTACATCGACCGCTCGCGGGGCATGCGCCGACAGTGGTGCGGGATGGAGTCCTGCGGCAACAAGATCAAGGCAGCCGCATACCGCGCCCGCAAGAAGACCGCGCCCGCGGCGGCCCGCTGACGCGCGCGGTGCCGGTCACGGTCACGGCGGTGCCCCGCCAGTCCCGCACCGGCCCCCTCCCCGCCCTCCCGTTCGCCCCGCCGTGCGCAAATACTCGATCCCGGTGTCGAGCGCTGCGTTGAGGTGGGACGAGTCGCCCGTGGACATCATGATGGTCACGCCTCCCTGGATGCCCCGCCAACAGCGCGGCAGACGCCTGCAGTCGGGTGAGTGGTCGCTTATATCCGCACTGGACTGGCGCGCGCTTCGCCACCTGCGGTCGGCTCAGCTCGTCTTACGCTCCTGTGAGCCATCCGTGCCGTACAGCTGTGCCGAGGCGTCCACATGGGCCAGCCTCCGCAGCGCGTTGAACACCGCCTCACCCAGTACGGTCCCGACCACCACGGCCTCCATCATGCCCTCGACCGCCACCCGCCGGTCCACGTAACGGAGGTCGGCCTCGGCGACCTGCTCGGCTGCGTCGGCGTAGTCGTCGAGCACCTCGACGAACGCCCCGTGGCCCAGCCGGTCCATGGCGGCAAGGGCCTTGGACAGGTCGGTGGCGGCGGGGTTCGACTCGTTCGTCCGCCAGCCGCGCCGGGAGATGAGGTCGGCGACGACTGCCCGGGCGGCCGCCGACTCGGCGTCGTCGTGCTCGACACCCCCGTTGCTGAGATGGTCCGCGGCTGCGCCGAGCACTTTGTGCAGCGGACGCTCCGGGTCGTCGAGGGCCGCCAGTACATCCGCGATTTCGGCGACCTTCATGCCGCCCACATCGAGCAGGGCTCGGATCAGCTGCAGCCGACGCTCGTGCGCCTCGCCGTACGTCGCCTGGTTCGGGCTGGTCAGCTCGCCCGGAGGCAGCAGGCCCTCACGGACGTAGTACTTGATCGTCGGCACCGACACTCCGGTGTTGCGGCTCAACTCTCCGATGCGCACAGCCGGTTCACTCCTCGACCTTCGTCCTGAGGCCGGGCCGGCCCTTGCCGACCCGTCTCCCATCATAGATAGTTGGGCTATCGGATAGCGGATAGTGCCGCTATCCGCTTCTGGGGGTAGTCATGTCTTCCTCAGGTCCGTATTCCTCACGTCCGTCTTCCTGGCCTGCTCCGTTACGGCCGCCGTCGGCGCCGTGGCGGTCATGGCATCGGCCGCTGGTGGTGTTCGCGGCGGCGATGGTGTTGACGGCGGTCGTATCCGCGGTGGGACTCGTCATCGACGACCGTGTCCTGGCGGGTGCGCCGATCTGGTTCAAGCCGTTCAAGTTCTCGGTCTCGTTCGTGGCGTACTGCCTCTCCCTGGCCTGGATGCTGTCGCTTCTCCCCAGCGGACGACGCGTGGGCTGGTGGGCGGGGACGGTCGTCGCGCTGGCGAGCCTTGTCGAGATGTTGATCATCACAGGGCAGGTGGTGCGCGGGAAACGCAGCCACTTCAACCACGAGACACCCTTCGACGAGGCGCTGTTCAACGCCATGGCCGTCTCAGTCGTCATCCTGTGGCTCGGCACACTCGCCGTCGCCGTGCTGCTGCTCCGCGCCCGAATCGCCGACCGGGCATCCGCCTGGGCGATGCGCTCCGGCATCGTTCTGGCACTGGCCGGGGCCGGCGTCGGTTTCCTGATGACCCAACCCGCGCCGGGGCAGCGGCGTGGCGTCTCCAAGGTGGTCGGCGCGCACAGCGTGGGCGTGCCGGACGGCGGTCCGTCGATGCCGCTGACCGGCTGGTCGACGACGGGAGGCGATCTACGGATCCCGCACTTCGTCGGTATGCACGCGCTGCAACTCCTGCCGCTGCTGGTCATGTTGCTGACCGCCCTCGGGCCACGCTTCGCTCGCCTTACCGACGACCGCATACGGCTGCGCCTGGTGCTGCTCGCCTCGGCAACGTACGCCGCCGCCTTTGCACTGACTCTCTGGCAGGCGCTGCGGGGCCAGCCGCTGATCCACCCGGACGGCGCGACGCTGGGAGTGGCCGGACTGATCCTGGCGGCCGGTGCTGTCGGGACGTACGGATCCCTGAGGGCTCCGACCCCCTTTCCACTCACAGCAGATGACGCGGAAGGCGCGGAAGGCGCGGAAGCGGCGGAAGACGCGGAAGACGCCCCCACCCCGAAGGGCCTCGTGGCATGACCGGATTCCTCTTCGAGCTCTCCTTCTGGCTCGCGGCACCCGTATGGCTACTCATGATCTTCGCGCCGGCGTGGGGTCCGACTGTCCGTATCGCCGGGTCACCGTGGACCGTGGTGCCTGTCCTGCTCGTCTATCTCGCACTGGCGATCCCGGTGTTCCCCGAGCTGTGGACCGCGGTCCGTAGCCCGGATCTCGACACCTTCCGCGATCTGACGGCCCTCGCGGACGGCGCGGGGGCCGTCTGGGCACAGGTCATCGCTTGGGATCTACTGATCGGACAGTGGATGTACCGGGAGGCCAGACGCCTGGGGATCTCCGCCCTGCTGATGGGGCCGCTGCTGGTCCTCACGATCCTGCTGTCACCGTTCGGACTGCTGGTGTTCCTGGGGCTGCGCGCGGCAAGGTCACGGCGTACGACCCGCGCAGACCTCGCGGCTACCGGGGCCGGCGGCGCCACGTAATCGGCGCTCGGGATGCGTGGGCGCCGACCGCAACAAGGCGCAGCGAGGCTCACCCGGGTGGTTCGGTCCCTGCTGCGTTCGACGGCGTCGGTACGACGCCGGGCAGCGGGGCCATCACCCAGCTCTCGTCCTCCCAGACGACTGTTTCGGTGACGCGGACGGGTTCGTCCTCGGCACGTGCGGTGCCGACCAGGTCAACCTTCCACACGCCCTCGAACTCCGAGGCCCGGCTCCATCGGACATCCCAGTCCTGTCCGCCGTACGCCTTGATCCGGGCGCGGGCGTCCGTGTTCCCAGCTGCTCACCAGCGTCCTCGCCCTGCGCGACGAAACGGACATCGAACAGCTCGGCAACGAACGCCCCGGGGGCTGGCCTTCCTGCGCCACCTGGTCGACACAGCCCGCCGCAAATGACGGTGCCGCCGTCCACGACGCCCAAGCCCTTGGACCGGACACGGACCTCGTCGCCCGGACCTTCCGACACGACGACGTTCGTCGTGTGATGAGCACGCGCATGCCCGTCGGCGCTCAGGACGGAGACGACCGGGTCGAAGCCGGAAGGCGCTTCCGTCCCATACGGCGTCTTCGGAAAGAACTTCACCGAGGCCGCAAGATTCGGCGACCGGCCCCTGACACGACCGGGGGCGTCACCCGCAGCCCGTCCGGCTCAGCGGACCAGGCGGCCGCTTCTTCCTCCCCACCCCTGCGTCATATCGATGCCTCACTCCCGTGCCGCAATCCGGGACCGGCGTTACGAAAAGAACCCTCCGTGCCTTCTGGCCATCTCACAGAGGGGCACATCGCCCGGGAGAACCGTGCGATGCGACCAGGGGCAAAAGGGGAGAAACCGTGTCGTCCATCAGTCAGCGGATGCACCTGGTGCTGCTCGCCGCCTGGACAGTCCTGTGGTTCGCCGTGGTCCAGCCGCACGGGGGCTTCTCCTGGCACTACCTGCGTACGGGTGGGGAGTTGCTCTACGCGGGTTCGGGCAGGGCGGACGGCGGTCTGAACCTGTACGCCCACCACCCGGAGTTGCAGATGGGCCCCGTCAGTTTCCTGGCGGCGGGCCTGTTCAACCCCTTCTCCGAGGCCCTCGGGCAGTTCCTGGCCGCCGCCGCGATGTCCCTGCTCGGCCTGATCATCCTGGTGGTGGCCGGACGCAGCGCCGCCCGGTACTTCCTGGGCACCGGCACCAACCATCAGCGGCTGCGGCAGCGGGTCCTGATCGCGGGCCTGGCCTTCATCCCGATGTGGATCGAGGTCGCCGTCCGCTTCGGTCACCTCGACGACGTACTGGCACTCTTCTTCACCACCCTGGCCGTACGTGCCCTCACCCGCGGCAACGCCGCTGCGACGGGCATCTTCCTGGCCCTGGCCATGGACTCCAAACCGACCGCGCTGGCCTTCCTGCCGTTGCTGCTCGCACTGCCGAGAAAGCAGTGGCTGCGCGCGGGGCTGTGGTGCGCGGGTCTGGTCGCGCTCGTCTGGCTGCCGTTCCTCCTCAGTGCCCCGCATTCGTTCGCCGCGGCCGAATTCACCATCCCCAACCAGCCCGCGTCCGCCCTGCGCTGGCTCGGCGTCGACGATCCGCGAACCCCTCCCTGGGACCGGCCCGCACAGGCCGCGGTAGGGCTGGCGCTGGGTTGCGTCGCGGTCCGGCGAGGGCGCTGGCCCGCAGTCGTCCTGCTCGGCGCCAACGCCCGGATCGCCCTGGACCCCAGCGTCTACACGTACTACACCGCCTCAGTCTTGCTGGGCACCCTGCTGTGGGATGTGATCGGGCAGCGGCGCCTGGTGCCGTGGTGGAGCTGGATCGGACTGATCACCCTGTACGGCACGGTCTTCGTCGTTCCCCATGACCCGACCCGCGGCCTGATCCGCCTGGGCTTCGTCGGCGTCTCCACCGCATACGTGCTGTTCTGTCCGGTCCGAGATCGGCGCCGCCGACACCCTCTGTCCCGCAGCGAGCGGGTGAGAAGCGAGCCGGCCCCGGATACGGCGAAGCGCACCACACTCGGCGCGCCGGAAAGATCGCGTCCCTGACGTGTCAGGGCAGACGGCGGGGTCCGGCATGTCGGTCGGCGGCTCGGGCGGGTCGGCCGGTTCACCGCCGTTTCAGTGCTTGCGTGACCGTCTGCGCACCTGGTCGTTCCAGGTGACGGGCCCGTGCACGGTGACCAGGACGACGGGACGACGACGAGCATGAGGCTATCGCGCGGACGCCGTCGAGCCCGTGCAGGTAGAGCGAAGGGCGGGCGGGGGCGAGCTCGCGGGCGGCCGGGCGCCTCATCACGAGGGTCCTGCCGTCCCGCACGCGGGTCCTGGTGTTCAGCACGATGGTCTCGGTGTCGTTCACCGCTGTCCACCTCCGGCTTCGGACCGGGCGGGCAGCGGTCGGTCCGCGCTCACCGTGCCGCTGATGGTCAACCGCGCAGGTGTACGGCCCGCCTCTGTTGGTTCTCGGCCGGCGCGCGGAACCTGCTCGGTTGTGTCTCGGCTTCGCAACGGGCGACGACGAGACGGCACCCCGGCAGTCACCTGACCGCCGGACGGTCCTGGACGGGTTTCACGCCGTCGCGGCTACCGCCGCCCGCCATGGCCTGGGCCGAGCCGGCCACTTGCCGTACCGGAAACTCGTCTCTTTCCATGCTGGAAACTGTTCGCTACTCTTTCCGACATGGAAACTCACGGGGTACGAGTGACGCCGGAGCAGGCCCATGCCGCTCTGGCCGACACCGAGCACATCCGGGCCTCCGCCGCGGCGCTGTCGGCCACACCATGGCCGAACTGGTTCTTCCTCACGCTCACGCTCTACATCGCCGCGCTTCCGATCACCTACGGAGGCGTCATGGCCGACTCGGACTGGCTGCTGCCGCGCACCGCCTGGACGGCCATCATGCTGACGAGCACCGCGGTGTACGTGGCGCTCTTCGCCGTCGCGGCGAAGGCGTGGCGCAACAGGACCGGGGTGGCGCTGAGGCTGGACGTGCTGCCGAAGCGGGCGACCGTGCCGCTCGCGGTCGGCCTGCCCGTGCTGCTGGTGGGGGCGGCGCTCGCTTTCCGCGTCACGGGACGGCCGGTGTGGCTGATCGCGGCCTCACTGATCGGTGCCGCCGTGTCCGTCGGCTTCCACCTCGCCTTCGTCCGCCTGCACCGGAAGACCCAGTGAGCGCCGAGATCCACGACCGGCTGGAGGGTTTCGACACCACCATCCACGCCCCGAACCGGCTGCGCATCTGCGCCCTTCTGGAGGCTGCGGGCGAGGCGGAGTTCGGCCTGGTCCAAAAGCAACTCGACCTCTCCGCCTCCGTGCTGAGCAAGCACGTCACCGTGCTGATGGACGCCGGCTACGTCGAGCAGCGCAAGGCCGTCCGCGACACCCGGCAGCGGGTGTGGCTCCGGCTGAGCCGACGAGGCCGGGATGCATATCAGGGGCACCTTGAGGCGCTGCGGGCGATAGTGGGGCCGTCGGATCCGGGTCTGTGATCACGATCTGAGCCGGCGTCCTAGTTGCCGGGTACGGCCACCCAGCCGTACCCGAAGTAGTCCGCGGGGCTGCTGCCGTCGACTGCCTGAAAGGAGCGGGTATAGGGGTTGTCGTACCGCATCCGACGCGGGTTCTTCTCGTCCGTCAGCAGGCGGTGCTCCTGGTCCATGAGCTCTTGTGAGCAGGTCCGGTCGGTGGTCCGGGTGGGCCGGTACATCGTGAGGACGTCGCCGTCGAAGACGGCTCTGCCGGTGAAGTCGTTGCAGCCGGCCTTGCCGGTGACCGTGCCGTCCCGGTGGAAGACGTAGTACACGTCCTTGCCGCCGACGACCGGCACGATGGTGTCGCCCGAGACGAGATGGTCCAGCCGCCATCGGGAGCCGAAGAGCCCCTTGGGCCGCATCAGTTTCACCGCGATGTAGTCGCCCCGCTGGTTCTTCAGGTCCATCGTCAGGTCGTCGACGCGCCGGTTGATGGTGAGCGGCCCGCTGAAGAGCTTGCGCAGCTTCCCCTCGAAGGCGCGATACGACTTCGGGCACCGCCCGGCCGAGGGAGCCCCGTCGGTCTTCTCACCCACGGTGAGCGCTGTCTCGGTGACGGTGGTAGCCGCCTTGAACGGGGTGCATCCGTAGTTGCCCTCGGTCGTGTCGTCGTAGCCGAACTCGACCCAGGCGGCGGCACGGGGCGGCGCGGTGGTCGCCCGCCCTCCGACGGTGACCCACTGCACGTACCACCGCGCCCCCACCACCAGCCCTCCCGTCCCGCCGGGACCCCTCGAGGTGGGTGGGGCACTTGCCCCTCCCGTGTCCGTCGACGTGCTGCAGGCGGTGATGAGGAACATGGCGGCGAGCAGGGCTCCGACGATGGCTCTGGTACGGGACCCACGCTTGACGTTTACCGGCATGATGTCTCAGACGGACAAGGCGCGCGTCGGGTTGCGGAGGCACTTCTCGACCCCGTGCTGACAGTTCCTTTCAGCCGACCTGATCCAAACGACAGACCCTGGGCCGGGCGTCCCTGACAGATGTCAGGTCCCCGGGGCCGCCCCCGTGCCCTTCACTGAGGTCGGCACATGTAAACCGCAACCTCTCGGGGGCACGAGAATGATCCGCAGTAAGAAGATGTTCGCCGCAGGTCTGGCCACCACCGTCTCGGCGGTGGCCCTGTCCGTCGGCGCCATGGCCGCCCCGGCGTCGGCCGCGGGCTCGGTCGACTGCCGTGGCGCGGTCCACGGTGTCGACACGGACCGGGGCATCGCCAGCTGCACGAACAACAGCGACCGCACCATCCGGTTCCGCGCCGAGGTCGTCTGCGGCCGGGCCCCCGACGTCTCCGGTGACTGGGTGACCCTGAACCCGGGCCAGTGGGGCCAGTCCTCCGCCACCTGTGCCTGGTACAGCACGGGTGTCGGCAGCGTCGGCTGGACCATCGCGTAGTACCCGGTCGAACGGGGGAAGGAGCGGCGGCCGATGCTCTCGGAGTACGGCCGCCGTCCCACGGGCTTAGTACTCCAGTGGCTGGTGTGCCGTCAGTCGGCGGGAATGTAAGGGCACATGAGCTCGGCGCAGGCGGCTCATCGACCCTTGCGCCAGTGCTCGAAGCGCGGCTCGGGCGTGAACTCCATGCTGTACGAGGGGAGTTCCTGGGCGAGCAGTCTGCGCAGGAACTCGACCATGCCGCAGGGGACGACCTCGCAGGTCTGCGAGCCATGACGGGCGAAGAGCAGGACGGGCCACTTGTCGGGGTCCGGATCGCTGGTCAGCCAGCACAGCATGTCGGCGTGGGAGGTGTAACCCCAGGCGAGGATGTGCTCCGGGTCCAGGTCGAGCCCCTCTTGGTCGGCGCCCTCCTCCTCCCAGGTCAGACGGGCGTTCCCCGTCTCGTCCTCGAAGTCGTCAGGGGAGTGCTCGTAGGCCCCGGTGGGAAACGGCCCGAGGATTCCGAGCTCGCCGATCTCCTCCTCCGAGCCGATCCCGCCGACGCCGTACACGGCCATGAAGTCCATGTAGTCCCGGGGGAACCCGGTCCCCCACCGCGCCTCGGCCGCCTTCCAGTCGATGTCCTCGCCCGCGCCGGGAGGCGGAGGCAGCAGCTGCCGCAGCGCGGTCATCCCGGTTGGCTCTTCCATGCCGGTCCCTCCCTTCGGTCGGGTCTGCGCGAGTCTAATTGGAGTACTGGTCGGGTCCTCCAGGCTTGAAGTCGTATGCGCAGGCTGGGAGTTCGACGCCTTGACGGTGGGCCAACGGTACGAACGGCACGGGGCGGATCGTCCATGTCACGCGGATCCGGTCTTGGGTGATCGATACGGCGCAGGGCTCCGACCGTAGGAGGGCTCGCCGCGTCTCGACGCGCCCCTCGTGCCTTCAGTCGCACCCAGGCGACCCGCTCCGGTGCTCCAGCAGCTGGAGTGAGAAGTCGAGTGCGCGGTCGGCCCGTTCCCGGTCCCCGGACACCAGGAGATCGAGCTGAAGCCCCCGTACCTGGGCGAGCAGGAGGGTGGCCAGGGCGGAGGCTTCCTCGGGGGGCCGTCCGTCCTGCGTGAGCCGGTCGGTGAGGATGTCGAGCCAGCCGCTGATGATCGACTGAGCCAGGTCCCGGTCGCCTTCGGGCTTCCAGCCGTGTCGGCCTACCAGCTCGAACAGCAGGAGGAACTGCCTCTGCTCGTGCGGCTCGCACAGTCGCTGCCATACGGCCTTGACCAGCTCGGCCGTGGAGCGCGCCCCGCGGTACTCAGGAGCGCTCCAGCAGTTTGATCGCACTGGGCAGGTTGCCCGACGCGGTGGTGGTGACGGAGCAGGCGACGTCCTGCCTGATGCCCTGGAAGCGCAGGGCGTCCTCGGGTTCCCGCCACTGGTGATCTTCGCGGGCGTCAAGACGGCCGTCGACCGCGGAGGCGCCGCCGCCCGCTGCCGGGAGGCTGACCCGCGGGGCACGACCTGCTGTCCCAGGCGGGCGCTCAGGGGCGATCGGGCGTCGCGCGTGTTCGAGCCGACCGGCACGCGCCCACGTGATCAGCTGTCACCGGGAAGGGAGCGGTCGGGCGCTTTGTGCTCGGCACGGCTCCGGTACTCGGCGTTGATGCGCTGAGCTTCCTCGAGCTGGTCCTCAAGGATGACGATGCGGCATGCAGCCTCGATCGGGGTGCCCCTGTCGACGAGCTCGCGGGCGCGCGCCGCGATCCGTAGCTGGTAGCGGGAGTACCGGCGGTGTCCGCCCTCCGAGCGAAGCGGAGTGATCAGACGGGCCTCACCGATGGCTCGGAGGAAAGCCGGGGTGGTTCCGAGCATCTCGGCGGCCCGCCCCATGGTGTATGCGGGGTAGTCGTCGTCGTCCAGACGATCACTGAGGGGGATATCTGCTGTCATGTCACCTCGTTGCGCAACGCGTCGAGGGGCCCTGGTGCCGTACGGCACCAGGGCCCCGAAGGAAATTCAACACCATCTGTCGGCCCTATTGCTGTGCCGACCGTCTGTTTCCGCTACCAGCCCTGCAGAAGGGGGGGTGCGGGGATCGCGGCTGCGTGACCGGGGACCACCTTCCAATCCGGGGTCTTGCGGTACCCGGCCGAGTGCTTCCCGGGCCGGGCGATCCTGATGGCGTCTGCGTCCTCCGTCCTTCCTCTGAACCAACTGCTTGGTGAACTGGTACTGCGGTACTGCTGTCGGCGGCCCCTCGACCTGCGGGCCGCCCAGTGCGGCCCTCAGCCCCGTCACCGCTCTACGAACACTTGGCTTCGGGACTCCAGAGCCGCACTGGCCTGCGAACTTCATGTACTGCAACCCGCCAGTTCGTGTCTGCCGGGTTTCGCTTGACCGGTGTCAACGAGAAAAAGGCTAACCGTGCCAGAGCTCAATGTCTACTCCGGCAAGAGTAGATTTCAGCTCTTTGGGGGAACAGTTAGCCTGTGACCTGCAACAACGGGTGACGCAGGCCGTTGTGGCAGGCGGTCCAGTCGCGGAGAACGGACGCCGAGACGGCCGTGAGGGCCCTGCCGACACATGTCGGCAGGGCCCTCACGGGGATCCTGATGGCGGTTTGCCGCCCGGCCTCATACGTCCATGGAGGCGGCGCCGAGCAGTGCCGACGCGGTCTGGAGCGGAGTCGGGACACACACGGGCGCGGCGTCGGGGTGGGCATGGCAGGTGAAGCCGAGGCGGGTCATGGCCCGGATGACTTCGCCGCCGGTGAAGTCGCGGCGGTCCTGTCGGGTGATGACCTGGCCTACCTGCTTGACGGGGTAGCGGCGGCGGCCGATGGTCACGGACTCACCCGTGACGATCTCGGGCGTGACGCCCTTCATCGAGGCCAGCACTCCGCTCTTGGTCAGGTCGAACGGGTATCGGGCGATGACACAGCGCATGAGCCCTCACAGAGAGATGGAGACGGGCTGAGGGAAGGAGAACGAACTGATCGGGGCGGGGCGGGGCGGATCAGCGGGAGAGAACGAGGACGCCCGGGGCCCGGCCGTGTTCCCCGACGGCGACGGGCCGAGGGGCGGGCGAGGTGAACGGTCCGTCGAGGACGTCCCGTAGACGGAGCCGGTCCGTGTACGTGGAACTGCGGCGGTGAACGGCGAGTTCGGCCCTGGTGATCGAGCCCGTGCACTCGTCGTCCCCGTCGCACAGGAGGAGGTACTCGACACCGGCACTGGCCATGACGGCCAGGGCGACCTCGACGGTCATGTCGTCCCGGACCCGGGGCCCGGCCGCGTCCATGTCGTCGACTGCACTCCGGGGGAAGGAAACCGTTCGTTGCCGCCGTGTCTGTACCGGTGTCAAAGCTGTCTCCTCGGGATGGGTGAGCTTCTGATCGATGCCTCTAGGCAGCCGGGTCGAAGGCGGGCCGCTGCGTCCTGCGCCGCCCCGCTCGTCCGGTGGCGCCCCCCTGGGCGGGGCGGGCGCGGCGGCCTCGGGGCGAGGAAGCCGCGGACGACCCGGCGCGGCGGGGGCGTTCCGCGGCGGGGGCGGTGATGACGACGGGAATTCCGGAAGGGGCCTGGGCCCCGGTGATGCGGCTCAGTTCCTCCTCACCCGAACGGACCGGGGTGATCCGGGGGGTGATGGCGGCCGAAGCCATCAGTCGGCTCATGCCGCGGCGCTGGCCGGGGGTGACGAGGGTGACCACGCTGCCGGACTCGCCGGCGCGGGCGGTGCGGCCGCCGCGGTGCAGGTAGTCCTTGTGGTCGGTGGGCGGATCGACGTTGACGACCAGGTCGAGATTGTCGACGTGGATGCCGCGGGCGGCGACGTTCGTCGCCACCAGTACCGTCACATGCCCGGTCTTGAACTGGGCGAGGGTCCGGGTGCGCTGGGGCTGGGACTTGCCGCCGTGCAGGGCCGCGGCGCGGACGCCGCTGTTCAGCAGGTGCTTGGTGAGCTTGTCCACGGCGTGCTTGGTGTCCAGGAACATGATCACCCGGCCGTCTCGTGCCGCGATCTCGGTGGTCGTCCGGTGCTTGTCCGCCTCGTGCACGTGGAGTACGTGGTGCTCCATCGTGGTGACCGCTCCCGCGGAGGGGTCGACGGAGTGGACCACCGGGTCGGTCAGGTAGCGGCGGACGAGCAGGTCGACGTTGCGGTCCAGGGTGGCGGAGAAGAGCATCCGCTGTCCTTCGGGCCGGACCTGATCGAGCAGGGCGGTGACCTGCGGCATGAAGCCCATGTCGGCCATCTGGTCGGCCTCGTCGAGGACGGTGATGGCGACGTCGTCCAGCCGGCAGTCGCCACGGCCGATGAGGTCCTTGAGCCGACCCGGCGTCGCGACGACGACCTCTGCCCCGGCCCGCAGCGCCCCGGCCTGCCTGCCGATGGACATCCCGCCGACCACGGTCGCCAGCCGCAGCCGCACGGAGCGGGCGTACGGGGTGAGCGCGTCGGTCACCTGCTGGGCCAGCTCGCGGGTGGGGACGAGGACCAAGGCAAGCGGCTGCCGTGATTCCGCGCGCCGGCCCGCTGTACGGGCCAGCATCGCAAGACCGAAAGCGAGGGTCTTGCCCGACCCGGTACGGCCGCGGCCGAGCACGTCACGTCCGGCGAGGGAGTTCGGCAGGGTCGCGCCCTGGATGGGGAACGGTACGGTCACGCCCTCGTGCCCGAGCGCGGCCAGCAACGGCGCCGGCAGGGCGAGGTCGGCGAACGACTCGACGGCGGGCAGTGCGGGCGTGAGCGTCTTCGGCAGCGCGAACTCGCCCTGGCGTGCGGCCGGCCGACGTTCGTAGCCGTTGGAACGCCGCGGCGCTCCCGAGCGCTGGGCGGCAGACCCCCGGGAGCGGTCGGAGGTGCGGGTTGTGCGGGTCGTGAGTGCGGTGCGTGCGCGGTTCAAGCGGAACCTTTCCTCGATGTGAGCACGTGGGCACGTAGCAAGGAGATTCCGCAGCAAAATGAACGGCGCAGAGAATCGCGAGAACGGGCCGGAGATGATGGGCGCCGATTCGGATCGACGGGGGAATGCGTCACCGTTCGGTGATGCGGTGAGGCCTTCCCGTCATGCGCCCTGAAATGCAGCGAGCTGGGGCCCGCACCCCAAGGTGCGGGCCCCAGCTGCGAAGTATGCGTTGCTGCCGGTGTCAGGCAGGAACGATGTTCTCGGCCGTCGGGCCCTTCTGGCCCTGCCCGATGTCGAACGACACCTTCTGGCCTTCCTGCAGCTCGCGGAAGCCCTGGGTGGCGATGTTCGAGTAGTGGGCGAAGACGTCGGCGCCGCCGCCGTCCTGCTCGATGAAGCCGAAGCCCTTTTCCGCGTTGAACCACTTCACGGTGCCAGTAGCCATGTCATTTCTCCTTCGGAGACGATGTGCGGAATTCGCCCTGTGCGGATTCCGCGTCGCCGTGCTGATTAACCCGTCGGAAAATGAACCTTCTGGCAACCACACCTGCAACTGAGATCGACATTAGCATGCCGCGATCGACCCTGCGCGGGAAAATAATTCCGCCAGGGTCGGTGATCGAGGAATACTCGCTGTGTGCCGCACCTATTTCTCACCTCACGGATACAGATATTGATCCGCGCGGATGCAGTGTTCCTGCCGAGCGCTTCCGGCCACAGCGCCATGACCTCCGTCGATGAGCCATGCGCCGCTGCCATCGTCATCAGCGGATGGGGCAACGGGCACCCCGCCGAGACCCCACTACCGCGATGAAGGTCACATCGGCCAGATGGGTACGACGCCGACGGCAGCACTGACCGCGGGTGGCGCGCAGGCGATGCCGGCGAGAGACGGTATGCAACCGCTCTCAGCCGGCGCGTGCGGCGGTCCAGGTGATGTGCGGGGGCTCGACGCGTCCGCACAGGGGCCCGCCCTGCGCGTCGGTCAGGCCGAGTCGTCCGACCAGCAGCCCGTCGCGTGCGGCGGCGGCGAGTACGTCGGCGGAGATGACGTCGAGCATGAGCTTGGCGCGGCGGAACATCGTGAAGGTGCCCGACTCGTCGACCGTGCCCCACGACAGGTAGATGAACCGTCGGCCCAGACGGTCCTGCACGTAGGGCCCTTTGACCTCGGTGCCGGTCGGCGAGGAACTCGTGGTGCACTCCAGGGTCCATGTCGCCGACGGTGCGTCGCCGGGCTGTGGCTCCAGGAGTTCGGCCGGACGGTCGCGGCGTTGCACGGCGATGTGGATGTTCCCGTAGGCGGGCACTTTGCCGTCGACGGAGGCGGGGCGGGTGAGCCCGGGCAGGTCGACGGCGTCGATGCGGATGCGCATGGCGACCATCATCCCGTCATCGTCCGCGCAGAGGTCAGCCGGTCGGCCCGGGTCCTGGGCACCACGGGCTACGCGGCCTGAACTCTGCATCGTCGACGGTGACTTGCATACGCGTCACAGCCGGCGAACGCCGGCCCTGCGGATGTACTGGCTCTGTCACGCGACAGCCATCACCGCGACGTAACGCCCTGATGGTCTGTGCGGCCCTGGTCGTCGGTGCCCTCACCCTCACGGCCTGTGGTGGCAGCGCAACAGCGGACGCCTCCAGCCGGCAGTCGAAGGCGCAACTGGCCCGGACCGCCGACTCGGTCACCACGGCCAACAACTACGCCGGCATCGTGGCCCGCGACACCGGGGCGAACCTGACGGACGTCACCTGCAGCGGTGCCACGACGGCGAACATCCTCACCACCAACCAGGGTTCGCAGCCGCCGCAGATCAACGCCGTGAACAGCGGGACCGACCTGGTCACGATCACCATCGGCGGCAACGACGTCAACTACCTGGGGAGCATGGTCACGTACTCCTGCCAGAACAGCGGCGGCCCGAACTGCGGCACCGTGGACCAGGCCGCGATCAACACCGCCCTCGGTGTGGTGGGCCGGCGGATCGAGAACGTCGTGAACGCCGTGAGCTACTCCACCCTCCTGCCCGACACCGGTGGTTGCGCCGGTGTACCGCTCACCGCCGACCAGCGAGTCTTCGAGCGCACCGTCGCCCAACGCCTGGCGCAGGCGACCATCACCGCGGCGAACGACACCGGGGCGACCCTGGTCCGCCTCGCCACCGCCAGCCACGGTCACGACGCCTGCGCGGCCGCCCCGTGGGTGGAGAAGTACAAGCCGGCCTCGGGACGGACCGCATACCACCCGAACGAGGCCGGCATGAAGGCCGCGGCCTCCTTGGTGAAGTCCGCGCTGGGGTGAAGCCCGGGTCGCCGGGTACCGAAACTACAAGATCCCGCCGGCTGAGCAGCGCTACCGCGACAACACCGGCGACACGAGCGTCAGCATCGGTCGCGCGGCAGGCTGAGGGCTCTCTACGTGATCTTGCGTTGAAGACAAGAGTGACAAAAAGCAAACCCCAGGCCGCTGACCTGGGGTTTCAAATGGAGCGGGTGACGAGAATCGAACTCGCGCTCTCAGCTTGGGAAGCTGATGTTCTACCATTAAACTACACCCGCGTAAGACGCCCGTTCCGTGATCATCCGGAGCCGGTGTCCGATCGCCTGGTCACTGTACCTCATCACCGGCCCCCGGCGCTGAAGCCGTGGGGCCTGAGTGCGTTTCAGGGGGCGGGATGTGGCTGCGGGGGACGGGAGTTGGGGCGTACGGTGGAGGGGTGGGAGAGGGTCCGGGCGGGGGCGGAGTGCCGCCTGGAGGGCCGTCCCTTTGATCCCGTAATGTGGCCTCTCGTCGTCAGGCAGGTAGCAGCCGACGCGGCTCTTGGGGAAGGGACTCTAGGACTTGATGGAGCGCACCGTCGTCCGTTGTGCCGATGGGCACGTGTTCAGCACCACATCGTTCCCGATGCAGCAGGCCGAGCGACTCGGCCCGGGCCGGCTCCTCCGGTGTCCCCGGTGCGCCCGGCTCCGCAGTGTGGTGCCGGTGACGCTGGAGAAGCGGTAGCGACAAGCGGGAGCGACAGCGGTAGCAGGAGCAGGTGCCGCAGCAGCAGTAAGAGCAGTGCAGTGCCCGGGCGCGCGGGCGGTCACGATTGTGGCCGTTCCGCGCGCCTTGCGTATCCTCGGGGCGTGCTTCTCTCAGACAAGGACATCCGGGCCGAGATCGATGCCGGGCGGGTACGGATCGATCCCTACGACGATTCCATGGTGCAGCCGTCGAGCATCGATGTGCGGCTGGACCGTTTCTTCCGGGTGTTCGAGAACCACCGGTACCCGCACATCGACCCCTCCGTCGAGCAGGCGGATCTCACCCGGCTCGTGGAGCCCGAGGGTGATGAGCCGTTCATCCTGCATCCCGGGGAGTTCGTGCTCGCCAGTACGTATGAGGTGATCACCCTCCCCGACGACCTTGCCTCCAGGCTCGAGGGGAAGTCCTCGCTCGGGCGGCTCGGGCTGGTCACCCACTCCACCGCCGGGTTCATCGACCCGGGGTTCAGCGGGCACGTCACCCTTGAGCTGTCCAACCTCGCCACGCTCCCCATCAAGCTCTGGCCCGGCATGAAGATCGGGCAGCTGTGCATGTTCCGGCTCAGCTCGCCCGCCGAGTTCCCGTACGGGAGCGAGCGGTACGGGTCCCGGTACCAGGGGCAGCGCGGGCCGACCGCCTCCCGGTCCTTCCAGAACTTCCATCGGACTCAGGTGTGAGTGACGGTATGAGCGACGCAGCGAGCGTGCGGGAGAATCTGACCTACGAGCGGTTCGGTGTCGCCGTCCGCGAGCTCGCGCAGACCATCGCCGACGACGGATACGAGCCGGACATCGTGCTCAGCATCGCCCGGGGCGGGGTCTTCGTCGCCGGCGGTCTCGCCTACGCCCTCGACTGCAAGAACCTCCACCTCGTGAACGTCGAGTTCTATACGGGCGTGGGGACGACCCTCGACATGCCCGTCATGCTCGCTCCCGTCCCCAACGCGATCGACTTCACCGCCAAGAAGGTGCTGATCGCCGACGACGTCGCCGACACCGGCAAGACGCTGAAGCTCGTGCACGACTTCTGCCTCGACCATGTCGCCGAGGTGCGGTCCGCCGTGATCTATGAGAAGTCCCACTCCCTCGTGAAGTGCGAGTACGTGTGGAAGCGCACCGATGAGTGGATCAACTTCCCGTGGAGTGTGCTGCCTCCCGTGCAGAAGCCCGGAGAGGCGCTCAGGGAGAACAGGGAAGCCCTCTGACCTGCCCTCTGGTCTGAGGGAAGCCCTCTGACCTGCCCTCTGGCCTGCACGCGGGGCGTGGTCAGTGGTGTCGGCGGGCGTTGAGCCGGGCCGCCTGGCGGGTCAGGTGGTTGCGTTCGGCGAGGGTGGGTGCCTTGTGGGCCGCCTCGGCGTACAGGCGGGCCGCCGTCGTCAGGTCGCCGTCGCGCTCGTGGAGGTACGCCGCCACCGCCGCGTGCCGGGGCAGTGAGGCGTCCAGCTCCGCGAGTGCCGCCAGGCCGGCGCGGGGTCCGTCGGCCTCACCGACGGCTACCGCGCGGTTGAGTCGGACGACCGGGCTGTCGGTCAGGCGCGCGAGTTCGTCGTACCACTCGACGATCTGCACCCAGTCGGTCTCCTCGGCGGCGGGCGCGTCCGCGTGGAGGGCGGCGATGGCGGCCTGGGCCTGGAACTCGCCGAGCCGGTCGCGGGCGAGGGCCGACTGGAGGATCTCGATGCCCTCGGCGATCAACCCCGTGTCCCAGCGGCCGCGGTCCTGTTCGGCGAGCGGCACCAGGCTGCCGTCCGGCGCGGTCCGGGCGGCGCGTCGGGCGTGGTGCAGCAGCATGAGGGCGAGCAGCCCCGCCACCTCGGGGTGGTCGATCGCCGCCGCCAGCTGCCGGGTGAGCCGGATGGCCTCGGCGGCGAGGTCGACGTCGCCGGAGTAGCCCTCGTTGAAGACCAGGTAGAGGACGCGCAGCACGGTGGCCACGTCGCCGGGCTGGTCGAACCGCACGCCGGAGACGGTCCGCTTCGCCCGGCTGATGCGCTGCGCCATGGTCGCCTCGGGCACCAGGTAGGCCTGGGCGATCTGGCGGGTGGTCAGTCCGCCGACGGCACGCAGGGTGAGCGCGACGGCGGACGACGGTGTCAGCGAGGGATGCGCGCAGAGGAAGTACAGCTGGAGCGTGTCGTCGACGGCGGGGGCGGGTCCGGGCGCCGGCTCCTCGTCGACGACGTCCTCGCGGCGACGGCGCGCGGTGTCCGCCCGGGCCTGGTCGAGGAACTTGCGCCAGGCCACCGTGACCAGCCAGCCCTTCGCGTCGCGCGGCGGGTCGGCCGGCCAGACGCGGACCGCCTCCACCAGCGCGTCCTGCACGGCGTCCTCGGCCGCCGCGAAGTCTGCTCCGCGGCGGACGAGGACGGCGAGCACGCTCGGCGTGAGGCTCCTCAGCAGGGCCTCGTTCATCAATGGCACTCGGTGATGTTGGGCGTCGCCGTCAGGAACGGGCGCACCTCCAGCCACTCGTGGATCGGCTTGCCGCCCGCCCCCGGGGCCGCCGACAACTCCCCGGCCAGCTCGACGGCGCGCTCGTAGCTGTCGACGTCGATCACCATCCAGCCGGCGATGAGGTCCTTGGTCTCGGCGAACGGGCCGTCGGTGACCGGCGGGCGCCCCTCACCGTCGTACCGGACCCACGCCCCCTCGGGGGCCAGCGCCTGACCGTCGACGAACTCGCCGGTCTTCTCCAGCCGGGCCGCGAAGTCGTTCATGTACTGCACGTGCGCCGAGATCTCCTCGGGCGACCACTGGTCCATCGGCACGTTGTTGACCGGAGCCGGAGCGCCACGGTAGTGCTTGAGCAGCAGGTACTTGGCCATCGTGTTCTCCTCGGTACTGGTGCGACCCATCTTGGCCGCCTTCACCCCGGGGACGGAGCCAGGCGCGGGTTCTCGACATCGCGGTCCGAGATTTTTTGAAGAATCCGAGATTTTTTGAAGCAAAGGCCCCCGGCGCGGACGCCGGGGGCCCCTTATGTACGTCGGCGGGTCCTAGAACGTGCCCAGCTTCACGATCGACAGCAGCGCGACCAGCTGGATCGCGCTCGCGCCCAGCGCCTTCGGCCAGGGCAGGTCGTGGGACTTGGAGACCATCAGGGTCAGCAGGGCGCCTGCCGCCACCCACGTCGCCCAGCCCAGGACCTGGACGAACGTCGCGTCGCCGCCGGCGAACATTGCGAAGACCAGGCGGGGCGCGTCGGTCAGGGACATGATCAGCATGGAGAGGCCGACCGTGGGCTGCCAGGCGCCGTCGCCGCCCAGCTGGCGGGCCAGGGTGTGGGTGACCACGCCCAGCACGAAGGACGACAGCACCATCGCCACGGCTGTCGTCAGGACGATCGGGACCGCGTTCGACAGGGTCGCGTTGATCGCGTCGTTCCGCGCGCCGTCGAAGCCGAAGACCGCCAGCAGGCCGTACAGGAAGGTCACGACGAGGGCGGGGCCCCACATCGTGTAGTCCCGCATCTGCAGGAACGTCTGGCCGGGGGAGAGGACGATGCCGCGCAGCAGCTGCTTCCAGTGCAGGCGAGGGCCGACCGGGGCGGCCGGGGCCGCGCCCGCCTGGTAGGTCTCGCCCTGGCTGTAGGGGTCATCGCCGACCGAGAACGCCTGGGTGTGGCCCGGGTTGTTCGCCGCGTACGGGTCCGGGGCGCCGCCCTGGCCGTGCGGGTAGCCGCCGTCGCCGAAGTACTCCGGCTCGCCGTGACCACCCTGACCGCCGTGGCCTGAGGCGCCGTAACCGCCGTGGCCCCCACCGGCGTTCGCCTGCGGCCAACCTCCTGCGCCGCCGCCCGAGCCGCCGTACGGCTGCTGCGACGGCGGGGGATAGCCGTACGACGGTCCCTGGGGCGCCTGCTGCCCGTACGGAGGTTGTTGGGGGCGCGTTTGCGGGGTGCCGTTGTTCCGGCTGCCCCGTCCGATCCTGAATCCAGCCACGTCTTCGAACGTACCTGGTCCCGGAGAATCGCGTGCCGGGCCCTGCGGTCAGGGCCCGGCTTTGCGGCCGAGCTGTGACATCCCCTAAGGGAGGCAAGTGGGGCTCTCCCTAAGGGATCCCTAAGGGAGGCAAGTAGGGGCTCCGACGTCCCTAGCGGAGCATCACCTGCCCCAGCCTCAGGTAGCCGGACGTCGGCAGGCCCGTCGAGCCGGGGCCGAAGCTGATCGCCCTGTTGGTGGTCACGCCCGAGGCCGAGCCGCGCAGGCTGTAGAGGGCGCCCGCCGGGTGGTTCTCGCCGTCGGCGCCGACGGACAGGTCCGCCTTGCGGTCGCCGTTGAGGTCGGACAGGCGTACCGACGCGCCGAAGCGGTCGGCGGACTCGGCGGTGCCGGGGACACCGGCCGTGTTCTGGGTGAAGGACTGGGCGCCGGTGGCGGTCAGGCCGGTGGCCGAGCCGCGCAGGACGGTGACGCTGCCGGCGATCTTGGCGGTGCCGAGGGTCTCGTGGATCGTGCCGACGGCCACGTCCCCGTAGCCGTCGCCGTTGATGTCGGCGATGGACAGGGCGTTGCCGAACCAGTCGCCTTCCTCGTCCGAGCCCGGGACGCCGGGGCTGTCCTGGGTGATCGTGGTCTGTGCTCGGGTGCGGACGCCGTCCGCGCTGCCGAGGTAGGCGTTGACGGAGCCGCCGACGCTGGTCACGCCGTTGTCGCCGTACGTCGACGTGACCACGTCGGCGTAACCGTCGCCGTTCAGGTCGCCGACGGCCGCCAGCTCGTCGGCGCCGTTCCTCAGGAACGTCTGGCGGGTGAGGCCGGAGGCGGAGCCCAGGTAGACGAAGGTGCCGTCGTCGTACGTCTCCGCCTGGCTGCCGCTGACGACCAGGTCGGCGGTGCCGTCGCCGTTCACGTCACCGGCGGCGAGGCTCTGGGCGCCGTAGATGCTGCTGCCGGGGTACAGGTCGGTGGCGAGCTCGTAGCGGGACGCGGCGCCGGAGGCCTTGGTGAAGCCGCCCCGGTGGATCCAGATGTCGCTGCCGGTGCTGCCGATCGCGAGGTCGGCCCGGCCGTCCCCGCTGAAGTCGCCGACGGCGAGGGACATGCCGTACTCGTCGTGGGCCGAGGGGGCGGGGTCGGGGACGGTCTGGCCGCCGGAGAGGCCGCTCCTGCTGCCCCAGACGATCACTACGGCGCCGGCGTAGGCGTTCTCGCCGTTGCTGCCGATCACGAGGTCGGCGTACCCGTCCCGGTTCAGGTCACCGGACGTGAGGGACGTGCCGAACCGGTCGTCCTTCTCGGCGGTGCCGGGGATGCCGGCCGTGTTCTGGGTGATGACCGTGCGACGGGAGGCGCTGATGCCGTTCGCGGAGCCGTAGTTGACGACGACGGCGCCCGCGTCGGTCTTGCCGCCGACCGGGGTGTACGGCGCGGCGGTGGCGAGGTCGCGGTAGCCGTCGCCGTTGAAGTCGTCGGCGTACTTGGCGGGGGCCGCGGTCGCCGGTACGGCGGTGAGCAGCGGGCCGGCCGTCAGCGCGGCGGCGACGGTGGCCGTGGCGAGCGCGAGGGAGGGCAGGCGTTTGCGGCGGTGGTGCTGGAGCATGTGGGGTTCTCCTGCGGTCGGGTCCAGTGAGGTCGGGTGGTCGAAGGGTGGGGCGGTGATCGAAGGGTGGGCGGTGGTCAGCCCGCCAGTACGTCGCCGAAGTACGCGTCGCCCGTCGGGCCGCCCACCGTGGTGGCGCCGAAGGTCCTGGCGCCGGTGGCGGTGATGCCGGAGGTGGTGGACTTGAGGAGCCAGACGGCGCCGTCGCCGGTGTTCTCGTTCGCGGCGCTCGCGACGAGCTCGGCGCGGCCGTTGCCGTCGACGTCCGTGAGGTGGACGGCGCTGCCGAAGTTGTCCAGCCGCTCGGCGGTGCCGGGGACGCCCGAGCTGTCCTGGCTGAAGACCTTGGCGCCGCTGCCCGTCAGACCGGACGCCGAACCGCGCAGGACCGCGAACGAGCCCGCCTTGTAGACCGAGCCGACGGCCTCGTTCTCGATGCCGACCGCGATGTCCGCGTACCCGTCGCCGTTGGTGTCGCCCGCCGCGAGGCTCCAGCCGAAGCCGTCGCCCTTCTCGGCGGCGCCCGGGACACCCGTGGTGTCCTGGGTGATCCTGACCGGGGTGCGGGTGGACAGGCCCGAGTCGGAGCCGTACGTCACCGTGACCGCGCCGCCGAGGCCGCCGTCGGGCTCGGCCGCCGACTTCTCCATGAAGTTGCCGGTGACGATGTCGCCGTAGCCGTCCTTGTTCACGTCGGCGATCACCGCGTCGTAGCCGCCCGCGAGCTCGCTGCGCAGGTGCAGACCGTCCGCCCCGCCGATGAACAGGGCGCTGCGGGTGCGGTAGTAGCCGGAGTCGGTGTCCTCCTGGCCCATGATGAGGAGGTCGGTGGCGCCGTCGCCGTTGACCCTGCCCGCGACGATCTTGTCGACGCCCATGCCCGCCTCGGCGGACGCACCGATGGACTCGGCGTAACTGGCCGCGCCGGTACGGGAGATGGGGCCGTGGAAGATGTTCAGGTCCGGGTAGGCGATGTTCGCGGCCGCCAGGTCGGTGTCCCCGTCGCCGTCGAAGTCGCCGGTGGCGATGGACCAGCCGAGCTCGTTGCGGTTCTCGGGGAGGGGCGAGGAGATGTCGGTGGCGGTCTTCAGGCCGGTGGAGCCGCCCCAGATCACCGTCAGCACTCCGGAGTCGCCGGTCGAGCCGATCTGCTCGGCGTGCACGCCCACGATCAGGTCGGTGTAGCCGTCGGCGTCCAGGTCGCCGGTGGTCAGACGGTCGCCGAAGTAGTCGTACGACTCCGGGACGCCCGGGATGCCGTCGGTGGCCTGGCTGATGATCTGCCGCTTGCTCGTGTCGAGGCCGCTCGCGGTGCCGTAGACGACGGCGACGTAACCGGCGCCCGTCTTGCCGCCGACCTTGGCGATGGGGGCGGCGATGGCGACGTCGCGGTAGCCGTCGCCGTTGAAGTCGCCGGACAGGCCCGAGGGGGCGGCGGAGGCAGTGGCGGCCGGGAGGGCGGTGAGCAGGCCGGTGGTGAGGGCGGCGGCGAGGAGGAGGGTGCGCTTGCGCAAGGTGGGTGCTCCTGGGAAGGGGTCGGCGGACGGGGGCCGGGCCCGCGGGGACGAACGGGCCCGGCCGGTCGAGCCGTACGACCGAGCCGTACGGCGTCTTGGTCCGCTCAGTCCGCGAAGTTGGCGCCGAAGTAGGGCGTGCCCGTCGTCGAGACGCCCGAGGTGCTCGGGGCGATGGAACGGGAGCCGGTCGTGGTGATCTTCGAGCCGTCGGAGGGCAGGTAGGTGACCGCGCCGTTGCCCGCGTTCTCGGCGGAGCCCGCGACCAGGTCGGCCCTGCCGTCGCCGGTGACGTCGTCGAGCTTGAGGTCGATGCCGAACATGTCGTCGTCCTCGTCGTTGCCGGGGACGCCCGCGGTGCTCTGCGCGAAGGACTGCGCACCCGAGGCGGTGTTCAGGCCGCTCGCGCTGCCGTACAGGACGGTGACGGCGCCGGTGTTCGCGGCGCTGCCGATGTTCTCGCCGGCGACGCCGATGGCGAGGTCGAGGTAGTTGTCGCCGTTGATGTCGCCGAGGTCGAGCTCGTAGCCGAACCAGTCGTTGGTCTCGGAGGCGCCGGGGACGTTGCCGGTGTCCTGGGTGACGCCGGTGACCGAGCCGGGGCCGTCCACCGTGCCGTACGTCACCCAGACCTTGCCGCCCTTGGCGGAGTCCGGGATGGAGGTGCCGTCGCTGGTGGTGGCGTTCCACTGGGCGCCGCTGACGATGTCGCCGTAGCCGTCGCCGTTGATGTCGCCGATCGCGGTGATCACGCCGGGCTTGAGGGCCTTGGCACCCGAGGTGCTCAGGCCGCTCGCCGTGCCGGGGATGTAGTAGTTGCGGTTCCAGCCGTAGTCGGTCTCGGTCTCGAAGCCGTCGACCACGAGGTCGGTGCGGGAGTCTCCGTTGACGTCACCGGCGGTGAGGTTGAGCGGGCCGTTCGCGGGGCTGCCGCCCTGGATCGGGGGCTTGACGGTGGAGCGGCCGAGGAGCGCGGTGCCGGAGGAGTTGAAGCCGCCCCTGAAGACGTGGATGGTGGCGGAGGAGTTGCCGACGGCCAGGTCGGCCTTGCCGTCGCCGTCGAAGTCGCCGGCGGCGAGGTTCTTGCCCCAGCGGTCGTGCGAGGAGGGGGCCGGGTCGGCGATCGTGACGCCCTTGCCGGTGATGCCGGAGGCGGAGCCCCACAGGATGGCCAGGCCACCGCCGTCGACGTCGCTGCCGACGTCCTCGCCCGCCGCGCCCACGGCGATGTCGTCGTAGCCGTCGCCGTTGAAGTCGGCGTAGGCGGTGTCGTAGCCGAAGTGGTCCCCGGCCTCGGCGGAACCGGGGGAGCCGGTGGTGTTCTGACTGATCGTGTGACGCTTGGCGGACGAGACGCCGGTGGCGGTGCCGTACAGGACGACGAGCTGGCCCGCCTCCTTCTTGCCGCTCACATAGGCGCCGTCCGCGGAGAAGGCCACGTCGCCGATGCCGTCGCCGTTGAAGTCGGCGTGCGGGACGGCGGTGGAGTCGGCGGCGGTCGCGGACGTGGCGGTCGCGAACGTGAGCAGACCGCCCGTCAGCGCGGCCGCGGTGGCCGTGGCGAGGGCGAGTACTGCCGGGCGGCGCAGGTGTTGCTTGTGCATGCGGGTTCTCCTGCTGCATGCGGGGGATGCCTGGCGGGGCATCCGCAGTCGGTGGGGTGCGGCCGCGTGTGTTCTCCGGGAGTTTTCCTCGGGTTCATGGCGCGGCCGGCGATCAGGAGACCGGTGATGGGGCGTAAGGGTTGTACGTGAGTTCGGTTAATTTTTGAGGCGACTGTGGCCGGAGGGGCCGGTCGGCCGGGCTCTGTTATCGAACGGGCTGCGGAACGAGGCGGCCCGAACCGGTCCTGCTGGGGCTTGCGGGGCTTGCCGTTCATGGGCGACTCAAGCGGGGGTGACGCGGGGGTGGGTGGGGACTTCGGGGGTTTGAGGGGCTTCAGGGCTTCCGGGACTTCAGGGGCTTTGGGGCTGCGGGGGCTTCAGCGGGCGAGTCCCTGGTCGAGCTTGGCGCCGAGTTCGCACCATACGTACTTGCCGTGGCCGTGGCCGCCTCGGGTGCCGTCGCCGTTGATCTGGAACCAGCCCCAGTCGTCGGCGTAGGCGTTCACGAGGTGGAGGCCGCGGCCGTCTTCGTCCTCGTCGTCGGGTGGGGGCGTGGTCGGTGGGGTGGGGTCGGTGTCCCAGGCGCCGAGGCGGAGGGAACGGCCGGAGCGGCGGAGCTTCAGGGCGGCGGGGCCGGTGGTGTGTCTGATGGCGTTGCCGAGGAGCTCGGAGGCGAGGAGCTGGGCGGGTTCGATGAGGGTGGGGAGGTGGTGGGTGGTGAGGATGTCGGTGAGCGTGCGGCGGGAGATGGCTACGGCTCGGGGGTCGTGGGGGATGTAGAGGGTGTATTCCCAGGTGGGGGGCATGGGGGCTCCTGGTGTGTGGGGTGGGGGAGGCGGTGGCTTCGTCGACCGCGCGGTTGAGCCGAGGGCAGGGCGCGGTGATGCACTTCCGCTCCGGGGAGTGGTTGGTACGTCACTGACGGTAGGGGTGGTGTATCACCCCGGTCAAGCTGAACTGGGATACTCGTACTTCCAACTCCCAGGGAGGAAAGGCGACATGCCGGCCAGAAGCATCGTTACCAAGCGCCAGCAGCGACTGGGAGCGGAGCTGCGCAAGCTCCGGGAGCGGGCGGGGCTGACCGCCCGGGAAGCTGCCCAAGCGGCGGGCATCGCGGAGAGCAAGATCTCCATGACGGAGGCGGGGCGCGTGGGGGTCAGTGCTGAGCGACTGCGGCATCTGGCTGGCCAATACGCCTGTGATGACGCCGAATTCGTCGAGGCTCTGGTGGCCATGGCGAGCGAGCGAGGGCGTGGCTGGTGGGAGGAGTACCGGGAGGCGGTGCCTGCCGGGTACATGAACGTGGCCGAGCTGGAGCACCATGCCGCCGAATTCAGGACGTACCAGACCGTGCACATCCCGGGACTGCTGCAGACCGAGGACCAGATGCGGGGCACCTTCGCCTCGTCGGTGCCGTCGCTCTCCGAGGAGCAGCGCGAAGCACGGGTACGTTTTCGGCTGCGCCGCCAGGAAGTCCTGGGCAAGCTCCCCTACGAAGCCGTGATCCATGAAGCGGCGCTACGAATCCGGGCTGCTGACAGTAAGGTCGCCCGGGGTCAGTTGCTGCACATCCTGGAGCGGTCGGAGCTGCCTCAAGTCACTGTGCGGGTCGTGCCGTTCGATGTGGACGGCGTCGCGGGGATCAGCACCACCCCGGTGGTGTACGCGAACGGCCCCGTCCCGCAGCTGGACACCGTCCTGGTGGACACCGCGCACGGCGGGGCCTATCTGGATGCGGAAGCCCAGCTCAATCGCTACCGGGCGGTCCTCGGCACGATCGAGGAGGTGGCCTTGGGAGTCGTAGAGTCAAGGGACTTCATCCACCGCCTTGCTCAGCAGACGTGAAAGGCCTCGACATGACGCAGGACGCCTGGCAGAAGTCCTCCTTCTCCGGAGGGGGCGACTCCGATGACTGCGTCGAACTCGCCGCGCGCCAGGGCACCGTTCTCCTCCGGGAGAGCGACGATCCGGGGGCCGTGCTCGAAGCCTCCCGTCCCCAACTCGCTGCCCTCATACGCCACCTGAGCACTGCGTGACAGTTCTCAGGCGAGGCCGTCAAGGAACTCCGAGAGCGCGGAGTTCAGGGCTTCAGGCTGTTCCAGGTGCAGGTCATGGGCGGTGCCAGGCATGCTCATGGACTCGGTGTCGGGGCGCTGCCGGAGCATCTCGTCGACTTCCCGCGCGGGGATGAAGCTGCGCTCACTCTCGCGATCGTCAGGCGTAGGGCACCCGTAATGATCACCAAGCCCGCGCCCGCACCGCTACCTGCCCCTCGCGCCAAAGACTCGTACAACCACGGGACTTGAAGCCGCCTGGTTTCAGCGTGCGAACGTTTCTGCCCGCGAATTTTGCGAGAAGTATTGACGTCATTCATGGGATGTCTAGCATTCTCCCGGTCGATACTTCGACCCCTGTTCGACACGACGAACGTAGGCCGCACCACACCACCTCCGGACAGCCTCTGACGGGGCAAACCGGAGTCGCTTGCTCAAGGATGACGAGGTCCTTATGCGCAGACGTAGTTTCAGCCGCCGACACCCGTCCGGGGTGCTCGTCGCCGCGGTTGCGGCCCTGGTCGCGTTGGCGGCGCTGCTCGTCGCCAGCCCGGCTCAGGCGGCCGCCACCAGCGACGTGCGCAGTGCCGCTTCCGGCCGGTGTCTCGATGTGGCGGGCTTCAGCCAGACCGACGGCGCAAACGTGCATATCTGGGACTGCCACGGCGGAGCCAACCAGCAGTGGACGTTGACGGACAGCAACCAGTTGACCGTGTACGGCAACAAGTGCCTGGATGTTCCCGGCCATGCCACCACATCCGGTACCCGGGTGCAGATCTACACCTGCAACGGCGGTACGAACCAGCAGTGGCGGGTGAACTCCGACGGCACGATCGTCGGCGTCCAGTCCGGGCTGTGCCTGGACGTCTCGGGCGGCGGTACGGTCAACGGCACGGCGGTGCAGCTCTGGTCGTGCAACGGCGGCAACAACCAGAAGTGGGCCGGCCTGTCCGGGACGGGCAACGCCTGTGCTCTTCCGTCGACGTACCGGTGGACCTCGACGGGTCCGCTGGCGCAGCCGGCGAACGGGCAGCTCGCGCTGAAGGACTTCACCACCGTGACGTACAACGGCAGGCACCTGGTCTACGGGACCACCTCCAACGGAGAGACGTGGGGCTCGTTGGGGTTCAGTCCCTTCACGAACTGGTCGGACATGGCGTCGGCCACCCAGACCGGGATGAGCCAGATCGCGGTGGCGCCCAAACTGTTCTACCTCTCAACCAAGAACATCTGGGTGCTGGTCTCAAATGGGTGGGGTACCAACTGGACCTTCACCTACCGCACGTCCAGCGACCCCACCAACCCCAACGGCTGGTCCGCCCCGCAGGCACTGTTCACCGGTAGCTTCCCCTCCGGCGAGGGTGGCGTCCCGATCGACCCGACCATGATCGCCGACGATCAGAACATGTACCTGTTCTTCGCCGGTGACAACGGCAAGATCTACCGGTCGACCATGCCGCTCGGGAACTTCCCGGCCAGCTTCGGCTCCTCGTACACGACGGTCATGAGCGACACCGAGGACAGGCTGTTCGAGGCGCCGGAGGTCTACAAGGTCCAGGGCCAGAACCAGTACCTCATGATCGTTGAGGCGAAGGGTGCGAACGGGCGTTACTTCCGCTCGTTCACCGCCTCCAGCCTGAACGGTGCGTGGACCGCCCAGGCCGGCAGCGAGAGCAGCCCCTTCGCAGGCAAGGCCAACAGCGGTGCCACCTGGACCAACGACGTCAGCCACGGTGACCTGGTCCGCAACAACCCCGACCAGACCATGACCATCGATCCCTGCAACCTGCAGTTCCTCTACCAGGGCCACTCCACCACATCGACGAGCCCTGACTACCTGAAAGTGCCGTACCGGCCGGCCCTGCTCACCCTGCAGCGCTGACCCGCCTGATCCACGGTGATCGCGATGGGGTGCGGTCCGCCGACGCGTAGTCGAGCTGTCTACGGCGTGGACAACTCCACCTGCTGACCGATACTCACCGCCTTGAGGGACCCCAGCCGCGCGTCGGCTGGGGTCCCTCTCTTTCGTGGACTTCTCTTGAGTTCTGCGTCCTGTCCATCACTCAGGACCGCACCCGCGTCACATGGACGATCCGGCCGGCGCTCCTCGGGCCGCTCGCCCACCGCCAGGGCATCGAACTCCCAGCCTGCGCATACGCCTTCAAGCCTGACGCACCCGGCTACCCGCCCTAGCGGCCTCGCCGTACGACAGCCTCAGTCTTCGCGACCCAGTCGAGGTACCAGTCAGCGAATCCGACCTGTCCGAGGGGACTGAACCGTCCGTCCCCAGGACGCTCGTCGAGCCACACTTGCCCGCGCTGTGGGCCAGACACGACCAGCCAGTGGAAATAGCCGCACCCTTCGTGGCTGAGGCACACCGCGCCGGACAAGAACCCGTCGGACAGCTTCTCGTACTCCCCCAGCCAGCCGCGATACGCCGCGTCGAAGGCTGCCTCGCCCTCGAAGTCGGGCTCGACGGGCTCCTTGCGCTCGTGCTCGGCCTGAGCACGCACACTGTCTTCCACATCCGGGAAGGGGAAGCGCAGTCGCTCGTGGACGGTGCCGCCGCCGGGGTCACTCCACAGCCACCCGGCATCTGTGCGGGACAGGGTCGTGAGTCCGTAGAAGGGTCCGGCACCGCCGGCGCCGACTTCGAGGAGGAAGGCCCGGTAGGCCGCAGGCAGCGAGACACCCCACTGAGCCTCTGCTTCGACGACACTCGCCTCTGACAGCGGATCAGCAAGCCGGAAGTGGTGCCCCGTTCCCCCGTACCTGTCCCACGCGCCGAAGGTCTCCCGCGCCTTGTCAGCACGGGCCAAAGTCTCCACCCGCTCACGGACGCCGCCCCAGATCATCGCCCCCATGAACCGAAGCGTAGGCCGACGGATCTACGCCGGACACATTCCGCTCTGTCGATGCGGGCCCCGCCCGCGAACACCGTCCCGTCCGTGTAGAGGCCGGTCAGGAGGTCGCGTAGGACACGGTCTTAGCCTGTCGAGCGGTTCCTCGTGCCCTAGGCCTTGAAGCGGGCCGCGACTTGGCAGTGGTGCGGGACAGGGTGCACCGCGATTTCCGATCTGGTCGAAGATGTGCGGCCGCCCCCGGACCAAGCCCTGCGGTGCATGTAATGGATGACCAAGAGACCCCATTTTGGACCGCACCTTGCGATTGGATTGATCGCCCGAGGCGAGCTGATGCGGCTTCATCAGCCAGCGACACGAGGCGTAACAACTACAGCTCACCAGATCGGCGTATCGCCTCACACTGCTCCGGCGTGCTGCAAGTCCGGGCCATTATGCGGTGATTAGGGTGAGGTGAGGAGCGTCGCTAATAGGCACGGACGGAGAATCGAACGACTTGTCACCGGAGTCGAGCGGAGAGCCGGAACGCGCAGCACAGCCGGATGGCGCACCGGGTGCCCCCGATGATGCAGCCCATGCGCCCCCGAAAAGCCAGCCGGATCGTAGAAGCCAGCCAGTAGCGCATCCTGTCACGCCCACGGACACGCGCATGTTGCGCATCCAGATGGCCACGGTGCTCGCCACACTCCTGCCCGGCATCGCCGCACTCTTTGCGCTGATCTTCACGTTCACTTCAGTGAACCAGACACGCGAGGAACTCCGGATCACCGAGCAGGGGCAGATTACCGACCGCTACACCGCGGCAGTCACCAACCTCGGAGCGGACTCCATCGACCAGCGCATTGGCGGAGCTTTCGCCCTCCAGCGCATCATGAAGGACTCGCCACGCGACCGGCCCAGCATCGTCCGGATCCTGTGCGCCTTCGTGCGTGTGCACGCGCCGACCCGCAGGCCCCTCAATGCGTCCAGTGGCGAGATCGCTGTGATCCCGCCCTATCCAGCCGCCGACGTCTCTGCCGCTCTCGAAGTGCTGCGCAGCCGGACCATTCGCCGTGGCGATGCACTGGGCGTCGAACTCAGTAATGCCGCGATCCGCGGCGCGTACCTGTACGGAGCCCGCTTGGAGGGGGCATTTCTGAACCTGGCGGACCTCAGAGGCGCAGACCTGAATCGCGCCTGGCTGCGGTTCGCCTACCTGCGGGAGGCCGACCTGCGCGGGGCGTATCTCCGCGGTGCGCGGATGGAGGGAGTGCACCTGCGCGGAGCCGATCTGCGAGGCGCTGACCTACGCGGGGCGCACTTCTACCACGCCGGATTCAATGCGACCAACCTGCGGGGAGCCGATATCCGAGGCACTGATCTGCGAGGGACCTTCACACTCACGACCGAGCAGGTCGTATCGGCAGTGCCGGACTCCAAGACGCTGTTGCCCACGGATATCGCCGAAGATCCCCGAGTGCGAGCGCGCATCGCAGAGGTAGAGGCCGAGGGTGATCCAGCATCACGTCCATGACCGCGTGATAGCGCTACCCGACCACGCTCAACTCCACCAGCACGGCCCCGGCCCTCCCTGCACGCGCCGATCAGACGCTCACAACCAAGCCGAGGCAAGCGGTCTCAAGCATCAGGTGAAGCCACAGCGTCAAGCATCAACCGAGACAAGACAAGGCCCTATATCGGGCGACGGTGTAGGCCTCCGGGCCGGTAAGTCGAGTGGCCCCCGACTCGCTGATGATCTCGACGATGTCGAAACCGGCCAGGGCGGCGTACAACTCCAGTTCGCGCGGTCCGAGGACCCGCCGCCGGATCACGTCACGGGCCTCCTCGCCCGAATCGAAGACCCAGTGCCGGCGCATGGTGTTGATCTGCGTTCGCAGGTCCCACTCGTAGTGGATGGTTACGGTGGCGGTCCCCAGGTGCGTCTCGACACGCGCCTGCTGCGGGGCCGAATGCTCAATCGCAGCCACGGGAGAACACAGGACGAGCAAAGATTCCGGACGAGCGTGCGCGGCGAAGGTCCGGAACGCTGACTGGATGTCTTGGTTGTCGTGTACGTAGGCGAGCGAGTTGCCCAGGCAGACGAGAACCTCGGCCGTGCGTCCGAGGCGGACGGTGCGCATGTCGCCGATCCGGACGTCGAGTCGGGGTCGAACCCGATGCACGTAGTGCACCAAACCGGGCTGGAGATCCACGCCGACGCAGTCGAAGTGCTGTGCCAGTTGCGCCAAATCCCGGCCCGTACCGCATCCGAAGTCCAACAGGGTGCGGGCCTCCGGGCAGTGCCGGTCGATGAGCGATCGGCAGACGGTCACGGTGTCGCTGTCGGCCTGCACGCTGTCGTATAGCGCGGGGTTTCGGTAGAAGAGATTCGACGCTTGCAGGTGTTCCGCTTCCACGATGTCCAGGCTGCTCATACAAGGCTCCGCAGGCCGACTTCCAGGGCGAGTGTGTCGCACAACAGGTCGGGCACCACGGGGGCACGTTCGGCGTGGTCGCGGGCCCGGGCCAGGGCGTCGGGGTCAACGTAGCCCAGGTCGACCAGTAGTGAGTCGCGCAGCATGTCGTCCAGGAGCGGAAGTCCGTAGGTGCGCAGGCCCGACTCCATGACCGCGAGGAAGTTCTCCGGTTCGGCCGGGGCCGCGACGGACTCGGGCAGACCGGCCCGCTGGAGACGGTCGCGGAACATTTTCTTGCCGCGCTTGTGCTCGTGTGGCAGCTGCTCCATGAAGCGGATCAGCCGCGGGTGGACCAGTGGGGCGACGGGCCAGATGCCGAGCCGTAGGTAGGCCGGATTGTGCAGGCCGAAGGCCATGAGGGTGGGGACGGGGAGAACGGGGATCGGGGCGACGTTCTCGTTCACCTGGGCCAGTGCCTCCGTCGCCATCGGCCCGAGCCACGGCACGTGGTCAGCAGGGGGCAGTTCGGCGTTCGTACGGGAGTGGTGGGCGTTGACCTCGTCCCCGCCACCGCCCGTGAAGATCACCGCGCAACCTCGGGCGGCCACTTGTGCGCGCATGACATCGAACGCCTCCTGATAGAACGCCCCAGCGGGGTCATGAGGCAGGCCGCGATCTCGCACCCCACCAGGCACGAAGGGGGGATACTGCATTGCCGGAACAGCGGTGTCCCGCAGGCCGAGGTGATCCACCAGAGCACGGCGCCGGTCGCGCTGGAGCCGGCCGATCCTGCCACCCATGAGCAACCCGAAGGCGTGCACGGCAGCGAAGTCGGCTGCCGCCGCCGACAGCGCCACGTTGCCGGAGTCAGCGCCACCGGAGACCTCAACTCCGACGCATTTCGCCGTCGGACGCCACTCCGCCATCACCCCGGTCAGTAATGCCTCGAATGCCGCTGTGGGGTCCATGCCGGCCCGCAGCCTGCGGGGATGCAGCACGTGCTCAGCAGGCTCGGGATAGGCGATCGCCAGCCCGGTCCTGGTGAACACAGCCGTCGCGCGTTCTGTGAGCCTGTACACCCCGTCGAACAGGGTGTCCGCGGTGTAGCGGTGCTGACGGCTGAGAGTGCGCGCAACAGCACGGGCATTGAGCCTGTCGGGACGCAAGTAGGCACGTAGATCTGCCAAGTCCCAGGAGCCGTACAGGCCTTCGTCCACCTGAATGAGGTACAGCGGTGCGGTCCCGAACACGCCGGCCGAGACCTGGACCTCATCCGGACGCACGAGCAACGACGTGTAGTCCGCCTCCCCGCGCTTGTCCTCCCTCACCAGCGCACTCATGGTGTGCCCTCGGCCAGGCACGACTTCGGTGTACAGGGCAGCGGCGCGCGCGGGCCGGATCCAGCTCTTTCCACACGCCCAACGGTCCGTAGCCCAGCGCCAATTGCTACTCCTGGTGTCCGACAGGTGTAGGCGAAACGAGAGCACGCTGACGCTCCTCTCACATGGGGCGGCGGAGCAGGCGTCAGGGCCAACTCCGCCGCACTCACGGCAGATCAGCTGCAGTGGTCGCCGTTGTTGTCGCCACCGCCCGGCATCTTGTCGAGCAGTGCAGCGTCCATGCTGGGGACGCCGGTGATCAGGTCGCCAATGAAAAGTTCGTCGATGTTCATGGCTGTGCCCTCCTCATAGGGAGTAGGTGGACGAACTCCGCGAGCTGCGGAGCCCTGGGCCCGTCTCGGCTTCCGGCGAACGTCGGAAGCCGAGACGGGGGCTCATTGGTGGTACCGCTGCCGCGGCGGCAGTACGGCTACCTCGTGCGGTCGGCCAAGCGCGATGGGGTCGGTCAGGCGCTCCGGAGGGGCGTATGGCTAGATCGGTGAGGGGATCGTCAGCCGTCGGCTACGTCCCTCTTCTGCATCTCGCGGTAGACGTCAGCGAAGCGCCTGGTCAAAAGGCCGACTTCGCGCATGTACTGGTAGGCGCTGAAATGCGGGGACTCCGCCGACGGCCGGCGCGCCAGATCGAGGATCCGGTACCCCTCCTGGAACAGCGCTCGGACAGCGGGATCCTTGTCGAAGCCGAGGTCCTCGGCCATCAGCGCCCGCAGGTGGTCGACCAGGTTTCGGGTCGTCGCATCGATCAGCGAGCGATCTGGCATCGCCAGCCCGATGGCGAGCGCCGTGTCCAGGCTCTCGTCGATCGCCTCCAGGACGATCGGAAGTTCCGCAGTCTCGGGCGCCGTGGTGGCGATCTGCGTACTCATTGCCCGTGCTCCTCCATCGATGCCGACCGCTGTCGTGGCTGACAACGTCTAGAAAACCGCCCTGTGTTGGCCCAGGCCACGGCATCGATGCGGCACTCCTGGGACACTTCTGGGACAGATGGGCGCCGCCGCGGTAGACACGGGTCGAAACGTGGAAAGGGGGCGACATGGGGCTTGCGGAACGGCGCAGGGCGCTGGGCTACAGTCAGGAAGGGCTCGCGCACGCCCTAGGCGTGGACCGACGTACTGTCGGGCGCTGGGAAACCCGCGAAACCGCGCCGCAGCCGCCACTCCGACCACGGCTGGCCGAGCTGCTGCAGATCGACCTTGACGAACTCGACGCCCTGATGGGACAGCCACAAGCAGCCAGGCAGGGGTCGACAGGGTCGCCGCCTTGCGACCACCTCGGCTCAGGGGACCTCGACGACATGATCCGACGCCAGTTTCTGCGAGCCATAGCCGTCACCAGCGCCCTGGTGGCCGTATCTGCGGACGAGAGCGCCGCACTTGTGGATGGAGCCCGACGGGGGATGCCCGACGACTTCCTGCGCATGAACGGACACCTCTGGCAGGTCTACCAACTTGCCCGCGCCAAGGGCTCCGTGTACCCGATCGTCCGCGATCAGCTCAGTGCGCTCAACGACACCCTCGACGGCAAACCGGAGAGTGAGACCCGAGGCCTGTGCAGCGCGGCCGGTGATCTGTTCCAACTCGCAGGGGAGCTGGCCTTCGACGGCAACCGCTACACCGATGCAGCCGCCTCGTACACCCTGGCCGCCTCTGCCAGCAAGGAGGCCAAGTCCTACGACCTGTGGGCATGCGCCCTGGTCAGGCACGCATACGTCGACTTGTACGATCGTCGCTACGTGGACGCCATCGGCACCCTCTCGGCTGCCGAGAAGGTGGCGCGGCGCGGGGACAGCTCCCTGTCCACCCGCCACTGGGTGGCCTCCGTCCAAGCCGAGGCATACGCCGGCCTGGGAAACCTCGCCGCCTGCGAGCGTGCCCTCGACGAGGCGGAGAAGGTCACAGACCTGAGCGGCCTGGCCCACAACGGTGGCTGGCTGCGCTTCGACGGCTCCCGCCTCGCGGAGGAACGCGGCGCTCGCTACCTCCAACTCGGCCGCCTCGACCTAGCCGAGAAGGCCCTTACCAGCGCCTTGAACCAGGACGTCTTCGCCTCCGGTCAATCCTTCCGGCGTCGCGGTGCGGTCCTGACCGACCTCGCATCCATCGGCGCCCAGCGCCACGACCCGGACCAGGCACTCACCTACGGCCGCGAGGCCCTCCAACTCGCCAGGGCAACGTCCTCCGGCTACATCGCCCGTAAACTCCAGAGGCTACGTACCGACCTCGGCCCCCTCGCCCACGATGCCCGTGTGGTCGAACTGGGCGCCGAGATCGACGCACTGTGCACGACGTGACGAGAGGGGAAGGCATGTCGCAGCTCGAGGGCGCACGACTGTTCCGCGAGGCTTGGATCACCGGCGTACGCAAGCACTTCCCTGGCGAACCCAAGCCCGGCTACGTCACCCCTTGGGAAGACACCCCGGACTGGGAGCGGCAGGCCGCCGGCGCCGTCTACGACCAGGTGCGACAGTTCCTCGACCTCAGCGACCGCCACGCCGCCCGCCTCAACCGCGAGCAGAAGAGCCGCTTCGTCGCCACCTGCTGGACCGCCCAGATGTACAAGCACTTCGAGGACCCCAAGCCCGGCTACGTCGCCGACTGGCCCGACCTGCCCGACTGGCAGAAGGAGACCGACGCCGACATCTTCGAGGCCATCGAAGACGCTACGAAGTAGCCGCGTGCGCAGGACGGATCACCCTTGAGGCTCAAGCCTCGCCACCTGCTACGCGTGCCGCCTGTCGCCGACGGCGATGGCCAGGCTCTGGGCTACGGAACGACGTCAAGCAGGCCAGTGTCGTGCTTCCGCGGCTGTCCAGGACAGAACCGTCAAGCAACAAGTGACGTCAATGCGTCAAGCATCAACCGAGACACGACAAAGCCCCACGACTCAGACTGAGTTACAACTTTCTCTACTGGTTCAAGGCGGGCTCGCTCCGCTCCCCGCGCGCGGCCCGGCCCCGGCCTGCATCCTGTCTCCGCCCCGCTCCAGCCCGGCTGGCGCCCGTGCCGCGCTCAGAACGATCAGCCACCGGATGCCAGAGAAGAGGTATTTCGTGGCTGGGGCCGTCGGCTCCATGGCTTTAGGCAGCCACTTTGGCGCGAGCCTCGAAGATCATGGCCCCAACGTCGTGCTTTGCCGGGCAGGTCCACACAGTGCCCGACGCGCCGGATGCTCACGAGGCCGTGATCACTCGCGCTAAGGCAGCTCCAGCACAAAGCCGTTCCATCGACCTGTACATCGAAAGCTGGCGTATCATATGAATACAGAAGAAAGTAATAATAGCCTCAAACCATTCTTCTAGTCACGCTGAGTGCGTCACTCCTGCATACTCCGTGCATGCGCTTCGACCTCTACAATCTCGACCCGAGTGAATTCGAAAATCTGACCCAGGCGCTCACAATTGCCAATGTCGGACCCTTCGTCACTTTGTTTGGCCCAGGACCAGACGGAGGCCGAGAAGCCACATTTGGGAACCCTGGCTCTATCGAGGGTGCGACCACAAATGACTGGCAGGGGCTTGGCGTCCTGCAAGCCAAATATAAGGAGATGCAAGCAAGCCCGCGCGAAGAAGCCACCTGGCTGATCTCAGAGATCCGCAAAGAATTCAAGCGGTGGCGGGAATCGACGAAGCGTACCGAGAAACCAAAATTCATTCTCTTCGCTACTAATGTTACATTGTCTCCTGTTCCGCGAACTGGAGGTGTAGACCGAGTCGCGAAGGTAATGAACGAGGAGTGCCAGCGGCTTAATATTGAAGGATGGGCAGTTTGGCACGCCGAAAACATTAATAGGTTTCTTGAGATTCATGATGGAATTAGAACTTCGTACTCGGCTTGGATCCTGCCCGGCGACATCTTGACTCAACTCTACAAGGAGTTGCACGGCGACCGAACAGCCGTCCCTAATGCCATGCGGTCCTTCTTGGCGCGGGAATTAGTCAAAGACCGCTACGCAAACCTAGACCAGGCTGGCGCTGCCGATGATCGAACCATTCCCCTGGCCAGTGTCTTCGTTGATCTCCCCATCGGCATGCGCCACAAAAATGGGCAAGAGTACGAGGCTGGCTGCCTACAGACGCTGATCTCTGTGTGCGACGTGAAGCACTCTTCCGAAGAATTTGACACACTAGAGGAAAGAAGAGACTTCGCCGCAAGTAATCGCATGGTCCTCGTAGGCGGTCCGGGTCAAGGTAAGAGCACAGTTAGCCAGTTCATCTGCCAGCTCTATCGAGCATTGCTCGTCAAAGATACTGGAGCTATGCGGAATGCGGATGTGCGCTCCACAGTCACGCAAGTCACTGAGCAGGCAAAAAAGGAGAACCTGGCTCCAAAAGCGCGACGCTGGCCTATCAAAATCCCTCTGACTAGACTGGCGGATCAGCTTGCCAAGGGAAAGTGTAAAAACCTCCTTGATTACATTGGTCAAAGGGTCGGCGAATCTTGCAGTGTAGACGTGACGCCGGCGGATGTTAAGGAATGGCTTTCTAGTTTTCCATGGCTCATCATCCTCGATGGGTTGGATGAGGTTCCCGGCTCCAGCAACAGGACACAGGTGCTTGAGCAGATCAACAATTTTCTAATTGATGCTGATGAGTGCAACGCTGACTTGGTGCTCGTGGCGACGACTCGTCCGCAAGGCTATACGGATGAGTTCTCGCCCAAGCACTTCACACACTATGCGCTCAATCCGCTGACCACATCAAATGCGCTGTCGTACGGACTAAAACTGGCGCACGCTCGGTACGGTGCATCAGCGGACCGTGTACCTATTCTCATGTCTCGATTGGAGCAAGCAGCAGCCGAGCCATCTACAGCTCACCTTATGACAACGCCCTTGCAGGTTACGATCATGGCAGTTCTGTTGGACAGGGTAGGAAAAGCACCGAAGGACCGCTATACACTATTCGCCGATTATTATCGCGTAATTTACGAGCGCGAGTTGGAGAAGGAGGGAAACGCGAGCAATTTGCTTCGCGACCATGCTGGCGACATCAATTTCATCCATGCAGACGTAGGGCTGCTGCTGCAGACCCGAAGCGAACGTTCTGGAGAGACAGAATCTCGCCTTACACTCGACGAGCTGAACGTCATCATCAAAGAGAGATTGGCGGAAGAAGGGCATGCAGGTGATAGGCTTTCAAACCTAACCGACGCGATTAGCACTGCGGCCACCGACAGACTGGTCTTCTTGGTCCCTTCACGGGGTGGAGAAGTCAGCTTCGAAATTCGATCTCTGCAGGAGTTCTGGGCAGCTGATGCACTAATGAACTGCGGTGAAGAGCATATTGCGGCCCGGCTTCGAGAAATGTCGGTCAGTTCGCACTGGCGTAACGTCCTGCTATTCGCCCTTGGAAATATCTTCGCCCACCGGCGAACCTTGCGCGACAACGTCATCTTCCTCGTATCTGAACTAAACACCATCTCTGAGTCATTCGGCGCTCTGCAACGTCGAGCCCTTACTGGATCTCGCCTAGCCGTCGAAATTCTGAACGACGGTATGGTCCGAGCTCCGCGCTATGAGAGGACTCTGGTTGAGCAGGCTCTCAAACTCTTGACCCTTCCTGTCTCTCAACATGTAAGGCTTCTTGCCGCCTCAATCAGTGAGCAAGGCATGGAGATCGTCCGAGAGTTCCTGGCCACCGAGATACACGAAAACAGGATTCCCGAGCGCGCCGTACTCGATTTTCTCGGCACTAGAGCATCTCTCGGTGACGAGTGGGCGCGGGAAAAGCTTGAGTTGATCTACGTCGGCGCGTCGCCGGAAGTGCAGCTTAAGGTATTCGAGGCTGGTGTCTCTCTGGATAATTGGGCCATCATCAATCTTGCCTCTCGGTGCATGGAATACCCCGAGAACACGGTATCTGCAGCCCTCAGTGGAGGCGGTCTCAGCAATTGGCGATATGTTAGTCCGCAAGCGAAGCCGTTTCCTTCCGCGCCGTGGGCTTTCTCAGTTCTTCAATTCTTTTCCCGCAAAGATGCAGAACCTGTTTCTCTCCACCTTGCTGGCCGAGTGCGCCTAAGTGTCATCCCAGTGGATTATCGTGCGGACGCGCTTAATGAAGCGATCGCAGACGGATTCCCGGAAAGTCACTGGCTGCATCATGTTTACATGTTCGGAATGCACCCGAGCAGTGAGTCTTTGGGGGCAGTCGTTAGAGCCATTGCTCCGTATAAAGAACATTTTACGGTCAATGCGGCTACATATTTCCCTTGGATCATCTGGTACGCCTTGCAATTTTGCTCGGATGTCGGAGATGCAAGCCAGGCCAGCGACCTGATTTCAGCTGGAGCGTTGGGTGATGTTAGCGACTGGCGCGCCCTCGAAAGATCATGGAAAGCTGAGCAACTAGCCATTCTGGGCAATGGGTTCGAGGACTGGCGGGTTGAACGAAAGCCGTTCCTCCCCGTGGCTGCCGCCACGCTTACATCAATCGGGATCCGTAGGGGCGCCATGCAGACGCTTGCGCCAAAGATCAGTGAGCTGGCCAACCTCGTTGCCAATATTCCAGACTTGCTTGCGCGTCGCAAACTAGCAAGGTTCTTTATGGCCGCAATGGCGCACCCTATCTATGAGGAGTCAGAACATTTCCCGCTCACGCCGCAGCAAGTGAGGGAGCTTTACAGGGATGTAGAATCAAGACGTCATTTCGCCAGCCTGAATTGGATTCGGAGTGCTCCGCTGGACGACGAATGGCTTACGGTCATTGATGAGATCGCGCGCGCCTACATGATGGGACGTGTCTGGTGCCCAGATGCGCCTGATGTATTGGCAGAAAAGTGGGCTTCCGATTTTGCACGTTGGCCTGGGTTGGGCTCTCTGGTTATCTGCGATCCTTCTCGTGAAAAACCTGAACCCCTCAAGCGGCGCATAAATCTTGAATGGGAGATGATTCGCCTTCTAGGTTCAGCGGACTCGCGCCATAAGCGTGCGATGGCCATTGCGCGGTCTTTCTCTCGATGTGCTGAAACAGTGGAGGAGGCAGAGGAGATCCTCTCTCATTTGATCGAAGCTATCAATCTTCGAGAAATCGAATATGGGGAGGTCATCCGACAGATCGCGCTAGACCACCTTCCCCCTAGTCAGACACTTTTGCTGGGACTCATGGACGCATGCGCAGATTCGCTGATGCCCTATGAAAAGGAAGCGTCTTACGAGCGCATCATTGCAGTGCAATCAAGTGCCCTCACGCATATCTCGTTCGAATCGATGCGGCCCTGTTGATCGACCTCATCACTCAGAAGTGCTCTGACCGTCGGTGTCACGGTGCTGCAGCGCGGAGTGCGATCGCTTCAGAGAGCAGGCGGGGCGGTCGGCGACGTATCGTCACCACCGCCCAGTAGCCGTTCGAGCTGCTCCCGCTCAATACGCGCTCATCCCGACTGGGATCTTGCTGTTGCAGCAACGAAGTACAGCAACCCCAACGACCGTCATCGTCCGACATCAGACCTCACAGCCGTCCCCACAACCTGTATGGCCTTCAACGACCGATCTCTGTAGAGCTACGGATCAGTAGGTCGCGTTGTGGGGTAGCCCGGGATCCGGGCCGTCCCTGGGCCGTCCGAGGCGCCAATGACGACCAACGACGGCAGGCCGCAGGAAGCTGACCCAGGCTCCCACCTGCTAAAACCCAGCTCTTCAAGATCGGTAGTGAGGCCCAGGGCAAGAAGAAGCAGTTTTCGTGATCACGCCCCCGACCTGCGCTCATGGCGTGGATCGGGGGCATCCTCACGGCCCGGGCCCGCTGTGGGCCCTCAGTCGGTCGATTGGGTCGTGATCAGCGCTTGAGGAAGTCCCGGTCCGGCTGTTCCCTCGCTTCTGCTTGTGCTCCCGAATTCGTCTCGCGCGTAAGGAAGTTGGACGGAAGACGGTAATCCTGCCAACCCAAGGAGAAGTCAGGGTTAAGGGATGGGTCGGGTCGGCAATAGTGCACAACCCCCCACACGCCCCCTCTGTCTGATGCGGGTGAAGTCACCACTCAATTCATCAAGCGTGGGGGAAACCACACCATGCGCATACGCGCCACTGTCGCCGCTGCCACCGCCGCCGCCCTCGGCGCCGCCCTGGCCGTCACCACTCTCGCCGTTCCGGCCGCCGGGGCCGAGCGCGACGACGCACCCACACAGATCAGGGACATCGAGGTCAACCAGAACCGCGACTCCACCGTTGTCGTCGAGGCCGCACGGAAGATCAAGTTCCCGATCTCCGCGATGGTCCACGACCCGTCGGGCATCCAGAGTGTGTCGTTCGAGCTGCAGCACGGAGCGACCGAGGCGGAAGTCGACGGGCGCATCGCGCCGGTCGGGTCCAGCAACTGTGTGAAGGTCGATGAGTACTGGTCCAAGTGCGAGGCCTTCATGATCGCCGACCCGTACACGAACGTCCGCAGCAACGCCCTCGCAGGCGCCTGGGGCATAAACTTCGTGGCCGTCGACGGCGAGGGCAACGTCACCCGCGAGGACTACATGCCCCTGGCACGCATCAAGCGCAAGACGCACCTCTCGCTGGCCAACGCCACCCCGGAGCCGGTGAAGAAGGGCAAGGACCTCACGGTCAAGGCCCGGATGATCGTCGCCAGCTGGGAGAAGCACAAGGACGTGCCCCTCATCGGGCACCAGGTGCTGCTCCAGTTCCGCAAGGGCACGAGCGGCGCCTTCACCACGCTGAAGAAGGTCAAGACCGACCGGAACGGCTGGGCCACGACCACTGTGAAGGCGACGGTGGATGGCCAGTACCGCTACGACTTCGCGGGTACGTCCCTCACCCAAGCCCGGTCCGGCCTGCCCGACTTCGTCGATGTGAAGTAAGTGAGTCCGGACCGGTGAAGCAGTAGCCGGCGGGCCCCCGGTCCCCGGGTCCCGGGCCCCGGGGACCGAGACTTCCAGAAGCGCCCTCGTGTCGAGCCGCGAGGGCGCTCCGGCGTCGGGAGAGCGGATGGTCAGCCAGTCCCGGGGCGCGGCACGGGCTTCCCAGGCTCTGGGCTCTACGCCGCGGGTTGGTAGGTCACGGTCGCGCCGGGGCACGGTTCCGCGAGCTGGGTGAGCGCTTCGAGTTCGGCGGCATCGGCGGTTAGTCCCCAGCGGAGCTTGTGGCTACCGTGCCAGGAACTCCGAGCTGGAGAACCTGACCGACGGTTCCGCCGCCACCAGCCCCTTCTTCGACCCCGGGTACACGGCCACCGTGTCCTTCGTCTCGCCGACGAACGTCCGTACCACCAGGTCCGCCCGCCCGTCCCCGTCGTAGTCGCCGACCGTCACCACCCGCGTGGTGCCCCGCGCGGGCGGCTGCACGGTCACCATGCCCGCCGCCGCGATTCCTGTCGTACGGCCTCGGAAGACCCGCAACTGCGAGCCGCTGGAGACGAGTTCGCTCAGGCCGTCGCCGTCGAAGTCGGCGGCGTCGAGGACGGAGCCGGGGACTGCGAGGGTTCCGCGGGCGGCCGTTGCCGGGAGGTCGTAGCGCAGGGATGTTCCGTTCATCGTGCCGATCGCCGCGTCGAGGGCGGTCTTGCCCTTGCCGAAGGCTCCGAGGGCTGTGTCGATGCCGGTGGGGAGGACGACTCCGGTGCGGGTGGGGCCGGTCGGGCCGCCGAGGACCACTGCTGATTTGCCCCTGCCCTGTGCCGTACGGACCACCAGGTCGTCGTATCCGTCGTTGTCGACGTCGGCTGCCGGGCCTGTGGGGGCGTTGCCGGGCGCCGGGATGGGGGCGGCTGCGGCTCGGGGCTTGCCCTTGCGGGTGAACGGGCCGCGCAGGAAGGTCAGTTGGACGTCCGAGGCGTGCACGACCAGGTCCTGCGCGCCGTCGCCGTCGAAGTCGCCGCACACCGGCTGGTCGGGCCAGTCGTTGCCGGCGCGGGCGGAGGCGGGGACGGTGAGTTTGACCGCCTTGCCGGTGAGGCCGTTCGGGGAGCCGTAGAGGAGCTGCAACGGCACGGGGGGCCGGCCCTGGCCGTCGTAGGGCGGGTCGGTGGAGATGACGAGGTCCGTGAAGCCGTCCCCGTCCAGGTCGCAGGTCGCTTCGGCGTCGAAGACGGCGGGGAGCTGGCCCTTCGTCGGGGCCGCATGGCGCTGAGGGCTGAGCAACTGCCGTGCGCCTGGGGTGAGTCCGCGGTCGCTGCTGTAGACGATGCCGATGCCCGGGTCGTCGGCGTGGGCCTGGGACTTGACCAGGTCGTTGAGGACGAGATCGCGGTGGCCGTCGCCGTTGAAGTCGTCGGGGGTCTTGCTGCCCTTGCCGTGGGGGACGGGCAGTTGGGCGGGGGCGTCGGCTATGTGGACGGGGGTGTGCGGGGCCGGCTCGGCCTTGTCGCTGTGCTGGGTGGGGCCGCAGGCGGCTGAGGCGAGGAGGGCGAGGGCGCCGAGGGTGCCGGTCATGGCCGCCGTACACTTCCCGCTTCTTCGCGTACGCACCGCTCACCTCGTCAGCACCAGAGTCAACAACTGGGTAATCATGCACGCGTTCGAGAGGGGGCGACAGTCCCTGGGCGGCCGCGATTACCGGGAACATTCCGGCAGACCACCTCGTTGACCTCAGGTCCGCCCCGCCGCTGCCCCAGCCCCCGCCCCAACCGCGAACCGAGGAGCCCTGTGACCGACAGCTCGTCCAACGCCACCACGACCTCGCTCCCGCCGCTCACCACCCAGGCAGAGCGCCTGATCGAGCTCGGGGTGCACGAGCTCGCGGGGATACCCGCCGACCAGCTCCGCACCTTCGCTGAAGGCGCCGGCAGCGGAGGCGGCGACGCGCTGCTCGCCGTCCACCCGGACCGCGCCCCCGCCTCCGCCCTCGCACCGCTGCTCCGTCACGACGGCAAGCCCGGCTTCGTCGTCGTCGACATGCCCGACGTCGACCGTTTCGCCCCCGACGCCGTCGACGTGCCCGACGCTCCCCTCTACGTCGTCACCGGCGTCGACCGCGGTGACCGCATGGCCAACTGGAGTCCGGAAGAGGCGCTGCCCGCCCTCACCAAGGAGGACCGCACCCCGCTGCTCCTCACCGAAGGCATCCACTGGGTGCTCCAGCAGCCGGCCATCCTCGAGCGCAACCGCTGCTTCATGACCATCGGCTCCCGGCTGCGCAAGGCGAACGGCACCCTGGACGCCCGTACCCCGGCGATCTGGATCAGCAACGGCACGGGGCGCGACGGCCGGGAGCGGCGCAACGCCCCGAAGGTCGGCTGGTGCTGGTGGGGCAACCGCCACACATGGCTGGGCTTCGCCTCCGCTACGGGGCGCAAGCCTGCCTACGGCGGCCCGGGCCGGGACACCCTGTCGGGCGGCCCGGGCACGGACGTCATCCGCCAGGACTGACACCTCACGGCACCGACGGGGACGCCTCACCGGGCCGGCCCACGCCAATCGGCCGACGCATGAACACGTCCACCGCATCCTCCGTCTCGACCGTGAACCCGTGCCGTTCGTACAGCCGTTGGGCCGCACTGCCCTGCAGCACGTTCAACCGGACGAGGACACCACGGCGGTCGCACCGCTCCAGCAGTTCGCGCAGCACGCCCGAGCCGATGCCGCTGCCCTGAAGCTGCGGGGCCAGATAGAAGTGCTCCAGCCAGTGGGCGTCCTCGTCCGGTCGCAGCGCCACGCAGCCGGCGAAGGCGCCGCCCACTTCGATCACCCAGGTGTGGGCCGGGTCGAAGCCGTCCCGCAGCCGCTGCCGCACCCGCTGCTCGTCGTACCGCCCGAGCCGTTCCAGATCCGCCCGCAGCACCACGGCACGCAACTCGGCCACCGCCTCCACGTCCGACACCGATGCCTGCCGTATCGCCCAGTCCGCCATGATCACCACGCTAGCGCGCACGCGAGGGTCCCCGAAGCGGACTGCCGGATATCAATAACACCGCATCACACATATTCTGAATTTCACCGTACGGGCCCAGTCGTTGGATATTCCAGATAATCACCGTTGACGGATATTCCCCCGAATGCCAGATGTCCTGCACGGCGTGGCGCTCGTTGATGTGGGCGTGACTTGGCGGGAAACACATGTAGATGAGGATCATCCGTTCCGCTTGCGGCAGGCAGTTGATCTGACCGCTGCGGAAGGCATCACGCACTGCTCTGATCTGCTCGATGACTTTCTCAGAACCATCAGCCGTATGGAGAGTGAATATCTTCGTGCCGCGATGGAGGGGGAGAAGTTCTAAAAATGAGAACCGACTACGAAGCGGTCGACGAACAGCCTCATTACACGCAACAGCTCGACATGCAGAACCTCTGGCACGTCCCTGATTCGGCGGTCTCGTCGTCGGGCGGCTGGGATCTGGATGAAGAGCTGGCCCAGATGCTGAACACCACGCAGGGCCTGACGGTGCCAGGGCTGTCGGGGCTGTCCGGGCTCCCGGGGCAGGGCCTGGATCCTGCTCCCGCTCCGGCTCCCGCCGCACCCTCGCCGGACAGTGACCGGCCGCTGCCCCGCCCGGTCCATCGACGGCGGCCTCAGCCCAGCGCTCACGTCCTCCCCAAGAACCCGAAGATCATCACTGTCGCGGTCCTGGTCACACTCATCACCCTGTGTGCGGGCACGATGCTCACCTGGTCAATTTCGTATTCATACGATCAGCTGCGCTCCATCGCGCTGCTCGTGGTCTCGCCGAAGCTGGCCCATTGGTGGCCGCTGACGGTGTACGGTCCGTGGCTGCTGGCGGGGCTGTCCATTCTGCGAGCAGCCGTTCAGCGCCGAACCGCCCGCCGGTCCTGGGCTGTCATGCTCGTCTCCTCGGGCACGGCGGTGGCTCTGTGCATCGGCCAGTCACCGCATTCTCTGCTCGCGATGGTGGTCGTCGGAATTCCGCCGATCACCGCCCTGGTCTGCTTTCGCGAGCTCGTCGGCCAGTTCTCGTCGCGGCCCGGCCCCCGGCACGCCGCTGACACGGTGAACGGGCCCAAGCAACCGCGGTCGTAGCCGGGCGGGGGTCAGGACTGGTACGGCTGCTGCGGCTGCCCGTACTGCTGCTGACCGCCGTAACCGCCGCCGGCGGCGGACTGCGTCTGGAGCTGCTCCGCCTGCTCCTTGGTCACCTTCTGCTCGGCGCCGCAGAAGGTGCACTGCGTCGCGTATTTCGTCGAGATCGGGAACAGCGGCACGAAGAACAGCGTGAACTTCGTGACGCGCTTCCTGAGCGTGTGTGCGGAGGGGTTCCCGCAGTGGCCGCACACCAGCGTGAGTATCGCCAGCTGGTAGAGGTAGCCCTTGGTACCGAAGATGATCACGCCTTGGGTCCTTCCTGATCAGTTCTGCCGTACAGTGCCCGGCGTCGCGGCAATGGGGGTTGCCGTTCCGGGGAGGGCACATGCGCACTGCGCTGGTGTGGATCGTACGGCTCTGCGCGCTCGTGGGGTGGATCGCTGCGGCCGTAGCGTGCTGGTGGCTGCTCGGGGCCGCCGCGATGGCACGGCCCTGGCGCGAGCCGTTCGTGTGGGGTGCCGTCGCCGTGGGGTGTGCGGTGGTGCGGGTGGCCGCGCTGTGGGTGCTGCGGGGTGAGCCCGCGGACGACGGGTTCATGGACGACTTCTGGGTCAAGCTTCGCACCGGCGCCCTCTGGGTGCTCGTGGCGTTCTCCGCCGCCGTGTTCGCCGTCGCCCTGCTGACCTCCTCCAACGCGGGCGAGAAGCTCGACGCGCTACGCGACGCGGGCGCCGAGGTGAGCACCGCGACGGTCGTGGAACGGCAGTCGACCCGCAAGGAGCTGAACGACGAGGGTGGCGTGAAGGGGTACGCCTCCCGGCTCGTGGTCTCGGTGCCCGGCGGTGCCGAACGGCTCACCGTGCGCGGCGCGTTCACCTACGAGCAGCCCGGCAAGGGCACCGAACTCGACGTCCTGTGGGCCCGGTCCGACCCCGGCCTCGGCGGTTACGCCAATGAGAGCAAGGACCTGCCTACGATCGCCGCGAACCGCTGGAAGGCCTTCCAGGACGACGAGATGGGCCTGGGCTCGCTGATCGCCTTCATCGTCGTCGGGCTGATCGGCGCGGTCATGGCCCTGGTGTTCTCCCTCGTGCCCGACGCCGACGACCTCCAGGAGGTGGCCTGGGCGGCGCCGTTCCAGACGGTACGCACCGCGCTCGCCGTGCTGGTGTTCTGGGGCTGGAGTCCCCTGCTGCTCGGAAGCCAGCCGAGCCTTGTGCAGATGCTCCTCGCCGTCGGCAGCTGCTGCCTCGTCCTGCTGGGGTACGTCCTCACGTCGCTGCGCGGCTTCGGCTGACGCGGCTTCGGCTGACGTACGACGGCGCCCCCTGCCCTCGTACAACAGGGCAGGGGGCGCCGAACAGGGCCGAACAGGGCCGGACAAAGCGGCCGTGGCGGTTACTTCACCGGCTCGGGCTCCGGCTCACTCTCCGTCTGTGCCGTGTCCTCGGGGTCCACCGGCGTCTTGACCGACTCCAGCAGCAGCTGGGCGACGTCGACGACCTGGATGGACTCCTTGGCCTTGCCTTCGTTCTTCTTGCCGTTCACGGAGTCCGTGAGCATGACCAGGCAGAACGGGCAGGCGGTGGAGACGATGTCCGGGTTGGTCGAGAGGGCCTCGTCGACGCGCTCGTTGTTGATGCGCTTGCCGATCCGCTCCTCCATCCACATCCGCGCACCACCGGCGCCACAGCAGAAGCCGCGCTCCTTGTGGCGGTGCATCTCCTCGTTGCGGATGCCCGGGACGCTGGCGATGATCTCGCGCGGAGGCGTGTAGATCTTGTTGTGGCGGCCCAGGTAGCAGGGGTCGTGGTACGTGATGATGCCCTCGACCGGGGTGACCGGGACCAGCTTGCCCTCGTCCACCAGGTGCTGGAGCAGCTGGGTGTGGTGGATGACTTCGTAGTCGCCGCCGATCTGCGGGTACTCGTTGCCGATCGTGTTCAGGCAGTGCGGGCAGGTCGCGACGATCTTCTTCGCCGACTTCGGCTTCTTCGACTCGGGCGTGACGTTGCCCTCGTCGTCCATCTCCTCGCCGAACGCCATGTTCAGCGCGGCGACGTTCTCCATGCCGAGCTCCTGGAACAGGGGCTCGTTGCCGAGGCGGCGGGCGGAGTCACCGGTGCACTTCTCGTCGCCGCCCATGATCGCGAACTTGACGCCCGCCATGTGCAGCAGCTCGGCGAAGGCCTTGGTGGTCTTCTTCGCCCGGTCCTCCAGGGCGCCGGCGCAGCCGACCCAGTACAGGTACTCGACCTCGGTGAGGTCCTCGATGTCCTTGCCGACGACCGGCACCTCGAAGTCGACTTCCTTCAGCCACTCCAGGCGCTGCTTCTTCGCCAGGCCCCAGGGGTTGCCCTTCTTCTCCAGGTTCTTGAGCATCGTGCCCGCCTCGGACGGGAACGCGGACTCGATCATCACCTGGTAGCGGCGCATGTCGACGATGTGGTCGATGTGCTCGATGTCGACGGGGCACTGCTCGACGCAGGCGCCGCAGGTGGTGCAGGACCACAGGACGTCCGGGTCGATGACGCCGTTCTCTTCGGCGGTGCCGATCAGCGGGCGCTCGGCCTCCGCGAGGGCGGCCGCGGGGACGTCCTTGAGCTGCTCCTCGGATGCCTTCTCCTCGCCCTCCATCGTCTTGCCGCCGCCGGCCAGCAGGTACGGCGCCTTGGCGTGCGCGTGGTCGCGCAGCGACATGATCAGGAGCTTGGGGGAGAGCGGCTTGCCCGTGTTCCAGGCGGGGCACTGCGACTGGCAGCGACCGCACTCGGTGCAGGTGGAGAAGTCCAGCAGGCCCTTCCAGGAGAACTGCTCGACCTGGGAGACACCGAAGACGTCGTCCTCGCCGGGGTCGGTGAAGTCGATCGGCTTGCCGCCGGAGGTCATGGGCTGCAGGGCGCCGAGGGCCGTCTCACCCGTCGCGTTGCGCTTGAACCAGATGTTCGGGAAGCCCAGGAAGCGGTGCCAGGCCACGCCCATGTTGGTGTTGAGCGAGACCACGATCATCCAGATGAACGAGGTGCTGATCTTCACCATCGCGGTGAAGTAGACCAGGGTCTGGAGAGTGGAGACGCTCAGGCCCTTGAAGGCCAGGACCAGCGGGTACGAGGCGAAGTACGCGGCCTCGTAGTGCTCCACGTGGTGGATCGCGCCCTCAAGGCCGCGCAGCACGTAGATCGCGAGGCCGATGGTGAGGATGACGTACTCGACGAAGTACGCCTGACCGGCCTTGGAGCCGGCGAAGCGGGACTTGCGGCCGGCCCGGGACGGCAGGCTCAGCAGGCGGATGACCATCAGGACGGCGATGCCCAGGATCGTCATCACGCCGATGAACTCGATGTACAGCTCGAACGGCAGGAACCCGCCGATGATCGGCAGCGTCCAGTCGGCCTGGAAGAGCTGGCCGAACGCCTGCGCCAGGGTCGGCGGCAGCGTCAGGAAGCCGACGGCCACGAACCAGTGGGCGAAGCCGACGATGCCCCACCTGTTCATGCGGGTGTGGCCGAGGAACTCCCGCACCAGGGTCACACTGCGCTGGTAGGGGTTGTCGGTCCGGGTACCGGCGGGCACCGGCTGGCCGAGCTTGAAGTACCGGACGAACTGGCCGATGGCGCGTGCGAGCAGCGCAACGCCGACCACGGTCAGCACCAGCGACACGATGATCGCGGCGAGTTGCATTTCGGGGCTCCTCGGGCCTGCGAGGGGTGGTTCGAGGGGGTCCTCGACATTACTGAGCGGACATTACTAAGCGGTAACTTAATCAGTCCGTCTGAGACTACCCGCATCCTCTGTCGCACTGTAGCCAGGTGCGGAGTGATGTGAGTCGCTGAGGGTTGCCTTAAGAACCGATCGTGTTATTCATCCCGAAATGGTATATACGGCACTAACCTAGCCCCGTGCTTTACGGGATCGCAGCCGCCACCACCTCTCTTCTCCTCGCCGCCTTCCTCGCGGCGCTGCTCCGGCTGCCCGCTCTGCGCCTCGGCATCGTCGACCGTCGGCGCCAGCGGCCGCTGCCGTTGCTCGGTGGGGCCGGCGTCGTGCTCGTGACCTGCCTGGTCGTCGCCGCGGGGGAGTGGACGGGCTTCGCCCCGCTGGGTCCCGAGATCGAGCGGCTGCTGATGGCCGCGGGCGCCGTCGCCGTGCTCGGGCTGGTCGCCGACGTACGGCGGGTGAAGGCGCGGTTCCTGGTGGGCGGTACGGCCGTGGCGGCGGCCTGCGTGGTGCCGTACGGCGAGACGGGCTTCCTGCTCGGGGTGCCGGCCGTCGGCTGGATCGTCCTCGTCGCCGTCGGCTTCAAGGCGCTGGACCATGCGGACGGGCTGGCCGGCACCGTCGGGGTCGTCACCGCCTTCGGTGTCGGGCTGCTGGCGGCGGCCGAGGTGATGGACGAACTGGCCGTGCTGCTGAGCGTGCTGGCCGCCGCCCTGACCGGATTCCTCATGCACAACTGGCATCCCGCGCGGATCGGGCTCGGGGCGTGCGGGTCCCTGTTCGTCGGATTCGTGCTGGCGTCGACGGCCGTGATGACCCGTACCGGGCACGAGGTGGCCTCGAGCGTGGGTGTGCTCTACGCGCTCACCGCGCTCGCCACCGCCGATGTCCTCCTGGTGGTGCTGTCCCGCCGGCTGGCCGGGCGGCCGTTGCTGCGGGGCGGACCCGACCATCTCGCTCATCGTCTGCGCCGGGTCGGCCTCACTCCGCCGGCCGCGACCGTCTTGCTGGGTGGGGCCGCCTTTTCCGGGGTGCTCGTCGGTGTTCTCGTGCATATGGGATGGATCGCCGAGTCGGCGGTGTTCTGGGTGGGGGCGGGTGCCCTCGTCGCCGTGTTGGCGCTCTTGTTGATCAAGCCCTATGCGCCTCGGCGTCAACCCTCATTCCCCGTAGGGGGTTCCCCTCGGCCGCCCGCCCAGGCGACATCTACGCAGGTCAGAGCCCAGTTGCGTGTAAGGAACGGATAAGAGTTGAGTGGGGTCGACTCAGCTCTGTTGACCGGGCGGGGGCCGTCATGCACACTTGAGTCCGTTCCACTCAAGTCAGCTGGAGGAATCAACCATGGCACGTGCGGTCGGCATCGACCTGGGCACGACTAACTCCGTCGTCAGCGTTCTTGAAGGCGGCGAGCCCACCGTCATCACCAACGCAGAGGGCGCCAGGACCACGCCTTCCGTCGTCGCCTTCGCCAAGAACGGTGAGGTGCTCGTCGGCGAGGTCGCCAAGCGTCAGGCGGTCACCAACGTGGACCGGACCATCCGGTCCGTGAAGCGCCACATGGGCACCGACTGGAAGATGGAGCTCGACGGGAAGCCCTTCAACCCGCAGCAGATCTCCGCCTTCATCCTCCAGAAGCTGAAGCGGGACGCCGAGTCCTACCTGGGCGAGAAGGTGACCGACGCGGTCATCACCGTCCCGGCGTACTTCAACGACTCCGAGCGTCAGGCGACGAAGGAGGCCGGCGAGATCGCCGGTCTGAACGTCCTGCGCATCGTCAACGAGCCCACCGCGGCAGCGCTCGCGTACGGCCTCGACAAGGACGACCAGACGATCCTCGTCTTCGACCTCGGTGGCGGCACCTTCGACGTGTCCCTGCTGGAGATCGGCGACGGCGTCGTCGAGGTGAAGGCCACCAACGGTGACAACCACCTCGGTGGTGACGACTGGGACCAGCGCGTCGTCGACTACCTGGTGCAGCAGTTCAAGTCCGGTCACGGCGTGGACCTCGCCAAGGACAAGATGGCCCTCCAGCGCCTCCGCGAGGCCGCCGAGAAGGCCAAGATCGAGCTGTCGAGCTCCACCGAGACCTCGATCAACCTGCCGTACATCACCGCCTCCGCCGAGGGCCCGCTGCACCTGGACGAGAAGCTCACCCGGGCTCAGTTCCAGCAGCTGACGGCCGACCTGCTGGAGCGCTGCAAGACCCCGTTCTTCAACGTCATGAAGGACGCCGGCGTCTCCATCAACGAGATCGACCACGTCGTCCTCGTCGGTGGCTCCACCCGTATGCCCGCCGTCGCCGAGCTCGTGCGCGAGCTGACCGGCGGCAAGGACGCCAACAAGGGTGTGAACCCGGACGAGGTCGTCGCCATCGGCGCCTCGCTCCAGGCCGGTGTCCTCAAGGGTGAGGTCAAGGACGTCCTGCTCCTCGACGTGACCCCGCTGTCCCTCGGTATCGAGACCAAGGGCGGCATCATGACCAAGCTCATCGAGCGCAACACGACTATCCCGACCAAGCGGTCCGAGATCTTCACCACCGCCGAGGACAACCAGCCCTCCGTGCAGATCCAGGTCTACCAGGGCGAGCGCGAGATCGCGGCGTACAACAAGAAGCTCGGGATGTTCGAGCTGACCGGTCTGCCGCCGGCGCCGCGTGGCGTCCCGCAGATCGAGGTGTCCTTCGACATCGACGCCAACGGCATCATGCACGTCACGGCCAAGGACCTCGGCACGGGCAAGGAGCAGAAGATGACCGTCACCGGCGGCTCCTCGCTGCCGAAGGACGAGGTCGACCGGATGCGCCAGGAGGCCGAGCAGTACGCGGACGAGGACCACCGTCGTCGCGAGGCCGCCGAGACCCGCAACCAGGGCGAGCAGCTCGTCTACCAGACGGAGAAGTTCCTCAAGGACAACGAGGACAAGGTCCCCGGCGAGGTCAAGACCGAGGTCGAGGCCGCCGTCGAGGAGCTGAAGACCGCGCTCAAGGGCGAGGACACCGCCGAGATCCGCACGGCCACCGAGAAGGTCGCCGCGGTCTCGCAGAAGGTCGGCCAGGCCATGTACGCCGACGCCCAGGGCGCGCAGGCCGCCGGCGGTCCGGAGGGCGCCACCCAGGGTGGTGCCGGTGCCAAGACCGCTGACGACGACGTCGTGGACGCCGAGATCGTGGACGACGAGCGCAAGGACGGTGCCGCGTGACGGAGGAGACCCCGGGCTTCGACGAGAAGCCTGACGTCCCCTCCGGCGCCACCTCTGAAGACGCCGAGTCGGCGGCCGCTTCCCAGGAGGGGGCGGCCCCGGCCGGGGACGCATCAGCACAGATCGCCGGTCTGACGGCCCAGCTGGACCAGGTGCGCAAGGCGCTCGAAGAGCGCACCGCGGACCTCCAGCGGCTCCAGGCCGAGTTCCAGAACTACCGCCGCCGCGTCGAGCGCGACCGGATCACGGTCAAGGAGATCGCCATCGCGAACCTCCTGACCGAGCTCCTGCCCGTGCTCGACGACATCGGCCGCGCGCGGGAACACGGCGAACTCGTCGGCGGATTCAAGTCCGTCGGGGAGTCGCTGGAGACCGTCGCGGCGAAGATGGGTCTGCAGCAGTTCGGCAAGGAGGGCGAGCCCTTCGACCCGACGATCCACGAGGCCCTGATGCACAGTTACGCGCCGGACGTCACCGAGACGACCTGCGTGGCGATCCTGCAGCCCGGGTATCGCATCGGCGAGCGCACCATCCGCCCCGCGCGGGTGGCCGTCGCCGAGCCCCAGCCGGGCGCGCAGACGGTCAAGGCCGACGAGGCGACCGAGGCGGCCGACGACAAGGAGAGCGGTGGCCCGGACGAGGGCTGACGTTGAACCGAGGAGAGAGGAGGGGCGTCGAGGATGAGCACCAAGGACTTCATCGAGAAGGACTTCTACAAGGTCCTCGGCGTCCCCAAGGACGCCACCGAGGCCGAGATCAAGAAGGCGTACCGCAAGCTCGCTCGCGAGTACCACCCGGACGCCAACAAGGGCAACGCCAAGGCTGAGGAGCGCTTCAAGGAGATCTCCGAGGCGAACGACATCCTCGGCGACCCCAAGAAGCGCAAGGAGTACGACGAGGCACGCGCCCTCTTCGGCAACGGCGGCTTCCGTCCGGGGCCGGGCGGCGCGGGCGGCTCCTTCAACTTCGACCTGGGCGACCTCTTCGGAGGCGGCGCCCAGGGCGGCCAAGGGGGAGCCGGCGGCTTCGGCGGCGGACTCGGTGACGTCTTCGGGGGCCTGTTCAATCGCGGCGGCACGGGCACGACCCGGACCCAGCCCAGGCGCGGCCAGGACATCGACACCGAGGTCAGCCTCAGCTTCACCGAGGCGATCGAGGGGGCGACGGTCCCGCTGCGCATGTCCTCGCAGTCGCCGTGCAAGGCGTGTGCGGGCACCGGCGACAAGAACGGCACGCCGCGTGTGTGCCCGACCTGTGTCGGTACCGGCCAGGTGGCCCGGGGCTCCGGTGGCGGCTTCTCCCTCACCGACCCCTGCCCGGACTGCAAGGGACGCGGCCTGATGGCCGAGCATCCCTGTCTGGAGTGCAAGGGCAGCGGCCGGGCGAAGTCGTCCAGGACCATGCAGGTCCGCATCCCCGCCGGGGTGTCGGACGGTCAGCGCATCCGCCTGCGCGGCAAGGGTGCACCTGGTGAGCGCGGCGGCCCGGCCGGCGATCTGTATGTCACCGTGCACGTCGAGGCGCACCCGGTGTTCGGCCGCAAGGACGACAACCTCACGGTGACCGTCCCCGTGACCTTCACGGAAGCGGCCCTCGGCGGCGAGGTCAGGGTCCCCACCCTGGGCGGACCACCGGTCACCCTGAAACTGCCGCCCGGCACGCCCAACGGCCGCACCATGCGGGCGCGGGGCAAGGGCGCGGTCCGCAAGGACGGCACCCGCGGCGACCTCCTGGTCACCGTCGAGGTGAGTGTTCCGACGGACCTGACGGGGAAGGCTCGTGACGCACTCGAGGCGTATCGCGAGGCGACCGCGGGCGAGGACCCGCGGGCGGAGCTGTTCCAGGCCGCGAAGGGAGCATGATCGAGATGGACGGCCGTCGACGCAATCCGTATGAACTGACCGAGGAGACCCCGGTCTACGTCATCTCGGTGGCGGCCCAGCTCTCCGGCCTGCACCCGCAGACGCTGCGCCAGTACGACCGCCTGGGCCTGGTGTCCCCGGACCGCACCGCCGGCCGGGGCCGCCGCTACTCGGCCCGTGACATCGAACTGCTGCGCACCGTCCAGCAGTTGTCGCAGGACGAGGGCATCAACCTGGCCGGCATCAAGCGCATCATCGAACTGGAGAACCAGGTCGCCGCGCTCCAGTCCCGGGTGGCCGAGCTGACGGCCGCCGTGGAAGGGGCCGCGGCGGCGATGCAGCAGCGCGAGGCGGCGGTGCACGCGTCGTACCGCCGGGATCTGGTGCCGTACCAGGAGGTCCAGCAGACCAGCGCGCTGGTGGTGTGGCGGCCGAAGCGGCAGCAGTCGTCGGACTGACGGCACGTCAAATGCCTTGAGGGGCCCGGAGGTTCATTCCTCCGGGCCCCTCGGCTGTTGGTTTGCTGCCCCTTATGGCTCCAGGATCACGTGGTCGGTGCCGGGCAGGGACTGTGTGCCGTCGGCGAAGTGGGCGGTCACCCGGTAGAAGTGGGTGGTGCCCTTCGGCGCGGTGGTGTCGTAGTACCAGCGGTCGGAGGTGGTCGTCAGCAGCTCGTACTGCTTGCTGACCGGGTTCCAGCGGTGGACGTCGTAGCCGGTCGCGGAGTCGAGCTCGTTCCAGGAGAGGTGGACGCGGGCGTCCTCCAGGTCCCACTTGGTCGCCGTCACGGTGAGCGGTGAGCCCTCCGGGGTGGCGACGGTCGGGGTCAGGTCCAGCTCGTTCACGACGACCGCGATCGCGTTGCCGGTCGACCTGAAACTGGAGTTGCCCGCCTGGTCCCGGGCGTCCACGAAGTAGCAGAGCTCGTCGCCGTCGGGGAGCGTGACGTCGCGGTAGGAGCTGGTGGCGTGGGAGAGGTACGCCCACTCCGAGCCGGAGCACACCTGTTCGTCACCCGGGTCGCCGAGCAGCCGGCCCCGGTAGACCACGTACCGGTGCATGTCCTCCTCGGTGTTGTCGGCCCAGTCCAGCTCGATGCCGTACTCCGTCGCCGTGGCCGTCAGGCCCGTGACGGCGGCCGGGGCCTTGTCCGAGGTGAGCGTGGTGATGGTCGCGGTGTTGGACAGACGGGAGAGGTTGGGCCACTGCACGGCCTGTACCGCGTAGTGGTAGGTCGTGCCCTCCTCGGCGGAGAAGTCGCCGCAGCTGTAGCGGCGGGACCCGTCGGAGAGGGTGGTGAAGGTGGTCGTACAGGTCACCGACTGGGCCGTCGACGTGCTCACGGGCAGTGTCGTCGAGCGGTAGACACGGAACTCGCTGTACGGGGCGTCCTCCGGCTTCATCGTCCACTGCAGGGTCGCGCTGCCGATGCCCGCGGTCGCCGTGAGCTCGCGGGGTGTGGCCAGTGGGCGGGTCACCGTCTGGAGGTCGGTGAACGGCGATACATGGCCCGAGCCGTCCACCGCCGCCACCCGGTACTTGACGGGCTCGCCCCGCGCGAGCGTGTCGTCGGTGAGGCTCAGGGTGTACTTGAGGTCCCAGGACTTGGTGACGGCGCCGTAGAAGTCGGTTCGCTGCACGCGGTAGATCACCCCGCCGTGCACCCCCGACCAGCTCAGTTCGGCACCGGTGTCGGTCGCGGACGCGGTGAGGTCGGGCGTCTGCAGCACGATGCTGGTGACCAGCGCGTCGGCGGTGCCGGTGGACTCGTTGCCGGCCTTGTCGTAAGCGCGGATCTCGTAGTAGTAGTCGGCGCCGGTCGCGGGCGGCGTGTTGGTGAGGGTCGTCGCCGTGGTCGTCCCCACCTTGGTCCAGCTGGTGCTGCCGCGCAGACGCCGGTAGACGCGGTAGCCGGCGAGGTCCATCTCCTGGTTCTTCGTCCAGCTCAGCTTCGTCTCGTTGGTCGCCGTGTTGTACGACACCAGCGGGTCCAGCGGCGTCAGCGGCTTGACCTTGTCGACGGTGGCCGAGGTGCGCGGGGCGTACGTGAACTTGACGTTGGCGGAGCCGGTCCAGTTGACGTAGTCGATCCGCAGGGTGTGCTTGCCCTTGGGGACGGTGAGATTGACGGTCTTGGTCACCGTCGACGAGACGTTTTTCCAGATGTCGATCTTGCGGACGCCGTCGAGGTAGACGCGGATGCCGTCCTGCGCGGCGGCGGTGAACGCGAAGGGACCGCCGGAGCCGAAGTCCCGTGTCACGGTCCAGCGGACGCCGAAGTTGTTCGTCGGCAGACCGGTGGCCGGGGCGCCCGCGCCCCAGCTCTCGCTGATCGCGCTGTCGCAGTCCGTCTTCTTCGGGGTGCCGGAGAAGGTGGTGTTCGCGAAGAACTGCCGCTTGTAGACCGGTGAGTTGCAGGTCGTGGCGGCGGAGGCGGGCGCGGCGACCGCGGTGAGCAGGCCACCTGCGGTGGCGAGCACGACTGCGGCGGCTGTGGGTGCGGCGGCTTTCATCGGGTTCACGCTCCGCTCGGCAGGGACACGCTGGAGTCCACGTTGCTGAAGGTCTCGGAGCCGTCGGCCGCGACGACCGAGAGCATGTAATAGACCGTAGTGCCCCTGGGGATGGTGGTGTCGGTGTAGTTGGTGGCGGTCGGCGCCAGCGGTACGTCCGTCACCTTGACGTAGGTGCTCGTCGCGCGGTCCCACCGGTACACGTTGATGCCGGCGGCCTCCGTGGCCACCGAGTCGGCGCAGTCGATGTACATGCCGCCGTGGTCGCCGAGGGTCGTGTAGGTGGTCACGGAGCAGGGCGCGGTGTCCTCGGGGACGTTCGTCGGCCTGAGGTCGAGCTCGGTGACGGTGACCTTGGAGACGGGCCCACTCCAGTCATCGATGTCCGCCTCGTCCTGGTACGTAAGGGAGTTGCCGTACTTGTCGACGGCCACGACGATGTACGTCCGCGTCTCGCCGTCCGCCACGGACGGGCCCACGACGAACTCGGAGGTGCCCGCGGGGACCGTGCCGAGGTAGTCCGGCTCGCAGCACGACAGGTCCTCGTAGACCCAGTACTTCTCCAGGTCCGCCGCCGTGCTGTCGTCCCAGTCCAGCTTGACGCCGTACTCCAGGGGCTCGGCGGTCAGGTTCGCCACCGGCGGGGGCGGGATCTCGTCGCCGGGCCGGGTGACGGTCATCTCCGCGGAACCCGTGGACCAGCGCCCGGCGGTGTTCTTCCGGGTCATCACGTAGCGGTACGTGGCGCCCTGGTCGCCGTCGTAGTCCGTGCAGCTGCGGACCGTGTTGCCGGCGGCGTCCGTGCTGGTCTTGCGGCTGCGGCAGTCGGTGAGGTTGTCGTAGGTCAGGGCCACCGGCGAGGTCTTGGAGCGGTAGACCTCGTAGTCGGCGGTGTCACCGCCGGCCGGCTCGGTCCAGGTGAACACCGCGCCCCAACTCGGCACCGTCGCCGTCACGTTCTGCGGCGGGGTGATGGTCCGGGTGCTGCGCACGACGTTGGAGGCCGCCGCATTGCCGACCGCGTCGATCGCGCTGACCTTGTAGTCGTAGGCGCGGCCGTACGTGGCCGAGGTGTCCGTGTAGGTCGTGGTCGTGATGTCGGCGACCTCGGTGTACGTGGTCGTCGAGTCGGTCTTGCGGAAGACCCGGTAGGAGACCGCGTCGGCGGAGGCCGTCCAGGAGAGGTTGTTGGAGGCCTCGACGCCCTCGGCGGTCAGGACCGGCGCGGCGGGCGCGGTGCGGTCGGGTGTCTCGACGGGGCCCGCGTCGGCGGTGCCGGTGGACTCGTTGCCGGCCTTGTCGTAGGCGCGGACCTCGTAGTAGTACGACTTCCCCGTCGCCGGCGTGCTGTCGTGGACGGTCGTGCCGGTGGTCGTGGCCACCAGGGTCCAGGTGCTCGTGCCCTGCACGCGCCGGTAGGCGCGATAGCCGGCGAGGTCCATCTCCTTGTTCTTCACCCAGGCGAGCATGGTGACCGGCAGGTTCTCCGCGTCGGTGTAGGAGTCCCAGGACAGGCCGGCCGGGGCGAGGGGCTTGACCTTGTCGACGGTGGCGGAGGTGCGCGGCGTGTAGGCGAACTTGACCTTGGCGCTGCCGGTCCAGTTGACGTAGTCGACGCGCAGGGTGTGCTTGCCGGCGGGGATGGTGACGTTGACGGTCTTGGAGACGGTCGTGGAGGTGTTCTTCCACAGGTCGATCTTGCGGGTGCCGTCGAGGTAGACGCGGATGCCGTCCAGCCCGGAGGCGGCGAGGGAGAACGGCCCGCCGGAGCCGAAGTCCCGGGTCACGCTCCAGCGCACACCGAAGTTGTCGCGGGGCAGACCGGTGGCGGGGGCCCCGCTCCAGCTCTGGTCGATGGCGTTGTCGCAGTCGGTCTTCTTCGGCGTACCGGAGAAGGTGGTGTTCGCGAAGAACTGCCGCTTGAAGACGGGCGAGGTGCAGGTCGTCGCGGCGGCGGAGGGTGCGGTGGCCGTGGTGAGCAGGCCGGCCGCGGTGGCGAGCACGACAGCGGCGGCGGCCGCGGGGGTCGTGCGTCTGGCTGGGTTCATGGATTCCTCGGACGTGATCGTCGTAGGCCGGGGAAGGCTGGTGACGATCACGACTCGTGGAGCGGGCCATGGGTTGTACGGACTTGCCTGTGAATTTTTGACTATCGGCTAGGAGGTGGTGCTCTCCGGAGCGCTCACCGGCTCCGTGACGGTGACGTACGAGAAGTCCTCACCGCTGGTGAAGCGGGAGTTACCCGCCCGGTCCACGGCGACCACGGCCCACCGCGACGTCTCGCCCTGCGGCTCGTAGAGCTCCACGGCATGGAACACCGTCGGCTCGACGTCCCAGACCTGGTACTGCTCGCCCCACTTCTCGTACTGCCAGACGCCGTCGACCTGGACGGCGCGATAGATGTCGTAGCGGTCGACGTCGTCCTCGGGGCTGCGCTCCCACCGCAGCTCGACGTCGCTGCCGTTCACGACGCCGCTCAGTCCGGTGACGGCGGCTGGGGCGAGCCCCGTGGCGGGCGCGGTGCCGGTGACCGATGCCGACGGGGCGGACTCCTGGTCCTGGGTGTCCACGGCGGTCACCGTGTACGTGTACGCCCTGCTCTGCCGGACGCCGGTGTCGGTGTAGGAGGTTCGCGTGCGGCCGACCTCGTCGATGAGTCGGCCGTTCCGGTAGATCCGGTAGGACGACAGGTCGTGCGTGATCGGCGTGGCGGGTGCCTTCCAGCTGAGCGCGATGCCGCTGCCCGCCTGCGCGGCGGCCGTCAGACCGGTGGGTGCGGAGGGCGCCCAGTCGCCGCGCTCGAGGAAGAGGGGCGCCGATCTGGCCGACTTGTTGCCGGCGGCGTCCAGCGCGGTGATCCAGTAGCTGTACATCAGCCGGTCCTGGACCTTGGTGTCCAGCCACGAGGTGGCCGTCACCCTTGCCACCTGCACGACGGGGTTGTCGCCGCCGTCGTCCTCCCAGCGCCGGTGCACGAGGTACTCCGTCGCCCCGGGCACCGCCTTCCAGGACACCGAGACACCCGGCTGACCGTCCGTCACCGCGGTCCCGGAGGGAACCGCGGGCGGGGTCCTGTCCGGCGTCGTGACCGGACGGTCGGCGCCGCCGGACGACTCGTTGCCCGCCTTGTCGTAGGCGCGGATCTCGTAGTAGTACGTCTCGCCCGTCGCCTGCGGGGTGTCGGTGTACGAGGCCGCCGACGTGGTGGCCAGCTTCTTCCAGCTGTCGCTGCCCTTGAGGCGGCGGTAGACGCGGTAACCCGCGAGGTCCATCTCCTTGTTCTTCGCCCAGGTCAGCTTCGCCTTGCCGGTCGTGGCGTCGTACGACGCCGAAGTCCCGGTCGGGGGCAAGGGCTTGACCTTGTCGACGGTCGCCGAAGTCCTCGGTGCGTACCCGAACTTGACGTTCGCCGACCCGGACCGGTTGACGTGGTCGACGCGGAGGGTGTGCTTGCCGGAGGGGACGGTGACGTTGACGGTCTTGGACACCGTGGCGGACACGTTCTTCCACAGGTCGATCTTGCGCGCGCCGTCGAGGTAGACCCGGATGCCGTCCTGGGCGGCGGCGGTGAAGGCGAAGGGGCCGCCGGAGCCGAAGTCCCGGGTCACGGTCCAGCGCACACCGAAGTTGTCCTTCGGCAGACCGGAGGCCGGGACGCCGGTGCCCCAGTTCTCGCTGATCGCGCTGTCGCAGTCGGTCTTCTTCGGGGTGCCCGAAAAGGAAGTATTCGCGAAGAACTGCCGCTTGAAGACGGGTGAGGCGCAGGTCACGGCGGCGGACGCGGGCGGTGGCGTGAGCAGGGTGCCCGCGGCGGCGAGCACGACCGTCGTCGCGGCTGCGGCGGTCGTGCGTCTGGCTGGGTTCATTCGATCCCCTGGTCGAGTGCGGAACGGCAGTCGGGAGGCCGTCGTGATCACGACTCGCGGGGAATGGAGTTGGTTGTACGGATCTTGGTCGGGTGTTCGGTCAACGTTCGATGGAGGGGGCGTAAAGGGCGTTTGGAGGGATTCCTCCATGTCTTTACATGGACTGCGGAGCGTTGCGTTGCGCACTCGTTAAGTAGTTCCGCTTGACGCTGAGGGTTGCCGACGCGTTGTCTTTTCAGACATCTGGGCGCAATGGCGCGCCCGTGTCCCGAAGGCACCAGAAGTGAGCTCCTCTATGCGTCCCATGCGCCCCCTGCGCCGTACCGCCACAGCCGTGGCCGCCGCGTCGACGATGACCCTTTCGCTGGCCGCGTGCGGGGCACTGGGCGTCACCGGGGACAGCAGTGAGGCGAGCCCGACCAAGGGCAACGACATCACCGTGGGGCTGCTCCTGCCGGAGACGGCGAACACGCGCTACGACAAGTTCGACTACCCCATCATCCGGAACAAGGTCCAGGAGCTCACGGACAAGCAGGGCAAGGTCGTCTACCTGAACGCGGACGCGGACGCCAAGAAGCAGGCGAGCCAGCTGCAGAAGATGATCGACGACCAGGTCGACGTGATCCTGCTGGACGCCGTCGACTCGCACGCCATCGCCGACGGCGTGCAGAAGGCCAAGGACGCCGGGATCCCGGTCATCGCCTACGACCGCCTGGCCGAGGGACCGATCGACGCCTACGTCTCCTTCGACAACGAACTGGTCGGCGAGGTCCAGGGCCGCACCCTCCTGGAGGCCATGGACGGCGGCTCGGGCGTCGATTCGTCCGACAAGATCGTCATGATGAACGGCTCGCCCACCGACCCCAACGCCAAGCAGTTCAAGGCGGGCGCCCTCTCCGAGCTCAACGGCTCGGTGGACATCGCCAAGTCCTACGACACCAAGGACTGGAAGCCGGAGAACGCCCAGGCCAACATGGCCCAGGCGATCAAGTCCATCGGCCTGAACAACATCAAGGGCGTCTACTCCGCCAACGACGGCATGGCCGCCGGTGTCATCAAGGCCCTGCAGGCCGCGGGCGTGACCAAGCTGCCGCCGATCACCGGGCAGGACGCCGAACTGGACGGCGTCCAGCGGATCGTGAGCGGCGAGCAGTACATGAGCGTGTACAAGTCGTACCCGCAGGAGGCGGAGAGCGCCGCGGAGATGGCCGTGGCCAAGGTCCAGGGCCACGACATCCAGTTCGACTCCCTCACCCAGGACCAGGTCGACAGCCCGACCGACCAGGACATCCGGGCCCTGCTGGTCCCCGTGGTCGCCCTGACCCAGGACAACATCAAGGAGACCGTCATCGCCGACGGGATCTACCAGCTGTCCGAGATCTGCACGGCCACGTACAAGGCGGACTGCGCGTCCATCGGACTGAAGTAACGGCGACGCGCCCGCGCACCCGTACAACCAACCCAGCTCCTCGAGAGTCGTGATCAGGACAGCCCACGGACGGGCTGTCCTGATCACGACCTGAGGACCGAATGACCCCAGCCCGACGTACGACCGCAGCGGCCGCGACCGCAGTCGTACTCGCCACCGCGGGCGGCCTGCTCACCGCCGTCGCCACGCCCGCCTCCGCCGCCACGACCTGCAACTCACCGGTCTTCAAGCGGCAGTTCTTCGCGAACACCACCTTCTCCGGTACGCCGAAGAAGACCGACTGCGACGACGCGATCGACCAGAGCTGGAGCGGGGCCCCGGCCACCGGTCTGCCGCGCGACAACTTCGGTGTGCGCTGGAGCGTGACCCGGGACTTCGGCTCCGGCGGGCCGTTCTCCCTCGCCGCCTCCGGGCTGGACGGCATCCGGGTGTACCTCGACGGCAGCCGCAAGATCGACCTGTGGAAGAACGTTTCCTCCACGGTGTCCAAGACCGTCAACGTCACCGTCCCGTCCGGCAAGCACACCCTGCGTGTCGACTACGTCAACTGGACCGGCAGCGCCAAGGTCAAGTTCGCCTACACGCCCCGGACCTCCGCGACCGTCGACAAGGTCAAGCCGCTCACGCCGACCGGGACTTCGGTGGCGTACGACGCGACGACCGGCAAGGCGAAGCTGACCTGGGCGAAGAACAAGGAGATGGACCTCGCGGGTTACCGCGTCTACCGCCGCCTCAAGGGCGCCGCCTTCCCCGGCACGCCCCTCGCGACGACCACCTCCACCTCCACCACCTACACCGACGCCACCCTCCCGGTCACCGGCGACACCTACTACTACGAGATCCGCGCCTACGACAAAGCCGGCAACGTCTCGACCGGTACCGCGGACCAGGCCGTGACCACCGCCGACCGGACGGCGCCGGACAAGGCCACGGGGCTGGCGGCGCTGGGGACCACGGCAGGCAACTCGGTGACGTGGCAGGCCCCTTCGGCGAAGGACGTCGATCACTACGAGGTGTGGGGCGCGCCGGTAGGGGAGACGGATCCGGACGGTCCGCAGCCTGTCTGGGGTAAGTCGTGGACGGATACCACGGCCGCCCCGGGGACGGCGTACACCTACAAGGTGCAGGCCGTCGACGCCGCCGGGAATCTCGCTCCCGTCTCCGATCCGGTGACGGTCACCCGACCGGTGGCATCCGACGTCCCCGCCCCGACCACGGCGCAGGGCACGCCCGCCGACGCGCACACCCGGCTCACCTGGACCCCGTCCGGGGGCGACGTCACCGGCTTCCGCGTCTATCGGCGTACCGAGGCCGTCGGCGGCTGGGTGCTCGCCGGGAGCACCGGTGCGTCGCAGACGTCGTACGACGACACCTCCGCCCCGCAGGGCAAGGCGTACTACTACGTCGTCGCCGTCGACGGCGCGGGCGCCGAGTCGGTGCCGTCCGGCCAGGTCACCGTCGACCGGCTCACCCCGGCCACCGCGAGCGGGCCGGCGGCACCGCAGCTGACGCTGGTCGCCTCGGGCGGCACACGGTGGCCCGTCCAGATCACGGCCAAGCCCGGTGCCGGGGACGAGGGGCGCGTGCTGAAGGGGTACTCCTGGGAGATCGACGGTGCCTGCGGGTCCAGCGGTACGCGGCTGAGCACGACGGGCGGCATCGAGTGGACCCCGACGTACAACGGCCCGTGCATGGCGACCGTGTACGCCGTGGACGCCTATGGGCGGGTCGGTGAGCAGGGCTCCTCGCTGGAGTTCATGGTCGGCCGCTGACACGCGAGCTGACACGTGAACGGCCGGGAGTCAGGCCGCAACACCCGCAACCCTCTCCCGGCCGCCACCTGCCCCGGACCGTTCACGCCACCCGCGTGAACTCCACCGTCACCTCCGGCGGCCCGCCGGGCACACCGCGGTAGATGCCCTTGTGCGGGGTGACGTCGTCGTAGTCGCGGCCGCGGCCGACGACGACATGGGACTCGTCGGCCCGCGTCCGGTTGGTGGGGTCGTAGCCGCACCAGTCGCCCGCCCAGTACTCGATCCAGGCATGGCTCTGCCCGGCGACCGGCCGGTGCAGCTCCGCCTCCCGCTCGGGGTGGAGGTATCCGGAGACGTAGCGGGCGGGCAGGCCTACTCCCCGCAGCAGCGCGATCGTGAGGTGGGTGATGTCCTGGCAGACGCCCGCGCACTGCTCCCAGGCCTCGGCGGCGGAGGTGTTCACGCTCGTGGTGCCGGGGAGGTACGCCACCCGGTCGGCGACCAGCAGCGACACCGCGATCGCCGTCTCGTGCGGATCGAGACCGGCCGCCGCTTCCCGCGCCTTCTCGACGAGCGGGGCGGGCACGGTCGTACGGGGGGTAGGGCCGGCGAACTCCAGCAGGCGGGAGGAGGCCACCTCCTCCGCCAGCACCCGCCATGTGGGCGCCTCGGGGAGCGGGCCCGGCGGGTGGGTCTCCACCAGGCTGGAGGCCGTGATGGTGAGGTCGGCGTGCGGGTCCATCAGGTCGAAGCCGGTGACCTGGGTGCCCCAGTAGTCCCAGTACGCCCAGGTGGTGGCCGCCGGGCTGACGGTGACCCGGGCGTCCAGCGTGGTCTGGCCGGGCAGCGTCAGCGGGGTCATCCGGACCTCGTTGTGCGAGGACGCGGCCGGCTGGGCGTACGAGACGCGGGTGGTGTGCTTGATACGGAGACGGCGAGTTACCTGGGCGGTCATCTCACGCTCCTTCCTGGGCCCACTCGACGGGCCCCTGGTACGGGAAGAACCGATCGGCCACCGCGTCCATCGAGGCCATGCAGGCCTGCTGCAAGTCCTTCAGCAGCAGGGGCAGTTGGTCTTCCAGCGCGTGTGTGTCCAGGTATTCGAGGCGGGTGCGCATCCGCCCGATGGGGCGGCGCGCCGGGTCCTGGCGGGGGCGGCCCAGCGCCGTGAGGCACTCCTCCGCCGTGGTCAGCGCGTGCAGTGCGGAGCGCGGGAAGTCGCGGTCCAGCAGAAGGAATTCGGCCACCCGTGGCGTGTCCCCGAAGCCGCCGTACACGCGCGCGTACGCCTCGTCCGCGCCGGACGCGCTCAGCAGAGTCGGCCAGTCCGGCGCGTGCGCGGCGTCCAGCACCCGCACCGACAGCAGCCGTACGGTCATGTCCACCCGCTCAAGGCTGCGCCCGAGGACCACGAAGCGCCAACTGTCGTCCCGGCTCATGGTGGAGTCGGCGAGCCCGAAGAACAACGCCGCGCGTCTGCGCACCAGCTCCAGATACGCGTACGGGCCGGTCCGCCGGGCCGCCAGCCGCTGGTCGGCGAGGGCGTGCCAGGTGGAGTTGAGGCACTCCCACATCTCCGACGACACCGCCTCGCGGGCACTGCGCGCGTTCAGCCGGGCGGCCCCGAGGGCGCCCTCGATGGATCCCGTGGAGCGGGCGTCGAAGGCCAGCTGGTCGAGGACCTGCTGCATGTCCACCGGCTGACCACCGGCGTCCATACCGAGGATCGCGTACAACGACCGGCACGCCACGTCCTCGTCGCGCCAGGGGTCCTCCAGCATGCGGTGCAGATAGGCGTCGAGGATGCGGCCCGTGGCGTCGGCGCGCTCGACATACCGTCCGGTCCACGTCAGGGCCTCGGCGATACGGGAGAGGATCACGTCGTTCACTGCTGCTGCGCCCCTTCCTGTACGACGGTGGGGATGCCGTCGGGTCCGAGCTGCCGCGGCGCGACAGCGAGCGGATCGCCGGCGCTCAGGGGCACGGGCGACTCCGCCGGGCCCTCGGCCAGCACCCAGGTGTCCTTGGAGCCGCCGCCCTGGCTGGAGTTGACGATGAGGTTGCCCTCCTGGAGGGCGACTCGTGTGAGGCCGCCGGGCAGCACCCAGACATCGTTGCCGTCGTTGACGGCGAAGGGCCGCAGATCGATGTGGCGCGGTGCCATGCGCTCGCCCGCGAGGGTCGGGGAGGTGGACAGGGCGACGGGCCGCTGGGCGATGAAGCCGCGCGGGTCGGCGATGACGGCTTTGCGAGTGCGTTCGATGGTCTCGCGGTCGGCCTTGGGTCCGATGACGATGCCCTGACCGCCGGCGCCGTCGACGGGCTTGACGACGAGCTGCTCGATCTGGTCGAGGACGACGTCCAACTGCCCCGGCTCGTCGGGACGGTAGGACTCGACGTTCGGGAGGATCGGCTCCTGGCCGAGGTAGTACCGGATGAGGTCGGGGACGTAGGTGTAGAGGAGCTTGTCGTCGGCGATGCCGTTGCCCACGGCGTTCGCGAGTGTGACGTTGCCCGCCATGGCGGCGCCCATGATGCCCGGGCAGCCGATCACCGAGTCGGGGCGGAAGTGGAGGGGATCGAGGAAGTCGTCGTCGAGCCGCCGGTATACGACGTGGACGGGCACCTCGCCGCGCGTCGTGCGCATCCACACACGGTTGTTGCGGCACACCAGGTCGTGCCCCTCGACGAGCTGCACACCCATCAGCCGGGCGAGCAGGGCGTGCTCGAAGTAGGCGGCGTTGCTGGGGCCCGGGGTGAGGACGACGACGCGCGGATCGTCGGTCCCGTCGGGCGCGGCGGCGCGCAGGGCGGCGAGGAGCCGCTGGGTGTACCCGTCGACGGGCAGCACATGCTGCTCGGCGAAGAGAGAGGGGAAGATCCGGGTCATCGCTCGCCGGTTCTCGATGACGTACGAAACCCCGCTGGGCACGCGCACATTGTCTTCCAGCACCCGGAAGTCCCCGGCCTCGTCCCGTACGAGGTCGATCCCGGCGACATGAATGCGAACCCCGCCCGGTGGCTCGACCCCATGGGCCGATCTGTGGAAGTGGGGGGAGTTGAGCAGCAGCCGCCAGGGCACGACACCGTCCTCGAAGGCGCGGGCGGGCCCGTAGGCGTCGGCGAGGTAGGCCTCCAGCGCTCTGACCCGCTGGCTCACCCCGCGTTGTATGAGATCCCACTCGAGCGCGTCGAGGATCCTGGGCACGAGGTCCAGCGGCCAGGGCCGCTCCTCGCCCGCGAAGGCGTACGTCACGCCCCGGTCGGTGAACGCCCGGGCCATCTGGTCGGCCCTGAAGCGCAGTTCACTCGGCTCGATCGGCTGAAGTGCAGCCAGCACCGGCTCATAGGCGGTCCTGACCTCACCCGGCCGCTCAAACATCTCGTCCCACGCGTCGGCCAACGCGTACGCGTCAAATATGTCCGCCATGGCCTGACGGTAAGTGGGGTGTGTAACGGCGTGATCACTGCGGGATTTCCGGGAGGTGGCACGCGGAAGCGTGGCCTCCGGTGGTCGAGGTGGTCGGTTCACCCGGTCGTGTGCGGGATTTGCGACGCACACGGCAAAGGCTGGGGACCGCACCATCAGCTTGTTGCAACTCGACGGGCGGAGGCCCGGAAACAGCGGGACATACCGGTGGATTACGGCGGCTGTCCCGGCGTGAGCCGTGTTGCGGAGCACGGCCCGTCCGCGCATAGTTGCGCTGCGGAAGCGCGAGCGAACCCGTAGGCCCGAAGGGCTGAGCACGGTGGGCCTGTCGACCAGGGCCACGCCCGGCCCGGTTTGTCCCGGCAGAGGTCGACACCGCGCTCCGGAGGTGAGCGAGGCGGCGAAAGAGGCAAGAACCGGGGGTGGATGGGCGATGGCCGGGCACGGGGCGGAGGAGCATCCACACGGTGCCGACCGACTGTGCGAGGCCGGGGATCGCGTGTATTCCCGGGCCGTACGACGCGGCCGTGTGGCGCGCCGGGAGGCGGAGGCGGTGCCCTGCCTGCTGGAACTGGCGCTGCTGCACCCCGACCCCGACGACATGGACTGGCTGGTGCCGACCTCCCCGCAGGAGGTCATGACACGGCTGCTGCGCGGGGTGTACGACGAGGTCAGCGCGAGCCAGCGGCGGGTGGGCTCGGCGGTGGCGGCGTTCGAGTGGTACGCCGGACTCGGCCCCCGTCCGTCGCAGGCGTCCGGCGCGGAGGGCACGGCGATCCGGGTGCTCGACGGTGCCTCCCGCATCCAGGGGGCCCTGGACGCGGCGACGGAGGCGTGCACGTCGGAGGTGCTGACGGTGCAGCCGGGCGGCATCCGTCCCGAGCACGAGCTGACGGAGGGCCTGCACCGGGCGATGGCGCTGCGGGGGCGGGGCGTGCGGATGCGCGACCTGTACACGCACGTGGCCCGGCACGGTCAGGGCCTGCTCAACTACCTTGAACTGATGGGCGATTCGGTCGAGGCCCGCACGCTGGACGAGGTGATCGACCGGCTGATCCTCTTCGACCGTACGGTGGCCTTCATCCCGGCGAACGCGGACCGCACGCTGGCGCTGGAGCTGCGGCACCCGGCGCTCGTCCACTACCTGGTGACGGTGTTCGAGCGCCTGTGGCGCCTGGCGATCCCCCTCACGGCACCCCTCCCCGACACCGGCATCGAGGGCATCTCCCACCGAGAGCAGTCCATCGCCGCGCTGCTCGCCGAGGGCCATCAGGACGCGGTGATCGCGGAGCGGCTGGGGATAAGCGTCCGTACGTGCCGGGCGCACATCGCGCGGTTGTCGGAGACGCTGGGGGCGGCGAGCCGTACGCAGCTCGGGGTGCGCATAGCGCAGGTGGGGTTGGACCGGCCGCGGGCGTCGTCGTCCGAGGCGGCGGTGATCAGCGTTGCCGGGGTGCCGGGGATGCCTCGGGTTCCTGGGGTTCCGGGGGTTCCTGGTCCAGGATCCCCGACTGGCCGATGAGATAGCCGAGTTGGGCCCGGCTCTCGCTGCCCGGCGTCGCCGCGAGTTCGGCGATGTGGACGCGGGCGGTGCGGACGTTCATGCCGAGGCGGTCGCCTATGACGGCGTCGGTGTGGCCTTCGACCAGGAGGCTCGCGATGGCGCGCCGGCGGGGGGTGATGCCGTTCAGGGTGGGCGGCTGGACGGCCTCTGGGTGCATAAGGGTGGCCAGGCGCCACAGGCGGCCGAAGGCCTTGGCGAACGGGCGACCACGGCGGGGGTGTGGCGCTGGGTGTGCTGATAGAGGGTGCGGATGCGGCCGCCGCGGTCGAGCAGGGACTGATCCCGGTCGAGGGAGGCGGGCGGCGGGATCGTGGCCGTTGTGGGGCTGACGAGGCGGATGGCCGATGGGTCTGCCGTTGCCGTACGTTGCCCGGCGATCCCCCGTGAGCGGTTCGAAGGTCTCGGCCGGCCGCTCCCCGCGTCGTCGCTCGTCCGCGATGCGCTCATCCGAAGTCGATCAGACACGGGGCGCCACCGGCTTCGCGGACGCTCACACGCCGCTCGCGCAGGGCCTGGGCACAAAGCCTCAGACCTGCCTCACACAACTCGTCCGCTTCGTGGCTGTGCGCCTCTGCGGTCACACGCGGCCCTCTCCTTGGGACTCAGTGCTCCTGTTCCAGGATTCCGGACTGCGCTATGAGGTAGCCGAGTTGGGCACGACTGCCGCTGCCCAGGGTCGCGGCGAGCTTGGCTATGTGGGCGCGGCACGTCCGGACGTTCATCCCGAGGCGCCGGGCGATGGCCTCGTCGACGTGTCCCTCGACGAGGAGCTTCGCGATGGAGTGCTGAATGTCCGTGATGCCGTCTGCGGCCGCCTCGTACGGGGCGCCGGCGCTCAACGGGACGGATCGCACCCACATGAACTCGAAGACCTTGATCAGGTACCGAACGAGGCCGGGGTGGCGTAGCTCCAGAGCCACCTGCTGGTCGTCGCGGGTGGGGATGAAGGCGACGGCCTCGTCGCAGACTATGAGGCGCTCCACAACTTCGTCGATCGTCCGGTACTCCGCCTTGCCTTTCGAGAGCTGGGCCACGTACGCCAGCTTCTCGGGGCTGTACCGGGCGGTGTGCTGATAGAGCGTCCGGATGCGCACACCGCGTTCGATCAGCGGCTTGTCCCGTTCCAGCCCTTGGAGCAGGCTGCGCTCCGAGTAGCGGTCGTCGCTGGGTTGGACCGTGAGCACATCGGTCTGGCACTGGGCCGTGGCCAGGTTGAGTGCCGCGTTGATCCGGGCGCTGCCCTCCAGCACGGTGATCGAGTGATCGGCCTCGCCGGCGTGCGCGAGAGCCAAGAACGGCTCGAAGACGTCAGTGAGTTTGATGGACAACCGCCGGCGATCCGCGATGTCGCGCTCTATGGGATGGAGTCGCTCGGCCAGGGCGACGGACGGGGGAACCGGGCGCAACCAGTTCGCGTCGTCGGGGTCGGGGTGGAGGAGGGCGAACTCCAGCAGGCAGGGAGCCGACTCCACGTCCACGCGAGCGATACGCCCGGTGCGCAGGGCATGCGCATATAGTCGGCCACCCTCGTCACACAGTTCGGTCTCCGCATGGGGATGCGTCGCCTTAGTCGGATTTGCCACGAAATCTCCACCCCCCAGGGTCCTGAACATGCAGGAACATGATGCACCGATTGTGTGGCCAGCACGTGCCTGAATGAGCCATCGTCTTATCCGACGGGGGAAGAGGAGACTTTCAAGTGAGGACGAAGCCGACTATGCGCAAGAGAATGCTTCGCTCGGTACTTGTCGCCGCCTTCTCCGTCGTCGTGACCTTCGGAGCGCTGAGCGGGCAGTCCGACGCGGAGAGTGTCGTCAGCGCTGACACTCACTGGCCGAGCACCGCCGTGAGTTCCAGCAGCGCGGATGTGTCGGTGACCTCCGCGGACGGTGACTCGGGGGAGCGGATGTGACCACTCCACCCGACGACCGCTCCTTCCGCCGCGAAATGGCCACCGCCTACCGCTCCGGCTGGCACTTCATCGACCTGGTCACCGCGATCCCCCACCCCGGTGACTCGTTGATGGTGACCGTTTTCGGCGAGCCGGTGGTCGTCACGCGGGACGAGGACGAGGACGTGCGGGCTTACCGGTGTCTGCGGCGGCCTCGGGGGGCGCCGCAGCCTGTGCGGTGTGCCATCCGGTACGGAATGATCTTCGTCAATCTTGATCAGCGCGACCACCGCCTGGTGGAGCCGGAAGCCCCGGCCCAAACGACCATCGCAGCCACCCCCCGCAGTGCCTGACGCGATTCCCCCGTCGTAACAGATCGCTCAGGTGCTTCCCCCCGCAGCGGCGTCACCGTGACCTGAACACGGTGACGCCGCTGCAGTTTTCCGGGGACATTTCCCCGTATCCGCCTGTTCCGGCGGTGGCTGAAACCGGGCGCCCGGTATCCGGCCAACCCGGCGCCCCGATCACCCTCGGGTCACCCTCGCCCCATCGCCCGCCGCAGCTCGATCTCGATGACCACCCGGTCGGGATTCGGCGCCGGCGTCCGCCCGTACCGCTGCGCGTACCGCCGCTCCGCCTCCGCGACCCGCTCGGGCTCGCTGCGGACGTGCGCCGTCCCCTCCAGCGTCGCCCACCGCCGCCCGTCCACCTGGCACACGGCGACCTGCGCCCCCTCCGGGCCGGCGGTCAGGACGTGGCCCACCTTCGCGCTCGACTTGTTCGTGATCACCCGAGCAAGTCGCGCCTCGGGGTCGTATGTGACGCCGACGGGTACGACATGCGGGCTGCCGTCCGGGCGCAGGGTCGTCAGGGTGCACAGGTGCCTCTCCTGCCAGAAGGTGAGGTACGGCGCGTCCGGCGCGCCCGGATCCTGGGGGTATGCGGCCATGGTCCGGAAACCTAGCTGCCGCAAGCCTCCCGGGGCCACCTTGAGCGGAATAGACTCAACTTTGTGTACGCTGACTCGGTCAGTACTGGGAGACGCTGACGCCAGGAGGAGAACGGACACGTGGACGCCGAGCTGACCAACCGGAGCCGAGACGCGATCAACGCGGCAAGCAACCGCGCCCTGACCGAGGGACACGCGGACCTCACCCCCGCGCACCTGCTCCTCGCTCTGCTCCAGGGGCAGGACAACGAGAACATCATCGACCTGCTGGCGGCCGTCGACGCCGACCAGGCCTCCGTGCGCGCCGGCGCCGACAAGGTGCTGGCCGCGCTGCCCAGCGTGACCGGGTCCACCGTCGCGCCGCCGCAGCCCAACCGTGAGCTGCTCGCCGTGATCGCGGACGCCCAGGCGCGGGCCAAGGACCTCGGGGACGAGTACCTCTCCACCGAGCACCTGCTCATCGGCATCGCCGCCAAGGGCGGCCAGGCGGGTGAGGTGCTCGCCCAGCAGGGCGCCACCGCGAAGAAGCTGCTGGACGCCTTCCAGAAGGCGCGCGGCGGCCGCCGGGTGACCAGCGCCGACCCCGAGGGGCAGTACAAGGCGCTGGAGAAGTTCGGCACCGACTTCACGGCCGCCGCGCGGGAAGGGAAGCTTGATCCCGTCATCGGGCGGGATCAGGAGATCCGGCGCGTGGTGCAGGTGCTGTCCCGCCGGACCAAGAACAACCCCGTTCTCATCGGTGAGCCCGGTGTCGGCAAGACCGCCGTCGTCGAAGGGCTCGCCCAGCGGATCGTCAAGGGGGACGTGCCCGAGTCCCTCAAGGACAAGCGGCTCGTCGCGCTCGACATCAGTGCCATGGTCGCCGGGGCCAAGTACCGCGGTGAGTTCGAGGAGCGGCTGAAGACCGTGCTCGCGGAGATCAAGGGCTCCGACGGGCAGATCATCACCTTCATCGACGAGCTGCACACCGTGGTCGGGGCGGGCGCCGGCGGCGACTCCGCCATGGACGCCGGGAACATGCTCAAGCCCATGCTCGCCCGCGGTGAGCTGCGCATGGTCGGTGCCACCACCCTCGACGAGTACCGCGAGCGGATCGAGAAGGACCCCGCGCTGGAGCGGCGCTTCCAGCAGGTGCTGGTCGCCGAGCCCACGGTGGAGGACACCATCGCGATTCTCCGCGGGCTCAAGGGGCGCTACGAGGCCCACCACAAGGTGCAGATCGCGGACAGCGCGCTGGTCGCGGCCGCGACCCTCTCCGACCGGTACATCACCTCCCGGTTCCTCCCGGACAAGGCCATCGACCTCGTCGACGAGGCGGCCTCCCGGCTCCGTATGGAGATCGACTCCTCCCCGGTCGAGATCGACGAACTCCAGCGTGCCGTCGACCGGTTGAAGATGGAGGAGCTCGCGCTGGAGAAGGAGACCGACCCGGCCTCCCGTGAGCGCCTGGAGAGGCTGCGCCGCGATCTCGCCGACAAGGAGGAGGAACTGCGGGGGCTGACCGCCCGTTGGGAGAAGGAGAAGCAGTCCCTCAACCGCGTCGGCGAGCTGAAGGAACGGCTCGACGAGGCGCGCGGGCAGGCCGAACGCGCCCAGCGCGACGGCGACTTCGACACCGCCAGCAAGCTGCTCTACGGCGAGATCCCGGCCCTGGAGCGGGACCTGGAGGCCGCCTCGCAGGCCGAGGAGGAGGCCGCCAAGAGCACGATGGTCAAGGAGGAGGTCGGCTCGGACGACATCGCCGACACGGTCGCCGCCTGGACCGGCATCCCCGCGGGCCGCCTCCTGGAGGGCGAGACCCAGAAACTCCTGCGCATGGAGGAGGAGCTGGGCAAGCGGCTCATCGGCCAGACCGAGGCCGTACGGGCCGTGTCCGACGCCGTACGGCGCACCCGAGCCGGCATCGCCGACCCCGACCGCCCGACCGGCTCCTTCCTCTTCCTCGGCCCGACCGGCGTCGGCAAGACCGAACTCGCCAAGGCCCTCGCCGACTTCCTCTTCGACGACGAGCGGGCGATGGTCCGCATCGACATGTCGGAGTACGGCGAGAAGCACACCGTGGCCCGGCTGGTCGGCGCGCCCCCCGGGTACGTCGGCTACGAGGAGGGCGGCCAGCTGACGGAGGCGGTGCGCAGGCGGCCGTACAGCGTCGTGCTGCTCGACGAGGTGGAGAAGGCGCACCCCGAGGTCTTCGACATCCTGCTGCAGGTGCTGGACGACGGGCGGCTGACGGACGGTCAGGGCCGTACGGTCGACTTCCGCAACGCGATCCTGGTGCTGACGTCGAACCTGGGCAGTCAGTTCCTGGTCGACCCCATCACCAGCGAGGCGGAGAAGAAGGAGCAGGTGCTGGAGCTGGTCCGGTCCTCCTTCAAGCCGGAGTTCCTCAACCGCCTGGACGACCTCGTCGTCTTCTCGGCCCTGGCGAAGGACGAGCTGGCGCGGATCGCGCAGCTCCAGATCGACCGCCTCGCGAAGCGGCTGGCCGACCGGCGACTGTCGCTGGAGGTCACCCCCGGGGCCCTGGCCTGGCTCGCCGACGAAGGCAACGACCCGGCCTACGGTGCCCGCCCCCTGCGTCGCCTCATCCAGACCGCCATCGGCGACCGCCTGGCCAAGGAGATCCTCTCCGGCGAGGTCAAGGACGGCGACACGGTCCGGGTGGACGCCTTCGAATCAGAGGGAGCGTCGCGAAGCGACTCGGTTGAGGGTGGTGGTGGGCGACGGGCGGGCGGGCTGATCGTGGGGCCGGTGACCGGAAAGACGCTGTGATCCGGCACGTAACCGTGATCGCGGGTACCCGGTAGGTCCGGGTACCCGTCAGGAGTGACCGGATCGAGTCAGCCGAGGGCGGACAGCCCCGGCGGGGCTTGCCACCCCCCTCCCCGGATGGGGGAGGATGGCGGAATCCGTACGAAGGGAAATACACGGTGAGCATCGACCCGTCCTCGATTCCGAACTTCGGGGGTCAGCAGCAGCCGCAGCCCGGCCCGCCGCCCGGCCCCGTTGTCCCGGATCAGGACCTCGTGAAGCAGCTCCTGGACCAGATGGAGCTGAAGTACGTCGTCGACGACGAGGGTGACCTCGCGGCGCCGTGGGAGCAGTTCCGTACGTACTTCATGTTCCGTGGCGAGGGCGACCAGCAGGTCTTCTCGGTGCGGACGTTCTACGACCGGCCCCACAAGATCGACGAGAAGCCCCTGCTTCTGGAGTCGATCGACGACTGGAACCGCCGGACCCTGTGGCCCAAGGTCTACAGCCACACGCACGACGACGGCACCGTCCGCCTCATCGGCGAGGCGCAGATGCTGATCGGCACGGGTGTGGCCCTGGAGCACTTCGTCTCGTCGACGGTCAGCTGGGTGCGGGCCGCCATCGAGTTCGACAAGTGGCTCGTCGAGCAGCTCGGCCTGGAGCAGGAGATCAACGAGGCGGAGAAGCCCGAGGAAGACGACGAGTAAGTCGTAAGTCGGCGAGAAGAGCCGCGACAGCAGGCGTGGCCCACGGCGGCGTATCGGCGATCGACCGGATACGCGCCGCGGGCAAGGGAGAGCCCGGCCAGGGCACCGGCCAGCACGGCCGCGTGCCCGCAGCCGGGCTCTCGCCGTCCGTGCCGCGGTGGTCGCCACCCGCACTCGTCCACAGGCTGTGGGTAACCGCCGCCGACGAGGAGGGGCTCAGCCCGCCAGGGACTTGAGCCGCCGCACCGCCTCCTCCAGCACCTCCGTCTGCTTGCAGAAGGCGAACCGTACGAACGGCGCCCCCGCCTCCCGGTGGTCGTAGAAGACCGCGTTGGGGATGGCCACCACCCCGGCCCGCTCCGGCAGCGCGCGGCAGAAGGCGAAGCCGTCGCTCTCGCCGAGCGGCCGGATGTCGGTGGTGATGAAGTAGGTGCCCGCCGGCTGGAAGACCTCGAACCCCGCCTCCGTCAGCCCCGCCGCCAGCAGATCCCGCTTGGCCAGCATGCCCTCGCGGAAGGCCGCGAAGTAGCTGTCGGGCAGCGCGAGTGCCTCGGCGACCGCGTACTGGAACGGCCCCGACGAGACGTACGTGAGGAACTGCTTCGCCGACCGCACGGCTGTGACCAGCCCGGACGGCGCGGTCACCCAGCCGACCTTCCAGCCGGTGAAGGAGAACGTCTTGCCCGCCGACCCGATGGTCACCGTCCGCTCCCGCATGCCCGGGAACGTGGCGAGCGGCAGGTGCTCGGCGTCGTCGAAGACCAGGTGCTCGTACACCTCGTCGGTCACCACGAGCAGATCCCGCTCCACCGCCAGCTCGGCGATCGCGGCCAGCTCCTCGCGGGTGAGGACCGTGCCGGTGGGGTTGTGCGGGGTGTTGACGAGCAGTAGCCGGGTGCGGTCGGTGACGGCGGCGCGCAGCTCGTCGAGGTCGAGCCGGAAGCGCCGAGGCGCGACTGCGTCGCGTGGTCCCTCGTCCGGGCGCAGGGTGACCGGCACGCGCGTGCCGCCCGCCATGGCGATGCAGGCCGCGTAGGAGTCGTAGTACGGCTCGAAGGCGATCACCTCGTCGCCGGGCTCCAGCAGCGCGAGCAGCGTGGCCGCGATGGCCTCGGTGGCACCGGCCGTGACCAGGACCTCCGTGTCCGGGTCGTACGACAGCCCGTAGCGCCGCTCCTGGTGGGCGGCGACGGCGTGGCGCAGCTCGGGGACGCCGGGACCCGGCGGGTACTGGTTGCCGCGCCCGTCCCGCAGGGCCCGCACGGCCGCCTCGCGGACCTCCTCGGGGCCGTCGGTGTCGGGGAAGCCCTGACCCAGGTTGATGGACCCGGTGCGCAGGGCCAGTGCGGACATCTCGGCGAAGATCGTCGTCCCGAACTCGGCGAGCCGGCGGTTGAGCAGGGGGCGGGAGGTGGAGGTCATGCACGTCATCCTGCGCCCAAGCTCTGGAGTTCCTCAACTCTGCTTTGGGTCGTGAGACGCCCGGGCATCTGACTCCCACGCACCGAGCGGGAGGCGCCCACGGGGGGACGCCTCGGTCCGCCTCGGGGGAACGGAAGGAGGCTGACGCCGTGGTCACAGTTTTCATCGGGGCGCTGGTCGCAGTGTTGTTCGTGGTGATCGTCGTGGCCGTCGCGCGCAGCGGCGGACGCCCGGCCGCCCACCGCACACACGGTCGCAGGGGGCGCTCGCACGACAGCGGAAGCGCCGGCGGCAGCTGGTGGGCCGGCGGGGGAAGCAGCGGTTCTGGGGGTTCGTCCTGCGGGAGCAGCTCCTCCTGCGGGGGCGGCTCGTCATGCGGAGGCGGGTCGTCCTGCGGTGGAGGGGGCGGGGGCGGATGTGGTGGCGGAGGCAGCTGACACGGGGCAGCTGAGCTCCCCGAGGGGGAACCGCATCCGAAAAGGAGCGGGGCCGGTGCCTGGGACCGGCCCCGCTTTGCTGCTTTCCGCACGGCTTTCGGCGAGGTCAGGGTGCGCCCCGGCGCACGCCGGAGTTGAACAGTTGAGCTGATAAGCCCTCTGAGGGATGGAAACCCTACGAACTTGGGTAAAAACGCTGTGGCGGCGCCACCGTTCATGATTCAGTGAAATTCACCAACGCAGCCCCTCGGACATCCCGCGGACACCCCTTCTGACCGGCCGACTGGGCTGACCGGGCCGTCCTCCCGGTGTCGGCCGGGGTGCGCGCCGGAGACCGACACTCCCCCTTTTTCTTTGCGTGCTAGCGGAGCCGACCCATGCTCACGACCCTGAACACCGCCTACACCGACACGCGCGCGGCCGACCTCGCCTGGGCCCTGGGGCGGGAGCCGCTGCCCGCACTGGCCACCCTCGACCTCGAACTGACCGGCACAAAGCTTGAGTTGAGACTGCTCGGCGCGTCCCACCAGGTACTCCTGCAGGAGGAGCGGGGCATCTGCTCGGAGACGGTGGCGTGCATGCCGGGCAGCAGCACGCCGCTTCCGCTCGGGGTGGCCAAGCGGGTGGGCGACTGGGAGTACGAGTTCGCGGCCCGGGTGGAGATCCTGTCACCGGGTCAGTTCGCGGGCCGGGCACAGGAGTTGCTGGCACTGGTGGCCGACCACCCGCACGGCCTCGCCGGCGTGTTCCCCGGCAGCCCGCACGCCTTCACCGCGCTGCTGGCCCAGCACCACGAGGGCCAGATGCACTGGCGGACATGGCACGCGTATCCGCAGGACGGGCAGTTGGTGGCCACGCGCACGCGGGTGGGGGTGCGGGTGGTCACGGGTACGCCTCGGCGCCGGTCAGGATCGTTCAGCCAGTCCGGCGCCTGAGGGCGAAACGCAAACGTCCCCTGCCTCAACAACACACGTGTGGGTGACCCAGCGTGCCGCAGGCGTAACGTACCGTCGGCAACGTGATCGAACCGCACGCCCCCGCCCCACCCGGCACGGCGCCGCCCCGGGGCGGCTGCGCGCGGCTTCCGGTCCGGCCCGGCACAGGACGGTTCCTGGTCCTCGCGGGCGTCTTCGTCTGCGCCGCCTGCGGACTCGTGTACGAACTCGAACTCGTCGCCCTCGCCTCGTACTTGATCGGCGACTCGGTCACCCAGGCCTCCGTCGTCCTGTCCGTCATGGTCTTCGCGATGGGCATCGGCTCCCTCGTCGCCAAGCGCCTGCGCCCGCTCGCCGCGGCCGGCTTCGGGGCCGTCGAGGCCGTACTCGCCCTCGTCGGAGGCTGCAGCGCGCTCGCCCTGTACGCCGTCTTCGCCTGGACCGGCGACTGGGGCGGTATGTGGGCCCACGGCCCCCGCTGTCTCCTCGTCGCCTTCTCCCTCACCATCGGCCTGCTGATCGGCGCCGAAGTGCCGCTGCTGATGGAGCTGATCCAGCGCATCCGGCGCCAGGACGCGGGCGGCGCGGTGGCCGACCTGTTCGCCGCGGACTACGTCGGCGCCCTCGTCGGGGGCCTCGCCTTCCCCTTCCTTCTCCTGCCCCTGCTGGGCCAGTTGACCGCGACCTTGATCACCGGCGCCGTCAACGCCGTCGCGGGCGGTGCGCTGGTCCTCGGCCTGTTCCGGGGGGACCTGACCCGCCGCGCCCGCTGGCTGCTGGTGATCGCCAACGTCACGGTGCTCGGCGTCCTCGCCGCGGCCGCCGTACTCGTCGACGACTTCGAACGGGCGGCACGGCACGCGGTGTACGGGCGGGACGTACGTGTGGCGCTCCAGACGGACGTCCAGGAGGTCGTCATCACCGGCGGCACGCACGGCCGCCCCCTCGACCTCTTCCTCGACGGCCGCCTGAGGGTCAGTGGCCGCGACGAACGCCGCTACCACGAGGCGCTGGTCCACCCCGCGATGAGCGGCGAGCACACGCGCGTACTGATCCTCGGCGGCGGGGACGGGCTCGCGGCGCGCGAGGTGCTGCGCTACCCCGGGGTGCACCGCGTCGACGTCGTCGAGGTCGACGCCCAGGTGGTGCGGCTGGCGCGCCGCGACCCGCCGCTGTCCAAGCTCAACAGCCATGCCTACGACGACACCCGCGTCCACGTCATGACGGGCGACGCCTTCCGCCGGCTGCGGGCGGCGCCGCCGGCCACGTACGACGTCGTCATCTCGGATCTGCCCGATCCCGGCATCACGGCCAGCACCAAGCTGTACTCACAGGAGTTCTACGGCCTCGCGCGCCGCGCCCTCACCCCGCGCGGACGCCTCGCGGTGCATGCCGGGCCGGTCTCCTCCCGCCCCCGCCTGTTCTGGACGGTCGACACCACACTCCGCGCGGCGGGCCTGCGCACGGCCCCGTACTGCGTCAGGGGCCGCGACTCCGGCTTCGCCCCGGGCCCCGACCGCTCGGCGGCACCGACGCGGGCACCGCACGACTGGGGGTTCATCCTGGCGGGGCGGGGGGAGCGGCCGGCGCTGCGGCTCGGGGCGGGGGAGGGGGCGCCGCGGTTGGGGACGTTGACGCAGGAGGGGCTGGCGGCGGACGCGGGGGTGGCGGAGGGGACTCGGGTCGGGGGGTTGGGGGTGTCGACGTTGGTGCATCCGCGGTACTGAGGGAGAGGGGGGCGGGGCGGGGGTGGAGGCGGGGCGCGGAGAGTACGCCCGGTGGGCCGGTGTCCGGTGAGAATCCGCGGATGTGCGGGTGCGGTTCGCGCCATGCTGGGTAGGCTCGCTCACCATGGAGCATGAGGTGTTCGTTCCGGTTGCGGCCGAGCGGCTCAGGGAGGTGCTGGCCGATCCCGTACGGGTTGCCCGGGCGGTCCCCGGGCTCCAGCAGGACGCCGGGGCCGAGCCTGTCGCCGGGCGGCTGAAAGTGCGCGTCGGTGGTCACACCATCACCTACCGGGGTGCTGTGCGGGTGACCGAGCGCGAGGACGGTTCGTACGCCGTGGAGGGCGATGCGACCGAGGCGCGGGGCAGCGGTTCCGTGAAGCTGGCGTTGACGGTGCGGGTCCGGGAGGCCGACGGGGGCGCCGCCGTGACGTTCGAGGGGACTGCTACGGCGGACGGGCGGGTCTCGGAGTTCTCGGCGGAGGCGGTCGGGTCGGCTGTGGGTCGGTTGCTCAGTCGGTTCGGGGAGCAGCTTGGCGTGGTGGCGGGGGAGACGCCGGCGGCGGTGGGGGAGGAAGGGGCGGGGGGCGTCGGGGACGCCGGGGATGCCGGAGACGTCGGGGAAACCCTGGAGACCTTGGCTCCCGGGGAGTTCGAGACGCGGGTCACCAGTGACTTCGAGACGACGCCGGATGCGGATGATGCTGCGACGCCGACGCCGACGCCGGGGCCGACGCCGGTCGGTCCAGGGGCGGACGAGTCCGAGGGGGGTGAGGATGCCGAGGGTGTCTCGGAGGCACAGGACGGTGATGCCGGGGGCGGGGAGCCTGCTGTTGCTGAGGCGGCTCATGCTCGGCGGACGATGATCGGGCGTAGTGCGGAGGAAGTGGACCATGCGCCGCCGCGGGGGCGGTATGCGCCGGTTCCGGCGCCGCAGACCGTTGCGCCCAGTTCTGCGCTGCGGTGGGCGGCTCCGGCGGCGGCGGTGGTGGTGGCGTCGGCGATCGTGGTGGGGCGGATGCTTCGGCGGCGGCGCTGAGGGTTTTCGCCCCCGCCGCCCCTACCCTTCCCGTCCTCCAGGGGCTGCCGCCCCTTCGACCCCGCTCCTGGGGGCCTGCGGCCCCCAGACCCCCGCTTCGGCCCTGAAGGGGCCTCGTCCTCAAACGCCGGACGGGCTGGATTGCCTGGGCCGGCGTCCAGAAGCGCAGCCCCGGACGGGCTGAAATGCCGGGCCGGAGTCGAGAGGTGAAGGCGGGTGGGTGGGTGGGGGATCGGGATGGCGGAGCTCGTCCTCGGACGCCGGACGGGCTGAAATGCCTGGCTCTTCAGGTCCCCTTGATCGCCCCAGTAGGGTCGTCCCGTGAGTAACGAACACATCACGCTGACCGCGGGTGACGCGGAGGTGGACGTGCTGCCGGGGAACGGTGGGCGGGTCGGGGGGCTGCGCGTCGGGGGGATCGAGTTGTTGCGGCAGGGGGAGCGGTTCGGGTGTTTCCCGATGGTTCCCTGGTGCGGGCGGATCCGGGACGGGCGGTTCCTGGACGGGGCCGTGGTGCGGCAGATGCCGCTCAACGCGCCGCCGAACGCCATCCACGGCACCGCGCGGGACGGCGCCTGGAGCGTTGCCCGGGTCGCTGACGGCGAGGCCGTCATCACGTACGACCTGGTCGAGCCGTGGCCCTACCCCGGCCGCGTCACCCAGGTCGTCGCGCTCACCCCGGACAGCCTCAGCCTCACCATGTCCGTCGAGACGTACGAGACGTCCTTCCCGGCGCAGATCGGCTGGCACCCCTGGTTCAACCGGAACCTCGGCGGCGACGGCGCCCAGGACGTCCGGCTCGACTTCAGCCCGGCCTGGCAGGAGGAGCGGGGTGGGGATCATCTGCCGACCGGGAATCGGATCGAGCCGAAGCCCGGGCCCTGGGACGACTGCTTCGGTATGCCTGGTGGGGTCGATGTCACGCTCACCTGGCCGGGGCAGCTGGAGCTGAAGGTGGCCAGCCGGGAGGAGTGGGTCGTCGTGTACGACGAGCAGGATGCCGCCGTGTGTGTCGAGCCGCAGACCGGGCCGCCCAACGGGCTCAACAGCCTGCCTCGGCTGGTCACGCCCCTGGAGCCGCTCGAAGCCACCACCGTCTGGAGCTGGCGGCGCCTCTAAGCTGGGCGGCATGACTGACGTACGTGCCGAGCTGTTGCAGCAGATCAAGGACAAGGCCGTGGTGCACGGCAAGGTGACCCTGTCGTCGGGGCTGGAGGCTGATTACTACGTCGATCTTCGGCGTATCACCCTCGACGGGGAGGCGGCCCCGCTCGTCGGGCAGGTGCTGCTCGATCTGACCGCGGAGCTGGAGTTCGACGCGGTGGGCGGGCTCACCATGGGCGCCGACCCCGTCGCCGCCGCGATGCTGCACGCCGCCGCGGCGCGCGGCCGGCGCCTCGACGCCTTCGTGGTGCGCAAGGCCGCCAAGGCGCACGGGCTCCAGCGGCGGGTCGAGGGGCCGGACATCGCGGGGCGGCGGGTTCTCGTCGTCGAGGACACCTCCACCACCGGCGGTTCGCCGCTCGCCGCCGTCGAGGCCGTGCGTGAGGCGGGGGCCGAGGTCGTCGCCGTCGCGACCATCGTCGACCGGGCCACCGGCGCCGCCGAGAAGATCCAGGCGGGTGCGGGGGTGCCGTACCTGTTCGCCTACTCCAAGGACGAACTCGGGCTCGACTGAGCGAGGTCCCGACGGGCGTCCATCTCGGCTGATGGCAGGCGCTCGGACCATCCCGGTTCGTCTGGAAAGATGGGGCCGACGACGACGTCGCAACCCCCCAAGGTCTAGGTCAGGGCCGTAAGAAGAACGCCGTACGCAGTTACGTACGCAGTACGTCAACCCGCACACTCCAAGGAGCGGACAGATGCCCATCGCAACCCCCGAGGTCTACAACGAGATGCTCGACCGGGCGAAGGCAGGCAAGTTCGCCTACCCGGCCATCAACGTGACCTCGTCCCAGACCCTGCACGCGGCCCTGCGCGGTTTCGCGGAGGCGGAGAGCGACGGCATCATCCAGATCTCGACGGGTGGCGCCGAGTTCCTGGGCGGTCAGCACAGCAAGGACATGGTCACCGGCGCCGTCGCCCTGGCCGAGTTCGCGCACATCGTCGCCAAGAAGTACGACATCACCGTCGCCCTGCACACGGACCACTGCCCGAAGGACAAGCTCGACGGGTACGTACGGCCGTTGCTCGCCGTGTCCGAGGAGCGCGTCGCGCGCGGCGAGAACCCGCTGTTCCAGTCGCACATGTGGGACGGCTCGGCCGAGACCCTCGCCGACAACCTGTCCATCGCGCAGGAGCTGCTGGAGCGCGCCCGCGCCGCGAAGATCATCCTCGAGGTCGAGATCACCCCGACCGGTGGCGAGGAGGACGGCGTCTCGCACGAGATCAACGACTCGCTGTACACGACCGTCGACGACGCGATCCGGACCGTCGAGGCCCTCGGGCTCGGTGAGAAGGGGCGCTACCTGCTCGCCGCCTCCTTCGGCAACGTCCACGGCGTGTACAAGCCGGGCAACGTCGTGCTCCGCCCCGAGCTGCTCAAGGAGCTCAACGAGGGCGTCGCCGCCAAGTACGGCAAGGCGTCCCCGTTCGACTTCGTCTTCCACGGCGGCTCCGGCTCCTCCGCCGAGGAGATCGCGACCGCGCTGGAGAACGGCGTCGTCAAGATGAACATCGACACCGACACGCAGTACGCCTTCACGCGTCCGGTGGCGGCCCACATGTTCCAGAACTACGACGGTGTCCTCAAGGTCGACGGCGAGGTCGGCAACAAGAAGACCTACGACCCGCGCACCTGGGGCAAGCTCGCCGAGGCCAGCATGGCCGCGCGGGTGACGGAGGCCTGCTCGAACCTGCGCTCGACGGGTACGAAGATCAAGTAGTAGATCAAGTAGTTCTCCGGGTCTCTCTCGGGACCTCTCGGGAACTTCCGAGCCCGGCGCCTGTCTACGGCGCCGGGCTCGCTGTATACCTGGGGGCATGCCCGACGTCCGGATGGCCTCACCGCAGGGCAAGTGGATCCTGCTCACCACCGTCCTCGGCTCCAGCATGGCCCTGCTGGACTCGACCGTCGTCAACGTCGCCCTCCCGCGCATCGGCCGCGATCTCGACGCCGACCTCGCGGCGCTCCAGTGGACCGTCAACGCGTACATGCTGACGCTGGCCGGGCTGATCCTGCTCGGCGGGTCGCTGGGGGACCGGTACGGGCGCCGCAAGGTCTTCGTCGTGGGGGTCGTGTGGTTCGCGGTGGCCTCGCTGCTGTGCGGGATCGCCCCGAACGCCGGGGTGCTCATCGCCGCCCGCGCGTTGCAGGGGATCGGCGGGGCTCTCCTCACGCCGGGCTCGCTCGCGCTCATCCAGGCGTCCTTCCATCCCGACGACCGGGGGCGGGCCGTGGGCCTGTGGTCGGGGTTCGGGGGCGTAGGCGCGGCGGTCGGGCCGTTCCTGGGCGGGTGGCTGGTCGACGGGCCGGGCTGGCGGTGGGTGTTCCTGCTCAATGTGCCGCTGGCCCTGCTGTGTGTGCCGGTGGCCCTGCGGCATGTCCCCGAGTCCGGGGACGGCCGTAAGCACGGCCGCTTCGACGTGCTCGGCGCGGCCCTCGGCGCCCTGTCCCTCGCCCTGGTGACGTACGCGCTGATCGAGGCCCGTGAGGGCTCGGTGGTCGTCGTCGTGTGCGCGGTCGCCGGTGTGGCCGCCGGCATCGCCTTCGTGTTCGTCGAGAAGCGGCGCGCCGACCCGATGATGCCGCTCGACATCTTCGCGTCCCGCCAGTTCACCGCGGTCAACATCGTCACCCTGTGCGTGTACGCGGCCCTCGGCGGCTACTTCTTCCTCGCCGCGCTCCAGCTCCAGGTCGTCTCCGGCTACTCGGCCCTCGGCGCCGGTACGGCACTGCTCCCGACCACCGTCCTGATGCTGCTGCTCTCCGCCCGCTCCGGCGCCCTGGCCGACCGGATCGGCCCGCGCATCCCCCTCACCGTCGGGCCCCTTCTCTGCGCGGCCGGCATGCTGCTGATGCTGCGCGTCGGACCGGACGCCTCCTACGTCTCCGATGTCCTACCGGCCGTCCTCGTCCTCGGCTTCGGCCTGGTCACCCTGGTCGCCCCACTGACCGCCACCGTCCTCGCCTCCGTGGACGTCGCGCGGGCCGGCCTGGCCAGCGGCATCAACAACGCGGCGGCCCGCGCGGCCGGCCTCGTCGCCGTGGCCGCGCTGCCCCTGCTGACCGGGATGGGCCAGGAGGCGTACCGCTCACCGGCCGCCTTCGACGACGCGTTCGGCCAGGCGATGGTCCTGTGCGCGGGCCTGCTCGCGGCCGGCGCGGTGATCGCCTTCGCGACCGTACGCCGCCTGCCCCCGGACTGCACCCACCCCGAGTGCCGCACACACGGCGGCATCACGGCGCCACCACTGGAGGGCCGGCCGGTGCGGGGGCGGGTGCCCGAGGGCGGGGGCTCCTAGGCCGGGTGCGCGACGGGAGGCTTCTCGCCCCCGCCGCCCTTACCCGTCTGTGGATGCACGGACCGGCGCGGCGTCCCAGATGATCGGGGGCTGTTCGGCACACGGCCGCCGGAGGTTGCCGACGTAGGCATCCCGGTGGGGTGGCGCGCGGGCGGGTGGCGGTGGGACCTGGGCCCGTGGTCGCGGCCTCCGATGCCTCAGACTGGAACCCATGACGATTCACGAGAACCTCCTCGGGGGCCCGCCCCCGACCCACCTCCCCGACGACCCCGAGCCGCGTGAGCTGCTGGCCGGCGGTACCGCGCCCGCGGACGTCGCCGCGAAGTACCCGACGTCCTCGCTGGCCTGGGCACAGCTGGCCGACGACGCGTTCGAGCGGGGCAGCGTCGTGGAGTCGTACGCCTATGCCCGTACGGGCTACCACCGCGGCCTGGACTCCCTGCGCCGCAACGGCTGGAAGGGCCACGGCCCCGTTCCCTGGGAGCACGAGCCGAACCGCGGCTTCCTGCGCGCCCTGCATGCCCTCGCCCGCGCCGCCGGCTCGATCGGCGAGCAGGAGGAGTACGAGCGCTGCACGCAGTTCCTGAAGGACTCCTCGCCGACGGCGGCCCAGACCCTGGGTTAGTCGGCGTAGGGGAAACAGCTCCACCTCCCCCCTCGGGCCCGCCTGTGTGATCAGGCGGGCCTTGCCTTTTCGGCGGACCATCGAAGAAGATGCCCGGCGGGGACCGGGGCCCCCGTGTCGATAACGGCAGGGGCGGACCGCTACCCGGAGTTACAACAGGAGACAGTGATGTCCCACGAGGCTCACGAGGCTGAAGAGCCGTCGACTCCGCATCTCGACTTCGCAGGCACGACGCCGTACGAGGACTACGTACAGGCGGATGTCCTCACCCACCTCCAGCACACCCTCTCCGACGACCCCGGAGAGATGGTCTTCCTGGTCACGACCCAGGTGATGGAGTTGTGGTTCACGGTCATCGTCCACGAGTGGGAGACCGCGGCGAACGCCCTGCGCGGGGACCGGGTGCCGGTGGCGATCGACGCGCTCAAGCGTTCCGTACGGGAGCTGGAGGCCCTGAACGCCTCCTGGAAGCCGCTCGGCCAGCTCACGCCGGCCCAGTTCAACGCGTACCGCAGCGCCCTCGGCGAGGGCTCCGGCTTCCAGTCGGCGATGTACCGGCGCATGGAGTTCCTGCTCGCCGAGAAGTCCGCGTCCATGCTGGTCCCGCACCGCGGCGCCCCGCGCGTCCACGCGGAACTGGAGAAGGCGCTGCACGAGCCGAGCCTGTACGACGAGGTGCTGCGCTTCCTCGCCCGGCGCGGCTGCGCGATCCCGGAGAGCGTGCTGACGCGCGACGTGTCGCAGCGGTACGAGCCGTCGGAGGCCGTGGAGGCCGTCTGGACCGGCATCTACTCCGGTGACCAGAACTCCGACCTCGCCCGCCTCGGCGAGGCCCTGACCGACGTCGCGGAGCTGGTGTGGCGCTGGCGCAACGACCACCTGGTCGCCACCCGGCGCGCGATGGGCGCCAAGACCGGTACCGGCGGTTCGGCCGGCGTGGCCTGGCTGGAGAAGCGGGCGCAGAAGAACGTGTTCCCGGAGCTGTGGACGGCGAGGTCTCATGTCTGAGCTCGCAGCCAAGGCGGGGGCGCTGGACGCGGCCGACGAACTGGCCGGTGTCCGCAAGCGGTTCGTACTCGATACGGTGTCCGATCATGCGGCTGACGCCGCGGGCGTCTACCTCGACGGCAACTCACTGGGCGCCCTGCCCGCGAACGTGCCGGAGCGGGTCGAGGACGTCGTACGGCGGCAGTGGGGCGAGCTGCGGATCCGCTCCTGGGACGAGAGCGGCTGGTGGACCGCGCCCGAGCGGATCGGCGACCGGATCGCTCCGCTGGTCGGTGCGGCGCCCGGCCAGATCGTGGTCGGCGACTCGACAAGTGTCAATGTTTTCAAGGCACTTGTGGCCGCAGTTCGGATGGTCGGGGACGACCGCGACGAGATCCTCGTCGACGCGACCACCTTCCCCACCGACGGGTACATAGCCGAGTCGGCGGCCCGGATGACCGGCCGTACGCTGCGGCCGGTGACGCCGGGGGAGGTGCCGGGGGCCCTTGGCGACCGTACGGCCGCCGTGCTGCTGAACCACGTCGACTACCGCACGGGACGGCTGTACGACCTGCCGTCCCTGACCGCCGCCGTGCACGCGGCGGGCGCGATCGCCGTGTGGGACCTGTGCCACAGCGCGGGCGCGCTGCCGGTCGGGCTCGACGAGCACGGCGTGGACCTGGCCGTCGGCTGCACCTACAAGTACCTGAACGGCGGTCCGGGTTCACCGGCATACCTGTATGTGCGCAGTGACCTTCAGGACCGCTTCGACTCCCCGCTCCCCGGCTGGAACTCGCACGCCGAGCCCTTCGGCATGCGCAGCGACTTCGAGCCGGCCTCCGGCGCCCTGCGCGGCCGCGTCGGCACGCCCGACATCCTCTCCATGCTCGCCCTGGAGGCGGCCCTGGAGGTCTGGGACGGTGTGTCGATCGAGGCGGTGCGCGCCAAGTCCCTCGCGCTGACGGACTTCTTCCTGGAGTGCGTCGCGGCGTATGTGGGGGAGGGGCGCGTGGAGTCGGTCACTCCGGCGGTCCACGCGGAGCGCGGCAGCCAGGTGGCGCTGCGCTGCGAGGACGCCGGGGACGTGATGAAGGCGCTCATCGAGCGGGGCGTGGTCGGCGACTTCCGCCACCCGGACGTGCTGCGCTTCGGCTTCACGCCGCTGTACGTCGGGTTCGCGGACGTGGAGCGGGCGGCACGCGTGCTGGCGGAGGTGCTGCGCTGACCCCGGTCCCCTCCCGGTGACGCAGTCCCCGGGTCACTTCCCGGTGACGTACACCCCCGCCACGGCAGCCGCATGCGCGGCCCGCGCGGCGCGCTCCGCGGCGGGGGCGTCGGGGATCACCCCGGTCGTCAGCAACTGGTAGTACAAGGGCGCCGACACCGCCCGTACGACCGCCTCCGCATCCGTCCCGGCGGGCAACTCCCCGCCGGTCACGCCCCGTTCGACGCACGGCGCCCACTCCGCGACCCTCGCCTCGTAGAACCGCCGCAGTGCCTGCGCCGTACGTTCGTCGCAGGTCGCCGCGGCGATGACGGCACGGAACAGGGCGCCTTGGCGGGGGTCCGCCAACGTCCGCTGCACCAGCGCCGCGTTGGCGCGGAGGTCCCCCAGCACCGACCCGGTCTCCTCGCGCGGCAGCGACTGTTCGGCCATGTCGGCGAGCAGGTCGGCCACCAGCGCCGTCACCGAGCCCCACCGCCGGTACACCGTCGTCTTGCCCACCTCCGCGCGCCGGGCGACATCCGCGAGGTCGAGGCCGTCGAAACCCTCCTCCGCGAGCACATCTCCGGCCGCCCGCAGAACGGCCGCACGGACACGCGCGGTACGCCCTCCGGGACGTACGGTGCCGGGTTCGGCGGACATATCGGCCTCCTTGGTGCACGTACGAGGTGCGGTGCGATCCGTGAGGCCAGCGTAACGAAACGACAGAACCGTTTAGTCCTCACCGAGCGTGACATCCGTGTGTTGGCGCATGTCACCAGCCTGATACCGTCCCCGCCAACGGCCGACTTCCCCTGGTCCGCCACCCCCCACGCGCACCCCGACGCGCACCCCCGCTTTCGCCCAAATCCGTTTCGCCGCTGAGAGGTTGGAGCATGCCGGACGACGTCGCAGCAGCCCGGGCCGCCGCCGAAGAGGAGTCGGCCTTCTCGCACCCGCCCGTCGACCCCGACGCCATCGCCTCGTACGGCGACCACCCCGACCAGGTGATCGACTTCTACGCGCCGCGCGGCGAGGCCGGCCCGGGCGGCCTGGCCCCGCTGGTCGTCGTACTGCACGGCGGGGCGTGGCGGGCTCCTTACGACCGGCGGCATGTCACGCCGTTCGCGGACTTCATGGCTCGGCGGGGGTTCGCCGTGGCCAATGTGGAGTATCGGCGGGGGGCGGAGGGTGTGGTGAGCGCGGAGGGTGCGCAGGGCGCAGGCGGCGCGGCGGATTCGAGTGCGGGCGGCAGCCCGGTCGCCGGACGCTGGCCGGACACGTTCGACGATGTGGCCGCAGCGCTGGATGCGCTGCCCGCGCTCGTACGGGAGATCCTCCCGCAGGCCGACCCGCGCCGCACCGTCCTCACCGGCCACTCGGCCGGCGGTCACCTGGCCCTGTGGGCCGCGGCCCGCCATGTCCTCCCCGCGGACGCCCCCTGGCGCACCGCTCGTCCCGCGCCCCTGCGGGGTGTGGTCGCCCTGGCCCCGATCGCCGACTTCACGGTCGCCGACAAGCTGGACGTCTGTGGGGGCGCCGCGCGGCAACTCCTGGGCGGGGGAGTGGAGTTCGCCGAGCGCCAGCCTTACGCCGACCCCGCGCTGCTGCTCCCGACCGGCATCGCCACGACGCTCGTCCAGGGCCGCGCGGACGTCGTCGTCCCGCAGGCGGTCGCCGAGTCGTACGCGGATGCGGCGGCGAAGGCGGGAGAGGTGGTCGGCCTTACGCTGCTGGAGGACGTCGGCCACTTTCCGCTGATCGATCCGGCGGCGGACGCGTGCGCGGTGGTGGTGGAGGAGATCGCGCAGCTGGCGTGGTGAGACGTTTCGTCCCGACCCTTTGATACCCGTAATACCTGAGAGCTACGTCGCAGGTGAGCTCCCTGGCGGGACGCGGACGACGTAGCCGGATCCGTAACTTCCCCTCCAGACAAGCCCGATGGCCGGGCGGACGGGAAGGGAAGACGACCATGGGGCGTACCACGGGGGCAGCCGGGGCGAGCGAGCCGGAGAAGAAGACCCGGCGCACTCACCGATGGCGCCGAGCTCTGCTCGCCACCCTGATCGCCGGTGCCGTGGTCGTCCCGCTGTCCGGCGCCGTACGCCCTGAGATCGCCGCCCCGGCCCCGGCTGCCCTCGCACGGGTGACGGCGGCGACCCTGGACGAGGCGTACGCGGCCAACCGTGCCAACGCCGCCGAGGCGTCCCGCATGGCCGCGACCCACGGCAACCGCGAACGGGCCGCCGCGGACCGCGCGATGGCCGACCCGTCCCGCCACTTCCTCTCTTTCGACGGCCGCGGTGCCGGCCTCGCGTCGGAGGTCTTCGGCGACCTGGCCCATGCCGACCGCATCGCGGTCCTGGTGCCGGGCTCCGACACATCCATCGACACCTACGACCGTTTCCGCGACGCCGCCCGGGCCGTGCACGACCGCCTTACCCGACAGGCCCCGCACGGCACCCGCACGGCGGTGGTGGCCTGGCTCGGCTACGAAACCCCGGCCACGGTCAGCACCACGGTCACGACGGCGGACCGCGCCGAGGAAGCGGCCCCGAAACTGAGGGAGTTCATACGGCAGCTGCGCGCCCTCACGGACGGCACGTCGAACACCGACGGCAGGTCGAACGGGTCGGCGGGCAGCAAGCCGCGCATCTCCCTCCTGTGCCACTCCTACGGCTCGGTGGTCTGCGGCCGTGCCGCCTCCCATCTGGACGTGGACGACATCGCCCTGGTCGGCAGCCCCGGCACCGGCGCGGACACCGCGGCGGCCCTGCACACGCCGGCCCGCGTCTGGGCGGCCCGTGGCAGTGACGACTGGGTGGCGGAGGTGCCGCACATCAGGCTCGACCTGCTCGGCACGGTCGTCGGCTTCGGCACCGACCCGATCTCCCCGTCCTTCGGCGCCCGGGTCTTCGCTGCGGGCGACGGCGGCCACAGCGACTACTTCAGGCCGGGCTCGACCTCCCTGGCGAACCTGACCCGCATCGTCCTGGGCGAGACCTCGGAGGTAACTCATGACTAGGTCCGTGTCCGAGCCCCGTGCCGAAGGGCGCCTGCGCGGCGCCTGGACGGGCGTGCTCCGGGGTGCCGCCCGTGTCGACGACGTCACCCCCGCCGAGCGGGACCGGGCCGTCGACGCCCTGCGGGCCTTCGCCGTCGTCGGCGTCGTCCTCGGCAACTGGCTGGTGACGGCCCTGGTGGCGGACGGCCAAGGCGGCTTGCGCACCGCGAGCCCGCTCCACTTCATGCCCTGGCTGGCCCCGATCTCCTGGGTCTTCCAGACTTTCGCCGTGCTCTTCCTGGTTGGCGGGCACGTGGCAACTCGCAGCTACGCCTCGGCCCGAGCACGCGGCACGACGTACGGACAGTGGCTGCAGCCCCGTTTGTCCCGCCTGTTCAAACCGGTGGCGGCGGTCCTCACCCTGTGGACGGTGACCTCGGTCCTGCTGCTCATCTCGGGCACGGACATGGACACCGTCCACACCCTGCTCGAACTGGCCCTGTCCCCCCTGTGTTTCCTCCTGGTCCTCGCCGCGCTGACGGCGGCAACGCCCCTACTCCTGACGCTCAACCCACTCTGGCCCCTCGCGGTCGTCCTCCATGTGGACCTTCTCCGTTTCGGCCTGGGCGGCCCGTCCTGGCTCGGCTGGGTGAACGTGGCGGCCGGCTGGCTGGTGCCGTACACCCTGGGCGCGGCCTGGACCCGGGGCGAGCTGGAGCGCCGCCGCGCGGGCTGGATCCTGTTGACGGGCGGTGCGGCGGCGACGGCCGCACTGGTCGCCTGGGCGGGCTACCCGGCGTCCCTGGTCGGCGTTCTGGGCGCCGGAATCTCCCACCTCGCCCCACCCACGCTGGCCGCCGTCACCTTCGGGCTGGCACAGTGCGGGCTGGCCCTGCTCCTGCGCGGGCCGTTGCGCCGTGCGATGCGTCGCCCCCTGGCCTGGGCGGCGGTGGCCCTGCTCAACCTCTCCGTGATCACGATCTTTCTCTGGCACCAGACGGCCCTGGTGGCGACCACGGCCACGGGCCTGACGGCGGGCCGGATGCCCGGCCTGCACACCCTCCCCGACCACCTCGTCCGGGTGGCGGCCCGCCTGGCCTGGCTCCCCCTGTTCACCCTGGCCCTGGCCCTGTGCTGGACGACGTTCCGCGGCTGTGAACAGGGCCCTCGCCGCCCGACCGGCCGCCGGTCCAGGGTCGTCCGGTCCCACCCGGCGGCTCGCGGCAGTGAAGCGAAGGAACACCACCATGCCTAGGGTTGGTCGTGTGACGGAGACGGGGATCCAGCACTCGTTCGCGAGCCGGGTGCGGCGCTGGCTGCGCGTGCTGCGCGACGACCTGTGGACCCTCAGGACGGACCCGCTGCCGCCCTCCGCGTGGGCGCGCCGGCTGCCGCACGGCGTGCTGTCCCTGGTCGCGTTCGGCGTCACCTTCGGCGCTGTGGCTCAACTGCAGGGCAACGGCGGGGCGGGCGCCCAGGTCGCCTTCCTGATCGGGCTCGCCCAGGGGGGCGCGGTGGTCCTCGCGCTGTGGCGGCCCGTGCCCGGGTGGTGGCTGTCGACGGCAGCCATGGTGGCGGGTGCCGTCGAGGTGCGTCGCCACCTGCTGGCCGGTGGCGCGCACGACTTCGTCTGGCCCTGGACCGCTGCCGGGATCATCGGTCAGATGGCCGTGATGCTGCTGCTCGCCCTGCGGGTACGCGCTCGGGTCTCCCTTGAGACGCTGGCGCTGACCGCGCTCGTCACCTACGTCATCGAGGGGTTGTGGGGGGCGCGCGACTACCAGCCCACCGGAGTCCTCGCGATCATCCTGTTCGCGGTCGTCGTGGTGCTCGGCATGGCGCTGCGTGGTCGCAGGGAAGCCCGTGCCGAACTCGGCCGGCAGGCCACGATCACCGCCGAGGAGCGGGCCCGGCGCACCCTGCTGGAGGAGCGCACCAACATCGCCCGCGAGCTGCACGACGTGGTCGCCCATCACATGTCGGTGATCTCCATCCAGGCCCAAGTGGCCCCGCATCTGGTGGAGAACCCCTCCGAGGAGCTGAAGGAGAACCTCGCCGGTATCCGGCAGAACGCCCTGGACGCGCTCACCGAACTGCGCCACGTGCTCGGCGTCCTGCGCTCCGAGAACCGCGAAGACCCCTACGGCCTCGGCCAACCCGGCACCGGAGCCGCCCCCGACGCCCCCCAGCCCATGCTCGACCGGCTCGACGCCCTCATCGAGAACACCCGTGCCGCCGGACTGGACGTCGTCACCGACATCAGGGGCGAGGCAACGCCGTACCCCACCGGCGTGGAGCTGTCCGCGTACCGGATCATCCAGGAGGCGCTCAGCAACGCCCTGCGGCACGCACCGGGCTCGGCAGTGCGGGTCGAGATCGCCCACGACTTCCACGGCCTGCACCTGGGCGTCGTCAACTCCCGCCCGCAGCAACCCTCCCCCAAGCCGGGCCCCCCGCCGCCTTCCCCGGGCGCGGGACACGGCCTGCTCGGCATGCGCGAGCGCGCGGCGATGCTCGGTGGCCACCTCACCGCGGCCCCTACCCAGCACGGCGGTTTCGCCGTCTCGGCCTTCCTCCCGCGGGGCGACACCCCGCCGACCGCCCACCCCTGACAGGAGAACCGACCCCCATGACGAGCAGCCCGATCCGCGTAGTCATCGCCGACGACCAGCAGATGGTCCGGCAGGGATTCACCGTGCTGCTCAACACCAAGCCCGACATCGACGTGATCGGCCAGGCGGTCGACGGTCTGGACGCGGTCGCGAAGGTCGCCGAACTCACCCCCGACGTCGTCCTGATGGACATCCGCATGCCCGAACTCGGCGGCATCGAGGCCACCCGCCGCATCACCGCCGAGTCACCGCAGATCAAGGTGCTGGTGCTGACCACCTTCGACCTCGACGAGTACGTGTACGAGGCGCTGCGTGCGGGAGCCTCGGGCTTCCTCCTCAAGGACGCCTCCGTCGACCAGCTGGCCGAGGCGGTACGGGTGGTGGCGGCCGGCGACGCGCTGCTCGCGCCCGGCATCACCCGCCGCCTGATCGCCGAGTTCTCCCGCCTGGACAAGCGGCCCCGTGCACCGCTCAAGCAACGCGTCGGCGACCTGACCGAACGGGAGACGGAGGTCCTCGCCCTGATCGCCCAGGGCCTGTCGAACGCGGAGATCGCCGAACGCCTCGTCGTGGCCGAGCAGACCGTGAAGACCCATGTGGGCCGGATCCTGGTGAAGCTGGGGCTGCGGGACCGGACGCAGGCGGCGGTATTCGCCTACGAGTCGGGACTGGTACGGCCCGCCGGGTATTGAAGGGTATTGAAGGCGGGCCCCGGCGGGGGCCGCCCCGGACGCTGCCAGGGCCCGACCAGCGGGGATACCCGTAGTACCTGAGATGGAGCTGCGGGAACCCCTCTCCATGGGGACGACCGCGACCGGGCCCTGCGCCTACCGTTCTGTATGTGACCGAGACGACTCAGATGCCGACCCCGCCGGGGGACGCGGCCAAGCAGCGCAGCCCGGAGCTCCGGCTGGCCGCGGGCGCCCTGCACGGGCTGCGGCAGGACCTGTTCCACGACGCCTTCGCCTACCGCCCGCTCCCGCGGATGAGTGTCGACGGCCCGCTGACCCGCCGGCTGCCGGGCCGCCTGCGGGAGTACGCGACCTGGACACCGCACGCCGTGCTCGCCGCGGCTGCCCTGTTCACGCTGCTCCTGGCCACCGTCGACAACGACCGCGCGGCCGTGCTGCTCGGCCCGCTCTCCGTGATCCCGATCCTGCTGACCATGATCCGGCCGATCGGGGCGTTCTGGCTGTCCATGGCGGCCACCCCGGTCAGCCAGGTCTTCGGCAGCACCTACAGCGGCTACCCCTGGCTGCCCGCCAGCTTCGCCTGCCATCTGACCGTGCTGACGGTCGTGGCCATACGCACCAGGCCGCGCACGGCCGGGTACATGTGGGTCGTCACGGCGGCGTACGGCTTCGTGGCGGCCGTGCTGTTCGGCCCCGGTTACTACTACGGCGACGACACCGCTCCCATGCTGGTCTTCTCCGCGCTGATCCTGCTCGTCGTCGCCGTCTGGCACACCCGCAAGGAGGCCCGGCAGGAGGTGACCGCGCAGCAGACGGTGACCGCGCACGAGCGCTCCCGGCGCACCCTGCTGGAAGAGCGCACGAACATCGCCCGCGAGCTGCACGACGTGGTCGCCCACCACATGTCGGTCGTCGCCATCCAGGCCGAGGCCGCCCCCTACCGGGTGGAGAACCCGCCGCCGGAGCTGGAGCGGGCCTTCGCCACCATCCGGGAGAACGCGGTGGCGGCCCTGACCGAACTGCGCCGCGTGCTGGGCGTCGTGCGCGCCGAGGACTACGAAGCGCCGGACGCCCCGCAGCCCACGCTCGCCGACCTGGACGCGCTGCTGGCCAATGTGCGGGACACGGGCCTGGACGTCGCCAAAACGGTGACGGGAGCGGTGCGGGCACTCCCGCAGGGCGTCGAGCTGTCGGCGTACCGCATCGTGCAGGAGGCGCTGAGCAACAGCCTGCGCCACGCGCCCGGCGCGAGCGCCCGCGTCGAGATCGGCTACGTCCTCGGCGGCCTTGGCCTGCGCATAATCAACGGCCCCCCGCCCGCGCCGGCACTGGTCAAGCCCTCGCCCGGCGCCGGGCACGGCATCACCGGCATGCGGGAGCGCGTCACCATGCTGAACGGTGAGATGACGGCGGTCCCCACGGACGAAGGGGGCTACGAAGTGACGGTGTTCCTGCCGGTCACCACGACGACAGAGGACGACTCATGACCATCCGCGTGCTGATCGCGGACGACCAGATGATGGTGCGCGAAGGCTTCTCGGTCCTGCTGAACGCGATGCCGGACATCGAGGTCGTCGGCGAGGCGGTCAACGGACGGGAGGCGGTGGACCGGGTCCGCGACCTCTCCCCCGACGTCGTGCTGATGGACATCCGCATGCCGGAGCTGAACGGCATCGAGGCGACCCGGGAGATCGTCGCGGCGAACGGTGCCGCCAAGGTGCTGGTGCTCACCACCTTCGACCTCGACGAGTACGTGTACCAGGCGCTGCGCGCGGGAGCCTCGGGCTTCCTGCTGAAGGACGCCTCCGCACGCCAACTCGCCGACGGTGTAAGGGTGGTGGCGGCCGGTGAGGCCCTCCTCGCCCCCTCCGTCACCCGGCGGCTGATCACGGAGTTCTCGAAGCTGTCCGACTCCCCGCGTCTGATGTCCTCCGCCCACGCGGCGTACGGGGATCTGACCGAGCGGGAGACGGAGGTGCTGGTGCTGATCGCCCAGGGCCTGTCGAACGCGGAGATCGCCGAGCGGCTGGTGGTCGCCGAGTCGACGATCAAGACCCACGTCAGCCGGATCCTGGTGAAGCTGGGACTGCGGGACCGTACGCAGGCGGCGGTGTTCGCGTACGAGGCGCGGTTGGTGACGCCGGGCTGAGCCCAAACCCCCCGGTGTGGCACCCGCTGGGCCGACACCCCTGGTCAGGGAGGGGGAGGCCGGGCTAACGTCCGGACATGGCAGCTCCTTCCGCCCTCGCTTTCGACCCGTGGGATCCGGCGTTCCTGGCCGACCCGTACCCCGCCTACGCCGAACTGCGGTCCCGGGGCCGGGTGCACTACTTCGAGCGCACGAACCAGTGGCTGGTGGCACACCACGCGGACGTCTCGGCGCTGCTCCGCGACCGCCGCCTCGGCCGGACCTACCAGCACCGGTTCACGCATGAGGACTTCGGGCGGACGGCGCCGCCGCCGGAGCACGAGCCGTTCCATGTCCTCAACGACCACGGGATGCTCGACCTGGAGCCGCCGGACCACACCCGGATCCGTCGGCTGGTGTCGAAGGCGTTCACGCCGCGCACGGTGGAGCAGCTGAAGCCGTATGTGCGTGAGCTGGCCGGTGACCTGGTGTCGGCGCTGGTCGACAGGGGCGGCGGCGACCTGCTGACGGACGTGGCGGAGCCGTTGCCCGTCGCGGTGATCGCCGAGATGCTGGGCATCCCGGAGTCGGACCGGGCGCAGCTGCGGCCCTGGTCGGCGGACATCTGCGGGATGTACGAGCTGAACCCGTCCGAGGAGACGGCGGCCAAGGCGGTCCGTGCGTCGGTCGAGTTCTCGGAGTACCTCCTGGAGCTCATCGCGGCCCGCCGCAAGGAACCGGGCGACGACCTGATCTCGGGCCTGATCGCGGCGTACGACGAGGGCGACCGCCTGACCGAGCAGGAGATGATCTCGACGGCGGTCCTCCTGCTGAACGCCGGCCACGAGGCCACGGTGAACGCCACGGTCAACGGTTGGTGGGCCCTGTTCCGCAACCCCGACCAGCTGGCGGCCCTGCGCGCCGACCACTCCCTGATCCCCTCGGCGATCGAGGAGCTGATGCGCTACGACACGCCGCTCCAGCTGTTCGAACGCTGGGTTCTGGACGAGATCGAGATCGACGGCACGACGATTCCCCGGGGTGCGGAGATCGCAATGCTCTTCGGCTCCGCGAACCACGACCCCGAGGTGTTCCAGGACCCCGGCCGCCTGGAACTCACCCGCAAGGACAACCCACACATCTCCTTCAGCGCCGGCATCCACTACTGCATCGGCGCACCGCTGGCCCGCATCGAGCTCGCGGCGTCGATGGCCGCACTGCTGGAGCAGGCCCCGACCCTGGGCCCGACGGCGGAGCCGCAGCGCAAGCCGAACTTCGTGATCCGGGGTCTGGAAGGGCTGCAGGTCGAGCTGACGTAGGGCCCTTTGCCCACCCGCCCACCCGTCTCGGTTGGCCAGGAGGCTGAGCTCGAAAAAGACCCTGAGGGCTCCGCCCCCAGACCCCCGGACCTTTGCCCACCCGCCCACCCGACTCGGTCCGCCAAGAGGCTGGACTCGAAAGACCCTGGGACCCGCCCTCCTGCGCCCCCGCTTCTCAACGCCGGCCCAGGCATTCCAGCCCGCCCGGCGCCTGAGGACGAGGCCGTCACCATCCCAAGCCCCTACCCATCCACTGGGGGCTTCACCTCTCGACGCCGGCCCAGGTATTTCAGCCCGTCCGGCGTTTGAGGACGAGGTCCGTTCAGGGCCGAAGCGGGGGTCTGGGGGCCGCAGGTCCCCAGGGACGGGAAGGGTAGGGGCGGCGGGGGCGGGACTCACCCGGCGGCAACCACCCCGCCGCTCACGTCGTCACGTCCCGCCGCCGCAACCCCGCCAGACCCCCGCCGGTCAATGCCACCGCCAACCCGAGCAGCACCAGCACCGGCCCCCACTCCATCCCCCCACCCGGCAACTTCGGCAGATGCCCGAACGGCGACAGATCCAGCACCGCCTGCGGAACATCGAGCGCAGGCCCCACCCACCCGATCAACAGCACCGCCCCGGCCACACCCCACGCCCCCGTCGCCACCCGCGGCAGGACACCGTAGAGCAGAACCGCCAGCCCGCCCACGACCCACACCGCCGGAAGCTGCACCAGGCAGGCCCCCAGGATCGGGCCGATCTCCTCGCCGTAGCCGACCGCGAAGCCCAGCCCCGCGAGCAGCATGATCAGGGCGGACCCGGTGAAGGCGATGACCAGGTGCCCGGCGGCCCAGCGCAGTCGGCCGACGGCGTTCGCCAGCACCGGTTCCGCCCGCATCGAGGTCTCCTCGCCGTGCAGCCGCAAGACCGAACCCACGACATACAGCGCGGCGATCAGGCCGAGCATGCCGATCATCGACGCCAGGAACGCATCCGTGATGCCGGACTGGCCGCCCATGCGCTGGAAGATCTCGCGGGCGTTGTCGTTGTCGCCGACCAGGTCGGCCACCCCGTCGGTCAGGCCGCCGTAGACGACCCCGGCGAGGAAGAAGCCGACGCTCCAGCCGAGCACGCTGCCGCGCTGCAGCCGCCAGGCCAGCGCGCCCGCCGTGCCGAGGCGGCCGAACGCCGGCCCGGGCCGGGCGGGCAGGAAGCTCATGCCGACGTCCCGCCGCCCGGCGAGTTCGTACGCCACCACGCCCTGCACCACGGCCGCCCCCACGAACAGCAGCAGTACCCACCACCGCTCGCCCGCGAAGGGCCGCAGGTTCTCCAGCCAGCCGAGCGGCGACACCCACGTCAGCACCGACGAGCCGTCGTCCGACGCCGAGTCGCCCGCCGCGCGCAGCACGAACCCGGCGCCCAGCAGCCCCGCCGTCAGCCCCCGCGCCAGCCGGGCGCTCTCCGTGAACTGGGCGACGATCGCCGCCAGCGTGGCGAAGACCATGCCGACCCCGGCGAGACCGAGCCCGAGGGCCACCGCGCCGAAGACGCCGTGCCGCGCGAGTCCGACCGTCACCAGCAGGGCCAGTACGGCGTTCGCGACCGCCGCCGTCAGCAGTGCCGCCGTCAGGGAGGCCCTGCGGCCCACCATGCCGGACGCCACCAGCTCGTGGCGGCCGCTCTCCTCCTCGTCCCGGGTGTGCCGTACGACGAGGAGCAGGCTCAGCACGGCCGCGAGCGCGCCCGCGTACACGCCGACGCGCCAGGCCGTCAGGGCGCCGATCGAGTCGTCGAAGGCCGGGCCGATCAGCGCGCGGAAGGAGGCGTTGGCCGCCGTGTTCCGCACCAGGTCGGCGCGTTCGGCCGGGGTGGCGTACAGGTTCTCCAGCGTGTTCGGCATGGTGAGGATCATCAGCGCGTTCACCGCCACCCAGACCGGGATCATCACCCGGTCGCGGCGCAGGGCGAAGCGCAACAGGGTTGCCGTACCGGCCAGTTGGCGGGTACTGCCGGATCGTAGGGCGAAGTCCGTGGCCGTGGCGGTCATCGGGTCACCTCGGGGGCTTCGACGTCGTCCTGGTAGTGCCGCAGGAACAGCTCCTCCAGCGTCGGCGGTGTCGACGTCAGCGACCGCACACCGGACTCGCTCAACGACCGCAGTACGGCGTCGAGTTTGTCGGTGTCGACCTGGAGCCGGACGCGGCGCCCCTGGCCCCTCTCCATCGGCTGAACGGCGAGGTCGTGGACGCCCGGGAGGCGGGACAACCCGTTGGGTGGGCCCGCGAGTTCGGCCGTGACGCTCGTGCGCGTGAGGTGGCGCAGGTCGGCGAGCGAACCGCTTTCGACCGTACGGCCCTTGCGGATGATGCTGACCCGGTCGCAGAGTTCCTCGACCTCGCTGAGGATGTGCGAGGAGAGCAGGATCGTACGGCCGCGCTCGCGCTGCTCCTCGACACAGCGCTGGAAGACCTCCTCCATCAGCGGGTCCAGGCCCGAGGTCGGCTCGTCGAGGATCAGCAGGTCGACGTCCGAGGCGAACGCGGCGACGAGGGCGACCTTCTGGCGGTTGCCCTTGGAGTAGGTGCGGCCCTTTTTCGTCGGGTCCAGCTCGAACCGTTCGATCAGTTCGGCACGGCGTCGGGTGTCCAGGCTGCCGCGGAGCCGACCGTAGAGGTCGATGACCTCACCGCCGGACAGGTTCCGCCACAGGGTCACGTCCCCCGGCACGTAGGCGATGCGGCGGTGCACCTCCACCGCGTCCGTCCAGGGGTCGCGGCCGAGCACCCGCGCGGCGCCCGCGTCGGCGCGCAGCAGGCCGAGCAGGACGCGGATGGTGGTGGACTTGCCGGCGCCGTTGGGGCCGAGGAAGCCGTGGACCTCGCCGGGCTCGACGTGCAGGTCGAGGCCGTCGAGCGCGTGTGTCCTGCCGAACGACTTGTGCAGTCCGGAAACCTCGAGGGCGAGGTGTGCCTTCGTCATGCTTCAGAACGTACGCTTCTTTCAGAAATTTGTGAAGTTAAGGAAAGGTGTAAAGGCCCGATAGGATGGGCGCATGACGGAATCAGTCGGGGACGGCCGGGACGCGGAGTCCGTGTCGAAGTTCGTGGAGTCCTTCGCGGCCCAGCTCGTCGAGGCCGGAATGCAGCGCATGGCCGCCCGGGTCTTCGCCGCGCTGCTCGCCTCCGACAAGGGCGTGCTGACCTCCGCCGAACTGAGCGAACAGCTGCAGATCAGCCCCGCCGCGGTCTCCGGCGCGGTGCGCTATCTGGCCCAGACGCACATGGTGTCGCGCGAGCGGGAGCCCGGCTCGCGCCGCGAACGCTACCGGGTGCACGGCGACCAGTGGTACGAGGCGCTGACCAACCGCGAGGCCGTCCTCAAGCGGTGGGAGGCGGCTCTGCGCGAGGGCGTCAACAGCCTCGGCGGGGACACCCCGGCTGGGCGCCGTCTGGCCGAGACGCTGGCCTTCTTCGAGTTCGTCGAGGGCGAGGTCGCGGCCATGATGGAGCGCTGGCGGGTGCATCGGGAGCGGACCTTCGGGCAGGGCTGACCTCCGAGTTCGACCCAGAAGACGAGGCCTGACCGGTCACCCCACTGCCGGCACCGTAAGCCCCCAAGCCCCCTCCCGAACCTCCCACGTCCGTGTCCGCACCGGCCCCGACACCGCCGCATCCGCCCGGTACCGGAAGTGCGCCCCCGACACGGTCACCGTCCGACCCTCGGCGCGCAGCGGCGAGGCCTCCGCCCCGACCGAAGCCGGCCGTACCTCCACCTCGGCCACACCCGCGGCCCCCGGCGCCACCGACACCGCTTCCACCGGCTGATCGAGGTCCACCAGCGTCGTTCCGTCGACCTCGACGCGCAGTCGCGACGGCCCGGATTCGCCGGGGAGCGTGCCTCGCGTCGGCACCAGCGTCCGTACGAGCGACTGGCACGTCCGCAGCCAAGGGCGCCCCGCACCCGGCCCCACCGCGGTCGCCCCGTTCGCCCCCGCCGACGGCTCGGCGTCCCGTATCGGCGGGATCCGCAGCGCGCCCAGCACCACGCCGTCGCTGTCGTCCACGAGGAGGTCGAGTCGCCGCTCCACTCCCTCCAGCACCGCCCGGGCCGCCGCCACCGCCCCCGTCGGCACCCCGAGGGATCCGGCCAGCGACAGCGCGGCCCCGACCGGCACCACCGACAGCACGCATTCGGCCAGCTGCCGCTGCCGGTGCAGCAGTGACACGGCCCGCATCAGCGCCCGGTCGTCGCCGACGACCACGGGCCGTCGCGACCCGCGCCGAGCCAGGGCGCGGGCGAATTCCTCCGGCCCCTGAGGCAGACACACTTTCGTCGCCGCACCCGCGCTGAGCACGTCTTTCGCGATCCTGACGGATTCCCCGTCCGTCCTCAGGGCGACCGGATCGATCACCACCAGCAGCTGATCGGACATCGCGAAAGTCGCCACCTCGGCCATGCCTCGCTTCCTCGGGTAGCATCTTTGTGCAAGAGCCCCTTGCGCTATTGCGCCAGGGGCTTCGTCTATTCCGGGGCCATCCGGTCCGACGGTTCACGGCCAACGACGGTCGCGACCTGTCGTGGTGTACACGGTCAAGACCCTCCGTGTACACCCCTGACCTTGGACATGCCCCGCCCGGAAGGGGTGTACGCGCGTGCCCGCACTTGTGCTGCTCGGTGCTCAGTGGGGTGACGAAGGCAAGGGAAAGGCGACGGACCTGCTAGGCGGATCCGTCGACTACGTGGTGCGCTACCAGGGCGGCAACAACGCCGGCCACACGGTAGTCGTGGGTGATCAGAAGTACGCCCTCCACCTGCTCCCTTCCGGAATCCTGTCCCCGGGGTGCACCCCGGTCATTGGCAACGGCGTCGTCGTCGACCCGTCGGTCCTGTTCTCCGAGCTGAACGGGCTGAACGAGCGCGGCGTCGACACGTCCAAGCTCCTGATCAGCGGTAACGCTCACATCATCACGCCCTACAACGTGACGGTGGACAAGGTGACGGAACGCTTCCTCGGGAAGCGGAAGATCGGGACGACCGGCCGCGGCATCGGCCCGACCTACGCGGACAAGATCAACCGCGTCGGCATCAGGGTCCAGGACCTCTACGACGAGTCGATCCTGACCCAGAAGGTCGAGGCGGCCCTCGACGCCAAGAACCAGATCCTCACCAAGCTCTACAACCGGCGTGCGATCGCCGTCGACCAGGTGGTCGAGGAGCTGCTGGGCTACGCCGACAAGCTCCAGCCGTACGTCGCCGACACGGTCCTGGTGCTCAACCAGGCCCTGGAGCAGGACAAGGTGGTCCTCTTCGAGGGCGGCCAGGGCACGCTCCTCGACATCGATCACGGCACGTACCCCTTCGTCACCTCCTCCAACCCGACCGCGGGCGGTGCCTGCACCGGCGCCGGAGTCGGCCCGACGAAGATCAGCCGGGTCATCGGCATCCTGAAGGCGTACACCACCCGCGTCGGCTCGGGTCCCTTCCCGACCGAGCTCTTCGACGAGGACGGCGAGGCGCTGCGCCGCATCGGTGGCGAGCGGGGTGTCACCACCGGCCGTGACCGCCGCTGCGGCTGGTTCGACGCCGTGATCGCCCGCTACGCGACCCGCGTGAACGGCCTGACCGACTTCTTCCTCACCAAGCTGGACGTCCTGACCGGCTGGGAGCAGATCCCGGTCTGTGTGGCGTACGAGATCGACGGCAAGCGCGTCGAGGAGCTCCCGTACTCCCAGAGCGACTTCCACCACGCGAAGCCGGTCTACGAGATGCTGCCGGGCTGGAGCGAGGACATCAGCAAGGCCAAGTCCTTCTCCGACCTGCCGAAGAACGCCCAGGCGTACGTCAAGGCGCTGGAGGAGATGTCCGGGGCGCCGATCTCCGCGATCGGTGTGGGACCGGGCCGGGACGAGACGATCGAGATCAACTCGTTCCTGTAGGACACGGCGTACGTGATGCGCCCCGGCGGTCGGTCGACCGCCGGGGCGTTTCGCTGTGTTGGTGGGGAACGGGGGGACACCCGGCTTCGATGCCCGGCTCTCCGCAGCCGCCTACTTCACCCGCCTGCCCAACCGCCGCCTCGTCGTGCTCGGCGGCTCAGATCGCGGCGGCGCACCCGCGTGCCTGTACGCCGGTGCGCGGGGCGCCCGCCAGCGACGTGGCCCGGCGGCTGATCGACACGCAGCGGGTGCTGCGCGGAGCCGGCGCAGAAGGTCAACAGATCTGTGGAACGGGCCAGGGAGCTCGCCGAGGTGCTGGCGGAACGGGCCCGGCAGGACCCGGCCTTCGCCAGGGCCCTCGAAACCTGGCGCCACCGGGCCGAGGCGTGGGATCAGGCGCGGACCGGCGCGGGCGACGTGCACAACGAGATCTCCGGGGGGACGTTCCAGGGGCCCGTCGTCCAGGCACGGGACATCAACGGGCCCCTCACGTTCGGCGGCCAGCGGTCCACCCGATGGAGCTGTGAACGGGCGAAGCGCGCGCAGCGCCCCTAGCGTGCGGTGGTAGGGGGCGATCAGAAGAGAAGGTGAGTGTCATGCGCGTGCTGCTCCAGGCCCATCTCGACACCGAGAGGACGAACGAAGTCCTCCGCAGCGGCAAGATGCCCCAGCTGATGAAGGAGATCATGGAGGCCTTCAAGCCGGAGGCCTCCTACTTCGGCCCCGACAACGGGGTCCGCACGATGTTCATGGTCTTCGACATGCAGGACACCTCCCAGATGCCGCCGCTCACCGAGCAGCTCTTCCAGACATTCGGCGCCAAGGTGGACTACACGCCCGTGATGAACCTCGAGGACCTGCAGAAGGGGATGTCCCAGCTGAAGTAGGCCGGCCGATGCAAGCAGGTCAGCTGAACACGATCATCGAACCCTGCGCCAGGCTCCGCGTCGCCGCCGCGTGCAGCCCCAGCCACACATGCCGTTCACGGGCGAAGGGGCTCGGATCGTACGGGGCGGGAACCGCCGGCTCCTCCAGGGCCGTGGGCGCGAGCGGGGGCTGGGGGGCCGTCGGAGGGTTGGCCGGGTCGATGCCGATGACCGGGGCCACGAACTCCAGCTCCCGCAGCAGCGACTGCGAGGAGCCCAAGGGGCCGCCGCCCGCGAGGAGTTCTTCGTTGGAGAGCGGGTTCGGGAAGTCGACGGGGACGTACGCGCCCGCGTGGTCGTAGTGCCAGACCAGGTGCGACTGCTGGGCCGTCGTCTCGAACATCTCCAAGAGCTGCTCGTAGTCGCCGCCCAGTTCGTCGACCGGGGTCACCGGCAGCTGACAGACCTGGAGCAGATACGCGCGGCGCAGGAAGTGCAGCGCGTCGTAGTCGAACCCGGCCACCGGGGCGACGTCGCCGGACAGGCCCGGCATGTACTGGTACACCGGCACCGGTGGCAGCCCGGCCTCGGCGAGCACCTTGTTGTATTGCGCGAGTTCCTCGGCGAAGGGGTTGTCGGGGGTGTGGCACAACACGTCGACAAGCGGTACCAGCCACAGGTCACAGGCCAAAAGAGGGCTCCTCACACAGCGGTCGCACGGCGTGGCTAAGGCGTAGCACAGTGGTCAGGGAAGGGTAAACGGTGCCGCTCGGCGGCGGACCCCTCATGCGGGTTCCTCATGCGGGTTCCTCATGCAAGTCCCCGCTCGTGCAGATCCCATACCCACACTCCGTCGACCCACCTACCCGGGCCGCCCACCAGCTTCGCCACGGTCTCCCGCAGCGCCCCGTCGTTCGGCTGCGGCGCCAGCACCAGTACGCCCGCCCGCCAGTACGCCAGATCCACCCGGGCCTGCTCCCGCCAGGACTCGTTGACCGGCGGAACCTGGCCCGAGTTGCGGACATCACGCAGCAGGTTGGAGGTGAAGCGGGGCTCGGCGCCGTAGATGCCGACGCGTTCGTCGCCGTAGGGCCCGTTGAAGTAGCCGCCCGCTAGCTTGAAGCCGAGGCCGGCCTCGGTCTGCCAGTGCAGCGCCTCCGCGTCGCCGGGGTCGGGCAGCGGCACCGGCACGAGAGACTCGCCTTCGCGGACGTACGACTTCCAGGCCCCGTTCGCGATGAAGGCGGGCACGTCGACGCGGTCGACCGCCTTCAACGGGGCCGGAATGAGCGGGAGCAGGGCGAGGCCGACACCCAGCAGGCCGACGTACCGCGTGCTCAGGGGGCGGGCTGCCAGGCGCCGGTCGACGGCGAGTGCGAGCAGCATGCCGAGCGCGGGAGCGCAGATCATCGCGACGCGGCTCTCGATGACGGCCTCGAACAGCGGCTTGTCGGCGAGAAGTTTCCAGGGACCGGGGACGGTGAGGTCCGTCAGCGGGATGCGGAACTCCCGCCCCAGGGACAGGAACGCGGCGGCCACCGCCGTGAACGCCAGCGCCTTGACCAGGGCCTGCTCCCACAGCCGTACGAGGATCGCGAAGGCGAGGAGGATCAGCGGCCAGCCGTAGAAGGCGTTCTGTTCGGTGGTGTTGAAGGCCAGGGCGTTCGCCGTGTCCGCGTCGCCCGCGAGCCAGGACCGCTCGGCGAAGGAGAGCAGGGCGAGAGGGCTGTTGAACGAGCGGGGATTGTGCTCGATGTCCGTGTAGCTCTGCGGTCCGGCGAACTGCCAGACGAGCGGATACACGACCAGGGGAAGGCAGACGGAGGCGCCGATGAGCACGCCCCTGACCAACGGGCGCCAGGACTCCCGTGCCGCATCCCGGCGTACGGCGGCGTAGGCGGCGGCGAAGAGCAGCATGCCCAGCGCCGCCAGCAACAACGGCTCCTCGCCGAAGAAGACTTGATACGCCGCCATCAGGCCCAGCACCACCCCGTCCCGTACGACCCGGGTGCCCGCGCACAGACGCAGAGCGCGGTCGATGATCAGCGGGATCATGAAGAGGACCACGAAGTTCGGGTGCGCGTGGGCGTGGCTGACCATGGGCGGGGCGAACGCGGCCAGGGACGCGCCGAGGAAGGCCGCGATCCGGCCTCGTACGACGTACTTGACGATCAGCCGGTACCAGGCGGCCGCGGTGGCGGCGAGGCCCAGCGTCATCACCAGGCTGAGGGCGACCGCGGGGCCGGCGAGCAGGGTCAGCGGTGTGAGGGGGACGGAGAGGCCGAGCATGACCGTGTTGGCCATGAGGTTCACGCCGTCGGGGAAGCCCTGGAGGTCGGAGAAGAGGGGGTTGCGGAAGTGGGCGACGTTGTCGGCCGTGACCGCGAAGAACCACTCCCACTGGTTCTGGTCGCGCAGGGAGTCGGGGAGATAGCGGTGGGCCGGGTCGAAGAAGCGGCCGGAGTAGAGGGCCACCGACATGAGGAGGAAGAGGAAGGGGGCGAAGAGATCGGCGGGGCGGAGGGAGTGGAGGGATCGGAGGGAGTGGAGGGATCGGAGGGAGTGGAGAGAGCGGAGGGAGCTCAGGGAGCGCAGGGTGATGCGGGTTATCTCGGCGAGGGCGCGGGCGTAGTCGAGGGGGGCGACCTTCGAGCCGGGCTGGTGGGACCAGCGGACCGGGACCTCGGCGACGGGCAGGCCGGCGCGGTGCAGGTGCCGTAACACCTCGACGTCTATGCCCCAGCCGTTGACGCGGGAGGCGGCGTAGGCCTCGCGGGCGCGGTCGCCGTCGTAGAGCTTGAAGCCGCACTGGGTGTCGCGGATGCCGGGGAGGGTCGTGCGGCGGATGAGTAAGTTCCCTGCGCGGCCGAGGAGTTCGCGAAGCCGGTGCTGGCGGGCGCCGATCGTGGCGCCGGGGACCGAACGGGAGCCGATCGCCGCGGAGTTGCCCTCGGTGAGCGCTTTGTCGAGCCGCTCCAGTTCGTCGATCGGCGTCGCGAGATCGGCGTCCGTGACGAGGACACGACGGCCGAGGGATGTGGCGACGCCCAGGCGGAGGGCGTGGCCCTTGCCGCGGTTGCGGGGGATGGTGACCAGGCGGATACGGGGGTCCTGGCGGGCGGTGACGAGATCGCCGGTGCCGTCGGTGGAACCGTCGTCGGCGACGACGATCTCCCACTCGGGCCAGCGGGCGTCGTGGGCGGCCAGGTGGTGGGTGATGGCGTCGAGGGTAGGGGTGAGGCGGTGTTGTTCGTTGTAGGCGGGGATGACGACGGAGAGGTCGGGGGAGGGGGTGGGGGCTTCGGTGGTGGGGGTGAGTTCGGGAGAGTCCGGGAGGGCGGGGGCGTTCCGGGAGTCGGGGGCCTCCGGTAGCTCCCGCTCGTGGGTCATCCGGACGCCAGCCGCTCGATCAGGGCGAGGGAGTCCGCGTCGTGGGCGGCGATGATCGCGCGGGCCGTCGGCAGGTCGCGGCGCATCAGGGCGTCGACCAGGTCGGTGTGCCGGGACCACAGGTGGCCGCGCAGATCGTCCAGGCGGCGCAGATGCTGGACCGCGCAGACCCAGGACTGCACGCGCAGCCGGTGCAGGAAGTCGGCGAGGTAGGGGTTGCCGAAGAGGGCGCCGAGCTCGCGCCAGAAGCGCAGGTCGTAGCCGATGAGCACGGTGAGGTCGCCGGCGGTGGCGGCGCGCTGCGCCTCCTCGGCACGGCGGCGTACGCCGACCACGGCGGCGTGGACGCGGGGGTCCTCGGGGTCCCGGTGGCGGGCGGTGTCGCTGGCCAGGACCTGGAACATGCCGGTGGTGACCAGGCCGCGGGCCTCGATGATGCCGCGGTAGTCCTCGACGGAGTACTCGTGGACGCGGAAGCCGCGGTGCTGGTCGGCCTCGAGGAGGCCCTGCGCCGAGAGGTCGACGAGTGCCTCGCGTACCGGGGTCGCGGATACTCCGTACTGCTCGGCGATCTCCTTGACGGTGAACTCCCGGCCTGCCTGCAGCCGCCCGGCCAGCACCTCGTCGCGCAGCGCGTCCGCGATCTGCTGCCGCAGGGTGCTGCGGGTCACGGAGCCGTTGCTGCCGGTGCCGGGCATGGTCAGGGCGTCTCCCGTCGTCGCGATGAGGTGGCGTGCACGTATATGTCTACGAGCACGCCACCTTACGCGTTCGGGTGCCGGGGGGTGTTTCTGCGGGGGAGGGCGCTTTTCTCGCCCCCGCCGCCCCTACCCTTCCCGTCCTTGTAGGGGCTGCCGCCCCTTCGACCCCGCCCCTGGGGGCCTGCGGCCCCCAGACCCCCGCTTCGGCCCTGAAGGGGCCTCGTCCTCAAACTCCCCCAGAGGGGGCACCCCCAGACGGGCTGGAATGCCTGGGCCGGCGTTGAGAAGCGAGGCTCCTAGGGCGCGTATCGAGTCGTGATCAATTTGCGGGACCTGGATCAAGGACCTCACCAGGACCACTCGATGATCACGACTCGATATGCCCCTGGGTGACGCGCTGAGGTGCCGGACGCCAAGGGCGGACAGGAGTTGAGTCAACGGTCAACCAGCCGTGGACGCGGGGCCTCACCCGTGGATTCCGCGTCGGTGTCGTCGGTGCCGACCGGGCCGCGGGGAAGCATCCAGTCCAGCCACTTCGGCAGCCACCAGTTGGTCCGGCCGAGGAGTGTCATGGTCGCCGGTACCAGCACCATGCGTACGACCGTGGCGTCGATGAAGATCGCGGTGGCCAGGCCGAGCCCGAACATTTTGGTGGAGGGGTCCTCGGCGACGGCGAAGGACAGGAAGACCGCCACCATGATGAGGGCGGCCGAGGTGATGATCCGGGCGGTGCGCGAGACGCCCTCAACGATCGCCGTGCCGTTGTCGCCGGTGCGCAGGTACTCCTCGCGTACGCGGGAGAGGAGGAACACCTCGTAGTCCATCGACAGGCCGAACAGGATGGCGAAGAGGAACATCGGGATGAACGACACGATCGGAACCGTCGCTTCCAGCCCGATGAGTGCGCCTCCCCAGCCCCACTGGAAGACCGCGACCATGATGCCGTAGGCCGCGCCGATGCTCAGCAGATTCAGCAGTACCGCCTTGAGCGGTACGAGTATCGAGCGGAAGACCAGCATCAGCAGCAGGAACGACATCGCCAGCACGGCGGCGACGAACACCGGCAGGCGTTGGCTGGTGCGTTGGCCCACATCGGACAGGCTCGCGGCGGCGCCGCCGACGTGGGCCCTGGCCGGGCCGTGCCCGATCGCCGTGGGCAGCACGTCGGTGCGCAGCCGGGCGATGGTGTCGGCCGTGGCCTTGTCCTGAGGGCTGGTGGTCGGGAACACCACGAGGGTCGCGATGCCGGTGGCCCGATCGATGTGCGTCGGCGCGACGGATGCGATGCCCGGATCCGCTGCGACCGCCCCGACGAGTCGGTCCAGCACTCCCGGATCACCGGTGGGGTCCGCGGCGATGACGAGGGGACCGTTGGTGCCCGGGCCGAACCCCTCGGCGACGAGGTCGTAGGCCCGGCGCTCGGTACGGCTGTGGGGCAGTGAGCCGTCGTCGGGCAGGCCGACGCGCAGGCCGAGCACGGGCAGCGTCGCGGTCAGCAGCAGCCCCGCCGCGCCGACCGCGTACGGCACCGGGTGCCGGCTGACGTGCCCGATCCAGCGACGCCACCCGGCGGCGGGAGCGGCGCCTGCCGCCGGGTCCCGCCGCCGTGCGAGTCGGCCCAGCTTCCCGGTCTGCAGAGCCCGGCCGATCCGGCCGGCCCGGCCCAGCCGCGGGCCCGCCGCGCCGAGGAAGGCCGGCAGCAGCGTCACCGACGCGAGCACCATCGTCAGGACGACGATCGAGACGGCAACCCCGCCCACCGTCATGAACGGCACGTTCGCGACCGCCAGGCCGAGGATCGACACGACGACGGTGCCGCCGGCGAAGACCACCGGCCGCCCCGCCGTTGCCACCGCTCGTCCGGCCGCCGCCTGCGGATCGAGCCCGCACGCGAGGTATTCCCGGTGCCTGGCGAGCACGAACAGCGCGTAGTCGATGCCCACTCCGAGCCCGACCATGCTGCCCAGGACCGGTGCGAAGGTGGGGACCTCTGTCACCCCCGCCAGTACCGTCATCGTGGCGACCCCGACGGTCAGCCCGAAGACCGCCATGCCGATCGGCAGCGCGGCGGCGACGAGCGAACCGAACGCCAGGAACAGGATCGCGGCCGCGGCGAGGAGGCCGATCAGCTCGCTCGCGCCGCCGTCGGGGTCGGAGAAGGCGTAGAAGAGGTTCCCGCCCATCTCGATGCGCAGGGGCAGTTCGGCGCGCAGCCGGTCGCCGAGATCGACGAGGGCGTCGAGGTCTTCGGCCGACAGCCGGCTCTGGTCGGGGTACTGCACCCGGACGACCGCGATCCGCCCGTCGGCCGAGACGAGGCCGCCGCGCACGGCGGTGTCCCCGCCCGCGTCGAGCGCCCCCGCCGGGTCGCTCGTGCCGAGCACGTGCGGCAGCCGCTTCACCTCGGCCCGCAGCCGCGTGAGAGCGGTGCGCGCGCCGTCGTCGTCGAAGAACGTCGCACCGTCGTCGAGGGGGGTGACGACCACTTGGGCGGTCATCCCCTCCTGGCCGGTGCCGGCCCGCTCGATCAGTTCCGCGGCCCGCTGGGAGTCCAGTCCCGGAGCGGTCATCGAATCCGCATTCCGCCCGCCGAAGGCGACGGCGGCGAGGACGGCGAGCGTGGCGGCGATCAGCCATGCCGCGATCACCCGCCAGGGATGGCGGGCGGCGCTTGCGCCCAGGCGCAACAGGGCTTTCGAGAGCATCGGGTCCTCCAACCACCTCGTCGGCCGTCCTTGTACGGCCGACGATGCCGAGGCTCGTCGCCACGCCGCTCCGCGGCATCGGCCCGCGGGCCGCGGATCCGTCGGCCCCGGGGCGGAGTGACGACCCGTCCTTTCGGCCGATGCGCGGCACGCCGCGGTCCCTAGGCTGAGAACCGTGCTCCGAGACGACCTGCGAACCCTGTGGACCGAACCCCGGCCGCCCGACGCGCCCGCCCGGGTGCGGCGGGACTGGGCGCTGCTCGCCGCGGGCCTTGCCGGTGTGGCGCTGGAGGCCACCCTGCGCGAGAACGTCGTGTGGCGGCCGGTGGCGGTGGTGTTCGCCGTATGGCTGTGCCTGCTGCCCCTGTGGCGCCGGACCCGCCCGCTGGCGATGGTGACGCTGGCGTTCGGCTCGGTGATCCTGCTTCAGGTGGCCTGGCTCGTCGCCGGACCGCGCGAGCCCGTCGGCCTGTACACCGGCGCGGTCGTGCTCGTGCTGGTGTACGCGCTGGCCCGGTGGGGATCGGGACGCGAGATCGTGCTGGGCGGCGCGGTGATCCTCGCGGCCGGCGCGCTGTGTTCCGTCACGGACGAGACCCCGGTCGTCGAAAATGTCGTGGGCTTCGTCTTCCTGCTGCTGCCCGGCGTGGTCGGGGCTGCCGTGCGGTTCCGGGTGACCGCTCGCGAGCGGCAGTTGGAGCAGGTGCGCTCCCGCGAGCGCGAGCAGCTCGCCCGGGAACTGCACGACACGGTGGCCCACCACGTGTCGGCCATGGTGATCATCGCCCAGGCGGGCCGGGTGCTCGCGGGCACCGACCCGTCCGCCGCCGTCGAGGCGCTGGAGGGGGTCGAGGAGGAAGGAGCGCGCACGCTGGAGGAAATGCGCGCCATGGTCGCCGCGCTGCGCGACCGCGGGGTCGGCGCCGAGCTGGCGCCCCCTGCCGGAGTCGCGGATCTGGAGCGCCTGGTGCGCACCCCGGGTGGTCGCCTCAAGGTCGACCTGGGGCTCGACGGCGAACTGGACGCGCTGCCCCCGGCCGTGGACGCGGCCGTCTACCGGATCGTGCAGGAGTCGGTGACCAACGCGCTGCGCCATGCGGTCGACGCGACCGAACTCGTCGTTCGGGTCGCCGCGGAACGGCACACGGTACGGGTGAGCGTGCGCGACAACGGCCGGCGCACCGGCCGGGGTCGCGACGGATACGGACTTGCCGGCCTGCGCGAGCGCGCGACCCTGCTCGGCGGCACACTACGAGTCGGCCCGGGTACCGACCGGGGCTGGCATGTCGAAGCCGAACTGCCGAGAGCGAGGAGCGAGAGCGGTGTCCATTCGCGTCCTCGTCGCTGACGACCAGACGATCATCCGCACCGGGTTGCGGATCATGCTGAACGCCCAGCCCGGCATCGAGGTGGTCGGCGAGGCCGCCGACGGACAGGAAGCGGTACGTCTGGCCCGCGAACTGCGCCCCGACGTCTGCCTGTTCGACATCCGCATGCCCGTGATCGACGGGCTCGAGGCCACCCGGTTGGTCGCCGGCCCGGGCGTCGCCGACCCGCTGGCCGTGGTCGTCATCACCACTTTCGACCTCGACGAGTACGTCTACGGCGCGCTGCGTGCCGGCGCCCGCGGATTCCTCCTCAAGGACACGGGACCAGACCTTCTGGCCCAGGCCGTACGGTCGGCGTCCGGCGGTGAGGCGCTCATTGCGCCCAGCGTCACCGTCCGTCTGCTCCAGGCATTCGCGGACCTGCCCGCCGGCCGGCCCGTGGCCCAGCCGGTCTCCCCCGTCACCGCCCGCGAGGAGCAGGTGCTCCTCGCCGTCGCTCGCGGGCTGACCAACACCGAGATCGCCGATGCACTGCACATCAGCCTCAGCACGGTGAAGACGCATCTGGCCAGCCTGATGGCCAAACTCGGCGCCCGCAATCGGGTCGAGATCGCGATGTGGGCCTACGAAACGCGCCGTATCCTCCCCGGAACCTGAGCCGGGTGCCGGGCCATGTCCCATGAGTCCCCGCCCGGACATCAGTGCACCGGTCGGCTCACGTCGGCTCCACGTGCCTCACCCGCCCCAGAGCGTGACGTACCAGGAGGCCGGAACTGGGACGGTGAGACACCCGATACGACAAGACTCCCGACAGCTACCTCGCCAGTCTCCACCTGCACGCCTCGATACGCGCCCTAGACGCGCTGGATGAAGCCGGCCGGCGCTGGGAAGCGGAGATGCTGAAGGGGGGATCCCCAGGGTCTTTTCGAGTCCAGCCTCCTGGCCGACCGAGACGGGTGGGCGGGTGGGCAAAGGTCCGGGGGCACAGGGGGCGGCGCCCCTTCGTCCGCTCCCCCCTACTCCGTGTACTCGTCCGCCACCGCCAGCGCAGCGTCCAGCGCTGACAGGCCCTCCTTCAGCTCGGCCGCGCTCACGTTGCACGGCGGTACGACATGGGTGCGGTTCATGTTCACGAACGGCCAGATCCCCGCGGCCTTCGCGGCGGAGCCGAACGCTGTCATGGGGGCGTTCGCCTCGCCGACCGCGTTGTACGGCACCAGCGGCTCGCGGGTCTCCCGGTTCTTCACCAGCTCGAGCGCCCAGAACATGCCGACACCGCGCACCTCGCCGACGCAGGGGTGCCGCTCGGCCAGCTCGCGCAGCCCCGGCCCGACCACCTCGGCGCCCAGCCGGGCCGCGTTCTCGACGACGCCCTCCTCGGCCATGACGTTGATCGTCGCGACGGCGGCCGCGCAGGCCAGGGGGTGACCGGAGTACGTGAGACCACCGGGGTACGGGCGCTTCGCGAAGGTCTCGGCGATGGCCCCGGAGATGGCGACACCGCCCAGCGGCACGTAACCGGAGTTCACGCCCTTCGCGAAGGTCATCAGGTCCGGGGTCACGTCGAACAGATCCGCCGCGAACCACTCACCGGTCCGCCCGAACCCCGCCATGACCTCGTCCAGGACGAAGACGATCCCGTACTTGTCGCAGATCTCCCGCACACCCGCCAGATAGCCGGCCGGCGGCACCATGATTCCGGCGGTCCCGGGGATCGTCTCCAGGATGATCGCGGCGACGGTCGACGGCCCCTCGAAGGCGATCGTCGTCTCCAGGTGCTCCAGCGCCCGAGCGCACTCCTGCTCCTCGGTCTCGGCGTAGAAGCGGGAGCGGTACAGGAAGGGCGCCCAGAAGTGCACGACACCGGCCGCGGCGCTGTCGGAGGCCCAGCGGCGCGGGTCGCCGGTGAGGTTCACGGCCTGCTGGGTGCCACCGTGGTACGAGCGGTACGCCGACAGCACCTTCGCGCGGCCCGTGTGCAGCCGCGCCATTCGCACGGCGTGCTCCACGGCGTCCGCGCCGGCGTTGGTGAAGAAGATCTTGTCCAGGTCACCCGGCGTCCGCTCGGCGATCAGCCGCGCCGCCTCCGAACGCGCCTCGACGGCGAAGGCGGGCGCGAAGGTGGTCAGGTGTGCGGCCTGCTCCTGTATCGCGGCGACGACCTTCGGGTGCTGGTAGCCGATGTTGGTGAAGACGAGCCCGCTGGTGAAGTCGAGGTAACGCCTGCCGTCGTAGTCCCAGAAGTACGACCCCTCCGCGCCGGCGACGGCGAGCGGGTCGATGAGCTCCTGCGCGGACCAGGAGTGAAAGACATGCGCACGGTCCGCGGCCTTCACGGCGGCGCCGATCTCGGGATTTGGCTGAGGGGTCATGTGGCGAGCGTAGGAGTCGGCGGTGGGGGCGAGGTATCGGCGTCATGTCTGTCGTCGGGGGGTTTCTGCGACAACCTGTCGACACGGCTCCCTCCATTGACAGGAGGCTGTCTAAATGACAGCATGTTGTCATCTTGGTCGAGGCTATCAACGAGGCTCCATCAACGAAGCCTTCAACCAGGCCTTTGGTCAGGCCTTCAGGAGGAGCGATGAGCAGCAACAGCAACAGCACCAACCGCAAGCCCGTCCATCTCGCCGTCTACGACACCCTCGCCGACTGGGAGCCCGGCCACGCCACCGCGCAGCTGGCCCGCGCCGGGTACGAGATCCGCACCGTCGGCCCGACCCGCGAGCCCGTCAGGAGCGTCGGCGGCCTGCGTATCCAGCCCGACCTGGCTCTGGACGACGTACGGCCGTCCGACGCCTCCCTGCTGATCCTCCCGGGCGCCGATCTGTGGGACGCGGGCGACGACCTCGCCCCCTTCGCCCGGAAGGCGCGGGAGTTCCTCGATGCCGGCGTGCCCGTCGCCGCGATCTGCGGGGCCACCGCCGGACTGGCCCGCGAGGGACTGCTCGACGACCGGGACCACACCAGCGCGGTCTCCTTCTACCTGGCCGCGACCGGGTACGTCGGCGGCGAGCGGTACGTCGAGGCCGACGCCGTCACCGACGACGGGCTCGTCACCGCCGGACCCACCGAACCCGTCGCCTTCGCCCGGGAGATCCTGCGGCTGCTGAAGGTGTACGACGACGAGGCCGTCGACGCCTGGTACCGCCTGTTCCACGACTCCGACGCCGAGGCGTACGCCGTACTCGAGAAGGCCGGCGTTCTGTGAGCCGGGAGCGGCAGGATCTCCTCAGTCGCGGCGCACTCGGTGTCTTCCGGCTCAACGGCCAGTTCCTCGCGGTCGCCGAGGAGCTGGCCAAGCCCTCCGGGCTGACGGCGGCCTGGTGGCAGGTACTGGGGGCGGTGCTCGGCGAGCCCCTCCCCGTGTCCGGCATCGCCCGCGTCATGGGCATCACCAGACAGAGCGTGCAGCGCATCGCCGATCTGCTGGTGGACAAGGGCCTCGCCGAGTACCGGCCCAACCCGGCCCACCGCCGCGCCAAGCTCCTCGCACCGACGGACGAGGGGCGGGCGGCGATCTCGCTGATCAACCCCGGCCACGCGGCCTTCGCGGACCGGCTGGCGGAGGCCTTCGGGGAGGCGGAACTCGCCGATGCCGTACGGGTTCTGGAACGGTTGTCGAAGGTGCTCGACCAGATCGCCGTTCCTGTTACGGAACCGTAGACGCAGCCCCGCTCACCTCCCCAAATGCCGCACTATCGTGGGGCCGTTGCGTAGGCGGGGGTTTGCGTAGGCGGGGTTGGGGGCGTGCGATGGAGAAGCTGGGGTCGGGTGATCCGCAGCAGATCGGGGCTTATCGGCTGCTGGCGCGGCTGGGCGCGGGCGGCATGGGGGACGTGTATCTCGCCCGGTCGGACCGCGGCCGTACCGTCGCCGTCAAACTCGTACGGCGGGAGCTGGCCGCGCAGGAGGAGTTCCGGGCCCGGTTCCGGCAGGAGGTGCAGGCCGCGCGGCAGGTCGGCGGATTCTGGACCGCGCCGGTGCTCGACGCGGACACCGAGGCCGACGTGCCCTGGGTCGCCACCGGGTATGTCGCCGGGCCCAGCCTCCAGCAGGTCGTCGGGCGCGACCACGGGGCGTTGCCCGAGCGGTCGGTACGGATCCTGGCGGCAGGCCTGGCGCATGCGCTCAAGGACATCCATGCCGCGGGGATAGTGCACCGGGATCTGAAACCGTCCAATGTCCTGGTCACCATCGACGGGCCCCGCGTCATCGACTTCGGGATCGCCCGCGCGCTGGAGACGGTGGGCGAGAGCGGGCTCACGCGCACCGGCGCGCTCATCGGGTCGCCGGGGTTCATGGCGCCCGAGCAGGTGCGCGGGGACCGGATCACGCCCGCTTGCGACGTGTTCTGCCTGGGCTCGGTGCTCTCGTACGCCGCGACCGGCATGCTGCCCTTCGGATCCGTCGACAGCGGCGCGCACGCCGTGATGTTCCGGATCGCCCAGGAGGAGCCCGACCTGGAGGGGGTGCCCGAGGGCATCGCCGAGCTGGTGCGGGAGTGCTTGCGCAAGGACCCCGGCGCCCGGCCGACGCTGAACCGGATCCTGGAGCGTACGGGAGCCGAGGACACCGTCTCCGGCGGGCGGTCCCGGGATCCGTGGCTGCCGGGTGCGCTGGTGGCGCAGCTGGGGCGGCATGCGGTGCGGTTGCTGGATGCGGAGGATCCGGTGGGGCCGGTGGGGCTTACTGGGCCTGGGGGTTCGGCGGGCGGTCCGGTGGATTCGGGTGGTCCTGCGCAGGTGCGTTCGCCCGAGGTGGGTCAGGAGGTGGGCTCGGCGGAGCTGGGCTCCGGTGTACCGGGCTCCGGGGAGCCGACTCCCGCGGCCTCCCCCGAGCACGCCCCGGCCGCCGGGGTGACGCCGCCGGACCAACTCCCCACCGTGGCCGCGACGCAGAGCGGTCAGACCGCACCGCCGGCACCGGCCACCCCGGCCCACCCGGGCCACGGCACCCCACAGCAGCACCCACAACAGCATCCGCAGCCCTCGCAGCAACCCGGGTACGGCTATCCGCCGCCAGGTCCGAATCCGCCGTACGGCACCACCCCCTCCCACGGTGCCACCCCCACGTACGGCCCGAACCCTCCGTACACCTCGAACCCGCCGTACGGCCCGACCCCGCCCTACGGTCCGAACTCGCCGTACGCCCCCACCCCGCCGTACGACCCGCCCCTGCCCTACCTCCCCACCGCCCCACCCGAAGGCCCCCGCCGAAGCGGCCGTTCCACGGCGGCGCTCGTCGTCGTCGCGCTGGTCGTGGCGCTCGCCGCCGGTGGCTCGGTGTACGCCCTCATGAACGGCGGCGGTGACGACGGGGCCGGAGGCGATCCGACCGGCACCCCGACCGCCACGACCGCCACCACCGAGCCGCCCACCGGCGATCCGACCACCCCGTCCGCTTCGCCGTCCCCTTCCTCGTCCCCGGCGGACGGTGTGATCCCGGCGGACTACCTGGGCACCTGGACGGCCTCGATCGACAACGGCGGCGGCGAGAACACCCGTCGGCTGACCATCCGGCAGGGCGAGGTGGGCGACACGGTCCTGACCCTGGTCGCCGACGGCCCGGCCGGCACCGGCACCTATCACTGCGAGTTCGAGGCCGAGCTGGCCGAAGTGCCCGGCGAGAGCGGCCCGTTGGCGATGGGCCCGTCCACCGTGACGGCCGGCGAGCCGGCCACCGCCTGCTCGCCGGGCGACGCCACCGAGGTGACGGTGCTGTCGGACGGCAGGCTGGAGCGGGTGAACGCGAACAGCGGGGAGAAGCTGACGTACACCAGGCAGTAACCCCAAGTATCCGTACGCATCATGCCGTTGAGGTCGTGCGAGCCTACGGTGACCACGGTGGAGTGGCTGAACGCAGAGAATCTCGTGGCTGTCGGCACCGCGGTCCTCGGTGTCGTCGCGTCCGGTGTCATGGTCTGGTACGAGCGCCGGGTGCCGCGCCGCAAGCGCATCGGCTACCGCGTGCAGATGGACAACCCCATCGGCGACGACGTGCGGCTGGGCCGGGCCAACGTCCGCCTCGGCCTCTTCGACGAGGTCCCCGTCATGTCCGATGCCACCCTCGTCCTGCTGCGCATCGAGAACGACGGCTCCCAGAGCATCGCCGACAACGACTACACCGGCCGTGAACTGCACGGCCTGACCGCGGTGTTCACCGACCGCACCGTCCGCGGGGTCTCGGTCACCCAGCCGCCCGAGACCGACCACCTGATGGAGCACTTCACGCCCGCGGCCGGCTTCGGCTACGAGGACAACACGCTGCGCATCCCGCGCGTCCCGCTCAACCGGGGCGACCACTTCAAGCTGCTGGTGCTGCTGTCGGGCGGCGACGTGGGCGGCCCGATACGGCTGCGCGGCGGCATCCGGGACGGCGAGGTGCACCCCAACCGCAGCGCCACGCCCGACGACAAGCCGCCGCTGTTCAGTCGCGCCGCCCGGATGATCACCATCATGCTCACCGCCAGCGTGGTGACGCTGGCGGCGATCGTCGTGGCCCAGGACGAGCACCGCCCGCCGATCGGCTGCGCGAGCGGCACACTGACGCTCACCGGCTCGACGGCCTTCGCGCCGGTGCTGCGGGAGGTGGCGAAGAAGTACGAGGAGGAGTGCGCGGACGGCGGCGACGGGGCCGTCATCGAGGTCGACGCGCACGGATCGACGTCGGGTGTACGGGAGTTGGCGGCGGTCGGCGCGAAGTCGGCGAAGGGCTCGCCGCCGGTGGTGGCCCTGTCGGACGGCCCCAAGCCGAGCGGGCTGCCCCAGCTGCGGGAGAACCGGGTGGCGGTGTCGGTCTTCGCGCTCGTGGTCAACGACGAGGTGAGCCTGACGAACCTGGCCTCGGGCGACGTACGACGGCTGTACCGGGGCGAGATCACGAACTGGCGCGAGCTGGGCGGGCCGAACCTGCCGGTGCACCTGGTCAGCCGGGACGCCAACTCGGGGACGAGACAGGTGTTTCAGCGCCGGGTGCTGGGGCGCGGCGAGATCGCGAACTCGTCCGTCGACTGCGTGCACAAGGACGACGCGACCGCGCCGGTCATACGCTGCGAACTCGACTCGACGGAACAGGTGCTGTCGACGGTCGCCGACCTCCCCGGCGCGATCGGCTACAGCGAGCTCAACGCGGCCACGGGCGCCAAGGGGCTGCACCTGCTGAAGCTCGACGGCAACACGCCGTCGGTCGACGCCATCGAGCACGGCGACAGCGCCTATCCGTACCGCGAGATCGAGTACGCCTACACCTACGGCCAGCCGCCCGCCGACTCCCTGGCGTCGAGCTTCCTGACGTACCTGTCCCGGGGCAACGGCCAGGACGTGATCCGTACGCACGGCCATCTGCCGTGCTGGACACCGGAAGGGCTGAAGCTCTGCGGGGAGCGTTGAGCACGGCCTCGGCTCTCACCGCGTCGGGTCGGCCATCACCCCCTCACTCCGTCGGGGCGCGGGTGTGGCGGTCGTGCGCAGGGACCGTACGGACGGGGACAGCAGGGCCGCCGCGGAGGCCAGGAGCACCAGGGACGCGCAGCCGGCCAGGGCGTGGCTGATGCCGACCGCGGCGGCGATCGGGCCGGCGACCAGCAGTCCGAGGGGCGCGAAGGCCAGTGAGCCGAAGAGGTCGCAGGAGCTGACCCGGGACAGGACCGCCTCGGGGATCTCCCGCTGGACCGTGGTCACCCACAGCACCGCGAACACGTCCGCCGCGACACCGGCGCCGAACATGGCCACGGCCACCAGCCGGACCGGCGCCCCGACGCCGAGCAGGCCCATGGGCAGGGCGGCGGGGAAGGTGGCCAGCACGGCCACCAGCACCGGCCGGCCGACCCGCACCCGAGTGGCGAGCCCGGCCCCGGCGATGGTGCCCAGCGCCTGCGCGGCCACGACGACCGACCACGACCGTGCCCCGCCCAGCCGCTCCTCCGCCATGAGGGGGCCGAGGACGCCGACGTAGGCGTTGAGCGACGCGACCACGACCGTGTACTGGGCGACGACGACCCACAGCCACTGCCGGGCGGTGAACTCCCGCCAGCCCTCCCGCAGATCGGCCCACCCCGACGACGTCCTGGACGGGCGCGCCCTGATCCGCAGTCGCGTGGTCAGCAGCGCGCTGACCACGAAGGAAGCGGCGTTGAGCGCGAGGGCCCAGCCGGCGCCGACGAGTGCCACCGTCACCCCCGACAGGGCCAGGCCCAGCAGCAGCGCGCTGTTGGTGCCCATCCGCAGCCACCCGTTGGCTTGCTGCAGCCGGTCGGCGGGCACCACCAACGGCACGATGCCGTCCATCGCCGGGGCGAACAGTGCGGTGGCCGTGCCGGCGACGACGGCCAGCGCACACAGCGCCACCAGCGGCGCGTGGCCGCTCAGTACCAGCGCGGCCAGTCCGGCGTACGCCCCCGCGCCCACGACGTCCGCCACCACCATCACGCGCGAGCGCGACATCCGGTCCGCGATGACCCCGCCGACCAGGATGAACGCCAGCTGCGGCAGCGCCTGGCAGGCCAGCACCAGCGACAGCCGGCCCGGGCCCGCCCCGGGCAGCGCGAGCACCGCGAAGCCGAGCGCGACGCGCGCGAAGCCGTTGCCCAGCATCGAGACGAAGCGCGCGGCGACGAGCACCACGAACCGGCTCTCGCGCCACAGCGGCGGCGCGGCGGCCGTCAGCCGGACAGCGCGTCCTGCAGCGGTGGGTGGGCGTGCCGGGTACCGGCGGCCCAGGTCGACCGGAACAGGCAGACCTCGACGGTGTGGCCCTCCTGGACGGGCGCCACCGACCACGCCACCCAGCTGGGGCAGATCAGCACGTTTCCGGGCTTGGGCTCCAAGTGGTGGTGGCGGCCCCAGGGGAGCCCCGGCAGGAAGACATTGGCGGCGCCGGCCCGCGGGTCGTGGAGGCTGATCCGCCCGGACTCGGGGTGCCGTGCCGTACCGGTCGCCGAGACGACGACGATGGCCTGGAGCGTTCCCTGCCCGTAGCGCAGCCCGCAGTGGTAGCCGGCCTCCCACCGCTCGGTGCGCGCGCTCCACGGGCCGTCGGGTTCCCGGGCGCCGGCGCCGACCAGGGCCTGCGCGACCTCGGTGAGGGCCTCGCCGAACGCCGCCACGCGATGCGCCCGGACCTCGGGGTCGGCGCTGGTCAGATCGGTCAGGGCGGCCTGGTCCTCGGGGGCCAGGGCGCCGGTCCAGACGGGGGTCTCCCACAGGGAGGTGACGGGGAAGGTCATGGTCCTCACCGTTCGAAGCCGATGTTGAAGGCGATGCAGATCCGCTCGCTGCCGCCCAGGTACGGGGTCACCCAGTGCTGCAGCCAACTGGGGAAGGCGATGAGCGTGCCGGTCCGCGGGGTGAAGGGCAGCAGCGGCGACCGGTGGGGCTCGGCGGCGCCGGCCGCGGGGCGCGGGTCGACGAGCTCGATGTTTCCGGTGCCCTGCGCCATGTCCTCGGTGTGCACGTAGTACACGCCCGACCAGGCCGAGTCATGATGCGAGTGGATCTTGTGGTGGCCCCGGTCGTGGTAGATGACCGCCCATGCCTCGGCGATCATCTGCGCGGGCTCTCCGGCGGCCGTCACACCGGCGCCGACGTGGTGGTTCATGGACTCGCCCACGTCGAGGACCCAGCCGCGCAGCGGGTCGACCAGGGGGTGGTCCCAGCGCAGCACGTCCGACGTCGTCTTGGTCGCGTCGACGATGCCGACGGTGGTGCCCGCCTTGGAGTGCTCCCGTTCGAGGAGCAGTTCGCGCAGCGCGGCGTTGTATCCGTCGGGGCTGCGCACCTGGTGGACGAGGAACGGCGTGCCCCATCGGGTCGACATCTCTCCCTTGAGTTTCACGCGGCAACAGCCTCCTGAAGCAGTCGGTCGGCCAACGCCTGTCCGTCGTCGGTCAGGCAGACACGTGCCTCGTCCATGAGGGCCAGGCACCCGTCGAGGTAGGACGCCAGGTCGGCGAGACGCTGGGTGCGCTGTTCCTCGGGGACGTCCATCCGCTGCCACAGCCGGCGGACGTTGACGACGACATGGGCCGCGCCGAGGATCTCGTCCGGTTCGCGCTCGCTGGTGCCCGAGGGGAGCGTCAACGTGTGGTCACAGCCGCGGTGTTGCAGCGTCTTGATCTCCTCCACGAGGTAGAGCCAGTTGTGGGAGACCTCGTGCAGTACCTGCTCGGCGAGCTCGGCGGGGGAGGCGAAGGCGTCGTCCCCGAGGAGCACGTGCTGCGGCCAGGCGTAGCAGCTGGCCCCGATGGCGCGACCGCCGTCCCGAAGCTGCAGGAAACGTATCGGCAACCGCACCAGCGGCGCCCAGGCCGGTACCGCGGCCGCGATCGTGGCCAGGGCCCCGTCGACCGCGGTGAGCCGCTCGGGTGACAGCGGGCCGGCGGGCATGTCCAGGTGCATGTCCAGACGGCGGATGTCCAGGGCGGTGAGCGGGGTGAGGACCTCGCGCAGCTCGTCCGGGCCGGGGGTGGACTCGCCGCCCGAGCGCCGGCTCGCCCGGACGCAGGCGACCGCGGTCAGGAGACGGCCAGGTGTGAAGGGCTCGTCGAGGAAGGGGAATCCACCGAATTCCCGCTGGATGAAGGACGCGGCTGACGCCATGGTTCCTCCTGGAGGAAGGTTGCCAGGTCACGGCTCTTGATGCGGTACTGCGCGGGTGGCGGCAGCGCGGCCCGCAAGGTGTCGGCGGCGGCGGAACCGAGCATGCGGCGGGCGAGGGCGATCACCTCCGCGAGGGAACGGTCGCCGAACCAGCGGCGGGCCAGCTCGGCCAGCAACTCCGCCTGCCGCTCCGGGGACAACAGACCCTCGCCGGTCCAGTGCGCCAGCAGCGCACGCAGGTCGACCAGGGCCTCGGTGACGGGCCGGTAGCGCGGCGCGGGCCCGTGCAGTACGGCCACCTCGTCGTCCGGTGCCATGGTGTCGCTCAGGTGCCGGAAGACCTGCCCGTAGCCGATCACGCCGAGGGTGTGGAGTTCCGCGGCGCGGATGGCCCCCATCGAGCCGAGCCCCCAGACCCGCCAGCCCGCGTCGACGGCCTCCAGCAGCTCTCCGTGGCCGACGGCCAGGACGTCTCCGAACCGGCCGTCGACCAGGGCGATGTCCTGGGGCGCGGCGGGGTGTCCGCGCAGCAGCGCGCGGACCGACCCGCGCTCCGCGGGCGGGTGCACCGTGACGTGCGCGGCGTGGGACAGCCGGTCGTGCAGGCCGTATCCGGTGGGCCCGACCATGACGTGCAGGCGGGCGGGGCAGCTCGGGTTCGGGCCCGGGCCGGCGTTCACGCGGCCCCCGCCAGGGTGCGTTCGACTCGCCGCAGCTGCCCCAGCCGGGTTCCCACCCGCTGCGTGGCGTTGGTGAAGTGCTCCGCGGTCGGGACCGTCACGCGCACGATGCGGAACGGCAGGGCGAGTTCGGCGTACCGGTACACGGCGACGGAGGAGAACCCGGCGGCGCGGCAGCACCGGACCAGATGCTCCAGCAGGATCTCGGGCGGCGCCGGATCCAGTCCGGGGATGTCGCCGAAGCGTACGGTGCGCCGGTCGTCGGCGTAGCGGCCGACCAGTTCGTCGCGGTAGCTGTCCATGGCCTGCGCCGGGGCGTCGCGGAACAGGCCGAAGGTGTCCTCCAGGTCCTCCCGGGCGCCCTGGATGTAGGTGAGCCGGCTCTGGGCGGCCTCGGTGATCGCCCGGCTGGCGGCGATGGCCGGGACGGGGTGGGCGCCGTAACCGCCGTTGCAGAACAGCGGGGTGGGGAAGTCCGGGTCCTCGATGAGGCAGGCGAAGTAGGAGACGCCGAGGGCCGACGGGACCCAGCGCAGCCAGGTCCGCAGGCCCGCGGCCCGGATCCGCTCGGTCAGCTCGCCGAGACCGGGCGGGAGGCTCTCGGGCAGGACGAGGAAGGAGGCGTCGTCGACGATCTGGAAGGAGGAGATGTCCCGCTCCAGTACCTCGCACAGGCCGTGCACGGTGGCCTCCGTGCAGGTGTTCCCGGAGGCGAGCCCCGTGGTGGTGGAGCCGAAATAGCCGGTCGTCAGCTCCGCCGGGCAGGGGATGAACACCAGCTCCGCGGGGACCGGGACGGGGCAGTCGCGCACGATGTCGTGGGCGACGACCCACGGCAGCGGCCGGTCGGGATCGAGCCGGGCGCTGATGTGCGGGCAGTAACTGCCCAGCGTGGGGCCCCCGTCACGGACCACCTGCCGCGCGCTCATCCACTCGACGTCGGCCGTCTCGGCCGCCCGCTCGGCCACCCCCTGCTCGATGCTCTCCATGAGCGCACCGATGTGGGCCTCGGCGGGGCGGCGCCCCTTTCCCGCGGACACCCGCAGGATGCCGGCCCGCGGTCGGGTGGCGGAGCTGACGGGGATGCCGATCCGGTCCATCCGGGTGACGTCCGTGACCCGGGTGACACCCAGACGCCGCGCGACCGCCCAGGCGGTGGCGGCGACCTCTTCCGCGGACCGGGTCCGGATGCTGCCGCTCAGCACATGCATCGCCGCTCACCTCCCCGCGCCGGACACCGTGGCCCGGGGCCGCGCCGCGCCGGTCCCCGCCGTGCTCCAGGCCGGCAGCTGGATGTGCGGCTTCAGGGCGACCCGCCGGAACATGCCGCTCTCCCGTGGCGGCCCCGCATCCAGGCCCCGTACTAGATAGGCCGTGCCGGAGCGCCGGCCGGTCTGCAGGCAGGGAAAGGGGTAGTCGGCCTCGGGGTCGCCGACGAACAACTCGTCGTGCTCCGGCAGCACCTGCGCGACGAGCCCGGCGTCCAGGCGAATACCGTCGTATTCGTCGAACGAGAATCGGGGATGGCCGATGTCGAAATCGTCGATCGCCACGATTCCGGTCCCGATCAAAGTCATTTCCTCACGAATGGGCCAGTGCTCGTACCAGTGCGCGTCGAGATAGACGAGCGGCCGGCTGAGCCCTTTCAGCAGCTGCGGCATCAGTTCGTCGGAACTCCCCGTGAGAACGCGTACGCCGGTGTGTCCGGCCAGGCGTCGACGGGTGAACGACGCGTACTCCTCCGACACATCGCAGGTGCGTATCGGGACGTCGGGATACTGCCGTGCCAGGTAAGTGGTGGTGTCGCCCAGGAAGCATCCCGTCTCCACGATTCCGTCGCATCCGTAGGACGTCATCAGGAAATCGATTTGCAGGGCGGTAGTGATGTCGAACCCGAAAGGGCCGCCTCCGTCACTGAGCCGGAAGCTTCCGGCCCGCTCGACCGTGTAGAAGTTGGCCAGAAGCTCTCGGGCGGCGCTCTGTGCTGTCGGCGGGCTGGACTTCCGGTCGTCTCGGGACATGGGGCTCCGGCTTTCGGGGCGGTTTGTCAGCGGGTCGGACGGCGCACTCCGGGAACGCTACCCAGGGCTCTCGGCCGCCAGAAGTGTGCCTTGGCAAATGGCCCGAACTGAATGTTGCGGCGGCATGAAGCCGGTAAAAACCCGGGAGCTACAACGGGCTCATTGCCACTAAAAACGGGCAGAACGGAACCGGCTCCAAGGCCGCTAAGCAGACAACTTCCCGAGGCGTAATTTTCAACCACCATCGATGTGGGCGATGGTGGTTGGCGGCCGTGTTCTACGGCCGGGGCCGACTACCTGGAAGCCCTGAGATCATTTCCATCAGCTCGTATACGGAGGACACACAATGTCCGAATCGCAACCGAAGCTGACCCGATTCACCACCTCCGAGGAACGGGAGAACATCGTAGGGATCGACCTCGACCCCGTCGACGTCGACCACTACATGGACATCGTCAAGAAGGGCCTGGTCGAGGCGGCGGCCGCCGCCGACGCCGCCGTCCAGGACAACTTCGGCCTGCGCGCCGAGGTCAGCATCCGGCTCAGCAGGCCGGTGGCAGACGGCGACGACATCAAGGAGGTCGTCGGCCGCCACACCGCCACCGGGCGTCTGAAGGCGCGCAAGGTCTACATAGACCCGGAGCAGGCGCCCAAGGTCGACTGAGCACATCCATCAGGTGCGGGGCCTGCTCGGCGCGGGTCCCGCATCACCCGTGTGCCCGCACCCACGGCCGATCACCCGCGACGGCCCGCCGGCCATGGCAGCCTCATGACGCACGAAGCCTCATGACGCACGACAGCCTCATGACTCATGACAGCCCTACCACCCACGACAGCCCCACCAACGGCCCGACGGAAATGGACAGATGACCCACGCGACGCCTCCCCGCTGGAACCTCGACACCGTCTTCCCCTCCGCCGGCGCCGCGTCACCCGATGAAGCGCTGCACAGCCTGCGTGCCCAACTGGACTTACTGGAAAGCCACTTCACCACCCTGCAGATCGTCCCGGGACCGCCCCTCGAGGCGACCCCGAAGCAGGTCGCCGTATTCGACGAGGCGCTCACCCTGGTCAGCCGGGCGGCCGAGGACCACCGCATCCTCTCCCTCTACTGGGCCGGACGCTGCTGGGCCGACGCCGCCGACGCGGAGGCGGCGACACAGGCGGCCGCCGTTCGCCAGGCCTGCTCCACGCTGCCCGCCCTGCAGTCACGTCTGCAGCAGTGGGTGACCCGCCTGGACCGCGAGCAACTCCTCGAAGCCAGCCCGATCGCCGCCGCGCACCGCTACTGGCTCGACCGTGCCGACGCCGTGGCGCGGCACCAACTCCCGCCGGAACAGGAGCGGTTGCTCTCCCAGCTGCGCCCCAGCGGCATGCAGGCGTGGCAGAACCTCCAGCGCGACCTGACCAGCAACCTCACCGGGCAGCTGAACGGCGAGACGGTACCGATCGCCACCCTGCGCGGCGAACTCGGCCACCCGGACGCGCAGCGCCGGCACACGGCGTACGAAGCCGTCCAACGGGCGTGGCGGTCGATCGAGTCCCCGGCCGCGGCCTGTCTGAACGCCGTCCGGGGCGAGACCCTGACCCTCGCGGCCCACCGCGGCTGGGCCGACCCACTGGACCTCTCCCTCCACGCCAACGGCATCGACGCGCGCATCCTGGACGTACTGCACGAGGCGGTCCGGTCGGCACTTCCGGCCCTGCACCGCTTCCCGCGAGCCAAGGCCGCGCTGTTCGGGGTCAAGGACCTGCCCTACCCGGACATCGCCGCGCCCCTCCCCGAGGAGCCGCAGGTCGGCTGGGACGCGGCAGTGGAGATGACGCTGCGCGCGGCCGGCGCGTTCAGCGACGACTTCGCCGCGCTCGTCCGCCGGGCCGCCGACCGCGCCTGGATCGACGCCGAGCCGCGCCCCGGGAAGCGGCAGACCGCGCTGAGCATGCCCATGCGCGACGGCGAGAGCCGGCTGCTCGTCAACTTCGACGGCAGCATGGACAGCGTCCTGAGCCTGGCGCACGAACTCGGCCACGCCTACCACTACCACCTGCTGCGCGACACGGAGGAACTCCAGCGCATCCCGCCCCTGGCGCTCGCCGAGACCGCCAGCCTCGTCTCCGAGACGCTGCTGCTGGAGCACGGCGTCACCGACCCGACCCCCGCGCAGCACCTGGCACTCATGAACGCCGACCTCATCGGGCACTTCCAGGTCGTCGTCGACACCTACAGCCGCTTCCTCTTCGAACGCGAGTACCTCCGGCGCCGCGAGGACGGTCCCCTTTCGGCCACAGTCATCTCCGGCCTCCTCCACGAGGCCCAGTGCGAGGCGTACGGCGACAGCGTGGACACCGCCACGCTCGACCGGTACGCCTGGATCGCCAAGCCGCACTATTACGGCGAAACGCCCTTCACCAACTGGCCTTATTACTTCGGGCTGTTCCTCGGTCTCGGCATCCGGGAGGCCACCGACGGTAGTCTCCAGCCGGACGCCCTGCGGTACCTCCTCGCCAACTCCGGACGCCAGGCTCCCGAGGTACTCGCCCAGCGGTGCGGCATCGACCTCCACTCCGGGGAGTTCTGGATGGCGTCGGCCGCCGGCCTGGCGCGTCGGGTGGAGACGTTCTGCCGGGCCGCCGACGCCTATGCGCGTGACGCGGGGCGGACGTCCGCCCCGTCGGATCGCCCGGCCGCAGCCCGAGGAGAGAACGCCGTTGTCCCGCAGTCATGAGGATTCAGGCAGCACGACCGGCCTCAAGGCCCCCCGCCCGACGCCACTGACCGCCGAACCGGCCTTCCTCTACTTCCTCGTCGCGCGCACCGTGTCCGTCTTCGGCAACGGCCTGTCGCGCGTCGCCCTCGCCTTCGGTGTGCTCAGCCTGCCCGGCAGCACACCGGGACAGCTGTCCCTCGTGCTCGCCTGCCAGGCCGTTCCACAGGTGTGCTTCATCCTGGTCGGCGGGGTCGTGGCGGATCGCGTCCGCCGCTCACGGCTGATCCTCGCGGCCGAGTACACGGCGGGGGTCGCCTTCACGCTGCTCGCGTTCCTGATCACCACCGAAAACAGCTCTCTCACCCTGCTCTGCCTCCTGGCCGCGGTGGCCGGAACCGCCTCGGCGCTGCTGTACCCGGCCATGGACGGGCTCGTCCCGCAACTCGTGCCGGAGAACGCCCTGCAGCGGGCCAACGCGGTGCTGCGCACCGGGAACAACACCGCGAACCTGGTGGGACTCGCGGCCGCGGGCGCCGTCGTCGGACTGTTCGGCGCCGGCTGGGCGCTCGCCCTGAACGCCCTGACCTTCTTCGTCAGCGGCCTGCTCATGCACAAGGTCCCCGTCCCGCCGCGCCCACGGCGGGCGACCTCCGGCTGGCAGGATCTGCGGGAAGGGCAGCGCGAGTTCTTCTCCCGCCAGTGGCTGTGGGTCCTCACCGCTCAGTACGCGCTGGTGATGGCTGCCGTCAACGCCACGGTGGGTGTGCTGGGCCCGCTGAGTTTCCAGTCCTCCGGCGGCGCGCAGACCTGGTCCGCGGTCGTCGCGGCCCAGGCGGTGGGCAGCATCGCCGGCGCGGCCATGGGCGCCAGGGTCCGCCCCCGCCGCCCGCTCCTCATCGCCTCGCTCGCCGCACTTCCCGCGGCCCTGCCCATGGCACTCCTCGCCGCCGACGCGCCGTCCTGGCTCACCATCGCCGCGATGTTCCTCACCGGCATGAGCATCAGCGTCTACGGCGTCCTGTGGAGCACCGCCCTCCAGCAGAAGATCCCCGAGGAGTCCCTCTCCCGAGTCAGCTCCTACGACTGGTTCGGCTCTCTGTCCCTGGCCTCCCTGGGCCTCCTGGCCGCCGGCCCGGCCGCCGAGGCCACCAGCCTGCCCATCGCCCTCACGACCTGCGCCCTGTCGGTACTCCTGGCCACGGCAGCAGGCCTCACATCCCCCCAAGTCCGAACCCTCCCCCCAGGCCGAACCAACTAACACCACCCACTCCCCAGCTCCGCCCCAGCCAATTCCAGCCGGTCCGGGCCTGCGCTCCTGAACGCCGACCCGTACATTTCAGCCCGCCCCGGCCTGCGCTTCTGGACGCCGGCCCAGGCATTCCAGCCCGCCCGGCCTTGGCGGACGAGCACGGCCATCCCGATCCCCCACCCACCCGCTGGGGGCTTCACCTCTCGACGCCGACCCGGCATTTCATCCCGCCCGGGGCTGCGCGTCTGGACGCCGGCCCAGGTATTTCAGCCCGTCCGGCGTTTGAGGACGAGGCCCGCTCAGGGCCGAAGCGGGGGTCTGGGGGCCGCAGGCCCCCAGGAGCGGGGTCGAAGGGGCGGCAGCCCCTTCAAGGACGGGAAGGGTAGGGGCGGCGGGGGCGAAAACCCTTCAGCGAGGCTCAGGCGGCCGCTGCCGAGGCATGTTCGGCCGCGCCCCATTCCCCGGCGGCACAGCAAGCCGCCCCTGCCCCGCCCCCACATCCTGCCGCCCCCCACCGGCCACAGCAGACTGAATCCCCATCGGCGCCGACCCCGTCCGGAACTCCACCATCCAGTCCGCCGTCTCCGCCCGCACCAGCTCCGTCACGTCCTCCGAGAACCTCCGCAGCACCCCCAGACACCGCTCCGCCGCCTCACTGGCCGTCCCCTCGGCCGGCCCCAGAACCTCCCGCACACTCTCCGTCGCCCAGTCGAACTGCAACACCTGAAGCCGCCGCTGCACCGCCTGAGCCGTGGCGACGTCCCTTATCCACCCGGACGTCACCCCGAAGAACCGATCGACCGCCACACACGCCACCGCCAGCAGCAACGCCAGATACCCCCACGGCGCCACCCCGCCCGCGACCCCCGTCAGATCCAGCAGCGGCAACGCGGCCCCCACCACCGCCCCCACCACGGCCCCACCCCGCAACGCCCGAGCCCCCCGCCGCTTCCACACCCGATCCGCGAGATACCACGCGGCCGTGTCCAGCGCCCCCCGCTCCACCCACCGGTACAACTCGTGCAACCGCACCGCCGGCTCCCCCCAGTCCCCGAGCGGAAACGCCCGCCCCCTCAGATCGCCCGGCCGGATCCCGGCCGCCCCTTCGCCGCCCCCGCCGCCCCGCCCGTACTGAGGCGACCTCTCGGGCTGCATCTCCGGCTGACCCACCCGGCACTCCCTACTGATCACGGTGCGTGACACCACGTACGACCCGGGTACGCCCCCCACGCCGCACGGAACGCCACGCAGCACCTGAGGCTGACGCGCCGAACCCTTCCTAGCGTCCAATGGATGGCGAAGAGATGCCTTTCGCCTCTTTTCCGCCCGGAAGAGGGTCTTGATCAGGTATCGGACTCCAGTTCCTCTCACTCGAATCACTCGAAAGAGTGCTGGGGCGACGGCTGCGCCGACCACGTAGGCTCGTGCTGAACGGGAAAGCCGAGCGGAAACCCCGTGCAGAAGGCGGAAACCCCGTACAGAGACGCGTACACACGCAAGGAGCTGATCGTGATCCCCGGTGGTGGCCAGCCCAACATGCAGCAGCTGCTCCAGCAGGCCCAGAAGATGCAGCAGGACCTGGCGAGGGCGCAGGAGGAACTGGCTCAGACGGAGGTCGAGGGCCAGGCCGGCGGCGGCCTGGTGAAGGCCACCGTGACGGGCGCCGGCGAGCTCCGCGCGCTGAAGATCGACCCGAAGGCGGTGGACCCGGAAGACACCGAGACCCTCGCCGACCTGGTCATCGCGGCCGTACAGGCGGCCAATGAGAACGCCCAGAATCTCCAGCAGCAGAAGCTCGGCCCGCTCGCCCAGGGCCTGGGCGGCGGCAGCGGCATCCCGGGCCTGCCGTTCTGACGTTGCAGACGTTTCAGGTGTTCCCCGGCGTGCCTTTCTAAGACGGGCCGCCGCCAACTACCGTACGTACCGTAAGGAACCCCCAGGAAGGACGGCAGTCCGTTGTACGAAGGCGTGGTCCAGGACCTCATCGACGAGTTGGGGCGGTTGCCCGGCGTCGGTCCCAAGAGCGCGCAGCGGATCGCCTTCCACATCCTGCAGGCGGAACCGACGGACGTACGGCGCCTCGCCCAGGCCCTGCTGGAGGTCAAGGCGAAGGTCCGCTTCTGCGCGACGTGCGGGAATGTCGCGCAGGAGGAGCTGTGCAACATCTGCCGGGACACGCGCCGTGACCCGGCAGTGATCTGCGTGGTCGAGGAGCCGAAGGACGTCGTGGCGATCGAGCGGACCCGAGAGTTCCGCGGCCGCTACCACGTCCTCGGCGGCGCGATCAGCCCGATCGAGGGTGTCGGACCGGACGACCTGCGTATACGAGAACTTCTCGCGAGGTTGGCCGACGGGACGGTCACGGAACTGATCCTGGCCACCGATCCGAATCTCGAGGGCGAGGCCACGGCCACGTACCTCGCGCGCATGATCAAGCCCATGGGCCTGAAGGTCACCCGCCTGGCCAGCGGCCTCCCGGTGGGTGGCGACCTGGAATACGCGGACGAGGTCACCCTCGGCCGCGCCTTCGAGGGGAGACGACTCCTAGATGTCTGACGCCACGCTGCACGCGACCGAGCCGAACCCGGACGACTTCGCGGTCCAGATCTCGGACCAGATCGAGAGCTTCCTGGTCGCCGTCACCGAGGTCGCGAAGGGCGACGAGCCGGGCTCGACCGTGCCCTTCCTCCTCCTGGAGGTCTCCCAACTCCTCCTGGCCGGCGGCCGCCTGGGAGCCCACGAGGACATCGTCCCCGAGGAGCGCTACGAGCCCGACCTGGGCCCGGAGCCGGACGTCGACGAACTCCGCGAGAACCTCGCCCGCCTGCTCGACCCGGTCGACGTCTACTCGGAGGTCTTCGACCCCTACGAGCCCCGCAAGGCCCCGGTCCCGGCCCGTATCTCCGACGACCTGGCGGACGTCATCACCGACCTCCGCCACGGCATGGCCCACTACCGCGCCGGCCGCACCACGGAGGCCCTGTGGTGGTGGCAGTTCTCCTACTTCTCCAACTGGGGCACGACGGCGTCCGCCACTCTGCGCGCCCTGCACTCGGTCCTGGCCCACGTCCGCCTGAACCAGCCCCTGGAGGAGCTGGACGGCCTGGACACGGACCAGGGGATGATGGGCGACGAGACCCTCGAATTCGAGGCCGGCAAGGTGATGGAGCAGGAGATCGGGGAGCCGCTGGGGATCCGGCAGGCGAAGTAGTCGCTTCGTCCGGTGTGACGCGGGTTACAGGAAATGGCTTCTGAAGTGGCGTAATGCATCGGCCCCTCGGGCGGTCTCACAGGCGCACAGGTACAACGGCCACACCCGGCCGGTGCGCCCCACCCCCCGAATCGGAGCCCCACCATGCACGTCACCCTGGAGCAGCCCACCGGCGCCCATCTGATCACCGCCACCGACCAGGACATCGCGATACCCGCCACCCTCCGCTACACCTCCGCGGACCCGCTGGCGGTGCACATCGACTTCCCGCCTCATGTCACCCTCGACGGCGAGGTCACGACCTGGACGTTCGCCCGCGTGCTGCTGGGCGAGGGCCTGCGTGCGCCCGCCGGCCCCGGCAGTGTGCGTCTGCGGCCGTGCGGGTCGTCCCACACCTACGTGGAGTTCCACTCACCGGTGGGCACGGCCGTGCTCCGCTTCGCCACGTCGGACCTGTACCGGTTCCTGGCCCGCACGTACACCGTGATCGCGCCGGGCGAGGAGACGGTGGGGGCGGAGCTGGACCAGGGTCTGGTGGCGCTGTTCGGGGGGCGGGTGTAGCGGGTGGTTGTGGAAGTGGTGTCCGGCACCACCTTTCCCGGCCGAGCTCGGCCATGATGGTCGTATGGCGAGTCGGTCAAGTGCGTTGGTATGGACGGGGATCGGGCTCTGCGTCGCCGGGGCCGTGGGGCTGGTCGTGGGGGGCCTGCTGGACGTCGACGCCGCGGATCCGTGGGCGAGCGTGGCGGGGGGAGCGGCGGGGCTGATCGGGCTGGCGGTGACGTTGTACGCCCTCCTGGTGCCGGCGTCCACGGCTGCCGCCGTCACCGCGAGTGGCACGCGTTCGGTCGCCGCGGGCGGCAGCATCGGGTCCGTGGCGACGGGGGACGGGGCGTCCGCCGCGCCGTCAGCGACGCCGTCGCCCGTCTCAGCTCCGAGGCCGGTGACGAACGGTCCCGTCGCCGCCTCCGGGGAGCGGTCCGTCGCGGCCGGGGGTGGCATCGGTTCGGTGTCGACGGGGGACGCGTGAGCGGGTCCGCGGAGGCGTCCGGGGACCGTTCGATCGCCGCGGCCGGGTCCATCCGGCAGGCGCTCACCGGGGACGGCGCGATCGCGTACTACACGGAGAGGTCCCTGACGCTGCCGCCGGAGGCACTCGAACTGCCGCCGCAGGCGCCGCCGCACATGGTCAACCTGCCCGAGCGGACCGGCCTGTTCATCGGTCGGCAGCCCGAACTCGCGCGGCTGGACGAGGCGTTCGAGGACGCGGGCGGGGTGGTCGTGCAGGCGGTGCACGGCCTGGGCGGCATCGGGAAGTCGACGCTGGCGGCGAAGTGGGCGGCGGGGCGGACGGGGTCGTACAACCCGGTGTGGTGGATCACCGCCGAGACGCCGGACGACCTCGAGGCGGGCCTGGCCGACCTGGCGGTCGCCCTCCAGCCCGCCCTGCGGGACGTGCTGTCGCGCAAAGCGCGGAGCGAACGGGCGGTGCGGTGGCTCGCGGAGCACGAGGGCTGGCTGCTGGTCCTGGACAACGTCTCCAACCCGGCGGACGTACGGCCGTTGCTGGGGCGGACGACGGGCGGACGTTTCCTGATCACGACCCGGCGGGCCTCGGGCTGGCAGGGCATCGCCGAGCCGCTCTCGCTCGATGTACTGGAACTGCCGCAGGCGGTCGAGCTGTTCGAGCAGATCCACGGCGGGGCGGCCGAAGGCATCGAGGAGTTGTGCGTCGAGCTGGGATGCCTGCCGCTGGCGGTCGAACAGGCTGCGGCGTACTGCGTGGAGGCGCGCATCACCCCTCGCGCCTATCAGGACCTGCTCGGGCGCTACCCCGAGCGGGTCCTCGCGAGCACGGCCGAGGGCGGGGACGGTGAGCAGACGATCGCCCGGGTGTGGCGGGTGACCATGGACCGGCTGGCGGACACGCCGGCCGCGGCGCGCATCCTGCGGGTCATCGCCTGGTGGGCGCCGGACGGGATTCCGCGCGCGTACGTCGAGTCCCTGGGCGACGAGCCGGACATCACGGAGGCGCTGCGCCGGCTGGCCGCGCACAGCATGATCAGCCTGCGCGAGGACGGGACCATCTCGGTGCATCGTTTGGTGCAGGCGGTGTCGCGGGCGGGGGAGGGCCGTGCCGAGGGGCGCGAGGAAGCCATCCGGGTGTTGCTCGATCTCGCGCCGCAGTCCTTGGGCAGCCACGCCTGGGCCGCCCAGGCGGAGTCGCTCATCGAGCACCACGGAGGGGACGAGAAGCTGCCTCCGGACTTCACCATCCTGATCATCAGCGCTGCCATGACCCGTGGTGCGCCGTTCGACCCGGCCATTCGCTTGGCCGCATCCGCGGCGGCCAAGTCCGAAGGGAGCATACGGCAGCGGCGCGCCACCGATCTGATACGTGGCCAGTTCGTCGCTCTCTACGAGTGGGTTCACGGCGACCGCCGGCGTGCGGTGACACAATCGAGGATGAACGTGTCCATGTCCAGGCGCGTGTTCGGGCGCGACGCCCCACAGACGATCGACGAACGTACCGAACTGGCCATCAGGCAGGCGCAAATCGGGCTCCGCCACGCCGGAATGTCACTGGCCAAGAAGAACGCCCGCCGGGCCGAGCGTGTTCTTGGCCGCGATGCTCCGGAGACGCTCCGCGCCAAGGGAGCGATGACGGAGGCATGGCGACTGATGGCCCAGTCGGCTCCTCAGCAGTATGCAGGGCGAGCGGCCACCGAGATCGAGCAACTGCTGGCCGATGCGGTCCGCTCCGGCGGCGAGTCCAGCGGGCCGGCCCTGCAACACCTGTGGGCACTCGTCGATGTCCGGGAGGCGGCGGGAAACCTCGTGGGGGCTCTCCGGGCGGCCGAGGAGTGCGTGGAGAAGCACCCGGTACCGCCCGAAGGGGCCGACGTGCTCGGACTGCAGGCCCGTCACCGGGTCGTCCTGCTGCACTGGAAAGCGGGAGAACTCCAGCGGGCCCGGGAGCTGGCCGCTCCCCTTCTTGCCGAGCTGGAAGAGGCCTTCGCCGACGGTGACAAACTCGGCGGCCGGCTCCGCGACGCCCTCACCCCCATCCTCACCCCGGCCGACGACACCTGAGCCGGCATGAGGAGAAGGGGCCGAGCCCCTCGAGGAGTTCGCGTACCGGTCACAGGCCCCACAGGCCCTTCGCCGCCGCAGTGACTCCGCCCGCCAAGGCCAGCGTCAGGACCAGCAGGCGGGCCCGCCGTTCGGGCAACCGCCCCGCGAGCCACCTGCCGATCACCCCGCCGACGGCCATGGCCGCGACCACCGAGACCCACTGCATCCCGCTCAGCCGCGGCACGCCGTTCGACGCCACGGAGAACGCGTTCACGATCACGCCGTAGAACATCGCGTTCGGCACGAACTCCCGTACCGTCCAGCCCGCGTTGACGGCGTACAACGAGATCGGCGGCCCGCCGACCCCCGCCGCGGAGTTCATGAACCCGCCCACCGCCCCGGCAGCGACCGCCCCCTTCATGCCGCGCAGGGCGGGGACCCGGGCGCCTCGCAGCACCAGCAGCACAGCCCCGGTCACGAGCCCGCCCATGACCAACAGCAGCACGGATTCAGGGAGTTGACGGGTCATCCACGTCCCCGCCGGCACCGTGCACGCCGCCGCCGCGCACAGCGGCACCATCGCCGCCGGCCGCACCTGCCGCCACCCGCCCGCCAGCCCCAGGGCGCAGATCGCCCCGGCCGCGCAGTTGGCCAGCACGACCCCCTCGGCCGGGCCGAGCACCAGCACGAGCGCGGGTACGGCGACCAGGGCGAAGCCCATCCCCGTGAGCCACTGGACGCAGGAGCCGAGCAGCACGATGGCGGCCAGGAGGGCCTCGCCCGTCCATCCGCTCGTCATCGCTCGGCGTCCCCCTACGCGCAGTCGGTGGTGTAGCCCGCTACACCACCCCTTCGGGAGACCACTCCCTCGTCGCTGACCTCGGAAAACGCGATCGTTGATCTCGCCAGGTCAACGGCCGCCGCAGCGGCCCCGCCCCCGAAGGAAACCATCATGAAGGCCCTGCTCTCCTCCCGCCCCGTCCTGTGGTTCCTGTTCCTCTTCAACGCCGTCGTCGCCGCGGCCGCGCCCTTTGCCGTGGACGGTGCCCAGGGGATCGCGACCAGCGTCGGCATGGGCGTAGTCTCCCTCGGGGCCGGTTCCGCCCTGATGCGCCGACGGAATGCGAACGTGGCGTCAGCACAAAATGCGAACGTGGCGTAATCGGCAAGTCACCCGGCGTGAATTGGGCACGTGCTGTCCCGGCCCTGTATCTGCCTTGTACGGGCCCTAACCGGTGCCAGGCGAATCTGGAGTCACCTCCACCGCAGAGAACACAGAAAGCGGAGGGAGACCCACCAGACCGCACAGCACTGGGAGTTCGCGATGACCCGTCGTTCCATAAGCAAGCGCGTAGCCGCCGTCACCGCAGCCGCCCTCGTCGCCGTCGGTACCTTTGCCGCAGGTGGTGCCGTCGCCGGACCGGAGAAGGCGGCGAAGCCCACCAAGAAGCAGGTGGCCGCCCTGTTCGACGAGTGGAACGCGGCGCTGAAGACCCAGGACCCGGAGAAGGTCGCCGACCTCTACTGGGACGACGCGGTCCTGCTGCCCACCCTTTCCAACCAGGTCCGTGCCGACCGCGAGAGCCGCATCGACTACTTCGAGCACTTCCTGGCGAACAAGCCGGTCGGCACGAAGATCGAGACGCACATCAACGTCCTCGACTCCAACTCGGTGCTGGACGCGGGTCTCTACGAGTTCGCGCTCACCGACCACGACACGGGCAAGAAGAGCATCGCCAAGGCCCGCTACACCTACGAGTGGGAGAAGCGGGACGGCGAGTGGAAGATCGTCAACCACCACTCCTCGTTGATGCCCGAAGGCTGATCCCCACGGACAGCCCGCCCCCGGGAGCGTCGCCCAGGGCCACCGTCCCGCCGTCGTCGGTCACCAGCTGTTTGACGACGGCGAGGCCGAGGCCTGAGCCGGAGCGCCCGGTCAGGCCCTGGCCACGCCAGAAGCGGTCGAAGGCGCGGGACTTCTCCGCGTCCGACATGCCGGGGCCCTCGTCGTCCACCGACAGGATCACCTCGTCGCCCCTCGGCTCCACCCGGACCGTGATCGTGCCGCCGTCCGGTGACACCTCCAGGGCGTTCGAAAGCACGTTGTCCAGCACCTGGTCCAGATGACCGGGGCTGGTCAGCACAAGCAGCCGGCCGTCGGCACTCCCCCTGAGCGCGATGGTGACTCCGCGCTCGTCGGCGGCCGGCCTCCATACCGTCAGCCGTTCGTCCACGATGTCCCTGAGGGGCAGCGGCTCCGCGGCCGTGACCTTCGCCTCTGCCCGGGCGAGGACCAGCAGGCCGTTGACGAGCCGGCTCATCCGGACGACCTCGGCGGTCGCCTGCTCCACGTCCTCCCGTACGAACTCGTCGTCCACCCCGTCCGCGATGTTGTCCAGGGACAGGCGCAGCGCCGTGAGGGGAGTACGGAGTTGGTGCGAGGCGTCGGCCACGAAGATCCGCTGCGAGGCGACCAGCGTGTCCAGGCGTTCCGCGCCCTGGTTCAGGGTGCGGGCCAGGGTCTGGGTCTCCGGCGGGCCCGTCACCGGGGAGCGCGCGGTCAGATCGCCGTCGCTGAACTTGCTGGCCATGTCGTTGAGCTGGCGCAGCGGGGCGGTGATCCGGCGGGCGGCGAACGCGCCGATCGCGGCCGCGGCACCCAGGACGGCGACGGCCAGCCCGGCCCGGAATCCCCAGATGGTCCACAGCCGGTTGGTGAGTTCCTTGGTCGAGTACTCGATCCGTACGGCGCCCACCACCGGGCCCGTGCCCGCTCCCTGCGCCGTGGACTGGCGAGCGGGAACCGTCACCACCAGGTGCCGGCCCCAGATGAAGTCGGAGCCCCAGTCGACCGTCTCGCGCTGCTTCTGCTGCAGGACGTCGGTCAGGTCGGGGTCCGGGGCGGGCTCGGGCAGGTCCGGCCTGCAGGCCCAGGAGGTGTCGGAGACGGCCACCTGGACCTCTCCCGGAGTCTCGTCGTCGTAGGCCTTGGCCATCTCGGTCAGGGCCTGGCAGGAGGCGGGGTTGCCGTTGCCCAGCAGCAGGCCCATGGTCTTCGCCTCGCGCAGGACCGACTCCCGGGTGTCGTCGCGCAGTTGCTTGGTCAGCGTGAAGGCCACCGGCACCGTGAACAGGGCGATGGCGATCGCGACGAGCAGGATGTAACTGCGGATGAGCTGGCGGTTCATGAGGCGTCACTGCCTCCGGCGATCTCCAACCGGAAGCCGACCCCCCGCACCGCCTCGATCGTGATCGCCCCTGCCAACTTCCGCCGCAGCGCCGCCACATGCACGTCCAGGGTCTTCGTCGGGCCGAACCAGTTCGCGTCCCAGACCGCCTCCATGATCTGCTCGCGCGACATCAACGCCCCGGGCTCCTCGGTGAGAAAGGCCAGCAGGTCGTACTCCTTGGGCGCGAGGGCGACCTCCTCGCCGTCCAGGCGGACGCGGGCCGCCTTGCGGTCGATGGTCAGGCGGGTGCCGTAACGGTCCGGGCCGGCCTCGGCGGCCGTGGCGGGAGTGCGCGGCTGCATACGGCGCATGACCGCTCGTATCCGCGCGATGACCTCGCGGACCCCGAACGGCTTGGACACGTAGTCGTCCGCGCCGAGCTCCAGCCCGACCACCCGGTCCGTCTCGTCGCTGCGCGCGCTGATCACGATGATCGGCACGTCACCGCGCTCACGCAGCGCCTTGCAGACGTCGAGCCCGTCGGTGTCGGGCAGGCCGAGATCGAGGAGCACGACGTCGTAGGGGTCGTCGTGGCTCAGCGCCGCGGCACCCGTGCTGACCCATGCCACCTCGAAGCCGTAACGCAGGAGCCCTCGCCGGAGCGACTCGGCGACCGGCTCGTCGTCTTCCACCAGCAGTACGCGCACAGGCGAACCATAGTGGTTGAACTTTAAAGACGACCGGTCGCCGAGCCCGTGAACAGGCGATAAGCGGGTGAAAGGGCTGTTATGCGGCCGCTACCACATGATCGGCAGCCGCTCCGGGATCCGCTTCATGAACCCGGTCCGCCACACCAGCTGCTCGATCGGCACCGCGAGCCGCAGCCCGGGCATCCGCTCCAGCAACGTCTCCAGGGCGATCTCCGCGTGTCTGCGGCCGAGGGCGGTGGCGGGGCAGTAGTGGCGGCCGCCGCCGAAGGAGAGGTGGGCGGTGCTGTTCTCGCGGGTGAGGTCGACGGCGTACGGGTCGGGGAAGGCGGCCGCGTCGAAGTTCGCGCCCTCGACCAGGACGAGGATCAGCTCACCCGCCTTGACCTGGACATCTCCGAGGAGCACGTCCTGCGTCGCCAGCCTCGGCAGCCCGTCGCCGATGGACAGGTTGATGCGCAGCAGCTCGTCGACGGCGGCCGGGACCAGGGTGCGGTCGGCGAGGAGGCGGGCGTGCAGCTCGGGATGCTGGATCAGCGACACCAGCGCCATGGTCAGGAAGCCGGCGGTGGAGATGACACCGGCGCCGAACATCGTCACCCCGACCGTCGCGAGCATCTCGTCGGTGAGGTGGTCGTAGTCGGGGTCGGCGCGCAGGGCGGCGAGCTCGGCCATCAGGCCGGTGGTCGCCGGGTCGTCGAGCCGCTCGGTCATGTACGCGATGTCCCGGTCCCAGTTCAGCCGCGCCCCCGCGACCGGGCAGGCCGAGTTCATGAACGCGATGTCCAGACTCCGCATCAGCCTCGGCGCGTCCTCCTGCGGAATGCCGAGGATGCGGCAGTGCATGCCCGCCGAGTACGGGTCGGCGAAGCCGCCGCGCAGGTCCGCCGGAGCGCCCTCGCGGATCAGCTCGTCGACGAGCTCGGCGGCGTAGGAGCGCATCCACTCCGCGAGGCCGGGGCTCTTCGGGTTCAGCGCCTTCAGTACGGCCTTGCGCAGGCCGGCCCCGGTGATGTTCCCCATGTTGTTGACGACCTCGGGCGGGATCGTCAGCGCGTACTGGCGGGGCACGCCCGGCGCCGAGGTGTCCTTCAGGCTGAAGCGCGGGTCTTCGAGCACCTGCTTGCACAGCTCGTACGACGACACGAGCCAGGCCTCGTCACCGGCGATGGTGCGCACGCGGCGCACCGGGCTGCCGGCGCGCAACGCCTCCACCTCGGCGGGGATCTGGTCGCCGCGCCAGGAGAAGGGGAAGTCGATGGGGGCTTCAGTGGCTTCAGTGAGCATCGGTGGTCCTGTCTGCCGGCGTCACGATGGCGTGCCCCTGGTTGCGGGAGGCGCGCAGGCCCGCACCGCGGGAGTAGAGGAGCTCGGCCATCGGCAGGAGCTGGTGGTAGCAGTTGAGGGAGGAGGGGACGCCGAGGATGGCGGGCGTGTCCAGAAAGAGGGGCGCCTCGGCGCAGACGTAGGCCAGGCAGACCTCGCGTTGCGCTTCGGTCACGCGGCCCTCTTTGCCGGCCAGGAAGGTGTCGACGAGCTTCTCGCAGGTCGTGCGGAACTCGTCGTCGGTGGCGAGGCGGGCCTGGAGGCGGTCGTGGATCTCGCGGTACGCCGTGTTGCCGCGGAAGTCCGACATGGCGTGGGCGTGCAGGCGCGTGCCGCCGGGGTCGACGGCTTCGACTGCGCCGAGAACCTTGGCGCGCACGCCGCGCAGGTTCTTCACCGCCTTGCGGCGCGCGTCGTCGGGCGGATAGCCGGACGCCGCGTACATCTCGGCCACGTACAGGTCCGTGTAGACGAAGTCCACGCGCTCGAAGAGGGCGAGGCCCCAGTGGGCGAGGTCGTGGACGCGGCGGGCGGAGAAGTAGCTGTTGCCGGGGGAGACGCCGATGACGGCGTGGTCGCCCGCGATGCGGATGACCTCGCAGTGCGGCGTGAAGGGCTGGATCTTGAAGAGGCCGGCCGGGGAATCCGTATCGGCTCGAGTGACGTGCTGGATCTCTGAATCGGTCACAGTCGTCAAAGGAAGAGATTCCTTCGCGTCGCGAGTCCCGATGGAGCCTTGTGCTCCTGGTGTGGCGACGACGACGCGAAGTTAGCGTTCGACTACGGAGAGCGTCAATGGCAGTGATCGCGACCTGCGGTCCTTCCCGCGGCGTCGAGCAGGTGAGCGTCCGCGGCGACCCGAGTGACCTGCACCACTAACCCGGTTGCCCCACCTGCCGCTGGGCAGACACCACCCCGGAGCGCCGAGTCTCACCATCTGGGAACCCCAAGGTCGAATTCGGACGCTCGTTAGACTGAGCCGACACACACGGACTGAGCGAGGAGCGCACGTGGGCCTTGTCGTGCAGAAGTACGGAGGCTCCTCCGTAGCCGATGCCGAGGGCATCAAGCGCGTCGCCAAGCGGATCGTGGAAGCCAAGAAGAACGGCCACCAGGTGGTCGCCGTGGTTTCCGCGATGGGCGACACGACGGACGAGCTGATCGATCTCGCCGAGCAGGTATCCCCGATGCCTGCCGGGCGTGAACTCGACATGCTGCTGACCGCCGGAGAGCGGATCTCCATGGCACTGCTGGCCATGGCGATCAAAAACCTGGGCCACTCCGCCCAGAGCTTCACCGGCAGCCAGGCAGGCGTCATCACCGACTCGGTCCACAACAAAGCCCGGATCATCGATGTCACGCCGGGCCGGATCCGCACCTCGGTGGACGAGGGCAACATCGCCATCGTGGCCGGGTTCCAGGGCGTCAGCCAGGACTCGAAGGACATCACCACCCTGGGGCGCGGCGGGTCGGACACGACCGCCGTGGCGCTGGCCGCCGCCCTCGACGCCGAGGTGTGCGAGATCTACACCGACGTCGACGGCGTGTTCACCGCCGACCCGCGTGTGGTGAAGAAGGCGAAGAAGATCGACTGGATCTCCTTCGAGGACATGCTGGAGCTGGCTGCGTCCGGCTCGAAGGTGCTGCTCCACCGCTGTGTGGAGTACGCCCGCCGCTACAACATCCCGATCCACGTCCGGTCCAGCTTCAGCGGACTGCAGGGCACGTGGGTCAGCAGCGAGCCGATCGATCAAGGGGACAAGCAGGTGGAGCAGGCCATCATCTCCGGTGTCGCGCACGACACCTCCGAGGCCAAGGTCACCGTCGTCGGTGTGCCGGACAAGCCGGGCGAGGCCGCCGCGATCTTCCGGACGATCTCGAACGCCGAGATCAACATCGACATGATCGTGCAGAACGTGTCCGCGGCCTCCACGGGCCTGACGGACATCTCCTTCACGCTCCCCAAGGCCGAGGGCCGCAAGGCCATCGACGCCCTGGAGAAGAACAAGAGCGGCATCGGCTTCGACTCGCTGCGCTACGACGACCAGATCGGCAAGATCTCGCTGGTCGGCGCGGGCATGAAGACGAACCCCGGCGTCACCGCCGACTTCTTCACCGCGCTGTCCGACGCCGGCGTGAACATCGAGCTGATCTCGACCTCCGAGATCCGTATCTCGGTCGTCACCCGCGCCGACGACGTCAACGAGGCCGTCCGCGCCGTGCACAGCGCCTTCGGTCTCGACTCCGACAGCGACGAGGCTGTCGTGTACGGAGGCACCGGACGCTGATGGCGGGGATGGAGTCCCGCCGCCCGACGCTCGCGGTCGTGGGAGCGACCGGAGCCGTCGGCACGGTCATGCTCCAGATCCTCTCCCAGCGCGCCGACGTCTGGGGTGAGATCCGTCTCGTCGCCTCGCCGCGCTCGGCCGGCCGCAAGCTGGCCGTGCGCGGCGAGGAGGTCGAGGTGGTGGCGCTCACCGAGGAGGCCTTCGCCGGGGTCGACGTCGCGATGTTCGACGTCCCCGACGAGGTGGCCGCCCGATGGGCGCCGATCGCCGCAGCCAAGGGCGCGGTGGTGGTGGACAATTCGGGCGCCTTCCGGATGGACCCGGATGTGCCCCTGGTCGTTCCCGAGGTCAACCCGCATGCCGTACGGATGCGGCCGCGCGGCATCGTCGCCAACCCCAACTGCACCACCCTCTCCATGATCGTGGCGCTGGGCGCGCTGCACGCCGAGTTCGGGTTGCGCGGGCTGGTGGTCTCCTCGTACCAGGCGGTGAGCGGGGCCGGGCGCGCCGGTGTGGAGACGCTCCGGCAGCAGCTGTCCCTCGTCGCCGGTACGGATCTGGGGAACAGCCCCGGTGACGTACGGCGGGCCATCGGCGAGAACACCGGGCCGTTCCCGGAGCCGGTCGCGCTGAACGTCGTGCCGTGGGCCGGGTCCTTGCGTGAGGACGGCTGGTCGTCGGAGGAGATGAAGGTGCGGGACGAATCCCGCAAGATCCTCGGGCTGCCGAAGCTGCCGGTCGCGGTGACCTGTGTGCGGGTGCCGGTGCTGACCGGGCACTCGCTGACCCTGCACGCCCGCTTCGAGGGCGAGGTCACGGTCGCCAAGGCGCGCGAGATCCTGGCCACCGCACCCGGGGTCGTGCTCTACGACGACCCGGAGGCCGGCGAGTTCCCGACGCCCGCCGACGTGGTGGGCACGGACCCGACCTGGGTCGGGCGGGTGCGGCGCGCGCTCGACGATCCGACGGCGCTCGAACTCTTCGTCTGCGGCGACAATCTGCGCAAGGGCGCGGCCCTCAACACCGCGCAGATCGCCGAGCTCGTGGCGGCGGAGTTTTCGTGAGACCGGCCGTGGTGCCGGAAAACTCCTGGGCGTTGGTTGAATCGTTTGTAGGATCTATGTGAGAAGTGTGAGCCGATCGATGGTCCGGACCACTTGAACCGGGCCCCGGCGGCAGCCGAAGATTTTTCTCCCCGCCCTGCAACCGCTTGCAGGGCGGGGAGCGTCTTTGCGGTCGCCCTTATGGGCGTGGAGACGCGTTTTTTCTGGCGTGGGGACGCCAAGAGCCGGGCGTGGGGACGCTCGGCCATTTTGGACATAAGGGAAGAGCGGGTAGGCATGTGGGCGTTTGACGCACGGTCAGCTGTGCTGCCTGGCACGAGAGGGGCGGCTGCCGGGACTGACGCAAAAGTGACGTCCGGCACGTACAACCCTCCAGGGGGGACGCGTGTCCAACAGGCGTGGCAGAGGTACTCGACTTCAGTGCGGCGACCCGCGGTACGGCCCTACGGCCGCCCCGCCGGCCCGTCCGACCCCGCATGTCCGGCACGCCCGGCGGCATGCCGGTGATCGCGCCCATGCCCGCAGCGCGGCCCGCCCGCATTCCCAGTCAGCGCGACGGCTCCGAGCACGCCGAGAACACCGCGGCGGCCGGTACGACCGTCGACCACCTCACCGAGACCTACCGGGCGCACTACCGCTCGCTGCTGGGCCTCGCGGCTCTTCTCCTCGACGACACCGCCTCCTGCGAGGACGTCGTCCAGGAGGCGTTCATCCGCGTCCACTCCGCGCGCAAGCGCGTGCGTGACCCGGAGAAGACACTGGCCTATCTGCGCCAGACCGTCGTCAACCTGTCCCGCTCCGCCCTGCGCCGCCGCATACTCGGCCTCAAGTTGCTGTCCAAGCCGATGCCCGACATGGCGAGCGCGGAGGAGGGAGCGTACGACCAGCTCGAGCGCGACTCCCTCATCAAGGCGATGAAGGGCCTGCAGCGCCGACAGCGCGAGGTGCTGGTCCTGCGTTACTTCGCGGACATGACCGAGGCGCAGGTCGCCGAGACGCTCGGCATCTCGCTGGGCTCGGTGAAGGCGTACGGCTCGCGCGGCATCGCGGCGCTGCGGGTGGCCATGGAGGCGCCGGCATGAGCGAGGACCATGAGGGGCGGCGTCATCTGCACGTCCCCCACGAGCCGTACGACTGGCGTGAGCCGACAGGGCGGCCGGACAAGCAACAGCCGAAGCAATCGCACGCTGGGAACGGAACTGTGAACCACGGCCCCGACGACCAGGGCCCCGAGGGGTTCGACTCGGACGAGCTGGCACTGCGCCGCATGCTCCATCACGCGGTCGAGGAGATCGAGCCGCGCGACGGCACGCTGGACCATCTGCGGCGGGCGGTGCCCGCGCGGCGGGCGCGCAAGCGGCAGGCCCTCGTCGGCGTGGCGGCCGCGGCGCTCTTCGTCGGCACCGCCGTCCCGGCCCTGGTGCACGTCTCCAACTCCACCGGCTCCGACGTCAACCCGTCCGTCGCCGGGCACGGTGAGCAGGCGCAGGGCGGATCCGGTCAGGGCAAGGAGACCGAGGGCGGCGAGAGCACGTCCGGCGGCTCCTCGGGCAAGACCGAGGACCAGGGCAAGGGGAGCGAGAAGGACGAGGACAAGGGCACCGGCAAGAGTCCGGGTGCCGGTTCCGGAAGCTCCACCGACCCGTTGGCGACCAGCCCGGCCGGCACAGCCGCGTGCACCGCGGACCAGCTGGGCACGTCCGGCGGGACCACGAACGTCCCCGAGACGTCCGGCGCGGTCTACGGCACCTTCACCTTCAGCAACGTCTCCACCGTCGACTGCACGGTGAGCAGCCCGGGCTCGATGTTCCTTGCCGCGGGTGGAGCGGCGGACGGCACGAAGATCACCGACATCCGGCATGTCGCCGGTGACGCGGCGGCCGGTCTGCCCGACCCGTCCCAGGAGCTCACCTCCCTCGTCCTCAAGCCGGGCGACTCCTACCAGGTGAAGTTCGCCTGGGTCCCCTCGGAGGCCTGCCCCACGACGACCGACCCCAGTGGCGGTACCAACGGCGGCAACGACCCCTCACCCACCCCGACCCCCACCCAGGACACCTCCGGCACGACGGAGGGCACGTCCACGGGAGGCGACACCGGTACCTCCACGCAGCTGATGACGGAGGACACCACGGCCGAGGGAAGCGTCACGATCACCAACACGCCGGAGGCGGGAGCGCCGGCGGCCTCGGTGACGGTGTCCAACGCGTGCGCGGGGATCGTGTACTGGACGGGTGTGCTGGCGGGGGCGTAGGGCGTAGGCGGGGAACCGTCCCCGCTAGGCGTTCGCCTTCTCCTGCGTCGGACCCTCGCTCGACTCCCCGGCCGGGTCCTTCTCGGCCGGGTCCCTCTGGCCCCCGTCGGGCTCTTGGTCCGGCACCAGGCCCAGCTCCGCGTCCCGTACGGACTCCACCTCGCGGCGGAGCAGGCGGAACCACATGAAGACCACGAAGCCCGCGAAGACGAACCACTCGCCGGTGTAGCCGAGGTTCTGGAACGCCTTCAGGTCGAGGCCGGTGTCGTTGGCGGCGGCCACCGGCACGGGCTTCATGCCGGAGTCGGCCTTGTCGAGGGTGACCCAGGCGTCGTAGACGTCGTACGGCACCAGGTTCACCAGCGACGCCGCGCTGATCGCCCCCGTCTGACCGGACGGCAGGCCACCCTGCGCGGGCACGCCGTTCTCGCCGGGCACCTCGGACGCCTGGAGCGAGCCGGTGACCGTGACCTCGCCGGTGGGTGCGGCGGGGGCCTCGGCACGGTCGGCGTCGCCGGGCAGCCAGCCCCGCACGACCGGCAGGGCCTTGTCCTCGTCGGTGTGCAGCAGCGTCAGGACGTAGTAGCCCTGCTTGCCGTCCAGCTCCCGGTCGGGGACCAGCAGCTGCTTGCCGTACCGGCCGCTCGCGGTGACCTTCTTGCCCACCGTCGCCTTGTCCACGGGCAGCAGCTCGGCGAGTGGACGGGCCGCCTCCTGCTTGTTCTCCGCGGCCTGCTCACCGGCGCTGCGATGGTCCGCGACCCGCGCCTCGAACCGGCTCAGCTGCCACGACCCCATGAACACGCAGAAGGGGATGGCAAGCAGCACGAAGACGTTGATTCCCCACCAACGGGGCGTCAGCAGAAACCGGTACACACCCTCAACGGTACGGGGCTCCCGCGGAGGGCTCGGCCGCGGGGTCCGGTCCCGTCTCAGTACCGCTCGACGAGGTGTTCCCGGCCGGCTGGAGGTTCGTAAGGCTCCGGCCAGAAGTCTGTGACGGTGGATATTCGGCCGTCCTCGTCCCCCGTGAAGAAGGAGATGCCGTACATCTCCTCCAGCCCCACCGTGAAGTGGAGCCAGGTCACGACCTGCCCAGGCTCGGCGACGACCCGCTCGATCCGCAGGCGCCAGTCACCCGGATACTCCCGGTTGAACTGCACATACCGCTCCCGCCCACTGATCCGCTCCCGCGTCTGGGGCAGTGTGTAGACGACGTCCTCGGCCAGCGTGTCGGCGAACGCGTCCCACTCCCGGGCCGCGGCGGTGGCCCAGAACCTCTCGACTGTCTTCCGCAGATCCGTCATGCCGAGGAGTCTGCATCCCGCCACTGACAATCGGCCCTGAACTGGGAAAACGTCAGTTCCGGGTGGCTTTCAGCGAGTACATCAGCGGAATCTGCGGCCGCCCCGCCGGGAAGCGGTAGTAGCCGTCCCGTGCCTCGAAGGACTCGAACCGGCGGAACAGCGAGACGTCGTGCTCGTGCAGGAACTCGATGCGCAGTCCGGCCGCCGCGAGGGCGGTCACGACCTCGCCGATCGGGTGCTGCCACTCGACGCTGCGGTTGTTGACCGTGTCGGTGCTGTCGGACCCGTAGGTGCCGGGGAGGTCGTACACCTGGGCGTCGCGGTCGAAGTAGTCGCGGACGATGCGGGAGCCCGTCTCGTCGTCGAGGACGTCGGTGAGCGGGTGGAACTCGGCGAGGTAGAGGAACCCGCCCGGCGCGACGAGCGAGGCCGCCGTCTCGGCCCAGCGGCGGATGTCGGGCAGCCAGCACAGGGCGCCCCCGCCGGTGTAGACGATGTCGTACGCGGGGTCCGGCACCGCCTCCGCCGCGTCGTACACGTCGGCCGCGACGAAGGCCGCCCGGTCCTGACCGAGCCCGAGGTCGGCGGCGAGCGAGCGGGCCACGTCCACCGCGGGTTCGGAGAAGTCGAGGCCCACGACGCGGGCGGCGCCGTGCCGGGCCCAGGACAGGGTGTCGAGGCCCATGTGGCACTGCAGGTGCAGCAGCGACCTGCCGGTGACGTCCCCCACCTCCGCCCGCTCGAAGTCGCGCAGGGCGTCGGCGCCGGCGCGGAACCCGTCGAGGTCGTAGAAGGAGCCGGCCGCGTGCAGCGGGACGCGCTCGTCCCAGAGCGCGCGGTTGGCTTCATTCCAGTCTGTGGGTATGGCGGAGTGCATGGTCGCGAAGTTATCCACAGGCTGGGGACCTCGCCAGCGAATTGTCGGCCGGGCCAGGCACTATGGGGCAATGACTGAGAGCCACGGGTCCGATTCGCGGGATCACCACAAGCAGGACAAGGACATGCCGGACTGGGAGAAGCGCTTCCGAGCGCCTCGGGTGTCGCTGCCCGACTGGGCGGAGGACGCCCCGGACCGCTCCTTGTTCGTGTCGAACGCCACAGGGACGTACGAGCTGTACGCCTGGGACCGGTCGACGGGCGAGCAGCGCCAGGTGACCGACCGGCCGAACGGCACGACGGACGGCGTGCTCACCCCGGACGGCGCGTGGATCTGGTGGTTCGACGACAAGGACGGTGACGAGTTCGGCGTCTGGCGCCGCCAGCGGTTCGACGGCGGCGAGGACGAGCTCGCGGCGCCGGGCCTGGACCCGTCGTACCCGGCGGGCCTCGCCCTGGGCCGGGACGGCCGTACGGCGATCGTGGGCCGCTCGACGGACGAGGACGGTACGACGATCCATCTGGCCCGCACCGGCGAGCCCCCGCTGGAGATCTACCGCCACCGCGAGTCCGCGGGCGTCGGCGACCTCTCGTACGACGGCAAGCTGATCGCCATCGAGCACACCGAGCACGGCGACGCGATGCACTCGGCGCTGCGCGTGGTGCGTCCCGACGGCACGGCGGTCGCGGAACTCGACGACACCAAGGGCGGCTCGGAGGAACTGGGCCTGGAGGTCCTGGGCTTCGCCCCGGTGGAGGGCGACGGGCGCCTGCTCATCGGCCACCAGAGGCGCGGCCGCTGGGAGCCGCTGGTGTGGGACGTGACGACGGGGGAGGAGACGGACCTCGCGCTGGAGCTGCCCGGTGACGTGAGCGCCGAGTGGTATCCCGACGGCACCGGTCTGCTGATCGCGCACAGCTTCGAGGCCCGCAGCGAACTGTTCCGCTACGACCTGGCCCGGCGTGAGCTGGTGCGGATCCCGACCCCGGCGGGCTCGGTGTCGGGGGCGTCGGCCCGTCCGGACGGCAGCGTGGAGTACCTGTGGTCGTCGGCGGCCGAGCCGTCGGCGGTGCGGTCGACGACGGGGCACGTGGTGCTGGACCCGCCCGGCATGAAGTCCCCCGGCTCGGTGCCGGTCCAGGACGTGTGGGTGGAGGGCCCGGGCGGCCGCATCCACGCTCTCGTCCAGCGGCCTGAGGGCGCCGAGGGCCCGCTCCCGACGGTCTTCGACATCCACGGCGGCCCGACCTGGCACGACAGCGACTCGTTCGCGGCGGGCCCGGCGGCCTGGGTGGACCACGGGTACGCGGTCGTGCGGGTCAACTACCGCGGCTCGACGGGCTACGGGCGCGCCTGGACGGACGCGCTCAAGCACCGGGTCGGGCTGATCGAGCTGGAGGACATCGCGGCGGTCCGGGAATGGGCGGTGACATCCGGCCTGGCCGACCCCGCCCGTCTGATCCTCACCGGCGGTTCGTGGGGCGGCTACCTCACCCTCCTCGGCCTCGGCACCCAGCCGGACGCGTGGACCCTGGGCATCGCCGCGGTCCCGGTCGCCGACTACGTCACGGCGTACCACGACGAGATGGAGTCACTGAAGGCCCTGGACCGCACACTGCTGGGCGGCACACCCGAGGAGGTGCCGGAGCGCTTCGAGGCGTCGTCACCACTGACGTACGTCGACCAGGTCAAGGCACCGGTCTACATCTCGGCGGGCGTGAACGACCCCCGCTGCCCGATCCGACAGATCGACAACTATGTGAAGCGCCTTCAGTCCCGGGAGGCAGTCCACGAGGTGTACCGCTACGACGCGGGGCACGGCTCGCTGGTGGTGGACGAGCGGATCAAGCAGGTACAGCTGGAACTGGACTTCGCAGAGCGCCACTTGGGGGCGCCACACCAGCCGTAGCCCCCAATCAGCCAGCTGGGGGCTGTGCCTCGAGGCGCTGACGGTCACTTCCACTGCGCTGCGCTTCAGGACGCCGGTCCGTGCATTTCAGCCCGTCCGGCGTTTGAGGACGAGCAGGGCCGTCCCGATCCCCCACCCACCCGCTGGGGGCTCTGCCTCACTGCGGCGGCGGTCACTTCCCGGCGCCGGCCAGCATCATCCAGCCCGTCCGGCGTTTGAGGACGAGGCCCGTTCAGGGCCGATGGGGGTCCAGGGGGCGGAGCCCCCTGGCGGGGTCGAAGGGGCGGAGCCCCTTCAAGGACGGGAAGGGTAGGGGCGGCGGGGGCGCTGCAACCATCAGCGGCCCCGCCCCGGGCCCCCGGCCTAAGCCTCCGCCCGCTCCCGCGACCGCCGCCCCAACAGTTCCGCCAACCCCCGCCGGGTGGCGGCCAGTACCACCCGATCCTCCTTCTGGAGAACGTAGTTGTCGGGCAGGTCCCACACCCACCCCGACGTACCACCCGCCCGCCCGTCCTCGTACGCCTCCTCCACCGCCGGTTCCTCCCGGCGATCGTCGCGCCGCTCGTCCCGCCCGCTCCGATCCACCGCCAGCACCCGCCACGCACCCGCCCGAAAGGCCTGACCGACGGTCTTGTCCTCCAGTTGCGCATGCCCGGCCACATCCACCGCCGCGAACAGGAGCACCCGCCGCTCGACCGGAATGGCGCCCAGGATCTGGCGCCCCATCATCGCCCCGGCGAACGCGGGCGCGGCCAGATGCGTCACGCTCCGGCTGCGCGTGGACGCGTAGGGGTGCGCGGCACGCAGGGTGCGGTAGACGGCGGTGGCGAAGTCGTCGTCGTACAGGCGCAGGACCACGCGAAGGTCGGGGCGGACGGAGCGGGCGTACAGGGCGGCTTCGAGGTTCGTCGTGTCGGCGCTGGTCACCGCCAGGAGCGCATGCGCCCGGTGGATCTTCGCCGCCTCCAGGACGCCCTCCTGAGTGACGTCCCCGAGCACCACCGGCACCCGCAGCCGCCGCGCCGTCGCCAGCCCGCGCGCCTCGGGGTCGGCCTCGACGCACACCACGGGGATGTGCAGTTCCCGCAGCCGCGTCAGCACCCGGGTGCCGATCTTGCCCAGTCCGAGCAGCACCACATGCCCGCCCAGTCCGCGCGGCGGTTTGCGCAGGGCGGACGCGGAGCGGAACGTGCCCAGGGCCTCCAGTACCGCCGCCAGCAGCACCGGAAGCAGCAGCAGACCCATCAGCCCGGACAGGAGCTGGAGGATCTGGCGGGCCAGGCCCTGGTGGAGGGCGGGTTCGTTGATGGCGAAGAGGTCGAGGAGGGTCATGTAAGTGGCGTAGAGCGGGTGTTCCCCGGTCACCACCGTCAGGGCCACGGCCAGTGCCGCGACACACCCCACCAGCCCGGCCAGCGACCACCGCAACCGCCGCGAGAACAGCGACGCGAACGCCGGTACGACGCCTGCCCCTCCGCGACTCGAGGCCATCGACGGGCCGGCGAACGACACCTGCTCCAGGACGACCCTCCCACGCCCCCTGGCCCGCTGCACCGTCGCCGCGTCCGGCAGCAGCAGCGGCCCTTGCTCGCCACTGCCGTCCGAACCGCCCGAACCATGCGAACCATGCGAACCGTCCGAACCAGCCGCTGCGGCCGGTTCGTTGCCGTTCGTGGACAGCAGGGCCAGCGTGGCCAGCCCGGCAGGGGGCATCTGACCGGGCCGCAGCGGCGGGCGTTCCACCGCACGCAGCAGCAGGCCGTCCGTCTGTACGACCTTGGTGGTGCCGGCGACGGCGGAGGCGGCCAGCGCGGGGGCGGCCGTATCGGCGTCGGACAGGACCGTCGTGGAGGGGTCCAGACCGGCGTCGTCCGTGCCCGTCGCCAATGTGGCCGCCTGGTCGAGGAGTTCCTCGATGTGCTGGCCCAACCGGCGGTTGTACAGGCGCAGCACGAGCCGGAGGCGGGGGTTGAGACGGCGGGCGGTGAGGGCGGCGCGGATGTTGGTCTCGTCGTCGTCATAGACGAGGGCGAGCGCGGCGGCCCGTTCCACGCCCACCTCGGCGAACGCCTCCTCGGTGGCCTCGGCGGCCTCCACCACCCGTACGCTCCCGGCCGGTTCGCTGCCACCGACGGCCCCGCCGCCGGCCCGGTTGACGGCCGCGTTCACCACCCGGTCGAGCAGCGCCGCCGACGCGGCCCGGGCCCGGCCCACGACCGGCGGCCGTACCGTGCGCTCGGAGGGCGGCACGACGAGCGTGACCTGTTCGCCGTACACCCCGCGCAACTCGGCGGCAAGCCGGTGCGCGAGCCCGTCGTCGCCGCACACCACCATGTGCGCGGCCGTGTCACTCCCTAAGCCCTGATTCGGAACGCTCGCCACAAGGGGAAAGACTGCCTCACTGGGACGGGTGGTTCCACAGGCGCCCCCCTCGGAACCTGAACGCCCGCGCCCGGCCGTCCGTATGAGAGGGGAGGGAAATCAGCGCCCTTCCGCACCACCGGAGGTACCTCGCCCGTGGCGATCACCAAGACCGTCCCGCAGCGGACCGACGACCGCAGCGATCCGGCGAGTTCGGTGGAGGCGGAGGGCAGGCACCTCAACTCCCCCCTCCTCCTCACCATGCTCATGCTCGTGCTGGTGCTGCTGCAGAGCCCGATCCGCCGCGCCCTCGCCGCACCGGTGATGCAGAGCTGGACGACGGTGTTCGTCGCGGTGATGGTCCAGGCGCTGCCGTTCCTGGTGCTGGGCGTGCTGCTCTCGGCGGCGATCGCGGTGTTCGTGCCGCCGTCCTTCTTCGCCCGCGCGCTGCCGAGCCGCCCCGCCCTTGCCGTCCCGGTCGCCTCAGCGGCGGGCGCGGTGCTGCCCGGCTGCGAGTGCGCGTCCGTGCCGGTGGCCGGAGCGCTGGTGCGGCGCGGAGTCACTCCGGCCGCGGCGCTGGCGTTCCTGCTGTCCGCCCCCGCGATCAACCCGATCGTGCTCACGGCGACGGCCGTAGCCTTCCCCGGCGATCCGGAGATGGTCCTCGCCCGCCTGGTCGCCAGCCTGCTGGTGGCCTGTGCGATGGGCTGGCTGTGGCTGCGCCTCGGCCGTACCGACTGGCTGAAGCCGCCGTCCCATCCGTCCCACGACGGCCAGAGCAGGGGCGAGGCCTTCTGGGGCTCCGTCCGGCACGACGTGATGCATGCGGGCGGCTTCCTCGTGGTCGGCGCGATGGCGGCGGCGACCCTGAAGGCGGTGGCCCCGGAGAGCTGGCTGCGCACGGCGGCCGAGAACCCGGTGCTGGCGGTCCTCGCCCTCGCGATCCTCGCCGTGGTGCTGTCGATCTGCTCGGAGGCGGACGCGTTCGTGGCGGCGTCGCTGTCGCAGTTCTCGCTCACGGCCCGCCTCACCTTCCTCGTCGTGGGCCCGATGATCGACCTGAAGCTTTTCGCGATGCAGGCGGGCACCTTCGGCCGCGCCTTCGCCCTGCGCTTCGCACCGGCCACGTTCGCGCTGGCCGTGCTCGTGTCGGTGCTCACGGGGGCGGTGATCCTGTGAACCGCCAGGCCCAGGCCGCCGTCCTGTTCCTGCTGGGTGCGTCCCTGCTGCACGCGGCCACGACCGACCTCTATCTGCGGTACGTCAAGCAGGGCCTGCGCCCGCTGGTGCTGGTGTCCGGCGCGGTGCTGATCGCGGCGGCGGTGGCGACGGTCTGGTACGAGCGACAGCGGACGCGGGCACAGAAGCAGCGCGAGGCCGATCAGGACGTGCGGCACGACGCCGACCAGGACAGCGGCAGGGACGCCCACACTCACGCTGGTGCTGACGCCCACGCCCACACCCACCGCGAACCCCGAGTCTCCTGGCTCCTCGTCCTCCCCCTCTTCGCCCTGATCCTGGTGGCCCCGCCCGCCCTCGGCTCCTACAGCGCGACCCGCACCGGTACGGCCCTCCAGGAACCCCTCGCCTATCCGTCCCTCCCCGCCGCCGACCCCCTGCGCCTCAGCGTGGTCGACTACGCGGGCCGCGCCGTCTACGACCACGGCCGTACCCTCCACGACCGCCGCGTCCAGCTCACCGGATTCCTGGCCCTGGACCGCGACGGCACCCCCTACCTCGTCCGCATGGCCCTCAACTGCTGCGCCGCCGACGCCCAACCGGTCAAGGTCGCCCTCACCGGCCGCATCCCCCCGGTCCTCCAGCCGGACACCTGGCTCCAGATCACCGGCACCTACACCCCGCGCCGCGCCAAGGACCCGGTCAACGGCGGCCCGATCCCGTTCATCGAGGTCACGGAGGCGAAACCGGTGGCGGAGCCGACGGACCCGTACGACGAGAGCTGGAACAACTGAGCCCTTCGGGGCCAGATCGCCGTGCGCGAGGGCGCGGATCAGCGTTCCGCGTCGGACCTTCGCGCACCCTCCCCGTTTCGCCGCCGACCGGATGGCCCCTTGCCGTCGCCGGGGAGTCCCCCTACTGTGAACCACAAATCTGATGGACCGTCAGATTAGGATGTGGACCGTCGGATTCGGATTCCGCGGTCCGCCGGCAGGCACGAGGGGGCCAGACGTGGCGACCGCCCACCGCAGTACCACCGACAGCAGCACCAAGGATCTGCCCAAGGTCATCAGCGTGGACGATCATGTGATCGAGCCCGCGCACCTCTTCGAGACCTGGCTCCCGGCCAAGTACCGGGACCGGGGCCCGAAGCCCCTCACCGCCGGTATCGGCGAACTCGAGTACATCGGCGGGAAGTACCGGTTCACCACGGACCCGGACGGTCAGATCACCGACTGGTGGGAGTACGAGGGCGACCTCTTCCCGTACAAGCGCATCATCGCGGCCGTCGGCTTCTCCCGGGACGAGATGACGCTGGACGGCATCACCCGCGAGCAGATGCGGCGCGGCTGCTGGGACCCCAAGGCCCGGCTGGCGGACATGGACATCAACCATGTCGAGGCCTCGCTCTGCTTCCCCACCTTCCCGCGCTTTTGCGGCCAGACCTTCGCCGAGGCCAAGGACAAGGAGGTCGGGCTGGCCTGTGTGCGCGCCTACAACGACTGGATGGTCGAGGAGTGGTGCGGCGACAGCGGTGGCCGGCTGATCCCGCTGTGCCTGATCCCGCTGTGGGACATCGACCTCGCCGTCGCGGAGATCCACCGGAACGCGGCACGCGGGGTGCGGGCGGTGACGTTCAGCGAGATCCCGACGTATCTGGGGCTGCCCTCCATCCACTCCGGCTACTGGGACCCGTTCTTCCGGGCCTGCGAGGAGACCGGCACGGTCGTCAACATGCACATCGGGTCCTCCTCCCAGATGCCGGCCGCCTCCCCGGACGCCCCGCCCGCGGTCCAGGCGTCCCTGTCCTTCAACAACGCCATGGCGTCGATGATGGACTTCCTCTTCTCCGGGGTCCTGGTGAAGTTCCCGCGGCTCAAACTCGCCTACAGCGAGGGCCAGATGGGCTGGATCCCGTACGCCCTGGAGCGCGCGGACGACGTCTGGGAGGAGCACCGGGCCTGGGGCGGCGTGAAGGACCTGATCCCGGAGCCGCCGTCGACGTACTACTACCGCCAGATCTTCTGCTGCTTCTTCCGGGACAAGCACGGCATCGAGGCGATCGAGACGGTCGGCGTCGACAACGCGACCTTCGAGACGGACTATCCGCACGTCGACTCGACGTGGCCGGAGACGAAGCGGGTGGCCGCGGAGCATGTGGGCGGGCTCTCCGACGAGGTGGCGTACAAGCTGCTGCGCGGAAACGCGATCCGGATGCTCGACCTGTCCTTCGATCAGTGATTAAGAGGGCTCGGCAGCTGGGCAGTCCAGTCGTGTAACCCCGAACACGGTTCACGACGGGAGCGCCGATGAAGGTCTCGATCGACCCGAACCTCTGTTACGGCTCCGCCGAGTGCGTGCACAGGGCTCCGTCGGTCTTCGACTTCGTGGACGAGTACGGCGTCGTACGGCCGGGCCGGGAGGACACCGGCGACGACCCGCAGGTACGGGAGGCAGCCGAGAGGTGCCCGTCCCAGGCCATCTCCCTCACGGGTAGCAGCGGTCACCGGGTAGCAGCGGTCGCCGAGTAGCGGCGGTCAGCGGTCCGACGGACAGCGCCACCCGAACGAGCCCAGCGCCCGCGCCCTGGCCTCCGCCACGGCCATGCGGGCCTGCCGTTCAGTCGGGTCCAGGTGGGCCGACTGGCCGGTCGCCTGGCCCTCCCACTTGCGGTAGAGGAGACCCACCTCCGCCGAGAACCAGCCCCGGCTCACGGAGTTGAGCGCGAGCAGCAGGCCCGTGTCCTCGGATGCGGGGAGCGCCATCCAGCCGCCGAGGGCGAGCAGGAGGTCCCGGCGTACGCACAGGGTCGCCGGGTGGACCTGGGCGCGGAAGTCGTTCGCCTTCCAGAAGTCGAGTACGGCGCCCCGCTCGATCGGCCCGTCGTCGGGGTCGCCGGGGAATCCGGCCGTCGTGCCGTCCGGCAGGAGGTCCAGGACCCGGGAGGTCGTCCAGCCGAGGTCGCGGTCGGCTTCGAGGACCGCCAGGTCACGGGCGAGGACACCCGGGGTGAGCTGGTCGTCGGCGTCCAGGATCTTCACGTACTCGCCCTCGGCGTGCGCGAGCGCGATGGTGCGCGCCACGCCGGGCCCCCCGGGCCGGCCCTGGCGGAAGGTCACGCGCGCGTCGTCGGGGACGTACGGGAGGACCTCGTCGGTCTGCCCGTCCTCCTGGATCACCCAGTGCCACTCCCAGCCGGCCGGCAACTCCTGTGCGCGCAGCGACTTGTGGGCATCCGGCAGGAACGCCGCCGAAGGGCCGTGAACAGCGGTGACGATGATGACGCGCCGGGTCGGTGTCACGGCCGCACTCACCACCTTTCCAGGAGAGTGGTGAAGCGCAGTTCCGCACGGTCGCCGGGCAGTGTGACCTCGGAGATCTCCACGACGCGGTCGGTGATGTCGTACGAGGTCTTGCGCAGCAGGATCACCGGCGCCCCCGGCGGCAGGTCCAGCTCCCACGCCTGACCAGGCGTCGGCGGCCGCGCGGTGACCCGCTCCTCGATGCGGCTCAACTCGATGCCGACCGTGTGGAGCTGGTTCTGCGTGCCGCCCGGCCAGGGCTCGTTGGAGTCGTCCAGGAGATCGGGATTCGCGGCGATCATGGCGCGGACCAGGTAGGACGTCACGAGGCTGAACGGGGCGTGCTCGGTCGAGCACCGGGTCCGGTAGGTGCGCTCCAGGAGCGGGGTCCCCTCCGGCACGCCGAACGCGTTCGCCAGTTCCGGGGGCGCGGCGACCTCCCGGTACCGCGCATGGAAGACGAGGTCGCGCACCTCGAGACCGGTCTCGTGCTCCGTGGCCCCGGTCGCGGCCCGGGTGGCGAGCGGGCGGCGCGCCCGGTCCTTCTCCCACTGGTGCCGGTGGTTGTCGCGGAGCATCGGCGTGCGCGGGTGTCGCAGGTCGTCCGTGATCACTTCGTACGCCTTTGGCACAGGATCAGCGTACGACTCCTCAAGCGGCCTCGCCGGGCCGGGCGACCGGGCCGCGGACATGCGAAGGCCCGACCGCTGGCGACGGGGGATGCACCAGCGATCGGGCTGAGGCCAACAGTAACAAGGTCGTCTGCTTCGCGGGAGCCGCCCGATCGGCTGCGGCCCGGGGTTGTGATCGGGATCACGGAAACCGCTGTCCGCCGAACCCCTGTCATGCCACTTGCGTCTCCGCCCCGTCACTGAGCGCACGCTTCTACTTCTCTGCTTCCGCGCACGGCGGCTCGTACGACAGCCGAGGCAGATACTCGTGCCACTTCTCCCGCGTCAGTACGCCCTGCGTGGTCGAGCAGACGCGGCGGATCGCCTGGTCCACGTCCAGGTTCCACAGCCGGACGGTGTCGGTGCCGCTGGAGACGCCGAGCATGTGGCTCGTCGGGCTGAACGACAGGAAGTTGCCGGTCTTGGCGTTCGGGCTCATCGCCTGGCCGACGGCAGAGGCGTCGGACGGGGAGGAGACGTTCCACAGCCGGACCGTGTTGTCGTTGCCGCCGCTGGCCAGGTAGTGCCCGCCCGCGCTGAACGTCAGTGAGACGACCGCTTCGGTGTGACCGGTGAGGGGGTCGCCGTGCGGGGTCGCCTCGCGCGGGTCGGCGACGTCCCAGAGCCGTACGGTGTCGTCGTCGCTGCCGCTGGCCAGCGTATGGCCGTCCGGGCTGTAGGCGAGCGCGTTGACGGGGCCGGTGTGACCGGTGAGCGGCGCGCCGAGCGCGGTGGGACGGCGGGGGTCGGTCACCTTCCACAGCCGGATGGTGGCGTCCGCGCTGCCGCTGGCCAGGGTGCGGCCGTCCCGGCTGAAGGCGAGGGAGTTGATGTAGCCGGTGTGCCCGGTGATGGGCGGGCCGAGCGGCACGACATGGGCGGGGTCGCTGACGTTCCACAACCGGATCGTGCGGTCGTCCCAGGCGGTGGCCAGCGTCCGCCCGTCCGGGCTGTACGCCAGCGCGTCGGGGCCCATGAACCGGGTGCGCAGGAAGAGGGGGGAGTCGTAGGGGGCCGGGTGGGCCGGGTCGCCGACGTTCCACAGGCGCACGCTCTGCTCGCCCGTCGTCACCGCGAGCGTCCGGCCGTCGGGTGAGAACACCTGGGAGCGCTGGCCGGTGTCCCCGGGCAGGAACGGCTTGCTCAGCGCCGCCGGCCGGGCGGGATCCCGTACGTCCCACAGCCGGATCCCTCCGTCGCGCGCGGCCGTGGCGAGCACCTTGCCGTCCGGGCGGAACGCCCCGTTGCCGCCGACCATGTCCGACGTGGGGATCGACCACAGCCGCACCTTGCTGTCGCCGCTGCCGGTGGCGAGGGTGCGGCCGTCCGGGCTGAACCCGAGCGCGTACATCTCCCCGCTGGCGCCCGCGAGGGGCTCGCCGACCTGCGAGGGATACGCCGGGTCGCTCACGTTCCACAAGCTCGCCGTGCTGTCGGCGCTGGCGGCGGCGAGCATGTTGCCGCGGGGGTTGAAGGCCACCGACCAGATGGGGCCGGTGTGGCCGGTGAGTGGTGCTCCCCGCTGGGTGCCGTGCCGTGGGTCGGAGACGTCCCAGAGCCGGACGGTGTCGTCGGCGCTGCCGCTCGCGAGGGTGCGGCCGTCGGGGCTGAAGGCGACGGAGTGGACGAGGCCGGTGTGCCCGGTCAGCGTGGAAAGCGCCTTCGGCCGGTCCGGTTCGGCCACGTCCCACAGCCGGATGGTCTTGTCGTCGCCACCGGCGGCCAGCGTCCGTCCGTCCGGGCTGAACGCCACGGACCGCACGGCCGCGTCGGCACCGGTCAGCGTGGCGAGCGCCTTGGGCCGCTTCGGATCGGCCACGTCCCACAACCGCACGGTGCGGTCCTCGCTGACGGAGGCGAGGGTGCGGCCGTCCGGGCTGAAGGCGACCAGATAGATCGTGCCCTCGTGCCCGGTCAGGGGCGCGCCGAGCGCACGCGGCCGACTCGGGTGCCGTACGTCCCACAGCCGGACCGTGCCGTCGTCGGCGGCGCTGGCCAGGGTGTGGCCGTCGGGGCTGAAGACCGCGCTGCTCACCCAGCTCTTGTGCCCGGTCAGCGGCTTGCCCAGGGGCTCGGGCCGCGCCCGGTCGGCGACGTCCCACAGCCGTACGGTCCGGTCGTAGCTGGCGGTGGCCAGGAGCCGTCCGTTCGGGCTGAAGGTGGTGAGGTAGACGGCGCCGGTGTGACCGCGCAGGGGTGTGGCCAGCGGGGCGTTCACGATCGAGATCAGCCGGCTGTTGGGGTCCTCGTCGTCCGGGCGCAGGCGGTGGGCCACCAGGTCGAGCTGGGCGGACAGCGACGGGTCCGAGTACTGGAAGCGGTCGGCCTCGGCGAGCACCTGCGCGAACACGGCCTCGTCCCGCTGCTGCCAGGCGACCACCGCCGCACCGATGGCCAGCATCGCCAGCGCGACCAGCGCCGCGACCGCGCTCCGCATGATCCAGACCATGCGCCTGCGCAGCCGGACCGCGGCGGCCAGGAACTCCACCGCGCTCCGGGTCAGAAAGGTGTCCCCGGCCGACCGCGCCCAGCTGCGGGCCTGCCCCAGCCGGGAGCCCCGGTAGAGCAGCGACGAGTCACGCCCGGACTCCTCCCAGGCCCGGCCGTCCTCCTCCAGCCGCTGGCGCAGCAGATTGCCCTGCCGGTCCTCGTCGATCCAGTCCCGCAGCCGCGGCCAGGCGTGGAGCAGCGCCTCGTGTGTGATCTCCACGGTCTCCGCGTCCAGCGTCACCAGCCGGGCCTGCACCAGCGCCTCGAGCGACTCCTCCGTCTTGCCCGGATCCGTCGACTCCGCCGCCAGCTGCCGCCGGGTGCCCCGCCGCCGGGTCGCCTGCGTGTCCTCGCTCAGCCGCACCAGCCTGAGCAGCAGCAGCCGCGCGGCCGTACGTGCCGCCGGATCGAGCCCGGACCAGGCGCGCTCGGCCGTGGCGGCGACGGCCCCCTGGATCCCCCCGGCCGCCCGGTACCCGGCCAGCGTCAGCCGCCCCGCCTTCCGCCGCTGCCATGTCGCGAGCAGCGCGTGCGACAGCAACGGCAACACCCCGGCGTGATGCGTCCCACGCGGCCCGTCCGCACTCACCTCCCGCACGATCAGCTCCGCCAGCCCCGGCTCCAACTCCAGCCCCACAGCCTTGGCCGGCCCGGTCACCGCCTCCCGCAACTCCGCCGTGGTCAGCGGCCCGAGCACCATGTGCCGGTGCTGCAGCGCATCGGCCAGCTCCGGGTGCCCCAGGCACTGCTCGTAGAAGTCGGCGCGTATACCGAGGACGACGAGCACGGGAGCCGGCCCGCCGGGTTCGACGGGCGTGCAGGCGGCGTGCAGGAGCTGGACGAAGGTACGGCGGTCTGCTTCGTCGGGGCAGAGGGTGAACGTCTCTTCGAACTGGTCGACGATGAGGACAGGAGGGACAGGAGGGACCGGAGTGTTGGAGGAGGAGGCTTCACGCCGGACCCAGGCGAGGACGGCGTCACGTGCGGACTGCACGAAGTCCGTGCCGAGTTCCTGCGCGCCGGTTTCCTCCGCCTCCTCGGGGCGGCCCGGCCCCGCCACGTCGGAAGAGACGACGTCCGAGAGTTCCGGAATACGGCGGGTCAGCTCGGCCAGCGGATCTGCGCCCGGTACGAGCTGCACCACCGCGCTCGACCGGCCGCTCTCACCGCTCAGCGCACCGTTCTGCAGGGCGGGCACCAGGCCCGCGTTCAGCAGCGAGGACTTACCGGCGCCCGAGGCGCCGACGAGCATGACGAGGCCGCCGGTCTTCTGGGCCGCGCGCAGCTGGGCGACCAGGGAATCGGTACTCCGCTGCCGGCCGAAGAACCACCCGGCGTCCTGCTGCCGGTAGGAGGCCAGCCCCCGGTACGGACACACCCCACCGGCAACCGCGGAGGCCTCGACCGGAGTCTGCTCCTCCTCTTCCCCGGCGGTCGCACGCTCCCACAGCCGCTGCCACTGGCCCTGGTCGTACAGCCCGGCGGACACGGGCACCGGACGCGCACGCCGGGCCTGGGGGATCAGGACATGCAGTACGGCTTGGAGGGCGGCGAACTGGGCAGGCACGTTCTTGGCGCGGCGCCAGTCGCTGATCCGCTGGGCGGACACCCGTACGGGCCGCCCCCGCTCGTCGACCCGCTGAAGTCGCACGACCGCCTCGGCCACGCTCTTGAGCGGCGGATTGCCGGCCTCCTTGTAGAGCAGCGCGAGCCGTTCCGCGAAGGCTGTGCGCGCCCCCGCATCGGAACTCAAGGCCTCCACTCCTGTTACCTCCGCCGCACCTGGACATCCGGACCGGAAAACTCACTTTATACGGCTGACCTGCGGTAAAGGCGGGATCCGGAGACCGGACGCTCCTCGCCGGCACCCTCGACTGGCAGGATCACGACGCAAGTGCGCATCCCGCGCGCGTCGCTCAGGCAGGCCACCAGCCCAGAGCTCGGAGAGACCACTCATGGCGCCGCACGTTCTCGGCCACCTTCGGCAGGATCCACTTCCGTCGGATCTCCTCCCGCAGGACCGACGGACACCTCGCGCCAACCTCATCCTGTTCGATCCGCACTGACCCGCCGCCCACCGGCACGGCAGGTTCCGCGGATCGACACCACCCCCGCCGTCCGGCACCGGTCCCCACGAGGGGAGGGACCGGTGCCGGACGTCGTGGTTTCCGCGACACCCGAGGAGCGTCGTCGCGCCGGCCGCGCAGCACCGCGTGGCCGAGGGACAGCAGGACCGACTCCGGCGCGCTGACGTCGGCCCAACGGCACACATTGAGGGCAGTCCCGCTTTCAACCAATTGCGCTCCAGGATGCGCCGATGATCATCGGCGGGCGTCAAGCGGCAAATTTTTCTCCAGGAGACTGGAAGGTCGCTAAAGAAAAGTGGTATGTGGACCGGCGCGGCACGGCCAATGCCGGACGCTCTGCCATTCATGGTCGACTTTCGGCTCAATTGGGATGGATCACCGGTCGGACTCCCCTTGACATGATCGAACGTCAGTAGGCATCCTCGAATTGTTGATAGCCGCAAGGGTGTTCATCCGGTGGCTGTCGGGGACGGGCCAGTGCTTGATATCCGGGGGGAGTTTCTTGGGCGTCTTGAGCGAATGACGGGGGCGCGGCGAGGCTCTGCCGCGATGTCCAGACGTTGAAATCTGTAGAACTTCTCCCCGTGAGTTTCCACCTCTTTGGGCTTGCTTCCGCCGCGGTCGGCCGCTTCTGCCGGCAGCGGCTCATCGCCCTGCCGTAATCGCCTGACCAGCAACGATGGCGCGTTCGAGGCGAAGGGGGCTGCCTCGGCGTGGGCGAAGTCGGAGGCAGTGACCAGACCTCAAGGCGCCAGAACGATTGAGGTTAACGGCGACCAAATACTTTGACAGTCCAAGTCATTAGTGCCGAAACGGACAGAAGGCTAGCTTTCTCAATACCGCACGAGTCGTAAAGCGGATGGACGCCTTCCGCATCGACGATCCGAGGGCAGTTCGGAGGCGAACGAGCGCATGATGGAAATTGGCCAATTACTTGCTGGCGGGGAAAGCACTTACCTGAACCCGCTGACGTACTCGCCGCGCCTGGTCAAGGCGCTCCCGCCGGTGGAAGTGTCTGGCCGAATTCTGAAGGCGTACGGGATGTTCGCGGACCCGGAACGCTCCGCCGACCTCCCGGCGCCCGAGTGGCTGCGGGAGCAGGCCGCCACGGTGCTGAGCGAACACCCACAAGGCGGAGACCACCCCGTCGGCTTCCTGATCCTGCATTACGGAGACGAAGGCGACTACCTGCTGGTGAGCCAGTGGTACGACGCCAACATGCTCAAGCACTGGGTGCGCGGCACGACGGTCGACGCCGAGGGGAACACCACGGTCGCACCCCTCGCCCAGCGTGACCTGATCGCCTGCGTCTGGGAGCTCGAGGTCATCAATTTCGAGCGCGACGCCTGGGTCAACACCGTGCTGGCGCAAGGCCGGCTCGACCAGGCCTCGCTCGACGCGTACCTGGCCACGACCTTCTCGGGGTGGGTATGAGCCGCGACATCAAGGTGCAGCCGATCGAGCCTGGCCACCTGGACGCGCTGCTGGCGCTGTGCCGCGAGCACGCGGCGTACGAGAAGGCGGACTTCCGGGAGAACGGCCAGGTCGAGCGCTGGCGTACGGCGCTGTTCTCGGAGCAGCCGGCGCTGTACGGCTGGATCGCGACGGACGACGGGGAGCCCTGCGGCTTCATGACCGTCACCATCGACTTCGCCACCTGGGGCGCCGAACCCTTCGTCTACATGGACTGCCTCTACCTCCAGGAGCCGTACCGGGGGATGGGGCTCGGCCGCACGTTCTTCGAGCGGCTGCGGGAGTTCGCCGTCGCCCACGGCTGCGGCTGGGCCGAGTGGCAGACCCCTCCGCACAACGAGCTCGGCATCGGCTTCTACCGGCGCATGGGCGCCGGGGCCAAACCCAAGGTCCGCTTCTTCTACGACGTTGAAGGGAATGGCGTCTCGTGACGGAGACCTCTGTGCCGGTGGCGTTGACGACACCGCTGCCTCCGTGGTCGCTCGACCCCGCCGACCGGGCCTTCCCGGCGCCGGCGCTCGGCGACATCGTCCAAGCGGCCGCGAGCAACTGGCCGGACCGCCCGGCGCTCCACGACGGACGGACCGGCCTCACCTTCGCCGAACTGGAGCGGCAGGCCCGAGCGCTCGCGGCCTGGCTGAGGGAGCAGGGCGTCGGCCGCGGGGACCGGGTCGCGATCCTGGCCGAGAAGTGCGCGATCATGCCCGTCCTGGCCATCGGGATCTGGAAGTGCGGCGCCGTCTACGTCCCGCTCGACGCCGCGCAGCCGGTCCCCCGCCTGCGCAGCCTGCTCGGGCGCCTGCGGCCGAGCGTCGTGATCGCGCTGGACGACCGGGAGCCCGCGGTCGCCGACGTCAGCTGGGTGGACCGTACGCGGCTCGACGCGATCCTGTCGTGGCCGGCCCCGGAACAGCCCACCGTGGCGCATCGGCCCGACGACACGGCGTACATCATCTTCACGTCGGGGTCGACGGGAGAGCCGAAGGGCGTCGAGATCACCGTCGCCAACCTGGTCGCGTACTTCGGGAACCACAACGAGGTGCTCCGGTTCAACCCTGACTCACGGGTCTTCAGCCTGTCCCCGTTCCACTTCGACGTATCGATCGAGGACACGCTGCTGCCCCTGTCGCTGGGCGCGTTCGTCCACCAGTTCCGGGGCGTCCATGCCGGAGCGATCATGCGGGCGATCATCAAGCGCGAGCGGATCACGCATCTGATCGCGGTGTCCACGCTCCTGACCATGATCACGGAGGACGGGCGCCACGTCACCAGGGAGAACTTCCCCGCCCTGGAGATGGTGATGACGGGCGCGGAGGTCTGCGACCCCGGTGTCATCAACGTCTGGAAGAACGGCCTCCCCGAGGTCCGCGTCATCAACGTCTACGGGCCGACCGAGGCGACGATCGTCTGCGTCGCCCATGAGATCGAACGGGTCGACCCGGAGCGGGTGAGTTCGTACCCGATCGGCCGGCCCCTGCGCGGTGTGGCGGCGCGGATCGTGGAGGACGAGGCCGAGATCCACGAGCACGGCCGGATCGGCGAGCTGTGGATCGGCGGCGAGCAGGTGATGCGCGGCTACTTCGACCAGCCGGAGGAGACCGCCCGCCGGGTGGTCGAGGTGGACGGCGTCCGCTACTACCGCACCGGCGACATGTGCAGCTATGACGAGGACGGCAACATCGTCTTCCGCGGACGCAACGACGACGAGGTGAAGCTGGCCGGCCGGCGGATCCACCTGGGTGAGATCCGACAGCTCGTGCTGGGCTCCCCGGGCGTCGAGCGGGCGGCCGTCGCGCTGGTCGCGCGGGGCGGCCACGACGTGATCGCCCTCGTGGTGATGGCGCCGGACCGGGCGGTGGTGGCGGACGTCGAGAAGCAGATGGCGGACCTGCTGCCCGCGTACATGCGCCCGGCCATCGTCGCCTGGTCACCCGAGCTCACCGTGTCCTCGACCGGCAAGACGGACGAGAAGCTGCTGATGCGACGGCTCGCCGAGGCGGCTCGGGAGTCGAGTGCGTCCCACTTCGCGTTCACCCCCGCGGGCGACGTCGAGCCCGTCGACGGGGACGGCGATGTCTGAAGTGGAAGTGCGGGCGCTGAACGTGGAGTTCGGCCGCCTGGCCGCCGCACGCAAGATCATGGCGGTCAGGTCGTCCACCGGCTCGCTCGCGGACGACCGGGTGAACGCCGAGCGCTGGATCTCGCGCTTCGGAAGCGTGGACGAGCCCGACGACGGCACGTCGCTCGACGCGGGTGCGGACTCGGTGATCATCCGGCCGGCGCAGGAGGACGCGGCCGCCCCGTATGTCCTCTACATCCATGGCGGCGGGATGGTCTACTACTCGACGGCCGTCTTCCGGCCATTCCTGCGGGACTTGGCGAACACCCTGCACGCACCCGTGGAGGCGTTCGAGTATCCGAAGGCGCCGGAACACACCGTCGAGGAGGCGGTGGAGCGGCTGGGGAGCCACATCGCGGCACGGTGCCGCGAGTTGGGGGACCGACCGCTCGTCCTCGCCGGTGACAGCGTCGGCGGACTGCTCTCGCTCTACCTCAGCTTGCGCGTCCTGCCCGGGGTCTTCTCGCGCATCGTGCTGATCTACCCGGTACTCGACCTCGGGACGGAGCGCGAGTCCTACCGGACGTTCGGCGAGGGCTACTTCCTCGACAGCGGCGCCATGCGGCTCTTCAAGTCGCTACTGAAACCTTTCTTCTCGGAACGCGCCTTCGATCCGTTCGCCCTGTCGGAGAGCGATCTGGCCCGGCTGCCGGCCTGCTCGATCGTGACGGCCGGCTGCGACGTGCTCCGTGACGAAGGACTCGCCTGGCGGGAGCACCTGGCCGATCGGTCGGTCACCCTGCGGCATCAGCATTTCCCGGATCTCCCGCACGACTTCTGCCTGTATGCCGGAAAGCTGGATTCAGCCAGGAGTGCCGTGGCCGAAATCGCCAGGACCGCCTTTCAGGGTTGACGGCCAATATTACGGTTCTATAACATCGGCAAGAGGAATTCGAACGGAAAGGCAGGATTGAGAAAGAGTGGTAGTCAAAGCTGAAGCGATGGCATTACCTCCATGGTCGATCGATCCTGCCGACGAGAAAAATCCCGCCCCCGCTCTCGGTGATCTGCTGGTGGCTCCGGCTCTTAAATGGCCGGATCGCGTCGCGATCAACGACGGAGATGTCAGCTATACCTTCGCCCAGCTCGAGCAGGGCGCCCAGACGGTCGCGGCCCGGCTGACCGAGCAGGGGGTCGGCGCGGGGGATCGCGTGGTGGTCCTGACCGAAAAACGCGCGGTCATGGCGATACTCGCCATCGCCATCTGGAAGTGCGGGGCCGTCTACGTCCCACTCGACGCCGCTGAGCCGGCGGCCCGGCTGCGAGGACTGCTCACGCGTCTGCAGCCGAAGGCCGTGATCGCGCTGGACGACCGGGACCCGATCGCTCCCGTCGACTGCCGACTGGACAGGGAACAACTGGCCAAAATCCTCTCCGGGCCGGCGGCGACCCATTCCACCGTGGCCCATGGACCCGAGCAGGCCGCATACATTATTTTCGCGTCCGGTCCGACTGGTGAGCCGCAAGGGGTGGAGAACAGCGCCGCCGGCCTCATCGCCTATTTCGGCAACCACAACCAGGTGCTCCGGTTCACGTCGGAATCCCGCGTGCTGAGCCTGTCGCCATTCAATGTGGATGTCTCGATCGAGGACACGCTGCTCCCCTTGTCGCTGGGAGCCTTCGTCCATCAATTCCGCAGCCTTCCCGCCGGTGCCGTCATGCGCGCCGTGATCGGCCGTGAGCGCATCACGCATCTGATCGCGGTCTCGATGCTCTTGGCCATGATCACCGGGGACGGGCGTCAGATCACCCGGGCCAAGCTGCCCAGCCTGGAAACGGTGATGACGGGTGCTCAGGTCTGCGACCCCGCCGTCATGAACATATGGAAGCAGCAACTGCCGCAGACCCGTGTCGTCCACGCCTTCGGCCCACCCGAGGCCACGATCTTCTCCCTGACCTACGAGGTCGAGCACGCGGATGCGGAGCGCGCGACCGCGTATCCCATCGGCCGGCCTCTGCGCGGCATGGACGCGAAGATCATGAAGGACGGGGCCGAACTCCATCAGCCCGGCGTGCCGGGGGAGCTCTGGGTCGGCGGCGACCAGGTCATGCGCGGCTACTTCGACCACCCCGAGGAAAACGCGCGTGTCGTCATCGATCTGGAGGGGACGCCCTACTTCCGGACCGGGGACATATGCAGCTACGCCGAGGACGGCAACATCGTGTTCCACCGTCACGGCGACGAGGAGATCACGTGGTTGGCGGGCCGCCGTACCCACCTCAGTGAGATCCGTCGGGCCGCCCTGAGCTGTTCCGGCGTCGACCGGGCGGTCGTAGCCGTGGTCCGGCGCAACCAACGCGACGCGGTCGCTGTCGTTGTCGCTGCGGAGGAACGACAGGCGGTGGCCGACGTGGAGGCGCACCTGCGCAGCGTGCTGCCCGACTACATGCGTCCGACCCTGATGGCCTGGTCGCCTGCTGAATCAGCCCCATCGACCGCGAAGACCGATGAACGACAACTGATCGAGCGGCTCACCACAGCAGCTCAGCAGTCGAACTCCAACTATTTCGCACTGTCGGCCGATGGCGCCGTCGAGCCTATGGAAAAGGTATAGCCATGTCTGTAGCGGTGAAGGAAAAGGTCGCCGAATACCTGGAGACGGCGACGGGCAAGCCCGTGGACCTCGACCCACTGCCCGACGACACGCCACTCAACACCCTTGGCCTGGACTCCCTTTTGACCATCAGCGTCCTGGTCACGCTCCTGGAGGACTGCGGCGTCGACCTGGGAGAGCACGCGGACTCGCTGGTCACCCCGAGCACCCTCGGCGATCTGTATGCCATAGCCGGCCGGTTCATGGGAGACGACGACTCGACCCCGGGCGACAGCGAGATGTCCCGTGAACAGCGGTCCCAGTTGGACTACTACCAGGAAAAGCTGGCCTACGAGACCGACGCCGCGGATCTGAAGACGGCCCTCGAAGAAGGCCAGGACGTGGTCGTTGTCGACGGCCGCAGCAGCGAGGCCTATGAGAGGGAGCACATCCCCGGCGCGATCAGCATTCCTCACCGCTCGATCTCTCAGGATTCGCTGGCCGGTCTCTCCAAGACACCGCTGTACGTCGCCTACTGCGACGGCATCGGCTGCAACGCCTCCACCAAGACGGCGATCAAGCTGGCCACCGCGGGCTTCCGGGTCAAGGAGCTGATGGGCGGTCTCGACTGGTGGAAGCGGGACGGCTACGCCACCGAAGGGACGGCGGCTCAATGCGAGGCCCACGCCCAGGTCGACTGCGGGTGTGCCGGCTAGGCAGCAGGGAGACAGTCAGCGCGAGCAGAGAGATGGTAGTCAACCTGTGAGTACTCCGAACTTCGACGAGTCGACGTTGGATGTCGCGGTGGTGGGCGGAAGCATCGCCGGCTGTGCCACGGCAATCCGCTTCAGCCAGATGGGATATCGGGTCGCCGTCTTCGACAAGAAGGCGATGAACGACCAGTCCCACAAACGGCTCTGCACCCACTTCATCCAGCCGCACGCGGTGCCGCTCCTGGCCGACCTCGGGCTTGCGCACCTTTACGAGCCTGCCTGGTCCGTGCCCACCAAGGCCGTCTTCGTCACGCCCGGCGGTCTGGTCGAGGGACCCGGCGGCTATGTCCCCGGGCCGCCGAATTCGTACGCGCTCAATCTCGAACGGCGCGTGCTCGACCCCGCACTCCGAACGGCCGCGCAGAAGCAGGGCGTTCAGTACATCGACTCCACCGCGGTGGAGAGCATCGAGGAAGACGAATCCGGCTGGATCCTCAACACCCGCGGTGAGACCGGATCCCACCCCTTCCGGGCCCGTCTGGTGGTGGCCGCGGACGGGCGTCGTTCGCGGCTGGCCAAGGAGCTCGGCAACGCGACCGAAGAACATCCGAACGAACGCGCGGCCCTTTTCGGTTACTTCTCGGGGATCAAGACCCGAGAGGACAACCGCTCGATCTTCATCATGAACGACCGGGACCTGGCCTGCGTCTATCCGCTCGTCGAGGGCAGGACCCAGCTCGTCCTCTTCGCGGAGAAGTCGCGGGTCGAGGGTTGGCAGGGAGCGGACGGCCGGCTCCAGCAGTTCATGGACTACTTCGATGCCCTGCCGGACGCGCCCTCGATGGCCGACGCGGTCCCGGAGACGGGCCTGCTGGGCTACAGCGACTATCCGAGCCAGGTTCGTCAGCCGGTGGTGGGCTCGGTCCCGTTCGTCGGAGACGCGGCCCTGTCCGTGGATGCCATGAGTGGCGTCGGTTGTGGATTCGCGTTGGTGTCGGCCGATCTGCTGGCTCGCTCATTCGCTGACCGATCGCTGGCCAAGGCCGATCTCACAGACGGACTGGCCGAATACCGGCAGCGGTTCGAAGAGGTCCTCCTCCCGCATGTCGAGACCATATGCGGGGATTCCCTCGTCGAGAAGAACGAGGCGTCCCGGCAGCGGATGTTCCAGGTCATCAGCGGCAATGAGGAACTGAGCCAGAAGTATCTGGCCCTCAGTGGCCGCATGCTGATGCCGAACGAATTCCAAAGAGACCTCGTTCGTGCGCTGATGTCCAGAGGTGCGGCTGGTCTCAAACGCTAGCCCGTCCCATGTGCCGCGAGAGTCAAGAAACAGTGATATGCGTATGAAACAAGCTCCGTCACTTCTCATCGGGGTGCTGTGCGGCGTCAGCGCCAACCTGATCTGGGGTCTGGCATTTCTGATGCCGGTGCTGCTCCCCGACGCGGACGCTGTCACACTCGCGCTGGGGCGGTACCTCGTCTTCGGACTGGTATCGCTCAGCATCGTGATCTTCACGCGCGGCGCCGGGATGCGCGGCCTTGATCGGCGAATATGGTTCACGGGCCTGGCGTTCGCCTTCGCCGGCCACGTGGGCTACTACTTCTTCCTGGTGCAGGGGATCAGGCACACAGGGGCGCCCATCACCACCGTGATCATCGGAACGCTCCCCGTGACCGTTGCGGTGACGGGCAACTGGGTCCGCAAGGAGTTTCCGTTCTCGCGGCTGCTGATTCCCCTCGGATTCATCACGGTCGGTCTGGTCCTGGTCAATCTCATGGAGGTCGACTGGGACACGGCCCTCAGCGGTCACGACGGAACGACGTGGGCGATCGGCCTCGCGTCGGCGCTGACGGCGCTGTGCCTGTGGACGTGGTACGCGGTGTCCAACGCCGCCTTCCTCAGAAGGCACCCGGAGATCCAGCCGTCCACCTGGTCCACGCTCATGGGCGTGTGCAACCTGGCGCTTTCCCTGCTCGCCCTGCCGATCGCCGCCATGTCCGGCGGAGTGCACATCGGCGGAGCGGACTCGTTCGTCCCGCTGCTCATCGGCAGTGTGGTTCTCGGGTTCCTCGTCTCATGGGTCGGAACAGTGCTCTGGAACCGTTCCTCGGGATTGGTGCCGATTTCCATCGCGGGGCAGCTCGTCGTCATCCAGGTGATTTCCGGACTGATCTATGTCTTTACGTGGGACGGCCGTATGCCACCGCCGTTGGAGCTGGCCGGAATCGCACTGCTCATCGGTGGCGTTCTGTTGGCCCTCCGCCGTACCCGCACAACACCGCCGGCCACCGAAGCCAAACTCACCGAAAAGGCCGAGGTGAGTTCATGAACGGTACACACAAGGGGAGGACAGAGACTGATGTCGCGCGTCGCGTTCACTACTTTCGCGATCCTGAAGAAGCCGTACGGGAATCCTGAAGTCCAGGAGTTCGACGACCTGACGCCGCCCACGTTCGAAGAGGCGGAAGGCAGCCCGGGATTCATCGCCCGGGCGAAGGAAGACCCCGGCCAGAGTCACATAACCAACTTCGAGCGGGACTGGGGGGAGTGGGGCAAGTTCGACGTACCGCGCTTCTACACGGGCGGCCGGACCAACGAGACCGACAGCCGTGCCTCCACTCTGTCGCTGTGGAGCGATCTGGAGTCCGTGTTCTCCTTCGTCTACTCAGGACTGCATCGCAGCACTCTGCGCAGGCGGCACGAGTGGTTCCTCAAGCCCGAGTGGCCCACCTACGCGGTGTGGTGGGTCTCCGATGACACCATCCCCACCTGGTCGGACGCCTGTTACCGGCTGGAGCACCTGCACGACAACGGTGCGACTCCCGTCTCGTTCACCCTCCGCCAGCCTTTCGCCCCCGACGGCACTCCGACTCAGCTGCGCGGCATGGCCGAGCGACGAGGGGCCGACGCCTGACCGTCCTCGGGGGCCGCGCCCGTAAGACGCTCCGCTTGCCTCACGACATGACGTACGCGCAGACCGAGTTCGCGCCGAGTCCATGTCGCGCTTCGCCACAAGAGCCTGCCTCGAAGACCGCACGGCTCGTCCCGACCGCCTGAACAGGCCGTCCGTGCGGGCCGGCAGTCCTCACCGCCGGCGCGCTCAGCCACCTCATCCACTTCACACCACCCGGGGATTTTCTGTGATCACGCGTGCCTTCGACAGGTCGGCGATGAGCTGGTCCTATGAGATGCACCTTCAACCCATGCTGTCCGCAACCGACATCGAGGGGCTGCCGTTCGGGTCCGTCTTCGGCAGTGTCCCCGCGCACACCGTCTCGAAGCGGCACGCCCACCAGGACGGCGAGATGTTCATCGTCCTGGCCGGCAAGGCCGTCGTGGTGCTCGGCGACGAGGAGCGTGAGCTGGAACCCGGCGGGGTCGTCTACCTCTCGCCCTTCGGCTACCACGAGATCCGCAACGAGTCCGACGAGGCGTTCGACATCGTCTCGATCTACTGGGAGCACATACCGAGCGCCGTCAAGGCCCTCGAAGAAGCCCCTCCGCGCGGCGCGCTCGCCGAGCGCACGCTGGTCTTCTGCCCCCCGCCCACGCCCAACGGCGGACTGCACCTGGGCCACCTCGCGGGCCCGTACGTCCGGGCCGACATGCTGGTGCGCGCGCTGCGCAGCATGGGCCGCGACGCCCGGTACGTGACCGGCACCGATGACCACCAGTCGTATGTCGCCACCGCCGCGCGACTGCGCGGTACGGACCCGGCCGACGTGGCCACGGCCGAGGGCGACGCCATCCTGGCGACCCTGCGCGCGGCGGGCGTCGGCTGCGACCGGCTCACCCGTCCCACCGGGGACCCCGAACACGCCGACCGGATGCGGGAGTTGTTCGCCCGGGTGGCGTCCTCGGCCGCCGTCACGGAGGAGAAGCGGGAGACGGCGTACTGCCCGACGTGCGACCTGTCGCTGCACCAGGCGTTCGCCCGCGGGGCCTGCGCGCACTGCGGCGCGGCCAGCGACGGGGAGATCTGCGAGGCCTGCGGCCGGCCCAACGAAGCCCGGGAGCTCACCGGCCTGCAGTGCCGGATCTGCGGCACCGCGGCCGTCACCCGCCCGGAGCAGGCGCTGTGGCTGGACCTCAACGCCTACGCCGACCAGCTGCGGGACTACCTGCGCAGCGCCTACACCTCGCCCGACCTGCAGACCCTGGTGGAGCGGCTGCTCGACGAGGGGCTGCCCCCGTACCGGCTCGCCCGAACCACCGAGTGGGGCGTCGCCGTCGGGGACGGCCAGGCCATCGACGCCTGGACGGACCTCGCGCTGACCTTCCTGGACGCGGCCCGGGCCGAGTCCGAGCAGGGTGGCCCGGCGAAGATCACGCTCTTCCTCGGCTACGACAACAGCTTCTACTACGCGGTGCTCCTGCCGATCCTGGCCTTCGCGGCCGACCTCACCGAGCACCTGCCCGCCGCGTTCGTCACCAACCAGTTCCTGCACCTGGAGGACGCGAAGTTCTCCACCAGCCGGGGCCACGCGGTCTGGGCCGACGACGCGCTCGCCGCGGCGGGACCGGACGCCGTACGCCTGGCCCTGCTGCGCAACGCCCCCGAAGGACGCGTCACGCGCATCACCCAGGAGCGCGCCGGCCAGCTGGCGCAGGACCCGCTGTACGTCGACGCTCAGGACTGGCTGGGCGGCTTCGCGGCCCTGACCGAGCAGTCCGGCGGCCAGGTGCCGGGCACCGGTGCCTGGACGGACGCGCACCGCGAGTTCTACCGCTACCTCAACCTGACCACCCAGCAGCTCGACGGTCTGCTGCTCCCGGAGTCCTTCAGCGCGCGTGGATACGTCCGCCTGCTGGAGTCCTTCGTGGCACGCTGCGCCGAGTTCCGGGCGACGGAGGAGGGGCTGCGCCGGGTCCCGTCACTGGCGGAGGAGGCGCGCACGAGCCTGGCCCTGGAGTACCTGGCGGCCAAGGTGTTCGCCGCGCTGGCCTGGCCGGTCGTCCCTGAGCTGTCCCAGCGGGTCTGGGACTGGCTGGGCCTGCCCGCACAGCCGGTTCGCGAGGCCGACTGGTCCTTCCTGCCGTCCGGCACGCGGTACGTGTCGGCCGCGCCCGACCTCGGGGCGGCGGCCGCCCCTGCCGCGGACGGGCGATCGTGAGCCAGGTCGGCACGACAGCGTCCCCTCCTGGCGGGGACCTGCCCGCCCGTGCGGACGTCGTGGTGGTGGGCGCCGGGATCACCGGCGCCTCCATCGCGCACCACCTCGCCCGCCGGGGTGTGTCCGTCGTCGTGGTCGAGCAGTCGCCGCAGTCGGCCGCCGGGGCCACCGGCGCCTCCGGCGGCATGGTGCGCGCCTACGACCTCGACCCCGCGATCGTGGAACTGGCGCTGTCGAGCCTGGCCACGTACCGGGACCCCGGGTGCTGGGCGTCGGGGCGGGCTGCGCTGCACGCCGTCGGCGCCGTGACCGTGGCCGACCCCGCCCAGGGGGGTGCCCTCCGGGAGGCCGCAGGGCAGATCAACGGCGCGCTGGGTGCCTCGGCGCACGTGGTGGCCGGGCGGGAGGAGGCGGCGGGGATACGCCTGCTCGGCGGCGTCGCCCTCGTCGAGCCGGAGGCGGGCTGGGTGGCACCGGCGGAGGTCACCGCGGACTGGCTGACGCAGGCACGCGCCGACGGTGCCGTCGTCCACCACGGGGTCCGCGTGCTCGAAGTGCAGGCACGTGGCGGGCGCCCGGCGGTGCGCACGGACGCGGGCGTGATCAGCGCGGGGGCCGTGGTCGCGGCGGTCGGGCCCTGGGCGGCCGACCCGGTGCCCGGGCTGCGGCCGGCTTCGCCGGTGCGATCGCGCTCGGTCCAGGTGAGCATCGTCGAGCGCCGCCCTCCCGCGCCGCCCCACGCGACCTTCATCGACCTGCGCACCGGGCTGTACGCCAAGCCGGTCGGCCCGGACCGGACGCTGATCGGCATGCCCCACCTCGTGTGGGACTCCCCCTTCGACGCGCAGCCGGACACCGCGCACGCCGAGGCCACCCGTTCCGCACTCACCGCCCACTTCCCGTGGCTCACGACAGCGGCGCCGCTCAGCACGATCCGCGCCGCGGACGCCTACGGCTCACCCGGCGGCGGGCCGGCGTCCGGGCTGCTGGAGGACACCGGCGTACCGCACGTGTGGTCGGTGCGGGCCTGGAACGGCGGCGGCGTCAAGACGGCACCGGAGGCCGGCCGCCGCATCGCGGACGCGTGCATGGCCGACGCCTTCTCCGACGCCGTCTGACAGCCGCCCGCCCGGCGGCACCGACACCCGCAATCGACCCCCTCCGACACAGCAACGAGGTGCCCCATGCCGGACGCAGCCGCTCCACCGCTCCTCGTCGAGCGCGTGGACGCGTCCAATTTCGAGGCGACCCTGCCGCTCATCGCCGAGTACCAGAAGTTCTACGGCCGAGAGCCCGATGACTCCGTGAACCGACGGTTCTTCGGCGAGCTGCTGGGAGACAACCCGCACGGACTCCAACTGGCCGCCCGTCAGGGGCCGCACGTGATCGGCTTCGCCACCCTCTACTGGGTGCGCGTCTCCACCAGAGCCGCCACCGCGGCCCTCCTCAACGACCTGTACGTCCGTCCCGAACACCGGGGCGGCAGGGAAGCCGGCGTCGGAACGGCGCTGCTGCAGGCGGCCGCACGCGAGGCCGGCGACCGGGGCTTCTCCCAACTCACCTGGGAGACCGCGCCCGACAACCGCTCGGCGCAGGCACTGTACGACCGCTTCCTGCTCAGGGCCGCGCAGCCCGGGGGGCCCTCGACCTGGATCCACTACTCATATCCGCTTTCCGCCAAGGGGGAACAATGACTCGCTGCCACGATGTGCTGGGCATAGGTTTCGGTCCGGCCAACCTCGCTCTGGCCATCGCACTCGAGGAAGAGGGCCACGACCTCGACGTGCACTTCCTGGAATCCAGGCCGGGCCCGTCCTGGCAGAGCGCCATGATGCTCGACGGGTCGGACATCCAGAACCACCCCGTGCGCGACCTCGTGTCGCTGCGCAATCCGCGCAGCCGCTACAGCTTCATCAACTACCTCTTCGAGAACGGGCGCCTGCTCGAGCACCTCAACGTCCCGATGGAGTTCCCGCTGCGCAAGGACTATGCGCGGTACGTCACCTGGGCCGCGGGCCACTTCAGCCGACTGGTCGACTACGGCGTGCAGGTCACCGGCGTCGCCGTCGACGTCGATGCCGAGGGCCGTCGGATCTACACCGTCACCACCTCCACCGGAGACACCCACCAGGCGCGCGCTCTGGTGATCGGCACCGGACGTGCCCCCTTCATCCCGGAACCGTTCGACGAGGTGGACTCCCCGCGCGTCTTCCACCTGACGCGCTACCTGCCGGCTCTGCAGCAGCTGGAAGAGCTGGGCGTGGCCGGTGAGGGCGAGAAGTCGCCGCGCGCCGTGACGGTCATCGGGGGCAGCCAGAGCGCCGTCGAACTCACGCTCGACCTCGCGCGGCGCTTCCCCCGCGCCAAGGTGACCACCCTCGTACGCTCGCTGACGCTCCGTCAGAAGGACACCAGCCCGTTCAGCGAGGAGGGGTACTTCCCCGACTTCACCGACTACTACTACCGGGCCTCCCGTGAGCGCAAGGACGACATCGACACGTTCATGCGCCTGACGAACTACTCGTCGGCCGACGGCGATGTGCTGCGCGAGCTGTACCGGCTCATCTACGAGCAGCGCCTGGACGGCGACCAGAAGGTGTTCGTCAGCGGCAGCCGCCAGGTGCGTGAGATCAAGGTGCTGGAGGACGGCGTCCACCTCGGAGTCGAGGAGCTGAACACCGGGGAGTCCGAGGAGCACCAGGCCGACTTCGTCGTCCTGGCCACCGGATTCCGCGATCTCGGCCCGGCTGCCCACCAGGAGCGCGTGCCCGCTCTCATGCGTGGCATCGCCGACGACTTCAGCTTCGACAGCCACGGCTACCTGGCCGTCGGCCCGGACTACGAAGTGCAGCCGCTGGGCGCCGACACGCCCGCGCTCTTCCTCAACGGCCTGTGCGAGTCCAGCCATGGAATCGGTGACGCCGGTTCGTTCAGCCTGCTGTCGCTCAGGGCCAAGGTCATCGCAGAGAGCCTCCGGAAGCGTCTTCCGTAATGGAGCCGGCAGCCACCTCTGTCCCCGGCGCGGCGATCGAGCCGCGCCGACCGGGAGCGGATACGGGCGAGGCGACGGCGAATGCGGGCGAGGCGACGGGGGCGCGAAGGCCGGAGCTGCAGATCGCCGCACACGTCTCCAGCGGTGTTCTGGGAGCCGGGATGCTGGTCATGCCGCCCGTCGTCGCGGCCTTGGCGGGCGGTGACAGCCTCCTCGTCTGGTCGGCCCACATCCTGCTCGGTGGATCGATCAGCCTCATGCTGGCCATGTTGGTCCGCGCGAGGGTGCGCTCGGCCTCGTTGGCGGGTGCCGTCGGGGCCCTGCTGGGCTCGTGGGCGCAACGGGCGGTGGACGGCGTCTTCGCCGTCGCCTTCACTGCCGGGCAGGCGGCCATCGCATGGTTCGCCGCGACCTGTCTGTTGACGGCCGCCGACGGTTCTCCGCCAGGTCCGGGGACGGACGGTCTCCTTCTCGCCCTCGGCATACTCGTGGTGGCCGTGCTCGCGGCGCTCAGTCCGCTGTCGCTTCCGGCCGCCGTGCTCCGGCTGCGTCCCTGGGCCACCGGGGCGGTGGCGCTGGCCTGCTTCGCCTGGGGCTGGCCCGCCGCACCCGCGGCGGGTTCGCACACGCCGCTGGCACCGTCGGGACTCTCTCCCGACGGCGCCCAATGGCTGGCCCTCGCGGCGCTGTTCTTCGCCGGTGTCGGATGGGAATCAGTCACCGCCGTAGTCCCCTCCGCCGCGGCCGGGCCGAGGCGCACCGCCACGGGCGTGGCCCTGGGAGCGGCCGCAGTGGCCGTCGTCTACCTGGGCCTGGCCACGGTCCACCGCCTGGCCGCCGAGGCACCCGCAGCCCAGCACTCGCTCTCCACGCCACTGCGCTGGGCGTTCGCCATCGCGACGGCCGCCGTGCTGACCTCGTACTGCTTCACCAACGTGCGCACCGCCGCCCGAATCGCCACCCGGCTGCGCCCCGGCGACCCGGGTCCCTCCGAACGAGGCCCCGCCAAGGCCGTCATCGCGGCCGTCGGCATCGCCTGCTGCGCCTTCGCCTGTGCGGGCGCGGCCGGGGACGGTGCCGTCCCCCTCCTGCTGCTGGGGCCGGCCGCGGCCGCACTGCTCGGCTACGGCCTGGCAGCCGCAGCGGCCGTACGCCGCGGCGGTCCGCTCCTACGGAGCGCCGGAGCCACGGTACTGCTCGTGCTCGTCGGCATCGCGGTCCTCGCCGTGCCTTACCTGCTCGGTGGATGAGCGATGGCCAAGCCCTTTCCGCCCACGCGGTGTACGCCCAGCAGACCGCCGCTCTCCCCCTCTCCCCCTCCATCTCCGAGGAGACCTCATGATCGCCCCCACAATCGAATCTGAAGTCCGCAGCTACTGCAGGAACTGGCCCGTGGTGTTCGACCAGGGGCGCGGCAGCCGCATGTTCGATCGCGACGGCCGCGTCTATCTGGACTTCTTCGCCGGCGCCAGCGCCCTGAACTACGGCCACAACCACCCCGTCCTCAAACGGGCGCTGCTCGATTACCTCGAGCAGGACGGTGTCACCCACAGCCTGGACATGCTGACCGCCGCCAAGGAGGACTTCCTCACGGAGTTCGGGACGCGGGTGCTCGGCCCTCGCGGACTGGACTACCGGGTACAGTTCCCCGGCCCCACCGGGACCAACAGCGTGGAGGCCGCGCTCAAGCTCGCCCGCAAGGTGACCGGGCGTCAGACGATCGTCGCCTTCACCGGTGCCTTCCACGGCATGTCGCTGGGTTCACTGGCCGTCACGGGAAACGCGAGCAAGCGCGCCGGGGCCGGCGTTGCGCTGGGACACACCTTGCGCATCCCCTACGACGGGTTCTCCGGAGGCGAGGTGTCCGGGCTGAAGCTGCTGGACAGCATGCTTGCCGACAGCAGCAGCGGCGTGGATCTCCCCGCAGCCGTCATCGTGGAGACCGTGCAGGGTGAGGGCGGCGTCAACCCGGCCGGCTGGACCTGGCTCGCCGACCTCGCGGAGCTGTGCAGCCGCCGAGGCATCCTCCTGATCGTCGACGACATCCAGATGGGCTGCGGCCGCACGGGGCCCTTCTTCAGCTTCGAGGCCGCCGGGATCACCCCGGACATCGTCTGCCTGTCCAAGTCCCTCAGCGGATACGGCCTGCCGATGTCCCTCACGCTCTTCCGCACCGAGTTGGACGTATGGCAACCGGGCGAGCACAACGGCACGTTCCGCGGCAACAACCCGGCATTCGTGACGGCAGCCGCCGCCCTGCGGGAGTTCTGGGCGGACAGCACCCTGGAGAAGCGGACCGAGGAACGGGGCCTGCTGTTCGAGCAGAGGCTGAACGACCTCGCCGATCAGCACGCGGCGCACATAACGGCGTCGCGCGGCCGCGGCCTGGTGTGGGGCCTGGCCTTCCGCGAGCCCGACATGGCCCGGCAGGTCGCTGACGCGGCCTTCGCCCGCGGTCTCCTGGTCGAGACGTCGGGCTCCTACGACGAGGTGGTGAAGCTCATGCCGGCCCTGACCTCCACGGACGAGGAACTGACCGAGGGCCTCGGCATCCTGCAGGACTCGGTGACATCAACCGTGGGCGCCTGACCCACACCCAGAGCCGCGGCGGGGCTACCACCGGACCCCCGCCGCGCCCCTCCCCATGCCCAGCTGGGGCCGGCTCCGACGATGGCGAAGCCGGGCACGGCGATCCTTTCGTGAGGACGAGGCACGGAAACCGGATAGGGCAATCCGATTGATAGGCTGACTGGTATGAACCCTCCCTCCGAGCACCGTGACGCCCCGGCCGACCAGCGGTTGCGCAGTGACGCCGAGCGCAATCGGGAGCGGATCATCGCTGCCGCGCGCACGGTGTTCGCGCGTGACGGCCTGGGCGCCTCGATGGCCTCCGTGGCCCGTCAGGCGGGGGTCGGGATCGCCACCATGTTCCGCCGCTTCCCCACCAAGGAGGAGCTGGTCGAAGCCGTGTTCTGCGACCGCATGGACGCCTACGTCGATGCGGTCGCCGTCGCTCTGGACGACCCCGACCCCTGGCACGGCTTCACCGTCTACATCGAGGCGGCCTGCGCGATGCAGGCCGCCGACTACGGCTTCGCGGACGTCCTGACCACGACCTTCCCGACCGCCAAAGCCCTGGAGAAGCGCCGGAACGAGGCGTACGAGGGCATGGTGGAACTCATCAGCCGGGCCAAGGCCACAGGTCGCCTGCGGGAGGACTTCGAGTCCTCGGACCTGGTACTGCTCCACATGGCCAACGCCGGCGTCATCAACGCCACCAGCGACGCCGCCCCCGACTCCTGGCGACGCGTCGTCGCCCTGTTCCTCCAGTCCTTCGAGGCCCCGGCCCGCGGCCCCCTGCCCGCCTCACCCGAACACGACGCCCTCTACAAGGCCATGCTCCGCACCACCCCGACGGACCCCGGTGCACCGGAGCCGAACAAGAGCGACTGACGTCGCTGGACGACACCCTCACCGCCCTCCGCGCCGACGGCAGCCACCAGACCGGGCTCCCTCCCCAGCGTCACCACCCGGTGAGCAGCAGATGGTTGAGAAGCAGCGCGAGTACCGCCTGAGCGGCCAGCCAGGCGCGGGGTCGGGTGAGGAGGGCGCAGGCCGGCAGCAGCCACACCGCGAAGGGGAGCCAGATGCGTTCGGTCTCGGCCTTGCTCATGCCGGACAGGTCGGCGGCCAGGAGGGCGAGGAGGGCCGCGGACACGAGAAGGGCGAGGCGGACGTGCCCGTGGGGTTCGGTGCGCCGCCGGAGCAGCACGGCACCCGTCCGCCGCAGCCCCGGTGCTGTCGCCAGGCCCGTGATCAGGACCGCGCAGGCGAGGTTCGCCCACACCCAGTAGCCGTACGGGCGGATGCCGCCCACGCCCTGGTAGTAGCGCGTGACCAGAAGCCGGTACGCCTCCCACCAGTCGAACCCGGCGAGGGTGAATGCCGTCGGGACGACGGCCAGACCGGCGAGCAGCGCCGCGAGCAGCATGGGCCGCTCCCGGACGTGCCGTCGGCCGAGCAGCAGCACCGCCGCGCCGATGAGAGCGACGAGGGTGAGGCCGTACGAGAGGTAGCAGGTGAGCCCGAAGAGGAGTCCGGCTGCTGCCGCCCACCACCAGGACCGACCGGTGACCGCGAGTGCCAGCAGCGCCACGGCCCACGCCGCGACCGCCGCGAAGTACGCGTCGGCCGAGGTGCCCATCCACACCGCGGCCGGGGCCAGGACCAGGAAGGGCGCCGCTCGTCGCGCGAGGTTCTCACCGGCCAGTGCCCGTACCGCGACCAGCACGGCCACGCATGCCGTGGCGCCGACGGCGATGCACCACACCCCGGCCCAGCCGCCGCCCCGCAGGCCGATCCGGTCGAGGAGGACGAAGGTGAGCGTCGCCGCCGGGGGGTGCCCGGCGACATGGGCAGGCCAGTTGTCGGGGGACTCCAGAAGGATGTGGTGGGTGAAGTCCCGCAGGGTGGCCGGGATGTCGTCGAAGCGGTCGATGACCTGGAGGTACTCGTGTGGGGTGGTGAGCCGGCCCGCGATGCCCCGCTGCCGGCCGTCGATCAGGGCGAGGGAGGCGATCCAGGCCGTTGCCGTCGCCCAGGCCGTCGCGAGCAGGACCCGCCAGGGCAGCCGGGCGGCGAGGACGGGGCCGTATGCCACCACGGCCGCCGCCACGAGGAGGGCGGCCGGGGTGCCGGGACCGACGTGTGGGGCCCAAGTGGCCAGCAGCGGTGGCCAGTTGACGAACAGCGTGTGGTGGGAGTGCTGGATGTGCCGTCCGACCAGTACGGCCGCCGTGACGAGGAGGGCGGCGGCCAGGGCGGCGTACAGATCGCGGAGGAGGGGGCGGGTCACATCCGCACGCTAGGCCGGGCGCCGGGTTGAAGTACCTCCGTCCGGGCCAGACGTCAGCGTTTCGTCATGGGTCGCGGAGCCGTTCCGGGGGTGTGTCGCACCTACGGTCGAGCCATGACACGGTCTCCTTCCTCGCCGGGCTTCTGGCGCAGCCCCCTGCGCGGCCCGCGGCTGACCTCGGTGCTGGGTGTCGTCCTGCTCGGCGGGATCACGGTGCTGTTCGTGACGGGGCTGGTGTCCTACGCCGCCTACAACCCGAACCTGTCGCCGGTGAACGACAAGACCCCGGACAAGGGGATCCTCGGCTTCTACCTGTTCTCCTGGCCCACCGACCCGCACTGGCTGTACCGGCTGAACCAGGGTGTTCACGTCACGCTCGGCGTCACCCTGATCCCGGTGCTGCTGGCCAAGCTGTGGTCGGTGATCCCGAGGCTGTTCGCGCTGCCGCCGGCCCGCTCGCTCGCGCACGCCCTGGAGCGGATCTCGCTGCTGTTGCTGGTAGGCGGCGCGCTGTTCGAGTTCGTGACCGGCGTGCTCAACATCCAGCTGGACTACATCTTCCCGGGGTCCTTCTACACCCTGCACTTCTACGGGGCGTGGGTGTTCTTCGCCGCGTTCATCGTCCACGTCGTACTGAAGACGCCCATGGCACTGCGCAATCTGCGGCACCTGCGGGAGGAGAAGGACGACCTGGTCTCCCCGCGCCCGGATCCGCCGACCGTCTCCCGGCGTGGTGCCCTGTGGTTCGTCGGGGGCGGCTCGCTGCTGCTGTTCGCGACCACGGTCGGGCAGAGCTTCGACGGACTGCTGCGGCGCACCGCCCTGCTGGCCCCGCACGGCGGAGCCGATCCGGGCAGTGGCCCGAACGGCTTCCAGATCAACAAGACGGCCCGGTACGCAGGAATCGACGCGGCGGAGACGACCGAGGACGCCTGGCACCTCGTCGTGACCGGACGCACCGGTACCGTCCGCCTGAGCCGCGCCCAGCTGGCCCGACTTCCCCTGCACAGCGCGGCGTTGCCCATCGCCTGCGTCGAGGGCTGGTCGACGTCCGACCAGTGGTGGCTCGGCGTGCGGCTGCGCGACCTCGCCGCGCTCGTCGGGTACGACGACGATCCGCCGGACGTGCTCGTCGAGTCCCTCCAGCGACGCGGCGCCTTCCGCCGTGCCGCCCTGCGGGCCAACCAGGTCGCCGACCCGCGCTCCCTGCTCGCCCTGTACGTCAACGGCGAGGACCTGTCCCCCGACCACGGCTTCCCGGCACGGATCATCGTGCCCGCGGCGCCCGGCGTGCTGAACACCAAGTGGGTGGCCCGTATGACCTTCGGAGACCTCTGATGCCCCGACTGATGCGCCGACCGCCGATCCCTGTCGGAAGTCCGTTCCAACTTCTGCTGCTCGCCGCCTCGTTCGCACTCGCCGGCTACGCGGGGGTGCGCCTCCTCGCCGACGACTGGTTCGCGGTGGCGGTGTGGTTCGTGGGGGCGGCGCTGCTGCACGACCTCGTCCTGCTGCCGCTGTACGCGGTGGCGGACCGGTCCGTCGTACGGGGGCTCGGCGCGGCAGGACGACGGGAGTGGGCGATGTACGTCCGGGTCCCGGCAGCGTTGTCCGGTCTGCTCCTGCTGGTGTGGTTCCCGCTGATCAGCGGGATGGTGGAGCGGCGTTACCGCCTGGGCACCGGACTGTCTCCGGAGGGCTTCCTGGCCCGCTGGCTGCTGATCACTGCCGTGCTCTTCGGCGCCTCGGCGCTACTGCTGGCGCTGCGGCTGCGCAGGGCGACGAAGCAGCGCCCGCCGGCCGTCCACTGACCGACAGCCCTCCACCCCACCCTGCGTGCATGACGCAGCAGGGCCGGGGTGCCGAGCCGCGCCCAGGGGAACGCGCCGTCCGATGCACAGCCGTGGGTGACGTCGACGACCTGCACCTCGACACGCTCGTCGATGTCCACCGGCGCGGTCTCGGCGATCAACAGGCCGCCGGGGGAGAGGAGTTCGGCCACCCGGTCCAGCAGGGCGACCGGATCGCCGCCGATGCCGACGTTGCCGTCCATGAGCAGGACGGTGCCCCAGCGGCCCTCGCCGGGCAGGGAGTCGAACACCGAGCGTCGCAGTGCCTGGCCCCCGAGCCGTACGGCGTGGTGGACGGCGGTCTCGCTGACGTCGATGCCGAGGACGGTCCGGCCGCGCGCGGCGAGTTCCGCGACGAGCCGCCCGGGTCCGCAGCCGACGTCGAGCACGGCGCCCTCGCACCGGGCCAGTACGTCGAGGTCGACCGGGTCGGCGTGCGCGCACCAGCGTTCGACGTCGAGCGGCAGCAGCCAGCCGTCGGCGCGCCGCAGGAACAGCGGGCCACGACCGGCGCGCAGGGCGGTGGCGTACGGGTCGGCGACGGCCCAGGCGGCAGGCGTCGTGGTCATGGGCGCGTCACCGCCCGGCACCGGGCCAGCCGTGCCGCGAACTTCCCGCGCGGGGCGAGCGCGGCGACGGCGTGGGCGTCTGCGGCCGTGTCGACGTCCCGCAGGCGGGGCAGGTCCCGCACGCGCAGCCCCGCGCGCACGAGCCGCTCCCGTTGTACGGCGCCGGTGACCGGCGTCGACATGGGCACGCCCCGGAGCAGGGCGGGGTCGGGCTCGGCCAGCCCGAGGGCCCAGAAGCCGCCGTCCTCGGCCGGACCGAAGTACGCGTCGCAGTCCGCGAAGTCGAAGGTGAGCAGCTGAGGCGTCACCTGCGGGGTGTCCATGCCGATCAGCAGGGCGGGGCCGTCGCACCCGGCGAAAGCGGCCGCGAGCCGTTCGTCGAGACCGCCCGCGCACTGCCGTACGACGTCGAAGCCGGACGGAAGCCAGGGACCGGCAGTGCCGTCCAGCACGAGGACGCGGCGGGCGGCGGGCGTTGCCGCCACGGCCCGCAGGGTGTCGGCGAGCGCGGCCTCCGCGAGCGCCGCAGCTTCCGACGGCGTGAACGGCGGGGTGAGCCGGGTCTTGACCCGGCCCGGCACAGGCTCCTTGGCGATGACGAGGAGGGTGGTCACCGGGCCGCCGTCCTCTCGCTCACGCGTGCTTCGTTCAGCACGCGGCTCATGTCCCGCACCGCCTGCCAGGTGCCGCGCCAGGTGCCCGTCACCTTCGAGGCGCCGGTGCGGGGCAGGTAGGGGACGTCGTGCTCGGCGATGCGCCAGCCCGCGTCGGCGGCGCGCACCACCATCTGGAGCGGGTAGCCGCTGCGCCGGTCGGTGAGGTGGAGGGCGAGCAGGGGCTCTCGGCGGGCGGCGCGCAAGGGTCCGAGGTCGTGCAGGCGCAGACCGGTGCGGCGGCGCAGCAGCAGGGCGAGCGCGAGGTTGCCGGCCCTGGCGTGCGGAGGCCAGGCGCCGCGGCTCTGCGGCCGCCTGCGGCCGAGCACCAGGTCGGCCGCGCCGGAGCGGACCTCGCGAACGAAGGGTTCCAGCCGGCCCGGGTCGAGGGAGGCGTCGCAGTCGCAGAAGCACACGAACTCGGCGGTGGCCGCCGTCAGCCCCGCGTGGCAGGCCGCGCCGAAACCCCGCCGAGGCTCGTGCACGACGGTCGCGCCGAGCGTGCGGGCGATCTCGGCCGAACCGTCGGTGGAGCCGTTGTCCACGACCAGGGCCCGCCAGCCGGCCGGAATCCGGGCCAGGACCCAGGGCAGGGCCTCGGCCTCGTTCAGGCAGGGGAGCACGACATCTACATCTCCGTCGGTGGTCACGGCTCTCACCCTACGAACGGGAATCGGGCATATCGGTCCTTCGCTCCTTACGAAACGCGGACGTCGGAGCCCCGGGAGCCGACGGAAGCCGCACAGAGGCAGGCCCGGTGCGAGGCTGGGGGCATGCAGCAGTCGTACGAGTCGGGCGCAGCGGACGCCCGCGGCCGGGTCCTGGTCGTCGATGACGACCCCACGGTCGCGGAGGTCGTCGCCGGTTACCTGGACCGGGCCGGATATGTCGTCGACCGGGCCGACGACGGTCCGGCAGCCCTGAGCCGGGCCGCCGCACACTGGCCGGACCTGGTGGTGCTGGACCTGATGCTGCCCGGCATGGACGGCCTGGAGGTCTGCCGCCGGATGCGCGGCCACGGGCCCGTGCCGGTCATCATGCTCACCGCGCGCGGCGACGAGGACGACCGCATCCTCGGCCTGGAGGTCGGCGCCGACGACTACGTCACCAAGCCGTTCAGCCCCCGCGAACTCGTCCTCAGAGTGGAGTCGGTGCTGCGCCGCGTACGGCCCGAAGCAGGTACGCGGGCGCTGAGCGCGGCCGGCCTGACCGTCGACCCGGCCGCCCGCCGCGCCACCAAGAACGGCACCGAACTCGCCCTCACCCTCCGCGAGTTCGACCTCCTCGCCTTCTTCCTGCGCAATCAGGGGCGGGCGTACGGCCGCGAAGACCTGATGCGCGAGGTGTGGGGCTGGGACTTCGGCGACCTGTCCACCGTCACCGTCCACGTCCGCCGGCTGCGCGGCAAGGTCGAGGACGACCCGGCCCGGCCGCGGCTGATCCAGACGGTGTGGGGCGTGGGCTACCGCTTCGAACCCGGCGGCGGGGAGGAGGACTGACCGTGCGCGACACCTTCCTCATCGCCCTGTACGCGTTCGCCGGTGCCGCCGTCACCGGCCTGGCCGGAGCCGGTGCGCTGCGCCTGCTGCGCCGCCGCTCGCTCACCGCCTCGCTCACCGTGGTCGCCGCGGTCGGAGTGGTCGCCATGCTCGCGGGCACGCTCGCCGTCGCCTGGGCGATGTTCCTGTCGCCGCACGACCTCACCGTGGTGACCACCGTGGTGGCGATGGCGGCCGTGGTCTCCCTCGCGACCGCGCTGCTGCTGGGCCGCTGGGTCGTCGCCCGCAGCCGTGAACTCGCCCTCGCCGCCCGCTCGTTCGGCGACGGCGGCGACTTCTCCGCGCCCGACGTTCCGGCCACCGCCGAACTGGAGTCACTCAGCCGGGAGCTGGCGGCCACCAGCGCGAAGCTCGCCGAATCCCGCCACCGTGAACGCGCGTTGGAGACTTCCCGACGCGAACTGGTCGCCTGGATCTCCCACGACCTGCGCACCCCGCTGGCCGGCCTGCGTGCCATGTCCGAGGCGCTGGAAGACGGAGTCGCCGCCGACCCCGACCGCTACCTGAGGCAGATCCGCACCGAGGTCGAACGCCTCAACGACATGGTCGGCGACCTCTTCGAACTCTCCCGCATCCACGCCGGAACCCTGCCCCTGAACCCCGCCAGGATCTCCCTGTACGACCTGATCGGCGACGCCCTCGCGGGCGCGGACCCGCTCGCCCGCGAACACGGCGTAAAGCTGGTCGGCGACGATGTGGACGCGGTCCCGGTCGAGGTCGACGGCAAGGAGATGAGCCGCGTCCTGGGCAACCTCCTGGTCAACGCCATCCGCCGCACCCCCGCCGACGGCACGGTCGCGGTCGCCGCCGAGCGCTCGCCCGACGGTGTGGTCGTGTCCGTCACGGACGGCTGCGGCGGCATCCCCGACGAGGACCTGCCCCGCGTCTTCGACACCGGCTGGCGCGGCACGCACGCCCGGACCCCACCGGCAGGCGCGGGGCTGGGTCTGGCCATCGTCCGCGGGATCGTGGAGGCCCACCACGGGCGGGCCACCGTACGCAACATCCCGGGCGGCTGCCGCTTCGAGGTGGTGCTGCCCGCCGCCGCTTCCTGAACACGGGCAGCACCACCGGTCCTACGCCCACCGCATCCCGGCACGCGCGAACTCCGCCATGCCCTCCGCGAAGCCGACCTGCGGCTTCCAGCCCAGCTCGGACCGTAGCAGTGCGGAGTCCGCGGTGATGTGCCGGACGTCTCCCAGCCGGTACTCGCCGGTGACGACGGGCTCGGGTCCCCCGCACGCGTCCGCCAGCGCCCGCGCCATCTCGCCCACGGTGTGCGGCTCACCGCTGCCCGTGTTGTACGCCGTCAGCGCCCCGCTCGGTGCCCCGGCCGCCTCCAGCGCGGCCACGTTGGCGGCGGCCACGTCCCGCACGTGCACGAAATCCCGTCGCTGACGGCCGTCCTCGAAGACACGCGGCGCTTCGCCCCGGGCGAGGGCGGACCGGAAGAAGGAGGCGACCCCGGCGTACGGGGTGTCGCGGGGCATCCGGGGCCCGTACACGTTGTGGTAGCGCAGCGACACCGCCGAGCAGCTCGTCGACCGGGCCCACGCGGCGGCCAGGTGCTCCTGCGCGAGCTTGGTCGTGGCGTACACGTTCCGCGGATCGACCGGCGCGTCCTCCCCGACCAGCCCGGGAGCCAGTGCCTGGCCGCACACCGGACACGGCGGCTCGAACCGCCCCGCGTCCAGATCGGCGACGTCCCGCGGCCCCGGCCGCACCACCCCGTGCCGCCGGCACTCGTACCGCCCCTCCCCGTACACGACCATCGACCCGGCCAGCACGAGACGCCGTACCCCCGCTTCGGCCATCGCGGCGAGCAGCACGGCGGTGCCCAGGTCGTTGCGCGAGACGTACTCCGCCGCGTCGGCGACCCCGTCGCCGAGCCCGACCATGGCCGCCTGGTGGCAGACGGCGTCGACACCGGCCAGCGCGCGGGCGACCGCCACCGGGTCCCGCACATCGGCGCCGGGATCCGCCCGGACGTCGTACACGACCGGCTCGTGCCCGTGGGCCGCGAGCGCCTCGACGACATGGGACCCGATGAACCCGGCACCGCCGGTGACCAGTACACGCATACGGCCACGCTAGGTCCGTGGCGGCGCCGCGCCCCGTGACCGGCCCGGCACGTCATCACTCCGTAAGACGTCGAAGGCGCGTCGGAAGGGGACAAAACGGCACCTCCGCGAGACGCTGCCGTACGCGTCCCCCCCCACTCGCCGCCCAGGGAGACCCCCATGGCAACGTCGCCTGCCCCCTCCTCGCACGACTCCTACCGCTTCGACGACCTCACCGCCCTGTTCATCAACTGCACGCTCAAGCCGTCCCCGCAGCTCAGCCACACCCAGGGACTGATCGACAAGAGCGCGGCGGTCATGATGGAGCGCGGGATCACCACCTCCGAGATCCGGGCCGTCGACCACGACATCGCCCCCGGCGTATATCCGGACATGACCGAGTACGGCTTCGCAGTCGACGAGTGGCCCGCACTGTACGAGCAGGTGATGGCCGCCGACATCCTGGTCCTGGCCGGCCCGATCTGGCTGGGCGACAACAGCTCCGTCACCAAGAAGGTCATCGAGCGCCTCTACGCCTGCTCCTCACTGCTCAACTCCCAGGGCCAGTACGCCTACTACGGCCGCGTCGGAGGCTGTCTGATCACCGGAAACGAGGACGGCGTCAAGCACTGCGCGATGAACGTCCTCTACAGCCTCCAGCACCTCGGCTACACGATCCCGCCCCAGGCCGACGCCGGCTGGATCGGCGCGGCCGGCCCCGGACCGTCATACCTCGACCCGGATTCCGGCGGCCCGCAGAATGACTTCACCAACCGCAACACCGCCTTCATGACCTGGAACCTGATGCACCTGGCTGCCCTGCTCAAGCGCTCGGGTGGCGTGCCGGCCCATGGCAACCAGCGCTCCGAATGGGACGCCGGCTGCCGTGCCGACGCGGCCAACCCCGAACACCGCTGAGACGCTCAAGGAGACCGGCCTGCTCACCTCCGAGCGATCCAGGGTTGGCGATCACGCGCAAGCGATCAAGCCGGCGACGAAGATGCCGGCATGGGCGGTGGAGGCGCGACCGAGGCTCTCGTTGCGCTGCGTACCAACGCGCAGGTCCGAGTGCCAGATTCCTCCCAGCGTGGGGCAGTACTGGCGTCCTGCGATGGGCGCGGACTGCAGTGAGTCACAGGTCGTCCGTCGTGCGCAACCAGGCCGGGCAGCCGGCTCTTCAGTCAGGGCCGCTCCAGTCGAATGGGAAGTACTTGCTCGATTTGCCGGAGCGTTCCCAGGAGAAGCCGAATGCGTCGGCGCGGTCGACGGTGGCTCGGCCCCATGTGGCGATCTGGCCCGGCCCCACTTCGGCGCCTGGGGCGTTGTGGACCTGGACGCGTGCGCCGTTCGGGGTGGTCGGGCCGGTGAGAGCCTCGGCGGTCGCCGTGACACGGCCTGGGATCTCGGCTCGCCAGGTGGCAAGGTCCTCGTCGATCTCCACGTGGATGGGGGCGATGTCCATGCCACGCATCTCGGGGTGGAACATCTCCCCGAACTGTGCCGGCCATCCGCCCGCCTCACCGCCGAAGACGGCCCCGAGTGCAGCCCGCTGCTGGTCGTCGGCGCGTTCGTCGAGGAAGACCGCGGCGTACGGATCGGTATGCGTGCCGGCCCACGGGTTGCCCTCGAAGGAGCCGAGCATCAGGACGTTGAGATCGCCGAGCTGTACGTCTCCGAAGTTGCCTTCCCGGATGTGCCAGACCAGTACGCCTTCACAGTCACCGTAGGTCGGGGGCTGCGCGAACGTGCAGGGGCAGGGTATGGCGCACTTGCACACGTCGAACCAGTCGCCGGCCAGGTGCCAGCGCGTAACGGTGGTGGCCTCTTCTGTCATCCCGCTTCCCTCCTGCCGAGCCCGAAAGAGCTCACTCGGAGTGGCGAGACCGCGTATCCCGAGCCCGCTCCCGGGATCGGGAGGGTGGCCTCCCCTCCAGCTTGCGCCTCACGTCCCGGTCGGGAAACCGGCCCACGTCGGCCATGGCCCCTGTGGTGGGCAGCGGCGGCGAGCCGCTCATCGAGCGGACCCACATCTGCCGAGTGGGCGGGAGCGCCAGGGAAGTGACCTGGCACGTATAGGGGTGATCACATGCCGTCCATTGACGGCATCGAGCCCTGCAGCCCCGGCAGCAGCCAGTCCTGAAACGGGGCGAGCAGGGCCAGGACGAGGAAGGCGACGCCCACGACGCTGGTGAGAAGCAGGCCCCGGGACCACAGCTTCTCCATGAAGATCACCAAGGCCAGTCCGGCCATCGCCGCCACGTTCATCACGCCGAGCGGAATGAGGACGACCATCAGTCCGGCGCAGCAGCCGACACAGTAGGCGCCGTGGTGGACGCCCACCCGCAGGTCGCGGGCCGGTCGCCGGAAGCCGGCGTAGCGCACCAGATGGCTCAGCGGGTCGCGGCAGTGCCGTAGGCAGACGTGCTTGAGGGGACCGAGTTGGTACAGGCCGGCCAGCAGGAAGGCGATCGAGCCGATCCAGCGTCCGGCGGTCGGATGGTCGTCCACCAAGTCGCCGGTGAAGGTCAGGGCCGCGTAGGCGAGCAGTCCGAACGCCGTCCACACCAACAGATACCCGCCCACGAACTCGATGGATCGGGCGGCCCGGGTCCAGCCTGAGGACTGCCGTCCGATGCCCCGCACCCAGGTGAGGGTCACCGGTGCCATGGACGGCAGCATCATGGCCGCCATCATCGTCACCCAGAGCAGCAGGAACAGGGGCAGCGCCATCCCCATGGTGCCGGGCTCGACCCCCATGTCCCGGGCCTGTCCGATCGTCAGCGCCCAGGCGGGCACCGCGATCAGGACGACGAGGATCCAGGCGGCCGCGAGATCCCGCGTGGGCAGCAACCCCCCGCCTGCTCCGGTGGGGGCGGGCGACCGGGTGGGTACGAAGGCGGAAGTCCGGCTGCGACGCATCGGTGTTGCCTCCTGCGGCTGCTTCCAGAACAGCACACGTGCACCTGCGACGCGACCTGGCCCAGGCGGTCCTTACGGCCAGTCAGCTGGGAGAAGCCGACCAAGATCTTCTCCCAGATTTCTCCCAAACGATCTCCAGAAAAGCAGGAAGGGCCTGATCCTCGTTGAGGATCAGGCCCTTGACCTGGTGTTTCTCTGTCGGGGTGGCGGGATTTGAACCCACGACCTCTTCGTCCCGAACGAAGCGCGCTGCCAAGCTGCGCTACACCCCGATGTCACTGCTTGTCGCGGCGACGACGTTTACTTTAGCCCACCGGTGGCTGGAGACGAAATCCGGTTTTCGTGCGGTGATGGGCGCGGTGGCGGATCGGGTTGGGGCGGGCGTGGTCGAGGGCCACGAGGAGGATGGCCAAGCCGTAGATGGCGAGGCCGATGAGGAGGGCGTTGGCCAGGACGCTCCGGTAGCCGTGCCGGCCCACGTCCAGGAACGGGTAGAGGTAGCGGGCCGGCGTGTCGGGGACCAGGAGCTCGCCTCGGGTGAGGGTGAACACCAGGTAGGTGAGGGGATAGATCAGCCAGGTCGCTGCCTGGCGGAGGTGCAGCCGGCCGGGGGCGGTCAGGAGCAGCCAGTCCAGCAGGGCCGCGACGGGCGTCGCCGTGTGCAGGACCTGGTTGGTGATCGCGTGCCAGCCCGTCGGGTCGGTGGCCTCGCCCGTGAGGACACCGGGCAGTGTGAAGGGGCTCGTCCCGTCGGCCAGGAGCAGGTGGTAGACGAGGCCCGTGGTCAGGGCGTAGAGCAGCGTGGCGCCCGTCAGGGACGAGGGGAGTGGGCGGCGGGCGGTCCAGGCGCGGCGGGCCGAGGCGATGAAGACAAGGGCCAGCAGGATGTCGCTCTGGATCGTGAAGTGGCTCAGGGTGCGCATGGGGCTGCCGAGGGCCAGCTCGACGGCTACCGCCGCAGCCGCGGCCAGGGCCACCACCAGGCGGAACACGGCGGCAAGGGGGCGGCGTACGGGCGCCATCACCGCCGTGGCGGGGACGTGGGAGGGCAGCAGCGCGGGGATGCCCGGTATCGCGGGGAGGTCCGGGATGTCCCTGGGTATCGGGGCGGTCATGCCCTCAAGCTAAGGAGCGTGGGCGAAATGGGCGATGTGGGTGGGCCGTGCGGGTTAATGGGGTTTATGGCGCGGGGTGCCGCCGTGGGCTCCTCGCTTCCTCCCCGCTCTCGCCCCGCTGGCTACGGCCCACATCAACCCCTCGTTACGGCCGACTCCCGCCCCCCTCGTTGCGGCCGGCTCCCGCCCCGCGTTACGACCTACTCCCGCCCCACCAACGTCAACAACGTCGCCTCCGGCGGGCAAGCGAAACGGAACGGGGTGTAGCGGTTCGTGCCGCAGCCCGCTGAGACGTGGAGGTACGCCGTGCGGTCGGCCGCCGTGTGCGTGGACAGGCCCTTCACGCGGTCCGTGTCCAGGTCGCAGTTGGTGATCAAGGCGCCGTAGAAGGGGATGCAGAGCTGTCCGCCATGGGTGTGGCCGGCGAGGATCAGGGGGTAGTCGTCGGCCGTGTAGGCGTCCAGGACGCGCAGGTACGGCGCGTGGACCACGCCCATCGAGAAGTCGGCGGCGCCGGACGGGCCACCGGCCACCTGCTCGTAGCGGTCCCTCTTGATGTGCGGGTCGTCCAGGCCGGTGAGCTCCACCGACACGCCCTCGACCTTCAGAGTCCCCCGCGTGTTCGTCAGGTTGAGCCAGCCCGCGGCGTCGAAGCCGTCGCGCAAGTCCTCCCACGGGTTGTGGATGGCGCCGACGACGGGCGGGTTGCCGTTCAGGCCGTGGCGGCCCTGCGTCTTCTCGAGCAGGTAGAGGGCGGGGTTGCGCAGCCTCGGGCCGTAGTAGTCGTTCGAGCCGAAGACGTACGCGCCCGGGAACTCCATCAGCGGGCCCAGCGCGTCCAGGACCTCGGGCACGCCCTCCGGGTCGGAGAGGTTGTCACCGGTGTTGATCACGAAGTCCGGGCGCAGGCCGGCCAGCGAGCGCAGCCAGCGCTGCTTCTTGCGCTGGCCGCCGACCATGTGGATGTCGGAGACCTGGAGCACGCGCAGCGGACGCATGCCGGCGGGCAGGACGGGGATCGTCACCCGTCGCAGGCGGAAGGAACGGGCCTCGAAACCCGCCGAGTAGAGAAGACCGGCGGCGCCGACCGCCGCGATGCCCAGGGGTACTCCGTAGCGCGCGTGCATACAACCCATCGTGTCAGACCCACAGAGCGCCGCAGGACCGGCCGTCCTCGACCGCTTCCGGTACGACGTCCGCGCGCGGGTCCCTTGAAATCAACGGGCGTTCCGCTGCCCACACCTGCGACAATCAACGCCATGACCACGCTCAAGTCGAAGCTGCAGGAAGACCTCAACGCCGCGATCAAGGAGCGCGACGAGCTCCGCTCCTCGACGCTCCGGCTGACGCTCGCCGCGATCACCAAGGAGGAGGTCGCGGGCAAGGAGAAGCGTGAGCTCTCCGACGACGAGGTGCAGAAGGTGATCACCCGCGAGGCGAAGAAGCGCCGTGAGGCGGCCGACGCCTTCGCGCAGGGTGGTCGTGCCGAGTCGGCCGAGCGGGAGAAGGCGGAGGGCGAGGTCCTCGCCGCGTACCTGCCGAAGCAGCTCAGCGACGACGAGCTGAACCAGATCGTCGCCCAAGCCGTCGAGGAGGCCAAGGCGGCCGGCGCCGAGGGCCCGCGGGCCATGGGCGCCGTCATGAAGATCGTGAACCCGAAGGTCGCGGGCCAGGCCGAGGGCGGCCGCGTGGCAGCGGCGGTCAAGAAGCTGCTGGCCGGCTGAGACCCACGGCACGGGCAGCCGACACCAGCGAACGCCCCGTGCGACCGGCGCCCATACGACCGGCCCCCATACGACAGACGGTCCCTGTCTCAAGGGGTCACCGCGTCAGCCGCGGCCCCCGTTGCCGTTCCCGTTCGACTGGCCCTGCCACCAGCCCTCCGGGATCGAGAAGGTCGGGGTCGGGAACGTGCCGCCGTCCGTGCCGCCGTTGTTGCCGCCGCCGACCAGGCCGCCGATCACGTTGTCGTCGCCGTTGTTCCCGTCGTTGCCGCCGTTCTGGTTCCCGTTGTCGTCGCCGTCTCCGTCACCCCGGTCACGGTCTTCGTCGTCGGGGATGCGGACGAAGTTGAACTGCTCGACGGGCTTGCCCTCGAGGGCGCCGGTCATGGCGTCCCGCCAGATCGGGCCGGGGACTCGGCCGCCGTAGACCAGGTCGTGGAACTCGCCGCCGATGTAGATGTTCCGCATCTTGACCTTCTGGGTGGCGCTGCCGACCCAGACGGCGCCCGAGAGGTTCGGCGTGTAGCCGACGAACCAGGCGTTGCGGCGCTCGTCCGTCGTACCCGTCTTACCGGCGCTGTCGCGGTCGGTGAGACCGGCCTCCTTGCCCGTACCGGAGTCGACCACGCCCTGCAGCAGGTTGTTGATGGTGTCCGCGGTCTGCTCGGACATCGCGCGCGAGCACGTCGACTTGGGCACCTCCAGCGACTTCCGCTCGCCGCCGACCTTCTGCGAGATCGACTCGATGGCGATCGGCGTGCAGTACATGCCGCGGGAGGCGAAGGCGGCGTACGCGCTCGCCATCGTCAGCGGCGAGAGGCCGACGGAGCCGAGGGCGATGGCGGGGCGCTCGGGGAGCTTGTCGCCGTTGCCCTGGCGGACCTGGAGCTTGTCGGTGATGTTGACCACCGGGCACAGGCCGATGTCGGCGATCATCTGCACGAAGTAGGTGTTGACCGACAGCTCCATCGCCTTCTTCAGGCGGTAGGGGCCGTGCTCCGACTCGCTCTCGTTCTCCAGCTTCTCGTTGTTGCGGTTGGTCCACGGCGTGCTCTCGCACGTCTGGACCGGGCTCGGGTACGGCATCTCGTACGGGGACGAGTACTCCTGCGTCGGCGGTCGGCCCTCCTCCAGCGCGGCCGCGGCCACGAACGGCTTGAACGTCGAACCGGTCGGGAAGCCGAAGTTGGAGCCGCCGTACTCCGAGTCGACCGAGAAGTTGAGCTCGGTCTCGTTCTTGCCGTAGCCGAACGGCTTCGACTGGCCCATGCCGAGGATCTTGCCGGTGCCGGGCTCGACCAGGGTGGCGGCGGCCGCGACCTTGTCCGTCTGGTTGACGTGGTCCTTGAGCGAGGCCTGGACCGACTCCTGGGCCTGCGGGTCGAGGGTCGTCGTGATGGTCAGGCCGCCCTGGTTCCAGATCTTGGCGCGGGCCTCGCGGTTCTTGCCGAAGACCGGGTCGCTGACGAAGACCTTCTCGACGTACTTGCAGAAGAAGCTGGCGCCCTTGACCGCGGTGATGCAGCCGTTCTTGGGCTTGGTGACCTTCAGGCCGAGCGGGGTCTCCTTGGCCTTGTCGGCCTCCGCCTGGGAGACGTCGCCGAGGTCGGCCATGCGCTGCAGCACGGTGTTGCGCCGCTTGGTGGCCTCGGCCTCGTCGTTGACCGGGTCGTAGCGGCTGGGCGACTGGACGATGCCGGCGAGCAGCGCGGCTTCCTGGAGCTTGAGGTCCTTGGCGGACTTGGAGAAGTAGCGGTGGGCGGCGGCCTCGACGCCGTACGCCTGCTGGCCGAAGAACGTGATGTTCAGGTAGTTCTCGAGGATTCTCTTCTTGCCGAGCTCCTCCTCGACCTGGATCGCGTACTTCAGCTCCTTGATCTTGCGGCCGAGGGTCTGCTGGGTGGCCTGCGCGACCTTCGTCGGGTCGTCCCCGGCCTCCTCGACGAAGACGTTCTTCACATACTGCTGCGTGAGGGTGGACGCGCCTTCGCTGACGCCGCCGCTCTGGGCGTTGCGGTTGAGGGCACGCAGGACGCCCTTCAGGTCGACCGCGCCGTGCTGGTAGAAGCGGGCGTCCTCGATCGCGACGATCGCCTTCTGCATGTACGGCGAGATGTCCTTGAGGTCGACCACCGTGCGGTCGCGCGAGTAGACCGTGGCGATCGTGCCGCCCTTGGCGTCCAGGATCGTGGTGCGCTGACTCAGCGGCGGGGTCTTGAGGTTGGCCGGGAGCTCGTCGAAACTCTCGACCGATCCCTTGGCGGCAAGTCCCAGCGCGCCGACGGCGGGCAGCGCGATGCCGGCCAGCACGGCTCCCGCGAGCACACTGACACCGAGGAACTTCGCGGCCTGCTGCGTCGCCGACAGACCACCGCCTGAGCGCTTCTTTGGCATGGAGGCAGCCTAAACCGTAGAGATGAGCGAACCGAGGGCCGACCGGTGCGGGAGCACGCAATGGGCACGGTGAGCCGACGTGAGCCATGGCACGGCAAAGTCAGGCGTCCACCCGCGAGCAGAGCTCGCTGATGGATGCAGCCCGTTTCCCGGACAGGCGCGCAGGCCTTGGCCTAAGCTGCTCTCAACTGTCACAGCAGTGCGGCCACGTATCAATACGTCCGGCGACCCCGAATCGTTGCGGAGGTTCCCCACTTTTTTGGTGGGCACGTGTCCGAATCCGCCTTGTGTGTCATCCGGCGTCCGTTGTGACTCAACAGAACTGTCCCGGTTTGCCGGGAAAGTCACGCATGTCGCAGGCTCACTCCCCCGGGTGATCTGCCGCTTACGCATAGTCCGTTCGGGCCATTCAAGATTGGGCCCGAAGGGGGTGTTGCGCTGTGCCCACCTTCCGTAACGTCCTCAACTGGCGGCGGTGAATATGCCGCTGCCGCCGTGGGGGAGCCTCGATTCGGGAGAGGACGGCGCCGGTATGGGCTGGGTAGTCGACTGGAGTGCGCAGGCGGCCTGCCGCACTACCGATCCGGATGAACTGTTCGTTCAGGGAGCAGCGCAGAACAGGGCCAAGGCGGTGTGCACCGGATGCCCGGTGCGCACGGAGTGCCTGGCCGACGCGCTCGACAACCGCGTCGAGTTCGGCGTGTGGGGAGGCATGACGGAGCGGGAGCGCCGCGCACTGCTGCGCAGGCGGCCGACCGTCACCTCGTGGCGCCGGCTGCTGGAGACGGCACGTACGGAGTACGAGCGCGGGGCGGGCATCCTGCCCCTCGACGACGACGAGGTGTACGAGAACTACGCGGCGGTGAGCTGAGGGGGCCACGAGGCCTCCCCGCACACTGCGGACAGGGTCTGCCCTCGGGCGGGCCCGAGAGGACTCCCTCAGGCGCCGACCGCGGGATCAGGCAGCTCCGGCCGATTGGCCGCGAGCCGGTTGCCGATGTCCCGCAGTCCCGCGAGGTCATGCACATCGCCGGGCAGCGCGGCCACTTCGGCCACCGCCACCTCGGGGTGGAGCGCGGTGAAGCGATCACGCGTGCGCTGCTCGCGGGAGAGCAGCTGCATCCGCTCGGCGTGCAGCCTCAACAGGCTTGCCGCGAGCTGGTCGACGGACCGCTCCAGATGCGGGGTGACGGACTGTGGCTCGTCCTTGGCTGCGGTTCGCTCCATGTCCGTGACGGCGGGGGAGCCTTCGTCAGGAGCCGGTGCCTCGGAAGCGTCCGATTCTGAACTGTCGTACGTGTCGGGGGAGTTACGAAGTCCAGCTTTCCCGCCCTCCTGATCCACAATGCGGGGCTCTTCAAGATTTTCCGCGGCGGCGAGCGCCCGCTCGGCGGACAGCCGGTCGGCGCCGCTGCCGTGGACCCGGTTGAGCACCAGACCCGCGAGCGGCATGTCCTCGGCGGCCAGCCGCTCCACGAAGTACGCGGCCTCGCGCAGCGCGTCCCGCTCCGGCGCCGCCACCACCAGGAACGCCGTGCCGGGTGCCTGCAGCAGCTTGTACGTCGCGTCCGCGCGCGTACGGAAGCCGCCGAACATCGAGTCCATCGCCGCCACGAAGGTCTGTACGTCCTTCAGCAACTGCCCGCCGAGCAGCTTGCCGAGCGCCCCCGTCATCATCGACATGCCGACGTTCAGGAACTTCATCCCCGCACGCCCGCCGACCTTCGCCGGGGCCAGCAGCACGCGGATCAGCTTGCCGTCCAGGAACGAGCCGAGCCGCTTGGGCGCGTCCAGGAAGTCCAGCGCCGAGCGGGACGGGGGCGTGTCGACGACGATGAGGTCCCACTCGTCCTTCGCCCGCAGCTGGCCCAGCTTCTCCATCGCCATGTACTCCTGCGTGCCCGCGAAGCCCGCCGAGAGCGACTGGTAGAAGGGGTTGCCCAGGATCGCGGCCGCCCGCTCGGGGTCCGCGTGCGCCTCGACGATCTCGTCGAAGGTGCGCTTCATGTCGAGCATCATCGCGTGCAGCTCGCCGACGCCCTCGACGCCCTTCACCCGGCGCGGGGTGTTGTCCAGCGAGTCGATGCCCATGGACTGGGCGAGCCGACGGGCCGGGTCGATGGTCAGCACGACCACCTTCCGCCCCCGCTCGGCGGCCCGCAGCCCCAGCGCCGCCGCGGTCGTGGTCTTGCCGACGCCGCCCGAGCCGCAGCACACCACGATGCGGGTCTTCGGGTCGTCGAGCAGCGGGTCGAGGTCGAGCACGCGCGTGGGGGAGAGGTGAGGGGGATGCTGACGTGCGGCGTCGTGCGTCTGGGCGGCTTCCGGACGACTCATGACATCCCCTGCTTCCGACGCTGACGCTTCTGACGTACGGCGCGCCGGTCCCGCCGTACGACGGGCCGCTCCCGGCGTGCCGCGCACTGCCCCTGCCTTGAGAACGGACTCATGACAGGCCCTGTTCCCGCAGCTCGCCCGCGAGTTCGTACAGGCCCGCCAGGTCCATGCCCTCGGCCAGCAGGGGCAGTTCGTGCACCGGCAGCCCCAACTCCTGAAGGACCGCCCGCTGCTCGTGCTCCAGCGCATGCCGCTCGGCGTACTCGTCGGCCTGCGCCAGCAGCGGGTCCACCAGCCGCTCGGCGTTCCCGCCGCGCCGCGCGCCGCCGAGCCCGGCCGAGGACAGCGACTTGGCCACGGCGGCACGCGGCACGCTGCGTACGAGTTCCAGGTCCGTCCCGTCCAACACCTCGGGCCGCACCATGTTCACGATGATCCGCCCCACCGGCAGCCGCGCCGCCCGCAGCTCGGCGATCCCGTCCGCCGTCTCCTGGACGGGCATCTCCTCCAGCAGCGTCACCAGGTGCACGGCCGTCTCCGCCGACTTCAGCACCCGCATCACGGCCTGCGCCTGATTGTGTATCGGCCCGATCCTGGCGAGCCCCGCCACCTCGTCGTTGACGTTCAGGAAGCGGGTGATGCGCCCGGTGGGAGGCGCGTCCATCACGACGTAGTCGTAGACGAACCGCCCGCTCTTCTCCTTGCGCCGCACGGCCTCACACGCCTTGCCGGTCAGAAGGACGTCCCTGAGACCCGGCGCGATGGTGGTGGCGAAGTCGATGGCGCCGAGCTTCTTCAGCGCCCGGCCGGCGCCGCCCATCTTGTAGAACATCTGGAGGTAGTCCAAAAGGGCCAGTTCGGGGTCGATGGCGAGGGCATACACCTCCCCGCCCCCTGGAGCGACGGCGATCTTCCGCTCCTCATAGGGCAGCGCCTCTGTCTCGAAGAGCTGCGCGATGCCCTGCCTGCCCTCGACCTCGACGAGAAGCGTCCGCTTCCCCTCGGTGGCGAGAGCAAGCGCGAGCGCGGCGGCGACCGTGGTCTTTCCGGTCCCGCCCTTGCCGCTGACGACCTGGAGCCTGCTCACGCCTTCGAGCCTAACCAGTCGGTGCGCGAGTCACGCAGCAGCCTGTGGATAACTTGAGCGCAGTCGGCCGCATGGCCCTCCGCCTGCAACGGATAAAGTCGGCCACATGACCAAGTGGGAATACGCAACCGTGCCGCTGCTCGTCCACGCCACGAAGCAGATTCTGGACACCTGGGGCGAGGACGGCTGGGAGCTCGTCCAGGTCGTGCCCGGGCCGAACAACCCCGAGCAGCTCGTGGCCTACCTGAAGCGGGAGAGGCAGGCATGAGCGCGGTCGAGGCGAAGCTTGCCGAGCTGGGCCTGACACTCCCGGAGGTCGTGCCTCCGCTGGCCGCGTACCAGCCGGCCGTGCAGTCGGGCGTGTACGTCTACACCGCGGGCCAGCTCCCCATGGTGGAGGGCAAGCTTCCGGTCACCGGCAAGGTGGGCGCGGAGGTGACGCCGGAGGAGGCCAAGGAACTGGCGCGTACCTGCGCGCTGAACGCGCTGGCCGCCGTCAAGTCCGTCGCGGGCGACCTGGACCGCATCGCGCGCGTGGTGAAGGTCGTGGGCTTCGTGGCCTCCGCCTCGGACTTCACCGGCCAGCCGGGCGTCATCAACGGCGCGAGCGAGCTCCTCGCCGAGGTCCTCGGCGACAAGGGCGTCCACGCGCGGAGCGCGGTGGGCGTGGCCGTCCTTCCGCTGGACGCGCCGGTGGAGGTCGAGGTCCAGGTGGAGCTGACGGAGGCGTAAGCCTTCGGCGCCGGGACCGTCGTACACCGGCCGTCGTGTAGCAGCCTGTCCGGGACACCCGGGCAGGCTGAACATCGTTGGGCGGCGCCGAAAATGAGCCGCCTCGCGGCCGCCCGGCAGGGCACAGTGGCCCCATGGCCGAAACCGTCCTCCGCAAAGGCCTCGACGCCCAGGGGTACATCGGGCGTGAAGGGGCCCTCGGGCGCGTTCCCCGCGCCTTCCGGCCCGTCGTCGCCGGCGCGCGGGAGCGCCTGCTCGACGTCTTCGGGGCGCGGATGGACAGCGCCTATCTCTACGGGTCGATTCCGCGCGGTACCGCGCGCGTGGGCCGCAGCGACCTCGATCTGCTGGTCGTCCTGCGCGAAGAGCCGGCCGAGGCCGACCGGGAGGCCGCCCAGGAGCTCGATGCGGGGCTGGACAAGGAGTTCCCGCAGATCGACGGGGCCGGGACGCTGCTGTGCAGCCGGGCGCGGGTGCTGAGCGATCTGGAGACGTACGACCTGGGGTGGTTCCTCGCGTGCCTGTGCACGCCGCTGCTCGGCGAGGACCTGGCCGAGTATCTGCCCCGCTACCGTCCCGACTCCCTGCTCGCGCGGGAGACCAACGGGGACCTCGCGCTGCTGCTGCCCCGCTGGCGCAGGCGCATCGCTGAAGCCGACGACACGGACGAGGCCCGGCAGCCGCTCGTGCGGTTCATGTCCCGGCGTCTCGTACGGACCGGGTTCACTTTGGTGATGCCGCGCTGGAACGGCTGGACCAGTGACCTGGCGGAGATGGCCGAGGCCTTCGGCGCGTACTACCCCGCGCGGGCAGCGCAGATGCGGGCGGCGGCCGTACGCGGGTACGAGCCGGTGGGAGACGCGCAGGCCCTCCGGTCGTACGTCGATGATCTCGGGCCGTGGCTCGCCGAGGAGTACGCGCGCGTGCACGGCGTCAAAGCGCCGCGGCCGGATCAGGCGGGCCAGGCGGGGGCGGACTGAGGCCGGTCGTCCGGGGCAGTGCGTGCCAGGCCCCGCGACGCCTGGATGATCCGGACGACGGGCCCTAGATGAGGCCGTGCTCCTCCAGGTAGTCCAACTGCGCCCGCACCGACAGTTCGGCCGCCGGCCACAAGGAGCGGTCCACGTCCGCGTAGACGTGGGCGACGACCTCGGCGGGCGTGCCGTAGCCGTTCTCCACGGCCGTCTCGACCTGGGCGAGGCGGTGGGCGCGGTGGGCGAGGTAGAACTCGACGGCGCCCTGCGCGTCCTCCAGGACCGGCCCGTGGCCTGGGAGGACGGTGTGTACGCCGTCGTCGACCGTGAGGGACCTGAGCCGCCGCAGCGAGTCCAGGTAGTCGCCTAGGCGGCCGTCGGGGTGTGCCACGACCGTCGTACCTCGGCCCAGGACCGTGTCGCCGGTCAGGACGGCGCGGTCGGCCGGGAGGTGGAAGGAGAGGGAGTCGGCGGTGTGGCCCGGCGTCGGAACGACGCGCAGCTCCAGCCCGCCCACCCTGACCACGTCCCCGGCGGCCAGCCCCTCGTCGCCGAGCCGCAGCGCCGGGTCGAGGGCACGCACGCGCGTACCGGTCAGCTCGGCGAAGCGGACGGCGCCCTCGGCGTGGTCCGGGTGGCCGTGCGTGAGCAGGGTCAGGGCGACGCGCTTGCCGGCCTTCTCGGCCGTGTCGATGACGTTGCGCAGATGCCCCTCGTCCAGCGGGCCCGGGTCGACTACGACGGCGAGGTCGGAGTCCGGTTCGGCCAGGAGCCAGGTGTTGGTGCCGTCCAGGGTCATCGCGGAGGGGTTGGGCGCGAGGACGTTGACGGCGCGGGGGGTGGCGGGGCCGGAGAGAACCCCGCCTCGCGGCTGGCCGGGGAGGGCTGCTGCGTCCGTCATACGAGGGGGCCTTCCGGATCTGCGGGCACTGCGGGCATGGCGCGCGGTGCGCGGACTGCGGGCAGGGTCATGCGGGGGCTCCGCCGGTCGGGATGTGCTTGGTGAACTCGTCGTGGCCCGGCCAGGAGAGCACGATCTCGCCGTTGTCGAGGCGGGCCTGTGCCAGTACGGCGGTCAAGTCCCGGTCGGGGGCGGTGGCGAGGGCTTGGGCGGCGCTGTCGTACGGGGTCAGCTGGCGCAGCGTCGCGATGGTGGGCGGCATCATCAGCAGCTCGCCCTTGTCGTACGAGGCGGCGGCGTCCGCGGGCCGGATCCACACCGTACGGTCGGCCTCCGTGGAGGCGTTGCGGGTGCGCTGGCCCTCAGGGAGAGCGGCGACGAAGAACCATGTGTCGTAGCGGCGGGGCTCGAACTCGGGGGTGATCCAGCGGGTCCAGGCGCCCAGCAGGTCCGAGCGCAGGGCCAGTCCCCGACGGTCCAGGAACTCGGCGAACGACAGGTCCCGGGCGACCAGGGCGGCACGGTCGGCCTCCCAGTCCTCGCCGGTGGTGTCGCCGACGACGGAATCGTCGGTGGGCCCGGCGAGCAGGACACCCGCCTCTTCGTATGTCTCCCGCACGGCCGCACAGACGATCGCCTGCGCCGTCGCCTCATCGACGCCGAGCCTGAGTGCCCACCACGCGCGCGTGGGGCCCGCCCAGCGGATCCGATGCTCGTCGCGGGGATCGACGCCACCGCCCGGGTAGGCGTACGCCCCACCGGCGAAGGCCATGGAGGCCCGGCGGCGCAGCATGTGCACGGCCGGCCCGGCGCCGGTGTCTCTGAGCAGCATGACGGTGGCCGCCCGCTTCGGAACGACAGGGGTCAGGCTTCCTTCCGCGAGCGCACGGATGCGGTCCGGCCACTCCGGTGGGTACCACTGCCCGTTTGCCATGGGCGGAGGCTATCTCCTGGTGCGTGGATGTTCGAGGGGTGGCCGAATGCAGCGGGGTCCCGCCTCGTGGTGAGACGGGACCCCGGTGTCGTACGACTGCATGCCGGCCGGATGCGGGGCCGGCGACGCTCAGCGCGACCGCTTGGCCAGGCGCTCCACGTCGAGCAGGATCACGGCACGCGCCTCCAGGCGGAGCCACCCGCGCTGCGCGAAGTCGGCCAGCGCCTTGTTGACCGTCTCGCGGGAGGCGCCGACCAGCTGGGCCAGCTCCTCCTGGGTGAGGTCGTGGACGACGTGGATGCCTTCTTCGGACTGCACGCCGAAGCGGCGGGAGAGGTCGAGGAGCGCGCGGGCCACGCGACCGGGGACGTCCGAGAAGACGAGGTCGGACATCGCGTCGTTGGTGCGGCGCAGTCGGCGCGCGACGGCACGCAGGAGCGCGGTGGCCACCTCGGGGCGGGCGTTCAGCCAGGGCTGGAGGTCGCCGTGGCCCAGACCCAGCAGCTTGACCTCGGTCAGCGCGGTGGCGGTCGCCGTACGCGGGCCCGGGTCGAAGAGGGACAACTCGCCGATGAGCTCGCCGGGACCGACGACGGCCAGCATGTTCTCGCGGCCGTCGGGTGAGGTGCGGTGGAGCTTCACCTTGCCCTCGGTGACGACATAGAGCCGGTCACCGGGGTCGCCCTCGTGGAACAGGGAGTCACCGCGTGCGAGGGTCACCTCACTCATGGAGGCGCGGAGCTCCGCGGACTGCTCGTCATCGAGCGCCGCGAAGAGCGGGTTGCGCCGCAGAACGTCGTCCACGAGTTCTCTCCTTGTCGACCTGCTCAGGGGATCGCTCCCCTGTGTACCAGGGGACCGTGCTCCCCATTTTGCCGGACGGTCCAAACAGTGTGATCTGTCACAAGGATGCCGCACAGGTGTCCCGAGGTAAGCGGCAGGGGTCCAATTGGGGGCCGATCTTCAGGGTCCGGGGCGGATGTCAGTGTCGGGCTTTAGGCTGGCCGGGTGTCCAAATCGCCGGTGAGAGCACAGGCCAAGGGGGCTGGGCGGGTGGTTGTACGTCGCGATTCCGCTGTGGGCGAACAGGGCCCCGGTGGCGGAAGGAAAACGACAAAAGCGGCGAAAGGGGCGTCAGGTGAGGCGTCGACGGGTGGCGAGAAAGTGGCGGTGAAGAAGTCGGCGGCCGCGAAGAAAGCCACGCCCGCGAAGAAGGCAGTCGCTGCGAAGAAGGCCCCCGCGAAGAAGGCCGCGGCGGTGAAGAAGGTGACCGCGAAGAAGGTGACCGCGAAGAAGGTCACCACAAAGAAGGCGATCACCAAAAAACCCGCTATCGCCCCTGAGAAGGTCACCGCCGCAGTAAAGGGTGCATCCACGGTCAAGACCGTCACCCCGAAGCCGCCCACGGCCGAGTCCCGCGCCGCCCTCGTGCGCCGAGCCCGCCGTATCAACCGCGAGCTCGCCGAGGTCTTTCCGTACGCCCACCCCGAGCTGGACTTCGACAACCCCTTCCAACTCCTGGTCGCCACGGTGCTGTCCGCCCAGACCACCGACCTGCGCGTCAACCAGACGACTCCCGCGCTCTTCACCAAGTACCCCACCCCCGAGGACCTGGCCGCCGCCAACCCCGAGGAAGTCGAGGAGATCCTCCGCCCCTGCGGTTTCTTCCGGGCCAAGACCAAGTCGGTGATGGGCCTGTCGAAGTCGCTGGTGGAGAACCACGGCGGCGAGGTCCCGGGCCGGCTCGAGGACCTGGTCAAGCTGCCCGGCGTCGGCCGCAAGACGGCCTTCGTCGTCCTCGGCAACGCCTACGGCCGCCCCGGCATCACCGTGGACACACACTTCCAGCGGCTGGTGCGGCGCTGGCAGTGGACCGAGCAGACCGACCCGGACAAGATCGAGGCCGAGATCGGCGCGCTGTTCCCCAAGAGCGACTGGACGGACCTCTCGCACCACGTGATCTGGCACGGCCGCCGCATCTGCCACGCCCGCAAGCCCGCGTGCGGCGCCTGCCCCATCGCGCCGCTCTGCCCGGCGTACGGCGAGGGTGAGACGGACCCGGAGAAGGCGAAGAAGCTCCTCAAGTACGAGAAGGGCGGCTTCCCCGGCCAACGCCTCAAGCCCCCGCAGTCCTACCTGGACGCGGGCGGCAAGCCGGCCCCGCCGCTGGGGGCCGGATGACGGTGGGAACCGGAGGGGCTGGGGCGCCGCGACGCGGCCGTACGGCCGGGGCGGAACGGTCGAGGTGCCGGGGGGCTTGCGGTCGTATGGCCACATCGGGACGGTCCGAGTGTCGGCGGGCGTGCGGTCATGGGGCTACGGCGGAACGGTGTAGGTGGCGGCAGGCGTGCGGTCGTACGGGCAAGTCGGAACGATCCGGGTGCCGACAGGCGTGTGGTCGTACGGTTCGGGCGGAACGATCCATGGGCCGTCGGGCGTTGGAGTCGGCAGGACGACGGGGGTGGCGATGACGCGCGCGAGCGGTACGCAGGACGGACCGGTGGTGCTGAGCAAGGACGGGCTGCCGACCTGGCTGGATCCGGTGGTGCGGGTCGTGGAGACGGTCGAGCCGTTGCAGCTGAGCCGGTTCCTGCCGCCGAAGAGCGGCGCGGGGCGCCAGTCCGCCGTACTGATTCTCTTCGGCGAGGGCGAGCAGGGGCCCGAGCTGCTGCTCATGGAGCGGGCCAGCTCGCTGCGTTCGCACGCCGGCCAGCCCTCCTTCCCGGGCGGTGCCCTCGACCCCGAGGACGGTGACCCGAAGGCCGACGGGCCGCTGCGGGCCGCTCTGCGCGAGGCCGAGGAGGAGACGGGGCTCGATCCGGGCGGCGTCCAGCTCTTCGGCGTGCTGCCCAAGCTGTACATCCCGGTCAGCGGTTTCGTCGTGACGCCCGTGCTGGGCTGGTGGCGCGAGCCGACCCCGGTCGGCGTCGTCGACCCGAACGAGACGGCCCGCGTCTTCACCGTCCCCGTGGCGGATCTCACGAATCCGGACAACCGCGCCACCACCGTCCACCCCAGCGGCCATCGAGGTCCGGCATTTCTGGTCGAATCGGCCCTGGTCTGGGGCTTCACGGCCGGAATCATCGACCGTCTGCTCCATTTCTCGGGCTGGGAGCGACCTTGGGACCGGGACAAGCAGGTCCCGCTCGACTGGCGGTCATGACAGGGTGTCTGCCGTGCTGTGTTGCCCGGGGCGCCCTGCCCTCGGTCCCCCGGCCGTCCTGTGGTGATCGGAAAGTGACGAGGCGAGGCCTGAAGCAGTGAACGTGGTGGACATCCTGTTGCTGGTCGCCGCCGTGTGGTTCGCGATCGTGGGCTATCGCCAGGGCTTCGTCGTCGGCATCCTCTCGGTGATCGGGTTTCTCGGCGGTGGCCTCGTGGCCGTGTACCTCCTTCCGGTCATCTGGGACGCGCTGACGGACAACGCGGAGGTGAGCACGACCGCCGCCGTTGTCGCGGTCGTCGTCGTCATCGTCTGCGCCTCCGTCGGCCAGGCCCTGACCACCCACCTCGGCAACAAGCTGCGCCGGTACATCACCTGGTCCCCGGCCCGCGCCCTGGACGCGACCGGCGGCGCCCTCGTCAACGTCCTCGCCATGCTTCTGGTGGCCTGGCTGATCGGCTCTGCCCTCGGGCAGACCACACTGCCGGGGATGGGCAAGGAGGTCCGCAGCTCCAAGGTGCTGCTGGGCGTCTCCGAGACGCTGCCCGACGAGGCCGACACCTGGTTCAAGGACTTCACCTCGGTCCTCGCGCAGAACGGCTTCCCTCAGGTCTTCAGTCCCTTCGCCAACGAGCCGATCAAGGAGGTCTCCCCGCCCGACCCGGCCCTGGCCAACAGCCCGGTGGCCACCCGCGCCCAGCGCTCCATCGTCAAGGTCATGGGCACGGCGACGAGTTGCGGCAAGGTCCTGGAAGGCACCGGTTTCGTCTTCGCGGACCGCCGCGTCATGACCAACGCGCATGTGGTCGGCGGCGTCGACGAACCCACCGTCCAGATAGGCGGCGAGGGCAAGAGGTACGACGCGACGGTCGTCCTCTACGACTGGGAGCGCGACATCGCCGTACTCGACGTGCCGAACATGAAGGCGCCCGCCCTGCAGTTCACGGCGACCGACGCCGAGAGCGGCGACAGCGCGATCATCGCGGGCTTCCCGGAGAACGGGTCGTACGACGTGCGTGCCGCACGCGTGCGTGGGCGCCTGCCGGCCAACGGCCCGGACATCTATCACCGCGGCACCGTGCACCGCGACGTCTACTCGCTGTACGCGACCGTCCGCCAGGGCAACTCCGGCGGCCCGCTGCTCACGCCCGAAGGCAAGGTGTACGGCGTGGTCTTCGCCAAGTCCCTCGACGACGCCGACACCGGCTATGCGCTCACCGCGGACGAGATCCAGGAGGACATCGTCAAGGGGCGTACCGCCAACCAGCAGGTGGACAGCGACAGCTGCGCGCTGTAGGTCCGTGCTGAAGGAGCTGTGAGCCCGGCCGTGAAAAGGCGGCCGGTCAGCCGCGCGGGTGGCGCAGGCGCACCGAGACCCAGCGGGCCCGGCGGCGCAGAATGCGCGGAATGCCCACCCGCGGGTCCGCACCCTGCATCTGCGGGGCGCTGCCTCGCTGGTGAGAGCTCAGCCCACCGGCCGAGCGGCGATTGCGTGCTGCGTCACTGTAGTCGTGCGTCCAGCCCATACCCCGACGTCTGCCCCTGCCCCAAGGTCGATAACCGCCCCCAGGGCCCCCAATTGGCCTATGCGCCGGGCAATTGGCTGTTCGTAGGACACGCGTTCAGTTCCGGATACCGGGCGCATCGGCGCGGTCACCGATCGGGTTCGGGGTCTTTCAGCCAGTTGATCAGTTCGGTGGAGAAGGCGACCGGATCTTCCTCGTGCGGGAAGTGCCCCAGCCCGTCGAACAGGCGCCAGCGGTACGGCGCTTCGACGTACTCGCCCGAACCGGCCGCGCTGCGCGTACGCATCACGGGGTCGAGGGAGCCGTGCAGATGCAGCGTCGGCACACGCACCGGTCGCTTCATGCGCCGGTTGAACTGGATGCCGTCGGGGCGGGCCAGCGAGCGCACCATCCAGCGGTACGGCTCGATGGAGCAGTGCGCCGTCGACGGGATGCAGATCGCGCGGCGGTACGCCTCCACCGCCTCGTCGTCCGGCAGGCGCGGGCCCGACCAGTCCCGGATCAGCCGGGCGACGAGCGCCCCGTCGTCGGCCGTCAGCTGCCGCTCGGGAATCCAGGGCCGCTGAAACCCCCAGATGTAGGAACTCGCACTCGTCTGCTTGACGTCCGAGAGCATCGCCGAGCGCCAGCGCCGGGGGTGCGGCATGGATGCGACCGCGAGCCGCCGTACGAGCTTGGGGCGCATCACGGCCGCCGTCCACGCCAGGTATCCGCCCAGGTCGTGGCCGACCAGCGCGGCGTCGGGCTCGCCGAGCGAGCGGATCACGCCGGTGATGTCGAGGGCGAGGTTGGCCGGGTCGTAACCGCGTGGCGTACGGTCGCTGCCGCCGACGCCCCTGAGGTCCATGGCGACGGCCCGGAAGCCCGCGTCGGAGAGGGCGACGAGCTGGTGCCGCCAGGTCCACCAGAACTGCGGGAAGCCGTGCAGCAGCAGCACCAGCGGGCCGTCGCCCATCTCGGCGATGTGGAAGCGCGCACCATTGGCGGCCACGTCCCGGTGTGTCACGTCTTTCCCGCCGGGGACGTCCAGTCGTACGACTGAGGCAGGTTGCGCCGAAGGGGTGGCGGGATCCGTCATGACGACGAGCGTGCCACAGCCTCGATGGCCGCGGGCGCCCGGTCCTCCAGCTCCGGCCTCGTCGCCGGGGCCGGACGGGGATGCGGCTTGGCCTTCTGCAGGACGCCCGCCGTCTCCTTCATCGAGGCGGCGACCTTCTGCGGGCCCTTGCTCTTCTTGGCCTTCTTCGCGAAGACGACGCCCATCAGCGCGAGGACCGCGGCGACGAGGACGTTCGCCGCGAAGGACAGCAGGAAGCAGATCGCGAGGTTCCAGTCGCTCCAGGTCCGAATGCCGTACGCGAGGGCGAAGTTCAGCATCGGCAGCGAGAACACCAGCACCGCGCCGGCCACCGTGAACGCGCCGCCGCTCGTCGCGCCGCGCTTGACGTCCTGCTTGAGCTGCGCTTTCGCCAGTGCGATCTCGTCATGCACCAGCGCCGACATCTCGGTCGTCGCCGAGGCGAACAGCTGGCCGATGCTGCGTTCGGCGCCGACCGGGCTGCCGTCGGGTGCGCTCATCGCGGTCTCCCTCGTAGTTACGGTTCCGTCTTCTGCCTGACTGCGTACGGTTCCGTCTTTTGTACCGTCCCGTCAGATCATGCCCGACGGTGCTCCTCCTCGCTTGCCCCGCCCGCCACTTCGGCAAGCGCGTGGCGTGCGGCGGACTGCTCCTCGGCGATCCGGCGGTGCTCGGCGGCCTTGCGCTCGTGGATGGCGGCCATCCGCAGGTGGTACTCGGGCGTGTCCTCCTCGTAGATGTCCGGAATGCCGTCCGCGTCGTCGTCACGCTCCTCGGCCTCGACCATCCTGCGGTACTTGGCGTTCCGTATCTTCAGCAGCACCGTCGCCAGGGTCGCCGCGGCGAGGGAGCCGACGAGTACGGCGGCCTTGATCTCGTCGGTCAGCGCGGCGTCGCCCGCGAAGGCGAGCTCGCCGATGAGCAGCGAGACGGTGAAGCCGATGCCGGCGAGGGTCGCGACGGCGAACACGTCGGCCCACTCCAGATCGTCGCTGAGCGAGGCCCTGGTGAAACGTGCCGTCAGCCATGTACCGCCGAAGATGCCGACCGTCTTGCCGACGACCAGGCCGAGGACGACACCGAGCGTCTCCGGCTGGGTGAACACATCGCCGAGCGCGCCGCCGGAGATGGCCACACCGGCGCTGAACAGCGCGAACAGCGGCACGGCCAGGCCCGCCGACAGCGGACGTACCAGATGCTCGATGTGCTCACCGGGGGAGTGCGGCTCGTCCTCGTGGCGGGTGCAGCGCAGCATCAGACCCATCGCCACGCCCGCGATGGTGGCGTGGACGCCGCTGTTGTACATCAGCCCCCAGATGACGAGGGCGAGCGGGACGTACACGTACCAGCCGCGTACGTCCTTCCTCAGCAGCAGCCAGAAGACTGCGAGGCCGACGACGGCGCCGCCGAGCGCGGCGAAGTCGATCTGGTCGGTGAAGAAGATCGCGATGATCAGGATCGCGAAGAGGTCGTCGACGACGGCGAGCGTGAGCAGGAAGGCGCGCAGCGCGCTGGGCAGGGAGGTGCCGATGACGGCGAGCACGGCGAGCGCGAAGGCGATGTCGGTGGCGGTCGGTACCGCCCAGCCCGCCGACGAGCCGCCCCCGGTGACATTGGTCAGCGTGTAGACCAGTGCGGGCACCGCCATCCCGCACAGCGCGGCGACGACCGGCAGCGCGGCCGCCTTGGGGTCCTTGAGATCGCCGGCGACCAGCTCACGCTTGAGCTCGATCCCGGCGACGAAGAAGAAGATCGCGAGGAGCCCGTCGGCGGCCCAGTGCTCGATGGACAGGTTCAGGCCGAGGGCCTCGGGGCCGAGGTGGAAGTGGCCGACGCTCTCGTAGCTGTCGTGCAGTGTGGGGACGTTCGCCCAGACCAGCGCGGTGATCGCGGCGACGAGCAGAAGCACACCACCGACGGTCTCGGTGCGCAGCGCCTCCGCGACGAAGTTCCGCTCGGGGAGGGACAGTCGTCCGAAGACCTTGCGGGCGGGGGTGGTGGTGCGGGGGGCGGCCACGGGGGAGACCTCCGGTCGGTGGGCAGGACGAAGCACATGCCGACCAGACTTCCCGGCGCACCTGAGGTTGAGATTGTTTTGATTAGCTTACCTAAGGGTGCGCCGGACTGCATCCGTCGAGTTCCACCGTACGTACACGAAGGGCACCCGGCGCGTTGGTCGCCGGGTGCCCTTCGGTGGAGGTACTCAGTCCTCGCTGGGTGCGGCGGGGAGCTTGGCCTGGATGAGGTCCATGACCGTCGAGTCGGTCAGCGTCGTCACGTCACCGAGCTGGCGGTTCTCGGCGACGTCCCGCAGCAGCCGGCGCATGATCTTGCCGGAGCGGGTCTTGGGCAGCTCGGCCACCGGCAGGATCCGCTTGGGCTTGGCGATCGGGCCGAGGGTGGCGCCGACGTGGTTGCGCAGGTCGTTGACGAGGCCCTCGTCGTCCGCGTTCGCCGTGCCGCGCAGGATGACGAAGGCGACGATGGCCTGCCCGGTGGTCTCGTCGGCGGCACCGACGACGGCTGCCTCGGCGACGGACGGGTGGGAGACCAGGGCGGACTCGACCTCCGTTGTGGAGATGTTGTGCCCCGACACGAGCATGACGTCGTCGACGCGGCCCAGCAGCCAGATATCGCCGTCGTCGTCCTTCTTCGCCCCGTCACCGGCGAAGTACTTGCCCTCGAAGCGCGACCAGTACGTGTCGAGGAAGCGCTGGTCGTCGCCCCAGATGGTGCGCAGCATCGACGGCCACGGCTCGGTCAGGACGAGGTAGCCGCCACCGCCGTTCGGAACCTCATTGGCCTCGTCGTCGACGACGGTCGCGGAGATGCCGGGCAGCGGCGTCTGCGCGGAACCCGGCTTGGTCGCGGTGACGCCCGGCAGCGGCGAGATCATCATCGCGCCGGTCTCGGTCTGCCACCAGGTGTCCACGATCGGCGTGACGTCGGCCCCGATGTGCTTGCGGTACCAGATCCACGCCTCGGGGTTGATCGGCTCACCCACGGAACCCAGCACCCGCAAGCTGCTGAGGTCGAACTTCGCGGGGATGTCGTCGCCCCACTTCATGAACGTACGGATGGCGGTCGGCGCCGTGTACAGGATCGTCACCCCGTACTTCTGCACGATCTCCCAGAACCGGCCCTGGTGCGGCGTGTCCGGCGTGCCCTCGTACATGACCTGCGTCGCGCCGTTCGCCAGCGGCCCGTACACGATGTACGAGTGGCCGGTGACCCAGCCGACGTCGGCGGTGCACCAGTAGACGTCCGTCTCCGGCTTGAGGTCGAAGACGGCGTGGTGGGTGTAGGCGGCCTGGGTGAGGTAGCCGCCGGAGGTGTGCAGGATGCCCTTCGGCTTACCCGTCGTCCCCGACGTGTAGAGGATGAACAGCGGCTGCTCGGCGTTGAACGCCTCGGGGGTGTGCTCGGCGGACTGCCGCTCGACGATCTCGTGCCACCACACGTCCCGGCTGTCGTCCCAGGCGACGTCCTGGCCGGTGCGCCGAACGACGAGCACGTGCTCGACGTTGTCCACCTTGCCGATCGCCTCGTCGACGGCCGGCTTGAGCGCGGACGGCTTGCCGCGCCGGTAGCCGCCGTCGGAGGTGATGACGACCTTGGCGTCCGCGTCCTGGATACGGGTGGCCAGGGCGTCCGCCGAGAAGCCGCCGAAGACGACGGAGTGCGCGGCGCCGATCCGGGCGCACGCCAGCATCGCGACCGCCGTCTCGGGGATCATCGGCATGTAGACGGCGACCCGGTCGCCCTTCTGAACGCCCAGCTCCAGCAGGGCGTTGGCGGCCTTGGAGACCTCGTCCTTGAGCTCGGCATAGGTGATCGCGCGGCTGTCGCCGGGCTCGCCCTCGAAGTGGATGGCGACCCGGTCGCCGAGCCCTGCCTCCACATGCCGGTCCACGCAGTTGTACGCGACGTTGAGCTCGCCGTCCTTGAACCACTTCGCGAACGGCGGGTTCGACCAGTCCAGCGTCTCGGTCGGCTCCTTGGCCCAGGTCAGCCGACGGGCCTGCTCGGCCCAGAAGCCGAGCCTGTCAGCCTTGGCCTGTTCATACGCCTCCGCCGTGACGTTGGCGCCTGCTGCCAGGTCGGCGGGGGGTGCGAACCTGCGCTCTTCCTTGAGCAGGTTGGCCAGGCTTTCGTTGCTCACGACATCTCCCTTTCCCAGGGTGTCCGTTGTGTCCCAGGCCACAGCTCATCAGACCCGGGGGCCCGATGACAAGGGTCGACGGAAAATTGGTTTAGACCTGTCGGCGGGGCTGGGTCGAGGGCCGGCCCGGACGTGGTTTTCGGCGCCGGGGTCATCCGTTCCCACGGACGCCGGACGGACGCGGTTCAGCGCTGTAATCCCTTTCACATTCCGGATCACATTCCGGCCCGGCGCAGGTGAAACGCCGTACCTCACATTCAGGGTCGTCGGCCCCTCATGTGAAACGCGGCCCCGCGCCGAACGGGGCCGCGCGCACCTCTCCGCATCACGCCGACAGATCGGCCACTCCCACGTCGTCGAACACCTCGTCCTCGTTCCCTTCGGCGAGCAGATACGCCTGCGCCTCGCCCACGTGGAAGTACATCCCGTGCAGCTCCAGTGCCCCTGCCCGCAGGGCCTGGGCCACGGACTCGTGGGCCCGCAGGTGCTCCAACTGCTGGACCACGTTGGTCAGGCAGAGCTGCTCGACCGCGTCGGCCGGCGCCCGCCCGGCGAGTCTGGCCCAGGGGCGGCTCTCGTCGGACATCCGCTCCAGGCTCGGCAGCCCGTGCCGCAGCCACCGCCGCAGCGGGGTCTGCGGACCGCCGGCCTCGGAGTTGAGCAGCGCCTGCATGGCCCCGCACCCGGAGTGCCCGCACACGGTGATGGACCGCACCTGCAGCACGTCCACCGCGTACTCGATCGCCGCCGCCACCGAGTCGTCCCCACTCTCCTGGCCGGGCAGCGGGACGAGATTGCCGACGTTGCGCACCACGAACAGGTCGCCCGGACCACTGGAGGTGATCATCGACGTCACCACCCGCGAGTCCGCGCAGGTCAGGAACAGCTGGGAGGGCTGCTGCCCCTCACGCGCCAGCCGCGCCAGCTCGCTCCGCATCAGCGGCGCGGTGTTGCGCTGGAACGCGCTGATGCCGCGGGCCAGTTGATGCGAGCTCGGTCGACTCCCCTCGGCTCCGCCGGACCCGTCGGCTCTGCTACCGCCGGGGCGGCCGGACCCCGTGGGCCTGTCGGCACTGCTGGACTCGCCGACCGTGTCGAGGTCGCCCGTGGTGCTGGAGGCATCGGTGTCGCAGGGAGCGTCGCCGCCCCTGTCGGTCTCGCCGTCGCCGGTCCCGGTCGCCTGCGCCTCCCCGGGGCGTCCGTCCTGGAGTGTGAGGGACTCCGGGATCTCGCACTGGTGGTTGCGCCAGGGCGTCCAGGGGTGGCACCGGCAGTCGGTCGACTCGGCCGCGTTCCTCCCGGCGTCGAGATGGAGGCCGGCCGGTCCCGTCGGCTCGCCGATCCGGACCCCGGCCCTGCGGCCGATGAGCTCGACGGAGCCGCCGTGCGCGGTGTGCGTGTTCTGCCAGTCCTGCAGTGACTCGTACGCCGCGTGGTCCATGAACGACCCGTCCAACTCCACGACGGCGTGGGCGCCTTGGGGCACGAGATGCAGGGCCCGGCTGAGCCGTGGCACCGCGAGGAACGTCAACTGCCCTCGTACGTGTACGTGATGGACTCCTTCCTTCTCGTCATGCGTGATCCGGGTGCGGGTGAGGCGGTGCAGGGCGACGGCGACGGCCATGGCGATCCCCAGCGCAACGCCCTCCAGGACGCCGAAGAACACCACGCCGAGGGTGGTGACGGCGTACACCAGCACCTCTCGGTGGCGGGTCACCGTGCGGATGTGGTGCAGGGACACCATCTGGATGCCGACGGCCATCACCAGGGCGGCCAGTGAGGCGAGCGGGATGAGCTCCAGGATCGGGACCATCAGCAGCGCGGCGACTACTACGAAAACGCCGTGCAGCATCGTGGAGTTCCGGCTCACGGCACCGGCTTGCACATTCGCCGAACTTCGCACCGCCACACCGGCGACGGGCAGTCCGCCGAGCGTGCCGGAGACGACGTTGGCGGCACCCTGTCCGAGCAGTTCGCAGTCCAGATTGGAGCGGCTGACGCGAGCGGGCCGGCCGGCGCCGGCGGCGACCAGATCGAGGCGGGAGGCGACCAGCTTGTCCACCGCGACCGCGCCGAGCAGCGACTGCACGCTGCACACCAGCGTGATGGTGAGCACGGCCGCGACGAGCCCGAGCACCGGGCCCTCGGGGAGCCCGGCCAGGGCATGGCTGCTCCAGGACGGCAGGTCGACCTTGGGCAGGGTGAGCCCGGCGAGCGAGGCGGTGGCGGTGGCCCCCGTGACGGCGACGAGTGCGGCGGGGACCTTGTGCAGGAGGCGTCCGACGCGGCCGGGGATCCGCGGCCAGAGCAGCAGCAGGGCCAGCGTCAGCGCGCTCATCGACACGGCGGCCGGGTGCACGTTCGCCAACTGGGCGGGCAGCGCCCGGAGGTTGTCGAGGACGGAGCTCTGTGGGGTGCTGCCCAGGACGATGTGCAGCTGCGCCACGGCGATGGTGACGCCGATGCCGGCGAGCATGCCGTGCACGATGGCGGGGCTGACGGCGAGGGCGCCGCGGGCCACGCGCAGGCAGCCCAGGCCCAGTTGGGCGAGGCCGGCCAGGACGGTGATGGCGCAGGTCGTCCGCCAGCCGTAGCGGTGGATCAGGTCGGCGGTGACGACGGTGAGTCCGGCGGCGGGGCCGCTGACCTGGAGGGGCGAGCCGCCGAGCCATCCGGCGACGATGCCTCCGACGGCGGCGGCGACGAGGCCGGCCTGGAGGGGTGCGCCGGTGGCCAGGGCGATGCCCAGGGACAGGGGGAGGGCGATCAGGAAGACCGCGATCGAGGCCGACAGATCGGCGCCCGCGATGCGGAAGCGGCGGGGCCGGGTCGGGGGTGGGCTGTGGGGCTCGTGGATGCGCTTCTCTCGACGTGGGTCGTCGGCGCGAGTGGGGACGCAGGCAGACATGTTTCCCGTCTCCTCCGGGGCAGCGCGGTCGCGGATCTGGTGGTCCCCCGCTCCTGGGCGGGGGGTCGGGTCGCGGCCGTGTGGTCACGGCATGCAGCGGCGGGATGCATCAACAGTAAGTAAACGGATCGTAATGCAGAGTAAAGGACCGGAATAGATTTTCCGAGCAAATGGACTAATAAATCCCCCTGAAGAGTGAAGTGGCCAATTAGTCGGCTTGTCGTACTAATTCCTTCTCCGTCCCATGCGACCTTGGCGGCGCCGTCGGCACCCGAGAGAAGGAAGAAGGTGGACGGAACATGGCCGCCACCCGCAGGTTCGCCGCTCCCCGCGGGATTTCCGCGACGCGCAGGATCGTCGTGACGCACCGGATCGCCGCGGGTACCGCGATCGCCGCGGTCTGCGCCGTATCGCTCGCCGGATGCGCGAACGGCGCCGACCCGATCCGGCGGGGGGTGCCCGGACCGCAGAAGCCGCAGCCGGCGGCGCCCGCGCCCCAGAGCGCGGTCCGCCTGATCGGCGACGGGTCCACCGCGTACACCGGAGCGCAACCGCACCTGCCCAGACCCGAACGCCTGAGACCGGGTCAGACGCCCCCGCAGTTCGTGGTGTTCTCCTGGGACGGCGCCGGCGAGGACGGCCAGAAGCTGTTCTCCCACTTCCGCGCGGTCGCCAAGGCGAACAACGCGACGATGACGTACTTCCTCAGCGGCGTGTACATGCTGCCGGACCACAAGCGTGACCTGTATCGCCCGCCGCAGCACTCACCGGGCCGCTCGGACATCGGCTTCAACGACGTGGAGGGCATCGCCGACACCGCGAAGCAGCTGCGGCTGGCGTGGCTGGAGGGCAACGAGATCGGCACCCACTTCAACGGCCACTTCTGCGGCAGCGGCGGCGGAGTCGGCGAATGGTCGGTGGACGAATGGAAGGACGAGATCACCCAGGCGAAAAGGTTCGTGAAGTCCTGGAAGACCAACACCGGCCTGGCGAACGCGGCTCCCCTGCCCTTCGACTACGACAAGGAGCTCATCGGCGCCCGCACGCCCTGTCTGGAAGGCCGGAGGAACTTCGTCAGGGCCGCCCGCGAGATGGGCTTCCGCTATGACTCGAGCGGCGTCAACAACCAGCTCTGGCCCACCAAGAAGGGGGGCCTGTGGGACCTGTCGATGCAGCTCGTGCCGTTCCCCGGGCACTCCTACGAGCAGCTCACCATGGACTACAACTTCATGGTCAACCAGTCGGGCACCTCGAGCCAGGGCGACCCCGCCAAGCACCACTTCTGGGGTGACCAGATGCGAGACGGCCTGCTCATGGGCTTCCGCCGGGCCTACGACGGCAACCGGGCGCCCCTGATCATCGGCAACCACTTCGAGTCCTGGAACGGCGGCACCTACATGCGTGCCGTCGAGGATGTCGTCGAGGCCGTCTGCAACAAGCCCGACGTGCGCTGCGTCTCCTTCCGGCAGCTCGCCGACTGGCTGGACGCCCAGGACCCGGCGGCCCTGAAGAAGCTGCGCACGCTGGGGGTCGGTGAGGCCCCGAAGCAGGGCTGGGCGTCCTTCCTCTCAGGGCGCCCGGCCCCGGCCCCGAAGGGGGCGCCCGGCGCGCCGGCGGTCAAGCAGTAGGAGTCAGCGGCGAGTTGCCCTCACGCAGGCCGGTGACGCTCTCGCCGTGTACCTCGCGGCATACCTCTCCGAGCACGAACCCGGGGTCGATCTGTGCCGTCAGGTCGGCCCCGGTGCGCTCGTTTCCCCAGGACTGGGCGTTCTTCAGATGGAAGTGCACCATCTGGTGCGTGTAGCGCTCCCAGTCCCGTAGCTCGTACGTCTCGTCCACGGCCGTACGCAGCCGGCGCAGGGCGAGGTGGCCCGAGTCCTCCAGGAGTTCGAACCGGGGCGGGCGGCCCTTCTCCATGGCGCGCACCCAGTCCGAGTGCCCGACGGTCACCAGCAGGTCGTCCCCGACCTCGGCGCGGAGGAAGTCGAGGTCGTCCTGGCCTTGCACCTTGTTGCCGACGACCTTCAGGACGACTCCGAAGTCGCGGGCGTACTCCTTGTACTGGCGATAGACGGAGACCCCCTTCCGGGTCGGCTCGGCGACGAGGAACGTGATGTCGAAGCGGGTGAACATGCCGGAGGCGAAGGAGTCCGAGCCCGCCGTCATGTCGACCACGACGTACTCGTCGGGGCCGTCCACCAGGTGGTTCAGGAACAGCTCCACCGCCCCCGTCTTGGAGTGGTAGCAGGCGACCCCCAGGTCCGAGTCCGTGAAGGGGCCGGTGACCATCAAACGGACGGCGCCGCCGTCGAGTTCCACCGGGCGGGCGCAGGCGTCGTACACCGGGTTGTTCTCGCACACCCGCAGCAGCCGCGAGCCCTCGCCGGGCGGCGTCGTCTTGATCATCGTCTGGGCGGAGGCGATCCGCGGATTGGAGCCGCGCAGGTAGTCCTTGATCAGCGGCAGCCGCTCGCCCATGGCGGGCAGCGCGGCGGCCTCCCCCTCGTCGAGGCCGAGCGCGGCTCCCAGGTGCTGGTTGATGTCGGCGTCGACGGCGACGACCGGCGCGCCGGTGGCGGCAAGGTGGCGGACGAACAGGGAGGACAGGGTGGTCTTGCCGCTGCCGCCCTTCCCGACGAAAGCAATTTTCATGTTCACGAAGGGTAGTCGGGCGGTAGCTGTATGTGGCAGGCGTGCGTGAAGAAGGCCACTCGATCGTGGGGTGCGGGTCCGGGGTGCGTAATGTCGTACTCATGAGTACGACAGGTGCGACCGGCGATCCGCTCGCGGCCCTCGGTTCACTGCCCGGTGTGCCCGAGTCCGTGGAGTCCGTGCGCAAGGCGGTGGACCGGGTCTACGGGCACCGGGTCATGCGGCGTCGCAGCAACGAGATCACCTCCGAGGCGGCCCTGCGCGGCGCTCGCGGCTCCGCGGCGCTGTCGGGTGCCGACTGGGCGCTCGAAGAGGTGCGTAGGCGCACCGACTTCAGCGGTGACGACGAGGCACGCGTCATGGGGGCGGCCCTGCGGCTGACTGCCGAGGCGGGCCAACTGCTGTCCATCTGGCGGCAGTCACCGCTTCGGGTGCTGGCCCGGCTGCACCTGGTGGCGGCGGCGAGCAAGGACGACACGGTCGGGCGACCGCGCCAGGAGGGCGAGCCGGTCGACGAGCCCCTGGTCGAGCTGCCGCTGCCGAGCGCGGCGGAGGTGCACGGCCGCCTGGAGGGACTCTCCGAGCTGATCATCGCCGGCGGGTCGGCGCCCGCCCTGGTGACGGCCGCCGTGGTGCACGGCGAAATCCTCGCGCTGCGCCCCTTCACGTCCCGCAACGGTCTCGTCGCGCGCGCGGCCGAGCGCATCGTCCTGGTCGGCAGCGGCCTCGACCCGAAGTCCGTCTGCCCGGCGGAGGTCGGTCACGGCGAACTGGGCCGCGCGGCCTATCTGGCGGCGCTCGACGGCTACGTCTCCGGCACCCCCGAGGGCATGGCCGCCTGGATCGCCCACTGTGGCAAGGCGATCGAACTCGGCGCACGCGAGTCGACGGCGGTGTGCGAGGCGCTGCAGCGCGGGGCGGCGTAGGGCGACGTGGGGCGACGTAGGGCATGAAAAAGGCCCCGCGCGGGGGCTCATACAAGGCTCATACAAGTTGCGGCGGTACGAGGATTCGTACCGCCGCTGGCATGTTCACCGGGTTACCAAGCGTCCTCGATATATTGCCCATCAGGTCGGGAACATTGCCCGTCACCTGGTGCGGCTGGCCCGTAATCGACGGGTCGACGTCGCGTGGGTGCTCGATGTTCATGCTCGGTCCGTGGGGCCAAATGCGTATTAAAGGTGATCCTCGCGGATGTCCTTGGTCTCGCGGGCCGTTGAGTCCTTTGTACTCCAGGACCCAACCAAGCGGAAGGCCTGGCTGCAGTTCTTTACTTTTACTCTCAAAACTGTGTCAAACGGGCATCGGTACGTTGAACTGGGCGCACGGAAACCGGAAGGCGCAGCTCAGGTGAGAACGGTGCGGCGTCGACTCGCGTACCAGACGAGCCCTGCGGTGGCCGCGGCGGCTCCTATGGCCGCCGCCGCGACAAGAGCGGGTCGCGGCGGCACGGAGAAGGAGGGAATCCGCTGTTTCAGTCGGACGGGGCGGTGGAAGTCGAGAATCGGCCACCCGCGCGCGAGTGCCTCGCGGCGCAGTGTGCGGTCGGGGTTCACGGCGTGCGGGTTGCCTACCGACTGAAGCATCGGCAGGTCGGTGGCTGAATCGCTGTAGGCGTAGCAGCGGGAGAGGTCGTAGCCCTCGGACTCGGCCAGTTCCTTGATCGCCTCGGCCTTCGTCGGGCCGTAGGCGTAGTACTCCACCTCCCCGGTGAAGCAGCCGTCGTCGCCCACGACCATGCGCGTGGCCACCACCCGGTCGGCGCCGAGCAACTCGCCGATCGGCTCGACCACCTCGGCACCCGACGTGGAAACGATCACGACGTCGCGGCCGGCGGTGTGGTGCTCCTCGATGAGGGAGGCGGCCTCGTCGTAGATGATCGGGTCGATCAGGTCGTGCAGCGTCTCGGCCACGATCTCCTTGACCTGCTGGACGTTCCAGCCGCGCACGAGCGCGGAGAGGTACTCGCGCGTGCGCTCCATCTGGTCATGGTCCATACCGCCCAGGCGGAAGACGAACTGGGCATATCCGGTCCGCAAGGCGGCCCTGCGGTTGATCAGGCCGCCTTGGTAGAAGGACTTGCTGAACGTGAGCGTGCTCGACTTCGCAATGACCGTCTTGTCCAGGTCAAAGAAGGCCGCTGTGCGGGGCAAGGAGTGGTTTTCCACATCCCTGAGCATAGGGGCAGCCCATTCGGCGTAAGGTGGGCGCGTGGGTTTGCCTGAGAGGGCTCTCGGGTACACCATGGAAGTCACGGATCGTTCGCGACCGTGCTAACCCGGTCCGACTCCTCCCCCCCCGAGTCGGCCGTGGAGACGACCCCCGCTCTCCCCCCCGGCGGGGGTCGTCGCATGTCCGGGTGGGTTTTCCTCTTCTGAACGCGGCCGCGAGGCCGAGCCGAGGCGGCTGCGGCCGCCTCTTCGACATGTTCATGATCCGTGACTGTGTGTAGCTGTCGTGCTGCTCTGCGGAAGTCGCACAGAGGTTGGTGCGGGGGTCACCGGTATGGGTGACGGCCATATTCACAACCGCCGAGTTGTCCACAGTTATCGACCAAGATCCACACGATTTCCGGGATCGCTGCACCGTGATTCCAGCGCGTCCCGCTCGGGCCGACTTCATGGCCGGTTCTGGTTAGTCGGGCGCGTTTGGCCGGTTCGTATCGGCCGTTCATATGGAGGCCGGTCGCCGGTTCTTCACACGTTTGGGAATCGCGGGGCCGCAGGGCTGCGCGAGTGATGCAGCGAAGGGGGATGGAAACCGTGACCGCAGCCGTCACACACGATCCGCCGTCCGCCGCCTCCGGGCGGCCGGGCAAACCGTTGATCGTCACGGAGGACGCCGACCTGCTCGACGACCTGCTGCGCCTGTGCGCGGCAGCCGGCGCCACACCAGAGGTCCACCACGGGGTGCCCGAGCCCCGAGGCAGCTGGGAGGCCGCGCCACTCGTCCTGGTCGGCGACGACGCCGCACGCCGCGTGCGTGGCGCCGGACGCAGACGCGGAGTGGTGCTGGTCGGCCGGGACCAGGACGACTCGGGCGTCTGGCGCCGGGCCGTCGAGATCGGCGCCGATCACGTCCTGATGCTGCCCGACGGCGAACAGTGGCTGGTCGACCGCATCGCCGACGTCGCCGAGGGCGTCGGCCGGCCCGCCCTCACCGTCGGGGTCATCGGCGGCCGTGGCGGGGCCGGAGCGTCCACGCTCGCGTGTGCCCTCGCCGTCACCGCCGCGCGTGAAGGGCTGCGCACGCTGCTCGTGGACGCCGATCCGCTGGGCGGCGGACTCGACGTCCTCCTCGGTGGCGAGGCCGCCGAGGGCCTGCGCTGGCCCTCCTTCGCCGGCTCGCGCGGTCGGCTCGGCAGCGGCGCCCTGGAGGAGTCCTTGCCCAAGCTGCACTCCCTGCGGGTACTGAGCTGGGATCGCGGCGACTGCCTCGCCGTCCCGCCGCAGGCGATGCGAGCGGTACTCGCCGCGGCTCGGCGCCGGGGAGGCGCCGTCGTCGTCGACCTGCCCCGCCGTATCGACGACGGCGTCGCGGAGGCCCTCGCCCAGCTCGACGTGGGGATCCTCGTGGTCCCCGCCGAACTGCGCGCCCTCACCGCCGCTCGGCAGGTGGCCTCCGCGGTCCGGATGGTCCTGCGGGATCTACGGGTGGCCGTACGCGGGCCGTACGCGCCCGGCCTCGACGACCGTGAGGTGGCCCGGCTGCTGGAGCTGCCGCTGGTGGGCGAGGTGCCGGTCGAGGCGGGACTGCTGCGGCCGCACGAGACCAAGGCTGCGCCGGGGACGGTGGGGAGGGGGCCGCTGGCGCGGTTCTGCCGGGAGTTCTGGGAGCGCGCGCTGCTTGAAGCGAGGGCGGCATGAGTGACGGTGTGAATCGCGGCGTGAGTGACGGCGTGGGCAGCCGTATGGGTGACGGCGTCGGCACGGCTTTTGGGCTCGACCGGGTGAGCGGTGGCGCGGGTGGTTCGGTGCGGGAGCCCCCCGAGCGGTGGGGGCTGAGCGGGACGGCGGCCGGGCGGGTGCGTAGGGCCCCGCGATGGGCGTTGGACGGTTCGGCGAGTGATGCTGTCGTGCGGCGGGGGCCGGACGGTTCGGTGAGCGTCGGTGTCGCAGGGGTGTCGGACGGCTCGACCAGCGCCGCAGTGGTGTCGCGGGCGGCGGAGGTCGCGGCGAATACGGCCACTGGGCGGTGGGAGGCGGTCGACCGGGCTGGGCCGTCGGCTGGGCGGTGGGCGTCGGACGGGGCTGCGGCCGCGGCGGGCATGCCGACAGGGCTGCTCGACGGGGTCCGACAGTGGCTGGCCGAGAGCGGGGCCGAGCCCACACCCGCGCGCGTGGCGCAGGCTCTGCGGGAGCAGGGCAGGGTGCTGGGGGATGCCGAAGTCCTAGGTGCAGCAGAGCAGTTGCGGTCCGAGCTGGTCGGGAGCGGCCCGCTGGAGCCACTGCTCGCCGATCCGTCGGTGACGGATGTGCTGGTGTCGGCGCCGGACCGGGTCTGGGTGGACCGGGGCGGCGGCTTGGAGCTGACCTCCGTGTCCTTCCCGGACGCGGCAGCCGTACGACGCCTTGCGCAGCGCCTCGCCGCGGTGGCCGGGCGGCGCCTCGACGACGCGCGGCCCTGGGTGGACGCCCGGCTGCCGGACGGGACCCGGCTGCACGCGGTGCTGCCACCGGTCGCCGTCGGCTGTGCCTGTCTGTCGCTGCGGGTGGTACGGCCGCGGGCGTTCACGCTCGACGAGCTGGTCGCGGCGGGCACGGTGCCGCCGGGCGGGGACCGGGTGCTGCGGGCGCTGGTCGACGCGCGGCTGTCCTTCCTCATCAGCGGCGGGACCGGCAGTGGCAAGACGACGTTGCTGAGCGCGTTGCTCGGGCTGGCCGGGCCGGGTGAGCGGATCGTGCTCGCGGAGGACTCGGCGGAGCTCAGGCCGAACCATCCGCATGTCGTACGGCTGGAGAGCCGACCCGCCAACCAGGAGGGTGCCGGCCTCGTCACCCTCGAGGACCTGGTGCGGCAGGCGTTGCGGATGCGGCCGGACCGGCTGGTCGTGGGCGAGGTGCGCGGACCCGAAGTGGTCCATCTGCTGGCCGCCTTGAACACCGGTCACGAAGGAGGCTGCGGGACCGTCCATGCGAACGCGGCGGCCGATGTGCCGGCCCGGCTGGAGGCGCTCGGCACGGCGGCCGGACTCGACCGGGCCGCGCTGCACAGCCAGTTGGCGGCCGCGCTGTCGGTCGTTCTCCATCTCGCACGAGACCACACCGGGCGGCGGCGGATCTCGGAGGTGCATGTGCTGGAGCGGGACCCGTCGGGGCTGGTGCGGACGGTGCCGGCGCTGCGCTGGGGCGCGGAGGCCTTCGCGTACGAGCGGGGGTGGGAGCGGCTGCGGGGGCTGCTTCGAGGGGCGAGCGATGAGGGGTGTGTGCCGTGAAGGTGAGGGTGCGGGGCCGGGGATGGGGCGTGGTGATCGTGAGGGGGCTTCCGGGGGGTGATGGGGGCGATGACGTGAGGGAGCCGGTGGTCGCGATGGGGGGCGGTGACGTGGGGGAGTCGGTGACGTGGCTGGTGCGGTGACGTGAGGGGTTCGCCGTCGTGAGGGGTTCGGCGTCGTGGCTGGTGCGGTGATGTGAGGGGTTGGGTGGTCTGAATGGGCGAGATGTCGTTGGGCGCGGCAGTGGCGTGTCTCGGGGCGGCGGCCTGGTTGCTGGGCGGGCGGGGCTCCGGGACGCGGCGGGCGCAGTTGCTGCTTGCGGGCGGTGGGGTGGTGGGAGCCGGGCCGCCTGACTGGCCGCAGATCGCCGGGGAGGTGCGGCGGCTGCGGGGACGGCTGCGGGCCGAATGGTGGGCGCCGGCAGTCGGGCTGGTGCTGGGTGTGCTGGGGGCGTCGTTGCTGCCGGTCGTCGCGGGGGCGGCCGGGGTGCCGTTGCTGCGGAGGGTGCGGCTGGCCCGGGAGGTGCGCCGGACGCGGGAGCGTTGCGGGGACGCGGTGATCGCGCTGTGCGGGGCGCTTGCCGGGGAGGTGCGGGCCGGGCGACAGCCGGGTGAGGCGCTGCTGCGGGTGGCGCGGGACTCCGGCGGGCTCGGGGAAGCGCAGGCCGCGGTACTGGCGGCGGCGCGGTTCGGTGGGGATGTGCCGGGCGCGCTCACCTCCGCGGCACGGCAGCCGGGTGCCGAGGGCCTGTCAGGCCTGGCGGCGTGCTGGAGGGTGGCCGTGGACCAGGGCGCGGGGCTCGCGGCCGGACTCGACCGCTTGGAAGGGGCGTTGCGGGCCGAGCGGGATCAACGCGCCGACCTGCGCGCCCAGTTGGCGGGAGCTCGATCCACGGTGGTGATGCTCGCCGGGTTGCCGGTCCTGGGGTTGCTGCTGGGTGCCGCGATGGGGGCCGACCCGCTGCATGTGCTGCTGCATACCGGGGCCGGGCTCGGGTGCGTGGTGGTCGGCGGGGCGCTGGAGGGGCTGGGGATGTGGTGGGCGATGCGGATCGTGCGGGGAGCGGAGGCGGCGTGAGGACTCGGGCGGTGAGGGAGTGCGAAGAGAGGGGCGGCGTGAGGACTCGGGGCGGACCGGGGTGTGCGAAGGAGATGGCGGCGTGAGGACTTGGGCGGGTCTGGAGCGTGAGAGGGAGGTGGCGGCGTGAGTGCGGAGGTTGTCCACAGGCTGGGGGCAGCCGTGGGGGCGGCGTTGGTCGTCGGGTGGCTGTTGCGGTGGCCCCTGGCGGCACGGCATGAGCGGAGGGTGCGGCGACGCCTGGCCGAGTTGATGACGACCGCCGACGCGACGTCGATACCCCCACGGTTCGACGTTCGGCAGGGCATGCGGCAAGGGCTGCCCATGGTGGCGGTCGTGGGCGCCGGTTGGGCGCTGGTCGGTGGCGTCGCCGGGCTGGCGGTGGGGCTGATCGTCGCGGGCGGGCTGTGGATGTGGCGGCGTCGGCAGGGAGCCGCTGGCGCCGAGGAGGAGCCCGACGCGGGTGAGGTGGCTCGCCAGTTGCCGCTCGCCGCCGATCTGTTGGCGGCCTGTATCGCGGCGGGAGCGGGTCCGGTGATCGCGGCGCAGGCCGTGGGCGAGGCCCTGGGCGGCCCCGTCGGGGACGGGTTGGCGCGAGGGGCGGCGGAGGTGCGGCTCGGCGGTGAACCGGGCGATGCATGGCAGCGGCTGGCGTCGATGCCGGGGGCCGGCGCGCTGGCGCGGTTGCTCGAAAGGGCCGATGTGTCGGGACTTCCGGCCGCCGGACCGGTCGCGCGGCTCGCCGCGGATGCCCGCGCCGACTGGGCCCGCTCTGCGACGGAACGGGCCAGGCGGGCCGCCGTCATGGTCACCGCGCCGGTGGGGCTGTGCTTCCTGCCCGCGTTCATCGCGATGGGCGTGGCGCCGGTGGTGATCGGGCTGGCGGGCGGGGTGCTGGGAGGGGGCGGCGGATGACGGGGTGAGGGCGGCGACGGCCGCCGGTCGGTAACGAGATCGGACCAACGGGTTCGGGCCAACGAGTTCGGACCAACGGGTTCGGACTAGCGAGTTCGGGCCAACGGGTTCGGACTTCGGCAGCAGACGTTCAACAGCTGGTTTCAACAGGACTGAGTATTACGGGGGTTGAGATGTACAAGGCGGTACGGGCACGGATGCGCGCCCTGGTGTGCAGGATGCGGGCGACGCGGAGGGACGCGGGGATGGTCACCTCCGAGTACGCGATGGGGATCGTGGCCGCGGTGGCCTTCGCCGTGGTGCTCTACAAGGTCGTGACGAGCGGGCAGGTCAGCGCGGAGTTGCAGGCCATCGTGAAGCAGGCGCTCGATGCGCGAATGTGAGCGGGACATTGAGCCCGGGTCGGACAGGAGTGTCGGCCGGGGGCCTGGTCGGGGATCGGACCGGGGGTTCGTGACGGCGGAGTCGGCTGTCGTGCTGCCCGTGCTGGTGATGTTCGCGATGGCGCTGGTGTGGGGGCTGCTCGTGGTGGCCGCGCAGATCCAGTGCGTGGACGCGGCCCGGACAGGCGCCCGCGCGGCTGCCCGGCAGGATCCGGTCGACGCCGTCGTCGAGGTGACCCGTGAGGCGGCACCGCGCGGCGCGACGGTCACAGTCGGGCGGGAGGGTGACGAGGTCCGCGTGGTCGTCGTGGCCAAGCCGCCGGTGCTGCGCGGGCTCCCCTTCGAGGTACGGGAGGAAGCCGTGGCGTCGGCGGAGGAAATGGTGGGGGTGGGGACATGAGAGGGGGTTTCGTAGCAGGGCTCGGGTTTGTCGCAGGGCGACGAGCTGGGCGTGGGCGTGAGACGGCGGGCGGTCGTCCTTCTCTCCGCGCCTCTGTCGCCGACTGGGGCTGTAGCTCCGTCAGGGGCCGGTGTAGCGGCCGTAGGCCGAAGCGTGCGGTCCGGGGACGTGCCGTCGGTCTGCGCTCCGACCGCGGTTCCGCCACGGTCTGGAGCGTCGGCGCCATCGCCGTGCTCTGCGTCGTCTTCGGCGTCGTACTCGCCCTGGGCCAAGCCGTCGTGACCCGGCATCGTGCGGCCGGCGGTGCGGATCTCGCGGCGCTCGCGGCGGCGGACCACTGGGCGGAGGGCGGTACGGCGGCCTGCTCCCGTGCGGCACGGGTGGCCAGGGCGCAGGGCGCGCGGCTCGTGCGGTGCGTGATGGTGGGCGAGGTCTCGGACGTGACGGCGGCGTCGGGCCGGGGGCCGTTCGCGGCGGAGATCAGGGCGCGGGCGGGCCCTGCGGGACCGGAGAGGGCGACCCTTCCGACGGAGCCTCCGCGCGGCGGCCCTGCGGGGACGGACCGGCCGACGCCGGCTCCTTGACCGGTTGTGCGGCCGACATCCGGCTCCTCTTCACCGTCCCTGGCCGGGACAGCGTCGTCCGTCCTGGCCCGCCGTCGCTGAGGGCACCCTCGGCGAGGCGCGGGTGCGGGTCATCGACAGCTTCCCCTTCTCGGCCAGGGAAAGCCGCCCCGTCCCCGCCGACGGCAAGCGTTCCGTCGCCAGCCAGGCACGCTCCCCCCTTCCCGGCCGCGGCAAGCTCTCCGTGCCCCGCGGGATCAGCTTCCCCTTCCTCGGCCAGGGCAGCCTCCCCTCCCCAGCCGGGACGCTTTCCCCTCCCCGGCCAGGGCCGGCCCCGTCCGTACCCGCCAGGCAGCTTTCGCGACGAGCACGATCTCGACCGGCCCCGCATGCCCCCCTCGGCCAGGGCACCCCGTCGTACCCCGCCGGGGCACACGAACCGTCCAGTCAGGTCAGGGACCCTCGTCCCGCGACAGGGCGCCGTCCCCAGCTGTGCCAGGCCCCCCGCCCCTCGCCGGGACAGGCTCCCCCTCCCCAGCCGTGGCAGGCTTCCCTTCCCGGGCCGTGGCCAGCTCCCCTTCCTCGCTCACGGCGACCTCCGCCTCCTCCGGCGCTCCCCGCAACAGCACCGTCAGCAACCGCACCGCGCCCCTCTTGTGCAGCGGATCGTTCCCGTTGCCGCACTTGGGGGACTGGATGCAGGACGGGCAGCCGGCGTCGCACTCGCAGGAGGCGATGGCCTGGCGCGTGGCGGTGAGCCAGGCGCGGGCGGTGTGGAAGGCGCGCTCGGCGAAGCCCGCGCCGCCGGGGTGGCCGTCGTAGACGAAGACCGTCGGGAGGAGTGTGTCGGGGTGCAGCGGGATCGAGACGCCGCCGATGTCCCAGCGGTCGCAGGTCGCGAAGAGGGGCAGCAGGCCGATCGAGGCGTGTTCGGCGGCGTGCAGGGCGCCGCCGAGGATCTCGGGGTTGATCCGGGCCTCGTCCAGCTGGTCCTCGGTGACCGTCCACCACACCGCGCGTGTGCGCAGCGTACGAGGAGGGAGGTCGAGTTTCGTCTCGCCCAGTACTTCGCCGGTGATCAGTCGGCGGCGCAGGAAGGAGACCACCTGGTTGGTGACCTCGACGGAGCCGTAGCACAGGCGGCCGTCGCCCCATGGGATCTCGATGTCCGTCTCCAGGACGGAGATGGACGTGGTGTCGCGGGCGACCGTCGAATACGGCGGGACGGCCTCCTCGACCAGGGCGACCGAGTCCTCCAGGTCGAGGGTGCGGACGAGATAGGTGCGGCCCTGATGGAGGTGGACCGCGCCTTCGTGGACGGTGGTGTGCGCGGCGCCCGCGTCGACCGTGCCGAGCAGGCGGCCCGTCCCGGCCTCGACGATCTGGACCGGGCGGCCGCCCCCGCCGCGGATGTCGGTCAGGTCGGCGGCCCGCTCCCGGCGCGTCCAGTGCCAGGCCTTCGTGCGGCGGCGCAGCAGCTTCGCGGCCTCCAGTTGCGGCAACAGTTCCTCGGTCTCGGGGCCAAAAAGCGCCAAGTCCTCGTCCGTCAGCGGGATTTCCGCGGCGGCCGCGCACAGGTGCGGAGCAAGGACGTACGGGTTGTCGGGATCGAGGACCGTCGACTCCACCGGCCGGTCGAACAGGGCCTCGGGGTGGTGGACGAGGTAGGTGTCCAGTGGGTCGTCGCGAGCGACCAGTACGGCCAGCGCGCCCTGCCCGGAGCGCCCGGCCCGCCCTGCCTGCTGCCACAGCGACGCGCGCGTGCCCGGGTAGCCGGCGATCAGTACGGCGTCCAGGCCGGAGACGTCGATGCCGAGTTCCAGGGCGGTGGTGGCGGCCAGGCCGAGGAGTTCGCCGGAGTGGAGGGCCTGTTCCAGGGCGCGGCGCTCCTCGGGGAGGTAGCCGCCGCGGTAGGCCGCGACACGCCGGGCGAGGGAGCGGTCGACCTCGGCGAGTCGTTCCTGGGCGATGACCGAGATCAGCTCGGCGCCGCGCCGGGAGCGTACGAAGGCGACCGACCGCACGCCCTGCACGGCCAGATCCGTCAGGAGGTCCGCCGTCTCGGCCGTTGCCGTACGGCGGACGGGGGCGCCCTTCTCACCCTGGAGTTCGGTGAGCGGGGGCTCCCACAGGGCGAAGACCAGTTCGCCGCGCGGGGAGGCGTCGTCGGCGACCTCCACCACCGGCAGGCCCGTGAGGCGGCCGGCGGCCACGGCGGGCTCGGCGGCGGTCGCGGAGGCCAGCAGGAAGACGGGGGAGGCGCCGTAGCGGGCGCACAGGCGGCGCAGGCGGCGCAGGACCTGGGCGACGTGGGAGCCGAAGACGCCGCGGTAGGTGTGGCACTCGTCGATGACGACGTACTTCAGCGCCTTCAGGAAGGAGGACCAGCGGGGGTGGGACGGGAGTATGCCGCGATGCAGCATGTCCGGGTTGGTGAGCACGTAGTTGGCGTACTGGCGGATCCACTCGCGTTCCTCGAACGGAGTATCGCCGTCGTACACAGCTGGGCGTACGGAATTGCCCAGCGGATGTGAAAGTTCCTTCACTGAACGGCACTGATCCGCCGCAAGAGCCTTGGTGGGCGCCAGGTAGAGGGCGGTGGCGCCGCGGCCGTTCGGCGCCTCGGAGCCGTCCAGGAGCGTCGAGAGGACCGGCACGAGGTAGGCCAGGGATTTGCCGGACGCCGTGCCCGTCGCGACGACCACGGATTCGCCGTCCAGGGCGTGCTCGGCGGCCCGTGCCTGGTGGGCCCAGGGATGTTCGATTCCCGCGGTCTGCACTGCGGCGATGACCTCCGCGCGGATCCGGTCGGGCCAGACGGCATGGCGGCCCTCGCGCGGGGGCACATGCTCCGTATGAGTGATGCGCGAAGCCCGGCTCGGCCCCGAGGCGAGTCGGCCCAGCACCGTGCCCGGGTCCACCCGGGAAACGGGGCCCGTCGGGGATCGATCGGATCGGTGATTCTTGGCCATCGGCACCGAGTGTGTCACTGGCGTGACGGACAATGGGACCAAGGCGTCGTGCACGCCTGCCGGTAAGTGATTGAATGCCATCGCGGCTGGCGAACCGTCCTGGGGGCTGTAAGCCGAGGTGTCCCGAGGGACGACCGCTCGATTAGCAAGGTGCTGGAGGATCCGTGGACCTGTCCCTGTCGACCCGTACCGTCGGCGATCGTACGGTCGTCGAGGTCGGTGGCGAAATCGACGTATATACCGCGCCCAAGCTGCGCGAGCAGCTGGTCGAGCTGGTGAACGACGGGAGTTTCCACCTCGTCGTCGACATGGAGGGCGTGGACTTCCTCGACTCCACCGGGCTCGGCGTGCTGGTCGGCGGCCTGAAGCGGGTGCGTGCCCATGAGGGCTCACTGCGCCTGGTCTGCAACCAGGAGCGCATTCTGAAGATCTTCCGCATCACCGGCCTCACCAAGGTGTTCCCGATCCACACCTCGGTCGAGGAAGCGGTTGCGGCGACCGACTGATCACCGGACCCGGGCACGCCGCTGAGCGTGCCCGGGGCGGCGGAAGTTGCAAGAGAACGGGGACCGGGCGTTCGGCAGCCCGGCCCTCCGGACAGCACGCCCGTAGTTCCGAGGGGGATGCATGGCCACCGTTGAACTCCGCTTCAGCGCGCTGCCCGAGCACGTCAGGACCGCCCGACTCGTGGCGGCAGCGGTGGCGCGCAGGGCCGGAGTGGACGAGGCCGTCCTGGACGAGGTCAGACTCGCCGTCGGCGAGGCCTGCACCCGTGCCGTCGGACTGCACCAGAGCGTCGGCATCACGGCGCCGGTGAAGGTCGCGCTGATCGAGGAGGAGAAACAGTTCTCCATCGAGGTCGGCGACGAGGCGCCGCGCTCCGTCCCCGGCGAGCGGGGACCCGGCGCCGCGGGCGACGACGGCGAGATCGAGGCCGAAGAGGACGAAATGGGCCTCGCGGTCATCAGCGGCCTCGTCGACGACGTAGAGGTCTCCGCAGGGGAGCACGGTGGGCTGATCCGTATGACCTGGCCGACCACACCACCGGCCGTGGTGCTTCCCTGAACGACCTGAACGACCCCCGCCAAGGCGACCCCATCGCGAAAGGGCCCTGCTCAGCAGGGCCCTTTCGCGTTTTCTCCGTCGGTACCGGGGAATTCGTGAAGGAATTCACGATCAATCTCCCGATAATTCGATCAAGAGCCAATGTTCACGTCAATGGTTTTGAGGCATTAGCACTTTCGGGTTCAGTGGCGTGACGTCGATCATTTGCTGAACGGCATGTGAAGGCCAATTCCGTTTACCGCGCTCTGTTTTGATCAGGTTCCGGTACCTAGAATCCGTCCACATCTTGAGCTCAGCCCAAGCGTCAAGGAGGACGAATGGCGGGGCTTTCTACCCCTCATCAGCTGGACCATCCCACAACCCTCGCAGCGGCAGTGCTGACCGACGACAACCGGATCATCATCACGGTCATCGGCGTCGTGGCACTGGCAGCGCTCGTGGTCGCCGGCGTTCTCGTGCGCCAGGTGCTCGCGGCGGGCGAGGGCACCGACGGCATGAAGAAGATCGCGGCAGCGGTCCAGGAAGGAGCCAACGCCTATCTGGCCCGGCAGTTGCGCACGCTCGGCGTATTCGCCGTCGTCGTGTTCTTCCTGCTCATGCTGCTGCCCGCGGACGACTGGAATCAGCGCATCGGCCGATCGGTGTTCTTCTTGATCGGCGCCGCGTTCTCGGCGGCCACCGGCTATATCGGCATGTGGCTCGCCGTACGCAGCAATGTGCGCGTCGCCGCAGCCGCACGGGAAGCGACCCCGGCGCCGGGAGAGCCGGAAAAGGATCTCACCGCCGTCTCGCACAAAGCCATGAAGATCGCTTTCCGAACGGGCGGCGTCGTCGGCATGTTCACGGTGGGGCTCGGTCTGCTGGGCGCCTCCTGTGTGGTGCTCGTGTACGCGGCCGACGCGCCGAAGGTGCTCGAAGGATTCGGTCTCGGTGCCGCGCTGATCGCGATGTTCATGCGTGTCGGCGGCGGCATCTTCACCAAGGCCGCCGACGTCGGCGCCGACCTGGTCGGCAAGGTCGAACAGGGCATTCCGGAGGACGACCCGCGCAATGCCGCGACCATCGCCGACAACGTGGGCGACAACGTCGGCGACTGCGCGGGCATGGCGGCCGACCTGTTCGAGTCGTACGCCGTGACCCTGGTCGCCGCACTGATCCTCGGGTCGGCGGCGTTCGGTGACGCCGGGCTCGCCTTCCCGCTGATCGTGCCCGCGATCGGCGTGATCACAGCCATGATCGGCATCTTCGCAGTGGCCCCGCGCCGCTCCGACCGCAGCGGCATGACCGCGATCAACCGTGGCTTCTTCATCTCCGCGGTGATCTCGATCGTGCTGGTCGCGGCTGCCGTGTTCATCTACCTGCCGTCGTCGTACGCCGACCTCGACGGCGTCACCGACGCCGCGATCGCGGGCAAGGACGGCGACCCGCGGATCCTCGCGCTCGTCGCGGTGGGGATCGGCATCCTGCTGGCCGCCGTCATCCAGCAGCTGACCGGCTACTTCACCGAGACCAACCGGCGTCCGGTCATGGACATCGGCAAGACCTCGCTGACCGGCCCGGCCACCGTCGTCCTCGCCGGTATCTCGGTCGGTCTCGAATCGGCCGTCTACACCGCCCTGTTGATCGGCCTCGGCGTCTACGGGGCGTTCCTGCTCGGCGGTACGTCGATCATGCTGGCGCTGTTCGCGGTGGCGCTGGCCGGCACCGGCCTGCTCACCACGGTCGGCGTGATCGTCGCCATGGACACCTTCGGGCCGGTCTCCGACAACGCGCAGGGCATCGCCGAGATGTCCGGCGACGTCACGGGTGCGGGCGCCCAGGTGCTCACCAACCTGGACGCGGTCGGCAACACCACCAAGGCCATCACCAAGGGCATCGCCATCGCCACCGCCGTCCTGGCGGCAGCGGCGCTCTTCGGGTCGTACCGCGACGCCATCACCACCGGCGCGCGGGACGTGGGCGAGAAACTCAGCGGCGAAGGAGCGCCGATGAGCCTGATGATGGACATCTCGCAGCCCAACAACCTCGTCGGCCTCATCGCGGGCGCGGCGGTCGTCTTCCTCTTCTCGGGGCTCGCGATCAACGCCGTGTCGCGGTCGGCGGGTTCCGTGGTGTACGAGGTGCGGCGACAGTTCCGCGAGCACCCCGGGATCATGGACTACACCGAGAAGCCGGAGTACGGCAGGGTCGTCGACATCTGCACCAAGGACGCGCTCCGGGAGCTCGCGACGCCCGGTCTGCTCGCCGTGATGGCGCCGATCTTCATCGGCTTCACGCTCGGCGTCGGCGCCCTCGGCGCGTTCCTGGCGGGCGCGATCGGCGCCGGCACGCTGATGGCGGTGTTCCTCGCCAACTCCGGCGGCGCCTGGGACAACGCCAAGAAGCTCGTCGAGGACGGCCACCACGGCGGCAAGGGCAGCGAGGCCCACGCCGCCACGGTGATCGGCGACACGGTCGGTGACCCCTTCAAGGACACCGCCGGTCCCGCGATCAACCCGCTGCTGAAGGTGATGAACCTGGTGTCGCTGCTCATCGCGCCCGCGGTCATCCAGTTCAGCTACGGCGAGGACAAGAACGTCGGCGTACGGGTCACGATCGCCGTGCTGTCGCTCCTCGTGATCGTCGGCGCGGTCTACGTCTCCAAGCGGCGAGGCATCGCCATGGGTGACGAAGGCAACGCCGACAGGGTGGCCAAACCGGTCGATCCCGCGGTGGTTTCGTAGGCGGTCTTACGACAGCCCAGCTCAAGAGGCGGGCGGGCGGCGCGCATTGACGTGCCGCCCGCCCGCGTCGTGCTTGTTCACGCCCTTGCCGTGACCCTTCTCTCACTTGGTGTAAATCGCATTAAAAGCCGCAGATGGGCCATTGGGGGCATGGCCGTCCAGCGCCCGACGTGTAAGGTCCGGTGGCCGAGAGCCACGGAAGGAACCGAACCGGTGAACAAGAAGCTCGCGGCCGCACTGTCCGGCGGTGCGGTACTGGTACTGGCGCTGACGGGATGCACGAGCGACGAGGGCAACCCGGAGCTGGACGCCTGGGCCAAGCAGGTCTGCGACGCCGTGCCCGCCCAGAACGCGAAGATCTCGGCGGCCTACGTCGAGATCACCAAGGCGGCCAAGGACACCACCAGCACGCCCAAGGAGCTCCAGCAGGCCGACTCCAAGGCCTTCCAGGACCTGGCCGACGGCTACAAGGCGCGCGCGACGCTCATCAGCAACGCCGGGGCGCCTCCTGGGGTCAAGGACGGCGCGACGGTCCAGCGGGACGTCGTCAAGAAGCTCACCGCCCTCTCCGCGGCATACGCCGACCTGAAGAAGCAGGTCGACGGGTTGAACACGAAGGACCAGGCGAAGTTCGCGTCCGGTCTGAAGGACGTGTCGGCCGAGATGAAGCAGGTGGAGACGCAGCGCAAGAGCGCGATCAAGGCGCTGAAGAAGCTGGAGTCGGGCGACACCAAGAAGGCGCTGACGTCGCAGGAGGGCTGCAAGGCGGCCGCTTCGGCGTCCACGTCGGCCGCGGCCACCGACAGCTGAGCCACCCTCAGGGGGCGGCGCGGGTCACAATGAGGGCGTGAGTGACTCCAGCCTGTCTGCCCTGCCCGCCTCCGACCGTCCCGATGTCGCCGCCCGGCTGAGGGATGCCCTGCTCGGGGCCTCCTTCACCGCCGACGGGCTGCTAGAGCTGCTCGGCGCGCCCGCGTACACGGCGCTCGCCCGGAGCGAGACCGTGCCCGCGCTCCGGGCGACCCGGGGGGACACGCCGCTCGAGGCGCTCGTACGGCTCTTCCTGTTGCAGCAACCCGTGCCGCACGCGCGCGTGGCGGACGTACTGCCCGTAGACGCGTGCCTGGAGAGCGGGTGGCTGGTCCGGGCCGGTGGCGACTCCGGAGACGACCTCGCGGCGACCGTGGACGTACGGCCGTACGGCGGGCCCGCAGGCGAGGACTGGTTCATCGTGTCCGACCTCGGGTGCGCGGTCGGTGGAGCGGGCGGCAGCGGCAGTAACGGCCGTCAGGCAGATACAGCGGTCGTCCTGGGCGTCGGCGGCGCCTCCACGACCCTCGCCGGCATCACCGTCCGTACGCCCGTCGCCTCCGCCCTCGACCTCGGCACCGGCTCCGGCATCCAGGCGCTGCACGCCGCACAGCACGCCACGCGCGTGACGGCGACCGATCTCAACCCGCGCGCGCTGCACATCACCGCCCTGACGCTCGCGCTGTCCGGCGCCCCGGCCGCGGACCTGCGGGAGGGCTCGCTGTTCGAGCCGCTCAAGAACGGCGAGACGTACGACCTGATCGTGTCGAACCCGCCCTTCGTGATCTCGCCGGGCGCGCGGCTGACGTATCGCGACGGCGGGATGAGCGGGGACGATCTGTGCCGGTCGATCGTTCAGGGGGCAGGGGAGCGGCTGAACGAGGGCGGGTTCGCGCAGTTCCTCGCCAACTGGCAGCACGTGGAAGGGGAGGACTGGCAGGACCGGCTGCGGTCATGGGTGCCGCGCGGGTGCGACGCCTGGATCGTGCAGCGCGAGGTCCAGGACATCACGCAGTACGCCGAGCTGTGGCTCAGGGACGCCGGTGACCACCGGGGTGACGTGGCCGAGTACCAGGCGCGGTACGACGCGTGGCTGGACGAGTTCGAGGCGCGCAAGGTGAAGGCCGTGGGCTTCGGGTGGATCACGCTACGGAAGGCGTCGGCGGCCGTGCCCTCGATCACGGTGGAGGAGTGGCCGCATCCGGTCGAGCAGCCGCTCGGCGACACGGTGCGGGCGCACTTCGACCGGCTCGACTACCTGCGCGCCCGCGACGACGCGGCCCTGCTGGCGGACCACTTCAAGCTCGTCGGCGAGGTCGTGCAGGAGCAGATCGGAATGCCCGGCGCCGAGGACCCGGAGCACGTCGTACTGCGCCAGCACCGCGGAATGCGCCGGGCCACTCAGGTGGACACGGTCGGCGCGGGGTTCGCGGGCGTGTGCGACGGTTCGCTGAGCGCGGGCCGCATTGTGGACGCGATCGCCCAACTGATGGGCGAGGACCCGGTGTTGCTCCGCGACCGTACGCCCGGGCAGATCCGGCTGCTGGTGGAGCTGGGGTTCCTCGAACCGGCGCGGTGAGTCTGCCGAGGGTCCGCCCGACGGGCTGCCGCGGGCCCTCATGGGGTACGTGGAGTACGTGCCCGGTGCGGTGGACCTCCGGGCGGTCGTACGGCGCTCGGGGCCGCTGGCGCCCGTTCAGGTGTCCGGAATCGAGCTCACCGTGCCGGGGGGCTCACCGTCGGGCACCGCATTCCGTCGACGATCATCACGTGGGCGGTGAAATGAGCCACAAGAACGGCTCCGAGAACGTCACCGAGCTGTGTGGCGACAAATTCGAGTCGATCACGGTCGGCAGGGCCGGCGAGAAGACGACCGGAAAGATACCCGCGTCCGGGGTGAGGTCGGCGAGGCACGGGGTCCGGTGGGCCTGATGGGGCTGGCGTGGCAGTTGGGTCCGCATGGCCCGGTGTGGCAGTTGGGTTCGTATGGGTCGACGTGGCAGTTGGGTCCGGATGGCCCGGCGAGTCCACAGCCGTGTCGGCCCCGCGTTCACCTGAGGTTCGCCTGTGCGCCGTCCGCGCGTGTCAGCCTCGCCGGGCTGGGCACTCGCGGACGGGAGAAATGGGGCAAGCGGAACCATGGAAAGGGGACCGGCGATCTTCGCCGGGGTCGTGTTCGCCCTGTTCGGAGGCGGGCTGCTGGTGTGGACCGCAGTCCGGGTGCGACAGCGCCGGCCCGTCGCCCACAATGTGAGCCCCGTCGCATCGGCGACGCTTGCGGGCCTCGCCTCGGTGATCGCGTTGATCCTCGGAACGTGGTGCTTCACCCGCCTCTGAGAACGGCCCGCGAGCTGCGCGGCAGATAATTGGGAGGGCCTCTTCCGGAAAGGCTCGAAAAGGCCGGTGGGCACTCCGGGCGGCAGGAATGGCGGAAGTCGGGTTACCGTTCGAGTGGCCGTTGCGGGCTTTTCCCGTTTGACAACGGGGCGGGATGTACCGTCACACTCCGCAGCGTCACCACCACCCGACCCCGGGCCCTAAGCGACCCCGGGGAGGTGCAGGCACGACCCGCGCCGCCCGGCACGCACTCTCGCCGCACCGGCCGAAGGCCCTGGTAGCTCCGCTACGAGAGCTTTCACCCGGCACACCGAGAGCACGCACCGGCTGTGAAAGCAGCCGCTGCCACGGCGGGCGCGGGAACGCACCTGCACCTCCCCGGAGCCGCTTGACCCTGGGAAGGCCCCAGCGTCGACCGGAGAGAAGAGCGAAGTTGTCCCCGACCAGCGAGACCGCACAGGGCGGCCGCCGACTCGTCATCGTCGAGTCGCCTGCCAAGGCGAAGACGATCAAGGGCTACCTGGGCCCCGGCTACGTAGTCGAAGCGAGCGTCGGGCACATCCGCGACCTCCCCAACGGCGCCGCGGAGGTGCCGGAGAAGTACACCGGCGAGGTCCGCCGCCTCGGCGTGGACGTAGAGCACGACTTCGAGCCGATCTATGTCGTCAACGCCGACAAGAAGGCCCAGGTCAAGAAGCTCAAGGACCTGCTGAAGGACTCCGACGAGCTCTACCTCGCCACCGATGAGGACCGCGAGGGCGAGGCCATCGCGTGGCACCTGCAGGAAGTGCTCAAGCCCAAGGTCCCGGTCAAGCGGATGGTCTTCCACGAGATCACCAAGGCCGCGATCCAGGCCGCTGTCGCCAACCCGCGCCAGCTCAACCAGAAGCTCGTCGACGCCCAGGAGACCCGCCGCATCCTCGACCGCCTCTACGGCTACGAGGTCTCGCCGGTCCTGTGGAAGAAGGTCATGCCGCGCCTGTCGGCCGGCCGTGTCCAGTCGGTCGCCACACGACTTGTCGTGGAGCGGGAACGCGAGCGCATCGCGTTTCGTTCTGCTGAGTACTGGGACCTGACGGGCACCTTCGCGACCGGCCGCGCGGGGGATTCGTCGGACCCGTCGTCGCTGGTCGCCCGCCTGCAGACCGTCGACGGCAGGCGGGTCGCGCAGGGCCGCGACTTCGACTCCCTGGGACAACTCAAGAGCGCGAACACCCTCCACCTCGACGAGGCGAACGCCCGCGCCCTGGCCGCCGCCCTGGAGCAGACGCAGTTCGCCGTCCGGTCCGTCGAGTCCAAGCCGTACCGCCGCTCGCCGTACGCCCCGTTCCGTACGACGACGCTGCAGCAGGAGGCGAGCCGCAAGCTCGGCTTCGGCGCGAAGGCCACCATGCAGGTCGCGCAGAAGCTGTACGAGAACGGCTACATCACCTACATGCGTACGGACTCCACGACGCTGAGCGACACCGCCGTCGCCGCAGCTCGTGCCCAGGTCACGCACCTGTACGGCGCCGACTACCTGCCGCCGCAGCCGCGCACCTACGCCGGCAAGGTCAAGAACGCGCAGGAGGCCCACGAGGCGATCCGCCCCTCCGGCGACCGCTTCCGCACGCCTGCCGAGACCGGGCTGACCGGCGACCAGTTCAAGCTCTACGAGCTGATCTGGAAGCGGACGGTCGCCTCCCAGATGAAGGACGCGACCGGTAACTCGGTCACGGTCAAGATCGGCGGCACGGCGGCCGACGGGCGGGACGTCGAGTTCAGCGCCTCCGGCAAGACGATCACCTTCCACGGCTTCCTCAAGGCCTACGTCGAGGGCGCCGACGACCCGAACGCCGAGCTGGACGACCGTGAGCGCCGGCTGCCGCAGGTCGCCGAGGGCGACGCGCTCAGTGCCGAGGAGATCACGGTCGACGGGCACGCCACCAAGCCCCCGGCCCGCTACACCGAGGCCTCGCTGGTCAAGGAGCTGGAAGAGCGCGAGATCGGCCGCCCGTCGACGTACGCGTCGATCATCGGCACGATCCTCGACCGCGGTTATGTGTTCAAGAAGGGCACGGCGCTCGTCCCGTCCTTCCTCTCCTTCGCCGTGGTCAACCTCCTGGAGAAGCACTTCGGGCGGCTCGTCGACTACGACTTCACCGCCAAGATGGAGGACGACCTCGACCGCATCGCCCGCGGTGAGGCCCAGTCCGTGCCGTGGCTGAAGCGGTTCTACTTCGGCGAGGGCACGCACAACGGCGGCGCGGCCGAGGCGGGCAACGGCGACGGGGACCACCTCGGTGGCCTCAAGGAGCTGGTGACCGACCTGGGCGCGATCGACGCGCGTGAGGTGTCGTCGTTCCCGGTCGGCAACGACATCGTGCTGCGGGTCGGGCGCTACGGCCCGTACATCGAGCGCGGCGAGAAGGACACCGAGCAGCACCAGCGCGCCGACATCCCGGACGACCTGGCGCCCGACGAGCTGTCCGTCGAGCTGGCCGAAGAGCTGCTGGCCAAGCCCAGCGGCGACTTCGAGCTGGGCACCGACCCGGAGAGCGGCCACGCGATCGTCGCCAAGGACGGCCGCTACGGCCCGTACGTCACCGAGGTGCTCCCCGAGGGCACCCCGAAGACCGGCAAGAACGCCGTCAAGCCGCGTACGGCCTCGCTGTTCAAGTCGATGTCGCTGGACACGGTGACGCTCGAGGACGCGCTCAAGCTGATGTCGCTGCCGCGCGTCGTCGGCACCGACGCGGACGGCGTGGAGATCACCGCGCAGAACGGCCGCTACGGCCCGTACCTGAAGAAGGGCACGGACTCGCGCTCGCTCCAGTCCGAGGAGCAGCTCTTCACGATCACGCTGGAGGAGGCGCAGGCGATCTACGCCCAGCCCAAGCAGCGTGGGCGCGCGGCCGCCAAGCCGCCGCTGAAGGAACTGGGCGTGGACCCGGTCAGCGAGAAGCCGGTCGTCGTCAAGGACGGTCGCTTCGGGCCGTACGTCACCGACGGGGAGACCAACGCGACCCTGCGCTCCGGCGACAGCGTCGAGACGATCACCCCGGAGCGCGGCTTCGAGCTGCTCGCCGAGAAGCGCGCGAAGGGGCCCGCCAAGAAGACGGCGAAGAAGGCCCCCGCGAAGAAGACGACCGCCAAGAAGGCCGCCCCGGCCAAGAAGACGGCCGCCAAGAAGACCGCGGCGAAGAAGACGACGACGGCCGCGAAGAAGACGACCGCGAAGAAGGCGGCTGCTTCGAAGTCGGCGAGCGAGGACTGAGCCGCAAGGACCGGACTGGCAACGGGGCTCTTTCTGAGCCCGGTTGAGGGTCCGGTTCTTCACTTCCGGTTCGCAAAACGAACGCCTCGGCATCAGTTTGGTGTCGGGGCGCGCGTACGTTCGGGCGTGCGCGTCGGGCTGTCAGTAGGTCCCGATAGGCTGAAAGCATGACGCGAGCCGAGCAGCCAACGGCCCCCCACCCCGCCTCCGACGACGCCCTTGCCGCGGACTCCCGCGAGCGTGCCGTCCGCGCCCTGCTGCGCCGACCGCAGCTGAAGCGCTTGTGGAGCGCGCAGTTGGTGGGCGGTGTCGGCGACTTGCTCGCCCTCCTTGTGCTGGTCCTGCTGGCCCTTCAGGCGGCGATCGCCGAGGGCTCGTTCGGCGGCGGGTACCGGGGCGTGGCGTTCGCAGTGGCGACCGTCTTCGGCGTGCGCATCCTGGCGACGCTGCTCTTCGGCGCCGTACTCCTCGGGCCCCTGACGTCGCTGACCTCCCAGGAAGGCCCGCTCGACCGGCGCTGGACCATGGTCGGCGCAGACGGCCTGCGGGTCGCCCTGCTGATCATCGCGCCCCTGTGGATCGACTGGACGCCGGACAACGCGCTGGCCGTCCTCCTGGTCACCGTCTTCGTGACCGGCGTCGCCGAGCGCTTCTGGACGGTGTGCCGGGAGAGCGCGGCGCCCGCGCTGCTGCCGCCCCCGCCCCCGGAGGGCGCGACGGTACGACCGCTGCCGGACCACATGGACGCCCTGCGCCGCCTGTCGCTGCGTACGAGTTTCGTGGCGATCCCCCTGGCCGCCGCCGCACTCGTCGTCGCCGCCCTGCTCAACAACCTCCTGGGTGCCGGACTCGACTGGTTCGACCAGCACCAGGCCGCCCTCGCGTCGTATGTCGCGGCGGGTCTGTTCGCCGCGTCCCTGTCCGTGCTGACCTTCCTGGAGCTGCCCGACACGCGCACCCCGCGCGCGCGGTCGCCGCTGGAGGGCCTGCGCCGCCCCAAGACGGGCGCCGGCGTCGACAAGGGCCGTACCGGCGCCATCCCGCTGCTGGTGACGGCGTGCGCGGCGGTCGCCGCAGCGGTGGCCGCGGCGGTCGCCGTGGCCGTGCTGCACGCCAAGGACCTCGGCGGCGGGCCGGTGCTGTACGGCCTGCTGGTGCTCGCGCTGACCGGCGGAGTGGTCGTCGGCATCCGTACGGCGCCCTCCGTGGTGCCCGCCCTGTCGCGGCGCCGGCTGCTGGCGCTGGCGATCGCCTTCACCGGCATCGCACTGCTGGCCGCGGGACTCGTCCCAGACGTCACCACCGTGCTGCTGATCGTCGCGCTGGCCGGGATCGGCGCCGGCGTCGCCGCCAACACCGGGCACACGCTGCTCGACCAGGAGGCCGAGGAATTCCGGCGGCCGCGGACGACCGAGCATCTGCACGCGGTCGTACGGGTGTGTGTGGCCCTCGGTGCGGTGATCGCGCCCAGCGTGGCCGCGCTCATCGGGCCGCACCGGCTGGAGAGCGGCAAGTTCGTCTTCGCGCACGGCGGTGCGGCGTTCACGCTGATGCTGGTCGGGGCGCTGCTGCTGCCGGTGGCCGTGCTGGTGCTGGCCAAGGTCGACGACCGTTCCGGTGTGCCGCTGCGGCAGGACCTGCGGGACGCGCTGCTCGGCGGGGACGACCCGGAGCAGGTGCCCGCGACGTCCGGCTTCTTCATCGCCCTGGAGGGCGGAGACGGCGCCGGGAAGTCCACCCAGGCCGAGGCGCTCGCCGAGTGGATCCGGGGCAAGGGCCATGAGGTCGTCGTCACGCGCGAGCCGGGCGCGACGCCGGTCGGCAAGCGGCTGCGGTCGATCCTGCTGGACGTGTCGAGTGCGGGGCTGTCACACCGGGCGGAGGCGCTGCTGTACGCGGCGGACCGCGCGGAGCACGTCGACACGGTGGTCCGGCCCGCCCTGGAGCGGGGCGCGGTCGTGATCTCCGACCGGTACGTCGACTCCTCGGTCGCCTACCAGGGGGCGGGCCGTGACCTGTCCCCGACGGAGATCGCCCGCATCAACCGCTGGGCGACGAACGGACTCGCGCCGCATCTGACCGTGCTGCTGGACGTCTCGCCGGAGATCGCCCGCGAGCGCTTCACCGAGGCGCCGGACCGGCTGGAGTCGGAGCCGGCCGAGTTCCACGCGCGCGTGCGGTCCGGCTTCCTGGCGCTGGCCGCGGCCGACCCCGGGCGGTACCTGGTGGTGGACGCGGGCCAGGAGCCCGAGGCCGTCACGACGGTCGTCCGGCATCGGCTCGACCAGATGCTGCCGCTGTCCGAGGCGGAGATCCAGGCGCAGGAGGAGGCTCGGCGCAAGGCCGAGGAGGAGGCCCGCCGCAAGGCCGAGGAGGAGGCCGCCCGCAAGGCCGAGGAGGAGCGCCTGGAGCGTGAGCGCCAGGAGCAGCTCGCCCGGCTGCGTGCCGAGGAGGAGGAGCGCAAGCGGCGCGAGCTGGAGGAGGCGCAGCGGCGCGAGGCCGAACGGCAGGCGGAGGAGGCCCGGCAGCGGGCCGAGGAAGCGCGTCGGCGTGCCGAGGAGGAGCGCCAGCGGCTCCTCGCGGAGGAGAAGGTGCGCGCCGAGGAAGAAGCGCGCCGCAAGGCCGACGAGGAGCGACGCCGCAAGCAGGCCGAGGAAGAGGCCCGGCTGCGGGCCGAGGCGGAGGCGCTCCGCCTGGAGAAGCAGCGCAAGGCCGAGGAAGCTCTGCTGCGGGCCGAGGAGGCGCGGCGGCTGGCCGAGCAGGCGGCGGCGTCGGCGCAGGCGGGTCCGAGGCCGACGGGGCCTGCGGCCGCGGCTGCTCCTGGGGACGCGGCGACGGTGCCCACGCCGATGGTGACGCCGGGGAAGGTGCCAGGTGGGGCGTCGGACGAGACGACTGTGTTGCGGCCGGTGCGGGGTGAGGAGCGGCGGGAGCCTGGCGGTCAGGGTTCTTCCGGTGACCGTCCTGCCGGTGACCGCACTTCCGGCGACCGTCCTTCCGGGGAATCCGAATCCGAGGTGACGGCGAAGCTGCCGCAGCCGCCGGTGCCTTCGGGGGCGGCGGACGAGACGGCTGTGCTTCCGCCGGTGGTGCCGGGTGCTGCCGATGAGACCGCTGTGCTTCCGCCGGTTCCTCCGGGGGCCGCGGACGAGACTGCGGTGCTGCCTCCCGTGTCGGGGGCGGGGTCGGGATCGGGCGAGGTGTCGGGCGAGGCGTCTGCCGATCGGATTCCGCCGGGGTACTTCCGGGACCAGGAACGTACGCGCGAGATGCCTCAGGTCGACGAGTCGGGGGCGCCCCGGCGCAGGGCTCGGTCCGACTGGGCCGAGGAGACCCCGCTGGACGATCTGCCGACGCTGGCGGATGAGCTGTTGGGGCCGCGTGAGGACGAGTACGACGACGAGGGTGGCCGGGGACGGGGCCGGCGGCGCTGAGGTCGGGTGGCCCTGAGATCGGTTGCTGAACCGGCGGTGAGTCGGCCTTGCCGTGCCGCGAGGTTCGGCCCCACAGGCTGTCGGGCCGGTGCGCGCTGTTGAACTGGCGCTGTCGGCGTCCGACCTCCACCCCGCCTTCGTTCGTCCCGCCTTCGTTCGCCCTGACCCCGTTGTCAGTGCCGCCCCCCACAATGGAATCCGCGACGCGATATGTGACGGAAGGGCGGCGTGACCCATGAGCGTGTGGGACGACCTGGTGGGGCAGGAGAGGGTGAGTGAGCAGCTGGCTGCTGCCGCTCGGGACGCCGATGCCCTCGTCACCGCCGCCGCTGCCGACGCGCCTCCCCCCGAGGCGTCCAAGATGACGCACGCCTGGTTGTTCACGGGGCCGCCCGGGGCGGGGCGGAATCAGACGGCGCGGGCCTTCGCCGCCGCCCTGCAGTGCGTCAGCCCGGATCGGGCGCTCGGCGGCGCCCCCGGATGCGGGTTCTGCGACGGGTGCCATACGGCGCTCGTCGGCACGCACGCCGACGTCACCACCGTCGCCGCCGTCGGCACCCAGATCCTCGCCGACGACATGCGGGACACCGTCCGCAAGTCGTTCACCTCGCCGGCGAACGGCCGGTGGCAGATCATCCTCGTCGAGGACGCCGAGCGGCTGAACGAGAAGTCGGCCAACGCCGTCCTGAAGGCCGTGGAGGAGCCCGCCCCCCGCACGGTCTGGCTGCTCTGCGCCCCCTCCATCGAGGACGTCCTGCCCACCATCCGCTCCCGCTGTCGCCACCTGAACCTGAGCACGCCCTCGGTCGACGCCGTCGCCGACATGCTCGTACGACGGGAGGGCATCGAGCCCGAGGTCGCCGCCGCCGCGGCCCGCGCCACCCAGGGCCACGTGGACCGGGCTCGCCGCCTGGCCACCGACCCGGCCGCCCGTGAGCGCCGGGCCGCCGTCCTCAAGCTGCCCCTCCGGGTCGGCGACGTCGGCGGCTGCCTCAAGGCAGCCCAGGAACTCGTGGACGCCGCCGCCGAGGACGCCAAGCAACTCGCCGAGGAGATGGACGGCAAGGAGACCGAGGAGCTGAAGGCGGCGCTGGGCGCGGCCCAGGGCGGCAGGATGCCGCGCGGCACGGCGGGCGTGATGAAGGAGCTGGAGGACAAGCAGAAGCGGCGCCGTACGCGGACGCAGCGCGACAGCCTCGACCTCGCGCTGACCGACCTCACCGCCTTCTACCGCGATGTCCTCGCCCTCCAGCTCGGCTCCCGCGTCGCCCTCGCCAACACCGATGCCGAGGACGCCCTGGAGCGCCTCGCCCGCGACAGCGCCCCGGAGTCCACGCTGCGCCGCATCGAGGCGATCGCCGCCTGCCGCGACGCCCTCGACCGCAATGTGGCGCCGCTGCTCGCGGTGGAGGCGATGACCATGGCACTCAGAGCGGGCTGAACCGGCCGCCCGCGTCCACTCGTCCGACCTCTCTCACCCGCAAGTGATCAACAGGAGGCCGACCATGTAACCCGTACGAGCCGTGATGTGCACGCACAGCATCCGAGCCACTGCACAGAGTTACGCTCGCTTGATGCACACCAGGCGCACTCCAGTCAGCACAGACCCGAGCCCGACCGGGCACGGCCCACGTACCCGCCGCCCGAACCTCCGGCGAGTCCGCGCGGTCGGCACCTTCCTCGCCGTCGCCGCGCTGCTCGCCTCCGCCTGCACCTCCGGCGGATCGACGCACCCGGGGAACCCGGCGGCCGAGGCGGCGCTGGCCGCACTGCCGCGGTCGACGCCGGCCGCGCTCACGCCGTACTACGGGCAGAAGCTGACCTGGCGCAGCTGCGGGACGCCCGGCTTCCAGTGCGCCACGATGAAGGCGCCGCTCGACTACGCGGAGCCGGGCGCCGGGGACATCAGGCTCGCCGTGGCCCGCAAGAAGGCGACGGGACCGGGCGCGCGGCTCGGGTCGCTGCTCGTGAACCCGGGCGGCCCGGGCGGCTCGGCGATCGCCTACCTCCAGCAGTACGCGGGGATCGGCTACCCGACCGACGTACGTGCGCGGTACGACATGGTCGCGGTCGACCCGCGCGGAGTCGCCCGCAGCGAGCCCGTCAAATGCCTGAACGGTCGCCAGATGGACAGGTACACGCAGACGGACTTCACGCCCGACGACGAGAAGGAGGCCGGCGCACTCGTCGCCACCTACAAGAGGTTCGCGGAAGGGTGCGGAGCAGATGCGCCCGGCCTCCTGCGCCATGTCTCCACCGCCGAGGCGGCCCGGGACATGGACATCCTGCGGGCGGCGCTGGGCGACGAGAAGCTGACGTATGTGGGGGCGTCGTACGGCACCTTCCTCGGGGCGACGTACGCCGGGCTCTTCCCGAACCGGGTGGGCAGGCTGGTCCTGGACGGAGCCATGGACCCCTCCCTGCCGGCCCGTCGAATGAACCTCGACCAGACGGCCGGCTTCGAGACGGCGTTCCAGGCCTTCGCCAGGGACTGTGTGCGACAGCGGGACTGCCCGCTGGGCACGAAGGCGAGCGGCGTCGGCAAGAACCTCAAGGCCTTCTTCGGGAAGCTCGATGCGCGACCCATCCCGACCGGCGACCCGGACGGCCGCGTACTCGGCGAATCCCTCGCCACCACCGGCGTGATCGCGGCGATGTACGACGAGGGGGCCTGGGCGCAACTGCGTGACGCGCTGGCCTCGGCCATGAAGGAGAACGACGGCGCGGGCCTCCTCGCCCTCTCCGACAGCTACTACGAGCGCGACGCCGACGGCCGCTACACGAACCTGATGTTCGCCAACGCGGCCGTGAACTGCCTGGATCTCCCGGCGGCCTTCGCCACCCCCGACGACGTCCGTGAAGCCCTGCCCGCCTTCGAAAAGGCGTCCCCCGTCTTCGGTGAGGGCCTCGCCTGGGCGACCCTGAACTGCGCGTACTGGCCGGTGGCGCCCACCGGTGAGCCGCGCCGTATCGAGGCGAGGGGCGCGGCGCCGATCGTCGTGGTCGGCACCACCCGCGACCCGGCGACCCCCTACCGCTGGGCCCGCGCCCTCTCCGGCCAGCTCTCCTCGGCCCGGCTGCTCACCTATGACGGCGACGGTCACACGGCGTACGGGCGGGGCAGCAGGTGCATCGACAAAACGATCAACGCCTATCTCCTCCGGGGCACGCCACCCACCCACGACAAGCGCTGCTCCTAGCGTCTCGGCCGGCCCTGCTCCGTCCCCGGAAGCCCTCGCTCCGGGGGCGGAGGGGGCGGAGAGGGCTGGGAACCGGGCCGGAACGGGGCTGACCGGGGGTGGTACGGAGCACCCCCGGAAACTGTGTAGACTTACCGACGTTGCTGATCGCACCATAGTGCGGACGGCGCGCCGCCTTAGCTCAGATGGCCAGAGCAACGCACTCGTAATGCGTAGGTCTCGGGTTCGAATCCCGAAGGCGGCTCATTTCAAACCCCAGGTCAGGCCTCTGACCTGGGGTTTTCTAGCATTTATGGTGCGTCGTCCGGGCGGGATTGCGGCTGTTGACCTGCGCAGGCGCAATGCGTAGGTCGGAGGTTTGTGGTGGTGTGGTTCCCCGGAGTGTGCGTGCGGATGCCCCTCTGACCTTGTGGTTTCGAGAGTTCGCCGCTGCCTGATCGGTTCTGGTTGGCAATGGAGTGCGGGAGGGGAGCGCATCGGTGCAACTGCAGTGCGGCAGCCGGCGTTGAGGGCGGGCGGCCGGGCGGGAAGTGCTGACTCCGGCCAGGTTGTCGATGTCGCACAATCCTGTGCAGGAAGGGGGGCGCGGTCGGTTCCGTCGGCCCGGTGGTGCCGTCCGGGGTGAGGGCGGGGGTGTGAGTGCCGTACGCGCGAGGTGCGCCGTCGTACTCTCGGGGTTCCGCCGCCCGCGCGCGATCCGCCGCTTCCGTTGACGTGGTCCATCCCGACCGAACCCCGAACGAGGACATGGCCCGTCTCTCCGCGTTCGTCCGCCCCCACATCAACATGCACGGACGGCACACGTTCCAACTCCGGCCCTGCCCGGCGGGCTTCGCCCGCTGCACGACAAGGACGCCACCGACGACGAGTGCTGCCGTACGGCAGCATCGGCTTGTCGTGCTCGCCCCCTCCTTGACCAAGACGTCCGAACTGGTCAGAGCCCCGGAGCGACCAGGTTCTGGGTGCCGAGCACCGAGATCAGCTCCAGCTTCTCGGCGGCTCCGGTGCCCGGCTCGGCCGAGTAGACGAGGATGTACAGGTCGCTCTCCTCCAGCCGGAGCAGGTCGCAGTCCAGCGTCAGCAGGCCTACCTGCGGATGCTCGATCGTCTTGTGCCAGGCCTCGAACCGTCCCACGGCGCCCGCGTCCCACAGCTCGGCGAACCGCTCGCTGTTGGTGCGCAACTCCGCGATCAGGCGTCGCAGTTGGCGGTCCGCCGGATAGCGGGCGGCGGTCCTCCGCAGCTGGGAGACCATGCCGGCCTCGCAGGCGCTGCGTTCCTCGGGGGTGTGCCGCACCCGGGTCGGTGCACCCATGAAGGTGCGCCACGCGTCGTTGCGTTCCACGCCGCGCAGGCCGGACGGGTCGCCCATCAGCGCCGCGTACATCGGGTTGGCCAGCAGCAGCGTCATGACCGCGTCACAGACCGCGACGGGCGCGTCGACGAGCCGGTCCAGCAGCCGCTGGACGCTGGGCGTGATGAACCCGGGCACCATGTCGGGACCGGGCGGAATCAGCCCTGCCAGCCCGAACAGGTATGCCCGCTCGTCCCCCGACAGCCGCAGCGCACGGGCCAGCGCCTCGACGACCTGCCCGGAGGGGTTGGCCGCCCGGCCCTGTTCGAGGCGCGTGATGTAGTCGGCCGAGATCCCGGCCAGCAGGGCCAGTTCCTCGCGCCGCAGACCGACCGCGCGCCGGTGACCGCCGGAGGGCAGCCCCGGCGCCTCCGGTGTGACCCGGTCGCGCCAGCGCCGCAGCGCCTGTCCGAGTTCCGTCGCCGTCATGTTCCCCAGTGAAACACCGTCGGCCGTACATGTGCCTGGTACCCGCAGTCCCAGGAAGAAGGGTCTCCTGGCTGATCGTGCCGCCGCACCGGAGGCTGGACGCATGACGACAACACTGATCACCGGAGCCAACAAGGGCCTCGGCCACGAGACCGCCCGCCAGCTCATCGCCGCAGGTCACACCGTCTACGTGAGTGCCCGCGACGCCGAGCGCGGACGCCGGGCCGCCGAGCAGCTGGGCGCACGGTTCGTCCTCCTCGACGTCACCGACGACGCCACGGTCGAGGCCGCGGCCAAGACCATCGCGGCCGACGGCGGCCTCGACGTACTGATCAACAACGCCGGAACCGCGAGCAGGGCCGACGCCCACAGTGAGCCCACCGCCGCGACCGTGACCGCCGACCAGATGCGGGACACCTTCGAGACAAACGCCTTCGGCGTCGTCCGCGTCACCCACGCCTTCCTGCCCCTGCTGCAGCGCTCGGCCGCACCGGTCGTGGTCAACGTCGTCGGCGGCCTCGCCTCGCTGACCAACCTCTCCGCCCCCGAGTCTCCCACGCACTTCTACCCGGGCGTCGCCTACCCGGCGTCCAAGACCGCGGTCAACATGCTCACCGTGCAGTACGCGAAGGCGTTCCCGGACATGCGGATCAACTCCGTCGAGCCCGGCTTCATCAAGACGGACCTCAACGACAACACGGGCACGCAGTCCGTCGAGGAGGGCGCCGAGGTCATCGTCCGCATGGCGCAGATCGGTCCCGACGGCCCGACCGGGGGCTACTTCGACGCCAACGGTCCGCTGCCCTGGTGAGTCACAGCCGCACCTGCCGGGGCGCCGCGCCCTCCGCGCGCAGCAGCGCCCCGGCCTGACGGGTCAACTCCCGTGCACTGCCCAGCAGTCCGTCCAGGACGACGGCCCGGCGCAGGTACCGGCGCCGCGGGTGTTCGGCGGCGAACCCGATCCCGCCCAGCACCTGGAACCCAGCCCGTCCTCCGCGACGGCGAGTCCAGTACCCGGCCACCACAAGGCACCTGGACCTTGAACGCTCGCACTGCCCGCTCCTTCTGAACAGCAGCAGGAAGCCGCAGAGCTATACCCGAAGAACCGCCGAACCGGCTGCTTCGTACCACGAGTCGCAGCCTGAGAGGGAGCCCCATGACAACGTCGTCTGCCCGCAGGGGCCCGGCAGCTTCACCGGATCTGCTCCTCGTGCACGGTGCATGGCATGGCCCGTGGGCCTGGGACCTACTGCTCCCGAAACTCCCCGGTACCGTGCGCACGGTGGCTCTTCCGTCTAGCGGGGCCGACCTCAGTGCGCTGGGCGGCTTCGCCGAGGACGTCGAAGCGATCAGAACCGGGTTGGCGAAGAGCGCCGACAGGCCCACCGTCGTCGTGGCCCACTCGGGCAGTGGCCTCTCAACGACCCAGGCGGTGTGCGGGCAGCGGCACGTCCTCGGCGTCGTGTACGTGGCCGCATTCGTGGCCGATGTCGGCCAGCGCGTGTCCGACCTGTTCACCGGCCCGCCGCCGACCTGGTGGGATCTGCATCCGGAGGAAGGGTACGTCGACGCCCTCACTCCACTGCCCGTCTTCTACAACGACGTGCCCACGGACATCGCGGAGTCCTGTGCCGCTCGGCTGGAACACAAGTCCCTCGCCGGAGCGCAGTGACGCTAACCGACGCCGCGTGGCGTCACATGCCGACCACCTACGTCGTCTGTGACCACCTGCCGAGCGGGCACTCGCCGTTCCTGTCGATGCCCGACGAACTCGCCACGGTGATCAGCCGCGAGAGTGAGGAGTTCATGCGCGTCGGCACAGATCAGGAGGCTTAGCCTCGATCAACCGATGGGGATTGTGGGCTGGTTCGCGTGTTGACGAGCGCGCCAGCGTCTTTGGGGGCAGGAGGTAGCAGCCGGTCTGTCCAGCCTTTCTACTGTGGTCTCCGGTGGGACCGTCGGGCGGCGGGTGGTCAGATGGGCATTGCTGGTGGTGGCGTAAAGCCGATAGTGCTGCGCTACAACCAAAGCCATGACGTGGCCCAGGGCCGGTGGTGGGGCAGGTGTACGAGGCGATGGACCTGGAGATCGCGCACAACCCCATCAACAACACCCGCCTGAAGCCCAAGTGGCTCACCGAACGCGGGATTCCACCCTGCGTCGCCGCGACCTGCCCGCTCATCCTCGACAAAGCAGCAAATCAGATATCAACCTCATACCTCCCTCTCAGTTCGGTTCGGTGTTCCCGGTCACCACGTCGACAGCGTGGCGGCGATGTGCGGCGAAGAGGCGAAGCGTGGTTTCGGTGTCGCGGGAGCGCAGCGCGGTTACGAGCCCCTGGTGCTCGCGCGGGATGCAGCCGAGGTACCCGTCGGTGCTGAGGTTGATCCGGGTCAGCAGGAACAGGTGGACCTGGCACCGGATGCCGTCCCACGCGTCGGCGAGGCGCCGGTGGCCGGCGGCGGCGAAGACGGCGTCGTGGAAAGCGATGTCCAGTCGCACCATCTCGTGGGCGTCCGTTACGTGCGTCATGACCTCGGCCGCCTTGGCGAGGGATGTGAGGTCCTCGTCCGAGGCGCGCGTGATCACTTGACGAACAGCCAGGTCTTCCAGTGCGCCACGCAGGCTGTCGAGCTCTCCGACATCTTCGGGAGACAGTGTCGTCACTGTCGTCCCACGGTGCCACGCGCAGTGGACCAGTCCCTCGCGCTCCAGTACGCGCAGTGCTTCACGTACAGGACCGCGGCTGACGTCCATCGTGGCGGACAGTTCCACCTCGCGCAGTTGGGCGCCGGGGGCGTAGGCCCCGTTGAAGATGGCATCGCGGATCCGGTCTGCGACCTCGTCCGACAGGCCGCGGCGACGGGCCGGGGAGACCTTGCGCTGATCACTCATGTCTGAACTTGCACCTCCTCTATCTACGTCCTAATGTTAACATTCAACTCATTGTCTTATTGTTAACATTAAGTCAATGAGGTTCACGCTCCCGCTGGACCCACTCTCGGAAAGGCAGTGCCGTGACTGTTCTCGACTCCCCGATCCCTCGGTTCCACCTGGCCATGCCGGTCGACGACCTGGCTGCCGCGCGCCGCTTCTACGGCGACGTACTGGGCTTGGAGCAGGGCCGCAGCGCGGACACCTGGGTGGACTGGAATCTGCACGGCCACCAGTTCGTCACGCATCTGGCACCGGAGCGCGCGCAGCGCATACACAACCCGGTCGACGGTCACGACGTCCCGGTACCGCACTTCGGGCTGATCCTGACGATCCCGGCCTTCCAGCAGCTTGCCGAGCGGCTGCGCGCGGCGGGCACCAGTTTCGTCATCGAGCCCTACGTGCGCTTCGAAGGCCAGAGGGGCGAGCAGTGGACGATGTTCCTCCTCGACCCGGCCGGCAACGCGTTGGAGTTCAAAGCGTTCGCCGACGACTCCCAGGTGTTCGCCGCCTGACCGGCGGACATCGCACCCTCTCACCACTCGAAAGACGGGACGAACCCATGAACGTGTTCCAGATCGGCGCTGCTGGAGGAGTCGGCCGCCGCCTCACCCGACTCCTTGCCGCACGCGGAGACTCGGTGACGGGCATGCATCGCGGGCCCGCTCAGGGCGAGACCGTGCGAGAGGCCGGCGGGATACCGGTGATCGGCGATCTCATCACCGACACGGTCGACGACCTCGCGCAGAAGATGCAGGGCCATGACGCGGTGGTCTTCTCGGCCGGTGCGCACGGTACCGGCATGGACAAGACGACCCTCATCGACGGCAAGGGCCTGCAGAAGGCCGCCGACGCGGCCGCGCTCGCCGGGGTGACGCGGTTCGTCCTCGTCTCGGTGTTCCCCGACGCCCTGCGCGGCGGCGAGGCCGGTGACGGCTTTGAGCACTACATCAAGGTCAAGAAGAGCGCCGACGTGTACCTGACGCGCACCGATCTCGACTGGCTGATCGTCCGTCCCGGAACCCTGCTGGACACCCCCGGCAGCGGCCGGGTCACGGCGGGCCCGGCCGTCGAGTACGGCGACGTGCACCGCGACGATGTCGCCGCGTTCATCGACGCCGCCCTGCACGAGCCCGCCCTCAGGCGCGTCATCGTCGAGCTGACCTCCGGCGACACCCCCGTCGCAGACGCGGTCGCCCGCCTCACCGCCTGAGCCTGCCCCCACAACTCACCCCCGCATCCCCCCACCAGAGAAGGACAGCCACCATGACTGCGATCGATTCCTACAGCCACGGCGTCTCGGGCGAGCGCGAGTTCGGCTTCGCCCAGGCCATCAAGGTCGACCATACGATCTATGTCTCGGGCCAGCTCTCCCACGACGACGAGGGCAACTTCCTCTACGCGGATGACTTCGAGGCCCAGACCGCGCAGGTCTTCGCCAACTTCGAGAAGGTCCTCGCCCACTACGGCGCCACCCGCAACCAGGTCGTCTCAGAGACCCAGTACATCGTTGACCTGCCGAGGTACAACAACGCGATGGCGGCCGCCAACCTGGCCTACTTCGGCGACCACCGCCCCACCAGCAGCACCATCGGCGTCGCCCACCTGTTCTTCCCCGGCCAGCTCATCGAGACCAACTTCGTCATCGACACCCGTCTGCCCGCCTGACGGCAAAGGCGGTACTGGAGCTCAGTCTTCACCAGCTCCGCAGATTAGACATGGGCCGTCGTCCGGCGGTTCAACGGCCTACCCGACTGGCACCCGGCCATCCGGGCGAGCGAGATCATCTGGGCGGCAACGGGCTCACCCTCGGTGCGGTCCGCCTCCTCACCGGGGCGGACGGCAGCACCTACCGGGAACGGCTCGTGGCGCTGGACGAGGCCGACCGGAAGCTGACACGAAATCCTCCAGGCACCGCTGCCGGTCCGCAGCTACTGCTCGACGCCTGCCGTCCAGCCCGTCGCCGATACCGGTGGCGCCTTCCTCAGCTGGCACGCCACCTTCGATCCGGCCGAGGGAGCCACCGCCCAGGAAACCACCACGGTCCTCGAAGCTGCCTACGCCCCGCCCGTCGCGGGCCTCCACACGATCACCGCCTGACCTACGACGGCAGCCAGGCCCGCGCTGTCATCGATCACCGACCACGAAAAGAAGCACCACGCGCATGAGTTCCCTGTTCACTCCCCTCACCCTGCGTTCGCTTCAGATACCCAACCGGGTGTGGATGTCCCCGATGTGCATGTACTCCGCCGCCCCCGAAGGCTCGACACCGAGCCCCGCTGGCCCGACCAGTACGCCTACGTCGTCAAACGCCGCAAGCACTGACCTCCCCACCCCCGTACAACCTCTACCACCTTGCCCACCACGGAAGACACGTTGAACCACCCCACTGGGAACTTATCGAGGGCAGGTCAAGCTCCGTTTCAGCGGTCGGAGTTACGCCTCCGCGGGGGTGCCCGAGCGGACACGGACCGTCCCCGCGGGTGGCCCGGCCGACTTCGACGTCCATCTGGACCTGCCCGACCCCCGCGTACTGGCGCGTGCCCCGGCACTCCAGCCTGCTGTGACGGCATCCGGCACCGCCGACCAGCCCGTCGACATGGAGATGGCCCACGCCCCCACCGTCGCACCCGACATCGTGGGCTTCGCCGGACCCGGCAGTCCGTACGCCTACAACGTCGGCTGACGCCGCCCCCGACCGCCCGGGACATCCCGAGCGTTCGGGGTATCGCGCGGCGGGCCCGCGCGCGTTCCCGACTCGGTGGGGACCGCGGCGCTGTGTCGGGGTCGATGCGCATCGCATCAGTCGGCGCTCCGCATTTTTCAGTGCTGGTCAGGGCCTACTTATCAACTCCCCGGCCTCGCAGAGTCGGTGCCGGCCGGTGGCACTCCCTCGCCATCGGCCCTTCAGCAGGCGGTCCCGGTCACCCATGCCCCCTTCGGTGACTCGGGGCCGCCCTTCCACTCGCGTACGCGACCGCGTACGGACCACGCACCGACCACGGGGAAAGGGACCTTCCTTTGCAGAACAAGCACCAGCGGACGAGAAGGAGACTGCACGGACATGGCAGGGCGGGATTCGGCCTCGCCGCCGTACTCGCCCTGGCCGGCCTCACCGCGACCGCGACAGTCGCCCCCGCCGCACCGATCACTCCGGCCGACCGGTCCGCCGCGTCCTTGGGCGGCCACCCAGGCCTGGCCAAGCCGGCCGCGCGCGTGACGCTGCTGACCGGTGACACCGTCGGTGTGGACGGCAGCGGCCGGGTGGTCGAGGTACGGCCGGGCAAGGGCCGTAGCGGCGTCGGGTACTCGGTACGGCGCTTCGCCGGGCACACCTACGTCGTTCCGCTGGACGCGACGAGGCTGCTGGGCAGCGGCAAGCTGGACCGCCGGCTGTTCGACGTCACGCAGCTGGTCAAGGACGGCTACGACGACGCTCGTCGCAAGCAGGTGCCGCTGATCGTCTCCTACACCGGCTCCAGCACTGTTCAGAAGGGCGCGAGGGAGTCCCTCTTCGCCGCCGAGGCGGATGTCACGCACCGGCTGCCGGCCGTCAACGGCGACGCGCTGACCGCCGACAAGCCGGACGTGGGCAAGGTGTGGCGGGCGTTGACCGACTCCGTCGGCGGCCGGGCCGCCGTGGCCGCCGCCCCCGGTGTCGACCGGGTGTGGCTGGACGGCCGGGTCAGGATCAGCGCGCAGGACACTGCGGCTCCCGACCCGCACGGAGGGGTCGCGCAGATCGGTGCCCCGGCGGCCTGGAAGGCCGGCTACGACGGCAAGGGCGTCAAGGTCGCCGTCCTGGACACCGGCGTCGACGCCGGCCACCCGGACCTGAAGGGCAGGATCCTCAAGGCCAGGAACTTCACCGGCTCCGACTCCGCCGACGACCGGCAGGGCCACGGCACCCACGTCGCCTCCACCATCGTGGGCTCCGGCGCGAAGAGCGACGGGAAGTACAAAGGCGTGGCGCCCGGCGCGGAATTGCTCGTCGGCAAGGTCCTGGACGACACGGGCTTCGGCGACGACTCGGACATCATCGCCGGCATGCAGTGGGCCGTGGCGCAGGGCGCCAAGGTCGTCAACATGAGCCTCGGCTCGCCTGACACCGCGGACGTCGACCCCATGGAGAAGGCCGTGAACGACCTGTCGGCCTCCTCCCACACCCTGTTCGTGATAGCCGCAGGCAACTCAGGCCCGTCGGACACCACCCTCGGCACCCCCGGGTCGGCCGCGGCGGCCCTGACGGTGGCCGCCGTCGACCGCCACGACAAGATCGCCTCCTTCTCCAGCCGCGGCCCCACCGCCGACGGCCGCCTCAAGCCGGACATCGCCGCGCCCGGCGTCGACATCATCGCCGCGAAGGCCGCCCACGGCCACGAGGGCAACGACGAGGCGCCCGGCTATGTGTCGATGTCCGGCACCTCGATGGCCACCCCGCACACCGCGGGCGCCGCCGCCATCGTGGCCCAGGAGCACCCCGGCTGGACCGGCGAGCAGCTCAAGTCCGCCCTCACCGCCTCGGCCGGGACGCTGAGCGGCGTCACTGCGTACGACGTCGGTGCCGGCCGGGTCGACCTGACCCGGGCGATCGGCGCCACCGTCAGCAGCGAGCCGTCCTCGGTCGACTTCGGCACACCCGACCCCTGGCCGCACAACGACGACATCCCGGTCACCAGAACCCTCACCTACCGCAACGACGGCTCCCGGCCGGTCACCTTGGACCTGGACACAACCGCGACCGGCCCCGACGGCCAGGACGCGCCCCCTGGCATGGTCACCGTCTCCCCCGCCCGGCTGACCGTCCCGGCCGGCGGCACCGCGAAGGCGACGGTCACGGCCGACACCCGGCTCGGCAGCGCCGACGGCCTGTACTCGGGCGCGGTCACCGCGAGTGGTGACGGGCAGCGCGTCCGTACCGCCGTGGCCGTCGACCGCGCGGTGGAGACGCACACGCTGAAGCTGGTCACCACCCGCCGGGACGGCAAGCCCGACAACGAGCCCGACGTGACCGTGGCGGGCCTGGACACCGGCAAGCAGTTCACGCCCTACGACGACGGCAAGGCGCAGCGCGGCACGGTCACCCTGCGGCTGCCCAAGGGCCGCTACGCGATCAGCGCCACGAGCACCACCCCGGCCGGGCGGTCCGCCCAGTTGGTCGCTCCCCACCTCGTGCTCGACCATGACACCACCGTCGCCCTCGACGGGCGCAAGGCCAAGCCGGTGAAGGTGACCGCTCCGGACCGCCGGGCCACCCTGCGCGACGGCCAGGTCGTCTTCGCCGCCCACGGCGCCAAACGGGCCTACGACTTCTCCGCCAGCGCCAGCCTCGACGCCAAGGACACCTTCCTCGGCCAGGTCGGCCCGAAAGCCCCCGCGAACTTGGCCATCGCCCAGATCGGCGGCGTCTGGCAGCGCACCGCGACCTCACCGTCGTACACCCTGGTGACCACCCGCGCCGGCGGCTTCTTCGACGGCCTCACCCGTGCCTTCGCCTCCACCCGGGGCATGGCCAGGGTCAACACCTCCGTCGCCACGGCCCTGGCCAAGGCGGAGACCTCGCCGCAAGCCTGGTGGACCATGCCCGGCTGGCCGTCCCTCGACCAGGTCGTCTTCCCCCTCGAAGGGCCCCTGCGGCCGGCGCCGACCTCGTCGGTCGTGCAGTACCTGTCCGCCGACCACGGCATGCGCTGGTATCTCGGCGCCCAGACTCAGAACGGTACCGACGGAGAGGGCGTGACCGCCTTCACCACCCCGCGCCGCTTCGAGCCGAACCGGACGCACCGCGTCACCCTGGACGGCGGTGTCCACGGCCCGATCGTGACACCTACGCAGATCGTGGGCGGCCTGCGGGTCGGCCGGTACTACGCGCTGTGCGTGCCGATGTTCTCCGACGGGGCGGGCGACTTCTCCTACTCCCGGCAGATCCAGATCCGCACCCGGCTCACCTCCGGCAGCAAGGTCATAGGCGACTTCACCGAGGACACCTGCCAGAACAGCTACGCCAACCTGCGGGCCGGGACGGCGCGCTACAAGCTGTCCATCACCGCCGACCGCAGCAAGGGCTACAAGATCAGTGACCACGTCGAGGGCGTGTGGACGTTCACCTCGGCGAACACTCCCGAGACCGAGGTGGTCGCCTGGCCGCTGTCCGTCGTCCGCTTCCACCCGAAGCTGAGCCTGACCGGCACGGCGAAGGCGGGCGCCCGGATCACCGTCCCGCTGTCCCTGCAGGGCCCGGCGGCGGCCAAGGGGCACCTGAAGTCGCTGACGGTGAAGGCGTCGTACGACGGCGGGCGCACCTGGAAGCCGGTCACCGTGCACAGCGCGGCGAGCGGGAAGCCTTACCTGACCCTTACCAACCCGAAGAACCCCGGCACCGTCTCCTTCAGGACGAACCTCGCCGACACCGCCGGCAACACCTACACCGGCACGATCCACAACGCCTACCGCACCGTCCGGTAACGGAAGGCAAGGCAACCTGCGGCGGTGGTGAACCGGCTCCGCCCGGCCACCACCGCCGCACCGCCGTCCAGGCACTACAGCTCCATCACTTCCTTGCTCACGAACGGAACAACCATGGCCGCACACGGTCGCCGGCGCCTGACCCGCCGGGATGTCCTGCTCAGAACCGCCGCCGGCGGACTCGTCCTCGGCGGGGGCGCCGCCATCGCCGGCCCCCTGCTCGCCAGCGCCGACGCGGCGCCCAGCGCCTTCGGGTACCGGAACGACGGGCGCGCCTACGTCATCACCACCGGCGCCGACCTGGTCTTCAAGGTCGACCACCGCAACGGCGACCTGACCTCCCTGGTCTACAAGGGCACCGAGTTCCAGGGCTACGGCAACCGGAACTCCCACGTCGAGACGGGGCTCGGCACTTCGTCCGTGAGCATCCGTACGTCCGGCGACACCATCCTGGTCACCGTCGTGCACGGCACGATGCACCACTACTACGCCGCCCGCCGCGGCGAGAACAACGTCTACATGTGGACGAACAAGGCGGACGCCTCCATCACCGCCACCCGCTACATCGTCCGCGTCAAGCCCGGCCTGTTCCCCAACAACAATCCCGACACCTGGGACGCCCGCACCGACACTCTCATCGAGGCCCAGGACATCCGCCGCAAGCCCAACGGCACCACCCGCTCCAAGCACTACTCCAACCAGCGCGTCATCGACTACGACCACGTCGGCTGGAGCGACGGCAAGACCGGCATGTGGATGGTGCGCAGCAACCACGAGAAGGCCTCGGGCGGCCCCTTCTACCGCTCACTCATGCGCCACCACTACGAGGACGGCGCCGGGCTGTACGAGATCCTCTACTACGGGGAGAACCAGACCGAACCGATGCGGTTCGGCCTCCAGGGGCCCTACGTCCTCGCCTTCACCGACGGTGGCGCCCCCGCCCGCTCGCTCAGCCACGACGTCATCGACACCTCGTGGGTCGACGGTCTGGGCCTGGCCGGCTGGGTCGGCCGCGGCGGTCGCGGACGCGTCGCCGGCGTCGGCATCAGCGGCCGCGGCGACGGCCACGCCTACACCGTGGGCTTCGCGAACGCCGCCGCCCAGTACTGGGCGAAGGCCGACGCGGTCACCGGGCACTTCATGTCCCCGTACATGCTGCCCGGCACCTACACGCTCACCGTGTACAAGGACGAACTCGCCGTCCACACCACGTCCGTCACCGTCACGGCCGGGAAGACGACGGCCCTGCACACGCTGAAGATCACCGCTGACCCGAGCCGGAACACCGCGATCTGGCGGATCGGCGACTGGACCGGCACCCCCGGAGGCTTCAAGAACGCCTCCCTGATGACCACCATGCACCCTTCCGACGCGAGGGCCAGGCCCTGGGCCACCGGTGTCCACACGGTGGGCTCCTCGTCTGCGGCGGACTTCCCCTGCTACCAGTGGGCGGACATCAACAACAAACTGAAGATCCGCTTCAGGCTGACGCAGCAGCAGCTGGCCTCCGGCCACACCCTCAACATCGGCATCACCACCGCGTTCGCGAACGGCCGCCCCCGGATCAGGGTCAACGACTGGCTCTCGGCCGTCCCCCAGCCCGCCAAGGAACCCACGACCCGCTCGCTGACCGTCGGCTCCTACCGGGGCAACAACCACACCTACAGCTACGCCATCCCGGCGAGCGCCTGGACCAAGTCCGCCGACGCCTACCAGGAGCTGACGATCGACATCGTCAGCGGCTCCGGCGGCACCGCCTACCTCAGCCCCGGGGTGGCGTACGACGCCATCGAGCTGGTGCCCTGAGCCGGACGAGATCCCGGCCTCATCAGGTGGGGCCGGGATTGCCTCCGGATGGGTGAAAAACGTAGGTTGGGCGCCCGTTCCTGTGTTTGAAGGTTGAAAGGTGCCACCAGGTGGGCCGACGAGAGAAGCCGGTCGACCCGAGCGCCGGTCCGGTCCAGCGCCTCGCGCACGACCTGCGCCTGCTGAGGGAGAAGGCCGGCAAGCCGCCGTACCGGGAGATGGCCGAGCGCGCGGGCTACTCCACGACCGCCCTGTCGCAGGCCGCGGCCGGCGACCAGTTGCCGACGCTCGCGGTGGTGCGCGCGTACGTGGAGGCCCTGGACGCCGACCCGGACGAGTGGGAGGCCTGCTGGCGGGAGGCGGACGCCGAGCTGCGGGCTCCCGCGGCCGACGAGCGGGCTCCGTACCGAGGGCTGGCCCGCTTCGAACCGGCTGACAGCGACCTGTTCTTCGGCCGGGACGCACTGGTACGCGAACTCCTGCACCTGGCGCACGCGCACCGCTTCGCGGCCGTGTTCGGGCCCTCCGGCAGCGGCAAGTCCTCGCTGCTGAGGGCCGGTCTCGTCCCGCGGCTGCGGGAGAGCGAGGGTGTCGACCGCCCGGCGGTGATCCGGGTGCTCACTCCCGGCGAGCGGCCCGCTCGCACACACGGACAGGCGCTCGTCGCCAAGGACGGTGAGCTGGACACCTGGGTGATCGTCGACCAGTTCGAGGAGCTGTTCACCCTCTGCCACGACCGCGAGGAGCGGGACCGCTTCCTGGACCTGCTGCTCAGCGCGCGTGAGCCGGGCAGCCGCCTGCGCGTGGTGGTCGCGGTACGCGGCGACTTCTACGGCCACTGCGCCGCCCACCGGGAGCTCGCCGAGGCGGTCAGCCGCGCCAACCTGCTGGTCGGGCCCATGAATGGGGACGAGCTGCGCGAGGTTATCACCGGCCCGGCCACCGCGGCCGGGCTGAACGTGGAGCGGGTGCTGACCGCCCGGATCATCGAGGAGGCCGGCGACCAGCCGGGCGCGCTGCCGATGCTCTCGCACGCCCTGCTGGAGACGTGGCGCCGTCGCCGGGGCCGCACCCTGACGCTGGCCGGGTACGAGGAGGCGGGCGGCGTCCGCGGGGCGATCGCCGCCACGGCCGAGCAGGTGTACGGCGGCCTGACCGCGCGGCAGGCACGGACCGCCCGCCGCATCCTGCTGCGGCTGATCGCACCCGGCGGCTCCGCTCACGAACAGGGTCCCTCCCTGCCCGCGGTCGCCCCCGACACGCGCCGCCCGGCGTCCCGCGCCGAACTGACCGGCCCGGACGCACCGGACGTACTGGAACGTCTCGCCACCGCCCGCCTGATCACCCTGGACGGCGACGCCGTCGAGCTGGCCCACGAGGCCCTGATCACGAGCTGGCCGCGGCTGGCCGGCTGGATCGACGAGAGCCGGGAACGGCTGCACGCCCAGCGACTGCTCGGCGAGGCCGCCCGCGCCTGGGACGGACTGGACCGCGATCCGGGCGCCTTGTACCGGGGCACCCGGCTGGCCCGGGCCGAGGAACTGTTCCAGAGGCGAGGAGCGCAGGACGACGACCTGTCCCGGCTGGAGCGGGCCTTTCTCACCGCGTCGCTCGCGGCGCGGGACGCCGAGCGGGACGCCGGGGCACGGACCGCCCGTCGCACGCGCGCGCTCGCCGTGGGCCTGTCGGTGTTCCTCGTGTGCGCGCTCGCGGCCGGCCTGCTCGCCTGGCAGCGCGACCGGACGAGCGAGCAGGAGTCCGCGAAGGCCGCCGCCCGCCGCCTGGCCACCATCGCCGACAGCCTGCGCTCCAGTGACCCGCGCACCGCCGCCGTGCTCGGCGTCGCGGCCTGGAAGCTCGCTCCGCTGACGGAGTCCCGCTCCGCACTGCTCGCCTCGCTGGCCCAGCCGGAACGGGACGCCTTCACCGACCCCCAGACGGGCAGCGACGCCCGGCGCTTCCTCACCGACCACGGCCGGAGCCTCGTCAGCGTCGCGGACGGCACCGTGAGGGTGTGGCGTGTCGCCGACCACCGGCGTACGGCGACCTACCACCTGCCCAGCGGTATGGAGATGACCGCCGCCGGCCCCGACTCCCGCTCCCTGGATCTGACCGGGCCGGACGGTGAGGTGCTGTGGGACCTCGCCGCCGGGAAGCCCGCCGCCGAACTGGGCGACGCCACGCTGGTGGACGCCTCCGACGACGCAAGCGCGTACCTCACCGTCCCGGCGGGGGACGGCGGCTCGCTGCGGCTGCAGCGGACCGACGGCGCCGGGAACGTCTTCTCGGCCGCCGCCCCGGACAGCATGCTCATGACGGCCGTCGGTCCGCGCGGCCGACTGCTGGCGCTGTGCCCTCCCGGAGGCCGGCCGCAGGTGTGGGACACCGTCCGGCACCGGCGCCTGACGGGAGCCTGGGACAAGGCCGACAGCACCGTCTGCGGCACCGGCTCGGGCGCGGACAACGGAGACCGCCTGCTGAAGTTCAGCGCGGACGGCCGACGGCTGGCCGTCGCCTACGGCACGGCGGCCACCGTCTGGGACGTGGGCAGCGGGCGCACGGTCGCCGACTTCGCAAGCGGCGGCATCTCCGGGTTCACGCAGCTTGCCCTCTCCCCCGACGGACGGTTCCTCGCCACGGCCGACGACCAGCAGATCGCCGTGTGGCGCATGGACAGCGGAGGCACCCTCGCCTACGCGCGGCCGCTGTCCGGCGCGGAGGTGGGAGGGCTGACCTGGGTCCCGGGCGGGCAGCGCGTGCTGCGCTATCTGGACGGTGCCACCGTCCACAGCTACGACCTGACTGATCGCCTCGAGGCCCGCTGGCAGGACACCGAGGCCGGGGCGACCGCCCTCAGCCCCGACGGCACCTCCCTGGCCACCGTCACCCGGTCCGGCCACGGCTACCGCTTCGAACTGCGCTCGAGCGGGGGGACCCCCATCGGCAAGGTGCTCGCCCGGGCCCCGCTCGGCCCCCTGCCCTCGCTGGACAGCACCACGAGCCCGTTGCTGTCCTTCAGTCCGGACGGCCGGTCGCTCGCCGTCGCCGACACCACCTCCTCGCAGGGCTCCCTGCGGCTGCGGTTCACGGTGTGGGACGTGCCGGCGCACAGGGTGCGCACGTCCTTCGAGACCTCCGGCGCCGCCGACCGCCCCCTGTCCGACCTCGCCGTGGGCCCCGGGGGGCGGACTGTGCTGACCGTGCGTGAAGGCGGGGCCGAGGTGTGGGACACCGCACGCGGCCGCAGGTCACGGACCCTGCACGGCATGTCCGAGACAGCCCTGGCCATCCGGCCGGACGGACGGCTGCTGGTCAGCCACGGCGACGCGTACGCGGACCCGGCATCCGGCAAGGTCACCGGGCGCGCTCTCGCCGACGGCCGCGAGGTCACCGCGCTCGACTTCAGCCCCGACGGCACCCGGCTGGCCGTCGGTGACGACACCGGGCACGTCACCCTCTGGGACGGAGACGTACGGCGTCGTACGGGCGTGTTGACCGGCACTGCCGACACGGTCTCGCGGGGTGAGCCCGAGCCCGTCACCGCGCTCGCCTTCTCCTCCGACGGACACACCCTCGCCGTGGGCGGAAGAGCCGGCACGCTGCGGCTGTGGGACACCGACGGGCAGCGGCTGCTCGGCAGCGACTTGCCGACCTCCGGCGACGAGATCGGCTCCCTCTCCTTCGCGCGTGACGGGGGCACTGTCTACGTTTCAGGCCCGGACGTGCTGCTCCAGGCCCTGTCCATCGACCCGGACCAGGCCGTCCGCACCATCTGCGAACGAGCAGGCGGCGGACTCACCCGGGCCCAGTGGCACACCTACGTGCCCGACGCCCCGTACCGGGAGGTGTGCCCCGCACCGCGCTGAGAAGCCGCGACCAGGGGCCGAGGATTGTTCAGGGTGACCCCGAGGGTCGCTGAAAAACGCCTCTGACCTGGAGCATCGAGAGCACGACGGCCGTCCGCGCACTTCCCGCGCAGGGCGGCCGACCGGCGTCCGCTCCGCGACGCCCGGCACATCCTCTCCCCTCCAGGTACTCCGCATGCGCGCTCACACCCTCATCCCCTCGGCCCTTCTCCTCCTCGGTTCCCTCACCCTGACCGCGGCCTGCTCCCACGGGTCCGGAACCCCGGGCCCCACCCCTGAGGCACAGCCCGGCCCGCCCTCCACCGCGTCCCGGACGGTCGACCCGTCGAAGATCAAAGGTCTGGAGATCGTCAACGACAGCAGTGAGCAGAGCTCCTGCCCGTTCGCCGTCAGCTACCCGGACGTGCCCGGGGCGGAGGCGATGACCGCCGCGATGAAGAAGGACGTCGACCAGCGCCTGGACACCTTCCGCTCCAACAGGTGCGGCAGCGGCTCAGCCTCGGGGGGCGAGTTCAACGTCAGCCACCGGTTCCTGGTCGCGTCCGGAGACGTGCTCGGAGTCCGGCTCACCACCCTGGACGGCAGCGGGGCCGGCAACGGGCAGTCGGCCAAGAGCTACTGGTACGACGGAAAGGACGGCGCCTACCGGCAGGCGCTCGACCTCATCGCCGACGGATCCCGGGACGCCTTCTCCGCCGCCCTGAAGAAGCGGCTCAGGGGCCACGAGGGGGTGGACCCCACCTACCTCGACGACGCTTTCGCCGACGCCACCCACCTCGCCGGCCTTCTCGACGACCTGTCCTTCACCACGGACGGCGGTCTCCGAGTGGAGTTCGAACCCGGCACGGTGGGAGGCACCGCGGCCGGGTCATTCGTCGTGTCCTTCACCAAGGCGGCGATCACGCCCTGGCTGTCCCCCTTCGGCAAGCGCGCCCAGAAGCAGACCGAGCGCCCCAGCGACGGTCTCGACCTGGGCGCCACCAGCACACCGAGTGCGGCCGTGCCCACCCACACCGCCTCCGCCGACGACGACACCGACTGCACGAAGGTCAAGTGCATCGCCCTGACCTTCGACGACGGCCCGGCCGCCCCGGAGACCGCGACCCTGCTGGACCACCTCGCCCGGTACAAGGCGCGCACCACCTTCTTCGTCGTCGGCCAGAACATGGCCGCCCACCCCGCGCTGGTACGCGCCGAGGCCAAGGCCGGCCACGAGATCGGCAACCACACCTGGAACCACCCCGACCTCACCAAGCTCACCCCCGAGCAGGTCGCCTACCAGCTGCGCCGCACCAGCGCCGCGATCAAGGCCGCCACCGGCAAGGCCCCCACCCTCTTCCGCCCGCCGTACGGTGCGATCAACACCAAGGTGAAGGCCGCCACCACACTGGCGCCGGTGCTGTGGGACATCGACACCGAGGACTGGAAGTACCGGGACAGCGCCAAAGTCGCACAGACGGTCATCGCCAAGGCCCGGCGCAACAGCGTCGTCCTGATGCACGACATCCACCCGACGTCCGTCGCCGCCGTCCCGCAGATCCTGCGCACCCTCACCGCCGAGGGCTTCCACTTCGTCACGGTGAGCCACCTGCGCGCCACGCTCTGACTTCCGACCGCCTTCAGCTGTGCGGCCGTCCCCATCACTCCCGCACCAGGCCGCGTTCTCACGCCCATGCCGGGATCGACCCGGTTGCGGGCGTCGATCTTCTGCTGGATGTCGGCCAGATGCGTCTTGACAGTGGACAGTGAGCAGCAGCGCGGAGGTGATCGTCTGCGAGGAGGGGCGCCGCGCCGGTGTGGAAGCCGTGCGCGTCTGGACACGCCTCAGGCGTTTTCTCCTGGTGGACGACGACCCCGAAGTGCCGACCGCCGGAGCGGAAGGCCGGGAGCCATGGTCCCCGCTGATCACCACGGCACAGCCGACCATCGAGGTCGTCCCCGGGCGCACCGACGACCCGGTGATCCCGATGTTCACCTCGGGCCCTACCGGCACGCCCAAGGGCGTTGTGCTCACCCACGGCAACACCTGGTGGAGCACCGGGAACGGCGACATACGCCCGGACACCCGCCGCGGCGACGTGACCTGCGTGACCTTCCCCAACCACACAAAATCCAACGCGCTTCGACAAAACCATTGACCTCCCTATGCCCCACCTCTACTTTCTGACCACTTCCCCGGACTGCGGCCGGTATATCGGACGGCCGACGACGCCGGGGTCACGTCCCGGCTGGACACGGCGCCGCGGGCCCGGCGAACCGGCACCCGAGCGTGGTGCCCGGGCCGGCGGACCCCCGCCGTCCCTGGGCCGTCGTGAGGCCGGCCTTGTTTCCCCCTTCCTCTTTTCCCCCTCCCCCTGGAGAGCCGCATGCCCCACCCCGCCGTACGAAGATGGACCAGGCGCATCACCGCCCAGGTCCTCGCCGCCGGACTCGCCGTGGCCGGTCTTGCGTCCCTTGACCGGCCCGAGCCGTCGGCGCCCCTGCCCGCCGAACCGGCCGCCGTGAGCACCAACCAGATCGGCGTCACCCCGCCGCCGATGGGCTGGGCGTCCTGGAACAGCTTCTTCAGCAGCATCGACCACAATGTGATCAAGCAGCAGGCCGACGCCCTGGTCTCCTCCGGCATGGCCGCGGCCGGCTACAAGTACGTCAACCTCGACGACGGCTGGTGGCAGGGCGAGCGGGATGCGAACGGCAACATCGTCGTCGACGAGAACCTGTTCCCCGGCGGCATGAAGGCGATGGCCGACTACATCCACAGCAAGGGCCTCAAAGCCGGCATCTACACCGACGCGGGCAAGCAAGGCTGCGGCTACTACTTCCCCACCACCCGCCCGGCCGCCCCGAACACCGGCATGGAGGGCCACTACCAGCAGGACCTGGAGACCTTCCAGCGCTGGGGCTTCGACTACGTGAAGATCGACTGGTGCGGAGGCCGCGAACAGGGCTTGGACCAGGAGAGCACGTACAAGCAGATCGCCGCCGCGAACGAGGCCGCGTCCGCCGTCACCGGCCGCAAGCTGGTGCTCTCCTTCTGCGAGTGGGGTACCGGCCTGCCCTGGAACTGGGCCACCGGTTACGGAGACCTGTGGCGCACCAGCCACGACGTGCTGCTGTACAAGGAGACCCCGGGCCTGACGAAGATGTACCGCAACTTCGACGAGGCCCTCCAGCCCGCGGCCCAGCACACCGGGTACTACAACGACCCCGACATGCTGATGGTCGGCCTGAACGGCATGACCGCCGCGCGCAACCGGCTGCACATGAGCCTGTGGTCGATCGCCGGCGCCCCGCTGCTGGCCGGCAACAACGTCGCCACGATGACCACCGAGACCCGCGACATCCTCACCAACCCCGAGGTCCTCGCCGTCAATCAGGACCCGCGCGGCCTGCAGGGCGTCAAGGTCGCCGAGGACACCCGGAACCTGCAGGTGTACGGCAAGGTCCTCGCCGGCACCGGCAAGCGCGCGGTGATGCTGTTCAACCGCACCGGCTCCGCCGCGAACATCACCGTCCGCTGGGCCGACCTCGGCCTCACCCCGGCCTCCGCCAGCGTGCGCAACGCCTGGACCCGCACCAACGCCGGATCGCACGCGACGAGTTACACCACCTCCGTCCCCGCCAACGACGCTGTCCTGCTGACCGTCTCCGGCACCGAGGCGGCCGGCTCGACGTACGAGGACACCACCACCGCCACCACCCCCACGTTCGGCAACGTCAACGCCTCCACGGCGGGCACCAAGCTCGTCGACATCACCTACGCCAACGGCTCCAGTACCGCCCGCAAGGCCACCATCCAGGTCAACGGCCAGTACAGCTACCGCATGGCCTTCCCGCCGACCGGCTCGGCCACCACCTACCGCACCGTGTCCGTGCTCGCGCACCTGGCCAAGGGCGCGAACACCGTGAAGTTCGCGGCGGTTTCGGGCAGCTCCGCCCCCGACATCGATGCCCTCCGCGTCCAGGGCATCCCCGGCACCGACGGCACCGCCCTGGTCGGCTCCGCCTCGGGCCGCTGCGTGGACATCGACAAGAACACCTACGTCAACGCCACCCAGGCAGGGATCTGGGACTGCTCCGGCGGACGCAACCAGACCTTCACCCACACCTCGCGCGGCGAACTCGTCGTCTACGGCAACAAGTGCCTCGACGCCGACAACAACGGCACCACCAACGGCACCAAGGTCATCATCTGGGACTGCACCAACGGAACCAACCAGAAGTGGACGGTCAATTCCAACGGCACCATCACCAACAACCTCTCCGGCCTCTGCCTGGACGCCTCGAACGCGGCTACCGCCAACGGCACCAAGCTGATCTTGTGGACCTGCACCGGAGCGGCCAACCAAAAGTGGACCCTCAGCTGATGTCCGCGGCAGGAGCATGACGCACAACCGGCGAGGGCGCGGCAGCACCTTCGCCGGTCGGCGTACCACAACCGCAGTGTCATGCCCTGATGCGCGCCGTCGCAGTCTCGTCAGCTCATCGCGGGCCCCATTCGACAGGGCGCCCCGCAATCGATTCGTCAAGTTCCCTCTTGAGGCGGGTGAAGGTGATTTCGGCAGACGAGCGCGCGTGCGCCTGCGTGGTTACCGCGCGCCGAAGCGGGCCGCGTCGAAGTTGGCAGCGCCCATGTTCTGGTGGGCGTTGTCCTCCAACTCCACATCACCGGTGCCGAACGCGCTGTCCATGCCGGACTGACCGCCCAGGATCGCGCTGAGCGAGCTGTTCAGCGCGTCCGTGATCTCATCGGCATGCATCTTGAACGTCTCGAACGCGGCCTTGCCCGCCCCGTTGAACTTGCCCTCCTCCTCTCACACCTCGCGTTGCAGACGCAATGTCAACAGGCCGAAGTGGCGTGAACAAGCGGGTGAGCAGCGGACCCGCCCCAGGCCGGCCGAGCTCGCCCAACGGCCCGCTCTGCGTGCGCTGATGGAGGCCAAACGGACCCTGTGCTGGCCGTCCGAGCACGTGGGGGGCTGCGCCGCCGGTTGCCCGGTGGCTGCTCGTGCACGAGCTGGCGCACCAGTGGTTCGGCAACTCCGTCACCCCGCGCAAGTGGAAGGACATCTGGCTCAACGAGGGCATGGCCACCTACGCGGAGTGGCTCTGGGAGGAGGAGCAGGGCGGCAGGAACACCGATGAGATCTTCGAGGATTTCTACGACGGCACGGATTCCGAGAGCGAGGGCATCTGGGCCTTCCCGCCGGCCGATCCTCCCCGCGCAGCGCGCGTCTCCGACCCGCCCGTCTATGGACGTGGCGCCATGGTCATGCACAAGGTGCGTGAGGCCGTCGGCGACGAGACCTTCTTCGACATTCTCCGCACCTGGACCCGACAGCACCGGCACGGCAACGCCGACACCGGACAGTTCATCGCCCTGTGTGAGGGCAAGTCCGGGAAGAAGCTGACGAAGCTCTTCGATGTCTGGCTCTTCAACAAGAAGAAGCCGTCCCGGATGTAACGAGAGCAGTCCGATGGGAGGAGGGCTCTTTCTCGCGCCCAGGGGGAGAGAAGAGCCCTTCTCCTGTCCGGAGGAAGCCCTTACGCGGGCGGGTATACCAGCGTGATCTCGCGGTTCAGGCCGGTCTCGTCGGCGTCCGGGTACATGGAGACCTCACCGTCGGACCACCGCACCAGGAAGTCGTCAGGGTGGCGGTTCTCCGTGTAGTCGCCGGCGCCCAGGAGGGTGGCGTGGGTCCAGAGCCGGTTGGGCTTCTTGACCTGGATCTCGCCGTGGAAGCCGTTCTGGTCGAGGTCTTTGTAGAGGGTCAGTTCGCCATCCGTCCAGCGCACCATGAGGTCGTGCTGGTCGTTGCCCGTGAAGTCGCCCGACGTGATTGTCGCGGCGTGCTTCCAGGTGCCGTTGGGCGCGGCAAGCTTCTTCTCCCCGTGGAAGCCGTCGCGGTTGACGTCGGTGTACAAGGTGACTTCACCGTCACTCCAGCGGACCAGGAGATCGTCGGCCCACTTGTTGCTGCTCGTATAGCGGCCACCGGTGATGGAAATGGCGTGCTTCCACGTGGCGTTGGGCTTCTGCAGCTGGACATCGCCGTGAAATCCCCGCTCGTCGACGTCGGGATAGAGCGTCAGCTCGCCGTCGGTCCAGCGGACGATCAGGTCATCCCTGTCGGCACCGGTGAAGTCGCCCGCCGCGATGGTCTCCGCGTGCTTCCAGGTGCCGTTGGGCCCGATTAGACGAATCTCCTTGTCGAAGTTGTCAGCGTCCTCACCGGCACCGCGGTACAGGGTCACTTCGCCGTCGGTCCAGCGGACGATCAGGTCGGAGTAGTCCCACGTTCCGGGATTGCCGTCGGTGAAGTAGCCCCCGGCGATGACCTCGGCGTGCTTCCAGGTCTCGGCCTTGCCCAGAACGCCACGGCCGGCCGGCTGACGGTTGTTGACCGCGTCGTCGTACAGCGCCTTGGCGTCAGCATCGAGGTAAGAGCTGTAGGAGATGTCGTCCTTGTCACCGCCGGTCTTCCAGCCGCCGATGACGCCGATGAGACCCCAGCCGCCGCCTCGCTTGATGAGGAACGGGCCGCCGGACGCGCCGCCGGAGTACTTGTCGCATGCGATACGCAGGAAACTGCCCGGGATCTTCGGGTCGGTGCTGTTGTAGCGGACGGTCTTGTCCGTGCAGTCCAGCGGGCGCTTCTGGTTGGCCGGATAGCCGATGAGGCGGACCGGGTCGTGGGCGTACCCGGCATTGATCATCAACTCGGCCCCGCCGACGACGTCCTCGACGTTCTTGCCACCGCGCGGTTCGAGCTGCAGGAAGTTGAAGTCGAGGTCGGCCGCGGCGTCCGGGCCCTTGGACAGGTATCGCTTGTCGACGTATATACGCCCGGGCTTGACCGTGAAGGCGCCGTGCGGCTTCTTGCCGTCGTCGTACTGCGGGACGAACGTGAGGTTCTTGCGCGCGTCCTGGTCGTCGAAGCAGTGACCGGCGCTCATCACGATGTTCTTGCCGGGGCTCTTGACGACCGTGCCACCGCAGAAGCGGCCGGTGTCGGTGCCGTCGTTCCAGAAGAAGGTGCCGACGACGGGCAGCCCTTCGAACGGCTTGCTGGGGGAGCGGGGCGCCCTGGTCGGAGCGGGAAAATGCTTGGCCTCCTGCTCCTGGACGGGCTGCGCGGCCCGCATGCGCTCCGGAGTCCAGTAGCTGTCGGCGTCGGCCGGCGTGAACCCACGCGCGTCGTCGTCCCCGCCCGGCGGGACGGGGGTCGGCGGAACGGAAGGCTTTTCCGCCAGGGCGCTCGGGGCGGCGTTCCCCGAGGGAGGTGGCTCGCTCTGGTCTGCGTACGCCGGAAGCCCCGGCAGCAGAATGAGTGCCGCAGCCCCCGCCACAGCGCCCAGCGCTCTGCGCAACTTCATGGTCAATTTCCCCGTCATCAAAGGAGACGCGTGTCATGCCGCCTGGCGTGAATACGTCAAGGTCAGCCATGATCATAGGACCGTTTTATGCAAGAAAAGGCGCATATGACCCACCTCACACGCTCACTCGCATATGGCGGACTCGCTGCAATTGCCGCACCTCTGATCCTGCTCGGGCAGTCCACGACGGCCCACGCCGATCGGCTCCCTTTCCCTGGAGGGGGATACGTTTCCGTCAGCGGTCCGGCAGGACCCGGCGAGACAGTGGAACTCACGGTCAAGGAGCGCCCTGGCAATCCGCACCCGACGTCGGTGGAGGTCTCCAGCCCGGCGCTGACCGACGAAACCGCCCTCGGTGACACCAAGAGCGCCTGGGTAGGTGCGGGCCGGATCAGAGAGAACCTGAAGCCCGGCACGTATCCCGTGACGTTCACGCTGCGCCACAAGGACGCCGACTGCGTGACGGAAAAGGACCGCGACTATGTGTGCAACTACCCCTCGATCGTCCTGCGTGGAGAGGTAAAGGTCTCGACTCCGGACGAGGCCCCGGCATCGGGCGACGGACTTGGCTTCGGCGGCGGCTTGGCGCTCGGCATCGCGTCGGGTGCCGTGGGGACGCTGGCGGCGGGCGGGATGGTGCTGCGCTTCCGGCGCCGCGAGGCTGTCGATGAGTCGTCGCAAAGCTAGAGGGTGTCTGGGAAGTTCCGTTCAGGGAAGGCGAGTTAGTCCCTGTGCTGGTGGAGGCTGGGATGGCCGGGGCGGGCGACTCGCGTATCCGGCTGATCTCGCACCTGCGGAGTGGGCAGTGCTGGTGCCGCCTCCGCAGCCGGGCGGGGGCCCACCTGAGCATCCGCGGCGGGAGATCATAGATGCCCCTCGGCCACTGGATCCGGGTCGGCTGTGCCTGGCGCCCGTGGGGGAGCCGTGGGTGAGGGCGGCCACGGCCATCAGGCAGGAGCGTGCGTGAGCGATGTGTGAGCGGACCGTTCAGCACCATCGAGGGCTGACCGACCGGGCCAGGGGCCTGACGGCCGACCTCCTCGCCCCGGGAAGCGACGGCCTCAGGGACCACTTCATCTTCAACTACATCGACGTCATGGAGAGGAACCTGGACCGGAGCTGACCTTGTCGGCGGCTGAAGCAGACTGCCGTACGCGATGCGCTCCATGCCGCGCGGCACATCCCGTCACCCAGCCAACCCGGGCGGGTTGTCGTGGGGCCTGCTCAGATCGCCGGTGAAGTCATCGGGGAGCGAGTCACTGCTGAGGTGAGAATGTCGCGGGGTACCCGCTCTGCTGCGGCGAGGGCGCGACCCACGGGGTAGGCGTGGCCGCCGGTCGGGAGGCTTCCGGGTCGACCGCTGAGTACCACGTCGATGGCGCCCATCGTGCTGCGCGAGTCCGTGGCTCTCCCCAATCGTCGCAGCGTTTGACGGGCGACCGCCTCCGCGCTGTCGTACAGAGTGATTCCACTGGGCAGGCTCCGTAGGATCTCTGGCACAACCAGGGGGTAGTGCGTGCATCCCAGCACCACGGAGTCGCAGTCTTCGGGGGTTCGCTCGGCCGCGTCGGCGATGGCTGCCGTTGCTGCGGCGGTGTCGCCGTGGTCGATCGCCTCCGCCAGGCCGGGGCATGCGACACGCGCCACGGGCCGGCCGTTCGCGTGGTCCGCGATCAGGCGCTCCTGGTATTTGCTCGCCGTGGTCCGGACGGTTGCCCACACGGCGATGCTTTGGCCAACTGCTGCGGCCGGCTTCACGGCGGGCACGGTTCCGATCACAGGTACGCGCGGCTCGTACCTCTCGCGCAGAGCGTCGATCGCGGTGACGGTGGCGGTGTTGCAGGGGACCACGATGGCCTGCGCGCCTCGCTCGATGGCGAACTGAGCGGCGGTCAACAGACGTTCCGTGACGAAGGAGGCCGTCTTCGATCCCCAGGGAGCGCCGTCGGGATCGAGTAGCAACAGCAGGTCGAGTTCCGGGGCCAGGTGCCGGAGCCAGCCCGTAGTGGAGAGGAGTCCGAACCCTGAGTCGATCAACGCCACCGTCATGGGGCCAAGTTATCAGCCACGCCGGAGGCGAGAACGCGCTGGTCGGCCGGGTATCAGGGCATCACTGGCTGCTCGAGCGGTAGTTGGAACAGCTCCCGCTCGAGGTCGCGCAGGTGGGTCGACAGGCCCGCGATGTCGACGTGCAGGCGCTCCTCAAGGAGGCATCCTGTTCGCTTTGTGCGAGCTCGTCGAGCAGCAAAACAAATCACGGCACCGAGCAAGCCACGAAGGTGCCGCGGTCCCCGGCAGGTTGATGATGACGGCTATGCCAGGGGGCCAGAACTGATCGACATGGAGCGCAGCATCACGTCTGGCCACCGGGTTCGTCGTCGAGATCGAAGGTGAGCGACTCCACTGCCGCCTGAGCGCGCTCTGTGGCTTCCTCCGGCGTCGCGCCGAGTGCCCAGGCGAACGCGAGTCGCGCGAGCGAATCGGTGAGATCGCCGACCTGCTCACCGACCTCGGCCACAGCGGCGACCTCCATCACGCCGGGCATCCCGTGCGCCTCCTCGATGCCGTGGACTGCGGTGAGTACGCCCCGGCGGTCGGCGCACCGGTACCGGATCGCTGCGAACTCCGCGCGCTCGCCGCTCCGATGACGCTCTATCGCCTCCTCGATCTCCGCGGTGATCGAGTGGCCGACCGCCTGACGAGCCCAAGCCTTCTGGATATCGATCCCCGTCGCGGCCGTGAGCATGTTGGGGATCCTGTCGCCGCCGTAGCGTAGATGGGTCTCGATGATCCGGACACCGTTCTCGGTGAGGATCACCTCGGTGTGGGTCAGGCCGTCCTGGATCTCCAGCGCGTCCAGCATCCGGAGAACGGTGTCGGAGATGGCTGCCGCGTCCGCGTCAGGAAGCGGCGCCGGCAGCAGATGCCCGACTTCGACGAAGCTGTCCTGGTCGATGGACTTTTGGGTGATGCCTGCCACGTAGTGTCGGCCTGTCTCGCTGATGCACTCGACACTGAACTCCTGGCCCTGGTGGAAGGGCTCGGCTATGAGCTCGTCCCCGTCCAGGCTCGAAGTTCCTTCCTTGCTCCAGGTGAAGGCCCGGGGGACGTCCGCGGGGGACTCCAGTTTGCTGATGCCCAGGCTTCCGGTGCCTCCTGTGGGCTTGCAGATGACGGGGTAGCCCAGCTCAGCGGCGGCCTTGGCGAGCTCGTCCGGGCCGACCACCTTCATCGCGGGAGTGTGATCGACGCCCGTCTCGTTCAGGCGGGCGCGCATGAGGTACTTGTCGGTGACCCACTGAACGGTCTGCGCGGAGTAGCACCTCAGCCCCAGCCTCTCGGCGATGTAGGCGGTCTTGTCCGCATCCGACTCGGTGAAATTGACGATCGCATCGATGCGGTCGTTCTCATGGATCGCCCGGACGATGCCCAGCCATTCCTCCCGGCTGGTCTCAGGATCGAGGAGCAGCAGCCGGTGCAGGTCCTTCTTGTCCCAGACCTTGCTTTCGAACTCCTGCCGACAGATCACGCTGATCCGCAGCCCGGGGGCAGCCTGGAAGCAATTCCTCGGGACCTCGCGTGCTCCACCGACCATGAGAAGGTGTTCGGCAAGCTCTGCTCTTTCAGCACTCATCCGACCACTCCGCATTCGCGTAGAACCAGTCGGTACAGATGCGAAGGCGTTCTTCGACCTCGTCACTGGTCGCGCCGGAAACGACGAAAGTCACGATCTCGCTGCTGGTGTGCCGCAACTTGTAGTCCAGCACCCAGTCGAACGGAGCCGACTGAGGGGCCTTGGTCAGGGCCCTGGTGGAGGAGATCTCTCCGTGCCCGGCGATCTGCTTCTGCAGGGCCTCTGTTCCCGGCGAGTCACACGGTTCGAACCCACAGAACGCACGGACTGCGTCCATCTTGTAATCGACCCCGAAGCTGGCCCGGCTCTCTTCGAATATCGGACCGCCGGCGAGCCGCTGTGCGGCCTCGCCGAGGACGAGCTCGCCGTTCGGGCGCTGCCAGATCTCCACATGGAAGAGGCCGTCGGGCCCAAAGGGAAGCACCTTCTCCAGGAGGTTCCTGGTGAACTCGGTGAGTTCCCGGAAAATGTCGCTCCGGGCGTCGAGAACCGTGCTGCCCAAGAACCCGCCGCCCTGAAAGAAATCGATATGACTGCCGACATACCGAGCCGCGCTCATGAAGCGGCAGACGCCCTGGGAGTAGTAGCCGTCGACGTGGAACTGCGTCCCGTCGACGAAGGCCTCGGCGAGCATGTCCGGCTCGCGGTCGGCCCTGGCGAAGATTCCCGCACTCAGCAGGGAGTCCAGCTCGGTCTCCGAGTCCAGGATGAAGGTCTCGGCCGATCCCCGGCCCGAGATCGGCTTCAGTACGACCGGGAAGCCGACCTCGTCCGCGAAGTCGAGCAGCTCGAAGGCGTTGCGGACCTTCCGGCCATGAGCCACCGGAACGCCTGCCGCAGACGCGCACTGCTTCATGAGGAACTTGTCGCGCATGTAGACCGCGTCCTCGGGAGGGACACCGGTCAGCCCGTGGCGCTTGCGCAGCCATGCCGCTCGCATGACGTCTGCCTCTGTCATGGGGATGACCCGTTTGAACCCGCCGTTCGCGAGCAGGTGGTCGGCCCGCTTCGCGACCAGGTCGTTCGCCTCGTAATTCTCGAAGCACTCAATTTCCTGGAACGCGTCACCGTAGTGCGCCTTGATCCATTCCGGCGGGTGATCGCAGTCTGTTCCCGTCAACAGATGGGCCGTGTTCTGGGTTGCGTCGGACCATTCCCGAGGCGTACTGCGAAGCAACGCACTGATTGGCGACATGATCAGGTTTTCCACGGTGCCTCAATCCTGCTGGGCGGAGTATGTGCATGGCCGTGGTCATGGCCATTTCGCCCGCATCATCAAACGGAAATTTAGGGCAACGACACGGCCTGTGAATACGCCGCATCCAATGAGAGTTATGAGTTCTTGGACCAGAGGGCCAGCGGAATGATTGCCCTGGCCAGGTCTTCGCCCCTCGGGGTCAGCTCGTAATGCACGCGCACGGGAGGGATTTCGCCACTGACTATGCGATCCACTATTCCCGTATCCCGCGCGCGAACGAGCGTCCGAGACAACTGCTTGCTGTCCATGTTGGTCTCACGAGCAAGTTCATTGTGCCCAAGTGGGCCCAATATCAGAGCGTTCAGAACGGCGATCATTCCGCGTCGAGCCAGAACGTCTACTACCTCGATCGCGCCATGGAGCTCGATCGGATCCATCGCTCCATCTTTCCGAGCGCCTACCCCGTTTGCTCGCTTTACTTTTGTCGCGAGCGAATAACCAGAATTCATATTTTAAAAATTCCCCCGTTGCAGCCCGCCTCTTTCCGGCTGTAGCCGGGGAGGGGTGTTGGCGCCGAATCGGCTGCTGTGATGGTGGTCACATTCGCCTCGCTCAGCTCGGCAGGAGTGTGCCAACGGCAGCCTGCAAGATCAAGTTGCCCAGTCTACTTTGTCGGTTACACCACGAAGGTCCACCCTGTGAAGCCTGGGAAATGGGTTGGCAATGGCGGGTTGTCCATCAATTGCACTGCCGACTCGACGCCGCGATGTCAGTAGGTGGCATGAATGTCTCTTGATGTGCGCCTGACCGTGTGGATTTACTTGGCTGGGAGGTATGCCGCTCGTTGAGCCCTGCCGTGCGTGGAATCTTTGCCGCGTGCGAATAGGGGACGCCCAGGTCAGATATCGGGGATCTGCGGTCCTGGGGAAGAGGCTCGGCGATCCGGATATCCGCTTGGCGTGCCCATCTTCCGTAACCGCCGGCAGCCCACTACCCCGTTCCAGAAACATCAAACAGGAGTCCGCGCGTGATCAATCCGAGCTTTTCTGTCTCTGACGCAGATATTCAGAACTTCCGTGAGCACGGCTTCCTGAAGCTCAAGGGCATCTTCTCGCCGGAACTCATCGAGCACATGCAGAAGCTTTGCACCTCGGAGGTCGCTCCCCCGTCGGACAACTACGGCAAGGGCTTCAGCAAGCTGAAGTACGACGTGGGCAACGACGACCCCACCGTTCTCGACGTGATGCGCGACGAGACCTTCTCGACCGCCATAGCCAAGCTGACCGGTCAGCAGCTGTTCTTCACCCAGGGGCTCGGATTCGAACTGGCGAAGGGCAAGAGCACCGGGTTCCCGTGGCACGTGGGCAACAAGAGCTTCGGCTTCCAGCGCCGCCAGGACGCAGGCTTCACCGTCTGGACGCCGCTGTGCACCATCGATGCCCAGGGCCAGCGCGGCGGCATGAAGTACGTGTCCAAGCAGCACCTTTCGGGCGAGTTCGTCTACCAGCACTTCAACCTGGTGCCCGAGTACTGCAGGAGCGAGGTCGAGGCCGGCCGCGACCTTAGCTACGAGGACTTCAGCACCCTCAAGGACGGCCCGCTCAACTCGCCTTCGACGAAGGCGCTGCTGGACCACTTCGCGGTGGAGGACTCCTTCGAACTGGGCGACGCCCTTCTCTTCGACAAGTACGTGCTGCACCGCAGCATCAAGCTCGAGGAGGGCCCGATCCCGTCGCGGCTGGCCTACGCGCTGCGCTTCTCCTCGGTCGACGCCCGGTACGACAAGCGTCGCGTCGAGAACCTCGCCTCCCCGCGGGCCACGTTCAACTACGACATCGGCCGCGACTTCAACGACAAGGTCGCTACCGAGGACGGCGAACTGGTCTACGCCAGCCCGTACTTCGACGGTACCCGCGAGGCTCGCACGCTCCTGGCTCCCCGCGAGGCCTGAGTAATTCGTGACCTGCTCGACCGGCAGGCGCGCAGGTTGAAAGCGTGACGAAGGTGCCGTTCTCGATCTGGCATCGATCGGGAGCCGCAGTGGCCTGGATCTATGCAGGGGAACGGCACCTTCAAAGCGAGCCTTACGGCATCAAGTGTTTTGCAGAAAAAGTCCGGAGTACTGCGGAACGGTGTCTCCGTGGCCGCCTGGAGAAACGCCCCGGCAAATCAGGGAAGCAGAGGGGTCTTGGGCCTCTGCTGTCTGCCACGCGATTTGCATTGTTACGACCAGAAGTTGCGGCACCAGGCCGTATGACACCAGAAGAGAGTCCACGAGTGACATTGCTCAATGACGCACCGCCCGCCGGGTTGGCCGGCACGCCGGTGCGCGCCACGCAACGCTTTCGCGCCTACACCAACAAGCACCTCGATGAACTGGTGGCCCGAGCGGGGCTCGGGCCCGAGGCGAGGCTCGCGACTCGAGCCGTGGCGACGGTGCTGCCCTTTCGGACGAACGCCTACGTGGTGGACGAGCTGATCGACTGGTCCGCCGCCCCCGACGACCCGATCTACCGGCTCGTCTTCCCCCAGGCGGACATGCTGCCCGACTCGGACGTCGCCCGGATCGCGGACCTGCTCCGCCAGGAGGCACCGCCCAAGGAGATCCAGCGCGCGGCCCACGAGGTTCGGATGAAGCTGAACCCCCATCCCGCCGGGCAGATGGATCTCAACGTTCCCGACGAGATGCAGGGCATCCAGCACAAGTACCGAGAGACGGTGCTGTTCTTCCCCAAGCAGGGGCAGACCTGCCATGCATACTGCACGTACTGCTTCCGGTGGGCGCAGTTCGTCGGGGAGCCGGACCTGAAGTTCGCTTCCGACGACATCGACGGCCTGGTGGAATATTTGGTGGCGCACCCTGACGTCACCAGCGTGCTCATCACCGGCGGCGATCCCATGATCATGGGCGAGACGGTCCTCAAGCGCTACATCGAGCCGTTGCTCGAGCTGCCGCAGCTCGAATCGATCCGGATCGGGAGCAAAGCCCTGGCGTACTGGCCGCAGCGGTTCGTGACCGACCCGGACGCGGACGCCACCCTGCGGCTGTTCGAGCGGGTCACCAAGGCCGGCAAGAATCTCGCTTTCATGGCGCACTTCAGCCATCCGCGGGAGATGGAGTCGCAGCTGGTCTCCCAGGCGGTCCGCCGCATCCAGTCGACGGGCGCGACCATCCGGACGCAGGCCCCTCTGATCCGGTCGATCAACGACAATCCCAGCGACTGGTCGAGCATGTGGCGGCAGCAGCACGCAATGGGGATGATCCCCTACTACATGTTCGTCGAGCGCGACACCGGCCCGCAGGACTACTTCGCGGTCCCGCTCGGCCGGGCGTACGAAATCTTCCGGGATGCCTATACCTCGGTCTCCGGCCTCTGCCGGACCGTTCGCGGCCCCTCCATGTCGGCCACGCCGGGCAAGGTATGCGTCGACGGCGTCACGGAGATCAACGGCGAGCGGCTGTTCATGCTCCGGCTCATCCAGGCGCGCGACGCGTCGCTGGTGGGGCGGCCGTTCTTTGCCCACTACGACCCGGAAGCCAAGTGGCTGTCGGACCTGAAGCCGGCGCTCGCCGACAAGTTCCCCTTCGAAGAGTAGGGGCATCGCTCCCCTGAAGCCCGACCGCTCAAGGACGCGGACGCCTGCGCGCCCCGGATGCCGGCCGCCTGGGCGTACGACTTCGGTGCCTTGCATCCGCGGTTCCCATCGCTGAGACGCCCCGAGCTGAAGCCGGTGGAACCCCGAGACGTTCCGGATTCCCCAGTACGCCAGGTTTTCGTCGGGCCGATATGGCCTTCCAGCCCATACGTCCTGAGCTGCTCATCTCAGCTATCCAACCCTCTGCGACAAGGCACCTTCGATGTCCCTGAGCGACTCCATCACCCACGTCCTCGTAGGCTTCAGCGTCGGGAGCCTCTCCGACCTGGAGGAACGCCTCCCGGAACGGTCCGTGCTGATCCTGGAGGAATCGAGCGTCATCGAGGCTCGGCGAGCCCACGAGCAGGCCGCCAAGTTCCGTTGCGTGGCGGCTCTGTTGGAGGCCCCGACCCAAGACGAGGAGCACCCCGAGCGAGTCGTGGCCGCCGTGCAGCGTCCGCCGCGTGTGCAGGCGGTGATGCCCGGTGTCGAGTACGGGGTGGTCTCGGCCGCCGCGCTCGCCGACGCCTGGGGCGTGCCCGGAGCCGGGCTCGCCGCCGCGCGGGTGTTCCGCGACAAGGCGCGGCTGCGCGCTGTGGCCGGTGCGGCCGGCATCGCCCAGCCTGCCTGGGCCGAGGTCAGCGGGCCGGACGAGGTCGAGCGGTTCCGCTCCGTGCACGGGCGGGCCTGTGTCATCAAGCCGGGCAACAGTCAGGCCAGCCTCGGCGTCCAGCTTCTGGAGCCCGATGACGACGTTCACGCGCTGTGGTCGCACACCGCCGGGGCCAGGGACACCCGGCAGCGCGCCCGGTACGCCGACGCCGACCGCTACCTGGTTGAGCAGCGTCTGTACGGTCCTGAGGTCAGCGTCGAGGTCCTGGTCCACCAGGGTGTGGTCGGCTTCCGCAACATCACGGCCAAGACCGTGCTGCAGTCCCGTTACCCCGTCGAACTGGCCCACACCGTCCCGGCCGGGCTTCCCGCCGCCACCGAGGAGGCGCTGTACCGGGCCGTCCGGCTGCTGGCCGAGGCAGCCGGCTTCCGCAACGGCGTGCTGCACGCCGAGTGGATCCTCGGCGACGGCGGCCCGTACCTGGTCGAGTGCGCGGCCCGGCTCCCTGGTGACAACATCCCGCAGCTGATCGACCTCGCCTACGGCGGCTCCCTGGCCGACGACCTGCTCGGCATCCTGGAGGGCGGCGGTCCAGTCGGGCCGCGCGACCCGCTGGGGGGCGCCGCAATCCGCTTCCTGAGCTCGCCTCCCGGTGTGGTGGCCGAGGTCCTGGGCGAGGAGAAGGCGCGAGCTGCCAAGGGCGTGCATTCAGTGCACGTCGGCGTCGCGCCCGGGGACACGGTCCGGCCGACGACCAGCTCCTGGGAACGGGCCGGTCATGTGATCGCCACGGGCGCGGACGGCCCCGACGCGGCCGCCAACGCCGAGGACGTCGCGGGGCGGATCGCCGTGGTGTGCACGGATGGTGCCGCAGAGGAGGAACGGCGGTGAAGCTGCCCTCGTTCAAGGACTACGTGCCGTCCACCCCCGCCGCGCGGACCTTTGCGCTCACGGCTCTGATCAGCTCGATCGGCACCGGTCTCTTCCTTGCGGGCTCCACGGTCTTCTTCATCCGCTACGTCGGCCTGAGCAACTCTCAGATCGGCCTCGGGCTCGCCACCGCGGCAGTGTTCGGCTTCCTGGCCACGGTGCCGGTCGGCGCCCTCGCCGACCGGTTCGGCTCGCTGCGAGCCCTGATCGGCACTCAGCTCTGGCGTGCCTGCTGTTTCATCGGGCTCTGCTTCGTGAGCGACCCGATCGGCTTCACGGTGGTCGCCTCGTGCATGGCGGTGGCCGAAGGGTCGACCCCGCCCCTGAACCAGGCGGTGGTCGCCGAGACCACCAGTCCCCAGGACCGGCTCCGGGCCATGGCGATCATCCGCACGGTCCGCAACGTCGGGTTCTCGCTGGGCGCCCTGCTCGCCGCCCCACTGCTGTCGGCGTCCAACCCTTCGGCCTTCCGGCTGCTGGTTCTCGGCAACGCCCTGGCCTTCTCCGTCTCGGCCTGCCTGCTGATGCGGCTGAAGTTGCCCCGCAGCACGGCCGCCCGTGCCTCCGGCAGCGTGTTCAGTGCCATCAAGGGTTTCCGCGACTGGCGTTACGTCGCGCTGAGCACCTTGAACGGCACGCTCTGCCTGCACATGACGATCCTCTCGGTCGGCATCCCGCTGTGGACGGTGACGGCCACCGAGGCCCCCACCGCAGCGGTGCCGATCCTGGTGTTCATCAACACCGTGCTGGCCGTGGTGCTGCAAGTCCCTTTCTCCAGAGGGGCCGACGACGCCAAGGGGGCCGGCCGGGCGCTGCGCCGCGGTGGTCTGGCGCTCGCCGCGTGCAGCGTGGCCTTCGCGTACGCCCAGGGTACGAGCGCGGCGGTGGCACTCACGGTGCTGCTGATCGGTCTGGTGCTGCTCACCTTCGGCGAGCTGTGGCAGTCCGTCGGCGGCTGGCAGCTGTCGTACCTGTTCGCTCCCGAGGGCCAGAAAGCCACCTATCTCTCGGTTTTCAACCTCGGCTCCACGAGCGAGGGCATCATCGGGCCGAGCCTGCTCACCACCGTGGTGATCGGCACCGGCCGGGTCGGCTGGCTGGGTCTGGCGGCCTTCTTCCTGCTCGCCTCACTCCTGGTGCGCCCCATGGTGGCTCTGCTGGAGCGGCAGCAGCGGCCGGCCGAGTCCGAGGAGGCGAAGGGGATCCCGGAGCCACTCGGCTCCTGAGGTCCCGGTGGCCTCGGCAGCGCTGAGTGCCGTCGCCCGCCGTCCTGGACGCCCGGGGATGGTGACGGATGCCGGCCACACCGAGGTGCTGCTGACGGCGCAGGGATCGGTCCTGATCCGGATCGGGCCCAGGCCGGCCGGCGGCACCAGGCAGCTCGTCCCTGCCGCTCGTCGCGCGCTGCGGGCCACGAAGGACGCCACCCCCTGCACCGTGACCACGCCGTAGCGCGGTCTACCCGAAAGGAACGCAATGACGCTGGCCACGGGACCAGTGCCTGGTCTCACCCACCACCAGATCCTGATCTTCCTGCTGCAGGCGGGTCTGCTGCTTGCCACCGCGATCGTCCTCGGCCGCCTCGCCGTGCGAGTGAAACTGCCGCCGGTCGTCGGGGAGCTGACCGCCGGAGTCGTGCTTGGGCCCTCGCTGCTGGGCAACTGGCTACCGGGCCTGTCCAACTGGTTGCTGCCCCACGATCCCGAGCAGATGCACCTGCTCAGCGCCGTGTCGCAGTTCGGCGTGCTGCTGCTGGTGGCGATCACTGGCGCGCACATCGACCTGGGCCTGCTCAAGCGCAAGCGTCGGGTGATCGCCTCGGTCAGCGCGGGCACAGTGCTGCTGCCGCTGTTTCTGGGCTGTGGGCTCGGCTTCGTGCTGCCCACGCAATTGATGGGCGATCCGGGCAACCGGCTCACCTTCGCGCTGTTCATCGGGGTGGCGGTGGCGGTGAGCGCGCTCCCGGTGATCGCCAAGACGTTGCTGGACATGGGACTGCTGCACCGGAACGTCGGTCAGATCATCATCGGTTCGGCGGCGGTGAGCGACATCATCGGCTGGATGCTGCTGTCGATCGTGTCGGCCATGGCCACCTACGGTCTCCACTCGGGGGTGGTTCTCGAGTCCGTCGGCTACCTGGTGATCGTGCTGGCCTTCGCGGCGTTCCTGGCCCGTCCGCTCATCGCGCGGCTGATGGGATGGGCCGAGCGGTCCGGCGGGCCGGCAGGTACCCAGGTCGGCCTCTCGGTCGCGATCGTGCTGATCATCCTGTCCGCGGCCGGTACCCATGCACTGGGCATGGAACCGATTCTGGGCGCCTTCCTGTGTGGCATCGTGATCGGCTCGTTGGGCAAGGCCGGGCGCCGAACGCTGGACACCATGCGGCCCTTCGTGATGGCGGTCCTCGCCCCGATCTTCCTGGCCACCGCCGGGCTCCAGGTGGACCTGTCCGCGCTCGAGAGTCCGAAGATCCTGCTCGCCGGGCTGGCCACCCTCGCCGTCGCCATCGGGGCGAAGTTCGTCGGCGGCTACCTCGGCGCGCGGGTCGGACGACTGTCGGGCAACGAGGCGCTCGCCATCGGCGCAGGCCTCAACGCCCGTGGCGTGGTGGAGATCGTGCTCGCCTCCGTCGGCCTGCGCATCGGGGTGCTGACCAGCGGGTCTTACACCATCGTCGTGCTGGTGGCGGTCGTCACGTCGGTGATGGCCCCGCCCATCCTGCGACGGACCGCCGCACGCATGCCGCTGACCTCCACCGAGATCGAGCGTGAACGTGAGTTCGCGACTCAGTCCGCCTGAGGAGGCTTGGCATGACTGTGCAGGACATCGCCTATGTCGAGCTGTTCGTGCTGGACAAGGTCGCGGTGGTGGACCGCCTGGTGGCCGATCTCGGATTCGCCCGGGTCGCGGACAGCGTCCAAGCGGATCGGAGCTCGGTACTGCTGCGGCAGGGTGAGGTCCTCTTGGTCGTCACCTCGGGCTGGGGTACCCGCAGGTTCGTCTCCGATCACGGGGACGGTGTCTTCGACATCGCCCTGAGCTGCGCCGACGTCGCGGCGACGGTCGAGGCGGCCCGGGCGGCCGGGGCGAGGACCTGGGCCGCGCCGAGGGGCGGCTGGATGGTGTCCGGCTTCGGCGGCGTCTGGCACACGCTGGTGCCGACCGCTGCGCAGGGCGGGCCGGCTTGGCCGTCGGGCCGGCAGTGGATCACCACGGATGGAGCCCCGGCCACGGAGGCCGTACCGGACTCCCCGGCCGTACCGGACTCCCCGGCCGAGCCGACCGGGCGGGCCCTGCGCCTGGACCACTTGGACATCCTGCTGACCGCGCACGGTCTCGCCGACTACGCCGCCTTCTGCGAGGACGCCCTGGGCTTTACCCGGCTTCCCGCCGAACTGCCCGGCCGGACCGGCGATGCGGCCGACTCGGTGGTGCTGCGCATCGGCCCGGCGGGTCCCTCCGTGACGCTCACCGCGTCCGCCCACCGGGACGGCCGGCCGAACGAATCCGACGAGTTCCTGGAGCGCAACGGTGGCCCAGGCGTTCACCGCCTCGGCTTCCGCACCGACGAGATCCGTTCGGAGATATCGGTCCTGCAGCTGGTCGGGCGGCGTGACCACGCCTTGGTCCCGGGCGGCGGCACCGGACCCCGGCCACTGCGCAACCAGCTACCCGACGGGGTACCGCGATGATCGGCAGTGAGGGGTGGGACGGTCTGCTGCGCCACGTCGCGGCAACCGCCCTGGCCGCAGCTCCCGAAGTCGCGGCGGTGACCGGGGTGCTGCTGTCGATGGACAGTCGCATCCCTCTCGATCAGGGCCTGGACCGGCTGCCAGGGGAGTCGCGCGAGCTGCTGCGGCGCGTCGCCGCGCTGCCCTGCCGGGCGGTCGCCGCCACGGAGCAGGCCGAAGGCATGCCCGTCGGGCTGAGCCGGACCGGGCAGGTCTGGGCGGTCCAGGCGCCGGACGGCTCCGAGCCGTTGGTACGCGTCCTCGGTGGCGCCGCTGCCGCCGAGCTGGACCAAGCGGTACGCCGCTGGGCTGTGGAACGGCGCACGGCCGAGGCCGAGCGGCTGCGGCTGCGGGACTGGCTGGCCGCCCAGGCCGGCGAGGCGGTCGACGAGTGTCTGGACCGCCTGGCGTACCTGTTGCCGCACATGGCGCCGGTCCAACTGCACGTGGGCGATGCCTGCTTCACCAACCTGGGCCGGGGCAACCTCCCGGGCCGCCTGGTGTCGGCCGGTGCCCCTGCCGACACGCTGGCCCGGCTGCGCAGCCAACCGGTCGGCACGTGGAGCGGCGAGGAGGCCGCCTTCGTGACGGCGTGCTGGGTACTGATCACCAGCGGCCCGCCGTCCCGGCTGGAGGAGGCCAACGGCTGCCACCTCGACCTGCGCTGGCTGAGCGAGTTTCTGCGGGGACACGCGCAGCGGTATGGAGTGCAGGTGGTGGCAGCGGGGGGCCCGCCGGAGCCGGAAGCGCTCATGGCCCTGGCCGCGCGCCTCGCCGAGCGCCGGGCGGAGCTGCTCGGGCAGGGCACGGTCTTCTACCGTGAGATCCACGGGGTGAGCCTGAACAAGCGGGAGCGGTCGCTGCCGGCCGTACCGGACGCCCGGCTGCTGGCCCGGCCGCAGTACCGGTGGTCCAGGTGGTCGGCGCAGGCGCCGACCCTGGCCGACATGGGCCGCGAGGCCGCGCACCAGGTTCAGGACGCCGCCGTCGGCAAGCGTCCGGCCGTCCGCGCGGAGATCCTCCGCGACCTGCTCCAGGACCTCGCCGCAGCCACCGGCTCCGATGTGACCATGGCCCGCGGGCCGCGGGAGCTCTTCTTCGTGGACGACTCCGAGCCGGAGCGGCACGCGCTCACCCTGAGCACCACCGACTTCTACTGCTGCGTCGTCCCCAGCGGATCCTTCGCGAACCAGCACCGCGGCGGGGAACCGTCACTCGACAAGATCCTCGCCGCCTACAGCGCCCGCATGCGCTTCAACAGCTGGCACTACCTCCCACACGTGCTCGGGCAGACCGACGATCCCCGGCGCGACGACTGGTTCTTCGCGCCGACCATGCCCGACCTCACCCACCACTCCGAATGGCACCACACCGGGCACGTGCGGTTCGGCGTGCGCCATGCGATGCGGGTGCCGCTGCAGGTGGCCCTGGACGGCCGGACCTTCCCCGGTCTGTACGACCTGCGTCTGATGCGGGCCGGTGGCGTCCCGTTCACCGCGGCGGATCTGGCGACCGCCGTTGCCTTCGGCCAGGTCCTGCGGGTGTTCCACGAGGAGATGTACCGCGTGTGCCGGGACAAGGTCACCGAGTTCGACAACGCCTGGTTCCGGAGCACCTATGCGTAGCGGGCCCGGGTACTCGGCGCGGAGTCTCACCGGGCAGTACGCCGAGGGCGCGTTGCTGCCGTCGAGCCATGTCGCCGAGCTGCTCGACCGGATCACCGAGGGGACCCCGGAGGGGTCCGCCTTCGTGTCCGTCGACCGGGACTCGGCGATGGCCGCGGCCCGGCGTGCGGACCTGGCTTACCGCAGCGCAAGGGTGCCCCCGCCGCTGTGCGGGGTGCCGGTCTCGGTCAAGGACCTGCTCGACGTGGCGGGACTGCCGACCGGTCGTGGGCGCGCAGGGGACGCCCCGGCGGCGGCGACGGACTCGCCCGTGGTCGAGGTGGTGCGCCGGGCCGGGGCGGTGATCCTGGGCAAGACCCGCACGTCCGAGGACGGCTGGTCGGCCAGCACCGTCGGTGCCTGCGGCCCGGCCAGTGTGAACCCGCGCTGCCCGGACCGCAGCAGCGGTGGATCGAGCGGCGGAGCCGCTGTCGCGGTGGCCACGGGTCTGGGGCCGATCGCGATCGGGACGGACGGTGCCGGCTCGGTGCGCATCCCTGCCGCATGGTGCGGGGTCGTCGGGTTCAAACCGACCTGGGAGCGCTGGGCCTACGGGCCGCGCGGCGACAGCCTGTCCCACGTCGGAGCGCTCGCCGCGACGGTGACGGACTGCCTGCTGTTGGACCGGTTGGCGGCAACGGTCACTCCGGAACCGGACAGGACGGCCCACCCGCTGCACCGGGTCGCCTGGCTGTCGCTGCCGCACGCCTCCCACGGGCAGGACACGCTACGGGCCGACCTGCACGCGGTCTGCGGACGGCCGGCGGCCACCGTCGCCCTGGACACCACCGGCGCCTACTCCCGGGCGCTGGTGCCGATGCTGGCCGCGGGGGAGCACCCGCGGCTGGCGCGGCACGAACTCTGGCCGGGCCACGCCGAGGTGGCGCGATCGGGCGCCGCCGTAACCGAGCGGCAGCTGCGCCGGGCCGAGGAGGTCCGCGCCCGGCTGGCCGCGGATCTCGATGCGGCCCTCGCCGAGTACAGGGTGCTCGCGCTGCCGACGGTGGCGGTGCCCGCCTTCGGAAGGGACGAGGAGTACCCGCCGGGCACGGACGTCCAGGGCTGGCTGGGCTGGGCGGAGAACACCTTCCTCGCCAACCTCACCGGCCACCCCGCGATCAGTCTGCCCTGGGGCACGGACGCCGACGGCGTGCCGCTGGGCCTCCAGCTGATCGGTCGGCGCGGCCAGGACCGGGCCCTGCTGGAAGTGGCCGGCCTGCTGGAAACGGAAGCCGCCCGAAGCCACATGACGAGGGCCGTCCGGCCCTGACGACGAACAGGACGACGAAGAGAAGGGAGGCGCAGTGAACGAGATCGGCATCGGAGCCGGAACCAGCACGCGGCCCGGCGTAGTGAACCACCGGGACATCGACGCGGTGCGCGAGGCAGCAGCCGAAGTGGACTTCGTGCACGTGCTCTACGGAGACCCGCACGGGATCGCACGGTCCAAGGCGCTCTCCCCGCACGCACTGATGGGCGCACTGCAGCACGGGGTGGACTTCAGCCCCGGCCCGCTCGTGTTCGACACCGGGCACGCCATCGCCCTTGGCATCGACGACACCGCCTTCGTGCAGGAGCTGCACGGCGCGGGGGACATGGTCGTGGTGCCGGACCTGAGCACCTGGACCGTCACCGAGCACCGAGGGCGGCGCACCGGGTGGGTGATCGGCGAGGAGCGGCTGCGCAACGGGGCCGAGCACCCGCTGTCGAGCCGCCGAGTCCTGCGGGAGGTCGTCGAGCGGGCGGGCGGGCTGGGTTGGAGCCCGGTCGTCGGCATTGAGCTCGAGTTCTACCTGCTGCGCAGGCTGCACGAGGGCTATGCCGGCAGCCCCGGCGGGTTCGGGGTGCAGGGCAGCCCCGAGCCGACGGCCCTGGTGGACGGCGGCTACCAGTTCAACTCGACCCGGTTGCTGGAGGCGGCCCTCGACCTGCTCGCCCCGCTGTGGGCGCCGCTCCGCTCACTCGGTGCCCAACTGCGCACCGTCGAGCACGAGTCGGGGCCCGGGCAGCTGGAGATCACCTTCGCGCCCCAGCAAGCACTGGCCGCGGCCGACACCGTGCTGCTGCTGCGTACCTGGCTCAAGTGCTTCGCCCGGGGGCACGGACTGCACGTCTCCTTCATGGGGCTTCCGGCGTTCCCGTCGGCGGATCCGAGCGGCTGGCACCTGCACCAGTCGCTGCGGCGGCTGGACGGGACCGCGGTCTTCGCGGATGCGGTCACCGGCGAGTTGAGCGACGTCGGCGGCGGCTACGTCGAGGGCCTGGTGCGTCGGGCGGCGGAGTACTCGCTGCTGAGCAATCCGACGGTGAACGCCTACCATCGCTTCGGCCCCGCGCATTCGCTCTCCCCCTCGCGCGCGAGCTGGGCCCGGGAGAACCGGGGCGCCCTGGTGCGGGTGGCGGACGGCGGGGCGCCGGAGGCGGCCCACGCGGAGAACCGCATCGGTGACCCCACGGCCAACCCCTACCTGTACCTGGCGTCCCAGATCTCCTCCGGCGTCGAGGGGGCGGCGGCGGAACTGGTCCTCTCCGCACCGGTGCCGAGGCCCCAGGAGCAGGGGACGCCGCTGCCGGAGACCCTCGGCGACGCCATCGAGGCGTTCGAGTCCTCCAAGGCGGCCCGGGAGCTGGTCGGCGACGACCTGCACCGCGCTCTGGTCGAGCTCAAGCGCAGCGAGTGGAACCGGTTCATCGCGGCGGAAGGCGGATTCCGCAGCGGACGAGTGAGTGAGTGGGAAGGCCGGGAGTACGGTGACGAGTTCTGAGGAGCGTTACCGGGTCGAGGTGCTCACCAGCGTGGAGGACCTCCCCCCGGAGTGCGGGACGATCGCCGAGGAGCTGGGGATCTCCACCTTCTACTACGGCCTCGAGTTCCTGCGCGCCTACGAGCGCGAGCCGATCCAACGGGTACTGCACACGCGGTACCTGGTGATCAGGGACATCGACGGGCAGTTCGTGGGATTCGTGCCCTGCTACGTCCAGGGCGACCCGTTGCGCGCGCTCGACCTGGCCGAGGACGAGGTGGTGCTGCTGAGCCACGTCTGGCACTGCTCCGACACCAGGCTGGCCTTCCGGCGGGAGGATCCGGAGATCGCCGCTGCGGTGGCCCGGACCATGGAGACTCTGGCGCGTGAACTCGGCGCCGGGCGCTACGGGTTCATCAACGTTGCCGAGGGGCCGAGCCGAGACATGCTGGTGGCGGCCGGATTCGTCCCCCGGCACATCGACACCCGCTACGTCATCGACCTCGCCGCGGCAGGCGACTTCGAGGGCTACCTGCAGGGCCTGAGGCCCAATGCCCGCGGGGAGTACCGGCGCCAGCTCAACCGGGCGCGCGACGCAGGGGTGCGCACGACGGTGCGCGTACCCGAAGGCGCCGAGGACCCGAGCAGCCTCGACCTCTTCGAGAAGCTGATGGCCAACGTGGGCTCGGCCGGTTACTACGACAAAGAGCGAATCTCCCGGTTCCTGACCTATGTCCCGTCCGGGGCCAGGATCGTCGAGCTGCACCAGGGCGAGGAGTTGCTCGGCAAAGCGGTCGTCTTTCTGGAAGAGACCAAGATCCACGCCTGGGCCGGCGGCTACGACCGTTACGAGGACGCGAGGGTCAAGCGCCCGTTCAGCAGCTACTACCTGTTGATAGCGGAGATCATCCGGCTGGGCTACGAAGCCGGGGTGCGCTACTTCGAGGGCGGCCGGCGCAACGGGCCGTTCAAGGAGCGCTACGGGATGAGCCCGGTGGAACTCGACGCCTTCATACGGGAGGTGGCCCCGTGACCGGCGGCAGCATGCGGCGGGGACGCCGCCTGGACGTGCGCGAGCTCGCGGAGTTCGTCGCCGCACTGTCCGCCGCGCAGACGGGGGAGACCCGGCCGGGGCCCACGGAGGTGTACCTGCTCGGCACCGGCCCCGTGGCGGACGCGTGCGCGCAACGCCTCAGGGACGGGCTCGTCCCCTTCGGCTTCCGGGTGGTGGCATTGGACGACGGCCGACCGGAGGTGCGCGCCGTCTCCGCCCACCGGCCGGGCCCCTGGGCGGCCTGGGACGCCGAGGAGTTGGACGGACTGATCGAGGATGTCCAGGCCGAACGCGTGGCCCACTGGGCTCAGTCCGCTGCTGCCCGGCCGCGGATCCGCACCCTGCACCGGCCGGGCTCGGACTCCATCGGGGTCATCGAGTTCGACTGTGCCGCGGGCAGGTTGGTCGCCAAGGTCGGCCCGCAGGACGTGATGCTGGAGGAGCAGGAGCATGTGCTCCGCGCCCATGCAGCCGGTGCGCCGATCTTCCCTGCGCCGCGCGGCTTCGAGGCGCGGGACGGAGTGGCCGTCCGACTCATGGACGCCGTCACCGACGGCGCCTTCGTGGACCGGGTCTTTTGCCGGGATCCGGACGGCCTGCTCCGTGCCGATCCGGCGGGGGTCCCCGCACTCGACGGGCACCTGCGGGTCCTGACCGAGTGGTACGCCGACACCCTCACCGAGGGTGAGCCGCAGGTCGCGGCCTACCTGTACACCGAGCGCCTGCACCGATTGCCGGAGACCGAGGCGTGCCGCCGCGTCGGTGAGTCGGTGCTGGGCGCAGCCGCCTACCGGCAGGCCTTCTCCAGGCCGGTGGTGCTGCCCGACGGCAGCCGCAGCAGCTATGCGGAGCTGGTCGCCTGGGTGCGCGATACCTACCCGCAGTGGCGCCCGCTGCGGTCGGCGGTCGTCCACGGGGACATCTTCACCAGCAACCTGATGTGGGGTCAGGCCGGAGAGCCACGGTTCATCGACCCGCGCAGTGCCTGGGACGGAGCGGCCCAGGCAGTGGCCGGCCACGGGGACCCGGTCTTCGACCTGGGCACGCTGCTGCACGCGGTGTCGCCGATGGTGACCCTGCTCGACGCGGTCGGCCGCGGGCAGGAGGAGCTGGTTTCGCCCTCCGTGGGGCCCGATTCCGAGGGCGAGTTGGACGCACGCGACCTGGTGTCCACCGAGGACTGTCCGGCGCGCGCGGTCTATCTGGACCGGGCTGCCCGGCTCATGGCGGGCTGGGCGGACCCGGGGGCACCGGTTCGCATGCATCTGGCCTCCGCCTGCAGCCTGCTGGGCTGGCTCAAGTACCCGAAAGTCGTCCGCACTCCCGGAATCTGGTGGGCGGTCTTCCTTGCGGTGGTCGCCGACCTCGCCCGTGCCCGGCGGGTGCACGAGGGACTCGACCCCGTGTTCACACACGACGGACCACGGTGAAAGCAGTGAGTGTCAACTACGACCCGATCGCCCGCGAGTACTCCACCCACCGCCGGGCCTACCCCGGCCTGGTCGAACACCTGGCCGCCCTCGTGCCGGAGCACGGGACGGCGGCCGAGATCGGCTGCGGCACCGCCAACCACCTCCGTGGCATCACCGAGCGGGTCGACTGCACGGCTGTCGGCCTCGACCCCTACGCCGGGATGCTGGAGATCGCCAGGGCCGCGGGGAGCACTGCGACCTTCGTCCAGGGCGTGGCGGACGACCTGTCACCACTCGGAATCGCGCCGGGCAGCGCGGACCTGATCTTCAGCGTCGACATGGTGCACTACCTCGACGACCCTTCCGGATACGCGGCCCAGGCATGGAACTACCTGAAGCCCGGCGGATACTTCTGCACGGCCACCGACTCTGAGTGGATCATCCGCAACAGGCAGCCGATGACCACCTACTTCCCCGGCACCGTCGCCCTGGAACTGGGTCGGCACCACGCGCTCGAGCGGTTGCAGCAGGCATTCGGGGCAGTCGGCTTCGTCGCCGCCGAGCAGCGCGTCTTCGGCGAGGAGGGGATGCTCGCGGACGCCTCCCGGTTCCGGGACAAGGCCAACTCGGTGATGCACCTCCTGCCGGAGCAGGAGTGGCGGGACGGACTGGCCCGGCTCGAGGCCGACCTGGCGCACGGCCCCGTCCCCTCCAACAACCGGACCTGCCTGCTCACGGTGAGGAAGCCGTCGTGATCGCACGCTACGCCACCCCCGCCATGGCGGAACTGCTGAGCGACGGCCACCGCTACCGGGTCTGGCGCGAGGTCGAGGAAGCCGTCTGCCGCGCCTACGTCAACCTCGGTCTGATGGACCCCCAGGTCCTGGTGGACGTGCTGGCCTCGGAGTCGCCCGACCCCGCCGAGATCAGGCGGGAGGAGCTCAGCCGCGACCACGAGGTGCTCGGCTTCCTGGCCGCATGGACCCCGCTGATCCCCGACCGAAGCGCCGCGCAGGTGCACCGCGGGCTGACCAGCTACGACCTGGTGGACACCGCCAACGGCGTGATCCTCAAGGAGGCGGGCGGGCTACTGCTGCGCGGGTGCGAGGAACTGCTCGCCGCCTTCCGCGAGCAGATCACCCGGCACTGGGCCACCCCGTGCCTCGGGCGCACCCACGGCATGGCGGCCCAGCCGACGACCTTCGGGCACCGGCTGGCCACGGTGGCCCTGGAACTGCGGCGAGCGGTGGACGTGCTGGCGCGAGCACTGGAGGGGGTGGCCGTCGGCACCGTCTCCGGGGCGGTCGGCACCTATGTGGAACTCCCGCTGGAGCTCGAAGCCGCCGTCCTCGACGAACTGGGCCTCGGCTGCGAGCCGTTGGCCACCCAGGTGGTGGGCCGGGACCGGCACGCCCAGCTGCTCAACGCGCTGGCACTGGTCAGCGCCGTGGTGGAGCACCTCGCCGTCGATCTGCGGCTGCTCTCGCAGACCGGGGTGGAGGAGGTCGAGGAGCCCCGGCCACCGCTGTACCAGGGGTCGAGCATCATGCCCCACAAGCACAATCCGACCGGCAGCGAGCGGCTGTGCGGGCTCGCCAGGATCGTCCGCGGCCACGCCGGAGCGGCATTGGAGACCGTGGCGCTCTGGAACGAGCGGGATCTGTCCAACTCCTGCGTCGAACGGGTGGCCATGGCTGACGCCCTGAGCGTGGTGGAGTACCAGGTCACCTTCGCCGCCGGACTCCTGCGCGGACTGCAGGTCCGGCCGGAGGTCATGCGCGACAACCTGCGCAGGGCCGCGGTGCGGCTCGGCAGCCCCCGGGCGATGTTGCGGCTGGTGGACGCCGGGGCGAGCCGGGAGGAGGCGTACCGGCGGGTCCAGTCCGCCATCGACGCGGCAGACCCGGTCGCACTGGCCGCAGTCGGCCTGGCCGAGGACGAGGGCCTCACCGAGAGCGCGCTGCAGCAGATGCTGCCGCACCGCAGGGCGCTGTACGAACGAGTCATGAAGGAACTGGGATGACCATCACTTACGAAAGCGTGCCGCCCGCCGACGCCGATGTCGCCGAACTGGCCCAGGTGTACCGGGAGTCCGGGCTCGCCGAGCGCCGACCGCTCGAGGACGGCGCTCGGTTCACGGCGATGGTGCGCGGGGCCGACCTGATCGTCGTCGCCCGGGAGGAGGGCCGCGCCGTCGGGGTCGCCCGCTGCCTGACCGACGACTGCTACGTCACCTACGTCAGCGACATAGCCGTCTCCCGCAGCCACCAGCGCAGTGGTGTCGGCAAGGCGATCCTGGACGAGATCGAGCGCCTGGTGCCGGGCGTGAAGCTGGTGCTGCTCGCGGCCCCCGACGCGGCCGGCTACTACCCGAAGATCGGCTTCGACCAGCACCCCTCGGCCTGGGTGCGCCGGCCGGCCGAGGAGTGGAAGCGTGACTAGACCGCCCCTGGTCGGTGTCACCACCTATCAGGAGGACGCGTCCTGGCGCGGCTGGCACCGGCGCGCCTCGCTCGTTCCCCGGGACATCATCGAACCACTGGAGCAGGCGGGCGCCGCGGTCTGCCTGCTCCCGCCCGCAGCGGGCGAGCAGCACACGCTGCGGGCGGCCGCCGGCATCGACGCGCTGCTGCTGGTGGGCGGCCCGGACATCGCCCCGGGGATGTACCGGGGCGGCAGTGACGGCTCGACCCGGGACCGGGCGGAGCGCACGCTGCTGCTGGACGCTCTGGACCGCGGGCTTCCCGTTCTCGGCATCTGCCGCGGCATGCAGCTGATCAACGTCTGCCTGGGTGGCACCCTGGAGCCGGACATCCAGCCCGCCGCCCGTGCGGCGCAGCACCAGCCCGCGCAGCCGCGTTTCGTGGACCGCAGGCTCCGCATCGACCCGGACCACCGCTTCGCCGGACTGTTCGGCGAGGATCCCGCCCTGCCCTGCTTCCACCACCAAGCGGTCGACGAACTCGGCAAGGGTCTGCGGATCCTCGGCCGTGCGCAGGACGGCACCGCCGAGGTGGTGGTCTCCGACGAGCACGCCTTCGTGCTCGGGATCCAGGGGCACCCGGAGGCGCCCGGCTCCGGACGGGCGCACCCGGTCTTCGCCGCCCTGGTGCACCAGGCCACCGGTAGGGCGGCATGACCAGGTCCCTGCTGGAACGCACCATCGACATGGCCCGGGCCGGTCGGACCCCGGCAACGGGCGAACCGGTACCCACCGGCCGCCGACACCCCGACGGCTACCTGCAGTACCTGGCCGGCGACGGCTACGCCTACGCCTCCGAGCCGGGCGGCGAAATCTACCTCGGGGCGGACTCGCTGCAGTTCGCCGCATTCGTCCAGCAACTACGGCTGCGCGGACGCGCGCTCGACCTCGGGTCCGGCTCGGGGCTGCTGGCCGCCCGGTTGGCCCGGAGCTGCACGCACGTGACCGCGATCGACAACAGCGCCGCCGCAGTCGGGGCGAGCCGGGCCACCCTCGCCGCGGAGTGCGCACCGGACCGCTTCGAGGTGGTGCACACGGACCTGTTCGCGTACCTGCGCGAGACGTGTCCGGTGGACGCGGTCGTCACCAACCTGCCCTTCGTCCCGGTGCCCGACGGCCTCTCCTACAGCGGCTACGGGGCGGGCGGGCCCACCGGTCTCGGCCTGGTCGAACGGGTCCTCGCCGAACTTCCCGCAGTGCTCCGTGCGGAGGCGGTGTTCTGCCTGAAGGTCCACTGCGCGGTCGGTCCCCAGGGGCCGCTGGTCGCCGAGCCGATCCGACGCTTCCTGGAGCGGACCGGACACGCCGGCTGCCTGATGATCGACGGCGATGTGCCGATGGCGTTCCGGGCCGCTCAGTCCGCCCGGAACGCGGTTCCCTTCAACCCCGGGCACGATGACCTCCTCGGTGTGTTCGACCGCCACTACTCACACCTCGGCGAAGAGTTCGTCAGCACGATCGTGGTGACCCAGTCGGCGTCGGGCTCGCTCCGGCCGGGCGAGCTGATCACCGTGGACCGGCGTCCCGCGCCCGCAGCGACAGCACCGGCCGAGGCCGTACCGCTGCCGCTGGTGCTCCGCCGCTACGGCGCACTGACGGCACAGATGCCGGAGGGCTACGAGGAACTCGGCACCGCGGCCATGGTGGACGAGGTGGCCGCGCACGCCGAGCGGATCCTCGAACTCGCCGCCGCCGGCGCAGGGCTGGAGCAGTGCGTGCGCGAGGGGCTTCCCGGCGTGGCCGGACTGGACCCGGTGGCGGTCCGCGGCTACCTGGTCCCGGTGGACAGGCTGCGCCGGGCCGCCCAGCGGGAGGCCGTATGAGCATCACCGTCAGCACCGGCGTGCCGCACCACTGGGAACAGCGCTATCCAGGGGCCACGGTGTTCGCCGGCCGCCGTTGGATCGACCTCGGCTCCGTCTGGTACCCGGGCGAGCTGCTCACCCTCGAGGCGGTGGACGCCCAACTGGCCATTACCGGCGCGGTGGTGGAGACCCCGCTGAGCGCCGCCCGCCGCTGCCCGTGGTCCATCGCCTCGGGTGCCATGAGCGGACAGGGCTTCGCGGCCGACGGTCCGCATCCGTGGGCGGGACTGCAGGCGCAGGAGGTATCGCCGGTCCTCTTCCTGATGTTCCCCTACTACCTCGGGGACATCGTCGGTGGCGATGCCCGCCGCCCCGAGGCCCTGGACGTCTTCCTCGCAGACTGCGAGGGGTGGGCCCGCGCACAGGGCTGCCGCAGCGTCGCCTTCATGTACGGCACCGACATACCCGAGCAAGCGGCCGCGCTGGCCCGGGCCGGGTACGCCCGGGTGCCGGTCACCCAGCGCGGGGAGCTGCGGGTCACCTGGTCCGACTGGGAGGGCTATCTGGCCGGCTTCGCGAGCCGACGCCGTCAGCGGCTCCGAAAGGACCGGGAGGCCATCGCGGCCGCCGGCGTGCTGCTCGCGGAGGAGCCGCTCCCCGACGACACCGCGCAACTGGTCGAGCTCCGCTGCAACTTGCTGCGCAAGTACGGCGCGCTGCACTCGGTGGCGGACGAGCAAGCCATGGTGGACCGGGTCGCCGCGCTGCGCCCCAGGGACTCGCTGACCATGATGACCGCCCGCCACGGCGGCAGGCTCGTCTCCTACACGGTCTTCGTCCGGGACGGCGTGCAGTGGACGCCGATCCTGGCCGGCAGCGACTACTCCGACGAGAGCAGCAACTGCTACTTCGGGACCACGTTCTACCTGCCCGTCTCGCTGGCCGCCGGGCGCGGGGTGGAGGTCATCGATTACGGGGCCGGTGCCATCGCCACCAAGCGGTTGCGTGGCTGCGCGGTCACCGATCTGGTTGCGCACGTGCGGGGGCTCGGATGAGCGCGGGCGACGCCCAAGCCGCAGCCGTCGCCCCTGGGCCGGCCGAGGTCGATGCGCGCCGGCAGACGCGGCTGCTGCTCGGCGCGACCGCCGTGGACACCTTCGGCTCCGGTCTGAACTACGCGATCCTGAGCCTTTTCCTGGTGAGCGCCGTGGGGCTGAGCGGCACCGCCGCCGGAATCGTCATCGGCGTCGCCGCGGGGACAGCCCTGCCCGGCGGCTACCTCACCGGACGGGTCGTCGATGCGATCGGCCCACGGCGCCCGCTGATCGGCAGCTACTGCCTGCAGGGCGTCGCGGCGGCGCTGCTGCCGCTCGCCTCCGGCCCGGTCGGAGCCTGTCTGGCGCTGTCGGCCCTGATGTTCTTCACCGAGGGCTCCCGCGCCACCCGCTACGCCCTGATCGCCCGGATCGGCCCGGAGGGCGGGGTACGGCTGCGTGGCCGTTCGACCGTGGTGTCGAATGTGGCCGTGGCCGTGGGCGTGGGGGTCGGTGGCCTCCTGGTCGGGATCGGCGACCCGTGGCTGCTGCGCTGCGGCCTGTGGGTGAACGCGGCCACCTTCCTGGTCGCCGCCCTGATCCAGCAGCGCCTGGCTGAGCTCCCCGCCGCGCCCGGCGCGGGCGGCACGGCTCCGTCGGCGACGCGACCGACCGCGGGATCGCCGTTCCGGGACACGGAGTACCTGCGCGTGGTTCTCGTGAACGCGGTGCTCATGATCCAGGCGCAGATCCTCACCATCGGCTATCCGCTCTGGGTGGCGAGCTCCGGCCGGGTGCCGCTGTGGACCACCTCGGTGCTCTTCGTCCTCAACACCCTCCTGGTCGTCACCTTCCAGATGCGAGTGGTGGGGCGGATCGGATCGCACGGCGACGCCGCCGCCGGCTGGCGCCGGGCAGGCCTTCTCTTCCTGCTCGGTTGCACGGTGATGGGCGTGGTGGTCCGGTTTCCCGCGCTGCCGTGGGCGGTGGCGCCGGCCCTGGTTCTCGCCGCTGTGACGGTGCACACCTTCGGCGAGATATGGCACGGCAGCGGCCAGTTCTCCCTGGCGCTGGGGCTGGCCGAGCCGACGCAGCAGGGCCGCTACCAGGGCCTGTTCAATCTGGGTGAGGGCCTCGCGGGCTTCCTGGCACCGCTGTTCGTCGGCTACCTGTGCACCGGTGCCGGAGCTTGGGGCTGGATCGGCCTGGGCGTGGCGCTGGCGTCGGCGGGTCTGGCAGCCGGTCCGGCGGTGCGGTCGGCCGAGCGGACCCGGCCGTCCCCCGACGCAGAAGCCGGCTGACAGCAGGCGACCTGTCAGCTGGTCAGCTTCCACTGCTGTTCCGGGGCGGTCCACTCGGTGATGCAGGTCGACTGGATGGCCTGCGCGCCGTTGGCCGTGCTGCCGCCGCCTTCGATCGACAGGCACCTGGCGCTCTTGGCGTTCTTGAGCTGTCCGCCCGTGGCGCGGGCCCACCGCTGTTCGGGAGCGTCCCATTCGGTGACGCAGGTGGACTGGACGGCCTGGGCGCCGTTGGCTGTGCTGCCGTGGTTGGCGATGGACAGGCACTTACCGGTCTTGACGTTCTTGAGCATGTTGGACGAGGGGCCCGCCCAGTACCACCGCTGCTCGTCACCGCCGTTGCAGGCCCACTGGACGGCGTGGGTGCCGTTCGCTGCGCTGCCGCCGTTGTCGAGGGACAGACACTTCCCGCTCTTCGTGTTGATGAGCCGGTACGTGGTCCCGCTCCCCGTCGACCCGGAGGCCGATGCGCTCGGCGCTGCCTCCGTACCGTCGGGGGAGCCGGGGGAGCCGGGGGAAGCAGAGGGATCGGCCGCAGGTGCCTGGCTCTGCGCGGGGTCTGTTCCTGCCTCGCCTTGGCCTCCCGCCTCTTTCCCTTCCTTCCCTTCCTTCCCGTCCTTCCCTTCCTTTCCGTCCATGTCGCCGGGCTTGCTCGCACGCGCGCTGCCGGGCTGCTGCGACGCGGTGCCGTCGGCCCCTTGGGACGAAGCGCGTTCGTTCGCGGAGGCGGCGGCCGCGTCCTTGCCGCCGTTGTCGTCGGAGCCGGCGCCGATGGTCAGGTAGGTGACGCCGCCACCGATGAGGAGCATCGCGACCGCGGCCGCGGCGATCGTGAGTGAGCGGTGGCCGCGGCGCGATCGAGGAGCGGTGGAGGACCGTTGGTCGGCGTTCACCGTCTCGGGTTGTGCCGGGAACGGCACGGCATCTCGGTTCACGGCGGGCGGCGGGCCGAGGCGCATTGTGCCTGATGGTTCGGGCCGCACGGGGGCGGGGGCCTCGGGGGACGCGGGCGGCAGGGGCTGGTCCGTGGCGATCGCGGTGAGGAGCCGTGCCGCCTGGGCCGCGTCCGGGCGGGACATGGGGTCCTTGGCCAGCAGGGTGTGCAGGACGGGGGTGAGCGGGCCGGCCCGGCGTGGCTCGGGCAGCGGTTCGGTGACGATCGCGGTGATGGTCGACCAGGTGGAGGTGCGGCGGAAGGGGGTACCGCCCTCGACGGCGGCGTAGAGGGTGGCGCCCAGTGACCAGACGTCCGAAGGGGGGCCCGGCTGCTCACCGCGGGCCCGTTCGGGCGCGAGGTAGTCGAGGGAGCCGACGAGTTCACCGCTGCGCGTGAGTTGGGTGTCGGCGTCGTCGCCGGGATCGTCGAGGGCGGCGATGCCGAAGTCGGTCAGCACCACCCGCCCTCCGTTTTCGAGCAGGATGTTGGCGGGCTTCACATCGCGGTGGAGTACGCCGGCCCGGTGGGCGGCGGCCAGGGCATCGAGGACCTTGGCGCCGATCTCGGCCGCGTGCCGGGGGTCGAGGGTGCCTTGGCGGCGCATCACGTCGTCCAGCGAAGCACCCTCGATCAGCTCCATGACGATGACGGGGTGGCCCTCGTGATCGGTGACGTCGTGCACGGCCACCACTCCGGGGTGATGTATCCGGGCCGCCGCACGGGCCTCGCGCTGCATGCGCAGCCGTAGCCCGGTCAGTCTGTCTCCGTCGTGCTCGTCGGTGAAGTCACGGAGCTCCTTCACCGCGACCTGACGGCCGAGGGTTTCGTCGACGGCCCGCCATACGGTGCCCATGCCACCGCGTCCCAGCCGCTCCACTGTGCGGTACCGGCCGGCGATCAGCCTGCCGTCACCGTTCGCACGACTCTCCCCCGTCACTGCCACTGCCCGCCTCGAGGTTGGATTCCCTTGCGCGAATGGCAGCCTAACGGGCTGTCCGGGGCTGGTCGGTTGACGGGTCCCCGCGCTTCCGTGTGGTGCGCGATCAGGTCGTACATCTTGCGGGTCAGGGCGATGTAATTGATCAACTGCTGTACATCTCAGGGATGTTGACCCACAAGACGCGTAGCAGCAGAATGAGCGCGCATTCGTGAGAGCGCTCTCAAGGCTGAGGGAGACACATGACCGGCAAGCAAGGCCCGGCGCTGACCCGTCGCACGCTCATCGGTTCCGGTCTCGGTCTCGGCCTCGGTGTCGCGGGCTTCACGGCGGCCGGTTCCGGTGCCGCTCGGGCCGCCGCAGGCGACGCCTCCGCCGCCTCCGGCACCCCCGCCGTCTCCGCCGCCCCCGCCCAGCGCCGCGCCCACGCCTTCCTCGCCGCCGCCATGGACGCCTACCCCGACCACGGCAGCACCCGGCTCGCCCAGAGCTACGCCGACCAGGCCGGGCTGTTCAGCACAGCCTTCACCTACGACAACGCCCTCGCGATCCTCGCGCTCCTCGCCACCCGCAGCACCGACGGACGCGCCCGGGCCGGCGTGCTCGGGGACGGACTGCTGTATGCGCAGGAGCATGACCCGGTTCACGGCGACGGTCGGCTTCGGCAGGCCTACAACGTCGGGCCGTACACCTTCTACGACGGCTCGCGGCAGCCGGACGGGTTCGTGCGGGCGGACGGGACCGTCAACGTCGGGACGCAGTTCGGGTTCACGGGGACGGCCGTGGGTGACATGGCCTGGGCCGGGATCGCGCTCAGTGCCCTCGCGCGGCGGACCGGGGAGCGGCGGTTCCTCGACGGCGCCGTGCGGATCGGGGAGTGGATCGAGCGGAACGGGCGTACCGAGGAACCGCTCGGGGGGTACAAGTTCGGCGTCAACGGGGCCAACGAGAAGCTTCCCTTCACCTCCACCGAGCACAACACCGATCTCGTCTGTCTCTTCGGACGGCTCGCCCGGCTCACGGGAGACGTGGTGTGGCTGGAGCGGCGCGCTCGTGCCCGGGACTTCGTCGAGAAGATGTGGGACGTGGACGGTGGCTTCTTCTACACCGGGACCAACGACGGGGTGACGATCAACACGTCGCCCATCCCCGAGGACACCCAGACCTGGACCCACCTCGCCCTCGACTCCCGTGTCCACGCCCGGTCGTTGGACTGGGCCGCGCGTGAACTGGCCGTTGTCGACCATGCCGAGCGGCGCAACAGCACGGTGCCGGCGGGGCAGTCGTACGAAGGTGTCACCTTCAGTTCGGCCAGTCTCCTCGCGAACGAGGACGCCCCGATCGCCGACTCCCAGCCCAAGCCGGACCGCAACGGTGTGTGGTTCGAGGGGACCGCTCATCTCGCGCTCGCCCTGCGGGAGCGGCACGGGCGGGGTGACGAGGCGCGGGCAAGGCGGCTGATCGACTCCATCGAGCGGGCTCAGGCTCTGCTCGGGGGCGGCCAGACCGTCGGTGGGCGGGCGCTGCCCGAGCGGGCGGGGGTCGTGTCGGCCAGCAGTCCGCTCGACACCGGGTTCGGGTTCGGCTACTACCCCTATCGGCATACGGGGGCGACCGCCTGGTACCTGATGGCGGCGACGCGCTCCAATCCGCTCGGGGTCTGAAAGGTCGGGGGGTGTGCGGGCGACTTGACCCCACACCCCCCCGCGGTCAGCTCCGCGCACCCGCTGCGGTCAACCCCGCACACTCCCCGCGGTCAGCCCGCCGACGATGAAGCGCTGGAACAGGGCGAACACGCAGACCACCGGCACGCTGATGAGGGTGGCCGTCGCCATCAGGGCGCCCCACGCCGTGCCGTGCCGGCCGACGAAGGCGTTCAGCAGGACGGTGACGGGCTGGACGTCCGGGCCCTCGGCCAGCGTGAGGCCGAACAGGAACTCGCCCCAGCCGATCAGGAAGCACAGCGCGGCCGTGGCGACCAGGCTCGGCGCCATGATGGGCAGGACGACCCGCAGCAGTACGCCGGGCAGCCCGCAACCGTCGACCAGCGCCGCCTCCTCCAGCTCCGGCGGAACGGCCCGGAGCACCGGGCGCAGCACGATCACCGCGAAGGGGAGGGTGAGGGTCGTGTCGGCGGCGATCAGACCGAGGTAGGTGTCGTCGAGACCGGCCCGGCGTTCGAGGATGAACAGCGGCGCCGCCAGCACGATGGCGGGCGGCAGCTGGGCGACCAGCAGGGCCAGCACCATCGCGCCCGAGCCACGCATCCGGACGCGGGCGAGCGCGTAGGCGAGCGGAACACCGAGCAGCAGCGTGAGAGCCACGACTCCGCTGGAGATCACCACGCTGTTGAGCAGGGCTCGGGGCAGGCCTTCGTAGTCCAGCGCCGTCCGGTAGTTCTCGCCGGTGAGCGGGGTGGGCAGCCACTGCGGGGTCGGGGTGAGAATGCGGTCCGGGCGGGTGAGGCTGGTCTTGGCCATCCAGTACACCGGCAGCAGGAAGGCCGCGGTGAGCAGCGTGGCGACCGCGGTGAGCAGCCAGGGATGGCGGGGAGGTTTCACGTGGCTCCTCCCCTCGCGTCCTCGTGGCGCAGTCGTCGTACGTAGAACACACCCGTGAGCAGCGGTACGACGAGCAGCAGCAGGCCGGCCGCGGCGCCCTCGCCGAACCGGAAGAAGCGGAAGAAGACCTCGTAGACGTAGAGGGAGAGCACGCGGGTGGCGTCGACGGGGCCGCCGCCCGTCATCACGAAGACGAGGTCGAAGACCTTGAAGGTGTAGATGAGGCCGAGCAGGAGGACCGTCACGGAGACCGGGCGCATCAGGGGCAGGGTGATGCGGCGAAAGCGCTGCCAGGGGCTCGCGCCGTCGATCGCGGCGGCCTCGTGCAGTTCGGGGTCGATGGTGTGCAGTCCGACCAGGAGCAGCAGCATGTTGAAGGGCACGCCGACCCAGATGTTGGCGAGGACGACCCCGGCCAGGGAGGTGGACGGGTCGGTGAGCCAGTCGCGGGAGAGGGTGTCCAGGCCGACCGCCCGCAACAGGGCGTTGTAGGCGCCGGACTCCGCGTCCAGCAGCCAGCGGAAGAGGGTGCCGCTGACCACGGGAGGCAGCAGCCAGGCCACCAGGAGCAGGGACCGCAGGAGACCGTTCAGCGGGAACGGGCGGGCGAAGAGCAGGGCCAGGGCGAAGCCGAGCGCGAACTGGCAGGCCAGGGAGCCCAGGGTGAAGACCAGCGACAGGCGTACGGAGTGCCAGAACGCCGGGTCGTCCAGCACGGTGCGGTAGTTGGCGAGGCCGTTGAAGCGTTCGGCCCCGCCGAGCAGGCCGCTCAGCCGTACGTCGTGGACGGAGGTCCAGACGTTGTAGAAGAGCGGGTAGGCCAGGAAGAGGGCGAGGAAGGCCAGCCCCGGGAGGCAGAAGAGGTAGGCGGCGCGGCGGCGGCGTGCGGAGGGGGAGGCGGAAGGGGAGGTGGAAGGGGAGGGGTGGGTCGGCGGGCGGTGGCCCCTCCTCCGGCGCCCCTCCAGCTTCCGGTGGACTTCCTGCGCGAGGCCCTGACGTCCGCGCATCACCCGCCCAGCGCCTTGTCGATCTTGCCGGCCGCCGTCTTCGCAGCCGCCGACGGGGACGCCGAGCCGGTCAGTACGGCCTGTTCCGCCTCGGCGATGGCCTGCGAGGCGTCGGCGTAGTGCGCGCCGTACTGGCGTGGACGGGCCAGGGGCAGCTGGCTCAGGAAGAGCCGCAGGGCCGGGTCGGAGGCCCAAGTGCCCCGGTCGGCGAGGTCCTTGCGGGCGGGCAGGTTGCCGAAGGAGACGAGGTACGGCGTCAGGACCGACGGACGCTGGGTGTACTCCAGCACCTCCCACGCCTTGTCCAGATGGTCGCTGCTCGCCATCACCACCCAGTTCTCCCCGCCCAGACAGGTGGCCGCCTCCTTGTCGCGGGGCAGGGCGACGACGGCCCAGTCGAAGTCGGCCTCCTTCAGCGTGGGGATCTGCCAGGGGCCGTTGATCTGCATGGCGGCGCGCTGGTTGAGGAAGCGGGTGTTGACGTCCTGCTGGGTCCAGCCCACGCACTGCTCGGACAGGGAGCCCTTGGCGATCAGGTCGTCCAGGAACGACAGGGCGGTGGCGCCGTCCGTGGCGAAGGTGTCCAGGTCACCGCCCGCCTGCCACAGGAACGGCAGGAACTGGAAGACGCCCTCCTCCGTCCTGATCGCGCTCAGCGCCAGCCCGTACCGGTCCCCGCTGGTCAGCCGCTCGGCCGCGGAGGCCAGCTCGTCCCAGGTGGTGGGCGGTCGGGCGCCGGCGTCCTGGAGCATCCGGGTGTTGTAGTACAGGGCCAGGCAGTTGCTCTGGTTGGGGATGCCCAGGGCCCTGCCGTCGACCTGGCAGCCGTCCCAGGGGCCCTTGTAGTACTGGTCGGCCTGGCCCCACTGCTCGACCCGGTCGGTGAGGTCGGCGAGCAGGTCGCTGCCGCCGAGCGTGTTCATGGAGACGTTGTCGACGATCGCGATGTCGGGCAGGTCGCCGGAGATCGCGCCCAGGGTGATCTGCCGTTCGAGCTCCGCGAACGGGAACGTCCGCCGCTCGATCCGCACATCGGGCACCCCGGCCTCGATGTCCTTGATCAGACGGGTCATGCCGGGCTGGAAGTTGTCCAGCGTGAAGTAGTCCCACCAGGTGAGGGTGGTGGTGCTCGGCTCGTCGGAGCCGCAGGAGGCCAGGGCCCCACCGAGGCCGAGGGCAGCGGCTCCCGCACCGGCGGTACGCAGGAAGCCGCGGCGGTCGAGCGGGTACGGCATGCTCCCCTCCCGGGGGTTGTGATCAGGGGTTGTGACAGGGGTTGTGATCAGGGGACGTGCGGGAATCAGCGGACATGGCGGAAACCGGCGTATCAGAAATCCACGTCGAAATCGGGGAATTTCGGCTCGGGTTCCGAACCGGGCACCGGAAGGCACCGCCCCGTGCTGGAGCGCAGGGTGATCAGGGGCTTCAGCAGGACGTGCCGGGGTGTCGAGCCGGGTGAGCGCAGGCGTTCCACCATCAGCTCGACGGCGACCCGGCTCATCTCCTTGGCGGGGATCTCGGCGGCGGTGAGCTGCGGCGTCACCTGCTCGGCCCAGGGGCTCGCCGCCACGCCGACGACCGAGAAGTCGCGCGGCACGCTGCGCCCGTGGCGGGTCAGGCCGCGGTAGACGCCCTCCAGGGCCGCCTCGTTCATGGTGACCAGCGAGGTGGTGGCCGGCTCGTCCGCCAGGATCCGTGTCACGACCTCCTCGCCCGAGGCGAGGTCGTCGCCGCAGAGGTAGGTGTGCGGCTCCTGGCCCAGGTCCGCCATCGCGGTGACGTAGCCCTCGTGGCCGAGCCGGGCGAACCCGTAGCCGATTTTGTAGAGCTGCTCGGACCGGTTGACGAAGGCGATCCGGCGATGCCCCAGGTCGGCGAGGTGCCGTACGCAGCCGATCGCCAGCCCGGCGAAGTCCAGATCGACCCAGCCGGCCTCGTCGGCGCGGTGGTTGCGGCCGATTGCCACGAACGGGAAGCCCGCCTCGGCCAGATGCTCGACCCGGTCGTCCTCGCGGCGGATCTCCATCACGATCACACCGTCCACACGCGCCCGACCGCCCCCGCGCCCCTCGCCGTCCTCGCGTGGCTGTCCCTCCCCGGGCCGGTCGCCGCCCGCACGCGGCTGCCCCTCCCCGCGCCGGTGGCCGCCCGCCCGCGATTCGCCGGTCCCCCGCCATTCGCCGCCCGCACGCGATTCGCGGGCCCTCCGCCATTCGCCGTCCGCACCCAGCTCGCCGCCCCCGTGCCGCTCCCCATCCACCCGCCGCTCCCCGACCATCCGCCGGAACGAGGCGTCGGTGTCCGTGCCGGCGGGGGAGAGCAGCACGTCGTAGCCGTACGGCGTCGCGGCCTCGGCGACGCCGCCGATGAAGGCGAGCTGCATGGTGGTGTAGTTCCCGCCCCGACCGGACGGGGGATAGAGCAGTCCGAGCGTGTGTGTGGCGTCGCCGCCCCCGGCCGGCGGTGCCGTCGCCTCGCCCGTGCGCTCGGTCATGGTCAGCCGACGGGGAGGGGCTGTTCGGCCCAGATCGTCTTGCCGGTGGGGGTCTGGCGGGTGCCCCAGCCCTGTGTGAGCTGGGCGACCATGTGCAGCCCGCGGCCGCCCTCGTCGAAGGTGCGGGCCCGGCGCAGATGGGGGGCCGTGCTGCTGGCGTCGGACACCTCGCAGATCAGGGTGCGGTCCCGGATCAGGCGCAGTCCGATCGGTACGTCGCCGTAGCGGATGGCGTTGGTGACCAGCTCGCTCACCACCAGCTCGGTGACGAACGCCGCCTCCTGAAGGCCCCAGGCGGCGAGCTGCCGGGAGGCCTGTGCGCGGGCGTCGGCCACGATCGCGGGGTCGGAGGGCAGGGCCCAGGCAGCGACCTGGTCGGCGTGCAGCGCGCGGGTGCGGGCGAGCAGGAGGGCCACGTCGTCGGAGGGGCTCTCGGGGAGCAGGTCCTTGAGGATGGCGTCGCAGGTGATCTCCAGCGACGGCACCGGGGAGGCCAGGGCCGCGCAGAGCCGTTCCAGGCCGACGCCGATGTCCCGCTCGTGGGCGATCAGGCCGTCGGTGTAGAAGGCGAGCAGGCTGCCCTCGGGCAGCTCCAGTTCGGTCGGCTCGAAGGGCAGCCCGCCGACGCCGAGCAGCGGACCGGGCGTGAGGTGGACGATGCTGACCGAACCGTCGGGGAGCAGTACGGCGGGCGGGACGTGGCCGGCGCTGGCGAGGGTGCAGATCCGGGAGACCGGGTCGTAGACGGCGTACAGGCAGGTCGCGCCGACCCCGCCGGTGTACGGCAGCTCCCGGACGATGCTGTCGTCGTCCGAGGTGAGGTGGGAGACCAGGTCGTCGAGGTGGGTCAGCAGCTCGTCGGGGGGCAGGTCCACATCGGCCAGTGTCCGTACGGCGGTGCGCAGCCGCCCCATGGTGGCGGAGGCGTGGATGCCGTGCCCGACGACATCGCCGACCACCAGGGCCACGCGGGTGCCCGACAGCGGTACGACGTCGAACCAGTCGCCGCCCACGCCGGCGCCCGTGCCGGCCGGCAGATAGCGGTACGCCACCTCGACCGCCGCCTGTTTCGGCAGGTCACGGGGGAGCAGGCTGCGCTGGAGGGTGAGCGCGTTGGTGCGCTCGCGGGTGTAGCGGCGGGCGTTGTCCACGCCGACGGCCGCCCGGCCCGCGAGTTCCTCGGCGAGGATCAGGTCGTCCTGCTGGAAGGGCGGGGACCCCTTGCCGCGGACGAAGACCGCGACCCCGAGGGTGATGCCGCGGGCCCGCAGCGGGGTGGCCATCACGGAGTGGAATCCGTGCTCCCGGACGATCGCGGCCCGCGACTCGTGCTCGGCGACCCACCGGGCGAAGTCGGGGTCGTCCGCGCCGCTGAGCACCGGCCGACCGCTCGTGAGGGAGCGGGCGGGCGGCGAGAACGGGGGATAGGTGTCGATCCCGCCGAGGTCGACCGCGGCCTCGGGCACGTCCCCGCCCTCGGTGGTGGACTGGTGAGCGATCCGGCGCAGCACCACGGCGGCGTCGACCGGCCCCGGCACCGGCTCCTCCCCGCGGATCACCGAGTCGAGCAGGTCCACGCTGGCGAAGTCGGCGAGCCGCGGAACGGCCAGATCGGCGAGTTCCTGGGCGGTTCGGCCGACGTTCAGCGTGGTGCCGATGCGAGTGCCCGCCTCGTTCAGCAGGGCGAGCCGCTGCCGGGCGGCGTACTGCTCGCTGCTGTCGAAGGCGGCGGTGCCGACCCCGGCCACCTCGCCGGACTCGGGGTCTCGCACGGGCCACAGCTCGACGATCCAGGAGCGCTGCCGGGCAGCCGCGGCCGGCGCCGGGGCGAACCCCTCGTAGCGCATCGGCATGGCCTCCTCGGCGACCCGCCGGACACACCTGAGGAACCCCTCGTCGGAGCGGGCCTCCCCGAGCGGGTCGACCTCCGCGCCGGCGTTCAGCCGCCACGATCCCGACGCGGCGCTGTAGGTGGACAGGGCGATCGAGGACTGGGCGAAGGCCCACTCCACCATCCACCGGTCGCGCTGGGACGCGGGGGTTCCGGTGGTGGCGGTGACGACGAACGCCTGGGTCGCGCCGTCGCCGTCCAGGGAGGGCTGGGCGTGCAGGGTGAGTTCGACGCGGTGGCCGTCGCGGTGCCTCAGCGCCGCCGCGCCGCTCCATTCTTGGGAGCCGACGGGGGAGAAGCCGGTCGCCTCCCGATCCACGAGGAGGTCCGCGGCGGCCCGCCCCACGACCTCGGAGGCCCGGTAGCCCAGCAGCCGCCGGGCACCTTCGCTCCACCCCGTGACGATGCCCTCCAGGCTGATGGTGGCTGTCGCGGCATCCGGTGACCACCCGTAGTGACCGAGGTTCTGATCGAAAGTGGTCATTATTGCTCAATTCGCGCCGGTGATGTTACTCACGGTTCCAGCGTGCGCGTTGCGCGAGAATCGGACAAGTCGGATTCCTGTGCATGAATTTCGTGCTGGAGGATGGTGCGGGGACGACGCCGACACGGCACGTGGATGGTCCCTGGATGGCGCCTGGATGGGTGGAGGAGTTCGCGATGGGTTACTCCGGTACGCCGCTCGCGAGGAAGATCGGCATCAAGCCGGGCCACCGGGTCCGGCTCCGTCACGCGCCCGCACGCTGGGACATTCCCGGGCTGCCGGAGGGCTGCGACGTGGCCGAGGGGAGCCCGCGGGGCGCGGACGTCGCCGTCGCGTTCTATCGGTCCTACGGGGATCTCGTCGCCGAAGGCCCGGGGCTGGTCGGCGGCCTCGCCGACGACGCGATGCTCTGGATCGCCTGGCCCCGCCGGTCGGCCGGCCACATCAGCGACATCACCGAGAACGCGCTGCGGGACCGCTTCCTCCCGCTCGGCGTGGTCGACGTGAAGGTCGCTGCGCTGGGGGAGGACTGGTCGGGCCTGAAGTTCGTACGACGCAGGGAGAACCGCCGTACGTGACTTGCCCGGCAGAAGAGGGGGGAGGGGAAGGGACGCGGGTCCCGGTCGTTCACCTCCGCCGACCGGGACCCACATGCGTCCCCGGATCCGGCCGCGGCGGCGACACTCCCCCGAGTTGCGCGTCGTACGCGCGCACCGTCGGGCCAGATCCGATGAAGTGATCACATCAGGTCGCACCAACGGATCGCTAACATGTGGCCAACGGCGCTCCGTTTCGAGGCCCTTCGGTTGGCGTGAAGTCGACGGACGGTATCGGGAAACGGCCCGGAGGGGAACGGTTTTCCCGCCGAGCACGTCGAGAAGGGTGGCGGGAAACCGTCGTACAAGGGGCGGATCTCCGCCAGGCGCGGTGCTTTTCCGTGCCGTCTGGATGTTCGTTCGTCGTGGAGCGTGAGTGCGGGTGCGAGTGCGGGCCCGCCACGGGAAGGCAGTGGGCGGCGTGAAGCGGTGCGGGCTGCGGTTCGGACTGCTGGGGCCGCCGGTTGTGTACGAGGTCGAGAGCGAGTCCTGCGGCGGTCAGGACTCTGACGTCCGGGACCATGACGGCGGGGGCTCCGACGCCCGGGACTCCGACGGTGCCTCGTCGGCCGCGACCGACCGCGCTGTCCGGACCATCCGCAGCCCGAAGGTGCGTGCCCTGCTCGCCGCGCTGCTGCTCGAAGGCGGCCGGGTCGTCTCCGTGGAGTCGCTGACCGACGCGCTGTGGGGCGGGGCGCCGCCCGCGTCCGCGCGTGCCTCGCTGCACAACCATGTGGCCCGGCTGCGGCGGCTGCTCGACGACCCGGAACGGCTGCGTGCGGTGCCGCCCGGCTATGTGCTGCGCGTCGACGAGGGTGAGTTGGACGTCGACGTCTTCGTGAGCCGCGTCGCCGCAGCCCGCGCCGCGCATGTCGCGCGGGACTGGGAGCGCACGGTGCGCGAGTGCACGGCGGCGCTCGCGCTGTGGCGGGGCACGCCCCTGACCGGCCTGCCCGCCGAGGTGGGCGGCTACGCGCTCGTGCAGCGCCTGAAGGAGGCGCGGCTGCTGCTCCTGGAGTGGCGCTACGACGCCGAGCTGACCGTCGCCGGCCCACGACTCGACGCCCTCGTACCCGAACTGGCCGCACTCGCCGCCGAGCACCCCCTACGGGAGTCCTTCCACCGCCACCTGATGCTCGCCCTGCACCGCACGGGCCGGCGCGCCGAGGCCTTGGCCGTCCACCGCGATCTGCGCACCCGCCTGGTCGAGGAGCTTGGTGTGGAGCCGGGGGCGGGGGTGCGGGAGGCGCATATGGAGGTTTTGCGGGGGTCCGGGGATGTCGGTGGTACGGGGTGGGCAGTGGGGCCGGGGCCGGGCGCCGGGGACGAAGCCGATCGGGGGGCGCGTGGTGTAGCGGCAGGCTCGGGCGGGCACGGGGTGCGTGGTGTGGCCGCGAGCCCCGGTGGGCGCGAGGGGCGCGGGGCTGAGGAGGGTGCGGTCGATCGGGGGCCGCGACAGGCTGCGGGGGGTTCGGCCGACCTTGAGTTGCCGGGGCCCACGGCGGCTTCGGCCGACCTTGAGCTGCTGGCGCCCACGGAGGGCTCGGTCGGCGGTGACGATGACGCCCTCCGGGGCGCCGACGCCGCCACCTTCCACGAAGGCGACGTGCCCCACAGCGCCGCGACCCTTGCAGCTACGCGCGATGAGGATGCCCCCCGGCCCCCCGCGCCTGGCGACGGCTTCCGCGATACCGACGCGTCGGCCGCTCCGGCCCTTCGCGAGACGGACACGCCGGCCACCCCGCCCCGCCGGGAATCCGACGCGCCCGCCACCCCAGGCACCCCCGCCCCCCACCAAGCGGAGGACACGCCACCCACCCCACCCCACCAGCACACACCCCCACCCCCACCCCGCCCTGCCCAACTCCCCCCACCTCCGGCCTACTTCACCGGCCGCACCGCCGTACTCACCGACCTGCGCCGCACCCTCGCCCCCGCTCCCACGCGTCAGCCCACCGTCGCGGTCGCCGTGATCAGCGGCATGGCCGGCGTAGGCAAGAGCGCGCTCGCGGTGCAGGCCGCGCACGGGCTGGCGAACCGTTTCCCCGACGGCCAGCTCTACGTCAACCTGCACGGCGCCACCCCCGGCATGCCCCCGCTCACCCCCGGCCAGGCGCTCGCCGCACTGCTCCGCGACCTCGGTGCCGACCCCCGCTCCATCCCCGAACACCTGGACGCGGCAACCGCCTTGCTGCGCTCGCTGCTCGCTCCGACCCGCACGCTCATGGTCCTGGACGACGCCGCGAACGCCGCGCAGGTACGCCCGCTGCTCCCGGCCGGCCCCGGCTGCGCCGTGATCGTCACCAGCCGCTCCCCGCTGACGGCCCTGGACGGCGTCCGCCGCTTCCCGCTCACCCCCCTGACCGCGGAGGACAGCGCGGCCCTGCTGAGGGCGGCATCGGGGCGCGACGCGCGAGACGCGCAGGACGGGCACAGCACGAAGCACCGGCACGATGAACGTGACCGGCACGACGAAGGTGACCGTCATGCTGAAGGCAACCGGTACGACGAGGGCGACCGTCACGACGAAGGCGACCCGCACACAGCACCCCGCCCCCACGCCCATCACGACGGCCTCGACGCCGCCCACCCCCTCATCGAGCTCACCGGCCGCCTCCCCCTGGCCCTCCGCGTCGTCGCCGCCCGCCTGGCCGCCCGCCGCGCCCTCACACTCGACGTGCTCGCCGGTCAACTGGCCGCCGCGGAGAGCCGGTTGCACCACCTGGAGTACGACGATCTCAGCGTCCGCCGCTCCCTCGCCGTCGCCCACGACGCCCTCGCCGCCTCCGACCATGAGGTCGATCGCGACGCGGCCCTCGCCCTGCGCCGCATCGGTGCCGTCGACCTGCCCGCGTACGGCGCACCCCTGCTGGCCCGCCTGACCGGCACCGATGAGCGCCGGGCCGAGGCCGCCCTCGACCGACTCGTCGACGTGGCCCTCCTGGAGGAGATCGCGTACGGCCGTTACGCCCCGCACGACCTGGTGCGCGACTTCGCCCGTGAGCTCGCGGGAGCGGACGGCGAGGTGGACACCGCGGAAACCGCCCTGCGCTGGTACGCCGCCGTCGCCGAGCGCACCCTCACCGCCATCGTCGAACCCGGCCTCGACCAGGAGGACCGCTGCAGGCCGACGGCCGCACAGCCGCCGGAGCACACGGCCGATGTCCTCGCGGCCGCTCCCTTCGGCAGTTCCGAGGAGGCCTTCGCCTGGGGCGACCTGGAGCTGGAGAACGTCGTCGTGCTGGTCGAGCGGTATGCGAATGCCGCCGACGACGGCACCGCCGCCCACCTCTCCACCCTCATCCGTCTGCTCTTCCCGTGCGTCCAACGGGCCGGCCGCGTCGCCGAGATGGAGGTGCTCGGCCGGGCCGCCCTGCGTGTGGCGCGACGGCTCGGAGACGAGGCCGCCGAGGCGTACGCGCTCGGCGACCTCGCCGGCCTGCACTTCCTGACCGGCCGCAACAACGAGGCCCTCACCCTCAACGACCGTTCCCTGGCGATCTGGCGGCGGCTCGACGTGGCCTCCCGGATCTGGCGCTGCCTCAACAACCGGGGCCTGTTGCTCGAAAACCTCGGCCGGTACTCCGAGTCGGGGCAGGCGCTGTACCAGAGCCTGGAGTACTCACGGCAGTTGGACGACCCCTACGGCGAGGCGGTCACATACCAGCACCTCGGCAACCTCTACGAGCACACCGACCCCCGGGCCGCCATCGAGCAGCACCGGCGCTCCCTCGCGATCGGCGACCGGATCGGCAACGTCGTCGTGCGGCACTCCGCCCACTGCAACATCGGTTACGCCCACGTCACCCTCGGCGAACCGGCCGCCGCCGTACCCCACTTCGACGAGAGCCTGCGCATCCTCGGCGGCCACAGCGACTGGCACGGTGAGTCGCAGACCCGCCTCGGTCTGGTCCGCGCCCTGCGCCTCCTCGGCCGCAGCGAACGGGCCGACCGCGAGTGCGCCGAGTTGCTCCACCGCGCCGACGCCCGCGCCGACCGCTACACAGCCGGCCTCGCCCGCCACCAGCACGGCCTCCTGCTGCACGAACGCGGGCGTATCGAGGAGGCGTACCAGGCATGGCGCACGGCCCTGGACGCCCTGGACGGCACGGACGAGAAGACGGTCCTGGCGGAACTCAGGAAACTGCTCGCCGACGAGGGGCCCACCGACATCGAGTCCACCGACACCGAGCCCCGCGACCCCGAGCCCACCGACACCCAGTCCCGCGACACCGACCGGCATTGATCACTTGGCGTCCGCATAACACTCCACCACCGCCGTAGTGAACGGAAACCGCACCGGCGTCTGACCGAACGTCAGCCGCCCCGCCAGCTCCGCCGCCTCGCGGATCGCCGTCACGACCGCCTCGGCCTCCTCCTCGGGACAGTGCACGATCACCTCGTCGTGCTGGAAGAAGACCAGTTCCGCTGCCATGCCCGAGCAGGCCTGCCGCAGCGCGGCGAGCAGCAGCAGGGCCCAGTCGGCGGCGCTGCCCTGCACGACGAAGTTGCGGGCGAACCGGCCCCGGGCACGGGCGTCGGAGGAGGCGTAGCCCGGCACCCACTCCCGTGCCCCCTGCGCCCCCGAGCCCCCGGTCGTCTCGTCCTCCGCTTCCAGGACCGGGATCCCCGCCTCCTCGGCCGCATCGTCCGCCGCCCCGGCCGCCGGCGGACAGGTCCGCCCCAGCCACGTCCGCACGAGCCGCCCCTCCTCGCCGGCCCGCGCCGCCTCGTCGACGTACGCCACCGCCTTGGGGAAACGGCGTCTGAGTGCGGCGAGGTTCTTGAGTCCGTCGCCGGAGGTCTGGCCGTAGACGGCGCCCAGCACGGCGAGCTTGGCCTGCGCACGGTCGCCGGAGAAGGCCCGGTCGGAGACGGACTGGTAGAGGTCGCTCTCCCGCCCCGCCACCTCCATCAGCCCGGGGTCGCGGGAGATCGCCGCCAGCACCCGCGGCTCCATCTGGTCGGCGTCGGCCACCACGAGCCGCCAGCCGGGGTCGGCGACCACGGCACGCCGGATCACCTTCGGGATCTGCAGTCCGCCCCCGCCGTTGGTCACCCACCGCCCCGTGACCGTCCCGCCCGCGAGGAACTCCGGCCGGAACCGCCCCTCCCGCACCCAGTCCTGCAGCCAGGACCAGCCGTGGGCCACCCAGATCCGGTACAGCTTCTTGTACTCGACCAGTGGCTTCACGGCCGGATGGTCGAGGGACTCGATCTCCCAGCGCCGGGTCGATCTGATCTTGATCCCGGCCTGCGCGAAGGCCTTGATGACATCCGCGGGCAGATCGGGCCGCACCCGGCGCCCGAACGCGGCCGACACCTCGTCCGCCAGCTCGGCCAGCCGCCGCGGCTCCCCACCGCCCGCATACCGCTCGCCCAGCAGCTCGTGCAGCACCCGGCGGTGCACCTCGGCGCTCCACGGCAGCCCGGCCCGGTTCATCTCGGCGGCGACGAGCATGCCCGCCGACTCTGCCGCCGTCAGCAGCCGCATCCGCTCCGGGTGCGCGGCCCTGTCGTGCCGGCGCTGCTGGTCGGCGTAGACCTCGACGAGGTCGGCCAGCGGGACGTGCACGGCCTGCGGCTCGAAGAGCGAGGACTGTGAGCCCGGCTCGGCCGCCCGCTGAGGCGGATCGGGCGGTACGGGACCGCCGCGCAGCCGGGCGAGGGCCGCGGCGGCCGATCTGGGCTCCCCGTACCGCCCCTCGTGGCCGAGCAGGAGTGTCTCGGCGTCCTCGATGTCGTAGCACCGCTCCACTCGCACCCCCGTGGCGAGCAGCCGCGGGTAGACCTCGGCGGTGGACCGCCACACCCACCGCGCCACCTCCGGCCGCCCCCGCACGGCCTCACCCAGGTCCGCCTCCCGGCGCACCGGCCCCGTGGGCAGCCCGTCCGGACCGAGGGGGGCGATCTCCACGCCACCGTCCTCGGCCGGAGCGAGCGCCCACCGGTCGGTCATGCTGCGAGTGTGGCACCCGGGTCTGACAACGCCCTCAGCTCTGCGCCTCCCCCTCCTCGCGGGCCGCCTTGCTCGTCTGCTCACCGCTCTTCAGGAACTGGGAGAGCATCTCGACGACGTACTCCTCCACCGCCTGCTTGGTGAGGCCGAGGCCGGACAGGACGCCGGTGCCGTTCTCGAACTCCAGCAGGGCCAGCAGGATGTGCTCGGTGCCGATGTAGTTGTGGCCGAGGCGCAGCGCCTCGCGGAAGGTGAGCTCCAGCACCTTCTTGGCGTCGGAGGCATAGGGGACGAGGTCGGGGACCTCGTCGGCGGCGGGCGGCAGTGCGGCGGTGGCGGCCTGGCGTACGGCGTCCAGGAGGATGCCCTGCGCGGTGATCGCCTTCGCCGCCAGGCCGTTGGGCTCGGCCAGCAGCCCGAGGACCAGGTGCTCGGGGCGGCCCTCGGCGTTGCGGGCCGCGATGGCCTCGTTGTGGGCGGCCATCACCGTGTTGCGGGCGCGCGGTGTGTAGCGGCCGAAGCCCTGCTGCGGGTCGAGGTCGGTCGACTCCTTCGGCACGAACCGCTTCTGCGCGGCCTGCCGGGTGACGCCCATGCTCTTGCCGATGTCGGTCCAGGAGGCACCGGAGCGCCGGGCCTGGTCCACGAAGTGGCCGATCAGGTGGTCGGCCACCTCACCGAGGTGATCGGCAGCGATCACCGCGTCCTGGAGCTGGTCGAGGGGCTCTTCGTGGACCTTCTTGATGGCCGCGATGAGTTCGTCGAGACGTACGGATGACGTGATGGTCGGGTTCGTCGACATACGTCAACCGTAGGTTGACACTCCAGCGCCGTCAACCCGTGGTTGACAGTCGACCGCTCAGAGCGGCTTGGCGAAGCAGCGGCTGTCGGAATAGCCCCTGTAGGGACCGAAGTTGGCCGTCGGTTCGTACCCGCAGTCGGCGTACAGCGCCATGGCCTCGTGCAGCGGCGTCCCCGTCTCCAGCACCATGCGGACCCGTCCGGCGGCCCGCGCGCTGTCCTCCAGCGCCCGAAGAATGCCGCGGGCGAGCCCCCGCCCCCGCGCCTCGGGCACCACGAACATCCGCTTGATCTCGGCGTCCCCGTCCGCATACCCCTCGTCGCCCGCCACCTGGGCACGCCAGCCGCCGCAGGCCACGGGCTCGTCGTCGCGGTAGGCGATGAGGAAGAGGCCGTCCGGCGGGTCGAAGTGGGTCGGGTGCAGCGGGGTCATGTCGTCGTAGCCGTAGCGCCGCAGGTACTCGGCCTGCACGAGGGCGGAGAGCTGCACGGCGTCGGGATGGTCGAAACGTACGGGGCGAATCTCCTCCATGGGGCCGGAAGCTAGGCGCGGCCCACCCCGCGTCACAACGGAATTTCCCCGGCCGCCCCAGCCGGGCCGCGCTCGCCCCGTGGCACCATCGCCGGGTGAGCAGCACGAACAGTTCGAGCGATACGCCCGGCCCCGTCGACCGGGCCTTCGAGTACGCCCTCTACGCCGACACCGACACCGCCCTCGACACCGGCGCCTCCCTCCTCGCGGCCGACCCCGCCGCGGACGCCGAACTCGACCGGCGCGGGCAGGAGTTCCTCGCGGCGGCCTGGCGACGCGGCTGGCAGCCCGCCGACGTCGTACGGCTGGTACGCCGCGACCTGGACGACGTACACGTACGACTGCTCGCGGCGCTGATCCGCTCCCAGGCGCCGTACGACCGCCCCCGCGGCCCCCGGTGGACGGCGCAGCTCGACGACCTGCCCGCCGAAACCCCACCCCGAACCGACCGCTTCTCGCACGCGACGGCCGTCCTGGAGCTGTACCGCCTGCTGCTGCGTCTGCCCGCGCTCGAACCCCTGGATGAGCAGGCCGGGCCGCCGACCAGGCACCCCAAGCCCGCGTCCCGCATGCTCACCCGCATCCGCGCCCTGCTGGCGAAGGCGGAGGCGACCGGCTTCCCGCAGGAGGCGGAGGCGCTCACCGCCAAGGCGCAGGAGCTGATGGCACGGCACAGCATCGACGAGGCACTGCTGGACGCGCAGGCGCCGTCGCACGACGCGCCCGGGGCCTGCCGGATCGGGGTGGAACCGCCGTACGAGCAGGCGAAGGCCGTCCTGCTGGACGCGGTGGCGACCGTCAACCACTGCCGGGCCGTGTGGAACGAACCGTTCGGCTTCTCCACGGTCGTCGGTTTCGAGGCCGACCTGGAGGTGGTCGAACTCCTCTACACCTCGCTCCTCGTGCAGGCCACGACGGCGATGACGAAGGCGGAGGCGGCCCAGCGTGCGGGCGGCCGCAAGCGGACCAAGACCTTCCGGCAGTCGTTCCTGGCGGCCTACGCCCACCGCGTCGGAACCCGGCTGCGGGCCGCCGCCGAGACGCCGGTGACCGACGACCTGCTCCCGGTCCTCGCCTCCCGCGAAGTGGCGGTCACCGACCGGCTGGACCGCATGTTCCCGGAGACGACCACGACCCGCCTGCGCGGCGTCAGCGACGAGGCGGGCTGGGTCGAGGGCGCGGAGGCGGCCGACCGGGCGCAGATGGCCCACCGCCGGCCGCTCGACTGAACCGCGTCGGTCGCCTCAGTCGCCGGACTGCTGGAACCCGCTCACCGAGGCGTTCGGGGCCTGCCCGTCGCTCTTCAGCGCGACATCGCCGTACGACCACTTGAAGCTGTGCGGCTTGCTGGACCCGGGCAGATGGATCTCCACCTTCCCCACGGCGAGGCTCGTGCTGCCGCCCTTCTCGCCCCGGACATAGGTGAGGGTGAAGGACGTGGAGGCTTCCTTCACGAGGGTCGTCTTCTTCGCCCCCGCGGCCTTGTCGGTCGGGACGTCGGTCACGGTGTCGCCCGCGGAGAGCTCGACGGCGGGCAGCCCGTCCAGGGTGCACTCGGCGCCGCTGCGGTTGGTGATCGTGACGGGCACGTTGCCGGTGTCCCCGGCGGCGGGGGCGGCGTTGGCGGGCCCGAACTGCACGGCCACCTTGTCGGCGCAGGAGGAACCGGCCGTACTGTCCTTGCTGTCGGCCTCGCCCCCGCCGTCGTCGCAGCCGGTCAGGAGCAGGGCCGCGGCGAGGGCGGCGACGGTGAGGGAAGTGGCGCGCATGGGTCCTCTTGGAGTTACGCCGGTGACCGGACGGCAATCACCGAACTGATCGGGCGGACGTTCACTGATCAAACATCACGATCCCAGGCCGGCCGTAGGCAGCCCCGTAGGCAGCCCCGTAGGGAGTTTCCCGCCCTGCGCCTTGGTGTAGGTCTCCGCGCCGAGAGCGCCCTCCCAGGTCACCTTCAGCTGCGTCTTGCCGACGGAGTCGACCATCCCGACCGCCCGGTCCTTGTTGCCGTCCGGGCACTTGAGGCGGACCATCCGCATCCCGTCCTGCTCTCCGGCGCTCCCGCTGCACACGGTCCCGCCGGTGGTGAAGAGGGCGGCCTCCGTGCCGGTGACGACCAGCACGACCGCCTTGCCGTCGGTCGTGGCCAGCCAACTGCCCTCCAGGTCACCGGAGGCCGAGCCCGACCCCCCGGTCCCGCCGCCGGTGTCGGCACCGGCGGTCGCGGAAGCACTGGGGCTGGTGTCGTCCTTGGAGTCGGAGTCGCCATCGCCGCTGCACGCGGTCAGCGCGAGCGCGCCCGCCAGGGACGCGGCCACGACCGCGACCCGCATCCGTCGGCCCGACATCGTGCGCGTACGCGAGAAATTCGCCGAGGTCACTGGAGGCTCCCAAGCTGTAGCGGTCGGCATACGGCCGAGCCGGCCCACCGGGCCGAAACGACCGCAGCAAGTTACCAGGGAGTCGTAGCCGGATCTTCAGGACCTGCCGGACTTACCAGGACGCCTTGCGCACCCCCGGCAGATACCCGGCGTGAGCCTGCCCGCGCAGGCTCACGCGGGACAGCCCGAACGCACGGAAGTACCCGCGCGGCCGCCCGTCCACCTGGTCCCGGTTCCGCACCCGCGTGGCGCTCGCGTCCCTCGGCTGCCGCCGCAACTCCCGCTGCGCGGCGAGCCGTTCGGCGTCCGTGGACGACGGCCGACGGATGATCCCCTTCAGCTCGGCCCGCCGCTCGGCGTACCGTGCGACGACCTCCTGCCGCTGCTCGTTCTTGGCGATCTTGCTCTTCTTGGCCATCAGACCTTCACTCCCCGCGCGCGGATACGGGCGACGGCCGCCTCGACGCCGATGACGTCGACCGTCTTGATCCCCTTGGCGCTCAGCCGCAGCCGCACATGGCGGCCCTCGCTCGGCAGCCAGTAGCGCTTGGTCTGGATGTTGGGGTCGAAACGGCGGGAGGTCCGCCGATGTGAGTGGGAAATGGTGTTGCCGAAACCGGGCTGGGCGCCGGTCAGCATGCAGTGGGCGGACACGGTGACGAACCTCTCCTCAAGCGCAGCTGTTAATGGAATTCATTTTCAGTAAGATAGCAGCATGGCACGCAACGAACTCCGCCCGGTCATCAAGCTCCGGTCCACCGCCGGCACCGGCTTCACCTATGTGACCCGTAAGAACCGCCGCAACGACCCGGACCGCATGACCCTGCGCAAGTACGACCCGGTCGCCGGCCGCCACGTCGACTTCCGAGAGGAGCGCTGACCACCGCCATGCGCAACGGAATCCACCCGTCCTACGGCCCTGTCGTCTTCCGCGACCGCGCCGCGAACCACGCCTTCCTGACCCGCTCCACCCTGGCCGGTGTGCCCACCGGCAAGACGATCGAGTGGGAGGACGGCAACACCTACCCGGTCGTGGACGTCGAGATCTCGAACGTCAGCCACCCCTTCTACACAGGCACGGCTCGCGTCCTGGACACCGCCGGCCGCGTGGAGCGCTTCGAGCGCCGGTACGGGAAGCAGGGCTGAACCGTGCCCGACCTCTCCGTCGTCATCGTCGGCGGGCTGCACACCGACGCCCGCCGGGCGGCCGTGGCGCACCTGCTCGCCGACGTCCCCGACAGCGTCGTACTCCACCACGACCTGGCGACGGCCACCGCCGGCACGGTCGTACGCACGATCCGCGACGCCACCGGAATCGTGACCGCCGGCGAGACGCCGCTCGTCAACGACTGCGCATGCTGCGCCCTGCGCGAGGACCTGGTGCCGGAACTGATCCGGCTCCGGGACACCGGCGGCACCCGTATGGCGATCGTCGAACTGTGGGACTCGGTCGAACCCAAGGCCATGGCCGAGGTGGTCACGGCCGGCGGGCTCACGCTCACCGGCGTGATCACCGCGGTCGACCCGGCGCTGGTCCTGCCCTACCTGGGCAACGGCGACGACTTGGCCGAGCGGGGCCTGGCGGCCGCGCCGACCGACCAGCGCACGGTGGCCGACACCTTCGCGCGCCAGCTGGAGTACGCCCCCGTCCTCGCCATCGCCGACTCCGAGGAGGCCGACGAGGAGGACCGCGAGCTGCTCGCCCAACTCCACCCCACGGCGCGCCAGGTCCCGATCGCCCACAGCGACCCGGCGGACACACCCGCCCTCGGGTCACCCGCCGACCTGACGGTTCCGCCGCCTCGCCGCCGCCGACTCTCGCCCCTCTCTCAGGCAGCCCTGGCCGGCTTCGACGTCGAGTCGGCCGCCGCCGCCCAGCACCCGGCGTGCGCCCTGCTCCCCGCCGAGGCCGACGCGCACGGCGTCGCCACCCTCGTCTGGCACCGCCGCCGCCCCTTCCACCCCGAGCGGCTGTACGAGGCACTGGAGGACCTGACCTGCGCGGCAGCCCGCAGCCGGGGCCGATTCTGGCTCGCCGACAAGCCCGACGTCCTGCTCCACTGGGACGCCGCAGGGGGTGCCCTGTGCGTGGAGAGCGCGGGCCCCTGGCTCGCCTCGCTCCCCGACGCGGCCTGGGAGATGGTCCCGCCGGTACGCCGGGCCGCCGCCGCACTGGACTGGCACCCCGAGCACGGCGACTGCTGCCAGCACCTGGTCTTCACGTCCCCCGCCCTGGACCGCGACGGCCTGGAGCAACTCCTCGAATCCTGCCTCCTGACCGACGCCGAGTACGCCGCCGGCCGCGACGCCTGGAAACAACTCCCGCCCGCCTTCGACACCCTCCTGGAGGTCTGACTCCCGATGCCCCGCAAGCCCGACCGCAAGCCCACCAAAAACCGCCCCAACCCTCTGGACCAGGCCAAGATCACCTACATCGACTACAAGGACACCGACCTCCTGCGAAAGTTCATCTCCGACCGCGGCAAGATCCGCAGCCGCCGAGTCACCCGAGTCACGGCCCAGCAGCAGAAGCAGCTGGCCAGGGCCATCAAGAACGCGAGGGAAATGGCCCTCCTGCCCTACGCGACCCGCTGAGCCCACCCCGCGCCGCCAGCCACCGCCGACTGGCCAGCGCCAACGCGCGGCCCTCTGGGGGCCTGCGGCCCCCAGACCCCCGCTTCGGCCCTGAAGGGGCCTCGTCCTCAAACGCCGGACGGGCTGGATGATGCGGGCCTGCGCCGGGAAGTGACCGTCAGCGCCGCAGGGCAGATCAGACACCGGACGGGCTGGATGATGCGGGCCTGCGCCGGGAAGTGACCGTCAGCGCCGCAGGGCAGATCAGACACCGGACGGGCTGATTTGCCTGGGCCGGCACTGCGAAGGGGCCGCGAAGTCCCCCGGCCCTCGGCGGGCGTACCCCCACGGGCCCGCAGTCGCGTACGGCGGGAAGGGGACGTGTCGGGGGGTGTCCGCCCGCAGTGGCCGGCGTCAACACGCGGCACCTCTTGGCTTAAGGGGACCGCCGGTCCGAGGACGGACACCCCCCGGCGCGGCCCCGACCCACACCGCACCCGCAGGCGCTACGCGCACCCCCACCGGATGGCAACGGGCCGCCGCAGGCATCCCCATCTCACAGCCGGACAGCCGTAACCGCTTGAAGTGTGGAACAGAAAGGGCGCGGAACGCGTCTGTTCCTAATACACGGGGGATTTGAACCGGACGCATGTGATGCGCACCCTGGGGCATGCGCTGGAACGCATGAAGAGCCGCGTACGTCACAGGAGTAACCGCAGGAACACCCCGCGTGCACGTGCATCTGCTCATGCAGCTGCAAGTGAACAGAGCTATGATCCGGGAGCAGTTGACCACTGCATCACCACTGCACTCACTGCACTCACTGCACTCACTGCGCATCACTGCACCACCTCTCGCATCAATGGCCTCGAGCCACCGCACCACCGGGGAGCGACCTGTGGACCACGACGTGTACAACGGCATGGCAGCCACGGATCTGAACGGGGTGGCCTGGCAGAAGAGCAGGCACAGCAACTCGCAGGGCTCCTGCGTGGAGTTCGCGCGACTGCCCGGCGGCGACGTGGCGGTGCGCAACTCGCGCTTCCCGGACGGCCCGGCCCTCGTCTACACCCGCGCCGAGATCGAGGCGATGCTGCTGGGCATCAAGGACGGCGAGTTCGACCACTTGGTCGCGGGCTGAAGAAACATCCTGCAACCGGGGCACAATGCAGGGCATTCGGCGCCAATCGGAGCCGTAACGCGCGTAGAACCGCGACGCCATCGAGCGCCGCGCTTCATCAGTCCGTCGGCCCCGCTCCAGCCCCGGACCCCGCCACCGCGACCTGCCCCGCCTGCAGCCGGAACAACGCCCAGACCACCTTCCCGCTCAACGTCCCCGCAAGCGGATGCCAGCCCCAGCTGTCACTGAAGGAGTCGACAAGGAACAACCCCCGCCCGGACTCCGCCGAGAAGTCATCGGAATCGCGCGCGACCGGACTGTCGTGGCTGGGATCGCGCACCGCGCACACCAGCCGCTCGGTCCACCGCATCAGATGCAGCCGCACGGGCGGCGCCTGCTCGCACATTCGCTGCGCGCCCGCCGGCAGCGCATGCCGCAGCGCGTTGGTCACCAGCTCGGAGACCACGAGGCAGACGTCGTCGAAGCGATGGCCCAGTTCCCACTGGTCAAGGGTGCGACGCGTGAACTGCCGCGCCTCGCGCACCGCTTCGTAGCGGGCGGGCAGAGCACAGGAGGCGGCGTTGGAGACGGCTGCGGGATCCAGCGGCGGAAGGCCCTGCCGTAACGGCTCGAGCATGGTCGATCCATTCGTCCCCATGCGAGGCACTCCCGGGAGTTCGCGGTCGTTGCGATGCAGCGGTTGCGCGGGACCATGGTTTCCGATGCGCAGAGCAGATGCAAGGGCAGATGCACGTGCACGTGACCGAATTGGACGTTCCCGTACCGCTTGTTGGCCATTTTTTCCGCCAACTTCACTCCCTCTCCTTGTCTTCTGCTTGCTCCTCCCTGACAGGAATCCTTCTCTTCTTTCCATCTCTGTAATCGGACGAGTACTGCTCGAAGTGATTTAGTGGCAGACTGCGGGCCCTGAAGACGGTTGGGGAGGCTGGCGAACGTGAGCGCGGGAGAGCCCGGATCGGTGGTGCGGCGCATGCTGCTCGGCTCGCAACTGAGGCGACTGCGGGAAGCGCGCGGGATCACGCGCGAGGCGGCGGGTTACTCGATCCGCGCCTCCGAGTCGAAGATCAGCCGGATGGAGTTGGGCCGGGTGAGCTTCAAGACGCGAGACGTCGAAGACCTGTTGACGCTGTACGGCATCACGGACGAGGCGGAGCGCACCTCGCTTCTCTCCCTGGCCCGCGAGGCCAACGTCGCGGGCTGGTGGCACAGTTACTCGGACGTCCTGCCCAGCTGGTTCCCCACCTACGTCGGCCTGGAGGGCGCGGCCAGCCTCATCCGCGCGTACGAAGTGCAGTTCGTGCACGGCCTGTTGCAGACCGAGGCGTACGCGCGCGCGGTCGTGCGGCGCGGCATGCAGGGCGCGAGCCAGGCAGACGTCGAGAAGCGGGTCGCGCTGCGCCTGGAGCGGCAGAAGTACCTCGTCTCCGAGAACGCTCCCGAGTTCCACATCGTCCTGGACGAGGCGGCCCTGCGCCGCCCCTACGGCGACCGCGAGGTCATGCGCGGGCAGCTCCAGCATCTGATCGAGATCTCGCAGCATCCGAACGTGCGCCTGCAGATCATGCCGTTCAGCTTCGGCGGTCACTCCGGCGAGTCCGGCGCCTTCACCATCCTCAGCTTCCCCGAGTCCGACCTCTCGGACGTCGTCTACCTGGAACAGCTCACCAGCGCGCTCTACCTCGACAAGCACGAGGACGTCGCCCAGTACGAGAAGGCGCTGAAGGAGCTTCAGCAGGACAGCCCGGGTCCGGACGAGAGCCGGGATCTTCTCCGAGGTCTCCTTCAACTCTCTTGAAACACAAGTACGATGACGTGTGATCAGACCGTGGAGACGATCAAGGCCGGTCAAGCCCGATCAAGGCGATCAAGGCGTCCGTGATCAGTCGATCGGGTGTCCGCTAGGGATTGAGGGATCACATGTCGTCCTACTTCACCGACCTGGCTCAGCAGTACATCGACGGTGAGTGGCGCCCGGGCACAGGCTCCTGGGACATCATCGACTTCAATCCGTACGACGGCGAGAAGCTGGCGTCGATCACCATAGCCACGGTCGACGAGGTGGATCAGGCCTACCAGGCGGCCGCCCGCGCCCAGAAGCAGTGGGCTGCGACCAATCCGTACGCCCGTCGCGCCGTCTTCGAGAAGGCGCTGCGTCTGATAGAGGACCGCGAGCAGGAGATCGCCGAGGTGATCATCGCCGAGCTCGGCGGCACCCGGCTGAAGGCGGCCTTCGAACTCCACCTGGCCAAGGAGTTCCTGCGCGAGGCGATCCACCTGGCGCTGCGCCCCGAGGGCAAGATCATCCCGTCGCCGACGGACGGCAAGGAGAACCGCGTCTACCGCGTGCCGGTGGGCGTAGTGGGCGTGATCAGCCCCTTCAACTTCCCCTTCCTGCTCTCGATCAAGTCGGTCGCCCCGGCCCTCGCGCTCGGCAACGGCGTGGTCCTCAAGCCGCACCAGAACACCCCGATCTGCGGCGGCTCCCTGGTCGCGAAGATCTTCGAGGACGCGGGCCTGCCCGCAGGTCTCCTCAACGTCGTCATCACGGACATCGCGGAGATCGGCGACGCCTTCATCGAGCACCCGGTCCCGAAGGTCATCTCCTTCACCGGCTCCGACAAGGTCGGCCGCCACGTCGCCACCGTCTGCGCCTCGCTCTTCAAGCGCTCGGTCCTCGAACTCGGCGGCAACAGCGCGCTGGTGGTCCTCGACGACGCCGACATCGACTACGCGGTCGACGCGGCGGTCTTCAGCCGGTACGTCCACCAGGGCCAGGTCTGCATGGCCGCGAACCGGGTCCTCGTGGACCGCTCGGTCGCGGACGAGTTCACCGAGAAGTTCGTCGCCAAGGTGAAGACCCTCAAGGTCGGCGACCCGCGCGACCCCGAGACCGTCATCGGGCCGGTCATCAACTCCTCCCAGGCGGAGGCGATTTCGGCCACGGTCGAGCAGGCGATCGCCGAGGGTGCGACGGCCCTGGTGCACGGCACGACGACGGACAACCTGGTAGAGCCCTCCGTCCTCACGGACATCCCCGCCGACTCGGCCCTGCTCCAGCAGGAGGTCTTCGGCCCGGTCGCCTTCCTCGTCCCGTTCGACGGCGAGGAGGAGGCCGTACGCCTCGTCAACGACACCCCGTACGGCCTGAGCGGCGCCGTCCACACCGGGAACATCGAGCGGGGCGTGAACTTCGCCAAGCAGATCGACACCGGCATGTTCCACGTGAACGACGGCACGGTCCACGACGAGCCGATCGTCCCCTTCGGCGGCGAGAAGCACTCCGGCCTCGGCCGCCTGAACGGCGAGACGATGCTGGACGCGTTCACGACGATCAAGTGGATCTCGGTGCAGCACGGGCGGAGCGGGTTCCCGTTCTGAGGCGGTTGACGCCGGTACGTCCGGCAGGCATGCATCCAGGTGTTCACCAGGTGCATGTCTGCTACGTATCCCGTCGCTGAGGCGCGGGCCAAGCTCGACGAACTCGCCCGCCGAGCTGCCCAGTACGAGCGCATCACGCTGACGGACCACGGGGCCCCGGCGGCCGTTCTCATCTCCCCGGCCGAGCTGGAGGACCTCGAGGACGCCCTTGTGCTGGCTCACCTGGAGCGCGACCGGGCGCTCGGTCGGACCAAGCAGCCCGCCCGCACGCCGAGGCACGCCGCGCACTGCTCCAGGCCGCGGGGAGGGCGATCCCATGCGTGCCGGCGAGCTCCGCGGGCCCCTGACCAGCCCGCCGAGTCCCGGGCCCGAGAGGACCCGCGCCTGGGGTGGACCTCCACCCCGACCGGCCCCGGCTCTAACCTGGACCGCATGTCAGCGATCCGTCTCCTCGTGCTCGGCGCGGTCCGGCAGCACGGGCGGGCCCATGGGTACCAGGTGCGCAACGACCTGGAGTACTGGGGCGCGCACGAGTGGTCCAACGCCAAGCCCGGCTCGATCTACCACGCCCTGAAGCAGATGGCGAAGCAAGGGCTGCTGCACGCGCACGAGATCGCGCCGTCCACGGCGGGCGGACCGCCGCGCGTGGAGTACGAACTCACGGACGCGGGCACCGAGGAGTACTTCGCGCTCCTGCGGGAGGCGCTGGTCACGTACGACCAGCGGGGAGACGTGAAGACGGCGGCCCTCGGCTTCATGGTCGACCTGCCGAGGGCCGAGGCGGTGACGCTCCTGAAGGAGCGGACCCGGCGGATCGAGGAGTGGCGGGCCTCCGTAGTGGCCCACTACGTGCCCGAGGACGGGCCCGAGCAACTCGGCCACATCGGCGAGATCATGAACATGTGGGTCCACACGGCGGACTCCGAGGGTGAGTGGACCAGCGGGCTGATCGAGCGGCTCGAGCGAGGTGCCTACACGTTCACCGGCGAGGGCGACCCGTTCGTCGGCGTCCTGGCCGAGGATCAGGAGAACCCGTACGCGACGGGGGAGCGGCATCCGGAGGATGGGCGCTAATCAAGTTTGACCAATCGAGTGCGGGGTATTAGCTTCGAGCTGGTAGTCAAGTTTGACTAGCGAGGGAGTCTCAGTGGCCGACACGGCGATCACCGTCGAAAAGGCACGCAAGAAGTACGGCGGCACAGCCGACAGATACGCACTGGACGGGCTCGACCTCACGGTCGCGCGCGGCACGGTGCACGCAGTGCTCGGGCCGAACGGCGCGGGCAAGACGACCCTGGTCCGGATCCTGTCCACCCTCCTGCGGCCGGACAGCGGCCGGGTGGAAGTGGCGGGGCACGATGTCGTGCGCCAGGCGTATGACGTACGCCTGCGCATCGGGCTCCTCGGCCAGCACGCCGCCCTGGACGAGGAGTTGGGCGGCCACCAGAACCTGGAGATGTTCGGCCGCCTCTACCACCTGGGCGCCCGCCACGCGCGCGTGCGTGCCGCGGAGCTCCTGGAACGCTTCGGCCTCGCCGACACCGGCCGCAAGCCGGTGAAGCAGTACAGCGGCGGCATGCGGCGGCGCCTGGACCTGGCGGCCTCACTCATCACCGACCCGGAGGTGCTCTTCCTGGACGAACCCACCACCGGCCTCGACCCCCGGGGTCGCGCCGAGGTCTGGTCCGCCGTCCGCTCCCTGGTCGGCGGCGGCACGACGGTCCTGCTCACCACCCAGTACCTGGAGGAGGCCGACCAGCTCGCCGACCGCATCTCGGTCGTCGACGCCGGCCGCGTCATCGCCGACGGTACGGCGGACGAGCTGAAGGCGTTGACCGGCGGCGACCGCATCGACGTCGTCCTGCGCGACGCCGGCCACCTGGGCGCGGCCGTCGCCCTGTTGCCCGTACCGAAGGACGACGTGCGCGTCGACCCCGACCGCCGCCTGCTCAGCGCCCCGGTCACCGACCGGATGGCGGCGCTCTCCGGCGTCGTACGGGCCTTGGAGGAGGCCGGAATCGAGGCGGAGGACGTGGCGCTGCGCCGGCCGACGCTGGACGAGGTGTTCCTGCACCTCACGGGAGACGACCGCCGAGTGAAGGAGCCCGCATGAGCATGAGCACCTACGCCCTGACCGACTCCTGGACCATGACCCGCCGCGAACTCGCCCACTGGGCGCGGCAACCCGTGCAGGTCGTGGTCAACCTGGTCTTCCCCGTGATGCTGCTGCTGATGTTCGGCTACCTCATCGGCGGTGGCCGGGGCGTCCAGGGCTCCTACATCGACTATGTCGTCCCCGGCATGCTCGCGCTCACCATGGCCTTCGGCCTGGAGGGCACGATGATCGCCGTCACCCAGGACCTCAACAAGGGCGTGGTCGACCGTTTCCGGTCCATGCCGATGGCCAACGGGGCGGTACTGGTGGGCCGTTCGGTCGCCGACATGCTCCAGTCGGCGCTGGCCCTGTTCGTCCTCATGGGCGTCGGGTACGCGCTCGGCTGGCGCGCGGACGGCGGCCCGGGGGCCTTCCTGGGCGCCGTAGGGCTTCTTCTGTTCTTCCGGTTCGCCATGCTGTGGATCGGCATCCACCTGGCCCTGGTGGCCGGCAAGCCGGAGATGGTGCAGGCGGTGCAGATCCTGGTCTGGCCGATCGGTTTCCTGTCCAACGCCCTCGCGCTGCCCGAGACCATGCCCGGCTGGCTGGGCACGGTCGTCGAGTGGAACCCGATGTCGCACACAGCGACCGCCGTGCGGCACCTGTTCGGCGGTACGGGCACGGAGCACGTGGCGGCGGCGATCGTATGGCCGTCGGTGCTCCTGGCCGTGTTCTTCCCGTTGGCGGTGCGGCGGTTCGCGCGCCTGAGCCGTTAGCGGCCGTCGGTAGCCGTCCCGCAGCCGCCTAGTGGTGGAAGCCGGTGGCCGCCCCCTTGTCCTGCGTCAGGGGATGCGGCTGCCGGCGCAGCTCCGGCAGCAACAGGCCCAGGTCCTCCACGAACAGCTCGGCGAGGTCGGCGGAGAAGCCGTTGCGGCAGACGACCCGCAGGACGGACAGGTCCTCGCGGTTCGGCGGGAAGGTGTACGCCGGGACCAGCCAGCCCTTCTCGCGCAGCCGCCGGGAGACGTCGAAGACGTCGTAGGCCGTCACGTCCGGCCGGGTCGTGAAGGCGAACACCGGGAGTTCGTCGCCCCGGGTCAGCAGCCGGAAGTCGCCGAGGGCCTCGACGCGTTCGGCGATGCCTCGGGCGACGTCCCTGGTGGTCTGTTGCACGGCCCGGTAACCCTCGCGGCCGAGGCGCAGGAAGGTGTAGTACTGCGCGACGACCTGGGCGCCGGGCCGGGAGAAGTTGAGCGCGAAGGTCGGCATGTCGCCGCCCAGGTAGTTGACGTGGAAGACGAGTTCCTCGGGCAGGGCCGCCTTGTCGCGCCACAGCGCCCAGCCGACACCGGGGTAGACCAGCCCGTACTTGTGCCCCGAGGTGTTGATGGAGACCACCCTCGGCAGTCGGAAGTCCCAGACCAGGTCCTCGTCCAGGAAGGGCGCGACCATGGCGCCGGACGCGCCGTCGACGTGCACCGGGATGTCGAGACCGGTGCGTTCCTGGAGTTCGTCGAGGGCGGCGCACAGGTCGGCGATCGGCTCGTAGGAGCCGTCGAAGGTGGAGCCCAGGATGCCGACGACGCCGATGGTGTTCTCGTCGCACAGCGCGGCCGCCGCCTGCGGATCGAGGTGGAAGCGGTCGCCGTCCATGGGGACCTGCCGGGCCTCCACCTCCCAGAAGTTGCAGAACTTGTCCCAGCAGACCTGGACGTTGACACCCATGACCAGATTGGGGCGGACGTCATGGGCGGGATAGCGGTCGGCGTTGCGCTGCGCCCACCGCCGCTTGAGCGCCATCCCGGCGAGCATGCACGCCTCGCTCGACCCGGTCGTCGAACAGCCCACGGCGGCCGACGGGTCGGGTGCGTTCCACAGGTCGGCGAGCATCGCGACACAGCGCCGCTCCAGCTCTGCGGTGCGCGGGTACTCGTCCTTGTCGATCATGTTCTTGTCCCGGCACTCGCCCATCAGGACACCGGCCTGCGGCTCCATCCAGGTGGTGACGAACGTGGCCAGATTGAGCCGGGAGTTGCCGTCCAGCATCAGCTCGTCGTGGACGAGTTGGTACGCCGTCGTGGGCGACAGGGGAGTGTCCGGCAGCCGGTGCTTGGGCGGGGCCTGAGTCATGCCGCCGACCGGATTCGCCTCCCCGTAGAAGGGGTTGACGGACAATGGGCGCTCGTCGGGCTTTTCGGGGCCTTTGTGCAGCGGCATGGGCTTTCTCCTGAGTCTCCTGGAGGGGTTCGACGGGGGTCGGCGGGGGTCGGCGGGGTCAGCGGATCGGGGTTCCGTCGCCGCGCAGCTGCATCTGGGGGCGTCCGGTCACGAGCAACCAGGCAGGCAGCGAGGCCATGCACAGCAGGGCGATGACCGTCGGCGAGGACACCAGCACGGCGGCCGTGAACAGGCTCACCCAGCCCTGCCGGGTGATGGCGAGCAGCATGCCCAGCACGCCGCAGGCGACACCGACGGCGGGATGGACGTCGGGCACGAGGGCGTGGGCACACAGTCCGAGGGCGGCGCCGGCGAACACGGCCGGGAAGATCCGCCCGCCGCGAAAGCCGCAGGACGCGGCGACCAGCAGTGCGGCCAGCTTCACCACCGTCATCGTCGCGAACTCCCCGGCCGACCAGCGGTCGGGATCGGCCGCGATCTCCCCGACCTCGTCCAGCCCCTTGAAGAGCGTGAGATGGCCGCCCAGCGCGGCGAGCAGGCCCAGCACCAGCCCGCCGACCGGAAGCGCCACCATCGGATGCCCCAGCCGCGCGAACGCGCCGTGGACATACGGAAAGGCGCGGACGGCGCACATACCGAGCAGCGTGGCGACGGACGCGACCACCAGCGCCGCCAGCAGATCGCCCCAGCCGGGCCGGCCGAAAGCGGGCAGGTGCAGATCGAAGCTCGGATGCGCCACCAGGGTGGTCGTCAGTGCGCCCGCGGCGGCGGCGACGAGCGGCGCGAAGACGTTGTCCCACAGCGCCCCCTTCAGCTGCCGCCCGGCCAACGCCTCGGACAGGAGCAGCGCCGCCGCCACCGGCGTACCGAACAGGGCGCCGATCGTCGCCGCCTCCGCCAGCGCCGCCCACAGGCCGCCGGGCGCCCGGGGAACCAGCCGTCGACCCAGCCAGAAGGCGAGGCCCACGTTCACGGCGATGATCGGGTTCTCGGGGCCCAGACTCGGCCCGCCCGCGAGCATCAGCGCGGTCGCCAGCACCAGCCCCGGCAGTACGGCGGGCGGCAGCACGGGCGCGTCAAGGCCGGTCGTGGCCGGGTCAGGCCCGGCATGCCCCGGAACCTTCCACACCACCAGCCCGACCGCCACGCCGGTCGCGGTGAGCATGGCGACCATCCACAGCGCGGAGTACCGGCCCACCCCCAGCGCGTCGGGCAGGTTCCGCCACAGCACGTCCTGGAGCTCCTCGGCCGCCACGCTCACCCCGAGCAGGAGCAGACTCGCGCCCACACCCACCACGAGAGCGGGCAGGATCAACGGCAGCAGCGCGCGGGCCGGGGTCGCCGGGGCGGCGGCGGGTAACTGCTGCACGGTCTCCTGGGCCACGGGCTCACGATAAACGGGCAAAACGGGCACTACACCCTGAGGGAGGCGGGCACGACACCCGGAGGAAAACGGGCTTGCACCTCACGTGGCGTGAGGACTCACCGTGGAGTGCGTACCGAGAAAGGAGCGGAAGTGAGCTACTCCGTGGGACAGGTCGCCGGCTTCGCCGCAGTGACGGTGCGCACCTTGCACCACTACGACGACATCGGCCTGCTCGCGCCCAGCGAGCGCAGCCACGCGGGCCACCGGCGCTACAGCGACGCCGACCTCGACCGGCTGCAGCAGATCCTGTTCTACCGCGAACTCGGCTTCCCGCTCGAGGAGATCGCCGCCCTGCTCGACGACCCGGCCGCGGACCCGCGCGCACACCTGCGCCGGCAGCACGAGCTGCTGACCGCCCGGATCGAGAAGCTGCAGAAGATGGCGGCGGCCGTGGAGCACGCCATGGAGGCACGCAAGATGGGCATCAACCTCACGCCGGAGGAGAAGTTCGAGGTGTTCGGGGACTTCGACCCGGACCAGTACGAGGAGGAGGTGCAGGAGCGCTGGGGCGACACCGACGCCTATCGGCAGTCGCAGCAGCGGGCGGCCTCCTACACCAAGGAGGACTGGCTGCGGATCCAGCGCGAGGCCGACGAACTCACCCGGCGTTTTGTCGCGCTGATGGAGGCCGGTGAGCCGGCGGACTCCGAGGCGGCCATGGACGCCGCCGAGGAGCACCGCCAGGGGATCTCCCGCAACCACTACGACTGCGGGTACGAGATGCACACCTGTCTCGGCGAGATGTATGTCGCGGACGAGCGGTTCACCCGGAACATCGACAAGGCCAGGCCCGGTCTCGCGGTCTACCTGAAGGACGCGATCCTCGCCAACGCGGCCCGTCGCACCTCGTGATACCTGGCCCGGGAGCCCTATGGCCCTACGGCCTACTCCCGGGCCAGGACCACCGCGGTCCCGTAGGCGCACACCTCGGTGCCCACGTCTGCCGCCTCCGACACGTCGAAGCGGAACGCCAGTACGGCATTCGCTCCACGCGCGCGTGCCTGCTCGACCAGCCGCAGCATGGCCTGGTTGCGGGTCTCCACGAGGGTCTTGGTGAGCCCCTTGAGTTCACCGCCGACCAACGACTTCAGCCCGGCGCCGATCTGACTGCCGAGATGCCGTGAGCGCACCGTCAACCCGAAGACCTCGCCGAGAACCTCTGTGACCCGGTGGCCGGGAATGTCATTGGTGGTCACTACCAGAACGTCGGGCTGGGGCTCCTGCCCGCCGCCGTACTCATCGATGCCCATGAATCACAGCTTTGACCCAGCAGGGGCACAGTGCATCCTGAGGGGGTCCATGGAACCTGGGCGGCCAGTGCAGCGTTGATAATTTGACCAGCCAGCCCCAGCCCGCCCGTCCCCACCCAGCAGGAGCCACAATCCCGTGACCACGCTTGCGCTCGGCCCCGAGTGGCTCGACCCGAACTATCTGATCGAGACCTTCAGCCTCCCCGGCATCCTGCTGATCGTCTTCGCCGAGTCGGGCCTCTTCGCGTTCCTGCCCGGCGACTCCCTGCTCTTCACGGCGGGCCTCTTCGTGGCGCAGGGGCAGTACATCAGCCAGCCGCTGTGGCTCGTCTGCACGCTCATCGTCCTGGCCGCCGTCATCGGCGACCAGGTCGGCTACATGATCGGCAAGTTCCTCGGCCCGAAGCTCTTCAGCCGCCCCAATTCCAAGCTCTTCAAACAGGAGAACCTGGACAAAGCGCACGAGTTCATGGAGAAGTACGGCCCCAAGGCGATCGTCCTGGCCCGCTTCGTGCCCATCGTGCGCACCTTCGCCCCCATCGTGGCGGGCGCCGGCCGCATGCGGTACCGCACGTTCCTCACGTTCAACGTCATCGGTGGCATCGCCTGGGGCACCGGCGTCACCCTCGCGGGCTACTGGCTCGGCCAGATCGATTTCATCAACAAGAACGTCGAGGCGATCCTCGTCCTGATCGTCTTCGTCTCCGTGGTCCCGATCATCATCGAGTACCTGCGAGAGCGCGCCAAGAAGAAGCGCGCGGCCGCGGAGGCCCCCGCCGCACAGACCCAGCAGGCCCCCCGCATGGACGACGCGACGACCCAGCTCCGCCGCATCCCGTCCGACGACCAGCCCCAGCAGCAGTACGGCAACCAGCCCCAGCAGTACGGCAACCAGCCCCAGCAGCACGGCAACCAGCCCCAGCAGCACGGCAACCAGCCCCCGCAGCAGTACGGCAACCAGGAACAGCAGTACGGCAACCAGGGCCAGCAGTACGGCTATGACCAGCAGTACTACGACCAGCAGCCCCAGCAGCAGCCGTACGCCCAGCAGTACCCGCAGGGTTACGGCCAGCAGAACCAGCAGTACCCGCCGAATCAGGGCTACTGAAGCGCCCTCAAGGGGCGCGGGGAACTGCGCGACAAGCCACCAACAACCCGCAGCCGCCGTCGGAGAGAACCAACCGAGTTCATAGGCGTCCGGCGCTCAGAATCCCCGCGTCCGCTTGGCAGCCCGCCGCTTCTCAGGCGACCCGATCCGCAGGAACAACCGCGAGATCTCAGACCCGAGGTTGACCCCAATAGCAATGGCCATGGCCAAAGAAGCCGCCGTGGCCAGCGAGACAAGCCCCGAATCCACCTTGTTCTGCGCGATCGACAACAGCCCGAAATACGTGGCTGACCCTGGCAACAGGGGCCCGATCGCCGCCGTGGTGTACGGCAACGCCGACGCGAACCGATACCGCGCCATCAGCTGCCCGAACAACCCCACCAACCCCGCCGCGACAGCCGTAGAGGCAACCGGCGACAGCTCACCGGCGTAGTGCAGCGCGCCGTACACCACCCACGCGACACCGCCGTTGAGGGTCACGGCGAGCACGGTGGACCGTTCCTGCTGGAGCAGCACCGCGAAGGTCAGCGACAGCAGCATCGACGCGCCGATCTGCCAGTACGGCCGCTCCGAGATGTTCAGCGCCGCGTCGGGGTCGAGCTTGGCGCCCAGGTTCACGCCGAAGTACAGGATCACCAGCACACCGACGACGATGCCGACGAAGAAGTACATGACCTCCAGCAGGCGCGCGGACGCGGTGATGTAGAAGCCGGTCAGCCCGTCCTGCACGCCTGCCACCAGCGCCCGCCCGGGCAACAGCGCGAACAGCCCACCGGTGATGACCGCGGAGGCCTTCACGTCGACGTGTGCCAGCGTCAGCGCGACCCCGATCGCGGCCGGCGGCATCGCGGCCACCGTGAACTGGTAGAACTCCGGCAGCCCGCGCCCCGCGCACAGCCACGCCAGCCGGTCGCCGAGCATCGCGCCCAGCATGGCCGCGATGAAGACGATCACGTCACCGCCGACCAGCACGGAGGCCGCGCCCGCGAGCAGCCCGCTCGCTCCGGTGAGCACCCAGGTCGGGTACGGGTGCCGGTTGCGGCGGATCTCCGCGAGCCGACCGTAGGCCTCCTCCAGGGAGATGTGGCTCTCCGGGTCGCTGAGGTCGTCCACGAGCTGGTACACGGCGGCCAGGCGCGTGTAGTCGGTGCCGCGCCGCCGTACCGTGCGCGACGCCGACACCGGATCGTCCACCAGCGACGGCTGGTACGAGATCGACAGCAGGGTGAAGGTGACGTTCGGCTCGCAGCGGTCCAGGCCGTAGGACCGGCAGACCGCGAACATCGCCGCCTCGACGTCCTCCGCGCCCTCACCGCCCGCCAGCAGCAGCTCGCCGATACGCAGGGTCAGGTCGAGCACGCGCGGGACGGCCGGACCCTCCTCCTCCGCCTTCGGCATCCGCTCCGGCGCGGGCCGCTCGGCCACCGGCATGCGCAGCATCGTCCGCATCCGGTCCTGCCAGGGCAGGTCCTTGGTCAGGCTGATCTTCGGTATGCCGGTCGCGGGCGTGAACGCGGGTGAGGCGTCCTCGACGCTGTAGAGGCTCGGCGTGCTGAACGCCGAACCCTCGGGTTCCGGAGACGGCGACTGCGGTACGCCCAGCCCCTTGGGGAGGGCGAACTCGGACGTGGTCTCCGACTCGCTGTCGCCTACTACCTCCACACCGGCGGGTGGCGTGAAGGCCATCCTCGCCTCGTCCGACTGCGGCTTGCGATCCTCCACGTCCGTCACGTGCGTAGCACTCCCTGTACGACACCTCCTGCCGCACTCAGTATGCGCACAGACACGCGAACGGGCTGCACGCGCACGCGTGCAGCCCGTTCACATGGCCGGAAGCCAGTGGCGCCTCAGTGGCCGCCCTGGTCCTTGAAGCGCTTGTAGGACCGCTCGATCTCGGCCTCGGCCTCGGTGCGGCCCACCCAGTCGGCGCCCTCGACGGACTTGCCGGGCTCCAGGTCCTTGTAGACCTCGAAGAAGTGCTGGATCTCCAGGCGGTCGAACTCCGACACGTGGTGGATGTCACGCAGGTGCTCCACGCGCGGGTCCGTCGCCGGCACGCACAGCAGCTTGTCGTCGCCGCCGGCCTCGTCCGTCATCCGGAACATGCCGATCGCGCGGCACTTGATGAGGCAGCCCGGGAACGTCGGCTCGTCCAGGATGACCAGCGCGTCCAGCGGGTCGCCGTCCTCGCCGAGGGTGTTCTCGACGAAGCCGTAGTCGGTCGGGTAGGCGGTCGAGGTGAAGAGTCGACGGTCCAGGCGGATCCGACCGGTCTCGTGGTCCACCTCGTACTTGTTCCGCGAACCCTTCGGAATCTCGATCGTGACGTCGAACTCCACCGGTGGCTCCTCCATGATCAGCACATAGTTCTGGTGGTTAAGTGTCCCTCACGCAGGTGTGTGATCGCGAAAGGGGCTGGTGGTCGTGCCAGAGCTGAGGCCGTGGCGAGCCGCGAGACCGCATGTGACGCGGGTCGCGGGCGCCGTACGACCCCGTCTGACACGGGCCGCAGAGGCCGTACGCCCACGTCTCGCACGCGCCGCGACGGCCGCCAAACCACGGGTCGCACGGCTCGCTCGAGCCGTCTCCCCGCAGGCCGCGCGCATCGCGAGGCCGAAGACCTGGCAGTACACCGCGGGCGCCGCCACCGCCGGACTGGCGCTGGCCGCCGGAGTGGTGACCGCCGCCGGCCCCTGGGACTCCACCGGTCAGCGTACGGCCGAGCGGGACCGGGCGGTCGCCCTGGAGCGCACGGGTGGCACAGATCACGGCCGTAATGCTGATACGTCCGATACCTCCGACACGGCGGCCGAGGCGCCCCGTCCCGCCCCCAGCGCGGCCTCCGTCCTCACCGGCCTGGGCGGTGGCATCAGCACCGTGAAGCCGGCCCCGAACGCCAAGGCCCTCGCCGGCCTCCTGGGCCCGCTCCTGGACGTCCCGGAGCTCGGCGCCCACCGGACGGCGGCGATCGTGGACGTGGCCACCGGCAAGCGCCTCTACGGCGACGGAGCCTCCGAGGCCCTTACTCCCGCCTCGACGACGAAGATCGCCACCGCCGTGGCCGCCCTGGCCGCGCTGGGCCCCGACCACCGCCTCACCACCCGCACCGCCCTGGAAGCCGACACCAAGGAACTGGTCCTGGTCGGCGGCGGCGACCCCACGCTGACGGCCCGCAAGGAGCCCGAAGGCTGGGCGAGCCTGCGCGAGCTGGCCGACCGGACGGCCCAGGCGCTGAAGAAGCGGGACCTGCGCGAGGTCACCCTCTCGTATGACAAGACGCTCTACGCCGGCCCCGAACTGCACCCCATCGGAAAGAACGGCAACCTCGCCCCGGTCAGCGCCCTCACGGTCGACGAGGCCCGCACGGACGACTCCACCAGCGGCCCGGTGAAGCGGATGGACGACCCTGCGAAGGACGCGGCGGCCCAGTTCGCGGCGCTCCTCGCGGACCGCGGCATCAAGACCACCGCGCCCGGCCTGTCGAAGGCGACGAACCGAGCCGAGTCCCTCGCCGAGGTCACCTCGCCCCCGCTGTCCTCGCTGGTCGAGCGCATGCTCACCAACAGCGACAACGACCTCGCCGAGCACCTGGCCCGCCAGACCGCCGTGGCGAGCGGCGTGCGCGCCGACTTCGACGGCGCCGGCGACGCGATCGGCGCTCAGCTGAAGAAGCTCGGCCTGCCGGTGAAGGGCGCCGACTTCAAGGACGGCAGCGGCCTCAACCGCGACGACAAACTCACGGCGGACCTGCTCACGGCCCTCCTGGCCAAGGCGGCCGACCCGACCCACCCCGAACTCCGCCCGGCGCTGACCGGCCTCCCCGTGGCCGGCTTCACCGGCACCCTGACCAGCCGTTACACCGATGGCGCGGCCGGCATCGTCCGAGCGAAGACCGGCACCCTGAACGGCGTGAACTCCCTGGCCGGCACGGTCGTGGACCAGGACGGCCGCCTGCTCGCCTTCGCGTTCCTGTCCACGGGCGCGGACACGGAGGCGGCCCGAGCGGCACTGGACCGAACAGCAACAGCCCTGGCGTCGTGCGGCTGCGCCTAACCACCGGCACGGCCTGATCCCACCCCGCCACACCACAGCGGGCCCGCCACTGCCGCGGCAAGTCCGCTACTGCCGCACCGCAGCGGGGCCCGCGCTTCCGCCGCGCCGCAGCCGGCCCGCTTCCGCCGTGCCGTAGCGCGTCTGCCGCTGCCGTGCCGCAGCAGTCCGCTCCCGCGGTGGGCAGCGTTTCGCTCCCTCCGTGCGGCAGCTGGTCCGCTCCTGCCGTGTCGTAGCGGTCTGCCGCTGCCGTGCCGCAGCAGTCCGCTCCCGCGGTGGGCAGCGTTTCGTTCCCGCCGCGCTGCAGCGGGTCTGCCACTGCCGCGCTGCAGCGGGTCCGCTCCCGCCGTGGGCAGCTCGCTCCGGCCGCGCCGCAGCAGTCCCCTCCTGCCGTGGGCAGCTCGCTCCGGCCGCGCCGCAGCAGTCCCCTCCTGCCGTGGGCAGCACGCTCCTGACGCGCCGCAGCAATCCGCTCCCGCGTGGGCAGCGGCCCGCTCCCCGCCGTGCCGTAGCCGGCCCGCTCCCGCCGTGCCGCAGCCAGTCCGCCACCGTCGCGCGCTGCTGCCCACCGCAAGCAGTCCCGCCGCTGCCCACCACAGGCAGTCGCGCCGCTACCGCCGTGGGCAGTCGTTCCGCAGGGCGGAACGGGTGGGCACGGCCTGCAGCGCCGGGTGCCGGCCGAGCAGACGCCCACCCCTGCCGACCCATGTACGCCACCCACAACCCCGAGCACCTTCAAAGCGCACCGACGACCCCGCAAACCCCCACGGCCTGCCCCAAGTGGGAACGCTCACGTACGGTTGACACATGACGAGCATCGGTGGTGCCGAGATGGTCGACTGGAATCTCGCGGTGGCGACCGCGACCCGGCTCGTACGGCCGGGCCCCGAGGTGAGCCGCGACGAGGCCCGGGCCGTCGTCGCCGAGCTGCGCCGACATGCCAAGGCCTCGGAGGAACACGTCCGGGGCTTCACTCGTATGGGCACGGAAGTCACCCACGACACCCCCGTCCTCGTCGTCGACCGCCCCGGCTGGGTGCGGGCGAACGTCGCCGGGTTCCGCGAAATCCTCAAGCCCCTCCTCGACAAGATGCAGGAGCGCCGCGGCGGCAGCCCCGGCGGCGCGGTCCTCGGCGCCGTCGGCGGCAAGGTCACCGGCGTCGAACTCGGGATGCTGCTGTCCTTCCTGGCCTCCCGTGTCCTCGGCCAGTACGAGACCTTCGCCCCGGCCACCCGCGAACTCCCGGCCGGCGGCCCCCCTGATGCACCGAGCGGCGGCCGACTCCTGCTCGTCGCCCCGAACATCGTGCACGTGGAGCGCGAACTCGACGTACAGCCCCACGACTTCCGCCTGTGGGTGTGCCTGCACGAGGAGACGCACCGCACCCAGTTCAGTGCCGTGCCCTGGCTGCGGGACCATCTGGAGGGCGAAATCCAGTCTTTCTTGGGGGAGACGGACGTCGACCCCATGACCGTCCTGGAACGCATCCGCGAGGCCGCGCAGTCACTCGCCGGTGGCCGGCCCGAGGCCGAGGAGGACGACGGCGGACGGTCCTTCGTCGAACTGGTCCAGACCCCGGCCCAGCGGGAGATCCTCGGCCGCCTCACCGCCGTGATGTCGCTCCTGGAGGGCCACGCCGACTTCGTGATGGACGGAGTCGGACCGCAGGTCGTGCCGACCGTCGCCGAGATCCGCGAGAAGTTCCAGCAGCGACGCGCCAAGGGCGCCTCGCGACTGGACATGGCCCTGCGCAAGCTGCTCGGTCTGGATGCCAAACTCAGGCAGTACCGCGACGGCGAACGCTTCGTACGGGCCGTCCACGACCAGGTCGGCATGGACGGCTTCAACCGCGTGTGGACCTCCCCGAACACCCTCCCGACCAAGGCGGAGATCGCCAAACCGGCGGATTGGATCGCGCGGGTGCACCGCAAGGCCGAGTCGTGAATCGCGCGCCGCGTTGTGCATCTCATACGAACGTCGTGAACCGAATCCGGCCGACGGCAGGCGAACGCCCCTTCAATCACCCGTCCGAGGGACCGTGAGCCATGGGTAGGCGTGCAATGCTCGGGGAACGGCCCGGTTCTGTCACCATCTACACACTCTGAGTGACCGACCTCGGGCTCACCCCCCGACAATTTCATGAAGGGAACCGGACAATGGGTCCCCATCCTGCGGTCGCGGCGATACGCCTGGCGGTCCGCCGCGTCCTCCACGACATCCTCATCGAACACAACCGCACCGACGCTCCCGCGCCCAGCGCGTCACGCGCGACCTCGCACGAGATCCCGCACATGACGCCGCACATGACGCCGCCCGTGGCGCTGCCCGTGGCGCTGCCCGTGACCTCCACCGGCGCGTACGTCACGGCGCGCGAGCCGTCGTACGAGCTCCCCGGCCAGGCCCCGCAGGAGCCCCCGCGCGCTGCCCCGCACGAGCGACCCCCCTCCCCGCTCGTGCTCGTGGCATGCTCCGGCGGCGCCGACTCCATGGCCCTCGCCTCCGCGCTCGCCTTCGAAGCCCCCAAACTCGGCATCCGCGCCGGCGCCGTCACCGTCGACCACGGTCTGCAGCCCGGCTCCGACGTGCGCGCCGAGGAAGTCGTCCTGCGCATGCGCGAACTCGGCCTCGACCCGGTCGAGTCCATCGCCGTGACCGTCGGCCGCCAAGGCGGACCCGAGGCCGCAGCCCGTGACGCCCGCTATGCCGCCCTCGACGCCGCGGCCGTCCGCCACGGCGCCGTCGCCGTCCTGCTCGGCCACACCCGGGACGACCAGGCCGAAACCGTCCTGCTCGGCCTCGCCCGCGGCTCCGGCATCCGCTCCCTGTCCGGAATGGCCGCGGTCTCGGGGGCCGGCGGCCGCTACCGGCGCCCTTTCCTCCAACTCGACCGGCAGACCGCCCGCAAGGCGTGCATGGTCCAGTCCCTCCCGGTCTGGGACGACCCCCACAACTCCGATCCCGCGTACACGCGGTCGCGGTTGCGCCAGGAGGGCCTGCCCGCCCTGGAGAAGGCGCTCGGCAAGGGCGTCGTGGAGGCCCTCGCCCGCACCGCCCAGCTCTCCCGCGACGACGCCGACGCCCTCGACGCCTGGGCCGGCCAGGCCGAGGCCGCCGTACGCGACTCGGCCGGCCTCCTGGAGTGCGCCAAGCTGTACGCCCTCCCGCCCGCCGTGCGCCGCCGGATCCTGCGCCGCGCCGCCATCGAGGCCGGGGCCCCCGCCGGTGCGCTGTTCGCCCGCCACATCGAGGAAGTCGACCGCCTGATCACCGGCTGGCGCGGCCAGGGAGCCATCAATCTCCCCGGCAAAGTCGTCGCACAGCGCCAGGGTGGCAGACTGGTGATTCGGCAAGGCTGAAATCCGGACCCTCCCACCGGCCCTCGAGCGGGTCGTGAGAGCGGCACGGACCGGCCGGTGGGACGACCGAAAGTGATGCGGGTGGACGCGAAAGACATGGGTGCCGAGCTCCAGCAGGTGCTCATCACCAAGGAAGAGATCGACGCGAAGCTGGCCGAGCTGGCCGCGAAGATCGACGCGGAGTACGAGGGCAAGGACCTGCTCATCGTCGGCGTCCTCAAGGGCGCGGTGATGGTCATGGCCGACCTCGCCCGGGCGCTGTCCACCCCCGTCACCATGGACTGGATGGCCGTGTCGTCGTACGGCGCCGGCACCCAGTCCTCCGGTGTCGTGCGGATCCTCAAGGACCTCGACACCGACATCAAGGGCAAGCACGTCCTGATCGTCGAGGACATCATCGACTCCGGACTGACCCTGTCCTGGTTGATCAACAACCTCGGCTCCCGCGAGCCCGCCTCCCTGAAGGTGTGCACGCTGCTGCGCAAGCCGGACGCCGCCAAGGTCGCCATCGACGTGGAGTGGGTCGGCTTCGACATCCCCAACGAGTTCGTCGTCGGCTACGGCCTCGACTACGCCGAGAAGTACCGCAACCTCCCGTTCGTCGGTACGCTCGCGCCCCACGTCTACGGCGGCTGAGGCCGACGGTCCGCACCGCCGGACCCGAAGGGCCCAAGCGCCGTACGAAGATCGGGAACCCCGGCGGGCCTCGCGCCGTTGGAGCATGCAGACGGGCTTGCCAGCCGTCCCGTGCGGCTACGGTCGTCGAAGCTGGGGTACCGTCAGAAGAACTGTCTTATCAAACTCACTATGGCAGGAGGGACGGGGCGGCACCGCTCCGTATGGATGGACGTGAAGCGATACTTCCGTGGGCCGGTCATGTGGATCGTGCTGGCCGTCCTTGCCGTGGTCGTGTTGATGCAGGTCGTCGGCTCGTCCGGCGGCTACAAGACGGTGGACACCGGCCAGGTCGTCCAGGCGATCAACGACAACAAGGTCGAGTCGGCCAAGATCACCACCGGCGACGAGCAGATCATCAAGGTCCAGCTCAAGGACGGCGAAAAGGTCGAGGGCGCCACCAAGATCCAGGCGAGCTATATCGGCGACCAAGGCGTGACCATCGCCAGCACGCTGCAGAACAAGTACCAGGACAAGCAGATCCCGGACGGCTATACGGTCTCGCCGTCCAAGCAGAACCCGTTCGTCGGCATCCTGCTCTCCCTGCTGCCCTTCGTCCTCATCGTGGTTGTCTTCCTGTTCCTGATGAATCAGATGCAGGGCGGCGGCTCCCGGGTCATGAACTTCGGCAAGTCCAAGGCGAAGCTCATCACCAAGGACACCCCGAAGACGACGTTCTCGGACGTCGCCGGCTCGGACGAGGCGGTCGAGGAGCTCCAGGAGATCAAGGAATTCCTCCAGGAACCGGCGAAGTTCCAGGCCGTGGGCGCCAAGATCCCCAAGGGCGTACTGCTCTACGGGCCTCCTGGCACCGGTAAGACGCTCCTCGCGCGCGCCGTCGCCGGCGAGGCGGGCGTCCCCTTCTACTCGATCTCCGGTTCCGACTTCGTCGAGATGTTCGTCGGTGTCGGTGCCTCCCGAGTCCGTGACCTGTTCGAGCAGGCCAAGGCGAACGCCCCGGCGATCGTCTTCGTCGACGAGATCGACGCGGTCGGCCGCCACCGCGGCGCCGGCCTCGGCGGCGGTCACGACGAGCGCGAGCAGACCTTGAACCAGCTGCTCGTCGAGATGGACGGCTTCGACGTCAAGGGCGGCGTGATTCTCATCGCCGCGACGAACCGGCCCGACATCCTCGACCCGGCCCTCCTGCGCCCCGGCCGCTTCGACCGCCAGATCGCGGTCGACCGCCCGGACATGCAGGGCCGTCTGGAGATCCTCAAGGTCCACCAGAAGGGCAAGCCGGTCGCCCCGGACGTCGATCTGTCGGCGGTCGCCCGCCGCACGCCGGGCTTCACCGGCGCGGACCTGAGCAACGTCCTCAACGAGGCCGCGCTGCTCACGGCCCGCTCGGACAAGAAGCTGATCGACAACCACATGCTGGACGAGGCCATCGACCGCGTCGTGGCGGGCCCGCAGAAGCGGACCCGGATCATGTCGGACAAGGAAAAGAAGATCACCGCGTACCACGAGGGCGGCCACGCCCTGGTCGCGGCGGCTTCCCCCAACTCCGACCCGGTCCACAAGATCACGATCCTGTCGAGAGGCCGCGCGCTCGGCTACACGATGGTGCTCCCGGACGAGGACAAGTACTCGACCACGCGCAACGAAATGCTGGACCAGCTGGCCTACATGCTGGGCGGCCGCGCGGCCGAGGAACTGGTCTTCCACGACCCGACCACGGGTGCCGCGAACGACATCGAGAAGGCCACGGCCACCGCCCGCGCGATGGTCACGCAGTACGGCATGACCGAGCGTCTCGGCGCGATCAAGTTCGGCGGCGACAACACCGAGCCGTTCCTCGGACGTGAGATGGCTCACCAGCGCGACTACTCGGAAGAGGTCGCCGCGCTGGTGGACGAGGAAGTCAAGAAGCTCATCGAGAACGCGCACAACGAGGCCTGGGAGATCCTGGTCGAGAACCGCGACGTCCTCGACAACCTCGTGCTTCAGCTGCTGGAGCGGGAGACGCTGGGCAAGGAGGAGATCGCCGAGATCTTCGCCCCCATCGTCAAGCGTCCGCCCCGGCCCGCCTGGACCGGTTCCTCGCGGCGCACGCCGTCCACCCGTCCGCCGGTGCTCTCCCCGAAGGAGCTCGCACTGACGAACGGCGCCAACGGCGCGACGCCGGCGATCAGCACCGCGAAGTCGACGGCGACGGAGCCCGCGCCGGCGACCGAGCCGGCTCCCGAGGAGCGCCCGGAGAGCTGACACCCCGGCCCCGGTGACGCCACCGGCCCGGAATGGATGCCGCGCCCCCCTGGTTTTAGCCTGGGGGGCGCGGCATTTTGGTATGTCCGCAGATCAGACGCGCACGTGGCCCACACGCGCGCGACCCGCACAGGAACGAGGCACCACATGACTGACCCCGTGACGCTGGACGGCGAGGGCTTCATCGGCGAGTTCGACGAGAAGCGAGCCGAGAACGCCGTACGCGAACTGCTGATCGCGGTCGGCGAGGACCCGGACCGCGAGGGGCTGAAGGAGACGCCGGCGCGAGTGGCACGGGCTTATCGGGAGCTTTTGGCGGGGCATACGCAGGAGCCCGAGGATGTCCTGACTACTACGTTCGATATCGGGCATGACGAGATGGTCTTGGTCAAGGACATCGAAATCGTATCTTTGTGCGAACATCATATGTTGCCGTTCCATGGTGTGGCTCACATCGGGTATATCCCGGCGGAAAGTGGAAAGATCACGGGCCTGTCGAAGCTTGCGCGGCTGGTTGAGGTGTTTGCCCGCCGCCTGCAGGTGCAGGAACGACTTACCACACAGATCGCCGACTCCCTCATGAAGATCCTCGAGGCCCGGGGCGCGATCGTCGTCATCGAGGCCGAGCACATGTGCATGTCGGTGCGCGGTATTCGCAAGCCCGGCGCCAAGACCACGACGTCTGCGGTGCGCGGTCAGCTTCGGGATGCTACGACCCGGGCCGAGGCAATGAGCCTGATACTGGCGCGCTGACCTGATTGTCAGTGGCGCCCGATACCGTCCTTGATCAGTGGGAGTCGCTGATCAAGGGGGATTGCGGTGGGGTATGGGCTGCCCAGCAAGCAGACGGTGAATGGGGTTGGCGGGCGCTTGCAGGCGCGGAATGTCCGAGTGGGCTGTCGACTCTGGACGTTGGATGGGGTGCGCACAGTCCAGACGACAGTTACTGAGGTGGTGACGGTCAAGGTCCGTGAGGTCGTGGACGTTGTGACCGACCACCTGACGTTCACTGTGGCGCCCGATCAGATGCTGGGAACGCCTGATGGGTGGGTCCACGCGAGAGACACGGAAGGAACCGTTCTCGCCTGGACACACGCGCGGAAGTTGTGTCGCGAGCGGTTGACCATCAAACCGGGCTACGAGTTCGGTTACATGCTCGGGGCGAATTGCTCGGATGGGACAGTCGGCAAGAACTACGTATCGCTGGTGGTCAACGACGAGGGTTTCGCCTTGCGCTTTGCGGCGTGCCTAACCGCAGCAACCGGGTTGCCCGCTCGCCTGGAAGCAGTCACGCGTCCCTCCGGCTACCTTCAGCGGGACGCGCCTGGCTTCCGCGTGCGTGTCGTCTCGTCGTACTTGGCTGACCTGATGAGGCAGTACGTGGGTGGGGACGCGCATCATATGCGGCAACGGTTTCCTCGCGTTGTTCTCCGGGACAGCGAGACGTTCGAAGGCTTTCTCGACGGCTACACGGACGGGGACGGATTCCGTCCGAAGACCTGGGCCGCTCGCATGCTCGTCAGCTCCAATGCGGCGTTTCTGTCCGAGTTGGCACAAGTGGTTGGCGCAAAGTTCACGCCCCGGGGCAACGGGCTGGCCTCGCACCTGGTCGTAGCCGACAGTTGGCCGTCACGAGGAACGTTCAAACCCGAGCAGCATCCGCTGGGACTCGCCGAGGCGACGTGGGTCGAGGTGCGGGACGTACGGCTACGCAGGGCCGAAAGCCCGAAACCGTTCACCCTCTACAGCTACCGTCTGGATCCCTACCCGGGTTTCCTGGTCAATGGCCACCTAGCACGCCAGCCCTGGTAAACCCAGCAGCGTCACACCGTCGGCGCCGCCCCCGCCCCGTTGTGCTCGTCGTCCTCCGGGAGCTTGCACACGCGCTCCAGGAAGATGGCTGCCGCTATGACACCGATGCCGGCCACGACCGAGAAGCCGGCGTAGATGGCCTGGTCGCGGCGGGCGGGGATGTCGAGGAGTTCCAGGAGGAAGACGCCCGTGCCGCCGTACATGCCGGCGACGAGGGCGGCGACCAGGGCGCTGGCCTGACCGAAGACGACCGCGCGGGCGGCCATCAGGGGGTCGACGCCCTTGGCCTCGGGCCGGCGTTCGCGTTGGGCCTTGAGGCGGGCGCGGATCGACAGCGCCGTGGCGAGCAGGACCACGGCGATCACGGCGAGGACGATGGGGGCGGCCAGGGGGACGCTCGGAAGAGTCCCGATCGAGTTCCAGAGGCGGGCGCCCGCCCAGGACAGGACTCCGGCGACGAGGAAGATGCCCGCCAGCATCCTGATGCGCAGCTCTCTCACAGTGTCCCTTCAGCTCCCCCGGATCCCCACGGACTGTGGTCGATCGTCTTGACCTTAACGACTACTCGGGCAGCCGGAGTTCCAGGTCCCTGCGCGCTTCGACGCCATGGCGCGTGATGCCGGCCAGGAGGTCGGCCACCGGGCCGCGGCCCGGAAGCTGTGCCTGCGGCTCGACGTCGTGCCAGGGGGCGAGGACGAAAGCGCGTTCGTGGGCGCGCGGGTGGGGGAGGGTGAGGGTCGGGTCGTCGGAGACGACGTCGGCGTACGAGACGATGTCGACGTCGAGGGTGCGGGCCCCCCAGCGCTCGTCTCGTACCCGGTGGAAGGCCTCCTCGACCGCGTGCGCGCGCTCCAGCAGGGAGGACGGGGGGAGCGTGGTCTTGAGGACCACGACCGCGTTGAAGTAGGACGGCTGGCTTCCCGGCTCCACGCCCCACGGCTCCGTCTCGTACACCGGGGAGACCGCCTTGATGCGGACGCCGGGGGTGTCCTCGAGCGCGTCGATGGCGCCCTGGAGGGTCTCCAGGCGGTTGCCGAGGTTGGAGCCGAGGGAGATCACGGCCCGTTTCGGGTTGTGGAGGGTGGTGTCGGCGGCGTCGACCTTCTCGACGACGGAGGCGGGTACCGGCTGTACGGTCGGGTCGCTGTGACCCTCGGTGAAGAACGCGGTCATACTCGGCTCCGGGTGATGGTGACGGTCACGTCGTCGAAGGGGACCGTGATCGGCGCGTCCGGCTTGTGGACGGTGACTTCGACCTCCTGGACCCCTTCGTGCTTCAGGCAGGCCTGGGCGATGCGCGCGGCGAGTGTCTCGATGAGGTTGACCGGCTCGCCCTCGACGACGGCCACGACCTGCTCCGCCACGATGCCGTAGTGCACGGTCTTCGCCAGGTCGTCGTCGGCAGCGGCCGGCCGGGTGTCCAGGCCGAGGACGAGGTCCACGACGAAGGTCTGGCCCTCTCTGCGCTCCTCGGGGAACACACCGTGGTACCCGCGGGCCTTGAGGCCGCGCAGCGCGACACGATCCACGCGAATCACTCCTGCAATCGTCGGTGACGGCCGGTCCGTGTCGCGTGCGGGCTCCACACCGGCCTCGAACGAATCTACCTGCGGGCACTGACAGGGCCGGGCCACGGGGGCGTGGGTCCGGTCCGGGGCCAGGAGGATTCATCGAGTGTTTCCCCTGGGGAACCCGGCGGCTCACGGCTTGGTAGCCGCGCCTACCCGCAGGCGCGTGATTCCAACCACTCCTTGGTCCCGGCGGGGCCACGCAGGCCCTCTTGCGGGTGGCCCTGTGGGGTGCCTACCCGCTCAGGAGGGGGTGTCGTCGCTCTCTTCCTCGTCGTTTTCGGCCAGAACGGGCGAGGCGTGGTGCGACCAGATCTTCCAGCCGTCGGGTGTGCGGCGGAACACGTTCGTGGCGACCACCAATTGGCCCACGAGCGGGCCGAGCTCCTCCCCGCCCTCGGGGGCGGGGCCGCCGCTGAGGATGTTCTCGGTGCAGTTCACCAGGGCGGTGTCGCCGGTGACCGAGACGTGCACGTCGGTGAGGAAGAACTGGATGTAGTCGGTGTTCGCCATGATGAGCGCGTACGACCTGAGGACCTCGCCGCGTCCGGTGAGCACCGGCCAGCCGGGGTGCACGCAGGAGATCACGCCGGCGTCGGCCGGGTCGTGGTACGTCTCGTCGATGCCCAGGTCGGACGGGGTGAGCCAGAGCGAGGACAGCTTTTCGAAGTCGCCGCTCTCCAACGCCTCGTAGAAGGCGGTGTTGGCGGCCTCCACCTGCTCGACGTCGGTGTGGGGGGCGCTCACCGGGCTCCTTCAGAGTCGTGCGCGCGGCTGTGGTCGGCGTTCGCGCCGGGCGCGTTCTCGGCTTCACGCGCCTCCTCGATCGCGTGCGCGACGCGCACCGCGTCCGCCGTGGCGCGCACCTCGTGCACGCGCACCGCCCACGCGCCGGCCTGCGCCGCGAGCGCCGAGACGGCGGCCGTGGCGGCGTCGCGCTCACGGGCGGGCGGCGGTGCGCCCTCGGGCCCTGCGAGGACGCGGCCGAGGAACCGCTTGCGGGAGGCGGCGACGAGGAGGGGGTGGCCGAGGGCGAGGAGCCGGTCGAGGTGGGCGAGGAGGACGAGGTCGTGCTCGGCGTCCTTGGAGAAGCCGAGGCCGGGGTCGACGACGATGCGGTCGGGGGCGATGCCGCCGGCCAGCACGGCCTCCACGCGCGTGTGGAGCTCGTCGACGACTTCGGCGACGACGTCGTCGTACACGCCCTTGACGTTCCCGCCCTGCAGGAAGCCGCGCCAGTGCATGACGACGAAGGGGGCGCCGGCGTCCGCGACGACCGGGATCATCGCGGGGTCGGCGAGGCCGCCGCTGACGTCGTTGACGATGGCTGCGCCGGCGGCGAGGGCCTGTTCGGCGACGGAGGCGCGCATGGTGTCGACGGAGATCGTGACGCCCTCGGCGGCGAGGCCGCGGACGACGGGGACGACGCGGCGCAGTTCCTCGGCCTCGTCGACCCGGGTGGCGCCGGGGCGGGTGGACTCGCCGCCGACGTCGACCAGGTCGGCGCCTTCCTCGACCAGGGCGAGGCCGTGCTTGACGGCGGCCGTCGTGTCGAACCAGCGGCCGCCGTCGGAGAAGGAGTCCGGGGTCACGTTGACGACTCCCATGACCGCGCACCGGTCCCACTGCGGAAGGCCCGTGACGTGCCCGCGTCCGCTCTGCTTGCTCATATGTTCAGCGTAGGCCCATGGCAGTGCCGGGACGTGCGGTGGCCCGAGCGGGAGCCCTGGGGTGGGGGTGGGGTGGGCTGCCGCTCGGGCCGGTCCTGGAGGGCCGCGTCACGCCGCGCGGACGTCCCGTTCCGCCACCGAGTGGGGACACGGGCGCGGGGCGGTCGTACGGCGGCGCAGGAAGCGCGGCAGCGGCAGGGCGAGGTTGACGAAGCCCTCGGCCTGCATGGCGGCGAAGCCGAGCCGGGGCAGGTCGCCGGAGGCGCGGTAGACCACGAAGCGGGGCTCCCAGCGGGGCTGGAACTTGGCGTTGAACTTGTACAGGGACTCGATCTGGAACCAGCGGGAGAGGAAGACGAGCAGCCCGCGCCAGGCGCGCAGCACCGGACCGGCGCCGATCTTCTCGCCGCGTGCCAGCGCCGAGCGGAACATCGCGAAGTTGAGGGACACGCGCGCGATGCCGAACTTCGGGGCGGCTTGGAGTGCGGCCACGATGAGCAGTTCGTTCATGCCGGGGTCGGCCGCGCGGTCGCGGCGCATCAGGTCCAGGGAGACCCCGTCCGTGCCCCACGGCACGAAGTGGAGGATCGCCTTGAGGTCGCCGTACGGCCCCGGCTCCTCGTCGGCCTTGTGGGCGGTGGCGATGAGACAGTCGCCGTCGGCCGGGTCGCCGACGCGGCCGAGCGCCATGGAGAAGCCGCGCTCGGTGTCGGTGCCGCGCCAGTCCTCGGCGGCGCGGCGGATGCGGTCCAGCTCGGCCTCGCCGAGGTCACCGATGCGCCGTACCCGGGTCTCGTAACCGGCGCGCTCGATGCGCTTGACCATCTGGCGCACGTTGCGCATCGCGCGGCCGGCGAGCGAGAAATCCGGGACGTCCACCACCGCCTCGTCGCCCAGTTCGAGGGCGTCGAGTCCGGTCTCGCGGGTCCACACCTCGGCGCCGGTCTCGGAGCAGCCCATGACGGCCGGGGTCCAGGAGTGGGCCTTGGCCTCGTCCATGAAGCGCTCGATGGCGCCGGGCCAGGCCTCGACGTCGCCGATCGGGTCGCCGCTGGCGAGCATCACGCCGGAGACGACGCGGTACGTCACCGCCGCCTTGCCGCTGGGCGAGAAGACGACCGCCTTGTCGCGGCGCAGCGCGAAGTGGCCGAGGGAGTCGCGGCCGCCGTGCTTGACCAGCAGGGCACGCAGGCGTGCCTCGTCGTCCTCGGTGAGGCGTGCGGCGGGGTGTTCGGGGCGGAAGGCCAGGTAGATGGTGGTGACCGCCGTGATCCAGCCGAGGGCGCCCAGGGAGAAGGCGACCGTCCACGAGGTGTTGCCCTGGTAGTCGACGGGGCCCTCGAAGCCGAACAGGCCGTAGATGACGTGCGCGATGCGGTCGGCCAGGCTCGGGTCGCCGACCAGGGTCTCCGGATGGGCGCTGACGATGACCAGCCCGAGGGCGAGGGAACCGGCGCTCATGAGGACGAAGTTGGCCAGCGCCCGCCACCTGCTGCGCGGGTCGGGCAGCGCCGCGAACTGGTCGCGGTGGCGCAGCAGCGCCGCGAGCAGCACGAGCGAGATGACCACGCCCACGAAGGAGTGGCGGTACGTGAACTGCGCGACTGCTCCGGCCGGCAGCAGGACGACGGCTGCGCGCCACGCCCGCCGCTTGCCGCGCTTGAGGCCGTGCGCGAGCAGGAGCAGCAGCACGCCCGCGCTGAGCGACAGCGCGGCCGCGAACGGGCCCGTCGAGCCCGGCAGCACCTCGGCGATGGCGTGCATACGGCTGTGCCGGAAGCGCGGGAAGACGCCCGCGGCGATGTCCAGCAGGCCCACCAGGGCGCAGGCCCTGCCGACGAGAACGGGAACGGCTTCGGGGCGCGGGCCGCGCAGCACGTGCCGTACGCGGCTCGACAGATCCCTTACCTGGCTCGATCGTTGAGGAACCTTGCCCGACATTTCCACATCTGTCCTGACAGACATCGCATCCCATAGTTCTGCGAGAGACCTTGGATCCGGTGCCGATTCGGGCATCCGGCGACATTGCGCCCTCTAGGACGGTGTCTCGAGGGGAGAGGTTCACTCGGCTCCCCAAAACCGTTTCAAAGGCCAAGGAAAGTCCGGGGCAAGCCCTTGCGAAGGAGCGGGGGAGGCAGCGCACAGGAAGCGCGAACCGGGCGGAAAGTGCGGACAGGTAAACATCGATGGGTCTCACGAGCGGCAAGGTGCTGGCGCTGGCGGTCATGGCTGCCGTAGGGCTGTTCGTCGGCACGGTGTGGCTGTGGCCACGACTGGCACGGCGCGGCTGGCGGAACGTGAGCGGCCGCGTCGGGCTGCTGCTCTCCACACAGTTGATGCTCTTCGCGGCGGTCGGTCTCGTCGCCAACCAGGCATTCGGGTTCTACGCCAGCTGGGCCGACCTGTTCGGGCAGGAGACCGACCAGGGCGTCGTCGTGGACCACACGCCGACCGGCGGGCCGCTGGAGGTCGTCGACACGCGGCGGGTGCCCGGGGCGGCCAGTGCCCGGCCGGACATGGGCGGGCAGATCCAGAAGATCGGCATCGTGGGCCGTACGACGCACATCGCGACGCCCGCGTACGTCTATCTGCCGCCGGAGTATTTTCAGCCGCAGTACCGCACGCGTACGTTCCCGGCGGCCGTCGTTCTCACCGGTTATCCGGGTACGGCCCAGGCGCTGGTGGACAAGCTCGACTATCCGCGTACCGCCGCGAGGCTTGCGCAGGACGGCCGTATGCAGCCGATGATCCTGGTGATGATGCGGCCGACCGTGGCACCGCCGCGGGACACGGAATGCGTGGACATCCCGGGCGGCCCGCAGACCGAGACGTTCTTCGCCAAAGATCTGGTCGATGCCGTGAGCGGCCAGTACCGGGTGGGCAGGAAACCGGGCAGCTGGGGCATCATCGGTGACTCCACGGGCGGCTACTGCGCGTTGAAGCTCGCCATGCACCATCCCGGGGTGTACGCCGCCGGTGCGGGGCTTTCCGCCTACTACAAGGCGCCGATCGACCCGACGACGGGCGATCTCTTCCACGGCGACAAGGAACTGCGCAATCGCGCGAACCTGTGGTGGTACCTCAAGCACATGCCCGCGCCGGACACTTCACTGCTCGTCAGCAGCAGCAAAGTTGGAGAATCCAACTACAAGGCCACGTTGAAGTTCATTGAGCGCGTGAAGGCCACGAAGCTGACGCGGATCTCGTCGATCATCCTGGAAAGCGGAGGGCACAACTTCAACACCTGGCGGCGGGAGATTCCGGGGACCCTGGAGTGGATGAGCGGGCGGCTGAGCGGCAGGTGACTCGACCGGTGACGTGGCCGATGAAGTGGCGGGTGAAGTGGCCGTCGGGGCTTTGTGATCTTGGTTCTTGGCCAATTCGGTGTCGGATCTGATTCCTGATGCTGTGTGAACGACTGGGATGGCTGTGTTTTTGCGGGCCGGGGCAACAAGATTCGCCTACGCGCGGTAAGTTTCTGGCCATGCCACGTGGACGTCACCGTCATTCCCCGCCCCTGCACAGGCTGCTGCCCCCGTCGGCGATCGCAGGCGTCTCCGTCGTCTGCGCGCTCGCCCCCTGGGTGTTCACCGAGCCCGTGGTGCTGCGCGGCCTTGCCGCGGCCGCCGCGGCGACAGCGGTCGTCGGCGCGGTCGTCATGCGCCGCTGGGACACGCAGGCGGGCAAACGGGTCGCCGACCTCACGCGCGCGCGTGCGAGCGACGAGTGGCGGTACGAGGAGCGGGTCGCCGAGCTGGAGACCGACCTCGAGGAGTCGCGCGAGCTGCGCGTCAAGCTGGAGCAGCGGCTGCGGGCCAAGCGCACGGAGCTCGCGGGGCTGCGCAACGAGCACGCGGCGCTGCTGCGTCGGTACGCCACGGCGGAGGCCGACCGGGCGAGCGTCCTGGAGGAACGCCGGGTTCTGGAGATAGAGGCGGCCACGCCCGCGCGCGCGTTGCCGCCGGCGCCGGTCGCCGGTGCGGCTTCCGCCGCCGCGGAGGGGGCTGTGGCTGCCCCGGACGAGGCGGAGGACGTGGACACCGAGGCCGCGGAAGCGTCGGCGGAGACTCCGGCCATCTTCTCGCCGGAGGGCTCCCGGCTGTTCCTGCGGGCCGGAGCTGCGTTGGCGCGGTTCGACAGGGACGGGTTCCAGGGGACGCCGGAGGGAGACGGTCCGGACGGTCCCGGGAAGACCGGGGACGGCTCGGTGGAGGACAGCGAGTCCTCGAAGGACGAGTCTCACGGCAACGAGAACCCCGTCAACGAATCCCACGGCATCGAGACGTCGAAGAACGAGAACTCGAAGAGCGAGCGCTCGAAGAACGAGAACTCGAAGAGCGAGTCCTCGAAGAACGAGCCGCCGAAGAACGATCCCCCGAAGGGCGACGGTCCCTCCGACGACGAGTCGGTGGAGGCCGGTTCGGGCGCCGTCGAGGCAACGGTCACCGGCGGGTCCGAGACGGAGCCCGCGCTGGAGGACGAGGCGCAGGGGAAGCCCGAGGCGGTCGACGGGCACGAGCGCGCGGCCGCCACCCCCACGGCAGGCGCGGTCGCCGAGACCCAGCCGGCCCTGCCCCCGGCCCGGCAGCCCTCGGGGCACTTCATCGCGCCGACCGCGGTGGCCGTTGTACCGGCGACGCCCGTACGGCGTGCGGCGATCGAAGGTGGCTTCGACTTCTTCGGTACGAAGCAGGGGGCGGCGCCCTCCGCGTTGGAGTCCGTCCAGAACGAGGACCTCGCCGACGTCGTCGGCCAGGAGGCCCTCGCCCTCCACAAGGCCGAGTCCGAGGCCGACTTCAAGCCGGCCGACGAGGAGTCCCGGGGCATCGGGCAGGTCATCGACCTGACGGCTCATGACGAGACGGAACAGATCGACGTGCAGGGGTTGCGGAGCGCGGTTTCCTGACGATCACTCGGTCACGCACGCTGTCACGCAGGGACGCTCAGGCCATCCACCGATCCGGCCGGGCGTCCCTGCGCCCCGTGCGTGACCGCTCCGCCTGCCCCCGCAGCAGCTCCGCCGCCTCCCCGGTGTCCCGCAGACGGGCGGTCACCGTCTTGTTGGCCCCGGTGTCCACGCGTACGTCGGCGACGCCCCACAGCCGCTCCCAGGGGCCCTGAGCCAGCCGTACGCTCTGGACCTTCGCGTGCGGCACCAGGGCCAGGCTCCGCCGGAAGAGGCCGGTCCGGGCGGCGAACACCGCGTCCGTGACGGCCAGGCCGTATCCGCGCCACCACACCGGCACGCACCGACCCGCCCGCCGCGGCGGACGTGACAGCGACGCGCGCGGCGGCACCGTCACCCCGGGCAGCACGCGCGCGACGACCGATTCGGCGACCTCGCGCGGGGCGACCGGAAGCAGGACCGAGTTGGACGAGCCCGCCACGTCCAGTTCCACCCGCACCCAGCCGCGCCGCCGCCACAGCAGCGGCTCGACGATCCGTACGGTCTGGACGCGGCCTGGCGGCACCGTCTCGTGCGCCCGGTCGAGCAGGCCGTGGTCGAGGCGCAGCCCGTCCGGTGACTCGCCCACCGTCCAGTCGTACTCGGCGACGAACCGCCCCACGCTGCTCGCCCCCGCCGCGCCGAACAGCGGAACCGCGGTCGCGAGGACCGTCCACGGGCTTTCCGTGGCCAGCCAGAGGATGGTCGGTACGACGATCGCGGCGGCCAGCGTCGCCCAGGTGGCGCCGGTCAGGACGAGTGAGACGGCCAGCACGCCCGGTGGCACGCGCAGCAGCTCCTGGGACGGCGCCTCGCCGACCTCGTGCGCCGTCTCGGGCGCGAAACCGGCGGCGCGCGCGAGGAGTTCCGCGCGGAGCGCACGCGCCTCCTCCGCGCCCAGGAAGGCGAGTTCGTCCTTCTTGTCCGCGCCTATGACGTCGAGTTTGAGCTTGGCGACGCCCGCCACGCGCGCGAGCAGCGGCTGGGTGATGTCGACGGCCTGGATGCGTTCCAGCCGGATGTGCGCCGTGCGCCGGAACACCAGGCCGGTGCGGATGCGCAGTTCGGTGTCGGTCACCGCGAAGTGCGTGAACCACCAGGTGAGGAAGCCGTACAGGGCGGCCGCGGGGACGAGCACGGCGAGCGCGAGCAGAAGCGTGGTGGTCGTCAGCCTGGTCAGCTGGCGCTGAGCCTGGTCGGGGTCGTGCACCGCCCAGCCGATGAGCACGGCGACCGGCGCCCACGCGCGCCTGAGCGGCGTCACGGGGTGCAGCCGCCGGTCGGTCACGGGTCGCTGCTCGCGTATGGCGTCGTCGACGCCGGGCGTCGTCACAGCCCCGCCGAACGGGCCTCGCCCAGCTCGGTGAGCCGGTCGCGCAACCGTTCCGCCTCGGCCGGGTCGAGGCCGGGGATGGTCGCGTCGGTGGCCGCGGCGGCCGTGTGCAACTGCACGCTGGCCAGGCCGAAGTGCCGCTCCACGGGGCCGGAGGTGACCTCGACCAGCTGCATCCGGCCGTATGGCACGACCGTCTCCTCACGCCACAGCACGCCCCGGCTGATCAGCAGGTCGTCGGCGCGCTCGGCGTACCGCCACGAACGCCAGTTGCGGCCGAGCATCACCCAGCCCCATGCCATCAGGGCCAGCGGCAGCAGCGCGAAGGCGGCCCAGCCGGGTCCGACCAGCAGCCCGAGCAGCAGGGCCAGGCCGATCGTCAGCAGCCCCAGCCACACCACCAGCAACAGCCGCCGCATCTTCAGCAGCCCCGGGGGCAGCCCGGTCCACCCTGGCTCGGCCCCGGCCTGCTCGGCCTCCATTTGCTCGTCCCCCACCCGCTCGTCTCCCGCCGTCCCCGTGTGCTCCGGGCTCCCCGTCTCCATGGGGCCAGCGTACGTAGGGGAGACTGTGTCCATGACTCCTACGACGGAGACCATGGTCGGTATCGGCGGCGCCGCGGAGAGCACCGACATGGTGCTCAACATCGGGCCCCAGCACCCGTCCACGCACGGCGTGCTGCGCCTCAAGCTCGTCCTGGACGGCGAGCGCATCACGCACGCGGAGCCGGTGATCGGCTATATGCACCGCGGTGCGGAGAAGCTGTTCGAGGCCCGCGACTACCGCCAGATCATCATGCTCGCCAACCGCCACGACTGGCTGTCGGCCTTCTCCAACGAGCTGGGCGTCGTCCTCGCCGTGGAGCGCATGCTCGGCATGGAGGTGCCCGAGCGGGCGGTGTGGACGCGGACGCTGCTCGCGGAGCTGAACCGGGTGCTCAACCACCTGATGTTCCTGGGGTCGTACCCGCTGGAGCTGGGCGGGATCACGCCGATCTTCTACGCCTTCACCGAGCGCGAGGAACTCCAGCACGTCATGGAGGAGGTCTCCGGTGGGCGGATGCACTACATGTTCAACCGGGTCGGCGGCCTGAAGGAGGACTTGCCGGCCGGCTGGACCACGCGTGCGCGTGCCGCCGTCGCCGATGTGCGCTCGCGCATGGACCGGTTCGACGACCTGGTCCTCGGCAACGAGATCTTCCGCGGGCGCACGCGGGGCGTGGGTGTCCTCGCGCCGGAGACCGTGCACGCGTACGGCGCGAGCGGGCCGATCGCGCGCGCCTCGGGCGTCGACTTCGACCTGCGCCGTGACGAGCCGTATCTCGCCTACGGCGAGCTGCGGGACGTCCTGAAGGTGGTGACTCGCGAGGAGGGCGACTGCCTCGCCCGGTTCGAGTGCCTGCTGGAGCAGACCCACAACGCCCTCGACCTCGCCGACGCCTGCCTCGACCGGCTCGCCGGGCTGCCGCCCGGGCCGATCAACCAGCGGCTCCCCAAGGTCCTCAAGGCGCCCGAGGGCCACACGTACGCGTGGACCGAGAATCCGCTCGGCATCAACGGCTACTACCTCGTCAGCAAGGGCGAGAAGACCCCGTACCGGCTCAAGCTGCGCTCGGCGTCGTACAACAACATCCAGACGCTGGTCGAACTGCTGCCGGGGACGCTGGTCGCCGACATGGTGGCGATCTTGGGGTCGATGTTCTTCGTGGTGGGGGACATCGACAAGTAAGCCCACGTTCGACGGCTCAATCCGCCAGTACGTCCGGAATCCCGACCGGCTGCACCAGCCACCCGAAGTCCCCCAGCCCGCCCTTCGCGGTGAGCTCGGCGGCTTCGCCCGCGCTTGCGAGGGCTCGTACGTACTCGGCCGGCCGCGTGGAGGCCAACTCGAGCGGGGGGCGTGCGCCCGTGATGCCCAAGGCGCGCAACGCGTCACGTTGGGACAACAGGCGCGCGCCGGGTAGCGCACACGCCGTCGCGCACGCGTCCAGCGCGACATGCGCGGTGATGTCGCACGACCCGTCCGGCACGGGCGCCGTCTCGCGCCCCTCGCGGAAGCCGGTGAGCGTCCCGAAGGGCGGCCGGGCGTGCGCCGTGTGCGCGTAGTCCACGGCGACCGCGAGCCCCCGGTCCAGTGTCGCGACGGCGCCGGACCAGGCCTCGTCCCGCGGCAGCCCGATCTCGGCCCGCAGCCCTTCCACGCCCGGTGCATCCTCCACGCCCGGTGCATCCTCCACGCCCGGTGCGTCCTCCACGGCCCGCGCCCCCTCCGAGGCCCGTGCACCCTCCGCGCGCCCCGGCGGCCACCATCGCGCGAGCCACTCCGCCTCCGCCCCGGCGACCGGCTCCCCGAGGCGCTCGGTCCCGTCCCGTCGTACGAGAACCAGGCGCGGTACGCCCGTCGGGTCCACCTCCGCGACGTCGACGGGGACGTTGTCCAGCCACTCGTTCGCGAACAGCAGGCCCTGGAGCCGCTGAGGCGGCTCCGGCAGCCACTCGATCCGGTGATCCAGGGTCTCCGGCCGGTCGGCGATCTCGACGGCGTACGCACGCGTGCGTGCCGCCACCTCGGCGGGGAGGGCGGCCAGTACGCGGGTGACCAGCTCGCCCCGCCCCGCACCCATGTCGACGAAGCCGAGCGAGGCGGGCCGGCCCAGGGCCTCGTCGACCCGGCACAGCAGCCGGGCCACGGCACCGGCGAAGAGGGGCGACGCATGGACGGACGTACGGAAGTGGCCGGCCGGTCCCTCGGGGCGGCGGTAGAAGCCGTCCGGCCCGTAGAGGGCGGCTTCCGCTGCCGCGCGCCACCCGAGCCACTCGTCCGTCGCCTCTGCTGTCACCGGCCCAGGCTAAGCGCACAGGGGAACGCAGCCTCCACCTTGCGGAGTACGCGCGCGTGATGCGGATCGGCCCTCCGGTTGACCCCTGCACGCATCTCGCTTCCCTACGCTGGGTTACGTGCAGCGCCTCTATGACTTCCTCCGCCGGCACCCGACATGGGTCGACAGCTTCTGGGCCGTCCTCCTTCTCGGGATCTCCGCGATGGTCGAGGCCGTCCGGATGGAGGCGGCGGAGGCTCCGGGCACCGACTCCCCGGCGGCCATCGTTCCGGTCGTCGTCCTGCTGTGCCTGGTGATCGCGTTGCGCCGGCGCATGCCGGAGAAGATGCTGCTGCTGGCCATCGGCGTGGGAGTGGCGCAGCTGGCGCTCGACGTGGCGACGACGCCCGCCAACTTCGCCTTCCTGGTGATCACCTACACCGTGGCCGTGACCGGCGCCCGCTGGGCCTCCAGGCTCTCGCTGGCCGTGTCCCTGTTCGCGGCGCCCCTGGCGCAGGTGCGCTGGCCGGAGAGGGACTCGAGCGTCCTGGGCACGGTGGCCCTGATGATCTTCATGACGGTGCCGTTCGTGCTCGCCTGGGTGCTCGGCGACTCGATCCGCACCCGCCGCGCCTACTACGAGCAGCTCGAGGAGCGCGCGACCCGGCTCGAAAAGGAGCGGGAGGCGCAGGCCAAGGTCGCGGTCGCCGCCGAACGCGCCCGGATCGCGCGCGAGCTGCACGACGTCGTCGCGCACAACGTCTCGGTGATGGTGGTGCAGGCCGACGGCGCCGCCTACGTCCTCGACGCCGCCCCCGACCAGGCCAAGAAGGCTCTGGAGACCATCTCCTCCACCGGCCGCCAGGCCCTCGCCGAGATGCGCCGCCTGCTCGGGGTGCTGCGGACCGGCGAGCACCAGGAGGGCGGCGAGTACGTCCCGCAGCCCGACGTCGAGCAGATCGATGACCTCATCCAGCAGTGCCGCACTTCCGGCCTGCCGGTCGACTTCAAGGTCGAGGGCACTCCGCGCCCGCTGCCCAGCGGCGTCGAGCTGACGGCGTACCGCATCGTGCAGGAGGCGCTCACCAACACCCGTAAGCACGGCGGGCCGAACGCCGGCGCGAGCGTGCGCCTGGTCTACTTCGACGACGGTCTCGGTCTGCTCGTCGAGGACGACGGCAAGGGCGCCCCGCACGAGCTGTACGAGGAGGGCGGCGCCGACGGGCAAGGGCACGGCCTGATCGGTATGCGTGAGCGGGTCGGCATGGTCGGCGGCACCCTGGACGCGGGGCCGCGCCCGGGCGGAGGATTCCGCATCAGTGCGCTGCTGCCGCTCAAACCAGCACACTGACGCCTGAGCATGCCCATCGTTGACACCTGTAACGCACTCGTAGAACGCCTTGTACAACGCCCTGTAGACGGATACGGAAGACACGGAAGAGGACCCCGATGACGATCCGCGTGATGCTCGTCGACGACCAGGTGCTGCTGCGCACCGGGTTCCGGATGGTGCTTGCCGCCCAGCCGGACATGGAGGTCGTCGCGGAGGCGGGCGACGGCGTCGAGGCCCTCCAGGTGCTGCGCTCGACCCCCGTCGACGTCGTGCTGATGGACGTGCGCATGCCGAAGTTGGACGGTGTGGAGACCACCCGCCGCATCTGCTCGGAGCCCGAGCCGCCCAAGGTGCTGATCCTGACCACCTTCGACCTCGACGAGTACGCCTTCTCCGGGCTGAAGGCGGGCGCCTCCGGCTTCATGCTCAAGGACGTGCCGCCGGGCGAGCTCCTCGGCGCCATCCGCTCCGTGCACAGCGGCGACGCGGTGGTGGCCCCGTCGACGACCCGGCGCCTGCTGGACCGGTTCGCGCCCATGCTGCCCTCCAGCGGCAAGGAGGCCCAGCACAAGGAGCTGGAGCGGCTCACCGACCGCGAGCGCGAGGTCATGGTGCTCGTCGCGCAGGGCCTGTCCAACGGCGAGATCGCCGCCCGGCTGGTCCTGTCCGAGGCGACCGTGAAGACCCACGTCGGCCGCATCCTGACCAAGCTGGGCCTGCGCGACCGCGTACAGGTGGTGGTCCTGGCCTACGAGACGGGGCTGGTCCGGGCCGGCGGGCACGGTTGAGTCGAGCCTGGCGGGCACGGGCGAGTAAGCCTGGCGGGCACGGCTGATCACAGCCCGGCGGGCATGGCTGACCACGGCTGGCGGGTGCGTCGAGACCGGGGTGTCACGCGTGCGTGACCGGCGCGCACTAGGGTCTGCGCATGCTCCTGTGGATCAACGGCCCCTTCGGTGGCGGCAAGACACAGACCGCACACGAGATCCAGCGCCGTCTGCCCGGCAGCGTCATCTGCGATCCCGAACACCCGGGCTTCGGCTTGCGCCGTATGCTCCCGCCCGAACTGCGCGCAAACTTCCAGGACTTGACGTCCTGGCGGCAGGGCGTCGTCGAGGTCCTCGACCTCGCCCTCACCAAGCACGACGGCGTGGTCATCGCCCCGATGACGGTCACGAACTCCGACTACTTCGCGGAGACGGTCGGCCGGCTGCGTGAACTCGGCCACGACGTACGGCACTTCACGCTCCTCGCCGAGCGTGAGACGGTCATGAAGCGGCTGCGTGAGCGCGGTTTCGGGCACCTCCTCGGGTACGTCGGCGGGAAGAACGCCGGTCTGCGCCGCGAGACCTGGGCCGTCCAGCAGCTCGACCACTGTCTGGAGCGGCTGCGCGAGCCGGAGTTCGCCGAGCACCTGTGGACGGACCACTCGACCGTGCCGAAGACGGCGGATCGCATCGCCGTCCTGGCCGGGCTGAAACTCCGGCCGAACAACGAGGGCGCGCTGCGGACCCGGCTGCGGCAGGTGGGGGTCGGGATCAGGCACATCCGGTTCGACTGACGGCCCTGTGGGTCGGCGATCTACCGGAGCAACGCTTCCAGGAAGTCGCTGCCGAGCCGGGCCACCGCCGTGACGTCCAGCTGATGCAGGACATAGCGCCCCCGGCGGCGGGTGGTGATCAGGCCCGCCTTCTTGAGGACGCCCAGATGCCGGGATATCTCCGGGGCCGTCATGCCGTGGATCTGCACGAGCTCGCTCGTGGTGTACGTGCTGCGGGCGAGGTTGCGGCACAGCTGCATCCGCACCGGGTGGGACAGTGCGGTCATCCGCAGGGTCAGCTGCTCGACCGAGGGCGGTGACGCCAGCTCGGGGGAGCGGGCGGGGTAGTGCAGCACGGGCTGCCAGCCGTGCCGGTGCAGCACCATCAGATGCGGCCAGCCGAGGCTCGTCGGCACGAGCAGCAGACTGCCGTTCCTGATCAGGCTGTGGCCCTGGCGGAGCTTGTCGATGGTGATCCGTCCGGCGGCCTCGTCGAGCACCACCGCCGCGGAGATCGAGGTCAGCGCCTCGGTCAGCCCCTTGTGCCGGAGGAGGTCGGTCCTGTGGCGGGCGTCCGCCGCGAGCTGGTGGCGCAGCCGGGACCAGGTGTCGGCGAAGAACGCCTCGTCGCAGTCCTCCAGGAACTGCCGCAGCCAGGCCCGGATCCGCGGTGGGTCGTCGAGCAGCCGCTGGCTGAACCGCAACTGCTGCGGCCCGCGCGCGGCGGCCAGGTCCAGGGCGCGGCGGCGCAGCTCCTCGTCGGCCAGCACGTCCTGGCTCGGCGTGGCGTAGGGGAGGGCGCAGGTGAACTCCAGGGCCGCGTCCACGAACTGCTCGTCCGTCAGCTTGTCCAGCAGGTCCAGCTCCTCGGCGAGCGTCGCGCCGGGCAGTGCTCCGCCCGGGACGCCCGCGCAGGGCAGGAACAGATCCGAGAACGTCGTCCGCCACAGGAAGTCGGCCTCGCACATCCGGTCGGCCAGGTGCGGATCGAGCCGGGCGGTGACGCTCGTCGCCCAGCCCTGCAGGCCCGGATGATGCCCCGTCTCGGCCAGCGCGTGCAGCGCCATGCCGAGCTCGGCCAGGGGCGAGGGAACGACGGCGACCCTCTCCGGCCGCAGCCCCGCGATGTCGATGCTCACGCTCATGCCCTCATGGTGCACCCCGCCACTGACAACGCCCCCGTCGATTGACGGTCGCCGTCAATCGACGCGACGCGAGGGCCGGTTGGGCGCAACCTGGGATCACCGGGGCAGCCGCGGAGCCCGAACCCCAGACCTTCGACGTCCCTGATCTCTCCTACGCCCGAGGTCTCTGATCTCTCGTCGTGCCCGAGGTCCCTGATCCCTCGTTACGGCAGAGGTCTCCGATGTCCCCAACGTCCGAGAAGGCGATCCGCCATGAGCATCACCCAGCACCACCTCCTCGACATCTACCGCGCCCAGCGGCTCGGCGAGCCCGCCCCGCCCGCGCCCGGCCTCCACGACTGGCAGGTCGTGCGCGAGTGGCGCGACCACCGGCAGTTCCGCGCCGTCCTGGCGGAGCGTCCGGCCCATGGGCGGATACGGCAGGCCCTGGGCCGGTGGCTCCACCCGCGGCGGCGTTCTACCGGCTGACCTCGTCGCTGACGTTCTCGGTCAGCCGGGCCACGAACTCCGCGACCGCCGCCTTCACGTCATCGGCCGTCCACTCCAGGCCGGCGGCGCGGACGGAGACCTCCGTGAAGGACAGGCCCGGCCCGCCGCGGTCCCAGGCGGCGGCGAACAGATACGTGCCCGTCTCCTCTGCCTGCCGCACCGCCGCCTCCGTCAGCACATCGGCCTCGTACGGCAGCCAGACCTGGAACTCGTGGGTGTGCGGCTCCTCGGGGTGTACGCGCGCCCACGCCACGCCCGCCTCGGCGAACCCCTCGCGGAGCGCGGCGGCCACCACGCGCGCGTGGCGGACGTACTCCGGCAGCCGGGGCAGCTCCCGCTCCAGGCCGACGAGCGCCGACAGCACCGTGGGGAACTGCTGGAAGACCATGCCGCCGTATCGGTGCCGCCAGGTCTTCGCCTCCTCCACAAGCGTCTTCGGGCCGGCGAGCGCGGCGCCGCCGAAGCCGTCGAGGGACTTGTAGAACGACACGTAGACGCTGTCGGCCAGGGCTGCGATCTCGTCGAGGGGGCGGCCGAAGTGGGCGGTGGTCTCCCACAGGCGCGCGCCGTCGAAGTGCACCACCGCGTCACGCTCCCGCGCCGCCTCCACGACCTCGGTGAGTTCCTCCCAGGAGGGCAGGACGAAACCGGCGTCCCTGAGGGGCAGCTCCAGCATCAGCGCCCCGAAGGGCTCCTCGAAGTCGCGTATCTCATCAGCGGTGGGCAGCCGCGGCTCACGTGTCACCCGCACCGTTCGCAAGCCACTGACCTGACTGAACGCGCCGCGCTCCCACACTTCGGGGTGGGCCAGCGCATGCAGGGCGACGGTGGGGTTCCCGGTGCGGGACGCCCAGCAGCGCAGGGCCACCTGCTGGGCCATCGTGCCGGTCGGGAAGAACGCGGCGGCCTCCGTCCCCAGCAGCGCCGCGACCCGCTCCTCCAGGGCCGCCACGACCCCGTTGCCGTACATGTCAGACGGTTCGTCCAGGTCGTACACCTCGGGTGCCGCTTCCGTCAGCAACGCGAGCCGTCGGCGGATCGTGCCGCTGAAGCCCCCACGCGACAGCACGCGCCGCGCCTCCCGCAAGGCAGCCGACCGCCGCTTGCGCAACCGCTCCGGTGCCGACAGCTCTTCGCCCTGTTCCGCCGTATCGCTCATGCCCGGATCATGCCGTGCGCCCACGCACGCGAGCACCCGCATTTCCACCCACCCGCAGCCCCCAAACCGCCGTCCGAACGGCGTGCGATAACCCACAGCCTGTGGACAACCGGACGCCCCTCCAACCGATCGCGTTAACATGACGAGAAATCGTCCGGTACCCCGAGCGGACTGGAACGGGAAGGCCTCCGTCGCGTGAGTACAAGCCAACAGCCAGATCCCAAGGACCGCCCCGCGCGGCTCACCGTCGGTGTCGTCGGCGCAGGCCGCGTGGGCCCCGCGCTCGCCGCGTCCCTCCAGCTCGCCGGGCACCGCCCGGTGGCCGTCTCCGGGGTCTCCGACGCCTCCCGGCGACGGGCCGCGCAGCTCCTCCCCGACGTGCCGCTCGTACCGCCCGCCGAAGTCCTCGCCCGCGCCGAGCTGGTGCTGCTGACCGTCCCGGACGACGCGCTGCCCGGGCTGGTCGAGGGCCTCGCCGAGACGGGGGCCGTACGGCCGGGCCAGCTGCTGGTGCACACCTCCGGGCGGTACGGCGCGAAGGTCCTGGACCCCGCCCTGCGCGCGGGCGCGCTGCCTTTGGCCCTGCACCCGGCGATGACCTTCACCGGCACCCCGGTGGACGTCCAGCGCCTGGCCGGCTGCTCCTTCGGCGTCACCGCGCCCGAGGAGCTGCGGCTGGCCGCCGAGGCCCTCGTCATCGAGATGGGCGGCGAACCGGAGTGGATCGCCGAGGAGATGCGCCCGCTCTATCACGCGGCGCTCGCGCTGGGCGCCAACCACCTGGTGACGCTGGTCGCCCAGTCCATGGAGCTGCTGCGCGAGGCCGGCGTGGCGGCCCCCGACCGGATGCTCGGCCCGCTGCTCGGCGCCGCCCTCGACAACGCGCTGCGCTCCGGCGACGCGGCCTTGACCGGCCCCGTCGCGCGCGGGGACGCGGGCACCGTCGCCGCGCACGTGACGGAGCTGCGCCGGCACGCCCCGCAGACCGTCGCCGGCTATCTGGCGATGGCACGCGCGACCGCCGACCGGGCGCTCGCCCACGGACTGCTCAAGCCGGAACTCGCCGAGGACCTTCTCGGGGTACTCGCCACCGGGACCAACGGCGCCGAGGGAGATGCCCGATGACCACCGCCCTGCTGCGCACCGCCGACGAACTGCACGCGCGCGTGCGCAGCGGCCGCCGCGCCGTCGTGATGACCATGGGCGCCCTGCACGAGGGCCACGCCACCCTCATCCGCACCGCGCGCGGCATCGCCGGACCGGACGGCGAGGTCGTCGTCACCGTCTTCGTGAACCCGCTGCAGTTCGGCAAGGGCGAGGACCTCGACCGCTACCCGCGCACCCTGGAGGCCGACCTCAAGATCGCCGAACAGTCGGGCGCGGACGCCGTGTTCGCCCCTGCCGTCGACGAGGTCTACCCGGGCGGCGAGCCCCAGGTGCGCATCAGCGCCGGCCCCATGGGCGAGCGCCTGGAAGGCGGCTCCCGCCCCGGCCACTTCGACGGCATGCTCACCGTCGTCGCCAAGCTGCTCCACCTCACCCGCCCCGACGTCGCCCTGTACGGCCAGAAGGACGCCCAGCAGCTCGCCCTGATCCGCCGCATGGCGCGCGACCTGAACTTCGGCGTCGAGATCGTGGGCGTCCCGACCGTGCGCGAGGAGGACGGCCTCGCGCTCTCCAGCCGCAACCGCTACCTCTCGCCCAAGGAACGGCACACGGCACTCGCGCTCTCCCAGGCGCTGTTCGCCGGCCGCGACCGGCATGCGGCCCAGGAGGCGCTGCGCGCGCGTGCACGTGAAGTTCCCGCCACGCGCGCGCGTGCGGAAGCGCTCAGTGCCATAGGGGAGTCCCGCGCGGCGGCCGACGCACATGCCGTCGCCAAGGCCGTCCCCGGCGCCGCGGCGGCCGTCCGCGCCGCCGCCCGCCTGGTCATCGACGAGGCCGCCCGCCTCGACCCGCCGCTCGAACTGGACTACCTCGCGCTCGTCGACCCGTCCGACTTCACGGAGATCGAGGACGACTTCACCGGCGAGGCCGTCCTCGCCGTCGCCGCCCGGGTCGGGACGACCCGGCTGATCGACAACATCCCCCTCACCTTCGGAGCCGCCTCGTGACCAGCACAGGCATACGACTGCACGCGCCCGCGCCCGGGTGGTCCATCTCCGCGGACGTCGTGGTCGTCGGCTCCGGGGTCGCCGGCCTCACCGCAGCCCTGCGCTGCGAGGCCGCCGGCCTGACGACCGTCGTCGTCACCAAGGCCCGCCTCGACGACGGCTCCACCCGCTGGGCCCAGGGCGGCATCGCCGCGGCCCTCGGCGAGGGCGACACCCCCGAACAGCACCTCGACGACACCCTGGTCGCGGGCGCGGGCCTGTGCGACGAGGACGCGGTCCGCATCCTCGTCACCGAGGGCCCCGACGCCGTACGCCGCCTCATCGAGACCGGCGCGCACTTCGACGAGTCCGAGGAAGGCGGCCTGGAGCTCACCCGGGAGGGCGGCCACCACCGCCGCCGTATCGCCCACGCCGGCGGCGACGCGACCGGCGCGGAGATCTCCCGCGCCCTCGTCGAGGCGGTACGCGCGCGTGGCCTGCGCACCATCGAGAACGCGCTCGTCCTCGACCTCCTGACGGACGCAGAGGGCCGTACGGCGGGCGTCACCCTGCACGTCATGGGCGAGGGCCAGCACGACGGCGTAGGAGCGGTCCACGCCCCCGCCGTGGTCCTGGCGACCGGCGGCATGGGCCAGGTCTTCTCGGCCACGACGAACCCGTCCGTGTCGACGGGCGACGGAGTCGCTCTCGCCCTGCGCGCGGGCGCCGAGGTGAGCGACCTGGAATTCGTCCAGTTCCACCCCACCGTCCTGTTCCTCGGCCCGGACGCGGAGGGCCAGCAGCCCCTGGTCTCCGAAGCCGTACGCGGCGAAGGCGCCCACCTGGTCGACGCAGGCGGCGTCCGCTTCATGATCGGCCAGCACGAACTCGCCGAACTGGCGCCCCGCGACATCGTCGCCAAGGGCATCATGCGCCGCATGCAGGAGCAGGACGCCGAGCACATGTTCCTCGACGCCCGCCACTTCGGCGCCGACATGTGGGAACACCGCTTCCCGACGATCCTCGCCGCCTGCCGCGCCCACGGCATCGACCCGGTGCACGACCCCATCCCGATCGCCCCGGCCGCCCACTACGCCTCCGGGGGCGTCCGCACCGACTCCCAGGGCCGTACGACCGTCCCCGGCCTGTACGCGTGCGGCGAGGTGGCCTGCACGGGCGTGCACGGTGCCAACCGCCTGGCCTCCAACTCCCTCCTGGAGGGCCTGGTCTACGCCGAGCGCATCGTGGAGGACATCGCGGCGTCCCGGGCGGCCAACGGCCTCCACGCGCGCGTACCGCACCCGGTGCCGTACCCCGAGACCCCCGAGCACCCCCTGCTCGCGGCCGAGGCCCGCTTCGCGATCCAGCGGATCATGACGGAGGGCGCCGGTGTCCTGCGCTCCGCCGATTCCCTCGGCAAGGCCGCCGAGCAGATCCAGCAGCTGCACACCGACGCCCGGGACGCCCTCGTGGAGAACGGCAAGACCGCCGAGCCCGGCGTCGACACCTGGGAGGCCACCAACCTCATGTGCGTGGCCCGAGTCCTGGTCGCCGCCGCACAACTGCGCGAGGAGACACGAGGCTGCCACTGGCGTGAGGACGAGCCCGACCGCGACGACACGACCTGGCGCCGCCACATCGTCGTACGTCTGAACCCCGACCGCACACTGGCCGTGCACACCACCGACACCGCAGACTTCCCCCCGACCCGGCCCCAGGAGCAGTGACAGAAGTGACCACCCCCGACCTTCCCCTCGCCTCGACCGGCGGCTGCGGCGACGACTGCGCCTGCGGTGCCGACGAGGAGTACCTGGAGTGCGGCCTCGACCCCGCGCTCGCCCAGCTGCTGGCCGACGCGGGCCTCGACCCGGTCGAGATCGAGGACATCGCCAACGTCGCCATCCAGGAGGACCTGGCACACGGCGTGGACGTGACGACGGTCGCCACGATCCCCGAAGAGGCGACCGCCACCGCCGACTTCGTCGCACGTGAGGCGGGCGTGGTGGCGGGCCTCAGGGTCGCCGAAGCGGTCGTCTCGATCGTCTGCGAGGACGAGTTCGAGGTGGAGCGCCACGTGGAGGACGGCGACAAGGTGACGGCAGGCCAGAAGCTCCTGTCGATCACCACCCGCACCCGAGACCTCCTCACGGCCGAACGCAGCGCACTGAACATCCTCTGCCGCCTGTCGGGCATCGCGACGGCCACGCGCGCGTGGGCGGACGTACTGGAAGGCACGAAGGCGCGGGTCCGCGACACCCGCAAGACGACACCGGGCCTGCGCTCCCTGGAGAAGTACGCGGTGCGCTGCGGCGGCGGAGTCAACCACCGCATGTCCCTGTCGGACGCGGCCCTGGTGAAGGACAACCACGTAGTGGCCGCAGGCGGCGTGGCCCAGGCCTTCAAGGCGGTCCGCGAAGCCTTCCCCGACCTCCCCATCGAGGTCGAGGTGGACACCCTGCACCAGCTCCGCGAGGTGGTGGACGCGGGCGCGGACCTGATCCTCCTGGACAACTTCACGCCGGGCGAGTGCGAGGAGGCGGTGGCGATCGTGCACGGCCGGGCAGCACTCGAGGCATCGGGCCGCCTGACCCTCGCCAACGCCAAGGCGTACGCGGACACGGGCGTCGACTACCTGGCCGTAGGGGCCCTCACCCACTCCTCGCCGATCCTGGACATCGGCCTGGACCTGCGAGCGGCGGAGTAGGTAACGGGCATGCTCCTCACAATCGACGTAGGCAACACCCACACCGTCCTCGGCCTCTTCGACGGCGAGGACATCGTCGAGCACTGGCGCATCTCGACGGACGCCCGCCGCACGGCCGACGAACTGGCGGTCCTCCTCCAGGGCCTGATGGGCATGCACCCGCTCCTCGGCGAGGAACTGGGCGACGGCATCGACGGAATCGCCATCTGCGCCACCGTCCCCTCGGTCCTCCACGAACTACGCGAAGTGACCCGCCGCTACTACGGCGACGTCCCCGCGGTCCTGGTCGAACCGGGCGTCAAGACGGGCGTACCGATCCTGACGGACAACCCGAAGGAGGTCGGCGCCGACCGCATCATCAACGCGGTCGCGGCCGTGGAGCTCTACGGCGGCCCCGCGATCGTCGTCGACTTCGGTACGGCGACGACGTTCGACGCGGTGAGCGCGCGCGGCGAGTACGTCGGCGGTGTCATCGCCCCCGGCATCGAGATCTCGGTCGAGGCACTCGGCGTCAAGGGTGCCCAACTCCGCAAGATCGAGGTGGCCCGCCCGCGCAGCGTGATCGGCAAGAACACGGTCGAGGCGATGCAGGCCGGCATCATCTACGGCTTCGCAGGCCAGGTGGACGGCGTGGTCAGCCGCATGGCCCGCGAGCTGGCGGAGGACCCCGAGGACGTCACGGTCATCGCGACGGGCGGCCTGGCGCCGATGGTCCTGGGCGAGTCCTCGGTCATCGACGAACACGAGCCGTGGCTGACCCTGATCGGCCTACGCCTGGTCTACGAACGCAACGTCTCCCGCATGTGACTCCGTCGGTCGGGCCGCGCCTGCCAGTCACCCCCGACTGCCAGGCGCCCGGCGCCAACGCGCGGCCCTCTGGGGGCCTGCGGCCCCCAGACCCCCGCTTCGGCCCTGAAGGGGCCTCGTCCTCAAACTCCCCCAGAGGGGGCACCCCCAGACGGGCTGGATGATGCGGGCCTGCGCCGGGAAGTGACCGTCAGCGCCAGAGCCCTCGGCGGGCGTACCCCCACGGGCTCGCAGCCGCCCATGGTGGCAAGGGGACGTGTCGGGGGGTGTCCGCCCGCAGTGGCCGGCGTCAACACGCAGCATTTCTTGGCCTAAGGGGACCGCCGGTCCGAGGACGGACACCCCCCGGCGCGGCCCCGACCCACCCACCGACCGTTGGCGCTACGCGCACCCCCACCACCCGAGTGGCTCCCCACGCCACACCCACCCCCCTTATGCCGCGTTTGTCTGATTAGCGCGTATCGTCGGCGCATGCCCACGCCATACGGATCCCGCGGCGGCATGGCGTTCGGCGTGGAGGAGCTGCGTGTGCTCCGCCGCGCTCTCGCCCTCGCCCTCCACCCCAGCCCCGCCTCGGCCGAAGACGTCCAGGACTGTCTCCGCCTCGCCGAGTCGCTCGACGAGGCGATCCGCGAGGGCGCCCGGATGCGTGCCTTCCTGGTGGCCGACCTCGCCCGCTGCCGTGCCACCCTCCCCGGCACCGCAGCCGGCTACCTCACCCTCCTCGAGGAGGCCCTGGCCGCCGGGTACCACCCGACCCCCGACGATCTCGCAGCCCTTCGGGCCCTGCGCGGCAACCCCACCGCCGCAACCCTCCTGGGCCGCTGCCGGGCACTCGCCGAGCAGGACGTACAAGCCCGCCTCACGCGCGGTGTCACCCACCCGGCTCCCCGCGTCACGCCGACCATCCCCGGCTCCCGTACGCGCTTCCTGGCCCTCCCTGGAGGCCTTTCCGACGGTGCGCCCAGCCCCGCGGTACACCTCCCCGGCCAGGATGCCGGCCAGGAACCCGGCAAGCAGCCCCGGAAGAGGCCCGCCGAAAAGCCGGCAGCCCCCAGGCCCGCCCCCGGCCCCGAGCCCACCCCCGCCGCCCCGAAGCCGACGCGCCCCATCCCCACCCCCGGCGAGGTCTTCCCGCGCCGCAAACCGACCCCACCACCCACGAACCCGCCCCAGCAGCTCGCCGCAGGCTGACGGCGACCACAGGGCGGAGACCACTCGAACCACCCCCAACCCCCACCCCGCCCGAGCCCCACCCCCTGGCTACCCTGGACGCATGGACTACGTCTCCGCACTCCTCCCCCCGGCCGTCATGGCCGTGTTCTTCATCGGTCTGATCAGGGTGATCGTGAAGACCCAGGGCGGAGCCAACAAGGCCAAGGAGGACGCGGCCGTGGACGCCGCCCTCGCGCGCGTGGAGGCCACCCGCCAGGCCCCCGCGAACCCGGACGCCTGAGTCAGGGGCGCCGGCCCGCTCAACGGCGTACGACTCCAAGCCCCAGCGCTTTCCGAGTCGTACGCCCTTTTTCTTCCCGTTTGCCAGGTGAAGTGCCCGTTCGAGGCGCAAACATCCAGATCTCCCACTATTGTGCTGAACTGTGCCTCGCCCATTGGGAGAACTCGAAGACGCGGTCATGACGCGGGTGTGGAAGTGGAACCGCCCGGTGACCGTTCGAGAAGTCCTGGAAGATCTCCAGCAGGAACGGTCCATCGCGTACACCACGGTGATGACCGTTTTGGACAATCTCCATCAGAAGGGCTGGGTACGCCGCGAAGCGGAAGGCCGGGCCTATCGATATGAGGCGGTCTCCACACGAGCCGCCTACGCCGCCGCCCTGATGAACGACGCCTGGTCGCAGAGCGACAACCCCGCCGCCGCACTCGTCGCCTTCTTCGGCATGATGAGCGAGGAACAGCGCACAGCCCTGCGGGCCGCCGTACGCATGGTCCAGGGCCCGGAAACGCCCGAACCCGCGCAACCGCCCGATACACGCGTTACGAGCACCGATACCGGCGGCACCGATACAACCGGCACCGATACGGCGCCCCATACCAGCGGCGATACCAGCGCCGATACCAGCCCGGATACCCGTACCGATACCCGCAGTGAGAACCCCGGCTCGGCGCAGGAGCCCGACGGGCGATAGCGTCCGCTCATGTCAGCAGAGAGCCACTCGGCCGAGAGCTCCTCGGCGGAGAGCCCAGAAGTCACCGCAAAAGCCATCACCGTCCGGCGGGCCCGCACCAGCGATGTCGAGGCGGTGCGTCGTCTCCTTGACGAGTACGTCCAGCGTCGCATCCTGCTCGACAAAGCCACGGTGACGCTTTTCGAGGACATCCAGGAGTTCTGGGTCGCCGAACGTGACGACAACGGCGAGGTCGTCGGCTGCGGCGCCCTGCACGTGATGTGGGAAGACCTGGCGGAAGTCCGCACTCTGGCGGTGAAGCCCGGCCTGAAGGGGGCCGGCGTCGGTCATCAGTTGCTGGAGAAGTTGCTGCACACCGCTCGCTGGCTCGGCGTTCGCCGGGTTTTCTGCCTGACCTTCGAAGTGGACTTCTTCGCCAAGCACGGCTTCGTCGAGATCGGCGAGACTCCGGTGGACACCGATGTCTACGCGGAGCTGCTGCGTTCCTATGACGAGGGCGTGGCGGAGTTCCTCGGTCTCGAACGAGTGAAACCGAACACCTTGGGCAACAGCCGGATGCTTCTGCATCTGTGATCGCCGCCCTCTATTCCGGCGGGTGACCCTGCCCAGGTGCCCTATGTCCGAAACGCGCATGTTTCCGGACCGGGGTCGGACCATGGGTCTCTCCCGGGGGTTTGTGTTTTTCCAGCAAAAGCGGTTTGCTTTCCGACGTACTGCAGTACTGCATATAACAGGGGACGGCGAAACGGCGGACGCCGCAGACCCCCGGCCCTCAAGTTATCGATGAAAGGAAATCCGGTGGCACAGAAGGTTCAGGTCCTTCTTGTCGACGACCTCGACGGCGGCGAGGCGGACGAGACCGTGACGTTCGCGCTGGACGGCAAGACGTACGAGATCGATCTCACGACTGCCAATGCGGACAAGCTCCGCGGCCTTCTCGACCCTTACGTGAAGGGCGGTCGTCGTACCGGAGGCCGCGCTTCGGGTGGGCGTGGAAAGGCGCGCGCCGCTTCCGGTGGCAGCCAGGACACCGCGCAGATCCGCGCGTGGGCGAAGGAGAACGGTTACGAGGTCAATGACCGCGGCCGCGTTCCGGCGTCCATTCGCGAGGCTTACGAGAAGGCCAACGCCTGATCTACGGACAGGCCGAAGACTGGGCGCACCCGCGTCGCAGTCGCAGGCGGTGGCACTGCGTTGCCACCGTGTTCAGAAGACGCACCAGGTCGGGGGCGCCCCCACCGCCCCCCATGGCCGACAGTGTCGGCAGCGAGGCCTCGACCTCGCCCCCAGGCTCGGGGGGCCGCAGCCACACGGCGGCCCCCTGCACGGCATCGGAGCGGCTCAGGGGAAGCGGCCGCACCGCGCCGGGCTCTGGCACGCAAGGACGTCGTACGGCCTGCTTCGATCGCGTATCGAATCGCGTATCGAGAGGCCGTACGGTCATGACCGGCCCCTGCTCGGGTGGCAGGGGCGCCTCCATGAGGTCGCCCTCGCCGAGCGTCGTGAGGTCCAGGGGCAGCGTGCCCCACTCCAGCCAGTCCAGCACGCCCGGCACCTCCTCCGCGCTGCCCGCGGACATGAGCAGCCGCATCCGCTCGCCCCGGACGGCCACCGGGGAATGAGGCGTCAGATGGCGCAGTGCTGCGCGGCCCGCCTCCGCCGGGACGTCCAGGACGTCGAAGCGCAGACCCACGCGAAGGCTCAGGGGGATTCCCGGAGTGGCGGGCACCACCGGCCAGCCCAGTTCGTTCTCGTACCACCGGCGGACCTGATCGCTCGGATCGAGCGGCCGACGGGGAAGGGGGATCGTGGCGAAGTCCGTGGTGACCGCGGAGCGGGTGCCGACCATGCCAGGTGCAACCGCCGAATGGGCGTGCGGGTTACGCTGGGTGTTCTGGTGAATGCGCAGAGTGCTGAAAGAGGGGGCGCTCGGGGGTGTGGGGTGGCGCAAGGTTGTTCGCCCGTAGCGGAGGGAACCGGGGGGCGCGGCATGGAGTGTCAGTCCCAGCGGGTAAGACATCCCTAGTGGGAGGGGGCGACACGCAGGACAGTGGGTCTTACGTTCGCCATCGGCGTACTGATGGTGAGGGTAACCACCTGGCCTGCGGGAACATCGTCTCGCACCATCGGGTTGGAGCAGATGTCGGCGTTAGCGGGGTCAGGAGGCCATCGACGGTGTCGGCAGTTGGAATGAGCGGTCCCCGCTTGCGGGACTAAGCTGCGGAAGGACAGGGAGGGGAAGTTCCCCCCACTGCCTGACCGCTCTGAGGAGCGATTAACGATGTTCGAGAGGTTCACCGACCGCGCGCGGCGGGTTGTCGTCCTGGCTCAGGAAGAAGCCCGGATGCTCAACCACAACTACATCGGCACCGAGCACATCCTCCTGGGCCTGATCCACGAGGGTGAGGGTGTCGCCGCCAAGGCCCTTGAGAGCCTCGGGATTTCGCTCGAGGCGGTCCGCCAGCAGGTGGAGGAGATCATCGGGCAGGGGCAGCAGGCCCCGTCCGGGCACATCCCCTTCACCCCCCGTGCCAAGAAGGTCCTGGAGCTGTCGCTCCGCGAGGCCCTTCAGCTGGGCCACAACTACATCGGCACGGAGCACATCCTGCTCGGCCTGATCCGCGAGGGCGAGGGCGTGGCAGCCCAGGTCCTGGTCAAGCTGGGCGCAGATCTCAACCGGGTGCGGCAGCAGGTCATCCAGCTGCTCTCCGGTTACCAGGGCAAGGAGACCGCCACCGCCGGCGGGCCTGCCGAGGGCACCCCCTCGACGTCCCTGGTCCTCGACCAGTTCGGCCGGAACCTCACCCAGGCCGCTCGTGAGTCCAAGCTCGACCCGGTCATCGGGCGCGAGAAGGAGATCGAGCGGGTCATGCAGGTGCTGTCCCGCCGTACCAAGAACAACCCGGTCCTGATCGGTGAGCCCGGCGTCGGCAAGACCGCCGTCGTCGAGGGCCTCGCCCAGGCCATCGTCAAGGGCGAGGTGCCCGAGACCCTCAAGGACAAGCACCTCTACACCCTGGACCTCGGCGCGCTGGTCGCCGGCTCCCGCTACCGCGGTGACTTCGAGGAGCGCCTGAAGAAGGTGCTCAAGGAGATCCGCACCCGCGGCGACATCATCCTGTTCATCGACGAGCTCCACACGCTGGTCGGTGCGGGTGCCGCCGAGGGCGCCATCGACGCGGCTTCGATCCTGAAGCCGATGCTGGCCCGTGGAGAGCTGCAGACCATCGGTGCGACCACGCTGGACGAGTACCGCAAGCACCTGGAGAAGGACGCGGCCCTGGAGCGCCGCTTCCAGCCCATCCAGGTCGCGGAGCCGTCCCTGCCGCACACGATCGAGATCCTCAAGGGTCTGCGCGACCGTTACGAGGCCCACCACCGGGTCTCCATCACGGACGAGGCGCTGGTCCAGGCCGCCACCCTGGCCGACCGGTACATCTCGGACCGCTTCCTGCCGGACAAGGCGATCGACCTGATCGACGAGGCCGGTTCCCGGATGCGTATCCGCCGGATGACCGCGCCGCCGGACCTGCGCGAGTTCGACGAGAAGATCGCCGGTGTCCGCCGGGACAAGGAGTCCGCGATCGACTCGCAGGACTTCGAGAAGGCCGCCTCCCTGCGCGACAAGGAGAAGCAGCTCCTGGCCGCCAAGGCCAAGCGGGAGAAGGAGTGGAAGGCCGGCGACATGGACGTCGTCGCCGAGGTCGACGGCGAGCTGATCGCCGAGGTCCTCGCCACGGCCACCGGTATCCCGGTCTTCAAGCTGACCGAGGAGGAGTCCAGCCGCCTGCTCCGCATGGAGGACGAGCTCCACAAGCGGGTCATCGGCCAGGTCGACGCCGTCAAGGCGCTGTCGAAGGCGATCCGCCGTACGCGTGCCGGTCTGAAGGACCCGAAGCGCCCGGGTGGTTCGTTCATCTTCGCCGGCCCGTCCGGTGTCGGTAAGACCGAGCTGTCCAAGGCGCTCGCCGAGTTCCTCTTCGGTGACGAGGACGCGCTGATCTCCCTCGACATGTCGGAGTTCAGCGAGAAGCACACGGTCTCGCGTCTCTTCGGTTCGCCCCCCGGCTACGTGGGCTACGAAGAGGGTGGCCAGCTGACCGAGAAGGTCCGCCGCAAGCCGTTCTCCGTCGTCCTGTTCGACGAGGTCGAGAAGGCCCACCCGGACATCTTCAACTCGCTGCTGCAGATCCTGGAGGACGGTCGTCTGACCGACTCCCAGGGCCGGGTCGTGGACTTCAAGAACACGGTCATCATCATGACGACCAACCTCGGCACCCGGGACATCTCCAAGGGCTTCAACCTGGGCTTCGCGGCCTCGGGTGACACGAAGACCAACTACGAGCGCATGAAGAACAAGGTGTCGGACGAGCTCAAGCAGCACTTCCGCCCCGAGTTCCTCAACCGCGTCGACGACGTGGTCGTCTTCCCGCAGCTGACCCAGGACGACATCCTGCGGATCGTCGACCTGATGATCGGCAAGGTGGACGAGCGCCTGAAGGACCGGGACATGGGCATCGAGCTCTCCCAGTCCGCCAAGGAGCTGCTGTCCAAGAAGGGTTACGACCCCGTGCTGGGCGCCCGGCCGCTGCGCCGTACGATCCAGCGCGAGATCGAGGACTCGCTGTCGGAGAAGATCCTCTTCGGCGAGCTGCGCCCCGGTCACATCGTGGTCGTGGACACCGAGGGCGAGGGCGAGACCAAGACCTTCACCTTCCGTGGTGAGGAGAAGTCGGCGCTGCCGGACGTCCCGCCGATCGAGCAGGCGGCCGGTGGAACCGGGCCGAACCTGAGCAAGGACGCCTGACCCTCCTAGGGTTGAGCCGAAGAAAGGGGCCGGTGCTTTCCAGCACCGGCCCCTTTCGCATGCCCGGGACGGGCCAAGGCCGGCCAAGACGGGCCCAGACGGGCCAAGACGGGGTGGCTTACGACAACTGCCCGTCGTAGTCCGGCAGCTTGTACGTCTTCTCGGCGTGGCCGCCCGACAGATCGGTGGCGCTGTTGCCGACGTTCGCGATGATCGTGTAGCCCTTCGACTCGATGGCGGCGCGCTGGGCCGTCTTGTAGTCGGCGACGTTCTTGAAGAGGTCGATGAAGTTGCGCACGTAGAGGCCCGAGACCTTGTAGCCGACGTACTTGAGGTTGTAGTCGGTCGCCGAGTAGATGATGCCGGGGCGGGCGGTCACGAAGAACAGGGAGACGCCGTGCTCCTGGGCGTACTTGGCGACCTCCAGGACCGGCGCGTTGGCCGGCTGCGGGTAGCTGAAGCCGAAGTCCGTCTCCAGGGTGGTGTTGTCGATGTCGAAGACGATCGCCTGCTTCTCACCCGGCTTGGTGTTCGCGATCCGCTGCTTCAGGTACGGCAGCGCCTGGTCCATCACCGCCTGGCAGTCCTTCTGCCAGGTGTCGTAGTCGACATCCGCCGCGGAGGCCGTCGCTGCCGTGCTGGTGGCGGTGGCAGTGGCGGCGGTCGAGGTGCTGGTCACGGTCGTCGCGGCTTCGGCGGGGACCGCGAGTGCCACGAGGGCTGCCGCGGAGACGGTGCTGACCGTTATTCGGCGAGCCCAGGGGCGAAGCGTCATGTGGGGGGGTCCTCTCACGTCATGTGCGCTGGGTTGTCGCGTGCATGTTCGTGGGCGTGGGTGGCTGGTGGGGAACCAGCGGGTTACCGGACGGTAGCTCAACTTGAGGCGTCGCTCACATAGTTGGGTGCGGATTTGTTGCGGAAAGGCGGAGGGGGAGGCGTAGCGCCCGTCACATTCCGAGGTCTCGCGATTGCGCTCGGCGGTGACATGCCGCACAGGCGATTTGTCCGTTACTAGCGGGAATAGTGGAAACGGGATTACGGACAAAAGGGACGTTCCCCTTGAAGCTCGGCGGCCAAATTCGGCGTCAGTACCGGTTCGTCCGTATTGACTGCTCTGTCAAGATCCGGGGATTTTTGTTATGGAGTACTAGCGTCCGTCGTAGATCAGGGGTTTTGGGGTTCGAGGGGAGCCGGGTTACCAAGGGATGGCCATTCGGCGAGGACTTGTGCGCCGGGTGGTTTTCTCTGTCGTCGTCCCCATGAGGTTTCGAATGTCCCCGCGCTTCTCGTTCCGTTCGTCCCGTACGTCCTCGATCCGCAACCGTGCCGCTGTGCTGGCCGCCGGCCTGGGGGCCTCGGTCGTGCTGGGCGCCGGAGGCGCGGTCGCCGCCGAGATGACCTCCGCCACCGGTGTCTCCACCGCCGTACAGGCTCAGGCCGCCGCGAAGAAGGCTCCCGCGAAGAAGGCCGTCTCCTGGGTGAGCCCGGTGAAGAAGTACACGAAGTCCGCCAGCTTCGCCCAGGCGGGCGGCATGTGGCAGTCCACCCACAGCGGGCAGGACTTCGCCGTCGCCAGCGGTACCCAGGTCGTGGCCGCGCACGGTGGCACCGTCGTCAAGGCCGGCGGCAACGGCGCCGGTGACGGTCCCGCGTACGGCAACGCCGTCGTCATCAAGCACGGCAACGGGTCTTACTCCCAGTACGCCCACCTGTCGCGCATCGACGTGAAGGTCGGCCAGGTCGTCAAGACCGGACAGCAGATAGCCAAGTCCGGCAACACCGGTAACTCCAGCGGGCCGCACCTGCACTTCGAGATCCGTACGACCGCCAACTACGGCACCGCGGTCGACCCGGTGGCCTTCCTGCGGGCCAAGGGTCTGAAGATCTGAGTCGCTGAGCCGCTCAGGAGCCCTTGTGCGCCTGGGTGATCAGATCCGTGGCGACCTCGAGGACGGCCTTGCGCTTCTCCTCGGGGTCGCCTTCGAGGTCCTTCAGGACGAACATCCCGGCGTGCATCGTGAACAGGGCGCTGATGCAGCGGACCTGGTCGACGAGGTCGGCGTCCGGGTCGATGATGATGTCCCGCATGCCGAGCATGCGGTTCTTGAACATCTCGCCGATGCTCAGCTCACGGACCGTCGCCTGGTTCTCCTGCATGAAGCGGAAGAGTGGGGCGGCGTCGGTCAGGACCTCGCTGTAGCGGCGGACGATGTCGTGCTTCGTCTCGAGTGTGTGCGGCTGCTGCCTGCCCCACTCGATCAGGTCCTCGATCGGCTGTGTCAGGTCCTCGAAGAGGCTGACGATGATCTCTTCCTTGGTCTTGAAGTGGTAGTACAGGGCCGCCTTCGTGACCTCCAGGCGCTCGGCGATCTCGCGCAGGGAGGTCTTCTCGTAGCCCTGCTCGGCGAAGAGTTCGATGGCCACGTCCTGGATGCGCTGGCGGGTGTTCCCGCGGCGCCGCTGCTTGGTGCCGTCCATGGTGCCACCCATCCTCGTACTCCTCGGCTTTCCATAAAACTTACTTGACGCCCGGCTAGTTACGCGCCTACCTTCCCTGAGTGTAGACAACTAGCCGGGCGGCAAGTAAGTGCAGCAAGTGGCCGGGGGAGTGGGAATCATGGCGGACACAAAGTCAGTTGAGTCGGAGTCGGCGGAGCCGGGCGGGAAACAGCCGAAGAGCGTACGGGTCGTGCTGCTCGCGCTGATGATCACGATGATGCTCGCGATGCTCGACAACATGATCGTGGGCACCGCGATGCCGACGATCGTGGGTGATCTGGGCGGTCTGGAGCATCTTTCGTGGGTCGTGACGGCGTACACGCTGGCGACCGCCGCCTCCACTCCGCTGTGGGGCAAGCTCGGCGACATGTACGGGCGCAAGGGCGTCTTCATGTTGTCGATCGTGCTGTTCCTGATCGGGTCCGCGCTGAGCGGCATGGCCCAGGACATGGGGCAGCTGATCGCGTTCCGGGCGGTGCAGGGGCTCGGTGCCGGTGGTCTGATGGTCGGCGTCATGGCGATCATCGGTGATCTGATTCCGCCGCGGGAGCGGGGCAAGTACCAGGGCATGATGGCCGGCGTGATGGCGCTCGCGATGATCGGCGGGCCGCTGGTCGGGGGCACCATCACCGACCACTGGGGCTGGCGCTGGGCCTTCTACATCAACCTGCCGCTCGGCGTCGTCGCGCTCGCCGCGATCAGTGCCGTGCTGCATCTGCCGAAGAAGCGGACGCAGGCGCGGATCGACTATCTGGGGGCGGCGCTGCTGACCGTGGGGATCACCGCGATCGTGCTGGTCACCACGTGGGGCGGTACGGAGTACGCCTGGACGTCCGCGGTGATCATGGAGCTCATCGGGATCGGGGTCGCGGCGCTCGTCGGGTTCGTGTTCTGGCAGACCAAGGCGGCGGAGCCGGTGGTACCGCTGCACATCTTCCGCAGCCGGAACTTCACGCTGATGTCGGTGATCGGGTTCATCACCGGGTTCGTGATGTTCGGGGCGACGTTGTTCCTGCCGCTGTACCAGCAGTCGGTGCAGGGCGCCACCGCCACCAACTCCGGGCTGCTGTTGCTGCCGATGCTCGGGGCGATGCTGGTCACCTCGATGGTCGCGGGGCGGGTGACCACGAACACTGGGCGGTACAAGGCATTCCCCGTCGTCGGCAGTGTGCTGATGATCGTCGGGCTGTATCTGCTGTCGCTGATGGACACCGGGACCAGTCAGTTCACGTCCGGTGTGTACATGGCCGTGGTCGGGCTCGGCATGGGCTGTCTGATGCAGATCACGATGCTGGTCGCGCAGAACAGTGTCGAGATGAAGGACATGGGTGTCGCGTCCTCCTCCACCACGCTCTTCCGTACGCTCGGGTCGTCGTTCGGTGTCGCGATCATGGGGGCGCTGTTCAACAGCCGGGTGCAGGACGTCATGGCCGAGCGGGGCGGGGCGTTGGGGGCGAAGGTGACCGAGCAGTCGGCGCAGCTGGATGCGGCGGGTCTGGAGAGGTTGCCGGTCGCTGTGAAGGAGGCGTATCAGCATGCGGTGTCGGCTGGGACGCATTCGGCGTTTCTGCTGGGGGCCGTGGTTGCTGTGGTGGCTTTGCTGGCGGCTGTGTTTGTGAAGGAGGTGCCGCTCAAGGGGGCGGGGCCTAAGGGGGATGCTGGGGCTGCGGACGATTCTGCGGCCAAGGTTGCGGTGGTGGAGGCCGTCTGAGTTGGGCGGTGTGTGCGGGGCCCTCGGGTGTGTTCTGTCCCCGGGGGCCTTGCCTTTTTGTTCGCCCCCGCCGCCCCTACCCTTCCCGTCCTTGAATGGGCTCCGCCCCTTCGACCCCGCCAGGGGGCTCCGCCCCCTGGACCCCCGTCGGCCTGAACGGCCTCGTCCTCAAACGCCGGACGGGCTGGAATGCCTGGACCGGCGCCAGGAAGCGACCGCCGCCGTGAGGCTCTCAGGCGAAGCCCGTGGCGTTGTCAGTGGGGCCTGTCACCATCGGGTGCATGGGCAAGGTGCGGCAGTTGCGGCTGGCTAAGGACGCCATGGATCGGGACTGGGCCGATCCCGGGCTCGACCTGGATGCCGTTGCCGCGCATGCCGGGTACTCGCGGTATCACTTTGTGCGGGCCTTCAAGGCGGCGTATGGGCAGACGCCGGGGCAGTATCTGACGCATCGGCGGATCGAGCGGGCCGAGGAGTATCTGCGGGGCGCCAATCTGACCGTGACGGAGATCTGCCATCTGGTCGGGTTCAGCAGCCTCGGTACGTTCTCGGCGAAGTTCAAGGCGCGGACCGGGATGACGCCGACCGAGTACCGGGAGAAGCACGTCGGGCGCGGGGCCGCGTTGATACCGGGGTGCTACGCGATGTTGTGGGCCGGGGGTTTTCGGCGGCGCGAGGGTGGGGGAGAGGCGCACGCGCAGGAGAGCAACTCTGGAGAAGCGTGCTGACCGCGCCCCTGCCTACCGTGACGGAGAGGAACGACAAGCAAGCCAGAGCACGGGAGAGCAGCGTCATGATCAAGGGCCTCGGCATCACCACCGTATGGACGTTTGACCAGCAGCGCACCAAGGCGTTCTTCACCGAGAAGATCGGCTTCGAGGTGCGGAACGACCTCTCCATGGGCGAGATGCGGTGGGTCACCGTGGGCGCCAAGGACCAGCCCGATGTCGAGCTCGCGCTGATGAGTCTGGATGGGCCGGGGCTCGACCCCGAGTCCTCCGCGGCGCTGAAGACGCTGGTGGGGAAGGGGGTCATCGGGGCGGGGGCGTTCCGGACCGATGACTGCCGGGGGGACTACGAGACCTTCAGGGCGCGCGGGGTGGAGTTCATCCAGGAGCCCCAGGAGCGGCCGTACGGCATCGAGGCGATCTTCCGCGACGACAACGGCAACTGGTACTCGCTGACCGAGCGGAGTGAGGAGCTCGACTTCTCGAAGTCGTTCGGGTGAGCCCCTCGGCAGACCCGTGAGGGGCTCACGGCAGCATCGGGTAGCTCCCGGTGTTCGTGGGCGCGTGCTCCGGGAGCCAGAGGACGGCCACCGCGCCCTCCGCCGGAACATGCTCCGGGGCGCCCGCCGGGCGGATGTTGCGGAAGGTCAGGCGGGCGCCGAGGACCCGGGCCTGACCTGCCGCGATCGTCAGGCCGAGGCCGTGGCCGTGGCCCGAGCGGTCACTGCTGCCGGTGCGGAAGCGGCTGGGACCGTCGGCGAGCAGGTCCTCGGGGAAACCGGGGCCGTGGTCGCGGACCCGGATGACCCGGCCCTCGACGGTGACCTCGATCGGCGGCCTGGCGTGCCGCGCAGCGTTCGCCAGCAGGTTGAACAGCACCCGCTCCAGGCGCCGCGGGTCGGTCGTGACCGCCGACTCGTGGACGACCCGCACCTCGATGGCGGGGTCCTTCGCCGCGACCCGCCGGCTGACGAACTCGCCCAGCATGATGTCCTGCAACTCGGCCCGCTCCGAGGCACTGTCCAGGCGGGCCACCTCCAGGACGTCCTCGACGAGCGTACGCATGGCCTTCGCCCGGTCCAGGACCAGTTCGGTGGGTCGGCCGGGGGGCAGGAGTTCGGCCGCCGTCAGGAGTCCCGTCACCGGGGTGCGCAGTTCGTGCGCGATGTCCGCCGTGACCCGGCGTTCCGCCTCCAGCCGCTGCTGCAGCGCGTCCGCCATGGCGTCCACCGCGCTCGCCAGATCGTCGGTCTCGTCCCGTACGACACCCCCGATGGCGTCCCGCACCCGCACGTCCGGCTCGCCGCTCGCGACCTGGTTCGCCGCGGCCGCGGCCTTGCGCAGCCGGCGCGACAGCTGCCCGCCGATGAGCACGCCGAGCGCGCTGCCGCCGAGGACGACCGAGATGGAGCCGATGATCATGGCCTGGTCGAGGCGGTTGAGGATGTGATCGCTGCGATCGGTGAAGCCGCTGCGCAGCGACAGCACATGCCCGTTGTTGAGTGGCACGGCCGCCCAGATGTCCGGCGCACCGCTCGGTGTGTCGGTCACGTACGTCGCCCGCCGACCCTCCTCGACCCTCTCCCGCAGCGCCGCCGGCAGCTCCGGGTCGTCGATCGTGGCGTTGGGGAAGTTCAGCCGCTTGGACTGCTCGTAGCTGCGCTGGGCGATCTGGATGCGCTCGTCGGCGAGGTCGCGCGCGCTGTCCAGCATCGATACCCGGGCCTGGTTGTGCACGACCAGGCTCAGCACGATCGCCACGAGCGCACCGACCAGCGCGATCGCCGCGCTCAGCTTCCATCTCAGACCCGTACGAATGGCGACCCGGCTGCCCATGCGTCTGCTCGCGCGCGTGCCCGTACGGCCGATCACGGCCTGGCCCGCGATGTCCGTCGAGTCAGTGAGGCCCGAGTGCCCGGCGCCTGACGCGGCCGGCTGTCGAAACGTCCCCCTCATGCCCGCCCCGCTCAGGCCTTCAACTTGTAGCCGAAGCCGCGGACCGTCTCGACGCGGTCCTGGCCGATCTTCTGCCGCAGCCGCTGCACATGGACGTCGACGACACGGGTGTCCCCGCCCCAGCCGTAGTCCCACACGCGCTCCAGCAGCTTGTCCCGCGACAGCACCGTGCCCGGCGCGGAGGAGAACTCCAGCAGCAGTCGCATCTCGGTCGGCGTGAGCGCCACCGGCTGCCCGGCCCTGCGCACCTCCATGCCCTCGGTGTCGATCTCCAGATCGCCGAAGGTCAGCACCCCGCCGGTGGCCGCCGATCCGGCGTCGTCCGCCCGGTCGTCGCGGCCGGCGTGCCCGAAGCGGCGCAGCACGGCGCGGATCCGCGCGACCAGCACGGCACCGTCGAACGGCTTGGTCACGTAGTCGTCCGCGCCCGCCTCCAGGCCCAGCACCACGTCGATCGAGTCCGCGCGCGCCGAGAGCATGATCACCGGCACGGTCGACTCGTCACGGATACGGCGGCACAGGCTGACGCCGTCCAGTCCCGGGACCATGACGTCCAGCAACGCGATGTCCGGCCGGTCCGCCCGGAACGCCTCCAGGCCCGACAGCCCGTCGGGCATGGCGGTGACCGCGAAGCCGTCCCGCTCCAGGGCGAGCTGGGTGGCCTCGCGGATGACGTCGTCGTCCTCGACGAACAGAACGTGGGTCTGGTCTGCCATCCCGGTGCTCTCAGTCCTCGTATGCCGTGTGTCGTGTGCGGTATGCCGTATGCCGTGTGTACTCGGGGGTGCGTCGTGCGTGTCCACTTGGGGGACGCGTGGACCGGCCGATGCGTTCACCGCTGTCGCGGACGGCCCTCAGCTGTCGGGCGCCGCCGACTCGTCACCGCCACCGAGGGTGCCGTAGTCGGTGCGCCAGCGGTGCTTCTGGACGAAGCGGTCGGAGGTCCACAGGTATTGGATCACGTACTCGCTGGACGGGTTCGACAGCGCGTCGTCCTTGGCGTACACCTGCTTGGTCACCACCAGCAGACCGCGGTCGATCTCCGCGTAGACCGGCGGCTCCTCGGCCTTGAAGACATTGCGGTAGGCGCCGCGCTGCTCGCGGTACACGTACGAGGCGACGCTGATCTCGTCGCCGCAGGACAGGACGTTGATCACGATGTCGTCCGCCGGGCCGCCGGTCAGATCGCCGTAGGACACGTCGACGGGATAGTCGTCGGACACGCACGGCTTCAGCTCGCGCTTGACCTCCGCCGAGACCTTGGGGTCCGCCTTGACCAGGCGGACGGCCTCCGCCGGGTCCGGGGCGGCCGAGGCGGAGGGAGATGCCGCGAGCGACGCCGAGACGGCCGAGCCGCCCGCCGCGTCGTGCGCCGGCCCCTCGTCGCGGGCGCCGGTGCCGCCGGTGGCGCACGCGGAGGCGAAAAGGGCGAGGGCGACGACCACGGCCACCGCCGTGAACGCCGCCTGCAAGGTCCCCCGGGCGGGTGCGGGCCCGGGGCGGGCGGGGCCGACGTCCTCGGAATCCCCGTCCGTGCCTCTGTCACCGTTGTCCGTGTGCCCGGTCCTGCCCGGGCGCCCGGTGCCGCCCGCTGTCGTGCCTAGGCCGCGCAACGCTCCCGCTCCTCACGCTCCAGCGCGCGTGCGTCCAGATCGCGGCTCTCCAGCTCCTCGCGGAGCCGGGCGAGCGCCCGGTGCAGCGTGCTCTTGACCGTTCCGGCCGACATGCCGAGGGCGGCGGCCGTCTCCTCCGTGGACATCTGCTCCCAGTGTCGCAGCACTACGACACTGCGCTGCTTCGGTGCCAGAACCTTCATGATGTCCATCAGTAGGGCGCGGTCGGCATGCTGCTCGGTGGAGTCGTCGACCGAGGCGTCCGGGAGCTGCTCGGTCGGCACCTCCTCCAGCTTGCGGGCCCGCCACCACTCGGTGCGCGTGTTGATCATGACGCGGCGCAGGTAGGCGTCCGCGAGCCGCTTGTCCGCGATGCCGTCCCAGCGGTGGTACGTCCGCACCAGCGCCGTCTGCAGCAGGTCCTGGGCGTCCACCGGGTCCGGGACCAGTCGGCGGGCGCTGCGCAGCAGCGCGTCCTGCCGGGTACGGACGTACTCCTCGAACTCGAGCACCTCTCCCTGCGCCATGTTGACCGCCTCCGATTCCCCGTGTCCGGCCGGCCCGTTCGCCGTCGGTCTCACTGCCTGTGGTTCGTAGTCGTGCCCGTCTGTCGGGTACGGAAATGAAGCTACGGAGGCGTTGTCACGGCGCTGTGCGAAGCAGCCTGCGGCTAGCGCTCGGCTGTCCGTCGGTTGTGTAACGGAATCAGGAAAGGGGTAAAACGGCCGATCGGTTGGAGTCGGTATGGGGTGATTTGGTGGGGTAATAGCCGCGCGGCGGCCCTGCGACTGCCGCGTGTTGTGTGTTGCAGAGGCCCCACGGCTGTGATGTGACTGTGCGTCAGGCCGGCTTGCCGGCCAGGGCGTGCATCAGGTCAGCGGCAGTCGGTACATCCCGTCCGGCAGCGGCTCCACCAGACCGTCCGCGACAAGGCCGTCCAGCGCACGGGCGCGCTGCACCCGCTCGTGCCACACGCGGTCGAGCGCCGCCTGCGGGACGGGCACGTGGGCCTCGCGGAGTACGGCGAGCAGCTTGCCGCGCACCTGGCGGTCGGTGCCGGCGTACGTCTGGCCGCGGCGCGGCGGACCGTCGTGCTCGGGTTTGCCCGCGAGCCGCCAGGCGCACTGCGCGGTGATCGGGCAGCGGTGGCATGCCTCGTTCTTCGCCGTGCACACCAGCGCGCCGAGTTCCATGGAGGCGGCGGCCCAGCGGGCGGCGGTGCGCTCGTCGTCGGGGAGCAGGGTGCGGGCGAGCTTGCGCTCGGCGGCGGTGGTGGCGTTCGGCGGGTACTGCACGCCGGTGACGGCACGGGCGAAGACCCGGCGGACGTTGGTGTCCAGTACGGGGTGCCGCTGCCCGTACGCGAAGGAGGCCACCGCGGCCGCCGTGTACTCGCCGATGCCGGGCAGCGCGAGGAGCTGGGCGTGGTCGGTCGGTACGTCCCCGCCGTGCCGTTCCGCTATGGCGACGGCGGCGCCGTGCAGCCGCAGCGCGCGGCGCGGGTAGCCGAGCCGGCCCCAGGCGCGCACGGCCTCGCCGGGGGCCTCCTTGGCCAGGTCGGCGGGGCGGGGCCAGCGGGCGAGCCACTGTTCGTAGATGGGCAGGACGCGGTTCACGGGCGTCTGCTGCAGCATGAACTCACTGACCATCACCCCCCAGGGGCCGGCCTCGGGGCGCCGCCAGGGGAGGTCGCGGGCGTTCTCGTCGAACCAGTCGATGACGGTTTCTTGCAGAGGCTGAGCGAGGGGGACGTCCGAGCCGGCGTCGGCGCGGTGGCTGTGCGGGGGTTTCGTGGGCGCAGTCATGGCCTTCCGATCCTGCCATGTCGGTGGCGGTCGGGTGGGTAGGTGGTGGTGCCGGTGCGTTGGTGGCTGCGGGGTGTGGTGGCTGCGCGGTGTGGTGGTTGCGGGGTGCGGTGGTCGCCACCTGACATCAGAGGGTCGTTCCGCACCTGACGATCGGCAGCAGTGGCTCCCCGCCGGCCGCTTGTAGCGTCGGGCGGATGGAACGTCCTCGAATACGGCGGGCCTGCCTCCTCTGGGCCGCCCTCGCGCTGCCCGCGCTCACGGCCGACCGTCTCGGGCTGAACGAGCCGCGTGCCGTGTGGCAGCAGGTGGCGGGGCTGGTCGTGCTGACCGCCGCCGTCGCCGTGGCCCGGCGGTGCCCCTTGGTGGCCTTCGGGCTGACGGCCGTACTGAGTCTGGCCGCCGCCCCTGCGCTGTTCACCGTCTCCTACGGCCCGGCGCTCGGCGTCTTCGCGCTCCTGCTCGGGCTGCGTGCGGAGCGGGTGCGCCCGGCGGCGGTCGTCTTCGCGGGCGTCGGCTGTCTCGGTACGGCGAGGATCGCGCTCCTCGGGGTCGATCCGGCGCCGGAATGGGTGGTGCTGACGGGCACGTTGCTCTTCGGCTGCGTGTTCCCCTGGCTCGGTGGCCGCTACTGGCGGCAGAGCCGTCAGCTGGCCGAGGCGGGCTGGACGCGGGCCGCGCGGCTGGAGGGCGAGCAGCGCATCGCCGAGGAGCGGGCCAGGCTGCGCGAACGCGCCCGCATCGCCCAGGACATGCACGACTCCCTGGGCCACGAGCTGAGCCTGATCGCCCTGCGCGCGGGCGCCCTCCAGGTCGCCCCCGACCTCCCGGACCACCACCGCACCGCCGCCGCCGACCTGCGCGCGGCCGCCGCCGACGCCACCGACCGGCTGCACCGCATCATCGGCGTCCTGCGCGAGGAGGAGGACGAGCCGCTCTCACTGACTCCGCCGGGGGAGACCGTCGAGCAACTCGTGGCACGCGCCGCCGAGTCGGGGCTGCCGGTGCGGTGGGAGACGGTCCACTCCCCGCCGGAACCGGGCGGGGTCGCCGAGCGAGTCCTGTACCGGGTGGTCCGCGAGGCGCTGACCAACGCGGCCCGGCATGCGCCGGGTGCCGAGGTCACCGTGGCAGCGGCCAAGGAAAGGGAAGCCGACGGTACGACGGTCACGGTGACGAGCGGACGGGGCTCGTCGGTTGGCGGCGTGATGGCCGAGGGCGTGATGGCCGACGGTGTGATGGCCGACGGTGTGATGGTCGCCGAGGGGGCGCCGGTCACGCCGACCCGCTCCGGCGGCACCGGCCTGCAATCCCTCCGCGCCGCCGTCACCGCCGTCGACGGCGACTTCGAGGCCGGTCCGTACGGGGACGGCTTCCGGGTGCGGGCGTACGTCCCCGAGCAGGCTGTCGCTACGACGGTACGGCCGACGCCGACGCCGACGCCGAGCCCGGCCCCGTATGCCGCGCCCTTCACCCAGGCTCGCCGTCGCATCGCCCTCGCCCTCGTGGGTGCGGTCGGTGCGGGCGTCGTGCTCGTGGGCGGGGGGTTCGCCTGGTACGCGTACACGGAGACGCACTCGGTGCTGCCGCCCGCGGCCTACGCCGAGCTGCAGCTCGGGACGTCGGTCCGTGACCTCGCTCATGTCCTGCCGGACCGCACCGTGCGCGACGCGCCCGTGGAGCGCGCGCCCGTGCCTCCCCCGAAGGACAGCGACTGCCGCTACTACCGCGCGAGCGGCGAACTCCTCGTCTCCGTCGACCACTTCAGACTCTGTTTCGACGACGAGGAACGGCTGGTCGCCAAGGACGTGATCCCGAGGGCCGGCCTGTCTCAACGCCCTTCCGCAGATGAGGAGTTCGCACGGTGATCCGCGTACTGCTGGCCGACGACGAGGCGATGGTGCGGGCCGGTGTGCGCGCCATCCTGGCGAGTGGCGGTGAGACCGAGGTCGTCGCGGAGGCGGGGGACGGGCGCGAGGCGGTCGAGCTGACCCGGGCGCACCGGCCGGACGTGGCCCTGCTGGACATCCGCATGCCCCGCCTGGACGGGCTCGCGGCGGCCGAGGAGATCGTACGGACCGTCCCCGGCACGGCCGTGGCGATGCTCACCACCTTCTCCGAACAGGCCTACGTGGCCCGGGCACTCGGCGGCGGCGCCACCGGCTTCCTGCTGAAGTCGGGGGACCCGTACGAACTGATCGCGGGTGTACGGGCGGTGGCGGGCGGCGCCGCCTTCCTCTCGCCGAAGGTGGCGCGGTACGTCATCGACGGCTTGGGCGGCAGCGACGGGCGACTCGGCCGCGAGGCCGCCGCACGCGCGCGCGTGGCCGGGCTCAGTCCGCGCGAGCGAGAGGTGCTCGGGCTCGTCGGCGCGGGCCTGTCCAACCCGGAGATCGCCGCCCGGCTGCACCTCGTCGAGGGCACGGTGAAGGCGTATGTGAGCGCGGTACTGGACCGGTTGGGCGTACGCAACCGCGTGCAGGCGGCGATCGTGGCGTACGAGGCGGGGATGGTGGAGCAGCTGTGAGGAAGGGCTGTGAGGCAGAGCCGTGAAATTCAGCGGCGATACGACAGCCCGGACCGCTCCCGCCCGGTCAACCACCGTACGAACGCCGGTGCGGACGCCGCGCGCATCGCTTCCGCCAGCCGTGTCGCCGGGCGTGTGGTCAGTCGTACGACCGCCATCGCGACCAGCGCGCCGAAGACGAGGCCCGCGGCGACGTCGTGCGGGTAGTGCACGCCGACGAAGACGCGGGAGAAGGCCATGAGAAGGGCGAGGGGTGCCGTCAGCCACAGGAGTGCGCGCCCGGTCAGGGCCAGGGTGACGGCGGCGGCGCCGGCGATGGCGGCGTGATTGCTGGGGAAGGACCAGTCGCCGGGCGGCGGACAGGTACTGAGAGGGGTGACTGCTTCCGGAATCGCCCGGCACGGACGCTCCTGCGTGACAACGGACTTGAGGACCTCACTGCAGACGTACGCCACAGCCGTGGCCAGAGGTGCAAGGGCCGCGATCGCGAACGCCCGGGTGCTGTCGCGCCTGGCTCGCCACCAGGTGGTGACGAACAGCGTGGCGAACAGCAGCAGTCCGGCCTCCGTCCATATCTCGGCGGTGTGTTGTACCCACGTTGGGGTGTCGCGGGCGAAGTCGGTGATGTCCCCGTAGAGCTCGGCGTCCTCGAAGTCCATGGTCACGGACCGTAGGCGGCGGGGCGATACCGTCACATCCTGCGATCGTCAGGTGCCGCACCTGACGGAAGACAGGGGTGGCGGGGTGGTCGTCGCAGAGTAGGTGCCGAGTGGCTTCCGGAATGATGATCCGGAAAAGTTGGGGCCTTCGGCGGCGGGTGGAGCAGGCTGACGCACCGATCTCTCGTACAGTTTGCGCCGTGGGATCTCTGCGCAATCCTGTCGGGCCGCTTCCCTCCTCCATCTACTGGCGACGGAGGGTTGTCATGCTGTCCGTGGTCGCCGTGTTGGCGCTGCTGACCACCTGGGTGTTGACCTCGGGCGGCGGAGGCGGCAAGAACAACGCGGGCGGGTCCGACGGCAAGAACCCCGGGCCCTCGACGATCACGCCGGGACCGACGGGTTCGGGGCCGGCGATCAGTCAAGCGCCGGGCGGGCGGGACGAGTCGCCCGGCGGCGGGGACTCCGGCGGGTCGGGCTCCGGTGACGGCTCCGGCACGGGTACCGGGGGTGACGGTTCCGAGGGCTCCGCCGGGTCGGACGGCTCGGGCAGCGGATCGGCGGGTGGCGGCTCGGGGACCGGCGTCGGCGTGGACGACACGGTCGCTGCGGGCTCCACGCTGACCGACTGCATCGCGGGCGCGGTGAAGTTGACGGTGAGCAGCCTCCACAACGCGTACGAGCCCGGCCGGACGCCCGCCCTGCTGCTGACCGCGACCAACACCTCCAGCTACGACTGCAAGATCGATCTCGGCCCGAAGAACTCGGTGGTGACGATCACCCAGGCGGGAGCCGAGGACGACTTCTGGTCCTCCGCCGACTGCCCGAAGGTCTCCGGCAGCCTGGTGTTCCGGGTGCCCGCGGGTTCGCACATCACGTACACGGTGAAGTGGGACCGCCAGGCGAGCGCTCCGCAGTGCGCGACGCCCGCCGCGGGGTCGGCCGGGGCGGGGACGTATCTGGTCGAGGCGAAGACGCCCGGGTTCGGGACGGCGCAGACGTCGTTCGTGCTGGAGAACGACTGAGCGCTCCGCGGGGAGGGGCCGCGACGGGCCGTCGGTCTACAGAGGTACTGGCCTGTAGACGCACCGGCCTACTAGACGTACCGCTCCAGGATCGAGCTCTCTGCCAGCCGCGACAGCCCCTCCCGCACGCTGCGCGCCCGGGCCTCGCCCACGCCGTCCACGGTCTGCAGGTCGTCCACGCTCGCGGCGAGCAGCTTCTGCAGGCCGCCGAAGTGCTCCACCAGGCGGTCGATGATCGCGCCGGGCAGTCTCGGCACCTTGGCCAGGAGGCGGAAGCCGCGCGGGGAGACCGCCGAGTCCAGCGCCTCCGGAGAACCGGTGTAGCCCAACGCTCTTGCCACGGTGGCCAGTTCCAGGAGCTCGGCGTGAGTGAGGGCGTCCAGCTCGTACAGGGCCTCGTCGACCGTGCGGGAACGCTTGGCGGTCGGCTCCGGGACGTAGTCGCGCACCACGAGTTCGCGCTCGGGCTCCACGCCCGCGATCAACTCGTCCAACTGGAGGGCGAGGAGGCGTCCGTCGGTGCCCAGTTCCACCACGTACTCGGCGATCTCGGTCGCGATACGGCGCACCATCTCCAGTCGCTGGGCGACCGCGGAGACGTCGCGGACCGTCACCAGGTCCTCGATCTCCAGCGCTGACAACGTTCCCGCGACCTCGTCGAGGCGGAGCTTGTAACGCTCCAGGGTCGCAAGGGCCTGGTTGGCGCGGGAGAGGATCGCCGCCGAGTCCTCCAGGACGCGGCGCTGACCGTCGACGTACAGCGCGATGAGCCGCATCGACTGGGATACCGACACCACCGGGAAGCCGACCTGCTTGCTGACCCGGTCCGCCGTGCGGTGCCGGGTGCCCGTCTCCTCCGTCGGGATCGTCGCGTCGGGCACGAACTGCACGCCCGCCCGCAGGATCTTCGACAGGTCCGACGACAGCACGATGCCGCCGTCGAGCTTGCACAGCTCCCGCAGCCGCGTCGCCGCGAACTCGACATCCAGGACGAATCCGCCCGTACACATCGTCTCGACGGTCTTGTCGAAGCCGAGCACGATGAGCCCGCCGGTGTTGCCGCGGAGCACTCGCTCCAGTCCGTCGCGCAGGGCTGTGCCGGGAGCCACCGCGCTCAGCGAGGCGCGCATCAGGCCATCGGAACCGGCACTCCCACCGGACTTTCCGGGAGCTGCTCCCCGGTCGTTGGCTGCCACTGCACTCCTCCGGTCGCAGGTTCTGGGGCGCTCCCGTTTCGCACACTTGGTTCGTACGGACGGGCGAGACCAGGGCAAAGTCTACCGGCGGTCCTCCTCGTCCCGTGGGGCCTCTCGACGACGCGAGCGCGGAAGGACCCGGAGGGCGTCCCCTATGTCGGCCACTTCCAGCACCTTCATGCCCGCAGGGATCTTGCCCGGGTCGCCCGGCACGAGCGCGTGCGTGAAGCCCAGGCGGTGGGCTTCGGCGAGCCTGCGCTGCACGCCGGTGACCCGTCTGACCTCGCCCGCGAGGCCCACCTCACCGATCGCGACGAGGTTCTTGGGGAGAGGTGTGTCACTGGCGGCGGACGCCAGCGCGAGGGCGACGGCGAGGTCGGCCGCGGGCTCGGAGAGCTTCACTCCGCCGACCGTCGCGGAGTAGATGTCCCGCTTGCCGAGCGCGCTGATCCGGCCGCGCTGTTCGAGTACGGCCAGCATCATCGAGACCCGGGAGGTCTCCAGGCCGGACGTCGTACGGCGGGGCGAGGGGATCTGCGAGTCGACCGTGAGCGCCTGGACCTCGGCCACCAGGGGGCGGCGGCCCTCCAGGGTGACCGTCAGGCAGGTGCCGGGGACCGGTTCGGCCCGACGGGTCAGGAAAAGTCCGCTCGGGTCGGTAAGACCCGTGATGCCCTCATCGTGCAGTTCGAAGCAGCCGACCTCGTCCGTCGCGCCGTAGCGGTTCTTGACGCCCCGTACGAGACGCAGGCGCGCGTGCCGGTCGCCCTCGAAGTGGAGCACCACGTCCACGAGGTGTTCGAGGAGGCGGGGTCCGGCGATGGCGCCGTCCTTGGTGACGTGTCCCACAAGGAGCGTGGACATCCCGCGGTCCTTGGAGGCCCGGATCAGGGCGCCGGCCACCTCGCGGACCTGGGCCATGCCGCCGGGTGCGCCGTCGATCTCCGGGGAGGCCACGGTCTGTACGGAGTCGAGGATGAGCAGCGACGGCTTCACCGCGTCCAAGTGGCCGAGCACGGCGGCCAGATCGGTCTCGGCGGCGAGATACAGATGGTCGTCGATGGCGCCGATGCGGTCGGCGCGCAGCCGCACCTGGCTCGCCGACTCCTCACCGGTGACATAGAGCGTGGGGTGCGCGTCGCTCGCCGACTTGGCCGCCACGTCGAGCAGCAGCGTGGACTTGCCGACGCCGGGTTCGCCCGCGAGGAGGACGACGGCTCCGGGCACCAGTCCACCGCCGAGGACGCGGTCCAGCTCGGGCACGCCGGTGGAGCGCGCCGTGGCCTGCCGCCCGTCGACCTGCCCGATGGGCACCGCGGACGTCGTCACCCGCCCCGGCGTCGTCGTGCGGACCGCGGGCGCGCCGTACTCCTCGACCGTCCCCCATGCCTGGCACTCGGGGCAGCGGCCGAGCCACTTGGCCGTCTGCCAGCCGCACTCCGTGCAGCGGTAGGACGGGCGGTCCTTCGTGGTCTTGGTACGGGCAGCCATGCGAAGAACCGTAACCGAGCCCACTGACAACGCCGTACGGCTGCGTGGACAGAGCCGCTCCGGACTGCCGCGGCGCCGCTTCGTCATGCACAGACCATGGAATTCGGCGTTCCTGTCCTCTATTGAGGGATCGTTTCACCCGTATGGATTAAAAGAGCTCAAGCAGGGAGAAGGCGCCGCTCGCGGCCCCCTACGGTCCACCAATGATGAGCAGCAGTCCGGAGACCTCGACCCGCACCGCCGGCGCCCATCGAGCGCACCGGGAGGCGCGTGATCGTGGGGCGGCGCGTACGTTGGCGCAGCGGCCGCCCGCGCGCTACGAGCCGTATCTGGACGGGCTGTTCACCTACTGCCTGTCCGTCCTGTGCGACCACGACACCGCGACCGCCGCCCTCGGCGACGCCCTCGCGCTCGCCGAGCGGCGCGGGCAGCGGGCACCGGAGGCTGCTGCGGACCGGCGGCCCTGGCTGTACGCACTGGCCCGCTGGGCGTGTCTGCGCAAGCTGGCCGAGGCCAAGCAGAAACGTCTGGGCAGCCATGCGGCCGGCCGGTCCGCCGCCCATCGGCAGACGGGGCCGAAGGCCGCCTCCCCGCCCGTCTCCGACGAGGTCCAGGAGCAGCGGCGCCGCGAACTCGCCCTGCTCGCCTGGCCGGAGGCCGCCGGCACCACCCCGGAGCAGCGCGAGGCCCTCGAACTCGCCGTACGCCACCACCTCGCCGCCCAGGAGGTCGCCGCCGTCCTCGGCCTGGACCTGGCCGCCGCCCGCGAGCTGCTCGCCTCCGCCGCCTGCGAGGTCGAGCGCACACGCGCGGCCCTCGCCGTAGTCGAGACCGGCGCCTGTCCGAGCGTGGCCCGCCTCACCGGCGACAACCAGCTCGTGCTCGGCACCGCCCTGCGCCGCGAGCTCGTCCGGCACGTCGACGACTGTCCGCGCTGTCGCCGTACCGCCGAGCGCGCGGTGCCAGGCCGCTGGCCCGGCGCGGCCGTCACCCCCGCCGAACTGCCCGTCCTGGAGGCACCCCGCGCGGCCCTGCACATGGCCCTGGCGCACCACCCACGCGCGCGGGGCGCCGCCGTGCCGCGCTTCGACCGGCGTGGCTTCCCGATGGACCCGAAGGATCGCGCCGCCCGCAGGGACCGGCTACGCGCGCGTGCCGTCACCACGACGGTCGTCGCCACCGTCGTCGCCGCCCCGGTCCTCGCCCTGTGGGCCGCCTACCGGTCCACCCCGACCGGCGAGGGCGTCGACGGCCACTCGGCCAGCGCGAGCGAGGCGCACGGTCCCGGCAGCCTCGACGGGGAGGCCGCGGACGGCGGCTACGAGAACGCCGGCAACGCGAGCGCCAAGCGCGGTGACCGCTTCGACGATCGAGACAGCCCCGACGTCTCCGTGGAGGTCATCAGCGTCAGCGGCGCGCGCGGGGCGGGCGCCGGACACCTGGAGGTGTCGGCCGACAACAGCGGCGACACCACGCTCGTCACCCTGAGGGCGACGGGGCGCGCGCCGGTGCGCTGGTCTGCGAGCACCGGGGCGCACTGGCTCTATCTGAGTCAGTCGACGGGAACGCTGGCGCCCGGCGAGTCGTTGACGATCAAGGTGTACATCGACCATCTGCGCGAGCCGTCCGGGTACTGGAGCGCGCGCCTGGCGATCTCACCCGCCGGCGCCCTCGTCTCCATCGCGGGCTACGGCACCGCCCCCAGCCCGTCCGACCCAGGCCCCGGCCCGGACCCGTATCCCACCGACCCCACCCATCCCGGCGATCCGACCGACCCCGGGACGCCCGGCAGCCCGCCACCCTCGTCCTCCGGGCCCGATCCGACGCCGACGACCTCGGCTCCGCCCGACCCCATGCCCAGCGAGCCGCCGCCCTCGTCGCCCGATCCGACGCCCACGGCCGGCGATCCCTCGCCGTCGGGTCCATCGGGGCCGTCCGACCCGGGGGGCTCGACGCCGCCGCCCAGTGGCAATGGCGATCCGAGCCCGTCGACGTCGTAGAGCGGCGGGCGCTGCGGTCGCGGTCGGGTCGCGGGTCGGGTCGCGGTCGGGTCATGGCCGGCGACCTCGGCCGGCGACCTTGGTCGGCGACCTGGGCCGACGACTCCGTCCAGGGACCTTGGCCGGCCTTCTGGCCGACCTCCTAGTCGACGGGATCCGCCGGATGCGGTGCCAGCAACGGCAGCTGGGACGCCAGCCGTGCCTCGCACAGTTCGACCAGGCGGTCGTAGCCCGCCTTGCCCATCAGCTCGATCAGCTCGGGCCGGTAGGACACGTACACCGGGTCGCCCGCGCCGTGCGCCGAGGTCGCCGAGGTGCACCACCAGTGCAGGTCGTGGCCGCCGGGGCCCCAGCCGCGGCGGTCGTACTCACCGATCGACACCTGCAGCACGCGCGTGTCGTCGGGCCGGTCGATCCAGTCGTACGTCCGCCGCACCGGCAGCTGCCAGCAGACGTCCGGCTTGGTCTCCAGCGGCTCGCGGCCTTCCTTCAGCGCGAGGATGTGCAGCGAGCAGCCCGCGCCGCCCGCGAAACCGGGGCGGTTCTGGAAGATGCACGAGCCGTTGTAGGGGCGAGTCTGGCGGTCGCCGTCCTCGTCCTCCGAGACCCAGCCGTGCTCCATGCCCTCGTCGTGGTGCTGCCAGATGTCGGGCGTGAGCCTTGCCACATGCTCGGCGACGCGCTTCTCGTCGTCCTCGTCCGAGAAGTGCGCGCCCAGCGTGCAGCAGCCGTCGTCCGCGCGGCCCGCCTGGATGCCCTGGCAGCCGCTGCCGAAGATGCAGTTCCAACGGGAGGTCAGCCATGTCAGATCGCAGCGGAAGACCTGCTCGTCGTCCGCCGGATCAGGGAACTCCACCCATGCGCGAGCGAAGTCGAGCCCCTTCTCGTCCGGTTCAGGGGAGCCGTTCTTCGGCTTCTTGGGCTTGGTTGCTGCCTTCGCCTGCGAAGAACCCCGGGAGGAACCCTTCGAGGAATCCTTGGGAGATTTGTCCATCTTTTCGTTCTTCGCCTTTTTCGTCTTTGGCACGGGACCAGGGTACGGCGTCCGAGGCTGCGGCTTCGAGGACGGAGGATCGCCCAGGTGGCAGTAGCGTTCCGTACATGAGACTCGGTGTCCTCGACGTGGGATCGAACACGGTGCATCTGCTGGTGGTGGATGCACACCCTGGCGCGCGCCCGTTGCCCGCGCACTCACACAAGGCGGAGCTGCGCCTTGCCCAACTCCTCGACGACAGCGGGGCCATCGGTCCCGAGGGCATCGACAAACTGGTCGGCGTCGTCCATGAGGCGTTGCAGGCCGCCGAGGACAAGGGTGTCGAGGAAGTGCTGCCGTTCGCGACGTCGGCGGTGCGGGAGGCCAGCAACGCGGATGACGTTCTCGCGCGCGTGAAGGTTGAGACCGGGGTTGAGCTGCAGGTTCTCAGCGGGGCGGAGGAGGCTCGGCTGACGTTTCTCGCCGCGCGGCGGTGGTTCGGGTGGTCGGCCGGGAAACTGTTGGTGCTGGACATCGGGGGCGGCAGCCTGGAGATCGCGTACGGCATCGACGAGGAGCCGGATGCGGCGGTGTCGTTGCCGTTGGGCGCGGGGCGTCTTACGGCCGGCTGGCTGCCGGGGGATCCACCCGATCCTGAGGACATACGGGCGCTGCGGCGGCATGTCCGCGCCCAGATCGCCCGTACGGTCGGCGAATTCAGCCGCTTCGGGGCTCCTGATCACGTGGTCGCCACGTCGAAGACGTTCAAGCAACTTGCCCGCCTCGCCGGCGCGGCCCGCTCCGCGGAGGGCGTGTACGTCCAGCGCGAGCTGAAGCGGGAGTCCTTGGAGGGCTGGGTTCCGCAGCTGGCGGGCATGACGGTCGCCGAGCGCGCGGAACTGCCGGGCGTCTCGGAGGGGCGCGCGGGGCAGCTGCTTGCGGGGGCGCTGGTGGCTGAGGGGGCGATGGATCTGTTCGGGGTGGAGACGTTGGAGATCTGCCCTTGGGCGTTGCGGGAAGGCGTGATCTTGCGGAAGTTGGATCACTTGTCGGTGGGGTAGCGGGGGCCTCCGGCGGTTGAGATGGGGATGCCTGCGGCGGCCCGTTGCCATCCGGTGGGCGTGCGCGTGGCGCCTGCGGGTGCGTTGTGGGTCGGGGCCGCGCCGGGGGGTGTCCGTCCTCGGACCGGCGGTCACCTTAGGCCAAGAGGTGCCGCGTGTTGACGCCGGCCACTGCGGGCGGACACCCCCCGGCACGTCCCCTTCCCGCCGTGGGCGGGTGCGGGCCCGTGGGGGTACGCGGGCCGGGGGCCGGGGGACTTCGCGGCCACTTCGCAGTGCTGGCCCAGGCACTTCAGCCCAGGCAATTTCAGCCCGTCCGGCGTTTGAGGACGAGGCCCGTTCAGGGCCGAAGCGGGGGTCTGGGGGCCGCAGGCCCCCAGGACGGCGGGGTCGAAGGGGCGGCAGCCCGCCGCCCCAGCCGCGGGCAGTCGTGCCGCTGGGGCGGCACGGGTGGGCGCTGGCGGCACCCGGCCAGCGCCGGGCCGAGCGACCCACCCCCGCCCAGCCCCCACGCCGGGCGCCCCCAAGCCGACGCAACCGTCCAGGCCCCGCGCCCTACGCCCCCGCAACCGCGTGAACCCCGCCACACCCCCCACCCGCGCCCCCGCTCCAGCCGCCCGGCATATGACCAGTTCGCGCCCCTGGCCGATTGCAGACCCCCGTGGCGGTCGGGCTGCCATCGGTTCCCCGGCGTTCGTTGGCGCCCCGTACTCTGTCCCTCGTGGCAGAACCAGTGGTGCGCATCCCGGATGCGAAGGTCGCCCTGTCGACGGCCTCCGTCTATCCGGAGTCGACGGCGACGGCCTTCGAGATCGCCGCGCGCCTCGGGTACGACGGTGTCGAGGTCATGGTGTGGACCGACCCGGTCAGCCAGGACATGGAAGCGCTGCGTCGGCTCAGTGACTACCACCAGATCCCGATCCTCGCCGTACACGCCCCCTGTCTGCTGATCACCCAGCGCGTGTGGTCCACCGACCCCTGGACCAAGCTCCAGCGAGCCCAGGCGGCCGCCGAGAAGCTGGGGGCCTCGACGGTCGTCGTACATCCGCCGTTCCGCTGGCAGCGCCAGTACGCCCGAGACTTCGTCGCCGGAATCTGGCGGATGGCGAACGAGACGGATGTGCGGTTCGCCGTCGAGAACATGTACCCCTGGCGCTACCGCGACCGCGAGATGCTTGCGTACGCCCCCGACTGGGATGTGACGAAGGACGACTACCGGCACTTCACGATCGACCTCAGCCACACCGCTACGGCCCGTAGCGACGCGCTGCAGATGATCGATCGCATGGGGGACCGGCTGGGGCATGTTCATCTCGCGGACGGGAGAGGGTCGGCCAAGGACGAGCACCTCGTTCCGGGGCGCGGCAACCAGCCCTGCGCCGAGGTGCTGGAGCGTCTCGCCCTGTCCGGCTTCGACGGGCACGTAGTCATCGAGGTCAACACCCGCCGCGCGATGTCCAGCGCCGAACGCGAGGCCGATCTCGCCGAGGCCCTCGCCTTCACGCGGCTGCATCTGGCCTCGTCGGTGAAGGTGCCCCGACCGTGACCGACGCCACCTCGGGGCGGGGCGGGGTGGCCTCCCGACGCCGGGGCCGGCCCCCTCGTACGGAATCCGCCGACACCCGGGACCGCATCCTGGACGCGGCCCGCGAGGAGTTCTCCGAGCGGGGGTACGAGAAGACGTCCGTGCGCGGTATCGCCAAGGCGGCCGGGGTGGACTCGGCCCTCGTGCATCACTACTTCGGCACCAAGGAGCAGGTCTTCGAGGCGGCGGTGGAGGTCGCCTTCGCGCCCGCCCTCAAGGTGCGGGACGCGGTGCTGGAGGGGCCGCTCGATGGCGTGGGCGAGCGCATGACGCGCACCATCTTCGGGCTCTGGGAGAACCCCGTGACCCGCAAGCCGCTGCTCGCGATCGTTCGGTCGGCGGTCAACAACGAGGCCGCCGCCTCCGTTTTCCGGCGGCTCGTCTCCGCTCAGCTGCTGCGGCGCATCGCCGGGGAGATCGACGCCCCGGACGCGGAACTGCGTGCCGAGCTCGCGGCCGCGCAGCTGGTGGGTATCGCGATGATGAGATACGTCATCAAGATCGAGCCGATCGCGTCGGCGGACCCGGAGCAGATCATCGCGCGCGTGGCGCCGGTGGTGCAGGGGCATCTCACCGGGCGCTACGCCGCCGACGAGTGAGTCACCTGCCGCCGAGTGAGTCACCGCCTGCTCCACGAGACATGCATCCCGTATTCCGGACACCTCGTCCCGACCTCTGGATGACCGGCGTACGCTCGTTAGCAGTCAGAAGTCTCTGATCGCAGTCTCTGCAGTCCCGAAGGAGCGAGCGACGATGCCCGAGCTGAGGTCCCGCACAGTCACCCACGGTCGCAACATGGCGGGCGCCCGCGCCCTTATGCGCGCCTCCGGTGTACCCGGTGCGGACATCGGCCGGAAGCCGATCATCGCGGTGGCGAACTCCTTCACCGAGTTCGTGCCCGGCCACACCCACCTCCAGCCCGTCGGCCGGATCGTCAGCGAGGCGATCCGGGAGGCCGGCGGCATCCCGCGCGAGTTCAACACGATCGCGGTGGACGACGGCATCGCGATGGGCCACGGCGGCATGCTGTACAGCCTGCCCTCCCGCGACCTGATCGCCGACTCGGTCGAGTACATGGTCGAGGCCCACTGCGCCGACGCCCTGATCTGCATCTCCAACTGCGACAAGATCACCCCGGGCATGCTGAACGCCGCTCTGCGGCTCAACATCCCGACCGTCTTCGTCTCCGGCGGCCCGATGGAGTCCGGCCGCGCGACTCTCGTGGACGGTACGGTCCGCACGCTCGACCTGGTCGATGCGATCTCCGACGCCGTGAACGACAAGATCTCGGACGAGGACATCCTCCGTATCGAGGAGAACGCCTGTCCGACCTGCGGTTCCTGCTCCGGCATGTTCACCGCCAACTCGATGAACTGCCTGACCGAGGCCATCGGCCTGTCCCTGCCCGGCAACGGCTCGGTGCTGGCCACGCACACGGCCCGTAAGCAGCTGTACGTCGCGGCGGCGCAGACGGTCATGGACATCACCCGCCGCTACTACGAGCAGGACGACGACACGGTCCTGCCGCGCAACGTCGCCACCTTCGCGGCCTTCGAGAACGCCATGGCCCTCGACATCGCGATGGGCGGCTCCACCAACACGATCCTGCACCTGCTGGCCGCCGCCCAGGAGGCGGACGTTCCGTTCGGACTGGAGCAGATCGACGCGGTCAGCCGCAGGGTCCCGTGCCTGGCCAAGGTCGCTCCCAACGTCGCCAAGGACCGCACGTACTACATGGAGGACGTGCACCGCGCCGGCGGCATCCCGGCCCTGCTGGGCGAGCTGCACCGCGCCGGCCTGCTGAACGAGGACGTGCACGCCGTTCACAGCCCGTCCCTGTCGGACTGGCTGAAGACCTGGGACGTGCGGGGCGGGTCGCCTTCTCCCGAGGCCGTCGAGCTGTGGCACGCCGCTCCTGGATGCGTCCGGTCGGCCGAGGCCTTCTCGCAGTCCGAGCGCTGGGAGGCGCTCGACGAGGACGCCGAGGGCGGTTGCATCCGCAGCGCCGAGCACGCGTACTCCAAGGACGGCGGCCTGGCGGTCCTCAGGGGCAACCTCGCCGTGGACGGCTGCGTGGTGAAGACCGCGGGCGTGGACGAGTCCATCTGGACCTTCGAGGGTCCGGCGGTCGTCTGCGAGTCGCAGGAAGAGGCCGTCGAGAAGATCCTCAACAAGCAGGTGACGGATGGTGATGTCGTCGTCATCCGATACGAGGGTCCCAAGGGCGGCCCCGGCATGCAGGAGATGCTCTACCCGACGTCCTTCCTCAAGGGCCGCGGCCTCGGCAAGACCTGCGCCCTGATCACCGACGGCCGTTTCTCCGGCGGTACGTCCGGCCTGTCCATCGGCCACGCCTCCCCGGAGGCTGCGTCCGGCGGCACGATCGCCCTCGTCGAGGACGGCGACCGTATCCGCATCGACATCCCGAATCGCTCGATCGAGTTGCTCGTCGACGATGCGGAACTCGCCCGCCGTGAGCAGGCGTTGAACGGGGCGTACGCCCCGAAGAACCGCGAACGCAAGGTGTCGGCGGCACTGCGGGCCTACGCCGCGATGGCGACCAGCGCCGACAAGGGCGCGGTGCGGGACGTCAGCAAACTGGGCTGACCCTCACGTCGAAGGGCCGCCTCCTGCTGGTTGCGGGGGCGGCCCTTTCGCGTGTGCGGCGTCAACAGGCGGCCGGGGCGCGGCCGGGCGTCACCCGGCGGGCGGAGGCGCGGCGGGCGTCACCAGTCAGCGGGGTCGCGGGCGTCGACGGCGAAGACGGTGCCGTCGGGGGCGCTCGCGTAGACGCGGCCGTCGGCCAGCACCGGCTCGGGCAGGTCGGCCGTCACCCGGTCCGAGTTCGGGCCCAGCCGGGGCGGCGTCTGGCCCAGGAGCCGGCCCTCGCGGGCATCCACGGCGAGCAGCCGGCCGTCGGGGGCGGTGACGTACACATGCCGGCCGTCGGCGACGGGCGACGACGTGCGCAGCACGGCCGTCTCCAGGCTCCACAGCTGCCTGCGCGCCTCCATGTCGACGGCGACCAGCGTCCCGTCGCTGCCCACGAGATGGACGACGTCCCCGCGTACGGTGCCGCGCGCCTGCCGGAGGGCGAGGGGCAGAGCCACGCGCCGCGACGTCCGGTCGGCGGGGGAGTAGCGGACCACAGCCTTCGTATCGCTGTAGATCCCCTCGAAGGAGACGAAGTAGGCCGACCCGTCCGACGTACCGACGAGCTTCAGCGTCCCCTTCAGCCGGGCGTCCCAGCGCACGTCACCCGTGGCCGGGTCCACCGCGGTGACCCGGGTGCTCGAATCGTCGTCGGAGGTCGTCGTCGTGTACGCCAGCGGATCTCCGGCGAAGGAGACGAAGTACGGCGCCTGGTGACCCGGTACGGTGCCGCTCCACTTAGTGTCGCCCGAAGCGCCGTCCATGCCGGTGACCGTGCCGTCGGCGCCGGTGAGCAGCAGCATGCCGCCCGCGGTCGACGCTGCGCCGAACGCGGGCACGTTCTGCTGCCAACGGCCCTTGCCCGTAGCGGGATCGAGCGCCTCCAGTCGGCGGCCCAGCCAGGACGACGGGTGCACGAGGCCGCCCGCCACGGTCGGCGGTCCGTCCACGTGCGACGTGTCGACGGGGTGGCGCCACAGCAGCCGGCCGTCCAGCGGGTCGAGCGCGAAGACGAGCCCGGTCTGGGCGCACAGCACCTTCCCCGCACCGTACGAACACTGGGGCGTGCCCTTCCTGGGCGCCGGTGCCTTCGCCCACGCGCCGAAAGCGGCCGACGCGGTCCGCGGGCTCTCGTGCTCCGGCGTCGGTTCCACACCGCCGAGAAGCTGCACGGAGGCCAGCGCGACCACCGCGGCGAGCCCGACAGCCCCGGCTCCGAGGGCCAGCAGTCTGCCCCGGCGTCTTCCGGGCGGCCGCCCCGGCTGCTTCTCCTGCTCCCCGACGCGCCGCCCTCGCCCCGCCCCCAGCACCGGATCGAGCTCCGCCTCCGGCTCCCGCTCCCGCTCCGGCTTGGGCGGCGTCTCGCCGGCCCGCTGCGCCGGAATGAACGCCTGCGTGTCGTACGACGCCGCCACCGACCGCAGTTCCCGCATCAACTCGTCGGGCGTGGGCCGGTCCTCGGGCTCCTTGGCCAGACAGCGCGCCACGAGCGGAGCGAGATTCTCCGGTACGCCGGTCAGGTCCGGCTCGTCATGGACGACCTGGTAGGCGACGACGTACGGACTGTCGGAGTCGAACGGCCCCCGCCCCGTCGCCGCGTGCACCAACACGGACCCGAGCGCGAAGATGTCGGCGGCCGGCCCGACCTCCCGTGGCCGCCGGAACTGCTCGGGCGCCATGAACGGCGGCGTACCGATCAACTTCCCCGTCTCGGTGCGCAGTTCGCTGTCCTTTGGCCGAGAGATGCCGAAGTCGATGACCTTCGGCCCGTCATCGGCGAGCAGCACATTGCTCGGCTTCAGGTCCCGGTGAACGACGCCGACCCGGTGTATGTCGCGCAGCGCCTCCGCCAGCCCGGCCATCAGCCGCCGCAGCTGCGCCTGGTCCATCGGCCCGTTCCGCTTCACATGGTCGGCGAGCGTCGGGCCGGGGATGAACAGCGTGGCCATCCAGGGCCGTTCGGCCTCCGGATCGGCGTCGACCACGGGCGCGGTGAACGCACCACTCACCCGGCGCGCCGCACCCACCTCCTGCCGGAACCGCCCCCTGAACTCGGGATCCCTCGCGAACTCGGCATGCACGACCTTCACCGCGAGCTGCATACCCGAAGTGCTCCGCGCCAGATGTACGACGCCCATGCCCCCGGACCCCAGGCGCGACTGCAGACGGTAGTGACCGGCGTACTCCGGAAGTTCCGCTTCCGCGCCCGCTCCGGCGTCCTGCTGTGGCGCCATGGGACCACCCCCGTGCTGTTCGTCCGCGCGCGCGACGCTCGGAGCCTAGTCGATGACTCGTGCGAGACAGAGGCGGCTTGCTAGCCTCCGTGTTCCAAACGCGCACATGTGTGCGTGGCGTGATTTAGGGGAATCAACGGGGCCCCATGGCTGTCATGGGGATCAACGGGGGAGGTTTTCTCATGTCTACAGACCGTGCTGAAGAGGTCAGACGAACCGAAGAGATCGGCGGCGGCGAGGAAGAGGCGGTCACGACGATGGCGGCCACGACGACGCTGGCTACGACCACAGCGTTGCGCTACTACTCGGTCGCACCTGGCGTCCGCCTGAACGTCCGCCGGGGCCCCGGCACCAGCTACGCCATCGTCCGCGTGCTGCCCGAGGACGCCAGGATCCCGATCTTCTGCCAGACACCGGGCACCACGGTGACGGGCCCCTACGGCACAACGAACATCTGGGACAACATCGACGACGGCGAGTTCGTCTCGGACGCCTACGTCAACACCGGCAGCGACGGCTACGTCCGCCCACGCTGCTCCTTCTGACCCGACGTCGGATCCCAGGTCCGATCCGATCTCCGATCAGCCCTCTTGTCCGGTTCACCGGAACCCGTACGGAGCCCGCGGCCAGGCCGGAGCCATAATCGACGCGTGAGCGAGAAGAACGGCACCCCGGCCACCCCCGCGGGCTCCACGGGCCCCCGCCCCGAGCCCCTGCGCTTCTTCGGCACGACCTGGGTCGACCACGACAACGGCTACACCGCCCGCCGCATCGCGGTAGCCGTCGGCTCCCTCGCCACCGCAGCGGCCTCCTGTCTGGTCCTGCGCTTCGCCTACCAGGGGCTCCAGATCGCCGAGGTCGGCAGCTTCGTCGCCGTCCTGGTGGTCGTGATGTTCGCGGTGTGCAGCGCCCTCGCCTTCCGCCACACCTGGGACGCCTTCACCAAGCGCCCCGACCCCGACCGCCAGGCCTCCCTCCGCGGCCTGCTGGCCATCGGCTTCGTCGGCTCACTCCTCGCCTATTTCTTCCGCTCCCTCACCGAGGCCCCCGGCGAGAAACTCCACCGCCAGGAGTACGAGGCGGCACGCAAACAGCACGAGACCCGCTCGACCCGCCGCACAGGCAACCCGGCAAAGAAGCGCCGCCGCGCCTAGCCGGAGACACACCGACGGCAACGCCCTACGCCTCCCAAGCCCGACGAGCCACACAGCCCGACCTCCTCCAGGCCCGCCCCCCCCCGTGACCTGGCCGCCCTGCACTCAAGGCCGCCGCCCACGCGTCGCAGCCGGCCCGGTTACTTACGCGCCTGGAGCCGCCCCCACCTTCCACGCCCGGACCCGCCACCTCCGCGCTCTCTCCCCCCAGACCCACCTCTCGGCAAACTCGGTGCACGCCACACCAACCACCGCCACCATGGCCGTATGACGGCCCCTTCGCACACCGACCGAGCCCGTTCCTTCGACGCCGCCGCAGCCCAGTACGCCGCAAACCGCCCCTCCTACCCACCCGCCCTCTTCGACGCGATCGAGGAACTCGCCGGCCGCCCCCTCACCGGCGCGCGCGTCATCGACGTCGGCGCGGGCACCGGCATCGCCACCGCCCTCCTCCGCGCGCGCGGCGCCGACGTCCTGGCCGTGGAACCCGGCGACGGCATGGCAGCCCAGTTCCGCGACACCAACCCCGACATACCGATCGTCCGTGGCAACGGCAACGCACTCCCCGTCGCCACCGCCTCCGCCGACTTCGTCACCTACGCCCAGGCCTGGCACTGGACCGACCCCGCCCACTCGGCCCCGGAAGCCCTCCGCGTACTGCGCCCGGGCGGCGCGCTGGCGCTGTGGTGGAACACCACGCCCCTCGACATCCCGTGGCACGCGGAGCAGGCGGTCCGTATCGAGCGCCGCTTCGGCGCCCACCCCGCCGTCGAGCAGAACGGCAGCGGCGCCCGAGCCGCCCTGACCGACCCCACCGGCAGACTCGCCTTCACCGCCTGCAGGGTCCGCTGGAGCCGCCGCGTCCCCATCGACACGCATCTGGCGAACATCGGCAGCCACTCGATCTTCCTGGTCCACGGCACAGAGGCGAGCACTGCCTTCCTCACCGAGGAGAAGCAACTCCTCCTCACCGCCTTCCCGGACGGAATCATCGAAGAGACCTACGACGTCGACCTCCTCGTAGCCACCACCTCCTGACACCCCTCGCCCCTCCGCGCACCCGGCACATCACCGCCGCCCTTCCTCCCGCCCGCCCGCCCTCCCCATACGGCCCGGACAGCCAGCACAGCGCCAAGCGCAGCACCGAGCCGAGGAGGACGGGCGAACTATTTGCCGCCCCACGTGCCGCACCACGCCCCCAACTCCGTGCCCTGCGTGCACCTCCACGGCGCGGGGCGCAATCCCAACCCCCAAGGCGTCGTCGGGCGCGGCACCCGGCGCGCCCGGACCCGCCCAGGCCGTCGCACGCGGCACCGCACACCCCGCCGCCCCCTCCGCACACCCGCCCTCCTCGACGCTTGACGCCGTAGTCCCACCGGAGGATTATTCATCGCATGATGAATTATCCCTCCGCCCGATCAGATCCCCCCGACGACCCCGCCATCCGAGCCGAGACCCTGAACGTCGTACGCGGCACCCGCCAAGTACTCCGCGACCTCGACTTCACCGTCCCTCGTGGCCAGATCACCGGCCTGCTCGGCCCGTCCGGCTGCGGCAAAAGCACCCTGATGCGGGCCGTCGTCGGCACCCAGGCCAAGGTCACAGGCACCCTGGACGTCCTGGGCCGCCCCGCCGGTCACCCCACCCTGCGCGCCCGCATCGGCTACGTCACCCAAGCTCCCTCCGTCTACGACGACCTGACGATCCGCCAGAACCTCGCCTACTTCGCCGCGATCCTCGACCCGGGCCACGCGGCCACCGACCGCCGCCAAGAGAACGTCACCCGCGCCATCACCGACGTCGACCTCACCAGCCACGCCGACGCCCTGGCCGGCAACCTCTCCGGCGGCCAGCGCAGCCGCGTCTCCCTGGCTGTCGCCCTCCTCGGCACCCCCGAACTCCTCGTCCTGGACGAACCGACGGTCGGCCTCGACCCCGTCCTGCGCCGCGACCTCTGGGGCCTCTTCCACGACATCGCCGCCTCCCGCGGCGCCACCCTCCTCATCTCCTCCCACGTCATGGACGAGGCCGAGCGCTGCCACCGCCTCCTCCTCATGCGCGAGGGCCGGATCCTCGCCGACGACACCCCGGACGCCCTCCGTACCCGTACGCAGTCCGAGACGGTCGAGGCGGCTTTCCTGCACCTGGTCGACGAGGCGACCGCGGCCGCCCGCGCGAAGGAGACCACGCGATGACCACGACGACGAGCCCGACCACCACGCTCCGGCCCGCCCCCACCCGCGCCCTGAACCTGGCCCGCACGACCGCCACCGCCGCCCGGGTCCTGCGCCAGCTCCGCCACGACCCGCGCACCATCGCGCTGATGCTCCTCGTCCCCTGCGTGATGCTGTTCCTGCTGCGCTATGTCTTCGACGGCAGCCCGCGCACCTTCGACAACATCGGCGCCTCCCTCCTCGGGATCTTCCCGCTGATCACGATGTTCCTGGTCACCTCCATCGCCACCCTCCGCGAACGCACCTCGGGCACCCTCGAACGCCTCCTCGCCATGCCCCTCGGCAAGGGCGACCTGATCGCCGGCTACGCCCTCGCCTTCGGCACCCTCGCGATCCTCCAGTCCGCCCTGGCGACCGGACTCGCGCTCTGGTTCCTCGACCTGGATGTCATCGGCAGCCCCTGGCTGCTCCTGCTCGTGGCCCTGCTCGACGCCCTGCTCGGCACCGCGCTCGGTCTCTTCGTCTCGGCCTTCGCGGCCTCCGAATTCCAGGCCGTCCAGTTCATGCCGGCCGTGATCTTCCCCCAACTGCTCCTCTGCGGTCTCTTCACTCCCCGCGACAACATGCACCCCGCCCTCGAGGCCATCTCCAACGTCCTCCCCATGTCCTACGCCGTCGACGGCATGAACGAGGTCCTCAAGCACACCGACATGACCGCCGACTTCGTACGCGACGCCCTGATCGTGGCTGGCTGCGCCCTGCTGGTCCTGGGCCTGGGCGCGGCGACCCTGCGACGCAGGACGGAGTGACCGCTGCGGGGCTACGCCCGGCGCCCCGCCCGTCCGCCCACCGGACACGCCACGTCGAAAGCAGCCCCCCGGTGCGAGGATGAACCCGGACGACGCAACCTCCGGAGGACACCCCAGCCATGACCCAGAAAGTCGCAGTCCTCGGCACCGGCAAGATCGGCGAAGCCCTGCTCAGCGGAATGATCCGCGGCGGCTGGGCCCCGGCCGACCTCCTGGTGACGGCCCGCCGCGCGGAACGAGCCGAAGAACTCCGCACCCGCTACGGAGTCACGCCGGTCACCAACGCGGAAGCCGCCAAGACCGCCGACACCCTGATCCTCACGGTCAAGCCGCAGGACATGGGCACCCTCCTGGACGAACTCGCCCCGCACGTCCCCGCCGACCGCCTGGTCATCAGCGGAGCCGCCGGTATCCCCACCTCCTTCTTCGAGGCCCGCCTCGCCGCCGGCACCCCAGTCGTCCGAGTCATGACGAACACTCCTGCCCTCGTCGACGAGGCCATGTCCGTCATCTCCGCCGGCAGCCACGCCACCGAAGCCGACCTCGCCCACGCCGAGGAGATCTTCGGCGCCGTAGGCAAGACGCTCCGCGTCCCCGAGGGCCAGCAGGACGCCTGCACCGCGCTGTCCGGCTCCGGTCCGGCGTACTTCTTCTACCTGGTCGAAGCCATGACCGACGCCGGCATCCTCCTCGGCCTGCCCCGCGACAAGGCCCACGACCTGATCGTCCAGTCCGCGATCGGCGCCGCCACGATGCTCCGCGACAGCGGCGAACACCCCGTCAAGCTCCGCGAGAACGTGACATCCCCCGCCGGCACCACCATCAACGCCATCCGCGAACTCGAGAACCACGGCGTACGAGCCGCCCTCATCGCCGCCCTGGAGGCCGCCCGCGACCGCAGCCGCCAACTGGCCTCGGGCAACAACTGACACCCGGGCCGCCCCTGCACAGGGGGCGGCCCAGCGCGCGCCCCTAAGCAGTCACCGCGATATCCGCAGCCGCAGCCGCCGGCAGCAACCCGATCGCCCGATACGCGGCATCCACGGTCGGCCGGGCCATCGCCCGAGCTCGCTCCGCGCCATCCCGCAGCACCCCCTCCACATAGCCAGGATCCGCGCACAGCTCCCTGTGCCTCTCCTGTACGGGCCTGAGGACCTCGACCACGGCCTCCGCGGTGGCTGACTTCAAAGCGCCGTACGATTCATATACACCGCTCAGCTCCGATGGGTTCCCACCCGTACAGGCAGCCAGAATCTCCAGCAGATTCGCCAACCCCGGCTGCGCGGCCCGGTCGTACACGACCTCGCGCCCGCTGTCGGTCACGGCCCGCATGACCTTCTTCCGCACCACATCCGGCTCATCGAGCAGATAGACGATCCCCGGCCCGGCGTCATCGCTCTTGCCCATCTTCGACGTCGGATCCTGCAGATTCATCACCCGAGCCGCCACCTGCGGATGCGTGGCCCGAGGCACCACGAACGTATGCCCGTACCGCTGGTTGAACCGCACAGCGAGATCCCGCGTGAGCTCCACATGCTGCGCCTGGTCGTCCCCGACCGGCACTTCGTCGGTCCCGTACGCCAGGATGTCCGCCGCCATCAGCACGGGATACGTCAGCAACGACAGCCGAACACTCCCGCCCCGCGCCCGCTCACGCGCGGCCTTCTCCTTGTACTGGATCATCCGCCGCATCTCGCCGTCCGTGGCCACGCACTCCAGCACATACGACAGCCGCGCGTGCTCATCCACATGACTCTGTACGAACACGGTGCACAGCCCCGGATCCAGCCCCGCCGCCAGCAGCAACGTCGCCGCCTGCCGACTCAGCCTGCGCACCCGCGCGGGATCGTGGTCCACGGTCAGCGCATGCAGATCGACGATGCAGAACAGCGCTTCAGCCTCGTGCTGATCGACGGCAGCCCATTGCCGCATGGCTCCCAGGTAGTTCCCCAGCGTCAGATGCCCGGTCGGCTTGACCCCACTGAAGACCCGCGTCATCTCTTCTCCATCTCCTGGTCGAGGCCGCCGTCCCGGCCGCCGACCCTCAGGAGCTCTGGAGGGAGATACAAGAACGGCCGCCGAGGCGGCGGCCGTTGAGTGCATACGTGAGTACGGCCGCCAGTCAGGCGGCCCACCACAGCTGGGTGTACGTACGCGTCGTCATGCCGCCCAGAGTACGCCCCTGGGGTGTCACTCGGAGCGAAGTTGACACGCCCCGAGCCGATCCGTACTGTTCTCCGAGTTGTCCGACGTGAGCGCCGACTCCGGTCGGTCCCCGGACAGCCATTCCGCAAGTACCAACCAGCATTCGACGACAGTCGGTCTGTCTGCCGTCGTGTCATTGGCATGCGTATTTGCGTAATGAGGAATCCGCGTTCGAAAGAGCGCAGCCCCCGATTAGCTCGGGGGTCAGGAATCCGCTAAAGTCTCACTCGTCGGAACGGCCCAACAGCCGCGAAGACAAGCCCCGCTGACTGGGGATCAGGCCCGAAAGGATCTGATAGAGTCGGAACCGCCGGAAAGGGAAACGCGAGAGCGGGAACCTGGAAAGCACCGAGGAAATCGGATCGGAAAAAGATCTGATAGAGTCGGAAACGCAAGACCGAAGGGAAGCGCCCGGAGGAAAGCCCGAGAGGGTGAGTACAAAGGAAGCGTCCGTTCCTTGAGAACTCAACAGCGTGCCAAAAATCAACGCCAGATATGTTGATACCCCGTCTCCGGCCATCAG